>CAWCMQ010000016.1:0-128042 GCA_963796645.1 uncultured Solirubrobacterales bacterium | reverse complement strand
CTCAGCGTGGGGGTTGGCGCGGCCTGTGGTTCGCGGTTGGCCGGGGGTTTGCGGTCGGCGCGGCCTGTGTTGGCGGTTGGCCGGGGTTGGCGGTGGTTGGCGGTTGGCCGGGGTTGGCGGTTGGCCGGGGTTCGGCGGTGGTTGGCGGTCGGTGCGGCTCGGCGCGGCGGACGCGGTGTAGAGTAAGTCTATCGAAGTACTGTTAATAGACCCGAGTGTGGCGGGCGGGGGTGAATGGTTCGACCCGCCGGCCACCCCGGCGGCGGCCGTGACGCGACTGGAGCGGGAGAAACGCAACGGGTGCCGTGTCGGTTCGCCACCCCAGACGGTCGTCCGCCGTACCGGCGGCCGTCGACTGGCTCATGTTGCGGGCCATCGGCGTGTCGCCGGTGTGGTCAGGTGCGATGGCCGGGAGGGGTGAGTAACCTCGAAACTCGGATCTGGCGCAGCGGGGACGGCGGATTGGGTCTGGTGGGCAGACCCAACCACCGGCCGCAACGTCACACTCGCTCCGCGCCTGGCGGCGAGAGTGACGAAGGACCCGACCACCGGCCGCAACGTCACACTCGCTCCGCGCCTGGCGGCGAGAGTGACGAACGACCCGACCACCGGCCGCAACGTCACGCTCGCTCCCCGGCGAGTTGCGAGAGTGACCTTTTCCGAGCCCGTGCTTGTCGTCGCGCACCCGCATCGCCCACCGCTCGCGCCGGCGATCGCTAGCGATCGCACGCTCGGGCGGGGTGGACGGGCGGCCCCAGACCGAGGGCACAAATCTGCGAGGAGTTCGCCCCGCCCGGGCGCGGGGCCGGGGACCGGGCGCGGGGCGGGGGAATGGGCGCCGGGCCGGGGAATAACGCAACAAATCCCGTCTCGCACGACGGGCGAGGCGCGAAAGTCCGGGTGACCGTGACTGTTCAGCCTCGGTCACGCCGCGCGTCCGAGTTTGTGCCGTAGTGCGTATCCGGTTTGTTCCGTCTGGGTGGGTTTGTAGCTTGACGGGGTGCCGCGGCCTGGGTTTCTCGTTCGATCATGGAGTTCCAGGAGCGGTTTTCCGATGAGGATGCGTGTCGCGACTATCTGTTCGCGTGCCGGTGGCCGGAAGGCTTTCGATGTCGGCGGTGTGGCGGGTCGCGTGTCGGGGTGATGCATCGCCGGCGGTTGGTGTGGCAGTGCAAGGACTGTGGGTTGCAGACCTCGGTGACGGCGGGAACCGTGATGCACAAGTCGCGGCAGCCGTTGCGGACCTGGTTTTGGGCGGCGTATCTGGTCGCCACGCATCACCCGGGGATCTCGGCCAGGCAGCTGCAGCGCCAACTCGGGCTGTCGCGATATGAGACCGCGTGGCTGATCTTGCAGAAGCTGCGCCGGGCGATGGTCGCTCCCGAGCGCGAATCGCTGAAGGGGGAGATCGAGGTCGACGAGTTCTATCTCGGTGGCGAGGAACCGGGGCTCTCTGGTGGCCGCGCCCGCGGCAAGAAGGCGCTGATCGGGGTGGCGATCGAGGTTCGCGGCGCCGGCTCCGGCCGGTTGCGCCTGCAGATCCTCGACGATCTCTCCGCGCAGTCGCTCGGCGCGTTCGTGAGGGCCACGACCGCGCCCGGCACGATCGTGCACACCGACGGGTGGACCTCATACAACTGCCTCACCGAGCTCGGGTTCGAACATCGCAAGCGAGTCCAGCGCACCGACACCTCGGGCGAGCTGCTGCTCCCCCGAGCGCACCGCGCCGTCTCAAACCTCAAAGCGTGGATGCACGGCACCCACCGCTCGGTCAGCGACCCCCACCTCCAGGTCTACCTCGACGAATACGTCTTCCGCCACAACCGCCGCAACACCCCAATGGCCGCCTTCCAAACCCTCCTCGGCCTCACCACCCTCCACCAGCCGACGACCTACAGCGAGATCACCCGAACAGCCGCCTAACACAAAACGGAACAAACCGGATACGCACTTGTGCCGAAAGTCCGGGTCGCCAGCCCCACCACCCAGCCCCACGACCCAGCCCACGACCCAGCCCCACGGCCCAGCCCCACGTCGTCAGCTCTGACAATGGCGGCGCGTGGCGAGTTTTGCCCGTGCCGCTCGCCCACGAACCCTCAGCATCCCGCCGCTCCCCCGACCGCCCCTATGCCGCGGCCGCTCCCCGCCCCCGACACGCCGCTCCGCCGCTCCCCCGACCGCCCCTATGCCGCGGCCGCTCCCCGCGACGCCGACACCCCCTCGGCCGCGGTCACTCCCGCCGGCTCAAACGCCAGGAAGTAAAACGCCCAGGGCTCCAGCGCCACGTACAGGCCTTCGCCGGCCAGTTCGTCGCCGTCGCGTGTGAATCGTGTGTCGCTGAGCTGGTCGGAGAGCTCCCACTCCTGCCCGCGTAGCTGCGCCCATGGCAGATCGATGCGAGCCTGGGCCGGGGCGTCGGCGTAATTGACAACCACGAGGCACCGCGTCTCGCCGGCCTCCCAGCACCAGGCGATCAGCTGCTGGACCGAGTCGTTGTCGGGCCAGCCGGTGCAGTTGCAGAGCTCCCACCGACCGTCGCGGAGGTCCGCATCGGCGACCGCCCGAATCAGGCGCTCGTAGAACGCGCGCAGGCCGGCGTCGGGCGGCTCGTCGGGACCGCGGCGCAGGAATACCGGGATGTGGGTACGCAGGCCGTCGAGCTGGCCGTCGTGATACAGCCGCGCCCCCTCGAGCGAGGACATCACGACCGCCGCCGCCCGCGCTTGCCCCGGCGGGAAGGTGGCCGCCGCCCGGGGCTCGTCGTGGTTCTCGATGAAGCGGATCAGGCGTTCCTGATAGGCCGGGTCGGCGTGGAGATGACCGCGGATCGAGGACGCCGGATCGTGGACGAGCCGGTCGTAGAGGCGCTTGTCGTAGCAAAGATCAAACCCCTGCTGCTGAAGTGTCCACTCCATGTCCCAGTACGCCTCGGCCATGAACAGCAGGTCGGGGTGCTCGGTGCGGACGCGGCCGATCAGCTCCGGCCAATAGTCCATGTCGGGCCGGGCCCCGGCCCGCTCGCCCCAGGTACGGGCGAAGACCTCGTTCGTCATCAGCATCGCCATGTCGCAACGCAGTCCGTCGCACTGCGCCCCAACGTCGATCAGCGTCGCCGCGACGGCATCCCTGAGCTCGCCCGAGAACGCGTTCAGCTGGACGACGTCGCGCCAGGGTGCGAAGTACGGGTCCCGGCCGTTGGCGAACACGCCGCCGGCGGTCGCGATGAAGGCCTCCGGGTGCTCGGAGAGCTCCTGCTCGGTGCCGGGCAACAGGCAGCCGGGGCTCGTGGTGATCCACGGATGGTCCGGCGCGATGTGGTTCGGCACGTAGTCGAGGATCAGGGCGATGCCGCGCTCCGCCAGCGCCGCGCGCGCTGCGGCCAGCGCTGGCGGGCCCCCGAAGCGATCGTCGACGACGTAGTTGCGCACGCAGTAGGGCGAGCCGAGCACGTCGTCGTCGCGCAGATCGGGGAGCGCGGCTCGGTTTCCCTGCTGGGTGCCGGAGTCGTGGAGCGCGACCTCGACGCCGGCCGGGCTGCGCTGCCAGACGCCCATCAGCCACACCGCGTCGACGGGCAGCGCGGCAAGCCGATCCCAGTCCTCGGCCGGGACCTCGCTCAGCGTCAGCGCGGAGCCGCGCTCGCGGCCCAGCCGCTCGAGCCAGACCGCGGTGTTGATCTCGTAGACGGTCGGGCGGGGTGGGATGCGCACGGCGCGGTCACTCCGCCAGCGCGTCGCCGAGCTGCTCGGCCGCGTCAAAGCCACTGGGCGCGAGCATGAACAGGTTCGCGGCCAGGCCGGTCCAGCCAGTCTGGTGGCTGGCCCCGATCCCGGCTCCGTTGTCGCCGTGAAAGTACTCGTGGAACAGGATCAGGTCGTGCCAATTGGGGTCGGACTGAAACTTCTCGATCCCGCCGAACACGGGTCGGCGGCCGTCCTCGTCGTCGGTGAAGATGCTGGCCAGGCGCCGTCCCAGCTCGGTCGCAACCTCAAGCAGGTTGGCCTCATGCCCGGAGCCCGTCGGACACTCGATCTTGAAGCGGTCGCCGTAGTAGCGATGCAGCTGGACGAGACCGCGCAGGATGATGAAGTTCACCGGGAACCACACGGGGCCTCGCCAGTTCGAGTTGCCGCCGAACATCCCGGTGTCGGACTCCGCCGGCAGGTAGCGGACCTCGTCGTGCTGGCCCTCCCATTCGAATTCGACGGGGTGCCCGAGATGGGCGCGCGAGATCGCGCGGATCCCGTGCGGGCCGAAGAACTCGTCCTCGTCGAGCATCACCTCGAGGATGCGCCGCATCCGCTCCTCGTTGACAAGTGAGGCGATCCGGCGCCCCTCCGGACTTGGTTCGGGCACGATCGCGCGTGGCGGAAGCGCGTCGGAGAAGCGCTCGAGCCCGACGAGCAGGCGCTCGAGGAACTCGGGGTGCTGCTCGGCCAGATCGCCCCCGAACACGGTCGCCGCGCACAGCGGCAGCAGGCCGACAACCGAGCGCACCTTGAGCTTCTGGGTGCTGCCATCGGGCCAGCGCAGGACGTCGTAGTAGAAGCCGTCCTGCTCGTCCCACAGCGACGCGCCGTCGGGCGGGTTGATCGCGAGAGCGATCCAGGCGAAGTGGGCGACGAACTTGAGCGCCATATCGACGTAGACCTCGTCCTCGCGGGCCAGCTCGATGGCCATCTGGAGCATCCACTGGCAGTAGAGGGCCATCCAGGCGGTCCCGTCGGCCTGCTCGAGCGTGCCTCCGCCGGGGAGCGGCGCGGAGCGGTCGAACAGGCCGATGTTGTCGAGCCCGAGGAACCCGCCCTGGAACAGGTTGCGGTCGTCCGGGTCCTTGCGGTTGACCCACCAGGTGAAGTTCGTCAGCAACCGGTGGAACACGCGCTCGAGGAACTCGCGGTCGCCCTTGCCGCGGATCTCGGCCTCGCGCTCGTAGACGAAGAGTGCCGCCCAGGCCGTGACCGGGGGGTTGACGTCGCTGAAGTTCCACTCGTAGGCGGGGATCTGTCCGTTCGGGTGCATGTAGCGCGTGAGCAACAGCAGCTCGACCTGGTGCTTCGCGAAGTCGACGTCGACGAGAGCAAGCGGACCGCAGTGAAAGGCGAGGTCCCACGCCGCGAACCATGGGTACTCCCACTTGTCGGGCATCGAGATCACATCGCCGGCTATCATGTGGAACCAGGGCACGTTGCGCAGTGGACTCGAGGGGGCGTTCGGGTCCCAGGGGTTGACCCCGTGCTCATGCAGCCAGCGATGCACGTCGTACTCGTAGTACTGCTTGCCCCAGAGCAGCCCGGCGAGCGCTTGGCGCATGACCAGCGCCCCATCGGCGTCGAGGCCGGACGGGATCACCTCGGCGTAGAAGCTGTCGGCCTCGTTGCGGCGGGCGCCGAGGACGCGCGTGAAACCGGCCCCGAGCGCGCCGTCCGGGGCTGAAGAGCCGGGGCCGGTCAGCCGGATCCTGATCTCGCGGCTCTCACCCGGTGCGAGTTCGAGGCTGTGATGGGCGGCGAGCTTCGTGCCGGTCAGGTCCGGGTTGACGGCAGCGGCGACGCCGCCGACGACATGGTCGTTGATTCCGTCCTTCACGTACGGCGACGCGTTCGGCGTGCCGAACAGGCGCGAGTTGTTGGTCTCGTTCTCGCAGAACAGGAGGTCGGCGCCGGCGTCGGCGCTCAGCCGCCACTCGCCGAGCTCGTGATGGGAGGCGATCGCTGAGCCGAGCCCGCTCAGAGGGTCAGCCCTCAGTTCGGGCTTCGGCGTCTCGTCGCCCCACGACCACGTGTTCCGAAACCAGAGGGTGGGGAGGAGGTGGAGCTGCGCGGTGTCCGGGCCGCGGTTGACCGCGGTGACGAGCATCAGGATGTCGTCCGGGCTCGCCTTCGCGTACTCGACCGTCACATCGAAGTAGCGGTCGTCTTCGAAGATCCCGGTGTCAAGAAGCTCGTACTCGAGATCCTGCTTGCCCCGGCCTCGGTTCGTCTCGATCAGGTCCTCGTAGGGAAACGCTCGCTGTGGGTACTTGTACTGGCAGCGCAGATAGGAGTGCGTCGGCGTTGAGTCGAGGTAGAACCAATACTCCTTGACGTCCTCACCATGGTTGCCCTCGCTGTTGGTGAGCCCGAACATCCGCTCCTTGAGGATCGGATCGGCGCCGTTCCAGAGCGCCAGCGACAGGCACATGCGCTGGCTCTCGTCGCAGAGGCCGGCGATCCCATCCTCGCCCCAGCGGTAGGCGCGTGACCGGGCCTGGTCATGGGTGAAGTAGTTCCACGCGTCACCGCCCTGGCTGTAGTCCTCACGCACCGTGCCCCATTGGCGCTCGCTGAGATAGGGACCCCAGGCCTTCCAGGGAGCCTGTCCGGTTCGCGCCTCCTCCAGTCGCCGGTGCTCGGGCGTATTCGCCATGTCCGCGAGTGTCGCTCGCGCGGCTCGCGAGCGCAAGCATGCGCACCAGCCGATTTTGTGAAACGCCGTCAAAGATCATCCGATTCGGATGACGCGGCTGCGCTCGGGCGGGCATAGCGTCGCACACGTCATGGAGGCCCGGGCTCTCGATCTCGCCCTGATCGTGTTCGACCACGCTGAGGGCGCCGAGCGCGCGTATTCGGAGGTGCTCGATCGGGCCCGGGGCGCCGCATGGACCCGAGAGGTCGCGTTTGTGGAGCATCATCGCCACGACCGGATCGTGGTCCGGGGGACGGTTGCCGGCCACTACGTCGACGCAGACGACGCTGAGCAGTTCATCGGGGCGCGAACGGTTGAGGGCGCGCTCGGCGGGGCGGCGGTCGGAGCGCTGTTCGGGCCGCCCGGATTTGCCGCCGGGCTCGTGGGAGGGGGGCTGGCCGGAAGCGTGTCCGCGGAGCATTCGGGTCCGCACCTGCGCAGCGCGCTGTTCGACCAGGTCAGACGCGACGTGCCGGAGGGGTCCTCGGCGGTGATGGCGCTGGCGCCGCCTGGCGACGTCGACGCCATGACGGCCGCGCTCGAGGGCACGGCCGGCCGGGTCGTCCGTCATTCCCTCGCGCCCGATGCGGCGGATGCGCTCCGGGCCGCGGTCGCGGACAGCCCTAGCGCGGCCGAGTCGCCGCCCGCCTAGCCGGCGCTCCCGTTTCGCATCGCCCGCCGCCCCCGGCTGCGGACAGCCTGTGCGCAGCACGCGCTTTCCCAGGCGCAGGATCGAGCGCCTTTCCCGCGAACTGTTCGATGGCAAAACCGGGATAACGGCCTGGCGGGTCCGGGCTAAGAGAGGAGTCTCATATGAGAGGTGTCGGTCGCGCGATGTTCGTAGCGATCCTGCTGCTGATCGCCGGCTTTCTCAACATCATTTACGGGTTCGGGGCGATCGGAAACGCCCACTTCTTCACGTCGAGCACGTCGTATGTGTTCGCGAATCTCCACACGTGGGGATGGATCACCGTGATCCTCGGAGTGATTCAGCTCGCGGCCGGATTCTCGCTGCTCGGCGGGAACGCGTTCGGGCGCGTCATCGGGATCATCGGCGCCGCCCTCGGCGCACTGGAGTCGCTGCTGGCCGTGGGCGGGAACTACCCGTTTTGGTCGCTCGGCGTGTTCGCGCTGTGCCTGTGGATCCTGCACGGACTCATGGTCCTCGGCGAGGACGAGAGGGCATCCGCCTAGACACGGAGGTCAGGAGTCTGGGAGCGCTCGTGCTGGCTCCCAGACTCCCTTTCATACGAATCGGGTGACGGTAGTGTGTGGCTGACGATCCAAGCTTGAGGTCCGTGAGCCCCGCCCAGCGAAACTCTGCCCGTTCCAGAGCCGGCACCAGGAAGCGCCCTCGCGTGAGCGCTCCGCCGCCCTCGGTGCTCCAGTCCAGCGAGTCGGCGCAGCGCGGACGCGAGGCCCGGTCCTCGGCGCCCCGCTCCGCCCACGGCGACTGGGCCCCGGCGGCAAATCGGGCCGACCCCGTCGCCATCCTCCAGGCTCAGGCGGCCACCCGCGTCCAGGAGCTCGTGCCGATCCGCTACGGGCGGATGTCCGTCTCTCCGTTCACTTTCTACCGCGGGGCGGCGGCCGTGATGGCGGCCGATCTCGCGTCCACGCCGAGCTCGGGGATCGTCGTGCAGGCGTGCGGGGATGCCCACATCTCGAACTTCGGTGGCTTCGCGGCCCCGGATCGCCGGCTGATCTTTGGACCAAACGATTTCGACGAGACCCTCCCCGGCCCGTGGGAATGGGACGTCAAACGGATGGCGGCCAGCGCCGAGATTGCCGGGCGCGACGTGGGCCTCAACGCCGGCCGCCGGCGCGAGATCGTGATCGGCTGCGTGGGTGAGTACCGCAAGGCGATGCGCGAGTTTGCCGGCATCAGCCACCTCGACGTGTGGTACGAGCGGATCAACGCCAGTGAGCTCGTCGAGCGCTTCGGCGGACGGCTCGGCAAGCAGGGGCGGATCCTGTTCGGCAGGCCGTTCGCCAAGGCGCGCCGGAAGAACAGCCTGCGGGCGGTCAGGAAGCTGACCGAGCGCGTCGACGGCAAGCTGCGCTTCCGCCACGTGACGCCGCTGCTGGTCCCCTTCCGCTACCTACACGATCCAAGCGATCCACGCGACGAGTCCGACTACGTTCGCGATCTGCTCCAGGCGTACGTGGCCAGTCTGGACGAAGACCGGTGCTACCTGTTCGGCACCTATCGGTTCGTCGATCTCGCCCGCAAGGTGGTGGGGGTCGGGAGTGTCGGGACCCGCGCCTGGGTGCTGCTGTTCGACGGCCGGGGCGGCAAGGACGGGCTCGTGCTCCAGATGAAGGAGGCGCAAGCGTCGGTGCTCGAAGCTCACCTCGGGGCGAGCGAGTTCGAGCATCACGGCGAGCGCGTCGTCCGCGGGCAGCGGATGGATCAGGCCGCGAGCGACGTGTTCCTCGGCTGGCAGCGCAGCCGGGGACTGGACGGCAAGGAACACGACTTCTACATCCGCCAGCTGTGGGATTGGAAGGCGTCAATAGACCTATCAACGATGGGCTCCTCGGGCCTGCACGCGTACACGCGCGCGTGCGGCTGGTCGCTGGCTCGCTCGCATGCGCGATCTGGGGACCGGCTCGCGATCGCCGCGTACCTCGGCAAGGGCTCTCGATTCGAGAAGGCGATTGCGGACTTCTCGGCCGCCTACGCGGATCAGAACGAGCTCGACTATGAGCGGCTCGCCGAGGCGGCCGCAAACGGCGAGGTGCCCAGCCAGCCGGGGATCTGAAAGGAGCACCATGGGACTACTGCACAGACACGATGGGCCCGGTGGCACGCGCTACCAGATGCGCGAGAAGCTGTTCTCGATCGGCGACGACTTCTGGATCGAGACCTCGGACGGCGAGAAGGCGTTCAAGGTCGACGGCAAGGCGCTGCGGGTCCGCGAGACCTTCGTGCTCGAGGGGCCCTCGGGCGACGAGCTCTACAAGATCCAGGAGCGCAAGCTGCGGGTTCGGGACACGATGGAGATCGAGCGTGACGGGGATGCCGTGGCCACGATCAAGAAGGCGCTGATCACCCCGCTGCGCGACCGCTTTTCCATCGATCTGAAGAACGGCGGCGAGCTGAGCGCCAAGGGCAACATCGTCGACCACGAGTTCGAGATCGAGCGCGACGGCGACACCGTGGCCGAGGTTTCCAAGCGCTGGTTCCGCGTACGCGAGACCTATGGGATCGAGATCGCTCCCGGCGAGGACGATGCGCTGATCCTCGCGGCGACCGTCTGCATCGACGAGATGGCCCGAGGCTAGCCACTCTCGGGTATGCGCTCGGCGCGCTCGCGGCGCACCGCTGAGGTGGTGCAAGAACCCACCCTTGGATGGCTGGCCGGGGCGGGGCACAGGGCGGAGGATTGGTGGGCAACCACCACGATCCGACGAGGAGGATCCGGATGTTCACTCGAGGTCTTGGCGCCACCGCCAGCTATCGCACGATCGCCCGCGGAAACGGGCGCAACTGGGCCCACACGCTGCAGGCCTGCCGGTCCCGCGGGGTCGAGGATCGGCACGATCTCAGCGCCTCCCGCCGCCCGGATGTCATGCTTCATCCCTCGGAGCCGTGGAGGCATGAACCGGATATGCACGAGGAGGGCTGACGCGCGGTGACCACAGCCAGGCGGCCGGACGCGGAGATGCTGATCGACGTCGATCTGCTCGTGGGCGCGTATTACGACGAACATCCGGACCCGGCCGACCCGGCCAAGGCGGTGTCGTTCGGCACCTCAGGCCACCGCGGGAGCTCACTCACCGGAACCTTCACCGAGGACCACATCGTTGCGATCAGCGAGGCGATCGCGCGTTACCGAGCCGCTCAGGGGATCGACGGTCCGCTGTTCATCGGACGCGACACCCACGCGCTCTCGGAGCCGGCGTTCCGCACGGCGGTTGAGGTGCTGGTGGCACAGGGAGTCGACGTCGCGGTCGATTCCGAGGACGGCTACACGCCAACGCCCGCGGTGTCTCACGCGATCCTTGGGCACAACCGCCGCGGTGGCGCGCGGGCGGACGGAATCGTCATCACCCCCTCCCACAACCCGCCCGAGGACGGCGGCTTCAAGTACAACCCGCCGCACGGAGGCCCCGCCGACACGAACGTCACGCGGGAGATCCAGGACATCGCCAACGAGCTCCTGCGCACGGGCGTGGGGGGCGTCCAGCGACTCGGCTACGAGCAGGCGATCGGCCGCGCCGGGCGCTACGACTTCCGCGCCGCGTACATCGAGGATCTGCCGACCGTCGTGGACCTCGGCGCGATCGAGCGCGCCGGCCTGCGGCTGGGCGTCGACCCGCTGGGCGGCGCCAGCGTGGCGTACTGGGAGGCGATCGGGACGAGATACGGCCTTGATCTGGAGGTGGTCAACGACCGCGTCGACCCAACCTTCTCGTTCATGCCGCTCGACCATGACGGCAAGATCCGGATGGACTGCTCCTCGCCTGACGCGATGGCCGGTCTGATCTCGCTCAAGGACCGGTTTGACATCGCCTTCGCCAACGATCCCGACGCCGACCGGCACGGGATCGTGACCCGTCAGGGGGGATTGCTGAACCCGAACCACTATCTGGCGGTGGCGATCGCGTATCTGCTCGGCGGAGCTCGAGGCGAGTGGCACGCCGACCAGGGGGTCGGCAAGACGATGGTCTCAAGCAGCATCATCGATCGGGTCGTCGCCGGACTCGGGCACGGGCTGTTGGAGGTCCCGGTCGGCTTCAAGTGGTTCGTCGGCGGTCTGCTCGACGGAACCCTCGCGTTCGGGGGCGAGGAGAGCGCGGGCGCGAGCTTCCTGTGCCACGACCGGAGCGCGTGGAGCACCGACAAGGACGGGCTGATCATGTGTCTGCTCGCGGCCGAGATGACCGCCCGAGACGGCAGCGACCCCGGTCAGCGCTACGAGGAGCTGACGACCCGGTACGGCTCCCCGGTCTATCGCCGTGTCGACACCCCCGCGACGGCTGACCAGAAGCGGAGCCTTGGGGCCCTGTCGCCGGAGGACGTGACCGTCGCCGAGCTCGCAGGCGAGCCGATCGAGAACGTGCTGACCGCCTCGCCCTCGGGCGCGCCGCTCGGCGGAGTCAAGGTCGTCACCCAGAGCGGCTGGTTCGCGGCGCGCCCATCCGGGACCGAGGACGTGTACAAGCTCTACGCGGAGAGCTTCAAGGGCGAGTCCCACCTGCAGGCGATCCTTAAGCAGGCGCAGGGCCTGCTCGACCGCGTACTGGTGCGAGCGAGATGAGCGGTGAGCCGGCGGGGCCCGCGTCTGACGGCCGGGTCGGGTCGGCCTTCGGCGAGTACCGGATCGACTCGCTCATCGGCGTCGGCGGCATGGGCCGCGTGTACCGGGCTACCGCCGCGGACGGCACCCCGGTGGCCCTCAAGGTGGTCAAGGAGGACCTCGCGCGCGATCAGACGTTCCGGCGCCGGTTTGAACGGGAAGCCCGGATCGCTCAGACCGTCCAGAACCCGCACGTGGTGTCCGTCCGCGACACGGGAGAGCGGGACGGCCTCCCGTTCCTGGCCGCTGAGTTCATTGAGGGGGTCGCGCTCGACGGCAAGCTCGAATCGGACGGGAGACTCGACTTGGCCACCACCGTCGCGATCTGCGCGCAGGTGGCCGATGGGCTCCACGCCCTGTGGAAGGCCGGCATGGTGCACCGTGACGTCAAGCCCGCGAACATCCTGCTCGACCTGGCGGGGACCGCCTACATCACCGACTTCGGCCTGGCCAAGGACAGCGCCGGCACGGTGCTCACGCGGCCCGGGCAGCCGCTCGGCTCGATGGACTACATGCCGCCCGAGCAGATTCGCGGCGAGCCGGTGACCGGTGCCGCCGACATCTACTCGCTCGCCTGCGTGGCGTTCGAATGCGTGCACGGCCGCCCGCCGTTTGCCGACCGCGAGGGGATGCAGGTCCTCTGGGCCCACCTCCAGGAGGAGCCGCCAGATCTATCCGCCGTGGAGGATGGGGTTCCACCGGAGTTCGCGGCGATTCTGCGCACGGCGATGAGCAAGGACCCTGCGCAGCGGCCGCGCACCAGCATCGAGTTCGCGCACGCGCTCTCGGGTGCGGCCGGCGTTCAAATCCCCAACCGGGCGAGCTGATGGGCGGCTCGGTGTCGTGCTGCGCCCGCAGTTGGCTGCCGGTGATCGCCGTTCTCGCACTGGGTGCGGGCGGATGCGGCACCGGGTCGGACCTCAGTTCGTCGACCGTCGCAACGGCACCGCAGGCGCCGGGCGGGGTCGTCCACGTCGTGATGCGGAGCCTCGACTTCAGCCCGCTCGCGGTCGACGCGCACGTCGGGCAGCGGGTGGTGTGGACCAACCTGGACCGCGCCCCGCACAACGTCACCTACGTGACCGGACCGCCGTTCCGCTCCTCGGGCAGGCTCAGCTTCGGCGAGCGGTTCTCGATCAGGCTCACGCAACCGGGAACGATTCACTACGTGTGCACCATTCATCCGTGGATGAAGGCGACGGTCATCGTCTCGCCGTAGCGATCAGGTCGGCGTTGGGCCGCCGGTGCGCGGATCGCTGCTCGTGCCGGGATTGATCCCGAGCAGGTGGCACAGCAGGACGTAGTCGTTGGCGGCGGCCTCGATCACGGCGACGCGGCGGTTGAGCGCGAACGCGTAGGTCGTCACGACATGACCCGACGCGTCCGCGGTCTGGCTCGGGACCAGCGGGCCGCACAGAGCCGGCGCGGTCGCCTCGCCGGGCAGGCTGTTGCTCAGCTCGCTTCGGTCGAGCACGTTGTCGTAGATGCCGTTGTGGTTGTAGTCGATGCCGTGGATGATCAGCGCGGCATTGCCGGCACGGATCGCGTCGGCCACGCCGGTCGGGATCGTGATCGTCCGCGTGTACCGAATCGTCCCGGTCGAGGGGTAGCGCGAGAAGTCGATGATGCTCTTCGGGCTCGTGTCACCGCTCGAGGTCAGTGACACCTGCGGAGCGCCGTAGAACTTGATGCCGTCGGTTGTGCTGATCGACAGGTGGCCGTTGTGCCGGCGCGCGGACGAGGCGGGCGGGCAGATTCCGCGGCCGCCGGCGTGAATGTGCATCGCGTGTGGTGAACCGTTCAGCAGCCCGTGCGCATCAACGGTGACGGTCGCGACGTTCCCGTTGAGGCGGATCGTGCCCGTGCCCGCGCCGGTTACTTGATTGGTCGGTACCGGGGTGGCGCTGGCCGCGAACGGCTGGCCCTTCGGCTTCGAGGAGCCGCCCGATGTGATCACTACCACCGCGACGACGGCGATCGCCAGCAGCGCGAGCACGCCGAGAATCGGCAGCAGCGGCCGCTTCTTCTTCGGAGACGCGGCGTCGGGGGCTACTGCGCTCGGGGTCGAAGGCGGAGGCGTGGCTGCTGCCGCCGACGGTGCGCCCGGCGGTGGCGTGGCGGCGGCTGCCGCTCCGGCCGCACCGGCTCCGGCCGCCGCGGCGACGTGCGCCGGCGGAATCACCTCGGAGGCCGGGGGGATCGACGTCGCGCCGTCTGGCTCCTGCGCCGGTGGCGGCGTCTGCACCGGCTCGGAAGGTGGCGGCGTCTGCACCGGCTCGGAAGGCGGCGGCGCGGGGGCCACATGGGCGGAGAGCGCGGTCGCGTCGTCGGGCTCGTCTGGCGGCACCGTCTCTCGCTGCTGCTCGAGCTCTGACGGGTCCACCTCCCGGGGCAGGGGCGTGGCCTCGCCCGTCGCGACGATCGTGGGGGGCGACTCGTCCCGCACGCCCTTGAGCGCGGCGGTGGCGTCGCGCGCCATATCCCCGGCCGAGAAGTAGCGGTCCGCGGGCTCCTTGGCCATCGCCTTGGCGAGCACCGCGGCAAAGGCCGGATGGGTGTCGCTCACGCTCCCGTCGAGTTCCGGAGGTGGGTCGTGCACGTGGGCGAACAGCGTCGCCACCGAGTTGTCGCGCTCATACGGGACCCGTCCGGTGAGCATCTGGTAGAAGACGCAGCCGAGCGCGTAGATGTCCGTGCGCGCGTCGGTGCGACTGCCGGTTATCTGCTCGGGCGCCATGTAGTCGACGGTTCCGACCACCGCTCCCTTCACGGTCAGCCCGGAGACGGTGTCGAACTTTTTGGCCAGGCCGAAGTCGGTCAGATACGCGTGCTCCTCGCCGTCCTTGACCGTGATCAGGATGTTGGCGGGCTTGACGTCGCGATGAACCAGCCCGCGGCCGTGGGCGGTGTCGAGCGCGGAGGCGAACTGCTCGAGCAGCTCGACTGCCCGGTGCGGCTCGATCGCCCCGTGCTTGATCAGCACCTCGCGCAGGTCGGTGCCGGTGACGTAATCCATCACGAAGAACAGCATCCCCTCGTGCTCTCCGGCGTAGTGGA
Source organism: uncultured Solirubrobacterales bacterium (assembly GCA_963796645.1). Lineage (GTDB taxonomy): Bacteria > Actinomycetota > Thermoleophilia > Solirubrobacterales > Solirubrobacteraceae > Palsa-465. The sequence continues at coordinate 113,232 of CAWCMQ010000016.1, read as the reverse complement.
TCCCGACGATGTTCGGGTGGTGCAGCGACGCGGCGATCCGCATCTCGCGCTGGAACCGCTGGCGGAACTGCTCGTCCTCGGCCAGCGCGGGGGCGAGGACCTTCAGCGCATAGATCCGGTGCAGCGCGACATTGGTGACGCGGTAGACGAGTCCCATCCCGCCACGGCCGATCAGGTCATCGATCCGGTAACCGCCGATCACCGAACCGTTCTGCAGCTGGTCGCCTCTTACCGCCATCGTCCGATCCTCTCAGGACCCACGCCCACGCAGTGTGAGAATTGTTGCGCTGAACCGTTCCCCCCGCGCGCCTGTCAGTGAGCTTATCGGGGCTGGCTGTGGAGTCAAGAAGCCGGGCTCCGATCTTCGCGCCAGAGCACCTCGTAGAGCTCGTGCTCGCCCAGGAGCCCCTTGAAATGGCGCTCTCCACGGGGCTCGAAGCGAAAGCTCGGGTCGGTCTCCGTGTACTCCTTGAGCGTCGCAGAGACGAGGATCTGGCCGGCCGCGGCGTGTGCGGCGATCCGACTGGTGAGCACCACGTTGCGACCGAGCAGGTCCTCGCCGCCACCGATCACGAAGCCGGAATGCACCCCGGCTCGGAGCGCGAGACCGTGCGGCGCCCCGTCCAGTGCACCGCCGGTGAACGTGCGCTGCAACTCGATTGCGGCATGCAAACCGCCGTGCGCGCTGTTGAACGAGGCCAGAAAGCCGTCCCGCTCGAACTTGACCACCTGGCCGTCATGGTGGGCGACGAGCCGCTCGACGAGCAGGTGATGGTCGCGCAGCAGCCGCTCCCAGCGGTCGGGACCAAGCTGAGAGGCGACCGATTCGGCGTCAGCGATGTCGCTGAGCATCAGCGTCAGGGCTCCGTCGGGCGAGCTCATTCGGCCGACGGCCGGGGTCAGCGGCTCGAGCGCGGAGGCGATCACGTCGATCGAGGTCAGGTTTGCCGAAGGTTCCACTTCCGTCCCCAGAGCGGCTTACCTTGACACATCTGGGGAAGGCCAGCAGAATCGGTCGCAGGGATGAAGGGGGCCTTTGACCACGGGAACCGGATCAGCGCCTTTCCTCCGATCGCCGACTACGCGTTCCTGTCGGACTGTGAGACGACTGCGCTCGTGGCGCCGAACGGGAACGTCGAGTGGCTGTGCCTGCCGCGCATGGACTCGCCGAGCGTGTTCGGGTCGATTCTCGACCGCGACGCCGGGAGCTTCCGGGTCGCTCCGGCCGATGTGAACGTGCCGGCCGCCCGGCGCTACGTGCCGGGAACGATGGTGCTCGAGACCAGCTGGGAGACCCGGATGGGCTGGGTGATCGTGCGTGACGCGCTCGGCATCGGCCCTTGGCATCACGACACCGAGCGATCCGAGACGCACCGGCGCTCGCCCACCGACCACGACGCCGACCATGTGATGCTCCGCCTGATTGAGTGTGTGCAGGGCTCGGTGGAGATCAAGCTCGAGTGCGAGCCCGCGTTTGACTACGGAGGCCTGGCCGCCGACTGGTCGTATCCGGGCGCCGGCTACAACGAGGCGCTTGCGCAATCGGAGGGGATGAAGCTCAAGCTGCGGCTCGTGAGCGATCTGCGGATCGGGTTCGAGGGCCCGCGCGCCCGGGCGCGCACGATGCTGCACGAGGGCGACGTCGCCTACGTGGCGCTCGGCTGGTCGCAGCACGGGCTGCCGGAAAGCTACGAGGAGGCGGCCGAGTGGATGGCCCGGACCGGCCGCTTCTGGCAGGAGTGGCTCAAGCACGGCAGCTTCCCCGACCATCCGTGGCGCTCGTATCTGCAGCGCTCCGCGCTCACGCTCAAGGGACTCACGTATGGGCCTTCGGGCGCGATGGTCGCGGCGGCCACGACGTCGCTGCCCGAAACGCCGGGGGGCGATCGCAACTGGGACTACCGCTACAGCTGGATCCGGGATTCGACCTTCACGCTGTGGGCGCTCTATACGCTCGGCTTCGACGAGGAGGCGAATGACTTCTTCTACTTTGTCGCCGACGTGGCCGAGGCTGAGGAGGGCGAGCTCCAGATCATGTACGGGATCGGGGGCGAGAGCCGGCTGACCGAGCAGGAGCTCGATCACCTGTCGGGTTATGACCAGGCGCAGCCCGTGCGGATCGGCAACGGCGCCTACGACCAGCGCCAGCACGACGTGTGGGGCGCGGTTCTGGACTCGATCTACCTCCACACCCGCTCGCGTGATCAGCTTCCTGACCGCCTGTGGCCGATCATCAAGCGTCAGGTTGAGTCGGCGTTGACCCACTGGCGCGAACCGGACCGCGGCATCTGGGAGGTACGCGGCGAGCCGAAGCACTTCACCTCGTCGAAGATGATGTGCTGGGTGGCGGCCGACCGTGGGGCGCGTCTGGCGCGGATTCGAGCCGACGAGAAGACCGCCCGGCGCTGGGAGGATGCGGCGGCCGAGATCCACGCCGATATCTGCGCGAACGGCGTCGACGATCGGGGCGTGTTCGTCCAGCGCTACGGGAGCACTGCGCTGGACGCGTCGCTGCTGCTGATGCCGCTCGTGCGCTTCCTGGGACCCGACGACCAGCGCATCCGCGATACGGTGCTGGCGATCGCCGAGGAGCTGACCGAGGAGGGATTGGTGCTGCGCTACCGGGTCGAGGAGACCGACGATGGATTCGCGGGCGAGGAGGGCACGTTCACGATCTGCTCGTTTTGGCTGGTCTCGGCCCTGGCCGAGATCGGAGAGCTGGCGCGGGCGCGCGGGCTGTGCGAGAAGCTGCTCTCGCACGCGAGCCCGCTGGCGCTGTTCGCCGAGGAAATCGACCCGATCACCGGCCGGCACCTGGGGAACTTCCCGCAGGCCTTCACGCACCTGGCCCTGATCAACGCGGTCATGCACGTGATCAGCGCCGAGCGCAGACTCGAGCTGCGCGGGCTGGCCCGCGAGCCCGAACTCGACCGTCCGGGCAGCTCGGTCTGAGCATGCAGGCGGTCAAGCCGGTCGAGCGCAAGCCGGTTGGGTCGCTGTTCCAGCGCCTGCGTGGGGCCCACGAGGCTGAGCTGTTCGGCCCCCGAGGGAGGGTGCCGCGGCGGGGCGAGCCCGACACGAGCCGCCACACCGCGCTGCTCGTGCTCGGCGGACTGATCGTGGCCGGGCTTGTGTTGCGCCTGGCCGTACCGCGCGGCATCTGGCTGGATGAGGCAATCAGCATCCACCAGGCGCGTCTGTCGCTGCATGACCTGTTCCGCAATCTGTACAACGGCGACCGCCAGCCGCCCCTCTACCACCTGACGCTGTGGTTGACGATTCGTGTGTTCGGCCACAGCGAGTTTGCCGTCCGCCTGCCGTCGCTGATCGCCGGCACGCTGATGATCCCGGTTCTGTATGAGCTCGGCCGCGAGCTCTACGACCGTCGCACTGGCCTGATCGCGGCCGGTTTCGCCGCCGTCTCACCGCTGCTGATCTGGTACTCGCAGGAAGTGCGGATGTACGAGTTCGCGGCGCTGTTCGGCCTGCTGGCAGTGCTCACACAGCTTCGCGCGATCCGCAGGCCGAGCATGTGGAACTGGGCCGCCTACATCCTCGCCACCGCCGCGCTGCTGTGGTCTCACTACTTCGGGCTGCTGCTGATCCTGGTCCAGCAGATCGCGTTCGTGGCGGTGATCGTGCACCGCCGTCGCAACGGGCAGGACATCAGGGCATTGGGGCTGGGGTTCGCGTACGCGCTCGCCGTGCTCGTGATGGAGCTGATCCCGCTGCTCGTGTTCGCCCACCACCAATACGAGGTCACCTCGGCCGCGGCGGGCTCGCCAAGTGGGACCTACGACTACCTGTCGTTCTATTCCGTGCTCTCGAACATGGCGTGGTCGCTGTGGGGCTATCAGCCCGATGCCACGACCGTGCTGCTGTCGGCGATGTGGCCGCTGGGCCTGCTCGGCTCGCTGGTTCTCCTCGGGCGCGGCGGATCGCGCCAGACGACGGCGCTGGCCGCCGCGGCGGTCGTGCTCGTAGGCTTGCTGATCGTCGTGTCGCTGTTCGATCAATCACTGTTCGAGGTGCGCAACTTCCTGATCCTGGTGCCGCTCGTGCTGCTCCTGATCGCGCGCCTGATCACGGGCTGGATCCGCAACCCGCGGGCGCGCCTGATGGTCGCCGGCGCGGTCGCCGCGACGCTGGTGATCGGACTTGCCGACCAGCAGCTCAACCAGGCCAACCCGCGCCTGTTCGACTTCCGCGGCGCGATCAATGACATCAAGGCCAACGCGGGACCCAGGGCGCTGGTGCTTTACGAGCCGAGCGATATGCGATATGTGCTCGAGTACTACGCGCCGCGGCTTCGCGGCCAGCCCCTGACCAGCGCGGTGTCGGCCTCGACAGAAGGAAGCCCGGTGTTCGTTCTCGCGTCATTCCAGAAGAATCGACAGTTCTTCAGCCAGACCAACAAGGTGGTGGGACAGCTGACCTTCTTCCGGCACCTCGTGCGCCGCTTCAACACCCCGCAGACGATGGTGTGGGAATTCCAGTGAGTAGCCGCCCGTGGGATGTCCGACTGCGGCGGGTGACGTGGGATCCGGTGCCCCGCGGCTGGAGCGTGCGCCGGCGGGTCCGGATCCTGATCGTGCTCGGGATTCCGTGCGTGATCTGGTACTTCGGCTGGCTGCTCAACCCAGACCGCGTCGGTACGCCGGTGTTGTACGGGATCCTGATCGCCGCCGAGCTGTTCAACCTGATGCAGGCGCTCGGCTTCTGGTGGACGGTCTCACACGAACGGGTGCGGGAGAAGCGGGCGCCGAGCACCCGGCAGGCGGTTGACGTCTTCATCCCCGTATACAAGGAGCCCGTGGACATCGTCGACCTGACCGTGGCCGCGGCCGTCGGCCTGCGCGGCGCGGAGGTGAGAGTCCACGTGCTTGACGACGGCAACGATGACGCGATGCGCGACCTCGCTGCCCGCTACGGCGTCGGCTACATCCGGCGCGCCGAGCACACGGGCGCCAAGGCGGGCAACATCAACCACGCTCTGACCAAGACCTCGGCGCCGTTCATCGCGGTGTTCGACTCCGATCATGTCGCCGATCCCGGCTTCCTCGAGGCGACGCTGGGCTGGATGGAGGAGCCCAAGATCGCGTTCGTGCAGACGCCGCAGTACTACGCCAACACGGACGGCAACCGGATTGCCGCCGCGTCGTGGGCCCAGCAGGCGCTGTTCTTCGGGGCGATCGCGCGGGGCAAGGACGGACTCGACGCGGTGTTCTGCTGCGGCACGAACGTGCTGTTCCGCCGCGAGGCGTTCGAGAGCGTCGGGGGCTTTCCGACCAACTCGCTGACCGAGGACTTCGAGCTCTCGATCCATCTCCACGAGCGCGGCTGGAGCTCGGCCTACGTGCCCGACGTGCTGGCGCGCGGCCTCGGCCCCGAGGACACCGCCGCGTATGTCTCCCAGCAGCAGCGGTGGGCGCGGGGCTGTCTGTCGGGCATTCCGCGTGCGCTCAAAGCCCGGCTCCCGCTCAAGCTCAAGGCGCAATACCTGCTCTCTGGCCTGTACTTCCTCTCCGGTTGGACGGTGCTCATCTACATGAGCTTCCCGGTCGTGCGGCTGCTCGGCGGCGGGCAGCCGATCGGCCACATCGACGCTCCCGTGTTCCTGCTGCACTTCGTGCCGTACTACGCGATCGCCCTGACGATGGCGGCGGTCGCGGGGGCCGGCTCGTACACGTTCGCCGCCTTCGCGCTCGCCGCGGCCAACTTCTGGATCCACATCCTGTCCACGATCTACACCGTCCTGCGCAAGAGCGGCTCGTTCGTGGTAACCCCGAAGAAGGGCGCCGAGGCCCGCCAGCCCGGGGCGGTGATGCCGGCGCTGGTGGCGGTCGGGATCCTCGTTTTGGCCAGCATCTACGGCCTGGTCACCAACCCCGACTCCGCGACGATCAACAACGTCTCGTTCGCCGCCGTGCACGTATCGATCCTGATGACCGGCTGCTGGGCGGCGCTGCAGAAACCGCCGGCGGCGGCGTCCGGGTCGTTCGTGCCGGCCGAGGTACCGGCTTGAAGCGGCGGATGGGATCGGTGCTTCTATTGGTCGGCGCGGTCGCGTTCGCAGGGATCTCGCTGTGGTTTCTCACCGGGTGCGGCGGCTCGAGCTCGAGCTCGGGGTCGGGTGCGAGCGGACCCCCGCAGCCGCAGGGCACGGCTCAGGCGGCCGCGGAGCACTTCCTGAATCGCTACGTCGCCTCGGACGGCCGGGTGGTGCGAATCGATCAGGGCGGCGATACCGTCGGCGAGGGGCAGGCGTACGGGATGCTGCTGGCGGCGGCGATCGGCGACCAGCGCCGGTTCGACTCGATCTGGAACTGGACCAAAGCCAACCTGCGGCGTCCCGACGGGCTGATCTCGTTCCTCTGGCAGAACGGGCACGTGAAAGACCCCCAGGCGGCATCAGACGCCGATCTGGATGCGAGCCGTGCGCTGCTGCTCGCCTCGTGCCGGTTCAAGCAGTCGAGCTATAAGCAGCAGGGAATCCAGCTCGGCAACGCGATCATGCACGTGGAGGTCACCTCGTTCCGCGGCGCGCCGGTGCTGACCGCCGGGCCATGGGCCGTGATACCTCCGATCACGGTCAACCCAAGCTACTTCTCGCCCGCCAGCTTCGCCGCGCTCCGCGCGGCCACCGGCAATGGCGCGTGGAGCGCGCTCGCGGCAAGCTCGCGCTCGATCACCGGTGCGCTGATGCCCTCGGCCTCGCGGCTGCCGCCGGACTGGGCTCGGCTCGAGGGCGATCGCCCGGTGCCGATCGGCTCGCCGGGCAGCCCACAGTCCCGGCCCCTGTTCGGCTTCGACGCCGTCCGTACGCTCGTCCGGATGGCCGAGGATCCCGACCCCGCCGGCCGCCAGATCGCCGCCCGCGCGTGGCCGGTGTTCGCCCAGCAGAACCCGACCAACCTCCCGGTGGAGCACGACCTCTCGGGCCATCCGATCGGTCACACCCTGAACCCGGTGGTGCTCGTCGCAGCGGCCGGGGCCGCAGACGCCGCGGGCCAGACGGCGGCTCGCGATGGCCTGCTCGACGAAGCCGAGGCGCTGGATCAGCGCTTTCCCACCTACTACGGCGCCGCCTGGGTCGCGCTGGGGCGGATCATGCTGACCACCCGCCTGCTCGACGCCTGCTCGAGCTGATCAGGCCGGCTCGCCGACCGCCACGAGCACGCCACTGCGAAAGCGGGCGGCGGTGGGACGGGCCTCCGGCGCCTTGGCCATCGCGTCGCGCACGACGGCGTCGAGCTCCGGCGGCACGTCCGGCCGGCGCTCACGCAGCGAGGCGGGCTCGGCGTTGACCTGTGCCCACATCTTGGCCATCCCACCACGCTGGTCGGCGAACGGCGCCTCGCCGGCGAGCATCTCGTAGAGCACGCAGCCGAGGCTGTAGATGTCGCTGCGAGCGTCCGGCTCGCTGCCCTCGATCAGCTCCGGCGCCACGTAATCGACCGTCCCAAGCATCTGGTCGGCACCCGTGAGGCCGGGCGCGGTCTCCGCCCGCTTGGCGAGTCCGAAGTCGGTGAGGTAGACATGACCCTCCGTGGTCAGGATCACGTTTGAGGGCTTGACGTCCCGGTGGATCAGGCCCTTCTCATGGGCGACCTCGAGAGCGTCGGCGATCTGCGCCGCCGTGCGCGCAGCTCGCGTCGGCTCCATCGGGCCCTCGTCATGGATCAACGTGCCGAGCTCCGATCCCTCCACCCAGCGGGTCACGATGTACACGGTGCCGTCCTCCTCGCCGGCTTCATACAGCGGCACCACATTGGGATGGTCGAGCGCGGCGACGGTCCGCGCCTCGCGGCGCAGACGCTCGCGAACAACCGGATCGGCGGCCAGATCCGACTCCACCAGCTTCAGCGCCACCGGGCGGTCGAGGCGCACCTGGCGGGCCCGATACAGCACCCCGATCCCGCCGAGACCGACCACGCTTTCGATCTCGTAACCCGCGAATGTCGAGCCGGGCGCGAGCATGGCTAGAAATCGCGCTCGGAGATCAGCCCGTCCGCTAACGCGCGCTCGACCAGGCGCACCCGGGCGGTGTCCCGGGGCAGCTCCGAGACGCCGACCTTCGCGTGAAGGACCCGCAGGTGGGCCTGCACCTCGCCGACCGACAGGACCAGCTCCTCGGCGATCTGCTCATCGGTGGCCGGACTCGCGAAGCCGCTCCCGCCGTGGAAGGGGCGGCACAGCGCGGCGAGCACGCGCCGTTGCGTGGTCGACAGGGCGGCCGCCCCCGGGGCGCGCTCGCGCGGGGGTACGGGGCCGGCGGGCTGCGGCGGTGGACTCGGCGCCGAGGTTGCTCGCTCCGGCACCGGGGCTCTAAACGCCACCTCGGTGGTGCCTAACCGGATCCGGTCGCCATCGCTGAGCCGCCGGCTGCCGCTCACGCGCTCGTCGTTGACGAAGGTTCCATTGCTCGAGATCCCGTCGTCGACCAGGAGCCAGTCTTCGCCGGCCGGCTCGAACCGCGCGTGCAGCCGCGAAACCTGCTCGTCCCAATCGAGCGCGAGATCGGACGTGGAACGGCGCCCGACCGTGACCGACTCCATTCCAGATGTGAACACGAACACGCGCTGCCGGCCCGACCGATCGCGGTAGAGCAGGAATGGCCGACCTGAGCGCTCGGCGTCCTTGACTGCCCGCAGCTCAGAGGTGGAATCGGCGCCGGTGCGAGGGGACACGCCGCCCATTATCTACGGGCGAGGATCTTGGCGTCGAGCGTTCCGCGAGGCGCTGGCGGTGGCCGGTCCGGGGGTTTAGGCTTGGGAGCGATGGCTGGCGAGCAGCTGCGCGTGATAGAGGGGAGCGACCAGGGCCGCCTGCTCGGCGTCGACGGGGACCTGCTGATCGGCCGCGCGGCTCCCGATGACGAGGGTAGGCTCGGGGGGGACCCGAAGATCTCGCGGCGCCACGCTCGGATCTCGCGCGGCGCGGACGGGACGCTGGCGATCGAGGATCTCGGGTCTGCCAACGGGACGTTCGTGAACGACCAGCGGATCGGCGCACCACGCACCCTCGGGGCGGGCGATGTCATCCGCGTGGGCGGGACGGTCATCGAGGTGACGCCCGGCGCCGCCAGGGTGGCGGCGATCGCCGAGCCGACGCTCGCGGACGAGCCGGCCCGAGTGCCCGAGCCCCCGCCGGCTGGGCCGCCCGCCGAGCTCGAGCCGGCGCCGGCACTGATGGTGACCGAAGGCAGCGGCGCTCCTCGCCGCCTCGAGCTCGGAGACGAGCTCGTGATCGGACGTGCGGTCAGCGGAATCGGAAAACTCGGCGATGACCCCGAGCTGTCCCGTCGTCACGCCAGGCTGTCGCGCGATGTCTCCGGGCGGGTGACGATCGAGGACCTCGGGTCGGCCAATGGGACCTTCGTCAACGGCGAGCGGGTTCACGGCCGGCGCATGCTCACGGTCGGCGACTCGGTGAGGGTCGGATCGACGACGCTCGAGCTGACCGGTCCAGCCGTGGCCGAGCGTTCGGCCCCAGAGCCGGTTCGTGCCCCGCCCTCGGCTGTCCCGGCCCCGGCGCCGCCCCGCGGTCCCGAGCCTCGGCGGCCACCGCCACAGCCTGTGCCTCCCGCGCCCCCGGCCTCGCCGGATGACCGAGGCGAGCTCGCCGCCGGCGCCGTGTTCGCGGGCTGCCGCGTCGAGGAGGTGATCGGACGGGGCGACATGGGAGTGGTGTACCGAGCCGAGGAGCTGGCGCTGCAACGGCCGGTGGCCCTCAAGGTGATCGTGCGCGAGTACTCCCGCGACCAGCGCTTCCGCGAGCGCTTCCGGCGCGAATCGCGGATCGCGGCCGCGATCGACCACCCGAACATCATCCCGGTGTTCGACGCGGGCGAGGAGGCCGGGGTCCTCTACATCATGATGCGGCTCGTGGAAGGGACCGACCTGCGCGAGCTGATCGAGACCCGTGGCGGACTCGATCCGGCGCGGGCGGCGCGGATTGTGGGCCAGGTCGCCTCGGCGCTCGACGCGGCTCACGCGCGCGGGATGATCCACCGCGACGTCAAGCCGTCGAACGTCCTGCTCGCCCGCCGAGATCACGCCTACCTGAGCGACTTCGGGCTGGCCAAGCCGGCCGAGTCGCTGGAAGCGTTGACCCGGCAGGGGACGGTGGTTGCGCGGGTCGAGTACGTGGCGCCCGAGCAGATGCTCGGCCAGCGCGTGGACGCGCGCGCCGACGTGTACGCGCTCGGCTGCCTGCTGTTCGAGGCGCTCACCGGAGAGCCGCCCTTCGCTCGCTGGAGTGGAGGGCCGGCCGTGCTCGCTCCCGTCGACGCGCCGCCACCGTCGCCGCTCGAGCTACGCCCCGACCTGCCGCCGGCGTTCGGAGAGATCGTGGTCCGCGCGATGGCCAAGGACCCTGACGATCGCTACCCCTCGGCCGGTGACCTCGGACAGGCGACGATGGTGGCCGCCGGCGGCCTTCGGCAGGCGAGCCGATGGTCGGTCGTGGCCACCGGCGAGGCGGCTCCGATTTCTCCAGGGCGGCTCGATTCCGGCGCTGAGAAGGACGGGCGCGAGCCGGCCCCGGCGACCGAACGCGGGTCCGATGCCATGCGCTGGGCGATCGCGATCGCCGGCCTGGTGATCGTCGCGATCGGGATGGTTGCCGCGCTGAACGGAATCGCGACGCTCTGAGCGGCCGACCTACGGACCCGGTGGCGGCAGACCGGCGAGGTAGGTCTTGACGAACATCCCGTATGCGTTCGCCGGATCACCGTTGTAGTCGGTGATCAGGGCGAAGCAGTTGCCCCAGGCGTCCCAGGTCCAGATCGCATAGCCGACGCCGTGGGCGTCCGCCCAGTGCAGGAAGGTTGAGATGTTCGTGGCCGCGCAGCTCGACGCGTCATAGGTTTCGCCCGTCTCGCCGAAGATCAGCGGCACACGGCGGGCCACCGGAGTCATCGTGCGGTTGAAGCAGGAGGTGGAGCTGCAGGCGTTCTTCCCGTACACGTGCGCCTCGGCGACCAGCTGGTGGAGGGGGTCACGCGGCTTGAACGCCAGCCAGCGCGACATGTCGTTGGCGTAGTTGAGTCCCGGAATCGCGATCGGTCCGCGGTAGCCGGCGCCGCGCATGACGTTGACCGCCTGCTGCATACCGGCAGTCCGGTAATGGCGCTTGGTCGGGCCGTGGGTGGCGGGACAGGGACTGCCTCCATGCAACAGGCATCCGGCGCTGACCACCGGCTCGCCCCACGGCGCGAGGATCACGTCGTGGTCGTGCTTGAACGTGGAGGCCATGCTCTTCCACATCGCAGGTGAGTGATCCTCGTCGGGCGCGCGGGGCTGGTAGCTCGCGCGGTCGTGGCCTGGGGCCGCCCAGATCAGCGAGATCTCGGCGTAAATGCCGTGAAGGTGCAGCAGTCGCACGTAGTTGACGATCGCCTGCCGGTAGTTGCGGCCGCTGTAGGCGCGCTTCACCCCATTGATCCCGAGCCAGCAGTCCTCATTGAGCAGCACCCGGACAAAGTTGACGTGCCAGCTCGCGATCGCCGTGACCGACGCCTCGTCGCTTGGCCCGTCGAAGATCCCGAAGCCCTGGACGCACGCGTACTCGTTGCCGGCGCGGTTGACCCCGCGCAGCGCCACACGCCCGCCGTTCCCGTTGACCAGGTGGGCGCCGGACACGCGCAGCCCACTCAGGGTCTGCGCCGCGGCCGGAAACGCGATCCCGAGGCACAGTAGGCCCAACACGGCCGCGCATCGCGCGAGTCTCACGCCCCTCTCCATTGCGACGATTATCGCAGCCCGGGCGATCAGTCCCGGACGTGGAACGGCAGCGTCGCGACGATCGCGTCCGTCTGCGACTTCAGCACCGCCTCGAGCAGGCGACCGCGCTGGTTATGCAGGATCTCCCGGCGACGCTTGGTGGGGATGATCTCCGGGATCAAGACCGTGATCGTTATTCCTTCCTCGGGGATCGACTCGATGTAGTGGAGCACCGAGCGGACCAGCGAGCGGTGCGGATCGATGAGCACCTCGATCGGGACCGAGCACCGCCACTGGCCCCAGTTCTCCTTGATCCGACGGCATTCATCCTCGTCACCCGCGACGGCCACCGCGACCACGGTGTCACCGAGCGACAGGGCGGCGCTGAGTGCCTTCTCGGTCAGCAGGCTCACCGTCGAGGTGGGCACGATCACCACGCTCTCGCGCCGCTGGGGGAGGCTCGGCGTCTTGCCCAGCCGAAGATCGGCCGCGACCTTGGCGTAGTAGGACTCCGTGTGGGAGAACAGCCACATCAGCACCGGGATCACCAACACCACCACCCAGGCTCCCTCGACGAACTTGGTCGAGAGCGCGACGCAGACGGCCACGGCCGTCATCGCGGCCCCGATGCCGTTGAGCGCCGCGCGCCGCCGCCAACCGTCGGGGCGCTTCGTCGCCCAGTGCCGCACGAGGCCGACCTGGCTGATTGTGAAGCCGATGAACACCCCGATCGTGAACATCGGGATCAGCCGGTTGGTCTCACCATTCACGGCGATCAGAAGCAGCGCGGCGGCGATCGCCAGCGCGATGACGCCGTGCCGGTAAACCGGGCGCTCGGCCCGGAGATAGAACATGTGGGGGAGCCGGTGGTCCCTGGCGAGGATGCTCATCAGCACGGGCAGGCCTCCAAAGCTCGTGTTCGCGGCCAGGCCGAGCACGAGCGTGACGGCGATGTTCGAGACGTAGAAGGGCCACCCGGTGCCGAACGCGCCGGCAGTGAGCTGGGCGAGCAGTGTCACGTGCCCGCGCGGGAGGACGTGGTGGGCGCGGATCAGCACCGCGAGCCCGATCAGCATCACCCCGAGCAGGATCCCGAGCGAAATCTCGGTTCGCTGCGCGGTCCGGATCCGCGGCCTGCGGAAGGCGGGCACGCCGTTGGCGATCGCCTCGACCCCGGTCACCGCCGAGCAGCCGGCAGCGAACGCCTTGAGCAGGAGCACGATGCTCACGGTGGTGATGGCGTGGATCGGGATCGGCGTCCCGATCTGGGCCACCGGTTTGGGGTGGAAGGGCCCGACCACGAGCACCGCGAAGATGCTCACGATGAATACCCCGGCCGGGAGCATGAGCACGCGAGCCGACTCGGCGATCCCGACCATGTTGATCGCGGTGAGAAGCAAGAGCCCGATCAGGCAGATCGCGAGCAGGTGATGGGCGAGCGATGGGAACACGCTCGCGAGGCTGGCCGCACCGGCGGCGAGGCTCACGGCCACGGTGAGGATGTAGTCGACGACCAGCGAGGCCGCGCCGAGCAGCGCCCATCCCCGGCCGAGGTTCACCTTCGCGACCGCGTACGCTCCTCCGCCCTCGGGATGCGCCGCGATCACCTGTGTGTAGGACAGGACGAGCAGGAACAGCATGCCGGCGATGACCAGCGTCAGCGGCAGCGTGAAGCGAAGCGCTCCGGAGCCGGCCAGAACGAGCACGAGCACCATCGCCTCGGGCCCGTAGGCGACGCTCGAGAGCGCGTCGAGGCTGAGGGCCGCGAGGCCTTCGGGCAGGCTCAGGTTGTGGCCCTCGTCCGCGTGCTTGCCGGCTCGGCGCCGAGGCCCGGCGGCCGCTCGGCCCCGGCGGACAAATGGGTGCCGGGCGCCCGGCGGCTCGTCTCGAACGGCCGCCTTGGCTCCGCCGGCCTCTCGAGGTGAATCGCTCACGGAAGAAGGGGCCCTCGACCCGGAGGTTGTTGTGGCAGCCTAACCCGTTGCCGTCGCTGATCCCAAGCGGTCGTTGAACCCACCTAGACAAAACACATCGGACCGGGCCCATTCGTGACGATCGAGCTGATCCTGCTTGCGCTCGCAACGGCGATCCGTCCGACCAGCCTCGCCGTCGTCTATGCGCTGCTGGCCAGCGGCTCGCCGCGGCGGCTGATGAGCGCGTACGTGCTTGCGGGCCTCGTTTTCACGATCGCGATCGGACTGCTCGTGATCTGGGCCTTCAGCGGAATCGACATTCGCTCCGGCAGTAGTCCGGCCAAGGGGGTCGCTGAGATCGTCGGCGGCAGCCTGGCGATCCTGTTCGGCGTTCTCGTACTGACCGGGAGGGTCGGCGGGGGTCGGCCGGTCGACGCTCCGCCCTCTCCCGGGCGCTGGAACCAACGGCTCGAGCGCCACCTCACGCTCCGAAACGCCGCGCTCGCCGGCCCGGCCACCCATATTCCCGGGCTCTTCTACCTGATCGCCCTGAACCTGATCGTCGCCCATGACCCGAACGTCCCGCGCGGCTTGTTTCAGGTGCTGATCTACAACGCTGTCTGGTTCGCGCTCCCGCTGGCCGCCCTGGCGGTCTGCATGACCAGGCCGGACATCGCCCGCAAAGCCGTCGGTGCCGTGCAGGCTTGGGCGCGACGAAACGCGCGGACGATCGTGCTGACGATCTCGTTTGGCGTTGGCACCGCGATGATCCTCAGCGGCATCCTGACCGTGTGAGAACCCGCTCTCATCCGATCTGGGTGACCCGCGCGCCTCGGCGCGCCGGATAATGAGGCAATGTCCCCCGATCCGACAGCGAACTCCCAATCGCGGGGTCCGAGACCGCTCGGTGGAATCGGCGCCCGCGCCGCGCGCACCGCGCTGCGCCCGGTCACCGGAGCGATGAAGACGACCGTCCAGGTCGGCCTCGACGTCGAGCGCTGGGCGCTCGAGAGCGCGTTGGAGAGCGACGAGCTGGAGCGGTTCCTGACCTCGATCCTCGATGACGAGGGCCTGCGCGCGATGCTCGGACGGGTGATCGACAGCGACGGCGCGCGAACGGTGATCGGCGGATTCTTCGACAGCGGGCTGTTCAATCAGTTCATCGACCGCTTGCTTGAATCCGATGGGCTCTGGCGGTTGGTCGACGTGATCGCCTCGAGCGACTCCGTGCGGGCGGCCCTTTCCCAACAGAGCCTTGGCTTTGCGGATCAGGTTGGCAGCGCGCTCCGCGAGCGCTCAAGCTGGGCCGATCGCCGCGTGGAGCGGACCGCCGGCCGGCTGGCGCACCGCGAACACGACGAGGCCGGAGGTGAGGAGTCGTAACCAGCGCGGCGGAAACCGGCACGACCGAGATGGCGACGGTCGAGGCGCCCGACACCGGCCGCTACATCGGGCTGGTCACGCGGACGGTCTCGTGGATCATCGATGCCGTGGTGGTGAATGTGGTGGCGATCATCACCGCGGTGGGCGTCGCGCTGGTGCTCAGCATCTTTCCTCTCTCCTCCAAACTGAAGCCGGCGCTTGTGGCGGTGGCCGGTGTGAGCTACATCGTGTGGGCCGCGGTCTACTTCATCGCCTTCTGGTCGATCACCGGCCAGACGCCCGGCGCGCGGATCATGCAGATCCGCCTGGTAACCGCGCAGGGAGCGAAACTGAAGCCGCGCCGTGCGCTACTGCGGTGGATCGGGATGAACCTCGCGATGTTGCCGCTGTTCGCCGGCTACTACCCGATCGCGTTCAGGCGTCGTGGCTTCCCGGACTGGATCGCCCGCACGCTCGTGATCGACGACCCACAGGAGTCTCTGGCTGACGCGCGGCGGCAACAGCTCGCAGCGGGGCGCGATCCCGCGGGGCGGCCTAGGCCCTGAGGCTGTTCACGGTTGCAAGGTGTTCGGGCTGCTGATGCGCGCCGGGATCGTGCCCGAGCGCGTGTGCGCCGAGTGCGCGGACATCACCGGGGCGGCTGCGCGCACCCGCTGGATGAAGGAGGCTCAGTAGCAGTAGAGACTGCAGGACGTGGTCGTGGTGGTGGAGGAGGTTGTGTGGGTCGGGGCGACCTTGCCCGACGTTTTCACCACGTGCCAGGTGCCGCCAAAGCTCTTGATCCCCTCGCCGGTGGCGACGTGCTTGGCCTGGTCTCCGACGAACGTATAGAGCGGATGCCCGCCCAGAGTCACCTGCGTGAAGCCATTGCGATGCCAGGTGCCGAGCTTGCCCTTGATCCCCGAGGCCTTGGACAGCTTCTTCGCCGAGGAGACGGTGACCGGGTGCCAGAACGTAAAACAGCTATTGGCCTTGGTGCACTCGGGGTGCTTCTTGCTGTCTCCGGTGAGGTCGTACGTGGCCCGTCCGCGTGTGTTGACGACGATGTTCTCCTTCGAGCTCTTGCCGGCGGTGTTCGTGACCTTTGCGTTCTTGGCGACCTGCAGCGTGAACGTCCGAGCGAGTGCGACGCCCACGAGCAGGGCGGTCGCCGCACCCGCGAGGGCAACGATCGGCATGAGCAGGTTGCGGCGACGCTGGCGGAAGTGCTTCATCTGGCTCCCTCAAAGATCGTGGACGGTCCTCCCTGAATGACGCCGTCCCGAGCGTCTACCTTCCCGGGACGGGCACGGGTTCCGGAGCCGTTGAGATCACGGCGTCTCGCTGGGGCGCGAGCTCGGCGTCGATCTGCGAGATCGCGCGCGAGAACAGCGTGCGCATCCACCGCCTGCCGCCGAGCGCGAGCATCACTCGGTCCCACGGCGCGACCGCGCGGGGGTCCGCGGTGAGCACGACGTGCGTGCATCCGGGCCCGACCGGCTCGATCTCCCAGCGAACGATCGCCCTTGTGCGCGTGCCCAGGTTCGCGACCCCCGCGACGAGACGGGCTTCGCGTGTCCAGATCACTCGAGTGTCGGCGCGGCGGCGAATCAGGAATGGCCCGCGGATGATCATCGCGCCACTCATCAGCCCGCCGCCGGCGTCCGACAACTCGATCAGGCGCAGCCGGCGGCCGGTCAGCAGCCGATGGTTCCGAGGCTCGGCGAGGAACTCGTAGACCGCGGACGCGGGCGCGCCGACACGCCCCGACGCGGCGATCTGCGGCGGGGTGACTTCGCCAGGAATGGTCAAGCCGCCGGCACGTGTGTTATCCGGCCCGGAGCGCCGGTCACCTCGGTCACCCTGACCCCGAGGGCACGGACCCGGCGCGGAAGGTCGAGATCTAGCCACCTCGACAGTGTTACCGGAAGCATCGAGATGATCACCTCGTCGAACCCGAACAGGTTGAGCGCGTCCTGGATAGCCGCGAAGGGTTCGTGTGAGCCAACGACTCCCAGGACGTCCTGACCCGCAGCCTCTGACAGGAGTGGCAGCGCGTCCTCGAGTCGAGCCTGGGCTTCCGCCGTGCCGCTACCGTCGGGGCCGTTCACATGGCGAAGGCTCGGCGGTCGCGCCGGCACGAGCAGGGTGAACGCGCACTCGCCCTCCGAGGCGCGACGCGCCACGGCCTCGAACAGCTGCGCGCTATCGGCCGTCTGGTGAGCCAGGATCAGGACACGGGTTGGGCTGGTGGCACGCATGCTGCCGTCCTCTCGAAATCGTCTTGGTCCGACGATTTGAGGACGCTTCGGTGCGCCCGTTGCTTCCCGCAACCGTCCGCCATCTGGTCGCGCTCGCTCGTGCCCTGGTCGTGGGGGCTAGGATTTGGCCCATGAGCGACGAGAGCATCGCCCGGCGCATCGAGGGGCTTGTCGCGGAGGAGCACGAGCTGCGCGCGCGCGAGCAGGAGGACAGCACAGACGTGGAGAAACTCGAGACCGACCAGGAGCGCCTCCAGGCGCTCGAGGTCGAGCTCGATCGTTGTTGGGATCTGCTGCGGCAGCGTCGCGCCCTCCGAGACGCCGGCGGCAATCCCGACGACGCGCACGCCCGCGACGCGTCAACCGTCGAGCGCTACCTCCAGTAGCCCACTACGGCCCCGGAGGCGTGGCGAAGCCGCCTGGCGCTTGGCGAAGCCGCCTAGCGCTTGGCGCCGGTCCGGCGGCGGCTGGACCGTGGTGGACGGCGTGACCGTCCACCATTCAAGCCCGTGCGCGAGGGGCTCGTGCGACGTTCGGTGGCCGTTGTCGGGAGGCCGTGCTCGAGACCGAGCCCGGTGGCGAGTCGGCTCACATCGTGATGCTCCGTCGGAGCGACCAGCGTGATGCCGATGCCCTTCGCGCCGGCGCGGCCAGTTCGGCCGATCCGGTGAACATATGTGTCGCCGTCAGCGGGGGGATCGAAGTTGATGACGTGAGAAATTCCGCTGACATCGATCCCACGGGCCGCGACGTCGGTGGCGACGAGCGTGTCGATCGCACCGGATTCGAACTGTGCGAGCGCCCTTTCGCGCTGGCGCTGCGATTTGTTGCCGTGCATCGCGACAGAATGCATTCCGTGAGCGCGGAGGCGCTTGACGAGACGGTCGGCGCCGTGCTTGGTCCGCACGAACACCAGCGTCAGCTCTCGGTCGCGCTTAAGCTCGCCGACGAGCGCCTCGAGGCGGTGCTCGTGTGCGACCTGGAGGAAGCGGTGCTCGATATCGATCGCAGCGCGCCTGGCCGTCGGGCCACGCTCGTGGACGGCCGGTTCGCGCGTGTAGCTCCTTGCCACCTGGCCGGCTTCGCCGTCGAGCGTTGCCGAGAAGAACAGCGTCTGGCGGGTCGCCGGGCAGAGCGCGACGATCCGGTCGACCGCGGGCCGAAAGCCCATGTCGAGCATCCGGTCAGCCTCGTCGAGCACGAGCATGCGGATGTTCTCGAGTGTGAAGGAGCCTCGCGCCAGAAGGTCCTCGAGGCGTCCCGGGGTCGCAACCAGCACGTGCGAGCGGGCTGCGTCGCGGGCCTGGTTGACGAGTCCGACACCTCCGTACACCGCCGTCACCCTGAGCGCGCGGGCATGAGCGATCGCACGAATGTCGGCCACTATCTGGGTGGCGAGTTCACGCGTCGGTGCGAGAACCAGGGCCGCCGGTCGTGGGGCATCAGCCTCGATCCGCTCGACGAGCGGGATTCCGAAGGCGAGCGTCTTGCCCGAGCCGGTGGGGGATTTCGCGAGCACGTCGCGGCCATCGAGGACGTCACCGATTACGTCGCGCTGGATCGCGAACGGCTCAGTGAATCCCTGTTTAGAGAGCGAACCGAGGACGGCGTTCGAAACGCCGAGATCGGCAAAGGACTGCGTAGACATGTAGGACTCCTTGGCGGCGCTGGGGCCGCGAACGATTCGGGAGGCTATTGCTGACCCGAACCGCTGACTGCGGGACCCAAGCGAGCTGCCTCGCGGCCGACGGACGTCGACCGCTTCAACCAACGTAGCAGCTTCAGCGCCCGTCTCGATTCGCACGCAGCTCGCGCACCCGCAGCTCGGCTGCCGCCAACAGCCGCTCGAGCTCGCGCAACCGAGGCGTTGCCGCCAGGCCCCATCTGTACAGCTTGGCCCGGAGAAGGGCGACTCGGTCCTGGTAATAGTGCGCGTCTGCCTCGAGCAGCTCGATCTCCTTTGCGGAGCTCACGGGTCGAACTCCAGAACTGAGTACGCGCTCCAGCCAAGAACCTCGTGGGTTTCGCTCCCGGCCGAAAGATCAGCCTCGCGCCACACCACAAACGGCTCGCGCGCGCCCATGTCGAAGATCGCCAGAACCGTCCCGCCGCGGAGGGGATCGGGGCTGCCCACCACCGTCATGCAGTCGATGCTTCCCCTACGCGTCCACAGCTTCTCGATCCGCCGCGGGCGGGGACGATGGCCCATCTCGAGCTCGACACGTCGCTGCAGGTCGCTGTAGGCAAGCTCAACGGCGCGCCCATCGCGTTTGCCGGAGATCCCTGGGATGAAGAACGCTGTCACCCGCAGTCACAGCCCGCGCTCGCGGGCATTCCTGCTCAGCGCGACGCTGAGCGCGCCGGGCTCTGTCCGAGCCTCGAGGTCAGCGAGCCGCTTGCTGTGTCGCTCCGACTCCCGGTGAACCGAATCCTGAAGCGCCTGCAGGAGCTGCTCCAGATGCTCGACTCGCGTTTGCAGAGCCTCGAGCGCGGACGCGTTGTCCGTGGGCGCAACGTTCCGCGGCGCCGGAGCAGACTCGGCCGCGGATCGGCGGATCTGCCGAATCCGCGCGATCAGCCCTTCTCGGTCGCGCATGACCCTAGCCCTTCGTCGGACGCTTGGGGCGCGGTGGAACTGGGGGATAGCGCTGGCGCTCCTCCTGGGTCATCTGCCGGATGACGAGTTCGCCGTTCTCGACCTGTTCACGGACGAACTCCAACTTCTCCTGACGTTTCTCCTCGGCGCGTTCCCGTGCTGTCTTCATTAGACGGCCCGGCAGGGTGGGTTGGGCATTGCGCTTCTCCCTTCGCCGGCGAGATAACGATCGTTCGGGGAGATTCGCTGCGTCGGCTGAATCAGCCCCACGGGCGGCAGACGCCACCCTCTGTCCACCGTAGCACGCGCCGGAGTCGTTCTTGCGAGCGCCGACCCAAAGGAGTACGCTCCGCGTCGCTCAGACCGGATGTCACGACCTTCCACTTGCTCGACGCACTCACGCCACGCCGCCAGTGCGCCGGGGGCCCGCTGAGCGTGGAGTCATCGCAGCCAACGATCACGACGGAGATCACCGTCGTCGGTGGGGATCGCTACTTGGTCGAGGGCAGCCCCGAGAGTGTCGAGCGGGCGATTCTCGACGCGGCCAGGGGCTCGATCATGGAGCTCGCGTGGTTCCTTGAACTAAAGACGGGCGAGCAGATTGGGATCAACCCTGATCACGTGGTGTTGCTTCGAGTTCCCACGCCCTAGCCGGCGGCAGCCTTGCGTTGCAGGCGGGCGTCATCGATCCGCACGACGTCCCAGGCGAGCCCGAGCCGTTCGAGCAGGCGAATCACCGCGGCCGATGGGTCGACCTGCCAGCGGCGCAGGCCGTGACGGTACGAGGTCGGGAATGCGTGGTGGTTGTTGTGCCACGCCTCTCCCCAAGTCGGGATCGCCAGCCACGCCAGGTTTCGGGATTGATCGCCGGTCGGATAATCGCGCCGCCCGAAGAAGTGGCACAGCGAGTTGATGCTGAAGGTCGCGTGGTGCAGGAGGAAGATCCTGGCGGCGCCGCCCCAGAGCAGCGCCGTCAACCCGCCGATCACCGATCCGGTCAGCGCGACGCCGAGCCCGAACGCGAACGCCAGCCCCATGATCACCCAGAGCACGAAGGTGCGGTCGACGAAGCGGATCATCGGGTCGGCCAGCAGATCCTTGGCGTAGCGGCGCTCGTCGGCGACCTCCATGTCCGTGAACACCCAGCCTAGGTGCGCGTGTAAGAGGCCGCGGATGGCGCCGCGGAAGCCGGAGCCGTGGCCGACATGCGGGCTGTGCGGATCTCCCTCGACGTCAGAGAACTGATGGTGTTTGCGGTGGGTCGCGACCCAGTCGATGACCGGCCCTTCCGCGGCTGCCGACCCGAGCGCCGCAAAGCCAGCGCGAAGCAGGCGGCTGGTCTTGAAGCTGCGGTGCGTCAGCAGCCGATGAAAGCCAACCGTGACGCCCGTGCCGATCAAGACGTAGCTGACCACAAGGACGACGATGTCCTTCCAATTGAGCAGGTTCCCGGCCCAGCCGAACCACATACCGATCGCGAGCATGATCGGCGGAACAGCCGTGACCACGCCACTGGCGACCCGATCGAGGAGCGGCATCGAAACCGGGCGCACCGCAGATGCGGCACCAGCCGGGGTGAGCGATGTCATCGTGCCTCCTGTTCTTGGAGACCGTCCTGATCCCGTCCTTCACGCGGTCAAATCTCGCGCCCACAGTTTCTGGACCGGCCGTCGCCACCATGAGGCGAGGCTCGCCGCAGGGGGTCAGTCGAGTGTAACCGTGATTGCGCGCGAGCGAGACAACTTTCCGCGATTGCGCGCGAGCGAGACCTCCGCGCCGCCACGGCACCGGCGCCCACGGGCGCCGCCCTAGGCCTCTTTGGGCTCCAGCTCCGGCTCCGACTCCAGCTCTGCCTCCAGCTCCGGCGCCTCGCCGAGGCGCTCCGGGTCATTCGATGCGGCCTGCTTGCGCGCGTCCTTCCTGGCCTGCTTGTCGAGCCGGCGCTCGCGAAGTTTGCTCTCGCGGGCGAGCTTCGCCATGGTCGTCCTCTTGTTGCGCGACGCCATACTTGCCGTCCTTACATGTCGAGTTTCGCCGACGAGCGCGACCGGGCGACCGTATGGCCGCGGGCCGTATTCAGCTCAGCTTGATCGGTGTTGGCATGCGGCCACGAACGACCGAGGCGCGAGGCCCTGGTCGCCGCGGCCCGCTTGCTCAGAGCGTCTGAACGTTCGCCGCCGCGGGACCCTTCGGTCCCTGCTCGGTGTCGTAGCTCACCTTCGCGCCCTCGGCCAGCGACTTGAAGCCGTTGCCCTGAATTGCGCTGTGATGGACGAACACGTCTTTGCTCGAGTCATCGGGCGTGATGAATCCAAAGCCCTTGTCGTCGCTGAACCACTTGACGGTTCCTGTTGCCATGTTGCTTCCCTCCGGGGTTTGTGCTGCGAAACGCGGAGGACGCTGCTCATGCAACGACTGCGGAAACGCGGACACTTTGTGATTGGTCGAGCGAGCGCCCGACCCGAAGTTCCATTGTAGCGCGATCATCGGCTAACCTTCGGTACTCGAGGCTTCTCGTCGGCGCCGAGGTGTCCGGAGATCGTCTCGAGCAAGGTGGCACTCGCACCCGTGGCGGCCCCAGTCCGGTGGCAGCCTGTGGGGGCGTTGCACCGAGCAACGCCCATCCACGCACCGGAGAAGCGAATGTCGCAGCCATCGATAAGTCGGCTCGAGCGCGCCGCGCTTGCCGACTACGCCACGCCCAAACCTGCTCGCAGCGCGCTTGATATTGCGACGTCGGTCGTGCCATATCTCGCCCTTTCGGTGGTGATGTACCTGACGCTCGGCGTGTCCGACCTCCTGACCCTCGTGCTGGTATTTCCGACCGCCGGATTCCTCGTGCGCACGTTCGTTGTCTTTCACGACTGCGCGCACGGCGCGTTTTCGGGCTCCAAGCGCGTCAACGCGTACTTCGGCCGGGTGCTGGGCTTCCTCGTGCTCAGCCCGTATCAACGCTGGCGCCACGACCATGCGGTCCATCACGCGAGCTCCGGAGACCTCGAGCGCCGGGGCGTGGGTGACGTCATCACGCTTACCGTGCCCGAATACAACGCGCGCTCGTGGCGCGGTCGTCTCGCCTATCGGTTGATTCGCAACCCGTTTGTGATGTTTGGACTGGGCCCGATATTCGCGATGATGGTCGGGCCGCGGATCGCGACGCGCTCACAGCGGCCGCGAATGCGCAACAGCGTGCTCCTGACCGATCTCGCGCTGCTGGTGGTCGTCGGCGGCCTCTGTGCGCTGATCGGGGTCGACAAGTTCCTGATCGTGTGGCTGCCCGCGGCGATGCTTGCAGGTTCGGCTGGGATCTGGCTGTTCTACGTGCAGCACCAGTTTGAGGACGCCTACTGGCAGCAGCCCTCCGACTGGGACTACGCCGACGCGGCGCTCCGGGGCAGTTCCTACCTGAAGCTGCCGAAGGTCCTGCAGTTCTTCACCGGGAACATCGGGCTCCACCACGTGCACCATCTCAACGCGCGAATTCCCAATTACAACCTTCAGCGAGCACACGACGAGAACGAGATCTTCCGCGACGTGCCGACACTGTCGTTCTGGTCAGCTCTGCAGACCGTGAAGCTCAAGCTGTGGGACGAGGACGAAGGCAGGCTCGTGAGCTTCGCACAGGCACGCCGCGGGCTGCCATTGAGCACGGCGCGTTCCCCGGTCCTGGATAGCTGATTCCGCCACCCCGCGGCCGCAACGTGCCGCGGAATCGATACATCTAGGCGGTGGATGATCGGCCGCGGCCTCGATTCTGCCGGTGCGCCTCGATGAACCGTCCGTTGGCGAGCGCGGCCGCGATCGCGAGATCCCCGGCGACGACCGTTGCCGCGACGATCTCCGCAAACTTCGGTGCGGTCCCGTCTCCGCGACAGTCGAGCAGCTCCAGACACTCGCTTTGCGTCGGCAGATCGGTGCCGCCCCCGACCGTGGCGACGACCAGATTCGGAAGCCTCGCGAACACGTAGAGGTCGCCGTCGGCCGTCAGCTCGATGTCGATGAAGGCGATGCTCGCGTTGACGACTTGCGCAACGTCCTGGCCGCAGGCGATGAAGATCGCCGCCAGGCCATTGGCAAAGTGCGCGTTCATGCCAAGCGCACCGGCCTGCATCGCGCCGAGACGGCCGGTGAAGGTGAACTCATGCAGGTCGTGGGCACTGACACCGAGGTGCGTCTCGACGACGCTCGCGGGCAGCGTGAGATCGATCGCGACCTCCTTTCCGTAGGGGCGGAACAGGTTGATCGCGGCCGGCTTCTTGTCGCTCGAGTAATTACACCTCAGGTAGTACCGCTCGCAGCGCGCGTTTGCGATCGCATAACGACAGATGTGGTCGGCGGAGATATTGACCATGTTCATGCCCATCGCGTCGCCGGTCGTGAATACCAGGCGCGCGAATAGCCGTCGCCCGAGCACGTGCGTGTGAATATCGATCAGATGACCGTGGGATGTCGTCTCGGCGGCAACGTCCCTCAGCTCGTCGAGATGGTCGCGCAGCCAACGCGAGAACGAGAGCGCATCACCCACGTTGGCGAAGATGAAGCAGGGAGTGATGTCGAGCGAGTCGGCGAGGACGTGCGCGTTCGCGCCGCCGGCCTCGGTGATCGCCCGCATCCCGTACTGATAGGTCGACACGAGGGTGCCCTCGGTCGTCGCGAACGGAACGTAATACGACCCGCGCGCGTGCTCCCCGTTGACGCGGATCGGTCCCGCGACCCCAAGCGGCACGTGTGCGGCACCGACCAGGTTCTCGATATTGCCACGCACCTCCTCGTCGGTAAATGCGGCGTCAGCGGCCGCATCGAACCCGTGCCCCGCGTTGTGCTCGAGCCATGCGCGTCGCATCGAGGCGTTCGTTCCCAGAATCTGCAGGGCGGTCACTTCGCATCATCTCCGGTGGTTGGGTATGCGGTCCGCGGCACGATCACGAATGAGTCCCGACCTCCATCGGAGCAGGGTTCAGTGGTAGGTCGCACCAGACGCTCGTGCGTCCGGCGTCGTCATGTGTGACTCCCCAAGCGCACGACAGCTCGTCGACGATCTTCAGGCCATAGCCGCCGGGATCAGGCTGTTCGGAGGCCCGGATCTCGGGCACGAGGTGCGATCCGGGATCGGTCACGGTGATTCGCAACCGGTCCTCGAGCGTCACCCATTGAACCGTGAGGGTCTGGCCTGGGCCAACGTCTGCGTGGAGCACGCTGTTGGTCACCAGCTCGCTGACGATCAGCGCAGCCTCGTCCGCGCGTGGGGTTGCGAGCTGCCCGCCGAGACGCGAGAGCATCGACGCCCGGGCACGGCACGGCGCGCTGGCACCGCCATGAATCCGCATCGAGATCGAACCTCGCGGGTCTTCCGGTTCGGATGTGGGAGCCGTCACGCCGTCGCCTCCGCTGCGTCGAGATCGGCCCCGCCCCCAACCCCGCCTGCGGTGACCACGCTGCCGCCGCCCGCGAGCTTGGCGATTCCAAGCGCTTCGTCGGCCGCGGCCAGCAGCTCGGACGCGGTTGCCCCGGCTCGCCACTGCGCTATTCCGATGGATGTGTCCAGCGGTTTCTGGCCGCCCGCGGTCAGCGGTGAGCGGCGGATCCGCGCGCGCAATCGCGCTACGAGCGTGCGGGCGGCGACGCGATCGGTGTCCGGCAGAATCAGGATGAACTCGTCGCCGCCGTATCGTCCGACGACGTCTCCACTGCGGACGCCGGCGCGCAGGATCGCGGCGATGTCTGCAAGCACCTGACTGCCGTGGACATGGCCATGCCGGTCATTGACCTGCTTGAACCGGTCCAGATCGACGAAACAACAGGACACGGTCCGGCGGTGGCGTGTGCAACGCTCGATCTCCCGCTCGAGCTCGGTCTGAATTGCCGCGTAGTTGAGGCACCCCGTCAGCGCGTCGAGACGGGCCGCGGCGAGCAGCCCCCCGAGCACGCCCCTGTCGTGCAGGCACAACGAAGCAAGCCGCGCATAGGACTCGACCACCCAGATCGTCGTGGTCGGGTCCGGCGGTGTGTCCGGAAGTCCGACGCAGAGGGCGCCGCGGACACCTCCGGGTGAGCATACCGCTGCACCGGCGGCGTAGCTCGCGCGCGCGCCCGAGGCGGCTGCTGCAAGGGATGGGTTAAGCGTCGCGTCGATCGGGCCGCCCGCCGGCCGCCCCGACTCGACCACGCGGCAGGCAAATTCGGAATACCTCGCCGGAAGCGACAGGCGGTCCTTCCGGGGCGCGGTCCCGCATGCGCAGAGCACATCCAACTGTTCGTCGGATTCAGTGCGTAGGACGAGCAAGCCGGTCAGAGCACCCGTCCTGGTTGCCACGTCGTGCGCGATCAGACAGAGCTCATCGCCTCCGGCGCATTCAAGCGACTTCACCCCGTCCGGCTGGTGCTGCGCCAGAGCTTGATTGGTGTTCGCAAATGTGGGATGACGCACGGACAATCCCGATCTAACCGATCACATGGACGACTGTGTGACGGACCGGGGTTGACAGCCGCTCTGCGACTGCCCAGGGCGTTCCGCGCTACCAATACAGCCTCTAGCGTGGCCTGCGGCCGGCGCCGTGAGGTCGTGTGAGCATCATACACGCGGGTTCTGCCAGCGAGAGCCCTTGCGCCGTGCGACGGCATCGGGGTCGCAGCCTCCGAGCGGCTGACCGACCGACCGAAATGCACGTGATCGGGTCCCGTTCAGTAGTAGCCTTTGGCGGTGGCAGGGCCGGCGATGGGACCCGTGTCCCTCGCGGCCAGGTCTGAAGATCATCCCGGACGGCTAGGACCTCGCGGGTCCTGCCGGACAAAGGAGCAACTGATGGACGCGCTGTCGGCCGACGACCAACCCGGAAAGCTTGTGGGCGGCAAGCTCTTGGCCCAGATCTCCACGAGCATCGTTGGGATACTCCGCGAGCACTACGGTCGCGGGCCAATGAAGGCGAAGACGTACGCCCTCGACGACATCATCGTCGTCGTCATGCGGGGCAGCGGCTTCACCCCGCTTGAGCAGACGATCATGGACAGTGGCCAGCCCGCACGCGTCGTCGAAATGCGAGAGGAATTCCAACACGTGATGGCGGAGCGCTACAAGGACATGATCGAAGACCTCACCGGTCGCACGGTCGTCGCCTTTCTCTCCCAGGCGCATGTCGAGCCGGACATAACGGTTGAGATGTTCTTCGTGGACGGGCCGCTTCCAGGATTCGGCGCAGTCGAGGTCATCGAGCCTGAATGAGCGGTTCGATCGGTCGGAGATCCGGATCGACCGCGATCGCCGACCGCAGCCCGGCGGCCGTTAGGTGTCGCCCTTCTCCGCGTAGCGTTCGTGCGCCTCCTCGACGAGCTTGACCATCTGCCAGTAGGCGATGAGATCCCTCTCTGCGTCGGTCGCGTGCGCGAAGAAGCGGCGAGCGATCCTCAGCTCGCCCCGATCGGGTCCTGACGCCTGCTCGGCGATCCAGGCGCTGTCGATCCGTCTCTGCGCGATCAGCCGGATTGCTGACTCGATTTCCGAGCTGCTGCAATCACCGAGTCGCTTGAACGAGCCGCGACCAATCTCGAGCGACTCCTCTGGATCGACCTCGCCCATCGCCACATGATCCTCTCGCGTGCAGATGGATGCGGCAAAACCCCCGCGCGTGGAGACGGAGATCGTTCGGCGACGTGGAGGGGCGGCGCGGCCACCCCGAGTGTTGCCCGGGGCCTGGTCAGCGGTCCGGCAGCCCCGCGCGTTGCCCGGGGGCCTGGTCAGCGGTCCGGCAGCCCCGCGTGTTGCCCGGGGCCTGGTCAGCGGTCCGGCAGCGCGACCAGATCGTCGGCCAGCAACCGGAAAGCGCCCCGTGCCGCGCCGGCCCTGAGGGCGGCCTCGAACGTACCCTCGTCCCAGAGGTTGGCCTTTGCCTGACGGGCGAGGTCCTCCTTGGTCAGAACTCCGTACTGGGTGAGCTGATCGACCAGCAGTCGCACCTCCACCTCCATCACGGCCTCACCGTGGCCCTCGTGCTGGTCGCCAGACGGTCTCTCATCATGAGTCTGTGACATGTCCCTCGCGCACGCTCCTTAGGTCGATCGTTTCGCTCCTCACGATGATCATGCCGGAGGAGATCGATACCGGTGCAGGTAGGTTGTCAGGCGGTTCGGGCGGCGAACCGCCTCCACCGCTTCTGTGACCATCCGCGGCATCGGCCCGGAGCGGCTCGAACGCGTGAAAGCCCCGCGCGTGTGCGGGGCTTTCCCAGTGCGCCCGAGAGGACTCGAACCTCCACGGACCATACAGTCCACAAGGCCCTCAACCTTGCGCGTCTACCAATTCCGCCACAGGCGCGTGGGGCGGCCAGTATAGCCTCGGCTCCTGGCTCAGCGGGCGATGCGACTGGGGCTCGGCGGCGATCGCGGCCGGGGGGTCGGCGGTGATCGCGGCCCGGGTCGGCGGGCCGCCACCGGAGGGTCGCCGACAGCGCTCCGACCTTGAGTCTGTCCGTGCCCGGCGCTACATTTCCGAACACATGTTCGACGTAGCGGCCCGCCGGGCCTAGCCAGCAAGGAGTGTGGACGGATGGACCTCACAAAGCGTCAACAGGAAATCTTTGACTTCATCAAGCGCTACTCGGCCAAGTACGGGTATCCGCCCACCGTTCGCGACATCGGCAAGGCGGTTGGGCTGGCCTCATCCTCGACCGTCCACGCCCACCTGGCCAACCTCGAGCGCATCGGCATGCTGCGCCGTGACCCGTCGAAGCCGAGGGCGATCGAGCTGCTGGACCGGGCCGCGGCCGGCGTTCGGAGCTTCGTCAAGCCGGGGCTGCCGCTGGTGGGCCAGGTCGCCGCCGGCCAGCCGGTGTTCGCCGAGGAGAACATCGAGGACTACGTCCAGACGCCGCCGTACGCGGGTGGCGCGGACGGCGAGTACCTGCTGCGCGTCCGCGGCGAGTCGATGAAGGACGCGGGAATCTTGGAGGGCGACCTGGTCGTGGTGCGGCCGCAGGAGACGGCCACCGACGGCGACATCGTGGTTGCCCTGGTCGGTGATGAGGCGACGGTCAAGCGTTTCTTCCAGGAGGCCGACCACGTTCGTCTTCAGCCCGAGAACGAGGCGATGGAGCCGATCCGCAGCCGTGACGTGCGGGTTCTCGGGAAGGTCGTTGGGCTGATGCGGAGCTTGACGTGATGGGCGGCGTGACATGACCGCGGCGCTCGCAACGCGCGCTCCCAGCCTGTTCGACGGTCTGGGCGGTGAGCCTACGCTGGAAGATCTGGTCTCCAGCGCATGGGAGGGGCTCACCGTCCACGCGACCGTCACCTGCCTGGTGTGCGGCGACGAGATGCGTCCGCAGTACGCTGCGCACGCACGGCCGGTTGGCGGCCGCTGCAGCAGCTGCGGGTCGACGCTGAGCTGACGCCGGCGCGGCGGCGCGGCGGTGGGCGGTGCGGCCGGGATGGGGTGCGGCCGCAGGACGATGTCTGATCTTGCACAACAGTCGTGCAATTTCCGACAGCCTCCGGAAGGGTCTGGCGCTTGCTGGGGGACGATGTCGGATCTGACGAATGGCCAGGTCAAATCCGACACGCGTGCGAGCGACACATGCGTGCGCGCTGACCGCCACCGCCTGGAGACCCTCGCCCGATCGGGCCGCCGCCGGCGATCAGAGCTCGCGCCGGCTTCGCTCCTGCATGAGCCTGTCGGATTTGCGTTCCATAGCAACGCAAATCCGACACCCTCGCCCGCCTACGGCGCACGCCCCTCGTCAGCGCTCGCCGGCCCCCGCCGCCCACGCTCGCCGGCCCCCGCCGCCCCGCCCGCCGGCGCCAGCCCCCACCCGCCAGCGCCCCCCGCCGCCCCCGCCCGCCGGCCCCCGCTCGCCGGCACCGGCGCCCGCACCCCGCGACCCGCTCATCCGCGCGCCCCGCCGGCCCACCCCTCACGTAGACCGATCTGCCAGCGCCCGTGCAGCGACCACACCGATCCGCCTCTATCCTTGGCTCTTGCAGACTGAGCAGTCGCGGAGGTGAATGCCTTCGAGGAAAGTCCGGACATCAAAGGGCAAGGTGGTCGGTAACGCCGACCCGGGGAAACCCGCGGGAAAGTGCCACAGAAATAACACCGCCTAAGCCTGGGGCCGCTGCAGAGCTCCAGGCCGGTAAGGGTGAAATGGTGCGGTAAGAGCGCACCGGCGTCACGGTGACGTGGCGGCCAGGTAAACCCCACCTGATGCTAGGCCAAGCAGGACCGTTCGTAGGTGGCTCGCCAAGGTCCGGGTAGGCCGCGTAGATGGATGACTGCTCTCGACAAGATCCGGCTTATAGGTCTGCTACGGAGAGGCCCCGCCAGTGGCGGGGCCTCTCTAGTTCGTGAGCCTTAGTCGGTAGGGCGCAGTGGGGTGCGAATCCGCCGGCGCCCCGCCGGCGCCTCGAAGCGGCGCGCCGCTGCGCGAGAGCGCCCAGTGGGATGCGAATCCGTCCCGCACCAACCCCGGCCGTTCGGCTAACCGAGACTTTCTCGGTTAGCCTGGGTTCATTAGAGAGTCCTGGCCGGGAGGCTCCGACTGCCCTGAAACATAAGGAGGAGCCTTGCCGAGAAAACTCGGAGGCCTCATAGGTGCGCTCGCTGCGTTAGCGGTCGCACCGGCTACAGCCCCAGCCACTGCGTCCGCCGCGCCCGCAGTGCCGACGTCCGCGAAGGACTACTCGATCATCGCGCGCGACATCATCCCGTCCGGTGAGCCGGGCGGCGTTCCCACTCCGTCGACCCTGGCGCAGGATGAGCAGCAGGCGAAGATGTACGACGCTCTCACGCCGCTGTTCAATCACGTGACGCCGGCCGATGTGACCGCAGACTTCAAGCCCGAGCCGGTTGGCTCGGCGTTCAGCAGCCCGGCCCGGGTCGAGCCCGTTCCACATCCGGGCGTCACGATCCTCCGGGACAGCTTCGACGTTCCCCACGTCTACGGGGTCACCAGGGACGACGTCACCTGGGGTGCCGGATGGGTGCTCGCCGAGGACCGTGGGCTCCTGATCCAGCAGGCGCGCTACGACTCACTCGTGGCGGCGATCGACGCGCCGGGGGTCAGCGCTCTCGGCCTCGTCTCGAACCTGGAGAACTTCAAGCCGAGCGCCCAGACCGAGCGCGTGGTCGCCAAGCAGACGAACGTGCTTCTCGCCGCGGGCAAGAAGGGCCGCTCGGTTCTGCACGACATCGACGTCTACCTCCAGGGCATCAACACCTACCTGAACACCCACGGTCAGAAGGGGAACTTCACCCGGACCGACATTTACGCCTTCAACGCGCTCAAGGACCAGTTCGTGGGCGAGGGCGGCGGCGACGAGGCCCCCCGCGCCGAGTTCCTCTCGGCGCTCCAGCGCAAGTTCGGAACGGCGCACGGGCTCAAGGTCTGGAACGACCTCCGCGAGCCCAATGACCCGGAGGCGCCGGCCAGCGTGCCGGGCCACGTCCAGCTTCAGCCACGGCCGAAGAGCACCTCGGGCAACGTCATCCTCGACGCGGGCAGTCTGTCGACGACGGCGACGCAGGCGCAGGCCGCAATGATGAAGGGCCGCACGCACATGAGCAACGCCCTGCTCGTCTCGGGCAAGCGCTCGGCCACGCACCATCCGATCATGGTCGCCGGCCCGCAGATCGGCTACTTCTATCCGGGCCTGACGATGGAGGTCGACCTCGAGGGGCCGGGCATCCATCAGCGCGGTGCCACCTCGGCGCCGTTCCCCGGCTACGTGTTCATCGGCCGCAGCCAGGATGCGGCGTGGTCATTGACCTCGGCCGGCCTGGACCAGATCGACACCTACGTCGAGACGCTCTGCGGTGGCAGCACGCACAAGTACCTGTTCGACGGCAAGTGCCGGAACATGGAGTTCTTCGATGCCGGCTCGTTGAACGGTAAGGAGCTGACCTTCTATCGCACGGTCCACGGACCGGTGTTCGGCTACGCGCGCGTCCACGGCCGCCTGGTGGCGCTCTCGAGCAAGCGGTCCAGCTACGGCAAGGACGTCAAGGACCTGCTCTTCTACCACGACGTCGCGCACGGAGAGGTGCACAACATCCACCAGTTCTTCAAGGCCGCGTTCCAGACGCCGCAGACGTTCAATTCGTTCTACATGGATGACAAGAACATCGGCGTGTTCACCAGCGGTCTGATCCCGATCAGGCCGTCGAACGTCGACCCGGCACTGCCGATCGACGGCCGCGGCAAGGAGGAGTGGCACGGAACCGTGTCGTTCAAGAACCATCCCCAGGGGATCAATCCGCCGAATGGGGAAATCGTCAACTGGAACAACCGGCCCGAGGCCGGATACGAGGCACCGGACGACAACTGGTCGCTCGGCGCCCTGCAGCGGGTCGACCTGCTGCTCCACAACCTCGGCCACGGCAACCACTTGACGCCGGCGCGGATTGTCAGCGCGATGAACGAGGCGGCGACCCAGGACGTGCGAGAGATGACGTTCGAGCCCGTCCTGTCGAAGCTGCTCCACGGGGGACATGCGCCGAATGCACGCGATGCGCGGATGCTCGCGTTGCTCGACGCCTGGCATACCCATGGCGGCAGCCGACTCGACCGCACCGATCCGTCGGGCATCGGGAAGATCACCGACCCCGGCGCGGCGATCATGGACACGGCGTGGCCGATGCTCGCCAACGCCTGGGCCTCG
The DNA here is from genome assembly GCA_963796645.1 of uncultured Solirubrobacterales bacterium. Classification (GTDB taxonomy): domain Bacteria; phylum Actinomycetota; class Thermoleophilia; order Solirubrobacterales; family Solirubrobacteraceae; genus Palsa-465. Next base: position 80,729 of record CAWCMQ010000016.1, on the reverse strand, counting down.
TCGGTCCTGGGAGCGAAGCTCTCGGCCGAGCTGTCCACGTTCGTGAGCCAGTTCGACCAGCCGCCCGGCGGCCAGTACACCGGTTGGCACATCTACATGGACAAGGACCTGAGGACGATCCTCGGGGAGCACGTGCGCGGCAAGTTCGCCGTCCGTTACTGCGGCAACGGCAGCCTGAAGCGCTGCCGGACCGAGCTGTGGTCGGCGATCGACCGCGCCGGTAACGCGCTTGCCAAGTCCCAGGGCTCGAACCCGCAGGCTTGGCGCTCCGACGCCACGGCCGAGCGAATCAAGTTCGTGCCGGGCCTGCTCCCGCTGACCATGCGGTACGCAAACCGTCCAAGCGGCATCCAGCAGGTGCTCAGCTTCGGCGGTCACGCGCCGGGCGACGCGGGCAAGTAATCGACCGCGCGGGCGGAGGTCTCGCAGACATGCGAGGCCTCCGCCCACCGCCTCTAGGGCAGCGGGCCGCCGGCCAGCGCCACCACCACACCGACCGCGCCCGCGGCGAGCAGCGTCGGCACGATCCCCCGCCGCGCGACGAGCAGCGCCAGCGCTGCTGCGCCGAGTAGCACGAACTGCCACGTCTGGGTGAGCTCTCCGGCCAGCGGGATCGCAGCACCGAGGATCGCGCCGATCGCCGCGGGCCCCGCCCCGCCGAGGAATGCCCGCGCACGGCGGTCGGTGCGCAGCCGCTCGAAGTGGCGGCCGCCGAGCAGGATCAGTGCAAAGGAGGGGACGAAAGCCACAACAGCGGCGAGGATCGCCCCGCCGACGCCGTGAGCGGCGTACCCGACCGCCGCGACGGTGGCGACGACCGGGCCCGGGGTCACCTGCCCGAGCGCGACTGCGCTGAGGAACTGCGAGCCGGTCATCCAGTGGTATACGTGGACGGCATCGCCGCGCATCAGCGGGACGATCACGAACCCGCCACCGAAGGACAGGGCTCCGACCTTGAACGCCACCCACGCCAGTGCGCCGAGCCCGCCGGCTCCCGCCGTCGCGCTCGCGAGCCCGAACGGAGCCCCGAACGAGTGCGCCTCGCGCCCGCGCCACTCCGCGACGGTGAGCTCAGCGAGCCCGCACCCGACCAGGACGAGCACGAGGTAGGTGCCGAGGCTCGCCCCAGCCACCGCGCCGACGACCAGGTAGACGATCCAGCGTGCGCGCTCGCTGCTGCGCCCGCGGGTCCGCCGCAGGCTGGGGCCGAGCAGGCCCAGACCTGCGCTCACGGCGACCGCCGCGATGGCCGCCCCCGCACCGGCTCCCGCGCCGCGGATCCAGTCCGGCGGCGAGTGGGCGAGGAACAGGGCCGAGAGGACAACGATCGCCACCACCGACGGGACGATGAAGCCGAGCCCTCCGACGACGGCGCCGGCCGGGCCGGCGACCCGACGGGCGCAATAGATTGCGAGCTGGGTCGAGGCCGGGCCGGGGAGCAGGTTGCAACCGGCGAGAGCGTCCTCGAAGTCGCGCTCGGCGATCCATCCTCGGCGCTCGACGACGAGCCGCCGGAGCAGCGCGATATGGGTGGGTGGGCCGCCGAAGCCGGTCACCCCGATGCGCGTCCACTCGCGAGCGACTTCGCCCAACGGGACGCGGACGTCGCGATCCCCCGGCGACCCGGCGCCCGCGGGAGCAGACCCGCTCACGCCCCGCGACCCGCCGCCATCTCCCGCAGCGACGCGCCCGTGAGCCGGAACTGCTGCCACTCCTCGAGCTCGATCGCTCCGATCGAGGAATAGAAGTCGAGCGCGGGAGTGTTCCAGCGCAGCGCCGACCATTCGAGCCGCCCGTAGCCGCGTTCGAGCACGAGGTGCGCCAGGTGTCCGAGGAGAGCGCGGCCGACCCCGGCGCGCCGGCGCGCTGGCGACACGTACAGGTCCTCGAGCCAGAGGCCGGGGAGGCACAGCCAGGTCGAGAACGTCCGGTAGAAGAGTGCGAAGCCGACCGGCTCCCGACCCAGCTCGGCGACGACCGCCTCGGCCACAGGATCGGCGCCGAACAGCGCCTCCGCGAGCAATTCCTCGGTTCCGAGCACCTGATCGGCGGCGCGCTCGTATTCCGCCAGCTCCCGCACCAGGGCGAGCAGCAGCGACACGTCGTCGGGCTCCGCAGGTCGTATCCGGACTGGCTCGGGCAGTGCGGGGACGATAGCGGCGGCTCGGCAGGACGGCGGCGAGAGGCCAGTTCCGAGAAGATGTGTTCGGCGCCGATGGATTTGTTGCCCAAGACGATCACGACACCGGTCGCGCGGATTGGCGCGGCGGCTCAGAACGCGCTCGAGGTGGCCCGCTTCGGAGGTCTCGAGACCCACCAGGAGCCGTCGCCCTATGAGGTCGCGCACGAACACCGCGTGTACAAGCTCAGGCGCTACTACGCCGACGATGGCGAGGGCCGCGGGGCGCCGATCCTCCTCGTCCCGCCGATGATGCTGGCCGCCGAGGTCTACGACGTGTCCCCGAACACCAGCGCGGTGACGATTTTGCACGAGAACGGTGTCGACCCGTGGGTGGTCGACTTCGGCTCGCCCGAGCATGAGGTGGGAGGACTGGAGCGGACGCTCGCCGACCACGTGCTGGCCGTCTCCGACGCGGTCGATCAAGTACGCGCGCAGATCGGGCGGGACGTCCACCTCGGCGGCTATTCGCAGGGCGGGATGTTCTGCTACCAGACCGCCGCCTACCGTCGCAACGAGTCGCTGGCGTCGGTGATCACGTTCGGTAGCCCGGTCGACACCCGGCTGGCGATGCCGTTCGGGATCCCCGAGCAGTTCGCGGCGGGCGCCGCCGGCGTGCTCGCCGACCGCGTGTTCGGCGGCTGGGCGCTGCCGGCGTGGGCCAGCCGCACCGGCTTCCGGCTGCTCGATCCGGTCAAGTCGCTGCGCAGCCGGCTCGACTTCCTGCTCGCACTGCACGACCGCGAGGCGCTGCTGCCGCGCGAGCGCCAGCGGCGATTCCTCGAGGCGGACGGCTGGGTCGCCTGGCCGGGCCCGGCGATGGCCGACTTCCTGCGCCAGTTCATCGCCCACAACCGGATGCTCGAGGGCGGGTTCGTGATCGAGGGTCGTCTGGTCACACTGGCCGACATCGAGTGCCCGATCCTGTCCGTGGTCGGCACGGTCGACGAGATCGCCCCGGCTGCCGGTGTGCGGGCGATCCGCCAGGCCGCTCCGCGGGCCGAGGTGTATGAGCTCGCGCTCAGAGCAGGCCACTTCGGGCTCGTCGTCGGCTCGAGCTCGAACACGATCACCTGGCCGACCGTCGCGGACTGGGTCGGCTGGCGCTCGGGCGAGGGTGAGCTCCCCAACCAGGTCACCGAGATCCCCGATGAAAGCGCGCTCGACCTGGCGCCCGAGGTCCGCAACCGCGTCGGCTACGGGCTCGAGCTGGCCGGCGCCGTCGGGGCTGGGATGGCGCGCTCCGCCGTGAGGACGGCGCGCGGCACGCTGCGCGGCGTGCGCGAGCTCAGCCGCGAGGCGGCGGGTCAGCTGCCGCGGCTGGCTCGGCTCGAACAGATCCAGCCGAGCACCCGGGTCTCACTCGGGCTGCTGGTGCAGGAGCGGCGGCGCCGCAGCCCCGAGGACATCTTCTTCCTGTTCGAGGACCGCGCCTACAACGCGCTCCAGATCAATGAGCGGATCGACAACGTCGTCCGCGGCCTGATCTCGATCGGGGTTCGGCGCGGCGAGCACGTCGGCGTGCTGATGAACACCCGTCCCAGCGCGCTGGCCCTGGCCGTCGCGCTGAGCCGCCTCGGCGCGGTGGCCGTGATGCTGCGGCCCGACGGCGACGTGCGCCGCGAGGCGGAGCTCGGTCAGGTCGTGCGGATCATCGCCGACCCCGAGCGCGCCGCTCTGGCCGCCGACCTGGGCGAGCTGCACACGTTCGTCCTCGGCGGCGGCGGCGGCCCGCGCGACCTCGATGCGCCGGCCACCGACATGGAGCAGATCGATCCCGAGGCGGTCGAGCTGCCGAAGTGGTACCGGCCCAATCCGGGCCGCGCCAGCGACGTCGCGTTCATCCTCTTCACGGGATCGGGCGAGTTCACGCGGATGAGCCGGATCACGAACCAGCGGTGGGCGCTCTCAGCGTTCGGAACCGCATCGTCGGCCGCGCTCTCGGGCGCCGACACCGTGTACAGCGTGACCCCGCTGTATCACCCGTCCGGCCTGTTGATGAGCATCGGCGGGGCGGTCGTCGGCGGCGCCCGGCTCGCGATGGCCTCGCAGTTCGATCCCTCGACCTTCTGGGACGAGGCCCGCCGGTACGGCGTGACCGTCGCGTCCTATACGTGGACGCTGCTGCACGACCTGGTCCAGGCGCCGCCGAACCCGGGGGAGCGCCACCACCCGGTGCGGCTGTTCATCGGCTCGGGGATGCCGCGCGGTCTGTGGCGCCGGGTCCAGGCTCGCTTCAAGCCCGCCCGCGTGCTCGAGTTCTACGCCTCGACCGAGGCGGGCGCGATCCTGGTCAACCTGAGCGGGAGCAAGGAGGGGTGCATGGGGAGGCCGCTGCCCGGAAGCGCGCCGGTCCGGATCGCCTCCTACGACCTTGAGCACCAGGGGCTCGTGCTGCGCAAGGACGGCTTCGCCCAGGAGTGCGCGGTCGACGAGGTCGGGATGCTCCTGGCCAAAGTCCGCCCCAGCGAGCCGACGAGCTCGATCCCGATGCGCGGCGTGTTCTCCCCCGACGACGCATGGTTGCTGACCGGCGATCTGTTCCGCCGCGACGCCGACGGCGACTACTGGCGGGTGGACGGCCTCGCCGACGTCATCGCGACCGCCGAGGGCCGGGTGTTCACGACCCCGATCCGCGACGCGCTGGCCTCGATGCCTGCCGTCGACCTCGCGGTCGTCTACGGGGTCCCGGCCCCCGACTCAGAGCACGAGCTCGCCGTTGCCGCGGTCACGCTGTGCCCGGGGGGCGAGCTCGTGGGTCGGGAACTCGGCAGCGCTCTGCGCAAGCTCGACGCCGGCCAGCGCCCGTCGATCGTCCAGGTCGTCGATCGGATTCCGGTCACAACGTGGTTCCGGCCGGTCACGCGGGGACTGCGCGCCGCCGGCGTGCCGGAGCCCGACGAGGATCGCCAGGCCTGGTATCTGGATGCGAGCGGCGACGCCTACCGGCCGCTCACCGACGCCGCGCACCGACGGCTGGTCAGCGCCTGAGCGCGCGGAGCGCGCGCAGCCAGGTGAGATAGCCGCCGACGTTGAAGGCCAGACCGATCGCCAGCGTGCGGTCCATCCCGCCGCGGCTGCGCATCTCCTGCACCAGCGACAGCGTGTCGGTGAACTCGGCCACGAGGTTGGCCTTGAGCGCCGGCTCTGGCGCTCCGGCCCGAACGGCCATCACGGTGGCCCCGGCGACGAGTAGGTCACGGCCGCCGAACAGCCGATTGAAGTAGCGGGCCTCGGCGCCGAGGTCCTCCTCGGTCATGCCCGATCCGGCCAGCAGCAGCTTCGGGAAGAACAGCGCGAGGACGCCGTAGAGCGCCCGGATGATCGACCCACGCACGAGTGCCTTCTCCGCCATCGGCGCGCATCCTACCCGGATCTGGTTCACCGGTGGGTGACACGCGCGGGCTGCGATCCGCCTAAAGTCCCAAAAACTTGACCGATGAGCGGAGATACACGCGGCGGAGCGTCATGCGCGCCGCCGGGGGCGCGGTGGCGGTCGGCGCCGTGGCCGGCTGCGAGCCATGGCTGGCGCGCGCGTCGGCGCTCGCGCTCCGGCACCCCGACACGCTGCCCGACCCCTCGCGCCCGGCGGGCGAGCCGACGGCCGCGCTCCCGTTTGACCACATCGTGTGCCTGATGCAGGAGAACCACTCGTTCGACAACTACTTCGGGATGCTCCCGCGGCGGGGCCAGCCGCGGGCCGACGGCTTTCGCTTCGACCGACACGGCATGCCGGTGAACACCAACCCGCTCGGCGGCGGCGTGGTCCGCGTGCAGCACGCGCCGAGCGTGTGCCAGCCGGTCGACGTCACCCAGGCGTGGACGCCGACACATCAGGAGATCGATCACGGCCGGATGGACGGATTCGCCCGGGTCGACCAGGGCCAGATGCTCTACTACGACGAGACCGACATCCCGTTCTACTACTCGTTCGCCAACGCGTTCTGTCTCGGCAACCGGTGGTTCTGCTCAGCGCCGTGCCAGACCTATCCAAACCGGCGCTTCTATCTGGCCGGCACGGCGTTCGGGCTGATCTCAACCGACGACACCAGCGTGACCGAGAAGCCGCCGAACGGCACGATCTTCGATCGCCTGGACGCGCACAGGATCAGCTGGAAGGACTACTTCGTCGACGTGCCCGGCACGGCGGTGATCCTCGACGTGGTCGAGCGCAACCCGCTCAACATGGCGCCGATCGCGGAGTTCTTCGTCGACTGTGCCACCGGGAACCTGCCATCGGTCAGCTTCGTCGACCCTGAGATCGGGGCTCTCAACGTGCTCGGCTCCGAGCTCGCGGGCAAGGTCCCGATCGGCAACGGCGTCTCGAGCTACGTCGCCACCCAGGACCAGGACGAGGAGAACCCGGCCGACATCCAGATCGGGGAGTCGTTCGTGCGCTCGGTCGTGGAGGCGGTGCTGGCGTCGCCCGCGTGGCCGCGGACGCTGATCGTCTTCACCTACGACGAGCACGGCGGCTATTACGACCATGTCCCGCCCCCGCGGGCGATCGCGCCCGACGCGATCAAGCCGCGGCTGGGCCCGAACGACTACCCGGGCGGATACGACATCTACGGCCCCCGGGTCCCCGCGGTCGTCGCCTCCCCGTACGCGAAGGCGCACGGGGTGACCAATGCCGTCCACGACCACACCTCGGTTCTGGCCACGATCGAGGCGAAGTGGAATCTCCCCGCGATGACGTATCGCGACGCCAACGCCCGGACGGTGGCCGACTTCCTCGACACCTCGAGGCCAGCGCTGCTGGAGGCGCCGATGCTCGCCGGAGCAGGGAACCTGGCCGCCGGCGAAGAGCACTGCACCACCGCCGATCCCAAGCTCCGCGTGCTGCCGGCGCCGAAGATCACCCACGTGGGGCGGCTCGTGGTCAAATTCCTCGGCCGGCGCAGGCACGGGATCGAGCTCGAGCTGCACGCGAGCAGCGGCAGCCTGGCCGGGCTCGAGGTCGAGCTCATCCGCCATCACAACGTGCTGGCGCGCCAACACGTCGCCCGCGTTGGCCGCCATGCCGTGGAGGTGCTTCTGCACCCCCGCCACCACCTGGCGGCCGGCACCTACACGCTGCGGATCACGCGGGCCGGGCGCACGCTGGTTCGCGGCACCGTGCACATCGGGCGCTGAGCGGCCGGATCAGGCTGGGAGCGTCTCGCCCGAGTAGAGCTTGATCACCTTCACCGTCCCGGCCGGGGCGGCGTTGATGCAGAGCTCGCAGAGGACGCACTCGTCGAGGTTGCGCTCGACGATCGCCAGCGACCCGTCCTCGTTCAGGGCAAAGATGTCGACCGGGCAGACCTCAGCCAGCTTGGCGGCGAGCTCCGGGGCCCGCGCCACCGAATCGTCGACCTCGACGCCGATGAACAGCGCCTCGCTCATACCGCGGCTCCGATCTTGCTCTTGACGATCCCGGGGATCTCCGAGATTTCCTCGGCGACCACGATCCCGGCCTCCGCGAGGCGGGCGATCTTCTCGCTCGCGGTGTCCTCCTTGCCCTCGACGATTGTGCCCGCGTGGCCGAAGCTCATGCCCGGCATCTCGTCCATGAAGCGGCCGGCCATGAAGGCCACGATCGGCAGGTGCGAGTTCGTCTCGGTCACGTAGCGAGCCAGCTCGGCCTCCATCCGGCCACCCGGCTCGGTGTAGATCACGATCGCGCGCGTCTGCTCGTCGGCATCGAACAGGGGCATCAGCTCGGCGTAGGTCGAGCCGATGATCGCGTCACCGCCGATTGAGACGGCGGTCGACTGGCCGAGCCCGGCGGCGGTCAGGGTCGAGGACATCTCGGTCGTCATCCCGCCGCTGCGTGAGATCACGCCGACGGGGCCGGGGGTGTAGGACTTGGCGGCGTCCTTGGCCGGGCCGCCGATCCCGCCCATCTTGATCACGTCGGGAACGATGATCCCGAGGCAGTTGGGTCCGATGATCCGGGCGCCGCGCTCACCGGCCAGCTCGACCATCTCGGCCACGTCGCCACGCGGGATCCGCTCGGTCACGATCACCACGAGCTTGACGCCGTTCTCGAGCGCCTCGAACACCGCGTCCTTGGTGAACGCGGGGGGGACGGTGACCACGGACCCTTCGATCGGGGCGCCGTGGTGCTCGACCGCCTGCGCGACGGTGTCGAACACCGGCACGCCGTGGACGTCGCGGCCGAGACGACCGGGGGTGACGCCGCCGACGATCTTCGCGCCCTTGCCGTAGTCCAGGCACTCGCGGGTCAGGTTGACCGCCTCGCGGCCGGTGATGCCCTGGACGATGAAGGTCGTGTCCTGGTCAATCAAAATGCTCACGCTGGGGCCCCCTGGATCTTCTCCACCGCACGCTTCGCCGCCTCGTGCAGCGAGACGCTGCGGTCGGCGTAGTCGACGCCGTATTTGTCGAGGATCTTGAAGCCCTCCTCCTCCCAGGCGCCAGGGATGCGGAAGATCGCGATCTTCTCGGCCGGGTCGTAGCCGAGTTCGACGCAGGCCTTGATCACACCCCGGGCGACGATGTCGACCCGGGTGTTGGAGACGATCGACATCATCACGGCGATCTTGTCCACGCCGGGCTTCTGGAGGACGAGCTTGGCCAGCCCGCAGGCCTTGCTGACCGATGGGTTGCCGCCGATCTCGCAGTAGTTGGCCGGATGGCCGCCGTGGGCGCGGACGGCGTCGAACAGGGTCAGCGACCCGCCGCCGGCGCCGATCACGAGCCCGAGGTTGCCGTCGAACTCGGTCACGTTGCCGGCCACGCCGCGGTGGTCCTGGGCATCAACCTGTTCACCCGCGAGCTCGAACGGCGTCGCCTCGCGCGCCTGGCGGGTCTCCTCGTCGCCGACGCCGAGCTCGTGCAGCAGCGCCTTCTGCCGCGGGCGGCCCTCGTTCTCCATGTCCATATGGGCGTCGAGTGCTAAAAACGCGCCGTCCTCGAGCTCGCCCAGGGGGTTGATCTCCGCCAGCGTCATGTCGTACTGGAGGAACAGCCGGGCCAGCCGGGCGACGATCGGAGTCAGGCGGTTGAGCGCCGAGCCGGTGACCCCAATTGACGCGATCAGCTGCTTGGCCTCCCAGTCCGAGAACGGGCGCAGGGTTGAGAAGTGGCGCCGCGCGACATGGTCGGGATGCTGCTCGGCGACCTCCTCGATGTCGATCCCGCCCATGTCCGAGAACAGCATCACGGGGCGCTTGCGGATCCCGTCCCAGACCACGCCGGCGTAGTACTCGTGCTTGACCGCGGCCTTGGAGTCAACGAGGACCCCGCGCGGCATGTGCCCGTTGATCTCCAGATCGAGCACGTGTTCGGCATGCACGGCGGCCTCGTCGGGCGTGTCGGCGAACTGTACGCCGCCCGCCTTCATCCGCCCGCCGGTCAGCACCTGTGACTTGATCACCACCGGGCCGGCGATCTGCTCGGCGATCCGGCGTGCTTCGTCCGCGGTCTTGGCGAAGCCGTGCTTGGTAACCGGGATCCCCGCCTTAGCGACGATCGCTCGGGATTCGTACTCGAAGAAGCGCATCGACGGCGCAGGAGCGTAGATGATCGACAGATTCAGTGATCCGCCGGTGGCGGTTGGGACCGCATCGGCGAGGGTGGAGGGGCGAGGCGCGCATGGGTGGGGGAGGGGCGCCCCGGGCGGCAGGGACCGCCCGGGGGGCGGTGGCTGCGGCGGTCCCGTGGGGCCGCCACGCGCGCGCGGGGCGACGGGGCCGGTGTGCGTGGATGGCGTCACTCTCGCGCCCCGAACTTTGGCGAGCGTGACGTTTGCGCCGATTATGGAGCCAAACGTCACTCTCGATCTGTCGCCCGCGCCGAGGGTGACGGTGTCTGACTGGGGTCGGTGCGGCGGCGCCCGTTGATCGGTGTGGGCGGGCGTTTCGGCCCGAGTAGCCGGCCAAATCCCGTTCGCAGCGGCCGATTTGCTCGGTTTGTCGGCTGTGAGCCGATCAATCGGCCAAATGACTCCGGGCGGGCCGGATTTGGCCGGTTGTTTCAGCCGCCCGCGCGGCTGCGGATGCTTCGGGCTCGGCGCCCGCCCCGCGCCCGTCGGCCCGCCCCGCCGGCGGCCCCGCCCCGCCGGCGGCCCCGCCCCCGCCCGGCCGCCGGCCGCCACCGCCGCCCAGGCCCCCGTCGCCCCGGGCCCGAGACGGCGACCCGTCCGGTCCCAACCACATAATCATCAGCAAGTCGGTCGGCTTTGTGCTACAAACCGCGGCGACCAAGTCGATAAAGCAGATCGACAAACCGATATTTCGTAAGAGGAGCCAATGACACGAGCATCAAAGTTCGGACGCGCCGCACTTGGCGTTCTCGTCGCGGCGGGGGCGCTCGCGGGCTGCGGTGGCTCGTCGGACACGACGACCTCGGCCAGCGGCACGAATGCCGCGTCCAGCGGCAGCGGCGGTACGAAGCTCGCGCTCGTCGCCTATTCGACGCCCAAGAAGGCCTACGACGCGCTCACCGCCGCCTACGCGCAGACCTCGCAGGGCAAGGGCGTGTCGTTCAGCAGCTCATTCGGCGCCTCCGGCTCGCAGAGCCGTGCCGTCGACTCCGGTCAGCCCGCGGACGTGGTCGCCTTCTCGACCACGCCCGACATCACGCGCCTGGTCAAGGACAACATCGTCTCGAGCAGCTGGGACGCCAACCCGCAGAAGGGGATCGCGGCCAACTCGGTGGTGGTGATGGTCGTCCGTAAGGGGAACCCCAAGCACATCACCGGCTGGGACGACCTGATCAAGCAAGGCGTCGACGTGGTCACGCCCAACCCGTCCACCTCGGGCAGCGCGCGCTGGAACATCCTGGCCGCCTACGGCGCCCAGCTGAAGGAGGGCAAGACGCCCGCCCAGGCGCTCCAGTACGTCAACACGCTGCTGACCAAGAACGTCAGCGTGCAGCCGTCGAGCGCGAGCTCGGCCCTGCAGACGTTCACCAGCGGCAAGGGCGACGTGCTGCTCGACTACGAGAGCGACGCGATCGCGGCCCAGAAGGCCGGCGACGCGATCCAGTACATCATCCCCAAGCAGACGATCCTGATCCAGACCCCGATCGCCGTGACCAGCAAGAGCTCGCATCAGAGCCAGGCGCAGGCGTTCGTCAACTGGCTTTGGACGTCCGCGGGCCAGACAATCTGGGCCCAGCAGGGCTATCGCCCGGTGCTCGCGTCGGTGGCCAAGCAGTTCACGACCCAGTTCCCGACCCCGCCGCAGCTGTTCACGATCGACTACCTCGGCGGCTGGACCTCGGTCAAGAAGACGTTCTTCGATCCCTCGAGCGGATCGATCACCAAGATCGAGCAGGCGGCTGGAGTCCCAACTGCCTCCAGTTAGCGGACAAGCAGCCGCGCTCCCGCGGGCCCGCGCACACGCGCGGGCCCGCCGGCGCATTCCTGCGGGCGGGCTCGGGCTCGGTCTGTGCACGCTCTATCTGAGCGTGATCGTGCTGATCCCGCTGGCCGCGGTCGCGGTCAAGGCCTTCTCCGGAGGTCTGAGCACGTTCTGGGACTCGGTCACGAGCCCGCTCGCGATCAGGGCGCTCGCGATCACGCTCGTCGTGTCGCTGATCGTCGCGGCGATCGGGGCGGTGACGGGGACGCTCGTGGCCTGGGTCCTGGTGCGCGACCAGTTCCCGGCCAGGCGCTTCATCAACGCACTGATCGACCTGCCGTTCGCGCTTCCGACGATCGTCGCCGGGCTGACGCTGCTGGCGTTGTACGGGCCCGACAGCCCGTTCGGGGTGCACCTCGCGTTCACGCGGGCCGCGGTGATCGTGGCGCTGCTGTTCGTGACCCTGCCGTTCGTCGTGCGCTCGGTGCAGCCGGTGCTGATCGAGCTCGACCAGGAGGTGGAGGAGGCCGCCGCTTCGCTCGGCGCCTCCAATGCCACGACATTCCGGCGCATCGTGCTGCCGTCGCTGCGTCCCGCGATCCTCTCGGGCGCCGCGCTCGCGTTCGCGCGCTCGGTCGGCGAGATCGGCTCGCTGGTGCTGATCGTCGGCAAGGTGCAGATCGCCAGCATCGTGATCTTCGCCGACATCGAGAGCGATGCTCCGCAGGCGGCCGCCTCCCTTTCGGTCGTGCTGCTGGCCCTGGCGCTGATCGTCCTGGTCCTGCTGCGCCGGCTGGGAGGCCGCGTTGCGCATTAGCCGCCGAACCACCCTGTCGCTGAGGGCGCTCGCCCTGCTGTATTTGACGCTGCTCCTGTTGCTGCCTCTCGCGGTCGTGTTCGGGCGGACGTTCGAGCACGGCTTCGGTGTCGCATGGGGGTGGATGACGACTCCCGCGGCGATCAGCGCCTTCTGGGTGACGGTGCTGGTGGCCGTGATCGCGGTGCCGCTGAACACGATCTTCGGCGTCGGCTGCGCGCTCGTGCTCGTCCGCAGCAAGACCCGCGGGCGGGCCTTCCTCGACGCGCTGATCGACCTCCCGTTCGTGGTCTCGCCGGTGATCGTCGGCCTGGCGCTGATCCTGGTCTACGGCGTCGACGGCTGGTTCGGCAAGTTCTTCACCGACCATGGTGTGCGCATCATCTACGCCGTTCCCGGCCTCGTGCTGGCGACGATCTTCGTCTCGCTCCCGTTCGTGGTGCGTGAGGTCGCGCCGGTATTGATCGAGGTCGGGGACGAGCAGGAGCAGGCGGCGGCCACGCTCGGCGCCTCGGGCTGGCAGACGTTCTGGCGCGTGACCCTGCCGTCGATTCGCTGGGGCGTGGCCTACGGCGTCGTGCTGACGACGGCGCGCGCGCTCGGCGAGATCGGCGCGGTGCTGGTTGTCAGCTCGAACGTTGCCGGCTCGACGCTCACGCTTCCACTGCTCGTCTACTCGCGCAGCTCGGATCTCGGCTCGCAGGCGATCACGAGCGCATATGCCGCAGCCACCGAGCTCGCGGTGATGTCGCTGATCGTCCTGCTCGGCATGACCGTTCTAGGACCAAGGAGGCCGCAGTCCACATGAGGATCGACGTCAACGACGTGTCCAAGCAGTTCGGCGAGTTCCGGGCCCTGGGCGACGTCACGCTCGAGGTCCCAGAGGGCTCGCTGACCGCGCTGCTCGGGCCGAGCGGCTCCGGCAAATCGACGCTGCTGCGGATCATCGCCGGACTCGAGGCGCCCGACAGCGGCGCGGTCCTGATCGACGGGACCGACGTCACGGCGGCACGGCCCCAGGATCGCGGCATCGGCTTCGTGTTCCAGCACTACGCCGCGTTCGCCCACATGAGCGTGCGCGAGAACGTCGCGTTCGGCCTGCGGATCCGCAAGCGACCGCAACAGGAGATCAAGCAGCGCGTCGATGAGCTGCTCGACCTCGTGGGCCTCACGGCCTGGGGCGGCCAGCGGCCAGCACAGCTCTCGGGCGGCCAGCGTCAGCGGATGGCGCTGGCCCGCGCGCTGGCGGTGCAGCCGCGCGTGCTGCTGCTCGACGAGCCGTTCGGCGCCCTCGATGCCAACGTCCGCGCCGAACTGCGCCAGTGGCTGCGCCGGCTGCACGACGAGCAGGGGGTCACGACCGTGCTGGTGACTCACGACCAGGAGGAGGCGATGGAGGTCGCGGACTGCCTGGCGGTGATGAACGAGGGTCAGATCGAGCAGGTCGGCTCGCCGCGAGACGTCTACGACAAGCCGGCCACCGACTTCGTGATGGGCTTCATCGGCCCGGTCAGCCGGGTCGACGGCCGACTCGTGCGGCCGCACGACGTGGCCGTGTCGCTGACCCCCGACAACGGCTCGATCGAGGCGATGGTGCGTCGGGTCGTCCACCTCGGCTTCGAGGTCAGGGTCGAGCTCGAGATGCCGGGCGGGGAGACGGCTCGGGCGCAGCTGACCCGGGCGCAGACCGAGGAGCTGGAGCTCGGCCGCGGCGACATCGTCTACGTCCGCCCGCCCGCCGAGGCGCGGGTCCTCACCGCGTGACCCAGGCCTCCGGGTCCTCGGCCAGCCGGTCGACGGACTTCGGCAGCTTGCCGTCGGCGATGTCGGCCAGCGTCACGTGCTCGACCACCTTGCGCAGGTTGGCGCGAACGGCGATCCACACGCGCAGCAGCTCCTCGGCTGCCCCGGCGTAGGCGGCCTCCTCGGGCGGGCCGCCGCGGACGCTCGCCAGCGGACCCTCCACGGCCCGGATGATGTCGGCCACGGTGATCTGGTCCGCGGGCTTGGCGAGCCGGAAGCCGCCCTCGGCACCGCGGTGGCTGCGGACGATCCCGGCATGCCGGAGCTCGCCGAGGATGTTCTCCAGGAAGTTGAGCGGGATGTCCTGGGCGTTCGCGATCCGCTCCGCCTTGACCGGTTTATCGCCGTCGGCGGCAGCCAGCTCGACGCCGGCCCGGACCGCGTAGTCGACTTTGGCGGAGATCCTCATGGTGGGATTGTTACGCGGGCGTCGGCGTAAAGCCGTAGGCCTCGGCCAGCTCAGGATCCTTATGGGCGAGCATTTCGGCGAGCGAGACCATCACCTTGCATTGCTTCCAGGTCGCATCGTCCTGCATCTTCCCGTCGATCATGTGCACGCCACGTCCGTCGGGGATCGCCTCGAGGACCTGCTTGGCGAACAGGACCTCCTCGGGATCCGGGCTGAACACCCTCTTGGCGATCTCGATCTGGACGGGGTGCAGTGACCAGGCACCGACGCAGCCGAGCAGGAACGCGGCTCGGAACTGCGTCTCACACCCCTCAACGTCGCGGATGTCGCCGTAGGGCCCGTAGAACGGCAGGATCCCGGCTGAGGTGCAGGCGTCGACCATGCGCGCGATCGAGTAGTGCCAGGGATCCTGCTGGGCCGTGGGCCGCGGGGCCTCGGGATTGTCCGGATCGGGGTCGTTGATCACCCGGTAGCCGGGATGGCCGCCGCCCACGCGTGTCGTCTTCATCCGGCGCGAGGCGGCGAGGTCGGCGGGACCGAAGCTCATGCCCTGCATGCGCGGGCTCGCGGTCGCGATCTCCTCGAGGTTGACCACTCCGAGCCCGGTCTCGAGGATCGCGTGGACGAGGATCGGCTTCTCGAGGCTCGCCTTCGCCTCGAGTTGCGCGAGCAGCCGGTCGACGTAGTGGATGTCCCAGGGGCCCTCGACCTTCGGCACCATGACCACGTCGAGCTTGTGCCCGATCTCGGTGACGAGGGTGGTGATGTCGTCGAGGGCCCACGGGGACTCGAGGCTGTTCACGCGCGTCCACAGCTGCGTCTCGCCGAGCTCCATCTCCTTGCCGACGCGGACCAGGCCGTCGCGCGCGGCGAGCTTGCGGTCGACCGGGACGGCGTCCTCGAGGTTGCCGAGCAGGATGTCGACGGTGGGGGCGATGTCAGGGACCTTCGCCACCATCTTCTCGTTCGAAAAGTCCAGAAAGTGGATCATCCGGCTGGGCTTGAACGGGATTTCGAGGATCGGCTGTGGCGCGCCGATCGCCAAAGGCTTTCCGAAGTCACGGGGGTTTCGCATGCTCAGAACAGTAATGGGGTTCGGTCGGGCGCATGCGCCCGACCGCAGGACCGCGCATGCGCGGTCCTGGGTGACGCCGCATGCGGCGTCACCTTCCTGGCATCCTCCGCGCATGAACCAAGTCGAAACAGACCAGGCTGCGCGCGAGGCCTCGGGCGCGCATCCTTACGGCCGCTACCTCGAGGAGTTCGAGGTCGGGGCCGTTTACAAGCACTGGCCGGCGAAGACCGTGACCGAGGCCGATGACCACCTGTTCTGCCTGATCACGATGAATCACCACCCGCTGCACATCAATGATGTGTATGCGCAACAGTCCCAGCAGGGGCGCAACGTCGTGGTCGGCCCGCTCGTGTACTCGCTGGCGCTCGGGATGAGCGTGTCCGACGTCAGCGGCAAGGCGATCGCCAACCTGGCCACCGAGGAGCTCAAGCACCCGGCCCCGGTGTTCCACGGCGACACGCTGTTCTGCGAATCCGAGGTCCTCGAGGTCAAGCCCTCGCAGTCCAAGCCTGACCGCGGCACGGTCCGCGTGCACACGCGCGTGCTCAACCAGGACGGGGTTCTCGTTGCCGAGTTCAAGCGGCTCGTGCTCGTACCTCGTAAGAACCCCGGAGGCTCAGTCCAGGGGGCTGAGACCAACGTCGAGTAGTTACCACGGACGCTGTTTTAGGCCGTTCCGGGGTACGATTTTCTACGCCACCGAAGCTAAGGAGTGCCAGAAAACCAATGGCTCATACCGCACCGACGAATCAAGCGACGACCAATCACGCACGACTCCAGGCGTGGGTAGATGAGGTCGCCGCACTGACCCAGCCCGACGAGGTCTACTGGTGCGAGGGATCGCCTGAGGAGTACGACTGGCTCGCAAAGACACTGGTCGCGGCAGGGACGTTCGAGAGGCTCTCTGAGGCCAAACGACCCGCGTGCTACCTGGCGCTGTCCGATCCGGCGGACGTGGCCCGGGTGGAGGACCGGACGTTCATCTGCTCCGCGAAGGAAGAGGACGCCGGCCCGACCAACAATTGGGCCGACCCCGATCAGATGCGAGCGAAGCTCAACGACCTGTTCAAGGGCTCGATGCGCGGGCGCACGATGTACGTCGTGCCGTTCAGCATGGGTCCGCTCGGATCGCCGATCTCCTACGTCGGTGTGCAACTCACCGATTCCGCCTACGTCGCGGCGTCGATGGCGATCATGACGCGGACCGGCCAGGCGGCGCTCGACGTGCTCGGCGAGGAGGGCGCCTTCGTTCCCTGCCTGCACTCCGTCGGGATGCCACTGGCCGAGGACGAGCAGGACGTGCCATGGCCGTGCAATGCGGAGAACAAGTACATCGTGCATTTCCCCGAGTCGCGCGAGATCTGGTCGTATGGCTCGGGCTACGGTGGCAACGCCCTGCTCGGCAAGAAGTGCTTCGCGCTGCGGATCGCCTCGGTGATGGCGCGCGACGAGGGGTGGCTGGCCGAGCACATGCTGATCCTGAAGATGACCTCGCCGGAGGGCGAGGCGAAGTACATTGCCGCCGCGTTCCCGAGCGCGTGCGGGAAGACCAATCTCTCGATGATGATCCCGACCCTCGAGAACTGGAAGGTCGAGACGATCGGCGACGACATCGCGTGGATGAAGTTCGGCAACGACGGCCGGCTGTACGCGGCCAACCCAGAGGCAGGCTTCTTTGGGGTGGCGCCCGGAACCGGGGCTCGCACGAACCCCAACGCGATCGACATGGTCTCCCGTGACACCGTGTTCACCAACTGCGCCAAGACGGACGACGGCGACATCTGGTGGGAAGGACTGACCGGTCAGCCGCCGGCCCACGCGATCGATTGGCGCGGCAACGAGTGGACACCCGAGTCGGAGACCCCCGCTGCGCATCCGAACGCGAGGTTCACAGTCCGCATCGCGCAGTGTCCGTCGGTCGCGCCCGAGTGGGACGATCCCTCCGGCGTGCCGATCGATGCGATCCTGTTCGGAGGCCGCCGCGCGACCGTCGTCCCGCTCGTCCACGAGGCTCGCGACTGGGAGCACGGCGTGTTTCTCGGGTCGATCATGTCCTCGGAGACGACCGCTGCGCAGGCCGGTGCGGTGGGTCAGCTGCGGTTCGACCCGATGGCGATGCTGCCCTTCTGTGGCTACCACATGGGCGACTATTTCGCGCACTGGCTCAAGATCGGCCATCGCGAGGGGGCCCAGCTGCCGAAGATCTTCTACGTCAACTGGTTCCGCAAGGACGATGACGGCAAGTTCCTGTGGCCCGGCTTCGGGGAGAACTCCCGTGTCCTGGCTTGGATCTTCCGACGCTGCGAGGACGTCGCCGACGCGGTCGAGACCCCGATTGGCCTGCTGCCCCCGCTGGATGGCATCGAGACCGAGGGCCTCGATATCAGCCCCGAGGCGATCAGTGAGCTGCTCGCGGTCGACCCCGAAGCCTGGCGCGAGCAGCTCCCTCAGGTGTACGAGCACTACGCCAAGTTCGGCGACCATCTTCCGTCGGAGCTGGAGGCTCAGCTCAGCCTCTTGGAAGACGCCCTGACGCCGAGCTGACAGCCACTTCGCAAGTACTTCATTTGCGGGCCTAACCTAACCGTGTGGCCCTGCCCTTCGTAGCCTCAGATGCCGGCCTGCTTGCGCTGCAGGCCGGCACTGTCGCGGCTCCGCGCGCGATCGCGCGGGTCAGGCTGTTCGAGCGCGTGCGCGGGCGTGGTTGGGCGCTCGTGCCGCTCGGCTCGATCGTGGTCGTGATCTTCGCGATCCGCTACGTGTCCGACACCGCCACGGGCCTCACCTACCTCGCGCTGGTCGCGGTCCCGCCGCTGGCCGCCGTCGCTCTCGGGTGGGCGATGCGGGGCGCTGTGCCGCCCCTCGCGCTCGCCGCGGTGCCGCTGTTTCTACTCGCCTGGCTCACACCCCATTCGCTCGTCGGCGAGGCGTCGGCGGCGATCCTGTCCGCGCTCAGCTGCGTGACCCTGGGCGTGCTGTTGGCGGCCGTCACGCCACCTGGCTGGCTGAAGCTGGGGATCGTGGCGATGGCCGTGGCGGACGCGTGGCTGGTTGTCTCCGATCTCCTGCAGTCACCGAACGCGACGCTCGTGGCCGCGCATCCGGGCGGTGGGCTGCCGAAGCTCCAAACCGAGATCTTCGGGACCGTGACGATGGGCTACGGAGATCTGTTCGTGGCCGCGCTCCTCGGTGCGGTGCTGGCGAGCGATCCCCGCCTGCAGCGCGGCGCGGCACTGCTCACGTTCGTGATCGCGGCGCTGTTCGACCTGCTGTTCTTCGTCATCAACGAACTCCCGGCGACGGTGCCGGTGGCGCTGGCACTAATCGTGGTGGAACTGCAGCAGCGGCTTAGTGCTGGCCGTCGTCAGTCGACGCCGGCGGCCTCGATTCCTCAGCCAGAGACGTGATCGCGAGCGTTCCCCGGGCTGCGTCCTCGAGCACCTCGGTGGCCTCCTCGGCCGAGCGCGCGTAGAGCTCCACGAGCAGATGGACGACGATCCGGTCGTCGTCGTGCTTGTGGAACCGGACGTGGGTGAAGAACTCGCGGGTGCCGTGGTCGCCGAACGCCGCATAGCTGAGGGCGTCCCCGGCCTCAGGCCCCGAGCAGGTCTCGACGTCGTCGGCGTCGACGGTGACCGTGCACGAAGCGACCCACGGGGTGCCGGCGATCATCCGCTCCCAGCGATCCTCGATCGGCTCCACCCGGCCGTTGTGGAAGCCGAGATGGGGCTGGTCGTGCATGCACTCGAGGCACTGGACGACCGCCTCCTGCATCTCGTCGACGACCTCGCCCCGCTCGCCACTCTCCGGATCGATCCGGTGAATGCCTTCGTAATGGACCTGTACCTCGAGATTCTGGGACCAGCAGCGGTAGCACCGCAGCCAGCTCCGTACCTCGGTGGATCCCTCCATGGGTTTGATTCTACGATCCCGCCGTGAGCAACCTCCTCACGATGGCATGAGGCGGCGCGGACCCGAGCCGGTGGGAATCGTCCTGGCCGGTGGCCTGGGCCGCCGGATCGGGGGCGCCAAGGCCGTGGTGGAGCTCCGCGGGCGCCCGCTGATCGCCTATCCGCTGGCGGCGATGCAGGCAGCGCTGGCCGATGTGATCGTGGTCGGAAAGGCCGATACGCAACTTCCGAGCCTCGCGGGCGTGACCGTGTGGGTCGAGTCGGCGCAGACACGCCACCCCCTGGTCGGGATCATCGAGGGTCTGACCGCGGCGGCCGGGCGCCCGGCGATCGTGTGCGCGGCCGACCTGCCGTTCGTGAGCGCCGAGGTGATCGCCAGGCTTGCCAAGTCGCAGCCGCGCGAGGCCCCGGCGATCGTGACCGCCTGCGGGGAGATCGTGCAGCCGCTGCTTGCGCGCTACGAGCAGCGGGCGGCCCCGCTCCTGGCCGACGCCCTGGGTGACGGGCGGGCGCGTCTGCTCGATGCCGTAGCGGCGATCGGTCCCGAGCGCCTCGAGCTCGAGGATCCGGATCTCCTGTTCAACGTCAACGCACCCGAGGACCTGCTCCACGCGGCCGCGATCATGGACGCGCTGCGTCCTAGATCTAGCCGAAGGTGAAGTCGTAGGCGCTGACGCCCGGGGGCAGCTGGAGCGTGAGCGCGTGCTGCTCGGCCTGGGAGAAGTGGGCGAGGGCGTACAGCCGCTGGCCCTGAACCGTCACCTTCCCGTCGTGGACGTCAGCTCCGGCCGCCGAGGCCGGAATCGGGCGCCCGTCGAGCAGGACGCGCACCTGACGCGGTGTGTTCCCGGCCGAGGTCATCACGAGATACGCGTCGGCGGCCTGGAACCCCGCATCGATCGACGCCCCCGGAGCGACCGGCATGGCCGATTGCGAGTTGAGCTTCCAGGTGCCCCGCAGCGCGAACTGGTTCAGTCCGACCGAGCTCGTTCCCGGGTAGGAGTGAACCCCGGGCTCCAGGGGCGTGACGAACCCCTGGCCGCGCTGCGGATCGAGGTAGGTCTCCGGGGTGGCCAGCTGCGCGGCCGGGACCGTCGCGTGCGCGGTCATCGGTGGCGGCAGCTGGTGAGCGCCGGCGTCGTAGAGGAGCGCTCGCACCGCGGCCTCGTCCTGCTTGTAGTCGCCCTCGCCGAACTGGGTGTGCCGGACGTCGCCGTGAGCGTCGATCAGGTACTCGGCCGGCCAGTATTGGTTCTGGTAGGCGTTCCAGGTTCCGTAGTGGTTGTCCTGAACGACCGGATAGCGGAGCCCATCGGAGCGGATCGCCTGCTGGACGTTGCCGGCGTCCTGCTCAAAGGTGAATTCGGGGGTCTCCACGCCGACGATCTCCAGGCCGTAGCGGTGATATGTGGCGTACAGGCCCTTGAGGAACGGCAGCGTGCGGATGCAGTTGATGCACGTGTAGGTCCAGAAGTCGACCAGCACCACATGGCCGCGCAGGCCGGACAGCGTGAGCGGCCGCCCGTCGGGCGTCCCCCACCAGCGCTGGGTGTCCGTGAACTCCGGCGCGGCGCCGAGGTTCGGCAGCGACGGGGTCTTGACCCCTGGGATCGAGACGCCGATGCGCGTGGCCACCGGCTGCACGCTGGCCTCGCGCTGGCGCAGGGCGAACCGTGACTGCGGCCTGAGCGAGGCGAGACGGCTCTGGACGGCATGCGAGTTCTCGAGTGAGCGCGTCGGGTCGACGAGGAACGCGGGCAGGCCGGTGTCCTTGGCGAGCGCCTCCTCGAAGCGCACGTCGAGATTGGTGGCCATCGCCACGCCGGTGGCCAGCAGGACGACTCCCAGCGTGCGCTCCACGACGTGGCCGTGGACCGAGCGGCGGATCCGGCCGACCACCGCGCGGCCGCCGAGCGCGTAGAGCAGCAGCACGGCGCTGAGCCCGACCGCGTAGGAGACCGCAACGGCGACGACCCGAGCCGAAGCTCCGTTCGAGGCGCTGACCGACGTAACGGCGGCCAGGATCGGTCCGGCGCACGGCGCACACACGAACCCGAGCGCACCGCCGACGCCCACGCCGGACCAGAACCCGTCGCCCCGCGTCTTCGGGCCGAAGCGGGCCAGGCGCGAGAGCGGCGCCTGCACGCGCGCGGCGAGCTCCGGGATCAGCAGCACGAGCCCGAATCCGATCAGCACCACGATCGACAGCGTGCGAGCGGCGCCGCTGGCGAGACCGACTCCCTTGACCAGCTGCGCGAGCGCGACGATCGCGATCGTGAACGTGGCCGCCAGCCCGAGGACGATGCCGAGCGGGCGGCGGCGCCCGCCGACGGCGCTGGCCGACAACAGGGCAGGAAGCACCGGGAGCACGCAGGGGGTGATCGCGGTCCCGGCGCCGGCGATCAGGGCGAACAGCATCAGTAGCGGCATCTGCTGCTCCGATGATGCTGCTCAAGAATTGCGAACTGATTAACCGCCGATTGCCGACATCGTGCGCGTCGGCTGGATGAATCCCGGTTCGCCGACATGGTGCTTGAGCTCCTTGTGCCAGACCGCGGTTCGGATGATCCCCTCGAGCTCGCGGTCATCGACTCCGTCTCGCAGCGGGCCTCGCAGGTCGGTCTCGTTCAGTGAGAACAGGCACGTCCGCAGACGGCCGTCTGCGGTCAGTCGGATCCGGTTGCAGTCGCCGCAGAACGGCTCCGAAACCGGGTTGATGAAGCCGATCCTGCCCCGGCCGTCGGCGAACCGGTAGACCCTCGCCGTCGCGCTGGGCTCGCGGGGCTCGGGCTCGAGCGGGAACACGGCGCTGATCGCGTCCCGGAGCTCCGCGCCGGTGAGGACCTGATCTGGCGTCCACGAGTGATCGGCGTCGAGCGGCATGAACTCGATGAAGCGAACCTCGTAGGGGGACCGGCGGGCGAGCTCCGCGAAAGGGAGCACCTCCTCCTCGGTAAAGTCGCGGATCGCCACCGCGTTGATCTTGATCGGGTGCGCCTCCGGAAACCGGCTCAGCGCCTCGAGCCCGCGCAGCACCTGTGGCAGCGCGTCCCGACGTGTCAGCTCGAAGAACCGATCGCGCTGCAGCGAGTCGATCGACACGTTGAAACGATCAACGCCGGCGGCTACGAGCGCGGCGGCGTCGCGCTCGAGCAGGTATCCGTTGGTGGTGACGCTGAGGTCGTCGACACCCTCGATCGAGGCGAGCATCGCCGCGAGTTGCGGGAACCCCCGTCTGACCAGCGGCTCGCCGCCGGTGAGCCGGACGTCGGAGACGCCCATCGCGGCCAGCAGCGACACGATCCGGGCGATCTCCTCGAAATGCAGGATCTCATCGCGATCGAGCCAGGGCAGGCCCTCGGCCGGCATGCAGTACTGGCAGCGAAAGTTGCAGCGATCGGTCACCGAAACCCGGAGATCGCCGATCAGGCGGCCATGGCCGTCGCGGAGGGGCTCGAGCTCCATCAGACACAGGCTACCCTTCGGCCACATGCGGGTCGCACCGGGGATCTTGGCGTTGACCGGGGCATGCGCGCTGACAGGCTGCGGAACCAGTGAGAGCGATCAGGTGCGAGCAAAGGTGCAGCAGCTCGCGACCGCAGCTGCACACCACGACTACTCGACGATCTGCACCGGGGTGCTTGCGCCGTCCCTCGTCACGCGCCTGGCCGACGCAGGCGTGGCCTGCGAGCAGGCGATGCGGATCGCGTTTGGGACCGTGATCGACCCGAGCCTGAGCATCGGCAAGATCATCGTCAGGGGCCGTACGGCGCAGGCGATCACGCTGAGCGGCGCCAAAGGACAGCAGGCGTCGCTGGACGCGATCGACCTGATCAAGACCTCGCGCGGGTGGCGCGTATCCTCGCTGACTTCACCCGTGCCCCAGAAAGGCTGAGGTGCCGGACCCGCCGAGAGTCATAGCGCTGGACCAGCTGCCGGCGATCCGCGGCCCCGGAAGCCTGACCTGGCGACCGGTGCGCCTCGAGCTGGGCGTCCGCGCCTTCGGCTGCAACGCCTACACGGCCGGGGAGGCCGGTCAGGACGTGGTTGAGCCGCACACCGAGGACCCCAAGCTCGCGCACCAGGAGCTCTACTTCGTGGCCGCCGGCCGGGCCACGTTCACGATCGACGGCGAGCGATACGACGCTCCGAGAGGGACCTACGTGTTCGTTCCCGATCCGGCCTCGCACCGGCACGCCGTGGCGGCCGAGCCTGGGACCACGGTGCTGAGCTTCGGCGGGCCGGCGACATTTGAGCCGTCGGCATGGGAATGGGGGTTCCAGGCCGCCCAGCTCATCCGCACGGATCCGGACCGGGCGCGGCAGCTGCTTGAGGAGGGCCTTGCGGTGCATCCCGAGTCGGCCTCCCTGCACTACAACCTGGCCTGCCTCGAGTCGGTGCTCGGGCATCGTGCCGAGGCGCTCACGGCGTTGCGCACGGCGATCGAGGCGCGTCCCGAAGCTGCGGCCTGGGCGCGCGAGGACGACGATTTCTCAGATCTGCGCGAGGACCCCGAGTTCGCCCGGCTAAGCGGCCGCTGAGACTGCGTCGGTCCAGAGCAGACCGTAGGCGACCATGTCCTGGCGCCCCTCCTTGCCCTGCATGTGGGAGCGCAGGACCCCCTCGCGGGTGAACCCGGCGCGCTCGGCGACGCGCTGGGAGGCGGCGTTGGCGCTCGCGGCCAGGAGGTCGATGCGCTCGAGCCCCAGGGCCTCGAACCCCCACTGGCAGATCAGGCCAACGGCGCGGGTCGCGTGTCCGTGGCCGCGGGCCTCGCGCGCGAGCCAGTAGCCGACCTCCGCGCGCCGGTGCGAGAAGTCCAGCGCCATCAGCGAGATCGACCCGAGCAGGACCGAGTCGGCCGCGCCGCGGACGATCGCGAACGGGGCCGAGGTGCCGCAGTGGATCGCATCGAAGCGCTGGAGCAGGTAGCGCCGCGCGTCCGATTCGCCATACGGCCACGGAACCCGGGTCCATCGGGCGATCTCCGGGTCCTGGCATGCCGCCACGATCGCGTGCAGATCGGTGTCGCGCCAGGGACGGAGCGCGGTGGGACCGTCGGTCAGCGGCTCAGCCGGGAGGACAACTCTGCTCACGGGCGCCGCACGATCACGATCACCGTCGTGAGTGCGAACGCGAGCTGTCCGAACGTCAGCGCCGTGCCGAGGTTGACGGCTCCGAACAGCGCGGCCAGCGCGCTCGCGAGCACGAACGCGCCCAGCATGTAGGCCAGATCGATCAGCACGAGCGGAATTCTGACGGACCGCGGCCGCCGGCGACCGCGGCTAGGAGCGGGAGCGGAGGATCAGCCCCGTAAACCCGCCTCGCGCTCGAGCGCGGCCAGCAGCGAGGGCATGTCGAGACCCGGCTCCTGGCGCTCGAGCCACTGCTGGGCGGCACGCCGGCCCCCGAGCTGCCTGAGCCCGCGCTCGCCGAACTCCGAGACGAAGTCGCCCAGCGCGTGCATCCGCCGGGAGCGAAGCCGCCTTTGCTGGAGGTCGAGCCCGGCACGGTGGGTGTCGAGCGCGTCCACGAGCTCCTCGATCCCCTGTGGGGGCGCGATCGAGGAGACCGCCACGACGGCCGTGTCGGGCTCCCCGAGCGAGCGCAGCGCGGCTCGGAGATCGCCGAGCGCGCGCGTGGCCACGCGGCCGAGGTCAGATTTGGTCACCACGAGCACGTCCGGGACCTCCATGATCCCGGCCTTGAGGAACTGCAGCACGTCGCCGGACCCCGGCTGCACGACCACGGCCACGCTGTCGGCGACGTCGGCGATCTCGGTCTCCGACTGGCCGACGCCCACCGTCTCGATCACGACCACGTCGAACGCGGCCGCGAGAGCCGAGGCGGCGGCCCGGGTGGCCGGGGCCAGGCCACCGAGCCGATTGCCGGCGGCGGTGGAGCGGATGAAGACCGCGTGGTCGGACGGATCGACGTCGATCCGCGCTCGGTCGCCGAGCAGCGCGCCGCCCGAGCGGCGCGAGGTCGGGTCCACCGCCAGCACGGCGACCGACCGCCCGCGAGCGCGCCAGGCGCCGACCAACCGCGACAGCAGCGATGACTTGCCGACGCCCGGTGGCCCCGTGACGCCGACCACGTGCCCCGGGGCCTCGCCGCCGAGCGCCGCGGGCGACAGGTCGGCGAGCAGCGTGGCCGTCTCCGCGCGCGACTCGGGCGAGCGGTTCTCGACCAGGTTCAGCACCGCCGGCGCGGCGCTCAGATCATGGTCGCGCAACCTCCGCGCGAGCTCATGACCGTCCCGTTCTCCGGCGTCCGGGGTCAAGCGGAGGTGGCGGCGGTGATGCCGTTGCGCTCAGCCACGAGCGAGATGATGTCGCGCATCATCCCGTTCAGATCCCAGTCCTTCGGCGTGTAGACGGCGGCCACCCCGGCCTCTTTGAGCAAGACCGCGTCGGCCTCGGGAATGATTCCGCCCACGATCACCGGGATGTCGCCGGCGCCGGCCTCGCGAAGTGACTCCAGCACGGCCGGGATCAGCTCCCGGTGCGAGCCCGAGAGGATCGACAGCCCGATCACGTGCACGCCCTCCTGGGCGGCCGAGGTCGCGATCTGCGACGGCGTGAGGCGAATCCCCTCGTAGACGACGTCCATGCCGGCGTCGCGGGCGCGGACGGCGATCTGCTCGGCGCCGTTGGAGTGGCCGTCGAGGCCGGGCTTCCCGACCAGCAACTTGAGCCGGCGGCCGAGCGCCTCGCTGACCCGTTCCACCTCGTCGTGGAGCTCGGCGACCTGACCGCTCGAGATCGCTGCCGCCTCGCCGACCCCGGTCGGAGCCCGGTACTCGCCGAAGGCGTCGCGGAGCGTCTGCGCCCACTCACCGGTCGTCGCGCCGGCGCGCGCGGCGGCGATCGTGGCCGGCATGATGTTTTCGTCCTCGTTCGCCGCGACCCGAGCCAGCTCGCCAAGAGCCTGATCGACCGCGGCCTGATCACGGTTCTCACGCCACCTCGCGAGTGCCTGGCGCTGATTTTCCTCGACCTCGGGGTCGACGACCAGGATTCCGCCATCCGCGTCGGCGGTCAGCGGCGAGGGCTCCGTGGAGGTGAAGCGGTTCATCCCGACCACGGTCAGCTCCTCGGCCTCGATCCGCCGCCAGCGCTCCCGGTGGGATTCGACCAGCGAGGACTTCATGTAGTCGACCGCATCGACGGCGCCGCCGAGCTCGGCCACTCGTGCCATCTCCTCGCGGGAACCCTCGACCAGCTCCGCGACGAGGCCATCCATCACCTTCGACCCCTCGAAGATGTCCGGGTACTCGAGCAGGTCGGTCTCGTAGGCGAGGATCTGCTGCAGCCGCAGCGACCACTGCTGATCCCACGGGCGGGGGAGGCCGAGCGCCTCGTTCCAGGCCGGTAGCTGGATCGCCCGGGCCCGAGTGCTGCGGCCGAGGGTCACAGCAAGTGCCTCGAGGGCGATTCGGTAGACGTTGTTCTCCGGCTGAGCCTCGGTCAGACCGAGCGAGTTGACCTGCACGCCGTAGCGGAAGCGGCGGAGCTTCGGATCCTCCACGCCGTAGCGCTCGCGGCCGAGCCCTTCCCAGAGGTCCGCCATCGCCCGGAGCTTGGCGTGCTCCTCGATGAACCTGACCCCCGCGTTGACGAAGAACGAGATCCGGCCGAACACGCTGCCCATCAGCTCTTGGGGGACGCGGTCACGGACCGCGTCGAGGACCGCGATCGCGTTGCTCATCGCGTATGCGATCTCCTGCACCGGCGTCGCGCCGGCCTCCTGGAGGTGATAGGAGCAGATGTTGATCGGGTTCCACTTCGGGACATGCTCGACCGTGTAGGCGATCGTGTCGGCGATCAGGCGCATGCTCGGACCGGGCGGGAAGGCGTAGGTGCCGCGGCTCAGGTACTCCTTGAGGATGTCGTTCTGCGTCGTGCCCTGGAGCCTGTCCTCGGGGACGCCCTGCTCCGCCGCCGCGACGATGTAAAGGGCCAACAGCCACGCGGCGGTGGCGTTGATGGTCATCGAGGTGTTCATCTGGTCGAGTGGGATCCCGTCGACCAGCGCCCGCATGTCGCCCTCGTGCGCGATCGAGACCCCGACCTTGCCAACCTCACCGCGCGCGAGCTCGTGATCGGGGTCGTAGCCGGTCTGGGTCGGTAGATCGAACGCCACCGACAGCCCGGTCTGGCCCTTTTCCAGGTTGCGCCGGTACAGCTCGTTTGAGCGCTTCGCGTCCGAGTGTCCGGCATACGTCCGCATCATCCACGGGCGATCGGGCTCAGGCAGGCGCGCTGACTGCGTCTCCGACATGGGCGTCAGATTGTATGGACGATCGAGCCACGGATACCCTCTCGGGCGTGAGATCGGTCGCAGTGGTCGGAGCCGGGTTCGGCGGCATCGCCGCGCTGGTGATGCTGAAGCGCGCGGGCTACCACGATGTCACCGTGTTCGAGAAGGGCGAACGGATCGGCGGCGTCTGGCACCACAACACCTATCCCGGCGCGGCCTGCGACGTGCCCTCGCATCTGTACGAGTTCTCTTTTGCGCCAAACCCGAACTGGTCGCGACGCTACGCGCCGCAGGCAGAGATCCAGACCTACCTCAAGGACGTCGCCCTTGCCAACGGCGTGCTCGACCGGGTCCGCACCGGCGTCGAGGTGCGGAGCGCGCGCTGGGACGGGTCGGCGTGGGTGCTCGACACGAGTGCCGGGGAGCATCGCGCCGACGTGCTGCTGACCGCGTGCGGGCAGCTTTCGGTCCCGCAGATCCCGCCGATCCCCGGGCTCGGGAGCTTCGACGGGCCGGCCTTCCACACTGCCCAGTGGCGTCACGACGTTCCGCTCGACGGCAGGCGCGTCGCGATGGTCGGCACGGGCTGTAGCGCGATTCAGACGGGTCCGGCGATCCGGCCGGTGGTGCGGCAGCTCGACATCTACCAGCGCTCGCCCGGGTGGACCTTCCCGCGGATGGACTTCGCCTACAGCGAGCGGACCAGGCGCCTGCTCACCCGGTTCCCGTCGCTGCAACGGCTCGACCGGGCGGGCAACTTCGCCTTTCACGAGCTCGGGGCGCTCGCGATGACGACCCGGCCGTGGCTGCGCAAGGGGTTCGAGGGCGTCGGGCGCCACCAGATCAACAAGGTGATCAAGGACCCCGCGCTTCGCGCCCGGGTGACGCCGACCGACGAGGTGGGCTGCAAGCGCGTGATGCTGACCGACGACTGGTATCCGACGCTGCTTCAGCCGAACGTCGAACTGGTCTCCAACCGGATCGAGACCGTCACCCCGGTCGGGATCCGCACCGTGGACGGTCGGGAGCGGCCGGCCGACGTGCTTGTGCTGGCGACCGGGTTCGCCACGCACGGCTTCGTCGCGCCGATGGAGGTCGTCGGTGCCGACGGCCGGTCGCTGGCGGACGAATGGGCCGGCGTTCCGCGGGCGTACCTCGGGCTGACCGTCCCGAGCTTCCCGAACATGTTCCTGATCTACGGGCCGAACACAAACGGCGGCACCGGCTCGGTGATCTTCACGATCGAGTCCGGCATCGGGCACGTGATCGCCGCCCTGCAGGCGATGGATCGCCGGCGTGCGCGGCGCATCGAGGTGCGGCGCGCGGCGCTCGAGCGGTTCGATCAGGAGCTGCGAGCGGCGCTCGAGAGCACGGTCTGGCATACGGGATGCACGAACTGGTACGTGGACGCGGACGGCAACGATCCCAACCAGTGGCCGTGGCTCTGGAGCACCTACAGGCGCCGCACGGCGCGGCTCGATCCGGGAGCTTACGAACTGGTGGCTTGAGGCTCTGGCCGGAAGGGGTAACGTGAGTTCCATGCCCGACCAAAGCGAAGCCGCCTCAGAGCACGCGCTGATCCAGGAGATCACCGCCCCGCTCTCCACCCTCCCGGACGACCCGGTCCCGATCGCCGCCGACACCGACTTTCCGGTGGTACTGCGCGGCTACGACCGTCTCGCCGTCGACGCCTACGTGAAGAAGACGAGCCAGCTCGTGGCCGAGCTCCAGGCGACCCGGTCGCCCGAGGCCGCGGTGCGCCGCGCGCTCGAGCGGCTGGGGGAGCAGATCTCGGGCATCCTGCAGCGGGCGCACGACACGGCGGGTCAGATCACCACCCAGTCGCGCCGCGAGGCCGAGGACCGGCTCGAGCTGGCGCGACAGGAGTCGGTGCAGATCACCGAGGCGGCCGAGAGCCGAGTCAAGGACCTCGACGCCGAGACGGATCGGATCTGGGCCGAGCGGCAGCGGATCGTGGAGGATGCGCGGACGCTCGCGCGGCAGCTGCTGGGGCTCGCTGAGGAGGCAGTGGTGAGGTTCCCGGCGGCAGAGCCACCCTCGGAAGCTGAGGATGCCCCACCTTCGGAACCCGAGGATCTGGGCCGCCAGCCTCCCGACGATCCGGGCGAGCCAGAGGAGGACGCCACCAGGGTGCTCCCGCCCGACGACGAGGGCGCGACGGCGGTCCGGCCCCCGTACGATCCGAGCCAGTCCGAGCTTCCCGGGTCCGAGGGTGGCCAGTCCGAGCTTCCCGGGTCCGAGGATCCCGGCGATCCGCGCTGAGCCGGGCGTCGGCATGCGACTGATCGACGCGATGCACCTCGGTCGCCCGCGGGTGATCGGGTGCTGGCAGGTCGAGGACGTGCTGATCGACCCAGGCCCCGGCTCGTGCCTCGAGACGCTGCTGGATGGGCTCGGCGAGTGGCGGCCGCGCGCGCTGCTGCTCACCCACATCCACCTCGATCATGCGGGGGCGAGCGGTGCGCTGGTCGAGCGCTGGCCCGACCTCGAGGTCTACGTGCACGAGCGCGGCGCGCGGCACATGGTCTCGCCGGCGAAGCTGATGGAGAGCGCGCGCCGGCTCTACGGCGAGGACATGGATCGGCTGTGGGGCGAGATGCTGCCCGTGCCCGAGTCCTCGCTGCGCGTGCTGTCGGGTGGCGAGCGCCTGCTCGACGGGCGCTTCGAGGTGCTCTACACGCCCGGCCACGCGTCGCACCACGTCTCCTACCTCCACCAGGGAACGGCGTTCGTGGGGGATGTCGGCGGCGTGCGGATCAGCTGCGGGTCGCTGACCGTGCCACCCACGCCACCGCCGGACATCGACCTCGAGGCCTGGCACGACTCGATCGAACGGATCCGGTCCTGGCAGCCGCGCGCTCTGGCGATGACCCACTTCGGCTCGTGCGAGGACGTGAACGCCCAGCTGGACGAGGTCGGCCAGCGCCTCGACGCCTGGGCGGAACAGGCACGTGATCTGGACGAGGAGGCATTCATCTCGTTCGTGGAGCGGGCGATCGCGGCCGGCGCGGACCCCGAGCTCGGACCCGCATTCACGCAGGCGGCGCCGCCGGAGCAGCTGTACGCCGGACTGCGCCGTTACTGGAGCAAGCGTGCCGCGTCAGAGTCGGACGCGGCACGGGTATCCTGAGAGCTGAATGTCGCAGACGGTCGAGTTGCCGCGCGTCGGCGGTCCGGGGAGTGGAGTCGGCGGCCTCTGGCGCGTCGTCGTGCTCAACGACGAATTCAACACGTTCGACCACGTGGCGGAGACGCTCGCCCGCGTGATCCCGGGGGTCACGCTGGCCGAGGGCTACCGGTTCGCGGACCGGATCCACAACTCGGGGTGCGCGATCGTCTGGAGCGGCCCTCGCGAAGACGCGGAGATGTACTGGGAGATGCTCGACGGCGCCGGCCTGACGATGGCGCCGCTCGAGTCGGCCTAGTGTCCCGAGTGGTTAATTCGCTGGCAGTAGCTGGTGATGGATTCGAGGATCTGGTCGGCGGTTTTGGTCCACACGTAGGGCCGGGGGTTTTCGTTCCAGGTTTCGATCCAGGCCCGGATGTCGTGGTTGAGCTGGCGGACCGAGGTGTGGGCTGAGCGGCGGAGCTTTTTGTTGGTCAGCTCGGCGAACCAGCGCTCGACGAGGTTCATCCACGAGCTCGAGGTCGGGGTGAAGTGCAGCTTGAACCGCGGGTGGGCCAGCAGCCAGCGTTTGATCTCCGGCGTCTTGTGCGTTGAGCTGTTGTCGAGCACGAGGTGCACGTCGAGCTCGTTGGGGACCTCGTGCTCGATAGTGCTCAGGAATTTCTTGAACTCGGCGGCTCGGTGGCGTGAGTGCAGCCGGCCGATCACCTTGCCGGTCGCGAGGTCCAGAGCGGCGTAGAGGCTGGAGGTGCCATGGCGCTTGTAATCATGGGTCGCGCGCTCGGGCACCCCGGGCAGCAACGGCAAGATCGGCGCGGTTCGATCCAGCGCCTGGATCTGGCTCTTCTCATCAACACAGAGCACGACCGCACGCTCGGGCGGGTTCAGGTACAGGCCGACAACGTCACGGACCTTTTCGATGAACAGCGGGTCCCGGGACAACTTCCAGGACCCCTGACGGTGCGGCTGGAGCCCAAACGCCCGCCAGATCTGCGAGATCGCCGTCTGGGAGAGCCCGACCTCTTTAGCCATCGACCGCGTCGACCAATGCGTGGCGTCCTTGGGTGTGCTCTCCAACGTCTTGGCGATCACCTGCTCGACCTTCTCATCGGTGATCTTGCGCGGCTGGCCAGGACGAGGCTCATCACACAACCCGTCCAAGCGATCCTCAGCAAAACGGCTGCGCCAGCGAGTGACCGTGCCGCGCCCAACCCCCAGTCGCTCCGCGATCTCGGTGTTATTCAGCCCTTCAGCCGCGGCCAGCACGATCCGCGAGCGCTCAGCCAACGCCTGAGCGCTGGTTCGCCGACGCTCCCAGGACTCCAACTGAGCGCGCTCATCGACACTCAGCACTATCTCGACAGCAGTAGGTATAGGCATACCCAACCAATAACCCAACTGCACCAAAATTAAACACTCAGCACACTAGGCGCGGGTTGGCAGCGCCTTCGAGCGCTGGCGCTCGGGGCTGACCCGGACCACGTTCCAGACGACCCCGAGCTTCTCGAGTAGCGCGATCAGCAACCCGGTGGGGTCAGCGACCCGCTCCCACGGGCGCAGTCCGTGAAACGCCGAGGTGGGGAAGGCGTGGTGGTTGTGGTGCCAGGCCTCGCCCATGGAGAGCGGCGCGAGCCAGAACACGTTCCGCGACTCATCCTCGATATCGAAGCGCCTGCGACCGAAGAAGTGGCAGACCGAGTTGATCGACCAGGTCACGTGGTGCAGCAGGAACACGCGCACGAAGCCGCCCCACAGCAGGGCGGTCAGCGCCGTGCCGAGCCCGCCGCCGACGATCCAGCCGAGCGCGAACGGAATCGCGAAGCCGAGCACGACCCACAGCCAGAACAGCCGGTCGACTCCCCGCATCACCTTGTCCTTGACCAGGTCGCCGGCGAAGCGCTCGCGCTCGGCCGTGCCGACGCTCTCGAACAGCCAGCCCACGTGCGCGTGCCACAGGCCCCTGATCGCGCCGACGAAGCCCGGCCCGCTCAGATGCGGCGAATGCGGATCACCGTCCTGGTCGGTGAAGGCGTGATGCTTGCGGTGATCTGCGACCCAGGTGATCACCGAGCCCTGGACCGCCATCGAGCCGAGCACGGCGACGATCGCCCGGAACGCCCGCGATGACTCGAACGCCCGGTGCGTGAACATCCGGTGATAGCCGAGCGTGATCCCAAAGGCCGTGAGGGCGTAGAGGCTGATCAGCAGGCACAGCTCGAGGGGCCCGATCGCGCGGTTCCAAAGCAGCGCGATCGCCACCACGAGCCCGATGAGGGGCATCGGCACGCCGATCAGGTTTGCGATCTTGTGCGCTCGAGACATCGACCTGGCAAGCATACGTCTCGAGCGATCAAGTTTCTCCTAGTGATGCCACGATCTCGTGCGCAAAACTTGTAGCTTTTGTATGAGCAATGGCGCAACAGCCCTGGCATTCGCTCCCGCGAGAGATCGCCGATCTGTTTCGGCCGGTAATCCCCGACGTGGCGGGCGAGGTGATCGAGGCGGTGCGGACGATCCCGGCCTATTCGCGACCGGTTGACGGGCCGTTCGGAGTCGGGCTTCGCTCCGGCGTGCAGGAGGCGTTCCGGCACTTTCTCGCCGAGATCGACGCGGGCGGCACGGTGCCGCGATCGGACGTGTACGTGACCCTCGGGCGGGGGGAGATGCGCGCCGGCAGAAGTCTCGAGTCGCTGCTGAACGCCTATCGGCTGGGAGCGCGGGTGGCATGGCGTCGCTTCGCTGCCGTGGGCGTGGAGGCGGGCGTGAAGCCGGACACCCTTTACCTGCTCGCGGAATCTCTGTTCGCGTACATCGACGCGCTGTCGGCCGAGTCGGCCGAGGGCTACGCGCTGGAACAGTCCGCGGCAGCCGGTCAGGCTGACCTGAAGCGACGGCGCCTCGTGCGCCTGCTGGTGCGCGAGCCGCCCTCCGACCCCGGGGTGGTTGAAGCGGCAGCCGCCGAGGCGGGCTGGCCGTTGCCGCGGCGCATCGCCGCGCTCGCGATCGGAGGGGAGCGACGTGAGGCCGCCGCATCCCGCCTGCCACCCGATGCGATCGCCGACGCCGTCGGCGAGCTCGTGTGCGCGCTGATCCCGGATCCAGACGGACCCGGGCGTCGGGCCGCGATCGAGCGAGCGGTGCTTGACGCCGGTGCCAACGCGGGCCTGGGGGCCACGGTCGGCTGGATCGAGGCGCCGATCAGCTTCTCACGCGCGCGGGGCGCGCTCGGCCTGATCGATGCCGCGCCCGCGCTCATGGTCGCGCGCGAGCGGGCCGGAGAGCTGCTGCTGCGCAGCGAGCCGCGGCTGGCCGACGAGCTGGCGCGGGACCGTCTCGAGCCACTGGCCGAGCTGCCGGCCGGCTCGCGAGCCCGGCTCACCGAGACGCTCAGCGTGTGGCTGGCCGAGCAGGGGCGGCTGGTCCAGGTCGCCCAGCGGCTCGGCATCCACCCGCAGACCGCCCGCTACCGCGTCGCCCGGCTGCGGGAGCTGTTCGGCGGCGCGCTCGACGATCCCGACGAGCGATTCTGGCTCGAGCTGGCGCTCCGGGTGCGGTAGGTCCGCGGCCCCGGTCGGCGTCGCGGGGCGGCTGGCGGGGGCGGCGGTTGGGCTCAGCCTGGCCGGGGGCGGCGGTTGCCTCAGGCGGCCGCCGGGGGCGCCGGCTCAGGCGCCGGCTCTGGAGCCGGCAGGTTCGGGACCTCGGGGCCCATCGCACCGGCGACGAGCTCATCGTTCCACACGTACATGACGGGAATCGTGAAATGTCCGGCGAGGCGGCGGCGGAACTCGATCATCTCCGGACCGTCCCAGTAGCGATACCAGTCGTCCTTGGACTCGAACCAGGCCATCTGCGTGATCTTGTAGCGATCGTCGCGTGAGAGGTGAACCGAGTACTGCGTCGCGCCGTACCGAAGCGCGAGCGGGGCGATGCCCGTCACCTCGGCGGCGAACGAGGTGTTGCGCCAAGCGGTGGCGTACCAGGAGATCCAGACAACACCGGCCATCGTCTAGGCCCCCACCTCGGCGCGGATCGCGCCCGGACCCTCCGCCGTCTTGCCCTGACCCTCCTCGGTGGCACCGACGAGGATCGCGATCTTGCCCAGGTGCTTGTTGTCGCGCAGGAGCTGATGCGCCTCGGCGACCTTCTCGAAGCCCATCGTCTGCCACAGCACCGGGCGGATCTTCGACTCCTCGATCAGCTCGTTGGCTTTCGTCGCCTCCCACGCGTTGGCGAAGTGCGACCCGAGGATCTCCTTCTGGCGCATCCACAGGTAGCGGACGTCGAAGTCGAGCTGGTAGCCCGAGGTGGCGCCGCAGATCACGACCTTGCCGAACGGCTTGACCGCGAGCACCGAGGTCGGGAACGTGGCCTTGCCCACGTGCTCGAAGACGATGTCGGGAGGTCCACCGAGGATCGACTCGACGTGCTTGCAGAATCGCCGCGACTCCTTGAACCGGGCCTTCTCCTCATCGCCCGTCTCGTGGCCCTGGCGCATCATGCCGGCGAACTCCGAACGGTTGACGTAGCCGATGGCGCCGAGCTGCTCGATCAGCCTGCCCTTCTCCTCGCTGGACACGACACCTACGGCGTCGGCGCCGGTCATCTTGCACAGCTGCGTGGCGAACACGCCGAGACCGCCGGCGGCGCCCCAGATCAGGACGCGGTGGCCGGCCTGGAGCTTGCAGCGATCGATCAGCATCCGGTAGGCGGTGAAGTAGGTCAGCCCGTACGCGGCCGCCTCCTCCCACGCGAGGTGCTTCGGCTTGTGCAGGAGCTGCTGGGCCTGGACCTTGCAGAACTGGGCAAACGATCCCCAGCTCGTCTCGTAGCCCCAGATCTGCTGGCTAGGGGCGGCGAGCGGATCGAGGCCGTGGACCTCGGGATCCTCGTAAGAGGCCTGGTTGCAGTGGATTACGACCTCGTCGCCGGGCTTCCAGCGGGTCACGCCCTCGCCGACCTTCCAGACGATGCCGGACGCGTCGGAGCCACCGATGTGATGGTCCTCGTTGGGGTGATACCGGAACACCGACACAGGCTCGCCGAGGGCCGCCCACACATTGTTGAAGTTCACGCCCGCCGCCATCACGCGGACGACGACCTCAAAGGCACCAGGTTCGGGGACTTCCATCTCCTCGAGCTGAAACGCGTCGGTGGGCTCACCCTCGCGTTCTTGCCTGATGACCCAGGCGGCCATCGTGGGCGGAAGCTCACCCGGCTCGGTCTCGACGTTTGCAACTTGGCTCAAATCGACAGCCACGAACGGTGCCTCACTTGGTCGGTTACCCGGAAAGAGACCCGGATCGTAGTGGAGTCCGGGCGCGCCCGGGTGCCCACTGCGTGTGCGGCGGCTCAGCGAACGGCAGCGGGTGCGGCTCGGGGCTCAGGAGGCCCGCCGCGTGCGATCAGGCCGCCCCGCCGCGTGCCCTCAGGCGGCCCGCGACTCGGTCGCGATGGCCTCGGCTGTGATCGGCTCCTGCGCCGTGGCCAGTTTCTCCGGCTCGACTTGGACAGCCTTCGTCGGCTCGATCAGAAGCCAGGCGGCCACCGCGCCGAGCGCCGTGACCACGGCCCCGACGAGAAGTCCGGTGCTGAGTGACGAGACGAACGCCTCGTGGACGGCATTGATCACCTGCGGCGTCGCGTGGCCGCCGACGACTCCGCCGCTGCCGAGCGATTCGGCGATCGTCGCGCGGGTGGCGGCCGGAACGTGGGGGAGGCTCGAGTTGAGCTCCGAGCGGCCGATCGTCGCCACGAGTGCGCCCATGATCGCCACACCGAAGGTGCTCCCGACCATCCGGCTCATCGACAGGACGCCGGACGCGGCACCCGCCTTGGTGCGGTCGACGGCGTTCATCGCGGCAGTGCTCATCGGCGACATAACCAGGCCCATGCCGGTGCCCATCAGGATGAAGCCGGGAAGGAGGAGGCCGTAGCCGCTGTGCACCGTGATCTGCGACTGGATCAGGATCGCCGCCGACACGATCACCAGGCCAAGCGTCATCAGCGGTCGCGGACCCACGCGGTCGGTCAATCGTCCGGCCAGCGGGCCCATCACGATGATCACCAACGTCGAGGGCAAGAACCGGATGCCGGTCTCGAGCGGCGTGTAATGGAGGATGTTCTGCATGTACAGGGTCACGAAGAAGAACTGCGCGAACATCGCGAACGTGACCAGGAAGCCGACGAGATTTGCCCCCGCCGAGGTGCGTGAGCGGAAGAACGAGAAATCGATCATCGGCGCGCGGACGCGCTGCTCGATGAAAACGAACCCGACCAGTCCCACCACTGCGAGCGCGAACAGGCCAAGGATCCGGGGCGAGCCCCAGCCCCAGCTGTTGCCCTGAACCAGTGCCAGCACGAGCGCGGTGAGCCCGACGGTCAGTGCTGCGATGCCGGCCAGGTCCACTCTCTTGCCCACGGTTTCGTCTCGTGATTCGTGCGCCGCGAACAGCGTCACCGCGGTGGCAATGAGCGCGATTGGCGGGTTGATGAAGAAGATCGCGCGCCAGCCGACCTGCTGGGTGAGGAAGCCGCCGACCACCGGTCCGATCGCCAGCGCCAGCGCGCTCACGCCCGCCCAGGTCCCGATCGCCATGCCGCGCTGCTCCGGCGGGAACGCCTGCGTGATGATCGACAGGGTCGCCGGCATCATGAACGCCGCGCCGATCCCCTGGACCGCGCGGAACGCCACCAGGATCGTGTCCGTCGGCGCAAACCCGATCGCGGCGCTCGAGATCCCGAACACGGCGACGCCGAACAGGAACATCCGCCGGCGGCCGAAGATGTCGCCCAGCCGTCCGCCCGTCACCAGCAGCACCGCGAACGTGAGCGTGTAGGCGTTGACGGTCCACTCGAGCGCCGAGAGCGAGGCGTGGAGGCTGCGCTGAATCGAGGGCAGCGCCACGTTCACGACGGTGTTGTCGAGCATCACCATGAACAGCGCGAAGCACATCGCCCCTAGCGTCCACCAGCGGCTGTTCCCCTCGTTCACAAAGCGGTGTCGGTGCGCCAGGATGCGCCCGGTCATGCAGACAGTCCTTCCGGTCGGCACGCCGCGACGTCCGCGCGCTGGAGCAGTTGCCCCAGGGCATCTGCGAGGGCGGAACGCTCGGGCGCGTTCAAGGTCTTGACGAACTCCTCGAGACCGTTCAACCGGGCCGCGTTCAGACGCCGGATCACCGAGCGACCGTCATCGGTCAGCCGGATCCGCTTCATCCGCCGGTCCTCGGCGTCCTCGTTTCGGTCCACGAACCCGCGCCGGACCAGATCATCGACCATGCGGCTGGCGGCGGGGAGGGAGACGTGCACGAGCTCAGCGCCCTGCTTGAGGGTGAGCTCCGGCGAAGCGTCCTCGAGGTGGTGCAGCAACTTGATCTGGGTCAGCGTCAGTTCCAGCGCCCCAACCGCCTCGAACAGGTCGGAGTTGCAGTTCTTGTGGAGGAAGACGACCAGCGCATACAGATCGGTCGCGAGGGGCCCGGGGGCCGGAGCGTCCGTGCGGGTCGTGGTCTCCGGCGGGGTCGGAGCTTGCGTGGCGGTCGCGGCTTGACCGCCCCCCGCCACCGGGTCCCCCGTCACATGGGTAGTTACTTGCACGCATGCAAGTATTGCATGCAAGTTCTATTTTTGCAAATGGAAGGGGTGGGGCAGCGGGCGATGTGGGTGGCTGAACGGGGTAGCGGTAAGACCGGGTGGGGTGGGGGACAGCATCGGCCGATTGCTCGCCGGTGCCCAGGGGCCGCGCGGTCACGGGCGACGGGGCCGCGGCGGGAGGCGGTCACGGGTGACGGGGCCACGGCGGGACCAGAAAAACGTCGCAAATCGGCACCCACGCCGCGAGTTTGTGCGATTAGTCACGCTCAGCGCGCCTTATCCGCCTTTCCCGCGTCCGCGGTTCGGGTTTGTTGCGTTAATTGGCGCCCGGCACGCGCCCCCCACAGAAACGTCCGGCGCTGCGGCCATCGCCCCACCTGACGATGTCGGATTTTCGTTCATAGTCAACGCAAATCCGACAGTCTGGTCTGGGCTCCCGCGCCCGCCCCTCCCACGCCCACGCCCGCCCCCGCGAACGCCCCCCGTCGGCAACCCTCCCACGCCCGCGAACGCCCCCGCCGCCCCGCCGGCGGTGCCCGTGCCCCCCAGAACCGATGTCGAATGTTGCACGATAGTTGTGCAACATTCGACATCGTCCCCGGTCTGGGCCCCGCCTCGCCATCGCGCCCCCGGGCCCCGGAACCCGCCCCACATCTCACCCCACGCCCACGCCCACGCCCGCCCCCGCGAACGCCCCCGTCGGCAGCCCGCCCAAGCCCGCCCACGCCCACGCCCGCCCACGCCCCGCGAAGGCCCCGCCCCCCGGAACCCCGTATGGCTGCAGCAGCGTGCTGCTCGAGCTCGGGCGCGGTGG
Source organism: uncultured Solirubrobacterales bacterium (assembly GCA_963796645.1). GTDB lineage: Bacteria > Actinomycetota > Thermoleophilia > Solirubrobacterales > Solirubrobacteraceae > Palsa-465. Next base: position 41,404 of record CAWCMQ010000016.1, on the reverse strand, counting down.
GCCGATGTGCAGCGCGGCCGACTGGATCTTGGTGGCTGTGGCTGTGGCGAGCTGGGCCTCGGTGCGGCCGGTGGCGGCGGTCGCGACCGTGTAATTGCCCGGGTTCTTGAGGTCGACGGTGACCTGGGCGGTGGCCTGGGGCTGGATCGGGCCTGTCGTGGCGAGCTGGCGAGACGAGTCGGTGCTTGGGTGGATGATGATCGACTCGGCCGTATCGGCCTGGTTGGTGACGATGAAGATGACCTCGCCGGCGCCGACCTGGGAGGGAGAGATGGAGACCCGACTGTTGTTCACGTAGACGGCCAGGTCGACCGGGGCGGCCGGCCGGGGCTTGTTCGCAAACTTGGTCGAGCTCCCGCAGCCCGTGACGGTCAGCACCGCCACGAAGAGACCGACAGTCGTCGTTCGCATCCTGATGTTGTGTCTCCTCTCAAAGGACCGCGGCCAAGGCCTATCGCCCGGTCCCGGTCAGAACCCTAACTGACCGCGCGACGGCACGCGACGCACGCGCCGACGGCCTCGAGTCCGGAGGATCAGGTGGAAGTCTGGGTGAGCGACAGGCGGCGACGCTCGACGCGACCAAGCTCGGTCTGAAGCTCCGCCCATGATTCATGCTCGGCGCGCTCGTACTCCTCGCCGGTCAATTCCCGGATCCGCTCGTTGTAGGTATTCCACGCACGGCGGGTGTCATTGTCGAGCTCTCGAAGCTTGTCGCTGTCGGGGGCGATTGCGGTCACGTCAGGACTCCTTCCTAGCTCTGTGAACGCGATGCTACCCCGCAGAGCGGTCATGAAGTCCCAGTTGATGTCGGCGGCGGGAGTGCACGGACTGGTGCACGCCGTCCGGCGCGAGGCGTATCACGCGTGGTTTGGAGCTGCTCGAGCAACCGATCGCCACTGCCGAGTTCCTGGTCGTCGACACCGAGACGAACGGGCTGGGGTCGGACGCGTGCGAGATGACCGAGGTCGGTGCCGTGCTGGTCGGCGGGGGCGAGCTCCACGACCGCTTCTCATCTCTGGTGCGCACGGTGATGCCGTTGCGGCGCGGGATCCAGCGCTTCACCGGGATAACGCAGCAGATGGTCGACGATGCCCCCGAGCCCGCGGCGGTGATGCCCGAGATCGACTCGTGGCTCCGGGGTCGCGTGATGGTCGCCCACAATGCCCCCTTCGACCGCCGTGTCCTGCGGCAGGCGTTCGAGCGCGAGGGCCTGGAGTGGCCGAATCCGCCGGTTCTGTGCACGGCCGCGCTGGCGCGGAAGATGCTTCCGCTGCAGCGGGTGCGACGGCTGGGGGCGGTCGCCGACGCGCTCGGGATCGACGTCGAGGGGGCTCACCGGGCGCTGGTCGACGCCGAGACGTGCGCGCGGGTGCTGTGCGCCCTGTTCCCGAAGCTGTGCGCCAACGCGGTCACGATCTCCGACGCGCTCGCGTTGCTCTCGCCTCGCCGGCGGCCGAGGTCGAAACCGAAGCCGCCGCCGGCCGAGGTCAGGCGGCCCGAGGTCGACTTCTCGGAGCTGCCGAAGGACCCAGGCGTGTACCTGTTCCGGGACGCTCGCGGGTCGACCCTGTACGTCGGCAAGTCGGTGTCGATCCGGAGCCGGGCGCGTGCTCACTTCGCCCCGTCGACGCCGGCCGCCGACTGGACCGCTCACGCCGAGATCGTCGACTACCGGGCGACGCAATCGGAGCTCGGCGCACTGGTGCTCGAGAACCGCCTGATCAAGCATCACCGCCCGCCCGGCAACCGGCGGCTACTCCGCCGCGACGATCGACTCGTCTACATCCGCTGCCGCCTGGACATCCCGTTCCCGATCCTCGAGGTCTCCCCGGCTCCGGCGGCCGGGCACGCCGTCACAATCGGGCCGCTGCGCGGCCGGCGGCTGGCGATCGAGCTCGTGGAGCAGCTTGATTCGCTGTTCGGTCTGCGCCACTGCGGCCGACGGCTCCCGCGTCGCGATCATCCGTCGGCCTACGGGCAGATGGGACGCTGCCTATCGCCGTGTCTCGGCGATCTGGACCCGAACCTCTACCGGCGTCGCCTCGACGAGGCGCTGCGCGTGTTCGTCGGCGCCGGCGACGCGGCCGACCGCCTGATCGGCCACGTCGATCGACAGATGCGCGAGGCGGCCGCTCAGCGGCGCTATGAGCGGGCCGGATGGTTGCGTCGCCGGGCCCGGCGACTGTCGGTGATCTTCGAGCGCCTCGGCGGCGTGCTCGAGGCGACCCACGCGCGGCCACGGCTGCTGCTCGCGCCGCATCCGGTCGAGCCGCGATGCGACGCCTTCTGGATGGTCTCGGGACGGCTGCTCGACTGGGGGCCGGCGCCCGGCCTCGACGAGCTCGAGCAGCGCACACGGGCTGCGTTGGCGCGCGGCGGTCGAACGGGCGAGCTCGGGGCGCACGTGCCTCCCGACGAGGTGGACGAGGTGCGGATCCTCGCGACCTATCTGGCGTCTCACCCCGACCTGCCGCAGCTGGCGCTCGAGCCGGCCCCCGATCGAGAGCGCCTGAGACGCTTCGGTCAGGCGAACGGCAGCTCGATGACCTCGGCCGGGACCTCGTCGGAGCCCACCAAGACGTTCGATCCGGGCGGGGCCTCCCGGCGCACCAGCGCGAGCGCGATCGGCCCAAGCCTCGGCGAGGTGGCGACGCTGCCGAGCACGCCGACGCTCTTTCCGCCGAATGTGATTGGCGCGCCGGACTCGGCCTGAGCGCCCAGGCGCAGCCCGCGCAGGTGCCGGTTCGGCTTGCCGCGGTAGTAAAGACGGGCAACGGTCTCCTGGCCGACGTAGCACCCCTTCGTGAACGACACCGCCCGCTCGTTGAGCCCGGCTTCCTGCGGGATCACGGTGTCGTCGAGGTCAACGCCGTAGCGGGGGCGTCCGTGCTCGATCCGGAGCGCCTCCGCCGCCGCTTCGGACACCGGCACCGCGCCCGCGTCGGACAGCGCCTCGCGGAGGCGCTCGGTGTCGCCGGCGTCGCAGAGTAGGTCGACTCCGATGTCGGTCCGGATTGCCCGGGCGTCCACGCCGGCCACCGGCACCGGGGAGTGTGAATGCTCGGCTGGCGCCAGCGAGCTCGCGCCCGAGATCGCGACCGCCTCGGGCCCGACCAGCGACAAAAGCCCACACTCGAGCGTTCGCTTATGAAGCTCGACGTCGTATCCGATGCTGAAGCGCCGGATCATGTTGAACAGCTCCTGGAGCGCGCTGCGCTCGGTGTCGAGCAGCAGCTCGGGGCCGGAGTCGAGGATCCTGAGGTCGCCGAGCATCTTGCCCTTTGGGGTCAGGAACGTCGCATAGACGCCCTCGCCCGGCTTCAGCGCCTCGATCTCGTTGCTGACCTGGCCCTGGAGGAAGCTCTTGGCGTCCGAGCCGGTGAGCGCGAGCTTCCCGCGCTCGGATCGGTCGAGCAGGCCGCAGTGCTCGGTCAGCGCGCGGTACTCGGCTGAGAGGGCATCCGTCGAGGTCACCCCTCCAAATATAAGAACCCCGGGGAGTGGGGCCATAAGAACCCGGGGAGCTGGGCTTCGAGAACCCCGGGCCGCGGCTGCATGAGAACCCGGGGAGCCGCGCCAAAGACCCCCGGGGAGCGGTGGCACGAGCCGCCACGGCCCGCCTGGCGAGTAAACCCTTGCCAAAACGAGTTTTTAGGCATACCATAATTTTGGTGATGGCACACCAGGAACATCCAGGGAAGTCTTCGGCGATTGAGGACTACGCCAAGGCCATCTATTCCCTGGGGGAGCGGGCCGGGGATCCTGTGAGCACCAACGCGCTTGCCGAGCGGATGGGCGTCACGCCGGCGTCCGCCTCGGGCATGGTCAAGCGGCTCGGCGAGCTGGGGCTGGTGGAGCACAAGCCCTACCACGGCGTGAGCCTGACCGAGCCCGGCCGACGGGTCGCGCTGGAGGTGATCCGCCACCACCGCCTGCTCGAGCTGTACCTGGTCAAGAGCCTCGGCGTGCCGTGGGATCAGGTGCACAAGGAGGCGGAGGTGCTCGAGCACGTGCTCTCTGAGGAGCTCGAGGAGTTGATCGCCGAGAAGCTCGGCGACCCGACTCACGACCCGCACGGTGATCCGATCCCGACGCGGGACCTGACGATCGAAGCGACCAGCACGGTCACGATGCAGTCGCTGAAGGGGGGCGACGGGGGGACATTCACGCGGGTCTCGGACTCCGATCCCGAGATGTTGCGCTACCTGGCCGAGCGCGGGATCGCGCCCGGAGCGGAGTTCGAGGTGGTTGAGAAGCAGCCGTTCGACGGCCCGCTGTTCGTCCGCTTCGATGACCACGTCCACGTGCTCGGCGGAGCCCTCGCACGCGCTATGCGGGTGGAGGTGCGCAGGTGACGCCGCCGCCTCCAGCGATCGGGCCGCCGGTGCTCGAAGGAGTCGGAGCCGACGGCCAGAGCGTCGCGGTCGTCGTACCCAGCCCGCTCGAGCGACTCCTCGCACGCGGCCGCATGCGCGCCACGCTGGCGATGCTCGGCCCCGCGTTCGTGGCCTCGGTCGCGTATGTCGATCCGGGCAACTTCGCCACCAACATCCAGGGCGGCGCGAAATACGGGTATCTGCTGCTCTGGGTCGTGCTGGTCGCGAACCTGATGGCCATGTTGATCCAGTACCTGTCGGCAAAGCTCGGGATCGCGACGGACCGCAGCCTGCCGGAGATGTGCCGAGAGCGCTATCCCCGCTCGGTGACCTGGGGCCTCTGGATCCAAGCAGAGGCGATGGCCATGGCGACCGACATCGCCGAGTTCCTCGGCGCGGCGCTCGGGCTCAACCTGTTGTTCGGTGTTCCGCTCCTGCCCGCGGGAGCGATCACGGGCGTGATCGCGTTTGCGCTGCTCGCCCTGCAGTCGCGGGGCTACCGGCGCTTCGAGCTCGCGATCACCGGGCTGCTGGGCCTCGTGTTCGCCGGGTTCCTGTACGAGACGTTCAAGGTCGGGCCGTCCGTACATCAATCGCTCGGCGGGCTGGTGCCCGGTTTGGGCGGGTCGGGCTCGCTGTATCTGGCCGTTGGGATCATCGGCGCCACCGTGATGCCTCACGCGATCTACCTGCACTCGGCCCTGACCGGCGGGCGGATGCCGGTTCGCAACGACGCCGAGCGCCACCGCGTCCTGCGGTTCGAACGCCTTGACGTGTTGATTGCCCTCGCGCTCGCGGGCGTGATCAACATGGCGATGCTCGCGCTGGCGGCGAAGCTGTTCCACACCGGCGCGCTGAGCGGGATCAGCACGATCACGGGGGCGCACGCTGAGCTCGGCCGGCTGGTCGGCGGTGGCGCGGCCCTGATGTTCGCGGTGGCGCTGCTCGCGTCCGGCGCGTCGTCATCGAGCGTCGGAACCTACGCGGGCCAGGTTGTGATGCAGGGGTTCGTCGGGATCCGGATCCCGGTCCTCGCGCGCCGGGCCGTGACGATGGTCCCGGCGCTGGTGATCCTCGCGCTGGGCGTCAGCCCGACCAGCGCGCTCGTGCTCAGCCAGGTCGTGCTGTCGTTCGGGATACCCTTCGCGCTCGTGCCGCTCGTTTCGCTCACCGCCCGCCGAGATGTGATGGGCGTCCACGTGAACCGTCGCGCGACGACCGCGCTCGCGTTCATGGTCGCGGGGCTGATAGTGGCCATGAACGTGTTCCTGATCTCCCAGGTGATCCTCTAGATGGCGCTGGCCGATACCTACACCGAGATCGTGGAGTCACTTCCCGACGACTGGACCGACCTCGAGATCGACCTGCGGATCTTCGACGAACGGCGCTACGTCGATGCCGCGACCCTGCTGGTCACGTGCAACGCCCAGCCGTACTCGAAGAACGACTGGCACTGGCGCCTGGTCATCGCGCATCGCTTCGGGCACGCTTCGGCGTCGCCTGCCGTTCACTCGGCCCTGAAGCTGCTCGACGACGCCGGAATCGACGGCGAGCTCGCGGTCCGCGAGGTCAGGGCCGGACGGGCCGAGGTCCTCCAGCTGTGGGGCCGCCCGGAATCGGTGCGGCAGGAATTCCGGAAGCTTCGCGCGCAATAGTGGCGCGCGTCGCGGCCTTCATCCCCGATCTGCTGTTCGGCTCCAACGTGGTCGGTGCCCTCCGCGCGGCCGGCCACGAGGTTGGCCTCGTGTCCGACCCGGCGAGCGCCGGCGACGCCGACGTCCTGATCGTCGACCTGACGGCTGATGACCGGGAGCGGCTCGAGCGCGTCCGGCAAGCCGCTCCGGCCACGGTGCGCACCCTGGCCTTTTATTCCCACGTCGAGAACGAGGTGCGAGAGCGGGCGCTGGCGGCCGGGATCGACATGGTGGTTCCCCGCTCGCGGATGGCACGTGAGGGCGCCGCGCTGGTCGACCGGCTGTCAGCTTCCGATCAGTGACGCCGTCCCGGCGAGGAAGCTGGGATCGAACATGCGCTTCACGTCGGGCTGACGCTTGACGATTCCGAATCGCTGCTCCCAGCGCGCCCAGGCACGGAGGCGAGCGATATCGAGCTCGCCGAAGTTCCCGTCCGGCGCGACGAAGGCGGGCTGGACGGCCCCGAGCTCAGCTGCGACCAGCTTCGGGTCGAGACCCGGAACCTCGGACTCGAGGTTGGCCGCGGCCCCCTCGGGGTCGGTGAGCACAACTCCATAGCCGCGCACGAGCGATCGGACGACGGCGCGGGCCAGCGCCGGGTTCTGTCGCAGGCTCGCGCCGGTGGCGCACAGCACAAGCTCGGGATAGGCGGGCGCGCCGTACGCGTCGACTCTGAAGATGTGAAAGCCGGGGCGGCGCCGCTGGAGCGTGACGCCCTCGTCGTTCCAGAACGCCGTGGCTGCGGCGACGCGACCGGAGAGCAGCGCCGGCACCGCGTTGAAGCCGATCGTGACCGTCCGAACGCGGCGCGGATTCCCACCCGCACCGCTGACAATCGAGTCCAGCACCGCCGTATCGCTCGGGACGCCCGTGACGCCGACGGTCCGGCCCTGGAGTTGGCGCGGATCGCGGATCGCGGGTGCCGCGATCACCGCCGCCAGCGGTCGCTGGACGATCGCCATGATCCCGACGATGTCCGCGCCGCGCTCCCGCGCGATCGCCAGGTCATGGATGTCGAGGATCGCGAAGTTGGCCCGGCCGGTTTCCAGCAACTTCACGGAGTCGGTCGACGCCGAGGGCGCGACCACGTGCAGGTGGACTCCCTCGCCCTGATCAAACGTGCGGGCGATCGCGGCGTAGATCCCGGCGTGGATTGCGTTGGGCTCGAAGTCGAGCACGAGCGTGGCGTTCTGCTGGGCCGGGGTTGAGGCGCCGCCGCCGCACCCGGCGAGCAGCCCGCACCCGGCGAGCAGCCCGGCCACGGCGATCAGAATCATTGCCGCTCTGACCCGCATCGGCGGCGCAGAATACGGGCTCCGTAGAATCCGCAGCACCGCATGCGCCGACGCGTCACGTTCAGCCGGAACCTCACGTTGTCGTTGTCGCGGACGTGCCGCTGCTATTGCAAGTACTGCGCGTTCGCGACGCATCAGCCGCACCTGCACTCGCCCGAGGAGGTGGAGCGCACTCTGGATGAGGCGGTCACCAAGCGGCGGGTGAAGGAGTTGCTCGTGCTGACCGGCGAGCGGCCGGAGGTCAACGCCGGGGTGCGGGAGCGGCTCGTGTCCTACGGCTTCGAGGACTTCACCGCGTATGTGGTCTGGACCTGCGAGCGGGCGCTGGAGCGAGGTTTGTTGCCCCACACGAATCTCGGGGTGCTCGAACCGGCCGATCTGGAGCGCCTGCGCGAGGTGACGGCGTCTCAGGGGCTGATGCTCGAGTCGGTCAATCCGGATCTGGTCGTGCATCAGGGCTCGCCGACCAAGACCCCGGCGCGGAGGATCGAGACGATCGCCGCCGCGGGTGAGCTGCGGATCCCGTTCACGAGCGGGATCCTGGTCGGCATCGGCGAGAGCGAGGAGGAACGGGTCGCGGCGCTTGAGGTGCTGGCCGATCTGCACCAGCGCCACGGTCACCTACAGGAGGTGATCATCCAGAACTTCGTCCCGCACCAGAGCTATTACGGGCGCGAGCCGGCCGAGATCGCCGATGCCTCGGCGCGCGAATACTGGCGCACCGGGGTCGCGAGCGGCCCGCACCTGAACGCGCCGGACTGGGCCACGCCCGTCACGCTCGAGGACATGAAGCGGCTGGTCTCCGAGGCGCGGCGACTGCTGCCCGGGGTCGGCGTGCAGGTCCCACCGAATCTGTCTGACTGGTGGGTGGAGCTGGTCCGTGCGGGGGCCACCGATCTCGGTGGTTTGAGCGCGAATGGGGATCACATCTCACCCGAGCACCCGTTTCCCTCGCCGTCGCAGGTTCGGCGGCGGTTGCGCGAGGAGGGGCTCGCGCTGACCGAGCGGCTGTGCGTGTATCCGGAGTACATCGACCCGGAGTGGGTGGCGCAGCCGGTGCTGGACGTGATCAAGAGCAGCTACTGGTCGTTCATCCCGCGCCGTGGTTCTGGGCGCCGGGCCGAGGTCAGGGTTGCCGATGACGCCGCCCCGCGTGCGGTGGCCAAGGCGCGTGATGGGCAGGCGCTGACCGCTGAGGAGCTGACCGCGCTGTTTGCGGAGCAGCGGCCCGCAGTGATCGAGGAGATGCGGGTCGCCGCAGATGAGCTGCGGGCGGAGCTGGCGGGGGACACAGTGACGTTTGTCGTGAACCGCAACATCAACGTGTCCAACATCTGCGTGGTGGGCTGCGCGTTCTGCGGCTTCGGTCAGGCGCGCCGCTCGCCGGATGCCTATGAGCACTCGGAGGCCGAGTTCGTGGGCCGGGTGCAGGAGGCGGTGCAGTTCGGCGCGACCGAGATCTGCATGCAATCGGGGATCCATCCGGACTGGGGGCTGGAGGACTACGAGCACTGGCTGCGGGTGGCCAAGCGAACCGCTCCCGACATCCATCTGCACGCGTATTCGCCGATGGAGGTCTCGCACATGTGCGACGTGAGCGGGCTGGCGCCTCGTGAGGTGTTCGCGCGGCTCCGCGAGGCGGGCCTGGACTCGACACCCGGGACCGCGGCCGAGGTCCTGCACGATGGGGTCCGCGAGCGGATTTCGCCCAACAAGCTCCCGGTCGGCCGGTGGGTCGAGATCATCGAGGCCTCCCACGCCGAGGGTCTGCGCTCGACGGTGACGGTCATGTTCGGCCACATCGAGGAGCCGTGGGAGCTGGCCGAGCACATGCGCGTGGTCCGCGAGCTGCAGGAGCGCACGGGCGGGTTCACTGAGTTCGTTCCGCTGTCGTTCATCCCGTTCCACACGCTGCTGGGGCGTACGCACGGCGTCGAGGAGATCTCCCGGGAGGAGAACCTCAAGCACACCGCTGCATTCCGCCTCGCGCTCGGCCGAACGGTCCCGAGTCTGCAGGCGAGCTGGGTGAAGATGGGGCTCGACGCGGCCACGGAATCGCTGCGCTGGGGAGTCAACGACCTCGGCGGCACGCTCATGGAGGAATCGATCTCCCGCATGGCCGGCAGCTACCACGGCGTGATGCTCACCCCGGAGAACCTGATCGAAGCCGCGCACCGCGCCGGGCGCCCAGCCGCCGAGCGCACGACGCTGTACGAGATCAGGCGTCGCTACGAGCTTTGCCAGGCGGCATGAACCTCGACGCGGGTGTGACCCGCGCGGCCCGCCAGGCCGCGGTCGGGGACCGGCCGGCATCGCTGTTCGCTGGGGTCGAGCCGCTTGAGGTGTTCGTCGAGTTGCTGGCCGAGATCGAGACCGACACCGCGTCGAGTGAGTTCTACGACCGGATCTGCGAGGCGATCTGCCGGTTGACGACGATGCGGCGCGCGGCGATCTTCATGGCCGATCCGGGCCGGCGGCGCGTGCGCGCGGTCGGGTCTCACGGAACGCCGTTCGAGCAGCTGGCCGAGTTGCGGCCGACGCTGGTCAACACCCCGATCGCCCAGCGCGCGCTGCTCGAGGACCAGGTCGTCGTGGTCTCCGACGGGATCGAGGATGCAGTCCCGCCGGACTACGCCGAGCTGCTCGGGATCACGACCCTCGTATGCACCCCACTGAGCGCGGCCGGGCGCGCGTACGGCGTCATCTGTGCTGACCGCGGCGGGGGAAGGTTCGAGCTCTCCGACGGGGAGCGCCACCTGCTCTGGACCCTGGGCAAGACCGCGGCGCTCGTGGCCACGGCCCGCAACGCGACCCGTCAGCAGGAACAGGCCCGGCGGCTGGCCGAACGCCTCGACCTCGCGCGCGAGATCCACGAGCGCGTGATGCAGCGGTTGTTCGGCGTCTCGCTGGCCCTGAGCGCGGCGGCGCCGTTGGAGACGAGCGAGCGCGATCGCTGCCGGGTCGAGATGCAGGAGGCACTCAGCGATCTTCGCCGTGCGCTCGAGCGGCCGCTCGCACCGCTGCCACCCGAGACTGGGAGCACGCTGGCGGCCGAGATCGGGCGGATGAAGGCCTCGCGGGGTGCGCAGCTGGAGATCGTCTGGCCGCCGGAGGTGACCGTGCCCGCCGACCTGGACCCGCTCGCGCAGTCGGTGCTCGCCGAGGCGGTTCGGAACATCGGCAAGCACGCGCAACCGACGCGGGTCACCGTGCTCGTCTCGCGGGACGCCGACACGTTCGCGCTCGAGATCCGCAACGACGGCGTCCGTGCGGGACGGCGGGGGGCGGGAATGGGGCTTCGGCTTGCCGGGTTCGAGGCGCTCCAGCACGGGGGCATGGTGGAATTCGGCGCCCTCGAAGATTCCGGCTGGCGGGTACGGCTGGTCGTGCCCGTGGAGCAGCCACGGTCGTGAACCGGATCTCCGATCGCAAGCTCCGCGTGCTGGTCGTCGACGATCACGACGTCGTTCACTGGGGGTTCCGCGTGTTGCTGGGCGAGCAGCCATGGGTCGAGCGCTGCCTGGCGGCGCGGACCGGTGCGGAGGCGCTGGCGCTGGCCCGGACATTCGAGCCGCATGTGGCGCTGGTCGATCTGTTCCTGTCCGACGAGTCCGGCGCCGAATTGTGTTACTCGATCCGCAAGAGTTGCCCGTCTACCCGCGTGCTATTGATCTCCGGAGCGGGTCGCATGTCACCGGCCGCGGCGCGCGCAGCCGGGGCGTCGGGCTTCGTGTCCAAGGACCTGGAGGCGGCCGAGATCGCGGCCGCGGTGCGGATGGTCGGGCTCGGAATGACGACGTTCGCACCCAAGGCCGAGCAGCCGGCGCCGCTGCTCACCGAGCGCGAGCGCGAGGTCCTCGACCTGATCGCCGCCGGCTCCACCAACCGCGAGATCGCGGAGCGGCTCTACCTCTCCCCCCACACGGTCAAGGAGCACACGAGCACGCTGTATCGCAAGCTCCGCGCGCGCAACCGGGCTGAGGCGGTCCAGCGCGCCCAGCGGATTGGCCTGCTCGCGTAGGGTCGCGCGCCGGTGCGCCAGCGCGGCCGGCTTCGGCCCGGCGCGCCCCGGCAAGCGGACCAGTAGGCTCTCGGCTCAGATGCTGATGGTCATGGGAGCGATCGTGGTACTCGTCGGCGTCATCATCGGGTGGTACACGGTCGCAGGCAGCGGGATTCATAAGCGCCCGTATGGCAAGGGCGATGCGCCGGGTGCAGGCAAGATGGAGGGCGAGAGCCCGCTCGATTCCCCCTGGCAGATGCGCGACTGGAGCCGCGGCACCTCCTCGCGCCGCCGACGCCGCTGACATATCTCTACTCGGAGCTGCTCGCTGCCGATGATCAGAGAGGCGCTGCGCTCGACTTCCTTCGCGCAAGGTTGCGTGCGCTGACCGCCTGAAGGAATACTCGACACCGGGGTCCAATAAAGTGTTAACCGACGAGAGGGACGTTCACCGTCCCGATCTCGTCAGAGAGGAGTACAGCGCTGTGATGTTGATCGATGTCGCGCGGCAAGCCGGGGCTCAGCTCATGCTGGTCTCTCCGCCACGGCGTCGATCCGCCTCAGCCGACGACTTCTACGTCCCGCCGGACCCGCTTCCGGTCGGAAAGCCGGGACACGTGATCCGGGCCGAGCCAATGGACGCCTACCTGGTCCCCGGAGTTCGGATCCGCGCTCGCGCATGGCGGATCCTGTACCGATCGACGGGCGCCACCGGAGAGCCGACCGCGGTTTCGGGAACCGTGCTGGTTCCCGCCGGCCGGCGCAACCGCACCCGGACGCTGATCGGCTACGCGATCGGCACGCACGGGATCGGTGATGCGGCGGCACCGTCTCGGCTGCTGCCCCGCGGCCTCGAGTGGGAGGCGGGCATGATCGCGATGCTGCTGGCCCGGGGCTGGGCGGTGGCGGTCACCGACTACCAGGGGCTCGGCACACCGGGCGATCACGCCTACATGGTCGGGCGGGCGCTCGGCCCGAACGTGCTCGACGCGATGCGGGCGGCACGCACGATCTGCCCCGGCGAGCTGCCCGCCGAGGGACCGGCTGCGATCATCGGTTACTCCGAGGGTGGGGCGGCCGCCGCCTGGGCGGCCCAGCTCCAGCCCGAGTACGCGCCCGACGTGCCGCTCGTGGCGGTCGCGGCCGGCGCGGCGGCGGCGAACGTCGAAACTGCCGGCCCGAGCCTCGACGGAACCTTCTTCTCGTTCTTCATCGCGTACGGCGGGATCGGATACGCGGCCGCGTATCCCGAGCTCGACCTCGACGCGTATCTGACCCCGATGGCCCGGAAGGGAATCGCTGCGCTGCGCGAGTCGTCGGTGCTGCAGGCCGCACTGTTCGGGCCCCGATTCATCCGTGCTGCCGACCTGACCCAGCCGAACGTGCTCGAGCTGCCCGACTGGCGGCGGCGCCTGCGCGAGAACCGCCTGGGCCAGATCGCCCCCGCAACACCCGTGCTGCTCCACCATGCCCGCCGTGATCAGATCGTGTCCTTCCAGCAGAGCACGAACCTGCGCGACGACTGGCGCCACCTCGGCGCGGATGTGCGTCTCTATGTGACCAGGGGCGGGGTCGATCACATCAGCGGTGCGGTCGCGGGGACCCCGATCGCGGTCGACTGGATTTCGCGCCGGCTCCAGGCGCAGAGCCGGGGCGCGATGGCGGGTCCGGCCGCTGTCTCAGGCGTTCAAAGCAAGGCCGCCTAGGGCCCCCAGCCCTCCTGGAGAGCCGCTCTCACGAGCTCTCGCCATGCGCCGGTCGCCCCGATCCTCGCGATCGTGGAGAACAGCTGCGCCGTCCCTCGAGCCGGCCACAGATCGGCGGGCGGCAGCGTTCCGGCGGCGATCAGCTCGGACAACGCGTCCGGACGCTCGAGGGCTCGATCGCGAGCCGCGATGACGGCCTCGACATCGAGTCGTGAAGGTGCTTCACCGGCCAGCGTTCCCAGCGCGTGGCGCGCGAAGGCGAGCGCGGTCCCCGCATGCTCGGGTGCCAGCGACCCGAGCGCCTCGAGCGCGCGGGTGAACGCCTGCTCGTCGTCCTCGGCGAACGCTTCGACGGCGTCGCGCATCAGCCGCGTCCGCTCGCGGTCGATCGCCGCGCCGGCACCGAAGTCGATGACCGCAAGGCGGCCGTCCGCCATCACCAGCACGTCATCGGGCTTCAGGTCGGCGTGGACCAGCCCGCTGGCGGCAGCTCCGATCCCAAACAGCACGAGACTCGCCGCGGCCTCGTCGGGGTCGGGTGCATCCCACAGTGGCTTGCCGTCGATCCATTCGCTGACCAGCACGCTCTCGTGGGCCAGCTCGGTCACGGGCGCCGGGACGTGGAGGAGCGGATGCCCGCGAAGGCCGCGATGGAACCGGCGCTGGATCTGCGCCTCGTTCTCGAGGTCGAGCTCGTCGAGCACCCGCTCGCGAAACTCGCGCAGCACGGCACCCGCATCGACGGCCGGGAACGCGGCCCCGAGCGGGGCCAGAAGGCCCTCGAGCACCGACAGGTCCTGGCGCACCCCGGCCGACAGGCCTGGACGCAGCACCTTGACGGCCACCGGGGCTCCGTCGCGGACGCCGCGGTGCACCTGCGCGGTCGCGGTGACCGCGACAGGGTCGAAGTCGAGCTCGTCGAGTTCGTCCGCGGCACCGCCGGGCCACGCCCGGGTGAGAATCTGCTCGACGCGCTTTGGCTCAAGCGGCTCGCCGACGTTTCGGTGCGTGTCGGTTAGCGCCGTCACGAGCTCCTGGCCCCAGGGCAGCGGGATCCACTCAAGGTCGATCGTGCTCGCCAGCCGCGCGAGCAGGATCCGACCGGACGGCGTCGTCCGCGCGAGCCGCAGCGCGACGCCCAGCAGCGCATCGACCCGGGCGAAGCGCTCGGAAGCCATCGCCGTAGCTTGCCCGGAAACGCCGGCTTGCATACCCGCGGCGCTGCACGCTAGGGTCGCACGGTGGATTCCCTGTCCGGCCGCCGCGTCCTGATCACCGGTGCCGCTCGCGGCATCGGCGCCGCGCTCGCGCAGAAGCTGGCCTCGCGCGGAGCCCGGCTGGCGCTGGTGGGACTCGAGCCCGAGCGCCTGGCCGAGGTGGCAGCGCGTTGCGGCTCCGAGACTTTCGTGGCCGAGTGCGACGTCTCGAAGTTCGAGCAGGTGCGCGTGGCGGTTGACGCCGCGGCGGAGGAGCTCGGCGGACTCGACGTGGTCGTGGCGAACGCGGGCATCGCCACCGGCGGGCCGCTGCGCTCACAGGACCTCAGGTCGTGGGAGCGCGTGATCGAGATCAACCTCCTCGGCGTGATGTACACCGACCGCGCCGCGCTCCCGCATCTTGAGCGCAGCCGCGGCTACGTGCTGAACATCGCGTCGACGGCGGCCGCTCTGCGAGCGCCCGGAATGACCGCCTACTGCGCAGCGAAGGCGGGGGTCGAGGCGATGAGCGACTGCCTCAGGATCGAGACTCGCTCGCTCGGGGTCGGCGTCGGCGTGGCCTACTTCCTATTCCTCGACACCGACATGGTCCGAGACGCCGAGCGCGAGATGCCGATGCTCGAGCGCGCCAAGACGGAGATGCCGAAGTTCATCTCCCGCACCTATCCGCTTGATCCCGCGATCGACGAGATCGTGGCGGGAATCGAGGACCGGCGCCGGCGCCTCTCGTATCCGCGTTGGTTCGCGAAGTCATTGGCGCTCCGGCAGCTGCTCGCGTCCCCGTGGGTCGAGCGGATATCGGGCAAGCGTGCCCCCGAGGCGCTGCGTGAATACGAGGAGCTCGTAGCGACCCGCGGGGCGGCCGCCGCGTCCGCCACCGAGCGAACCCGCGATCTGGCCGGGCTCTAACCGGACCAGCCCGAGATGTCGCCGCGCCGCGCTAGCCGGACTCGCGGTCGCGCAGGCCCGAGAGCTTGCGGCGCTGGAGCTTGCCCGTGGAGGTGCGCGGGAGCCGCTCCACGAAGGTGATCTCGCGTGGCACCTTGTACCGCGCCAGGCGCTCGCGCACGAATGACTTGAGCTCGTCATCGGAGACGCTGGTCTCGGGCTTGCGGACGATCATCGCCGCCAGTCGTTGTCCGAACTCGGGGTCCGGCACGCCGTACACGGCGGCGTCGACGACGTCGTCGTGAATCACCAGCAGCTCCTCGACCTCCTGGGGGAACACGTTCTCCCCGCCGGAGACGATCATGTCGTCGTCGCGGCCGTCGATGAAGAGCCGCCCCTGAGCGTCGAAGTGCCCGACGTCTCCGGTGCTCATCAGACCGTCGATGATCTCCTTGCTCGCGCCGCCGCCGGTATAGCCGTCGAACAGCAGCGGGCTGCCGACGAAGATCCGTCCCGTGGTTCCCTGGGGCAGTTCGAGGCCCTCGGGATCGAGGATCCTGATCCGCACGCCCGCGGCGGGACGTCCGACCGTGCCCGGCGCAGCGCGCAGATCGGACGGCGTCGCGAGCGTGCCCGTGCCCACCTCGGTCGACGCATACCCGTTGTAGAGGATGTCCCCGAACTCGTCCATCGCGGCGGTCGCGAGCTCGGGCGGCAGCGGTGCCGCTCCGCTGACGATCATCCGCAGCGATGAGGTGTCGTAGCGCTCCCGCGTGTCCGCGGGCAGATCCATGATCCGTCCGAGCATCGTCGGAACCGCCAGCAGCATGCCGGCGCGCGTGCGCTCGATCTGCTCGAGCGTCGCCTCGGGGTCGAACCGACGCCGGAGCACCATCGGCGATCCGAGCCCGAAGCCGAGCGCCATCCCGATCATCCCGTAGAGGTGAAACAGCGGGGGCGGCACGACGATCGGCTCGCCGGCCCGCGGGGCCGGGCGAATCCGCGCGAGATCGAGCAGCCCGGCCACCGCGAGAGGGAGGGCGGACCGCGCCGAGACCGTCCGGGTGGCCCCCTTTGGGGTCCCGGTGGTGCCGGAGGTGAGCGTGATCGTGCGCCCGGGCGCCCGGGGCGGCGGTGCCTCGCCAGTGGCGACATCTATCAGCGTCTCGATCGTCGGCCGGCTGACCTCGCCGTCGTGCCAGGCGATAACGCGGGTGGCCTCGAACCCCGCGTCGTCGAACACCCGCTCGAACTCGTCGTCGTAGACGACCGTGCTGACCCGCTCGCGAGCCAGCACGTCCGCGAGCTGCGGGGCGGCGAAGTCCGTGTTGAGCGGCACGATGTCGCAGCCGAGGCGTCCGGCGGCGGCCGTCGCCTGAATGAACCCGCGGTGGTTACGGCACATGATTCCGATCCGTTCGCCGGCTGCGATCTCGAAATGCGAGTGCAGCGCCCCGGCGAGCCGCCGAGCATCGCTGTCGAGCTGGGCGAACGTGAGCGTGCCGCGCTCGTCGATCAGTCCGGGGGTCTGTCCGTGCAGCTCGGCGGCCGCCGCCGCCGCAAAGCCGATCGAGGCGCCGAACCGGCGCTGGGCGAGGGCGATGCGGGCGAGCCGGTCAGGGCGGATCGGCCTCAGCACCCGCATCGAGGCGATCGTGATCAGGGCCGCGGCAGACTCGGCGGCGAGGCGGGCGGAGGCACCGGCGAGCGCAGTCGGAGAGCGGGTCGGCGGCAATGGTGCGGGCTGTGCCCGGCGCCGGCTGTCCGGGTTCGCACGGCGGGCATGACCAGCGAGCGCCGACTCGACCGGCGCCTGCGCGAGCTGATACAGCGATCCACCGACGCGCGCCCACAGCGGGGAGATCGTGCGCGGACGCTGGACGATCGCGCGAGCCACGATCCCGGCTGCCTCCTCGCTGCTCATCCCCGGCAGGTAGTTCCACATCCGGAACGGCCCGAGCATCGGTGAACGTACGAGCTGAAGATGGATTGACGTCGTCGTCACGCCGTCGGCACGGATCTCCGGGGCGACGCCGCCCAGCCATGTCTCGAAGGCGGACTTCGATGCGATGTAGGCGCTCCAACGCAGCGCCGGCAGGTCGACGCCGACCGTCGCGACGTTGACGATGTGGCCGCTGCCCCGCTCGCGCATCGACGGCAGCAACCCCAGCAGCAGACTGATCGGACCGAGGTAGTTGACATTGATCGTGCGCTCGACGTCGCGGAAGCGATCGTAGGACTGCGAGATCCAGCGCCGGATCGAGAGACCGGCGTTGGAGACGACGACATCGACGCGCCCGTGCTGATCGAGCACCTCCTGTGCGAGTCGTGCGGCCGCCTCCGCGTCGGCCAGGTCGCACGGGTGCACGAACGCGCTCCCGCCCGCCCCGGTGATCTCGTCGCGCACCTCCTCGAGCAGCGCGGCACGTCTGGCGACGAGCAGCACGGTGGCGCCGGCGCGGCCGAGCCGCAGCGCGGTCGCCTCGCCGACCCCGGAGGAGGCCCCGGTGATCAGGACGACCTTGCCGTCAACCGCAGAACGGAGCCGGCGGTCGTCGACGCCGAGGCTCGTCGCGCCGAGCAGCAGTCGGATTGGGCGCGGCACCAGCTCGCTCATCGGCGGCGCATTATCCACTCGATCGCCGGCAGCTTCACCGCGTGCGGGAGGTATCGCGCCGCCTGCATGGCGGTGCGCACCGACAGCCCCGGCACGACGACCCGCCGGCCCGCCTCCAACCCCTCGATTCCGGCGCGCGCGGCCTGCTCGGGCGAGATCCAGGCCGGCCTCGGCACGGCGTTCTCGAACGTCTGGCCGCCGTGCACCTCCCAGCCGGAGATCTGCCAGAAGTCGGTTGCCACCGGACCCGGCGCGAGCGCGGTTACGGTGACCCCATTGCCGCGCTGCTCAATGTGGAGCGCCTCGGAGAACGTGAGCACGTACGCCTTCGCCGCGGAGTAGCCGGACGAGTAGGGCAGCGGCTGCATGCCGGCGGTCGAAGCGACATTCAGAATCGCTCCGCGGCCCCGCGCGACCATCCCCGGAAGGAACGCCGACGTCAGCGCCACCGGCGCCTCAACCAGCACGCGAACCTGTTCGAGCTCGCGGCCGGGGTCGGCCTCGTCGAAGCGACCGTTGGTGGCGAATCCGGCGTTGTTGATCAGAATCTCGACCTCGAGCCCGAGCTCGGTCAGCCGGCCGGGGATCCGCCGCCGGGACGCCTCCTTGGTCAGGTCGGCGGCGATCGTCTCGGTTCGCACGCCGTAGGAGTCCGCGAGCTCACCGGCGATCTTGCGCAACAGCTCCTTGCGCCGCGCGACCAGCACCAGCGTGTGGCCCCGCGCGCCGAGCTGACGCGCGATCTCGAGACCGATCCCGGCAGACGCCCCGGTGATCAGCGCGGCTGACGGTGCTGAAGGCTTCGGAAGGCTCATTTTGCTGTACCACTCTCCCGCGAGGGGTTGCGGCCGCGACCTTACCGGTCTTGGCCGGAGCGCACGTCAGTGCGGGGCATCGGCCCCCCGGCGGTGACTCGGCCACCCCCCGGGCGGGGGGAGTCGCTCTCGGCCCGCCCCCCGAACGGGGGGAAGTCGCCCACCGGGCTGTATCCGCCGCCTGCGTCGTGCGTAGGTTTGCACGCATGGCTGTAACTGCGATTCTGTTCCCCGGCCAGGGGAGCCAGACCCCCGAGATGCGCGAGACAGTCTCCTCGGAGCGGCCCGACCTGCTCGAGCAGGTGATGGAGGTCGTCGGCGACGACCCGTTCGCGCTCACCGACGAGGGCACCATGTTCGCCCAGCCGGCGATCTTCTGCGCGAGCCTGGCCGGGTGGGGTGCCCTCGGGTCGCCGTCGGGTGAATTCATGGCCGGCCATTCGCTCGGCGAGCTGGCGGCGCTGGTGGCAGCCAGAGCGCTGGGCGAGCGCGACGGTCTTGAGCTGGTCGCTCTGCGCGGCCGCTTGATGCAGGAAGCGGGGAAGGGAGGGATGATCGCGCTGCTCGGCTCCGGAGCGGCCGATCACGCGCCCGCGCTCGCCAAAGCGCACGGTCTTGCCGTGGCGAACGACAACTCGCCGCAGCAGGTCGTGCTCTCAGGTGAGCGCGGCGCCCTTCCGGCAGCCGCCGCGGCGGCCAAGGAGCTCGGACTGCGAGCGATGGAGTTGCCCGTGACGGGAGCGTTTCACTCGCCGATGATGGCCTCGGCGGTGCCGGAGTTCCGAGCCGCGCTCGATCGCGTGGAGTTCAGCGAGCCGCGCGTGCCCGTGATGTCGGCTGTGATCGCCGCCCCGTTCGATGACGTCCGCGCGATGCTGGCTGAGGCGCTGACGATGCCGGTTCGGTGGCGCGAGACGATGCTCGCGCTGCACGGTCGCGGCGTCGACCGGTTCGTGGAGGTCGGGCCCGGAAAGGTGCTCACCGGACTCGCCAAGCGGACTCTGCGCGATGTGGAGCTGGTACATGGCTGACACGGCGCTCGCACCAGCACCTGCGCTCCGAAGCGCGCACCCGTCCGGGATGCCGATGGCGTCGATTCTCAGCGTCGCCACCGAGCTGCCGCCTGGCCGTCTGACCAGTGCCGAGCTCGCCGAGCGGCTCGGGATCACCGAGCAGTGGATCCTCTCCCGCACCGGCATCCGCGAGCGGCGCCGGGCAGGCCCGGACGAGCGTCTGGCCGACTACGCCGCGCGCGCTGGGCGCCGCGCGCTCGAGCGCGCCCAAGTCGAGCCGGCTGACCTCGACTTGGTGATCGTGGCGACGATGTCGCAGGACGAGCTCACCCCGAACACGGCGCCGCTGGTCGCGCATGCACTGGGCGCGGACCGGGCCGGCGCGTTCGACGTGGGCGCCGCATGCACGGCGTTCCTCTCCGGGCTGGCCGTTGGCACGGCACAGATCGAGAGCGGGCGTGCAGACCGAATCCTGCTCGTCGGGGCGGACTTCCTCACTCGCATCACCAACTACGACGATCGGCGCTCGGCGCCACTGTTCGCCGACGCGGCCGGCGCGGCGGTCCTCGGTCGCGCCCAGAACGGGTGCGGCGGGATCGGCCCGATCGTGCTCGGCGCCGACGGCTCCCACGCCGCCACGCTGACCGCCGACCACTCCGACCGTCTGATCAGAATGGACGGTCCGGAGGTGTTCCGGCACGCGGTTGCGCGGATGAGCGAGGTGACGCTGGCCGCCGTCGACCGGTCCGGTTGGTCGCTCGAGGACATCGATCTTTTCGTCTACCACCAGGCCAACGCGCGGATCACGAGCGCGCTCGGGGAGCGGCTCGGGCTTCCCCGAGAGCGAGTGGTTGATTGCATCGAGACGCTGGGTAACGCATCCGCGGCCACGCTCCCGGTGGCGCTGACCGAGGCCGAGCGGGATGGTCGCCTGCGACCGGGAACCCGCGTGCTGTTGAGTGCCTTTGGCGCGGGATTCACGTGGGGCGGCGGCGTCGTTGAGTGGGGCGGCGCGGATGTCTGATCGAGCGGGCTGCGCGCTGGTGACCGGAGGCTCGCGTGGGATCGGTGCTGCGATCGCCCGCGCGCTCGCAGCCGACGGCTGGGCGGTCGGAGTCAACTACAGGGCCGGCCGCGAGGGCGCGGACGCGGTCGTATCGGAGATCGAGGCGGCGAGCGGTCGGGCGGTGGCGCTGGCCGGCGACGTTACCGACCCCGCCACGCCCGACGCGCTGTTCGAGGCGGTCGAGTCGCACTTCGACCAGCCGGTGCTGGCACTCGTCAACAACGCGGGCATCAGCCGTGACGACCTGACGCCCTCGCTCGGCGACGACCAGTGGCAGGCGGTACTCGACACCGATCTGACCGCGGCCTTCCGGATGACCCGGCGCGCGCTGAAGGGCATGCTCAGGGCTCGCGCCGGGCGGATCGTCAACATCTCGTCGGTGGTCGGGCTGCGAGCCAACGCCGGTCAGGCGAACTACGCTGCTGCCAAGGCCGGGTTGATCGCGCTCACGCGGACGGCGGCGATCGAGGTGGCGCGGCGCGGCATCACGATCAACGCGGTCGCTCCGGGCTGGATCGACACCGAGATGACCTCCGGCGTTTCCACCGACCTGCTCGCCGCCGTGCCCGCCCGCCGAGCCGGAACCCCAGATGAGGTCGCCGCGTGCGTACGCTTTCTCGTATCCGACCAGGCGAGCTACGTGACCGGCGCAGTGCTGTCGGTCGATGGAGGCCTGGCCGCGTGAATCCAACTATGCGAAGGAGACCCATTACATGTCAACCGTGACCAACCAGCAGATCGAGACCCGCGTGATCGAAGCGCTCGCGAGCTTTGGCCCGGACGAGAGCCAGATCACGCGCACGGCGACCTTCGAGGAGCTGGACATCGATTCGCTCGACCTCGTCGAGCTGGCGCAGATCGTCGAGGATGAGTACGGCGTCGTGCTCAAGGGCGAGGACATGAAGGATCTGAAGACCGTCGGTGACGCGATCGACCTGATCGCTTCGAGGGCTACTTGAGCCGCCGCGTAGTCATCACCGGCCTTGGCGCCGTCTCGCCACTCGGGGTCGGCGCGCGGGCGTTGCACGAGCGCTGGTCGCTGGGCGAGTGCGGGATCGCTGACGGCGAGGGCGCCTGCCGCGAGTTCGAGCCCAAGGAGCTCCTGTCGGTCAAGGAGGCCCGCCGGCTCGACCGGTTCTCGCAGTTCGCCCTCGTGGCATCGTCCGAGGCGCTCGCGCATGCGGGCTGGGACGGCGAGCTCCCGTATGACCCGATGCGGATCGGATGCGTGATCGCGACCGGGATCGGCGGTATCAACACGGTCGAGATCCAGCACGACATCATGCGCGCGAAGGGCCCGCGGGCCGTCTCGCCGCTCGGAATCCCGGCGTACATGCCGAACGCCGGCGCCGCTGCGGTGGCGATGAAGCACGGGCTCAAGGGCCAGATGTACGGCGTCGTGTCGGCCTGCTCGGGCGGGGCTCACGCGATCGGCTCCGCGATGCGGATGATCCAGTACGGGGACGCCGACGCGGCGCTGGCCGGCGGCGCCGAGGCGACGCTGACCGAATTCGGCTTCGCGTGCTTCAACTCGATGCAGGCGCTCTCGCCGACGGGGATCTCCCGGCCCTTCGACGCTCGTCGTGACGGGTTCGTGATGGGCGAGGGGTCGGGCGTGCTGGTGCTCGAGGAGGCCTCGGCGGCGCAGGCCCGCGGCGCGACGATCCTCGGTGAGATCGCCGGCTATGGCTCGACCTCCGACGCCTATCACCTGACCGCTCCCGAACCGAGTGGCAGCGCCGCCTCGCGGGCGATCGAGCTCGCCCTGGCCGACGCCGGTGCGACGCCTGCGGACATCAGCTACGTGAACGCCCACGGCACCTCGACCCAGCTGAACGACGCGGCCGAGACGGTCGCGCTCAAGCGCGCACTCGGCGAGGAGCGGGCGCAGCAGATTCCGGTCTCGTCGACCAAGTCGGCGATCGGGCACCTGCTCGGAGCTGCCGGGGCCGTCGAGGCGGTGGCGACGGCGCAGGTCCTCTCGACGCGGGTGGTACCGCCCACGCTCGGCTACGAGGTCCCCGATCCCGAGCTCGATCTCGACTACGTGCCCGGTGAGGCGCGCCCGCTGCTCGCGGCCAACGGTGGTCCTCCGCTCGCGATCTCGAACTCGTTCGCGTTCGGCGGGCACAACGTCGCACTCGTCCTGCGAGGTGCCGAGTCATGACCGCCACGCTCGCACGTGAGCCGACGCGGCGGCTGAGTCCGATCGAGCGCCTCGAGGTCCTATGCGATCCGGGGACGATCCAGGTGATCCGCTCCCGGGTCATGTCATCAAAGCTCGGCGACCGCGCAGTCGCCGGCGACGGTGTGGTCGGGGCCACCGGTGCGGTCGACGGCCGGCCGATCGCGTGCTACGCGCAGGACGGCGGCTTTCTCGGCGGCTCACTCGGCGAGCGCCATGCCGAGACGGTGGTCCGGGTGCTGCAGACGGCCGCACGAGCCCGGATCCCTGTCGTCGGCTTCGTCGAGTCCGGCGGCGCGCGGATGCAGGAGGGCACTGCCGCGTTGGCCGGCTACGGGCAGATCTTCCGCGAGACCGTGGCGCTGACCGGGGTGGTGCCGCAAATCTCGGTCGTGTCGGGCGCGTCGGCCGGCGGCGGGGCGTATTCGCCGGCGCTCACCGACCTGATCCTGATGACCGAGGATGCCGCGATGTTCCTCACCGGTCCGGGCGTTGTCCGCGATGCCCTCGGTGAGGAGATCGACGCGGCCTCGCTCGGCGGTCCGCGCGTCCATGACCGCAACGGCGTCTGTCACCTGGTCGAGGCCGACGAGGAGGCCGCGGCGCTGCGCGTGCGGCAGCTGCTCAGCTACCTGCCCTCATCGGCCGAGGACGCGGCGCCGCTGTTCGCGCCGCTCGCGTCGGCGCTCCCCGACCCCGGTGCCGCCGTGCCCTCCGAGCCGCGCCGCGCCTACGACGTGAGAGATGCGCTCGACGGAATCATCGACCGCGGCTCTCTGCTCGAGCTGTTCCCGCGCTGGGCGCGCAACGTCGTAACTGCGCTGGCCCGCGTCGAGGGCCGGCCGGTTGGGATCGTCGCCAACCAGCCGCACTACCTCGGTGGCGTGCTGGATACCCAGGGATCGGACAAGGCCGCGCGCTTCGTGCGCTTCTGCGACTCGTTCGGCGTGCCGCTGATCGCGGTGGTCGACACGCCTGGATTCATGCCGGGATCGCGTCAGGAGCGCGCGGGCGTGATCAGACAGGGCGCGGGGCTGCTGCGCGCGTTTGCCGCGGCCCGGGTGCCGAAGCTCACGGTCGTCCTGCGCAAGTCCTACGGCGGGGCCTACATCACGATGAACTCGCGCGACCTCGGCGCGGACCTGGTGCTTGCGTGGCCGGGCGCGGAGCTGGGGATCATGAGCGCGCGCGCGGCCGTCGGGATCGTTCACCGGCGCGAGCTCCGCGTGGCCGGCGATGTCGAGGCCGAGCGCAAACGCCTGGCCGACGCCTACGCGGACGAGCATCTGCGGGCCGAGGCGGCCGCGGCGGCCGGCTTTGTCGATGAGATCGTCGAGCCTGTCGAGACGCGGGAGCGCCTCGCACGGGCATTGCGCGCGCTGGCGCGCCCCCGATCGTGATCCTGCAGGACAAGCGGCTGCTGATCACCGGAGTCCTGACCAAGGACTCGATCGCGTTCCACGTGGCCTCGCTCGCGCAACAGGAGGGTGCCTCGGTCGTGCTGACCAGCTTCGGGCGCGCCCGGCGGTTGACCGAGCGGACGGCAAAGCGCCTGCCCGAACCCGCGGACGTGCTCGAGCTCGACGTCAGCAATCCGGCGGATTTCGAGACGCTGGTCGCCGACCTGGGCGAGCGGTGGGGCGGCGTCGACGGGGCGCTCCACGCGATCGCGTTCGCCCCCGAGGACGCCCTTGGCGGCCGGTTCATGAGCGCGTCGGTCGAGAGCGCGCAGCAGGCGTTCGCCATCAGCGCGTTCTCGTTCAAGGCGCTGGCGGCCGCGCTGCGGCCCCTGATGGGCTCCGGCTCGAGCCTCGTGGGACTCGACTTCGACGCCGGCGTGGCCTGGCCGATCTACGACTGGATGGGCGTGTCGAAGGCGGCACTCGAGTCGGTCTCGCGCTACCTCGCCCGCGATCTCGGCCCCGACGGCATCCGGGTCAACCTGGTCTCGGCCGGGCCCCTTGGGACGATCGCCGCCCGCGGGATACCCGGGTTCGAGCGACTGGCCGATCTGTGGCGCTCACAGGCACCGCTGGGCTGGGACATCGAGGATCCATCGCCGGTGGCGCGCGCCGTGTGCTTCCTGCTCTCGGACTACGCCCCGGCGATCACCGGAGAGATCCTGCACGTCGACGGCGGCTTCCACGCGATCGGAGCCCCGGCCGACCTCTAGGCCCTCGTCAGAACGCTGGGGCCAACCATCTAGCCTGGGGGAATGGAGCGGTGGTTGGAGAGCGAGCGCAACGTGCGCGCGTGCGCGCTGCTCGGCGCGGTGACGATCGCATTCTCGAGCATCCTCGTCCGACTCAGCCACGCCTCGCCATCGACGGCGGCGATCTTCCGGTGTGCGTACGCGCTGCCGCTGCTCGGGTTGATCGCGTGGCTCGAGGATCGCCGCTACGGACGCCGCGCCTGGGCCACCCGCCGGGTGGCGATCGCCTCCGGCGTGTTCTTTGCCATCGATCTGATCCTGTGGCACCACTCGATCCGGGACGTCGGGGCAGGCCTGGCGACCGTGCTCGCCAACGTGCAGGTCGTGCTGGTCCCGCTGGTCGCCTGGTTCGTGCTCTCCGAGCGCCCCGGCCGTCGCGTGCTAGCCGCGCTGCCGCTCGCCCTGCTGGGCGTGATCCTGATCTCGGGGGCGCTCGAGCACGGGGCCTACGGGCAGAACCCCACCCGCGGCGCGATCTACGGACTCGGCGCCGGGGTCGCCTATGTCGGCTTCCTGCTGCTGCTGCGGCACAGCGGAGCCGACCTCCGTCCGCGGGCTGTGCCGCGCGCTCGGCATCCGGCCTCGCTTCACGCGCGGCGCCCGCGTCATCCGGTTGCGGGTCCCCTGTTCGACGCGACCGCGACCGCCGCCGTGGTCTGCGTGATCGCCGGGCTGATCATCGGCGATGCCGATCTGGCTCCGGACTGGCCGGGTGCCGGCTGGCTGGTCACGCTCGCGCTCACCTCTCAGGTGGTCGGCTGGCTGCTGATCACGATCTCATTGCCGCGGTTGCCCGCCGCGCTTACCTCGCTGCTCCTGACGGTGCAGCCGATCGGCTCGGTGGCGCTCGCGGCGCTGATCTTCAGCGAGTCGCCGAGCTCGCTGCAGCTGTTCGGGGTGGTGCTGGTGCTGGGTGCGCTGATCACCGCGACCCGTCCGCGGCGGGCTCAGGCGATCGCCGGCGCCTCGGGGAGTCGCGCCAGCGCCGCCTCCATGTCCGTTTCGGAGAACTCGGGGTCCTCGAGCTTGCCGGCCAGGAACGCGTCGTACGCGGCGAGGTCGAAGTGACCGTGGCCTGAGAGCCCGAACAGGATCACCCGCGACTCGCCGGCCTGCTTTGCGGCCTCCGCCTCGGCCACGACGGCGCGGATCGCGTGGGCGGGCTCCGGACCGGGGATGATGCCCTCGCGGCGCGCGAAGCGGACCGCCGCCTCGAAGACCTCGTTCTGCCCGTAGGCCGTGGCATCGACCAGACCCGCTTTGACCAGACCGCACAGCATCGGGGCGTCGCCGTGGTAGCGCAGGCCGCCCGCGTGCATGGGCGGTGGGACGAAATCGTGGCCGAGCGTGAACATCGGCATCAGCGGCGTCAGTCCGGCCGTGTCACCGAAGTCGTAGCGGTAGACGCCCTTGGTCAGCGTCGGGCAGGCGGCGGGCTCGGCGGCCAGGAACCTCGTCTTGGCGTTGCCGCGCAGGACCTCACGGATGAAGGGGAAGGTCAGCCCGGCGAAGTTCGATCCGCCGCCCACGCACCCGATCACGACATCGGGCTGCTCATCTGCCATCGCGAGCTGGGCCGCCGCCTCCTGCCCGATCACCGTCTGGTGCAGGCACACGTGATTGAGGACGGAGCCGAGCGAGTAGTTGGTGTCCTCGCGCTGGGCCGCCACCTCCACCGCCTCGGAGATCGCGATCCCGAGCGAACCGGTCGTGTGCTGCGCGTTCGCTCGGCCAGCCTCGGTCATGTCGGTGGGGGAGCGGTGAACCGTCGCGCCCCAGGTCTGGATCATCGAGCGCCGGTACGGCTTCTGGTCGTAGCTCGAGCCGACCATGAAGACCTCGCATTCGAGCCCGAACAGGGCGCACGCGAACGCCAGCGCCGAGCCCCACTGACCGGCGCCGGTCTCGGTCGAGAGCCGCCTGATTCCCGCCTGTGCGTTTTCGTACGCCTGGGCGACGGCGGTGTTCGGCTTGTGCGAGCCGGCGGGTGAGACGCCCTCGTACTTGTAGTAGATGCGGGCCGGCGTATCGAGCTCGCGCTCGAGCCGCCTGGCACGGAAAAGCGGCGTCGGGCGCCAGATCTTGTAGGCCTCACGTACGGGCTCCGGGATCTCGATCTCCGGCTCGGGCGACACCTCCTGCGCGATCAGCGCCATCGGGAAGATCGGCGTCAGGTCGTCGGGGCCGGCCGGTTGCAGCGTCGCCGGGTGCAACGGCGGCAGCGGCTCCCCGGGCAGATCCGGGAGCAGGTTGATCCAGTGCGTCGGAATCTCGCTCTCAGGCAGCAGGTACTTGACCGTGTCCTCGCTCATCGTTCCTCCGGGCTCGACTGCTGGGCCGCGCCGGACCCTACCTGAACAGATCCTCGCGTTCCGGCCGGATCAGGGCGGCCGCGCCGGGTCCGTCGTCGCTGGTCACGTGCCGCTCCGCGCCGTGGATCAGCACCACGGGTTCGAGCCCGTCCTTGGAGCGCGCCAGGTCGGCGGCAGCGGCCAGCTCGTCGGCCGCCGCGATCCACGTTGCTCTCAGCTCGCGGCCGTGCGCGTCCGGCCGGCCGCGCCAGTCCTCGAGCGGGCGCAGCCCCGCGCAGCCGATCGCCACGTCGAGTTGGCCGTGACGCCACGCGCGGCCGAACGAGTCGGTGATCAGCACCGCAGGTGCTGCTCCGGTCAGGAGGCCGAGCCGCCGGCGGAGCGACCGGGCCGAGGCGTCCGGGTCCTCGGGCAGGAGCACCAGCGTGCCTTCGCCGGGGACGTTGGAGGCGTCGACGCCCGCGTTCGCGCACACGAGGCCGTGCCGGGTCACGCAGATCAGAACGCCGTTGGCGCTGCGCAGCACCTCGCGCGATTCGTCGAGCACGACCTGCACGTGTCGAGGGTCCTTATCGAGCTGGGCGGCCAGCCCGCGGGCCCGCTCGCCCGGCTCGACCATATTCAGCTCACGCGTGCGGCCCTCGGACTTCGAGACGATCTTGTGCGCGATCACGACGATCACACCGGCGGACAGGGATCCGGGACCAGCCGCTCCGGCGATGATCTCTGCGAGATCGTCGCCCGAGCTGATCTCCGGTATTCCCTCGAGCGCTTGCGCTCTGAGCACGATGACCCCTCAGGCGCGGCTGCGGTTCAGCTGGCTGAGCATTCCCCGCGTATGGGCGGCACCGCCGTGCTTGACGACCAGCGCCTCGCGGAGGGCCTCGAGATCCTCCGGTGTATCGACATCGAGGGCCAGGGATGGGATGTCGCGGACCTCGCCGACGGTTCCGTCGGCCCGGGCGGCCTCCTGGTGGCGCTCACAGCTGCCGGGGCCGAACGCCGGCATGAGCGCGTCCGGAGGGGACAGGAGCAGGGCGTTCGTCCCGGTGCCGTGCCGGTCGGGGACGATCACGGCGTGCGGCTCCGGAGGATGCTGGCTGAGGAGATCGTCGAGCTCGGCTGGATCGATCATCGGACAGTCACCGGGCACGAGCAGGACCCGGTCCGCGCCCATTTCGATCGCGTGGCGGATGCCGCGCTGCGCCGCCGGGTTGTGACCCGACTCATCGTCGTCGAGCACCTCGGCCCCGTACCCGCCTGCGATCTGCTGTGCCGCAGTGTCGGCGGTGACCACCAGCACCTCGTCGACCGACTCGGCGCGCCTCAGCGCGACGAGCGCGTCGGAGAACATCGCCTCCGCCAGCGCGCGCCGCGCGCCCGAGCTGAACTGCTCGGCAAGGCGTTGCTTGGCCTCGTCGAAGCTCTTGATCGGGAGGATCACGATCGTGCTCATCGACTGCGAACGCTATCCGCTCGCTCGCGTGCCCAGACCTCGGGCGAACGTGAGCGTCTCCTCGGCCAGGCGCCGGCGCCCGTCGTCCCCGTCCATCAGGAGGTTCGTCTCCAGGGCCGGAAGCTCCCGGGCGCTGCGCTCGTCGGCCACCACGCCATCGAGTAGCCCGGCGTAGATCTGCGCGATCCCGCCGCCGTTGCACGGCTGTCCGGCCCAGTCCATGAACAGCTGCGTCGGTCCCTTGACCACCTCGCCGGCGACGATCGGGCTGACCGCCACCACCGGGGCCGAGGTGCGCCCGAGGGCGGCGCTCAGGGGGCCGAGGGCGAGGATCGGCCCGATCGAGATGACCGGATTCGAGGGCCCGATCACAATCGCCGCGGCGGTCTCGATCGCCCGCAGGACCTCGGGCGTCGGGACCGCCGTGGCGGCGCCCCTGAACGCCACCTGCTCGACCGGTCCCTCCGAGCCCGCCCTGATCAGGAACTCCTGCAGCGACCACCAGCGCCCTCGTGCCATGACCCTCGTGCGCACGGGCGAGTCGGACATCGGCAGCACACGTGCATCGACGCCGAGCGCGTGCGCGATCCGGGCGTGCGCCTCGGTGAGCGTGCTCCCCGCACGCAGCGCGCGGGCACGCTCGATGCCGATCGCCAGGTCGCGGTCGCCGAGGTTGAACCACACCTCGACCCCGAGCGCGCGCAGCCCGTCCATGGTGTGGAACGTGTCGTCACGAAGGCCCCAACCCCGCTCATCGATCAGGTCGCCGAGCCAGAACGTGACCAGATCCGGGTCGGGGCACACGTAGGCGCCGTAGATCTCAATGTCATCGCCCGTGTTCGCGATCACGACGAGATCCTCGCCGCCGACCACGTCGAGCATGCCCCGCGCCAGCTTCGCGCCGCCGGTACCGCCGGCGAGCACGACAACCGGCCCGGTCACAGGCCGGTGATCTTGATGCCGGCCCTGACCTTATTGCGAACGTTGATCGAGATGATCAGCGAGGTCAGCTGCTCGACGATTCGCGCCATTTCGAGCGGACCGCAATCAACCGGTCGCAGTCCCTCGATTCGGTCCACCAGAGCGGCCAGCTGCTGTTTGTCCTCGCCCCGGTCACCGCAGATCAGCACGTCCTCGTCGAGCGGGTGCTCGAGGTCGGTGAGCAGCGCGGCACTCACGGTATGAAAGGCCGAGACCACGCGCACGCCGTCGGGTGCCATCTCCTGCGCTTGCTGCGCAGCAGAGCCCTGCCACACCCCCAGCGTCCGGGTCGCCTTGCCGCCGACCGCAGCCGCGAGCGGGACCGTGGCGTCGACCAGCAGCTGTCCCTCGCGCAGGGAACCCTTGAGGTTGACCAGGTTTTCGGACTGGTTCCGGAACGGCACGCTGAGGATCACGGTCTCGCAGCCCTGAACCGCCTCCTGGTTGCGCCCGCCTGTGAACTGACCGTCCGGCACCTGAGCCGCAGCGCGCTCCGCCGCCTCGCCGGCGCGGCCGGCATCCCGCGAGCCGATCACGATCGGCACGCCCGCCCGTCCGAGCCTCAGCGCGAGACCGAAGCCCAGCGCGCCGGTGGCGCCGACAATGCAGACCGGGGATTCCACGGCGGCGGAGTCTATGCTGCCCCGCCTATGCGCCAGCCGATCGAGACTGGAATCGAGGCAGTCAACGAGTTCGAGGTGGAGGGTCGCCTGCTCACCGATGTCGGCGGAACGCTCGGATTCTCGGTGCTCTCGACGCCCTCCATGATCGCGATGATGGAGCGCACCGCGGCGATGCTGGTATACCCGCGGCTCGAGGCCGGCAAGGCCACGGTGGGCTTCGAGGTGTGCGTCAAGCACGTGGCCTCGGCGCCCGCCGGCTCTCGCTGCACCGCCAGTGCCCGCCTCGAGGAGATCGTTGATGGCCGCAAGCTCCGCTTCGCGGTTGCGGTGGTGGCCGACGATGGTCGTACGATCGGCCTCGGCACGCACGAACGCCGGATCATCGACGCCGGAAGGGGATAGCCGTGGTGGGCAGGTTTGCCAAGGGCCTGAGTACGCTGATCCTGGTTATGGCGTTGGGGGCGAGCGCCGCTCAGGCCGCCGGACACGGCCGCCCCTTCCACGTGGTGCACGCGTCGCTGACCCAGGACGGACAGGACCTGGTCTGGAACGTGAAGCTCGGTCATCCGTTCTCGCCGGCTGGACTGAGGGATCGCGGCCGCTCGCTGTGCCTGGAACTCGAGCACGTCAGGCGGCGCACCGCTTACGCGGTGTTGTGTCTCGGCCTTTCGCATAACCACAAGCACGAGCGCCTGTTCCGCCGGAAGCTGACGGCCGGCGGTCTGGGCCAATACCACGAGGTCACCGCCAGGCTATCCCGGGGTAGCCACAGCTCGCTGACCGCGAGCTTCCTCCCCAAGGACGCGGGCATGAACTACCGGGACGTCCGCTGGCAGGTGCTGGACGGTCTGAAGCCGCCCGCCTGCACACCGAAGACCCCGGGCCCATTCGGGTGCATCCTGCTCTACCCGTCCCGGCCGACGCTCGCGAGGTTCCACACCCCCCGGCTGGTCGGATGCGTGCCCAGCGGGGCGCCGTTCGTCAACAGCGGGCCGAGCAACCGGCGCGTGATCGCGCTCACCTTCGACGACGGACCCTGGTACGACACGCCGCAGTTCCTCGATGTGCTCGAGCGCGAGCACGTGCCCGCTACGTTCTTCCAGATCGGCGAGCAGATCTCGACCTACGGCCGCGCGGTCGACCGGCGGATGCTCGCCGACGGAGACATCATCGGCGATCACACCTGGAGCCACGCCAACGTCTCAGGAGCTGGAGCGTTCGCCGCGGGCCAGATCTCGAGCACCGCGAACGCGATCAGCAGCGTCACCGGCGGGTTCAAGCCGTGCCTGTTCCGTGCCCCGGGCGGCGCCGTCAGCTCCGCCCTGATCAACGAGGCGCGCTCGATGGGGTTCACCACCATCCAGTGGGACATCGATCCCCGCGACTGGTCGCTTCCGGGGACGAACGCGATCTACTCGAACGTGGTCTCCAACGCTCATCCCGGGGCGATCGTGATCCAGCACGACGGTGGCGGCAATCGGTCCGAGACGCTCGCCGCGTTGCCTCACGAGATCGACACGCTGAAGTCCGAGGGCTATCGGTTCGTGACGATCACCGACCTCCTCGGCCAGCGGCTGATCTATAAGTAGAGGCATGAGCAACCTGCCGACGAGCGTGCGGATCCGCGAGGTGGGCCCGCGCGACGGCTTTCAGAACGAGCCGGAGGTGATCCCGACCGCCGACAAGGTGCGGCTGATCGAGATGCTCGGGCGGACCGGGCTGAGACGGCTCGAGGTGACGAGCTTGGTCAGACCCGACGTGATCCCGCAGCTCGCGGACGCCGAGGAGGTGCTCGCCTCCGCGAAGCTCCCTGACGAGGTGTCGGTCAGCGTGTTGATCCCGAACGAGCGAGGGCTTGAGCGGGCGCTGGCGCATCGGGACCGATTCCAGGAGATCAACGGGTTCTTCTCAGCCTCGGAGACGCACAATCAGAAGAACGTGGGGCGCTCGGTCGCCGAGTCCCTCGCCGGCCTCGAGCGCACCTTTGCGCGAGCGCTCGCCGAGGGCCTGCGCTGCGAAGGGGTGATCTCGACGTCGTTCGGATGCCCGTACGAGGGTCATGTGCCGGTTGACCGGGTGCTGTCGATCGCCTCCGCGCTCGCCGAGGCGGGCGCCACCGAGATCGGGTTCGGCGACACAACCGGGATGGCGAACCCCGTGGGCGTGCGTGAGTTCTTCCAGGCGGCGGTCGCCGAGCTGCCGGGCGTCGAGCTCACCGCGCACTTCCACAACACCCGCGGCCAGGGCCTGGCCAACGTTCTCGCGGCACTCCAGACCGGGGTTGAGAGCTTCGAGTCGTCATTCGGCGAGCTGGGCGGCTGCCCGGTCCCGGCTGGAGCGACGGGCAACATCGCCACCGAGGATCTCGTCTCGATGATGCACGAGATGGGGATCGCCACCGGCATCGACCTGGCGGCCCTGATCGAGGCCTCGAGGGCCGTGCAGCAGGTTCTGGGCCGCGCGCTGGGCAGCCACGTGCTGACCGCCGGGCCGGTGGACTGGCGCTGAGCGTCCTTGTGCCCGCCCGCTTGGGCGGTCGCGCGGACCCGCTGCCCGCGCGCCCGGGCGGTCGCGCGGACCCCGGAGCGGCTGCCGTATTAGCCTTGCCGCCCTGACTCACAGCGACAACGGAGATGGAATGGCGCAGATCGAGAAGGTTGGAGTGCTTGGATGCGGCCTGATGGGTCACGGCATCACCCAGGTGGCGGCGCAGGCCGGCTACCAGGTGGTCGTGCGCGAGGTCGACGACGCGACGCTCGCCAAGGGCATCGGCAAGATCGAGAAGCAGCTCGCGCGAGCGGTCGAAAAGGGCAAGGCCTCCCAGGAGGACGCAGACGCGGTACGCGGGCGGATCGAGGGCACGACCGACTACAGCGCGTTGGCCGGCTGCGACCTCGTGATCGAGGCGATGACCGAGGACCTCGACGGCAAGCTGGCCATGTGGCACCAGGTCGACGCGATTGTCAAGCCGGAGGCGTTCTTCGCCACCAACACCTCCTCGCTCTCGGTGATCTCGCAGGCGGCCGCGACGAGCCGCCCGGAGAGGTTCGTCGGCCTGCACTTCTTCAACCCGGCACAGGTGATGCAGCTGCTCGAGGTCGTGCGCTGCGTGACGAGTTCCGACGAGGCGCTCCAGGTTGGCCTCGACTTCGGCCAACGGCTCGGCAAGCTGACCGTCCCGACCAAGGACAAGGCGGGCTTCATCGTCAATCGGCTGCTGGTTCCGTATCTCCTTGACGGGATGCGGGCCTTCGAGGAGGGCGTTGGCTCGATCGGCGAGATCGACATCGCGATGAAGGCGGGCGCCGGTCATCCGATGGGCCCGCTGACCCTCAGCGACTTCGTCGGCCTCGATACGCTCGGCTCGATCTGCGACGTGCTGTTCGACGAGTTCCGAGAGCGGCGGTTCGCGCAGCCCCCGACGCTGCGCAAGATGCTCGCGGCCGGCTGGTACGGGCGCAAGTCGGGCATGGGCTTCTACGACTACTCCGGCGAGGAGCCGGTGGAGAACCCGGGCCTGGGATGAGTCCCGCGCTGGATCGGCTGCGTCCGCATCCGCACCGTGGCGACGTGATCGCTGCGGGCGCGGTCCCGTTGGCGCTGGCCGCGATCGTGATCGAGCTACGAATGACGCAGTGGGCGCTCGGCCCGCGCTTCGCCGTCGTCGCGCTGACCGCGGGCCTGCTGCTGACGATGGCGATCCTCTCACCGCTGGAGGGCGATGAGCCGCGGGCGTATCAGTCGGTCCTGCTCGTTACCGGTCTGCTGCCGCTACTCGTGGCGCTGCAGCTGCTGGCCGAGATCCTCGGCGCCGGACGGCCGCCCGGCGCGGGCGGCGACTTCTGGACGTTCGCGGTCGAGGCCGGGGTAGCGGCGACGCTGGCCAGGAGGTTGAACTCGGCCGTGTGCACGCTGATCGCCGCATTGGCCGGTGTGGTGGCGCTGGAGGCGTTCGTGAGCTGGGTGTTCCGGCCCCACGGGATCGGAACCTTCAGGGCGCTCTTGGTTGCGGTGGCGCTCGGGTTCGCGGTCGGGGCGCTTCGACTGCGTGAGGGGCGGCCCCGTCACGCCGTTCAGCTCGTCAACGCGGCCGGGCTCGTGTCGCTGCTGCTGGCGCTGACCCTGCTTGCCGGAACGATCGTGAGCTCGGCGCTGGGTCGGTTCGGCAGCGGTTTCGGATTTGCGTCCGCATCGGGAGCCGGTTTTGGCTGGAAGCTCTACCTGCTCGCCGCCGGGTTTGGCCTCGTCGCCTATGCCGCGGTCGACGGTGAGGCGGGGCCGGCCTACGTCGGCGTCGCCGTGCTGGTCGCTTTCGCCGTGATGGTCGGGCTCAACCTGGGCGGGCGCGGGTCGCTTGTCGGATGGCCGCTCTTTCTGTTCGTGATCGGCGTCGCCGGCCTGGTGATCGGCTTGCGACCGCGCCGGGAGCTCCCGCCGCCGCCCGGGGGGACCACCGCTGGTTCAACCGTGCCGATGACCAAGGCGGACGACCGATGAGCGAGAAGAGCCACGACGAGGCCGTGCAGGACGCCGTCGCGCGGGCGCTCGCCGGCGGTCCCGAGCGTCACCGCACGAAGGCGGTGCAGCAGGGGAAGCTGCCCGTCCGTGAGCGTGTGGCGCGTCTGCTCGACCCGGATTCGTTCACCGAGGACGGCCTGCTCGCCAGCTGGGAGAAGGACGGCCTCGGGGCCGAGGGTGTGGTGACCGGGCTCGGCACGATCGGCGGGCGAACAGTCGCGGTGATGGCCAACGATCCGACCGTCAAGGCGGGCTCGTGGGCGCCGAAGACGGTGGAGAAGATCCTCCGGATCCAGGAGCGAGCCCTAAGCCTCCGAGCGCCGCTCGTATACCTCGTCGACTCGGCCGGAGCCCGGATCGACGAGCAGGTGCAGATGTTCCCGGGCCGCCGCCACGCCGGCCGGATCTTCTTCAACCAGGTGCGCCTCTCGGGCGTGGTGCCGCAGATCTGCGTCCTGTTCGGTCCGAGCGCCGCCGGCGGTGCCTACATCCCGGCCTTCTGCGACATCGTGATCATGCGTGACGGCAACGCGTCGATGTACCTCGGCTCACCGCGGATGGCCGAGATGGTGATCGGCGAGAAGGTGTCGCTGGAGGAGATGGGCGGTGCGCGGATGCACACGTCTCGGAGTGGGGTGGGCCACGCGCTCGTGGCCAGCGACGAGGAGGGGATCGACTTCGCCCGCCGCTACCTGAGCTTCTTCCCCTCTTCGTTCGAGGGCGGGCCGCCGATCGCGGCGCCCGTCGCGCCCGCGTCGGACACGCCGATCGCCGAGCTGATCCCAGAGGATGAGAACAAGCCGTTCGACATGCGACTGCTGCTCGATTCGCTCCTCGATGCCGACTCGTTCCTGGAGATCCATGCCCGGTGGGCCAAGGAGCTGATCGTCGGCTACGCCCGTCTGGACGGGCGCGTGATCGGGATCGTCGCCAACCAACCGAAGGTCAAGGGCGGCGTCCTGTTCGTCGACTCCTCCGACAAGGCGGCTCGGTTCATCTGGACCTGCAACGCATTCAACATTCCACTCCTGTTCCTCGCGGACGTGCCCGGTTTCATGATCGGCACCCAGGTCGAGCGGGAGGGCATCATCCGCCACGGCGCCAAGATGATCAGCGCCGTCTCAGAGGCCAACGTGCCGAAGATCTCGGTGATCGTGCGCAAGGCCTACGGCGCCGGTCTCTACGCGATGGCCGGGCCGGCGTTCGATCCGGATTGCTGTCTCGCGCTTCCGAGCGCATCGATCGCGGTGATGGGTCCCCAGGCCGCGATCAACGCCGTCTACTACAACCAGCTACAGGCGATCTCCGACCCCGACGAACGCGCCGCCAAGACCGAGGAGCTCCGGCGCGAGTACGCCGAGGACATCGACATCCTGCACCTCGGGTCCGAGCTGGTGATCGATGCCGTGATCGCACCCGAGCGGCTGCGGACCGAGCTGATCCGCCGCTTCGAACACGCGGCGGGCAAGCAGCGGGTCTGGCCCGCGAAGCACAACCCGGTGACGCCGGCTTAGCGCGCGGGCGCGTTCGCGCTCGGATCGTCCGCTGCGGTGCCCTGGGATGCGGCACGTTCGCCCAGGAACGTGTCGATCTTCTCCACCAGCATGAGCCCGAATTGGACGGTGTCGTCAATCGACAGCGTCTCGATCGCCTCGGTCGTGTCGGACCTCCGATGCGAGCGGGGTACCAGGTCCCGCTCGTCAAGGCATTCGAGTGCGATCGCCGGCTTCCGGGCCGCTCGGGCGGGATAGGCGGGCCCGGTTCCCCGGCCCCTGGTTATGTGCGCGTCGAATTCCGGTTCCTCGGCTGCGACCGCCCGGCAGAGCTCAGCCAGGCGCGGGAGGTAGCGGAGCGGCACCAGCGGGCCGTCGCTGACCAGCCAGCGCACGCGGCCGACGGCGCATGGGCCGATGCCGACCACGATCGTGTTCGCGGCCTTCAGCGAGCGGCGCCGGGCCCGGAGGTGGCGGCGCAGCCCGAGCGCGCTGCCGTCCGAGGCGCCCTGCAGCACCAGCTCAACGGTCGCGTGGCGCGGAGGCGCGGTGTCGAGGGCGGCGACGAGCGCGATCGCGGCCGCGGTGCCGCTGGCATTGTCGGCGGCCGCCGGGCCGTACTCCGAGCTCGCCAACTCAAGCAGCAGCGCCAGCGCCAGCACGAGCCCGACGGTCGGGATCAGCTGCAGGACCCCGATCGTCGACCCGTTGCTCCCCCCGAGGCGAAGGACCGCGACCACGAGCAGCCACGAAAGCGCAAGCGTGAGCCAGGCCAGCCAGCCGGGCGCCCGGCCGCCGGTGAGGCGCCGGAGGCCCGCGGTGAAGGCGCGCACGCGGGGGTGATAGACGAGACCGGTACGGCCGGCGTCGTAGTTGGCGGTGACGATCAGGCGGGGCGCCGCTTGAGGATGCGGGGCGGGGTCGGCGCCCGGCGGGAGGCCGACGACGTTCTGGCTGGCGTGCTCGAAGGTCAGCCGCCGGCCCGGCGAGACGCCGAACAGCTCGTCCACGAGCACGGACAACAGCGCGATCAGGATCAGCGCGCCTCCGACCCGCGGCGAGTGGACCGCGAGCAGGCTCCCGGCCAGGCCAAGCGCCGCGTGCCAGGTGTGGGCGAGTGCCCAGTTGGGCCGGCACCAGAACGGCTCGAGTCTCGCCTCGCGCTGACTCGACTCGACCTGTCCCGCGAGCCAGCTCGCGGCACGACGCTCGGCGTTGGTGCCGGCGCCGCGGCGATCGAATCCGACCAGGGCCTCGATTGTTTCGGCTGGACGCATCGGGGCGAGATCATCGCAACTGCATCAGCCGCACCCATCCGGTAGAACCGGGGACGTGACCGAGGCCGACGAGGACGAGCTGCTCGCCGTCGCCCGCGAGGCCGCCGAGGCGGCGGCCGGCGAGCTGACTGCGCGCTTCGGTCGGCGCGCCCACGGCGTGCAGTCGAAGAGCACTCCAACCGACCTGGTCTCCGATGCCGACGTCGCGGCCGAGTCGGCGATCCGGGCCGTGCTCACCGGCGCCCGGCCGGGCGATGCGATCCTCGGCGAGGAGGGAGGAGAGACCGGTCCGAGCGCCGCCGGTCTGCGCTGGGTCGTCGACCCGCTCGACGGGACGATCAACTACCTGTTCGGCTTTCCGGTGTTCGGAGTGAGCGTCGCCTGCGAGGACGATGCCGGCGCGATCGCCGGCATCGTCCTCGACCCGATGCGCCACGAGCGCTTCGAAGCGACCCGATCGGGCGAAGCGCGCCTGAACGGAGAGCCGATCAGGGCATCGGGGCGGACGGACCTCGCGACCGCGCTCGTGGCCACCGGGTTCGGCTACGACGCACGTGTTCGCGAGCGGCAGGCGGCGGTTGTCGGGCGCGTGCTTCCACGCGTCCGGGACATCCGCCGCGCCGGCGCTGCCGCGATCGACCTGTGCTGGTGCGCCTGCGGGCGTCTCGACGCCTACTACGAGCGCGGCGTGCACCGCTGGGACGTCGCGGCGGGAGGGCTGATCGCC
Source organism: uncultured Solirubrobacterales bacterium (assembly GCA_963796645.1). Lineage (GTDB taxonomy): Bacteria > Actinomycetota > Thermoleophilia > Solirubrobacterales > Solirubrobacteraceae > Palsa-465. The sequence continues at coordinate 2,930 of CAWCMQ010000016.1, read as the reverse complement.
TCGCGGGCCGGGCTCGAGCTGCGCGAGCTGCCGGCAGGCGAGGGCGATCCGTGGGGGCTCGTGGCCGGAGCGCCCGGATTGGTGGACGAGTTGTGGGAGTTGGTGAGGTAGCCGGCGGGGCGAGCCGTGGCGGGCAGGGGCGGTCCCGCGCGGGCGGACCGTGGGCGGCGCCGGGGCCGGGGCGGCGGGGGGGAGCGGGGGCGGCGACCCAGGGCCGGTCCCGCGGGCGATGGCCCCAGGCCGGTTCCGCGGGCGGCAACCTAAACTCCGCTCCCGCGCGGCGGTGGCGAAATCGGTAAACGCGATGGCCTCAAAAGCCATTGTCTGAAAGGACTTGTGGGTTCGAGTCCCACCCGCCGCATGCTGGGTGAGAAAACGACGATATGCGTCGTTTTCTCACCCAGCCTCGGGGACGGCGGTCCGGCTCGGTCCGGCGCACTGCAGCCCACGCCCCAGACCGCGGCCCACGCCCCCGACCCCGGCCCACGCCCCCAACCGCAGCCCGGAACGCCCCAGGCCCGTCAGGCCGCGGCGGGCGCGGGCGGCGGCGAGCCACCCGCCGGCTGATCGCCGCGCTCTGACTCGTCGATCGGCCGCTCGACCTCGACGTTCCAGCCCTGCGCGAAGCCCTGCATGGCGAAGAAGATCAGCAGCACCTGGACCGGCGCGATCAGCAGCGTGACCGTCCCGAGTACGTCCGGGCTAAGGCCCTTGCCGCCGAACATCGTCTGAGCCGCGGCGAAGCCGGGCTCGCTGCGGTCGAACCAGCTGGTGCCCGAGGCGCCGGTCCCCGCGATCACCGCGAGGATCAGGAGCAGGATCGCTAGGGCGGCAGCCATCGGCAAGAGACCGCGGCTCCACCGCGCGATGTAGAAGGCGAAGATCAGGTAGACGAGGCACCACGCGAGGTTGACCGGCTTGAGCCCTTGGAGCTTGCTCCAGCCGCCGATCGTCACGATCAGCATCAGCCCGACGGAGATCAGAAGGAGCAGGATCACGATCGCCTTCGTGGCCTTGCTGGACGCCTTGCCCCGGTTGGGATAGGTGATCTTGTACCCCGGCGTGAGCATCCGGTGAGGCGCCATCTTGCGGACCTTACAATCTGCGGGCGCCGTCTGCAGCAGTTCTCGGCGCGCTTGCGCCGATCGCGGCCGCCTAGAATCACCCGGCCAGCGGGCGTGGCGAAATTGGTAGACGCGCCGGCTTTAGGTGCCGGTGGGCCTAGCCCATGGGGGTTCGAGTCCCTCCGCCCGCATTGCTGAGAGCGACGACAGGTAGCATCGAAGCCGCATAGGGGAGTGAGCTAGTGGTTACGCGCACGGTCTCCAAAACCGTGAACCCGGGTTCGAATCCCGGCTCCCCTGCTCCCCCTTGTCCGGCAGGCGCACGCAGCGCGCGGCGATCACCGTAGGATCCCGCTGGTGAGAACTCACACGGCCTATCACACGTTCCACACAACCCGCCGGCGGGAGTTCATTCGCATCACCGAGGAGGTCGCCGAGGCGGTCCGCGAATCGAGCGTCAGCGAGGGGATGGTGCTGGTCTCGGCGATGCACATCACCGCCGGCGTCTGGGTCAACGACGACGAGCCGGGCCTCCAGGCCGACACGCTCGAATGGCTGGACAAGATCGCGCCACCGACCTGGAACGAACCGGACGGCCAGGTGGCCGAGGCGCTGCTTCCGAACCCCGGCGACTATCGCCACCATCGCGGCGGCGAGGACAACGGGGACGCGCACCTGAAGAACCTGCTCGTTCACCATCAGGTCATCGTTCCCATCACCGACGGGCGGCTCGACCTCGGCCCGTGGCAGCAGGTCTTCTACTGCGAGTTCGACGGTGGCAGGCCGAAGCGGCTCGTGATCAAGGTGATGGGCGAGTAGGCATTGGGAGGGTCGCGGGTATTCGCCGACGGCGCGCTGAACGGGCGTGCCGCGATCGTCACCGGTGGAGGAACCAACCTCGGTAAGGCGGCTGCGGCTGAGCTCGCCGCCTGCGGAGCTGACGTGATCATCGCCGGCCGGCGCGAGGACGTGCTGGAGCAGGCCGCCGCCGAGATCGGCGAGGGCTGTAGCTGGGTGGCCGGTGACATCCGCGACGCCGCGGACGCGCGGCGGCTCGTGAAGACTGCCCTCGACCGGCACGGGCGACTGGACCTGCTGCTCAACAACGCCGGCGGCCAGTACTTCGTCCCAGCCGAGGGGATCACCGAGAAGGGGTGGCGGGCGGTTCAGCGGCTGAACGTGGGGGGGACCATCGCGATGTGCGAGGCCGCCCGCGACCTGGCAATGCGCCCGAGCGGTGGCGGCACGATCATCAACGTGACCGTCTCACCCCACCACGGGATGCCGGCGATGGCGCACACGGGTGTCGCGAGGGCGGCCGTCGAGTCGCTGACCCGCGAGCTGGCGGACAGGTGGGCCGTGGACGGCGTGTCGGTGCTGGCGGTGGCGATCGGCCGGTTCGCGACCGAGTCGCTGCGCAAGTACCCGGGCGAGCTGTGGCGCACCGCGGCGGCAACGGTTCCGCTCCAGCGCCTGGGAGAGGTGGAGGAGTACGGATGGCTCATCGCGCTGCTGGCCACGCCACTCGGCAAGGCGCTCTCTGGGTCCGTGGTCACGATTGACGGTGCGCTCGACAACTGGACCGGACCATGGCCGCCCGCCGGCCTCAGCCGTGACGGCGAGGTCCCGACCGAGGACCGGCGCCCGGCGGCCTGAGCGCGGCTCGGTCGGGGTACCATCTGACCGGCAGGCGGGCGAAGTGTTGTGGTTGCACAGAAGCCTTCCAAGCTTCTAGGGCGGGTTCGATTCCCGTCGCCCGCTCCTGAACGCCGGTCGCGGAGGGTGCGCGGCGCCGCTGGCCACTCGATGCCAACGGGTTATCATCGGCCGACCACGGGGAGTGGCGCAGTCTGGTAGCGCACCCGG
>CAWCMQ010000015.1:0-15661 GCA_963796645.1 uncultured Solirubrobacterales bacterium | reverse complement strand
CACGGCGTCTACGCATACACGGCGCCGCTATTTGGCGACTTCATGCGCCGACGCCATCCACGAGTGGATGAGGACGAGTGAGTGGTGAGCGCCCAGTCTTCCAACTGGCATGAGATCACGGCGTCGCAGTTCGCCTGGGAGCGCGAGGCGCTCGACCACGTTCGTGGCCGCTTCCCGAAGTACGCGCCGTATGAGGCGTGGTCGAACTTCGAGTTCCTCGATTCCGGCGGCCGGCTCTACGACATCGACCTGATGCTATGCGGGCCGAAGGGCGTGTTCGTTGTGGAGGTCAAGTCCTGGCCGGGGGAGGTCACTGGGGACGATCACACGCTCGTGTGGACCGATCCAGAGGGCCGAACCCGGCAACGCGACCATCCGCTGCGGCTCACCAACCTCAAAGCCAAGGCGCTCAAGTCGCTGCTGGACCGCACCTCTGCGGCGCGGTCATTCCACGGTCGCCTCCCGTTCTTCAACGCCGCGGTGTTCCTATCCGACCCGCACGTCCGGCTGCGGTTGGACGAGCGCGGTCGGATCGGCACGTACAGCCGTCAAACGGACGACCGCAGCCTCCGACTCGGAGTTCCGGACCTCGTAACGGCGCTAGTCGATGTAGCCCCACAAGAGCACGCACAGCTGAAGCCGGGGAGACGTGTCGATCGGCCGATGGCCGCAGTGCTCGCCGAGGCGATGGAGCAAGCCGGCATCCGCCCGTCGAACCGCTTGCGCACTGTCGGCGGCTTCCGCCTCGGCGAACTACTGGCCGACGGTCCGGGCTTTCAAGACTTCGCCGGCCAGCACGAGACAATTCCTAGCCGTCGTCGCCGCATCCGCATCTATGCGGCGCCGCAGAACGCAGGAGACCCTCGCCGTGAGCAACTGCGCCGCGCTGCGAGGCGCGAGCACGAGCTGCTCGAAGGCCTGCACCACCAGGGCATCCTGCGACCCCAGGACTACGTCGAGCACGACCTCGGGCCCGCGCTCGTCCTGGACGCTGAGCCGGACTGGCCGTCACTGGACCAGTGGCTCGCCGATCACGGCGAGCGCCTCTCGCTACACGACCGCCTGGACCTGATCCGTCAGATCGCCGACGCCGTCCGTTACGCGCATAGCCACGGCCTGGTGCACCGCGCGCTGTCCCCGCGAGCAATCCTGATCGTCCCAGATATCAATGAGCCGCAGCGCATCCGAATCGGCGACTGGCGGACGGGTGCGCTGACCGAGGCTGATGACCCGGACGGAACGATCGCGGGTACCCGAAACGTCGAGGCCCTCGCCGACCCGCTGTCTGCGCCGTTCTTGGCTCCGGAAGCCGCGAGCGATCCGCAGGCAGACGGTGTGCTCCTCGATGTGTTCTCACTCGGGGCGATTGCCCATCTCGTGCTAGCCGGGCGCCCCGCGGTCGAGCGGGCCGAGGACCTCGCTGCGGCGCTCCGCGAATCCGACGGTCTCGATCTGGCGGCCGCAATCGATGGTGTCGGACCAGAGTTGCGTCAGCTCGTTCGTTGGGCGACTGCCCCGACGGTCAGCGAGCGGATGGACAGCGTCGATCTGTTCCTGATGCAGCTCGACGAGGCCGAGCGCGAAGCGAGCACCCAAGCCGAAGCAGAGCAGCAGCCCGATCCACTGGCTGCCAAGCCGGGAGAGCGCCTGGGCGACCGGTTCGTGCTCGAGCGACGGCTCGGAACCGGATCATCGGCTGCCGCGTTGCTCGTAAGCGACGAACAGGCGGGCCAGCGGCGCGTGCTAAAGGTGGCTCTCCGCACTGACCGCGAGCAGGCACTCGAAGACGAAGCAACGGTGCTGTCGGCGCTGCGACATCCGGCGATCGTTGAGCTGTTTGACACGGTCCGGCTACGGGGCCGGATCGCCCTCGTTCTGCAGTGGGCGAGCAAAGGCACGCTCGCAGCGCGGCTCCGCGAGGACGGCCCGCTCTCTTTGGAGTGGCTGGAACGATTCGGTACTGACTTGCTGGAGGCGTTGCGCCAGCTCGAGCGGGAGGGATACCTCCATCGCGACATCAAACCCGAGAACCTCGGGCTCGTTCCGGTAGGCAAGAACGAAGAGCTTCATCTCGTGCTGCTTGACTTCTCGCTCTCGCGCGCGGACCCATCCGCTGTACGCGCCGGCACACCCCAATACATCGACCCGTTCTTGGCCGAACGCGGGCGGTTCGACCCTGCCGCCGACCGTTACGCCGCTGCGGTGACGCTGCACGAGATGGCGACCGGCCGACGCCCGGTCTGGGGGGACGGCAAGACCGCCCCAGAAGTCACAACTGGGCCGGTGGCGCTGGCCACGGATGGCCTCGACCCCGCCGTTCGGCATCCACTCGCCGCGTTCTTTACCAGAGGCCTCGAACGTGAGGCGACGAAGCGCTTTGACACTGCCAACGACATGCTTGCCGCATGGCGAGCGGTGTTCGCACGGATCGACGCCCCCGCCAGCACCGAGGTCACCCTCGGCGACGAGGAACGCCACAAGCTGATCGAGATTGCGGAGCTCCACACGCCACTCACCCAACTCGGGTTCACTACGGCCCAGGTGGCGGCTCTGGAGCGCCAGAACATCGTGCTCGTCGAGGACCTTGTCCTGCTGCCGCCCACGCAGCTGAACAGCATGCGGGGCGTCGGCAGCAGGATGCGACGCGAGATCGCGCGCGTTGCGGGGGCGCTTCGCAGGCGGTTCAGCGACGATCTCGTACGCCGTGGCGTCGCTGCGGTCGGTGACACCTCGTCCGGCGATGAAGCGGAACTACTCGACGCCGTCGGCGTAGACGCGATCGTCGCACAGCTACTGCCCGCCAAAGCCCGCGATGCCGGGCAGCTGCGGATCCAGCGCACGCTGCTGACGCTCCCGCTCGGTGAGCTCGGGGGCGACGAGCCGTTGCCGGGGTGGCCTGCTGCCGACGTCGTCGCCGAGCACATCGGCGAGTCGCTCATTACGGTCCGCACCGCAATCGACGCCGGCGTTCGCCGCTGGGCGAAGTCACCTGCGATCACCTCGGTCCGTCGCTCGATCGTCGACGCGCTGGAAGGCTTCGACGGGGTTGCGGGCGCTGATGAGGTGGCACGCCGCGTGCTCGCCATTCGCGGCGCAATCGCCCAGGGCCCGGATACCCGGGCCGCGCTGGCACGGGCGGTGACCCGCGCCGCAATTGAGGTCGAGCTGGCGCGCGACGCGGACGCGCGAATCACCCAGCGCCGGCATGGAAGCAAACTCCTAGTCGCTCGACGTGACGAGGCAGCGCAAACGCTGCTCGACGACATTGTCGGATTAGGAGCCATGGCCGACCAGCTCGCCTCAAGCGACCCGCCGCTTGCCCCCGACACCGTCGCAGCGGCGCTACGCGACGCATCCGCCGTAACCGCCAACGCGGGAATACGACCGTCGAGACTGCTCGAACTGGCGGCACAGGCCAGTCAAGGCGCTGCTGTCAGCGCACGCGGCGAGCTCTATCCGGTCGGACTCGACGCGGCTCGCGCTCTAGCGCTCGCCCAGGGCGTGCTCGTGGGAGCGGCGGAGCTGACGATCGGCGAACTTCGGGGCCGCGTTGCCGCTCGCTATCCGCTTGCGCAGCCGCTTCCCGACCACCATTACGCGCTGTCGGCGCTCTTACATGAGGCGGGTATCGGGCTCGACTGGCACACCGATGCGGCCAAGCCGGGGGGCGGGGTGTTCCTGCCTGCCGCCCTGCCGCTCGGGCTGACCTCGCTGAGCAGTCGCACATCTCAGCGCTCGACGACCGTGCCCCCCGTCGAGCGTGACCCCGAGGTGGCCGATGAGGAGCGCTTCATCGCTCATCTCGACGCTGCGCAGCGCGACGGCGGTCTTCTCGCCCTGATCACCGCTCCCGTCGTGCTCCGCCGCACCCGTGACCGGTTGCTCCGCGAGCGCCAGCTGACCGACGTGAACCTCGAGGCGGCACTGCTGCGTCAGATCCGACGAATCTGCGACGACGAACAGATCGCCTGGGGCACGATCTCTCAAACCGATGCTGCTGGCCCAGACGGGCCCGACTGGGGCATGTTCCTGGCGCTGCTCGACGATGCGATCGCTGCGCTACTCGACGAGCTGCTCGACATGCCCGGCATCTTGCTGCTCCGCGGTCTCGGCATCCTGGCCCGCTACCGCCGGCTCGACCTGCTTGCAAGTCTGGCGGACAGAGCCGGGATGCGTTCGCTGCACGGCTGGTGGCTGCTGGTGGCTGACCCGGGGGGAGACGGCCGGCCGACGATAGATGGGCAGGCGATCGCGGTCGTGAGCGCCGCTGAATGGACGCGCGTGCCGCGCTCATGGGCACGAGGCGCCTCTCAGGAGCGCGTGGCCGCATGATCGACAGCCCGAAGCTTCTCGCTGCGCTCCAGCGCCAAGTCGCCGGCCTGCTTGCCGATCTCGAGCAGCGCGCCGACACGGACGGCCCGGTGAGGGACTACGTCGATGCTGAGTACGAGGCCGCCAGACAGGCGGGGCGCACAGCCCACTCCAAGACGCAATGGCGCAAGGAGCTGCTCGTCCAAGGCGCGGTCGCATGGGTGCTTGCCTGCGTCTTCGTGCGCTTCATGGAGGACAACCAACTCACGGACGAGGTGTGGCTGTCTGGCGTTGGCGCGCGTCGTGATGTCGCCCGCGGCCGTCGCCAGCGCCACTTTGAGGAGCATCCGCACGACACCGACCGCGAAGTCCTTCAGCGTGCGTTTCGCGCCGCGGCACAGCTACCCGCTGTTGCTGGGTTGTTCGACGAGGCACACAACCCTTTGTGGCGGCTGCCGATCTCGGGAGATGCCGCGAGCCGGTTGATCGGCGTGTGGGATGCGCTCGACGATGCGTCCGACGATGTTCGTCCCGTCTTCGACTTCACTGACCCGCAGCGCGAGACGCGGTTCCTCGGCGACCTCTATCAGGATCTCTCCGAGGACGCCAAGAAGCGTTTCGCTCTACTCCAAACGCCGATCTTCGTCGAGTCGTTCATCCTCGATCGCACCCTCACGCCCGCGCTCGCCGAGTATGGGCTGGCAGCGGTGAAGGTGATCGACCCGACCTGTGGCAGTGGCCACTTTCTCATCGGCGCGTTCGAGCGACTGTTCGCCGCCTGGCAGGATCGAGAGCCCAGCGTGCCAGCGCCCGAGCTGGCGCAGCGTGCGCTCAGTGCCGTCCATGGCGTCGACCTCAATCCTTTCGCCGTCGCGATCGCAGGGTTTCGCCTTATCGTTGCCGCGATCAACGTGTGCGAGATCAAGCGGCTCGCGGACGCGCCCGGCTGGAAGCTGCCGCTGGCATGCGGTGACTCGCTGTTGCACGGGCCGCGAGACGGCCAGCTATCGGGGCTCGGTCCGGCGCTCGCGATTCGCGGACTGGAGCACCACTTCCTGACTGAGGACGCTGGCCTCGTGGAGGAGATCCTCACACCTGGCTACCACGTCGTCGTCGGCAACCCCCCGTACATCTTGGCCAAGGATAAGGCGCTCAACGACGCGTACCGCGAGCGCTATTCGACCTGCTATCGCAAGTATTCGCTTGCGGTTCCGTTTATGGAGCGGTTTTTCCAACTCGCCCGCCTCCCAGACGGCGGCGGGTACGTAGGGAAGATCACTGCGAACTCGTTCATGAAGCGGGAGTTCGGCAGCAAGCTCATCGAGGAGTTTCTTCCCACAGTCGACGTACAGACTCTGATCGATGCGGCTGGTGCGTACATCCCCGGCCACGGCACACCGACGTTGATCATCACCGGACGGGCACGTCGACCTGTGCTCGGCACCATCCGCACAGTTATGGGGATTCGTGGCGAACCGAGTCCACCGGCCGTGCCAGCCGATGGTTTGGTCTGGCGGGCGATCGTCGAGCAGGTCGACCAGCCGGGTAGTGAGAGCGAATTCGTCAGTGTCGAGGACGTTCGGCGTTCCTCGCTAGCTACGCATCCGTGGAGCCTCCAGGGAGGTGGCGCTCTCCAGTTGCGGAATCGTCTTCAGCGAGTCGGCCACCAAACGCTGAGCGCCGTGCATGCACGCTCAGGGTTTGGTGTCGTGACTGCACAGGACGATGTCTTCACGGGATGGGAGAGCGGGGGACTTGAAAGGAGATCGCGGGTGAAAGGTCGCCTCTTCGTCGAGGGCACCAATCTGAGGGACTGGACCTGCATGTCTAAGGTTGAAGCGATATGGCCGTACTCGATAACGAGCTTCGCGCCTTCTGCCGACAAGCTGACGTTGCAACAGCTGTGGCCGTGGCGGCGACCGCTCGAGTCCGTCATCTTCTTCGGCAAGGACAAAGCTGAGCGCGGCCAGCATTGGTGGGAGTACGCAGTCATGGATGGCGATCGCACCGTCGGGCTGTCGATCGCCTTTGCTTTCGTCGCTACTCATAACCACTTCGTCCTCGACCGCGGCGGCAAGGTGTATAAGCAATCGGCTCCGGTAATCAAGCTGCCGAGCGGGGCGAGCGAGAGCGACCACCTAGCGTTGCTCGGCGTGCTGAACAGCGCGACCGCTTGCTTCTGGTTAAAGCAGGTGAGTCACAACAAGGGAAGCACAATCGATCAGCGCGGCGCCCGGCAGCGGACGGCCGAGTTTGAGGATTTCTTCGAGTTCACAGGCACGAAGCTCGCCGAGTTCCCGCTGCCCGACGATCGACCGCCCCGCCTTGCGGCGGCGATACACGCGACGACGATGCAGCGCGGGTCGTTGTTGGAGAACGTCGCCGAACTTCTCGCCGCGGGCCCGTCGGCGTTTGACCGCGCTCGCGACAGAGATGCGCAGCTGTTCTTCCGAGCGATCAGCTTGCAGGAGGAATCCGATTGGCAAGTCATGGGCTCATACGGCCTGCTGCCAGCCGGCTTTCCGTGTCTGGGCGAGGACGCCCCGGCTCTCCGTCTTGGCGAGCGGGCGTTCGAGATTAGCTTGGCCCGACGAATCGCTACCGGGGACGCCGACTCGACGTGGTTCGTCCGCCACGGCTCGACACCCATCACGGATCTCCCCGAGCACTGGTCCGCGGATTACCGAGGGTTGGTCGAACAGCGGATATCGCTCATCGAGTCAGAACGCGACGTCGCGCTCATCGAGCGGCCCGAATGCAAGCGACGATGGGCGCAGGCCTCTTGGGTGGATCGGGAGCGTTCCGCGGTTCGCGTTTGGCTGCTCGATCGCGTCGAAACCCTGCCGCTCTGGCAGCGCCAGGAGCTTGTGACTTGCGCGCAGCTCGCCGAGGCCATCCGCGAAGACGCGGGTGTGCGCCTGGCGGCGCAGCGTCTTGTCGGAAGCATCGATGCCGACGTCGCCAGGGTCGTGCAGGACCTCGTGGTCGCCGAGGCCATCCCCTATCTGGCCGCGCACCGCTATAAGGAGAGCGGCATGAAGACCCGCGTCGAATGGGAGCACGTTTGGGACCTTATGCGGCAGGAGGACCTGGTCGAAGCACTACGTCTACCCGAGAACGTTGCTCAGCGTCGGAAGGCCGAGGAGGTCGGCAACATCCCGATGCCGCCCGAGTACAAGACTGCCGACTTCCGCAGCGCCGACTACTGGCGGCTGAGGGGCAAGCTCGACGTGCCAAAGGAGCGGTTCGTGCTCGTCCCCGAGGGGTCGCGTACGGGTGATCCGAGCCCAGTCGTCGGATGGGCCGGCTGGGACCACACGACGCTCGCGTTCGCGCTGGCGAGCCGTGCGTCGTTACTGCGAGGGCAAGACGGTGCCGGGGAGGAGCGGCTCGTGCCGCTGCTTGCTGGCATCCTCGAGCTGCTGCCGTGGGTCGCGCAGTGGCATCCGGAGCCGGATCCGGAGACTGGCGAGCCGCCCGCCCGTGAGCTCGAGGACTTCCTCGCTGACGAGCTCGGCGCGCTCGGTCGCACCCGCGATTATCTGCGCGCGTGGCGACCCCCGGCACCGACGCGCGGACGGCGCGCGAGATGACGCCAGAGATGATGACCACGCTTGCCGCCTGGTTCGAGGCGAGCGCCACCGACCAAATCGACAGGCTGGAGCTCTGAGCAACGTGACCTTGCTGCGCGACCTCATCGACATCCCGGAGCGGGTCACACCCGGTGATCTTGTGATGGAGCTTGCCTCTGGCATCGAGCATGCCGATCAGACGATCGGCGAGTACGTTGTTACGCCGCAGCTCGTCACCGCCTTCGACGACGCCTTGGGCATCGTCGCCGCGAGCGCCCGCGACGGCCAGAGCCGCGCGACCTATTTGCACGGCAGCTTTGGGTCTGGCAAGAGCCATTTCATGGCCGTACTCAACCTGCTTCTGCGCGGAGAGCCACAGGCGCGCAAGATCCCGCAGCTGCAGGACACGGTTGCCAAATACGATCCAGCGTTGAAGGGCACCAACTGGCTGCTCGTGCCCTATCACATGCTCGGTAAGACCGGCCTCGAGCAGGCGATCCTCGGCGGCTACGCGGCTCACGTCGCCAAGCTGCACCCCGAGGCGCCCGAGGCACCCGTGTTCGTCGATCGCGAGATCCTGAACAACGCCGCCACGTTACGCGCGCAGATGGGTGACGACACGTTTCTTACGGCCCTGTCAAAGGGCGCGACCGGTGGGAGTGGTGGTTTCGGGAAATACGCGAGCGCGTGGAGCGGTGTGACGTACGAGGCGGCCGCCGCTGCACCTCCCGGAGACCCAAACCGCGAGCGTCTGGTCGGCGCCCTGTTGCGCAACATCCTGCCGTCATACCGCGCACACCATGCCGGCGACACGCAGGCGTTCCTTGATCTCGACAGCGGCTTGGCGGCGATCACCCGTCACGCCAAATCGCTCGGTTATACCGGGATCGTCTTGTTCCTCGATGAGCTGATCCTGTGGCTTGCCAGCAACCTGCAAGCCGAAGGTGGCTGGGCGCAGAACGAGGCCAGCAAGGTCACCAAGCTGCGCGAAGCCGGGGATGCCGGTCGCGAGCTTCCGATTGTCAGCTTCGTCGCCCGCCAGCGCGATTTACGCGACTTCATCGGCAAAGGCGGCAGCGGCGCCGAGCAGGCCGCGGTGTCGGACACGCTGAACTATGGGGACGGGCGATTCAGCATCGTGCCGCTCGAGGACACGAATCTCCCGGAGATCGCCCGCCAGCGCGTTCTCGCACCCCTCACGGACGAGGCCGCTCTGGCCATCGACCGGGCATTCGAGGAGGTTACTGCCGACAGCACGATTGATCGCAGCGTGCTGCTGACCTCAACCGGCACGATCGCGAGCTTTCGCGACTCGTATCCGTTCACCCCGGCATTGATGGCGGTGCTTGTGGCGTTGTCCTCGGCGCTGCAGCGCAACCGCACAGCCCTGCGTGTCCTGAAGGAGTTGCTCAGTCGCCGCCGCGATGAGCTAACGCTCGGGGAGATCGTTGGCGTCGGCGAGGTCTGGGACGTCGTCATGGACTCGCCCGAGCCGTTCGGCGACGCAATGCGCGCCAATGCCGAACAGGCTCAGCGGCTCTACCGCGAGAAGTTGCGCCCGCTGCTGCTGGCCGATGCCGGGATCACGGAGGAGGACGCGGCCGCCCAGCCGTGGGCCAGCACGTTTCGGGCGAACGACCGGCTGATCAAGACGCTCTTGATCGCCGCGCTCGTGCCCGAAGTGGAGCCGGTGCGCAATCTCACAGCCAGCCGGCTTGCGGCGCTCAATCACGGATCGATCAAGACACGGATAGCCGGCAAGGAGACTGCGGCACTGGTGCGACGCCTCACCGATTGGGGGCGCACCGTCGGTGAGCTCAAGATTGGGGATGACCCAAACGACCCTACCGTCTCGATCGCGCTCAGCGGCGTCGACGTCGAGACCGTGCTGGAGCGTGCGAAGACCGCCGACAACGACGGGGCACGACGGCTGAAGATCCGCCAGCTTGTGTTCGCGGATATCGGAGTCGACGAGACTCGTCTAGACCGCCAGCTCGAGCGCGAATACTCCTGGCGCGGCACGCGACGCCGCGTCGAGGTGCGGTTCGGCAACGTCCGCGATCCTGCCGACATCACCGACGGGGCGTTACGTCCGACCGGCGATGACTGGTGCATCGTCCTCGACTATCCGTTCGACGAGGCGTCTTACTCGCCCGCCGATGACCGCGCGCGACTCGACGACTGGCGGTCGCGCAACGCCGACGGCGCCAAGACGATCTGCTGGATGCCATCGTTCTTCTCGGCCGGGCTGATCGCTGACCTCGGACGCCTGGCGATCCATGAGCACGTCCTCGCCGGGGATGGTTTCCGCCGCTACGCCGACCACCTCTCCGAGACCGAGCGCCACAGCGCCTTCCAGATCATCACCAACCAGCGCGACGCGTTGCTCGTGCGCGTGAAGGCCGGACTTCGACAGGCATACGGCCTTGAGCGACCAACCCCAGAGCTGATCGACACCGCGCTCCTCGGGGATGGAGAGGCGGCAGATGTGATCGTGCTGGCCGATGGTTTCGCGATCCAGCGGCCGGTCGGTGCGAATCTGCGCGACGGATTCGACAACCTGCTCGCGCAGGCGCTCGCCCACGAGTTTCCCCGCCACCCCGTGCTCGGGCGGGAACCCTCAACGAAGGCACTGACAAAGGTGTACGAGGTCGTGAGCGCCGCAGCGCTCGAGCCAGGCGGCCGTCTGGTAGTCCATGACGCCCCGACGCGCGCGCTCTTGAGTGACCTTGCGGGGCCGCTTGGGTTGGGAACCCAAAGCGAGGTCGCGTTTGTCCTCGGGGACCGATGGCCGACTTTCCTCACCAAGGCGCTCCAGCAGGCAAATGGTCCGCTGACGGTCGGCGCTGCCAGAGCGTTACTCGCAGACACCGACTTGGCGGGGGCGCCTCTCGCCGTCCAGAACCTCGTGCTCCTCGTCGCGGCCGAGCAACTCGGCCGCCGATTCAGCGAGCATGGCGGTGCAGCCGTCCCAACTGTTGCGCGACTCGAAGACCACCTGACGATCGTTGAGCAAACGCTGCCGGAGCCCGCGGTATGGGACGCGGCCGTGCAGCGCGCGCAGACGCTGCTGGGTCTGACACCGAATCCGCTCCGGTCGGCCTCGTCGGTTGGAGTGCTCGCGTCGGAGATCCGCGAAAAGCTCGATGCCACCGCCCCAGCTGTCCGTGCCCTCCCCGAGCGGCTTACGCAGCGGGCAGCCACCCTGCGCCTAGACGACGCAGGCCAGCGCGGACGCACCGCCGAGGAGGCACATGCGCTTCTGAGACGCGGTCCTCGCAGCCGGTAGTAGCGCCGCTGGCATCGCGGCATTCGCGAGTCACCCGCTTCCCGATGGGATTACAGAACAAACGCTGGGCGCATCGCTTGCCCGCGCAGGCGCGGTCGGCGAACTACTCGCCCGCGAGGGTTGGACGACGATCGACCAGCTTGCAGCAATGGCATCCTCCGGCGACGACGACGCCGACCGCGTGCTCGCCGGACTCCGCAGCGGTTTCGTCGAAGACGAGTTCGTGGTCGCGCTCGAGCAGCGACTCGGCCATGTGGTGCGTGACGGCGCGGCGCTCGTTAAGCGGCGGCTGACAGACGCAAGCGGCCGTCGAGCCCCTGCCGATAGCGGCACAACGCCCGGCCGGGACGAGGCAGGCACCAGCGCGGCGACAGCCCATGGCAAGCAGGGCGTCGGCGGGCGCGAGTCCGTCGTGGGAGTCGACGCGGCGAAGGACGTACTCAACCGGCTCACCCAGGACCCCCGCGCCGCCGATCTGGAAATCACGATCACGTGGGACGACAGGTGAGGCGTGAGCGCTGCGCTGACACCCGCCGTGCTGCGTCCACTCCTAGAGGAGCTACACCGCACCCGCCCCGACGAACCCCTGATCGGCGTCCAGCTCGACGGCGCTTGGGACGGTGGCGATCACATCCTGCTTGGCGGACAGGAACGCCCCGTCAGGGTCTGCCGCGCACCGCTCGACGTGCGGGTCGCGAGTGTGGAACAAGACGAGCTAGGAGCTCCACTCGTCGTCCTAACACCTCTGTCCGACCGCCAGCTCGGCCTCGATCTGACCGCGCGGTTCGCCGGCCAGCGGCTGCTGCGCCCCAGCCTCGCACGGGCCGTCATGCAGCTGTTCGACGCACACGACCTAGACCGTCGCATCGCCCGCGAAGAGTGGCTACTGCGCGCCCTACTCGAGTACCAACCCTCGGCAGGGTATGGCCCGGTCCCCTCTGGCGCGCTCACGGCCGAGCGGGCATGGGATGAGCTCCTACGCGCGACACTCGACCTCCCCGGATCTGCGCCGACGTTACGGGAGCTGTTGATCTGGTCCCAGGATCCCAAGCACCTCGCGAACCTACGGGCGGCCAGCACCGAGGTCCGCGATGGCGTTCGCGGCCACCTCGCGGTGATCGCGGGCGTTTCCCTGCTTCTCGGTATCGCCGAACACGCGCAGGCTCCAGACGACGTGCTTGCTGTGGTCGCGGCGCTCAGCGTTCTCGTCGCCGCTCCGGAAGAGCCCGCGACGCTGCTCGCAGCCGGTCGCATCGCTGAGCGCAACCTGGGTGGACGCCGTCTCGACCTCGACCGTGACGCCAGGGCCCTCGTGCTTGCAGCTGAGCCGATCGTGCGCGACCAGCAGCGCACGGGCATCGATGCGGCGTGGCAGCGTCGTGCCCACGATTTGACCGTCGAATTCGATCTCATGCCACTCGTCGCTGAGAGCGACATGCTCGACGACGCCTGGAGCGCTCGGCTCACGCGCTTCGCCGACGCTCTATCTGCGGCACTGGTCGCGGACCGACGGTCCAGAAGATGATCTGGCGGACGCCGACGCGGCGGTCCGCCGACACGTTCGCGCTGCGGCCGAGGACGGAGTCCTCGCGAGCCTCACGGCCATGAGCCGCCTCGTTCGGTGGATCCACCGGTCCCAGAGTCCGGCCCCAACGACGCTCAGCGCGGCGGTGCGCGACGAGGTCCGTGACGGCGGCTGGGTGGCTCGGGCTCGCGCGGAGATCACGTCGTCCGGGGCACCCGAGCTGACGAACGCAGCCCAAGCCCTTGCCGCAGCGGTCGACGCTCGGCGCACCACGGCGGCGATCGCGTTCGCGGCCGCCGCGGTGCGATGGGACGGCGAGCCGTCCGATGACCTGATCGGCGTCGAGCACGTCCTGGACCGCGTGGTCGCGCCGGTCGCCCGTGCGACGCCGATCCTGGTCGTTGTGCTCGACGGCGTGAGCCTTGCCGTGTTGCGAGGTTTGCTCGGCGACCTGGAGCGAGAAGGGTGGATCGAGCGTCGGCCTGCAGCGATGACAGGGCGTCCGGTCGCGCTCGCCGTGTTGCCGAGCTTGACGACGCTTTCGCGCTCGTCGTTGCTCTCCGGACGGCTTGCATCCGGCGGTCAGGCCGAGGAGTCGTTTGGGTTCGCTGAGCACGCGCGGCTCCGCGAGGCCGGGACCGCAGGCGGTGTTCCGCTGTTGCTACACAAGCGCGAGCTCAGCGACGATGGGGCCACGCTGTCAACCGCGGTGCGCGATGAGATCTTCGGCACACGCCGTGTTGTCGGACTCGTGATCAACGCGATCGACGACGAGCTGAGCGGTGCGGTCCAGCGCCACGGCCACTGGTCGCTACGCGACATCCCGCTGCTGGATGCGGCTCTGAGCGCCGCTCGTGAAGCGTCCCGTGCTGTCGTCATGCTGAGTGATCACGGCCACGTGCCGGAACGCACGCAGACTCAACGGGTCGCAAAGGGCTCAGGCGTTGGGGACCGCCATCGACCAGCGAGCGGCGATCCACCTGGTACTGGCGAGGTGCTCGCCGAAGGACGCCGGGTCTTGGCCAGCGAAGGCCGGGTGATCCTCGCTGCGGACCCGAACATCCGCTACACGGCCGCGAGCAAGCCGGGCTATCACGGGGGTGCGAGCCCAGAGGAGTTGGTCGCGCCGATCGCGGTCCTCACTGCGTTCGACACCGCGCTCGACGGCCTCGTCGACCAGGAGTCCGACGAGCCACCCTGGTGGCGGCAGGAGGTCCCATCCGACGACGCCGCGGGGCCAGTAGCGGCCGCACCGCCCAGCAGTCACCTCCCGGGCCGCTCAACGGCGGTGAGCGCGCAGCAGACGATCTTTGACGAGCTCGCAGCCAGAACCGCCGGCCACCCGCTCGCCGGCAGAGCCCGACTGGGTGCACGCACTTCTGGCCAGCGAAGCGTTCACCAGGGGCCGCGAGCGGGCGGGACGAGGAGCACCAAGCGAAGACCGCGTCCGCGCGCTGCTGTCGGCGCTCGGCCGACACGACGGACGACTCTCACCGGCGGCGCTGGCGGTCGCCGCCGAGGTACCGGCCGGTCGGCTCGATGGGCTGCTTGCCGCGCTACGCCCTTTGATCAATGTGGACGGCTACCCAATCCTGACCGTTGATCGCGACGCCGAGTTGGTCGAGCTGCGAATCGCTGACTTGCGACGCCAGTTCGGGATCTGATGACGATCTCACCGCTCCGACGTCGCGAAATCGTGGACGCCCTGCGGCGTGGAACGGTGCCCGCAGGCGGCCTCGCCGATCTCGCCGTCGGACTCGACGCGCTCGCACCGCGGCTTGACGAGGAGCTCGCCCACGCGGCATCGGGAGGGAGCGGATTCAAGGCCGTCCGCGCTGACTATGGAGGTGGCAAGACCTTCCTCGCACGCTGGCTGGCCGAACGTGCACGGGAACTTGGGATGGCCACGAGTGAAGTCCAGATCAGCGAGACCGAGACACCGCTACATCGGCTGGAGACCGTCTATCGCCGACTCGTCGAGCGTCTCGCGACAGCGGACGAGGGCGCCGCCGCGTTGCGGTCGATCATCGATCGCTGGACCTACACACTCGAGGAGGAAGTTCTCGCGGAGGGCGTCATCCGTGAGACCGACACCGCCGCGCTGGCATCCCGCGTCGAGGAGCTTGCCGAACGGCGGCTGCTCACGGTCGGGCAGCGGGCGGCTCCGTTCGCTGCTGCGCTCCGCGGTTACCGGCGGGCGCTCGCTGTCGGAGACACCGTCACCGCCGAGGGGCTGCTCGCATGGCTAAGCGGTCAGCCCAACGTCGCTGCCGGAGTCAAGCGGGCGGCCGGGGTGAAAGGGGAGTTCGATCATTTCGGTGCGCTCGCCGCCCTCCAGGCAATCCTCGTCGTGCTCCGCGAGGCTGGACACCCAGGGATGCTGCTCGTCCTCGACGAGGTCGAGACGCTCCAGCGGATGCGCAGTGACGTGCGCGAGAAGGGGTTGAACGCGCTACGACAGCTCCTTGACGAGATCGATGCTGGCCACTTTCCGGGGCTGTACCTCGTGATGACCGGAACCCCAGCCTTCTACGACGGGCCGCAGGGTGTTCAGCGGCTGGCGCCGCTGGCCCAACGGCTCCACACGTCGTTCTCCCCAGACCCGAAGTTCGACAGCGCCCGCGCCGTCCAGATCCGCCTCCCAGCTTTCAACTACGTACGCCTGGTCGAGGTCGGCGCGCGTGTGCGCGACATCTACGCTGACGGACAGGACAGCGCTGAGCGCTTGCACCGACTCGTGGATGACGCGTTTGTGGCTGACTTCGCGACCGAGATCACGGGTGACCTTGGCGGGAACGTAGGGATCGCACCGCGGATCTTTCTCAAGAAACTCGTATCAGAGGTGCTCGACCGGGTCGACGAGTTCCCCGATTTCGACCCTCGCCGCGACGGACCGGCGCCGATCAACGACAGCGAGCTCAGCCTCGAGGAGCGCGAGGCCCGTACCCCGCGGACTGCGGACGA
>CAWCMQ010000014.1:0-28517 GCA_963796645.1 uncultured Solirubrobacterales bacterium | reverse complement strand
ACTCGTTCGGGGCCCGTCGGATGGAGCCCCAGCTCGAGCGTGCGGGGTGGAGAGTGAGCCGTAGAATCGCTGCCGTGCCGTTCACCCTGAGGAACCTCAAAGAGGATCTGGATGATGTCGGGTCGAACTTCGACGGCGCGCCGGACCTAGAGTTCCGCCTCGCAACCAAGGCGCTCGAGCTCGAGCACTCTGGGGCTCGCCCACCAGCGTGCTCCCGCCCGGCTGCCGCTTCCCGTACGGCCACACGCACAAGGAGCAGGAAGAGGTTTACGTGGTTGTGCGCGGGGAGCGGACGGATGAAGCTCGACGACGAGATCGTCGAGGTCAAGGAGTGGGACGTGGTACGCGTGCCGCCGGGTACATGGCGAGGCTACGAGTCCGGGTCGCGAGGGCCTCGAGATCCTCGTCTTCGGCGCGCCCAACCTCGGCGAGAACCCGCGGGACGACGTGGAGGGTCACCGGGACTGGTGGGATGAATACCGCTGAAGACGGACCCCATGCGCGCGGTTCTTTCCATCAGATGGACTCCGGCTTGAGGAGCTGAACCCCGGAGCCTGGCGACGGAGAGGCGCTCGTCCGCGTCCACGCGGCGGCCTACCAGGGCGAGTCGACCTGGCCGGCCGACCGACTGCCGCGATCCCCTCCTACGAGCTCTCGGCACGTCGAAGCGACGGGCGAGGAGGTGCTCGCCCTCGCCCCGTTTGATCGCGATGGCGTCGCCGCGGAGTATGCCGTCGACCTCGCCCTGCTTTCCCCGAAGCCCCCGACCCCTCCCACGTCGAGGCGGCGGCGCTTGCGATGGGCGCACTCAGCGCATGGCAGGGCCGATCGTGCACGGCGTCTGCGCGCGGGCGAGCGCGTGAGCATCACGGGAGCAGGGGGGCGTCGGCCACCTTGCCCTACAGCTGGCAGCTCCCGTGGCGCGACGCTCGTCGCCGAGGGAGAGCCGTGCGATTTCCTGTTTCACACCGCGGGCCGAGCGGCGGGCGAGGCCACGAGGATCGTGACGATCGCCGAGGAGGCGCCCGACGCCAACTACTTATGGTCGAACCGGACGGCGAGCAGCTGGCAGAGCTCTCCGCCTCGATCTTCGGCCGGATTTCGATTCGGTCTTCCCACTCAAAGAGTTCGCCGCCGCGTTCGAGCGGCTGGCCGCACGCGGAAAGCATGGGAAGGTGGTGCTCGATGTTGCAGGCTGACAAGTGGCCATCGCGCTCGCTCTAGCGCGCGGGGATGGGATCGCCGGGGCGAGATCAACCGCCACGGAATCCAGACGCATTGACATAGGATTGCGCCAATGGCCGAGATCTCATCCTCCCTCTACCGCGCCGGGGAGGGGGAGCCAGTCGTCCTCCTCCACGGGTTCACCGGCCACTGGCGCCACTGGAAGCCGGTGCTTGCGGATCTCGTCGCGCGCTACGAGGTGATCGCGCCGACGCTGTCGGGGCACAACGGCGGACCCGCGTATCCGAGCGGCATGGGCCTCGAGAAGGTCGCGGATGCCGGCGATTCGCTCGAGCACCATCTCGACGAGCTCGGCGTCGGCACCGCCCACTTGGTCGGTAACTCGATGGGCGGCGCACTGGCGCTCGAGCTCGCCAAGCGCGGCCGCGCGCGGAGCGTCGTCGCGCTCTCGCCCGGTGGCGGCTGGGAGCTCAATGGTCCCGAGCCGGAGCGGATCGCTCGTTTCTTCGCGCGCCAGATGCGGATGGTCCGCTCCACGCGCAAGCAAATCCCGCGCCTCATGCTCCGCCCTGGCGCGCGCAAGCTCGCGCTGCGGGACATCATGCGCCACGGCGAGCTGATGTCTCCGCCCGACGCCGTCGACCTGAGTCTCGATCCGCTGGGCTGCACCATCGTCGACGACGTGCTCTCGAGTCTCCGCGCGGGTCGTGCCCACCTCGAGGACCTCGACCAAGTCGGCGCACCGACGCTCCTCGCCTGGGCCGAGCTCGACCGGATCCTCCCGCTCGCGACGTGCTCTGCGCGCTTTAGGCGAGAGATCCCAAACGCCGAGTTCCGGGTTCTCCCCCGCGTCGGCCACGTGCCGATGTGGGACAACAGCCGCCTCGTCGCCAACACGATCACCGACTGGGTCGAGGCGCACCCCACCCCGCCGGTGGCGAGCGACCTCTCGCTGGCCGGCGAATCCGCAAGTTGACAGCGGCCTGGGCGACTGTGGCCCGACCGCAGCAGGGAGTTAGATCGCACGGACACCGGCGCGGCTTCAGGCGGCGAGTCTCGATCGTGATCGATTGAAACGGGCGCTGAGGGCAGGCGACGACCTGCCCCCAGTGGCCGCCGGTCCGCCTATCAACTCACGCGGTGCGTTGGGTGCGCCGGCGTCGCACGAGCACGGTTCCCGCCGCGCCGGCGCCGAGCAGGACGACCGTGCCGGCCGCGCCGATCCCGGCGTCACCCCAGTCGAATCCCGACTGATCCCCCAACGTCGGCTGAGGCGCCGCGGGAGAACTCACGGTCTGGACCGGGGCGGGTGTCCCCGGGGATGGGTTGAGGTCAAATCGCGCCTGCGCTGCCGCCGGAAAGACCGCCACGGTGGTCACGATTCCGGTTGCCAGCGTGCGCCGGATCAGATTGCCCTTCAACATGATGCCTCCTGTTGGGTAGTGCCTCTTACGCCCGATCAAGCTACGGACGGTCAGGGCCGAGGGCATCGGGAGAGCCACCCATGTTTGGGGTCGTCTGTTACCTATGTTTTGTAACCGGACCCCAGCCCCGTAGGCTGCCGAAAATGGGCATCAGTGACGATCTCGCGACCGGCGCGTTCCCAGGCGAGCGGGTGTTCGCGGGGAGCGCCCCGATCAGATACGTACTCCAGCCTCGGTCTGGAGCATCGCCTGGGCTGATCGTCGTGTTCTCGGGGGCGCCGCCGGTCGGGCGGCCTCCGCGCTATCACTGGTACCGCGTGCTCGAGGATTCGGACTGGGCGCGGCTCTATGTCCTGGACGATCACGGCGCGGGCGATCCGCCGGCGCCGTCGTGGTATCTCGGTCCCGGCTGGGGACGAGATGTCAGCGACTCGATCTGCGCGCTCATCTGCCAGACGACGGCGGAGCTGTCGGTCAAGCGCTCGTGCACGGTCATGGCCGGGTCGAGCATGGGTGGCTGGGCGGCGCTGTACTACGGCGCACGCACCGGCGCCGGGCACGTGATCGCGGGGGAGCCGCAGACGCTGCTGGGCAACTACCTGTGCGGCCCGGCGTTTCACACGATCGCCGAGCACATCACCGGCGGCAGCTCGGGCGCAGAACGAGCGTTCCTGAGCTCGCTCGCGTTCGACGCCCTGCGCGCGGCGTCGCCGGCGCCGGACATCCACGTCTGCTGCGGCCGCGAGAGCCCATACCTGGAGAACCACGTGGCTCCGCTCGCGGAGCTGCTCGACGAGCTAGGGATCAGATGGGATCTCGAGCTGGTCGATGGTGCCGACCACGAAACGATCGCGGCCAGCTTTCCCGGATACCTTATCCGGCAACTCGCGTTGCTCGCAGGAAGCGCGCCCTCGCGGTCGGTAGCGTAAGCGCGGGCAAACCGAAAGGAGCGAGATGGGACTCGGCGACAAGTTCAAGGAGATCAAGGAGCAAGCGCAGGGCGCCGTGGCCGAGCACAAGGAGAAGATCCAGGACGCAGTCGAGGTCGCGAGCGTTGCCGCCGATCAGAAGACCCGCGGAAAGCACACCGTGCGGATCGCCAAGTTCGGGCAGAAGGCGAGCGATGCCGTCGACAAGTTCGCTGGCAGCGATGAAGGTGCGGCCGGGGATGACGGCGAGGCTGAGGCGTCCGCTCCGCCAGCGCGGCCGCCGGAGGGCTAGCTGCGGTACGCGACGACGATGTCCTGAGACGTCGGGCCTCGCCTGCCTGACCAGCTGCCCCAACACACCGGCCCGTGCCGCGACAGCCCGTGGGTATCGAGGCGCTCGTACAACCAGTGAGCGTCGTACGCGACGGCCGACTCCGGCAACGCCCGATCGGTCGTAGCCTCCGGCCCGGTCAGAGGCTCGAAATGGACCGTTGCCCCGTCCCGCCCGCCGGACGGATCGAGGAGGAACCAGGTGCTGAAGATCCTCCCGCCCGGCGCGAGCACCCGCGCCGCCTCGCTCAGGTAGTGATCGGCGGCCTCGGAGCGCAGATGGGTGAACACCGACGTGGCGATCACGAGATCGAAGGCCCCGTCGGGATACGGGAAGCGGTAGCCGGACGCATCGCCGGAGCCGCCCGGGTTGTAGAACGCGTTGAAGAGGTTCGCGTGGACGAAGCGAAATGGCGCGGTCGTGCTCCGGTAGTGGGCCTGGCACCAGGCGATCGACTGCGGGATCACGTCGAAACCGTCGTAGGAGCCGGGCGGACGAAGCTCCGGGGCGAGGACCCGGGCGATCCGGCCCGCGCCACATCCGATGTCGAGCACGCGGTCCGACGGGCCGAGCGACGCGAGCGCTGCCAGGTGGCCCCGGAACTCTTCGCCGGTGGCGACGAAGTTGGAGTTGCCGGTGAGGTTCTGCAGGCGACGGGGAGGGACGAGCTCCTCGCGCCGTCCGAGGGCGATCTCGGCCGCGTCGGCTGCCCGTAGCCGCAGGGATCTCAGCGCGCGTGCGGCCGTGCTGCCTGAGCGAGGCACGGCCCGACTCTAGCGACGCAACTGCGAAGATCCGCGGGCGCTGTCACGCACGCGCGCGCGTCTGTGAACCCCGGCGACTGGGCATCTCCGCCGCGCCGGAGCTCTGGGCCCCTAGACCGCCACCCGCTGACTGAAGCTCGCCGATGAGCTCGCGGGCGACTTCGCGATCGTCGAACGCCAGGGCCTCGCCGCGGCTGTCGATTCGCATCTTGGTCAGCGCGCCACGCCCCGGGATTACGATCACGTCCCCCGGCGAGGCGGACCACACCGCTTGCCGGATTGCACGACGGCGATCGAGCACGACCTCCCAGTCGCCGCACTCGGCTGCCCTGACGCCACGGAGGATGCTGCTCAGCGCCGGCATCGGCTGCAGGCCACGGAATCCCGATGTGGTCACGATCAGGCGGTCCGAGCACTCGGCGACAACCCGTCCCATGCGCTCCATCAACGTCCCCGGAGCACCCCCGAGACCGAAGACGACCGTCAGCTCGCCCGTCGGTTCCATCCCGGCTCGGACCGTCCCGAGCAGCTGTACCAGCGCGTCGGGCGTGTGAGCGAAATCGACGATCACCGCAAAGGGCTGGCCGGCGTCGACGTGCTCGAAGCGCCCCGGCGGCCCGCGCCAGGTGCTCAGCGTGGGCAGGGACAGGTCACGCTCAATATCCATCAGATCCGCCATCGCCAGCGCCGCAACGAGGTTCCGCGCGTTGTACGGACCAGGCAGGCAGGCACGAACACAGACCCGCCCGCTTGGGGTGGCAACCGCGACGTCCGAGTGGCGCAGATTCCAGTTCACCGACTCGACCCGGTAGTCGGACGCGGCGGACGAACCCACTCTGGCAACGACGCCGCGGCCGCGTTCGATGTCCGCGGCGAGTCGCTCGCCGAACGGGCTGTCGACATCGATGACCGCCCGCGGAACCACTCCGCGATCGTTGATGAACATGCGTCGCTTGATCGTCCCGTACTCGATCATCGTCCCGTGTCGACCCAGATGCTCCGGCGTGAGGTTGGTGAACACAGCCACCTCCGGCAGCAACTCGACGCAGCCCTCAAGCTGGAAGCTCGAGACCTCGCACACGATCCACTCGAGCTCCTGGCCGGCCAGCGCCGACAGGCTTGGACCGAACTCGGTGTTTCCCGCCAGACGCACTCGCTGCCCGGCGGCCGAGAGCACGGCGCTGGCGAGTCCGCAGACGGTCGACTTACCGTTCGTGCCGGTGACGGCGAGGACCGGGGCGCGGCTCAGACGCCAGCCGAGTTCCAGTTCATCGATGACCAGTAGTCCGTTGCCGAGCGCGTGCTGGATGACCTGCGCGGTGAACGGGATCCCTGGGCTCTTGACCACGGTGCGCGCCTGGCCCACCTGCCGGCCGGTCGGCGCCGGCCCGAGGAGCGTGCGCACCCCCCGGCTCTCGAGCTCACGCCGTAGGCGCTGCATGCCGGCGCTGGTGTCGGCGTCCCAGGCCTGCACGAACTCGGGGCCGACCGCGTCGGTGAGCGCCCGCACCGCTGCCCGCCCGGCCGTCGCCAAGCCGGCAACCAGGAATGGTCCACTTGGAATTGGCGGCCGGGAGATCTCGCTCCGCCGAGGCTCCGGCTCCGCCGCCCGTACATCCACCGGCCTCACGGCAACAATGATCGCACCCGTGCAATCGCGGATACTTGCCGACGGATGCACATCGTTCTGGGCTTTGAGAACTTCGAAGGATTCGGTGGGACCGAGACCTACACGCTGACCGTGGCGCGCGAGCTCGATCGGCTTGGTCACCTTGCGTCGATCTACTCACCGAACCGCGGTGAGGCGGCTGAGTTCGCGCGCGAGCAGGGGGTTCCCGTGCTCAGCCGCGAGGAGCTGCCGGCGTCGTGTGACCTCGTGATCGCCCAGGACGCCGCCACCTGCCACGAGCTGGCCGGTCGCTATCACGACGCGCCGGTCGTGATGGTCGTGCACTCTGCGGACTACCTGCTTCAGGCCCCGCCACAGCTCGAGGACCGTTGTCAGATCGTGGTGGTGCTCAACGACCGGGTCGGGCGCGCCGTCGAGGCGCGGGCCTGGCACGCGCCGATCCTGAGGCTCCGACAGCCGATTGAGCTCGGCCGGTTCTGGGACCTCGGGCCCTGCCGATCGGTCCCGAGGCGTGTACTCGTCAGCAGCAATTACGTTGCCGGGCCGCGGGCCGAGGTGATCGAGCGAGCATGTCGCGCGAACGGTCTGGAGGTCAGCTGGATCGGCGCGACGACCCATTCGACCTCGAGCCCGGAGACAGCAGTTGCCGATGCGGACATCGTGGTGGGGCTCGGCCGCAGCGCGCTGGAGGCAATGGCCGGGGCGCGGGCCACCTACGTCTACGGCATCTCGGGCGGCGACGGCTGGGTCACTCCCGAGCGCTATCCCGCGATGGAGGCCGACGGATTTGCCGGCACGTCCGTGCCCGATCTGGAGATCGACGGTGATCGTTTGGCTTCTGAGTTGGCTCAGTGGAGCCCGGAGATGGGGAGCAGCAACCATGACCTCGCGGTCGCTCACCATGGGGCGCGCGACCACGTGACCACGCTCCTGGCCCACGTTGCCGACCTGCCGGGGTTCGCGGCGCGGGCACCTTCGCTCAGCGATGAGATGGCTCACCTGGTGCGGCTGCAATGGCGCGCCGAGCTCCGCGCGATGGGAAGCTTTGCCGAGGCGACGCGACTGCGTGCGCTGGTGGCCGAGCGCGAGCAGGAGGCGGAGGAATTGCGGCAGCGGCTCGTCGCGGCCTTTGAGAAGCTCGAGGAATTTCGTCGCACCCGCAGGTATCGGCTGGCGACCCGGATCGGTGCGCCACTTGACAGACTCCGGAACGGCCGCAGCACAAACGATTGAACGCCGAGAGCGGGTTAAGGTGTCGGTGAGCAGGGATACGGTCGTACTTGGGGGTGGCGTCGTGGGCCTCGCGGTGGCAAACGCGCTGTTGCGTGCCGGTGTGAACGTCGTGTCGGTGTTCCCACCGCCTTCGGACGAGTACCCGCTCGCCTCTCTGGCCGCGGGAGCAATGCTCGGTGCGTTCGGCGAGCTGACCCTTGGCGACGACCACGCCGCTGACCCGGGTTTCGAGTTCAGGCTGCGCGCGCAGCGCGCCTATCCGGAGTGGCTCGGCGAGCTGTCCGAGCGCTCGGGACGCTCGGTGCATCAGGCGCGAGGAACCTTCGTGATCGCCAACAACACCGATGTGCGAGATCGCCCGAGCGTCCGCGCGATGCGCGACCGGGCCGCGCGTGCGGGCGAGGGCGCCGAATACGTCCAGCCCGAGGACGTGCCGGGGCTCAAACCGAACCCGCACCACGCGCCGGCGCTCTGTCTCCATCTTCCGAACGAGCATTCGGTCGACGCCGATCAGCTGCTGGCGGCGCTGAACGCGAGCGCGTCCACGTTCAGCAGCTGGAGGCACGCAGCTGACACGGCCGCCGCCGTGCGGCAGGACGGTGAGGGCTGGGCTGTCAGCACGAGCCAAGGCGAGGTGATCAGGGCCGGCAACGTCGTGCTCGCGGCCGGCTCGCGATCCTTCGGCGTGCTCAGCGACGAGCTGCGTGCTCAGGCCGGACTGCCCGAGCTGTACTTCGGCAAGGGCATCTCGGTGATCGTCAGCGGCGGGCCGGCGATGCCGAGCACGATCCGCACCCCCAATCGAGCCTTCGCCTGCGGCATCCACGTGGTGCCCCGAGCCGGGGGGTTGTTGTACATGGGCGCGACCAACCAGCTCGGCTTCGACCACGACGCGGATCGCGGGGCGACCCCCGGCGAGCTCCACAATCTGATCGACGAGGTGCTCCATCAGGTCAGCACCGATATGCGTGAGACGCGGGTCGAGGAGGTTCGCTTTGGTTACCGCCCGATCGCCTCGCACGGCAGACCGGTCGTCGGGGAGACGAGCCTGCGTGGGCTCAGCGTCGCCACCGGCACCTACCGCGACGGGATGCTCATGGCGCCGCTGCTCGGCGCGATCGTGGCGGGTGGGGTGACCGGGATCGACGGTGTGGTGAATCCGTTTCCGGTTGGCGAGGTCGGCGTCCCGCCTGCGCCGGACTCGCTGGTCGACGTTGGCGTACGCGACATCATCGCGTTCCTCCACGAGCCCCGGGGCGAGCTCCCGTATGACCGGGCCGAGCAGCTGCGCAAGTACGTGACGACACTGTTCCGGATGGCGGTCGAGGAAAACGGCCAATACTCGGCACTGCGCGAGGAGGTTCGCGATCGGCTGCGCCGGACCCCGCTCAACGAGACGATGCACACCGTGTTCCGCGACATCATCGATCAGGCCGACGAGCGCTAGGCGGGCTGGGCCCGCGGCCGGCAGAGAACCGCGATGACCGACGAGACGAGACACAGCACCGCGCACACCGTGGCGGCCGTGTCCCACCCGCGGAGCAGCCCGGCCGCTCCCGCGGTCTCGTTCGCAGTCGCGAGCGCCACCACCAGGGCGACACCAGCCGCGCCTCCGAGATAGCGCGCGGTGTTGTTGGCGCCACTACCCATTCCGGCTCGGTCGCGCGGAACCGACTCGACCGCCAGCCGACCCAGCGAGGCGTTCGCCAATCCACTGCCGACTCCGGCGATCAGCAGACCGGGCAGCAGCGCGCTCCAAGCCGAGCCGACGCCGAGTCCGGTGAGGGCGAACTCGCCCACCGCGCTGATCGCGAAACCGAGCGCCAGCACCCCGGGGCTTCTGAAGCGCTTCAGCACCGGCCGCGTGGCCAATGCGATCACGGTGCTCGTGGCCGACCACGCAGCCAGCACCGCCGCGCTGCCGACGAGCGTCATGTGCAGACCCCGCTGAAGCAGTAGCGGCGTGAAGCTCATCAACCCGATGATCCCGAGCCCGGTGAACAGCGCGCCGCTGAGCGAGGCGACGAACAGCGGGTGCTTTAGGCGTCCGAGCTCGAGCATCGGTGCCCGCCGGTGCAGTTCGATCACGGAGAAGCCCGCGAGCAGAGCCACCCCCGCGAGAAGCAAGGCGACCGTCGTCGCGGCGGTCCAGCTGCTTCGACCCTCGACGAGACCGGCCGTGAGCGAAGCCATCGCCGCCGTCAGCGTGATCGCGCCACCGAGGTCGAGCGGCCGTCGGTGAGAAGATCGCGATTGCGGAACCGCGGTCGCCGCAGCCGCGAGGACGGCCGCCGAGACGGCCATCAGCCAGTAGCTGCTCCGCCAACCGATTGATTGCGCGAGGGCGGCTCCAACGAGCGGGCCCGTGGCGATTCCGGCGCCGACCGAGGCGCCCCACACGCTGGTGGCCACGGCACGGTCATGTGCTCCGACGAACGAGTGACCGATCGAGCCCAGCGCCGCCGTGATCACGCCCGCGCCAGCCACGCCTTGCAGAATCCTCGCGGCGATCAGCAGGTCCATGGTCGGAGCAGCCGCCGCGAGCGCGCTCGTGGCGGCGAGCAGCGCGGCGCTCACGATCATCACCCGGCGCCGGCCGAAGTCGTCTGCGAGCGCGCCGACGGTCAGAAGTGCCGCCGCAAGGCCGAGGCTCATCCCGCTGAGCGTCCAGGTCTGAGCCGATACCCCGCCGTGCAGGGCGCGGGTGCTTTGAGCCACGGTCGTCACCGCCGCGCTGAACACGGCCAGGACGAGCAGGGTTCCGAAGGCCCCGACGGTGAGGATGCTCCCCTTGGCGGAGCGCTCGGTCCCAAGCAACGGCAGTCGTGCGGCGATCGTCGCCGAGGTCATGATGCCTCCCATGAGTTCAATGAACGAACCAGAGTTGTGCACCGTAGCACATTGAGTTCAATAACTGAACCGATGTGCGCTAGACTGACCGTGTGCTCGGCAAGGACTACGAACGGCAGGACTGCGCGATTGCCCGCTCTCTCGAGATCGTGGGCGAGCGATGGACCCTGCTGATCGTCCGTGACGCGCTCTATGGAGTCCGGCGCTTCAGCGACTTCCACGCCCACCTCGACGTCCCCAAGGCCGTGCTCTCGGACCGGCTCAGTGGGCTCGTTGAGCACGGAATCCTCGAGCGCCAACCCGACCCGGACCACTCGGGCCGGTACCTGTACGAGCTCACGGAGTCGGGTCGCGAGCTGTGGCCGGTACTGCATGCGCTGCTGGTGTGGGGCGCTCACAACCGGATTCCAAACAGCCGGCTGTTCAGGCACGTCCGCTGCGGAACGGAGCTCGACAGCGCCGCCGCGTGCCCCGCCTGCGGGATCACCCCGCCGGTTCAGGACATCCTGACCGAGCCACGACCCGGCCGGGCTGCGCTGCGCCACGATCCGGTTGCGGTTGCGCTGCGTGGCCCCCACCGTCTGCTCGAGCCGCTGGAGACTGCACCCTGAGTACCATCTCGCAGGCTCGGGGCGGTTAGCTCAGCTGGTCAGAGCACCTGCCTTACAAGCAGGGGGTCGCTGGTTCGAGTCCAGCACCGCCCACTCCGAGGAAATACCTGGAAAAGCGACCGATCATGGGCAACTTTTTCCACCGCCCTGGGGCTGCTAGCTGGCATTGGGCATCACGATTGGCCGGTCAGCGGCTAAGCAGGTAGTCACTGTCACGGTCGCGGCGGCGCCCGTGGTCGACTGAGGCCTTGGCTGGTCTGGTAGGTTTTTAGTAGGGGTTGACAAGGATTCGGGCGAGAATCGAGTACGGGGGTCTCCGAGGTGCGCTGATCGCGGTGGTGTTCGTACTGCTGAACGCGAGCGGAGCCCGCGCCGCGACCGGCTACTCGCTGACCGATCTGACTAACGGAAAGGACACGGCCAAGCACGCGGTGACCGCTGCACAGGTCGAGGCCGTCAACGACCTAGGCGATGTGGTCGGCGAGGCCAGCTTCGCCGACTCGATCAAGACCGGGGGCGAGCTCGAGGGGTTCCTGTACAAGGGTGGCGTATTCCACGAGTTGCAC
Organism: uncultured Solirubrobacterales bacterium; assembly: GCA_963796645.1. Classification (GTDB taxonomy): domain Bacteria; phylum Actinomycetota; class Thermoleophilia; order Solirubrobacterales; family Solirubrobacteraceae; genus Palsa-465. Next base: position 16,994 of record CAWCMQ010000014.1, on the reverse strand, counting down.
GGCGACCCGTCGCAGGGCACGGCGGGGCCGCGCACGGTCGCACTCGACATCAACGACAGCGACGACGTCGCTGGAACCTCGTATTTGGGTTTCAGCACGACCGGCGGGAACGCCTCGCGCATGGTGTTCTGGCCGAAAGGCGCCGACACCGTGATCGACCCTGGGCTGCTCCCTCACAACGGCCTCGACCAGGTCGCCGGCACCGCACTCAACGCGTCCGGGACGATCATCGGCTACGCGAACGACAGCAACCTGCGATCGCAGGCGGCCGAATCCGTCCGTGGCGGGGCGCTGACCGCGCTCACGAGTACGACGACCGGGTTTTACTTCGGTGTCGGTATCAGCGACGCGGGCATGACGGCGCTGATCCTCGACAGCGGTGGCGGGGGGATCGGGACGAACACCGTCGGTTCCACAACGCTTGGGTTCAGGCTGGCGAACTTCCACGCGTTGAGTCACAACGGCAAGTATGCGATCGGTGATAACAGCAGCGGGGTCGGGCAGGAGCTGACTCCGCTGGGGACGATCACGCTGCCGCCGCTGACCGGCGACACCTCATCGACCCCGCTCGGGGTCAACGACAACGGTAACGCGGTCGGCTTCTCGGAGTCGCAGTCCGCCGTGATACGCGCGGTGATCTGGCACGACGGGCAGCCGACCGATCTCAACACACTCGTCCCGAACCTGCCCTACCGGCTGGTCGAGGCCAAGGACATCAGCGACAAGGGCTACATCGTCGGCGACGGCACCGGCGGCACGGTCAACGTCGGCCCGGTGTGGGAGCTGACTCCCGGAGAGGGTGGCATCGGCGGCACCGTGACCAACGATGTGGGTGACGCTCCGTTGGCCGACGGCGACGTGACAGTGCAGGCGACCGGATCGAACGGGCAGGTAACGACCGCGACCACGGACGGGAATGGGCAGTACAAGCTCTCGGTCGCGCCCGGTACTTACACCGTCGCGCCGGAGGGGAGTAGCTTTGTGCCGGCTTCGAGGAAGGTCACGGTGACTGGCTTCACCTCGAACGTCGACTTCACACAGGAGCCGGCCGGAGTCGTGACCCTGGGTCTCGAGAAGCTCAGCTTCGGCGTCGCCACCTACACGATCGGGATCGCACCGCCCATCGTGGGACACGGATCGAGTCCGTCGCTGCCCGGGTTCGTCGTGAGCAAGCCGCTCGACCACACGAGCCCCAGGATCGCCCAAGACCTGATGCAGGGTCGCCTGTTCCCGGTCGCGTTCCTCGACCTCTACCAGCCGGGCACGACCACCATTGTGGCCACCTACCAGCTCACGGACGCCAGCATCGACGAGGTCTTCTACCTCGGCGGTCAACCGCCGAGCGAGTCGGTGACGGTCCGCGCGAAGAGAGCGAACATGATCAGAGTCCCGGCGTGTAGGCCTATAACGCCGAGCCCCGATGTCGCGCCGGCAGCGGATGCGCTCGTTTGCCCGTTGACCGAGGCGCAGAAGGACGCCGCCTTGGCCGCCTACCAGAAGTACTCGGACGACGCGGCCAACCTCCGCAACTCTCAGGACGCCCTCGGATGCTTTCCCCACGCCGACCGCGAGGTCCGGCTTGCATGCGCGGCGATCGGCTTGATGCGCGCCTACGACATCCAGCAGGAAACCGAGGCCAAGCAGATCCTCGACGACCCGCCCGATCCGCATTTCAAGAAGGTCGTCAAACCGAAACCGGTCCACCCAGCGAAGATCGCTGGCAAGCGATTCAGGGCCTTTAACAGCCTGATCACCGCCCTCGCTCGGATCGGCTCGCTCGAAAGAGCGCTCGTGATCTCAGCCAACCGGGAGAGCGGTGCGCACAACGCCAAAAGCAAGTCGGGAGTCAAGCGTCAGCGGTCGGCGATCAGCCACTATGCCAAGCAGATCATTGCGCTCACACGCAGAATCACCCGGCTCAAGGCCGCCGCCGCCAGACCATTCACCAGCTTGCATACCAAGACCAAACCCAAGCAGCCGGTCACACTCGACTTCGCGGACCTCCTCGCCGGTGACCGCGACCTAGCCACGGCGATGCGACCCTCCGCTCGATAGCCCGACCCGGACGCGCAGCCCGAACGGGACAAGCGAGGACTCGCTACCGCCACCCGCTCCGGCATCGTCCCTTGATCGCGTGTTCTCAGATCCCACCCCTTCCGCTACGAGCGCAAAGGGACGCTCTGATGGGCCTTGCGGACGGATTAACCCCTTACGGCACGCGCGAATACGACGTCGTTGCGCAGCGTCGTAATCCCGCGCGGTCGGAGGCTCCTTAATCGTTTAGCGCCGCACGAGCCCACGCGAGCGACTCAGTGCCAATCCTGACGATTTCCTCAACATCAACCACGGGAACGACCTTCGTATCGTTCCAATAGAAGAACTTCGAGACGAACGAGTACACGACGTCAGCATCCGCGGCTTCTACGAGCACGTAGCCACCGTTGTTCAGGGTGGACACAAATGCGTGAACCTTGAGGCCATCCTCAGGCGCCCACTTGCCAAACGCCTTCAGCAGCGCGTCCTGATTAGCGAGGTTCTGGTCGTGGCTGAGGCCAGCGGTGCGAACCTCGTATTCGATCATGTATTTCACTGCATCCCCCTCGTGGAGTTGTGGTAAGCGCAAAGTTGACGGCCTTGCGAACCTATTGTCTGCGAGGCTCGAAAGCAAGCACCTCGTCGATCGCCGCGGACAGCAAAGGACGGGCGCCTCTCCACGCCGCCGACCCGCGCTCTCGCTCCACGCGGAAGGGCGAACCTTCGTCTGACCGGCGGCCGACTCTTGCCAGCAACTGCTAGCTGGACGACCGCGGGCGAGCAAGCACATCAAGCCCGACAGCAACACTGTCCGGTCGCGTTCGCAGACACCCCCTACGAGCTACAAGGGGAAGCGAGCCGCCACCGCGTAGGCCTCTCGCATCGGTGGGCTCAGCGCCTTGACTTCAGCGGGTAGCGCTCCGGGTGCTCGATCGAGTCGATCGATAGGTCTACGTCGATATCAGGCCAGTACAGATGGCGGGGGGACGGACGCTCGAGCTTGAGGATCGCGTCGATCGGCGCCTGCCTGAACCAGGGGAACTCATCGAACGGGAGGAATAGCTCGCGGTCGTCGACGAGCAGCCAGAAGCCGTGCTTGGAGATGTTCGTGACCTCAACTTCGGAAGTGGCTGCGCCAGGCATCTCTGATCTCCTGCTCGTGATCGATCGTCAACTCTAGGACGCGGCTCAAGTCCTGGTCGCTCAGTCCGTGGTTGCGAGCCAGCTCGATCTCCGGATCGAGCCAGACTTTCGCCTCGCCGTCCGCCGGCTGGACGTGGACGTGGACCCGAACCTCCTCACGCGAAAAGAAGAAGAACCGAAATGGACCCTCACGGAAGACCGTCGGGCTACCGCAGAGCCCCACTTGCGAACCCTTCACCGACAGGATCACACTCTACGCACGACCGTGCTGTGCCGTAAACGTCCCGAAACGTCCCGGGAATCCGGGAGAAATGCGCGCGGGTGTACTGCGCAGCCGGGCAGACTTTCGAAAAAACGTCCCAAAACGTCCCAAGACGTCCCTGCTGGCTCATCGAGATGTCCGAAGACGTCCCAAGACGTCGCGGCTGTTTCGTCAAGACGTCCCCAGACGAGCGGATCCCGACGCGGCCTCCGTCGCCGTTGCGCTCGCGCAGGTCGCGCCGCTGTGATCTCCAACGCGATAGTTGAGCAGTCGCGCCGGGCGCTTATGATCGATGTCATGAGAAAGTTCGGCCGCGCGATTCTCTGGTTCGCTCGCGTGTTGTTCTCGGAGCAGGGCTACTACGAGCGCCTCGAGACGTGCGAAAGGGGTAGACCGCCTGGGCGACTGCGTTGGTTCGGATGAGCCCCCGAGCGCGTTGACGTCTCGAACGAGACAGCATTTGGGCGTTTCCCGGTGCACGCTTGGCGGGACATACCCCAGTCCCAGCGCCCAAGTCTGAACGGCAAACCGTGGCATGCGCGGTCGCCGTAGACGTCGGCCGACAGGTGCTTTCGCTGTGCCCCGTCACGGATGTGACGATCGAAACGGCGACCGAGGAGACGTCCGGGTCCACGTCTCTGACGACTCTGCGCAGGGATGCGGGGCGCTACGACTAAGGGTGCCAGTCGCACTCCCGCAGAGGCGGTGTCGAGCACCTCGGGCAAAGGTCTTGACAGGCGGATGCGCGAGACGCGATCAGACCGCTTCAGGGCGACCGCGGTGACACGGCCTGTCGTCTTAGCCGGGCAGGTCGTCGGGCCGCTTCTTGGCGAGTCTGCCGTGGAGCAGTCCCGTGGACTGGCCGACTTCGATCATGTAGCCGTCGGGGTCCCGCATGTAACAGCGAATCTCAGCACCGCGATCGATCGGCGGGGTCACGAACTCGGCCCCCTTCGAACTCCACTCCTCATAGCACGCCTGAATGTCGGCGACGCGCAGGTTCATGAAGCTCGACACGGTGTCCCCGGGCTCGTAGTTGACCACCGAGACGCTGGGCTTATCGGGGGTGGGGCCACCACCTGGGTTCATGATCAACCACGAATTGGAGAGCTTGATCATGCACGGGTTCTCCTCCAGCACCACTTGACCGCCGAGGACCTCGGAGTAGAACGCGCGGGACCGCGCGACGCTTCGTACCGTGATGAACTGGGTGACGAGGAAGCCCTCGGTCGGGGAGGGCAGGTTCTCGTAGTCGATGAAGGGTGTGTGCTCGGTCACGGTGGTCCGCTCCTCCTAGCGTTTTCTGTCGACAGCCTGATCGCAGCCTACGCAGACCGTGCACTCCGCTGCGACCAACGCATGCGGGAAGCGACACGGCCAGGAGTCCAGGACGTCGCCGGCGACGGCTCTCACCTCGCGGGAGGCGCGGGGGGTGGCGGCGGCAGCCCGGCCGGACCCTTGAAGGCGATGACCCGGTTGGTGCCCGGAAGGAGCAGCAGGCCGTCGCCGACCGACGGCGTGGGGAAGTGGTTCGCCGAGGCGCCGAAGGGGATCGAGACGACCTCTTTACCGTTGGCCGGGTTAAGGCCGTGCACCGCGTTGTCGCTTCCGATCGTCCAGACCAGTCCGTCCGCGATGATCGGTGCGCCAGAGGCGCCGTCGTTGTCGGTCCATAGCTGTTTCAGGTGCGGTGCCTTCGTCAAGACCTTGATCGCCGTTACACCGTTCGGGCAGGGTACGTAGACGACCGAGCCCCTCACCGCGTGTCCGCCGTCCGGGTCGCCACTGCACACCGAAAGCGACGCGACCTCGCCCTCGGCGCCGCCGAGATGTCCCTGACGCAGCAGATAGGCGGTGTCCGTCTTGCCGACCTGGAGCACGAAGCCATGCACGAGCACGGGGTCCCCGGTCCCGAGGTCGAGATCGTCGCCGCTGAGCTTCTGCCAGTCCTTGGGGTGGAAGATCGACTCGAGATGCATGGTCGGCGACAGCTCGAGCACCGCGTCGCTGTCGTCGTACGGTTGGCCCGCGCCTAGGTTGTACCCGTCGGCGCTCGCCACGTAGACGTTCCCGTGGGGGTCGACGACCGGAGAGCTGCCGCCCATCCACACCGCCCCCCGATCCCTGCCGCGGCCGATCTGGAAGTAGTGAAGCCGTCCTCCCCGCTCCGGGATCGAGACGACGTAACCATGGGCAGGACCGTTCGGGCCGGGACAGTCGCCGGAGTTCTGACCGTAGGCGATGACGACAAGACCGTGGTCGAGCGCCAATCCCGGCCGCTGCAGCTGCGCGAGCTGGTCCTCGCCGGCGTTCGGCATCGCCCGCTGGTTCAGCTCAACCTTGCCGGTGAACAGGTTGAGCCCGAACAGATGGTGCGACGCTTCCACACCACCCGAGGCAGACGGGCCCTTTATCAGGGTGTCCGCGTCGACGAAGATCTCGTTGCGCTTCAGGTCGATCACAGGGGTGCCAGTGATGCCGACCTTGGGCGAGATGTCACCGCACGGCAGGTCACCGGATGGCACGGGCTTCGCCAGGTGGCGTGACCACAAGATGCGTCCGCTGTGTGCGGCCATCGCGTAGACGGTGTCGTTCTCGGTCGCCGCGATGACGCGGCCGTCGGCGACGAGCGGCTCGCCATACAGCTGCCCGTCGAGGGTCGGCGAGGTCCAGGCGCGCCGCGAAGGCCGGAGCTTGGTCTGCGCCGCCTGGACTCCGGTCGCCTCAGCATTCCCGTGGTACGTGGTCCAGTTGGAGCCGAAGCCGGAGGCCCGCGGCATGGGTCTGGATCTCGCCGCCCCGGCGGCCGGGCTTCCGGCTGCTGTCGCCGCCGAGCCGGTCACGGAAGAACCACACCCGAAGCAGCAGAGCGACGCGGCCGTCACGGCTGCCCCCACAGCGAGGGGTGCGCTAAGGGGCCTCCTGACTCTGCGCCCCACACCGACTAGCCGTGCCGCTGTTCTCACTGCGCAACCCGAGTACCTGCCACCGTTTGCAAGTGTATCGGCGCGGCTTCCTCGGGCAGAGCAGGAAGGACCTCCTTGGTGACCCACGGCCTGCTGCCTGCAAAAACACGGGTGTCGTAGACCCGCCTCACGAAGATCCAGCAGCCCTGCGTCTCTGACGGACCCGTCTAAACGTCGCCATTGCGCTCGTACAAGAGGCACCGGTTTGGAGGCAAGAGCGATCGCCGGCGGCGCTCGTAGCGAGACGCGCCGCGTTCTGGTCGCGGGCAGGACCTGACGCGTGACTGGTCGTCTCCAGCGCGATCTCGGCGACGGTCGACGGCTTGGGGTGGGCTCACGGTCGCGTGGGGGGAGTGGTGGCGGCTGTGCTCGCGTGACGGCTAGCCTTGAGTGCGAGCAGCAGGCCGTCGAGCGCCAGCTCGAACAGCCGGTGGGGGTCGTGGCGCACCTCGGCGCGCCGCACGCGCGCGAGTGCGGGGTAGCGCTCCGCGGGCAGAGTCTGCTGTGCGTGGCGGTGCTCCTGCTCGCCGTCGCTGATCTCGCCGCCCGGGGGCCGGCCGGCTTCTGCGAGCACGTGGCCGACGATCACCCGGCCGAGGCAGTCGAACCCGTCGGCGGCTTGTTCTTCGCTCAGGCCGGCTTCGAGGAGGATCGAGGTCATCGCCTCGACCGGCGCGAACGCGGGCTCGGTGATCGGGGGTCGCGTGCCGAGCAGTGGGATGACGTGGGGATGGGCGAGGAAGGTGGTGCGTGCCGCGCGCGCGGCGGCTCGAAGGTCCTCGTCCCAGTGCCCGGTGGGTGGGGGTATCGCGACCTCGCCGAGGACGAGCTCGACGAGGCCGTCGAACAGTGCGGCCTTGTCTGCGACGTGGCCGTAGACGGTCATTGGGTCGACCCCCAACTCGGCCCCGAGTCGGCGCATGGTCAGCTGCTCAAGGCCGTTCTTGTCGACGATCCTCAGCGCGGTGGCGAGGATCTGATCTCGGGAAACGCGCGGTGGGCGACCGCGTTGTCGGCGTGTTGGTTTGACGGGCACGACGATTTATTCTACGGTGTAGAGACGATGTTTTCCTGTGGACCGAACCCGGGGGTGCTTCGTGAAGCTGTACTTCGATGATGCGAACTTCGACGGCCAGCTCCAGCGGTCGGTCGGGAAGTGCGACTCGGGCATGGCGAACGTGGGCGAGTGCCTGTACATCGCCTCCCAGATCACCCCGGGCGACCGCGACAGCTGGTACCGGCAGTGGTCGGCGTTCGCCAGGAGGCTGGTGCTGCAGGCCGATACCGCTCTCACCGCAGGTCACGCGGTGAGTGCGCGCGGCTGCTACCTGCGGGCCGCCGAGTACTACCGCCAAGCGTTCTTCTGGCACCGCGACGACCTCGACGGCGCAGAGCTGCAGACCGCCTACAGAGCGAGCGTCCAAGCGTTTCGCAAAGCGCTCCCACTGCTGGACCCGCCCGGCGTGGTGCTCGACGGCGACACGCCCGGCTACCTGTTCGTGCCGCGGGGCAGCGGGCCGTTCCCGACCATCCTCCACATCGGGGGCTACGACGGCACGGCCGAGGAGAACTTCGCATCCGCGGGCGCGGCGCTTGACCGAGGGTGGGCGTTCGTCACAGTCGACGGCCCAGGCACAGGGATCCCGCTGTATGAGCGACGCGAGCCCATGCGCCCGGATTGGGAGCACGTCGTGCCCGGGATGGTGGACACCGTGGTCCGCCAACCCGCCGTCGATCCCCAACGGATCGTGCTGGTCGGCAGGTCGTTCGGTGGCCTGCTCGCGCCCCGGGGCGCGTCCGGTGAGCCGCGCTTGGCGGCGATGATCGCCGACCCAGGCCAGATCGACGTGGCCGAAGCGATGTCAGCGCGGCTCGGTGAGCTGTGGAACCACGTCGACGACCCCGCTGCGGACGACGAGTTCCAGGCCCTGTTGAAAAACCCAGCAATGAACACGCTGTTCGGACCACGCATGGTCACCAACGGCGTGACGACGGTCCGCGGGTACATCGGTGACATGCGTCGCTACACGTCCCGCGATCAGGTCACCGCGATCACGTGCCCCAGCTACATCACCGACAACGAGACCGACGTTGTCTCAACCGGACAGGGCCAGGAACTCTACGACCGACTGACCTGCCCGAAAGAGTTCCGACGCTTCCTCCAAGCCGAAGGCGCCGACGGCCACTGCGAGGGCATGGCACCAGTCGTGTTCTGGACCGCCGCGTTCGACTGGCTCGAGAACACGCTGCATCAGTAACCGGCACCCCCGTGCGGAACACGATGCCGACAGCTCGACACAGCACACACGCGCCCTGGATCAGCAGCGACGCGCTGCAGGGCGCGCCTCTGAACGTCGTCCGGCACCATAGCCCGCACGAGGGAAGATGACCGCGTATGACCCCGCACCGTGGCATGACCTCTGCGTCGCGCTCGCCGGAGCATCAGGAGCGCTGCTCGGTCTCGCGTTCGTGGCGATCTCCTTCAACCTCGACGCCATCATCGCCGACAAGTTCCTGCCCGCTCGCGCCGTCGAAACCCCTGATCTTCTTCGCCTACCCACTCATCGGCAGCCTTCTCGTCCTCACGCCCGGCCTGTCGCACACAACGATCGGCGTCGGCCTGGCGATCCTCGCCGCCGGCCTCGTCGCGCTCGTCTTGAAGGTCGACCGCCCGCGCTGGCAACACGAGCGCGAGGACCCCCTCAGCTGGCGAGTGAGCCACGCCCTCCCCGGGAGCCTGCTCACCACGCTCGCCGCCATCGCCGCAGTGGCGATGATCACTATCAGCATTGGCGGTCTCTACTGGCTGGGCGGGGCCATGGCCTTCGCCACGAGCGCCGGGCTCATCAACAGCTGGGTTCTCCTCGTCGAAATCAAACGGTAAATCCGGCCATCACGCAGGCGGTATGCGCCGTGAGCTGCCCCTAGACCAGATCGTGCTCCGGGGGACTTCTCCTTGCCAACAAGCAGCCACGTTGATCCGGTCCAGATCGCTCCTTCTGGTGCGGAGCAGTCACGACTTCACCGTGGCTGCTCGCGTCCGGATCCGGCTTCTCGGGTCGCGCACCTTGCGACGAGCAGGGGGACGATCTTCGATCCCCGGAGGTACCTCCTTTGCTGTTGACGCGGGACTTTGCCCAACGTCGCGGTCGCTGCTGCTGACCTTCGCGAGCACTCTCGCGAGTGCGTTGGGAGGCCTTGACAGTCCTGCTCGTAGGGAGGAGTGTGCGTGGTGCTACACGGGAGCCATGGACCGGGCCCTAGCGCTCCCGCCAAGACCTTTGGAGGTTCAGATGTCCGCTACAGAAGTCGGAGAACAGACGGGCAGCGGCCCCGCCGCTATTCGCCCGTTTCACGTCGATTTTCCGGAGGAGGAGCTCACCGAGCTGCGGAGCCGCGTGAACGCGACCAGGTGGCCCGAGCGCGAGACCGTCAGCGACGACTCGCAGGGGGTGCCGCTCGCGATGATGCAGGAGCTCGCGCGCTACTAGGGAACCGACTACGACTGGCGCAAGTGCGAGGCGGAACTGAACGCCCTACCGAACTTCATTACCGAGATCGATGGGCTGGACATTCATTTCATTCACGTTCGCTCTCAGCACGAGGACGCGCTGCCGCTGATCGTCACCCACGGGTGGCCTGGCTCGATCATCGAGCAGCTGAAGATCATCGAGCCGCTCACCGATCCCACGGCGCACGGCGCGAGCGCATCCGACGCGTTCCATCTGGTGATTCCCTCGCTGCCGGGCCACGGCTTCTCCGCCAAGCCGACGAGCACCGGCTGGGATCCGGTACGCATCGCGCGCGCCTGGGTCGTGCTGATGAAGCGCCTCGGATACGACCGGTTCGTCGCCCAGGGCGGCGATTGGGGCGCGGCGGTCACGCAAACGATGGGTGCTCAGGCAGCTCCGGAGTTGCTCGGCATTCACTCCAACATGCCGGGTACCGCGCCAGCCGAGCTCGTGAAGGGGTTCGAGCGCGGCGACCCGCCTCCGTCCGATCTCTCAGGCGACGAGCTGCGCGCGTACGAGCAGTTGAGCAACTTCTACGCCAAGCACGTCGCCTACGCACTGATCATGGCCACGCGCCCGCAAACGCTCTACGGGCTGGCGGATTCACCGATCGATCTGGCCGCGTTCGCGCTCGACCACGGCGACGGAACCGGTCAACCCGGGCTCGTGGAGAAGGTCCTTCAGGGGACCTACCGGAGCGACCTCACCCGAGACGACCTGCTCGACAACATCACCCTCTACTGGCTAACGAACACCGGCATCTCCGCCGCTCGCCTCTACTGGGAGAACAAGGCCGACTTCTTCGACGCCAAGAACATCACGATCCCATTTGCGATCAGCGTCTTTCCCGACGAGCTCTACCAAGCCCCGCAAAGCTGGGCAGAGCGCGCGTACCCCCACAACCTCATCCATTACAACAAGCTCGATCGGGGCGGCCACTTCGCCGCCTCGGAACAGCCGCAACCCTTCTCAGAAGAGATCCGCGCGAGCTTCAGGTCACTGCGGAAGCAGTCAGGATAGGAGCAGCGACAATTTCACCGACATGAGCTGGCTCGACGCGTTGCGCCATGGAGGGCCGGCCCCGATGTCCTCAGAGGGTCACCTCCCGGGTTTCGCCGCGGCGACCGGGTGGCTGAATTCGCCCCCGCTCGCCGCGGCAGACCTCGTGGGGAAGGTCGTTCTCGTTGATTTCTGGACGTACACCTGCATCAACTGGCTCCGTACGCTCCCGTACGTCCGCGCGTGGGCGGAGAAGTACCACGATGCGGGGTTGGTAACGGTTGGCGTGCACACGCCCGAGTTCCCCTTCGAGCAAGACGTCGACAACGTCCGCCAAGCCGTGACAGACATGAGGCTCGTGTACCCGATCGCGATCGACAGCGACTATGGGGTCTGGCGGGCGTTCAGCAACCACTACTGGCCCGCCGTGTACATCGCCGACACGCAGGGACGAATCCGCCACCACCAGTTCGGCGAGGGTCGCTACGAAGAGTGCGAACGGGTCATTCAGCGCCTCTTGCGCGCGGCCGGGGTCGAGGGTGTCGATGAGGCTCTGGTCTCGGTCGCTGCCGACGGCTTCGAGGCGCAGGCCGATTGGACGAACCTGGCGTCTCCCGAGACGTACCTCGGCTACGAGCAAACTCAGAACTTCGCGTCTCCCGGTGGTGTCGCGTTCGATGAGCCTCGAACGTATGTCGCGCCAGATTCGTTGAGGCTCAACCACTGGGCTCTCTCCGGGGACTGGACGATCGAGAGCGGGGCCAGTGTGCTGAACCGAGCCGAGGGAGGGATCGTGTTCCGCTTCCATGCCCGTGACGTGCATCTCGTCCTGCGAGGGAGGGAGCGAGGGATGTCCGTGCCGTTCCGAGTGCTCATCGACGGCGAGACGCCAGGCGATGCGCATGGGCTAGACGTGGATCAAGCAGGCCACGGAATTGCGGCCGAACCGCGGCTCTATCAGCTGGTTCGCGAGCGAGGGCCGATCACGGATCGCACGTTCGAGATCACCTTCCTCGCTCCAAGCATCGAGGCCTACGTGTTCACCTTCGGCTAGCGCCATGCGCCGCTCGGTTGCGACCTCCCAAAGCGGACAGAGGTGGCTCAGGGCTGCTCGCCTCAGCGGGGATGCCTGGACCCATCTGTGCCGTGACGCGTGCGACGAGGTGAAGGGTCGCGCCCTCACGCCACGTTCGTCGACGGCACGCTCGACGCTGCGAGACGTGACTGATGCCGCGCCCTGCCTCAACGTGACACGGTGTGGGCGCACGCGACGATCGCCCGCCCCTCGCGCCGCTGCAGCCGCCCTTCACGCTCGGCAACATGGACGGCGCGCACGCGGGCACCCTGCGACTTGTTCAGGAGCGATTGCGCGTCGCCGATGCTGGTAACCAACGATACGAATTCGACGCTGTGCCGTTCAAGGCACGTTCGCAACCGCGCGACCTGGTTGACCTCGGAGCTGATGAGGCCGAACCATTTGCTCGGGAGGCCGCCCGCGAGCACAACGCCGATAACGCCGATGGCGATCAGGTGCGGCAGACGGAGCTTCCCGAGAAGCGACCCCATTGCTCAAACTGCCTCCAGTGGCGTGGACGCTATCAGGCTGGTGCTGCACCGTCACGGCGAAGCTGTGAATTGTTCTCGCGCACGCCAGCATGAAGCCAATGTGACATCGGACGCTGCCTTTCGTCGTATCGGCGCCCCGTGCCGGGCGAGCGCTTCGGCGACGCGGGGATCGCCGCCTGCACGGGCGCTGGGATGCTCTCGGCGGGTTGAGCGGCGATGCCGCCCGCGGTGGCGCGTTACCCGGAGGCGGTGTGGTCGAGGAACTGCAGTAGCTCGTGGGCTGCCAGCTCGATCGCCTTATGCCGCCACTCCGCCGCGCGATAGTGGCAGGCGATGATCCCGGAGCGGTGGATGCGGCGGAAGTCGCCGATCACGAACGCGTACCTGGCTTTGGTCTGTTCGGCCGCGCCGTCGGTCAGGCCGAGAAACCACTGCGCGTATTTCTCCCACCCGTGGCGCTCCAGATATGCATTTTCTGCCGCAGCGCGCGGCTGCACGTCCCCCCACTCGCTGCGCAGCACGTACTGGCGCTTGGCGACCAGCTCGCGGGCATGCTCGATTCCGACCTGGTTGACGCTGTACGACGCCACGGCACAATTCTGCCCACCCCCGCTTCCCGTGAAAACCTCGCGCCCGATGCCGGCGACCGCCATTGCATACTTACAGGCCGTGCGGGCCGCGCGGATCTCTCGTGTTGACACGGCCGGCGGCGTACTTGACGAACGGTCTTGACTGGAGCTACGCGAGTGAGTGGAACCACCCGAACCAGTCCCGCGGACATCACTGCCAAGGTCATCGCTAGCTTCGACGGTTGCCGCGATGAGCGGCTTCGCGAGCTGCTGCAGGCCCTTGTGCGTCACCTGCACGAATTCGCCGCGGAGACCGACCTGAGCCAGCGGGAGTGGCAGGCCGCGATCAACGCACTGACCCGCACCGGCCAGGTTACTGACGAACGCCGGCAAGAGTTCATTCTGTGGTCAGATGCGTTGGGACTCTCGATGCTGGTCGACGCGCTCGGACACCCGCTGCCGCCTGGAGCGACTGAGTCGACCGTGCTTGGACCCTTTTACGTCCCGGGCTCACCGCTGCGTGAGTACGGCGCGAACATCGCCGAACTGGAGGCCGGCGTCCCGGCCTGGATCCACGGTCGCGTGCTCGATGTCGATACCGGGATGCCGGTGGCTGGAGCTGAGCTCGATGTGTGGCAAAACGGCGAGAACCGGTTGTACGCCGTTCAGGATCCCGCAGCGCCCGAGCACCATCTGCGCGGCCGGTTTTGTACGCGAGAGGACGGCTCGTTTGCGTTTTTGACCGTGCGCCCGGTCCCGTACCCGATTCCGGATGACGGGCCGGTCGGGACGATGCTTGACGCGAGCGGGAGGCACCCGTGGCGGCCGGCGCACATCCACGTCGTCGTGCGCGCCGACGGCTACGTGACGCTGGTAACGCACATCTTCGACCAGGACAGCGAGTACCTTGATTCCGACGCCGTGTTCGCGGTCAAGTCGTCTCTGATCCGCCGCTTCGAGCAGCGCGAGAGCGACGACCCCAGACGCCCACCGGGCATCGACCGGCCATGGTGCTCGCTTCAGACTGACATCGTGCTCGCGCGCGGCGTCTCGAGCCTGGTTGACGACGATGGACGCACGGCATGATCTGACCTTTGCATCGTCGCTGAGGCGGTCACCGGACGTGAAGCCGTCCAGTTGGCGAAAGCGATAGCCAGGGGCGTGCGTGCTGTCCGCGCGGAGCGGGACCGCCGCCGACCCAGTCGGATGCTCGTTTTGTCGCCGAAGGAGGGCCTTCGATGCTTGGGCGTCGGGGCTGCTGATCTTCTCAGGAGGTGGGCTAACACGGGTCCGGTTTTGCCGTGGCCGCGTGCTCGGTTCGTGCTTTGAGCTCGAGCTTTGCGATCGTCTCGCGGTGGACCTCGTCGGGTCCGTCGCCGAAGCGCAGCGCGCGCATCCCGGCGTAGATCTGGGCGAGCGGTAGGTCCTGGGAGAGCCCGGCGGCTCCGTGGACCTGGATCGCGCGATCGAGCACCCGCTGGCCGACGTTCGCCGCGGCGACCTTCAGCTGGGCGAGCTGAGATCGCGCGGCTCGCCCGCCGACCTGGTCGACCGTCCACGCCGTGTGCAGGGTCAGCAGGCGCAGTTGCTCGATCTCGATGCGGGACTCGGCGATTTGGTGGCGCACCACGCCCATGTCCGCCAATCGCTGCCCGAATGCGGTGCGCGCGAGTGCCCTGTCGGTCATCAATTCGAGCGCGCGTTCGCACATGCCGACCGCGCGCATGCAGTGATGGATCCGCCCGGGGCCGAGCCGCGCTTGGGCGATCTCGAAGCCGCGGCCTTCGCCGAGGAGCATGTTCGTGGCCGGGACGCGAACGTCGTCGAACCGGACCTCGGCGTGTCCGGAGGGGGCATCCTCGAAGCCGAACACCCGCATGTTGCGTACGACCTCGACGCCCGGGGCGCGCGCGGGCACGAGAATCAGCGAGTGGCGAGCATGCCGCCGGGCGCTTGGATCGGAGAGCCCGAAGAACAGGAACACCTCACAGCGTGGATCGGACGCGCCGCTGATGAACCACTTGTGTCCGTTGACGAGGTAGTCGTTCCCATCGCGGGAGATCGTCGACTGGATGTTGGTCGGATCCGACGAGGCCGAGTCGGGCTCGGTCAGGGCGAACGCCGAGCGGATCTCCCCCTCGAGCAGCGGATACAGCCATGTCTCTTTCTGCTCGGCAGTTCCGAACTGCGCCAGCACCTCCATGTTGCCGGTGTCGGGGAAGCTGCAGTTGAAGATCTCGGGACCGATCAGCGACCGACCCATGACCTCGCACAGGGGCGCGTACTCGAGGTTCGACAGGCCTGGTCCGTACTCGGGGTTGGGCATCCAGAGGTTCCATAAGCCGGCGTCTCGCGAGGCGCGCTTGAGATCCTCGATCACGGGCGGGATCGCCGTCCCACGAGTGCGTTCGACGAACGCTGCGACTTCCGGCTCGGCCGGATACACGCGCTCGTCCATGAACGCGACGACTCGCTCTCTGAGCTCACGCACCTTCTCGGACAGCTCGAACTCCATTGGGGTCAGGCCTCCTCACGCTCGTAATCGGGATTCGCGATCCGCAGCCGCCGCCGCACGCTCGCGCGAAGCACCGCGAGGACCTCTGCCCGGCGGTCATCGAGCTCACCTTCGCGGATCTGTTCGACCAGACGTGCCTCGAGCTCCGCCAGCGGAGCATCGTGCCCGAGCAACTGCGCCAGGTCGCGTTCGTCCAATGCGCGCAGATCGGGGCCGAGCTCGAGCTCGCGCAGCGCGATCGCTAGCAGGTTGGCGGCGATCAGCGCCTCGAACGCTCCGTGCCCGCCGAGCGCCGGGCGCACGTTGACGGCCAGATGCTCCGCGGCGGACGCGATCAGCTCGTTGGCTGTCGGGCGGTCCTCGGGCACGATCAGGCCAACAGCTCGAGCAGGTCGTATTCGGTCTCGGCGACGCGGCGGCCGATCGCCGCCAGCTCGACGGAGCGGTTGCGCCCGGACACGTGCTCCATCCCGCGCAGGACGCACAGCGCGCCCCATTTCAGCGTTCCGAGCACCTCCCAGAAGTGAACGACATCGGGATCCACATGACCGCCGCCCGCCTGCTCATAGGCGCGGTAGAGATCAGTGCGCGAGCCGAAGCCGCCTACCTCAGCGTCGTCGTTGCCAAAGCGCCAAGGGCGCATGCAGAGGAACCCAAGGTCTTCGAGCGGCTCACCCAGGTGCGCGTACTCCCAATCGATGACCACGCGCAGGCCATCCTCGCCGACGATCAGATTCCCGTTGCGGAAGTCGCCGTGGACGAGCCGCAGATCGCCGGACGAGTCGGGTCTTCGCTCCAGGCACCAGCGCAGGCCCAGCTCGAGCGCCGGGCGCGGCGCCGGTCCCCGGTCCAGGAACCGGCGCACGAGCGTGAACTGCTCATCGACGCCGCTGTGGGGCAACTGCGGAACGTTCGCCGTGTCGACCGAATGAATTTTTGCCAGCGCCCACCCGACCTCAGACGCCAGCCTCGACCGCACGCCAGCGAGCTCCGGCTTGCGAGCAATCGCGCGCGGCCGACTCTCGCCGTCCACTCGCTCCATCAGGTAGCAGTCGCGCAACCCCAGCTCCGCCGGCGGCGCGCCGAGCGGTCGGGGAACCGGCGCGCCCGCTCCGTGAAGGGCGCGGTGTAGCGCGAGCTCCACATTGCGGTCGATTTCGGCTACATCCCCGTCGCCCGGCTCAGCGCGCCCCGGGAAGTCGCGCCTGAGGATCAGTCCGTGTCGCTCGCCGGCCGCGTCGACGGCGTCGAATGACCACGTTTCGCGGCTCGCGCCCCCGGTCAAGCGCTCCAGCCCGTGCACCTCAACGGGTCCGGGAAACTCCTCGGCAAGCGCCACCGCCAGCGCTTTGGCCAGCTCTCCGGCAATCGGCATCTGCGACACGGACGTATGCAATCACGCCGGGGAAGCAGAGCGAGCCGTGCCGT
>CAWCMQ010000013.1:0-141246 GCA_963796645.1 uncultured Solirubrobacterales bacterium | reverse complement strand
GGACATAGGCAGCCACGCCGGCGCCGGCAGCGGCGCGTACCCGCGCGAGCACGAAGGCAGGTGTCGGCCCGGCCTTCACCAGCGACGTGCTGGTCGGCACGCGCGGGTCTCCGCTGACGCCTGTTGCGTCGCCGAACCGATCGCGGGAGGCAGGGGCGGCGGGAGAACCAAGGCGATCGCGGCTGACCGCGATGGCGATCGCTACGTTACCCGCGTGAGGCACAGACGCTCGTCGCGGTCGGGGATCCTGGCGGCAGGGTCGTTCCTTGCCTCGGCTTCGCAGACGCCTCAGTCGCCGTCGTGGGCGTACTACTGAACTGGAGGATCTTGCCATGGCTGCTCTTTCACTTCTCTTCGCGGTGGTGTCGTTTGTGGTGGTCGTGCGGCCGATCCGCCGGATGCAGCTGATCGTCCGCCGCCCGGCTCTAGGTCTGGCCGGCGGGGCCGCGCTCGTCGCCACCTCGCTCGCGGTCGTATCGTTCTCAGGTCCTCTCGCCGCTCTTCGGCCCGGGCCTGCGGTGGCGGCTCCCACCGGTGGCCCGAGGTTGACGGTGTCGCGGCTGGCGGCAGATCTCCGGAGAGGCGCGAATACCAGGACGGTTCCGGCCAATCTGGATCCGCCGCTAAGAGAGGCGGCGAGTGCGAAGCCGCTCATCGCCGAAAACGGATGCTCGCTCTTCGAGTCCGGTGTCGAGAGCAAGCCGTGCATCTACGGTGACACGAAGTCCCACACGTCGGTGGTGCTGTTCGGGGATTCGCACGCCGCGACCTGGTTCCCCGCGCTGGACTGGATCAGCAAGCAGCGGCACTGGCGGCTGGTTGATTACAGCAAGGCGGCGTGCCCACCGCCGGAGGTTGGAATCCGATGGTTCGGGACGCAGTATCCCGAATGTCCGCAATGGAGGGCTAATGCCTTGACGCGCATCGCGGAGATGCACCCCGCTCTGGTGGTCGTGGCAGGCGCCCGCTACCAGTCCGCCTTGGTGAGACCGCTGCCAGGAGTTCCCACAGGGTACGGGAACACTTGGCTGAACGGGTTGGCAGCGACATTCGTGTTCCTTCGTAAACACGCCCAACATGTGGTGTTCATCTCTGACGTACCAGCCCTGAAGGACTCGGCCCCCGAATGCGTGTCGAACCATATGTCCGATGTGACGGCATGCACAACGGAACGCAACCATGCCGTCTTCCTGCCGCACCTCAAGACCGCCGAGCTTGCGCTGGCCAGGCAGGAACACATCAACACGATCGATCCGACGTCATGGTTCTGCACCCCCACCAGGTGCCCGGTGATCGTCGGCAACATCATCCTCTATCGCGACAACTCCCACGTGATCCCGCAATGGTCGAGGTTCATCGCTCCCGTGCTGTCCGATGCGCTCAGGCCGATCATGCCAACGCCGTAGGCGGGTTCACCCATCAGCCATCGGTTGATACCCAGCATCATGCGCTCCAGATGACCTCTGCGACCGGGACGACATCGCGGCGTGAGGGGTGGCGTTCGGTGCGCTCACACCTCACCGGTCGGAACAGCGCTGGCCGGGATGGACTTGCCGAGGTACAGGCGCGCGACCATTGTGGCGAGCGCGACCTGGCGCGCCCGCTTCTGCCCCCGCCACGCAACCGTGATGGTGAGCAGACGCCTCCCATCGCTCGTCAGCAGCATCGACTGGTCAGGCACCCACGCCGCGCCCAACCCGAGCTTCGGCACAATCACCGGCGGCGTGAAGTTCCGCACCGCACCGAACGACTGCGAATCTTCATCGATCGTCCGCTCCAACCGCTGATAAGGCTGCGGTGAGGAATCGATGTTGACCACCACGGACACCCCCGGACCACGAAAATGGCACTCCGGCTCCGAGTTGTCCCCCGTCGTCGCTCGCGCCCGGAGCGCGCCGGCACCAACCCCGGCGTAGCGAGCAATCACCATGCCTGCCGCCGGCCTGCACACGGGCGGCGGCTTCGGCCGCGCCGCCGCCTTCGCGGACGTCGCCGAGCGCGCGGACGTGCCACACCCGGCAAGCGCCAGACCGGTCAGCAGCCCGACGATCGCAAGGGCCGGGTAGCACGACTTGATCGGCCTACTGCGCGACCCTCGAGCAGTCTCTCCCGCATCGTGTCCGTCCATCGGCGTCTCTCCCAAGATCGAAGTCATGATCACGCGGGGCCCCGAGGCCGCAATCCAGCCCGGCGATCGCTCTGAGAAGCTCGGCGACGAGGACGCTGGACCGAGCACGGGCTCAGAGGATGCGTCGCCATCGTCTGCGTCAGCCTTGGAGCCGAACACCGAACTCATGTCGCAGGGCCACCCCGTCGCTTGCGATACGCCCGCACTTTGGCGCGTGAGCCGCACACCGACATCGCACACCAGCGGCTCGCCTGATTGCGGCTGTGGTCGTAGAACGCCCATCCGCAATCACGGCCGCGGCACGCCTTCATCCGTGACCAGCTTCCATCGAGCTGCGACAGCGCAACGATCGTCGCGATCAGCGCCAGCGCGCCGTCAAGATCCCGAGGCCGTGACTTGAATTGCGGAGCGTCGGCCGCTGCGAACTGGATGTAGATTCGCGGCACGCGCAGCGCCCGGTTGACCCGCGCCACGACCCCGGGATCCTCCAACGCGCCGTTGTTGACGAACAGCATCGTTCGAAGCCCCTCTCGCACCTCAAGCACCCGGCGGCGATCTGACTCGGTCAGCGCGTACCGGCGACCGAACAGCCCGTGTTCGAAGAACCACGTGCTGACCGCGCTGGGGCTTGCAAGCTCCTCTTCGTTGCGGCTGGTCAGGTCCCAGCGACTGTTGAGAAACGTCTGCACTAGCTCGAGGTCGCCGGGGGCCAGCTGGCGATCCCCCGGTTGGGGGCCACGATCACCCCTCGCCGTGGCGACCGTCAGCTCGACGCGATCACCGACCGTTCACATTTGCTGGTCACCACCAAAGCACTATACGCTGGTAACGGTGGCACACAAAGGTGTTCCGGATCGTTAGATCCGGTGCGCAACGCCCAGCACCCCGCGCCGAGCGACACCCCCTGCAGCGGGGATAAGGGCGAGCTAAAACCTTCGCCTGGAGGCCGTCTCGGGGAAGGATCACCGCCCAGCGGGGTCGGCAGAAGGGGAGTCCCGACCAGGCTCCTTACAAGCCAAGCCCTACAACGGCCGGGGAAAGGAACTCATATGAGAAGCCATCAGAGGGCGCTCGTCCTGGCGCCGGTCGCATCGGCATTCGCCGCCACTGCGTCCGCCGCGTCCGCCAAGCCGTTCATCGATCGGTTCGGCACGATCAAGACGCTCAGCTCGGCCGTGCCGCCGAGTGGCCCGGCGAAGGGGGACGAGAACCCGTACGGGGTTGCGGTGGTCCAGCGGACCACGGGAGATCTGCGGCGCGGCGACGTGCTGGTGAGCAACTTCAACAACTCGCAGAATCAGCAGGGCACGGGCTCGAGCATCATGGAGATCTCACCCAGCGGCCACGCGCACGTGTTTGCGGTCGTGCCGGCGCCCACCTCGACGATGGCGGTCGGGTTGACAACGGCACTCGTCGAACTGCGGAGCGGATTCGTGATCGTCGGCAGCCTGCCGGCACCCGGCGGGATGTCCTCGGCGGCCACGGCGGGCGCGCTGACGATCCTCAACTCGCACGGCCATGTCGTGAAGACGCTGTCCGGCGGCGATATCAATGGCCCATGGGACATGAGCGCCGTCGAGCACGGCAACCGCGCGACGCTGTTTGTGACCAATGTGCTCAACGGCACGGTCGCGGCCGGCGGCTCGACCGTGAACAAGGGGACGGTCGTGCGGATCACGCTTCGCGTCCGCCACAGGCACGTGCACGTCACCTCGAACCGGGTGATCGGCAAGGGGTTCGCGGAGCACACTGATCCAAACGCGCTCGTCGTCGGGCCGACCGGTGTCGGCCTCGGGCGCGACGACGTGCTCTACGTGGCCGACTCCAACGGGAACCGGATCGCCTCGATCCCGCACGCAATGACCCGCGGGTCCGCGCTCGGAGGCGGCGGTCACACGGTCTCGAAGGGCGGCTCGCTGAACGACCCGCTCGGCCTCGCGATCGCCCCCAACGGCGACGTCGTGACCATGAACGGCGGCGACGGCAACGCCGTGGAGACGACGGCGGGCGGTCACCAGGTCTCGACCAAGATGCTCGTGGCCGATGGCGCAGGCGACCTGTTTGGCCTCGCGCTCGCACCGGGCAACCGCGGGATCTACTTCGTCAACGACTCGGGTTCCGGGCCGGCGGCGAACTCGCTGCAGTTGCTCCACTGAGCTCAGCTTGGGCGCGCCGCGGGCCGGGGAGACCCGTGGCGCGCCCAGCCGTAAGCGGGCGCATGACTAGGCTGGATCCATGCCCGAATTGCCCGAGGCGGAACGTGCCCGCCAGACGCTCGAGTCGGCGCTCGAGCGGCGGATCGTCGCCGTCGACGACCGTGACACGTACGTGTGCCGGCCGCACGCGCCCGGTGAGATTGGCGCGGCGCTGACCGGCCACCGGTTCCACCGCGCCCACCGGCGCGGCAAATTCATGTGGCTCGAGACCGAGGACGGGCCGGCGCTCGGTCTGCATCTTGGAATGGCGGGACGGATCGTCGTCGATCCCGATGACCGGTCGCGCTGGGACCGGTTCGCGGTCGAGTTCGAGGACGGAGGCCGACTCGCCCTGCGCGACAAGCGGCGGCTCGGGCGCGCCGTGCTCAACCCCGACTACTCCCACGTCGGTCCCGACGCGGCCCTGGTCGGACGCGACGAGTTCCGATTTCGGATCGGGACCGGGCGCGCGCCGATCAAGGCGCGCCTGCTCGACCAGGGCGCGATCTCCGGCATCGGCAACCTGCTGGCCGATCAGGTGCTGTGGCAGGCGCGGATCGCCCCGCGGCGGATCGTCTCCGACCTCTCGACCGAGGAGCTCGATCGGCTGCGCCGCGAGGTCCGCTCCGCGATCCGCTCGGCGATCCGCCTCGGCGGCGCGCACACCGGCCGCTTCATCGCCGCCCGAAACGCCGAGGGCGTCTGCCCGCGTGACGGCCACGCACTCGAGCGCGCGAGGGTCGGCGGCAGAACCACGTACTGGTGCCCCAGCTGCCAGCTATGAATCACGGGCAGATCGAGAGCTCACTCTGGACGGCCCTTGGCACTCCTGCCACCGGACACGAGAAGCTGGTCGCCCCAAGGACCTGGCGCCACGCGCCGTCGCTGCGACGGAACACGGGCGTCGCCGACCACCCGAAGCGCCCGCAACTCGCCGCGCGGTTGAAATCGGCGCGCGCATAGGCGCGGTCGGATGTCGCCGTCGTGACGCTGAGACACCGAAGCGGGTAGCCGAACGCGGCCGCGACCCCCGGCGATCCCACCCTCTGCGCCCCAGGGCGTGCGGTGCTGCGGCCGGCCCGCCCCGGCGCGCCCGGCCCCGGCGCGCCCGCAACCAGCACGCCCGCGACCAGCACGCCCACAACCACCACGCCGACAACCACCACCGCCAGCGGCCCGATCGTGGCCGGACGCCGGATGCCCGCGATCCGCTCGCGCAGCGGACGCGCATCCGCGATCACCGTGACCCGCACCTCGTCGTTCGGACCGAGCATGCGATCTCGTGCGGGCTGCGCGAGCGGACGGTCAGGCCGTGAGCGGCTCCTTCTCGAGCACGACCTCGTAGCGGTCGATGATCGGCGGGCGGTTGCGGTCCACGCCGCCACGCGTGACGGCTGCAGCCCTGACCTCGTTGGCGACGGAATCGCTGGCGTGCAGCGTGTCAAGCGACTCCCAGTAGGTCACGGCGATCGCGCGCCCGCCGGTGAAGTCGACGCCGCACCAGACGCCGCGATAGCCCGGTTGCTCCTCCAGCCGGGGGAGATTCATCTCCCGGAACTCTTGAAGCGTGGCCTTGATGCGTTCCGGCGCGAGCCCTGGGAACGT
Organism: uncultured Solirubrobacterales bacterium; assembly: GCA_963796645.1. GTDB lineage: Bacteria > Actinomycetota > Thermoleophilia > Solirubrobacterales > Solirubrobacteraceae > Palsa-465. The sequence continues at coordinate 135,318 of CAWCMQ010000013.1, read as the reverse complement.
GGTGACCCGTGCATACATTTGGGCGACACCTCCGTGTTGTGCGTTGCCCGCAGCAGCCTACTCCGGGACGGACGCGGCGTCGACGTTTTTCCGGCCATTTGGGAATCCGGCGCGTAATGCCGATAACAGCCCTGATGTCCCGCCCGCATCCACTTCTGCTCGGCGCCGCGGTGGCGGCTGGCCTGATCGGCGCGTTCGGAGTGCTCGGGCCGTTCGCATCGACCGTTCTGCTGATTGGCTGCGTCGCCGTGGCGTGTGCACCGGGCGGCCCGCTCGTGGCGCTGATGCTGCGCACATTCGGGGGCCCGCGCGGCCGGCCCTAGGCGGCGGCTCGCCGCCCGGCTAGCGCTCGTGGCCGGCGAGATCGTAGTCCGCGAGGCCGGCAGGATCTGCGATGCCGAGCTTGCGACGCGCGCGCTCGGCGAACCCGCCCGCATGCACGCGCACGACGCGCGCAGCGTTCGGCTGAGCCTGGACCTCGAGCGTGGCCCCCGCCTCGGCGTGACCTAACAGCCGGCCGTCCCGCTCGATCGAGACCGGGGCGCTCGTCGGCAGCACCTCGATGCCCAGCCGCTCGCCCTCGGACAGCACGACGGCGCGGTTGAACAGCCCGTGCGGCGCGTCGGGGATCACGATCATCCCCTGCGCTCGCGGCGAGACGAGCGGCCCTCCGGCCGCGAACGCGTACGCCGTTGATCCCTGCGGAGTCGCGGTGATCACGCCATCACTGGCGTAGCGCGCGAGCAGCTCGCCGTCGATGCGCAGGCCGAGCGCTGCCTGACCGCGGCCCGGCACGCGCGTCACGACGACATCGTTGTAAGCGATCCGGGCGTCCTGACCGTCGCGCGGGGCGAGTCGCAGGCCGGTGCGTGTCTCCACCTGGTAACGGCCGTCGGCCAGCGCCGCCAGCGCCGCGGTGAGCTGGGTGGCGTCGAGCTCGGTCAGGTATCCGAGGGTCCCGAGATTCACGCCGAGTACCGGCGCGTCGTGCGGTGCAGCGAGACGCATCGCGCCGAGCATCGTGCCGTCGCCTCCGAGCGCGAGGACGGCGTCAGCCCCGGCTGCCACCGACTCCTCAGGCCGGCGGTCGACCTCGTCCCCGAGGCGCGCGTCGTCCTCCTGACCCACCAGCACCGCGCCTCGCTCGTGCGCCCAGCGTTCGATCTCCGCGAGCACTTCGCGGAGCTCCCGTTCTGGACGCAACACGAGCGCAAGGCGCCGCACCCGTGGCTGCTGATCGTGTCCGTCGGTGGAGCTCGGCACATCTAATACGGTAGGCGGCGGGGCACCTAGCCGGTCACGAGAGCCATGCTCCCAGGACGGTCGCGCCAGTGAGTTCGGCCGCCGGCCGGGTCCAGTCGTACTGCCACGCGCCGGGCACCTGGAGCCCTTCGTCGAACCAACAGGGCAGCTGGTGCCGCGCCGCGACCACAAGGAAATTGGACGGCGGGACGGGGCTCCACCTCGTGTAGACGTGCGCGGACAGCGCCTCCACACCCGGCAGCTTGTCGTAGGCGATGTCCTCGAAGAAGACCGTGCTCCACGGCGCGACCTCCCCGGCGACCCGGATCGCTTGCGGCGCCTCGGCCGCGACGACCGGCTCGACTGCGCGCCACACCGATGCGTATTGCCGTGGCGATAGCGGTGCGCCGCCGATGCCGATCTCCTGCTCGTTTCCGACGCTGACCGCCCATGCCCATGGGGTCTGGGCGAGCACCCGTTGGTAGAAGTAGACGATCGCCGGGGTCGGCATCCAGTTCCACCACTCGATCACGATGTGCACCTTGTAGCCCTCGGCCTCCGCCGTTCGAGTACAGCGAACGGCGCCACGCGAGAACGTCGTGGGGTTGACGATCACGCGGAGCACGGTCGCCTGGGGGTACTGCCGCAGGGTCGGCCCGGGGTCGCCGCCTTCACGACAGCCCGGGACATCACCAATTTCGATGACCTGGGCGGCCACGACCGGAGCCGACTTCACGACCGGCGCAGGCGCGGGCGACTTCACGGCGGGCGGGAGCTTCGGAGCGGGCGGCGCTTTCCGCGCCGCCACGTGCTCGAGGCGCGTCAGATGGACACGGGCGTCAGTTACCGCCGGCGCGGCGAGCACGATCAGGACGGCGGCAACAAGGTACCGCTGGGCGCGTCGCAGCGGCCTCGGTTGAGCGTTCCCCTTGGCGACCCCCATGTCGGTCAAGTACCCCTCACGTTACCGCTCAGCGGACGAGGCAGCTGGAATTCGGTGACTGGCCGTCCGGGAACGCGTGGGCGAGGCCCTGGGAGATGCGATGCGCGCGGGCTATGTAGCCGGGCGTGTAGTAGTGGATTCCGTCCGGGATGAACCAGCGCCGCTTGGCCCAATACGGCCAGTCGACGATCCGCATATTCGGGTAGCGACTGCACGCGGCGAGCAGATCCTGGTTCCAGCGCTGCATCCCGTCCTCGGAATAACCGGTCGACTGCAGGAGCGTGACGACGCTGACCCACAGCACGGGCTGGTTGCCGACGATCTTCATCATGCGGTTGATGCGATCCGTGTAGCTGACGGTGGAGCCGTCGTGGACGTTGGCGACGTCGTTGGTCCCGAGGGCGAGAATCCAGCACCCATGGAACCCGGCGCTGACATGATCCTGGGCAACCGTCTCGCCGTTCGGGAAGCCGTGCCAGGTCTCGTAGATCGATCTCGCGCCCGAGATCTCCGGGTAGCTCTGCGTGACGCCGACCTTCGTCAGCTGCGCCTGGAGGCGCTGGTGCGCATTGGGGATGTAGTTGGTGGAGATTTCCCCTTCCGAGGTCGAGTCGCCGATGTACACGACCGACCGGCACGACGTCTTGCTCGGCAGGCTGGCCGGCGTCGGTGGGATCAGTGATTGGGTGGCCCCGGTTGAGCTCGTCGTGGTGGAGCCGCGCGCCGTTGCGGCACCGGTGGTGGTGGTGCTCGGCGTCGACGCGGTGGTGGTCGATCCGCCGGTGGCTGGGATCGTTCTCAGCAGCGACCCGCCGCCCGCCGCCGTGGCCGTGCCGGATGACGCGACCGGCAGGCCGCCGGCGACACCAACGATGGCCAACGCGAGGATTGCCCCAAGCCCGACCGCGGGCAGCGCCAGCGCCCGGGCGCGTGCGCGCCTACCGGCCTGCGCACGGCGCGCTCGCTGCCACAGCCGCCGCAGCGCGCCGTGTCGGATCGGCTCCTCGATGTAGCGCCACGAGAGGCTCGCGGCTAGGAACGCGCCTGCCACCGAGGGCACCGCGGTGGTCCAATGGAAGCCGGTCTGGTTGGGAGCGGCGAGCACGATGATCGGCCACTGCCACAGATAGATCCCGTAGGACCGCACGCCGATCCACCGCAGCGGCCTCCAGCCGAGCGCCCGGCCGAGACCGCTGGGAGGGCACACGACCGCGGCGACAACGGCGGCGGTGGCGACCGAGAGCAGGACGAACCCGTACGGATACAGGAACGGGGTGAACGAGTTGGTCGTGCAGACGAGCGCGACAATCGCGATCAGGCCGACGATGCCGAGCGCGTCGAGGCGGTGGGCGACGACCGGCCGGCTTCGCCCGGCGCGGCGACCGCCCCAGAGCATCGCCGCCACGGCGCCGATCAGCAGCCCGAAGGCGCGGGTGTCGGTTCCCTCATACGCGCGGGTCGGGTCGAGCCCGGGCTGGTAGAAGTGGCCCATCAGCCAGGCCGAGACGATGGCCAGACAGAGTGTCGCGATCGCCAGGCGCTTGCGCGTGCGGAACAGGTAGATCCCACCCAGGAGCAGCCACGGCCAGATCAGATAGAACTGCTCCTCGATCGCCAGCGACCACAGATGATCGAGGGGCAGCGGGGCCGCGAAACGGGCGAAGTACGAGCCGTGCTGAGCGATCGTCGACCAGTTCCCCACGTACAGGGCGGCGGAGATGACCTGCCGGCGCACCTGCGAGAGCTGGGCCGCGTCCATCACCGCGACCCACACGCTGACCGCGATAAGGACCACGAATAGTGCCGGCAGCAGCCGCCGGGCACGGCGCACCCAGAACCCGGCCAGCCCGAGGTTGCGGTGGCGCATCCAGTGGTCGAGCAGCAGATCGGTGATCAGGTACCCCGACAGCGTGAAGAAGACCCCAACGCCCAGCATCCCGCCGCGAGCCCCGGGAACGCCGACGTGGTACGCGATCACGCAAAGAACCGCGATCGCCCGCAGACCATCCAGGCCAGGGACGTACCGCCTGTTGCCCTCAACTGGCTTCGGCACCGCTAGCCGCCCCCAGGTACGGCGGTCTGATCTCTACGACGGTCCGACACGGAAAATGCCTGCAAGTGGGCAAGTGTGCCGCAAGTCGTCGAGCCACGACGGCTCAGCCGCGCTTGATCACCACCTCGTCGCGAGACTCGTTGAGTGTTACCAGCCACCGCTTCTCCGATCGAAACCCTCTCCTCGGGATTCGCGCACTGACCGAACAGACCGTCGCGCCCTCGCCGAGGACGTGCACCGGGATCGTTTTTCGACAGTCAGCGCCGTTGTCCCGCTCCATCCGCTCGGCTGCATCATTGATCCCGAACTGGAGTGCATCGCGGCGCTGCATCAGGACCTCCCGTTGGGCCGCCAGGCGCTCGCGCTCGGCCCGAGCGGCGGCCTCGAGACGCTCGATCTGCCTGAGGCCGTCGTCGAGGCCGGAGCGCCACTGCTCGGCGTCGGCGCTGAGCGTTCTCGCGAACGGCAGGAGCGTCGCGAGCTCGGCGCGCAGCATCACCTCGTCACGCTCGCCCGCCCAGGCCCGCGCCACGTAGTCGTTGAGCGCGGCGAGCTGGCGGCAGAGCTCCGCGTGGTCGGTGCGTCCCCAGCGCGGATAGCCATCCTCAAGCGCCGACGGGTGATGGCGAAGCCGCCGGTTGGCTGCCGCAGAGTGGCGATCAATCGCAGCCTGCAGCTGAGCGATCTCCGGCGCGAGCCCATCCGAGGCCCGCGCGACACCTGATTGCGGAGCCATACCGCGCATGGCTTGCGCGATGTTCGCAGACGTCGGCCCGAATGTCAGCAGCCGAGCGGTCTTCGAGGGCGCTCCGGCAGTTCCATCGCTCAATTGGCGCCCGCACTCGGAACAGCTCGACTTCGTCGTCGGGCGGGGTCGTACAGCCCGAGGGCCTCGTAGTCAGCGGCCGTGTGTGCGGCCATGCTCAGTCGTGGCGCTGGAGGAACTCGAGCGATGCGCGATTGAACGTGTCGGGGCCCTCGTGCAGACCCGCGTGCGAGTAGTTGATGCTGAGACCGTCGACGGTCACCTGTGGCATGGCCCTACTCCGCTCGCTCGGCCCAGTACGCCTCGGCCTCGGCCTCCATCGCCGCCAGGCGCGTGTAGTAATCCGGGAACTCGTTGAGGTGTGCGCGGGCGATCTTCGCCGTCACGGTCACATCGTCATCTGTGACGTTGGTGTCGGGATCGTGGGTGCCGTGCTCGAGCTCGACCCCCATTCCGATTCGCAGCTGCTCGACCTCGAACCGCGAGGTGGCCCAGTCGATCCCGATTTCGGCGCCCGCCGCGCGGGCCTGCTCGGTGGTGAAGGAGGCCTTCTCGCCCACGCCTGCGAAGGCTACCGCTCAGCGGCCACCGGTTCGATAGTCGTGTCGCCGGCACGTCGCGCCCGTCGGCGGGAGATAAGGTGACCTCGGGTGACGAGATGGCCGACGATCTGGACAGCGGCTCGGGGGAGTCCCGCGAGACCACCGTAAGGCGCATGGCCCGTGCCTACCTCTCCGCGCTGCTCGCGGCAGACGAGGTCGCGGCGGAGAGCACGATTCGGGACGCGATCGATGCCGGCCTAACCGGCGCGGAGATCGACGAGGAGCTGATCGCTCCCGCACTCTGGCGCGTCGGCGAGCTCTGGGAGCGAGGCGACATTTCGGTCGCGGACGAGCACGCGGCCACTGAGATCTCGCTCCGCGTTCTGGCCCTGCAGCGCGAGGCCAGGCGCGTGGCCGACGCGAGAGCCGGCCACCGGGTGATGCTCGCCACCCCGCCGGGGGAGATGCATGTCGTCGCGCTGCGGATGGTGAGCAACCTGCTCCGTCATTCCGGCTATCAGGTCCTGATGCTCGGAGCCGACGTGCCCGCCGACGATCTGCGCACGTCGGTCCTGCATCACCGGCCCGACGTGATCTGCATGAGCGTGACACTGGTCAGCCGCGCCGATCCGATGCTGAGGCTGATCGACGCGATGCGGGAGCTTCACCCCTCGGTGGGGTTCGTGGTCGGCGGACGCGGGATGACGATCGAGCGCCAGCTGCAACCCGGCGTTCAGCTGTGCCCGCGCGTCTCCCAGGCGGTGGAGGCGGTCGACGCGACCGTCAAGAAGGCCCGCCTCAACTGAAGCTGCTCCAGACGGTCGATGCCGGCGCCCCGTAGTCCGGGTGGTCGAGCAGCTCGACGCGCTCCACCCACTTGACCCACTGATAGCCGCGGCCTCCGGGCACGACCAGCCGGACCGGCGCGCCGTGCTCGTGGCTGAGCGGCTCACCCCCGACCCGCGTTGCCAGGAGGAGCCCGCGGGCGTCGGCGAGCGCAAACCCCCAGCGGTAACCGGTCTTCGACACGAGGCTCACATGGCTGGCGGTGGACGCGGCGCTGCCGAGGTCGATCAGGCGGCCAAGCTGGATCCCCTGCCAGCGTTGGGTGGAGTAGAAGCCGCCGGTGCAGTCAAGCGTCGCGGTCAGCTCATCGCTCGCATCGAGCTGCGCGAGGGTGACCTGTCGTTCTGCCCCGACGAGGCCGGCAAGTGTGAGGCGGTAGGCATCGGGGTCAGTCGGCGCCGGGTTATCCGCCACCCATGAGGTCGACGGGAAGGCGTTGCCGGCGAACGAGTCCGCCTCGTAGGAGCCGGTGAACCGGCGCCCAGCGCCGCGGAGCTCGAACAGCCGCTCGAGCGGTCGCTGCGTCCGCCACGCGATCAGCGACCCGAGCGCCACGCCCCCGAGCGCCAGGACCTGCCTGCGCTGCGCGAGATCGCGGACTCGCAGCGGCTTGGCTCGCAGGATGATGTGCGCGACGACCAGCACGACGAGGATCGCGCCGAGCGCGTCGTGCCAGCTGAGCAAGCTGTAGCCCGCGGGACTCGGCGTCACGCCGGCGGCCCAGAGGATGCCCGAGCCGAGCCCTGCGACCGCGATCCCGGTCGCCGTGACTGCGACCGGCGTTCGGCTGTCTCGGCGTGCGGGGTTCGAGACCCGCGGCCAAACCCGGTGGAGCTTGACCGCAAGCATTACCGCGATCGCGAGGCCGAGCGCGTCGTGGGCGTCATACACCCACGCGTCGTGCGGCGCCCCCGCGAACAGCATCAGCACCCCGGTCGCGACGAGTGCCCCGACCAACAGCGCAAGCGCCCAGTCGACGGCGCGGGCGGACACGGATCCAGTGTACGCGCGGGCGCCGGCGTTCCCCTCGAGGCCGGTAAATCGCTTCTGAAGAGGCGCTTACCCGCGTCTTGACTGCGGGGTCCACGCTACCCGACATGCACTCAACGTCTCAGTTCGCGGCCTCGGGCCCCGAACGATCCGCCCCGGAAGGAGGTGAGAATCAATGGCCAAGAAGAGCAAGGACCCTCGCAAGGACTCCAAGAAGGACAAGCGCGACCGTTAGTTCTCGCGCATCGGAATCTGCAGCCGCGCCGGCCGGAGCACGCCGGCGCAGGCTGCAGGCCAGACCCACGCACCTGCGAGCAGCATGACCGGCTCGCCGGAGCCGTTCATCGAGACTGAACCTGAACCCGCCCCCATCCCCTGGAGGCGGGTTTTCAGGCTTCTGCATCCGCTGCGCCGGGGCGTCGCGGGGATGGTCGGGCTGACGGTCAGCGGCGTGCTGATCGGGCTCGTTCCGCCCCTTCTGCTGGGAGTGCTGATCAACGCGCTGGTCGAGCACAACGACAAGCCGGAGGCCGCGATGCTCGCCGGGTTCGTGGCGCTGGCGGTCGTGCTCGAGGCGTGTGCCTATGTCGCATCCGACGGGATGTATGCACACAACGCTAGCCGGCTCTACCGCAATCTGCGCCTGCAGATGTTCGGCGGCGCACTACGGAGCGCGCGCAAAGACGCCGGCCTGTCCTCACGCTTCATCTCCGATGCGGAGACCATCGAGCGGCTGACGCTTTCGATCATCGATCACGGCGCGATGCAGATCGTCGAGTTCGTGAGCGCGCTGGTCACGCTCGCGATCCTGGAACCGTCGACAGTCGCGGTCGTGCTGCCATCGCTCGGCGCCGCCTGGCTGATCGCGCGGCATGTGCAGCGGCCGACCGCGACGGCCGGGCAGCGCCGTCAGGAGGAGTTCGAGGCGATGACCTCGACGATCTCCCGCCAGCTCGCTTCTGCGACCGATGGGGAGGCCACTGGGCGGTTCCGTACGGTGGCCGAGCGCGTGATGGCCGCCGAGGTACGGCTCGGCTGGCTTCGCGCAATCAACCTTCAGGGCTCGGGCGGCCTGGCACGCCTCGGGCCGATCACTGCCGTCGTTGCTTCCGCATTCCTGGGCAACCACCAGGCCGGCACGCTGATGGCGATCTATCTGCGCGCCCAGCGGGTGTTCTGGGGATTCGACGGGCTCGTCGACCTTCGGCTCGACAGCGAGAGCGCGCGAGGCTCGGTGGCTCGATGCTTTGAGCTGATCGACGCCCCGGAGGAGCCGGCTGCGCGCTCCCGTGATTACTGGCCGGTGATCGCCTGAACCACGTTCACGGTGTCGTCGACATCGTTCACGTACGCCTGCTGACAGCCCTTGTTGATCGCAGCAGTGACGCTGGCGGGGTCAGACGCGCCGCTCGGGAGGGGACCGTGCTCTCTGATGTAGAGCCGCGCGTAGGCGTTCTGCTTGGACTGGTTGGCATTGCTCCAGCCCGTGCAGGGCGTCGCGTCGCTGACGGTTGTCGTGCCCGCCCCGAGCAGACCGACCAGAATCGCCGCGGCCATCGCCACGAGCAGCGCCAGCACCCCGATCGAGAGCGCCCGGTTCGTGCCCATCAGGTCTCGCGCGCGCCAGCCATGATCCTGGTCGGCCCCCTGAGCGCTCGACATCTCCGTCATCCGAGTGCAGCCTAGGGGCTTGAGCCGTGGATGTCGAGTTGATCGCGGGGGCAAGATCATCCAGACTTGCGTTAGGTCGATTTGGAGGTGATTGGGGCTGCTGGAGCAGATCACTGAGGGGCAAGTGACGGGCACGCAGGCGAGCGACGGCCGGATTCCATTCCGCGTCCGCATCGGCGTGACCGGACATCGCGACCCTGTCGACGTCGACGGGGTCACGGCCGAGGTCCGCGAGCGCCTCGAGGAGGTGAGCGCCCGGTTCCCGGACTCTGGCTCGACGCGAACCACGTTTGTAGTCGTCTCGGCGCTCGCCGAGGGCGGCGACCGGATCGTCGCCGAGCAGGCACTCGACATCCTCCGCGACCGGGGAGCTGAGCTCGTTGCCGTTCTGCCGATGGCGGCCGAGGAGTACCAGAAGGACTTTCCGGGTTCGCTGAGCCAGTTCACCGACCTGCTGCGAGGACCGACGACCACGGTCGAGCTTTCAGGTGCGCGGGATCGCGACGAGGCCTACGAGCTCGCGGGTCGATACGTGGTCGATCATTGCGACGTGCTGCTGGCGCTCTGGGACGGACGCCCACCCCAGGGTCGCGGCGGCAGCGCCGAAATCGTCAGCTACGCCCGTCGCCAGCAGACTCCGATCCTGTTCGTGCCCACGCGCCGCGTGCAGGACGCCGACCGGGCGCCCGAACGGCCGGAATGGGCCGAGGTGCCATGGAGCCCTGCGGGATCCACGCTCGAGTGCCGTGAGCGGATCGATCAGTTCAACCGGGGCCAGGGGGACCCGCGAGTCCGCGACCAGATCGACCGCAAGCAGGACCGCATCGGCGCCCCCGCGGAGGGCTCGCGCATCCATTGGCAATACGAGGTCGTCGCGGGCTGGGCGGTGCCGCGGATCGTCGGCTCGGACATCCTCGCGCTGCGCTATCAGCGCCTCTATTACGCGCTCGGAGGAGCGCTCTACGCGCTGGCGGCACTGGCCGTCGCGCTGATCGCCGCCCAGTCCCAGTGGGGGTGGAGCCCGCACGTCGCCGTGCTCGAGGTGCTGTGCATGCTCGTGCTCCTCTCGCTCTACGCGCTCGCCCGGCACATTCGCGTGCACGAGCTGTGGATCGGCTACCGCTCGCTCGCCGAGGCATTTCGATCGGCGCTGTTCATCGTGCTCTCGGGCGTCCGACGAAAAGGTGAATCCGACCGTGATCCACTCTGCGCCACCGACGAGCCCTGGTTCCAGCGCGCGTTCACCGAGGCCTGGACCGGACGGCCGCGGGGCGAGCTCTCGCCCGACGCCGCCGGCGACCTGCGTCAGTTCCTGGTCGAAGCGTGGCTCGAGGACCAGATCCACTACCACCGCGCCGCGGCGGCGCGCTTTCACCGGGGCCACGAGCGACTGACCCGAGCCGTCATCGTGTTGTTCGGGGCGACCGTGGTGACTGGCTGCCTGCACGCGTTCGAGGTGGTTCCGGGTTCGTCGGCGAGCAAGTGGTTCACGTTCCTGGCGATCGCGCTTCCAGGCTGCGGAGCTGCGCTGGTGGGTATCCGAGATCAGCGCCAGTACCGGGTGCACGAGGACCGCTCAACGCGAACCGCGTCCCGGCTCGAGCGACTTCGCCGCGAGATGGAGGGCCAGAGCACCCTCGGATCGGTCCAGGATCTGGCGGCTCGGATTCAGACCCTGATCGAGGCCGAGAACCTCGACTGGTCCGGCGTGATCGAGTTCCAGGACCTCGAGATGGTGCTTTGAGGGTCGGTAGCCTGTGGTCGTTCACTAGGCCGTAAGGGGCGAGATGGCCTGGCTCTTCATCAGTCACAGCAGCGCTGACAACGAGGCGGCACTTGATCTTGCCGAACGCCTGCGGCAGCGCGGGTTCGAGTCGCTGTTCCTCGATTTCGACCCTGAAGCCGGGATTCCGGCCGGTCGCAAGTGGGAGGACGAGCTCTACGCCCAGCTTCGACGGGCCGACGCGGTGATCTTCGTCGACAGCGAGCGGTCAGTCGGGTCGATCTGGTGCGCCGTCGAGGTCAGCTTGGCGAGATCGGTCGGCAAACCCGTGTTCCCGGTCGTGGTCGCCGAGACACCCCATCTGCAGATCCTCGCGGATACGCAACGGGTGGATGTCAGGCAGCAGCCGGAGCTTGCGGTGGACCGGCTCGTCGACTCGCTGCGACAGGCCGGGCTCGACCCCAGCGATTCCTTTTCCTGGGACGCCAGGCGCTCGCCGTTCCCCGGTCTGCATGCCTTCGCGCCGGAGGATGCGGCCGTGTTCTTCGGACGCGAGCGGGAGATCGAGCGCGTGGTCGAGCTGCTGCACCCCACGCTCGAGCGCGGATCGGGCCGCTTTGTCGCCGTGGTCGGACCATCCGGCAGCGGCAAGTCCTCGCTCGTGAACGCGGGGGTGCTTCCCCGTCTGGCTCGGCAACCATCGGACTGGACGCTGCTACCGCGGATGGTCCCGGGGATTCAGCCGCTCTCGCGGCTGGCGCGCACGCTTCGATCGGGATTCGCGTCGGCAGGCGAGACGTTGGCTCAGGACGAGATCGTTGAGCGGCTGGAGCGAGATCCCGACGCCCTGGCCGGACTCGTCAACGAACTGGCCGAGCTGACCGACAACACGGCGATTCTGCTCGTGCTCGACCAGACCGAGGAACTGCTCACCCGCGCGAGCAGCACGGAGCGCAAGGCGTTTCTGCGGCTGGTGGATCACGCGCTTCACTCCGATTGCCCGCTCTGGGTCCTGGCCACGGTACGGTCGGAGTTCCTGACCGGAGTCTCGAGCGACGTGAAGATCGCCGAGATCATCCAGGACTCGGTCGTGATCGAGCCCCTGAGCCGGCCACGGCTGCCGGACGTCATCGAGCGGCCGGCACAGCGGGGCGGAATCCAGTTCGAGCCGGGCCTGGTGCAGCGGATGATCGAGGACACGATCGGCGGCGACGCGCTGCCGCTGCTGGCGTACACGCTGCTGCAGCTGTACGAGCACAGCTCGAACGGAGGCACGGTCACGCTGTCGGACTACGAGGCGGTCGGCGGTGTGATCGGGGCCCTGCGCGTGCGGGCCGACGGCGTGCTCGACGAACTCAACCGCTACGGGGACGGCGAGCTGGTGATCCCCACGCTGATCAAGCTCGCCACGATCGAACATGAGGGCGAGCCGACCGCTCGCCGCGTGCGCCGGTCGGCCCTGACCGAGGGCGAGAACCGGATCATCGAGTCGTTCGTCGCCGCGCGCCTGCTGAAGGTCGAGGGCGACGGCGAGCAGGCGACGGTCGAGGTCGCCCACGAGGCACTGCTGCGGCAATGGGCGCCGTTGCAGAAGGCTCTCGAATCCTCCCGGCACTCGATCCAGATGCGCAGCGAGATCGAGCGCGCCGCTCGGGACTGGGAGCGGTCGGAGCGCGATGACTCCTACCTGCTGCGCGGCGCCCGGCTGCTGGCCGCCGGGAGCTGGCTGGAGGATCCCGCGAGCGATGTGGGCCCCGCTGAGCGGCAATTCATCACCACCAGTCAGGCGTTTGCCGACCGCGAGCTTCGATCGGCCAAACGGACCGCCAAGCGGCTCCGCGGATTGAGCCTCGCGCTCGGCGGCTTCCTGCTGGCCGCCGTCCTGCTGGCGATCCTCGCCTTCACGGCGAGGCACGATGCCGACCAGGCGGAGGCCACCGCGCAGGCACGGCAGCTCGCGAGCCAGGCGCAGGCGGCGAACGATGTCGGACAGGCGAGCCTGTTCGCGCTCGAGGCCCACGAGGCCTCACCGAACAACGAGCAGGCGCGGAGCGCGATCCTGCAGGTGGGCGATAGCCACCAGCTCGGCATGCCCTATGCGACCAGTGCAGGACAGATCGACGACGTGGCCTGGAGCCGGGACGGCAGGACGTTCGCCGCCGTCGGCGCCAACGGTGGGGTCGGCGTGTGGGACGCGCCGTCCCGGCGCGAGATCGCGCGGATCCCGGCGCCGAATCCACTCGTCGCCCTGCGGCTCGTGCATCACCTGGGCATCGTGGGCGCGACCAGCACCGCGGTCGCGTTCAGCCCCGATGGCTCGATGCTCGCCTACGCCGAGAACGTCAACTACTACAACGCGAGCGGCACTCTGTCCGATCTCGCGACGATCCACCTCTGGAGCGTGGCCAGCCATTCCGCCCTGCGGGTGTTGACGGGTCATGTCGGCCGGATCAACTCGCTGGCCTTCAGTCCGTCCGGAGCCCAGCTCGCGTCGGGGAGCAGTGACATGACCGTGCGGCTGTGGAATCTGCGCGGCCACGGCAAGCCGGTCGTGGTCCTCAAGGGCCACAAGGCGCCGGTCAACTCGGTGACGTTCAGCTCTGACGGAAAGCTGCTGGCGAGCTCGAGTTGCGACGAGGGCGATACCGACACCCACGCGGACCTCGGCGACCACTCGATCCTCGTGTTCAGCACATCCGGCAGGGGCACCCGCCCGGAGTACCGGCTGAACGCACCCACGCCCGTGTGCTCGGTCGCGTTCAAGCCGCGGAGCCGGACGCTCGCCGCAGGGACGGACGCTGACACGATCACGTTCTGGGATCTCGCCACGCGAAAGCCGGTGGGGTTACCACTGGTGGGTCACACCGATGTGCTGAACGCGATCGCGTTCGGTCCGAACGGAAGCATGCTCGCGTCTGCCAGCCGAGATCACACGGTGCGGCTGTGGGACGTCGCGGACGGTCGTCAGATCGGACCACCCCTGCTTCACACCGGCGCGCTCGAATCGGTGGCGTTCAATCCCAGCGGCACCTCGCTCGCGTCGGCCGGAGCCGACGGCGTGCGGGTCTGGAGCGTGAGTGGTCCGTACCCGGACCAGGTGCTTCCGGCCCACGCGGACGCCCTGAGCATCGCGTTCAGCCCCGATGGTAAGACGCTCGTGTGGACAGACGACAACGGTCATCCGAAGGGCGGCAAGCTCGTCGCTGGGACGCTGAATCTGTGGAACGTCGGTGCGCCGGCGACGGCCGTCAGATCGCTCCCGACCCCAACCGCCAACACCAACGGCCTGGCCTTTGAGCCGCACACCCGGACGGTCGTATGGGCCGCGGCCCAGAATCACGGGATCTGGGCCTGGAATCTCAACGGCCGGGACCAGCCGCGGGAGCTAGCCGCTGCACCGACCAAGACGACGGAGATCCGTCGGATCGCGGTGAGCCCGGACGGGCGGCTGCTCGCGTACAGCGACCGAACCAACGCCCAGTATTCGACGATCCGCATCTGGAATCTTCACCGGGGCACCTATCTCCCTCCCCTATCGCTCGGGCGGACCGGCGAGCTCGGGGCGCTGGCGTTCAGTCCCAACGGGCAGCTGCTCGCCTCGGCCGGCATCGACGACGGCATCGTGCGCATCTGGAACGTGAACAAGCACCGTCAGGTCGAATCGTTCCGCGCCGATCCAGGAGGCGTGTTCGCGATTGCATTCAGTCCGGACGGCCGCACGGTTGCGTCGGGAGCCGCCAACGGAACCATTCGCTTCTGGGATGTCGAGACCGATCACGAGGTCGGTTCCCCGCTCACGGAGCACACGCGCGCCGTCTACACCGTCGCGTTCAGCCCCGACGGGAAGACGCTCGCCTCCGCCAGCTCTGACAGCACGGTCCGGCTATGGGACGTGGAGACGCGGCAGCCGCTGGTAACCCTGGCCGGCCATACCGGAGACGTGTTCGGCGTGGCGTTCAGCCCGAACGGCGCGACGCTCGCCTCCTCGGCCGATGACGGCAGCGTTCGGCTGTGGGGGCATTTCTCGCTCCCGCTGACCATCGATCGGCTCTGCACGTACGTCAACAAGCGCACCGCACCAGCGGTGTGGCGGCAGCTCGATCCCTCGGTGCCCTACCGGCCCGTGCCGTGCTAGACGGCGATCGCGGTGCCGCGGCGTGGCCGCGGGCTAGCCGATCGTGAACCTCTTGGTCGCGGGGCTGGGATCGGGGCCCTTGGCTCCGATCGCCCTGACCAGGAACGCGTAGTTCCCGCGCCTGAGGTTGCCGTAGCGCTTGGGGGAATGGCAGGTCTTGAACTTGGCGTGCGGGTGGCGCTTTGAGCGCAGCGTGCACTGGAAGCCCCTGGCGCTGCCCCTCGACGTGAACGCGAAGCTCGCGCTCCGCTTCTTCGAACTGATTGACCCGCTGGTGAGCTTCGTGTCAGGCGCGCTCCGGTTGAACCTAGCGGTGACCGTCCGGTCCGCGCCCAGCGTGACGATGCACGCGCCCTTCCCCGAACAGCCGCCTGACCACCCCGCGAACGCCGACCCACCAGCCGCACGCGCGTGAAGGGTGACCCTGCTCCCCGTCGTGTACGAGTGCGAACAGGCTGATCCGCAGTGGATTGAGCCATCGTCCGAGGTCACCGTGCCGCTTCCTGACCCGACCTTCGACACCGTGAGCTGAGCGATCGGTGTGGTGTAGACGAACGTGATCGAGGGCGCGCCCGTGTTGTCGACTGACGCCGTCGTGTTGGTCGCCCCGGTGCCGAAGCCCGTCGACCCCCCTCCGCCTCCGCCGCCAGCGCTGCTCCCTCCGCCCCCGCCGCCGCCGTTGACGCCGCCACCGCCGCCGCCACCGCCGGCTCCGGGACCGCTGCACGCCGGCGTGCCACCGGCGCCGCCGGTGCCCAGTGATCCGGCCTGACCGGCGCAAGTCTCAGACCCACCGGGCGAACCTGGGCCCGATGCCGTCCCCGGCTGTCCTGCCCCTCCGTCCGAACCGCCACCGGCGCTCCCGGCGCTTCCACCGAAGCCGGGGCCGGGACTCGGATCGTTGCACCCTCCGCCGCCCCCGCCGCCCGCGGCCGTGATCACCCGCAGGCTCAGCGAGGTGCCCGCGGTCCGGGACGCCAGCCGGACATCCGAGGCACCGCCTCCGCCGCCGCCGTTACAGCTCGGACCGGATCCGCCGGCGCCACCGCCGTTGAAACCAGCCACTCCGCCCGAGCCTCCAGCGCCGCCGTTCCCGCCGACCTCCACGTACAGAACTTCGCCCGGGGTCACGAGCAGATCGGCGTTGGCGAGTCCGCCGAATCCTCCGGCGCCGCCAGATTCCGCGCCGTCGCCGCCCTTGCCGCCGACCGCGACCACATGAAGACTGCTGACTCCGGCCGGAACCGTGAAGGTCTGCTCCTGGCCCGTGGGAATGAAGGTGACCACGGTGGCGTGCGCGAGCGCCGGGATCGCGGCCGCGGTCAGGATTGTGGCCGACAGCAGCGCGCCGGCTCGAGCGACGTATCTCATGCAAAATCCCCCTCGGATCGGGTGCACCAGCCTCCGCGACGAGCATACCGGGAGGGGTTCCGTACGAAAAGGACCGCATCCGGCCACGGCGAACCGTGTAGCACCCATGGGCGAACGCGATCTGTCCCGGAGCGAATTCCTCCAGCGCGCGGCCATGACGACCGTCGCGCTGGGGCTCGCCGGATGCGGAAGCAGCAGCGTCAGCCGCTCGGGCACGACGACCCGCGTCACGACCACGCCGGTGAAGCACACGCCAGCGCCGCCCCGCAACCTCGCGGCGGCGATGCGCGGCCCCGTGGCGCGCCCCGGTAGCTCGGCGTTCCGGGCCCTGGCGCCGGTCTACAACGAGCGATACGACGGCATTGTCCCGCGCGCGATCGCGCTTCCGCTCGATGCCGACGACGTCGGCGCGGCGATCCGATGGGCGGCTCACTACGGCGTCCCGACGCGCACACGCTCGGGCGGCCACAGCTACGCCGGCTACTCGACGGTGCAGGGTGGGCTGGTGCTCGATCTGCGGCACCTTCAGAGAATCGCCGTCAACAGCGGTGCCGGCACGGCCAGCATCGGCGCCGGCACGCAGCTGATCGACGTGTACACCGCCCTCGCTGCGGCCGGGAGAACGATCCCGGCCGGGTCGTGCCCATCGGTGGGGATCGGTGGTCACGCGCTCGGTGGCGGGATGGGATTGGCAGGTCGGGCCTTCGGCCTGGCCTGCGACAACATCGCCGCGCTGGAGCTGGTCACCGCCGAGGGCAGGGTGGTGCAGGTCTCCGAGCAGTCGGACCCCGACCTCCTGTGGGCGCTTCGCGGCGGTGGTGGGGGGAACTTCGGCGTCGTGACGCAGTTTGAGATGAGGCTCCACCCCACGCCCTCCAGCGCAAGCTGGTTCTTCATCTCATGGCCCTGGTCGCAGGCCGCAGAGGCGGTCACCGCCTGGCAGACATGGGCGCCGCGTGCCCCAGGCCAGGTGACGTCGATCTTCCACCTCGAGGCGGGTGGAGGGAACAGCGTCCTCGTCGGCGGTCAGTACCTCGGACCCAGCCGGCATCTGTCCAGCCTCCTCTCGCCGCTCACGGCCGTGAGCGGCGCCTCGGTGACGAGCGGAGAACAGGACTACGCCGGCCTCCAGCAGCGCTGGGCGGGCTGCCTCGGCAAGCCCCTGGCCAGCTGCCACACGGTGGGGACCCGCGCCGGGGGAACCCTGCCGCGAGAGAGCTTCGCCGCGAAGTCCGACTACGTCGAGAACCCGCTCCCGCCGAGCGGCGTGAGCGCGATGGTGGCTGCGGCCGAGGAGCGGAACAACGCCCCCGGGTCAGGCGCGCTCCTGCTCGACCAATACGGCGGGGCGATCAACCAGGTCGCCCCGGACGCGACCGCGTTCGTCCACCGCCAGAACCTGTTCTGCATCCAGTACCTCACCTATAACGGTGACGAGGCGTGGCTGCGACAGGCCCACGCCCGGATGCGTCCGTACGTATCGGGCATGGCCTACCAGAACTACATCGACCCCACGCTCAGCGGCTGGCAGGCCGCCTACTACGGAGCCAACTACTCGCGGCTCCTCGATGTTCAGCGCCGGATCGACCCGCAGCACTTCTTCAACTTCCCGCAGGCAATCGGCGCGTAGGTTCGGCCACGCCCGGGCCGTGTCGTTGAACGCGACGCGCCGCCGCTTGATACTCAGAGTCAGATGGGGACCGTCGTCGCGCTTGGTCTGGCCTCCGCCGCCTATCCGCAGCTGCTCGCTGTCGTGGTGGTGATCCTCACGCGCCCGTCGCCTCAGCGGCTGCTCGTAGCGTGCTACGCGGGGGCGGTGGCGATGAGCGTCGGCTGCAGCGTTGCCGTGCTCCTGGTCTTCGAGGACCGAGGCAGCGTCGCGGGCTCAAACGACCACAGGGTCGGGGCGTCGGTGTATCTGCTGATCGGGGCGATCGCCGTGGTGATCGCAGCGCTGGTCGCCACCGAGCGCGGCCGGGCGCTGCTCGGGGGCGCCCGGCGGGTCCCGAGGCTGCGGCCGCGCGAGCGAACCGAGCAAACGGGGCCGGGGTCGGTGGACCGGCTGAAGTCGCGAGCCAACGAGTCGCTCACCCGGGGTTCGATCCCGGTCGCCGTCGCCGTCGGCGCAGTCCTCGGGATTCCCGGGCCGTTCGATGTGGTCGCGCTCGGGCACATGGTCAGGGCCGGCTACGCGGCGATCACGCTCGTCATCCTGGTCTCGGTGTTCACGGCGCTGAAGTTTCTCCTGATCGAGATCCCGATCGTCAGCTACGCCGTCCAACCGACCGAGACCGCGTCCCGGGTCGACCGCCTCTCGGCCTGGATCAAGACGAACAAGGTCCTGATCATCGCCGCGGTGGTGGGCGTGATCGGGGTTGTGTTGATCGGGCGAGGCGTCTCGAGGCTGGGCTGATCGTGAACGCGGATCGAGAGCAAGAGACTCGTGACTCGCGGCGTTCAGCCGGCGCGGCCAAGGTCCGGCGCTCGGCCGCGGCGGCGCGCGCGGCCGCCGAGCGGGGAGCCGAGCGCGCGCAGGAGCGGCGCTGGGTCCGCGAGGCGATCGACTCGCTGGGATCGGAGAAGCGATCGGGCGCCGGACTGCTCGCCGGAGGACTGGCCTACCGCTTCTTCCTGTGGCTGGTCCCATTCGGCCTCGTCGTGGCGGCGGTCGCCAGCTTCTGGGTACGACTCAGCCCGAAAAGCCTGACCGACTCGGCGAGGAGCTTCGGCCTCGGTGGCGTGGCCGCGCGTTCGGCCACAACCGCGGTCGAGGACGGGTCGAAGGCTCGGTGGTACCTGCTGGCCGCGGGGCTGATCCTGATCGTCTGGGCCGGGATCGGCGCCGTGCGCGCGCTCCGGGTGGCCGCGGTGATCGCGTGGCGGCTCGACCCGCACCGGATCCGCCGCCCGCTTCGCTCGAGCCTGGTCTTCACCGGGGTGTGCCTGGTCGGGCTCTGCACCAGCATGGCCGCATCCTGGGCCCGGCACGAGAGCCCTGGGCTCGGAGTCCTCGTCACGCTCGCAGGCGTGCTCGTTTACGGCCTGCTCGGGTTGTTCGTGTTCAGCCACCTCCCCCGGGCCGACGGCACGACCTGGCAGACGCTGTTGCCGGGCGCGATCCTCGTCGGCGCCGGCATCACCGGGGTGCACCTGTTCCTCGCCTACTACCTGGCCGGCAAGCTCGAGCGCTCGCCGAGCCTTTACGGGACGCTCGGCGCGTCGACCGTGGTGCTGCTCGTGCTGTTCCTGGCGGCGCGGCTGCTGGTGTCCGGGATCTTCCTCAACGCGACGCTGCATCGGTGGCGCGAGCTCGAGGCTCAGGCGAGCCGGACCGAGCAGTGACGTCGTTCATCGTCGTTGCTTGCGTTCGGCCAGCATCGCGGCCGTGACCTCGGCCCCCACGATCGCCGCCCTGGTGGGAGCGAGGCCGCGGTTGCGTCCGATCACGTAGGCGACCATGAACACGTCGCCGGCGCCCGTCGTCTGCACGTCCGCCACCACCGGATCCGGCACCACCCGGCTCACGTCGCCGCCGGCATGGATCTCAACGCCCCGGGGGCCGAGGGTGAGCAGCAGCTCCGGGATCCCGGAGAGAGTGTCGAGACACCGGTCGAGTCCCTGGTCGGCGGCGAGCACGGACATCTCGTCCTCTGAGACCTTCAGCACGGTCAGGTGCGCAAGCAGCTCGGGGTCGTAGCGTGCGTCCAGCGTCAGCCGGCCGGGCCGCGGAACCCGCACGAGGCCCTGACCGTCGTAGGCGATCCGATGCCCGCGCGCGGCCAGCCGGGCGACCGTCGTCACCGGGAAATCGCTGCGCAGGAGCGGCGCGAGGTGCACCCATTCGGTATCGATCTCGAGCTGGTCGATGTCGGCCTCGGACCACGAGTGACCGATCGTGTGGAGGACCATCGTGCGCTTCTCCCCGAACTCGCCCGAGTAGTCCAGATCGAACCGCGTCGTCGTCCGCGCGCGCGTGAACCGGATGGAGACCGACCCGTCGGCCTGCAGGGCCTGGAAGGTCGCGAGATCCTCATCCGCGCAGGCGGTGCGGATGACGCCCGGCGCGCTCAGGCGAGCGAACGCATAGGGCGCAAACGTCGGGCAGCCTCCGCAGGTCCAGGGGCCACGATTGACGCGGTCCAGCGCCACATTCCCGATCAGCGTCAGTTCCGACCTTGGCAAGAACCGATCATTTCAGACGCTGAATCCGCCGCAGACCCTAGGATGCCGTGGTCATGGGGCGAGCAATGCTGATCCGGTTGGGCGTCGGCGCCATCCTCGGACTCCTGCTGTGCGTCAGCGCTGCGGGCGCAAAAACGCTGAAGGTGAACACCACGGGCGATCCACACGGCGGCAACCGATGCTCGCTGCGCGACGCGTTCGCGGCGGTCGACTCACCCGGCGCGCGGACGCGATGCGGGAGAGCCGGGCGCGGGTCGAACACGATCGTCCTCCGCGCCGGTCGATACCGGCTGTCGGTCAGGCCGTCCGGGACGGACGACAACAGCACCGGAGATCTGGACCTGACGGGTTCGGCCCGGGTCACGATCGCCGGCGCGGGCACCAGCGCCACCGTGATCGACGCTGCCGGGC
The DNA here is from genome assembly GCA_963796645.1 of uncultured Solirubrobacterales bacterium. Classification (GTDB taxonomy): domain Bacteria; phylum Actinomycetota; class Thermoleophilia; order Solirubrobacterales; family Solirubrobacteraceae; genus Palsa-465. Next base: position 114,443 of record CAWCMQ010000013.1, on the reverse strand, counting down.
TCGGTGACCGGGTTCTGTCGATCGCGGCCGGCGCGCACGTGACTCTGAGTCGACTCACGATCCGGGGCGGTCGCGCTCCGGGCGGGAGCGCCGGCACGAGCGGGACTGCGGGCATCGGCTGCGGGACCGGTGGTGCCGGAGGGCCCGGTGGCGCCGGCGGCGACGGCGGCGGGATTGCCAACAGCGGGACGCTGGTCCTGAGCACCGTTTTCGTGACCGGCAACACCGCGGGCGCCGGTGGCGCGGGTGGCGCGGGCGGCGCCGGCGCGTGCAGCGGAGGTAGCGGCGGCCAGGGCGGCAACGGCGGCGGCATCTTCAGCACCGGCCGGCTGACCGTGACCGGCTCGACCGTGCGGGCGAACGCGGGCGGCACCGGCGGCCCGGGAGGTAAGGGCGGTAGCTCGGTCGTGACCGGTGGGTCGGGCGGCGGCGGAGGCGTCGGCGGAGCGGGTGGCGGGATCGACAACCAGGGCCGGCTGCTCGTCACGGCGTCGTTCATCTCCCGTGATCGCGCCGGAGGCGGCGGAGCCGGAGGGCCGGGCGGCGCCGGCACCTCAGGGCCCGGAGCGCCCGGCGCCGGTGGCCCCGGCGCATCGGGAGGCGGGCTCGCTTCGAGCTCGGGCGTGCTGAGAGTGGTCAACTCCACGCTGTTCGAGAACCTCGCCGGAACGGGCAGTGCCGGTGGTAGCGGCGGGGCGGTTGCCGTCCGGGGCGGGGCGAGCACGCTCGTGAATGCGACCGTCGCCCACAACGAGGTTGGGCGCGGTGGGGCCGGCGGTGGCCTCTTCGTTCTGTCCTCGATGCGGCTCGAGAACACGATCGTCGCCTCGAACCTCGGCTCGGGCTGCGCCGGCAACCCGCGCTCGGCGATCGTCAATGGCGGTCACGACCTGAGCTACGGCGACCGGACCTGCCCCGGCGGTCATGGCAACCCCAAGCTTGGCGCCCCGAAGGACAACGGCGGCCCCACCGACACCATGGCGCTCAGGCGAGGGAGCGCCGCGATCAACCGGGTTCCCAAGAGGGGCGCCCACTGCCCGCGAACCGACCAGCGTGGCGTCAGGCGGCCGGAGCGCGGCCGCTGCGACATCGGCGCGTTCGAGTTCGCGGTCCCGCAGATCAGGATCATCCGGCCGGGGAACCACGCCTCCTACGAGCACCGCTCGCGGGTCCGCCCGCGGTTCCGCTGCACCGAGGGCGGGATCACCAGTCCGATCGCCACCTGTCGCGCATCCGTCCGGCGCGGCCACGGGATCGACACCCGCTCGGTCGGGACCAAGCATTTCCGGGTCATCGCGATCGACAAGACCGGCAACCGGACCGTCAAGACCGTCCATTACTCGGTCTGGGCCTACGTCAATCCGCTCAGCGCGGTCAGCGGCCTGCTCCCCTACCGGATCGACATGGGCGTCGACTACTCAGGCTCAGGTCCGCTGCTGGCGCTCGGCGACGCCAAGATCACGTTCGCGAGCAACAACGACGGGGGGCCGCCCAGCTGCTGGGGGATCACCTGCTGGCCGGGCGGCGGCGCCGTCGTATACCGCCTCACTGACGGCCCGTTCGCCGGCAAGTACGTCTACTACGCCGAGCGAGTCACGGCCACGGTGCGGGTCGGACAGCGGGTGAGGGCAGGGCAACAGGTCGCGATCGAGCACCTCGGCTCCCCGAACATAGAGATCGGCTGGGGGTCGGGGCGAGGGCCCGAGACGCTCGCGATCGCGGACGGGCACCAGGCCAGCGGCGATCCCGGCGGCTGGTCGTCGATCGAGGGACGGAACTTCGACAGCCTGCTTGTGCGCCTCGGCGCGCCGGGCGGGTTCCTGCAGGCGACGCCCAGCCAGAGCATGCCCCGGGGCTGGCCGGCGTTCCCGTCCAGGCTCAACGGGAGACTGATCCGGGTTTCGCCCGCTCGCATGACGAGACGCGCACGCCCGGGCTGGGGCGTGTAGGACCCGCCTTGCCGTGACTCTGCCGGGGGGCTAGGCTGCAAGTTCGGAAATCCACTGGGGGTTAGCATGCGGATCGGTTTGAGGGGATTTGTATCGGTGGCTGTCATCGCCGCGTTCGTGATGCCGTCGGCGGCCAGCGCCACCACCATCAAGGAGTTCCCCCTGTCCGCGAGCAGCGACCCGCTCGGGATCGCCGCGGGTCCGGACGGGAACCTGTGGTTCACCGACGGGGGCACGACGAGCGCGATCGGGCGGGTCACGCCGGCCGGTGTGATCAAGGAGTTCACCGGCCCCTTCAAGAGCACAGGGAAGCCGGCGGACATCACCCTGGGTCCCGACGGCAACATGTGGTTCACCACGACTGGAAGCCCGGCCAACGCGATCGGGAAGGTCACGCCGTCCGGTCAGGTCACTGAGTACCAGACCGGGCTCAACCCCAGCTCCGCCCCGAGCGCGATCACCGTCGGTCCGGACGGCAACCTCTGGTTCCTGGACAACGGAGTCACCCAGGCGATCGGTCGCGTCAAGACGGACGGGACGATCAACGAGTTCCCCGTGCCCGACCTGAGCGCCAACCTCGAGGACCTCACGGCAGGTCCCGACGGCAACATGTGGTTCACCGACCGGGGCAACACGAGGGGGATCGGACGTGTCACGCCGAGCGGGATGATCACCGAGTTCACCGGCACCCTGAATCAGATCGACAGCCAGCCGAACGGGATCACGGCCGGCGCCGACGGAAACCTCTGGTTCACTGACGAGGGGTCCCCGACCGCGGTCGGCAGGGCCACGGCAAGCGCGACAAGCACGCTGACGGAGTTCATGGGCGGGCTGCAGACAGGCGCCCAGCCCGACGGGATCACGGCCGGCGCGGATGGCAACGTCTGGTTCGAGGACAACTACAGCGGGCAGCGCGCGGTCGGTCAGATCAAGCCGTCCGGCGCAATCCATGAGTTCACCAAGGGCCTCGGCACCGGCACCCAGGACGACATCACGCTGGGCCCCGACGGCAACGTGTGGATCGAGCAGTCGACTCCGGGCGGAGTCGCGCGGATCACCCCGGCGGGCACGATCACGCAATTCACCAAGGGACTGCTTCCCGGGGCCGGCGCCGATGGCGACCAGCTCGCGACCGGGCCGGACGGCAACCTGTGGTTCACCGACCGGGGCGCGAAGGCGATCGCCAGGGTCTCGCTCGAGCTGCCCCCAACCGCGCGCACCGGGTCGACCAGCAAGCTCTCGTTCGGCACCGTGACCCTCGCCGGGTCCGTTACACCGCTCGGCGCCAGCGCCAAGGTCAAATTCGAGTACGGGAAGAGCCGGAAGCTCGGGTCAACGGCCGGAGCGATGACAGCCCAGGCGAGCACGAACGCGGTCGCGGTGCAGGCGGTGCTGGCGAGGCTGCCTCCATCGACCGTCATCTATTACCGCGTCGTCGCGAGCAACCCGTTCGGGACAGCGACGGGCCAGACTCGCTCGTTCAGAACGAAGGCCGGGCACGTGACGAAGGCGACGCTCGGCAACCGGCGGATCACGTTGGTGACGCCGGGGACGGCGAGCTGCGTCAGCACGACGCTGTACGCGTTCCTGTCATCAGCCCATCGCTCGCACGGCAAGAAGCTCCGGTTTACCGGCGCCACGTTCTACCTGGGGTCGAAAAAGCGCGCGACCGCGCGGCGGCTGCCGGCGGCGGTCGGGTTGGCGCTGGCGGGGGTCAAGGCGGGTTCGAAGCAGCTGAAGGTGGTCGTTCGGTACTCGGGCGGACGTTCGAAGACGTTCAAGGCGCGATTCCGGGTCTGCTGAGAACGGACGGCGGTCAGTCCGTGCTGAACGCCGACGCCAACTCAGCTCGAGACCGGATGCCGAGCTTCTGGTAGACGTGCCGCAGGTGGTACTCGACCGTTTTCGGGCTGAGGAACAGCTGCGCCGCGGCTTCCCTGGTCGTGTAGCCCCGGCTCAGGAGCGACGCCACCTGGTGCTCCTGGGGCGTCAGCTGGTCCAGCGTGGAAACGTCGCGGCGGCGCGCGGTCTCGCCGGTCGCCGCCAGCTCGGCCTCGGCGTGGGCCACCCACGGACGAGCGCCGAGCCGATCGAAGATCTCGTGCGCCGCGCGTAGCTCCTCCCGCGCCCGGATCCGCCGGCGGGCCCGGCGCAGGCGCACGCCGTAGGCGAAGTGGGTGCGCGCCCGCTCGAACGCGTCCGGTGTCTGCGCGTGCAGGACGAGCGCCGCGCTGAAGCACCGGTCGAGGTCATCGTCGCCGGCCAGCAGCCCGGCGCATCTCGCCGCGCGCGCCCGTGACCACGGCTGACCCTTGGCCTCAGCCTGGGCGGCGTAGTCCGCGGCGATCCTCGCCGCCTCCTCGGCCTCGCCGCGGCGGACCATGATCTCCACCAATTCCGGCCCCGGAGACAGGTCGACGTCGTCGATCCCGAGCTCCGCGAGCAGCGACCGCAGCGCAGTCAGGTGCTCGAGCGCGACGTCCGGCCTGCCGAGCCCGAGCTCGAGGTCGGCCAGGGCCGCGAGCGTCCACGCGCGATGGGTGCCGACTCCGGCGCCCGCCGCCACCGCCTGCGCCTCGGCGGCGTGTGCGCGGCACTCCTGCACCTTGCCCTGGCGGGCCTCGACCCAAGCGAGCCCGGAGAGCGTCGCCGCCAGATCCGTGCCTGAGCGCGTGTCCCGCGCCAGCACGATCGCCTCGTGGAACCCGGCCACAGCAGCCGGCCACCGGTCGGCGGTGGCGTCGAAGCGCGAGCCGAGTTGGAGCAGATCGGCGACGATCGCCACGGCCGCCTGGTTGCGCCCCTCGGTGACCGCGCGGTCGATGACTGCACGGCTGCCGGCGTCCCGGAGCCACAGCGCCCCCAGCGCCGCCCAACGCAGCAACGTCGGGTCGCGCTGGAGCTCCGCCGAGGCGTCGAGGTCAGCCAGCGCGCCGCGGATCCGGCCGGCGCCGGCCTCTCCGTCGCCGATTAGCACCAGCGCCATCCCGTTGGCGACCGAGCAGGCAAAGCCGACGTCCGCGCGCGGGTGGGACGGGAGGAGCTCAAGGCCGCGCGCCGTCGTCGCCGCCATCGTCGCGGCCTCTCCCGCGTAGAAGCACGCCGCGGCAGCGTCCGCGAGGATCCGCGCCCCCAGCTCGGGCGCCCCGGCCGCCGCGGCGAGCTCGGCAGCACCCACGAGCATGCGGTGGCCCTCCATCACCGGGCCGCGGCGGACTCGGAGCTCGCCGCGCAGGCGCTCGATCTGCGCTTCCAGCAACCCCTCCGGCTCGAGCGCCCGGACCTCCTCCACCAATGCCTCGGCCTGCTCGACGGCGCCACCGAGCCACGCGGCGTCGGCCGCGGCGTGCAGCAGCTCGAGCCGGAGCGCGTCGTCCAGCGTCAGCTGCGCCGCGCGCTCGAACGCCGCCGCAGCGGTCGAGTAGGCGCTTCGCCCCCGGGCGCGGAGGCCGGCCTCACGCAGCGCCGCGGCGGCCGCCTCGTCCGGCCCGGCGGCCGCGGCGGCAAGGTGCCACGCCCGGCGGTCGGCGTCCCGATCGGGCAGCGCGAGGGCGAGCGCGCGGTGGGCTGCCCGGCGCTCGTCAACCGGGGCGTCGTTATAGATCGCCGCGCGCGCGAGCGGGTGGCGGAATTCGACGCTTCCTTCGCGCAGCCGGAGCAGTCCGATCTTCTCGGCCGGGAGCAGATCGGTGAGTTCGAGCCCCAGCGAGGCGGACGCACGGGCCAGCACCGTCGTGTCGCCCGCGTCGGCGGCGGCTGCCAGCACCATCGCCCGCCGCGTTCGCCCGGGCAGCGGCGCCGAGCGGTCGATGAACGCCTCCGCGATCCGGCTCGAGATCGGCACCGGGACCTCGATCCCGGTCGCCGTGAGCTGCTCTGCCGACGGCGCGATCTCCAACAGCGCCAGCGGGTTTCCTGCCGTGGCCATGTACAGCCGCTCGGCCACCTCGGCACTGACCGGCATCCCGGCGGCGTGGCCGAGCAACTCGATCGCGCTGCCGCGTTCGAGTCCGGCGAGGTGGCGGAGCGGGAGATCGGAACCGTCCATCAGCGATGGCTGGGCGTCGCGCGCGGCCAGCACGACCGCCACCGGGTCGGCGAGCAGCCGCCGGACGGCGAACAGCAACGCCTCGGCGCTCGGCGTGTCGAGCCAGTGGGCATCGTCAATCAGCACCAGCACGGGTCGCTCCTCCGCGTACGCGGCCAGCAGGCTGAGGGTCGCCGCGCCGACGGCGAAGCGGTCGACCGCGCCGCCCGGCCGCAGCGCGAGCGCGCTCTGAAGAGCCAGGGCCTGAGGCCCGGGAACGCGATCGAGCACTCCGAGGGCCGGCCGCAGCAGCTCGAGCAGGCCGGCGAATGGCACGTCCGCCTCGGACTCGATTCCCCGCGCCCGCAGCACCTGCATCCCTTCCGCGAGCTCGGCGGTGAGATCGAGCAGTGCCGTCTTGCCGATGCCCGGCTCGCCGACCACGGCGACGACTCCCGCGCGGCCGACACGAGCGTCCGCCAGAAGCTGCCCCAGCATCTGGGTTTCCGGCTCCCGGCCGAGAAGCATCGGTCGATTCTAGGTCCGCCCCCGGGTGCCGACTCGATCACGACTAGGTGGCCCCCTGATGCGACCGGGACGGAGCGCGCCTACGGTCGTCGGCGATCGTCCAACCAAAGGAGATGTCATGTCAACGATCGAGCAGAGCCGGCCCGTCGACGAGGAACAGCTGATGGCGTTCGTGTTCCGGGCCGTCGAGGAAGTGGGGGCGACCCTCAACGCCGCCCTGGTCGTGATGGGCGACAAGCTCGGCCTCTACCGCGGGCTGGCGGCCGGGGGTGCGCAGACCGCGACCCAGCTCGCCGAGCGCACGGGCCTGGCCGAGCGCTACGTGCGCGAATGGTGCAACGCCCAGGCCGCCGGCGGCTTCGTCGACTACGACCCAGAGGGGTGCCGGTACTCGCTGGCTCCCGAGCAGGCGATTGCGCTGACCGACGCCGACAGTCCGGCCTTCCTACCCGGCTTCTTCCAGGTCGCGCTGGGCTCGGTGCTCGACTCGCCGCGCATCATCGAGGCGGCGCGGAGCGGCGCTGGCGTGGGCTGGCACGAACACTCACATGACGTCTTCGACGGGTGCGAGCGGTTCTTCCGGCCCGGCTACAACGCCAACCTGGTGCCGAGCTGGCTGCCCGCGCTTGATGGGGTCGTGGAGAAGCTCGAGCGCGGTGCCAAGGTCGCCGACCTCGGCTGCGGCCACGGGTCGTCGACGATTCTGATGGCGCAGGCGTTCCCCAACTCGACGTTCGTGGGCACCGACTACCACGCGGGCTCGATCGAGACCGCCCGGGAGCGCGCGAAGGAGGCGGGGGTCGGCGATCGCGTCACCTTCGAGCAGGCGGCGGCCGCGAACCATCCCGGCTCCGGCTACGACCTGGTGACGATGTTCGACTGCCTGCACGACATGGGCGACCCGGTCGGCGCTGCCCGGCACGTGCACGATGTGCTGGCGCCGGACGGAACCTGGATGATCGTCGAGCCGAACGCGGGCGACCGGATCGAGGACAACCTCAACCCCGTCGGGCGCACCTTCTACGGGTTCTCGACGCTGCTGTGCACGCCGGCGTCGCTTTCGCAGGAGGTCGGGCTGGCGCTCGGCGCGCAGGCCGGCGAGGCGCGAATCCGCGACGTCGTCACCGCGGGCGGGCTGACCAGGTTCCGCCGCGCCGCGGAGACGCCGTTCAACCTCGTGTTCGAGGCTCGGCGCTAGGGACACTAGGATCGACGGATGGGCCGGACCGACACCGAGACCCCTGCCCGCATCCCGGACGACAGCGGCTACGTCGAGCGGGATGGGGTCAGGGTGTGGTGGGAGGGCTACGGCTCCGGCCCGTCCGCGATCCTGCTGATGCCGACGTGGGCGATCGTCCACTCGCGCCATTGGAAGGCCCAGATCCACTACCTGGCGCGGCGCTTCCGGGTGATCACGTTCGACGGGCGTGGTAACGGCCTGTCGGACCGCCCGGACACCGAGGCCGCGTATTCAGACGCCGAGATCATCGCCGACGCGGTCGCCGTGCTCGACGCGGCCGGGGTGGCGAGGGCGGTGGTGGCCGGGCTCTCGTGCGGCGGGCGCTACGCGCTGGTGCTGGCGGCGGTGCATCCCGAGCGCGTCGCGGGGGTGGTGGCAATCGCGCCGTCGCTGCCGACCCTGACCCCGCCGCATCCGTGGCGGACCGAGCACGACTTCGAGGCGCCGCTCGAGGAATACCGGGACTGGGCCAAGAACAACCGCCACTACTGGCTTGAGAACTACCGCGGCTTCCTCGAGTTCTTCTTCTCCGAGCTCCACAACGAGCCGCATTCGACCAAGCAGATCGAGGACCTGGTCGCGTGGGGCCTCGACACGACGCCCGAGACGCTGCTGCTGACCGAGTGCGTGCAGTGGTTCGAGGACCGCGAGGGCGCCGAGGCCCTGTGCCGCTCGGTACGCGCGCCGGTGCTGGTCATCAACGGTGACCGCGACCGGATCTCCCCGCCCGAGCGCGGGGAGCGGTTGGCCGAACTGACCGGTGGCCGGCGCGTGGTGCTCGAGGGGTCCGGGCACGGGCCGCAGGCGCGCGACCCCGTGCGCGTCAACCTGCTGCTCCGGGAGTTCGCCGAGGAGGTGCTCGAGACTCCGTCGGCCGCTTCGCCCCCGGCCCGCTGGGTCCGCGGCGCCGCCCGGCCGCGCCGGGCGCTGTACGTGTCCTCGCCGATCGGCCTGGGCCACGCGTGGCGCGATGCCGCGATCGCGGACGAGCTGCGTCGCCGCGTGCCTGACCTCGAGATCGAGTGGCTGGCCCAGTCGCCGGTCACGGCGGTCCTCGAGGCGCGGGGCGAGAAGATCCATCCCGCCAGCGCCGAGCTGGCCAGCGAGTCCGACCACTTCGACCGCGAGGCGGGCGACCACGATCTGCACGCGTTCCAGGCGGTGCGCCGGATGGACGAGATCCTGTGCGCCAACTTCATGGTCTTCCACGACGTCGTCACCGCCGAGCAGTTCGACCTGTGGATCGGCGACGAGGCGTGGGACCTCGACTACTACCTACACGAGAACCCGGAGCTGAAGACGGCGGCCTACGCCTGGCTGACCGACTTCGTCGGCTTTCTCCCGCTCCCCGGGTGCGACGAGCGCGAGACGTTCCTGACCGCGGACTTCAACGCCGAGATGATCGAGCACATCGAGCGCTATCCGCGCATGCGCGACCGCGCGATCTTCGTCGGCGACCCCGACGACATCGTGTCCGGCACGTTCGGTCCGGGACTGCCGTCGATCCGTGAGTGGACCGAGCGGCACTACGACTTCAGCGGCTACATCCCCGCGGTGGACCCGGCCTCGCTCCCGGACCGGGAGCAACTCCGCGCCGAGCTCGGGTTCGGCTCGGACGAGCTTGTATGTCTCGTCGCGGTCGGCGGCACCGGCGTCGGCGCGACGCTGCTGCGGCGGGTGATCGACTCGCTGCCGGCGCTCCGCGAGCGCCTGCCCGACCTGCGGATGGTCGCGGTCGCCGGACCGCGGATCGACACCGCCTCGCTCCCGCAGACGGATGGGCTCGAGCTGCGTGGGTACGTCCACGGACTCCATCGTGAGCTGGCGGCGTGCGACGTCGCCGTCATCCAGGGCGGGCTGACGACCGGAATGGAGCTGATTGCCGCCCGACGCCCCTTCGTCTACGTCCCGCTCGCCCACCACTTCGAGCAGCAGTTGCACGTCCGCCACCGGCTGCGGCGCTACGGCGCCTCTGAGTCGCTCGAGTACGCCGAGGCCACGCCCGAGGCGCTGGCCGACGCGGTCGCCCGCGCGGTCTCGGCGCGGGTCGATTATCGATCGGTCACGGGCGACGGCGCGGCCCGAGCCGCGGAGCTGATCGCCGAGCTGCTGTGAGGGCGCGGCTGCCCGTCTCTCGCCCTGCGAGTGAGCGTGCGCCCTCAGCAGCGGGCCAGGTTCGCCTCGGCCATTCGCTTCAGCTCCGTGCGGTTCAGCTTGCCGGTCGCCGTACGGGGCATCTCCTCGAGGAAGACGATCTCCTCCGGAGCCTTATAGCCGACCCTTGCGCGGGCGAACTGGATCAGCTCTTGGCTGGTCACACTCCCCGCGCCGTCAACGAGCGTCACGTACGCGCGGACGTTCTCGCCGTGCACGAGGTCGTGGATTCCGATCACCCCCACCTCATCGACTCCTGAATGCGCAAGCAAGGCGCCCTCGATTTCCTGGGGGTAGATGTTCGAGCTGTCGTGGACGATGATCTGCTTGCGGCGTCCGCAGAAGAAGAAGTATCCGTCCGCATCCGCTCGCATCACGTCGCCTGAGTCGAGCCATCCGTCGCTGAACGCAGCCTTCGTCGCGTCCGGATCGTCCCAGTAGCCGACGGTCGCCGACGGGGTCCGTATCCATAGACGGCCCTCGCCCCCGACTTCGAGCTCGTCTCCCGCCTCACCTCTGACGGAGAGCGCGACGCGCGGGACCACCTGGCCGACCGAGCCGGTCTTGATCTGACCCGACGGTGGGCTCACGGTGACGATGCCCGTCTCCGTCAGCCCGTACGCCTCGTCGATCACCATGTCGCTGAGCGAGTTGAACTCGCGCTCGAGCTCGACCGATACCGTGTCGCCCGCAGCTCGGCAGAGCCGCAGCGAGGCGAAGTCGTCATGGCCCGCGTCGTGGTCACGCGTGAGCGCGAACAGCGCGGACGGCAGCATCGAGAGCAGCGTCGGGCGGTCCTCCCGCAGCAGCGGAAGCAGCTCGTCGCCGTCGAACGTGCGGGGCACGATCGCGGTCGCGCCGGCGCTCAGAGCCGCGAACGTCACATAGAAAGCCCCGATGTGCGACAGCGACGAGCCCGCCAGAAGCCGATCGTCGGCGCTGAACTCCAGCGCGGCCGCCGCGTTCGCGAACATCCAACCGAGGGTCTGAGCGGTGTGGGTGACCCCCTTCGGCTTGCCGGTGCTACCGGAGGTGAAGAAGATGGCCGCCGGCGCGGAGGGAGCGATCTCGGACATGTGTGACACCGAGCGGTCGGTGTCGACGAGCTCCTCAAATGCCGGGTCGGGCCCGCCCTGGGCCTCAAACGTGATCCGGCCGAGCGGGAGCTGACCGACGAGGCGGCTCGCGGTGAGATCCGCGTCTCGCTCGGCGTGCGCGAAGATCACGCGTACTCCGCTCACCTCGAGCGCATGATCGATCTCCGGCGCTGTGTAGCGGTAGTTCAGCGGCGTGGCGACCAGCCCCGATTTGAAGCACGCGAGATAGTGCACGATCAGCGCTGGGCGATTCGGCATCAGCGAGGCGACCCGGTCACCCGCCTCGAGACCCAGCCCGAGCAGCCCCTGTGCCAGCCGATCGCTCATGCCCTCGATGTCCCGCCACGTCCAGCGCGTGTCCACCGAGATCAGCGCCGGGCGGTCGGGATTGGCATCCACGCCGGGGCGGATCAGATCCCGCACGTTGACCGGACGCGCCAGCGCGCCCACGGCATTCTCAGACAAACGATCCTCCTTCGCCCCGCGGAAGCTCGGCGCCGCCCGCGTCTGAGCGCCAGCCTAAGCGGTCGGCGCGCAAATGTCGAGACGTCGCGTGGCGGGCGAGCAGCGGGCAGGGTCGACGAGTAGGGTGGCCTCAGTGTCCCGCGCGTTGCTCCTGATCGACATCCAGCGTGACTATTTCCCGGACGGCCGGCACCCGCTCGTCGGTAGTGACCTCGCGGCCGAAGCCGCGTCGGGCGTGCTCACCGGCTTCCGCGCGCGATCGGAGCCGGTCGTGCACGTTCAGCACTCCTGGGACGAACCCGACGCCGCATATCTGAAGCCAGGAACCCCGGGCTCCGCCCACGACGACCGCGTCACCCCGGCTGACGACGAGCCGGTCGTGGTCAAGCAGGCGCCCAACGCATTCGTCGGCACCGACCTCGAGCAGCGGCTGCGACGCGAGGGAATCGAGCAGCTCGTGGTCGCGGGCATGATGACGTCGATGTGCGTCGATGCCACCGTGCGAGCGGCCGTGGATCTCGGTTTCGAGGTGACCGTCGTCGGCGACGCCTGCGCGGCCCCGGACCTCGAGCACGGCGGCGTTCAGGTTCCCGGCGAGCAGGTCCATGCCGCCTTCCTGGCCGCGCTCGCGGACGGCTACGCCGAGGTCATCGAGGCGGAATCGCTTCTCGACTGACCGTTGGCCCCGGCACCAGGTCGCTGAAGCGGGGCGGTTGGCCCGCCGATATATGACCGGTGAGCACGTCGGTCCCGCCTCCGGGCTACGTTCCCCCACCCCGCTCAGAGCCACCCCGCTCAGAGCCGTCACGGCCGGTGCCCGCGCCCACGCGCTCCTCGCCCCGCACGAAGCTGCTCGCAGGCGGCCTGGCGATCGGGGTGATCGTGTGTGTCGCCTTCCTGCTGTTCGGCTCCTCGAGCGTCCAGTTGACGGGCCCGATCGCGCAGGCGGCGACGGTCTCCGAGGGCACGGCCGGCTATCGGATGCACTTGACGATGGAGATGACCATCCCGATGCTCGCAGCGCCGATCACCGCGTCGGCCGACGGGGTTGTCGATCTCCGCGATCACGCCACGTCGATGTCGATGGCGATGGATTTCTCGGCGCTGCCGCAGGCCGCGCAGGCGCTCGGTGCCACGACGATGCGCATGGGCGTCGTCCAGGACGGCGGGGTGATGTACATGAAGCTCCCGGAGGCGCTCGTCACCGCGTTACCGAGCCTGGCCGGAAGGCCGTGGGTCAAGATGGACCTGTCCAAGCTCACCGGGATCCCCGGGATCTCGTCGCTGATGAGCAACCCGACGATGAGCGACCCGACACAGCTGCTTCGCTACCTGCGCGCGGGGTCCGACGGCGTGACGAGCCTCGGGAGGGAGCGGCTCGACGGCGTCGTGACCACCCACTACCGCGCCCAGCTGAATCTCGATCGGGTCACCGAGGGGCTCCCGTCGGCCGACCAGGCCGCGATCCATGCCGCGCTCTCACGGTTTGAGCAGGCGGCCTCGCAGCACGACCTCCCGATCGACGTCTGGATCGATCGCCGCAACCTCGTCCGCCGCGTCGTGATGTCCCTCGCTCTTCAGTCGCCAAGTGGCCCGGCGGTTCAGGAGACGGTGACCGTGGATCTCAGCCACTACGGACCCCAGCGCCGACCGGTCTCTCCACCGGCCGACCAGGTGCAGGACCTGAGCTCTCTGGCCGGCGGATCAAACCCGCTGAGCGGCCTGGCGGGCGGCTGATCGTCCGCTTGACCCGACCTCGGAGGGGGTAGTCGTCCATCTGGGACCGACGACCACGGTCTTAGGAGGTAAGGGATGAGAGGCGGACTGCGGCTGCGGCACCTGGTTTCGATTTTCGCCGCCCTCGCGATGGTGGCAATCGCCCCGCCGGTGGCGGCGGCGACCCAGGTGCATCCGGATCAGCTCGGAGGCTCGAATCTCGAGGCGAAGTACTTCAGCAACCCCGTTTTGGGCCCGGGGCAGGACCCGTCGGTCACGGTCGCGGGCGGCTGGTACTACCTCGTGCAGAGCTCTCCCGACACGAGCTACATCACGGTTCGCCGGTCTCGCTCGATCAAGTCGCTGGCAGCGGCGCCTAGGCACCTGGTGTGGCGCGGTGACCGGGCCGGTTCGCCCTGCTGCGAGTGGTGGGCCCCGGAGCTCCACCCGCTGAACGGCCGCTGGTACATCTACACGACCGCCGACGACGGCAATAACGACAACCACCGCCTCCAGGTGCTCGCGGCCCGCTCGCCGCTCGGCCCCTACAGCTACAAGGGCCAGCTCACCACGCCGGGGAACTTCTGGTCGATCGACCCGTCGCCGGTGCAGCTCCCGAACGGTCGGCTGTTCCTGTTCTGGTCCGGATGGCCGGGCACGGTCAACGTCATCCAGAACATCTATGTCGCGGCGATGAAGAACCCGTGGACCGTTTCGGGCGGGCGCACGCTGCTCAGCTCTCCGACCTACGCCTGGGAGCGCTACCCCAATCCCGGCACTCCCCCGGTCTACGTCAACGAGTCCCCCGAGCCGATCATCCACAAGTCCACCCTGTCGGTGACGTACTCGGGCTCAGGGTGCTTTACGCCCCACTACTCGCTCGGGCTCCTGTCCTCCCGGGTCGGGTCGAACCTACTAGACGCCAGCTCGTGGACCAAGTCCCCGAACCCGATCTTCCAGAGCAACCCGACGGCGGACATCTTCGGGCCGGCGAGCAACGGCTTCTTCGTCTCGCCCAACGGCAAGCAGACCTGGTTCGCGTTCCATGCGGTCAACGACCCCGCGGGCAACTGCGGCCTCGAGCGCGCGATCTACGCCGAGCATGTGCGCTGGAACGCCAACGGGACCCCGAATCTCGGCGGAGAGCCGCTGCCGATGCTCCACGCGTTCCGCGTCCCGGCCGGGGATCCGGGGGCGTCGTGACCCGCGCCCCGACGGCCGTCAGCGCGCGCCGAAGTCGAGTCACCTCAGCTCGATTGCCCTATCTGGCGAAATTTCCGGTCCAGCTCGTCGCGAGTGATCGGCCCGTCGTAGTGACTGCCCTCGATGTAGATCGCCGGCAGCGAGTGGGCACCGCTCGACGCGCCCTGGCGGATCTGGTCCGCCACCGCCTCCTGGTACCGGCCGGCGTCCACCTCGGCTTTCAGCCGGGCCGGATCGGGGACGCGTTGGGCGGCACGCTCGATCAGCTCGGCCCGGTCCGCGACCGCCGTGCTCGCCAGGTCATCCAGCAACTCGAAGAACGCGCCCTGAGCGGCCGCGGCCTCCAGGGCCTCCGCCGCCGGCAGCGACAGTGGGTGAACATCGGCCAGCGGCAGCTGACGCACCGCCAGCCGAACCTGCTGCGCGTCCGCGAATCGCGAAAGGAGTTGGTACGCGGCGCGACAGGGCTCGGACGACGCATCCAGGTAGAGCGCCGTCGCGTGACCCTCGGCAGACCCGCGGATGTGATCGGTCGAATCGATCGCAGGAGACAGGACGGCTGGATTACGCGAGTGCCGCCACTCCGCAAGCGCTTGCGCCACGATCTCCGGCGGCTCCGGGGTCTCGGCAGACTGGTGGACCGCGTGGTGCCCCTCGGTCCCGCGTACCCAATCACGGACGTTCTGGTGGGTCACGTCGTGCGCGAGCTCGCTCGGCGCCTCGGGCGGCGCGTCCGGGCGGCGGTAGGGCGTCTGGCTGATGCCGCTGCCGCGCCGGGTGTAGTAGCCGAACACAACGGCGAAGAAGAACAGCACGACCACGGCGGTGAAGATCCATGTGCCGCCGGCGAGTGCGAATGCGATCACGACAGTGGTGAGCCTACGCGCTGTGGAGGCCTCGGATCAACCGTTCGCGCGCGAAGTCGCTGCGCCGGCGGATCACTGCACGGTCAGGAGCGCGTGCATCCCACGCGCCTCGTGGGACTGGCGGGTGCCGGCATACAGCGAGCAGATCAGGCGGTAGGTTCCCGGTCGTAGGGTCTCGGCGACCCTGGCCGACCCGCCCGACTGCATCATCACCGTCACGATCGGGCCCTGCGGCCCGATGATCTCCATGTCGTGCGAGTCCTGACCACGGTCATACGCGGTGAAGCGCACGACGCCGGCCGCGACGACGGTCTGCGAGGGCAGCACCGACCATTCCTTCTCGTCGACGCTGAGGCTGTGCGGCAGCGCCGGCACCGGGCGGTGGAGTCGGTGCATACGGCTCACGGCCGGCGCCGCCGCGATGGCGGCGAGCGCGATTACGAACAGGATCGCGCCGGCGCGTCGCATCACTTCATCAGGCTCGTACCGCCGTCGTAGCGCGCGATCCCGGGGAACGGCCCGGCGGGCAGGATTGCGGCGGGGTCGCCTCCGAGCCATTCGCTGATCAGCGCCTGGTAGACCGTGCGGTAGTCGGTGATCGGGACCAGGTTGCCCTCGCCGTCGTCCACGAGCACACCCGGGTGTTCGCCGGCCAGGCCGCCGCGCACGCTCGAGCCACTGACCAGCACCAGCCCGCCGGCTCCATGATCGGTGCCGGCCGAGTCGTTGGATCCGATCCGGCGGCCGAACTCGGAGAACACCATCGTGACGACGTTCTGCTCCAGTCCGCGAGCGGTGAGATCCGCCTTGAACGCGGCGAGCGCGCTCGAAAGCACGGCGAGCTGGGGATCCTGCGCGCTCACCTCGTCGCCGTGGGTGTCGAACGAGCCCCAGTCGATCGTGATGACGCGGGTTCCCAGGTTCGCGTCGAGCAGGGTCGCCGCCAGCTGAAGCTTGCGGGAGAGGTCGGAGTCGGCCGGGTAGCCCGATGCCGGCTGGCCGGCGTTGACCCCGCTGAGCTGTCTGGAGACCTGCACCGTCTCGCCATAGATCGCCCGCGCCCGCGCGAGCGCCTCGTTGCCCGCCTGGGCCGGTACCGCCGCCAGCTGGGCGATCTGAGCATTCGCGTTGAAGTTGGTGTTCTCGACCTGGAAGCTGATGCCGCTCAGGTCCTCGATCGCACACACCGGTGCCTTCGCGGTCCGGATCTGCTTGGAGAGGCTGGAGTCCAGCGAGATCGCCTGGAGTGGATTCGACGTCGAGCCGTACGCGTCCAGCCAGCGGCCGAGCCAACCGGTCTGGAGCTCCTCGAGCGCCCCCGCGAACCAGTAGTCGCGGCTCTCGAAGTGGGACAGGTTGGGCGGGGTGTAGTCGGCAGCCGGGAACACCGCGAGATCGGAGCCGGACGCACCCGAACCGTCTCCGTAGAGGGTGTCGAAGCCCTTGGTGTCGGTGTTGTTGCCGGCGCCCGAAACCCCGGGGTTGGCGAACGCGAGCGTCGCGCCGGTCCCCGACATCACGGTCGTGCCGACGGTGTTGCCGGTGGACGGGCCGAGCGCTCGGGCGATGTTCCCGCGCTGGGACACGTAGCCGGCGTACTGGCTTGACTGGACCGGAACGATCATGTTGAGGCCGTCGTTGCCCCCGTTCAGATAGATGCAGACGAGACTCTTGCCCGCCGGCTGGGCGGCGTTCGCGGCGGCCGCATCCCAGATCGATTCCCGGCTGAGGCTGGCGATCGAGTAGATCGACGCCACGCCGATCGCCCCGCCGCGCAGGAAGGCACGCCGGTCCACACCACGCCGAGGCCTCGGCACCCCATCCGGAAAGCCCATCAGCGCCTCGGCTGGGATGTCGACCGCCGAGGTCGGTGCGAGGTCGGTCACACGGCTGTCCGACCGCGCGCAGTCGGCGCAGCGCAGCGCATGGATTTCGGTGCTCTTGCGGGTTGGTTTCATCACATCACCTGTGCGTCGGGGCCGGCAAGGATCAGGGTGCGGAGCGCGCGCTGGCGCTCGATCCGAGCGTTCGCGTCGCTCGAGTCGACCGCCCCCGCAAAGCCGCGCAGCACGGTCTGGGTGCCGGGTGCAAGCCACGGCTTTCCCACGGCGGCATATGCGCGGTTGTACGCCGCGGCCGGGGTCTCCCCCGGAACGTCGTCGATCTTCGCGTCGGCGAGCAGCGCCGAGACGAACCCGAACCGCGCCAGCGCGGTGTCGGTGTTCAGCCACGACAGACCGCCCTCCCAGCCGGACACGTTCGGCGGGAAGTACGGCGTCTGGCCCATCGGGTCGAGGTAGTCGGTGGCAGTCGTGTCGGTGACATTCACCCCGAGCGCCCGCATCGCGCCGACGACGAACACGACCGGTGGCTTGACCAGGTCCGGCTCGCTCGCGGACGCGAACAGCGCCGGGTTCGTGAGGATCTGCTGGATCACAGGCTTGATCTGGAACCCGCTCCCGGTGTAGGTCCGGATCAGCTTCTGCAGCGAGGCGGCATCGGGCGAGCCGCCGATGAACTCGTTCCACAGCTCGGTGACGATGAACGCGGGGTGGGCGGGTCGGCTGAGGACGAGGTTGACCGCGTCCGCGGAGTTGTAGTTGCCGAACGTGCCGAACACCAGCTTCGGGCCGTCGTACCAGCGCGACTGGGTGAAGAAGGCGCGGACCGCGTCGGGATTCGTGTCGTCGATCTGCCACCCCGACAGCGCCTTGGCCAATTGCTCCACGTCCTGCTGGCTGTAGTTCGGCTGGCCCGTCGCGTTCGTGACGCCGAGCGTGAACAGCTCCATCACCTCGCGGGCATAGTTCTCATTGGGCGCGCCCCTGACGTTGAGCTCGCCGGTCAGGTAGCGCAGCATTGACGGGTCGATCGTGACCGCGTACGCGAGGCTCTTGAACGACGCGCGGGGGTTGGCGGCGAGGTCGGCGAAGCTGCGGAACAGGCGGTTCTGGGTCATCAGCAGCTGCGGCGGTGAGACCGACTCACGCGAGTTGGCCCAGTGCCGGTGCCAGAAGAAGGTCAGGCGCTCGACGAACGGGTTGATCGCCCTCACCATCACGTCGATCCAGCTGAGCACGAGGTCGGTGTCGTTACCGGTCGGATCGAGCGGACTGCCGTTGTCGGTGCCCGGGACGCCCGCGACCGCGGCCGGCGTCGAGAGCATCCAATTGACCGCAGCCGCCACCGGCCGTCCCGTCCACGTCGCTCGGTCGTGCTCGCTCGGCCCGAACCCGGCCCGCCAGAACAGGCGGTCGACCATCGCCTCGCTGAGCAGCGGCCCGGTTGGGCCGCTCGGCCCGCGCCCGGGGGGCCGGTGGATCCGGTGGCGGCGTGGCTTGGCCTGCGGACGCTTGCGATGGTGGTGGCTCGTCTTGTGCTTGTGCTTGTGCTTCATCGACAGCTCTCCAGGAGAAGGCTGCGGAACGCAGCGATGACGAGCGACCCCTGCAGTCGGAAGTCGCCGTTGGGGTCGTTGACGTCGTACCAGACGACGCCTGCGAGCTTGGGCATGCCGGTCGTCCCGAGGCTCGCGAGTGATTCGATCCAGCCGGCCTTGTCGCCGCCGGTCGCGGTCGAGCCGGTCTCCGCGAGCCAGAACGGCTTCGCCGCCAGCGACTCGATCGTCGTGTAGGCGGAGGCGAACAGCGCGCCCGGGTCAATCCATTGCAACGGCGCGACCGCGCCGAAGTTGTAGCCGCTGGCGCCGACCAGGTCGACCTGCGAGGCGCCGGGGAAGTAGGCGCGTGGCTGGTTCGCGGCCGTGTCGGGGATGCTGCTCGCGTACGGGGCCCACAGCAGCTTCACCCTGCGCCCGCCCGCCACTGAGCGAACGACCCGGCGCACCCGCTTCCAGGCCGACACGAACTGGGCCGCGGTGTTGCCGTTGACCGTGCCCGACCACGCGTACCAAGGCGTGTTCATCTCAGGCATCGGGCGCAGCACCGCGCCCCTGTGCACGGTGGCGAGCTGGCGCACCAGCGCTCGCAGCGACTTGTCGTAGTGGCCGCCGGCGACGTTCTTCAGCCGGTAGTGAGGCTGGATCGCACCATCGAAGCCGGCGTCGGGCTCCCAGGTCACGATCAGGCTCGCGTGGCGGCGATTGGCGGTGTCGATCAGCGACTTCGAGAGCGGCCGGCCGGCGGTGAGGTAGGTCGAGATCGTGGTTATCCCCGGACCGGTGCTCCGCTCGAGCGCTTCGAGCGAGCTGGCCGGCTTGTCCTGGTAGACGCCGACGGTGAGGCAGGCCGATGCGCTCGGCGCCGTGGCCAGCGCTGCGACGGCGGCGATCATGAGGCGAAGCGGTCTCATCGGGCAACCTCCAGAGTCGTCGTGGCGGTGGTGTGGCCCCGGCCGTCGGGCGAGGTCGTGACGATCCGCAGGACGTAGCTCCCGCGCCGCATGGCCGGAATGCGCAGACGCAGGACCCGGGACCCCGAGCCGGCGAGCTGCGCGGATGCGGTCGCCAACGGCGGGTTCTTCCCCGTGCGCTTGAGCGTCGCCTGTAGCGTGCCGACCCCGTTCGTCTTCACGGGAATCTTGAGGACCCAGTTCGCGCGTCTCAGGTCTCGCAGCGAGCGTCTCTCCTGGGCGGGCGCGAGGACGCGCGGTGCCTGCGAACAGCTCTGGCTGGTTGACGGCGTGCGGACGTAGGCGAGCGCCCGCGAGGGGTCGGACACCCACCCCATCACTGTGTTGACCGCCACCACCGTGAAGGTGACCGGAGCGCAGAGCGGCGTGGTCGTCTTCAGCCGGGACGTGGCGGAGGTCTCGAGCGCGGTCTGCGGGGCGCCGCCGCCGGTGCTGCGCAGCACGCGGTAGCGCTGCGCGTCTGGGCTGCGTGAGGCGAAGCTGAGCAGACCCGTCGAGGGTTGGATCGAGAGCGCGGTCGGAGAGGAGTCCTGCTGCTTGTGGCCGCCGATCCCGGTCGGGTTGCCGTCGCCACCGTCGCTGTCGATGACCTTCTGGTCGTCGAACAGCGACGCGTCGGTCCACGCGTAGATCACACCGCCGGCCCCGCCGGGGCCCTGGTTGTATCCGTAATCGCCTCCGTCGCCCCCGCGCGAGGAGAGCGAGACCACCGGGCCGATCGCGTGGGCGACCACATCGATCCGTCCCCCGCGTCCGCCGCGTCCGCCGAGCTTGCCGTTGACCGAGTCGCTCGAGCCGCGGCCACCCTCCGCGGACGCATCCGAGGCAAGGCTCAGGGTCCCGGTGGCCGCGCGAAGCAGGACCTTGCCCGCGTTTCCGCCCGCGAGTGGCGGGTCGGTGTTGCCGTTGCCGTCCGAGCCGCTCGCGTCCAGGCTGCCGCCGATGGTCAGGTCGCCGAGCGCGGAGAGCGTGATCGCGCCTCCATCCGTGCCGGGGCCGTTGCCGGTGTAGCCGCCCTCGGTCTCGACCTCGCCGACCGAGATCGCGCCGGACGTGCTTGTCACCGCGACCGTTCCGCCGGCGCCCGAAACGCCTCCGCCGTACGCGTTGCCACCGCGAGCGCGGAGCGCACCGAGCGACGCGCCGCCCGGGGCACCGACGAGGATCGCGCCGCCCCTCCCACTCCGTCCGCCCGCCGGCGTGTCACCGCCGACCGCGCTGAGGGTCCCGGTCGTCACGGTGGCGCCGCGGACGTTGATCGTCTCGGCCGACGACCCGCCGGCCACGCCCTGCGCGCCGTCGTCGTAGACGCTGCCGCCGGCGGTGAGCGGCCCGGCGGCGCTGAGGGTGATGTTCGCGGCCGGAGTTGGGCTGCCGGTGGCGCCGTTCTGGCCGCTGGCATCGAGCTGACCGAGCGTGTTGAGCGAGCCCCGCGCGGTGAGCTTGATTGGGGACGAGGCGCCGGCGACCGACGCCCCGCTTCCCCCGCCCGTCGCGTAGATCGCGTCGGTTCGGACGTTCGAGCCGGTGATCGTGACGGGTGCAGCGTTCCCGCCGCCGAGCCCGCCCTGGGTCGGGGCATCTTGCCCGTACGCATTGACATCTCCGTCGATCCGCACGTTTCCCGCGCTCGAGCCCACGGTCACCGCTCCGGCGGACGGCACACGCGCGGGATTGCTCGAGGCGATCTGGTTGTTGCCCTCGGTGTCGATGTCGTCGCCAACGTCGATCCAGCCGCGCGCGCCGAGCGTCACGCTGCTACCGGGGGCGTTGATTCCGCCGGTGGCCAGCGAGCTACCCGACGAGATCGAGACCCGTCCCGACGCCGCGCCTCCGGAGCCCGCCGTCGTGATGTTGCCGCCGACGGTCACCGGCGACCCTGACAGCGAGAGATTGCCGCCGGGCTGCAGCGTGCCCGCGCCCGCGGTGAGGTCGATGTCGTTGGCGACGGTGAGCGGCCCGTTGGCGCGGAGCGTCAGCGAGCGTCCGGCCGTACAGCCGTTGTCGCCCGTCCCGGCGACGAAGCAGGTCAGCAGATAGGCGTCCGGGCCGAAGTAGATCGAGTTCGCGGTGATCGAGGTGCTACCGGCCAGTCGCAGATCCCCATCGACGTAGACGAACCCATACTTCAGGTTCCCCGAGAGGGTCACGCTGTCGCCGTTCAGCAGCAGCAGGTCGTCAGCGCGCGCCGCGGGGGCGAGGACGCTCAGACCGAGCAGTGCCGCGATCAGCATGTGCCTGAGCGCGCGGCCCCGCGTGGACGTTGTCACCACTACCCCCATCGGTCATGGGGTGCGTCGGCGGACGCCGGTTTCGCCTTGAACGCCTACGCGCTTGGCCGGACGGTTGGCCGAGGCGGGCTTGGCGGGATTCGCGCGAGCAGACGACGTGCGGTGTCGCGGTCGTCGAACCGGCGTGGTCGTCCCGACCGGTCGAGAAGCACGCCCGACAGGCTGCCGCGACCGAGGATCATCACGAGATCGCCGGGACGTGCCGCGCTCAGCGCACGCGCGATCGCATCGGAGCGGTCGAGCACGACCTCGCACCAGCCGATCGGCCGCTCCCGGGCGCCGGCCTCGAACCCCGAGGGCAGCTCGGTGGAGGCATCCGTCTCGGGCCACCGCTCGGTGGTCAGGATCAGGTGGTCGGCCATCGATGCAGCGATCCGTCCCATCAACTGGCGCTGGTGCTGGTTTCGAATCCGCGGCGCCGAGCACACGACCCGCAGGCACGCGCCCGAGCCGCGCGGGCCGATCAGCACTCGCGCAGCCTCCAGGGTGTGGCGGACGCCGTCGGGATTGTGGGCATAGTCGACCACGACATCGAATGGCTGATCGCCCTCGATCACCTCGAAACGACCCGGCACTGCGGCCGTGGAGCCGATCGCCGCCGCCACCCGTGTGGGTGCCACATGGAGCGCGTCCCCGAGCGCGAGCGCAGCCAGCGCGTTGAGCGCGTTGTGCCGACCCGGCAGCCGGGTGCTCAGCTCCACGCGGCCGCGCGGAGTATCGGCGCAGACCCATCCGTCGCTCACGGTCCAGCTGCAGTCGACGAGGCGGTAGTCGGCCCTCGCGGTCTCGCCGTAGCGCAGCGCCGACCCGCCCCGGCTCAGGACCTCCTCGGCGAGGCGGGCCCCGAAACGGTCATCGACGTTCACCACCGCGACAGGGGCGCACGCCCGACCACGTACGAACATCCGGCGCTTGGCCGCGGCGTAGCGACGGATCGTCACGTGCCGGTCGAGGTGCTCGTGAGTCAGGTTGGTGAACAGCGCCGCCTCGGGGAGGAAGGCGGGACATCCCTCGAGCTGGAAGCTCGAGGCCTCGCAGACCACGACGTCCCCCTCGTCGCCCGAGAGCTCGGTGAACGCCGGTCCCGGGTGGACGTTGCCGGCGAGGACGGGGTGGGCGCCCGCCGCACTGAGCAGCGCCACGGCCAGCGCGGCGACGGTGGACTTGCCATTCGTGCCCGTGACCGCCACCACCGGTCGGGCGTCCAGGCGCCAGCCCAGCTCCAGCTCGTCGATCACCACGATCCGACGCCGGCGCGCCTCGGACAGCAACGGCACGCTCGGTGCGATTCCCGGGCTCTTGACCACGCAGCCCGGTGCTTGATCGAGCAGCCGCCGGCCGTCGCCACCGAGGGCGGTTCGAACCCCCTCGCGCTCGAGGTCCTGCGCGGCCGCGCGAACCGCATCGCGGCGGCTCGAATCCCAGGCGGTCACGGCGTCCGGGCCGGCCAGCGAAACCAGGCGGCGCGCCGCCGCTCGCCCGGCTCTGCCGAGGCCGGCGACGAGGTAAGGCCCCGGCGGCGGATCAGGCCGCGCTGAGTTCAGCTGCACGGCCAAGACGCTACTGTTCGGCCGCTCGGTGATCCAATCTGAGGGCAGATTCACCAACTTGCGGATCGAGCCGCTCCGCGATCTCTCCGAGATCGACCACGCGGAGTGGGACCAGCTCGCGCGGCAATCCGGAAACGTGTTCGCTACGCGCGAGTGGATCACGACCTGGTGGGAGGTCTTCGGCGAGCCGGGGTCGCTGCTGTCATTCGGCTGTCGCGACGCCGCGGGGCGTCTGGTCGCGCTGCTCGCGATGTATGTGCGCTCAGGGGAGCTGCGGTTCCTTGGTCACGGTCTGGCCGACTCGCTCGGCCCTGTCTGCGCCCCCCGTAATCATCCCGCGGCCGCCGACGCGATGCGGCGCGTCCTGCACGAGAGCCGGGAGCGGTTCGATCACTTCATCGGCGATGACCTTCCCGAGCGGGACGGGTGGGGCCTCGCCCTCGGGGCACGCACGGTGCGCCGTACGAGCAGCCCGGTGCTGCGGGCGGAGGGACGGGACTGGAGCTCGTTTCTGGCCACCCGGAGCGCGAACTTCCGCCAGCAGACGCGCCGCCGCGAGCGGAGGCTCGCCCACGCCCTGCATTACCGGCTCTCCGACCATGCATCGCGACTGGACGCTGACATCGATGAACTGGTGCGGCTGCACGAGGCGCGGTGGGGCGGCGCCTCGAGATCGTTTGCGGGCGGACGGGCGACCTTCCATCGCGCGTTTGCCGCGAGGGCACTCGAGAAAGGATGGCTGCGGCTGTGGATCGCCGAGCTCGACGGCCGCCCGGCGGCGGCCTGGTACGGCTTTCGCTACGCCGATGCCGAGTGGTACTACCAGGCGGGGCGCGATCGGCGCTACGACGAGCTGTCGATTGGATTCGTCCTGCTCGCTCACACGATCCGCACGGCGCTTGACGACGGTCTGCACGAGTACAAGATGCTGCGAGGCGATGAGGGCTACAAACTGCGGTTCACCAATGACGACGACCCGCTCGAAACCGTGACCCTCGCCAGCGAGGCGACGCGTGGCTGACGCCCCCGCCCGGCAGGTCGCCGTTCTGTCTCCCCACCTCGACGACGCGGTGCTGAGCGCCTGGTCGGTGCTCCGGGGACCGGATCAAGTGCATGTGGTCAACGTCTGCACCGGTCTTCCGCCGCACGATCTGCTGTCCCCCTGGGACCGCCTCACGGGCGCGACCAGCTCACACGCGCGGATGCTCGAACGGCTGCGCGAGGATCGCGAGGCGCTCGGCCGGGCCGGATGCGAGGCGACACGACTCGATTTCCCCGAGGCGCAGTACCGCCGCGGGCCGCTCGACTCCGACGTGCTCCGCGCGACGCTCGAGCGGGTCCTGGATGGTGCGGCGGAGGTCTGGGCGCCGGCAGGGATCGGAGGTCACGAAGACCATCTCCAGGTCAGGGAGGTGGCGGTACAGCTCGCTCGCAACGGCGGGCCCGCGCTGAAGCTCTACGCGGACGTCCCGTATGCCGTCCGGTTCGGCTGGCCGGGCTGGGTGAGCGGTTTGGATGACGATCCACATCTGGTGGTCGAGGAGTGGTGGCGACGGTTTCTCCCGGCCGACCTGGCGCTGTCGGCGCGAGGTCACGCGCTCTCCGCGGACGAGGTGGAGCGGAAGCTTCACTCGCTCGCCGCCTATCGCACGCAGCTTCCCGCGCTTGGCGGCGGACCCGTCGAGCTGCTGAAGCGTCCCGACATCATCGGCCACGAGGTGAGCTGGGCGGTCGGGTGATTCGCCGACTCGTGATAGTGCACGACCAGGCCGCCGACCTGGGCGGGCAGGAGCGAGTCGTCCAGGCCCTGCTCGAGCGCCACCCAGCCGCGATGGCCGTGGCGCTGGACTTCGCCGCCACCAACCGCCCGGCGGAGCACCGCGCCGCGTGGGACGGGCGCACCGTGCTCATCGGGCGCGGCCGCGCGCGGCGCCACCCGTTTCTCGCGCCCGTCTATGCCAAGCGCGTCGCGCGCGCGGGAGTGCTCGAAGGGGACGTCGTGCTCTCGATCACCCAGGGCGGCTGGAGCCTTGCGGCGCGAGTACCCGAATCCGTGCCTCACGTCTGTTACAGCTCGGGGCTCCCCCCGCAGCTCCACGGATACTCGCACTGGTATCTCAACGATCAGCCGTGGATGATGCGGCCCGCACTCGCCGCGGCGCTTCCGGGGCTGCGCGCGTACGACCGCAGGCTGATGCGCCGCCCCCGCCGCCTGATTGCCAACTCTCACTTCTCGGCCCGCGAGCTCGAACGTGTCCACGGGCGGCGGGCGGACGTGATCCACCCACCGGTGCGCACGCACTTCTTCACCCCGGGCAGGACGACGGAGCGGCGAGCGTTCCTGATCGTCGCGCGGCTCGTGTCCTTCAAGCGTGTCGACATGGTCGTCGATGCGTTTCGCTCGCTCGAGGACCAGCTCGTCGTGGCGGGCGACGGGCCGGCGCTCGAGCGGCTGCGTCGAACCGCGCCCCCCAACGTCACCTTCGTGGGCGCGTGCGACGATGCCGCGCTGCTGCACCACTACCGTGCGAGCCGCGCGCTGATCTGTCCGTCGGTGGAGACGTTCGGGATCGCGATGGGCGAGGCACAGGCGTGCGGCGTTCCGGTGATCGCGGCGCGGGCCGGGGGCGCTCCCGAGGTCGTGAGGGAGCGAGTGACGGGAATCCTGCTTGACCGGCCCAGTCCGCGCTCGATCGGCGAGAGCGTCAGGGCCCTGGAAGGCGCGGGGTTTGCGCCCCAAGCGTGCCGAGAGTCGGCGGTGCGCTTCAGCGAGGAGCGCTTCACCGAGGCGATCGACGGGGTCCTGAGCGAGGAACTCACGGCGTCCGGCTGAGGCGCCTGCGCAGCCCGTCCAATGGCGCCGCGATACCGCACGCGAGGCGGTACCGGCGGGTGCTGCGCAGCGCTTCGAGCTGCTCGGTGGCGACCCGCGCCGCGCGCTCGACGTGCGTCAACCTGGCCTGAGCCTGATCGAGCAGCGAGCTCAACCGATCGACCTCGCCGAGATTCGCGACCGCCCGTCGCTCGCTCTGCCACTGCAGCCGAACCAACCGCGCGAGTTCCTCGCCGAACGACGACTCGACTGGCGGCGCGGCGCCCAGTGCGCGCGCAAGCTTCACGAGCTCGACGGCGTGCTCGCGCGCCGTGTGGTGGGCAGCGGCGAGGTCGCGATTGACCTGTCCCATGCTCTCTCGCCAGGACCGCAGGTCGTCGGCCAGACGCGCACCGTCGATCATGACGCTGCTCGCCGAGGTGCCCGCGAACCCGTCTGACTCCATCGCCTCGTAGCTCTCCGGCGTCACCCAGCCGTCGCCGCCGATAACGCCGTAGACGTACGCGGCGCGTCCGGCCGCCATCGCCTCGAGCACGCTCCGACCGAGTCCGATCACGAGTCTCGAACCGGCGATCGCGAGCTCCGGAGACGCACTCGGGCTGCCGGGCCCGATCCAGCTCACCTCGAGTCCGTTGGCTCGACATGCGCCCTCGATCAGCTCCGCTCGGGAACCGGCGAGATAGTTGCTCAGCACCAGTGCGGTGCGGGCGGTTGCGCGTCCGGATCTGATGCCGTCGAACCGGAGCAGGTCGACCGGCTGGCGCAACCTCACGATCGGCGCGTGCCAAGCCCTGGCCGCGATCGCACGCCCGACACGATCGTTGAGCACGACGACCGCCTGACAGCGATCGCCGAGTTGCGGGGGAGCCTGGAGCGCGTAGTCCACCGAGTGAGCCACGAAGATCCGCACCGCATCCGGGCAGCGCTCTGCCAGCTCGTGGCAGGTCGCGGCGTCCGAGCAGATCAGCACGTCCCATGAGCGGGGAAGCTCGCGCCTGTCGACGACGTTGATCCCCTGCGCTCGGGCATGCTCGGCCATCGCACCGTGGTTCGGGGAGTAGATCCTGACCTCGTGGCCCAGCCGGTCGAGCTCGGTCGCGACGGTCAGGGTGTAGCTCTCGGTTCCGCCGAACTCGGCGAACCGCTCAAAGCTCAGCAGGATGCGCACCGTCGCCGACGCTACACAGCGTCCGTGAGGGCCGCAAGGACGCCTGGCTCCCGAAATTCAGGGAGGATCCGGGCGTGATGCGGATTCTCGACGTCTCACCGCGGGCCGTGTGGCCGCCCGACAATGGGAGCACCTATCGGATGTACCACCTGTTGCGCGAGCTGAGCGAACGTCACGAGGTTCGACAGTTTTCGCAGCCGCTATCGAGCCAGGTGCGTCAGCCGGCGTTCACGGTCGACGTACGGCCATCCGAGAACTACCTGGAGCACCGCAATCAGAGCCGGATCGCGGCGGTCGCATCGGAGCTGTGCAATCGGTCATGGATCCGGCCCCAGGCGATCTTCAGCGGCGCGTGCCTCGAGCTGACGCGGCCGGCACTGCTGCGCGACTGGCTTCGATGGGCCGACGTGACACTGGTCGAGTACCCGTGGCAGTTCGCGTACTGCCGGCGTGTGGCTCCGGCGCTGCCGATGGTGCTCGCCTCGCACAACATCGAGATCGCGACCCGGACGTCAAACGCGCGCGCGGCCGGCGTGCCGGTCGACCGCAGCGTGATGCTGTGGTGCGTCCGGCGGTTCGAGGAGCACGCCGTGGAGCGCGCGGACCTGATCCTCGCGGTCAGTGAGGAGGACCGCCAGGAGTACCTGACACGGTTTGGTGTCGACATCGACCGCGTCGTCACGATTCCGAACGGGACCGACATTGAGGGTTTGGTCCCGCTCGGGCCAGAGGCCAGGCGAGCGATGCGTGCACAGCTCGGGCTTCCGGAGCGCCCCACTGTCCTCTACATGGCCGCGGGTCCCAAGATCCCCGACGTCGAGGGACTGAACTGGGTTCGCCGCGTCGCTCGCCGCCAACGGGATCTCAGCTTTGTCGTCGTCGGCGGGATTTCCCCTCACCCCTACGTCGAGGACAACGTGATCGCAACCGGCTTCGTCAGCGACCACCGACCCTATGTTCAGGCTGCTGACATCTCACTCAACCCGATCGAACACGGGGGCGGGACGAAGCTCAAGGTGTTCGATGGACTCGCGGCCGGTCTGGCGACGATCGTGTTCGCGGAGACGATTCGCGGGACGGAGCTGCGGGATGGTGAGCACGTCCTCGTCGCCGAGAAGAGCGAAGACGCGCTGGTGCTCGCCGTTCAGCGGCTGGTCGGCGAGCCAGGCTTCGCGAGCACGCTCGCGGCCGCGGGGCGGGAATTCGTCTGCGATCACCACGACTGGAGGGCGATCGCGCGGGGACTCGAGCCAGTGCTGATCGACCTGGTCCAGAGCGGTCGCGTCGCCGTGGCTCGATCGGGTGCTCGCTAGGCTCGGTCGATGGCCGCGGACGACGACGAACCTCCCGAGGCGGGCAAGCTGCCGACCGGCCGGATTGCCCGTTCGGCTCGGGTCGGCGGACTGGTGACCGGGCAGGGCCTCCGGTGGGCGGGGATGCGCACCGCGAACCGGGTCCGGACGCCCGAGCGCGCGGCGGCCGCGCAGAGCGAGCGGACCACGGCCCTCGTCACTCAGATCGTCGGGCAGCTCGGACAGATGCGCGGCGCGGCGATGAAGTTCGGCCAGGTGCTGTCGATGGTCGAGTTCGACGGCCTCCCTGAGGACCAGCAGGACGAGCTTCAGAAGACGCTGGCCGCGCTCCGCGACAACGTCCCGTCGGTCCGCTTCGCCGACCTCGAGAAGCTCATGCGGCAGGAGTTCGGCGGATCGCTCGAGCGCGTCTTCTCAGACTTCGACGAGCACGCGTTCGCCGCCGCCTCGATCGGCCAGGTACACCGCGCCACGACGGTCGACGGCGACGACGTGGCCGTGAAGATCCAGTACCCCGGGATCGCGGAGGCGGTCGAGACCGACCTGCGCAACGCGATGATGCTGCTGCCGCTCGTCAAGCGATTGGCCCCGGGACTTGACATGAACGCGCTCGCCGCCGAGATGCGGGAGCGGATCGGCGAGGAGCTCGACTACGAGCTCGAGGCCCAGAACCAGCGACGGATCGAACGGCTGATGCGCGGACACCCGTTCATCCGCCTGCCCCGGGTCCATACCGACCTCTCGACCCGGCGAGTGCTCGTGTCCGAGTACATCGAGGGCGAGCGCTTCGAGGCCGTGCGCCAGGCCGATGAGGCGGAGCGCGACCGCTACGGCGAGATCGTCTTCCGGTTCTACTTCGGCCTGGTCTATCGCGATCGGATCACCCTCGGTGACCCTCATCCTGGTAACTACCTGCTGTGTCCAGACGACCGGGTGTGCTTTCTGGACTTCGGGCTCCTGCGCGATGTCGACGCCGCCCGCGTGGACGCCGAGCGGGTGATCGCCCTCGCCGTGCGCGACCGCGATCCCGCGGAGCTGAAGGCTGCGCTGACCGCGGGCGGCTACCTGCCCGCGGATCGGGCGGACGCGGTGGACGCCGAGTTTGCCCTGCGGCTGATGCGGATGGCGACCAGCTGGTACGCGGAGCTCGGCGCGCGTCGGTTCTCAGCCGACAGCGCCCCCCGAAATTGGGACCGAGAGCGTCCGGACGGCGAGCACCGCGCCGCGTTCCGCGCCCAGGTCAACCAGTTCACGCTCCCGCCCGAGGCGATTCTGATCCGGCGCATGCACGCGATCGTCGCCGTGGTCCTCGAGCGGCTCCGGGCCGGCGCCGACTGGGGCGCGATCGCCGCCGAGTACCTGCACGGCGAGCCGCCCGCGACAGCGCTCGGGCAGGCCGAGGCCGAGTACTTCGCGAGCCGGGGCCGTGGTGCCTAGTGGTGTGCTTTTGCCGGCAGCACGCTATGTCCCTTGCCGCCCCCCACCGCGAGCACCTCGTTGAAGCCCTTCCGTAGACAATCCATCAGCACGTCGGGGTCGGGAACGGCCCCGGTGTCGATGTTGACGCCCACGTAGCACGTGTCGTCGTAGGACATCAGCGTCAGGTTCAGCGCCGCGCCGGTCGTGGGACCGAAACCGTAGAAGCTCTCGACTCGCGCGCCGGTGAGATACAGCGGCACCCGGATTCCAGGCACGTTGCTGGCCAGGAAGTCGACGTGCTTGAGCATTCCGCCGATGTAGGAGCGCGGCAGCAGGTTCAGCGCGCCGGCGATCGAGTTCGTGTACGGCAGCGACCGATCGGCCTTCACCGATTGGGACCGCCGCCGGATCTCGGCCATCCGCTCGCTCGGATCGGCGGTGTCGACGGGAACCTTGAACCTCATCAGCGTGATGCGATTGCCGCCGATCGGGTCCTCGGGCTTGCGAATGCTGATTGGCATCGTGAGCCGCAGCTCCTCGACCTGGGTGTCGTGCCGCTCGTGGTAGCGACGCAATCCCGCCGTGACACCCGCGATGAACGCGTCGTTGTGCTTGGCGCCCGCGGCGTGCGCCGCGCTGAGGATGTCCGCGAGCGGGAACTCGAGCACGTCGTAGTGCCAGTTCAGGTGGCGTTCGGTCATCACCGGCGAGAGCGTGTCGGACACGGGCTCGACGAAGTGCGCGATCGCCTCACCGGTCGCGACCGCCTCGGTGACGGTTTCGCGGGGGTGCCGCAACGCGTGAGCGACGTCGCCGGGAGCGGAGCCGAGATGACGCATGGAGAAGTCGAACAGCTGCGACCAGTCATAGCCAAGCGCATCCCGAGCCAGACCGACGGTACCCAGGTGCTCTCCGGCCGGGGCGTCGGGCATCGGCCCGAGGTCCCCTGGGTCGGGTTCGATGTCGAACAGCAGCCGTGCGACATCCATGCCACCGACGCCATCGGTCAGCGAGTGGTGAAGCTTCATGATCAGCGCCGTGCGGCCATCCTCGAGCCCGTCGATGAACGTGAACTCCCACAGCGGCCGGTCGCGGTCGAGGCCCGCCATCCCGGTCTTGCGCGCGAACTCCAGGACCGTCTCCAGCGTCTTCGGAGCCGCGGCCTCGAAACGACGAATGTGCCATGAGAGGTCGAAGTCCGGATCGACGACCCAGCGGGGCGTGGACAGCCGCAGCGGCGGCGAGACGACCCGGTGCCGGAACCCCGGCGCCAACCGTGTCACTCGTTCAAGCCGATCGAGCAGCCGATCCCAGTCGGGGCTACCGTCGAGCAGCAGTACGCACACAACGGTCGACCGCAGCAGCGGATCCTTCTCCATGTACCAGGCGAATGCGTCGCTATCGCGCATGTGCACGTCGACGCGCTCCTGCATCGCAGCCATGTCCACCCTCTCCTCTCGGCCGTGCCGGTTACTGAGGCGAGTCTAGGTTCGCCTCGCCGAGGCCCACAACCGGTCCAACACCGGTCCTCGGCGTGGGAAACTACGGTGCGTTCCCGGGCCGCGGGTCTCGCGGACCGGTCAGATCCAGCCGAGCACGACCCCGAACACGATCGCCATCGTCACGTCGATCGCGGCGAGCGCGCCGAGGCGCGTGACCCGCTTGCGCGGCGGCGCGTCGTAGACCCATGCGGCGTAGAGGTAGAACCACAGGTAGCCGAAGATGATGATCAGCAGCACGAACGGCGTGTTCCACCACCAGTAGTGCCAGTGGAACGTGCCCGAAGCGTGAAGGAACAGCTCTACCGCCACGCTGACCAGGGACAGCCCCAGCGCGACCGCGAACCGGTTGGGCATCCCCAGGATGCGGACGGTGCGGTCGGCGGGCAGAAGCTTGGCGTAGACGATGCCGGCCACCGCGAACATGAACATGATCTCCACGTTCAGTCCGATCAGGATCTGGTAGGCGGTGGGACCGGTCGAGGTCCAGAGCGCGGCCTGGTTCGAGGCGTGCAGAACGAGCGCGTTGATGATCTCGTTGAACCAGTCGGCGAGCCAGACGGCGAGGCCGGCCGCGACGATGTCCCAGCGACGGCGCTCGACCTCGACGGCGTACGCGTAGACAACAAACGAGAGCAGCGCCACCGCGTACCACTTGAACAGGTGCGGGTCGCGCAGCTGCCGCAAGGCCTCCAGCGAGAAGCCGGTCCGGGTCCCGAGCAGCCAGTGCATGCGTGGGGGAGCCTAGCCGTGTTACGGTCGGCCGATGGAGCTCGTGGTGCTGGTCAAACACGACTGCCCGGTGTGCGACCAGGTGCTCCCGGTGCTGGACTCGGCGCTTGCCGACGGCGGCTCGATCCGGATCGTCTCGCAGTCCTCCGCCGAGGAGAACGCTGCCCAGGCGCAGCGCCTCGAGCTTGGGAGTCCTCCGGAGCTCGATCCAGATCTCGAGCTCTCGGCCCGCCTCGACCCGGACGCCGTGCCGGCCGTCGTGCTCCTCGACGGGGGTCACGAACAGGCCCGGGTTGAGGGGCTGGACCGAGCCCGGCTCCAGGATCTCGCCCGTCGGGCGGGCATTGAGCTCGAGCTCGATGGGCTGCCCGACCGGCGCCCCGGCTGCGCCAGCATCACCCGAGACCCGATCGTCGCGGCCCGGCTCGCCGCCAACCGGGCCCGACGCGAGGGCCGACTGCGCTCACGCGAGATCGAGATCGGCGAGCTCGAGGACCCGATCGAGGCGCTGTTCGATCGCGGGTTCTCGGATGGCCTCCCGCTCGTCCCGCCGACCCCGGAGCGGGTGGTCGAGATGCTCGGCGCCACCCGCCGGGACCCGCAGGACCTGGTCGGCCTGATCGCGCCCTACGACGGGGCGGCCACGGTCGAGAAGGTCGCGATCAATGCCGTGATGGCGGGCTGCCCGCCAGCGGTGTTCCCGATCGTGCTGGCTGCGGTCGAGGCCGCCTGCGATCCCGCCTTCGCACTGCTTGGACTCGTGTCGACGACGCACCCCTCGGGGCCGGTGGTGATCGTGAGCGGCCCGCTCGCCGACGAGGTCGGCATGAACAGCGCCGGCAACGCGCTCGGTCAGGGCAACCGGGCCAACGTGACGATCGGCCGAGCGCTCGGACTGGTGGTCCGCAATGTCGGCGGTGGCAGGCCGCAGCAGGAGGACCGCGCCGCCCACGGGCAGCCGGGCAAGCTCAGCTCGTGCTTCGCCGAGCGGCTGCACGACTCGCCCTGGCCGGGATTGGCGGAGGATCGAGGCGTCCCCGCGGCGGAGACCGGCGTCACGCTATTCGCCGGCGAGGCGCCCCGGCTGATCGTCGACCAGTTGGCGCGGACGCCGGAGCAGCTATGCGCCAGCTTCGGGCCGGCGCTCGAGTGGGTGGGGCACCGGCGCCAGCGCTTCGCCTTCGATGCCGTGCTCGTGGTGGGGCCCGAGCACGGCCGCATCTTCCGCGAGCACGGCTGGGATCGCGCGAGGGTCCAGGACGAGCTGTTCGAGCAATCCAGGAGCCCAGCGGGTGGGCTGGCCCGCGGGGTGGGCGGGATCGAGGAGGGAATCGAGGCACGGTTCGTCACCGATCCGGACGCGCCGGTGCCGAAGTTCGCCGCCCCCGGACGAATCCTGCTCGCTCACGCCGGTGGCGACGCTGGACTGTTCAGCATGGTCTATGGCGGCTGGGTCGCCGGGGACATAGGATCCGATCCCGTGACCCGGAGCGCTGAACCGTGGCGGTGACAATCCTCGATCCGACGGCCGAGGCAACCCCGTCGGGCCGGCCGCTCGCCGGTGAGCGGCTGAAGCCGGGCGAGCCGGCCACGATCGCGCTGATGGACATCCGCAAGCCGCGGGGCGACGTCTTTCTTAACGAGCTGGAACGGCTGCTGACCGGGCGTGGCCACACGATCGTCCGCACCGCCAAGCCGACCTTCACCAAGCCCGCGCCGCAGGACGTGCGTGCCGAGATCGCCCGCAACTGCGACGCGGTGATCGAGGCGCTCGCCGACTGAGGCTCCTGCGTGTCGTGCGGTCTGCGCGACGTGCTCAGCTTCGAGGGGATGGGAAAGCCGGCGGTGCTGGTCGCTTCGAGCGCCTTCGAACAGGCGGCAGAGCATCAGTCCAAGGCGCTCGGCCAACCCGACATTCACCGCGTCCTCGTCGCCCATCCAATCCAGGATCGCTCCGATGAGGAGCTGCGCGAGCTGGCGCACGGGGCGGTGGACCAGATCGTGGCTGAGCTGTGCGGGTGACCGCTGCGGGTCCTCACGACCCCGGGACGGTGGCGGCCAGCTCAGCCTCCGGCTCGGGCGCCGTCCTCTGGGTCCGCTTACGGGCGTTGAAGAACTCGGCGCCCTCGATGCTGATGCGCGGCACGATCCGGTCAAGCCAGCGCGGCATGTACCAGTTGGCCTTACCCACGATCACCATCACCGCCGGCACGAGCAGGCATCGCACGATCGTGGCGTCGAGGATCACCGCCACGGCGAGACCGATGCCGAATTGCTTGACCGTCGGATCGCCGTTGAGGACGAAACTGCCGAACACGAACACCATGATCATCGCCGCCGCCGTGATAACGCGGGCACTGGTGACGAGCCCGGAGACGACCGAGCTCTTGTTGTCCTCGCCGGCGTGCACGTGCTCCTCGATCTGGCTGACCAGGAACACCTCGTAGTCCATCGACAGCCCGAACAAGATCGCGAACATGAACAGCGGCACGTACGAGACGATCGGCACCGAGCCGCTGAGTCCGATCAGGCTGTGCGCCCAGCCGAGCTGGAAGATCGCGGTCAGCACGCCGTAGGCGGCGCCGATCGAGAGGATGTTCATCACCGCGGCCTGGACCGGGACCACGACCGTCCGGAACGCGAGCACGAGCAGCATGAAGCTGAGCAGGATCACGACGGCGATCTGCAGCGGCAGCTTGCTCGAGATGTTCGAGGCCAGGTCGATATAGCCAGCCGTGGTGCCGCCGACGTAGGCCTTCATGTCGGTCCCCTTCTCAGCCGAGGGGATCACGCTCGAGCGAAGCTGGTTGACCAGGTCGGACGTGGCCTGGTCCGACGGGCCCTTTGTGGCGATCGCGTTGAAGTACGCGGTTGTCCCGGCCTTGTCTATCTGAACCGCCGTGATCGCGGCCACTCCCTTGGTCTGCGATACGTCCTTCTCGAGCGTCTGCAGCCGTGGGTCGCTGGTCCCACTCGCGGGAGAGCCGAGCGAAACGGCCACGATCAGCGGGCCGTTGACGCCCGCGCCGAAATTCTTCGAAAGCAGGTCGTATGCCCGGCGCGCCGTCGTCGAGGTGGAGAGCGCAGCGGTGTCCTTCTGACCCAGGCTGAGAGACAGCAGCGGGATCGCCAGCGGGATCAGGATCATCAGGGCGGCGAGCCCGGACAGCACCGGCCGGCTGGCGATCTCGTGGGCCCACTTCGCCCACATGCCCTGCTTGGGGTCACGGGGCTTACCACCGCCATGCACCCGGAGCGAATTGATGTGAGCGCCCGTGATCGCGAGGGTCGCCGGAAGCAGGGTGAGCGCCGCGACCACCGCAACGACGACCGCGACCGCGGCCATCAGCCCCATCGTCGTGACGAGCGGGATGTTGGCCACCGCCAGCGACACCAGGGCGATCGTCACCGTGCTCCCGGCAAACAGCACCGCCCCTCCTGAGGTCGCGGTCGCCCGCGCGATCGACTCGCGCAGCTCCAGGCCATCATCGAGGCCGCGGAAGTGTCGCGTGACTATGAACAGCGCGTAGTCGATCCCGACGCCGAGCCCGATCATCGTCGCCAGCGTCGGCGCCACCGTGGAGACCGTCATCACGTGGCTGAGGATCCGGACGATCGACAGAGTGCAGGCGAGGGCGAGGATCGCGTTGAAGATCGGGAGCACCATCGCCACCGCCGACCCGAACGTGAGCGTGAGGATCACCATCGCGGCGAGGATCCCGATCAGCTCGCTGGACTCGGTCGCCGGCTTGGACACCTTCTGACCGAGCTGACCGCCCGTCTCGACCTGAAGCCCAGCTGCCTCCGCGGGCTTGGTCGCTGCGTTGATGATCGTCTGGACGTCACTCACCGAGAGCGCCCCGGGGCTGACCGACAGAGTGACCGACAGGTACCCGGTCGCCTTGTCCTTGCTCAGCTGGTTCGCACCCTGCTGGGTCAGTGGGTTGACGACGTTTGCCACGTCGGGCGCCTTCGCCACGTCGGCCGCGGCCTGGTTGACCGCGTTCGCGTACTTGGAGTCGGTCAGCTTGCCGCTCCCCGCATGCAGCACGATCGGGCTGGTCCCGTTCGCCTGATCGGGAAACGACTTGCTGAGCGTGTCGGTGGCCAGCTGGCTGTTGGTTCCGGGCAGCTTCAGGTTGTCGTTGGTGTTGTCACCGAGCCGCTGAGAGACCGCCACCAGCGCGACGGTCACCACCACCCACAGCGCGAGAACGACGAACCGACGGCGCGCGCAGAGCCGCGCCAACCCGTAGAGCACACCTGTCATGACCGGCCACTTCCTCTCCGCAAATCGTCATTACCTGACCGGTTGACATGGTGTGAGGGGCGGCTGCCCCAAACAAGGGGGGGCACCCGCGTGTTTACCCCAACGTTTTGTTCGGCTAGTGCTCGATCGCCGCCGCGAGCTGAAATCGGGAGCGGATCTCGAGCTTCTGGTAGGCGCTGCTGAGGTGACGCTCGATCGTCTTCTCGGTCACGAACAGGGTCTCGGCGATCTGGCGGTTGGTGCGTCCCTCGACCGCCTGCCGGCACACGCGCCACTCCGCGGCGGTCAGCGCATTCGGTCCGGTCAGCTCGGCCCGGGCGCGCCGGCCGGGTCCCGCTTGCAACTCCAATCTCGCGCGTTCGGCGAGCGCGGCCGCCCCGCAATCGCCCGCGAGCTTGATCGCCCTCCGCTCGACCTCCCGGCCCTCGCGGCGCCGGCCCAGCCGGTTCAGCTCAGCACCCAGGTCGGCGAGTACATGAGCGAGGTCGAGTCGCGATGGGCTGGGTTCGAGGACCGCGACCGCCTCCTCGAGCAACGGCAACCGCTCCCCGTTCTCGGTCGCGAGTGCGGATGCCCGCAGCGACCTGCCTAGCGCGCCGGACGCGCCGACCCGCCGGGCCGTCTCGAGCTGCTCGCGCGCCAACTCTGTGGCCCTTGCCGTCTCGCCCAATGAGGCGAGCGCGGGCGCCACGAGCGCCCTCCAATCGCTCGGCCACGGCATCGCCATCGCCTCACGCTGCTCGCCACACCACAGCAGATCCGCAACCCCAGCCTCGACCTCCCCCTGCGCGATCCGCAGGCGACCTCGCGCGGTCATGTACTCCACGGCGAAGATTTGATTTCCGGAGCGCGCGAGTCGCTCGCCGGTCTGCGCCAGCTCGGCGGCTATCTCGAGTGCGCCGCGCTCGACCTGCACGAGGATCGCGGTCGCGATGAGCTGGAGCACGACGAAATGCCGCTCCTCGAGTAACAGCAGCCCTGTCTCGGCCTCCACCTCCGCGTCGTGCACGGATCCCGTCGCCAGCGCGATCGTGGCGCGCAACCCGTGGATGATGCCCTGACGGGTCGCATGGCCCTCCCTCCGGGCGTGGTCGAGCGCGGCGTCGAGCAATCCCGCGACGACGTCGTAGCGCTCGGCCACGCCGAGCGTCAGCAGCGCCGTCAGACCCGCGGTCGTCTGCGTTGCCGGGGGAAGCCCGACCGCGAGCGCCGCCAGCACCTCGGCCACCACGTCCTCCGCGGAGCCGCCGCTGATCAGCAGTTCCTGGGCCTGGTAGACCCGCGCGACAGCCTCGAACCCCGGATGGCCCCTCGCCTGGACGCGAAAGCGATCGAGCTGCGCCGCGGCGCCGGGGCGCATTCGCGGCAGGATGCTCCGCAGCGACAACAGATCCGCGTCGAGCTCGAGTGACCGCTCCGCGTCGTGCGGCTCAAGCTCAGCCGAAAGCGCGGTCAGCGCGTCGGCCGCGGCCTCGGCGGACTGCCCGCCCGACACGGTCGCGCACCGACCAAGCCACGACGCTGCCTCGGCTCGCGTCGTCAGCGTCGCGCCGGTTTGTGCCAGCGCCTCGCGCAGATGGCTCTCGGCACTTGCGAATTCCATGGCCGCCAGCTCGTAGCGGCCGATCTCGGCCAGGATCTCGGCACGCTCCGGCCCGGCTGGAGCCTCGAGGAGGGCTCGGCGAAGCCGAGCCGCAGCCGCCCGAGGCGAGCCACGGCCCGCGGCGCTGATCGCGGCCGCCCTGAGCGTCCGGACCCGCTGCGGGTCCCCGGTCGGGACGGTCAACAGGAGATGCGCGGTGACCCGTTCTGCCGAGGCATCCTCGGCCGCCAATGCCTCCGCGGCGGCACGATGCAGGGCCTGTCGCTCGCCCGGCGTGAGGTCCTCGTACAGCGCGGCGCGCACGATCGGATGAACGAATCCGAAGCGCTCGCCGCGGACGAATATGTCGGCGCGAACGAGCTCGTCACCGGCCGTCCGCGCCGCGTCCTCGCTGACGACCGCCACGCGAGCCGCGAGCGCCGGATCGCTGTCGTCTCCGAGCACCGCGACAGCCCTCGCGAGCTCGGTCGCCGGCACGCCGAGCGTCGCGAGCCGGTGCAGGACGAACCGGCTGACCGCGGCCGGCCCGACCGCCTGCACCTCGTCCGCTGCCGTCGCCGAAGGGGCCACGCCCGCAGCTTCGAGCGCTCGCAGCAGCTCCCCGAGGAACAGCGGATTGCCTCCGGTCGCGGTATGACACGCGCGGCAGAACTCCTCGTCCGCCTCCGACCCAAGGCGCTCGCGCGTCAGCTCGCTCGCTGCCGACTCGCTCAGCGGCCGGGGATATATCGCGACCGCTGCCGGGCGCGAGGCGATCTGCGCCCAGAGCGTCGCCACCTCGGACGCGCCGGACTCCGGTGGACGCCCGGCCAGGACCATCGCGATCGGGAGGTCCTCCACCCGCTGGGCCAGATAGGCCAGGAACCGAAGCGAATCACGGTCGACCCAGTGGCAATCGTCGACCAGCACAAGCATCGGCGTCTGTTCGGCCAGATTGACGACCAGCCAGTACAGCGAGTGGAGCGCCTCGAATCCCGCGTCAGTGTCGGCCCGCCGCTGCTCGCCGACCTCGAACAGCCGCGTCGCAGGAGCCGCGGCGCCGGCGAACAGATCGGCGCGCGAGCCGGGGGCTCCGATCACGGGCTCCAGCAGCTGACGGACGACGCCGAACGCGAACGGCTGCTCCAGCTCCGAGCCCCGCGCCTGCAGCAGTGCGATCCGCGCCGGGCCGGCCGCACGGCGCACCTCCCGCGTCAGCTCGGTTTTGCCGACGCCAGGCGGCCCTGCGATCAACAGCAGGGTCCCCTCGCCCGCGCACGCGCGATTGAGGCCCTCCCGCAGCGTCCCAACCTCGCGCTCGCGCTCCAGCAGAGCTCCCAGCGCACTCGGCGACACACGTTGAAGATACACCCGGCGTGCGTTGTCAAAACCGTAGGGGAAATCCTCGGGGATCCTCCCTTGTGGTCAGTGTGGGAACGCTCAGGATCTCGCTGGGTGATGTCCGTGACCGAGCGCAACAAGCAGAAGCTGCGGCTGTTCGTCGAGGGCGTGCTGAACGAGGGCCGGCTGGAGTTGATCGAGGAATTGGTGGCGGTGGACTTCGTCGGTCAGCTGACGGGCGTCGCGTCGCCCGTGGTCGGGCCGGCCGAGCTCCGGCGGCTAGTCCTGAGGGCCCGCCGGGCTTACCCCGGCCTCTACGCGAAGATCGAGGACGAGATCGCCGAGGAGGATCGGGTCGTCGTGCGGTGGCGAGCGACGGACGAGGCCGGCGGCGCTCGCTTCTCCGGGGTGTCGATCGTGCGGTTTCTGGCCGGCAAGCAGGTCGATGCGCGGACCGCCGTCGCGTCTGTAGAAACGCTCCGGGCAGGGTCGCGCCGATGAGCCGGGATCTGGCGATCGTCTTTATCGCCTCCGCGGTAGCGATGCTCAACCCGTCCCTGCTCGCCGCCGTGACCGTGATGCTGCTGCTCCCGAATCCGAAACGCCTGATGCTCGGCTACCTCCTCGGCGCATACACGACCAGCATCGTCGCGGGCCTGGCCGTCGTCTTCTCGCTCGAGGGATCGGGCACCGTGATCACGACCAACCACGCCGCCAGTCCGGCGGAGGACCTCGCGATCGGTGCCGTCGCGCTGGCGATCTCGCTCGTGCTGGGCTTCGGTCTCGACGCGCCGCTGCAGCGGTGGCGGAAACGCCGGAAGAACGGTCAGCGAAGCGAGCACGGGTCCTGGACGCAACGGATGCTCGCGAGGAACTCCGCGGTGTTCACGTTCTTGGTCGGCGCGGTCGTGAGCTTCCCGGGCGTGAGCTACCTCAACGCGCTCGACCACATTGCGCACCTCGGACCGCCCACGATCTCGATCCTGCTGCTGATCCTGTACTTCTGCGTGATGCAGCAGGTACTGCTCGAGCTGCCGCTGCTGGCCTGTGTGTTTGCCCCCCACCGGACTCAGGTGGCGGTGGTGTCATTCAAGGCGTGGCTCGTCGGCCACGGTCGCACGATCGCCGTTGTGGCGCTTGCGGCCGTCGGCGCGCTGCAGGTCGCTCGGGGCCTGGCCGCGTGAGGCTGAGGGCCCGCCGACCCGCGTCGCTCACGTAAGCTGAGACATGGCAGGGGGCGCGCCGCGATCCGATTGGAGTTCGACGATGACAGCCAACACCTTCACCAAGCTTGACCGCGAGCGGATCCGGGAGCTCACCGAGCGAGAGCAGGCGACCCTCGAGGAGCGCACTCCAGGCTCGCGCGACATGTACCAGCGCGCGCGCGAGTCGCTGAGCGGCGGCGTCGCGTCGAGCTACCAGGCGCTCGAGCCATGGCCCATTTACCTGACCACCGGCGAGGGGGCCGTCGTCTTCGACGTCGACGGCAACCGCATGTGGGACTTCCACAACGGGTTCGGCTCAATGGTCCAGGGTCACGGCAATCCCGCGATCGTGCGCGCGGTACGCGAGCGCGTCGGGCTCGGGACGCATTTCGCGGCCACCACCGAGGACGGGGTGATCGTCGCCGAGGAGCTCAAGCGCCGCTGGGGGCTCGACCGATGGCGTTTCGTCAACTCGGGATCCGAGGCGACGATGGACGCGATTCGAATCGCCCGCGGACTCACCGGCCGTGAGACGATCATCAAGATCTTCGGCTCCTACCACGGCCATCACGACGCGGTGATGGTCTCGATCGGCGTCGAGTACGACGAGATCGGGGACCGCGAGAACTATGCCTCGCTGGCCTACGGGGCTGGCATCCCCCACGCCATCACGGAGCTCACGATCGCGGTGCCGTTCAACGACGCCGGTGCGATGGAGCGCCGGATCGAGCGACTCGAGGCCGAGGGACGCAAGCCCGCCTGCGTGATCATGGAGGCGGCGATGATGAACCTCGGGGTCGTGCTTCCTGAGGAG
Source organism: uncultured Solirubrobacterales bacterium (assembly GCA_963796645.1). Lineage (GTDB taxonomy): Bacteria > Actinomycetota > Thermoleophilia > Solirubrobacterales > Solirubrobacteraceae > Palsa-465. The sequence goes on along the minus strand of CAWCMQ010000013.1, from coordinate 72,810 downwards.
GGATACCTCGAGGAGGTGCGCGAGATCACGCGCCGGCACGGGATCGTGCTGATCTTCGACGAGGTCAAGACCGGCCTGGCGATCGGCGCGGGTGGGGCGACGGAGCGCTTCGGCGTGCAGCCGGACATGGTCACGCTCGCGAAGACGCTCGGCGGCGGACTTCCCTCCGGCGCGATCGGGGGCACCGAGGAGGTCATGCGCGTCGTGGAGGACGGCACCGTGTACCAGGTGGGGACCTACAACGGCAACCCGCTCGCGATGGCCGCGGCCCGCGCGAGCCTGCTCGAGGTCCTGACGCCCGACGCGTATCGGCACCTCGACGCGCTGAATGACCGGATCGTCTCGGGCTGCCAGGGGGTGGTCGACCGGTACAACCTCCCCGGCTACGCGATCGGCATCGCCGCCAAGGGCTGCGTGACCTTCTCGCCGACCCGGGTGGTCGACTATGAGACGTTCAAGGTCAACCAGGACGTGGAGCTGACCGAGCTCGCCTGGCTCTTCAACATGAACCGGGGCATCTTCATGACCCCCGGCCGCGAGGAGGAGTGGACGCTGTCGGTGGCTCACTCCGACGAGGCGGTCGACGCCTACGTCCAGGTCTTCGACGATCTGGCGCGCGAGCTGACCGAGTAGTTCCGGGTACCAGAACCGCGGTTCACTACGGCTGTGCGCGGGGCGGCCCGCGTACTACGGTCGCGCGATGGACGACTTGCGAGGAGCCAACGTGCTCCTGACCGGAGCCGCCGGCGGCTTGGGTCGGCACATGGCCCGCGCGCTGGGCGAGCGGGGTGTGCGGCTGGTCGTATCCGGACGCCACGAGGAGCCGCTGCACGAGCTCTGCTCTGAATTGGGTGCGCGCGGAGTCGATGCCGTGCCCGTGCTTGCGGATCTGACCGACACTGACGAGACCGACTCGCTTGTCTCGCACGCCGAGGCCGCGATCGGCCCGCTGGACGTGTTGGTCAACAACGCGGGGATGGAACTGCCGTCGGCCTTCACCGCGTTCACCGACGAAGAGCTTGAGATGGTGCTCCGACTGAATCTGCTCGCGCCGTTGGTGCTCACCCGCCACGCCCTGCCGGGGATGCTGAGACGCGATCGCGGCCACATCGTGACGATCTCCTCGCTCGCCGGACGCGGAGGCAACTCGTACAACGTCACCTACGCGACGACCAAGGCCGGACTGATCGGGTTCAGCCGATCGCTGCGTGCCGAGCTCGCCCAGACATCGGTTGGGGCCAGCGTCATCTGCCCAGGATTCGTTTCTGACGACGGGATGTACGTGGAGATGCAGCGGCTTGGGGTGGATGCGCCGCTGGCGCTGAGGCCTGTGCCGCCCGAGCGCGTGGCGCGCGCGGTCGTCGACGCGATCATTCGTGACCGGCCAGACGTGCTCGTGACGGGGTGGCCGATGCGCCCGCTGCTGGCGATCCAGGAGATCGCACCGCGGGTGGCCGAGCGCGTGGTGAGTGCGCTCGGGGCGGACAGGTTCTTTGAGCAGCTGGCCGGGCGGATGGGGCGCGGGGTGGCGGATGGTGACCCTGGCAGGGATAGGGTTACCTCCACTCATGGCCAACCTGCTGGCGACTGATCGCAACCCGCGCTCGACCCTTCGCCGGCTGCTCGACGCCGGGGAAATGGTGCTGGCGCCCGGCTGCTACGACGCGCTCGGCGCTCGGTTGATCGAGGAGGCGGGCTTTCCGGCCGTGTACATGACCGGCTTCGGCAGCGCCGCGTCGCGTCTTGGACGCCCCGACGTCGGGCTGATGACCATGTCCGAGATGGTCGACAACGCCCGGCGGATCGCACGGGCGGTTGACCTGCCGGTGATCGCCGATGCCGACACCGGCTACGGGAACCCGATCAACGTGATCCGGACCGTCCAGGAGTACGAGTCGGCCGGGGTCGCGGCGATCCACGTCGAGGATCAGGTGATGCCGAAGAAGTGCGGCCACATGGAGGGAAAGCAGGTCGTGCCGGTCGGCGAGATGGCGGCCAAGATCGAGGCCGCAGTGGCCGCCAGACGATCGGACGAGTTCCTGATCATCGCCCGCACGGATGCGCGTGCTGTCGAGGGACTTGACGCCGCACTGCGGCGAGCCCGGACCTACCACGCTGCCGGTGCCGACATGCTGTTCATCGAGGCGCCGCAGTCGGTCGAGGAGATCGGCGCGGTGGGAAAGGCGTTCCCGGACGTGCCGCTGTTGTTCAACTACGCCGAGGGCGGCAAGACGCCGGCGGTCACGCAGGAGTTCCTGCGCCGGGCCGGCTTCTCGCTCGTGATCTTTCCGATCAGCACGCTGCTCGCCGCGACGGCCGCGATGCGGACGGTGCTGGCGCAGATCAGGACGGCGGGCTCGCCGATCGACGCGTTGCCCACACTGCTCCCGTTCCAGGAGTTCCTGTCGTTCATCGGCACCGACGAGATCAGCGAGCTCGAACAGCGCTTTGGGGACATCGAGTAGACCGAATGGAGGGTTCTAGATGGCCGATGTAATCGACAAACAGAGCGTGAGCACCGAACTCGCGCGTCGGATGATCAGCGCCGCCGAGGCCAGGGCCGACGAGATCGGCACGCCGATGGTGATCGCCGTGTGCGACGAGTCGGGGGTGCTGAAGGCGTTCAGCCGGATGGACGGCGCCGCGCTTCTGAGCGTGCAGATCGCGCAGGACAAGGCATACACCGCGGTTGGCTTCGGCATGGCGACCGATGCGTGGCATCCATTCATCAAGGACGACCCGCCGCTGGCCGCGGGCGCCGTGGGCGGCATCGACCGCCTGGTCGTGTTCGGCGGTGGTTATCCGATCACGATCGGCGAGCGCATCGTCGGCGCGATCGGCGTCAGCGGCGGTCATTACTCGCAGGACATGGAGGTCGCGCAGGCCGGGCTGAGCGCAGTCGGGTAGGCCCGCTGAGCGCCGTCGGGTAGGCGGTGCGCCGGGACGACGCTAGGACACGAACCTACTGCCGTGGCGGCTGGCCACGACGGCCGACTTCAGAGCGCTACCGCGCACCCACTGCTTCCAGTTGAGGAACCACATCGTCCAGCCGTTGTCCCACTGGCCGGCCTTCGGGCTCCCGGTGACCGTCACCGGATCGCCGGGCACGGCCATGTTGTAGAAGGTCTGAGCGTCAGCTGGCGACATGTTCACGCAGCCGTGGCTGACGTTCGTGAACCCCTGCTCGCCGACCGACCAGTACGCGTCGTGCAGGTAGTCGCCGCTCCAGGTGAAGCGCACCGAGTACGGCACCTGGATGTTGTATCCCGGGCCGACCATGTCGACGGGGTTTGCCTTTTCGATCGTCATGTACGTCCCGTCCGGCGTGTCGTCGCCTGGCCGTCCACTGCTGATCGGCCAGTGCGCGAACAGCTTCTTGTCCCGGTACACGTTCATCGTGTGCGAGGTGGTGCTGACGGATACGGTCACGGAGGAGCCGATCGTGAAGCTCTGCGTGAGCGTGTGGTGCCCGTACACGCCCGGCGCGGCCTGCACGCCATCCAGGTGGCCGACGAAGCTGACCCGGGTGTGCGCCGGCCAGTAGTGGCGCGGGCGGAAGTAGGCGCAGAGCGGCGCGGTGCCACATTGGCTGTCCCAGTACCACGCGCCCACGACCCGCTTCGAGGTCTTGATCTGCAGCGACCGCTCGAGTGCCTTCGTGTTGCTGAGGCTCCGATCGAAGTACAGGATGATCGGCATCCCGACGCCGTAGCTCTGCCCGTCGCCCTCGACGATCCTGGTATCGAAGGTCTGCGTCGGTGTGAACGTGTGGAACGAGCTCGTCTTGGTGACCTGACCGCCGCCCGTCGCGGCCGCGCTCGCGGTGACCGTGTAGTGCTGCCCCACGCCCAGCGCCCATTTGCTGTGCCACGTGGTGTGGCCGGCGTTGAACGTCCCGGCTACCGCGTCGCCTGAGGTCCTGACCGTCACCTTCCCGATCTTGCCGCCGGCGGCCCGCACCGTGATGCCGCCGTCGGTCGAGCGGACGCTGTTGCCGCCCGCCGGCGTGATCGAAAGGCTCACGGCGTTGGTGCTACCACCCCCGGACTTCCCGCTCCCGCCCTGCTTATCGCTTGCTGAGCCCGTGGTCCCTCCGCCGCCGCCGCAGGCGGCGAGCAGGACCGCGGCCGCGATGCACGCGGCCACGATTGCCAGTCCTCGCGAGAACCGGCGATGTCGAACTCCCGCAATACCCCCTGGGCGCAACCTTCGACCTCCGAAATTGAGACGTGGTTAAGCGTAGCGCCAGGGTCGCGCTCACAGGTGGATCGTCGCGATCGCCACGGCCGGTCGAGACCTGCCCTGAGTCAGCACGACGCGCAGGGTCACGGTCTGGACCGCGCCCCTGATGTGCAGCGAGTGCTGACGGTCGAGCCGCACCGCAGCGAAGCGTTTTCCGCGCTTGATCGCCACAGCCAGCCTGCGGTGGCTGAGCTGCCCCCGGACGCGGACGTAGATACGTCTGCCCTTGACTCGGAACGAGGCCGAGCCCGGAGCGTCGGTTAGGAACAGCATCCTGTGGTTCTGCGTGGCGTGCAGGGAGCGGCTGCACCTCGGCTGCAGGATCACCCGTATCCGAGCCGAGTTCATGAACGGGATCGACGCGAGCTTCCGCCCGTCGCAGGTGACCTGAGTTCCGCTGCGGATGATGATTGCGCTCTCACTCGCTGCTCTGGCGGTAAGCGCACCGGTCGGCGGGCCGGCGGTTCGGAGCGGCACCGTGATCTGGCTTCTGGTCACGCCTCTGACGAACGGTCGCCCGCCTGTGAGCATCGGCGGGAAGGCGGGGTTCGGGCAGCCGCTCGTCGGCAGCTCGCCGGCGAGTGTCTGCTCGACGTCGGTGGCGATTTGCGGATCGCTCAACAGGCTGTACTTGACGCTCGGGACATAGGGCAGGAATGTGTTGCTGTGCACGACGGGAAATGCCGGGAAGCAGGAGAGTTCGGGGATCACGCCGTTCCCTTGAAGCCCGACGGCCTGTGCACTCTGGATTCCAATCAGGAGGTCGTTCGGCGAGACGTAGGGGCTCGTCTGGCCTGGGAGTGAGATCGCGTCGCCCCCGATCGCCGTAACCGGAATGCCGTTCAGAGAAGTTCCCTGACCGGGGTTCCACTGCGCGACCGCCGGAGCGGTGGCCTGGCTCATGGCCGGTTCGTAATACGACTCCCGGAAGGCGATCAGAAGGTAGGCGATCGCCTTGCAGGCGAGATCCGTCCCGCACAACGATGGATCGACGCCTTCGCCGATGTCGGCCATGAAGCTGCCAAGGTGCGGCGTGCCGAGCGTGGTGATCGATTGCACGTGCACGGCCGGGAAGGCGCTCGACGCGAGCCGCATCGCCCCGCGCGTCCACAACCCACCGTAGGAGTGGGCGACGAACCGCACCGTGTTCACTGCAAAATGTGAGTGCAGATAACCGATGAACGACGCCAGCGCCCGCGCATTGGCGTAGATGTCCCCGCGCGAGTTGATCGTCATGCTCGCCGGCAGCTGGGAGGGGCACCCCGAGAAGTCCGGCGGATCGGGCCGGACCGGGCCCGCGCCATAGTTGACCGGCGCCGTGTACACCCTGTAGCCGGCCGCGGCGAACTGGGCGCCGTAGTCGGTCCAACTAAAGCCGCGCGGATAGGTGCCCGTGCACGCCGCGCCCGGAGACGTGAACGGAGTCGTCGTGGTGATGCCCGACACGAGCACGACCGCGTCAGGCCCTGTTCCTGCCGCGGCTCGGGAGTCCGGCGCGAGCGCGGCGAACACGAGGGCGATGGCCAGACCGGCCAGCCCAAGCCGCAATGCACGCGTGCGGACCAAACGCCTCGATGCCCCTGCCCCCATCACCGTCTCCTATCTCCGATTGGAGCCAAGCCTAACGGACGTCGCTGACACCGATCCGCCTAGTCGCGGGTCAGGCGGCCCGCCATCCGGAGCAATCCGGGTGCCCGGCGGGCCGCGGCAAGAACGATCCGGTCGCTTGCCCGCACGGAGCGCGCCTCCTGGGTAACGGGGATGCTCGGTGTCGCGCCGTCGGCCAGCGCGAAAAGCTCCCAGGTCCCAGGTACGCCCTTGAGCTCCTCGATGCCGCGGGACTCAAACTCGAGGCCTGAGCCCACCACGAGGTCCTTGACAGTTCGCGAGACGAGCACCTGCCCCGGGCCGGCGAGAGCACCCACCCGTGCCCCGATGTGGACGGTCAGCCCAGCGAGCTTGTCGCCCGTTAGCTCGCACTCACCCGTGTGTACGCCGGCGCGGATTTCGATGCCGAGCCCCCGCACTGCCGTGGAGAGCTCGCGCGCGCAGTCAATCGCGCGCGCAGGACCGTCAAATACCGTGAGCGAGCCGTCCCCCACCAGATCCACGACGCGTCCGCCCGCGTCGGCGACGTGCTGACGCAGGAGCGACTCGTGGCGCGCCAATAGATCCCGCCAGTCCACATCGCCCATCCGGGTCGCCAGCTCGGTCGAGCCGACGATGTCGGTGAAGAGCACGGTGGCAAGGATGCGGTTCGTCCGCTGCCTGATGCGGCCACCGGTCGCCATACGCTCGACGGCGTCGATGAATGGAGTCATATAACCCTCGACACCGTCTCCGGCGATCGCCTCCGGATGCCAGTCAAACTCAGCGCCGGGGACCAGCTCGGCTACGTGCTCGGGGATCGCCCGCGGCTGGTAGCTGCCCTTTCTCGCCACGACGATCGTGGGCGCCTGGATCGCCGTCAGCACGCCGCGGAGATCGATCTCCAGGGACGCTTGGGTGACCGCACGGATCATCGCGGGTGATGCCGCCGCCCGCTCGAGCATGCCCCAGTTTCGCTTGACGCGCTCGGTCGCGATCGAGGGTGCGACCACCTCGATCGTTCGCCCCTCGCCCCAGTGGTTCTCGATCGCGTCCTGCCACGCTGCCATCGCCTGGCGCATGCGCTCGTCGAAACCGACTATCGCCGTGGGGTCCTCCACCTTCGACAGCCCCACCGCCCACGGCATGCCGAGGACCAGGCCGGCAACGCGCTCAGGCGCCCGGGCGGCAAACATCGCGGCGGACGGGTAGCCGGAGCCGAACGCAAACAGCACCGCACGTTCGACGCGCGCAGTGTCCATCACGGTCTCGAGGTCATCCGCGCCCTCTTCGACTGTCGGCACGTGGGCCAGCGGATCCGACAGCCCCACCCCTCGCGCGTCGAAAACCACCATCCGCGCGAAGCCCGCCAGCCGCCGGAGCACCTTCGTATAGCCCGGATCGATCCACATCAGGTCCAGGTGCGATGGCGCCGCAGGCAGCATCACCACATCAGGCCCCTCACCAAATGCTTGAAACGCGATGCTCGTCCCATCCCGCTCGGCGTAGGACGTCGGCGGAGGGATCTGCATGCGCTCAGTATCGCGACTGCAGCAGCGGTCGCGCAGGGACCGGCGTACGGGCCGGGCTCAACCCCGCACCCGCACATCCGCCGACAGCAACAACGGCCGCCGCGGACGCTGCCTGAAGTTGAAGTCCCGTAGGAGGTCGCCGATGCCGGGGTTGTCCTCGCGGACGTGGTGACGTGGGTCGGGGCGGCCGTCCGTCTGCGGGTCAAGTCGCTGGCCGCCGAGGAAGTCGTCCTCGATGAACTTGACGTAGGCGTCGAAGGTCAGCTGATGATGGTCGATGTAATGGCGTCGCGCGTACGGGCTGATGACCAAACCAGGCACGCGGAAGCCGAGACGCATGCCGTCGAGTCGCGGTGGAGCGACGTGGTCGTAGAAGCCGCCCCAGTCGTCCCAGGCGAGGAAGATCGCCGTGTGCTTCCAGTTGCGACTGTGCGCCACGGCGTTGATCAGACTCGTGACGTACGCCTGCCCGGTGCTGAGCCTTGCTGGTGCATGTTCGCTGACTCGGGCGCTCGGAACGACCCAGGACACGGCCGGCAGATGTCCGTGCTTGGCGGCGTGGTAGAACGCGTTGATACCGCGGATGTTGCCGAGCTGGTGGTCCTGGTGCACGGTGGCGAAGTACGGGAGCGGGTTCCAGATCCCGGGCGTGCTCGGTGACTGGGGCTTGTAGACACAGGTGACGCCGCCGCTCTCGCAGTCAGGCTCGGGCCCCTTCGAGACGTAATAGCCCCAGCTCACGTGATGCCGGTGCAGCAGATACGTGAGGTCGGTCCACGCGTAGTTGGGAGCGACGTGCGGCGCGGCGCCATAGTCCGGCGGGTTCTGAGGCGCGGTGATATCCCTTTTGCAGCTGAAGGGGTTGGTGGGCTGCAGGCACCGTGCCGACCATTCGGACACCATCCACAGGTGAGCCGGGAGGCTCCAGCTCGCGATCGGCTCGAACAGGTGATCCTGGAGCACGAACCGGCGCGCGTAGGCCCAGTAGTTGGGGAGCTCCCGTCGATCGTGGTAGCCCATCGCCTCCTTCACGATCAGGGGTTCGCAGCCCAGCCCGCCTCCGTGGATCGGGCAGATCGAGGCGACGCGGCCGAACCCGTCCATGCGCCCGTGGTCGAAGTCGTCCAGGAACGACCAGGCGTCGTGCCACACGTCGTGGTCCTCGTCGTGCGGATCGTGCGACGGTCGTACGCAGTGACCCAGCGCCGGCGCCGGCATGCAGATCGTCGGCCGGCCGTGCCGCATGGGGATCCCGTCCGCTCCGGGGAAGGTGCCGAAGTAGTCGTCGAACGACCGGTTCTCCTGCATGATGATGATCACGTGGCGGATCTTGTGGATGCCGGTCGCCGCGGACGCCTGCGACGCCAAGGTCGCGAGCATTACGGCAGCGGCGATCACCAGCCGCCAGCAACCTCCGATCGGACTTCGGGCCCCCATCGCGTCGACATTGTCGCGCAGACCGCTCGCGGTCGCCCCGGCGGACTCCGCGGTCACCCCGGCGATCTCCGCCATCGCCCCGGCGATCTCCCCTTGCGGTCGCCCCGGCGGCCTCCCCGTGCGGTCGCCCCGGCGGCCTCCCCTTTACTTAAGTATTTACTTCTGCTATGCTTGCTCGCGTAAGCAAACTAAGGAGTATTTGATGGATACCTCTTCAGAATCCACCACAACGAAGTACCAGCAGGTCACGGTCGATGTGCCGGAGGACCGGATCGCGGAATTCCACGCGTTCTTTGGTCGATTTCTGGCCGGCCGACCCGGTCGCGGCCGCAGAGGACGGCCCGGAAGCCACCACCATCGTGCCCACGGGCGCGGCTGTGGCCGGCGCGAGGAGACCGCCGAGCAGACGCAGGAGCAGGCCACCGCAGCCACTGAGCTCTGATGGCCGACAAGGAGATCACAGTCGCGGTCCCCGAGGAGCGCGTGCCGGAGTTCTACTCCTGGTTCGCGGCATTCCTCACGGCCGAACCTGGGACTCCACCCCCATCGGGGGGACGCGGACGCCGCGGCCCACGCGGGCTGCGGCACCGCGCAGAGGCGATCGCCTGGTCGGCGCAGGACGCCGACCAGGCCGCCTGGCTTTATCGCAAACTCGCGCCGCCCGCACGCGAGCTGTTCGACCTCTTGATCGACGCCGGAGGTGAGCGGGTCGCGGGAGAGCAGCTCGCCAAGCGGCTCGGCCTGGACAAGGGCGCCCACGGCGTCGCCGGCATCCTCGCCTGGCCCGGTCGGTACTCACGTCACCTCAACCGGGTGCTTCCGATCTCCACCGAGGGCCGGGCTGACGGCGGCACCGATTACTACATGGAACCGGAGACCGCGGAGCTGTTCGCCGCGGCACGGGAACGGCGCGAGGGACGGACGCGGTAGGGCGGGCAGTGGTTCGAGTAGCTGGGTAGTGCGTGTCCGGTTGGCTCAGGTTGGGGTGCATGGCACGCCGGGTTTGTAGTCCGGTGCGACGGCGGGAAGGCGGGAGTAACCTCGAAATACGAGCTAGCACCTGGGGTGGGTGGTGTTGGCCCGGGGCTGATCGCGCGGTCCGGTGCCTGCATCTTGTGACCCGATCGTCGCGCCTCGTCGGTCGCCCGAATTTTCTGGTGCTCGTGGGATTCGCCGCTGTTCACGAGCTCGGTGAGCAGTCTGTATCTGGTCGTGTGTGCTCGCGTGTTGACGCGCCGAGCGTGGGGAGAAAAGCATCAAATCCGCTCGGCCGGCGTCGGCGCCGCGACTCGGACCTGGCGCGGAGGGGATGGCGGGTTAGGTCTGATGGGCAGACTTAACCTCGAATGCTCGCGGGCCGCAGCGGAGTTTTCGAGGTTATGCCCGCCCCGGCGCCCGTTCCCGCTCGCCGCCGACCCGGCTCCCGCTCCCCCGGCTCTCGGCTCTCGGCCTCGGGAAACGTCACACTCGGCGCGGCGGCGCGCGCGAAGGTGACGATGACCCCCACCAGCAGCGCCAACGTCACTCTCGCCCCCGGGCGCGAACCGAGAGTGGCGTTATCCGGGCGCCTGCCCGGGCCGCGGGCGCGCTCGCCGGCCCGCCACCCAGTCACGCGCCCATCGCCAACCCGAGCCAACCGGATACGCACTAGCTGGGTTTCTCGGCGGCGCGCTGCTCACAGCGCGACCTGAGAGCCCATCACCACGGTGCGGTCGCCCGGCAGGTTGAAGTGCTCGATTGGGCTCGACGCGTTGCGAGCCATCGCAATGAACATGTTCTTGCGCCAGCGCTGCATCCCCGGGGCGTCGGTGGCCGTGATCGCGATTCGCGAGACGAAGTACGAGGCGTGCTCGAGGTCCAGGTTCCGCTGGAGCAGGCCGCGCTTGCGCGCCAGCACCAGCGACTCGGGCACGTTGAGCTTGTCCTGATAGCCGACGCGCGCGGTCAGGTGAATCACCTTGAACAGTCCCTGCCCCAGCACCTCGACCGCGAATCGGTCGGGCCCGTCGACGTGCGGGATGCTGACGGTGTCGACCGAGACGATGATCACCTTCTCGTGCAGCGAGTGCGTGTGCTCGACATCCGCACGCAGCGCCAGCGGCGTGGTGTCGTTGTCGCGGCAGAGGAACACCGCGACGCCCGGCACCCGCACCAGTGCCGGCTCCTTGGCCGCGAGCCCGCGTAGAAACTCGTTCAGCGGACCCTCCTGCGCGACACGGTTGCGCGTGACGATCACCTGACCGCGGCGCCAGTTGATCATCACGATCGAGAGCACGAGCCCGATCACGAGCGGCAGCCACGCCCCGTGCTCGACCTTGGCGATGTTGGCGCTGAAGAACGCAACCTCCACGGTCAGGAACAGCACGGCCACGGGCACCAGCCTCGCCTTGGATGTGCCCCATAGGAATCGAGCCACGGCCAGGAACAGGAGCGTGTTGAGAATGAAGGTCCCGGTCACGGCGACGCCGTAGATGTCTCCCAGCTTGTCCGCGGAGCGGAACACGAGGGTCAGCGTGACCACGCCGACGCACAGCGCCCAGTTGACCACCGGCACGTAGATCTGACCCTCCATCTTGGAGGTGTGACGCACGTTGAGCCGGGGGAGAAAGCCGAGCTGCACCGCCTGCTTGGCCACCGAGAACGAGCCCGAGATCGCCGCCTGCGAGGCGATCACCGTCGCGACCGCGGCCAGCACCACCAGCGGCCACAGCATCCAGCGCGGCGCCATCTGGTAGAAGGGATTGAAGGTGCTCGGATCCTTGGTCAGGGCCGCATGGTGGAGGATGAACGCTCCCTGGCCGAGGTAGTTGAGCATCAGCGCCGGGAGTGCGAGGCCAAACCACCCGAGTCGAATCGCCCCAGCCCCAAAGTGGCCCCGATCGGCATACAGGGCCTCGGCCCCGGTGACGGCCAGCACCACACCGCCGAGCACCAGGTAGCCGGCGGCCCCGTGATCGACCATGAAGCGCACACCCCAGCTGGGCGAAAGTCCCTGGAGCACGGCCGGGTCCTTGAGCACCTCGCTGAGGCCGAGCAGGCCGATTACGGTGAACCAGATCAGGATCACCGGACCGAACAGCTTGCCGATCGCCCCGGAACCGAACCGCTGCAGCACGAACAACCCGATCAGGATCACCACCGACACCGGCACGACGACGTGCGCCAGCGCGGGCGTCGCGACATTGACCCCCTGGATCGACCCGAGGACCGAGATCGCCGGGGTGATGACGCCATCGCCGAAGAACAGCGCCGCCCCGAAGATCCCGAGCGTGACCAGCAGCGCGCCGCGACTCACCTTGTGACGCTGGAGCAGCGCCGTCAACGCCATGATCCCGCCGTCGCCCCGGTTGTGCGCGCGCATGATGAAGCCCGCGTACTTGATCGAGACGACGATCATGAGGGCCCAGAAGATCAGCGAGGCGATGCCGTAGACGGTGGCCGGCGTCACATGCGCCGTGGCCCGGTAGGAGCCGAAGATCACCTGCTCGGTGTACAGCGGGCTCGTGCCGATGTCCCCGTAGACGACGCCGAGCGCGCCCAGCGCCAATACGGCCTTGCCGGCATGGGCGACGACGTCGCGATCGGAGTCGGCAAGCGCCGCGAAGCGCCTGCGAGCACCGTCCGAATCCTGTTCCCTGGTATCCGAGGAAGCCGGCCGCCAATACCCGAGCTTGTGCGCCCCCTCGTTCAGGGTGCGCTTGGTGGGAACGCTGACCTTGGGCGGGGCCTCAGCGGCAGGCCGTTTGCGTACCGAGCGGCTCACGGCTCGAGCGCCGCCGCGGCGGCACGGAGCCGGCTCGCGAGCTCGCCCGGAGCGCTTGGTTGATAGAGCGGACTCGCGGCGTCGGTCAACAGGACCCTGAGGAGCGCCACGCCACGCGCGGTGACGGGCTCGGACGCTCTCAGACGGGCCTCGAGCGCGGACAGGACCGCGCTCGACTCGCGCAGCTCGCGCGCCTGTGGCCGCACCGCCGCTGTGAAGCCCGGGGTGCCGTCGCTCGCCCGGCTGAGCGCTCCGGCCAACCCGTCGACGACGAGCTTACGGCCGCGAGGACCGGTCAGCCGGCGGGCCCTGACCGCGAGGGCCGCGTTCGTCTCCGGGTCGACGCCCGCCGCGAGCTCGCGGTCGAGCGTGACACTGCGCAGGGCCGCGTTGAGGTGGAGCAGGGCGTGTTCGAACCGCGAGGCGGTCCAGGTCCACGGTGCTTGGCGCCGGCGGACGCGCCGGGTTTGGAGAGGTGCTGTCTGAGGCCGGTGGGTGGCGGAAAGCGGCACACCACCATGGTCGGTGACCGCGCGTCAAGCCGGCGATAAGAATCCGGCCGCGGGCGTTGAGATTTCGTCAAGATCGCGCCGTTTGGAGCGAAGTGAGACGGAGATCCGTGTGCCGTGGCGCGGGGAGAGCGTCACGTTGCGCCGGGTCGCGTACTCGGCGTTGCGACTGGCGGCGTGCAGGACGCGGCCCTTCAGCATCGTGCTCAGCACGACGCGCATCTCGAGTTCGGCGAACGAGGCACCGAGACACCGGCGCACACCACCGCCGAATGGAACCCAGCCGTAGGTGGTGGGCGGGTTGCCCAGGAACCGCTCCGGCCGGAATGCGAACGGCTCGGGGTACAGGTCGGGGCGCGTGTGGGTCAGCCAGATCGCCGGCGTCACGTCGGTTCCCACAGGAAGTGTGAGCCCGTCGACGCGGAGCTCGGTGGCGAGGCGCCGGCCGGCCAGCGGCACCACCGGGCGCAGCCGCAGCGACTCCTGAATCACGGCGCGGAGGTACGCGTCGTCGGCGCCCTCGTCGATCTCTGCGGTGAGACGCTCGAGCGCCGTCGGATAGCGCAACAGCAGGTCAACCGTCCACGCCAGCGCGGTCGCGGTCGTCTCGTGACCCGCGAGCAGCAGGGTGACGAGCTGATCGCGGATCTCCTGATCGTCCATCGCGCTGCCGTCCTCGAACCGCGCGACCGTGAGCATCGAGAGGATGTCCTCCCTGTCCCCCACCGCCGGATCGGCACGTCGCTCCGCGATCTCCGCCAGCAGCAGATCGTCGATGTCCCGGGTCAGCTCGCGCAGTTTCACCAGCGGTCCGGGTCGGCCCACTCGCCGCGCCAGCACGAGACGAAACTGGTTGCTCGGAGACGAGGTGCTCTCGAGCAAGCGCGGCAGCAGCCGGCGCAGACGCTCGCGCCGCTCCGGGTCGGTGACGCCGAACACCGCGCGCAGGATCACCTCGAGCGTCACGGCCTGCATCCGCGGGTGAAGCGCGAACGGCTTCCCCACGGGCCAGCTGTCGACCTCCCGCTCCGCGACCTCGCCAACCGTGCCCTCGTACGCGCGCATCCGCTCACCGTGGAACGGGGGAAGCATCAGGCGTCGCCGCGCCAGGTGTTCGGCGCCCTCGAGTAGCAATACCGACCGCGGCCCCATCACCGGCCGCAGCGCGAACGACCGGCCCGGCGGCAGACCGTGCGCACGCTCGGTGTACAGCGCCCGGATCGCCTCCGAGTCCGACACCATCACCAACGGCGTCTGGAACCCGACGAATCGCACGCTGAACGAGTCGCCGAACCGATCCCGACACGAGTCCAGAAACGCGATCGGCCGTGTCAGCCAGCGGGCCGTCTGGAGGCCAGGCGGCTCAGTGGGACCGGGAGGCAGAGAAGGCATGTCCGAAAGCATCGCAGGCGCGGGATGACGGCGAGGCGGCCGCGCAGTTTCTACGGATGGCGCGCGCACGCGTCTGGCCTAGCGTTCGAGTCCACGAAGCCACATCCTGGAAAGGATTGTCATGCCTCAAGCTCCGACCAAACGCAAGCCCGCCGCGAAGTCACCGGCCAGCGGCAAGCGCGCCAAGCCCGCCGCAAAGTCATCGGCGAGCCGCAAGCCCGCCAAGCCCGCCGCAAAGTCACCGGCGGCCAGCAAGCGCACCACGCCCTCGGTCGACGAGACAGCGAAGCTGTCCGAAGAGGTGCTCGAGACCGTTGAGAAGAGTCAGCGTGCCGCGATCGAGTCCGTGCGCAAGTTCGTCGACACCGTCGACAAGGCGTTGCCATCGCTGCCACACGGCGAAGGCCCGTCCCGTCGTCAGGAGGTCGTCGACTCCGCGCTGGAGATGGCGGACCGACTGGTCCACACCCAATATGACTTCATCCGCAAAGTGATCGACAGTGCGGCCAAGTCACTGAGCGGGCCAGACAAGCCGAAGTAGGCCCATCGACCGCGGGACCGGGCGATGTCAGGTCTCGATGAACTCTGCGTGCGAGCGTAGGAGCTCTGCCCAGCGCTCGATCGAGAACGTGGACGGCTCGCTGGTTGCCATGAAGTCATCCACGGCGTTGACGAAGCGCCCGGGCTCGTCGAGCTGGGGAAGGTGACCGGCGTCCTCGAAGATCTCGAGCCGGCTGCCCGGGATGGCCTCCTGGGCGGCGTGTCCATGGTCGACGGGAAGCACGGCGTCGCGAGCGCCCCACACGATCAGCGTCGGCATCTGCCCGGCGAGGTACAGGCGGTCGCGAGCGTCGACGAGCTGTCCGCGCGTCCCGACCACCCCGCGCAGGGTGCCGAGGAACGCCGCACGTGTCTCGGGCTCGGCGAGCGCGGCGTATGCCCGAGCGTAGTGCTCGGCGTCGGCGGCTGCGCGGATCCGCAGCTTGCGGCCGACGCTGCCGGCCAGGTCAACCAGGCGACGCGCCGCCGGAGCGCTCAGTGAGAGGAAGAACTCGCTCCCCGGAAGGGTTGCGAGGCGAAGGATCAGGCCAACGTCGGGGCCGAGGCCGCCGCTTGAGACCAGCACCAGGCGCTCGCAGCGCTCGGGGAACTGGTAGGCGAACTGCATGGCGATGCCGCCGCCCAGTGAGTGGCCGACCACGGTTGCACGCTCGAGCCCCAACGCCCCGCCGAGGTCACGCAGGGCGCTGGCGAGCGCGCCGAGCGAGTAGTCGCCGGCGCCCTTGGCCGAGCCGCCGTGGCCGGGGAGGTCGACCGCCACCACGTGATGCTGGCGGGCGAGCCCGTCGAGCACCGGTTCCCAGGTGCGCCAGTCGCCGCCGATGCCGTGAATCAGCAACAGGGTGGGACCCTCGCCGCCGACGACGTATGCGACCTCGCGTCCGTGGAGACGAACAGAACGGTGTTCGAGCGCCATTGTGTAAACGAAGGTTAGACGATTGGTTACAGTTTGCGCGTGAGGCCCTCCCGGCATTCTCGCGCGGCCGTGCATGGCGCGCGTGAGCGAAAGATTGTCGACGCTACTCGTGCCCTGTTCGACGAGCGCCGCCGCCAGGACGCCCGAATCGACCAGATCGCCCGCCGCGTCGGCATCAATAAGGCCCTCGTCTACCGGCACTTCGTCTCCAAGGAGGAGCTGTTCGCGCTGACGACCACGCGCTACCTGGCCGAGATCAGTGCCCTGCTCGACGCCGTCGACACACAGGCGAACAGCGCCAGCGAGCGGCTCAGCCGCGGCTTCGAGGCCTTTGCCGACTACGGCATGGAGCATCCCGCGTTCCTTGACTGCGCGCTCGCCCTCGTCCGCCAGCCGGCCGGCGACCTGCAGGCCCAGGTCTCCGACGTCGTGTGGCTGCGACTGGGCCGGGCGACGGGTGCGTTGATCGGGTGGCTCGCCGATGTCCTGCACGACTTGGACGTGGCCGAGCCGGACCTGCGCGCCAACCAGCTCTACCTCCAGGCGATCGGGGTCCTGCATCTCGCCCGCTCCGGTAGCGGGTTGCGCCAGGTCGCGCCTGGCCTGGCCCAGCCCTTCACAATCGGCGCCGAGGAGATGCGAGCTGCATGCGTGCAGCTCGCCCTCGCCGCGGTTGACACCGACTGACGCAGGACGCGTCGTGGGCGGGGGGGGCCGGCGGGGTGATTCGAGGTCTGAGTCTTCTCAGACGCTCACGCGGGGCGGTTTCATCCAGGGAGGCAACGCGGTCCCCCGACGCACCCGATTTCGGCCCTTGGAAGCCGACTTGGCACGCGGAGTAGATTGGTTTTTGAACCCCCGCGCTCGTCGACTTGAGGGAGGTCGAAAATGTACGAGCACAACGGAGAGAAGTACTTCGTTGTCGATGGTCACGTCCACTTCTGGGACGCCAGCCCCGCGAACTGGGTCAGCGGCCAGGAGCAGTACGCCAAGGGCTGGATCGAGTGCTTCCACGCCTACCAGGGCCTCGGGCCGCCCGAGACGCATTGGCCACTCGAGAAGTTCCAGAAGTACTCCGAGGAGGACTTCGTCAAGGACGTCTTCGAGGACGGTTGCGTCGACGTCGGGATCTTCCAGTCCACGTACCTGAAGGAGTGGTACACGGAGGGGTTCAACACGCTCGAGTGCAACGCGGCGATGGTCGAGAAGTATCCGGGCCGGCTGATCGCCAACGGCCGCTGGGATCCACGCGAGGGCGAGGCGGGGCTGAAGCGACTCGAGGAGGATGCCAAGCGCTACGGCCTGAAGGGCGCGAAGCTCTACACCGCCGAGTGGTACCAGGGCTCGCGCGGCTGGAGGCTCGACGACGACGCCTGCGAGCCGTTCTACGAGAAGTGCCAGGAGCTGGGGATCAAGAACATCCACGTCCATAAGGGCCCGACGATCTGGCCTCTGGACAAGGACGCGTTCGATCCGAGGGACGTCGACCGAGCGGCGACCGATCACCCGGACCTGAACTTCATCATCGAGCACGCAGGGATCCCGCGGATCGAGGACTTCTGCTTCATGGCCACGCAGGAGCCGAACGTCTATGCCGGCCTCGCTGTCGTGATCGGCGGACTGATGCACGCACGTCCGCGGTTCTTCGCGAAGGTGATGGGTGAGCTGCTGTTCTGGGTCGGCGAGGACAAGCTGCTGTTCGGCAGTGACTACGCGATCTGGGAGCCGCGCTGGCAGATCGAGGGGTTCGTCACCTGGGACTACCCCGACCAGGATTACTCGGACTACCCGGAGGTCACGACCGCCACGAGGCGGAAGATCCTCGGTCTCAACGCCGCGAAGCTGTACGGCATCGAGGTGCCGGCCGAGTATCGGCTGCCAGCCTCCGAGGGCGATCCCGGGGCGAGGGAGGACGCGCAGCTCGTCGAGTCGGCGTGAGCATGCGCACCGAGGTCCTCGCGGCGCTCGGGACGGTCCATGATCCCGAGCTCGACGAGCCGATCACCTCGCTCGGGTTCGTGAGCCGCTGCGAGGTGTCCGACGACGGCCGCGTGTCGGTCGCTCTGCGGCTGCCGACGCCACAGTGCGCACCGAACTTCGCGTTCCTGATGGCAGCCGACGCGCGCGCGGCCGTGCGCCGGCTACCCGGCGTGCGCGAGGTGAACGTGGTGCTCGAGGACCACTACACCGAGACGGAGATCAACCGGGCGCTACGGCGAGGACTCGGATTCACGGGAGCGTTTCCCGGGGAATCTGCGGACGATGACCTCGACGCGCTGCGCGAGCTGTTCGAGCGCAAGGCACTCCTTGCCCGGCAGGCGGCGCTGTGCGAGGAACTCCTGGGCCGCGGTGTCACGCCGACGGCGATCTGCTCGATGCGGGTCTCCGAGCTCGCCCCCGGGCCGGGCGTCCGGCGGTGCCTCGAGCTGCGAGGGGCTCTGGGAGTCGCCTGCGAACCGGACTCGCCGGCGTTCGTCCGTCCCGATGGTGCGCCACTTGCCCCGGGCGAGCTCACGCGCTGGCTGAGGATGGCCCGATTGGTGCGCACAAGTCTCGAGGCCAACGGCGGCATCTGCCGCTCACTTCTGCAAATCCGCCACGGCGTGGCGGTCCAGGATCGACAGGAGGTGCTGACTTGAATGCCGCAAGGCTCCACGCCTACCACGAGGCGCTGAAGCTCGAACAGATCGACGAACCGAAGATCGACGGGCCGCTGGACGTGATCGTCCGGATCGGCGCCGCCGGTCTGTGCCGGACCGACCTTCACATCCAGGAAGGTCAGTGGGCCGAGAACTCCGGTGTCAAGCTGCCCTACACCCCGGGCCACGAGAACGCCGGGTGGGTCCACGAGATCGGCACCGCCGTCACGAACGTCGCGGTCGGCGACACGGTGATCGTTCATCCGTACATCTCGTGCGGACTGTGCGAACCGTGCCGCGCCGGCGACGACATGCACTGCCTGAACGGCTCGTTTCCGGGGATCGACCGGGACGGCGGCTTTGCCGCCTTGTTGAAGACCTCCGCCCGCTCGGTCGTGAAGCTCGACCCCTCGCTCGAACCCAAGGACATCGCGGCGCTCGCCGACGCCGGGCTCACCGCGATCCACGCCGTCAAGAAGGCGATCCCGGTCCTGACCGCGGGCACCCGGGCGGTGGTGATCGGCGCCGGCGGTCTCGGGCACATCGGGATTCAGTGCCTGAGGGCGATGACGCCGACCGAGATCATCGTGATCGACCCCTCCGAGCCCGCGCTGGCGCTGGCGCGCGAGCTCGGCGCGGATCAGACGCTGCAGGTCGACGGCACGCACGTGGACAAGGTCAGGGAGATGACCGACGGCCTGGGCGCGGAGGCGATCATCGACTTCGTCGGCGAGAAGGGAGCGATC
Source organism: uncultured Solirubrobacterales bacterium (assembly GCA_963796645.1). GTDB lineage: Bacteria > Actinomycetota > Thermoleophilia > Solirubrobacterales > Solirubrobacteraceae > Palsa-465. The sequence goes on along the minus strand of CAWCMQ010000013.1, from coordinate 53,486 downwards.
GAGGACGGCATCGCGATGGTCCGTGACGGCGGCTTCTACTACGTGATCGGCTACGGCGAGAACATCAACATCCCGACGATCGACGTCATCTCCCGCGAGATCTCGTTCATCGGGAATCTGGTCGGGACCTACAACGACCTCGTCGAGCTGATGACGCTGACCGCCCAGGGCAAGGTCAGCCTGCACACGAGCACCTATCCACTCGACGCGATCAACGACGCGATGGCCGACCTCGATCAGGGACGGCTGCAGGGCCGCGGCATTCTGGTGCCCGCGTAGACACCGAACTAAGGAGAACGAGATGGCGCGTACACCGCAGGAGGTCTTCCAGCATCACGGCGAGGTGCTGATCGCCGGGGACATCGACGGGATCGTCAGCGACTACGCCGACGATGCCCTTTTCATCACGCCGGCCGGGACCCTGCACGGCAAGGACGGCGTGCGCGAGGGCTTCGTCAAGCTGCTGAGCGATCTCCCAGACGCGAACTGGGAGCTGCCGACGCAGATCTTCGAGGGCGACGTCCTGTTTCTCGAGTGGCGCGCCGAGGCCGAGCGCACCAAGGCCGAGGACGGGATCGATACGTTCGTGTTCGAGGACGGGCTGATCCGCGTGCAGACGGTGCGGTACACGTTGCAGCAGAAGGGGTGAGGTCCGGCTCGCTCGCGAGTGCCGCGGCGACATATGATCCACCCGAATCTGCCTGCCGCCACGATCGGATCGCCGTCGAGCCCCAAAGCGAGGTGTGTTGATGAACGAGAGCCCAGTACTCGTCCACGTGTGGGAGGTAGATCCCGCCGAAGAAGCTGCCGCCATTCAGCATCTCAATGAGATGTTCGGCAACATCGTCAAGGATCCCGAGTTCGTGTCCGCACGAGTTCTCCAAACCGACGACAGGACCTCGATCGCGGCGATCGTGGAAATGCGATCAGCACAGGACCGCCAGCGTCTCGAGCAGCGGCCCGACGTGCGCGACACGCTTCACCACCTGCACGGCACCGCGAATCTGGTCATCAGGCTCTACAACGAGGCCGGCGCCTACGGCGCTTGACGGCCGTCGGCGGGCGACGGCCGGGGCGCCTCACGCTGCGGCTCGCGTCGCTCGGAGCCGCCGGGCTGATCGCCGGCTGCGGCGCCGCAGGCGGCGCGACGAGCTGGAGGATCGGCAACGAGGGGGCAACCAACGCGATCGAGGGCTACGCGAGCGCCGTCAGCGTCCTCCCTGGACAGGGGTTCCGGCTGTACGTCTCGACGACGGCCCCGAGCTTCCGGGTGCGAGCTCTTCGGGTCGGCTGGTACGGCGGCGCGCAGGCCCGCCAGATTTGGGAGTCCGGTCAGGTCCCCGGTCGCGTCCAGGCGCCGGCTGAGCTGACCGCGGCGACGCGCACGATCACCGCGCCGTGGCGACCGAGCCTGTCCGTGACCACCGCGGGTTGGGCGCCGGGGGCGTACCTGCTTCGGCTCGATGCGTCGAGCGGAGCGCAGCGGTACGTGCCGATCACGGTGCGCTCGCCGAGCACGGCGGGCAGGGTGGTGATCCTCGAAGGCGTTACGACCTGGCAGGCATACAACCTGTGGGGCGGATACGACCTCTACGCCGGACCCCGGGGGTTCGGCGACCGCTCCTACATGGTCAGCTTCGACCGTCCGTACGACTCTCACGGCAACGGCGCGACGTGGTTTCTGTCCTTCGATCAACCCCCCATCACGCTCGCCGAACGGAGCGGACTGCCGCTCGCATACGAGACGGACGTCGATCTCGACGAGCATCCGAGGCTGCTCGCCGGCGCGCGTGCGGTGATCTCGCTCGGACACGATGAGTACTACTCAGCTGCGATGCGGCGCGCCATGTTCGCCGCTCGCGACGCCGGCACGAACCTCGCGTTCCTCGGCGCCAACGCGATGTACCGTCACATCAGGTTCGCGTCCTCGTCGCTCGGAGCCGATCGGCGCGAGATTGCCTACAAGATCGCCCGTCTCGACCCCGAGTATGGCCGCGACAACGCAGCGACAACGCAGGATTGGCGAGATCCACCCGATCCACGACCCGAGAGTGCGATCACCGGCGTGTTCTACGAGTGCGACCCGGTCAGCTCTGCCTACGTCGTCTACGACCCGCGAAACTGGATCTTCGCCGGGACGGGCGTGCGGGCGGGAACCGCATTTCCCGGTCTGGTCGGACCCGAGTACGACCGTCTCAACCCGGCGGCGCCCGTCCCGCGGCCGATCCAGGTACTCGCCCACTCCCCGCTGCGCTGCGACGGCAGGGTCAGCTCCGCGGACACCGCCTACTACACGGCGCCGAGCGGCGCCGGCGTCTTCGCCTCGGGGACGATGCGCTGGGTCTGCGCGATCCGCGTCCCATCATGCGGCCACGGTGTCGGGGTCGCCGCCCGCACCTTCGTCGACCGCGCGACGATGAACCTCCTGCGTGCGTTCGCCCGCGGCCCAGCCGGCCGCGCCCATCCCGCGATCGATAACCTCGCGCAGCTGAGGCCCCGACCCGGACAGCTCGATTGGCCATAGCTCGAAGCCGGTCTGCGGCGGCGCCCCGATCTTCCATGTGGGTCCGTACGGATGAACGACACCGCCCGGCCTGCGACGTTGGATAGAACGTCCGTCACCAATTTCGCCGCCAGGCTCGGATGAACCGCCTGAGTTCACAAGACACGTCGTTCCTGCACTTCGAAGATGGGGTCAGCCACATGCACATCGGCACGGTGGCGATCCTCGAGGGGCCACCCCCGCCGTACGGCCGGCTCGCGGACCGGGTGCGGGCGAACCTGCCGGGCGTTCCCCGCTACCGGCAGAGGGTTCGCTTCGTGCCGTTCGAGCTCGGTCGCCCCGTCTGGGTCGACGATCCTCACTTCAACCTGCAGTACCACCTGCGCCGCACGGCACTTCCGCCGCCGGGCAACGACGAAGAGCTGCGCCTCCTGGTCGGCCGCGTCATGTCGCAGCAGCTCGATCGTCACAAACCCCTCTGGGAGATGTGGATGATCGAGGGGCTCTCGCAGGGTCGGTGGGTGTTGCTGAGCAAGGTCCACCACTCGATGGTCGACGGCGTTTCCGGCGCCGAGCTGCTGTCCTCGATTCTCGACACCGAACGAGACCCCGAATCCGGCATCGCCTGCGGTATGGCGGCCGGAGCGCCAGCCCTCGGGAGCAGAGCTCGCGGTCCGGGCTCTTGCCGAGCGTGCGCGGAGTCCGTTCGAGAGTGCGCGTTCGCTCCTGGGCTCGCCGCGCACGGCGGGACAGCGCATCATCGAAACGGCCGAGGGGCTGCTGACCCTCAGCGGGGTGCTGCGGGCACCACCCGCATCGTCGCTCAACGGTCCGATCGGACCGCACCGGCGCTGGGATTTCGCCCGCTCGAGTCTTTCCGAGGTCAAGCTGATCCGCGACGCGCTCGGAGGCACGGTCAACGATGTCGTGCTCACCGCGATCACCGGGGGCTTCCGTGAGCTGCTGCTCTCGCGAGGCGAACCGGCCGACCGCGTCGTTCGCTCGCTCGTGCCCGTGTCGGTCCGCGGAGCCAATGAGCACGGCACGTACAACAACCGAGTCTCAGCGATCTTCGCCGACCTCCCGGTCGGGATCGAGGATCCGGTCCAGCGGCTCAGCTCCGTGAGGACGCAGATGGAGCACCTCAAGGGATCGCATGAGGCCGTCGCTGGTGACGTCCTCGTGAGCCTCTCCGGGTTCGCCCCGGCGATGTTGCTCGGAGTCGCGCTGCGGACCGCGACACACGTGCCGCAGCGAAGCGTCAACACGGTCACGACCAACGTGCCCGGTCCTCAACGGCCGCTGTATGCGGCGGGCCGGCAGATGCTCGAGTGCTTCCCGTACGTTCCGTTGGCCGGACATGTGCGAGTCGGCGTGGCGATCTTCTCCTACAACGGAGGGCTCAGCTTCGGCGTGACCGGGGACTACGACCTCGCGCCTGACATCGGAGTCCTCTGCGCCGGGATCGAGGACTCGATGCGCGAATTGACACGCGCCGCGACGCCACCCAAGCCGCGTCCGCCGGGATCGGCGCGATCCAGACCCAAGGACCCAAGACCACATACGGTTGGGTCGTGACTTGAGTGTGATGAGTAATGGCGGCGCCACCGAGCTTCATCCAGGACCTCGTCGATCGCTTCGATCACTCCGTCTTTGATGACTCGCGGCGGCCGCGCACGCGGATCCGCCTGACCGTCCGTGATGCCCGCGCCTGGGATGTCGTCGTGACCGGAGCGAGCACCGCGATCACCGAGGCGGCCGGACGCCCGGACGCGGAGTTCAGCGCCGACGCGAACACCTGGCGGGAGATGGCCGCGGACGTTCGGGCAGGAATGGGTGCCTATCAGCAAGGGCGACTGTCCGTGCGACGCAATCTCCACGCGGGCGTCGGATTCCTCGCCGCGACGAGCGGCGCCTCAGAGACCCGGGCGGCTGCGGTTTCGCACGATCGCAACGCGGCATGCACGGATGGCGATCATGGAAGCCGGAGTCGGCAGCCCCGTCCTGGCGCTGCACGGCCTCGGCGGGACGATGGGCTCGTTCCTCCCAACCGTCTCCGCCCTGGCCGGGCAGTTCCGCGTGATCGCGGCCGACCTCCCCGGCTTCGGCGATTCCGATAAGCCGATCGGGGCGCGCTATGACCCGCCCTTCTTCGCCCGCGCGGTGATCGACCTGCTTGATGCACTCGAGCTGGATCGGGTCGACCTAATCGGCAACAGCCTCGGCGGCCGGATTGCGCTCGAGGTCGCGTTGCGCGCACCGGAACGCGTTCGCCGTCTGGTGCTGCTCGCCCCTTCGCTGGCGTGGCGGCGCGGTCGGCCGCTGCTTCCGCTGCTTCGGCTCACCCGGCCAGAGCTCGGACTTGTCCAACTTGCCCCGAGACCGATCGTCGAGGGATTCGTTCACCGCCTCATCCCCGGCGCCGATGACGGCTGGACCGCCGCCGGAGTTGACGAATTCCTCCGTGCCTACCTGACCCCAGCCGGTCGCGCGGCCTTCTACGCCGCCGCCCGTCACATCTATCTGGAGGAACCACACGGCGAGAACGGATTCTGGCCCAGGCTGGCCACGCTTCAGCCCGACGCGTTGTTCGTCTGGGGTCGCCGTGACCGGCTCGTTCCGATCGCCTTCGAACGCCACGTAAAGGAAGCCCTCCCCCGCGCGCGTAATCTGGAGCTCGACTGTGGGCACGTACCGCAGGTGGAGCGTCCACGGCAGACCCACGAGGCGGTTGTCGCGTTTCTGTCGGAGCGTTGGGAGGAGGCGGCGCGGTCCGCTTCCGGTGTGATGCGCGCGGGATGACGGAGGTACGAGAGTGAAGGTCGTTGCGGGGCGATGTCAACTACCTACCGTGACCACAGCCGCGCGCGGCAGCCAAAAACCGGGCTAAACTCAGTAGCAGTGTCCACCGTCTGAGTGCCCCGCTCTGCATTCTTCCTGTGGCCGTCTTTCCAAGCGGAGCGATGAGGAGTGCAGCACATGGCGAAGCAGAATCAGAAGCCAGCCCCGGTTCGTGAGCAGCCAGGCCCGGGACGCTCGACAGCGGAAGCGGCCTTTAACGATCTCCGCAAGGAGGTCGCCCAACGCAACGAGCGAGCGCATCAAGAGGCTCGCAAGCTTCGAACGGAACGCGACCGCAAAGAGCGAATCAAGCGCCGCGAACGCGACTACTAGAAGCGCCTGAGATCAACCAGTCGGCGCGGCCGTGTCCAGCGGGCACCTTGACGACCTTCGGGTCCAGGCTCAGTACGCCCGCCAGCGTTACGACCTTTACAAGGCGAGGGCCTACGGCCAGCGGCCCACCAGCCCCACACGCCTGCGCGAGCTCCAACGAGCCTCCGAGCAGGCGGAAGCACGCCTGCGCGCGGCTGAGGCACAGGAGCGCGCCCCCACGACGGACGGTAGTCCGCCGGGTCCGAGCTGACGTTCGGTGGCGACCCGCTCCCCGGCGTCCATTCGTTAAGCATCCCTCGCTATCCGGTTCGACGAGGAGTACGCTCGACGGACGCAATTGGGAGCGCGGCGGTCGGAGCGGCCGGGTGCGCGATCAGGAAGGGGATCGCATGATCCCCATGAAAGGCCCGGCCGGTCAAGCCCTCCGCTTGGCGGTTCGGACGCCAAGGCTGTCGACGGTTTCGCGATGATCGCGAACGCCTCTGATCAGCTGGTGCCGCGGTTGCGCGGCGTCTCGCACGCAGTCGCGTCCGTGGTGGCCGTTGCGGCGGCGGTCGTGGCCGTGGCGCTCGCCCCGACCACTCGCGCCATCGTCCCGCTCGGGATCTACGGCGTGGGCCTCATCGCGCTCTTCGGCGCCAGCGCGCTCTACCACCGCTGGCCGGGACCACCGCGTTTCACACCGTTACTCCAACGCATCGACCACAGCACGATCTATGTGTTCATCGCAGCGAGCTACACCCCGATCGCCCTCGTCCTGCTGCACGGCGCGCTCGCCTGGATGGTCCTCGTGGTCGCCTGGGCGGGCGCCGCGGCCGGCGTAGCCTTCGCGCTCGGCTGGATCGATGCGCCGCGAGCCGTTATCGCGAGCAGCTACCTCGCGCTCGGGTGGATCGCCGTGGTCACACTTCCGCAGCTGCTCCAACTGCTCAGTGCTGTTCCGCTCATCCTGCTGGCTGGCGGCGGCCTGCTCTATTCCGCCGGGGCGGTCGTGTACGCGACGCAGCGACCGAATCCCTGGCCGCGGACGTTCGGCTTCCATGAGGTCTTCCACGCGCTCGTGATCGTGGCCGCGGCCGCGCAGTACATCGCGATCGTCGGCTGGGTGCTGCCGGCGTCGTGACGATGCAACCGGCGGTCGCCCACCGGGTCGGTGGGGTGACGCCGTAGAAGTAATCCACCGGCCCCGCAGTCAAAACCAGTAGCTCCGACCTCCCGCCTCGTGGCGCGGAGTGCGCCGTTGGTGGCATTCGGGCCTGAGCTGAGAATTCTGGCCGCAGGGCCAGCTGCTTACGACACTACTCCGATTGCGGCGTCTGTGGGCCCAATCCCCGAATTCGTCGCTATGCCCCGTGAAGCTCGCCGGAAGCGATGCCAACGATCCGCCAATTCGACCGGTCACAGGCCCCGAGAAGGAGTACTGTCAACTCAGGGCCGTTATCGGCCGCTGCGCTCGATTCTCTCGCGCAGGCCCTCGGCGGGCTGCACGCCTTCCGCTGACCTCACGGGTCGTTTCGTCCAAAGCGACAGAAACGCCGTTCACAAGCCGGACCCGTCCCTGTTGTGCGGGGGTCCAGGTAGAGGGTCAGGCATGACGACGACGCAAAAGCCGCTACAGAGCGCCGACGGGCAGGCCGCAACCGGCGGAGGCGATCAGGCTGTGCGCCACACCGAGGTCTGGGAGCACGAAACCTTCGCGGAGGAACAGGCGCGATGGGAACGGAGCGATCCCGACTATGCCCGGATCTGTGAAGCGGTGCGACAGGCCGCAAGGGACGGCGACGAGGAAGCCCTGCGCCTCGCCGAGCAAACGAAGGGCGAATGGGATGCCCGCGTTGCCACGCAGCGTGACGCGAACGATGACGCCCAGCGAGCGCGCCATGCCTTGAACCACCCCCCGCGAGGCGCGGTGCGGTAATGGCCACTCCCGAAGCCACGATCCTGACCGAGAACGAGCAGCTCGCCGGCATCAATGCCGACTACCAACAGCGCTACGGGTTCCACGACGCCGAGCACTATCTGTACAAGGCGCCCAAGGGGCTCAACCGGGAGATCGTCGAGAAGATCTCCGAGTTCAAGTCCGAGCCGCAGTGGATGCGCGACTTCCGCATCAAGGCACTCGACCACTTCCTGGCACGCAAGCAGCCCACGTGGGGCTCCCCGATGCTGGCCGAGCTCGACTACGACGACATCCGGTACTTCGTGCGCGCCTCCGAGACACCCAGCCGGTCCTGGGACGACGTGCCCGAGGACGTCAAGCGGACCTTCGATCGCCTCGGCATTCCGGAGGCGGAGCGGAAGTTCCTGTCGGGCGTCGGCGCCCAGTACGAGTCAGAGGTCGTCTACCACCAGGTTCACGAGGACCTCGAGAAGCAGGGCGTGATCTTCACCGACATGGACACCGCGCTGCGGGAGCACGAGGACCTCGTGCGTCAGTACTTCTCGACGGTGATCCCGTCGAACGACAACAAGCTCGCGGCGCTGAACTCTGCGGTGTGGTCCGGTGGATCGTTTGTGTACGTGCCCGCAGGCGTCCATGTCGAGATGCCGCTGCAGGCCTACTTCCGGATCAACACCGAGAACATGGGACAGTTCGAACGGACGCTGATCATCGCCGAGCCGGGCTCGTATGTTCACTACGTCGAGGGCTGCACCGCCCCCACCTACAGCTCAGACTCGCTCCACTCTGCGGTGGTCGAGCTGATCGCCCAACCAGGCGCGCGGATCCGCTACACGACAGTCCAGAACTGGTCGACCAACGTCTACAACCTGGTCACCAAGCGCGCCGTAGCGCATGCCGACGCCACGGTCGAGTGGGTCGACTGCAACCTCGGGTCCAAGCTGACGATGAAATACCCGAGCATCTACCTGCTCGGAGAGCGAGCCCACGGCGAGGTCCTGTCGATCGCCTTCGCCGGCGCCGGCCAGCACCAGGACGCCGGCGCCAAGATCATTCACGCGGCGCCGAACACGACCTCGAACATCTTCGCCAAGTCGATCAGCAAGGACGGCGGCCGCGGGTCCTACCGAGGTCTGCTCGAAATCGCAAAGGGCGCCCACGGCTCCAAGTCCAAGGTCGTCTGCGACGCACTGCTGTTGGACGAGCACTCGCGCTCAGACACCTACCCAACGATCCGGATCAGCGACAACGACGTCAACGTCGCCCACGAGGCGACCGTCTCCAAGGTTGGCGACGAGCAGCTCTTCTACCTGATGTCCCACGGCATCCCCGAGGAAGAGGCGTCGAAGCTGATCGTCAATGGCTTCATCGAGCCGATCATCAAGCAGCTCCCGATGGAGTACGCGGTCGAGATGAACCGGCTGATCGAACTGCAGATGGAGGGGTCGATCGGGTAGGGCGGTGGCCGCGGCCCGGAGCTAGCCGTCGACGGGTTCGCCGCGCAGTTCCTCGCGTAGTTCGGAGCGCCGGATCTTGCCGCTGATGGTCTTCGGCAGCTCCTCGACGAAATGGATCTCGCGCGGGTATTTGTAGGGGGCGGTGCTGCGTTTGACGAATTCCTGCAGTTCGCCGGCGAGCTCCGGTGATCCGTGCTCTCCGGGAGCAAGCACGCAGAACGCGGTGACGATCTGTGTGCGGTCGGCATCGTCCTTGCCGACCACGGCCGCCTCCATCACAGCTGGGTGCTCGATGAGCACGCTCTCAACCTCGAACGGCCCGATTCGGTATGCGCTGGACGTGATGACGTCATCGTCGCGGCCCTCGAACCAGAAATAGCCGTCCTCGTCCATCGCCGCCTTGTCGCCGGTGAAGTAGAACGGTCCTCGGAAGGCGCCCGCGGTAGCCGCCGGATCACCGTAGTAGCCCGGGAACAGTCCGATCGGGCGCTCCGGTTCGCAGCGAACCACGACGTTGCCCACGTCACCGGGGCTGACCGGTTGGCCATCGTCGTCGACGATCGTTACGTCGTAGCCGGGGACGGGCCGGCCCATCGAGCCAGGGCGAAGCTCCATCGTCCGGTAGTTGGCGACGAGGCACGTCGTCTCCGTCTGGCCGTAGCCGTCGTAGACGGTCAGCCCACCTGTCTTCTGCTGCCACTCGCGGATGACCTCCGGGTTCAGTGGCTCGCCTGCGCTCGTGCAATGCCGTAGTGCGGAGAGGTCGTGCTTGGAGAAGTCCGCGTGGACCAACCGCCGATAGAGCGTCGGCGGTGCGCAGAATGAGGTCACGCGATGGCGAGCGAGAATGCCGAAGATCGTGTCCGCATCAGGGCGGCCGAGCGCGACGTTCAGGATCGCGGTGCGTTCGTGCATCTGTCCGAACAGGCCGCCCCACGCCGCCTTCGCCCAGCCGGTGTCGGTAACGGTCCAGTGCAGATCGCCCGGACGCAGGTCATGCCAAAAGCGCGCCGTTCCGATGTGCCCAAGCGCGTAGGAGTGCGAGTGCTGGACCATCTTCGGGTAGGCGACCGTGCCGCTGGTGAAATACAGAAGCAGTGGATCGTCGCGATGGGTCGGATCGGCTGGGGTCGGACCGTCTCCAACCGCGCGGCAGCGATCCTCGAGCGAGAGCCAGTCACCAGGCGCCCCTCCCACGCACAGCCGGGTGCTCAGGTCAGGTACACCCTCATCGACCTTCGAGGCGCCCGCCTCGTCGGTGATCGCCGCGGTGGCGCCGGTCTGATCGAAGCGGTACGCGATGTCCTTCGGAGTGAGCAGATTCGGGCCAGGCATCGGGATCGCACCGATCCGCATCGCGCCGAGCAGCGCCGAATACCACTCGGCAATCCGCGGCAGCATCACGAACACGTGGTCACCCTTGCCGACCCCGAGATCGAGCAGTACGCGCGCCACCTCGCGCGAGGCGCGCGCCAGGTCGGCCGCCGACTGCTCCGCGACAACGTCCCCCACCGCGTCGACGGACAGCACCGCGAGGGCGTCGGGGTCCTCCGAGGCCCAGACGTCGACGATGTCCAAGACGGCGTTGAACCGCTCCGGGGCGGTGACGGAGTAGCTGGCGCGCTCCGCGTCAAGGTCCACCAAACGTGGGGGACAATCCCTGTCCGGACGAGCAAGAGTAAGCGTCGACATCTCGATTACCTCCATTGACGCACGCGAGGAAGGACATCGTCGAGTCTCGCGCACAAACCTGATCACCGCACACGCCGAGGGGCGGCGTTCGGTGGGTTGTAGAACGCGGGAACCGATCCGTCATCCGTACAAGCAGGCAGCCTTGCCCGCGAGACTACGGTGGCCACGCGGGAGGCCATCAGGCGACGCCGCCGGGCGCGGAGTTCTTAGAAGGAGAGCGTGGGGTAGCCTCTGAATGAGAGAGCCGCGTGGGCGCAGTCCGTCGCCACTGCATCTCCACGTGCCGGATAGGAGTCGATGATGGACCAAGCACCAGTATCTGAAGTACCCGAGACGCACCCGGCCAGCCGCGTCTATCGAATATTCACCGGGATGTTTGTGTTCGGTCCGCCGGCCCTGCTGGTGGCGTCATTCCGGAAGCGGTGGTTCATGGCAACGCCCACGAACCGTCGGATTTTCAGTGTGTTCTACCTCCTGAGCGGATTCGGCATAACGGCGGGCTACCACCGGCTCTTCACACACCGCAGCTTCAAGACCTACCCGGTGATCCGGGGCATCTTTGCCGTTCTCGGCTCGACGGCGATTCAGGGCTCAGTCCCCGACTGGGTGGCGGACCATCGCAAGCACCACGCCTATGCCGACGAGGCGGGCGATCCTCACAGCCCCCATGTCGGCCACAAAGGTGGCCCGCTGAGAGGCTTCGTCCATGCTCACTTCGGCTGGCTGTTCGCCGACGAGAAGGCCTCGCGGCACCGCTATGTCCCGGATTTGCTCGACGATCCCGTCGTGATGGCGGTACACCGCCGCTTCGCTCTGATCGTCGTGCTGAGCTACTTCGTGGCGCCCTTCACCGCCGGTCTGATCGCCACCAGGAAGCTGCGGGGTGGGATCGGAGCCTTCCTGTGGGGCGGCGCCCTCCGCGTGTTCTTCGTGCACCACGCCACCTGGAGCGTCAACTCGGTCTGCCACCTCTGGGGCAAGCGCCCGTTCGAAACCCGGGATGAGAGTCGAAACAATCCGCTTGTCGCGCTCATCGGACTTGGCGAAGGCAACCATCACAACCACCACGCCTTTCCGAGATCGGCCAAGCACGGCCTGGAGCGCGGGCAGTTCGATCCAACCTGGTGGCTCATCCGGACGATGGAGAAGACGGGCCTGGCGTGGGACGTGCAGCGCGTGACCCCGGAGGCGATGGAGCGCAAGCGGGTTGCTGAACCAGTCGCGGTCTCGGATTCGTCCGAATCGCCGGAGGAATCGCTCCGCGAGGCTCAGACGGTCGAGGTGGCGTAGGCGAAGGAGCGTGCTCGCCTGCGTTGACGGGCCCCGGTCGGACAACTATCGTCGGTCGAGTGGGGTTTCTGCACGGCAGTCAGAAGGCAACGGGGCGGGCCCTGATAATCAAGGCCAAGGGTCTCGCACAGATGAGCTCTGGCACCGGGTTTGCGTGGCAGAACCCGATCAGTACGGTCGCGTCGCACGTTCACGTTCGCGTGACTCCAGATGAGTCAGGACCGGACTTCGAGTCCCAAGCGACCGTGCTCGGCGGCGATGAGGCCTATCTCGAAGAGGGACATTGGACCTATGTGCTCTTTGACCCCGAGCACCCCGATACGTGTCATATCGACGGCGATCGACTGACGAAGGAGTTCGGCCGCGCCGACGGGAAGAAGCGCCGCACCATCCCACAGTGGTGGGCCAAGGAGAAGTTTGAGGGCGTGGTCCAGGATCTCAACCAGATCTCCGTCGTGAGCGTCGGCGGTCAGGATCCACCCGCCCCCGGCGGCGCTGGCGATGTGGTCACCGGGCTCAAGGATCTCGCGCAGCTACATGCCACCGGGGCGTTGACCGACGCCGAGTTCGCCGAGGCGAAATCCCGCCTGCTGGCTGGCGGCGGGGCGGCGTAGACGGTCTACGGCTGAGCGTTGCCCATCCAGCCGGGCTCGCGATCAGGAGGCGATCGTCAGTCTCTCGGAAGCGACCGTGTGTTGCCGTCCGGCGATCGTCACCGCGACGATCTCTTGGACCGGAAGCCCTCCCGATCTCTCGGCGAGCTTCTGGGCTGCCGACGTGAGCGCCGTCGTGAGCGTGCTCGACTGCCCGGCTCCAATCGGGCGGGTCTCACTGCCCACGACGACCGGCTGATGCGGGCCTCCTGCCGAGGGGCTGAGCGCGGCGGCTGCCGAGCCACTGGCCAGCAGGCGCACGGTCACTCGACAGCCACCGGACGTGGGCGCACACGAGAGCCTGGTCACGGCCGCTTTCCCGTGACCCTCCGGCGGTCCGTCGAGGCGGACGCTCCACCCGACGGTTTGCCCCAGCACGGCTGATTGTGCGGCGGCGACGGTGGCATCGCCCGAGTAGACCGCCTGGATCTGCGGCACGCCGGCAGTGGCGAATGTCGTCTCGCACACTGCGGTGCCCGACGACGGGTTCACGGTAACCGCGCCGCAGCCGGGAATCACGGTGGTGCCGATCAGGAAGCGGACGGTTCCTCCCGCGGGCACGGGGGCGAGTTGCGCGGTCAACGCCACCCGCTGTCCGGTCACTGACGGATTCGCGGACGAGGTCAGCGTGATCGTCGTCGCAGATCCCGCCGACGCAAATGCGGTTCCAGCGGCAGTCCTCACCGGTGTGGACCGCAGAGTCCCCCCGCCGCCGGACGTCACGGGAGCGAGCCCACCAGGAGCTCCGGATGGTGCGCGCTTCGGCGCGGGTTGAAACACCGGCTTGACGGCAATCGCCACGCCCAGGATCAACACCGTGATGCGCTCCAATCTCGGGGGTACAGCCTGCGAGGCCGCGCAATTCGCTGGCAGCGCTCCGGGCGGATCTGTGCAGACGAAGTTGACGACGTTTTGACAGGTAGTGCTGTTCGGATCCGCTCCTGCCGGCGAGGTGCAGAACACGACGAACCGGGAAGCCAGCTCAATTGTGCAACGGGCTTCGCGTCCATCGGCCACCGAGTGGCAGGTCACGCTCCGCACGCAGGATGTGGCCGTGGTCCCGCAACCCAACGCGTGATGCTGCTCGTGTGGCGACAACGCCGCGCAGCTTCCGAACTCGCAACTCCGCGCCCCCGTCCGCTGCGTGGCACCCCCATCCGGGTGCCTGGACCATATGATCGTGGTCGTCGTCGTCGTGCAGATCTCGGGCTCTGACAATGGCGGCGGCAGACAGATCCTCGTTGTCACGACAACGCCTCGGCTCGGTACGTTCGCTCCGGTCACCGCGACGGTCGAGGGCCGCTGCGGGAGGCTCCTGACACTCGTGCTGCACCGACCCGCGCCCTTCGTGAAGCAGCGATGCACGGTCGATCGTGTCTGACCCGTCGGTGCCTTGCGGTGACGTCGCACCGGGCCGCGAACCGAGGGTCCGCCACCCGGAGGGGCCCACGACATCGCGGTGCCGCGCTGGCTCACGCTCTGCGTCTCGGGCGCCTGTATGGGTGATCCGTTACCGGCCCGCGCCACGCGCTGAACGGGCACATCCGCACCGGCCCTTTTCACGCTCCGCACCGCGCCTCGCGCAACCTCGTCCCAGGCCGATCCCGACCGCACAGAACTCGACGGGAGCGCGCCCCGCGCCGCCATGGCCGAGCTGCAGGCCAACGCGGCTGCAGCAACAACCAGCGAAAATGCCAGGCCCCGTCTCAGCATCCTGCTCACGGCCCCAGCCACGGTAACGGAACGGGTTCGCCGATGGAAACGAGTCGAATCGCTCACGCATACCCCGGGCAGGTCCGCCGGTAGCTCCGGTTGGGAAGAAACTCGTGCCACTCGGGGCCCGTGAGGCTTCGACGGACGACGCTGCACAGGCGGGCCTGGACCGATCGGCCGGTGGGCGGCGCCGCTATCGCGCTCAGCAGGGCCACGGTGCCGTCGGAGCTTCCCACCGCCAGCACCGGACGCGACGAGCCCAGGGCAACGCTGTCGACGGCTCCGGGGAACGGTCCAAGTGGGACTCCGAGACGGTCCGCGACGTCCCAGATGAAGACCGTACCGTCGCGACTGCCCGAGACCAGGGCCTTTCCGCCCGGGCCGAACGCGAGAGTGACCACGGCGTCCTGATGTCCGCGGAGCGGGTCGCCCAGCTGATCGCCCGTCCGCACGTTCCAGAGGATCACCGTGTGGTCATCGCTTCCCGACGCCAGCTCGTTCCCGGTCGGATTGAACGCGAGGGCCTCAACGGCACCCAGGTGCCCGCTGAGGGTGCTCCGGCGCCGGCCGCTTCGTAAATCCCAGAGGGTCACAACGTCATCGGCGCCGGCCGACGCGAGCAGCCTGCCGTCAGGGCTGAACGCGACGGTGTACAGCGGGCTGGTGTCGACGCTCAGGCGGCGCGCAAGAACCCCGGTTCGGGCGTCCCAAAGGAGCACCGAACCGTCCGCGCTCGCGGCGGCGAGCATCTGGCCGTCCGGGCTGAACGCGACGCTGTAGAGCGCACCGGCGCCGGGAGCCAGAACCCGCAGCACGCGTCCCGTGTTCGGATCCCAGATCGTGAGCCGCCCTCCGGTGGTCCCAGCGGCGAGCATTCTCCCGTCGGGACTGAACGCGACCGCCTCGGCGTCCCCGCTGGGGGCGACCAGTTCCCGGATGGGCCGACCGGTTGCCGCGTCCCACGTGAAGACAAAGCCGCCGGCGGTCGCCGACGCGAGCTGTCTACCGTCGGGGCTGAACGCGACATCCAGTACGGCGCGCCCAGCGTTCAGGGTGTGCAGCGTGGGCGGCGACGCGGTCCACAGAACGACGGAACCATCAGCTCCTCCGGACGCGACGACCGCTCCGCCGGGGCTGAAGGCAACGGTCTCAATCACCTGTGCCTGGGCGGGGAGAAAGCGCACGAGCTGCCCCGTCGCCGCATTCCACAGTCCCACTCGATGGTCATTGCCGGCCGATGCCAGCAGGTCGCCGCCGGGACTGAAGACGACGCTGTTCACGGCCCCGCGGTGGCCTCGCAGGATGTGTAGCGGGCGGCCGGTCGCTGCATCCCACAACCGGATCGTGCCATCGGCGCCGGCCGTCGCGAGCGTCCGTCCTCCGGCCCCGAAGGCGACGCTGTTGACCGCTCCGGTGTGTCCGCGCAACGTATGGAGCGTCTGCCCTGTCGCGACGTTCCACACCCGAACCGTGTGGTCCGCGCCCGCCGACGCCAAGCTTGTGCCGGCGGGATTGAAGGCAACGTCGTAGACGGCCCCTGCGTGGCCTCGCAGCGTTCGAATCCGCCGGCCTGTCGAGGGGTTTGTGAGGACCACCGTCCCGTCGGCGCCGGCCGACGCGAGCAGTGTTCCGTTCTTGCCGAAGGCCACGTCCCATACTCCACCTGCGTGGTCGTGCAGAGTGAGGATCCGCGTGCCGGTCGCGACGTTCCACAGGCCGACTGTTCCATCGAGGCTGGCCGTGGCGAGCGTTCGTCCGTCGGGCGCGAAGGCAACGCTTGTGACCACGTCCCGGTAACCGCGCAGCGTGTGCAGGAGCGTTCCCGTCGCGATATCGCGCAGCGTCACGGTGTCATCGGCGCTCGCTGACGCGATCGTCCTGCCATCCGGGCTGAAGGAGACGCTCGACACCGCACCCGTGTGGTCGGCGAAGTACGCCACCATCCCCTGAGTTCGATACAGCCCCTGCGCGAGTGCGCCGCGTGCCTCCGCGGTCTGGACGGTTCTGTATGCCTCGATGCTGAGGAGCACACCGCGGTCGAGCTTCCCGAGCTGGAAATCGGTACCTGCCTGCGAGGCGAGTAGTCGCGATTGGGCCACATGCTGCGCGTTACGAGCGCGAATCGCCTCGCCGACGACCACCGCGGCGATTGCGGCTATTAGCAGCGCCGACACAACGGCGGCGATCGCTCTGAAGGTTCGGGCTCGCCGTCGCTGGGACGCTGCTTCGCGCTCGGCCTCCTGCTTCTCTCGCCGGAGACGCTCGGCGGTCTGCGCCGTGCGCCAGGCCAGGATTGCCGGCGCGAGAACGTCGTGGAAGATCTCCACCCGCGGCGGCCCATCCTCTCCCGGAGGCGCCGGAACCGGACGCAGGATCCGTTGCCCACCCCCGGCCAGCCGCTCCACCAGCGCCTCGACCTCCGCAGGATCTCGGCCGCTGTACGCGGCCAGGTCCGAGACTCGGTGCACGACCTTCGTCCCCGACGGAGTGACCAGGTGGTCGAAGATGTCGACCGCGAGCTCGCGCTGCTCGTCCGACAGGACCCCGAGCGCGTGGTCCAAATGCGTGCGGACGATCTCCTGGGCGCCACCGAGACGCTCCAGCGTCGATCGTCGAAGCGTATGAGACCCGGCACCGAGCTCGGCCTTCCAGAGGGTTGTCATCACGAGCTGCAGATACGGAGTTTCGATCTCATCGACCGACGGAGAGGCCCCGTTGGGGCCGGACACAGCTCCCTTGCCCGCCTGCTCGAAAACCACCTGGCCGGTCCGCACCTGGTCAAGGACCGCATCGATCAGTTCAGGTTCGATGTCCACCGCATCGCCAGGCGACTGACCGAGGTCGACGTGCTCGATCGGGCCGGCGATCGCCTGCCGCGCCGCGTCGCGGTCGAGGTACTCCAGGTGCAGGTAGTTGCCGTAGACGTTCGCGAGGTGGCTTCCGAACGTGTCCCCAAGCCCCGCGTACGCGTCCTCCCGCACGGCGATCAGAAAGTTCGCTCGCAGGCCGGGGGTGTTGATCGTGTCGGCGACCTCCTGCGCAAACCGGCCGGGTCGTTGCTCTCCGGATCGATACAGGAAGTACTCCTCGAACTGGTCGAGGATCACGAGCACCGTGGCGTTCGTTGCCTTCGCCACATGGCTGAAGGCGTCGGACAGGGGGCCTGTCGGCAAGTCCAGTGGTTCTCGCTCGGGCCAGAACCCACGGACCGCGTGCTGGAGCTCGGACCGAAATTCCTCCACCGGGTCGTCGCGCCAAGAGCTGAACAGCACGGGGATGTGGGTGGCATGGCCCCGGCGGGCGAGGTTCGTGCGCGCGGCCTCGCGAAGCCCCGGCATCACGCCGGCACGCAGGAGCGAGCTCTTACCCACACCGCTCTGCGCATACAGGAGCGTGAGTCGTGTGGCCCTGAGGTTGGTGAGGATCACCTTGCGCTCGGCGTCCCGCCCAAAGAACACGTTCGCTCGCTCCTCGGTGTAGTAGCCGAGGCCGACGTACGGCGAGGCTGGGATGGCGAGCCTCGGATCGACTCGATCGTCGGTCACGCGCTACCGGCTGTGCCGGACTCGAGTCTCATCTGCTCGGCCAGCTGTTGCACGTAATCGGCCAGCGGCGCCGCAAGCAGATCGACGCCGGAGTGGCGCCAGAAGTCGCTCTCCATGCTCTCTGGGTCGCGCTCGATCGCCCACGACTTGGCTGGGATCGGAGCGCCCCCCCAGATGCGCTTGAGGAACACCCGGAGGTTCCAGTCGTGCATCGAGTACCCCAGGAACAGGCAGTGGGCGGAGGTGAGCTTGTCGAGGATCTGGATCGGAACCAGCCTCTCGACCGGACTGTGGCTCAGGTAGTCGATGTACTGGTCCTCGGTGATGACGTAGTTGTCCTTCCAGCGGTAGCCACCGCTGCTCCCGTCGACCGCTCCATGCACCTTTACGATCAGTGACCGTTGAACCTCGCCGTACTCGTCGATCGGCAGCTTTCCGTAACGGTTCGGAACCGTGATCACCTCCGGATCGGCATCCACGGGGAAATGGACGAAGCGCCCGCGATCGATGCCGCTTGCCATGTACACCGCGACGTCGTACGGCTCGTTCGCATCATCGAACGCACGCTCGAGGGCGTTGTCGTAGTTGGTCGTAACGATCAGCTGGCGGCGCCTCGGCAGGCCCAGCTCCTCCAGGCGACGCGGGAACTGGGCAAGGAACCGGTGTACGACCGAGGGCTCTGCATCCCTCGATAGCAGGCGCTTGAGGCCTCGGTAGAGGTCAGGCGAACCGCAGGTGAGAAACACCTGCTGGGCCACCTTGGCCAGGTCGTCGGTAACGGGTTCTATGCCGAATCGGTTGGACAGCCCAATCGCGAGCTCCTGGGCATTGGGGAAGGTCTCCGAGCCGTTCGCGGCCGTTTGGCCGCTCTGAGCGAAGTTGACGTCGGGGCCGAGCACAGGCACGAGACCATCGTCATCGAGCAGATATCTGAGCACGGTTGCGAAATGCCCGTGATCTGGCAAGGGCGCGGCGCCTGGCGGCGGGGTGGCGGGTGTGGGCTCGGCCGCCGGCGCTCGCGGTGGGCGAGAGATCGCAGGAGTGGCCGGTTCCTGGTCGCCAGCCGAGGTGAGGCCAGCAGGATCTTCGTCCCCCGGCGCGGGTCCGGCTGATCTGCCCGGATCCGGCCCGACCTGCTCCTGAATGCGGTTGAGCGTCTCAATCAGATGCTCAAGATCGGTGTCGAAGTGGGTGTGGCGCAGTTCGATGGCGTGCAACGACGTCAGCGGCCGAATCGACCTGACCAGACCGTCGCCGCTCGGCATCTGGGCGCCGCCGACGAGGAGCGGAATGACCTCAACCTGAGATCCGCGGCTGAGCGCGAACTCGATCTCCTGCCGGACCACGTCCTCCGGCGCATCGTCGAGGCGCCGCTGAGCCCGATCCGTCATGGTCGCCATCCACCGCGGTCCGATCAGGGCCAGAAAAGCGCCACATGAGGTACTGCTCGCCTTGATCTGCTCCAACCAGCTGAGCCCCGGCGTCAGATCGACGACGTCCAGAAACACGCTCTCCGCGCCGTAGACGCCCGCCAAACGGTCGCGCAGCAGGCGCGCATACGCCTCGCTGTCCTCGCGTCGATAGTTAATGAAGACCCTCATTGAAATCAATGCCGCCAGCGACCGCTGCCCCAGACTTAAGCCGCTTGGACCCGGCGGCAATCCTGCACTGGTCGATGCCGCAGTTTCAACCGTTCACGGCAGGTTTGCAAGGTGGCTGATGAGGGTCGGGGGCCGGTGACTGGCACCGGGGGAGCCCGGGGCGAGGAGGCGGCCGTGGCGCTGGGTATGGATCGTTCGCTTTGTGAGTTCGCATCCAACGGTGTCAGCGTCGGATGCGCTGGGCCGTTGTCCCGCGCCAGCGACGACCGGATGGATGACACGTGGCTCACGGCGACGCCGATACGGATCTCCGCGCGCCGGAAGCCGAGGCGCGGGACGTTGCAACGGGGTCGGCACCGGTGCGACCATCGCTCCCGGGCCGGGACCCGGGAGGCTGGCCCCTGCAGTAGCGTCTGTGCCGGATCCACGATCGCGTCGTGTAGGTCTTGCCGTTGCGGAACTCGCGGACCGCTTCGGTCTCCACCGCTCCCGGTATCCATTCGATCATGAAGGCGACTCGCTCACATCCTTCGCTCTAATCAGGGCCTCGGAGGTTCAACGCCGGGCGAGAGACCAGATCGGCAGCACGGCTCTGCCATACGAGGACTCACAGAGCTCCGCCAGAGCCAGATAGAAGGCCAAGGCGGCAGCGGCGAGCCCGGTGTAGCCGCCCCAATGGATCAAGGTGGTGTTAGCCCCGTAGTTCCCCGCCGCGAGGAAGAAGATGGCGAACACGAGGATCGCCAACGCCAAGACGACGACAGCGTTTGTGCGCAGCGACACCGCCAACATGATCACGATGAAGATCCCAAAGGCGTACAGGAACAAACCCAATGCCTGCCCAGCGTGCGCCGGCGGCACATCCTTCAAGAACCACTGCACGTTCGCGAACAGCGACAGCCAGAACGCACCGAACCCCGAGAACAAGACACCCGCGAAGGTGTTCCCGACCCGCAACTGGATGACGCCCGCGATCAACTGCGTGAGACCGCCGAACATCAGCGCGACGCCGAACACCACAGGCTCCACGCCTTTGGCGATCGCATTCGCGTTCACCATGCTGAGCATGAAAGTCGTGACCGCAAACGCGACCAGCGCAAGCGGAGCCGAGTTGCCCCAGTCCAAAGTCGTCACGCGCGACGGCGCGCCAGTGGGCTCAGGAGTCGTTGCGCGCCGTGGCGCGCCATTGGCCTCAGCCTCTTGCCGAGGTGACCGTTCCGAGACGGTTGCCATGATGAAGACCCTCCTCCGGGTGCGCCGACATCATCAACGCACCAATCTGGCGACGAGCATCGCCCGGGCGAGCATCCGTGCCACACAGGGCACCATCCAGCAGGCTTACGAGCCGCCTTGACGATGCTCGGCACTCACTATGTGTCCTCCCTCAGTGCTGCGGGGAACAAAGAACGATCCTCCGTCCGGCCGCTTTGTCATCGGTGCTCACCCCGATTCTCCGTGCGGGAATCCCACATCAAGTCGGGGGCCGCAGCATCACCTCTCGCCCTAGAGGAACCGCACGCGCCAACCGGTGCCGCCCGACGACTCAGGGGTAGAGGCAGAAGGTGTTGGCTTTCGTCTGCTGGCCAGCTCTCACCGTCGCCCGACCCCGACATCCGGAGCTCATCAGCGTGTAGCTGCCGGCCGGCACGACCAGCGTGTAGCTATGGCCGCCGGGCACCGTCTCACGGGCGGCAACCGATCCGCCCGAATCGAGCGCCTCGATCGTGTACCGCTGCGAGAGACACGCGTCCATCCCGGGGAACGGCCCGCCCTCGCCGTAGACGCCGCCGGTGATCCAGCCGTCGCCGTCGGGCACTCGTGAGGGCGGCGTGGGTCGCGAGCAGGGCACGTAGGCGGAGCCGATCGCCGACTGCGCGGGGGTACTTACGGCCAGCACCCGGCCTCGCCGGCGCACGGCCAACCGCAGCGAGATTGGCCCGATCGCCGTTCCCTCGGCCACCGTCCAGCGGACCGTGACGACCCCGTGTCGGCCGACGGCGCGGCGAGCGAGCCTTGCCCAGCCGCTGCGCTGCTTGCCCTGGAGCACGACGGTGGTGCCCGCCGGCACATCATGAGCACGGCCTCTGATCAGGACCAACTGACCGATCCGAACCACGCCGGGCGGTGGTTTCGAGAAGGCGATGGACGGTTTGAGGGGCGTGCTGGCGCCGGCGGGGGCGGCGACGAGCAGGGTTGTTGCGAGGGCCATGAGCGTTCCCGATATGGCGAGTCGCAGGCGAGGGGAGGGCATGCGGACATTATGCGGCGCCAGGCCGGTCCCGTTCGTAGATACCTGGACGACCGACCGCCCTCGCCGCTCGGCGCGCGTAAACCTTCCGGATCCGCACAACGGTCTCGACCGGGGTCCAGAGGGGCTGCTTCGCAGCGTCCATGGGGCCGGGCGGGCCCGTCCGGCCCGTTCATCAGTCGCGGTGGCAGCTCACCGGCGCTCTCGCCCATCCCACTCGGACGCCGCCGTGCCGCTTGTAGGCACAAGCACGACGATCGTCGCGTCGTCCTCAAGGGGCTCGGCAGACGCGGCGGATACGGCATCCCCGATCGCCTTGGCGGTCGCGGGGGCGGAGTCGCTGCGAGCTTGAGCGGCCGCGTTCTTGATGCCGCCGAGTCCGAATTCGGTCCCACCCTGATCGGGTCGCTCGGTGACGCCGTCGCAATAGAGAATGAGTCGTTGCCCCGTTTGGAGGCGTGCCGTGCTGGTGCTCCATTCCCGTCCGTTGTCCGACGCTCCCAGGGCCCTTCCACGGCCGTCGTCAAGCGCGTGTAGTTCTCCGTCGGCCGTGATGAGCACGGGAGCGGGATGTCCGCAGTTGATCCATGCGAAGGTCGCGGTGGGCCCGTGCCAGCGGCCGATGATGGCGGTGACGACTGCTCCACCTTCGTTGATCGAGCTGACCGCATCGTCCATGGCGCTGACCGCCTGTTCGAGGTTCGCGCCGCTCCGCCGGGCGGCTCTGAAGGCTCCCAGCGCGAGTGCGCTGAGGCTCGCCGCGGAGGCGCCTTTGCCGGTCGCGTCGGCGACACCGATCCAGGCGCCGTCCGAGTTCTCTGCATAGTCAAACCAGTCGCCACCTACGTCATAGCTGGGCAACACGGTGCCGGCGACCGCCGCGCCCGACATCTGCACCACCCGCGGCGGCAGTAGGTTCTGTTGTATCTCCGCGGCTGCGCTGATTGGTTTACGACGTCGGCTCAATGCGAACACGTCCGTATAGCTCTCGGCCAGGTTGATGGCCGCGGCGGCCTGACGCGCGAGATTGTCGAGCGAGCTTTCGCTGGCCCCGACCGCCAGCAGTAGCCCGATCGCTCGACCGCGGAGGTAGAGCGGCGCGGCGACCGTGCCGGGCAGCTGTTCGGCGACGAGGCGGCGCAAGCTCGGGATTCCGTCTCGGGGAAGCTCCGGACCCACGGCCAAGGGGGCGTGGAGCTCGGCGGGGAACTCCTCGGACCCCGCGAACCGCAGCAGCCGTGACCCGTCAATGTCGACGACGTACAGCGCCGCCGATGAAACACCCGCGAGGCGCCGCGCCTCGGCGACCACCTGGTCGCCGATTAGGTGAGGCGGCACACGGTTGAGCAGCTCGACGACGCCAAACAGGTCAGGTCCGCCGTCATTGGACTCCTCCGCCTCGGTCGTGGAAACGCTGACGAGCGCGTCCTCGAACGCATGGCGCGTCGCGGCTTCAACCAACGCGGTGCGAGTCGCGAAGTGGCGGTAGACGGTCGCGCGTCCGACGCCGGCCGCCGCGGCGATCTGCTCGATGCTCGCGCCCGGGTGGCGATCTAAGAGCTCGACCGCTGCCTCGATGATGCGGCTGAAGTTCTGCTCGGCATCTGCGCGACGGCGGCGGGCGGTGAGACGGTCGCTGCCGGCCGCGTCGATGTCCCGACCCTCGGAATGCTCGACCATCTCTTCCCTCCGGTCGTCGTTGGAGCCTCAGGAACTGAGACAACTGTATCACTTCTACCTTGACTAACGCTAAGTGAGCCGCTATAGTCTCGGAACGATGCATCAGATGACCCGAACAGAGACCTTTGTCTCTCTTAGCGACCAAGTATGTCTCAGGTCCCGCCCTCGGGGTCGTCTGGCGTCGATCGTATTTCGCTTCTCAGGCGCCAAGGACAGGGCGCAGGAGAGGACCGACGAGCACGGCCAAGCCCGCGGCGAGAGCGCAAAACGCTCCGCCCAGAACGTCCAGCAGCCAGCGACGAACCCGTCGCAACGCTAGTCGGGCCCTCGCCGTCCTCAGCGCAGCTCGCTGCGGACTACGGGCTGACGGCTTTGAAGCGTGACCAGACGGTCTACGCACCACAGATCACGAGAACCGGAGGTTAAGCATGATCGGACAAGAGGACACAACCCAGCGAGCCGGAAACGGCGCTGTACTAAATGATGAGCCGCAGGGCGGCCTGCGTAACGAGCAACCGGCGCCCAGCGGCGAGCGTGATCCTGCAGCTGGGGTTCGCGCCCAGCGGGAGGAGTTCGGCGGATTCAACTGGGGCGCAGCCTTCTTTGGCTGGCTGGTTGCGACCGGCATGGCCGTGGTCCTGATTGCCATCGTCAGCGCTGCCGGCGCGGCGATTGGGCTAACGAATGCCAGTAGCAACGAGCTCACCAAGAATGCCGGGACGATCGGGATCGGTGGCGGCATCGCACTCCTGCTCGTGTTGCTGCTCGCGTATTACTCGGGCGGATACGTGGCCGGCCGGATGTCGCGCTTTGACGGCGGGCGTCAAGGATTTGGTGTGTGGGCACTCGGGATACTGATCACGCTGCTGTTCGCAGCCGCGGGTGTCATTCTCGGATCGAAGTACAACGTCCTCACGGCGCTGAATCTGCCGAGAATCCCGATCAAAGAGGGAGATCTCGCCACGGGTGGCGCGATCGCACTTGCGGCGATCCTCCTCGGCACGCTGCTGGTCTCGACCCTCGGTGGCAAGGCTGGACGGCGCTATCACGGGAAGGTCGACGCATTGGCTTACCAGCGGTAGCCGCTCTGCGGCGCCGGCCGTGCGCTGATCGATTTCCCCCCCAACCAATTGAAAGAGATGTGACGTTTTGACAGACCAACAGAATCCTGAACGGACCGCGGGCGGCCTTGTCGGCAAGCTTGCGGGTAAGGCTAAGGAAGCCGCGGGCTCCGTCGTAGGAAACGACGAGCTGTCCCGTGAGGGTCGGCTCCAGCAGGCCCAGGTGGACGCTGAGGCCACCGCACACCGCGAGGCTGCCGAGGCAAGGCAGCGCGAGGAAGCCGCTTCGCTCGAGGCGGATCGGACTGAGACCGAGATCGAGCGCGACCGCCTGCAGAACGAGGTGGCAGCGCAACAGCGCGAGCAGCGGATCGAACATGAGAGGCAGGACGCCGAGCGCGATGCCCAGTCCGAGGCGCAACGCCAACAGGCGGCTGCAGAGACTCAGCGCAAGGCGGAAGAGTCCGCAGCGGCGAGTACAGAGCAGCGCGCTGAGCGTGAGCGTGTCGCTGTCGCCGAGGAGTCCATTCGGCTCGACCAGCAGGCGCGTCGTGCGGAGGCAGCAGCGGACACCATCGACCCTAAGGAGAACCAGTGAACGTGAGTGACATTCCCGGAGCGACGGTTGACAGCTATTTGAAGCTCATTCGGCTCCCGCTTGATGCGGCGATCCAGCGGCTCCCCGGAAACGGGACCGGCGCGGCCCCGACCGCGAGGTGGTTCGTCGACCGCGCCGACGCTTCCCTGCGCGCACTGCTCGCCAACCTATTTGGCGATTCGTTGCTGCGTGAGGATGCAGAGCAGCGGCAGGCAGCTGCAGACGAGCGCAAACGCGCGCTTCGGTTGCGCGGTGCGGCCGAACGCAAGCGCGAAGAGGCCGATTCGCGCCTCGACCAGCGCGAAGCCCAGGCCTCGCGCCAGCGCGAGCAGGCCAACCGGCGCGCCAGCACCCGGCGCGAGCAGGCTGCGAAGGTGCGCGAGCAGAAGACTCGTCGCGCCGTCCAGGCTGAGGACAAGCGTCTCGACGCGAGCCGCAAGGCCGAGGTTCGTGGCGATCAGGCCATCGATGAGCGTGCGCCCAAGGCGCGGTTGGACACGCTCGACGCCAAGGCCGACGCCCTTCGCAAGAAGGAGCAGGCAATCACGGCCGCCGACGAGGCTCGCCGGCTACGCGAAGCCGCCGGCCGCACGAAGGCCGAACGCAAGAACGACCGCTGAGAGTGATCCGGTCGCCGCGGCTCGGCTGCGGACCGCTGAAACGGTCCTCACACCGGGTCGCGGCGTCCTGGTTCCTGATCGATCAGGTCCCTCCCCTCTCCTTGTGGTCGTGAAGCGAGTCTCGATCGCTCTTGATAGCTTTGCCCAGGGGCTGCGCGCTGGCGCAACGGGCGTCGATGTGGATCGAAAATCGTCGCGTAAGGGAGCAGGGGAGCATGCGTAATCACATGAGTCGGCTGAGGCGTGGCGCTCTGGCTGCGGGACTTTCGGGGTGTCTTTTGGCGGTGGTGGCTGGCCCGGCATCTGCTGCGACGACTATCGGTCAGAACGGCGCGAGCGTGGCGGGGACGTGCGGCGCGGGAAATACGTTCGTCCAGACTGGGACCGCCCCAAGCGTTCCGAGCTACGCCGTGCCGACCGGCGGCGGGGTGATCACGTCTTGGAGCTTCGCTGCGGGAAGTACCGCGGCTGAGCAGGACAAGTTGAAGGTGGTGCGACCCACCGGAACCGCGAACCAGTTCTTCGTCGTCGGCGAAAGCGCGCTTGAGACGATGACGCCGAGCACTCTGAACACCTTTTTGGTCCGGATCCCCGTGCATGCCGGAGATCTTCTCGGCCTCTTCACGTTCGACGGCGACGACTGCGTGGTGAGTACTCACACAACTGGGAATACGGACGCCTACCTTCCGAGCGCTGATCCTGCACCCAACACGACGTTTACCGGCATTCCCGAAACCAGCTCCGGTGAGGCGTACAACGTCAGCGCACGAGTCGAGCCTGATGCCGATCACGACGGCTGGGGCGACGAGACACAGGACAAATGCGTCGGTGTGTCCGGCTCGGTGCAGGGCTGCCCGAAGGCCGACCTGTCGATCACGGAGGCGGCGAGCACAGGTGCCGTGCTGCGCGGCGGTACGGTGACCGACACGCTGACCGCAGCGAACAACGGGCCGGACCCGGCTCCGAACGTCGTGCTCACGGACAGGCTTGCGCCGGGTTCAACTGTCGTGTCGGCGAGGTCGAGCGACGGGTCGTGCGTTGGCAGCTCGACCGCGAGCTGCAACCTCGGCACGCTGGCCAGCGGGGCCACGGCGACGGTCAGGCTCGTCGTCAGGATGACCAGCATCGGATCCAAGACCGACAGGGTGACGGTCAGCAGCGCGACACTCGACACGGCAGGACACGATGCGAGCGGCGCCGGCGACCCGAATCCAGCCAACAACTCCTCGAGCACGACAGCCGCCGTGCTCGGCATCGGGAGCGCCGCGCAGTCACACGAGAGGTGGCGCGAACCGCGCAACCCCAAGCTTGCGACGTTCACCAAGAAGCAGCCTCCGGTCGGGACGACGTTCCGGTTTCTTCTCGGCGGGTCAGCGAGGGTGCACCTCGACTTCATGCGATCAGAGCCGGGCCGGAGGGTGCACGGCAAGTGCGTGGCGAGGACGAATGGCAATAAGCACGCCCACGCGTGCGCGCGCACGGTACCTCGGGGCTCGTTCAGCTTCGCCGGGCACGCGGGCCTGAACACGGTTCGATTCCAGGGTCGCGTTTCGACCTCCATCAAGCTGAAGCCCGGCAAATACATACTCGTCATCACCGCGAACACACCGGGCCTCGGCTCAACGTTCGCGCGGCTGACGTTCGCAATCGTCACCTAGTAGCGGCGAGACGGGCGCCCGGCTGACCGTCCTCCCGCCACGATCGCCTTCATCCTCCCGACGCACCACGTCAGGCGGCGCTGACTAGACGCGCGTGCGGTATCTGACGTCGGTGAACGGCCAGTCGGCGGCGAGCCAGCTGTCCACGGTTTCGTGCAGCAGGGAGTCCAGTTCCGCCCGATCTGCGCTGACCCAAGACCGCACCTCGGTGATGCCGGGGTCTGTCCGTGAGGGGTAGATGTAGACGCAGCCGACGACGACGTCTTCGTCATCGAGGACGGTGTACGTGAAGCCGACGCGTCGCCTGAAGTCCTCGGCATGGGCTCGCAGGTCGCGGAGGTTCTCGTCAGGTGACATTCCGCCGGCGGGTGGCCATCTCCTGGTGGAAAAGCCTGGGGTGGCGCGAATGTGCTCGATGCTCGTCGTCCACGCGCGGTGGTCGGCGTCGTTGTGCTGCGGTCCGAGCGGCTCCAAGCGGAAGCCCGGACCGGCGAGATGCAGCGGAACGACGTAGTCATCCGGGACGAACGAGGGAGCCATGTCGCGAGCTTACCCGCGACTGTGGCGAAGCGTGGCCCTGCGACGCGGTGCATGTAGAGGCAGAACTACGGGGTGTCGCCGATGCAATCGGCGGCGGCGGCGCGCTCCCGATGTTCAAAAGGGATAGGCGCGTGGCTGGGCGTTCCCGCAGGCGCTGGCCTACGGGTAGCGTTCCGCGGGCTCGACGGTGCCTGACCACTCGGTTGACGACGCTTCGGCACGCCTGGTCGGGCGGCGCTGCCGGGATGCGCCGCGGTGGAGCCGGTCGGATGTGCCACGTGGAGGCGGTTCTGGAGGGAGCCTGAGGGTTGTATCGTTCGGCCGGTGCGACGCCGTCTGCGTGTGACGTCGATCGTGGCCACGCTCGGTGTTCTTGCCCTCAGTGGGTGCGGTGGGGCAGCAAGCGGCGACACAGCGACCTTCAACGTCCGGGGTCGCGTCATTTCCGTCACAGAGAGCGGCAAGGCGACTGTTCACCAGCAGGACGCACCGCCAATTGACTACAGCGGACCACTCGGCTGTCGTGGACACTATTTCAGCACCGAAGACCCTTACGGGCTTCCGCTCGACTTTCGCTATAGCGGGCATGACGCATATCTTTTGTCGGCCGGGGTCCTCTACCACTTGGCGGCCGGACCTGTCCGAACTGCCCACGCGCTGCATTGGAGCGCGAACATCAACGGAGCGAAGCTCAGCGTGACGGTCGACTGCCCCCCGCCGCCGACGGCGCTCCCGCCGCTCTCCGCCGCGTTCCCGTCGGCGTGCGTCCTACTGACTCGCGCGATCGCGAGGGGCGTGCTGGGCCGTGGGGCCGGGCGCGCACAGCTCACGCGGCAGAGTTCGTTCGACACGTTCTGCAGCTACCAAACCAACGAGCTGAATCTGGTTTCGCTGGATGTAGGGGACGGAGCAACGACCGAGTCGGAGTCGTCCTGGCAGTCCCCGGCCATCAGCGGGTTGGGCGTTCCGGCCCACGCCCCCACACCCGGCAGCGGCCTGGTCGCCGTCAAGGGGAACGTCGGCATCGAGGTAGTGGTCAACCTCGGTGGGTCGCAGGCCGCTGATATGGCCGCCGAGATACACGTGGCCCGCGCCGTGCTCGCGAAGATGCCCGGCTGAGTCCCGAGGCGCACCCCGGAGAAAATGCGCCACCGCGTCGTGCGCCGCAGGTGCCACGACAGGGTCTTGGTGGCGGTCAGCTACGGCTGGGGACAGCAAGCGTCAGGGCGCCGAATGGATGTCGTCGACCCAGTGGACTTGCTGCGGGTTCGGCTCGACCTCGGCGAGGTCGAGATTGACGACGACCGGCTCTTGGCCCGAGCGCGCGAGGACGCACGAGAGCGGCTCCGACGGCTCGGCATTGATCTCCTGATGGGGAACATATGGCGGGACGTAGATGAAATCGCCAGGCCCGGCCTCCGCGACGTACTCCAAGCGCTCGCCCCAGCGCATCCGCGCGCGGCCGGACACGACGTAGATGACGCTTTCGACCGGACCGTGGTGGTGCGCGCCCGTCTTTGCGTCGGGCTCGATGACCACCGTGCCCGCCCACAGCTTCTCGGCGCCGGTGCGGGCGGTCGTGATAGCTGCCGCGCGCGTCATCCCCGGCGTCTGCGGCGTGTTGAGGTCCAGCTCGTCGCTGCGAACCACCCGGACACCGTCGCTGCGCCAGCCTGTCGGCACGCTGTGAGTATCTCACGGCCTGCGCGACGGCATCGATGCAGAAATGACGCTCAGAACCCTTCTGGGTCTCGCCCACGCCAGGCATCAGAACCACTCGTACCCATGCGGCGAGGACAGCCTGATCACTCATCCGGTGGCCGCTGGGCGGGCGCTGCGCTACGGGTGCCCCTCGGAGTGGGCGCCGGCGCCGTTTGAGCTCGCTGTCGTCTAACCTATTTTGGACAAGGAAGGCCGAGGAGCATCGGACGCTCCTCCGTTTCAATCCCGTTCACAGGGGGCTAGATGCTTCGAGGTTTCGTTCATGGTTGGTGCCGCTCTTCGCGCTTGCGCGTTCTGTTGCTGACCTCGGTGGCCATGCTCGTGCTGAGCCCGTCGGCGTTCGCCGCTCCTCATCCCGGGGCTTCCGGACGCTTTCACCACGCCGTGTGCGCCGCGACCCGGCCGCCCGTCGCCCACTGTCTCGCGGACGTTGTCACGAACGCTTCCGGCGCACCATTGGCTACTGCAGCCACCCTGCCGCCGGGCTACGGCCCCTCCGACCTGCAGAACGCCTACAACCTGGCGTCGGCGGTAGCTGCCGGCGGCGGTTCGGGCAAGACGGTCGCGATCGTCGACGCCTACCACGACCCGAACGCTGCGGCCGATCTCGGTGTCTACCGGCAGACATATGGCCTGACGCCCTGCACCACTCAGAACGGATGCTTCCGCCAGGTCAACGAGAACGGCAGCTCCTCCTCCTATCCCTCCACCAATGGCGGCTGGTCCCAGGAGATCTCGCTCGACCTCGACATGGTTTCCGCCGTCTGCCCCGGCTGCAACATCCTGCTGGTGGAAGCGAATTCGTCGTATATGTCCGATCTCGGCAAGGCGGTCAACACCGCGGCCAGCCTCGGCGCGTCTGCGATCTCCAACAGCTATGGCGGCGGCGAGTACTCGGGCGAGACCAGTGATGAGTCCAGCTACTACAACCACCCGGGTATCAATGTCACCGTCAGCTCTGGCGATAACGGCTACGGCGTGGAGTTCCCAGCTGCCTCGCAGTACGTAACCGCGGTCGGCGGGACCAGCCTGACCAAGACCGCCACGAACACACGCGGCTGGACGGAGACGGCGTGGTCAGGGGCGGGCAGTGGTTGCTCGGCGTATGAGCCGAAGCCCGCGTGGCAGTCGACCCCCGCCGGCTGCTCTCGCCGTGTCGTCGCCGACGTTTCGGCCGACGCCGACCCGAACACCGGCGTCGCGGTTTACGACAGCCTCTCCTATCAGGGTTACTCGGGCTGGCTGGTGTTCGGCGGGACGAGCGTGGCCTCGCCGGTCGTGGCCAGCGTCGATGCCCTGTCCAGCACGGCTCGAGGCCTTGGTTTCCCATACATGAATTCGTCCCAGTTCTTCGACGTGGTCGGGGGCAAGAACGGCACGTGCTCGGTCACCTTCCTGTGCAACGCGTTGACCGGGTACGACGGTCCGACAGGTATCGGCACGCCGAACGGAGCGGGGGCTGTCACGCCTCCGACCGCGCCTCCGCAGAACACGGGCCTGCCCACGATCACCGGCAGTCCAGTGGTCGGTCAGACGTTGACCGCGACAACCGGCACTTGGACGAACTCCCCGACGACGTTCAGCTACGCCTGGCAGACCTGCAACTCGACCGGTACCTGCTCACCGGTTGGCGGCAACGTCTCGACGTATCAACCCGTGAGCAGCGACGTCGGCCACACGATCGAAGTCACCGTGGGCGCGAGCAATTCCGTTGGGGGGCCTGTCTACGCCACCTCCACGGCCACAGCGCCGGTCGCTGCCGGCCAGGCCGACTTCACCGTCAGCGCTCCGTCCACCGCATCCGTGCGCCGCGGAGGCACCACGCAACTGTCGGTGACCGTGAATCCGGTGAACGGTTTCGCCAGCCCAGCCACGATGAGCGTGAGCGGCCTGCCCGGCGGGGTCTCCCCGACCTGGTCGACAAACCCCGCAACCCCTGGCACTCCGACCACGCTCAAGCTCACGGCCACCACGCGCGCCTCACTCGGCAGCTTCACGATTACGATCAAGGGTGCTGCCGGCACGCTGTCCCACACCACGACCACGAAGCTTTCAGTCACGCGTTAGGAGCGTCGCCGCCGTCGTTCTCGCGGCCGGGTTCGTGGCCGGCTGCGGGTCGACAGCGACGTCGTCCTCACGGAGCACGGCTTCAGGGTCCGGTGGCGCGCGCACTCGGCCATCGGTGCGCCTGAACGTCACGTACCGGCCCCACGGTCTCTATCCGGAGTCAGGCCAGCGCGGCCCCGCACACCGCTGGAGTCTGACCTGCTGGCCGCCGGGCGGAACCCATCCCGCGCGCGAAGCCGCATGCCGCGAGCTATCTCACCATGCCAGCGACCTCTGGATCCCGCGAGTCCAGTGCCTCGTTATCGTCCGCGGCGCCCCGAGTGCTTCCGTGAGCGGCCGTATCGGCCGTCGGCGCATTGCGTTTATGACGTCGCCGTGTTCGCCGGCGTGGCACACGCTGCGGGCGTTGCTGACAGGTGGATGAGGAGCCGGCCTGGACCGTGGCCTTCCGCTCGAGCTAATTGTCGTAATCGGCGGCGTTGCAAATCGCCTCACGCGTAAGTAACACATGCTTTCTGGTTGACTAGGCACTCGACCGCCCTCCGCACGGCGGTGGTGCCCGCCAGGGAGGTCCGCCGGTTCAAGTCCGGCTAGCTCCATTGGGAGCAAGTCAGCGGCTTTCTGGTTTGTGGAGCAGCTTCGGAGCGGGAGAAACCAAATTGGGCGGCTCAGCGACGACGGGAGCCTGGAGCGTCGCGTGCTCGATGCGGGCCAGTCGCGGCGCTCGAGCGGACGAGCCGCAGCGGTGGTTGGGTCCTGACGAAGTCGTGGGGAAACAGGTCGGTGAGGGCATCCGTGGTCACGCGCGCGGTGGCGGCGAGATCCCCGTCGCTGAACCCGTGCTCGTCGCGGTGCACGCGGAGAATCTCTGGCCAGAGTCGCGGCTGCTCGGGCTCGACGGCGACCGGTTCATCGGTTCGCCAACCCCGCGCGGACAGCTGTTTGTACAAACTTGTGTAGCGGGCGCGGGTGATGCGTCCGCGGTCGTGGGCGGCGCGGATGATCGCCTGGATGGAGACCCAGTAGGTCTCCTTCAGGCTCCGGGCGGTGGCGAGCGTGAGCCCGTCGTAGGGGACGGCGCTGTCAAACGTGTCGGCGGGCAGCAACAGCTCAGCGGCGAACTGGAAGGCCTCGTGTTCCTGCTCCGCCTCATCAGAGCTGGGCAGGCGGCGGTGCAGGACGGCGTGGCCGAGCTCGTGGGCGAGGCTGAGCCGCAGCCGATCGCCGGCGTATTCGCGGGTGTTGAGCAAGAACCACATGCGCTCGTCGCCGGGGGTGCTGATGAACGCCGCGGTCGCCTCGTCGGCGCCGAAGTCGACGTAGAGCACGATCCCGGCGGCGCCCTCGATCACCGCGGTGAGGTCGTCGATGCGGCCGATCGGCAGCCGCCAGGCGCGGCGCAACTCGCGCGCGGCGTGGATCGGCTCGTGCGCGGGGAACTCCCGGGGTCGGGGAACGTCTGAGGTGGGTCAAGATCGATGCCGGCGTCCAGCAGCCGCTGGGCGATGAGCACGGCGGTGTTCAGGCGCGCCTGGATCGTGGTCAGGCGCTTGACCGAGCGGATCGCGCGCTTGCGAAACAGGGGAACGGCGGCGGGGACGCCGGGCTCGCCCAGGAACGCCCGCGGCAGCTCGAGCGTCGTCGCGATCGCCGTGATGTCGGCGGCGGTGGCGGGGATCTGGCCGGACTCGATGCGGCTCAGCCGGGCCTGGGGGATGCCGGCGCTGCGCCCGAGCTCGGTCTGGGTGACGCCTCGCAGCTCGCGCGCGAGCCTCAGCATGCGGAAGTTCAGCCGAGGGTCGCTCACTGCGCGTCGGTCTGCTCGTCGGAGCGCAGCCGAGAGCGAACCTGCGTCTGGGCGGGCGCCAGGCTGAGGCCAGCGGCGGGGGGCGTGGTGGCATTGAGCAGGTCGAGGAGTGGGACCTTGACCTGGTGACCGTGGCGGTCCTCGGCGGCGAACACCGAGCCGCCGTTGGGCGCGATCTTCAACCAGACGCGGGCGGCCTGCTGCTCGTCAGGCAGCGCGGCCTTGTCGAGCTCCTCGGTCATCTCGGCAAAGCTCTCCTGCATGAACTGGCCCTCGTCCTTGCCGTCGTCGTGGGGAGCGCGCCGGATCGTCAACAGGCCGCCGGGGAAGCGGATCAGGTAGCGGCCGGAGTTGTGCTGCTTGTCGTTGGTCAAGACGACGAACCCCTCGGGCAGTCGGTCGGTGGCGCCCGCGGCGACTAGGCCGTCGGCGACGTGGATCCAGACCAGCAGGCCGCTGACGCGTGCGCGGTGCGCGTCGCGGTCGACGTTGGGCAGCGTGGTCGTCAACGCCTTTATTGAGTAGTCCTCATACGCGGCGGTGATGATCTCGTTAGCCAAGCCCGCGACCGGGGTCAACTGGACGGTGAGCCGCTCGGCGAGGCTCGTGGGTCCCATGGTGAAGATCTCCTAGTGAAAATTCGTCGATTTCATTCCGACAACTATGGCAGACGCGGCGGCGGCCGCTCGGACGGGCCGCTCGGTCGGGCCCGTTGCGGGGGGCCGTCGCATGGACGAAGTGGTCGCGTCGCGCGGTCTGACGGTGGCCTGGCGCGGCCATGGGCGGTCGCATGTGAGGCTATCCCGCCTCTGAGCTTTAGGCTGGGATCTACTTAGCGCTTATCGGCGGTCATTATGGGATCTTCTAAAGGACCCGCTGGCACGCTGAACGCTCGTCCCGCTGGCGTGCTCGACGAGCGCGGGCCCGTGTGCTTTCCTAGTGGCCGTGGCCGTAGAGGATGCACATACCCCCGACGAGCTGGAGATCGCCTCCGCGGACGAGACGCTGGCCGACCTGTTGGACCGTTCCGGACGCTCGAGCGTGCCGATCCGTCGCACGTTCCTGCAGCGTACCGACGGAACCCCGGGTCCGCTCTCGGCCTTCGTCTCCGGTCGCCGCGGCCTGGCGCTGGACCTCTACACCCTGTTTCACGCCGGCGCGTCGGGCGGGGAGTGGGATGTGCGCCAGCCGGCAATGAGCTGGGCGCGGATGCTCGACATGCCCCAGACCGCCGCGTCTGAGACGACCGTGTCGCGCAACTGGACCTGGCTTGAGGATCAGAAGCTGATCCGCTCTGAGCGCGACCGACGGGTGCGCAAGCTCTACCTGCTGCTCGAGGACGGATCTGGGCGGCCGTTCGAGCGCGCCGGGGGCAAGGACCGCGGGTTCTTCAAGCTGCCCTACGCCTACTTCACCCAGCGCATCCACCAGCAGCTCAAGCTGCCTGGCAAGGCGACGCTGCTGATCTGCCTGGCCCAAAACGTCACCTTCACTCTGCCGACCGAGCGCGCCGCCGAGTGGTACGGGATCTCGGCCGACACCCTAGAGCGCGGCCTAGAGGAGCTGCGCGCGCTGGACCTGATCAAGTCGTGGTCGCGTACCAAGAAAGCGCCCCGCACTCGGTTCGGGTACACGATGGTCGCCCACTACGCGCTGCGCGAGCCGTTCGCGCGGCCGCCGGCCACCGCGGCGGATTTGCCGGTGGCCGAGGGCGAGGTGACGCCGTGAACGTGTCGTCGGCCGAGGCGGTGGCCGAGATCGAGCAGCGGCTCGGCGCCGGGGAGGTGACCTTCTACCGGCTCCCCAGCGTCGAGATCACCGCCTCGGTCACTGTGCGCGCGGCGCTTGACGCCTTTCGCACCCACCCGGTGTCCGCCGGCGAGGATGCGGCGGCGTGGTTGCGCGAGCGCTCGCTTGTCGAGCACCGGACCTCTCGGACGGTGCTCGCCCTCGGCGGCGGGCGGATCTGTGGCTTCTACGCGCTCGCCTCCAATGTGGTGACGATGGACGAGCTCCAGCGTGAGGCGGCCGGGATCCCGGGTGAGCGCAACCGCGTCCCCGCCTGCCTGCTGGCGTGGATCGCTCGCGATCCCACGTCGGCGGTCACCGGCGGCGACCTGTTGGCCGACGCGATCGCGACCTGCTTGGAGGCCCACGAGCGTCAGGCGACCGCGGTGCTGGTGCTCGACGCACACGATCCGCAGACGGCCGAGATGTGGCTCGGGCGTCCGTTCGGCCTCCGGCGCCTGACCCAGGGCGGCAACCGGCTGTGGTTGCCGCTCAGCGCCGCCGAGGTCTAGCGGTCCTCGTCGCGGCGCGCGCGTGCGGCGAGCACCCGCTCGGCGCGGCGCAGCAGCGCGATCACCTCGGGGTCGCGGCGTGCCGCCTCGAACTCCTCGAGGGTGATGACGCCCAGCGACTCTTGCGAGGTGGGCTCGTGGATGTCTGCTACGCGGGGCGCCATGAGAAGGTTATCGGCGGTCGGTCGATACCTGATAACAGACTTATCGTAGGGTGCCTGGCCCGCGTATGTGCGGGTTCGCATGTGGTTTACTAAAGCACCCGCTCGCGGGTTGAACGAGTCGTCGCTGCGGGAGGTGGAGTGAAGGGCCGCCGGATCGTGGTCGGCCGCGCTCGCGTCGCCCGACCATACCGCACCGGTCAGCGTGTGCGGGCGGGTGCGTGCGCTCCGGCTGGTGGACGTTCAGGGCGGCGTACAGATGCGGCGGCGGTGTGGCGGGCCGTGAGCTCAACGGCTAAAAGTCGGCCGCTCGCGCGACGAGCTCGAAGGCGAGCTGGACGCACGCCTCGGTGCGGGCGGCGTGACGGCGTCGTCGATCGAGCGGCGAGGGTCTGCAGCTCGGCGGCGACGGCGGTGTGCAGAACCACGTCGCGGTCCGGGGTCAGGGTGTAGCCCATGATCGCAAAGATCCGCTGACTATCGGTAGCCGCTGATGATGACTCGGGTAATCATGCCCTCTCCCACTCCGCGTCTCCAAATCCGAAAGTATCGGCCGTAGCAGACGATGCGAACGCAGTGCGATCGCCAGCGAAGAACGCCGGCAGGCGTCCCGAGGTGATGAAAAGCACTGCCAGTCCGGGCGGGCCAGCGACTGGTTTGCCGCGATAGCGATCGCCTGGCTGCGCCAGCCAGCGGACGAGTTCTTCGGCGACAAAGCACTCAGACCGATCGCATCCGCGGTTCCAGGTGCACTGACCGGCATCGCCAAGAGCGCAGTGAACGGCTTGGGTCGAAACTGCCGTGTAACGAAGGCGGGCGCTCCGATCCGATGCATCAAGAGTGCGGCCCCGCCAAGGGCCCAGTTGCCGTGGCATAACTTGGAGATTGCAGACGCGACCAGCGTTTCACATCATCGAGCCGCTGCCTCACCCCACAGCCTTTCCCGCAGCCCCGACGCCCGCGCCACCGGCCGCGCCACCGCCGCCCGAATCGCGTCCTCGGTCGCCACGAGGATCAGTGCCTTCTGCGCCCGTGTCACGGCCGTGTAGAGCAGCTCGCGGGTCAGGATCCGCGAGGTCGCCGGCGGCAGCAGCACCGCGGCGGTCTCGAATTGCGAGCCCTGGCTCTTGTGAATCGTCATCGCGTACACGGTCTCCACCGCGTCGAGTCGGAGCGGGCTGAAGCTCAGCAGCTCGCCGCCGCGCTCGAAGACTGCGCTCGGACGCCCCTCGTCATCCGCAACGATCACGCCGGTGTCGCCGTTGTAGAGACCGAGCTCATAGTCGTTCTCGGTGACCAGCAGCGGACGCCCCACGTAATCGCGCTCATCGAGGTCGAGAGCAGCCACAGCAGAGCCGAGCCACGCCTGGAGCCGCAGACTCCAGTTGCTCACGCCGTGCGGACCTCGCCGATGCGCGCACAGCAGCCGGAACGCGCCGAGCGCGCCTAGGGCATCCATCGCGGCCCCTGCCCTGGCTGCCTCGAACATCGACCGCCCCGCCTCGACCGCCGGGGTCCTCACCTCTCGTAGATCCTCGCCGGCATCGGCATCTTCGATATCGACCCCGAGCCAGGTGATCTCGTCCGGAGCGGCCATGAGGGAGGCGATCGTGCCATCGCCATCGCCCTGACGGATCGCCTCGGCCAGGGCGGCAATGCCGCTACCGTAGCGATGCACGCGATCGAGCACGACGATCCCGTCGCCGATCCGAACGTCGGGCGGTGAATCGTCGGCAGGCACTTCGTCACCTGTCACCTCGGCGAGTTGGGCTCGCGCCCTGGCCGTCATCCGAAGATGCTCGGCCGCCGGCCCGACGACGTCTCCGAGCACCACCCCCGCCTCGATCGAGCGCAGCTGACCCGGATCGCCGACCAGGACCAGGCGCGCGTCGGACCGTACGGCCTCGACCAGCCGCCCCATCATCGAGAGCGAGACCATCGAGGTCTCGTCGACGATCACGATGTCGTGCGGCAGCCGATTGCCTCGGTCGTAACCAAACCGACTGTGGCTCCCACGCTTCCACCCGAGAAGCCGGTGGAGCGTTGAGGCCTGAAGGCCGACCAGCAGCGTTCGCACCTCCTCTGTCACGTCCAGCTCCGTCGCCTCCGCATGGACGGCCTCCTGCAGCCTGGCGGACGCCTTGCCGGTTGGTGCGCACAGCGCGACGAGCGGCGGCCGCTCACCCTGAGCGATCGCCTGCTCCGCCAGCAACGCGACGATTCGCGCGACCGTGGTCGTCTTCCCGGTTCCGGGACCGCCGGCGACGACCGCGAACCTGCGGAAGACCGCCGCCGCCGCTGCCAGCCGTTGCCGCACGTCGGCCCGCTGCGGAAACAATCGTCTCAGGCCGTCCGCGAGCACGTCGTAGTTGACGTCGATTGCGTCGTCATCCGCGAGGGTCAGCAGATCCGCGGCGACCGATCGCTCCTCGCGCCAGTAGCGGTCGAGGTACAGCCGGGTTCCGATCAGCCGCAGTGGCCGGTCGGCACTCCGGTTCGTCCTCGCCGGTGGCGACCAGGCTGCTGGCGACCACCGCGTCCATCCACGATTCGGGTGCAGGCCATGCCAACTGCCCGAGATCGAGCGGCTCCTCCTCGGATTCGAGGCTGGCGGTGTCGTGGATCGTGAGCAGGTCGACGAACACGTGACCGAGCCGCGTCGCTCGAACGGCGAGGGCCAGAGCGAGTTGAACGCTCTCGTCCGACTCGCCGACCAGTTCCGTTACCCGCGCCGCCACATGCACGTCGGCCGCTGACAGGAGCCCGACCTCGTTGAACGCTGCCAGAAGCCCGACGGCGTTACGCGCGCGGCGAGCCGAGAACGCATCCTCGCGTGACTGTGCCTCCGAGACGCTCATGCCGCTCCCCGATCGAGCACATCACTCAACGCCGCCACGAGCGCACCGGGCGGTCGCCAAGCGAACACGCCGCACGGATTGCCGGCGATCACCGGGGTTTCGGGTCCGGCCATTCCGCGCAGGAACAGGTAGAGCACGCCCGCGAGATGGCTGTCCGGGTCATAGTCGCGCAGCCGCCAGCGCAGGTAGCGGTGAACCGCGACCGTGTAGAGGAGAGCCTGCAGCCCATAGTGCGCGCGAGCCATCTCCTCGGCCAGCGCAGGCGGCTGGTACCGGCTCAGCGTGAGCTCCACGTCAAACGGGCCGAGCCAGTTGGTCTTGTAGTCGACGATTGCGAAGCGAGGGCCGTCGAGCCGGAAGACCATGTCGATGCTGCCCGTGAGAAAGCCGCGAACGGTGGCGCGCAGCGCCGGATCTTCGAGCCGGTCCGCATACGCCACCATCGGATCGCCCGCCGAGAGATGCGCGCGCAGAACGCCGGCGATCGCCTTCAGTGTCAGCCGTCCGCTTGGATCATCGCCGCCGACCAGCGGGAGCTCGAACTCGAGTTCGTCGAGCCGATCCGCCCGCTCGATGTCGCGCAGGCGCCTGCCGCCGACCAGCGCCCCGAGCGGAGTTTCGATCGCCGCTCTCAGGCCGGTGACCGCCTCCGCCGAGCTGGTCAGCTTCAGCGCCCCTCGCGCCCCGGTGGCGGCGACCCGCTCGGCGAGTTCGGCCTCGAGGTCGTCCGCTGCGTAATCGGTTTGCTCGAGCACGCGGTGAACGAACGTCCCGAACTCGGCCCCGAAGGGCATCGTTCCAAGCGGCGAGGGCTTCTCCAGTCCAGGGACTCCTTCGCCGCCTGGCTCGAGCTCGGGCGAGGCGACCGGGCCCTCCGGCTCGTCAGCAAGGGTCGGCTCATCGGGCTCGCTCGAGACGAGGGCTTCGTGGCTCTCGGCAGTGATGTCGGTGTAGGACGTGCGTCGCCAACGCAGATCGAGCCGGCGATCGAAGCTCGCGGCATCGAGGTCGGGGGGTGATGTCTGGGGCGGCGCCCACGTCAGCTGTGGACCCAGAATCGACCGCTCGATTTCGATCCGCCCCGGCGCCTTCTCGGCGAGCGCGTTGAACCGCTCAAGCGCCACCGCATCGCTCGGCGTGGACTGTCCCTCCCACGCCACGTTGCCGGCGTCGTCACGCGCGAACAGCAACCGGCTGAGCGGTGAGTGTCGGCTGTCGCTCGAGCCTGCCCACCAGATCACCGCCTGGTGCCTGGCTCGCGTCAGCGCGACGTAGGCCATGCGCAGATCCTCGCCCCGCTGCTCGATCAGGTGTTGGCGCCTGTGCGTGGCGTATGAACGCTGGTCGAGACCCACATCGAGCTTGCAAACGTCGCCCGCATCGGGATCGTGAAACAGGACCGGCGTCGAGTCACGCTGGATGAACGAGTCCCACAGGAACGGGCAGTAGACGATCGGGAACTCAACGCCCTTGCTGCGGTGGATGGTCAGGACCTGCACCGCCTCCGTGTCTGACTCGAGCCGCCGTGTCAGCTCCTCCTCCGCGCCTTCGAGCTCGGCCTCGGCGACTCGCTGCGCGAGCCACCCGCGCAGCGCGGTCACGCCGAGCCGCTCCGCCCTCGCCGCCTGGTGCAGAACCTGCGCCAGATGCCGCAGGTCGGTGAGCTTGCGCTCTCCGGCTGTCCCGGACAGCAACCGCGCGGGGAGATCCTCACCGATCATGATCGCCTCGACGAGAGCCGCTACCCCTTTGTCTCGCAGAATCCGGCCCCAGCGGTGAAGCCGCCTATGCACACCCTCCCACTCGAGCTCGGATGCCGCGGCAATCCGGTGTGCGCTCCAACCGAAGAACGCCCCCAAGGCCGCCGTCTTGGCGCGAAGCGCCGAGGCCGGCCATTCGAGCGCCTCGAGCAGGCGCAACCAATCGCTCGCGGCAGCGGTCGCGAACACGCTGCCGGCACCATTGATGACCGCGGGCACATGAGCTTCGGCGAGCGCATCGCGGACCAACTCAGCGTTGGCATTCGTCCGAACGAGCACCGCGATGTCACGCGGACGAACCTCCTCTCGCCCGATTGTTTCGCCGGCTGGGGAGCGAAGCTCGATCTGCGCCCCGGAGGCCAGCAGCTTTACGACGTCCGCCCCGAGGTCATCGGCGACGTGCCTCCGGGCGGAGCTTGCTGTCGCGTATCCATAGTTCGTCTTCACGATCGAGTCCTGATCCCGGATCACGACGCGCACGCGGAGCGGCGTGTCGCTGGGCGCACCGGTCAGGCGCATCGTCCGGTGCGCGGGATCGGCTCTCACCTGCCTGTACACGATCCCCTTGTGGCCGAGCGTGGCGCCGTCGAACAGCGCGTCATAGGCGTCCAGCAGCGGCTGATCGCTGCGACGGTTCACGCGAAGGGTCGACTGAACCTCGGCGGTGCTCGCGGCGACCA
The DNA here is from genome assembly GCA_963796645.1 of uncultured Solirubrobacterales bacterium. Taxonomy (GTDB): domain Bacteria; phylum Actinomycetota; class Thermoleophilia; order Solirubrobacterales; family Solirubrobacteraceae; genus Palsa-465. The sequence continues at coordinate 12,198 of CAWCMQ010000013.1, read as the reverse complement.
GGTACGCGTAGACATCAGCTCCTCGAAACGCATAGATCGCCTGCTTGGGGTCGGCGATCAGGACCAGGGTCACGCCTTGCGTTGCGAACGCCCGGTGGAGGATCTGCCACTGAATCGGGTCGGTGTCCTGGAACTCGTCGACGAGAACGACCTGGAACCGCGACCGCAACCGCTCGCGCGCGATCTCACCGTTCGGACCGACGAGCGCTCCGTTCAGACGCGTGAGCAGGTCGTCGTAAGTCATCACTGACAGCCGGCGCTTGCGCCGCTCGACCTCGTCGCGGATGCGCGAGGCCAACCGATACCGCATCGTCTGGCTTCGACCCGTCCGGCTCGTCCTGAGGCTCGAGTGCGGCCATCGGGTTGAAGACCGCCTCGCGTGCGATCTTGAGCGCCTCGTCGCGGTCGAACGCCACCTGGTCTTCTCGGAGGAAACGCCGCACGTAGAAGTCGTCGAGCGCTTCGTTGACCAGATCAGAGACGTCTTCCACGAACGTCGTGCCGGGCTCCAGATCGCCGACCGTGCCGAGCTCCGCCAGCACCTCCTGGCAGAACCCGTGGGTCGTGGCGATCGTTGCGGCGTCGAAGTCGGCGACCGCGCGCGCGAGCCGGTCGCGCCGGGTGACCACGTCGTCGGCGGACCCATCCGCGAGGAGCGTCACCACCGGATCCGTGTCGGGGTCAGGGGCGCCGTTCAGGATCCGCGAAAGCTCTTGCTCGGTGTGAACGAGTCGCTCCCGGACGCGGTCGCGCAGCTCGCCTGTGGCCATCCGAGTGAACGTGATCAGCAGCAGCCGCTCGAGCGGCATGCCATCGGCCACATATCGCGCGGCGAGGGCCGCGATCGTGTAGGTCTTGCCGGTGCCGGCGCTCGCCTCCAGCACGGTGACGCCCGATGGAAGCGGCCCGCACAGATCGAACTCGGCTGGTTCGACGGCGGTGCTCATTGGTCCTTGACCACTTCGCGCGCGAGTAATGGAGTCCACAGCCGACGGGCGTACCGACCGAATCGGGTCGGCTCGGCCTCGTCCCAGCCATCGCCCTGCTCGTCCTCCCGCGGACGTTCGTCGAGCAGATCGTCAAAGGCGATCACATCCCCAAACACGACCACGTGCTCCGGCTGCTGGTCCTCCTTGGGGATTCGCCACCCGCTTTCCCACGCGTCCTGGCCCGCGGCTTCCGCGTCCTCCCCTTTCGCCGCGGCTTCTGCGTAGGCGGCGGATGCCTCGCACGCCAGTGGCAACGGCTCCCGCATCCCCCGGCCGTAGAGGTCGATCAGCAGCGCTAGCGAGCTGAGCGCGACCTCCTTCCGCGTTGCTGGGTCGTCGCCGAGCGGCTGAATCCGGGCGACCGTCACCTCGGCCACGTGGCGCGCGGCTGAACGAGCGCGCCCGATGACCAGGGATTCGAACGGCCGCTCGGGTCGGGTAGCGGTCAGCGCGAGAAGCCACACCCAGGCGCGGAGGCGGTCCTTTGGCTTCACGCGCGAGTACGAGACGATGCGCACCGTGTCGTCGCAGACGCCCGGAACTGTGCCCGCGAGCCTTCGTCCGTCGGGTAGCTCGAGGTTGACATCGAGCGAGGAAGGCGAACAGTCACCGACCTGTTTTGCCGCACGAGCGATCAGATCGGCGCGATTCGCGATCGTCTGCATCACGGGCAAGCCGAGCTTTCCGGGTGGGAGCGAGCCGCGGGCGACCTCTGCCTTCACGCAATTGTTGATGTCCTGCCCTGCGAGGACGCCCTCGAGCACCCTCTGTCCCACCTGCCATTGCTCGAGCCCGTCCAGTTCGACGGGCAACGCATCGTCAACCTCGTCAGAGAAGTCGGTCACGCTGACCTCGAGCCGGTCGCGAAGAAACGCTTTCGCCGGGTGCTCGACGAATCGGACCAGCCGCCGAAGCTCGATCACCTCGCCGTCGTCTGCAGGGAGCGGACCTTCGAGGAATGGCGGAGGCTCGGCGCGCTCGCCGGTCAGAGCGCGAGCACCGGCCAATGAGACCTGATCGAAGCTCCACCGTCGCTCGGGCACGAGTGCGCCTTCGCTGAAGTTGCGCGGATCGAACGGCTGGAGCGGATGGCGAATGACAACCCGGTTCCGGGCGAGCCCGTCGGAACAGCTGACGCTGCGGTCGACGACGTCGAGCAGCTCTCCCACGGGGACCGCCGCCGGGCGCGGCAGGTTCGTCCGCTCGTCGTTGCCGGTATAGGTGATGATCAGGCGCTCGGTCGCGGCCATGAGCGCGTCGAGCAGCATCTGCCGATCCTCGGTGCGAGGATCGCGGTCGCCGACGTGTGGATCACGCAGGATCAGGTCGTCTCCATCGCGCGGCGCCTTGCGCGGAAATGCCCCGTCGTCGAGGCCAAGGATGCACACGACGCGGTGCGGCACCGATCGCATTGGCACCAGGGTGCAGATCGTCAGATGGCCGGTGCGGAAGTTCGCTCGCGTTGGCCGTCCGCGCAGTCGGTCGGCCAGCAGACCCTGGAGGTCCGCGAGTTCGAGCACTGCCGGGCTGCTCCCACCCGCTTCCCCGGACGCCTGATCCACCATGTCGTCGAGCAGACGCTGCAGCTCGGTCCGCTGCCACGACTCGCGCTCGGTCGTGGCTGTGAGCGAATCGGCGGCATCCGCGAGCGTATTGGCCCAATCCGGGATTGCCTTGCCGTGCCGCAGCCCGTCGACAGCCGTGCTGACGCGATCGACGAACTCGGCGAAGCGGCCCGCCAGATCAATGACGCCGCTGTCCACGTCGTCGAGCGGTAGCACCTTCGCGAGCAGGCGCAGATCGTCCTCGGTCATGGTCACGCCGAGCAGGATCCGATCAAGGCCGGATCGCCAGGTGTTTGCCTCCAATGAATCGAGCTTGAACGGCTCGCGGTGTGGCGCATCAAACCCCCAGCGGATTCCACTCGCCACCACCCAGTCGCGCAGTTGGGCGATGTCATCGTCGTCGAACCTGAACCGCCGGCGCACAGGCTCGCGGTCGGCGAGGTCGAGCAGTTGCGAGGCGGTGGCTCGTTGCTCGGCGAGTGTCAGCAGCTGAGAGATGACGCCGAGGAGGGGGTTGGTCTGGCGCAGTGATCGATCGGCCAGCCTCACTCGGAGGTCGGGCGGGCGCTTCCCGTCCGAGTCCGGTTCGTCGTCTTCTGCGGGGTCGCCCGTCCTGCCGGTCCCGAAGGTCGCCTCGATCAGCGGCGCGAACGTCTCGATGTCAGGGCACATGACGATGATGTCCCGCGGCTCGAGCGTCGGGTCGTCCTCCAGGAGGTGCAGAACGGCGTCGCGCAGGACCTCGACCTGACGGGCTCGACCGTGGCACGAGTGGATCTGCAAGCTGTCGTCGGCGGGGCTGAGGGTGGGTCTTCTGTCCTGCTGTTGCGGCAACGGTTCTCCCGGCGGCGCGGTGTCGGTGCGGATGCCCTCCTGGATGACTTGCAGAAGCGTGCCGCTGTCGTGCTCGGCGGCGTGGTGCTCATCGGCTGAGTTGGCCGTTGATGCGAGGACCAGCTGCAGCTCTCGTGCGTCGCGGCCCCAGGACGCGAGTAGGCGGTTGGATGGGATGTCCGCGGTTGGATCTGCCGAGCGCCTCGTGATGGGAGCTTCCGTGTCGAGGGTTTCTTCGACCTCTGTCCACAGCGCCGGCGAGGGATGCAGAACGAAGAGGTGGACATCGCGTTTGTACGCGATCGCCGCAAGGACGTCGAGGTAGCTGCGCGGGATGCGGGTCAGGCCGAACAGCGACAGGCGCGGCGGGAGGTCGAGCAGGTCGGGGTGAGTGCGGATCGCGTTGCACGCCTCGGCTAGGCGTTCGGCCGGGCTCGGGGCGTTGATCTTCTTGCGAAGGCGCCGCCAAAGTTCGGGCTGCCACGGGGCCTCCGCCGCGTCCGTGTCTGCGCCGGCCGCCCAGCTACGGATCATCTCGGGTCGGTGGACGCCGTAGTGGTCGAACAGGTCGGCGATGTGGCGGACGACCCCGAACCGTCGGACCGGATCGTCCGGCTCCGGACGCGCGCCATCCAGGTGCGCTTTCAGCGTTTCCAGCCACGGCTCGTCGATGCACTCGTCGACGAGCTCGAGGAGCGGCCAGACTGACCGCTCCGGTCGCCAGGCGTCGTAGTCCGGGTCGATCCCGGTCGCTGTCGCGAGGGCGCCAACGATGAGGCGTCCGGGGAATGGGAAGTCGACGTTCGCGCAGATGCCATCTTCGCGGCCTTCGGTGACCCCGAGACGGGTGGAGAGTCGCTGCGCCAGCCAACGTTCGATGCCGCGGGTTGGCACTGCCACGACGTCCGCCATGAAAGGGTCGTCGAGCGGGGTTGTGAGGGTCGTCGCCAGTCCGTCCGCCAGGCGGTCGGCGCGCTCTGATCTATGGACGTGCAGCATTTCTGGCCTGCCTGTGGTGATCGCGTGTCACTCGCCCCTGTCCGCCCATGTCGAGCATTCTTGCGGCTCGGGAAGCGTTGCGTGGGATGAACTAGGCGGCCAACGTGGCCGTCCCGTGGTGATGGCGAGCACCACCGCCGGTTGAAACTCAGGTCCTAGGCCATCCCGACACTACGAGCAACCGCGACAAGTTCTTCCGGCGTCGGAATAGGGAGACACGGAAACGACTGGCATCCCGGCAATCGGCGAGACTACTCGGATGGCCGATTCACGAGAAGGAGCAGGCTCGGAGCGTGGCTCCCCGTTCCTGGCCGTGCCACCAGAAGATCACATCGCCGGCAATCGCCTGGCATTCGCGATCTGGGACGGGTTTCCGGTGAGCCCAGGCCATGCCCTCGTCATCACCCGCCGTGTAATCGCGTCGTGGTGGGAGGCAACCGAAGCGGAGCGTAGCGACCTCTTCGCCCTCGTCGACGAGGTCAAGGAATACGTCGACCGCGAGCACGCCCCCGACGGTTACAACGTCGGCCTCAACGCCGGGGAGGCCGCCGGGCAGACCGTTCCTCATCTACATGTTCACGTCATCCCGCGCTACCGCCGAGACGTACCAGATCCGCGAGGTGGCATTCGCCATGTCATCCCCGGGAAAGGCAACTATCCGGCCGATGCGACCGCGGTGGCGGACGCCAAACCGCATCCTGCGCCGGAGCTCTTTGACGGGCATCGCCGGCCGCTTGAGGACGAGCTGTTGCGCCTCCTTCAGGACGATCGACACGATCGCGTGGACCTCGTTGTGAGCTTCATCATGCGATCAGGCCTCGACCTGATCGACGAGGGTCTACAAGACGCCCTCGAGCGGGGAACACACGTACGGATCCTCACCACCGACTACCTGGCGATCACGGAGCACGCTGCGCTGGGCAGGCTTCTGGATCTCATCAACGACGCCGCTGACGGGCGGCCTGGGCGCTCCGGAGACCTGCAGGTGCGCGTCTTCCGCGACGCCGCGACGAGCTTTCATCCCAAGGCGTACTTGTTCTGGTCGTCGAGCGGAGACGCTGCGACGGTACTCGTCGGCTCGAGCAACCTCAGTCGCTCCGGGCTCACCGACGGCGTGGAGTGGAACGTCGCTATCTCGTCCGCCGGCCAGGCGCTCGAGCGGTTCCAGGAGCTTTGGGATGACCCACGCTCGGTCGAGCTAAGCGCAGAATGGCTACGCGGCTATCGGCCGGATCAGGGCGTCCGGCGCTTGCCAGCGGTAGTCGAGGTCGCCGAAGCACCGCTCCAGCCGGTGAAGCCGCGCCCGATCCAGCGAGAAGCGTTGGACGCACTGGAGCAGACGCGGGCTGCCGGACACCGCGCCGGGCTGGTCGTGATGGCAACGGGTCTCGGCAAGACATGGTTGGCGGCATTTGATTGCACGCGCCCTCAGTTTCGCCGGGTGTTGTTCGTCGCCCATCGCGAGGAGATTCTGCGCCAGAGCCGCGACGTGCTTCGTCGTGTGGAGCCCGACGGAGATCTTGGCCTGTACTTCGGTGAGGAGAAGAATCCTGACGCCCGGATCTGTCTTCGCTAGCGTTCAGACCCTCGCCCGGCGACTGGCACGGTTCCGCCCCGACGAGTTCGACTACATCGTGGTCGACGAGTTCCATCACGCTGCCGCCGCCTCCTACCGCAAGGTCATCGACCACTTCGTTCCAAAGTTCCTCCTCGGCCTAACCGCCACACCAGAGCGAATGGACGGCGCGGATCTGCTCGCGCTGTGCGACGACAACCTCGTCTACGAGTGCGCGCTCGCCGAAGGTATCGAACGCAGCGAATTGGTCCCATTCAAGTACTGGGGCGTGCCCGACACCGTCGACTTTGCGCCGATCCCGTGGCGCCGCGGCAAGTTCGACACGGAGGCTCTCGTCAACGCCGTCGAGACACAGGAGCGGGCGCGCAGCGCGCTCGAGCAGTGGGCCAAGCATCGCGGCACCCGCAGCCTCGGCTTCTGCGTCTCGATCAGTCACGCCGAATTCATGGCCTCCTACTTCCGCAATCGTGGGATCGCGTGCGAATCGGTGCATAGCGGGCCGACCAGCGCGCCACGACGCGAGACGATCGACCGGCTCCGCGATGGAGAGCTCGAGATCGTTTTCGCCGTCGACCTGTTCAACGAGGGGCTGGACGTGCCCGAGGTCGACACGGTCCTAATGCTCCGCCCAACCGAGTCGCCGGTGGTGTTCCTTCAACAGCTTGGCCGCGGCCTGCGCACGAGCGAGGACAAGAACCACCTCGCAGTCGTCGACTTCATCGGTAACCACCGCAGCTTCCTGCTCAAGCCTCGCACTCTGTTGAGTCTGGGCACGTCCGTCACCCCATCAACTGCCGCGGTCCTCGCCGCGATGGAGAGCGGCGAGTTTCACCTGCCTGCCGGATGTTCGGTCGCCTACGAGCTCGAAGTCGTCCAGATGCTTCAGAAGCTCGCCAAGGTCTCGGGGCGTTCCGGACTTGAGGAGTACTGCCGCTCTTACTTCGAGGAGGAAGGCGAACGCCCCTCCGCAGCGCAGGCTTTCTATGCCGGCTATAACCCCTCATCGATTCAGGCGCAGTACGGCGGCTGGTTCAGCTTTGTCAACCGACATCGGTATCACCTCCGAGAGCGAGGGCGCCGTCGTTGCAACGGCCGGCCACGCGTTGCAGGGTCTTGAGCGGGAGCGGATTACAAAGTCCTACAAGCTGGTCGTTCTCCGAGCCATGCTTCACGATGGAACGCTGCGTACGGGGGCAGAGCGTGCGGGAGATCGCAGTTACATCGCGACAGATCCTGCTCGGTGATCCACGGCTGCTGCGCGACCTGGGGGACGCCGAAGTCAGCGATCTAAACTCGGTCTCTGACGAGACTTGGGTGAACTACTGGCGCAAGTGGCCGATTGCCCATCTCGCTAACGACAGGCGGTGATCGGTGGTTCCGGCTTGAGAACGATCGCTTGGTTCCGCGCTTCACGGTTCCCGAAGAGCTTGCCGACACGTTCGATGCGATGGCGGCGGAACTCGTCGAGTATCGGCTCAGCCGTTATCTCGCGGGTAAGGAGGCGCCGACCGGACCCAGTACCTGGACGCTACGGGTCTCCCACACGGATGGGCGGCCGATGGTCTTCCTGAAGCCGCGAGACCAATCGGGGACTGCCCGAGGGCGAGATCCCGTTCATCGGCCGGCGGGAGCGAGTACCTCGGACGGTTTATGCGAGTGGCGATGAACGTCGCCCAGATCCCGGGCCAGAAGCGGTAATGCGCTTCACGCGCTTTTGCGTGGTTGGTTTGGCCCGTCGGCCGGCCACCCAGGGACTCGTCATGAAGTGGTGCTCGAGGAGGAGGCAGGCCAGTTCATGCTTCGGCCACGCGAATCCTCAGGCGCGGCCGGAGGGCAGGTCATTCCCCTATTTCCCGATTATGCGGTCGCCTGCGGCGCGCTCGGGCAGCCCGCTTGGACAAGCCACTCAGCCCGCACGCTCGAACTCGACGTCGCTCGACAGGCTCGACTCCACGCGAGCAGTTCGTGTGTTACGCCCGAGGCGACTCCATGGCTGGCGGAGCCGATCCGATCGAGCACGGCGACCCGCTTCTCCTCGAGTGGATCGAGAGAGGCTCACGGGCTGACTACACCGGACAACGCGTGCTTGCCGAGTACACCGACCGTAAAGGCACCACAGCGCTCTTGAAAAGGCTTACACGTCGGGATGGCCAGTATGTCCTCGAGTCCGATAACCCGGACTATCCGCCTGATCGTTGGTCAACGAGAACTACGGCTCGTCGCTCGCCTGCTTCGTCGCTTGGACCAGCGCGACGTCAACCCTCTTGCTGCTCGCATCGACGAGCGCTTCAAGCGTCAAGACGTTCCGCCGCTCTACGGCCATAAGTTCAATTCCGGGAAGTGGGGCATGTCCGGCCATATCTCACTTGACCGCACAGCAGTGTTGTTCGTCACCCTCGAGAAATCGACCGACATGACGTTTGGCGCCGCGTATGTTGACCGCTTCGAAGATGCCGGGACCTTCATCTGGAGCTCGCAAGACCAGCACAACCCCCGAGAGCAAGAAAGGGTCGAGAGATTCTTGATGCCTTGGAGACAGGAACGGAGATCCACCTCTGGGTCCGGCGCCGAGAGGACGGACGTCGCCTTCGTCATACCTAGGGTTGGTCGTGCCGCTCACGCACAGCGGCTCGCAACCTATGTCCGTCACCTTCCGTCTCTTCACGCCGGTAAGCCCCGAGACCTGGAAACAGCTTCACGCGTGACGGTGCTCAGGGCTTGACCTCGAGCCAGGGGCGCAGCGTGATCGAGAACTAGTGCACCGCGCAGAACGCATCCGGGGCAGCGCAGGTCAGACAGGGACACTTGGCTCCTGGTCCCGATGCCCGGCGGGTTTGCGGAGACGGGCGCGGACGACCCTGCGGCGCTCTCCACCCTTACAAAGCTTTCGAACCGCGACCTTCGGGTTATGAGCCCGAACATCCACTGAACGCTAGCCGCTCGGATCCCCACCCGCACCTGCGACCCGTTCAGACGAAGCCTTGATCGGCATGCGCTCAGATGCATTCGGACGACATATCCGTCACAATCTGTACCGTTACTAGATACAACTTTGTACCGGCTATCGGTACGATCGCTCGTGACCACCGCTCTCAACCCCTTTGTCTGGGACCGGCCGCTGGACGATCCATCGAAGATCGTCGGAATGGACGCCTTCGCGAACCAGATCGCGCTCACGCTCAAGGGCCAGACGAACGTTGCATTGTTCGGGCCTCGGGATACCGGCAAGACGACGTTCACGAATCAGTTGGCGCTCGAGCTCACCAAGGAGCACGGGCCCGACGGTCCGCCATTTGACGTGGTGAAGATCAACCTCCAGCGGGTCGTCAGCCTCGCCGGGTTCATCGGTTGCGTTCACGACGCGATGGTCAGCCATCCCTTAAAGCACGTTCGGCGCGCTGCGCAGCGCCAGGTCGCAGCCCTTGAGAAGGAGATCGGCTTCGACATCAAGGTGATCAAGGGGACCGTCCGCTCCAGCGCGTCCACACCCGCTGAGAGCGGGGAAATGCTGCATGCGCAGCTGGTCACGCTCCGGGCGCTATCGGACCACCTCGTGGTGATCTTCGATGAGTTTCAACGGCTGCGGCACTGCCCGGGCGAGCCGCTCGCGATCATCCGCTCAGCTCTCATGAGCTCCGGCGCGAACCACGTTTCGCTCCTGTTCACCGGTTCAATCCGCAACGCGCTGCAGATGATGCTCGAAAGCTCAGACCAGCCGATCTTCGGAGAGGCCGTCGAGATGCAGCTGCCGGCGATCAGCCGGCCGGAGTTCCTCGAATACCTCGACTTCCATTTCGAGGCGACCGGCAAACCGGCTGACGAAGACGCGCTAGCTACCTCGTGAACGCAACCCAGGCGCACCCTCGGAGCACGCAGCAGCTCGCGTGGGAATGCTGGGCCAGTACCCCTAGGCCGACCGGTGACGCTCGAGACGGTCACCGTCGCGCATGACCGGCTCGTCCGCACGATCGAGCGCTCGGAGTTCAGTGCGGTGCTGAACGTTCTGATGAGCGGCGACGAGGCGGAGGTCAATGAGGTGCGCGCCCTCCAGATGCTGGCCGATCGCGGGGGCGAGACCGTGACCAGTCGCCCCCTGGTCACGCGATATGGCTTCTCGAGCGCGTCGCGGGTTCGACCGACGCTTGAGCGCCTGAGGCGGCGCGGCTTGATCGACGACCGCGACGGTGTCTGGTACATCGTCGACCCACTGTTCGCAGAGTGGCTACGACGCGCTTCACCCCTCGCAGACTAGTACCGATAGCAGGTACAAACTTGTACCGTCTTTCGGTACAAGCCGGGCTGGACCGCCCCTCACCCTCCCGCCGCACCCCTCAACGCCCCCATCACCCGCCCCGTCGGTCCATCCACCGCCCCGGGCCGCCGCGCAATGACCACGCGGCGCACCTCCTGCGGCTCGCCCCGCACAGCGACGATCTTGACTCCCTCGGGAATTGCGCTGAGGGCCACTGGCGCGATCGTCGTGATCGCGAGGCCGGCGGCGACGAGCTGGAGCTTTGCGAGCCAGTCGCGGACGACGTAGCGGACGTTCGGCCGCTCGCGCAGGCCGGGCCACACGCCCAGCAGCGACTCCTCCGCGTCGGATCGGCTCGCGACCCAGATCTGCCCCTCGAGCTGCTCCACCTCGACCGCGCCCGCGCTCCCGAGCGGGTGCTTGGCTTCGACGGCGACCACCAGCTCGCGCTCCGACAGCGTGGTCAGCTCGAGCGGCGGAGATTCGTTGTCGGGCGGCCGGAAGGGCGGCATGCGCGCGATCAGCGCGAGGTCGAGGGTGCCGGCGCGGAGGGCACGGGTGAGGGCCGGCGTAGTGCCCTCGCGCACCGTGACCTCGATCCCGGGCGGCAGGGTCGCGAGCGCCTTCGGCACGAGGCCCGCGACGGCGGTCGCGAACGCACCCACGCGGACCGGCCGCGTGAAGGTCTCCTCGCCGCCGAGCTCTCTCCCCACAGCGTCGAGCTCGTCCAGGACGGCGATCGCCGTCCGCAGCAGACGGCTTCCCGCGGGCGTGAGCGTGACGCCGCTTCGGCCGCGGTCGAATAGACGCTGCCCTGCCGTCGCCTCGAGCGTTGCGACCTGGCGCGAGATGGCTGACTGCGTGTAGCCAAGCACCTGCGCCGCGGCCGAGAACGAACCCACCTGAGCCACCTCTCTCAACACCCGCAACCCGGTCGGTGAGAACTCTGAACCATGCGTAGAACGCATACTACCTGTGCGTCATTCTCGTTTGCATCATGCCCATCCAGCGCTACGGTGAACCCATGACTACTTCTCGAATTGCACTAATCACAGGCGCCAACCAGGGTCTTGGTCGGGCGCTCGCCGAAGGCCTCGCCGCTAACCTGTCTCCCGAAGACCGAGTCCTCCTCACCGGCCGCAACCCTGATCGGGTCGCCGCCGCGGCGGCCGAGGTCGCCGAAGGCGCGAGCGCCCGCGTCGAAGGTCGCGTGCTCGACGTGCGCGACCCGGACACGATCGCCGGACTCGCGTCCGAGCTCGGCGAGGTCGATCTCGTGTTCTCGAACGCGACCTCGCGCATCGTCCGGATGCGGACCCTGCCGATGAGGTCGACGCGCTCGCCGAAACGAGCAACCTCGCCACGACTCAGATCCTCCGGAGCTTCGCGCCGCGTCTGCGACCGGGCGGCCGGCTGATCATCGTCGCGAGTGCGCTGGGGACGCTCGACAAGCTCTCCGATCAAGTCGCCGGGCGCTTTGCCCGTGTCGCCGAACAGGATCTCGACGCCGTCGACGCGCTCGTCGCGGACTGGCGTGCGTCCGTCCACGCCGGCACCGCCGAACCCGACGGGTATGGGTCCTGGCTGAACATCCCCTCGAAGGTGGCGCAGGTCGCGGCCGTGCGCGCCATTGCGGGTCAGCGCCGCGACGCCGACCTCGTCGAGAACAAGCTGATCATGGCCCTCTGCCCCGGGCTGATCGACACCGATGCCTCGCGACCCTGGTTCGATGACATGAGCAGCGCGCAGACGCCGGCCCAGGCTGCAGGCTGGCCGGTCGAGCTCGCGCTGTCGGACCAGTTCGACCCCGCCTTCTACGGCGAGCTCGTTCAGTTCGGCAAGGTCCTCCCGTGGGAGACCGGCGTACCGGTGGCGCATAGCGCGACCGCCTGACCAGGGGCGCAACAGTCGTCAAGCGGAGACCGGAGTCAACCGGGTCCGAGCGATCGCTAGCGCACGGTAGTAGGCGAAACCGGCACCGAC
>CAWCMQ010000012.1:0-530534 GCA_963796645.1 uncultured Solirubrobacterales bacterium | reverse complement strand
CCGGATCGCCGTCAGGCGATGGATCGCGCTGCGCTGGGCGCGCTGTTCGGCTCCACCGACGGGCGGACCGGATGCGGCGCGGATGGCACATCACGCGGAGGCGATCGGGGACGGGGAAGCGGTGTTGCTCTGGGCCCCGCGGGCGGCGGCGCGCGCAGCTTCGGCGGGCGCGCATCGCGAGGCTGCGACGCACTACGCGTGGACGCTTCGTTCGCCGATGGTTTGACCACCGAGACGTACGCGGAGCTGCTGGAGCTTCGCTCCCATCGAGTGTTTCTTGACCAACGAGTTCGATGACGCGATCGCGGCGCTCGAGCGGGCGGCGGCACAGCGACGCGAGCTTGGCGACCGGCGTCGGCTCGGGGGCGTTTTGTGTTCGCTGGCGCGATCGCTTCGCGAGGCCGGTCGTACCCCTGAGGCCGAGACAGCGGTCGCGGAAGCGGTTGGCCTGCTGGAGCCACTGGGTCTGACGCGTGAATTGGGGCGCGCTTACGGGGCTCGTTGCCAATTCTGCATGATCGTCGGCGATCTCGACGGGACGTCGCCTGGGGTGCGAAGGCAATCGGTATTGCGGAGCGTCTCGGCGATACCGAGACGCTCGTGCACGCCCTCGCCTCGGTCGGCACGGCGATGCTCCACACCGGTTTGACGGAAGGCGAGGAAAAGCTAGCGCGGAGTCTGCGCCTGGCGCAGCAGGCCGGGCTCGACGGGGACGCAGGACGAGCGTTCAACAACCTCGTCGCCTCGGCGCTCGCCTCGCGCGCCTACGAAGTGGCGGAGCGCTACGTCGAGGAAGGGATCGAGTACTGCGAGGACCGCGGCCTTGACCTGTGGGCGCAGCTGCTGCTGGCAAATCGAGTCAAGCTGGAGCTCGACCGCGGACGCTGGGACACCGCCGTGGGTTCCGCTGACGGGCTCCTGCGAGACCCCGGCTGTGCGCTCGGACCCCGTCTGGAGGCGCTTGTGGCGATCGCGCTGGTGCGCGCGCGCCGCAGCGACCCCGGGGTTTGGGAGCTACTGGACGAGGCGCTCGCGCTGTCTGAGCCAACTCGGGAGGATTACACGATCGGGCAGGTGATCACCGCGCGCGCCGAGGCCGCGTGGTTGCAGGCGAGATCCGCCGACGCGGCGCAGGAGACGGCCGGCGCGCTGGAGCTCGCCGTCAAGCGTGACGACCCTTGGGCCGTCGGCGAGTTGGCCTGCTGGCGATGGCGGGCAGGCCTGCGTGATCAGCTTCCGGCTGGCGCGGCCGCTGAGCCCTACGCGCTCACGATCGCCGGTGAGTGGGGCGATGCGGCCCGCCTGTGGCAGGAGATCGGCTGTCCGTATGAGGCGGCGCTCGCGCTTGGCGACGCCGACGATGATGGGCTGCGGCGTCAAGCACTCGCGCAGCTGCAGGCACTGGGAGCCAGCGCCGCTGCGGCGATCGTCGCGCGGAGGCTGCGGTCCGGTGGGGCCCGAGGGTTACCCCGAGGGCCGCGCGCGCATACGCGCGAGAACCCAGCCGGCCTCACCCGACGCGAGCTCGAGGTGCTCTCGCTGCTCGCCGACGGACTACGTAACCGGCAGATCGCCGAGCGTCTCGTCGTGTCCGAGAAGACCGTCGACCATCATGTCTCGGCGATCCTGCGAAAGCTCGATGTGGGTACTCGCGGCGAGGCGAGTGTCGCCGCCGTGCGGCTCGGGCTCACCGATCCAAGATAGGGAACGCCTGCTCCAAACATGGGGAGGCCTCCCGATGCGCGCGTGAGGGGCGTGCTCATAGCTTCTTCGCGATGGCAGAAGGCCAGCCGATGAGGAGAACCAGGATGCCGCGATACATGGTGCAGCGCAGCTTCCCAGATGGGTTGAAGGTCCCGATCGCGAACGGTGGCGAGGAGATCTGCCGTGGAGTGATCGAGAACAACGCCCAGGAGGGGGTGATGTGGGTCAGTTCGTTCGTGAGCGAGGACAAGACCAGCTCGTTCTGCGTCTATGACGCGCCCACTCCCGAGGCGATCCGCAGGACTGCCGCTCGTATCGACCTGCCCGTAGACCAGATCACAGGTCCGGCGGCTGGACCCCGACTTCTACTCATGACTCGAATCCGCCAAAACAAGGGAGGCCGCAGAGATTCTGTTGGGACGACGGCGGGATCGGCGCGGCCGCAACCTCGGCACGATCGCAAGCCCCCGCCATACGAGACCACCTCACTCGTGCGACACCCGACGCCTGCCCAAGCCCTCGAAATGAACTACCCAACCCCGCAACACCACCACACACCGCCGCTCCCGCAGCCAAACCGTCCGCTTCGCGATCGTCAGCGTCTCCACCGCGGACACGACCGCCTGATCAGATGGGGAAACATGATGTTCAAAGCCACCACACGCACGATGGCCGTCGCGGTTTGCGCCCTGGGCTGCCTGTTGGCGGCCAGCTCGGCTTCAGCGGCGCCGGTGTGGCTTGCTCCGGCCGATTTGTCGGCGGTCAACGAGCTTGCCGGAGATCCCACTGTGGCCGTGGATGCGGACGGGGACCTGGTTGCGGTGTGGGAACAAACCGGCGTCGGTCACGGTTACCAAGTGGAGGCGTCGGTGCGCCCGGCAGGCGGTGGGTGGCAGGCGCCGGTCACTCTCTCTGAGGCCGGCGACGAGTCCTACCTACCGGTGGTGGCGGTCGATCCGCAGGGCGACGCGACCGTCGTGTGGGGTGATGGCTTCGGCGAGGTGTACGCGGCGGTGCGTCCCGCATCGGGCGGGTGGAGCGCGCCGGTCGCGCTCGATGACGAGGATCAGGACACGGCGGCCCACGAGGATTATCCGTATGTGGTGGTCGATGACCACGGTGACGCGACCGCGGTCTGGACCTACGACGACAACTACCACGACAGCGTGCTGGCGGCCGAGCGCCCGGCCGGGGGAGCGTGGGAGACTCCGGTCACCCTCGACAGCGGCGAGTACGCGGTCGCGAACCCGCGGTTGGCGGTTGATCCGCAGGGCGATGTGACCGCGGTCTGGACCTCGCGCAGCTTGATGAATGCGAACGACATCGTGCGGTCGGCGATGCGTCCGGCCGCGGGAGCGTGGCAGACGCCGGTCGACCTCTCCGACGCGAGCGAGAACGCGGTTGGGCCGCAGGTGGCGGTCGATCCGCACGGGAACGCGACCGCGGTATGGGATCTGTTCGGCGCCTCCTCCAATGTGGTGCAGGCGGCGGTGCGCCCGGGGGCGGGCTCGTGGCAGACGCCGGTCGAGCTCTCCGCGGGCCCCAAGACGCCCTACCCGGCCCAGCAGCAGGTGACGGTCGATTCCCACGGCGCCGCGACCGCGGTCTGGAACCTCTACGACGGCACCGCCTACATCACGCAGGCGGCGGCGCGTCCGGCGGGCGGGTCCTGGCAGACGCCGGTTGATCTCGCCACCGGCGGCCACCTCGGCGCCGGCTACCGCGGCAGCACCCCGCAGGTGGCGGTGGACCCTCACGGCGACGTGACCGCGGTCTGGGACCTCTACGATGGCAGCTCCTTCATCACGCAGGCGGCGGCGCGTCCGGCGGGCGGGTCCTGGCAGACGCCGGTTGATGTCTCTGCCGGCGACGTGTTCACCCAGGCACCACAGCTGACTGACGATCCGCAGGGAAATGTGACCGCGGTCTGGCAGTTCTCTGACGGCAGCAATGATGTCGTCCAGGCTGACGGCTATGACGCGGCGGGCCCGCAGCTGCGCGGATTCTCGATCCCGGCCTCCGGGACTGTCGGGATCCCGGTCTTGTTCTCGGTCTCGCCCGTGGATGTGTGGTCGCCGGTCGCGAGCACAAGTTGGAGCTTCGGTGACGGTCAGAGGGCGACCGACGAGACGGTCACACACACCTACGACCACCCCGGGACCTACACCGTTCGCGTGTCGAGCTCAGACACGCTGGCGAACGCGACCAGCACAACCGCGAACGTCACGATCACGCCCGCCGCTCCAGTCCTGACCGACGTTTCCCAGACCCATCGACGCTGGCGCGAAGGCGCCAAGCAAGCGACCCTGGCGCGCAAGCGCACGCATGAGCGCGCGCCGGTCGGCACGAGCTTCTCGTTCACGGTCAACGAGACCGTCCGGGTCAGCTTCGCGTTCACCCAGACCGTCTCAGGACGCGAGGTGTCGGGCAAGTGTCAGCGGTCGACCAGACACAACCACCAGCATCCCCGCTGCAAGCGGACGATGACCCGCGCCACACTGGCCTACACCACCAATGCGGGCGCGCAGCAGCTGACGCTCCAAGGCCAGATCAAGAACAGGCACCTGCCGCTGGGCGCCTTCACACTCAAGCTCACCGCCATTGACGCAACCACGCGCCAACGCTCCCACACCGACACCCTGCACTTCACGATCGTCAAATAGACACCCTCCGCCAGCGTCAATCCGTGGGCTTCGTCGCGCCCGGTCTGGGGGCCACGCGGCTAGACAAGTCGAGGCAAGCGATCGGCTCAGCGCTCGACCACTGCCGCGTTCAGATCGAGGTGCGACAGTTCCCGACGTTCGCTGTCGGAATGGGAGGACCAGCAGCAGCCCCACGGGCCAGCTCGAGGAGCTGCGCGCGCTCGTCGACGAGACCGATTGGGCACCCGCCGGGCACCCGAGTCATTGTGTGAGGTCCCGGTCGCGTCGACAACGGGCCCTGTCAGCTAGTAGGGAATTATGCAATTAGCAGGGCTTTCGTCCATGGAGCCAGCCGGGATCGAACCGTCCACACTTAGCTACACACCGCTGATACCATTTTGGTATGCGAGGTGGCGACTACGTGATGATGGCCCGGCGTCGCGCGGGGCTCACGCAGCGCCAGCTGGCCGAACTCCTCGGCCTCCGCCAGGCCACGATCGCACGCTGGGAACGGGGCGATCGCGGCGTCAGCGTCGACGACGTCGAGCTGGTCGCGCATGCCTGCGGCCTGCAGCTTGACGCGCATCTCCTGGTCGAGGACCGCAGCTGGTGGCCGCAGATCGCGATGCAGCTCGAACTTGATCCGCTCGAGCGGGTCCGGCGGCTCACGCCTCCGAGTGCTCCCGACATCGCAGCGGCGTTGTCCGAGTTGGCCGGCGCGGGGGTTGTGCCGGGGCTCATCATCGGCGATGTCGCCGGAGCGCTGCATGGCTGGCCGCTCGTACTCGGTTCGTCGACGATCGAGGTCTGTGGGTTTGTCGACGGCGTGGGCTATCGCCTCCGACAGATGGGCGCTCGGAAGACCCGGAGCGGCAGGCACATCGTCTCCGGCGGGGTGAGCGTGGCGATCGACGAGGAGCCAGCGGGCACGAGAGGCGAATTGGACCTTGCCCGCAACCGAGTGGCGTTCGAGACGCCGGCTGGCGCACTCGACGCAGCCGGACTGATCGACCTACTGAGGATCGCCGACGCGTCCAACGCTCGCACGGCCCGCCGCGACTCGCTCGCTCTTCAAGCCGTGCTGGACGTCCAACGAGAGCGCGAGGCCGCGGGCAGCTCCGACGAGCGGGCGGCGGGGGACAGGATTGCTGAATGGCTGAGCCAACAGACTCCGGTCGGGTGAGCCCCGCCATCGACGCCGAGCGCGAAGCGCTCCTCAAGACACTTGTGGCTCACGCCGTGGAGTTCGTCGTCATCGGCGGCGCTGGCATCCAGTCGCACGGCCGTCGCTACGACACCCTCGACATCGATGTCACCCCCGACCGTGACGAGGCCAACTTGCGCCGCCTCGCCGATGCGCTGAACGGGCTCGACTGTCGCCTCATCACCGATCCCGCAAACACGGCCGCGTGGGTGCCCCTTCCACCCGACTACTTCACGCCCCGCAGCCTCCTCGCCGCCACCGTCTGGAACCTGGCGACGCGACACGGCCAGCTCGACCTCACATTCGCCCCAAGCGGCTTCCCGGCCGGCTACGAGGTCCTGGCGCCTCGCGCGGAGCGCATGACCGTTGCCGGCACACGGATCGCCGTGCTGGTGGCTGCCCTCGACGACATCCACAAGTCAAAGCGCGCGGCTGATCGACCGAAGGACCGCGCGTACTTCCTCGCCGCCGGTGAACCGGGGCGCGATTAGCCCCGTGCCGGCGCTCGGTCATCTCACTCCGGCGCTCAGCTCGACCGAGCGCTGCGAGAAACCAGTGCGAAGCGTCGGTCGATCAAAGCACCAGACCCGTTCGACGCGCCGTTATCGTGTGACGTCGCGACGGGGGATCTGCTCACGAACGGAGTCGAGGTTCGCTACGACGGTCCGGCGACGCTCGGAGGATCCGGTAGGGCGCGTCTCCATGACCGGGTCGGCGGGATCGGCGAGATGGTGTGGGAGGCGCTTGACGGTGCGGGTTGGGTTGGCGAAGTAGCCACCCTTCGCATGACCGTCGCTCTGCGCCTGGGCGTTGCGTTAGCGCCCGCGATTGCGACCGCCGGCCGTGCGCAGTTTGAACCGCTCCCCGGCCGTGCGCGCCGTCTCGGCGAGAAGGGGCACATCGATGATCACGGGGTCGCATGGCAGCAGCGCGTCGGCCCGCTGGACGGTCGCGCTGCGGGTCCCGGCTGTTGGAGAGCGAGCGTCGCCCGGATGAGTTTGAGTTTGGCGAGGACATGCTCTTCACGGCAGCTGTCCAGGCGGGCTGGTTAGCGGGGGACCCGGGCCAGGTCGTCGATGTACCTGATGTGCGGATTGCCGTCAGTGTTGCGCGTCGAAACCCGAGGTGGGAGGCGTTTGCGAGCGGCAGCGCCGACTTGGGCGCGGCATCCCCGGCCGCCGCGCCGATCGTCAGCGCGATTGACGAGAGCGAGCTTTTGGCGCTCGCGCGCGAGGTCGCCGGCCGGAGTGGAGACCCGAACCCGGAGCTGATCCAGCACGCCCGCGGGAGCCGCTTCGACGTCACCCGCACGACGGGATCGACCGTGTTCAGCGACGCCCCGTCCTACATCGTCGTGATGAAGGGCAGCTTCCGCAGACGCGTGACAAGACCACGTGGTCACCTGACCGATGAACAGCTCGTCTCTTACCCGTTCCAGATCGTCGTGATCGACATCGAAACGGGGAAGATCACCGACGGCGGCTGCTCCAATCGAGCACCCGACCTGACATCGCTCGGCGAAGTCGTGACCGACCACCCGTACGGCTGACTTGGCCGGACTCCCCCGGCGGCCAGGATGGTCCGCTGGTGCCTTTGAGTAGCCGCAGCGGAGGTCGAGCGGAGACTGCGCGAGAACCTGATGCACCCCTCATGCACCCCGGCCCAAGCCAAAGTTGCCTCCGACGCGATTCCCATGGGGCGAGAAAGCTGTGCATTTCCAGCGCTTTCCTCCAGTGGAGCCAGCCGGGATCGAACCGGCGACCTCCTGCTTGCAAAGCAGGCGCTCTCCCAACTGAGCTATGGCCCCGTCTGGGTCGAGTTTAACCGGGCGGGCCTGGGGTCAGCCGTCGAAGTCGAAGTCGCGCGGCGGACGCTGTTCGAACCAGAGGCGATCGTGGTCCGGAGTGTCCTGGAGGAACTCGGGGGTCTCCTCGAGCACGTCTTCGCCTTCTTTGTCGAGCTCGCCCGCGACGTCGTACTCGGCGGTCTCCTCGCCGACGTGACCCTCACGCGGCTGGGCCGCCGGAGGCGGTGGAGCGGGCGCGGCGGACTCCTGCGGAGGTGGTGGGGCGGGCGCGGCGGAGGCGGACTCCTGCGGAGGCGGTGGCGCCGCCTCGGGCGCGGCAGCCGGCGGAGCGGGTGGCGCAGCCGGCGGTGGCGGGCCGGCCGCGGGCGGTTCGTCGTCGCCGTCGAACAGACCGGGGCCCGCGGTGTGCTCACGGGTCGCGAATTCATCTGAGAAGTCGGGCTCATCTGGGTCGGCCGGTGGCTCGGGTGCCCGCAAAGGTGGCTCGGGTGCCCGCGACGGCGGCTCAGGCACCCGCGCGACGGGTTCGGGAGCCGCGGGAGGCTCGTCGAACGAACGCTCGGCGCCGCGCTCGGGCCCGAACAGATCGTTCTCGTCGTCGTAGGGCTCGCTCCAGCTCGGCCCGTCGTGGTTCTCGTACTCGAGCTCCTCTGCTGCGGGAGCGGGGGCCTCGGACGGCTCGTCGGCCTCGAGATCCTCGGGGCCGCGCCGGACCGGACCGAGCGCCTCGCGTTCAGCCTGCTCGATCTCGGATGGATCGGCGCCGTGGCGCCGCTTGAGGTCCAGGTGCTCGCGGATCGCGTCGTCGAGGATTCCCATGGCTTAAAAGGCTACTCGGGACCGATTACGTTCGCGGTTTCCGGCGCCGCACGCAACGTTTGATTCTTTCCGCCCCGTTTGGCCCGGTACAGGGCCGCATCCGCATCGGCAATCAGCGAATCCCTGTCCCCGTCGGCGGAACTGGCGACGCCGAGGCTTGCGGTGACCCGCAGCTGGCCGTCGCCGTCCATCCTATGCACGCGAAGCGCCGCGATCTCGGACCGGATCCGCTCGGCGATCGCGAACGCCCCCTCCATGTCGGTGTGCGGCAGGATCAGGGCCATCTCCTCGCCACCGTATCGGGCGGGGACGTCGACTTCACGCGAGCTGCTGCGGAGCACCCGGGCGACCTGTTTGAGGACCACGTCGCCCTGCTGGTGGCCGTAGGTGTCGTTGATCGACTTGAAGTCGTCGATGTCGAGCATGATCAGGGCCAATTCGTGGTGGTAGCGGCGGACCTGCTCAGCCTCGTGGGTCAGCAGCTCCTGGAACCGTCCATGGTTCGTCAATCCCGTGAGTTCGTCGGTGACCGCCTGTCGCTGCACCTGGAAGTGGAGCTGCACGTTCACCAGCGCCAGCACGGCCTGCGAGGCCAGCGACCGCAGCAGATCACGCTCGTCATCACTGAAGCTCCGGCCCGCACGGCCCACCGTGATCAGTCCGTGGGTGCGTTCGCTGCCGTCGACATTTCCGAGCACCACTGACGCGACGCTCAGCTCTTCGCTTCCGAGCTCAGCCAGATCCCCCGTCTTCAGCGCCACACGCTCCGCCTCGAGCACCTGGTCCTCGTGGCCGGCGAACGTCCCGATTCGCGCGGCCTCGGAGAGCGGCTCGTCGGCCTCTGCGCGTGCCGTCAGACGGCCGAAGTCTGCATGCACGGCGTCGGCGGCCGTCTTCAGGGCCAGTTCAAGCAGCGCCGGGCGGTCGAGGTTTGCGGCGAACGTCTCGCCGATGCGGCGGATCGACTCGCGCAGGCGGGCGCGCTCCTGGGCAAGCTCGTGGATTCGGTGCGCCAACTGGCTCGACATCCGGTTGAACTCCTCGCCCAGCGCGGCGAATTCGTCGTGGCCCTCGGTGGGCACGGGAGAGGAGAAATCGCCCGTGCCCAGGCGCCGGGCCGCCTGGAGGAACCGGCTCAGCTGACCCTGCAGTGCGCGGGACGCGAGCACCGAGAACGAGAAGGCGAGGAGCAGGAACGCGGCGATGAATCCGGCGGCCAGCGCCCGGCTCGTGCTCAGCGACGACGACGTGGCCGCCACGTCCGAGAGCATGGTGACGTCGACGGGTTGGCGGCCAAAGCCGCGGAACGGCTGCGTTACGGCGCGGTAATCGGTCCCGGCGATCGTCACCGATCCACGCTGAGGGAGCCGGGTGGCGGCGGCGGCCGCCGGGACGGCGCTCAACGTGCGCGATCCCTGCCGGACGACGACGCCGACCCCCTTCGCGCTGAGTTCGTGGGCGAACGCGTCGGCACTCAGCTCCGACACCGTCACCGTCAGGCCACGCGAGCTCCCGCGAGGCGTGACGACCGCGACGCCCGGCGCGATTCCTTCGGGGGCGCCGACCTGCACAAGCACATGCGTTTCGTCGCTCACGGTCACCCGAGCGATGCCGGCCTGGGCCGCCAGCTGCGCGACGCGCGCGCGGAGCGCGCTCTCCGGCAGGGTTCCGATCGTCTTCGCGATCGTCTTGGCATCGAGCTGCCCGGTCGCGGCCTCGCGCGTGTAGATGCTGGCCGCGGCGGTCGCCAAGCCGTTGGCCCGCGCGTCGGCCTTGCCCTGCTGGCTCTGGCTGATGAGCCGGAATACGAGGAAGCCGACGGCCAGCATCGGCACGATCACGATGACGACGAAGAAGCTGGTTAGGCGCGTACGGAAGCTCATGCGATGCCCGGCCCGTCCTGAGCGTATCGGCCGGTTCGCGCAAATCCGCCAGTCGGGATGCAACCAGGGTGCCGCTTGCAGAGCCTGCGCAGCTCCGAACGGGGCTAAACTGTGGCTCCACCGCGCGGCAATCGCCGCCGCACGGGGCTATAGCTCAGTTGGGAGAGCGCCTGGATCGCACCCAGGAGGTCGGGGGTTCGAGTCCCCCTAGCTCCATTAGGAAAGTCGCTGCAAGTCAGCGGCTTTCGTGTTTGTGGAGCGGCTTCGGACTCCACGCGCCCCGGGCGGTTGATCGCCTAGGCCGGACCTGTGCCTCTTGGTCCTCAGCGCCGCTTTGGGTGGCGCCGAATTGCCCGAGCATGGCTGCCCTTGCGCCTGTGAGTCTGAGGGTTGATCAACTGCGGGATTGCGGCCGAGATAGCGACAGTTCCTCAGGAGCTCGTGGTTGGTGACGGGCGGCCGATGTGAAAGCCCTGGGCGAAGTCGACGCCGTAGTCGACCAGCATGGCTAGGGTCTCGGCGTCTTCGCCACCCTCGGCGATCGTCTGGTAGCCGAAGTCCTTGGCGAGCCCTGCGATGGCTCTGACGAGATGCTGGTTGGCGGTGTCGGCGTGCAGGTTCCGCACGAAGTCAATGTCGATCTTCAGATATGCGAGGTTGAAGGTCTTGAGGTAGGTAAAGCTGGCGAACCCGGTGCCGAAGTCGTCGAGGGCAACCCGGCAGCCGATGTCCGTGAGCCCGGCTATGAAAGCCTTTCCGGCTTCTATGTCCTTCATGAGGGCGGTTTCTGTGATCTCGAAGACGAGTTTCGCGGGATCCGCGCCGGCGTCGCGCAGCTCGTTTTCGATGAAGGTCAGCAGGCTGAGGTCGCTGATCGAGTCGGCGGAGAGGTTGGCTTCGACGTTCTGACCGCTCGCGGCGAGACGGGCGGCGTGGCTGATCACCCAGCGGTCGATCTCGGCGATCATCCCGTACTTCTCGGCCACCGGCAGGAAGCTACCGGGCGCGATGACCTCGCCGTTGGGACCGATCATCCGCAGCAACAGCTCCTGACTGGGCTGCCCGCCGACAAGCGGAACGATCGGCTGTGAGTAGAGCGTCAGCCGATCCTCGTCGATCGCGTCCCTGATCCGTCCGACCCATGCAAGCGTGTCGAGTTCGCGACGGATCCGCTCGTGCTCCGCGTGCTCATCGCTGGTATCGCGGAAAACGACGACGACCCCGTTGCTCTTCCAGCCGTTGCGCAACGGCGCGGCCGAGTAGGACACAGGACAGATCGTCCCGTCCTTGCGCGTGAACGCCTCGTGGCTTCTGCGCGTGGGCCTGCCCAGCTTGCGGACCTCCAGCAGCGGACAGTCCTCCGCAGGATTAGGCGATCCGTCCGCATGCTGGAAATGGATGATGTCGTGCATCGGTTTGCCGCGCAGCTCGTCCTCATTCCACCCGAGGATCCGCTCCGCCGCAGAGTTCATGAACGCGACACGACCTTCGTCGTCCAACGCGTAGAGACCCTCGACCATCGTGTCCATCATCGTCGAGCGGAAGTGCTCGGCCTCCGCGCGCTCGGTTACGTCCGTCACAACCACCCCGACCCCGATGACTTCATCGTCGACCAGCACGGGGTAATAATTGGCCAGCCAGTGCCGACGATCGTGCGTCAACGCCCGCTCACGATCAACCTCGAGGTTGACCACCGGCTCGCCCGTGTCGAGCACACGCCGATACACGGCCTCCATCTGCGACCAGATATCCGGAACCAGCTCGGCGACGGTCCGGCCGATCTGCTCCTCGACCGGAGCGCCGTTGACCTCGGCAAGAACGCCATTCATGCGTAGTACGCGCAGCTCACGATCGACCAACGCAAAGCCGACCGGCGCGCTCTCCTGCAGCGCCTCGAGGAGCGTCAAGGATTCGGCCGCCGCGCGCTGCGCCTCCACAAGCTCGGTCACGTCCTGCACAGCGCCAACCATGCGCACGGGGTGCCCATCCCTATTCTCGGCAAGCTCGGAGAACGAGCGCAGCCACCGGACGCTGCCATCGGCCCACACAACCCGATATGTCACGTTCGGCAACCGGCCATCCCGCCGCGCTGCCTCGAGCTCCCGTGCAACGCGCACCCGGTCAGCGCAATGCATCCGCGACAACACGTACTCCGGCGAAGGCGTAACCCCGCCCGGCTGCACACCGAGCAGGCGAAACATGTTGTCCGACCACAACAACTCGTCGGACTCGAGATCCCACTCCCAGCTACCGGTACGGGCCAGCCGCTCCGCCCTGTCGACCACGGCACCGCTCGGCTGGGTCAAAGCCGAATCCCATGACCGCGGAACCAGACCGTACGCATGATGCCGGGGACGAACCGATGCGGCCATAGGACAAGGATCGTCCGAAGCCGCGACGCGCCTCACCGTAAAGCACTACATAAGCGCTGCGGAAATCTACCTACCCATAGGAGCCCGCCACTCTCCTAGAGAGCGACAATCCAGCGCCCCGCTGCACGCGTTCTCAAGACTTCTCTCCCCTCGAGAAGGCGACGAGCTCGGCGACTCGCCGCGTCGGACGACAAGCGATCCGATCGCCGATCATCGTGGTGCTCTCCGAATCGGCAAGGCCTCACTCTTGCGGGGCTTCGGTCCGTCAGGGCCTGCCTCGCGGTCGTTTGACCGCGTCGGCGCGCCGGCGGGGCTGCGGGCGACGAGCGCGTTGGGTGTGGCAGATTGTGCTGCTTGCCCGCCGAGACGCCGACGATCCTCGCCACCAGCGGCGGCCTCTTCCGGGATCCCCGAACCGTCGTGCGCCCAGCCCCGCTGCTCGATTACGCGTTGGAGCTGGCGCGCCCCTCGTCGAGGCCGAGGCTGTGCTTTGTGAACACCGCCGGAGGTGACCAGGCCTGGTGGAATGCCACGATGCACGCCGCCTACTACGAACGCGACGTGGAGGTCTCCTGCCTGAGCCTGTTCCCGATGCCCAACGTGTCGGACCCGGCGGCCCACCTGCTGGCACAGGACACCGTGTGGGTCGGGGGTGGCAGCACAGCGAACCTGCTCGCGTTGTGGCGGCTCCACGGCCTTAACAGCGCGATGAGGAACTGCTGGGAGGCGGGCGTCGTGCTTGCTGGGGTCTCGGCGGGGTCGGTCTGCTGGCACGTCGGTGGGACCACCGACGCCTATGGGCCGGACTTGCGCCCGGTGACCGACGCGCTCGGTTTCCTACCCTTCTCAAACGGCGTGCACTACGACGCCGAGGAACAACGCCGCCCCCTCTTTCAGCGACTCGTCGCCGAGGGCATGCTACCCGCCGGGTATGCGACCGACAACGGAGTGGGGCTGCTCTACCGCGGGACAGAAATGGTCGAGGCGGTGGCCGAGGTAACCGGCGCCCGCGCCTACCACGTCCGGCGCGACCAAAGCGGCGCGGCTGAGGAGAACATGATCGAGCCGCGCCTGCTCCCGGGCGCCATCGAACCGCCCGCGAGGTAAGCCGCGAACGGCACCACGCACCGTTCCCGTACGAAACGCGCTCACGGCGGGAGCGCGCGCGGGAAGACGAACGTGAGCCACGCGGTTGCCACGAGCAGCAGCACGTTCACGCTCTGGAGGAGCCAGAACCGCCGGCCCCCGACGTAGGTGGCCACCACCAGAACGGCCGGGAAGGCCGTGATCAGCATCCGCGAGTTTGGCGGCAGGTGCTCCGTGCACAGTGCGACCAGCGCGATGCCGAGCGTCCATGTCCAGGCCTCGATTGAGATTGAGCGTCGCCTTTTGAACATCAAGCCCAGGAGGACCACCAATACCGCCGCGCCGGCCAGGGCGCCGATTGGCGGATAGAACAGCCTGGACGGCTGATGGTGTGAAATCCGCCAGACGAGCCTTTGCGCCTGATGCAGCAGTGAGGCGAGATCGAATCCCTCGTGCCACCCCTGATGCTGGACGATCAGCATCGCGAACGGCGTTCCTGTGTGTGTCCACAGAAACAAGGCAAAGGCGGCCACGCCGGTCACGGACAGCGCCGGCGCGACGAGACTCCGCCGCCCCAGCCGGCTGCCCCAGCCGCACCGGCGGAGCTCTAGGGCAGCGGAAACACAACAGACCGCGATCAGAATCACTCCCTCAGGCTCCGTCGCCGTGGCCAGGCCAGCCAGGACCCCGGCGAGCAGCCAGCGCCGCGTCTGCAGCGCCAGGATGCACCCGGCCACCAGCGGCAGCATCAGTCCTTCGGCGTAGACCATCGAGAACACGACAGACCCGGGGAACAGACAGAACAGCGCGACCGCGCGTCGGCCGGCTGCCTGTCCCCACCAGCCGCTTGCCAGCCGTTGCACGAGCACGGCAGTCACCAGACCGCCAATTCCCGACAGGATCACCCCGGACAGGTCGATCAGCGACATGAAGTTGTTCGCCAGGCCGAGATGTGCGAGCACACCGGCCAAGCGGCGCACGAGCAGCGGATACAGAGGGAAGAACCCAAGCGTGTTGGGCGCGAGGGGCAGCGACCGCGGATAGCCGTCGTTGGCCAGCGTGCCGTACCACTTGCCGTCCCAGTTGGCGAGCTCGAGCGTCAGCGTGCGGTGGTGGACAAACCCGTCCACCAGCCCCACGGCCAGTATCAGGGCCCTGCTGCCCAGATACATGAGCACCGGCCAACGAAGTGCGGGGAGGGCAGCGACCAGCCGCGCCCGCCACGATGCGGATGGCCAGGCAAGCGGGTTGATCAGAGTCGAGCTGGACTCCACGGCGCCGCAAGGTATGGCGGCGACCGGACGGCACACATCCCGACCTCACGCCTGATCGCGGCTGCCGTCGCCGTCCGAGCTGTGCCAGAGAATGGCCGCCGCAGATGCGGACCGTGTCGATCATCGAGGCCTGCAGCGAGGGTCGGTTCCCGCAGAGCCTGATCGCGGTCGTCCGGTAGCCCCGTGTCGGCGATCTCCCGGACAGCTCAGTCGCTACAAGTCGCCGCTGAGCGTGCGGCGCCGCTCAGGTGGCCGCGCCAGCTCACGCTGGTGCGGGCCAGCATCCTCCTTACCACGGGGCTCGCGCTGGGTCTGCGCCTCTACCAGCTCGCCCGGCCCAACTACCTGACCGGTCCGACGACCTACGACGACGGCGCCGACTTCGGTACCGCGCTTCGGCTGGTTGATGGGTCGCTCCCCTACCGCGATTACGTGTTCATGCACCCTCCCGGGATCGGACTGCTTCTCTCGCCGGTGGCGCTGTTGTCGAAGGTGATCGGAACCGATGGAGGGCTCGCCGTGGCCCGAATCCTCACCGCGTGCGCCAGCGCGGCCGGCGTGCTGCTGGTCGGCCTGCTGGTACGGCATCGTGGCCTGCTTGCCACGACCCTGGCCTGCGGGCTCCTCGCGGTCAATCCGGATGGCATCCTTGACGCGAGCTCCGTCTTTCTGGAGCCCTGGTTGATGCTGGCGTGCCTGCTCGGCCTGCTGGTCATGTTCCAGGGTGACGAGCTGACCTCGAGCCGAAGGCGACTGGCGCTCGGCGGCGTCGCGTTCGGCATCGCCGGGGCGATCAAGGTGTGGGCGATCCTGCCCGTGCTTGTGTTGGTGTGGCTCTGTTGGCGAGTCCGCGGCCGCCGGAGCCTTGGGGCCTATCTCGGCGGTGTGACAGCCGGGTTCGCGATCCCGGTGATCCCGTTCATTGCGATCGCCCCCAGCCAGTTCTTCAGCAGCGTGGTCGCGGCGCAGCTATCGCGAACCGATGTCGCCCGCGTACCGCTTCTCATGCGCTTGGCGAGCCTATCCGGCGTCCAGGATCTGGGCGAATGGGGAGCGCGGCCACCTACCGGCGCGCAGGTTGCGAGCTTGATCGTGATCTCAGCCAGCCTGGCGATCGCCGTGCTGATGCTGGTGCGAGTGGCCCATGCGGCGGTGTCCAGGCCTCGCTTCATGCCAACGCTTGATCGATTCGCGATCGGGACGTTGGCGATCGCGCTGCTTGCGTTCCTGTGGCCGGCCGATTACTACCCCCACTACGCTGGCTTCTTCGCGCCACTTCTGGGGCTCGCTGTCGCGCTCGCAGTCACGGGGCTGGTCCGCGGGCTGGCCCCGGCGGCCGTGCGGGGACTGACGATCGCGGCGATGATCGCGATCGCGGCCATGGCCGGTGTCCGGCTGCACAACGAGGCTGGTCTGGCCGCACCTGCGTTCACCGCGTGGGTCGACCGGCTCGTACCCGCGGGTTCATGCGTCGTCGCCGACAACGCTTCGGTGACGA
Organism: uncultured Solirubrobacterales bacterium; assembly: GCA_963796645.1. Taxonomy (GTDB): domain Bacteria; phylum Actinomycetota; class Thermoleophilia; order Solirubrobacterales; family Solirubrobacteraceae; genus Palsa-465. Next base: position 514,245 of record CAWCMQ010000012.1, on the reverse strand, counting down.
TCGCCGCCGTCCGCTTCGTCTCAACCGATCCGAAATGCCCCAAGATGGTCGACGCCTTCGGGACATCCCTCGCGCTCGCGGGCGGCCGAAATGCATTGATGGCTTCAAGCGCCGATGTATCGCTGCAGACGGTCTGGCTCTCAGGCTTGCGCCAGGCTGGGTTCGTGTGGCTCCAGTGTGGGCCTCCCACCGCGCCGATCTGCGACGGTCGCGGCCGGACCAACCGTCTTGTCCCCTGGACACCCGAGGTCCTCGGTTACTTCGCCGGTCATTTCCGCCTCCTGGCGACGGGCCCGGGTCTCCTGCAGGTGCCGGCGTATCTGTATGTCCGCGTCTCGAGCTGAGGGGCGTACAGACGCGCGGCCGTCAGGCGCCCGGTACTCCCTCCTGCGGCGATCCGCCCGTGCCCAGCTGAGGAGAGGGGCTAAGTGGCAGCCAAACATGAAATACGGTCCGGCCCGGCTCTGACTCGAACTCAATCGACCCATTCAGCCGCTCGGTCACGATCCGCCGAGCGGTGTCCAGCCCCAGACCGGTCCCCTCCCCGACGTCCTTGGTCGTGAAGAATGGGTCGAAGACCCGATCGCGGATCTGGGCCGGGATTCCGGGGCCGTCGTCGGCGATGTCGATTCGAGCGCAAACCCCGTCACGCACGGTGCTGATCCGGATCGTGCCCGACTCCCCGAGTGCCTCGATCGCATTCGCCAACAGGTTCGTCCAGACCTGGTTGAGCTCCGAGCCGCGCAGCGTCAGCTTCGGCAGGGAGCGGTCGTAGTCGCGCTTGATCTCGATCGAGGTGTGCTTGAGCTTGTGCCCGAGGACCACGAGCGTCGTCTCAAGACCCTCGTGGATGTCGGTCTCCACGAGCTCGCCGCGGTCCATGAACGCATACGCCTTGATCGCCTTGACCAGCTTGCCCATTCGGTCGGTCGACTCTGAGATCTCAGCGGCCAGCTCGCGCGCGGTCAGCGACGCGGCGATCCAAGCGATCGCGGCACTTGCGCCCTCGCCAGCGACCGTAGCGACCTGATCGAGCCACACCCCATCGACGCCTGCCGCCGCCAGCGGGGTGGCGAGCCGCCACGGCTCCGCGACGCCGAGACGCTCCAGCGACTTGATCAGATCGTCTTCGGCGTCGGCCGCATCGAGCGCTGACAATGTGTCGCCTGCCTCGATACGGGCCAACGCGTCACGCTGCATCGTCACGAGCTCCCGCGCCTGCTCGCGCTCGATCCCGGATTCGACGAAGCGCCCGATGGTCGAGGCCAACACGTCGAGCGCCTCGGCCAGGTCGGACGCAGCGCGGCGGGCCGCGGCCGCTGGGTTGTTCAGCTCGTGCGCCAACCCGGCAGCCATCGTGCCGAGGGACGCGAGCCGTTCGCGCGTCTGCTCACGCACCGCAATCCGCGCCGCGACCGGCCGGATCGCTCGCATCACGCGCATGTGCACCGGCCGCTGGCTCATCACCAGCTCGACGAAGTCGTCCGCCTGGATGGCGGCCAACCGCACGTCCGTCTCGGCGACCATACGGCCGGCAAACCCCGTTCCCGTCAGAACGGGGATCGCCCCCATCCAGGTCGGGGCGACCTGGCGCGTGACCGGCTCGACGCGCCCGGCCTCGACCACCAACCCCTGGACTACTCCCTCGAGCAGCAGCAGGAACTCCCCTGCCCCATCGGTTCCCGCCTCTGAGACCACGGAATCGGCCGGCTGCTCGCGAATCACGGCAGTCCGTTGCCACCGTAGGAGCTGCTCGTGATCGAGCTCGTCGAACAGATCGATCGTCCGCAGCTCTTCGAGGCTTGGGCGCTCAGGCTCGGTCACGCGGTTGCCAGGTACTCGTGAATCAATGAGACCGCCATCGAGCCTTCCCCAACCGCGCTTGCCACGCGCTTGATCGAGCGCGCGCGCACGTCGCCCGCGACAAACACGCCGGGGACGGTCGTCTCAAGCACGTAGGGGTCTCGTGGGAGGGGCCAGCCGTGATCCCGGACCTCCGGTCCGGCCAGGATGAACCCCCGCTCGTCGCGAGCCACGACCCCCTGGAGCCAATCGGTGCGCGGAGCTGCGCCGATGAACACGAAGCATGCGTCGACCTGCTCGTCCGTTTCGGTCCCATCGGCGGCGCGAAGCGTCAGCGAGCTCAGGTGGCCATCGGAGCCGTGCGCCCCGATCGCCTGCGTGCCAGTTCTGACCGTGATGTTCGGCAACGCCGCGATTTGCTCGATCAGGTAGCGCGACATCGAGCGCTCCAACGAGTCGGCCCGCACCAGCATGGTCACACGGCTGGCGTACCCGCTGAAGTAGACGGCAGCCTGGCCGGCGGAGTTGGCGCCGCCGATCACGACCACATGCTGATCGGCGCACGCCCGCGCCTCGGTCAATGCCGCACCGTAGTAGACACCGGCCCCGGTCCACTCGGCGAATCCTGGAGCATCGAGTTGGCGGTAGGAAACGCCGGATGCGACGAGGACCGTGTTGGCGCTCAGCACACCACCGCCGGTGAGCGCGACCAGCCGCCCGGCTCCCTCGACCTCGAGCTTGATCGCCTCCTGAACCGTCACGAGCTCGGCGCCAAGCCGCCGAGCCTGATCGGTAGCTCTCCGCGCCAGGTCAGAACCGCTCAGCCCGGCTGGAAAGCCCAGGTAGTTTTCGATCCGGCTTGCCTGACCGGCCTGGCCGCCGGGCGCCTCACGCTCGACCATGACCGTGCGCAGCCCTTCCGAGGCGCCATACACGGCGGCCGCGAGACCGGCAGGGCCGCCGCCGACAATCACGAGGTCGTAGTGATCGCCCGCGGGCTGGGCCGAGATCCCGAGCCGCTCCGCCAGTTCAAACGTGGTCGGACGCTCGAGTACCGAACCGTCCTCGAGCAGCGCAACCGGCAGCCGATCGGCGTCGACGCCGGCGACCGCCAGCAGCTCGCGCGCCTCGCCGTCGCGCTCCACGTCCAACCAGCGCGCGGGAACGCGGTTGCGCGCCAGGAAGTCGCGTACGTCGTGCGATTGCTTGGAGAAGCGATGACCGATCACGCGCACGCCGCCAGCGTCCAACGCCGCGCCCGCCTCCCATGTGGTGAGCAGGTCCTCGACCACCGGGTAGAGCTCCTCCTCAGGCGGGTCCCACGGCTTCAGGAGGTAGTAGTCGAGGGAGACCTCGTTGATCGCTTGAATCGCCGCCTCGGTATCGGCGTACGCCGTCAGCAGCACGCGCTTGGCCTCCGGCACGAGTTCCCGGGCCTTGACCAAATAGTCCGTGCCGGACAGCCCCGGCATCCGCTGATCCGCCACCAGTAGCGCAACGTGCTCGCCGCGAGCTCGGACCTGCTTGAGAATGTCGAGCCCCTCGGCGCCCGAGCCGGCGCGCAAGATTCGGTAGCGCTCGCCGAACCCCCGCCTGAGGTCTCGTGAGACGGCGGCGAGCACCGCCGGCTCGTCGTCGACAGCAAGGATCGCCGGGCGCCGAGCGGGCAGCGTCCCGTCTTGCTCCCTGGGTTGCGTCGCGGACGATTCGATCACCGAAGACCGATGCTAGCCAGGGCGTGTGTTGGCCAGCGGGCCCGGTTACTTGGCCGGCTCCTCATCCAGCACTACCTCGTAGCGCTCGACTGAGGTTCGGGCTCCGCGTCCGGCCGCCGGCGTTATCTCGTTCATCGCAGCGTCGACCCGCCGCAGGTCGTCTTCCGTCTTACAGAGGATCAGGTTGGCACCTCGATTGTTCTCGCGATCGACAAGCAGCATCATCCGCTTGGCCGCGTCGCGCGCGCTCTCGAACGGAGTGCCCTTTCCGCCACTGCGAATTGTCTCGCGAACGCCTGCGGCGAAGTCGTCCCAGTTGCGCTCGCCGCCTTCGAACCGCGCGATCCTTACGTACATATGCCCGCTCCTGTTCTTGCCGGTTTGGTTGGTCCGCGCGACTCTATGCGACCGACTGACGGCTGGGAGTTGCGCTGGCGGCGAACCGGCCGTGGAATGAGAACGGGATGTGGTGTGGCACCTGGGCACGGGCGAGTTCACGCAGGTCCGCGGCGTCGAGCACAAGCAGGAATGAGCCGTTGCTTCGACCGTCGAGCACGACCGAGAGCAGTACGCCGTCGTCCTCGTCGGTTCCCTCAGGCGGGCTCACGAAGACCGGCTCGCCGGGCCAGCACCCGGGTTCGTGCCAGTGGGTTGAGGTGCGCTCGAGGACGTCGGCGCGGACGATGCGGTCGATCCAGTCGCTCTCGTCCCCGACCCCCCACGCGTACCGGTACGGTCGCTCGTTGCAGCGTGCGTAGTTGATCTGCGCCAGCTCGAGCGGCGGGTCGATCAGCCGTTCGTAGGCGACCGTGCCGTCGATCGGCCGCAGGTGAAAGCGGCGCAGCTCTGGGTGCGCATCCGGAGCCTTGACTCGTAGCCGGTTCAGGTACAGGTCTTCGACGATCGAGGCGTCCGGATACACGGTCGCGTCCACGACCAGCTCATCGCCGTCCTCGTAGGCGTTGACGTGGTGAAACGCGAAGCACGCATCGGTTTCGAGCGGCTGGTGGATTTCGCCGGTGAGGCGGTTGACGAGGATGAAGCGGGTGCCCTGCTCCGGCTTCCAGCGGTAGTTCTCGGCGTACGGTCGACCGGAGAGCGCGAGCCGGAGTGGGTTGACCTTCCAGGGAAACTCGGCCAGCACATACCAGTGCTCGGTGAGGCCGAAGGAGTGCACATAGCCCGGCTCCTTGACCGGGATGCGGGCGATGACCTCGGGCGTCATCGTCTCGGCGGGCACACGGTAGAAGCGATATTCGTTGCGCGGGCCGAGGTTGACGGCGAAGTTCAGCATCGCACCGTCGTGGCGGTCGAAATGCGGGTGGGCGGTCGTGAGGTTGCCCGGCGGCATGTAGGGAACGCCAGCCGACCTCAGCGTCAGAGGGTCGAACTCGACCGAGATCGGCGCCTCCGTCATCGACAGGAAGTGGTCGCCGAGCTTGACGACGTTGATGTTGGCCGAATCGCCGAACTCGGGACCGCCCCTGAAGAGCGTCTGCACGCGTTGGAACAGCGTTCGGCACGGGTCGGTGGCGAACTCGGGGTAGGCGATCCGCCCCTCGTGGCGCACGGCGCGTTCAGTCCGGCCCTCGAGAAAGCGGTTGCCGTAAGACACGCGACCGTCGCCGAAGGTGAAGCGGTGCAGCATCGCCAGACCGTCGAACCAATGGTTGAACTGCCGCTCACCGGCTTCGAACTTGGCCGGCCCCGTGCGCAGGAGCGAGCCGCTCAGCCACGCGGGCAGCTCACCGGTGACCGCAAGCTCATCGACGGTGATCTCCTCCTCCAAGCTCTGAAGGCCCTTCCCGTAGGTCGCGGTCGCAGTGCTTACTGCCATGATGCCTCCCGTATGGTTCGAGCCGTATCGTCCAAACCGTAAGTTATGATCGAACCGATGTCAAGCGTCCGTCTTAGCACGACCAGCTACGTGGTCCTGGGCCTCGTGGAGCTCAGCCAGCCGGCCACCCCGTACGACATCAAACGCATCGCGGAAGCCACCACGGGAAACTTCTGGACCGTGGCGCACACGCAGCTGTACAGCGAGTGCTCGCGGCTGGCACGCGAGCGGCTGCTGGAGGAACGGCAGGAGCAGAGCGGCCGGCGGCGCAAGCTCTACCGACTGACCAAGGCCGGACAGGCAGCGCTGGACGCGTGGCGCGCCGAGCCGGCCGGCGAGCCGTTCGAGTTGCGTGACCCCGGGGTCCTGAAACTGTTCTTCGGCGCCGACCCCGCGCAGTTGGCCCAGGCTCAGCTGGCGCTGCATGAACAGCGGCTGGAGCAGTACCGCGAGCAAGCGGGGCAGGCAATGTCTCCCGGCATGCGGCTCGCGCTCGAATGCGGACTCGGTCACGAGCGGGAGTACGTCCGCTACTGGAAGAAGCTCGCCGACTGACCTGCGCCGCGTGGGCCGCGCATCCGACGAGGCGCGCGCGGCGCGGCGCGGCTCGTTAAGCATGGGAGATCGGCTTGCTCGCACCCTCTCTGAGGAGTAGGTTCAACGTCGCTGCCTGATCTGGAAGGCTCGGTCGAGATGAGACTTGGTTGGCGTCGAGGGTTGGTCGCGACCATGGTTCTCGCGGCAGGTGTCGGCACCGCAGACGCGGTGGTTTCGGGTTCGAACGGGGTGATCGGCCCGGGCAACCGGATCCAGCCCGACGGCCGGCAGCTACAGCCGACCGGCAGGCTCGTCGGTCTCGGCAATGACCCGATGGGCGGCGCGCTCAGTCCCAACGGCCGCTTCCTGTGGACGCTGTCGTCAGGGATCGCGCGCAACGACATCCGGATCGTCGCAGTCGGGACAAAACGCGGACACGGGACCGCGAGGGTCGTGCAGAGCATCGTGATGCCCGGCCTCAATGGTGAGATGGCATTCTCCCCCAACGGCAAGACCGCGTACGTCTCGGGGATCCCCGAGTCGACGCTGGCCTCGAACAAGGTCCGGCCCGGTACCCCTGGCGTCGATGGCGACGTGATCGCGGTGTTCAAGGTCAACCCTAAGACTGGCAAGGCGACGCGCAACGGCGTGATCCCCGTGCCGCCGCCGGCGAGCGCGCCCGCCGAGCAGGCGTTCCCGCCGACGACCAAGAAGCAGTCGTGGCCGCTCGGCCTCGCCGTCAGCCCGAACGGCAAGACGCTGATCGCTGCCCTCAACCTGGCGGACACCGCGGCCGTGATCAACACCGCAAATCGCAAGGTCCGGTTCGTGTCGGTCGGCCACTATCCGTACGGCGCAGCGATCACCTCGGACGGCCGCTACGGACTCATCACCAGCGAGACTCAGGCCACGGTGTCGGTGATCAAGCTGGCGAGCACGAAGGTCGTCAAGACGCTTCGGGTCGGCCCGCACCTCGCCGACTCGACGGCGATCACCGTCGACCCGGCGGCTCCGCTCGCGTTCGTCGCGAATTCCAACGAGGACGTGATCGCCGCGATCGACACGCACAAGCTCCGCGTCCGGGGCATGATCTCGCTGATGCACGCGCGCGGCAACGGCACGACGCCGACGGCGCTGAGCGTCACGCCCCGGGGTTGCGACCTGCTGTCAGCCGACTCGGGCGAGGACGCGATCGCGGTGATTCCGCTGTCCAAGGCGAAAGTGTGCAACCCGGGCGGCACACGCAAGCGCTCGGTGCGGCTGCTCGAGCCGCTCGGACGAATCCCGACTGCGGCGTACCCGACGTTCGCGGGCACGTCGTCGGTGAACGGACTGCTGACTTGGGTCGCTGCGAACGGCGTCGGTGTCGGACCGAACTTGAACGGGCCGAACCCGCTGTCGCCGCAGAACGCATCGAACGGGGTCAGCCTGCACTTCCAGTATCTGCCGGCGATCGCGCGCGGCGACGCCGGCGTGCTCAAGTTCCCGAGCGACCAGCGAATCCGCGGACTCACCCCCGTGGCCGAGCGGGAGCTGGTCCCGACCGATTCGCAATCGCCGCCGAAGGGAACGCCGATCCACTCAAACGGCCCGATCAAGCACGTGTTCTTCATCATCAAGGAGAACCGCACCTACGACCAGGTGTTCGGCGACATCGGCCGCGGCGACGGCGATTCGAAGCTGACGCTGTTCGGGCCGCACATCACGCCCAACGAGCATGCGCTGGTCACCCGCTTCCCGCTGCTCGATCATGTCTACGCAGACTCTCAGATCTCGATCGAGGGTCACTACTGGACCGACTCCGGGTCGGTGCCGCCGTACGTGATCCGGAACTGGCCGTCGACCAGCGGTGGCAGCGGTTACGGGCAGCGGGGGCGCCCGGTTGACTTCGGCCTGACGGAGGCCAGCGCCCCGGCTATGGGCTCGATCTTCGACCGGGCGCTGAGCCAGAACATTTCGTTCTACAACTACGGCGAGGTGATCGGTGCGATGTTGGCGCCGTCGGTGTTCGCGGATAAGGATCGAACGCCGGCCGAGCAGACGCGGCAGAACAAGGTCCTTGCGGGCTCGGACGTGCAGTTGTTCGGCGGCGGGCCGGCGTATCCCGGCGGCCCCTCGCTGCCGGCGTGCTACGACAGCGACCTGTCGATCTTCTCGCCGGTGTTCGGGCCGTCTACGACGGACGTGTTCGACTCCTCGCTTCCGGCGGGCGCGCCGGCCGGGTCGCACTCGCGCTACGCCTGCTGGCTGGCGCGCTTTCAGCAGCAACTGGCCCACAACGTGGTCCCAGCGATCACCTACATGGTGCTCCCGCTTGACCACACTGAGGGCGTCGGTCCCGGCAAGCGCACGCCCTACGCCGACGTCGCCGACAACGACTGGGCGCTCGGCGAAGCCGTCGATCAGATCTCCCATTCGAAGATCTGGAAGAGCTCGCTGATCCTCGTGCTCGAGGATGACGCTCAGAACGGCGCCGACCATGTGGACGCGCATCGAATCCCGGTGATGGTGATCAGCCCGTACGCGAAGCGCGGCGCCGTGGTTCACAACCGCTACGACGAGCTGTCATTCCTCCGGACGCTCGAGCTGGTCGTCGGGATGAAGCCGGCGAACCTGGCCGAGACGCTGGCGGTGCCGCTGTACTCCGCGTTCGGCTCGACGCCGAGCAACGGCGCGCCGTACAACGCCATCGCGCCGAAGGTGAACGTGCTGGCGAGGAATCCCAACACGGCCGCGGACCGCGCCTCGACCGCCGGGCTCAACTTCAACGTCGCCGACCAAGTGCCCGAGCAGCAGTTCGACCAGATGCTGTGGCGCTACGTGCACGGAGCGGGTTCGACGCCGCCGCCGCCGGGGCCGAACGCGGCCGCAACCGCCCTCAGCGGCCCGGAGGCGGACACCCTGATGAGCCCGCAGAACCTGACGGATGCTGTCGGCGCGTGGCTTGAGCGCTTACGGCGGCGGTAGTGGCTTCGCGCCGCGCGGCCCGCGACGCGGTCGTGTGGAAATGGGGTCTTGACCCTATGCAGGCAGTCAGTGAGTAGGGCGATAACTGAGTGAAACCTCGAGGGACGCGCCCCCTCCCTCGAGCGGTATGGGGAAGCGCGCGGCCGTCGGAGAGTGCATCGCGGCGGCCGCCGCTCTCCAGTTCTCCCCGGGGCCCCGCGCGGTATCGCCTTACTTCGTCAGATCGCTTGCCGGGTAGCGCCCGGGCGGCACATCACCGAGCTCCGGCCTGACGGGAACAACCGCGCCGACTCAGACGTGTCACAACCGAGGCTCCTGTCTTGTCTTTTGAGGTGTGGGTAATCCTCGATCAAGGAGCCGGTGATGAGAGTGTTCGTGGCAGGTGCGACGGGAGCGATTGGAAGGCAGCTGGTGCCGCGTCTGGTCGCCGCTGGTCATGAGGTTCACGGCATGACGCGCAGCGAATCAAAGCAGGCGATGCTCTACGAGCTGGGCGCTGTGCCGGTGGTGGCCGACGCGCTTGATCCAGATCAGGTCGCGGAGGCGGTGGGGCGGGCGAAGCCGGATGTGATCGTGCATCAGCTGACCGCGCTTGCCGGGGTCGTGCGTTACTCGGAGCGCGCTTCCGCGCCGACCAACCGGCTGCGCACGGAGGGCACCGACTACCTGCTGTCGGCCGGGCAGGCGGTGGGGGTGCGCCGGTTCGTCGCCCAGGCGGTGGCGACCTTTGGCGCCTACGCGCGAATCGGCGGCCCGGTCAAGAGCGAGGAGGACCCGCTCGATCCGATGCCCGAGCGCGAGATGCGCGAGACCCTAGCCGCGCTCCGGCATCTCGAGCAGGCGGTCCTGGAGGCCGAGTGGACGGAGGGGATCGTGCTGCGCTACGGCGCCTTCTATGGGCCGGGCACCTCGCTGGCACCTGGCGCCGAGATGTTCGAGCTGGTCCGCAGGCGCAAGTTCCCGCTGGTCGGCGATGGCGGCGGCGTGTGGTCGTTCATCCATGTCGACGACGCCGCGGAGGCGACGATGGCGGCGATCGAGCACGGAGGCCGCGGTGTCTACAACGTGGTCGACGATGACCCGGCCCCGGTCGCCGAGTGGCTCCCGGGGCTGGCGCAGACGCTGGGCGCCAAGAAGCCGATGCGGGTGCCGCGTTTGGTCGGGAGGTTGTTCGCCGGGGCGGCCGGCGCGATGATGATGACCGAGATCCGCGGCGCGTCCAACGCGAAGGCCAAGCGCGAGCTCGGGTGGCGCCCGGCGTATCCGAGCTGGCGCGAAGGGTTCGCAGCGGCATGACCGAGCGCGAGCGACTGCTCGACGGAGCTGCGGCCGGTCGCGTTCGCAATCGCCTACCGGATGCTCGGCAGCGTGTCGGAGGCCGAGGACGCCGTCCAGGAAGCGCTGCTACGGCTGCATCAGGCGCTCGACAGGGGCGAGCGGCATCGCCACGCGCGTTCATCGCCACCGTGAGCACCCGGCTGGCGATCAACGAGCTGCGCTCCGCGCGCGCCCGCCGTGAGCTGTACGTCGGCGAGTGGCTGCCGGAGCCGATCATCACCGATGGCGGCGATGATCCAGCCAGGCACGCTGAGACCGCCGATTCACTGTCGCTGGCGATGCTGATGCTGCTGGAGAGCCTCTCGCCCGAGCAGCGAGCAGTGCTGCTTTTGCACGATGTGTTCGACTACAGGTTTGCCGAGATTGCGGCGAAGTGCGTATCCGGTTGGCTCAGGTTGGGGTGCATGGCACGCTGGGTTTGTAGTCCAGTGCGACGGCGGGAAGGCGGGAGTAACCTCGAAAACTCGGACCTGGCGCGGAGGGGATGGCGGGTTAGGTCTGATGGGCAGACTTAACCTCGAATGCTCGCGGGCCGCAGCGGAGTTTTCGAGGTTATGCCCGCCCCGGCGCCCGTTCCCCGCTCGCCGCCGACCCGGCTCCCGGCCTCGGCTCCCGGCTCGCGGCTCTCGGCTCGCGGCTCTCGGCCTCGGGAAACGTCACACTCGGCGCGGCGGCGCGCGCGAAGGTGACGATGACCCCCACCAGCGGCGCCAACGTCACTCTCGGCTCCGGGCGCGAACCGAGAGTGGCGTTATCCGGGCGCCTGCCCGGGCCGCGGGCGCGCTCGCCGGCCCGCCACCCAGTCACGCGCCCATCGCCAACCCGAGCAAACCGGATACGCACTAGCGGCGATTCTGGGCAAGAGCGAGGCAAGCGTCCGCCAGCTCGCCACCCGCGCCAGAAAGCATGTCGAGCAGCGCCGGGGCGGGCGGGTCCGCTTCCAAACGACGCGCGAGCAACGCGAGGAGCTGGCAGCCCGGTTCTTCGCGGCCATCGAGCAAGGCGATCTCGCCGGGCTCGAGGCGCTGCTCGCTCACGACGTCGAGCTGACCGGCGATGGCGGCGGCAAGGTTCCGGCGCTCGCGCGGCCGCTGCGCGGCCGCAGTCGCGTCGCGCTCACGCTGATCAACTCTGTCGTCGCCCGTCTTCCGGAGGTGTCGTTGCGCCGCGTCGAGGTCAACGGCAGTCCGGGAGCGCTCTATCTCGACCCACAGCAGCGGCTGATCGGCGTGATGGGGCTCGATATCGCCGGCGGTCAGGTCACCGGCATCAGCTCGATGGTCAACCCCGACAAGCTGAAGCACCTCGGGCCGGTCGCCGACTTCATGTCGCTGCTCCGATCGGCGAAATGAGCTCGGATGCTCCTGACGCTCGCCCCGCCCCGATAACACCTCCGTCAAAGCCGCCCGTCACGGGCATGCTTCCATGGTCAGCATGAGCACAGGTGTCGGCCATCCTCGCTGGATCGCGCTCGACGGCGCCGTGAACGCCCGGGCCGTCGTGCCCGGGGTGCTGCTGCGCTCGGACAACCTGCAGAGCCTCAGCCGGCGGGATGTCCGGCGGCTGATCGAGGAGCACGGACTCAAGGTCGTCGTCGACCTGCGGACCGACACCGAGGTCCGGCTCGAGGGGCCAGGTCCGCTGAGCGGCGAGAGCACGGTGCGAATCGAGCACCGCTCGCTGTTCCCCGACTCGGGCGGGAACACCGATCTCGAGCTCGACACGGTTCGGCCGTGGGGTCAACGCGACACGCTGCAGTCGCCGGATGAGACGCCGACCGTCCGCGCGTACATGAGCTACCTGACACGGCGGCCCGATTCGGTGACCGCGTCGCTCAGAACGATCGCCAACACCGACGGTGCCGTCCTGGTCCACTGCGCCGCGGGCAAGGACCGCACCGGCGTCGTCGTCGCCCTGGCCCTCGATGCCGCTGGCTTCAGCCGCGAGGAGATCGTGGCCGACTATCTCGCGACGGCCGAGCGGATCGAGGCGATCCTCGACCGCCTGCTCGCCTCGTCCACCTACCGGGCCGAGCTCGAGGGACACGACCCGCGCGCGCACGCTCCCGAACCCGGCGCAATCGAGCGCGTGTTCGAACTGGTCGAGGAGCGCTGGGGCGGATCGGTACCCTGGCTAGCGGCGCATGGGCTCACGGAGGCGGATCTGGAGCTGCTCGGGGCACGGCTTCGGCCCGCCGGCTGAAGCCCGTCCGAGCCGCGCCGGGCCTGTCCGGCACCGGCCCTTCATTGACTCGGACCGCCGCCCGGAGTAAAAGACCGCCCGCAAGCCATGTCCGCCTCCGCAATCACATTCCAGATCCAGCTCCCTGCCCATTTCCTCGACTACCGGGACCAGCGGGCGGGATTCGTGCTGCTGGCCTCGTTTCTGGGCTCGTTCCTGTTCATCCGCACGAGCGCACGGCTGATGCGGAGCCCGAAGGTGCCGTGGTGGCCCGGAAGCGTGACCACGAGCGGCGGGCTGCACCTGCACCATCTTGTGTGGGGGATCATCCTGTTGATGGCCGCGGGCTTTCTCGGCTTCGTCACGCATCCGGGCAGCCCGCGAACCGAGATCCTGGCCGGCCTGTTCGGCGTCGGCATGGGCCTGACGCTCGACGAGTTCGCGCTCTGGATCCACCTCGAGGACGTGTACTGGACCGACGAGGGGCGCGTTTCGTTTGACGCCGTCGTGGTCGCAGCCGTGCTCGGAGGCCTGATCGTGCTCGGGCTGACGCCGTTCGACCTTCACCACGCGTCGTCGATCGACACGGTGCTCACCGCGGTCGTCATCGACGTGGCGCTCGCCAGCGTGGCGATCCTCAAGGGCAAGCCGATGCTGGGAATGCTCGGCATCTTCATCCCGTTCTTCTCGCTGATCGGTGCGGTCCGGCTCGCCTCGCCGACCTCGCCGTGGGCCCGGTGGTTCTACAAGCCCGGCAGCCACCGGCGTGCCCGCTCGAAGGCGCGCTGGGAAAGGATCGAATCGCGGCGGGTTCGGGTTGAGGATGCGGTGGCCGGCGCGCCGGAGGGCGAGGAGGCCTCGGTGGCCGCAGGCGCTGATGGGCCTCAGTAGCCGCCGGCGCTGACCAGATAGCCGAAGTAGCGTCCGGTCACCGGATGCCAGGGGTCGCCGGCGAAGCCGTTCGCGGCGCTCGAGGCGGCGGCGGCATCAGCGCGGATCCGGGCGATCGCCGCCGCCGGACTCAGGCCGGCACACGGACCGGGAGTGCCGCTGTCGTTCAGGCACAGGGCGACCGTTCCGGCCACGTGCGGGGCCGCCTGGCTAGTGCCGTCGTAGGTGCTCGTCCTGCCACCGAGGCCGTCGGACAGCACGCACACGCCGGGCGCGGCGATCGTGTGCGCCTGCTCTGCGATCGAAACGGCGTAGTTGGAATAGGCCGCGTACAGATCGTCCTTCTCGTGGGAGACGCAGGGCCTTGGGCCCAGGCCGCCTGGCAGCCCGTCGGTGTCAGCCATCGAGGTGACGGTCAGCACCTCCGGGTAGGCAGCCGGAATCGAGTTCGCGAAGTCGGTCGAGTTGTTGCCCGCAGCCGCCACGTACGCGACTCCTGCCGCCGTCGACGCGCAGATCGCCTGGTGCTCGGCGTCCTTGTTGACGGCTCCGCAGCTGCTGTCGCTCTTGCCGGTCCCGGCCAAGCTCATGTTGGCCACCCCGATGTTGAGGGCCGCCGCATTCGCGGTGACCCAGTTGATCCCACACAGGATCTGCGACAGCGTTCCGGTGCCGTTCTTCGAGAGCACCTTGACCGCGTACAGCTTCGTGCCGGGGGCGACGCCGACGACGCCGGAGCCCTGGTCCTCGGCGCCGATGATTCCGGCGACGTTGGTTCCGTGCCCGTTGTCGTCCTGGGCCGGCGCTCCGCTCTTGATGCAGTTGACCCCGCTGACCACGTTGAGATCGTGGTTCGAGAGGTCGATCCCGGTATCGAGCTCAGCGACCGAGACGCCGCTCGCGCCGTGGACCATCGTCGGCGTCGCCGCACCGACGCGCCGGAGGCCGACCGGCTCGGTCTCCCCCGCGGCCAGCGAGACCAGGCCCGTGGCGTGAAAGGTGACGTCGGGTTCGACGAACGCCACGTCTGCATCTGAGTCCAGCGCGCGGAGCTGTCCGGGGGTCAGCCGGGCCGCGAACCCCTTCAGCGCATGCCCGTACTCGAATCCGGGGCTGATCCCGAGAGACGCGTGCAGCCTCTCCGTGGTGGCGGCCACGTCCCCCACCGCGTGATCCTTGTAGATGACGACGTACGGGGCCGACCCCTGGGCCTGTGCCGTGCCCGCGGACACGAGCAGGCTCGCGAGCACGGCAAGTACCGCGAGCAGCCGCCTCACGCGCGAGCTCCGGTGGCCGCCAGGGCGATCGGCCGCACCGGGGCCGATGCCTCGAGGTGCCGCCGGCACTCATCGGCTGACGCCGGCCGGCCGATGTGAAAGCCCTGGGCGAAGTCGCACCCCAGCTTCCCGAGGCTGGTCTTGATGCTCTCGCTCTCGACGCCCTCCGCCGTGACACTCAGTCCCAGGTTGCGCGCGAGCTCGATGATCGAGCGAACGAGCACGGCGTCGTTGTGGTCGGTCTCCATCCGCGTGACGAACGACTTGTCGATCTTGATCTCGTCGATCGGCAGCTGCTGGAGCTGGGACAGGGACGAGAACCCGGTGCCGAAGTCGTCGATAGCAATCCGCACACCCATCCCGCGCAGCTCGTCGAGGGCGGCGCGCGCCCGCTTCATGTCGGCGACGATCCGGCTCTCGGTGATCTCTAGCTCGAGCAAGGTCGCCGGCAGATCGAACCGGGCCAGCGATGCGCCGATGATCGACGGCAGGTCGTGGTCGAGCAGGTTGCGCGTCGAGACGTTGACCGAAACAGCCACGTTCAGGCCCTCCTGCCGCCACTGGTCGCACTGCCCCAACGCGGTCTCGAGCACGCACTCGGTGAGCGGTTTGATCACGCCGGTCTGCTCGGCCAGCGGAATGAACCCATCCGGCCCGATGCGGCCGAGCTGCGGATGGTTCCAGCGCACGAGCGCCTCGACGGAGGAGATCCCGCCGCCGCGCAGCGGGGCCTTCGGCTGGTAGTGAACCGTGAGCTCGCCGCGATCGATACCCCGCCGGAGCTGGGCGGCGAGCGTCAGCCGGTCGATGCTGTACTCGTCGTGCTCCTCGGCGTAGATCTCGAACGACACATTCGACGCCTTGGCGCAGTACAGCGCCACATCGGCGTGGCGCAGCAGCTCGGGAACCGTGCGGCCGTGCTGCGGGTAGCACGCGATCCCGATGCTGGCTGCGAGCTGGATCGCGAGCGAGTCGACATCCATCGGCGGATCGATCGCCGCCAGGACCCCCCGCGCCGCTGCCTCCGCCTGGGCCGGACCACCGGGCACCACGACGGCGAACTCGTCGCCGCCCAGGCGGGCCAGGATGATCCGATTGCGGACAACATCGTCGAGGCGCTTCGCGATCCGCCTGAGCACGAGATCGCCGGACTCGTGCCCGAGCGTGTCGTTGATCGCCTTGAAGTCGTCGACGTCGAGCAGCATCACGGCGATTGGACCGCCATCACGCTCGGCCGCGAGCAACGCCCCCTCGAGCGTCTCCGCGAGCAGGGCCCGGTTGGGCAGCTCGGTGAGCGCGTCGTGGTAGGCACGGTGGCTGTTCACGGCGGCCTGGTGCCCGCCGACGTAGATCGCCAGCATCGGCACGAAGCAGATCGGCACGAGGGCCACGGTCTCGTGCGCCGAGGCGACCACCGCGGGGGTAAACGCGAGCAGGCAACCAGCGGTCCAGGCCTGGAACACGAGGTCGTCGCGAATGTAGTTCGGCACCGGGAGGCCGGCGAGGAGTGCTGCGCCCACGCATGCGAGAGCATGGTTTACGACGAAGAAGGCCAGACCCGCGACGAGGATCGCGAGCACGTCGGATCCGGTGACGGTTGGCATCGGCGGCGTCGCTCCCGTCAAGGCCAGCACGCCGGCGGCCGCGATCATCGCCAGCGCATACTGCGAGGCGTTGAACAGAGCCCTGATCGCCGGCACGCCGTCAAGCGCATCGGCGATGACCACGCTGACCACGTAGACCGCGGCCGCCGGCGCGAGACCGAAGCGGATCAGAATCGCGAACGCGAACGCGGCCGAGATCGTGACCTTGGTCAGCCCTCCCCGCCGCGGCACCGGGATCGGAAGCAATTCGCCGACGAGAACGAGCAGCGCGAGCAGCCAGAACAGCCCGGACGCTTCCACCTGCCACGCGAAGCTTCCGGACGCCGCGGCGAACACCATCACGGCAGCTGCAGTCGTCAACCAGGTGTAGACGACGAACGGCTGCGGGCTCGCGGGGCGCGCACCGATGCGATGAAGCACGCTGGGGCCTCGATCAGCCGCCGACCTTGTGACCGGTGTCGCCACCACCAGCGCTGTGACTGGAGTGCGGTACGCCCGCCCACGGCGGCTTGTCGGCCTGAGCAGGTGCGGCCGAAACGGCAAGCGTCAATCCGACGCCCGCGAGCGCCAGCGAGCGACTGAGCCGCGGCTTCGCCGAGAAGAAGCTCGTGCCACGCATTTGGAAACCACCTTGTTGGTAACGCCCCTCGAACCCCAGGGGCTCGTGATGAATACGACCTGAAATGCCTATCGTCACCGCGCCGTGCGGCCGCATACGACATTCGTCCAGAAATGGCGAATTCATCTAAAGCTATGAGGAGGGTTGTCGAGTTACGGGTGCTTCCGGTCCGCCGACATAAGCCGGAATTTGCGGACTCGGGGCGAAGCTAGAAGATCGCGATCGGGTTCAGCGGCGAGCCGGTTCCCCCACTGATCACGAGCGGCGCGGCCACGAGCAGGAACTCCCAGCGCCCCGCCTGCTCGCACCTGATGCGCACGTCCTCGAACTGGAGGTAGTCCATGAGGTGGACGCCCATCGCGGTGATCGCCAGCACGTGGATCGGAAACCCGACGCCCTCGACGCTGCTCGGCGCGGTGTCGCTGTTCCCGTCGGAGCCAAGGGCTGCCACGCCGCGCTCGGCGATGAACGGCATCGCGGTCGCATGCAGTCCCGCCTTGGTCTCAGCCGTGTTCCATGGGCCGACCTCGGCAAGCCGTCGCGGGAGCCCGGTCCGCACGAGCAGGATGTCGCCCTCGCCCACGCTGACCCCCTGCTCGCGCTCGGCCGCCTCGAGGTCCTCCCGGAACACGTTCTCCCCCGGCTCGAGCCAGTCCACGCCACGCAGCCGGGGAATGTCGAGCAGGACGCCGCGCCCGACCAGGCCGCTCTGAAGCACCTCGATTGAGTTCGCATCCGCTCCCTGGTCGGTCACGGCGCCCTCGGGCCGGCCGTTGTAGAGCGATCCCTCGTAGCCCACGTGACACAGCGCGTCGATGTGCGAGTGCCCGTCGTGGTGAAAATCCAACCCCACGTAGTCCATCATGAAATCGATGTCCCCCGGGCCCTCGCCGAGGTTCGTCATGTGGTGATCGGCGGGGTTCGGGTTGTGCGCGGCGGCATTGGTGTTCAGTGGCAGGCTCAGCGAGACCGTCATCCCCTCACGCACCAGCCCGGCCGCGCCGGCGATCCGGGCGGCAGTGATCAGGTGCAGGGCTCCGCGCTCGTCCTCGGCCCCCCACCGGCCCCAGCGCCGGAGCTGCCCGAACATGGCTTCGAACTCGTCGCGACTTAGCTTCCTGTGCTGATCCACTGCCACCCCTCTCAGGTCAGATCACCGCGGCGGCCGGCTCACGGCCGTCGATCACATCGATCACGTTATCGGCGCAGAGGATCGCCATCGCATCACGGGTGTGCGCGGTCGCGGACCCGATGTGCGGCAGCAGCACCGTGTTCGGCAGCTCGGACAGCTCCTCGGGCACGTGAGGCTCGTTCTCGTAGACATCGAGTCCGGCGGCCGCCAGGTGCCCACTGCGCAGCGCGGCGACCAGGGCCGCTGTTTCGACGACAGGCCCGCGACTGGTGTTGATCAGGATCGCTCCGGGCTTCATCTGCGCGATCGTGCGCTGGTCGAGCAGATGCCTGGTCTCGGGCGTGAGCGGCACGTGGAGGCTGACGAAGTCAGCGGCACCGAGCAGCTCGGGCAGCTCCCGTCGGCGCAGATCCGCTCCCGGTCGCCCGCTGCGCGAAGTGTGGAGCACGCGCACGTCGAAGCCGCAGAGCAGCTCGGCCACGCGCTGGCCGATCCGGCCGAAGCCGACGATCCCGACGGTGGCTCCCACCAGCCCGCGCCCGAGGAGGTCGTCGGCCGCTATCTCAATCGAGTGGCTGCGCCGGACGAGCGCGTCGGCCTCAACGACGCGCCGCGCAGTGGCCAGCATCAGCGCCACGGCGAGCTCGGCGGTGGCGCTGCTCAGCACCTCGGGCGTGTTCGTCGCACGCACCCCGCGCCGGCGCAGGGCATCGAGGTCGAGGTTGTCGTAGCCGACCCCGAAGTTGGAGACGACCCTCAGCGAGGGCCCGGCCGCCTCGAGCAGCTCGTCAGAGATCGGAATGACGGGCGTGGTCACGAGCGCCGCCGCTCCGGCGAGATGGGCCCGGAGCCAGGGGCCGTCGGCGATCGTGTCCGGGAGGTCGACGTCGAAGCGGGCACGCAGGCGATCGAGACCGGCGGCGGGGAGCGCGAACGCGACCACGACCCGCGGCCTGCCGGTCACCGGGGAAGGTCCTCTGTGCTCACACGCGCGGCCTGTCCTGCGCGAGCTGCGGCCTCGCCCGCTCGTTCGGCGAGCCGCCGCTGGGCCAGCAGGGTCACGCAGCCGCCGACGAGCAGCATCGTGACGTTGATCACGAGCACGAGCAGAGGACTCCCGGCCTTGTCAGCCTCGCCCGAACCGAGCACCACGCCGAGATAGGCAGAGGCGGGAATCGTGGTGACCGAGATCGCGACGCCGACGGCGGAGCTCGCCCTCGTCTCGAGCGCGAGGATCGCGGCCACGCCCGCGACGAGCGCCACGACCGGAGTCGAGATGTTGACCGTGGCGAGACCGGACAGGAAGCTCTCCTGGTCGATGGAGAAGTTGGTCGTGACCAACCCGAGCTGATGAACCACAAAGGCGATGGCGATGCCGACCAGGCAGACGGTGGCGAGACCGATGATCAGCGCCGTAAACGCGCGGGCGGCGAGGCGCCAGCGGCCGAGGACGATCGCGGTCGCTGCCGCGGTGACCGGGAGCACGTCGGGGCTGATCGCCATCGCCCCGACGACGAGCGTGACGTTGGCGTAGATGACGCCGAAGGCGGCGATCACGCCGGCGATCATCATCATCAGCAGATAGCGCGCGAACGGCCGCGAGTTGGCTCCCGCCTGACTCAGCAGGTCCGCCCAGACGACGCTGGCCAGGGGATGCCCGGCGGCCGCGCGGCCGATCGGGTCCAGGCGCACCAGGACGACGTCGTCGCTCGGCACCCCCATTTGGTGCACCCGGCTGAGCGCGCCGTCCACGGCTTCGTCGACGAGCTCGGCCGTGACCAGCGCCGCGCGACCGTCGCCGTCGATGGTCTGGACCACGTGCCGCGCCCCCGGTATGTCGCGCAGGCGCCGGGCGACGTCGGTCATCGCGACAGGAGCTCCGAACACGCGCAGCTGCAGCACGGCTCAGGCGTCTACGCGGGTGCGTCCGCGTGCTTCTTGTCAGGGGCGGCCGGCGCGCTGACGCGCTGACGGAAGACATGGAACGACCAGCCCTGGTAGAGGAGCACGATCGGGAAGAAGATCAGCGCGACGATCGTCATCACCACGAGCGCGTAGTGGGCGGAGGCGGAGTTGTTGACCGTCAGGTTGAAGACGTGGTTGGTGCTCGAGACCATCACGTTGGGATACAGCGAGATGAAGAGCTGGCCGATGCTGGCGGCGATCGCGAAGGCCGAGGAAGCGAACGCCCAGCCGTCGTTGTTGGTGGACGCCAGGCGCTGGGCGAAGATCACGGCGATGAAGCCGAAGATCTGGGTCGGCTCAGGCACGGTCCCGCCACCGATCACGACGAGCGTCCAGATGCACCAGGCGAGATTGACGACGATCGCGATCGCTCCGAGCACGCGGGCGAAGGACCGGGCGCGGAGCCGGATCTCATCCGTGGTGCGCAGCGCGAGGAAGGTGGCGCCGTGGAGCAGGCAGAGCACCAGCAGGTTCACGCCCGTCATCAGGCCGTAGCCGGTCAGCAGATCGAAGAAGTTCCCGGTGAACTCGTGGTGCTGATTGATCGGGAGCCCGTGCAGCAGGTCGCCCAGACCGACGCCGACGAGTAGCGGGACGAGCACGCTGCCGATCGTCAGCGCCCAGGTCCATGCGGAGCGCCAGCGCTCGCTCTCCTGCTTGCCGCGGAACTCGAAGGACATCCCGCGGCCGAACAGCGCCACGAGCACGAGCAGCAGGGCGAGATACAGCGCCGAGAACATCGTCGCGTACCAGCCGGGGAACGCGGCGAACAGCGATGCCCCGGCGACAATCAGCCAGACCTCGTTGCCGTCCCACCACGGCCCGATCGTGTTGATCGCGACGCGCTTGCCCTCCTCGGTCCTGCCGATCCAGATGTGCAGGGCGCCAACGCCGAAGTCGAACCCCTCGAGCACGAAGAAGCCGATCCAGAAGATGGCGATGATGACGAACCAGATGGTGTGGAGCTGCATGTGATCAGTAGGTGAGGACGGGGGCCGGTGCTCCGGTCGTGTCGCTTGCATCGCTCGCCTGGGCGAGCTCCTCGTCGATGTGCGCGAGGCCGCGCCGGGAGTAGCGCATCATCAGCACCGCGTCGGCGGCGCCGAGCACGATGTAGGCGAGGATCAGCACGATCAAACTGATCCAGATCTCGGTGGCGCTGACCGACGGCGAGCTCGCGTTGATGGTCTTCTGGAGGCCCTGCACGATCCACGGCTGGCGTCCGCTCTCGGTCAGCAGCCAGCCGGCCGTGTTCATCAGAAACGGTGTGATCACCGCCCAGATCGACAGGGTCAGGAACAGCTTGGAACTGCGCAGCTTGCCGCGGTTCAGCAACCAGCCGCCCCACAGCGCGAGGAGCAGGATCAGCGAGGCCAGATAGGCCATGACCCGCATCGACCAGTACTGGATGAACACGTCGGGCACGTAGTTCCCGGGCCCGTACTTGGCCTGGTACTGGGCCTGGAGCTGGTTCAGCCCGGTCACCGGCCCATTCCACGTCCCGGTCGCCAGCACGGACAGGAGGTGCGGGATCGAGAGGATCTGCGTCGGCGTCTTGTCGTTCGCGCCGCCACCGATCTGGAAGGCCGAGAACGAGCATGGCTTGCAACTGTTCCACTGCGCCTCGGCAGCCGCGATCTTCATCGGCTGGTAGTGGTTCTCGATCACGCCCAGCTGGTTGCCGACCGACAGCTGGATGACGATCGTTGGGATCAGGACGATCAGCGCCACCTTCGCAGTTCGGTGGAACGCGTCCGCGTGGCTCTGCCTGCGCAGGTACCAGGCCGAGACGGCGAGCATCACGAGCGAGCCCGTGATCAGCGAGGCGAGGATCACGTGCGCGTAGCCCCAGACGAAGGTGGGATTGACGAACAGCGCCCAGACGTTGTTGAGCACCGGCTGCCCCGCCTTGTCGAGCTTGTATCCGACCGGGTGCTGCATCCACGAGTTGGCGATCAGGATGAACATGGCCGAGAGCATCGAGCCGATTGACACGGCCCAGATCGTCGCCAGGTGCACCCGCTTCGGGAGCCGATCCCAGCCGAACAGCCACAGGCCGAGGAAGGTCGATTCGAGGAAGAATGCGATTAGTCCCTCCATCGCCAGCGGCGCACCGAAGATGCCGCCCACGTATCGCGAGTACGTCGACCAGTTCATCCCGAACTCGAACTCCTGCACCAGACCGGTGACCACGCCGATCGCGACGTTGATCAGCAGCAGCGTCCCGAAGAAGCGGGTCATCCGTTTGTACTCGGGGTCGCCGTTGCGGTACCAGGCGGTCTGGAGGATCGCGACCAGGAACGCCAGGCCGATCGTCACCGGCACGAACAGGAAGTGATAGATGCTGGTGGTGGCGAACTGCCAGCGGGCCAGGTCGTTTGCCATCAGGCGCGGGGTCCGGTGGTGGAGGACTCGGGCACCTGAGGCGACGGCGGCGCGGGGCGCTCGACGGTCTCGAGGTCACCGCTGATCACGCGACCCTCGCGGGCCCCGAAGATCGAGCCGATCGCGGTGATCGCGACGGTGACCCTCCTGCCGCCTACGCCGCCGAGGTAGAACAGGTGGACGCAGCAGTACATGAGGAAGGCGATCAGGCCATGAAGCCGGTGGCCCCGAACCTCGCAAACGGCCTTGCCGCGCCCGACCACGGCCAGCGCACCCTTGTCGAAGTACTTGAACGGGGTTGAGGCGCCGGGCTGCCCGCCCCGGATCGCCTCCGCGACATGGCGAGCCTGCTGGATCGCCACCGTCGCGAGACCCGGGAGCGGCTTGCCGTCAGCACCGGCGAGATGAGCCGCATCGCCGATCACCGAGATCTCCGGATGCCCCGGCACGGTCAGGTCGGGATTCACCTCGACGTGTCCCGCCCGGTCGGCGCTCGCCCCGGCGGCCTTGGCCACGACACCGGCGATCGGTACCGCACGAACGCCGGCCGCCCAGATCACCGTGCGGCAGGAGATCCGCTCGGTGTTATCGCCGATCTTGACCGTGACTCCGCGAGCATCGATGTCAGTGACCATCGCGTGCTCGCGGACGCTCACGCCGAGCTCGCGGAGCTCCTTGGCCGCCCGGGCGGACGTCGGCTCGGTGAACGCGGAGACGACGCGCTCGCCGGCGTCGAGCAGGATCACGTGGGCGGCTCGGGGGTCGGCGCGCCGGAACTCGTGGCTCATCGTGTGGCCGGCCAGGATCGCCAGCTGCCCCGAGATCTCCACGCCGGTCGGTCCGCCCCCGACGACGACGAACGTGAGCCACTCCTCTCGGGCGGCCGAATCCGAGGTCCGCTCGGCTTCCTCGAAGGCGCCGAAGATCCGCTGTCGGAGATCGACCGCATCGGCGATCGTCTTGAGCCCGCAGCTGACGTCCTGCCACTCGTCGTGACCGAAGTAGGAGGTCTCGCCGCCACAGGCGACGATCAGGCTGTCGTAGTCGAGGCGATCGCCGCGGTCGAGTACGACCTGGCGGTGCTCGACGTCGACGTCCGTGGCCGATGCCATCAGCACCGTCGCGTTCGGCTGCCGTTTGAGCATGTGCCGGATCGGCGCCGCCACCTGGCCGGACGAGAGCGCACCGGCCGCGACCTGGTAGATCAGCGGCTGGAACAGCAGGTGGTTGTGACGGTCGACGAGCGTGATCTCCACGTCGGCGCGCCTCAGCTTGCGGGCGGCCTCCATCCCGCCAAACCCTCCGCCGACGATCACGACCCGCCGGCGTCCCCCTCCAGCGCCGTTATCCGTCATGCGCTGGCTCCGCCGGGGCGGGCTGAGCGCCCAACCGCTCGAGCAGGTGATCGCCGACGCGGAGTGCGTTCGCCATCGCCGTCAGCGCAGGATTCACGGCTCCGATGCTCGGAACGAAGCTCGTGTCGACGACGTACAGATTGTCCAGCTCGTGGGTGCGGCAGTTGGTGTCGAGCACGGAGCTGGCCGGATCGGTGCCGAACCGGCACGTCCCCGCCTGGTGTGCCACGCCCGCGACCGGGATCTCGTTCTTGAGATATGCGTTATGCGGGAGCAGGTGCCGGTGATGCATGCCCAGGTCGCCGAGCATGTCCTTGAGCTTGCGATAGAGGCGCTTCTTGGCCTCCTCGTTACTGGCCGTGTAGCTGATCTGGACGTTGCCGTCGCGCGCGAGCGTGATTCGGTTCTCGGGCAGCGGCAGGTCCTCGGTCGAGAGCCAGAAGTCGACCGCGTGGCGGGCGATGTCCTCGAGCGTCCAGGTCGGCGCGAGCATCGTCGCGCGGGGCTTCTCGCCTCGGAACATCGGAGCCTGCGACTTGCCCACCATCTGGATGTTCCCGAGCGGGAAGTCGAAGTCCTCGCCACCTGAGAAGTAGAAGTCGTTGATCCCCAGGGTCTTCTGGAACACGGTCAGGTTCTCCTCTTTGGAGAGCGCAAGCACGGCCTGACTGTTGTGGAACATGTAGTTGCGCCCGACCTGGTCGGAGCCGTTGGCGAGCCCGTTCGGGTGCTTGTCGGTGGCCGAGGCGAGCAGCAGCTTGGCGCTGTTGGCGGCGCCGCAGGACAGCACAACCAGCGGCGCCTCGAAGGTCTCGGTCTCACCGTCGACGTCGGCGACGACCCCGGTCACCTGGTTGCCCGCCTCGTTGGTCTGCAGCCGCAGAGCACACGCCCCGGTGAGCAGCGTCACGTTCGAGTGCTCGAGCGCCGGCCGCACGCTGATCACCTCGGCGTCCGATTTGGCGTGGACGAGACACGGGAAGCCGTCGCAGTCATCGCAGCGCACACAGCGGCTGAACGGCATGTTGTCCTCGGTAAGCAGGATGCCGCACGGCGCGTGGAAGGGATGCAGCCCCGTCTTGGCAAGGTCGTCGGAGAGCTGCTGGATCCGTGGCTCGTGCGAGACCGGTGGACACGGGTAGGGCGCGCTCGCCGGAGGCTCGGTCGGATCCTCGCCGCGCGCGCCATGGACCTGGTAGAGCTGCTCGGCCTGCGTGTAGTACGGCTCCATCTGCTCGTATGGGATCGGCCAGGCTGGGGAGATGCCATCGTGGTGGCGCAGCTCGCCGAAGTCTTCCTTGCGCAGGCGGTAGAGCGCCGCGCCGTAGAGCTTGGTAGCGCCGCCGACGTAGTAGTGGACCTGGGGCTGGAACGAGGAGCCGTCGGCGTAGTGCCATGTGTCCGGCGAGATGTAACGGCCCTCGACGAACACGTCCTGGGCGAGCCAGTTCTGAGGCTCGCGCGGGAGCCAACCGCCGCGCTCGAGCAGCAGAATCCGCTTTCCGGACGGCGCCAGGTGATGCGCGAGCGTCCCGCCGCCAGCGCCGCTGCCGATCACGATCACGTCATACGAGTTGCTCATCCGCCGATCTCCGCCAGTCGCTCGGCAAGGACGATCCGCGCGGCGGCCTCGACCGCCGCCAGATGCGAGAAGGCCTGCGGGAAGTTCCCCAGGTGCCGGCCAGTGTCGACGTCGAACTCCTCGGCGTATAACCCCAACGGTGACGCGACTTTCACCAGGCGCTCCATCAGATCGCGCGAGCGCTGCATCTCGCCGATGATCGCCAGCGCCGAGACGAGCCAGAACGAGCAGATCACGAACGTGCCCTCCTTCCCGGACATACCGTCGTCGGTCTCATCGGTCCGGTAGCGCAGCACGAAGTCGTGCTCGGTGAGCTCATCGGCGATCGCCAGCACGCTCGCGCGCAGGCGCTCATCGTTGCCGGGCAGGAAGCCGAACAGCGCCGCCAGTAGCGTCGAGGCGTCGAGCGACTCGGTGCCGTAGTACTGCGTCAGCACCCCCCGCTTGTCGACCCCGTGCTCGAGGATGTCGGCCCGGATCTCCTCGGCCGTCGCCCCCCAGGCCTTGGCGAGCTCGTCTTCCCCCTGGATCGCCGCCAGCTTTGACGCGCGGTCGAGCGCGACCCAGCACATCAGCTTCGAGGAGACGTAATGCTGCGGCTTGCCCCGGGCCTCCCAGATCCCCTGATCGGGCTGCCGCCAGACCTTCTTGGCGCACTCGGCCTGCGATTGCACGAGCGGCCACAGCCGACGGGGCAATCGCTGGCTGCGCCGCGTATGGAGCAGGATCGAATCGAGCGCGGCACCGAACACATCGTTCTGGCGCTGGTCGAACGCGCCGTTGCCGACCCGGACCGGGTGCGCGCCCGCATAGCCGGAGAGATCCTCAAGCAGGGTCTCGGTCAGGTCACGCCGGCCGTCGATCCCGTACATGATCTGCAATGAGCCGTCCTCGGTGCATTCGAGGTCGGCGATGAACTGCATGAACTCGTCGGCCTCCCAGTCGAGGTTGAGGAAGTGGAGCGCCTGGAGCGTGAACGTCGAGTCGCGGATCCAGGTGTAGCGATAGTCCCAGTTGCGCTCCCCGCCCGGCGTCTCGGGCAGCGACGTCGTCAGCGCCGCGACCGTGGCCCCGGTGGGCATGTAAGTGAGCCCCTTGATCGCCAGCGCCGAGCGCTGGATCAGGGGGCGGAGATCGTGATCGGGAATCCGCGCGCGGCCGAGCCAGTTGCGCCAGAAGCGGGTCGTCGCCTCGAGTTGCTCGTTGGCCTCCTCGATCGACTCCGGCACGCGCAACTCCTCGGCCCACGAGAGGGCGCAGTAGAGCTGCTCGCCGGCCTGGAGCACGTGCCGCGCCCGGGCCCGACCGGCCTCGATGCCGATCAGCATGTCCGTCTGGAGCCGGATCGTCAGATCGCCTGCGGTCGCGTCGGCACGATGGCGGTCGTCGGACAGCGACCACTCGGCGGCGGTGCGGCCGTAGTCGAACGCCGGCTCGCACACGAGGTCGATCTCGACGCTGCCCTCGATGCATGCCACAGTCCGCACGAGCATGTGGTCGGCGTCCTCGTCGGCGGGCGGGCGCGTATGGGGAGTGACGGTGTCCTCGCCGCGCCGCGGCCCGAGGGTCAGCGCCTCACGGACGATCGCCCAGCCGCTGGTCGACTTCCACGCCGTGACCATCGTGTTCGTTCCGGGCTCGTAGACCCGGCCGCTGGGCACGTTGATCCCGAACGGACCGAGCCTGAACGTGCCCGCGCCACGATCGAGCAGCGTCCCGAACACGCTCGGGGAGTCGAACCGCGGCACGCACAACCAGTCGATCGACCCGTCGGGAGCCACCAGTGCGCCCGTGTGACAGTCGGAAAGAAACGCGTAGTCGGCGATCGGTGTGAACGGAGACGGGGCGCCGGCGCTCTGCGGCATGGCGGCAGCCGAAGCCGCCTTCTCGGCGGCGGCACCGTCATGCGAATGGCGCGAGCCGCGCTTGGAGCCTGCGGCACTCATGACGTCACCCACGGATGATGCCAGTGCTGATGAGACCCGAGTATTCCGTTGGCCGCCTCCGGCCCCCATGAGCCCTTCGCGTACGGGTGGACCGGCGGGGGGTTCTCGAGCAGCGGCATCATCACGCGCCAGCACTGCTCGACACAGTCCTGTCGAGTGAACCGCCGGCTGTCCCCGACCATCGCAGCGAGCAGCAGAACCTCGTATGGCGTCGGCCCCTCGCCCCCTTCCGCTGCGAACTCCATGTCAAGGCTGATCTGCTCTGGCTCGACGGACTCGTGGCGCTGTGCGTCGACGAGCATCCGGATTCCGGTCGTGGGGTCGAGCTTGACGACCATCTGGCTCGGCTCCGGCGGGCGCGACCAGCCGACGAACCCGAGCCGTGGGGGCTGGCGGAAGACCACGCGCAGCTCGGTCTGGGTGACCGGGAGGCACTTGCCGGTGCGGATGTAGAACGGGACGCCCGACCAGCGCCAGTTGTCGATCTCGAGCCGCAGCGCGGCGTAGGTCTCGGTCTTCGAATCCGGGGCGACGCCGTCGATCGATTGGTATCCCTCGTACTGGCCGCGCACATAGTGCCCGGGGTCCGCCTCCGGCATCGCGCGGAAGGCCGAGTAGAGCGCGTTCTTGAGCGTGTTCGCGTCGCCGGAGGCAGGCGGCTCCATGGTCGCTGCGGCAACCACCTGCATCAGGTGGTTGACGACCACGTCGCGCAGGGCACCGACGGGGTCATAGAAGTGACCGCGATCCTCGACTCCGAAGCTCTCGGCCATCGTGATCTGCACAGAGGAAACGTAGTTGCGATTCCAGATCGGCTCGAACATCGAGTTGGCGAAGCGCAGATAGAGGATCTCGTTCAGGCCCATCTTGCCCAGGAAGTGGTCGATCCGATAGAGCTGGGATTCATCGATGTACTGGTGGATCTCGGCCGCCAGCTCACGGGCCGATTCGAGGTCGTGGCCGAACGGCTTTTCAACCACCACCCGGGCGCCCTTCGTCAGCCCGGCATCGGACAGGCCCTTGATCACCCGGCCGAACAGAAACGGCGGAATCTCGAGATAGAAAACCGGGCTGCGCACGTCGCCCAGGGCCGCCTTGACGTTCGCGTACGTGCCGGCGTCATCGAAGTCTCCGGTGACGTACGAGAGCCGCGCGGCCAGTCGGTTGAACACCTCATCATCGATCTTCTCGCCGCAGTCCCCGATGCACTGGCGGGCGTGCTGGCGGAGCTGATCGACCGACCAGTCGTTGACCGCCACCCCGACGATCGGACACTTCAAAAGGCCTCGGGCCTCAAGTCGATAGAGCGAATGGAAGGTCATGACCTTTGCCAGGTCGCCGGTGATCCCAAAGATGACGAAGACGTCGGCCTCCGGCTGGCGGTCGGAGGCTTGATCGGGATCGGCCTTCGGGCGAGCTTGCACTCCAGTGGACATTCAAGGTTCCCTTTCCGCGTGGCCCCGGTTGGACCTCCTCATGGTCCACCGCATCGTAAGCGTCGCATCATCCGATATGGGTGACGTTCACGACTACTCAACACCGTCCGCGGGCCGCTGACCTAGATTGCGCTCCGCGAGCCATCCACTGGCGAGCGCGCCGGCACGTCCCCCGCGGCTGCGCGGTGGCGCTCGCATGAGTGACCCGCTCGTGCGCGTCCCGAACCTGCAGCGCTGACGCGAGACGGTCCCCGGCCGGCCCGCGACGGCCGGCCAGGGCGCCGCCCCATCCGCTCAGACGGGAATGTTCTGGTTTAGCCGGAACAGGTTCTCGGGGTCCCAGCGACGCTTGCACTCCACCAGCCGCTGGAACTTCTCCTCGCCGAACGAGGCACGCAGGCGATCGCCCTCATCGGGCTCGATGAAGTTCGAGAACGCGGTGCCGACCCCGAATGCGCGCGTAGCCTCGGCGAAGCCGCGGGCCCAGGCCCGGTTCTGGTCGTCCTCGGTCGGGTCCATCCACATCGCCAGGCAGAAGTAGAGCCACGGCGCGTCGACGACGTTCAGCGCCATGTCCCGGCTCGGCGAATCGCTCACGGCCCCGCCCATCGGGGCGAGGATCAGCTGGCCGAACGGCGCCGGCAGGCGCTCGCCCTGAGCCACCACCGTGTCGATCGCCTCGTCGGGGAGCGAGCCGAGCCAGTCCACCTTGAAGTACTCGCGCACGCCCCGGGGGTTGCCGGCGTCGAGCATGCTCTGGAGCGCGACGTACGGCATCGGCTGGATCAGATCGACAACCGGAGAGCCGAACTCGCGCAGCGGCTGGGCGGCCTGCGCTCCGTCCTCGATCGACCCGACGTAGCAGTAGACGACCCCCACGGCCGGGGCTCCGCGGAGCTCCTCGGGCACGAACGGCTCGGGCGGCGCGGTCAGCAGCGCTACACCACCGCCGACGGCGTTCGGCGCCGCGGCGATGAAATCGCGATAGAAGCGGATCACCTCGGCTGCCTGCGATCGCGGCCACAGCAGCAGGCCGCCGGTGATCAGCGGGCCGACCGGGTGCAGCTCGAACTCGAATTCCGTGACGACGCCGAAGTTGCCGCCGCCGCCACGAATCGCCCAGAACAGGTCCTGGTTCTGATCGGGGCTGGCCGTGACGACCTCGCCACTCGCCGTCACCACCTCAGCGGAAAGCAGACTCTCGCACGTGAACCCGTACATGCGCTCGAGCCAGCCGCTGCCGCTGCCCGTAGCGAGGCCGCCGACGCCGGTGTCGGAGACGCGGCCGCCGGTCACAGCCAGACCGTGCTCCTGCGTCGCGGCATCGCACTCGGCCCAGACGGTCCCACCCTGCACACGGGCGACGCGCCGCTCGGGATCGACGCTGACGGAGTTCATCGGCCGCAGGTCGATCACGATGCCGCCGTCGCAGGTGCTGTAGCCGGGGGTCGAGTGCCCGCCGCAGCGGACGGCCAGAGGCAGCCCGTTATCCAGCGCGAACGCGACCGACGCGGCGACGTCGGCCACCGACTGGCATTGCACGACCGCGGCCGGATGGCGGTCGATCATCCCGTTCCAGACCCTGCGTGCCTCGTCGTAGGACGGATCGTCCGGTCCGAGGACCGCACCGCCGACACTCGCCCGCAACGGCTCCACGTCAACGCGCGGACTGGCGACCTGGCTCATTCCAACCACCCCCAAGTTCGTTTGTCTACAGCTGCCCCTGCTGTTCAGTAGCAGCCTAACAGAGCGTGCTGGATCATCGGATCTACACCCAGCCCTTGCGGTGGAAGTAGATCAGCAGCCCGACGCAGGTGGCAACCATGCTGCCCACGCCAATGGCCCAGAACGCCCACGCATGAATGATGTGCGTGACCATCCAGCCGAAGTTCTGGCCGAAGAACCCGGTGATGAAGGAGAGCGGGAGGAAGATCGTGGCGATCACGGTGAGCTGCTTCATCACGTCGTTCTGGCGGTTGCTGACCGTCGAGAGGTAGAGGTCGGTGGCGCCGGACAAGAGGTCGCGATAGGAGTCGATCAGGTCGCTGATCCGGATCAGGTGGTCGTAGACGTCGCGGAAGTAGTCGCGCTCGTCGAGCTCGAGGCCAGGCAGATCGGCGAGCTGGTCGATGCCCCGAGCGAACAGGTCCCGCTGGGGGGTTATCACCTTGCGCATCGCCACCAATTGGCGCTTGAGCGAAAACAGCCGCTCGAGCTGCCGGTCGGTGGGGTCGGCGAGCACCGCGGCCTCAAGCTCGTCGATCTCATCGTCCATGTCGGAGAGGATCGGGAAGAAGCTGTCGGTGAGGGCGTCTAGCACTCTGTAGAGCAGAAACTGCTCCGAGTGCAGCGTCCTGCCGTGAAGCTGCTCGCGCTGCTGGTCCAGCGGCGGAAGCGGCTGGCGATGGATGGTGACCAGGTATTGGCCGGAGATGTAGAGATGCACCTCGCGCAGCGGCTCGGCATCGCCGGGATGATCGCGCCAGCCGCCGTAGAAGACCAGCAGCACGTAGCTGCCGTAGTCGTCGAGCTTGGGCCGCTGCCCGAAGGCCAGCGAGTCCTCGAGCGCGAGCGGGTGAAACTCAAGGAGCTCCTGCAGACGAGCCAACTGCTCGTGCGACGGGTCCGTGAGGTCGAGCCAGAAGAAGTGATCGCGCGCGAGGTGGTCCCGGATCTTCGACTCGTCGATCTCGGTGAGGCATGGGACCACAAACCGGAACCCCTCACCGTCCTGCTCGCTGTTCTGTGCTTTGGCCTTTCCCACCGGCATCGCATCTCTCCTTCTCGCGGCTGGCGTGCACATTGTTCCGGCAGCGGCACTCGGCAAGCCTCGGCGGCATTAATCCCCGCCCCGCTGTGAGGGGCGTAAGGTGAAGCCGTGAGTGCTGGGAGGTTGCGCTCGGAGGAGGCCGCCGACGCCCGCGAGCGGGCGCTGAAGGAGATGCGGATCCTGATCGTGGATGACCGGTCGAGCAACGTTGTGCTCCTCGAGCGGGTCCTCGCGACCGCCGGCTACACGCGGATCGAGAAGACCGCCGATTCGTCCGAGGTCGCGGAGCTGTGCGCCCGGTTCTCGCCGCACCTGCTCCTGCTCGATCTTCATATGCACCCGAAGGACGGCTTCCAGGTGATGTCGGAGCTCGCCGCATTGATCGCCAGTCGAGAGGTGACGGTTCTCGTGGTCACGGCGGACGTCTCGATCTATGCGCGCCGGCACGCGCTCTCGCTCGGCGCGCGTGACTTCCTGACCAAGCCGCTCGACAACACAGAGATCCTGCTCCGCGTCCATCACCTGCTCGAGACCCACTATCTAGAGCTACGGCTCGCCGGCGAGAACGAGCGCCTGGCCGAGCATGTGGCCGAGCGCACCGACGAGCTCGAGCGCGCCCGGGGCGAACTCCTCACCCGGCTCGCGCTGGTGGCGGAATACCGTGACTACACGACCGCCGAGCACACCCAGCGGGTCGGACGCATGGCCGCGCAGCTCGGTGATCGGATCGGCATGTCACGCGAGGAGGTCGAGATGCTGCGCGATGCCGCGCCGTTGCACGACATCGGCAAGCTCGGAGTGTCCGACACGATCCTGCTCAAGCCGGGACCGCTGAGCGAGGAGGAGACGGCGCTGATGCGCCAGCACGTGCGAATCGGGGCGCAGATCCTGAGCGACAGCCATTCGCCCGTGCTGCAGCTCGCGCAGGAGATCGCACGCTCGCATCACGAGCGCTGGGACGGGTCGGGCTACCTCGAGGGGCTGGCCGGCGAGGGGATCCCGCTGGCCGGGCGGATCACCGCGATCGCGGACGTGTTCGACGCGCTCACCCACGAGCGGCCCTACAAGGCCGCGTTCCCCGTGTCCGATGCGGTCGAGGAGATCCTCTCTCAGGCCGGCCGTCAGTTCGACCCGGCTCTGGTCGAGCAGTTCGCCGAGCTCGACCACGCCGCGCTGATCTAGTGCCAGGACACTAGAGCTGCTGACCGGCGCCGGTGCCAGCACGCCGACGGCGACGGTTCTGCGGGCTCGGCGGCTCGGACGCGGACGGCTTGGCCGGTGCCTCCTCGGGTGAGGCGAACAACATCATCACGACGGTGGTCTCCTGCGACTGGCCATCGGCACCTCGCTCGAGCCGCTTCGCGGCATCGGCCTCGATCCTACGGAGCCGGGTCGTCATCGCGTCGAGCTCACGAGCGAGGGCCAGCCATCCCTTGCGGTCAACGGTGACCGGGTTCCGAGTCAGGTGTGCCTCCGGCGCGGCGAAGCCGCCGTCAGCGGCCGCGCGGTTCACCTGATTGGCGATCTGCGCGAGCGCCGCGTTGACCGTCGCCTCCCTGACCACCCCCGGCGCCAGTCCCCAGACCTCATCCGTGATCGGCGGAAGTGCGCGGGCCGTGTAGTAGTGCTCCACCGCGCCCCGCCTGGGAACGCGCTTGACGAGCTTCAGGAACCCGAGGGCCGCGAGTCGGCGTACGTGGTAGCTGACGACTCCGAGCGGCGCGTCGAGCTCGCCGGCCAGCTCGCTGGGGCTCGCCGTCCGGCCGTCCAGCGCGCCCAGAATCCTGGTGCGCAGCGGGTGTGCCAGCGCCTTCGCAAGTGCTGGGTCGGTGATGTCCTGATACGGACGCAACGGGCGTTTACAGAGTATCGCCTGGTGACTGTAAGCGGGGGCATTAACTATTTCCAGAGCCGCGCGAGCGAGCCGGCTACACAGGCGTACCATTGGGTCATGACCGCGCTTGGTGTGTCGCTGCTTGTGATCGGAGCAGTCGTGATCGTGGTCGAGGCACACGTCCCGACGCTCGGGGTCCTGGGCGGTCCGGGAGTCGTGGCGATGGGGATCGGGACCGTGCTCGCCGTGGCCGGACTCGGCGGCGGCGTGCTCATCGCGATTCTGGCCGCGCTGCTCGTGGTCGCGATCGGCCTCAGCATCGTCGGCCTCTCGGTCCGCAAGGGGATGGCGGTGCGCCGCCGGCGGGTCAGCGCCGGGCCCGAGGGCATGATCGGTCACATCGGCGTGGTTCAGAGCTGGCACGAGCCGACCGGCAAGGTGCTGATCGATGGCGGGCTGTGGCACGCGCGACACGGCTGGGGGGACGACGATGCCGGTGAGCTCAGGGTCGGTGATCAGGTTGTGGTCGAGCACCTGAACGGCCTGACGCTCAGAGTCCGCGCCGCCGAGGAATGGGAGCTCGCCCCATGATCGTGGCGATCGTGATCGTGCTTGGCGTACTCGCCGTACTTGCGCTCGCCGCCGCAGGGGCGTCGGTTCGTGTTCTGCGCGAATACGAGCGTGGTGTTGTCTTCAGGCTCGGGCGGCTGATGGATCAACGAGGCCCGGGGCTGATCATGCTGATGCCGACGATCGACCGAATGGTCCGCGTCAGCCTACGGACCATCACCCTGACCGTTCCCGCCCAGGAGATCATCACCCGCGACAACATCCCCGCCCGTGTCACCGCCGTCGCCTACTACCGCGTCGTCGACCCCAACCTTGCCGTGACGCAGGTCGAGAACTTCCACAACGCGACGCTCCAGATCTCGCAGACGACGCTTCGCTCGGTGCTGGGCGGTGTCGACCTCGACTCGCTGCTGTCCGAGCGTGAACAGCTGAATGAGAGCCTCCAGCACGTGATCGATGCGCAGACCGAGCCGTGGGGGATCAAGGTGACGACGGTCGAGATCAAGGACGTCGAGATCCCTGAGCGGATGCAGCACGCGATCGCCCGCCAAGCCGAGGCCGAGCGTGAGCGCCGGGCGAAGATCATCAACGCCGAGGGCGAGTTCCAGGCCGCGGCCAAGCTCGCCCAGGCGGCCGATGTGATCGGCGAGAACCCGGTCACCCTGCAGCTCCGCTATCTGCAGACCCTGCGCGAGATCGGCGCCAACCAGAACTCGACCGTCGTGTTCCCGATGCCGATCGACCTGGTCAAGCCGATGCTCGACGCCGCCTCGGGCACGCAGCGCGAGGGCAGCGCACAGGCGGATAACAGCGACGCCACCCCGCCCCGCAGCCTCGAGCGCGGGCAACCGGGTGTGCTGCCGCCACCCCGGCCAGCCGAGAAGAAGCGCGCTCAGTAGCCCCCCGCGCGGGGTTCGCCGGCCGCCCCGCAATACCCTGAGGTGCGATGGCATTTCGCACCGACATCCGCAATATCGCGATCGTCGCCCACGTCGACCACGGCAAGACGACCCTGGTTGACGCGCTGCTGTGGCAGTCGGGGGCGTTCCGCGATAACCAGGCCGTCGCCGATCGGGTCCTCGACAGCATGGATCTCGAGCGCGAGAAGGGGATCACGATCCTGGCCAAGAACACGGCTGTGCGCTACGGCGGCGTGAAGCTGAACATCGTCGACACCCCTGGCCACGCGGACTTCGGCGGCGAGGTCGAGCGCGGTCTGACGATGGTCGACGGCGTGCTGCTGCTGGTCGATGCCAGCGAAGGACCACTGCCACAGACGCGCTTTGTGCTGCGCAAGGCACTCGAGGCGCGGCTCCCGGTGATCCTCGTGATCAACAAGATCGACCGACCGGACGCGCGGATCGATGAGGTCGTGGACGAGGTCTACGAGCTGTTCCTCGACCTCGACGCCGACGAGTCCCAGATCGACTTCCCGATCGTCTACTGCAACGCCAAGGCCGGCCAGGCGTCGCTCGATCCCAAGCAGCCAGGCCGTGACCTGGGAGCGTTGCTCGACCTCTTGGTCGAGCATGTCCCCGCCCCAGAGCACGATCCGGAGCACCCGTTCCAGGCCCACGTCACGAACCTCGACGCCTCGCCCTACGTCGGGCGGCTCGCGATCTGCCGGATCCGCCACGGCAGCATCCGGCGAGGCGAGACGATCGCGTGGTGCAACGCCGGTGTGATTACTCCGGTCAAGGTCAGCGAGCTGTACGTCAACGACGCGCTCGACCGCGTCGAGGCCGATGAGGCCTCCGCGGGCGAGATCATCTCCGTGGCCGGGATTCCCGAGATCACGATCGGTGACACGCTCACGGACCCGTCCGACCCGCGGCCACTGCCGACGATCAGCGTCGACGAGCCGTCGCTGAGCGTCACGATCGGGATCAACGACTCGCCGCTGGCCGGCAACGACGGTGACAAGCTCACGGCCAGCCAGGTCAAGGCGCGCCTCGACCGCGAGCTCATCGGCAACGTGTCACTCCGGGTCAACCCCACCGACCGCCCCGAGGTGTGGGAGGTCCAGGGGCGTGGTGAGCTCGCCCTGGCGGTGCTGGTCGAGCTGATGCGCCGCGAGGGATTCGAGCTGACGGTGGGCAAGCCGCAGGTCGTGACTCGCGAGCTTAACGGCCGGACGCACGAGCCGGTCGAGCGGATGAGCATCGATGCGCCCGAGGAATACGTGGGCGTGATCACGCAGCTGCTGGCACTGCGCAAGGGCCGGATGGAGCAGATGGTCAATCACGGCACCGGCTGGGTCCGGATGGAGTACCTGATCCCCGCCCGGGGGCTGATCGGCTTCCGCACCGAGTTCCTCACCGAGACACGAGGCACTGGGATCGTGCACCACGTGTTCGACCGTTGGGAGCCGTGGCACGGCGACCTCCGCACCCGTCCGACCGGATCGCTGGTGTCCGACCGCCGAGGCAACGTCGCCGCCTTTGCGCTGTTCAACCTCCAGGAGCGCGGGACGCTGTTCATCGCGCCCGGGGAGGAGGTCTACGAGGGGATGATCGTCGGCGAGAGTTCGCGGGCCGAGGATCTGGACGTCAACCCGGCGAAGGAGAAGCACCTGACGAACATGCGCTCCTCAACGGCAGATGAGCTGGTGCGGCTGATCCCGAAGCGCGAGCTCTCGCTCGACCAGGCACTCGAGTTCCTGCGCGAGGATGAGGCGGTGGAGGTCACCCCTGAGGCGGTCCGTCTGCGCAAGGTGGAGCTTGGTGCAACAGCCAGGCAGAAGCTCACCCGGGCGAGGAAGCGCACCGGCTGATCAGTCTGCGGACAGGTTCGATCAGCAGCAGCACGAGGCCGGCGAGGAGGCCGAGCCATCCCCAGATGACGTTCGGGGGCGAGAAGCCGAACGAGACCCGGTGCGAGCCCGCCGCGACAGGCACCGCCTGGAACAGATCGTCGAGGCGCCGGACGGCCACCGGGGTGCCGTCCACGGTGGCGCTCCAGCCCGGCATATCGGTCTCTCGGCGCACGAGCACGCTCGGCCTCGAGCAGTTCACCTGCGCCGCTTCGCGGCCCGCGGGGGTGACGGTACAGCCGGCCGCGGTGAAGTACGGCACCGTCCCGGCAAGCTCGTAGATCCGGGCCACCGGACTCTCGAACACGAGCCTGAACGTGGTCGGGCTCTGGGGCAGCGATTGGCCGCGAGGCGTGAGCACGTACTTGACCGAGGCGGCTCGATAGGCGGGGAGATTGCGCAGGAGCTCCTGCGTCGGCGTGGGGACAAACAGCGACCGGCCGCCCGATGTGGTCCCGACGAACTTGGTCGGCTTGCCGTACGGGTCCAGTCGCGTGTGGACGTACCTGATGAACAGGGTCGGCACCGGGAGGTCGTTGATGTTCAGCAGTCCGAGCCCGTAGTAGGCGCCGTAGTTGGGCTGCAGTGGACCGAGCGAGAAGGCGCGCGCGAGGCCGAGGTTGCGCTGCAGGAAGCTGACCGGAGTCGTATCGATCGTGATCGCGCGCCGAGCTGATGCCTCCGGGATGACGAACAGCAGCAGCGCGTCTGCGGCCACCAGCAGCGCGGCCAGCCAGGTGCGGGCGCGAGGGTTGCGGAGCACCGAGATGGCCAGCCCCGCGACCAGCACCAGGCAGCCCCAGGCGATCGCGCCGGCGTAGTAGGGCCGACGGCTGAACTGGCTGCCGAGCTGGTCGGCGAGCGAATGCGCGGAGACCCCGGCGATCGCGACCACGGCCAGCAGGCCCAGACCGACCCAGAGGGCGCGGCGGCGTGGCTCGGGGCTCTGCGCGAGGTCGCTCAGCCCCAGCCCGGCGAGCGCGACCATCGCGAACTCCACCGACGCGGTCGCATAACGGAAGAAGGCCACCTGCGACATGCCCGGGAGCACGCCGAGCACCTGGCCGAGGAAGTAGGGCTCGTGATACATCCGCGCCAGCGCGAGCACGACCCAGGCGCCGAGGATCACGCGCAGCCCTCGGCGCCCGCGCGAGAACAGCCCCAGCACTGCGAACAGCAACAGCGACGTCGACAGGTAGCCGCCCACGGTCCCCCAGATCGACAGCAGCGTTTGATGCGCGTCGTCGTAATGAAGGATCGGGCCGAAGATGTAGGGCATCAACAGCTGCGGCAGGCCCTGTGCGGGGATGTGCGCGGCGCCGAAGAAGCCCGAGCTGTGGTGTGACAGGTCGGCGTGGTTCAGGTAGTCGACCATCGCAACCAGCAACGGAGCGCAGAGCAGCGTCCCGACCGCGGCCCCGGCGATTCCCTTTTGGACCAACGGCCGCATCCGGGCACGGCCCAGGCAACCGCAGCGCCACGCGAGCCAGCAGACGGCGAGAAGGGCGTCGATGTAGGCGACCTCGGGGAAGCCGCCATAGAACGACAGAGCGCCCGCGATCGCGATCAGCCACCATCCGCCGCGGCGTCCGTCGGCGGCGGCCGAGTGGGCCCGCTCGATCCCGAGCAGCAGCAGGGGCAGGAACGCGACCGGGTTGACCGGGGCGTGTGAGAACCACGCGAACGTGCCATTGAGCGCGAATGCGGTCCCGGTCGCCACACAGGCGAGGCGGCCAAGCGAGAGGCGGCGCAGCAGCGCGAAAGTCGCCAGCCCGGCGACGATCTCGAACAGCACGTGCTCGTAGATCTGGCCGTTCGAGAGCAGCGTCAGCAGCGTCGGGGGGAAGAATGCGGCCGACTGCATCTCGCCTGCCAGCGGGGCGCCGGTGCCCTCGAACGGATTCCACCAGGGGATGTGCAGGTGGACCCAGTCGAGCATCGCGCGGTGACCGAGCGCCTGCGAGACGAACGCGTTGTTGGGGTCGAGCGTGTTCGCGCCGCCGGCCGGTCCGGGCAGCATCGTGGTTGCCAGCCCGCTGCGCGGACCAAGGGGGTTCGGGTCGGAGAAGTCGAGCAGATAGACGAGGTTGGCCAGAATCACCGCGAGCACGATCGCGGCTATCGCCCAGGTGTCTGGGGAGACGCGCTCGAGTCGGGAGCCCACCCGCGGATAGCGGCGTCGCAGAGCCGCCGCTGTTCGCCTGAGTGCAGTCACGCGGGCAACATATTGGCGCAGTCGCCGATCTGGCCCTGCCACACCGCGAGGCTCTAAGCTGGCGCCCTCAGTGGGCCCACGCCAAGCCGAGAGCTCGCCGCATCAGTCGGGCGGTATGACGGAGTCGCAAGCTGCGGTCTCCGCCAAGGTCGTCGTCGTGATGCCGGCACGGAATGCCGCCCGAACGCTCGAGCGGACGGTCTCGGCGATCCCGGCCAACGTCGTCGACGAGATCATCCTGGTCGACGACGGCTCCACCGACGGGACCGTTGAGGTGGCGCGGCGGCTGCCGTTGCACGTGATCTGGCACCCACACAACGTTGGCTACGGAGGCAACCAGAAGACGTGTTATCTGTGGGCGCTCCAGCAGGGAGCGGACGTGGTCGTGATGCTGCACCCCGACGGCCAGTACGAGCCGTCGCTGATCCCGCGGATGGTCGAGCCGATCCTGGCGGGCCAGGCCGACATGGTCCTGGGTTCGCGGCTGGCGATTCACGGCGCCTGGAAGCACAGCGGCATGCCCCGCTACAAGTTTCTCGCCAATCGGGGCCTGACGGTGATCGAGAACGCGGTGCTGGGAACCGACTTCAGCGAGCTCCACACCGGCTACCGCGCGTTCTCACGCGAGCTCCTGCTCGGCGTGCCGTTCTTGCGCAACTCGATCGATTTCGTGTTCGATTCGGAGATGATCATGCAGGCGGTGCACTTCGGGTTCCGGATTGTCGAGGTGCCCGCCAAGACGCGCTACTTCCCGGAGGCCTCATCGGCCTCGGCGTCGCAGTCAATCGTCTACGGAGTTAAGACGCTCCTCGCGGCCGCCCGGTTCCTGCTGCACCGCAGCGGACTGCTCCGCAGCCGCAAGTTCATGGCGTAGCTCCGGCTCGCCGGCGCCGTCCCAGGCGCATGATCGGCCGCTCGAGCAGGTAGTAGCTCGCCGCCGCGCAGGCGAGCGACACGACCAGTGAGCCGACGGCGACGAACAGGTAGCTCGGCGAGATGTGCGCGTGGCGCGCGAGCTTGGCCAGCTGCTCGATCACGATCGTGTGGTACAGGTAGAACGCGTACGAGACGAGGCCGACCCAGGCGAGCCACCGGTAGCTGAGCACACCGCGGACGGGCCCGCCCTCGCGCTCGCCGAACACCGCGGGGAGCAGGAGGAAGAAGGCGGCCAGGCCATAGAGCATGTGGGTCGCCACAGAGTTCGTGGCCGTCCCGAGCGTGCTCGCGTGCGCCTGGGTCTCGTGCAGCAGCAGCCAGAGCGCCACGGCGATCGCCCAGCTGAGGGTCGGCCACCAGCGTCGGGCGCCGAGGATCGGCCGGCGGCGCCGGGCGCCGAGGATCGGCCGGCGCAGACTGACGCTGGCCACCGCCAGCCCCATGCCCAGCGCGAACCAGAAGAAGGTCCCGGGGAGGGTCGAGACCTTCTGCACTTCAAAGAACGAGCTGTAATGAGCCCGATAGGCGAGCGAGGCGGCGGACAGGACGACTAGCAGCACGACGTCAGCGCGCACCGAGTCGCTGCGCCGGGACGCCCGGGCTGCGAGAAAGGCGAACACGGGAAGAACGATGTAGAAGGTGATCTCGATGCACAGCGTCCAGGCCACGCCGATCCCGCTCCCGAGCGTCTTCGCGCTGTAGATCTGGCCGAAGCCGTAGAAGACGAGCCAGTTGCTGGTTCTCACGCCGGACACGAAGCCCAGCGCAATGAAGATCGTCAGCGCGACCCAGTAGGCGGGCACGATCCGCAGCACCCGTCGCCGGCCGTAGTCGCGCAGGCTGAGCGAGTGGCCACCACGGCGGGCGGTGAGGAACGGCCGGTAAAGGAGAAATCCGGAGATCAGGAAGAAGACCGCCACGCCTTCGATGGAGCACTGGGTCGCCCATACGAACGCGCCGCGGTGGGTGGGATACGCGAATGTCCCGGTCACCGTGTGACCGGCGAACACCAGCAGCGCCGCGATCGCCCGGAGGGAGTCGAACAGCGGGAAGCGGGGATTCCCCGGCGGGGGCGTCAGGTTCGGCGCCTCGGCGGCGAGCGCGGAGTTCGGGATGTCTGTCGCGGGCGCGGAACGCGCGATGCCCGTCACGCCCGCGGCTGATCGCAGATGGCGAACAGGTCAATCGCCTCCACGAGGCGCTCGTCCGACAGCCAGAAGTCCTCGGGCCCGATGTCGAGCGCGCCGGGCCGCGGCTTGACCCGGTCGCCGCTGAGGCGACGGTCGTAGAGGCGCTGGGCGAGGCGGCGCGGGACGAAGCGCCGCAGCCGCAGCGGGTCGAGCGCGAGCAGGCGATCAAGGTCGCGACGCTCATCGTCGTGGATCGCCATGTAACGCGGCGAGGCATGCAGCGCCCGGATCTCGATTGCGGCGAAGAACGGCGCGCACAGGTCGTGGAGCTGGGGCGCGTCGTACTCGACGTAGTGGTAGGGGTCGATGATCTCGTCGGGACGACCGAACGTGAGCCGGTTGGGAGTGACGAAGATCGCGCGTCCGCCGGGGCGCAGCACGCGAGCCACCTCGGCGAGCACCTGCTCAGCATCAGGCACGTGCTCGACCGACTGGATCGAGACGACCGAGTCGAAGCTGCCGCCGGTAAACGGGAGCTCGCGCATGTCCGCCACGTGCGTCTCGCGCGGCTGGCCCGCCAGCGCGCCCGGATCGACGTCCACGCCGACGGTCTCGCGCGGCGAGAGCAATTCGTAGGAGTGTCCGGTTCCGCAGCCGAGGTCGAGCACCCGGCCCGGCCCGAGAAGGGTGGCGCACTGAGCGTATTCCGCTCGGTGCCGCTGGAAGCTGGGATTGAACCCGCCCTGCGCGGTCGTCACGCGCTCGCCCGTGATCACCGGCACGACGGAGAGGGTAACGACTCGCGGCTCAGGCGAGGTGCGAGCGGTGCCCGCCGGCGACCGGCCCATGGAACGGCCGCGAGGGCACGACGACGCTGATCGGTACCCGCGCCTGCTCGCGCAGGCGGCGTCGCTCCCCGAAGACGGCGGGCAGCAGCGGGACGGCGCGAGCCAGCCCGCGGAGGTGTCCGGTGAGCCGACGCTCGCGCGTGGCGTGCCACGCCCATGCGAGCTGGCGATAGGCGACCAACGGAAGCCATCGCATCGGGAACGCCTTGGCCACGAGCAGGAGCGTGTTGCGGGCGACGAGAAACTCGCGCATCCCGGGGCGCTTGCGCGCCGAGCCCTCGGAGGCGTGGCGGGCGAGGACGGGCTCGTACCGGCAGCTCCACCCCGCAAGGCGGAGGCGGAGCGCGAGGTCCACGTCCTCCAGGTAGGCGAAATAGCGCTCGTCGAAGCCACCCAGGTCCCGGACAACCGCGGCACGGTAAAGCGCCGCACCGGCACACGCGCCGAACACCTCGCCTGGCTGATCGAAGCGCCCGTCGTCGGCGGTGAACTTGCCCCGCTGCTCGCACACTCCGTCGCGCCGGAGAACGTCGCCGGCGTCATCGAGGGTGAACGGGTCCTCGAGCGCCACCATCTTGCACGCCACGGCCGCAGCGTCGGGATGTTCTGAGAGCGCGGAGGCGGTCCGGGCAACCCAATCGGGCGCGAGGATCACATCCGGGTTCACGAGCGCGACGAACTCCGCCTCCGCGGCCACCAGCCCGCGGTTGGCCGCGTACGCGAAGCCGGTGTTGCGGCCGAGCTCGAGCAGCGTCACCTCCGGGTGCTCGACCCGCACGTACTCGACCGATCCGTCCGTGGAGCCGTTGTCGACCACGATCACCTCGGCTGGCGCGAGGGACTGAGCCCGCACGGAACCCAGGCAGCCGGGGAGCCACTCCAGGCCGTTCCAGTTCGGGATCACGACGGAGACCGTGGGGCTCATGCCAGCGCAATCGAGGATGATTGGGTCATGTCGCTTGCCCGTGGTGTGATGGTGGCGGTCGCGGTCGTCGTATGCGCCTGGTTCGCAGTGAGCGTTCGGCAGGCGCTGGACACGAGCCACGCCGGGGCGATTGTCAACTCATCCTCGTCGGTGAGCCCTGCGCAGGCGGCCCATGCGAGATCACTGCTGAGCGTGGCCGGGCAGCTGAACCCGGACCGGCAGGTGAACATCCTGCGCGGGCAGCTGGCGCTGGACCTGGGCGACAACACCTCCGCCGAACGAATCCTGCGCGGGGTGACCGACGCCGAGCCGCTCAACATCCAGGCGTGGGCGCTCCTCGCCCAGGCTACACAGACCCGCGACCGCACCGAGTTCGTCCTAGCGATCAGGACGATCGGCCGCCTCGATCCGCGAGTGAAGTAGCGGCGGCGCTGGTCCGAGGGCGGCGAGCAGCTCATCGAGCAGCTCGTCCGGGAACGAGACGTCCCAGCTCCGAGCCCACCGGACGCGACTCCCGTGCAGCCGGCCCTCGACATCGGAGACCCTCGCCACCGCCTCGTGCAGGCCACGCGCGATCCCCTCGACCGACGCCTCCATGGCGATCACGTTCGTCGAGATCGCAGCCAGCGCCTCGGCATCCTTGTTCTCGAAGCTATTGGTCACCGTCAGCATCCCGGCCGAAGCCATCTCGAGCGGTACAAGGCTCGGGTGCGGCGTGTACATCAGCGCCAGCCCCACGTCGTGCGACTGCAACATCCGCGCGTAGGAGGCCTGGTCGGAGCGCGGCAACAGGTTGAGCTCCGTCCCGGCTCCCAGCGCCAGCTTCCCGCCGCGCCTCACCGTCCCGATCCCGTTGAGCTCCCATCCGGTCCGGAACAGACCATCGCGCAGGACGCGGTCGAGCGCGAGCATCCCGAGTTCGAACATGTTCCGCGCGGCGTGAGGCTCGGGACGCGCGTAGAACAGCAGCCGGTGCGGGGAGCGGGTCGCGAGCTCGGACTCGGCCGGCGGCCGCACAGCGGTGATCGCGTTCTCGAACGAGCGCGAGTCGCGTTCGCCGGCCGCCTCGCCAGCCGCGAAGACTCCAAGCCGGCGGGCGCGGAAGTAGTCGCGCAGGAGCCCGCTCGAGAACAGAGCCACGTGCGGGAACCGGTATGACTGTTCGGCCAGCGCCGCAAACGTGCCCATCGGGAAGGTGAACGGCTCGTACTCCTGGATCAGGTACAGGAACCGCTCGGCGTCAACCGAGCGCAGCGCGTCCCGGGCAATGTGGCCCGTCCACCAGGTCGTGGCGATGAAGGTGTCCGCGCGGTTGATCTCGACGGTGGGCGCTTCCCGTCCGAACGTCACCTCGACCCGGTCGAACAGGTGCGAGAGCCCGCTGTAGGCCTCGGTCGTGCGCTCCCAATCCGGCGGCAGCGAGCCGACCGGGTCGACGGTCACGATGCGAACCCGACATCCCCGCTCGGCCAGCCGTCGCGCGAGGTTGAACTTGCCGATGTAGCCACCAAAGAAGTGCTGGAGGTCGATCGTCGGGATCAGCAGGTTGACGCGCTGAGGGGCGGTATCCGACACCGCCCACCGGA
The DNA here is from genome assembly GCA_963796645.1 of uncultured Solirubrobacterales bacterium. Lineage (GTDB taxonomy): Bacteria > Actinomycetota > Thermoleophilia > Solirubrobacterales > Solirubrobacteraceae > Palsa-465. Next base: position 470,049 of record CAWCMQ010000012.1, on the reverse strand, counting down.
GCGGGGCGATCTTGTCCGCGACGGTGCTGACCGCAAGCTCGGATCCCCCGCGGCCCGGATGCTGCACGAGCGTCGCCGGCGGCAGCGCATCGAGACGCAGCCGACGCTGCGGCCGGTCTCGCGTGCTCGCACCGAGCAGCCGCCGCCACGCCAGCGCGTGAAACAGCATCCACTCCGCCCCGAGTGTCTGCGGGGTTCCGCTGAACTCACGCAGACCGCGGGCGCCGAGCCGCGCGAGCTCGAGTGGCGACCGATCGGCGGTTAGGAAGTTGTTGAGGTTGCGCCGCTTGGCGGCGCTGATGCGCGCGCCGGAGCGCAGCAGCAGGATCGAGGCGAACTGGCGCAACCGCCAGACGTCGACGAAGTAGTGCAGTCGCCACATGCGGACGCGCTCGGCGAGCGAGCGCCGGCGGCGCAGCCGAGCCACGAGCGAGGTCATCTGGTTTGCGGCCTCGTGGCCGAGCGACGCCTCCCCATGCTGGACGTAGTCGTAAAGGGGACGCTCCACAAACGCGATCTCGCCCAGGACGAGCGCGCTCAGCGCGACCCAGTGGTCGTGGTAATGGGCGAACTGCGCGGGCGGAAACGGCAGCGCGGTATCGAGCAGCTCGCGGCGGAAGAGCGACGCCGCCCCGGTCACCGCGTTGGCGACGAGCAGCGACAGCAGGTCGGAGTGGTTGTTCTCCCGCGTGTTCCACCACGTGCCGGAGATCACCTCGCCCTCGCGGGACACCACGCGCGCATCGCTGTAGACGAGCTGGGCCTCGCCGAGCGCGCCTAACAGCGTCTCGAGCTTGTCCGGATGCCAGACGTCGTCCTGGTCGGCCATCGCGACATGGGTGGCGCCGGCGGGGACGAGGGCGAGCGCGCGCTCGAAGTTCCGATAGAAGCCGCGGCGCCGGGAAGACCGGGAGACCACGAACCGCGAGTCGTCGCCGATCACCTCCTTAAGCGTGGACTGTCCCGCCTCGCTCGAGCAGTCATCGCTGATCACACAGATCCAGTTGGAGTGGGTCTGGCCACGGATCGACTCCACCTGCCGGGCGAGCAGGTCCGCCGGCGGCTCGTACGTGGCCATCGCGATCGCCACCAGCGGACCCGTGCCGCTCGGCGGGTGGACGCGCGCTCGGTCGATCGTCGGCTCTGGGGCGATGCTCGCAAGCTGGGCGACGGCGCTGGCACCCCCCTCGAGCTCGGCGCGCAGCTCGAGTTCCCACCCGGGCCCCCCGGACCCGGACCGGATCTCGATCAGGCCCCAGAAGCCGCTGCGGTAGGAGTGCATCAGCGGGTCGGCCTCGGACTCTGGGTCGGATTCGAGCTCCGAGGTCGCGTACGGGTCGAGCGCAGGATGGAGCGCGCGGAAGGAATCGAGCCGCGGCATCAGCGCTGCGGGCACCGGCTGCGGGTCGCCGTTGACCAGCACAGCCAGTGAGCGGATCCTGGATTCCGGGCAGAAGCACCAGCCCGACACGAACAGCGCCGTGCCATCGCCAACCGCGAGCTCGGAGGGGAGCGCGTAGTCGAGCTGCAGATGCAGGTTCGGTCCGGCCACGCGCGCGAAGGGTAGAGCGACGGTGGGCCTTCGGCTACCGTGCCGGTGGTTGACCGGCACCCAGTCACAGCCCGCCGAGACGCTGGAGATCGAGTCCGACGCCTTCTGGCGCGCGATCCACGAGCGCCATCCTCGGCTGCGAGTGGCGCTGATCGAAGACGCTCGGGTGACGGCAATGCATCGTGGCGAGCGTCACGAGTTCCGCTCGCGCTGGGACGCGATCGGCCAGATCCTCAGGCTGATGTGGGTCAGCGACGCGTTCCTGGGACAGGCCCTGTATCGGGTCAAGGCCCGCGGCCAGGCGCTCGGGATCCCACTGCTTCCGCGCCTGGCCCACCGGCTGGCGATCATCACCGCGCAGGTGGCGATCGGCGATCCGGTCGTGGCCGAACCCGGCATCTACATCGTCCACGGGCAGGTGATCGCCGATGGCCTGGTCGAGATCGGGGCCGGAACGGTGATCTCTCCGTTCGTGACCATCGGGCTGCGCGCCGGAGACGTGCGCGGCCCGGTGATCGAGCAGGGCGTGTCGATCGGCACCGGCGCCAAGCTGATCGGCCCGGTACGGATCGGGCGGCACGCGACGATCGGTGCCAACGCCGTCGTGGTGGACGACGTAGCGCCGGGGACCACGGTCGTCGGGGCACCGGCCCGGGCCACCGAGTACACGACCGTGCCACCCGACTGTTAACTTGAAGCGATGCTGACGCTTCGACGCAGAAAGCCCTCGGGCGGCGCCGCCGAGCCGTTCGAGTTCTCCGGGACCGACGACGAGCTTCAGGCGGAGATCGAGCGGCTGATGGCCGCGAACGCGCGCCGGAACTCGCACGAGCGCGACAGCCGACTGCTGCATCTGCGCAACCAGGCCGGGATCCGCATGCTCGACTCCCCCGGACCGGCACCGGAGCTCGCCGCTCCGGACTCCGCCGCGCTTCCCTCCGGCGAGGACCTCCCGGAGTTCGCGCCCGACGACCTCTCCCCCGGGCTCGTGCGCGCCGGCATCCTGCGTGACGGCTGTGTGCTCGTTCGCGGCCTCGTGCCTCGCCCCGAAGCGGTTCGGTTCGCGCAGGGGATCGACCGTTCGTTCGCGGAGCGGGAGCGCCACGATGAGGGGCGGCGCTTCGACCCCGACTACTACGAGGAGTTCGAGTTCGACCCGCGGATGGGCGAGGACCCGTCGAGGCACTGGATCAAGAACGGAGGCGGCGTCCTGGCCGCCGACGCACCGGCGCTGTGCGCGCAGATGCTTGAGATGTTCGAGCGTGGCGGCGTGACGAAGCTGGTGAAGGGGTACTTCGGCGAGCCGCCGCTGATCACGGTGCACAAGACGACGCTGCGCAAGGCGCAACCGTCAGTCGCCGGCGCCTGGCACCAGGACGGGAAGTTCATGGGCGAGGTCCGCGCGCTGAATCTGTGGCTCGCCCTGTCGCGCTGCGGCGATGAGTCCCCGGGGCTCGACATCGTGCCCCGGCGCCTCGATCAGCACGTGAGGACCCAGACCGATGAGGCGTGGCTCGAGCATGCGGTCTCACAGCGCGTGGCCGAGGAGGTGGCCGGCGATCGGCCGATCGTGCGGCCGATCTTCGAGCCGGGCGACGCGCTGCTGTTCGACGATTTGTTCCTGCACAAGACGGGCTCCGACCCGGCCATGCCGAAGCCACGCTTCGCGATCGAGAGCTGGTTCTTCGCGGCCTCGGGCTTTCCGGTCGACTACGCTCCGCTCGCGATCTAGTGGGGCGACTGGAAACGTTTGACGTGTTTGACGTGCGAGAACCGAGACTGGCGAGGACGCAGGAGTCGCTGCGTGGCAGCGCCACGCGAGACTCCGAGGACAGCCGGATGACGCGGACGCGGCCCATTCCGGCGAGGCCGGAGGCCGAGCGGGCCGCAGGTCCGCGCAGACGACGGTTCGCAGCCGGCAAACCGGGCAAACGTTTACAGGAGCTCCACTAGAGATGTGGAACGGGAAAGCCGTATCGGTCGTTCTCATGACCTATGCCGAGCGCGACTCGATCAGACACGTGATCGAGGGCTTCTTCGACACGGGACTCGTCGACGAGGTGCTCGTGATCGACAACAACTCGCAGGAGGGAACCGCCGAGGAGGTCGCCAAGACCCGCGCACGGCTCGTCCATGAGCCGCTACAGGGCTACGGGCACGCCACCCGGCGTGGGCTGATCGAGGCGAAGGGCGAGCTGATCGTGCTGGCCGAGCCCGACGGCACGTTCCTCCCCCAGGACATTCTCAAGCTGCTCGTCTACGGCAACGAGTGCGACGCGGTGTTCGGCACCCGCACCACGCGCGAGCTGATCTGGCACGGCGCGAACATGGCGCCGCTGCTGCGCTGGGGCAATTGGGCGGTGGCGAAGCTGATCGAGGCACTGTTCAACACCAGCCACCTCAGCGACGTCGGGTGCACCTACAAGCTCCTGCGCCGCCAGACGGCCGACTACGTGCTCAGCACGATGAAGGTCGGCGGCAGCCACGCGGGGGTCGAGATCATGCTGCTGACGATCCTCTCCGGAGCTCGTGTGGTCGAGGTGCCGGTCAACTACCTGCCCCGGGTCGGACGCTCGTCGGTGACGGGCGACCCGTTGAAGGCGGTGATGGTCGGACTGCAGATGATCATCCAGGTGCTTCGCTATCGGACCTCCGGGCCGCGGCGCGCCGCGCGGCCGCCGGCCTTCGTATCGGCTCGATCTCCCGAGGTGCAGCGCGCCGTTGAGCAGCTCCCACTTTGACGAGATCGCGGGCGAGTACGACGACTCGCTTCCCGCGCACGTCGTCGAGCACTACCTGCGCAAGCGGACGGCGTTCATTGCCGCGCTGAGCCCGCCCGGCAGCCGGGTGCTCGACGTCGGCTGCGGGACCGGGGCGCTGGCCGTGAGACTGGCAGGCGCCGGTTACGACGTCACTGGGATCGATCCCTCGGACGGGATGCTCGGCGTGCTGCGCCGCCGGGACACATCCGTGGAGGCGGTGCACGGGTCGGGCACTCAGCTTCCGTTCGAGACGGACAGCTTCGACCTCGTCTACTGCGTGGCGGTGATGCACCACGTCGCCGACCCAGACGACGTTCGCGCCACCCTGATCGAGATGAGCCGGGTCTCTCGCCCGGGCGGGCGGGTGTTGATCTGGGACCACAACCCGCGCAACCCGTACTGGGGTCGGCTGATGGCTCGCGTACCCCAGGACACCGGCGACGAGCGGCTGATCAGCGAGCAGGAGCTCCTCGACGGCCTGCAGGCCGGCGGCGCGCAGATCGTCGAGTCGCGGCAGCTTGGCCTCGTGCCGGACTTCACCCCACCTGGCGCGATGCGGGCGGCGGCGGCGCTCGAGCGCGGGGTTGAGCGCACGCCGCTCGTGCACCGGCTCGGCGCGCACAACGTGGTCGTGGCGAGCAAGCCGCCGCCGGGCCGGCGCTAGCCGGCCCGAAGCTGCGCGGCTATCAGCCCGTCCGGGGCGCGGTAGAGCGGCACGATCTCAAACCGCTGATCGATTGCGCGCAGGAGCCATTCGATCTCCTGCCAGCCGCCCCGGATTGGGTAGGCAACGATCTGGGCCGGCGTCAGGGCCCGGAGCGCCGGCAGCATTGCGAGCGCGTTCCGGTCGACCAGGAGCCGCTGGCCCGCGTGGAGCTGCGCGACCTGCTGGGTGAGCTTCGGGATCCAGACCGACGAGACCAGGCTGTCGGCCTTCGGGTCGCCGATGAACATCGTGTTCGACTTCCGGCCGCGGATCAGGATCTCGGTGCCGAGGTCCGGCACGGTTGGGAGCAGAATCAGCGCCCTGCGCCCCGGCATGTACCGGTTCAGCAGGCGCTCGCCCTCCGGCGCCCGTGGGTCGATCGGCGGCAGGTGCCAGAGGCGGTGGAGCGCAGCGGTCAGGCCACCGCCGGGGTAGGCGTGCGCGAGGGCCGTGTTGTCGAAACGGCCACCGATCTGAGGCCAGGCCACGGCGACCATGAGCACGGCAACCGAGAGCGCGAAGGCCAGTCCGCCCCGGCGCGCGAACGTCGAGGCGGTGGCGTGCGATCGCAGCAGCAGCGCGAGCCACAGGACAGCAGCCATCAGCAGGGGCAGCGCCACATACGGGAGCAGGTAGGTGGAGGAGCGGTTGTCCGTGTAGCTGAGCAGCGCGACCGCGTACGCCGTCGCGCCGGTCAGCCCGATCAACGTCACGCGCTGCCGGCGCGCGAGCTCGGGCATCCGGATCACCAGCAGGATCACCCCGGCGGCACTCGCCAGCGCCGCTGCGGCGAAGACGAGCCCCGGCGACCAGTGCGCGAACCCGTAGCTGATCGCTCCCGCCGCTCCCCCGAGCAGGAAGGCCCGTGAGTAGGCGAGATACTGACCCCAGTCGGGCAGGTGCCCGCTGCCCAGGAGGGTGAGCAGCGCGAACAGCACGTGGGCGGCGACGCAGGCCAGTAGACCGATCAGCACCCGCCTCCAGAACCATCGCGCGCGAGGTTGCCCGGTCGAGAGCCACGCCTCGGCGGCCGTCACGGCCACCCAGGTCAGCGTGGTGTACGCGAATGCCTCGAGCGCCCAGACCGAGGAGATCGCGAGCGCGATCAGGCCGGCGACACGTGCCACGCTCGCGTGCCGCGGCCACCGCTGGGCGATGAGGGCCGCGAAAACCACGACCATCGGCAGGCCGAAGCGCAGCGGCCCCTGCTCAGGCAGGGCCCCCACCGGATAGTGGAGGTCGTAGACGAAGCTCAGCACCGCAACGAGCAGCGCGGACGCGGCGAGCAGCCGGCCGACGCCGGCGATCCGCAGGCACGCGTATGCGGCCACGTAGAACAGCGCCGTAAGCAGCGAGTCCAGCGCGGCGAAGGTCCCATATCCGATCGGCGCCAGGTGAAACCAGCCCGCGATGAAGTACAGCGCGCCGACGCCGTACTGGGAGACGGGCACGCCGACGAGCAACGCCCCGCCGCCGAGCAGCTGGTTGACCGAGCCGAGCAGGTAGTCGTGCTGGTACTGGATGATCCCCGGGCCGGCGTAGATGTTCGGAATCGACCCCGAGGCCTTGAACAGGACCACGTCGGGGACCGCGAGGAACAGGAGGATCACCACCGCGAGGTCGACGGTGCGCCCGCTCCAGCCACCGAATTTCGGAAGGCGTGCACGCCCCGCTGCGATCACAGTGGCCACACTGAGGACCGCGCCAAGCAGGAGCGCGAGGACGCTGATTCCGCGCCAGCGCGTGACGCACAGCAGTACCCCGAGCACGAGCAGCGCGGCGGCGGTCCAAAGGATGTGTTCGTGGCGCGCAAGCCGGTCGAGCAGATGCCACGCGCGCGCGCGCGCTGCGCGAGCGAGCGCGGCAGCGGCGGCCAGCGACCAGACTGCGGTCACCACGAGCACGGTCCTGAGGCCGTCGCCCCAAGGCAGACGATGGGAGAGCCTGACCGCGATCAGCAAGGCGAGCAGCGACGAGGCGAGGAGTGCGGCGAGGACAGAGAGCGTGTCGGCGTTCGGTCCGGCGGTGACGCGGTCGGCCACGCGCGTTGCCGTGATCAGCGCCAGGGGCAGGATGACCAGGAACGAGGCCGCGTAGATCGCCGTCTTGGCGCCCTGGTTCTGCTGGTTGACCGAGCGAGCGAATCTGCCGAGCCCTCCGAGCTGGGGCTGGGCGATCAGCAGAACCGCGGAGCACAGGAGTAGAAACGCGGCCACGGCGAGCGTCACGGTCAGCGCGAGCCGGACCGCGAAGCCTGCCGTCGACGCCGGCTCGTTGACGGCCCCCGGGTCGCGGGCGAGCGGCTGCGTAGCGCTCACTGGGATGACGTGCCGGGGGGCGCGAGCACGTCAACGATCGTGCGGCCGATCCCGGTCCAGGTGTGCTGCTCAGCGACGCGATATGGGGCGGGCACGGAGCCCAGCCCGGCAGCGACGCGCTGGGCGAGCTGGCTGATGTCGGTCCGGAAGTCGTTCCAGATCACGAACACGCGGTGGCCATGGGCCCGCGCGACGGCCGCCTGGATGCCCTCCTGCACGGGCACGATCCGGTCGAGGAAGTTGAACGGATGCCCGCGCTCCGCTGGCGCCGCGGCGCGGATCACCGGGATCGGGGCGTGCAGGCTCACGTCGAGCGCGGTGAGCGGACCTGGACTCAGCGCCCCCGTCTCATCGAGCACGACGTCCCCCGGACGCGCGTGGGCGGCGATGTAGTTCGCGGCCGCCTGGTAATTGGGGCGATCGAAGCGCGGGCTGAGCATCGTCACCGCACCCCATCCGAAGGCGACGATCGCCAGACCTGAAGCGACGAGCCGCGTCCGTGCGCCCGAGGCCATCAGCAGCGCCGCGAACGACAGGGCCAGGTACGGCCACGATGCGGCCAGATTGCGCACGCCGAAGATGTGATCGCCGGTGAGGCTGACGATCGCCTCGCCGACCGGCACGGCGAGCGCGAGCAGGACGGTCAGGAGCAGCCTGCGGTCGATCCGTGCCGGCCCCGCGGTGCCGCGGCGGGCGCGGATCGCGAGGCCCCCCACGGCGACGATCACGCTCGCGGCCAGCAAGATCAGGGCGACCGTTCCGGGGAGCCTGCTCAGCCCACCTCCGAACTCGTACGGATAGCCGACGGTCCAGTGCTCAACGATCAGCCAGATCTCGTGCGGGTTGAATGGCGACAGGACCGAGAGGATCTTCAGCGTCGGCGATCGGAAGTCCTGGATCAGCCCCGGGAGCCATGGCAGCATCGCGGCAGCGGCTCCCAGGTTCGCAATCAGGGCGCTGCGTCGCCCCTCGGGGTGGGCCCACAGGAGCCAGCCGAACTGCGCGGCGAGCACGAAGGCCGAGGTGTAGTGAGTGAGGAACGCGCCCCACGAGCACGCGGCGTAGAGCACCCACCACCGAGCCCGGCGAGTGTCGAGGGCGAGCAGCATCGACAGCGTCGAGCCGAGCACCAGGGCCATCATCAGCGCATAGGACCGCGCCTCGCCCGAGTAATAGATCATGAACGGGGAGAACGCGGTCAGCGCGGTGGCGACCAGTGCGGTCGAGCGGCCGACCAGGCGCCGGCCGAGCAGGTAGACGAGCGGGATCGTCACCACGCCCGCCAGCAGCGACGGCAGCCTCAGCCACACCACCGAGTGCCCGAACTGCGTCGTCAGCCACGCGGCGAGGAAGTACATCGGCGGCGTGATCTCGGCGTGCTGGATGTGCGGCGTGCCGTACATCAGCGACACCACCCCGCCGAGCGAATGCGTGGCCGAGATCCAGTACGTCGACAGCTCGTCGGCGAAGATCGACTGATTGGCGACAACGGCGCGAACCACGACGCCAACCGCGGTCAGCGCGATGACGGCTAGCAGAGCTGCGGCGGGCGTCGCCCGTTGGTGCCGTGGAGACGGGGAGCCGGTCGCCGGTGCCGCCGCGGGTTCGTCGGCGAGCTGGATGCCCATCGCATCGAGACTGTATCGGCCGGGAGGGCCCGGGTCGCGTGGCAACGGCCCCGGGGCGGCCGGGGAGGGCCCGGGGCGCCCGGCAACAGCCGCGGGGCGGCCGGGAGGGCCCGGGGCGCGTGGCAACGGCCCCGGGGCGGCCGGGAGGGCCCGGGGCGCGTGGCAACCTTCATGTAACGTGCTGGCGATGAGGCGATTCAGACGCAGAGAACACACGCAGGACGGCGGTGCTGCACCGACGGCCGTCGTGGAACCGAACGAGCCGACCGAGGATCGCGGACAGACCCTCGAGCAGCTCCGGGACGAGATCGAGCAGCTGACCGAGGCCAACCGTGCGGCGCCGAGCCGCGAGACCGAGCAGGAGCTGCTCGCGCTGCGTCACCTCGCCGGAATCAGGCTGATCGACGATCACCCTGCCAATCCGCAGTTCGCGTCGGCTGACACCGAGCACCTACCTCCGGCCGCGCCGCTACCCGAGATCCCCGGCTCCGAGCTGACCGCGGGTCTGTTGCGCGCCGGAATCCTGCGAGACGGCTGCCTGCTCGTACGCGGCCTGGTCCCGCGCGATCAGGCCAGCGCCCTGGCCGAGGAGATCGACCGCGCGTTCGGTGAGCGAGCGCGGATCGAGGATGGCGAGACGCCGGCGGATGGCTATTACCGCGAGTTCGAGCCCCACTCCCGCTTCGGCTCCGTCGTCGGGCGCGGTTGGATCGAGCAGGGTGGCGGCGTGCTGGCCGCCGACTCCCCGATGCTCAACTTCACGATGATGCAGATGTTCCGCGCCGCCTCAATCCCGCGAATTGCCTCGGACTACCTGGGCGAGCCGGCGCTGATCTCGGTCCACAAGACGACCCTGCGCAAGGCCGACCCGTCGGTACCGGGCGCCTGGCATCAGGATGGGTACTTCATGGGCCGCGAGGTCCGCTCGCTGAACCTGTGGCTGTCGCTCTCGCATTGCGGGGACGTCGCCCCGGGCCTCGACCTTGTGCCGACGCGGCTCGAGCAGTACGTCGCCACGGCCACCGACGAGGCGATTCTCGACTACACGATCTCCCAGCAGAAGGCGGAGGAGGCCGCGGGTGAGCACAAGATCATCCGGCCGATCTTCGAGCCCGGCGACGCCCTGTTCTTCGACGAGATCTTCCTGCACAAGACCGGTTCCTCGCCGGACATGACCAAGCCCCGCTACGCGCTCGAGAACTGGTTTTTCGCCGGCTCGGCGTTCCCGGACGAGTACGCGCCCATCGCGGTTTAGGGTCCCGGGCTCGGCCGGCGCTGGTCAGAGACGTCGCCGTATACGCGGCGCTCGATTGCGGCCCAGGTGGGGTTCAGCGAATACATCTCGCGGATCTGCTCCGGGGTGAACGGCAGCGTGCGGTCGTAGCTGCCGACGTTGACCCGGCCCACCGCAAGCACGGCAGCGCGCGCATCGGGGGTCAGCACCCCGAGCTCGGTCAGCAGCTCGAGCACGTCATGCTGGAGCTCCTCGGTGCGAAGCCAGTGATCGACCGCGAACCTGCCGTGGTCGGTCATCCACCGGAGCAGATCATCGGCATCGGTGCTCGTGGCCATCTCCTCGGAGCTCGCGAGTGGAAGCGGGCGGTAATCCGGGAAGACCCCGTTCGCAGCCTTGTGGTGAGCGCCGCTCAGCGTCCAGTCCGGCAGGCGCCGGATGTTCATGACCAGCAGCTTGCCCGCCACCTCTGCCTCGCGGCCGAAGAAGGGCATGTGCTTGTCGTTCGAGTCAGGCGAATCGGCAAAGCGCACTAATCCCGGCACCGCCGCGAACATGACCGCGGTCGCATCCCCGCCCGCCTTCGGGAGATGGGCCCACGCGAAGCGCTCTCCGATCACCACCGGCCGAAGGCTAGTGGCGGGGGGTGGGCGCGGGCGGGGCGGGCGAGGCGGGGCGGGCGGGGGGCGGGGCGCGGGCGGGGCGGGCCCAACGTCACACTCGCCCCGCGCCGACCGGCGAGAGTGACGAACGACCCCACCAGCGGCCCCAACGTCACACTCGCTCCCCGCCGAGCGGCGAGAGTGACCTTTTCCGCGCCCGTACTTGTCGACGCGCACCCGCATCGCCCACCGCTCGCGCCGGCGCTCGCTGGCGATCGCCCGCTCGGGCGGGGCGGGCGGGCGGCCCTAGTTGTTGAGCCCGGAGAGCTTCCGAACGCGTTCGAGGGGCGGTCGGTTGCCGAGCGCGCTGTGGGAGCGTCGCTCGTTGTAGTGAGCGACCCAGTGTGGCAGTGACTCCCGACGCGCTTGACTGGAGGCGTATTCCAGGGCGTAGGCCCACTCGCGCTGGAGGGTCTGTTGGTAGCGCTCGACCTTCCCGTTGGTCCGGGGCGTGTAGGGGCGGGTGCGGATGTGGGTGATCTGCCGGGAGCGCAGCAGTCGCCGCAGCGAGCGGTTGTGCGTGTACGCCCAGGCGTTGTCTGTCATCAGTCGCTCGGAACAGATCCCGAGCTCGAGGAACCAGTCCAGCGCGCGGCGGGTGAACGCGGTCACGGTCGGGGCTTGTTCGTCGTCGTGGATCTCTGAGTAGGCCGTGCGGCTGCAGTCGTCGATGATCGTGTGGACGTACTCCCAACCGATCCGGCGCGAGTTCCGCGTCCGATCGCCGGTCGTGCGGTGTCCGGGCTGGGCGAACTTCCCGAACTTCTTGACGTCCATGTGCAGCAGCTGCCCGGGGCACGGCCACTCATAGCGGATCACCGCCGCCTGCTCAGCGATCGGCCGACGCGAACAGCCGCCACGACGCAGAACCTGATGCACCGTCGAATGCGGCCGGCAGACCCCGGGCTCGTCCGCGAGCCGCCGAGGCGACCACCCGGTCTTTTCACGCAGCGCGCAGATCCCGGCGGCCTCCCGCTCGCCGACCTGAGCCGGGGAGCGATGCGGGCGACTGGAGCGCTCCCGCAGACACGCCAACGACGCCTGGTCCTCCGCTGACGCGGCCTGCCACCGCTTGACCCATCCCCACACCGTCGACGGCGAAACGCCCGCCCGGGCCGCGGCCCGCGCGTACGTCTCGCCGTCCTCGATCACATACCGCGCAACGTTCCAGCGACCAAGCGGGGTGAAGCGGGCTCTATGGTGCGACATCCGGGCCTCCTTGCGGCCGTGAGCTTCGACACCCACAGCCTCTCGGCAGGCCCGGACCTCTCCCTACCTCAAACCGTTCTGAACGTCCCCGGGCACGTCACCTAGCGCGCGGGGCGGCCCTAGGGCGCGGCGGGGCCGGGGCGGGGCCGCGCGGGCCCGGGGCGGGGCCGGGGCGGGGCGGGGCGCGGGGCGGGCCGGGCGGGGCCGGGCGGGGGGCGCGGCGGGGCGGCGCGGCGGGGCGCGGGCCGGGACGGGCCGGGCGGGGGGCGGTGCCGGGCGGGGCGGGTCCGGCGGGCGGGGTGTTGGGATCTTAGGCGCCATATGCACCACTAACGTCCCACGTCCTCCTGCGCCCGCCTTCCCGTACGCGGCGCCCGCCTCCCCGTACCCCACCCCGTGGCTAGACTCGCCGACCGTGCCGCGCCAGTTCGACCCATATCTCCACGATCCCGACCGCTGGGGGGTGTCGCTTGCCCAGATGTCGGAGCTGCTGCTGCCGTGTCTCGACGCGGCGGGGGCTCGGTCGGTCGTGGAGGTCGGTGCATTCGCTGGCGACCTGACCCGCGTGCTGGTCGACTGGGCCGAGGGCACGGGTGCCGGCGTGAGCGCGATCGATCCGGCCCCGCAGCCGGGCCTGACCGAGCTGGCCGACGGCTCACAGCGCCTGGAGCTGATCCGCGAGACGAGTCTCGAGGCGCTGAGCCGGATCCCGCTGCCCGACGCGATTGTGATCGACGGCGACCACAACTACTTCACGGTCAGCGAGGAGCTGCGCCTGGTCGGCGAGCGGGTCAGCGGTCCCGAGCTGCCGCTGCTTCTGTTCCATGATGTCTGCTGGCCGCACGGACGCCGCGACGACTACTTCGACCCGGCGCTGATCCCCGAGGCGAGCCGCCATGTCGTGGCCGACGGCAACGGCGGCATCATTCCTGGCGACGAAGGGCTCGTGCCCGGCGGCCTCCCGTATCCGCGCTCCTCCGCCCACGAGGGCGGCGCGGGCAACGGCGTGCTCACGGCGATCGAGGACTTCGTCGGCTCGCGTGAGCGGCTGCGCCTGGTGGTCGTCCCCGCCTTCTTCGGCTTCGGCGCCGTGTGGCACCTCGACGCGCCCTATGCGGGCGCGCTGGCCCAGCTGCTCGACCCGTGGGACCGCAATCCGATCCTCGAGCGGCTGGAGGCCAACCGGGTGCTCCAGCTCGCCCGTCTGCATCAGCAGCGGGCCGAGACGTGGAGGCTCCAGGACCAGCGCGTCCGACAGGAGGCGGTGCTCAGGCGGATGCTCGAGTCGAGCGCGTTCGCGGTCGCCGAACGGCTCTCAAAGCTCCGCATCCGGGCCGGGATCGCTCCCGCCCAGTCGGTCGTCTCCAAGGACGAGATCCGAGGCGTCCTTGAGAACGACCCTGGCAGGACCTAGTGGACCCCACCGAAGCAGTCCACCGGTTATGGCGCCCCCGGATGGCTGCCAGGCTGTGTCCTCGGATCCTCGTGCAGCGCTGCTGCACGTCGGATCCTGCGTCCTTGCCTGACGACCCCCGTGTCTCGCCATTTCCCGGGCAACGTTTGGTTGGAGCCCACTAGTCGGCGGCGGCCCGCTCACGCCGGCGCTCTGAGGCCTCGCGCCGGAGGCGGTTGAGCTCGCGCAGCGGCGCGGTCACGTGCCACGACAGCGTGCTCGTCTTCTCCTCGAGCTCGCGCTCGAGTTCGAGCACGCGCGCGTCGAGCTTCAGGCCGTGGGAGAAGGCCACGGCGCGCGCGGCCTCGCGCTCGGCCTCGGCGCGGCGGGCGCGCCGCTTCCAGTCCGCCTCGTCACCGGTCTCGCCTCGGATCACCGTGTCCCACTTCTCGGCCACCCGGATGTGCCCCTCGACCCACAGGTCGAGGTTCCTAACCAGCTCGAGCGGCTCATGGTGGACGGCACGAAGGTCGACGACCGACAATTTCTTCCCGGCCGAACGGACCTGGAGGCAGTAATCCAGGTCGAAGCCGTAGTTGAGGAACAGGGCCTCATCGAACCGGACGTTGCGGGCGACCCACGGCGAGAGCACGAGCATATGCCCGTCGAGCGACTCGACCTCGCTGGGCGGCGGCGACTGGTCGGCCCAGAAGTAGGCCTTCAGCTCGCCCCCGCCGTGCTCGTGGTAGTGATGCGTGATCGGAGCCGAGGTCACCTGACCCTCCCACCAGGCGATGCTCCGCACGCCGGTGGCGCCCGTGCAGCCGACCACGCCGACGTCGGGATCCGACAGGGCGGCGCGGACCTTCTGGCAGAACTCGGGGTCGACGATCTCGGTGTGCGGGTGCACTAACACGAGCGCCTCGAGATCGTCCAGATCGCGGGCGGCGTCGAGGATCAGGTTGAAGGTGCGGGCGATCGGCTGGATCGCGGCGTAGCTGAAGACCGCGGAGTCCGGCTCCTTCGCACGCTCAACCCCGGGCTCGGCGAAGCGGCGGTAGGCCTCGCCGCTGGTGATCGCGCAGGCGAACGCGATCATCGCTCACCGACCACCCATCGATCAACGACCACCGGAGGTCGTCTCCGCGCTCTTCAGGCCCGGCCCGAGCTGAGGGTGCTCCCGCTCGGGACTCGGTGGGCGCAGCGCGCCGAAAACGCGCAGCGGCGCGGTCAGGCGCCACGAGATGCTGCCCGTGGTCTCGGCGAGCGCGCGCTCGAGCTCCACGACGCGGGCCTGGAGCTCGTTCAGATGGCCGTAGGCGAGGACGTTGGCGCTGTCGGTATCCGCCTCGGCGCGGAACGAGCGCTCCCGCCAGGTCCCGGTTCCGCCGCCGATGCCCATCTCGCCGTCCCATTTCTCGGCGACCTTCATGTGGGCGTCGATCCACTCGTCGGGGTCGGGGACCATCTCGAGCTGGCGGTGGTGGATGGCCCTGAAGTCGGCCGTCATCACCCTGCGGCCGGCGGCCCTGACCTGGAGGCAGTAGTCGAGGTCGTAGCCGTGAAACTTGCCCAACGACTCGTCGAAGCGGACGTTCTGGACGGCCCAGGGGGACAGGACCATCAGAAACCCGTCGAGCGTCTCCACCTCGCCGGTCCGGGCGTACGCCGGCGCCTCCGACCACTCCCAGGAAAACGACGGCAGATCTCCGCCGCCGTGCTCCTCATAGCGGTTGATGAACGAGGCCAGGGTAACCGAGGCCTCCCACCAGGCGATGCTGCGCACGCCGACGGCACCGACGCAGCCCACCACCCCGACCTCGGGATCGCGGAGCGCATCGCGCACGATCGCGCAGAAGTTTCCCTCGATGATCTCCGCGTCCTGGTGGACCAGGACCAGGGCCTCGAGGTCCTCACGACCGGCGAACTCGTCGAGCAGAGCGTTGTAGGAGCGGAAGATCGAGCCGATCGACGGGCGGGCGGCGATCTCCGAGCCGGGTTCGGCCGCGCGGCGGATGCCGGGCTCGGCACACCGGCTGTACACCTCGGGCTTCGTGATAGAGGAGCCGAATGCGATCATCGGGGGCCAGTCCGCTGCATCCGGACGAGTGTAATTGGCCATGCGCACCCCAGTCATCTTCGATCAGCCCCATGAAGCCGGGACTCCCAAGGGCCGGAGCGAGGCCGCTCCGACCGTGATCGAGGTCCGGGGCGTGGAGAAATGCTTCCGCATCCCCGACCAGCGGATCGATTCGATCAAGGAGCGCGTCACGCACCCGTTCACCCGGATCGAGTATCGGGAGCTCCACGCGCTCAAGCGCATCTCGTTCGAGGTGGGCAAGGGCGAGTTCTTCGGCATCGTCGGGCGCAACGGGTCGGGCAAGAGCACGCTGCTGAAGATCCTCGCCAGCATCTACCGCCCTGACTCGGGCCGAGTGCGGATGGCCGGGCGGGTGGCTCCGTTCATCGAGCTCGGCGTCGGCTTCAACCCCGAGCTCACCGCGCGCGAGAACGTCGTCCTCAACGGTGTCCTGATGGGGCTGAGCCGCCGCGAGGCGCAGCGGCGGCTCGGGTCGGTGATCGACTTCGCCGAGCTCCACGAGTTCGCCGACCTGAAGCTGAAGAACTACTCGTCGGGCATGATGGTCCGACTTGCGTTCGCGGTGATGGTTCAAGCCGAGGCCGACATCATGCTGATCGACGAGGTGCTCGCGGTCGGCGACGCGGCGTTCGCCCAGAAGTGCATGGATTTCTTCCACGAACGGCGCCGTGCCGGGAAGACGATCGTGCTCGTCACCCACGACATGGCGACCGTCCAGCTGCTCTGCCACCGGGCGATGCTGCTCCACGAGGGCGATCTGCAGTACGTCGGCTCGCCCGAGGAAGCGGCGCTGCGGTACTACCGCCTGAACTTCGACGGCCCGGGCGGCGAGGCGGGGAGCAACCCGGACGAGCTCGAGGGCGTGCTCGACGTCAACGTTCGGCTGATCGAGGCGATGCTGCGCGACGAGGACGGCCGGCAGATCGAGAACGTGGAGCAGGGACACCCGATCACGGTCGAATTCGTGGTCGAGGCGGCGCACGATCTCGCCGCGCCGGTGTTCGTCTTCCACGTCCTGAGCGAGGACGGAGTCGTGATCGGCGAGTTCCAGCACGAGGTTGGTCGGCCGGTGCGCACCGGAGAGCGGCTGCGCTTGTCGGGCGAGATCGAGAACCTGTTCGTCGGCGGCCGCTACTACCTCGACTGCTGGATCCGCCCGGACAGCCACGAGAGCATGACTGGGCTCCAGGGTCTGCGCGTGCTCCGGTTCGTGGTCTACGGGATCGAGGCGCGCTACGGCGTGATCAGGCTCGACACGCATATGGAATCCAAGCTCGAGCAGAACGGACGCGGATGATCGAGGACGCGGACGAGCTCAGGGACGTGCCCGGCCCGTCCGCGCTCGGAGGCGGGTGGCGGCGCGCGGCGGAGCTGCTCTACCTGATCGCGGTCACCGACTTCAAGAAGACGTACTTCGGCACGGTGCTCGGCTACCTGTGGTCACTCGCACGGCCGCTGATGCTGTTCGGGATCCTGCTCGCGGTCTTCACGCGGGTCTTCCATCTGGCCGGCCACGTCCCCCACTATCCGGTCTTCCTCCTCTTCAACATCGTGCTGTTCACCTTCTTCCAGGAGGCGACCGGGATGGCGGTGGGCTCGATCGTGGGACACGAAGCGGTGGTCCGCAAGACCCAGTTCCCGCGGCTGGTGATCCCGTTGTCGGTGGTGCTCACGAGTTCGTTCAACCTCGGGCTCAACCTGATCGTCGCGTTCGGATTCGTGCTGGCCTTCGGCGTCTCGCCGCTGTGGACCTGGCTGCTGCTGGGAGTCGTGCTGCTGGGTCTGTTCGTGATCACGACCGCGATCGCGATGCTCGTCTCCGCCCTGTATCCGCGCTATCGCGACGTGCAGATCATCTGGACCGTGCTGGCCACCGCGCTGTTCTACGGGACGCCGGTCCTGTACCCGATCACCGTCGTCTCGCACACCCTGCGAGACATCATCGCGCTCAACCCGCTCGCGCCGATCTTCGACCTCGCGCAGCGATGGATCACCAATCCGCAGACTCCGTGGCCGTGGGCGCCGGCCTGCGGGGGTCCGGTCCGATTCGCGATCGCGACCGGGCTCTACGTGGCGATCTGCGGCCTCGCCGTGTGGGTATTCAACCGCGAGGCGCCACGGATCGCTGAGGAGCTGTGAGCGCCACGAGCTGACCCGCGAGAACCATCGCGACGAGCGTCAGCGCAGGCATCTGCCAGTCCCAGTCGAGGGGCTGGTGGGCGACCCAGACGACAAAGCCCGCGATCGGGCCCGCCGCGAGCTCGGGGGCGTTGCGCATCCCGTCGCGGGCCGCGAGCCCAACGCCTGCCAAGAACGTCCCCAGCAGCACCACGCCGACCAGCCCCAGCTCGGCCATCGTCTGGAGAGGCAGCGAGTGCGCATCCTGTGCCGACTCGGTGAACGGCCGGTAGCGCAGCCAGTAGACCGACCAACCGCCCGCGCCCACTCCGCGCAGCGGCTCGTCGCCGAACGCACGCAGGGCGACTCGCCAGTACGCGTACCGGTTGCTCTGAAGAGTGGTCAGGCGGGTGGCCCCAGACGCGGGCGGGTGTCCCGAACCCTCCTTGGCCCCGACCACGATCGCCAACGCAAGCCCCGCGGTGATCAGGCCGAGCGCGATCCACGGCGCTCCCCTGGGCATCCGCAGGCTCCGATCGTCCTCGGTCCCGGCTCGCCACGCCGTGAGCCCGGCGGCCGCGAGCATGATCAGCGCCAGCAGCGCCAGCAGGAGCGCTCCCTCGCCCTCGCGCCTCGACAGCGAGCCGGTCAGGGAGGTGAAGCTGTGAAACGGAGCCGCGGCACCGGCAGCAAGCACGGCGGCGCCGAACGCCGTGAGCAGGCCGGCGAGCTGGGCGCGCCGGGGGACGAGCACCAGCAGCGCGATCAGGCCAGCGATGCAGGCGAACAGCGCCCCGCGCGAGAACGTGATGTAGAGGCCCATGCCGAGCGGCGCAGCGGCGGCCGCAGCGGCGGCACGCAGGCCGCGGGCACGAGTGCTGTCTCCGGCCAGCCGGGCGCACAGAACGAGTCCGAGCGCCGCAAGCTCGCCCATCGCGTTCCAGTACGTGAGTGGCTGCTCGAGCCGCCCGTAAGCGCTGACCGAGCGCTGGAAATGCAGCAGGCCCGGGAGCAGCCGTGCGGATAGGCCGTAGCCGATCACGATCAGCGCGCCCGCTGCGAGCGCCGGCTCGACCACGCGCTGGACGCTCTCGCCGCGCAGGGCGAGCGCACCCGCCAGCAGCACCCCTACGTACAGCATCGCGATCTGGCCGGCGTGGTACGCGATCCCCGTGATCGGAGCCCACGAGGCTGAGGCGAGGGTCCAGCCCGCGAGCGCCGCCAGCCCGAACACCGCGAGCCTGCCGGGGAGCCCGGGGAGCAGCGGACGCGCGACCGTCAGCGCGGCGAGGAGGACCAGCAGCCATGCCAGCAATCCGGCCCAGGTCCGCGGCGGATCGAAGTAGCCGCCGGTGAAGAACGCCAGCACGGTCGGGCCGCCGAGCAGCACGGCGCGAACGCCGTTGAGCACTGCGTTGCGCACTTAGTGTCCCGAGCCGAAAATTGGATGGCAGTCGAGCCGCCCCTGGCGACACTGCACTGCGTCCTCGTCGCCTCGCGCGGCGCTGCCGCCTCGGAGTCGGCCCGCTCGGCATCCGGCCTCGCCAACAGCCGGGCCGGCCCCGAGTCGTCCGGCTGGCTCCTGCGTCCTTGCGCAGCACCGCCAGTGACTGCTCTTGGTGCCACCGAATTTTCGCCTCACGACACTTAGCGATGCTGATCTCGGACGGCGCGTCTGACCAGGCGCGTCGTCACGAGCGGCTGGCGCTCGCTGGCCGGCCGGCGCGAGCCGCGCGGATACGCGGCATCCACCTCGGCCAGCATGCCGCGCCGGAACGCGTCGCCATCGAAGCGCGAGGCGTTGCGAAGGCAGGCCTGGGGATCGATCGCTGCGTCGTCGAACTCGAGCACGGCTCGGGCGAGGTCATCGGGCCCTCCGGCCCACAGGCGGCCCGTGACCCCGTCGACGACGGTCTCGAGCGCCCCGCCGGCGCGCCGGGCGATCACCGGGCGGCCGGCCGCTTGGCTCTCGACGGCGGCGATGCCGAACTCCTCGACCGAGGTCACGATCAGGGCTCGGGATGACTGCAGGACCTCCGCCACCGCGGCATCGGAGAGTCGCCCGGCAAACTGGATCGTCGGCCCGGCGACCCGGCGCAGCCGCCGCCATGCCGGGCCGTCGCCGATCACGATCAGCGGCAGGCGGAGCTGGTTGAAGGCGTGGATCGCCACCTCGATCTGCTTGTGAGGCATCAGCTCCGACAGCGTCACGTAGTGGTCGCCAACCGCCCCGGGGGTGAACCGCTCGGTCTCGACGGGCGGGTGCACGACGCGGGACTCGCGCCCGAAATAGGCACGGATCCGGGCCTGGGTGGCGCGCGAGACTGCGACATAGCGGTCGGTGCGCTGCGCGGCGATCCAGTCCCACTGGCGCCAGCGGCGGAAGGCGCCGCGCAGGAACGCCCGGGTCACAGGGTTGCGGCGGCGTGCGAGCGTCTCGTCGCGCTCGTTCCAGGCGTAGCGGAACGGGTTGTAGCAGTAGCTCACGTGGACGGTGTGCTCGTCACAGAGGACGGCATGGGCCCAGGCCGACGAGCTCGAGACGACGAGGTCGTATTGAGAGAGATCGAACGACTCGATCGCAGCCGGATAGAGCGGAAACAGGGCGCGGAAGTTGCGAGCGGTCGGGCGCGCTCGCTGCAGGAACGTGGTGTGGATGTTGCGCTGGGCGAACCGTCCCTCGGTCCCGTCCTCGTCGTAGACAGCCGTGTAGATGTCCGCCTGCGGCCACATCTCGCACATCTTCAGGAACACCCGCTCGGCGCCTCTGACGTCGAGCAGGAAGTCGTGGACGAGGGCGACGCGCTGGCCTGGCATGGGTGTCTCGAGCAACGGAACCACGCTTCCAGTCTATGGTCTGGATAGCCTCAGAGGCTCGATGCCCGCCCGCGTGCACACCGGCCACCGGCCCGCACCGGCCTGTGCTGACGGGCGATGACGGGCGCGCCGCAGCGTCCCGAGGTTGCCATCGCCGTCGTGACCGTGACCCGCAATTCCGGGCGTGTCCTGTCCGGTCTGCTCGGCTCTACCGCGCGTCATCTCGGCGACGCTCAGATGGTCGTGGTCGACTGCGCCTCGAACGACGACAGCGTCGCGATCGCGTCGCGGGCCGGTGCCGAGATCGTCGCGCTCGAGCAGAACCTGGGCTTCGGCCGAGGCTGCAACCGGGGGCTGGAGGAGGTCCGCGCGCCCGTCACCGCGCTGCTGAATCCCGACGTCGAGGTGCTCGACGACTCTCTGCTCGAGCTTGCGTCCGAGGCCACGGCTCATGACCGCCTGCTCGCGCCGCTCGTGCTCTCGCCCGACGGCACAAGGCAGGACACCGTGCACCCGCGGCCCGCTTCGGTACCCGACCTGCTGCGCGCCGTGCTCCCGCACGCGGTCCCATTCCTCGCGCCGTGGCGGTCTGACTCTCCGCGGCGCGTCGGCTGGGCGGTGGGATGTGCGGTCGTTGCCCGCACCGCGACACTCCGCGCGCTCGGACCGTTCGACGAGCAGATCTTCATGTACGGGGAGGATCTGGATCTGTGCCTGCGCGCCGGGGCGCGGGGGGTCGAGACCTGGTTCTGGCCCACGGGCCGCGTGCTGCACCACCAGGCGCACGCCTCGGAGCGGGAGTTCGGCGGCGAGCCGTTCGAGCTTCACGCGCGAGCACGCCATGAGGTGGTGGCGCGGCGTCTTGGAGACCGCGCCGCCGGGCTCGACGATGCAGCCCAGGGGGTCACGTTCGCCTCGCGGATCCTCGCGCGGCGGCTGCTGGGCCGGGACCCCACGCGGGAGCGCCGCCAGCTGAGCGCGCTGCGCCGCGTGCACCGGGACCGATGACACGCGGTCGGTGGCTGTGGCTGGCCGGCGGGCTTGGCGCCCTGGCGGTGCTGGCGCTGGTGGTCGTCCTTGTCTCGAGCTCGGGCCGCTCGCGCCAGCCCTCGCCGTCCGCGCCCGCCTCACCGGCTGCTCCGACCGCTCCGGCCGCTCCGGCCGCGGAGCAATTCGGGGCGAACGTCAACCGCCTGTTCAACGACCGCACCTTCTCGCCGGGCCAGATCGACCTCCAGCTCCAGGCGCTGCGGGCGACGGGGGCCACGATCGCGCGCAGCGACGCGCTTTGGGAGGTGACCGAGCCGGCCCCGCCGGTGCGCGGCGTCCATCACTACGACTGGCGATTCGACGACGCGATCGCCGACGCCCTGGCGCGCCACGGGCTGCGCTGGTTCCCGATCCTCGATTACTCGGCGGCGTGGGCCCGGGCCCAGCCCGGACTCCTGCACTCGCCGCCCCGCGACCCCGCGGAGTTCGCCGCGTTCGCGGCGGCGTTCGCCCAGCGCTACGGCACCGGCGGCACATTCTGGCGAGAGCATCCCGAGGTCGCTTCCCGTCCGGTCGATACGTATGAGGTCTGGAACGAGCCGGACAACGGAGAGTTCTGGCAACCGGTTCCAAATGCGGCCGCGTACGCAGATCTGTACCTGGCGGCGCGTGACGCGATCGCCCGGGTCGACCCGCCGGCAAGGGTGATCGTGGGAGGGCTCGTGCACCCCGCACCCTCGTTGTCCGCGATGCTCCGCGCGCGTCCCGAGCTCGCGAGCCACCTGGAGGGAGTCGCCGTGCATCCGTATGGGCCGAACCCACGCGTCGTGCTCCGCCGGGTGCGCGGCGCCCGACGCGCGCTGGTGGCACGCGGCCTGCCCAAGGTGCCGCTCTACCTGACGGAGTTCGGGTGGACGATTCGTCCGCCCGGCGCGCTCGACTACGCACCCGAGTTGCGGCGGCCCGGCTACATCACCACCTCGATCTCCGTGCTCGGCCACACCGACTGCGGCATCGCCGCGGTCGTGCTCTACACCTGGGTGACCCCGGAGCGCGATCGCGCCAACCACGAGGACTGGTTCGGCATCCATCCCCCGCAGGGCGGCGCCAGCGCGGACGCGAGCGCGTTCGCAGCGGGAATCGCCCGAGCCACCGCCTCCGGGCCCGAGCAGCCGCTCTGTGCCCCTACCTGATGCAGGTGGTCGCCTTCGTGCCCTTCTTGCGGCAGTGCTCGAGCGCCAGCGCGCTGCGATGGAACGCGTTAAGCGCCGGCTTCTCGGTGATCTTGCCGGCGGGCGTGAAGCGGAGCAGGCCCGCGTAGTCGAACGCGGGCGCGTGAGGCGTCTCCTCCCCCATCCACGTGTAGTAGTCGAAGCCGATCAGCTTCAACGCCGCCCGGTGCTGAGCCAGCAGCGGGAGCAGCGCCGTGATGTCCTTCGCCTGGCCCTTCTCGGTCGTATTCCAGTCGAAGTGCTGGGGCGATTTGCCCTTGGCCGACGGCCAGCTCACCTCGGTAGCGAGCAACGGCTTGTGATTGCCCTTGGAATCGGCCGCCCGCCGCACGAACTGCAGATACTTGATCACCCGCGCCGGCGTGGAGGTGAAGCCGTTGACGGCGATCACGTCGTAGTCGCTCAGGGCACCGCGGACCTTGTCGACCTGGCCAAGGAACTGCCAGGCCGTGTTGGTCAGCGCCCCGAGCACGACCTTGGCCCCGGGATCCGCGCGCTTGATCGCCTTGTGGGACGCCGCGAGCAGCTTCACGTACGTCTTTGCGAAGGGCTGCGGCCAGTAGTAGCTGAGGTTCGGCTCGTTCCAGATCTGCCACATCCGGATCGGCTCCTTGGGCGAGTGGCTGTGCCAGAAGCTTCCGTGGGGGCCGTATCGCTTGATCAGCGCCGTCAGGTAGCCGGCGTACGGGCCGGTTTGCTTCGGCGGCCCATAGACGCCGTGGCGATTCCTGCCCTCGTCCCAGTAGGGGGCGTAGAGAACGTCCGGCAGGAGGGTGACGCCGCGCTGGGCGGCGAGCTGGACGATCTGGTCTGTCTGCGTGAAGTCGAAGGAGGCGCCCTGAGTCGGCTGAGCCGCGGCCCAGCTGAACACCACGCGCACGTTCTGGACCCCGTTGGAGACCATCAGGTTGAACTGGTGCGCCAGGTCGATGTTGTCGCCTGTGACCAGCGGCGGGCCATCCAGGTCGATGCCGACAAACCCCTGGGGAACCGGCGTCCCAGAGGAGGAGTGCCGGCTCGATGCTGTAGCGGTCCCGGACCCAACCGACAGCGCGAGCGCGGCGGCGAAAGTTGGCAGCAACACACGCATGCGCAAGACGAGGTCGAGTGTAGCCAGGCCCCGCTCTCGGCTCGCCGTTAGCCGCAGCCGGCGACCTGCGAGATCGCGGCGTCCGTCAGCTCGGCGGTCCGCCGCCAGCTTCGCTCCGCTGCGCGGGTCAGCCCGGCGTCGATGAGGCGCCTGCGGAGCTGGCCGTCAAAGGCCACGCCGCGGACGGCTGCAGCGAGCTGCTCCTCGTCGTCCGGCTCGACCAGGAGCCCGGCCTCGCCCACAGTTTCCGGGAGCGCCGCCGCCCTCGCGGCCACGACCGGGACGCCGGCCGCCATCGCCTCGAGACAGGGGAGCCCAAAGCCCTCGTAATGCGAGGGCATGGCCAGGGCGAGCGCCCCCGCATAGAGCGACGGGAGCAGGGCCTCATCGACGTAACCGAGCCGCCTCAGCCCCTCGTCGCCGCCACCGCGGAGGTATTCCCGCTGCGAGCCGGCGAGCACCAACTCGGCGCCCTCCTCACGCAGCGCCGCCGCGGTGCGCTGGAGCGCCGCCAGGTTCTTCCGGGCGGAGACCGTGCCGACAACCAGCACGTAGGGCCGAGCGAGGGCGTAGCGATCCCGGGCGAGAGCCGGGTCGACGCCCGGCGAGAAACGCTCGTCGACGCCCTCAGGAATGACCTCGACCCGGTCGGGCGAGACCGAGAGCATTTCGACGAGCTCGCCTCGCGAGAACTCGGAGACCGTGATCAGCAGCCGGGCACGGCGGGCCAGGCGCGGCAGCATCGCTCGCTGGTACGCGACGTACGCCGCCGAATAGGCCTCGGGGCGCCGTAGCGCGGCGGCGTCGTGAATCACGACAACATTGCCCGGCCACAGCAGGGGCGCCAGGTTCGCGGGCGAGTAGATCAACGCATGGCGTCCGGCCCGCAGCGGCAGCACCGCCTGCTCCCACAGATGGCCCGCGCGATGGGCGAGCACCGGGGCCGGCCGGATCACCCGATAGCGATCGGGGCGCAGCGCCGGCAGCCGCTTGGACATCTCGCGGGCAAGCCGCTCGACGCCCCCGATCTGAGCGCGGACCGCGGCGCGCGCATTGATGGCGACGACGGGGCTGTCGGTCAAACGCGGCGGCGGGTGCTTCGGCGCAGGCCCGCGCCGAGCGCCAGCATGAAAACGCCGATCCCCGCGGCCAGCCAGACATTCATGCCGGTGAACGGGAGCGTCTTCGAGCCGGTCGAGCCGCTGCTGCCCGTGGCAGTCGTGGTCGAGGCCGAGCTGGTGGTTGCGGTCGGCGTCGAGCTCGAGGGGGTCGCGGCCGGAGTCGTCGTGGTCGGCGCCGTCGTGGTCGTGGTCGAGCCGTGGTGCGAACCGCCCAGCGGATCGACGTACTGCTGGTCGCCGGCCGACGGACCTGTGGCCAGGGCCGCGGCGGGAACGAGGATGGCCAGCGCGCCGAACAGGCAGAGGGCCGTCATCAGGTTTCTCATCCTGAGCACCTCGCGAGTATTGCAAGAGATGAGGCTGCTTGCCTTCAGTGACCTGCATCGCGACCGCTCGGCGGCGCGGCGCCTGACGAGGATGGCGGCCGAGGCTGACGTGGTCGCCGCGGCGGGCGACTTCGCCACGCGCGGATCGTCGAACGTCGCGCCGGACGGACGCTGGTTCGAGCTTTAACGGCCCGGCGGCCAGCCTTCAAATCCGCGTTTTGCAGGATTTATTGCACGGCCAGGATCACGGAGCGGGAGCGCGACGGGTCATGTTAGGGTGGCTTTCGCCCCACCCCAGAGGGGCTTCGGATCGAGCGCCAGCCGCCCCCGGTCTGCCGCATCCTGGCGGCCTCGGTCCTCACTTTTCCATGCTCGTCACCGGCCTTCAGCGATGGACCCTGCGTGCGCTCGCCTCGACCGCGATCGTTGGCGCGGCGCTGCTCTGCGGCAACCTCACCTCGAAGAGCGTCGGCGATCTCCAGAGCCAGATCAACTCGAGCCGGTCCGCTGCCTCGTCACTGCGGTCGGCGATCGCCGCCGATACGGCCCAGATCCAGCAGACCACGGGTGGGCTTCAGGCCGCCCAGGCGCATCTGAACGCGGTCCAGGGCGAGCTCGCCGCCCGGGAGTCGCAGCTGCGCTCCGTGCAAACGAACCTGCTCGCCGCCCGCGATCACCTCGTCGCGCTCGAGAACCGCCTGCAGGTGGCGTCCAAGGCGCTGGCGGCGAACCTCGTCGCGAGCTACGAGGGCAATCAGCCCGATCTGATGGGCGTGATCCTGAACTCGCACGGATTCAGCGACCTGCTCGATCAGATCAGCTTCATGAAGCGGATCCAGCATCAGGACACGCAGATCGTCGGGAAGACCCGGATCGCGCGTGCGGACGTCGCCAAGCAGGCCAATGCGCTCGCGGCGCTCGAACAGCGCGACCGCGCTCTGACCGACCAGATCCTGGCGCAGCGCAACCAGGTGGCGGCGCTCCGAGCCGCCCTGCTCAGCCGGCAGATCTCGGAGATGGGCGCCCGCAGCCGCGACAGCACGAAGCTGAACGGACTCAACAGCCGGCTCAAGTCACTTGAAGCGAAGGCCGCCGCCGAAGCCGCGCGCGCCGCCGCGACCCACAACGCCGCCGTGGGGGGCATCGCAGTCAACACGGGCGGGATGGTCCAGCCACCCCCCGGCGCTCCGGCCGCCGTTGCCCAGGTGATTGCGGCGGGCAACGCGATCGCCACGCTCCCCTACATCTGGGGAGGCGGCCACGGTTCCTTCCATGCCAGCGGCTATGACTGCTCGGGTTCGGTCAGCTATGCCCTGGCCGCGGCCGGACTGCTCAGCTCGCCACTGGACTCCACCGGCTTTGAGAGCTGGGGCCTGCCCGGACCCGGTCGCTGGATCACCGTCTACGCAAACGCCGGCCACGCGTGGATGGTCGTAGCGGGCTGGCGCTTCGACACCGTCGCGCTGGCCGAGACGGGAACGCGCTGGTCCCGGACGATGGCCTCGACGGCCGGGTTCGTCGCCCGCCACCCGCCGGGGCTCTAAGCGGCGACGCGCGGGCGCTCGAGCGACGCCGGCTCGCGCTCGGGGACCCGAGGACTGTGACGCGCGGCCCGTCCCGGCAGCGAGCCCGCATCCGCCCCGAACCACCTCAGCGCCAGCAGCAGCAGCGCCGGGATTGTCACGATCGCCAACATCGCGATGAACCACAGCTGGCCTGCGTCCGTGCCCTCGCCGAGGGCGTGCGCGATCCCCGCGAGCCAGGCGAGGGCAGTGAGGCGATGGAGCTTGCGCCAGCGCGTGACGCCGATATGGCGGCGCAGGTAGTAGGAGAGGCCGAGCAGCGTCAGGGTCCAGCCGCCGACGATCCCGAGACTCGTCCAGACCGTCTTGTACGAACTGACGAACGGGACCGCGATATCGGCGACGCTCGGATGCAGGAACTGGTCGCCAAGCAACGCCGCGCCGTGGACGACGATCGCGACGATGGTCGCCAGGGACAGGATCTCGTGGGTGACGAGTAGGTCGGGGCCACGGCGCTTGAGCAACTTGGTGCTCATCAGCAGGCCGAGCGACACGGCCAGGCTGGCCAGCACCAGGGCGGCGAAGCCCGCGGCGCGGCTGGTGATCCAGAACAGATGGGGAGTCGGATTGGTGAGCACAGATTCAAGCTTGGAGCGCTCATCACAGATCCGCGTAGGGGACTCGTAAGAGGTTCGTCAGAGCCGCCCGCCGACGGCGGCTCGCGCCCGGAGCCTCAGACCGGCGCGAAGCGGTCGATCAGCGCGTCGGCCTCGGCTCCCATGTCCACCGCCAGGTGATCGACGTCGGGCAACAGCGTCGGGTCGGCCGTAAGCCCGAACCCGAGTACGTCGCCGTGTGAGACGACGGCCACGCGAAGGGCGTGGTGCTCGCGGATCTCGGCCAATGAATAGAGCGCCCGGACCCGCACTCCCGCGACATGCACGGGGCGGCGAGGTCCGGGAACGTTGGACACGTTCAGGGCGAACGAGCGCGGGTGGGTGAGCACACGTTCGGCGAAGCCGCGAAGCCGCGGTGTCGCGGCGAGCTCGCGCATCAGCGCGTCGATGTGCTGGGCGTCGTGACCCTGTTTGCGCACGCGGGTGGCCCCGCGAATCGCGGCCAGGCGCTCGAGTGGGTCGCTGGAGCCGAGCGGAAGGTCGACGCAGAAGAACGAATCCCGGTTTCCCGCCTTGGAGGCGTCCTCCTGATGGCCTTCCTCGGGCGTGAGGGGGGCCGCGTGCAGGCTCACGGGCACCTTGACCCTGACCGTGCCGAGGTGCCCGTGGTGGGCCTCGAGCCATCGCCGCAGACCGCCTGCCACAACCGTCAGTACGGCGTCGTTCACGGTCGCGCCGTCCGCCCGGGCGGCCGCGCTCCGCAACGCGCCGAGCCCGGTGGTGGCGAACGCGACGGCTCGCTGCGCACCGATCTCCCCGTCGAACGGCGAGTGCAGCCACGGGCGCGGCGCCTCCCGAACCGCGGTGAGTATGTCCGAGCGCCGGCGGCGGTCCTGATCGCTCGGTGCGTGTGCGGCAGCGTGCCCAACCCCGGCCGGTGCGGGCGCATCGTCCCATAGGACCGCGTTGCCGATCCGCATCGAGGTGATGCCGTCCGCAAGCGCGTGATGGATTCGCCAGATCAGCGCGCTGCCGCCGCCGGCCAGACCCGGAATTACGTCGATCCGCCACAGCGGCCGCGATCGGTCAAGCCGCTCCTCGAACACGGCCGCGACGGTGTCCCGGAACGTGACCGCATCACATGGACCGCTCACGGGGCACGCGACGACGTGCTCGGTGATATCGACGTGCGGCTCGACGATCCAGGCAGGCGCGCCATCCGATTCGCCGAGTCGCCAGTGGAGCTCGGGAGCGCCGTCAAGGCGTGACGGAATCAGGGCGCGCAGGCGCTCGAGCTCGAGCACCTCGTCGAGCACGATCACCTTGCACGTGTGACCCGCCACGCGCTCGTCCTCAAGCGCGAGGATGCTCAGGTCCTCATGCGAGAGCAGCCGTGCGATGTGATCTGGACCCCCGATGCTGTCCGTCGTGGACATTGCCCGCGAGCGTACCGCCGCGGGCGCCGTCCCGCCACCCGATTTGCGCCTACGTGCGGCCGGCGTGGAAAAGCTGGCCGGCGCGGACGCTCACGTTGCTCGTGGAGGCGGCGCGCGCCGCCCGCGCGGACACGTTTGAGTACCTGACCTCGAACGAGGAGCCATCGGGGCTCAGCGCGCCTGGCGAAGCGCCGCCCCCCGCCGCTCGACGCCCCCCGTAGATCACGTAGTGACGGCCTGACGGCTGGAGGCGGATCTTTGTCGCTCCCCACAGGGGATCGGAGATCGTGCCGGTGTGCCCGGTGGTCGACTGAGCCGAGCCGAGCGAGAAGGTGGCCGAGCCGAAGTTGGCCAGCGGCAGCGTCTGACAGGACGTGGGGCTGTTGCACGCGGACGGCGCCTCGACGATCCACTCCGCCGAGGTCACGTCAACGACCGACGGGTCGAGCGTCTTGCGAAACGT
This sequence comes from uncultured Solirubrobacterales bacterium, assembly GCA_963796645.1. Classification (GTDB taxonomy): domain Bacteria; phylum Actinomycetota; class Thermoleophilia; order Solirubrobacterales; family Solirubrobacteraceae; genus Palsa-465. The sequence continues at coordinate 440,751 of CAWCMQ010000012.1, read as the reverse complement.
CCTCTGCCGGGTCGCGTCGGCCAGCGAGAGCTGCACTCGGCGCCCGGCGATGGTCACGGTGGCGACGATCGAGTCGCCGGGCCTGACGGTCAGGTGAATCGGCCGGGAGGCCGCCGGGACTAGCTCGAACCAGGCCGTCGAGACCATATGCCCGGCCGAGTTGCAGTCGACCTCGGTACCGATCTGCTCGAGCGCACGCGAGGACACGCTGTAGCCGCCGAGGCCGACCCAGATCGCGGAGTAGGTCCGCCGGCCCGCGGTGCAGCGCGCGCGGGGCTGACGCCAGGCGCCGATGACCTTGGTGAACCGCACGCCTGGGCGGTGCACGGCGTAGCCGGCCCAGTTCGAGCTGGTCGTCGTGTCCGCGGCCGCCGATCCGGCACCTGCGACGGCGAGCAGTACCCCGCTCGCCAGCGCGGTCGTCAGTTTGGTGCGCACCCACATGCTTTTCGGTGTCGGCCCCACATACTTGAATAACACGTTCGCCCCGGCTAAGTACCGGCCGCAGCCATGATCGCGGGGGCCCGACCGAGGCAGTCATACATTGTCACGGTCTGACCGCCGCTTGAGAAGCTCACCCGTCGACACGTTCGCTCCACGATCGAGATCGCCGACTGGCTACCGGCTCGCGTGTCACCGGGCAGGCGCGGGGTCTGGCCGGAGTCGGGGATCACCCAGCGAAGATCTCCGGAGCGGACCTCGGCCGCGAGCCAGGCAGCGGACACCGAGCTCTCACGCCCGGAGAATCCGCCAAGGCCGGCGACGTCCGCATTCGAGGACAGGATCGCCGAGGCCGCGCTGCTCTGGCTCGAGACGCCGATCGTTCCTCCACCGTGGGCCCGCGCATAGCGGACCGCGGCGGTGAGCTGCGAGGCACCGGCGCCGAACATACCGCCGCCGCCGGGGCGAGCGAAGCCACCGCCGCCGGGAGCCGCGAAGCCGCCGGTGCTTGGGGGAGCGAAGGCGCCCGTCCCCGCGCCGGGAGGCGCGAAGCCACCTCCGCCGCCCGTCGCCGGCCCCGCGAAGCGCCCACGGCCACCCAACCCGCCCGGGCCGCCCGGGCCGATCGAGGCACTTGCCGGGCCGCCGGTGGGGAAGGTCCCGTTGGTGGCGTGGCCGAGCGTCTCTGCGGCCCACGTCGCGGGAGCGGCGAGCAGCGCGGCGAGCGCCACGCCGATCACGATCCGGCGCGTCCTGGACGACAGCTGGAGTGCGAGGATCACAGCGCAGGCGCCGACGACACCCAGCACGAGCGGCTTCGCCCAGGCGAGATCGCCCCCGAGGTTCGCGAGCACCACGAGCTCGGTGACCGCGCCTGCGGCCAGCGCGAGCGGCCCGATCACCCGCGCCCAGCCCCCACCGCCGAGCATCTGGCCGACGCCGGCGCCGATCAGAGCCGCAGCGAAGGGAGCGAGCAGCGAGACGTAGTAGGGGTGGAAGATCCCGCTGGCGAAGCTGAATGCCACCACCGTCGTAAGGAACGCGCCCCCCAGCGCGATCAGCCACGGCGTGCGGGGGTCGCGCGGGCGCAGGCGAGTGAGGACGATCAAGCCGAGGCCGGCGACGAGCGCGAACCCGAGCAGCCAGCCGGCCTGATCGCCCAGCCCGGTCTGGAGCAGGCGGAACGGGCCGGTCGGACCACCGAAAAGCGTTCCGCCGCCGGGGCCGCCACCGCCGCCCGGGCCACCGCCGCCCGGCCCACCAGTCTGCCCCGCGAGCCGGCCGAGGCCGTTGTAGCCGAAGATCAGCGACCAGATGCTGTTGTCGCTCGTCCCGGAGATCCAGGGTCGATCGGCGGCCGGGGTGAGCATGACCAGCAGCGGCCATGCGCCGCCGACGATCACCATCGCAAGGCCACCGGCGAGCAGCTGACGAAACGCGCGCAGGCGATTGCGGACGCCCGGCGTCGAGATCCACATCCAGGCTAAGGCGATCCCGGGCACGACCATCAGAGCCACGCCCATCTTCGTCTCGAACCCGAGCCCGACCGCAATCCCGCTCAGCACCAGCCAGCGCGTTCTTTTCGTCTCGAACGCGCGCGCCGCGAACCACAGCGCCGCCACCGAGCACAGCACCAACAGCTCATCCGGGTTGTTGTGCCGCGAGACCGCGACCACGACCGGCGTGGTGGCCAGCGCGAACCCGGCCACGAAGCCGGGGACCCGGCCGAACCGCCGTCGCACGAGGTCGTAGAGGAGGCCGACGGTGACGACCCCCATCAGCGCTTGCGGCACGAGCAGGCTGAGCGGATGAAAGCCGAACACGCGTGCCGACAGCGCCTGGATCCAGAGGGCGAGCGGCGGCTTGTCGACGGTCATCAGGCCGCTGCGGTCGAGCGAGGCGAACAGGAAGTCGTGCCAGCTGGTCGTCATCGAGCGCACGGCAGCGCTGTAGTACTGGTTGGCCCAGCCGTTGATGCTGAGGCCCCACAGGTTGAGGATCGCGGCGATGCCGAGCAGACCGACCAGCTCGGGCCGAGCGCGCACCCGGTCAACGACGGAGCGGCCGCGCGCCCCGGCGACGGGCCGCGCGGTGTAGGAGATCGAGCTCACGGCTGATCGGGTGCCCGATGGCTTTCGGTGTATGCGCCGACGGCGGCGATCGCGCCGAGGAGACCGACCGCGAGAGAAGCCAGCGCGCGAGCGAGGAATGTCATGCGAGGAGCATCAGCCTCGGCTCGAAGCTCTCGTGAAGACGTGTCTAAGACGGGCGTAGGAACGCGGCTTGAGACAGGCTCTTAAAGTAGGAGGTACACCTGACTCAGGGAGAAACCGAGATGACTGAAAACAGCTATGACGCCAGGGCGGAGCTTCGCGTCGGTGACCGCTCCTACGAGATCTTCCGGCTCGACGCGCTGCAGGCGCGATACGACATCGCCCGGCTCCCGTTCTCGCTCAAGATCCTGCTCGAGAACCTGCTTCGAAACGAGGATGGCGACGCGATCCGCGCGCAGGACATCGAGGCGCTGGCCACCTGGAACGCGAAGGACGAGCCGAGCAAGGAGATCGCGTTCACGCCGGCCAGAGTGGTGATGCAGGACTTCACCGGCGTCCCCGCGGTGGTCGACCTCGCGGCGATGCGCGACGCGATGAGCAAGATGGGAGGCGACCCGGCCAAGATCAACCCGCTGGTTCCCGCCGAGCTCGTGATCGACCACTCCGTCCAGGTCGACGTGTTCGGGACCCGGGGGGCGTTCGAGCGAAACGCGGAGCTCGAGTTCGAGCGCAACAAGGAGCGCTACGCGTTCCTGCGCTGGGGCCAGGGCGCGTTCGAGAACTTCAAGGTGGTCCCGCCCGATACCGGGATCGTCCACCAGGTCAACCTCGAGTACCTCGCGCGCGTGGTGTTCGTCGACCCCTCGACCGACCAGGCCTATCCCGACACGCTGGTCGGGACCGACTCGCACACGACGATGATCAACGGGCTCGGGGTGCTCGGATGGGGCGTGGGCGGGATCGAGGCCGAGGCAGCGATGCTCGGTCAGCCGATGTCGATGCTGATCCCACAGGTGCTCGGCTTCAAGCTCACGGGTGAGCTGCAGGAGGGCGCCACGGCAACCGACCTCGTGCTGACCGTCACCGAGATGCTCCGCCGGCGCGGCGTGGTCGGAAAGTTCGTGGAGTTCCACGGCGAGGGGCTGGCGAGGCTGCCGCTCGCCGACCGCGCGACGATCGGGAACATGTCGCCGGAATTCGGGTCGACCTGCGCGATCTTCCCGATCGACGCGGAGACGCTCCGCTACCTCAAGTTCTCGGGACGGCCCAAGGAGCTGATCGATCTCGTCGAGGCGTACGCCAAGGAACAGGGGCTGTGGCACGACGAGTCCTCCGAGGAGCCGACCTTCACCGACGGGCTCGAGCTCGAGCTGAGCACTGTCGTTCCCAGCATCGCCGGCCCCAAGCGCCCCCAGGATCGTGTCTCGCTGGCTGAGTCCAAGCAGGGGTTCCGGAGGGCGCTCGAGGGATACCTGCCCGAGGAGGACGAGGAGGACGAGTCCGTGAGCGGGAGCTTCCCGGCCAGCGACCCGGTCTCGACCCACGTCCTCAACGGCGAAGGTCACGAGCCGCAGGGCGGAACCGGTGGGGCGCAGGTGGCCGAACGCGACAAGGCCGGCGCGCCGGTCACGCTCGCCGACGGCACCGAAACCACGCTCGATCACGGCGACGTCGTGATCGCCGCGATCACGAGCTGCACCAACACATCGAACCCGTCGGTGATGCTCGGTGCCGGGATCCTCGCGCGCAACGCGGTTCAGAAGGGCCTGAACGTCAAGCCATGGGTGAAGACCTCGCTGGCGCCCGGCTCGAAGGTCGTGACCGAGTACCTCGACCGCGCCGGGCTGACCGAATACCTCGAGGCGCTCGGGTTTCACCTCGTCGGCTACGGCTGCACAACCTGCATCGGCAACAGCGGTCCGCTCCCGGACGAGATATCGCAGGTCGTGAACGACTCAGATCTGGCAGTGGTCAGCGTGCTGAGCGGCAACCGCAACTTCGAGGGACGGATCAATCCCGACGTGAAGATGAACTACCTCGCCTCGCCGCCGCTGTGCGTGGCCTATGCGCTCGCCGGCACGATGGACATCGACCTCTATGACGAGCCGCTCGGCCAGGACGACCACGATAAGCCCGTGTTCCTCAAGGACATCTGGCCGACCGCGGCGGAGGTCGCGGAGACGGTGCAGGAAGCCGTCCAGTCGGACATGTTCCGCAAGAGCTACGGGGAGGTGTTCGACGGAGACGACCGCTGGAACTCGCTCGAGGTGCCAACCGGCGAGCGCTTCGCCTGGGACGAGGACTCAACCTATGTGCGCCTCCCGCCGTTCTTCGAGGACCTCCCGGCCGAGCCCGAGCCGATCACCGACATCAGGGACGCCCGCGTGCTCGCCATGCTCGGCGACAGCGTCACCACCGACCACATCTCACCCGCTGGCTCGATCAAGCGCGACGGACCGGCGGGCGCCTACCTGACCGAGCATGGGGTGAGGCCGAAGGACTTCAACTCCTACGGGTCCCGGCGCGGCAACCACGAGGTGATGATGCGGGGCACGTTCGCGAACATCCGTCTGCGCAACCAGCTCGCGCCCGGAACCGAGGGCGGGGTCACGCTGCACCTACCCGACGGCGAGCAGATGTCGATCTACGACGCGGCAATGCGCTACATCGACGAGGGCGTGCCGCTGGTGGTGCTGGCCGGCAAGGAGTACGGCTCGGGCTCGAGCCGCGATTGGGCGGCGAAGGGCACGCGGCTACTGGGCGTGCGCGCCGTGATCGCCGAGAGCTTCGAGCGCATCCACCGCTCGAACCTCGTCGGAATGGGCGTGCTGCCACTCCAGTTCAAAGACGGCGAGACCGTGGAGTCGCTGGGACTCACCGGCCACGAGTCGTTCACGATCGAGGGGCTCGAGGCCGACGGCATTCCGCGGGAGCTGACGGTGAAGGCGGACGACAAGCAGTTCACGGTGACGGCCCGGATCGACACGCCGAAGGAACAGCGCTACTTCCGCCACGGAGGCATCCTGCAGTTCGTGCTGCGGCAGCTGCTGGCGAGCTGAACCGCCCGGGCGGTTTGTGCCCGGACGCGCGTGCCACGGCGGCGAGGCAACGAACGAGTAGCCTTGCCGCCGTGGCGATTCCCCAACTCTTGGAGCAGCTGCTCGCCGCGGTCGGTCCATCCGGTCACGAGACGGCTCCCGCCCAGGTGTGGCGGGACGGTTGCAGCGAGTTCGCGGCCGACGTCGGCGCGGACGGAGTCGGCTCCTCGTATGCCCGGGTGCCCGGCACCTCCGATGGCCCGACGCTCGCGATCATCGGGCACATCGACGAGATCGGCCTGCACATCACGCACATCGACGACGATGGCTACCTGCGTTTCGGGCAGGTCGGCGGCTGGGACTCGGTCGTGCTCGTCGGACAGCGCGTGCGCGTCGTGACGAGGGAGGGCTCGGTGGCCGGCGTGATCGGACGCAAGCCGATCCACCTGCTCCGCGGCGACGACCGACAGAAGGCGCCCGAGCTCAAGGAACTGCACATCGACATCGGCGTGCGCTCGGCCGAGGAGGCGCGCGAACGGGTCAGGATCGGCGACGTGGCCGTGATCGACGCCGGACCGGTGGAATTCCCGAGCGGGCGGGTGATCGCCCGGGCACTGGACAACCGGATCGGGTGCTTCGTGGCCGCCGAGGCGGCGCGGAGGGTCTCGGAATCGGGCGGTGCGCCCGGCGACGTGGTGGCATTCGCGGTGACGCAGGAGGAGACGACCTTCGCCGGGGCGAGAACCAGCATGTTCGCCCGCGATCCCGATGTCGCGATCGTGGTCGACCTCACGCATGCCACCGATCAGCCCGGGGTCGAGCTCGGCCCCATCACCAGGCACACGCTCGACTCCGGCGCCGTCATCGCCCGCGGCACCAGCCTGCATCCCGCCGTGTTCGAACTGCTCCACGATGCCGCCGAGGCGGAGAAGATCCCGTTTACCGTCGAGTCGCTGGGCAAGTCGACCGGCACCGACGCGGACGCGGTCCACCTCGCCCGCGCCGGGATACCGACGGGCATGGTCTCGATTCCCTGCCGCTACATGCACTCGCCGGTCGAGATGGTCGCTCTCGACGATGTGGATGCGGCGGTCCGGCTCCTGGCCGCATTCGCCAGTCGGCTGACGGCCGACGTGTCGTTCGGACGGTGAGCGCGTGCTGGTGCTGTTCGACATCGACGGGACGCTCGTCGCCGGCGCCACCGACGCGCATCGTGACGCGCTCCTCGCCGCCCTGCACGAGGTTCACGGCGCCCGCCTGACCGAGGCACGCCTGACGATGTCGCCCGCGGGCCGAACCGACGGCGAGATCGCAAGAGCGCTGCTGCTCGACGCCGGGATCTCCGCGGCACAGATCGACGACCGCGCCGAGGACGTTCGTGAGGCCTGCTGCCGGAGCTACTGCGAGCTCTGCACGGCCGATCTCTCGAACACCGTGCTACCTGGTGTGCCCGAGCTACTCGACTGGCTCGTCGAGCAGGACATCTCGCTGGCGCTGGTCACCGGCAACTTCGAATGCGTGGCGCGGCTGAAACTGGGGCGGGCAGGACTTGGCCGCTACTTCGGCGGCGCGCCGGGCGGGTTCGGATCCGACAGCGAGGACCGAGCGGCGCTTCCCGCGATCGCGAGGCGCCGAGCCGGACGGCCCGGCGCCCCCTACCCCCGCGAGCGGACGATCCTGATCGGCGACACCCCACGCGACATCGCCTGCGCGCACGCGGACAACCTCCGCTGCGTCGCCATCACCACGGGCCCATTCGCCGCGGGGCAGCTGACCGCGGCCGACGCGGTCGTGCGCGACGCGCGCGCTCTGCGCGAACAGCTGCCCGAGATGCTCATCGCTACCTGATCGGAACGGTCACGTCGCCGCGCTCTTGGAGCAGGTGGTCCCAGGTGTCGAACGACATGCAGAAGCGTCCGCCGACGCCCCAGCTCGGTCCCCAGCTGTTCCAGAACCAGACCAGCTCGTTCGGCGCGTCGATCTCGTCAGCGACGATCTCGTGACCGCCGCGGACCTTTGCCCCGTTGGCGATCTCGACCGCACCCGTGTGTGGATCGGGTGAGTCGAAGCTGTCGTACCAGCTCACGCCCGTGATCACCGGACGTAGCACGAGCGCCTCGAGTGCGTGCTGGATCCCAAACGCGTGCCGGTAGGAGCTGATCAGCCCCAGCTGCTTTGCCGCCTTGCACACCATCAGGCCGCTCCCGCCCGGATCGTTGGGCGGATATGGGTTGCCCTCGAGCCGAGTCTCGAGCTCGTAGACCCGGACCGCCTCGGCCTCGTCCAGCGGCGAGCCGGTGACGTTGGGAGCCGAGTCGAGGGCACCGCACAACGCGTTGGCGGTGCAGGATCCGATCTGCCCCTGGTTCAGCGGCAGCCCGCTCGCGGCGTGCTTGACGCTCACGATCTTTGGTGCACGGGCGGCACCAAACTCGCGCGAGCGCTCGTCGTGGGCGACATGGCGTCCGAGCCGCATGCCCTCCACTCGAGTCTCGGGCAGGCTCTCATGGAAGATGCCGTTGTCTGACATCGAGTTACCCCCTTGGTTGGACTGTCCACACTGTGACCGGGCGCCGGCAGGCCACACGGTGGGATTTGTCACACGGGCCGGGCTACTTCGGTGTGGGGAACTGCGCGCGCATCATCAGGTCCCACACCTGATCGGGCGTGAACCGACGCTGATTGATCATCAGATGAGCGCTCGCAGTGACCGGGTAGCGCGCCTTCGGCCGGTTTGCGGACAGCGCCTTGGCGATCGTGTTCGCCACCTTCTCCGGGCCGCCGCCGAGCTTGACCATCGGGCCCTTGTAGGCGTCCGCGGTCACCTTCGCGACCTTTTGATTGAAGTCCGCATAGGGCCCGTCGTCCTCCACTGCGCTGACCGTGCCGGACGCGACCTCACCGAACTTCGTCACGATCAGTCCTGGCTCGACCAGGATCACGTCGACTCCGAATCCGCGGACCTCGAAGCGCAGCGCGTCGCTGATCGCCTCCACCGCGTATTTGGTGGCGTGGTACAGCCCACCCCCCGGGAACGTGAGCCGGCCGCCCATCGACCCGATGTTCACGATCTTTCCCCAGCGCTGCTCGCGCATGCCCGGGAGCACCAGCTGACACATCCGGATCAGCCCGAACACGTTGGTCTCGAACTGTCGGCGCACCTGCTCGATCGGCACCGACTCGACGGCGCCCGATTGGCTGTAGCCGGCGTTGTTGATCAGCACCCCGACCGCGCCCTCCGCCTGGGTGACCGCATCCACGGCGGCGCTCATCGACGCCTCGTCGCAGACATCCAGAGCGAGCGTGTGGCAGCCCTTCTCGGCCAGGTCGGAGATCGTCTCGGGCCGGCGCGCGGTGGCATACACATTCCACCCCTCCCCGGCGAGCGCCAGCGCCGTAGCGTGGCCGATGCCGGAAGAGCAACCGGTGATGAGAACAGCTCTTGACGCCACGCGGTGAGCCTACCCGGTCCTCGCAGGGGCGGGTCAGTCGAGGATCGCCACAACCCGGGCCGGGGCGCCACTCGCGCGTGCCAGGCGGAGCGGGAAGCAGGCGACGGTGAAGCCGGCCGGCGGGAGCTTGCCGAGATTGGCCAGCCGCTCGATCTGGGAATAGGCGAGGCCGGCCTGATGGGCGGCCCAGAACACGCCCACGCTCCCCGTGGACACGGCCTCCTGCGCCTCGAGGTGCAGCGGGCGGTCCCAACCCCACGCGTCGATCCCCATCACGCGCACGCCGTGGTCATAGAGCCAGTGGGTGGCCGCGGCGCTGACGCCGGGGCCGCGTGCCATGTAGTCCGGATCGCCGTAGTGACGATCGCAGCCGGTCCGGATCAGGACGATGTCGCGCTCGGCGAGGGCGTGGCCGGCGGAGGTGAGCGCCGCCTCGAGGTCAGGCACCTCGATCGTCTGACCGTCGGGACGGCCATCGAAGTCGAGGACCACGCCGGGGCGGAAGAACCAGTCAAGCGGGAGCTGATCGATCGTCTGCGCGGGCGCTCCGTCGATCGTGGAGTTGTAGTGCCAGGGTGCGTCGACGTGGGTGGAGTTGTGCGTACCGAAACGCGTGAACGTCTCGACCGCCCAGCCCTCGCGATCGCGAAGCAGCTCGGGCCCCACGCCGAACAACGCCTGGATCTGCGCGGCGCCCGCCGCATGGCCGGTGTATTCGATCTCGGTGCGCAACATCTCGGGGACGCTGTCCGGGCTCGGTGTGATCGGCACCGAGAGATCGATCAGCCTCACCCGCGGACCAGCTTCTTGTAGGTGATCCGATGCGGGCGATCCGCCTCGGCACCGAGCTGCTCGTGGCGAAAGCTCTCATAGGCCTCGAAGTTGCCCTCAAACCACCGCACCTGCGAGTCGCCCTCGAACGCGATCACGTGTGTGGCGATCCGGTCAAGGAACCAGCGGTCGTGGGAGACCACGACGGCACAGCCGGCGAAGCTCAGCAGCGCCTCCTCGAGCGCCCGCAGCGTGTCGACGTCGAGGTCGTTGGTCGGCTCGTCGAGCAGCAGCAGGTTTCCGCCGGTACGAAGCAGCTTGGCCAGATGCAGGCGGTTGCGCTCGCCTCCGGAGAGCTTGTCCACCTTTTTCTGCTGGTCGGTGCCCTTGAAGTTGAAGCCGGCCACGTAGGCCCGGCTGTTGACGGTCCGGTCCCCGACCTTGATCTGGTCCTGACCGCCGGAGATCTCCTGCCACACCGTCTTCTCCGGATCGAGCGCGTCGCGTGACTGGTCGACATAGGCCAGTTCCACGGTCTCACCGAGCCGCAGCGAGCCCGCGTCGGGCTTCTCGGCACCGGTGATCATCCGCACCAGCGTCGTCTTCCCGGCACCGTTCGGCCCGATTACGCCGACGATCCCGCCCGGGGGCAGCTTGAACGACAGGCCGTCGATCAACATCCGGTCGCCGTAGCTCTTGGTCAGGTCCTGCGCCTCGACGACCACGGAGCCGAGCCGCGGGCCTGCGGGGATATGGATCTGCACCTGGTCGAGCTTGACGTTGCGGTCCTCCGCCAGCAGCGCCTCGTAGGCGTTCAACCTCGCCTTCGGCTTGTTGCGCCGGGCGCTGGCGTTCATCCGGACCCACTCGAGCTCGCGGTCGATCGTCCGCCGGCGCGCTGTCTCCTGGCGAGCCTCTGACTCCAGCCGAGCCCGCTTCTGCTCGAGCCAGCCGGAGTAGTTGCCCTCATAGGGAATGCCATGGCCCCGATCGAGCTCGAGGATCCAGCCGGCGACGTTGTCGAGGAAGTAACGATCGTGCGTCACCGCCACGACCGTGCCGCGGTAGTCCTGAAGGTGCTGCTCGAGCCACGCGACCGACTCGGCGTCCAGGTGGTTGGTCGGCTCGTCGAGCAGCAGCAGGTCGGGCTGGCGCAGGAGCAGCCGGCACAGCGCCACCCGCCGGCGCTCGCCGCCGGACAGCGTCGAGACATCGGCATCCCCTGGGGGACAGCGAAGGGCGTCCATCGCGATCTCGAGCGTTGTATCGAGGTTCCAGCCGTCGACCGCGTCGATCCGCTCCTGCACGGTCGCGAACTCCTCCGCCGTCTCGTCGGAGTAGTTCATCGAGAGCTCGTTGAACCGGTCGAGCAGGGCCTTGGTCTCGGCCACGCCGTCCTCGACGTTGCCGCGGACGTCCTTGGCGGGGTCGAGCTGCGGCTCCTGCTCGAGCAGGCCGACCGTCGCGCCCGGGGCGAGCTGAGCCTGGCCATCGAACTCCGTGTCGCGGCCGGCCATGATCTGCAGCACCGTCGACTTGCCGGCTCCGTTGTAGCCGAGCACGCCGATCTTCGCGCCCGGGAGGAACGACAGCGAGATGTCGCTCAGCACCTCCTTGTCAGGCGGATAGCGGCGCGAGAGCTTGTAGGTGGTGAAGATGTACTGGCTCGACATGGCTAGATGGTCGATTCCGATTTGGTTGAGGTCGGGGCGTAATTGAGGATAGGAGGGCGGGACGTGCGACGATCAGTGGGTGCGCGTCGCCGCCGCACTGCTTGCGCTGGTTGCCGTCTGCTGCATGACGCTGGCGATCGTCGGGATGGTCACCGGCCGCCCCGGCGATCGCGCCGGCCTGTGGATCAGGGCCCTGGCGCTCCTATGCTTCTCGCTCGCGGTAGTGCTAAACGTGCTCGCGCATTGATCAGTTCTCCGGCTGCCATCCGGACAGCACCCAGCCGGCCTGTCCCAACTCCACCACGGTCGCAACTGCAACGTGCCATTCGGCACGAAGCCCCTGGTATGCGATCGTGTTCGACGCCGTCGTCTGTTCGAGCGTCACGACCACGTAGCGCCCGCTCGCGCCCGGCAGGCGCGCAATCGCCTCGACGGAGCCCTGGTTGGCGATGCCGTCCCGGCGGAGCTCGTAGTCCTGCGCGCTGTTCGCCCCCGCAAGCTCCACCGCGGCCCGGGCCTGACCGATGCTCCGGCCGGCCAGGGCGCGCATGTCGGAGGTCAGCGTCCCGGCGTTCCAGTTGATGTATGCGGTGGCGAAGCGCCGGACCGCGGTGATTGCCGAGTTGCTCGCCTGCCGGGCCCGCTGAACCGGGGCACGCGACGTCGGGTATTCGTGGGTGGCCTGGGCGCGCGCGAGCTTGGACGCCGAGGCGGTCGGGGTTGTGGCGGTGGTCGCCGGGGTCGTCGTCGTGGGGGTCGTGGTCGTGTTCGGGGGCGGGGGCGCTCCGAGGAGCCCGCCGCAGCCGGCGAAGAGCGTGCAGAGAGCTACGCACAGTGCCGCGGCCGGTCGCATCGCTACAGACCCACCGGATGCCTCGCCACGAACCCGGCGTCGCTTCGGATCAGCGGATGCCAGCCGATCCCGGTGCTGCCGTCGCCTGGTCCTGCCGCGTTGTGCGTGTCCCACCGCAGGCCGGCCACGTACATGAACACGTGCACCGAACTTGCGTACAGCGTGACCCATCGACCCGCTCCAGGAGCTCCGAACGACTCGAGCTCACCCGAGGCGACGGTGTCCGTCACCGGGATCAGCCGAGCGCCGTAGAGCAGGTGCTCGACGCTGCTGGAGCAGTCGTATGCGGGCGCGACTTCGGACAGCGGCACCCCGTGGGCGCCCCCGTACAGATAGGGCTTGCCGACGATCTGGTTCCCCGCAGCGATCATCGCCTTGACCGCCAGAGGCGCGCTCGCCGGAGCAGCGGCGAGCCCGTCCGGCAACAGCTCAGCCCGCGGTCCGGGTGTCAGAGGCACGCCACCGGCCGTTCCCGGCGTGCACGCCGCCGGCTGACCTGCGGCCGCGCCGGCGGGAGACGCAAGGCTGGAAGCGCCAGGCAAGTTCACGCTCTGACCGAGCACGTTCCCGGACCCGGCGGCGGGTGGGCGCGCCACCCGCACCGGACCCGACCACAGGCCGCTCTCGTAGGGGATGCCCAGGCTCCCCGCGAACTCGTACCAGAGGTCGATCACCCTCGGCAGACCGTCGATCGGACCGCCGCCGAGGCCGAAGTCACGCTTGTAGCCGATCGCGGAATGCGCGCCCCAGGTCACGCGCAGCGGCGTCATGTAGGCAAGGCCGCCCATCGCCGTGGCCGTCTGCCACGTCAGGCCGCCGAGCTCGGCGTAGGTGTCCGGGTGCTCGAGCAGATTGTCGCCGCGCGCTCCGAAGATGCCTGAGGAGGGATCGCCCGGGCCCCCGTACTCGGTGGCCCCGACAAGCTGGCCCGAGCCCGGAGGCCCGAGTGCTATCGCTCCCGCCCCGGCCGCGCCCTGGCTGCCGCACCCTGAGGCCGCCTGAAGTGAGCTCAGGAACAGGACCAGGGCCGCCGTCCCGACCCCGAATGCGCACACGGCCGATGCCGATAGAGCCAGGATCGCTGTTCCCCGCCGCGACATGAGGCCACCGTAGGAGATGACGATCGAATCGAGATCGAATGCGACGAAGTTGTTACATCCGGGCAGCGGCCGGCTCGTCGTGATGTCGAGAGACACCCAGAAACCCCGACTTCGCCGCTAACGTAAGGGCCTCTATGGCAAGGATCCTCGACGTCGAGCAGGCGCTGCTGTTGCTCGAGCTCGACCCCCCCTTCGATCAGCGGACGGTTCAGCTCGCGCGCCGGCGGATGGCCAAGCGCTGGCACCCTGACATCGCGCCACCCGGCCGCCAGCACGAGCACCAGCGGCACCTGCAGGCGATCAACGAGGCCGCCGACCAGCTTGAGCAGCTCGCGGAATCCGCCCGCGGCGGACGCGTCAGCCGCAACGCCGTCAAGGTGTCGGCCGCGGCCGCCCGCAAGGCGCGGGAGGAAGCCGGCCGCCGCGCCTACGAGGATGAGCAGCGCGCACGAGCACACGCCGAGGACCGTGCCAAGCACGATCCGTTCGGCTCGCGCGTCCCGGATCACTCGGTCGTCCACCGGTACGCGCGCTGCATGTCGTACCCGGAGTGGGGCGTCGGGACGGTCACGGGAATCTACTTCTCGGGTGAGGACGAGGACGTTCAGCAGTGGGCGCGGGTCAATTTCGCGGTCGGCGTCCGCACGATCCCGGCCGGCTCGCTCCAGTTCGTCGATTTCTCCAAGCCGGACGCTGCCGCCGACCGGGTGCAGAGATTCATGACCGCCGCCCAGCACGCGCTCGCCGAGGGCGACGCGCTGCTCGCGGCGCAGCGACTTGTCTACGCGCGCGACGCCGACCCCTCAAATCCGGTCGTGTTGCGGCTGCTGACGGCCGCCTTCTGGCAGGCCGGCAACCTGCCCGCGGCCGCGCGGACCGTGCGCGACTGGGCGCGCGTCGACACGGATCGCCCCACCCCCGAGCGCTTCGCCAGCCGCATCTACGAGGACATGGGCGCGATCGACCTCGCGGCCGAGGCGGCGCTACGGGCGGCCGAGCGCGCCCCCGGTGACGGATCGGCGTGGGAGCGGCTCGGTCGCCTGCGTCTGCGTCTGATGGAACGCGAGGCCGCGATCTCGGCCTTCGAGCATGCACGCCTGATGGGACCGACCGTCGAAGGTCTGCTCGACCTCGCGCTCGCCTACCACCTCGCCGGCGACGTGGGCGCCGAGGTGTCCGCGGCGGAGGCCGCGACCCGCCTCGACCCCGAGTCGGGGCTTGCGTGGTCTAGCTACGCGCATGCGCTGGCGCGCACCGATCGGGTCAGTGAGTGCATCGAGGCGTGCCGTCGCGCGCTCGCGCTCGGCGACGATCCTGAGGTCAGGGAGCTGCTGGCTCGGATCGAGGCGTCGGCCCCGCGCGGCCTGTCCGAGCGAACCGCCGCGTAGAACCGCGGCTCAGCTCGCGGGTACCGAACCCTCGCGCCCGCACACCGGGCACGTCTCGAGCGGGGCGAGCGGGCGGCCCTGACACTCGGGGCAGTCGGCGACCCGTTCGAGCACACCGAGCAGCTCGCCGACACGACACACGAGCAGCCGCTCCTCGTCAACCTCCACCCATACGCCGGCGGAGGCCGGGAACACCACGTGGTCGCCAGGCTTGACCGGCATCTGGACTCCCACGTGATCCCACCAGTCGAGGCCCGGGCCGACCGAGAGCACGATCCCGTGCTGGGGCGGTGGCTCCTCGCTGCCGGGCGGCACCACGAGGCCGGAGCGCCTGACCCGGTCCGGGTCGAGCTCCTTGATCACTACTCGGTCGAAGAAGGGGCGAAGCTGGTTACGCATGGCGATCGTGGCTCATGTTAGGCGTCGACCGCCCGCTCACACCGGTAGAGTCGCTGTCGGTACGAGGGTGCAGACGGGGCACGACGACATTTTGGGGATCCCGGGGGGCGAGCCGCCCGAGCCGCGGCGTCCATGGCTGACGAGCCTCGAGCTCGTGGTCGCGATCGGACTGATGGTGTTCTTCGCGCTTGCGGTGCTCGGGTTTCTGCTCGACCTCACGAGCGGCAAGCACGTCTCGAGCGGAGTCAGCCGGCCCGCACAGGTCGTCGTCGCCGCCGTGTGCGTTGGGCTGGTCGTCCTCTGCGGTCGCTGGGCGCAGCGGATCGAGCACCGGATTCGCGACCGGCGGGGCGAGCCGGCGGCCCTGACGTTCACCGGCCGGCCGGTCGTCTCGACGGCGGGAGCGACCGCAGGGACAAATCACGCAGAGACCGCGGCGCACCAAACGCAGGTGAGTCGCCGGCGCACACGGACACGCCAGCGTCACTACGGCCCAGGCTCCGCGATCGTGATCGTGGTTCTGTTCACGGCGGTGGTGATCGGGGCGACCGCGTGGACGTTCGCCCTGCGCGCCGACGGCGAGCGCTCGAGCTTCGTCCAGAAGCACGGCATCTCCGCGGCCGGCGTCGTCACGCACGTGAACAACATCCAGGACTGCGGCCGCTACAGCTGCTCATATCACGCGAAGATCAACGTCCGCCTGACCCCGCCCGTCCGCGGAGCCGTGTCGACGGTGGTCAACTACCCCGAGTTCTCCGACCTGATCGAGGGCGAGCAGGTACAGATCCTGGTCGACCCGCGGGAGCTCGGGTACGCGGAGTTCGAGGGGGAGCCGTCGGTGGGAAGCTGGAACTGGATCGGCGTCGCGGTCGTGGCGCTGATCGCGCTGCTCCTCGATGTGCTCGCGATCCGTGGGCTGATGGAGCTGCTCAGGCATCGCCGCGCGCACGCGGATGGCGGCGGGCCTGCGCTCGCGGGGTCCGGCCTGGGTGGGAGCTGAGGGTCGGGGGCGCGGGGCGAGGCGGGGCGGGGGGTCGTGGCGCGGCGGGGCGGGGCGGTGGGGCGTGGCGGCGGGGCGCGGGGCGCGGGGCGGGGCGGCGGGGCGCGGGGCGGAGCGGGCGGCGGACCCGATACGTGAGGAATCTCGCAAACCCGCTGCCGCGCCGGCGAGCTTGCGAGATTGGGCCCGCACAGCAGACCTCGACGCACCTCCTCGGAGCTCGAGGTCGGGGTTGCGAGTTTCCTCGTGGCCGGACGCCCGCGAAGGGGCGGACCGGGTGCCCGACCCCGAACAACGCAACAAACTCGGGTCCACGATCGCGACCGCGGCGCGAAAATCGCGGTCACGGGGAGTTTCCAGCCTCGGCCGCGCCGGCCGGCGCGGTTTGTGCCGAAAGTCTGGGGCGCGACACTCCACCACCCCCGGCACCCCCGCCTCCCCTCAGCCCTGTCCGATCGGTGGCGTAGCTTGCGCCGCCATGCGCCTGATCGTCGCTCGCTGTGAGGTCCGCTATTCGGGTCGGCTCGATGCCTTGCTCCCCGAGGCCCTGCGGCTGATCATCATCAAGGCCGATGGGTCGGTGCTCGTGCATGCCGATGCCGGCGGCTACAAGCCCCTGAACTGGATGACGCCCCCGACCGTGATCGAGGAGTCGGATGAGCTGATGGTGGTGCGCAAGCGTGCCGGCGCCAGCGAGGACCGGCTCGAGATCTTGCTCGCCGAGGTGCTCTCGGACGTGAGCCACGAGATGGGCTCGCCGGACGGCGATGTCGCGCTCGCGAAGGACGGCGTCGAGGCGCACCTGCAGGAGTTGCTCGCGGAGCAGCCGCAGTGGTGCGGCGAGGGGCTGAGGCTGGTCCGGCGCGAATGGGCCACCGACATCGGTCCGGTGGATCTGATGTGCCGGGACAGCGACGAGCAGTGGGTGGCGGTCGAGATCAAGCGAGTCGCCGGGATCGAGGCGGTCGAGCAGCTGACGCGCTACCTGGGCCGGATCCGGCTCGATCCCGCCTTCGCATCGTGCCGCGGTGTGCTCGCCGCGCAGGCGATCAAACCGCAGGCGCGCGTGCTCGCCGCCGCCCGCGAGATCGAGTGCGTGGAGGTCGACCTTGCCGTGCTGCGCGGCGAACGCGAGCCGGACCTGAAATTGTTCGCTGCATGAGCGATGAGCAAGCAGTTCTAACCGAGCGCCGAGAGCGCGTCCTTCTGATCACGATCAACCGGCCTGACCAGCGCAACGCCATCAACGCGGCGGTGGCGCAGGGCATCGCCGGTGCACTCGACGAGCTCGATGCCGACGCCGAGCTCTCGCTCGGCGTGCTGACCGGAGCCGGCAAGGGTTTCAGCGCAGGCATGGATCTCAAGGCGTTCGTGGCGGGCGAGCGACCCTATGCCGGCGACCGCGGGTTTGCCGGGATCACCCAGCGCGCATCGGCGAAGCCGCTGATCGCCGCGGTCGAGGGGTTCGCGGTCGCCGGGGGGCTCGAGATCGCGCTCTCGTGCGATCTGCTCGTCGCCTCGCGCGGCGCCCGGCTCGGCGTCCCCGAGGTGAAGCGCTCGCTGGTGGCGGCTGCCGGAGCGCTGCTGCGTCTCCCACGCGTGCTCCCGCGCAATGTGGCGATGGAGCTGGCGCTGACCGGCGAGCCGATCGACGCCGAGCGTGCCTACGAGCTCGGTCTCGTGAACCGGCTCGCGGAGCCGGGTCAGGCGGTCACGACCGCGCTCGAGCTCGCCGAGACGATCGCCGCGAACGGGCCGCTGGCGCTCGCGGCCACCAAGCGGATCCTGATTGAGGCGGTGGACTGGCCGGATTCCGAGTTCTTCGTCCGCCAGGACGAGATCGTCGAGCCGGTCATGAGCTCCGAGGACGCGCGCGAGGGAGCGGTGGCCTTCGCGGAGAAGCGCGCGCCGGTGTGGCGCGGTCGCTGACCCACGAGCGAGCTCACCAGCTCGCGCGCGAGCGCGGCGTCTCCCGTTGGCTGTACGCGCTCGTGCGCGCCGTCGTCGTGCCGTTCATGCGGGTCTACTTCCGGCTGCACGTTGAGGGGGCCGAGCACGTTCCCGATACCGGCCCGGCGATCGTGGCTCCCAACCACAAGAGCTTCTGGGATTCCTTCTTCGTCGCCGCCGCGACCCGGCGCCACGTTCGCTACATGGCCAAGGCGGAGCTGTTCAAGGGCCCGTTTGGTCGCATACTCCTGCGACTTGGGGCGTTCCCGGTCAAGCGAGGTGAGTCCGATGCCGAGGCGCTTCAGACCGCCCGCGAGATCCTCACCTCTGGGGGCCTGCTCGCGCTGTTCCCAGAGGGCACTCGAGTCAGGGAGCGATCCGCCCTGGGATCGCCGCGACGGGGCGCCGGCAGACTGGCGCTGGAGACCTGCGCGCCGCTGGTCCCGGCAGCGATCACCGGCACAGAGCGCCTGTTCCTCGGCCCGGTGCCAAAGCCGAAGCGCGTCCAGGTCGCGTTCGGAGAACCGATCGCCGTGCACGAGCTCGAGCCGACCCCCGAGGCCGCGGGCCGGCTGATCGAGGAGGAGCTGTGGCCGGAGGTGACGGCCGAGTACCGGCGCCTGCTCGCCCGTCCCGGCGTGATCGCGGCCGGGCTCGCTGCCGCCGGTGTTACCGCCCTGGTGGCCAGGCGGGCCAGACGACGCCGCTGACCTGGCAGTCGAGCGACCCCGGGGGCGCCGAATGTCACTACTCGCCCCAGGCCGTCGCGACCACCGATCGGGACCCACCGCGATCGCGGTGCTCGCATAGATAGATGCCCTGCCAGGTTCCGAGCGCGAGCCGGCCACCCGAGATCGGGAGCGTCAGCGAAGGGCCGAGCAGCGATGCCTTGATATGGGCGGGCATGTCATCCGCGCCCTCCAGGGTGTGCGTCCAGTAGCGCGCGCGCTCGGGCACGGCCTCGTTGAACCACGACTCGAAGTCCCGGCGCACGTCGGGCGAGGCATTCTCGTTCAGGGTCAGCGAGGCCGAGGTGTGCCGGATCAGCAGGTGGAGGAGACCAACTCCCAGCTCGCCGAGCTCGGGAAGCGCCTGGAGGATCTCGCCGGTGATGAGGTGAAAGCCACGCGCTCGTGGCGCAAGCGTGATCTCGCGCTGGACCCACATCACAGCTCGGGAAACCGGGCCACTCGCATGTCGACGCGCTCGCCCCGGAACGGCACGCCCTCGGCCATCAGCAGCCGGGCCTGGCGCCGGCCCTTGGCCAGCGACCCGTCGGCGCGAACGATCCGGTGCCACGGGAGATCGGGGTCGTCGCAGTCGTGCAGCGCCGCTCCCGCGAGCCGGGGCGCACCGGGTGAGACGTCGCCGTAGGTGCGCACGAAGCCCACGGGTGTCTGGCGAACCCGGTCGAGGATCTCCGAGATGCGTGCTGCGCTCATCGACCGGGAGCATAGGCGCCGAGCTCGCACCGACGCCCGGGCCGCGAGCCCAACTTCAGCGCACGAGCACGTCATCCCCTGATATGGTCGCGAATGCCGAATTCCCTGCTGAGTGCAGGGAAACGGGGGACCCACGTCTCCCGGGGCGAATCGCGACCTGATGGTCGCGTAGCGCGCCGCCGCGCGAGCCCGTCAGCTAACCCCGTAGGCAGAGACAAGATGATCCTCGGTCGCTCCATAACAATGGTTCGGGTTGCCCTCGCGGCGTGCGCGATCGCGCTCGCGGCGCTCTGCCTCTGGCACGGATCGACCGCGGGCGCAGCCAGCATCAGCCAGCTGAACTCGCAGCTGAGTCACGAGCAGGCCCGGCAGCAGGGTCTTTCGGCCAGCGTCAGCCATCTCTCGCAGACGATCGGCACGTTGAACTCGCAGATCTCGCTGGTGCAGTCGCGCGAGGCCGCTGTGCAGGCCGAGCTCGATCGCGACCGCGCGACGCTTGAGCGGATTCGGACGCTGCTGGATCGCGAGCAGCACCTCGTGACACTTCTGAAGGGCCGCCTCGCACGAGCCAGGCTGATCCTCTCCCGGCAGCTCGTGTCGGCCTACGAGACCGACCGGCCCGACCTGATGTCGGTGGTGCTGGAGTCGAAGGGCTTCACCGAACTGCTGGAGAACATCGACTTCCTACATCGCGCCGAAGACCAGCAGCAGTCGATCATCTCGATCACGCGGCAGGCCAAGGCGCAGGCCGACGCGGCCGAGCGGCGTCTGGCCGAGCTCGAGGCCACCGATCTGCAGGTGACCCAAGCCGCGGCGGTGCGCGCCCGCGCGCTGGCGGGCATGAACGCGCTGCTGCAGTCAAAGCAGGCCGCCGTGGCCCGTGCCCGCGCCGCGCAGCAGACCGCCCTCGCGGCCAGCCGCTCCAAGGGGGCCGCGCTCCAGTCCGAGATCTCGAAGCTCCAGGCCCAGCAGGCGGCGGCCCAGCAGGCGGCGGCGAGCGCCAGCGTGTCGGCACCGTCCGGATCGTCCTCGTCCGGGTCGTCCTCACCCGGACCGGCGCTCGGTCCGTCCGGTGGGTTCGTGATCCCCTACGCGATCGTCCTGTGCGAGTCCGGCGGTCAGAACCTGCCGCCGAATAGCGCCGGTGCCTCCGGCTACTACCAGATCAT
The DNA here is from genome assembly GCA_963796645.1 of uncultured Solirubrobacterales bacterium. GTDB lineage: Bacteria > Actinomycetota > Thermoleophilia > Solirubrobacterales > Solirubrobacteraceae > Palsa-465. Next base: position 420,021 of record CAWCMQ010000012.1, on the reverse strand, counting down.
CCCGAGCACCTGGAAGCTGTTCGGGGGAACCGGGCCGGCGGCATATCTCGCGCCCAAGTCCGAGCAGGACGCCGTCGCCGCACGGATCTGGAACGGCGGCAAGGGCGCTTCGAACTGGGTCTGCGCCGGGATCGTCGGAATCCACTGAGGATCGCGCCCGGCGCGCCCGCCCCGGCGTGCCCGATCGCGGCGCCCCCGTGCGACGGCGCGCCGGTAGGCCCCGGCGCGGGGACTACGCCGTGCGCCAGTCCGGCGTGAGCGGAGCCCGGAGGTGGCGACCGGTGGCGCTCAGCTTGTCGAAGTGATCGAGCGCCTGCCCTGAGCCGAAGGCCACGCACGTGAGCGGTGAGTCCGCCATGTGCACCGGCATGCCGGTCTCCGATGCCACGAGGTCGGCAAAGCCGCGAATCAGCGTGCCTCCACCGGCCAGGAGGATCCCGTCGCGCGCGATGTCGCTGGCGAGCTCGGGCGGGGTCTCCTCGAGCGTGTCGCGGACCGCCTGCATGATCTCCCCGAGTGGGATCCGGATCGCGTCCCTGACCTCCTCGCTGCGCAGCTCGATGGCGGTCGGCAGGCCGGTGACCAGGTGCCGGCCGCGGACCTGGATCCGCTCCTCCGGCCGCAGCGGCACGGCCGAGCCGATCGAGATCTTGATCGATTCCGCCGTGCGCGAGCCGATCGCGAGCTGGTAGACCGACCGCAGGTAGTGCGTGATCGCCTCGTCCATCTCGTAGCCGCCCACCCTGACCGAGCGCGAGATCACGATTCCGCCGAGTGAGATGACGGCCATCTCGCTCGTCCCACCGCCGACGTCGACCACCATCCGGCCGATCGGCTCCTCGATCGCGACGCCGGCGCCGATCGCCGCGGCGATCGGCTCCTCGATCAGGTGCACGCGCCGAGCCCCAGCGGCCAGCGACGCCTCCTCGACGGCACGCTTCTCGACCTCGGTGACCCCGGAGGGCGCGCACACGATCAGGCGGGGGTGCGCCATCCGGCGGTGCAGCACCTTGCGGATGAAGTAGCGCAGCATCTGCTCGGTGACCTCGAAATCGGCGATCACCCCGTGGCGCAACGGTCGGGTCGCGGAGATCGTCGCGGGCGTACGCCCGATCATCCGCTCGGCGTCGCTGCCGACGGCGTGGACCTCGCCGCTGTCGAGGTCCGAGGCGACGACGGAGGGCTCGGACACGACGATGCCGTGACCGCCCACATAGACGAGCGTATTGGCCGTGCCGAGATCGATCGCCATGTCGTGGACACCGACGCTCGGTGTCAGATGGCGACGCGATGTGTCACGCCAGGTGCCGTCTCTTCGAAACCGGATTCCGAAAGGGTGTCAGATGCGCGCAGTCCGTGTATGAGTGCCGCACGGTTGGTTCGACAATCAAGCCAACGAGCCCGGCGTCCGGCCGGGCTCGTTGGCGGTTCCGTCTGACTATTGGGGGGCTATGCCTTGACGGTCACGAACCCGCGCATGAAGCCATCGTGTGCCATCGCCCATGGATCACATGGGACGGCGCACCACCAGGCGTACTTGCCTGCGGTCTTGGGGGCGGTGAAGGTGAAGGTCACCGTCCGGGGGGCGCTCAGCGAGCCGCCGCCGGGGATCGTCTGGTTGACGCCCAGCTGCGGCGAGGTGAACGAGTGCGGGCCGCCGTCGTAGTTGACGATGGTCACCTTGACCGTCGCGCCCGCCTGGACGCTGAAGTCGGCCGGCAGGAACGCGTCGTGCCACGTTCCGTCCGGACCCTTGCGGCCGTGCTCGTCGTCGGCCTTGACCGACAGCTTCAGCGAGGTGGGCTCGGCCGCCGCCGCTTGCGTCGCCGGCGCCGGAACCACGACGGTGGTCGGACCCTTGGTCGGGGTCTTCGACGCGAGCGCCACGGCCGACACGATGATCGCCAGGACCGACATGAGCCCACAGAGCCCGATGGCCACCATCATCCACTCGCGGTACGACCGATCTTTGTCAGTCTTGTCTTCCATCTGAATCTCCTCGGAAACGGGGGGTCTTCTGCATGACCGGGGACGGTAGGTGAGCGCAGGGGCGCTGCTATCCGTGCTGACCTGCGCGTTTGGCGGCGCTGACCACCGAACCGGATGCGGGGTTTCCCGCAATCGCTTCACGAGGCTGAGCAGGGGAAAACCCCGCATAGAGCCCGCAATTGGCACGGGGCCGGCGGGTGTGTGGGCCGGGGGGCCGGGGGGCGTGCGGCCCGGAGTGTCTTGGGCCGGCGGCGCCGCGTGGGAGGGCCGGCGCCACCCCGGGGCCAAGGGGTGTGGGGGCCGGCGCCGCCCCGGGGGCCGGCCGGCGGGCTACCGCTCGCCGGGCAGCTTGCGCGGGTACTGCGAGACCGGCTGCCCGAGATCGAGCGCCGTGGCAACGATCCGATCCTGCTCCATCGCGTGGGCGACCGGATAGCCCTCGCCGGAGGCGGCCCGCTCGGGGCGGCCGATGTAGCCAAAATGCAGATGCTCGGGCAGGATCTGCAGCAGGCGCGGGGACATGTGAGCGCGGGCGCCCATGTTGCGCGGCTCTTCCTGCACCCAGACGACCTCGGTCAGGTGCGGATAGCTCTCGGCCAGCCTCAGGATCTCAGCCTGCGGGAACGGATATAGGAGCTCGACGCGGCCGACTGCAACCTGCATCGCGCGCGACGCGTGCGCGATCAGGTCGTAGTAGATCTTGCCGCTGCACAGGATCAGGCGAGTCACCTCCTGAGGGTCGACCTCCGGATCCGCGAGTACCGGCTGGAAGCGGCCCTCGGCGAGCTCCTCGATCCGCGAGCTCGCCTGGTTGAGACGGAGCAGGCTCTTCGGCGTCATCACGACGAGCGGGCGCTGCTTGGCGATCCTGGCCTGTCGCCTCAGAAGATGGAAGTACTGCGCCGGAGTAGTTGGGTTGGCGACCCGGATGTTGCCCTCGGCCGCCAGCTGCAGGAACCGCTCGAGACGGGCTGAGGAGTGCTCAGGCCCAGATCCCTCGTAGCCGTGGGGCAGCAGCAACGTGAGCCGCGACGTCTGGCCCCACTTCGCGAGGCCGGAGACGATGAACTGGTCGATGATCACCTGCGCGCCGTTGACGAAATCGCCGAACTGCGCCTCCCAGATCACGAGCGTCTCCGGGCCCTCCTGCGAGTAGCCGTACTCGAAGCCGACGCAGGCCATCTCGGACAGGGGACTGTTGTGCAGCTCCATTGGAGCCAGCGCTCCCGGGAGGTGCTGCATCGCACAGTGCTCCTGCCCGGTCTTCGGATCGTGGAGAACCAGGTGACGCTGGCTGAACGTGCCGCGTTCGGTGTCCTGTCCGGTCAGGCGGATCGGGATCCCCTCGGTCAGCAGTGACGCGAACGCGAGCGCCTCGGCGTGCGCCCAGACGATCCCCGGCCGCTCGCCGCCCGCTCGGCGTCCAGCCTCGCCCGATCGGGCGCCGCGGCCGTCATCCGGCTGCTCGCCGAGTGCCTCCCGCCGCTGCTCGAACTGCTTGACCAGCTTCGGGTGCACGGTGAACCCGTCGGGCACCGCCAGCAACTCCTCGTTGAGCACCTGCAGCCGCTCGGCGGACACGGCGGTCTTTACCTCCGGCGAGGCGGTTCGGTCGAGCTGGTACTCACCGGTTGCGTGCTCGACCTCCCGGGCCGCGGCGATTCGCTCCTTGAGCTTCTGGTGATTGTCGGTCAGCTCGGCCCACACGCTGTCGGTCATCTCCGTCGACTCGCGCTCGCTGACGACGTTCTGCTCGATCAGCTGCTTGGCGAACAGCTCGCGCACGGGTGGATGCTTTTTGATCACCTGGTACATCTCGGGCTGCGTGTAGGCCGGCTCGTCGGCCTCGTTGTGACCGAAGCGGCGATAGCCGAGCAGGTCGATCAGGACGTCGTGACCGAACTCCTGGCGGAATGCGAAGGCGAGTCGGACCGCGGCCACGCAGGCAGCCACGTCGTCGCTGTTGACGTGGATGATCGGGACGTCGTAGCCCTTGGCCAGATCGGAGGCCCACGTTGTGGAGCGGGCGTCGTCGGGATCCGTCGTGAAGCCGACCTGGTTGTTCTGAATGATGTGGATCGTCCCGCCGACGGTGTAGCCGTCGAGGGCCTGGAGGTTCAGCGTCTCGGCCACGACCCCCTGCCCGGGGAACGCCGCGTCGCCGTGCAGGATCACCGGAATCGCCGCGTTGGTGTCCTGATGGGCGTGGGGTCCCTGGCGAGTGGTCTGGGCAGCGCGGGTGGCACCGGAGGCGACCGGCGCGACGAACTCAAGGTGAGAGGGATTCGATTCCAGCCGCACGATGATCGACTCGCCGCTGGGCAGCTGGTAGGAGCCCTCGGCTCCGTGGTGGTACTTGACGTCCCCGGTCCCGCCCTGCGGAATCGTTGTGATCGGCTCGAGCGTCGAGGCGCCCTCGAACTCGGCGAAGATCGTGTCGTAGGGCCGCCCTAGGTTGTGGGCGAGGATGTTCAGGCGGCCACGGTGGGCCGTGCCGATCACCACCTCGCGCGCGCCGCGGGTGGCGGAGAGCTGGATCAGCTCGTCGAGCATCGGCACGGTCATGTCGAGGCCCTCGACCGAGAACTGCTTCTGCCCGAGGTAGGCCTTGTGCATGAAGCGCTCGAGCGCGTCCACCTCGGTCAGCCGCTTGAGCAGCGCCTTCTGCTCCTCGTTGGTCAGCGGCTTGCGGAAGGTGCCCGACTCGATCGCCTCGCGCAGCCACAGCCGCTGGCGGTGCGAGGCGATGTGCTCGATCTCGTAGGCGATCGGTCCGCAGTAGGTCTCACGCAGATGCGGCAGCGCATCGGCCAGGGTGGCTCCCGGCACGTACATGCGCAGGATCCGGGCCGGGATCTTGGCCATCAGCTCCGGCGTCAGCCCAAGCGGCTCCGGGTCGAGCGCGGGCTCACCCTCGGCCTCACGGCCGAGCGGATCGAGCTTGGCCGCCAGGTGACCGTGCGTCCGGTGCGCCTTGAGCAGCGAGGTCGCGGCCTGCACCGCCTGGAGCAGCTCCTCGTCGGGCACCGCGGTCGCCGGCGCTGCTGGTGCAGCTGCCGCGGCGGCCGCCGCCGGTGCGGGTGGGGGCGGAAGCTCGGGGAGCGCAGCGCCGAGGTCGCGGAAGACCGCCTCGTAGAAGCCGTCATCCCCCTGCAGCAGGGCCTCGATCCGCTGCAGGAAGCGACCTGACTCGGCACCCTGGATGATGCGGTGGTCGTAGGTCGAGGTCATCGTCATGACCTTTTCCGCGCCGATCATCGCACCGATGTTCCCGAGCCCGACCGGGTACGCGATCGAGCCGGTGGCGACGATCGTCCCCTGGCCGACCATCAGCCGCGGGACGGACGCGATCGTGCCGAGGCCACCCGGATTGGTAAGGGAGATGTTGGCCCCGGTCAGATCGTCGGCGGTGAGTGTGTTCGTGCGCGCCTTCTCAACCAGCTCGTTGTAGGCGGTGAGGAACTCCTTGAAGCTCTTGCGCCCCGCGTCCAGGATCACCGGCACCATCAGCGTTCGCGTGCCGTCCTTCTTCTCAACGTCGACCGCGAGTCCGAGATTGACCGCGCCGTCGTCGATCCGGTGCGGCTTGCCATCGAGCTCGGCGAAGTGATGGCCCATCACCGGCATCTCGGTGCTGGCGACCCGGGCGATCGCGTACGCGATCAGGTGCGTGAACGAGACGCGCTGGCCCGCGTTCTTTAGCTGTTTGCGCCGCTCGTCGAGAACCGTGACGGCGAGCGTCCGGAACGACGTCGCGGTGGGAATCTGGCGGCTCTCGTCCATGTAGCGGGCCAGCACGGCAGCGCCACCACGGATTGGCTGCGCCTCGGCGGCCGGCGCGGCCGACCCGACGGCTCCGTTGCCGGCCACCGCCAGCACGTCGGCCTTGGTAATCCGGCCACCACGGGCGCTGCCCTGCACGCCGGCCAGATCGATTCCCTCGCTCGCGGCGATTCGCCGGGCGATCGGCGACGCGTTGCCGCCGTCGGCGGGCACCGCCACCGGCGCGGATCCATCCGTCGCCGGCTCGGGCGTTGCCGCGGGAGCGGGCGCCGCTGCGCCCACCCCGGCCTGCATCCGCGCGATCACCTGACCGACCGTCACCGTGTCGCCCTCTTCAAACAGGATCTCGGCGATCGTGCCCGGTGCCGGGGCCGGCAGTTCCATGTCGACCTTGTCGGTGGAGATCTCGACAACCGTGTCCCCCTCCTTGACGACGTCGCCGACCTTCACGGTCCATTCCAGGATCGTGCCCTCCGTGACCGACTCACCGCCGGTGGGCGTGACGATGTCGACCAGCTGACCGCTCGCGGCCTCCTTCGCCGCCACGTTCTCGGCCTCGACGACCGCTCCCGCGACGGCCTGGCCGGGCGTGGCGGGTTCGGCGTCGCCAACCGTGTCCTCGGACGCGCCGTCGCTCGCTCCGTTGACGGAGATCTCGGCCAGCACCGCCCCCACGGTCACCGTGTCGCCTTCGGCCGCGAGGATCTTCACCACCGTGCCGGAGCTCGGCGAGGGCACCTCGGCGTCGACCTTGTCGGTCGAGATCTCGACCAGGGTCTCGTCGGCCTCAACGGTGTCCCCCTCCTGCTTGTGCCACTCCAGGACCGTGCCCTCGGACACGGAATCACCCATCGCGGGCATCACGACCTGGACCGTGCTTGTTCCTACTGCCATCCGGAACTCAACTGTAACGCGTGCTGACGGCCCCGGCGGGACCGTGTTGGTGTCGACGGCGCCTGTCCTCGATCACGAAGCCGATCGATCCGGCGAAAGGGCCCAATCCTCCCAGGACCGCGACGGTGACCGCGAGCCAGAAGGGGATGATCCGCATCCGGGCCGCGGCGATGCAGAGCAGCGACATCCCGATCCACATCACGCCATGGGCAAGCCCGAGCACGAACGTCTCGGGCTCGGGGTTACCGAGACCGAATGCGCACACGAGTAGAGCCAGATAGACGCACGAGTGCGCGAACGACGCGCCTTCCAGCCCGCGAAACGTGAGCAGCGCCTTCACGATCCGGCCAGCAGGAAGCCCATCCGGCGCAGCGGCTCGTCCGCCTCGTCCGGCCAATCGTCGACGGCCGCGGGCCACCATGCGAAGTCGTCGTGCTCGTGGTCAGGCTTGACCACCGCTCCGTCGGGCAGCCAGGCCTGGCCGACAAGCAGCACGACGCCGCTCGGCAGGCTCACCAGCGCCTCGATCTGAAGCCGTTCGACGCCGACCGACCACTCCTCGTCGAGCTCCCTCAGCATCGTCTCGCTCGGGTTCTCATCAACCTCGACCGAGCCCCCGGCCCCGAGCGCCCAGCGACTTGCCCACGACGCGAGCCACGCGGCCCGGCGGCCCGCGAGCCAGCGGCCGTCGGCGGCGCGAACGATGCACAGGACCGAGAGGCTCTGGGCGGCGTTCTCGGCAATCAGGCGCAGCGCCCAGCGCGCAGGCTGGAGTTCGAGCACGAGCCGGTCGCCCTCGGTCTGGAAGCCGGCGAGCCGGCCCGCCAGGCCATCGTGGCTGGGCGAGCCGCGGCGACGGAGCGCGTCGAGCGCCTCGTCGGCGGCCTCGATTGCGCTCGCAGCGGGTTCGTACGGCTCGCTGAGCCAGGTCGCATCGACCTGTGCCGGATCCCATGGTCCCCGCGCGAGGAGGGCAGGCGTACTGGTTGCCACGTCCTACACGGTACCGGTGGACCGCGGCGCCGAGCCGCTCCGGGATAGGCTCCGCGGCCGTGTCACGACGGCTCAAGCACTGGGGCTGGGGATATGAGGACGAGCAGCCCTCGCCTGATCAGATGCGCGACGCGGCCGCGTTTCTGCGCGAGCGCCTGGGCTTCGGCTCGGCCGAGGTCGCCGAGCCCGTCGCGCTCGCAGCGGTCGAGCTCCCGGCGCCGCGCCTGACGCCGCCGGCGTCTCTGGCCGAGATCTCGTTCGCCGACACCTACGAGCGCGCCCTTCACAGCTACGGACGCTCGTACCGCGACATCTTGCGCGCCTTCCAGGGGCGCTTCGAGCATCCACCCGACGTGGTCCTGCGCCCGCGCACGGAGGCCGAGGTCGTGCAGACGCTCGACTGGGCCACGAGCGTGGGCGCGGCCGTGATCCCGTTCGGCGGCGGGACCAGCGTGGTCGGAGGCGTCGAGCCGCGGGTCGACGAGCGCTTCGCCGGAGTGGTGACGATCGATCTGAAGGCGCTCGACCGGGTGCTCGAGCTCGATCCTGTCTCGCAGGCGGCACGGATCCAGGCCGGTGCGACCGGGCCCGGCCTCGAACGACAGCTTGGCGAGCACGGCCTCACGTTGCGCCACTTCCCGCAATCGTTCGAGTTCTCGACCCTTGGGGGCTGGATCGCGACCCGGGCGGGCGGCCACTTCGCGACTCTCTACACGCACATCGACGACCTCGTCGAGTCGGTCCGGGCGCTGACGCCGAGCGGCGCTTGGGAGTCACGGCGGCTGCCCGGTTCGGGCGCCGGCGTCTCGCCCGACCGGCTCCTGATCGGCTCGGAGGGAACGCTGGGGGTGATCACCGAGGCGTGGGTGCGCGTTCGCCCGCGGCCGGACCGGCGGGCGTCCGCGGCCGTGCGCTTCGACTCGTTCGCGAGTGGCGCGAATGCGGTGAGGACGCTCTCCCAGTCCGGCCTGTACCCGACCAACTGCCGCCTGATCGACGCCGGCGAGGCCGCGATGACGGGCGCCGGCGACGGCTCGCATGCACTGCTTGTCCTCGGCTTCGAGTCAGCCCATCACGACGTGGAGCCGGCGATGCGGCTCGCCCTCGACTGCTGCTCGGATCACGGCGGCTCCTGGGACCGGCGCGGTGACGGCGGCTCGGTCGGAACCTGGCGCGAGGCGTTCCTGCGCGCGCCGTATCTGCGCGACACGTTCATCGCGATGGGCGTGCTCTCCGAGACCTTTGAGACCGCGATCACCTGGGACCGCTTCGAGGCCTTCCACCAGTCCGTCACGGCCGCGACCTCCGATGCGATCCGGGATGTGTGCGGCGCCGGCTCTCTCACCTGCCGCTTCACGCACGTGTATCCGGACGGTGTGGCGCCCTACTTCACGATCCTGGCCCCGTCGCGGCCCGGCGAGGAGCTCTCGCAGTGGGACGCGATCAAGGCCGCGGCGTCGGACGCCGTGATTGAAGCCGGCGGCACGATCACCCATCATCACGCCGTCGGCCGGGATCATCGGCCCTGGTATGACCGCCAGCGTCCGGATCGGTTCGCCGCCGCCCTGCAGGCGGCCAAGTCGGCGGTGGACCCGTCGGGCGCGCTCAACCCGGGAGTCCTGATCGACCCTGAAGCCAGTGAGGTCCCGGCCTAGAGCAGCCGCTCGTAGATGCGGAAGCGCTTGACGATCCGACCGCCCATCGCCTCCATCCCGCGGTTCATCGCGGTGTTGCTCTCGAGGATCCAGCCCATTTCACCGCCGGTCTGTGGCCGCTGCTCGGCCATGTCGAAGTGCTCCATGTACAGCAGCGCGGCGACGCCCGTGTGCTGGTACTCGGGCAGCACGCCCAGGAAGCCAACCCGGACCCGGTCCATGATCCTGCCCTTGTTCAGGTAGTACCACCAGCCCAGCGGCAGCAGGCGGCCGCGCATCTTCTTCAGCACCTGATTGATGTCAGGGATCGTGATCGCGATCGCCACCGTCTCGGTGTCGTTCTCGGCCACCATGAACCAGTGGCGGTCGAACACGAGCTGGAGATCCATCGCGTACGCGTCGAGATCCTCCTTCGAGTACGGCACGAAGCCCCAGTTGTGAGACCAGGCCGCGTTGTACACGCGCGCGAAGTCGTCGAGCTCGCGCCGCAGGTGCCGTCGAGACATCTTCCGAAGCCTGATCCCGTGCTTGGTCCCGGCCTGCTCGGCGATCTCCGGAAGGATTGGGAGCACCTTCCTGCGGTCGGCGATGTAGAGCTCCCACATGAACAGGTCCATGGCCTTGTTGAGGCCCGCCTGCTCGCACTTCTGCTGGTAGTACGGCGGATGCCACGGCTGCTTGATCATCGGCTCCCGCGCGAACCCCTCGATCAGGATTCCGCTCTCGTCGTTCATCTGGAAGTCCATCGGTCCGACCATCCGTTCGCACCCGCGCTCGCGCAGCCACGCCTCGGCCCGCGCGAGCAGCGCATCGAGGATCTCCTGGTCCTCCTCGAACTCGAGGAACCCAAACATTCCCCACCGGCTCTGATGGAACTCGTTGAAGGAGCGGTCGAGCTGGGCGGTGACGCGGCCGACGATGCGCCCGCCTCGGCGAGCGAGGAAGTACTCCGCCTCGCCATGCTTGAAGTACGGGTTCAGGCGCCGGCTGAGAAACATGTAGCGCTCGAGCTTCAGCGGCGGGATCCACGGGGTTCCGGCGTGCAGGCGAAACGGCAGCGCTACGAATTCGCGCAGCTCGCGGGCGCCACGGACGGGCGTGATCTCGACTGCCATCGGGGCCGAACCGTAGCGGCTTGCGCCTCAGGGTTCCCGCAGCTCTGCGGCGACCGCCGCGGCCGACGGGGCGACGTCCGGGGGCAGTCGCACGAGCAGCTCGCGCCACGCCGGCTGCATGCCGATCGCGGCGCGGACGAGCGCGACACCGGCATCGAGGTCGCCGGAGTACGCCGCTCCGAGGCCGCCCCAGAACAGGAGCTCGTGATTGTCGGGAGCGAGAGCCAGGGCCTTCTGAAAGGCCTCCGCCGCCTTGTCGTGACGGCCCTCGTTGGCAAAGCCGTCGGCCTGATCGGCCAGCTCGTAGGCCTCGTGCAGGGTCAGCAGCCGCCGCAGCTCCGGGAGCGGCTCGGGGTGGTCCTCGACGCGCAGCGACACGCTCGTGCGCCACGCCTCGCCGGTCGCCGGCACGACGAGGATCGCGGCCGACTGCCGGCCGCGCGCGTCGCCGCCCTCGGCCTCGGCGGCCTCGAGCGCGAGCAGCAACCGCTCGCTCAGGGCCGAGCCGGCGGCTCGCTCGTAGGCATCGAGCATCGCCGGCCATACCGTCTCGGAGACCATGATGTTGGCCTGGCACGACACGCCATCGCCGGCAACGTCCCCCGCGAACGCGATGCACTTGCCCCCGGTGTGCGCAGCGACCCGGCCCTGCGCATCGAGCACCGCGACCTGCCGTCCCTCAGCTCCGGGGTCCTCGGCGAGCAGCCGCTCGAGGGCGTGGCGGGCGTCGAGACCCGACTCCAGGAGGTCGAGCGCCTTCGGCCCGTAGGAGACCTCCGCGTTGGCCTGCGTCGCAACCGCGCCGACCCCCGGGCGCGCCCACGGGACGATCGGGCCGACCGAGAACCAGTGCGACTGGACGGCAACCCCGAGCTCGCCCGTCTGCGGATCCCGAGCGACGATCGAGTACGTCATGCCGCGAGCATATATCTGGCAGCCTTCTGGGCGTGACGCAGATCGCCGTCCTCGGTCCAGGTGGCGTGGGCGGCTTCCTCGCCGCGGCGCTGGCCCGCGCCGGCGACGACGTGACCGTGGTGGCACGCGAGGAGACGGCGGTGGTGATCGCCGAGCGCGGCATCGAAGTCCAGAGCGTGCGGCTGGGCGACTTCACCGCTCATCCACGCGCGACCGCAACGCTGACCGAGAGTGTCGAGACCTTGATCGTCGCGACCAAGGCGACCGGGTTGCAGGCCGCGCTCGAGCGCATTCGGGCCGAGGTGACGCTAGTCGTGCCCCTGCTCAACGGGCTCGATCATCTGGCGGTGTTGCGCGAGCGCTTCGGCCCCGCGTCGGTGCCGGCCGGAACGATCCGGATCGAGGCGGACCGGCCCGCGCCTGGCCGGATTGTCCAGACCAGCCCCTTCCTGCGCATCGACCTTGCCTCCGATGACCCCTCCATGCATCCACAGCTCGACGCCCTGGCGGCGCGGCTCGAGGCGGCGGAGATTCCCGCTCGGGTCGGGCACAGCGAGGCACAGGTTCTGTGGACGAAGCTCGTGCGGCTCACCGCACTCGCGTGCACGACCAGCGCGTCGGACCGCCGGCTCGGCTTCATCCGGGACGATCCGGAGTGGCGGCGCGCGCTGGAGGACTGCATCAATGAGGCCACCGCGGTCGCCAACGCCGAAGGGGCGGAGCTCGATCCGGCCACACCGCTCGGAGAGCTCGAGGATGCCCACGCGGAGCTCGGCTCTTCGATGCAGCGCGACATCGCCGCCGGCCGCGAGCCCGAGCTCGACGCGATCCCGGGCGCCGTCCTGCGCGCGGCCAAGCGCAACGGGCTCACGTGTCCGACGATCGCCCGCCTCACCAAGATGATCGCTGAGCGAGCCGGCGTGCCCGAGCCAGCCGTCTAGAACGGCGGCTTGAGCGGGGGCGGCTCGCCCGAGCCGGGCGCGTAGACGGGCTCGGCGATCTCCTGCTCGGCGACCGCGTCCACGACCTCCTCCTGCTCCTCGCTCACACCTTCGTCGTGCTCGCCATCGCACAGGATCCGGAACGCGCCGGTCACACCACCATCGGCCTGAAGGACGATGCCGGGGAGAATCTCCTCGCCCTCCTCGAGCCCGAGCCGTTCGATGTCGAAGTGCGACATCCCGATCCCCCAGGTGTGATGACCGGGGTTCTCACGGTCGTGCGCGGCCACGCCCTGAGCGAGCCGCTCTAGGAGATACGCGATCTTGCTGGTGTCGGGCACGGAGGCCTACGTTACCGGTCTCATCGTTCCGGATCAGCGCCAGCGAGTCCGAGCTTGTCGGTGGCGTGCGCAGCGCGCTCGGTCAGGCTGGTCTGGCTCGCCGGGTTGTAGAGCGGCCCGGTGCCGTCCGTGAGCAGCAGCAGCGCTTCGGCTACCCCGCGTGGCGCCACCGGGCCCGGCTGGGTCAGAGCGTCGGCAAGGCGGATGAGCTCATCGCCGGCGGCCCTTACGCGCCCTCGGCGTGGTGGCATCCTCAGCCGTGAGCGACGTGCGCTCTGGCACGCTTCACACACGATCCGTCGGTATGTCTCGGCGATCGCGCGACGTTGAGGCGAGGCGATCAGGCGGCGCGCACGCAGCGCAAGCACCGGCGAGGCCTCAGATGGTGCGCCGCCAGCCAGCGCCGCGTCGAGCCGGCGCGAACGCAAACGAACCCTCACGCGGTCGAGCACTCGAGGCCTGTCGGCCACGACCACGACACGGCCGCGGAACATCGGAGTCGAAAATGTGTCGCCAATCTCCATGACCATCAAATAGCTTACACTGGTCACCGTGACCAGTCAAGCTCGATTGATGGTCACGAGCGGCTACACTGCAGCCGTGGCCCTCCCTGACTGGTATCCGGACGCAGCCGAGGGGAAGGCCGCCCCGATGCCGCTGCTGCTTGTGCAGGCATTCCTCAATACGCACGATCCCGACACCGAGGCCGACCTCCTCGACCACGCCGATACGGCCAGACGGTGGTTCGTGGCCGCAGGCTTACTGGGGTCCAAGGCCCCGATCCGACCGGCCGAGCTCGCCCTTGCGCGCACACTCCGCGAGAGCGTCCGCTCGCTGCTCAGCTCCGGGGGTAAGACCGCCCGTGAGGCACAGCTCGAGCCGATACGACGGCTCGCCCGCACCCATCATCCGCGGCTGACCATCGACAATCGCGGCCAGCTTGCCGTGGAGAACCCGCGGCACGACGTTCTGGCCGATGGCCTGTTCGATCTGCTGCTGGTGATTCGCGTCGCTCAGGAAGACGGCACCTGGACGCGCCTGCGGGCGTGCTCGAACCCCGATTGCGGCTGGGTGTTCTACGACCGCTCGCGCAATCAGCGTGGAAGCTGGTGCGACATGGCCGTGTGCGGCAATCGACTGAAGAACCGCCGGCTCAGGGCACGACGCAAGTGAGCCCTGCGGGGCCTACCCGCGCTCGATGATCTCGATGCGGTAGCCGTCGGGATCCCGGACGAAGCAGAGGCGATTGCCGCCCTCCCGCACCGAATAGGGCGGCCGCTCGGGCTCGATTCCCTGCTCCTTCAGCTTCGCCAACGTCCCGTCCAGGTCATCCGCGGTGATCGCGATGTGGCCGTACCCGGTGCCGATGTCGTAGGGCTCATCGTGGCCGACGTTGTACGTCAGCTCCAGGCGCGGGCTGTCGCCATCCTCGGGCTGGTTCATGAAGACGTTGATCGCCTCATCCCGAATCGGCAGGCGGCCCACCTCGTGAAACCCGAGGGCGTTGTAGAAGGCGACCGAGCGATCGATGTTGGTGATGCGGTAGCAGGTGTGGATCAGACTCATCTCGAGTGGAGCCTATACGCTCCAGGGCGTGATCATCGAACGTTCGATGAATGACGATTTCCTGTCGAACACCTACCTGGTGGCCGACGAGCTGGGCTCGCACGCGGTGATGATCGATGCCGGCGGCCCGGTCGGGCCGTTGCTCGATGTGCTCGAGCGGATGCGCTTCGAGCTGACCCACGTCCTGCTCACCCACCACCACCACGATCACGTGTCGGAGCTGGGCATCGTGCTCGAGCGGTACCCCGGCACGCCGGTGCTGATCCACGAGCTCGAGAAGGATCTCGTGCCGGGCACCACGGGGACGATCCGGCCCGGCGAGTCGATCCACTCAGGCGCGCTCGAGATTGCGCCGCTGCACACGCCCGGGCACACCGCAGGAATGGTCTCGCTCCTGGTCAACGGGACCGACGTGTTCACCGGCGACACGCTGTTCAAGGGCTCGGTCGGCGGCGTGCGCGCACCCGGCCACACCACCTACGCAGATCTGAAGTCCTCGATCATGGACACGCTCCTGAAGCTCCCGCCCGAGACGAGGATCCATCCCGGACACACCGATCCGACGACCGTGGCAGACGAGCTCGAGCACAACAGGTTCGTGCGGATCTGGCGCGGGCTGGATCCGGAGGGCTCGGAGCCGTGCACGGCACTCGGCGAGCCCGCGACGCTGATTCTGCTCGGCGACGACTACGACGGCGGGCACAAGGCTTGGATTCGCTGGCCTGACGGCGCGGACGACATCGTGCCTGGCTCAAGGGTGGAGCCCGCCGCGTCGTAGAATCACTGGCAGTGGCGAAGGACAAGATCCCCACCTCACGCGTGGGGCGCACCGCCAAGATCGGGGGACTGGCAGCGGGACAGGCGATCCGGCAGGCGGGCACCCGGGCGGCAAACGTGGCCCGCTCCAAGGAGCAGCGCGACGCCGCGCTCGAACGCCGTCACATCGAGGCGGCCGAGCAGATCGTCGCGGCGCTCGGCACGATGAAGGGCGCCGCGATGAAGGTCGGGCAGGTGATGTCGTTCCTCGACGTCGGGCTCGTGCCCGAGGAGTATCGCGAGGAGTTCCAGCGCAAGCTCGGTGAGCTGCGGGACGCCGCTCCAACGGTCGGCTTCAAGGACATGCGCCGTGTGATCGAGGACGAGCTGGGCGAGCGCCTGCAGGATGTGTTCGGCGACTTCGACCAGGAGCCGATCGCGGCCGCTTCGATCGGACAGGTCTACCGGGCGCAGCTGCTCGACGGCCGCGAGGTCGCGGTCAAGGTCCAGTACCCGGGCGTCGCGGCCGCAGTTCGCGCCGACATGCAGAACCTCGGCCTGATCCTGCGGCTGGCCAAGCGGATCGCTCCGGGGATGGATCCGAAGGCGATCGGCGACGAGATCCGTGAGCGGATCCACGAAGAGCTCGACTATGAGCTCGAGGCTCAGAACCAGCGCACGCTGGCGCGGATCTTCCGCGGACACCCGTTCATCCGCGTGCCCGAGGTGATCACCTCGCTGTCCCGTGAGCGCGTGATGGTGAGCGAGTTCGTGGAAGGCATCGGGTTCGAGGAGCTCAAGCGCCATCCCCAGGAGGAGCGTGATCGCGTCGGCGAGATCATGTTTCGCTTCTACTTCAGTTGCCTCTACCGCCACCACCAGTTCTCAGGCGACCCGCACCCGGGGAACTCGATGCTGCTCGAAGACGGACGGGTCGCGTTCCTCGACTTCGGGCTGTTCAAGCGGATGCCACAGGGGACGGTCGAGCTTGAGATCGAGGTGGCGCGTGCGGTGATCGAGGGCGACACCGAGACGATCATGCGGATCGGGGCGGAGACCGGCTTCTTCCCCGAGCCCGAGAAGTTCAAGCCGGAACGGGTGCTCGAGCACTTCCGGGCGGCGACCTCGTGGTACACGATCGACGAGGTGGTCGAGCTGACGCCGGAGTACGCGACCCAGGTGCTGATCGACATGAGCGATCCCCGGTCCGAGTACTTCGGCATGCTCCGGCACGAGGCCGCTCCGCCTGACCACCTGTTCGGGCGGCGGATGGAGGTCCTCACACTGGCGGTGATCGCCCAGCTGCACGCGCGCGGCAACTTCCACCGAATCGCGCGCGAGTGGTTCTACGGCGACCCGCCCGCGACCGAGCTCGGTCAGGCGGAGGCCGATTTCTTCTCCCCCGCGGCCGCGTAGCGGTCTTCAGACGCGCTGGATCTGCACCAGGCTCGTCGTGCCCGGCTTTCCGCTCGGTAGGCCGGCGGTGATCCCGACCCGGGCCCCGCGCTTGACCCATCCCAGTTCGACGACGCGCCGGGCGGCGTCGGCGATCAGCGCCTCGGTGATCTCGTGGCGCTTCATCGATCCTGCCTGCACACCCCACATCAGGCTGCAGCGCCTGACCGTCTCGCGCCCCGGCGAGAGCGCGAAGATCGGAACCTGGGGACGGTGGGCGGAGATCAGCCGAGCCGAGCGGCCCGAGAGCGTGGGGACGACCAGCGCCGAGAGGTGGAGGTCGCGCGCGGCCGCGCACGCGCTGTAAGCGACGGTGTAGGCGGGATCGCGGGCGTCACGCCGGACCCGATCCTCGTTCCACGTGCGGTACGGCAGCTCATGCTCAGTGCGCTCGGCGATCGAGGCCATCATTGCGACCGCCTCCGCCGGATGCGCGCCGACGGCCGTCTCCTGGGAGAGCATCACCGCGTCGGTCCCGTCCATGATCGCGTTCGCGACGTCCGCCACCTCGGCCCGGGTCGGCCGCGACGAGGAGACCATCGAGTCGAGCATCTGGGTCGCCGTGATCGACGGGCGGGCCAGGCGACCGGAGAGCCGGAGCAGATGCTTCTGCACCATCGGCACGTCCTCGATCGGGAGCTCGATGCCGAGATCGCCGCGCGCGACCATCACGCAGTCAGCCGAGCGGATGATCTCCTCGGCGGAATCAACCGCCTGCGGTTTCTCGATCTTGGCAATCAGCGGCAGGCGCGTGTGTCGGCGCACGGAGGTCACGTCCTCCGCCGTGCGCACAAACGACAGCGCGATCATGTCCACACCGATCGACTCACCGAAGCGCAGCATGTCGAGGTCCTCCGCGGGCACCGCGGGGAGCCCACGCGTCGAGCCCGGGATGTTCAGCCCCTGGCGCGAGGCGACCGAGCCCCCGATCTCGACCGCGGTCTCGATCTCGCCGTCGCCGGCCCGCACGGTCTGAACCCGCAGCCGGATCGCCCCGTCGGCCAGGTAGATGACGTCGTCGGGATCGACCGCGGCGGCCAGGCCGCCCCAGCTCACCGTCAGCCGCTCGCCGTCGCCGAGGGCTTCCGAGCCACACAGAAGGATCAGCTTCTCGCCCGGCTTGAGCTCGGCGACATCGTCCTTGACCGCCCCGATCCGGATCTTCGGGCCCGGCAGGTCCTGGAGAATCGCCACCTGCCGGCCCACCGCTCCGGCGGCGGCGCGGACGCGCTCCGCGTTCTCGGCGTGCATGTCGCGGTCGCCGTGGGAGAAGTTCAGCCGGGCGACGTCGAGCCCCGCCTCGACCATCCTGCGCAACGTCTCAGGATCCCGAGACGCGGGACCGATCGTCGCCACGATCTTCGTTCGCCGCATCGTCACCGCACGCTAACCGACAAGCCACAGCCTGTCGTTAAGCATTTGGCCATCTGCAGTCACACGGCCACCGTTCCGCAGGTCGCAGATCATGTCCCAGTGGAGCGCCGACCGGTTGCTCCCCCCGGTCTCGGGATACGAGCGGCCAAGTGCCAGATGCACGGTCCGCGCGATCTTCTCGTCCAGCAGGATCGCTCCCGTGGGACGGTCGATGCCCGGATTGGTCCCGATCCCCAGCTCACCCAGGTAACGCGCACCCGCGTCGGTTTCGAGCGCAGCGCGGACGTAGTTGAACCCGCGCTCGGCCCGATATTCAGTCACCCGGCCGTCGACGAACGTGAGCTCCACCCCGCTGACCTCGACCCCGCGCGGGCTCGAGGGCAGCGTAAAGCGGATCGTCCCGTTCGCGGAGTCCTCGAGCGGACCGGTGAAGATCTCGCCGCTGGGCATGTTGCGCCGGCCGTTGGAGTTGATCCACGTGCGGCCGTCCACCCGCAGGCGCAGGTCGGTCCCGTCGGCCTCGATCCGGATCTCACGGGCGTCGGCGAGCTCGTCCACGAGCCGAGCCTGATGGTCGCTCAGCTCGCCCCAGGCGGCAAGCGGATCCTTGCGGTCCAGGAACAGCGCCCGGCCGACGAAAGCCGTGTAGTCGTCCTCGCTCATCCCGGCCTGCTGCGCGAGCGCCGGCGTCGGCCAGATCGTTCCACACCACCGCTTGCTGAGCCGGATCTCCTGGATCGGATTGCGCGCCGTGGCCGCGCGCCGGATCGCCGTGGGGTCGACATCGTTCAGCGCGCGGGTGTTGGACGGCGCGTTGATACCGAGCACCGCATCGACCTCGCCTATCTCGATCAGTTCAAAGGGCGCGACGCCGTCGAGGTGGACGTCCTGTGCGTAGCGGTAGAAATCGGCCCCTGTCTCCGGCGGCGTGAGCCTGATCAGCGGCCATGCCCCACGCTCGAGCAGGGCGTTGTGAAGAGAGCGCACGAGCGGAGTGGCCAGGGTGCTACCGCCCAGCAACACCTGCTGACCGGGCTCCACCTCGAGGCACCAGTCGCAGAGGAGCGTGGCAAATGCGTCGGCGTCAATCATGGGGCGGTCATCTCCGGGAAGTGCTCGTGTAGGTGAGTTCGGAGCGAGTCACGGACGAACTGGCGCTCCGGCGCCGAGGCCAGTCGGTACCGCGAGAGCAGTTCCTTCTGCTTTGTGATCCCGAGCCCCGCGATCGTCCATGACGCGGCCAGGCGTTCGAACAGCAACTCGACCGCACGCTGCCATGCGTCCTCCCGCTCCAGACCCCCTGCCAGTACGTCCGCGTACTCGCGGCGGGCGGCCGGAGTCAGCGAGCTGCGCAGCCGCAGCTCGTTGCCATCGGCATCGCGGTAGCTCTCGACGGGGGCGGCCAGCTTCTCGCGATGCCGGCTGCGCTTCCCCACTAGCTGGACGCCGACGCCGCCCGTTCGAGCTGCGCGGCCACGTCGCCGGTGACCGGTTCGGTGTGGCCCGCCCAGGCGATCGATGGGTTCAGCTCCGCCAGTTTGCGAATCGAGCTGCGCGCCTGTTCGGTATCGGCGTTGAAGGCCGGATGCGGCACCCGCGCGGCGCCCTTGATGCCGGTCTGGGGATCGACGGTGTAGAAGGTGTCGGAGACCAGCGCAAGGCGGTCCGAGTCGCGGAACAGCCCGATCAGTCCGGGGGCGTGGCCGGGCAGCTCGATGACCCTGAACCCCGCGACCTCGTCGCCCTCCTTGAGCGTGCCGGCGATCTTCACCGCGCCCCCGTCCCAGGATGCGAGCAACTTCGGATAGATGCGCCTGGCGTAGGGAGCCAGCTTCTCGAAGTCCCAGTAGTCGCGGTACGGGGAGTCCAGCGCAGCGGCCACAAGCTCCGC
This sequence comes from uncultured Solirubrobacterales bacterium, assembly GCA_963796645.1. Classification (GTDB taxonomy): domain Bacteria; phylum Actinomycetota; class Thermoleophilia; order Solirubrobacterales; family Solirubrobacteraceae; genus Palsa-465. Next base: position 400,353 of record CAWCMQ010000012.1, on the reverse strand, counting down.
CTGGTGGCAGTAGATCGGCGCGTCGATGGCCGGCGCCGAACCCCGGTGATCGCAGTCGACATGCCCGAGCACCACGCGCTTGATGCCGCCCAGCCGCGCACCGGCCATCCTGACTGCGTCGCTCATGTCCGAGATGCCGCCGTCGAACATCGTCAGGCCGCCCTCGTCCTCGATCAGGTAGACGTTCATCGTCTTCGCCGGGAAGCCGCCGCGGATGATCCACACACCGTCGGCGATCCGCTCGGGCTCGGCTCCGTGAACGCGGTTTCGCATCTTCGTGCGGAGATTCGCAAGGCGCGTGAGACGCTCGTCGGACTTGGAGCCCGCCGGCGGCAGCACCCCGAGCTGGCGGGCGAGGTCGGCTCCATCGAGGTAGGCGTCGTTATGGGTGATCTTGTCCTCTCCGACCGTCACCACATCGCAACCCTCGAGGCTGATCTGGGCGCCGTTGGGGGTGAAGCCCTGGAACGAGCCGGGCCCGGCGAAGGTTCCGGTCGCGCTCCAGCGCACGGCCGTCCGGTTGCGGGAGGTGGTCACGTCGAGGATCTCGAGCGAGAAATCCGGGAAGGCCGCGAACAGGGCGGTGAAGTAATTCCTGATCCCATCGGGCGCCGGGAGCTCGGCGAAGCCGACCATCCGGTCAATCGAGCCACGAGCCCATAGCTCGAGCGCGGTGTCGAGGTCGTGGGCGTTCAGCGCCTCGAAGTAGCGCTTGGCGATCTCTGCGGTGGAGGCCATCGGGGCGCCGCAGTCTACGCGGCGGCAATATCGTGCGCCTTGATGACCAGACAGCGCGAGCTCGGCCGGGGCGAGAAGGTGCTTCCGGGCCTATGGCGATTGCGGCTGCCGCTGCCGTGGCCGGGAGTGCCGCACGGCAACGCATGGGCGATCGCGGCCGGCTCGGGCATCGTGCTGGTCGACACGGGGATGCACGAGGCGGGGTCGCTCGCGCAACTCGAGCGGGCGCTCGATCAGGTCAACCTCCGGCTCGAACACGTCCGACTGGTCGTCTGCACCCACGCGCACTCCGATCACTGGGGGCAGGCGGCGCCGATCTGCGAGCGCGCCGGCTGTGAGATGTGGATGCACCCCAACCACCAGCATGCGACCCGCAATGCCGGCGATCCCGAGGCCGCGCTGGCGCGTCGGCTCGAGGTGGCGCGGCAGAGCGGCGTTCCCGAGCAGGCGCTCAAGCAGTACGCCGAGCGTGCGAAGGGGATCCCGTCCGGGATAGCGCGCGTGATCGAGCCCGATCGCGATCTCCTCCCTGGCATGACGATCGACACCGACCTCGGGCGCTGGGACGTCTACGAGACCCCGGGGCACGCGCCCTCGCATGTGTGCCTGTTCCAGCCCGAGCGACGGCTGCTGATCTCGGGCGACCACCTGCTCGGCCGGATCTCGCTGTTCTACGACTATGGCTGGACGCCGGATCCGGCGGGCGAGTTTCTGAGCTCGCTGGAGGTGGTCGACCGGCTCGACGCTCGCCTCTGCCTCGCCGGGCACGGCCGGCCCTTCACCGACGTCCACGCCCACGTTGAGGGCAACCGCAAGCTCGTGGCCGAACGGATCGACGCCGTCGCCGCCTCGCTCGACGGGCGTCCGCGAACGGCGGTCGAGATCGCGCCCGGCGTCTACGGCGAGCAGCTGAGTTCGTCCAATGCCGCCTGGCTTCTGTCCCAGACGCTCTGCTACCTGAAGCATCTCGAGCTTCAGGGACGGGTCGCGCGCGTGCCGGACGGGGACGTCGAACGCTGGGAGACCGTCGGCTGAGCGGGGCGGGCGGGGCGGGCCTGGCGGGCGGCCTGGCGGGCGGGCGGGACCGGCTGAGCGGCAAGTGGCCGCCGGGTCAACCTTGACACGCTCGTGTCAAGGTCGCTACAGTGACGCGACCGTGCGGATCGACGAGATCATTGCGGAGAGCGGGGAGCCGGTTTTCTCCTTCGAGTTCTTTCCACCCAAGAGCGACGAGGGCGAGCGCAACCTCCGGACCACGCTCGAGGAACTGCGTGCCTTCGAGCCCGATTTCGTCTCGGTGACCTACGGCGCCGGCGGCTCGACGCGGGGCAAGACGATCGAGCTGACGCACTGGATCAAGCAGGAGCTGGGAATCGAGGCGATGGCGCACCTCAGCTGCGTCGGCTCGACGCGCGAGGAGCTGAGCGAGCTCCTGGACGGGATGGAGCGCGCCGGCATCGACAACGTGCTGGCCCTGCGCGGCGATCCACCGCGCGGCGAGACCGAGTGGACCGCTCACCCGGGCGGTCTCCAGTATTCGACCGAGCTCGCCGCGCTGATCAGCGCCGGCTACCCGTTTGCGATCGGAGCGGCGTGCTTCCCCGAGATCCATCCCGACGCACCGGACATGGCCCACGACCTCCGCTTCCTCAAGGAGAAGGTGGACAGCGGCGTGTCGTTCCTGATCACGCAGCTGTTCTTCGACAACGAGCTGTATTTCCGCTTCGTCGACGAGGCCCGCGCGGTCGGGATCGACGTCCCGATCATCCCCGGGATCATGCCGGTCACAAACGTGGCCCAGATCAAGACGATCACCGGCATGTGCAAGGCCACGATCCCCGAGCGTCTGCTCGAGGCGCTCGAATGGCGAGCCGCGGACACCGATGCGGTGCACCAGCTCGGCGTTGCCTACGCGACGCTGCAGTGTGCCGAGCTGCTCGCGCGCGGCGCCCCCGGGGTTCACTTCTACACGCTGAACCGCTCGCACGCCACGCGCGCGATCCTCAGCGCGCTGCGGCTGCTCCGGCCGTGGGTGCGACGCGAGGTCGTGCGGACCGCGGGCTGATCGCCAGCGGTCGATCTGACCGCGGGGCTCAGTCCGGCGGGATGATCTCGAGCGCGTGGGCAAGTGCTGTCTGCCCCTCGCGCTCGTAGCGGACGTCGACCTCGTCGTTGCGCTTGTAGGTGCCGATCCCCCAGAAACCGATCAACCACGCCCAGGGTCCGAGCTTCTGGCTGACCAGCTCGCGGTCGAACAGCAGCTCGCCCTGCGAGACCTGATAGTCGTGGCCGAGCTCCTGGCGGACGCCGTTGACGTAGACCTCGAACGGCTGCCGGACGCCGGGCGGGAGCTTTACGCGCCACTGCTGCACGCCGGTCAGCCTGCCAGATCGGCGGGGATCAGCGACAGGATCGCGCAGTCGACTCGCTGTCCGCGCTCAAGCGTGTAACCGCGCAGCACCCCCTCGAACGTGAACCCGGCGGCTCGCGCCGAGGCCAGCATCGGCTCGTTGTCGGTCTCGGTGAGGAGTGCAAGCCGCTGAAGTCCGCACTGCTCGAACAGCCAGGCGGCGGCGAGCCGCATGGCGCGGGGCGCCAGGCCACGGCCGCGAACTCCAGGCGCGAGCCAGATGCCCAGCTCGCCACGCGCGTTGATCCAATCGATCCGCTGTAGCGAGATGCCGCCGACGCAGGTGTCAGAGCCCGGCAGGAGGATCGTCAGCGCCACGTGGGTCCCGGCCTCGCGTTCGGCCCGGGCCAGCTCGCTCTGCCGGCCGAGCTCGGCGCCGCTCGGCGGGCGCTCGAGTCCGAGCCGTTTGTACAGCTCCGGATCGTCCTGATGAGCGATCAGCGTCTCGGGGATGTCGCGCTCAGCGGCGAGCCGCAGTACGAGCCCGTCGTCGGTCAGCGGCTCGGTCAGCTCAGGGATCGAGGGCATGTCAGCACCGGACCGTACCCTGTCGATCTCGTGCAGGAGATCAGCTACAGCGTCCGTCGGTCCGAGCGCGCCCGGAGGGTTCGCGTGACCGTCGACGCCGCCCGCGGGGTCGAGGTGGTGCTGCCACGGCGCGCGCCCGACCGTGAGGCCGCCGCGGCGATCCGCGAGCTGCGACCCTGGATCGAGCGACGCGTGCGCGAGCTTGAGCGCGTCCGCGCGACGGTCGCCGCCCGGGGCGGCGACGTCCCCTACCTCGGCGAGCTGCTGCGCGTGGTTCCGCAGCGCGGTCGCACGCGCGTGCACCGGCGCGGTTTCGAGCTGCTCGCGCCGGCAGACGCCTCGCAGCGCGACGCGCTCGAGCGCTGGTACCGCCGTGCGGCACGGAGCGAGATCGCGCCCCGCCTCGATCGGGCCTGCGCCGCCGCTGGGACCTCGTACAGGGGACTGACGATCCGTGGGCAGCGGACCCGTTGGGCAAGCTGCTCGCCATCGGGCTCGATGAGCTTCAACTGGCGCCTGCTCCTCGCCCCCGAGCCGGTGCTCGACTACGTCGTCTGGCACGAGGTCTGCCACCTCGAGGTCATGGATCACTCGCCCCGCTTCTGGTCGCTGCTGCGCTCGCGCTGTCCCGCATACCGCGAGCATGCGGCCTGGCTTCGGCGTAACGGCGCGACGCTGGTTCTATAGGCGAGGGCGCTAACGGGGCTCCTCGTCGCCGGTTGGCACAACGCCCGCCGGCTCCACCATCAGAATCGCGGTCCTCACCGGTGCTCGAGTGCGATGGACGACGCCGCGCCGAACGGTGTAGCCCTGGTGCGGGTGCAGCGTGACGGTGTCTCGATCCCTGAGGTCGATCAAGAGTTGTCCCTCGAGCACGAGGAAGAACTCGTCGTCGTTGTCATGGCTGTGCCAGTGGAAGTCGCCCTCGATTACGCCGAGCCGCACGACTGACTCGTTCACCGTGGTCAGGGTCTGGTTGAACCACGGTTCGTGACTGGCAATCTCCGCTGGAATGTCGATCAGCGCCAGGCTCCCGAACTTGTCATCGAGATGAATCTCGTACTCGGTCACGGTGTCCCTCCTCGTTCAGGGCGCGTCGCAGCGCCCGGTATGCGGTCTCGCCTTTGCCCTGCGGCACGACTTGGCGCCTGATCCGGCCGAGATAGGCCTCGATCGAGCTGTCGCCGCGCACGTCGACTCCGGCCCGCACGCTTGGGAGCACGCGCTCCGGGCCCGCGAGCTCGAGCCGCGCCACCACCTGCTGGATCGGCTCGAAGCGCTTGAAGCGCGCATCGACGGCCTCCCGCGGCGCGCGCTCCGCGAGCTCGCCGGCCCGTTGCTCGAGAGCGTCGAGCGCGGCTGACAGCTCGTCGTATCGGCTTCTCCGCACGCGCGGGCCGGTGCGGACGGTCAGCGTCCAGGACACGGACGCGATCATCGCAGGGGTTTGTGACGTCTGTGGGCCCGGTGGACTCAGCCTGTGGACCGGGCGGGTCAGGCAGCGAGGTCGATCTCGAACTCGTCGAGATGACCGTTCTTGCGCAGGCGTGACTGGTGCCTGGCCAGGCGGTCGACAAGCCGGTGAGCCGGCTCGTTATCGGCCAGGATCGTGGCGGTGAAGCGCTTGAAGCCGTTCCGACCCGCGGCGTCGGCGAGCCGCTCGAGCAACTCGGTGGCCAGTCCCTCGCCCTGGATGTGGTCGGCGACCACGATCGCGAACTCGGCCGCCTCCGGATCCTCCGGAAGCCGCACATAGCGCCCAACGGCGAGGATGTGCCCCGCGTCGTCCGGGCTGGTGGCGATCAATGCGAGGTGGCTCGAACCATCGACGTCAGTCAGGTACTTCACCTCGCTCGGAGTCAGGTGCGGCTTGGCGGTGAGGAATCGCCGGTAGCGCGACTCCGGCGAGAGCCGGTCGTGCGCGACCTGTAGGCGCGCGGCATCGTCACGGCGGATCGGCCTGATCAGTACAACGCGCCCGGATTCGAGTGAGACGAGCTCCACACTCCGAGCTTACGTCCGGTAAGCCTCCCGGTGTGTGGGCGCCGTCACACGGACGCGCCGGCGCTAGTGGTGATTCCGCGGCCGCGTGAGAGCCGGGGGATCCAGATCAAGCCGGGCGAGGACGCAGGGCGAAGCAATACTGGAGGTGGCGAGCCCGAGGACGACGATCCGCATCGGCCGGATTCATCCGGCACGCGGGTCGTGGAATCAACCATCACACCCGCTCGTCCATCGGCACGTACTCGAGCTCGTGCTTGCCCGTGTAGATCTGCCGCGGGCGGGCGATCTTCTGCTCCTTGTCGTCGATCATCTCGAGCCACTGGGCGATCCAGCCGCTCGTGCGACCGATCGCGAACAGCACCGGGAACATCTCCACCGGCATCCCGAGCGCCTCGTAGATCAGACCGGAGTAGAAGTCGACGTTCGGGTACAGCTTGCGGTCGATGAAGTACTCGTCCTCGAGCGCGATCCGCTCGAGCTCGGTGGCGATGTCCAGCAGCGGGTTCTTGCCCGTGACCTCGAAAACCTCGTCGACGGCCTTCTTGATGATCGTCGCGCGCGGATCGAAGTTCTTGTACACGCGATGACCGAAGCCCATCAGCCGCTCGTTGCCGTCCTTCACGCCCTGGATGAAGTCCGGGATGTTGTCGGTCGTCTCGATCCGGCGGAGCATCCTCAGCACCGCCTCGTTGGCGCCACCGTGGAGCGGGCCATAGAGCGCAGCGACGCCCGCCGCGACGGCCGAGTACGGATCGACCTGGCTCGAGCCGACGCTGCGGACCGCGCTCGTCGAGCAGTTCTGCTCGTGGTCGGCGTGCAGGATGAAGAGGACGTCGAGCGCGTGCTCGAGCCGCGGGTCCGGCTCGTACTTCAACTCGGTCATCTTGTAGATCATCGAGAGGAAGTTGCCGGCGTAGCTGAGATCGTTGTCGGGATACACGTACGGCATCCCTCGGTTGTGCCGGTAGGAGAAGGCAGCGAGCGTCGGCATCTTCGCGATCAGGCGGATGATCTGCATGTAGCGGACCTCCTCATCCTTGGTCGCGCTCGCCTCCGGATAGAACGTTGAGAGCGCACCGACCGAGGCGAGGAGCATTCCCATCGGGTGGGCGTCATAGCGGAAGCCCTGCATGAACTCCTTGACGTTCTCGTGCACGAACGTGTGGATCGTGACCTCGTGCGTCCAGTCCGTCAGCTGTTGCTGGCTCGGCAGCTGGCCGTGGACGAGCAGATACGCGACCTCGAGATAGGAGGACTTCTCGGCCAACTGCTCGATCGGATAGCCGCGGTACTCGAGGATGCCCTTGTCGCCGTCGATGTAGGTGATCGCCGACCGGCACGACGCCGTGGCCATGTAGGCCGGGTCGTAGGTCATCAGCCCGAAGTCGTCGTCATGAGTCTTGATCTTGCGCAGCTCGGTCGCGCGGATCGTCCCGTCCTCGATCGGCAGCTCGTACTGCTTGCCCGTGCGGTTGTCGGTGATCGTCAGCGTGTCGCCGCTCTTGGCTACGTCCGCGCCATCCTGTTGCTGCGCCTCCGTCGTCATGGCACTCCTCTCGGGGTCGCCGGGCCGTTGTCCGGCACGAGGCCGATGCAAGGGACTCTAGTACCCGGATCTGGTCGGCGGAAAGCCTGGCCCGCGAGACGCACCCCGACGTGGTGCCGAGGGGCGGGCTACTTCGGGAAAGCGCTGGTGTGGATCGCCATCGCGACGGCGATCACGGCCAAGACCGCGCTGACCAGAATCACGCCCCGCTGCCCGCGCGCGTTGTACGGGAACTCGGGTCGCGTGAGACCGGCGAACGACAGGCCGACGGCCCAGATGGCGAACACGGCCCCGGCGATGTAGAAGGGAACCTTCGAGGGCTCCGACGCGGCGAGCAGGAACGCGAACACGGGCGGCGAGCCTATCCGATCTTGGTCGCGTGGGGCTCGCTGCCAGGTGAGCCCTCGTACCGGCTCTCCGTCGCAGCCCGCTGCCCCTGATAATGGCTGCCCAGCTCGGGGCTGCCGTACGGTCTGCGCGCCGCCCGATCGAGGGTCATGAACGAGAGCTGAGCGATCGGCAGACCGGGATAGAGCTTGATCGGAACCCGCGTGAGGTTATTGAGCTCCAGGGTCAGCGTGCCCTTCCAACCGGGGTCGCAGAACCCGGCCGTGGCGTGGACGATCAGACCGAGCCGACCAAGGCTCGACTTGCCCTCGATCCGGGCAACGATGTCGTCGGGCAGCTCCACCCACTCGAGCGTCCGGCCCAGGCAGAACTCACCGGGGTGGATCACGAACGACTCGGACGCGGGCACCACGACCTCCTCGGTCAGGCCCGCCGGCGGATCCCGCAGATCAATCGCGGAGGCGCGGTGGTTGTGGAACACGCGGAACGAGTCGCCGAGCCGGAGGTCGACGCTGGCCGGCTGAACCAGATCCGGATCCCACGGATCGATCCGGATCCGGCCCTGCTCGACGAGATCCAGGATCGTGCCGTCCGACAGGACCGAGACGGGGGTCTCACTCATGTCGCGAAGCATGCCAGCGCGGGCGGATCAGTGCGCGTGCGAGGCGTTGGGCGGAGGGCGGGGGCGGCTGGGCAGGGGGCCGGATCAGTGGCCCAGCGAGCGCGCCCGCGCCTTCAGCGTGCGGACTCGGGCGGGAGGCATCGGCGCAGGATCGCCATGGGGGCCGCGGCGCGGGTGGCGCGGGAACGGCCTGCGCGGGTGACGACGATGACCCTCGCGCTTGACCCCACCGTCATCGTCATTCTGCGAGGGCGCGTCCTCCGGCTCCTGCTTCACCGCCCACCAGACAAGGTAAATCAGCGCCGCAATGGGCACCTTGAGAGCGACCATCAACCACAGGAATCCCCACGTCACGTGGACTCGATCCTACCCTGATTGCGAGCCGCTGTCACGGGTGGTTTTGGTCGAAATTTCGGGGGCGGGGCGGGCGGGGTTGGCGCCGACGGGTCCGCGGCGCGCGGCGGCCGCGGCGGACCACGGGGTCGCGGCGGCCGGGGGCGGTTCCGCGACGCGCGGCGGCCGGGGCGGACCGCCAGGCGAGGCTGGGTCCGAAACCGACGTAGTGCGTATCCGGTTTGCTCGGGTTGGCGATGGGCGCGTGACTGGGTGGCGGGCCGGCGAGCGCGCCCGCGGCCCGGGCAGGCGCCCGGATAACGCCACTCTCGGTTCGCGCCCGGAGCCGAGAGTGACGTTGGCGCCGCTGGTGGGGGTCATCGTCACCTTCGCGCGCGCCGCCGCGCCGAGTGTGACGTTTCCCGAGAGCCGAGAGCCGAGAGCCGAGAGCCGCGAGCCGGGAGCCGAGGCCGGGAGCCGGGTCGGCGGCGAGCGGGGAACGGGCGCCGGGGCGGGCATAACCTCGAAAACTCCGCTGCGGCCCGCGAGCATTCGAGGTTAAGTCTGCCCATCAGACCTAACCCGCCACCCCCTCCGCGCCAGGTCCGAGTTTTCGAGGTTACTCCCGCCTTCCCGCCGTCGCACTGGACTACAAACCCAGCGTGCCATGCACCCCAACCTGAGCCAACCGGATACGCACCACCGACGTATATCGTCGGTTTCTGACCCAACCTCCGGGCGCGGGGTTGTAAGCCGAAGCTCGCGGCAGCCGCAGACGACCGCGGTGGCCGGCGGCGGCCCCCCTAATCCCGGAGCGCGATCGGCTTCTCGATGAACCGGGTGATCCGCTGCAGCTCGGCGACGCGGTCGGCGATCTCGTCGCTGGTCAGTCGCGCGACGCGCTCCACCCCGAACTCCTCGACGTTGAACGATGCGAGCGCCGTGCCGTAGGCCATCGCGCGGCTCAGCACGTCGTGGTCGAGCTCGCCATCCGGATGGGCGGCGATGTAGCCCATGAACCCGCCGGCGAAGCAGTCGCCTGCGCCGGTGGGGTCGACCACCGTCTCGAGCGGGAACGCGGGCAGGCCGAAGAAGCCCTCCTCGGTGAACATCGCCGCGCCGTACTCGCCCTGCTTGGCGACGATCACGCGCGGACCCCACTCGCGCACCTGGCGAGCGGCGCGAACAAAGTTCGGCTCGCGCGTGAGCTCGCGCAGCTCGGCGTCGTTGAGCAGCAGGCAATCGACGCCGCTGATCGTCTCGATCAGCGAGTCGCGGGCGGTCTCGATCCACAGGTTCATCGAGTCGAGCGCGACGAACCGCGCCTGCTCGCACTGGCTGCGGACCTCGCGCTGGAGGTCGGGCTGGATGTTGGCCAGGAACAGAACGTCGGAGCCTCGGGAGACCTCGGAAAGCTTCGGCTCGAAGGACGCGAACACGTTGAGCTGTGTGTCGAGGGTCTCGCGGTCATTCAGGTCCCACCCGTACTCGCCGCGCCAGAAGAACGTCCGGCCGCCGACCACGTGCTCGATGTCAGCGGTCTCGATGCCGCGCGCGCGGAGGACCTCGTACTCGGGCTCGCCGAAGTCGTCGCCGACGGGCCCGACGACATGAACCGTGTCGAAGAACGAGGCCGCTAGGGCGAAGTGCACGGCCGAACCGCCGAGCATGCGCTCGCGCGTGCCGAATGGGGTTTTGACCGCGTCGAACGCGATCGAGCCGACGACTGTGACCGACATGGGGCGGGAAGGCTAGCGACCCGCCCGCCCCAAGGACCCCACACGCCCAAGCGGCCCGCCGCCCCCTCCGGGGCGACGGGCCGCGTCAGGCGGATCGGAAGCGAATCAGTAGAGCGTCTGGCTTCCCCGGGTCCCGTCGACGTACTTCCACGCGATGGTCTTGGGGCCAGTCTGGTGCAGCGAGGTGCCGATCAGGTCGGCGTGGTCGTCAGAGAACTGATCGGGCGGGTGGTTCATCCGGTCGGTGCCTGGACGATCGTGAAGTTGCCGTCACTGGCCCCACCCGGAGGCGTGATCGCCCAGGCGGTGGCGCCGTCGCTGAGGACGACGAGCTTGTCGACCGTCTCGTTGGTCTGGAATGGGTACCAGTACTTGTTCACCGAGCGGTTCGGGATGTGCATCACGGTTACGGTGGAGTTCGGGGCGCCGCCGCCGGGCTGCTCCGAGCTCCAGCCAACCCACTTGCCCCCGAGCGCGACCGGTAGGCCGGGTTGCCGCCGCGCAGCTTGGTCGTCTTGCCTGACGACTTGACGCATACGTAGACGTTGCCGGCGCGGGCGTAGACGCGGGCGTAGTTGTCGGCGACGACGCCGGACGACCCGTGCGGCTTGCAGTGCTGGCTGGCCTGTGCGACCGCGGCCGGCGCGAGGGACACCGCCGCGGTGGCGGCGGCGGCGATTGAGATGCGGGTGAGGTGGCGAATCATCTTGGCTCCTTGACGGGGTTGACCAGAACCAGTCTCCGTCCGACCGTCCGCCCCGCCCAGGGACCCAAGGGGTGGATCGAGCGCACCTTGCTCAGAGGAGGGCGGCGCCGTTAGCCTGGCGCCGCCCGAACCTCCGCCTCTACTGGTGCGGAATCACGAGCACGGGGCAGGGCGCGATGTGCAGCAGCCGTTGCGTGACGCTTCCGAGCAGCAGCCCGCCGAGTGCGGTGTGCCCCCGTGTGCCCATCACGATCAGATCCGCCGCCTCCTCCTTGGCGACGTCCGCCAGCACGTGCGCGGCGCTGTGGGCGCCGCCCTGGACGACTCTGATGTTCGCATTGACGCCCGCGGAGGTCAGATCCTTGACCTGGGCGGCGATCTTCGTCTGGCGCTCGTCCTCATCGGGGTACTGGTCCGGGGCACCCCGGCCGCCTGGCGCGGCCAGGTTCTCGACGCTGTGGACGACGACCAGCGACGCCCCGTCCTGCGAGGCCAGCGACTTGACGGTGTCCAGCGCGCGGTCGGCGGAATCCGATCCATCGGTGGCCCAGATGATCTTCTTGAACATGCGCTACCCCCGGTCGTGGCTACGCAGGACGCGCGCCAGGGTCTTTAGGTAGGCCGAACATACCATTACGCCCCGGCGGTTGGAAGAGCTCCGCCCCGGCGGTCGACACAGCTCTGCCCCGGCGGTTGGAAGAGCTCCGCCCCGGCGGTCGAAACAGCTCCGCCCCGGCGGTCGAAACAGCGCTCAGGACGCGACGGCGCCGGTTCCGAGCGGCGCCCGGACCCGCTCTCCGCGTGGGTCGAACAGCGGCTCGCGCGTGAGCTCGCCTCGCACCCACGTCCCGAAGATGTCGATCTCGACCTCGCTCCCGAGCTCGACCTCTGCCGGCAGATACGCGTAGGCGATCGAGCGCTCGACGGTGTAGCCGTAGCCGCCGCTGGTCACGCGGCCGACCACGTCACCGCCCAGCCGCACCGGCTCGTTCCCAAGCGCCACCGAGTGCGGGTCGTCGAGCAGGACGCAGCGCAGCCTCCTCTGCGGCGACTCGGACAGCGCGTCGGATCCGATGAAGCTCTTGTCCTTGCGCACGCAGAAGCCGAGTCCGGCCTCGTAGGGCGACTCGTCCGGCGTGATGTCGGCGGCCCATAGGCGGTAGCCCTTTTCGAGCCTGAGCGAATCGATCGCGCGGTAGCCGCAGGCGAGCATCCCACGGCTACGACCCGCACCCCAGAGCGTGCGCCACAGCCCGGCGCCGTATTCACTCTGGCAGTAGAGCTCCCATCCGGCCTCACCCACGAAAGTCACCCGGAGCGCGCGAACGGGCACGTCGCCGACCGCGATCTCGCGCATCGACATGTAGGGGAAGTCGAGCGGGTCGGGCGTGAGCGGCGAAAGGATCTCGTAAGCCTTCGGCCCCCACAGCGCGAAGCAGGACCAGCGCGCGGTCACGTCGCTGAGGCGGACCGAGCCGTCCTGCGGCAGGTGGCGCCGGATCCAGCTGGCGTCGTGATTCCCGAATGCGGTCCCGGTGACGATCCCGAACACATCCTCCTCGATCCGCGTGACCGTGAAGTCACACTCGATCCCCCCGCGGCGGTTGAGCATCTGCGTGTAGGTGATCGCGCCCACGTCGCGCGCGACCTGGTTGTCGCATAGGCGCTCGAGCAGGTCAGCCGCGCCCGGCCCCGAGAGCTCGATCTTGGCGAACGAGGATTCGTCGAACAGCCCCGCCGCTTCGCGGGTGGCGCGGTGCTCGGCCTCGATCGCGGGCGACCAGTGCATCCCCGCCCAGCCGCGCGGCCGTAACTCGGGGTCGCCCTCGGGCGCGTTCGTGGCGTACCAGTTGACACGCTCCCAGCCGGACTTCTCCCCGAACTCGGCGCCGTGCTCGCGGTGCCAGGAATATGCGCTCGAGACCCGGAGCGGCCGGCCCGCCTCGCGCTCGTGCCCGGGGTAGCGGATGTCGTAGTAGGTCTCGTAGACCTCCTTGGCGCGCTTCAGCGAGTAGGCCGGCGAGCGGTAGTGCGGCCCGAACCGGCGGATGTCCATCTCCCAGACATCGAGCGACGGCTCGCCGACGGTGATCCACTCGGCCATCACCTTGCCGATCCCGCCGGCGCCGGCGAGCCCATGGGCACAGAACCCTGCGGCCACAAACAGTCCCTGGATCTCGGTCTCACCGAGGCAGAACTCGTTGTCGGGCGTAAACGCCTCGGGGCCATTGATGAGGCGCGTGACCTTGACCTCCTCCATCGCGGGCACGCGCTTGGAGGAGTTGCGAGCGATCTCCTCGAACCGCGGCCAGTCCTCCTCAAGCAGCCGCCCGTTGAAGTCCGGCGGGATCGCGTCGACGAAATACCTGTCCAGTGCCCATGGGGCACTCTGGCGCTCGTAACCGCCCATCACCAGGCCGCCGCCCTCCTCGCGGAAGTAGACGAGCAGGTCGGGGTCGCGCAGCGTGGGCAGATGCTCGCCGGGTGCGCGGTCCCGGAATGGCTGCGTGACCAGGTACTCGTGCGCGAACGGGACGATCGGCACCCTCACGCCCGCGAGCCGACCGATCTCGGCCGCGAACATGCCGCCGGCGTTGACGACGATCTCGGCCTCGACGTCTCCCCACTGCGTGCGCACGCCGCGCACCCTCCCCCGGTCGACGTCGATGCCGGTCACGCGGGTGTGCGTGAACACCTGGCATCCGCCCTGCCGTGCGCCATCGGCCAGGGCGTAGGTCAGCTGAGAAGGGTCGAGGTAGCCGTCGGTCGGGAGGTAGGAGGCACAGCGGACCCCGTCGGTCACCATCAGGGGGAACAGCTCACGCGCCTCGTCCGCAGACAGGAGCTCGAGCGGGAGCCCGAAGGTCTTGGCCCACGCGACCTGACGCATCACCTCCTGCTCGCGCTCCGGCGTGCAGGCGAGTCGGATCCCGCCGCAGCCGACCCAGCCGCAGTCAAGTGTCCGGTAGAGCTCAACCGAGTCCATCATCATCCGCGTCAGCGAGACGCTTCCGCGCAGCTGCCCTACCAGCCCGGCGGAGTGGAAGGTCGACCCGCTCGTGAGCTCGTTGCGGTCGACGAGCACCACATCGCGCTCGCCAAGCTGCGCCAGGTGGTACGCGATCGAGGCCCCACCGACGCCGCCCCCGATGATCACGATCCGCGCGCGGTCGGGAAGCTCACGGGGCCGCGGCATCCAACCACTCCTGAAGTCGAGGATCGCGGGCCGCGTCGGCAAGCCGGGCAAAGTGGCTGCCGGCGTAGGCATCGAAGTCGAAGTCGAGCTCCGAGAGCGCGGACTGCACGACGCCCCACGCGGCCTCGCGCGCGTCGGACATGATCCGCATCAGGCGCAGCGCCGCGCGCCGCGCCGCGCTCGGCGCCTCGTCGAAGTAGGCCGCGAGCAGGCGGTCCTCGGCCGCCTCGTCGAGCTCGTTGTTCACGGCCAGATTGCCGAGGTCGAAAAGCCGGTGGCCCATGCCAGCGTATTCCCAGTCGACAAGCATCACCCCGGCGTCGGCAAGGCCGAGCAGGTTCGCGGGCAACAGATCGTTGTGGCACGGCACCGGGTGGGTGAGCGGGAGCGCTTCGCCCACCTGTCGCGCGAGCTGACAGGTCGACGCGTAGGCGTCCGGCAGCAGGCCGCCACGTTGCTCGACGATCTCGGCGTAGCGGTCGAGCAGGTCGGGGACCCAGAAGCTGATCGGGAGCAGCGCACCGCCATCGTGGAACGCTCGCAGCGCCTGCGCCACCCGTTCGAGCCGGGCGAGCACGTCGGCCGAGCCCATCGTGGTCGCCGGCACGAAGTCCGTCACCAGGCAATCGTCGTCTCCGGCCGCCACAGCCGGGGCAATGCCGAGCCGGGCGGCGGAGTCGTTGGCCAGCCGCTCGGCCTCGCGGCTGATGCCCAGCAGCGCGGTGTCTTTCCCCGGCAGGCGGACAACGCAGTCGCGCCCTTCGAACGAGACGCGGTAGTTCCGATTCGTGATGCCGCCCCCGAGCGGCACCGGGGGGCCGTCTGCGGGTCCGAGCACCGTCTCAAGCCGGTCCACGATCGTGTTCACGTCGCCCACAGAGCGAAACCTAGCGTTTAAGGCTCGGTTCCTATACCTTCACCGCGGAATGCAAGGGGGGACCGCGGAATGCGAGGCCGGGCGGCGGAATGCCAGGGCGATCGCGAACGCGAGGGCGGGCGGCGGAATGAGTGGGGGGACGGCGGAATGAGAATGGAGATGTGCGAATGAGCGCGACGCTCACGATCGAGGAGCTCACCGCCAAGGTGCAGGGCGGCGAGATCGACACCGTTCTGCTTGCGATGACCGACATGCAGGGTCGGCTGCAGGGCAAACGGCTCACGGCACGGCACTTCCTCGACGAGGTGGCGCACCACGGCGCCGAGGGCTGCAACTACCTGCTGGCGGTCGACGTCGACATGACACCGGTGGACGGCTACGAGATGGCCTCGTGGGAGAAGGGCTACGGCGACTTCGCGATGCGTCCGGACCTCGAGACCCTGTGCATGGTTCCCTGGCAGCCCGGAACCGCGCTGTGCCTGGCCGACCTGGAGTGGGCCGACGGATCGCCTGTCGCGGCCTCCCCACGCCAGGTGCTGAGGGCGCAGCTGGCCCGGCTGGCCGAGCGCGGCTGGACCGCCAACGCGGCCACCGAGCTCGAGTTCCTGGTCTTCAACGACACCTACGAGGACGCGTGGCACAAGGGCTACCGCGACCTCGACCCGGCCAACCTCTACAACGTCGACTACTCGCTGCTCGGCACGGCCAAGGTCGAGCCACTGATCAGGCGCATCCGCAACTCGATGGATGGCGCCGGGCTCGAGGTCGAGAACTCCAAGGGCGAGTGCAACCTCGGCCAGCACGAGATCAACTTTCGCTATGCGGACGCCCTGAAGACGGCGGACCAGCACGCGATCTACAAGAACGCCGCGAAGGAGATCGCCGCCCAGGAGGGAATGTCGATCACCTTCATCGCCAAGTTCAACGAGCGCGAGGGCAGCTCATGCCACATCCACTTCTCGATCGCCGACGATCAGGGGCCGCTGTTCGCGCGCGAGCGCGGGAGGTTCGACGCGTTCCTGGCCGGGCAGCTCGCCTGCCTGCGCGAGCTGACGCTGTTCCTGGCCCCGAACGTCAATTCCTACAAGCGCTACGCGGAGGGTTCGTTCGCCCCGACCGCCGTGGCGTGGGCGGAGGACAACCGGACCTGCTCGCTGCGCGTGGTCGGCCACGGGCCGTCACTGCGGTTCGAGAACCGGGCCGGCGGATCTGACCTCAACCCGTACCTCGCGCTGAGCGCGCTGATCGCGGCCGGGCTGCACGGCGTCGAAGCCGGGCTCGAGCTCGAGCCCCCCTACAACGGCAACGCCTACCTCGCGCACGACAAGCCGCGGCTGCCGAGCACCCTGCGCGACGCCCGCGATCTGTTCAGCACCTCGGTCCTCGCCCGCGCGGCCTTCGGCGACGAGGTGGTCACCCATTACACCCACGCCGCCAACGTCGAGCTGCAGGCTTTCGACGCCGCGGTGACCGATTGGGAGCGAATCCGGGGATTCGAACGTCTGTGAACCGGATCGCGGAGCTGCCGTCGCTCGAGGAGGTCGCCTCCCTCGACACAGTGTTTGCTCCGGTCCGGTCCCAGACCGCGTTCGAGGAGACGGTGGAGCGGCTCGGAACGGCGATCAGCCTCGGGCTGCTGCCGCCGGGAACGCGCCTGCCGGCCGAGCGGGAGCTGTGCGCGAAGCTCGGGATCGCGCGCTCGACGCTCCGCCAGGCGCTGGTGGCGCTGGGACAGAGCGGGCACCTGCGCGCCACCCGGGGGCGCGGCGGTGGCACCTTCGTGGCCGATCCGCAGCCACCCGCGGATCCGCCCTCGCCCGACGTGCTCGCCGCGTGGCGCGACGTGTGCGACGAGCGGATGGCGGTCGAGGTCGGCGTTGCCGTGCTCGCGGCCGAGCGCGCCGAGCCCGAGATGCTCGACGCCCTCGACGAGCTCGTGGTCGCGCTCGATGGGTTGCTGGGCGACTTCCCCGGCTATCGGCAGGCGGACATCCGGCTGCACGTCGGCCTTGCTGAAGCCGCGCGCAGCCCACGCCTGGTCACCGCGATGACCGAGGTCCAGGGCTCGATGAGCGGACTGATCTCGCTGATCGCGCACCCGCCCGAGGTGCTCGATTCCTCCAACGCCCAGCACCGCCGGATCCTCGCCGCGGTCAGGCGCCGCGACGAGGCCGCGGCCGCCGCGGCGATGGCCGATCACCTGCGCGGCACGGAGCACATCCTGGCCGGACTTATGCCGAAAGGCTGAAAACCTCCGCAAGTCTTGACTTCCGTCTCGGCCCGGGGGTAATGTGGCGCCGCTAAGGACGGACCATCAGACCTTTTCAGAGGAGGGGCCGAATGGAAGCCAGCCAAGAGACGCTCTCGAGTGACGAGCAGAAGCTAGCTGAGCTGGGCTACAAGCAGGAGCTCAACCGGGGATGGAGCGGGTTCTCCAACTTCGCCATCTCGTTCTCGATCATCTCGATCCTGGCGGGCTGTTTCACGACCTACGGGCAGGCCTGGATCAACGGCGGCCCGGTCGCGATCTCGATTGGCTGGCCGGTGATCAGCGTGTTCATCCTGATGGTGGCGTTCTCGATGTCCGAACTTGCGTCGGCGATGCCAACCGCCGGCGGCATCTACTACTGGGCGTCGAAGCTCGGGGGTCCGGGCTGGGGGTGGTTCACCGGCTGGTTCAACCTGATCGGTCTTGTCGCCGTGACGGCCTCGGTGGACTACGCCGCCGCGACCTTCCTCAACGCGACGCTCTCGTTCTACGGAGCGCACATCCTCGGGGTGAACTTCGCGACGTCGGTCGTCGCCGCATCGCTCCATCACACGTTCGTCCTGTTCGCGATCATCCTGCTTGCGCATGCGCTGATCAACATCTTCTCCTCACCGCTCGTGGCGTTCTTCACACGCGTCTCGGTGTGGTGGCACGTGATCGGCGTGTTCGTGATCATCGTGATCCTGATCGCCGTGCCGAGCCACCACCAGAGCTTCAGCTTCGTGTTCGGCCACCGGATCAACCTCTCGGGCTTCAGCGACAACATGTACTGGTTCTACGTGCTGCCGCTCGGGTTCCTGCTGACGATGTACACGATCACCGGCTACGACGCCTCGGCGCACATCTCCGAGGAGACGAGGGGTGCGTCCATGGCGGCACCCAAGGGCGTTTGGCGCTCGGTCTTCTACTCGGCGGTGTTCGGCTGGATGGTGTTGCTGGCGCTGACGTTCGCCGCCACTCACGTGAGCGCGATCAACGCGGCGGGCGGGACGTCACAGTCGATCATCGAGACGGCGCTCAGCTCGGCCGCCGCCAAGGCAGTCCTGATTATTTCCACCGTCGGCCAGCTGTTCTGCGGCATGGCCTGCGTCACGAGCGCGTCGCGGATGACGTTCGCGTTCTCACGCGACGGCGCCGTCCCCGGGCACAACCTGTGGCGGCGGCTGAACAGTCACCGCACTCCCACATGGGCGGTCGTGTTTGTCGCAACGTTCGCGTTCATCATCACGATTCCCGCGTTCAAGGGCAACCATGTCGGACTCCCCGTGGCGTTCCTCGCGGTGACCTCGATTTCGGTGATCGGCCTATACATCGCCTACACGATCCCGGTGTACCTGCGCTGGCGGATGGGCGACAAGTTCGAGACCGGGCCGTGGACGCTGGGGAAGAAATACAAATGGGTCAACCTGATCGCGATCGTGTGGGTAGCCCTGTGCGTGATCATCTTCTGCCTTCCGTTCACGCCCGCCGCGGTGCCGTGGAATAGCCAGTTCAGCTGGTCGGCGTTCAACTATGCCCCGCTGGTGACGATCGTCGTGATGCTGGCCGTCACGATCTGGTACCTCGTGTCGGCCCGCAAGAGCTTCAAGGGACCGATTCGCACGATCGACCTCGACGTCGGAGGTACGCCCGCACCGGGCGTCGCTCCCGCGCGACCAACGAGTACCTGACGATCTCTTGCCGGACACGCTGCAGGTCATAGAGCCCGCCACCGAGTCGGTGCTCAAGGAGGTTGCGCGGGCGGATGTCGCCGAGGTGGACGCGGCCGTCGCGCGGGCGAAGTCAGCGTTCCCGGCATGGCGGGCGCTCCCACCGCCTGAGCGCGCGGCCTGCCTGCGCGCGCTGGCGGCGGCACTGTCCGAGCACCGCGAGTACCTCGCCCAGCTCGAGGCGCGCAACGCCGGCAAGCCGATCGCCGACGCCCGCGGCGAGATGGCGATGGTCGTGGCCGTGTTCGAGTACTACGCCGGCGCACCGGAGCGCCCGTTCGGCGAGACGATTCCGGTGGCCGGGGGCGAGGCCTTCACGGTTCGCGAGCCGCTTGGCGTCGTCGGGCTGATCGTGCCGTGGAACTTCCCGCTGGTGATCGCGACCTGGAAGCTCGGGCCGGCGCTCGCCGCTGGCAACACCGTGGTCCTGAAGCCGGCCGAGCTGACGCCCCTGACCGCCATGCGCCTCGAGTCGATCGCGCGTGAAGCCGGCATCCCGGACGGCGTCATCAACGTCGTCGTCGGGCCGGGGCGGACCTGCGGCCAGCGCCTCGTGGAACACCCCGACGTGGCGAAGATCGCGTTCACGGGCTCGACCGAGGTGGGGCGTTCGATCGCGGCCGGCGCCGCGGCGACGATCAAGCGGGTGACGCTCGAGCTGGGCGGAAAGTCGCCCAACCTGGTGTTCGCCGACGCCGACCTCGAGGCGGCGGCCGCCGCCGCGCCGATGGCGGTGTTCGGCAATGCCGGCCAGGACTGCTGCGCGCGCTCGCGGATCCTCGTCGAGGCTTCGGTGCTGGATGCGTTCATGGGACACCTGGAGGGCGCCGTCAAGGCGATCCGGGTCGGCGACCCGCTCGCCGAGGACACGCAGATGGGGCCGCTGATCTCGGCCGACCAGCGAACCGCGGTCGCGAGCTTCGTCGACGGGGATGCTCCGGTAGCGATTCGCGGCAGCGTCCCCGAGGGTCCGGGGTACTGGTTCGCGCCCACGATCCTGTGCCCAGTGGACCCGGGAGCGCGTGCGGCGCGTGAGGAGATCTTCGGTCCGGTGGCGACCGTGATCCCGTTTGCAGGCGAGGAGGAGGCGATCCGCCTGGCCAACGACACGATCTATGGACTCTCCGGATCGATCTGGACGCGCGATGGTGCCCGCGCGCTGCGCGTGGCCCGGGCGATCGAGACCGGCGTGCTCTCGATCAACTCAAACACCTCGGTGCGCGTGTCAACTCCATTCGGAGGCTTCAAGCAGTCCGGCTACGGGCGCGAGCTCGGTCCGCGTGCCCTCGACGCCTACACCGAGGTCAAGTCGATCTACTACGCCACGTGATGAGACTCGAGGGCAAGGTATGCGTGATCACGGGCGCGGCCGGCGGAATCGGCGAGGCCACTGCAGCCGTGTTCGAGCGCGAGGGCGCGCGGGTCGTCGGCGTTGACCTGCGCGAGCACTCGGTCGGTGACCTGGCGCTGCAGGCCGACCTGACTGACGAGCAGGCGGTCACCGAGCTCTACGCGCGCGCCCGCGAGGAGTTCGGACGGATCGACGTGCTGTTCAACAACGCCGGGATCTCGCCGACCGATGACGCGTCGGTGCTCGACACCTCGTTCGAGGCGTGGGAGCGCGTGCAGGCCGCGAACCTGCGCAGCGTGTTCCTGTGCTGCAAGCATGGAATCCCGCACCTGCTCGAGGCCGGCGGGGGCTCGGTGATCAACACGGCCTCGTTCGTCGCGGTGCTCGGCTCGGCTACCTCGCAGGTCTCCTACACGGCCTCGAAGGGCGGCGTGCTGACGATGTCGCGCGAGCTGGGGGTCGAGTTCGCCAAGCGCGGCGTGCGCGTCAATGCGCTGTGCCCCGGTCCGGTCGACACGCCGCTGCTGCGCGAGCTCTACGCCAAGGATCCCGAGCAGGCGGCGCGGCGGCTCGTGCACGTTCCGATGGGGCGCTTCGCGCACGCCGAGGAGATCGCCAACGCGGTCCTGTTCCTGGCCAGCGACGAATCGAGCTACGTCAACGCGACCACGTTCCTCGTCGACGGCGGGATCAGCGGCGCGTACACGACGCCGCTGTAGGAACGGGCCCGCGCATGCGCGGGCCCGCCCGGGGCCGCATGCGCCCGGCGGCCTGCGCCCCCGCCGACTCCGATTGGCTCCCGCATGATTTGTCTCACAAACTATTTGTGAAGCGATCGTTGAGGCTACAATCTGTTGCAAATGGGTGAACCGCAAATAGCGCCTCCGTTCGGTTTGCACACCGCGTTGTCCCGCCACACCGGCTTCCTGATCAACCGCATCGCGATCGAGGCCCGCAAGCAGTTCACCGCGCGGCTCGACTCGCTCGGACTGAACCTCCGCATGTGGGGCGTGCTGAACGTGCTCGACGTGGAGGGGTCGATCACCCAGCACGCGCTCGGCAGGGGGGTCGGGATCGATCCGAGCTCGATGGTGGCCACGATCGACGAGCTCGAGGCCAGGGGTCTGGTCGAGCGCGGACGCCACCCGAGCGACCGGCGCGCCCACGCGCTGCACCTGACCGAGCTCGGGCGCGACACGCTGCGCCAAGGACGCGACCTGGCGCGCGCGGCTCAGGACGAGCTGCTCGCCCCGCTCAGCGCAGCCGAGCGAAAGCAGCTTCACGAGCTCCTTCTGCGGGTCGCACTCGACCTCGGGGAAGAGGCGAAGAAGCCGATCGTTTAGCGGCGGGCTCGAATCGTCTGTGACTCGGCCAGCACCCGGCCTCCCGACCCGATCGCCTGCACCGCGAAGTACGGCCTGGCTGTGCGGACCCGTACCGAGGTCTCAAAGCCGCTCCACCGCGCGTCGCCGACGGGCGCGAGCTGCCCGGGCTGGCTGCCGGCGAGAACGCGCCAGCGGGCGACGTTGGTGGCCCCGTTCCAGCTCGCGCTGGCGGTTGCGTCGCCTCCGGAGCTCCTGATCACCGCGAGTGCCGGCGGGGTCTCAGGCTGAGCGTTCCACGGGTGCTCGAACGCGCGGTAGCTGGCAATGAAGTCGACGAACCGCCCGTCGAGGATCTGCCTTCCGTTCCGGTCGAACTCGGTGAAGTTCGGCAGGCCTCCCCAGCCCACGAACACCTGCCCGCCCGGGAGCAGCTGCGCGGACCCCTCCCACGGCGCGAGCAGGCTCGGGGAGTGGACCCATTCCCGCACGAGCGTCGCGGTGTGCCCGCTCGTGTCGATTTGCTCGAGCACGACCCGCGACTGCGCGTGCACCTCGGGCAGGGACCCGTTATCGAAGATCGAGATCAGCCCACCGGGATGGACCCGGGCGTCGTGCTGATAGGCGGTTCGCGTCCCGGGTCCCATCGTGAAGCTCGAGTGCCTGCCGCCGAGCTCCCACAGGACCTTCCCCGTGCGGTGGTCAATCTTGTAGACCGCCCACGTGTTGCGGGCCGAGATCACGAAATTGCCATCCGCGTCCTGCTCGACCGAGTTGATGTGGAAGTAGTCGTCGAACAGGAAGACGGCGCTGTGCGAGTACGAGAGCGGCACGTGGTCGAGGCTGTCCCACTGAAACAGGACGTTGCCGGTGGGGATGTCGATCTCCTGCACGAAGCAGTTGGGGACGATGATCTCGCGCGGGGTGCCGCCGGGCGAGGTGACCTTCAGCTGGATGAGTCGATAGGCGGTGATCAGCGCGGTGCCCTGAGGCGTGATGTTGAACTCGTGAATGTCCGCGGTGAGGCCGTTGCCCGCCCGCACGGTCGCGATCGTCCGGTAGTTGCGGTCGACGATCACGTCCTCGTTGGAACCGGAGCCGCCGTAGTTCTGGAACCCCTGCCACCAGGTGAGGACCGGCTGGCCGCGATACGTCTGGACGTTGAGGTCCGCGGCATCGGTCCTGGGACCGGGGATCGGGTCAAACCAGATCAGCGACCCCCGGCGATCGACAATCATCGGACCCCACTGCAGCGGGCCGTTCATCGCGGTCAGAAAGATGTCCGACGCCCCGGGCGACGAGGACGTGACGCGGACGGTGGCCGGCCTCAGGTCGGGGCGGGATTGGAACGACTGCACGTCTCCCGGCTGCCGGTGTGCGGCGGACCGCACCGGTTGCGGCAGCGGGCCGGCGGGGGTGTCGATCCTGAACGTGAACGTCCCGCCGCGCCCGCCGAGAATCGGCAGGGTGGTGTGCACGGTCACCAGCTCCCCGGCGACGAACGGCCGGCTCAGATAGACGCTGGCGCCGTGCCGATCGGAGTCGGGCCTGATCCGCCCGCGGTGGATGCCGCTGCGCGAGCCGGTGACGGTGATCGCGCCGAGCGCTCCCGGAGCCACTCCGCGGAAGCTGATCTGCGTCAGTGGCGTGGCGTGCAGGGTGCCGGGGCTCGGAAACACGATCACGGGTGCGGCAGCGGACGACGAGGCCGAGCAGGCGAGCAGCAGCCAGATCGCCGCCGAGACGACCAGCCACCCGTGTCGCGCCCGAGCCCGGACGCTGCCCCTCAGACCACCCACGATCCCAACCGTATCCGGGCGCGAGCTCGCTTGCGCACTCGTTGCGCGAACGAACTCGACATAGTGTGCGCGAGCGATGCTCCAGCGGTTAATCATTCTCGGTGGCGGCGGCTGGTTCCCGGCTCACGGCCGGCAGACCGCGTGCGCGCTGCTCCGAGATGGCGACAGCGCGATCATGATCGACGCCGGCACCGGTGTCGGCCGCCTCGTCGAGCGACCGGAGCTGCTCGACGGCATTCAGCGTCTCGACATCCTGCTCAGCCACTTTCACCTCGACCACGTGTCGGGGCTCGCCTACCTACCGGCGCTCGAGCTGTGCCGCGACACGACGGTCTGGGGGCCCGGCCAGAGCCTGTACGGGACGCCCACCGCGAAGCTGCTCGAGCGAATGTCGACCGAGCCGTTTAACCCCGTGCCGCTGCCCGATCAGCACATCGAGGTACGCGACCTGCCGGCGGGCGAGATCGAGCTTGCGGGCACTCGCATCCAGACGCGGCGCCAGGATCGTCACTCGGCCCCGTCGCTCGGGTTCCGATTTGATGATCTGCTGACCTGGGTCACCGACACGGCGTATGACGAGGCGACGGCCGGATTTGCGTCGGGCTGCCGGATGCTGGCGCACGAGGCGTGGTTCACGAGCGATCAGCCCCGCAACCCCACGATCCATTCCTCGGCGCTCGAGGCGGCGCGGATCGCGGCCGCGGCGGAGATCGGCCGACTGCTGCTGATCCACGCGCCTCCATTCGAGCCCTCGGTCGAGCAGCTCGCAATCGAGGCGCAGACGGTGTTCCCGCGCTCGCTGATGGCGCACGACGGGGCAGAGGACTCGATGATGCTCGCCTGAGATCTCAGGCCGTCGCCGCGACCCGGCGCGCTTGCCGATCCTCGGCCGGGGCCGACTCGCGAGCCTGCACCGCCAGCGCGATCCCGATCCCGAGCAGTGTCCATGTGATCGGGTCCTCGAGGAAATCGGCGTACAGCATCGTGTGGAAGACGAGCGCCACGAACGCGGCTCCGATTGCCGCCCGCACAGGACTGCCGCGTCCGCCGCGCAGCAGTCCGACGAGCGAGACCACGACAAGGGCGAGGTAGACCAGCTCTCCGATCAACCCCTGCTCGGCGCCGATCGTGATCGGAATCGTGTGGGACGCCGACAGCGTCTGGGAGCTGCTCGGGTGGTGGCGGCGGTACTCGGTCACGAACGCGCCCGAGCCGTAGCCCCAGATTGGACGGTCCCGGAACAGGTCGAAGCCGCCGCTGACCAGCCCGGCACGTCCGCTCGAGGCCCCATTCAGGCCCTGGTTGAGCCCGAAGGTCTTGGGCGCGATCGCGAGCGCAGCGCCACCCAGGGCGACAACCACGACCACGGCCGTGATCACCGGCCACGCCTTCCAACGGATCGCGGCCAGCGCCGCGAGTCCGACCAGGAGCGCCCCGAGACTCGAGCGCGACAGGGTCAGCACGAGGCCGCCCCAGAGGATCGCCAGAACCACGGTCGCACCGACAATCTCCCGTGCATCCTGGCGATAGAGCAGGACGGCCGCGACCAGGATCATCACCAGCGCGAGGAAGCGCCCGAAGATGTCGGGATCGAAGAACACCGAGTTCACGGTGAAGTACGCGTGCACGTCGTTGGCAGCGACGAGCTTCGGATTCAGGAACAGCGTCTTGGTCTCGTACTCGACGAACCCGACCGCGGCGAACAGGACCGCGAGTCCGATCACCAGCAACAGGCACGCACGGATCAGCTTCGGCGTCCACTCGAGCGAGGTGAGCAGGCAGAACAGCAGCGAAAACGGGACGTAGAAGAACACCAGCTGCTGCAGCGCCTTCTCGAAGTCGCTCGAGTAGATCGCCTGCAGGCCGTAGAGCACCACGTACGCCGCCAGCAGGCGCTCGATCCAGCCGGTTTCGGGGCGTTCGTCGTCGGCGCGCCACAGCGTGTAGATGAGTGCGAGCGACCCGGAAGCGACGACGAGGTAGAGCGGCACCAGCAGGTTGGAGGTGCTGCCGCCGGCCTGGATCGGAACTCGGAACGGGAGCGCGATCACGGCCAGAGGTGCCACCAGCGCCGGTCGCCTGACGATCAGCACGGCGAGCGCGCCGACCAGCGCCAGCGCGACCAGAGCGCCGACCAGCGCCAGCAGCGGGTGGCGGTGGACGAGCCGCAGCTGCGGCGAGTGCCAGATGTCGGCCAGCAGCAGCACCGGGGCGAGGATCAGCGCACCGAGGATCGCGAACGCGCGGGTGCGCGCGTCGCGCGCGAGAAGCGCGCCGGCCGCGAGCAGCGCCACGAGCACCACGCCCGCCTTCGGCAACGGCCCGGTCAGCGCTGCGAACACGGTCACGCGGGGAGAGACTAGTGGTCGCCCCGGTGGGCGGATGATCTACCCTCTGGGCGATGTCCTCCGCGAAGGTCGCGGTGTTGTGCGCATCACTCGCGGCGATCCTTGCCGGCTGCGGGAACAGCGCAAAGCCGCTCGCAGGCCAGATCCCGCCCACGGCAACCTCAGAGGGTCACGCTCGGATCGATGATCCACGCGCGCGCCACCTCCCCTGCCTGCGCGCGCACAAGCTGCCGGTCACGCTCGTCGGGCAGACCTGGCTCCAGATCGGCACCGCTCCCGCCGGCCCGCGCGTGAACTTCGCCCCCACCCCCGGCGCCGCTCAGGATGCGCAGATCTCCGGACACGTCACGGGCGCGGAGGTGATCGGCAGTGCGCTGCTGTACCCCGACCAGGCGTCCGACGGCCTGCTGCAGACCGTCGAGGACTGCCTTGCCGCAGGGGTGACCGGCTGATCGTGGTTCTGGCCCGGATGCTCGCGGCACTGGTGGTGGCAGGCGGCGCGGTCGGCTCGGTTGCAGTCGCCTCGCACGGGTCCCCAACCGGAGGCAGGGCAGCCACGCATTCCGGGGCCGCCGTCGAGGCGTCAGTGCCGCTGGAGAAGCTCCTCGGGCAGCGGATCATGGTCGGGCTGCCGGGCACGAGCGCGCCCAATTCGCTGCTGAGGCGAATCCGCGCCGGCCAGGTCGGCTCGGTGATCCTGTTCACGCAGAACATCACCTCGCGGGGGCAGCTGAAGGCGCTCACCGCCTCGCTCCAGAAGGCCGCGCGCCAGGGCTCGAATCCGCCGCTGCTGATCGCCACCGACCAGGAGGGCGGACAGGTCAAGCGGCTCCCGAACGGCCCGCCGGACCTCTCCCCGCCCCAGATCGCGGCTCGCGGCAGCACATCCGTGGCCCGGCACGAGGGCCGCGCCACCGGCCGCTATCTGAATAGCCTCGGGATCAACTGGGACCTCGCTCCGGTCCTCGACGTGCCGACATTCTCGGGCGCGTTCATCTGGCAGCAGGGGCGCGCCTTCTCGTTCAACGCCGACACGGTCGCCAAGTACGCGACCCCGTTCGCGCTCGGGCTCCAGTCGGCGAAGGTGGGCGCGACTGCGAAGCACTTCCCCGGGGTCGGATCGGCGGCCACCGACACCGACAACAAGCTAGACGAGCTGCGTCCGACTCGGGCTCAGCGCAAGGCGGCGCTGATTCCCTACGAGACGCTGATCCCCCGTGGCCTCGACAGCGTGATGGTCGCGACCGCGGGCTTCCCCGCGTACGACCGCTCCGGCGCACCCGCCGCGCTGTCGCGCCAGATCATCCAGCACGTGCTGCGCGGGAAGCTGGGGTTCCGAGGCGTGGCCATCACCGATGCGCTCGAGTCGCCGACCGGTCACGACGAGATCACCGCCGGCGTGATCGCGGCCCGAGCGGGCGCCGACGTGCTGCTCTACACGGATTCGGCGACCGGGGAGCTGCGGGCGCTCGAGCGGGCGGTGCGAAACGGCAGCCTGAGCCGCTCCGAGGCCACGGCGTCATACGACCGGATCGTGGCGCTGAAACGCCGAATCGGCTGAGCCTGAGCTTCCGGCGGCCCCACGCGAGCGCGAACCGACTCTAATGGCTCTAGAATCGGGGCTCGATGCCCGCGCACGTGCGCAGGCTTGTGTGCGTTTGCCGCGCACCCTCGGGCGCGGCACCTGAAATCGCCTCGATGTCTGTTCCAAGTGCTGAGCTGACCGCGCCGGCCGTCGGCGCCCGTCGCGGCGCATCCGCGTCGGCCCTGTCCGAACGCCTTCCCGGCGGGCGGATCTACCTTCTCATGGCACTGGTGGCGCTGATCATCGGCGCGCTGTCGCTGCTGATCCCTTCCACCCCCAGCTACGACCCGTGGGCATGGCTCGTGTGGGGCCGGGAGATCGTGCACCTCAATCTCCAGACCACCGGCGGCCCGACGTGGAAGCCGCTGCCGGTGATCTTCACGACACTGTTCGCGCCGTTTGGCAGGGCCACCCCGGACCTGTGGCTGGTGGTCGGCCGCGCCGGTGCCGTGATGGCGGTGGGGATGACCTTCAAGCTCTGCTGGCGCTTCACCCGCCAGCTCAGCGGCCGCGTGGCCGCCGGAGCCGGCTGGCTCGAGGTCGCCGGCTCCTACGCGCCGGCGATCCTGGCCGGCGTCGTGGCGTCGATCGGCCTGGTCTTCGCCGGGGGCTACATCACTGCGAACGCGCTCGGCTACTCCGAGGGCCTGATGACCGCAATCGTGCTGATCGCGGTCGAACGCCACCTCGACGGCGAGCCGCGGCAGGCGTTTGCCGTCGGCTTCTTTGCCGCGCTCGACCGGCCCGAGATCTGGCTGTTCTGGGGCAGCTACGGGCTGTGGCTGTGGTGGAAGGATCCGGGTGCGCGCAAGCTCGTGTTCGGCCTGTTCGTGCTGATCCCGATCCTGTGGTTCCTGCCCGAGTACTGGGGCTCGGGACATTTCTTCCGCGGTGTGAGCCGCGCCCAGCACGTTCGCTCGAACAGCCCGGCGCTGGCCAAGTGCCCGTTCTGCACTGAGCTCGGCAAGCACGCCTGGCCGACCGTGCCGAGCCGGATCAAGGCGGCGGCGATCCTCGCAATCGCGGCGGCGTTGTTCGGACTCGGGCGAGCGGTACGCTCCCGGCCCGGCTGGCGGCTCGAGACTCCACGCGAGCACGCGCTGGCCGCGATCGCGATGGCGGGAATCCTCGGCTTTGGCTGGTGGATCCTGATCGCGGTCATGACCCAGGCCGGGTTCTCGGGCAACGACCGCTACCTCGTGCTCGGAGCCGCGCTGATCGAGATCGCCGGCGGCGTCGGGTGGGCGTGGGCAGCCATCTCGCTCGGGCGCGCCGTACCGAAGCTGACCAGGCAGGCCTCGCGCCGGGCCAGCACCTACATCAGCTCCGCCGCGACGCTTGCGGTGGCGCTCGTGTTCCTGCTCGTCCCGAGCTGGATCGGCGGTCTCGTCCACCTCTCGAAGACGCACCGCGCGCTCAACTACCAGGCGCTGCTGCGCACGGACGCGATCGCGGCGATCGACCGCCTCGGCGGCTCATCGGCCGTGCTGCATTGCGGCTCGGTGATGACCGAGGGGTTCCAGGTCCCGATGATCGCCTACTACCTTGGCGTGCACACGCTCACGATCGAGGCCTCACCGCTGTCGCCGCCGCCCCCGAACACACCCGGCCCGAACGTGATCTTCCAGACCCGGGCACAGCGCAATGCGCACCTGCTGCCGTCGGTTGAGAACTGGCCGACCACCCATTACAAGCTCGTTACGGAGACCCGCAGCTTTAGGGTGTACGAGCACTGCGGGATAACCTGAGCGACCGATGGCTTCCGTAGCTGCACCTCGCCGCGTCCTGCCTGACTTCGACGCCCACTCGCCGGACTGGGTCCGGCGACTTCCCGCGTGGGCGCTCCTCGGCGGCGTCGTGGTGATCCTGATGGCGCTGTCGGCATTCGTGCGCACGCGCTACCTGAGCGGGCAGTTCTGGATGGACGAGGCGCTCTCGGTCGGGATCTCATCGCACTCGCTGACCTCGATCCCGACGGTGCTGCGCCACGACGGGTCGCCGCCGCTCTATTACCTGATGCTCCACATCTGGATGAGCGTGTTCGGCTCCTCGGAGTCCGCGACGCACGGGATGTCGCTGCTATTCGGCCTGCTGACGATCCCGGTCGGTACGTGGGTCGCGTGGAGCCTGTTCGGGGTCCGCGCGGCACTGATCGCGGCGGTCCTGTTCGCCTTCAACCCGTTCCTCACGGCGTACAGCCAGGAGACGCGGATGTACACGCTGATGGCGCTGCTCGGGCTGCTCGCCACCGGTGGCCTGATCCACGGCTTCATTTACCGAAGGCGTCGCTACCTGATCCTGTTCGTGGTGTGCCAGGCGCTGATGCTCTACACGCACGCCTGGGGGATCTTCTTCGGCGTCGGCGCCGCGGTCGCGCTGATCCCGGTGTACTTCAACTCGGAGGACCGGCGCGGCGTGCTGCGCGACGCGATCCTGTCGTTCGGCGCCGCAGCGGTCCTGTTCCTCCCGTGGCTGCCGACGCTGCTCTACCAGGCGACCCACACAGGCTCGCCCTGGGACACCGCGCCGAACTTCGGCGCGCCGGTCCAAATCTCCCGGAACCTGATGGGCGGCGACCGGGCGACGACGGCGCTCGTGATCGGCGCCGCGCTCGGCCTCGCCGTCTTCTGGACCCGCGGGCGCCGGGGCAGCCGCGAGGGGCTGACGATGTGGGCGCTGATGCTGATCCCGATCGGCACGCTCGCGTTCGGCTGGCTCGTCTCGCGCTTCTCACCCGCATGGCAGTACCGCTACTTCGCGCCGATCCTCGCGGCGTTGCTCCTGCTCGCCGCCTGGGGACTCGCCCGGGCCAAGGGCGTCGGCCTGATCGCGCTCGCTCTGACCGTGATCTTCTGGGGCAACCCGGCCTCATACACGCCGCAGTACAAGAGCGACATGCGGGACGTCGCCGCCGAGATGGCTCCCCGACTGCATCAGGGGGATCTCGTGGTCGTCGGACAGCCGGAGCAGGTGCCGCTCGCCTGGTATTACCTCCCGGCCGGCCTGAAGTTCGCGGACCCGACCGGGCTGAGTCATGACCCGCAGTCGATGAACTGGGTGCACGCCCTGAATCGGCTCAAGCACGCGAACCCGTCGGCAACGTTCAATTCCCTGATTGCTAGTCTCAGGCCCGGACAGCAAGTGCTGTATGTACGGCCGATGACCGAGGGTGCGCAGAGCTGGGAGGCGCCTTGGACACAGCTCGTGCGACGGCGCTCAGCTCAATGGGGAGCTCTGTTGGCGAGCGACCCGAGCCTCAGGCTGGTGCCCGGCGCGGTCGCGCCGCATAACTACCGGGGTGCGTGCTGCGTCGGCAACAGCGCTCTCCTGTACCAGAAGATCTCCTGATCAAGACGATGACCGAACAGACTGCCCCAGAGAGCCACGGCTCCGACATCACGCCCGAGCACCCCGTCGTTGTGCTCGGCGGCGGCCCGGCCGGCCTCACCGCGGGCTACCTCCTGGCCAAGGAGGGCAAGCCGGTGATCGTGCTCGAGTCGACCGACCAGGTCGGCGGCATCGCGCGCACCGAGGTACGCGACGGCTACCGCTTCGACCTCGGCGGCCACCGCTTCTTCACCAAGGTCTCGGAGGTCGACGACCTCTGGCACGAGATCATGAAGGAGGAGTTCCTCAAGCGCCCGCGCCAGAGCCGGATCTATTGGAACAAGAAGTTCCTCGAGTACCCGCTCGAGGGGATGGACGTGATCAAGAAGCTCGGCCCGGTGGAGCTGTTCCGCGTCGGGGTGTCATACCTATGGGCCGCGATCAAGCCCAAGGGCCGTGAGGACACGGTCGAGCAGTGGGTCTCCAACCGGTTCGGCAAGCGCCTCTACAACCTCTTCTTCAAGACGTACACCGAGAAGG
This sequence comes from uncultured Solirubrobacterales bacterium, assembly GCA_963796645.1. GTDB lineage: Bacteria > Actinomycetota > Thermoleophilia > Solirubrobacterales > Solirubrobacteraceae > Palsa-465. The sequence continues at coordinate 369,056 of CAWCMQ010000012.1, read as the reverse complement.
TCTGGGGCGTGCCGTGCTCGGAGCTGCGAGCCGAGTGGGCCGCGCAGCGGATCAAGGGCCTGTCGTTTTTCAGCGCCGCCAAGTCCGCGTTCTTCGGGAACAAGGACGACAAGATCAAGTCGCTGATCTCGGAGTTCAATTACCCCCGCTACGGCCCCGGCCAGATGTGGGAGCAGATGACCTCCGACATCCGGGAGAGGGGCGGCGAGGTGCGACTCAACGCGCCGGTGACCCGTCTGCGCGTCGACTCGGACAGCCGTGTGATCGAGGTCGTGGCCGGTGGCGAGACGCTGACTCCCTCCTACGTGATCTCCTCGCTGCCGCTGCGGACCACGGTCGCGATCACCGAGCCCGAGGCGCCCGGCGAGGTGCGTGACGCCGCCCGCGGCCTGCGCTACCGGGACTTCCTCACCGTCGCGCTTGTGATCCAGGGCGAGGACCTGTTCCCCGACAACTGGATCTACATCCACGAGCCGGGTGTCCGGGTCGGCCGGATCCAGAACTTCCGCTCCTGGAGCCCGTGGATGGTGCCCAATGACACCGACGCCTCGATCGGCATGGAGTACTTCTGCTTCGAGGGCGACGATCTCTGGAGCATGCCCGACGAGCAGCTGGTCGAGTTCGCCAAGCGTGAGATCCAGCAGCTCGGTCTCGCCCGCGCCGACAAGGTGAAGTTCGGCTTCGCGGTGCGCGTGCACAAGGCGTATCCGATCTACGACGCGGAGTACGCCGAGCGCCTCGACACGATCAAGCTCTGGCTCGAGGGCATCCCCAATCTGATCCAGGTCGGACGCAACGGGCTGCATCGCTACAACAACTCCGACCACTCGATGCTGACCGCCATGCGAGCGGTCGACAACATTCTGCTTGGCACCCACCACGACATCTGGGCGGTCAACGCCGAGAGCGTCTATCACGAGGAGCACGTGAAGGACGAACAGCCCTATCGCGATGCCCCGGAGACACCCGCGATGGAGCAGTCGCTCGGCACGGAGCGCTAGCAGGCGATGCGTCGGACGCTGTTGCTGGGAACGGTGACGGTGGCTCTGGCCCTGCCGGGCGTCGCCGCCGGCGCCTCGACCCCTAGCACGACGACCGCCGTCCCCTCGCTGAACCCGGCGAGCCCCAGCAACCCGCTGGCACCGGGCATCCCGCAGACCGGGACTCCGGCACCGACCACGACGGCGCCGGCGGCACCGATCGTCAGCCCGACGACGACGACCTCGAACAGCAACGGCTTGAGCGGTAGCACCGGGCTCGTGATCGGGCTCGGGGCGATCGTGGTGCTGGGCGGCATCGCCCTGTTCATCTGGCGCGACGCGCGCAAGCGGGCGCCGGTCCGCCACCGCGCCGCGGCCGCTACCGCAGGCGCGGATACCCGCTCGGCCTCCAAGGCGAAGACCAAGCCCCGGAAGTTGAGTCCGGCTGAGCGCAAGCGGCGCAAGCGCGGGCGGGCTCGCTAGGGGGGTCGCGGCGCGGGGTCGCGGCGGTGTGCGGGGCGGGGGCTGCCGTGCGGCTGCGGCGGGGTCGCGGGGCGGGGGCTGCGGCGGGGTCGCGCGCGTGCCGGGGCCGCGGCGGGGTCGCGGGGCGGGGGCGTGGGGAGCGCATCCGGGGGCGCATCCGGGCTAGCGTCACACTCGCTCCGCGCCGACCGGCGAGGGTGACGAAGGACACCACCACCGGCCCCAACGTCACGCTCGCTCCACGGGCAACCGCGAATGTGACCTTATCCGTGCCCGGCTGGTCGCCGGGCTCGCGCCCGCGGCGGGCTCGCGGGCGCGCTAGACGGTCTGGCGTTCGCGGTCGCGTGCGGGCTCGCTGCCCTCCGCGACAACCGCCTCGAGCCGCACCGGGATCCCGTTGAGCAGGGCCATCCCGGCAAGCCGCTCCAGGTCCTCCGGGGCCGAGGACGCGAGCAGGTTCACGTTCGCGCCGCCGGCCGCCGCCGCGCGCCGCCACCCGCCGCGGTGGCCCCAGCCGTGCGGGACGGCGATCGTTCCCGGCCGGACCTCGTCGGTCACCTTCACAGCGATCTCGATTTCGCCGGCGGCTGAGATCACGTGGCAGCGCCCCCCGTCCTCGAGACCGCTGCGGCCGGCGTCGTCGGGGTGTACACGCGCGGCATGCTCCCTCCCACCCTGCATCAGCTTCTCCACGTTGTGCATCCACGAGTTATGCGAGCGCAGCTCTCGCAACCCGATCATCCGCAGCGGGAACTGCGGGTCAGCGCCGTTCGCGCTCTGGAGCACCGCCAGCTCGGCCTCGATCTCGGGCGGATCCAGTCGGACCCGCTTGTCGCGGTGGAAGACCTTCTTCGACAGCACGCCGACGGGATGGTGCTCGGCGAGCACCACGCCGTGCGGGCGCTTCCGGAGCTTGGCCAGGCTCAGGCCTCCGCGGCGCAGGCCGAACAGGTCGCCCTGGGGCCCGAGCCGCAGACCGAGATCGATCAATCGGGCCGGCGAAAGCTTCAGGCCGATCCTCCCCAGCGCGCGCAGCGGCCACGCGCTCGCCGGGGTCACGCCGATCCGCTCGGAGATCTGCTCGATGATCTCCCACTCCTGGCGCGCCTCGCCGCGCGGCGCCACCACCGGGTCGGTCCACTGCGCGAACGGCGTCGAGCTGAAGGTGAGGAACGCGGATGGGAAGTCCTCGCGCTCCAGGAAGGTGGTCGCCGGAAGTACGTAGTCCGCGTGGCGGCTCGTGTCGGTCACATACAGGTCGATCGCCACCATCAGCTCGAGTTCCCCAAGCGCCCGCTCGAGTTCGTCCCCGTTGGGGACCGACAGCACGGGGTTGCCCGAGGACACGAACAGCGTCCGGATCTGGCCCTCGCCCGGGGTCGTGATCTCCCGCGCCATCAGCGACGCCGGCAGCTGCCCGAGCACGTCCGGGAACCCACCGATCCGGGAGTGGACCTTGCCGTAGCTGTCGGCTCCGATGCGGTGCAACAGATCCTCGATCTGGATCGCGCCGGTGCCGAAGATCGCGCCCCCCTCACGGTCGAGGTTTCCGGTCACGACGTTGATCGCGTCGAGCAGGAACGAGACCAGCGTTCCATACCGGCCCAGGCACGTGCCGGTTCGGCCGTACACCGCCGCTCCGTCGGCGTCGGCGAGGTCACGGGCGAGGCGCCGGACGGTTTCCGCGTCAATCCCGGTTCGGCTCTCCGTTGACTCGGGGTCGTAGGGCTCTACCAGCTGTGCGAGACGCTCGGCGCCCCGGGCCTGGCGCCTGAGCGCGCCCGGGTCCTGGAGACCCTCGGCGAAGATCACGTGTAGGAGCGAGAGCAGCAGCCACGCATCGCCGTCCGGGTTGATCGGCACGTGCTCGAAGGCCCGGGCGGTCTCCGAGCGTCGCGGATCGACGACCACGACCCGTCCCCCGCCCGCGACGATGTCGTGCAGCGCGTCCTTGATCCGCGGCGCCGTCAGCACGCTCCCGTGTGAGACCAGCGGGTTGGCGCCGACGATCAGCAGCAGCTCGGTGCGCGCGAGGTCGGGAATAGGGACGATCAGCGGCGAGCCGTACAGGAGCTGACTGGCGGCGAAGCGGTTGTTGACGTCCTGCGATCCGGCGCTGTAGAGGTTCGGAGAACCGATCGCGTCCATGAATCCCTTGACCCAGATCGGGTGCGAGTACGAGAAGGCGGAGGGGTTGCCGAGATACCAGCCGACCGCGCTGCCGCCGTCGCGGTCGAGGATGCCGCGCAGCCGCGTCGCGATGTCGTTCAGGGCCTGATCCCATGCGACGCGCTCGAAGCCGCCGTCGGAACGGCGGCGCAGCGGATGGGTGACACGGTCCGGATCGTTTTGGACCGCGGTCATCGCGATCCCCTTCGGGCACGCGAACCCGCGTGATAGCGGATGCTCGCGGTCAGGCCGGAGCTGGACGACCTCGTCGCCCTCGACCGTCGCCACAAGCCCGCAGAGGGGCTCGCAGATCCGGCAGTAGGTGATCCTCTCCTCAGACATGGCGGCGCGCTGGAGCGCCGCGCGAATCCTACTCGCTTGCGAGCGCGCGAATCGACCGCTTGGCACGCAGCAGATGGCGCTCGACAGCGCGCTGCGTGCACCGCTCGTGGGCGGCGATCTCGCCGTACGTCAGGCCGGCGGCGTGTAGCCAGAGCAACCGCTGCTGTCGCTGCGGAAGGGAGACGATCGCGCCGATCCGCTCGCGGATCTCGAGCAGCTCGTGCGGCTCGGGCGCCGCTGAGGTGGCGAACACGTCGAACACCTCGTCGAGCGGAAGCTCGCGTGACTCGCGCTCGAGCAGCCTCAGCGCCTCCCGCAGCGCCGTGGTGGCCAGCCACGACAGGGTCGCGTCCGGTCGCGTCGCTCCGCCCTGGCGCAGCAGCGCGCTCCAGGCGAACTGGCACGCGTCCTCGACGATCTCGTCGGGAGCTGTGACTCCGTGGCGGACGATCTGCCTGAGACGGGCCGAGAGCGAGCCGAACAGGACGGCCGGATCGGGAGCGGCCGTCCGGGCGGAGATCGGTGTTCGGGCGGAAACGCGGGCGGTTGTCATGGCACAAGTCCAATTGAGACTAATTTGGCACTAACTAGCCTAGCAAGCTGGAACTAGTCTTGCTAGGTTCAACTAGCTCAATTTGGCTCAATTAGATTCAAGGAGGGGTGGCGTTGATTGCAATCGCCGTTACGGCACATCCAAATCCGACCGGGCTCCCCGGGAGCAACGTCCTTCAGCAGCTCGTCAACGGGGCGGAGGCATGGGCGCTGGCGATCGCGCTGCTCGGGGCGTTCGTGGGCGCCGGGCTGTGGGCGGTCGCGTCACACAGCCACAACCACCACTACGCGGCCCGGGGTCGGATGGCTGCGCTGACCTCCGGAGCGGCGGCGCTCGTCGTCGGCGCCGCCCCGGGCCTGGTCAACTTCTTCCAGCACCTGGGCACCAAGGCGAAGTGATGAGGCGCTCGGCAAAGCTCGCCATCGCCAGCTGCTGCGTGGCGCTCGCATTGGCTCCGGCTCCGTCACCGGCCCGAGCCGCGTTCAATCCGATCGGGACCGTGTGCGGAATCGGCGGCCTGGTCAGCGGCGTCGTCGGCAAGGCCTGCAACATCGGCGGGAAGGTGCTCGGCGTCGGTAAGAAGGTGCTCGGGTCAAGCGGCACGAGCAGCGGCAGCACGAGCACCAAGGCGCAGGCGGTGATCGGACTCGCGGCGATCGGCGCCTGGGTTCTGGTGGGCGCGAAGGTCGCGCTCCACGAGACGGCGAAGGTGATCGCCCACACCACCGCCCCACGGCTGTTGACGACCTGGTTCTCCTCGACCTACTGGCGGATGGCCGCGATCGGGGCGATCCTGACGCTGCCCTTCCTGTTCGCCGCCGCGGTCCAGGCACTGCTGCGCTCGGATCTTGCGCTGCTCCTGCGGGCGGCGTTCGGGTACCTGCCCCTGGCCCTGATCGGCGTCGGGATCGCGGCCCCGATCGCGATGCTGCTGCTCGCCGCCACGGACGAGATGTGCGCCGTGGTCTCGGCGGCCGCGGGCAACGCCGGGGAGCACTTCCTGTCCCATGCCGGGGCGATCGCCGGCGGCCTGTCGCTGTTCGCCGGGTCGCCATTCCTGGCCCTGCTGGCCGGGATGGTGGCCGCGTTCGGAGCGCTCGTGCTCTGGCTGGAGCTGCTGATGCGCGAAGCCGCCGTCTACATCGTCGTGCTGATGCTCCCGATCGCGTTCTCCGCGATGGTGTGGCCGGCGCGGCGCATCTGGGCGACCCGCGCGGTGGAGCTCCTGGTGGCCCTGATCCTGTCCAAGTTCGCGATCGTCGCGGTGCTGTCGCTCGGCGGTGCCGCGCTGGGCCAGAGCCCGTTCGGCGGCATCTCGAGCATGCTCGCTGGGGGGGTCCTGGTGATCCTCGGCGCATTCGCGCCCTGGGCGATGATCCGGCTCTTGCCCCTCGCCGAGCTTGCCAGCAGCGCGGCTGGAACCCTCAGTCGCGAGCCCTGGCAGGCCGGCCGGGCGCTGTCCGCGGCCGGCAACACCGCCGACGCGATCAGCGGCCGCCTGCTCGCCGCCGGCGAAGCCGACGGCGCCGATGACCTCGAGCCCGCCGATGCTCCTCAGGAGGCGGCGCGGGCCGAGACGAGCCGCCTGGCCCAGCTGCCGGGCCTTCCCGTAGCCCCGGGGGGCCGGGAGCCTGGCGACGAGGATGGTGACTCCGGCGGGGCGAAGGACGGCGGCGTACCTCCGGCGGGGGGTCCGGAGGGGCCAGACGGCGGCGCGCCCCCGGCCGGCGGTGCCGATGGCCCGGACGGAGCGGACGGCGAGCGCCTTCCCGGCCTCGACCCCCAGTACCAGATGGATGACTTCAGCTGGCGGCTCGAGCTCGGGCCCGACCAGGAATGGCCACCGCCGCCGGTCGCGCGCTTTGATGGGGAGCCCGACGGCGGGCTGGCGGCGGGCGAGCCGCCCGGACCCGAGGCGCCGCCGGGGACCGACCGATCACAGGACGCGCCTCCCGGTCCCGCTGACGATCCCGACCCGCGGCCGCCCTCCCAGGACCGCGACGACGGCCGGCTGTGACCCCCACTCGCCTCACCTATCGCTTCGGCCCGCTCGAGCGGCGCGGGATCCTGGGCCCGGTCCGCCTCGGGCAGGCGGGCGTGCTCGGCGCCGGGGTGCTGCTTGCGATCATCGCGATCAGCCGATCCCCGACGGCGGGCGGTGCGATGCTGGCCACGGCCTGCGTGGCGGCATCTGCGGGCCTCGCCGCGGTCCCCCTCGCCGGTCGCACGGTGGAGGAGTGGGCGCCGGTCGTGACGGTCTTCTTCGCACGGCGGCTCGCCGGTCGCGGGCGGCTGCGCTCAGGCATCCCGCTCCGCGGGCATCGAGCTCACGACGGGCGGATTGAGGCCGGCGCCGCCGAGCCCCCGGCGGCGCTGCAGGGCATGCGGATCGAACCGGCGGCCTACCGTGACCGACCGATCGGTGTCCTCTCCGAGCGCGGTGGCCGACGGGTGACCGCGGTCCTGGCATGCCGCGTGGTCTCGTTCTCGCTGCTCGATCCCGAGGCGCAGGAGCGCCGGCTCGCGCGCTGGGGCCTGATCCTGTCCGGCGCCGCCTCGAGCCAGGTCAGACGGATCCAGTGGGTGGAGCGGACGGCGCCGGCCCAGGGCGACGAGCTCGTGCGCTGGTTGCACGCCGAGCGCGATCCCGCGATCCCGCTGCGCGGCACGCCGATCATCGAGTCCTACCTGGAGCTGATCGGGACGACCGCGCGTGTCACCCAGGAGCACGAGATCCTGGTCGCGGTCCAGGTTGATGGGCGCCGCGTGCGGGTGCGGGGCGGCGAGGTCCAGGCGCTGATCGAGGAGACCGAGCGGATCGCACAGGGGCTCGAGGCGGCCGAGGTGACGGTGCTCGGTGCACTCGGCGCCGGACAGCTGGCGCGGGCCCTGCGCACCGCCTTCGATCCGTACGGACGCGCCGAGCTCGCCGCGCTCGAGACCGCGGACACGGAACGCGACGGCCTGTCGGAGGCCAACGCGTGGCCGCTGGGCGCGAAGGAGGGCTGGGACCACTACCGCAGTGACGGGGCGCTGCACGCGACCTACTGGATCGGCGCCTGGCCGCGGGTCGACGTCTCGCCGCTGTTCATGGACGCGTTGCTCGGACGCTCGAACGTGGTTCGGACCGTGGCGGTCACACTCGAGCCGATTCCGCCCGAGCGCTCCACCCGCGAGGTGGAGGCGGCGATCACCCGAGACCGGGCCGACCGTGAGCTACGCCGGCGCTTCGGGCAGTCCGAGACCGCGCGGCAGCGCCAGGCGCAGGAGGCGACGACCCGGCGAGAGTCCGAGCTTGCGGCCGGCCATAACGAGGTCCGGCTGTCCGGCTTCGTCACGGTTTCGGGCCGGGACCGCGAAGAGCTGCGCCGCGCCAGCAGCGAGGTCCTCGAGCACGCCGCCCGCGCGCGGCTCGAGCTCCACTGTATGTACGGGCAGCAGGCGGATGCGTTCACGTTCACCCTGCCGCTCTGCCGGGGCCTGCGCTGATGCTCCGGGCGGCCGAGCGCCCCGGACACCGCACGACGACCCGCCACGCACAGGCGGTCTATCCGTTCATGGCAGCAGGCGGACTCGGCGGCCGCGGCGTGTTCGTCGGCCGCGATTCCGGGGGTGGCGCCTTCTGCTACGACCCCTGGGTTCTGTACGGCGATGGCCTGCTCGACGACCCGAACGCGATCGTGCTGGGCAAGTTGGGTCAGGGCAAGAGCGCGCTGGTCAAGACCTTCCTGTGGCGAATGTTGCTGTTCGGCCGCCGCGCCTTCGTGCTCGACGTCAAGCGCGAGTACGGGCCGCTGTGCGACGCCGTCGGCGTCAGTCCAATCTCGCTCGTGCCCGGCGGCGGGGTGCGGCTCAACCCGCTGGCCTCGCGGCCCGAGGAGCACGCCCAGCTCGAGTTGCTCCGGGCCGTCGCGGTGACCGCGATCGGTGGATCGCTGACCCAGGCCGAGGCGGCGGCTCTGCGCGAGGCGCTCCACACCGTCCGCGCCCGCTGCATCGGCGATCCGACCCTCCCGCAGATCTCTGCGGCGCTGTTCGATCCGACCGCCGAGATGGCCGAACGACTGCGGACGACCCCGGTTGCGCTGGCCGCGGACGTTCGGCGCGCCGCGCTCGCGCTCCAGGACCTCTGCGAGGGCCCATTGCGGGGGATGTTCGATGGACCGACGACGCCCGGGCTGAATCTCGACGCCCGCCTGCTCGTCCTCGATCTGCACGCCGTGCGGGATTCGCCGGCCGTGGGGATCCTGATGGCGTGCGCGACCGCGTGGATGAGCGCACTGCTCGCGCGGATGGCCGAGCAGCCGGGGCGGGAACGGCTGATCAATGTCGCCGACGAGTCGTGGAAGATCGTCCAGCACACGGGCCTTGGGGAGTGGTTTCAGTCGAACTTCAAACTGGCACGTCAGTTCGGCGTGATGAACCTTGTCGTGCTGCACAAGCTCGCCGACCTGCACGCGGTCGGCGACGCCGGCTCCCGGGCCTCGCGGATCGCCGAGGGCCTGATCGCCGATGCCTCGACGCGAATTGTCTACCACCAGGACGAGAGCCAGATCCCGCTCACCCGGACCCTGCTCGGCCTGTCCGAGAGCGAGGCGCAGCTGATCTCGATGCTGTCCGCCGGACAGGCGCTGTGGCGGGTCGGCGCGCGCTCGTTCGTGGTCGCGCATCATCGCTCGCGTCTGGAGGCCGACCTGACCAACACCGACACCGGCATGCGGGTGTCGGAGGACCGGACTGTGCGTGGATGAACGCCGACCGTGGACCCAGCGGCGTCTCCGATGCCGTGATCCTGATGCTGATCGGGGCGGTTGTTGGTCTGGCAGCACTGGTGTGGGCCTGGGGTGAGCTGGCCGGAGCCCTGTTCGGGCGCGGCTGGCCTCACGTCGGATTCGCACAGGCGCTCGGGATCCTGTTGAGGCTTCCCGCGCGGCTCGGCGCACCCGCCCGGGCCTGGCCGACGGCCGCACGGGCACGCTTGCCCGGGCCGGCGGACTTCTACGCCGCCCTCGGCGTGCTCGCGGCCGCTTCGCTGGCGCCCGCCGTCCTGCTGGCCCGCAGCGGGCTGTTCGGTGGCGACCGGGGCAGCGCGAGGTGGGCTCGCGGCTCCGAGCTGCGGCCGCTCCGCGGACCGGGCCGCTCCGGCTCGCGGTTGTCGCTCGGGCGCCACCGGGGGCGGGTGATGCGGGCCGAGGGCCGGCATGCGCTGATCGCGTTCGGGCCGCCGCAGTCGGGAAAGTCGTCCGGCCTGGCGATTCCGGCGCTGCTCGAGTGGCACGGCCCGGTCCTCGCATCCTCGATCAAGACCGACCTGCTCGCGGCCACGGAGGCTCGGCGGCGCGCGCTCGGACCCGTGTTCGTGTTCGACCCGTTCGCGCTCGGCGGTACCACCCCGAGCACCTGGTCGCCGCTCGCGTCGGCGCGGACCTGGGACGGAGCGCTCGAGGTCGCGTGGCGGCTGGCGTCGGCCGGCGAGCTCGACCATCGCGGCGTGGAGGGTGGGGACTTCTGGGCCGTGGCGGCGGAGCAGCGACTCGCGCCCTTGCTCCACGCGGCAGCGGCGACCGGCGCCGGGATCGACAGCGTCGTCCGATGGGCTTATGGGCAAGGCAACCGGGAGCTCCATCAGGCCCTCGCGCAGCTGGCGGGGGACGCCGCGAGCGAGTTCGAGCTCGAGGGAGCGCACGCCGCGTACGACGCCGTGTGCGCCTTCGAGGCCCAGGCCGACCGGACGCGATCCTCGATCGAGGCGACCGTCCAGGCGCTGCTCCGGGCCTACCGGTTCGGTCGGGTCGTGCGCTCGGCGGCGGGCAGCGAGATCAGCGCTGACCGCCTGCTGGACGAGTGCGCGACGCTCTATCTGATCGGGGATGCAAGAGCCTCGAAGCTGTTGCGTCCGATCTTCCTGGCGCTGGTCGCCGAGATCGTCGAGCGGGCGTACGAGCGCGCGACGCTGGCGGGGGGGCAGCTCGAGCGGCCGCTGTTGCTGTGCCTCGACGAGGCGGGCAACGTGGCCCCGCTCCCCAATCTGGCCGAGATCGCGTCGACCGCGCCGAGCCACAACGTCCAGCTCGTGTCGATCTTCCACGACCTGGCGCAGGCGCGCGGCCGCTACGGCCAGCAGGCCGAAACCGTGGTCAACAGCCATCGGGCGCGCATGCTGCTTCCGGGAGTGGCCGATCTCGAGACGCTGCGCTACTTCGCGGGCCTGGTCGGCGAGGAGGAGGCGCGAGAGCTGACACGCACGACCGGGAGCGGCGGCACGAGCCGCTCCAGCGGCCGGCGGCGGCGGCCACTGGTGGCGCCCGAGGCGCTGCGCCAGCTGCCCGAGCACCAAGCGCTGCTGCTCTACGGACGCCTGGCGCCGGTCCGGCTGAGACTGCGGACATGGTTCGACGACCGCCGTCTGAGAAGGCTGGCGCGAACGTGATGAGCTGGTCCGAGCCCGACGAGGAGCGCGACGACCTCGGCTGGGGCGACGGCGACTCGTCGCGCTGGCCCCTGCACTGGGGCGGTCTGTATGCGCGCGAGCGATGGATGTGGTTCGAGCAGCTGTGGAGCGACGTGTGCGCACTCCGCGGGCGCTACCGGCTGCCGGTTCGCTCCGGATGGTGGGAGGACCAGGTTCAGGTCGAGGCGCTCGCCGCGCTCGCCGCCTGGGTGCAGCGCTACGACTCGGGCGAGTGGGACGACCCTCCGGGCAAGCTCGCGCTGCTCCACGATCTCGAGCGACTCGGCGCCCTGTTGCGGGACGGTGGCGAGCCCTTCCACCCGGACCGGGACCGCATGGCCTTCGCGCGCCACCTGATCGACATCGGGTGTCAGCCGCCGCCCGGCTCCTGACATCCTCAGGGGGTGCTGGATGAGCTCGAACGGGACCCGCACGCGCTGCTGGCGGAGCTGCGCGAGCGCGAACCGGTCGTTTGGATCGGTGAGCTCGACGGTTGGCTGGTCACGAGCTACGAGCTCGTGCTCGAGGCGATGCGCGACCCGGGCCGCTTCACCGTCGACGACCCCCGCTTCTCGACCGCGCGAATCGTCGGCCCGAGCATGCTGAGCCTCGACGGCGATCGGCACGAGCGGCATCGGGCGGCGTTCGTCGCCCCGTTCCGGGCCGGGGCGGTACGCGAGCAGTTCGCCGCCGAGGTGGCCGACGAGGCAGTTAGCTTGATCGATGCGCTGGCGCCGTCCGGGCACGCCGAGCTCAGACGCGCGTTTGCGGGGCCACTCGCCACCGCCGTCGTCGCGCGGGCGCTCGGACTCGAGCACGACGAGGTCGACACCGTGCTTGGCTGGTACGACGCGATCGTCGCTTCGGTTACCGAGATCACGGCCGGTCGCGGGCCGGGCGCTCGCGGACACGAGGCCTTCACAGCGCTGTGCGCCCGGCTTGACGCGGTGATCGCCGGCGACGGCGACTCGGTGCTGGCCGCAGCTGCCCGTGCCCATTCGCTTGACCGTGACGAGCTCGTCGCCAATGCGGCCGTGCTCCTGTTCGGCGGGATCGAAACGACTGAGGGAATGATCGCCAACGCGCTGCTCGAGTTGCTGCGCGAGCCGGCGCGGGCCGAGCGGGTGCGAGCCGATCCCGGACTCCTGGACGCCGCGATCGAGGAATCGCTCCGGCTTGAGCCCGCGGCCGCGGTGATCGACCGCTACGCCACCGTCGAAACGATCCTCGGCGGAGTTCCGATCGCCCGGGGAGATCTGGTCAGGCTCTCGATCACGGCCGCCAACCGAGACCCGGCCGTGTTCGCGGATCCGGATCGCTTCAGCCTGAGCCGGCCGCGCGCTCGTGGGCACGTGGCGTTCGCACAGGGGTCCCACGTGTGCCTCGGCGTGCATCTGGCGCGGCTCGAGGCGCGTACCGCGATCGCCGCGGCGCTGGGTCGGCTGCCGGGTCTCCGGCTCGACCCCGCGGCCGAGCCCGTCGTGACCGGGCTCGTGTTTCGCAAGCCGGCTGCGTTGCGCGTGGTGTGGGACGCCGTGTAGGCTCGCCCCCATGCCCCTCTTCGACCAAGCCCCCGCCCACACGCTGCCCGAAAAGGGCATCGGGCGCGAGGACGCGTACGAGCTGATCTCGAGCGAGCTGATGCTCGACGGTCAGTCGCGCCTGAACCTCGCCACGTTCGTAACCACCTGGATGCCGGCGCTCGCCGGACGGCTGATGTCCGAGACAGCGGACAAGAACATGATCGACAAGGACGAGTACCCGCAGACGGCCGAGATCGAGGCCCATTGCGTCAACATCCTCGCCGACCTCTGGCATTCACCGGACCACGAGACCGCCACCGGCTGCTCGACGACCGGCTCCAGCGAGGCCGCGATGCTCGCCGGAATGGCGCTCAAATGGCGCTGGCGCGCGCGGATGCAGAAGGCCGGCAAGCCGACCGATCGGCCGAACCTCGTGATGGGTGCGAACGTCCAGGTGTGCTGGGAGAAGTTCTGTCGCTACTGGGAGGTCGAGCCCCGGCTCGTGCCGATGGAGGGCAACCGCTACTTCCTCGGAGCCGAGGAGGCGGTCGAGCGCTGCGACGAGAACACGATCGGGGTCGTGGCGATCCTCGGCTCGACGTTCGAGGGAAGCTACGAGCCGGTCAAGGAGATCGCGGCCGCGCTCGACAAGCTCGAGTCCGAGAAGGGCCTGGACGTGCCGGTGCACGTCGACGGGGCGTCGGGCGGGTTCATCGCGCCGTTCATCCAGCCTGAGCTGGAGTGGGATTTCCGCATCCCGCGGGTCCAGTCGATCAACGCCTCCGGCCACAAGTACGGCCTCGTGTATCCCGGCGTCGGATGGGCGATCTGGCGCGACAAGTCCGCGCTCCCTGAAGACCTGATCTTCAACGTCAACTACCTCGGCGGCAACATGCCGACGTTCGCGCTCAACTTCTCGCGCCCGGGGAGCGAGGTGATCGCCCAGTACTACATGTTCACCGCGCTTGGCCGCGAGGGTTATCGCGGCGTCCACCAGAGTTCTCAGGACGTCGCCATGCACCTATCCGAGGAGATCTCGAACATCGGCCCGTACCGGCTGATCAGCGAGGGCAAGGACCTGCCGGTGTTCGCGTTCACGCTCAAGCCCGAGGTCGAGAACTACACCGTCTACGACGTGTCCGACCGCCTGCGCCAGCGTGGGTGGCTCGTGCCGGCCTACTCGTTCCCGGAGAACCGTCAGGACCTGGACGTGCTGAGGATCGTGGTCAGGGCGGGCATGAACATGGACATGGCCGACAATCTGCTCGACCACCTGCGCGAGCTGACCGAGTTCCTGGAGTCACTGTCCGGGCCGATGCCCGGTCCGGCCACCGAGAAGCGCAAGGCGTTCGCACACTGACACTCGGCTCAAGATCGCTGGGCACGTGACCGATAGCCTCGGTTATGCACCGGCGCCTGCTCTCAGTTTTGATCGGCGTGCTCCTGCTCGCCGCCGGCTCGGCGTCGGCGGCGTCGGCGGGGTCGATCCCCACCAGTCCGACCAAGAACGGCGCTCGCTACATCAACCCGTTCGCCCACCCGGGCTGGGAGGTCAGCCGCACCGACATGGGCGTCGACTGGGTGCCGCTGCACAGGCTGCCGGTTCTCGCGATCGGCGACGCCCGGATTCTCGGCTCTGACAGCCACAGCGGCTGGCCGGGCAAGCACCTCATCTACTACCAGCTGCTCGACGGCAGCCACGCCGGCGACATCATCTACGTGGCCGAGCACCTGAACAAGCTGATCCCCGCCGGGCGCGTGGTGCGGGCCGGCCAGCAGATCGGGATCGCGCTGCCCGGATACCCGTACATCGAGATCGGCTGGGCCGACCAGTACGGCTCCCCGCGTGCCTATCCCTGTTACAAGGAGGGGCACAAGACCAACTCCGGCAGGGAGATGTCGCGCTTTTTGACCTCGCTGGGCGCGCCGGTCGGCGACCCACCCGGCCGAGGCCCGGCGCGGCCGACCGGCAAGCTCTGCTGAGGGTCTCCGAGGCGCCCGGCGCGCCAGCGCCCCCGACTCGGTAGGGTCGCCTCGGCGATGTCTGCGCAGGAATGGGTGAAGCTGCTCACGATCCCGCTGTTCACCGGTGCGATCGGGTGGCTGATCAACTGGACCGGGCTGATCATGCTGTTCAACCCGGTGCGCTTCCACGGCTGGCGGATCCCCGGGCTGCTCGAGCTGAGCACGCTGCTGCCGCGCAAGATCCAGGAGATCCCGGGGATCATGCAGGGCGGCATCGGCTGGCAAGGGATCGTGCCCGCGCGGGCGGCGAAGATGGGCAGCATCTCGGTCGACAAGGCGATCTCGAAGCTCGGCACGCCGTCGGAGTTCTTCCAGCAGCTCGAGCCCGAGAAGATGGCGGAGCACATCGTCACCGTGTTCGAGCCGGAGATCCCGGCGATCGTCGACCGCACGATGCGCTCCGAGCATCCCGGCCTCTGGAGCGACCTGCCAGAGCGGGCCAAGCAGGCGGTCTACGCCCGCGTGCAACAGCAGCTGCCGGACATCGTGGGCCAGGTCACCGATGACATCGGCCGCTACATCGACCAGCTGCTGGATCCGAAGCTGATGGTGGTCGACCACTTTGAGCGCCACCCCGCGTTGGTCAACCGCATCTTCAGGGACATCGGCAAGAAGGAGCTGCGGCTGATGGTCAACTTCGGCTTCCTATTCGGCTTCCTGCTTGGGATCCCGGTGGCGATCATCACCCACTTCGTGAGCTGGTGGTGGCTGCTCCCGGTCCTCGGGGTGATCGTCGGCTGGACCACCAACCTGCTCGGCATGTACGTGATCTTCGAGCCCGTCCACGAGCGCAAGATCGGACCGTTCAAGCTCCACGGCCTGTTCCTGCGACGGCAGGACGAGGTCGCCGAGGTGTACGCGAAGATCATCGCCGACGAGGTCGTGACGCTGGAGAACATCGGGAACTTCCTCCTCTACGGGCCCCGCGGCGACCGCACGCGCCAGATGCTCGAGGAGGCGATGGGCCCGGCGATCGACCGCGCCGCGGGACCGGCCCGGGCGGCGGTGCGAGTCGCGGTGGGGACGCGGGAGTACGACAACATCCGCGAGTCGGTGGCCCAGGAGGCGGCCGACCACACGCTCACCGGCTTCAGCGATCCCGAGTTCAGCCGCCGGCAGAGTGAGCAGATGCGCGAGCTGGTGGCTCGGCGTACCAAGGAGCTGCCCTCGGAGGACTTCGTCGAGATGCTCCGCTCGGCGATCAAGGAGGACGAGTGGATGCTCTATCTCCACGGCGCGGTGATGGGACTGGCCGGCGGCTTCATCCACCTGGCAATCTTCGGTTGAGGCGATGGCTGACTATGAGCAGCACACCAACGGCAACGGCTCGCTCGACGCGCTGCCCGGCCTCGCGCGGATCGCCGCCTCGGCCTGGCTGCACAGCACCGAGTGGGCGCTCAGAACCGGCGTGCGAACCGGACTGAAGCTGGCCGAGACCGCCGCCGATCCCCGCCGCGCGGCGAACCTGGTGCGTGATACGCGGGGGGCAGCTCGCGGCCTGTTGCGTGAGCTGCTGGACGCCACCGGCCTCGAGGACCAGTTCGGCCCGGTCCGCGCTGCCGCCGACGTGGCCAAGAAGGTTGCCGACGCGGTCCCGCTGGCACCCGAGCCGGACACGCATGCCGAGAATGGAACCCAGCGGGAGAGCAAGGGGAACGGCATCCCCCGCACGCTGCGCGAGGAGGGCGAGCTCCTGCTGCGCCGCTCGCGTGACGTGCATTACGAGGTCGACGCCCACCCCGCCTATGAGCGGATCCTGTCCGAGCTCGCCCCCGACGAGGGCCGGATCCTCCGACTGCTGCTGCTCGACGGTCCGCAGCCGTCGGTGGACATCCGCACCGGCGGTCCGGTGGGACTGGTCAAGTCACGTCTGATCGCGCCCGGACTCTCGATGATCGGCGCCCGCGCCGGTTGCCGCTATGTCGAGCGTGTCCCCTCCTACCTGAACAACCTGTTCAGGCTGGGCCTGATCTGGTTCTCGCGTGAGACGCTCGCGGACCCGATGAGGTATCAGGTGCTCGAGGCGCAGCCGGACGTGCTCGAGGCGATCCACTCGGTCTCGGCCGCAAAGGTGGTTCGCCGGAGCGTCCACCTCACCCCGTTCGGCGAGGATTTCTGTCGCGTGTGCCTGACCCCCGACAGCTCAGGCGCGGACCTGTTCCCTGAGCACTCAACGCCGCCTCAGCGCCGCGCAGGCCCGCAGCCACCGCCGCTGGCCGACGAATAGGCCTCAGATCAGCTCGGCCAACTCGCGACCGGCTCGCTCGAGCGCCGCGGTCGTGGCCGCCTCGAGCACGACCTGGAGATCGAGGATCCGGAGCCCGAACGAGTCGAGTTCGCGCCGGCCGACGGCGGCGAAACTTGGCACGCCGGCCTGCCGGCATCTGGTCGCGACCTCGGACACCGCCTTGCCCACGAGACTCTGCTGATCGAGCTTGCCCTCGCCGGTCACGACGGCTCGGGCAGCGCGCATCCGGCGGTCGAAGTCGAGTGCGTCGAGCACGAATGCCGCGCCCGAGACGAGCTCGGCGCCGAACGCCGACCACAGACCACCCGAGAGCCCGCCTGCCGCACCGGTCATCGGCACGCCGCGTGGGTCGCGCTCAAGGCGCCCGGCCATAGCGGTCAGCCGCTTGGCGAGCCGCCGGACCGTGTTCGCGTCGGCTCCCTTCTGGGGTGCGAACACGCGCGCCGCATCCTCGAACGGCGTCCGTACGTCGCAGAGCACGACGAGCCGCGTACCACGCAGGCCGCCGGCCTCGCGCAGCGCGCGGACCGCGCCCGCACCTCCGTCTGTGGTCGCGCTTCCCCCGACGGCGAGATGGACGACTCGGGCGCCAGCCTCGATCGCCGAGGCGATCATCTGCCCGGTCCCGTAGGTGCTGGCGGCAAACGGGTCGCGTTCGGTCGGATCCACGAGGCCAAGGCCGCTCGCGGACGCGGTCTCGACCACGGCGACGGATTCAGAGATGCCGAACCGAGCCTCGATCTCGCGGCCGAGCGGATCGCGCACGCGGACGCTCCGAGTCTCTCCGTCCATTGCCGCGAGCAGTGCGTCCATCGTCCCCTCGCCGCCGTCACCGACGGGGCACAGCTCGGTTTCGCGGCCGCCGGCAGTGAGGCCCCGGGCCAGCGCCTCGGCCACCTCTGTAGCCGAGATCGTTCCCTTGAACGAGTCGGGCGCGATCAGGATCGTCTCGGGCACGCCGAGCCCGGGCACTAGGACGCCTCGAGGAGCGGATCCGCGGCCGCCGCGGGGCGCATCGCGTCGAGGGCGGCGCCGCGCAGATCGCGCTTGGTTCGCGCGTAGACCTCGGGCGCCATCGCGCCGAGCTCGCCGGCGATCGCCAGCGCCCGGGGGATCACCGCGTCCGGCTCGACGGCCTCGTCGAAGGCGCCGAGCGCGACGCATTCACCGGCGCCGATGAGCTGGTTGCCGAACGCCAGGCGCCGGGCCACGTGCGGTGCCAGCTCGGCGCGCACAATCATGATCGCGGCCTGCGGGTACGGAACGCCGACCTTGACTTCGGTCAGCCCGTAGCGGCCGGACGTCGAAGCGACCCTGATGTCGCAGCACAGCGCGAGCACCATCCCGCCGGCGATCGCGTGGCCGGTGATCGCCCCGACCACAGCGCAGGGCAGCGCGTACCCGGCGATCGCCATGCGGTTGATGTGCTGGACCATCTGCCGGCTCTCCTCGGGCCCGTAGGTGGGGACCGCCTTGAGGTCGGCGCCGCCGGAGAAGAACGGGTCGCGGCCGGCGAGCACGACCGCTCGGGGCGGCTCGAGTGCGAGCTCCTCGAGAGCGCTCGCGAGCTCGTCCAGGAACTCGATGTTCATCGCGTTCGCGGGCGGGCGAGCCAGCTCGACGAGGGTTACGCCGTCGCGGTCGGACACGGTCACGTGAGCCACGGTCAGAAGCCTAGAGGTGTGGTCACGTTCACCCCTAGGTCCCCTGGGAGCAGCGTCTGTTCGCCCATACCTTGCTTACACCAACTGGAACCACCACACAGGAGAACTTCGATGACCACCATCACCCGCCGTTTCCGCCTCACCGCAGCAATCGCCACCGTCGTCGGCGCTGCCGCGATCGTCCCCGCCGGCGCGCTGGCCTCGACCAGCTACTTCGGCTCGAGCCTCGACCACTCACCCGCCAACGCGGGCACGCCGTGCAACCAGAACTTCGACGCCCCGGCGCCGAACTGCACCCACGTCGGCTCGTTCTACCCCGGGTTCAGCGGCCACGCCAAGGCGAATGCCAACGGCACGATCGTGAAGATCAAGGTCCGCGCGCAGGGCCCGATGACGATGCGCTTCCAGCTCGTGCGGGTTCGCAACCTGTCCTCCAACGAGCAGCAGGGACAGGCCAAGGTAGTCGTCAACGGACCGAAGCTCAACGTCAGCGGCCCCAGCCAGACCCAGCTCGACAACGGCATCAGCCCGGTGCAGACGTTCCCGGCTCACATCCGCGTCCAGAAGGGCGAGGAGCTGGCGATCACGACCAACAACAACCAGGCCGAGTACTGCTCCGACGGCACCCCGGGTCAGCTGACCTTCTTCAACCCGACCCTCGGGAATACCTTCCGCACCAACACCGGCGTCGATGACTGCCTCCTGCTGGTCCAGGCAGTGATCAAGCACTAGCGACCGGTCACATAACCCTCGCGGCACGCGGGCCTCGGCGATTCGCCGGGGCCCGCGCTATTTCATCTGCTCGAGCTTGCAGTCGGTCGGCGCCTTGTCGTCGCGCCAGCGAAGGATCTTTGTGCCGTGGCGGATGCGGCCGCCGCTCACGTGGTCGAAGGTCACCTCTACGACGAGTTCGGGACGCAGCTCGATCCACTCGAGATCCTTCTCGCTCTTCCAGCGGCTCGGATCGCCGTGGCCACGCTTGCCGGTCTGGTAAGGCGCCAGGCGCTCGACCAATGCGCGCTTCTCGGAGGCGCGGAGACCGGACGAATGCCCAACCACGTGCAGCTTGCCGGCGTCGTCGTAGAGACCCAGGATCAGCGATCCGATCGTCCCCTCCTCCTTGCCCGGGCGGCAGCCGACGACGACCGCATCGATCGTCCGCAGCCGCTTGACCTTCACCATGCCGGTGCGCTGGCCGGGCTGGTAGCTGGCTCCGACGTCCTTGGCCACGACGCCCTCGCCGTGGGCCAGCCACGGTTCGGCGTCGGCGACCGTGGACGCGGTTGGGGTCAGCGCGATGCCTTCGAGCTCCATGCCCTCGAGGATCTGGCGGCGCTCCGAGTACGACCGCTCGATCAGCAGCTCGTCATCGCGCGCGAGCACGTCGAACGCGATGTACCGCGCCGGCATCTGCTCGGCGAGCATCTGGATTCGTGAGGCCGCCGGGTGGATGCGCTGCTGCAGCGCGCCGAAGTCCTGCAGCCCGTCCTCCCCGTCGATCACGATCTCGCCGTCGATCACGTAGCGGCCGGGAGGGAAGCTCAGCTCCGGGAAGTACCGCGAGAGGGGCTTGCCGCCCCGGGACTGAATCATCGTCTCCTCGCCGTCGACGAACACGATCGCACGGAAACCGTCGTACTTGGGCTCGTAGGCCCAGCCGTCGCCACTCGGCAGCTCGGGCTTGGAGCGGGCCAGCTGCGGCTGGATGGGTGGCTTGAGCGGGAGCTTCACCAATTCGATCCTAAGGGATCGGACGCTACGATCCTCAGATGGCCGCCGAACATGCCACCGCCGCCGAGGAGGAGTACCTCGAGACGCTGTTCTGGCTGTTCGAGGCCGGGCTTCCGATGACGGGCGCCAACCTTGCGCGGGCGATGCAGCTATCGGCTCCGACTGTGCACGAGATGCTCGGACGACTCGAGCGCGACGGGTACGTCGCTCGTGACGAGGATCGGGCGATCAGGTTCACCGAGTCGGGTCGCG
The DNA here is from genome assembly GCA_963796645.1 of uncultured Solirubrobacterales bacterium. Taxonomy (GTDB): domain Bacteria; phylum Actinomycetota; class Thermoleophilia; order Solirubrobacterales; family Solirubrobacteraceae; genus Palsa-465. Next base: position 348,635 of record CAWCMQ010000012.1, on the reverse strand, counting down.
AGCACGCTGAGCGGGTGGTCAGCCGGCACCGGATGATCGAGCGCTTCCTGACCGATGTCGTCGGCGTCCCGTGGGACGACGTGCATGAGGAGGCCGAGCAGCTCGAGCATGCAATGACGCCGCGGTTCGAGGCCTACGTACGTTCAGCGGTCGGCGACGCCAAGACGTGTCCACACGGCCATCCGATCCGGGTCGGCGAGCGGATCGACGGCGTGCCGCTGGCCGATTGCCAGGTGGGCGCGAGGGTGACGATCCTGCGGCTCGAGAACGAGGCCGAGGACCTGCTGCACTACCTGAAGGCGTCTGGCATCGAGCCCGGGCTGAAGGGCGAGATCGCCACCAACGACGGTGAGCACGTGACGGTCGCCAGCAACGGTGAGCGAGCGACGGTCACCTCGAGCGTCGCCGAGACGGTCTCGGTGCTCGCCGATCCGTCGCCGCCGCCGAGGATCGCGCTTCCCGAGCAGCTGGTGCTCGGGCGCGAGCGCTACGGACGCTGAGTCGAGCTCAAACGGCCGCCGCGGGCAGCGCCCGGCGCGACCCCAGCCAGCGCCGGATCTGCTCATAGATCGCCGGATGGTTGAGCAGATCGAAGTGGTTGGCGCCGCCGAGGTGCGAGTAGTTCTCCACCGGAAACCGAAGCTTCTCACCCCGGCCGCCGTGAGCCCAGGCGCTGGCCCGAAGCACCAGCAGATCCCCAACCGCCCGACCCAGCGGCGCATGCGCATCCCGGGTCAGCGTGGCGGAGACGAAGTAGTGGTTCGCCGAGGCCAGGAACGGGATCTCGTGGCCGGTGCGCTGCAGGAAGGCCTCCGGATCGTGCTCCTGCCAGTCCTCGTCGACCAGGTAGCCGCGTCCGAGGTCCTTGACGCCGGCGCTGCGCTGATTGATCGCCTTGGCCAGCGGCTGCGTCTCGGGAAGCTTGTGCATCGTGCGGCAGGCGAGATAGGCGGCGACCTCGAGCGGGGCGCCGCGGTGCGGAGAACCGAGCGTGAAGATGTGCCGGACCTTCGACGTCCAGTCGTTGCCGGCGCCGTAGTGAGACGCGCTCCGCGCCACCAGACCGCCCATCGAGTGGCCGAACAGAGCGATCTCGCTCACCTCCGTCGGCCACTGCTCGAGCATCTGCCGGAGCAGCGCGGACAGCTCCCGCCCGTTTTCGGAGATATGACGGCCGGTGTTGTAGCGAACGTACACCGGGGTGTAGCCGAACTCGACCTGCAGCCGATCGCCGTACGGAGTGTGGCGATCGGCGCCCAGCCGCCACGCTTCGTCGGTCTCGCACAGACCGTGGAGGAAGACCGCGAGCCGCGGGCCGGCGTCCGGGTACGAGGCCGCCAGCGCGGAACGCTCGACCTCGACACTCGTGCCTGCACGGCGGATGCCCATCGGCCAAGCCAGGGCGCTGCGCTGCTGCTCCAAGCGGTCGCCGAAGGCGCCGTTCAGGACTCCGACGGCGAGCCGGCCCGCGGTCGAGTGATCGAGCGATGGAGCGTCGGCCGCGGTGCGCGCGCTCAGCGCGCGGGCACCGATGCGGGCCAGGCCCCCGAGCGAGGTGCCGACGGCGCCATACACCCCCGAGGCGATGCGGTCGTGGGCCTCGCGCACCGGCGCCGCGCCGGATCCCACCGACTTCCAGACCCGGGTGGCGATCCCGTCGTGCAGGTCGCGGATGTGACTTGCGAAGCCCGAAACAGCCTCGCCGGCGAGTTCTCCGATCGCGGCGACTTCGTCAGGCTGCATCCGCGCTGTGAGTACTCGCGGACACCTCGGCGTACGCCGCGGCCAACCTCCGGACGCCCTCCTCGATCTGCTCTGGAGTGACGCCCGAATAGGCGAGTCGAAGCGATGACTCGCCGCCGTCGAGGACGAAATCCGTGCCCTTGACGAACTGGACCCCCCGCTCCGCGGCAGCGGCGAACAGAGCGCCGACGTCGGTGCCGCGCGGCAGATCGACCCACAGGAAGTAGCCGCCCTCGGGCTCGACGAAGCGCGCGTCGGGCAGCTCGCGGCGGAGCGCCTCGCACAGCGTGCCGGCGCGGTCGCGCAATGCCTCCTTGACCGTCTCGATCGAGCGGTCGATCGCGCCCGAGCGGCAGAACTGGTTGACGATCGCCTGCGCGACCATGTTCGGCGAGATGTAGGCGCTCGTGGCGAGCTTGGCGATCCGCGCGATCAGCTCCTCGGGGCCGACCAGGTAGCCGACCCGGATCCCCGGGCAAACTGTCTTCGAGAACGAGGACGCGTACACGACCGAACCGGCATCCATCGACAGCATCGACTCGAGCGTCTCGCCCTTGAAGCGCAGAGCCACATACGGATCGTCCTCGAACACCGTGAATTCGTGCTCGCGCGCCAGCTCCAGCAGTGACCGACGCTTCTCAGCCGACAGCGTGTAGCCGGCCGGATTCTGGAAGTTGGGGATGATGTGCGCCAGCTTTGGCTTGGCGCCACCGCGGAGCACCCGCTCGACCGCGGCGACGTCGATGCCGTCCGGCTCGAGCTCGACCGCCCGCACGTCGGCCCCCCGGTTCTTCAGCGAGAGCAGCGTGCGGTCGTAGGTGGGCCGTTCCACGATCACGGAGTCCCCGGGCTCAACGAGGGCATCGAACAGGAACGCGTCGGCCTGCATCGAGCCGTTCGTCACCAGCACGCGCGCGGGCTCGACCTGGTGGCGCTCGGCGATCCAATCCCGCAGGGGCGGATAGCCGATCGAGGTCCCGTAAGCGGTCGCGCCCGCCGGGTCGTTCTGGAATGCCTGGTCGGCGGCGGTCCGCAGACCGTCCACGTCGACGATGTCGAGTGACGGTGCGCCGCGCGCGAAGGAGATCGAGGAGGCCATCGGACTAGAGACTAACCATCCTCGCCGAACTGCACATCGATGATCGCCCGAGCGGCTCCCTCGTAGCCTCGAACCTGCACATCGCGCACGCCGCGGACGGTCGCCAGCCGCCGCTCGAACTCCCGAACCTCCTCGATCGTGCCGAACGGACCCGCGGCGATCGTCGCCTCTTGGGTGCCGTGCGCCATCTGCGCGAGCAGCTCCTCGATCCCGCTGAGCACATCACGCAGCGAGCTCAGGAGGTGACCGAGCTGATCGAGCGCTGCCGGCGCCGCGTGCGGGTGTGGCTCGACTGGCCCATGCTGCAACAGCTCGGCGAGCGGCCCTGAGCGTCCGCGAGGAGCGGACGGTTCCTGGGGTAGCGGCGGCGCCGGCGGTGGTGGCGCAAACGCGATCGGGGCCCGGGGCGGGGGCGGCTTGTGCCCGGGCGCAAGCTCGGACTGGATCTCGCGCAGCTTGCGGTCGAACTCCGCAAGTCGCGTATCGAGATCCGCCGCCGCCTGGCTGGACTCCTTCTCCGCGATGTCGACGAGGGTACCGCGCGTACCAGCGGAGTCCGTAATTCCCACCGAGAGATGGCGGAAAAGGCCCGATGCCCGGGTCGCTCCGCCGCGCTGAAATACCGCGGATGGCCCTCCGAGTCACGCACCCGTCCCGCCTGGTCGCTGGCGTCGGCGGGCTGCTGGCGCTGATCGCGCTGGCGCTCATGATCATCGCCGGCGGCCACGCCGCAACTCGAGGTGACCTGCTCGCGCAGCTCCAGCGCCCCGCCGCCTACCCCGCGACGAACGTCGGCCCTCATCCCGTGGCCGTCACGCTGAACGCAGGCGATTACCGGCTCGGCGTGCGGGTCACACCCAACCGAGCCGCCGCGCATAACACGGTCGCCGTGGCGCTCGCCCGGAACGGCGTGCCCGTGCGCGGGGCGCGAGTGAGCGTCGTCTACTCGATGCCGGCGATGGACATGCAGAACGCCCTGACCAGCGGCCTGCCCGCGACGAGCAGTGCGACGTATTCGGTTCGCGAGCCGGTGCTCGGGATGCCGGGCAGCTGGACAATGCGCTTTGAGGTCCGCCCAGTCGGCGGCAGGCCGTTCAGCCTCACGGTCAACGATCTACTGCGCTAGCGCTAGGCCGCGGCGCCGAGCAGCGAGACCGCCACCTCGGCGACCTGCGTCGGCGTTCGCCCGACGCGGACGCCCTTGCTCTCGAGCGCCTCGGCCTTCGCGGCCGCGGTCCCCTTCGAGCCCGACACGATCGCTCCCGCATGACCCATCGTCTTGCCCGGAGGCGCGGTGAATCCGGCGATGTAGGCGACCACCGGCTTGGTCACGTTCTCGGCGATGTACTCGGCCGCGCGCTCCTCCGCGTCGCCGCCGATCTCGCCGCACATCACGATCAGCTCGGTCTCGGGGTCCTGCTCGAACATCGCGATCACGTCGATGAAATCGGTGCCCGGCACGGGGTCGCCGCCGATCCCAACGATCGTCGAGTTGCCAAACCCGCTCTGGGCCAGCACATTGCCGATCTGGTAGGTCAACGTCCCAGAGCGCGAGACCACACCGACGTTGCCCTGCTTGAAGAACGCGGCCGGGATGATCCCCACGGTCGCCTTGCCGGGCGACAGGATGCCCGGGCAGTTCGGGCCGACCAGTCGCGAGCGGCCGTTCTTCTTGATGATGTTGAACACGCGCAGTTCGTCGTGGGCGGGAATCCCCTCGGTGATCGCGATGATCAACTCGATCCCGGCGTCCTCGGCCTCGAGGATCGAGTCTGCCGCGAAGCGCGGCGGCACGAAGATCATCGCGGTGTTGGCGCCGGTCCGGTCGACCGAATCGTGGAAGGTGTCGAACACTGGGATGCCGTCGACCTCTTGGCCACCCTTGCCCGGAGTGACGCCGCCGACCACCTGGGTGCCGTAGTCCCGGTTGCGCAACGAGTGGAACGTGCCCTCGCGCCCGGTGATCCCCGAGACGCAGAGTTTGGTGCCGTTGTCGACGAGGATGCTCATGCGGCCAGCTCCACGACCTTGTGCGCCGCGCCGTCCATCGTGGACTCGGCGTGCACGTTGGGCAGGTTGGCCTCGGCCAGCAGCCGCCGTCCCTCAGCGTCGTTGGTGCCGTTGAGCCGGACGACGAACGGAACTGTCGGCTTGATCTGGTTGAAGGCCTCGATCAGGCCTTTGGCCACCTCGTCACAGCGAGTGATGCCACCGAAGATGTTGAACAGCACCGCCTTCACCTTGTCGTCGGAGAGGATCACCTCGACCGCGCTGGTGATCGCGTCCGCCTTGGAGCCACCACCGGCGTCGAGAAAGTTCGCGGGCGCGCCGCCCGCCTGAGCCACGACGTCGAGCGTCGACATGACGAGGCCGGCGCCGTTGCCGAGGATGCCGATGTTGCCGTCCAGCTTGACGTAGATCAGGCCGCGCTCCTTGGCCATCCGCTCCTGCGGGTCCTCGGCCGAGGGATCGCGCAGCTCGGCGTTCTCGGGATGCCGGAACAGGGCGTTGCCGTCGAGGGTGACCTTCGCGTCAAGAGCCTTCACCTCTCGCTCGGGCGTGACGATCATCGGATTCACCTCAACGAGCGTCGCCTCCTCCTGCACGAACGCGTCGTAGAGCTTGGCGAGCATCGCGCCGACCGGCCGCACAACATCCGCGTCGACGCCCGCCTCATAGGCGAGCCGGCGACCGTGGAAGTCCTGGAAGCCCAGCAGCGGGTCCACGTGCAGCCGCGCGATCGCCTCGGGGTCGGATTCGGCGACCTCTTCGATGTCCATCCCGCCCTTGGTCGAGAGCATGATCAGCGGAGCCTTCTCGGACCGGTCGAAGATCACCGACGCGTAGTACTCGGACGCGATCTCCGAGGCGCTCTCCACCCACAGCTCGTGGACGGTCAGGCCCCGGATGTCCATGCCGAGGATCGCCTTGGCGTGCTCCTCGGCCTCGGCGTGATCGTTGGCGACCTTGATCCCACCGGCCTTGCCGCGTCCGCCGATCTGCACCTGGGCCTTGATCACACACGGGTAGCCGATGTCGTCGGCCGCGGCGGTCGCCTCCTCGATGCTGGTGGCGTGCCGGCCGCTCGGAACGGGCACCCCGTGTCGCGCGAAGAGCTGCTTTCCCTGGTACTCGAGGAGGTCCATAGGCGGCCAGGACTCTAGTGGAAGGCGCGCCGTGGCATCATGCCGAACCCGATGCCGATCCCAAAGCAAATTACGTTTGTCACCTTCGACGTGTACGGAACCCTGATCGATTGGGAGACCGGCGCGTATGACGCGTTCAAGAAGGAGGCCGATCGTGACGGCTTCACGATCGAGCGCGACGAGCTGATCCCGCTCTTCCACGAAATCCAGCAGAAGATCGAGGCCGGGTCCTACGAGCTGTACGCCGAGGTTCTCAGGCGGACCGCGGTCGAGATCTCCAAGCGCCTGGGCTGGCCGCTCGAGCCATCGCGGTCGGGGTTCCTGCCCGACTCGGTGCAGCGCTGGCCCCCGTTCAAGGAGACGCTGCCGGCGCTCCAGAAGATCGCCAAGAAGCACAAGATCGGGCTGATCTCGAACATCGACGACAAACTGCTCGGCCAGACCCGTCGCCACATGCCGCTCGACTTCGACCTCGTCGTCACTGCCCAGCAGGTGCGCTCCTACAAGCCCGACCCCGCGCACTTCACCGAGTGCGAGCGGCGGATCGGCGGGAAGAAGGGCTGGGTGCACATCGCGGCCAGCTACTACCACGACGTCGAGCCCTGTCTGAAGAAGAAGATCCCGGTGATCTGGGTCAACCGCACCAAGCAGCAACTCGAGACCGGGCAGAAGAAGCCGGACGCGGAGGTATCGAGCCTGCGCGAGGCGGCGAAGCTGATCGGCGTCAGCTAGGGCTGCGCAGGGTGCGTTGAAGGTCCTGGCGCTCGACTCCGACCTGCTGGTCTTCGTCAGCGCCTTCTGGCAGACCGGCTGCACCGCCGTACGCTCCGGCGAGGAGGGATTCGTGATCGACTCGCCGGTGCTTCCGCACGAGCTCGAGGCGCTTGTGCAGGTACTCGAACAGTCCGGCTTTCCGGTCTCGGGGCTGCTGGTGACTCACGGCGACTGGGACCATCTGCTTGGGCGCCACGCGTTCCCAGATACCTCGCTCGGCTGCGGCGAGAGCACTGCCGCGGCCCTGGCAGCGCATCCCGAGCTGCCGCAGCGCGAGCTGGCCGAGTTCGACGACGAGCACTACATCGACGGGCGCCCCGCCCTCGAACTCGACGGCCTCCAGCACCTGCCGGTGCCCGGCCATCTCGCCCTCGGCGCCGCCGGGCACGAGCTCGAGCTGCACCCGGCATCCGGGCATACGGTGGACGGGACCGCGTACTTCATCCCTTGGCTCGGGGTGCTCGTCTGTGGGGACTACCTCTCGCCCGTTGAGATCCCGTGGATCTCGGCCGGCGGCTCGGTTCACGCGTACCTCGCGACCCTGGAGCGGTTTGCGGAGCTGGTTGCGCGCGCCGAGACGATCGTCCCGGGTCACGGTGGCCCGATCGACAGCGATCGGGCGGCCCGACTGATCGAGGAGGACGCTGCCTACCTCGAGGCGCTCCGCTCCGGCGCAGAACACGTCGAGCTCCCGCTCGGCCGGGCTGGTGCGGCGCAGCAGCGGATCCACGCGGAGAACCTGACCCGGATCGCGTCGTGACTGACGATTGGCTGCCGACCAACCGGTCGATGTGGGATGAGCGCGTGCCGATCCACGTCGCGAGCGAGTTCTACGACGTGACCGGCTTCCTCACCGGCCAATCCTCACTGCGTGACTTCGAGACTCGCGAGCTGGGCCCGGTGCGCGGCAGCACGCTGGTGCACCCCCAGTGCCACTTCGGGCTGGACACGCTGTCCTGGGCCCGCCTTGGCGCGCAGGTGACCGGGCTCGACTTCTCGGCCCCTGCGATCGCCGCGGCCCGGGATGTGGCGGCGCAGGCCGGGCTCGCGGCCGAGTTCGTGGAGGGCAACGTGTTCGACGCGGTCTCGATCCTCGACGGCCGCCGCTTCGACATCGTCTACACGGGGCTCGGAGCGATCATCTGGCTTGACGACATCCAGCGCTGGGCCGACACGATGGCCGCGCTGCTCGAGCCCGACGGCCGCTTCTACATGGCCGAGTTTCATCCGCTCACCAACGTATTTGCGGATGACTCGCTCGCGATCGAGCACTCCTACTTCGACCGAGGCCCGCGGATCTGGGACGAGCCCGGTACCTACGCCGATCTCGGCGCCCAGACCGAGCACAATCGCTCGTTCGAGTGGACGCATGGTCTCGGCGACGTCGTCTCTGCCCTTGCCAAGGCCGGCCTGTACCTCGAGTTCCTGCATGAGCACGACCACACGCTGTCCCCGCGCTGGCCGTTCCTGCGCCGCGAAGGCGACGGCAGCTATCGGCTGCCCGAGGAGATGCCGACCCTGCCGCTGATGTACTCGCTGCTGGCTACTCGGCGCCGTCGGCGCTGATCACCGCGAGCGTGTCGCCGGAGGCCACCGAGGCCCCGACGGCGATCGGCAGCTCCGCGACCTTCCCGGCCTTGTGCGCGGTGATCTCGTTCTCCATCTTCATCGCCTCGATCACGCACACGAGGGCCCCCTCCTCGACGGCCGCGCCCTGCTCGACCGCGACCTTGAGAATGGTGCCCTGAAGTGGCGAGGCGAGCTTGTCGGAACCGCCGCCGCCACCGCCGCCACCGGCTCGCTCGCGCCGCGGCGCCCGACGGCCTCCGGCGGCCGGAGCAGACCCGTTCACGACCTCGGCGCCGGCACCGGCGAACGGCGGCCCGATGACCTTGACGTCGAACCGCTTGCCAGAGACCTCGACGGTGTAGCTCTGCTCGACCGTGTCCGCCTCCTCCTCCTCGCCGTCCTTGGCGGCCTCCGGCTTGGGGAAGGCCAGGCCCTTCAGCCAGTCGCGATTCTCGACCAGGTCCCGGCAGGTTTCGGCGTTCGCCCATTGCTCGCTGCGGAGAATCGCGTCGTGGAACGGCAGCAGTGTCTTCAGCCCCTCGATCTCGTACTCGCCCAGCGCGCGCAGCATCCGCGCCGTGGCGCTCGGGCGGTCGACGTCCCAGACGATCAGCTTGGCCACCATCGGGTCATACATCGGTGAGATCTCGGACCCGGGACCGACCCCCGAATCGACGCGCACACCGGGGCCGGTCGGCTCGCGATAGTCGCCGATCGAGCCCGGAGCCGGCGCGAAGTTCTTCGACGCGTCCTCGGCATTGATCCGGCACTCGATCGCGTGGCCGCGCAGCTCGACCTCGTCCTGTGACACCGACAGCGGCTCGCCGGCCGCGACCTTGATCCCCTCCTTGACGATGTCGAGCCCGGTCACCAGCTCGGTCACCGGATGCTCCACCTGGACACGGGTGTTCATCTCGAGGAAGAAGTACTCGCCGTCCTGCAACAGCCCCTCGACCGTCCCCGCACCGGCGTAGTTCACCGCGGCGGCGGCATCGGTCGCGATCTTTCCGATCTTTGCCCGCAGCTCCTCGTCGACCGCGGGCGCCGGGGCCTCCTCGATCAGCTTCTGGTGGCGGCGCTGAATCGAGCAGTCGCGCTCGCCGAGGTGGATCACGTTGCCGTGCTTGTCGGCGAGGACCTGCACCTCGACGTGGCGCGGATCGGGCAGATAGCGCTCGAGATACACGGTCGAATCGGAGAAGAACTTCTCACCCTCGCGAGCGGCTCCCTCGAAGGCATCCTGGAGCTTGTCCTCGGACAGGGCCACGCGGAATCCCTTGCCGCCGCCACCGCCCGCGGCCTTGACCGCCACGGGATACCCGATCGTCTTCTCGATCACCTTGCGCGCGTCGTCGATGGTCGCCACCGGCTCGGTGGTTCCGGGCACGATTGGGACGCCCGCCTTCTTCATCAGCTCGCGCGCCTTGGTCTTCGATCCCATCGCCTCGATCGCCGAGGCCGGAGGCCCGATGAACGTGATCCCGCGCTCCTCGAGCGAGGCGGCGAAGCCGGCGTTCTCGGCCAGGAAGCCATAACCGGGATGGACCGCCTCGGCTCCCGTCTGCTCGATCACCTCGAGCAGCTTCTCAACCTTCAGATAGCTCTCCGAGGCAGGGCCCGGGCCGAGCAGGTAGGCCTCGTCCGCGCGCTTGACATGGAGCGCGTCGCGGTCGATCTCCGAGTAAACGGCCACCGTGGCGATGCCGAGCTCCTCACAGGCGCGGATGATTCGAACCGCGATCTCGCCGCGGTTGGCGATCAGGACCTTCGAGAACATGCGGGCCGGGACTTTACCCGTCAGCCTGCGAATACGCGGGCTCTGGGCGCGACCCCCGTCCCGGTTCGACGGCCCGGCGAGCCGCCCACCAACTCATGATCCACTTTCCAGCCAATAGGGCGACGATGGTGTAGAGCCAGCCGAGCAGGATGTCCGACACGTAGTGCTCAGCCCCATAGACGAGCGCGAAGCCCATCGCCAGCGGATACAGCGCCACGATCGGCCTGAGCCACTTGTGTTTGCGCGGCCACAGCGTCACCGCCACCAGCAGCGAGAAGGCGGCGTGCAGAGACGGAACCGCGGCCACGTTGTTGGCATAGGCGTATCCGTGCTCGATCGCCGAGCCGGCCGGATGCACGCCCACGAACTGCCACACAAGTGGCACGATCCGCGTGACCGGGCTGATCAGGTGCGCCTGGGCCGCCATCCACGGCGGCGCGGCCGGGTACAGCGCGTAGGTGGCAAGCCCGGCGAACGACAGCGTCGCGACGTACACGACGAAGCGCCGGAAGCGCTGGCGGTCGAGCTTCCACAGGACCGCTGCGAGCACCGGCGTGGCGAAGAAGTGCGTCAGGTAGATCGCCCAGACGGTCACGTCGTACCAGACGACGTGACCGTGCCACAGCCAGTGCTGGAGCGTGACGGTCGGAGCCGTCCCGCCGAACAGCGCCTGATCCGCCTGGATCTGCGGCAGGAAGTGAACCCCGAACAGGTGGCCCGCGCTCCCGCGCAACGAGTCGTAGGCGATCAGCAGCCCGATGAACGGCAACCACTCGAGGATCACGCTGCGCGCGTACCCACGGATGTCGGAGAGCGAGAAGCAGAGCAGGCCGAGCAGGAGCCAGACGGCGAGGACGTCACGCTCGATCGGAACGCCGGCGAGCACGAACACGGCGAGCGAGCCGCACACGTAGACGGCGGGAATCAGAACCTTGGGGCGAACGGCGGCAGACATCAAGCGGTCCAATATAAAGGCGCCCCGCGAGCGCCCCGGGGATTCAAATCCAGCGCTAACGGGCGCTGACGACCATTCCCGCGCCGACCGTGTCGTTGGTCGCTTCATCGATGAGGATGAAGCTACCCGTGGTGCGGTTGCGGGAATACGGATCCACGACCAGAGGCTCGCTGCAGCGCAGCCCGACGCGACCGATCTCGTTGAGGCCGAGCTCGGTCGCCTGCTCCTGGCCGAGCGTGTTGACGTCGACCCGATGCTCGATCTGGTCGACGATAGCCCGGGCGGAACGGCTCGTGTGCTTGATCACGTAGCGGTTGCGCGGGGCCAGCGGCTGCTCGCTCATCCAGCAGACCATCGCCTCGAACTCGCGGCCCGTGGTCGGCTGGTCCTCGGGCTCGACGATCATGTCCCCGCGGGAGATATCGACCGCGTCGGTGAGACGCAGAGCGACAGACATCGTCGGGAATGCAGCCTCGACCTCGCCCTCGAAGGTGTCGATCGCCTTGACCGTGCTCCGCCGTCCGCTGGGCAGGATGACGACCTCGCTCCCCGGACGCAGCACGCCGCCGGCGACCTGCCCGGCGTAGCCGCGATAGTCGTGGTGCTGGTCGCTCATCGGGCGGATCACCCACTGGACCGGAAAGCGGACGTCGGCGAGGTTGCGGTCCGGCGCGATCACAACGTGCTCGAGGTTGTAAAGCAGCGGCGCCGCGCCATACCAGGGCATGTTGTCCGAGCGGTCCACGACGTTGTCGCCGAGCAGCGCGGAGATCGGGATGAAGGTGATATCCGGGATCTCGAGACGGGCGGCCCAGTCGGTCAACTCGTCGAGGATTCGGTAGAAGACCTCCTCGTCATAGTCGACGAGGTCCATCTTGTTGACGCACACCACCAGGTGCGGGATGCGCAGCAGCGAGGCGATGTACGCGTGGCGCCGTGTCTGCTCGCTGACGCCCTTGCGGGCATCGACCAGCACCACCGACAGGTCTGCGGTGGAGGCGCCGGTGACCATGTTCCGGGTGTACTGCTCGTGGCCCGGCGTGTCGGCGATGATGAACTTGCGGCGCGGGGTGGCGAAGTACCGGTAGGCGACGTCGATCGTGATCCCTTGCTCACGTTCGGCCCGCAGGCCGTCGGTCAACAGCGCCAGATTCAGGTACCCGTCGCCACGACGCTCGGAGGTCTGGGCGACGTGCTCAAGCTGATCCTCAAAGATGGCCTTGGAGTCGTGCAGCAGGCGACCGATCAGGGTCGACTTTCCGTCGTCGACCGATCCGGCCGTCGCAATGCGCAGCAACTCACTCACCCGGGTTCGCACCAGGTGCCCGTTTGTAGCAGCACCCGGCACTAGCGGGGCCTGAACCAGGGCATCAGAAATAGCCCTCACGCTTGCGGTCTTCCATCGCCGCCTCGGTCACCCGATCATCGGCGCGCGTCTCGCCACGCTCGGTGATCCTGGTGGCCGCAATTTCGGCCACCACGGTCTCCAGATCGACAGCGGTGGAGCGCACGGCGCCGGTGCAGGTCATGTCGCCGACGGTGCGGTACCGGACCGACGTCTCGAACGGAACCTCGCCCTCGATCAGCTCGACGAACGGGCTGACGGCGTAAAGCATCCCGTCGCGCTCGAACACCTCGCGATTGTGCGAGTAGTAGATCGATGGCACCTCGAGCTGCTCCGTGGCGATGTACTGCCACACGTCGAGCTCGGTCCAGTTCGAGATCGGGAACACGCGCACGTGCTCGCCCTTGCGGATGCGCCCGTTGAAGATCGCCCACAGCTCGGGTCGCTGGCGCTTGGGATCCCACTGGCCGAAGTCGTCTCGAAACGAGAACACGCGCTCCTTGGCCCGGGCGCGCTCCTCGTCACGCCGAGCGCCGCCGAACGCGGCATCGAAACCGTGCTCCTCGATGGCGTCGAGCAGAGTGGTGGTCTGGAGGCGGTTGCGCGAGGCTCGCGGCCCGGTCTCCTCGGTCACGCGACCCTTGTCGATCGAGTCCTGGACGTTGGCCACGATCAGCCGCTCGCCGAGCGTCTCGATCAGCCGGTCGCGGAACTCGATCACCTCGGGGAAGTTGTGGCCGGTGTCGACGTGCATGATCGGGAACGGGAACTTGCCGGGCCGGAACGCCTTCTCGGCCAGCCGCAGCAGCACGATCGAGTCCTTGCCGCCGCTGAACAGCAGCACCGGGTGCTCAAGCTCGGCCGCCACCTCGCGGAAGATGTGGATCGACTCGGCCTCGAGAGTCTCGAGGTGCGAAAGCTCGTAGTGGAAGGGATTCATCGCTTTATCGCATTCAGAGGTGGATGCCGCACTCGGTCTTGTCCTGGCCCGCCCATCGCCCCTCGCGGCCCTCGCCCGGCAGTGTGCACGGAGCGCAGCCAATCGAAGAGTAGCCCTGGTCGTGCAGTGGGTTGTACGGAAGGTCGTGCTTGAAGATGTAGGTCCAGACGTCCTTCTCGCTCCAGTCCGCGAGCGGATTGAGCTTCCAGATCCCGCGGCGCTCGTCGCGCTCGAGCTTGGCCGCTCCGGAGCGCGTGTCGGCCTGCGCGCGACGGACGCCGGTGATCCAGGCGTCGACATCGGCCAGCGCGCGCTCGAGTGCGTCGACCTTGGCCTCGCCGCAGCACCGCTCCCGCGTCCACGGCGCGTCGGGGCTGCGGGCATCGAACACCTCGACCTTGAGGCCGAACCGATCCTCGAACTGCTTCCAGGTCTGGAGCGTCTCCGGGAACAGGACCCCCGTGTCGATCGTGAACACACCCACGTCGGGCTGGATCTGCATCAGCATGTGGACGAGGACGGATTCCTCCTTCTGGAACGAGCAGGCCATCGTCAGGCGTGGATGGAATTGCTCCACGCCGTAGGCGATGACCTCCTCGGCGGAGGCGGTCTCGAACTCTCGGGCGGCGGTCGTCATGGCAGCAATAAGGCTAGACGGCGCACTCGCCTTCGCCCCGGATGACCTCGAAGGGGGCGTTCTTTGTCCAGTCGATGAAGTAGTTCATGTTCTGCAGACTGAATTCGATCGGCATGGTCAGATCCTTCACGCGCGACTCGAACTCCTGGGTTCCCATCCGCTCGACGAAGGCATTGAACTCCTCGCCCTCGGCTCGATCGGACTCATAGAAGCGTACCCATCGCTCGACCGCTTCCGGCACCCGCTTGGCCGGGAGCCGTGCCTTGAGGCGATGCCCGTAGCGCACGTCGCCGCCCTCGTATGCCCCGCCGATGTGCGGGATGTAGGCCGGAACCGCGTGCTGGCCGACCTTGATTGAGGCTCCGTAGAAGCCGATGTTGGCGATGTGGTGCTGGCCGCAGCCGTTCGGGCAGCCGCTCATCTTGATGTGGATCCTGCGCGTCAGCTCGTCGCTGATCTGCATCTGCACGAGCCGGTCCTGAATCGCCTGGTTGAGCCCCATCGAGCTGGTGATTCCGAGCTTGCACGAGTCGGTGCCGGGGCAGCTGACCACGTCGGTGATCTCGTCGGCGCCGGCGTCCCCGAGCTCGAGCTCGCGCAGGCGCTGCCAGACCTCGTAGATCGCCTCGTTGCGGACCCAGCGTAGAACCAGATTCTGGTGCACCGTGGTCCGGGCGTAGCCGGCCGTGTAGTCGCGCATGATCTGCCCGACGCCACGCAGCTGGTCCGGGGTCAGATCGCCGCGGCGGACCTTGACCTCGACGGTGCTGAAGCCCTCCTGGCGCTGGGGCTGCGTGTTCGATTCGAGGAAATGGTCAAAGGACCCGACCTGGTCGCCATTGGCCGACCCGTAGCTCGGCTGCTTGACGGGGGCGTGGGCGTGCTCGTCGTGGTCGAACAGGATCTCGTCGAGCGAGAAGTCACGCTCGGCCACCCACTCGTCCTCGAGCTCCTCCTCGACCATCCCGCGGAACTCGTCGATCCCGATCTTGTCGATCAGCACCTTGATCCGGGCGCGGGCGCGATTGACGCGCAGCCACTCCTGGCGATCGAAGATCCGCATGCAGGCCTCGGTGACCTTGAGGTAATCGCCGTTGTCGAGTTCCACGAACTCATACAGCGTCGGCGCGAGCCGAGGCATGATCGACGTACCGCCACCGACCCGGATCTCCACGCCGCGAACCCCGTCCCGGAGCTTGGGCACGAACGCCATGTCGTGGATGCGGGTGATCGCGTTGTCCTCGTCGGTCGCGGTGAACGCGGTCTTGACCTTGCGCGGCATCGCCTGCGTGGTGGGGTGACGCACGAAGTAGCGCACATACGCGCCGGCGTACGGAGTGATGTCGAACAGCTCGCCCTCGAGCGTGCCCGCCCGGGGGTCGCCGGTGACATTGCGCATCGTGTTGCCGCAGCCCTCCCGGCTCGAGAGGCCAGCGTCGCCGAGCTCGCGAATCAGCTTGGCCGCCTCGGGCAGCGGCACGTGGTGCATCTGAATGTTCTGGCGCGTGGTGATGTGGCCTTTGCGAAGCGGCACGTACTCCTCGATCACGGTCGCAAACGCGTCGAGCTGATCAGGGGTGACGCCGCCCATCGGGAGCTTGACCCGGATCATCTGGACGTCGGGCTGGCGCTGCCCATAGACGCCCTGCTTGAGACGGAACTTGATGAACTCGTCCCCCTCGACATCGCCCTTCAGGAAGCGCGTCGACTCGGTGTCAAAGTCATCAAACTCGCGCTCGAGGATCGGGATCACATGCCCCGGTACGTTCTCGAGGACCTCCGGATTCTCGAGCGATCCGGTGCGAGGCGACTTCTGGCTCTGGGTGCTGTCAAGCGAAGCGGGCTCCATAACGGTCCTTAGGGTTGCCGGCAGCGGATTCCAGGTGAATTTACCAAAAGGGGATCTGAATAACGCTATTTCCGCGCTGCGCAGGGGTTTGCGGGGTTTGGGCGTGGGGGGCGGTGGGGCGTGGCGGGCGCGGCGGGGGCGCGGAGCGGGGCGGGCGGCGGACCCGATACGTGAGGAACCTCGCAAACCTGCTGCCCCGCCGGCGAGCTTGCGAGATTGGGCCCGCATAGCAGACCTCGACGCACCTCCTCGGGCCTCGAGGTCGGGGTTGCGAGGTTCCTCGTGGCCGGACGCCCGCGAAGGGGCGGACCTGGTGCCCGAACCCCGAACAACGCAACAAACTCGGGTCCACGATCGCGAACGCGGCGCGAAAGTCGCGCTGAGGGCTGACGGCGAGTTTCCAGCCTCGGCCGCGCCGGCCGGGCCGGATTTGTTGCAAAAGTCCGGTCCGCGCCGCGCGATCGCTGCCGCCGCTCGTCCGGCGCGGGGCGAGGGCGGGCGGCGCGGGCGCGGCGGCGAGGGGCCGTAATTACGTCACATTCGAGCTCTCCCGGACCGCGAGCGTGACGTTGGCGCCGATACCGGCGGCTTTTGTCACGTTCGGCCGGGGTTGGGTGGCGCGAGCGTGACGTTGTTGCCCCGGGGGCCACACCCGCCCCGCCCACCGTCGCCACCGCAAAGTCCGGGCCGCCGCCGCTCGTCCGGACCGCCGCCCTGGCCACACCCGCCCACCCACCGTCGCCGCCGCCAGACCGGGGGCCCCGCCGCCCCTACCCGCGGAACGTCAACTGGGCGGTCTTCGTCTCGCGGGCGCCGGTGGTCGGGGAGAACGTCACCTTGATCTTCACCGTGACCTTCTGCACGCCCTTGCGCGCGAGCTTCGAGCGTCCCTTGGCGCCGAGGACGACGGTGAACTTGGCCGTTCCGGGAGCCGCCAGCGCCTTGGTCCTACCGCCGACCCGGACCGTCCCCGGCGCGTTGACGGAGACCGAAAGCGTCGACTTGTGCCGCCCCGTCGTGGACGAGATGTGGGTGATCGCCGGAGCGGCGATCACGATCGTCCTGACCGACGACGCACGCTGTCCTGCGATGTCCTGGATCGTCAGCGTGACCGAGTACCTCCCGGCGCGCGAGAAGGTGTGGGACAGGTGGGCGCCCGCCGCGAGCGCGGATCCGTCGCCGAAGCTCCACACGTACGAGGTGATCGACCCGTCCGGATCGGAGGCACTCCCGGCGAACGTGACGGGCAGGCCGACGACGCCGTGGCTGGGTGCGCTCGTGCTCACCGGATCGGTCTCGTCACGCTGCTGGCAGGAACCGCCGGTGTCTTCGTTGCTCCACTCCTCCTGAAGCACGTAGCGGCCGGTGCCGATGATCTCGTTGTAGGCGCCGGATGACGTCGTCCCGAGGGCGTTCCCAAAGCTGTCGGCACACAGATCGGCCATCTCCTCCCCGTCGCTGTTCTGCACCCAGCCCGTGAACTGGTTGCCCACACCCTCCGGGAGGGGGTCGGTGATCGTCTCGATGTGCTCGTGGCTGACCGTGCCGAGTGTGGCGTCGGCCGGGTTGCCGTTCGGACGCGGATTGTTCGAGCGGCAATGTCCGGTGACCGCGTTGTACGGAATGTCCGCGTAGAGCGTGGGGTTGCCGACCGTCCCCATCGCACTGTGAAATCCGCAGAAGCTCCCGGTCACCGGGTCGACGACCGTTCCGCCGCCGGACACCGAACAGTTGTCGGGTCCGGCCGCGAAGCAGCTGCCAAAGCCGTTCGGCATGACCACGAAGTAGATCGACCCGATTCCGGTCGGGAGGTGGTCAACGCTGACCACGTGCGTCACCTCGGCCTTGAGTTGTGTGTTGCTCACGCACAACGTCCAGCCGGGCCCAGTGCTGGTCGGCGGAGGCGGAGGAAGCGCGCAACCGTTCGACGCAACCGCATCGCCGTCCTGAACCGCGGCCACGAACCTGGAGTCGTAGAACGCGCGGCCGCTCGAGTCGCCGTACTGGCCGGTGAGCGCGTAGACGTTCGTCGCCTTATGACTGTCAGCAGCGACGTTGGTCAGGAAGCCGTTGACCAGCGCCTGATACCCAGAGTCATAGGCGCAGGGTGCGGAGTTCAACGTGCAGTTCGAAGGGTTCCAATAGATCACGTAGGTGCGGTTGGTGTGCATCACCGGTCCGCCCTGCCAATCGAGGTTCGGGGCGCCAGGTGGGTGCACGATCTGCGGCCCCGGCGTCCCCGTGGGGACGTCCGGCACGGCGCCGCTCGGCACGTATGCGCCTGCCCCCTGCGCGGCCGCCCCGAACATCGCGATCGCACCCGCGATGACGACCATCCTCACCCAAGTCCTCATACCGATCCTTTCGCCCCAGGCCAAGCGCCTGGCTCCCCGTTCCCGGGCGCGGGATCATGCGGGTTTGTCAGGTCTTAGTCAAGTTGCGCCGGGCCAGTCGTCAGGCCCATGGCAACGGCAGCTCGGGCTGCCGGGCGGCCCCTTCGTGCAGCGCCGCACGCTGCCACGGGTCCTGGCGCGGGAGCGCCGATGCGCGGGGCGGGGCCGTCTCGCGCATGAACCGCTCGAGCGCCGCGACGAGCGCGGCGGCCTCCTCCGGCGACGCATTGGGCGCCACTATCGACATCTTTGGGCGACGGTTCAAATCGTCGCCGAGGGTATCGTGCCCGGGCCGTGACCGAAATTCCGGTGCTACATCGAGGCGCGGTGCTCGAGGCCGTATCGCCCGCCGAGGCGATCGACCGCGTGCGCGAGGCGCTGCTCTGCTTTCACGCCGGCGACTGGGAGATGCCGCCCAAGGTCTACCTGGAGAGCCCACCGTTCGGCGACTTCCGGGCGATGCCCGCACGGGGCAACGGACTCGCGCTGCTGAAGTGGGTGACCTCGTTCCCCGGCAACCCTGCCAATGGGCTGCCGACCGTCACCGGCGTCATCTGCCTATCCGACGCCGAGAACGGCGAACCGCTGATGCTGCTCGACGCCCGCTCGGTCACCGCGCTCCGAACCGGAGCCGTGGCCGCGGTCGCTGCCGAGGCCCTGGCACGCAAGGGCGCGCGGACCGTCGGCATCATCGGCTGCGGGCTCCACGGCTCCTGGGCCGCCCGCTGCCTGAACGCCGCCGGGTACGGGCCGGGCCTGTGTTACGACGCCCGTGCCGAGACCGCCCATGCGCTCGCCGGCGAGCTCGACTGGGACCAGGGTCCACGCGAGGCCGCGCTGCGCTCCGATGTCGTCTGCTGCGTGACGCCGGGGCTCGAGGTGGTGGTCGACGCCGGCGACCTGCGACCCGGGCTCCATCTGAACATGCTCGGAGCAGACGGCCCCGGCAAGGCCGAGGCGTCGGTCGGAGCGGTGGCGTCGTGCGCGCTGTTCTGCGACGAGTGGGAGCAGGCGTCGCACGGAGGCGAGCTGACCGGCGCGATCCAGGCTGGGCTTGTGTCACGTGAGCAGGTCACCGAGCTTGGTGCGGTGCTGGCCGGCGACGCGCCCGGCCGCCAGGGCCCGGAGGCGGTGACGCTGTTCGACTCCACGGGGCTGGCGATCCAGGACCTCGCCGTGGCCTCGGCCGCGCTCGAGGCGTGGCGCGAGGGACGTGTGGAGGCACAGACGGTCCGGTTGTAGGACCGGTCGCATGCGACCGGTCCCCGCCGGCGCATGCGCCGGCGGCGGGGGGCGCGCATGCGCGCCCCCGTCAGAGCGGAATGTTCCCGTGCTTGCGCTTCGGGCCGGGCTCGCGCTTGGTCTGGAGCGTCTCGAGCGCGGTGATGATCTTCGGGCGCGTCTCGTGCGGAACGATGACGTCGTCGATGTAGCCCCTCTCCGCCGCCGCGTAGGGGTTGGCGAAATGCGCCTTGTAGTCGGTGATCAGCTTCTGGCGGCGGGTGTCGGGGGTCGGCGAGGACGAGATGTCGCGGCGGTAGATGATGTTGACCGCCCCCTCGGGCCCCATCACGGCGACCTCGGCCGTCGGCCAGGCGAAGTTGAAGTCCGCCAGCATGTGCTTTGACGCCATGACGTCGTAGGCGCCCCCGTACGCCTTGCGGGTGATGATCGTGATCTTCGGGACGGTGGCCTCGGTGTAGGCGTAGAGCAGCTTGGCGCCGTGACGGATGATGCCGCCCCACTCCTGCTCGGTACCGGGGAGGAAGCCGGGGACGTCGCAGAACGTGATCAGCGGAATGTTGAATGCGTCGCAGGTGCGGACGAACCGGCCCGCCTTGCACGACGAGTCGATGTCGAGGACGCCGGCGAGCTGATTCGGCTGGTTGCCGACGATCCCGACGCTGTAGCCGTTCAGCCGCGAGAAGCCACAGACGATGTTGCGCGCGTAGTGCTCGTGCACCTCGAAGAACTCCCCGTCGTCGACGATCAGCCGGACGACGTCGCGCATGTCGTAGGGCTTGTTGGGGTTGTCCGGGACGACGTGATCGAGCTCCGCGTCCATCCGAAGCGGATCGTCGGTCGGCAGGACGCGCGGAGGGATCTCGAGGTTGTTCTGGGGCAGGAAGCTCAGCAGGTAGCGGGTGTCCTCGAGGCAGGTGTCCTCGTCATCGGACGCGAAGTGGGCCACGCCCGACTTGGAGTTGTGCGACATCGCGCCGCCCAGGTCCTCGAACCCGACCTCCTCCCCGGTGACCGTCTTGATCACGTCGGGGCCGGTGATGAACATGTGGGAGGTCTCCTTGACCATGAAGATGAAGTCGGTCATCGCCGGCGAGTAGACCGCCCCGCCGGCACACGGCCCCATGACCAGGCTGATCTGCGGGATCACGCCGCTGCACCTGACGTTGCGGACGAACACGTCGCCATAGGCGCCGAGCGAGACAACGCCCTCCTGGATCCGCGCTCCGCCCGAGTCGTTGATCCCGATCACCGGACAGCCGATCTTGGCCGCCAGATCCATGACCTTGCACATCTTTTCGCCCATCACCTCGCCGAGCGAGCCGCCGAAGACGGTGAAGTCCTGGCTGAACACGCAGACCCGCCGGCCATCGATGGTCCCGTGCCCGGTCACGACGGCGTCGCCCCACGGCCGGTTCTTGTCCATGTCGAAATCCGTGGTCCGGTGGCGCACGAACGTGTCGAGTTCCTGGAAGGAGCCCGGGTCTAGCAGCTTCTCAATCCGCTCCCGAGCCGTGTACTTGCCCTTCTCGTGCTGCTTGGCGACCGCCGCCTCGGAGCCCGCGTGGATCGCCTCGTGCTTGAGCTCCTGGAGCTGGTCGAGCTTCTCTTCATAGGTCTCGGGGGCCTTGGCGCGCATCGGATCCTCGGTCGGGGCTGAAGGGGTGGCGAGTGTACCCGCCCTCAGGCGACGGGTGCCCGGCAGTCGGGGCCCCGGGGATAGCAGACGGTCACGAGCCGGTGGCCGCTCGCGCTACGTGTCCTCACACCCGACAGGCTGGCCTGCCCGGGCAGCTTCCAGTGGATCCGGAAGTGCTCCTGGAACGGCGGCTTGGCTCCGACGCCGTAGACGATGGTGAAGTTGAGCCGGCCGACGGTTCCGGCGGCAAACGGCGGCCACGAGCACACGAGCACCACGGTCAGCAGCCCGGACTGGCTCTCGTTGCAGCGGCCGCCGGAGACTCCCCCCTCCTCGGCTCTGATCGGGGGTACCAGCTGCTCCGGCTCCGCGAACGTGATCGCGAATGTGAACTGCGGCTCGAGCAGGGCCGAGGGTCCGGGCACCCGGAACTCGAACGGCACAACGAACGAGCCGCCACAGGAGCTGACGCAGGCTCCGTTGACGCCAAGCAGCTTGAGACTCCTCCCGCTCGTGCTCGCGTGGAAGGAGCCGGTGAGGAGAAAGCGCACACCGACCTGGCGATGGCTGTGTGCGTTACAGCGCCCGGTCGCGGCTTTGCGGACCTCCATCACGAGGCGGTTCGCCCCGTAGGCGAGGTCCCGCAGTGCCTCGGCACGCAGCGGCGCGCTCACGGTCGTCAGGCCGCCGGCCGGGGCAATCGCAAGCGCCCGGTGCCCGTTGATCACCAGGCTTGCCGACTGGAGCGGATCCGGGCCGCCGCGGGTCACGCCGAACAGCTTCAGCGCGAGCGAGTCGGGGCGCCCGAGCAGGTACAGCGTGCGGGTGAAGCGCGCGGTCTGCGTACCTGACCGGCACCTACCGGCCCAGACCGGGGTCCCGTCGCCCTCGGGGATCGGTACCGCGGACGCGGGCAGCCGGTGGTTCGGCTGGGTTCCGTGCCACGGCCCGTCCGATCCGACCTCGATCTCGCCGGCGTCCGCATCCAGGTATGGAAGGCCGTGCCAGGCCAGAGCGCCGGTCGGGGCGGACGGGTCATGGCGACAACCGCCGAGCAGCGCGGCGGCGAGCGGATTGTCGGCGAACACCTCCCCGGCGGAGACCAGGAACAGCCCCCTCACCCCGCCGGCGTCGGTGACGCTCACCATCACGTCGTAGCCGGCGGGCCTGAAGGGCGTCACCTCGGCCGGAGTGGTCGGCTGGGCCTTGACCCCGCGCAACGACACGTGCGGGCACGTGTGTATGTGGCGCTGGACCAGCGAGCGCACCTTCGCCGCCGCGTCCGCGGACGGATCTGCGGCGGCGGACGCCGCCAGGATCGCCGACAGCACGCAGCTGACGACGAGGCATGCGCCCAACCTCGACTGAACTGGGGACCGTTTCAGCGCTGCCGCTCCTCGCGACCAGGCCCCCCGCGCCGCGGCCTAGCGCGGTTATAGCACCGCCTCGGCTACGCGCGCGAAAAGGGACGGTGGTGAGCCTGGCCCAGGCTGTCGAGGGCTGCGGTAAGCGCCGCCGAGGCGTCGATCGCCGACCCGGAGGACTGCTCGTGGTTGCTCGCCGCCGGCGGCAGCGGCTCGGGTTCGACCGGCACGGGCTCGGGTGCGGCAGGCGATGGCTCGGGTTGGACCGGTAGCGGATCGGGTGCGGCAGGCGACGACTCCACGGGCTCGGTCTCGACCGGCTCAGGCTCAGCGATCGCTGGTACACCGACCAGCAGCTCGGGCTCGGGAGCTGCTGCCGCGGGTTCGGGCTCGACCGGCGCCCGCGACGCCGGTGGCCCGGAGAACCAGCGGCGAAGGCGGCCCATGAATCCCTTCGGCTGATCGCTCACCGCCGCCGGTGGCAGCGGATCGGGGTCGGGGTCGGGGTCGACCTCGCCCACGGGGTCCGCGACGGGCTCCACGTCGACTTCCGCCACGGGCTCCGGAGGCGCCGGCTCGGCCACCTCCGGCTCCGGGACGGGCTTCTCGATCACCTCGGGCTCCGGCGCGACCGGGGGGGCAGGGGCGATCTCGGTGACCCCGGCCGCCTCCTCGGCGGTCAGGATCACCCGGGTTCCCCATCCAGACGGCTCGAGCCGTACCGTGCCGCTCGCAAGCTCGCCCTCCCAGGCAACGGCGGTCTCAGGCTCCAGCCTCGTGATTTGAATCTCGCCGAACTGGTCGAGATGACGCGCTAGCGAGTCGGCGTCACTGCACTCCGCCCAGAGTTCGGGCGGCGACTTGACCAGGGTCCGGCTTGCCTCGTGCTGTGTCATGCCGTCGAACTTCGAGCGGCTCGACGGGACTCCTTCCGCGGTCGCGTCCTTGCACGAGGACCGGTCAGAATGAAGCCGTGAACGGCGAATAGGGGAACGCAATGCAGAAGAACAGGCAGCTCGGAGCAACCGGACCCGAGGTATCGACGTTCGGCCTCGGATGTATGGGCATGTCCGGGATGTACGGCCCAACGGACGAGGCTGAGAGCATCGCGACGATCCACCGCGCGCTCGATGACGGAATCAATCTGCTGGACACGGGCGACTTCTACGGGATGGGCCACAACGAGATGCTGATCGGCCGGGCGCTCGAGCAGCGCCCGCGTGAGGAAGTGCTGATCAGCGTGAAGTTCGGTGCCCAGCGCGGTCCCGACAGCTCCTGGCTTGGCTACGACGCCCGGCCTGCGGCGGTCAAGACGGCGCTTGCGTACTCGCTGCAGCGGATGCGCACGGACTACATCGACGTCTACCGGCCGGCGCGGCTGGACGCGAACGTGCCGATCGAGGAGACGATCGGCGCGATCGCCGAGATGGTGGAGGCCGGGTATGTGAGGTACATCGGCCTCTCGGAGGTCGGCTCGGAGACAATCCGCCGCGCTGCCGCGGTGCACCCGATCTGCGACCTGCAGATCGAGTACTCGCTGATCTCTCGCGGGATCGAGACCGACATCCTCCCCACCTGTCGCGAGCTGGGGATCGCGATCACCGCCTACGGTGTGCTCTCCCGCGGGCTGATCAGCGGCCATTTCTCGGCCGACCGCGAGCTCTCGCCGCGGGACTTCCGCAGCCGGGCGCCGCGCTTCCAGGGCGAGAACCTGCGCCGCAACCTCGCCCTGGTGGACGCGCTGCGGGCGATCGCGGCCGAGAAGGATGCGACCCCGGCACAGATCGCGATCGCCTGGGTGCTGGCCCGAGGCGACGACATCGTCCCGCTGATCGGGGCGCGCTCGCTGGAGCGACTCGAAGAGGCGATCGGGGCCATCGGGCTGTCGCTCAGCGACGACGAGCTCTTGCGCGTGGAGCAAGCGATCCCGGCCGACGCAGCCTCCGGCACCCGCTACCCCGAGCCGCAGATGGCGCACCTCGACAGCGAACGCTGAGCTCAGCCCGAAAGGGGTGGAGGCCCGAGCCTTGGCACGAGCGCGGGCGCCGGCCGGGCACTGCCGCGGCCGCGGACGGTCGCCCAGGCGATCGCGACCACGATCAGAAGCTGGATCGATACCTGCCAGGTTCCGGACTCGATCGGCGCCCACAGCGCGACGGTCAGCAGCCAGGCCGGGCTCAACCGCCGCCTCGCGACGGCGAGCGGCACGAACAGGATCATGAAGTAGTTCGGGTACAGGGACGCGGTGGACAGTAGACCGGTCAGGATCGCCGCGGTGAACCATCCGTGATCGCTCCGGCGCGCGATGAGGGCGATCGCGAGGCCGGCCACCAGCGCGATCCCGAGCGCCAGCAGCAACGCCGACCCGTCGGGGATCCCCACGCTCCGGAGCGCGGCCGCCAGAGAATGGTTGATCGACTGGAGGCGTCGTCCGCGGCGAGGAGGCGGGGGTACTGCGCCAGGCCCTTGAATCCGATCGCCGCCCAGGAGCCGAGCAGCATGCCGCCGGCCGTGACCGCGGCGATCGCCGCCGAGCGCGGGCGCCGCGTGAGCACCAGCCACAGCAGCAGCGGCCACAGGATCAGCTTCGCGGCGATCACGGCGCCCACGGCGACAGCGCCCCAGCGCGAATCGCGCCAGCGCCAGGCGACTGCAGCCAGCAGCATGTAGATCGCGTCCGGGTCTCCGTAGCAGAGCGAGAACACGAACGGGGCGGAGAGCAGGCATAGGAAGTAGACCCGCCAGTCGCGCACGCCGAGGAGCCTGAGCGCCGCCGCGAGCGCCAGCACGCAGATCACGTTCAACAGCGTGATCGCCGCCCAATACGGGAGCAGCGCGAGCGGGAGGAACACCTCGGCGAGCGGCGGCGGTGGGATGTAGGCGTTGCCGACTGCGGCCAGCCGGCCCGTGTCCGGTGGTCCGTACGGCGAGCGACCGGCCAGGATGTCGTGGCCGGCCTTCCAGATCCCGCCGTGGAAGTCGAAGCCGTACACGTGCTGCGCCCCGTTCTGACCGATCTGGCCGAGCACGGAGGCGACCAGGAAATAGACCAGCAGCGCGAACAGCGTCCGCCGGCCGACCCGGCGCCAGTCGATACGCGCGTCCTGCAACGCCCTCATGCAGTCGTCATCGGCCCGCTGCCGGCGAGGCGGCCTAGACGAACATCTAAGGAACCGGGTCGGCGTCCTCCGCCACGACCACGACCGCCGACGGGGCTTCAAGGAGCTCCATCGTCCGGCGCGCCGCGTCGGACACGTGGATCCGAGGATGGTCAGGAACCCGGTCGCCGCCGTAGGTTCCGGGGCCGTAGAAGGTCCCGTACTCGAGCACGAGGCCGCCGGCGTCGAGCACCATCCGCTCGTGCTCGTCGACCGCCTCTGCGCCGGCGGGGGGCCTCCAGGCGATGCTCTGCGCGACGAACCTCGTGGCGCCGGCGGCGTCCGCGGCCGCCAGCAGGTTCCGTGTGCCCTCGGTTCGGATTCGATTGTTGCGGTCCCGGAAGGCGCCGATTTGATCGACCGTGTCGGGGAGATCGGTCAGC
Organism: uncultured Solirubrobacterales bacterium; assembly: GCA_963796645.1. GTDB lineage: Bacteria > Actinomycetota > Thermoleophilia > Solirubrobacterales > Solirubrobacteraceae > Palsa-465. The sequence continues at coordinate 322,622 of CAWCMQ010000012.1, read as the reverse complement.
TGGTGCATGACCAGATCGGGCCTGAACTCCACCACCGCGCGGGTCAGGGCGTCGGCGTCGAACACGTCGCACACGACGGGCTCGGCCCCGACCTGGCGCAGCCCCTCGGCCTTATCGGGCGATCGGGTCATCCCGGCGACCACGTGGCGATCCTCGATCAGCATCGGGACGAGTTGCACACCGATGACTCCGCTCGCGCCGGCGAAGAAAATCCGCATCGCCCGCAGGGTTACCGTCAGAGCGGCTTCGTAACCATCAGGAACACCGCGAGCACGACCAGTGCGGCGGCCACGATCCCGACGATCCGCAGCCGCCGCGCGACCGCCTCGTATTCAGCGCTCAGGCTGATCTCGCCTCCGGCAGCGGCGGCGATGTCGCGCTCGGCGAGCTCGGCCGCCTTGCGCTCCTGTGGAGCGAAGAAGGATCCGCCCAGCCCGAGCAGGATCGCGACGATCAGGATCCCTACCGAGACGAACGTCTTCCCGAAGCCGTAGGGCCCCTTGGCGCCGAGGTAAAGCCCGGCAAGGAGCAGAACGGTGGCAGACAGCGTGATCAGCTTCTGGCCGAGCTGGACCTGCGTCCGGTGCCACCAGGCGAGATGCTGCAGGTTGCCGGGCCGGTGAAGCGTCGCGTCGATGATCGGGTAGGCGAACGTGACGCCGAAGGCGACGATCGCGGCCGTGATGTGGATGAAGATCACGACGTTGTAGACGGAGATGGTGTCCGGCTCCTGAAAGCTGGTGGCGAGAGAGAGCATGGCCGCCACCGTAACCGAGCCGTCAGACGCGGCGGATCAGAAGGTCGGCTGATACTCGCCGAACACGTCGCGCATGGCGCCGCAGACCTCGCCCATCGAGCAGCGGTCCTTGAGCGCCTGGCGAAGCACGGGAAGCAGGTTCTCGGTTCCCTCGGAGGCGGCACGAACCTCGGACAGCCGCTGCTCCACCAGCGAGGAGTCGCGGTCGGCCTTGAAGGCGTTCAGCCGATCGACCTGCTCGCGCTCTGACTGAGGATCGACGCGCAGGATGTCGGGGACCTCTGGCGTGTCCTCGACGAACTTGTTCACCCCGACCACGATGTCCTGCTCGATCCGGTAGCGCTCGTGGTAGCCGAACGCCGACTCCTCGATCTCGTTCTTCATGAAGTCGATCGCCTGCACCGAACCACCCAGCTCGTCGATCTTCGCGATCAGCTCCTTGGAGCGCAGCTCGATCTCGTCCGTCAGCGCCTCCACGAAGTACGAGCCGGCGAACGGATCGACGGTGTCAGCGGCGCCGGACTCGTAGCCGATGATCTGCTGGGTGCGCAGCGCGATCTTGGCGGCGCGCTCGGTCGGCAGCGCCAGCGCCTCGTCAAAGCCGTTGGTATGCAGCGACTGCGTGCCGCCGCAGACCGCGGCGAACCCCTGCAGTGCCACGCGGACGATGTTGTTCTCAGGCTGCTGCGCGGTCAGCGTGACGCCCCCGGTCTGCGTGTGGAAGCGCAGCCGCCAGGAGCGCTCGTCGGCGGCCCCGAAGCGCTCGCGCATGATCTCCGCCCACATCCTGCGGGCGGCGCGGAACTTCGCCACCTCCTGGAACACGTTGTTGTGCCCGTTGAAGAAGAAGGCGAGGCGAGGCCCGAACTTGTCGATCTCGAGGCCCGCGTCGAGCGCGGCCTGCACGTACGCGATCCCGTTGGAGAGCGTGAACGCCACCTCCTGGATGGCCGAGCAGCCCTTCTCACGGAAGTGATAACCGCTGATCGAGATCGTGTTCCAGCTCGGCACGCGCTCGTTGCAGTAGGCGAACAGGTCCGTGGTGAGGCGGATCGCACCCGCGGGCGGGTAGATGAAGTTCCCGCGCGCGATGTACTCCTTGAGGATGTCGTTCTGCGTGGTCCCGCGCAGCTGCTCGGCCGGGACCCCCTGCTCCTCTCCGACCAGCTCGTAGAGGAGCAGCAGGACGGCGGCGGGCGCGTTGATCGTCATCGAGGTGGAGACCTGATCGAGCGGGATCTCATCGAACGCGGTGCGCATATCGTCGATCGTGTCGATCGCGACCCCCGTGCGCCCGACCTCGCCGAGGCAGCGGGGATCGTCGGAATCGAGCCCCAGCTGCGTCGGCAGGTCGAAGGCCATGCTGAGGCCCGTCGACCCGTGCTCGAGCAGGTAGCGGTAGCGCTGGTTTGACTCCTTGGCGCTCGCATAGCCGGCGTACTGACGGTGCGTCCACAGCTGCTTTCGGTACATCTCGCGGTGGATGCCGCGCGTGAACGGATACTGGCCCGGCTCACCGAGTCGCTCGGGCAGGTTCTGAGGCAGGTCCTCCTCGGTGTAGAGCGGGTCGATCTCGATCCCCGAATCCGTGAATCGGCGCGGATCGTCGGGACCGACAATCGGCGCGATAGTGCGGTGCTCGGGCGTGGTCGCCATCGCCGCAAGGTTACCCGTGCACGACCGAGCGCGACCAGACCGAGACTCACCTGACACTGACAAGCGGCCGTCCTGACCCTACTTTTCTGTGCGTCAACCACCAACAGGGGGGCTCAACAATGGTCGTGGTCGCCCGCAATCCCGTCTACCGGCTGATCGCGCTTGGCGTGTCGGTCGCAATCGTCCTGGTCCTGTATTTCGCGGTGATCAAGCCGAATAACGACACCGCCAACAGTGCGGTGAAGCAGGGAGAGCAGCAGCTCAATCAGGCAGTTCAGAACGCCAACAAGCAGAGCGGCGGGGCGGTTCCAGCCGGCGTCCAGAACCTGACGGCGTGCATCGCCGCCGCGGGCACCGACACGGGCAAGATCCAGGCCTGCCAGGCGAAGTTCAAGCCATAGCGTCAGACGCGGCCGGGGCGGGCGGGGATCGGGGACCCCGCCCGCGGACCGCGCTCGGCGCGCCACGTCAGAGGACCTTCGACAGGAAGGTCCTCGTGCGCTCGTGCTGGGGGTTGGTGAGCACGTCGCTCGGCGGCCCTGACTCAACCACGACGCCGTCGTCCATGAACACGACGTTGTCCGCCACCTCGCGGGCGAAGCCCATCTCGTGCGTGACGACGATCATCGTCATCCCGTCCTTGGCCAGCTGGCGCATGGCGTCGAGGACGTCGCCGACGAGCTCGGGATCTAGCGCCGAGGTCGGCTCGTCGAACAGCATCAGTTTCGGCTGCATGGCGAGCGCCCGGGCGATTGCCACGCGCTGCTGCTGTCCGCCCGAGAGCGAGACCGGGTAGGCATCGACCTTGTCCCCGAGACCGACTCGGGAGAGCAGCTCGTTCCCCCGCCGGCGCGCCTCGTCCCGGCCGACTTTCGCCACCTTGATCGGCGAAAGCGTGACGTTCTCGAGCGCGGTCATGTGCGGGAAGAGGTTGAAGTGCTGAAAGACCATCCCGATCTCGGCCCGCTTGCGGCACACGTCGCGCTCGCTGATCTCGTAGAGCTTGTCACCCTTCTCGCGGTAGCCGACCAGCTCGCCGTCGATGGAGATGCGACCGGAGTTGATCTTCTCCAGGTGGTTGAGGCAGCGCAGGAAGGTCGACTTGCCCGAGCCGGACGGGCCGAGCAGGCACATCACGTCACCGCGGCCGACCTCGATGTTGATCCCCTTCAGGACCTCCTGGCGCCCGAAGCGCTTGCGCACGCCCTCGGCCTTGACCATTGACTCACTCATTGGCCATGCCTGAACGAGAACCAGCGCTCGCGCATTGTGACTTGCTGTGTCCGGCTGAAGCCGCGGCCGAAGCGGCGCTCGATGAAGTACTGGCCGACGTACAGCACGCTGGTCATCGCGAGATACCAGATGCTTGCGACGATCAGCAGAGGAATCGTCTGATAGGTCGCCGCGTAGATCTGCTGTGCCTCGAACAGGAGGTCGAAGACGGACCCGAGCACGATCACGAGCGAGGTGTTCTTCAGCATCGAGATCGTTTCGTTGCCGGTCGGAGGGATGATCACGCGCATTGACTGCGGCAACACGATGATTCGCATGATCTGAAGACGGCTCATGCCGAGCGACTGGGCCGCCTCGGTTTGGCCCTCATCGACTGAGATTATTCCCGCGCGGACGATCTCGGACATGTAGGCACCCTCGTTCAGGCCAAGGCCAAGCGTCGCGGCGACAAACGGTGTGATCAGGGTGTTCGCGTTCGCGTGAATGATCGCGGGGCCGAACGGGACGCCAATGTCGATGCGGTGAAACAGCGCTCCGATGAATCCCCAGAACAGCAACTGTACGAGCAGTGGCGTCCCACGAAAGAACCAGATGTACAGCCAGGCAAACCACGACACGAGCGGGTTCGGGGAGAGCCGCATCACGGCGAACACGATGCCCAGGACGAGCCCGATGATCATCGCCACGGCGGTCAGCTCGAGGGTCTTGATGACGCCGTGGAGGATGCGGGCGTCGAACAGGTACTGCCCGACAACGTGCCACTGGAAGTTCGGGTTGGTGACGATCGCGCGGATGATCGATGCCGCGATCAGCAGCACGATCACCGACGCGATCCATCGCCCCGGGCGACGGAGCGGGACGGCCCTTATGTCTTCGGGCCGTCCCGACCGTTCTTCAGAAAGCTCTGAGGTAGTCACCTCGGAGCTTAGTTTTACTGATCAGGAGATGGCGCCGTTGATTTTCGGGTCCGTGATGGTGCTCGAGTTGAGGCCCCACTTGGCGAAGATCGCCTTGTACTGGCCGTTCTTCATCAGCACCTGCAGCGCGGCGAGAACCGCCTTGTCGAGGCCGTTGCCCTTGGCCATCGCAAGGCCGTACGGCGCCGTCGCATAGGCTGCGCCCACGAGCTTGAACTGGCCGTTTGACTTCTTGGACCGCATAGGCGGCGACCGGCGAGTCGGCAAACACGAGCTGTGCCCGGCCGCTCGACAGCGCCAGGTTGGCGCCGTTCTGGTCGGGGAACACGAGCACGGTGACACCGGGCTTGCCGGCCTTCTTGCACTTGGCACTCTGGGTTTGAGCGTCGGTCTCCTCCGTCGTGGCCTTCTCGACCGCAACGGTGTGACCGCAGATATCCGCAATGCTGCTGATGGTCGCGCCACCGGACGCCTTCGTGAAGAACGACTCCCCAACGTTGGCGTAGGTGACGAAGTCCACGGTCTTCTCGCGCGCCTTGGTGTCGGTGAATGACGAAGCGCCGAGGTCGTACTTGCCGGCGGCGAGGCCCGGGATGATGCTGTCGAACGTGGCGTTCACCACGTTCACCTTCAGCCCCATCACGGCGCCGAGCGCCTTCGCGAGGTCAGCGTCCATCCCGATCACGGTCTTGCCGTCGGTGGCAAAGAACTCGTCCGGCGCGTAGCTCGCGTCAGCGGCGACGACGAGTGTGCCCTTCGACTTCACCGACGACGGGACCATTGCCACGACCGAGGCGTTCGAGCCGGTCGAAGCGCTCGACGAGCTCGTGGACGTGGAACTGCTGCTGCTACTGCTGCTCCCGCACCCTGCAACGATGGCTACGCAGAGCACCGCAAGCGATGCAATCACGTAGCTCCTCCATGTACGCATCTAACTCCTTCTCGTTGAAAAGCCCCGCCGGGAGAATAGGCGACCTCGCAGGCCCGGGCCCGAGCGCTAACAAGTCATCAACAGAGCTAGCCTTCGGAGCCATGCACGTGCGAGTGCGCCTGTTCGCCGTCCTGCGTGAGCGCGCCGGCGCCGACGAGCTCGAGCTCGAGCTGCCCGACGACGCGTGTGTCGCCGACGCTCTGGCCCAGCTGGGGGCACTGACCGACGGTGTTCCGATCGTGATGGCGGTCAACCAGGACTACGCGGAGCCGTCGGAGGGTCTGCACCCAGGAGACGAGCTGGCGCTGATTCCGCCCGTTTCGGGTGGCTCGGTCGCCCACCAGCACGCGCGCGTCACCGACCAGCCGCTCGCGCTCGATCCACTGATCGAGCTGGTCCGGGATCCGCGAGCCGGCGCGGTCGTGACGTTCTCCGGCGTCACGCGCGAGGTCTCCGAGCTTCTCTACGAGGCCTACGCTCCGATGGCCGAGCGCAAGATCGCGGAGATCGTCGCCGCCGCGATCAGCCGGCATGGGCTGTGCGCGGCCGCCGCCGAGCATCGCATTGGAACCGTGCCGCTGTCCGAGCCGTCGGTGACGGTCGCCGCGTCGGCCCCGCACCGCGACGCTGCGTTCAACGGGGCACGCGAGATCATCGACGAGATCAAGGCGAAGGTCCCGGTTTGGAAGAAGGAGGAGGGCGAGTGGGTGAAGGGAACGACGCCGCGGCCCTGAGGGAGCTGCCCGCCGTCCACGAGCTGGCCGGGGCGTTGAACGCACCGCACAGCCTGGCCGTAGCGGCCGCGCGACTGGCGATCGAAGAGCGGCGGGCGCTGATTCGCTCCGGCGGCACCGATGAGCGGGACCTGGTCGACCGGGCGCGGGAGATCGTCGTCGGGCTCGAGCAGCCGTCCCTGCGCCGCGTGCTCAACGCGACCGGGGTGATCGTCCACACGAACCTCGGGCGGGCCCCGCTCAGCGACGCGGCCCGCCGCGCGGTCAGCCGGATCGCCGCCGGCTACAGCAACCTTGAGCTCGACCTTGAGACGGGCGCGCGCGGCAGCCGCCAGGAGCATGTCGAAGAGCTTCTGGCGGAGCTCACTGGCGGCGAAGCTGCGCTCGTCGTCAACAATGGCGCCGCCGCCGTGTTGCTCGCGACCGCGGCGCTTGCCGGCCCGGGCAGGGTCGTGATCGTCTCGCGCGGACAGCTGGTGGAGATCGGCGGGGGCTTCCGGATCCCCGAGGTCATCGCGCAGTCCGGGGCGACGTTGGTCGAGGTCGGGACCACGAATCGAACCAGGGTCGACGACTACCGGGACGCGATCGCCTCACACGAGCAAGAGGTAGGCGCCGTCCTGCGAGTGCATCCGTCGAACTTCCGGTCAATCGGTTTCGTCGAGGAGGTGTCGATCGGGGAGCTGAGCGGTCTCGGCGTGCCGGTGATCGACGACGTCGGCTCAGGCGTGTTGGCCGATGGCAGCCTGGCGCTCTCGGATGAGCCGGGGGTGCGGCGGTCCGTGGCCGCAGGGGCGGCGCTGGTCTGCTGCTCGGGCGACAAGCTGCTCGGCGGTCCCCAAGCCGGCCTGCTGATCGGCACCGCGGCGGCTGTGACCGCGGCCCGGCGCCACCCGCTCGCCCGCGCGCTGCGAATCGACAAGCTCTCGCTGGCCGCACTCGAGGCCACCCTAGCGCTCTACCGCGAGCCTGAACGCGCGCGTCGCGAGATCCCGGTGCTGGCGATGCTCGAGGTCTCCGCGCAAGAGCTGAGTGAGCGCTGCACGCAGCTTGCCGAGGCGATCGGAGAGCCGGCCGAGATCGTGCAGTCGGTCGGTCGCGTCGGAGGCGGAGCGCTGCCGTTGCTCGAGCTCGAGGGTCCCGCCGTGGCGCTCAACGTCGACGCGGACCCGGCCGTCATCGTGCGCATGCTGCGGGCGGCCGACCCGCCGGTGATCGCCCGCATCCACGACGGCCGCGTGCTGCTGGATCCCCGCACCCTGGCGGACGACGAGATCGCGCTCGTGGCCGCAGCGGTGCGTCTGCCTCGATGACGCCGGCGCCGCTGACGCTCGGCACTGCCGGGCACATCGATCACGGCAAGACCGCGCTGATCCGTACGCTGACCGGCACCGATACGGACCGGCTGCCCGAGGAGCAGGCGCGGGGCATCTCGATCGAGCTTGGGTACGCGAGCCTCGAGCTCCCCGGCGATCGTCGCGTCTCCGTCGTCGATGTCCCCGGCCATGAGCGCTTCGTCCGCACGATGGTCGCCGGGGCCACCGGAATCGATCTCTATCTGATGGTGATCGCGGCCGACGATGGGGTGATGCCGCAGACGCGTGAGCATGCGGCGGTACTGCGAGCGCTCGGTGTCGGGAGAGGTGTCGCGGCGGTGACGAAGACCGACCTGGCCGACCCCGCAGGCGCGATCGCGGGGGCTCACGCGCTGCTCGGCGACGTGGAGGTCGTGCCGGTCTCGGTGAGAACCGGAGCGGGGATCGACGAGTTGCGGGTGGCGCTGGCGCGCGCAGCCGCGGCCACGCCGAGTCGCGCGGACAGTCCCGCGCCGGCCCGGCTTCACATCGACCGCGTGTTCACGATCAGGGGTGCCGGGACCGTGGTCACTGGAACGCTGTGGACGGGCACGATCGCGCGGGGCGACGAGCTCGTCGTGCTCCCCGAGGGGCGGAAGGTCCGCGCGCGCGGTGTCCAGGTTCACGACGAGGCCCTCCAGCACGCCGCGGCGGGTCAGCGCGTGGCGGTGAACCTGACCGGCGCGGCGGTCGCCGACATCGATCGCGGCGACGTGCTCGCGAGTCAGCGAGCCGGCCTCGTTGCGACCCATCTGCTCGATGCCGAGCTGCGCTTCGAGGACCGCGACCCCGACCACGGGGCCCGCGTCCAGGTTCACCACGGCACGCGGGAGAGCGCTGCCCGGCTGGCCTGGCTCGGGGGCGACTTCTGGCAGCTACGACTCGAGCACGCACTTGTCCCGGCGCGCGATGATCGGCTGGTGATCCGCCAGATCGCCCCGCCGGACACGCTCGGCGGCGGACGGGTGCTGGACCCGTCCCCGAAGAAGCACGGCCCCTCGCGCGAGCTGCTGACGCAGCTGAGCGCGCTCGCCTCGGGACGGGCTCAGGCGACGGCCGACGCAGCCGTCCAGACCCGCGCGCCCGCAGCGCCCGAACCCGACCCCGGGCCCCTGCCACTCGAGCCGCGTGCGCTGGCGCTCGAGGCCCGGCTCCGCGATGCCGGGTTCGAGCCGCCACCAGACGGTGAGCTCGACCCCGACGATCTCGCCGCGCTCCGCGCCGCCGGACGAGCGGTGCGCGTCTCGAGGACGCTGCACTTCCACCCGGAGACGCTGGGCACGGTCCGCGAGCGGGTGATCGCGATCGCTCAGTCGGGCGGCGGCGCGATCACGCTGGCTCAGCTGCGCGATGAGCTTGGGACCTCACGCAAGTTCGCGCAGGCGCTGCTCGAGTACATGGACAGCGAGAAGGTCACGCTGCGGCGCGGCGATGAGCATGTCCTGCGCCGGCGCGCGGCGAGCTAGCTGTAGGACCCGAGGAGGTTGTTCAGCTCACTGAGGCGGGCTAACGGTGGCTTGTGGCTGAGAGCGCCGTGTGGTCGGCGGCGATTGTAGAAGTCCACCCAGCCGGCGAGGGCGGCGTTTCGTTCGTCGCTGTCGCGGTAGATCGCGCCGTAGGCCCAGCCGCCGAGCATGGTGCGGATGAATCGTTCGGCTTTGCCATTGGTCTGGGGTCGGTAGGGCCGGGTCCGGAGGTGGCGGATGCCGAGTGTGCGGCACGCGATCGCGTGAATCGTTGAGCGGTAGGCCGACCCGTTGTCTGTGATCACTCGCTCGGTGGTGATGCCGTAGGCGGCGAAGTGTGCAACGGCGCGGCGAAGGAACCCAACGGCGGTGATCGCCTTCTCGTCGCCGAGGACCTCGACGTAGGCCAGGCGGGTGGCGTCGTCGATGCAGACGTGCACGTATTCCCAGCCGATCCTCGCACGGACATGACCGTCGGCGTCGGTGTAGGTGCGATGAGGGTTGCGTTTGACGCCGGTGACCCGCTTGCCGGCGCCCTGGTGGATCCGTCCGAGCTTCTTGACGTCGATATGGATCAGCTCACCGGGGCGAGCTCGCTCGTAGCGCTGCGCGGGCTCCAGGCCGAGCCGGCCGAGCTTCCCCAGCCCGATCCGGGCCAGAATTCCCGACACGGTCGAGAGCGCCATATCCAAGCTCTCGGCGATCTCGGCACCCGTCATCCGCAACCGCCTGAGCGCGGCGATCACCTCGACTCGGCGGTCGTCGGTGCGGTTCGCGACGACCGTGGGCGCCGAGGATCGATCCAGCAAACCCTCGAGCCCTTCGGCTCGGTGGCGGGCGATCCACTTGCGCGCGGTGCGGTCACTGATCCCGGCCGCCTCGGCGGCCGCGCTCAGCGACCACCCCGCATCCTCAACCCGAGCGATCAACAACTCGCGGCCTTTCAGACTGAGCCTCGCGTTAGCGTGGGTCTTCATCCGGTGTCCTCCTAGGAGATTGACTGGCTTGAGCACCTGTCAGCCTCCAAGGAGCACCGGATGGCTTACCCCATAGACCGGAACAACGTGATCAGGAACTACAGCTAGATCGCGCCGCCTGCGGCGGGCGGCGCCGTCGGATCGGCCGCCTCGACGCTGTGCTCGCGAACCAGGTAGTCCTCCACGACGTGTGGCGTCTCCCCCGAGCGCTCGACGACCGCAAGCAGCGCCGACATCGTCGCCACCTCCTCCACCTGCTCCTTGAGGAACCACTGCACGAACTGTTCTGAGAGGTAGTCCCCCTCCTCGCGCGCGACTCCGGCCAGCGAGGCGACCTGGTCGCTGACCCGCTTCTCCTGGTCGAGCGCGAGCGCCACCGGCGCAACCGGGTCACCGAAGTCGGTCTCGGGAGCCGCGACGCCGGGGATCCGGACCTGGGCATCGGCGTCGAGCAGGTAGCGCACCATCATCATCGCGTGGTTGCGCTCCTCGACCGCTTGGGTGTAGAAGAACGCCGCCAGCCGGGGAAGCGTCAGCGAGTCAAAGAACACCGCGTTGGCGATGTACTGCTGAGACGCAGCGAACTCGTAGCCGATCTGCTCGTTCAGACGCTCCACAAACCGCGCTGCGGCCATCATTTCTCCTCTCGTAGGTCCCGTCTGATCCTACGGGCAGACAGAGATGTGACGCCTGCCGCCCGGGGTCAAGGTAGATTGCTGGTCATGCCTACCTGCTTAGTGACGGGTGGCGCGGGGTTCGTCGGCTCTCATCTGTGCGATGAGCTGCTGCGTCGGGGTCATCGCGTCATTTGCGTCGACAACCTGGAAACCGGCTCGCTGGCCAACATCGAGCACATCCGCGACGAGAACTTCGTCCATCTCAACCTCGACATCATCGAGCCGTATTCGGTCGACGAGTCCGTCGACTTCGTCTACCACCTGGCGTCTCCGGCATCGCCGATCGACTACCTGCGCCTGCCGCTTCATACGCTCAAGGTGGGCTCCTACGGGACGCATCACACGCTCGGACTGGCCAAGAAGCACCGGGCCAGGTTCCTGCTCGCCTCGACCAGCGAGGTCTACGGCGATCCACAGGAGCACCCGCAGCGCGAGACCTACTGGGGCCATGTCAACCCGATCGGCCCCCGCGGCGTCTACGACGAGGCCAAGCGATACGCCGAGGCGCTGACGATGGCCTATCACCGCCAACAGGGCGTCGACACGTCGATCGTCCGGATCTTCAACACGTACGGCCCGCGGATGCGGCCGCACGACGGCCGTGCGATCCCGACGTTCCTGCGCCAGGCGCTGCAGGACCGACCGATCACCGTGTTCGGCGACGGATCCCAGACCCGATCGTTCTGTTACGTGGAGGATGAGATCCGGGGCCTGATCGCGCTGGCCGAATCGGGCCACCATGAGCCGATCAACATCGGCAATCCCGACGAGTACACGCTGCTCGAACTCGCCAAGGCGGTGGTCGAGGTGACCGAGTCTCAGGCGGAGATCGTGTTTGAGGCGCTGCCCACCGACGATCCCCAGGTTCGCCAGCCGGACATCACGCTGGCGCGTCAGATCCTCGGCTGGGAACCGACGATCGACCTGCGCGAGGGCCTGCGGCGGACGATCGACCAGTCGGGCGTGGCCACGCTCGTCGGCACCGCACGCTAAAACTGCGCGTTAACACAAAATCGCTCGCGGGCACGCAGGCGCATGGTCCGGCGCGCGCTTACTTCGTAACTTCGATGTCAAGATACCGTTACCAATGCGGGGGAGAGATGACGGGCCGACAGGCAACGTGACGATCGAGCAGCAAGAGGCTACGGGCACCAACGGGAGCGGCGCATACGATCCGCCCCCGCCGACGACGCTCCCCGCGCGGGACGTCCGTCGTAAGCGCCCCGCCGCCCTCTCATTCCTGCTGCGGCTCGAGACCCTGCGCCGGGTGGCCAGGGTGCTGTCGCTGCTGATCCTCGACTGGATCGGCGTCGCCGGCGCGCTGTTCACCTCGCTGCTGATCAAGCTCGCGATCCTCGGCGACGGGAGCGCTGCGCAGGCGTGGAACGAGACACGCCACTGGCTCGCCTTCGCCTACCTGATCACGGTCCTGATGTTCGCTCGCGCCGATCTCTACGCGGATCGCCCGCGCCGGCCTGGGTTCGCCCGGATCGCGACTGCCCTGTTCCAGGTCACGATCATCGCGCTCGTGTTCGCGCTGGCCAACGGGGAGCACTTCACCAGCTACTACGTCTTCTACGCGTCGCTGTTCTTCAGCACGCTTTACATCGCGACGCTGAGAGAGCTGCACCTGCGCTTCACCGGATGGCTGCTCGAGCAGGCCGGGTACACGCGTCGCGCGCTGCTCGTCGGCTCCGGCAAGCACATCGAGGCCGTGGCGCACGCGCTCGCCGACCGATCGCGCACACGGGTTCAGCTCGTCGGCTACATCTCGCTCACCCCGCGTCCTCAGAATGGGCTGCGCTCGCTGGGCGAGCTGCACGAGCTACCGCAGGTGCTCGTGAGCGAGCGGGTGCAGGAGGTGATCATCGCCGACCCGGACTTCCCGCAGGAGAAGGCTGTCGAGCTTGTCGACCTGTGTCACCGCCGCGGTGTGACGGTGCACGTCGCGCCGTCGACGATGGAGATCCTGATCGACCGCGCGGAGTTCGTGCCCGGCCAGACCGTGCCGCTGTTCACGCTCAGACCACCGGTCTTCGAAGGCATCGACTATGCGCTCAAGCGCACGTTCGACCTCGTCGTATCGATCCTCTCGCTGGTGATCCTGAGCCCGGTCCTGCTGGCGATCGCGATCTCGGTGAGGCTGAGCTCGCGCGGGCCGGCGATCTATCGCTCGGTCAGGCCGGGCATGGCCGGCAGGCCGTTCTACTGCTTCAAGTTCCGCACGATGCGCGAGCACGCCGACCAGATCCAGGCCGATCTCGAGCCGCTGAACGAGAAGTCGGGGGCGCTGTTCAAGATCCGGCGTGATCCGCGGCTCACCAAGGTGGGCAGGATCCTCCGGCGCTTCTCCCTCGACGAGCTGCCCCAACTGGTCAACGTGGTCCGCGGTGAGATGTCGCTCGTCGGCCCGCGGCCGCTACCGATGCGCGACTTCGAGCGACTCGAGGAGTGGCACAAGAAGCGCTACCTCGTGCTGCCCGGGATCACCGGGCTCTGGCAGGTATCGGGACGCTCCGATCTCGACTTCGACGACCTCGTACGGCTCGACTTCCTCTACCTCGAGCGCTGGTCGATCCTGCTCGACCTCTCGATCCTGCTCAAGACGATCCCCGCGGTCCTCAGTCGGCGCGGCGCGTTTTAGAGGGCGGCCACCCCGTCCGCGAGCCGCCTCGGTAGGCTCTCGCCCCCGATGGCGCCCACCGACCGCTTCGTGATCAGCTTTGCCGCCGAGCCGCCGAAGGAGGGCCTGCCGTATGGGCGCTGGGCGGACACCCTGCAGGGCCACTTCCTCGATGCCTGCCGCGCGATCGACACCGAGGGGGAGGAGATCGGCGAGCCGGGGGAAATCGCGTGGTTCCCGGACCGGACCTACGCGGGCCGCACCTACATCCCCGCCACGGCTCGCACGGTCGAGGGCTACGAGCTGTTCGGGTTCGTCTCGTTTGCTGAGGGGCCCGGCGGTCCGAGCGACTTCGATGGCCGAGCCGACTTCACCGCGGAGATCGCCGAGAGCAACCCCGACTGGAAGATCGACCTCAACGACGACGTGATCGGCCGGTGGCGCGGCGAGGAGGGCAACGCCGCCGACATGACGATCGTCTGGGGCGTGCCGATGATCGCCGGAGGCGCGATCGTGACCGCCGAGCTGGCGAACCTCGCCGTCGACCAGTGCGAGCTGGTCGACCAGCGGTTCACGCTGATCGGCCCCGACAACTATCGGGGTGACTTCCTCGAGGTCAAGCTCTGGAGCAGCCGCGGCCAGGAGCTGGCCGTCGAGAGCCTGTACGTCGAGGAGGAGTAGGTCCCCCTTACCCCGGCGCCTGCTCGCGCGGTCGCCTCAATGCCAGGGGGAGCCGCAGCCTGACCTCCTCCTCGGTGAGGGGGAAATGGCAGGCGGCATAGGTGCCGGTGCCCTTGTCCTCGAGCGGTGGATCGTCGACTGAACAGCGCTCCTGCGCCTTCGGGCAGCGAGTGTGGAAGCGGCACGCGCTGGGAGGATTGGCCGGGCTCGGAACGTCGCCCGAGAGCAACTGGCGCTCGCGCCGGCCGGCCACTGGGTCGGGCACGGGCACGGCCGAGAGGAGCGCACCGGTGTAGGGGTGACGCGGGAAGGCATACATTGCATCGCCGGGTCCGATCTCCACCACCTTGCCCAGATACATCACGGCGACCCGGCTGCACATGTGGCGCACGACGCTCAGGTCGTGGGCGATGAACACCAGCGTCAGGCCCATCTCGGCCTGCAGGCCGCGGAGCAGGTTCAGGACCTGCGCCTGAATCGAGACGTCGAGTGCAGAGACGGGCTCGTCGGCGATCAGCAGTTTGGGCTCGAGTGCGATCGCCCGCGCCACGCCGATCCGCTGGCGCTGGCCGCCGGAGAACTCGTGCGGGTAGCGGTTGTAGTGCTCGGGATTGAGACCGACCCGGTCCATCAGTTCCTGTACGCGCTTCTTGCGCCCTCCCTCAGCCTTGTACAGCCCGTGGATCACGTACGGGTCGGCGATGATCGAGCCGACGGTCTTGCGGGGATTGAGCGACGAGTAGGGGTCCTGGAAGATCATCTGGACCTCCCGGTGGAGCGCCTTCAGCGCCGCGCCCTTGCACGTAGAGATGTTCTCGCCGTCGATGATGACCTCGCCGCTCGTCGGGTCGAGCAGACGGACCAGAAGGCGAGCGGTCGTGCTCTTGCCGCATCCCGTCTCCCCCACGATGCCGAGCGTCTCACCCTGGTAGATGTCGAACGAGATGTCGTCGACCGCCTTCACGGCTCCGACCTGGCGCTGGAAGATCACCCCCCGCGTGATTGGAAAGTGCTTGACCAGGTTCTTCACTTCGACAAGCTTCGTGCCGTTGGAGGGCTCGGTCACGATCCATCCCCTTCCGCCACCGGAAGCGCCTCAGTGGGGCGACCGGCTGAAGAGGGTTCCGCGAGGTGGCGGAGCGCGGATGGCTCCTGACCGGCCTGGAGCCCCTGCCATATCTTCGCGCGGACATCCGCTGTAAGCAGGCAAGCGACCTGGTGATCCGTTCCGTCTCCTAACGGCTCTAGCCGCGGGTCGATCCGTTTGTGCTCATCGCTCACATACGGGCAGCGGGGATGGAAGTGGCAGCCCGACGGACGGTGGATCAGGCTTGGCGGGCGGCCGGAGATCGGGACGAGCTCCTCGTCTCGGGGGCTGTCGAGGCGAGGGATCGACTTCAGCAGACCCCAGGTGTATGGGTGTTGCGGCGCCGCGAAGATGTGCTCGGTGCTGGCGTGCTCGACGATCCGGCCGGCATACATGACGCAGATCTCCTCCGCGATCTCGGCCACCACGCCGAGGTCGTGGGTGATGATGATGATCGCCATGCCGAGCCGCTTCTGGAGGTCCTCGAGCAAGGCGAGGATCTGCGCCTGCACCGTCACATCGAGCGCCGTGGAGGGCTCGTCGGCGATCAGCAGCTTGGGTTCGTTCGCCAGCGCCATCGCGATCATCGCGCGCTGGCGCATGCCGCCGGAGAATTCGTGCGGGTACTGATCGACCCGACGCTGCGGGTCCGGGATCCCGACCAGCCCGAGTAGCTCGATCGCCCGGGCGCGCGCGGCCTTTTTCGAGACCTTGCGGTGGATCAGGACGGCCTCCGCCAGCTGCTTGCCGACCTTGAAGAACGGATGCAGCGAGGACAGCGGGTCCTGGAAGATCATCGCGATGTCGTCGCCGCGGATCTTCCGCAGCTGGTCATCGGTCATCTGGATCAGGTCGTTGCCCTCGAACATCATCTTTCCCTCGACGTGCGCGCCCTGCGTGCGCGTGAGGCCGAGAGTGGTGAGCGAGGAGACGCTCTTGCCCGAACCGGACTCGCCGACGATCCCGAGTGTCTTGCCGGTGTCGACCGAGTAGCTGATTCCGTCGACGGCGCGCACGAGTCCGTCCTCGGTCGGGAACGTGACCCGCAGATCCTCGACTTGCAGGAGGCTCACGAGTAGCGGACTCGGGGATCGAGATACGCGTATGCGATGTCGACGATGATATTCGCGATGATGATGAAGAATGCGGCGATGGTGATCGTTCCCTGGACGATCGGGAAGTCGCCGTGCGTGATCGCGTCGTAGTTCAGGCGCCCGATGCCCGGGATGTCGAACACGGTCTCGGTCAGCACCGCGCCCCCGAGCAGGATCGCGATGTCGAGGCCGAGCACCGTCACGAGTGGGGTGATGGCCGAGCGCAGCCCGTGCTTCATCACGACGCTGCGCTCCCGCAATCCCTTCGCTCTGGCGGTGCGGATGTAGTCCTCACCCATCACGTCGATCAGGCTTCCCCGCAGCAGGCGCGCGTAGATCGCGGCTGACGTGGCCGCCAGCACGAACCACGGCATCAGCAACGACTCGAACCAGTCGATCGGGCTGTTTGTGATCCCGGTGTAGCTGCCCGCTCCGTGGAGGAAGGAGATCGGGAAGCGGCCGATGTCCGAGGCAAAGAGGAAGAGAACCAGCAGGCCGAGCCAGTACACGGGCGCCGAGACGAAGATCAGCGCCGTGGTCATCGAGGCGCGATCGAGCAAGGACCGGCGCTTGATCGCGGAGATGATCCCGACCGGGATCCCGACCAGCAGCCACACGACGACGGCGCCGACGGTGAGCGAGATCGTCGCGGGCAGGCGATCGATGATCAGGCTCTTGACCGAGGCGCCGCTGTAGTAGCTGTAGCCGAGGTCCAGGTGCAGGACCAGGCGCTTCATGTACAGCCAGAACTGCGTATAGAGCGGCTTGTCCGTCCCGAGCTGATCGGCGATCTCGTGGATGATCTTGGGCGACGAGTTGCGTCCGGCCCTGAGCACGGCGGGATCGACGTTCGGCAGCAGATAGAAGATCACGAACGTGATCGCGATCACCGCGATCAGCAACACGACCCCCCAAAGGATTCTGCGAAGGATGTACTGAAGCATTTGGTTCCGGTCGGAATGGAGGCGGGGCCCCGCATGATGACGGGGCCCCGCGTTCCTATCTGATTACTTCAGCCACGTCCAGCTGTAGTCCCAGGTACCGATGTTCCACAACTGGTTGATTCCGTTCACGTCCTTGGACTCGATGTTCGCCTGCTTGTCGAACACCCACGGAATCGCCACGGCCTGATCGACCAGCATGTTGTCGACCTTGGCCCACGCCTCCGCGCGCGCCTGGTCGCCGACGGTCTTCTCGGCCGCCTTCATCGCCTGGTCAATCGGGGTCAGCGGGCCGCTCGTGTACGTCCCGCCCTGCGACTTCGGCCAGTCCTGCCAGCTGGTCATGCTCCAGTTGGAGTTGTTCGTCGGCACGATGTTGTATCCGGCGAACGTCGGATCCAGCAGCGTCTGCGGGTCCGACCAGTCACGGATCCAGCCGACGTTCGGACACGCGTCGATGGCCGCCTTGGGCACGCCGCAGTACTTGCTGTACATCACCGACTGGTCGACGAGCGTGAAGTTCGTCTTGAACCCGAGGCTCTGAACCGCCTGGTTCAGGATCGCCGCGGTCTTGTCAGCCGGGTCGCCGGTCGAGCCGACGACCTTGACCGTGGTCGAGCCGGTGTACTTGCCGCTCGGGTAACCGGCCGCCTTCATGTACTTCGCGGCGACGGACGCGTTGCCCGACGGGTAGTTGTTGTAGTCCACGTTCGGGCCGTGGTCGCCACCCGCCTGGTCGTAACCAGCCGAGCCCGGATAGATGAAGTGGGTGCCAACCTGCGCCACCACCTGACCACCGTCGGCCTTGATCATCGCCTCGCGGTCGAGCGCGGCCCACAGGGCCTTGCGGACGTTCACGTTCGAGAACGGGCCGGTCTTGTTGTTGATGCCGACATAGTGGTCGCCGGCGCCCGGCACCGCCACCAGCTGCTTGTAGTACTGCTGGTAGGCCAGCTTGACGATCGAGCCGGCGGGGGTGTCCTCCTGGACCGCGTGCGTGCCGGTCAGCACCTGACGGCCGATCACGTTCGGATCGCCGCCGATGTTGATGTTGATCTGGTTCAGATACGCCGGCCGCGGGTCGGTCGACGCGTTCCAGTTCGGGTTGCGGACGAGCGTGGCGGACTTGCCGGGCTGGTAGCCGATGCCGAGGAACTTGCCGCTCGAGTCGGACTTGAGCATGTACGGCCCGGTCGCGACCTCGTAGGTGGCGCCGTAGGTCGTCGGCTTCTTCTGATCCATCGGGCCTGCGAACTCCTTGGGCACCGGAGCAGACAGCGGGAGCGACAGCGCGCCCACGAAGAATGTTCCGTAGGAGCCGGTCAGATGGAACACGATCGTCGTGCTGTTGGGTGTGGAGATGCCGGGGATCGGGCCGCCCGTGGCCTTGTCCGCGCCCTGGATGTACCCGAAGTAAGCCGGGAAATAGGCGTTCCCGACGTTCGGGTTCGCACCTCGCTCGATTGCGTACGCCACATCGGCGGACGTGACGGCACGGTTGACCGGCGGGCTGAACTTCACGTTCGGGCGGATGTGAACGGTGACCGTCTTGCCGCCGTCGCTGATCGTCGCCGGACCGGCTGCGAGGTCAGGGATCGCGTGCGTGGAGTCATTCGGCGGGAAGATGAACAGCGGCCGCTGAGTCGCGTACACCACCGGATAGTCGAGCGAGAAATACGAGGAGCCCGGGTCCAGATGCTCGAAGTCCTCGTGCTGGTAGACGGTCAGGGTTCCACCCTTGGTTCCGCCGGTCAGCGTTTGGCCTGAGCCATCCTGCGCGGGCTTGAGGTTGCCCGTGGTGTTCGTCGAGCCGCCGGTACCGCTCGAGCTGCTCGAGCTGCTCGAGCCGCAGGCGGCGAGGGCCAACGTGAGGCCGCACACTGCCCCAGCGAGCGCGAGCCCCCTCATTAGCAACTTCATTCTGCCTCCTCTATGAGTAATTCGGCCGCTCATCGGTCGGCCTTTGGATTGAGGGCGTCCTGCAAGCCGTCACCGACGAGGTTGAACGCCAGGACCGTGAGCAGCAGCGCCGCTCCGGGGAAGACCATGTACCACCACACCGTCTCGAAATTCGCGCTGGCATCCGAGATCATCTGACCCCAGCTCGCGGTCGGCGGCTTGACACCTACGCCCAGGAATGAGAGGCCCGCTTCAAACAGGATGTTTGTCGGGATCAGAAGGCTCGCGTAGACGATGATCGGTGCCATCAGGTTCGGGAGGATCTCCTTGAACATGATGCGGCGGTTCGACGCCCCGAGCGATCGTGCCGCCTCAACGAATTCCTTCTCGCGCAGTGAGAGAACCTGACCGCGGGTGATGCGGAAGATGTACGTCCAGCCCGCGATCACGATGATGGCCAGGATCGTGGGCACGCCCGATTGGATCAGTCCACCGAGACATCCGTTGACCGCACAGGCCGCACCGATCCCGAGGCCGAATAGCAGGATCGGGAACGAGAGGACGATGTCCGCGAAACGAGACACCACCGTATCCATCGCGCCGCGGTAGAAGCCTGCGACCAGCCCCAGCGAGGTCCCCAGCACCGTTGCCATGAACGTGCCGATGATCCCGACCTCCAGTGAGACGCGGGCGCCGTAGATCACGCGCGACATCACGTCTTCTCCCAACGGGTCGACGCCGAACGGGTGGGCGCTGTTGGGCCCGATCGGCGTGCCGAAGGCATCGGTCAGGTTCGGGTTCTGCGTGGACGGCGAGGGCAGCCCGAGCAGCTTCACGATCAGCGGGGCGAAGATCGCCATCAGGATCAGCAGGACGATGAAGATCCCAGACGCCATTGCCACGCGGTCAGCGCGAAAGCGCCGCCAGAACAGCTGAGTCGGCGAACGGGCGGTGACGTCGCCGCCGACGAGCTCAACGCTGTCGACGCTTGACTCTCCCCCGACGAGGAGCTCTGGCGCGCCGAGGCTCATGGGCTCTGCCAGATTCCGCGCGTGACCTCGGTTCCCTCCTCCACAGGACGGAAATACCACACGCTGCAGCGCTTGTCACTCAGTGTTAACCGGGCGCCAACGTAGTTCGCCTCGCGGCACAATCCCGCGGCGGCCCGCCGCGACCATCCGGTTAACCTCCGTGACGCGCGGTACGCCGCAGCGTGCGCACGGGTCCACCGCCCTCGTAGCTCAATGGATAGAGCACGCGCCTCCTAAGCGCGGGATGCAGGTTCGATTCCTGCCGGGGGCATCGCTGATACCTTCGAGCACTCCCTCGTGACCGAGCAGACGATCGACGCACCCCACAGCGAGGCCACGCCGCCGCCTCCTGAGCAGTCCTCAGCGCGCCGTTCGAACGGCGCGTTGGCTCGCCATTGGCCGTGGGCGGTGGTGGCCGTGCTGCTGCTGGCAATCTCGCTCGTGCTGGTCGTGTGGGCTCGCACCCGCCCCGGCTACGACCCCTACGGCTGGATGGTCTGGGGCTACCAGACGCTGCACCTCAGCCTCGACCTCGGTGGAGCGCCGTCGTGGAAGCCGCTGCCGTTCGTCTTCGACGTCCCGTTCGCGCTGTTCGGCCACTACCAGCTGTGGCTGTGGATGGTGAGCTCGGTGACGATCTCGCTCGCCGGGGCGATCTTCGCCGGCCGGATCGCCTACCAGCTGACCGCCCGAGAGCTCGACGACGAACACCGGTGGCCGGCGATCGTGGCCGGCGTGTTTGGCGGCGCGGCGCTGCTGGCGCTACAGAACTACATGCACTACGTGATGAGCGTGCAGTCGGACACGATGATCGTGACCCTGTGCCTGGCGGCGATCGACGCCCACGTCTCGGGTCATCCGCGGCTCGCGTTCGCGGTCGGCTGCTTTGCCGGCCTCGGCCGTCCTGAGGTGTGGTCGACGCTGGCCCCGTACACGCTCTGGCTGTGGTTCACCAAGCCGGCGACCCGGAAGCTGCTCGTCGGCGGTTGGCTGGTCGTCCTGTTCTTCTGGTTCGGGGTGCCGACGATCACCAACGGCCGGCCGCTGCTGGCCGAGCAGCTCGCGCTCAAATCGCCGCGCGAGCTGCACCAGAACAAGATCATCGGCACGATCCATCGCTTCACGGGGCTCACGTGGCTGCCGATCCAGCTGGGCGCGCTGCTCGCGCTCGTGCTCGCCTGGTTCCGGCGCAGCTGGACCGTGCTGCTGCTCGGGCTTGCCGCGGTGACCTGGGTGTTCGTCGAAATCGTCCTCGTATTGCGCGGGCTGCCGGGCGTGCCCCGGTACTTGTTCGAGCCTGCTGCCGTGCAGACCGTGCTCGCGGCGACCGCGCTCGGCTGGATCCTGATCGCAGTCCGGCGCGCCTCGACCTCGCGGATCCTTCGCGTGGCGGGCGCCGTGACTGCCGTGGCGCTGGTCGGCACGATGGTGCCGGCTGCGATCGCCCGGATGCGCGACGAACACGCCGACCTCAAGCACGAGCGCCTGCGCACCACGATCATCAACCGCCTGTCGGCCACGATCAGCGCCGTTGGGGGCTACAAGCGCGTGCGCGCATGCGGGCATCCGGTCACCAACGTGGAGTACGTGAGCATCCTGGCCTGGTACATGAAGCTGAACGTGGGCAAGATCGGCTACCTGCCGAAACGGGAGCTGAAGAAGCCCTACCCGATCGTGCTGTTCACCCAGCTCCACAGCGGCTGGGAGACCCAGCCCTATCACCAAACGGGAAGCCTGCGCGCGGCGTGCGCGAGCATGAACGCCCAGTGGATCTACACCCACCGCCATCCGACCGGCGTTCTCGTGCCGCTCCGCTGACCGACTCGGTCCGATGGCGGAGACCGCGCTCAAGAGCCCTGCGGCGCCGTCCGACGCCGCTGCGCAACCCGAACGCGCCGCCTCTCGGCGGTTCAAGGACTGGCAGCTCGTCGCGCTGACCGGTGTTGCCCTGCTCGTGGTCTCGACGCTGATCGTCGTCTGGGCGCGCACGCGCCCGGGATTCGACCCGTACGGATGGCTGGTCTGGGGCCAGCAGACCCTGAAATGGTCGCTGGACACGAACGCTGCTCCGTCCTGGAAGCCACTCCCGTATCTGTTCACGGTGCCATTCGCGATCGCCGGCCACTATCAGCTGTGGCTGTGGATGATCACGCTGGTCGCCGCGACGCTGGCCGGAGCGGTGTTCGCGGCACGGATCGCTTACCGGCTGACCCCAAAGACGGGCGGCCGGCGCTATCCGGCGGTGATCGCGGCGGTGGTCGCGGCCGCGGGAGTCCTCGCGATCCACAATTACGCGCACTTCTGGCTCAGCGCCCAATCGGACTCGATGATCGTGACCCTCTGCCTTGGCGCCATCGATTGCCATCTGAGCGGGCGCTACCGGTGGTCGTTCGCGTTCTGGATCCTCGCCTCGCTCGGGCGGCCGGAGGCGTGGCTGTTTGCCGGCCTGTACGCGATCTGGGCGTGGCGCGCTGTGCCTTCGATGCGCTGGTTCATCGGGATCGGGATCGTGCTGACTGCGTTGCTGTGGTTCGGAATCCCCGCCCTGACCTCGCGCAGCGCGTTCCAGGCCGGCAACAGCGCGCTCGGCTCGGGACGCGCGCTCAAGCACAACAAGATCTTCGGGACGATCGACCGCTTCCTCGACCTTCAGGAGACCCCGCTCGAACTGCTCGCGTTGCTCTCGGTAGCGCTCGCGGCGTGGCGCCGGGACCGGTTCACGCTTGGCTTGGCCGCGATCGTCGTCGGCTGGGTCGTGGTCGAGATCGCGTTCGACCTCCACGGCTGGCCCGGCAACGGCCGGTACATGTTCCCGGCCGCCGCGATCCTGGCCGTCGTCGCCGCGGTAGCCGTCGGCCGGCTGCTCGCGGACCCGCCGAAGCCGCCGCACCTGCTCGGGATCGCCGGGGTCGCGCTGGTCGTGCTGTTCGTCGCGGCGATGGCGCCCGCGGCGGTCACGCACGTTCGCGATGAGCGGACCGACCTCAAGGTCCAGCGCCTGCGGACCAAGGAGATCAACCGGCTGTCCGGGGCGATCAGGCAGGCGGGCGGCGCGGCGCTGATCCGCCGGTGCGGAGAGCCGCTCACGCGCCTCGAGTACCAATCGATCCTGGCCTGGAATCTGCGCGTCAACGTCGCGATGGTCGGCTGGAAGTACGCGCAGGCGATCGCGCGGCGCAACCCGATCGTGCTGATCACCCCGGAGCCGAATGGGTGGAAGGTGCAGGCGCTCCACCAGCGGCTGCCCCAGTGCCGCGCTCTACCCCGCTGAGCCGAGCTCAGCGGTCCGGCCGCTCGGGGTAGACCTCGTCGATTGTGCTCAGCGCGAGATAGGGCGCGCCCGCGGCCTCCTCGATCGCCTCACCGCCGCCAGCCAGCCGATCGCAGATCGCGAGCACGCCACAGACCTCGAGCCCATCGGCATGCACAGCCTCGAGCGCCCGGATCGTGGAGCCGCCCGTCGTGACGACGTCCTCGACCAGCATGCAGCGATCCGCCGAGCTCAGCACCGGGCCCTCGATCCTGCGTGCGAGGCCGTGCTGCTTGACCTCTTTGCGGACGAAGAAGGCATTGACGTCGGCCCCACCGGCGAGGGCCGCGCAGGCGATCGGATCCGCGCCCATCGTCATCCCGCCGACTGCGGTGGCGTTCCATGCGCGCGCCTGTTCGGCCACCAGTTCTGCCAGCGCGAGAAACCCCGCCGGGCGCAGGATCGCGCGCTTGGCGTCGACGAGGTACTGGGCCGTCCGCCCGCTCGTGAGCACGACCTCCCCGATCACCAATGCGTGCTCGCGCAGTTCTGAGAGCAGGCGCTCTCGCGCCGTGGCGGGGGCGTTGAGGCTCATCCGGACGAGGTTCATGCTAGTCGTGGCCGCGGCCGATATATGTCCTCGTGGTTTACCGCGGACTGGTGTGCACCGCCTTCCTCTGCTGCGCGCTCGTGGTCGCATCGTTCGCGATGTTCGCGCGGGACCAGATCGCGGGTGCCTCGAAGCATCAGCAGAACGAGATCATCGCGAGCGCTCCGACCACGACCGGGCCGGTCCCGATCCATCAGGCCGCGGCGCAGCCCCGCCGCTTCATCGACACCGCGGCCAGCGATCTGACCTCGCCGTTTCGGTCGATCGTGCAGAGCGACAGCCAGTGGGTGTCGCGCGGCGTCCCGACCGTGATCGCACTCCTGATCTACGGCGTCGGGCTCGGCTACCTGGCACGGTACTCACGCGGGATGACCTAGGCCGCGAGGCGGGGTAACGGCCGGGGCCGCGGTGCCGCCGCCGGCCCGTCAATGCTCGTAATAGACGTCGACCCAGTCGCCGAAGTTCAGCCAGTTGTAGGCCGGGATGGCATCGGGGATCGGCAGGCGCATGCAGCCGTGGCTGGCCGGATAGTCGGGGGCCGGGTCATAGCCGTGGATCGCGTAGCCGCCGATGAAGAAGCTCGAGTAGTACATGCCGTCGGGCAGGTAGCCCGGCGTCCGTCGGTAGACGTGGAAGTCGCCGAGCACGGTCGGCGTGGACGGTTTGCCCGAGCTGATCGGGAAGATCCAAACGACGTTCTTGCCGTCGATCAGGGCCAGCAGCTGGCGCGACAGATCGCCCTCCGCGTGCCGGCCGTGCCGCGGGAAGCGGACCTTGAACTGGCCCCACCCGTTGAGCAGGAAGCTGATCGTGCGGCCGTTCAGATCCTGCGAGACGCCCCACCCGAGCAACCGGTGGTAGGCGTCGATCGCCAGCCCGGTGCCGTTGTCATAGACCCCGGTCTGGGGGATGTAGAAGTGGAGGAACTTCAGGCGCTGCTGAACCAGCTGCACGAACCGACCGGTCGACCCGAATGAGACGTTGGTGTCCAGAGCCTGCAGGCTGCGGCGCCCGATGAAGCCCAGCATCTTGGCGTCGCGCTTGTGGATCACTTGGAGGCGGACCGTGCCGACGCCGGGGCTCTTGACGCGATAAGAGAAGTAGCTGAAGTGGTGGTTCTTCGAGGGCTTGAGTCGCAGGCTGACCCGCTTGAAACGCTTCGCCCCGAGATACACCAGCAGGGTGACGCGCTGGTTCGGAACGTACGGGGTCACGACGCCGTTGACGTGGACGCCCCGACCCGGGACCGTCAGCGTGTCGCGATGGATGAAGAAGGCATCCGGCAGGTAGATCCGGACCGACCCGCGCTTCGGCTTTGGAGGCGGCGGGGTCGGGGTGGTCGTGGTGCTGGTCGTCGTCGTGGTGGTCGTGGTCGTCGTCGAGCCGGCGGCGAGAGCGGCAGCCGGGGCGAAGCAAGCGACGACGAGGAGAGTGAGTGCGCCCTTAAGGATCCGTGCCATGAGGGGGAAGTAAATCAGCCCGCCGGGCGAGTGCTGTGTGCGGATTCTGACGCGGGCACGGCGAGCGGGCCGGTGATCACCCCGATCACGAACAGCGCCCCGACCATCAGGCCGATGATCTCGCCGGCGTTCCAGTGCAGCTGGTTGATCCCCAGTGCAAGCGAGTTGTTGATCGCGTGAAGTGCCATGCACGGATACAACGACCGCGTCCGCCAGCGGATCAGGCACAGCACGAAGCCCAGGAAACCGAGCGGGATCAGGTACTGGGCAGACGCCGAACCCGCGTGCACCAACCCGAAGAAGATGCCGGTGACGATCGCCGCGAGCCACGTGCCGATCTGCCGACCTGCGAACGAGATCCGCCAGTGGCGCAGCGCGCCGAAGATGAACCCGCGGAAGAACACCTCCTCCGCGATCGGGGCCACGACGCACACGAACACAGATGCGGCCACAAGCGCCGCTGTGCTCTTACTCACCCCGAGCTCTGAGGGAAGCTTGTCGGTGCCGTTCAGGCTGACCAGCGAGGCGTAGACCGCTGTGACCACGTAGTAGCCCACGCCGGCCGCGACGACCGAGCCAATCGCCAGTCCGATGCGGACGCGCCGGAACCCGAAGTTTGCGGCGTTCAGGCCCCTGGCCGAGGAGGCGAAGTAGAGCGCCGCTCCGACGAACGCCAGGTCGAATACGAGGTCGGCGGTGAGGCTGACCGCGGGCGAGGGATGCGACAGGCTCGAGCCACCGGCGGACGCGGCGATCCCGACGATCACGCTGCCGAGGATCCCGATGCCGAGGCCCATCACCACGGCCGCGGGCGCGGTCCACACGCCCCACGGCGGCTCGTCGTCCGGACGCGCGGGCAGGGGCGGCGCCGGCGGTGCTCCGGGAACCGTCTGCGGGGGTGGGATGCTCGGCATCAGGGCGCTCAGGTTAGGCCCAAAGCGAGTCCAGGTCGCCCAGTTGCGAGATCACCCAGGAAGCCGTCACGGCGCCGAGGTCCGGTGCGGAGCCGTCGCGGCGGAGCAGGATCGGCGCGATCCCGGCCGTGCGAGCGCCCTCCACGTCCTCGGAAACGCTGTCTCCAACGTGCAGCGCATCACCCGCGTGCACACCCGCCAGCTCCAGCGCACGCGAGAAGATGGCCGGCGCCGGCTTGCGCGCCCCAACCTCCGCCGAGGTGAGCACGCCGTGAAGAAGCGGGCTCAACCCAACTCGTTCGAGCACATCATGCAGCGAGACATCCCAATTGCTGACCACGACCAGGGGCACCGAACGAGCACGAAGCGTGCGAAGCGCCGGGACAACGTCCTCGAAGACGCTGAAATGAAGCGACGCCAGCAGGGCCTCGGTTAGGGCAGCGCCGTCCACGCCGGTGAGCGCCGGAAGCGCGTCCCGCACGACCTCGGCGCAGCGCCGGTGCAGCGATCCCAGGCTCTCGCGGTCGCGCCCCTGATCCAGATGGGCGCGGTAGTAAGCGATCTCCGCCGCGATCGCCCCGGACGCGTCCCTAAGCGATACCTCGATCCCGAACCGATCGGCGAGCTCGGTGCGCAACCGCGGCGCGGGCGGCTCCAGCGCGAGCAACGTCCCCAGCGCATCGAGGAGGACCGCTCTGGGCGGCGGCGGCTTCGGACGGGCGCGCGCTGGACCGGATCGATGCATCCGGTTGTCCAGTCTGGCAGCGCTGAAGGAGCCCGAAGCGGGGGCCCGAATCAGGCTCCCAGCTACACTGACAGTCCGCCCCAGGGCCCGGGCAGGCGCCCGTCCTTTGATTCCCGCCTCCCCGGAGGCTGACCCCTCTATGAGCCGACGCGAACGACAACGGCGCCGCGACCGCCACCGTGGATCGACCTTCTGGCGGGTCGTGCTGATGGTCGTCATCGTCGGGATGTGCTTCCTCGGTGTGGGGCTGTTGGGTGTCGCAGGCTGGATCGTCAACGTCGCCGATTCCGCCCCGGACATCAACCAGCTCAAGCCGCGTGACCCCGGCCAGCTATCCGAGGTGTTCGCCTCCAACGGCTCCCCGCTCGGCTACATCCGCTCCGACATCCTGCGCACCGTGCTCCCGCAGCACTCGCTGCCGCGCGTCCTCACCCGCGCGACCGTCGCGATTGAGGACCGCCGCTTCTGGCAGCACGGCGGGATCGACTTCCAGGGAATCCTCCGTGCCGGCGTTTCCGACGTGCTCGGCGGCGGCCGGAACATCCAGGGCGGGTCGACGCTGACGATGCAGCTCGTGCGCAACATCTACCTGCCCTACAAGCTCGCCGACACCCGCACGATCAAACGCAAGATCATCGAAGCGAAGCTGGCCGAGGAGCTCGAATCCAAGCGCCAGAAGCGATGGATCCTCACCGAGTACCTCAACGACGTGGATTACGGCACGGTCGGCGGGCAGACCGCGGTCGGCGTCGGGGCGGCCTCGCAGCTGTTCTTCGACAAGCCGGCCTGGAAGCTCGACCTCGCGCAGGCGGCGCTGCTGGCCGGTCTCCCGCAGGCGCCGTCGGAGTACAACCCGTTCCTCGCCCCGGGACTCGCCCGCGCCCGCCGGCACGAGGTACTGGACGCGATGGTCAAGTCCGACTACATCAGTCAGGCCCAGGCCAACCGGGCCGACCACTCCACGCTCCAGGTCAAGCCGAACGACACCTACAGCAGGGTCGTCGAGCCCTACATCTTCGACTACGTGCGCCACGCGCTGATCCAGCGGTTCGGGATCCAGACCGTCGAGAAGGGCGGACTGAAGGTCTACACGACGATCGACCCGAGACGGCAGGCTGAGGCCGAACAGGCGATCCTCACCCACGAGGGCGGTCCCGGGCAGCCGGCGGCCGCGCTGGCCTCGATCAACCCCACCAACGGCCACATTGAGGCGCTCGCGACCTCGTCCAAGTACGGCACGGGACTCGGAGAGACGACGTTCAACTACGCGTGGCAGGGCCGCCGCCAGACCGGATCGGCATTCAAGGTGTTCGCGCTGATGACCCTGATCCACGACTACGACGGCGACCCCAACAAGACGTATTACAACTCGCATCTGCTGGCGCCTGGATGGCTTCCCGGCTATCCCACCTACTCGGTCCACACGGCGGAGCTCAGCTACCAGGGCAACATCAACATCACCAAGGCGACGACTGACTCGGACAACACCGTGTTTGCGCAGCTCGCGCAGGATCTCGGGATGGAGAAGGTGACCGCCACCGCCCACGCGATGGGCATCACCTCTCCGCTGACCAACTTCCCCTCGGAGGTGCTCGGCGCGGTTGCCGTCTCACCGCTCGACATGGCCGACGCGTACGCCACGATCGCCAGCGGCGGCATCCATCATCCCGCCACGGCGATCACGAAGGTCGTGTTCCCGGACGGCAGCGTGGTCAACCTGGGCAACTCGAAGGGGACCCGTGTATTCAGCCCCGGCGAGGCGTACGCGGCCACGCAGGTGATGAAGACCGTGATCACGAGCGGAACCGGAACCGCGGCGAACTACGGCTGTCCCGCGGCCGGCAAGACCGGCACGACGACCGACTTCACCGACGCCTACTTCGACGGTTTCAGCCCGCAGCTGACCACCGCGGTCTGGGTCGGGTATCCGAACGCCACCACATCGATGCCGAACGGATTCGGCGGCACCCTGGCGGCGCCGATCTGGCACGACTACATGTCGGTGGCGAGCAACGGCTTCTGTGGTGACTTCACGCCGCCGGCGGTGCCCTGGCACGGGACCGCCTTCTTCGGCCGGTTCGCGACGACCGGGAACCCGAACTCGGGCAATGGCTCATCGGGTTCCGGCAACAACGGCTCGCGCACGTCCTCCGGGAACCCGTACAACAACCCGACCCTGTATCAGAACCCGCCGCAGCCGCCCGCCAACAACGGTGGCGGCGGCGGCACGCAGAAGCCCCCCGGGTTCGGGAACGGACACAACCCGAGCGGCGGCGGCAGCCCGGGCGGCAAGCATCATCCGTAAGTCGGACAGCCCCTGCTAGCTTTCACGCAGTTCGGGCAGCTCTTCGCATGCCCGAAGCGACCCCGGATCCACACCTAACGTATGCCCAAGGAAGAAAAAGTCGAACTCGAGGGCGAGGTCATCGAGGCCCTGCCAAACGCGATGTTCCGCGTCAAGCTCGACAACATGGATCGTGTCGTGCTCGGACACGTTGCCGGCAAGATGCGCCGCTTCCGGATTCGGATCCTGCCCGGGGACCGCGTGCGAGTCGAGCTCTCGCCCTACGACCTCGATCGGGCCAGGATCGTCTACCGGCACCGCTGAGCGGGCGACCGCGTGCGCGAGCTCGAGCTGATCGCGGCGCTCGAGCAGGTGCTCGCGCCGTCCACCGCACCTCGGGTGGTACGCGGGCTCGGAGACGACGCCGCAGTCGTCCGCGCACGTGGATATGCCGTGACCTCGTTGGACGCGTTCACGGACGGGGTTCATTTCCGTACCGACTGGCTGTCGCCGGCCGAGATCGGCCATCGCGCACTGGCCGCCGCGCTGTCGGATCTGGCCGCGATGGGAGCGGATGCCGGCGAGGCCTACATGCTGCTCGGCCTGCCGAGCGGCACGGATCCAGAGCTTGCGCTCGGGATCGCCCGCGGCGCCCAAGCGCTGGCCTCACGGCTTGAGGTTTCGATCCTCGGCGGCGACGTGATCCGGGCCCGGGCCCTGACGGTGTCGTTCACCGTCAACGGCTGGACCGACGATCCTGGAACCCTGGTTTCGAGGGACGGGGCCCGCCCCGGGGACACGGTGGTGGTCACCGGAGCCCTCGGCGGAGCCGGGGCCGGTCTGGCCCTGCTCGATGGTCGGGTGTCACCGTCGCCGGGGGTCGATGCCCCGACGCTCCGCACGCGGTACGCGTGTCCGGAGCCACGTCTCGTCGCCGGCCGTGAGCTGGCCGAGGCGGGCGCGACGGCGATGATCGACATATCCGACGGAGTTGCCACCGACGCGCGACATCTGGCTCTTGCAAGCAATGTCGACATCGAGCTCTCGCTCGGATCACTCCCACTTGCCCCGGGCGTCGCGGACGTCGCGCGTCTGCTCGGCATCGAGCCGGGAGTCCTGGCTGCCACCGCGGGCGAGGACTTCGAGCTCTGCGCATGCCTTCCGGCGAGCGCAGAGGCACCGGCCGGCGCCACGGTCATCGGGCGCGTCCTGACGGGCGCGGGCGAGCTCCGGTTCAGCGACTCGAGCGGACCACTTGCCGGCTATGAACACGCGCTGTAGCACGCGGCGCCGGAAGCCCGTTCATCCTGCGAACGATCGCATCGGCGACCGCCTTCGGATCGACCCGGTACGACCCCTGCCTGATCTTGGTCTTGATTTCAGCCACCTTCTTCTCGCGATCCGCGTCCATGGAATCTCCTCCAGCATCGGCAAGCCCCGACTTGGTCTCGATCGGGTCTAGACCCTAGATCTGTCTGCTACCCGCTGCGTGGGTCAAGCAACCGAACCGCTCCCCGGCGCCGGCTCGATCGTGCGCAGCCGAGCGAAAATGACGATCCGCTGGGCGGCACTGTAGAGCGGGTTGCAGGCGGACAGCACGAGGCGCTCGTAACCGACATTCCGCGTGATCCACAGCGCCGTCGGCAGCACGATCCGGTGATACTGAACGACGTAGGTGAACTGCCCGTAGGGCATCTTCAGCAGAATCTGATCGCCCGGCCGCAGCTCGTCGATGTGCCGGAACGGCGCCAGGTAGGTCGTGCGATGCCCGGCGATCGCGACCGTCTGGCCGAGGCCCGGCAGCGATGTGGCGGGATAGTGGCCGGGGCCCTTCTCCAGGCTCGCCGCGTCGGTGCCCTGAACGACGTCGTAGGAAGCGCCGATCTTGCTGATGACGATCCGGCCTATCGCGTCCCCGGTGGAGAGCGCTCGCAGCTCTCGCCGGGCCAGGAACGCGACCCGCTCCTCGCTCGAGCGCAGATCCTGTAGCGCGTGCCGGTCGATCCGCGAGAGCGGAGCGGTCTGCAGGCTGAGCAGGCGCTTGTTGATCTGCCCGCGCTGAATCAACCCGATCACGGCCGTCACCGGCTCCTGCCAGATCAGCGTCACGCCGGCGTCGATCAGCAGCAGCAGACCGGAGATGATCAGAACGGACGAGATGTCGCGGATCAGCCGTCTCACGAGAGCTGCCCCCGCTCAGCGCCGGGCGCGCAGCGCCGAATCCGTTCCCCCCAGCGACCCGGGTCCGGCGTAGGTGGCCGGACCCCGGACCGTGACCGGCGTCTGCACCGGCCGATCGAGGCGCTGCGCGCGCACCGCGATCGAGATGACACTGGCAAGGCAAGCAAGCAGGAGGCTCCACTCGACCGTCACGGTGATGCCGATGTGGCCGCCCGCCACCAGCAGAAGACCGTTCCAGGCCACGCCGGCGGGCCCCAGCCCGAGCGCGCCCGCGTAGTAGATGACCACGGCCACGGGAGGCACGAGCCCGATAACGAGCATCGCCACGATCAGTGACCGGGGCAGGCGCAGATCGGGGTCGACGATCCACATCCAAAGATGCAGTGCGGGCACGACCAGCGCGGCCGCCATCGGGTTGCGGACCCAGATCACGAGCGAGGTCACGCACATCACGAGCAGGGTGCCGGCGCCAGCACCGGCGCTGGCGGACAGGTCCCACCGCCGCACGCCGGCCAGGGCCCGCGCAACCGGCCCGGAGGCGAAGAACATCGCCACCGCCGCACACAGGATGAGGAGCAGGATCGCGACCCCGCCACCCCCGAGCGGAACCGCTCCGGCCGCCAGCGGGCCGGGCGGGGTGATCCCGAGCGCACCCGTCAGCCGGGCGCCGTAAGTCAGCCCGAGCGCAAGCAGGAACGGCAGTGCTGCGGCGAACACCCACACGATCCAGCGGCTGAGCGACTGGCCACGACGCCGTGCGCGCGCAGCCCCATCGACGGTGGTCAGCAGCACCGGGAGGATCAGCGCGAGCACCATCAGCCGGATCGCCCAGGGCGGAATCACCTTGCCGCTCCAGAGCAGGTATGCGGACGGAGCCGCTACCGCCGTGCCGGCGTCCAGCGCCGAGACCGAGGTGAGCACGCTTCGCCCGAGCGCACCGATCCTGGCCTCGCTGACCGGCTCGTCGGCCGCCGGGCCCCGCTCACCGGAGAGCGAGAGCAGCACGGCCGGGTCACCGATGGCTCCGAACGGGCCCTGCTCGGAGATCGTCAGTGGCAGCGCCAGGTGCGCCATCTGCCCGGCGAGGGTCGTGCCCCCGGGCCGGAGCACCGCCTGCGAGGCGAGCGCCGCGGCCACGGTGTTGCGCAGCATCGTTGGCGCGACGAGCGGCCCGTTCGACCACGGCACGACGATCGGCTCGTGCACCCGGCGCCCAGCCAGATCCCCGAGCGCGATCACGGCGTCGATCGGCCCCGGGAGAGTGTGTGCGAGCGCAGTCGCGCCGGCCAGGCCGGCGGAGCCGCTGGTGGAGGCCAGAATGATCGTGCGGTGCTGGGTCTCGCCGGACAGGACCCGAGCCAGCTCGAGCAGGACCGCGGTGCCAGACAGATCGGCGACTGCGGGGGAGCCCTGCGAGTCCCGGTGCGTGACGACCAGGATCGTTCCGCTCTGAAGGCCGGCCCGTGTCCCGATCACGGTCTCGAGCGTGCGCTTCCCTTCGGCTGTGTTCAGACGGTCCGAGTTGGTGGACACCGAGAAGCCGTTGCGCTTCAGCGTGTGCGCGACATACGTGGCCACGTCATAGTCGTCAGAGGAGCCCGGCCGGCGGTTCGGATACAGCCGAGCGAGCATGGTCATCGTCGAGTAGGCGTTCTCAGCGTTGAACGCCTGAGGCGCAAGCGTCGTGCCGACAGGGCCCTGCTGGTCGGTCAGCGAGAAGGCCAGAACGAACACCGCGAGCGCGACCGCGATCAGCGACGCGCGGTAGATGCGCGGATCAAGCATCGGCCCGAGAGGTTAACCGCCGGTGGCGAAACTTCCGCCGCTCTCTTCGGTCAACAAGGTGCCGGCATTACCCTATTTGCAGGAAGAGGAGAAGGATCATGGTCGATCGAACAGCGAGAATCCTGCTCGTAGACGATGAGCAGTCGATCCAGACGCTGCTCTCCTATCCCCTGCGACGCGACGGCTACGAGGTCGTTCAGGCCTCCGACGGCCGCCAGGCGCTCGAGCGCTTCGAGGAGGAGCCGTTCGATCTCGTCGTGCTTGACCTGATGCTTCCCAAGCTCGATGGGCTCGAGGTGTGTCGGCGGCTGCGCAGTCAGAGTTCGGTCCCGATCATCATGCTGACCGCGAAATCGGAGGAGATCGACAAGGTCGTTGGGCTCGAGCTCGGAGCCGACGACTACATCACCAAGCCGTTCTCGCTGCGCGAGTTCTCGAGCCGGATCAAGGCAGCGCTGCGGCGCGCGGAGATGAGCCGGCCGGCGGAGACCGCGCCCGACGAAGCGCCCCTGCTCGTGCGCGAACTTCGGATCGACTTCCCCAAGCGCAGCGTCCGCGTCCGCGGCGATGAGTCGCAACTCACGTTCGTCGAGTTCGAGATCCTGTCCGCGCTGGCGCGGGCGCCGGGTCGCGTGTTCACGCGCGACATGCTGCTGGCGCGGATCTGGGGCGACTCGGCATATCGCGACCCGCGCACGATCGACGTCCATATCCGGCACATGCGCGAGAAGATCGAGCGGGACCCGAAGGACCCGGAGTATCTGTTCACCGTACGCGGCGTCGGCTACCGGTTCCGCGACACCGAGCTGTAGCGAACTGGTGTTGTCGTTACGGCTGTCCCTCCGGAACAAGCTCGCGCTCGTGTTCTTCGCGATCACGCTGCTCGCGATCGCGACCCTCTACCTGTATGTCGCGCCGGGATTGCAGCGCAGGCTGGTCGACGAGAAGCTCGGCCAGCTCTCGAAGGCGGTGCTCACCTACTCGCGCCCAATCAGCGCCACGGTCGGTAGCTCGAGGCCCGAGCGGTTCGTCCGGGCCGTGGTCAACACCGCGGCGGCCAGGTCGAGCAACCGGGTGACGCTGATGTCGGTTGCGATCGCGGTCGCACCGGGTGGCCCCCAGCTGTCCCGCGAGGCCGACTCGGCCGGCCCATCCGCGCAGCCGCTGTCGTTCCCGGTTGCCCACACGGCGGTCGCGCGCGGGCGGCTCGCGACGGGCACCGAGTCGACCCCGTCCGGTCCGGTCGCCGAGGCCGCCGATCCGGTCCACTACCAGGGCCGGGTCGTCCGCGTGATCGTCTTCTCCGCGCCCGTGTCCGACGTCACGCGCAGCGTCACGATCGTCCGGCACGAGGTGCTGGTCGCCGGTGGGATCGCGCTGCTGCTCGCGCTGATTGGCGGCAGCCTCGTCGCCCGGGCACTGGCCGAGCGCGTCAAGCGACTCGAGCGAGCGGCCGAGCAGGTCGCCTCAGGCGAGTTCGAGCATCCGATCCGCGTCGACTCCACCGACGAGCTCGGTCAGCTTGCGGTGGCGTTCAACGACATGCAGCGCCAGCTCGCCCAGCTCGAGTCCGCCCGCAAGAAGTTCATCGCCACGGCATCGCACGAGCTCCGCACGCCGATCTTCTCGCTCGGCGGATTCGTCGAGCTGCTCGAGGACGATGACCTCGACCCCGAGACGCGGCGGCGCTTCCTGGACCAGGTCCGGGCCCAAGTCGATCGTCTACGCAAACTCTCGGTCGACCTGCTCGACCTGTCCCGGCTCGAGGCAGGGTCGCTCGAGCTGCGACCCGAGCACGTCGACCTGGGTGAGCTGACGCGGTCGGTGTCCGGGGAATTTGAACCCACGCTCGCCCAGCACGATTCCCATCTCGAGCTGCGGCTCGCGGCGCGGCACATCGAGGCCCAGTGCGATCCCGTGCGCGTGGCGCAGATCATGCGCATCCTGATCGACAACGCCCTCACCCACACGCCACCGGGCACCCGCATCGTGGTCACCGCCGGACGGGATGACGGACACGTCCGTCTGGCCGTGCGCGATGACGGGAGCGGCATCGACATCGACGCGCTGAAGCGTATCTTCGAGCCGTTCTACACCGCCGACGACAAGCAGGGGAGCGGCCTCGGCCTGGCCATCGCCAGCGAACTGGCCGAGCACATGGCCGGCCAGCTGTCGGTCCAGTCGGCGCCCGGTGACACCGTGTTCACGCTCGAGATACCGAGCTAGCTGTAGTTCCTGATCACGTTGTTCCGGTCTATGGGGTAAGCCATCCGGTGCTCCTTGGAGGCTGACAGGTGCTCAAGCCAGTCAATCTCCTAGGAGGACACCGGATGAAGACCCACGCTAACGCGAGGCTCAGTCTGAAAGGCCGCGAGTTGTTGATCGCTCGGGTTGAGGATGCGGGGTGGTCGCTGAGCGCGGCCGCCGAGGCGGCCGGGATCAGTGACCGCACCGCGCGCAAGTGGATCGCCCGCCACCGAGCCGAAGGGCTCGAGGGTTTGCTGGATCGATCCTCGGCGCCCACGGTCGTCGCGAACCGCACCGACGACCGCCGAGTCGAGGTGATCGCCGCGCTCAGGCGGTTGCGGATGACGGGTGCCGAGATCGCCGAGAGCTTGGATATGGCGCTCTCGACCGTGTCGGGAATTCTGGCCCGGATCGGGCTGGGGAAGCTCGGCCGGCTCGGCCTGGAGCCCGCGCAGCGCTACGAGCGAGCTCGCCCCGGTGAGCTGATCCATATCGACGTCAAGAAGCTCGGACGGATCCACCAGGGCGCCGGCAAGCGGGTCACCGGCGTCAAACGCAACCCTCATCGCACCTACACCGACGCCGACGGTCATGTCCGTGCGAGGATCGGCTGGGAATACGTGCACGTCTGCATCGACGACGCCACCCGCCTGGCCTACGTCGAGGTCCTCGGCGACGAGAAGGCGATCACCGCCGTTGGGTTCCTTCGCCGCGCCGTTGCACACTTCGCCGCCTACGGCATCACCACCGAGCGAGTGATCACAGACAACGGGTCGGCCTACCGCTCAACGATTCACGCGATCGCGTGCCGCACACTC
The DNA here is from genome assembly GCA_963796645.1 of uncultured Solirubrobacterales bacterium. Taxonomy (GTDB): domain Bacteria; phylum Actinomycetota; class Thermoleophilia; order Solirubrobacterales; family Solirubrobacteraceae; genus Palsa-465. The sequence continues at coordinate 286,269 of CAWCMQ010000012.1, read as the reverse complement.
GGCATCCGCCACCTCCGGACCCGGCCCTACCGACCCCAGACCAATGGCAAAGCCGAACGATTCATCCGCACCATGCTCGGCGGCTGGGCCTACGGCGCGATCTACCGCGACAGCGACGAACGAAACGCCGCCCTCGCCGGCTGGGTGGACTTCTACAATCGCCGCCGACCACACGGCGCTCTCAGCCACAAGCCACCGTTAGCCCGCCTCAGTGAGCTGAACAACCTCCTCGGGTCCTACAGCTAGCTCGCGCGGATCGTCCGCCTGCAGCCGGGCAGCGTGATCGTCAGCGGACCGTCGCTCTGGACGTGCAGCGTGACGTGGCAGTCGACGTGGGCTCGGGTGACGTCGATCGAGGCGGCCGCGATGTTCGTGGCGTGAACATCGATCAGGTCGGCTCGCGCGAGCTTCGGCGCCGGTCCCCATGTCTTCGAGAAGCGCGTGAACAGCAGCGTTCCGCGGTCAACGTCGGTGTCCTCACGTCTCTCCCTCCCAATAGTCCACGTTGCCATCGGCGCGCTTCAGCATCACCCTGTCGGCCTTATCCCCGGGCCAGACGCCGATCTTGTCGCTGTCCGGATACACCGCGACGGCCGGCTCGCGCGCGCTCGAGAACATCAATACCCGGCTCGTCGCCTGCGATCGGTTGATCACCTGGTGCGCGCCATCCGGACCGGGCGCGAACCGAACGACGTCGCCGCGGTCAAGCGGATGCTCGCCGCTCGGGTCGCGGAGCACGACCTCGCCGTCGATCACGACCAGCCACTCCTCCTCGTACTCGTAGTGGTAAGGGCACAGCGCCTGTCCGGGCGGCAGCTCGTACACCCGCACCGACAGCGCCTCGCCTCCGGCCAGCTCTCCCACCTTCGCCATTCCCGCGCGGAAGCCGGCTGGATCGTCGTCGTCGTAATGGAATGCCGCAGCGTAGATGTTGGGCCTCACCACGCTTGGGATCTTTGCATCTTCACAATGGTGCGCGTGACAGTTGACCGCGAGCTGGTCTTGGAGCTGGCGCTGGAGCTGCGCGGGCGCGTGTTGCCCTCGCTCGGCTCGGTCGCGGGCCGGCGGTTCGCCGGCGACGGCGCGGGGGGCGACGTCACGTTTGCTGTCGATGAGATCGCCGAGACCGCCCTCCAGGAATTCGTCGCTGAGCGGGCACCGCGCCTGGCGTTCTATTCCGAAGATCGCGGCCTGGTCGCGCCCGCGTCGGCGACCCACGTGCTTGTCGTGGACCCGATCGACGGCACGCGGCCCGCGATGGCCGGCCTCGAGTCGGCGTGCGTCGCGGTCGCGCTGGCGCCACTCGGCGACGGCGAGCCGACCATGGCTGACGTCGAGCTCGGCTGCGTGGTGGAGATCAAAACCGGCGACTGGTACCTGGCCTCACGCCGCGAGGGCGTGCGCTCGACCCGGCCGATCGGGCTGAGCGCGAACGCGGACATCAGCCGCATGTTCTGGTCCTACGGCTTCCGCGGGCGGCCCGCGCGCGCCACGGTCGAGGTGCTCGGTGACCTGATCGACGCCTCATCGGTGGGTGGGGGCACGTTCGAGCTCGGCTCCCAGGCGTTCTCGATGACCCGCGTCGCCACCGGTCAGCTCGACGCGGTGATCGAGGTGGGGTCACGTCTGGTCGACGACGTCCCGGGGCTGCGGGAGGAGTTCGAGCGGATCGGAGGCGGTCACGTGCTCAACAACTCGCCCTATGACCTGGCGGCTCCCTGGCTGTGCCTGCGCGAGGCCGGGGGGGTGGTGAGCGACGGGTGGGGCGAGCCGCTCGACCGGCACCGACTGCTCGGGTCCGGCCATGAGTTTCAGATGTCCTCGATCTCGGCCGCCAACGCCAAGCTGCACGCCGAACTGGTGCGAGCGATTGACGCCGGGGTCACGCGTCTGAAAGCGCTTCGGAGGTAGCGGACTGCGTCTGAACGTTTCGCTGGGAGGGCGAAGCCCGGGGAACCGGGTCCGCCAGGCGATATCGTCTCGCGCCGGTCGTAATGCTCCAGCCAGTCTCAGTCGCTCACAAGCACCTCTCCGACTACGCCAGCATCGTCGGACGCCCGCTCGTCGACGAGATCCGCGAGCGGGCGGAGCGGCTGAAGGGCAAGCGCATCCTCCACGTCTCCGCCACGGCCTTTGGTGGCGGCGTGTCGGAGATTCTCTACACGCTGGTGCCGCTGATGATCGACGTCGGCCTCGAAGCCGAATGGCAGGTCATCTACGGCCGCGAGGAGTTCTTCAACGCGACCAAGGTGATGCACAACGCGCTCCAGGGCAACCCGGTCGACCTGAGCGCCGAGCAGTGGGAGACCTGGCAGCGCTACAACGAGATCAACGCCCGCGACATGTCGGCGGACTGGGACGTGTGCATCGTCCACGATCCGCAGCCGGCGGCCCTGTGCGCGATGGTTCCTGACAAGGCTCGCCGCTGGGTGTGGCGCTGCCACATCGACCTGTCGACGCCCAACCAGCTGACGCTCGAGCAGCTGCTCCCGTTCCTGGACCCGTACCCGGGCGCTGTGTTCCACATGGACCAGTACGTCCCGAGCGGGGTCGACGGACGGGCCCACATCATCCCGCCCGCGATCGACCCGCTGGCGCCCAAGAACATGGCCTTCTCACCGGAGGATGCGGTGTACATCTGCGAGCAGTTCGGGATCGACGTAGATCGGCCCCTGCTGTGCCAGGTCTCGCGCTTCGATCCCTGGAAGGACCCGCTTGGAGTGATCGACGCCTACCGGATCGTCAAGGAGCAGATGCCCGAGGTGCAGCTCGCGCTCGTGGGCTCGATGGCGACGGACGATCCCGAGGGGTGGGACTATTTCAATGCGACGGTTGCCCACGCGGACGGGGATCCGGACATTCACATTCTCAACAACCTCAACAACGTCGGCGCGATCGAGGTCAATGCGTTCCAATCCCACTGCGATGTGGTGATTCAGAAGTCGACGCGGGAAGGATTCGGTCTGACCGTGACCGAGGCGATCTGGAAAGGCCGGCCGTTCATCGGCGGCGATGTCGGCGGAATCCCGTTGCAGGTGAGCGACGGAGAGTCGGGCTTCCTTGTGCGGACGGTCGAGGAGTGCGCGGCGCGAGCGCTCGAGATCCTCAACGACCCCGGCTTGGGCAAGAGGCTGGGCCGCGCCGGCAAGGAGTCGGTACGCCAACGGTTCCTGATGCCGCGGCTCCTGCGGGATTGGTTGAGACTGTTCGAGGAGCTCGACGCCTGATGCAACCTGAGCGAACCCGACACCTGATGCCCGAGAGAGAGCCCGACGCCTGATGCCCGAGAGAGAGCCCGACGCCTGATGCCCGAATCGCCGCTCGTGTTGGTCTCGAACCGCGGGCCAGTGACGTTTGAGCCCGGCGGCAAGGTGCGCCGCGGAACGGGTGGGCTGGTGACCGCCCTGATCGGCCTCGCGTCACATCGCGACGTGACCTGGGTGGCGTCGGCGATGACCGACGAGGACGTGCACGTGGCCGAGGAGCACGACGGCAAACCGTTCCCGGTCACGGCACCCGGCGGGGACGAGTACCGCGTGAAGTTCGTCTCCTCCGACCCCGAGGCCTGGGACCGCTTCTACAACATCATCGCCAACCCGATGCTGTGGTTCATCCAGCACTACCTGTGGGATCTGTCCAACGCGCCGGACATCCGGCGCAACGAGACCGAGGCGTTCGAGTTCGGCTACAACGCGGTCAACGAGGACCTCGCGCGGGCCGTGGTGGAGGAGATCGAGGATGTGGAGCGGCCGGTCGTGATGGTCCACGACTACCACCTGTACACGCTCCCCGGACTTGTGCGCCGCGCCCGACCGGACGTCTTCCTGCACCACTTCGTCCACATCCCCTGGAGCCAGTCGGACTCCTGGCGCGTGCTGCCCTCGGCGATGCGCGAAGACCTCTACATGGGGATCCTGTCCAACGACATCATCGGGTTCCACACCCGGTCCTACCGTCGCAACTTCCTCCAGTGCTGCGAGGACCTGCTCGATCTCGACGTCGACTTCGCCCGCGGGATCGTGCACGTGGGGGATCGGCAGGTGTGGGTGCGCGCGTATCCACTTCCGATCGACTGCCATGCGGTGGAGGAGGTGGCGGCACGTGCCCGGACCAAGCAGTTCGAGGCCGAGCTGTTGCGCCGCCGGCGTGACCACCTGATCCTCCGCGTGGACCGGGCCGACCTGTCGAAGAACGTGCTCCGCGGCTTCGGTGCGTTCGACGTCTTCCTCGAGCAGCATCCCGAGTTCCGCGAGCGCGTGACCTTCATCGCCCAGCTGATGCCCTCCCGAACCGACGTACCCGAGTACGCCGAGTACCTCGAGCGGATCGAGGCCGTGGTCGCCGTCGTCAACCACCGCCACGGCTCACCCGACTGGATGCCGATCCAGCTCAAGCTCCGCGACGACCTCGAGGAGGCGGTCGCCGCCTACAAGCACTACGACGTGCTGATGGTCAATGCCATGTTCGACGGCATGAACCTGGTCGCCAAGGAGGGCCCAATGGTCAACGAGCGCGCCGGCGTCTCGATCCTGTCCGAGAACACCGGCGCCCACGAGGAGCTCGGCGAGTACGCCCTCTCGGTCAATCCCTTCGACATCCAGGAGCTGGCCGACTCGATCCACGCCGCTCTGACGATGCACCCCGAGGAGCGCGAACGTCGCCTCGCCGGCCTGCAATCGATCGTCACCGCCCGCGACCCGGGCAACTGGATCGACGAGCAGCTCGAGGACATCCGGCGCAAGGGACCCGAGCGAGTGGGGTAGCTCGGGGCTGGCGGGGGGGTTGGCGGGGGGTCGGCGCTTCGGGGGGTCCCGGCGGGGCCGCCCGGGTCCCGCCGCTTCGGGGGGTCGATCGGCCCTTGGGAACTTAGCTGCACATATGACAACTCAGATCCCAACCCCCCGGGGCCCGCGCCGCCCGGTCGCGGCGCATGCCGCCCGCCCGCCCGGGATCACCACGCCGACCGGCTCGCCCCGCCCGGGCCGCCCGCTCAGTCGACCAGCGTCTTGCCCGCGCTGAGCAGCTCGATGTAGCCGGCGATCCGCTTCGCCCGCGTCTCGGGCCTCACGACGTTGTGAAGGCGGTAAAGGAACGCGTACCGGCGCTGGCCTCGGAGCGTCTCGAAGAAGGCCTTCGCCTCGGGATTCGCGTCGAGAGCGGTCTGAAGGTCATCGGGCACGGGAGCCTGGCTCTGTGCCGGATAGGCCGCCTCCCAGCGGCCGTCCGCCTGCGCCGCACGCACCTGAGCCAGGCCGCTTGGCTTCATCCGCCCCTGCGAGATCAGCTCCTCGGCCTTCGCGCGGTTGATCTGTGACCACCGGCTGCGCGGTCTACGCTGCACGAAGCGCTGGAGGAAGAAATGCTCGTCGTAGCCCACCCGCTGGCCGTCGATCCAGCCATAGGCGATCGCGAGTTCAAGCGCCTCGGGGTGAGACACCGTCTGATGCGGGCTCGTCTTCTTGGCAATCCTCAGCCACACCCCCGTTGGCTGCTCGAAGTTCTCCCCCAGCCAGCCGTCCCAGGCGTCCTGGCTGTCGAACTGGATGATCGGCTGCCCTGCGCGCTCCTCGCCTCCGCGGTTCACGTTCACAGCATCGCACCAGGGGCCGCACAACCGACCCGGGTGGCACGCGATGGCGCCCGTGGCCCTGACATCGCACCCGCTATAGTCGGCCGCCGTCCGATCGGACACCCCTGCACCATGCCTGACACAGCGACGCTATATGACCTGACGCTGCTGCTCTCGCTCAGCGCACCTGACGAGCAGCGGGCGAAGATCGTCTCCGACGTCGAGACCGCGATCTCGGCTGGCGGCGGCTCGGTCGAGCGACGCGACGACTGGGGGCAGCGACCGCTCGCCTATCGGATCAACCACGAGGCCGAGGCCGTGTACCACCTGCTCCAGTTCACCGGTCCGTCCTCCCTGCTCGAGTCGCTCACGCACAGCCTTGGGATCGCCGACGGCGTGCTGCGCTTTCGCATCATCAGGGTCCTGCCCGGGACCCCGCCGGCTCCCGACTCGGCACCCCCGATCGTCGCCGTGGCCGCTGGTGCGACCGCCGCTCCGAGCGCACCCTCCAGCCCAGACATCGACGCAGAGGAATAGCGGCGCTAAGCGGCGCCCGAGAGACGCTCGCCCGCGCGGGCTCCTCTCACGACTTTGTGACGGCGTCACACATATTCGCGTCCGATCCGCAACGTTTCAGCCCATTTTCCGCGGACTGCGATGGTTGCTGTCTGCAGCACGCCTAGACTCGGAACAAGCTTTCAAACGTCCTGGAAGGGAGCCTTTGGCATGAATATCAACCGCGTTGTGCTAACGGGGAACTTGACCCGAGACCCCGAGATGAGCGTCACCGGTGGCGGCCTATCGATCTGCAAGCTGGGCATCGCCGTCAACACGCGGCGGAAGAGTGGTGACACGTGGGAGGAGAAGCCCAACTACTTCCGCGTGACCGTCTTCGGCCGCCAGGCCGAGAGCTGCGGCCAGTACCTCAAGAAGGGACGCCCCGTGGCGATCGACGGCCGCCTCGAGTGGAGCCAGTGGGAGAGGGACGGACAGAAGCGGGAATCGATCGATATCATCGCTGACACCGTGCAGTTCCTCGGCGGGCGCGATGACGCTGGCAACGGGAACGGGTTCTCGAGCAGCGTCCGTGCAACCGAGAGCGACGTCCCGATCGACACCGGCGACTTCGAGACCGCTCCGGTGGCTGCCGCCGCTGACGACGACATTCCGTTCTGAGGCGGTCCTGAAAAGCGAACCGAGCTAGAGTGATTACCCGTGGCGAAGCAACGTAGAAGGCCGACTCGTCGGCGCGATAGGAAAGGCGGCCCGACTTCAGGCCGTCGTAAGCCCTGTCCGTACTGCCGGGACAAGATCGACCAAGTTGACTACAAGGACGTGTCCGCGCTGCGCCGCTTCATCTCCGAGCGCGGCAAGATCCGCTCTCGCCGGATCACCGGCGCGTGCCGCCGCCACCAGAGCCAGGTGGCTCGAGCGGTGAAGCGCGCGAGAGAGCTCGCGCTCCTCCCGTACGTGGCCGAGGGTGGAAGCGAGCGCGGAGGCCGTGGCGATCGCGACCGCGACCGCGATCGCGACCGCTAGCCGGGAGAAGCGCGGTGCCGCAGGCAATCCTGCTCGAGGACGTGGAATCGCTCGGTGAGCGCGGTGCGGTCGTCGACGTCTCCGCCGGCTACCTCCGCAACTTCCTCCTTCCTCGCAAGCTTGCCGAGCCGGCAACCAAGGGCTCAATCGACGCCGCCACGCGGCGGCGTGAGACGGCCGAGCGGGCGAAGCAGGAGGCGGAGGACCGGGCGCGTGAGAACGCGGCGCTGCTCGGCCGAACGGTTCTGACGATCCCGCAGCAGGCGGGCGAGGACGGGCGGCTGTTCGGATCGGTGACGACCCAGGACATCGCCGACGCGATCCGCGACGCTCGTGGGATTCGCGTCGACCGGCGCAAGATCCATCTCGAGGAGCCGCTGCGCCACGTCGGCACCTACATGGTCGTGATCGAGGTCGCGGACGACGTGACCGCGACGATCAAGGCCATGGTCGTCGCCGCCTGACCGGCTCCCAGGACGCCGCCTGACCCGTCTCGGACGGGAAATCGCGGAGCTAGCGGGAACGCCTCGATCGAGCCGCCTCGTGCGCTCCTAGACTCGTTCGGCACCGATGAGCGCCGTTCAGAACATCGCTGTCCCGCCGCACAACCTCGAGGCCGAGCGATCGGTCCTCGGAGCCGTGCTGCTCGACGACCGGCACCTGTTCGGACTGCTGGTGGAGGAGCACGTGCGGCCGGAGCACTTCTATCGCGAGCAGCACGGCCACGTGTTCGAGGCGATGGTCGAGCTGCACAACACCGATCGCAAGATCGACCATCTCACCGTGGCCGAGGTGCTGCGCGAGCACGGCAAGCTCGAGGAGGTCGGCGGGCCGGCGGCGATCGATGAGCTCGCCGGCTGGGTGCCGGCCGCCGGACACGCTCGCGAGTATGGGCGGATCGTGCGGGAGAACGCCCAGATGCGGGCGCTGCTGACGGCGTCGTACGAGATCCAGGCCAGCGTCCTGTCACGTGACGCGCCTGCGCGCGATCTGGTCGAGCGCGCGGAGCGCTCGATGCTCGAGGTCGCGCACGACGACCGGCAGAAGAAGATCCGGACGATCGCGGACATCCTCGATGAGGAGACCGACAAGCTGCACCGGCTGTCGGTGGCCAAGACGCATCTCACCGGCACGCCCTCGGGATTCAAGGACATCGACGGACTTACCGGCGGCTTTCAGCCCGGCAACCTGATCGTGATCGCCGCCCGGCCGTCGATGGGAAAGTCGGCCTTGGTGACGAACATGGCGGAGAACGCGGTCCTCCAGGGACATGCGGTGGCACTGTTCTCGCTCGAGATGTCCGAGTCCGAGCTCGCCCAGCGGTTCGTGGCCTCGCAGGCCAAGATCAAGGGCGAGGATCTTCGTCGCGGCAAGGTCGCCGAGGCCCGCTGGCCGAAGATCCTCGAGGCGTGCCAGCGTCTTGCCGGCGCGCCGCTGTTCGTCGACGACTCGAGCGACACAGGCGTGCTCGAGGTTCGGGCCAAGTCGCGGCGGCTGCACCATCAGATGGACAAGGGCCTCGGTCTGATCATCATCGACTACCTGCAGCTGATGCGACACGAGGGTCGGGTCGAGAGCCGCGTCGAGCAGGTGGGCCAGATCTCCCGCGGTCTCAAGAGCCTCGCCCGCGAGCTGGAGGTGCCGGTGATCGCGCTCTCGCAGCTGAGTCGCGCGGTGGAGCAGCGCGGCGGGGACAAGAAGCCGATCCTGTCGGACCTGCGTGAAAGCGGCCAGATCGAGCAGGACTCCGACCTGGTCATGTTCATCTACCGCGAGGAGTACTACGACCGTGAGTCCGAGCGGCCCGGCGAGGCGGACATCATCGTGGCCAAGCACCGGAATGGCCCAGTCGGCGAGGTCGTGCTCACCTTCCAGAAGGAGTACCCGCGGTTCATGAACTACGCGAATGAACGGTTCGTGCAGTGAGCGAGTGCGCGTTCGGGCTCTGCGATGGCAGCGGGCTGCTGTTCGACGAGGAGACCAACACGGCCCACGACTGCAAGTGCCGACCGCAGATGATCGCGCTACGCAAGGCGCGCAGCCTGTCGGCGGTGATCCCGAGGCGCTACCGGGACGTGGCCTTCGACCGCCCGCCGGTCACCGAGATCGACCCGCAGATCGTCGCCGCCACTCGGCGTTTCGGCGAAATGATCGACAAACAGCTCGACGCCGGTCACGGCCTGTGGTTCATGGGACCCGTGGGAACCGGAAAGACGACGCTCGCGATGCTCGTCTCGAAGGCGGCGCTCCGGGCCGGACGCTCGGTGGCGATCTACTCGCTCCCGAGGCTGCTGAACGAGATCCGTGACACCCACCGCGCCGAGCGCTCCCACGTCGATCTGCTCGATCGCCTGACCGCGGTCGACCTACTGCACATCGACGACGTCGGCGCCGAGCGCACCACCGACTGGGTGCTCGAGGAGCTCTACTCGATCGTCAACGCGCGTTACGAGGACGAGCGCTCGGTCGTTATCACCACCAACATCCTCGATCGCGAGGCGCTCTGCGAGCAGATCACCGAACGCACCGTCTCGCGGCTGACCCAGATGTGCGACGAGTTGCCGCTGCTCGGCCACGACCGGCGCATGGAGCGACGGACCGCCTGACGCGCGGTCGCGCCCGCGGCGTCGCGCCTGCCGGCGCCCGCGCGGTGTCGTGCCCGGACCCGGCTTGGCGGCCGGCGCCCTAAGAGTCCTCGTCGCGCTCCGACTCGGCCCGCTCTTCGAGCTTGCGCTGGAGGTACTGGGCCTTGTCGGCGCGGCGCTCGTGCTGGGCGCTCTCCTCGGGATCGACCGAGACGTCGGCGTGGTGGCGCTCCTCGGCCTCGCGGCGACGCTGGGCCTCCTGAAGCTCGCGCGTGACCTGCTCTTCATCCATGGCATGGAAGCTAGCGCTCGGCGCGGCCGCACCTCAAGCGGTCAGGCAGGGCTGAGCACCGGCCGCTGCGCGACCCACCGATCGGAAATCTCGGCCAGAACATCGAGCATCGCCGCGGCGGCGGGCGACCGGTAGCCCGACGGCAGCACGGCCATGATTGGCCGCGGCGGCGGCGGCGGTTCGAGCTCGCGGACGACGACGTCATCGCGGATTCCGCGAGCGACCATGTCCGGGACCAGCGCGACCCCCATGCCGGCCGCCACGAACCCCAGGATGGCCGGATAGTCGTCGTTCTGGAACGCGATCTTCGGCTCGAAGCCGGCGGTGTGACAGGCCCGGAGGAACAGCCGCGAGTCCGGGCACGTGTGCGTGGTCGCCAGCATCCACGGCTCCTCGGCGAAACTCCTCAAAGCCAATGGCGCAACGTCGGCGAGTGGATGGCCGCATGGCATCGCCACGTACATAGGATCGTCGAACAGCGCCACCAGCTCGAGTCCGGTGGCGCTGGCCACGGGCTCGTAGGGATCGAGGGCGTGCACCTCGGTGCGCGGGATCCGATCGACCTCGCCGCGCAGGGTCCGATCGTGGTCGCCGCGCGGGTCCCGACCACGGTCGCCGGGCGCACGATCGCTGCGTGAGAGCGGATCGTCGAAGCCGCTCCTGGCCAGATCCTCACCTCCGTCCAGGAGGGGAGCCGGGCTCGCGGCCGCCAGGGTCACGGTCCCCAGTTCGGAGCGCGGAATGCTCATTGCGTCGTGCGAGATCGCGATATCGAGCTCGCCGGACCGCAGGAGCGGAAGCGAGTCGCCGGGGTCGGCCATCTTGATCGAGATCTCGACCGCCGGGTGACGGGCGCGGAACTCGGCGATCGCGAGCGGCACGATCGACGCGGCGGCGGAGGCGAACGAGGCGAGACGAAGCTGACCACCCTCGAGACCGGCGAGGGCCTGGAGCTCAACCTCGACCGAGGCGAGCTGTGCGATCAGCGTCTCGGCGCGATCGACGAGGAGCTGCCCCGCATCGGTGAGCACGGCACCCTGGGGGGCGCGGCGGACCAGCACCGCACCCACCTCGGCCTCGAGCGTCGCGATTTGCCTCGAGACCGCCGGCTGGGTGTAGCCGAGCGCCTCCGCAGCGGCGGAGAACGACCCCTGCCGGGCGACCTCGCACAGAACCTTCAGGCGGCGGAGATCCAACATGCACAATAGTTATACCCCATCAAGCAAACCCCTATTTGCATTTATGGCCGCCGCGGTTCACAGTCTTCTTACGCCCCAAGGAGACAAAGATGACGCTCGATACCGCACCGATCACGATTCGCCTAGCCACCACAGACGACGACCAGGCACTGGTTCGCCTGTCTGCGCTCGACAGCTCCCAGGCTCCCGATAAGCCCGTGCTGCTGGCCGAGGTGGATGGCGAGCTCAGAGCAGCGCTCTCGCTGCACAATGGCGCCGTGGTGGCCGACCCGTTCTTCCTGACCGAAGATCTGGTCACACTGCTGCGAGCCCGCGTGAATTCAGGCGCCCGGCGCCGGCGGGCGCCAAGGCCGCGTTATCGGCTGGGATACGCCTGATTTGCAGCGCATTTCGCCCGGTGGGCATTCTGCCCGCTGGGCGCTGGATTACGGCTTCGAGACAGACTGGAGCGCACCCGACCCCTCAATGGGGCATCATTGTCAGGTGGCGTTAAGCAGTTCACAGAGGCGCGCGACGCAGTCTGCGGCCGTGGCGTCAGACCTCACCGCGCCTCCGAACACCTTCCCGCACGCGTGCAGGATCGGTAAGGAGGAGCGCGCGCAGATGCTCGGGCAGCGGCCGACGGTGGTGTGGCTGACCGGGATCTCGGCCGCGGGAAAGTCGACGATCGCCAACATCGTGGAGCAGGAGCTTCACGACCGTGGCCACCTCACCTATCTGCTCGACGGAGACCGGGTCCGCTGTGGGCTCAACTCGGACCTCGGATTCAGCGAGACCGACCGGCTCGAGAACCTGCGCCGGGTCACCGAGGTCGCCAGCCTGATGGTCGAGTCGGGGCTGATCGTGCTCGTGGCCTTCATCTCGCCGTTCCGCAAGCAGCGCCAGTCGGCACGCTCGCTGTTCGCGCCGGGCGAGTTCGTGGAGGTGTTCGTCGACGCGCCGATCGAGGTCGCCGAGCGCCGGGATCCGAAGGGTCTCTACGAGAAGGCGCGGCGCGGCGAGATCCCGAACTTCACCGGCATCGACTCGCCCTACGAGGCGCCTGAGCACCCGGACATCCGGATTGACACGACTGAGATTTCGCCCGCCGAGGCGGCGCAGAGCGTGCTCGATCTGCTCGAGCAGCTCGAGCGGGTGTCACGCAGTCCGCGCAGGATCTGAGACCGCCTCGCCGCGGCCGCGGGAGCCGTCCCCGACCCACGTACACTGACCGTAGATGTCCGGAGTCGTGATTGTCGGCGCCCAGTGGGGCGACGAGGGAAAGGGGAAAGTCACGGACCTGCTCGCCGAGCAGGCCGATGCTGTCGTGCGCTTCCAGGGCGGCAACAACGCCGGGCACACAATCGTGCGCGACGGCAAGACATGGAAGCTCCACCTGATGCCGTCGGGGATCCTCCAACCCGGAAAGCTCTGCGTGATCGGCAATGGCGTCGTGATCGATCCGAAGGTCCTCACCGACGAACTTGACGGGCTGCGGCGTGAGCGCGTCGACATCACCTCGCTGAAGATCTCTGCCAACGCGCACCTGATCATGCCCTACCACCTGATGCTCGATCACGCCGGCGAGGCGAAGCTGGGCAAGCTCCAGATCGGCACCACGCGCCGGGGGATCGGACCGTGCTACGCGGACAAGGCGGCGCGGCTCGGAATCAGGGTTCAGGACCTGCTCGATGAGAAGATCCTGAAGAAGAAGATCGTTGCGGCGCTCGAGCCGAAACGGCTGTCGCTGCGACCGTTCGCAAAGGACCCGCGGCTTGACCTGCAGACGATCACCGAGGAGTACCTCACCTACGGCCACAGGCTCGAGCCGTTCATCGCCGACACCAGCCGCCTGGTACTCGACCTGCTGGACGACAACCGGGTCGTCCTGTTCGAGGGCGCCCAGGGCGCGCTGCTCGACATCGATCACGGCACCTATCCGTTCGTGACCTCGTCGAACCCAGTCGCGGGCGCCGCCTGCATCGGCGCCGGCGTCGGGCCGCGGGACATCGACGAGGTCTGGGGCGTCACCAAGGCCTATGGCACGAGGGTCGGCGCCGGGCCGTTTCCGACCGAGCTCGAAGGAGCGCTCGCCGACGAGCTCAGAGAGCGCGGCGGCGAATATGGGACCACCACCGGTCGCGCTCGCCGGGTCGGCTGGCTCGACCTGGTCGCGCTGCGCTACGCGGCGCGGCTCAACTCTCTGACCGCGCTCGCGGTGACCAAGCTCGATGTGCTCTCGGGCCTCGAGACGATCCGGGTCTGCACGCGCTATCGAGGCGCCGAAGGGGCCGAGTTCGATCACTTCCCCTACCACCAGAGCGTGCTGCACCACGCCAGCGCCGAGTACGTGGAGCTGCCGGGGTGGGTGGAGGATCTGAGCGAGCTGCGCACCGAGGACGAACTTCCGGCGACCGCCCGCTCATACCTGCAGTTCATCGCCGACTTCGTCCGGGCCCCGGTGGCGCTGATCGGCGTCGGGCCCGCTCGGGAGCAGGTGATCTGGACTCCGGCCGCCGGCATGCTGTCCGGTGCCGCCGAGGCCGCCCCGGCCGGCGCATAACGACCGTCGCCGCCCCGGCCGGCGCGTAACGACCGTCAGGGCCCCGGCGCCAGCGCGCGCCTCCTCTACGCGCGCGACGGGTGTCCCTCGCCGGGCCAGGGCGCCAGCACCAGGATCAGCCTCGCTTCGCTGATCGCCCTCACGGCGTGGCGCTCACCGGGCTCGAAATGCGAGAGGAACCCCGGTCCGCCCTGGACCACCTGCCCGTTCTGCGACACCTCGATCTGCCCGTTGGCGACGATCAGGTAGGCGCGCTCGTGAACCTGATGCTCTTGAAGCTCCTCGCCGGCGGGGAGCAGGATCGCGATCGCGCGTGTCTCCGCGTCGGAACGCAGTACCTGCGGTCGGTGTGGATCGATTGCGAGTGCCGCGATGTCCCAGGTTTCCAAGGGTCCTCCTGGTCCGGAAGGTGGGTTCAGGCGAATGCTCTCATGCCCGGGGCGTCACCTCCAGGCCTCGAGCAGATCCTCGTCCTGCACCCGGCGCACGACGCGGGCGGGGACGCCCATCACGACCTCGCGGGCGCCGACGTCACGCGTGACGACGGCACCAGCGGCGACGAACGCCTCGGATCCGATCTCGATACCCGGCACGATCACCGCTCCACCGCCCACCCGGCAGGCCCGCCGGAACGTGGGGCCGTTCAGCGGGGCTCCACGGGGATGGCGACCCATCGCGTCGTCGTTGGTGGTGAACACGCCCGGACCGAGGAACACGTCGTCCTCCACCACCGAGCCGCCGGTCACGTAGACGCCGGTCTGGATCAGCACCCGCTCGCCCACGGCCGCGCCGAAGTCCACCGAGGAGCCGCGGCCAACGACGGTCCCGGCGCCGATCGTGACCCGCTCGCGCACCTGCGTCTGGTCGCCGATGATCGCATCGGCGGCGATCTGCGCCCCGGCGTACACGACGGCTCCCGAGCAGACGGTAACCCCGGCTCCGATCATCAGGTCAGCGAGCCCCTCCGCTCCGGCGCGCGCGCTCGAGCCGGCTCGCAACCGCGGGCGCTTGGAGAGCACGGCGCCGGCCTCGATCACGCAATCGCGGCCGAGCATGGCTCCGGGCAATAGGACGGCACACGATCCGACCGAAGTTCCGGCGCCGAGGCTCACGCCGTCGTGCACGACCGCTCCGGGCGCGATCGATACCCCGTCGGCCACATCCGCTCCCGGTGCGACGTGCGCGCCCGGAAAGCGCTCAGCCACTGCCGGCTCCCGCGGGCCTTCGCGAGGCGTCGAGCGACCGCTGGAGCGCCTCCAGCACCGTCACCACACGCAGACCGCTGTCGCCGTCGGACCGGGGCACGGCGCCGGAGCGAACGCAGTCGATGAAGTGCTCGCACTCGATCCGCAACGGCTCCAGATTCGGGATCCGTGGCGAGAAGATGTCGCCCGTCCGGGTGATGTATTCACCATAGCCACGCGAGTCCTCGTCGAAACCCTTGTCGTAGATCGTCAGCTTGCCCTCCACGGCCATGTCGTCGAAGGTCGCCATGCGCTTGGACCCGACGACCGTGAAGCGGCGCTCCTTGTGCGGGTCGAGCCACGAAAGGTGCAGATGTGCCGAGAGCCCGGACGGAAAGCGCAGGAAACAGAAGACAACGTCCTCGACCCCGTCGCGGACGTACGACTCGCCGTGGGCCACGCATTCCCAGGGCTCCTCCCCGGCCAGGTAGAGCAGCACCGAGATGTCGTGCGCGCCGAGGCTCCACAGCGCGTTCTCATCCGCGCGGAGCTTGCCGAGGTTCAGCCGGTTGCCGTAGATGTAATAGATCTGCTCGCCGAGCTCGCCCGACCGGGTGAGCTCCTTGAGCTTCTGGACTCCGGGGTGGTACTCCAAGAGGTGGCCGACCATCAGCGTCCGACCGCTCTGCTCGGCCGCCACCACCGCACGCTGGGCATCGCTGACCGACTGCGCGAGTGGCTTCTCGACGAAGCAGTGCTTGCCCGCCTCGAGCACGCGGACCGCGAGCTGCCCGTGTGTCGGCACCGGAGTGGCGAGCGCGACCGCATCCAGCGATGGGTCGCTCAGCAACTCGTCGAGGTCCGCCGCCACACGGGCATCGGGGAAGCGCGCTGCGGCGCGGGCCCGTGCCTGCTCGTCGGCGTCGCACAGCCAGCACAGCTGAGAACCGCGAATCGAGGCGAAGTTGCGAGCCAGGTTCGGGCCCCAGTAACCGAGCCCGGCCACTCCGATCCGCACCGGCGCTCCGGACTCAGGGCCGCTCATCCGAAGCGCAGTGTAAGCGCCTGCACGCCGCGGTCACCCGCGTGACCGTCTCCGTACAGTGCCGGTCGCTCAGGCGGCGGCGTCCGCGCCAGCGCGGCGAGTGCCGCGTCGGGGTCGAGATCGACCAGCACATTCCAGCCCACATCGACCGTCTCCGTCCACTCCGTGTTGGCGCGCAGGGTGACGCAGCTGACTCCGGCCAGATACGCCTCCTTCTGAAGCCCGCCCGAGTCGGTCAGGACCGCGCGCGCATTGCACAGCAGCGCGGTCAGCTCCACGTACCCGAGGGGCGGAGTCAGCACGACGCCGCCGGCTTGCTCGAGCGTCGCCAGCAGGCGCGCCTGCTCGAGCCGCGCGCGGGTTCGCGGATGAAGCGGGAGGACGACCGGATCGGAGACGGCGGTCAACAGCTCGACCAGCAGGCGCAGCCGAGCCGGGTCGTCGACGTTCCCGGCCCGGTGCGCGGTGGCGAGCACATAACCGTCGGGCTCGAGGCCTCGGGCCGACAGCAGGTCCAACCGCGCCCGGGCGCGGGGTTGGATCGCCATTGCCACGTCGACCATCACGTCACCGATCAGCTCAACCGCTCCCGTGACACCCTCGTTGCGGAGGTTCTCGACGGCCGCCTCGGAGGAGCACAGCAGCAGCGAGCTCGCGTGGTCGGAGAGCACGCGGTTGAGCTCCTCGGGCATCGCGCGGTCGAACGAGCGCATCCCCGCCTCCACATGAGCCACCGGCACCCCTGCCTGGGCCCCGGCGAGCGTGCCGGCGAGGGTCGAGTTCGTATCGCCGTAGACGAGCACCACGTCGGGCTGAACGTCCGCGATCGCCGGCTCCAGCGCGGCGAGCATGCGGGACGTCTGGGAGACGTTGGTGCCCTGGGAGATCTCGAGCTCGCGGTCCGGCGCGGGCAGGCCGAGCTCGGCAAAGAAGACCGCCGACAGCTCGTCGTCGTAGTGCTGCCCGGTGTGCACCAGCACCTCGTCGTGATGCTCACGCAGCTTCGGGGACACCGCTGCCGCCTTGATGAACTGCGGACGGTTACCGATGACTGTGAGGATCTTCAAACGGCGGCGAGCTCCGAGGCGATCTGCGCGCTCACGTCGCGGGCGATCCGCGCCGTCACGGGCCCGTCGCCCTCGAAGGTGCGCTGATCGACTGAGATGACCGGCTGCACCTCGCGCACGGTCGAGGCGATGAAGACCTCGTGGGCAGCCGCGACGTCGTCCAGCGTGCACACTCGCTCGACGGCTCCGCTGCACCGCATCACCAGCGCACGGGTGATCGACGCGAGGATGTGCTCGTCCAATGGAGGAGTGAAGACCTCGTCATCCTGGACCCAGAAGAACGAACTTGTCGGCGCCTCGAGCACGCGTCCGTGCGGCGTGACCAACAGGGCGTCGTCGAAGCCCTGCTCGCGAGCCAGGCGCGAGGCGAGCATGTTCGCGGCGTACGAGAGCGACTTCACGCCGTCGAGCACACGAGTTGGCGAGTACGTGATGGTCCCCAGCCGGGAGCGCGCCGGCGTCGCCGGCATCGGCTCGGTCAGCAGCAGCCTGCGACCACCCCGCGTGAGCACGATCCGTAACAGCTGGTGGTCGGGGCCCACGCCGGCATGAGCGAGCAGCCGATTCGCGTCGGCGCGGACGGCCTCGGTGTCGACCGGCAAGCGTAGGTTCGACCCTGAACGCTCCAGACGCCGCAGATGCTCCTCGAAGGCATACGGCTGGCCCTCGTAGACCCGAATCACCTCGAACACGCCGTCGCCACGCAGCAGCCCCTCGTCGGTGGCCGGGATCCTGGCCTCGGACGCAAGCGTGATGATGCCGTCGAGCGAGGCGAGTGAGCCGGAGAAGGTCACGCGCGGGAGCCTACCGGCGGGCCATTCAGAATCTCCGGCTGAGCCCAGACCTCGGCGAGTCGGACGATCGTCGCGGCGGCAGCCGCCATGTCCTGGACCGACGCCCATTCGCGTGGCGAATGGAACTCATGGCCACCGGTGAACAGGTTCGGGGTCGGGAGGCCGCGCTCGCTTAGGCGTGACCCATCCGTCCCGCCCCTGATCGCGTTTTGCACCGGCGAGATCCCCTCGGCGCGGATTGCCGCTTCGGCGGCGGCGAGCACCTGGGGCACCTGGTCCAGATGAGGCCGGATGTTGCGGTACTGACGCGTGACCTCGACCTCGACCCGCGCCCTCGGCTCGCGTCCCACCACGTCCTCGGCCGTGCGCCGCACCAGCTCGGCGTAGTCCGCGAGCTTGGCTTCGTCGAAGTCGCGCAGCAATGCGCGAAACTCGGCGCGTGCGGGCCGGGCGATCAGCTGGTGAACGTGGACGAAGCCCTCGCGATCCGAGGTCGATTCCGGTGTGAGCTGATCGAGAGGCAGCGCCGCGACCACCTCGGCAGCCAGGCGCACTGCGTTCACCATCTTTCCGGTCGCCTGGCCGGGGTGCGCCTCGACGCCCTGGATCCTGACCACGATCTCGTCGGCGCTGAACGTCTCGCCCTGAATCTCACCGATCTCCGAACCGTCGAGGGTGTAGGCGCAGATCGCGCCGAAGCTTTCGATATCGAAGAGCGTCGCGCCCTCGTTGATCTCCTCGTCGGGGGTGAAGGCAACGCGGAGCGTGGGACGCGGTAGCTCAGGGTGAGCTGCCAGGTAGGCCACCGCGGCCATGATCTCGGCCACGCCGGCCTTGTCGTCGGCCCCGAGCAGAGTGTCGCCGCTGCCCGTCACGAGATCGTGCCCGAGCTTGGCCGACAGCTCGTGCATGACGGCCGGATCGAGCTTCGTGCCGGCCAGCGGAAGGTCGATCGAGCTGCCGTCGTACCCGCGGTGCACGAGTGGCGCAACGCCCGCTCCGGGAGCGTCCGGGCTTGTGTCCATGTGAGCGATCAACCCGATAACCGGTGACTCTGAGCCGTCGACGCCGGCCGGCACCGTGGCGAACACATAACCGTTCTCGTCGAGCTCGGCGTCGGCGATCCCGGCCTCGCGCAGCTCGCTGACCAGCAGCCGCCCAAGCTCGAGCTGGCCGGAGGTGCTGGGGCTGGTGGTGCGGCCGGGCCGGGACTGCGTATCGATTTGCACATAGCGCAGGAAGCGCTCGAGCACATCCGCGGCGAGATCGGCGGCGAGCTCGGAGGTAAAGGGGGCAGATGACATTCGCTTCTCTCCAGTATTGCGTGAGGCTTCATTCACCGTATGCCCGTTTCCCGCCGGATCGGACGGGTAGGCCATTAGGGGGGCCCGTTGCATTCCGTGCGCCAGCGCGGCGTCGATGGCTCCTGACCCGCACCCGACCTCGGAGCGATACGCAAATGGCTACTCAAACCCGTTCGAAACGCCAGGCCACCGCCAAGAAGGCTGCAGCAACGCGAAAGACGACCGCCGCCAAGCGCAGCGCGTCGGCGACCAAGGGCTCGGCCCGTACGACGGCCCGCTCGGCTCGATCGAGCGCGCGCTCGGGCCGGACCACCGCGCGGCAGGCCGCGCGCACCGGGAGCCGCGGACTCGACGCCGCCGGCACCCGCCTCGACGCCTTCGGCCGTCAGGCTCAGCGCGCCGTGATGATTCAGCTCGGCGTGGCGGTTGCGCTTCGCGACGCCGTCACGCAGGTAGCTGAGACCTACACGAATCTGGGCCGCGTGATCACCGAGCTGGACCGCCTCGAGCGGCGCGGCGAGGGGGCCGTGCGCCGTGGCAAGCAGACGCTTCGCCGGCGCCGGCGCGGCATCGAGCACGACGTGCGCAGCGCGCGACGCGACGTGGAGCGTCAGACCGACAGCCTGCGCTCGGAGGCCGAGGGCGTCGTGGGGCGGATCAAGAGCCTCGCGTAGCCCGGACTCGATCCGGCTACTGAGGGCCCGCCATCGTGGCGGGCCTTCCGTCTGCCGGAGGCGAATCTGAATTGCTCAGGCCGGGTAGGGGACACGGGCCATGGCCAGAAGCACACGCATAGCACGGTTGCGACGCTCCGACTGCTCGGGGCCCGGGATCCGCCGGGTCCGGCACGGTCGGGGCTTCAGCTACGTCGACAAGAGCGGACGGCGGGTCTCGAACCCCGAGGTAGTCGAACGAATGCGAGACCTGGCGATCCCGCCGGCCTGGCGGGAGGTCTGGATCTGTTCGGACCCGCTGGGCCATCTGCAGGCCACAGGTGTGGATGCGGCCGGCCGGAAGCAATATCTCTACCACCCGCGCTGGCGCGAGCATCGCGATCGCGAGAAGTTCGAGAAGATGCTCCGCTTCGCCGGCTCGCTGCCGAAGCTCCGTAGGCGTGTCGCGCGAGATCTCGGGGCAGGAAACGATCTGACCAAGGCCCGCGTGCTGGCCTGCGCGGTGCGTCTGCTCGACGTCGGGATGTTCCGCATCGGCGGCGAGACCTACGCCGAGGACGAGCATGGCGTCGGGTTGGCGACCCTGCTCAAGGAACACGTCTCCCAGCAGGGCGACACGCTCGTGTTCGACTACCCAGCCAAGGGCGGGATCCGGCGAGTCCAGGCGATCACCGACCCGCTTTCGCGCGAGATCATCCGCAGCCTCAAGCGCCGCCGCGGCGGCGGACCGGAGTTGCTCGCCTATCGCTGCGGGCGAAGCTGGTCCGACGTGCGCTCGGACGAGATCAACGAGTACCTCAAGACCCAGCTCAGTGAGGACTTCAGCGCCAAGGACTTCCGCACCTGGAACGCGACCGTGATGGCCGCCGTGGTGCTGGCCACGGACGGGCGCGAGGCGCAAACCAAGACGGCGCGCAAGCGCGCCACCGACCGCGCCGTCCGCGCCGTGGCCGAACTGCTTGGCAACACGCCGGCCGTGGCACGCCGTGCGTACATCGATCCGCGCGTGCTCGATCGCTATCAGTCGGGATGGACGATTGGGGCCGAGGTCGACCGGATCGGCGACCTCGACCCCGCCGACGACCGGATTCGCGCGCGGATCGAGCGCGCGGTGCTCGATCTGCTGGCCGAAAACCAGGAATCTCCGGCGATCGAGCACCTAGACAAAGCTGCCTGAAGCTGTTTATCTGTCCACCGTCGGTTGGGCGTCGCATGGGCGCGGCCGATGTTTGGATGTCACCCAGGTTGCATCCAGGCAGGAAATTGAGCTCGATCTTTGGTAGAACACAGACAAGTCCGTCTGCAACGAGGGAAGAAGGCATGCCTTTGACTGCCACGAGTGTTGGCGCGTCTGCTGCTACTTCCGGCTCAACCGAGCTGTTTGAGCGGTGGCACCGGTACGGGGACCGGCGCGCACGAGATGAATTGATCGAGCGGTTTCTGCCGCTCGCGCGCAAGCTGGCGCGGAGATACGTCCCGTCAAGCGAGCCCTACGAGGATCTGGTGCAGGTCGCCAGCCTCGGACTCGTCAAGGCGGTGGAGCGGTTCGACCCAACGCGTGGGTTCGCGTTTACGTCGTTCGCCGTGCCGACGATAGTCGGGGAGCTGAAGCGCTACTTCCGCGACAGCGGCTGGGCGCTCCACGTCGACCGCAGCGCCCAGGAGCGGGCACGTAAGATCACCGAGGCGCAGCAAGAGCTGACCACGCGAACCGGCCGCTCGCCGACGGTGAACGAGATCGCGCAGTACCTCGAGATCTCAGAGGAAGAGGTCCTTGACGGTCTGCAGACCGCAGAGGCCTACGACGCGATCTCGCTTGACGCGCCGCTGCAGAGCGACGACGACGGCGCCAGTACGCGCCTCGACGCGATCGGAGACAACGACGAGCGACTCGGCTTTGTGGACGAGCAGGCGACGATCTTCGCCGCCGCCCGGCATCTGACCAAGCGAGAGCGTGAGATCCTGTTCCTGCGCTTCAGCGAGGATCTCACGCAGACCGAGATCGCTGAACGGATCGGCGTCTCGCAGATGCAGGTCTCGCGCCTGCTCAGGCGCTCACTGCAGCGGTTGCGCGATCTCACCGAGGACCGGCGCTAGCGCCTCCCCTGATCGACGACCGCCCGCGGGCAGTCGTCGATCGGGACAGGCTCATGGCTCACCAGCGTCCGTACCACCGGCGACGGCCCGCTCCGGAACCCACTCCGCCGATGAAGAAGCCCAGGACCCACAGGGCGAGGGCGACGATCAGCACGAACCACAGGAAATGAGCGGCAAAGCCCAGTCCTCCGAGCAGAGCCACAATCAACAGCAGTACAAGTAGCGCAACCATCTCCGTCTCCTTTTCGTGATCATGTACGGAGCCTCCCGCGTATAAGGAGCGCTACCCGGAAACTGGCCGGATCACGCATGTGCAGCCGCTCAGCCGCAGTCGTCTTCGAGCTCGCTCGAGCGTTCATCGTCGGCCTGCCAGATGCACGGCACTTCGGCAATCTTCGGCGCATCTAGGTAGGCTCGCGCCAGCGTGCAGACTCAGTTCGACGTAGATGTACACGAGGAAGGCCAAGGGACCGTGATTGCTCTCAGCGGAGAGCTTGATCTGGCGTCAAGCCCGGCTCTCGAGGACGCGCTCGAGCGGGTGTTCGGCTCCGACCCGAAGCTCGTCGTGCTCGATCTGCGAACCCTGGACTTCATGGATTCGACCGGTCTCAGCATCATCGTCAAGGCCCATCAAACCGCGGATGACCACCAGCTGCAGCTCTACCTCGTCAACGGCCCGGCCCAGGTCCAGCGGCTGCTGAGCCTCACCGGCGTGGCCGAGCGGGTGTCGTTGATCGAATCCCCGGAGGACGTCCTCGGCGGGAGCTGACGCTGGACCGCGCCAAATCACTGTCGGACCGGGTGCGAGACGACTGGCCGGGCGTCACCCAGGTCCTCGACATCGTCGCCGAGGCGGTGACGATCCGGGACCGCGACGGCTCAATCGCATACGCCAACCGAGCCGCGCTGGCGAGCATGGGCTTTGCCTCGTTGGAGGAACTGCAGACGCGCTCCTCCCGAGCGATCATGTCGGACTACCTGGTCCAGGACGAGCATGGCAACCCGCTCACGCTTGAGGACGTGCCGTCGATGCGGCTGATGAGGGGAGACTCGGTCGACTCCCTGCTGATGCGGACCGTGCACAGCGAGACCGGCGAGGTTCGCTGGCGGCTGCTCAAGACCGCGCCCCTGCACAACGACCACGGCGAGCTGTTCGCGGCTGTCACCGTGATCGAGGACGTGACCGCGGTGAAGACCGCGGAGACGCGGATGCGGGTGCTAGCCGAGTCCGGACGGATCCTCTCGTCCTCGCTCGACTACCAGGAGACGCTCCAGAACGTGGCCAACATCGCGGTTCCCAGCCTGGCCGACTGGTGCGCGGTGGATCTGGTCGATCGGCAGCTCAGGCGCGAGCACGTGGTGGTCGCACATTCGGATCCGTCGAAAGTCGCTCTGGTCGAACGCTTGCGGTCGGCCGAGCCCGCCCAGCTCGATCCCGATGGCGCGCTGGGCCGGGTGATTCGCACCGGCGAGTCGGAGCTCCACCCGAACGTGACCGATGAGATGCTGCAACGGGGCTCGAGCAACGAAGAGCACCTGCAGCTCCTGCGCCAGCTCGACTTCCGTTCCGCGATGCTGGTGCCGATGCGCGTGCCACGGGGAACGATCGGAGTGATGACCCTGGTCACCGCTGAGTCGCGCCGCCGCATCGAGGCGGACGACCTGGAGCTGGCGGAGCAGCTGGGACGGCGTGCGGCGGTGGCGGTCGAGAACGCACGCCTGCATACGCGGCTTACCGGAATTGCCGAGACGCTTCAGGAGAGCCTGCTGCCGAACGCGCTGCCGGAGATCCCGGGATGGAACATAGCTTCGCTGTACCGGCCCGCGGGGGCCGAGCAGAGAATCGACGTCGGCGGTGATTTCTATGACGTGTTCTGGTCGCAGGGCGGCTGGTTCGTGGTGATCGGCGACGTCACGGGCAAGGGCGTCTCAGCGGCTGCATTGACCGGCCTGCTGAGACATGGCTCACGATTCGCCAGCCGCTATGAGCCGCAGCCGGCGGCAGTCCTGCGCGAACTCGACAAGGCCCTGCACGACCGTCCGACCAACTCGCTCTGCACTGTCCTGTGCATGCGTCTCGGGTCCGGCCAGATCGTCCTGAGCTCGGGCGGTCATCCACCAGGGCTGATCGTGTCGAAGGACGGCACCGTCACTGAGGCCCCTGACCCCGGGCCGCTGCTCGGCGCGTTCGATGACGCGAGCTGGCCCGAGCAGACGGTGACCATCTTCCACACCGACATGCTGCTGCTCTACACAGACGGTGTCAGCGAGGCACCCGGAGAGCAGGAGCGGTTCGGGACCGCCCGGCTCAAGCGCTTCCTCGCCGAGCACGCCGGGGCGGCCCCCGCCGACTTGCTCGCCGAGCTCGACGCGGCCCTGACTCGCTTCACCGCCGGGCGCCCGCGCCAGGACGACATCGCGGCGCTCGCGATGCGCCCCCAGAGCTAGCGACTGTCGCTCATCACGACGCGCAGGCGCTCGGCGCGGCTCTGATCACGCTCGGCTTCGAGCGCGTCGGTGAGAAGGGCGAGCGGCGAGCGTGCGCCGACCACTGGATCATCGCCCTTCAGCAACTCGCCCGTCCCGGCGCGGAAGGGCCCGATCGTGACCTCGAGCCGCCGCGAATGACCCTCGAGGGAGAACCCGATTCTGGCCCCGGCCGCGTTGCGCTGCGCCAGGGCCGAGATCGCGTCGGTCACGAGGTACACGTCCGAGAACCGGTCCAGCGAGAACCGCGCGCTCGCTGCGAGCGCCCTGGTCAGCCGGCCGAGCACGGCGGACAGGAGCGATACCGGCGAGAGTGAGACGATCGCATCCCCGGTCACGCGTTGAGTCCACCCGTCGTCGGGCGCGGCGGCGGGGAGAGTGGCGAGCAGCGGCCTGCCGTCCCGCTCGCCGGCGAACGACATCCACACCTCGGTGCCGCCCGAGACCACGGGGCGAAACTCAGTCTCGGTCGCCAGGGCCTGGATCACCGGTACGCCGATCCCGGAGAGACGATCGTCGCTTGGCGCCACGTAGCCGATTCCCTGGCCCTGGTCTCGAACGGCGACCGCGATCCCGTCCGGCTGCGCGTACAGGCTCACGACCAGTGGTCCGCTGTCGCCGTGGTACGCGTGCATGACGACGTTGTTACATGCCTCGCTGACGGCGGTCTTGACATCGTCGAGAAGCTCGGGATCGATCGCCAGCAACTCGCCCACCCCGCCGATCATCCCGCGCACCAGGGTCAAGTTCTCTGCCCTGCTGGCCAACTCGAGGCTGACGGTCGGCGCCTCCGGGCTCATCTCCATGAGGCGCCTCGCCGCGTCCAGACCCCGACCGTTCGCGAGGCGAGCGGACCCTCGATGCGCCGTATTGGCTGGATATTGGTCAAACCCATGGACTCATGCACCGGAGCTACTACGGGATCGAAGCACGAACTGGTTTATCGGCGCGTGCTCGCCTCGTCGTGGGCAGGCCACGACACGGTTCGTTTCCGCAGAAATTCATGCAACAGTGCCTGGTGCCTCGCCTGGAAATCGAGGCATCAGGATGCTGCTCTCCTACCCCTGGGCTCGGCCGGGACAAACGCTCCGGTGCCGACAACTGCGCGAGAGCCCTGATCAGTACTGAGGGCGAAGGCATGCTCGGCTCATGGGAGCCGAGCATGACTAGGTTTCGCTGCTTGACTCCCCGGTGCCGTCCGTGAGTTCGCGCAGCTGCGACAGTGCGCGACGGAGGATCCGCGAAACCTGCATCTGCGAAACCCCGATCAGGTCTGCGATCTGCGTCTGCGTCAGATCTCTTACGAAGCGAAGCTCGAGCACGCGCCGCTCGCGCGCAGACAGCTGCTGCGCCGCGGCGGCTATCGAAACGCTCGCTTCAACGAACTCGAAACGGACATCCGACTCCCCAAAGGCGTCGGCCAGCGTTCCAGCCTCTCCATCGGCGTCGTCGCGGGGAGTGTCGAGCGAAACGGTGTGGTGAGCTCCGGCAGTCTCGAGCGCGTCGAGGATGTCCTCGGTGCTGAGCTCGAGGTACTCGGCCAGGTCGTAGACGCTCGGCGGACGGCCGGTCCTGGCGGTCAGCTGCTGCTGCGCCTCCTCGACCTTGAGCGCCAGTTCCTGAGCGCCGCGCGGTACGTGGATGGCCCACCCGAGATCCCGGAAATAGCGCTTCAACTCGCCGAGAATCGTCGGCACCGCGAACGATGAGAATGCGGTCCCGCGCGACGAGTCGAATCGATCAATCGCTTTTACCAGGCCGAGACTTGCGACCTGCATCAGGTCGTCGAACGGCTCACGTGCGCCGCTGTATCGCCGGGCCAGCTTTCGCGCCAGGGGAAGGAATCGCTCCACCAACTCCTCGCGTGCGCGCTGGTCGCCGTGCTCCTGCCAGCGCGTGAACAGAGCGGCGGCGTCGGTGGTGGCCCCGACGCCGGCTTTCGAACTGGTCTGGGTGAGTGTGTTTGCCGACGGCATGTGTTTCAGCCTGCCCACATGGGCGGATTTCCAATCATCCGCCTTGATTGGTGTAAGGATGCTGACCAAAAAAGCGGTCCGTCGAGAAGACCATGTGGATAGGCGTCACGCGCTTGATCGGCGCGTCCGCTCATTCACGCAGAAGGTCCGGTCACCGTTGTGCCGCTCGCGAGCCGGCCGTTGCCCGGCGCAGCATGCCGGTCGGGGTTCCACGAGTAGGCGTACTCAGGGTTGTCGTGATCTCGCCACAGCGTGGTGAGCCGGAGCGGCCTGAACGTGTCCCACATCACCGCCAGCTCATTGGTGCTCTTGGCGCCGAGCGCCTTCTCGACGGTGCCGGGCTGAGGCCCGTGCGGCAGGCCCGATGGGTGCAGCGTGATGCAGCCGATGTCCACGCCCTTGCGGGCGGCATAGTCGCCCTCGGCGTAGAACATCACCTCCTCGGACTGAATGTTCGAATGGTGATAAGGAAGCGGCACCGCCTCGGGATCCCAGTCGAGCATGCGCGGAGCGAACGTGCAGATCACGAAGTTCTGCCCCTGGAAGGTCTGGTGGGTGGGCGGCGGCAGGTGGAAACGGCCGGCGCGCGGCTCGAAGTCGTCAGCGTTGAACGTGTACGGCCATACGTAGCCGTCCCAGCCGACCACGTCGAACGGGTGACGGTCGAGCACGTAGTCCTGCAGACCGCCGCGTACGCGAAGGGTGAGCGCAAACGTCCCACCCTCGTCGTGGGTCTCGAGTTCGTCCGGCGCGCGGAAGTCGCGCTGTGAAAACGGGGCGTGCTCGAGCAGTTGACCGTAGCGGTTGCGGTAGCGCGAAGGCGTCTCGAGCTCGCCGGGAGTGTGAAAGCAGAGCCACACCTGCTCGCTCCCCGGCTCGAGCTCCCAAGTGTGCGTAGTGCCACGCGGGATCACGACGTAGTCGCGCGGGCCGAACGGCAGACGGCCGAACACGGTCCGCAGCACGCCACCGCCCCGGTGTACGTAGACCACCTCGTCGCCCTCGCCGTTGCGGTAGAACCCGTCACGCGGGGCGACCGGCTTGCAGACCGAGAGCTCGAGGTCGTCGTTGAACATCAACACCCGCCGGCCCGACAGCGGATCGCCGCCGGGCGCGACGGGGTTGACGTCAGCCAGCCGGTGGACGTGCGCCGGCGGCACCCACTCCTCCCGGATGGTCGGAGTGAACTCACCTACCTCCTCTAGCCTGCACGGTGACTGCAGGTGATAGAGGATCGATTCGTTCCCGGAGAACCCCTCGTACCCCATCACCTCCTCTACAAGCAGCCGCCCGCCATCTCGGACCTGAACGTGCCGCTTATGCGGCAGCGCTCCCTTCGCAACGTATCGCATCAGAGATTGCCGCGCCTGTCCTGCTCGCGCTCGATCGCTTCGAACAGGGCCTTGAAGTTGCCCTCCCCGAATCCGCGCGCGCCGTGGCGCTCGATGATCTCGAAGAAGATCGTCGGCCGGTCACCAATCGGCCGGGTGAAGATCTGCAGCAGGTAGCCCTCGTCATCGCGGTCGACGAGGATTCCGAGCCGTCGCAGGTCGGCGAGCGACTCGTCGATCGCACCGATCCGGTCGGGGACCGACTCGTAATAGCTTTCGGGCGTTCGCAGGAACGAGACACCGCGCGACTGCAGATGCTCGACGGTCGCCACGATGTCCCGCGTCGTCAGCGCAAGGTGCTGCGCTCCCGGTCCCTCGTAGAACTCGAGGTACTCGTCGATCTGGGATTTGCGCTTCCCCTCGGCCGGCTCGTTGATCGGGAACTTGACCCGGCCGTCGCCGCTGGTGACGACCTTCGACATCAGCGCCGAATACTCGGTTGAGATCGCCTCGTCGCTGAAGTGGATCATCTCGGTCATCCCGAATACCTGCTCGTAATAGTGCACCCACTGGTCCATGGCGCCGAGTTCGACGTTGCCGACGATGTGATCGATCCCGAACAGCATCGGCTCGCCGTCGCTGCGATCGCCCCGTGGCTCGGCGGTCTCGTAGCCGGGAACGAACGCGCCGAGATACTCCGAGCGGTCGACGAAGCGGTGGATCGTCTCGCCGTAGGCGGCGACGTCGGCGATCCGTACCCGGCCGCGCGTGTCGGTGCGGTCGTGCGGTTCGGTGATCCCCCGGGCACCCCGCGTGACCGCCTCCCGGTACGCGTGGTCGACGTCGGGCACCGACAGCGCGATCACCTTCACTCCGTCCCCATGCTTGGCGTGGTGACGCGCGATTTCCGAGTCGGATTGGAGCGTCCCCGTGATGACGAGCCTGATCCGGCCCTGCTCGAGCACGTGGGAGACCCGGTCGCGCGCGCCGGTCTCGAGGCCCTGATAGGCGACCTCGCTGAAGCCATAGGCGCGCGTCAGGAAGTAGCTGGCATGGGCCGCGTTGCCGACCCACAGCTCGACGTGATCGATGCCGTGGAGCGGCATGAAATCGTTGGCGGCGGCGTTCGGCTCGGCGAGCTGCGGCTGGGTGGCCATTCGTGTCTCCTCGTGTCAGTTGACCGCGCCGGTCCGCTCGGCCATTGCGGCGATCGAGTCATCGGTGCAGGTGGTGAAGAAGCCGCCGACGACATCGACGACCTCGTCGATCGACTCGGCGCGGTACAGGACCGGCTGATAAGCGGTGATGTCGTAGTCGACGGTGCCCATCTCGATCAGATCGAGCGGGCGGTGCTCCATCGACCGAAACTCTTCGATCTCGCCGTAGCTCGACAGAATCCCGGCCCCATAGGCACGCAGTTCGCCCGCCTCGACCACGATGCCGAACTCGAGCGAGAACCAGAAGACCTTTGACAGG
Source organism: uncultured Solirubrobacterales bacterium (assembly GCA_963796645.1). Classification (GTDB taxonomy): domain Bacteria; phylum Actinomycetota; class Thermoleophilia; order Solirubrobacterales; family Solirubrobacteraceae; genus Palsa-465. Next base: position 257,108 of record CAWCMQ010000012.1, on the reverse strand, counting down.
AAGCGCAGGTTGTCGACGTCGCGGAGCCGTCGTGCGGCGATTCCGGCCAGGCGATGCAGCTCGCCGAAGGTCGGCGTTGCGAGCAGGTGTCCGTGCCCGATGACCTCGTGGATGATGTCCGGCTCCGGCGTGTAGAGCGGGATGGCGGGGTGCCGGACGTACTGGGTGGAATGAAAGACTCGGTCGGCCAGCGCGCCGTAGAACTCATCGAGCGGGACCAGGCCGGCCGCCGGGACATAGCGCCAGCCGGTGATCGGGGCCAACCGGGAGCTGACCTCGTCCAGGTTCGGAACGCGATCGGTCGGCAGGGCCACGCGCTCGAGCGCCTCCCGATACTCCCTCACGGCATAGCGTTCGTGCTTGCGCGGCAACTCGCGGCAGACCGTCCGCCACACCTCCTGCTCCTCCTCGGTGTAGGAGATCGCAGGCGACGGCTCTCCGGGGCGCCAGGCGAGCGCCGCCGCCGCGATCTCGCCTCGCCGCGCCCGGTAGGCAGGGTCGTTTGCACCGGGATGGTCGTGAGCGAGATGAACCGTGACGGAGCCGTCGGCTTCGGTCGTCACGGGTGAATAGAGCTGTGCTTCCTCGAACATCCCTCGCACCGCACTCCAGCACCTGCTTGCCGTACCTGCAAGTGTGACCAGTATTGCGGGGCAGATTGACTATTTCTGCGGCCATGTGCCCTAGGATGCTGGTCAATATGACCATCGATTTGCTCGACGCACGTCTGATCGGCAGATTGCGGGAGAACCCGCGAGTCGGCCTGCTCGAGATCGCCCGCCAGCTTGGCGTGGCCCGCGGGACGGTGCAGGCACGTCTGGCCAAGCTGGAGCGCAGCGGCGTGGTGACCGGCTACGGGCCCGAGGTCGACGCCGCAGCGCTGGGATACGCGATCACCGCCTTCATGCTGATCGAGTTGGCCCAGGGCCGACTCGTGGAGGCGGTGGAGGCGATGGAGGCGATGCCCGAGGTGCTCGAGGCCGACGCGATCAGCGGTCCTCAGGACGTCATCTGCCGCGTCGTCGCCCGCGACACCGAGCACCTTCAGGAGCTTGTCAACGAGCTCCTACGGACACCCGCGATCCGGCGCTGCACCAGCTACATAGCGCTCTCGCGCCAGGTGCCACCCCGCACCGCGCCGCTCGTCAACGCCGCAGCCGGCGACCGATAGATGGTTGGTTCCGCGGCCGCGTGGGGCCGGGAAATCACCCATTCAGCCGCGGACCTCAGGCGGCCTGGCGCGTCTGCCGGCTGCAACGGTCGCAGATGCAGTGCCGGCCGTGGACCGGAGAGATGTCGAGACCGATCATCGCCGGATGCCGATCGGCTCCCGGGCGGGCGCGGCCCGCGGGCTCATCCGCCGGACGACGCGACCGGGGGCGCCGCGAGTCGGCGACCGCACGAGCTAGAGAAGACCAGGACATGCCGGCCACGAAACCGAAACCATACGGTCGTATTCGGCAGAATCGGGCCCTAGCTGAATGGCCAGTCTGCCCAATCAGGCTGCGCGATGATCTCCAACATGAACTTCGTCCTCACGCGAGCCGCCGAGGAGTTCGCCGCGCACGCCGAGCCGCTGCTGACAGGACGGATCGAATGCAACGTGATGGCGACCGTGCTGATCAACATCCGAACCGGCACCCACGACTCAGGGCTGTTTGCCTATGCGCTGGACGACCGCGGCGATCCGGCCGTTGCCGCGATCCGAGTGGCGCCTTGGCCGCTGTTGACCAGCCCGCTCGACGAGCAAGCAGCCGCCCAGCTGACACGCAGCTGGCTGGCGGAGGACCCGCAGCTCCCCGGCGTGGTCGGAGTGCCCCGGAGCGCACGGGCGATCGCCCGAGCCTGGAGCGCAGCCACCGGCGGCAGCACGACGGTCGGGATGCGGCAGGCGATGCATGAACTCCAGGAGGTGATCGACCCTCCGCGCCCGCCCCAGGGCGAGTTGCGGGCGATCGGCCAGCCGCACCGCGAGACGCTGATCGGGTGGATGCAAGCGTTCTCCGAGGAGGCCGGAGTTCCGGGGACCGACGATGCGGCACGGATGGTCGACACCAGGCTCGAGCGGGGCGGGCTGTTCGTGTGGGACGACGGAGCGCCGACGTCGATGATCGGGGTCCAGCCCCGAGTGGCAGGGGTCGTGCGCATCGGCCCTGCCTACACGCCTCCGGAGTGTCGCCGCCGCGGGTACGCCGGCGCTGCCGTGGCCGAGGCGAGCAGGCGCGCGCTCGCCGCCGGTGCAGAGCGCTGCATGCTGTTCACCGACCTCGCCAATCCGACCTCGAACAAGATCTACGCCGAGGTCGGCTATCGCCGGACCGGGGACTGGGAGGAGCACCGGTTCGAGCGCCTCGATTCGCGGTCGGGCGCGTGAGCGCGCTTCACGCGCTCGTGATCTTCGTCGCAGGGATCGCGGCGGGAACGATCAACACCGTGGTCGGGAGCGGCACGCTGATCACGTTCCCGGTCCTGCTGGCGTTCGGGTACGCGCCGGTGACCGCCAACGTCTCGAACACCGTGGGCCTGGTGCCTGGCTCGGTCGCGGGGGCGATCGGCTACCGGCGCGAGCTGGGCGGTCAACGCAAGCGAACGATCCCGCTCGCAGCCGCGTCCGCACTCGGCGGGATCTGCGGCGCGGTGCTGCTGCTCACGCTTCCGGCATCCGCGTTCAAGGCGATCGTGCCTGTGTTCATCGCGATCGCGCTGGTGTTGATCCTGGCTCAGCCGCGCCTGAACAGTGCGCTTGGGCACCGTCGCAAGCAGGGCCACGCGCGCGCGGGGGCGATCGGAACCGCGGCGATCTTCGGCAGCGGCGTCTACGGTGGCTACTTTGGCGCCGCGCAGGGGATCCTCGTGCTCGCGATCCTCGGCCTGTCGGTGAACGACGACCTCCAGCGCATGAACGCCCTGAAGATCGTGCTGACGGGACTCGTGAACCTGGTCGCCGCGATCGTATTCGTGCTCGCTGCGCACATCGCCTGGCTCGCGGCTCTGTTGATCGCCCTCGGCGCCACACTCGGCGGGTTTCTCGGCGCACGGGTCGGCCGGCGGTTGCCCGAGCCGGCATTGAAGGCAGTGATCGTGGCCGTCGGCGTGTTCGCGATCGTGCGACTGGTTTCGTGACCGTTCGGCTGCGAGCACTCTGTCCCGAGGATGCGGACGAGCTCATCCGCATCCACCGCACGCCGGAGGTGGTCCAGTGGTGGGACCGACCGGCGGCGGATTTCCCGTGGGACGAGCCCGAGTCCACGCGCCTAACGATCGAGGTCGATGGTGCGGTTGCGGGGCTGATCCAGTTTTGGGAGGAGACCGAGCCGCGCTACCGCCATGCGGCGATCGACCTGTTCCTTGATCCCGCGCTGCACGGACGTGGCATCGGGACTGAGGCGCTGCTGCTCCTCGTTCGCGACCTGATCGAGAAGCGAGGACATCATCGTCTGACGATCGATCCCGCTTCCGACAACGTCGCCGCGATCCGCTCGTACGAGAAGGCTGGGTTTCGGAGCGTCGGCGTAATGCGCGCCTACGAACGCGACGTCAGTGGTTCCGGGTGGCACGACGCCCTGCTGATGGAGCTCGTGCTCGAGCGCTGAGCCGTCCGGCTATTCGAGCGGACCCGGCAGCGCCAGCTCGGCGGCCTGCTCGATGCTTTTTCCTCGCCTACGCAGATACATCGCGCCCGCAGTCATGAGCCCGATGCCGGCCGCGATGATCACGACCCCGAGCGCCGTGCCGACGACGTCAAGGAGATGCCCGAAGAAGTAGTACTCGAGGCCGTTGACGGTCGCCCACACGAGCGCGCTCAGTGTGCTGAAGAGCAGAAAGCGCGACGGCTGCATCCGGTTCGCGCCGGCGAGGAAGGAGCCCCAGGTGCGCAGTCCGGTGACGAAGCGTCCGAAGAACACGACCTTCCCGCCGTGCCGAGCGAACACGTAGCGGCCGACCTTTAGCCGCGCCGGGGTCAGGCGCACGTAGCTCCCGTAACGCCTGATCAGCTCCCACCCACCCCACCAGCCGACCCCGAACCCGACGACGCTTCCCACCGATGCTCCCACGAAGGCGGCGGTGATCACGCCAACGATGTCGAGGTGATGAGCGGTGCCCGCGTAGAGGGCGGCTGCGATCAGCGCCGTTGTGCCCGGCAGCGGCAGCCCCGCCGCCTGAAGCGCGGTCATCGCAAACACGAAGCCGTACGCCCAGGATCCGAGATCGGAGATGCCCGGCATGGTCACCTAACCGCATCCACGAGGTCCATCTCGCCATGCTGGCAGAGCCGAGGGGTTCTATGGTCTCGTGCATATGGGTTTGCCCGAGGCCGAGGTCGACCGGCTCTATCAGGAGGTTGCGCCGGACCAGTTCACGGCGACTCGCGATGCGCTCGCGCGGAGCCTGCGCCAGGCCGGCGATCGTACCGCCGCCGATCAGGTCAAGCGTCTGCGCAAGCCGAGCATCTCTGCCTGGGGCCTCAATCAGCTCAGTCGTTCGCACCGGCGTGCCGTCGCTCGGCTGCTGAAGGCCGGGGAGCGGCTGCGCGAGGCGCAGGAGCGGCTGCTGTCCGGCGGCTCACGCGACCAGCTCAGGGATGCCGTGGTCGAGGAGCGCCGCCTGGTCAGCGAGCTGTCCGACCTTGCCGCGAGCGAGCTCGAGCAGGCCGGGCACGCGGCGGGACCGGCGATCCGGACTCGGCTCCAGGAGACGCTGCACGCCGCCGCGGCCAGCCCCGAGGTGCGCGAGCAGCTTGGCCACGGACGGCTCGTGCGCGAGCAGCAGCTGAGCGAATTCGGTCTGCCCTTCGGTGCGAGCCCCCCGGCGAAGGAGGACGAGGCGAGCGCCCCCGCGAAACCCGCTCGGGCCGACGCGGAACGGGCCCGGCGCGAAAAGAAGCTTCGCCGCGCGCTCGAGCAAGTGCGCTCACGCCACGCGCGACCTCACGGCGGCGGCCAGAGACTCGGACCGAGCGGTGAAGGCGTCGCAGCGCGAGCTCGCGTCCGCCTCGACAGCGGCGGAGCGCGCGCAGGCCGCATCCGCCCGCGCTCATGAGCGGCTCGAGCAGGCCGGCAGTCAGGTGGCGGACCTGGCCAAGCAGCTCCGCGATCTGACGGAGTCGGCCGCTGGCTGACCGCGGTCAAGGTGACGAACGCCTCAAGGGGCCCGACCGCATCGACCCCTACGCTCCGGCCCGTGCTCGAGAGTCTCGACTACGTCTACCTGCCGAGCCGCTCCGTCGCCGACGAGACCGAGGAGCTGGTGAAGGCGTTCGGAGCGAGGCTGGTGTTCGCAATCGAGGCCTTCGAGACCCGCGTGGCGATGCTCGAACTAGGTCGGGGATCGCCGTTGGTTCTGCTCGCCGGTCATCTGGAGGGCGAGCGGCCCGTGCTCGTGTACCGGACGGCCAGCCTGGAGCGGGCGCTCGGCGAGCTCGAGGGCCGGGGCACCAGAACCCTGCGCCGGTTCGAGATCCCGCCGGGTCCGGCCGCCGAGGTGGCGATGTCGGGCCCGCAGCGGATCGCACTCTACGAACTCACGCGGCCCGAGGTACCAGAACGGCTCTCGGGACGGCGCGACTTCTGAGTCGTGCCTACTCCTCGCCGGCCGGGTCCGCGGCAGGCTCCGCCTTGGCCGCCCTGCGTCCCCAGCGGAAGTAGCTGATCGCGCCCAGCGCATTCAGCGAGACGACCCGCCAAAGGAACCGGTTGCCGCGCACCTCATCCTTGCCCCGGCGCCCGATGTCCCGCTCCGCCATCGCTACGAGCCACAGGCTGATCGTGATCAGGACGATGGCCACTCCTCGCTGACGGGGAGACAAGTCGGAGAGACTTTTCTTCTGATTCGCGCTCACCGGTGAGGAAGGTTACCTCGCCGGCCTCGCCCGATGCGATGAGTCTGGGTCACGGCGAGTCAGAGCGACAGCAGCATCTCGTGCTGTCGCGCCAGCTCGTGCCCGCCGAGCTCCGCCAGCACTCGTGAGACCGGCTCGCCGATCGGGATGTTGGCGAGGCGAAGGCTTCGGTCGCCAGCGACCGCGATCAGCACCTCGGTCGCCGAGCGGTCGTCGAGCGCGGCGATCTGAAGCACCGTGACCCGCTCGCCCTGCTCGCGAAACACGACCGCCGCGGCGATCTCGTCGTCCCGGTCGACGACGAGGGCGTCCAGGCTCGCCACCCGCTCAGCGATCGCGTTCGTCGTCTCGTCCGACCGCTGCCACGGCTCGCGGCTCGAACGGTTGGCCGCGATCCAGGCACGCGCTTCCGCGAGGCCAACAACCCGCGCATTGGGCCGGTCCTCGGCGGTCGGGACCAGCGACCACACGGCCACCTCACGCACCGGACGGAACCCGAGCTTCTCATACAACCGGATCGCAGCCTGGTTCTCCAGGAGCACCTCGAGCCAGACCTCTCGGCAACCGGCCACCGATGCCGCGTCCAGTCCGGCGAGCAGTGCTCGCTCGCCGAGCCCGTGCCGCCGGTGGGTCGGCGCCGTCCCCATCCCGCCGACCCATCCGGCCCCGTCTCGCCGCGCGATCAGAGCGAAGGAAGCCGGCTCGCCCTCGACCACCACGCGGGAGCAGGTCAGGTCGATGTCGTGACTGGACACGTGCTCACTCAATGCCTCCTCGGTCAGCTGGAGCGGCACGAGATAGTCCGAGTACGCCGAGTTGAACAGGTGCAGAAGGGTGGCCGGCTCGAGCTCGGCTGCGGGTACGACGATCATCTCGCGACCACGGTAGCGGGCGCGTTCGTCACCTGATCAGCCCTGAGGAGCGACTCCGGATCGCGATGGCGCGGCAGTAGTCGGGCCGCGCCGATCGTGACAATGGGAGCGTGGATGCTCCCGAGAGGATCAGCGACCGGCTGGAGAACTGGGCCGGGGGCGATGGGCCGAAGACGCTCGGCAGCCTGATCGAGCTGTTCGAGGAGAAGAGCTTTGCGGTGATCTTCGTGATCTTGCTCGGGGTGCCGGCGCTGCCGCTTCCGACCGGCGGTGCCACCCACGTGTTCGAGGTGATCGCGATGCTGCTCTCGCTGCAGCTGATCGTCGGGCGTGACGAGGTCTGGCTGCCACAGCGCTGGCGCGGATTGGAGCTGGCGGGGCCGAAGCAGGAGCGGTTCGTGCGCGGGCTGCTGAAGGTGATCCGCTGGCTGGAGCGCTTCTCCCGGCCGCGGCTGACCTGGCTGTTCAACTACGCGCTGACCAACTTCTTCTTCGGGCTCGTGATCCTGCTGCTGTCGATCGGAGCGTTCGTGGCGCCGCCATTCTCAGGCCTCGACACGCTGCCCGCGCTGGGCGCCGTGTTCGTCTCGCTCTCTGTGTTGCTCGAGGACGTTCTGGTGCTGGTTCTCGGTCTGCTGCTCGGAGTCGCCGGGGTCGTGCTCGAGGTCGTGCTCGGACGCGCCGCCTTCAACGGCGTGAAGCAGCTGTTCTCGGTGATCCTGCGCTAGCGGAACGTCAGCTGGTGACGTGTGCGTCGTCCGCGGGCAGTCCGTGCGACCGGATCGAGTGCAACGCCCACCCGACCGCCAGCATGCCGATCCCGTAGAGGATGAAGCAGATGCCGGTGATCACGGCGAGCGTCGCGTAGCCGATGTGGGGGCTGGCCACGATGATGATTCCGAAGATGACCAGGATCGAGGCGGCGATGATGCGCCACACCCGGTCCCCCGAGGTCTCGAACGCGGCGATGAAGCGGACCACGCCGGCCGCGATCAGCCAGATGCCGATCAACAGCGCCACCGCGCGCACGCCCCCGAGCGGATGGCGGATCAGCAGCACGCCGGCGATCACGCTGATCACACCAATCACGGCGAGCGACCCGCGGTTCTCGGTGTGCGAGCTCAGGGAGGCGATCAGCTCGATGATCCCGTCCGCGAGGATGAAGATCCCGAAGATCACCGCAAGCGTCGACAGGCTGTTACTCGGCTTGGCGATCACGATCCCTCCCGCGACGATGCTGAGCAAACCCAGCAGCAGCGCCAGCCACCAACCCCAGGTGGCTTCCCGCAGTTCGGAGGGGCTGATAGAAGTTCCGGACATATAGACCTCCGTTAGTCCTGACGCTGTGGCTGACCGCGGTGCGTTGACGACGTAGGCAAATCGAATCACCCGGCGCGGATGTCGCGGGCGCTGGCACCGCAGATCGGGTCGGGCGGCGGACGTGCGGGGGCTGGGCCGACCTCGTCGTGAGACCATGGCCGCATGCCAGACGCCAGCCATCGCGGTCCCTCCGCCGCGTACCACCTTGAGCTCGAGCCGCCCGGTCACCCGCCGCTGCTGGAGTTCCAGGAGAACGTGACCTCTCAGTGTGGTGAAGACGGCGTGATCCGTCGCGCGCTCGGGGTGATCGGCCAGCGGGACGGATGGTGTGTCGAGTTCGGGGCTGCGGACGGACGCTACGCGAGCAACACGCACACACTCATCACGCGCGAGGAGTACTCGGCCGTGCTGATCGAGAGTGACGCCGGCTTGTTCGATGAGCTCGAGCGGGCCTACCGGCAGCGGCCCGCTGTGACCACGCTGCACAAGCATGTCGGGTTCGAGGGTCCCGACCGCCTCGACGCGATCCTGGCGCAGACCCCAATCCCGAACGACTTCGACCTGCTGTCGATCGACATCGACGGCAACGACTATCACGTCTGGGAGGCGCTCAGCGAGTACCGGCCGAAGCTCGTGGTGATCGAGTTCAACCCGACGATCCCGAACGAGGTCGACTTCGTGCAGGCCCGAGATGCGTCGGTCGCGCAGGGGTCATCCCTGACCGCGCTCGCGCGGCTCGCAGGGTCAAGGGGCTATCGCCTGATCCACGCGACGACCGTGAACGGCTTCTTCGTGGACGAGAAGTACTTCGACCAGTTCGCGATCGCCGACGACTCACCGGCGAGCCTTCGAGCCTTCGAGCCGACCTCTCGCAGGTGACCTGGCTATTCCAGACCTACGACGGGCGGCTGCAGTTCGCCGGCAGTCCCCGCGTCCGCTGGCACAACGTACGGCTCAATCCCGAGCGCCTCCAGGTTGTGCCTCGGGTCCTGCGTGACTGCCCCAAGAGCTTCGGACCTCGACGGGATGCGATCTGGCGAGCCTGGCGAGCGTGGCGCCGGCTCCGCGACGGACCGCCGTGAGCGGCCGCGGACGCGACTCACCGACGATCGCGAACGAACAGAAACGCGGGCTGGCCGGACTCCTCCCGAAAGTGGGATGCGAAGTAGGTGCTGATTGCCGGAGTCCACGGAATCCGCCGGCCGGTCGCGCCCGCGCAGGCGGGGCTTGTGACCGGTGCACAGCTCAGCCACACGAACTGTGCGTGTTGGAAGGCCGACAGCCAAGCTCGTTTCAGAGCCTTGCTGCGGCCCGCGCCGACCAGGGGATTGCGCCCATTGGCGAGTGCGTAATCGGTTCCGATCGCATCGACCAGCTTCGGGCAGGAGGCACTGGTGGCCCGGAACCGGTTCGCGACGATCGTGAATGAGGAGACGTCGGTCACGACGCAGGCCCCGGCCGGGATCCTGGCCCGCGCCAACGCGGAGGGGTTGACAGCACTCAGCCTCGCCTCGTGAACGAAACGGGTCACGGCCAGAGCGCCGATGCCGAGCAGGGCCAAGGCGTAGAGGCATAGAACGAGAACACGGGGCCATCGGCGCCCACGGCTTTGGAACTCGGGAGCCAGCGACGCGGATTCCACCTGGGTGAGGCTATGTCCGTCCGCGGACGAACGTGCGGCGTCCGAGAAGGCAATAAGAATGCCTTGCGTGCTGGGCCGAAACCGGCGTCGACCAAGCCGGATCGTCGCGATCGTTCAGGCGTTCAACGAGGCGCGCTTCATCCGCGGGTGCGTGGAGCACCTGCGGGAGCAGGGCGTCCACGTGTACCTGATCGATGATGCATCCACCGACGACACGGTGGCGATCGCCGAGCGCTACCTCGGCCACGGCGTGATCGACATCGAGGAGCTCGCGCCTCACGACGTCCATGACTGGGAGCAGATCTGCCGGCGCAAGGAGCAGCTCGCGGAGCGCCTCGATGCCGATTGGCTGCTGCACCACGACGCGGACGAGATTCGTGTTTCGGCCAGGCCGCGGCAATCGCTCGCGTGCGCGCTGCGGGAACTCGATGAGGCCGGCTACAACGCCGTGAACTTCCAGGAATTCACATTTATTCCCACGCGTGAGGAGCCGGACCACGATCACCCCCATTACGAGCGCACGATGCGTTCCTACTACGCGTTTGCCCCGTTTCAGCCCCACCGGCTCAACGCCTTCAAGCGTCAGGACGGGCCGGTTGAGCTGGCCTGGTCCGGTGGCCACCAGGTGCGGTTCGAGGGTCTCAAATCGGCGCCGACCTCGCTCTACATGCGTCACTACCAGTTTTTGAGCCGCGATCACGCGATCCGCAAGTACGTCGAACACCGGCCCTTCGCCGGGCACACGGTCGCCGCCGGGTGGCACAGCTTCCGTCCAAGGCTCCGTGCCGAGATGCTCGAGCTGCCGAGCTCGGATGCCCTCCTCGCGTATCGCGGGGATCACCAGCTCGACGGATCCGCTCCGAGACAGTCGCACGTACTCGACGATCTGGTCGCGGTTTACGAAGCGTCCGCAGCAGGATGAGCATAGGCCTCGCGCCACCGATCGAGGCAGACAAGCGACCGTACCGCGTCGGAGTCTCGACGACACTCCAGCGCGTGTCGGGCCTTGCGAGCGCCGTTCCGCTAAGCATCGCCGCCGCGACGGCACTCGCACTGCTGCTGCGCCTGTATCTCCTGTCTCGCCCCAACTACCTGCTCGGAGTCACGGGCTACGACGACGGTGTCGACTTCGGAAGCGCGTTGCGGCTGGTCGATGGCGCGTTCCCGTACCGCGACTATGCGCTCGTCCAACCTCCGGGGATCACTCTGCTTCTAACCCCCGTGGCGATTCTGGCGAAGCTCACGGGTACGGACTCGGCGTTTGCCACCGCACGGGTGCTGACGACGCTCATCGGCGCCGCCGACGTGGCCCTTGTGGGGCTCCTCGTGCGCCATCGCGGCGTTGTTGCGACCACGCTGGCGTGCGGGTTGTTCGCGATCAGCCCGGACGCGATCCTCGCCTCGCACAGCGTGCTACTCGAACCGTGGCTCGTGCTCTTCGTCCTCATCGGCATGCTGGCGCTGTTCGAGGGCGACCGGCTGACCGATCGGAGATCGAGAGCAGCCCTGGGTGGTGCGGCGCTCGGGTTCGCCTGCCTGATCAAGGTCTGGGCGATCCTGCCCGCCGCAGTGCTGGCGGCGTGGTTGCTCGTTCGGGCAGCTCGACGTCTTGCGCCGGCCTACCTCGGCGGGCTGATCGCCGTGGCGGCGGCCTTTGGACTTCCGTTTGCCCTCATGGCTCCGGGCGGCTTCGTGCGTGACGTGATCCTCTCGCAACTCGCGCGTACGGACGTCAACCGCGTGTCGGTCCCGATCCGCCTGATGAGCTTCACCGGGATCCGCGACCTCAATCCGAGCCCGGATCTGACGTGGCTGACCGCACTTGCCCTTGTCATCCTCATCGCGGGCTGCGTCGTGGGTGCGACGGTCGTCAGCCGTCGTCCACCACCTCCGCTCGAATCGTTCTCGATTGTCATGACGGCCGTCGTGGTGGCCGCCTTCATGTGGCCAGCGGACTACTACCCGCACTACGCCGCCTTCCTCGAGCCGTTCCTCGTGTGCGCGATCGCGCTTCCGGCCGCGAGGCTCGGCGCGCTGCTCGGCGGCGCTGTGCCGCTGTCGGACCTTCGGCCGGCATGGCCTGCCACGCTGCGGCGTGCGCCGGGACAGTTGCGTGCGATGCCGGCGAGGTTCGCGCACCTCGCCGTGGCGATCAGATGGCCGGTGTTCGTGTTCGTTTCGACCCGACTGGCGCTGATCTCGATGGCGGTGGTGGAGCAGTCCGTTCGTCACCAGCCGTTCGTGCCTCAGTTCGCGAGCTGGGACGGCAAGTGGTACGGCGAGCTCGCGCTGCACTGGTACCCGGTCGGAGTCAGCCACGTTCAGACGACGTTGGGCTTCTTTCCTCTCTACCCGCTGGTGGTCAGGAGAGTGGCGGGGGTGATCGCCCACTTCGGGACCGGTCTTCCCTTCCTCGAGCAGATCCAGATCGCGGGCGTAATCGTGTCGTGTGCCGGTGGCATCGCCGCGACGGTGCTGGTCCAGCGTCTGGCGACGGGATGGTGGGGGGCGCGAGCCGGGCGGCGGGCGGCGGTGATCTTCTGCGTATTCCCCGGCTCCGTCGTCTTCTCAATGGTCTATGCCGAGGGCCTGCTGATTCCGCTGGCCGCGGGGTGCATCCTCGCATTGGAGCGGCGCAGATGGGTGCTGGCCGGAGCACTGGCAGGGCTGGCGACCGCGACTGCGCCCCAGGGACTCGCGCTGATCCTGGTGTGTGCCGCGTCGGCTGGACGGGAGCTTCTGCGCGGAGGGCGCGACGGCCGGCGGGCCCGCGAGAGCCTCTGGGCTCCGGCCTTGTCGCTCACGGGCGCCGTGGCCTTCGCCTCGTACCTGTGGATCTGGGCTGGGACGCCGTTCGCGACCTTCAACGCTCAGCACAGCGCGTGGAAGGAGCACACGAGCCCGCTTGCGCTGGTTGACCTCGTGAACACCGCGGTGGGACAGGTCACGCATCCGCTCCCTGGGAAGAGCACGTTCAAGCCGGTGGTGGCAGTGATCGGCGCCGCCCTGCTGATCGGGCTCTTGATGCTCCTCTTCCGAAAGCGTCGAACGATGTCGCTGGAGGCGCTGGCGTGGACCGGTGCGATCAGCTTCCTGGCCGTCACCACGGAGAACCTGCCGCCGAATCCGCGGATGTTGATCACCGCGTTCCCGGCGGTCATCGTGGTCGCGGAGGTCATCCGGGGCCGTCGGTTCGCCTGGGTGGCATCTCTCGGTCTCGTGCTTCTGCTCAGCGCCAGCTGGCTCACGTTCACCGTCGGGCACAGAATGCTGCCGCCGTGATCGACCGTCGACGATCCAGGGTGCTTGCGCTGGGCGGCGCGATGGCGTTCGCCCTATCGCTGGCTGCGCTGGGGAGCGAGATCGCCATCCACGGAAAGCAGGTGATCACGTGGTTCGATCTCAACGTCTACTACCACTCGGGCCTGCTCGCACGCCGCGATCCGCAGGCGCTCTACCGGTGGCAGGCTCAGCCGGGCGACGGATTCACGTACACGCCGTTCGCGGCGGTTCTCTTCGGATGGTTCTCGCTGCTGCCACTGGTTGCCGCTCGCTGGTTGATGACCGCGGCCAGCATCACAGCCCTGCTCGTGACGGTGTGGCGGACGACCCTCGCGTTGGGGTGGTCCTCGCGTGACCGCCTGGGCTGTGTGCTCGCGCTTTCAGCCGGCCTCCTGTGGCTGGAACCGGTCCTGAAGGCACTCCGGCTCGGTCAGGTCGAACTCATCTTGATGGCCGCGGTGGTCTGGGATGTCAGCCGGCCCAACGAGGGCCGGCTCACGGGCGTCGCAATTGGGCTTGCCGCCGGAATCAAGTTGGTTCCGCTCATCTTCATCCCGTACCTGGCGCTTCGCGGCGCCCGGCGCGCATCTGCCAGGGCCGCTGCCACCTTCGCGATGACGGTATTCGTCGGCTTCTTGGCGCTGCCGGCGGAGTCTGGCATCTGGTGGCTCAAGGGTCACATGTTCCACGCGGGCCGAGAGCTCAACGTGAGCTCGGTAGCCAACCAATCGCTACTCGGGCTGCTCAGCCGCATGACTGGTGGCGTCAGTGCTGCCACGCCGGTCTGGGTTGCCTGCTCCTCGCTCGCGCTCGTAGTGGGGTTGTTGATCGCTGCGAGGCTGCATCGGAATGGCGACACGGTCCTCGGTTGGTGTGCTTGCGCACTGACCGGACTGCTTGTCTCGCCGATCAGTTGGGATCACCACTGGGTCTGGGTGGTTCCGCTGCTCGTCTATGGCGTACACCTGTCGGTCGTGCGCCGAGGTGGCGCGCGGCTCCTCGCCAGCTTGGGAATCGTGCTCGTCACCGTGATCTATTTCGGATGGCCGGACGCGCTCACGGGTCGAAGCGCACTCGTTCCCGGCCGGTCACTAGCCGGGCTCTTGGAGCCGTGGGGCCGGGCAACGCTCCTGAATCTCCACGGACTCAGCGTCTGGCAGCTCGCCGCGTGGGACCTGTTCGTGCTGACCGGAGTTGCCCTTCTCCTCCTCGCCGGACTCGCCGCTTTCAAAGGCGGCATCAGAGGACGGGCTCCTGCAAGCACGCGCCTCGCTCGTCGCCTGCTCGAGGTAGCTCCGGTGGCGATGTCGCGCAGAGAGCGGTTATCCCCATGACCTTGCGCGGTGCGATTGTCCTTGGCGCCAGTCGAAGCGGGACCAGCCTTGCAACCGGGTTGCTGGTGGCCGCCGGGTTCCATGCAGGCGCCGGCTCGGAGCTGATGCCGGCCAACAGCGGCAATCCCGCCGGCTACTGGGAGAACCTGGGGGTCTGGCGGGCGAACGAGGAGCTGCTTGCCGCCCTGGATGGCACCTGGTTCGCGCCGCCGTCCCGCGACGCTCAGATGGTGATCGGACGGCAGGCCACTGGTCGCCTGCGCGCCCTGCTGGCCCAGATGTGTGAGCGGGCCGGGGAGCGCCCGATTGTCGTCAAGGACCCGCGTATCGGGGCCCTGCTCGAGATCTGGGGACCGCTGATCACGGATCTGCTCCATCCCGTGCTCGCGGTCCGCCACCCGCTCGAGATAGCGCTGTCGCTGGAGGCACGCGACGGGACTCCGACGGCATTCGCCCAGGCCAGCTGGGAAGTCCACACACGGCGGCTCCTCGGATACCTCAACGGTCGCACGGTCACGGTCGTCCGCTACGGAGACCTGCTCGAGGACACGAGCGCCGCAACGGCCTTCGTCTCCGCCACCGTCGGAGCGCTCGGCCCACGGCAGCGGGGTCACGTCGATGTGCCAGGCCTAGGAGATGTGATCAGGTCGGAACTGCGACACCAGCACGCGGAGCCGCTCGACGATGCGGACTGCCTCACGCTCCGTCAGGCCGAGCTATGGCACTTCCTCAAGTCCGTTCCGGCCGGGACGCGGTCCCTCGACGTCCCGCAGGCGCTCTTGCGAGCGGGCGGAGGAGCTCAGGGGCAGCCCGGCAATGCGGAGCGACTGCTCCGTGCGGAACAGAATCGCCTGCGCCTGGCGCAGGCGCAACTCGCGGAGCTCGAGGATTACGCGAGGAATCTGGAGACCCTGACCGCGGAGCTGGAGGACCGGGCCGAACGAGCTGAGGGGCTGGCCGCCAGCGCCAACGAGCGGCTCGGGAGCCGTGGCGGGCTCGAGAAGCTGGCGCGTCACGGCGCCGCTTCGAGCCATGGCACGGACGGCCCGGAAGACCGAGCCTCCAACGACCGGGGCGCTGCCGGTGCCACAGCTTGACCCTTGAGCGGTTCCGGCCGATGCGCGCGCGGCACCCCGCATGCGAGACTGCGCGGTGTGCGGGTGCGCGTGCTTCTGTCGGCGATCTTGTTAGCTGTGGCCGTGGCGGGCTGCGGCGGATCGAGTCTGGAGGCACCCGGCCCAGCCAGGTGCTCGTGGCACCGGCTGAACCCGGGGCCACATGTGAGCGAGGATCTGTTCGGTCTCTCGTTCCCTGATGCCACACACGGCTGGGTGGTCGGAGGGATCGGTGGACCGGTGATCCGCGTCACGACGAATCGCGGCACGCAATGGCGGGCGCAACGCTTCGCCGGGCAGTATGGGCTCAGCGGCGTCTCGTTCGTCGACGATCGCCGCGGCTGGGCGGTGGGAGCCAACGGCGTGGTGATCGCGACGACCGACGGCGGGGCGAGCTGGCAGATGCAAAGCCCGGCCCTGGCTCACCGGTTGAACCTTTACGGCGTGGCGTTCATAAACCCGCAGCGAGGCTGGATCGTCGGTGAGAAGGGTCTGATCGCTACGACCTCGGATGGCGGGCGCCGCTGGGAGGCGCTCTCCTCGGGGGTCAACGACGACCTCGACCAGGTCACCTTCGCGGACGCTTCGCACGGCTGGATCCTGACGGCGAACGGTCGCGTGTTGCGGACCGTCGACGGCGGGAGGAGCTGGACAGTCGCGCTCACGCCCAACGCGAGCGACAACGGAGCTGTTTCGGGTCTGGCGGCGCTCGATGCCGCGCATGTCTGGGCCAGCGGCTCACAGGACCAGGGCGAGAGCAACTTTGGCGCGATCTGGCGCAGCGTCGATGGCGGCAAGACCTGGAAGCACTACGTGGCCACAAACTTCGACGACGAGCGCTTCGGTCCGATTGCGTTCACCGACCCGATGCACGGATGGGTCGCCAGCCCGCTCAACGGGAACCTGTGGTACACCGACAACGGAGGCGCGAGCTGGGGCAGCCGGTCGAGCCCAACCGCAGAAGAGATTCACGGCATGGCGTTCCGTAACGCGAGCCACGGCTGGGCGGTCGCCTCGAGCGACACGATCCTCGGCTGCACGGCCTGAGGTTCGGAGGCACCCGGGGTTATCCCCGTGTTGACTGGGCCGGGGCAGGGGTAGGACTGATGGCTGTGCTCTTGACGATGACGGCTGCGCAAACGTGACGGTGCCGATCGGGTATCTGTGGTCGGTCGCGGTTGTCGCGTTGGGCACGTTGTTGGCGTTGAGACCGCTGCGGCACCCGTGGCCGATGGCCAGGCTGAGCTTCTTCTTCGGCATCGTGGTCAACGAGCTTCCGTTCGTAGCGTTCTACTGGCTGCTCGCCTCGACGTTGCTGGCGCTCGCGCAGGGTGATCTGAGCTCGCCGGGTGGCCTGGCGGGGCTCGGCGTCGCTGCGCTGACGACGACCGGCCTCGGGGTCGTCGCCTGGCGGGGGCTGCAGGCCGGCCCGGCTATCGAGCGGGCCATGGGCCGCGAGCTCGGCGCCGGCCGGAGCCAGGTGTCCGACCAACCGGCGCACCCCCGCCTGCCTAGGGGGTCTTCGCTCGCGCGCATCCTGCTGACACCCTTTCCTTTGTGGCGCCGTGATGTGGAGCGGATCGCGAACGTCAGCTACGGGGACGCGGGGAGGGCGAACCGGCTGGATCTCTATCGCCGCCGCTCCCATCCTGCCGGCGCCCCACTGTTGATCCACTTCCACGGGGGACACTTCCAAATGGGCGCCAAGAGCCGCGAGGCCCGCGCGATCTTTCACCGGCTCGCCCTCCATGGCTGGGTGTGCGCCAGCGCGAACTATCGGCTGCGGGAGGCAGGCCGGTTCCCGAACTCCCTGATTGATGCCAAGAAGGCGATCGCCTGGGCGCGACGACACGCACCGGAGTACGACGCTGATCCGACGCTGCTGGTGGTGGCGGGCAGCTCCGCGGGAGCGCAGCTGGCCTCAATGGCCGCGCTCACACCCAACGACCCAACATTTCAGCCTGGATTTGCGCACGAGGACACCTCGGTCAGCGCCGCCGTCTGCCTGTACGGCTACTACGGCAACCGAGGTTTCACCGGGCCGGATTCCTCGTCGCCGTTGCCGTACGCGCAGGCCGATGCGCCGCCGTTCTTCGTTGCCCACGGCACCAACGACACCGCCGCGTCTGTCGAGGCGGCCGCACAGTTCGCCGACCAGCTGCGGGGCATCTCCGCCAGCCCGGTCGTCTATGCGCAGCTGCCCGGCGCTGCGCACGTCTTTGACATGTTCCGCTCGCTGCGGTTGGGGAGCGTGATTGATGGGATCGAGGCCTTTACCGCCTGGGTCCGTCACCGTCCACGAGACGGCGAGCGCCTCAGCCGCGCGCCGGCATCAGGGTCGGCCGATGACTAGCGCTGTGAGCTCGCGGCGGTGAGCTAGCGTCGGATGGCGTTCAACAGGAGCTCTGTGAGCGCGTCGGCGTAGGCGTAGGCGTCGGTCTCGGGGTGAGCGTCGAGGTGGTCAATACGACGATGACCGTGCAACCGCTGAGATACTCGCGTGGTGACGCCGTTCATCTGCGCGGGCGCCGGTTTCTTGCTCGCGGTCCTGTGGTTTGACCTGATGTTCGATGTGCAAATCGCACACGGGAAAACGGGACGGCCGGAGGAGCTGCTCAGATCAATCGCCGGCTATTACCGGCGGGTGACCACGGCCGCGCGTCCGATGAATCGCCTGGTCGCGGCCGTCATGCTCGGAACCGTCGCCTCAATCGTGATCCAGATCGCGCGCGGGGACCGCCCGCTGTGGGTTGGTTGGGTCGCGCTTCTGCTCGCCGGCGCGGCAATCCTGCTCGCGGGCATCCGCACCGTCCCCCACGCGGTCCGGTTGGGCGCGCAGGCTGACTCCCTCGCGACGCAGCAACAGCTTGCGAGATCGATCTATCGCGACCACCTCGTCTGCATCAGCGCGATCTTCGCGGTGCTCGCCATAGAGCTCGGCTTCGCATAGTCGGCGGCCTCGGCGTTGAGCCCCTGCGGCGCTGCTTTGTTCGCGACGCACGCTTCGATCGCGGTTGGGGAATTGTGTCCGGCCTTCCGCTACATCTAGGCGGCGGTCACCGATCGCAGTTCTTCCAGCGACTCGTCTATCAGCCGCCGGAACGCGGTCGGATCGTCCTGCTGCACCCAGCGAGCGAAGGCCACGTGGAAGACCGTCACGCCCGCCTGGGCGGCGACGATCGCCGCGTTGACTGAGACGCCCCGCTCCACCAGCGCGCCCTTGATCGCGGCGGCGAGGCGCTGCAGCTTGATCAGTTCACGCTCCTGTAGCTCCGGGTTGGCCTCGATGATCTGAGCGCGGATCCGGGCGAACGGGTGGCGCTCGGTGAACATGTCGGCGACCGGACCGAGCCCGGCGGTAACGACCGCAAGTGGACTCGCGTCCGCCGGTGCGGCGGCAAGCCCCTCCAGCCAGAGGCGTTGGAGCTCCTCGCTGCCGCTGAACAGCACCTCTCGCTTGTCCGAGAAGTAGCGGAAGAAGGTGCGCTTGGTCAGACCGGCGCGCTCGGCGATCTCGGCGACGGTCGTCGCCTCGTATCCCTGCTCGTCGAACAGTTCGATCGCGGCGCTCATCAGGCGGCCGTGCGCGTCCGGTTTCCAGCGTGACATCGACTGTGAGCGTAGTTGATGACACCAGGTGTAATAACGGTGCTATGGTGATGACACCGGGTGACATACCATCGACTGGAGATCCTCCATGCGCGTACTCGTAACCGGCGCCTCAGGCCATATCGCCGCCGCCGTCGTCCCCGAACTTCTCAATCACGGCCACCAGGTCGTTGGCCTCGCTCGCTCCGGCGCTTCGGCCGAGGCTGTTGGCGCTATGGGCGCCGAGGTCCGCCGCGGCGATCTCGACGACCTCGACGGTTTGAGGGCGGCTGCCGCTGAGGCTGACGGCGTCATCCACCTCGCCTTCAAGCATGAGGCGATGCGCACCGGCGACTTCATGGTCGCGGTCGACGCTGACATGGCCGCCCACCAGGCGATCGGCGAGGCCCTGGTCGGCACCGACAAACCCTTCGTGTCGACCGGCGGCACCCTGATGCTCGCCATGGCTGGGATCACCGGCCGCCCTGGCACCGAGGACGACCAGTCCGAGAGTGGTCCCCGGACCGACGCGGCGAACTACGCGATCGCTCTCGGCCAACAGGGCGTCCGCTCGTCCGTCATCCGCCTCGCGCCGATGGTGCACAGCGATCTCGACCACCACGGCTTCACGCCCGCGCTGATCGGCTTTGCCCAGGAGAGCGGCGCCGCGGCCTACACCGGCGACGGCACGAACGTCTGGCCGGCCGCCAATACCTATGACATCGGTGTGCTCTACCGCCTGGCGCTGGAGAAGGCCCCTGCCGGCTCGACGCTGCACGGCGTGGGTGACACGGGCATCCCGCGCAAGGTGATCGCCGAGACGATCGCCGGCAAGCTCGGCGTCGAGACCAAGAGCATCACCGCTGAGGAGGCGCCGAGCTACCTCGGCTTCCTCGCCGCTTTCGCCGGCCTGGACAACCCGACGTCAAACGACAAGACCCGCGAGATGCTGGGGTGGGAGCCGACCCATCCAGGCTGGGTGGAGGATGTGGAAACGGGCCACTACTTCGCTTGATGTCGCCGCAGACGGCCGGCGTCGTATCTGCGAAACGCTCAGTACTTGCCGCTGGCCGAAGCGACCACCTTGACGTGCGCGCCGCTGGCGTGCAGCAGGTACGCGCAGGCGTGGTGCCCGGGCTTGTCGCCTTGAGGTGCCGGGATCGGGAGCTTGAGCGTGAACGTGAAGTGTCCCGCCCGGTGGACTTGGAAATCCGTGAACCCGACTTTCTTGCGCTTGGTCTCCTTGGCGTAACTCGTAGCGCACTTGTTCGGGTCGAAGTGGACCTCAACTGAATCGCTAGCGGCGGCGGCAGTCCCGGTGAAAGCTAGCTGCTTCTTCGTCACCTTCACCCTGAGAGTGTTTGACGCTGCGAGTGCAGTCCCGGCCGCGGCAACCATGGCCACGAGGACCAGCACGCTGCTCGTCAGATAGAAACGGCGCCTCGGGCGTCCGCGCGATGCGTCCACCATCACTGTCCTTTCGTAGGTCAAGGTGCGGCGTAAGGCTACCGGTGCGACCGCAGCGTCAGCCTCGGAGGTGATGGTCGTACTACTGTGCGCCGCGACTTGACAAATGGTGCGTCCAACGACCGGAGTGCCAGCATCCGCCGGCTCGTGGCGCTGGGCTACATCCTGGCGATCTCGATCCCGCCGCTCGGACTCATCCTGGGCATCGCGCTGAGCCTCAGGTCCGGGAGGCAGTACGCAAAGCATGGCCTGGGGATCATCGGGCTCAGCATCATCGCGTCGATCGTGTGGATCGTGGTCCTCACCTCCGGGGCATTCAATACGCCCTCGACGAGCTACTGACCCGGACCTCCGCGTGCACCCGTTACGCACTCTGCGCGCCGTCGAGGCGCTCGGCGAGCTCAGCGCTTGCGCTTGCTAGGTGATGCGTGGGAGACTCAGTGCTGATCGTGGTTTGGGCGCAAGGCTCTGGAGCGGCCGTTCGGAGCGGACGAAAGGGGTGGCTGATGGGGCGTGTGAAGGTGTTCTGGGTGGTGTTGGTGGTTGCGGTGGTTGCGGAGGGGTTGGCGGCGGCGGTTGCGTTTGGGTCTGACCGCGTGTATTGGGCCAACAACGGCGACAACAAGATCTCGTTCGCGAACCTCGACGGCACCGGTGGCGGGGATCTCTCGACGGGCAGCGCGACGGTGGACCGCCCGAAGGGGGTGGCGGTCGATCCTGCCGCGGGCCGGATCTACTGGGCCAACGGCGGCGGCGACAAGATCTCGTTCGCGAACCTCGACGGCACTGGTGGCGGGGATCTCTCGACGGGCAGCGCGACGGTGAACAACCCGACTGGGGTGGCGGTCGATCCCGCCGCGGGCCGGATCTACTGGGCCAACCTCACCGGCAAGATCTCGTTCGCGAACCTCGACGGCACTGGTGGCGGTGATCTCTCGACCGGCAGCGCGACGGTGGTCGGTCCGAAGGGGGTGGCGGTCGATCCCGCCGCGGGCCGGATCTACTGGGCCAACTACGACGGCAACAAGATCTCGTTCGCGAACCTCGACGGCACCGGCGGCGGTGACCTCGCGACCGGCACCGCGACGGTGAACGACCCGATTGGGGTGGCGGTCGATCCCGCCGCGGGCCGGATCTACTGGGCCAACTTCCTCGGCGAGAAGATCTCGTTCGCGAACCTCGACGGCACCGGCGGCGGCGATCTCGCGACCGGCAGCGCGACGGTGAACGACCCGGCTGGGGTGGCGGTCGATCCCGCCGCGGGCCGGATCTACTGGGCCAACGAAGGCGGCGACAAGATCTCGTTCGCGAACCTCGACGGCACAGGCGGTGCTGACCTCGCGACCGGCAGCGCGGCGGTTGGCATCCCGGACTTTCCGGCGCTGCTTGAGGCCCCGCAGGGGCAGGCGGCACCGGTGGTGAGCGGCGGCGCGAGCGCTCCGGCGAACCTCACCTGCACAGGCGGGGGCTGGCTGCCAGACCTGGTGCCGGCGTTCCTCGCGCGCGCACCGCAGCTCGCCGGACACCAATGGCTGCGCGGCGCCGCGCCGATCCCCGGCGCGGGCGCGAGCAGCTACCGGGCGCTCACGCCGGGCAGCTACAGCTGCCGCACGACCGCCACCAACACCGCCGGGACCGCGTCACAAACCAGCGCGCCGTTCACCGTCCACCCGCCAAAGCGACCACAGATCACCAAGGCGAAGATCAGCTCAAAGCACCACAGCGCCACATTCACCTTCAAAGCCGGCGCCAGCGGCTCTCAATGCGCGCTCACAAAGCGGCCGAAGGGCAAGCCCAAGAAGAAGCCGATCCCCAAATACCGCGCCTGCAGGTCGCCAAAGACCTACAAACACCTCAAGCACGGGCGCTACACCTTCCATGTACGAGCGCTCAGCGCAGGCACACCAGGAACCCCAGCCAACAAGACCTTCACGATCACCTAATAGCTCACCGGCTCGGTTTCGACGAGCCAGATCGGCGCGTCGGCGCATTGCATCGGGATGCCACCGTGCGTGTCGTCGAGTCGCGCATGCAGCACCCTCACACGCTCGCCGTCGATCGTGGTCAGCGCTCCGTGATTCTCGGGCCGGATCGCCGCGACGCGCCAGGCCAGGACTTGTCGGCGCACCTCGTCGGCGGTGTGCGAGAAGTCGATCTCCGCGTAGGAGGCCTCGAAGAACCCGGCATAGCTCGCGCCATTGACGGGCTGCGGGTCTCCTGCCTCGCCGGCCTCGACACGGGCGAGCGCCTCGGGCAGCAGCCGACCAACGAGCTCGATCATCGCCCGGAACAGCGCCTCGGGCCGTTCGATGGTCGCAAGCGGCATCGTGCCCTGAGCGAGGATCGCGCCGGTATCGAAGTCGGCGTCCATGCGGTGGACCGTGTAGCCAAGTTCGGGATCGCCGTTGCGTACGGCCCACGCCATCGGGTTCGGGCCGCGGTAGCGCGGCAGGAGCGCCGGATGCGTGTTGATGATGCCGAATCGCGGTACCTCGAGCGCGTCGACCGGGATCCGGAGCGGGAAGGCCGCGCTGATCGCCGCATCGGCATCGAGCACGGCGAGCAGCGGCGCGATCCGCGAGGGGTTGCCGGCGACCAGGACATCGAAGCCGGTCTTGGCCTGCAGCGCGATCGCGCCAAGCGACTCGGAGCCGTAGCGGTCGCCCTCCAGCTGGGTCGTGACGACGCCGACCACGTCGTGACCGAGGGCGCTGAGCATGGCGCCGATGCCGGCGACCGCCATGTCAACACGAGAGATCAGAGCAACGCGCACGGCCTGTAAGTATGCGACCGCGACGCGTCAGAGCTCGAGGCGCGCCGCCGCGAGTGCGTTCCGGGCCGGCGCGCCGAGATCGTCGAACAGGCCGTCGAGGCGGTCGCCGGCGAGCTCGCTGGTCTTGTGCGCGAGCTGGGCGGCCGTGGCTGGACGCTCGGGGGAGCCTGCGGGCGCGGAGACCCGTGCCAATTCGTCTCCGGACACCACGAGGACAGCGCCGAACTCCGGCAACGAGTCGTCGACACGGACCTCGACGTGCCGCGAAAGCTCACGAAGGACGGGATCGACGGTGGCGAAATCGCGCACCGTGGGAGGGCGGCGGTGGATCGTATGCGCCACGCAATATGGGATCGAGAACTTGGCCTCGAGGCCGTCGGAGACGAGGTCGAGGTGCGCCGCTCGGCGCGCCGTCGGATGGACGAGGACGTGGATGTGCGGGTCTTCGAGCCGGAGGACCGCTTCGCCGGCGATCGCTGTCGCCTCGATCGGCGAGTGCGTTCCCAGGCAACTGGGGTGGAGCTTGATCCAGTTTCGCTCGATCGCCGTCCGATCGGACCCGCCGTTCGGAAAGCTCGCGGCGAAGACGCCCTCGAAGCCGACAGGGCCACGAACCGCCCGCTCGCTGACGCTCGCTCCATGCTGTGCCAGCAGCGCCGCCTGGACGCCATCGGCGGCCGCGAGACCGACCTGAATCGCCTTGCCGTCCGAGCCGAACGCACCCCGGCTGCCGCCAGTGCGCAGCAGCGCAAGACGAACCGCGTTCTGATGCTGCGCACCGTCGAGCTCGAGCAGGTAGGCAGCCGCCACGGCAGCTCCCAAAGGTCCACAGACCGCTGTGGGATGCCAGCCGCGCTCGTACAGCGCGGGGTGACTGGCCGCCGCCAGCGACGCCATCGCCTCAAACCCGGCAGCGTACGCAGTCAGCGCATCCTCAAGCGTGCGACCGAGGTCCGCCGCCAGCACCAGCGCGGCCGGCGCACATGCTGCGCTCACATGCGCGACGCCATCCGAGAACGTGTCGTCGTAGTCAAGGACATGACCGGCGGCACCGGCGAACGCGACGCCCCTCAGAAGATCCTGCCCGGTAGCACGCATGGCCACCGCAGCGCGCTCCTCTGCGCCGGCCGTGGCACACCCCAGCCAGTCGGCGAACGCCGCGCAGTAGGGGGAGCCGCGGTCGATGATCTGAAGCGGGCCGGATCTCGCGACCACGCCCAAGAGCCTAGCCCGCAACCCACTCCCGCGGTGCATAGACTGCGCGGCGATGCAGCCACTGACTGCGCTCGGACGCTATCTGCAGCTTCAGTACGAGCTCGAGCAGACCGGAACGTCCGCGATGGCGACGGCGCTCCAGTGGCGCTTCCATGGAGTACTCAAGCAGACCGTGAAGGATCCGCGCCAGGGGTGGATCACCGCGAGACGGCAGACGGGAGTCGCGACGCTGCGCGTGGAGCCGGCAGGCGAGCCACCGTTTGAAATCACCAACAAGTTCTACCTCCACCGCGATCACTGGTCCGAGGGCGCGACGGTGCCGGTGCTGTTCGATCCCAACGATCACTCGCGGTTGACAATCGACGAGCGAGACGAGTCGGTGCAGGAGGCCGCCGCGCGGGATGCAGGACAGGCGTCGAACGAGGCCGCGATCGAGTTGAGCGAACAGCGCCCGGGACCCGGCGCGGCGGTCGCTCCGTCCGGAGCCGGAATCCAGCCGCCGGCCGCGGCCGATCGTGCGGCTCAACTTGAACAGTTGGCGAGGCTCCACTCGAGTGGTGCGCTGACCGATGCCGAGTTCGCGTCCGCGCGAGCCAAGTTCCTCGATTAGATAACGCGCCGGTGGACATCTCGGCGGCCTTCGTGATCGCCCGGCACAGCCGCCGCGCTCGTCACCCGTCGCTGTGCCTGAGCGCCGCGACGAACGACGACGTCGGGTGGTTCAGGGTGGCCGCGGTCCGCCGCTGCTCCCCTTTGAGGTAGCGGTTGAAGAACGCGACGGAGTAGTCCTCGTAGACGCGCGCCTTCGCGCTGAAGTTCGTCCTGTCGGACGTCGGCAGGCTCTGTTCCAGCACCGGGTTGAACTGATAATCGTCGGACACGAGCAGATGGGAGGTGCCCTTGACCTCGACGAGGTACTTGGGGCTGCGGATGCCGCGGTAGGTCTCCACCTGCGGCGCGAGCGTGGACTCGAATTGTGACCCGAGGCCGGTGATCACCATCGTCGGAATGCCGATATCCGACGCTCCGGCCGCGATCTGCCGATCCTTGAGCGAGAAGAATGGCGGTGCGAGCGCGATCATCGCCTTGATGCGGGGGTCGGCGAGCCCCGTCGGGCGCCGGAGCGCCTTCACTTTCGGCTCCGCGCACGGATTGATGTCGATGATGACTGGGTTGCGCAGGTTCAGCTCGCCTGCCGTGAGCGGCACCTTGCAGTCGACTCCCATCCCTCCGAGGAGCAGGGTCGTGAACGCGCCCAGCGAGTGGCCGCTCATGCCGATCTTCTTGGTATTGATCGCGTGAAACAGCGGCGAGCCGCGATGGGCGTCCTCCTTGAGCGCGGTATCGAGTGCGAACTCGGCCTCACCCGGGCGATATGCGAACCCGAGCTGCGTCGATCTGAACCAATCGCTGAACTCAAGCTCCACCGCGGCACTGGCATTTCTGTGCTGCGTCTCGTAGCTGACGAGCGCGGCCTCACGCGCGTTCGAACCCAGGACCGCCGCGGTGGAATCGATCCCGCTGACGCTGACAACGATGTATCCATGGCTGGCCAGGTTCTGCTCGTAGAAGTAATAGCCGTCTCCGGGCGCGCCCAGCCCGGGCGAGAAAAGGATCAGCGGGTACCTGGCGCCCGACCTTTCGAGCGGGGAGTCGACGACCGCCTGGCCGCGGATTCCACCGTCGGTCACGTACGGCGTCGCGTGCGGCGAATAGTGCGCCGGGTACCAGAAGAACAGCGTCAGGTCATGTCCGTGGAATCGGTAATCCTGCGTGCGGAGCCCAACCTGATAGTGACCGGTCGGAGCGGCCGTCTGCACCGGCGGCACCACCGGTGGCAGTGGATTTCCCCCGAGGTGAAACGGCGCCGAGGGATCAGCTGACGAAGCAGGCGTCGCGGCGCTGGCCCCGTTCGCTGAAGCCACCAGGGCCAGCACACAGGCGCCGACAGCGCAGACGTGTGCTGGCCACCTCCTCAATTTCACTCCGATCGTCATATCTCTTCCCATGTGGTCGAGACCTGCGTGGATCGGCGATTGGGCGCTGACGCGCGGCGGCCCGGCTGCACACTCGGCGTTCTTCGAGCGCGACGCTGCAGCACGGCGGGCTGCTCAGACCGCGGACAGCTGCCTCACCTGCGTCAGGCGGAAGCTGTTTCCGGACGGATCATGGAAGCCTGAGTCGATTCCGTACGGACGCTCCTCCGGCTGTTCAGAGAACTCCACGCCACGACTCTTGAGCTGCTCGTAGTCGGCGTAGACGTCATCGGTGGTCAGGAAGATCGTCCCGGCAAACCCCTTCGCCATCAGGTTTCTCACCTGCTCGGCCGTCTCGGTGTCCATCACTGGCGGCCCTGGGATCGCCATCAGAGTGATCGCGATGTCCGGCTGGTTCGCCGGGCCGACGGTCAGCCAGCGGAAGTTGCCCATCTCGGGGAGCGTCACATCTGCCCGGACCTCCATCCCAAGCTTCTTGGTGTAGAAGTCAAGCGCTTCGTCCTGGTCATGAACCCACAGCTGGGCGTTGGCGAGCTTGATCATGTGTCCTCCTGTGGTCGTTGTGCTATCGCCGGCCACACTAATCCCGCCTTGCGCCGCTGTCTTCTCGAAACGTGCTGCGTTGCGGGCGGGCGTAGAGGCGAACGACGCACGCAGGGACCAGCGCGTAATCGGCCGCCGGCGGGAACCTGGCGCGGTACGCGGACGGCGAGGTCCCGAACGTCCGCGTGAAACTGCTCGTAAACGAGCCGACGCTCTGTAACCCAACCGAGAAGCAGATGTCGGCCACCGATCGGTCCGTCGCTCGGAGCAGCGCTGTGGCCCGTTCGAGTCGTCGCGTCAGCAGGTAGGCGTGAGGAGAGGCACCAAAAGCCCGGCGGAACTCACGGCTGAAGTGGGCGCGAGACAACCCCGCCGCGCGCGCGAGATCGTCAACGTCAAGCCGCTCGGAGTACCTCGCGTCAGCGAGGTCCTTGGCACGTAGGAGATGCCGGGCGGGCGGGACGAAGCTCATGCCGCACGAGTATCTCAGGCTTAGGCCCGCCTTCCCTGGATTGCGCGGACCCAGGTCCCGACCGCGGTCAGCTGCCAAGCTGATCCGCGTGAGCGGCGCGCCCACAATGCGCGGACCATCGTCGCGGCGATCGGCCATCCGGCAGCTGATCGGTGCACTGGACGACGTCGTTCGTCGAGATCGAGCTGCGTCTTGGGTGGCCGTCGTCGCGGGCGTCATCTTCGTCGTCGCTGGCCTGGTCAAGTTCGTCTTCCACAGTTGGGAACTTCACGCGTTCCGCTCGTTCGGACTGCCCTGGCCGTCCGCGCTGGAGATCCTCGCCGGCGTGCTCGAGATCGCTGGCGGGGTGCTGCTGGCGACGCGCCGGTTCATCGTTCCCGTGGCGCTGGTCCTCAGCGCCACGATGACCGTCGCAATCGGCGCGTCCGGGGTCGGCCGTGGGGACGTAATCCCCAGCCTGACCCTGGCCCCCGCTCTGCTGGGTGCCATGGCATTCCTCGTCCTCAGCGCTTGCAGACACAAATGAGAGCCAGGCCTGCAACGGCTAAACCGACAGCGAACCCCGGGGTATCGAAGGACAGCCCACGCGGGGCCTTCCAGATGGGGCGAGCTGCTCCTGTCGGGTCGAGAGCGATTACCTGGGTGGGGCGGGGGTGAGGCCGTGGCGGCGCATTACCTCACCGATCGCGGCCAGATTCGGGGGGCCGCCGGCGCTGGCGGCGAGGACCTCGGCGATCTCGCGGAAATAGGCCGGCCCGAACACGGCCGGGGTCGCGATCGCCAGGAACGTGGCGTCGACGTCGCCGTGGTTCTCAAACCCGTGGATCTGCCCGCGCCGCACGCACACCGCCTTGCCGGGCGTGACGTCGACCGTTTCGCTGTCGATCGTCCAGGTCGTGGTGCCCTCGAGCCCGTAGATCGTCTCCTCGAAGCCGTCGTGGCTGTGGGGCACCGGCATCCGCGAGTTGGCTGGGACATGGCACTCGAACACCGAGGCGCTCCCGTTCGAGTCCGCGGCCTCGATCAGGAAGCGCACGCCGAGCTCACCAACCGTGATCGTCTCGTTGTCCGTGGTCTTGTACACCGCGGCTCCTTTTGGTGGTGTTGTGCATGGTGGCTCATTTCGGCCAGCCCCATTCGGTAAAGCGACTTGACCAGCGTATACTGGGTCGCATGAGTTTGTCAAGTGGTTTTACTGAACCCAAGTTTGGAGCTCTACCGCCGCCGCCGCTGATCGGCGCGCTCCTACGAGTCCCGTACGACACCGTGCGCGAGCGAATGCTCGCCGGCCTCCACGACCGCGGCTTCACCGACCTCGTCCCAGCACACGTGGACGTGTGGCGGTACCCCGGCCCCGAGAACCAGCGCCCCTCGGAACTCGCGACCCAAACGCGCATGACCAAACAGGCGCTCAACTACCTCCTCGGCCAACTCGAACAGCTCGGATACCTGACCCGCGAAACCGACAGCAACGACCAGCGCTCCAAGCGCATCCGCCTCACCCCCAGAGGCCATGCTGCAACCAGCGCAATCTACGAAATCGTCCAAGACGTCGAAACCGAGTGGGAAAGACAACTCGGGCCCCAAACCTTCGGCCAGCTACGCCGCCTACTCACGCAGCTCTACACGATCACCGCGCAGACGAACGACCACCACTGAAGGAAATCGGGGTCGGGTTCTTGACTGCGAAGGCGAACCGTGACCGCGCGGAGTGCCCGTCTGCGGCAGCCGACACGATCTGCAGCGAATAGCCCTGGCCGTCGGCAAGAAGGGGCGCGATCAGGGTCGGGTTCGCGCCCGTGCGCGTGCCTCGTCCGCGGTCGCGGTTGCTCGCGAGCGTGTGGCCGCGACGCGACAGTGTGATCGTCGTCGTGGGGCGACCTCCGGCGGCGGTGGCGTCTACCGGCACCGTGAACGTGAGCCGTCCGCCGACGGTGCTGCCGGTGGGCATCGGCGTGCCGTTGGCCAGCGGGGTCCCGATCGCTGGCGCGGGCGTGCCGTGCGAGAGCGTGTAGATGTTGACGTCGGTCGTGCCGACGCAGGCGCCGGGCTCGTTGATCCCGAGCGTGAGCCGGCCGCTCCGCGCGTTGTAGTCGACGCCCTCGGACTCGAACCCGGTGCCCGGGCATTTGCTGACCTCACGCTGGATCAACAGCCGTCGATCGGTGGCGCGGTTGGTGCCGCGGTGCAGTGGCGCGGACAACCTGACCTTGACGACGGCATGGACGGCGTTGTCGGTAGAGCAGATGAGCGTGACCGCGTTGAAGAAGTCGCAGCCCTGAACGTGGAAGAGCGAAGGACGCAGCACGATCGTGCCCGCGAGTGGAATCGAGCTGCCCGAGGGTCGTCCCTTCGGGTTTGCCAGCAGCAGCAGCCGCTGCTCGGTGTTCCACTCACCGGAGACGAGCCAGCGATCGTTGGGGCTCACCGTGACGAACGAGTTGTTGTACTCCTCGCCCCGGGCGAGCGGGTGCGGGTAGTCGCTCACCCTTCCGTTCGGCGCGGTGATCGTAAACAGCTTCGCGACCGGGTCGGGATGATCATCCTCGTAAGCGTCATAGATGTGGCCGGACCGGTCGATGTCCTCGTCACCGATGTGGTTGAAACCGAGCTGGCGCACCGGCGCCGGTACCTGCGCAAAGCCGCGGAACAGAACCCGGCCGCTGAGGTAGCTCGCGACCCCCTCCCCGGCAACCGTGATCGGCTTCGTGAAGAACGTCCGCAGCGTCCACCTGGCCGGCGCGCGACCTGCCGTCTGCTGCGCGGGCGGCTTCGGCGAGCTCACCGCCGCCATGCTCGGTGCGACCGTCCCGACGATGGCCGACACGGCGATCGTCACGGCGCCCCGTGCCAACAGGTCCAGCGCTCTCATCGACCTCTCCTCCTCATCGCCACAGGATCGCGCGGTGCGAGCCGACGCACTATAGGGCCACGACCAAGACAATCACGATCAAAGCCAAATAAGCAAAACCCAAACACCACTGAGCACCCCAGCCCGGCCCGCGCCACGGGGCTGTTGGGTTGCGACGTGCTCGGGCATCAATGGGTCATCCTCGCCAGATAGGTGCTGGTCTCGGCTTCGTGCAAGCCGCCGTGCTGGCCGCGAAACCGTTGCTCGTTGGCTGCCGCCCGGCGAAGCCAGGCCTGGCGGCCGTTGACCGGGAGCACGGCCACATCGCCCAGTCGGGCCTTCAGCCGAGCACCTATCCACTCAAACAGCTCACCGGCACGCCGTACCTCGGCGCGGCCGTCGAGCCGTGTCGACAGCTCGTCGATGACGGTGGGGACATGCTCGGCGTGAACGTGCAAGAAGACATCGCGCGAGGATCCCGCCGGCCGTTGCTGTGAGAGCAGCCTCGGCAGCTCAGGCCAGAGATCGTCGAGGTAGTCGACGCGGTCGGGCCCGACATCGACTTGGCCATGGTCCGCCGTGATCAGCACCGTCGCCGCGCGCAGCGCCTCCCTGGCGTCCCATAGCTCATCGAGCGAGCGTCTGCACGCAACGACAAACTCTGACGAACCGGGACCGTGGACGTGTCCCGCCGCGTCGATCAGATCCCAGTACAGAAGCGCGTACCGATGATCGCTTCCTGGTGCCGCAAACACCTCCCCAAGCGCACGTACCCCCTCGTTTAGCCGCCGAAAGCCGACGACCTGCGCGCCACGAGTCGCGACAGCGCTGAACGAGCCCGCCAGCCGGAAGGGCTGCGCCACAACGCAGGGAACGGCCAGCGACTCATAGAACGTCGGTCCCGGCGCCAGCACCGACGGCTCCAGCCGACCGACAAGCGTGCCCTCCTCCTCGGCACCGGTCGCGTTGAAGCGGAGTGGACAGATGATCTCGCCCAGCGTCGGCTCGAGGATGTTCCATTCGTAGAGACCATGCTCGTACACGGGCACTCCGAAATGCACCGAGGACACGTGCGCGGTCGTCGTTGACGGGAACTGGGAGGTCAAGGGGGTGACCTCCAGGCGTTGGATCAACGGGTGATCGCGATGGCGCTCGAGGAACTCCAGCCTGAACGCGTCCAGCAGGATCAGGATCACCCGCTCCCCGGCGTCGACGCGCCGTCGAACTTCGGCGGAGATATCGGCGAAGCTCTTCACCACGAGCATTCTCGCCCAAGGCGCTCGGGTCCGAGGGCTGCTGCTAGACCAAGGGAACTGGCCGGCCGCGCTCCACTCTGCACCAGCCGGGCGTCGGCCCGGCTCGGCGGAAATTGCC
Source organism: uncultured Solirubrobacterales bacterium (assembly GCA_963796645.1). Classification (GTDB taxonomy): domain Bacteria; phylum Actinomycetota; class Thermoleophilia; order Solirubrobacterales; family Solirubrobacteraceae; genus Palsa-465. The sequence goes on along the minus strand of CAWCMQ010000012.1, from coordinate 225,424 downwards.
GAAAGGCCCGGTGTGCCTATCAGCCGCCAGGGGAGTGATGAGCCGCAAGGTCGAGCCACTCGGCCCGACTGGGCGGACCGCTGATCCCACCTTCTTGCAGCGCCTGTCCAAGCCGCTCATTCATGAATCGCTCCTGGGCCTCTCGAGACTCCCAGACCTCAAGAACCGCCCAGCCGTTCTCGGTCGCCCCCGCGGTGTGTACCAGCAGCCCAGGCGGCCAGTTACCCTCGCCGCTGCCCATATCGATCCCTAGAAGATCGTTGACCGCCTCGTATTCGGCGCGGCCGATACCTTCAAACTCGAGAATCAGAGCGTCAGCCATTGCGTGAATCCTCCAAACGTTTTGCTGTCCGACCGATCCTCGCTGATGCCTGACTGACCGTCAACTGTCCGCAACTGCTCCTCCTGACCGAGGCGGATTGGCGCCCTTGGAATACAGACCGTCTTCGTGAGGCGGGGGCACCTGAAAGCGCTATGAAGCTCCACTCATGCTTCGGCGAAGATGGCCAGCTTCAGGTCTTCGATGTCTGGGAGAGCCAAGAGGCGTTCGATGAGTTCCTGACGTACCTCGGGCCGGTCATGGAGGAGCTGGGCATCGAGCTGGCGCAGCCGCCCACGATCATGCCGCTTGTGGACCTTGTCCAGCAATAACACCGAAGCCGACGAGGACCACACGTCCGGGCGTGTGGTTTGCCGGCCTCCTGAGCTGGCTCTCTTCGAGGCGCGCCCGTAACCGTCACCCGGCTCAGGCACGCGGCGATCAAGCGCCGGTCGAGTTTGACCTCGCACTTGTCCACCGCCGTCAGGTGCGGGGTTGCGACCCAATGTGGAGCTGCGGTCCGCCGCGCCGGCCGATCAGCTTGCGTCGTGCGGTTGGTTCTCCCGCCATAAGCTGTCCGGGACGTGTCGTTGGTGCGAGAACGGGTGCGTCTGGCGGAGCTCGTCGCGTTGTTGTCGCTGGGCACCGATTTGGGGCTTGGGCAGCCGATGGAGCACATGATCCGCGCGTGTCTGATCGCGCTGCGGCTCGGCGAGCGGATGGGTCTGGCGGATCTTCGGGACCCTATTCAAGATCATCGGAAGCCCATCTTCACCCGCGAGGCCAAGCGTACGGTTAGAAACCTCGAGCGCCTGGGAGGCGACCACAGCGGCTAGGCCGCGCCAGGCCCAAGCCCGCCGAGGGACTCGAACCCCAACCTCTTGATCATAAATCGCCTGACTAGCAGGGCTTTTGTTGTGAATAGGAGCGGTTGGACTAAGGTAGGTGAGGCTGGATTGGTCAGATTTGAGCGGTTCGAGACATGCTCTGGGACACGGATTGGAGGCCTGGCGGATAGATGGCTTACGACGAGGACTTCGCCCGCCGCGTTCGCGAGCAGCTCGCCGACCAGGCCGGCGTGACGGAGAAGGCGATGTTTGGAGGGCTCGCGTTTCTCTTGAACGGGAACATGGCGGTCGGGCTGTCTGGTGGCGGCGAGCTGATGGTTCGGGTCGGACCGGATGCCACGGACGCTGCCCTCACCCGGCGGTATACCCGGCTGTTCGACATGACCGGTCGGCCAATGAGGGGATGGATCTTGGTTGCGCCTGAGGGCGTCCGGACGAAGCGGCAGCTCGCCGCCTGGGTCAGTCGTGGCGTTGAGTTCGCCCGGACCCTGCCGCCGAAGCGGTGAGCCCGGGCGCTCGTTTACCAACGTTCTCAATCGTTGATGCCGCAGCCGGTCAGGCCGGATCGACTTGTGCTGCGTCCGCGCGCGGTCGTTCGCTTTCGCGAAGCTCATCGTCGGCGCCTGCGGTCGTCGCGATGGGTGGGGCTAACACGAGTATGAGCGCCGCGCCACTCGGGGGATCGGTCGCGGCGAGCAGCTCCCAGGAGGTCACGGCGGCGATGCGCACCTGCCCGGGCCTGAGCTCGGCTGCGGAGGAGAGCTCGGCTACCTGCTCGCGGGTGACGTTCTTGCCGCCGATCCGTGATGCGAGTTCCTGGGCGAGAACACGCGCGTCGTGGCCGTGGGCGCCGTCGGCTGAATGCTCGGTCTCGGTCAGGCGCACCTGTGCGATCCTCGGGGCGTCGCCGATCACGATCGCCACCGGCGATGGGATCGCTGCGGCGACGGCTTCGCCTGTGCTGCCGACTGCGAGAGCGCCGCCGACGTGTGCCTGGTTGATCAGCACGAGCGACGGCCTCTGGGTTGCCGCGGCGTTGACCACGCCGTCCACGAACGAGGTGTGCACCAATAGGCTGGGGTCGGTGTCCATCCCGAGTTTGTACCCCGCGGCGCGGAGCCGGCCGAGCTCGGGCTCCAAGCTCTCGGCCTCAGCTGGCGTGGAGCGCAGGAGCCCTCGCACGACGCCGCTGTCTGGGGCGGCCACCCGGGCTCCGATCGCGAACCCGATCGCGGCCTGGCGGCGGTCCTCAAGTGCCACAAGGACTCTCGTGCCAAGTCGCTGATGGTCGATCGGCGGTTTGGGTATCAGGACTTTTGATCGCTCGACGATCAGGGTGCCGACGATGATCGAGACCAGGATCAGCACGAGAATCGCGTTCACGACGGATTGGCCGAACAGACCGATGTTGAATCCGACCACGGTCGCCGCGAGCGTCGCTGCCGCCTGCGGGATCGTCAACCCCAGCATGATCCCGGCCTCCGGCCGCGTGTAGCCAAAGGCTGCTCGCGCAAGGAGCGCGGCAAGGGCCTTCCCACCGATCGACGCCGCGATGAACAGGCCCGCAAGCTTCAGGGTCTCGCCCCGGATCATCACCTGCGGATCGAGCAGCATTCCGACCGACACGAGGAAGATCGGGACGAACACGGCGGCTCCGAAGAAATCGATTCGGTCCATCAGCGGACCCTCGTTCGGAACCAGCCGGTTGAGCCCCAGCCCGGCGAAGAACGCGCCGACGAGTCCCTCGATGCCAAAGCTCTCCGCCAACGTCGCTGCACCGAGGAAGGCGGCGATCGCGAGCAGGTAGCGGACGATGCGATCTGTGCCCAGCGCACGAAACGCGACCCGCGCGAGTCGAGGCAGCAGCACGAGCGCGAAAATCAACAGGACGGCGAGTCCGATCGCAACCTGCAAACCGATCGAGACGGGGGAGCCACCGTCGAGCTGAGACCCGGACACGCCGGCGAGCACCACCAATGAGATCGTGTCCGTGATCACCGTCGCGCCGACAGCCGTCGCGATCGCGGGATGGGCGGAGAGCCCGGCTTCTCTGACCGATGGATAAAGCAGCAGGGTGTGGGATGCGAACAGCGAACCGAGCAGTAACGCCGCCGGTGCACTCCAGCTCAGCGAGAAGCCGACCGCTGATCCGAGCAGCATCGGGCACGCAAACGTGATCAAAGCGAAGCTGATCACCGCTCTTCGGTGAACGCGGACGAGTGCCAGGTCCAACTCCACCCCGGCCACGAACATCAGGTACAGCAGTCCGATCTGGCCGAGCTGGGGCACCGTCGTGTCGCCGGCGCCGATCAGGTTGAGTCCGTGCGGTCCGATCACGTAGCCGCCGAGCAGGAGCCCGATAATGCCGGGGACTCGCGCTCGTTGGAGCAGGGGCGGGCCGACGATCACGACCACGAACAGGACGAGGAACTCCCACGCCGGCCCTGACGGGGACTTGACCGTGATTGCGGCGATGGAGGTTGAGAGTCTGTCCACCAGGCTCATCGCTCGGTGTGCAGCAGCGGTATGGACGACTGTGCATCGGCTGCGTCCGGCCCGATCCACGTATCGAGCAGCCGGTTGAGGGTCCCGTCGGCGGTGAATGCGCGCATCGCCGAGTCAACGGCATCCACGTTCTTGGATCCCTTGGGGAGTGCCGCCGCGATGTCCTCCGGCTCCGGCAGCTGCGCGACTGCATGCAAACGGCCGCCAGAGCGGCGCGCGGTGACCACGGCCAGCGGCATGTCGAGCAACACGGCGTCTATCTTGTGCTGCTCCAGCGCCGTCAGCATCTCATTCGTGTTGGCGTAGATGCCGACCGGCCCCGACGGAGCGACCGACTTGTCGATGACGTCCACGAACGTGGTGGCACGAACTGCTCCCCATCGAAGGCTTTGCGCGGACTCGAGATCGGGAACATCGGTGTCGCTGCGGACAACCATCGTCGGAGCCGCGTCCAGGTAGGGAGTCGAGAACTCGAGGAACCGCCCGCGCTGGCCCGTGGGGGTGATCAGGTCGAGCGCAAGGTCCGCGCCACCGAGCTGCCCGGAAACGATCCGGTGAAAATGGATCAGCTCGATTCGCACCGTCTTCAGGCCAAAGCGGTGCGCGAGATCCCTGGCCAGCTCATACTCGAGCCCACCGACCGGTCGGCTCGCAGTCCCCTCCCAGAAGCCCGGGCTCGGGACCTCCGTCGTGGCGACCGTCAACACTCCCGGTGTCCGCGGGGTGAACGTGCCTGCCGCAGGCGAGGAAGTGCCCGTACCACAACCCGCAATCCAAGCCGCGGCCATCAGCAGACCGATGCTCCGCGAGCTCGGTATCCGGTCGCGAATGCGATCAAGGATGACGCCCATCACGCCACATTTCGGTCCCGGCCTCATTGACGTTCGCGCACCCCAGACGACACGGATTGATTATTGCTCACAGGCGCTGAGCCGAGACCGGGTTGCAGGTGCTGATTGGGGTTCATCAAGCAATTGGTCCGCACGCCTGGCGTTAGGTCCTCGAGCTCAACCGATGGGCTGACACCGAGGGCTCCGTGTGCCCGCTTGGATGATGACCTGCCTCGCTGCCTTACGGTGTAAAGTGTTTCACAGGATGCCACGAACCTCCAGGTCCACGATGCGATAGGGCGTGAGTCGGTGACGACGACCACCTGCCCCATCTGCGCCCGTGCCGAGGCCGCTGGTGCTGTCCTGACGGACTCCGACCGGCATCCGCACACCCATTGCCCGGAATGCTTTGACGCGATCCTGCCGGGGATGACCGCGTGCGGGTGGTGCGGCTTCCCGGTCATGACGCGGGCTGTGGCACGTTCGCTCGAGCTGGGACGCCGGACCGGCAGGAACGCCGAGCCCCAGGGTGACGAGCCGTACTCGCTGATCGCGATCACGGTCGCCGTCGAGCTGGACGTGATGGCCGCCGAGGTTCAGCGCCAGATCGACGACTTCGCTGCCGCCTTCGACGAGTGGGAGACCCGGCGACGACGACCGGGGCCGCCACCTTGGTCGGGCTCGCCCCCCTCGCGGTCCTCGGCTGGCTCCTTGCGCTGGCCGAGACGCAAAAACCCGATTGGCTGGCCAGCGGGCTGGCCTTACAGTGTAAAGTAAGGCACCGGAGGATGCCGCGATGCCCAACACTCGCCCCGCCAACCAACGACCCCAGCGCCCGCTGAACCGCGACCTGATCCTTGATCAGGCGGTGTTGTTGATTGAGGAGGAAGGCCCGAGCGGTCTTAGCATGCGCCGGCTGGGGTCCAGGCTCGGCGTTGAGGGGATGGCGATCTACCACCACTTCGAGGGCCGCGAAGAGCTGCTGCACGCGATCGGCGACCGGCTGCTTGTGCGACTTCAGGATCTCGATCTGGGTGATGACTGGCGGGAGGCATGTCGGCGATTCGCCACGGCGTTGCGCGATCTGGCGGTCGACAAGCCCGCGACGTTTCAGCTCCTCGGTCTGCAGCCGTTCGACACGCCTGCCTCGCTCCGGTCGGTGGAGCGGCTGCTGGATGTGTTGGTGGCTCAGGGTTTCACGGCCCGCAACGCTCTGGCTATCTACCGGGCGACGGTCAGCTACGCTCGCGGCTACGCGCTCGCGGAGGCGTCGGGGTTTACCGTCGATGCGACGCGACCGGTCGGTCGGCGCCGGCTCTCGGCCCTGCCGCGGGACGAATTCCCGCTTCTCGCCGGCCGCGCACGTGAGCTAGCGACTCTCGATGCCGATAGTGCGTACCGGCTTGGTCTCGACGCCCTGCTGCGCGGCCTGGCCGATCCTGATGCTCCTGAGTCATCGTGACAGGCGGAGACCCGTCCGATCTTCACGCCTGCATGGAGCTCGCGCTGCCCGCCGGGGCACGCGCGTCGACCTACGGAACGGATACCCCCAGGCGGGCGTGGCGATGAACGACGACGTGACGGATTCGCGAGGCGCTGCGGGCGCGGCCGCGTTGCCGGGGGTGGATGAGTCCGTGGCCGCGGTCCCGGGTCCGACGGGCCGTTCGCGCATGCTTCGTGCGGTGTCGGGTTGGCTGGGCGGGGGACGGCTCGGCTTGGCGGTGATGGCGTTGGTCGTCGGTGCGGGCGCGGGTCTTGGAGCGGCGGTGTTTCGGTGGCTGATCTACACGTTCACGTGGCTTGCCACCGGTCACAGGCAGTTCGGGCAGCAGGGGCACGCGCCCAGCCTGCATTTTCCCTGGCTCGGCGTCTGGTTTTTGTTGATCATTCCCGTGCTCGGCGGTCTGCTCTACGGTCCGCTGATCAACCGATTCGCGCCGGAGGCGCGGGGGCATGGGGTGCCGGAGGTGATGCTCGCGGTGGCTGAGAACGGTGGCCGGATCCGGCCTCCGGTGACGGGTGTCAAGGCGTTGGCCTCGGCGTTGTGCATCGGCACGGGCGGTTCGGTGGGCCGTGAGGGTCCGATCGTGCAGATCGGGTCGGCGCTGGCCTCGACGCTCGGTCAGTTCGTGCGGATGTCGGAGAACCGCCTTCGCATCATCGTTGCCTGCGGGGCCGCGGGCGGGATCGCCGCGACGTTCAACGCCCCGATCACGGGGCTGTTCTTCGGCTTCGAGATCGTCCTGCGCGAGTTCTCGTTCGACGCTCTGTTCGCGACGATCCTCGCCTCGGTCACCGGCGCCGTGATCAGCCGCGCGTTCTTCGGGTCGGCCCCTTTCTTCACCGGGATCCCACATGGGCTCACGATCGGCGGTGACTACACGTACTTGCTGATCATCGTGCTCGGGATCGTCTCCGGATTGATCGGGCTGGGGTTCAAGACGTTCCTGTATCGCCTCGAGGACCTTGCCGACGAACTGTGGCGGGGCCGACCGGAATGGGCAAGGCCGGCGGTCGGCGGAGTTCTGCTCGGCGGGTTGCTGCTCGCACTGCCCCAGATGTACGGGGTTGGCTATCCGGTGATGGACCGAGCCGTGGCCGGCCACTACCTGCTCTGGTTCATCGTGTTGTTGCTGGTCGGGAAGATCCTCGCCACCAGCCTCACGCTCTCGATCGGTGGCTCCGGGGGCGTGTTTGCGCCATCGCTGTTCATCGGGGCGATGGCTGGAATGGCATTTGGCGAGATCGCTCAGCATCTATTCGGACCGGCGATCGGGCCACCCGCGATGTACGCGGTCGTGGCAATGGCTGGAGTGTTCGGCGCCGCCGCCCACGCGCCGTTGACTGCGATCGCGAGCGTCGTGGAGATGACCGGCAACTTCACGCTGACGCTGCCCGTGATGCTGGCGACGGGAATCGCCAGCGCGCTGTCGAAGCACCTCAGCTACGGGAGCATCTACACGACCAAGCTGCTGCGGCGCGGGATCGATATCGAGCGGCCGAGGACGAGCGGCGTTCTCCAGAAGCTCACCGTCGGCGACGTGATGCACCGCTATCCCGGACCCAACGGGCATGGTCCGACACTCTTGGTCGGGGATCGCGACGGTGCCGAGCACGTCCCCGCCGAGCCACCGTGGCCCGAGCTGCTCGGGCCGGTCGCCGACGTCCGGCCCCCGCAGGCTTTGTTTGCCGATGAGACGCTCGAGCAGGCGATGCGCCAACTCGTTCTCCACGGACATGCCGGGCTTCCCGTGCTCTCGCACGACGGCGAGCATCTCCTCGGCTGGATCACCAGGCAGAACGTCCTCGGCGCGATCGCCCATGAGCTCGGCGAATCGGCCGAGGAGATCGAGCGCAGCGCCCGCGCGAGCGAATACAGCCCTCAGCGAGCCCACGTACCGAGCACACCACTGGAGGGCTACGACCTGGTCGAGATCGTGATCGGCCCACGCTCACCAGCGCTCGGACGACGCCTCGACGAGATCTCCTGGCCACCCGGAAGCTGCGCAGTCGCCGTGACCGAAGGCCGGGAGATCGTCGCCCCCCGCCCGGATGTCGAGCTGCGGGTGGGCGAGCGAGTGGTGCTGCTGGCGCCGATCGCCGTGGCCGCTCAAAGTGCCGAAGCCACGGCAGGTGTGTCGAGATGAGCCAAACCGACGCCTTGGGCTGTCCTATCCACCATCGACGGCGCCTCAGGCTAGGCCGCTAGCCGGGAGGCGAACCAACTCTCTCCGTGACCGCCCTGTGCCATGTACTGCGCGAGGATGTGAATCTGGCGGAGGCGATCCCGGCCGCAATCCGCGAGCGCGCGATCGCGGACTGCACGACGATTGCATTCGAGATCCCGCGCGGGCGGTGGACCGAGCACCTTACGAGTTATCCCGCTTGCGCGGGCCCATCGCGACAGCGGATGCGCGGGGTGAGGTGAGAACGCGTGTCGATCAGCAGCCAGAATAGGAGGAAGCGGGCGAACTCGCCCCATAGTGCGCGACGCCGTTTGCGTTTGCGGGTTCGACTCCTTCGCGTGATTGGCTCGGTTCGATGCGAGGTCTGTGGCACGACGGTTCGCCGCGACGATCCGATCGGACCTGTGCGGGGTCGTCTCGCCCACGCCGAGTGCACGATGGTCCACTGGCTCGAGATTTCTCAGATGGATGACGGCACCTCGCCGCTTGAGAGCCTGCTCGCGGAAGAGCCGTGAATGCCGTGCTGGTTCGCCGGGCGAGGCAGCTCGCCTGGCTCAGCGTCATCTGGATGCTGTTTGAAGGTACCGCCGCGACTACCGCTGCTGTCCTGGCGGGATCGGTCGCGCTTCTCGGCTTCGGACTCGACTCGTTGATCGAGCTTGGCAGCGCCTCGGTTGTCATCTGGCGCTTCAGCGATCACCAGGCGGACAGCGCGCGGGCGGAGCGCGCTGCGCAGCGGATGCTCGCATTCAGCTTCGTCGCGCTGGCCCTGTACCTGACCATCGACGCTGTTCATGCGATCGCTGCCGGATCGCGCGAAGACGTCGGTTGGATGGGGTGGGCCATCTCGACCGGCGCGATGGTCATCATGCCGTTGCTCGCGCGCGCGAAGATCCGGGTCGGACGCCGGCTCGGATCGGCAGCGATCGCCGGCGACGCGGCCCAATCCTGGCTCTGTGCGCTCACCGCGGCCGGAGTGTTGGCAAGCATCGCGGCTAACGCGATGCTCGGTTGGTGGTGGCTCGATCCCGTCGTTGGTTTCGTGATCGCCGCGCTCGCAGCAAAGGAGGGGCGCGAGGCGTGGGAGGGGGCTGTGCAGCGCCAGGGGACCGCAGTGTGAGCCCGGGCCGCTGCCGGCCGCACGGATTCACGCGGAGTTCGGTGCCGTGGCGGTGAGGACCCGTATGTGGCCTGCCTGGACGGGGAGGAGCACTGCGATGACTTCCGACCCGACGGTGCCGGTGGCTCCGGTGATCAAGATCATGCGTTCTGGTCCTTGTTTGAGATTGGTTTCCGGGTGAGTTGGAGTGGGCGCAGCTCCTGCGGACTGGAGCTGCGCCCCGCCACGGCACGGTGCGCCATCACCTCGTTGGCGTCTACGAGCACCAGCTCGGCTGAAGCGCTCAGCCCGCGAGGACGGGAACGGCGCCGGCATCGGCGCCGGCGCCCTCGCCGATGCGGGCCGCCTTTGAGTGTTCGTGGCTGTCACGCGAGGAGATCAGCACGGCGGCGAGGATCGCTCCGGCGACGGCGAAGCCGGCGCCGACGAGGAACGCCTGGTCAAAGCCTTTGGTCAGCGCCACCGCGGCGCTGTGGACGCCGGCGTGAAAGAGGCTTTGGGTGCGGCTGTTGGCGACGGTCGCGAGGATCGCAAGTCCGAGCGCGCCGCCGATCTGCTGGGAGGTGTTGATCAGACCGGAGGCCAGGCCCGCTTCGTGTGGCTCGGTTCCGGTCACGGCGGCGATCGTCACGGGCACGAACGCCAGTCCGAACCCGACGCCGGCTAGCAGCGATGGGCCGAGGACGTCCGCGGCGAACGAGCCGCCTGTCGCTGGCACGTGTGAGAACCACAGCAGGCCACCGGCGACAAGCAGTATGCCGGCGATCAGCGGTGGTTTGAAGCCGACGCGGGTGACGAGCTGGGAGGCGACCCCGGCCGCGATGATGATCCCCACCGCCAGCGGGAGGTAGGCGAGGCCGGTCTTGATCGGCGAGTAGCCCATCACGTCCTGGAGGTAGAGCGAGATGAAGAAGAACATCGAGAACAGCGACATTCCGATCAGCACCCCGACGATGTTGGCGCCGCGCAGGGTCCGGTTTCGGAAGATCGAGAACGGCACCAGCGGATCACGCTGGCGCAGCTCGATCGCCACGAACGCGATCAGCAGCACCACGGCCGCGGCCAGGCAGACGATCGTTCGGGTCGCTCCCCAGCCGACGTTGACCGCGTCGACGACGGCGTACACGAGCAGCGCCAGACCCGCAGTGACCGTCACCGCACCGGGGATGTCGAAGGAGCTTCCGGCCTCCTCGCGACGGCTCTCGCTGAGCGTGCGGGGCGCGAGCGCAGCGGCGACCAGCGCGATCGGGACGTTGACGAACAGCACCCAGCGCCAGCTCAGCCCGCTGGTCAGGATCCCGCCCAGCAGCACCCCGGCGGCGCCGCCGGCGCCGGCCACCGCGCCCCAGATGCCGAGCGCGCGGTTGCGCTCGGCCCCGTCAGCGAACGTGGTGGTGATGATCGACAGCGCGGCGGGGGAAACGATCGCCGCGCCCAGGCCCTGGACCGCGCGGGCGGCGATCAGCCACGTCTCGGACTGCGCCAGGCCGCCGGCCAGCGAGGCGAGCGAGAACACGACCAGACCAAGCATGAACATCCGGCGTCGCCCCAGCAGGTCGGCCATCCGCCCGCCCAGCAGCAGAAAGCCGCCGAACGTCAGCGTGTAAGCGTTCACGACCCAGGTGAGGTCGTCGCGGGAGAAGTGCAGGTGGCCGCCGATCGACGGCAGCGCGACGTTGACGATCGAGGCGTCGATCACGATCACGAACTGCGTCATCGCCAGCAGCACGAGCGCGAGATTCTTGGAGCGGGGCGTGTGCGCGGTCATCGGCTCATCCCCAGCATCCGGCCCAGGCCCGACAGCGACGCGAAGGCGAATCGCTGCAGGCGCGAGGTTCGAATCGCGGTCGGGTGGGCTCTAGAACAGCATCGCTGCGTAGATCGCCTGACGCGGACTGTGAGGTGTTCCGGCGCCCATCTTCCCGGTCGATGTCAGCGACGCCATGTCGCGAAAGAACCCCTCGAAGTCGGCGGCGGGACGGTGGCGATTGATGAACCTCACCGGCTCATCGTGAGTGTTTCGCAGGGTGTGCCGGTGACCAGGAGCAGCGGCGGCGCGCTCTCCCGGGCCATAGGTACGCCAGGTTCCGTCGAGCTTTACGTCAAGTCGGCCCTCGACGATCTCAAAGCTGTCTTCAGCATTGTCGTGCACGTGCACAGGGGGGCTGGGGCTGTGGGGACCGAGCCAGCTATTTGCCTCAAGCAGTTCACCATCGGTGTCCTCGCCGTTGCGCAGGATCTCCCACCACATATCCATGCCCGGGCGAAAGTCGATGCGCCGAGTTACGGCAGGGCGATTTGCAGGTTCAAGGGAAGCAGTATTCACAGGGGGCTCCATTAGTTCATTGGTTCTTTATCGGTTGCAACTCTCGCGACGGGTCGTCGCGAGATTGACGTGATGCAGCGCTGGCGACGGCGCGGCATCGGCGTTCAGAACTACTCCTAGTCGTTCACCTTGGTTGACAAGTTGGAAGAACCTTCTCACAACGCGTGGCGGTTGTCAAGCGAGGTGAACTACAATGGTGTGGACATGCCGAAGAGCCTCCAGATCCTTTTCCGCGACGCCCGCAACGCGATCGAGGCCGCCGTCCGCGCCGATCTCGCGCAGAACGGCTTTGGCGATGTCGCGCCCTCGCACTCGGCGCTCTTGCGCAACGTGGGCGACGACGGTTCTCGCCCCAGCGAGCTCGCCGCACACGCCGGCGTCACGCGGCAAGCCATCACCAAGCTCGTAGACGAGCTCGAGCGGCTCGATCTGGTGCGCCGCGACCCAGACCCCGACGACGGGCGCGGCGTGATCGTCAGATACACCGACCGCGGACGGGCCGGCGTGGCTATCGCTCGCAAGCGGATGCTCGCGCTCGAGCGCGCCTACGCCGCGCAGGTCGGCGCCGACCGCTGGGCCGAGGTGCGCTCAACTCTCGAAACCCTATTCGGTGACGATCCTCACGAGGGCTGAGCCTGCCTGACGCCCCAGCGGCCGGGGCTCAGCAGCGATGAGCGTGAGGAGCCCAAGCGGCTGCGGCGCGAGAACAGGGTTCTCCGGGGCCTTGCTGATGGGCCGTGGAGGACTCGAACCTCCAACCTTGGGATTAAGAGTTGCTCATTTGCAGGGCATTTGCCGTAGATACGGGCGTTTGAGTGCCGTTCAGTGCAGTTAGAGCAGGTCGGAATTGCACAGTTCGGGACCTGTTTCGGGACCTGGTTGGTGGCCCGCGCGTTGCAGCCATGAGCAGCCTGACCGCGCTGGCGTAGCATTTGCTGCATGGCGCGTGACGTGATCCGCACGTTTGATTCTCTGAAAGAGCTCGGAGAGTTCGTCGACGCCGGCGCTCGCAAGGAACCGATTGATGAGGTGCCGTTCCGCGACGAGCGGGGTGAGCCGCTCACAGCGCAACAGATGCTCGAGCTGGCTCGCCAGATCGAGCGTGAGACTGGCCGCAAGTTGGTCTTCCGTCGCGGTGAGCGGCCCCGAGCTGCCTGAGCTTCACTCCGCCAAGCTCCTGCTGGCCCTGCTCGAGCGGAAGGTCCAATTCGTGGTCGTCGGCGGCATCGGCGCTCAGCTGCACGGAGCGACCCGCACGACCAAGGATCTCGATGTCTGCGTGGCGTGGAGTCGCGAGAACTTCGAGCGCCTCGTGGCGGCGTTGAACGATCTCGACGCCCTACTTGACCTGCCACCCGAGCTTGACGACCTGGAGGTACGCCCGAGCAGCGAGATGCTGGCACGCACTTCGATGACCCGCTGGGTCACGAGGGCCGGCGTCGTCGACGTGTTGGACAGCATCCCTGCTGGAGAGGATGGTGCGGCCCGAACGTTCGGAGACCTGAAGTCGGCCGCCGCCCGGGTCCGCGCGGCGGATGACACCGTGCTGGTGGCCGCGCTCAAGGACATCATCGCCTCCAAAGAACATGCCGACCGCGCTAAGGATCGCGACGCCCTGCCAGAGCTCTACGAGCTCCAGGCGCAGAATCGTGAGCGTTGAGTCGTTGCGCGCGTGTTCGCCGTCGCGATCGCGAGCCGTAGCTGGGGGCTGTTGGGTTGCGACGGAAGCGGACACCCTCATTCAGGTCCAAGCCGTGCGGGAGAAGCCGTGTTGCGGGCCCGCGATCAGTGGCTGGTTTGGCTGGCTCCGATGTCGGTTCGCGCTAGGCTGGCTTGGTGCTCTGGGGTTGGCCGTTTCGGCCTTTTGTCGGTTTGGTTGGGCTGGTCTCATTGGCGGCGGTTGCTTCGGCGGCGACCGGGCGCGGACGGGTTGTGCGGATCTCATCGGCGCGGGGGTATGCGGAGTATCCGATGCTCGCTGTGGACCAGCAGGGCGATGCGACGGCTGTGTGGGGCGATTACCGTGCCACCGGCGTTCATCCTGAGTTCTCGATCGTTACGGCGACGCGGCGGGCTGGGTCGGGTTCGTGGTCCGCGCCGGCAGTTGTGTCTGGGGTGAGCCAGGGGCCGGACGAGCCGGTGCTCGCGCTCGCTGGGTCCGGCGCTGGTGTGATCGCTTGGACCGAGCTGGTTCCCACGGTGCGACGTCATGTCTACGCGACGGTGCTCGAGGCGACCACGCGGCCCTCGGCATCGGCGCCGTGGACAGCCCCGGCGGCTGTTTCGTCGCTTCGGGGGACGGCGGCATCGCCACAGGTTGCGATTGACGCCACAGGTGAGGCGACGGCGGTGTGGAACGTCGGGTTCGCGGAGAACGCGCCGATCGAATCCGCGAGCGTGCGCACCAGTACCGGTGCATGGAGCAAACCGCAGAAGTTGTCGGTCAGCGGGCAGGGCGGGCTTCGACCACAACTGGCGATAAACGCTCGCGGTGACGGGCTGGTCGCGTGGCCTCGGCCCATCGGGCGCACCAATCACCGGAACTATCAGCCGACGATCCACTATGCCGAGATGGCGAGCTACCGACCAGCCGGAAGGGCCTGGCAAGCGCCGCTGCGCATCGGCCGGCTGTCCGAGCTGCTGCCTTCGCCCGGCACCGACGTGTGGGGTCCGGCTACGCCCAGCCTCGTGCTGGATGCGCGGGGTGCGGCGACCGTCACGTGGCAATCCATGCACGGCACGGGCCAAATCCTCTACGTCGCGCACCGACCCGTCTCAGCGAAGCGCTGGCAATCCGTTACGGCGTTGACAACCAACCCGATCGCGCCCGTGATCGCCACAGATGCCGAGGGTGGGCTAACTGTCGCGTGGACCGATCAACCCGGACGAATCCTGTTCACTAGTAGCCAGAACGGGACCAGGTGGTCACGATCCGTCCCAATCCCCGACACAACCGGCGCATTCCTGACCTGGCTATCGGTCGGACCAAAGAAAAAGGCCATCCTCACTTGGCGGGGCCCCCACGCTCAGGTCCTCGTCTCAACCCGCCGCACCCGACGGGCGGCATGGACCCACCCCCGCGCCGTCGGCCGCGGAGGCTTCCCACAAGCAGCACTCGACGCTCAAGGGACCGCCACCATCATCTGGCCCAAGCTCCTCCCGCGCCCTCAATTCGGCGCAACCATCCAAGCCACCACTTACCCGCCCGGCTAGACCGCTCGACGACTATCGATGTCACCCGCTTCGATCGAGATTCAGCTGCTAGGCGGGTCGATGACAGACGGCTTCAATGTTGTTGCCGTCGGGATCGAGCACGTACGCCCCGTAGTAGTCGGGGTGGTAGATCTCGCGCAGTCCTGGCACACCGTCGTCGGTTCCTCCCGCCTGCAGCGCGGCCGCATGAAAAGCGTCAACCTGCTCGCGGGTATCCGCCCCAAGCGCGATGTGAAGCCTGCCATGTACTGGCGTGCCACGAGCCTCGATCCAGAACGAGGGCTTGCCTGATTTGCCAAAACCGGCGGCGGCTCCAACCGGTTCCAGGATGAGAGTCATTCCGAGCGGCGCAAGCGCTTTCTCGTAGAAGCCTTTGCTGCGGTCGTAGTTGCTCACCGCGAATCCCGCGTGGTCGACCATATCGCCTCCTTCGGCACCGATGAGATCTCCCATTTTCGTATCCAGGTGCACCCGCGGAGGGCAACGGCCCCGTTGTTGATGCGGGCGTCCAACGCTGTCGGGTTGATCGATCATTGCGGCAGCGACGCAGCGGCGCCAGAATAGGTGCGAATCATGATTGCGTCCGATACGCGGCGGCGGCTCGTAGCCATCATCTCGATAGGTGTGGCTTTGCTCATCGGCTGCGGCGCGGCGCTCGCCGTCACGGGCGGCAGCGGCCATGACAGCGCTCCAGCCGCCTTTCCGGGCAGCAGGACGGCGATTCATGCCCGCACCGTCACGTTTCCAGCGAGCGACGGAACCACGGTGACCGGGGCTGATCCGGCACCTCCTAGCAGCGCGCCAGCGCCGTTCCCAGGCAGTGAGGCAGCGAGCGGTTCTCCGACCACCACCGTTCCAGCGAGCGACGGAACGACCGTGACTGGTGCTGATCCCGCACCGCCTAGCAGCGCTCCAGCGGCGCGATCTAGGTAACCGGAGCTCCCGCGGACCCGGACTTCGAGCAGAAGAGCAGACCGCCCCTGCGATCTCGGCGTTAGACGCTTGATAATCAGCCCCATGCAGCTCTTGGCCGAGGATCTCCGGGAGCGCGACAATGCTCCTAATGACGCGACGCCCTTACATCCGCGACGCTCAAGGCAACATAAGGCAGGGCGAGACAATCGACGGGCCGCTCTCCGTCCCGATCGGCTCGGGCCGCGTCGAGCAGTGCCGCCTCGACAATGCTTTTTCTTTGGCGATCGAGGCGTCCGGAGAGTGGTGGCTGCTCAAGATTGAAGTGCCGTTCGACGTCGCTTCGCCTCAAGCGGCTTCGGAACGATTCGGCTCGGATGGCAGACCGAGTGCCTGGGGCTCGGCTGCCGACGCGCTGCTTCACAACACGGTCGCTGACGCGAGCGTTACCGCTGAGGGCGTTCTTCGACTGGCGTTTGCCGACGGCACCCGCCTCGACGTCGAGCCGAGCCAACACTGGGAGGCGTGGCAGCTTGAGGGGCCGGGCGAGCGACTAATCGTCTGCGGACCAGGTGGACAGCTTTCACGCTGGCCGCGCAGAGCTGACGGCCGATTTCGCAGACTGCTGGGTTGGGCTACAAGGACAGCGAAGCCTGGTCCCTCCTGTCCGACATCAGAGCCACGAATCGCCCGCTGGCGCTGTCGTCGCAAAGGTCGCTCCTATGTCAAGAGAAGTTTGCTGTGTGCGGTTTTCTCGTGCGGGTCGGTGGGGTCTGAGGGGAGGCGGAGGATGTGATGGAAGCGGCGAGCGAGGTGGCGTTTGAGGCATCGCAGCGCGCCTTTTTTGGTTTTGCCTTCAGCTTCTTTGCGAGCGAGATATTCCTTGGTGGCGGGGTCGTGGCGGGCGCGGGTGATAGCGATCATGTGCAGCGCGCGATTGAGCTGGCGGTCCCCGCCGCGGTCCACGCGCAGCTGGTCGCGTTGGCCGGATGAGGTGGGTATGGGCGCGACGCCGGCCTGGCGGGCGAAGCTTGAGTCGGTGCGGTAGCGCTCAGCTCCGGCGGTGCGACCGATGAGGATCGCGGCGGTCAACGCTCCGCAACCAGTCTCAGCCAGTAGTTGCGGACGGTGAGCGCCGACGAGTGCGGAGAGCTCCTGCTGAATCGCGTCAGCTTGACGGGTCAGCATCCGGATTTGGGGTCGCCGGCAACTCTCCCCGATTGGCCAGGCAGTACACCGTGGACACCGGCACCTGCAGGAACTCCGCGACTTCACCGGCGGTCATCACCTGATCGCGGCTCAGGCTGACCGCTGAGCCGCTATTGCTCTCGTGATCGATCCGCGACGAGATGACCATCGTCACAGCATGCGCTCGCCCCAGGGACGTCTCAAGGACATCTCGGGACGAATACCTGCAAATCGGGACAATCTTCGAGACCCCGTCACAACCGCTTCGGGGCCGGTTCAGAACCACTCGGCGTCTCGACCCTGAACGCCTCCGCGACCAGCTCAGCGTCCTCGTCCCGCGGCGCGTAGTGCAGATACCGCATCGTCGTCTGGATGTCGGCATGACCCATCCACTCCTGCACCCGCCTAATGTCCGCCTTGGCGATCATCCGTGTGCCAAACGTGTGCCGCAGATCATGGAAGCGCAGCGGCCGCAGACCCGCCGCTGCCAAAGCCGCCTTATAGCGGCGACGCAGAGCTGAACCATCGACGTAGCCGCCGGCGATGCCGACGAACACCAGGTCGTCGTCGCCCACCCAGTCCTCGCGCTGCCCCAGCTGCGCGAGTGCCGAGGCCGCGTCCGGCGCCAGCGGCACCGACCGCACCTTCCCGGACTTCGGCGTCGTCAGCTGCCCGAGGTAGTAGCTCGCCCGGACCCGGATCGTCCGAGCGGCGAAGTCCACGTCCCGCCAGCGCAAGGCCAGCAGCTCCCCCATACGCAGCCCCGTGAAGGCCGCGGTCAAGAACAACGCCCCGTCCTGCTCTGACTCGGCGGCCCGGACCAGGGCCCAGACCTCTTCAGGGGAGAACACGCTGATATCGCCGCTGTGGCGTTGTGGGACCTTCTCGACGTCGGCGGCGGCGTTGACCGACAGGCCGTAGACCTTGCGGGCACGACTGAGGATTCCGTGGAGCTGGATCAACAGCTTGTTCCTCGACCGCGGCGCGCCCTCAAAGCCGGCCATCCAGCGCTCGATCGCCTCGGGGGTCACGTCCTCCACCGGGATCGACCCGAACGCCGGCAGCAGATGGGCCTCGATCGCAGACCGGTACCCGCGCACCGTCGACGGCTTGCGCCCTCGGTCGTGCTCGACGTAGCGCAGGTACTCCGCCGCCGCATCGGCGAACGTCGCACCAGTCCGCACCATTCCCGGGAGCGTTCCACGACGAGCCTGGTCGAGCACAGAACGCAGCCATTCCTCAGCCAAACGCTTCGTGAAGTAGCCAGCCGGCGGTCGGCCCCGCCCGGTCCATGCCGGTCCGAGCTTCTTCTTCACCTGACGCTCATCCGGCAGCCGGTATTTCGCGTACCAAACCGCACCGCGCCTACCGTCGACCCGGAAAACGTGGCCCGAAGGAGGACGCGCCATCCCGCTCACGCTGGAAGATCATACGCCCATCTCGGGACCTATTGGGGACTTGTTCGCCAGCGGTCGAACAATGTCCCCAAACAAAAAGCCCCGCCTAGCGGGGCATTTTCTATGGGCCGTGGAGGACTCGAACCTCCAACCTTGGGATTAAGAGTCCCCTGCTCTACCAGTTGAGCTAACGGCCCGGGGATTCGGCGATGTTAGCCGCCCGCTGGGGGCGGCGGCGGCTCGGCGCGGGCGCAGCGGCGGGGCGCCTTTGCGCGGCGCGCGGTGCGTGCCACGGCGTCGGCGCGAGAACGTCACACTCAGGTGGCCGGGGCGGCCGAGCGTGACGTTCGCGCCAATAGTGGCATGGAACGTCACATTGGCAGCCCAGCGGAGCGCGAGTGTTACGTCTTCACGCGGCTGCGGTCGCGTGGCGGGGCCCCGCGCCGCCCCCCGGTGGCGCGGCCCGCGCCGCCCCCAGCGCGCGGCCCGAGGCGCCCCGATCCGCGGCCCCGGCCCGACCCGAGCGCCCCGGCTGCAACCCCTCAGCAGCTCTGCGCCAGCGACGGGCTGGTCTTGGCGCCCTGGAGCTGGAGCTTGACCGCGGCCTGTGAAGCCTTGGGGATGAGGCTGAGGGTCTTCTGGGCGGCGAGGTCGCCCTTGCGGGTCTGCTTGGCGGCGTAGGCGGCCGCCGCGAGGCACATGTAGCCCTTGGCCGCGTTCGGCTGACCCTGGGTCTGAGCCTCCCACGCGTTGGCTTCCTCGGCGTAATTGCCGAGCTGGCCGTAGGCGCGGGCGGCGAGGATCGCGACGTTTGGATCGGCGGTCTTCGCCAGGGTCTGGTACTTCTGCCACGCCTGCGTAAGCGAGGCCAGCTCCTTGCGGCCGGCGGCGGTGAACGCGCCCGTGGTGGCATTGATGTTGTTGCCCTGGCCAGCGGAGGTCCAGCGCGCCTCGACCAGCTGCCCCCAGGCGGTCGGGCTGTTCGGGGTCAGCCGGGTGGCGCGCAGGGCGGCCTTCTCCTGCTGGCTGACCACCGCCTTCTGGTTGCTGCTGCCGCCGCCGAACGCGTTCAGCAGACCACCGCCGCCCGTGCCGGTGCCGACGCCGAACAGCACGAGGCCGAACAGCATCAGCAGCGCGAGACCGAGGTATACGGCCTGGACGGTGCGCCGGCGGCCGCGGCTGCGAAGGTCGAAGAGCATGAGGGGCCTAGGTGAGGTCGAGTCCGTCGTCGACCGAGGAGAGGTCTGAGGCTGCGCGTCTTGCGGCGCGGCGGTCGGCGATCTTTAGCAACACGATACTGGCGAGATACAGGATGACGAGCGGCAGCATCTCCAGCCCGGTGGTAACTGGGTCCGCCCCTGGCATCGCCGCCGCGATGACGGCGATGATGACCGTAGCGTAGCGCCAGTTTCGCGTCAGGGTGTTGGCGTTGATCGTGCCCAGCCGCTGGAGCGCGAGCAGGCCGATCGGCAACTGGAAGGCAAGCCCGATGCCGAGCATCGTGAGGAACTGGAACGAGTAATAGGTCTTGGCCTGGACGAGGATGTCGAAGTTCTGGCTGTTGTAGCCCTGGAGGAAGTGGACCGCGGGCGGCAGCACGACGAAGTAGGCGAACGAGACGCCCATCAGGAACAGCAGCGGCGCGGCCGCCATCACGGGGACCGCAACGCGGCGCTCGTTCGGGTGCAGCGCAGGGATTACGAACGCGTAGGCCTCGTAGAGCAGGACGGGCAGGGCGAACAGCAGCGCGAAGTACGCCGCCACGGTCAGCGTGGTCGTGAACGGCTCGCCGACGCCGATCGTGATTGGAAGCTTCTTCGGCGCCTGCTGGGGCAGCGCCTTCGCGGTTGCCGCAGCGCGGGCCTCGAGATCGCCGAACAGAGCCCGATCGCTGGCGGAGAGATCGGTCGACTGGCTGAGCGCCTTGAAGTCGGTTCCCATCCCCGCGATCTGACGGGCCGCGCTGACCGTGTCGTTGACCACGCCGTTGATGTGGTTCTGGCTGGTCTTCTGCTCCGCCGGCAGCGCACGATTGAGGATGTGGAGCAGGGCCTGGTTCTGCCAGAAGCACACGGCGAAGGTGATCGCGAGCGCGACCGCGCAGATAATCAGGCGGCTTCGAAGCTCGTCGAGATGATCGACGATGCTCAGTCGATCCTCGTGCCCGATGGGCCGAACGACCCGCGCCACGACCTACTGACCCTCCAGCCCAGCTAGGAGCGCTGCTCTGAGCCGACCTCAGCCGACTGGCGCTCCGCCTCGGTCTGGGTCGGGTTCGCGGTGCTCGCCGGGGTCGTGGTGCCGGCCGGCGCCACCGGAGTCGCGGTGCTCTCTGAGAGCGCCGGGCGCTGCTCCTCCTCCTCGCCGTCCTTGCCCGTGATCCCGTCCTTGAACTCGCGGATCCCATGGCCGAGCTGCTTGCCCAGGCCAGGGAGCCGCTTCGGGCCAAAGATCAGCAGCACGATCACCAGGACGACGATCAGATCGGTGGTGGGATTACGGAACATACGTGGCCTCCGGATGGGGGTTCCCAAGGGTAGCGGTCGCGGTGAGGCTTCGGTGGGCGATCACGCTCAAGGTCTCCTCCTACAGAGCCGATTAAAGGCTCAGCCAGGAGGCACCGATGAAATCCGAACCCCACCCCCACTCAGTCCGTCGAATCGTTCTCCCCAGCGGAAGGTCAATAGAAGTCGTGCGCTTCAACGAAACCCAAGAGCCGGTCCGCCACGGACTCCATGTGTGCCCGGACTGCGACTCCGAGCTCGTGCAGCCGACCAGCTGGAGCGAGGCGAGCGACGAGCGGTGGGAGCTCGTGCTCGAGTGCCCGAACTGCTGGTGGACGACCGAGGGCGTGTACGACCGTGACGAAGTGCACCGGCTGGAGGAGCGGCTCGACGACGGCCTTGCCGACATGCTGGATGACCTCAAGCGCCTGACCCACGCCAACATGGCCGATCAGATCGATCGCTTCGTGGCCGCGCTCGAGTCCGACCTGGTCCTCCCCGAGGACTTCTGAGCACCCCGCTCCCGGAGGGGGCAGCCGGTCCGGGTGATTTGACACCCCGCCCGCAGGCGGGCTACGAGTAGCGCTCGACGACGCCGTCGGCGAGCAGCTCGAGTGCCGCGCGCTGACGCCCGGGCAGCGGAGGCATCCCCCGTTTCGCCTCGGCCACAAGCTCGAGGGCCCGCTCACGGGCGGCGACGAGCGCGCCCGTCGCGGTGATTCGCCGGCAGATCGATGCCGCCCGGTCTGCGCCCTCGGCGGCCACGGCGCGCAGGTCGACCGCGGCGAGCGCCGGATCCTGAGCCTGCGCGAGGATCAGCGGCAGCGTGACGGTGCCGTCGAGCAGGTCGGTCCCGATCGGCTTCCCGGTGCGCTCGGGTGGGCCCGACACGTCGAGGATGTCGTCGAGGATCTGGAAGGCGACTCCGATCTGCTCGCCGAACGCGCCCAGCGCCTCGACGTGACCGGCTCCCTCGAGCGCACCGAGTGAGCACGCGGCGCGGAACAGGACGGCGGTCTTCAGTCGGCAGCGCTCGAGGTAGCGCTCCACGCTGACCCCAGCATCGAAGGCGTCCGCTCGCTGCATCAGCTCGCCGTCGGCAAGCTGCGAGCTCGCCCTCGAGAGCACGCGCACCGCATCCGCCGAGCCCGCTGCGGCCAGTTCCGCGAACGCCCGCGAGAACAGCAGATCCCCCGTTGCCGTGGCGATGCGGCGGCCGCCGGAGGCGACGACGGTCGGGCGCCCACGCCGCAGGGCCGAGCCGTCGAGCACGTCGTCGTGGACGAGCGTCGCGGCGTGGACGAGCTCGACCGCCACCGCGGCCCTGACCAGGCCCTCGGTCTCGGGCGGTGGTGCGCCGGCGGACAGGCACACGAGCAGCGGCCGCAGCCGCTTGCCGCCCGCCGCGATCGTGTCCCCGGCATACCGGGCGAGCAGGGCGCCGTTCTCGGCGGCCAGCGACAGCATCCGTTCCTCGATCCGCTCCATCAGGCGCGGAACCGCATCGCCTCCAGCCTCGACGACCGCCTCCACAGCGTTCATGGTCGTGCCCCCACGTGCAGGGCGATGATCCCTCCGGCGGTCAAGAGGTAGCGGATCCGGGTCAGCCCAGCGCGCTCCATCACGCCGCACAGCTCCTCCGGGCCGGGGAACCGCTTGACCGAGTTCGGCAGGTAGCTGTAGGCCTGTGAATCGCCGGCCAGCCGCCCCAGGGCCGGAACGGCGTGATCGAACCAGAGGTGAAAGAAGCTGGACAGCGGTGGCCGCTGCGGAGTCGTGATCTCGAGAATCACCACCCGCCCGCCGGGACGCACGACCCGAGTCATCTCGCTGATGCCCCGCTCAAGGTCGGAGAAGTTGCGGGCGCCGAACCCGACGGTGGACGCGTCAAATTCTTCGTCGGCAAACGGCAGCGCGAGCGCGTCGGCGGACTCGAAGCGGACCGGCGAGGAGAGCGCCGCGGCCTTCTCCCGGGCCACGGTCAGCATCCGCTCGGAGAAATCGGCGCCGACCACCTCACCCTCCGGGCCGACGCGCCGGGCGAGTTCGAAGGCGAGGTCGCCGGTCCCGGTCGCCACGTCGAGCCCCCGTCCCCCGGGCGCGAGCGCGGCCAGGTCCGCCGCGCGGCGGCGCCACTTGTGGTGCAGCCCGGCGGTCATGACCGAGTTCATCTGGTCGTACACGCCGGAGATCCGGTCGAACATGGCCCGGACCTGTGTCGCCTCGAGGGTCCCCGACGACTCGTCGTACTGGGTGCTTGCGCTCGCCGTCACGGCCGGTCCCGAAGCGCTAGCTACTGAAGCTCAGCCAGGAAGTTGACCAGGTTCTGGAACTTCTGCGGACTCTGCTGCGCCAGATTCTTGAAGGAGGGCATCGGGGCGGTCGGGTTGCGCAGGGTAGAAGCGATCGCGGCGGGCCGCAGCTTCGAGCCGATGTGGGTCAGCGGCGGCCCGGGCCCGTTGTTGCCGTTGTCGCCGATCTGATGGCAAGCAAGGCAGCCCGACTCGCCGACGACGAGCTTGCCGGCATTGAATACGGCGACCTGCTGCGGGGTGAAACCGGCCGGCGGCTTCATGTCGACGGAGTTCGGTGAGCCTGCCTGTGCTCCCGTATAGGTGAGGTAGGCCATCGCGAAGATCGTGGCCAGGCCGGCCGAAAGCGCCACCGGTCGGCGCCAGATCACGCGCTCCGGGCTGCGGTCGTAGAACGGCAGCCCGAACAGCAGGATCATGCAAATCGTCGGAACCCCGATCGTCGCCATCGGCGTGAACTTGGGCACGTTGCGCATAACCCGAAGGACCTCGAACAGGAAGAAGAAGTACCAGTCGGGCCGCGGCACGTACGTGGTGGTGGTCGGATCGACCTTCGGCCCCATCTCCGCGCCGAACATCAGCGACAGGAAGATGATCATGAGGATCACGATGAACGCCATGATCGAGTCCTTCGCGACCGCGTACGGGAAGAACGGCTTGCCCTGATTCTTCAGGGTCGAGTACTCGCGGAGATAAGTCTCCTTCTGGGCCTGGTTCACGGCGTCACACTTCCGAGCGCTCGACCACGTCGGGCTCCTCGACCTTGATCCAGGGCGGAGCGGAGATTCCGAGCTTGGTGATCAGGTACAGGTGAGCGCCGATAAGCGCGGCCATCGCGCCGGGCACCAGCAGCATGTGGATCGCGTAGAAGCGGGACAGCGTCGTGGCCCCGAACTCCGGACCGGCACGCAGGAAGTCCGAAAGGTAGGGCCCGATGAACGGACCGGTGCCGTTGATGTTGACGCCCACGATCGTCGCCCAGTAGGAGCGCTCATCAAACGGCAGCAGGTAGCCGGTAAAGCCCATTACCAACGTCAGGATCAGCAGCACGACGCCGATGATCCAGGTCATCTCGCGCGGATATTTATAGGCCCCGAAGAAGAACACGCGCCCCATGTGCAGGAAGATCAGGATGATCATCACCGACGCTCCCCACTTGTGCATCCCGCGCACGAACTGCCCGAGGAACGCGTCGTCGGTGATGTAGCGGATCGACTCGTACGCGCCGCCGGTCGCGTCAGGGCGGTAGTACATCGCCAGGAATACACCGGTGATCGCCTGCGAGAGGAACGCGAACATCGTCGCGGACCCGAGCGTGTAGGCCCAGTTGATCCCACGCGGGACCTTGCGGTACATCAACCACCGAAGACCGGGGGCAAGGCCGGTGCGCTCGTCGATCCAGTCGACGACGGTGATCCCGGCCTCGGCCGGCGACAGCTTGTCGTCGCCGTTGTCGCCGGGCCGCTTGGGCTTCGGCAGCAGGATCTTTGGAAGGGGAGGCGCCTTGGGCATCAGTTGCTCGGGAGGACGGAGGTGGAGAAGCGCTTCGGATACAGGTACTGGCCGATCCCGTCGAGCGGCTCACCCGGGTCCCGCGGCGAGAACCGATGCAGCTCCGAGTTCACGGAGTACCGCGGGCCGAGCTCGACGACACCGTTGTTCAGCCGCGTATAGAACCGATCCAGTGGCCGCACAGGTGGGCCGCCCACGACCATCCCTCGAAAGTCGTAAACCCCACCGTGGCACGGGCAGATGAATCGTTCGGCTGGGGCCACAAAGCGGACCGGGCAGCCAAGGTGCATGCAGCGCGAGGACAGCGCCACAAAGTGGCTGTACTGGTCCTCAGGCTCGGTGTCGATGGCGGGATTGCGGGACCGGACGTAGGCGATCGACTTGCCGGCCTGCCCGATCCCCGGGACGATCGTGATCACCCTCACGACGTACGTGTTGTCTGGAAAGTCCGACGGCACTCCGATTGGCTGCCAGTCGAAGGGAACACGGCTGAACACCGGGCCGAGGGCGAATCCGAGCGCCGGCAGTGCGATCGCGGCCACGGTCGCGGCCCCGGCGGCGTTCACCGTGAGATCCATGAACCGCCGGCGCGAGACCGTCTCGCCCTCGAACGCTCCCGGCATATTCCGCTCGGTCGTGTACTTGGGCTTGGGTTGCTTATGTCTGTCTGGCAACGGTGTCTTGGGGGGGCGGCGGAGAGGAAGGTGAAGCCTCGCTAAAGCGTACCGACTAGATCGCCACCGGCGTCACGACGGCCGACCTCGGGCCGCGGCGGCAGCGTCGCGCAGGGCCGCGGCCGCGAGCGGATCGCCTTCACGTGCGAGGCCCTTGGCCTTCTCGTGAGCCCGGGTTGCGCCCCAGCCGATCGCCACGGCGCCGGCCTCCCAGACGGCCTCGGCCAACTCGGGGTCGTCCGCGGCGTGAGCTTGGGCCACGAGCGAGATCACGTCGGCCAGCTCGGCGACGGCATCGAGGTCGCCGAGCGCCGCGAGGCGAGAGAGACCCAGCGCGTACAGCTGATCACCGAGCAGCAGCGCCAGATCCCGGTCCTCGGTGGCGATCACGCGTCCGCGCGTGTAGTGGAGGCGCGATCCCTCGCGGATGATCTCGAGCAGCAGCTCGTACTCCCCCGCCGCGCCCGCCGCACGCGGGCCCATCGCAGCCAGCCGGCCGGGTCCGGGGGCCTCGGGAGCCTCTCCGCCGACCGCGTCCGCGAGCGCCCCTCCGTGGGCGCGGAGCGCGTCGGCGAGGCTCACGGCCGCACCTCAGCGAACGCCTGGCGCGCCGCGTCGAGGGTCAGCTGCACGTCCTCCTCGGTGTGTGCCAGCGAGGGGAACCAGGCTTCGAACTGCGAGGCCGGCGGGTAGACCCCGCGCTCCAGCAGCCCCCGGCACCAGGTGCCGTAGGCGCCGAGGTCGGACGCGGCGGCATCCGCGTAGCGGCGAACCGGGGAGCCGGCGAAGAAGGGTGTCAACAGCCCGGTGACGTCCTGGACGACCAGCGGCACGCCGGCTTCGGCCGCCGCCGAGCTGAGCCCGTCGGCGAGCAGCCGGGTCAGCTCCCCGAGGCGTTCGTAGGCAGCCTGGTCGAGCCGCTCGAGCGTGGCGAGCGCCGCCGCCACTGCGAGCGGGTTGCCTGACAGCGTGCCGGCCTGGTACACGTCGCCCGCCGGCGCGATCCGCTCCATCAGCGCGCGAGGGCCGCCGTAGGCGGCGGCGGGCAGTCCACCGCCGATCACCTTGCCGAGGATGCTCAGATCGGGCGTCACGCCGTAGCGCTCCTGCGCGCCACCGCGCGCGACCCTGAAACCGCTGATCACCTCGTCGAACACGAGCAGCGCGCCGGTCCTGTCGGCCTGCTCGCGCAGCAAGTCCAAAAAGCCCTGCTCAGGCGGGACAACACCCATGTTCGCCGGGACCGGCTCGGCGATGATGGCGGCGAACTCGTGGCGCTCGGTCGCCTCACGTACGGCGTCCTGATCGTTCCAGGGGACGATCACCGTGTCCGCCGCCGCCGCCGCGGTGACGCCGGGGCTCGCGGGGATCGCCTGGGTCGCCAGGCCCGAGCCCGCCTGGGCGAGCAGCCCGTCGACATGGCCGTGGTAGGCACCGGCGAACTTGAGGATCGTCTCTCGACCGGTCACCGCGCGCGCGAGCCGCAGCACGCTCATCGTCGCCTCCGTGCCCGACGAGGTCATGCGCAGCATCTCCACCGACGGGACCCGGCTCGCCACCTCGGCCGCGAGCGTCACCTCGCCCTCGGTGGGTGCGCCGAAGCTCGTGCCGTTGGCCGCCGCTTCGGCCACCGCCTGCACGACGGCAGGATCCGCATGACCGAGGATCAGCGGCCCCCAGGAGCTGACCCAGTCGACGTACTCGTTCCCGTCCACGTCCCGGAGCCGCGAGCCTCGGCCGGAGGCGATGAAGATCGGGTCTCGGCCGACCGCGCGCATCGCGCGCACAGGCGAGTTCACTCCACCGGGGAGCAGCGAGAGCGCCCGGTGATAGATCTCCTCCGACCGCGTCACACGCCGGCGTGCTCGCGTTCCCAGGCGCGGTAGTCGTCTGTGAAGTAGAGCAGCCGGATCTTCTTGAACTCCGTGGAGGAATACAGCGTCGTGCGGTCGGCGATCCCGGTCTCTGACGCGATCGAGTCAAGGATCGCGTCGCATTCCTCCTTCGAGCGACCGTGCGCCATCGTGAAGATCGAGTACGGCCAGTCCTGATAGGTCGGGCGCTGGTAGCAGTGGGAGATGCCGCGGTACGAGGCCATCTGAGGACCGATCTCCATGATCTGCTCATCCGGCACCTTCCAGACGCCCATCCCGTTGGCGCTGAAGCCAGCGCGCCGGTGAAACAGGATCGCGGCGACGCGGCGCAGCAGCCTGCGCTCCTGCATCCCGCGAAGGTGCTCGAGCAGCCGCTGTTCGGGAATGTTCAGCGCCGCCGCAGCGGGGGCGTACGGCTCGGGGATCACCGGCATATCGCCCTGCAGCGCGCGGATCACCGACACGTCGAACTCGTCGTACGGCTGCGGATCGGTCTCCGCCGGCTCGACCGCGGTGACGGACTTCGAGAGCGCCTCGGTGCCCCCCTCCATCTCCAGATCCATGCGGATCTTGAACAGCTTCAGCGTGGGCAGCTGACGGATCGACTCGGCGCCGGCCAGCTTCGCCAGCACCTCGAGCGTGCCCTCCAGCCCGAGCGGAGACCCGGGCTCGGTGGCGATCGTGAACCAGATGTTGAACTCGTGGTTGCGGAGGTAGTTGTGCGAGACGCCTGGGTGCTCGTTGATCACGTTCGCCGCGCGCCACGGGTTGTCAGGGTCGACCTTGGCCGCCACCAGCATCGAGGAGTAGCCGAGCGCCCGGGTGTCGAAGATCGGCGTGACCTGACGGATGATGCGCTCGTCGAGCAGCCGGATGACTCGGTCGATCGCCTCCGACTCGGCGATCCCGGCCTCGGCCGCCACGTGCTGGTAGGGACGAGGGGCGATCGGGAACGAACCCTGCATCAGGTTCAGCAGCCGCTTGTCGAGATCGTCGAGCGGAATCGCGGCTCCGTGCTTGCGGCTGCGGAGCTTGGAACCGTGTTGCGAGCCGCTCACTGAAGCCATCGGGCAGCGTCCTTCGCGTGGTAGGTGATGATGATGTCCGCGCCGGCGCGCCTGATCGCGGTCAGGATCTCCAGCACGGTGGCGCGCTCGTCCAGGTATCCGGCCGCGGCGGCCGCCTTGACCATCGAGTACTCGCCGCTGACGTTGTAAGCGGCCAGAGGCATCGCCGTGTCGTCCTTGATCCGGCGGATCAGATCGAGATAGGGGAGCGCCGGCTTGACCATCACGATGTCTGCGCCCTCGTCGACGTCGAGCTTCGCCTCGCGCACGGCCTCGTCCCCGTTGGCCGGATCCATCTGGTAGTCGCGGCGATCACCGAACGCCGGGGCGGAGTCCGCGGCCTCGCGAAACGGACCGTAGAACGCCGAGGCGAACTTGGCCGAGTAGGCCAGAATCGGCGTATTGGTGAACCCCTCGTCATCGAGAGCGGTCCGGATCACGCCGACGCGGCCGTCCATCATGTCGCTCGGGGCGATCAGGTCGGCTCCGGCGCGGACCTGGGAGACCGCGGTGCGCGAGAGCAGCTCGAGCGTCGTGTCGTTGTCCACCGTGAAACCGGTCGCGCCCTCGCGGACAACGCCGCAATGCCCGTGGCTCGTGTATTCGCACAGGCAGAGGTCGGTGACGACGATCAGATCGGGATGCGCCTCCTTGATCGCGCGGGTGGCCAGCTGCACGACCCCCTCGTCGTCCCAGGCGCCCGAGCCCTCCTCGTCCTTGGCTGCGGGCAACCCGAACAGGATCACGGCCGGGATCCCGAGGGCGGTGGCTTCGCCCGCCTCATCGACCGCGTGCGCGATCGAGAGGTGATCGACGCCCGGCATCGCCGCAATCGGCTCCCGGCGGTCGATCCCGTGCGAGACGAACATCGGCAACACGAAATCTGACGGCGCCAGCCTGGTCTCCCGAACCAGGCCGCGAAGAGCGTGGGTCGCGCGCAGGCGGCGCAGGCGGGTCTGCGGGAACGGCATTGCCGACTGAGGATACCCGCGGACGGTCGCGGGTCCGAGCCCACGACGCCGGCCGAGCGGCCGCTCCCACCCCCGGCGGTCAGAGCTCAGACCACGTTCCAGGGCTCGATTCGCCACTCGGCCACGAGCCCAGCTTCCACGTAGGGATCTCCGGTCACGAACCGCTCGATCTCATTCGGCGCGACGTCCCGGAAGACGATCGCTGCGCCATGGGGCGGATCGCCGAGCGCGCCCGCCATCACAACGCGCCCGGCCTCGCGCTCCGAGCCGATCCTCGCCAGGTGCGCCTCGCGGTAGGGCCCGCGGCGCTCGAGGACGTCGTTAACGTAGTCGTAGAAGAGGATGTGATGGGTAGCCATGGGGCACACCCTACGCCCGCACGGGGTGCCGGCACGATACGCTCTCAGTCGTGGCCGATATCCAGAAACGCGGTAGCTACACGCCCCGTCGCCGTCGCGAGCAGCGGGCCTACCGGCTGATCGTCACCGGCGGGGTCGCGGGCATCGTCGGAGTGGCCGGGATCGTGCTCGCGATTGCCGGCGTGATCGGCGCCTTCGTGCCAATCATCGCGCTCATCGTCGCGGCGATCTGCGTGGTGATGTTCAACCGCACGGTCGGGCGCTAGCCCGAAGCAGATTCAGGCGAAACGCCGCAGGGCCAGGCGGGCCAGGGCGCCAAACGCCAACGTCAGCACGAGCAGGTGGATGACCGGCCCGACGATCCCCGGCGAGGTACCGCTGAACGCGTAGTTGACGGCCTGCAGCGCGGCCTTGAACGGAAACACGAACGCGATCGCGTCGAGGATCGACTTCAGGGTCCCGGAGACCGCGTTGGCGGGCACCAGCGCGACGAATGCGATCGGCAGCGAGATCAGGATCGCCATCAGCGACGCCGCGCTCACCTCGCGCGCGATCCCGCCGATTGCCACCCCGAGCGCACCGAAGGCGAGTCCGCCCGCCGCGAGCGCGATCACCCACAACTCGAACTGGGTCCAGTCGAGGTGGACGAACAGCGACACGAACGCCGCCATCACCAGCGTCACGAGGCCGGCGCACACCGCGGCCAGCGCCACCTTCTCGCTCAGCAACGTGTTCGGCGAGACCAGGCCGCGAACCAGCCGCGAGTAAGCATTCTCCGAACGCTCGATCGCGAGCATCCCCGCGGCCAGCAGGAGCGCCACGAACATCAGCGAGATGATCACCGCGATCGCGGCCGCATAGGAATCGCTCGGGGTCGTCCTCCCGGCCAGGTCGGTCTCGTGCACGCTGAGCGGGTTGACGATCCCGCTGAGGGTCGGGTTCGCGAATGCGAGTCCCTGGATCGCCAGGTCCGCGAACGCCACCACCTGGTGCAGCGCCGCCCGCAATGGGGAGTTGGGGGGAAGCGACCCGATCGTCCCGCTGACGATCGTGCGGGCATTGCGCAGCCCAAGAAGGTGGAAGTTCTGGCCGGCGAAGTTGATCGCGCCACCGTTGAGAACCTGTTGCAGATCGCCGATCGCGACGCGCAGCACCTGCTGCGAGACGCTTTCGTTGACCACGTTGAGGCGCGTGGTGATCGCCTGGTCGACGAACTGCCGCTCGAGCGGATCGCGAGAGTTCAGGTACAGCTCTACGGTCGGGCGCCCGATGCCGTCCTGGACGAACGACTTGATCTCGGCAGGGATCTCGGCCGGAACGATCAGCGCGGCCAAGGCCTCGCCGTCCCGCACCTTGGCGATCGCCTCGTCGGCCGAGTTGACCTTCACGCGGTCGATCGACTGGAACAGCTGCTGCTCGTAGGTCTTCAGGTTGATGTTCTCGCCGCCGAAGTTGATCACCTGATCGCCCGGCGCCACCTCGCTGTAGAACGCCACCTTCGGCTTCCCAGGCGGGCTTGAGAGCGCGAACCCGATCATCAGCGCGATCAGCACGGGGTAGACCGCGAGCAGGCCGGTTAGCAGCGGCGAGCGCCTGAGGATCTGGAGGTCCTTGATGAGCAGCCAGCGCACGTCAGTGCCCCTGCTCGCGCAGGAAGCGGACGAATGCCGCCTCAAAGTCCCGTGGGTCGCCGCCGACCGTCTGCTCGAGCTCGGTCGGCGTGCCCGTGAACAGCAGCTCGCCATCGACCAACACAAGCACGCGGGTGGCGTAGCGCTCGGCCTCGGCGACGTTGTGGCTAGAGAACACGACCCCGGTCCCGCGGCCGGCGAGGCCGCCGATGAACTCCCATAGGCGCTCTCGCTGACGGGGGTCGAGCGAGGCCGAGGGCTCGTCGAGCAGCAGCACCGAAGGCTCGCAGAGAAGGCCGATGGCGATGTTCACGCGCTGCTGGTTGCCGCCGCTGAGCTTGCCGACCTCCTCGTCGGCGCGCTCCCGCAGCCCGGTCTGATCGAGCATCTGCTCGACGGCGGCCTCCGGATCGGCGAGCTTCTCGAGCCGGGCGAACAGCCGCAGGTTCTCGGTCACCGACAGCTTCGAGTACAGCGCCGGCTGCTGCGGTACCCAGCCGATCTCGCGGGCAGGTCGCGTGATCTCGCCATCGCTCGGGGTGAGCACGCCGGCCAGGATCGAGAGCAGCGTCGTCTTGCCCGCGCCGTTCGGTCCGATGACCGAGATCAGCTCGCCCGGGTGCACCTCGAAGCTGACCTCGTGAAGCGCGGTCCTGGTGCCGAAACGCTTGGTCAGCGAGCGGGCGGCGAGCGTCATCTCCGCGTCGCCGGTGGCGGTGCTTATCGGCACGCGGTGGAGGCTACCCGGTGCTTCTCACGCTCGGTTCAAGCGAGGCGCCGCACGAGCGGCAGTACGTGTCGGCCGCTCCGGCGACCGCGCCGCAATCCGGACATCGGTCCGGTTCCAGGCCGAGCGCGGCCATCACCGGCGCCGGCGTGCCCCACGGCTCGAGCACCAGATGTCGGCGCAGGTACACCACGGTCTCCTTGATCACCGCCGCGATCGGCAGCGCGACCAGAGCCCCGACGATCCCGTAGAGCTGATAGCCGATCAGCAGCGACAGGATGATCAGGATCGGGTTGATGCGGAGCGAGATCCGGAACACCTGCGGCGCCACGAAGTGACCTTCGAGCTGCTGCAGGCCCACAAACAGGAGCGTCACCCAGAGCGCGCTGATCGGGTCGTTGAAGAGCGCGACGAGGATCGCCGGCAGCGGTCCGATGATCGGCCCGATGTAGGGGATGAACTCCATCAGTCCATAGAAGGCACCGAAGAACACCGCGTACTTCTCGCCGGCGGGAAAGATCCCGATCGCTCCGAATATCCACAGCGCGATCGCGGCGCTGGTTCCCATGATCAGGCTGAACAGGACCTGCCCGCGGACGTAGCCGAAGACCGCCCGCTGCACGAGTAGCGGGAAGTCGTCCTCGGGCGTGCCGTCCCCCGGTGGCATGATCCTGCGCACGAGATCACCGATTTGCTTGCCGTACACGAGCAGGTAGATCGAGAGCACGAGCACGAGGACCAGGTCGAAGCCGATCGTCACCACCTGCGAGAGCAGATCCTTGGAGAACGACACCACGCTGCCCGAGCTCTTGAGCACGCTCTTCTGCAGCGTCTGCAGGGCGGTCTGGCCCTGCTTCTGGATCTGAACGTGGATTCCGTGGCTGTTCAGCCACGTCTGCAGGTTGGCCAAATCGTGGTTCGCCTTGTCGACGAAGGTCGGCACCTCGGTGGCAAACCGGCTGACCTGTGTGCTGATCGGATCCGACAGCGCGACACCGATGGCCCCGACGAGCGCGAAACCACCCACGTACACGAGCAGGATCGCAAGGCCGCGAGGCACCGCCCGCTCGAGCATGCGAACCAGGGGGTTGAGGATCAAGGCGATCACGCTCGCGATCACCAGGATCAGCAGGACCGTGCCGGCGGCGCGCGCGAGGGCCCACAGCCCCAGCAGGGCGAGCGGCAGCAGGACCAGCTGGATCCACCGCGGCACCACCACGGGGGCGACTGGCTTGGCGGCGGACGGCAGATCCTCCTTGTCCGGCTCGCCTCCAACGGCCGCGTCGGGCGACTCCGGCGGCGTGCCCTGATCGGCCGGAAGCTCGGGCGCGGGCGCGTCGGAGCCCTCGGGCTCCTGCGCTGACCCATTGGCCTCAGGCCGGTGCGTCGGTTTCCTCAAACGCATCTAACTGGAAGTATGAGCACCGAGAGGACATGACTGAAACGTCCAGCATCCTGTTCGTCGGCGACCTCGTCGGTGGAATTGGCAAGCGCACGCTGTTGGCGCTGCTGCCATCGCTGCGCGAACGGTACGCGCCGGACTTCTTCGTCGTCAACGGCGAGAACGCGGCCGGAGGCCTTGGAATCACGCCCAGGATCGCCGACGAGCTGTTCGCGGCCGGCGTTGATGTGATCACGCTGGGGAACCACACATATCGTCATCGGGAGATCTACCCATACCTTGATAGCCACGAACGAATCCTCCGGCCGGCGAACTTCCTGCGCAGCCAGCCCGGCCATGGCTGGTGCGTGGCGGAGCGGGACGGCCTGCGGCTGGGAGTGGTGTCGCTGTCCGGCAACCTGTACATGAACGCGGGTCGGCCGGCATTTCCCGAGGCCGATGCCGCCCTGCACGCGCTCAAGGACAAGGCCGATCAGATCCTCGTCGACATGCACGCCGAGGCCACGAGCGAGAAGGTGGGCATGGGCTGGCATCTCGACGGCCGCGTGACCGCCGTCGTCGGCACGCACACCCATGTGCCGACCGCCGACGGGCGCGTGCTGCCGGGGGGAACCGCCTACATCAGCGACGTCGGGATGACCGGCCCGCGCGGCGGCGTGATCGGGGTCAAACGCGAGCTCGCCGTCGAGGCGATGGCCACGCGAATGCCGATCAAGTTCGAGACCTCGGCCGAGGACCCCTGGCTGAACGGCGTGCTGATCCGCACCGACGGCCCGATGCACGCCGCCTCAATCGAGCAGGTGCTGCTGCCGGCGCCGGACGGGCTGCGCTAGATCCTACGCGGCCGCCGCCACCGCCGAATGGCGCTCCCCCGAATCCTCGATCGCCTTCAGCGCCTGCCCGATCTCGGACGGGAACGCTCCGATCGCCGCGATGATCAGCATCGGGAAGAACCACGGGATGTAGAGGTAGAACCAATGCGTGAGGCCGAGCTGGAAGCAGATCATCACCGCCGCTCCCAGCGCCGCCACCTCCACCACGGTGCGCCTGCGCGGCACGAACGCGACCAGCACGGCCAGGAAGATCGTCAGGCCCTGAACGGCATGCTGAACGCCACCCAGCCCGCCCCACAGACCCCAGATCGAGAACGGGGACGAGCGGTCAAGCTGGGAGACGACGGTCTGCTTCCAGAACAGGTGCAGACTGCCGTTCAGCAGTACCGGAAGCATCACCAGCACGGTGGTCAGGCCGAACCCGGCTGCGAACCCGAGCACCGAGCGTTTGCGTGGGAACACGGGGTCGGTGCCGCGTAGGAACAGCGGGGCGAGGATGAACGGGGAGAACTTGGCCAGGCCCGCGAGCGCGGTCGCCGCCCCGCGGGCCGGTGGCGAGGTGATCACGAGCAGCGCGAGCACGATCAGCATCGCCACCAGCGAGTCGTTGCTGTTCGCGTTCAGGGAGTAGAGCGTGAACGGGTAGGCCGCCCACATGTACGCCAGCACCGTTCCGGTGTTAGGGCCGCGGATCCGGCGCCCGAGGAAGTACAGGCCGAACAGGGTCAGTAGATCGAAGGCGATCGCCGCGGCGTGCGCGGCGGGCAGGTCATCCCAGGTTCCGCTCCAGCCGAGGATCGCCCGGAACGGTACGTAGGCGTAGTAGTTGACCGGACCGTACGTATCCCCATGCACGTTGTCCTGGGGGAAGTGTCCGTACAGCCGCTGCCCGTGGATCAGCTTGTCGGCCCCGATCACGCCGGCATATCCGACGTCGATCACGTTCGAGTTGGTTACGTTCAGGCCGATCCGGAACCCGACCAGGAAGACGACCCCGACGGCGAGCCAGGACACTGGGACGAGCAGTCGCAGCGGGGCGCGTGGCACGCCCCTGCCGAACGCCAGCAGCAGCATCCGCACGAGCAGATAAAGCAGGAACGGATAGACAAGCGGGACCGAGAGCCCGATCTCGGCGTGATTGAAGAAAGCCAGCGAGATCGAGAAGCCCACCAGCACCAGCAGGTCGAGGTGCAGGAGCGTCGGCCGGCGACGCCAGGGCGCGAACGGCAGCAGGAACAACAGGCACAGCGGCAGCCACACATACCAGGCGTTGACGCGGCGCCCGAACGCCCCGGGGTAGCCGCGCGCCATCGTCCAGGCGACCTGGAACCCGGTCCACGCCTCGGTAACCCTGCCGCTCGCATCGTCCACGTAGACCTGGGCGAGCTCCCTGCCGTTCGGGCCAGGGGTGAACCAGCTGACCTGCCAGCGACCCGGGCCCTTCGTGTACTCGTAGGCCCGCAGGTTCGAATGACGGCGTAGCTCGGAACGGATCTTCCCGACCCGAGCGGCGATCGCTTCGACCTGAGCGGCGGTCAGTCGGTAGCCGGCGGGCGGCTTGTGCTTCGAGGTGACGAGGACCGGGGTGTTCGGGTCGGCAACCGCGGTGCTCGTCGACGACGTCGCCGCATGGGCGCGCGCGGCCGGAAGAAGCAGGAGCAGGAGGACGCAGCAGAGAAAGGCTGCCGGGCGTGACCTCGACCGGCGGGTGCTGTCTACGCCTTGAAGCTCCAAAGCTTCTGCCCGAGGAACGACAGTGGCGTCCCGGCCACAATCGCGATCGCCTGCGCAACGACCTTCGTCATTCCGGCGTCCACCAGCGTGACCAACACGAGGTAGGTGAAGCCGAACGCGACCAGCGACACGGCAAAGAACCGGGCCGCCTGCAGGATCGGATGGTGATGCTTGGCGTCGAACGTCCAATGGCGATTGAGCCAGAAGTTGTTCATCACCGAGACCGCGAAGGCGATCACGGCGGAGAGCCGATAGTCGATCGCGAAAAGATGAACGCACAGGGCGAAGACCACGAGGTTGACCACGTAGCCACTCGCACCGACCGTGACGAAGCGCCCAAGCTGCAGCCAGTTGCGCGGCTGCCGCACCCCATGGCGGACGCGGACCCGGAACGGCAGTTGCACGCTCGCGGAAAGCTCCACCGCTGGGAAGTCGACGGTCGTTGTCATCTCTTCAGGCATTCGCGGAATGTATCGGCCGGGTGCTAGGGCGGAGAAACTAGATGAACGGCTAACGAGGTCCTAATCAGCAGTTGGCACGGAGCCTAATCCGAAATGCTCCCGTACGAGTGGAGTGACGTCCTGCAGTGACCAAAGATCACGCTCGTGGCGCGAGTCCGGCCCGGTGCCGCACCACAACAGCGCGCCGAGCGAGTCGGAGCGATGCAGCGAGCCGTGCGAACCACCACCGACGTGATCGGCACCACCCCAGTCTACGAACTCGTACCCGGGCGCGGCGGACAGAAGCACGTCCCCCGCGGTTCGGCAGTTCACCGCCGACCAGATCCGCGCCAATGCATCCGGGTACTCGGTGCACAGGAACCGGCCGTCCTGGATCTCGGCCCGGATCGTCGCGAGCTCGCCGTCGACGCTCCACCGATCCCCGCGCCCGTCGAGCAGCTCGCCGCCGGGCGAGAACCGCAGCTCGCCGCGCGCGCCGCGGATCGCGGCCTCGTGCTCGGAGGGCTTCCACATCAACAGGTCGACGCCATCGAGTTCGGCGGCGGCGGCCAGTGAGCGTTCCACGAGCTCGTCGCGACGATCCTCGTCAAGCGCGTAGATCATCGCGGAGCGCTGCGCGGGGCTGAGCGCCACCTCGGCGCCGGTCGAGCGCGACGGGCTCGTGGTGGCGACGCTGAAGTCCTCGAACGCCCGGTCGAGCCGGATCCGCTCCTCGACGGCCGCCTGCGAGTGGTCGGAGGTGACGATCACGGCGTAATCCTCAAAGAACGCGTCCGGCCCTCCGGCGGCGTGCATCAGGCGTTCGAGCTGGCGATCCGCCGCGGCGATCGAGGTCACCTGGGCATGCGGGCCGTTCTTGTGCGACCACGCGTCATTGTCGGGCAACGAGAACAGCAGGAAGTCGAACAGGTCGTTCTCGACCAGGTAGGCACCGACGCAGCCCGTGTGCTGGTCGCGGATCCCGGGCATCCCGAGCTGGCCCCGGCAGCCGGTCTTGCGGCTGGCGTAGAGGTCGGCGTAGAACAGCTCGAGCGGGCCATCGATCGTGCGACGGAACAGCGTCGAGGTGACGATCCGCGCGAGCGCGGTCTCGTTCGAGACCTCGTGCTGATGGCGACCGCGGTAGATCAGATAGGTCGTGCCCGCGGTGCGGACGTCGGCGTCGTCCAGCGACTCGAACACGGTGTCGACGTCGTGGGACAGGTGCTCGGCGTTCATCCGGTAGACGGTGTCGGTGAGCGATCGCAGCACTCCGAACTGGCGGGAGGCCGAGAAGCTCGACCCGTACTCGACGTACCGGGCCTCCTCGCGGTGGTACCAGTTCATGCTCGGGATCAGGTGGCGGTCGGGACCGACTCCGGTCGTGATCGTCGCCGCGCACACCGGGGTGACGGAGGGAAACGCCGCGACGCAATCGTCGACGTAGACCCCCTGCTCGGAGACCCGGGCCAGGGCCGGTGCCCGTCCCGTCGCGATCGCCCGCTCGAGCATTGACGGCTTCAGCGCATCGATCACGACGAGCACGAGCTTCTTGCGCTTGGGCTGCGGGCTCACCGGAGGATCCGCAGGCCCGCGTACTTCCGCTCGCCCCGTCGGCGGGCGGCAAGCAGGAACCACAACAGCGCCAGCAGCACGATCGGACCCACCGGCGGCGCCAGCACCGAGAGCACGGCCGCGAGCAGTCCGGCGCCCTCGGCGTAGAGCGGAACCGCCGACGCAGCGGCGGCGTCGAGCCGCGTCCTGACCCTCGCGAGCAGCGGCCTGGTGGCCGCGATCCCCACCAGCGCGCAGAGGACGCCGGCGATATAGCCGGGCCATACCGCGTAGTTGTCCTGCGCCAGGGCGCCGGCGAAGAACAGCGCGCCGAGCACGAGCGAGATCGCCGCCACCACCATCATCGGCGCTCCGGTGTCCAGCTGCTCAGGGCTCATCCGGCGCTCGGCGGTCGAGAGGATCACCGCGCCGAGCACGAGCACAAGCAGGAACCACGGCCTTTCCAGGAAATAGAAACCCGTTCCCTTAAAGTCGATCTCGACGTTGCCGACAGCCAGCGCTCCGACCGCGAGCGAAGGCAGAAACGGGCGGATGCCGATGGCGGCCGCCACACCAATTCCCTGGCATATGTCGAAGGCGAGATGCACCGTGCTGTACCGTGACCGGTAGTGACGATAGTCAAACGGGCACGATGAGCCCCGGGAGGGGTGGGTCCACCCGGCGCCCGCGGTCAACGGCACGAGACATCGAGCGTTACGCCGCGTTGTTCGCTGAGCGGACGAAGGTGATGAAGTCCTCGGCGATGCGGGATCTGATGGCGCTCACCGAGCGCGATGAAGTGATCTCGCTGGCCGGTGGGCTGCCCGATACCTCGACGTTCCCGCCTGACTCGTACGCGTCGCTGATGAGCTCGGTGGCGGTCGACTCGTGCGCGCGGGCGCTTCAGTACGGGCCGACCGAAGGGCTCGCGCTCGTCAAGCGCTGCATCGTCTCCGTGATGGCCGCCGAGGGGGTTGAGGCCGATCCCGACGAGGTGCTCGTGACCACCGGCGGCCAGCAGGTGATCGATCTGGTCTGCAAGACGCTGCTCGATCCTGGTGATGTCGTCGTCACCGAGGCGCCCACATACCCTGGCGCGGTGCCGACCTTCTCCACCTATCAGGCTGACGTGGTTCAGGTGACGATGGACCGCGACGGCATGCGGGTCGACGAGCTCGAGCAGATGCTCGATGAGCTCGAGGGTTCGGGCCGGCGACCCAAGTTCATCTACACCGTGCCCAACTTCCACAACCCGGCCGGCGTGACGATGTCTCTCGAGCGCCGGCGCGAACTCGTGCGGATCGCCGGCGAGCGCGAGCTGCTGATCCTCGAGGACAACCCATACGGCCTGCTGCGCTACGAGGGCTCCCCGCTTCCCACGCTGCGCTCACTCGACGACGAGTTCGTGATCTACGCCAGCACGTTTTCGAAGATCCTGTCGCCCGGGGTCCGTCTCGGGTGGACCGTGGCGCCGGCCCCGATCCTCCAGAAGATGAACCTGGGCAAGCAGGCCGCCGACCTGTGCTCGTCATCGATCTCGCAGTACTTCGTCGGGGCGTACTTCGAGTCGGGCCCGTGGCAGGACTACGTGCGCTCGCTGATCGAGCTCTACCGTCGCCGTCGCGACGTGATGCTCGACGCGCTCGCCGAGCACTTCCCCCGCGAGGCGCAGTGGACGCACCCCGAGGGCGGGTTGTTCATCTGGGCCACGCTGCCCGAGTACATCGACACCACCGACCTGCTGGCGCGTGCGCTGCAGGAAAACGTCGCATTCGTGCCCGGACGTGCTGCGTTCGTCGACGGGCGCGGCGGCTCGTCAATGCGCCTCAACTTCTCCGGTGTCGGCGAGGATGGGATCAGAGAAGGCGTGCGCCGTATCGGCGAGGTCGTCCGCGAGCAGGTCGAGCTGTACAGCACGCTGACCGGAGCGCAGGTGCCGAGCTCAACACGGCCGGCCCAGTCGCCGTCCCGGCGTTCGGAGCCGGCGGAGGCGGACGCCGAACTCGCGAAGGTGCTCCAGCTGCCGCGCAAGCGCGCCGGATGAGCGGAGTCTCCCGGGGCCTTCCTTGAGCCGTATAGCGGTTCTGAAGGGCGGTCGCTCGCTGGAGCGCCAGGTCTCGCTCAAGTCGGGAGCGCGCGTGCAGGACGCGCTCGAGCGGCTCGGCCACGAGGTGATCCCGATCGACGTCGGCGGCGATCTCGTGGAGCGGCTGAGCGTCACTCGCCCCGAGATGGCATTCGTCGCCCTCCACGGCCGCGACGGCGAGGACGGAACTGTCCAGGAGTTGCTCGAGGTGATGGGGATCCCCTACACCGGCTCGGGCGTGTCGGCATGCATCCGGGCAGCCGACAAGGTGCTGGCCAAGCACGCAATGCGTGACCGCGGGATTCCGACGCCCGACTTCTATGCCTTCAACGAGACGGCGTTCAAGGAGCTCGGGGCGGCCCAGGCGCTGCCCGCGATCGAGGAACGCCTCCAGTTCCCGATCGTGGTCAAGCCGGCAGGGCAGGGCTCGGCGCTCGGGATCAAGTTCGCGCGCACCCCCGCGGACGTTCCGGCGGCGCTGATCGCCGCGTTTTCGTATGACCGCAAGGTGTTGCTCGAACGCTACGTGGCCGGCCGCGACCTGGCCGTCTCGATCATCGACGACTCCTCGGCGCCGCGAGCGCTGCCGATCGTGGAGGCGGTGCCCGAGCAGGAGGACTTCTACGACTTCGAGTCCCGGTATGAGTTCGGGCGGACCAGATTCGAATGCCCGGCTGAGCTGGCGCCTGATATCGCGTCGCGGGTGAGCGCGATCGCGGTCGAGGTCTACGAGCTGCTCGGATGCTCTGGCTTTGCCCGCGTCGACCTGATGCTCGACGATGCAGGCAGCGACATGTACGTCCTCGAGGCGAACACAATCCCGGGCCTGACCGAGACCTCACTGCTTCCGCAGGCCGCGGATGCGGCCGGGATTGGCTTCGACGAGCTGATCGGGCGTATTCTGCGCTCCGCAGAGGGCGCATGAGGATCGAGGTTCAGCGCGACATCCTGAGGACGTTCTTCGCGCTTCGCGAGGCGCGAACGACCACGCTCGCGCCATCGCCGTACCGCCAGCGGGCCGAGGTGTACACCGATCCGCAGCGACTGGAGGCCGAGACGCGGGCGCTGTTTCGCGGACGCGCGCTGACGGTCGGGCTGAGTGCGGACCTGCGTGCGACGGGCGACTGCCTGGCCACCGAGGTGGCCGGCGTGCCCCTGCTCCTGGTGCGGGGCGAGGACGCGGCCGTCCGCGGCTTTCTGAACATCTGCCGCCACCGGGGCGGGCGCGTGTTCACGGGGCGCGGGAGACCAGGGCGGGCGCTTAAGTGCCCCTATCACTCCTGGGCCTACGACCTCGACGGCGAGTTGCTGGGACAGCCGCTCGCCCGCGACGCGTTCGAGGGCCTCGAGCGTTCGGAGTTCGGGCTCGTGCGCGTCCCGGTGGCTGAGCGGTTCGGGCTGATCCTCGCGCGGCTCGGCTCCGATGAGCCGATCGACGTCGAGGCCGAGCTCTGCGGCGTGGGTCCGGAGATCGGGACCTTCGACTTCGAGTCGTGGCACTTCTTCGGCGAGCGAAGCGGCCTCTTCGACGCCAACTGGAAGCTGATCCACGACACCTTCACCGAGAGCTATCACGTCTTCTCGCTGCACCGCAACACGCTCGCGCCCGACTTGCTCTCGACACCATTCGTGGGCGAGAACTTCGGGCCCCACACCCGCGGCGCGGTGATGCGCAAGGAGGTCACCAGACTGCTCGAGCGACCGGAGTCGGAGTGGGAGCTGAAGCCCTACGCGTCGATCGTCTACCTGCTGTTCCCCAGCGCGATCATCAACCTTCCGATGAGCGGTCACGCCGAGCTGTGGGAGGTATATCCCGAGCCCGACGACCCCCACCGGACAAGAGTCAGCGTCCGCTTCTACGTACCCCGGCTCCCGACGAGCGACGAGGAGCGCGCGTTCTGGGAGACGAACGTTCGCTTCACCCACAAGGTGGTGTTCGGGGAGGACTTCGGACAGCAGCAGGACATCCACCGCTCGTTGCGGACCGGACTGATGCCCGAGGTCGTCTACGGGCGCAACGAGCCATCCCTCATCCATCACCACGAACAGATCGCCGCGGCGCTGGCCGGGGCGGGGGTGGTGCCGGCGTAGCGGCGGCGGCGAGCCGCCCCAACTCCTCAGCTCTCGCCGGCGAAGTCCTCCGGCGTTACCTGGTCAAGGAAGTCCTTGAACTTTTCCACGACCTCCTCGGTGTCCTCGACCTCGTGCTCGAACTCGATCGCGGACTCGGCGATCACGTCGTCGGCGGCGAAGATCGGCGCGCCGGCACGGACGGCGAGCGCGAGGGCGTCGCTGGGGCGGGAGTCGATCTCCAGCTCGCGGCCGTTGACCCGGAGTGAGATCGAGGCGTAGAAGGTGTTCTCGCGCAGTTCGGTGACCGCCACGCGGGTGCACTCGACGTCGAGCTCTCCGAGCATGTCGGATAGCAGATCGTGCGTCATCGGGCGGGGTGTCGAGGCGCCCTGGAGCTTCATTAGGATCGCCGCCGCCTCGGGGTGGCCGATCCAAATCGGCAGGAACTTGTTGTTCTCGACGGTCTTCAGGAGCACGATCGGCTGCTTACCGACCATGTCGAAGCTGACGCCGTAAATCACCATCTCCTGCACTCGGCTGCTCCTAACTCAGGGTTCGAGCAAGTATAAGCCGCTCAACCTATCGCCCCCGGGGGTCGATGATGGCTCCATGGACGCCTCCTCCTATGCGTTCGTGCACGGAATCCGCAGCACACGCGCGACGTTCGACGCGTGGAATCGGCGGCCCTGGCCGGTGGTCGGCGCGTGGATCCTGGGCTCGCTCGGAGCGGCCTTTCTGCTGCTCTCTGCCGTCTGGGTGATCGCCCTGCTCACTCACGGGAGCGGGACGGTCCAACTCAGACGGCCGCCGTTCCAGGTCGGCGATCAGCTCGACGTCATGAAGATCCTCGGTCGCAACTCGCTGGTGCTCGCGCTCCACGCGATGGCCTGCGTCGCCGGCTTCATCGCCGGCAGTTCGCTTCCGCTCCAAGCGCGCGATCACACCGGCCTGGCGCGACTCATCCACGAGCGTGGCGGACGGCTGGCGATCGTGTTCGTGGTGGCCGCGACGATGTTCTCGCTCAGCGCCCAGGCGCTGATCCTCGGCATCGACGTCGGGCACGTCGCCACGGCGCTGCACACCAGTCCCGGACTGCTGCTCGTGGGACTCCTCCCACACGCCGTGCCCGAGTTGATGGCGCTGTTCCTGCCCTTGGCAGCGTGGATCATCGCCAGCCGGCGTGGTGACTGGAACAAGCTGCTGGCCGCGACGTTCGTGACGGTCGCACTCGCGATTCCGGTGCTCGTGATGAGCGCGCTGTGGGAGGTCTACGTGGCCCCGCACGTGCTCCACGCCCTGATCGGCTGACCCGCGGGCGGGCCGGCCGCGCGAACCCCGGCCGGCCCAGCCCGAAACGATGGCGCGAACCCGCGCGCCCCGGTACGCTAACCGGTCAAAGCGGCATGGCTGGTGAGACAGGGACCACGCGGAAGCGACCCGGCCCCTCCGTCCAACCCGGAGGCCGCGCGCCCGCGCCCGGCGATCTGGCGGTCGTCCAAGCGTTCATCAACTCGCACTACGACCTCGAGCGCAACCACGGTGCGGAGCTGCTGGCCAGCCCGGCCGAGATGGGGCGGTGGCTGCGAGGCCACGGCCTACTGGAGCGCGGCGCGGCGCCCGGCGACTCCGACCTCGCGCGCGTGATCGACTTGCGCGAGGCGCTTCGCGGGCTGGCCGGCGCGAACGGCA
Source organism: uncultured Solirubrobacterales bacterium (assembly GCA_963796645.1). Classification (GTDB taxonomy): domain Bacteria; phylum Actinomycetota; class Thermoleophilia; order Solirubrobacterales; family Solirubrobacteraceae; genus Palsa-465. The sequence goes on along the minus strand of CAWCMQ010000012.1, from coordinate 181,635 downwards.
CACCAGCGAAACCGGGAAACGCGCTTGCAAGTCTGAACCGGGCCGCGCGCGGGTCACCGGTGGAGCTGCGCTTCGATTCGCCGCGGCCGAGCTTCGCCCTCGCCGAAGGCGGTGGCGTCTCGGCTTCGATCGGACTCCTGCTCGGGATCACGGCGCGCGCGATGATCGACGGATCCTGGTCACGCCTGAAGGTCTGTCCGGGGGAGGACTGCGGCTGGGCCTTCTACGACCACTCCCGCAACCAGACCGGCCGCTGGTGCTCGATGTCGGTGTGCGGTGGGCGCGCCAAGGCCCGGGCGCACTACCGGCGGGTACGGGAGCGAGGATGAGCCGCGTGGCCGCGATCCTGAGGCTCACGCGCGCCCGCGCGCGTCGCCGGCCCGGCCCGGCAGTGTTCGCGGTGATCGGGCTCGCGGTGGCGACGGCGTTTGCCGGAGCGGTCGTCGCGCAGAGCACGATCGCCGGTGATCGAGCCGCCCGCGAGGTGCTTCGTGGCCTCTCGCCGCTCGATCGGGCCGTGCGGATCACCACCTCGGACGTCGTGGGGCCGAGCCTCGAGAGCCGGGTCCGGTCGCTCCTCGCCGGACTCAGTCTCAGCACGCAGGCGGAGGTCGTGCTCCTCAACCCGGTCCGGCTCTACGGGGTCGTCGTCCGGCCTGCCGCGATCTCGCCGCTGGGGCGGTGGGTGACGGCTCGGCCCTCGGGCGCGCCGTGTCGGCCGACCGGCTGTCCGGTCCTGCTCGCGAGCGGCAGCGTCGGCCGTGACACGCTTGCCGCGGCCGGAGTCCGGCTCTCGATCGCGGGGCGCACGACGCTGCGCTCGGCCGCGCCCCTCGGGTTCACTCCCACGCAGCCGGCCGGTCAGCCGCCGCTCGTTCTCACCGACGACACCCACGGACTCGACGCGATTCCCGGCCTGGGAGGCGTCTTCCGCATTCACCAATGGGTGGCGCTGCTGCCGACATCCGGCCTGCACTCGTGGCAGCTCGGAGCGACCGAGCGCGCGCTCCGCAGTGCCCAGGCGACGCTGTTGGCAGGTGCCGGGAGCAGCGACCTGAGCCTCGCGGCACCGTTCGCAGCTCTCGACTCGGCCCGCGCTCAGGCCTCCGCGGCGCCACGACGGTTGCTGCTAGCCGGCGGAGGGGCGCTGGCGGCGTTGCTCCTGTTCGTGGTTCTGGCCGTCGGCGGCCTTCGGCGCGAGGTCGACGCCGAGCTCGTGCGGTTGCGCACCGCGGGCGCCACCTCGCCCCAGTGCGCGCTGTTCGTCGGTGCGGAGGCGGCGGTCGTATGCGGCGCGGCGGTGCTGATCGGCGCTCTCGGAGCGATCGCGATTGCGGCGGTACAGGCGCGGGCCGCGGCACTCCCGGTCTGGCAGGTGCTGACCCACAGCCTGCTCACGCCGCTGGGCCTGCTGGCGCTCGCCGGCGGCTGGGTCCTTGCCGCGGGCCTGACGGCCTCGCTGCTGCTGCTGAAGGACTCGCGCATCGCCGATGCCCTGTCCCTGGCCGCGGTAGCCGCGCTCGTGCTGGCGCTCCTACGAGGCGGGGCGGGCGGAGGCGATCCGCTCCCCGTTCTGCTCGCCCCGCTCGCGTGCCTCGCCGCCGCTGTACTCGTCTACCGGCTGGCGTCGGTCCTGCTGCAGGCCGGGGAGCGCGTGCTTCGCGCCGGTCCGGTGATGCCCAGGCTTGCGCTCGTGAGCCTCGCCCGCTCGCCCGCTGCGCCGTCGCTCGCGATCGCGTTCATCGCCGTGAGCACCGGACTCGGGGCATTTGCGTTGTCCTACCGCGCCACCCTGGTCCGCAGCACCGCCGATCAGGCCGCCGACCAGGTGCCGCTCGATGCGACCGTCGCCGCCGGACCCGACTTCACGACGCCGCTGGAGCTCGCTCCGATCTCACGTTGGCAGGCGATCTCGCGCGGAACCGTTGCCGCCGTGCGGCGTACGGAGGCGAGCTACGTGAGCGGCGGCAGTTCGGTCACGCTGCCGGCGCTCGGGGTCCCGGCCGCGACGCTCGTCCATCTCCACGGGTGGCGGGCAAGCGACGGCTCCGCCCCGATTCCAAGCCTGGCTCGGCGCCTCGTCCCGGCCGGGCCACGACGCACACCGGGCCCGACCCTGCCCGCCGGAGCTGCCGTGCTCGCCGCTCGCGCACAATCGAAGGGCGTCGGGGTCACGGTGACCGCCGACCTTCGCGACCGCGAGGGCGCAGTCCGCCGCGTCGTGCTCGGCCAAGCCGGGGCCCGGCCCACGACCCTGCGGGCACGAATACCCCTACCCGGTCCGTGGGAGCTGGAGGCGCTCGAGCTGAGCGAGCCGACCGGCCTTGAGGTCACCAATGGCCACCAGAACGGCGAGAACGTCGCCGCCACCACCCGCTTCAGTGCCTCGATTCGGGTCGGCGCGGTCACCGTCGACGGCAGCCCCCTCTCGATCTCCGGCTGGCGCGCGCTCGGCGCCGCCGGCGGTGCCCGCTCCGAGGGCGACGGGCTCGGGCTGCGGTTTGCCTCCAGCGGAAATCTCGGCCTGCTGCGTCCCACCCAGCCCAGCGACCTGCGGCCGGTGCCGGTGCTCGTCGATCCGCAGACGGCTGCGGGGGCAGGACGCGGACGGCGGATCGCGCTGACCGTCGACGGTGTACCGGTCGCGGCTCGGGTGGTCGGCGTGCTGAGGCGATTCCCCACGGTCGCTGCAGATGCCTCGGGTTTCGTGATCGCCGACGAGCCCACGCTGGCCTCGGCGCTGGACGCGCAGAGCCCCGGTCAGGGGCGGGCCGACGAGCTCTGGATCTCCACCCCGCACACGTCCTCGCTTCGCGCCGCGCTTGGCACCGGCCGGCTGGCCCAGCTGTCCTCGGAGTTTCGCGCCGACGTCCAGCACCGGCTCCGCTCCGCGCCGATCTCGAGCGCCGTGCTCGGGACGCTGGTGGCCGCGACGGCGGTGTCCGCGCTGCTGGCCGTCGTTGGCCTGATCCTGGCGCTGCTCGGCTCCGCGCGGGACGAGCGGATCGAGCGAGACCTGATCGCGCAGGGGGTGGGACCGCGCACGCTGCGGACCGAGCTCTGGATGCGGCTGGTCGTCGCGGGGATCATCGGGGTGACGATGGGCCTGGTGATCGGCGTGCTGCTGACGCGCCTCGCTGTCGCGACCGTACGGGCGTCCGGTACGGTCGCGGTGCCCCACCCCTCGATCGTGACGGTGGCGCCCTGGGCCGAGCTCGCGGGCTGGGCGCTGGCGGCGGCCGTGGTCATCGCGGCCGTGGCGTGGATCGCGACCCGGATGGTGGTCGGAAGGACAGCCTCGTGACCGCCACGACCGGCACCCCGTCCGGGCTGATGCCGACCGCCGCGGACGAGCCCGTCGTTCGCCTCCGCGATGTGTTCTGCGTTCACCGCAGCGGCGAGGGAGATGCGGCCGCGCTGCAGGGAACCTCACTCGACGTCAGCCGCGGTGAGATCGTGTGCGTGCTCGGTCCCAGCGGCGCCGGCAAGAGCACGCTCCTGCGTGTAGTCGCGGGCCTGCAGACGCCATCCGCCGGGGTGGCGGAGGTGCTCGGCCGCGATATCGGACGTCTTTCCGCCGGGGTCCGCTCGCGGCTACGACACGACGCGATTGGGTTCCTTGCCCAACACGCGGATACGGTCGTGTCCCCAGATCTCCTGGCGCGTGAGAGCGTGGCCCTTCCACTGGCCCTGCGCGGCGCCGGTCGCCGGCGCCAGCTCGAACGCGCGTCCGAGCTCCTCGAGGCAGCGGGCATCGGCGACCGAGGAGACGCGCTCGCGCGGGATCTCTCCGGCGGGGAGCGGCAGCGGTTGGCGCTGTGCGCCGCGCTCGCCCACGAACCCGCGCTGCTGCTGGCCGACGAGCCGACCGGGGAGCTCGACGCGGGCAGCGCGGCGGCCGTGCGGTCGCTGATCGCAGGGCTCGCGCACGCTCAGGCGACGACCGTGATCGTCGTCTCCCACGATCCGCAGACCGCGACGATCGCCGATCGAAGCGTGCGCCTTCGAGATGGGCGCGTGGTCGAGGACCGAAGGCCGGGCGAGCGGGGGCTCGTCGTCGGGCGCGGTGGATGGCTCCACCTCCCGCCGGAACTGCTGAGCTCGGCGGGCATCGCCGACCGAGTGCACGTTCGCCTTGGGCAGGACGGCTTGGTGATCAGCGCGGCGCCGGAGGCTGCCGGTCCGGCGGGCCGGGCTGCTCGGCCCGGATCGGCCTCCAACCTCGGCAAGCGCTGGAAGCCGGTGGCGCTCGAGCTGCTCGGCGCCGGTCGCAGCCGGGGCCACGGGGCGGATCGCCGGCGAGTGCTCACCGATTTCTCGCGCCGAATCAGACCCGGCAGGTTGACCGCCATCACCGGGCGGTCGGGCTCCGGCAAGACCACCCTGCTGCGACTGGTGGGGGCGATCGATGCGCCGGACGACGGCGCGATCGTGATCGACGCCCAGGACATCTCGAGCTGGGATGTGGAGCAGCGCTCGGCACTGCGGCGCGAGCGGATCGGCTATCTGCCCCAGGAGCCCTCTCCGATCGGCTTTCTCAGCGCCGAGGAGAACGTCGCGCTCGCGCTCCGGCTCAGAGGGTGGACCACAGACGACGCCTCCGCACGGGCAGCGGTGGTGCTGAGCTGGCTGGGGCTGGCGGAGCGATCACGCCAGCGCGTGGCGCGACTGTCGGCCGGGGAGGCGCAGCGCGTTGCGCTGGCGCGAGCGCTCGCCAGCGCCCGCGGTCTTCTGATCGTCGACGAGCCGACCTCCCGCCTCGACGAGGCGCGCTCCACCGAGGTCGCGGCGCTGCTGGCGAGCGCGGCAGTCGATGACAATCAGACGGTCGTCTGCGCCACCCACGATCCTCAGTTGATTCGCCAGGCCCACGAGGTGATCGCGTTAGGTGGCTAGGCCCTCCTCCTTAAGAACGGTCCGGGTGATCGCGAACGCGCTGTTGGCGGCCGGCACGCCGGCGTAGATCGCGGCCTGGATCAGCACCTCCCGGATCTCCTCGGGACTGAGCCCGTTGCGGATCGCGCCGCGAACGTGCAGCGGCAGCTCGTGCTCCGCCCGCAGGCAGACGAGCGCCATCAGCGTGATCGCACTTCGGGTCCGGCGGTCGAGCCCGGGGCGTGACCAGACATCGCCCCAGGCGTAGCGCGTGATCAGGTCCTGGAAGGGCTCCCCGAATGCTCCGGCGTTCGACGTCGCGCGTTCGACGTAAGCGTCGCCGAGCACCTCGCGACGCGTCCGCATTCCGGTCTCTAAGTCGTTCATGCGTTCTCCTCCGGGTCGGTTCGTGCTCGCGCGCCGAGCGCGCGATCGATCAGCTCCTCAGTGATGCCGAGATAGCCCGCCGGGTCGAGCGCGGCGTCAAGTCGCTGCGCGCCGAGTCCGTCCGCGACCTCGGGCGCTTGAAGCAGCGCATCGCGGAATGACGTCCCGTCCCGGGCGCTTCGCGCGGCGGCCTCCATCACGAGCGAGCGGGCGGTGACCGGACCCACCGAAGTGCTGAGTGCGACGACCACGCTCTCGCTCATCGCAAGCGGATCGATGTTCGAGCGCATCCGATCGACGTCGGTCTCAAGCCCGCCGAGCGCATCGGTGAGGGCCGCGGCCGCGGAGCCGGTGAGCCGCAGCAGCTCGGCCAGCGTCTCCCACTCGGCCTGCCAGCCGCCGGCGCCGCGCTCGTGCTCCTGCACCATTGAGGCGAGCAGGCTGGAGCAGAGCCCCGGCGCCCGGCTCGCGGACGCGATCACCGCGACGCAGCGCACCGGGTTGCGCTTCTGCGGCAGCGTCGAGGAGCCGCCCCGGGTGCCTCCCTCGCGAACCTCGGCCACCTCGCTCTGAGCAAGCAGCACAACGTCCGTGGCGACCTTCGCCATCGCTCCGCACGCCAGGGCAAGTGCGCCGGCGAGCCGCGCCGGCGCAAGGCGGATCGCGTGCCATGGCATTGGCGGCAGCGTCAATTCGAGGCGCTCGGCGATCGCTGCCGCAACCGGCAGACCCGCATCGCCAAGGGCCGCCAGCGTGCCCACCGCGCCGCCGAACTGAAGCCACAGCCCGGTCCGGCGCACCTGCAGGAGCTCGGTCCGAGCACCCTCGAGTCCGACCAGCCAGCCGGCCGCCTTCAGGCCAAAGCTGACCGGGGCAGCCTGCTGGAGCAGGGTCCGACCGGGCATCACGCTGTCGCGGTGCTGCTCGGCGAGGATCGCGCAACTCGCAGCGCAACCACCGAGGTCGCGAAGCAGAGGCTCCAACGCGCGCCGGCTGGCCAGCATTGCCGCCGTGTCGATCACGTCCTGGCTCGTGGCGCCCCGATGCAGCTCCGCCGCGGCCTGGTCGGAAAGCCGGCCGCGGAGCGCGCGCAACAGAGCCGGCACCGGCGTCCCCTCCTCGCCGGCGCCGCGACCGATTCTATCGAGATCGAAGGAGCCAGCATCGGCGGCCGCCGCCTCGATCTCGTCCGCGGACTCGGGCGCGGCGAGTCCGGCGCCCGCGAGCGCGTGGGCGAGCGCCACCTCGACATCGAGCATCGCGCGCAGGAACGCTCGGTCGCCCACCTCGGCCGGCACCTCACCGCGCGCGAACAATCCGCCGAACAGCTCGGAGGTCACGGGGCTGAGCCTAGTGGGTCGACCGGAAACGGCTGCGGACCGCGGCCGCGCCGGATGTATCGTGCGCCGAGGATGCGCACGCAGGTGGCGATCGTCGGCGCAGGGCCCGCGGGCCTCGTGCTCGCGCAGCTCCTGCACCGGGCCGGGATCGAGTCCGTGATCCTCGAGGATCGTGACCAGGCATATGTCGTGGGTCGCGTCCGCGCCGGGGTGCTCGAGCAGGGAACCGTCGACCTGCTCAACGCGATCGGAGTCGGCGAGCGGCTGCAGCGGCAGGGGATCGTCCACCACGGTCTCGAGCTCCGCTTCGACCGTCGCGGACATCGGATCGCGCTGAGCGAGCTGACGAATGGCCGGGCGATCACGATCTACGGTCAACAGGAGGTGGTGAAGGATCTGATCGAGGCGCGCGCGGTGGCCGGGGGCCAGCTCGTGTTCGAGGTCGATGAGGTCGAGATCAGCGGCTTTGAGACCGACACGCCGCGGGTCAGCTACCTCGATCCCAGCGGCAGGCGCGAGCAGCTCGAATGCGACTTCATCGCCGGCTGCGACGGCTTTCACGGTGTCTGCAGGCCCTCGATCCCAGCGCATCTGCTGACCACCTACGAGCACGAATACCCGTTTGCGTGGCTCGGCATCCTGGCGCAGGTCGCTCCCTCCACCGAGGAGCTGATCTATTGCCGTCACGAGCGTGGATTCGCGCTGCACAGCCTGCGCTCCCCGGAACTCAGCCGGCTCTACCTCCAGTGCGACCCCGCGGACCGGATCGAGGAGTGGCCGGACAGGCGCATCTGGGATGAGCTCCACACCCGGTTCGCAACCGACGATGGTTGGACGCTGAACGAGGGGCCAGTGATCGAGAAGGGGATCACGCCGATGCGCAGCTTCGTCGTGGAACCGATGCAGTGCGGCCGCCTGTATCTGGCCGGGGATGCCGCGCATATCGTCCCCCCCACTGGAGCCAAGGGCCTCAACCTCGCCGTGCACGACGTCACCGTGCTGGCCGAAGCGCTGGTCACCTGGTATCGGGACCAGGACCGGGCCCGCCTCGACGCCTACTCGGAGGCCTGCCTGCACCGCGTCTGGCGCGTGCAGCAGTTTTCGACGTGGATGACCTCGATGCTGCACCGCCATCCGGACGCCGACCCGTTCGACACATCAATTCAGCGGGCCCAGCTCGAGTACGTGTGCGGCTCGCGGGCGGCGGCCACGACGCTGGCTGAGAACTACGTCGGCCTCAGTGGCGCATAGGGGGGTTTAACGAGAGCGCCCCCGAATCCGGCGGTAAAGAAGGGAGCCGGGTACAGGGGGCGCGCTCGAGGGAGGAGAGGGTTGCTGCACGGAGGATGATGACGACCGATGCTTTAGATGTCCAAGACGAGTTGGGCGACGCACTTATAATCAGTGCTTATGGAACTGCGGCAGCTCAGGTACCTGGTGGCGCTGGCCGACGAGGGACACTTCACGCGGGCGGCGGCACGCGAGCACATAGCCCAGCCGGCGCTCTCACAGCAGATCCGCAAGCTCGAGGATGAGCTCGGGGTGTGCTTGGTCGAGCGGACCACCCGGAGCGTGGCGCTGACCGAGGCGGGAACCCGGCTCGTCGGCCGATCCCGCCGGATCCTCGCCGAGATCGACGCCGCACAGGCCGAGATCGACGGCCTGACCGGCCTCGAGACCGGACATGTGACGGTCGGCGCGATCCACACGATGGGCCCAGTCGACCTCTCGCTTCCACTCGCCACGTTTCACGAACGCCATCCCGGTGTCGAGCTGACCGTGCGCGAGCACTCGAGCGAGGAGCTGGCCGAGATGCTCCGCGACGACGAGCTCGACCTCGCGTTTCTATCGGTGACCGAGCGAATCGAGAGCCACGGGCTCGGACTGCACCAGCTCGTCTCGGAGGAGCTGGCGGTGATCGTGCCACCGGAGCATCCGCTCGCCGCCCGGCGCCGGATCCGGATGGCCGAGCTTGTCGGCGAGGAGTTCATCAGCTACCGCGAGGGAGCGCGGCTGCGCGAGCTGCTGGTCGCGGCGGGACACCACGCCGGGTTCCGGCCTCAGGTCAAGCTCGAGTCCAACGAGAGCCAGCGGATCCGCCGACTCGTGGCGAGGGGCCTCGGGGTGGCGATCCTGCCGCGGTCCGACACCGGCGGTCCGGGAGCGACCGTCGGAGTGGCGACCCTGGTCGAGCCCACGCTGCATCGCGACATCACGCTGGCCTGGCGCGAGGGACGGCGGCACTCGCCGGCCGCGTCGGAGTTCATCGCCCTCTCGCTCGAGGCGTTCTCTGACCGGCGCTAGGCTGGGCCCCGATGCAAGTCGCCATCGCCGGTGCTCACGGTCAGATCGCCAGACGCCTTACCCGAATCCTCGTCCCCCGGGGGCACGAGGTGACCGGACTGATTCGCAACCCGGACCAGGCCGAGGACCTGCGCGCCGACGGCGCCCGGCCCCTCGTCTGTGATCTCGAGGTCGCGACGTCCGACGAGGTTGCGGCCGCGATCGAGGGCGCTGACGCGGTCGTGTTCGCCGCGGGTGCCGGGCCGGGCAGCGGCGGCCCGAGGAAGCTGACCATGGACCGCGATGGGGCGCTCAAGCTGGTTGAGGCGGCGCGCTCGGCGTCGGTGCAGCGCTACGTGATGGTCAGCGCGGTCGGTGCCGATAGTCCCCCCACAGGCGACGATGTGATGAGTGTCTATCTCCGCGCCAAGGCGGAGGCCGACGCGGGCCTCGCCGCCAGCGAGCTTCGGTGGACGATCGTGAGACCGGGACGATTGACCGACGAGCCTGGCCGGGGCACGGCTGAGATCGAGACAACGGCTTTTCGCGGTCAGGTCCCCCGTGATGACGTCGCCGCCACCCTGGCGGCGGTTCTCGACGAGCCTCGAACGATCCGGACGACCCTTTACGTGAACGCCGGCGATCTGCCGATCGCCGACGCGCTGGAGGCGGCCTTAGGCCGCATGTAGGGCACGAATCGCCGCCAGGACATCGTCCGCCACCTGCTGCTGGCGCTCGTGGGTGGGAGCGGGTTGCACCCCAAAGCTCATCGGCACCCCGTAGCGGACGACCACGGCTGGGAACCGCAGGCGGCGCCAGTTGCGCGCGCGTTCTGAGCCGATCACCGCCACTGGGACGACGGACGCGCCGGCCTCGAGTGCCAGACGTCCGATGCCCGGTCGCGCCGAGAAGCCGATCCGGCCGGTGCGAGAGCGTCCGCCCTCCGGGTACATCACCAGCAGGCCGCCGTCGTCGAGGATCTTCCGCGCAGTGATGATCGCCTCGTTGTCGTTCTGGCCCCGGCGCACCGGGAAGGCGCCGGCGTGCGAGATCACGAATTCGAGGAAGTGGCCCTTGAACAGCTGAGATTTGGCCATGAAGCGCACCCGGCGGGACAGCAGGATGCCCACGAACCAGTGGTCCATGGCCGAAAAGTGGTTGGGCGCGAGGATCACGGGACCCGATTTCGGGACGTGCTCGATGCCTTGCGCGCGTAACCGAAAGACAAAACGGCAATATGGATAGGAGACGACCTTTACGAAGGTGTAGACCCAGTCAGGCTCGCGCGTCCGCGCCCGGGCATGGAACCGCTCGAAATACGCGGCCGGGCGCGGATCGAGATAGACCTGGGGCTTCATCCGTTCAAGGTCATCCGGCACGGCTGCAGCTCCGGCGAGCGACGGCCGCTCCGGCGGACGCCCGGGAAGGCACACGGCGCCTCGGGCGTCGTTCAATAGAGACGAAATCGCCCGTCAGCAAAGGGCATCCAAAAGTTCGACAACGGTCGAACAATGATCTATAATTCGACACGTATCGAACATACGACATGGAGAACACCCTGAATAGCTCCAAGAACCATGGCCGCGACGGACAGCCTCGGAAGCGAAGCGGCCATCATGACCCAGAAACCAAGCAAATTCGACGAACGAGAAGCTCTGCTGCTCCCAGCGGCAACCGGCGCCAGCGGCGCCGGCGCGAGGCCCATGCCGTCGACCGCCTTGAGGCGACGCTGGACCGCGTCGATCAGGCGGGGGCCGGCACCGACTCGCTCGAGCTGTTCCTTCGGCAGGCGCGAATCCATCCCCTGCTGACGGCAGCCGACGAGATCGAGCTGGCCAAGCGGATCGAGCGTGGTGACCTCGAGGCCAAGGATCGGATGATCAACTCGAACCTGCGGCTCGTTGTCTCACAAGCCCGCCGTTACCAGGGCCACGGTCTACCGATGGAGGACCTGGTGCAGGAGGGAATGTTGGGACTGATCCGCGCGGTCGAGAAGTTCGACTGGCGTCGCGGCTTCAAGTTCTCCACCTACGGGACGCTGTGGATCCGTCAGGCGATTCAGCGAGGTCTGCAGAATCACGGCCGGACGATCCGGCTTCCGGTCCACGTCGCCCAACGTCAGGTGAAGGTCCGTAAGACCGAGAGCGAGCTGAACACCAGGCTCGGGCGAGAGCCCACGGACGAGGAGATCGCCGAAGCCGCCGAGCTGCCGGTTGAGGAGGTGGCGGAGATCCGCGAGCTGAGTCGCGGTCTCGCGAGTCTCGATCAGGCGGTCAGCGAGGATGGCGACACCGCCCTCGGTGACCTGCTTGCGAGCGACCGGCCCGAGCCGAGCGAGGAGATCGCCGACGCGGACCGTGACCAGCGAGTACACGACATCGTCGGCAACCTGCCGGAGCCGGAGCGCAATGTGATTCGGCTTCGGTTCGGCCTCGCCGGCGACGAACCGCGGACGCTTCGGCAGACCGGCTCCGAGCTCGGCATCTCCGCCGAGCGGGCACGCGAGCTGGAGGAGCGCGGCCTGCGGCGACTGGCCGGAACCCCCGAGCTGGAGCAGCTTCGTCTCGCTGCCTGAGTAGATTGTGACCCCAACCCGGAGCGGCTGCGCACGGATCGCGCAGCGCCCCGGGGTCGGGGACGCGCTGGCCCCCGCTGGGCGAGCACAGATCTGCCTGAATTTGGCGCTTAACGGGTAGGCTGGATCCGACATACATCATGAGTGAGGCCCAGACCACGCGCGAACAGGAGCCGCCGGCCCATTCACCGCTCGGCGTCGGCCAAGTCGCGCTGCGGCCGGCGGCGTCGATCTCAGCCCCCACCGAGCAGGTTCGCAACCTCTACACGCTGAGCGATCCGGCCCTCTCCGAGCTGACTCTCGACGAGCTGCTCGACGAACTCCTGATCCGGGTGCGCGACGCCCTCGAGGTCGACACGGTCGCGATCCTGCTCTTCGACGAGCGCTCGCAGCAGCTCGTCGCCCGCGCCGCCAAGGGAATCGAGGAGGAGGTCGAGCTGCGGGTGCGGATCCCGATCGGACTGGGATTCGCGGGGCGGATTGCGGCGGAACGGATCGCGATCTACGTCTCGGACGTCGACCACGCCGACATCCTCAATCCGATCCTGCGCGAGAAGGGCATCCGGTCGCTGCTCGGCGTGCCGATGATCGTCGAGGGCAATCTGATCGGCGTGATGCACGTCGGCTCGCTCCGGCCCCGTCGATTCGGCGAGAACGACGTCGCCGTGCTCGAGCTCGCGAGCGCGCGAGCCGCACCGGGGATCGACCGTGCCCGGCTGTACTCCGCGCTGGAGCGCGAGCACCAGGTGGCGATGGTCCTGCAGCGAAGCCTGCTCCCCCGCCGGCTTCCCGAACTGCCCGGTGTGTCCGTGGCGATGCGCTACCTGGCGGCGCGCGATGAGGTCGGCGGCGATTGGTACGACATGGTCGAGCTGCCCCGCGGACTCGTCGGAGTCGCGATCGGGGACGTGGTCGGCCATGGAGTCATGGCCGCCTCGCTGATGGGCCAGATCCGCACCGCCCTTCGCGCCTACGCTCTCGTTGGGCACAGCCCGGGTGAGACGCTCGAACTCGTCGACCGCTTCGTGCGCAGCATCGACGCGGACGCGATGGCGACCGCCGCCTACGCGGTGTTCAATCCGGAGGACGGCACGCTGCGATTCGCCACCGCCGGTCACCCGCCCCCGGTGATCGTGGCCGGCGCCCGGTCTCGGGTCGCCGAGATCACACCGGCGGTACCACTCGGCGCGTATCCGTACGCCCGTTATGTCGACCATGTGCTCAAGCTGGCCGACTCTGAGATGTTTGTGCTGTACACGGACGGTCTGATCGAGCGACCTGGAGTCGAGCTCGACGCGGGCATCGATCAGCTGCTCGGCGTGATCCGGGACGCCCCCACCCCTGAGGGCGCTTGTCTGCTCGCGATCGAGCATCTGGTGCCGCCGGAGGGGCCTCGCGACGACGTCGCGATCGTCGCGTTTCAGCAGACTCCGGTGCCGGACGAGCTCGAGCTCATGACGTCCGCCGATCCGCAGATGCTGTCTCGCATCCGGCGTCTGCTACGACGCTGGCTGCGCCACCGCGGTGCCGACGACAACGACCTGGCTGAGGTCACGATCGCCGTCAGCGAAGCGTGCGCCAACGCGATCGAACACGCCTACTCCCCGACTCCGGCGTGGATCGAGGTGCGGGGACGGACCGACGGTGATCGGCTGACGATCACGGTGCGGGACGGAGGTCGGTGGCGCGCGCCCCGCGGCCACCACCGGGGCCGCGGCATCAAGGTGATGGAGGCTGCGATGGAAAAGGTTGAGTTCATTTGCACCGAGGACGGCACGGAGGTGACCATGCGCCGCCGACTCCGAGCACAATGAGCGCCGCGGACCTTCGCTTCGGCACCGAGGGGCCGGCGATTGTGGCCTGCCTCTCGGGTGAGATCGACATGTCCAACGCGTCTGAACTCGCGGCATCGATCGCCGGATCGGCGACGAATGACCTGCTGGCCGTCGTCCTCGACGTGTCCGAGGTGGAGTATCTCGACAGTGCCGGCATCCAAATGGTCTTCAGCCTGCGGGAGAGCCTGCGCGTCCGGGGCCAGCAGCTGCTGCTCGTGGTCCCAGATGGCTCCCCGGTCAACGACGCGCTCCGTCTCGCCGGCGTGGTCGGGCTGATCGAGGCAAGCCCGGACGTGGCCGGGGCGCTGTCCGGCCTCGGCGCTAACGGCGGCTCGCCGGGCTAATCCTCATCGAGCTGGGTGACTCGGCCGACCGCCATCGGCGTGAGCGCGGGAACCAGGACGAGGGGGATCAGCAGCGGCAAGAGCAGCAGGTGCAGCCAGTCCCAGAGCGTATTGCCGCGAAAGCCCGTCCACGTCCAGTCGTCGAGGTAGGCGCCGAGCACGAGGATCCCGAAGACCGCGATCGTCAGCATCGCGATCAACGAGTAGCGCGGCGACCACGACTCGCGGAGCTCGCGGAACACCGGGATCAGTGCCACCGCGATGGGAAGCGCCAGCAGCTCGAGCCAGTCCCAGAGCCGGTTGCCCGTGAAACCGGTCCACGCCCACGGGACCAGGTACCCGGCGAGCGCCACGACCACGAATCCACAAAGAACCGAGATCGCGAGGAGCTTGTCGCGGCGGCCGACGCGGGTGCGGCGGCTCGTCCAGATCGGGAGAAACGCGACGGCAATCGGGAGCAACAGCAGGTGCAGCCAGTCCCACAGCGTCGCGGTCTGACCGTTGATCCCCGTCCACGACCAGTGCTGCGAGTAGCCGCCCCACAGCACGATGGCGCCGATAAACACGAGCGCGACCGTGGGCGCGCTCACCCCAGACCTCCGCGCATCTCGCTTCGAACTCTCGCTCACGCCGGGGACGCTATCGCCACCGGGCGGTCCGGCTAGCCTCGTCGGATGCTCACCGGAGACGCCGCCGCGGACAACTCGACGCAGCGGCAGCGCGTTCCCGGCTTGGCGTTCGTGGGCGTCGCAATCTGCTCGGTGCAGGTCGGAGCCGCGCTGGCGACCAAGCTGTTCGCCGAGATCGGCCCGAGCGGCGCGGTTCTGCTCAGGCTCGTATCGGCTGCGATAGTCCTGATGGCGCTGTGGCGGCCCCGGATCACCGGCCGAGGGCGGCGCGAGGTGGTGCTCGTCTGTGGCTTCGGTGCGGTGCTCGCGGGCATGAACCTGTGCTTCTACGCCGCCCTGGCCCGGATCCCGCTCGGGATAGCCGTCACGATCGAATTAATCGGTCCGCTGCTGGTGGCCGTCGGCAGCTCGCGCCGGCCGCTCGATCTCGTCTGGGTCACGCTGGCCGTGGCCGGAATCCTCGCCCTGACCCGCGGTGGCACCGCACACCTCAGTGCTCTCGGGATCATGTTCGCGTTGCTCGCGGGCGGCTTCTGGGGCACCTACATCCTGATCAACTCCCGCGTGGGGAGGGCGTTCGAGGGCGGCACAGGGCTTGCCATCGCGATGTGCGTGGCGGCGATCATCGGCCTGCCCTTCGGCATCGCCGCCGGTGGCTCGAACCTCCTCACCCCACGCTCGCTGCTGCTCGGTTCGGCTGTGGGCATGCTGTCGTCAGCGATCCCGTACTCGCTCGAGGTCGAGGCGCTGAGACGGCTCGACCCCGGCGTATTCGCTGTGCTGATGAGCCTCGAACCGGCCGTCGCGGCACTGGTGGGCCTGATCGTGCTCGGTCAGAGCCTCGGCTCGCGGGCAGTGGTCGGGATTGTGCTGGTGGTGCTCGCATCGCTGGGCGCATCGCGCGGTGTCCGCAAGCCACCCGTGGCGGTTTGAGCCGCTCGCCTCGGGCCGGCGCATGCTGAGTGCGAGAATTTGCCCATGTCCGATCCGGAGGCCTCACCCCCG
The DNA here is from genome assembly GCA_963796645.1 of uncultured Solirubrobacterales bacterium. Lineage (GTDB taxonomy): Bacteria > Actinomycetota > Thermoleophilia > Solirubrobacterales > Solirubrobacteraceae > Palsa-465. The sequence continues at coordinate 166,362 of CAWCMQ010000012.1, read as the reverse complement.
AGCACCTGGTGGACGTGGGTCTCGCTGATCCCGATCGGCTTTGGCGCGTGGACGCCGATCTATGCGGGCGTGCGCGCGCGTGTCCGCAGCTGGATCGCCCTCGGCGCGCTGTGGTCGACGATCGGCGTCGCGGGATGGATCGCCTCGACCTCGAGCAACACCCACGGTCATCACCAGTACAGCCCAACCGCGGGCCTGCTCCTGATCGTGTCCTGGGTGGGAGCGGCGGCGACCGCGTTCATCATCCGCTCCGACTACGTGCATCGGATGAGCTCGCCGCTTCTGAACGCCGCCGCACGGGCCGACGGGCGCCTGCGCGATCGGCGCGAGGCGCTCGCGCTTGCACGGCGCAACCCCACGCTGGCCCGCGAGATCGGCGTCGGCCGGCCGGACCTGGCGACCGGCGGCGACGCCGGGCTGGTCGATGTCAACAACGCGCCGGCGACCGCGCTCACCAGGCTGCCGGGCGTCGATGACGCGCTGGCCACCCGGATCGTCGAGACGCGAGCGGAGATCCGGGGCTTCTCCTCGCTCGAGGATTTCGGCGTCGCGCTCGACCTACCGGGCGACGTGGTGGAGGATCTCCGCGACCGCGTGGTGTTCCTGCCCCGCTGATCGCTGGGGCCGAAGCCAATCGCCTTATAGTTGCCCGGTGGCGGCTGTTCGGGCAACCGGCGTGGTCAAGCGCTTTGAGGCGATCCTCGCGCTGGACGGCGTCGATCTGGTCGTCGAGAAGGGCGAGGTGCACGGCCTGCTCGGTCCCAACGGCGCCGGCAAGACCACGCTGCTGCGGATCCTCTTCGGGCTGATCACCCCGGACGCGGGATCGGTCGAGCTGCTCGACCGGCAGCTGGATGTCTCGGCGCCGGACGCACTCGATGGCGTGTCGGGATTCGTCGAGGATCCGAGCTTCTATCCATATCTGTCCGGACGGGCGAACCTCGAGCTGCTGTCCGAGCTGGATGGCGACGGAGGCGGTACCACGATCGACGACCTGCTCGAGCGGGTCGGCCTGGCCGGGCGGGGCGGGGATCGCGTCAGCGGCTACTCGACGGGGATGAAGCAGCGCCTCGGGATCGCGGCCTCGCTGCTGCGCTCGCCACGCCTGCTGCTGCTCGACGAGCCGACGGCCGGACTCGACCCGGGCGGGGTGCGCGAGGTGGGCGCCCTGGTTCGCGGCCTGGCGGCGGACGGGGTCGCGATCCTCACCTCGAGCCATCAGATCGTCGAGGTTGAAGGCATCTGCGACAGCTACACGGTGCTCCGGCGCGGACGCGTGGTCTGGGACGGGACGGCAGCGCGCCTGCGAGAGGAGGCGCCGGCTCCCGCCTACCGGCTCGTCACCAGCGACGATGACCGGGCACTCGAACTGACCCACCACCAGTCCGGGGTGGGGGCCGTCAGCTCCGAGGTCGGCGGCCTCGAGCTCACCGTGCGCGAGGGATCGCTCGATGCATACGTGCTCGCGCTCGGGCGCGCGGGGATTGCCGTCCGCCGCCTGGAGCTGCTGGTGAGCCCCGTCGAGTCGATGTTCTTCGCGTTGACCGGCGAGCAGCCGGCAGGTCCGGGCAACGGTCCCGAGAGCGCCGAGACGACCACTGTGACGGCCGACACATGAGCGCCACCCGCGCACTTTCTCCGGGCAGGGACGCAATCCGGGCACCGCGGTCGGAGTCGGGCATCCGGCGCGTGTACCGCACCGAGCGACGGAAGCTCTCCTCGCAGCTCGCCGTACGCATCGTGGCCCTGATCTGCGTGCTCGGACCGTTCGTGTTCGTGGGAATCCTGAAGATTCAGAGTGGCAGTCCCACCGACACCCTGTACGGCGTCTGGGTTCATTCGTCGGGGTTCGCGGTCGCGCTCGTGATGCTCGCCTTCGCCGGTTCGTGGGGACTGCCCCTGATCGCTGGCATCGTGGCGGGGGATCTGTTCTCCTCCGAGGATCGCTACGGAACCTGGAAGCTCGTCCTGACCAGGTCGTGCACCCGCCGCGACGTGTTCGTCGGCAAGCTGCTGGCGGCGGCGACCTTCTGCGTGGCGCTGCTGCTGCTGGCCACGCTTGCAAGCCTGGCCGCCGGGGTCGTCGTGGTCGGCCACCAGTCGCTCGTAAGCCTCAGCGGCACGCTGTTCTCGTCCGGCAGGTCGCTCCTCCTCGTGCTCGCCAGCTGGTTGCTCTGCATCTTTCCGATGCTCGCGTTCGCAAGCTTGGGCGCTTTGTTCTCGGTGGCGACCCGCAACGGAATCATGGGCGTCATCGGCCCGGCTCTGTGCGCGCTGGCGATGCAACTGCTGCTGCTCGTCGGCTCGGGCATCTGGATGCACCTGCTGCTCGTCGGCTCGGCGTTCAACGGCTGGCGCGGCCTGTTCAACAACCACCCGTTCTACGGCCCGCTGCTGATCGGTTTGGGCGTGAGTCTCGTGTGGACCGTGGTCTGCATCGCGATCTCCTGGCGGCTGCTGCGCAAGCGAGACTTCGCGGGGACACCGGTGGCCCGCCGGCAGGGCTGGGTGATGCCGGTCCGGGTCTCGGTCGCGCTCGCGGCCGTCATCGCACTGCTGGCGATCGCCGGGAACTGGGGACCGGTCGGCGTCACGGCCGCGCGGCTGCAGGCCAACCTGACCCCGAACTTCAACAACCTGACGCTCCTCCAGCAGCGCCAGCTCGGGCGCGCCGTGCCGGCGGGGTCGAAACTGAACATCCTGCCGTCCTGTTCGCGGCGCGGAAGCACGCCTCGCGGGCCGGGAGACTGGGTGTGCACGATGAACGTGCTGATTCCACAGCCCGGCGCCGTCCCGTTTCAGCAGACGCCCGTGACCTACGACGTCAGCGTCCAATCCGACGGCTGCTACAAGGCGCAGTCGCCCCCGGCGTTCATCGGCCAGCAGCTGATGCGCGCGGCCTCGGGACACAACGTCGTCAATCCGCTGTACACGATCTACGGCTGCTTCAACACGCTGTAGGGCGTGGGCCGGCCCTAGAGCGCTCGAACCCGCGCGGGCGGGTTCTCCGGCGCGGGCGGGTTCTCCTGCGGAACGCGAAATTCGTGTCGGAGCGCGGCACCATGCTGGTCGAGCGCTGGAGCACCGACGCGAGTATGCGGGTCGTCATAGCCGCTGATCTTCACCGGATTGCCGGCCATTCTGAGATCGCCGGCCTCGATCACCATGTTGCGAGCACTGATCTGAGGATGTTCGGCCGCCTCCGCCACGTTCAGAAGCGGCCCGATGGGTACACCGGCCTCGTGGATGGTCTCGAGCCAATGGGCGGCCGGCTTGCACTTAAGAGTGGCCTCCAACTCCAGCTTCAGGGCGACGTGGTTCTCCAACCGGCCGGGGTTCTCCTGGAAGCGTTCGTCTGTGATCAGCTCCGGCCGTCCGATGGTCCGACAGAGCCGATTGAACAAGTGATCGTTGCCGCAGCAGATGATCACGTGTCCGTCCGAGGACTCGAACAGATCAAATGGGGCTATCGATGGGTGGCGGTTGCCGATCCGGCCCGGAGCCTCGCCGGTGGCCAGATACTCCATGCCGCCGTGCTCGAGAAACGCGAACGCCGAGTCGAACATCGCGATGTCAACCTGAGCGCCGGCACCCGTCCGTTCCCGTGCGTACAGAGCGCTCACGATCCCGGAGAACATGAACACACCCGCGATGAGATCCGAAAGCGAAGTGCCGACCCGCGTCGCGGGGCCATCCGGAGACCCGGTCAGGCTCATGATCCCGCTCATCGCCTGGACGATCGTGTCGTAGGCGGGATACGCGCTGAGCGGTCCGCTCTGTCCGAACCCCGACGATGAGGCATAGATGAGGCGTGGGTTGAGCCTCGATAGATCCTCATAGGCGAAGCCCAGTCGCGCCATCGCACCGGGTCGAAAGTTCTCGGCCACGACATCCGCCTGCTGAACCATGTTCAGGAAGATCCCGCGATCGGCCTCGTCCTTGAGGTTGAGAACGACGCTCTCCTTGCCGCGATTGATGGAGCTGAAGTACACCGATTGGCCCTTGTGGAACGGTCCGTAGCCACGCGTGTCGTCTCCGTGACCCGGTGGCTCGATCTTGATGACCCGTGCGCCCAGGTCGGTGAGAATCGTGGTGGCGAACGGGCCGTTCAGCACATGCGTCATGTCAATGACCAGGAGGCCGGCAAACGGCCCGGCTGGATCCGGACGCGCCAGTGGCACTGAGCGTGTGACGTGATCGGGCACTTTTGTCTGCTTTGCGGCGGCCATGGACGGCACTCCTTCGTAGTTGTGTGGCAGCACGCGTGACTCCGAATTAACCCCTACGCGGTCTCCACGATCGCCTTGTCCAGGTCAAACCACTCGATTGCCTGCTCACGCAGTTTGAATTTCTGAATCTTGCCGGTGACAGTCAGTGGGAACTCTTGGGTCGGGATCACGTAGCGCGGGATCTTGAAGTGCGCGATCTTGCCGTGACAGAACTCCCGCACCGCCTCAGTGTCAACCGTCCCGGGCGTCCGTTCGATCACGAATGCGGCGATCTCCTCGCCGTAACGCTCATCCGGAACGCCCACCACCTGCACGTCCTTGATCTCCGGATGGGTAAAGAGAAACTCCTCGATCTCTCGCGGATAGATGTTCTCGCCGCCGCGAATGATCATGTCCTTCGAGCGGCCGACGATGTTCAGGTAGCCGTCATCGTCCATTGTCGCGAGGTCGCCCGTGTGCATCCAGCCGCCCGCATCGATCGCGGCCGTCGTCTGCTCAGGGTCGTTCCAGTAACCCAGCATGAGGCTATATCCCCGAGTGCACAGTTCCCCGGAGACCCCGCGGTCCACGCACCACCCGGTCGTGGGATCAATGATCTTGATCTCGACATGTGGGTGCACGCGCCCGACCGTGGCAGTCCGGTGATCAACGTCATCGTCGGCACTCGTCTGCGTCGAAACAGGTGAGGTCTCGGTCATGCCATAACAGATCGTCACCTCAGCCATGTGCATGCGTTCGATCACGTTCCGCATGACCTCCACCGGACACGGAGAGCCTGCCATGATCCCGGTTCGCAATGAGGTCAGATCGAAGTCGCCGAATTCAGGTAGGTCGAGCTCAGCGATGAACATCGTCGGAACGCCGTAGAGCGACGTGCAGCGCTCATTCTGAACAGCGTCCAGCGTCGCCTGCGGTTCGAATGAAGGTGCCGGAATGACCACGCACGCACCATGCGTCGTGCAGGCGAGATTGCCGAGCACCATCCCAAAGCAGTGGTAAAACGGCACCGGGATACAGACTCGGTCGGCCGGCGTGTAGCGGCAGGCCTCGCCGATGAAGAAGCCGTTGTTGAGAATGTTGTGATGAGTGAGCGTCGCTCCCTTTGGGAACCCTGTCGTGCCGCTCGTGTACTGGATGTTGATGGGATCGTCGAACTGAAGCCTCTCGGGCAGCGCGACCTCACCGTCACCCGCTGCGAGCAGCTCCTCCCAGTCGGCTGAGTCCAGGAACACCGTGCGCTCGAGTGAGTCGCATCGCGGAGCAACCTCCTCGACCATCGCCACGTAGTTCGAGCTCTTGAACGCACGTGCTGCAATCAGCACGCGAGCGCCAGACTGGTTGAGAACAAACTCCAACTCGGAGGTCCGGTAGGCCGGGTTGACGTTTACCAGGATCACCCCGGCCTTGGCTGACGCGTACTGGACCAGCAGCCACTCGGCACAGTTGGGGGCCCATATCCCCATTCGGTCTCCAGGTCGCAAACCGATCGCCACGAGAGCGCGTGCGACTCGGTCGACACGCTCGGCGAACTCGGCGTACGTCCAGCGCACGTCCTGATGGCACACAACGACTGCGTCCCGCTCCGGATAGGAGGCGGCGATCCGGTCGAAGTTCGCGCCGATCGTCTCGCCGATCAACGGCGTCTCCGATAGTCCGTGTACGTATGAGCTCTCCACCCTTCCACCCTCCTCAGGTCAGACCCCCACGGTACGCGCACGGGAGCGCTTGCCATCGGGACGCCGCCACCTTCTTGAACGTCCATTCGCCGCAACCTGAGTCCGTAGTGCACCACGCCGAGCCGGTCCGATCAGCCATCGCGCGTCATGGCTCCAGCCGCACCGTCGGCGACAGCGCCAGGACCTGCCCGGATGCGTCGCGCGGCGCGACGGCGAAGTAGGGCCCATCGTTCGCCGCGGTGATGGCGGTCTCGAACCCTGTGCGTCGCGCCGAGCCCACGTATGCAAGGGACGAGCTTCGCTTGCCGGCCAGAACACCCCAGGATGCCACTCTGGTTGCGCCGTTCCAGCTCGCATAGACCGTCGCCCCGGCAGGGCTGGGGCTGGCAGCGGCCGCGGGCGGCTCGGTCGGATCGCCGGTCCAAGGTCGCCTGAAGGTGCGGTACGACGGATTGCCTGAGGGCATGACCGCGTCCATATCCAGCAAACCATCGGCGGCGAACTCGGAGTAGCAGGGAGCGGCACCCCAGCCGACGAACATCCTGCCATCAGGCAGCAACTCGGCGCTGCCCATGGCGTGGGCCAGGATCTGGGGGTTGGGATGGGTGAACGCGCGGACCAGCGCCACGCGTCTCGCGGCAGGGTCGAGGCGCAGGATGAGCGCCCGCGACTGCCGTTCGTACGGCGGGTCCGCGCCGTTGTCGAAGAGCGTGAGCGTCGTCAGCCCGTGCGGGCGCGCGTGGTGCTGCCAGTAGAAGTCCACTCCAGGGCCGAGCTGGAAGTCCGACCGGTTACCGCCCAGCCGCCACGCGATTCTGCCAGCGGGGCGAGTGATCTTGTAAACGGTCCAGGTGTTGCGTGCCGAGACGAGCAAATCGCCGTCGGGCGCCACCGCGATCGAGTTGATGTGGAAGTAGTTGTAGGGGTCGTCTGGACTCCCCCCGGCGAACACCTGTCGGCTCTCAGTCAGCGGGACGTGGTCCAGGCTGTCCCACTCGAAGAGCAGCGCGCCCGTCGCGATGTCGACCTCCTGGACGACGCCTGACAACACGTAGCCGCGGACCGGTCCGCCAACCGCCGACAGGTCAGCGACCGACTTTCGGTAGGCGGTGATCAGTGCGGTGCCCTCGGAGGTGAGGTTGAACTCGTGCAGATCGGCCTCGAGCCCGTGGTGCGCCCGCACGACGTGGCTCGTGCGGTAGGACGTGTCGGCAATCATTCCCACGCCGAGGCCATAGCCGCCGTCCGTCACGGCCCCCTCCCACCAGGTGAGCACGGGCTTCCCGCGGTAGCTCTGGGCGTTGACGTCCATGCGATGGTGGCGAGGAGTGCTTGGCCTCATCCAGACCAGATCCCCGCTGGCGTCGCGGATCAAAGCGCCGCCGGGCGATTCGGCCGTCCGCGGAGCGTTCATGAAGGTGTAGTCCCCATCGTTCCCCACGCCAGCGCGGGTCACCTTGACCACTGGAGGTGTCAGGTCCGGCCTGGTCACGAAGTGCTCCAGCCCGCCGCCGGCGCTTGAGCCGGGGTCGACGAGCGCCGCCTCGGACGCTCTGACGTCCAACCGGTCGCCAACCAGCCCCAGCCCGGCCACTCCAGCCGCAGCGACTCCCGCCCGCCCCAGCAGCTGTCGCCGAGTCATGCTCATGCTGTTCTATTCAGTGTGCCGATGGGGTCGGTCAGTGTGCGAGCCGCGACCCCAGCCACCAACAAGGCCGCGCTTGGCAAGTCGGTGAGAACGATGAGCGCGGACTCACCGTCCGGTGTCGAGGAACCTGCGCATTAGCGGGCACTTCTTCAGTGGGCGATCCAGGACTCGAACCTGGGACCTCTTCCTTATCAGAGATCGACCACCGTTGCGACGAGTCGCGACGAGTAGTCAGAAGGCCTGCACTGATGCGGTTTTCCGCTCACTCGGCGCGGCCGGGCGCCATCGCGCGCGGCGAGCTGGGCTGCCCATCTGCTGCCCATCGTCCGGCGGATGCGATGGTCCTACACCTGTGTCCAGAATGGCAGAGCGATCACCATGACAATGACGACCAAGATGCGCATGTACGGCCCTCAGCCCAGCCCGTGATTCCGCTCCGCGACCAGGTGATCGACGCAACCGCGCTGAAACAACGCGGCTGACCGGAGCAGCTGGGCTCGATCAGCTTCACTCGCGGCAACATCACGGTCTTCCACGATCTCTCGGCGGGGGTACAGAATGCGGGCGTCGCCACGCTCACATCGAACGCGGCCGGCGGTCGGTTTCTTGGGCCCTGGCGAGCGTTAGAGCCGGGCCTTGATCGTCGCCGATCCGAGCACGATGTCGCGTGCGCCGAGGGCGGTGACGGTGATCTTGTAGGTTCCGCGCAGCTTCGGGAGCTTGGCCCGGGCGGCAACGCTGTGCAAGTACACCGCCTTGCGCCTGCGCGCGAGCTTGACCTGGTAGCCGACCGTCCCGCACGTCGCGCCCCAGGTGAGGATCCGGCCTTTCAGACGCAGACGGCGTGGGGTCTCGGTGCCGTTGGCCCGAGCACTCTTGAACGTCGCGAGTGTGCGTAGGCCGAGCGGCAGGCCGCCGCGGCTCTCTGATGCCACGATCTGTCCAGCCCGGCTCGCCGCGGGATCGAGCTGGAACCGCAGCGACCCGCGCGGCGCGTGCGCGAGGCCCAACCGCAGGCGGTCCGCCCCATCCTGGGCGTAGAGCGCGACCGTCTCCCCCGCCGCCGACGGCATCCGGTACGTGAGCCGCTCGCGACAGCCGCTGAGCGCGGTCCTCGCTGTGATCCTGGCCCGCGGCATCGGCGTGCTCTCGAGCACGGATACAATCGGGCTCGATCCGGCCAGCGGGGCCACGGTCCAGATCCCGCGGTGCGGGTCCGAGACCGTGATCAGCGTCGTGTGGCTGGCCGCATCCTGCGCGACCAGTGCCCGCGGGTCGACCCGGACACCGCCCGGCGGCGTGAAGATCGTCGTCCCCGGTCCGGCGAGGACAACCCGGGGAGCGGCGGTCGTGCCGCGAACGGCGATCGTAAACGCCTTCAGCCGGGAGCCGACGCGGAAGCCGCGCGCGCCCGGCACCACGGCGGCGGCCGCTCGCGCGCGATCGCGCGCCGCGGACGGCGTGACCTGCGGCGGCGCGGGCGTCGGCAGCCGGAACTTCGTGAAATCGCATCCGGACGGCGACTTGCCGCCCTTGACTATGTCGTAGTAGATCCCGGCCTCGACGCCGCTCGAGAGGTGGTAGCAGAGACCGATGATCGTGTTCGCGAACAGGACGTTGAAGGTCGTGAAGTGCCCGCCGAACTCGAATCGCGCGTTGCCCTCGAGCTGTACCTGGCGCGGGGCGGCCGCCGGTGGCGGCTGCGGCGGGACCATGAAGCCGGTCAGATCCGCGAGCCCACCGACGTCGCCGAGGAACGGGACGTGGAGGTGGAGCTGGCCGTGGGCCTGGATATCGGCCCGGCCGCCCTGCTTGCCGGAGGTGTTGCTGAAGTAGTAGGTGACCTTGCCCGAGCCGAGGTCGACCTCGTACGGCGTCGCGTGCAGGACCGAGAGCTGGCCCGACATGTTCAGAACGATCGGGTCGGAGTACCAGCTCCACTCGAGCTTCCCGTCGGCGCTCAGGAGTTCGGCCTCGGGCGGCGCGGCGTGGCCGAACGGCAGCGAGATCCGCGGCCCCAGGCTGATCCCGGCCGTCACGTTGGTCAACAGGACCGGCGGCTGCTTAGAGTAGTCCCACTGGAAGCCGCCTCCGAGCCGCTGCAGGAAAAGCCCGCTCTCGGCCAGTGGGATCCCCTCCCCGCCCAGGCCTCCGAGCTGGAACTGCAGCGCCTGGAGGTCGTAGCCGCGGAGGTCGAACGCGCCCGAGGCCTTGATGTTCTGGAACGAGAGCTGGACGTTGACGTGCTTCACGATGCCGACGTCGGCGGGCAGCTCGAACAGCGCCTGGCCATACCAGCGCTGCATCATCGGGTTCGGGTCGTAGCAGATCTGCGCCAGCGCAAGCGACCCGGCGTCGGCGCCGAACAGCTTGAGCTGCTTGTCGTTGAACGGCGCGAAGCATCCGCCGAACTTCATCCCGCGCCGGTTCGTGAGCTCGACCGTGCCCTGTAGCGCGACGCTCTGGACCCCTTCCGGCTGCCCGTTCGGCCCGGGCCGCTCAAACTTGCCGTCGCCGAAGTTCCACTGCGCCTGCATCGTCGACGGAAAGCGTGGCCCGACCTGGCCCTGGAGACTGATCGTCGTAACCCCCGGCGAGAAGACCCACGGCACGCCGATTGTCCCGCCGTTGTTGCCGACCGGGTTGCCGGTCCCGATGTTGATCGGCCAGCCGAACATGTTGGGGGTTATCCCAGTCGACGCACTGCCGGATTCGATGTCGCTGACGGCGCCGCCCGCCCCGCCGGAGAAGGTCATCCCGAAATGTTCGGACTTCCAGGCCGGGATCCCGTCGATCCAGACGGTCACGGGCCCGTCGCTGGATACGTGAGGCCCGTTCGGATCGAGCGTGATCGTCGTCTTGCCGGCGGGCTGGACGTCGATCCCATCGAGCCGTACCGGCTGCGTGCTGGTGAACCGCTTGCCGTCGCCCTCGTCCTTCCAGCAGCCGACCGCCTCGAGGCTCCCGAACGTCTTCGCGCCGGGAATGTCGCCGGTGGTCGCGAGCGAGCCGGGTAGCGGTGTGCCGTGCGGGTCGGGCACGACGCAGCTGGAGAAGTCCACCAGCCGATCGCGATCGAGCGTCACGTGGCAGTCGGTGCCCAGCACCACGCAGTCGGTGCTCGTGACCGGGAAGAACGCCGAGTCGCCCTTCTTCAGCGCCGTGACGGTCCAGTTGCCGGGCCCCAGATCCTTCTTGATAGTCCCGTCGGCCCCGGTCACGGCGGTGACGAGATCGGTCGGAGACCCGTCACGCTGCATCTGCACGGTCACCCCCGGCGTGCCCGCGCCGGTCTCATCCTTAACCTTTGCGCCGAGCGAGAACGAGCCGGTGAAGTCGGCCACGGCCGACTGGTCCTTGGCGAGCGGCACCGCGCATGAGTCCGTGCCCTTCGTGCCGTCGCAGCGGCCCGGAGTGAACTCGGTGCTGGCCTGCGGGCCGGTCCCATGCGGCGTGACCGTGTACGTGCCGGGGTCGAGCGTCGCGAGGTACGCGCCGCTCGGGTCGGTGGTGAAGGTCTTGTCGATCGCGTGCCCACCGCTGTCTGTGCCCTTGACCTCGACCTGGACTGTGCCGATCCCCTGCGACTCGGGATCGGTGACCCGGCCGGAGATCCGCTGGCCGCCGGGGACGAGGATCTGGTAGCCGCTGTCGCTCGAGGCGAGGATCGTCCCGTTCTTGCTGATCGCGAGCGCGCCGACCAGCGTCGGCGACCCGGCCGGCAGCAGCGTCTGCAGATCGATCGGCGGCGGCGGCGTCCCGGTCGCGGGCGCCACCGCAACCGGCCACAGCGTCGCGATCGACTTGCCGTTGCCGAACGAGTAGCCGACGACGTCGCCGTCGGCGTTGACGCCGTTGGCGTAGCCGTTCGGGAGCCCACCGGCCGGGGTCAGGTGCTTCTCGCCACCGGCGTTGACCGAGTAGACGGGCAGGTTGTTGTCGGTGCCAACCACGACGCCCGAGTCGTTCAGCACGTTCGACCAGAAGCTGGCCACGAACGGCAGCTGCTTTGTCGTGTTGCCGGACTTGGACCAGAGGTCGGACTCGGTCGCGTTGGGATTTGCCGAGGGCTGTTGGTTGACGACGACCTGATCGCTGCTGTTGATCGCGATACCGGTCGCGATCCCGCCGAGGGTGGGTGGCGCGATCACCTGGCCGCTGGTCGCCAGCGTGCCCCCGTGAGGTATCAGCACCGCGCTGTACTGCGCAAAACCGCTGGCGGTGCAGAAGGTCGAGTTGCCGGTGATGTCCCCGCCGGCGTTGATCGCGTCGGCCTCCGAGACGAACGACGGCGCCTCGCTAAAGCACTTCGCCGGAGTCGCGCTCGGAAGCAGCCCGAGCGACGTCGGAGCACCGGCTCCGGCTGGCCACTCCGCCGCGAGTCGGTCGTCCTGGTTGGCGGGATTCGGGTCCTTGAAGTACGCCCAGCCGACGGCCGTGCCCGACGCGTTGATGTCGTTGGCGATGTAGTTGATGCCGTCCGAGCACGTCCCATTGCCGAAGACGTGCAACGACGAGTCGCCTGCCGGCAACTGGAGCAGGCTGCCGGCGTGCCAGTAGAACGCTTCCATGTGAGACGTGTTGGCCGCCTGGCTACCGGGGAAGTAAGCCAACCCAACGGCGTCGCCGAGATCGTTGACCGCCCTCGCCTCATTGATACACGTGCCGGCCGTCCCCGCCATGGGCACCGCCGTGTAAGTGGCTCCCACCGTTGCGGCGGCCGGGGATGCGCTCAGGCAAAGCGCGCAGAGCCAGATCGCGGCTATTGCTCGCACCAAGCCGGTTGATCCCACACCAGCGAGCGGCCGCATACCACAAAGCCATGCCATACAAGTCAACTGTCGGCGCCGGATGCGGTCTGCATCGAACGGATCCGAGCGATCAATGCGTCGGATGAGATCCTCGGCTGGGGCATCCATCCTGCCGTCGGCGAATGTCGCCGCCCGCGCAGCCGCGAAGGAAACGGCGACACACCTCCCTACGCCGACCTGACCGCGACCTGGGCCAGGCGCCAGTCGCCAGTCGCCGACGATACCGACGCCGAACGCGCGCGCCAAGCACGAGTCGATGTGCCACCGTGAAGCCGCCAACGACCAAGCACGCCCACCAACACGCTGCGCCCACATCAGATCGCGAACCTACCAGCCGCGACCCTCGTCGTCCATCTCTAAATGTGCAAAGACGCAGCCTGGACAGTTTTCCCCAGTGGGCGATCCAGGACTCGAACCTGGGACCTCTTCCTTATCAGAGAAGCGCTCTAACCGACTGAGCTAATCGCCCATGCACGACCGATCGGAGTTCCCGGAGCGGTCTGGAGCAATCTTAGCCCCACCCGCCGGAGGCGCGACTTAGCCCCGGCCGCCCGGAGCGCGTTATCTGGGTCGGAATGACCAGACGTGGCCGCGCCAGTCGCCGACAATCAGGGTGCGGTCGGCGACCGCTGGAGCTGCAAAGCTCGTCGCCCAAAGCTTATGCGCCCCCAGCTGATGCCCGTCGCTCAGGCGGTAGGCGGCGAGGACCGCGTCGCGCCCGCTCGAGATGTAGAGCACGCCCTGAGCGATCGTCGGCGGACTGCCGGCGTCGGGCGAGTAGAAGCCGTGCTGCCAGCTCGGTACCAGAGTGCAGTGACGCGTGAACCTGAACGTCTGGATGCCCGCGCGCTCGCGCCCGCCCGGCGCCGTGGTCGGGCTGACGATGACGAGTCGGTGGCTCTTGGGATCGTAGGCCGGCATCCCGTAGAGCGGGATCGTTCTCGGCGTGATGTTGGCGACCTGAATGTGCTGGCGCGGGCCGGCGCTGATGTGGTTGGCGTCGTACCGGTACAGGCGACCGTCCTTGTTGATCACGATCGCCTGCAATGGACAGCCGCGGGAGCGGATCAGGACCGGGGTGGTTCCGAAGTCCCGATCGCTGATCAGGTATGGCGGTCGCAGCGGGTAATTGCTCTGCTGGAGCTTGAGGTTGAAGTTCAGGCGGACGATCCGCTCGGCATAGCCGGTTGCCTCGTTCGGCGTGCCGATCGAATTCCCGGTGGCGCCGAACACGTTCCCGGTCGCCGCGTCGACCGAAACGCCACCCCAGCCCCAGATCCCGCCCGCCCACGCGTGCGTTCCGTGCGTGGTCAGCCACCGGTGGATGAACCTCGGGTGCGTGACGTCGACCGCCCGAATCCCGCCGTAGTAGCTGCCGCGGTCGCAGAGCGAAGCAACTGGCACGTACAGCCATCCGTGGGAGAGCGTCAGTGCACTCCAGACGAAGTCGGCGTCGGATGGATGGATTCGCACCGGCCATCCGTGGATGGTCCGGCCGGTGCGGAGGTCGAATGCCCACGCGAACCCGTTCGCGTCGACCGCGTAAAGGCGGTTGTGCGCGCGGTCGGCGACCATCGTCCCGGTGACGCCGAACTCACCGTCGGGGCTCGCCTGGCAATCAGGGCTGATCGTGTGCGAGCCGACCTGCCGGGTCCACACGCGCGTCCCGTTGCTGACGCGCAGTGCTGCGATCTCCCCGTGCTCGGTGGCGACGAGTGCGAGATCGCGCGTCCGGACCACGCTTTTGTGGTGGCGGCGAACCCGAATGCGCACGTCGTTGACGATCAGCGATTGCCCGTCGATCGCGCCGTTCAGATGCACGCCCCACGCGACCTTCAGCCGCGTCGCCTGGCCGGTCGAGATCCCGACCGGCGCCGGGCTCGCGCTGACCCGCGCCAGGCCGTAGCCGTAGGTGGTCAGGTCGGCGGAGTGAGAGTTGGCCAACGCCGCCGGCGGCGCGATCAGGGTCGCCGATGCTGCGCACGCCAACGCGTACAGCCAGCAACGTCTGCCCCTATGGTGCCCACGCGACAGCCTCACCTGAGCGCATTCTATGGATGTTCTTAGAGAGATGCGTGGCGGGGTCAACGCCCGTTTCCGGATTGCCCGCTATTTTTTTGCGCCGTGACGGGCCTTGGTCGGATCCCCGCGCGGATCGGGGCGCGGCAAGCGATTCTGGGGATTGTCGCGGTCGCGTGTCTCGGTATCGCGTTCGCCGTAGTCGAACAGCATCAGGTCGGGTGGAACGAGTATTCCCACTACGACCAGGTGCGCGCGTTCGATCACGGCACGCCGATCATCGACGCCTACCGGCACACGACCGGCGACCGCGCCGTCTACCAGCACCACTTCCTGTCCGACAAGGCGCCCGGGCTGGGGCTGTTCACGCTTCCCGTCTACCACGTGGCGCGCTCGCTTGGGTTCATCAGCGGGGCGCAGCACTCGCGCAGCGTGGACCGCACATCGGTCCACCTGCTGGTGATCTTTGGCTGCTCGCTTCCGGTCACGCTGATCCTCCTGCTCGCCTGGTGGCTCGTGGAGGACCGCGACCCAGGCCAGGGCGCACGGGCGGCCGTGACGCTCGGACTGGGCACGCTGCTGCTGCCATTCGCGACACTGTTCTTCTCGCACGTCTTCTCGGCGTTCCTCGGCTTTGCCGCCTTCTGCTTGCTGTGGCGAGAACGAGAACGCGGCGGCACCCGGCTGTGGCCGGTTGTCTTGTCCGGGGTGCTGGCCGGTTATGCGGTCAGCACCGAGTACCCGCTGACCGTGCTCGCCCTACTGCTGGCAGCCTTCGTTGCGCTACGCAAGGACCGCGTCAAAGCACTGGTCGCCTTCGGCGTCGGCGGGGTCATCGGGCTTCTGCCCCTGTTGCTCTACGACTGGTGGGCGTTCGGATCTCCCTTCCATCTCTCCTACTCGTACGTCGCGGCCAACTCGAGCGGCGTCCTCGGACTCGGGGCTCCCAGCCTGCGGACGTTCGTCAGGTTGCTCGTCGCCGACCGCGGCCTGTTCGTAGTCACTCCCGTTACCGCCGCGGCCCTGGCCGGGATCTTCGTCCTCTACCACGAGCGCCGGCGCATGGACGCTCTAGTCCCAACTGCGGTGGTTCTGGCCTACCTCGGTTACAACGCCTGCTACTACCTGCCGTTCGGAGGCGGGGTGCCCGGCCCTCGCTTCCTGATCACGCTGCTGCCATTCCTCGCCGTTCCGCTCGCCGCCGCCTATCGCAAGGCGCCGATCGCCACACTCTCGCTGGCCGTCGCTTCGACAGGGATAATGACGATTGCCACAATCACTGGCCCGATCCTCGACACCGGCCGCTCGACCCACATTTGGTGGACGAGGCTCTCGCAGGGAGCGTTCAAGACGCCGCACTGGACCGTCGTCGTGTTCGGACTGCTGGTGCTTGCTGCGATCATCCTTGCCGCCCGTGCCACGCCGCGGCCGAAGGTCACACGCCAGGACCTCGAACTGACGGCGCTCGGGCTGGGCGGCTGGATCGCCTTCACGCGCGCCGGCCCGGCGCTGCTTCAGCGCGATCACGAGACGGGGCACATCTGGGGGATGGTCACGCTGATCCTGTTGGGCGTCGCGCTGGCAGCGATCGCCTGGAGACTCGCCCAGGGCTACGCGATCGCGTTGGTGGCGGCGATACCTGCCGTCGCACTGGCGATCCGCTCCTTTGACCACACGCCACTTGCGCTGCTCCTGGTGATGGCGGCGATCGCGATGCTGGTCACCCTGACGGCGCCGCGCCTGCGCGAGACGCTGCTCAGCGGTAGGTAGCTGCGCTCAGGCGGCGGCGCGGACGCGTAGGCGTCGAGCCAGATCGAGCGCCTCGTCGAGCGAGGCGAAGCTCAGCTGCACCCGGTAGCCGTGCCCGGGGGCGGGCGTGACGTCGAGCTCTGCGCCGAGCGCCTCGCCCAGCGAGTCCGAGATCTGTTGGACCGCGGCCTCCTGATCCGGATGAAGGTGTCTACGTGACGGGCGTTTGGCTCGCGGCGGGGCGGACGGGGCGGAGGACCGGGCCCGCGCCTCGAGCTCGCGCACCGACCAGCGAGCGTCGGCAGCGGCGCGCGCGAGGCTCCTGCGCGCTGCATGGTCATCCGTGAGCAGCAGAGCGCGACCATGGCCCTCGGTCAAATCGCCACGCTCGATCAGCTCGAGCGCCTCGTCGGGCAGGTCGAGCAAACGGATCAGGTTCGATACCGCGACGCGGCTGCGGCCGACGCGGAGCCCGACCTCCTCTCGCGTGAGTCCGAGCTCCTCGACCAGCGCAGCGCATGCCCGGGCCTCGTCGATCGGGTTGAGATCCTCACGCGCCATGTTCTCGATCAACGCAATCTCGAGCGACGCCGCGTCGTCGTGACGCCGTACCAATGCCGGGATCATCTCCAGCTCGGCCATGCGGGCCGCGCGCCAGCGCCGCTCGCCTGCGATCAGCTCATAGCTGCCGCCCGGGAGCGGTCGGACGAGCACGGGCTGCAGGACCCCGCGGACGCGAATCGACTCCGCGAGCGCGACCAGGGTCTCCTCGTCGAATCCGTTCCGGGGCTGGTTGGGATTCGGCTCGATCAGGTCGACCGGCAGGCGGCGCAGCTCCTCGCTGTCGTCCTTAGGTGCCGCCGACAGGATCGCCGCCAGCCCACGCCCCATGCCCTTCTGTCGCTCAGCCACGCGCGGCCACCTCCTTAGCTAGCTCGAAATATGCGTCCGCGCCGGCGCAGTGCGGATCGTGATGAATGACCGGCTTTCCGAAGCTCGGCGCCTCGCCGATGCGGACGTTGCGCGGGATGACCGTATCGAACACCAGTTCGGGGAAATGCTCTCTCACCTCGCGCTCGACGTCCTGCGCGAGCCTTGTGCGCCCATCGTGCATCGTCAGCAGCATCCCCGCCACCGTCAGACGCGGATTCATCTCGCGCTGGACGAGCGAGAGCGTGTCGAGCAGGCCGGCGAGTCCCTCCAGCGCGAAATACTCAGCCTGCACGGGGACGATCACCCGATCTGCGGCGACCAGCGCGTTGACAGTCAGCGGCCCGAGCGATGGAGGGCAATCGAGCAGCACGAAGGCATAGTCGTTCCGGACCGGAGCGAGCGCATCGCGCAGCCGCGTCTCTGACCCGCTCTCGCGTGGCAATTCCACCGTCGCGCCGGCGAGGTCCGGCCCGGCGGGCGCAACCGCCAGATGCTCGATCGAGCTTGGGACGATCACCTCGGACAACGACGCGCCGCCCAGCAGGACGTCATAGACGGTGACCGGACGGTCCTTTCCGACCCCAAGGCCGAGCGTGGCATTGCATTGGGGGTCGATGTCCACGACCAGCGACTCGTAGCCCGCCTCGGCCACGCACGCGGCGAGGTTCACCGCCGTCGTGGTCTTGCCCACCCCGCCCTTCTGGTTGGCGATCGCATAGACGGTTCCCATTTGGTCATGGAAGCTAGCGGCGTTGGCGGTCAGACGAGGGGCTGGGATGTTGCGTATTGCGAGGTCGGGGGGGCGGGGCCGGGTCGGCGGGGATGGGGGTGGGCTGAGTGTGGTCGGCTCATGGGGGGCGGGGCGGGGCGGGGGTCAAACGCCGCCCAACGGGCGCTTGGCAGCGACCCCGGGGCGTCGCGGGAAGCGCTCGGGCGTCTCAGCGACCTTCACCATCACATGCAGATGGCGATGCTTGGCCGCCGGATATGGCGTAACGGCGATCGGGTCGCGCGGTCTCAAACCGAGTTCGGCCGCGGCCCGGGCTGCGGCGCTCTCGGCCTCGAGGTCGCGCCGCCCTCGCCACGCGACCAGGGCGCCACCGGGCCGGAGCAGAGGCGCCGCGTACTCGGCCAGCACCGCGAGCGGCGCCACCGCGCGGGCCGTGACCACGTCGACCGTGCTCGTCCAGTCGCTCCACGTCTCGACCCGGGCGTTGAACACCGATGCGTTGGCGGCGCCCGTGCGTTCGATTGCCCGCGCGATGAACTCGCATTTGCGGCGATTGCTCTCGATCAGGCCAACTCGGGCTCGGGGGAGGGCAATCGCGAGCGCCAGCCCGGGGAACCCGGCGCCAGATCCGAGATCGACGAGCGTTCCGGCGGATCGCACCTCCTCGAGCTCGAGGGCGACCAGCGAGTCGGCCAGGTGGTCGCGCACTACGGCATCGGGATCGCGAACCGTGGTGGGCGCAGCCGGATCCTCCACCACGATGGTCGCTAGCGCCGTTAGGCGCTCGATCGTGGTGGGCGGGAGCTGAAACCGCCGGACCAGACCCTCGACGCCGGCCCGGACGCGATCCGGCCCGCTAGCGCTGCGATCGCTCGCGCTCACGGGCTATGTATCCCGCGTAGCGCTCACACATCTCGCGCAGGCGGTCGCTTGCATAACCGTCGAGTTCAGCCTGAATCTCGCCCTCGAGCAGAGGTAGAAGGTCGCGAACCAACGTCGGCCCGCGGGCCATCCACTGGAAATACGACCGTCCACCGTGGTGATACGGGCCATACAGCCGGCTGTCGGGAAAGCGGTCAACGAGCCACCTGAAAAGCGCCTCGTGACGAGTGTGCATCCGGAGCGTGACCTGAGGCTGCTTGCCGTCTCCTCCAAACGATCCCTGCCCGATCAGCAGCCCAACCACCACGCCGCGGTCAAAGTCGGAGAGCGGGCTCACGTCCCGAGTTGTACCGCCTGAAGCCGCCGGAAGCTGTTTCACCGGGGAGAAAAACGTGAAACGGGGGCGGGGCGGGCGGGGGGCGGATGGCGGGCGGGGGCGCTGGGGCGGGCGGAGCGGGGCGGGGTTGTGCTGAAGGCCGGGCGGTCCCAAGGCGGGGCGGGGTTGTGCTGGCGCGGCGTGTCGGGGTTGTGCTGGCGCGGCGTGTCGGTCCGCCCGGAGACTGGCCGGAAGGCCCCAGCGCCAGGTCGGGCGCTGAGGAGGCGTGAGTAACCTCGCAAGTGCGTATCCGGTTTGTTCCGTCTGGGTGGGTTTGTAGCTTGACGGGGTGCCGCGGCCTGGGTTTCTCGTTCGATCATGGAGTTCCAGGAGCGGTTTTCCGATGAGGATGCGTGTCGCGACTATCTGTTCGCGTGCCGGTGGCCGGAAGGCTTTCGATGTCGGCGGTGTGGCGGGTCGCGTGTCGGGGTGATGCATCGCCGGCGGTTGGTGTGGCAGTGCAAGGACTGTGGGTTGCAGACCTCGGTGACGGCGGGAACCGTGATGCACAAGTCGCGGCAGCCGTTGCGGACCTGGTTTTGGGCGGCGTATCTGGTCGCCACGCATCACCCGGGGATCTCGGCCAGGCAGCTGCAGCGCCAACTCGGGCTGTCGCGATATGAGACCGCGTGGCTGATCTTGCAGAAGCTGCGCCGGGCGATGGTCGCTCCCGAGCGCGAATCGCTGAAGGGGGAGATCGAGGTCGACGAGTTCTATCTCGGTGGCGAGGAACCGGGGCTCTCTGGTGGCCGCGCCCGCGGCAAGAAGGCGCTGATCGGGGTGGCGATCGAGGTTCGCGGCGCCGGCTCCGGCCGGTTGCGCCTGCAGATCCTCGACGATCTCTCCGCGCAGTCGCTCGGCGCGTTCGTGAGGGCCACGACCGCGCCCGGCACGATCGTGCACACCGACGGGTGGACCTCATACAACTGCCTCACCGAGCTCGGGTTCGAACATCGCAAGCGAGTCCAGCGCACCGACACCTCGGGCGAGCTGCTGCTCCCCCGAGCGCACCGCGCCGTCTCAAACCTCAAAGCGTGGATGCACGGCACCCACCGCTCGGTCAGCGACCCCCACCTCCAGGTCTACCTCGACGAATACGTCTTCCGCCACAACCGCCGCAACACCCCAATGGCCGCCTTCCAAACCCTCCTCGGCCTCACCACCCTCCACCAGCCGACGACCTACAGCGAGATCACCCGAACAGCCGCCTAACACAAAACGGAACAAACCGGATACGCACTACCTCGCAAACCCGGGTCCGGCAGAGCGACGGTGGCGCTTTGGGTCTGCTGACGAGATCTGATTGCAGCAAACCAAGGCGCCACGGTGGCGAGTTTGCGAGGTTACGGGGGTGCGCGGCTCGCCGGTGCGCGTTCCCGGCCGGCCGCGCGCGCCAAAACTGGCCAAACCGAGGCTGACCCGGAGTCGTTCGGCACGCCGCTCGGGCTCTGGGCCGACTTAGTAAGCAGACCGGCCTGCCCCGGGCGCGCCTTGGCCGGTTGCGATCGTGACCACGAGCACGCGCCGACCAGCCCTTTCGGGAGGCTGGGTCTGAAAACGACGCATATCGTGGCTTTCTCACCCAGCCTCTCAGCGGACCCAATCGCGCACACGTAGGCGCCCGCATTGCTGCGCTTGCCTCGTTATCCCGACCCTCGCCGGCCGCCCGGACCCTCATCCGCGCGCCGCCGACCGCGACCCACAACCCGCAACCCGACCCGCGCCGCCCGCGACCCCCCGCCCCGCCAGCCCGCGACCCCCGGGTCTCCTCAGTCCACCAGGGGCGCCACGACGAGCCGGCGCGCGGGCTCCTGGCCCTCGCTGTAGGTCTCGACGTCGTGGCGGGTCTTCAGATGCTCGTGGACGACCTTGCGCTCGAGGGCGCTCATCGCCTCCAGCTCCACCGGTCGCCGGTCGCTGACGGCGGCCTCAGCCGCCTGGTCCGCGGCGGCGCGAAGAGCCACGGCGCGGCGCTCGCGGTAACCGGCCGCGTCGACCTCCACGCGCTTGCGGCTGTCGGAACCGCGGTAGGCGATCCGGTAGGCGAGGTGCTGAATCGCGTCGATGGTCTGTCCGTGGTGGCCGATCAGAAGACCGAGGTCGTCGCCAAGAAGGCGGGCCGAGATCCCGTCCGCGTCCTCGTCGACCTCGATCGTTGCGTCCACCCCAGCGTCGGACACGATTCGCTCGAGCAGGTCCTCGACTCGCGTTGATGCTTCGCTCACCGTTATCGCCTGCGCCCTGAACGCTTCTTCTTCTTGCGCGGCGGAGGGGGCGGTGTGCCGCCGCCGCGAGACGTCCTCGGCGCCACCGCGGCGGATTCCTCAGCCGGCCTCAGTCGGCCCAGGATGCCGCTCAGTCCACCGCTGCCGCCCCTGCCGTTGCCGTCGGAACCGGTGCCTTTGCCGTCCTTGTCCGTGCCCTTCCCGCGCGCATCCGTGCCGCCGCCGCTCGAGCCCTTCGGGCCCGAGCCGCCATCACCACCATCGACCGTGGCGGCGACCGGCGGCACGATCGGGCCTATTCGTCGTTTGACGACGTACTGCTGACCGATCGTCCATGTGTTGGTCGTGATCCAGTACACGATCACGCCGGCGGGGAAGTTGATGATGAAGATGACGAAGAACAGCGGCATGACCAGCATGATCTGCCGCTGCGTCTTGTCCATCGTCGGGCTCGACATCATCAGGCTGGAGGCGAGCTGGGTGCCGACGTAGAGCACGATCAGCACAACCAGCACCGCGCCGCTGGCCTTGTTTGTCAGGTCGGGGATGAAGAGGAAGCTCGCGCCGTTGTGCGGCCCGCAGGGCACCGTGTGGGCGTGGCTGATCCCGACCCAGTGTCCGTTGACCAGGTGCGCGTTCGGCTGGCTCTGCGGACAGATGTCGATCCGCAGGCTCGAGCGCAGCATGTAGAACAGCGAAATGAACACCGGCAGCTGTGCTGCAAGCGGCAGGCACGCGCCGAACGGGTTGATCTGGTTCTCCTTGTAGAACTTCATCAACTCCTGCTGCTGGCGCTGCTTGTCGTCCTTGTACTTCGCCTGGATCGCCTTCAACTCAGGGGTGTGTTGCTGCAGGCGCTGCATCGAGTGGAACTGCTTGACCGTCAACGGGACCAGCGCCGCCCGCACGACGATCGTCAGCAGCACGATCGCCCAGCCCCACGGGACCCCCATGCTGTTGTGGAAGAAGGTCAGGATCGACTGAAAGACGTCGATCAGCGGCTGGAAGATGTTCGCGGTTACAAGCATGGCTCAGGCGCTCTGTGCGGGCGCTCGTGTCTTGAACAACCGCTGATCCTCGACGGGATCGAATCCTCCATGGCTCCAGGGGTTGCATCGCAACAACCGCCAGCCGGCCAGGACCAGCCCTCTGAGTATGCCGAATCTCTGGATCGCCTGCGCGGCGTATTCCGAGCACGACGGGTAGTACTTGCACCGCTGTCCGTACATGCCGGAGAACAGGCGTTGATAGACCCGGATCGGCAGGATCACGGCGGATCGCACAAGCCTCATCGGCCTGCCCCCTCGCTGCGCTCCGCCACCCGCCTGATCAACTCGGCAACCGTGCGCTGAATGCCCTCGAGACCCTCACGCTCAGCCAGAGCCCTGGCCTCCGGGCGTGCCACGATCACCGCGTCGGTGCCGGGCGGCAGCTTCGCACTCTCCGCCGCGAACGCCTCACGCAACAGGCGCTTGACCCGGTTGCGCTCGACGGCGCCGCCGACCTTGCGCGATACCGACAGACCCAGGCGGGGATCATCCTCGTCTCCACGGGGGAACACGTGCAGCACGAACTCTCGGGACGCCTGCGATCGGCCCGCCCGGAACACACGATCGAAGTCTGCGCTGCGTGACAGCCTTCCGCGGCCCTGCTTCGGCCGAGAAGCGGCCGTCCGGCTCATCAGACAGTCAGCCGCTTGCGACCCTTATCGCGACGGCGCTTCAACGTCATTCGCCCCGCGCGGGTGCTCATCCGTGCGCGAAAGCCATGCGTTCTGGCTCGCTTGCGCTTTTTTGGCTGATAGGTGCGTTTCATGACTTCACCGGCCCACGGCGGGCCCGCGACCAGTATACGCAGCGCCCTGATCGCCGCCGGCAACCCGAAAAATCGTCGCCTCGAAGACCCCACCGCTTTTTCCCGCGCTTTGCGTCAAGCGACTCCGGAGCCCCCGGTTCGGCCCACGGGGCCGCTGATATATTCGCCCGCGGCGCCCTTCCCGGCGTCCCTCATCTATCGGTCCCCGAACCTCCCCCAAAGGAGACGCTTGGAGCTGCCCGCGCACCCCGAGCCAGTTCCCGCCTGGCATGAGATCCGCGCCGAATTGCGGCGCTCCGTCGGCGAAAGCGTCTTCGACATCTGGCTGTCACCGATCGAGGTCGCGGATTGGGACGGCATCGAGCTGAGCCTGCGGGCACCACCCGCCACTCGGACGTGGGTCGCGAAGCGCTTCGAGCGGATCATCGAGAGCTGCGCGAGGTCGGTCCTCGGCCCCTCAATCACAGTTGCCTTCGCCGGCTCCACCGAGCGAGCCAACCGCCCAGCCGAGCCGAGCCCCGAGCAGCCCCCTGCCTTCCACCCGCGCTACAGCTTCTCCCAGTTCATCATTGGTGACGGCAACCGCCTGGCCCACGCAGCCTCGCTCGCCGTCGCCGAGATCCCGGGCCAGGCCTATAACCCACTCTTCCTCCACGCCCCGCCAGGCCTCGGCAAGACACACCTGCTCCACGCGATCGGCAACTACGTTCAGGCGTTCGGTGGCGGCGCGACCGTCCGCTACACGACCGTCGAGGCGTTCACCAACCACTTCATCACCGCGCTCAGCACGCGTTCGGTCGACCGTTTCAAACACGCGTACCGCGACGCCGATGTACTCCTCATCGACGACGTCCAATTCCTTGCCAGCAAGGCCAAGACCGAGGAGGAGTTCTTCCACACCTTCAACGCGCTGTACGAGACCGGCCGGCAACTCGTCCTCACCTGCGACCGGCTGCCCCGCCAGCTCCTGAGTGTGGAGGAGCGCCTGCGCGAGCGCTTCGAGTCGGGCCTCGTCGCCGACATCAGGGCTCCGGACTTCCCCACCCGGGTCGCGATCCTCCGCAAGCGGGCCGCCCTCGACCATGTCGCGCTCGCCGACGACCGCGTCCTCGAGCTGATCGCCGAGCGCGTGACCGACAACATCCGCTCACTCGAGGGCGCCCTGATCAGGATCGTCGCGCACCACTCCCTCACGGGCCGGCCGATTGACCTCGAGCTCGCCAAAGAGGTCCTCGATGGCATGTATCCAGACGCCACTCCGTCCCGCAACTCAGTCCAAGCGATCCAGGCCTCGGTCGCCACGCGCTACGGGATCACGATCGACGATCTCGTCTCCGCCGGCCGTGCGGCCAGGGTGGCGTGGCCCCGACAGGTGGCGATGCACCTCGCCCGCGAGCTAACACACGCCTCGCTAAACGACATCGGAGCCGCCTTCGGTGGTCGCAACCACGCCACGATCATCCACGCCTGCAAGCGCGTGGCCGACCGTGTCAACCACGACCCCGATGCCGCCGCCGATCTCGCCGAGCTGACCTCCTCACTCGGCTGAAAGCCAACCCGACCGCTGTTGTTGACACACTTGCCAGTCCGCCCCGCACGACAACTTACCCGCTCGTTGCGGGCGATCACGGACTTCTCCACAGCTTCTATTCGACCTATGACTTCTACCTTCCTTCTGAGGTATTCATCGTGAAGATCTCCCTCGAGCAAGAAGTTCTGCTCGGACAGCTACAGACGGTCAGCCGAGTCGCATCAACCCGCAGCGCAATCCAGGCGCTCTCGGGTGTGCAGCTGGCGGCGTCGTCAGACATGTGCGAGCTGCGTGCCACGGACATGGACGTCGGCCTCCGCGTTCCACTCGAGGCCGAGGTCGCGCGTGAGGGGGTCGTCGTCCTCCCGGCCCGACTACTACTTGACGTAGTACGTTCGCTCCCCTCGCCTCAGGTATCGATCGAGCTACGGGCCGCCGAGCAGGACGTGGAGCTCGTCTCGGGATCGGCCATATTTCACATCCGCACGCTGCGGACCGAGGACTTTCCGCCGTTTCCCGAGCCCGACGACGCCACGGCGATCTCACTGCCGGCCGAGGCGTTCGTCAGCACCGCGCTGAAGGTGGCGGGGTCTGCCTCGCGCGATGAGACTCGGCCGGTGCTGACCGGCATCCTGGTCTCGGCCTCCGAGAGGGAGCTGCGGATGGTGGCGACGGACTCCTATCGGCTCAGCGTCAAGGAGACGACACTCGAGTCGCCGCTGTCAGCCGCCTTCGAGGTCAACGTGCCAGCCCGCGCCCTTCAGGAGCTGGCGCGGGTGGCGTCGCACGCGGACGACGAGCAGTTGAGCGTGAGCGTGCGCCAAAACCAGGTGCTGTTCGTGATCGGACGGGTGATCCTCTCGTCGCGCCTGATCGATGGCCAGTTCCCGAACTACCGGCAGCTCCTCCCGGAGAGCTTCGAGCACGAGCTGCGCGTCGCCGGCGGCGAGCTGACCGACGTCGTTCGCCGGATGAGCCTGCTGGCCCAGAAGAACGCGCCGCTCCGTCTGTCCTTCGGCCAGGGAGAGCTGACCGTATCCGCGCAGACGCCGGATGTCGGCGAGGCGCAGGAGTCGCTGCCGGTTTCGTTCCAGGGCGAGCCGCTCGAGATCGGGTTCAACCCGGAGTTCCTGCGCGATGGGCTCGAGGCCGTGCAGGAGGGAGACGTGCTGCTCAAGCTGATCAGCCCCCTTCGCCCCGGCCTGATCGAGTCCGCGGACGACAGCGGCTTCCGGTACCTGATCATGCCGATCAGGTTGAACGTGTAGCCGCGAGGGCGGATGCGAGTCGCCGCCGTCACACTGCGCGACTTTCGCAGTTATCCCGAGGCACGGGCATCACTGGGCGAGGGGCTGACGGTCGTCGCCGGCGCCAACGGCGCGGGCAAAACGAACCTGCTCGAGGCCGCGTACTTCGGCTGCACCGGGCGCTCCTGCCGCACCAACAATGAGCGCGAGGTGGTGCGCTTCGGCGCAGGCGCGGCGCGGGTGACGCTCGAAGCCGAAGGCGAGGACGGGCCACACGAATTCTCCGTCGGCTTCGTTCCCGGACAGCCGAAGCGGATGCGGGTTGACGGGGCTCCGGTCGAGCGCATGGTCGACGTCGAGGATCGCCCGCTGGTGAGTGTCTTCCTGCCTGACCGGCTTGAGTTGATCAAGGGCGCCCCGTCGCTCCGGCGCGCCCATCTTGACCAGTTCATCGCCGCCATGTGGCCCGCTCGGGTGGCGACCCGGCGCTCGTACGCGCAGGCGCTCGCTCAGCGGAACGCCCTGATCGCACGCGTTCGCGCCGGGCGCGGGTCGGATCAATCGCTTGGCACCTGGGACAGCCAGCTCGCCACCTACGGCATCTCGCTGATGCAGGACCGCGCGAGCGCGATCGATCGGATCGCCGACGGCTTCAGCCGGATCGCGCGCGAGGTCGGTGTCGATGGCAACCCGGCGCTCGCCTACCGCCCGCGCTCCCGGGCGTCGACCGTCGAGGAGCTCGTAGCTGAGCTGCGGGATCGTCGAGCGAGCGACGTCGAGCGCGGCTTCAGCGCGCATGGCCCGCACCGCGACGAGCTCTCCACCGTGCGGGAGAATCGCGAGGTGCGGACCTATGGCTCCCAGGGGCAGCAGCGGCTTGTGCTCCTCGCGCTGCTCCTGGCCGAACGCGAGGCGCTCACCGTGAGTCGCCGCCGCCCGCCCTTGCTCCTGCTCGACGACGTGATGAGCGAACTCGATCGAACCCGCCGCCAGTCACTCGTCGATCTCCTGAGGGCAACGCCCGGACAGTCTGTGATCACGACGACGGATCTGGAGCACGTGCCGGGTGCCGGCGAAGACGATGTGGCCCGTCTCGAAGTTGACGAGGGGCACGTGCGAGAGGCGCTGGCAGCGTGACCCATTACCGTCGCGGACCTCGGCCGATGACCTTTGCGCTTGACTCCCTGCGCGATGAGCTCGCTCCTGAGACTCCCCTCGCCAACGTGCAGCGCGTGTGGCGCACCGCGGTGGGAGACGTGATTGCGTCCGAGGCGACACCGACGGCTGAGCGCGCCGGCGTGGTCACCGTGTCCTGCTCGGCGGCGGTGTGGGCGCAGGAGCTCGACCTGATGGCTCCGACGATCGTCGAGCGGCTCAACGGCCTGCTCGAATCCGGCCGGGTGCAGCGCCTGCGATGCGTCGCGGTCTGAGGCTCGTCCTCGCGCTCACCGCGGTCGGGCTCGCTACCGGGGCTCCGGCCTCCCGCGCCGACCTCGCGACCTACGGGTACTCCAACGCCCGGACCGGCGCGCTGCCGGGCGTGGCCGGGATCACCCCGTCCCAGGCGACGCGTCTGAGGTCGATCTGGCAGGCGAACGTCGGGGGTGCGGTGACCGCACAGCCGCTCGTGCTCGATCGCGTCCGCGCGGCCGGACGGACGAGAACGCTGATCGTGGTCGCCACCGAGCAGGGTGCGCTGGTTGCGCTCGACGGGATGACGGGCCGCCTGGTCTGGCGCCGGCAGCTCGGGCACCGGACGATCACGCCCGACTGCGACGCCAGCCCCGACGGGGAGTTCGGGGTCACGGGCACGCCCGTGGCCGATCGACGAACCGGTCGCGTGTACGCGGTGGACGTCGATGGGCGCGCTTGGGCACTGGAGCTTGCCACCGGTCGCGTGGTGCCCGGCTGGCCCCGCCGGGTCCACCCCGTCGGCGGCGATTTCGTCTGGGGCGCTCTCGCGCTCTCGCGCGGGCGACTGTACGTCCCAATCGCGTCCCTATGCGACGCCGGCCTGTACCACGGCGGCGTCGTGTCGGTGGACGTCGAGCACCCGGCGCAGATACGGCGATGGCTGACCACCGGCGGCAGCTCCGCCTACGCGGGCGGGATCTGGGGGTGGGGCGGCATCTCGATCGACGGCGGCAACGGGGACGTCTACGGCGCCACCGGGAACTCGCTCGGCACCGCGAACGAGGCCACGCCGTACGCGGAGAGTGTGGTCCGCCTGAGCCCGTCACTCATGCTCCAAGCGGCCAACGACCCACTGATCGGACCGTTTCACAGCACCGACCGTGACTTCGGCACCACACCCGTGCTGATCCACGCCGCCGGGTGCCCGCCGCAGGCGTTCGCGATCAACAAGGACGGCGAGCTGTTCGTCTACGACCGCCGGACGATCTCGGCGGGGCCGGCGCAGCGGCTGCGGGTCGCCGATGACACGCCGACCGGGGTGCCGCTCTACGGCATGCCGGCCTGGGATCCGAAGACCCGGACGCTCGTGCTCGTGAGTCCGTCGGCGCCGCCGGGAACGAACGTTACGGGCCGGTGTCCAGGCGTTCACCCTCAGCGCGGACTGTCGACTCGCGCTGCGCTGGCAGCAATCCTTCGACTACCCCGATGCCGGAAGCGCACCGACGATCGCCGGCGCGGTCGTCTACATCGGAACTGGCCGGAACGGGCGGCTGCGGGCCTATCGCCTCGGAGACGGCGGGTCACTGTGGGCGCGCCGGCTGTCCCAGAAGGCGATCTTCGCCGCACCGACGGCCGATCGCGGCAGCGTCTACGTCGGCGACTGGGGCGGTCACGTGTGGAGGCTCGCCCCGACTCGGTAGCGACGCTGGAGCTGGGCGCGGAGAGGAGGTTTCAGGGGCCGCGAACAGGGCTGTGCAGGGGCCATCGGGAAGGCCGTTTTGTCGTCGCCGAGCGGATCGGACCGGGGTCTGCGAGTCGCCCGTTTCGGGGCCGCCTGGAGGCCCGGATCTCCCCACGCGGCTGAGATCGCACTGAAGCCGGTTTGGGGCGCACAATTTTTTGCCGTTTTGCAGGGAAATTGACACACCTTGAGGGGGTCTTTCCGGGGTCCGCTGTGCTATTCTTCTGTACACCAGCTTCTGACGCCCCGTCGCGCCGGCCCGGCGCGAAACCGGGGCGTCTCGTACGTCATCGGAGGAACGTTGGCGAAAGACAGCGGCGCTTCACAGCGCCCCCAGCAAGAACCACACTACGACGCCCAGGACATCACAGTGCTGGAGGGTCTCGAGGCCGTCCGCAAGCGCCCTGGCATGTACATCGGCTCGACGGGACCGCGCGGACTTCATCACCTCGTCTATGAGGTTGTTGACAACTCTGTTGATGAAGCACTCGCCGGCTACTGCAGTGAGGTCGAGGTCGTCATCCATCCGGACAACTCGGTCACGGTGATCGACAACGGACGCGGTATCCCCGTCGCGATGATGGAGAAGGAGAAGCGGCCCGCGATCGAGGTCGTCCTGACCGTGCTCCATGCCGGCGGCAAGTTCGGGGACGGAGGCGGCTACAAGGTCTCCGGAGGCCTGCACGGCGTCGGGGTGTCGGTCGTCAACGCGCTGTCCGAGCGCCTCGACGTCGAGGTTCGCCGCGACGGGCACGTCTGGACGCAGACCTACGAGCGTGGCAAGCCGCTGCACGATCTCAAGAAGGGTGCTGCGACCAAGGAGACCGGAACGACGATCACGTTCCTTCCCGACGGCGACATCTTCGAGAGCGTTGACTTTGACTTCACCGTGATCGAGGAGCGGATGCGGGAGACCGCGTTCCTGACCGCCGCGCTGCGGATCGTGATCGTCGATGAGCGCGAGTCCGGTCACCGGGCCGAGTTCCACTACGAGGGTGGGATCGTCGACTTCGTCAGGTACCTGAACGAGAACAAGGAGCCGATCCACAAGAAGGTGATCTCGTTCTCGGGCGAGAGCAGCGAGGGCGCGGTCGAGGTCGCGATGCAGTGGAACTCCTCCTACCAGGAGTCAGTGTTCTCCTTCGCCAACAACATCAACACGCACGAGGGCGGATCCCATCTCAGCGGGTTCCGCTCGGCGCTGACCGGCGCGCTCAACAAGTACGCGCGCGACAAGGGCTTTCTCAAGGAGAAGGACGACAACCTCGTCGGCGAGGACGTGCGCGAGGGGCTCACCGCCGTCGTCTCGGCCAAGCTCGCCGATCCGCAGTTCGAGGGCCAGACGAAGACCAAACTCGGCAACCCCGGTATGCAGGGCTTCGTCCACTCGGTCGTCAACGCTCGCCTGTCCGAGTTCCTGGAGGAGAACCCCCAGGACGCCAAGGCGGTCATCACGAAGGCCGTGTCCGCAGCACAGGCGCGCGCCGCTGCGCGCAAGGCGCGCGACCTCACGCGTCGCAAGTCCGCGCTCGAGAACTCCACCCTCCCGGGCAAGCTCGCCGACTGCTCGGTCAAGGATCCGGCACTGGCCGAGCTGTTCATCGTCGAGGGCGACTCGGCCGGCGGCTCGGCTGTCAGTGCGCGTGACCGCAACACCCAGGCGATCCTGCCGCTGCGCGGGAAGATCCTCAACGTCGAGAAGAGCCGGATCGACAAGGTGCTCGCCAACACCGAGGTTCAGGCCCTGATCACGGCCGTCGGAACCGGCGTTCGCGATGAGTTCGACATCGAGAAGGCGCGGTACCACAAGATCGTGCTGCTCACCGATGCCGACGTCGACGGCGCCCACATCCGGACACTGGCGCTGACGCTGCTGTTCCGCGAGATGCAGCCGCTGATCGAGGCCGGCTACGTGTACATCGCCAAGCCGCCGCTGTACCGCCTAACACGCGGGCAGAAGCACCGCTACATCGAGCGCGAGTCCGAGCTCGAGGAGATCCTGCTCGGCGACAAGTTCGACAAGATCGAGGTCTACGACCGCTACAACAAGCCGTTCAAGCTGACCGAGGCGCGGTGGAAGCGATTCAAGCGGTTGCTCAAGCAGTACGAGGGGTGGGCCTCCGCACTCCGCGCTTCGCACGGCCACGGCGTGATCGCGTTTATCCAGCAGGCCCGGCTGCTCGAGGAGCAGATCACCGGAGCGGACGCCCTGGTCAAGTACATCTCCAAGGACGGCGACAACGGTCACGCGTACCGGACCGAGCTGCTCTCTCAGGACGACGAGCAGGTCGTGATCCGCACGATCGAGGCGAAGACCGGACTTGCCACCACCCACCGGGTGCCGCGCGCGACGCTCGATGCCCACGAGTACCAACGTCTGACTGACGTCCACAAGGAGCTCGATGCGCTCGCAGGCTCACCGCCGTTCCACGTGAAGATCGGTGAAAGCATGGAGGAGCCGGCCTCCTACGAGGAGCTCCGCGATGCGGTTCTGGCCCTCGCTCAGAAGGGGATCCAGTACTACCGCTTCAAGGGCCTCGGCGAGATGGACGCCGACGAGCTGCGCGAGACCACCATGGACCCGGCCACGCGCACGCTGGTCAAGGTCACGATGGAGGACGCCGCGTCGGCCGACCTCGTGTTCTCGATGTTGATGGGCGACCAGGTCGAGCCGCGGCGCGCGTTCATCGAGGAGAACGCGCGTTTCGTGAGCAACCTCGACGTCTAGGAGGGCGGGATGGCAACGATCGACACCATCGGCGGCGGCAACATAGAGCCGCGCGGGCTCGAGGAGGAGATGCGCTCGGCGTATCTCGACTACGCCATGTCGGTCATCGTCGGCCGGGCGCTGCCCGACGTGCGCGATGGCCTGAAGCCGGTCCACCGTCGCGTGCTGCACGTGATGAACGAGCTCGGCCTGCAGCCGAACCGCAAGCACGTGAAGTGCGCGCAGATCGTCGGCGAGGTGATGGGCAAGTACCACCCCCACGGCGACTCGGCGATCTACGACGCGCTCGTGCGCCTGGCTCAGGACTTCTCGATGCGCTACCCGCTTGTCGACGGGCACGGCAACTTCGGGAACATCGATGGCTACTCGGCCGCGGCAATGCGCTACACCGAGGCGCGGCTCGACCGGCTGGCCACCGAAATGCTTCGCGACATCGACGCGGACACGGTCGATTTCACGCCGACCTACGACGGCACGCGGCAGGAGCCGGTCGTGCTCCCCGCCCGGTTCCCGAACCTGCTGGTCAACGGCGGCTCGGGGATCGCGGTCGGGATGGCAACCAACATCCCGCCGCACAACCTGCGCGAGGTGATCAGCGCGACGATCGCCTACATCGACAATCCCAGCATCACCGTCGAGGGTCTGATGAAGCACATCAAGGGACCCGACTTCCCGACCGCCGGTCTGATCCTCGGGCGCGAGGGGATTCGCGATGCGTACGAGACCGGCCGCGGTCGCGTGCGGGTCCAGGGCAAGGCGCACATCGAGCCGATCGGGCAGGGCAAGGAAGCGATCATCATCACCGAACTGCCCTACCAGGTGCGTCGCGACGGCGACGGTGGCCTGATCCTCAAGATCACCGAGCTGCACGCCCAAAAGAAGCTGTCTGAGATCAGTGACCTGCGCAACGAGTCGGACCGCCACGGAATGCGGATCGTGGTCGAGCTCAAGCGCGACGCGATCCCGAAGGTCGTTCTCAACAAGCTCTACAAACACACTCCGCTGCAGACCACGTTCGGCGTCAACATGGTCGCGCTTGTCGACAACGTGCCGCGCACGCTCTCGCTGCGCGAGGTGATCGGCCACTACGTCGACCACCAGCGCGAGATCGTCGTGCGCCGGACCCAGTACGAGCTGCGCCGCGCCGAGGAGCGCGCGCACGTGCTCGAGGGTTTGCTCGTCGCACTCGACAACCTCGACGAGGTGATCGCACTGATCCGCGGCTCCCGCGACCCGGAGACTGCGCGCACCGGCCTGGTCGAGCGCTTTGAGCTCACGGTGATCCAGGCGCAGGCGATCCTCCAGCTGACCCTCAGCCGCCTCACGGCACTCGAGGCGGACAAGATCAAGGAGGAGCATGCCGATCTGGTCGAGCGGATCAAGGAGCTGCGCGAGATCCTCGGTGACGAGGATAGGGTTTACGGCCTGATCAAGGACGAGCTGCGCGAGATCGCCGACGTCTACGGCGACGAGCGGCGCACCGAGATCACACACGCGGAGGGCGAGATCGACATCGAGGACCTGATCGCCGATCAGCAGATGGTGATCTCCATCACCCACTCCGGCTACATCAAGTCGCTGCCGCTCAACACGTACCGCCAACAGCGTCGCGGCGGCCTCGGCGTGACCGGGATGGAGATGAAGGAGGACGACTACATCGAGCACCTATTCGTGTGCTCGACGCACGACTACCTCCTGTTCTTCACCAACCGCGGGAAGGTCTATCGGCTCAAGGTGTACGAGCTGCCCGAGGCGTCGCGAACCGCGCGCGGCCGCGCGCTGGTCAATCTGCTCCCGCTCCGCGAGGGCGAGCGCGTCCAGTCCGTCCTCTCGACGCGAGATTTCACCGAGGGCAAGTACCTCGTGTTCGCGACCCGGAAGGGGATCGTGAAGAAGACCGAGTTCTTGGCTTACAACACCCCGATCAAGGCCGACGGGATCATCGCGATCAACATCCGCGACGACGATGAGCTGATCGCGGTCAGGCGCACCAGCGGCGACGACACGATCATGATGGTCTCGCGTTCGGGCCAGGCGGCGCGGTTCAACGAGAACCAGGTCCGCTCGATGGGCCGCGACACCAGCGGCGTGCGTGGGATGAACGTCTCGCAGAAGGACAACGCCGTACTCACGATGGACGTCGCTCGTGACGATCAGGAGTTGCTTGTCGTGACCGAGAATGGCTACGGCAAGCGCACCTCGATCTCCGACTACCCGGTCAAGGGTCGCGGCACGATGGGCGTGAAGACGATCGCGCTGACTGAGAACAAGGGTGCGCTTGCCGGCGCGCTCGTCGTGCGCGAGCACCAGGAGCTCGTGTTCATCTCACAGAACGGGATGGTCCAGCGCACCTCGGTCCGCGGCATCAACCGCTACGGCCGCGCGTCCCAGGGCGTGCGTGTGATGAACATCCGCGACGACGACCAGGTGAGCGCGGTCGCGCTTGTTGTCGAGTCCGATGAGGCGACCGCGGCACCGGTGCTGGAGGACGACGTCGTGGTCAACGGCGCCGACGCCGAGGCCGACGCGCCCGACGCCGACGGGGACGCCACCGACGCCACCGACGCGCCCGAGGCCGACGACGCGCCCGACGGCGAGTCGCCGCCCGAAGACTGAGCATTCCGCTTACGAGGGGCCGAACGGCCCCACCCGGCCTCGGCCCGTAGCGGCACGTTGGCACGCATTCGCGATTTCCCCTCGATCGCGTCGCGACCGTTCGCTAATCTGATGCCTACCAGAGAAAGGAGGTGGTCCGAGCTTGTCTGACAGTTCTTGCGGGACCCTGGAGGTGTCCGGCCGCTAGGTCGGAGGCTGACCCCGCTTAGCGGAGTCCCCCCGCGACACCGCCGCAGGAGGCGCCGGGAGTAGTCCCTCCGGTATTGACCGCCTCACTGCGGATAGGCAGTCAGAAGTTTGCGAAGGGCGCCGGCGTCGACGGCGCCCTTCGTGTGTCCGGGGCCGGAAGGGCCGTCCAGGGCTTCCGAGGTGCTGGCGGCAGGGGCGAGGGCCCCACCCGGCCCCACCCGGCCCCGGCCGTGCGGTGGCCGGTGATCTACATTTGGGGCATGTGCCGAAACATCAGAACTCTCTACAACTTCGACCCGCCGGCCTCCGAGGACGAGGTGCGGGCCGCCGCGCTTCAGTACGTCCGCAAGATCAGTGGCTTCAACAAGCCCTCTCGAGTCAACGAGGAGGCGTTTGAGCGCGCGGTCGATGCGGTCGCACACGCCTCGCTGCATCTGCTGCACGACCTCGAGACCAGCGCCCCGCCGAAGGACCGCGAGGTCGAGGCGGCCAAGGCCCGGGCGCGGTCGGCTCAGCGGTACGCGGCCTAGCCGTACGCGGCCTAGGGCCTACGCGGCCAGGTACTGCCGCCACGCGGCCGGGATCGTCGGGCTCGCCACCTGGATGAACACGTGCGGGCTCGGCGTGCGCGGCTGTTTGAGCAGCCGCATCCCGGCATGGCGGAGAAGCGCATTCCCCTTGCGCCGGTTGCAGGGCGCGCACGACGCGACGATGTTCTCCCAGTTCGAGGAGCCGCCCTTCGAGCGCGGGATCACGTGGTCGACGGTGAGGTTTGAGCGCGCGCCGCAGTACTGACACGTCCAGTCGTCACGCGCGAACACGGCGCGGCGCGTGATCTTGCGCCGGTGCGTGTCACGCGGGATGCGGACGTAGGTGACGAGACGGATCACCATCGGCCGGGCGATCGTGCAGCTCTCAGCGTGAAGCTCGAACTCGGCCCGCTCGATCATCTCGGCCTTTTCCTTCAGCAGCAGGACGACGGCGCGGCGCACGGTGCACACATTGATCGGCTCGTACGTCGCATTTAGGACGAGCACCCGGCCAACCTCACGCCCGCGTCGCTGGTGCTCTGGAAGCGACGCGGACCATGCTGGCGCTGGTACTGAGCTGGCCATGGTGCTGGCGCCAGTGTACCGATGGGCGGAGCGGCGCCCGCCGCATTGACAGGCGTCCGAGCCGGGGTCGCCGAGGTCC
Organism: uncultured Solirubrobacterales bacterium; assembly: GCA_963796645.1. Taxonomy (GTDB): domain Bacteria; phylum Actinomycetota; class Thermoleophilia; order Solirubrobacterales; family Solirubrobacteraceae; genus Palsa-465. The sequence goes on along the minus strand of CAWCMQ010000012.1, from coordinate 130,889 downwards.
GCCGGGGTCGCCGGCGACCAGCTCAGGCGGCGACGAACGAGCCCAACACGCGCAGCACTTCCACGTGGCTGCGCAGCGCGGACAGCGCCTCGGCGACGTGCGGCTCGGTGTCCCGACCCTCGAGATCGGCGAAGAACATGTATCGGCCGAGACCCTGTTTGCGCGGGCGCGATTCGATCCGGGTCAGGTTGACATCCCGGTTCGCGAATTCGGACAGACAGCGCACGAGCCAGCCCGGGGCCTCGGAGCCAACGCCCCAGAACACGATCGCGGTCTTCCAGGGACCGAGCGCGGCCTCGCCGGTCAGTGCGTCGGGAACCGGCGAGTCGGTGTGGGCCAGCCACACGAAGCGGGTCTCGTTGTCGGGCAGGTCATCGACCCCGGAGCGAAGCACGTGGCAGCCGTAGTGCTCGGCGGCCAGTCGCGTGCCGAGGGCTGCCCAAGGCCCATCGTGCTCGGCGACCATCCGCACGGCATCGGCCGTGGACGTGCCGGACAGCACGGTCGCCTGGGGCAGGCGAGTGCGGATGAAGCGCGCGCACTGGGCATTCGCCTGGGCGTGCGAGACGACGACCTCGACCTCGTCCAGCTCCAACTCGGTGCGTGCGATCAGGCACTGGCGGATTGGGTGCACGATCTCGCCGACGATCGCGACGTCCTCGGTCTCCATCGCGAGCGCGTCAAGCGTGGCGTTGACCGAACCCTCGAGCGAGTTCTCGATTGGGACCAGAGCCCGCTCGACGGCACCGTCGTGGACCGCCATCACCGCGCCGTAGATCGTCGGGAACGAGACGAGCTCCAGCTGCTGGCCGCGCGTGGCGTCGATCAGCGCCTCGTGGGTCCAGGTGCCCTCGGGCCCGAAGTAGCCGGCACGCATGGTCGTCACATTCCAGGGACGGCTAGGACTGCGGTGGCAGTCCGCCCTCGAGCGCGATCCGGATCGCGTCGCTCTCCTCAGGCGAGAGCTCCAACTCGCCGCGCCCGTTCTCGACCTGCTTTGCGTACAGGCGCGCCTGGTCGCGATGGTGAATCGAGGACAGGACCAGCCCGGAACGGTTGGCGTCGAGCAGGGCGATCGAGGTCGACTGCCGGCCCGACATCTCGCCGTAGGCGTCGTACCGAACCAGCGCCCGGTAGGCCATCGCCGCATCGAGACGGGTCTCGGCCACCTTCATGCGCTCGTCGAGCCGGTCGGCGGCGTCCTGCACGTACTGCGAGAGGGCCTCGAACTGGGACTGCAGCGCCGCGGCATGGGCGACGAGATCCTGGCTGCTCCCTCCGAGCACGGCTCGCTGATCAGCGCGGACGCGCCGCAACCGGAAGGCGAGAACCATCGTGATGATGAATGTGACGACGGCGACCGCGCCAGCCGCGATCGCCACGATCCCCGCTGTGCTGGACAGGTCGTGCACCCGGGACAGCATAGGCGTCCGGCTGGACGGGGGGCGTGTGGACGGGGGGCGTGCGGGCGGTCTGAGCGGGCCGCCATCGCCCGCCCTGGGCGATTATTGGAAGGTGACGGGGAAGGTCAGCGTGTTGTTGGCGGTGTTGTGTTCGCCCGGCACGGGGGCCACCGTCGCCGTCACCGTGTAGCTGCCGGTGGGCGGGGAGGAGCTGAGCGTCACCTGGCCGGTCGTGGACTGACCGGCGGTCGTCTGCGGTACCACCGTCTGGCCGCTCACACTCGAGCCGCTGATCGTCACCTTGAGCGCCACGTTGGTCTCGTTGTTCTGCCCGCCGTTGGTGAAGTGGAAGGTGAAGGTCGGCGGCGGACTCGCAGCGATCGTGTTGGTCGAGCCGGTCTGCAGCGTGTTGCCGCCGACGCTGACTGAGTCCAGCGAGTGGCCGTGCAGTCCCGGAGCCGGCTTGCCGCCGTTGGTGGTCGGCGACTTGGCGCCGATCTTGCCGGCCACGAAGGTCGGCTGCAGCCAGCTCAGATCGGGAAGGAACTGCCCCGACTCGATCGTCTCGCCATTGGTGCCGCCGATCCCGATCCCGGCCGAGCGGAGCGCGCCGACGATCAGCGGGGTCGCGTAGTCCTTGTACACGACGTCTGAGGCATAGAAGCGGGCCATCTGGGCGGCGATCGAGTTGATCGCGTCACGGCTGGTGGAGGTCCCGAGTGCCTCCTGAATGTTGGAGGCGATCTGCTCGATCCCGTCGCGCCGCATCTGGAAGGCGAGCATCACATTCTGCTGTGCGCCCTTCATCTCATCCGGCACGCCCAGCGCCTTGACCTTGCCGAGCTGCGTTTCAGCGCTCAGCCGGGTCTCATTGAGCTGGTTCTGAAGGTTGTTGGCGTTCGCCGACCCCCCGCCGTGCGAGAGCTCGTTGAACAGTTGGGTCGAGGTCTGGTCGGACTGCTGGATCAGCGAGCCGACATTGTTGTTGTAGTCCTTGAGCGCGCTGTTGCGCTGACTGACCTGGCAGCTGTGAACGCCCAACACGATCAGGATCAGCACGATCAGGATCGCCGCCGCTGCGACCGCGCGGCGAATCTGGATGGACTGCTGATCGCCCGGCGGCCGACGACCGCTCCCCGAAGGTCGGCGTCTACGCGGTGTCGTGCGCGTCGCTGGTGGGGGCTCGTCTGCCTCGTCGAAGAACGACAAGCTCTCTCTTGCTCCTTGCGGGGATGTGAAAGTCCCAGTATGACCGTCGCCACGGCTGGATAAGCACAAGTGGGCCTGTGGATCGGGCGGGGGCCGGCGTCTGTGACCTGGGGCGGGGGTTCCGAAGCATCCAAATAACAGTGCAAAGCGGGCGACCCGTACCTTCGCCACAAATCCGTCCCGTCCGGCCCGACGGAGGCTGGAAAGTCACGCTTGAGCTTGAAAGGAGTTTTGGACCTCCGCCGGACGCGCGGGATTGGATTTGTGACCTTTTCTGCCTCAGCCGGGCCGCCAGCGCCGCGCGCCGAGCGTGACGTTCTCCGAGACCAGGGAGCTCGCGGCGAGTGGGCATAACCTCGAAAACACCGCACCGCAGGCGCGAGCATCCACGGTTAAGTCTGCTCATCCCACGTAACGTCGACAGGTCGGCCGCCGGCGCCCGGTTTGCGAGGCTACTCACGCCCGGCCCCTGCCCCTGCCGGCCGCCTCCGGCCCGCGAATCGCCCCGCCCCGCGAATCGCCCCCGCCTCCGCCGCTGCCCCCGGCAGGACCCGGCGCCGCGACCACGAAAAGCGCTCTGATGAGCGCGAGCCAGCTGCGCACGGCGCGCCTGTCCAACCGGACCCGTCCTCGTCCGCTGCCGCCGGACCGGGGCGAGGCGTCGTTCGTGCTGGACCGCTACCGACTTCAGAAGCGGCTGGGCGCCGGTGGGTTCGGCACCGTGTGGCTGGCGCATGACGAGCGCCTCGATCGGGAGGTCGCGGTCAAGGTCGTTCCGCGTGAGCGGATCGTGGGCGGGCGGCTCGAGCGCGAGGCACGCGCGGCGGCGCGCCTGTCGCACCCGGGGATCGTCACGCTGTACGAGGCGGCCGTGGACGACGACGCGGCGTACCTCGTGTCCGAGCTGGTGCGCGGCGCGACGCTCGGCGCGCTGCTGAGCGCGGGCCGGCTCTCGGACCTGGACATCGTCAAGATCGCGCTCGCGCTGTCCGACGCGCTCGGCTATGCCCATTCGCAGGGAATCGTCCACCGTGACGTCAAGCCGTCGAACGTGCTCGTGCCCGAGCGACCGACCAGTGCCGCGGGAGTGGCGAAGCTGACCGACTTCGGGGTCGCGCGGGTGATCGGCGGCGACTCGCTGACCCTCACTGGTGATGTGGTCGGCACCGCCGCCTACATGGCCCCCGAGCAGGCCGAGGGGCTTCAGGCCGGCGCCCCCGCGGATCTCTACTCGCTCGCGCTGGTCACCTACGAGGGGCTGACCGGCGTCAACCCGGTGCGGACGAGCACCGCGGCCCAGCGCGCTCGCCGTCTCGGCGCGCATCTGCCGCCGCTTCGCCGCCAGCGCCGGGACCTGCCCAAGGAGCTCGGACGCGCGATCGACCTTGCCCTCCGTCCCAAGCCGCGCGAGCGCGGGACCGTGGAGGAGCTGCACCGGGCGCTGGTAGAGGCGCGGAGCGAGGTCGCGGACACACCCGGGGTAGTCACCGGAGCATGGCGCGCGCAACCAGCGCAGGCCGCTGAGCATGCCGAGGCCGACCCGTTCGCACAGCCGTCTCCCCCTGAGGAGCGCGGCGATGAGGAGCCGCTCGGGGGCGAGCAGTCCGAGGACGCGCTCCACACGCTCTCCCGTCCCGCCCGGATCGTCGGCGGGCTCGCCGGCGGTGCGGCGGCGGCCTGGATCACCGCCCACGCGCTCGTCACGACCCCGGTCGCTCCGGCTGCCGTCGGTGTCCTCGCAACGGTGCTGATCGCGGCGCTGCCGCGGATCGCGTGGATCGGGACGATCACGGGGCTCGCGACCGCAGCGAGCATCCAGGGCCGTCCGGGCGCGGCGATCCTCGTCCTGTTCGCCGGCCTGCTGCCCGTGCCCCTGCTGATCCGCGACGGGACGGCGTGGCCACTTCCCGCCGGGGCGCCGGCCCTGGGTCTGATCGGCCTCGCAGGAGCGTGGCCCGCCGTGGCGGCCCGGGCGGGCGGGCCCTGGCGTCGCGCGGTGCTTGGGGGCTGTGGCTGGGTTTGGCTGGCCCTCGCGGCCCCGCTGACCAGCGCCGGCCTGTATCTGGCCCAGACGCGCGGAATCCCTTCCCAGAACGCGTGGAGCGGGTCGGTCAGCGAGACGATCGACCTCGTCCTGCGACCGATCGTCACGTCCGGCGTACTCGCGGCCGCGCCCGTCTGGGCGCTCGCCTCACTCACGCTTCCGTGGCTCCTAAGGGGCCGCTCACTTCAGATCGACATCGTTCTCGTCACAATTTGGGCCGCTACCGTGGTCTCGGCCACCACCACCGTGATCGCCCTGGTTCGGCCCGGATATGCGCATCTGGCGCAGGGAACGGCCGTTCTTGGCGCGCTGGCGGGCGGTGTGTTCGCCCTCGCCCCGGCGCTGATGCGCGCGGGCCGTGCTCACGCCTAACTTGCGTAGCATGAAATCGCCCTCAGGGGCCGCCCATGAGTGTTCTGAGAAGCCTTGAAAGCAAGATCGCCGGCCTCGTCGAAGGCACGTTCAGCCGTGCCTTTCGGTCTGAGGTGCGCCCGGTCGAGATCGCGCGCAAACTGGCGCGGGAAATGGAGGAACACCGGTCATTCTCGGTGTCGCGCACGTACGTGCCGAACGAGTACCGGGTGTTCCTGTCTCCGCGTGACCGCGAGCGGTTCGCGGACTATGAGGACGCGCTGGCGGGAGAGCTCGCCGGCTACCTGCTGGAGCACGCTCGGCGCGAGCGCCTGGCGCTGGTCTCGCGCCCAGTGATCGAGTTCGAGACCGACGAGCGGCTCGGACTGGGCGAATTCGGGATCCAGACCCGGGTCGTCGCGCCTCCGCATAGTGCGGAGGAGGTTCCGGTGGAGGAACAATCCGGCCGCACGATGATCTACAGCGCCGCCGGAAGGATCGCCGAGCCCCTGGAGGAGCGCGCCCAAGCCCGCAAGGAGACGGCGTTGCTGCTGCTCGAGGGCAAACGCCTGGTCGTCGGGCCGACCGGGGTCACGCTCGGACGCAGCCGCCAGTGCGACATCGTGCTCTCGGATCCGAACGTATCGCGCCAGCACGCCGAGGTCAGGCCGCGGGGAGGCTCCTGGGTGCTGAATGATCTCGGCTCGACCAACGGCTCGTGCCTCAACGGACGCCGAATCGAGGGGCCGGAGGTACTCAAACCGGGAGATGAGATCGAGGTCGGGACGTCCGTGATCACCTTCGAGATCGAGTAGCGGGACGTGCTCGAGCCAGTCTCAGTAGGTCTGAAGTTCGGCTTTCTCGCCGTGCTCTATCTGTTCCTCCTGTGGGTGGCACGGAGTGCGCTACGGGATCTGCGGCGTGGGCACGGCGGGGTCGTCGAGTCTGACCAGGCGCCGCCTGCCGACGCGACCGGCATGTACGTGGCCGGCGACAGCCTGCTCGTCGGAGACGATGGGTTCGAGCCGCGGCTGCTCGTGGAGCACGCGCCCGGACACGAGTCAGGCACCGCCTACGACGTGTCGGGAGGCGCCACGCTTGGGCGCGGGGACGTCGAGATCCAGCTCGAGGACCCGTTCGCATCCTCACGCCATGCCCGCATCACGCGCGAGGGACATGTGTTCGTGATCGAGGATCTCGGGTCCACGAACGGCACCTACCTGAACGACGAGCCGCTCGGTGGGCCGCAGCCGTTGCATCCGGGCGATCGCATTCGCATCGGCGACTCCGAGTTCTCCTACCTGCAGTAGCCAATGCTCAGAGCCGCCGAAACGATCCAGAGGACCGACACCGGACGCCAGCGCCGCGGAAACGAGGACGCGTCATACGCTCGCGCGCCACTGTTCGTGGTTGCGGACGGGATGGGCGGCGCGCAGGCCGGCGAGGTGGCATCGCGGATCGCGGTGGAGACGTTCGAGCAGGGCCTGCCCGACTCCGGCCCGCCGGAGGAGCGACTCGTCTCGAGGATCCACGAGGCGAACGAGCGGATCCACTCGCTCTCGCAGACCGAGCGCGAGCGGGCGGGCATGGGAACAACCCTGACCGCGGCCTACCTCGACGACGCTCACGTAGCGATCGCCCACGTCGGTGACAGCCGCGCCTACATGTTCCGCGACGGCAAGCTGCAGCGACTGACCAAGGACCACACGCTCGTGCAGGCGCTGGTCGACGAGGACAAGCTCACCGAGGAGGAGGCCGAACACCACCCGCAGCGCTCGATCATCACTCGAGCGCTCGGACCGGAGGCCACGGTGAAGGTCGACACCTGGACCTATCCGGCCCGCAGCGGCGACATCCTGCTGCTCTGCAGCGACGGTCTCACCTCGATGGTGTCAGAGGAGAGGATCTCGACGATCCTCGCCGAGGCGCAGGATCTTCCTCGCGCGGCCGACCAGCTGATCCGGGAGGCGAACGAGGCCGGAGGCCGCGACAACATCACCGTCGTCCTCGCAAGGCTCGAGGAGGTCGGCGTGCCCGACGGCGTCGATGCGCCAACGATGGTCGGGAGTCCACCCGTGGCCGCCGTCACGAGCGCTCGCGAGCCGGACACCGTCGCCCCGGCGAGCGCCGCCGCGGCCGAGACGAGCACAGCGGCGCGCGCGCCGCTGGCGCGCACGCAGGGCCCACCCCCGGCGCCGTCGACCCCGCGTCGGTCGCGCCGGTACGCGAAGCCGATCGCCGCCCTGATCGCGATCCTGGTCGTCCTGTTCCTGGTCGGCGGTGGCGGCTACCTGGCCAGTCGCCAGCTGTACTTCATCAGCACCAACTCGCAGGGGATCGTGACGATTTACCGCGGTTTCCCCTACGACCTTCCGGGCGGCATCCGCCTCTATGAGACCTACTACGTATCGGGCGTGCCGGCCAGCATCGTTCCGGCGGATCGTCGCGGTGCGCTGTTCAACGACCACCTCCGATCCCAGGAGGACGCGTCGAAGCTCGTCCGTGACCTCGAGCTCGGGAGGGTGAGCGGATGAGCGCGCGCAACCGCGAGCTGCTGGCGCTGATCCCCGCATCCCTGCTGGTTACGGCGGGGTTCGCGGGCGTGTTCATCCAGCGCTCGAACCAGCTCTCGAACCTGTCCGGCGCCTCGCTGACGTACGGGGCGATCTTCCTCGGGCTGTGCATCGCCGGCCACGTGTTCGTCCGGATCACGCTCCCGAACGCCGACCCATACCTGTTCCCGTTGGTCGCCGTGCTCGCGTGCTTCGGGATCGTGATGATCTACCGAATCGACACGACGCTGGCGCGCCAGCAGGCCCAGTGGTTCGTGCTGGGGCTCGTGCTGTTCGCGGCCACGATCGTGACGTTCCGGGACTACCGCAAGCTCGAGCAGTACCGGTACGTGATCGTCTGCGGATCGCTGGCGCTGCTGCTGATGCCGCGCCTACCCGGCATCGGCTATCAGGCCAACGGCGCCTACCTCGGGGTGCGGATCCCGGGCCTGTTCGTGTTCCAGCCGGCGGAGTTCGCCAAGATCGGGCTGGTCGTGTTCCTCGCCAGCTACCTGCGCGACACGCGACACGTGCTCGTGATGGGCTCACGCCGGTTCATGGGGATCACGATCCCTCCGATCAAGCACTTCGGGCCGATGCTGGTGATCTGGGGGATCGCGATGCTGATCCTGTTCCTGCTGCACGACATCGGGTCCTCGCTGATGTTCTACGGCGGCCTGCTCGCGGTCCTGTACGTGGCCACCGGGCGACTGTCGTTCGTGGTCATCGGGCTGCTGGCATTCGCGCTCGGGGCGTGGTATCTCGGCACGCACATCCCGCACGTGCACGACCGCGTCGAGGCCTGGCTGCATCCCTTCGCCACGCACGAATACAACAAGGTGGGCGGCAGCTTCCAGGTCGCGAACTCGGTCTTTGCGCAGGCGGCCGGGGGCTTCTTCGGTGAGGGATTCGGCCAAGCCACGCTGACGATTCCCGGTACAACCTTCAACCTGCTTCCCGCTCCCCAGACCGACATGATCTACGCAGTCATCACCGATGAGCTCGGCCTGTTCGGCGCCTGTGCCGTGCTGCTCACCTACCTGCTGTTCGTTGCCCGGGGGTTCAAGGCCGCGGTTCTCGCCCGTGACTCGTTCTCGACCCTGCTCGCCGCCGGCCTGTCGGCCGTGTTTGCACTGCAGGTGTTCGTGATCGTCGGCGGCGTGACGCGCGTGATCCCCCTGACCGGAGTGACGCTGCCCTTCATCTCCTACGGCGGCTCCTCGATCATCGCCAACTTCGTGCTGCTGGCGCTGCTGCTGCTCGTCTCGGACCGCGCTCGCGCGCGGAGGCCCGCATGAACAGCCAGATCGTCAAGCTGTTCGGCGTCGTCGTGATCCTGTTCGCGCTGTTGATCGCGTGGACCACGCGGTGGACCGTGATCGACGCCAAGACGCTGCGCAACAACCCGCTCAACGACCGCACGCTCGTGCAGGAGCTGCGGATCAAGCGCGGCCGGATCCTGGCTGACAACGGCGAGGTGCTCGCGATCTCGAGACCTCAGGCCGGGGGTACCTGGAGCCGGTTCTATCCCACCCGCAACCTGTTCTCCCAGTCGGTCGGCTATGCGCTTCCCCGCACCGGTCAGGCGGCCGGGCTCGAGCTCTCGCGCGGCGAGGAGCTGCGCGGGCTGCAGACCGGGCTCAGCTCGATCTTCGGTCAGCTCACCTCGCACCGGGTCGGCGACGACGTCTACACCTCGCTGGACCCGAAGGCGCAGCAGGTGGCCGAGCAGGCGCTGGCCGGCCGGGCCGGCGCGGTCGTGGCACTCGACCCACGCACCGGGGCCGTCAAGGTGATGGTCGCGAACCCCGGCTACGACGACAACCACCCGAACCAGACCGGCCCCGGCATCTCGACCTTCAACCGTTCCACGCAATCCGGATATCCGCCGGGCTCGACGTTCAAGGTCGTGACGGCCGTGGCGGCGATCGACAGCGGCAAGTACACGCCCAACTCGACGGTCAACGGCAAGTCGCCGATCAACGTCTCCGGCGTGCCCCTGGCCAACGACAACAACCAGCCGTTCGGCACGATCGACCTGACGACCGCGCTCACCTACTCGGTCAACACGGTGTGGGCGCAGGTGGCCGAGGCGGTCGGCCGCGGGACGATGACCAAGTACATGAAGCGGTTTGGCTTCTACGCCAAGCCGCCGCTCGACTACCCGCCCAACGAGCTCAACACGAGCCGTCCCTACGCTCCCAACGGCCGGGCGTACCGTCCGGCCAGCCCGAATGAGGACATCGGGCGGATTGGCATCGGACAGGGTGGGCTGGAGGTCACGCCGCTGCAGATGGCGATGGTCGCCGCCGCGGTGGCCAACGGTGGCAAGCTGATGGTCCCCCACTTCGCGCAGCGCGTGGTCAACCAGGACGGGCAGACGGTGGAGACAATCAAGCCAAAGGTGATGAGCCAGGTGATGAAGCCCTCGACCGCAGCGCAGGTGGCGCAGATGATGAAGAGCGTCGTCGACGAGGGAACCGGCACGCCCGCGCAGCTCGGTGGCATCGACGTGGCCGGCAAGACGGGCACGGCCTCGATCGGGATTCAGGGATCGAACCTGACCCAGCCGTGGTTCATTGGCTTTGCCCCCGTACAGGACCCGAAGGTCGCGGTCGCAGTGACGATTGAGAAGACGCAGGGCGGATTTGGCGGGACGGTCGCGGCGCCGATCGCCAAGCAGGTGATTCAGACGCTTCTCTCGGAAGGCCAGTGATGCCAGACCTCGCGACCGGGACCTTGATCGACGGCCGCTACCGTGTCATCTCGCGCGTCGGCGCGGGGGGGATGGCGGACGTGTTCTGCGCCGAGGATCAGCAGCTCGGGCGCAAGGTGGCGATGAAGCTGCTGCACCGGCGGTTCGCCGAGGACCCCGGCTTCGTCGAGCGCTTCCGACGCGAGGCCCAGGCGGCAGCGGGGCTTCAGCATCCGAACGTGGTCAGCGTCTACGATCGCGGCGCCTTCGACGGCACCTACTACATCGCGATGGAGTACCTGCCCGGGCGCTCGCTCAAGCAGCTGATCCGCGAGGAGGCGCCGCTCGACCCCGTCCGCGCGATCGACATCACGGTGCAGATCCTCAAGGCGGCGCGGTTCGCCCACAGGCGTGGCGTCATCCACCGCGACCTCAAGCCGCACAACGTGATCATCGACGAGACCGATCACGCCAAAGTGACCGACTTCGGGATCGCTCGCGCCGGCGCCTCGGACATGACCGAGACCGGCTCGATCATGGGCACGGCTCAGTACCTCTCGCCCGAGCAGGCGCAGGGGCACGCGGTCAGCCCCGTGTCGGACCTGTATTCGATCGGGGTGATCCTCTACGAGCTGCTGACCGGGCGCGTGCCGTTCGATGGCGAGTCGGCGGTGACGATCGCGCTCAAGCACGTCTCCGAGGCGCCGGTCCCGCCGCGGGCGCTGAATCCGAACATCCCGCCCGAGCTCGAGCAGACCGTGCTCTGGGCTCTGAACAAGGACCCCGCGGACCGGCCCCAGGACGCGGACCAGTTCATCAACGTGCTCGAGCAGGTCAAGGAGGAGATCGTGTCCGGGGCGCGGGGGGAGCGGACGGCGTCGTTCGCGGCCCTCGGGGCCGTCGCCGCCGACGGTGCGCTCGCGGACGGGTATCCACCGGTGGACGACGAGGACGAGCAGCCGCCGGACGAGCACAAGCGCCGAAACCGGTGGTGGCTGTGGCTGGTCGCGCTGCTCGTTCTGCTCGCGGCCGGCGGCGCCGCGGCCTACCTGCTCACGCGTCCGGTGCAGAAGATCGTTCCGACCGTGGTCAACGAGACGCTCAATGTCGCCACTACCCAGGTGCAGAACGCCGGCTTCAATCCGAGCATCATCCAGGTCACCGACAACTCGGCGGCCGGGACCGTGATCCGGCAGTCGCCGCTTGGCGGCACCAAGGCCAACCAGGGATCGACCGTGACCCTAACGGTCTCGCAGGGCCCGGGGAACGTCTCGATTCCATCGGTCGTCGGACTGTCGGAGGCAAAGGCGATCCGCGTGATCCGGCGTGCCCGGCTGAAGGTCTCCGGCATTCAGCAGGAGAACTCGGACACGATCCCGGCCGGCGACGCGACCCGGACAGACCCGGCGGCCGGCCAGCAGCAGTCCGTGGGCTCGTCGGTGACGCTGTTCGTCTCCTCGGGTCAGGCGAAGGTGAGCGTTCCGAACGTGGTCGGCGAGACCGAGTCCGCGGCCAAGACCGCGCTCCAGAACGCCGGCTTCGGCGTCACGACGTCGAGCCAGACGTCGAGCAACGTCAAGGCGGGCAGCGTGATCTCGCAGAGCCCAGCGGGCAACACCCCCGCAGCCAAGGGCAGCACCGTCGTGCTCGTGATCTCCCAGGGCCCCGCCCCGGTAGGCGTGCCCAACGTCAAGGGCGACACATCCGCCCAGGCGACGAACACGCTGCAGGCGGCAGGGTTCAAGGTCGTGCAGCAGACCAAGACGGTCAAGAAGCAGGCGAACAACGGGATCGTCGTGAGTCAGAGCCCGGGCGGCGGCAGCAGCGAGAAGAAGGGGAGCACGGTGACGATCGTGGTGGGCCAGTTCACGCCGCCGCCTCCGCCCACGACGAGCACCACGTCGACGACCACGACCACCACCAGCAGCCACACATGACGCAGCTACATGTCGCCGTGCTCGGCGGCGGCCGCTCATCGGAACACGAGGTCTCGCTCGCGTCGGCGGCGTCCGTGCGCAAGGGACTGCGAACAGCGGGGCACGAGGCGGTGAGGATCGATATCGGCCGCGATGGCGTCTGGCGACGCGAGGACGAGGTCGTCTCGATCGCGCCCGGGACGGGGCTCGACGGAATCGACGTGGTGTTCCCGGCTCTTCACGGGCCGTTCGGCGAGGACGGCACGGTCCAGGGCCTGCTCGAGTGCCTCGACGTGCCTTACGTCGGCGCCGGCGTGCTCGCCTCGGCGCTTTGCATGGACAAGGTCGTGTTCAAGGACCTGATGGCCCGCTCGGGCGTCCCCCAGGTCGACTACCGCGCCGTGCGTTCGGCCTCCTACGCCGAAGATCCCGCCGCGGTCCTCTCGGAGCTTGAGACGCTCGGGCTTCCCGTGTTCGTCAAGCCCGCGCGGCTCGGTTCGTCGGTCGGGATCGTCCGGGTCGGGTCCGCCTCCGAGCGCGCGGCCGCGCTCGAGACGGCGTTCGAATACGACCCGCTGGCAATCGTGGAGGCGGGCGCCCCCGGCCTCGAGGTCGAATGTTCGGTGCTGGGCAACCGGGAGCCGATCGCCTCGGAGCCAGGGGAGATCATGCTCGCTGCAGGCGAGACCGGGTGGTACGACTACGAGGCCAAGTACACGGCGGGCGGGATGGAGCTGATCGTCCCGGCCCGGATTCCGACCCACGTCCGCGAGCGGGTCAGAGAGCTCGCGGTGGAGACGTTCGTGCGCACGGGCTGCTGCGGCCTGGCCCGGGTGGACTTCTTCGTCGACGGCGAGCACGTGCTCGTCAACGAGCTGAACACGATCCCCGGCTTCACCGAGACGAGCGTGTATGCGTCGCTGTTCGAGGCCAGCGGGATCGGGTACGCGGAGCTACTGGACCGGCTCGTCGGTCTTGCGATCGAGCGCCATGAGCAGGAACGCCGGTACCGCCACTAGCCCACCTGCCACCGTTAGCGATAGAGCGTCACTTCGTCGATCGCCAGCTGGTTGTGGCCCCCGAGGCTGGTGATCCACAGCAGGTAGTAACGAAACGGCTTGCCCGCGACCGACAGCTTGATCGTCTGCTTGGCCGCGATGTGCGTCAGCCGTGACACCTGCGCCCATCCGGAATCGGGCCACGTGCTCGGCGGCGGCACCGAGTTGCGGGCGTACACGGTCGCATTGAACCCGGGGGTCTTGGTTGTCACGCGCATCACGCGCGCGGCCGTTCCCGGGCTGGCGTCGAGGTACAGCCCCACACCCGCCTTGTTGAGCGTGCCGCTGTAATAGGTCTGGGTGTCCCAGAACGTGTTCGGCTGGTTGTCGATCGCGAAGGTCGCGTCCGGATGCTCGTCGAGCGGGCTGCCGAGCGGGTTATAGCCGTGCGCGGCGACCGGCTGGATCGCGATCAGGTGCTTGGCCGGCGGCGAGATCGCCGGCGCGCCCGTGCCGTGATGGGTGCGGGTCGTGAGCCAGACCGCGCCCCCTACGATCGCCGCGGTGACGATCAGCGCCGCGATCACCATCAGCGCCGGATGACGGAGGCGGAACGGAACGCGGCGCTGGGCGCTCGAGGGCAGCGTCCGGAGCACGCTCGTCACCTCGCCGGTGGCGCTGCCTGCCCGGGCGGTCTCGATCGCCAGCACATCCTCGAGGTCGGCGATCAGCTCCGCGTCGTTGGCGTACCGGTCCTCCTGACGCTTCGCTGTGGCCGTGTCGACGACCGCGGCCAGTGCGGCGGAGACCTCCGGCCGCTTGGTCTGGACGTCCGGCAGCTCCTCGCGCACGTGCTTCATCGCCACCGCGACCTGGCTGTCGCCCTTGAACGGGACCTCGCCGGTGAGCATCTCGTACAGCACGACGCCGAGCGAGTAGAGATCCGATTGGCCATTCACGTGCTGGCCGAGCGCCTGCTCGGGCGACACGTAGTCGGTCGTCCCGAGCACGCGGCCGTCGGCAGTCAGGCCCTCCTCCTCGAGCGTGCGGGCGATTCCGAAGTCGGTGACCTTGGCCGAGCCCTCCTCGTCGATCAGGACGTTCTGCGGCTTGACGTCGCGGTGGACGATGTGGCGGGCGTGCGCGGCACCGAGCGCCCGTGCGATCTCGATCGCGTAGGCGACGGCCTCGGCGACTGGGAGGCGGCCCTGGCGCCGGACGCGGTCCTTGAGCGTCTCCCCCTCCACGTACTCGAACACGATGTAGGGCCTGCCCTCGTCCTCGCCTGCGTCGATCACCCCGACGATGTGGGGATGCGAGAGCTGGGCGACCGCCCTGGCCTCGCGCCGGAAGCGCTCGAGCTCATCGGAGTCGGTGGCGACCTCGCGATTCATCAGCTTGATCGCAACCTCGCGCTGGAGCGTTTCGTCCCGCGCGCGGTAAACCGTCGACATTCCGCCCGCCCCGATCCGGGCCTCGAGGCGGTAGCGCCCACTCAGAGTCGTTCCGAGCAACGTGCTCATCTTTGTCCCTATTTTGCGGCAAGCCGCCGTCGTCCGGGTCCACGAGCACGACAGCGGAGCTCCCCGGCCCCGAAACCGATGTAACTCCTCTACGCGACCGCCAGCCCGCGCAGGCGCTCCGCCGCTATCACGGCCTCCCCGCGCGAGTGGACTCCGAGCTTGCGCAGGATGCTCTTGCTGTGGCTGTACACCGTGTCCTCGGAGAGGAAAAGGGTCTCGGCGATCTCGCGTGTCGACGCGCCCGCGCAGATCAGATCGAGGACCTCCCACTCGCGACCCGTGAGCACGCTCTTCACGGGCCGCAGGCCGCTTCCGCTCTCAGACGTGCGGCGCACGAGCTCGATCAGGTGCATCGTCAGCTGCCGGGAGATCGCCGCCTCGCCGTCGATCACCCCACGCACGGCGCGCGCCACCGATTCGATCGGCGTGTCCTTGGAGAGCACGCCGCTGGCACCGGCGCGCAGCGCCCGGATCTCCAAATCCCGATCCTGGTTGACCGTGAACATCACGATCCGGACCTTGGGCGCCTTGGCCAGGATCCTGCGGCACGCCTCGATCCCGTCCACGGTTGGGAGCGCGATCTCCGTGAGCACAAGCTCAGGCTTGTAATGGGTGGCCAACTCGATCAGCTCGGTTCCGTCGCGCGCCTCGGCCACGACCACGAAGCCGTCCGTTGCGCCCAGCGAATCGCGGATCACGCGCCGGGACAACGGATCCGGATCCGCGAGGATCAGCCGCATCCGGTCTCGCGTGCCCGCCGCGCGACGCTGCACCCGCTGGCGCGGGGCACCCTCCTTACGTCCACCTGGCGCATCCTGCAGTTGCCCCCCGGAGGGGGCGCTCATGCCGCCCACTTGTCTCCTAGCTTCGTCCTAGGGATCCACCCAAATCTCGTTGCCCCCGAGGAGCCCCCTATCGCTGCCCATCCAACGGGTCCGGCGGAACCGTGCCGGAACCTAGAGTAAATCACGTTTTCGGGGGATTGGTGAGGTTTTTCCCGCCTGACCGGCGACGCCCTCCCCGACCCCCGCCGCCGGGCTAGCCTCCGGTTCGCAGCCGCTCGGCCACCAGAATCGCCTCGGCGGTCGAGCCCGCTTGCAGGCTGCGCTGGAGCTCCCGAGTGTGGGTTCGCACCGTGTCCGGCGAGACCCTAAGCCGCTCGGCGATCTCAGCCGCCGAGAACCCCGCGGCGAGGAGGTCCAGTACCTGCCACTGGCGGTTGGAGAGCGGCCCGTCTACGGGGCGCATGTGCCGAAGCTGCTCGGTCAGGGTCCGAAGCTGCTCGAGGACGCTGGTCGCCATCCGCCGGGTGATCGCCGCCTCGCCGCCCGCGGCTCCATGGAGTGCCCGGACCAGGGAGCGAAGATCGATGTCCTTGGTCAGATAGCCGTCGGCTCCGGCCGCCAGCGCCTCGATCGCGGTGTCGGTGTCCTCCTGCATCGCGAACAGGATGACGTGCGTGTCCGGCGCGAGGCGGGTGAGCTCGCGGGTTGCAGCGACGGCTCCGTGAGGGGCGAGATCGGCGCCGACGAGGGCCACATCGGGACGCGTCGCGCGCGCAGCCGCGAGCAGCTGCTCGATGTCGCCGACCTCGCCGACCAGCACCACGTCGTCCTGGTCCAGCATCGCCTCGTGCACGGCTCGCCGCGCTAGCGGATCGTGATCCGCTAGCAGCACCTCGACGCTCCCAGCAGCGTCCTCCACAACCGGCAAGCCTATGGTGGCTGTCCCCCGCCCGCTGGGGGAAGATCTGCCCAGTCAGTCGCACTGGTGTCGGCGATCGCGCTCGTGGACCAAGCGCCCGAGCACCGTCAGCCCGAGCGCGGTCCGGTACACCGCATACGGCAGCAGCGATCGGTCTCGCTCGACCTGCCTGATCAGCCACGTCGAGCCGAGGGTGGAGGCGAACGAGGCGGCGGCGCCGGCCGCGAACGGGACCGCCGTCCCCTCGGGCAGGCCGCGTCGGCGCAACCGGATGCC
This sequence comes from uncultured Solirubrobacterales bacterium, assembly GCA_963796645.1. Classification (GTDB taxonomy): domain Bacteria; phylum Actinomycetota; class Thermoleophilia; order Solirubrobacterales; family Solirubrobacteraceae; genus Palsa-465. The sequence goes on along the minus strand of CAWCMQ010000012.1, from coordinate 114,218 downwards.
CTTGAGCAGGGTCGCACCGGCGATCACGGGGAGCGCGACGTGACGCGAGAGCCGGTTTGCGTCCTGGCGGGTGAATCGCCGCAGGCGCGCCGCCGCGAGAGTGGCGCCGTTGCGGGAGACCCCCGGCACCAGCGCGCATGCCTGGGCGGCACCCAGCCACAGCGAATCGCGCCAACCGGCGTCCTCGTGCCCGCGCTCCTGAGGACGGCGGTCCGCGATCGCCATCACCACCGAGCCGCCGATCAGTCCGGCGGCGATCGTTGGCGGTGTCCCCAGATAACGCTCGATCGGCCGCTCGAGCGTGTAGCCGACCACCGCGGGGGGAGCGAACGACAGCGCGATCAGGGCCAGGCGGCGGGGCCCCATCCCCCGAAGCGCCTCCGACACCTCCCCGCGGAGCGTGATCAGCAGCGCGGCGGCCGTCCCGGCGTGCAACGCGACCTCGAAGGACTTCCGGAGCTCATCGTCGAGCCGGTCATAGTCCCAGCCCAGCAGCCACGGAATCAGCGTCACGTGGCCCGAGGAGGAGATTGGCAGCAGCTCGGCCGGGCCGTGGAGGCCGCCGAGCGCGATGGCGTGAGCCGTCGAGAGCCTGCGGGCTGGGAGCCGTTCCGCGCTAGGACGCGACATCCACCCTGGGACGGCGCACCCTGCGAACCACGAGGTACACCACGCCGATGACGATCAGTACGACGACGATGTAATCGACGACCTCGAGGTGCTTGCGCCAACTCTCCCAGTTACTTCCCACGGCACGCCCCAGCACGGCCAGACCGCTGATCCAGATCACCGAGCCCGCGGTCGCGAGCGCGCAGAAGCGCACGAACGACATCTCCGCCACGCCGGCCACGTACGGAAATGCGGCCCGCGCGAATGGCACCATGCGCGAGAAGAAGATCACGGGGTCGCCGTGCGCCCCGAACCATCGATGCGCGCGGTCGAGCCGCTGCGGCGACATGTGCAGCTTTGATCCCTGCCGCTCGAGCAGCTCGCGCCGGCCGAAGTAGCCGATCGCGTATGCCGTGCAAGCCCCCAGCACGTCGCCGATCACCCCGAAGACGATGATCCCCAGCAGCGTCATGTGGCCCTCGGACACGTTGAATCCCGCGAACAGCATCGTCGGCTCGCTGCCCGGGAGGCCGATGACGCCGCTCGTGAACGTCAGCAGGCAGACACCGACGACCCCGAGGTCCCGGATCACATGGGTGGCGAGAGTCACCAGCGAGTCGGTGACTGAGGCAAGCGCGACGAGCAAGGCGGCAAGCGTAGCGGGCAACGGCCGCCGCGGCGGGCCGCTCCGGGCGAGCGAGCAGCGGACGGGTACGCTGCGGCCTGTGTCCGTGCCCCTGTTCGACACCGAAACGCCCCTCGCGCCGCTGCGTGCGGGCCTGCGCGAGCGCTTGGTCGAGGTCCTCGATCGGGGCCGCTACGTGCTCGGACCCGAGGTTGCGGCCTTCGAGTCGGAGTTCGCCGAATATCTCGGGGTGCGCCACGTGATCGGCGTCGGCAACGGGACGGACGCGATCACAATCGCGCTGCGGGCCCTCGGCGTGCAGCCCGATGACGAGGTGGTGGTTCCCTCGTTCACGTTCTACGCGAGCGTCGAGGCGGTGATCAACGCGGGCGCCACGCCGGTGTTCTGCGATGTCGATCTCGAGACCCGCAACGTCACCCGCCAGACGGTCGAGCGGGCGCTGACCGCCCGCACCCGCGCCGTCGTCACTGTCGACCTGTTTGGGAGCCCGGCGCCCTCGCCCGAGATCCGCGAGCTCGGCGTCCCAGTGCTCGAGGACGCGGCGCAGGCGGCCGGCGCGAGGCTTGGACAGGATCGCGCCGGGTCGCTGGGGGACGCGGCCACGTTCTCGTTCTATCCGTCCAAGAACCTCGGTGCCTTCGGTGACGGCGGCGCGATCGCGACCGACGATGACCGGGTGGCCGAGCTCGCCCGGGCGCTCCGCTTTCACGGCTCGGTGGACAAGCAGAGCTTCGAGTACGTCGGCTACAACTCGCGCCTCGACGAGCTTCAGGCCGCGCTGCTGCGCGTGCTGCTTCCGGAGCTCGATGGCTGGGCAGGGGGCCGTCGCGCCGCGGCCGAGGCATATGTGCAGGCCGGCCTGGGCGATCACGTCGGCCTGCCCGGCATCGTCGATGGAGCGCGGCCGGCCTGGCACCTGTACGTCGTCACCCACCCGCGCCCTGACGAGCTCGCGCGCTCGCTGGCGCAGCGCGGGGTCCAGTCCAGGGGCTACTACAGGACTCCGACTCACCGTCAGCCGGCGATGGCCGCGTACGCTCCGGCCGCTGCCCTGAAGGTGACCGATGAGCTGGCGCGCAGCAACCTAGCGTTGCCGATGAGCCCCGTGCTGAGCGCATCGCAGGCGTCCGAGGTGGTCGAGGCGATCGCGTCGCTCGCGACGACCGCCAGCACCCCGTGAAGGTCTGGATCGACCTCACCAACTCGCCGCATGTGCTCGTGATGCGGCCGGTGATCGAGAAGCTCCGCGAGCACGGGCATGAGGTCCAGGTGACGGCCCGTGACTTCGCTCAGACATTGGGTCTTTGCAGGCGATTCGGCATCGATCACACCCCGATCGGGAGACATCGCGGAGCGACGCTGATGGCCAAGGCGCGCGGCCTTGCGGCGCGCTCGGTGGAGCTGACCCGTTGGGGGCGAGGGCGCGGGTTCGACCTCGCGCTTGGGCATGGATCGAACGACGTCACCGTCGCAGCGACGCTGCTGCGGATTCCGAGCTCGACGATGTTCGACTACGAATGGGCGACCATCCAGCACACCGTCAACTGCAGGCTCGCCCGGGCCGTGGTCGTGCCCGAGATGATCCCGCCCGAGCGGCTCTACCGATACGGCGCCCGCGGAAAGATCCGAGCGTATCCGGGGCTGAAGGAGGAGTACTACCTGTCCGACTTCGAGCCCGATTCCATGGTGCTGAGCGAACTCGGGCTCGATCCGGGCGAGCCGATCGCCGTGGTCCGGACGCCGCCAGAGGTCTCGCTCTATCACCGCTTTGAGAACGACCTGTTCGGACAGGTGCTGGAGCGCCTGCGTGGCCGCCAGACGGTGGTCCTGCCGCGCACCGAGGAGCAGCGGGCGCAGCTCGCCGGCCTCGGCGGCTTCATCGTCCCCGAGCAGGCGATCGACGCCCAGTCCCTGATCGCGTTCGCCGATCTCGTGGTCTCGGCGGGCGGGACGATGAACCGCGAGGCGGTGGCGCTGGGCACCCCGGTGTTCACCGTGTTCGAGGGGCGGCTGGGCGCCGTCGACGAGCGCCTGATCGCCGAGGGCCGGCTGCGCCGGCTGATCGCGGCGGATCAGGTCGAGCTTGTCAAGCGCGGTGACACGCCCGGACCGGCGCGGATCAGGCGCGACCCGGAAATACTGGTGGGGCTCCTGAGCAGTCCCTTGCAGGCGCCTTCGTAGAGGGCCGCTATGGTTGTGTGAAGGTCCCGCTTTGGCCGGAGGGACTGAAGTGTCAGCCGCGAAGAGGTGGGTAGAAAGCTAATGCGCTCATATCTCCGGCCGCTGCGTAGGGCGGTTGTACTGATGGTTCCGCTAGCCGGGACGCTGTTGTTAATCCTCGGATCGGCAGGGGGCTCACCCGCCGCGACGACGCCTGTGAGCGTCTATCCGATCAACGGAAGCCAGGTCGCGCCGCCGCGTACCCAGATCACGTTCAGGGGCATCCCGACCAGCAGTTTCGGCTCGATCTCGGTGCGGGGCTCGCAGAGCGGCTCGCACTCCGGCAAGGTGCTGCCCGACTCCGACGGACGGGGCGGCAGCTTCATCCCGAACAAGCCGTTCACGTCGGGGGAGACCGTGACTGTCTCCACCCACCTGAACATCGTCGGGAGCAAGACCGGCAGCTTCCACTTCAAGGTCGCGACGATCGCGGGTCACATCCCCTTCCGGCCGTTCCGTCCGAGCCGCCGTGTGTCGGGCGACGTCTACCACTTCCATTCCTACCCGCAGATCAACCCGATCGCGGTGAAGGTCGATCGTCAGTCCTCGCACACGGCCCGCGGCTACATCTTCGTGACGCCGTGGTACGGCCCGGTCCAGAACGGCGTGATGATCCTGGACTCACAGGGCAAGCTCGTGTGGTTCAAGGCCGTACCGAAATACAACATGGCCAGCGACTTCAAACAGCAGACCTACCACGGCAAGTCGGTGCTGACCTGGTGGCAGGGTTACTTCGGCGCCGGGGTAGGATCGGGCGAGGACGTCATCAACGACACGTCCTACCACCAGATCGCGACCGTACAGGCCGGCAACGGAATGACCGCGGATCTCCACGATTTCGAGATCACGCCCCAGAACACAGCGCTGATCGTCGCCGAGGAGCCCGTGGTCTGGAACGCGTCCTCGATTCACCAGTCCTCCCACGCGGTGATCTTCAACTCGGTCGTGCAGGAGATCGACATCTCCACGGGACTGGTCCTGTTCCAGTGGGACAGCCTCGACCACATCCCCCTGAGCGCGTCCTATACGCACTTCCCCGCTCCGGGCCGACCCGTTCGACTGGTTCCACCTCAACTCGCTCCAGCAGGATTCCGACGGCAACATCGTGATCTCCTCGCGCTCGACCTCCGCGGTCTACAAGATCGACAAGAGCAACGGCCATGTGATCTGGACGCTCGGCGGCAAGCACTCGGACTTCAAGTTCGGCTCGGGCGCAGCGCCGGCGTTCCAGCACGACGTCTCAGTCCGCAGTCGCAACGACGGGGAGATGACGATCTTCGACAACGGCGCCGGGCTGTTCAACGTGCACCGGCAGTCCCGCGCGCTCTACCTGCGGCTCAATGTGGGAGCCAAGACGGCGACCGAGATCGGCGAGCTCGACCACTCTCCGTCCCTGCTGTCCCAGTTCGGAGGGAGCGTGCAGGAGTTGGCGGGCGGCGATTCATTCGTCGGATGGGGCGCGCAGCGCTACTTCAGCGAGTTCAATTCGCACGGGCACGAGATCTTCGACGCTCTCTTCAAGGACACCAATGCGAGCTACCGCGCCTACCGGTTCCGCTTCAACGGCTTCCCGCAGACTGTGCCCCGCGTGGCCACGTCCAGTAGCGGAAACCGCACGACCGTGTGGGTGAGCTGGAACGGCGACACCCGTGCGCACAAGTGGCGCGTGCTGGCAGGATCGAGCTCGAGCTCGCTGCGCACCGTCACCACCGTCGACCGAAGCGGATTCGAGACGGCAATCGGAATCTCCCGGACCAGCTACGTCCAGATCCAGGCGCTCGACGGCAACAACCACTTGCTCAGCACGTCCGCCGTCACCCGCGCCTAGGTGCCGCATGGCCCCGGCCCTGATCGAAACGTTCCACCGCTCGCTGTGTTACGACTCCGGTAACCCGCTGGCCGCGGCGCAACGCTGCGCTGTGCCGATTGCCGCTCAACGCAAAGGATCGATTTGAGACAGATCAAGAGACACGTCCCCCTCGCGATCACCGCCACCGCGATCGTGCTTTGCCTCGGCGCCGTCACCGCCGCCATCGCCAAGGCCCCGATCGGCGCGTACACGACCAAGGGCGCGTACTCGTTTGTCTCCGTCCCCCGTCTGCACCCGCCCAAGCTGGCAGGCAAGTATCACGGCAGGGCCTCGCAGCTGGCGACGGGCTACTTCATGGCGGCCAACTTTCCCGACCTGTCGGCCGGGAAGCCGCTCGTCGGGCAGAGCGGGCCGCTGATGCTCGACCGGAGCCTGCAGCCGGTGTGGTTCCACCCGGTGCCGAAGAACGTGGTGGCCGCCAACCTGACGACCCAGCGCTACAACGGCAAGCCGGCGCTGAGCTGGTGGGAAGGCACGCTGACCAAGACCGGGCAGATCACCAGCGGCGCCGACTACGTGGTGGACGACACCTACAAGCGGGTGGCAAAGCTGACCGGGACGGCGCCCTGGACGGTCGCTCTTCACGAAATGGTGATCAGCGGTACCAATGCCTGGGTGGTCGTCACCCGCAACGTCGACGGCGCGTCGCACGGCGGGCCGAAGGGCAGCACGCTGGTCGACACCGCCGTGGCCGAGTACGACCTCAAGACCGGCCAGCAGATCTACCTGTGGGACCCCCTCGCCCACGTCCCGCTTAGGGACAGCTACCAGGGCCCCTTGTCGGACGGGCTCTGGGATCCGTACCACGTCAACTCGATCAACCTGACCGGGAACGGAACCTTCCTGGTGTCGATGCGCAACACGTCCGCCGCGTACATGATCGACCAGGCGACCTCGAACACCGAGTGGACGCTGGGCGGCAAGCACAGCACGTTCACGTTCGGCAAGAACGCCGCCTTCCAGTTCCAGCACGACGTGCAGCTCCACTCCGGCGACGTCGTGAGCATGTTCGACGATCACTGCTGCCTGCAGAAGCCGAACGGGAACTTCGTGGTGCCGAAGCGCTCGTCGACCCGGGGCCTCGTGCTCAAGCTCGACCTGACCAAGCACACCGCGTCGCTGGTGCAGCAGTACTACCGCGGCAAGAACTTCTACGCCGCCTTCCTCGGCGACACCGACCTGCTCAGCGGCGGCCGCGCCGTGGTCGGCTGGGGCTCGCAGCCGTTCTTCTCCGAGTACAGCAGGACCGGCAAGCAGCTCCTCGACGTGCAGTGGCCAAGCCCGGATCAGAGCTACCGGGTCTACGTCGAGCACTGGAAGGCCACGCCCTTCTATCCGCCGTCGGGCGGGGTCAAGAAGCACGGCGGCTCGGCAACCGTGTACGCGAGCTGGGACGGCGCCACGGAGGTCAAGAAGTGGGTCGTGCTCGCGGGCACCAGCCGCAAGCACCTGTCCAAGGTGGCGAGCGCCCGGTTCAACGGGTTCGAGACCGCGATCAAGCTCAGCACGAGCTTCAAGAAGTACGAGGTCCAGGCGGTCGATTCCAAGGGCCACGTGCTCGGCACCTCGAAGCCGTTCCCCGGCTCGGGCGTTCAGTTCGGGCAGTACTAGCCCGGCGCGCTTCGGCGCTGCATTAGGGGCTCAGGTCTGGCGGTCGTCCTGCACCGCCAGCCCCGCCTCCTTCCAGGCCCGGAAACCTCCGACCAGGTCGGTCGCGCGGGGCAGTCCGAGCTGCTGGAGAGTCGCGGCGGCGAGGCTCGACTGATAGCCCTCGTTGCACATCACGATCAGCAGCTGGTTGGGCTGCGCCAGCTCCGGATCGCTCCATTGCGAGCGGGGATCGCAACGCCACTCGAGCACGTTGCGCTCGACCACGCGCGCCTCGGGCACCGCGCCCTCGGCCGCGCGGTAGCTTTCGGGGCGGATGTCGACCAGCACGGCCTCACCCCCGGCGAGCGCCTGTGCAGCCTGGGCGGGCTCGAGGCGCTCGAGACCCGAGCGGGCCTGTTCGAGCAGCTCGTCGACGGTAACCGGGTCCATACCGGGATCGTAGAGGCGGATCGATGGCCGGTGAAGGGCCCGGGCGGCTAACACCCCCTTAGCCCAGCTCACGCGGGCCTCGCGACTAGAATCTCGCCTGCATGCGCCGGCGGATCAGATCCGCGGCCCCCGTTCACCGCCATTCGGTCCCGCAGCTGTTGGTGGATGGGCTTCTGGTCGCCCTCGCCTATTACCTCGCGTTTCAGCTGAGGTTCGATGGCCATGTCCTGACCCGCTACGACGACCTGTTCGAGTCAACGCTGCCATGGGTGGTGGCGGTCTCGCTGGTCGTCTTCGCCGCCTTCGGGCTGTATCAGCGGCTGTGGACGTTCGTCGGTCAGCGCGACTACGAGGCGGTCCTGAAGAGCGTGATCGTCGCGACGCTGGTGATCGTCGGCGCGATCTCGCTGCTGCACCCCGTCCAGACCGCGCCGAAGTTCGTCTTCCGCCACAACACCTTCCACGTCGTGTCGACCGCGGTGACGCTGCCCGCCAGCGTCATCGCCCTGTTCTTCCTGCTGATGCTGATGCTGCTGCTCGGCGCGCGGTTCCTCGTGCACCTCGTGGTCGAGGGTCGCGTCCGGAGCTTCAGGGTCAGCAAGGGCGCGCGCGACGTTCTGATCATCGGCGGCGGCGATGGCGGCCGCCTGGTGGCGCGGGAACTGGCCCGCAACCCGCAGCTCCGCCTGCGCCCGGTCGGCTTCCTCGACGACGATCCGCGCAAGCAGGGGATGAAGGACGAGTACGGCTTGAAGGTGCTCGGCACCACGTCGACCGAGGATCTCGCGAGAATCCTCGACGAGGCCGAGCCCGACGAGGTGATCATCGCGATCCCGTCCGCGCCGGGACTCATCCGGGCACGCGTCGTCCAGGCCTGTCGCGAGCGCGGGATCCCCGTACGCACGACCCCGACCGTGTTCGAGCTCCTGCGGGACGGCTCGGGCCAGCTCAAGGTCACGCGCCAGCTGCGCGAGGTGCGCGTGGAGGACATCCTCGGACGCGAGCCGGTGCGGATGGAGCTCGAACGCGTCGGCGCCTATCTCTTTAACGAGGTGGTCCTTGTGACCGGAGCCGGCGGGTCGATCGGCGGCGAGCTGTGCCGGCAGATCGCCCGCGTGGGTCCGCGCAAGCTGGTGCTGGTCGACCACGCCGAGGACAACCTGTTTGAGATCATGCGCGAGCTCGAGGAGGAGCGGCATGTGCGCACCGCGGTGCCGGTGCTCGCCGACTGCAAGGAAGAGGAGCGGATGCGGGAGGTGCTGACCGAGCACCGGCCGACGGTCGTCTTCCACGCCGCCGCCTACAAGCACGTGATGATGATGGAGCTAAACCCGGTGGAGGCGATCCGTAACAACGCGCTGGCCACGCGGCTCGTGGCGCGGATCGCCGGCGAGCTCGGGGTGGGGACGTTCGTCCTCGTGTCAACCGACAAGGCGGTCAGTCCGGCGACCGTGATGGGCGCCTCGAAGGCGCTTGCAGAGTGGGCGGTGGAGGCCGCGGCCTCGCGCCACCCCGCTACCAGCTATGCGACCGTCCGCTTCGGGAACGTGCTGGCCTCGTCCGGTTCTGTAGTCCCGATCTTCCGTCGCCAGATCGCGGCCGGGGGACCCGTGACCGTGACGGATCCGAGGATGCGCCGGTACTTCATGACGATCCCGGAGGCGGTGCAGCTGATCATCCGCGCCGGGTCGTTGACCGATGCCAGCGGCGAGGTGTTCGTCCTCGAGATGGGGGAACCGGTCCGGATCGTCGAGCTCGCGGAAACGATGATCCGCCTTTCCGGGCTCGAGCCGGAGCGCGACATCGCGATCGAGATCGTGGGCGCCCGGCCTGGCGAGAAGTTCCACGAGGACCTGTTCAACCCCTACGAGCGGATGCAGCCAACGCCGGCGCAGAAGATCCTCCGGGCCGAGCACGATCCACTCGATCCCGAGTGGGTGGAGGAGACCTTCGCGAAGATCAACCTGTTGGTCCTGGAGGCCGACGCGGCCGGGCTCGCCGAGCACGTCGCGCAGCTGGCGCGAGCCCGCGCCACAGGAGCCGGCGGGCCTGGCGCCCGGGTCGCCACGTAGACTGCTGGCGCAGCATGGGGTCCCTTCCGTTCGCTTTCTCAGTCCACCACTTCATCAACTCGGTGGGCGCAGACGCCGGCTTTGCCGCAATCATCGGCCTGGCGATCCTGATCCTGCTCTATTTCGCGCAGGCCAGGGAGACCGCCAACCTGCGCAACCACGCATATGAGGCGGCGCAGCGGATCCAGGACCTCGAGGCCCGGGTGGCCCACCTGGGCCGCGTACAGCCCGCCCAGCCCGCTCAGCCCGCCGAGGGCCAGCCGGTCTCTGCGGCCCGCCCGGGTCGGGCAGCCGCGGTCGCGGGCACAGCCGCAGTCGCGGCCGCGGCGTTGCCAGGACCGAGCCGCGTTGCCGCGGGAGCCCCCGTCGCCCCGGCCGGGGTAGCGGCACCGGCGCTGACCGCCGCCACAAAGCTGATCCCGACGCCCGAGCCCGCCCCGTCGCCCGTCGCCTTGGCGCCGTCCCAGCCTCCGGATGCGACGATCATGGGAGCCCCGGCCACCGCCGCATCGGCCGCGAGCGTCGCCGGCGCGGCCAACGGAACCAGCCAGGACCACCCGACCGCGCCACCGCCGTCCGCGGCGCCGCGACAGGCTCCCAGCGTCACGCAGCCTCCGGTCACCCAGGCACCGCCGCGGATCCCGATGCGCCCCCAGGGCACGATCCCGCCGACTCGCAGGCCCTCACCATCGGTGCGACCGCAGCCCCCGCGGGGCGGGGGTTCGCCGCACGTCGGCAGGATCGTGGCGGCCGTGCTCGGCGTGATCGTGCTCGGCGGCGTGATCGTGCTGCTGGTGACGCTCACGTCCAGTGGCGGCAACTCCCCGGCGGCCAGCTCCACCGTCCGCAGCACCAACACCCCGGGCACCAAGCATCACCAGACCCGCTCGGCTACCGTGGCCCCGTCCGCGGTCACCGCGGCGGTCCTCAACGGCACCGCGACGGCCGGGCTCGCGCACCGGGTGGCGCTGAAGCTGTCGGGCGCTGGATACAAGGAAGGGACGGTTGCCACGGCCACCGACCAGACCCGGGCGACGACCACCGTGGCCTACCTCCCCGGCTTCCGCCGTGACGCGCTTGCGGTGGCCAGTTCGCTGAAGCTCGGCGCGACCGCAGTAGCCCCCGTCGATCAGTCCACCCAGGCGGTGGCGTGTCCGCCGCCCACGCCGTGCGCGGCCAACGTCATCGTGACGGTGGGCTCCGACCTAGCCAACACCCAGTAGACGCTCAGCCAGGATGAAGGACCTTCTCGACCTCCCGGATCGGAGCACCAAGCCTCGCCAGCAGGGCCTGACCCACGTGCTCGACCGTGGCCTGGCCGTGGCGCAGATCGACAACCTGGTCGAGGTTGCGGGCGAGTTTGTGGACGTGGTCAAGCTCGGCTGGGGAACCGCGATCGCAACCGGCAACCTCGAGGAGAAGGTCAAGCGCTACCAGCACCACGAGATTCCGGTCGTGTTCGGAGGCACACTGACCGAGCTGGCGATCGCCCAGGGTCGCCTCGACCGGATGGTGGCATGGCTGCACGAGCTCGAGCTGGAGCACATCGAAATCTCTGACGGGACGATCGAGCTCCGCCACGACGACAAGGTCGAGCTGATCACCCGCCTCTCGAAGGAGTTCACCGTCCTCTCCGAGGTCGGCTCCAAGGACGACACGCGGATCATGGCGCCCTACCGGTGGGTCGAGCAGATCGAGCGGGAGCTCGAGGCCGGCGCCTGGAAGGTGATCGCCGAGGCACGCGAGAGCGGGACGGCTGGAATCTTCCGCCACGACGGCGAGGTGCGGATGGGCCTGATCGACGAGATCGTGCATGCGGTGCCACCCGAGTCGATCCTGTTCGAGGCGCCGCGCAAGGACCAGCAGGTGTGGTTTGTGCGCCGCTTCGGCGCCGACGTCAACCTCGGGAACATCGCGCCGGACGAGGTGCTGTCGCTGGAAACGATCAGGCTGGGGCTGCGTTCGGACACCGCGTCCAGCATGTATGAATGACGGCTCCATCCTGCTCGCGCGTCATGGCGAAACGGACGACAACCGCGAGCCGATCCGTGTCCAGGGCTTCAGCGACACGCCGCTGAACGACACCGGCCGCCGCCAGGCCCACGAGCTCGGCGAGCGGATGCGATCAGAGGGGATCGTGTCGCTGTGGGCGTCCGACCTTTCCCGCGCCCGTGAGACCGCAGAGATCGCCGGCGCGATGATCGGTCTCGATCCGCGGCTCGATCCGCGTCTGCGCGAGGCGAACCGCGGCCGGTGGGAGGGTCGGCTGTTCGTGGACATCGAGCGCGAGGAGCCTGAGCTCTACGCCGCCTGGCGGCGTGCGGGCGAGCAGTTTCGCTTTCCCGGGGGCGAATCACTGCGCGATCAGCAGGACCGCGTCTCGGCTGCGCTGGCCGACATCCGCGCCACCGGCGAGCTGCCCGCGCTGGTCGTGGCCCATGGCGGCTCGATCCGCGTGATGCTGAGCAGCCGCGATCCGAGAGGGCTCGATGCCTTCCACGAGTTCGAGGTTCCGAACGTGGCGGTGGTGAGACTGTGAGACGAGGGGCGGTCGCGGCGTTTGCAGCCCTGGTCGCCGCGACGGTTGCCGCCTTTGTCGTCACCCAGCACCTCAAGGTGTCGACGCCGTTGATCGCCGGATTCCCGTCGCCCTCACCCTCGACGATCAACCCGTATGGCGCCACCTGCAACGGGGTCAGTCACGCGCGCATGCGGATCTCGTTCTATCTGCTCCATCGCGCCGACGACGTCGACGTGTACGTCGTTGATCAGAGCGGCACGATCGTTCGCACCCTGGTCATCGGTCGGCACATGCGCAGGGCCGTGCGTCATCCCGACGGCGAGTTCAGCTGGAACGGGCGCGAGGACAACGGCACGGTCGCGCCCGACGGCAAGTACTACATCCGCGTGGCCCTCCTCGGGCAGGGCAGGACCGTTCAGCTGGCGAAGCCGATCACGGTCAAGACCGCGCCGCCGTATCCGAGCGTCAGAAGCGTGTCGCCGTCGCTGCTCCCACGCGCTGACACCTCGGCTCGAATCCGCTACCGCGGCAACGAGAACCTCGATCCGATGATCCTGATCTATCGCACCGACGTGCCGGGGCGCCCGCGGCTGGTCGAGGGCTATCTCGTCTCGGACAACGTGCCGGCCAGCTGGAACGGCCAGATCCAGGGGCATCCGGCCCCCGCCGGCACCTACCTGATCGGCCTCGAGGTGACCGACGCGGCGTGCAACGTCGGGCGCTTCCCGGTAGCGATGCCGCCGTCGCCCGGCACGACCGCCGGAGCTGGGGTCACGGTGCGCTATCTCGCGGCGCAGCCCCCGCTCGATCCGGTTCCAGCCGGGTCCCGGGCCGTCATCGACGTCGACGCCCGGGGCCGGGCATTCCAGTGGACGCTGTGGCGTGCGGGCATTCGCAAGCCGGTCACGAGCGGGTCCGAGAAGGCGGGCGCATACGCGGTGCGGGTGCGGCTCCCTCGATCGGGCGGCGCCGGCCTGTACAAGCTGTCCCTGCGCGCCGGCGCCGACCGCACCGAGGTTCCGGTCGTCGCCCGAGCGGCCACCGGACACGCCAAGATCCTGGTCGTCCTCCCGGCCTTGACCTGGCAGGGACAGAACCCGGTGGACGACCCGCCGCGCGACGGCATCCCGAACACGCTCGACAACGGTGGGCCGATCCAGCTTGACCGTCCCCTGGCGCTCGGGCTGCCGCCCGGCTATGCCGACGAGGAGGCGTTTCTCGCCTATCTGGACCGCGCGCATCTGCCCTATGACCTGACGACCGACGTCGCACTGATCGACGGGACCTCGCAGACACTCAGCGGCCACGCCGGCGTCGTCCTCGCCGGGGACGAGCGCTGGCTCCCGCCGGCGATCATCGACGGCCTGCGCACATATGTCGAGGGCGGCGGGCACGTACTGTCGCTCGGGATCGGATCGCTCCAGCGGCACGTCACGGTGCGGCCCGGGGCGATCCCGATGGCGCTGAACCCGACGCCCCCCTCGAGCACAGACGCATTCGGCGCGCGTCCGGCCGCGCTCGTGACCGGCAACTCCGACTTGATCACGGTGATCCGCGACGGGCTGGGGATCTTCACCAACACCTCGGGAGCGTTCAGCGGCTACCGGTCGTTCGAGCCGATCACGCCGCCGCCCAGCCACACGGTCTCGGAGGCCGCTACCAGCGCCGCCGGACCGAGTATCGTCGGCTATCGGCTCGGCAAGGGTTTGGTGGTCGACATCGGGCTCGTCGGGTTCGGCTCGAGCCTCGCCCGTAACGTCGATGCCAAGGAGCTGATCTCGCAGGTGTGGAGCGTGCTCAGCCGCTAGGGCGCGGATGGGGCGCCGGGAGGGGCGCCGGATCCCGCGTCGCCGCCCGGCGCCGCTACAGCCGGCGTGGCGCTGGCCGCTACGGTCGCTGCCGCAACCGCCGTCGCGGCAGCCGCGGTGGTCGCGGCCGCAGTCTTCGCGGCGTCGTGCTCCTCCAGGATCTGCTCGGCCGTGGGCGTGGACCGGGGGTGGTGCTTGCGGCAAACGATGTACTCGGTCCCCTCGACGGGGTGGCGTCCGATCCGCAGGCAGTGCTTGGCGTGGCAGTTGTGCTTGCGGTAGATCGCGATCGCGCCACCGAGCAGCGTGATGTCCGCCAGCGGCCCGCTGATGAAGTTGTAGCCGTCCGGATCGTGCCAGGTCCAGCGTCCGGCGTTGTACAGCCAATCGAACACCGTGGCCAGTTGAGACACGGCTGCGTGCACGGCGCGAAGCTACCCGGGCTGCCGGACGGAGCACGGGCGCGTGCGTTCCCAACCCCGCCTACGCGTACCGTGTGGCGGCGTGACTGGCTATCTGAAGCGCCTGGTCAACTCGCTCGCCGCCTATCAGGTGGCGGATGTCGTTTCCAAGTTCATCGCCGTTCTGCTGCTGCCGGTCTACACCCGGTACATCACACCGGCGGGATACGGCGTCGTCGAGCTGCTCGCCACCGGGGTCATCTTCGTGAGCATCCTGGTCAGGCTCGGGATGATCGAGTCGTTCCTGCGCTACTACTTCATCGACGAGGATCAGGAGCGCCGCGACGCACTGCTGCGCCGTGCGGTCCGGTTCTTGCTGGTCGCCACGACCCTCGCCGCGATCGTGCTGGCAGCGTTCGCGGGGCCACTGTCGAAGCTCGTCCTCGGCTTCCGGGACACGACCACGTTCCTGATCGCGGTCCTCGGCCTGTGGTCATTCACGAACCTCGAGCTCGCCTACGGCCTGCTGCGCGTGGAGGAGCGGCTGCGGACCTACGCGATCGCGTCGCTGGTCAACGTGCTCGGCACGGTCGCGCTCTCAGTGGTCCTGGTCGTAGGCCTGAACGACGGTCCGCGCGGGCTGCTGCTCGCCAACTACGCCGTGTCGACGGTGGTGCTGTTCGCGCTGTGGTGGACGATGCGCGGTCGGCTCGTCGGTCCGGCGGCCACTGCCGAAAAGCTGGGGGTGCTGTTGCGGTTCGGGCTGCCCACGGTGCCGGCGGAGGTGTCGGTGTACGCGCTCAGCATCGTCGACCGCTACTACATCTACCACGCGCGGAGCCCGTCCCTGGCCGGCCTGTATTCGATCGCGCTGAAGCTCGCCGGCGCGGTTGCGTTCATCGTGCGCGCATTCCAGTACGCGTGGCCACCGCTCGCATACTCGGTGCAGGACGACGCTGAGGCATCCCGCCTCTACGGCCTGGTCGCAACGTATTACGTGGTGATCAGCGGGTGGGCGGTCGCAGGACTCGCGCTGCTCGGGCGCTGGGTGCTGCGGGTGCTGACGACCCCCGCCTATTACGGGGCCTATCGCGCGCTCCCGTGGGTCGCGCTCGGCTGGGCGCTGTACGGGCTGTGGGTCGTGTTCCTGGTCATCGCCGGCCGCGCCAAGGTCACCACGCGCAACTTCCCCGCCGCGCTGGCGGGACTCGCGGCCAACGTCGTGCTCTTGATCACCCTGGTTCCATCGCTCGGGATCGCCGGCGGGGGGATCGCCCTGTGCGGGGCCTATGTGGTCATGCTCGGGGCCATGCACATGCTCACGCGACGTCTGTTCACGGTGGCCTTCGAGTGGCGGCGGCTTGCACAGATCACCGTGATCGCCGGCGGGATCGCGGTGGCCGGTGACGTGCTCCTGCCCACTCACGGCCTGACCGGGTTCGTGACCCGCACGGCGGCCTTCCTGATCATCCCGGTGGCGCTGTACGCCACCGGGTTCGCGCACGAGCGCGAGCTGGCGCAGCTGCGCAGGATCGCCGCGCGAGTGCTCCGGACGCCCACGGAAAACGTCGCATGAGCCGGCCGGCGGTGAGCGTCGTGATGCCGTTCGCGGGCGATTCGCAGGCCGCAGGCGAGGCGATCGAAACGCTGAGCCGGCTTCGCGTGCGCCCAGGCGACCAGCTGATCCTCGTCGACAACTCCGACGTCGCTCCAGCGGCCCCTGGGGTCGAGGTCATCCGGGCGTTCGCCGAACGCTCGCCCGCGTACGCGCGCAATGCCGGGGCCGCCCGCGCGAGCGGCGAATGGATCCTGTTTCTCGATTCCGATTGCCGCGCGCCGGAGGATCTGCTCGACGCGTATTTCGCGGTTGACGTCGACGACGATGTCGGGGCACTCGCAGGCGAGGTGAGCGCCGCCCCCGAGCAGCCCACGCTGGCGGCGCGCTATGGAGCTGCTCGGAGCTTCCTCAGCCAGGCCGCGCACCTTGCCCATCCGTATCTGCCGCGCGCGGTCGCGGCCAATCTGATGGTCAGGCGAACGGCGTTCGAGCAGGTCGGTGGGTTCTACGAAGGTCTGCGCGCCGCGGAGGACACCGATTTCAGCTGGAGGCTCCAGCGCGCCGGGTGGAGGCTCGAGCTGCGCGACGAGGCGCGCGTCGAGCACCGCTACCGCGCCACCGTGCGCGAGCTTCGAGCCCAGTGGCGTGGTTACGCCGCCGGCCGAGCCTGGCTGCGTCGCCGCTACCGGGACTTCACGCCCCAGCCGGCGGCCGGCCGTGCCGCCGGCCGCACGTGGCGCGCACTCACCCGACGCGGTGCCCCGACTGTCGCACCCGCGCCGCCGGCTGCCGAACCCCCGCTCGCCTCACCACCTCCGCCCCACGAACCTCGCCATTACCTGATCCTCGACGCGCTGCTCGGCTTCGATGAGCTGGCCGGTCTCGCGATGTCGAATCGCCCCGCTCGCGGGGCGCCTGAAGGGGCGACCAGGATCGTGCTGATCGCCGACCGATTCCCCACCCGCGGTGATCCGCTGGTCGACTTCGCCCGCACGCTGGACGGTGTCCGGGTGGAGGCGAGCGCGCGCCCACTCACGCCGTGGCTGGAGGTGGCACGCGAGCTCGACGTCACCTACCGGGAGGACGATGGCTTCGGTGCCCGCGCGCTCGCTCTCGTCTGGCTGGTGGTCCGGCATCCGGTCCGCTCGGCCAGGGACCTGCGCGGCCGCCGGCCGCTGGGACCTCGGCTCCGGGCACTTGCGCCGGCGGCGCTCAGACTCGAGCGGTCTCAGGCCGCCCGCGTCCATCCGGTCGGCGGCGATGAGGCCCGCGACACCGCGCGCCGCCTGGCCGGGCTGATCGGCCGGGGGCTCGAGGATCGATGAGGATCCAGATCGTCGACCCGTCGGCATTCACGCCGCCGTACGACCACGCTCTCGCCAGCGCCCTGGCCCGTCGGGGAGCCGACGTGGAGCTGATCACCAGCGCGTTCGCATACGGCGACGCGCCGGCGCCGGACGGCTACGCAGTCAGGGAGCTGTTCTATCGGCACGCACCCGGCGCGGCCGGGTCACGCATGCGCCGCGCGGCCAAGCTGATCGAGCACGTGCCCGACATGCTCCGCTACCGCCGGACCGCCCGTGAGGCAGACGTCGTGCACTTCCAGTGGCTCGACGTGCAGTGGCTCGACGGCTACCTGCTCCCCGACCGACCGCTCGTGCTCACCGCCCACGACCTGCTTCCACGCGAGCCACGCGCCGGGCAGGCCGCTGCCCAGCAGCGGTTGTATGAGCGCGTGAACGCGATCGTCGTGCACTCCGATTACGGCCGGCGCGAGCTGGTCGACGGGCTGGCGATCGATCCGGCCAAGGTCCACGTCATTCACCACGGTGCGTTCGACCATCTCACGCGGCTGACGTCCGAGCAGCCGCTGCCGACCGAGCTCGACCGGGCTGAGGGCCCGGTCGTCCTGTTCTTCGGGCTGCTCCGCCCCTACAAGGGAGTCGAGGTCCTACTCGAGGCGTGGCGCGGGATCGAGGGCGCCCAGCTATGGATCGTGGGCAGGGCGCGGATGCCGATCGAGCCGCTGCGCGCCCGCGCCGGCGACAGCGTGCGGTTCGTGGACCGCTTCGTCGCCGACGCCCAGGTACCCGCGTTCTTCCGCCGAGCCGACGTGGTCGTGCTCCCATACTCGCGCACGGAGCGGTTAGACCAGTCGGGCGTGCTGGCCACGGCACTCGCGTTCGGCAAGCCGATCGTGCTCAGCGACATCGGTTCGTTCGGCGAGGTGGCGGCCGCCGACGCGGCTCGGCTGGTGGCGCCGGATGACCCGGTGGCGCTGCGCGCCGCGCTGTCCGAGCTGCTTGCCGATCCGGGCCAGCGCGAGACGCTCGGCCGGGGCGCGCTGGCGGCCGCGCGCGGCCGCTACTCGTGGGACGACGCTGCCCGCGACACGCTCGCGCTGTACCGGAGCCTGGCCTGAGCGCGAGCACTGGGTCCGGCGTGCTTCACAATCCGCCGCCGTGACCGCGCTCGCAATCATCTTCTGGGTCTGCGCCGGCCTGCTCGTGTACACGCACCTCGGCTATCCGCTGCTGCTGGTGGCGCTCGGGCGCATGCGCCGGCAACGAGCGGCCGCTGCGGGCGACGATGCAGCGCTTCCGTCGGTCACCCTGATCGTCGCCGCCTACGCCGAGGAGGCTGTGATCGCCGCGCGAGTGGCGAACCTCAGGGCACTCGACTACCCGGCGGAGCTGCTGGAGCTGATCGTCGCCTGTGACGGCTCGCCGGATGCAACGGCGGCTCGCGCTCGCGAGGCCGGTGCCGACCTGGTGCTTGAGCTTCCGCGCGGCGGCAAGATCCGCGCCCAGGACGAGGGCGTGCGGCGTGCACACGGGGAGATCGTCGCCTTCTCGGACGCCAACGCGGCCTGGGAGCCGGAGGCGCTTCGGCGCCTGATCGCTCCGTTTGGCGACGCGCGGGTCGGCTACGTGTGCGGCGACGTTCGCTTCGTCAACGAGCGTGGGAGCAATCAAGAGGGGCTCTACTGGCGCTACGAGATGGCGGTCAGGGAGCTGGAGTCACGGATCCGGTCGGTGACCGGCGGCAACGGCGCGATCTACGCCACGCGCCGCGACTCCTATCTGGTCGTCGACCCGATCATGGGACACGATCTCTCGCTCCCGTTCAACATGATCAAGTGCGGCTGGCTCGCGCTGTACGCGCCGGACGCCCGCGCGAGCGAGAAGATGGTGCCGACGATCGAGGGCGAGTTCGCGCGTAAGCGGCGGATGATGAGCCACGGCTGGCCGATCGTGATTCGCGGCGGCATGCTCTCCCCCCGCGGCTATGACCCCCTGTATGCACTGATGATCTTCTCCCACCGCGTCCTCCGGTATCTGTCGCCGTTCCTGCACGTGATCGTGCTCGGCGTGAACGTCGCGCTGCTCGGGCAGGGGTGGGTCTACGTGGCGACGCTGGTGCTCCAGCTCGCGGTCCTCGCCGCCGCGCTGCTCGCGCCCGTGCTACCGGCGCGCCCGCTGCTGGTCGCTCGCTACTACGTGCTCACGACCGCGTCGCTCGCCGCCGGGCTGTGGGACTGGCTGGCGCACGGCACATCCGCGGGATGGGACCCGGCCGAGGGAACACGGTGATCAAGCGCGCGATCGACATCGGGGTGTCGCTGATCGGCGCGGTGCTGACCGCGCCGTTGGTCGGGCTGCTGGCGACACTGATCAGGATCGAGTCCCCGGGCCATCCGATCTATCGGCAGACCCGGGTCGGCGAAGACGGCGTCCCATTCGAGATCTACAAGCTGAGGACGATGGTCCGGGGGGCGGAGTTCACCGGCGCCGGGCTGGCGATCCAGGAGGGAGATGACCGGATCACACGGGTCGGGGCGTTCCTGCGGCGCTACTCGCTGGACGAGCTGCCCAATCTGTGGAACGTGCTGCGCGGCGAGATGTCGATCGTCGGACCTCGCCCCACCGTCCCGGTGCAGGTGGAGCAGTACACCGAGCGCCAGCGCGGTCGGCTCCTGGTCAAGCCGGGGATCACCGGGTGGGCCCAGGTCAACGGCCGGGCCTCGCTTCCCTGGTCGGACCGGATCGAGCTCGACCTGTGGTACGTAGAGCACCAATCGACAGCGCTCGATCTGCGCATCCTGGCCCGGACGGTGACCATGGTCGTGACCGGACACGGGCTGTACAAGGGAGAGACGGGCGGATGGCAGCCACCGGCGTAGGCGTTCTGCTCACGGGTGTCGGCAAGCGGTACGACATCGTCTCCGCGTTCGCCCAGCACGCGCTCGTGATCGCCGCCGACCCCAACCCGCTCGCCCCCGCGCAGTACGCCGCGCACCACCGCGCTGCGGTTCCCCGGATCGACGACCCGGGCTACGTGCCGGCCCTGCGCGAGCTGTGCGAGCGGCACAACGTCGGCGCCGTCGTGCCGCTCACCGACCTCGACATCGAGGTCCTCGCCCACGCCCGGGCGGCGAACGAGCTGCCGGCCTTCGTTCCGGATCCCGAGATTGCCCGCGCGACGTTCGACAAGTACGAGGCGCACCTGTTGCTCACGCGGCTTGGGCTGCCGTCCCCGCCGACCGTCCTGCCGGGCGAGCCGGTGCCCTCGTTCCCGGTGATGATCAAGCCCAGGCAGGGCTCGGGCGCGCGCTCGATCCATCCCGCGCCCGACGCTGAGGCGGCCGAGTTCTTCGTCCGCTACGTCGAGGAGCCGACGATGGTGCAGCGGCTGATGGACGGTCCGGAGTTCTCGATCGATTGCCTCTCGGACCTCGGTGCGCGCTGTCTGAACGCGATCCCCCGCACGATGATCGAGTCACGCGGCGGTGAGTCGATCAAGGGGACAGTGATCGACGACCCCGAGCTCGTGCAGCTCGGCCGGCGCGTGGTAGAGGCGCTTGGCGTGCGCGGGCCGTGCACCGTGCAGGTGTTCCGCGACCGCGAGATCGGGCTCGGGATCACCGACGTGAACACCCGCTTCGGCGGTGCCTTCCCCGCGCCGATGTACGCAGCCCTCCCCGGCCGCACCTACCCGGAGCTGATCGTGCGCATGGCCGGCGGCGAGCAGATCGAGCCCCACGTCGGCGAGTTCCACGCCGGCGTCACGTTCACGCGCTACTTCTGGCAGCTTGAGCTTGACGAGCAGATGCGCCCGACGGACCGGGACATCGTGGAGCCGCCCGGGCCACCGCGGCCCCTCCGGGCTGGCCAGCCAGACAATCGAAAGGTCTAACCGGCCGCGGAAGGTTCTTCCTTCTCGGCGGGTGAGGATGGTGCGGATTGGGTCGCTTTTTTGCCTAGCACGCCCGATACTTCTTCGCCATGGAAGCGAGCGTGGTGCCGCGGGAGGCACCGGCAGGCGGCCCATTGTCCCTGACGCCGGCGCTGCTGCGGATCGTGCCGGACTCCAGCCTGGTGGCGCTGATCCGGCAGGGACGTCCGGCAGCGTTCGAGGCAGCGTATGGCCGGCACCATCAGGCCATCCTCTCGCTCTGCCGGCGGATGCTCGGCGATCACGGAGAGGCCGAGGATGCGGTTCAGCACACGTTCCTCGCCGCTTACAACGACCTGATCTCGTCCGAGAAGCCGATCCACCTGCGCGCGTGGCTGTGCACGATTGCGCGCAACCGCTGTTACTCGCTGCTGCGCGCAAGGCGCGAGCTTCCGCTTCCCGACATCCACGGGGCGACAATTCAGGGTCCGGCCGACCAGGTCCAGCAGCGACAGGATCTCCGCGATCTCGTCCTCGACGTGAGTCGGCTTCCTGTCGCGCAGCGAATCGCCCTCGTCCTGGCCGAGCTCGACGCGCTCAGCCATCAGGAGATAGCAGAGGTCCTCGGCGTGCCGAGGGAGAAGGTCAAGGCCCTGATCTTCCAGGCCCGCGAGTCACTCACCGCAAGCCGTCAGGCACGCGAGACGGGCTGCGCCGAGATCCACGAGCAGCTCGACACCCTGACCGGCGGCGGGCTCCGGCGTGCGAACCTGAGGCGCCACCTCCGCGTGTGCGCCGGCTGCCGTGAGTACCGGCGGGAGGCCGAGCGTCGGCGCCGGGCGCTCAAGGGCCCCGGCCACCTGGCCACTCGGCCGCGCCCCACGAGCGGTTAGCGATACCGTCTGTACACGCACCACTATCGGTGCGAACGGATTCAACGAGAAGGACGGTTCTCAATGGCGAAGGTCCCACGATCGCTTGCCGGTCAGGTTGTCGCAATCACCGGGGGCGCACGCGGCATCGGTCGCGCGACCGCAGCGGCGTTGCTCGCTCAGGGCGCGCGGGTCGCAATCGG
The DNA here is from genome assembly GCA_963796645.1 of uncultured Solirubrobacterales bacterium. Taxonomy (GTDB): domain Bacteria; phylum Actinomycetota; class Thermoleophilia; order Solirubrobacterales; family Solirubrobacteraceae; genus Palsa-465. Next base: position 92,223 of record CAWCMQ010000012.1, on the reverse strand, counting down.
CGACATCGAGGCGAGCCTGGCGCAGAAGACGGCCGAGGAGCTCGGCTCCGGCACGGTCGGGCTCCCGCTCGACGTGACCGACAGGGCGAGCTTCGCCCACTTCCTTGACGAGGCCGAGTCGCGCCTTGGCCCGCTCGACGTGCTCATCAACAACGCGGGCATCATGCCCATCGGCCCGTTTATCGAGGAGTCGGACTCAACCGCGAAGCGGATGATCGACATCAACCTGGTGGGCCTGATCTACGGGTCCAAGCTCGCGCTCGAGCGCTTTCTGCCGCGCAACCGGGGCCATCTCGTCCAGATTGCGTCGGCGGCCGGCAAGGCCGGCTTCCCGGGTGGCGCCACGTACTGCGCGACCAAGCACGCGGTCGTGGGCCTGAGCGAGGCGATTCGCGCCGAGCTGCGCGAGACGAACGTCGAAATCAGCGTCGTGATGCCGGTCGTCGTCAACACTGAGCTCGGCTCTGGGCTGCCGACCACCCGCGGGTTCAAGGCCGTCGAGCCTGAGGACGTCGCGAACGCGATCGTCGAGGCGCTGCAGACCGGCCGGTTCGAGGTGTTCGTTCCGAAGTCGATCGGCGGCATGGTTCGCTTCAACTCGCTGATGCCGCGTCGGGCGGTCGAGTCCGTCGGTCGGATGCTCAAGGGCGATCAGGTGCTCGCGCAGCCCGACCACGTCGCGCGCGCCGCCTACGAGGCCCGGATGGAGCAGACCGTGGCACTGGCGGACGAGGACGCGGCCGCATCGGCGGCTCCGGCAGCGCCCGACGCTCCGGCTGCCCCGAAGGCGACCGACGACACCTCGGCGACGGCCGAGGCGGCCCGCGCGAAGGAAGCGGTCTAGAAGGCGGAGGCTGGTCGGGGTTCGCTCGGCCGGCCTCAACCCAGCCAGTCGGCGATCAGGCCGCCGATCTCGGCGCCCGCGTCCTCCTGGAGGAAGTGGGAAGCCTCGCCGATGACGTGATCGACCTTGGTGCTCAGCACCTCGGCGAAGCGCTCGCCGGTGGACAGCGGCAGGACCGGATCGGAATCCGCCCAGAGCATCAGCTTCGGCCGTGTGTCGTCGCGGAGGGCGTCCAGCACACGCTGTCCCGCCTCGGCCCCCGGAGCTGTGGGCGAGGTCGGCAGCATCAGCGGAAACGCCCGCGCCCCCGCCTTCGACGCGGCGTTAGGGAAGGGCGCGTCGTAGGCCGCGATCACCTCCTCACCCGGGTCGCGCTTGCACGCGCCACGGACCAGGAAGCCGACCGGTAGATCCTCGGTGCGCTCGACGAAGTCCCGGAACGCAATCCATGCGTCGGTCATCCGCTGGTGCCCCGTGAACAACCCGGTGTCGAGGATCACGAGCCGGGAGATCCGGTCCGGATGCTCGACGGCAGTGCGCAGGCCGATCGGGCCGCCCCAGTCGTGGACCACGACGGTCGCATCGCGGAGGTCGAGCTCCTCCACGAGTTCGGCCGCGACGGCGCAGTGGCGGTCATACGTGTACCAGTCGAGGTCGACCGGCTTGTCCGAGCGTCCGAAGCCAGGGAGGTCCGGGGCGATGCAGCGGTATCCGGCGTCGCGCACGGGTGGGATCACCTTTCGCCACAGGAACGACCAGGTCGGCTCGCCATGGAAGAACACGACGGGGGCGCCGTCACCCTCGTCGAGGTGGGCGAGACGGAGGCCGTCCACCTCGCGGAAATGGGGCTCGAACGGAAAATCGGGAAGGCTCTCGAGGAGCTCATCGGGAGTGCGAATGGCGTCGGTCATGTAGGGAACCTATTGCCTGCGGCCTGCGCGTGCTGATCACGGTCCATGGACGATCACGTTGGAGGCGTCCGAGGCGACCGTGATCTCAATCGTCGTCGGGTTGCGCACCCAGGCGATCAGGTTCAGGGTCTGGAGCCGATCCAGCATCGCCTGGAAGGCATCGGCCTGCGCACGGGACACGTAGCGTCGCTCGATCTGGAAGCTGTAACCGGTGGTGGGAATCGTCTCGCCGTCGCCCACCTGCTGTTCGTAGCGTCGGTCGGTGACGGCGCTCGCAAGCGTCAGCGGAGCCGAGCCCGAGAGTGAGTGGACCCGCGCGGCGAGCTCGACGAGCATGTCGAGAGCGGCCGGGCGCAGCCCTCGGTAGAGCGCCGCTGGAACCCCGAGGCCGTGGGCCTGCGACCCGATCGAGCGGCCGTAGTCCAGGGCGAGGCGGCGGGGATCGGTGGGCAGCGGCACGAGCTGCCGCTGGGCGTAGGCGCGGTACAGCGCCGACGGATCGGCGAACGTCGGGGTGTGGTCCGGCGGGTGCAGGACCGCGGCATTCGAGTCCGCCTCGAGCTGCAGCGCCGACAGCCGCCCCAGCGCCGCGCGGTCGCTGCGGTACATGTGCATGACCTGAACGGCTCCCAGGACTCGCCAGTAGTAGAGCGAGGACTGGTCGCCGAAGCTCTGCAGCAGGTTGTTGGCCGCCGCGTGGTGATCCGGCGCGGTGTCGAAATACAGCTGCACGTAGGGCACCGGGCGGCCGCCGTCGTAGTCGCTGAGGACCTGCTCGAGGTTGCCGATGCCCATGTGGTAGGAGACGACGGCGAGATCCAGGCGGCCGAAGCGCTGCTCGGCCAGCTTCAGGTACCGCACCGTTCCCGCGATCGCCTTGCGGGGATCGAACCGATCGTCGATCTTCGCGCGCTGTCGTTCGAGCGCAGCAACCTTGGTGCCGCGGCCCTGGGCGGCCGCCGCGGCCATCTCCGCCGTCAGCCGGCGGCTCTCAACCAGATTGACGTGCATGCCGAGCAGCGACTGGCCGGTACCGGCCAGGATCTGGGTCAGGCCGGATGCGGCGGCCGGATCGGTGCCGGCGATCACGTCGGGGAGTCCCGCGCTCTCCACGAACACCATGCCCTCGACCGTGTTGGGGTCGATTCCGGTCCCGGCGGTGGCCCGATCGATCAGCCCGCGCCAGCGTGCCACCCGGGCCGCCGTGGCCATCACGCCGCCCGGGCTCTTGCTGAACAGGACGTGCCCGCTGCCGGCGACGCCTCGCGCCAGGAACGAGGTCTCTCTCGAGCTCGAGTAGGCGAACGGGTCGCCGGCGCGTGCCGGGCGGCCGATTCCAGGCAACGGCAGCCGCTCCGGGGAGCTGCCTCTGGTTGCGGCGACGATCGCCGCGATCGCGAGCAGCGCAGCGCACACGGCGAGGCCGATGCGCATCCGTCCCGAGGCGAGCGTGGTCCGGCGACGCGTGGTTGGCTGCTGGAACGCCATCGCTGCGATTCTGCCGAGCCCGCGGTCAGATGCGCCGGTCGTAACCTTCGCGCCCGCGCGGCCTACTTACGTTGGCAGCGTCGGCTATCCTCGTTCGCGTCGCAGGCTGGCGATACATCAGTTTTTGGCCGATCATCAGAGGCCGACCTCGCCGGCCGACGCTCCCGAAGAACCCTTACCTGAAGGCCCGGACCATTCGTATGCAAATCTTGCTTGCCCCCGATCGAGATGTCACGACCGTGGTGAACCGGGTAGATGCCGCCGCGAGCATGCCCGGTGAAAAGCAGCCGATCGTGGGCGGAGCCGCATGAGCGCCTCGACGACGGGGGCACTCAGCGGACGTCGAGTTCTGGTCACCGGCGGCTCTGGCTTCATCGGGCGCCACGTCGTCTCCGAGCTTTCCTCCGACGGCGCGACCGTGCGCGTCGTCGACCTTCAGCCCCATCCTGATCCGCAGGTCGACGTCGTTCAGGGGGACATCGCCGACCCCGAGGTCCTCGAGACGGCGTTCGCCGGCGGAATCGACTCCGTGGTCCACCTGGCCGCCGTGACCTCGGTCCTGCGCTCGATCGAGCAGCCCGAGCTGACCTACCGCACCAACGTCGCCGGCACGCACGCGGTGCTCGAGGCGGCACGCCAGGCCGGCGTGAGCTCGCTCGCGTTCGCGTCGACCAACGCGGTCACCGGCCCGATGGAGGAGCCGGCGATCACCGAACGCGCGACGCTCAAGCCGCTCACCCCGTACGGCGCGACCAAGGCGGCGGGCGAGATGATGATGTCGGCCTACACCGCCTCCTACGACGTGCGATGCGCCTGCCTGCGACTGACCAACGTCTATGGCCTCGGGATGCAGGCCAAGGACAGCATCGTCGCCCGGCTGATGCGCGCGATCCGCACCGGCGGTGGCTTCGAGATCTACGGTGATGGGCGCCAGGTGCGCGACTACGTCAACGTCAGCGACGTGGTCGCGGGGATGAGGCTGGCGCTGCTGAGCGACGACTGGGCGGGCCCAGTCGTGATCGGAACCGGGACATCGCTCTCGGTGCTCGAGGTGGTCGACGAGGTACGTCGCGTCACCGGAGCCGAGCTCGAGGTCACGCATGGACCGGCGAAGGCGGGCGAGATGCCAGCCGTGATCGTCGACCCGAGCCGCGCTCACGCGGCTGGCTGGTCGCCACAGCTGAGCTTCACCGACGGCATCACCGCCGTCTGGGAGGAATGGTCGCGGGCCGACGTCGAGGGCGCGGTGCCGGCCCGATGAGCATCGCTCCGACTAAGCCGTTCGCCACCGAGACCGAGTTGGCGGCGCTCGAGCCGGACGAGCGCGGAGCAGCAGCCGAGTTCCTCGCTGCACACCCACCCGGTGCGGGTGCACCGCTGGCGATCGTGATCCCTGCCTACAACGAGGAGCCCACCGTCGCCGACGTGATCGCCGAGATCCCCGGCGAAGCGGCTGGGCTCGCCACCGAGGTGATCGTCGTTGTCGACGGCGCCAAGGACGCGACGGCAGCCCAGGCGGCATCGGCAGGCGCGCTCGTGTGCGATGTCAAGGTCAACCGCGGACAGGGCGCCGCGCTGAGGCTCGGATACTGGCTGGCGCGCGCCCGCGGCGCCAGGGTTATCACGACGATCGACGCCGACGGGCAGTACGAGCCCGAAGAGATCGCCCGCGTCGTGCAGCCGATACTCGATGACAAGGCGGACTTCGTGTCCGGCTCGAGGCGCCTGGGAACCGAGCTGACCACGGACAAGACCCGGCATCTGGGCGTGATCGTGTTCGGGACCCTGATCAGCATGATCGTCCGGACCCGGATCACGGATCCCGCATGCGGCCTGCGCGCGATGCGCGCCGACCTGACCGCGAACGTGGGGCTCGAACAAGCGCAGTTCCAGGCCTCGGAGCTGATGATCAGCGCGGCCCTACACGGCTATCGGCTCGCTGAGGTCCCGACGACGATGCGCGATCGGGGCGACCACGCCACGCGCACCAAGAAGGGGACCAACCTCAGCTACGGCGTGAGCTTCGGCCAGGCCGTCATCGGGACGTGGTGGCGCGACCGCAAGGTCGTCAAGAAGGCCCGCCGCGCACGCTGAGCGTGGCCGATGAGCGCCCCAGGGCTCTCCGCACCGGCTAGGCCAACACCGGCCAAGGCCCCGCCGCGGCGTGAACCGCCGAGGTCCTCGCGACCCACCCGCCGAGCGGCCGGCGGATACAACCCGTATGCGGTCGCTGCCGGCGGGGCACTGCTGCTCGCGATCGTCTCGCTGCTGTGGCGCTCAGCGCCCGCATACGACCCGTGGGCATGGATCATCTGGGGCCGGGAGATCGTCCACCTCCAACTGCACACGATCGGCGGCCCGACGTGGAAGCCGCTGCCGGTGATGGTCACGATGCTGCTGGCGCCGTTCGGGGGCGCCGCTCCGGCACTTTGGCTCGTGATCGCCCGCGCCGGCGGCCTGATGGCGGTGGCCATGGCCGGGCTACTCGCGTTCCGACTGTGTGGTTCCGGCCGGCGCGCGGCGTCATTGGCCGCGGCGCTGGCCGCCGGAGGCGTGCTGGTGGTGTCGCAGTACGTCGCCAGCGTGGCGGGTGGCGAGTCAGAGGGATTGCTGGCCGCGTTCGCGCTGCTGGCGATCCTCGGCCACCTTGACGACCGGCCCAGGCAATCGCTCGCGTTCGCGTTCTGCGCCGCCCTGATCCGGCCCGAGGCCTGGCCGTTCTTCGGTCTGTACGCTATCTATGTGTGGCGATGTGATCCGGGCTCGCGGCGGGTGATCGCCGCCCTCGTGGCCTCTATCCCCGCGCTCTGGTTCCTGCCCGATCTGATCGGGTCCGGGTCGCTGATGCGCGGTGTGCAATGGGCGCAGTTCGCGAAGGCGGGCAGCCCGGCCTACGCCCACTGTCCGTTCTGTGCCGAGCTGACCGGCCATGCGTGGCCACTGATTCCGGCTCCGTTCAAGCTCGGGGCCGCACTGGCGCTCGGCGGGATCGCGCTCGGGGCGGTCCGGGGACGGGCGCGGATCGCGCTTGCCGGGCTGCTGGCGATCGGCATCGCGTGGATCGCCGAGGAGGCGCTGTTCACCCAGATCGGCTTCTCCGGCAGTGACCGCTACCTGCTTGCCCCGGTGACGCTGATCGTCGTCGCCGGCGCCGTCGGCTGGGGAATCGCGCTGCGGCAGCGCCGGCTCGCCGTCGTGGTGATGGCGGCTGCGCTCACGACCGCGGTGGGGGTGCTCGCGCCCTCGCCCGGCCCCCACTTCGGGCGGGCACTGGCTGACGTCCGCTATCAGGGACAGCTGGCTGGCGATCTCGACCGCGCGGCCCAAGCGGCCGGTGGCCCGCGGCGGCTGCTCGCCTGCGGCCCGGTCCAGACCAACCCGTCCGAGGTGCCGCTCGTCGCCTGGGGCCTGGGCACCCAGATGCGCTCGGCGGAGAGCGACAACGGCGCGGTCGTGATCCGGGCCCCGAACGGGCCGCACGGGCCGTTGGTGCCGCGGGTTCGGACGACGGCTGGGTACCGGATGGTGGCTCAGGCCGGCGAAGTGCAGATCCTCAGCCGCTGCCCGTGACCGATGCGGGTGCTACGGCGTGCGGTTGGCGCGCGCCTCGACCCACACCCGCCGGCGCGAGCGGAGCGCCGCCCGGATCCGGCTGCGGCCCGAGAAGATCCAGAACTCGTAGAGGAAATAGCGCAGGCCATATAGGAGCGCCAGCACGCCGAAGTACGAGGCGGTGACGAGCGCCACCCTGATGCCGTGCCCGGCCGGGATGCTCTGGACCCGCTGATGCGTCCAGGCGGTGGCGAGTGACAGCGCCAGCAGGGTCGTGGCGGAGACGAGGATGTAGGCCAGGATCTCGCGTCCGAAGGCCACCCGGCCCTCCACCTTCCAGGTCCACTTGCGGTTCATCGTCCAGTTCGGAATCGCGCCGGCGACAAAGGCGGAAATCGAGCAGACGGTCGTGGACGCGCCCGCCACGTACAGAATCGGGAATACGATCGCGCTGGTGGTGGCGGCCACCATTGAGGAAATGGCAAAGCGGGCGACGCGCCGTCCGAGAATGAACTGGCGCACCCGCTCTATGCGGTCAGCGAGCACGAGCCCTCAATTCTAGCGTCTTCTGGGTACCCGCCGGGGCTGCCGCTACGGTGGGTTGCCGTGCAAATCCTGGGGCCGACGGAGCCTTTGCCACTGGAGGATGACCTGATTGTGGCGGCGGACAACGCCGCCGCCATGTCGCGTTTGCCGGTTGGAAGCTTCGACCTCGTGTACATGGATCCTCCGTTCAACACCGGACGCGCCCAGGCGCGCAGCACGTTGAGCATGGCCGCCGACGCCGACGGAGACCACGTGGGCTTCGCGGGACGTCGCTACAGCTCGCGGCTGCTGCAGACCCTCAGTTACGACGACGCGTTCGCCGACTACCTCCAGTTCCTCGAGCCGCGGCTTCGGGCGGTCCGTTCGCTGCTCGCGCCGCATGGCTCGCTCTACTTCCATATCGACTACCGCGAGGCGCACTACTGCAAACTGCTGTTGGACGAGATCTTCGGCCGCGAGGCATTCCTCAACGAGATCATCTGGAGCTACGACTACGGAGCCAAGCCGCGCCGCCGGTGGCCCGCCAAGCACGACACGATCCTCGTCTATGTGCGCACGCCCGGCGCCCATTTCTATGATGCCGACGCGGTCGAGCGCGAGCCGTACATGGCCCCAGGGCTGGTGACCGCCGAGAAGGCGGCTCGCGGCAAGCGCCCGACCGATGTCTGGTTTCACACGATCGTGCCCACCAACGGGCGTGAGAAGACCGGGTACCCGACCCAGAAGCCGGAGGGGGTGCTGCGGCGGATCGTCTCGGCCTCCTCTCGGCCGGGAGGCTGGTGCCTCGACCCGTTCGCCGGCTCGGGAACGCTCGGCGCGGTGTGCCGGCAGCTCGGCCGACGGTTCGTGCTGATCGATGAGAACCCGATCGCGATCGACGTGATGTCGGGCCGCCTCGAGGACGCTAGCGATCGCGCACAAGTGGCACGAACCGGACCGGCTCGAGCCGCTGGCGCGTGAGTCCCGTCTCCGTGCGGCGCACCAGCGTCAGGCGCTGATGGGTGGCCCCGACCGGCGCCACCAGCCTGCCCCCCGGAGCCAACTGCTCCGCGAGCTCGGCCGGAACGTCGTCCCCGATCGCGGCGGCGACGTTGATCGCGTCGAACGGTGCGGCCTCGGGCAACCCGTGGTATCCGTCACCGACGGCGAAGGTCACGTTCGCGATCCCGAGGGCGGAGATGGTTTCCCGCGCCGTCTGCGTCAGCTCTGCGTGGCGCTCAATCGTCCACACGTGGCTCGTCAGGGCGGCCAGCAGCGCCGCGTGGTAGCCGGAGCCGGTGCCGACATCGAGCACGCGATCGGCGGCGCACAGTTCGAGCACGTCGAGCATGCGCGCCACCACCAGTGGCTGCGAGATCGTCTGCTCGCAGGCGATCGGCAGGGCGACGTTCTCATAGGCGCGAGGGCGTTCTGGCTCACCGATGAAGCGCTCCCTCGGCGTGCCGGCGATCGCCGCCAGCACCCGTTCGTCGGAGACGTAGGGTCGCAGCTGGGCGAGTAGCGCATCGACCTCGCTCATACCAGGTAATTCTGACCTTCAGGCGTGGACTTGCATTCGCCTTTTGGCAAGATGGCGCCCATGTCAGCGTGGCTGCCGCTCGGACGTGGCGGAGTATGAGGGGACGAGGACCGTGCGCCGCGGCCCTGGCGGTGGCCGTCGTCGTGGCCGGGTGTGGCGGCTCGGCGCACACCCGATCGGCGAGCAAGGTCGCGGCGCTTCCGAGGCTCACGCCGATTGCATCCCCGGCGCTCTCGTTCCACCGGTTCGCGAGCTCCTATCGGGTTCCGCCGCTGATCGACCGCCACGACGTGTACGCGGCCGCGGGGGCTGGAGATCTTTCGCCGATCGCCCGCAGGGCGAGACCGTTGATCTACGTCCCGGACAGCGCCAGCAGCATGGTCCAGGAGATCGATCCGCACACGTTGAAGATCGTGCGCCAGTTCGCCGTTGGAGCGGTGCCACAGCACATCGTCCCCGCGTACGACCTGCGCACGCTGTGGGTGACCAACGACATCGGCAACAGCCTCACGCCGATCAATCCCCGGAATGGAGTCCCGGGGAGAGCGGTGCCGGTCAGGGATCCGTACAACATGTACTTCACCCCTGATGGGCGCTTTGCCGTGGTGATGGCCGAGCAGCTGCGGCGGATGGACTTTCGCAACCCCCACACGATGCGGCTCGTGCACTCGCTCGCGGTTCCCGAGTGCGCCGGGGTAAATCACGCCGACTACACCGCGGACGGTCGGTTGATGCTCGTGAGCTGTGAGTTCGCGGCGAGGATGATCGTCGTCGACGTTCCGCACCAGCGCGTGCGGCGGGTCGTCCGGCTGCCGAATCGCGCCTCGCCTCAGGACGTCAAGCTCTCGCCCGACGGCCGCGTGTTCTACGCGGCCGACCTGACCTACGGCGGCGTGTGGGTGATCGATGCGCACACCTTCCGGCGGATCGGGTTCATCCACACGGGCGCCGGCGCCCACGGTCTGTACCCGAGCCGCAACGCCAAGGACCTGTATGTCTCGAACCGCTTGGCTGGGACGGTCTCGGTCATCAGCTTCGCCCGCCGCCGGGTGGTGGCGAGTTGGAAGATCCCTGGCGGGGGCAGCCCCGACATGGGCGGCGTCTCGGCCTCGGGCCGGGTGCTGTGGCTGTCAGGCCGGTACAACGCCGAGGTGTACGCGATCAGCACCCGCACCGGCAAGCTGCTGCACCGAATCGCCGTCGGCCTGGGGCCACACGGCGTGTGCGTGTGGCCGCAGCCCGGACGCTATTCGCTCGGGCACACCGGCGTGATGCGCTGAGCCCGCGAAAATCCGATCTCCCGGGCAACGGGATCTCGGTCCCGGCGATCGGGATCTCGGTCGCTCCCTCCGAGGACACTCGCGCGAACCGGATCAGGTTTCTCCGCAAGCACGAGATGGATGGGCGCCTCTCATTCGTGAGCGGGACCCGCGCCCAGCTCAGGCCAATCTCGCACGCCTACGCGATCGAGCCCGTGACGCCGAAGATCGATCACTCGACCTTCGTGCTGCTGATTGACAAGCGCGGCTTCGAGCGCGTCGGGTTCGCGGCCGATCAGCTGACACCGGAGGGCCTCGCCCACGACATCCGGGTGCTGGAGCTAGGGTGACTGCTCCATTCCGGACGTGATGGCAGCGAGCAGCTCAGCGGCATCGTCGCCGAAGAGGATCCGATGATCGCACGCGAGCGTGATCGTCGTGACCCTCCCCGGGACAACGGCACCGTCGCGGACGGTCGGCTGCACCCGGACCGTGCCCAGGCTGAGCGCGCCGGCCTGCGGCGGCACGATCAGCGGCGCCCCACGCTGTGCGCCCGCCTCAGAGACGGTGAACGTCGCCCCCGCCAGCTCGGGCGGCGAGAGCTGGCCGGCGGCAGCGCGCTCGCGCAGTCCCTGCACCTCCGCGCCGATCTCCTCGATCGCCTTGACGTCGGCGTCGAACACCGTCGCGATCACGTACGCGTCGCTGCTCCGCAGCGCGACCCCCACGTTCACCCGCGAGTAGAGCTCGAACTGCCCATCGCGGTAGGAGGCATTGGCGCGCGGGACGAGCCGCAGCGCCCGGGCGGATGCGCTGATCGCCAGCGGCAACGGCTCGAGCGACCCCGCCAGTACCACGTCCTGCGCCAGTTCAAGGTGCGGAATCGTCGCGCGGGACTCGGCGGCCCGCCGCGCGAGGGTGCGCTGGGCGCGGGTCGGCTCCTCGATCCTGACCTCTCCCTTGTTCGAGCTCATTCGAACACGTCCTCGAGCTGATCGATTCCGCCCCAGCGGTCGATGAATTCATCGGCCGTGAGGCTGGCCAGGTCGGTGCGCAGCTCTCTGAGCACCCGGGCGGCAGCCTTCGCCGGCAGGTCCCAGAACAACACGACCTCGCCATCGTCGATCGAGACCACCTCGATCCGGTCGAGGCGATCCGGGTCCGCAATGAATGCAGGCTGCAACCCCCCACGGGAGACGATTAGCTCAAACGCCCGGTTGGCCTTCATGCCCGCTCCCCCAGCGCCTCGGCGGCCGCAGCGATGCCGTCCTCGCCCTCGAACACGCGATCGCCGACCTGCACGGCCGGGAGCGCGCGGACCCCGGCCCGCAGCGCACGTGCGCAGGCTGTATCCAGCGCCTCGGCGACCGATCGCAGCTTGACCGCACGCAACACAGCCGTGGGGTGCATCTCACATGCTGCGGCGGAGATCAGCACGGTGTCGAGCTCGGACAGATCTCGTCCACCGGCGAAAGCCTGACGGAATGCGGCGAGCGAGAAGGCCACGGCGCGCCCGATCTGCTTGGCATAGGCCGCGGCCAGCATCGCCGTACCGGTGTCGGGCGGCCAGCCCGCGGGCAGGCGCAGGGGCTGTAGGCCGCGCGCAGCCGCCAATGGCTCGAGTGCCTCGAGTTCGGGCCGTGGCTCGGAGACGCCGAGCGCGGAGCCGAGAACCGGCTCCCATTCCGGCACCTGGGGCAGGTCGGACATGATCCGCTCCGCGGCCAGATAGCAGGCCAGGCTCCCCAGGTCGTAGTAGAAGACCGGTTGATCCGGGCTCACCCGTGGATCAGCCAGCCGTCCGCGGCACGGGCCGCCTCCATCACCGCCTCGGACAGCGTCGGGTGGCCGTGGATGGTCCGAGCCACCTCCGGATAGCCGCCCTCGAGCAGTCGCACGTTGACGAGCTCCTGGATCAGCTCGGTCGCCTTCGCCCCGACAATGTGGCCGCCGAGCAGCTCGCCGTACTTCGTTTCGCCCACGAGCTTGACGAGCCCGGTGCGGTCGCCGTAGACGGTGCCGGCGCCGACAGCGCCGTACTGAACCTTGCCCACGGTCACATCGTGGCCAGCCTCGCGTGCCTGCTCCTCGGTCAGGCCGAAGCTGGCGACGTTGGGCGTGCAGAACGTGGCTCGCGGCACGTCGATGTACTCAATCGGGTGGGTGCTCAGACCGGCCGCGTCCTCGACCGCGATGATCCCCTCGTCGGACGCCTTGTGGGCGAGAGCCGGGCCGGGAACGAGGTCGCCGATCGCGTAGATGCCCTCGGCACTGGTTCGCATCGCTCCATCGACGTCGACCAGCCCGCCGTCTCCGAGCTTGACCCCCGCGGCGTCGAGGCCGAGCGCCGCCACGTCGGGCCCGCGGCCGGCCGCGATCACCAGCCAGTCGACCTCACCGGCGTTCTCGCCGTGGCTGAACCGCACCGACTTCTCGCCGGACTCGACATCCTGCACGAGCGTCTTCGTGTGCACGGCGATGCCCTGCTTCTTGAAGCCCCGCTCGGCCACCTTGGAGATGTCCGCATCTTCGGTCGGAAGCACACGGTCAAGCGCCTCGAACAGCAGCACGTCCGAGCCGAGCCGGGCATACCCGGACGCGATCTCCGCCCCCGACGCACCGGCGCCGACCACGGCCAAGCTGCGCGGAAGCTCGTCGAACGCCCACGCCTCCTCGGTCCCGATCACGCGCCCGCCGAATTCGGTGCCCGGGATCGGCCGCTTCACGCTGCCGGTCGCGAGCACGATCGTCTTGGCCTCGAGCGTCTGCTCGCCGACGCGGACGGTCCCGGGACCCGCCAGCGCTGCCTCTCCCTCGATCAGCTCGATCTTGTTCTTTTTGAACAGCCCCGCGACCCCGCCGGTGAGTGTCTTGATCACCTTCTCGCGCCGCGCAACGACCGCCGGGTAATCGAGCTCGGGCGCTCCGACCATGATGCCGAACTCGCTCGCATCTCGAACCTCGGAGAGCACGTCAGCGACCCTCAGAACCGCCTTGGCGGGAATGCACGCATAGTTCAGGCAGCGTCCGCCGACCTCGTCCTTCTCCACGACCGCCGTCTTCATTCCGAGCTGTGCAGCGCGGATCGCCGCGACGTAACCGCCGGGTCCGGAACCGATCACGATGCAGTCGAAAGTGAGGTCAGCCATAAAAGCGTTTGGAGCCTATATCAACAGGCGCTAACGCCCAGGGTACTTCGGCATCTGAATGCGGCTGAGCACGCGGACCAGCTTGGCGAACAGCACGCCGCAGCCGGCGATGATCACCGGCGGGATCAGGAAGCCGAGCAGGTTGCTCGCCTCGATCAGCAGCAGCGCGAACAGCGTGATGATGATCGCCAGCAGGCCCATGAAGCCGAGCACGGCCCAGTAGCGCAGCCGCCACATGCCGATCGCACACACCAGCATCAGCGCCGAGAAAACGATGATCCCCCCCGGTGCAGGGTGCTTGCCGCCGATCTTCGCGCCCGCGATGTATGCGGCGAGATTGCCGAGGCCGGTTAGCGCAGCGAGCGCCGCGCTGACCGTGACGGCCCACGGCCGCTCACCGGGCGCGAGCGGCGTGAGCGTCGCTCGGACGGCCGCGTTTCGCTGCTCGCTGCGGCTGGCCGGCGCCGGCGGGGTCGCTTTTTGAGCCGCGGGCGGAGTCGCCTTGGCCGCCCGTGCCGGCGGCGGCGCCGTGGCGGTCGCGGGCTTGGCTCGCCGCCCGCGCTTGCGGCTACGCTGACCCAACTCGATCCCTCCCGGAAACGATGGCGGCTCTCAGGGTCCCAGCGGCGTGGGTCGGATCGGCAGCCTCGGTGATCGCGCGGACGACGGCGATCCGCGTCGCGCCAGCCGAGCGGAGTTCAGGGACGCGCTGTGCCGTGACGCCGCCGATTGCGAAGAATGGGACCCCGGCGTGCTCGGAGGCGTGGCGGACGAGCGCGAGCCCGACCGCCGGACGTCCCGGCTTCGTCGGTGTCTCGTTGACGGGGCCGACGCCGATGTAGTCGACGCCGATCGCCGCGCCGACCTGCTCCGGCGTGTGGGTGGAAAGCCCGAGCAGGCGGTCTGCGCCAACGAGCTCGCGGGCACGCTGAACGGCGGTGTCGTCCTGTCCCACGTGAGCGCCGTCGGCGCCGACCCGGACCGCGAGGTCGGGACGGTCGTTGAGGATGAAGAGCGCACCGTGCTCGGCGCAGACGGCGGCGAACCGCTCCCCCGCCGCGATGATCCGCCGGTCGTCGGCATCCTTCATTCGCAGCTGGACGATGTCGACGCCGCCGCGGAGCGCCGCGTGCAGGAACGCGTCCGAGCGCTCGTCGCAGACGAGGTACAGGCGGGCCTGCGTGAGACGTTCGGTCCGGCTGGGCACGCCCCAAGTCTGGCAGGAGCGCCGCGCTACGATTGCTTCGAGCGGGAGCCCTGGAGCGGGCTGAGAGGGCGGAGGAGATCCGCCGACCGTCTGAACCTGACCCGGGTAATGCCGGCGGAGGGACGTAGCTTGCCGAACTCAACGAGACCATTTGACCTAGCCGTCGTAGGGGGTGGCGTGATCGGGCTCGCGGTCGCCTGGCGTGCCGCGCGGCGCGGTTTGCGCACGGTCGTGCTCGAACGATCGGAGACCGGCTCGGGCACTTCGCACGTCGCCGCGGGCATGCTGGCCCCGATCAGCGAGGCGGACCCTTCAGAACAGCCGCTGCTGCGCCTCGGGCTGGCCAGCGCGCGCCTGTATCCCGAGTTCGTGCACGAGCTGGCGCAGGCAACGGGTCACGACCCCGGTTACCTCGCCTGTGGGTCGCTGTTAGCCGCGCGTGACGCCGACGAGGCGGAGGCGCTGACGCGACTGCTGGCTCTGCGCGAGCACCTCGGGCTCCCGGCGCAGCGGCTGCTCGCGAGCCAGGCGCGGCGATGCGAGCCGGCGCTCGCGCCCGTCCTGCGCCTGGCGGTGGAGATCCCCGACGATCACGCGATCGATCCCCGCAGGCTCGTTCATGCCCTGAGTCAGGCGGTGAGGGCTGCCGGCGGCGTGGTGCGCGAGGGAACGGAGGTCAGCGGGCTCTCGATCGAGAACAACCGGGTGCGCGGTGTCGAGCTGGCCGGCGATGAGAGCCTGGGGGCCGAAAGCGTGGTGATTGCGGCCGGTGTCTGGTCAACCGCGATTGCAGGGCTCCCCGAGCACGCGAGGGTCCCCATCCATCCGGTCAAGGGACAGGTCATGCGGTTGCACGACCCGTCCGGACCCGGGCTGCTGACCCGGGTGCTGCGGATGCACCGTGGCTACATCGTCCCGCGCGGCGACGGTCGCTACGTGCTCGGCGCCACGATGGAGGAGCGTGGTCTCGATACGACGGTCACCGCTGGGCCGATCCACGAGCTGCTGCGGGACGCGATCGAGCTTGTCCCCGGGTTCGATGAGCTCGTGATCGACGAGCTGTCGGCCGGCCTGCGGCCGGGCACCCCCGACAACACGCCGATCCTCGGGCCCGGGACCGTCGACGGCCTGCACTGGGCCACGGGCCACTATCGGCACGGGATCCTGCTGGCGCCGATCACTGCCCAGATCGTCGTCGATGCGATCGCCGATGGCACCAGCGTCGCACCAGAGCTGGCCGCGTCCCGATTCGCACCGGTGCGCGCATGAGCCTCACCGTGACCGTCAACGGAGAGCGGCGGGAGGTGCCCGAGGGCGCGACCATCGCGCGGCTCGTCGAGCAGGTCGGGGGCGAGCGGCGACGCGGGCGCGGGGTCGCGGTTGCCGTGGGCGGAGAGGTCGTGCCGCGTGGCCGCTGGGACGAGACGACGCTCGCGGACGGCGCAAGCATCGAGATAGTGGTGGCGGTCCAGGGCGGATGAGCGGATCACTGCAGATCGCCGGGCGCCAGCTGACCTCGCGGCTGATTTTGGGGACCGGAGGATTCGACAACCACGAGGTCCTGGCACAGGCGCTCGAGGCCTCCGGAGCCGAGCTCTGCACGGTCGCTCTGCGCCGCCTCGACCCCGATGCCCGTGGATCGATTCTCGACGTGCTCGACACCGCCGGTGTCGAGGTGCTTCCCAACACGGCCGGCTGCTTCACCGCCCGCGACGCGATCATCACCGCGCAGCTCGCCCGCGAGGCGTTTGGAACCGACTGGATCAAGCTCGAGGTGATCGGCGACGAACGGACCCTGCTCCCGGATGCGGTGGAGCTGGTGACGGCCGCGGAGGCGCTCGTCGACGAGGGCTTCACCGTGCTCCCGTACACGACCGACGACCCTGTGCTCGCGCGCCGGCTGGAGGACGTAGGCTGCGCGGCCGTGATGCCACTGGGATCTCCGATCGGGAGCGGAATGGGTATCCGCAACCCGTACAACATCTCGATCATCGTCGAGCGGGCCCAGGTGCCGGTCGTGCTCGATGCCGGTGTGGGCACCGCCTCGGATGCGGCGTTCGCGATCGAGCTCGGCTGCGATGCGGTGCTGTGCGCCAGCGCGATCTCCAGGGCCCATCAACCTGTGGCGATGGCGCGCGCGATCCGGTTGGCGGTGGAGGCCGGAGTCCTCGCCCGCGCCGCGGGCCGGATTCCAAGGCGCCGCTACGCGGAGGCGTCGACCCCCGACGAGGGACAGCCGATGTTCGACCTCCCCTCACCCGGCGCGTGACCGTCGACGAGCTCATCGATGGCTGGGAGGCGGCCTGGTCGGCCAAGGATCCAGACGCCTTCGAGGAGCTCTGCAACCCGCGGGTCCACTACGAGGACCCGCTGACCGACGAACCGCTCGAGGGTCCGGACGAGATCGCCCGCCACGCGGGCAGGCTATGGACAGCGTTTCCCGATGCGCGGCTCGAGCGCGCCGGTGAGCGACTGACCAACCAGCACTACGTCGCCGCCCCCTCAAAGCTGCTCGCCACGCACCGGGGAGCGCTCGAGGGGCTTCCGGCCACCAATCGCTTCGTCGTCGTGCACTGCGTCTTCTACTGCGAGCTCGAGCACGAGCGACTGCTGCGCGTGCGCGCGTTCTTCGATCTGTACGACGCTGCCACCCAGCTCGGCGTGCTCCCAGCCCGCGGCACGCTCGGCGAGAAGGCGCTGCTGGTGCTGAGGGGGTTCGGGCTGCGCGGCTCGCGCTAGGGGCGCGCGGCCGGGGGCGACGCCGCGCCACGCGCGTGGCAGAAATCGTCCGCACATTGTCATTGCGGCCAGATCACGATCGCGGCATGATCGCGCCATGCGCACTCCCCGCCGGATCGTGATCCTCGCGTTCGAGGGCGTCCAGGCGCTCGACGTTACGGGCCCGAGCGAGGTGTTCTCACTCGCCGACAGGGCCGCCGGCGGCGACGCCTACGCGATCGAGCTCGTGGCCCCCAACCCGCAGCTTCGGAGCTCGAGCGGACTGTCGATGCTGTCTGCGGCCACGGTGGATCGTTGCCGGGGAACGATCGACACGCTGATCGTGGCGGGTGGCCAGGGCGTCCGCGCAGCCGCCGCCGACGAGCGACTGATCGCGTGGCTGACGCTCGCGGCCCGTCGCTCACGCCGCACCGCCTCGGTGTGCACCGGCGCGTTCCTGCTCGCCCGCGCAGGGCTACTCGACGGGCGCAGAGCGACCACGCACTGGTCGGCCTGTGCGGCGCTGAAGCGCGGGTTCCCGGCGATTGAAGTGGAGCGCGACCCGATCTTCGTCCGGGACGGCAGCATGTACACATCGGCCGGGGTCACCGCCGGAATCGACCTTGCGCTGGCGCTGGTGGAGGAGGATCTGGGCGCCGCGGCGGCGCTCGAGGTCGCGCAGTCGCTGGTGCTGTTCGTCCGCCGGCCCGGGGGCCAGGCGCAATTCAGCCGCGGACTGGAGGGCCAGGCAGCGTCACGGCCCGGGATCCGCGAGCTTCAGGGTTGGATCGTCGACCACCTCGCCGCCGATCTGTCTGTCGCCGCGCTCGCCGAGCGCGCGTGCATGAGCCAACGCAACTTCGCCCGGGTGTTCACCGCCGAGGTCGGTCTGACGCCGGCCGCATACGTCGAGGGCCTGCGCCTCGAGCGTGCCCGGCTGCTGCTCGAGACGACCGACAAGCAGCTCGAGGAGGTCGCCCAGCAGTGCGGGTTCGGAACCGTGGAGACGCTGCGGCGGACGTTCGCGCGCCGGCTGCGGGTGAGCCCGAGCGAGTACCGCGATCGTTTTGCCACCGTCATTCCACTGCGAAGGAGAGCCGTCTCATGAACATCGCGATCCCGATCTTCGACCGTCTCACCGCGCTGGATGCGGTGGGTCCCTACGAGGTGCTCTCGCGCCTGCCGGGCGCCACGGTGCATTTCCTCGCGCAGACGCCCGGCCCGAAGCGGACCGAGACCGGCATGCTGGCGTTGACCGCCGACCGGGCGCTGGACGAACTACCCGAGCCCGAGGTGATCGTCGTGCCCGGGGGTTACGGGACCCGCGAGCTCATGCGCGATGAGGCGATGCTCGGATGGTTGCGTCATGCGCACGCGAGCTCAGAGTGGACGACGTCGGTCTGCACCGGCGCGCTGCTGCTGGCCGCGGCCGGGATCCTTGAGGGCCTCGAGGCTACCACGCACTGGCTCGCGCTCGACATCCTCCGTGAGTACGGGGCGATCCCGGTGTCCCGGCGCGTGGTCGAGCAGGGCAAGGTGATGACGGCGGCCGGCGTGTCCTCCGGGATTGACATGGCGCTCACGCTGGCCTCCCGGATCGCCGGCGAGGCGGTCGCCCAGGCGATCCAGCTCGGAATCGAGTACGACCCGGAGCCGCCGTTCACGGGCGGCTCGACCTCCTCCGCGCCACCGGAGATCGTCGCCCTGGTGCGCGATAACGCCGCTCAGCTCGCTTAGATACCGATCGTCACCAGCAGGGGCGCATGGTCCGATAGCCGCCCTCGCTCCAGCACCTGTACCTCTGTGGCGGCCGGCAGGCCGCGGGCCAGCACGTGGTCGACGTAGACGCCGCCGACCCACTGAAAGCCGTTCAGGTGCACGGTGGGAAGGTTGAAGTCGCCGCCGAGGATCACCGGCGTGGTGCCGGCCCACGCGAGCGCGGTGCGGGCGGCCAGCTCGGCCTGGGCAGGCGATGCGGCCGTATGGAGGTTCGCCACCCAGACGCCCGGGATGCGGATCGCGTGCATCCAGCGGCGCTCGGGCAGCACTGCCAGGCGACGCACACGGTGCTCTGCGATCGCGAGCCCGCGTACGAGGATCGCGTTGGCGCCGCCGCCGTTGGACCTGATCAGGTCCGGGCGGCGCTCGGCGATGAAGCGTCGGACCGGCAGCAGCAGGTTGCGCGAGGTGAGCACCAGGCGGT
Organism: uncultured Solirubrobacterales bacterium; assembly: GCA_963796645.1. Lineage (GTDB taxonomy): Bacteria > Actinomycetota > Thermoleophilia > Solirubrobacterales > Solirubrobacteraceae > Palsa-465. Next base: position 72,827 of record CAWCMQ010000012.1, on the reverse strand, counting down.
GGTCGGGCGCGAGCTTGGCCGGCCACCATGGCGGCACCTCCTGAAGCAGGGCGACGTCCCACGGCCACGAGGCGAGCGCGCCGGCGAACTCGCCGAACAGATCGTGCCCGGCCGAGGGGACCGAGCGTCCGTGCTTCAGATTCCAGGTCAGAACGCGCACCAGCCTGTGGCCCAACGTACACTGCCGAACTTGACTCGCCACTTCCTGACCGGGACCGAGCTGTCAGCCGGCGAGCTCGCCGATCTGCTGACCCGAGCGGCTGAGCTCAAGGCGCAGCCGCACAGCTCGGATGCGCTCGCGGGCAAGACGGTGGCGCTCATCTTCCAAAGACCCTCGACGCGCACCCGAGTCTCGTTCGAGGCCGGGGTCACCGAGCTCGGCGGCCATCCGATGGTGCTGCGCACCGATGAGCTGCAGCTCACGCGCGACGAGTCGGTGCGTGACACGGCTTACGTCCTGTCCCGTCACGTCGCGGCGATCGGGATCCGGACCGGGCCTGACGAGCTGGTGCAGGAACTCGCGAGCTTCTCCAGCGTGCCGGTGATCAACATGCTCACGGCCGGATACCACCCGTGCCAGGTGCTTGCCGACCTGCTCACGATCAGGGAGACGTTCGGCGAGCTCGAGGCGATCAGGGTCGCCTACGTCGGCGACGGCAACAACGTCGCTCGCTCGCTTGCGCTGCTCGGCCCGCTTGCCGGCGTCGAGGTCTGCATCGCGGCGCCGGCGGAGTTCCAGCTCGAGCCGATCGCGGGTGTGGAGCTGACCGACGACCCGGTGGAGGCGGTCCGCGGCGCCCGCGTGGTCTATACCGACGTGTGGGTCAGCATGAGCGATGATCCGGCGTCGGCGGCCCGGCGGCGAGCGACGCTGGCGCCCTATCAAGTCACCGATGAGCTACTCGACCAGGCCGCGCCCGATGCGATCGCGCTGCACTGCCTGCCGGCCCACCCCGGCGAGGAAATCACGGAGTCGGTGCTGTACGGCTCGCGGCAGCGAATCTGGGATCAGGCCGAGAACCGGCGGCACGCGCAGAAGGCGCTGCTGGAACTGCTCGTCAGCGGGTGGCTTCGGATACGCTCGAACGAGAGCTTTCCGTCCTGAGGAGGAGGAGGAGGCAGAGCATGCCAGCAGCGAAATCGTCATCAGGAAGATCGAAGACTCAGAAGAATGGGACCGCCGCGGGGCGCGACGCTGCGAAACGCTCGAAGCCGACCCCCCGCGCCACTAGCTCGACGCGGTCGAAAGCCGCCGGACGGACGGACGGACTCAGCGGTTTCGTCGAGCAGCTGATCAACCGTGTGATCAAGCCGCTGGACATGGTCGTGATCTCCCGCGAGCGGATTCAGGAGACGCTCGATGACGCGGCCGAACGGGGCCGCGTGACTCGAGCCGACGCCAACGAGCTCGTGGCCGAGCTGGTCCGGCGCGGGCGCCAGCAGACCGATGAGGTGTTCAAGGACCTCGAGGGGCGAGTCGGCCGCGGTCGCGGGCAGCTCGGCTCCGCCACCAAGCAGTCGATGGACCGGATCGCGCGCAGCGCTGATCGGGCTCGGCGCTCGATCAACGTCGGCCCGCCGTTCCCGGTCGTGGGCTATGACGAGTTGACCGCCGGCCAGGTCGAAGCCCGGCTCGATGGGCTGAAGCCGGCTGAGCTGCGCCGGGTCCGCGATTACGAGCGCCGTCACGCCAACCGCAAGTCGGTGCTCGAGGCGATCGAGCGCGCGCTCGACTAGTTGCCGAGCTCGAGGTCGGCGAGCAGCACCCCGAAGTCGAGTCGGTCGCCTGTTAGTTCGCTGAGCAGCTCCTCGGGCGTTCGCCGCTGGCCCTCGTGCCAGAGCGTGACGAGCTCCTCGCCGGCCTTCGGCGACTCGAACCAGGCCGGTCCGTGGCGCTCGCGCAGGTACGAGCGCAGGTGGGTCTCCAGTGCCCAGGCGCGCAGATAGCAGGCGCAGTAGAACCCGGGATCGACGTCGGCCAGGTAGCTCTGCCGGGGCCACGCCACCCTGAGCGCCGTGCTGAGCAGATTGGCGTACCGCTCGGCATGTTGCTCGAGCGGTGCGTCCGGGTTGCCGTGGAGCTCGAGCTCATAGGCAAGCTTCGCGGCGTAGCGGCGCAGGTACACGAGCCGGTGGGCGCGCGCGTAGGAGGCGAGGACACCCGCGTCTCTCACCCCGAGCCGCCGTTCGAGCCAGATTGGATCCTCGACCAGGTGCTGGAACAGAAACGCGAACGATTCGGTGATCGAGTTGTCGCCGAGAAAACGGAACTCAAACGGAAGCCGGCGGTCGACGTGGGCATAGTGCTCGGTGTGCCCCGCCTCGTGAAACAGGGCCGAGAAGTCGTCACGCCCGCCGACCGGCGCGATCACGAGGTACACCTCATCCGGGACGCGCACGGGGGCACAGAACGCCCGCGGTGATTTGTTGGCACGGGGCTCGACGTCGAGGTGGACGTTGGCTCGCTCGGCGATACCGAGTCCTGCGAGCGTGTCGTGCAGGCTCTGCAGCAGCCGGCCGGCCGGAAAGCGACTGTCCTCGCCCGGAGCTCTGAAGAAACGCGGGAGATCGGAGTGCCGAAGCTCCTCGAGTCCGATCCCGAGCGTGCGCTCGAGCTCGGGCTCGAGCACGGCCGGGTAGAGCGCCTCGGTGGCCTCGCTGAAGGCCGCGGTCTGCGCCTCGAGTGCGGGCAGGTCGATCCGTCCCAGCTGCTCGCAGAGCTCGCGGTAGTTCGCGTAGCCGAGCACTCGAGAGCACTCCTGACGGCGCGCCGCAAGCTCCATGTAGAGCGGACCCAGCCGGTGCTGGGTCAGCTCGAGCCTCGCGTTCTCGATCGCCTCACGCCGATCGGCATTGGTCTCATTGGCCTGCACGACGGCGGATTCGCGGAACCCGATCCGCTGACCGCCGACGGTGATCGACTCGGCCGCCTCCCGCGCGGCCAGCTCCGCCTCGAGCGTCTTGGTTGCCTGCCCGATGTGGCCCTCGACCGCGAACTCGAGCAGCATCCTCAGTCTCCGTTCGTCCTCGCCGACACCGCTGCACCGGTCGGTGAGCTCGCGCAGGTCCTCGACCGCCGCCCGCTCGAAAAGGTCGGCATGCCGCTGATAGATCGGCTCGATCTCGAACCGCTCGTCCAGGCCCGCGTAATGCCGGTAGAAGGTCCCAGTCAGCTCCGACAGGAACGACTCGGCGGAGTCTCGGTACGCCTCGAGGTCCATGCGCTGCCATCCTAGAGACGAGATGGAGTCCACCACCACACGCCCGAGGCCAGGCGCAGAGCTCGAGCTGACCGTCGATTCGCTCGCGTTCGGCGGAGCCGGTGTAGCCCGCATCGACGGCTACGTCGTCTTCGTCCAGGGTGCCGTGCCGGGCGATCGCGTTCGGGCGCTGGTCCGCAAGTCCAAGCGCGCCTACGCCGAGGCTCAGGCGGTGGAGATCATCGCGCCCGGACCCGAGCGGATCGCGCCCGTGGCCGACCATCCTGGCGCGCCCTGGCAGGTCCTTCCCTACGAGCGCCAGCTTCAGGTCAAGCAGTCCCTGGTCGCGGAGGCGCTCGAACGGATCGGGAGGCTGCGCGACTTCACGCTCGAACCGATCGTCCCGGCGATCGAAACCTGGCGCTACCGCAACAAGCTCGAGTACTCCTTCGGCCGCGACCCCGGCGGCAGGTTGATCTGCGGCTTCCACGCCCCCGGCCGCTGGCACGAGATCGTCGAGGTGCGCGATTGCCTGCTCGCCTCGGAGGCCGGCAACGCCGTCCGCGAACGTATCGCCCGCCATTGCCGAGAGGCGGGCATGACGCCGTACGACCGCCGCAGCGGCGAGGGCTTCCTGCGCAACCTGGTCGTGCGGGAGGGCCGCCGGACCGGGCAGCTCCAGGCCCGGCTCGTGACCGGGGTCGGCGAGCTGGGCCGTGACGCGCTGGCCGCGATCGCCGGGCCCGACACCAGTCTTCTGTGGACGCAGATCGACAGCAGCGCTGAGGTCACGCACGGAGGGGTGACCGAGCTGCTCGCCGGTCAGGACAAGCTCGACGAGGAGATCGGACCGGTGCGACTGCGGGTCTCCCCGCAGGCGTTCCTCCAGACGAATACCGAGATGGCCGAGCTGCTGTACGGGGTCGCGATCGAATATGCCCGCCTGACCGGATTCGAGCGGGTCTACGACCTGTACTGCGGAATCGGGACGATCGCGCTGACGATCGCGCCGAGAGTTGCGGAGGTCTGGGGGCTCGAGCTGATCGAGGAGGCAATCGCCGATGCGATCAACAACGCTCGGATCAACGAGATCGAGAACGTCCGCTTCTTTGCCGGCGACGTGCGGCTCGCCCTGCCCGAGCTGGTCCGGACCGCAGGCCGGCCCGATGTCGTCGTCGTCGATCCTCCTCGAGCCGGGCTCTCCCAGAAGATCGTGCGCCGCCTCATCGAGGCCGCCCCGAGGCGGATCGTGTACGTCTCCTGCAACCCCACAACGCTCGCGCCGAACGCCGCGCAACTGGTCGAGGCCGGCTACGAGCTCCGTCGTGTGCGGCCGGTCGACATGTTCCCGCAGACTCCGCACATCGAGTGCGTGGCCGAGCTGGAACGATCCGGCCGCGGGTAGGGTTCAGCCGGCATGCGTGCGGTCACGATTCGCGAGGACCAGCTGAGCGTTGAGGAGCATCCGGACCCCGAGCCCGGCGCGGGCGAGGTCCTGGTTCGCGTCAGGGCGGCGGGGATCAACGGCGCGGACATGCACCAGCGGCTCGGACGCTATCCGGCGCCCCCCGGCTCGCCTCCCGACGTCCCGGGTCTGGAGCTGGCAGGGGAGGTGGCGGCGCTCGGATCCGGCGCGATGCGCTTCCAGGAGGGCGACCGCGTCATGGGGATCGTCGGTGGTGGTGGCCAGGCGGAGCTGGCGCTCGTCCACGAGCGGATCCTGATGCCGGTGCCCGCGAACCTGAGTTGGGAGAAGGCCGGCGGCACCCCTGAGGTCTTCACCACCGCACACGATGCGGTCTTCACGCAGGCCGAGCTCACGGCCGGTGAGCACCTCCTCGTCCACGGTGGAGCGGGAGGGGTCGGCACGGCGGCGATTCAGCTCGGCGCAGCCGCGGGCGCCCGCGTGACCGCAACCGTCCGCAATCCCGACCTGCGCGAGGCGGTGGCCGCGTTCGGCGCCGAGGTGATCGAGCCCGAGGGCTTCGGCGACCACGGTCCATTCGACGTGATCCTCGAGCTGGTCGGAGCCCCGAACATGCCCGGCAACGTCGCCGCCCTGAACACGCTCGGGCGGATCGCGGTGATCGGGATCGGCGGCGGAGCCAAGGCCGAGGTCCACCTCGGGGCGCTGATGGGCAAACGGGGGCGGATCCACGCCTCGATGCTGCGCGCCCGGCCGCTGGAGGACAAGGCCCTGACCGCGCGCGCGATGGAGCGCAGCGTGCTGCCACTGCTCGAGGGGGGCGCGGTCACGGTGCCGGTGGCGAAGAGCTACCCGCTGGCCGACGCCGAGGCCGCCTACGACCACTTCGCCGCGGGCGGCAAGCTGGGCAAGATTGTCCTGACGATGTAGGCGGGCGGGGGGCTACTCGCCGTCGGCGAAGCCGGCTTCCCCGGCCTCGAGCCCCGGCTCATCCTCAGCCGCGTGAATCGAGCACAGCGCGGGACCGCCCGACTCCATCACCGCCTGGATCTCCTGCGGGGTCAGCTTCGCGCCGCATTCCTCGCAGCGGTCGCCGATTTGTTCGAGCGTCTTCTCTTCGAGGTCCATGCTTCCGAGTCTACCCGGGCCAAGCCGGCTCGAGTGGCCGCTCAATAGGGCGGCAGGTCAGCCCACCACTGGCCAAGGACACGAAACGCCTTCCAGAAGTCGCGCTTGGCCTCCTCGTCGTCGAGCGCCTCGTCGATGTTGGGCACGTAGAGCGCCTCGATCGCGGGCGTGAACGGCTGCAGCTCGCCCGAAATCGGCACCAGCTCGCGGCGGAGCGGGACGTCGAGCTCGTTCAGGACCGCCAGCGCGTCTGATCCCATCACAACCACGATCTTCGGCGAGACGATCGCGATCTCCTCGGCCAAGCGCGATATGCACTCAGGATCGGCCATCACCGGGTCGGCGACGGGGCATTTGACGCACAGCGTCCCGTACACCGCGAGTGGGTCGATCTGCAGGCGCTTGAGCGACTTCATCAGCGCGTTGCCCGTGCGGCCGTAGAAAGCAACCCCTTCCTCCACCTCCGCCGGACGTGCCGAGTGCTTGACCAGGAAGATGTCTGCCTGGGGGTGGCCAGATCCGAGCACCGGCATCAGCTGGCCTCGGGGACAGTGCGGGCACGACTGAAGTTCGCGCGCAAACGCGTTCAGCTCGCGGATCGCACGCTCGAGATATTTCTCGCGGATCTCGTCGTCGGTCGCCGGCATCCCCCTCGGATTGGACGGCTTGCGAGCTTGTCCTTGCGCGTGCATCAGGACTTGCGCAGGTTCCGGCCTGTCGCTCGGCGCACCCGCCGGTCGCGCGAGGCCCGCCGCGCCGGCTTCGGCAGCGCCTTCGTCTGGAGGAACTTGAGGGCCTGAACATAAAGCAGGCTGGCGGGATTGCGCATGATGTCGGCGTCCCGGAGTGACTCCAGGAACTCGTCGGGACCATCGAATTCCCGCATCCTGATCCGGACCGATCCGAGGCCCTGGGGAACGTGTGCATCAGAACCTGCACCGGCCGGGATCCGGTACTTGGCGGCGAACCGGACAGCCTCGTCGTTGAACTCGCTGATCGCCACGCGCGGATTGAAGACCTCGATCGCATCGACGTCATCAAGCACGCTCAGCAGATGCTCGTAGTCGGGGACCGAATGCAGGCGGTCGAACGGGTGGGGGACGTAGACGAGGCCCCCCTGGCGCTTGATCTCGGCGATCGTCTCCTGGAGCGTCATGCCTCGTGGGATCTTCTCCTGGATGAACAGCCCGATCACCTCGCCCTGATCGGCGGTCTTCACCTCCTCGCCGACGATCACCTTGACGCCGTCGGCCTTGGCGGCGGCCTCCAGAGCACCCGAGATCTCGTTGTGGTCGGTCACCGCGATTGCGCCGAGGCCGCGCTCCCGGGCCTCGGCCAGCAGGACCTCGACCGGCGTCGCGCAGTCGTATGAGTGGTCCGTGTGCATGTGGAGATCGACGTCGATCACGTGGCGGTTGGAGATCCGCGCGCGAATCCGCGCGTCACCGCGTCCGTCGTGCCTGCGAGCCGCGAGCGTGGCGTAGATGTCCGAGAGCTCGTCCACGACGCGCGAGAACGAGAATCGCGTCCCGAGCTCGCGCGCGCGGCCGCGGCTGCGCTCGAGCAACTTCGGGTCCGAGGTCAGTGCGGTGAGGTGCGCGGCGAGCGTCTGCACATCGCCCGGCTCGAACTCGAGGCCGTAGCGCCCCTCGGACAGGAGCTCCTCGTAGGCCGGCAGGCGAGAGGTGACCGGAACCGCACCGGCCGCAACCGCCCGGACTACGAGCCCGGGCATCGGCCGGAAACCCTCCGAGGCGAGCACCGCGATGTCGGCGTCGGCGAGTGCCTGTGCCTGGTCGAGCTGGTCGGAATCGACGAACCGAACCCGATCGCGCAGCGCGCGCCCGAGCGTGGCGGGGGCGGCCAGCGGCCGCGCGGACCACACCGTCGCGTGCCAGTTCAGCTCGCTGGGGAGCAGTCGCAGCGCACGCAGGAACAGCCGCAGCGCCGCGCGCTCCTCCTCGGCCACCATCACGATCTCGACGCCCTCGTGCTCGGCCTTTCGCTCCGGCATCTCCGCGGCCGGCGGGATGACCGTGTATTCCGCCGGGAAATAGCGCTGCATCAGCTCGGCGGTCGCGCGGTAGCTGGCCGTGCGAGCGTCGAGCCGCGAGAACAGCAGCCGGGAGAGGCCGCGCGTCAGCTGTGTCGAGACCACTCGCTCAGTGGGCGCGTGGAAGGTCCCGACGTTGAGCGCGCGCGAGTGCCTGAGGGCCGAGCTCGCCGCACTGGGCGCGAACGGCTCGTGCACGTGGACGACGTCGAGCGCAAGCGTCTCGAGCGCCTCCTCGATCGTGCGCGCAACGTCGACCGGAAGTGAGGCGCTGCGTCGCCGGGCGGGCGAGAACGGCAGCACCTCGCCAACCCCCAACAGCAGTGGCTCGTCGCTCGCGCGGTCAAGCAGTTCCTCAGGACGCGAGCGGAGCGCCCGCCGCGTCTCGCGGACAAGCGAGGCATCCTCGGACGGCGCCACGATGAGCACGCGGTGACCGCGCGCCACGAGATCCTTGGAAACGCGCGCGACGTACTGGTTGACCTCGTTGCGTGCCTCCCAGGCGAACGGCGTCACCTGCGCGATCGCGAGGTGCTCTGACACGCGGGTCAGGCTACTTTGTTCCGGCTGCTGACTTCTTCTTCGGCGCAGCGAGCGGCTTGCGCGCGTTCTTCGCGATGAACTTCTCGGTGAGCTCGCGAGCCTCGTCGTCGGGTCGCTGGTGCATCGGCGACTTCATCAGGTACGAGCTCGGGCCATCGAGCTGGCCGGAGATCCCGTTGTTGAGCGCGAGCTTGCAGCACCGGACAGCGTCGATCACGATGCCGGCCGAGTTCGGGGAGTCCCAGACCTCGAGCTTCAGCTCCGCGATCAGCGGCACGTCACCGAACGCCTGGCCCTCGAGGCGGATGTGCGCCCACTTGCGATCGGTGAGCCACGCCACGTAGTCCGAGGGTCCGACGTGCACGTCATCGGCGGGCAGCGTGTGGCCCATCACCGACGTGACGGCGTTGGTCTTGGAGATCTTCTTGGACTCCAGGCGCTCGCGCTCGAGCATGTTGTAGAAGTCCATGTTGCCGCCGACGTTCAGCTGCGAGGTGCGCATCAGCTTGACGCCGCGGTCGTGGAACAGGCGGGCGAGCGCGCGGTGGACGATCGTCGCGCCGACCTGGGACTTGATGTCGTCGCCGACGATCGGCAGCCCGGCCTTCCTGAAGCGCTTGTTCCAGTAATCCTCTCGGGCGATGAACACCGGGATGCAGTTGACGAATCCACAGCCGGCCTCGAGCACCTGCTCGACGTACCACTTGGTCGCCTGCTCGGAGCCGACCGGCAGATAGGAGACGACGACGTCCGTCCTGGTGTCCTTCAGGATCTGGACGATGTCCGCGGTCGGGCCTGGGGCCTTGGTGATCTTCTCCTTGAGGTACTTGCCGAGACCGTCGTGGGTCATGCCCCGCTGGACCTCGATGCCCAGGTTCGGGACCTTGTCCGCGAACTTCATCGTGTTGTTCTGACCAGAGAAGATCGCCTCGGAGAGGTCCTTGCCGACCTTGTCGGCGTCGATGTCGAAGGCGGCGCTGAACTCGACGTCGCGCACGTGGTAGCCACCGAGATCGACGTGCATCAGGCCCGGTACGGACTTGGTCGGATCGGCATCGCGGTAGTACTGAATGCCCTGGACGAAGGAGCTCGCGCAGTTGCCGACGCCGATGATCGCCACGCGTACCTTGTCCTGCTGACGGCGGGCGACGCCGTCGCTGGAACCGTTGCTAGTGCTCACGTTTGAAAGTGTCCCTTCTGAAGATCAGGGCCGGCGCGAGGTCGCGGCGCCGACACACAATTAGTTATCCCTGGCCGGCGGTTTTGTTACACCTGCGCCGGGGCGCCCAGCTGCTTGCGCACGTACAGGATCCGCTGCACGGTCGTGAACGCGGTCAGCACCGCCAGTACATAGACCGCCGGCGCGAGCAGCTCGAAGTGACCGATCGAGGCTCCCTCGGCGAACACCAGCCCGATCGACAGGATCACCACGCGTACCGGACGCGTCGCCAGCCCGACCTTGCACGACACGCCGAGGGCCTCGGCGCGGGCACGGGTGTAGGAGACCATCAGCGACCCGAGCACGGCAACGACCACCGCGGCGACCGCGACCTGGTTATGGCGCGAGGCGAAGTAGGCCGCGACCGCTGTGAGGACGATGCCCTCCTCGAGGCGATCGAGGGTCGAGTCAAGGAACGCCCCGAACGGGGTCCCTTTGCCGGACATCCGCGAGTACCGACCGTCGAGCGTGTCCATGACCGAGCCGACGATGAAGGCGATCCCGGCCAGGAAGAACATGCGGTCGACCACGAGCGCCGCGGCGGCCAGGTTGAGCGTGAATCCGGTAAGCGAGATCGCGTTGGGCGTGAGCCGCGACTCGATCAGCCGCTCGCGCATCAGCTCCTGCGTGGTTGGTCCCTCACGGCGCGGGCGGGACCGGCGCGGCCGGCCGCGCCGCGCCTCCGGACTCTCTGTCGGCTGAGCCATCGTTACGCGGTGGCCTGGCCGAACGCCCAGACCTCGGGTCTGGCGCGAGCCAGGAGGCGCTTGGCGATCAGGGCGGCGGCGCCGGCGGTGAGGGCCCCGAGGAACGCGTCGGTCAGGTAGTGGTTGGCCGTCGCGACCACGACGAAGGTGATGTACAGCGGGTACAGCGACCAGGCGATCTTCGCCACCCGGTGCTTCACGAGCTTCGCCATTGGCCAGCCGACCATGATCGCGAAGCAGACGTGCATCGATGGAACCGCGGCGTAGAAGTTGAGAAATGCCTTCTCAGGCCCATAGTCGACCGGCGTGCCGCCGAGGAACTGCGAGATCGAGTCGGTGAAGCCCCACTCGGGCATCAGCCGCGGCGGAGCGGCCGGGTACAGGGCGTAGCCGACGAGCGCGATCGCCATCGCAACCATGAACATGTTCCGTACGAAGTAGAACGAGTCGTTGCGGCGCAGATAGATGAACACGAGCCCGCCAAGGGTCACGAAGTAGTGCGCGTTCAGATACGTCCAGTCGGCGATGTCCATCAGCCAATGGACGTTCGCGGTCCACGCCTGCACGCTGGGCTCGATGAACACGTGAAGCGCGCGCTCAAGATTGATGATCTTGGTCGCGTCGCCGAACGGCTTATAGCCGCCCGACCCGATGATCCCGCGGACTAGCTGGTAGAGCACATAGGCGCCCGCAAACAGTGCGAGTTGGCGGACTACATCCTTCCAGCCGTGCGGGAGAACACGGGCCTCGATAAACCGAAGTCCACGTCGCATGGCACTCTAATCCTACCGAGGCCCGTCAGCTACAGCGAGGGGAGCGGTCACCGATCCGACTTAGTGCGAAACTCATGACGAGCTGCACGCTACCCGCAGAGCGCAGTTTCACCATCGTGAAGTCGCCGCTCTTCTCCACGCATCCGTGGCCGCCCGAGAGTTTCCAATAGGGCGAGAATCTCACTCGCACCAGCGCCGCGCCCGGATGCAGTGCCCGCAGCGAAACCGAGTTGGGACCCAGCTTTTCGAGCCGCGCGGCGCCCTGCACGATCGGCGTCGGGTGAGCGACGGCGTAGACGCGCCAGTGCCGCGTGCGGTCGACCAGCCGCAGGTACGGGAGGCCGCGGTTGATCAGGGCGGCCTCCTTACGGGCCGAGAAGTCGAGCGTCGCGTCTGGTACGGCCACGAACCGCACCGCTAGCTGGTGTAGCCACGCGTCATAGGTGGTGGCGTTCAGGGGCCTGTCGTAGAACAGCTGGTTGTACTTGATGTCCAGCTGGCGCTCCCAGCCCCGGGCAAGCGGGAAGCGCGGGGCCACCTGGTAGGCCTCCCAGTGGAAGCGCGTGAACGGGATCTCGACTCGGAACTGCGGTCCGCTCTGCCGGCTCAGGAACGAGAGCAGCGGCTGGTAGTACGCGGTTGACACCGAGGGGTCGCCGGCCGAGGTGCGAACGTCGCGGATCGGCGCCTGCCACTGGAACCACAGCAGCGGCAGTGCCGCCGCGGCGAGCCAGGCCTTGTGGCGAGGCCACCAGTACAGGGCAGCGAGCGGTCCGGCGATCAGCGGCCCAAGCCGGGCGGCGTTACTGCCAACCGGTGTCGTCAGCTCGAACGCCGCGACGCATCCGATCGCGTAAAGGACGATCCCGATCCGTACCGCGGTCTCGGTCCGTGGGATCAACAGCAGGGCGATGATCGCCACGGCCGGGATCGGCCACAGCGTCGCAAGCGTGAACGGCTCGCTGCCGCCCTCGGGGAAGGCGACCGCCAGCAACGCCACCGGCAGCAGCGCCCCGACGATCGCAGCCACCCCGGGGAGCGCGGCGCGGATCCGCCGCTCCTTGAGGAACCGCGCGATCGCGTACGCGCCCGCCGCGAGCGCCGCGAACAGCGCCGCCACCGGACTCGCGAGCGCGGTCACCACGGCGAGCGCCGTAGCGAGCCACGGCCGGCGGCGCTGCAGCGCCAGCGCCATCCCCATCGCCGGCAGCAGGCCGAAGGCGAACGTGAGGCGACCGGTGAACAGGTTGGTCGCCGTCGCGGCGCCGAACCACGTGGCACCCAGCCACGCGTCCTCGCCGAAGTGGCGCCAGGTGATCTGCTCGAACAACGCGGCTGTCCCGACCGCCGCGAGCCCGCCCGCGACCTGGGGCGTCAGCAGCGCGGCGATCGGCGGGAACAGGACGCTGTAGCCGGGAACGTGATGGCCCGCGTACCACCAGTTGTTCCAGATCCCGAAGCCCTCGGCCCGGAATAGCTTGGCCCGCAGCAGGTGCGCGGCGAGGTCCAGGCTCGGCGGCTCGACGATCACGTAGCCGATCGCGAACGCCGCAGCGACGAGCGTGGGCGCCCAGCGCTTGAACTGCGCGGTGCGGCGCGAGTGCGCGGCGAGCGGCCGGGGCGGGGCGATCGCCGGTGCTTTTGCGGTTGCGACTTGCGTCATGGCGGTTGGGCCTCAGCCAAGGAACTGTGCGACTCGATCGATCACGGAGGGCTGATCCATCCACGGCCAATGGCCGGCGTGCGCGATCCGCTCGAGCGTTCCGTTGGGGAGGCTAGTCGCATACGCCTGCCCCAGAGTCACTGGCAGCCATGGATCCTCCTCTCCCCAGATCACGAGTGCCTTAAGCGCAAGCGCGTGCAGGCCCTTGCCCGCTTCAGCGAGCTCCGGCTCGGAGGCGTCGCGCAGCAGTCTCAGGATCGCGCGCTGGGTGCCCTGGTCGAACTGCTCCCAGATCGCCGCCAGCTGCGCGTCGGTCCATGGTCCGCCCTTCCGCAAGGTGCGGTTGAACAGACCACGGGGCGCCGAGCCCATCACCAGCTCTCCCAACAGCGGGCGCCGAAGCGTCCGCGCCACTCCGTGCCAGTGGAAGTCCGGCAGCAGCGGCACCGCGTTGATCAACACGAGGCGCTCGACGCGGTCGGGGTGGCGCTGCGCGAAGACCAGTCCCGGCGCCGCGCCCCAACCGTGGAGCACCAGATCGACCCGGTCGATCTGGAGGTGATCGAGGAACCAGGCCACGAACTCCGCGTGCCCGGCGATCGAGTAGTCCAGATGGCCGCCCTTGCCCGAGCGCCCGAATCCAATCAGGTCAGGGGCGAGCCCCCCGGTTCTCTCCAGGAAGGCGATGAAGTCGTCCGAGCTCGTCGGGATGCCGTGCAGGAAGAGCGCCGGAGCGCCGGTGAACTCGGCGCTGCGGTAGAAGACGGGCGACCCGGCGTGCTCGATCGTGTGCTCGTCGACGCGCACCGGCGGGCGAGGATAACGTCCGCGGGTATGAGTCTTGCTGAGCCTCCCCGACCGGTCAGGACGCTGTGCCTCGGCGAGGCCCTGGTCGACCTGATCTGCGAGCAGCCCGTCGCGGGGCTCGTGGAGGCCAGTTCGTTCGCACCGCACTTCGGCGGCGCGGTGGCGAACGTGGCGATGGTGGCGGCACGCGCCGGGGCGCGGGTGGCGCTCGCCGGCGGTGCGGGCGAAGATCCGTGGGGGTCGTGGCTGCGTGATCGGCTCGAGCGCGAGGGCGTCGATCTGTCGCTGTTCGCGCTCGTGCCCGGGGCGCAGACGCCGGTGGCGATCGTGACCGTGAACGAGGCAGCCGAGGCGAGCTACCAGATCTACGGCGAGACGATCGCCACGATCGTGCACGCGCTCGGCGACCGGATCGAGGAGGCGGTCGAGCAGTCAGCCGCGCTATTCCTGAGCTCCAACACGCTGGTGTTCGACGATGAGCGGGAGATCTCGATGCGGGCCCGGGCGACCGCGCTCGAGCACGAGCGGCCGGTGATCTTCGATCCAAACTTCCGCCTGCACCGCTGGCGCTCGCACGCCGACGCGGCGGCCAGCGCCAACGCATGCGTCCCCGGGGCGCTCCTGGTTCGGTGCAATCGATCCGAAGCGGCCCTGATGACGGGCGAGGACGATCCCGAGCGCGCCGCCCAAGCGCTGCTCAAGGCCGGTACACGGCTCGTGGTGATCACGCTCGGTCCCGACGGGGCGCTGCTGCGCGGTGAGCTGCGAGCGGACGTGCCGGGGGTGCGTGCGCGGGTGGTGAGCACGATCGGAGCCGGTGACGTGCTCACGGGCGTGCTGCTGGCTCGGCTGGCGCTGAGTGACTTCTATCCGGCCTCCGTGGCCGCCTCTCTGCGCGACGCGGTCGTTCAGTCGGCCCGGGCGTGTGAGCGGTGGGGCGCACTTGAGTAACGTGGCGGCGCCGACATCGGGCGACGGGCGCCGGGAGTGGCGGCGGCCCACCACCCGCCGCGTGCGTGCTCTGCGTGATCGCCTGCGGCTCGTCTACGGGATCCCTCGCGCCGAACCGCACGGCCACCCGATCGCCGAGCTGGTGCTGACCGTGCTATCCCAGTCGACCAACGATCGCAACCGGGATGTGGCCTACCTGGCGCTGCGTGAGCGCTTCGCCGACTGGGAGGCGATCCGGGACGCGCCAGTCGACCAGATCGAGGAGGCGATCCGGCCCGGCGGCATCTCGAAGGTCAAGTCGGCCCGGATCAAGTCGATCCTATTGGCGATCACCGAGACGTCCCCGGAGGAGGATCTGTCCCTGGATTGGCTCGCCGGGGTCAGCGTGCCCGAAGCGCAGGAATACCTCTGCTCGCTGCCGGGGGTGGGGCGTAAGACCGCCGCGTGCGTGCTGCTGTTCGCGCTTGGCATGCGCGACGTGCCGGTCGACACCCACGTCTCCCGGGTCGGCACACGGCTCGGCCTGTTCCGCGAGCGCGCTCCGTTCGTGGAGCTCCACGACACGATGCTCGAGATCACGCCCGAGGGGGAGGAGCTCGAGTTCCACATGAACCTGCTGCGTCACGGACGTCGGACCTGTCACGCCCGTCGGCCCAACTGCGGTGAGTGTGCGCTCCGGCGGATGTGCCCGAGCGCCGGGCTGTTTGGGTAGGAGGGGCGGTCAGGCGCCGACTCGTTCGGTTAGACATGCTTTAGCCGGGCGCATAGGCTTCTGGGTCTCAGTGGGCGATGACGGAGGGTTTGAGATGAAGCGAGGGCTTCTGGGTGGGGCGGGTCTAGTGGCGGTGGCGATCCTGGCGGCGAGTTCGCTGGCCGCGACGTCGTCCCCGACTGCGGGCGACTGGACCGGGAAGCTGAAGGGGGCGAAGCCGAGCAACGGTCTGAGCTTCACGGTCACGGCGAGCGGTCGCAAGCGAGTGGTCGGGAACTTCCAGTCCACTGGGCAGATCATCGGACCGTGCGCTGGGGCCGAAACGGGGCTGGGCGGGTTTCCCAAAGCCACCGTGAACCGGGCCGGCAGGTTCAAGACGGTCGCGACGGTGAACAACGGCTTCGGGCTCGAGTCCTGGAAGGTGACCGGGACGTTCTCCAGCAAGCACGCGGCATCGGGGACCGTCGCGATCGTTCTCGCGCTGACCTCGACCAAGCAGTGCAAGTTCACGGTCAAGTGGACGGCCAAGCAGAAGCCGGTCGCGCCGCCGAAGCACGGCGCCACCTACAAGGGCAAGAGCGCCGAGAGCGGACAGCCGATCAAGTTCCACGTCAGCTCGAATGGCAAGGAGTTGACGACGGTCACATGGCGTACCCCGATCATCGGCGGCACGTGCCCGGGCCAGGGCAACGGGTCGTCCATCACGGCCCACAACGTGCCGATTCACGGCGACAAATTCAGCTACACCCTTCGTGGCGGCAAGATCTCGCACGGCACCGGTACCACCGGGATGGACTCCATCGCCGGTGAATTTCTGGCCGGTCACACGGCCTCGGGAACGATCTCGACCTCCAGGGACATCGCGGGCTTCGGCACGGTGTGTGTCGGGCACGAGACGTGGACCGCGCGGGCGGGGTGAGGGTTGGGGGCCCGAGTGTGCGTTGCCTGAGGTTGGGGGCGGGGTGATGCGGGGCGCTGGGCGGAGTGTTGGTTGCGGGCGTGAGCTGCCTGGGGCGGGCGGGGCCGCTGGCGGGCGGGACCGCTGGCGTGCCGGCGCACCCACCAAGCTCGCAAACTCACGCTGCTCCGGCGCGGGCGGTGCGCGATCAGGTCTGCCGAGCAGACGTCATGTGACAAACCGGCCAGGATGATGCGGGTTTTGCGAGGTTATGTGGCGCTGGCCGCACGTATCGCGGCGCCGGACCCGAGCCGCGCCGGACGTGAGCCGCGCCGGACGTGAGCCGCGGGCTCGATTATCGGCACAAACTCGCGTGTCGGCTACGGGAAAGCGCACTAGTGCGTATCCGGTTTGTTCAGGTTGGCGATGGGCGCGTGACTGGGTGGCGGGCCGGCGAGCGCGCCCGCGGCCCGGGCAGGCGCCCGGATAACGCCACTCTCGGTTCGCGCCCGGAGCCGAGAGTGACGTTGGCGCCGCTGGTGGGGGTCATCGTCACCTTCGCGCGCGCCGCCGCGCCGAGTGTGACGTTTCCCGAGGCCGAGAGCCGCGAGCCGAGAGCCGCGAGCCGGGAGCCGAGGCCGGGAGCCGGGTCGGCGGCGAGCGGGGAACGGGCGCCGGGGCGGGCATAACCTCGAAAACTCCGCTGCGGCCCGCGAGCATTCGAGGTTAAGTCTGCCCATCAGACCTAACCCGCCATCCCCTCCGCGCCAGGTCCGAGTTTTCGAGGTTACTCCCGCCCTCCCGCCGTCGCACTGGACTACAAACCCGGCGTGCCATGCACCCCAACCTGAGCCAACCGGATACGCACTAGCGCACTTACTCGCGCTGAGGCACAGAAAATGCGCAAACCCGCGCAGCGAGGCCGAGTTTGTTGCGTTAGTCGGCTCCCGCGCTGGGTTTGTGGGGCCAACCGCCCCGAACCACCGCACCCCGCCGTCCCGAGCCCCCCGCCTCCAAACCCGGCTCGCCCCTCGACAAAGTCCCGGGCCGCCCACCCAAATCTGCTACGCTGAGACTCAGATTTTTGCGAGCAAACAGGAGTAGAACTGACATGGGAAAAACGATCGGAATCGACCTCGGAACGACCAACAGCTGCATGGCCGTGCTCGAGGGCGGAGAGCCGACCGTGATCGAGAACGCCGAGGGCGGGCGCACGACGCCGTCCGTGGTTGCGTTCACGCAGAGCGGTGAACGGCTCGTTGGAACCGTCGCCAAGCGTCAGGCCGTGACCAATCCGCAGAACACGGTCTTCTCTATCAAGCGCTTCATGGGCCGCAAGGAGGCCGAGGTGCGCGAGGAGGAGTCGATCGTGCCGTACAAGGTGGTCTCGGGCCCGAACGGCGACGCCCGCGTCGAGGCAGGTGGCAATCAGTACTCGCCGCCTGAGCTCTCGGCCATGATCCTCGGCAAGCTCAAGGCTGACGCCGAGGCGTATCTGGGCGAGCCCGTCGACAGCGCTGTGATCACGGTCCCCGCGTACTTCAACGACGACCAGCGCCAGGCGACCAAGGACGCCGGCAAGGTCGCGGGCCTCGACGTCAAGCGGATCATCAATGAGCCGACGGCGGCATCGCTGGCCTACGGACTCGACAAGGAGTCCGACCAGACGATCCTCGTGTTCGACCTCGGCGGCGGCACGTTCGACGTGTCCGTGCTCGAGATCGGCGATGGCGTGTTTGAGGTCAAGGCGACCGCGGGCGACAACCACCTCGGTGGTGACAACTTCGACAAGGCCGTGGTCGACTGGTTGGTGTCCGAGTTCAAGAAGAGCCAGGGCATCGATCTGAGCCAGGACCCGATGGCGCTCCAGCGTCTCTACGAGGCGGCTGAGAAGGCCAAGATCGAGCTCTCCACCACCCAGGAGACGCAGATCAACCTGCCGTTCATCACGGCTGATGCGAGCGGCCCGAAGCACCTCGACACCCGCCTCACGCGGGCGAAGCTCAACGAGCTGACAAGCGCGCTGCTGGACCGCACGGTGGCGCCGGTTCGACAGGCGCTCGACGACGCGAAGGAGAAGGGCGTCCCGCAGGTCGACCACGTCGTCCTGGTCGGCGGCATGACCCGCATGCCCGCCGTGCAGGAGAAGGTCAAGGAGCTGACCGGCAAGGAGCCGCATCGCGGGGTCAACCCGGATGAGGTCGTCGCCGTCGGCGCCGCGATCCAGGCCGGCGTGCTCGCCGGTGACGTGAAGGACGTGCTGCTGCTCGACGTCACGCCGCTGACCCTCGGCATCGAGACCAAGGGTGGCGTGATGACCAAGCTGATCGAGCGCAACACGACGATCCCGACCCGCAAGTCGGAGATCTTCTCGACCGCCGAGGACAACCAGCCGAGCGTGGAGATCCACGTGCTCCAGGGCGAGCGCGAGATGGCCGCGTACAACAAGTCGCTGGGCAAGTTCCAGCTGACCGGCATCCCGCCGGCGCCGCGCGGCATCCCGCAGATCGAGGTCGCGTTCGACATCGACGCCAACGGCATCCTCAACGTGTCGGCGAAGGACCTCGGCACGAGCAAGGAGCAGAAGATCGAGATCAAGGCGGGCTCCGGTCTGTCCGAGGACGAGATCAAGCGGATGGTGACCGACGCCGAGTCGCACGCCGACGAGGATCGCCGCCAGCGCGAGCTCGCCGAGGCGCGCAACA
Organism: uncultured Solirubrobacterales bacterium; assembly: GCA_963796645.1. Taxonomy (GTDB): domain Bacteria; phylum Actinomycetota; class Thermoleophilia; order Solirubrobacterales; family Solirubrobacteraceae; genus Palsa-465. The sequence continues at coordinate 54,042 of CAWCMQ010000012.1, read as the reverse complement.
ACGGTGAGAACGCCGCCTATCAGGCTGAGCGCCAGCTCACCGAGCTCGGCGACGCGGTCGACAGCTCCTCCAAGGAGGAGATCGAGGCCGCGATCAAGGCCGTGCGAGAGGCGCTGACCTCGGAGGACGCGAGCGAGATCACCGGCAAGACCGATGCGCTCAACGCGGCCTTCCACAAGGTCTCGGAAGCGATGTACCAGCGCGCCCAGGAGCAGGCCGCGTCGGACGCCGGCGACGGCAGTCCGCAGGACGGCGCGACCAACGGCGCGGGCGCCCAGGAGGACGTCGTCGACGCCGAGGTTGTGGACGAGGGTAAATAGGCGATGACGGCCAAGCACGAGCCGCACGCCACGCCCGAGGTGAAGCAGGACTCCGGGGTCGATCAGGCCCCGGAGGCCTCGACCGACCTCGGCGCCGAGCGTGCCGCCGACCCCGCCGCGGCACCGAACGCCGACCCGGGACGCGGCGGTTGAGCGGGCCGCCGAGACCGCCACGGCTCCCCCGGCCGGCCCCGAGGCCCTCGAGCAGGACCTCGGCGCGCTGACCGCCAGGGCCGAGAAGGCCGACCAGTACCTCGAGCTCGCGCAGCGGACCAAGGCCGACTTCGAGAACTACCGCAAGCGGGCCTCCCGCGAAGCGGCCGCGGCGCAGGAGCGAGGAGTGGCGAGGCTGGCCAAGGAGCTGTTGCCGGCGGTCGACAACCTCGACCGGGCGCTCGCCGCGGCGGACGAGAATGGCGACGGCACACTGACCGACGGGATCAAGCTCGTCCACGCCGACGTGATCGCTGCGCTGGCGCGGTTCGGAATCGAGCCGTTCTCGCCCCAGGGCGAGCGGTTCGATCCGCAGCACCACGAGGCGGTGGCCCAGCTTCCCGTCGAGGGCGCCGAGCCAGGGACGATCGTCGAGGTCTATCAACGCGGATACCGGCTCGGCGAGAGCGTGCTGCGGCCCGCTCGCGTCGTCGTCGCCGGCTGAGGGATGAGCCGAGATGGCAGCGGCCCAGCCCGATCCGTACAAGATCCTCGGAGTAGGAAAGAACGCCTCCGACGCGGAGATCAAGAAGTCCTACCGCAAGCTGGCGCGGAAATATCACCCTGACCAGAACGCCGGCGACAAGCAGGCCGAGGAGCGCTTCAAGGAGATCTCGCAGGCTTACGACACGCTGTCGGACCCGGACAAACGCAAGGCGTACGACCGGGGGTCCGGGCCCCTCGGAGGCTTTGGGATGCCCGGCGGCTTCGACCCCGGGTCGTTCAGCGGCGGCTTCGGCGACATCCTCTCCAACCTGTTCGGCGGCGCGGGAGGAACCGGTAGGCCCGGCGGCCGGGCCGGAGGTGTGCGGAGTGGAACCAGGCAGCAGCGCGGCCGCGACCTCGAGACCGAGGTGACGCTGAGCTTCGACCAGGCCGTGAACGGCGCGCAGATCCCGCTCGCGGTGCCGACCTCACAGCCGTGCCCGACCTGCCACGGCTCCGGCGCCAAGCCGGGCACGAGCCCGAGGGTGTGCCCTGTGTGCGAGGGGCGCGGGCTCGAGGCCCAGAGCCAGGGCATCTTCTCGATCTCGCAGCCGTGCTCCAACTGCCACGGCTCGGGAACCGTGATCGACGATCCCTGCCCGAGCTGTAATGGCAGCGGCGCCCAGCGGAGCGTCAAGCGGCTGCGCGTGAACATCCCCGCCGGGGTCAAGGACGGCAGCCGGATCCGGATCGCGGGCAAGGGCGAGCCCGGACCGCGCGACGGCGAGCCCGGAGATCTGTACGTGATCACCCGGGTTCAGGAGTCGCCGGTGTTCAAGCGCGTGGGCGAGAACCTCGAGGTCGAGGTGCCGCTGACGATTCCCGAGGCCGTCCGTGGCGCCGTCGTCGACGTTCCAACGCTGACGGGGTCCAAGCGCCTGCGCGTCCCCCGCGGCACCAAGCACGGCACCGTCCAGAGGCTGCGCGGCGAAGGCCCCGAGCGTCTCGGCGGCAAGGGGCGTGGCGACCTGCACTACCGGTTCGTGATCGACGTTCCGTCCTCGCTGTCGGCGGAGCAGGACGACGCCATCGATCAGCTCTCGAAGGTGATGAACGGCAACCCGCGGGCGAAGCTGTTCACCCCGGCGGAGGCCGGCGAGGGGGCGACCAGCTGATGGCCGCCAGGCGCCGGGTCACCAGGACGACGACGCGGATCGAGGTTTCCTCGGAACGAGGCGTGTTCATGATCTCGGTCGCCGCCGAGCTGGCCGACATGCACCCGCAGACGCTGCGGATGTACGAGGCCCGAGGCCTGATCGAGCCCAAGCGCTCGCCCAAGGGCACGCGGCTCTACTCACACAAGGACGTGGAGCGGCTGCGCCGGATCCAGGAGATGACGGCTGAGCTGGGGATGAACCTGGCCGGGGTCGAGCGGGTGTTCGAGCTCGAGCAGCAGCTTGACGCGATGGCGCGCAAGGTGGCGGCGTTGGAGCGACGGGCCGAGGAGCTGACGACCGAGGTCGCTCGGCTCGAGGAGCTGCGGCGCGAGCTCCGTGCGGAGATAGTCCCCTATGAGCGGGGCGGAGAGCTGGTGCGGGCCGCGGACCTCCAGGGCTTCAAGATCCCGATCAAGCGCGTTCGTCCCGAGCGCGACGTCGACGCTGGTAGCTGACCCCCTCCTCCTGATTGTGGGAGGATGGGGGGTGTACTCGGGCTGACTAAGGAGGATGGGGTGATGCGCACTCGGCGAGCTGGGAGGTGGGGATGCTCCAGCCTGGTGGCGGCGATCGCGGCGTTGGCGCTCGGCGCCGGTACGGCCTCGGGGGCCGCACCCGTGGCCTACGCGACGCAAGTCGGCGCGGCACCCGCGAGCCAGCCGATCGACCTCGTATTCCCGCTCGTCGCCGACACCACCGGCCTGGGCAACTTCGCCACCTCGGTGAGCACCCCTGGATCGATTCACTACGGCCAGTACGACACGGTCGCCGACCTCGCGGCTCGCTTCGGAGCAACCGCCCACACCCGCCACCAGGTGCTGGCCTACCTGCACCGCGTCGGCGCGAGCGCGATCAAGATCGATCGCACCGGGCTGTTCGCGTACGCGACGGTTTCAGCCGCCCAGGCGCAGCACCTGTTCAGCACCCCGCTGGCCCAGTTCCGGACCGCGCGTGGTGCCCGCTTCGTAGCGCCCACGGCAGCCGCCCGGATCCCGAGCGAACTGCGGGGCGCCGTGACCGGCGTGATCGGGCTCAACACACGCTCGCTGAGCACGTCTCGGGGAGCTCTGCGCTCCTCCGGCGCATCCCGCTTCCGCGCCCACGAGGCCTCCCGACCGACCTCGGCCCTCCCGCGCACGGGCACCGTCAGCCCCAGCGCCTGCGCGGCCGGCGCCTCCGCGGGTGAGATCGGCGGCGACCCGACGACCGCCGGCTTCACGCCGAACCAGTATCTGACCGCTTACGGGTTCGATCCGCTGCACAACGCGGGCTTCCGGGGCCAGGGCGAGCGAGTCGCGCTGATCGAGATCGACGGCTTCAACTACTCGGACGTCAAGGCCTTCGCCAAGTGCTTTCACCTCGACATCCCCGCCCTGAACGGCTTCGGCGTGGGGGTCAAGCATCAGCTGCCACCGGGCGGTGAGTCGACGCTCGACCTCGAGGTGCTGGACGCGGCCGCACCCGACCTCAAGGCGATCGACGTGTACGAGTCGAAGCCGACCGCGGCGGACACGCTGCGCTCGCTCACCGCACCGCTTCAGAACCGCGGCTTCAAGCCGCAGATCGTCTCGGCGTCACTGGGATTGTGTGAGGGCGCGCTGCTCGGCTCGATCGGCGCCCCCGGCGTCAGGTCGGCCGAGGCGGCGCTGCAGATGGCGACTGCGGCCGGGGTCACTTTTCTCGCCTCCAGCGGCGACTCGGGCTCGGCGGACTGCACCTCAACCAATGGGCAGCCGATTGGGCGGCTGGCCGTCAACTACCCGTCTTCATCGTGGTGGGTGACCGGGGTGGGCGGCACGAACTTCGCGCTCAACGCGGCCAACCAGATCACCACACAGCTCGTCTGGAATGACACGTTCGTTCAGGGCGGGTCGGCTGGAGGTGGCGGCGCCAGCGAGCTGTTCGACCGGCCCTTCTACCAGAAGGGAACCGTGGGGCCGAACCGTCGCGCGGTGCCCGACGTGTCGATGCTCGCCGACATCATCCCGGGGTACGCGATCTTCTGCACGGCCACCGGCGATTGCCGTCGCTCGCAGCCCTGGACGACGGTCGGGGGCACAAGCGCGGCGACGCCGCTGCTGGCCGGTGGCTTCGCGCTCACCGACCAGGAGCTGCGGGTGCACAAGCGCCAGGATCTCGGGCTCGCCAATCCGCTGCTGTACAAGATCGGCCGGTCCTCCCTCGCCGCCGGCGTGTTCTCCGACGTCCTCAACTACGACAACGACATCGGACCAGACGTGCCGAGCATCGGCCATGCCCTCGGCTGCTGCCACGCAGCGCACGGATTCGACGAGGCGTCGGGCTGGGGCAGCGTGAACCTGACCGCATTCGCGTCGGTGGCGCTCCAGAACCAGCCGCCGCGCGAGAGCATCTCGATCCCGGGCCACCAGCGTCCGGTCCACGCTCACAAGATCGTGGTCAAGGTCGCGTGCGCGCTGGCCTGCCGGCTGGCCGCATTTGCGCTCGTGGCGATCGGCAAGGCGAAGCCGTTCGAGGTGGACTCGCGCGCGTTCACGCTGCCCTCAGCCGGCAGCAAGACGCTCACGCTCCACTTCAGCTCGCGGCAGCTCGGCAAGTTGCGATCCGGCCTCTCCCACAACCGGCGGATCGAGGCCGAGGTCGCCGGGGTGGTCCTGGGCGCGAACAATCACGTGCAGGGCCAGACGCCCGGGAAGTTCATTCACATCACCCATTAGGTCTCATCACGGCCTCATCGGGACTCGTCACGGTCCCGCAGATGGGTGCATCGCTGAAGCTGGCCGGATCGGCTGCCGTCGCGGTGGTGTCCGTGGTCGTGCTGGTCGGGGTGCGGGACGGCGCGGTTGACGTCCCGGACGGCCTGGTACTGATCCTGGCGCTCGTGATCCTGGCGCGGGCCGCGCTTCGGGGAGCGTCCGATACGGGTGGAAGTCGGCATCGACGCGAGTAGCTTTCCAAGGGCATGTCACGCCCACGCTGGCTGACGCGTTATGCCCGGCTCCCGATCCGGGCGAGGCTGACGATCGCCTTCATCGGGGTGATGGTCGCCGTGCTCGCGGCCGCGGGAACGTTCCTGTATGCGCAGTTCCGCTCCGACCTCGACGCGCAGATCGACAATTCACTGAGGCTCGAGTCGCAGGACGTCGAGGCGCTCGTCGATGCGGGCGGCCCCAGGAGCGTGGCGATCAGCGACGTGCCGTTCGCCCAGGTGTTCGCGGCCGACGGGTCGCTGTTGACGACCACGCGCAAGCCGGCGGGGTTCCGGCTGCTGACCGTGTCGCAGGCCCAAAGAGCAGCGCTGGCACGGCAGCGGCTCAGAACCGAGGAACTGCCCGCGGGACAGGCGCGGGTCCTCGCGAGCCCCGCCAGCCCTCGCGATGGAGCGAGCCTGGCCTTGGCCGTGGCCGAGCCGCTGCGCCTGCGCAATCACGAGCTGTCGCACCTGAGATCGCTGTTGCTGATCGCCGGTCCGCTCGCGCTGCTGCTGGCCAGCGTCGCCGGCTATGAGCTGGCCCGCGCCGCGCTGCGCCCGGTCGATCGGATGCGCTCCGAGCTCGAGGGGATGTCCGATCGTCCGGGCTTGCTCGCGGTGCCGGACACCAGTGACGAGATCGGCGCGCTCGGTCACACGCTGAACGAGCTGCTGGACCGCGTGCGAGCAGCCGTGGCGCGAGAACGCCGGCTGGTCAGCGACGCCAGCCACGAGCTCCGCACGCCGCTGACGACGCTGCGGGCGGAGGTCGATCTGGCCCTGATCGGCGACCGGGACCCCGAGGAGCTCCGCGCCGCGTTGAAGTCGGCTGCCGAGGAGGCGAAGCGCATGTCCCGGCTGGCTGACGACCTGCTCGTGCTCGCGCGCGCCGATCAGGGACGGCTGCCGCTCGATCCGCGTCCGCTGGCGGCCGAGGAGCTGCTGCGCTCAGCCGCCACCCGCGCTCGCGCCGCGGCCGATGTGCGCGGCCGGGCGATCGAGATCGAAGGCACAGGCAGCGCCGCGGTGATCGCCGACCCTGACCGGACCGCGCAGGCGCTCGGGAACCTGATCACCAACGCGCTCCTATACGGAGACGGGGCGATCAACCTGTCCGCCCGCGGAGTTGGTGGGGTTGTGGAGCTGCATGTGGTCGACGAGGGGCCAGGGTTCGACGACGAGCTGCTGGCGCGAGCGTTCGAGCGCTTCGGGCGCGGCGAGCAGGCCCGCTCCAACACGCAGGGCAGCGGTCTCGGCCTGGCGATCGTCGAGGCGATTGCGCAGGCTCAGGGCGGCCACGCGTATGCCCGGAACCGGCCCGAGGGTGGCGCGGACGTGTGGATCGCGCTCCCGCGCGCCCGAGCGGCCGCGGGTCCGAGCGACCGCGGCACCCGGAGTCACGACGGCGCCCGAGCAGCGGCACACCTGAGCGACCGCAGCGCCTGAGCGGCCGCTCAGCCCTCGCGGAGACGGTAGCCGGCCCCACGCACCGTCTCGATCGTCTCGGCGCCGAACGGGCGGTCGATCTTCTCGCGCAGGTAACGCACGTACACGTCGACCACGTTGGAGCGGTTCTCGTATCCGATCTCCCAGGCGCCCTCGAGCAGGTCGTAACGGGACAGGATCTGGCCGGGCCGGCGCATGAACACCTCGAGCAGCTGGACCTCCTTGGTCGACAGCGGGATCTCGGTCGTCCCGCGCCTAGCCGTGTGGGTGGAGAGGTCGAGCGTCAGATCGCCCACCGCGAGAACGGGCGCGTGGGTGACCGGCCCGCGACGGGCAAGGGCCCGCACCCGCGCGAACAGCTCGCCGAAGTCAAACGGCTTGAGCACGTAGTCATCGGCGCCGGTGTCCAGGCCGGTGATCCGGTCGCCGACACCGTCGCGCGCAGTGAGCATCAGGATCGGCGTCCGGATCTCATCCTCCCGCAGGCGCCGGCAGGTGGTGAATCCGTCGATCCCAGGGAGGTTGATGTCGAGCACGATCACGTCGTAGGAGGACGAGGAGGCCATCCACAGCGCGTCCTCGCCCGTATCCGCGACGTCGACCAGCATTCCCTGCTCGCGCAGTGCCTTCTGGATCAGCGAAGCGAGCTTGCGCTCGTCCTCGACCACCAGGACCCGCACCTCAGCCCTTTTCGTGGACGCTCACCAGCGCCGCGCTCCGCGCTGGGACGGTCAGCGCGTAGCCGTGCGGTCCGCGAGCAACCCGTTCGATCGTCCGTGGTCCCACCCAGCTTCCGTCGCTCGCGAGCCGCTGACCGGCGAGCGTCACGCCCGAGGTCGCGCTGACGGAGGGGGCGAGGAGCCGCTGGACCGTGGCCTCGGCGGTGGCGGGAAGGTGCAGCGCGACGCGCACGCCGCGGCTGCCCTTGTCGATCAGGAGCACGTGCAGGAGCCGTCCCTTCAGTCCCACGGCCCAGGCCTTCAGGTGCACCGATGCGGGGGCATCGAGACGAAGTCGCAGAAGGTGTGCATCGGCTCCAAGTGTGCGTGCGAACATGAGCATGCCGTAAAGCAGCGGACGGGCCTCGAGGCCGCCCGAACCGAGCGCGAACGGAGCGTTGACCGCGTACGCGCGGACGTGGATGTTGACGCCGTCGACGCCCGCTCGGAGCATCTCGAACAGAGCGTCCGGTGCCCACAGGGCGGTGGCGAAACTGTCGCTGACGCCGTGCAGCCCGCCGCACGTGACCGAGTTCATCTCGGTCATCCGGACCGGAAGGCCGGCAGCGTGCGCGAGCCTGACCGCGCGCGCGACGCCGGCAGCCGCGCCCGCCGTGGCGCTTTCGCTCAGAACTCGCGGGATGGTCGGGTAGGTCCGCGCCCCGCGCGGCGCACAGGCGGACAGCGCGTAATGGTGGATGCTGATCTCGCGCAGTCCGGGATGGGGATTGGCGAGGAGCCGTGCGATCCAACTGGCATCGAGCCTCGGGTTGGCAAGGGCCGGTCCGATCAGCGGCACGCCCGGTGCGATCGGGCGCAGCACCCTCGCGTACCGCTCGAAGTCGCGCCCGTACGTGCCGGCGGTGAGGTGGGCGGGCAGTGGGCCACCGCGCCGCCCCCACGCCAGGGCGCCGATCCAGAAGGTGCGGTCGTAGATGTCGGGCTCGTTTCCGATCTCGAGCCCCACGAGGCTCCGGTGCGGGAGCGTCGCCCGGGCCGCCCGGGTCAAGTCGGCCGCGCCGAGCGGAGTGCCGGTGACGAGGTTCATGTCGAGGATCACCCGTAGTCCCATGCGCTCGACGAGCATCCTCGTGGCGGTCAGCCACGTCGGGGTGAGCCGGAAGACCCAGTGCGGCATCCACCCCGAGCGCGGGTCCCATCGCGCGTGGTCGGCGGAGTCGCCCCCGATGCGCAGGATCATCGGGCCGTCACCGCGAACGTGCAGCAGCGCCAGGACCCGCTCGAGCAGTCCGAGATGGTGCTCGTAGATCGGGAGCGTCCAGTACTCGGTCGAGAGCCCGAAGAATGAGCGGGGAACGGCGCGCACCGGGTGCGCCGACGGCACGGTCACGGAGGCGGAGGCCTGCCGGGGGCTGTCGGCGTCTGCCGAAGCCGCGCGATGGGCGGGGACCGAGATCAGCCCGAGCGTTACGGCGACGAGGGCGAAGGCGCCGAGCACCGCAACGAGCCTTCGAAGCCGCTTGTGTCCGTCCGGTTGTCGCATGCCGCCTTCAGGACGGTCGCGAGGCGAGGTGAGAGACAGATGAGTCAGGCGTGCGCGACGCCGGGAACGACGCGTTCGCCCACGTGCTCGGGCGGCACTCTCGGGCGCAGAGCGGGCGGCCGCATCGGTAGACCCAGGTTCCCCGCGTGACCCACCAATTGCTCGGCGCAGCGCTCGCTCAAGGCTGAGATCGTCAGCGATGGATTGACCCCGAGCGAGGTCGGCACGATCGAGCCGTCGATGCAATAGAGCCCCTCATATCCATGGACCGCACCCGAATCATCGACCACACCGAGGTCGGACGACTCGGCCATCCGGCAGCCACCAAGTGGATGAGCACAGTACACCCCCTGGGTCTCGGTCATCGCCATGAACCGGCCGAGCCGGCGCCGTGCAGCCAGGGCGCGGATCGCGTCGTTGGCCGCCGCTCGGATCGCCAGTGACTGCTCCGACATCGTGTAGTTGAAGGTTCCGATCTCGATCGGCCCGGTGCCGGCGCGAATCCCGTTGCCGCTCGGCGGCGGCAGGTAGAACGTCCCATCGTGCGTGTCCTCGACCATCGCCAGCAGCTCGATCCGGTTGGACCAGTGGGCGATCGCCTGCTTCTTCTGCAGGCCCCACCACGACGGGCCGCCCGGCAGGGTGCGCCCGCTGTCGTAGAGGAAGTTGGTCAGCGACGAGAGGAAGATCTCTTGGAGCGTGAAGCGGGTGCCGTCATAGGCGTGCGACCGGCGCCCGACGAACCAGTCGTAGCTCATCGTGGTGATCGGCTTGCCCTTGTAGAACTCGTGGTAGCCGGGGAGGCCGAGGACTGAATGGACACGTGATGGGTCGTAGTCGATCGCGGCCACGTGGTCGCCATTGACGCCCAGGTTGTGACCGACTTGGGACGAGAGCGAGGGAAGAAACGGGCGTGAGCGCATCAGTAGCGGGGGCGTCCCCATCGCGCCGGCCGCCAGCACGAGGACCTTGCACTCGAGCTGGAAGCCGCTGCCGGTCGGCGCGCGCGTCGGATGTGGACCCGCGTTCTCCATGTTGTCGGCGTGGACCACGTAGCGGTACGGTCGCGCGCTCGATTGGGTGACCATCTCGACCTGCACGTTCGGCCTGACAAGCACGCCCGCGTTCTCGGCCGCCCACAGGTAGTTGGTGATGAGCGAGTTCTTGGCCCCGAAGATGCAGCCGGTGTGACACCACTTGGCGTTGACGCATCGCTGCTCCGAGATCGCCAGCGGCACTCGGTCGCACGTGTACCCAGCGGCGGCGAGAGTGGCGGCCCACAGGCCTCCGGACTTCGAGACCTGATCCCAGGTCGGGCGCCCGACCCGGAGGCCGCGCTCGGCGCGCGCGTAATAGGGGTTCAGGCGCTGTCGCGAGATCGCGGCCGGCCACATGCGCCGCGGCGGCCCGTCGCCCGGGCGCCGGTCACGGCGCTCGAACGTCTCGTGGGGCGCCCGCAGCGAGGCGGCGAGGTACAGGTTCGAGCCGCCGCCCACCGCGTTGGCCGTGACCACCTGTGCTCCCTGGCCCTGGACCAGCATGTACACATCGGACAGGTGGTCGATGTCCATGGACTGGCGAAAGTCCACGTGGCGGTAGCGCTGACCGCGCTCGAGCACGACGATCCGGCTCGGATCGATGCCGGCCGCCCGGTACAGCTCCGCCAGACGCCAGGCGGTGATCGAGCCGCCGAAGCCTGAGCCGACGATCACCACGTCGAAGCGCTCGGTGCTCATGGCAGCGACCCGTTGTGTGTGCGCTCGCGGCTCAGCTTGCGCCGGTAGGAAAACTTCCGGTAGCCGTTCGGAGCGATGCCGGGGAGGCCCATCACCCGGTACCCGCACGCCTCGGCGGCGGTCGCGTTGCGGATCATTGCCGCCGCGCAGAACGCCGTGAACGGAACCGCAGCGGCGGCCTCCCAGACCAGGCGGGTGGGGTTGCCGTAGTCGAGCCCGCTGAGGCACGCCTGCACGCGGCCGGCGAACGACAGATCGAGAAACTGGCCACCGTGGAGCAGCGAGCGGGTCTCGAGATCGGCGAGAAAGGCCGGTGCGAGCACGTCGAACCCGACCTCCGGATGGTGGTAGAGGGCGAGCGCGTCTGCCTGCACAGCGCCGGGGAGCGGATCCACTCCGGCGATCGCCCGCGCCGCCACCGGGTTGCCGAGATCGGTCCGCGCGACCCTGCACCCGGGGATCATCGTGTCCGCGAACGCCTGCAGTGTGGCGTCGGTCAGCCCCGGAGCGCCGGCGGCCTCGGCCACCGGCACCCGCCGCGCGAGCCCAAGCGCCGAGGCGACCATGGCGCTCAGGCCCAGCGCCGAGGCACGGGTGAGCAGCTGCCGGCGGTCGACGAGCTCGAGCAGCTGACGATGCTCTGGCGGGGTCACGACGCGCGGCCGAGCCGGGTCACGAGCGCGCGCCGGGAGCGGATCGCGTGCCGGTTGTAAGCGCCGAGCGCGACCACCCGCCGGTCGGCGACCTCGGCGATCTCCTTGCCTGCCCGCAGCACCTCCAGATGCCCATGGACCCGGCCGATCCGCTGCGCGCGGGGCAGCCAGCGGGTGCTCGAGCCGACCCTGACCAGGTGCCCGTAGCGGCCGCTGAGCACGAACGCTCGGCTCGTGGTCAGCAGCAGGATCGCGGGCGCGGTCCCGCCGCTGCCGAGCGTGCCGCTGCGGTCTCCGGGCTCGCCGACGAGTAGTCGCCCGCCGTGTTCGACGCAATAGTCGAGGAATCCGCGCTTGACCTGCTGGGGCGGGCCGAGCGCGCTGCGCAGCCGGTTCTCGGGCATGCCCAATGTGACCGGTCCGACCCCCTGCGAATCGACGTGCCCGGCGCCCGGGACGCAGCGCGGCGTGTTCGCGGCCTGGGCGTAGATGGCGGCCGGATCCCGCTTGGCCAGCGCCGCGCATTGGGGGTCGACCGGGATGTCGTCGTGCGTGATCACCCCGCCGGTCCCGGGACCGAAGTAACGCCCGTACCCGGGCGGGAATCCGGGCAGCGAGGTTGGATCGAACGTCTGGCCGGCGAGCGTGAACCCGGTGATCCATACGCCCCCGTCTCCGGTGGCCTTGTTGAAGAAGTAGTGCCCCTCGAACTCGTACAGGAGGGTGCTCGGGTCCGACTGGACGACCGAACCGCGCCAGTGATCCTCCTGGAAGTAGAAGCACTTGCCGACCGCGGCCGCTGTGCGGGCCGGCTCCTTCGACAGGAAATCGACGATTCCGAGCTGGGTCAGGTTCTGGCGCGTCTTGTCGAAGCGCACGCAGTACGGGTCGGCTCCCGGGTCGGGCACCTTGGTTCCGAGCCCGGCGTCCTGGATCGTGCAGTTGAACGGATTCGTGCCGTCCCACGGGGTTGGCGGCGCAAGTGCATGCGCTGTCGACGCCGAGAGTGCGAACGCGGCAACCAGCCCCGCCACGACCCAGCGCAGCTTTCCCTGCCTCGAATCCCTCCCGCGAGATCCAGCCATGCGCCTCAAGTGTACGCATCTGTTCACTGGGTTGCGCCGGTCAGCAGCACGGCTCCGCGCGGCGTTTGCTCGCGGTCGCCTGTGCGCAGGTTTGTCGGCTCGTGTATCAGGACCGGACCGGCACTCGGCTGCTCTCCTGGGGGCCCGGCGAGACGGCCGCGACGACGGTGCAGTCGGGAACCGACCAGCTTTCCTACCCGGCCGCGACGTACACGCCCAGCGGTGGGCTGTGGATCGTGTGGGCGGATGGCGACCGACTTCAGGCGCGGCTCGGCGACGCGACCGGGCAGGGCCACGGCGCGGCGATCCGGCAGCTGGGCGCCCCACGCGGGCTGACAGCACCGTCCGAGAGCGTCGCCACCACCACGGGCAACACACTCGTGATCACCACCACGTGGAGCCGGAGCTCCGGCCGCACGGTCTGGGCCACGACGGCCAACCCGTAGGCAGCGGCTGTGGGCCCTCCTGGGGTGGGGTGGTGGTGGCTGGTAAAGGGGCCCGGGCCGATGGCCGGTTTTTCCGCGAATCCTTGGTGGGGTGGGCCTTTCATGTGCCATAATCTAAGTCACAAAGACTTAGATTTCCGCGACCCTGAACAAGGACCGAATGCAACCAGACCGTTTCACCATCAAATCCCAGGAGGCGTTTCAGGCCGCCCAGCGGCTGGCCGATGACCGCCGCAATCCTCAGACCACGCCCGAGCACCTGCTGGCGGTGCTGCTCGAGCAGGATGGCGGGGTTGTCGTGCCGGTGCTGCGCAAGCTCGGAGTCGAGCCAGGCGCCGTCCGCCAGGCGCTTGCCCCGGCACTCGAGGCGCTGCCAAAGCTGACCGGCGAGACCAACGCCGAGACCGGCGGCGGGTCGGGCGAGCTCGTTCAGATTCTGCGCGCGGCCGAGAAGGAGATGCGCGATCTCGGCGACGACTACGTCTCCACTGAACATCTGATGCTCGCGATCGCGGGGCACCCCGGCAAAGCCGGCGATGCGCTGCGCACCTCAGGAGCTGACCGCGACCGGCTGCTGAAGGCACTGGCCGAGGTGCGCGGCAGCCACCACGTCACCGACCAGAACCCGGAGGACAAGTTCCAGGCACTGGAGCGCTACGGGCGCGACCTCACAGAAGCGGCCGAGCAGGGCAAGCTCGACCCGGTGATCGGGCGCGACGATGAGATCCGGCGCACGATCCAGGTGCTCAGCCGCCGCACCAAGAACAACCCCGTGTTGATCGGCGAGCCCGGCGTCGGCAAGACCGCGATCGTCGAGGGCCTCGCCCAGCGGATCGTCCAGGGCGATGTGCCCGAGGGCCTGCGCGACCGAAAGCTGGTCTCGCTGGACATCGGCGCGATGGTCGCCGGCTCGAAGTACCGCGGCGAATTCGAGGACCGGCTCAAGGCCGTGCTCAAGGAGATCGCCGACGCGCGCGGGCAGGTCATCGTGTTCATCGACGAGCTGCACACGATCGTCGGCGCCGGTGGGGCCGAGGGTGCGGTCGACGCAGGCAACATGCTCAAGCCGATGCTCGCCCGCGGCGAGCTGCGGTGCATCGGCGCCACGACGCTCGACGAGTACCGCAAACACATCGAGAAGGATCCGGCGCTCGAGCGCCGGTTCCAGCCCGTGCTGGTCGGCGAGCCGACGGTCGAGGACACGATCGCGATCCTACGCGGCCTCAAGGAGCGCTACCAGGTCCACCACGGCGTGCGGATCCAGGACTCGGCGCTGGTCGCCGCGGCGACCCTCAGCCACCGTTACATCGCTGACCGGTTCCTGCCCGACAAGGCGATCGATCTCGTCGACGAGGCCGCCTCGCGGATCCGCATGGAGATCGACTCCAAGCCGACCGAGATCGACGAGGTGGATCGCCACATCATGCAGCTCGAGATCGAGCTCGAGTCGCTCAAGGACGACGACGATCCAGGTACGGTCGCGCGCCGCGAGCAGCTGGAGCGATCGCTGGCCGAGGAGAAGGAGCGCTCCGCCGCGATGAACGCCGAATGGCAGCGCGAGAAGGAGTCCGTCGGCGCGGTCGCCCAGCTCCAGGAGCAGCTCGACCACGCCAGGACCGAGCTTGAGCGCGCTCAGCGCGAGGCCGACCTCGGACGCGCGGCCGAGCTCCAGTACGGCACGATCCCCGAGCTCGAGAAGCAGCTCGAGACGGCTGAGCAGGCCGAGCAGACGGCGGAGGCGCATACGAAGTTTCTCAAGGACGTCGTGGACGCGGAGGACGTGGCCGAGGTCGTCGCCAAGTGGACCGGGATTCCCGTCTCGCGCCTGATGGAGGGCGAGATCGAGAAGCTCGTGCACATGGAGGACCGCCTGCATCAGCGCGTGATCGGTCAGGACGAGGCGGTCGAGGCAGTGTCCGCAGCGCTACGTCGCTCCCGAGCGGGGTTGCAGGATCCCGACCGGCCGATCGGGGTGTTCCTGTTCCTCGGGCCGACCGGTGTCGGCAAGACCGAGCTCGCGCGGGCACTGGCCGAGTTCATGTTCGACAGCCAGGACGCGATGATCCGGATCGACATGTCGGAGTACATGGAGAAGCACTCCGTGTCACGGCTGGTCGGCGCGCCTCCGGGCTATGTCGGGTATGACGAGGGCGGTCAGCTGACCGAGGCGGTCCGCCGTCGGCCCTACTCGGTTGTTCTGCTTGACGAGATCGAGAAGGCGCACCCTGACGTCTTCAACACCCTGCTGCAGGTGATGGACGACGGCCGGCTCACCGACGGCCAGGGTCGCACCGTGTCGTTCAAGAACGTCGTCCTGATCATGACCTCGAACATTCCGGGTGGACGGGCCGGCGTCGAGTCCAGCTTCAAGCCGGAGTTCGTCAACCGTCTTGACGACATCGTCGAGTTCGAGCCGCTCAGCCGGGAGCAGATCAAGGAGATCGTGGACATCCAGGTCGCAAGACTGATCGCGCGCGTCCGCGAGCGCGAGATCGAGGTCGAGCTCACCGACGCGGCGCGGACGCTGCTCGGGAACCTCGGTTACGACCCGACGTACGGGGCCCGGCCGCTCAAGCGGGTGATCCAGAAGCGTCTGGTCGATCCACTTGCGCTGGCGATCCTCGAGGGACGGTTCGTTCCCGGGGACACGGTCACGGTCGATGCCGCCGATGGCGAGATCGTGCTCGAGCGCGCTGAGGCCAGGGCAGCGGTATGAGGGTCTCGCCCGGTCAGGGGGCCGGGCGCAACCCGTTCTCGACCATGAACAGACGCCACTCGCCGGGCACACCGCGCAGCGCCTCGGTTCCGCGGAAGCTGAATGCGATGTTCGAGCCGACCACGAGGTCGCGGACGGTCCCCGACACGAGCACCTGACTGGGCTCGGCGAGGTCGGCGATGCGGGCACCGATGTGGACCGTGACGCCGGCCAGGTCGTCACCGGCGAGCTCGCATTCGCCCGTGTGCAGGCCGGCGCGCAGATCGACGTCGAGGCCGCGTGCGGCCTCCACGACCGAGAGCGCGCACCGGATCGCCCGCGCCGGGCCGTCGAAGGCGGCGAACACGCCGTCCCCGGTGCTACGGATCGTGCGCCCGCGGTATACGGCGATCTGCTCGTGGACGACGCGGTCGTGGCTGGCGATCAGATCGTGCCAGCGCCGGTCGCCGAGCCTCGCCGCGTGCTCGGTCGAGCGGACGATGTCCGTGAACATGACCGTCGCGAGGACACGGTCCGGATCGCGGAGGCCCCGCGCGCCGGTGACGAACTCCTCGATCTCGTCCAGCAGTGCGTCCGCGTCGCCGACGAAGTAGATGTGGTCCTCGCCGGGCAGCTCGACGTAGCGCGAGCCAGGTATGTGCTCGGCCAGATAGCGCGCGTTGGCCACGTCGATCAAGCGGTCGCCCCGGCGGTGCATGATCAGCGTCGGAACGCGAATCGCCGGAAGCACGGCGCGCACGTCGAGGCCGGCGATCGTGGCCACGATCGGCCGGACCATTCCGGGCCGCACGGAATGGCGCTCGAAGCGTCCCCACCACTGGCGGAAGCGCTCGTCCTCGGCCAGGCTCGGTGCGAGCACGCGCAGCGATGCGCCGGAGCCCCATCCCTCGATCCAGCGTTCGCCGTATGCCGCTGCGGTCTGCGGGGGTCGGCCCTCCGGGTAATCGTCGGCCTGAAGCCACCGCGCACAGGCGCCGTAGAGCACCAGGCTCACGCACCGGTCCGGGTAGGTGGCGGCGAACGTCGTGGCGATGAACCCGCCCTCTGACGCCCCCAACAGAACCGCCCGCTCGGAGCCGACCGCGTCCATCACCGCGATCACGTCGTCCATGCGCTCCTCGAGCGTCTGCGTGTCGGGCACCGGGTCCGACAGGCCCGTGCCACGTTTGTCGAAGATGATCAGCCGGCTGAACGAGGCGATCCGGCGCAGGAAGTAGGACGCGTCCGGGTTTTCCCAGTACTGCTCGATGTTCGAGAGCCACTGGGGCACGAGGACGACGTCGACATCACCGCTGCCCACCACCTGATAGGCGATGCTGAGCTCGCCCGCCTTGGCAAATCTGGTCTCCGGAACTGGCACCAAGCTGATCCTTCAGCCGCAGCGTACCGCCATGGAAATCAGGGGGGCGTCACATCGTGGTGATCTGGCTCCCCGATCAGTGGACGGCCACCTTGATCCGGTGGACCGGCCCCTGCGGGTGCCGCGAATATCGCGAGCGCGTGTCGATCTGGAACGTCCAGGTCCCGCGGGATGGGGTGAATGGGAACACCCTTCGCGCCGACGTGCGCAGATAGCCGCACTGACCGCTCGCCCGTCCCAGTGTCGCGGTTCGCCGCGAGCGTCCGCCCGGAGCGACGTAGTGGATATAGAGCCTGACCCGCTTGCCGCTGAGCGAGAAACCCCAGACCTCGATCGGCGCCTTTACCGAGGTGCCGCTGCCCGAGGTGGCCAGGAACCGCGCGCCGGCAGGACGGGTCAGCGTGAACTCGGCGGTCGCGCTGCTGGTCCCGTCGCTCGCCTGGACCGTGTCAACCGCCTGCGCGTAGCCGGCGGGAAGTCCACCGGGAAGGATCGCGGACGGCGACAGGGTTCCGTCCGCGGCCGTCGTGTCCTGCCCGAAGTAGACGCCGTCGACGCTGAGCACGTAGGTTCTATTTGGAGCGAACCCTCTCCCGCGCACGCGAACTGGCTGCTTGACCAGGTAGCAGCCGCGGCCGGCGGTCAGGGTGGGCCCGGACGCACCGAACGCCAGTCCCGAGCCACATACGGCAACCCCGGCGCCGAGCGTCAGCGCCCACACGAGCCGCCATGATGAGGGGCGCAGGACTGACACGGCCGGCCATGGTACAAGTGCGCATTCACCGCGTGCGCAACTACCCCGGAACAGGAGGCTGACCGTGCCGACTTATCTAATGCTCTCGACGCTGACGCCCGAGGGCGTGCAGACGATCAAGAACAACCCGTCGCGAATCCGCGAGGTCAACCGGGAGGTGGAGCAGCTCGGCGCGACCGTCAAGGCCCAGTGGGCGACGCTGGGCCAGTTCGACTTCGTGAACGTGATCGAGGCGCCGGACGAGAAGACGATCGCGCGCGTATCGCTCGAGCTTGGCTCGCGGGGCACGGCTCGCTACGAGACGCTGACCGCGATTCCGATCGACGATTTCATTGGCTCGATCTGAGTCGCGGCGCGTTCTCGTCGTCGGCTCGGGGGCCCGCGAGCACGCGATCGTCCAGTCGCTGCTGAGATCGCCGCGCGGGCCCGAGGTGCTGTGTGCGCCCGGCAACGCCGGCATCGCCGCCGAGGTGGAGGTGCTCGACGCCGGGGCAGAGGATCTGCCCGGTCTGGTGTCGGCCGCACGCACAGCCACGGCCGATCTCGTCGTCGTGGGTCCGGAGGCGCCGCTGGTGGCCGGCCTCGCCGACCGGCTGGCCGAGGCCGGAATCCGCTGCTTCGGCCCCACCGCCGGGGCCGCCCGGCTCGAGGGATCGAAGTCGTTCTGCAAGGAGGTGATGGCCGCCGCGGGCGTGCCGACCGCCGCCTATCAGTCCGTCGGCGATCCCGAGGCCGGCCTACGTGCGGTCGACCACTACCCGGTCGTGATCAAGGCCGACGGGCTCGCGGCGGGCAAGGGGGTGATCATCGCCTCCGATGAGCGCGAGGCGCGCGAGGCGCTGGAGGCGCTCCTCGTCGAGCACCAGTTCGGGACCGATCGGGTGGTGGTCGAGGAGCACCTCGTGGGAGAGGAGCTCTCGCTGCTGGCGTTGTGCGACGGGCGCACCGCCGTGCCGCTCGCCTCGGCGCAGGACTTCAAGCGCATCTTCGACGGTGACGAGGGACCGAACACGGGCGGGATGGGCTCGTACTCGCCGGTGCCGACAGTCGACGTGGAGCGGGCAAAGGAGATCTCTGCCGCTGTCCATCAGCCGGTGCTCGACGAGCTCGCCCGGCGGGGCACGCCGTTTCAGGGGGTGCTGTATGCCGGCATGATGATGACCGCCGAGGGCCCCAGGGTGCTGGAGTTCAACGCCCGGTTCGGCGATCCTGAGACTCAGGCGATCCTCCCGAGGTTGCGGACCGACCTGCTCGAGCTGATCGATGCGGCGACCGAGCCCGGCGGGCTGGCCGGGACGCCGGATCCGGCGTGGTCACCGGAGAGCGCGGTCACGGTGGTGCTGGCGAGCGCCGGCTACCCGGCGTCGTCGTCGAGCGGCGACGTGATCAGCGGTCTCGGGCGCATGCCGGCCGACGTGTTCGTGACCCACGCCGGCACCAGGCGCCTGCCGTCCGGCGAGATCGTGACTGCGGGTGGGAGGGTGCTCAGCGTCACGGCTCTCGGCGCCGACGTGGCAGCAGCCCGCTCCGCCGCATATGCTGCCGCCGACATGATCGATTTCCCCGGCAAGCAGTCCAGGCGCGACATCGCGGAGCGGGTGGCGGCATGACCGAGGTCCCTCCGGAGACCGTCGCCGAGCCGGCCACGGAGTTCGACGGGCTTGACGTCGACGCCCCGGTGGTCGGGATCGTGATGGGCTCCAAGAGCGATATGCCGACAATGGAGGCAGCCGAGAAGGAGCTGACCGATCGTGGCATCCGGTGCGAGGTGCGGGTCATGTCCGCCCATCGCGAGCCCGAGAAGGTGTCGGACTACGCGCGCAACGCGCACATGCGCGGACTGCGCGTGATCATCGCCGGAGCCGGCCTGTCGGCCGCCCTTCCCGGGGTCGTGGCGGCGCACACCGACCTGCCCGTGATCGGCGTGCCGCTGACGAGCCGCACCTCGGTCGCCGGCGGTCTCGATGCCCTCCTGTCCATCTCGCAGATGCCGCCCGGGGTGCCAGTCGCGTGCGTCGGGGTCGACAACGCGCGCAACGCCGCCGTGCTCGCCGCGCGGATCCTCGCGGCGTAGACCGCGAAGCGCGCTAGCCTTCCCCGGAGCGGTCGATGCCCGACACCATCGTTCACGTTTCCTCGATCGCCGGCAGTCCGTTGCTCGATTCCGCCGGAGAGCGGCTCGGACGAGTCGACGATGTGGTTGCCCGGCTGGATCTCGCGGATCCGCTCCCGCCCGTGATTGGTCTGCTGGCGCGGATCGGCGGCCGCGAGATGTTCGTCCCGATCGACCGCGTCTCTCAGCTCGGCCCCGACGCCGTGCGGACTTCGACGACGAAGCTCAACCTGGCCCAGTTCGAGCGGCGGCCAGGTGAGGTGCTGCTGCGCTCGGACGTGCTCGACCGCAGCCTGATCAACGTCGACACCGCACGACTGGTGACAGCGCGCGAGGTCGAGATTGTCTGCCAGGACGAGGTCTGGAGGGTGGCGGGGATCGACCCCAGCCTGCGGCCCCGGCTGTGGCGCCTGCTCCCACGGCGCTTCCGTGGCCACGACAACGAGCACCGCCAGTTCATCGCCTGGACGGAGATGGAGCCGTTCGTCGGCCATGTGCCGACCTCGCGGCTGAAGCTCGCCTCGCGCCGGCTCGCGCGACTGCATCCGGCCCAGATCGCCGACCTCGTGGAGGCGGCCTCGCACGAGGAGGGCGAGGAGATCCTCGAAGCGGTTGGGCACGACAAGGAGCTCGAGGCCGACGTGTTCGAGGAGCTCGACGACGAGCACCAGGTCGAGTTCCTGCGCGAGCGCTCGGATGAGGAGGTGGCGGCGGTGCTGTCGCGGATGGCCTCTGACGATGCCGCGGACCTGCTGCTCGAGATCGAGCAGGACCGCCGGCTGCCCGTGCTCAACCTGATGCCGGCCGCCAAGCAGCGCAAGATCAAGGGCCTGCTCGGCTACAACCCCTCCACCGCCGGCGGGATCATGAACCCCGACTTCGTCTCGATTGGCTCCTCTGCCAGCGTCAGCGACGCGCTGGTTCGGGTACGGGCCAGCGACCTCGAGCCGCGCCAGGTCGTGATCGTGTGCATCACCGAGGAGCACGGGACCTTCGCCGGAGCGATCTCGCTCGCGGAACTCGTACGAGCTGACCCCGGCGAGCGCCTGGCCGCGGTCCTGGAGTCGCCCGCCCCGACCGTCCAGGCGGAGGCTGACCTGCCCGAGGTGGCTCGGCTGATGACCGACTACAACCTGATCGCGATGCCCGTGCTCGACGGGGACGGGCACGTGATGGGCATCATCGCGGTGGACGACGTGCTCGAGCTGCTGCTGCCGGAGGAATGGCGCCGGCGGGCCGGAGCGGCGCGGAGCTGAGATCGGCGGAGGTTGCGGGCGGTCGTCGCGCCGGGCGGGTGGCGCGGCCCACACCCCACGCGGCCCACACCACGCGGCCCATACGTCACTCTCGCGTGCCTCGGGCGCTCGAACGTGACGTTTGAGCCGATATCGGCGTGCTTCGTCACGCTCGCCCCGCCGTCCGATCCGAAAGTGACGTTTCACTCTGAACGGACGCCCCGCTGATACCCTGAATCCACGCCAAATCCGGCGTTTACAAGCATTTCACACGATGAGTGGCCCCGAGACATATCAGGACAGCGAGCTTCCGCGAAGTAGCAGCCCCGCGGCCGGCTTCTCGAGGGCCAACTCGTGCGCGCAGTAGCGCCTGGGTGACCTCCGAAGCCCGCCGCGGTAGCCAGCGGGTAGAAAGGAGGTCGAGAGATGGCGAGCAAGACATCCCGCCCGGCAGCGCCGGCGGGATCGCGCCAGCAGTCCTCGCTCGACCCCGCCGCCCATGAGATAAAGGGCGCGTTCGGGACCATTCGCGAACACGAGGAGGCGCACCGCACGCTGCGCTCGCGGGCGCTGGCACTGCTCGCGATCATCGGTCCCGGGCTGATCGTGATGATCGGCGACAACGACGCCGGCGGCGTCACGACGTACGCCCAGGCCGGCCAGAACTACGGCACGAGCCTGCTCTGGGTGCTGCTGTTGCTGGTGCCAGTGCTGATCGTCAACCAGGAGATGGTGGTCCGGCTCGGCGCCGTGACCGGCGTCGGTCACGCCCGCCTGATCATCGAGCGCTTCGGCCGTGTCTGGGGCTGGTTCGAGGGCGGCTACCTGCTGCTGATGAACTTCATGATCATCGTCACCGAGTTCATCGGGGTGCGCCTCGCGCTCTCCTACTTCGGCGTGTCCGAATACGCGTCCGTCCCGATCGCCTGCGTGGGTTTGATCGGGATCACGGCGAGCGGCAGCTTCCGCTTCTGGGAGCGCTCGATGTTCCTGTTCATCTTCGCCAACGTGCTCGTGATCCCACTGTTCTTCATGGCTCACCCGCACCCCGGCACGATCGCACACAACCTGTTCGTGCCGTCGATCGCGGGTGGCGCGAACTCGACCTCCGTGCTCCTGATCATCGCGATTGTCGGTACCACGCTGGCGCCATGGCAGCTGTTCTTCCAGCAGTCGAACATCGTCGACAAGCGGATCACGCCGCGGTGGATCAACTACGAGCGGATTGACACTTTCGTTGGTGCATTCGTGGTCGTGGCCGCCGCCGGCGCCCTGATCTGCTCGACCGCGTTCGCGTTTGAGGGCACGCCGTACTTCGGCCACTTCACCGACGCGGGCGGAGTCGCCACCGCATTCAAGAACACGATCGGCCCGACCGCCGGGGGGTTCTTCTCGATTGTCCTGCTGAACGCGTCTTTGATCGGCGCCGGCGCGGTCACGCTCGCGACGAGCTATGTCGTGGGCGACCTGTTCGGCACCCGCGGCTCGCTGCACCGCAGCTTTGCCGAGGCCAAGGGCTTCTACTCGGTGTTCGTCGTGCTGATCGTGGCCGCGGCCGCGATCGTGCTGATCCCGGGAGCGCCGCTCGGCGTGATCAATGAGTCGGTCCAGGCCCTGTGCGGGATCCTGCTGCCGATGACCACCCTGTTCCTGCTGATGCTGACCAACGATCGCGAGGTCCTCGGGCCGTGGACGAACCCGGGGTGGCTGCGCGCGCTCGCCACCGTGATCGTCGGCGCGCTCGTACTGCTATCGGTGATTCTCACCGTGAGCACGATCTTCCCCCACGTGAACGTGACCACGCTCGCGCTCGCGGGTGCCGGTCTGCTCGTGCTCGTGCTCGCCGGCCTCGGCGTCCAGGCGCTGCGCGCGCGCCGCGGCGCCGGTCTGGTCACGGTGATCGAGCGCCGGCCCGGGGTCCCCAGGGAGCAATGGACGATGCCGCCGGCAGCGCTCCTCTCGCGCCCGGTGTTCTCGACCCGGTGGCGCGTCGGGATGTCGGTGCTGGGTGGCTACATGGTCCTTGCGCTGGTGATGCTCGTGGTCAAGGCGATTCAGCTCGCGGGTGGCTGACCTCAGCGGCCGGAGCGCTTCCGGGCAACTGCGTCAAACTGCGGGCGCCGCCGCTACTCTCCCGCCGGGTGCGTAGGGCTTACCTCATCGCTTTGCTCGCAGCCGGTGCGACGCTGGCGACGGTCGTGCTGCCTGCCTCAGCGCTCGCCGGCACCTACACCTGGCGGTTGCCGGCCGACTTCACGCGCACCGCACCCGGGGCGAACCCCGACCACGACAGCTACGGCGGGACGCCCTGGAGTTATCTCGAGGGCCCCAACCGCCTCGACAAGTTCGAGGCGGATGCGCTTGGTGGCCTGTCGGGGTGGACCGCCACGAACGATTCCTCGGCGTTCGTTGGGGTCAACCCCGGAACCGCGCCGGTTGCAAACGGCGGGGATAGGTTCTTGCCTGGGCAGATGGCCCTCGTTCCGTCATCCGGAGCCGTGGCGGTCGAGTGGCGGCCGCCTGTCGCCGGCACCTTCAGGGTCTCGGGCACGATCAGCGCTGCCGATTCGAGCTCGCTCTGTGCACCCATCAGCTGGAGCCTCAAACGCAATGGCAATACTGAGGCGAGCTCCGGCACGTCGTTCTCGAAGACCCTCTCGCTGGCCGCCGGGGACAAGCTCAATCTGACGGCGAGCCCCAATGTCCTCAACTTCCTGTCCCCGGCCTGTAACGCCGCGAACGCGACGCTCACGATCCGGCTCGCGAGCACCGCGCCGAGGCCGACGCTCACCGGTCCCGCCAACGGAGCCCTCATCAGGGCGGGCCAGCCGGTGTTTTCGGGCAACGCCGGCACCGGCTTCGGCGCGTCCAGTCGGGTGACCGTGCGGGTATACGCAGGGCGGAAAGCGGCAGGCACGCCGGTACAGACGCTTTCGAGCACCCGGGGCGCCAACGGCGCCTACTCGATCGGGCCGAGCGCTCCGCTGGCCGATGGCCAGTACACGGCGATGACCGAGCAGGATGACCTCGCGACCCCGCCCGACGCCGGATTCAGCAAGGCGACCACGTTCAGGATCAAGGTTCACTCGCCGGCGGTGACGCTTGTCGAACCGGCCCAGGGAGCGGTTTTGAAGGGACAGGCGCCGTTCTTCTCCGGCGCGGCCGGCAATGCGCTGGGCGACTCGAGCGAGGTCAACGTCCTGCTGTACGCGGGGAGCGCGGCCAACGGCAAGCCGCTCGGCGAGCTCCACGTCAATCGCCTCGGCGAGAAGTGGTCGGGCACGTGGCCGCAGCCGCTCAAGTTCGGCACCTACACGGCCCGAGCCGAGCAGAGCGATGACGCGGGGCACACGGCGATCACTCCGCCCCACACCTTCACGATCGCGGGCGGGCCGAATCCGATCGGAAATGCGGTGATGCTCTCGCGCAAGGGCCATCCGAGCGCGAGGGTCTCGGTCGGCTGCCCAGAGCCCGCCGGCATGACCTGCAGCGGCGACGTGCTCGTGCTCACCTCAAGCAACTATCAGCCGGTCCGGAGCGGGCCCTCCGGTCAGCTCCGGGTGATGTTCGCCTACGTCACGATCCGGGGCGGGGGATCGCTCACCATCACGCGCGGGGTCAGCGGCGAGATGGCCCGCCTGCTCCGCCGCTCGGCGCCCCTGAAGGTCACCGTCACGGCCTCGCTGAGCGTCGGCGGTGGAACGCCGACGACCTACTCGGCCGTCCGGACGCTGCGACTCGCCTCATAATCGAAGTGTGATCGCACGCTACACCCGGCCCGAGATGGCCCAGATCTGGTCCGACCACGCGCGGTTCGACGCGATGCGCGAGGTCGAGGTCGCCGCCTGCGAGGAGATGGACGGACCGACCGAGGACGAGCTCGAGGCGATCCGGGCGGCGAGCTTCACGGTTGAGGAGATCAACGAGAGGGAGAAGGTCACCGACCACGACACGGCCGCGTTCGTTGACGTGCTCGCCGGCTCTGCCGGACCGGCCGGACGCTGGATCCACTACGGCCTGACCTCGAGCGACGTACTCGACACCGGTCTCGCGCTGCAGCTCAGGCGAGCCGGTGAGCTGATCCTGCCCGGCGCCCGCCGACTGGTCGGCGTGCTCGCGGCTCGAGCCCGCGAGCACGTGAACACGCTGTGTGCCGGACGCACCCACGGGATCCACGCCGAGCCGACCACATTCGGGATCAAACTGGCGGGGTTCGCGTTTGAGGCCGATCGCAACGCGCATCGCCTCGAGCGGGCGTTTGCGCAAGCGTCGGTGGGCGCGATCTCCGGCGCCGTCGGCACCTACTCGGCCACCTCGCCGCAGTTCGAGGAGCGGGTGCTGCGGCGCCTCGGGCTCGAGCGCGAGCCGGTCTCCACGCAGGTCGTCGCACGCGACCGCCACGGCGACCTGCTGCAGGCGATCGCGCTGGCCGGTGCCGGGCTCGAGCGCTTCGCCACCGAGCTTCGTCACCTCGCCCGCACCGAGCTCGGCGAGGTCCAGGAGCCGTTCGGCGCCGAGCAGAAGGGCTCGAGCGCGATGCCGCACAAGCGCAACCCGATCAAGTCCGAGCAGGTCGCCGGGCTCGCGCGGGTGCTCCGCGGCAATGCGTCGGCGGCGGTGGAGAACGTCGCCCTGTGGCACGAGCGCGACATCTCGCACTCCTCGGTGGAGCGAATCATCCTCCCCGATTCGACCAGCCTGATTGATCACATGCAGAGGCGCGTGATCGCGCTCGTGACTGGGATGGTCGTCAACGAGCAGCGGATGCTCGAGAACCTCGAGCTCACGCATGGAGCGCTGTTCTCCCAGCGTGTGCTGCTCGCGCTCGTGTCCGAGCTCGGCCTCTCGCGGGACGGCGCCTACCGTGTGGTGCAGCGCCTGGCCCAGCAGGCGATCGACGAACGCCGGCCGCTCCGGGAGCTGCTGGCCGCCGACCCGGACGCCGCCCGGCTGGACGATCTCGACGCGATCTTCGACTACGAGACCTTCATCCGCCACGCTGAGGAGATTGTCGCCCGGCTCGACGAGATCGCCTAGCCTCCAATCGCCTTCGCGGCCGGACCCGCTGGTAGCATCGAATCAGTGACCGCCATCGCAGACCTGCCCCTCGTTGCCTCGGGCAAGGTCCGCGAGATCTACGATCTCGGCGACGCTCTGCTGCTGGTCGCCTCGGATCGGATCTCGACCTACGACGTCGTCCATCCGACCCCGATCCCCGACAAGGGGAGCGTGTTGACCGGCCTGTCGGTGTTCTGGTTCGAGCAGGTGATCGAGGACATCGTGGCCAACCATCTGGTGTCCGCGACCGTGGGCGTTCCTGACGAGGTTCGCGGCCGGGCGATGGTCGTCCACAAGCTCGAGATGCTGCCGGTGGAGTGCGTCGTGCGCGGCTACATAACCGGCTCGGGCTGGAAGGACTATCTGAGCACGGGCACCGTGTCGGGGATCGAGCTCCCGGCCGGACTGCAGGAATCGCAGCAGCTGCCCGAGCCGATTTTCACACCGAGCACCAAGGCCGACGTGGGACATGACGAGGCGGTCGACTTCGAGGGCGCGGTTGGCCTGGTGGGCAATCGCGGCCTGGCCGAGCGGCTGCGCGACATCTCGATCGCCGTCTACGAGCGGGCCGCCGACCACGCGCGTGAGCGCGGGATCATCCTCGCTGACACGAAGTTCGAGTTCGGGCTCGACTCCAGCGGCGAACTGACCCTCGGTGACGAGGTCTGCACGCCGGACTCCTCGCGCTTCTGGCCGGCCGACTCGTTCGAGGTCGGGCACGGCCAGCCGAGCTTCGACAAGCAGTACGTGCGCGACTGGGCGTCCTCGACCGGCTGGGACCGTACCCCGCCGGCGCCGCCGATTCCGGACGACGTCGTGACGAGGACGCGCGAGAAGTACGTGGAGGCGTACGAGCGGATCACGGGCACGCCGTTCGCGGACTGGATGCGCAGGACCGGCAGCCGATGAGGGCGCGGGTCCTCGTACGGCCCAAGCAGGGAATCCTCGATCCCCAGGGCCAGGCGGTGGAGCGCGCGTTGCCGGCGCTCGGGTTCGGCGGCGTCCGCAACGTGCACGTTGGCCGGATGATCGAGCTCGATGTCGAGGATCCGGCGCGCCTGCCGGAAATGTGCGAGCAGCTGCTCTCGAATCCTCTGATCGAGGACTACGAGATCGTGGAGCCCGGCCGTTGAAGTTCGGCATCGTCCGCTTCCCCGGCACCTGCGACGACATCGACGCGCTCGAGGCGGCCCGGCGCGTGGGCGATGCGACGCTGCTCTGGCACGCCGAGCGCGATCTCCACGGGGTCGACGCCGTCGTCGTCCCCGGCGGCTTCTCCTATGGCGACTATCTGCGCGCCGGGGCGATCGCGCGGTTCGCGCCGGTGATGGAATCGGTGGCCGAATTCGCCCGCGCCGGAGGGCTTGTGCTCGGCATCTGCAACGGCTTCCAGGTTCTGTGCGAGGCCCACCTGCTTCCCGGTGCGCTGCTGCCGAACACCTCGCTCAAATTCGTCTTCCGCCAGGTGGAGCTCGACGTGGTGGAACCCGACACCGCATTCACCCGCGCGTGTGATGCGGGGGCCCGGCTTTCGATTCCCGTCAAACACACGACCGGGCGCTTCTACGCGCCGGACGACGACCTCGATCGGCTGGAGGCGAATGGCCAGGTGCTGCTGCGCTACGCCGAGGGCCAGAATCCCAACGGATCACTGCGCGACATCGCGGGCGTGCGCAACGAGCGTGGCAACGTCTTCGGTCTGATGCCCCATCCCGAGCACGCCGTCGACCCGCTGACCGGGTCAAGCGACGGCCTGAAGATCTTCGACTCGATGCGAGCGCATGTCACAGACGGCGTCTTCGTCTAAACACCGGGACCTCGGTCTCACCGACCACGAGTACCAGCTGATCATCGAGCGGCTGGGGCGCGAGCCGGGCGACGTCGAGCTCGCGATGTTGTCGCTGATGTGGTCCGAGCACTGCGCCTACAAGCACTCGCGCAAGCTGCTGCGCCGGTTGCCCACCGAGGGACCACACCTGCTGATGGGCCCCGGCGAGAACGCAGGCGCCGTTGATGTCGGGGACGGACTGGCGATCGCGTTCAAGGTTGAGTCCCACAACCACCCGAGCGCGGTCGAGCCGTTCCAGGGTTCGGCCACGGGCGTGGGCGGGATCCTTCGCGACGTGTTTGCGGTTGGCGCGCGCCCGATCGCGGTGCTCGACTCGCTGCGGTTCGGCGAGCCGGCAAGCTCGCACCGGTCGCGGTACCTGCTGGATCGCGCCGTGGCAGGGATCGGGCACTACGGCAACTCGATCGGGGTGCCCACGGTGGGTGGCGAGATCTACTTCGAGCAGAGCTACGAGCAGAACTGCCTGATCAACGCGATGTGCCTGGGCATCGCACCGCACTCGCGTCTGACGCGCAGCGCCGCGGCCGGCCCGGGCAACGTTCTCGTCCTGCTCGGTGCGCTGACCGGCCGCGACGGGATCGGCGGTGCGTCGGTGCTCGCCAGTGCTGAGCTCGGCGAGGGGGACGAGGCCAAGCGGCCGTCGGTCCAGATCGGCGATCCGTTCGCGGAGAAGAAGCTGATGGAGTGCTGCCTCGAGCTGCTCGACCGAGATTTGCTCGTCTCGCTCCAGGACCTGGGAGCGGCGGGATTGACCTCGAGCGCGGCGGAGATGGCGAGCAAGGGCGAGGTCGGCCTCGACATCGACGTCTCGACCGTGCCTCTGCGCGAGGAGGGCCTCGAACCTTTCGAGGTCATGGTCTCGGAGTCCCAAGAGCGGATGCTGTGCGTGGTCGAGCCGGAGCGGGTCGGGGCCGTGATCGAGGTGTGTGAGAAGTGGGAGACGCTCGCGACGCCGATCGGCTCGGTGACCGACAGCGACCGTCTGCGCGTGCTCGACGCGGGCACGCCGGTCGCTGACCTGCCGGTCGGAATCCTGGTCGACGACTGCCCGCTCTACGACCTCGAGCCCGCGGCCCCGAGCCAGGCGCTCTACGACCAGCCGAAGCCGGCCTTGCGCGGTGACGAGTCCCCGGCGGAGATTCTCCTGGTCCTTCTGAGCTCGGCCAATATCGCCTCGCGGCGACCGGTGTTTGAGCAATACGACCCGGTCGTTCAGTCGCGGACGATCCGCCGGCCCGACGACGCCGATGCGGCCGTGCTCGCCCTCCCTGGGCCCGGCGCGATCGCGGTCTCGATCGACGGCAACGGGCGCCGGGTGGCGTGCGATCCGCGCGCCGGCGCGGCCGAGGCGGTGTACGAGTGCTCGGCGAACCTCGCCTGTGTCGGCGCGGAGCCGCTCGGTCTGACCAACTGCCTGAACTTCGGTAACCCCGAGAAGCCCCATGTGGCGTGGCAGCTGACCGAGGCGGTCGACGGCCTCGCCGAGGCGTGCGAAGCGCTCGGCGTGCCCGTCGTGGGTGGCAATGTCTCGCTGTACAACGAGGCGCCGAGCGGCCCGATCTTTCCCACCCCGGTCATCGGCATGGTCGGGCGTCTTCCCGACGCCGCGCGCTCCGGCCGGCTCGGGTTCGGCGCCGAGGGCGACGTGATCGCGATCGCCGGCGACTTCGAGCCTTCGCCCGCGGGCTCCGAGCTCTCGAAGCTGCGCGGGGAGCAGCCGGCCGGACCGCTGCCGGTACTCGACCGCCCGAGCACGCGCGCCACCCACGAGCGGGTGCGTGAACTGGTCCGCTCGGGCGCCGTGCACAGCGCGCACGACATCGCCGAGGGTGGCGTCGCGGTCGCACTCGCCGAGTGCTGCATCGCCGGCGGCATCGGCGCCACGGTCGAGCTGCCGGAGGGCGTCGAGTCGCTGTTCGGAGAGGCGCCGGGCCGGGCGTTCATCGTCTCGGGCCCCGAGGACGCACTCGGCGACCTGCATGTGATCGGTCGCGTCGGCGGATCGGAGCTCGAGATCAGCGGGCAGCTCAAGCTCGCAGTTTCCGGGTTGCGCGAGGCTCGCGACGGCGGGCTCGCCGAGTGGGTCTAGGGCCGCTGCTAGCCTCCAATGGAGGCTTCGGATGCCTCCTCTAAACGATCATCGCGATGGGCCACGCGACGAGTGCGGAGTGTTCGGGATCTTCGCGCCCGAGCATGATGTCGCACGCCTTGCCTACTTCGCGCTCTTCGCGCTCCAGCACCGCGGGCAGGAATCCGCGGGGATCGCGACCGCGCAGCGCGGGGGCAGCATCATGGCGATCCGCGATCAGGGCCTGGTCGCGCAGGTGTTCGACGAGCACACGCTCCGCTCGCTGGTCGGCGACATGGCGATCGGCCACGTCCGTTACTCGACCACCGGCTCATCGGAATGGGAGAACGCGCAGCCGATCGTTCGCGACGACCACCGCACACTCGCGCTGGCGCACAACGGGAACCTGATCAACGCGGTCGAGCTCCACACCGAGCTCCGGGGCCGCGATGTTCCGTTTCGCTCCACCTCGGACTCGGAGATCATCGCGGCGCTGCTGGCGACCCATCCGGCCGAGCGCATCGAGGACGCCGTGGCCGACGTGCTGCCGCGGCTGAAGGGCGCGTTCTCGACCGTCGTGATGACCGAGGATGCGGTGGTCGCGTTCCGCGACCCGCATGGGCTGCGCCCGCTCGCGCTCGGGATGGTCGAGGATCACGGCGAGGCCCTGTACTGCGTGGCGAGCGAGTCGTGCGCGTTCGACCTGATCGGCGCCAAGTACCTGCGCGAGGTGCAGCCCGGCGAGGTCGTGACCCTCACCGAGCGCGGGATCAAGTCGAAGATCGCCGCGGAATCCGACCGGCGTGCATTCTGCGTCTTTGAGTACATCTACTTCGCGCGCCCGGATTCGCGAATGGCGGGGACCGTGCTCCAGGTGGCCCGCGCGCGGATGGGCGAGATCCTCTGGCACGAGGCTCCGGTCCAAGCCGACCTCGTGATCCCGGTCCCAGACTCGGGCAACGCCGCGGCACGGGGTCTGGCGCGGGCGGCGGGGCTTCCGCAGGACGATGGCTTCATCAAGAACCGCTACGTCGCGCGGACCTTCATCCAGCCCGGACAGGAGCTTCGCCGGCACGGTCTGCGGCTGAAGTTCAACCCGCTGCCCGAGGTCGTTGGCGGCAAGCGCCTGGTCGTGGTTGACGACTCGATCGTGCGCGGCAACACCACGCGCCAGATCGTGCAGATGCTGCGCGAGGCCGGTGCGGCGGAGATTCACCTGCGGATCTCGGCGCCCCCGATCAAGCATCCGTGCCACTACGGCATCGACATGTCGACGCGCGAGGAGATGATTGCTCACAACCGGTCGGTGCAGGAGATCGCGGCGGAGCTTGGAGCCGACTCACTGCACTACCTCTCGCTCGAGGGCGTCTACGAGGCCGTCGGCGCCTCCCGGGAGACGCACTGCGACGCCTGCTTCAGCGGCGAGTATCCCTTAGCCGGGACTGAGCAGGCGAACGGCAAGTTCGCGCTCGAGTCCGAGCTGCCGCTAGTTCGCGCCTGAGCGGCAACACGCGCGGCGCGTCGCCGCCGAGCCGCGGCTCCTCCCGCAGCCTCTGAGCGGTCTGCTTGCGCCGCCGCGCGAACATGTACAGGCCGAGCACGGCCAGGTACACGGATAGGAATCCGACAAAGATGATGGCACTGCCCCCGAGATGCATGTGCGCTCGCTTTCTCCCGTCAGCCCCGACGTTGTGGATGCTTCGCGACGGCTGACCCCGCCGAGGCGAATACACATGTTTCAAGAAGTTTGGCACACATTGCGGAGCTTTCCGAGGCCGGGTACCGACGCTGGTAACTGCGCTACCCGCTTTTTGCGACCGTGATGCGCCGGGCGGATGGCCGCCGCCCCCGGCGCTATCGTCGCCCGCCCATGGATGCTCGCTCGTCCCTACGCGCGATCTTCGGATTCGAGGCCTTTCGACCTGGCCAGGAGGCCGCCGTCACCGCCGCGCTCGGCAATCGCGACAGCCTGGTCGTGATGCCGACCGGCTCGGGCAAGTCGCTCTGCTACCAGCTGCCGGCGCTGATGCGAGACGACCTGACGATCGTCGTTTCGCCGCTGGTCTCGCTGATGCAGGATCAGGTCCGCTCGCTGGCCTCCGTGGCTCCTGACGCGGTCGAGCTCGTGAACGCGCAGCGCGGCTGGGCGACCAATGCCGAGACGCTGTCCCGTGCCCAGCGCGGCGAGCTCCGTCTGCTTTACGTCGCGCCGGAGCGGTTCGGATCGCCGGGCTTTGAGGCCGCCCTGCAGGACGTCCGTGTTGGCCTGTTCGTTGTCGACGAGGCGCACTGCGTCTCCCAATGGGGCCACGACTTCCGGCCCGACTACTTCTCGCTCGCCGACGCCGCTCGCCGGCTCCGCGCCCGTGCGACGATCGCCCTGACCGCGACCGCCACCCCGGCGGTGGCTGACGACATCTGCCTCCGCCTCCGGCTCCGCGAGCCGGTCCGGGTCACGACCGGCTTCGACCGCCCGAACCTCAGCTTCGTCGTGATTCCGTGCTCGACCGCGGTCGAAAAGAAGCGCCGCATCGCGACCGCGCTCGCGGTTGCAGACGCGCTCCCTGCGATCGTCTATGCCGGTACCCGCAAGGCGGCTGAGGAGACGGCGAGGTCGCTGCAGCGCGAGCTGGACGAGCCGGCCCTTGTCTACCACGCCGGGCTCGACCGAGCGACGCGCGCCGCCACCCAGGAGCGCTTCATGTCAGGCGAGGCCCGCGTGATCGTGGCGACCAACGCGTTCGGGATGGGGATCGACCGAGCGGATGTCCGCACGGTCTGCCACGCCACCGTGCCAGGATCGCTCGAGGCCTACTACCAGGAGGCGGGGCGGGCCGGGCGTGACGGACAGCCCGCCCGCTGCCTGCTGTTCGCGGAGAAGCGCGACAAGGGCCTGCATGTGTTCTTCATCGAGCGTGCGCGGGTCGGCGACGGCGTGTTCGAGGCCGTCGCGGAGCGGTTGCGCTGGGCCGGGATCGACGGTCGCTACGACGTCGGGCTTTCCGAGCTGGCCTCGGTGTTCGGGCCGCGCACCGACCCTGACGCGATCCGGGCCGCGATCGGTCACCTCGCGCGCGCGGGAATGGTGCTGCCGGAACCGTCGGCCCCGGATCGGGCCGCGGGGAGGATCGCCGCTGATTGGGACCGCGGCATGCTGGCGCGGTGTCTCGCCTCGGCGCGCGAGGCCGAGCGCGTCCGCTGGGCGCAGTACCGCTCGATCTGGGAGTACGTCGAGCGGGCGAATTGTCGCCGCGCAGCACTCCTGCGTCACTTCGGGGACGCGACTCGGGAGGAGCCGATCGTCGGCTGCTGTGACGTCTGCTCGCCGGAGCTCGCTCCGCCCGTTCCGGCCGCCGCTGCGCGCAGGGCGGGCGCCACCCCCGCCCGCGGCTCCGGTTCCGACCTCGATCGGGCGATCGTCGAGATCGTCCGTTTGGCCCGGCCGGCGGTCGGCCGCACCCGCGCGGTGGAGATCCTCCGCGGCGGGCGCTCGAAGGTGATCGTGGACCACGCCTACGATGAGCTCACCTACTACGGGGCGTTCGCGCACCTGCGCTCGGCGGACGTCCTCGGGCGGGTCGACCAGCTGCTCCAAGCCGGCCGGCTGCGGTCGACCGGCGGCCGCTTTCCGAAGCTCCGCGCCACTCCGACACCAGCATGAGGATCGCGGTCCTGGCGTCAGGGGAGGGGACGAACCTTCAGGCACTCCTGGACACCGTCCACGGTCGGGGCGAGGTGGAGATCGTCGCGGTGGCCTCCGACAAGCCCAACTCCCGCGCGCTCGAGCGAGCCCGCGCCGCCGGCGTCAACGCGGCCTCGTTTCCGCTCCGTCTGCACGCCGATCGCAAGGCGCGTGACCACGCGATCGCCACCTGGCTTACCGACGAGGGCACCGAGCTGGTCGTCCTCGCGGGCTACATGCAGCTGCTCAGCTCGTCGTTCTTGGCCACATTTCCTCAGCGTGTGATCAACGTTCACCCGGCGCTGCTGCCGGCGTTCCCGGGGCTGGCCGCAGTCGAGCAGGCGCTGGCCTACGGGGTCAAGGTGTTCGGAGTCACGGTGCACTTCGTCGACGACGGCATCGACACCGGGCCGGTGATCCTCCAGCGCGCCGTGGAGTTGCCCGATGCTCGCGATCCGGATCAGGTGCTCGAGCGTCTGCACGAGATCGAGCACGCGCTGCTGCCCGAAGCGGTGCGGCTAATCGCGCACGGAGCCGTGAGTTTCGATCCGGCCAACCCCCGCCGGGTCGTGATCGAGCGCTAGAGTCGCGGTTCGATGGAACAGGGGATGCGGCAAGACGTCAGCGAGGTCACGGCTCCCGGCGAGGTGCGCGTCACCCGGGCCCTGCTCTCAGTCTCCGACAAGACTGGGATCGTCGAGTTCGCACGGGGTCTGGCTGAGCTCGGGATCGAGATCGTCTCGACCGGTGGCACCGCCGGCGCGCTCGAGGAGGCCGGCGTTCAGGTCCGCTCGATCACCGACCTGACCGGATTCCCCGAGATCATGGACGGACGGGTCAAGACACTTCACCCGAAGCTCTACGCCGGCCTGCTCGCGGTCCGTAACGACCAGGCGCACATGGACGCGGCGGCGGAGCACGGGGTCGAGTTCGTGGATCTGGTGTGCGTGAACCTGTATCCGTTCGAGCGCACCGCCGCCCAGCGCGGCGTCGAGGACCGGGAGGTGATCGAGAACATCGACATCGGCGGTCCGACGATGATCCGCGCGGCGGCCAAGAACTACGCGTTCTCGGCTCCCGTGGTCAGTCCTGAGAGCTATGACGCGGTCCTGGCCGAGCTGCGGGAGTTTGACCGCAGGCTGTCGCTGCCGACCCGCGAGAGCCTCGCCGCCGAGGCGTTCGCCTACACGGCTCGCTACGACACGGCGATCGCCCGGTGGTTCCAGGAGAAGCGCGAGGACTTCCCGCCCCTGTTCGTGCGCGCGTTCGAGAAGGTGCTCGAGCTGCCCTACGGGGAGAACCCCCACCAGCGGGCCGCGTACTACGCCCAGGTGGGGACCCGCACCCACGTGCTCTCGATGGTTTCGCAGCTGGGCGGCAAGGAGCTGTCGTTCAACAACCTGCTCGACCTCGATGCCGGCAGACTGCTGCTGACCGAGTTTCAGATTCCCGCCTGCGTGATCATCAAGCACAACAACCCGTGCGGGGTGGCCGTCGGCTCGACGCCGCTCGAGGCTTACAAGCTTGCCTTCGCGTGCGACCCGATGTCGGCCTTCGGCGGCGTGATCTGCCTCAACCGACCGGTCGATCGCGAACTCGCGGAGGCCCTGGTGGGTCAGTTCGTCGAGGTCCTGTTCGCCCGCGGGTACGAGGAGGACGCGCTGGAGGTCCTGCAGTCCAAGCCGAACATGCGGATCCTTGATGACCGGGAGCGGCGCACGGCGAACCTGATCGAGCCGCACATGCGCCAGGTCGTCGGCGGGATGCTCGTCCAGGACCGCGATGCGGACCTCGAGGAGCGGGCCGAGATGCAGGCCGTGACCGAGCGCCGGCCCACCGAGGCGGAGTGGAACGAGCTGTTGTTCGCCTGGAAGGTGTGCAAGCACGTCCGCTCCAACGCGATCGTGCTCAGCCGTGGCCTCGCGACACTGGGAATCGGCGCCGGCCAGATGAGCCGGGTCGACTCGGTGCGGCTGGCGATCGAGAAGTCGCGCTCGGAGCTCACCGGTGCGGTGCTCGCCTCGGACGCCTACTTCCCGTTCGCCGATGGACCGCAGCTCGCGATCGACGCCGGAATCACCGCGATCATCCAGCCCGGCGGCTCGATTCGCGATCCCGACGTGGTCTCGTCGGTCGACGCGGCCGGGGTGGCGATGGTGTTCGCGAACCGGCGACACTTCAGACATTGAGTCCGGTTGAGCGCCTGGCCGGTGACCCCCCGTCGCCGTTTGAGGGCAAATACGGCTTCAGCCGGGTCGTCCGTGCTGACCGGGTCGCGATGATCGGCGGCACGACCTCGGTGACACCCGACGGAGTGGTACTCGGTGACACCCCCTACGAGCAGGCGTGCGAGATCCTGCGCAAGATCGAGCACGAGCTCGGCCGTGTCGGCGCCCGCACCGGCGATGTGATCCAGACCCGCGTCTACGTGACGGACATCTCGCGCGCCGACGAGGTCGGGCGTGCCCACGGCGAGTTCTTCGGCGAGGTGCGGCCGCTGATGACGATGGTCGAGGTGAGTGGCCTGATCGATCCTCGGATGACCGTCGAGATCGAGGCCGTCGCGCTGGTGGAGTAGGCCGCGTGAGCCTCACGGTTCCCGGCCCGAGCCGATTCGAGGCGTCGAGGCGTGAGTCGGTCCTCGCCGGCCCGGGCGTGATTGCGGTCGTGATCGGGGCGCTCACGCTGCTTGCCTTCGGGCTGCGCCTGAGCCAGATCCACCAGAGCATCATCGAGGACGAGGTCTCGACCTATTACGACATCTTCAGGCACAGCTTTGGCTCCGTCCTCAGCACGGTCCATACGGGCAGCGAGAACTCTCCCCCGCTGTATTTCCTGCTCGCCTGGCTGACGTCAAAGCTCGGGGACGCGACGGTCTGGATCCGGCTACCGTCGGTCGTGCTCGGCGCAGCCACCGTGCCGGTGGTCTATGCGATCGGCCGAGAGACGGTCGGGCGCCTCCCGGGGGTCATCGCTGCGGCGATCGTCGCCGTTGCGCCGTTCGCCGTGTTCTACGGCATCGAGGCTCGCCCGTACGCAACGATGGCGTTCTTCGTCGCGCTGTCGACGCTCGCGCTGCTGCGCGCCGTCGAGACTCAATCAACCGGGTGGTGGCTGCTGTACGTCGGTGCCGCGGTCGCCGCCGCCTACTCGCACTACACGTCGATCTTCCTGCTCGGCGCGCAGGCCGTGTGGTCACTGTGGTTCTGCCGTGATCGGATTCGTGCACCCCTGCTTGCCAACGCACTCATCGTCCTGCTGTACCTGCCGTGGCTTCCCCATCTCCGCGGCAAGGCGCTCGCGGTGATCGGCAGCCTCTACCCGCTCACGGCCAAGCACGTCCTCACGGACCTGCTCCGCCCGATTCCCGGCCATCCGGCGGCGTCGCTTCGAGCGATCCCGACGATCACCGGGATCGTGATCATCGCGGCCTCGGTGATCGCCGGCGTGATCGCGCTCGTTCTGCGCCGCCGGCGGGAGGCGGGACCGTCGCCCGGCCTTGGCCTGCTCCTTGTGCTCACGGCCGCCACGCCGATCGGCCTGCTCGTGTACAGCCTGATCGGGACCGATCTGTGGCTCCCCCGCGGCCTGTCGGCCTCCCTGCCCGCGGCGGCACTGGTGGTCGGGACGTTGCTCGCCGCCCTGCCGCGACCGCTGACGATCCTCACGGTCGTCCTCGTGCTCGCGACGCTGCTGCTCGGAACGGTCCGCAGCTTCGGACCGAACTACACCCGCGGCCCGTTCCGGTCGATCGCCTCCTACCTCGATCGAGTCGCCGGACCGCGCGCGCCGGTGCAGCTGTTCACGGTGCTCGGCGCTCCGGCGATCTCGGCCCAGTTTCACCGGCAACATCTCGTGGTCCCCTCGCTGACCCGGTTCTGGCGACTGGTGCCGGCGGGCACCGACGTCTATGTGGTCAGCGACAAACTGACCTTGCGGGCTGCCGGTGCCGGCGGTCCGCGTCCGGCTGGCGGGTTTCGGCTGGTGGGACGCCGGCGTTACGGAGGCGCGTTCCCGACCGACATCCTGATCTACGGCCGTCAGCGATGAGCGCCGGGGTGGCCGCAGTCACGTCAACGGCGGCAGGCCAAACCGGCGTTGACGACGCGGTCGCGCCGCCGCCTCGACACCCCCGGTTCGCCCTGATCGACGGCACGCGCGCGCTCGCGGTCATCTGCGTCGTCCTCATCCATTCGGCCGAATGGAGCCGGGGCGGGCTGTCCTCTTCGCTCGGCGGCCGGCTCCTGGCCCATCTGAACATCGGCGTCACGATCTTCTTTTTGATCTCCGGCTTTCTGCTCTACCGGCCGATGATCGCCCACCGCGCCGGAGGCGCGCCGGCGCCGGCCACCGGCGACTATGCCCGGCGCCGCTTCCTGCGTATCTACCCCGCGTACTGGGTGGTGCTGACGGTGCTCGTGATCGTGCCTGGACTGACCGGCGTCGTGGATGGTCACTGGTGGCCGATGTACACGCTGGTCCACACGCTGCCCGTCTATCACGGCACGCAGTGTGCGGCGCTTCCGACCACCTGTGGGTTGGCCCAGACCTGGAGCCTCGTGGTCGAGGTCACCTTCTACGTGGCGCTCCCTGTGTATGCGGTGTGCGCGCGCGTCCTGACACGCGGTCTCGGCGTGCGGGGCTGGATGGCGGCCGAGCTATTGCTGCTGCTCGTGCTCTCGGCCGTCTCCGTGGTACTCCAGTTCGCCGTGTTCGATCCGGTCCCGGCGTGGTTCGCGAACTCGGTTGCGGCCTATGTCCCCTGGTTTGCGCTCGGGATGGGCATGGCGGTGGTCTCGGCCGGCGCGCACGGGCCTCCGCCGCGTGCCGCGTCGTGGCTGGGTTCGCACCCCGGCGTGCTGTGGGCCACGGCGGCAGCGGCCTACGTGCTCGTGTGCCTGTCCGTGCCGGCGTCGCCGTTCCTGTTCGCTCGAGGCCAGCGACTGGAGATCTTCCTGTCCTTCGGCCTGATCGCGGCACTGGTGCTGGCGCCTGCCGTGTTCGGCGAGACCGCCGGTGGCCTGCCGCGGCGCCTGCTCGCACATCCGGTCGTCGCCTGGATCGGTCTCATCTCTTACGGGATCTTCCTGTGGCACTACGAAGCCGCGCTCAAGCTCGGGATCGACGGCGCGAAGGCCTCGTTCGTGGTTGTCCTCGCGGGCACGCTGTCGATCTCGATCGCCTGCGCGGCGGTCAGCTACTACGTGGTCGAGCGGCCGGTGCTACGCCTCAAGTACCACCGCTGGCGTGACCTCGTGCGTCGCCCGCGGCCCTCCCGCTAACCGACCGCGGTCTCGTACACGGTCACGCACCCGAACCGTCGCACGGGCCGTGCGATCGGTGCCAGGTCGGCGGCCAGCGTGCGCGGTGCGTTGCAGTCGGCCAGCACGAACGCGGCGCCGGACCGACGAAGGATCGCCCGTCGCTCCGCGGCGGCCGCCGGCTCGCCCAGGACCGGGCTGAAGAACTGGTTGGTGAGCGCGAGGTTCGAGGGTGGACCCCACCACTGGTGCCCGGCGAAGACCTGGCGATCGGTGAACTCCGGAATCGACATCGCCACCAGCCAAGGGGCAAGCACCCCTCCCGCCCGGGGCGCATGATCGAGGTATGCGACCGCCTGCGCCTGTTCGTTCGTCAGCCGCAGCTGCTGCAGCGCGACCTGACCGTCGAGCGTGTCGGAGAACGACCCGCGGGCGTCCTGGATCTCGTTGACGGCCGCCGGCACGGTGAATGCGGCCAGCGCGACGATCCCGACGGCGCCGGCGATCCGGCCCGGTACGTGCAGGCGCACCCGCGCCCGCTCCCAGCCGCGCACGGCGAGGACGCCGAGAGGGAGCGTTACGGCGGACAGTGCGTGCGGTGAGGTGTTCGGGCCGAACAGGTACACGGCGAGGCATGCCGGCGGCCATAGGAGCAGCATCCATTCCCCGTCGTCGCGGGGGCGGCGAACGCCGGCGGCCGCAACCACGACGAGCGGGACGAACGCGGCGGCAAACGCCCACAGCGGCGCCACCTGATTGGCGGCAAGCAGGCGCTGGAACGCGCGCCACGACGCGTCGGTGTGGGCGAGCACCTCGGTGTAGACGAGCGGCAGGATCGTGGCCAGCACCGGGCCGGCCAAGCGGAGGTATCGCCGGCGGGGAGCCCGGAACGCGACCATGCCCGCGATCACGACGAGCAGCGTCGCGCCCTGCCACGGGTGCAGCCAGGAGACCAGAAGGCCGGCGACCGCGGCGAGGACGCCCCAGCGCCGAACGCCCCTGCCAGCCAACGTTCGCTCGGCCGCGAGCAGGAACACCGGCATCAGTCCGATCGTGATCGCGGCGTGCGCAAATCCCCACAGCTGCAGCGCCGCGTCGGCATCCGTGGTCACACGGAGCAGCTGGAACTGGTGGGTGCTCGACAGATGCGAGACCCAGCGCGAGATCGCGTACACGGGGCTGTGGTAGAAGAGAACGAGGATCAGAGCCGCCAGCTGCTGCCAGTGGCCCGCGAGAAAGCGGCGCACGTAGGCCGCCGATCCAAGGAATAGGACGAGCAGCGCCACCGGGGTCCAGATCAGATAGGCGGCTTGGACGCTGAGCCCAAGTCGCCAGAGCAACCCCGAGATCACGTACATCGGGTGCAGATAGTCGTGCGGCGACGAGCCGATCACCCACAGATTCGAGGCCAGCAGGTGGGCGCCCTCGTCGCGGATCCAGGCGAGGTATTGGAACTGATCGAAGAAGTCAGAGCCCTCCGTCCCCGTGAGGACGCCCCCGTGCCCGGCGACGTGGATCGCCACCGTCGCGAGCGGCGCCAGGGCCCAGATCGCAAGCACCGCGAACAGCGCGGCCTGGGAGCGGATCAGCTCGGCGCCGCTTCGCGCCAGGCCCCCGAGCGTGGGCTGCTCGGCCGCCGTGGCGGTCCTCGGGGCGGCGAGAACATCGGTCATTTGGGGTCCCCCCACATCTGCCGAACCCTAGCCACGCGGACTCCGTGCAGTCAGCCGGAGGCGGCGCCAGGCTGCACTTAATCCGAATCGATGCCGATAACCACCCAGATGTCGCGAGATTCCGTTGCCCACTCAGCAACCACCCGGCGTCTCGCCGAGGATCACGGTTTCACCCTGATCGAACTTCTGGTCACGTGCCTGATCGTCTCGATCCTCGCCGCGATCGCGATCCCTACCTTCCTCACAAAGCGCAGCAACGCGGGTGACGCCGTGGCGAAGGGGCTGATGAACAACTCCCAGCAGGCGGCGATGACCTACGGCCTGACGAACAGAGTCCTGACGATGACACCGATCGCCTTGCACACGGCCGAGCCGACGATCAACATCACCCCGAAGGGCACGGCCGTGCTCGTGAACGCCAACCCGACGAGCGACGGCTTCGTTCTCACCGTGGTCTCCAGCACGGCCGACACGTTCAACCTGACCAACAGCAGCGGGCGGCTCACGCGGACGTGCATCGTCGCCACGGGCAACGGTGATAGCCAGACCAACAGCGGTGGAGGCTGTCACAACGGGACCTGGTAGGCGGTGGGCGGTTCCAGGTCGCTGTGGACGTCGCAGCGGCCTGGGTGTCAGGCCGCCTTGGACGTCGCCGCCACGGTGAACCAGACCGTCTTGCCCCGCGCGCCGGCGTGCTCCACGCCCCACTCCTCGGAGAGCATGTTGACGATCTGAAGGCCCCGTCCGGTGGGCTCGTCCGGACGTGGGGAACGCATCGTGGGCGTGCCGCCGGCGCGATCGGTGACCTCGATCCGGATTTCCCCACGGTTTTCACGCACCGTGAGCTCGAAGGCGGTGTTGGTGTGACGGACGCAGTTGGTCGCGAGCTCGGACACCATCAGCTCGACCGCCTCGCGCACCTCGGCCGGGACCGGGCCAAGCGCCTGGATGGCAAACCTTCGGGCCGCGCCAACGGACGCGGGATCGCCCGGGAAGGAACGCGCTTGCGTCATGCGCTCAACCGCAGCTGTTGCTCGAGTCCCATCGACTGAATCACCCGTCTGAGGAGTGGCGAGCAGTTCCGCAGCTCGATCTCGCCGACGTCCGTCGACCAGCGCACCCAGAGCGCGATCGCCGAGCTATCGGCGAACCGCAGGTCGCGCACGTCGATGATCAGTCGCCGTAGCGCCCGCCCGATCACGGGCGCGACGGCCGCATCGAGGCGATCGACGTTGGCGATGTCGAGCTCGCCGCTGACCGTGACGACCGCATCGCCGTCGTCGCCCGAACTCACCTCGAAGCTGAGCTCCGGCTCTATTCCTTCCATTTCACCCCCACGATCGCGGTGTCATCCTCGGTCGGGCCATTCCTGAGATCCGCCACCAGCCGACTGAGCAGATCCTGCAGCTGCTCCCGGTCCACTCCCGCCGCCGCGCGCAGACGGAGGCGGTCCAACCCTACGTCGAGCGACTCACCGCGTCGCTCAACCAGACCGTCGGTGAACGCCAGCAGCGTGGAGCGGGCCGGGACCTTGGTGGTGCTCGACGTGTAGACGGCGTCACGCTCGACACCGACCGGGAGCCCAACGTTGCATTCCAGGTACCTGCCGTCGTCGTCGCTGATCACCAGTGGGGGCAGGTGGCCGGCGCTCGCCAGCGTGATCAGCCTGCCGCGAACGTCGATAAGCGCACACAGCACCGTCGCCATCTGTCCGCTCACCTTCACGTTAAGCAACCTCGAGAGCTTGGCCAGGATCGTCTCCGGCGGATCGTTCTGGGCGGCATAGGCGTGGATGGCATAGCGAAGTGAGGCCATCGTCGCAGCCGCACGCAGTCCGTGCCCGGAGACATCTCCGACGACCACGAGCAGCCGATCACCCTCGAGCGGAATCACGTCGTACCAATCGCCGCCAATCTCGATCCCGCGCTCACCCGGCTCGTATCGGGCGCTCGCCTCGGCCCCTTGAAGCCTGGGCAGCTCTTCCGGCAGCAGGGCGTGTTGAAGCGTCTGGGCGATCGTGCGCTGCTCGGCATACAGCTGCTGGTTCTCGTCGACCGCGACCTCGAGCCTTCCCGCGAGCAGCTCGGCCGATTGACGCCGTTGGACGAGTCGGATGGTCAGCGCGGTGCCGACCAGTGTCAGCAGGGCGCCGACGATTGCGATGATCCAGGGCAGACGCTGCGGCAAGGTCCCGCTCAGGGGTACGCGAGGGGTCACGATCAGCGTCAGCACGGTGCTCCCGAACGCGATCGAGAGCTTGGCCTGCGGGCCCTGAACCGGCAGGTGGCTGAGGCTCGTGACCAGCAGGCTGTGCGGGTCGACGGTTGGTCCGAGGAACACGGCGTAGTTCAGATCAGAGAAGGCTGTGTTCTTTTCGAACCGCGAGCGCCGGTTGGCTGGAACGATGCTCTCGCCGTACGCGACGTAGCCGGTCGGCGATCCGGGGATTGCGTAGGCGTATCCGAGTCGGGTGAGAACCGGCGGACGCAGCCCGACCACGTTCAGGCTTGCGCTATTGCGCTTCGTGCCGCGGGCAATTTGCATGAAGAACGCGCGGGTCTCGTTCGGCGATGACGTCAGCACCGGCCGGGCGCCGACGACGGCGATTGGCCCGCGCGCCGTGTCGCCGAGTCGCCACAGCGAGATCGAAACGAACTCGTGCGCCGGACGCGGCCCGACGT
This sequence comes from uncultured Solirubrobacterales bacterium, assembly GCA_963796645.1. Classification (GTDB taxonomy): domain Bacteria; phylum Actinomycetota; class Thermoleophilia; order Solirubrobacterales; family Solirubrobacteraceae; genus Palsa-465. Next base: position 10,877 of record CAWCMQ010000012.1, on the reverse strand, counting down.
AAGGGCCGGCGAAGCGCATGAACTTGTGAACGTCACCGTTGGTGGCATCCGCGAGCTCCGCCGCCGATGCGAGCGACGTCTGGATTCCGGGCACGCTGGTGGACAGCAGTGCTCCGACCTCGCGCACGCGCAGATCGAGTAGGTGGCGCTCATTGTTCTTGTACTGGTTGTAGGAGAGCCACGAGAGGATACCGGTGACGAGCAGCCCCACGATCAGCACGGCGAGCGGCAGCGCGTAGGGCCAACGGTCTTTGCCGCCTGCGGGCTGCTCGGGCTCGGATGGAGTCGGAGCCGTCGCCTGCACGGGCGCGGGCGGCGGCTCGGGATCGGCAATGGCCCCGACAGTTGCCGTTCCGGCATGCGAGGTCCCGGTCACGGGTCTAACGCTACAGCGACCGGCGGTTCAAATCCGAGACCTTTCCGGTCAGCGCAGCGCGGCGCCCTCCTCGGTCGCCGTCCCGTCACGTTCGCGCATCGCCCGGGCGATCCGTCCCCCGGCGGCGCCGAGCAGGATTCCGATGATCGCCGTGAACACGGCCAGCAGCGGTGGGAAGCTTCCCAGCGACACCTTCGCGTGCGTGCCGACGAGCTTGTGGGTGATGAGCAGCGAGGCGCCGTAGATCGCGCCGCCGACCATGCCTCGGTCGGCTCCTCCCCAGCCGTCCCGATGCTCGAAACCGGCCAGAAACCCGCCGACCCCCGCGGCGATGCCGATCGCCCAGTAGCCGGCGCTCGACACGCCCAGCAAGATCCCGGCCACCGCTCCAATCAGCGCCGGTATCACTCCCCCGAGAAGCACCTGCACCGGACGCGAGCGGTCCCGGAACAGGGTCGGTGCATGCATTTACAGCTCCCTCCGTCGATGCTCTGACGGAACACTAACGCCTGGGGCCTTGGTGTTGGTGCGGGCCGAGGGGGCGGCCGCGGACGGGTTCAGCGCCCGATCGGCCTGAGGTGTCCGCCTTCGGCCACGCATGCCCGGGGATGAGGCGTGTGCGCCGTGCCTGCGCAGGCAGTGGACCCGCTCACGTAGTGGGCGACGATCACCAGCGCGAGGGCCAGCGCGACGATCCATGTGAAGAAGCAGAAAGCTCGGTTGATCGTGCGCCAATCGGCGAACAGCAGCGGCTTCATGGTCCCTGACTACCCGGTGAGGGGCCAGACAACCTGTTTCCTGTTTGTTAGGCCAGCCGCGGTGCCCGGCCGACGCGGTCGCGCCCCCAATGCTCACGGCTTATCGAATACACGATGACCGGGATCTCACTGTGCACGTCGTCGCGGAGCGGCGTCATGTCGAGGCGGCGCGCGACGGCGATCGATCGTGCGTTGGCGGGCCGGATCATTGCGGTCAGGTACGGGATGTCGAGGTTGGCAAAGCCCCAATCCGCGCAAGCCGTGGCCGCCTCGGTCGCGTAGCCGTGGCCCCACGCGTCGCGGCGGAGGACCCAGCCGAGCTCGGTCTCATCGAACTGGGGCCAGAACTTCAGCGCAGCGCGCCCGAGGAAGTGGCCCGTCCGGCGATCCTCGATCGCGATCAGCCCGCGGCCGTGCTCCGACCACTCGCGGGCATCCTGCTCGAGGCGTGCGATCGCCTGAGGGCGATCGAACGAGGTCATGTAGCGCGCGACGTCCGGATCAGCGTGCATGTCCAGCAGCTCATCGATGTCGTCGAGCCGCAGCGGGCGGAGGGCCAGGCGTTCGGTCTCGATTCGCATGACGGTGGTGGCGGGGACGGGGGTGCTCCTGACGATAGCCACGGCGTCGATCCCGGCGCTTCGCGGTCTTCAAAGCGGCAGTAGGGACCGCCGGCCGGGCATTCTTAGCCAATTACTCACCTTCATTTGTCGATTCGCTTACGCGCATGAACGAAGCTGTCGCCATGACTTCTTACTCGCTCATACAGGGTCGAGCCCGGCCACGAGCTGACGCCTCAGGCCTGAGCATCGGTTCTGGCGGCTCCGCCCGACTCAGGCTGCTACCGAGTGGCGACGGGTGGTCGCTGATCAGCGGCGACGGAGAGCTCGTGTTTTCTGCGCTCGGCCTCAGCGGACGCCGTCGGTGCCTCGAATTTGCTCAGGCCGGCGGTGTCGTTGTGCTGGTCACCTAGGTACGACCTCGGCCCGGATCGCAGTCCGCCCACCGGATCGTGCCTGGCCTAAGCTGGGCGCCCGGACCAAGTCACCCTGAACGGATGGAGGCGAGACGTGTTCACTATTGCGGTGGATTGGGTGGAGGTGACCGCGATCGCGACGTCGATCTTGGCGATGGGCCTACTTGGGGCCTTCGGAGCGGCGGTGTTCGCGGCGCAACAGGTACGAGAGGCTCGCCGGAGCCGCGAGGCGCAGATGGCAGCCGAGTTCTTCCGCCGGTGGAACGAGGACGCGCTCGTGGAGACGCGTCGGATGGTTGGACAGTTGGGGTCGGCGGGCAAATTGTCTGAGGCGTTCACTGCGTACGTCGCTGCCGATGCGCCTGAGGCATACGTGCTCTACCGGGAGCTCGATTACTTCGAGCAACTCGCCGCCCTGGAGAGCCAGGGCGGCTTTGACTTCGAGCTGATCAAGCTGATGCTTGGGCGAACGTTGATCGATCGCTGGGAGATGTGGAAACCCGCGATTCACCAGGCGCACGGGCGCGGTGTGTACCCGATGTTCGAGAGCCTGGTTGAGAAGCTGAGGCGCGCGCTCAACGATCCGGCTGCTGCCGCCGACGGCTGATCACGTCGAGCAGGCTGCTCCTGCGTCGTTCGCAGTAGTGACGACGCAAGGAGTCACGGCGCAGTTGTTCAGTGCACGTGCAGCCGTGCGCTCGAGGCGGTCGTCGTGCCCGCGGCGTTGGATGCGGTCACGCTGCAGCTCACGTTGCGTCGCTTGGGGGCGTTGCCCAGAGTCAGCCTGGGTTTGGTGGCGCCTTTCCTGCGGCTGCCGTTCACCTGCCACGCGTAGGAGAAGCGGACCGCGTTGCGCCAGCTTCCACGTCTGCAGGTCACGGTGCTTCCGGAAGCGCGTGAGGGTTGGCCGATTCGTGTTGGGCGGTAGGGCGGTGGGACTGACTGTCCGCCAGAGCGCTTGAGCTCCGTTCACGTAGAGCGCGCGTGAGGTCAGCCCAAGCGCCGGGACGGGATTGTCGTTCGGGGATCCCGAATTCACGATCGCGGAGGGGAGGGGGATCGTGAACGTTTGCAGGCTGGGAAGAAACAGCCCGGTCAGCCGGCCGGGTACGGCCCGCCACACGATCATGCGGGAGTTCGAGGCCAGGGGCGGATCCCCCACTTCGGGGTTTGGCGAGGCAAGCAGTCGCCGCATGTGCGTGCCGCACCGCTCGAGGAAAACTGCTGGGTAGATCTGGCCGGTGCCGCCGATCACCAGCGCGAACTGACCGTAAGGAGTCAACGGACCCCACGGCGGCACGTTCGGCAGGGACTCATGCATCAGGCGCACGCCCGAGCAGGTCCTGTGCGCCAGGGCGGGCGAGTCAAGGTCCGTAAACGTCGTCGCGTTGGCCGGGTCGCCCCTGAGGTTGCCCGTATGGATGTTCTGGAACAAGTAGGTGTCCGCGCAGTGGTAGCAACTCGCGTCCCACCTGATCCAGTCGGCCCCCACGGCGTCCGGCTTGGCGCATTCGGAATCGGAGAACTCAGGCACCGCGCACTGCGGCAGGCCGGGGTGGGGCGTCACCGCCTGACGCGTGCCGTCAGCGAGCGAATAGAGCTCAAGGTCGTAGAGCCCGTTCGGGTCAGAACTCTGCGCGCAGCTCATCAAGATCCACGGAGCCCCAAGTGCATCGACAGCGCACCGTGGGTCAAGCGCAGTCGTGGTGCCGAGCCGGTCGTTGATCAACATCGCACCAGCCTGCCTGGTCCCGTCGGCGATCGCGATCGTGCTGAGCACATAATCGCCGCTCGCCAGGACTCCCGTGACCCTCCCGGTTCTGATCGGATGGAACGAGCTATGCAGGACAACACGACTGGCGGGCGCCACCCCAGCGGACCTCTGCGACCGTCTCGCCGCCACGGCCGGCGCCGCCCAGACAACGCAACAAACCAGCGCCAAGAACACGACCGCCCTAGGTGGTCTAGGGGAGATCGACATCAGCGTTGGCCCGTTAGCCCGCACCGCCGCGCCAACGCTCCGGCGACTCTCGCAAGTCCGCATCACGAAGGCGACAATTCGTGCCTGCGACGCCCCAAACGCTCGTCGTGAAAGCGCTTAGCCACGCGCAAATCGTACGCCCATTGCGCCCCATATCTAGAACCAGCCGCAGACTTGAAATCTGCGAGATCCCTGTGTGCAACGCGAATTCCCATGCCGCCGGTGGGGATCGAACCCACGACCTTCGGATTAAAAGTCCGCTGCTCTGCCAGCTGAGCTACGGCGGCTTGCGGACCATGATCGCGTACCGAGGGCCTGGGTGGGGGCGCGCGGGCTATCGACCTACAATCATGGCTGCGCGCCCCCATGGTCTAGCGGTTAGGACGCCTGCCTTTCACGCAGGAGATCGCCGGTTCGAGTCCGGCTGGGGGTACTCGTTCGGGGCCCGTCGGATGGAGCCCCAGCTCGAGCGTGCGGGGTGGAGAGTGAGCCGTAGAATCGCTGCCGTGCCGTTCACCCTGAGGAACCTCAAAGAGGATCTGGATGATGTCGGGTCGAACTTCGACGGCGCGCCGGACCTAGAGTTCCGCCTCGCAACCAAGGCGCTCGAGCTCGAGCACTCTGGGCTCTGCTATCAGCGCGTCCCGCCCGGCTGCCGCTTCCCGTACGGCCACACGCACAAGGAGCAGGAAGAGGTTTACGTGGTTGTGCGCGGGAGCGGACGGATGAAGCTCGACGACGAGATCGTCGAGGTCAAGGAGTGGGACGTGGTACGCGTGCCGCCGGGTACATGGCGAGGCTACGAGTCCGGGTCGCAGGGCCTCGAGATCCTCGTCTTCGGCGCGCCCAACCTCGGCGAGAACCCGCGGGACGACGTGGAGGGTCAGCGGGACTGGTGGGATGAATAGCGCTGGAGAACGGACCCCAATGCGCGCCGTGCGTCTCCATCAGAATGGACTCCGGCTGGAGGAGCTCGCAACCCCTGAGCCTGGCGACGGAGAGGCGCTCGTCCGCGTCCACGCGGCGGCCATCACCAGGGACGAGTTGACTTGGCCGGCCGACCGACTGCCCGCGATCCCCTCCTACGAGCTCTCGGGCACCGTCGAAGCGACGGGCGAGGAGGTGTTCGCCCTCACCCCGTTTGACCGCGATGGCGTCGCCGCGGAGTATGCCGTCGTACCCTCGGCCCTGCTTGCCCCGAAGCCCACAGACCTCTCCCACGTCGAGGCGGCGGCGCTTCCGATGGGCGCACTCAGCGCATGGCAGGGGCTCATCGTGCACGGCGGTCTGCGCGCGGGCGAGCGCGTGAGCATCACGGGAGCAGGGGGCGGCGTCGGCCACCTTGCCCTACAGCTGGCACGCGCCCGTGGCGCGACGCTCGTCGCCGAGGGAGAGCCGTGCGACCTCCTGTTTGACACCGCGGGCCGAGCGGCCGGCGAGGCCACGAGGATCGTGACGATCGCCGAGGAGGCGCCCGGCGCCGACTACTTCATCGTCGAGCCGAACGGCGAGCAGCTCGCAGAGCTCTCCCGCCTCGATCTCCGGCCGGAGATCGATTCGGTCTTCCCACTCAAAGAGTTCGCCGCCGCGTTCGAGCGGCTGGCCGCACGCGGGAAGCACGGGAAGGTGGTGCTCGATGTTGCAGGCTGACAAGTGGCCATCGCGCTCGCTCTAGCGCGCGGGGATGGGATCGCCGGGGCGAGATCAACCGCCACGGAATACAGACGCATTGACATAGGATTGCGCCAATGGCCGAGATCTCATCCTCCCTCTACCGCGCCGGGGAGGGGGAGCCAGTCGTCCTCCTCCACGGGTTCACCGGCCACTGGCGCCACTGGAAGCCGGTGCTTGCGGATCTCGTCGCGCGCTACGAGGTGATCGCGCCGACGCTGTCGGGGCACAACGGCGGACCCGCGTATCCGAGCGGCATGGGCCTCGAGAAGGTCGCGGATGCCGGCGATTCGCTCGAGCACCATCTCGACGAGCTCGGCGTCGGCACCGCCCACTTGGTCGGTAACTCGATGGGCGGCGCACTGGCGCTCGAGCTCGCCAAGCGCGGCCGCGCGCGGAGCGTCGTCGCGCTCTCGCCCGGTGGCGGCTGGGAGCTCAATGGTCCCGAGCCGGAGCGGATCGCTCGTTTCTTCGCGCGCCAGATGCGGATGGTCCGCTCCACGCGCAAGCAAATCCCGCGCCTCATGCTCCGCCCCGGCGCGCGCAAGCTCGCGCTGCGGGACATCATGCGCCACGGCGAGCTGATGTCTCCGCCCGACGCCGTCGACCTGAGTCTCGATCCGCTGGGCTGCACCATCGTCGACGACGTGCTCTCGAGTCTCCGCGCGGGTCGTGCCCACCTCGAGGACCTCGACCAAGTCGGCGCGCCGACGCTCCTCGCCTGGGCCGAGCTCGACCGGATCCTCCCGCTCGCGACGTGCTCTGCGCGCTTTAGGCGAGAGATCCCGAACGCCGAGTTCCGGGTTCTCCCCCGCGTCGGCCACGTGCCGATGTGGGACAACAGCCGCCTCGTCGCCAACACGATCACCGACTGGGTCGAGGCGCACCCCACCCCGCCGGTGGCGAGCGACCTCTCGCTGGCCGGCGAATCCGCAAGTTGACAGCGGCCCTGGGCGACTGTGGCCCGACCGCAGCAGGGAGTTAGATCGCACGGACACCGGCGCGGCTTCAGGCGGCGAGTCTCGATCGTGATCGATTGAAACGGGCGCTGAGGGCAGGCGACGACCTGCCCCCAGTGGCCGCCGGTCCGCCTATCAACTCACGCGGTGCGTTGGGTGCGCCGGCGTCGCACGAGCACGGTTCCCGCCGCGCCGGCGCCGAGCAGGACGACCGTGCCGGCCGCGCCGATCCCGGCGTCACCCCAGTCGAATCCCGACTGATCCCCCAACGTCGGCTGAGGCGCCGAGGGAGAACTCACGGTCTGGACCGGGGCGGGTGTCCCCGGGGATGGGTTGAGGTCAAATCGCGCCTGCGCTGCCGCCGGAAAGACCGCCACGGTGGTCACGATTCCGGTTGCCAGCGTGCGCCGGATCAGATTGCCCTTCAACATGATGCCTCCTGTTGGGTAGTGCCTCTTACGCCCGATCAAGCTACGGACGGTCAGGGCCGAGGGCATCGGGAGAGCCACCCATGTTTGGGGTCGTCTGTTACCTATGTTTTGTAACCGGACCCCAGCCCCGTAGGCTGCCGAAAATGGGCATCAGTGACGATCTCGCGACCGGCGCGTTCCCAGGCGAGCGGGTGTTCGCGGGGAGCGCCCCGATCAGATACGTACTCCAGCCTCGGTCTGGAGCATCGCCTGGGCTGATCGTCGTGTTCTCGGGGGCGCCGCCGGTCGGGCGGCCTCCGCGCTATCACTGGTACCGCGTGCTCGAGGATTCGGACTGGGCGCGGCTCTATGTCCTGGACGATCACGGCGCGGGCGATCCGCCGGCGCCGTCGTGGTATCTCGGTCCCGGCTGGGGACGAGATGTCAGCGACTCGATCTGCGCGCTCATCTGCCAGACGACGGCGGAGCTGTCGGTCAAGCGCTCGTGCACGGTCATGGCCGGGTCGAGCATGGGTGGCTGGGCGGCGCTGTACTACGGCGCACGCACCGGCGCCGGGCACGTGATCGCGGGGGAGCCGCAGACGCTGCTGGGCAACTACCTGTGCGGCCCGGCGTTTCACACGATCGCCGAGCACATCACCGGCGGCAGCTCGGGCGCAGAACGAGCGTTCCTGAGCTCGCTCGCGTTCGACGCCCTGCGCGCGGCGTCGCCGGCGCCGGACATCCACGTCTGCTGCGGCCGCGAGAGCCCATACCTGGAGAACCACGTGGCTCCGCTCGCGGAGCTGCTCGACGAGCTAGGGATCAGATGGGATCTCGAGCTGGTCGATGGTGCCGACCACGAAACGATCGCGGCCAGCTTTCCCGGATACCTTATCCGGCAACTCGCGTTGCTCGCAGGAAGCGCGCCCTCGCGGTCGGTAGCGTAAGCGCGGGCAAACCGAAAGGAGCGAGATGGGACTCGGCGACAAGTTCAAGGAGATCAAGGAGCAAGCGCAGGGCGCCGTGGCCGAGCACAAGGAGAAGATCCAGGACGCAGTCGAGGTCGCGAGCGTTGCCGCCGATCAGAAGACCCGCGGAAAGCACACCGTGCGGATCGCCAAGTTCGGGCAGAAGGCGAGCGATGCCGTCGACAAGTTCGCTGGCAGCGATGAAGGTGCGGCCGGGGATGACGGCGAGGCTGAGGCGTCCGCTCCGCCAGCGCGGCCGCCGGAGGGCTAGCTGCGGTACGCGACGACGATGTCCTGAGACGTCGGGCCTCGCCTGCCTGACCAGCTGCCCCAACACACCGGCCCGTGCCGCGACAGCCCGTGGGTATCGAGGCGCTCGTACAACCAGTGAGCGTCGTACGCGACGGCCGACTCCGGCAACGCCCGATCGGTCGTAGCCTCCGGCCCGGTCAGAGGCTCGAAATGGACCGTTGCCCCGTCCCGCCCGCCGGACGGATCGAGGAGGAACCAGGTGCTGAAGATCCTCCCGCCCGGCGCGAGCACCCGCGCCGCCTCGCTCAGGTAGTGATCGGCGGCCTCGGAGCGCAGATGGGTGAACACCGACGTGGCGATCACGAGATCGAAGGCCCCGTCGGGATACGGGAAGCGGTAGCCGGACGCATCGCCGGAGCCGCCCGGGTTGTAGAACGCGTTGAAGAGGTTCGCGTGGACGAAGCGAAATGGCGCGGTCGTGCTCCGGTAGTGGGCCTGGCACCAGGCGATCGACTGCGGGATCACGTCGAAACCGTCGTAGGAGCCGGGCGGACGAAGCTCCGGGGCGAGGACCCGGGCGATCCGGCCCGCGCCACATCCGATGTCGAGCACGCGGTCCGACGGGCCGAGCGACGCGAGCGCTGCCAGGTGGCCCCGGAACTCTTCGCCGGTGGCGACGAAGTTGGAGTTGCCGGTGAGGTTCTGCAGGCGACGGGGAGGGACGAGCTCCTCGCGCCGTCCGAGGGCGATCTCGGCCGCGTCGGCTGCCCGTAGCCGCAGGGATCTCAGCGCGCGTGCGGCCGTGCTGCCTGAGCGAGGCACGGCCCGACTCTAGCGACGCAACTGCGAAGATCCGCGGGCGCTGTCACGCACGCGCGCGCGTCTGTGAACCCCGGCGACTGGGCATCTCCGCCGCGCCGGAGCTCTGGGCCCCTAGACCGCCACCCGCTGACTGAAGCTCGCCGATGAGCTCGCGGGCGACTTCGCGATCGTCGAACGCCAGGGCCTCGCCGCGGCTGTCGATTCGCATCTTGGTCAGCGCGCCACGCCCCGGGATTACGATCACGTCCCCCGGCGAGGCGGACCACACCGCTTGCCGGATTGCACGACGGCGATCGAGCACGACCTCCCAGTCGCCGCACTCGGCTGCCCTGACGCCACGGAGGATGCTGCTCAGCGCCGGCATCGGCTGCAGGCCACGGAATCCCGATGTGGTCACGATCAGGCGGTCCGAGCACTCGGCGACAACCCGTCCCATGCGCTCCATCAACGTCCCCGGAGCACCCCCGAGACCGAAGACGACCGTCAGCTCGCCCGTCGGTTCCATCCCGGCTCGGACCGTCCCGAGCAGCTGTACCAGCGCGTCGGGCGTGTGAGCGAAATCGACGATCACCGCAAAGGGCTGGTCGGCGTCGACGTGCTCGAAGCGCCCCGGCGGCCCGCGCCAGGTGCTCAGCGTGGGCAGGGACAGGTCACGCTCAATATCCATCAGATCCGCCATCGCCAGCGCCGCAACGAGGTTCCGCGCGTTGTACGGACCAGGCAGGCAGGCACGAACACAGACCCGCCCGCTTGGGGTGGCAACCGCGACGTCCGAGTGGCGCAGATTCCAGTTCACCGACTCGACCCGGTAGTCGGACGCGGCGGACGAACCCACTCTGGCAACGACGCCGCGGCCGCGTTCGATGTCCGCGGCGAGTCGCTCGCCGAACGGGCTGTCGACATCGATGACCGCCCGCGGAACCACTCCGCGATCGTTGATGAACATGCGTCGCTTGATCGTCCCGTACTCGATCATCGTCCCGTGTCGACCCAGATGCTCCGGCGTGAGGTTGGTGAACACAGCCACCTCCGGCAGCAACTCGACGCAGCCCTCAAGCTGGAAGCTCGAGACCTCGCACACGATCCACTCGAGCTCCTGGCCGGCCAGCGCCGACAGGCTTGGACCGAACTCGGTGTTTCCCGCTAGACGCACTCGCTGCCCGGCGGCCGAGAGCACGGCGCTGGCGAGTCCGCAGACGGTCGACTTACCGTTCGTGCCGGTGACGGCGAGGACCGGGGCGCGGCTCAGACGCCAGCCGAGTTCCAGTTCATCGATGACCAGTAGTCCGTTGCCGAGCGCGTGCTGGATGACCTGCGCGGTGAACGGGATCCCTGGGCTCTTGACCACGGTGCGCGCCTGGCCCACCTGCCGGCCGGTCGGCGCCGGCCCGAGGAGCGTGCGCACCCCCCGGCTCTCGAGCGCACGCCGTAGGCGCTGCATGCCGGCGCTGGTGTCGGCGTCCCGCGCCTGCACGACTCGGGGCCGACCGCGTCGGTGAGCGCCCGCACCGCTGCCCGCCCGGCCGTCGCCAAGCCGGCAACAAGGAATGGTCCACTTGGAATTGGCGGCCGGGGATCTCGCTCCGCCGAGGCTCCGGCTCCGCCGCCCGTACATCCACCGGCCTCACGGCAACAATGATCGCACCCGTGCAATCGCGGATACTTGCCGACGGATGCACATCGTTCTGGGCTTTGAGAACT
>CAWCMQ010000011.1:0-793102 GCA_963796645.1 uncultured Solirubrobacterales bacterium | reverse complement strand
GATCGCGCTCGCCTACGTGATTGCGACCGCAGCCCTGGGGTGGTTCGACGTTACGCGTCGAGGGGCAACCCTCAGCACGTCGGACCTCGGCACCCTGTTGGGGCCGCTCCAATACCTGGTGCTGTACCGGGCAATCACTACCGTCGTGCGCACCCCTGCCCAGCAAGCGAGAGCGCTGCGGCTGCTGATCCTGGTCAGCCCGATTGTCTCGCTGCTGGCGATCGCTCAGCAGCTGAACCTTCCCGGGGTTCGAAGCTTTCTGTTCACGATCACCGGGGCCGACCTTTACAGCCTTCATCCGCAGAGCGGTATTCAGCCGCTCACGATCCCGCCCAGAGCGAGCGGACCCTTTCCGTTTTGGCATGAGAATGGGGGCGATCCTATGATCATCGTGCTGCTGATCGTGGGCCTCCTGCTCAGCGAATCGCAGCGCACCGCCTCACGGCGCCTGCTGCTCGTGGTTCTCGCGCTGGACACAGCCGCGCTGGTGCAGACGGTCACGATCGCTCCGATCATCGGTGCCGTCGTGGGGGTGGCGGCACTGGGTTGGTGGTACCGCCGCACGAAGATCGTCCTGGCTTGCCTGGCCTGTGGCGCACTGCTGCTCGGAGCGTTGTACTTCCCGATGCTTCAGAGCCGGTCTGAACGCCAGTTCGCGCAAACGCCCGGGGTGACGACGGTCGCCGTGAGCCCAATCGTCCCCCAAACGCTGGCTTACCGGTTGTGGATCTTCAAGACTCAAGACATGCCGCTGCTGCGAGGCCGGTGGCTGACCGGCTACGGACCTTCGTTGCCGAGTAGCTACGGCTTCGCCTACACTGAGTCGTTGTACTTCACGATGCTGCTGCGGGGCGGACTGATCCTGCTGGCGGTGTTCCTCACTCTGATGTGGGCACTCCTAATTGCCGCCCGAACAGCGATGCGGTTGGCGCAGCACGCCGAACAGCTCGTGGTCGCCCGAGTCACGGTGCTGATCGTCGTCCTGCTGACGCTGATTCATTTGATCGAGGGTTACTTCGTCGACACGGGCCCCGGCGATCTTGATCTGGGTCCTGGCGGCGTTGCTCGCGCGCCCGGTGGGGAGGCGGACGTGACGACGTTGCTCGTCGCTTCCGGAGGCGGTCACCTCAAGCAGCTCTGCGACCTCGCGCCCCGACTGCGAGGCGTCGACCAAGATTCGATCTGGGTCACCTGGGAGAGCCCCCAGAGCCGGTCTCTACTCGAGAACAAGCGCGTCGTGTACGTTCGCGAAAATCTCCTCCGCGCTCACCGGTTGCGGTGGCCAGAAACGTGGATCACGCGCTGCGGATATGGCGGAGCGGCGAGGTCGGCGCGCTGGTCACAACCGGTTCGCAGCTCGTATTGCCATTCCTAGCCGTGGGGCGCGCGATGGGGCGGCCGTGTCACTTCATCGAGAGTGCCGCACGCAGCGACGGTCCCTCGCTGACGGCCAGCATTGCGGCGCGCGTTCCGGGCACCTTCCTCTACACGCAGTACCCGGCCTGGGAGGACCAGCGCTGGCGCTACGTTGGCTCGGTGTTCGATGGGTTTGGCGTCGAAGCTCACAACACCACGGCCGTCGGTTCGGGCAGCGGCCGTCCGCTCCGAGTGGTCGTCACGCTCGGCACCATGCCCGGCCGGGACTTCAGGCGCCTTGTGGAGTACTGTGTTACTGCGCTTCCTAGCGAGGCAGAGGTCTTGTGGCAGACGGGCTCGACAGATGCGAGCGGGCTTGGGATCGTCGGTCACGACTCGATCCCGGCGTCCGAGTTGGAAGTCGCGATGTGACGGTCGGACGTGGTCATCAGTCATGCAGGTGTGGGCTCGGCGCTCACCGCGCTCCATTGCGGCAAGTGTCCGATCCTGCTCCACGGCTTTCGCACGTGGAGAGCACGTGGACGATCACCAGCGCCAGATCGCCACTGAGTTATCTAGATGCGGGCTAGCACTGTTGCGCGAACCGGAAGAGCTCTCCCAAAGGGATCTCCTACGCGCCGCGGCTGCGCGGGTCGTCCGCACACGTCCGGCCCGATCACCTCCGCTTTGATCGCCGGCTGCAGAAAGCGCGCCGGCTGCTACCTCCTCGAGGCGTCCGGTGAACGCCTACGCCGTGCGAAGTCGCTCGAGGGCTGTGAGCCGCGTCGGACGTGGACGGGAGTTTCGTCCGATCGCCGCCCTCACAGTGACAGAGGGCGCGGCCAGGCTGTTGTCGTTTTTGTTCTACGTGTTGGCGGCTCGTGCGCTGACGCCCGCTGGATTCGGGCGAGTCCGCTACACGCTCACGATCGTCCTAATCGCGTTCTTCCTGCTTCAGGTCGTCGTCAAGGCGATTGCGCGCGAGCTCGGGGGCGCACGTGGCAACGAGGAGGCGACGGCCAGGCTGATCGGATCGAGCGTCTGCGTGACGGCGATCCTGCTCGTGCTGACGGCCGGTGTCTGCCTGCTCGCCTACTGGGGTGGTCTCCTCGGAGCGGTGGACTGCACCGGGCTTGTCGTCGCCCTGCTCGGCTACACGTCGTTTCAGGCTTACTATGCGATCGCCCGGGGTGTCGGCGAGACGCTGCGTCCCGCGCTCGCGTACGTTGGAGGCTCGCTTGTCCAGCTCGCCGTGTTCGCGGTGCTCGTAGCCGGCGGCAGCGCCAGCGCTAGGGAGGCGCTCGTGATCTATGGACTCAGCAGCGTCGTTCCGATCGTCGCCTGCGAGCTATGGCGGCCGATCGTGCTCAATCATCTGAGACCCGAGGCAGCCGCGGTGCGACGGCTGCTCATGACCGGGGCCCCTTTGATCGTCGGCCAGGTGGGCTTCATAGTTTGGAACTCAGCCGATCAGATCTGGGTCCAGTCCCAGCTCGGAACGCACGACGTTGGGCTGTACGGCGCGGCGCGGAACCTCTCGCAGCTGTTCATCGTGATCCCGACAGGAGTGGGCATCGCTCTGCTACCACGCGTGGCCGAGCTGAGGAGCGCGGGGGCGGGGCGGCAGGCGCGCCGGCTTACGCTGTGGTGCACAGTCGGAGTCTCGGCAGTGACGGCGGTGCTGGCCGGGATCGTCATCGTGGGCCGCGAAACCCTGCTTGGCATGCTCTACGGGACGAGCTACCGGCCCGCCGGCACTGCGCTGATGTTCCAGTCACTGGGGATGGTGTTCTATGCCGCGTTTGCGACGCTAACTGCGGCAGCAATCGGGTGGGGCTGGTCAAGGCTGTCGGTGGTTGGCATCGGCATCGCGGGGCTGAGCGAGGTTGGCGCGCTTATGCTGCTACCGGGCCATGGCCTCGCGACGGCGGCGGTCGCATTCGCAATGTCCATCGGGGTGGCACTCGTCTCCGTACTTCTGTGGAGTCGGGTTGGAAGTGAAGCTCAATTGAAGCTGGCGGTCCAGGGCGCATCACGATGACCGGACTGTTCGACGACCTTCTCTCGGAGCTGAGGACGCGACTAGACCGTGCGATCACAGAGCTGGTGCCCGCCGGCCGGCCCGTGGCTCTGATCGACTATCCGAACCACGAGAACGTCGGAGACGCTGCGATATGGGCCGGTGAGCGGGCCCTGCTGCACAAGCACGGTCGCGAGGTCGCGTACGTGGCCGACATTGCCGGTTACTCCTCGCGGGCCATGCGCCGGCAGATCGGTACGCACGGCGTGATCCTCTTGCATGGCGGAGGGAACTTCGGGGACCTCTATCCGCATCATCAGGCGCTGAGGGAATCGGTCCTGCAGGAGTTTCCACGGAACCCCATCGTGGCCATGCCACAGACCGCCACATTCCGATCGAATGACTCGATGGTGCGTGCGCGCTCACTGATCAACCGGCATGCCGACGTCCATCTTCTTCTACGCGACAAGTCCAGCCTGGGCTACGCCCAGGAGCACTTCGAGGCGGACTGCCGACTGGTTCCGGACAGCGCGTTTGCTCTGCGGCCAGGCGCAGCCCTGCCGCGGAGTGCGGTCCCGATCGTGTGGTTGGCACGTACCGACGGCGAGGCGGCGGTCGATCGGCAAGAAGTTGCCCTCGTACACGACTCGAAGCGGGTGCTCGTAGCCGATTGGGTTGGCAAGCGCTCGGCCTCCACCCTGGTCGTGACCCGGCGGCTTGCGACGCTCGCCGCGGGCGGCGTCGAGCGGCTGATCGGCACCGGTGGCTCGCCCCTCACTCCATGGATCTCTCGCTCGTACGAGTCGCTTGCAGCCAACCGTGTGAGCTTTGGGATGGGCCTTCTAGGGGGAGCTGAAGTGATCGTCACCGATCGCCTCCACGCCCACATATTTGCGCTGCTGGTGGGCATCCCCCACGTTCTCCTGAACGATCGCTACGACAAGGTCGGCCGATTTCACCGCACGTGGAGCCGCGGCCATGCGCACATCAGGTTTGCCGCGAGCCCCGAGGCCGCGCTGGTCGAGGCGGAGAACCTGATCGCAGGAAGCGACGACGGATCCCGGTCAGCTCGCATTGTCGCGCGAACGCCGGACGCGCAGGTCGGCCGCAGCTTTTCGGGCTAGCCGGAGACCGCCTGCCGCGATCTGCGACCCGAGCGAAGATGTGAGCTCGACGCTGTAACGCCGCTGTCCGCCCGGGTTCTTGTGCGCCCATCCCCACTTGCCATCCTGCTCGTGGAATTCTGCGAAATTCGGGTGCTGGCGCACTAGCAGCTCGAATACGGCGGCCATGTGTGGCGTCTTGCGCTCGTCCGGGGAGAGACGTTGCTCTTCCTCGCCGCCGTCTCCGAGCGCGTACGTCCAGTGCAGGTCGTCGAGGAGGAGCCACCCTCCGGGACGCAGCAGCTTCTCGATCAGGACGACGGCCAGGCCATCGATCGTCCAGTTGTGTGCCCCATCGAGGTAACAGAAGTCATACGCCGGTTCACAGTTACCGTCGGCATCCGAGCGCTCTGCCACCCGATCCTTCAGCCACCACGTGTACGAACTGTCCGGTACGCGAACGAACGTCACCCTGCTCTGCTGGCCCACGCGTGCGACCACCGCCTCCGGGGTCGGATTCGAGTGTGCGAGGTTCACGTGGTCGATCGTCGTCACGTGACCATCGTTGGGTGCGACGGCGGCCGCCATGTAGGCGGCGGAGACGCCGTGGGCGGTGCCGATCTCGAGCACCTCGCGAGAGGCGCTGTTGCGCAGGTGCTCGAAGATCAGACGCCCCTGATCGGTCGTCATGTACGGAACTCCCGCCAGCGCGGCTGCGAGCTGTGCAAACTCTCGCTCCGAGGATTCCGCCTGGGCGGGCGTTGCGGTCATCGTCGGCGCCTACCCGCTGTGGGAGTCGGTTGAAACGTAGTTCGGCCCGGCGACACCGGAAGGAACGTATGGTCCGGTCGGCGGCCGTGCGAGGGTGACCGAGCCCTGGACAGGGAGCGACGGCCAACTGATATGGCCATCCCGCAGCACGCCGCGGCAGCGCAGGCGCGTGTGCCTCGCTTGCGGCCAAACGACGTCGCTACGGGGGATCCGGCGGTAATCCTCGATGTAGACGTTCGCCAACGCGATGGGGAACGTGCGACACATCCTGATGCCGGTCGTCAGCCAGAGCATGTGCCCTCCGCCGATGCTCGCACGGCGCAAGGCCCGTGGCGGCGGCACGAGGGTGAGGTCGACATCCTCGATGTCTGCGCCGCCAGTGGGCCCCAGATCTGGAGCGATCGTCAGGCCCTGGTAGTCACCCGTAGCCGATAGGCGATCGATCCGAAGGCGCCGAACGCCTCCCCAGGTCTGGACCACGTCCGCATGTTCGGTCCGATCGCTGCCCCAGACTCCAGTGACGCGGACGTTCTCGATCTGAACCGTCGCCCGCGGGGCATTGACGTCGATCCCGTCGAACATGACTTCAGATGCAGCTCGCAAGAGCACTCCCTCTATGTGGACCACTCCGGTGGCGCCGTCGATGTAAATCGCAGTGTCGGTGTTGTCGGCGCCGTTGTCGGTTTGGTTGGCGGTGGAGGGGATCGTGATCTCTCCGCCGACGAGCACGACGTTGTGGCCTCCTTGGATCCAGAGACTCCCGGTCTTGCCGCGCTTGGGCAGAACGAGCACGTAGTCGCGCTCGCGACTGAGAACGAGGTGGGTCGAGCCATTTCCGACGTCCATCGTGATGGGTGAGCTGAGCGCCGGTCGGGGCCAGCGGAGGGCAAGCTGGTGCCTCGCAGACCGGTGGTGGCCAGCGCCGCAGCCGCACCAGATGACGGCGAGCACGAGCAGTGAGAGCGCCCCCCCCATAACACGGCGTCCCTCAGAGATCCCGATACGAGCCAATTGGCAATCCCGCGATCGACGTCACCCAGTCGTTTCCGAGTAGCAACTCGAGCTCGTCGCCCCAACCTGGGTGCGTCATCAACTCAAACGTCAGCGAGTGGCACCGGACCAGAGCCTGGTCGATACCGCTGCCTCCGAGCCGAGGATGCAAAGCTCGAATCGACATGAACCGATCCGGATGCTTGAACCGGACTGAGATCAGGCGATTCATGAGTGCGCGCATCACCCGGTTCGGGATTGGTTTGCCGCCAGGCTCAAAGGTAAAGCTCGGTCGGACCTTCATTCCTGAGGGCAGCGCCGGGGACAGGAGCACCGTCGGGCTTTGGTGAAAGTGCCGATGGCCGTCAAGGTGCGTGGGTTCTGCTCCGTACAGTCGCCGGAACTCGATCATCTGGTCGGCTATGCACCTGGCCACCACCTCGTAGCGACGGGGGCTGAACGTCCATTGCCGCCAGCGCCCAGCGCCGAAGTAGTCGACCACCGACCGTTGGCGCGCGCTCACCTCGGCAGGCACGCCCGCTGCGTCGTAGGGCTCGATCAGATTCAGGTGTAGGCCGATGGGCCGTCTCTGACAAACGGCGAGCGATGCCGCCCGTTCCGAGTCGCGCATGAACACCATGCCCGTTGCGGAACTGATGCGTCCCGCCCGAAAGCAAGCGTCAATTGCATCGGTGTGATGCTCGTTGCGCCCCCAGTCGTCGGCGTTGACGATCAGCAACCCCATTAGCTCGGCCCGGCCCCGAGCGACCGAGTATAGGCGTCGAGGCCGAATCCCGGCCCGGGCGGGACGGCTAGCTCGTTCTGAGGACCACTATGCGGGCGAGCGATGCCGCGCGGGTGCCGACGGAGGTGAACGTGCTGGTGGCGAGAACCTTGTGCCTGCCGAGGTGCCGAAGCCAGCCGCGTGCCAATGCGGTCAAGCGGACCGCGATCATCGTAGGACCGCGGTTCACATGCACCGCCGCTTCGGCAACCAACATCCGACGAGATCGGGTTGAGATCTTCCATCGGACTACAAGGTGCCCAGCGGCGGGCGAGCCGAAGCGCATAGCGAAGGCGCTGTGGGCGAGGAGCCAGGAGATGGTCGGGGGCGAAGCGGTGAGCATGTGTGTCAGAGCGGCATGGATCTGACCGAGCGTGGTCGCGACCGGGCCGACCACGGGCGAGGCTGCGGTCGTTGTGCCGACGAGGTTGCTCACCGTGACCAGCACCCGGATGCGGGTGCTGACGTCTGCGTTGCTCAAACGGTACGTGGAGTCCGTCGCCCCCGCGATCGCTTTGCAGCTTGCGACGCAGCGCTGCCACTGGAGTCGATACCTCAGCGGAGCTGAGCCTGACCAGCCTCCGGTGGAGGCCGTCAATGTCTGTCCCGCACGAGTTAGGCCTTGGACGCTCGGCGCACCGGTGTTTCCCGGTGGGGAGAGAGCAGGCGGCGGCGGAGGCGCTTTGATGGCCGGAGTCGTCGGCGAGGCGACTGGTCCGCCCGTTCCCCGTGAATTGGAAGCGGTTTCGAGCACCCGGATCGTGCGACCGACGTCGGCGGTCCTCACCGCGTAGGTTTGGCCGCCGGCACCAGAGATCGGCGAGCAGTTTGATCCGTTCGCGTCGCAGGATTCCCAGTTGTCCCCGTAACTGGTGGGGTTGTGGATCCAAGCCCCATGGGACACCGTCATGGTCTGGCCGGCCTCGGCAGGTCCACTGATGGTTGGTGGGGAAGCACCCGGCGGGAGCGCGGGCGGCTGGGCATACCCAGGACTGGTGTAGCCGATGCCGACGGCACCGGCGGGCACAAACTGCCCGTCCGGAGGTGCTCCCAACGTGACGCCGCCGGTCACCGGAAGGCTGGGCCAGGTCACCTGTGCGCCGCTGAGGACGCCGGCGCATGCCATCGAGCCTCCGGCTTCGGGCCAGACCGTATTGGATCGCGGCAACCCGGAGCGATCGTCGGCGATGTAAACGCTGCTCAGGGTGATCGGATACGAGCTACACGTTTGATCCCCGGTCGTCATCCAGATCATGTGTCCGCCGCCGGTGGTGACCGATGCCAGCTCCGGTGGCGTCGGATCGACCGTCAAGTCCACGTTCTCGATTTCCGCCGATTCCGTCGGACCGGTGTCGGGCGCAATCGTGAGTCCCTGGTAGTCGCCGTCGGCTGAGAGATGATCGACGCGAAGATCCTTGACGCCTCCCCACGTCTGGATCGCATCAGCGTGCTCAGTCCGGTCGCTGCCCCACACACCGGTCATCCTCACGTTTTCGATCTGGACCGTGGCCTCGGGTGCGTTTATGTCGATCCCGTCAAACATCACGTCGGTCTCGCCGTGGATCAGTATCCCTTCTATGTGCACTGTGCCCGTCGCTCCCTTGACGTAGATGGCGGTATCGGTGTTATCGACGCCGTTGTCGGTCTGGTCAGCGGTTGAGGGGATCGTGATCTGGCCGCCTATCAGGACGACGTTGTGACCACCGTCGATCCAGAGTGCCCCCGTCTTGCCTCCAGCCGGAAGCGTGAGAATGTAGTCACGACTGGTGCTGAGGTTGAGGTGGGTAAAACCGTTGGGCACCGCGACGGTCTGCGGATTGCTCAGTACAGGTGGGGCCCAGCGCAGAGGTGCCTGTGCGGCGGCCGCCCGCGGCATGCACGTGACGAGGAAGCATCCCATGAGCATCAGCGCCCACCCGGCGAGCCCGACCGCCCGTCGACGGCCCCGCACCCTGGATGGTGAGGTGAAAACGCCCACGATGTAAGTTGCGTCGGACGGGTTTGCGGCTTGCGTGAGCGGATCCGCGGAGGGTCAGTCAGGCGTCTAGGCGCGACCATCACCGGCGGCCGCAGTCCTCGCGGTGCGGCTCGGCGCACCGGGCAGCCAAGCTTCTCGAACGTCCGCGTGTCCCGGTAACACGTGACGGTGGGCAGATGGGGGCCGCGCACGGGGTTCCTCGCCTTCTTCGAGAGCGTGTTGGATGACACACGGGCCACGGGAGTCCCGCTCGAGCCGGTGGCGCGGATGCTGAATGAGACCCTTCCCGCAGCGATCCAGGCCTCGCTCCTGGCATCTTCGTCGCCCCGCCGTTAGGATCGCTCACGTGGATTCGTGTGGGGCGCACGGCCGCGGCCGGTTTGTGCTCGCCGCGGCGCTCGTGGCGCTGGCGGTGCTGGCATCGCCAGCGGTCGGCCGCGCGCGCGTTTCGGGCGGGCGGGCGAACCACATCATGGTGCACCTGCTCGGGGGGTTCGTGCGGCTTCCCAACATCGTCGTCCTCCGGCTCCCGCAGCCGCTGCGGGCGGGGACCAGGGTGAGCGTCGCGGACCCGGGCGGCGGCCGGGTGACCCTGCACCATCCGGCCTGGCTGTTCTGGGCCGATCTGGCGCCACAGAAGGATCTCGATCACGGCAGCGTGCTGGCGCTGATCGACGCCCGCAATGGCAAGGTCGTGCGCGCCGGCAGGCTCTTGCGCTGGCCGCTGATAAACGGGAAGCTGCCGGCGTTCCTACGCTCTCGTCGGGCGTATGCGAGCCGGCGCTATCGGGTGCTGGCGCGCGGCGGCGGCCGGGTACTGGCGAGCAGCGATGTCCGCGTGCCCTCAGCCTTCCGGGCCCGGAGCGCCGCCGCACCGGGACAGTGCGTGATCGTCGCCGCACCTCCATCGACCCTCGCAGGTGACTGGAACTGGGGCGAGCACTACGCTGACGCCGCCGCGTTCACCGCGCTCGCGCGCAGCCTCGGCATCAGCCGCATCTATCAGGCCTACAACTCCGCCCAGCTCGCCGATCGGATCTCATTGGCCCAGAGCGCGGGCTGCTCGAAGATCACGATCTTCGCCACCGGTGAGGGTTCGGCCCCGCCGGGATGGATCGATCCCGCCAACGGCAGCGGCCCGTATCCGGGCAATCCGCGCGCGAACCTGCAGATCGGCGACTCGCGGATCTGGGTCGACACGCTGGCCAAGGTGCTGGCGCAGCGCTACACGGACCGACCGGCGGGCTCGCCGCCGCCGCAGTTCACGCTGATCATCCAGGGCTGCTTCTCCGGCCGGTTCGTCCCCGGTCTGCAGGGCGTGCCCGGGGTCAACGCGGTCATCACCTCCTCGTCCCCGAACGCCGAGGCGACCCGCGAGTCGAACCTGGGCAAGCTCCTCGACGGCGCCTCGGTCGCCTCGCCGTTCGTGACCGAGATGGTGACCGGCATCCGCGCCGCCTTCGCGGGAGCGGGCGGCAATCTCGGCGCCGCGGCGCGCGCCGCCTTCCTGAACGGTGTCCCCTACTCGTCCGATCAGCCGGAGATGTCGGTCAACGGCCAGATCATCGCCAAGACTCAGCCGGCGCGGGCGTGCACGATGTTCCACCAGCCGGGATGCGCGAACTTCGACGGCGGCGTCTACGACGGCGGCGACCAGCGGGCGTACGCGGTCGGCTCGCTCGAGATCAGTGTCGGCCCCCGCGGGTACTGCCAGGATCTCAACCCGTGCAAGTTCACGGACTGCTCGCCCGCTTGCCCGCACCTGGACACCGCCTTCCCGCTCGGCTCGCGGGTGACCGCGACCGCTACGCCTGGCACCGGCTCGGTGTTCGCGCGGTGGGATCAGGGCGTGTGCGCCGGCCAGGGCGCCACGTGCACGTTCACGGCCAACTACGACTCGTGCATCACGGCCGAGTTCCTGCTCACCAATCCCACCGCCCCGCCACAGTCCCTGCCGACGGTCACCTGCGCCAACGACCCCAACTACGCGCCCGCCGCCGACCTGAGCGCGGCCGACCCGCCGTTCCCGCGTCGCAGGTGCCGGCGAACCCGCAGCGGGGCGCTGGCTCGGCGCTGGTAGCCAGGGCGCCCGGGGTGACCACTGGACAACTGCGCCCCCAGACGAGCGCGGTCCGGGAAATGAAGCGCATCGAGCCTGGGGAGAAACCGACCTAGCGGTCGATTGATGACGACAGTGCCTGCCGCGCGCACGATGCTGGTTCCGGGCTGAGTCCGGGCCGCTAGCGCACCGGGCAGCCGAGCCTCTCAAACGCCCGCTTGCCCTGGTAGTAGGTGCCGGTGGGCAGATAGGGACCGAGCACGTGGCGCTCGTCTCCCGGCGTGCTCGTGTTCTGGATCGCGTGGTGGAACGAGGGCGAGGGCAGCATGTTGCGCAGTTGCAGCCAGCCGAAGTCGTGGTCGCTGCCGCCGTCGCCGCGCGGTGACCAGGCCAGCCAGGCCACGCCGCACTTCGCCCTGGCGTTGCTCGGCCGATCCTGGGGGCGACTCGTGACCACGACGTAGCGACGATCGCCGTGCAGCGGGATCTCCTCGTCATACAGACAGTCCATCACCCTGGTTGTGAGCACTGACTCGTTCATGCAGAAGGACAGGTAGCGCAGCTGGGTGTTCTGCGCCATATATGGCTCGCCGCCCGAGGTCGCCGGCGTCGTTGGCAGCTTGCCGCGGAACGCGACGACCTTGCCGAGCTTGCGGTTGAGCGCCGCGCGCGCGTACTGGTTGTCGACGTTGGGGAAGAAGCCCGACTGGCCGGCCTTCGGTGGGTCCGTGACCACCGGGTGGTAGGTGGGGCCCGTGTACAAAGCCAGCAGGTAGGCGCGGTTGTACTGGACGCGCCACACCGGCCGCGGCTTGGCCGGAAAATACACCGGCACGCCCGGCTGGTAGCGAAGCGAGTCGTATTGGGCCTTGGAGATCAACAGCGCTGACAGGTCGGGCAGCCGCCTGACCTGCGAGGTCAGCGTGTCGCACAGCCGCTGTCCGGTCTCGACCGTGCCGTTCGCGAGCCGCAGCACGGGATGGGGCAGCGGCACGCCGCCGCGCAAATCCCGCCCGCGGTCCGGGACGTAGACGCGCCAGAGCAGGAGGTGCAGCCCGGTCGTGTCGCCGGCGGGCTTGGTGTAGAGATAGTTGCGGTGCGGCTCGCCGCTGCGCTGGTCGGCGCTCAGCGGAACCGGTGGCGAGGCATCGCGAAGCGTGATCGTGAACGAGCGCCGCTTGACGCTGCGCTGCACGTGCGCGCGGAACGGGTTGCTCGAGCCGCGGTCCGGGTTGACCTGATAGTCGACCAGCGCATCCGTCGGCGCACCGAGGAGGTTGTATGACTCGACCGAGGCATAGCGCGCATGCGGATACTCGCCCTTCAGTTCCAGCGTGGCACCGGCCGGCACCGTGTATCCCGCTGCCCAGTAGTTGGCGGTGGCATCCGGGTAGGCGATGTTGATCGTGCCGCCGTTGATCACGCCGACGTTCCAGAAGCAGGTGGAGAACTTGCCCCCGTAGAGGTTCGGGAGCGTGTATGCGGCGGCGGCCGCGGTGACCGCGGCGCCGGCGGCGAGCGCCACGGCGATCAAGCGGCCGCGCCGGCGGATCCGCAATTGGCTCACCTCGCCGGCCTTGGACTTGTGGCAGCCGAGCTTCTCGAACGCCGAGGTGGTCGTGTAGCGCGAGTGCGGGAAGTACGGGCCCATGACGCGCGCCTCGGTCCCCGGCGTCTTGACCTTCTGTGGAGCCTGGGCGAAGCTCGGATTCGGCGCCATGAACCGCATGTAGAGGAAGTCCACATAGTTGCGCGCCGCAGGGCTGGGGTAGTCCTCGCCCTTCCCGAAGCTGAGCCAGCGGTAGCCGCAGGACGGCGTCGCGTTGCGCGGCCGGTCCGCGGTCCGGCTGATGACGAGCGTGTAGCGGCGGCCGCTCTGCAGCGGCACCTGCTGGTCGTAGACGCAGTCGTAGCCGAGTCCCGACACGGGCGAGGACCCGGTGCATATCGACCAGTAGCGGACCTGATACGGATACGGAGTCCAATGCAGGGCGGAGGGCAGCGTCTCCGGGAAGGTCGGCAGCTTGCCCCTCACCGTGACCACCGAGCCGAACTTGAGGCTGACGGCCGTCTCCAGGTAGCGCGTGTCCGGGTTGGACTGAAAGCCGCCGTTGTCGGTCGGCGGGTAGGTCTGCGCCCGCTTGACCGGGTTGGAGATGAAGATGCCGGCGACGCTGTACTGCGCATTCCAGAAGCGCTCCCATCTCGGCGGGTCGAACGCCGGGGCGTTGACCGGGTCAGACGAGGCGGCGACCAGCTGCTCCCACGCGGCTTGTGGGAACGTCGAGGTGCTCACGGCCTTGGATGGGTCGAGCGCCTTGCATGCCGCGGCGCCCTGCACGTGACGGCCGTCGGCGAGGTTCAGCGTGAGCTTCGGAAGGCCGACTCCACCGGTACCGTCGAGGCCGCGGTCGGGAAGGTAGTTTCGGATGCTCATGCCGACGCGAGCGCTCGGATCGGTCGAGCCCGTGTAGACCGTGTTTTGTGCTCGGGCCCGGGGGATCGGGCCGGCGACGACGTGCATCGTGTAGGCCCGGCGGTGCGCATCGCGGCGGCTGTGCGGCCGGAAGGGGTTGACCGAGCCAGGGTCGGGAACGATCTGGACATCGCGCAGATGGTCCCCGGGGCCGATCTGCCCGCCGATCAGTGACTTGAAGATCGTCCACGAGAAGTAGCGCTCGTGGGGGAAGTTGCCACGGAACGTGAGGCTCGCGCCGGCTGGCAGCAGGTACTGCCCGACGAAGTAGGTCGACCCGACATCGGGATACAGATTCGGCTTCTGGATCGGCTGGGCATTGGGGAGGTTCTGGTAGTCCATCCCCTTCGGGCCGCCCCAGAAGCAATCGTGGTTGTAGCGCGAGTTGGTCAGCTTGGCCAGCTTCGGCGGCAGGTAGGTCCTGCTGGCGGTCGCCGTGCCGGCGGTGACGATGATCGCTGCAGCGGCGAGCACCGCCACCATCACAACGAATGCGCCGGTGCGACGAGGTCCGATACGGACGGCGTTCGCGCAACTCCTGCGGAGATTGGGGCGTTGGGTCATCGAAGGCTCCTCCATCGGTGCGAGCGCCGACTGTATGCCGCTATTGCCAAAGAGTCAAGTTGACCTACTGGTAATTAGGTAGTATCTACGCATGGCCAAGGTTCGCGGCACGGGGGCGACAGCGCATCGGAGCGCGCGCACGCAGCGCCGGCTTCCCCGCGAGCTGCGCTATGAGCAGCTCACCGCCGCGGCGATGCCGATCGTCGCCAGAGACGGATTCGCAGATTTCTCGCTCGATGAGGTAACCGAACAGGCCGACGTCACGCGCAAGCTGCTGTACCACTATTACCCCCGGGGTCGAACCGACGTTGTGCTGGCGGTCGCCGAGCGGGCCGGCCATCTGCTGACCGACGGTTGGATCGTCGATGAGTGAGCTCCCGCTCCCCGAGCGCCTGGCGGCCAATATCGGACGCGTTATCGAGCACGCGATGGGCTCCGAGCGACGCATGGAGGATCTATCGCCTGGCACGGGCCACAACGGATCCCGAGCTCCACACGAAGATCGATCGGTTCGTGGACGTGGTCGTAGCCAGCGTCTCGCAGAACCAGCTCGGGACCGGCGATCCGCCGCCGTTGGCGCGGCTCGCGATCAGAGGTTTCCTCGCCTTCTTCGAGAGCGTGTTGGATGACACACGGGCCACGGGAGTCCCGCTCGAGCCGGTGGCGCGGATGCTGAATGAGACCCTTCCCGCAGCGATCCAGGCCTCGGTCTTGGCATCTTCGCGCCGTCGCCGTTAGCGGATTTGGTGCGGGGCGCACGGCCGCGGCCGGTTCATGCTGAAGCTGTGACGCCATCCTCGCTTTACTGATCAACTCGTGTCCCACGAGAAAGAGCGACTGAGCTGGCGCGCCGACGGTCCCGCCGAGGGGCCGGTGCTGGTGCTCGTCCACGGGCTGTGCGAGTCGCTGCGCTGCTGGGATCTCGTCATGCCGATCCTGGCCGAAGGGCACAGGATCGTCCGCGCCGACCTGCTCGGGTTCGGCGACTCCCCGCAGGCGCAGGAGGGCTACGAGATTGAGGAGCAGGCGAAAGCGCTGATCGAAACCCCGGCACTCGACGGCGTCGAGGGGGCAACGCTCGTCGGCCATTCGATGGGCGGCTCGGTATCGTCGCGGCCGCGGAGGCTCGTCCCGGGCTGGCCGGATCGCTGGTGCTGATCAATGCGCCGCCCACCAAGGAGAGCCGGACGCTGTCGCGCGGCGAGCGGGCCTTGCGGACGGTGGTGGTGGGGGAGGCGGCCTGGACATTCATGCGCGACAAGGAGCGTCGCGCCGGCCTGGCTAGCGCGTTCGCTCCCGGGTTCGCGGTGCCCGACGTGTTCGTCGAGGACCTCGGGCGCACGACCCACTCGGCCTTCTCGGGCGCGAGCTTCGCGCTCGATCGCTACCTCGAGCGGCAGCCGCTGGCCGACCGGGTGGCGGAGCTGGAGCTGCCGACGGTGGTCGTGTTCGGGCTCGAGGATCAGCGCGTGGATCCGGGGTCGCTGGCCCCGTTCGAGCACCTGTCCTCGGTCCGCGTTGAGAGGCTCGAGGGCGTCGGGCACTCGCCGATGTGGGAGGCACCCGAGCGGACGGCGGAGCTGATCGCCCAGGCGGTCAGGCGGCCGCCTCAACCCGGACCAGGTCCTCGATGATCGCGAGGTCGGCGGTGTCCGCGGTCAGCAGCGGGACGTGGTTGACGTTTGCGGTGGCTGCGATTGCCAGGTCGATTGCGCGGCGCCGGGGCCGACCGCCGCGCGCCGCGACCGCAGCGGCGAGATGACCCCATTCGCGTGCCACCGCTGCGTCGATCGGGATCGGCTCGAACGTTGCTTCGATCACGCCGAGTCTTCCGGCGCGGCGGGCTCGCTCCTCAGGATCAGGGGCGATCAGCACGCCAAAGTGCAGTTCCGCCAGTGAGGCCGCGCTGATCGCTCCGTCGAGGTCGCCGGGATCGCGGCCGATCAGAACAGATGTGTCGAGGATGAAGCGGGTCAAGCGAACGGGTCGATGAGTGCGCCGCCCATCGCGGATAGGTCCTCGAGCATGGTGAGCGGAGCGTCGGTCGCGTAGACGTCTCGGAGCGCCGGGCCGCTCACCCAACGCCGCTTGGCGACCGGGCCGAGCTGCGCCACCGGCCGACCGGAGACCGTGATCGTGAACTGCTCCCCAGCCTCGGCTCGACGGAGGACGTCGGCGACGTTGTTGCGCAGTTCTTTCTGAGGGATCGTCGGCATGGTTCGAGCGGTAGCAGAAATGCTACCAGGCGGATCCTGTCGGCCTCAAGCCGGCCGACCGGCGACCGATAACCCGGATATAGGAGCGTAGTGCGTATCCGGTTTGCTCGGGTTGGCGATGGGCGCGTGACTGGGTGGTGGGCCGGCGAGCGCGCCGGCGGCCCGGGCAGGCGCCCGGATAACGCCACTCTCGGTTCGCGCCCGGAGCCGAGAGTGACGTTGGCGCCGCTGGTGGGGGTCATCGTCACCTTCGCGCGCGCCGCCGCGCCGAGTGTGACGTTTCCCGAGGCCGAGAGCCGCGAGCCGAGAGCCGCGAGCCGGGAGCCGAGGCCGGGAGCCGGGTCGGCGGCGAGCGGGAGCGGGCGCCGGGGCGGGCATAACCTCGAAAACTCCGCTGCGGCCCGCGAGCATTCGAGGTTAAGTCTGCCCATCAGACCTAACCCGCCATCCCCTCCGCGCCAGGTCCGAGTTTTCGAGGTTACTCCCGCCTTCCCGCCGTCGCACTGGACTACAAACCCGGCGTGCCATGCACCCCAACCTGAGCCAACCGGATACGCACTAGGAGCGTAAAGATGCAATCTGGGATCTACATCGGGAGCATCGGATGAGCCGCCCACCGAGCGTTATCTGCTCGGAGTGCGGGCAGTCGCTGTACGTCGGCCAGCCGATGGACTCGCGAGGCCGCGGTTATCACGCGCACGTCGGCTGCGCCCTGCTCGGGCGAATCCGCTCGCAATACGGGGTGGACACGCTGCGCCGAAGCGAGAAGCTGCCGAAGTCGTTGCGGGCAGCCGGCGCCTGAGCTTCTGCTGGCCCCAACCACCACCTTCCGGACCGTCAAGCCGCAAGTTCGGCTGTCCCCGGTGGGGACACGGTGGCAGCCCCCGCAAAGGATGGGGGTGCCTCCCCGATGCGAGCGAGGCGGCCGCCCTGGTTTTGAGCAAGCCTTGCCATGTGAATCTGGATTCACTACGCTTGTGAATCCAGATTCACGTCGCGCTCGCCCTGAGAGGAGCCACCATGGCCACCATCGACGCCACCGATCCCGCCCGCGAGGTTCTCAACCAGGTCCCGCCGCTGCAGCCGCTGAACCTGTTCGAGGTGGACGTCCCGCTGCGCGAGGCGCTCGAGCGCGAGGGCGGCGGATGGGGAGTCGACCGCGCCCGCGAGGCCGGCGAGGTCGCCGGCAGCGCCGAGGTGCGCGAACATGGACGCCGGGCCGAGCGCAACCTCCCGATCCTTCGTACCCACGACCGGTTCGGGAATCGCGTCGACGAGGTGGAGCTTGACCCCTCTTGGCACTGGCTGCTCAAGGGGGCCGTGGAGCGTGGCATCTCGAGCCTGCCGTGGCGTGACCCGCAGCCCGGCGCGCACGTCGTCCGCGCGGCGGTGTTCTGCCTCTGGGGCAACGCCAACGACGGCGTGATGTGCCCCGTGTCGATGACCTACGCGGCGATCCCGGCGCTGCGCGACGGCGCGCCCGAGCTTGCGGCCGAGTGGGAGCCGCGGTTGACCAAGCCCGACTACGAGACCGGGGCGCTGGCTGGGATGGCGATGACCGAGCGCCAGGGCGGCTCCGATGTGCGAGCCAACATCACCCGCGCCGAGCCGGTCGGCGACGGCGTGTACGAGATCCACGGGCACAAGTGGTTCTGCTCGTACCCGCCCTGCGATGTGTTCCTCGTCCTCGCGCAGGCGCCGGGCGGGCTCTCGTGCTTCCTGGTCGAGCGCGGGCCCGGGATGGAGTTCCAGCGCCTGAAGGACAAGCTCGGAACCCGGTCACTGCCGAGCTCCGAGGTCGAGTTCCGGGGCATTCACGGCCGCCTCATCGGCGAGGAGGGCCGCGGCGTGCCGGCGATCATCAGGATGGTCAACCACACCCGCCTCGACTGCCTGCTCGGCGCCGCGACTGGGATCCGGCGCGGCACGCTCGAGGCGATCCATCATGCCCGGCACCGCACGGCGTTCGGGGCGCTGCTGGTCGACCAGCCGGCGATGCGCAACGTGCTCGCCGACCTGGCGGTCGAATCCGAGGCGGCCACGGCATCGGCGATGCGGGTGGCCCGCAGCTACGACGCCGACGACGAGGCCACGTTCCGGCGCTTTGCCACCGCGGTGATGAAGTACTGGGTCTCGAAGCGCGCCACGGCCCACGCCGGTGAGGCGCTCGAGTGCCTCGGCGGCAACGGGTTCGTGGAGGACTCTGGGATGCCGCTGCTGTATCGCGACGCGCCGCTGAACTCGATCTGGGAGGGCTCGGGCAACGTCGCCGCCCTCGATGTCCTGCGGGCGATGGTCAAGGAGCCCGAGGGGCTGCCGGCGTTCATGGCCGAGTGCGAGCTCGCGGCCGGCGGCGACCCCCGTCTCGACGCGCACCTCGACCGCGTGCGCGAGCAGAGCACGGCGGTGTTCGCGAGCGAGGATCCGCAGTTCCAGGCCAGGCGGGTGGTCGAGGACCTTGCTGTCGCACTCCAGGGATCGCTACTGGTTCGCCACGCACCGCCCGCGGTGGCGGACGCGTTCTGTGCCTCGCGGCTCGCCGGCGAGGGCGGCCGGGTGTACGGCACGCTGCCGGCCGGTGTCGATGCGGGGGCGATCATCGAGCGCGCGTTCCCGGTATGAGCGCGGTTCTGTACGCGGTCGATGGCCGCGTCGCCCGCCTCACGCTCAACCGGCCCGAACGCGGCAACGGGATCAACCGCACGCTGGTCACCGAGCTCGAGCGTTCGGTCGAGGCGGCGGACCTCGATCCAAACGTCAACGTGCTGCTGCTCTCGGGCGCGGGCACCGGCTTCTGCGGCGGCTACGACCTGGTTGAGAGCGCCGAGGGACAGGGGCGTCTGTCGGGCGCAGACGCACCCCCGGGGTCACCACTCGATCCGATGGTGATGATGTCCAACCACAACCCGGCAGATGTGTGGGACCCGATGGTCGACTACGCGATGATGAGCCGCAACGTCCGTGCCTTCATGTCGTTGTTTCACTGCTCGAAGCCGGTCGTCTGCAAGGTCCACGGGTTCTGCGTCGCCGGCGGCACTGACATGGCCCTGTGCAGCGACCTGCTGGTGATCGCCGCCGACGCCAAGATCGGCTACCCGCCAGCGCGGGTGTGGGGCTCGCCGACGACGTCGATGTGGGCATACCGGCTCGGCGCGCAGCGGGCCAAGCGGCTGCTGTTCACCGGTGACTCGCTGAGTGGCGCCGAGGCGCTCGAATGGGGACTGGCGATCGAGGCGCCGGCTCCCGATGAGCTCGACGAGCGCGCCGAGGCGCTGGTGGAGCGGATCGCCAGCTTGCCGGTCAACCAGCTCCAGATGATGAAGCTTCTGGTCAATCAGTCGCTGTACTCCCAGGGCCTGCATGCGACCCAGCTGCTCGGCACCGTGTTTGACGGGATCACCCGTCACACGAAGGAGGGCTACGCGTTCCAGGGCCTGGCCGCGCGCGAGGGGTTCAAGGCCGCCGTGCGCGAGCGCGACGAACCGTTCGGGGACTACGGCCGATGACCGAGGTCCTGATCCCAACCCGCGACCGGCTGCTGCAGGCCGCCCGGGAGCTGATCGAGGAGGACGGGTATGGCGGCGCGTCGGTGGTCGCGATCGCCGAGCGCGCGGGCGTCGCGTCCGGGACGCTGTACCGGCACTTCGCCTCCAAGGAGGAGCTATTCGTGGACCTGTTCCGGTCCGTCTGCGACCGCGAGGTCCGGGCGATGCGCACGGCAGCCGAGCAGATGCCCGAAGGCTCCTCGCACGTCGACCGGCTCGAGACTGTGCTCGCGACGTTTGCGCGCCGGGCGCTGCGCCGCCCGCGCCTGGCCTGGGCGCTGATCGCCGAGCCCGTCGACCCGCTCGTCGACGCCGAGCGCCTCGCCTATCGCGAGCGCTACCAGGAGCTGACGGCCGCGGCGCTGCGGGCCGGGATTGAGGCCGGCGAGATTCCGGACCAGAACGTCGAGTTGACCGCGGCCGCGCTGGTCGGAGGGTGCGGGGAGGCGCTGGTCGGACCGCTCTCGCCGCTGGCCGGCGCCAAGCCGTCGGTCAACGAGATCCTGGCGGCGCTGCGGACCTTCGTCCGCCGGGCCGTAGGAGCCGACACGGCGTGAGCGCGGTCAGGGTCGAGCGCGCAGGGCCCGTGTTCACGGTCCTGCTCTCCCGCCCTGAGCGGCGTAACGCCGTCGACGGCGCCACCGCCGCCGCGCTCGCCGATGCGTTTCGGGAATTCGACGCCACCGAGGACGCGGCCGTCGCCGTGCTGCACGGGGAAGGTGGTGTGTTCTGCGCCGGCGCGGACCTGCGAGAGGCAGGCGGCCCGGGCGGGAACCGCGTCGAGGCTGACGGTGACGGGCCGATGGGACCGACCCGGATGCGGCTCTCGAAGCCGGTGATCGCGGCGGTGGAGGGTCACGCGGTGGCCGGCGGGCTCGAGCTGGCGCTGTGGTGCGATCTGCGCGTCGCGGCGCAGGACGCGGTGTTCGGCGTCTACTGCCGGCGCTGGGGCGTGCCGCTGATCGATGGCGGCACCGTCCGGCTGCCGCGTCTGATCGGCGCCAGCCGCGCGATGGACATGGTGCTGAGCGGGCGCGGGGTGGAGGCGGGCGAAGCACTGTCCTTCGGTCTCGCCAACCGTGTGGTCGCGCGCGGGCGCGCGCGCGAGGCGGCCGAGGAGCTGGCCCGCGAGCTGGCTCGCTTTCCCCAGACCTGCATGCGCGAGGATCGGCTGTCGCTGCTCGAGTCGGTCGGCCTCGAGGAGGACGAGGCGATCGCCAACGAGCTGCGCCACGGAGTACGCTCGCTGGCGGAGGTTCAGGCTGGCCTCAAGCGGTTCCGCGCCGGTGCCGGGCGGCACGGATCTTTCGAAGACCTCGCGTAGGTCCGTCGGCAACATCGAGGCGAGTATCGCCATGCTCACGGTTTCGATGGCGGACCTGGTTTCGGGTGAAGGGGTAGCACGACGGGTTTACGGGGTCGCTGGTTGAAGTTGAAGTCGGCCTGCAGATCACCAAGCGTCGGCACGTTGTCGCGGACGGTGGGGCGTGGATCGGCGCGTCCGTCGGTTGAGGGGTCCAGCCGTTCTCCGCCCAGGAAGTCGTCTTCGATGAACTTGTTGTAGGCGTCGGAGCTGAGGATCTGATGGTCCACGTAGTGGCGACGCGCGTAAGGGCTTATCACCAGTCCCGGGACACGAAGGCCGTAGCCGTTCTGATCGACGCTAGGTGGGCTGACGTGATCGTAGAAGCCGCCCCAGTCATCCCAAGTGAGAAAGATTGCCGTGGAACGCCACTGGCGGCTTCGCATGACGGCGTTGATCAGCCCGGTGACGTAGCGCATCCCGTCGGTTACGCCAGCGGGGTAATGCTCAGAGTCGGCCCTGTCGGGCACGACCCAGGAGACGGCCGCGAGTCTCCCCTTGCGCGCGGCCGCGTAGAACCTCGACGTGCTCTGGATGTTGCCCTCCTGTCGGTCCGCACGGACGGTCTGGAAGTTCGGCAGCGGGTTCCAGATGCCAGGGGTGCCGGGACCTTGCTCCGGCTGGGCCTTGCAGAGCGCGGCATCGTCGCTGCAGTCCGGCTGGGTGCCTGGCGCGACGTAGTACGCCCAGCTGACGTGGTGTTTGTGGAGGAGAAAAGTGATATCGGTCCAGGCAAACACCGTTGAGTGCGGTATCGGGGGGACTCGACGCCTGACGCGTTCGTCCCTGACGAGCTCCCGCTCGAGTGTGCCCTGCTTGTCGTTGTTGACGCAGCTGGCAGGACGGGAGCTCGAGCAGGTCGCGGACCATTCAGAGACGGTGAACAGATGCGCGGGAAGGCTCCACGACAGGTCCGACTCGAACATATGGTCCTGGAGCACGAAGTCGCGGGCGTAGGTCCAGTAATTCGGAATCTCTCGCGCGTCGTGATAGCCCATCACGTCGGTCGACCGGTGTCCGTTTACGCGCTGGGCCATCGCGATGAACCCGTTCATCTTTCCACCGTTGATGTCGGCCCTCGCGGCTGCCGCGTTGTGCCAGGAACCCACGTTCACGGGACGTGGATTGTGGTAGGGACGGTCGCACCGATGTTTCGCCGGGTCGGGTATACAGACGGTGAACCGGCCGTTTCGGGTCGGCAATCCATCGGCGCCCGGATAGGTGCCGAAATAGGAATCGAACGACCGGTTCTCCTGGATGATTACGACGACGTGCTTGATCTTGTGGATCCCCGCCGAGGTCGGAGCGGACTTGTTGCCGCTGTAAGCGGCCGCCGGCGCTGGGCGCCGGTCGGGAGCCTTACCTTCGCTGTGCGTAGTGATCACTGCGCCCGCACCGGCGAGCAGCGCCAGCGCTCCAGCGATCGCCGCACGGACATGCCTAGGATTGTTGAGGCGCAACTTTGGCCTGACGGAACCCGGTGTGTGGAAGGTCTCTCTTAGGCGGCCAACCTACGCGCGGAGATTGGCGAGGCAGATATCTAACCAGGCGGCGCGGCCGCAGGAGCAGCTTCGCCGTCGCCGCCGGGCCAAGCAGCGTTCCTGATCATGGCGCGGTTGCATGGCGTACACGGGTAGTGTTCGTCGGCAAACCAAAGGAGGGCTGCATGTTGGGGATCACTTCGTCGCGGGCTGCGCTCGCGATGTCAGCGACGGCATTGTTCGTCGCCCTCGGAGGGACGGCGCTCGCCGTCAGCCAGATCGGGACCAATCAGATCAAGAACGGGGCGGTGACGACCTCGAAGCTGCACAACAAGGCGGTCACGAACGCGAAGCTCGGGCCGAACTCTGTCGGCAACGGCAAGATCGCCGCCAACGCGGTGACCAACGGCAAGATCGCCGCCAACGCGGTGACCAACGGCAAGATCGCCGCCAACGCGGTGACCGGCTCGAAGGTCCAGGACGGTTCGCTGACCTCGGCTGACGTGGCGCCGAACACGTTCCTGGCGTCGAATGGGACGGCGGCCGACTCGTCGCGGCTCGGCGGGCTGCTCCCGGCCGACTTCGTGCAGGGGGTCGGGTTCATGCAGCAGCGGCGGATCGTGGTGAACGGGAATACGAGCGGAGCGATCTTCCTCAACACGCTGATCGGGGCATTCACCGCGACATGCACCGCGGGAAATGAGCCGCAGGTGACCTGGACGCCGACCACCACGGGCCAGAACTACGCGGCGGACGTGCAGGTGGGGACCACTTCGCAGCTCCACACCCTGAACAACGTCAATCCCGCTGGCGGGGATCCCGAGCCGGTCCCGGCGGCGACGTTCATGGCGACCTACCAGATCGCCTTCACGTCCGGCGGACAGGATCACCTCGCCACGGCCTGGATCACCGGGAGGGGCGTGGGCGCGACCTGCGTCTTCACAGGCCAGGAGCTCTCCACGGGCTGAGCCGGCGCGCAACAACCTGAGACCCAACTGATATTGCGGCGGGCCCCGGCCCGCCGCAAGCTTTCTGGTGCGCGCACCCACCCCGGCCCCAGGAGGCTCACATGCGCAGGATCAACTCGTCGAGCGCCGCACTCGCGGTCGCTCTCCTCTCGATGTTCATCGCGCTCGGCGGCACCGCGCTGGCGGTCAGCCAGATCGGGACCAAGCAGATCAAGAACGGCGCCGTGACCCGGGCCAAGCTGCATACCAACGCGGTCAGCACGGGCAAGCTCACGAACGGCGCGGTGACGGCCACGAAGGTGGCGCCAAACACGTTCCTTGCCGCCGGCGGGACGGCTGCGAACGCGAACGCGCTCGGCGGCCGGTCGGCCAGCCAGTACGTACTCGGCGGTGGGCAGATCCACTCCGGCGATTTGTCGCAGGCGGCCGGGACGAGCCTCACGACCCTGGTGGTCGGCGGCTTTGGGCTCGTCGAAGGCTCGTGCAGCGCATCGGGCCAGCCGACGACCCGGTTCGTGGATTCGGTCGGCGGGGTGAACCTGACCGTCTCGATCCAGGGCTCGGACGGAAGCGTGACGATCTTCCGCCAGCCGTTCCCCTCGCCGGGCGTGTTCCAGTACAAGGAACCGGTGAGCGCGCTCACCAGCGCGATCGAGTGGCAGGCCTACTACGACGCGGGTGGGGTCCACCACGTGATGACGGCGTGGACGACCGCCACAGCAAGTCCTGGAGGCTGCCAGTTCAGTGGACAGGCGATGACGACCGGGTGAGTGCTGAGCGCGGCGGGCGTCGGGAGCGGCGGTTCAGGCCGCGGGCCGCTCGCGCGCCCACGCGCGAAGCTGACCCACGTGGTCTGAGGTGATCCCGATCGCCGGCTCGGTGCCGACCAGCAGGGTCGGCGCCGAGCGGCCCTCGGCCCACGCGTGGCAGCGGTGGTCATGGGCGTCGTCGAGCCACGCCAGCGGCCGCGAGGGAGCGACGTGGCGATCGATCGCCGCCACCTTCCAATGGGCGCTGACCGGGCGGTCAAAGTCATCGAACGGTACGAGTGGGAGCTCTGCGGGTAGCCCGAGCGCCAGCGGAAGGTACTCGTTGGCCTTCTCCTCCCAGCCCGTGCACCACGCAAGCTCGAAGTCACCGGAGAGCTCGCGCAGGTGATCCCCGGCGGTGGCCGAAAGGAAATGGGCGATCCCGTCCACGATCTGAAAGCGCCCAGCGGGTGGGCGGTGCGGGTCGAATCCGAACAGCGAGATGACCCCGTCGACATCGATCAGGAGCAGGGGTTTGTCCCCCATCGGAAACCGTTGTTTGTACATATGAAACCCTTATTCGGATCCGTCAGATTGTGGGGTATGGCGCCGAGCGGCCGTTACCTGGCCCGATATCTGCTGTACTTATCAGAGCGGATTCAAGACCACCCTGTGCGGTGCCGAGTACCCATGATGAGGCTACGCACCGCGCCGTTGGCTTCCGCTCCAGGTTTCCCCCTATGACCCTGCTTACCGGCATCCTGCTCGCGCTCGCCTGCGCTCTGGCCACCAACGTTGGCTTCCTTTACAAGCATCGCGGCGCCTGCGCGGCCCCGGATGTCGACATGCGACGGCCGTTGCACACGGCCCGCTCGCTGTTCTCCTCGCGCTTGTTCGCGATCGGGATGCTGATCGCCACCGGCGCGTGGATCTTTCACGTTGCCGCGATGGCGCTGGCGCCGCTGTCCGTCGTCCAGTGCGTGCTCGCCGGCGGGGTGGTGCTCCTGGCCGTGATGGCCGAGCGTGTGTTCGGACTTCGGATCGGCAACCGGCAGTGGGTGGGTCTCGGCCTCACTGCGCTCGGCCTGGTCCTGCTTGCGGTCACGCTCCCGGCCGCCCACGGCGCCCACTCGCGCTTCTCGGTCCCGGGCATGATCGCTTTCGAGGCAGGGCTCCTGGCGGCGGGGACGCTGCTGATCATGGGCCCGCGGATCGGGGCCCCCAGGCAGCACCACGGCTTCATGCTGGGTGCCGCCGCGGGCATCCTGTTCGGCGTCTCCGACGTCTCGATCAAGGCGATCTCCGGCCTTGTCGGCACCTCCGGCGTGGCCGGCCTGCTGACCCCCTGGATGATCGTGACCGTGATCGCCTCGATCGCCGCCTTCTACGCCTCGGCCAAGGGGCTTCAGGACGGTGAGGCGGTGCCCGTCATCGCCATCACCGGCGTGGCCGCGAACGTGGCCGGGATCGTCGGCGGGATCATCGTCTTCGGCGACCCGTTGGCCGGCAACCCGGTCTCGCTGATCGTGCAGTGCCTGGCCTTCGTGCTCGTGCTCGGAGCCGCGTGGCTGATGCCCGCGCCCGTGCGCGCCGCGGCTGCGGCGTAGGCGCAGCGGTAGCCTCTCGGCGCGACTCGGGCGGCAGAAGCGGAAGATGTGCTGTCCGGTTGGCTCAGGCTGGCGATGAGCGTGTGACTGGGTGGCGGGCCGGCGAGATCCTCGCCGATTTGATGCCCGAGCGCGCTTCGGTGGGCGCGGCGTGGGCGCGGCGAGCGGGCATAACCTCGAAAATCCGGCGCAACCGACGTGGGCATACACGTTTAGGTGTGCCCACCAGACCCAAGCCGCCATCCCCGCCTCGCCAGATCCAAGTTTTCGAGGTTACTCACGCCCCCGCCCCCGCCACCGCACGCGACCAGATACCCCGACACGCCACGCACCCCCAAACCTGAGCCAACCAGGACACGCACTACGCGACAAATCCGGACCGTCGCTGTGTGCGCGGCGCGAAAGTCACGCCGACAGGGACTCTCCAGCCTCAGTCAGGCTGGGCGGCGCAGTTTGTGCCAAGAGTCCGGGTCCCGCGTGGCGCTCGCGACGCCAGGGCTTCCTCAGTTCGACGGTGCCTGGCGCCGCTACGCCGCGCGCGGCACGGCGGGGCGACGCGCGCTCGCCTCCGCGCGCGGCAGCACCCGGAAGGTGAAGCCGAACACGATCGGCGCGGTCAGCGCGGTGAGCATCGCCACCATCCAGGGGCTGTGGGCACCCGTGCCGGCGCCGACCACGTGGACCAGCACGAGCACGTATACGACGATCATCAGGCGATGCAGCTTGCGCCAGAGCCTGGTCCCGATCCGTCGACGCGCGTAGAAGCTCAGGCCGAGGATCGCCGCCAGCCAGCCGGCGATGATCCCGAGCCCGGTGAACACGGGCCGATAGCCCATCGCGAACGGGAGCGTGATACCGGTGATACCGGGGCGCAGGTAGGAGTCGAACAGCAGCAGGCCTCCGTGGGCGACGATCAGCCCGAGGGTCACCAGCGTCGAGGCCTCGTGAAAGCGCCTGAGCTTGCCCGCCATGCCGGGACGCTTCAGCAGCCGGCCTGACATCGCGAGCCCGACCGCGACCGAGATGCCGAGCATCACCAGCGCCACGATCCCGAACGCCCGACTCGCGAACCAGAAGATCTGGTGCGTGGGGTCGGCCGTCATGACGAGTGGGTGCTGACGGGGATCGACTGGGCCGTCTGCCCGCCGGTGCCGGTAGCGATGACTCGCGTGGTCTGCCCACCGCTGGTCCTCGTGGTCACGACGGCGTGCCCGGACCGCCAGGTGACGGCGGCACGGTTGGTCATCGCATTCACGTACATCAGCGAGAACGGCAGCGCGGCGGCCACGAGCGCGGCAACGGCGAGGCTCAGCACGGTTCGATAGAGGGAGCGTCGGCTAGTCATTTTCAGAGGCGTGGGTGATCGCGGTGGGGGCGAGGGAGCTCTTCGGCGCCGCCACCGGGGACGAATGGGCGTGGGAGAGCAGGCCACCAGCGGACATAGCGCCAAGGAAGAGGGCGGTCAGCGTGGCGGCGAGCGTGAGGCGGGTTCTGTCGGTCATGGCTCATCGGGGTGGGGGGGTCGGTCCTGGGTTGATGTGGATCAGCTTGAGC
This sequence comes from uncultured Solirubrobacterales bacterium, assembly GCA_963796645.1. GTDB lineage: Bacteria > Actinomycetota > Thermoleophilia > Solirubrobacterales > Solirubrobacteraceae > Palsa-465. The sequence continues at coordinate 765,518 of CAWCMQ010000011.1, read as the reverse complement.
GCGCCCGTCAAGAGCCCGGTAAGGAGCCGGTCAGACTCGACTTACCGGGGCTGACTGGGCCCCTTCCGACGCCTAGGATCACTCCCACGATGCGAATCCTCGTGATCGAAGACGAGCGCACCCTCGCCGGCTTCATCGAGCAGAGTCTCAACGCGGAGGGCCATGCGGTCACGCTCGCCTACGACGGCGAGAGCGGAGAGGCCGCCGCGCTCACGGGCGACTACGCGCTCGTCCTGCTCGACCTGATGCTGCCGGGCAAGAACGGGCTCGACGTCCTGAGCGCGATCCGCGCGCGGCTACCCGACCTGCCGGTGATCGTGCTCACCGCCCGCACCGCGATCGAGCAGAAGGTTGAGGGGCTCGACCGCGGCGCCAACGACTACGTGACCAAGCCGTTCTCGTTCGAGGAGCTGCTCGCGCGTGTCCGCGCTCAGCTGCGCGCCCCCGGCCAGCACGAGTCTTCGGTGCTCGAGGCGGCCGACATCCACATCGACCTGCGCACACGCCGGGTGCAATTCGGTGCGCAGGACATCGAGCTGACCGCGCGCGAGTTCGAGGTGCTCGCCTACCTGGTCCGCCATCCCGATCAGGTTCTCTCGCGCGAGCAGATCCTCAACGCGGTCTGGGGCTTCGACTTCGACCCCGGGACTAAGGTGCTCGAGGTCTACATCGGCTACCTGCGGCGCAAGCTCGCCGGCGCGGGCGCTCCCGACGCGATCGAGACCGTGCGCAACGTCGGCTACCGGCTGCGCGTGCCCCGTGACTGAGCGGCGACTGCGAGGCGGCCTGCGCGCGGAGCTGGCGCTCGCGATCGCGCTCGTCACCGCGGTCGCGGTCGGGGCCAGCTTCCTCGCCCTCTACAGCGGTACGGGCTCGCGGCTGCGCGGGCAGATCGACGCACAGTTGCGGACCCAAGCGGCGGAATGGCGGCTCTTGACCGCCGGCAAGGACCTCTCGACCCCGGCCGCGCTCGAGCGGGCCGCGCACGTGTTCATCGCCGGCCAGCGCTACCACGCGGAGGCCCTGCTGATCGCCGTGCAGGTGGCGGGTGGCGCGACGGTCACGAACGAGAGCGAGGCCACCGGGCTGAGCACGGCCCCGCTCGGCTTCACGACCACGAGCGTGGGCGAGGCGGGCCGGATGCGGGTGTTGAGCGACCCGATCCTCTCCGGGGCACGGCCGGTCGGCACGCTGCGGCTCGCGGATCCGCTGAAGCCGGTCGATCAGGCCCAGGCCGATCTGCGCCGGACGTTTCTCGTCGTAGGTCTGCTTGCGCTCGTGCTGGCGGTGGCGGTCGGGATCGGGCTGGCGACGCTGATCGCGGCTCCGCTGCGCAAGATGGCTCGGGTCGCCGCGGCCGCCGAGGCGGGGGACCTGTCCGTGCGCACCGGCCCGGTCCGCGCGCGGGGGGAGGTGCGAGTGCTCTCCGAGGCTTTCGACCACATGCTCGGACGGCTCGAGCGAGCGTTCAGGCGCCAGCGCGACTTCGTCTCCGACGCCTCGCACGAGCTGCGAACCCCGCTGACCGTGCTCCGCGCACAGGTCGAGCTGCTCGACCGCGAGACCGACGAGCTAGCGCGGCACGAGGGCAGCGCGACGCTGCTGCGCCGGCTCGACGAGCTTGACCGGCTGGTCTCGGACATGCTCACCCTGGCGAGCGCCGAGGCCGGACAGCTGGTCGAGCCCGGACCGATCGCGCTGGATGACTTCTTCGAGGACCTGAGGCGCGACCTGCCGCTGTTCGGCAACCGGGATTACGAGGTCGACGCGATCGGCGGCGTGCTGAATGCCGACGCCGACCGCCTCACGCAGGTGCTCCGCAACCTCGTGCGCAACGCGGTCGCGCAGACCGAGGTCGGGGACCGGATCGTGATCGCGGCCCGTCCGATTGCCGACGGCTCGATCGAGATCTCGGTCAGCGACAGTGGACCCGGGATTCCCGCGGATCAGCTCGAGCAGATCTTCGAGCGCTTTCACCGCGTCGATCACGATCGCTCGCGTGACACCGGTGGGAGCGGACTGGGCCTGGCGATCGCGCGGGCGATCGTAGAGGCCCACGGGGGGACGATCACGGCCGAGTCCCCGCCTGGCCGAGGGGCTACGTTCCGGATCGTGCTGCCGGGATACCGGTCCCCGACGAAGGTTCCCGCGCCGCCACGGCAACTCTGACCGGCCGTGTCCGGCCGCGGAGCTGCACCTCGTCGGTGAGCTTCCAGTGGGCGGCCTCGCGGTCGGCCGCCCTGGAGATCGCGGCCTCCGAGCCGAGCACACGCTCCGGGGTCGCCTTGGCCAGCTCGGTCAGTCGCGCCGCCTCGTTGACCGGGTCGCCGATCACCGTGTACTCGAAGCGCCGTGCCGCGCCGACGTTTCCGGCCACCACCCGGCCGGCCGACACCCCGATCCCGGCGTGGATCTCGCCCAGCTCTCTCAGCAGCCGGTCACGCAGGACCCGGCCGGCGGCGAGGGCGTGCGTGGCGGCGTCAGAGTCTGGGAGCGGGGCGCCGAACACGCAAAGCGCGGCGTCGCCTTCGAACTTGTTCACCCACCCCTGCTGGGCGGCCACGACCTCGACGACGACGGCGAAGAAGCGGTTGAGCAGGGCGACGACCTCCGCCGGGTCGTGCGTTTCGGCCAGCCCGGTTGAGCCCTCGAGATCGACGAACAGGACGGCCGCCTCGCGTGACTCGCCGCCAAGCTCGACCCCGCGCTCGAGCGCGTGCCTGACCACGTCCTCGCCGACCTGGCGGCCGAACAGGTCACGGAGCCGCTCGCGCTCGCGCAAGCCGGCGAGCATCCGGTTGAAGCCGGCCTGCAGCAGCCCGACCTCGCTTCCGTCATCGACCGTGACATCAGCATCGAGGTCGCCCTGCTCGACCCGGCCAATGGCGCGGCGCAGCGCGTCGAGCGGATCGGCCAGCGAGCGGGCGAGGCCGGCCATCGTGAGCAGGCCGACCACGATCCCGATCCCGCTCAGCACGATGATCACCGCTGCCAGCCGGTCACGGGTGAAGCGGGTCTCGTGCAGGGCGCCGATGCCGATCGTGGCCAGCCCGAGCAGGATCACGCCGGTGCCCAGCGTCCACGTCAGCAGCGTGCGGGCGGCGACCCCGGGCAGCTGTGGCCTCACGGGTACCCCGCCGGCCAGCGCGAGCGCCATCACGGGGCGCAGCAGGCGGTAGCCGCCGAGGAACCCGATCGCACAGGTGACGATCCCTCCGAGCAGCACGGTCTCGAACACGTTGGACGCCAGTTCGAGCGAGAACGGCAACGTGACCGCGGTGAACACGAGCGTCGCGACGAGCCATACGATCGCCACGATCCGCTGGTTTGTGAGCGGGAAGCGCAGCGTCAGCTCACGCTCGTGCGCGCTCGGCTCGCGCCCCTCCGCGACCCAGCTCAGCGTCGCGCGCCACTTCCGCGCTGAAACCGTCCACGTGGTCGGGAACGCGATCAGGCTCCCGATCACGAACACCAGGGCTGAGATCAGCTTCAGCGTGGCGGAGTGGTCGATCTTCGCCGGCGCCGGCAGCAGGAACACGAGCAGCGCGAACACGACCAGGCCGCCGAAGAAGTTCGCGGCGACGACCGTCCACCCGTACCGGAGCCGGATCCGCTCGACGAGTGCCTCGCTCCCGCTTGGCGAAACCACGCGCCTGATTGTCCCAGGGCGCCGCGGCTAGGTTCGCGATCCCTCGAGGATCACGCGCGTGACCTGGTCCGGATCGTCGAAGGTGGGGACGTGGCCGCAGCCGATGAGGGTCAGATTCCGGGCGATCGGCACCGCCGCCGCTGCCCGCGGCGCCTGGCGGGGCAACAGCACCCGGTCGCGCTCAGCCCAGGCGATTGTCGTCGGAACGTCGATCCGCTCTCCGTCCTTGAAGTGATCATGCGTGAACGCGGCGAGCGTCGCGTCAAACCACTGAGCGCCGGCCAGCGTCCGGATGGCGTCCGCCGCGCCCGCCGCCGGCAGATTGGCCGGCTTGGCCACGAACATCCCGAGCGCGAGCGCGCGGCCGAACGGGGTGCCGACGAACGACTCGGCGCGGGGTGCCATCCAGCGCGCCGCCGCCACGGAAACCTTGAACATGTTGCGCTGGTAGACCGCCTCGGTCGAGTTGTGAAAGCCGGCTGGGGACAATGCGGTGGCGGTGCGGGCACGGCCGCGCTTGGCGAGCTCGAGCGCGAGCCACCCGCCGAGTGAGTTGCCGGCCACGTGCGGGCGCTCGAGTCCAAGCTCGTCGAAGAAGCCGATCAGCAGCTCCGTCATCGAGTCCAGGCCCGCCGGGGTGCCCGGCGGGGGCATCGGCGAGGCGGCGAAACCGGGGAGGTCTAGCGCGATCACCTCGCGCTCCTGCGCCAGGGCGCCGAGCACCGGCTGCCAGACCTGCCACTCGCTGCCGATCCCGTGGATCAGGACCAGCTGCTCGCCGTTGCCGACGCGGTAGTGATTCAGCCGCACCGGCGGAGCCTATTGCAGCGCAGCGGACAACGTTTGCATTCGCTCGCCGCCAGACCGGATAATGAGAGCAACTTCTGGGGATCGCTAGCGTTGTACAAAACGGCGAACGGACTGAGTGAGGTACGCATGGCAAGCACAGACGAGGCAATCGGGTTGGACAGCGAGACGCTTCAGGAGCTTGCGCGCCGCCACCTGTGGCTGCACTTCACCCGGATGTCCGCCTACGACGATGCCGAGATCCCGCTGATTGTCCGCGGTGAGGGCTGCTACGTGTACGACGATCACGGAAACCGTTACCTGGACGGACTGTCGTCCCTGTTCTGCGTGAACATCGGGCACGGACGGGGCGACATTGTCCAGGCCGGCGCCGATCAGGCCAAGGAGCTCGGCTTCTACAGCAATTGGTCCTACGCGCATCCGCCGGCGATCGAGCTCGCGGCGAAGATCGCCAGCCTGACCCCCGGCGACCTCAACCGCGTGTTCTTCACCAGCGGCGGCAGCGAGGCGGTCGAGTCCGCACTGAAGCTCGCCCGTCAATACCACAAGCTCCGGGGGAATTCGACGAAGACGAAGTTCATCGCCCGCGAGATCGCCTACCACGGGACCTCGCTCGGCGCGCTCGCCGCCACCGGCATCACCGGCCTGCGGACCCCGTTTGAGCCGCTCACTCCGGGCGGTTCCCACGTCCTCAATACGAACACCTACCGAATGCCGCCCGGCGTCAGCGAGGAGGCGTTTGCCGAGTCGATCGCGGAGCGGATCGAGTTCGAGGGCCCGGAGACGGTCGCCGCGGTGATCCTCGAGCCGGTCCAGAACGCCGGCGGCTGCTTCACCCCACCCGACGGCTACTTCAAACGCGTGCGCGAGATCTGCGACGAGTACGACGTGCTGATGATCTCCGACGAGGTGATCTGCGCCTGGGGCCGGCTGGGCGAGTGGTTCGGTGCCGAGCGCTTCGACTACCTCCCCGACGTGATCACCACCGCCAAGGGCCTGACCAGCGCCTACGCGCCGATGGGTGCGGTGATCGTCTCGGACCGGATCGCCGCGCCGTTCATGGACGGATACAACAGCTTCACCCACGGGTTCACGTTCGGCGGTCACCCGGTGTGCGCAGCGATCGCCCTGGCCAACATCCACGCGCTCGAGAGCGAGGGCGTGATCGACAACGTGCGCGCCCACGAGCACGAGTTCCGGGCGATGCTCGAGTCGCTGCGCGACCTTCCGATCGTCGGGGACGTGCGTGGCGCCGGCTACTTCCAGGCCATAGAGCTGGTCAAGGACAAGGACACCAAGGCGACCTTCGACGACGACGAGGCCGAGGTGCTTCTGCGCGGCTTCCTGTCGGCCGAGCTGTACCGCCGCGGGCTGATCTGTCGCGCCGATGACCGCGGCGACCCGGTGATCCAACTCTCGCCGCCGCTGATCGCGGGACCGGAGCAGTTCGCTGAGATCGAGACGATTCTCCGCGGCGTGCTCGCCGAAGCCGGTGAGCGGATGCAGCTGCTGGGGCCGGCCGGCGCGGAGGGACCGCACGTGCACGATCTCCAGCGACGCGAGCCGCGACATCTCTACGACACCCCGCCGCAGCAGCCGTAGGACACAGATTGCTCACCGTACGGGACCTCCTTTCTGACCTCGACGTCCGGCTGCTCGCCGGCGACGGGAGTCTCGATCTGCCCGTGCGCTGGGTCCACATCTCCGAGCTGCTCGACCCGACGCCATGGCTCTCGGGTGGCGAGATCCTGCTCACCACGGGCATGCAGCTCGGAACTGATGAGGAGCAGCGCGAGTTCGTCTCGCGGCTTGCCGAGCATCAGCTTGCTGGCGTTGGCTTCGGCACCGGCTTCGCCCATGAAAAGGTTCCAGCGGGGCTGGTCGAGGCGGCAACCGAGCGCGATTTCCCGGTGTTCGAGGTTCCCTATGAGGTGCCGTTCATCGCGGTCACCGAGGCCGCGTTCTCGCAGCTCGTCAACGAGCAGTACGCGGTCCTGCGTCGCGCGCTGGCGGCGCAGGAGCGGCTGGAGCGGATCGTGCTCTCGGAGCGCGGGATCGACGCGCTAGCCGGCACGCTGGCGACGTTGATCGGCGCCTCGGTGCTGGTGTTCGACCCGCGTGGCGAGCCGCTGGCGCAACACGCCTTCCGGCGCCCCCTGTCGGAGGACGCGACGACCTCGCTCGGCACCGAGGTGCGCGATCGCGGCCGCCGGCGCGAGGCCCGTGCGTTCATGCCGGGTGGCGAGGACGGAAGCCGGTCGCTGGCACTGCCGGTGGCTTCCGACGGGGCGCCGCGGTCCGGCTCGACCTCGGCTCCGGGACGGATTCCGGAGGCGTGGCTCGTCGCGGTCAAGGACAACGGTCCGCTCAGCGACTTCGACCGGCTGACGCTGCACCAGGCCGTGACGATCGTCGCGCTCGAGCTGCTGCGCTCGCGGGTGGCGGGGGATACCGAACGCCGGCTGGCCGGCGATGTCCTCGCCGCGGTGGTGCGTGGCGAGCTCGCCGGGCCGGAGCTGAGCCGTCGGCTCGAGCCGTTCGGTCTGGCCGACAGCGTCGCGGCGATCGTGCTCGAGCGGCCGTTCGGTGGGCGCGGCTCGCCGGCTCCGATCGAGGCGGCGCTGGCCCTGGCGCTCCGTGACGACGCCGCCGACGGCCTCGTCGCGTCGACCGGCGCGGTCACCTGTGCGCTGGTCCCCGGACTCGAGGAGGACGAACTGTTCACGCTGGCCGAGCGGGTCGGTGCCCGGGTTGGGACCGAGCTCGGAACGACGGTTTCGGTAGGGGTCGGCCGGCCGGTTGACGGCGGCGATGCCCGCCGCACCTTCCATGAGGCGCGCTGCGCGATGGAGGCGCTGAGCTTCGCCGCGGTCGAGGCCGGGGCAGGTTCGAACGGCTCGTCAGGCGGCTCGGCGCGCGTTGCGAGCTACAAGGATCTGGGCTCGTTCCAGCTGCTGCTCTCGCTCCAGGACGACGAGGCGCTGAAGCTCTTCTGCGACTCGATCCTCGGGCCGATCGAGGCATCGGAGGGGCACTACGGAGGCGAGCTGATGCGCTCGCTGGAGGCTTTCATCGAGGAGAACGGACAGTGGGAGCGAGCCGCGCGACGGCTCTATTGCCATCGGCACACGCTCCGCTACCGAATCCGGCGTGTGGAAGAGCTGACCGGACGCAACCTCGCCAGCGCCCGGGATCGGATCGAATTCTGGTTGGCGTTGCGCGGAAGGGAGCTTGTCTCGTGAAGGTCGGAGTTCCGAGTGAGGTCAAGACGGACGAGTACCGCGTGGCGCTGACGCCCGCCGGAGTGCGCGAGCTGGTGGATGCCGGACACGAGGTGTACGTCGAGCGCGGAGCCGGGAGCGGGTCGGCGATCACCGATGACGCGTACGCGGCCCAGGGAGCTGAGATCGTGCCCGAGGCATCCGACGTGTTCGGCACCGCCGAGTTGATCGTGAAGGTCAAGGAACCCCAGCCCGGCGAGGTCTCGATGCTCGAACCTCGGCACACGCTGTTCACCTATCTGCACCTGGCTGCGGACGGAGCGCTGACAAAGGGGCTGATGGCCTCGGGTGCGACGTGCATCGCCTATGAGACGGTGGAGGACCTGAATGGGCGCCTGCCGCTGCTCGCCCCGATGTCCGAGGTGGCGGGCAAGATCGCCACGCAGGCGGGAGCGTTCATGCTCGAGAAGCCGCTCGGCGGCCGCGGGATCCTGCTTGGCGGCGTCCCCGGCGTCGCGGCCGCCAACGTGATGGTCATCGGCGGCGGCGTGGTCGGGATGAACGCGGCGTTCATCGCGCTCGGGATGGAGGCGACGGTGTACGTGTTCGACCGCAGCATCGACCGGTTGCGCGAGCTCGACATCGCATTCGGCGGGCGCGCCGACACCTGCTTCGCTTCGACGCTCTCGATCGAGGAGCGGCTCCCCGACATGGATCTGGTGATCGGGGCGGTGCTCGTGCACGGCGCCCGGGCTCCCCGTGTGATCACCCGTGCCCAGCTTGGGACGATGAAGCCGCAGGCGGTGCTCGTCGACGTCTCGATCGACCAGGGCGGGTGCTTCGAGACCTCGCGTCCGACCACCCACTCAAATCCGACCTACGAGGTCGACGGCATCACCCACTATTGCGTGACCAACATGCCGGGTGCCGTGCCGATCACATCGACCTACGCGCTGACCAACGCGACGATGCCGTACGTCCTGCATCTCGCCGGCTCCGGCGTCGCGCGCGCGGTGGCCGAGAGCCCAGGGTTGAAGCTCGGGGTCAACGTGGTCGGCGGCCACGTGACCTACGCGCCGGTGGCCGAGGCGACCGGGGTCAGCTGCGCGGCGGTCGATGACGCGCTGGCGGGCGTCGGGGTCTAATGTCGCGAGTGGACGATTCGGTGGCACAGGGGTCGGTGCTCCGCCGGGCGGTGCGGCTCGTGCTACGACCGTTCGGCTACCTCGCCTTCGTGGTCGGGCTGGCGGCGCTGTCGCTGACCGCGAAGCTGTTGGGCGAACGGCACGAGCTCGGCTTCTTCGCCGACCGGCTCTCGCGCTCGGTATGGCGCTATCCCGAGGTGACCCGGCGGGGCGTTCAGGCGGCGTGGGCCGTGTGGGCCGTGCTGTTCTGGGTTGCGCTCGTGGTCGACCCGCTGGCTACCCCGTGGGACGAGGTCGCGCTTGGGGCTGTTGCCGCGCTGGCTCTCGCGCACCACTTCGTCTCCGCGCGCCGAGCCGGGCGTTGAGGTTCTCGAGCGCCTGCTCGAGGCCCACCTCGGTCGGATCAAGCTCTCGCATCGCCGCGGCCAGCCGGTACTCGGCGAAGTAGTCCGGATCCACCTCACACGCACGGGCGATCAGCTCCATCGCCCGCATCGACGGCTTGTCGTGGCCGTTGGCGAGCATGTTGATGTGAGCGTGGGTCAGGCCCCTGTCATCGACCTCACGGGTTGAGTCCGCGAGTCCCCGGTAGGTGAGGTCGTGCTCCTGCATGAGCTTGCGGAGCGCGTCACCGAACGGCTTGTCGCTGTGGGAGGGGAGAGGCATGGTGAGTGGAGATCTCTGGCGTTCTGGTGGCCGGCGGGGTCTCCAGGAGTCCGTCCGGGGCGGTCACATCTTCGCACGAACCCTTAGGCGATCCTTAGTCTGCATGGTAGGGTATCTACCTAACAGATGGAAACGGGATCGGTGAGAGGACTTCAATTTCGGGCGTGCGGCAGGTTCGCGCACCTCCGAGTCGCGAGATCGCGGTCCCTCGCAGCCGCATTGGGCACTGTTGAGCGGACTCTGCTCGCCAGGTCCAGGGGGCGCCGAGCGACAGCCTGAGCGATCTCGCACGGGAGAGGTTCGTTGACGGCGTTGGCCCCGCCCAAACCCCGGCGCGGTCTTCGGGCCTCTCCCCAAGCTTCGTTCCTGCAGGGAGGCAGTCGCGGGGGATGAGGTACGTCACGGGGTGGCCGCGATGCGAGCGCGGCCACCCCGAGGCGTTCTGGTTGGGCGCGGGCGGTTTGGGCCGCCACAAATCTCAGTGATCCAATCTCGTGCCGCCCGCGCAGTCGCCTCCAGTACCGCCAATCACGTCCATGACCACTTGGTCAGCGCTGGGGCCGAGCACGGGCACAGAGCTTCCCCGAGGGGGCGGGCGCCGCGCGCCCACGCGTGGACGCTGCTCGCGAAGAAAGGGGGCAGGGGCGGCCGCGATGCCGAACGCGGCCGCCCCGCCGTTCGATGGTGCGGCCGGGGCACGTGTCCAGCTACTGTGACCGGTCGTGGGGCGAGCAGGGTTCCTCAAACCGCTGGTGGTCGCTGCCGTGAGCCTGGCCGCGATCGCGCCCGGCGCGCAGGCCGCGATGGCGTCCGGCGCACACGCGCGCGCCGTGATTCCGAACGGCCACGCGACCCCCTTCATCAGCGCGTCCATCGGCCCGCGCCTCCGACACATCTCCGCGTCGTTCATGGGGATCTCGCTCGAATACCCCGAGCTCGCGACGTTCGAGGCCGGCGGGAGCCTCTTTCAGCGGGCGCTGTCCCTGATGCGTCCGGACCCGGCCGCCCCAATGCCGCTGCGCGTCGGCGGTAAGTCGGCCGACTCCGTCTACTGGGACACGTCCACGGCGGGGTCGCCGCCGTGGGTGGGCGAGCTCGATGACCAGTGGCTCGCCGGCCTGGTCCAGTTCGTGCAGGCCAACGACCTGCAGGTGCTGTTGGACCTGAACCTGGCCGTCCACTCGCCGACGATGGCGGCCACGTTCGCGCATGCCGCCTACCAGGCGCTGGGACCCGAGCGCCTGCTCGCGCTCGAGGTCGGGAACGAGCCGAACTACTACTACATACAGCCGGGGCTCGAGGAAGAACGGATACCGACCACGGTGGCGCCGTCGCCGGGGTGGACGGCCACCTACTCGCCGCTCGAGTACTGGAGCGATTTCGGCGCCTATGCGGCCGCGCTGCGGGCCGCCGTTCCGGGCACTGTCGCCCTCGCCGGCCCCGAGACGTCGTCGTTTAGACACGACTACCTGAACCAGACGCCCGTTCCAGCCGCCGGCGGCCCGGCGATCGTGACCTTCCACCGCTACCCCGGATCGACCTGCTTCGGGTCCGCTCACGACCCGACTCCGAGCTTCATGCTCTCGCAGGCGGCTGTGAACGCTGGGCCGTGGCAGCGCGTCGCCGCCCGCGCGCACGTGAATGGTCAGCTGGCTCAGGTCACGGAGATGAACTCGATGAGCCTGTGCGGCGGCGACGCGTCGGTCGCCGAATCGTTCGCCACGGCGCTGTGGGCCCCGGACGCTCTGCTGGAGCTGATGAAGGTCGGGGTCGACGGCGTGAACTGGCACATCCGCTCGAGCAAGTCGAACGCGCCGTTCGCGCTTGGTCCTGACGGCCTGCTCCCGCGCCCAGAGCTGTACGGGCTCGCGGTGTTCGCGCAGCTGCTGCGTTCGGCCACCTGGCTGCGTGAGGTGGACCTCCGGGTGCCGTACGGCTCGCACCTGAAGGCGTGGGCTGTGAGCACGCCGGCGGGGCCCCGGCTGCTGCTGATCAACAAGGGGCCTCAGTCGTTCACGGCGCACCTTCATCCGGGCGGCTTCTTCACGAACGCCCGGGTCGAGCGACTGAGCGCCCCTTCGCCCGTGGCCACGACCGGGGTGACGCTGGGTGGACAGACGATCGGGAGCGACGGGCGCTGGCACGGGGGCCGTCGGATCGGGCGCGTGAGCGGGACGCGCGCCGGTTTCGCCGTCGCGCTTTCCCCCTACAGCGCGGCGCTCGTGAGTTTCGCGCACTAGCCTCGGACCGCGAGGGCCATTTCGATTGCCCCTGCTACCCTGCGCAGCGCATGCCGACGACCAGCCAACTGATCAACACGGGCCGCAAGAAGCCCAAGAAGAAGCTGGCGACGCCTGGCCTGAAATCCGGGAAGGGTCGCAAGAAGAAGGTCGCCGCTCCGCAGCGGCGCGGCGTGTGCACCCGCGTGTACACGACCACGCCGAAGAAGCCGAACTCGGCTCTGCGCAAGGTGGCCCGCGTGAGGCTGACGAACGGCATGGAGGTCGGCGCCTACATTCCGGGCGAGGGTCACAACCTGCAGGAGCACTCGGTGGTGCTCGTGCGCGGTGGCCGCGTCAAGGATCTGCCTGGCTTCCGCTACAAGGTCATTCGCGGCACGCTCGATGCCGCCGGTGTGAGCGATCGCAAGAAGGCTCGCTCCCAGTACGGCGTGAAGGCGAAGTAGTGCCCCGTCGCGCCGCCGCACAGGTACGGCCGATCGAGCCCGACCCCGTCCATCGCAACCGCCTCGTCCAGCAGGTCATCAACAAGGTGATGCTGGACGGCAAGAAGGCCGTCGCGGAGAAGATCGTCTACGACGCGCTCGCGATCATTGGTGAGCGCTCCGGCAAGAATCCGGTCGAGCAGCTCGAGGCGGGGATCAAGGCCCTGACCCCGGTGCTCGAGGTCAAGTCCCGCCGCGTCGGCGGTGCCACCTACCAGGTCCCGGTTGAGGTTCCGCCCCGCCGGTCCCGCACGCTTGCCGTTCGCTGGCTCGTGCAGTTCGCCCGCCAGCGGCGAGAGAAGACCATGGCTCAGCGGCTCGCCAACGAGCTGCTAGACGCCCAGCAGCAGCAGGGCTCCGCGTACAAGCGCAAGGACGACGTGTACCGGATGGCCCAGGCGAACAAGGCGTTCGCCCACTACCGCTGGTAGGCGCCCAGGGGCTCAGCGGCGGGATTGACAAAGCCGCCGGCGAAGTGCAAGAGTGCCGCCCTCTTACGCATTCCTATCTGGGGGGCATTGCTATGTCGAAGTACGTTGGTCGAGGACGGGTCCGTCGCGCATCGCTGCTCGCGAGCGCGATCGTCGTCGTGGCATTCGTCGGCGTCGCCTACGCGGCCGGGAACAACGTTCATCCCGTCGTGCCCGCGCACGCGAAGGTGAATGTCCTCTACTCGATCACCCCGAAGGGCCACGCGACCGGCCCGAAGCGGCTGTACCTGTTCGTGGACAACAATCCCTGCGGATCCTCGCCGGCTGTTGAGCACCAGCGGGCCAACGGCGACATCTGGAACCTGAAGGGCGGCAATTTCTCCAAGACCGCCACGGGCTGGCGCTCGCCGCGTTCCGGAACGGTGCATGCCTGCACCTATCTCCAGAAGCCGGGCGCTCCGGTCAACGGCTCGACCGGGATCGTGGCGCACGGGTTCAAGGCGTACACGGTTCATCCGTAGCGGGCTGCAGCTGACGGCCGCGCGGCCATTGCCGCCGCGCGGCCATAAGCGCTGCCGAGGCACGACGTCCGAGGCGCGTGAGCTCGCACGGGACCTGAGGCTTGATCCGGAGCGAACTCGGATCGAGCCTCGGCCCTCTTCCCTGAACCTGCCCGTCCCCCTGCCCTAGTTCCGCTTAGAAAGCAGCTGAATACTCAGCGCTTCTGAAGTAATAAACGCGAGGGCCGCCCACCACACGGGACCGGGGGCTGCGGTGGAACAACCCTCGCGTCTTCCTAGAGTATTCCCAATTTCGCGAACCTGTCGAGGCCATGTGCGCTGTTGTCAGGATGCCGACCATCGGGGAATATCTGGTTTAGAAATCCAGATTCCGGTTAGTCGTCGGGCGGCCTTGGCGCAACGGCCGTTGCGGGGGGGGGGGCCGGCGGATCGCCCACGCTGGTGCCCCGGGGATCGGTGGCGTCGCGGGCGCGGGCTGGGCGGTTCGCGCGGTTGCGGGCGTTGGTGCGGGCGCGGGCGGGGCGGTGGCGGTTCGGGGGCCCGGGGGCCCGGGGGGCCGGGGGCCCGGGGGCCCGGGGGCCCAGAATAAGGTCGCAAACCCGGGTCGCCCGGACGGCCGAGGCTGGAAACTCCGCGCCAGCCGCCAGCGTGAGTTTCCAGCCGCGCCCGCCCGGCGAGCATGAGTTTGTTGCGTTTCTGGCCCCGGGGACGAGTCCCCGCAAGTCAAGTCGTGTTTTGTGGTGTAGCTGGTGATCGTCGTTGTTGACGTTCGCCTGGTTAGGCGGCGTTGAGTTCGATTACCTGGGGGCATCGGGCGCCGCGGGGCCGGATTGGCTCCCGCGCCGTGTCCTCGGGCGCCGAGCCTCGGACGCCCGCCCCGAACCTTCCGACCCCTCGCCCCGCGACCCCGCCCCCGAAGCCGCCTCGCCCCGCGACCCCGCGCCCGAAGACGCCCCCCCCGAAGCCGCCCCGCCCCGCGACCCCGCCCCCGGCGCCCCCAGCATGATGAACCCGGACACGCAGGTGATGATCAGCACCACCCCTCCGAGCGTCTCCATGTAGAAGCCGGCGCTTGGGCGGGAGGTGGCGACTGCGTAGTGGGTCGCGGCCGATCCGATCAGGCCCGTGGCGTGCGCGTCGGGCAGATCGCCGAGCAGGCTGATCAGCAGCGCGAGCAGCCCGAGCAGGCCGATCGCCAGTAGCGCCGGCCGGCTCCCCTGGCGCCAGACGGCGAATGCGAGCAGGGCGGCCAGGAGCGCGATCGGCACCATCGCGTAGGAGTGGTTGGAGCCGGTGGAGACGGATTTGACCAGTACGCCGCCGGTGCTGGTCTTCACGTTGTACAGGGTCGTGAACTCGGCCACGAGCAGCAGCAGGGCGCCGAACAGCCCGCCGCAGAGGACCGCGAGAGCCACCCCTGAGGTACTCTCTGAGCCGGCCGCCCGGCGCGCCGAATCGGGCCGGGATTGCCGAGGGGCTCTGCTATATTCGGAGTTCGCCTCGGGCGGTGTTGCGTTCACCTGTGCTCGCTCCCGGGCGCGGAATATCCAAGCGATGGAGACGCCGACCAAATAGAAAACCGCCCCACGTCGACAGATGCGTCGTGAAGGGGCCCCCTGGGCCCTTTTTCATGTCCGAAATCGGCGAGGACAGTCCGCCCGGAACGCGGTCCGGGAAACCGCCTCACACCACACAAGCTGATGCCTCGTAAGTTCACGCTAGAGAACACTCGCAATATCGGGATCATGGCTCACATCGACGCCGGTAAGACGACGACGACTGAGCGCATCCTCTATTACACCGGTCGCACCTACAAGATGGGGGAGGTTCACGAGGGCGCCGCCGTCATGGACTGGATGGAGCAGGAGCAGGAACGGGGCATCACGATCACCTCTGCGGCCACGACGGCCGAGTGGAAGGGATACCGGATCAACATCATCGACACGCCGGGTCACGTCGACTTCACCGTCGAGGTGGAGCGCTCGCTGCGCGTGCTTGACGGCGCGATCGCGCTGTTCGACTCGGTCGCCGGCGTCGAGCCGCAGTCCGAGACCGTGTGGCGGCAGGCCGACAAGTACCGGGTCCCGCGCATCGCCTACATCAACAAGATGGACCGCATCGGCGCCGACTTCGAGCGCGGCGTGCAGACGATGGTCGACCGGCTCGGCGCCCACCCGGTGCCGATCCAGCTGCCGATCGGCGGCGAGGCCGACTTCCGCGGGATCGTCGACCTGGTCGCCAACAAGGCGATCATCTACAAGGACGAACTCGGCAAGGAGCAGGAAGTCGTTGAGATTCCGGACGAGCTGGTCGCCGACGCCGCTGCCGCGCGTGAGCACCTGCTCGAAGAGGTTTCGCATTACGACGACGAGCTGCTCGAGATGATCCTCGAGGAGCAGGAGATCCCGGTCGACCGCCTCAAGGCGGCGATCCGCAAGGCCACGCTCGAGATCGTGCTCACCCCGGTTCTATGCGGCTCGAGCTTCAAGAACAAGGGCGTCCAGCCCCTGCTCGACGCCGTCATCGACTACCTGCCCAGCCCGCTTGACGTGCCGCCGGTCGAGGGCCTCGAGCCGGCCAAGGGCTCGGACAACGGTGGCGAGAAGCCAGCCGTCCGCCACGCCTCCGACGACGAGCCGTTCTCGGCGCTGGTGCACAAGATCATGGCCGACCCCTATGTCGGCAAGCTGACCTATTTCCGCGTCTACTCGGGCCGCCTCGAGGCCGGGTCGCGCGTGCTCAACGCCAACACGGGCCGCACCGAGCGGATCGGGCGCATCCTGATGATGCACGCGAACGAGCGCGAGGAGGTCAAGGAGGTCTTCGCGGGCGACATCGCCGCCGGCGTCGGGATCAAGCAGGTCGCCACCGGCGACACGCTGTGTGCGCCGGACAAGCCGATCAAGCTCGAGACGATCGTGTTCCCCGAGCCGGTGATCAAGGTCGCGATCGAGCCGAAGACCAAGGCCGATCAGGAGAAGATGTCGGTCGCGCTCGGCCGCCTGGCCGAGGAGGACCCGACCTTCCAGGTCCGCACCAACGAGGAGACCGGCCAGACCGAGATCTCGGGGATGGGCGAGCTTCACCTCGAGGTGCTGGTCGATCGCATGCTGCGCGAGTACAAGGTCGACGCAAACGTCGGGCGCCCGCAGGTCTCCTACCGAGAGACGATCCGTGGCACCGCCGAAAAGGTCGAGGGCCGGTTCGTCCGCCAGACCGGTGGCTCCGGCCAGTACGGCATCGTCTACATCAACGTCGAGCCGGCTCCAGGCGAGGGCTTTGACTTCATCAACAAGATCAAGGGTGGCGCGATCCCGACCGAGTTCATTCCGGCCGTGGAGAAGGGCGTCGAGGAGGCGCTCGAGAACGGCCCCCGCGCCGGCTACCCGATGGTCGACGTGCGAGTGACTCTCAACGACGGCAAGTACCACGACACTGATTCGAGCGAAATCGCGTTCAAGGTCGCCGGTTCGCTGGCCCTGAAGGAGGCGGTCAAGCGGGCCAAGCCGGTCCTGCTCGAGCCGATCTTCGCGGTCGAGGTTGTGACGCCCGAGGAGTTCATGGGCGACGTGATCGGCGATCTCAACCGCCGCCGCGGGCACGTCCAGGGCATGGAGCAGCGCGGGAACGCGCAGGTCGTCAGCGCCTACGTGCCCCTGGCCGAGATGTTCGGCTACGCGACCGATCTTCGATCCAACACCCAGGGCCGCGCCACTTACACGATGCAGTTCGAGCGCTACGACGAGGTGCCGGCGAACATCGCAGAGAAGGTCGTGGGAGAACTCCAACCGGCGTAGCAGCTACTGCGGACGGAAGTCCGATAGATTTTCGAGGTTCGCCCTCAGGGCGAACGGAACCACTGAAACAGAAGGAGCGACACCAAAGTGGCGAAAGCCAAGTTCGAGCGCGACAAGCCCCATGTCAACGTCGGCACCATCGGTCACATCGACCATGGAAAGACGACGCTGACCGCCGCGATCACGAAGGTGCTGAACGAGAGGTTCGGCGGCACTGAGGTGCGGTCGTTCGAATCGATCGACAACGCTCCTGAAGAGAAAGCGCGCGGGATCACGATCGCGACCTCACACGTCGAGTACCAGACGCCGAATCGGCATTACGCACACGTCGACTGCCCGGGGCACGCCGACTACGTCAAGAACATGATCACCGGGGCCGCCCAGATGGACGGCGCGATCCTCGTGGTCTCGGCCGCCGACGGCGCGATGCCGCAGACCCGTGAGCACATCCTGCTCGCGCGTCAGGTCGGCGTCCCCTACATCGTGGTGTTCCTCAACAAGGCCGACATGGTCGACGACCCCGAGCTGCTCGAGCTCGTCGAGGTTGAGATCCGTGACCTGCTCTCCGAGTATGAGTTCCCCGGCGACGACATCCCGTTCGTCACCGGCTCGGCGCTCAAGGCGCTCGAGGGAGATGAGGATGCCGAGGCCAAGATCCTCGAGCTCGCTGATGCGCTCGACAGCTATATCCCCGAGCCGGTGCGTGACCTGGACAAGCCGTTCCTGATGCCGGTCGAGGACGTGTTCTCGATCACCGGCCGCGGGACGGTGGCCACGGGCCGCATCGAGCAGGGGATCATCAAGACGGGCGAGACCGTGGAGATCGTGGGCATCAAGGACACGACCACCACCGTGGTCACCGGCGTCGAGATGTTCAAGAAGATCCTCGACGAAGGTCGCGCGGGCGACAACGTTGGTTGTCTGCTCCGCGGCACCAAGCGCGAGGACATCGAGCGCGGCCAGGTGCTGTGCAAGCCCGGCTCGATCACGCCGCACACCCAGTTCAAGGCCGAGGTGTACGTCTTGAAGAAGGAGGAGGGTGGTCGTCACACCCCGTTCTTCACGGGCTACCGGCCGCAGTTCTACTTCCGCACGACCGACGTCACCGGCGTCGCCAAGCTGCCTGAGGGCACCGAGATGGTCATGCCGGGCGACAACGTTACGATGGAGATCGAGCTGATCCAGCCGATCGCCATGGACCAGGGTCTGCGGTTCGCGATCCGCGAGGGCGGCCGCACGGTCGGCTCGGGGGTCGTCACCGAAGTCGTCAAGTAGTTGTTTATGGGCGGCCACCCGCCGCCTGTTTTATTGAGATACGACCTTTGAGGCGGGCCCCGAGCCCGGGGCTCGCCTTCAAGCTGAGAAAAGACCGTTGGCAACCATTGCTCAAAACAAGATCCGGATCCGCCTGAAGTCCTACGACCACACGGCGATCGAGGCGGCGGCGAAGGAGATCGTCGAGACGGCTACGCGCACAGGCGCGACCGTCTCTGGTCCCGTGCCGCTGCCGACGGAGAAGAACGTGTACTGCGTGATCCGGTCGCCCTTTAAGGACAAGGACTCGCGCGAGCACTTCGAGATCCGCACGCACAAGCGACTGATCGACATCCATCAACCGACCCCGAAGACGGTCGACTCGCTCCAGCGGCTCGATCATCTCCCGGCCGGCGTGGATATCGAGATCCGCCTGGCTTCATAGGGGATTTCGATGGCGGCGATTCTGGCACGCAAGCTCGGCATGACACAGCGATTCCTCGACGACGGGCGCGTTGAGCGCGTCACCGTGCTCGAGGCCGGTCCGTGCCCGGTCACGGGTATCCGGACCCATGACCGCGACGGCTACGAGGCCGTGCAGATGGCGTTCGCCGCGTGCAAGGAGAAGTCCCTGACGAAGGCCGAGCTCGGGCACCTGAAGAAGGCCGACGCCTCGGCCCATCGCGTCGTGCGCGAGTTCCGCGACGAGGCCGGTGAGCTGCTCGTGGGTCAGACCGTCACCTGCGAGGCGTTCGCCGCCGGAGACCAGGTCAAGGTCTCGGGCGTTTCGAAGGGCAAGGGCTTTCAGGGCACGATCAAGCGCCACAACTTCAAGAGCGGTCCCAAGTCGCACGGTTCGCACAACGTCCGGGCGCCGGGATCGATCGGCGCCTCGGCGACGCCCTCGCGCGTGTTCAAGGGCCTGCGCGGACCCGGCCGGATGGGCGGTGGCCGCGTGACCCAGCGCGGGCTGACCGTGGTGGAGGTCATCCCCAAGCAGAACCTGCTTCTCGTCCGCGGCGCGGTGCCGGGACCGAAGGGCGGGACCGTGGAGGTGCGGACCGATGGCTGAGGCTCCGGTGCTTGGCGGCGGCAGCGTGACGCTCGATGCCACGGCCTTCGAGGCACGCTTCAACATGCCGCTCGTTCACGAGACCGTCCGCGCCGAGCTGAACGCTCGCCGGCGCGGCACCGCCTCGACCCTAACCCGCGGCGAGGCTCGCGGCGGCGGCGCCAAGCCTTGGCGTCAGAAGGGGACCGGCCGCGCCCGCCAGGGCTCGATCCGCGCGCCACACTTCGCCGGCGGTGGCGTCGCCTTCGGCCCGACGCCGCGCAGCTACACGGTCAAGGTCAACCGCAAGGCGCGCCGCGCCGCGCTTCGCAGCGCGCTTTCGGCCCACGCCGGACGCTCCTCGATGGCGGTGTTCGACGCCACGAAGTTCGATGCCCCCTCGACATCGCAGGCCGTGTCATTGCTGGCCGACTGGGGTGCCGGGGCTCCGACGCTCGTGCTCCTGACCGAGTCGGAGGCCGCGGCGGGCAAGTCGTTCCGCAATCTCGCACGTGTGGATGTGATGCCGGTGGGCGATGCCGGGGTCGCCGACGTGATCGGCGCCGCATCGCTGCTTGTGTCCGAGGCGGCGCTCCCCGAGCTGGTCGTCCGCGCCTCCGGGAGCGATGAGTGATGGATCCGAGCCAGGTGATCATCCGCCCTGTGGTCTCGGAGAAGACCTACGTGCTCGCGGAGGCCGGCAAGTACACCTTCAGGGTCCACGACCGCGCGCACAAGACCCAGATTCGCCAGGCCGTCGAGCAATTGTTCGACGTCCACGTGCTGGCGGTCCGGACCGCCTCGGTAAAGAGCAAGCCCAAGCGCCGCGGCCAGACCGCCGGCCGCACGCGCCATTGGAAGAAGGCGATCGTGCAGGTGCGCGAGGGCGAGACGATCCCGATCTTCCGCGGACTGGATGTGAGTGAGTAATGCCGATTCGCAATCCCAAGCCGACCTCACCGGGACGCCGCTTCGTCACCTATCCGGATTTCGCCGAGATCACCCGATCCGATCCGGAGAAGTCGCTCACCGAGGGCCTGAAGAAGTCCGGAGGGCGCAACGCCAAGGGACGCAAGACCTCGCGCCACCGCGGTGGCGGGGCCAAGCGCCTGTACCGCAAGATCGACTTCAAGCGCCGCAAGGACGGAGTCCCGGCAAAGGTCGCGCACATCGAGTACGACCCGAACCGCTCGGCCTATATCGCGCTGGTGCACTATGCGGACGGCGAGAAGCGCTACATCCTGGCGCCTCAGCGGCTGCGCGTGGGGATGACGGTGGAGTCGGGTCCGAGCGCCGACATCCGCGTCGGCAACAGCCTGCCGCTGGCCAACATGCCCGCCGGTACGGTGGTCCACAACGTCGAGCTGACGCCGGGTCGCGGCGGGCAGCTCGCGCGCTCAGCCGGCGTCGGAGTCCAGCTCCTGGCCAAGGAGGGCGAGTATGTGACGCTCCGCCTTCCGTCGGGCGAGATGCGCATGGTTCGGGCCGAGTGCCGCGCCACCGTCGGCGTGATCGGGAACTCCGATCACCAGAACGTGAAGATCGGAAAGGCCGGGCGCAAGCGTCACATGGGCGTGCGTCCGCAGACGCGCGGCACCGCGATGAACCCCGTCGACCACCCGCACGGTGGTGGCGAGGGCTCCACCACCCCGGGCCGCCATCCGGTGACTCCGTGGGGCGTGCCGACGCTCGGGTACCGCACCCGCAAGAAGGGCAAGCAATCGGACCGCTACATCGTGCGCGGCCGGAGAAGAGGTAAGAAGCGTTGAGTCGATCGAGCAAGAAGGGCCCGTGGGCTGAGGACCGCCTGATGGCGCGGATCGAGTCGTTGAACACAAGCGGCGAGAAGCGCATGCTGCGCACCTGGTCGCGGACCTCCACGATCTTCCCCGAGATGGTCGGGCACACGATCGCCGTCCACGACGGCCGCAAGCACGTGCCCGTGTTCATCAGCGAGTCGATGGTCGGGCACAAGCTGGGCGAGTTCGCGCCCACGCGGCTCTACCGCGGCCATGCCAACACGGGCAAGAGGCGATGACCGAAGAGCCGGAAGAGAAGCCGAAGCGCCGGCGGACGCGTAAGAAGCCGGCCGAGGACGCTCCCGCGTCCGAAGCGCCGCGCGTCGAGGAAGAGTCCGAGGCGCAGTCGGAGACCGAGTCCACGCAAGGGGCTTCGGACGCGGACGCGCCCACGCCTGAGGCTGCCGCCGACGAGGTGACGCCCACTTCTGAGGATCAGGAAGCTGAGGAGGCGACCGAGGTTGTCCTCGAAGCCGACGACGAAGCAGAGGGCGAGGCTGAGCCCGAGGCCCCGGCACCCGCCAAGCCCGCTCGCCGCCGGCGCCGCCGCGGTGCCGAGGCGACCGAGGCCCCGGCCGAGAAGGCCCCGGCAACGCCCGCTCCGGCGCGGCGCCGTCGTCGTCCTGACCGCGATCCCAACCTGCCGCCGCCGGTCGTGCGGGCCCAGGCCAAGTACGTTCGCTCGAGCGCCCGCAAGGCGCGCCTCGTGTGCGATCACATCCGCGGAAAGACAGTGGAGGAGGCGCGAGCTATCCTCGCTCTCACGCCGCGTGCGGTCGCGCGCGACTGGAGCAAGCTGCTCGAGTC
Source organism: uncultured Solirubrobacterales bacterium (assembly GCA_963796645.1). Classification (GTDB taxonomy): domain Bacteria; phylum Actinomycetota; class Thermoleophilia; order Solirubrobacterales; family Solirubrobacteraceae; genus Palsa-465. The sequence goes on along the minus strand of CAWCMQ010000011.1, from coordinate 743,645 downwards.
AGCGGTCGCGAACGCCGAGCACAACCACGAGCTCGTCGGCGAGGACCTGTACGTCAAGGCAGTGCATGCCGACGAGGGTCCGACGATCAAGCGGTTCCGCCCGCGCGCGATGGGACGCGCGACACGGATTCGCAAGCGCACCAGCCACCTCACGATCCTGCTCACGCCGAAGGAATAACGACACAACATGGGCCAGAAAGTTCACCCCGAATCGATCCGCGTGGGCTACATCCACGACTGGAAGTCGAACTGGTTCAACGAGCGCAACTTCTCGGACTTCCTGCACGAGGACACGCTGATCCGCCAGCACATCATCGGCCGTCTTTCGCACGCCGGCCTGTCCGACATCACGATCCGCAAGAACGCGACGGAGGTGGAGATCAACATCCACACCGCGCGCCCGGGCATCGTGATCGGCAAGTCAGGCTCCGAGGTCGACCAGCTTCGCCGTGACCTGCACCGGATCACCGGCAAGCAGGTCAAGGTCAACATCCTCGAGATCAAGCGTCCCGAGCTCGATGCGCGCCTGGTGGCGCAGTCGATTGCCGAGCAGCTCCAGAACCGCGTTGCCTTCCGCCGCGCGATGAAGCGTGCGCTCACCAGCGCGATGCGCTCCGGCGCCAAGGGCGTCAAGGTCCAGGTCTCAGGCCGGCTCGGTGGTGCTGAGATGGCGAGGACCGAGGGCTATTCGGATGGCCGTGTGCCCCTGCACACGCTGCGCGCCGACATCGACTACGGCTTCCACGAGGCCCGCACGACGTTCGGCCGGATCGGCGTCAAGTGCTGGATCAACAAGGGCGAGATCATGCCCGAGGGCTACACCGGTGCGGATCTGACGATCATGGACGAGCCGGCGCCGCAGGCCCCGGAGCGTGGTGGTCGCGACGGACGTGACGGCCGCGGACGCGGTGGTCGCGACGGACGCGGTCGCGGCGGCCCGGGCGGACGCGGTGGTGGACCCGGTGGTCCCGGCGGACGCGGTGGTGGACCTGGCGGTCCCGGCGGACGCGGTGGTGGACCTGGCGGACGCGGTGGTGGTCCCGGCGGACGCGGTGGTGGACCCGGTGGTCCCGGCGGACGCGGCGGTGGACCTGGCGGTCCCGGCGGTCGCGGCGGCGGTGGACGCGGTGGCGGCGGTGGTGGACGCGGCGGCGGCGGTGGTGGCCGCGGCGGTGGTGGCGGCGGTGGCCGCGGACCCCGCACTGGCAGCGGCCCATCGCAGGGCGGAGGAGCCCAGCGCTGATGCTGTCTCCCAAGCGCGTAAAGCACCGCAAGCAGCACCGCGGCCGACGCGGCGGTTTCTCGCGCGGCCAGGTCAAGGTGCAGTTCGGCGAATACGGCCTCAAGTCGCTCGACGCGGGCTGGCTCACGAACCGCCAGATCGAGGCTGCTCGGATCGCCATGACCCGCAAGATCAAGCGTGGCGGCAAGGTGTGGATCAACGTCTATCCCGATAAGCCCTTCACGAAGAAGCCCGCCGAGACCCGAATGGGGTCCGGCAAGGGCAACCCGGAGGGCTGGGTGGCCGTGGTCAAGCCGGGCCGGGTGATGTTCGAGCTCGCCGGCGTGCCCGAGCCGCTGGCCCGGGAGGCGATGCGTCTCGCCGGGCACAAGCTGCCGGTGCGCACGAAGTTCGTGATGCGAGAGGACGGCTGAGCTCATGAAGGCCACCGATATCCGCAACATGTCCGACGGCGAGCTGCGCGAGCACGTCGCGACCGCTCGCCGTGAGCTGTTCGGGCTGCGCTTCCAGCACGCCACCGGAGAGCTCGACAACACCTCCGGGCTGCGCAGGGCGAAGCGCGAGGTTGCCCGGGCGCTGACCGTCGCCCGCGAACGAGAGATTGCGAATGACTGAAGAGAACGAGAACGTGGAAGAGACTGAGACGCCGCAGGCGGCCGAGGCCACCGAGGCACCGGATGCCCCTGAGGCACCGGAGGCCCCTGAGGCTCCGGAGCCCTCTGAGGCTGCGGAGGCCCCTGAGGCTCCGGAGGCTGCGGACGCCACCGACGAGGCGCCCGCTGCCGAGCCTGCGCCCGCCGCCGCCGCGGCGGCTGAGCCGGCCGAGGTGCTCGCCCCCAAGGAGCGCCGCCAGCGAGCCCGGGCCGAGAAGGCGGCAAAGCAGCCGGTCCGTGAGTCCCGCACGCCCGAGGAGCGCCACGCCGAGCGCCAGCAAACTCGTGCTGGCAAGGCGACGATGCGGCGCACCGAGCGGACGCGCGCCAGGGCGAAGGCCAAGGCCGCCCCGAGCGGCGCCGAGTCCACGCCGCCGCGCGAGCACGCCCCCGGCGTGCAGAAGACCCGCCAGGGCATCGTCGTCTCCGACCGCGCTGACAAGACGATCATCGTCCGCATCGACATGGCTCGACGGCATCGGCGCTACCAGAAGATCGTCCGCACCTCGAACACCCTGCACGCCCACGATGAGCGTAACGACGCGCACATCGGCGACACCGTGATCGTCCGCGAGTCGCGGCCACTGTCGCGCACCAAGCGCTGGCGGCTGGTCGAAGTGGTGGAGCGTGCGAAGTGATCCAGAACGAGACCCGGCTTCGCGTCGCCGACAACACCGGCGCTCGCGAGATCCTCGTGATCCGCGTTAAGGGCGGCCATCGCCGCCGCTACGCGGGCGTCGGCGACGTGATCACTGCGACCGTCAAGCAGGCCAGCCCACAGGGCTCGGTCAAGAAGGGCGAGGTCGTGACCGCCGTCGTCGTGCGCACGAAGAAGTCCTACGGGCGCGAGGACGGCACCTACATCGCCTTCGACGAGAACGCGGCGGTGCTGATCGACGCGCAGAACAACCCGCGCGGCACCCGCATCTTCGGCCCCGTGGCGCGCGAGCTGCGCGAGCGTAACTTCATGAAGATCGTCTCCCTGGCGCCGGAGGTGCTCTAGCCATGTCCACACGCATCAAGACCGATGACGAGGTGCTCGTGATCAGTGGCAAGGACAGCGGCAAGCGCGGCAAGGTGCTGCGCGTGGAGCCGAAGAAGAATCGGGTTTACGTCGAGGGCCTCAACATCGTCAAGCGCCACCAGCGCCCGCAGCAGGTCACCGGCGCCCAGCGCGCCGAGACGGTCGGCGGCGTGATCGAGAAGGAGGGGCCGATCCACATCTCCAACGTGATGCTGCTCGACCCCAAGGACGGCAAGCCGACCCGGATCGGGATCGAGATCGAGGACGGCAAGCGCTACCGGGTCGCCAAGCGAAGCGGAGCGAGGCTCGACTGATGACCGCGCGACTGAAGACCAGATACGTTGAGCAGATACGTCCCGCGCTGATCGAGCGCTTCGGGTACTCGACGCCGATGCAGGCGCCGCGGATCGAGAAGGTGACGGTCAACATGGGCGTCGGCGACGCCAAGCAGGACTCGAAGATGCTCGAGGCGGCGACCGAGCAGCTGGCCACGATCACCGGTCAGCACCCGAACGTGCGCCGGGCGCGCAAGTCGATCGCGCAGTTCAAGGTGCGCGAGGGCATGCCGGTCGGGGTCGCGGTGACGCTGCGCAACGAGCGCGGGTACGAGTTCCTGGATCGGCTGATGTCGATCGCGATCCCGCGGATCCGGGACTTCCGGGGTCTGAGCCCGCTCGCCTTTGACGGGCGCGGGAATTACTCGATGGGCGTCCGCGAGCAGATCATCTTCCCCGAGGTCGACTACGACGAGATCGATCAGGTCCGTGGGCTCGACATCACGATCACGACCACCGCATCGAGTGACGAGGAGGCGTTCGTCCTGCTCGAAGCGCTCGGGATGCCATTCTCAAAGGAAGGCCGCACGCCGGCGGCCGCGAGATAAGGAAGGCAATGGCCAAGGTTTCACAGCGAGTCCGCCAGCAGCGGACACCCAAGTACAAGACCCGCGGGTACACCCGCTGCCGCCGTTGCGGCCGCGCGCGCTCCGTGTACCGCAAGTTCGGGGTTTGCCGCATCTGTCTGCGCGAGCTCGCGCACAACGGTTATGTCCCCGGGATGACGAAGTCGAGCTGGTAACCCTCATGTCGATGACCGATCCCGTATCCGATTTCCTTACGCGCCTGCGCAACGCGGCGAAGGCTCAGCACCAAGACGTGGCGATCCCATCCTCGAAGCTCAAGCGCGAGCTCGCGCGGATCCTCAAGGAGCAGGGATATATCGAGGGCTACGAGATCCACCCACCGGTTCCCGGCCGGCCGGGCGAGGAGATCTCGATCACGCTCAAGTACACCGACGACCGCAAGCCGGTGATCAGCGGGATCGAGCGGGTCTCGCGCCCCGGCCGACGCACCTACGTGGACAGTGATCACATCCCCCGGATTCAGGGCGGGATGGGCACGACGATCATCTCCACCTCCAGGGGCGTGATGACCGGCCACGACGCCAAGATCGAGGGCGTCGGTGGAGAGGTCGTAGCTAAGGTCTGGTAGCCATGTCCCGAATCGGCAAGCAACCCATCCCGGTTCCGTCCGGCGTGACGATCGCGATCGAGCCCGATCGCGTGACCGTCAACGGTCCCAAGGGCGAGCTCTCGGAGCGGATCCAGCGCGCCATGAAGGTCGAGCACGATGGCGATCAGGTGGTCGTCACGCGCCCGACCGATCGCGGCGAGCATCGGGCGCTGCACGGGTTGACGCGGACGCTGATCGCGAACATGGTGACCGGCGTCACCGACGGCTTCGAGAAGCGCCTCGAGATCCAGGGCGTCGGCTATCGCGCGCAGCTGCGCGGCCGCGACCTCGAGCTGGCGCTCGGTTATTCGCACCCGGTTTCGATCAAGGCGCCCGAAGGGATCGAGTTCGAGGTCCCGCAGCCGACCCGAATCGTCGTGCGCGGCGCCTCCAAGCAGCGCGTCGGGGAGCTGGCGGCGTTCATCCGCAAGCAGCGCAAGCCCGAGCCCTACAAGGGCAAGGGGATCCGCTACGAGGGCGAGTACGTCGCCCGGAAGGTCGGTAAGCGGGCATGACCGTGACCACCGCCCCTGCCCGCCGTCTCAAGCGGCGCCGCCGCGTGCGCGCCAAGATCCGCGGCAGCGCCGAGCGCCCCCGCATCTCCGTGTTCCGCTCCAACCGCGGCATCTTCGCGCAGCTGATCGATGACGACAGCGGCCGGACGCTCGCGTCGGCCGGCTGGACCGAGGCCGACCTGAGCTCGCTGAAGCCGATGGAGCAGGCCCAGCGCGTCGGCACGGTACTGGCCGACCGGGCCAAGGCCGCAGGCATCGAGAACGCGGTATTCGACCGCGGCGGCTACCAGTACCACGGACGCGTCAAGGCGCTCGCCGAGGGTGCCCGCGAGGGCGGACTCAACTTCTAGCTAGTCTGGACATTCGTTATGGCACGTGATCGCACAGTTTCAGCAACCGGCCTCGACCTGCAGGAGCGGGTCGTGGAGATCAACCGCGTCGCGAAGGTCGTCAAGGGCGGCCGGCGCTTCTCGTTCACCGCGCTGGTCGTGGTCGGCGACGAGCGCGACGTCGTCGGCATCGGCTACGGCAAGGCCAACGAGGTCCCGGTGGCGATCCAGAAGGGTGTGGAGCGGGCCAAGAAGAACCTTTACCGCGTGCCCAAGCACGGCTCGACGATCACCCACATGACGACCGGCGTGTTCGGTGCCGGTCGGGTGCTGCTCAAGCCCGCCTCGCCCGGTACCGGTGTGATCGCCGGCGGCGGGGTGCGCGCGGTGCTCGAGCTGGCCGGGATCACCGACATCCTCTCCAAGAGCCTCGGCTCGCAGAACCCGATCAACCTCGTGAAGGCGACGATGGCCGGGCTCGAGTCGCTGCGCACCCCGGACGAGGTAGCCGAGATCCGTGGCCTCTCGATCAACCAGGTGCTCGGCCTGACGACCGAGGAGACCGATGGCGCGGCCACCAACGGCGCCGTCGCCGAGACGCCCGAGACCGAGGAGACGCCGGCGTGAGCACGCTCACGATCACGCAGCGCAGGTCGCGCAACGGCTGCGACAAGCGCCAGCTCGACACCCTCCGCTCGCTCGGCCTGCGCCGGATCGGCCACAGCGTCGAGCGGACCGATTCGCCCCAGCTGCGCGGCATGCTTCACAAGGTCCGCCACCTGGTGGAGGTCTCCGAGGATGGCTGAATCTCCGCCGGAGCGGGTCGGGCTGCACAATCTCAAGCCCGCCCCCGGGTCGCGCAAGCCGCGCAAGCGCATCGGCCGAGGTGAGGGTTCAGGCACTGGCAAGACCTCCGGCCGCGGACAGAAGGGCTGGGGCTCGCGCTCCGGCGCGAAGCGCCGCGCTCGCTTCGAGGGCGGCCAGAACCCGATTCACATGCGGATGCGCAAGCTGCGCGGCCCGCACATGAAGAAGTCGATGCCGTTCGAGCCGTTCCGGACCCACACCCAGCCGGTCAACCTCGAGGATCTCGAGGCTCGGTTCGAGCAGGGCGCGGCCGTTACTCTTGAGGAGATGAAGGCAAAGGGCCTCGCCACCCGCAAAGGGATTCCGGTCAAGGTGCTGGCCAGAGGCTCGATCTCCAAGCCACTGACCGTCCATGCCCACGGGTTCAGCAAGAGCGCTCGCGAGCAGATCGAAGCGGCCGGCGGCACCTGCCAAGTGATCGCGACGGAGAGCCCGGCGGAGAGCTAAGCATGGTGTCGACGATCCTCGGCGCGTTCAGGGTCGCGGACATCCGCAAGAAGATCCTGTTCACGGCGGGCGCGCTCGCGATCTACCGCCTCGGCACGCACATCCCCGCCCCGGGAATCAACTCCGCGGCGGTCAAGCAGATCGAGAGCAACTTCGGCGGCAGCAACATCCTCGGGCTGCTCAACCTGTTCTCCGGTGGAGGACTGGGACGAATCGCGATCTTCGCGCTCGGGATCATGCCCTACATCACCGCGTCGATCATCCTGCAGCTGCTGCAGGTCGTGGTCCCGTCGCTGGAGAAGCTCTCCAAGGAGGGCGAGGTCGGCCAGGCGCGGATCACCCAGTACACGCGGTATCTGACCGTCGGCCTGGCCTTCGCCCAGTCGATCGGCTACGTGTTCCTGTTCCGCAGCTTCGAGAAGCAGGCGGGCCAGACGCTGATCCCGAACTTCGACCTCGGCAAGGTGTTCCTGATCGTGATCTCGCTGACCGCGGGCACGGTGCTGCTGATGTGGATCGGCGAGCTGATCACCCAGCGCGGCATCGGCAACGGCATCTCGCTGCTGATCTTCGCCAGCATCGTCTCGCGGATCCCGCACGGCGTCCAGGCTTGGTGGACGAACCCTGATCAGGTGTTCCGGGTCGTGATGCCGTTCATCGTCGTGGGCGTCGTCGCGGCGATCGTGTTCGTACAGGAGGGCCAGCGCCGGATCCCGATCCAATACGCCAAACGGGTGATCGGGCGAAGAATGACCCAGGGCGGGCAGACCTACCTGCCGTTGCGAGTCAACATGGCCGGCGTGATCCCGGTCATCTTCGCAGCCAGCGTGATGGCGATCCCACCGACGGTCGGCCAGCTGATCGGGCAGAACCGCAACAACTTCGCCACCCACCTCGCGTCGTTCTTCAACCCGCAGGGGTGGCACTACGTGCTTGGCGAGAGCATCCTGATCGTGCTCTTCACCTACTTCTACACGGCGGTGACGTTCAATCCCGTCGATCAGGCCGAGAACCTGAAGAAATACGGCGGCTTCATCCCGGGGGTGAGGCCAGGCAGACCGACGGCCGAATTCCTGGATCGCATCCTGGCGAGGCTGACCTTCCCGGGAGCCTTGTTCCTGGCCGCGATCGCGGCCCTGCCGACGATCCTCATCAACCAGACGAACGCGAACTTCTTCTTCGGCGGCACCTCGATTCTGATCGTGATCGGCGTCGCCCTGGACACGATGAAACAGCTCGAGGCGCAGTTGATGATGCGCAACTACGAGGGGTTCTTGAAGTAGCCTTGCGCCCTGTGCGGTTGGGGTCCGTTGCAATCGTCGTCGCCGTGCTCCTATGGGGCGCGTCGTCGGCAGGTGCCACGATCGTCGTCAACACGACGAAGGACGAGACGTTCTCGGGCGACGGGAGCTGCTCGCTGCGCGAGGCGGTGCTGGTCGTCGACGGCAGCCCGTCGCCGGATTGTCCCGGCAGCTCGGCGCCGGCGGTCACGACGATCAGGCTCGCGCCCGGGACCTATCACCTGAGCCTCGGCACGGCGCTGAGCCTGGTGGGCCCGGTGGAGATCGAGGGCACCGGCGATCCCACGCAGACGGTGATCGACGGCGATCACCACGACCGTGTCCTGCAGATGGACTCGAGCCAGGCGACGATCGCCAACGTCACGATCACCGGGGGGCGCACGAAGGATGGCAGCGTCGGCGCCGACGGGACCGCGAGCAGCGTGGGCGGCAAGTCCGGAGGGGACAGCGAGTTCGGCGGCGGGATCGACAATGACGGGACGCTCAACATCATCAACTCGAGGATCGAAGGCAACGCGACCGGCCACGGCGGCCCCGGCGGCTCCGGATTCACAGGCTCCGCCTGCGGTGCCGGCGGGATGGGCGGGAGCGCCGGGGGCGGTGGCGGCCTCCACAACAGTGGCGCGCTGACCCTGACCCGAGTCACGGTCACCGACAACAGCACCGGCGACGGCGGTGCGGGCGGCGGCGGTGGCTCCAAGACGGGCGCGGGCGCCGGCTGTACGGCCGGTCCGAGCGGTACCGGCGGCAACGGCGCCGGGGTCCTCAACCAGGGAAGCCTGACCGTTGTCAGCTCCACGATCTCCGGCAACCGGACCGGCAACGGCGGCAGCGGCGGGGCCGGCGGCGCCGGCGCGAGCACCGGCCAGACCGGTGGCGTCGGCGGGAACGGGGGCTCCGGGGCCGGGATTGCGAGCACCTTCAGCCCGCTGACCGTAACGGGCTCGACGATCGCCGGCAACCTGACCGGGAACGGAGGCGTCGGCGGGCCTGGCGGCCAGGCAAGCAACGGCGGCGGCGGAGGCGAAGGCGGAACAGGCGGCCTGGGCGCGGGGATCTGGATCAACGCCCTCGGGAGCTCCTCGGTCCTCAATTCCACCGTGGCCTCGAACACCGCGGGCGACGGCGGGTATGGCGGCGTCGGCGGCTTTGGCGCCGGGGTCGCTGGGACCGGTGGTCAGGGCGGAGGCGGTGGTCAGGGCGGTGCCGGTGGCGGCGTCTACGAGCAGCAGGGATCGCTCAACCTGGCGAGCTCGACGATCGCCGACAACGAAGCCGGCGGTGGTGGCAACCTCGGCAGCGGTGGCGTAGGGAACGGTGGCGACGGCACCGACGGCGGGCTCGGTGGCTCAGGCCTCGGCGGTGGACTCGACGTCGAGGCGGCCGGCGCGATGTCCGAGCAGGACACGCTCGCCGCCTCGAACTCGCCCGGCAACTGCATCGGGACCATCACCGATGGGGGCCACAACCTGAGCTTCCCCGACATCTCCTGCCCGCATACCGTCACCGGCGACCCGAAGCTCTCGCCACTCGCCGACCACGGCGGACCCACCCAGACGATGGGTCTGCTGTCCGGGAGCGCGGCGATCGGTCAGGTGCCGGCGACCGGCGCCGGGTGCCCGAGCACCGACCAGCGCGGCGTCGTGCGACCCCAGCCTGCCGGCGGGGCGTGCGACATCGGCGCCTACGAGTTCGCACCGCCGGTCTGCCGATCGGTCGCCGTCGCCACGCACGGCACGCATCCGGTCGCCGTCCAGCTCAGCTGCGGGGATCCGGCCCGGCTGGCGGTCCAGTACGCGATCGTCCGGCGGCCGGCCCACGGCACGCTCGGCGGGCTGAGCGCGAGCGCCGGAAAGGTCACCTACACGGCGAAGTCCGGGTTCAGCGGGCGTGACCAGTTCACCTACGCGGCGTCGAACCTGAACGGCTCGGCGAGCGCGCAGACAGTGACGGTCAACGTCGCTCGCGTGCCGCTGACGATCTCCGGCGCGCGCCTGAGCAAACGGCGCTTCCACGTCGGCACGGAGGTCACGTTCCAGTTCACCCTGTCGCTCGCATCCCAGGTCACGATCACGATCACGCACCTGCATCACGGGCGCACGGTCACCAACGGCTCGATCTCCTCGCACAAACGCGCGGGCAAGGCAACGATCGGCTTCGACGGCACGCTGCACGGGGGCGCGCTGGTCCCCGGCAGCTACAAGGCGACGCTCGTGGCGAGCGTCAGCGGCCGCAAGTCAGCGCCGGTCAGCCTGAGCTTCGTGATCCTCTAGCGGGTGAGGGCGGCGGGCAGCTCGCGCCGCGACTCGATGTCGAGCTTGCGATACGCGTTGCGCAGGTGGTATTCGACGGTCTTCGGCGTCACGAACAGGCTCTGCGAGATCTCGCGGTTGCTATGGCCGCCGGCGGCGAGCTCGGCGATCCGTCGCTCGCTCGGGGTCAGCGACGCGGGACCTGACCGCAGCGCGGTGCGCCGCGGGCGTGCGCCCGCCGCGGCAAGCTCGGTCCGCGCGCGGTTGTGGAGCACGGTTGCGCCACCCTGCAGGGCCAGGTCGGCGGCGATCTGCAAGGGCTCCCGGGCCGCAGCGCGCTGATTGCCGCGTCGCAGCGCCGCGCCGAACTCGACCAGCGCTCGGATCCCCTCGAGCCGCGTCGGGCCGGTCGCTGCCAACTCGGTGGCCTGGCGGAGCAGCTCGAGGCCCTCCTCGCCCTGCTCGCATAGGCCGAGCGCCCGGAGGCCGCGGATCCGCAGGGGAACTGCGCCGGTTCGCTCGCTCAGCTCGAGCGCCGCCCGGGCCAGCTCGCAGGCCCGCTCGCGGTCGCCGAGCGCCAGTGCCGCCAGCGCCGCGGTGCTTCGCCACGGGCAGTAGGCCCAGACGCTGACCGTGCGCTCGATCTCCGCTCCCGCCGCCAGCGCCGTCTCGAACGCTTGGCGGGGCCGGCCCTGGGCGAGCCGAAGCTCGGCGAATGCGTAGAGCCGCCGGGCGTCCTCCAGGTCGGTGACCGGCTCGAGCGGCGTGTCCTCAGTCAGCGCGCGCTCGGCCCGCTCGAGCTCGCCGGTCTCGATCAGGCACAGGCAGTAGCTCGCCGCCGCCGCACGCTCAAACCGCCGCCACCCAAAGCGGCGGGCGTCGCGGGCCAGTTCGAGATCGGCCAGCGCGTCGGTGATCCGGCCCTGCCAGCGCTCCGGCGTGGCGCGGAAGTAGCTGGCTGTGGCGAACGCGAGCGGCGAGCCACGGCGCTGGGCCTCGGCCAGCACTTGATCGGTGATCTCGATCGAGCGCTCGAGCTCGCCGCTCATGCAGATCGAGCTGGCGACCAGCAGCCAGGCAATACCGTCAGACGTGTCGCGGCGGAGCAGCCGCCCCGAATCCCAGGCGCGCTCCGAGAGCTCGAGGACGCGTGCTGCCGGCTCGCCCCCCAGCGCCCCGTGGAGCGCGCCCTGCGCCAACAGCAGCCGTTGGCCGTGCGTCGGCGAGCCGGACGTGACCGCGCGCTGCAGCAGCTCGGCGGAGCGCTCGAGCGCCGCGGGTCTGAGCCGGTCGGAGATCGCACCCGTGACCGTGAACCCGGTCTGCAGCTCGTCGTGGAGCTCGAGCGCGTCGAGCCCGCCTCGCTCCGAGCGCGCGAGCTCAGCGATGCCGGCGTCGTAGACGCTCGCGGCCCGCTCGTATCTGCCCTCGTTGTAGAGGGCATGGCCGTGCTGGAGCGCGAGCTCCGCGCGGCGGTACGGATCGCCGCTCGCGGCCATCGCCTGCTCGAGGTGCTCGGGCGCCGTCGCGAGGCCCGCCGCCCCCTCGGCGGCACCCAGCTCGGCGAGCACGTCGCTGAGGCACTCCGGCTCCGGCGGTTCGGCGAGCGCGCGCTGGAGGTAACGAACAGCGGATTGGGGCGCCGCGCGGCCGCGGGCCTCGCGCGCCGCCGCACGCAGTTGGCGGACGACCCACTCGGATCCCTCAGCCCGGCCGAGCAGCAGATGCGCGGCGACCCGCTCCGGCCCTGCGCCCTCTGAGAACAGCCGGTGGGCGGCATCGAGGTGACGGGTGGCCAGCTCCGAGGCCGGGATGTCGTTCTCGATCGCGTGCCGGACCAGCGGGTGCACGAACCGCAGCGGCTCGCGCGCGAGCAGGATCTCCACCGAGGCGAGCGCATCCGCCGCCACCGAGGCGCGATCGATCGGCAGGTTCGCGAGCGCCGCCGCGAGCCTCAGCGGCGTGTCGTCGCCGAGCACCGTCAATGCACGCGCCAGCGCGACCCCGTCGGGCCCGATCCGGCCGACCCGAACGCGGAGCGTGCGGGCCACCGCGTCAGGCACGAGCGCCCGAGCCCGGCGCGCCAGCTCGCCGGCGTCGGCTCCGCTCTCGTGCCGCAGGGCGAGCAGCAGCTCGTGGAGGTAGAACGGGTTCCCGGAGGTGGCCTGGAAGCAGGCATCGATCACGGCCTCGTCGGCCACACCGCCGAACACGCGCTGCACGAGTTCGGCCACGGCCTCGCGTCCGAGCGCTGAAAGGTGCTCCGCGAGCACGCGAGGGTGGGTGGCGATCCGGTCAAGCACGTCGGACAGCGGCTCGCCGGGCTCGTGGCGCCAGCTCATCACGACCGCGAGCGGCAGCTCCTCGAGGCGGTGGAGCAGGTAGAGGATGAACTCGAGCGAGGCGGTGTCGCACCAGTGCAGATCGTCGATTGCGATCAGCACCGGGCGCTGCTCGTCTGCGGTCGCGATCAGGGTGAACAGCCCGTGCGACACCGACAGGTCTGCGGCGTGCGCGGCGGCTGGCCGCGCCAGACCTGCGAGCGCCCTGATCCGCTCCGGGGCCTGGTCGAGCAGTGCATTGCGCTGCGGATCGGGGAGTGCTCGGAGCTGGGCATCGAGCAGCTGGCCCGCCACCCCGAGCGCGATCTCGCGTTCGAGCTCCGCGCCCGCGGCGCGCAGCACCCGCATGCCACGTGCGCGAGCGCCGTCGAGCGCGGCCTCATGCAGTCGAGTCTTGCCGATTCCGGCGTGTCCCTCGAACAGGAGCGCGGCACCGTGACCATCGCACGCCGCGTCCAGCACGATTTCGATAGCCCGCAGGGCGGCCTCTCGCTCGAAGAGGCCGGCGCTTCCGCGCAGCTCTCGTCCACGTCTGTCAGGCGCCTCCCGCACCGGCATGGATATTGCTATACCCAGTTTCGAAGTATTTTGAGCGCTGGCGGCTCGGGCGCCTAATCCTGGGGTGCTTCCCTGGTGCGAAACCGGCGTCAAACCACGATCCTGGGTGCGTGGATCGGAGCGTCAGGCATGTACATCTAGCGATCGAGCTGGATTCGGAGCCGATCCGAGGTCTCGTCTCGGAAACCGGGGCGCAGGACCGGAGCTTCAGCGGATGGATCGAGCTCGTCGAGGCGATCGAGGACGCACGGCTGGGTGACCCCGCGGTGCGCGATCTTCGCAACGCCAGGGGGGCGAAAGACTAGGGTCGATCCCTGGTGTGAAAGCACGGAACGGTCCCTAGTCTTGGCCAGGCAATCGTGTTGGGGGCGCATAGCGCGACAAAGGGCACGACCGCAGTGGGGGCAAACCCGATAAGGGGGCACCGAGGGGGCGCGAGCACGAAGCAGTGGGGTGGGCCGGCAGGGAAGCCGGCCCTAGTGCTTTAGAGGCTGCGTTGGACACCCCTTCCCCGATACAGTGAGCACTCGTGTCCGAGCTCAATCTGATCCTGTTCGGCCCTCCTGGCGCGGGCAAGGGAACTCAGGCTGACCGCCTGCGCAATGACTTCCAGCTCCCCTTCATCTCGACAGGGGACATGCTGCGCGGCAACGTCAAGGAGGGAACCGAACTGGGCAAGGAGGCGCAGCGGTACATGGACGCGGGCGAGCTGGTGCCGGACGATCTGATCGTGCGGATGGCCGCCGAGCGTCTGCAGGAGGAGGATGCGCAGGACGGATTCATCCTCGACGGCTTCCCGCGCACGATCGCCCAGGCTGAGGCGCTCGACAAGCAGCTGTCCGAGCTCGGCCGCCGCGTCACCGCCGCGCTGCTGATCGACGCGCCCGACGAGGAGGTGGTCCGGCGGCTCTCCGGACGTCGCGTGTGCGTCAAGGCTGGGCACAACTACCACGTCCAGTTCGACCCGCCCAAGCACGAGGGCGTCTGCGATCAGGACGGCTCGCGGCTGATCCAGCGCGATGACGACAAGCCCGAGGTGATCGAGAACCGACTCCGCGTGTATCACGACCAGACGTCGCCGCTGATCGACTACTACGACAAGCAGGGACTGATGCGACGGATCGACGGCACGCGCCCACCGGCCGAGGTCCACGACCACATCCGGGCGGTGATCGCCACACTCCGCCTCGAAGAGGACGTGTGAGCATGATCATCAAGAAGACCCCGGAGGAGATCGAGCGGATGGCCGCATCCGGGGCGATCCTGGTCAAGACGATGAACCTGCTGGCGGGGAAGATCCGGCCCGGGGTCACGACTCGCGAGCTCGACGAGGCGGCCGAGAAGTTCATCCGCTCGCAGGGCGCCGAGCCGGCGTTCAAGGGCTACCGCGGGTTCCCGGGTTCGATCTGCACCTCGCCCAACTCGATGATCGTGCACGGTATCCCTGGCCCGTACCGGCTCGGGCGCGGTGACATCCTGTCAGTCGACATCGGCGTGATCCTCGATGGCTGGGTTTCCGACGCGGCACGCACGTTTGCCGTCGGTCCGGTCACGCCGGTCGCGCGCAAGCTGCTGACCGTGACCGAGGAATCGCTGTTCGTCGCGGTCGAGCAGTGCCGGCCGGGCAACCGGCTCGGCGACGTCTCGGCGGCGGTCCAGCAGCATGTCGAGGCCGCCGGCCTGTCGATCGTGCGGACTCTGGTCGGGCACGGGATCGGGCGCAGCATGCACGAGGAGCCGCAGATTCCCAACTACGGCAGTCCCGGCACCGGGGTGCTGCTTGAGGAGGGGATGGTGCTGGCCGTCGAGCCGATGGTCACCGCCGGGCGCCACGCCGTGCGGGTGGGCGAGGACCACTGGGCGATCTATTCGCAGGACGGCTCCCTGGCCGCCCACTTCGAGTTCACGATCGCCGTGACCACGGCCGGCCCGAGGGTGCTGACCCCGTGGCACGAGGCGGGCGGAGGTCGCGCGGCGGCCGCGTAGCTCCCGCGGGACGGCTCCGAAGTCGGCCGCGAACCGTCGATAGGCGCCGGCACGGCGGCTTGGCATCACGGAGCCCGCCCCCAACTTAGGCGTATCGTGCTCTTGACCTCGCCCGATCGCCCGGAAGCACAGATAATCGTCGAACGACCCGATTTCCCGCCCTTGCTAACATCGCCCGTTGGCGCGCGTAGCGCGACTTTGCGTCTGCGCGCGGTCCTCAGCGCGGTAGCGGCGGCCTGAAGCGGTCTCCAGAGCCGGGCTGAGGAAACTAATGGAATCACTCATGAGAGAACAGGCGTGAAAGTACGACCGTCGGTCAAGCCGATGTGCGAGAAGTGCAAGATCATCCGCCGGAAGCGGCGGGTGCTTGTGATCTGCTCGAATCCGCGACACAAGCAGCGACAGGGGTAGGTAAATGGCGCGTATTTCCGGGGTCAACATTCCCCTCAACAAGCGAGTAGAGATTGGCCTGACCTACATCTACGGGATTGGGCGCTCGACGTCGAATTCGGTGCTCGCCGAGGTTGGCATCTCGCCCGATACCTACGTCCGGGACCTGACCGACGACGAGGTCGTGAAGCTGCGTGAGCAGATCGACAGCGAGCTCACCGTCGAGGGCGACCTGCGCCGGGAGCGCTCTCAGAACATCAAGCGTCTGCAGGAGATCGGCTGCTACCGGGGGCTGCGGCATCGCCGGGGCCTGCCTGTCCGCGGTCAGAACACCAAGACCAACGCGCGCACGCGCAAGGGTCCGAAGCGGATGCAGGTCGCTGGTAGGAAGAAGGCGACCAAGAAGTGAGTCCAGCTCCGCGTAGACCACAGCGTGGCCGCCGTCGGGTTCGCAAGAACATCCCGATCGGCCAGGCCCACATCAAGACTTCGTTCAACAACACGATCGTGTCGCTCACCGATCGCGACGGCAATGTGATCGCTTGGGAGTCCGCCGGCGGCGCCGGCTTCAAGGGCTCGCGCAAGTCCACTCCGTTCGCCGCCCAGGTGACCGCCGACGCCGCGGCCCGCAAGGGAATCGAACACGGCCTCCAGAAGGTCGAGGTGTTCGTCAAGGGCCCCGGCTCCGGGCGTGAGACCGCGATTCGCTCGCTTCAGGCGGCGGGCCTCGAGGTCACCGGCGTCAAGGACGTCACACCACAGGCGCACAACGGATGCCGTCCTCGGAAGCGGAGGAGGGTCTAGGGAATGGCTCGAGATACCGGACCCCAATGCAAGCAGTGCCGCCGTGAGGGACAGAAGCTGTTCCTCAAGGGCGAGCGCTGCCTCACCGACAAGTGTGGCGTCGAGCGCCGTTCGTACCCGCCCGGGGAGCACGGACGCGGGCGCCAGAGGCAGAGCGAGTACCGGGTGCAGCTCCGCGAGAAACAGAAGGCCCGCCGTTACTACGGTGTGCTCGAGAAGCAGTTCCGGAACTACTACGAGAAGGCCTCGCGTCAGCCGGGCATCACCGGCGAGAACCTTCTGCGGATGCTGGAGTGCCGGTTCGACAACGTGCTCGTGCGGCTCGGTTTTGCTGCCTCACGCCGCCAGGCGCGCCAGCTGATTCTTCACGGCCATTGGACCGTGAACGGTCGCCGGGTCAACATTCCCAGCTATCAGCTGCGCGACGACGACGTGATCGCGATTCACACCAAGTCCAGCGCGTCGCAGGTGATTCGCGATGCGACGGAGCTGACCGGCCAGGTGCCGGCCTGGCTCCAGGCAGACCACGACTCGCTCACGGCGAAGGTGCTGCGCAAGCCGGAGCGGCGGGAGATCGCCGCCCCGGTCGAGGAGCAGCTCATCGTCGAGTATTACTCGAAGTAGCAACCAGCTTTCAGTCGCGCTCGGCTCACGCGGCCGGTGCGGCGCCCGGAACCGCCTCGGCGGCGGCAGGAACCCACGACGTTAGGACCCCGATGCTTGACTTCCAAGTCCCACGAATCTCCAACGAGTCTGTCGACGACAACCGTGGCTCGTTCACGATCGAGCCGCTCGATCGTGGCTTTGGCTACACCTTCGGCAACTCTCTGCGGCGCGTGCTGCTGTCCTCGCTTGCGGGCGCGGCGGTCACCAGCGTGCGGATCGAGGGCGTGGCCCACGAGTTCTCGACGATCCGTGGCGTCAAGGAGGACGTCACCGACATCGTGCTCAACCTGAAGGGGATCGTGTGCCGGATGCACAGCGACGCGACCGAGATCGAGGCGCCGCTCGTGGTCACCGGTCCGGGTGAGATCTCGGCCAAGGACATCGACCTGCCGTCCGGCGTCGAGATCCTCAACCCCGATGCGCACATCGCGACACTCGAGAAGAAGACCAAGCTCGAGGTCTACCTAACCATCGGCCGCGGTCGCGGTTATCGCCCGGCGGAGGAGAACAAGTCTCCCGACCAGCCGATTGGCGTGATCCCGATCGACTCCATCTTCTCGCCCGTGCGCCGGGTCGCGTACAACGTCGAGCAGGCGCGCGTCGGCCAGAAGACCGACTTCGACAAGCTGACACTCGACATCGAGACCGACGGCTCGATCGATCCGCCCGCCGCGCTGCGCGAGGCGGCCGAGATCCTGATCTCCCAGCTGGCGATCTTCACCGATCCCGACCGGGTCATGGAACTCCGCGCAACGGGTGACTCCGGTGCGCTCGAGCCCGGGCTGGTCGGCGGCCCCGGCGGCGCCCCGCAGCGCCAACCGAACGCGATGGACGACATCCTGATCGAGGAGCTCGAGCTCGGTGTCCGCTCCTACAACTGTCTCAAGCGTGCCGGCATCCAGACCGTCGGCGACCTCGTGACCAAGACCGAGTCCGAGCTCAACGCGATCCCCAACTTCGGCAAGAAGTCGATCGATGAGGTCATCGAGACGTTGCACGCGCGGGGCCTCGGGCTGCGCAACGAGTAAGGTCTGAGCGCCATGCGCCATCAGCGTCAGCGATACCAACTCAGCCGCAGCGCCTCGCACCGCAAGGCGCTGCTGATGAACCTGTCCAAGGAGGTGATCGCCCATGAGCGGATCACCACCACCGAGGCCAAGGCCAAGGCGGTCAAGCCCGAGGTCGAGAAGCTGATCACGCTGGCCAAGCGCGGCGATCTCCACGCCCGCCGGCAGGCGCTGTCCGCCCTCGGCCAGGACAAGTTCACCGTCTACAAGCTGTTCGAGGAGATCGCGCCCCGCTACACGGAGCGCCCGGGTGGCTACACCCGGATTCTGAAGCTCGGTCCGCGGCGCTCCGACGCGACCGAGATGGTGCTGCTGGAGCTGGTCTGACCGCTCGCCTGCTGCTGGAGTACGCCGGCGGCGGATTCGCGGGGTGGGCCGCTCAGCCAGGACAGCGGACGGTGCAGGAGGAACTCGAGCGCGCGCTCGAAGTGCTGCTGCCCGGCGCCGATGTGTCGCTGACCGTGGCCGGCCGAACCGACGCGGGCGTGCATGCATGGGGCCAGGTCGCCTCCTACCCCGGGGAGCCGGTTTTGGTCCGGTCGCTGAACGCACTGCTGCCGGACGACGTCGCAGCGCTCTTGTGCGAGACGGCGCCCGAGGGCTGGAGCGCCCGCTTCGACGCTACCTCGCGGGCCTACTGCTACCGGCTGCTGGCCCGTCGCGCCCGGAGTGTCTTCTGGGCCGATCGTGCGCTCTGGTGGCCCCACGCCGTCGACCTCGACGCGCTGAGCGCATGCGCCGGCGCCCTCGTCGGGGTGCACGACTTCACCGCCTTCACACCGACCGAGACCGACCATGTCCGCTTCTCGCGCGAGGTGTTCGGGGCGCTCTGGCGCCGGGGGCCCGACGACGAGTTGCTCGAGTTCTGGATCGAGGCTGACGCGTTCATGCGCCACATGAACCGGGTGCTCGTGGGGACGATGTTGGAGGTGTCCTCGGGACGGCGATCGCTCGAGTCGTTTCGCGAGCTGCTTGCCGGCCGCCCGCGTGCGGCGGCCGGGCCGACCGCCCCGGCCCACGGCCTCTACCTGGCCCGGGTGGGGTATGACGGGGAGCGAGTGCTCTAGCTGTGACGCTCGGCTAGCGGCGTCTCGTTGCCGCTGGGGTCAGCGTGAAAGCCAACCGCCATGCAGGTTTGATGGCCCCGGCAAGCCACTCCGGTCAGTTCCGTGAGCTTGGGCCCGAGGCTGGGGGTGGGCTGAACCATCCAGCTGCCGTTGATCCACCCCTCGGCGAGGGTTTTCGCGCCCTGTATCGAGGTGGCGGTACTACCGACGCCCGCACATCGCTTCACCGCCGTGCACGACACCGCGTCGAGCCCGGCGGACGCCGCGCCCGGGGCCTTCTGCAAAGTCCAGTGCTTGCCGTTCCAGCGCACGATCAGCGGCCCAGCGGCTTTTGCTCCCACCGCCGTGCACGCGCGTGCCGACGTGCAGGAGATCGACGACAGATAGCCCTTCTTTACCGCGGCTGGGCCCGGCTGCCGCTTCCAGGCATGGCCGTTCCAACGCTCGATCAGTGGCTTGGTGTCCAGGCTGGCGGGATTGCCGACGCTCCCGACCGCGACGCACGCCGTCGCCGAGGTGCAAGAGTCCGCGCGGAATGAGCCTCGGACCGAACCGGGCTGGTGCAGCAGCGTCCAGTGCGTGCCGTTCCACCGCTCGGCCAGGAGCTTGCCGACGGTCCCGGCACTGTTGGTCACGTCGCCTTGGTTGCTCTGGATCGGAAGGACCGACCAGCCGGTGCCGTTCCACGCCTCCGCGTAGGTGTCGCCATGCGCCGGGCCGGCGTCTCCGACCGCGATGCAGTCGTTCTTCACCGGGCACGAGACCCCGTACAGCAGGGCGCCGGTGGCGCCGCTTGCCGGGTTCGCCTCGAGCGACCATGCACTGCCGTTCCAGCCCTCGGTGAGCGGAAGCGTGCTGCCGCCCGTCGGTTCCGCGCCACCGACGGCTGTGCACGCATTCGCCGACGGGCATGACACGCCATTGAAAGCCCCCTGGCCGCCGACCGGCGCCGGCACGCTCGTGACGGACCATCCGGCCGCGTGGGCAGCCGTCGCGCTCAGAAGGAGCGCGCCGACGAACGCTGCTGCGATCGAAACGAGGCCCCGATCCCCCACCGCGGGAACGCTACCACCGGGTGCTGCCGGGGGGTGAACCTTGTGCCCATTGGGCCTCTACACATAGATGGCGCGTTCCGCCAATGAGAAACCTCGCAATTCCCGTCGGGCGGTTCCGACCGTCGAGATTAAGTCGACTGACCAGGCGCGATCGGCCAAGGTCGTTCCGGACGCGGCGATTTGCGAGGTTGTATCGGGTGGCGGGCTACGAGATCGAGTCGTGTCGTGGGTCACGGGGCAGCAGCTTGCTCTGATCACTACTCGTCAGCTCAACCTGGTTGGCCTCGACAGCGAGGCCATCGGACGGCGCTGCCGCAAAGGGCAGCTGCATCGCGTCCACCTTGGCGTCTACCTCGCCGGCCCGCCGATCTGGCAGCCGGGTGCGAAGGAGTTCGCCGCCATCCTTGCGTTCGGCGAGTGCGGGTTCATCAGCCACCGGTCCGGCGCGGCGCTTTGGGGTATCGCCGCGTCGGGCAACGGGGTGGATATCACGCTTGTGAGAAAGGGACGACGTTCCCGCAGCGGCATCCGTGTCCATCGCGTCGCGGACCTCCCCACCGACGAGCGCCGCCTGAAGAACGGCATCCCGATCACCTCGCCCGCCCGGACGCTGCTGGATTTCGCCTCCCAGGCGAGCGGCGACGAGCTTGAGCGTGCGATCGCCGAGGCGTACGCGCTAAGGCTGACGACCGAAGCCGAGCTCCGGCGAGTGCTCAACCGGCACCCGCATCGCGCCGGCGCGCGAGCGCTGAGGCTAGAGCTCGACCGCGAACGCGGTCCGGCGCTCACGCGGAGCGAGGCCGAGCGCCTGATGAAGCTCCTCACCCGCGAGGCCGATCTCCCGCCGCCGCTCACGAACCGGATGATCGCCGGCTACAAGGCCGACTTCGTGTGGCCCGAGCAGCGGCTTATCGTCGAGGTCGACGGGTTCCAGTTTCACGGCCACCGGTTGGCGTTCGAGCGCGACCGCAAGCGGGACGCCGCCCACGTGCTCGCCGGCTATCGCGTGATCAGGATCACCTGGCGCCGGCTGACCGAGGAACGTGTGGCGGTCGCGGTGATGATCGCGCGGGCGCTCGCGATGTAGCGATCGGCGCCCGGAGTCGTCAGCCCTACCCCCTTCGCGGCTGTCTAGCCGGGTAGACGCCTGCCCCGGAGGGGCCGAGCACACCCGGCGTCCGGCCCGGACCTCAATGCCGCACCGGTTGCGTGAGAGACCGCATAGCCTCACAAATTGCCTAGACGCGACCGCGTTTGCGAGATTGAGTCGCTTCGGCAGACTCAGCTCGCCATCTGCGGTCGGCCAGCCAGAGGTCTGCGAGGTTTCTCACGCTCACCCGCCCGCCGTACCGCCTGGCCGGAGCGTCTGCTGCGGCTGCGCGCGCCGGGTCCGCGGATAGCATCAACCTGGATGCGGGTGCTGCTCACCAATGACGACGGGATCGAGGCGGCTGGGTTGCAGGCGCTGCGCAAGGAGCTGCTCACGCTCAAGGGGATCGATCTGGCGGTCGTGGCCCCGGACGGCAACCGCTCGGCGATGGCGCGCTCGATCACCACGCGTCGGCCGCTGTGGGTGGAGGAGATCGACTTCAGCGACGGCACCGTCGGCTACGCCACGGACGGGACGCCGGTCGACTGCGTGCGGCTGGCGCGACTGGGGCTGATCAAGGGATTCGAGGCCGACATGGTCGTGTCGGGCATCAACCATGGCTCCAACCTGGGTGACGACATCACCTACTCGGGCACGGTGGCGGCGGCGCTCGAGGCGATCGTCCTCGGCCTGCCCGGAATCGCCGTATCGCAGCAGTCGGCGGCGCTCGAATTCGACTTCCGCCAGGGCACCGGGTTCGACTTCGGCCTCGCGGCCACGTTCACCGCGCGGCTCGTGGCCGAGCTCGAGGACGTGCCGCTGCCGTCCGGAACGCTGCTGAACATCAACGTCCCCGGCGGCCGGCCCACGGGGGTCGAGGTGGCGGCGCTGGGCAAGCGGGTCTACCGAGACGAGCTGTCGCTGGTCGACGAGGGGTCGGGTGGCAGGCGGCTGTATCGCATCTACGGTGACGCCAGCTACGAGCGCGACGAGGTTGGTACCGACCTGGCCGCGATCGCGCAGGGGAAGATCGCGGTCACTCCGATCCACTTCGATCTCACCGACCGCGAGGGGCTCGACGCGCTTCAGCGCTACGACCTGGCGCGGCTGATCGCCCCGGCCGCCGGGGAGGTGGGAGCTGCCGGCGAGGCCGAGGCCCCGGCCGCCGGGGAGGTGGGAGCTGCCGGCGAGGTCGAGGCCCCGGCCGCCGGCGAGGTGGAGGCCGCGGCGACCGAGGTGGAGGGGTGAGTCCGGAGGAGCGCGCCGCCGAGCTTCGAAGGCTCCTCGACTACCACGGCTACCGCTACTACGTCCTCGACGACCCGGAGATCGGGGACGACGCGTACGACAAGCTGCTGGACGAGCTGCGGGCGATCGAGACCGAGCATCCCGAGTTGGTCACGCCGGACTCGCCGACCCAGCGGACGGGCGGCGAGCCGGTCAGCGACCTCGAGAAGGTCCGCCACCCGCAGGCGATGCTGTCGCTCGGCAATGCGCGCAGTGCCGACGAGCTGCGGGCGTGGATCGCGCGGATGCGTAACCACCTCGCGCGCGAGGGGATCGAGGATCCGGACTTCGAGTACGTGGCCGAGCCGAAGATCGACGGACTGGCAATCTCGCTCATCTACAGAGACGGGCTGTTCGAGCGCGGAGCCACGCGGGGCAACGGGGAGATCGGGGAGGACGTGACCCACAACCTGCGCACGATGCCGTCGATCCCACTGAAGATCGATGACCCGAAGGCGCCCGCGATGGTGGAGGTTCGCGGCGAGGTGTACATGTCGCTGCCGGACTTCGCGGCGCTGAACGAGCGCCGCGCCGAGGCGGGGCTGTCGACGTTCATGAACCCGCGCAACTCGGCCGCCGGCACGATCCGCCAGCTCGACCCGAAGCTTGCGGCCGACCGGCCGCTGTCGTTCTGGGCCTACCAGGTGGGGGCGACCGAGGGGATCAGCTTCGCCGCCCATTGGGACGCTCTGGAATGGCTGCGCGAGCACCGCTTCCCGGTCCATCCGGACGTGGCCAAGCTGAGGACCGAGGACGAGGTGGTCAAGCGCTGCCGGTCCTGGGAGCAGCGCCGCGGGTCGCTCGACTTCGAGATCGACGGCGTGGTGGTCAAGGTCAACGAGGCCGAGCTCCAGCGCCGCCTCGGCGTCGTCGGGCGCGAGCCCAGGTGGGCGATCGCGTGGAAGTTCCCGCCAACCACGGCGGTGACGAAGCTGGTGGCGGTCCATTGGAATCCGGGGAAGTTCGGCGACCTGCACCCGTATGCAGAGCTCGAGCCGGTGGGCGTCGCGGGCGTGACGATCAAGATGGCCACGCTGCATAACGAGGAGGACGTCGTCCGCAAGGACATCCGCGCCGGCGAGGATGTGATCGTCCTGCGGGCCGGCGACGTGATCCCCCAGGTCCTATCGCCCGCCCCGCATGTGGTCGAAAAGAAGAAGCGGCCGCCGGTCACGGCGCCGCCCGAGCGCTGCCCGGTGTGCAGTACGCCCACGGTCAAACCCGAGGATGCCGTGTTCACCCGTTGCCCCAACCGGGATTGCCCGGGACGCCGCTGGCAGCTGCTGACGAGCTTCGCGGCGGTGATGGACATCGACGGCCTCGGCGAGAAGCTGGTCAGCCTGTTCATGGAGCTCGGCTGGGTTCGCACCGCGGCCGACTTCTACCGGCTCACGACCGAGCAGATCGCCGAGCAGCCGGGATTCGGCGAGGTATCCGCCGGCAAGCTGGTGGCCGCGATCGAGGCCTCCAAGCAGGAGCCGTTCGGGCGCGTGCTGTTCGGGGTCGGGATCGAGGAGGTCGGGCTTCGTGACCGGACGCAACCTGGCGCAGCAGTTCCGCACGCTCGAGGCGCTGCTGGCGGCTACCCCCGAGCAGATCGAGGAGACGCCAGGCGTCGGGCCGAAGATGGCGCAGGTGATCCACGCGCAGCTGGCCGACCCGCGGATGCACGCGCTGCTGGCCGACCTCCAACAGCTCGGGCTGAAGATGGAGGAGGAGGGGCCGCCGCCCGGCCAGGGCCCCTTGGCCGGACAGACCTTCGTGCTCACGGGCACGCTGCCGAACCTAACTCGCGAGGACGCCACGCAGCGGATCGTCGCCGCGGGGGGCAAGGTCACCGGCTCGGTCTCGAAAAAGACCTCCTACGTGGTCGCTGGGGAGAGCCCCGGCTCGAAGCTCGCCAACGCGGAGCGCCTGGGCGTGCCGGTGTTGGATGAGGACGGTCTGCGCGGGCTGTTGCCCTGAACCCAGGTTGACGTTACGTAACGGTAACGTTATTGTTGAGACGAGAGATGGCTCGACCTCTCGATAGAAGCGTCGACGACGCGATCGCGAAGGCCACCCGCGCGCTGCTGGCCGAGCGGGGGTTCGCGGGCATGAGCGTGGAGTCGGTGGCCAGGCGCGCGGGAGTGGGCAAGCCCGCGATCTATCGCCGGTTTCGAGACAAGTCAGAGTTGGTGGCGAGTGCGGTGTCGCGCCAGCTGCCGCGGCTCGAGCCGCCCGACCTCGGCGATGCGCGGGCGGAGCTGTGGCGGGCGGTGCAGCAGGGGCTGCCGGCGGACGGCCCGGCGTATGTGGGCCTGATCGGCGGTCTGATCGCCGAGCAGGGTCGCCATCCGGAGCTGATTCGGGCGTTCCGGGACAGCATCCTGCTGCCCCGGCGCGAAACGGTGAAGCGGATCGTCGAGCGCGGGAGGCAGCGGGGCGAGATCCGGTCGGACATCGATCCCGACACGGCCGTGGACCTGATGGCGGGACCGTTCCTGGCCCGCGTGTTCGCGGGCCTCGAGACCGGGGCCGAGTGGCGCGCGGCCGCGTTCGAGGTCTGGTGGGACACTCTGCGAGCAGGGAGCGGACGATGATCGATTTCACGGTGGAGACCCAGATCGCGCGCTCGCCGGAGGATGTGTTCGCGTACGTGACCGACCCGGCGAAGCTCGAGAGCTGGCAGACGAGCACGATCTCGGCCGCACAGGCCGGCGAGGGCCCGATGGGGGTGGGGACACGGATCCGCGAGGTGCATCGCGGTCCGCGCGGCAAGGAGTTCGCCGAGCTGGTGGAGGTGATCCGCTACGAGCCGGGCCGGGCATTCGATCTGCACGTGGTGGAGGGACCGCCGATCCATGCGGAGCTCAGATTCGAGGCGGCCGGGGAGGGGACGCGGATGCGCTTCCGGGTGCACGGTCAGCCACGCGGGATGCTGCGCGTGCTCCAACCCCTGCTGCGCCCGGTGCTGCAGCGCAACTTCAACAGCTACTGCGAGAACCTCAAGCAGGTGATGGAGGCGGAGGGCTCGCTCAGCCGTTGAATTTCGCGAGCGTGACCGCCATCCGATCCTCGATCGCGTGGCCGCTGACCGGGTCGACCGAGTTCATCAGGAACGCGAACGCGAGCTGGTGCCCGTCCTTCGCGGTGCAGTAGCCGACCATGTTGGCAACATCGTGCAGACTGCCGGTCTTGCCGCGGCAGTTGCCAGCCGCGGCGGTCCCCTGATCCTCGTAGCGCATCGTGCCGGACACGCCGGCGACGGCGAGCGAGTTCGTGAAGGCGGAGTTGCCGGCCTGCATCCGCAGCAGCGTGACGACCTGGAGCGGGCTGGTGCGGTCCCGGCGTGAAAGGCCGGAGCCATCGTTGAGGCGGGGGTGGAGTCCGAAGCTCGAGGCGATCTGGTGGCGAACCACGGCGGTGCCGGCGGCGGTCGAGCCAGCACCGCCGAAGCCGGCTCCGAGCCCCTTGAGCAGCATCTCGGCGAAGAAGTTGTCCGATGGCGCATTGGTGAGGCGAACCAGCGTTGCCATCCGCGGTGAGCGCACGCTCGCCAGCGGCTGGGCACCTGACGGCGTGCCGGCGGTGTAGATCGGCGTGGAACGGGGGACCCTGACGCCGGAGTTCTTCAGTGCGGAGGCGAACTGCTGGGCGGCGAACAGCGCCGGCCGGCTCTGGAAGCTCGAGTTGCTCGCGTTGGTGTACCCGCGGTCGTAGGCGAGGCCGCTGAGCAGACCCTCGACGTACGAGCTGGCCCGAAAACCCGTCGCGGGCGTCCCGCGGCGGGCGTCGAAGATCGTCTCGTCGCCGACGATCCGGCCGCGGATTGCGGTGATGCCGGTGGCGTGGACCAGGTTTCGCACCAGCGCTCGCATCGTCGCGCCCGTGCCGTAGTAGGAACGGTCGTAGTTGGCCGAGCCGAACGTCGGGTCGCCGCCTCCACGCAGGTACAGCGTGCCCCTGAACGTGCCGTTCGGGCCCACCGAGCCGACGCCGAGCACGTTCGTCGTCAGCCGGCCGGCGGGGCCGAAGCGGGCGAGCGCCGTGCTGGTCGTGTAGAGCTTCTCCACCGAGGCGGGGAGGCGCAGCGTCCGTGGAGAGGCGGTGAACAGGGCCTGCCCGGTGGTCAGGTCGAGGACGTAGGCGCCGCTCGCGCCGCCGGCGCTCCGAAGCGCCCGCGCGAGTGAGGAGTGGAGCCGTGCCCGCGGCGACCCCGAGGCGGCGGCCGGCACGGCCGCGAGCAGCCCGAGGACCGCGAAGAGCAGGACGAGGGGGCGGCGCATCAGCAACATCTAACCGGTCTGAGCGGCAAAAGGTGCGCGGTTCAAAACGACCCGCGCCCTACAATCGGGGCAGATGGGCAAGGTAGTCAAGCTCGATACCGGGGCGACGGACCGCCCGGGGTCCTCCTCTCGAGAATCAACGTCGCGCCGCCGGCCGAAGCGGTCGAAGTCCGCGCTGGTCCTGGGCGGCGGCGGTTTCACGGGCGGCGTTTATGAGATCGGCGCGCTGCGGGCGCTCGATCTGCTCTCGGTCAACCGGACGGTCAACGAGTTCGACGTGTACGTCGGGACCAGCGCCGGCTCGTTCGTCGCCGCCGCGGTGGCCAACGGCGTCACCCCGGAGGAGATGATGCGGGTGATCGTCCAGCAGGTGCCGACGCCGTTCCCGGACGCGCGGATCAGCTCGCTGCTGAGGCCGAACTACCGGGAGTTCCTGACCAAGGGCGCGCTGCTGCCGATGCGCGTGGCGCGGCTGCTGCGCAACCTCGCTCGCGATCTGGGCCAGCTGTCGGCCGTCGACATCGTGATCGGCATCGCCGAGGCGCTGCCCTCGGGGCTCTACTCGGGTGAGGGGATCGAGCGCTACGTGAGCACGATCCTGTCCGACCCCGACCGCACGGATGACTTCCGGCTACTGGCCAACGAGCTCTACCTGGCCGCCACCGATCTCGACACGTGCGAGCGGATCGTGTTCGGAGCCGAGGACTGGGACGACGTGCCGATCTCGAAGGCGGTCAGCGCCTCGACCGCGCTGCCGATGATCTACCGGCCGGTCAAGGTCAAGGATCGCGAGCTGATCGACGGCGGAATCCTGTCGACCACGAACCTCGACATCGCCGTCGAGGCCGGCGCGAAGTTCATCGTGGTGGTCAACCCGCTGGTGCCCTACGTCAACGACTTCGAGCGCAAGATCCCCACGATCACCGGGTCGCGGGCACGTCGCGTCTCGGACATGGGCTTCCCCCAGATCGGCTATCAGTCGTTCAAGCTGCTCGCCTACCAGCGCCTGCACGAGCTGGCGCGCCGCTGGGAGGACCGCTACCCGGGCGTCGACATCATCCTGATCGAGCCCGAGCCCAACGACGAGCTGATGTTCCAGACGAGCATCATGAACTACAGCTCGCGGGTCGACATCGCCCGCCACGGCTTCCAGTCGGTGACGCTGAAGCTGGCCCAGGACTACACGCGCTTCAAGCGGATCTGCGCCCGGCACGGGATCGAGATCTCGGCTACGCGCGTGCGCAAGGTGGTCAAGCATTTCGAGGCCGAGCGCGAGAAGACTCGCGCCTGGCGCAAGATCCTCGAGCAGACCACCTCGACGCTGCTGCGCCAGTCAGCTCAGGAGTAACGGGCACAAAAGCCCGACCGGGCACGACACTCGTCGCCCGCTGAAGACCCAACCAGGCCCGGCGCCAGCCGGGCCCCTATCTGACCCTAGGCGGTGGCCGCCTGCGGCTGCTGGGCCTGGCTCGAGAGCTCGCCCAAACAGGTGAGGAAGAGGGTCTTGTCGATCCGACCGTTGAAGATCGGGACGCCCAACTCGACGCATTTGACGATGACGTCTCGGCGTTCCATGCCGGATTCGCGCGCGAGCTCGCTGGGCGTCAGGTGATTGGCCATCGGTCCTATTCCTCCTTTGCCGTTCACTACATGACCACAAGTATGCCGATAAGTGCGGACGCTCTCAATCCCTCGAGGGCAGTTTCGAGCGCTAAGAGCGCGTGTCGACTGCGAAATCACCCGCTGGACCAGAGGTCAAATAAACGATAATGTTCAAGGATCGTCCGGTAAGGGAATACGCCCGGGGAGGACGATTGGTCATGGCATTGGCGCCGAGTGTGACTGCACCCAGTTTCTCGTGCAATGAGCACGAGCTTGTCGCTGCCGTCAGGCAGGGCAGCGACCGCGCCTTCGAGGAGCTCTTCTCGCGCTACCGCAGCCGGATTTCCTCCTACATCTACGGGATGGTCGGCGACCATGGCCGCGCCGAGGACATCGCGCAGGAGGTCTTCATTTCCGCCCTGCGCCGGCTGCGGGAGACCGAGCGGCCGATCGCGTTCAAGCCGTGGATCTACGAGATCGCCAAGAACGCGTGCATCGACGAGTTCCGCCGCAGCCGCCGCACGCGCGAGGTTCCGCTCGAGCACGACGAGCACGCCGAGCCGGCGATCGAGTCCTGGCGTCCCGGCCCCGATGCGGCGATGGCCCACAAGCAGTCGCTGTCTGACCTCAAGGGCGCGTTCCACGGCCTGTCGGAGAGCCATCACAAGGTCATCGTGATGCGCGAGCTCGAGGGGCTCTCCTACGACCAGATCGGTGAGCGGCTCGGGATGACCCGGCCGGTCGTGGAGAGCACCCTGTTCCGCGCCCGCAAGCGTCTGAGCGAGGAATACAACGAGCTGGTCAGCGGTCGTCGCTGCGAGCATGTGCAGGTGCTGATCACCGGCGGGCAGCGTCGCTCGTTGATCAAGCTGGGCGTGCGCGAGCGCCGCCAGCTCGCCCGGCATCTCGCCCACTGCCAGCCATGCCGGCGCGAGGCGCGGATGGCGGGCGTCGATGAGTCCTTCTTCAAGGCGCCGAAGACGCTGGCCGGCAAGATCGCGGCGCTGCTGCCGTTCCCGTGGCTGCGCTGGCGCCGCTCACACGGCGGCAACGAGGACGCGGCATCGGCCTCGGGTTCGCACTCGTGGAACGCGGTCCAGACCGCGCAGACGGTGTCACGGCTGGTCGATCCGAGTGGGCCGGCGGCTGGTCTCGGACGCGCAGCGGCGGCAGCGGCGGCGATCGCGGCGGCCGGGATCGGCTCCGGTGTGGTCACGGGCGCCGTCGGCAGCCAGGGGCATTCCTCGCGGCCGGCAGCGACCGCAGCGCGCGTCAGCGCGGCGGCGCCGGCGCTCGCGAGCCGGAGTGGACGTTCGACCTCGGCCGCGTCGGCCGCGCAGGCCGGCCACTCGCAGCAGTCCGCAGCAACGGGTAGAGCCGCAGGCAACACCGGCGGGAGCGGTGGGAGCAGCTCAAAGCCCTCGAGCGGTGGCGGCTCCGGCACACCCGCGTCGGCC
The DNA here is from genome assembly GCA_963796645.1 of uncultured Solirubrobacterales bacterium. GTDB lineage: Bacteria > Actinomycetota > Thermoleophilia > Solirubrobacterales > Solirubrobacteraceae > Palsa-465. Next base: position 713,864 of record CAWCMQ010000011.1, on the reverse strand, counting down.
GGCGGACAGTCGTCGGGCGGTGGGGGCGGTGGCCTCTCGAGCGGCGGCGGTTCGAGCAGCGGCGGCTCTGGCAACGCAAAAACCGGTGGCTCGCATACCGGCGGGTCGTCCTCGCTGCCCGGCGTCAAGCTCCCCGCGCCAAAGCTGCCGACCGTCAGCACCGGCGGGCTGCCCCTGCCAAAGCTGACGACGCCGCAGCTCCCGCAGCTGCCCAAGGTGCAGCTGCCGACGGTCTCGGTGCCGACGGTCTCGGTGCCGGGCGTTCACCTGCCCGATCCGAACAAGCTGCTCGGCAAGCTGACCGGCGGCTGAGCCGCGGGGGGGGGAGCCGGGGCCGCGGGCCACGGGGCCGCTGGGCACCGCGCCTGTGGGACAATGGGCCAATCGGGGCGTGGCGCAGCCTGGTAGCGCGCACCGTTCGGGTCGGTGAGGTCCCCGGTTCAAATCCGGGCGCCCCGATTGAAACCTTGCCGTTTGCAGGGCTTTTATGGCGGATAGCTTGGCCGGTGATCGAGCCTCATCGACGGAAGGTATAGGTTCGGAACCTCGGAATCCCGTCGACTTCTCGCGAAGAACCGCCTGCAATTCGGGAGGGACTTGTGCCGTTCGGGTTGGCGGCTCTGGTCCAGAAGGCGTCTCGGGCAGCGGCGGGTGGCGCGCTGGAAATCACTGCTCGTTCCGGTGTCGTTGCCGTGAGCCCAGCGGGCAGTGGCAGCCTTGCTGTCCAATCGCTGCCCAAACGCGATCGCTTCCCGGGTGCGCGTCTGCCGTGTGGCGGATCCTCCTGACCGGGTCTGCTGTTCGTGCGTGTGGAGCGGCGAGCGTCAGGACATCGTCGCGGAGTAGGTATTGGATCGTCTCGTGATGATCCCGTCGGTTTTCGCTGCCGGCGTGGTGGCTCCGACTGAAGACTTGACTACATGTCGCTACAGTGTAGTGATGGCCGCGAGGCAGCCGAAGACTCAGCCGTTCTCGATCCGCTTGGGTGAGCGCGCGAACCTGCTCGTTTCCGAGGAGGCGCGCCGGTCGGGCCGGTCGCGCAGCGTAGTGGTCGAGGAGCTCGCGGAGGAGGCGGCGAAGGCCCGGTTGCATCCCGGGATCGCGTTTCGGGGGCGTCCCCGCCGCGCGTGGGTGATCGGCAGCGGGCTCGATGTGTGGGAGATCGTCGAGCTGCTCGGCTCCTACGGCGATGACGTGGGGACGCTGAGCGCGGACCACCCGTTGCTGAGTGAACGGCACCTACGCACGGCGCGTGCGTACGCGAACCAGTTCCGGGACGAGATCGCGGCGCTCTTGGAGGAAAACCGCCCGCCGTTGTCTGAGCTGATGAGCCTATACCCGTTTCTTCAAGGCCCCGGCAGCTGAGTCGCCACCATGCGGCTGCTGCTCGACGCGCACGTGTCAGGGCCGCGCGTCGGCCGGCGGCTCGAGGCCAAGGGCCACGAGGTCCGCGCCCTCGATCAGGAGCCGGAACTCGAGGGGCTGGACGACGATGAGGTGCTGTCCATGGCGTGCGCCGAGGAGCGCATCCTGGTGACTCACAACATTCGCGACTTTCCCGCCATCCTGCGGGAGTGGGCGGCGGCGGCGCGCTCACATACCGGGGCGATCCTCGTGTACGGGATCGACCACCGGGAGTTCGACGTGATCGTGCGCGGGATCGAGCGGTGCCTGGAGCTGTACCCGGACCCGGGCGGCTGGGCGGACCTGGTGCTTGTGGTTGATCGTGAGTTCGCGCGGGGCTAAGTCCGGCTGGTTCCGCCGCTTCAAACCGATCGATGTTCACAGGATTCTGTGAGGTGTTGTCATTTCCAGTGGGCTCGGCTCCACGCCGACGGATCGCCAGGGCCACCCCGCTCGCGGCGAAAACCGGGGACGCTCCGCCTCGGACGTTCCTGAGCCGGGCTTAGACGCCGGAGGTCAGCAGGTATAGGTCGAGGTGCGCTAGGCATTGGGGTCGAGGGATGGCGGGTCTCGCAAATTGCGATTTCACGCGCAGGTTTCCGTCCGAAGCGTCGCGATCATTCTCGTGTGGCTGTCGTCGAGGTGCCCTACGAGATCGACCTGCGCGAGGTCGCCCGCTCGGTCGGCAAGAGCACCTACGACCGCGGCGCGGCCTACGCGCGCAAGAACAGGGTGCTGTCGCTCGAGTGGGACGAAGATGAGCTCGCGATGACCGGCAAGGTTCTGGGCACCGGTCTGTACACGACCACGGTCCGGTTCTCCAATCTCGGCGACGGGATCGAGTTCGACTACGGCGAGTGCACCTGCCCGATCGGGTTCGACTGCAAGCACGTCGCCGCGGTGGCGGTGACGGCCGCCGGAAGCGCGACTCCGCAGACGCCGGGCAACGACGCGGTGAAGGGCGCTGCGAGGCCGGCTCGCCAGGTGACGAGCGAGCCTCGGCCGCCTTCGTGGCAGGAACGGCTGCGGCCGCTTGTGAGCGCGCCGACCGGCACCACGGTCGGCAGTCCGTTGGCGATGGAGTTGTCGGTCACGGCCGGCCACTACGGCCGTGGCCAGCGACTGCAGGCGAAGCTGATGCGGCCCGGTGCGAGGGGTGGCTGGGTCAACGGGGCGCTCACATGGAACCGACTCGAGCCGTGGGATCACCGCGACGTACAGATACGCGAGGACCATCTGGCCCTCGCCCGCGAGCTCAAGGCGCTGACGGTGGCCGACGGCGCCGGCCGGTACATGTACGGCTACAGCGGCCAGGACAAGCTGCTCGATCTGACCGATGTCGATGGCGGGCGGTTCTGGTCGTTGCTGGAGGACGCCGAGGCGCTCGGGATCGTGCTGCTCGACAGCGGCCGGCGCGGCGTCGAGGTTCCCCGCTACCGCACGGCGGAGCTGCTGATCGACGTGACGGTCGACGACGACGGCGCTGCCGAGGTCAAGCCGGCGTTGCGCGACGACGCCGCCTCTGCGACCGCTAGGCGGCTGCCGGTGCTGTTCCTCGGGGTGAGCGGTCACGGCCTTGTCGTGCACGAAGTGCCTGACGTGCCGACGGGCAGCGAAACGAGGGATCTGCGACTGATCCGCCTCAGCCGGCCAACCCCGGAGCAGCTCCGATTGATGGTGCTCGGTGGCGAGCGACTGACGGTCCCGCCCGGCGAGCTCGCGGCGTTCGCGACCGAAATCGCCCCGGGGCTGCGGAACATCGCTCCAGTCGTGTCCAGCGACGCATCATTCACGACGCCGGAGGTATCACCCCCCGCGCTCGTGCTGAACGTCAGCCACCAACGGGGACACGTCACGTGCCTTGGCTGGCAGTTCCGCTACGTGGTGGGCGATCGCACGATCGAGGCCGATTTGGTGGCCTCCCATGGTGCTGACCCGGCAGCAGCGATCCGTGACCGTGCAGCCGAGCGGGCGCTGCTCGACGAGCTCGACGTTGATCGGCCGGCGCTGCGGGATCTAGGCGTACTGGACGTGGGTGGGCGACCCGCCCGCGGCACGATCGTGCTCGAGGGTTTCGACACGGCACGGTTCGTGGCCGACGAGCTGCCCGCGCTGACAGCGGCGTTGGAGGTCACGGAGACGGGTGAGCCGATCGACTACCGTGACGTCGCCGACTCGCTGCGGATCGAGGTGTCGACGACGGAGCAGACCGGCGGAGAGCAGGATTGGTTCGACCTCGACGTCACGATCACAGTTGCGGGTCACAAGCTTCCGTTCGCGGTCGTGTTCGCCGCGCTCGCGCGCGGGGAGACGCGCCTCCTGCTCGACGATGGTGCGCACTTTTCGCTGCTGGCGCCCGAGCTCGATGCGTTGCGTGGGCTGATCGCGGAAGCCGAGTCGCTCGGTGACGGCTCCCGGCCGGGGTCGCTGCGAATCAGTCGCTACCAGGCGACGCTGTGGGACGAGCTGGTCAAGCTCGGCGTCGTCGGCAGACAGGCGCAAGCGTGGCAGCTGCAGCTCGAGGCGCTGCGCGGGCTCGACAGGCTCACCGACCACGACCCGGCGGCCACGTTCGCAGCTTCACTGCGCCCATACCAGCTCGACGGATTCAAGTGGCTGGCGACGCTGTGGGAGCTCGGACTTGGCGGGATCCTGGCGGACGACATGGGACTCGGCAAGACCATCCAGGCGCTGGCGCTGGTAACCCACGCGATCGAGGCCGGAGCGGACAACCCGTTCCTCGTCGTCGCGCCGACGAGCGTCGTCCCGAACTGGATCGCCGAGGCGGGACGGTTCGCGCCGGATCTAGCCACGCGCGCGATCACCGACACCCACCGCAAGCTCGGCGCGACGATCGCGGACACGACGGACGGCGCGCAGCTCGTCGTGACTACCTACACGCTGTTGCGGCTCGACGCCGAGGAGTTCGCTTCGAGAGCGTGGGCGGGGGCCCTGCTTGACGAGGCGCAGCACGTCAAGAACCACAGCGGCAAGACCCATCAGACCGTTCGCCGCGTCGAGGCGCCATTCAAGCTGGCGATCACCGGCACGCCGATGGAGAACAACTTGACCGAGCTGTGGGCGCTGCTGTCGATCACCTCGCCGGGACTGTTCCCGGACCCGAGGAAGTTCACCGAATTCTGGGCACGGCCGATCGAGCGCAACGGGGACACGGAGCGACTCACCACGCTGCGGCGGCGGATCCGGCCGCTTGTCAAACGGCGCACGAAGGAGCTGGTAGCGGCTGAGCTGCCGGCCAGGCAGCAGCAGGAGCTCGCAGTCGAGCTACACCCACGGCATCGCAAGGTGTACGACATCCACCTGCAGCGAGAGCGCAAGCGCATTCTCGGCCTGCTCGACGACTTCGATCGCAACCGCCTGACCGTGCTGACCGCGATCACCAAGCTGCGGCAGCTGAGCCTGCACGCCGGGCTCGTCGACACCGCCAACGCGAGCACGCCGTCGGCCAAGATCGACGAACTGGTCGAACAGCTGGCCGACGTGATCGGGGGCGGACACCGGGCGCTGGTGTTCAGCCAGTTCACGGGCTTCCTCGCGACCGTGCGCGATCGCCTCGACGCCGAGGCGATCGAATACTGCTACCTCGACGGCAAGACGCGCAACCGCGAGAAGGTGCTCGGCGCCTTCAAGCGGGGCCACGCCCCGGTGTTTCTCATCAGCCTGAAGGCCGGCGGTACCGGTCTCAACCTGACCGAAGCGGACTACGTGTTCGTGCTCGACCCGTGGTGGAACCCGGCCGTCGAGGCTCAGGCAATCGACCGCAGCCATCGGCTCGGCCAAACGAAGCCGGTGATGGTCTACCGCCTCGTGTCCCGCAACACGATCGAGGAGAAGGTCGTAGCGCTGGCGAAGCGCAAGGCAGCGCTGTTCACCGGCGTGATGGACGACGGTGATCTGTTCTCCGGACAGATCACCGCTGCCGACCTAGCCGGCCTGCTCAGTTAGCTCGGCCGCCATCGGTGTCGGCGACTTCCATCGGTCGCAATGGCCGGGCCCGTCTGCTGGTGGGAGCGTTCGGGAAGAGCCGGCGAGCCGCTCGCGGTCCTTGTGTCGGAATTGGGCAGCAACTCGATTTCGCTGCCTAAACCCCGGGAATCCACGGCAATATCCGAGGATCTGAGGGAGGTGCCGGGGAACTACAACAAGCCGATTTGCAGGGCTTTTCCATGTGCGGGCCGGATTTCGCCCATAATTCGGGTCGGTGAGGTCCCCGGTTCAAATCCGGGCGCCCCGATTTTTTCCTGCAAATCGGCCACTTTTGACGCTCCGGTTTGCGGTGTGCTTGTGACCGCAGAACTGGATGGGAGGCACCACGCGGAGATTCGCGGCTCTCAAAGTGCTGCAAATCGCGACATCGACGCCGATCGTGGACTCCACCGCCTGGTTCGGTGAGGTGCACCTCTCACGGAGGGCTCAGGCCGGCGGAGAATCCCTGCTAATCCGCGGGTTCGCTCGGCTGCGCCCCGGCACAGCTCACGACCTTGTGCCCAATCTGTGCCCAAACGCGCCGCCAATGGCAAGCTTCTGGTGGCGGCTGGCCCTCGGGGCCAGCGTCGACGCTCCTGGCCACACGACCCGCGCGGGCGGAGCATGTCAATCGCGGACCCCGGGCGTAAGATCTGAGTTGAGCGCGGAGCAGGGAACAGGCGCACCCGCCCTGCTCTACGGGAAAGCACGTGCGCCGGCACTGCCGCACCGTGGAACGAGCCGTCGACGAGGCGAGTAGTGAGATTGGCGAAGAGCGGGGCCGACCCAAGTTTGGCGAGTTGTCCTGGTTTGCTTCTGACACAAGCTTCGCCGGCTTCACGTACAGGTCGTCGAGAGCGGCAGTAGCGGCACCCGCCTCTGTGAAGCGCCGCGTGAAGCCCTCGTGTCGACGAGCACTTCCAGGGCATCGACTGGCTGTGACCCGTAGCGACGGCTCGTCATTAACCCTGCCGCCGAATGCTTCAACAGCCCCCCGACGACCTCGACGGAAGCGACCTCGGGGATTGCTGCTGGAGAGCGTCCACTGGACGTGACTTCACCAGGCGAGCGTGCCGACCGGCCCTTTGAACGGCCCGACTAGGTCGGCGGTGATCCACCCGCCGTAGAAGTCGCTTTGCTGGGCTTGAAGGCGCTCGTTATCTAGCCAGGCAGCGTCCACGCGTCCGGGGTAGAAGGCGACGTGATCGCGCAGCGCCTCGTAGGCAGATGAGGGGTCGGGGTAGGTCCAGGCGACCGTCTTGAATCGCCGTCCGTGAACAACCGCGTCCAGATACCGGGCTGCGCCCTTGAATTCGCACCAGGTCGAGCGTGCGTCGCTCTCGGCCAGGAGCTCTTCACGCACATCCGCCAGCGGAATGTAGACGGTCGGTGGGTGGCTGGTCTCAAGCACGCGCAGGGCGCGGGTGGAGTCGGCCAGCACCTCGCCGGCCAGCTCGACCCGGACGCGACGCTCGCACGGCACGACCGCCGGCGGGCGGGGGTAATCCCAGACTCGCTCCATCGTCAGCTCGGGCCGTCCGGGGTGTCGCGGGCTGCCAACGCCGCCGGCCGTTCGGCGTAGCGCTCGTCGTTGCGCGGCATGGAGTCGGCTTCGCCTCGCCGGTAGCGCGTTTCGTCTTTTCGGGCGAGGGCGCTTGGCCACCAGACGCGAGGACCGATGTCAAACACGAGCGCGGGGACGAGCACCGAGCGCACGATGAAGGTGTCGAGCAGGACCCCGAATGCGATCGTGAAGCCGAGCTCCGTCAGCGTCTTCAGTGGCAGCGTCGCGAGCATCGTGAATGTCCCGGCGAGCACGATCCCGGCCGAGGTGATGACGCCGCCGGTCACCGCCAGCCCGCGCAGCATCCCGTGTCGCGTGCCGTGGCGGAGCGCCTCCTCGCGGGCTCGCGCCATCAGGAAGATGTTGTAGTCGACCCCGAGTGCGACGAGGAAGATGAAGGCCAGTAGCGGCAGCGTCGAGGGCTCGCCCGGGTAGCCGAAGAGGTGGTCGAACACCGCCGAGGAGATCCCGAGTGCGGCGCCAAAGGACAGGATCACGGTCCCGATCAACAGCAGCGGCAGCGTGACCGCGCGCAGCAGCAACGCGAGGATTACGAACACCAAGAGGAGCACGATCGGCACGATCAGCCGGTTGTCGTGCGCGGCCGCCGTGTCGAAGTCCGTCTGCTGAGCGGTCGGGCCGCCCACGAGCGCGGTCGGGCTGGCCGCGTGGGCCGCCGCACGAAGGCGCGGGACCAGGTTCTCGGCGGTGGTCGAGTAGGGGTCGGCGGTGAGCGTGACGGCAAAGCGTGCGCCCGGCCTGCCGAGCTCCCGCGGCCCCACCGCCGCCACGCCGGGCACGGAGCGCAGTGCCCCCTGGACGCGCGGGACCGCACGTACGTCGCGCACGACTACGTCGGTCGGCGCGTTGGCTCCCGCCGGGAACGCTTTGGCGATCAGCCGCTGACCTTCGACGGACTGCACCCGGCCGCGGAAGTCCTGCGTGTTGGTCAGCCCGGTCGAGAAGCTCGTCAGGCCGAGGCAGCCGAGTCCCAGCAGCAGCACCGTGGTGATCCACACGCGCCGCGGCGCCGCGGCCACCCGCTCGCCGACGCGGCGCCATGCCCCGTGCGTCTCATCCGCGCCCTCGGAGCCGAAGCGAGGCACGAACGGCCAGAACGCGCGCCGGCCACCGGCCACGAGCGCCGCCGGCAGCAGGGTCAGCATCGAGAGCATCGCCAGTGCCACTCCCATCGCGCCGATCGGCCCGAGTCCGCTGGTGCCGTTGACCTGCGCCAGCGACAGGCATAGGAGCGCCAGGATCACCGTCGACCCCGACGCGAACACCGCCGGTCCGGCCCGCCGCAGCGCCTGGCGCATCGCGTCGACCGGGCGCTCGTAGCGGCGCAGCTCCTCGCGGTAGCGCGCGACCATCAGCAGGGCATAGTCGGTCCCGGCACCGAACACGAGCACGGGCAAAACGCCGGCGCTCTGGCCGTTGACGGTGACCCCCGCCTCGGCGATCGCCCATCCGCAGAACCGCGAGAACGCCTCCGCCATCAACACGCTGAAGAGTGGGATCACCCAGAAGATCGGCGAGCGGTAGATCAGGATCAGCAGCACGAATACCAGCGCGCCCGTAGCGAGCAGCAGCGTCCCGTTGATCGAGGCGAACACGTTGACCGCGTCCCGCGAGAAACCCGCCGGACCCGTCACCTTGACCGTAAGACCGCGCGCACGCAGCGGCGCCATCCGGCTCTCCACCCCACTCACGGACGACTTCAGCAGCGTCTCTTCGCCGCGCGGGTTGAGGTTGACGATCACCAGTGCCGTCGTGCGGTCCGGTGAAACGCGGACGAGCACCTGCGGGGAGCCCGTGACCGGGGGATTGGCGGCAAGCGAGGCACGGGTTCGCTCGATCGCGGCCAGGTCTCGCGGTGTCAGCCCGCCATCTCGGCGCACGACGGTGATCGCGGCGAAGCGCTCTCCGGACGGAAAGCGCTTGGCGAGCGTCAGCTCGCGCACGGATTCCGAGGAGCCGGGCAGGAACGAGGACTCCTCGTTCTTCTGCACATCCTGGAAGCGCTGCGCGAACGAACCGCCCAGCCCACCGAGAACGAGCCACACGACGATGATCCCGATGCGGGCGGAACGCGAGCCGAAGAGGTGTTCGAGGGCTCTCATGTGGGCGCGAGTTCGGGGTCTTCTGCGACGGCGCGTCGGAGTGCTTGGTCGAAGCTGATTGGCGTGATGTCGAACAGCGCCATTCCGGAGGGGTCGGTGACGACCGTGGGCGTGGCGAGCCCTTCGATCAATGGTCTCGCTAAGCCGGCGTCGACGGGTGTGACGAGCCCGATCCAGAGGGAGGAGAGCCAGGGGGTGATCAGCGGCACGGGGATCCGCGGGCGGCGGCGGATGCCGAGGACTTCGGCCATCCGGTCGAGCATCTCGCCGTAGGTGAGCACGTCGGGGCCGCCGATCTGAATCTCCCTGGCCGTCGACGCTTCGACCGTCAGCGCCTCGATCAGATAGCTCAAGGTGTCGTCGATCGCGATCGGCTGAGTCGCGTTCTTCAGCCACTCCGGAGCGATCATCGCCGGCAGCCGCTGCACGAGGTAGCGCAGCGTGCGATAGGACTCGCTCTGCGGGCCAACGACCATTCCGGCCCGGAAGTAGGTCAGCGCGGGGCCGTGCTCGCGGAGCGCGAGCGCGGTCTCGTGCCGGCTGCGCAGGTGCTGGGACTGCGGCCGGTCACCGAGGCCACCGAGGTAGATGATCCGCTCGATCCCCTCCGCGCGCGCCATCCGAGCGAAGGCAGTGGCGGCGGCGCGCTCACTGGCGGCGAACTCCTTGGGTCCGCCCCGACCCATCGAGTGGATCAGGTAATACGCCACGTCCATCCCGTGGCCCGCGCCGCGCAGCGTTTCCGGGCGCAGCACGTCTCCCTCGTGCAGATCGAAGCCCTCGCGCTCGAGCTCGCGAGCGCGAGTCCCGCCGCGCTCGCGCACCAGGCAGCGCACCTCCCGTCCCCAGCTTGCCAGCCTGGCCGCGAGGCGAGCGCCGATGAACCCGGTCGCGCCAGTCACGAGCACGCGTGCGCTCATGCCGCGCTCGCGCCGGACGACGGCTCCGGCGCGATCGCAGCGGCCAGCCGCTCGGCCTTCCGCTCCTCGAAGCCGGCCGGCTCGCGTGCCAGTATCCGGCCGGAGCGCTCGACGAGCAGCACCGCGATCGTGTCGGTGCTGGCAAGCCCGAGGTCGTCAACGACGTTCCCGACGTCGGTGTAGACGGTGATCGTGCGAGCGCGCGCGGAGGCATCCGGGATCCCCCGCGTCATGCCACCGTCAATGAACCACCGCGCCGGACCATAGACGGATGACAGCACCGGCAACTCGTAGACCGCGACGTCCGAGCGCCGCTGCTCAAGGTCGATCAGCCACGGCAGCCATTGATCGACGACGCGCTGCTGCTCGCGGCGGAAGGCAACGACAAGGATGTTGTGCTGCTTGGGGAGATCGCCGGGTAGCTCGTACTCCCTGCCGTCGAGAGCGCGACCGGACAGTGGACTCAGCGTCCGCGGCTGCGAGGGGGTGAGCGTGCGCCTGAGACCGGCGAGAGCGCGATCGCCGACATGGTTGAACGCGAGCGCCAGGAGCGGATCGGCGACCCGGAGCACGCCTTTCGGCGCGAGGTCGGCGTCGTAGGTGACGCGCGTGCCCGCGGCGGTCGACTCGAACGTGATCCTGTCCCGCGAGACCACGGTGGCGTTCTCGCCACGGAACGTCACGGCATGCGGCGGGTCGTACTCGACGATCCGATAGGTGAGCTCGTTCTTGCGGCCGAGAAACTCGGCAACCAGCCGGAACTCGCTTCCCTCGCCCAGCGCTTGCCCGTTCAGACGCTCTGCCTCGACCACCCCCGGATCCCATTCCCTGGTTGTCGAGAAATCGCTCAGATAGGCAAAGACCTCCTCGCGGGGTTGCTGGATGTCGATCGATGCTCGGTAGTGGGCCATCACGATTCTCCTTCTGGCATTGAAGTCGATGCGGTCGGAACGGATGCGTCGCGCCAACCGCTGAGCCGGACGCACTCGGCGAGCAGCTGCTCGCGCTCATGCCGCGTCTCCCGTGTCCACCGCAGCCAATGCTTGGGACGCGGTCGGCGGTCGTGCCAGAACCGGCCAGAGCTACGGCCCGGCTCGGCGGCGGCACCGAGCCACACGATCGTGTCGGCGCCCTCCGCCGGCGTCCTCAGCAGCGGTCGCGTCACCTTGTAGAACCGGGGCAGCGAGGATCGCACCCCGGGGGTGTCCACCCACCCCGGGTGCATCGCGTGGACCACGACCCCCGTGCCCGCCAACCGCTCTGCCCACAGCTCGGTAAGGATCACCTCGGCACGCTTGGTCCGCGCGTACACCTTTGGCCCGTCGAACTCCCCGCGCTCACTCTGTAGGTCATCAACCCTGAGCTTCTGCGTGTACATGCCGCCGGAGGACACGTTGACGATCCGCGCCGGGGCGCTTTCCTCAAGCAACGGGATCAGCAGGTTCGTCAGCAGGAACGGGCCGACGACATTGGTCGCGAGCGTCAGCTCGATGCCATCGGCCGACACACCGCGTGCTTCGGTCATCACCCCGGCGTTGTTGACCAGCACATCCAGGCGCGAAGCCTGATCTCGAAAGCGTCCAACGAAGCGCCGGACCGACTCCAGCTCGCTGAGATCGCAGACCCCCACCTGCACGTCGCTGTCACCGGACCGCTCGACGATCCTCGCGCGCGCCTCTTCACCCCGCTCCCGGCCGCGGACGACGAGCCAAACCGTGGCGCCCAAGCGCGCGAAACCCTCGGCAGCGGCGAACCCGAGCCCGGAGGTCGCACCAGTGACCAGCACCACCTTGCCCTGCATCCGCCGCAGCTCAGACGCGTCCCACCCGTGGCTGCGGATCCGATAGCCGACGTTCGTGAAGCCGGCAACCACGGTACGGTCGAGGACGTCGTCGAGCAGCGAGTTGATCATGCGCTCAGCGAGAGGTCGCGCTGCTGGCTGTGGTCAGAGCGCTGTTGGTACCTGCGTGAGGTAATCCGCGACCGGGGCTTGGTCAGCAGCAGCTGGACGTCGCAGATCCGCCGCTCCGCGAAGCCGGCTTCGCAATAGGCGAGGTAGAGCGTCCAGAGCCGGCGGAAGCGCTCGTCGTAGCCGCGCTTCGCGAGTTCGTCAGTGTGGGCCGTGAAGCTCTGGCGCCAGCGCCGGAGCGTCTCGACGTAGTGCGGCGTCAGGTCCTCGAGCCCCACCGCCTGCAGGTCGGTTCGCCGGGCGAGGTTGCGGGCGATCACCTCGAGCGAGGGCAGGCATCCGCCGGGGAATATGTGGGTGTTGATGAACGACTTCGATGCCTTCTCGACCTCGTAGGCGCGGTCGTCGATCGTGATCGCCTGCAGCAGCATCGCGCCGTCGGGAGCCAGCAGCTCCGAGCACGTGGCGAAGAAGGTGCCGAAGTGCCGCCAGCCGACTGCCTCGATCATCTCGATCGAGACGAGCTTGTCGTAGCGGCCACGCAGCTCGCGGTAGTCCTCCATCAGCACCGTCACCCTGTCGCTCAGTCCGGCGCGGCGGACTTGCTCGACGGCGTAATCGTGCTGCTCGCGCGAGATCGTGGTCGTGGTCACGTGGCAGCGGCGCGTGGCGGCGGCGTGAAGCGCGAACGCGCCCCAGCCCGTTCCGATTTCGAGCACACGATCCCCCGGACCGAGGTCGAGCTGCTCGCAGATGCGTTCGAGCTTTGCGACCTGCGCCTGCTCAAGCGTCATCCCCTCGTGCTCGAAGAGCGCACACGAGTAGCTCATCGTCGGATCGAGCATCCGCGCGAACAGCTCGTTGCCGAGGTCGTAGTGGGCGGCGATGTCGCGCCGGCGCCGGCGCTTCGTACTGCGGCGCAGGAGCGCCCCGGCCCGCTGCAGCGGCCACCGCACCGGCGCAAGACGCGAGCGGAGCCTGTCCAGGCCGCCGGCGTTGCGCGCCGCCAGCCTGATCAACGCCACCAGATCCGGCGAGTCCCACAGGCCTTGGGCGAAGGCCTCAGCCATTCCGCGGCTGCCGCGCAGCAGCATCCGCCACGTTCGCGGCGAGTCGATCCGGACGGTCGCCGTGGGCGCCCCCGAGCCGTACACGCGCCGCTCATCCCCCTCCGCGACGATCAAGCTGCCGACCGTGATCCGTCTCAACAGGAGCAATACGAGCCAGCGTGAGAGCCAGAAGCTCATGTCCGTACCGTCCGCGGATGGGGATGGACGGGCGCGCCGGCGAGCTTCAGCCCGAGCGCGTGGGCATAGATCAGCGCGAGCACGCGGACGGTCGCGAGCGGGTAGCGCAGGGTGATCGCAGCCATCGACGCGGGCGTCAGCTCCCGGCGGCGCAGCGCCAGCGTTGCGTCGAACACGGTGACGCCGGCACGGCTCGAGGCGATGTGGACCGACAGCGTCCGCGCGGGCACCACCGCCCGGATCTCGTAGCGATGATCCATGCCCATGAACGGCGAGACGTGGAGCGCCTTGTCGAACTCACCAGCGAGCACCGCAGAGTCGCGCTGCTCACCCTGGATGACGTAGGCGTGCCGCTCCCCCCAGGGCGTGTTCGTCACCTCCGCGACCAGCGCCTGCACGCGCTCGCCGCCCGGCTCGAAGCAGTAGTAGAAGCTGACAGGGTTAAAGCAGTGCCCGAACGAGCGCAGCTGCGTTAGCAGCCGGATCGGGCCCTCGGGCCGCGCCCCGGTCTGCTCCTCCACCACGTCGCGCACTGCGCGGTGCAGCGGCACAGCAGGATCGCCCAGGTAATCGCGGCGACGAAAGCGCACCAGCCGCGGGCGCCGGGCGACCAGCCGGCCGTCAAGCAGCCCCGGGAGCTCGTCCAGGTCGAGGTAGGCCAGCGCCAGTCGATGGCTGAACCCGCGCCGGGGGTCGAAGCGCCGGTGGCGAATCGTGCCCTCGTAGATGCAGCTTGCGCTCACAGCCGCGCTCCGAAGCGCTGGCCCACCCGCAGCGCGCTGACGACCCCGTCCTCGTGGAATCCCCATCGCCAATAGGCGCCGCAGAAGTGCGTACGGTTGCGCCCGTCGATCTCACCCACTCGCGCCTGCGCCTTGACCCCAGCCTGCGTGTACACCGGGTGCGCGTACGGGATCGTGCGGATGATATGAGCCGGGTCGATCTCCTCGGAGCGGTTGAGCGTCACGCAGAACTCGCGCTCGGCGCGCAGCGACTGAAGCCGGTTCATGTGGTAGGTGACGGTGCTCGCGGGCTTGGGCTCGCCGAGCAGGTGGTAGTTCCAGCTCGCCCACGCGCGCCGACGGCGGGGCAGCATCCGCACGTCGGTGTGGAGCACCGCCTCATTGTCCTGATACGGGATCGCGCCGAGGATCTCGTGCTCGCGATCATTGGCGTCGCGCAGCAGCGCCAGCGACTGATCCGAATGGGTCGCCAGCACCACCTCGTCGAAGCGCTCCGCCTCGCCACCACGCGGTTTGACCAGCACGTGATCAGGATGGCGCGTGACGGCATCGACCGGCGTGCACAGCCGCAGCCGACCGGAGAACGGCCGGATCAGCGCCTCCACGTACCGAGCGGAGCCCCCACGGACCGTCCGCCAGGCAGGCCGGTCCCGGAACGACAGCATCCCGTGATTGTCGAAGAACTCCACCAAGAAACGGGCGGGAAAACTCCACATCTGGCTCGGCGCGGCCGACCACACCGCCGACGCCTGAGGCACGATCAGCCGCTCGACGAACGCCCGCGAGAAACGATGACGCTCCAGCCACTCTCCAAGCGAGACGTCCTCGGCACGATCGCCCAGCAGCTCTCCAGCGGCCCGGTTGAACCGACCCAGATCGGCAATCATGCGGTGAAACCACGGGGTCAGGAGATGCGCGCGCTTGGCGAACAGGCCACTGGGAGACGCACTGCTGTACTCGAAATCCCCGATCCCGTCGCTGACGCTGAAACTCATCGTCGACCGCTGCCAGCCGACACCCAGCCGCTTGAGCAGCCGCTCGAAGTTCGGATAGTTGCGGTCGTTGAACACGATGAACCCGGTGTCGACCTGATGCGTCTCGTTCGGCGTGTCGACGCGGACCGTGTTCGTGTGCCCGCCCGCATAGCCGTTCGCCTCGAACACCGTGATGTCATGCGCCCGGTGCAGCAGATGCGCCACCACCAGCCCCGAGACCCCGGCACCAATCACGGCAACCCTCATCTCAGTGATCACCGTTCGTCAAACCGGGCTCGACGGACGCGGGCAGAGCGGCCCGGAGAGGGCGCTCAGTCCCGGTCTGCCTCAGGATGGGCGACGCCGGCACGAGGGACGCGACGCGCCGAACTGGATGGCGCGGTCCGCGCGGTCTCTCGCCGGCAGGTGCATGCGGAAGGGTGAGTGTTGTCATCGTGGCTTTTCCGTACGGCCGGCCCCGGTCGGGAGGCCCGCCCCGGTCAGGGCGCCGCCGCGGCGGCGCCCTGAACAGGTGGGGTGGGTCAGCGCGGGATCAGCACCTGGTTGATCACGTGGATCACGCCGTTGGATGCCATCACGTTGGCCTTGATCACGCGCGCACGGTTGACGTAGACCTTGCCGTGGCGGGTTCGGATCGACAGCGTGCCGCCCTCGAGCGTGGTCAGCGGCTGCTGCTTGAGGGCCCGGGCCGCCGTGAACTTGCCCTTCACCACGTGGTAGAGCAGGACGGCCTTCAGCTTCGCCTTGTCTTTGGCGAGTGCGGCGAGCGTCGCCTTGGGCACCTTTGCGAACGCGGCGTCCGTCGGTGCGAACACGGTCAGCGGCCGCGGTCCGGAGAGGGCGCCCGCGAGGCCCGCCTCCTTGACGAGCGAGACGAGCGTCTTGAACGAGCCGGCGGCGACGGCTGTCTGGACGATGTTCTTGGCGGGTTTGTGCGGAGCCGATGCTGACGAGGCGACCGCACCCAGTGTCATCGCGCCAAGGAGGGCGACGGCTAGCGCTGTGACGAACGATTTTCTCATTCGAGAAACTCCTTTGTATAGAGACTGTCCAAAGACCGTACAGAGTGGGCGCGAACTTGTCAAGAGTCTGTCCAGAGTCTGTACACTCATCGCATGAGTGCTCATGAAGCCGATCGCTGGCCCTTGCGGATCGGGGAGCTGAGCCGCCGCGTCGGGGTCACGCCGGAGGTCCTCCGCGCGTGGGAACGTCGGTACGGGATCCTGTCGCCCACTCGCACCGAAGGCGGATTCCGCCTCTACGGCGAGGACGACGAGCGGCGGATCCGTCGCATGCTCCAGCACCTCGAACAAGGCCTATCGGCAGCCGAGGCGGCTCGGCTCGCACGAGCTGACCCGCCGGCGCGACTTGACCCCGCCGCCGGAACAGATGACGGAAGCGGGGCACCGACGGCAGCTGCCCTCGGCGAGCAGCTGCGCCATGCGCTCGACCGGTTCGACGACGTCGGCGCGCATTCCGTACTCGACCGGCTCCTCGGTTCCTACCCGCTCGAGAGCGTCCTGCGGGACGCGGTCCTTCCCTACCTCCACGAGCTCGGCGAGCGCTGGGCGCACGCTGAGGCATCGGTCGCGCAAGAGCACTTCGCCACTGCGCTGCTGCGCGGCCGTCTGCTCGCCCTAGCGCGCGGCTGGGGGCGCGGTCGCGGTCCGCACGCACTGCTCGCCTGCGTTCCCGGAGATCAACACGATCTCGGGTTGATCTGCTTCGGACTCGCTCTGCGCGCTCACGGCTGGCGGATCACCTACCTCGGAGCCGACACCCCGCTGCTCACGCTGATAGAGACAGCGGATCTGCTGCAGCCTGCGCTCGTCGTCGTCAGCGCCACGCTTCCCGAGCTGGCTCAAAGCGCTCTCGGCCGCCTGCGCGAGCTCGCCTGCGTCGCACCCCTCGCGCTCGCCGGGGGTGGAACCGATGCCAGCATCGCCGACACCATCGGTGCTCGATGGCTCAACGAAGACCCCGTCGCAGCCGCGGCGAGCACCGCTGCCCCCGGGGCCGACGCGAACCGCACAGACAACTGATTCGTGGGCCCAGACGTCGGCGGTCGTGCCAGTACACGACCTCATCTGGTCCCGACCTGCTCTCGTGTTGACGCGGGAATCTGCGCTCCGCGCCGCCGGACCTCCCTTGCGCGGCAAGCGCGGCCCGACGCCGGGTTCGGGGATTGGCGCCGAGATCCTGGCTCGCGTCTTCCCCGCAACCCGCGCGATGCAGGGAAGTCAGCGGCCACGCCGGGGATGCCCGTGGCACCCGCAGAGCAGGTCTCTCTCGCGAGCGTTCGCTCGCTCCCTTGGTGCCACCGACCGGCCAACGACGCGGGCGCAGCGTCAGATCATCGCGATGACGACCTTGCCCTTGCTCCGGCCGCCTTCGACGTGCGCGAGGGCCTGCGGCACCTCGGCAAACGGGTACGTCCGGTCGACGACGGGACGAAGGGCTCCTGCGTCGATGAGTTTGGTGATCTCGCCGAGCTGGGCACCGCTGGCGCCCATGAACAGGAACGAGTAGCGCACGCCGCGGCGGCGTGCCGCTCGGCGCGTCCTGAGGCTGAGGAGGGCCATCACCGGCTCCAGGGGAAAGCGTCTGCCTAGCTGGCGGGCGAAGTCGGGGTCGGGTGGGCCGGCGATGCCGATGGCGACGCCTCCTGGCTTCAGGACCCGTAGCGATTTTGCGAGTGTGTCGCCGCTCTGGGAGTCCAGGATGACGTCGTAGTCGCGCACGACCGTTTCGAAGTCCTGGGTTCGGTAGTCGATGACGATGTCGGCGCCGAGGTCGCGAACCCAACTGACGTTGCTCGTGCCTGTGGTGGTGGCGACGGTCGCTCCGAGGTGTTTGGCCAGCTGGATCGCGTAGGTGCCGACGCCGCCGGAGCCGGCGTGGATGAGCACCTTTTGGCCGCGCTGGAGGTTCGCTCGCTCGACGAGTGCCTGCCAGGCGGTCAGAGCGACGAGCGGCACGGACGCCGCCTCGGACATCGAGAGGCTCGCCGGTTTGATCGCCAGGTCGTCCTCGTGCACGGCGATGCGCTCGGCGAAGGTGCCGATCCGGCCGTCGCGCGGCCGCGCGTAGACCTCGTCGCCGACGCTGAAACGGGTCACATCGGCGCCGACGCGGCTGACGACACCAGCAACGTCATGGCCGAGGATGAATGGCACCTTGTAGGGGAGGAAGATCTTGAACTCCCCGTCGCGGATCTTCGCGTCGAGCAGGTTCACCCCGGCGGCGTGGACGTCGACGAGCACGTCGCGGGTCTCGACCGTCGGCTCCGGAGCATTACCGGCCGCTATGGGGCGCTTGTAGTTTTTGACCAGGTAGGCCTTCATCGGGTCTCCGGTTCGACCGGTCCTGCAGGCATGCTCACGCGGCCTCGCTCCCCAGGAACTCGAGGACCGCGGGTACGAACTGCTGGTGGTACTGGAAGATGCCGCCGTGTCCGGAGTCGGGGTAGATGGTTAGCTGGGCGTTGGGGATCCGTTCCGCAAGCGCGTAGGACTGGCTGCTTGTGACCATGATGTCGTCATCGCCGTTGGCGACGAACGTGGGCTGGGTGATCCTGCTGAGGTCGTGTGGTTTGCCGAGGCCGGCCTCGCGGATCGCCAGCAGCTGTGCGATGCGCGCCTGGTGGGAGATCGGCTTGTCGCGGTCGGTCGTGCGTTCCTGCAGACGGGCGATGTACTCGGTGGCCGCGCGCTTGCCCGTCGGGTTGCGGTTGAAGAACAGGAAATGGCGTGGGTCCAGGCGAGTCAGCGCCGCCTTGGTGTATGCGCCTCCGACGATTAGCGGCATCTTCGTCAGTCCTCCGCCGCCGCGTACGCCCGTCCCGGTCAGGATCAGCCGGCGCACGAGTTCGGGATGCGTGAGCGTGATCTCTTGTGCGACGCCACCCCCGAGCGAGAATCCGATGAGGTCGACGTGCTCGTGGCCGAGCGCGCGGATGAACGCGGTCGCGTCGGCGGCCATCTCGGCGATCGTGTGCGGGACCTTGCCGCCCGTGGAGCCGACGCCGCGGTTGTCGAAGGTGATCACATGGCGCTTGGCGGCGACGCCGTCGATGACGCGCGGGTCCCAATCATCGAGGACTGCGGTGAAGTGGTGCAGGAACACCAGCGGCACGCCGCCGCGCGGCCCGAGCTCGCGGTAGGCGAACGTGGTGCCGTTGACGTTGATCGCGCGGGTCGGCGCGGTTCTCGATGTCGTGGCTGCGGCCGTGGGCCGCGCGGCGCTATCGGGGGGCTTGGTGGTTGTCATGTTCACGCTCCTGCGACGCGTCCGAAGCTGCCGGCTTCGAGCGTCCGCTCGTAGGTTGATGGGTCGTAAAGCGGCAGATCGCCCGTCTCGTTGGTGCGTTTCATGTAGGCGAGCATCGCCTCCTGCGCTCCGGGGCTGGCGAGTGTGGAGAGGAACTCGGCGTTCTCGACGTGCAGCCCGTCCTCCAGCGGCAGCGAGCCGCCGATGTACGCGGCGCGTTTGACCGCTGCGACGGTGAACTTCAGCCGCTGTGCGAGCCGGTCGGCGAGTGCGACGGCGCGGTCGATCAGCTCGTCGGCGGGCACGATCTCGTCGACGTAGCCGATCTCGGCGGCGGAGTCGGGATCGAGGCCCCCGCCGTCGAGCATCCGCTTGAGTCCCTGGTGGGTGCCGAGGAGCCGCACCAGACGCTGTGTGCCGCCGCCGCCAGGCGGGAAGCCGAGCAGGATCTCGGGCTGGCCGATGACGTGATCGCCCTTGGCCATGAGGCGGTAGTCGCACGCGAGCGCCAGCTCCGATCCGATCCCGAGCGCCGAGCCGTTGAGCGCGGCGATGAACACCGCGCCGCAGCGGTTCATCCGCAGGAACGTCTCGTGCACGTCGAGCAGCTCGATCGTGCCGCTGAGCGGAGTGCGGTCGGCGAGCTTCCGCAATGGGCCGAGGGCTCGTGTGGCACGGGCCGTGTTGACGACCGCCGCGGCGGCGCGCGGCCCGACCGTCGGGCTCGCGGCGCCCCCCTCCTGCAGCCAGCGCAGGTTGGCGTGGGCGACGAAGCGTTCGGGGTGGGTGCCGGTGATCACGACCGCGCCGACGGCTTCGTCGGTCTCTGCCCGGGTCACGAGCGCGGCCAGGTCTGCGGCGATCTCGGGACCGAACTCGCCGCGTCGGCCGCCATGAAGGCGGGCGAGGAGGACGCGTCCTCGCTGCTCGAGCTCGATTCCGAGACGGTCCTTGTGGGTCACTGCCGTCATGCTGCGGGCCTTTCGTTGATCAGGCGGAACGTGGGGAGCGCAGCGTAGCAGGCTGAGTTGACAATGTAAACGCAGCCCTCTAGGCTCCATCCGATGAGCTCTGGAACATGCACCCGGCGCGACCTCGCCTTCCCCTCCTCCGGCGACGAATGCCGCGCCTGGCTGTTCATGCCAGATGCCGAGCGGCCGCCGCTTGTGATCCTCGGCCACGGGCTCGGAGCAACCCGCGAGTACGGGCTCGAGCCCTACGCACAGCGGTTTGCCGACGCCGGCATCGCGGCGCTCGTGTTCACCCATCGGTACTTCGGCGACAGCGGCGGACAGCCGCGCCAGCTGCTCGACATCGACTGCCAGCTCGACGACTGGGCCGCCGCGCTCGCCTACGCCCGGACCCTCAACGAGGTCGATTCCACGCGGATCGCGCTATGGGGCACCTCCTTCGGCGGCGGTCACGTGTTGGTCGCCGCCGCCCGCGACGGCGGCGTCGCGGCCGTCGTCAGCCAATGCCCGTTCACCGACGGCGTCGCCGCAACCCGGGCGTCACAGCCGCGCAGTCTGGTGCGCGCGATGCTCCTGGCTCTACGTGACCAGCTGGGCAGTCTGCGCGGTAGACCACCCGTCATGGTGCCGCTCGTCGGTCCTCCTGGCTCGGCAGCGCTGATGACCTCGCCGGACTCCGAGCCGGGCTACCGCGCGCTGATCCCCCAAGGCGCCGAGTTCCACAACTGCGTGGCCGCCCGGTTCCTCCTCCACGTGGGCCTGTACCGCCCGGGCCGATCGGCGAAGAAGATCAACGCGCCGATCCTGTTCTGCATCTGCGACATCGACGCCGTGGCCCCCGCCGAGACCGCCCTGCGCTACGCGGCGTGCGCCCCGCGCGGAGAGGTCAAGCGCTATCCGGTCGGTCATTTCGACATCTACCTCGGCGAGGCGTTCGAAATCGCCGTCCGCGACCAGACGGAGTTCCTGGTCGGCCACCTTGGGTCGCATAGATGACCACGGCCAAGCACGCAACCGAAGGGATGTACGTCAGGTCATGAACATGCTGAGGAACAGACGGGGGCAGCCGCGGTCGCTTTCCGGGCGCGTCGTGGCGATTACTGGCGGCGCGCGTGGCATCGGTCACGCGACCGCCCGGGCACTGGCGCATCAGGGTGCCCGGGTCGCGAACGGCGAGCTCGCGGCGGGGGTCGCCTCCGAACTCGTCGGGCACGCCTTCGGGGTCGGTGTCGACGTAACCGACAGCGCGGCGTTCACCGCTTTCCTTGACGGTGTCGAGCACCGGCTCGGCTCGCTCGAGGTGCTTGTCAACAACGCCGGGATCATGAGCGCCGGGGCGATCGAGGACGAGGACGAGGCGATCACCGCTCGGGCGATCGCGATCAACCTGGAGGCGGTCATCCACGGAACGCGCGAGGCGGTGCGACGGATGAAGCCGCGGCGCACGGGTCACGTCGTCAACGTCTCCTCGGCGGTGAGCAAGGTCGCGGGTTCTCACTGCGCCACGTACGTCGCGACGAAGTTCGGCGTCGCCGGCTTCTCCGAGGCGGTCGCGATCGAGCTGCGGGGCAGCGGCGTGGACATGTCGGTTGTCCGCCCGTCGCTGTGCCACACCGACCTGACGTCCGGGTTCGCCGGGCTGCGCGGGATGCCATTCATCGAACCCGAAGACGTCGCCAGACGGATCGTCGAGACCCTCCAGCGGCCACGCTTCGACGTGCCCGTGCCCAAGAGCATGGGCCCGATGCTGTGGCTCAACCAGGCGCTCCCGTTCCGGGCACGCGTCGCACTGGCGCGCGTCACAGGGGCGGACGCCGTCCTGAGCGGCATCGACCACGGCCAGGGTGCCGGATACGCGGCGCGCCTG
The DNA here is from genome assembly GCA_963796645.1 of uncultured Solirubrobacterales bacterium. Taxonomy (GTDB): domain Bacteria; phylum Actinomycetota; class Thermoleophilia; order Solirubrobacterales; family Solirubrobacteraceae; genus Palsa-465. The sequence continues at coordinate 691,865 of CAWCMQ010000011.1, read as the reverse complement.
GAGCGCATCGCGGCCGCCGCATCCGAGCCCAGCGCCGACCTGGCTTCTGCACACACGACTGGCAAGGAGTGACCATGAACACGAGGACGGCCTCGAACGGGCAGCGCCGCGCGCGCACGACTGCCACGAGCAAGACGATCTTGATCACCGGAGCCAGCAGCGGCATCGGCCGAGCCACTGCCCTGCGACTCGCTGACGGAGGACACACCGTGCTTGCCGCGGCGCGGCGCCTTGAGCGGCTGGCGCAGCTTGCCAGCGAGACGTCGGGGACCGTGATCCCGGTCGAGCTGGACGTGCGCGATCCGGTCTCGGTTCACAAGGCCGTGGAAGCCGTTGCCGAAATGGCCCCCGATGGTCTCGATGTTCTCATCAACAACGCCGGCTACGCGCTGACCGGCCCCGCGGAGACGCTCGCCACCGACGACGTCCGGGCGCAGTTCGAGACCAACGTGATTGGGCTCTTCGACGTCACCCGAGCATTCCTGCCGCAAATGCGTGCCCGACGCTCCGGCAGGATTGTCAACATCAGCTCGCTGCTCGGCGAGATCTCCGTCCCGGGAAGCGGGATCTACGGCGGCACCAAGCATGCTGTCGAGGCGCTGTCGGACGCACTGCGGATGGAGCTGAAGCAGTTCGGCATCAGCGTTGTCGTGGTGCAGCCCAGCTTCGTCAGCACGGAGATCGACGTCACACGCCACATGGCGAGGAACGGTGGCGCGGTCGAGGACTACGCGACGCTTGAGCGCGAGCTCACGGCCTACCTCGAAGCGCAGACCAAAGCGGCTGTCACGCCTGAGGTCGTCGCCGCTTGCGTGGCCCGTGCGAGCCTCACGTCACGCCCCAAGGCGCGCTACGTCACGCCGAAGCGCAATGCCCTGGTCCTGGGGATGCTCACAACGCTCCCCACCCGACTCACCGACCGCATCAAGCTGCGACTCGTCCACGCCGGAACCTGATCACGCGGCGGCGACGTCAGCAGCAGCAATAGCCCGCAGCCGCGGCGACCGCCGCCGGGCCGGGCAACTGCAACGCGGCGACCTCGACCCGCGCGAGCGCCGCGCTCATCTCAAGTCTGGAACGGGCGGGAGCGCGCCAGGCCCGTCCACGAGATCGATCTCGTCGAGCTCGTGGACGATGTGCCCCTCCGCGCAGGCGAACGTGACGTGCAACTCGCAACCGCACTCGGCATGGCGAGCGAGAACCGGCGGGCCCTCCGGGTCCGCCTTGTGGCGATCACCCCACTGTTGCAACGCGAACAAAACGTAGGCCAACTCACGCCCCTTGTCGGTCAAGCGGTACTCCGCGCGGGTCCTACTCCCGGGCTCGCGGTATTCGGACCGCTCCAGAATCCCCTCGTCTACGAGCAACGCCAGCCGCTCGGATAGGAGGTTGCGCGCGCACTGCAGGACGCGGTGGAACTGCTCGAACCGCGTGGCGCCATAGAAGCTCTCGCGGATGATTAGGAGCGTCCACTTCTCGCCCACGACCTGCAAGGTGCGGGCGATCGAGCAGTTGCTCGCCTGGTAGTTGGTGCGCTCCATGACCTTCCAGACTAGCAGGCTGAGTTGCTTTTTTGTATGTAGCTTCGGCGCGCCTGTCAGTGCTTCTACGTGTCACAAGCGATGTCCGCCGTCAGCTACAACACCTAAAGCGGTTGCTCGAGGCTCCGTAGCGCTTTCCGCGCAACTCAGGTCTCGCGCTCGCAATCGCAGAGAGAGAGCAGTAGTCGGCAGGCGACGGCCCGGGGCCCGCCGCTGGTCGTCCGGAGCAGGCACGCCGAGGTCCGCCAGATGCAGGGAGCATGTAGGAAAGCTATGTATTCTCCGCACGACTCCGCTCGACTGGGTTCGGCCACGGGCGGACCCTCAGAACACTCCAAGCCCTGAACCGGAGATCAGGTGAGCGACAGGCCGGTTTTCATCTACGCCGCTACCGACGCTGACCGTGCTGGTGCCGACGCGGACTACGACGCGCTTCTCGAACTGCATGCGGCGAAGCTCGTGGGCACCTCTGACGTTGCGTTGGTGACTAAGGACGCCGATGGAAAGGTCCAGGTCGAGATGCACGAGAAGCCCAGCCAGCACGGCGCGTGGGCGGCCATCCCGGTAGGAGCGGCGGTCGGCATTAGGGCAGCGTCGGCGGTTATCCCCGCGGCGCTCGTCGGTGGCATCATCGGCGGCCTCGGCAATGAGCGCGAGGGGCGGTGAGGTCGCTGTCGAGTACGGCGACTACGGCAGACGCTAGAGCACGCCTCGACGGGCTACGCGCGGCGATGTCGATACTCGCATTCTTCGCGTTGATCGGACTACGCTTCAGCCGGCGGATACCTGACCAGCAGCCCGGATCGTCGAAAACGGCCTCCGGGCCAGAAGTCGCTCCCGCCGCCACCCGAACGGCTGCAGCAGCGTGACTTCGCCCAGTTCGGCTATAGAGGAGACTGGTCGGGATGCCTGAGGGTCTTTCGGCGAGCGAGGTGGGCAAAGAGATCGCCGAGCACCGCGAGCACGCGACGGACGATCACTCCCGGCGTAACCGCTTCGTTTCGATCGCCGAGGCGGTGCTGCTCTCGCTCGTGGCAATCATGGCCGCATGGTCTGGGTTTGCGGCGGCCAAGTGGGGAACCGACTCGTCGCTTTCGCTGGCGAAAGCCTCCTCCACACGAACGAAGGCGAACCAGGCCGCCATCGAAGCGACGCTGATCCGCACGCTGGATGCGGTGGACTTCAATGCCGCAATCACTGCCTACGCCGCGCACGATGCCCCGCTCCTCCGCCTCACGCTCAAGCGGCTACGCCCAAGCGCACTCGCCGCCGTCGAAGCATGGCGGGCCCTCAAACCCCTCACGAACCCCAACGCGCCGGCGGATCCGTCCGACATGCCGCAATACCGGATCCCTCAGCAGTCGCAGGCGACAGCCCTGAACGCGAAGGCCGACGCCTACTTTGCCAGCGGTGAGTCAGCCGCTGAAACGGCAGACAAGTACGTGCGTCTCACGGTCTTCCTGGCGGCCGTCCTATTCCTCGTCGGGATCGGCAGCCGCCTTCCGCTGCCCGCCGCCCGCTACGGGCTGGTCGGGGTCGCGAGCGTGCTTTTCGTCGTATCGGTGGTGGAGCTCCTCAGCCTTCCCGGACCACCGAGCTGACCCTTACGGCGAGGCTTCTTCCCGCGACGTTCGGCCATCGGGTCATCGCTTTGCAATCCCGTCTCGGGTGATGCAGCCGGATTCGACAGTCGTGGCCCAGAGCCCTGTATTCGCGCTCGTCTGCTCGGCGTTGGCCTTGGAGAACTCGACGACTCGTCGGCATCGCGCAGGCACGTACACCGCGTGCCCTTGACTACCGCCCTTGCGGCGTCGAGCGAGCGCCCGCGCAACAGCAGACGATCGCAGCTGACGAGCCGCAGCAGCGGCGGCGGCACTCCGCTGGCTACTGCTTCGTCCGCAATTGCGAGCGTGTCCGCGTCAACGGCGGCGCCTCCTAGGGTGCTCCAACGCCTCCATTTGGGCACCCGGCGAACCCCCTGCTTTCGCCAGCGAGGGTATTCGTGCCCGAAGCCGCCGGGAGACCCGGAAGGCGCGGATACGGCGCCTCAGAGTCGGCGGCTTGTCCGGCGGCGCGGCGCTCGGCCGGCGCACGCGCTTTGCGCAGGAGCGGGGCGGCGTCACCCTCGGATCGGTGTCGGTACGCGCCCTGCACCGCCGGCAACTCGGGTCTGAGCGATACGCCGGGGTTCAGATCCCTGCTCGGTGCAGCAAAGCGCACGTGGGTCTTCGAAGACGTTGGCGTCCGGGTCCGTCTGGTCGGCTGGCCCTGAGACGCCGAGGCTCGTGTTATTCGGAGGGCGCAGGTTTGAGGAACAGCGCCGTCGCCAGGTCGGGATTGGCGGCGAGCAGCGCATCGAGTGCGCTGACGAGCCGGCCGAGGGTTGCGGGGTCGCCCCGTGGGAACTGTCGGTCGGTGGTGAAGATCAGGCGTGCGACCGGTTGCGCGTGGGCAAGGGCGTTCGCTTCGATCCGGCGAAAGTCTTGAACGTTCTCGGAGACGAGCGCTCTGTCGTCGGCGATGGCGGCTGCCCACACCTCGTCGTCGGGCTCTCCTTCAAGGTGGCGGTATTCGGGTTCGTGGATCGAGGCGGCATCGTGGCCTCGCGAGCGAAGCTGTTCCGCGATGGTTGGCGTGTACATCTCGTCGAGCAGGAGCTTCATCCGAGCAGGCGCTGCTCGTTCTCGAGCGCGCGCTCGAGTTGCTCGGCCTCCTGCTCGTTGGCCGTGATGAACCGGTCGATCTCGTCCGGGTACTCGCCGTAATAGCGCACCGCGATCCGGATCTTCTCGGCTGGCACGCCGATCCGCTCGGCGAGTGCGCGAACGAGTTTCTCGCCACGCTCGGGTGCGCGCCGTGCGGCGGCGATCACCTCCCACACGTCGGGTCCGCCGATCACGACTGCTCGGCGGCCTGCTGGCCCATCGCGGAAGACGATGCCGGGATGCCGGTCGAGCCGCATGCCTTCGCCGATGTAGCGCTGGGCCAGTCGTACGATCGGCTCGCCGCTCTGCGCGCTTCGGTCGCGCAGCGCGTTCAGCGTCTCGGACTCGATTCGGATTGCTTCGCTACTTATGTAGTGAAGTGTAGATGACGGGTCAACGGCGATCGAAAGGTCCGCGCAGCAGCGAGGACGGGTAAACGTAGTGGCGCAACGAGAGCGCGGCCCGTCTGCGTGCAGCGACCGCCGCGGAGTCCGGCGAAGTCGATGATTTGGTGATTGGGCACAGAGCGCAGGCAACGCCGTCACCGAGCCCGACGTCCCGCCCTCCTGAGACACCCGCAGCACACCAACCGCGACACCAGCTCACGGCGAAACTTTCACGCGCCCCCTTGACACACGCCGCCATATCAGTCATGCGCTCGCAGCTGCGGGTAATCGAGGCGGAGGCCGCCGGCCATGGCGCTCTCGGTGACAGAGCCTGCTGAGCCGGCAGGTTGGTGATGCTAGCATCTGATGCATGTCCATCAGGCGAACGACTGTGGCGGCTGAAAGCGACGACCTTGCAGTCCTGGAGAGCGAGGCTCGCCGGCGTGGGGTCGCTCTCGCACAGGTTCTGCGTGAGGCCGTGGAGCGCGAGGCCGGCCGGCTTCGGCGCAACGCCGAGCCGCGATTTGGGATCGTCCGCGGTGACGGCACCGCGACCGCTTCGATCGCCCGTGACGAGCACGCGCCGGCGCGGCGATCTGGCCGCTCGTAGCGAATGGCGCTGATCCTCGACACTGGGCCGATCGTGGCGTTGTTGGATGCCGGTGATCCCGAGCACGCACGCTGCGTCGCGATGGTCGACGAGCTTCGCGAAGATCTCGTCGTACCGTCTCCGGTGCTCGTAGAGGTCGACTACTGGCTGAGGAAGCTGTACGGAGCCGGACCTTGGGAAACGTTCGTTGAAGACATCGCCGCCGGCGCGTACCGCCTTCATCACCTCGACGAACACGGCCTCGTCCGCGCCGCGGAGATCGAGCAGTCCCACGAGTCCCTGGATCTCGGGTTGGTCGACGCGGCGGTGATGGTCACGTGCGAGACACTCGGCGAGACGAAGGTCGCGACGCTGGATCGCAGAGACTTCGCGATCGTTCGCCCGCGGCATTGCGACAGTCTGACGCTGCTCCCCGAGTAGTCGCGGCGCGGGCGACGGGCGGCTCGGTAGCTTGCCGAGCCGTTTGGTCACACAGGCAGTTTGTGCCCCGGCCGCGGTCGGCCTTCGCGTTCACGACGACCGCCTGGCCTCGCTGACCGTTGCGAAGGAGCCTTCTGTATCGAGGGTTCAGTTGCTTCCAGAGCATGGCCGGGCGGCCCCGGATGAATCTGGACGTCGTCCGCGCGTGGGCTGTGGGCTGCTGGGAAGTTGTTGTCGGATGCCGTCAATGAACAGCTCGAGCCCGTAGTCGAACCGCTTGGCCGGGTCGGCGGCGATGACCGAGTCGAGGGCTCGGGCGAAGAGTGGATCGTCCGGGGGTGATCGGGCCTCGCGGGAACGCCAGTCGTCGCCCTGCTCGGCGAGCCGCCGCTGCGCCTGCTCCTCGATCGTGTGGCCGAGGACGTAGTACATGGCGCCGTAGGCAATCCACCCGGCCCGCTCGACCGGTATGCCGGCGGCGCACAGCGCGGCCACCGCTGCGCTCCCCGCGGCGTTGGTGTTGGGTTCGCTGACGAACGTCCCCGCGACCAGCCGGGCGCCATCACGATGGGTGAGCAGGGCGGCCCGGAACCGGTCCGCCAGAACCGTTAGCTGCTCGTCCCACGGTCCGTCTGGCACTGGGTCTCCGACCCCTTCGAGAAGCTTCTCCGCCATGGCGTCGAGCAGCGCCTCCTTGCTCGGGAAGTGGCGGTAGAGCGCGCCGGCCTGCACGTTGAGCGCAGCGCCGAGCTTGCGCATCGTGAGCCCGTCGAGTCCCTCGGTGTCGAGGAGCGCCAACGCCCCATCCACCACGTTGGCCTTGCGCAGCAGCATCCGTCGATCCTCCTATTGACAGCCGGTCGATCCTACCGTACAGTGAACTTTGTTCACAGTGAACTTAGTTCACTTTACACCATCCAGATCAGGAGGTGCGCCATGCGCCGACCGGAAACAGCCCCTGCCCTCTCGGGATCAATCGAGCCGACCGCCCGCCCTCACGTTCCCCTGGGGGTCGTCGTGGCCATCGCCTGCGTGGCCCAGTTCATGGTGATCCTCGACACAACGATCGTGAACGTCGCGCTGCCCGCGATGAAGGCCGGGCTCGGGCTGTCGACCAGCGATCAGCAATGGGTGGTGGACGGGTACCTGATCAGCTTCGGCGGGCTGTTGCTGCTCGCCGCCCGAGCCGGTGATCTGTTCGGTCGCAGGTGGGTGTTCCAGGCGGGACTGGTCATCTTCACCGCCGCCAGCCTGGCCGGTGGTCTTGCCCCGGACCCCGGGCTGCTGCTCGGCGCCCGGTTCGTCCAGGGAATCGGCGCCGCCGCACTGGCTCCCGCCAGCCTGAGCCTGATCACCGCCAGCCACCCCGAAGGCGAGCTGCGTCACCGCGCCCTGGCCATCTGGGCCGCCGTTGGCGCCGCGGCCGGGCCGGTTGGAATGGTGCTGGGCGGGGTGCTGACCTCTGAGCTGTCGTGGCGCTACGTCCTGTTCGTCAACGTCCCGATCGGTGTCGCCCTGCTCGTCGCGGCGACGACCACGCTGCGCCCGTCTCCGCACGGGGGCAGGCGGGGTCACCTCGACATCCCCGGCGCCCTCACGGTCACCGTCGGCATCGGGCTCCTCGTCTACGGCGTCTCCCAGGCCACGACCGCTGGGTGGGGATCGGCATCGGTCGACGTCTCGCTGGCCGCCGCCGCCGGTCTCCTCGCCGTGTTCGGGATGATCGAGCATCGCAGCCACTCGCCGCTCGTGCCGCTTGGCGTGTTCGCGCACCGCAACCTCAGCGCAGCCAACGCCCTGATGGCCTGCATCGGCGTGTGCTTCACGTCGAGCCTGTTCTTCGTCTCCATCTACCTCCAGCAGGTCCTCGGATACAGCGCCGTGAGGACCGGGCTGGCCCTGCTGCCGATGGGCGTCGTCATGGTGATCGGGGCGCTCGTGTCCAAGCGACTGATGCCGCTGGTCGGTGCCCGCGCGCTGCTCCTCGCCGGACCGGTCACTCTCGCGATTGGCCTGGCCTGGCTGTCACGACTACCGGTCCACTCCGCCTATGTGAGCCACGTCCTCGGCCCCACCCTGGTCGCTGGGGCTGGCGGCAGCATCATGATGTTCCCGGTGACCGTAGCCGCCACGACCGGACTCGGAGCCCAGCTCGCCGGCCTGGCCTCGGGCTTGCTCAACGTCGGCCGCCAGCTTGGCGGCGCCATCGGCCTCGCCCTGCTCGTCACCATCGCCGCCACGGTCGCCCACCACAGCCACGACACCACCATCGCCGCGGCCACCGTGCACGGCTACCGCACGGCCCTGCTCATCTGTGCCGGCGTGAGCCTCTGCGCCACCCTCATCGCCGTGGTCATGCCCAAGGCCGCCACGTCTACGATCGGCGCCAGGGTCGGCTCCGGCCGCGCACGCAAGGCGACCGTCGTCACCGAGCACCCGATCCCTGATTTCACCGACCAGGCATTTCTCCTCCAGCGAGTTCAACCCGCCCTGAGCGGCCTGATGGACGGGGCGCTGTCGACGCTCGCGCCGATCTTCGCGGTCGTGCTCGCGACCCATCACCCGCTCACCGCCTTCTACACCGGGGTCGCGACCGCGCTCGGCGCCGGCGTCAGCATGGCCTTCTCCGAAGGCCTCTCAGACACCGGCGAACTGACCGGACGCGGCTCTCCGGTGCTTCGCGGGGCGATCACCGGCGGCGGTACGTTCCTTGGCGGCGTCTTTCACGCGCTGCCATTTCTGATCTCCGACTACCAGACCGCGATCGCCGCGGCGATCGTGGTGGTCGCCGTCGAGCTCCTGCTCCTGGGCTGGCTGCGCCACCGATTCTTCGACACCGGATTCGTGCGTTCGTTCGCATCGGTGACCGTCGGCGGGGTGATCATCGCAAGCCTGAGCGCAGCGCTGGGGATGCTCGCCGCGGGCTGATCCTGCGAGCAGACGCACTGCCATAAGGTGTCTGGGATGCGGCTCGAGCGCGTCGTGCACCGTTTCGTCGAGGCGCTTCCGCGGTCTCGAGCCCGTCCCGGAGCCGGTTTCCTCGGTGCGTGGCGCCTGCTCGGTCCCTTCCCCCCCGGGTCGGACCCCGGGGTCGAGGAGGTTCTTGTGCGACCGCCTGAGGCGTGGCGCGCCTTTGACGAGCGGACGGTGTCGCGGGCCTATGACGACCTGTGCGACCTGCGCCTCTGGCTGCGTCGCGAGCAGGACCACGCTCCTGCGCCGGGCGACGTCGCGTACCTCGGGCTGTGGATGCACTGCGCGGCGCCGGGCGCCGCAGAGCTTCGGCTCGGTGCCGCGGGGCCGCTCTCGGCGCACTGGAACGGGCGGCGCGTGCTCGCGATGGACGGGTGGACGCTGCGCCGGGACGCGCGCCGCGTCCGCCTTGAGCTCACTGCGGGCTGGCACCGCTTGCTCTTGCGCCTCGAGCATGGGGGCGGGCCCTGGGGCGTCTACGCGCGCGTAACGCGCCCGGACGGCGAGCCGATGTCTGGGCTGACCCCTGCCCTCGACGGGCCGGGCGAGCTCGAAGTCGGCACCTGGGCGCTGCCGCACGGCTTCACGGGCTGGCCCTACGTCGAGCTGGACCACCGCCGGGGCGAGCCCCGCGCCTCGCCGTTCGCGCTCCTCGCGGGCGGGGGGCAGCCGCCGTACTCCTGGTCGCTCACGGCGGGCGCATTGCCGCCAGGCCTGTGGCTCGACGCGCCGACGGGCGCGCTGCGGGGAGTGCCGCAGCGAACCGGCACCGCCGATTTCGTCGTGGGGGTGCAGGATGCGGTGGGGGCGCGGGCGGAGCGTCCGCTTGCGCTGCAGGTCGAACCGCCTCCCACACGGTGGTATGCGGAGGGAAAGCTCGGGGTGTTCGTGCACTTCGACAAGCCCGACGCCGTGCCGGTGGGGGCGTGGGACGCCGGACTGGCGGCAGCGCCGGGCTATGCGGACCGCTGGGCGTCGCTCGCGCAGGCGGCTGGAGCCTGCGTGCTCGTGGTCACCGCCAAGCACCATGACGGTTGGGCGAACTGGCCGACGGAGGCGCGCCGCGCGGACGGGACCCGTGCGCCCCGCACGGGAACCGACACGCTCGCGGCCACCCGGGAAGCGGCGCTGGCGCGCGGGCTGCGCTTTGGGATCTACTTCTCGATCCTCGACAACTGGCACCCAAGCTCGGGTGCCGACCGCGGCGCGTTCCTACGCTTCCAGCACGAGCAGGTGGTGGAACTCGTCGAACGCTACGAACCGTCGGTCGTATGGCTCGATGGGCACTGGTCCGACCCCCGGGCGGACTGGGGTTACGACGCGCTCTGCTCGCTGATCCACGGTCACGTGCCCGAGGCCGTCGTCGCCAACAATCCGGGGCGGCGGACGCTGAACGTCGGGGACTCGGGCTACGGCGACGTTGACGTGCGGACCTTTGAGGGTCACGGCTACGACGACCACCCTCCCCGCCCGCAGGTTTCCGGCCGCAACCCCAAGCCGCTTCCCTCAGAGAAGTTCTCCTTCACGTGCAACTGGTGGTCGCCGGGAGCCGATCCGCGCTGGCTCGGCTGCGAGCGCAACAACGACTGGCGGAGGTGGACGCGGGTCCTCTCCGAAGTCGTGGCCCAGGGCGGCACGCTCATGCTCGGGATCGGCCCGGGGTACCCCGGGGCGCCGGCGGGGTCACCACCGGCGGGCGATGTCTACCCGGGCGCGCGCGACGTCCTCCTCGGGCTCGGCGCATGGCTCGCCGGCGGGCGCTGGGAGGCGTTTCACGGAGTCGACCCGGGCCCGTGGCAACCGGCAGGCTGGGGCTGCTCGGTTCAGCGCGGAGATCGCGTCTATCTTTACGTCGCACGGTCCGAACGGATCACGCTTGCGCCCCTGCCGGGGACGACGGTCCGTGCCGCGCACGTCATCCCCAACCGGCGGCCCGTGCCCTTCGCCCAGACCCCGACGAGCATCGCCCTCGACCTCTCCGTCCTCGCCGCCGAGCCGGTGCTTGGCCTCGTCGAGCTCGAACTCGCCCGTCAGACCGACGCGTAGACGTCCTCGAGGCGCCTCACGTACCGCTGCGGCGAGTGCTCGGCGCGCACATGAGCTCGCCCTGCGCGCGAGAGCGCGGCCCAGCGTGCCTCGTCCGCAGCCAGCGTGAGGCAAACACCCGCGAGGTCACGTGCATCGGGGGCCACGAGCACTCCTCCTCCCGAGTCGGCGATCTCCTCACCCAGGCCGCCGGCTGCGCGCGCGACGACGGGTGTACCCACCGCCATCGCCTCGAGCGCAACCAGGCTCGCGGGCTCGGCCCAATGGGAGGGGATCACGGCGACACGCGCGGCGCGCACCCGCTCCCACACCTCGTCGCGGCCGACCGCGCCGACCAGCTCGAGGTTGGGGAGCTCGCGCGCCCGCTCGCGCATCGCCGGCGCCTGGGGGCCCTCTCCGACGACGGTCACGTGGAGCTGAGGCGCCCGCCACGCGAGCTCGACCATGTCGAGCGCTCCCTTCTCGGAGGCCAGGCGGCCGACGAAGACCGCACCGGAGCGCCGGCTCCACGGCGGGTCGTCTCCCGTCGGGGGCTGGGTCGGCAGTGGGCAGACCTCGGCCCGAATGCCGTGCTGCGCGTAGAGAGCCGCGAGGTGACGCGACGGCGCCAGCCAGGCGCGCACGGCGCGACGGTGGATCTGCCGGCGCACGATGTGGAGGACGCGGTCGAGCAGGCGATCCGCCCGGCGCTGGAGCCGCGGTACACCCGGGACGGCGAACTCGAAGTCGTGCAGGGTCTGCACGACGGGGACACGTCGCCCGGCGGCCAGGGCCACGGGAGCGACGGAAAGCTGCGGATAGAGCTTGTGAGCGTGGACGACGTCTGGCGCGAAGGCGTCGAGCGCGTGCTGCGCGGCGGCGGCCGCCGTCTGGTTCCACAGGGCCCGCCGCGCGACGCGTCCAGCGGTAAGGAGACCGACCTCGTGTCGGGTCGCCAGGGTGACATGCGCCGGCACAAAGGCGCCTGCGGGTGCCGTGACGTCCCAGGGCGAAGTAGAGAGCAGGGCGACCTCGTGACCCGCGGCACGCAGCGCCGTGGCGAGATCGAGACAGTGTCGATCCGCGCCCCCCGTGACCCGGGCGAACTTATTGACGAGGAGGATCCGCATCCGCTCGGGCAGGCGTAGCCTGACGCGGGTGAGCGAGCTCGCCGAGGAGCTGAGCGCCCTGGCGCGCCGCTACCCGCCGTCTCTCATAGCCGAGGAGCTGGCCGACGTTCCCCGCATCGTCTTTCACGTTGGGCTCGTCGAGCGGCGCGTGGGGACGGGCGGTCGCGTCTGCGACGTCGGCGGCGGCATCGGCCTCTTCTCCCTGGGGTGCGCGCTGCGCGGGATGCGGGTCACGCTCGTCGACGACTTCGGCCAGCCGGTCAACCATGCCGTTGGCCCCGGCATGCTCGCCCTCCATCGCGCTCACGGCATTGACGTGATCGAGCGCGACGTGATTGAGGACGGGCTCGAGCTCGCTCCCGGCGCCTGGGACGCGATCGTCTCCTTCGACTCCCTTGAGCACTGGCATCATTCTCCACGTTCTCTGCTGCACGGGCTCGTCGACGCGCTGCGGCCAGGTGGTGCGCTCGTTCTGGGGGCGCCGAACCGCGTCAACCTGCGCAAGCGGATCACGACCCCGTTCGGCGTGAACACGTGGAGCCCGTGGGAGGAGTGGTACGAGGCGGAGCGCTTTCGGGGGCACGTGCGCGAGCCCGATGTGCGGGACCTGCACCGCATAGCCCGGGATCTTGACCTGGTGGATGTCGAGGTCCTCGGTCGCAACTGGCTCGGACTGACCCACACGCGTGGGCTCACCCGTGCCCTTACCCGCGTCGCCGACCGGCCGCTGCGCCGGCGCCCCGGGCTGTGCAGCGACCTCTATCTGCTCGGGACGAGGGGTGCGAACGCGCAGACCAACTCGCGCGCGCGCCGGCGATAGGTGCCCTCGCGGACGGCGTCGTAGCCGAGGCGGCCGATCCGCTCACGCTCCTTGGGGTCGGCCAATAGCCGCTCCACCGCGGGCCGGAGCTCCTCCGGCCGGTCGACGAGCACGGCGCCGCCGTTGGCAAAGAGCCGCTCGTGGTCAGGCGTGCGGGTCATCACCGTTGGCCGACCGGTGGCCGGGAGTTCCCACGTGCGCATGTTGTGGCCGATGAGGTTCTGCGGGTCGAGGACGTTGATCCCGACCCGCGCGGACCGGTAGACCGCCGCCGCTCCTGCGCCCCACCGCGCCCCCGGCAGGACCGCGGAAGCAAGCGGGGTCCCCCGCGCCTCCTGGCGCCAGCGCGGTCCCGTGAGAGCGAGCTCGAGGCCGGCGAGCCCGGCGAACCAGCGCATGCGGTGCGGACTCGCGCTCCCGACGAACGCGGCGTCGAAGCGCGGGGCGTCACTGGACGCCGGCGGCGCGAACTCGGCCGGGTCGTAGCCGAAGGGCACGACGGCCCGGTGGCGGACCCCGACCTCCGCGAGCGCGGCGGCGAGCGGCGCGCACCACACGACGACGAGGTCATAGGCGGGCAGCGATCGCAGGACGGGCGGCTCGCGCAGGCGGCCGAAGAGCGGATGGTCGGGGTGGTAGAGGACGATCGGCGCCCCGGTCCACCGCCGCAGTGTCTCCACGTCACCGCGTCGCAGGAACCGGCCGCGGAGGACGAGCACGACGTCGGCCCCCACAGCCGCTCGAGCCGCGCCGCGGGCGAGGATCCGCGAGGGAACGGCATCCAAGTGCAGCCTGCGGGCGCGGGGCATGAGCCGGCCATCGCCGATGAGCGCCGCGGCGGGAACGAGCTCGGCATCGTGCCCCTCCGCCGCGAAGCCACGCCGCAGTGCCGGCCCGAGGTGGCCCTGCCCGGGCTCGGCGAGGAGCGCGATCCTCACGCTGCAGGGACGCGCGCCGAGGCGGCGACGGTGCGCTGCAGACCCTCCTCGAGCCCCACCTCCGCCTCCCATCCGAGCACCTCCCGCGCGCGGGAGACGTCGAGGCGCCGCTGCCGCTGTCCGTCCGGGCGCTTGTCGTCCCATGTGATCTCGCCCTGGAAGCCCACGAGTCTGGCCACCGTCTCCGTGACCTCGGCGATCGACCAATTCCGTCCCGTGCCGATGTTGAGCGTGAGCGGCTCGCGCACAACCTCGGCGGCGAGCACGAGCGCGCGGACGGCGTCCGCAACGAACAGGAAGTCGCGCGTGGCGCGGCCCGTCCCCCAGACCGTCACCCGCTCCTCGTCGCGAACGCACGCCTCGCGGAAGCGGCGAATGAGGGCGGGGATGACGTGGGAGTCGTCGGGGTCATCGTGGTCGCCGGGGCCGTAGAGGTTCGTCAGCACCGGGGTGCACGAACAGAGCCCGTGCTGGCGCCAGTAGGCATCCGACAATGTGAGCAGGACGCGCTTGGCGATCCCGTACGGCGCATTGGACGCCTCGGGAAGACCCTCCCACAGGTCATCCTCGGAGAACGGGAGCGGAGGCGCGGCGGGATAGGCGCAGACGCTCGAGACCGCGACGAGCCGGCCGACCCCGGCCCGGTGGGCCTGCTCGAAGACGTGCGCGCCGAGCAGGACGTTGTCGTGGATGAGCAGCGCGGGATGGCGCAGGTTGAAGCCGATGCCGCCCACGCGCGCAGCGAGGTGGAAGACCACGTCCGCGCCCTCCATCGCCGCCCGTGCGCTCTCCGCCGTGCGCAGGTCGTACTCGGTGTGGGGCACGGGGCTGACGTCGGCGCCCAGCCGTCGCAGCTCCTCCACGAGCACGCCCCCGAGGAAGCCTTCGCCGCCCGTGACGACGACCGGACGGTCGCGCCATGCGCGGGGATCGGGACGTGCGCTCACCGCCGCCCCGCGCCCCGAGTCTCATCGACGAGCTCAGCCCAGCGGGCGAGCACGGCGGGACGCTGGAGGTGTTCGATCGCATATCTCCTGCCCTGCTCACCCAGACGCCCGCGCTCGGCGGGGTCGCGCCCGAGCGCCAGCACGGCGTCGGCGAGGGCTCGGGGGTCCTCGGGCGCCACCACCACCCCAGCTCGGGCCCGCCGCACCTCCGCAGCGGTCTCGCTCTCCTCCGCCACGGCTGCCAGCACCGGCCGCGCCGCCGCGAAGTACGCGGTCAGCTTGCTCGGCAGCGCCATATCGGTCACGGAGGCGCGCTGGCAGACGACAAGGATGTCGGCCGCCTCGAGCATCGCCTCGTACGCGCCGGGCGGCTGGAAGTTCAGCCACGACACCCGCGCACCCCGGCTGGTGGCCCGGCACTCGAGCGCGGCCCGCTCGTGGCCGTCCCCGCAGAGCACCACGCGCACGCCGGCCGGGGCCAGCCGCACGGCGGCGTCGAGGAGCGTCTCCAGGCCCTGCTTGCGCCCCATATTCCCCGCGTGGAGACAGACGAGCTCGTCCTCGGCCCAGCCCAGCGCCCTGCGGGCCTCCGCGCGCCCGCCCTCCGGCGGTGTGCGCTCCACCCAGTTGCGCAGGAGGACAATCCGCTCTGGGGCAACGCCGCCCTCCTCGAAGAAGGTGCTGAAGCCGGCGGCGGTCAGCCCCACGCGAGCCGCTCGCCGCGCGACCCCGAGCTCGAGCCGTCCCACGAGCGCGGCGAGACGCGCGCCGCCCTCGATGCCGGCCTGGGCGGCGGCGAGGCCCACGACGTCCTGGAAGATGAGCCCCACCGGCGCCCCGTGGCGGCGCCCGGCGGCGAGGGCGACGGCCGCCGAGGCCAGGCACGGGCTCACGCCGACGACGACGTCGGGGCGGCCGCCGGCATCCAGCGCCGTGAGCCCGGTGAGGAACGACGCCTCGTACGCCCCCCGGCGCAGCGCGGACTGACGGGCGGGGACGTAGTGCGCGCGTCGCGAGACCCGCACGGACCCGTGCCGCTCATGGGTGGCAAGCCGACGGCGCCCGGGCCGGCGGCGCCAGCTCGGGTAGTGCGGGAATCCGGTGAGCACCGTCACCTCGTCGCCGCGGGCGGCCAGGTGAGCGGCGAACCCGTCCGAGTACAGGGCGATACCGGTGTGGTCCGGCCAGAAGTATGAGGAGCAGAGCAGGACACGGCTCACGTCGCCCCCCGCGCAAGCTCGGCGATGAAGGTTGTGACCCGCTCGGCAATGACCTCTGCCGATAGTTCGCGCGTGAAGAACGCGCGGCCTGCGTCGGCCAGGCGCGCTCGCCGGGCGGGATCGGCGAGGAGCGGCTCGAGTTCGGCCGCCAACCCGGCCGGATCGGGCGCCGCCAACGCGACCGCCTGCTCCTCCGCCAGGAGGCCCCAGCGGTCGGGTCCGTCGAGCGCGACGACCGGGGTGGCGGATGCGAGCGCCGAGGCGAGCGTTGTCTTTCCCGCCGCCGGGCCTGCCGCGTGCGGAAGGGCCACCGCGTCGACGGCGCCCAGGCGTGCGGCGAAATCGCGCGTCGCGAGGACGCCCGAGAAGGAAACGGCCGAGCCGCAGCCGCTCCGGTGGGCGGCCTGGCGCCAATCGTCCGCCCGCGCCCCCCGCGGGCCCGGGGCGCCGAGCAGCTCGAGTTGGACGTCGTGCCCTCGCCGGCGCAGCTCGGCGACGGCGCCCGTCACCACATCGGCGCGCGCGTCGTCGGCGCCGAAGCCGAGCACGCCGAGGCGGAAGGAGCCGTCCGCGCGCGAAGGGCTGCGGTGCGGCGGGACGGTCGCGCAGACGGGGATGCGCACCAGCGGCCGGTGTGGCAGCCAGCGCCGCTCGTGCAGCCACCGCTCGCGGCCGGCCGAGGTCACGACGGCCCCGGACGAAGCTCGCACCACCGCCACCAGAGCGACCCGCTGGCCCACGGCGAGAGCCTTGCGCTGCCAACCCGGCTCAGAGAAGCCGTAGGCGCACTCGTGCAGCCAGACGACGACGGGGCGCCCGCCCCGCCGGAGCCTCCGCGCCACTGGCGGAGCGTGCACGGGGACGCCTCGGAGGTCCCACGCGGTACGCAGGCCGTGCTC
Organism: uncultured Solirubrobacterales bacterium; assembly: GCA_963796645.1. Lineage (GTDB taxonomy): Bacteria > Actinomycetota > Thermoleophilia > Solirubrobacterales > Solirubrobacteraceae > Palsa-465. The sequence goes on along the minus strand of CAWCMQ010000011.1, from coordinate 675,251 downwards.
GAACACGGAGTAGTGCCAGAGCACCGCGTCGTGCTCACCGCGGTGCAGCGCCGCCTCCACCCGCACGCCGAAGCGTGCCGCGCCACGCCGCGTCTGCACCCATGTCCAGTCCGGATCGCGCTCCCACCACACCGTCTCCACCTCGGTGCCCGCGGTGGCGAGCGCGGGCGCCAGCGCTCGGGCGAAATCTCGCACGCCGCAGGTCGCCGACGAGGAGGCCCCGATGACGAGGAGGCGACGGGGTGTGGTGATCATTGCCCGACGAGCTCCGCGTAGACGGCGGCATAACCCGCTGCCGTGCGGCGGGGCGTGAAGACCGCGGCGCGCTCCCGGCCCCGCCTGCGCAGACGGTCGGTCAGCGTGTCTTCGTCAAGCAGTCGGCCCACCTCCGACGCCAGTCCGTCGATGTCGCGGGCTTCGGCGTGCAGCCCCGCGTCACCCACGACCTCCCGCAACGCCGGGTCCTCGGAGGTGACAACGGGCGTCCCGCACGCCATCGCCTCCAGCGCCGGCCAGCCGAAGCCCTCCGCGTACGACGGGAAGAGCATCACGTCGGCGGCATTATAAATCTCCACAAGTCCCGCGTCGTCGAGCGCGCCACGTTCGAGCACGGCGTCGTCGCAGCTCAGGAAACGAGCGAGCGCGCGGGCCTCGGGCGTGAGGCGGGCCCCGACGCGCACAAGCGTGACAGGCCGGCCTTGGGCGCGCAGGTGGGCGAGGACGCGCAGCGTGCCCTCCACGTTCTTGTAGGGCTGGCCAGAGTCGACGTGGAGGAGCACCGGGCCGGCGAGGCCGAGCCGCGCCCGGACGAGCTCGCGCGTTGCCTCGCCGAGCGGCCGGAAGCGCTCGCCCACCCCGTTGGGGACGACGATGACCCGCGCGGGCGATACGCCGCGGAGCCGGATGACGTCGGTGCGGGTCTGCTCAGTCGGACAGACGACCCGACCCACCCGCCCGAGGAGCAGGGTGACGGCGGCGAAGCGGGCGAGCGCGGGCCGGCGCGGCACAAACCCGCCCGTACCCTCCCGGGCGCGCAGGAGGATGAGGTCGTGACAGGTGACGAGGGTGCGATCGAGCGGCGCGAGCGCGGCGAGGTGGGCGTGGGAGTGGTCGAGGACGTGCGTCACCTCGACCTCGCGCCGCGGGCGGCGTGACACTGCGACCGGCAATCCCTCCGCCAGCAGCCCCTGCTGGAGCTCCGAGGCGAATCGGCGCATGGATATCCCCTCCTTCCGCCCGCGCACGAGCAGGATGCTCGTCGCGGTCATGAACCGCTCGCCAACCCGGCGCGCCAGACCGCGACGAGGCGCTCGGCGTAGTGGCGCCAGGTCCAGCGTCTCACGATCTGAGCTCGGGCCGAGCGTCCCAGCTCGCGGCGCTGGGCGGGGTCGCCGTGGAGGGCGCGAATCCGCTCGGCGAGCGCGGCCGGGGCGCGCGCCGGAACGATGAAGCCGTCCCGTCCGTCGCGGACGACCGAGCCGCTCTCCAGCGTCACGACGGATGGAAGTCCCGCCGCCATCGCCTCGTAGGTCACGAGCGCCGAACCCTCCGCCAGCGAAGGAAAGGCGAATACGTCAGCCTGCCTGTAAAAGTCCGGCGTCTGGAGACGTGGTACGCCCGGCACCCAGCGGACCGATCCGGGCGCCTCGCGCAGCAGCTCGCGGGCGCCGGGCCCTGGCGGGCCCAGGAGCACCAGTTCGGCGCGGGGAAGGGCGAGTTGGCCCCAGGCCGCAAGCAGGTCGCGCACCCCCTTGCGTGGCTCGATGCGGCCGACGAAGAGGACGCGGAAGACCCCATCCTCCTCGGCGCGCGCTTCGTCCGGCGCGAACCGGTTGGGGTCGACCCCGTAGGGCAGGAGCACGATCCGCTCGGGGTCAACGCCGTTCTCCTCGAGACATGCGGCCACGCACGGCGACGGGGCGAGGAGCCGGTCGGCCAGGGCGCGCTCGGCGCGGATGCTCGCCGTGGCGTGGCGCCGCCGGCACCCCTCGGCGCGCTCGACCGCCACGAAGCGCTCGTGCGGGCTCGGACAGTCGAGGATCGTGAAGCCGCCTCGGCGGCGCGTTGCGGCGAGCGTCTCGCGGGCGGCTCCCTCAAACGCGTGGACGAGCGCGGGCGGACGGCGCCGGAGCCGGCGGGCGACCGCGGCGTCGAACGAACGGAGCATCCACACCTCCGGGTCCCAGCCGCGGAGCTGACGCGCCCCCGTCACTCGCCGCCAGGCCACGTTCAGCCCGTCATAGAGGGGAAGGGTCCGGACCCGCGCGGGGTCGAGCCCGGGATGGTGGCGCCGGCCCAGCTCCCGAACGACTCGTCCGCGCGCCCGCGGAGGCAGGCGGCCGAGGACCGAGGGCGACGTCAGCCCGCGACCCGTGTCGTAGAAGCCGGTCCAGAACACGTCGAGCAGCTCCGCGCGCTGGGCGGCGAGGGCGGTCTCGTACGCGTGCTGATGCACGGGGTGGGTGAGAATCAAGGGCCGTGCGCTCACACTGTCAGGCGCTTCGGTGAAGAGGAGTAGCTGGCCAGCTCGCGGACGGTCCGCCGGAGCTCCCGCACCGCTGCGGGCGCCGGCGCCACCCCCGCCGCGCACGCCGACCCCACCTCGTCCGCCGCAGCCTGGACGGCGGGCAGGCGCTCCGCCAAGGCAGCGGCGATCGCCTTGGGACCAAGAGGGATCTCGGGCGCTCCGTCGGCCAGGCTCTCGGCGAGCAGGGCCGCACGCGCCGCCGTGAGGACGCGGCCGGCTGGTGGGCCGGAGAGCCACTTGCGATCGGCCAGCGAGCCGTCCTCGTCCGCATGAGCGAGCCAAGCGCGATGCTCGGCCACGGCGCGGCGGGCGACGTCTGGAGCCGACCAGCCGGGCAGGCCGGGAAACCGTGCGACGTCGGATCCGTCGAGAACTGCGAACGACACGGGATCGCTGGTAGGGCACGCCACCCCACGCAGGAACCCCCGGGTCCACGGCCCGGGGGCGGCAAGGACGAGCACACCGTGGCCTCGCAGCGCGGCGTAGCAGCCTGGGGTCACCGCCAACCTCACGGCGGCCGCGAGAACCGACGGGCTCCCCGGATCGCCCGGAGCAGGAACGAGGACGTCGTCGAGCCTCTCCCCGAGCACCAGCCCGCGCCAGTCCACCAGGGGAAGGACGCGCTCGCGCGGCGCGCCGAGCACGCGCACCTCGAGGGTGCCCGCCGCCTCCGCTTCCGCGCCCAGCCGGGCGGCGACCCCGCCCGAGAGCCGCGCGAAGGCGGGTAGAAGCTCCTCCCATGCCTCAGGACAGGGGCGGTACAGCTCGCCGCGCAGCGCGAGCGCGCGACGCAGGGCTTCCTCCTCCTCGGACCCGTGCGCGAGCGCGCAGCGCAGGGCTTCCTCGCGCCCGTCGGTGCGCTCCTCGTGCTCGACGAGCAGCCACGCCCGGGCCGCCTGGGCCACGAGCTTGAACGCGAGGTAGGCGAAGTGGGGATGGTCCGGCGAGAGGTCGGTGCGCATCGCCTCTCGCCACCAGAACTGCAGCTCGAGCCAGGCGGCGATCTGCGTCTCGTGGCGCGAGGGCGCGGGCGCCCGGCGCTCGGGCCCGTGCAGCTTCCGCCATTCGCCGGCTGGGCCCGCGAGGCCGGGGCGCTCTCGCAGCCCGCGCTCGTCGCGGGCCCACGCCGGTCCCAGGTAGAGAGCGCCGGAGCCGTGGGTGAGCGTCGTCGCGGCCGCAGCGGCGTGAAGCTCGGATGGCGTGTAGGTGGCGAGGTCGGGGAACACCTCGGCCAGTGGCGGCAGCCTCCGGCGCAGCCTCGTCCAGCGCTGCCGCACTCTGCCGGCATCGGGCGCGACGATCACCAGATCGATGTCCGACAGCCCATAGACGGGATCGCCGCCGGCCACGTTCGAGGCGAGGTAGGCCGAGGCGTCGGGGACGCCGAGCGTGAGCGCCCGCGCCACCCCACGCCCCACGCTTTCATAAACGCCGCGCCATAACGGGCGGAGCGGTCCGGCCTCCGTGCGAACCACGACGCTGCGGACCCGGCGCAGGAGAGTCAGGAGACCAACGAGGGCAGGACCTCGCGGGCGATGTCGCGCGTCACGCATGCGACATCTTCTCAAACACGCCGCTACGGTTGTCAGCCTCATGGGGGAGGCCGCACATCCGCTCGCCCCTTCCGCGATGACCGGCGGTCGGCGGCGCGGGCTCGAGGTACTCGCCGCGCTGACGGAGTCCGACCTGCGGGCCCGCTACGGACGCGGGGGCTGGCGCGCCGTGAAGTGGCTCGCGGACCCGTTCGCCGTCGTCGGCGTCTACCTCGTGCTCGTGACGTTCGTACTCAAGCAGGGACAGACCGACGCGGGCCTGAGCCTGGCCTGTGCGGTCGTTCCCTTCCAGCTCATCATGGCGTCGATCATCAACGCCATGCACGCGGTCAACCTGCGCAGCTCGATCATCCTCAACACCGCGTTTCCCCGCAGCCTGATTCCGCTCTCGGGGGTCCTAACGGAGACGATCGCGTTCGCGGGAAGTCTCGGGCTGCTCGCGCTGATGATGGCCGCCTACGGCGTCACGCCGACGCTGGCGGTGCTGTGGCTGCCCGTCGTGCTCGCGCTCACCATCGGGATGGCGGTGGCGGCGGCGTACCCGGCTGCGCTCTTTGGAGTGTGGTTCGGCGAGCTGCGTGACTTCATGGTCTCGTTCGCGCGCACACTCTTCTTCCTCGCCGCTGGGCTCGTCGCTCTTACCCAGATCACCGGCCGGGCGCACGACCTCGTCCAGCTCAACCCGCTCACCGAGCTGTTCGAGAGCTATCGGTCGGTGCTGCTGTACGGACACTCGCCGAGCGTGGAGCAGCTCGTCTACCCCGCGGCTGTAGCGCTCGTCAGCCTCGCGGTGACGGTGCCCATCTTCCGCCGTGACGCCCGGCACTTCGCCAAGGTCGTCGAGTGAGTGCCACCGTTCGCGCCTGCGGCGCCGGGGTTCGCTTTCTCTTCGACCGCCAGAAACGGGTCGTCACGCCAACCCTCGCCCGGCTGCGACGCCGCGGCACCGAGACATGGGGACTGCGCGAGGTCTCCCTGACGATTGGACCGGGCGAGGCGGTCGCGCTGATTGGCCCGAGCGGGTCGGGAAAGACCTCCCTGCTGCGGCTCTTCGCAGGGGTGCTCGAACCCGATTCGGGGACGATCGACGTGCGGGGCCGCATCGGCTCGCTGCTGTCGATCGAGGCGGGCCTGCTTCCCCTCCTGACCGGTGCCGAGAACGCGGTGTTGCTAGGCGTGCTCGCCGGCTTCGATCGTGCGACCGCGCGCGCGAAGCTCAAGGCGATCCAGGACCGCAGCGGGCTCGCTGCCGCCTTCGAGCGCCCGGTGTCGAGCTACTCCCAGGGAATGCGCGCGCGCCTCGGGTACGCGGTCGCCCGCGAGGCACGGCCGGAGATCATGCTGCTCGACGAGGTCCACGAGGCCTTCGACCACGAGTACCGCGAGGTGCTCACGACCGATGCGAGCGAGCTCGTGCGGGCCGGTGGCATCGTCGTCCTGGCCGGACACGACCACGAGCTCCTGGGCGGGCTGTGCTCTCGCGCGGTCCTCCTGTCGGGCGGGAGAGTCGCCGCCGACGGGCCGTGGGCCGAGGTGCGTGACGGTTACGTGCCAGCGGAGGTGTAGCCGCGTTGGTTCCGTGGGCGCCCGCTCGACCACGATGACCGCTCACGGTGGGCCTGGCCAAACTCCGTCTCCTGGGTCAAGATGTGTTGATGAATCAGGACGGACGGGTTTCATCGGCCGTGGATGACGTCGATGAGGACGTGCGGGAGGCGGCTATTTCCCGACTCCATGATCTCTTCGAGCGGGACGGGTTGTCGTTCGAATCCTTCTGCACCCTCCTGGACCGGGTACTCGCGGCCCCCAGCGAGGCCGACCTTAACGAGGCGATGTCGGGGCTGCCGCCGTTGGTCCGGCTCACGCCAGCGTCACGCCGGCTCGACAGGCCGCTGATCCTGCGGTCGCCGGGCGGCGAGCTGCGGCTCGGCGCCGGATGGCAGCTGGCGGCTGACACAACCGTCGCGACCGGTTGCCGGACGGCCCGGCTGGACCTCACCGCTGCCAGCTGGGATTCCCAACAGATCAACCTCCGGCTTGAGACCTGGGGTTCGATCGAGGTTCTCGTCCCCGAGGGAGTGGCGGTTCAGATAACCGGCGGGTCGGCGAGCGTTCAGCTCAAGTCGCTGCTTCCGCCGGTCGCCGGCGGGCCGCTGCTACGGGTTTCCAACGTGGGGCCCACTGGATCGGTCCGGGTCCGACACCCCAGACGGAGCCGCTTCGGACTCCGGCGACCCAGCCGTTAGACTCGCGCAAATCGAACCAGTGAGCGGGAGGTCCGCAATCCAGTGGTCGCGCTGATCGTCATCATCGTCATCGTCGTGCTCCTGCTCATCGGGCTGTGGGGTGGGTACAACGGCCTGGTCAAGAAGCGCAACCGGACCCAAGAGGCGTGGTCGCAGATCGATGTCGAGCTCAAGCGCCGCCACGACCTGATCCCGAACCTGGTCTCGACGGTGGAGGGCTACGCCGCCCATGAGAAGGGCACGTTTGAGGCGGTAACCGAGGCCCGAGCAGGCGCCGTCAGCGCTGGCGCAACCGGAGATCCGGCGAAGATCGGCCCGGCCGAGAATGCCCTCTCGGGAGCCCTGCGCTCGCTGTTCGCCGTCGCGGAGAACTACCCTCAGCTACGGGCGGTCGAAAGCTTCACGCAGCTCCAGGAGACGTTGACCGCGACCGAGGACAAACTGGAGTTCGCCCGTCGCTACTACAACACGAGCGCTCGCGATTACAACGTTGCGCTGCAGACCTTCCCGCGCAATCTGATCGCGGGCCCATTCGGCTTCAAGGCCGTGGCGTTCTTCGCTGCCGACGAGGAGGACCGCGCCGTCCCCCAGGTGAGCTTCCCCGGGTCGAACCAGGCCTCGGCCGGCCCACCCCTGGCGAGTGGCAACCCCGAGGGCGAGCTTCCGCCCGCAGGCGGCACCCAGGGCCCACCACCGGCGGGTGGCTGAGACACCGCGGTTCGAGCTTCCTGGCGGTCAGACAGACTGGCCGGAGAGGAGCTTCTCCAGATCGGCGATCCGGTCCTCGAGCGGAGGATGGGTGTCGTACAGGCGGTGATACCAGGCTTCGTGGTGCTGCAGCGGGTCGTCGATGCACATCGCCGCGGTGGCGTGGTTCATGGTCTTGAACGGCTTGTCGTTCTGCTGCAGCTTCTTGAGCGCGCTGAGCAATCCCGCCGGGTTGCGGGTCAGTTCCACGCCGCTCACATCGGCCAACGATTCGCGGCGGCGGGACAGGGCGAGCCGAATCAGCGGACCGAATATGAAGCCGACGACCGCGAGCAACGCTCCGGCGGCAAAGATCACGATCGCAATCTGAGCTCCGTCTCGGCTTCGACCGGTGAAGAATGCGCTTCGCCAGAGGATGCTGGCGAATAGGGCCGCCATCCCGATCAGGGTCCCGACGATCAGCAGGAGGCGGATGTCGTGGTTCTTGATGTGGCTCATTTCGTGGCCGGCGACGCCCTCGAGCTCTTCTCTGTTCATGATGTCCAGCAGCCCGGTGGTGAACGTGATGGCTGACTTGTCCGGGCTGACGCCGGTGGCGAAGGCGTTGGGCGAAGGATCGTCGATCACGTAGACCTCGGGCTTCGGGATCCCGTCGCCGAGGGCCAGGGCCTCGACCAGGTCATGCAACTGCCGGTACTGGGTGGGATCGGCAGGCACCGCACCCGCGGTCCGGAGCACCAGCCTGGTTCCCGCCGTGAGCGAGTAGAGCACGCCCAGGCTTGCCAACACCGCACCGACGGCTGCGCCGATGATGACCGGGCCAAACCCGACGTGGGTCGTCGTCGGGACCCCGAAGTCGTTGGTGGTCGTCGAGGTTTCGGCGATGGCCTTGTAGATGAAGCCGCAGGCGATTCCGATGCCAACCCAGATCGCAAAGAACAGGGTGATGAAGAAGACGCTACGTCGCTTGTTGCTGGCGATCTCGCTGTACACAGGCGCGGATCCTATGCCATCCGAACCCGGGGAATCGACCGCAACCTTCGAGGCTCTGAGAGGAGGTGAAGCGCAACGACAACAAGCGATTTACAGGGATTTTCGATCTGCTGGGTGGAATTTGGGTCGGTCAGGTCTCCGGTTCAAATCCGGGCTACCCCGATCAGAGCGCACCATTCGCAGAGCGTCTCTTGGCTCGCTGCATGGTGCCGGGCGTGATTGAACTCTCCCCGAGCCGGGTAGCCGGGCGCGCGAAGTCGTCCACGGGCCAGCGGACCGGGTGGCTCACATACGGAGGAAGGGAATAGATTTGCGCTCTCAACGGTTCGCCGCTCTGGTCGGGACGATCGGAGCAGGCTTCGCGCTGCTGGCGTTGGCGGTCGGTTCCGCTACCGCGGCGCCCTACCACCAGTTTGTCCCGCACCGGTTCGCACAGCCGCCGACGACGGCCGATTGCGAAAGCCAGTCCGGGATCGCGTGCTATCAGCCGTTTCAGCTGCAGCAGGCCTACGACATGAACCCGCTCTACCACGCGGGCCTTACGGGCAAGGGCAAGACAATCGTCCTGGTCGATTCTTACGGCTCGCCGACGATCAAGAGCGACCTGGCGACGTTCGACCAGGAGACCAACGTGCCGGCGCCGCCGTCGTTCAGGATCATCCATCCTGCCGGAGCCATACCGCCGTACGACTCGACCAACTTCGACATGGGCGGATGGGGCTTTGAGACCTCGCTGGACGTCGAGTACGCCCACGCTATGGCCCCCGGAGCAAACATTCTGCTGGTCGAGACCCCGGTCGACGAGACCCTCGGCGTACAAGGGTTTCCGCAGATGATCGAGGCTGAGAACTATGTGATCAACCATCGGCTCGGGGACGTGATCAGCCAGAGCTTCGGGGCGACCGAGCAGACCTTCCCGAGCAAGTCCTCGATCCTGCGCCTCCGCAGCGCCTACTCCAACGCGCTCACTCACCGGGTAACCGTGCTGAGCGCGTCGGGCGATGGTGGCGCGACCGACGATTCGGCCTACGACACGTCAACCGGCGCGGTCAACTACTACCCGTTCCCGGTTGACAGCTGGCCGTCAAGCGACCCGCTGGTCACTTCAGTCGGTGGGACCCAGTTACATCTCGACACGAACGGCAACCGGACCGCGGCAGACAACGTCTGGAACGACACGGCGCTGTTCGGAGGCCCGGCGGCCGGTGGAGGTGGCGTATCCACGGTGTTCAGACGGCCCTTCTACCAGAATGGCGTGGCACGCGAGGTCGGCAACGCGCGCGGCACCCCCGACCTGTCGATGACCGCCGCGGTCGACGGCGGGGTGGTGGTGTACCTCGGCTACACCAACACCGCCTACGGTGTCAGCCCCGGCTGGTACATCGTCGGCGGAACGAGCGAAGCGACCCCGGTGTTCTCCGGCATCGTCGCCATCGCCGACCAGGCCGCGCACCACGACCTTGGGTGGTTGAACCCGTCGTTGTACGGGCTCCGCAACGGTTCCCGGTCGGGGATCGCCGACATCACTGCCGGCAACAACTCCGTGTCTGGCATCCAGGCACTGCCTCCGGTCGCCGGTCAGCCGTTCTCGGTGCCGGGCTTCGACGCGGTACCGGGGTATGACCTGGCCAGTGGGCTTGGCACCGCCGACGGGGCTCGCCTCGTCAGCGCGCTGGCCGGCTTTCGGTAGTACGTAAACCGCCGCTGAAGAGGCGCATTGGGCCGGCCGCCGGGGCCGGCCCAATCCCGCCGGTCCAAGCGGCGGCGTCGTCGATCCCGCCCGCACGGGTAGCCGGGCGCCTCGTCACACTGGCAACCGCTCAGCGCGTCGATCCGGCCCGGGTTCGTTTCTTCGCACCCTTGTTCTTGTTGCCACCTCGCGCTCGGGCGCGGGCCGAGCTGCGACGTTGATCGCGCTGCTCCGGTTGCGCCTCTCGGCCCTCGCCCTGCCGCAATTGCTCGAGCGTCCGCTCGAGTGCGTCCATCAGATCGGGCGCCGGCTTGGGCTCGGGCTCCGCGGTTGGAACCTCGATCGTCCGGCGCTTGCGCTTGGCGTCGATGACGCGCTTGAGGCGCTCGCGATAGCAGTCCGTGTAGCGCTCGGGCTCCCACTCGGCGGAGAGCTCCTCGACGATGGCCACGGCGTTTTGGAGTTGTTTCTTGGTCGGCTTCTTTCCCCCGGTGGGGATGTCCTTGGCCGGCCGTACCTCGTCGTGGAAGAGCATCGTGGTCAGGGCCAGGGCGCCGTCGAGCGCCCGCACAGCGACCAGGTATTCCTTAGTGCGCATCACGAAGCGGCCCAGGGCCACCCGGTCCTCGCCGGCCATCGTCTCGACGAGCAGCCGGTAGGCCCTGAGCGTGCCCTCGCTGTCGCCAGCCGGGACCAGGAAGTAGGGATGGTCGAAGTAGACGGGATCGACCTGCTGCAGCTCGACGAACGCTTCGATGTCGATTGTGCGCGTCTTGCGCGGCTGCACCGAGCCGAGCTCCTGGTCGGGTGATCACAACCTGTTTGCCGTCGAGGTCATACCCGTGCGCGACCTCCTCCCAGACGACCTCGACATCCTCCTCGGCGCAGAACCGACGTTGCTCGATCGGCGCCTTGTCCTTCTTGTGGAGTTGGCGGAAGTGGTAGTCGAGGTCATGCACCGCACTGAGCATCTGAACCGGCACGTTGACCAGCCCGAAACTGAGCGACCCGCTCCACAGCGCACGCGGCATCGTCAGCTCGCCGATCCTGAGAGACTGGCCTCGAGCGCCCCCGCGAGATCGTCGCCATGCTCGGGCTCCTCCTGCGCGACGAGGTCGATCTCCCGCCCCTTGGCCTTGCGCTTGATCAAGTCGAGCACGGCATCGCGGTAGCTGTCCTCGTAGTCGTCAGATGTGAAGTCCGCGGTCATCGATTTGACCAGCTGACCCGCCATGTCGATCTCCCGGCTCGAGGGCTTTCGTCCGTTGCCGCCCGATCTCGAGCTCGTCGCCGGAGACCACCTCGTCGTGGAAGCGAAGGGTGTGCAGGAGGAGCACGTCGTCGCCGGCGCGCAACGCGACGAGGTATTCGCGGTCGTGGAAGCTGAAGCGGCCGATCCCGGCTCGGTCGCTCCTGCGCAGGGCCTCGAGGAGAAGCCGGTAGGCGTCCTCGTCGCCGCGTGAGCCGACGTAGTAGGTCTTGTCGTAGAAGATCGGATCGACAGCTTCTGCGCGGACGAACTCGCGCATGTGGATGACCTTGCCCCGGTCCCCGGCGGCCGCCTTGATCTCGTCCCTTTCGAGTACGACGTACCGGCCCGAGGACACCTCATAGCCCTTGACGACCTCCTTGAAGGGGACCTCGCGGTCCTCCTTGGAACAGATCCGGCGATGCTCGATCCGCGCCGCGTCACGGACGTGGACCTCGTGAAAGTGGACGGTCTTCGACTCGACGGCCGAGTACAGCTTGACCGGGATGTTGACCATCCCGAAGGTCACGGTCCCGTTCCAGATCGACTTAGGCATACGTGTGGGCTACCCACCCCTGCGGTGGGTCAGCCCGACTACCGGCGGCTGATGCGGCCGATCACGAAGCCCAGGGCGAAGGCGCTGGCCGCGGCTGCCGGCAACGGCCGGTTACGCACCGCGTGCACAGCCTGAGCACCGGCCTGATTAGCGCTGTCCGGGGATGCCTGCTTGGCCTTTCCGAGTATCTCCTCTGCCGACGCCTTGGTGTCCGCGGCCTTCTTCCTGGCCTGGGCCTTGACGTCGGTCTTGGCGCTAAGCGCCTCAACCGTGTCACCCAGCTCCTCGCGGGTCTGCTCGATCTCCCGCTGGATCTGCTCAGGGTCCTCGGTACCGGTCATCGACGTGCCTCCTGTGCTCGGGTCTTTGCCCACTCGACATCCTCCTGCACGCTCGCGGCTGCGTGCTCGGGCACCGGCGGCGCTGCCTGCGCCAACTTGCTCTTGCCCCGAAGGGCCAGAGCGGCAGCGACGGCGGCCAGGACGGCCGCGACGATGAGCGCTGCGAGCCAGGCATCGACGGCGGTCGCGAGCCCGAGGATCGCCGCGGCCACGAGCGCGCCGATGGCGTACAGACCGAACATGCCGGCCCCGCCGAACATGCCGGCGCCGAGCCCAGCGCGTTTGCCCTTGACCTGAAGCTCGGCCTTTGCCAGCGCCACCTCCTGACGTGCCAGACGACTTGTCTGTTCGGTGAGCTGCTTCACCAGCTCCGCCACGTTCTGTCCGTTGCCGGTCTCGGATGTATTGGCCATTGACACCTCCTTTGCGGTCGCTGCCTCGGGAATACCCGGTTTACCGCCGCTCCATGTGGGTGAGCCATCCGATTACGAGAACCGACAAGTCAGGATGGGAGACGCGATGGCGCCCGAGACGCTCAATGAGCAGCTGATCAAGTACCTAACCGACGCGCATTCGATCGAGAAGCAGGCGCTGGCGCAGATGGAGTCGGCGCCTGACCTCGCCTCCGATCCGTCGCTCGCAGCGCTGTTCCGGCGCCACCACGAGGAGACGATCGGGCACGAACAACGAGTGCGCGAGCTGCTCGAGTCTCACGACGCAGCACCATCGACGGTCAAGGACCTGGCCGGCACCGTGACCGGCAAGGGGTTCGTGCTGTTCGCCGGCGCTCAGCCCGACACGCTCGGAAAACTGATCGTCCACGCGTACTCCTACGAGCACATGGAGCTCGCCGCGTATGAACTCATTGCCGCACTGGCCGATCGGGCGGATGAGCCGGGCGTCGCTGAGACTGCGCGCGAGATCGCGGCTGAGGAGAAGACGATGGCGACGGCGCTGGCGGAGCGGTTCGACAACGTGGTCGGGGAGTCGCTGCATGCGATCGGAGCCGATGATCTGCACAGCCAGCTGCTCAAGTACCTCGGAGATGCGCACGCGATCGAGATGCAGTCGGAGAAGCTGCTCGAGAGGGCCACCGGCCTGGCCGGCGGCGAGGCGCTCGAGGCTGTCTACGAGGAGCACCTGGGGGAGACGAGGGGCCACGCCGAACGGGTCGAGCGACGGCTCGAGGAACTCGGAGGGTCGCCCTCGGTGGTGAAGGACTCGGCCCTCAGACTCGGCGCGCTGAGCTGGGGCGCGTTCTTCGCCGCGCAGCCCGACACGCCGGCAAAACTGGCCGGCTTCGCCTACGCGACCGAGCACCTCGAGATCGGTGCGTACGAGATGCTGAAGCGGGTGGCCGAGCGGGCGACCGACGAGCAAACCGCTCGGCTCGCCGAGCAGATCCTCGTGCAGGAGAGGGCCGCGGGTGAAAAGGTCCACTCACTGTTCGAGCAGGCGCTGAGCGCGTCGCTCCAGGAGCAGGGAGTGGGGGTTCGATGAGGGCAGTCACGTTCACGGGAGCCGTGAGGTGCGCTCCGACTAAGACTTGTCACCCTCAATCGTCGCATCGATCCGGCGCAGATTCTCTGAAGCCTCGGCAGATGCATCCTGAGCGGCGGCGCTGATCTCGTGCGCGCCGGCAGCCATGTCTCCGCCCAGCTCGCGCGTGCGAGCGGCGCGCTGCCGAGCCCTCTCGGCTCGTTCGCGTGCCGCGTCACGGCGCTGGGTGGCGTTCCGCTGTATGCGCTCCGACACGTTGGGTATACCCGACCGTGCGCGCGGTCAGTCGCGTTCGCGTTGCGCAGTTGAGATCCGGGTAGCTGCAGGCTTGATGGCGGTGACCGCAGGGGAGCACCGATGAACGGCAGCGTTGCGCACAAGCTGATTGCGTCCCATCTGATCGGTGGGGAGATGAGCGCCGGCGAGGAGATCTCGCTGCGGATCGATCAGACGCTGACGCAGGATGCGACCGGGACGATGGTGATGCTGGAATTCGAGGCGCTCGGCGTCCCCGAGGTCAGAACCGAGCTGTCGGCGCAGTACGTCGATCACAACCTGGTGCAGACCGACTTCCGGAACGCCGATGACCACCTGTTCCTGCGATCGGCGGCGCGCAAGTGGGGGCTGTGGTTCTCGAAGCCCGGCAACGGCGTGTCACATCCGGTGCACATGCAGCGCTTCGGCGCGCCCGGCAAGACGCTGCTCGGATCGGACTCGCATACATGCGCCGCTGGGTCGCTGGGTATGCTCGCGATCGGCACCGGCGGGTTGGACGTGGCGATGGCGATGGCCGGCGAGCCCTACCACGTCGCGATGCCCGAGGTCTGGGGTGTGCGGCTGTACGGCAAGCTGCCCGACTGGGTGAGCGCCAAGGACGTCATCCTCGAGATGCTGCGCCGCCACGGCGTCGACGGCGGGTCCGGGAAGATCATCGAATACCACGGTCCTGGAGTTGCTCGACTCAGCGCCATGGACCGACACGTGATCGCGAACATGGGTGCCGAGCTTGGCGCCACGACGACGGTGTTCCCGTCCGATCAGGAAACCCGTCGCTTCCTGAGCTCGGAGGCCCGCGAACAGGACTGGACCGAGCTTGCCGCCGAGGACGACGCCGCCTATGACCGCACGGACGAGATCGACCTCTCCGAACTCGTCCCGTTGGTGGCGCTGCCGTCCAGTCCGGGAAATGCCAAACCCGTGACCGAGGTCGAAGGCGTGGAGATCTCCCAGGTGCTGATCGGTTCCTCAGCCAACCCGGGGCTGCGCGACTTCGAGGTGGTGGCGGCGATCGTCGCCGATCGCCAGACCGACGGTGCGGTGTCATTCGATGTCAACCCGACCTCGCGACAGTCGCTCGAGGAGCTTGCCCATAGTGGTGCGGTGGCGACCCTGGTGGCCGCCGGGGCGCGGCTCAACCAGGCCGGATGCCTCGGATGCATCGGTGTCGGCCAGGCACCCGCCACCGAATCGGCTTCGCTGCGCACCGTCCCTCGGAACTTCCCTGGTCGCTCGGGCACCAAGGACGATCAGGTCTATCTGTGCTCGCCCGAGACGGCCGCCGCCTCGGCGCTGAGCGGGCGCATCACCGACCCGCGCACGCTCGACATCGATTACCCACGTCCGCAGCTCCCCGACCGAGCGCGAGTCAACACCCGCATGCTCGCCCCGCCTGACCCCGATCCAGAAACACAGCTCAAACGCGGCCCGAACATCAAGCCGTTACCGGAGCTGGAGCCTCTCCCGGAGGCGATTGAGGCCCCGGTCCTGCTCGCCCTCGGTGACGGGATCTCGACGGACGAGATCATGCCCGCCGGATCCGCGCTGAGCCTGCGCTCAAATGTGCCGGCGCTGGCCGAGCACTACTTTGCCCAGGTCGACGAGCACGCCTACGAACGCGCCCTCGAGCTGCGCGACCGCAGCGGCCATCTGATCGTGGGCGGCGAGAACTACGGCCAGGGATCCTCCCGTGAGCACGGAGCCCTGATCCCCGCCTTCCTCGGCCTTCGGGCGGTGATCGCGAAGTCCTATGCACGGATCCATGGCCAGAACCTCGTCAACTTCGGCGTGCTACCGCTGCTGTTCTGCGACCCCACGGACCACGACGACATCACGCCGGATACGGTGCTGCGGATCGACGACGTCCACGACGCGATTCGCGCAGGCGAGCCGTTCGACGTGCGGGGGGTCGACTCCGATCGCGGCTTCCGGGTTCGCCACCAGCTCTCCCCGCGACAGGTTGACGTTGTCCTCGCCGGCGGACTGATCAACGCGTTTCGCCAACAGCACTGAGCGATAACCGCCGCATCCGCCGGCGCCTGGACTCAGCGGCGGGTGCAAGGAGAATCGCAGAAGGTTGCAAACCGGCCGGGTTATGGTCGTGCGCACCATGACCACGTTCTGTCTCGTTCACGGTGCCCGGCACGACGATGCGTGCTGGCAACCACTCGTCACAGAACTCGCGCGGCGGGGTCACGAGTGCATCACCCCGGTACTCCCGCTCGAGCTCAACGACGCGAGTTTTGACGACTACGCACAGGTCGTGCTCGATCAGCTCGGAAAGGCTGACGCGCCCGTGCTGGTCGGCCACTCGCTGTCCTCTGCGGTGATCCCGCTCGTCGCGGTCAAGCGGCCGGTGCGGCTGCTCGTCTACCTGTGCCCCGCGATGGGCGGCGTTCCCGCCCCGGCCGATGAGCCGCCGTACCAGCCCCCCGTATCCGCTCTCGCGACCGCCCGAGCTTCCTTCGGCGTTCCTGTACGCGCGCGAGGACGAGCTGTTCGACGACCGCTGGTCACGTTGGATCGCCCCACGGCTGGTCGGTGTCGACGCGATCGAGCTCCCAGGCGGACACTTCCCCATGCTCGAGCACCCCGACCTCCTGGCCGACGTCCTCGAAGCGTGCTTGAGATCCACGGATCCCGGATCGACACGCGTCCGTTTCGTTCAAGACCACCACCGGGGACCTTGATTCGATCCACAGTGCAAGCCAACACCAGGAGATGACGATGGAGATCGAATTCCTCGCGAGCGTGAGCGTGATCACCGCCGATCCGCCCGCCAGCCGCGAGCTGTACGTCAAGACGCTGGGGCTGCCGCTGGAGGGCGCCGGCGATTACGACTACCACCACACAGAGAAGCTCGCGGGCGCCAATCACTTCGGCGTATGGCCGCTATCGCAGGCGGCAGAGGCGTGCTTCGGCACGCCCGAGTGGCCGGAAGATCGTCCCGTGCCCCAGGTCAGCATCGAGTTCGATGTCGCCGACGCGGACGCGGTGCAGGCGGCGGCCGACGAGCTCCGGCAGGCGGGCTATGAGCTGCTGCACCCGGTGCGCACGGAGCCCTGGGGCCAGACCATTGCCAGGGTGATCTCGCGCGAGGGGTCGATCGTCGGGATCTCGTACGCCCCCCAGCTCCACACGTGAACCGGGGCGGGGCGAGCTGCTGACCTGCTCGATCCGCAGGGAGACTTGACTATGCCGCGCTCGTGATCGCGTCCAGGGCGCTATGAGCGGTGGCCAGTTGCCGGTACGCTTACTGGCTCCGTCGGGGCTCATAACGTGGAGGGCAATCATGGAGCGTGGCGTTCGGGGGTTTCTTTGTCTTGGGGTGGTCGTGGTGGCGGTGTCACTGACCGCCGGCGCGATGGCCAAGGGCGAGGCGGTCAAGTGCCGGAACTACAGGGGCGGTGCCGCCCGCCTGGTCGACAGCTTCACTCATATAAAGGCGTCGGGCGTGTCGTGTCACCGGGCGCACGAGGTGCTCGGCACCTGGGCGAACAGTGGTCCCGGCGGAACCGATTTGGGTTTCTCGTGTCACGCGCGCAAGGCGGGCGCGAAGAACTCGTTCACGATTCGCTGCACCGAAGCCAAGAAGCTGATCACCGCGCGAGACACGGAGAGCTACAAATGAGCCGAGGACTGTCGCATCAGCGCCGGGCGACGATGCTGATCGTCGTTGTGGCGAGCGCGATGTTGTGTGCGACCGCGCTCGCGGCCGCCCCGAAGAGCGGCGCTACCTACCGGGGGACCGGCCGAGATTTCATGAACAACGCACCGAGGTGGACCGCTGAGGGCACCGGGAGGATCAGCTTCAAGACGTCGGCCAACGGGCACGCCGTGGTCGACTTCAAGGGCGGCTACTCCTACTACTGCGGCGCCGGCACCGCCGACGTCACCGAGAAGAGCATGCCGGTCTCAAAGAGCGGGACGTTCGGCGTCAGGTTCAAGCAGTCGGTCAAGGGACCGAATGGCAAGGTCAACTCGACGGCGTACGCGGCGATCTCAGGCAGGTTCGAGAACGGCGGCACCAAGGCAGCCGTCTCCTATCTGATCGACTACGTGTCCAAGGGCGCAAAGGTCAAGCATCCGTACTCGACCAAGAACCCCAAGGCGCTCGGCTGCGCATCCTGGGTGCGAGGCACAGTCAAGACGAAATGACGGCCCGCGCCACTCCGAGCAGCCGCGGCGCGACTGGGTAGGCGCGTGCCTGCACCGGGAAGCCGAAGCCCCGGCAGCGCTCGAGCTCGAAGCCTGCGCCCGTGATCGCGCCCAGGGTGTCGCGGTCAGTGTGGCAACGGCCCATCAGCCGGGACCAGACCGGGTCGATGTGCCGCTGCCAGCGCGCGAAGCCGGGCCGCCTCGAGCGGACATGCTCGTAAAAGCGAAGCTCTCCACCGGCGCGGAGCACCCGCCGGAACTCGGCCAGCGCCTCGTGCTGGTCAGGGACTGAGCACAGGACGCCGGACACGACCACCGCGTCGACCGAGCCATCTGCGAGCTCGAGGGCGTCCGCGACGCCCGATACGACCCGGGTGGGGACCGACGCGCCGGCGCTGGCCCGCTCCGCCTGCGCGCGCAGGTAGGGCTCGGGCTCGACGGCGATCAGCTCCTCGACGCCCGCCGGATAGTGCTCGAAGTTGATCCCGTTGCCGGCTCCAACCTCCACCACCCGCCCGCGCGCCCCCGCCAGCAGCTCGCGCCGCAGATCACGCTCGCCGCGGCCCCGATCGCGGCCGAGGAAGCGGTGGAACACGCGCGCGAACACGGGGTTCTCGACACTCTGTCCGATTGGTTCAGTCTAGGTGCGGGGCCGCGGGCGGACGGTCGGGGGCCGTATGCTCTGCGCCGTGTGGCCAGTCGTGATCACAGCCGTAATCGTGGTGCCGCTCCTCGTCGTGGCGTGGTGGCGGGTTCGCCAGCGGTAACGCCGTCGCCCTGGACATAGGGGGCCAGAGCCGGGACTCGCCGTCGCCCGCGCCGACGGTTCCCCGTTGCGCGGCCAGGCCCTCTGCGGCACGATTCCCCGCGCGGGCGTGCGCCCGCGATCCAGGTTGAAGCACCGATCACTGCTCCAGGCAGGGAGGAGAGATGAGGAGACTGCTGCTGATCACGCTGGCGAGCACGGGGCTGGCCGGCATCCCAGGCGCCGCTGCTGCGATGCCGCCGTCGAGGTTCAATCCGCTCGTGGAGGCGAAGAACTTCTCGATCACCCTCCAGCGCCAGCGCGTCTACGACACCCCGCAATACCAGGTGCAACTGACCGCGGTGAGTGGGGAGAACCTGGAGAACGCGCTCGCGATCCAGGCCGCGGATCCCGGTCGGTTCTTTACCGACGACCTGTGCTGGAACCAGGGCAACGGCTGTGCCGGCGACATTCGCCTCAACGACTGGGCGAGCAAGGGCTACGGCCTCGTGCGGCCGGTGCTGTTCACCGCGCGGGACGGCGCGACGATCTCGGGCCATGTGTGGGCGACGATCGCAGGGCCGGCCAAGCGACCCGCGATCGTGATCACCAACGGCTCGGTGCAGGCGGACGAGCAGATGTACTGGTATGCGGCACAGACGCTCGCTTAGGCCGGTTACGTGGTCCTGACCTTCGACCCCCAGGGCCAGGGTCAGTCCGACACCCTAGGCGCAGCTCCCGACCAGGACGAAGGCGTCCCGTCACAGACCGATGGCCGGCCGTTCTATGACGGCACCGAGGATGCGATCGACTTCCTGCTCTCGAACCCGCGACACCCTTACCGCCCGGTGCCGAGCTGCAACACGGGAACGAGCCACGCCGCCAAGCAGGCCGCACGCGTCAAGGCCGGTCTCGATGCGGCCTACAACCCCTTCTGGCAGCTGCTCAACCGCGGCGAGATCGGCCTGGCCGGCCATTCCTACGGGGCGGCCGGCGTCTCCTACATCGCCCAATGGGATCCGCGGGTGAAGGCCGTTGTCGCCTGGGACAACCTCGGCGGCCCCGGCCCGAAGGACGCTCCGCTGCCCGGCAGCTCCGGCCCCTCGGCGACGATCGGCGAGAGCGGCTGCCCGGCCGATCCCGCAGACCGCCGGGTGGTTCCGATCACCAAGCCCGGGCTCGGGATCTCGGCCGACTACGGCCTGCCGCCGACGCCCAACACCTCGCTACCCGATCCAAACGCCAAATCGACCTGGTCGCACAACTACTCGAGGGCTGGTGTCGACAGCGGCGAGATCATCATCCGGGGCGGCTCGCATCTGGACTTCAGCTGGATTCCCAACCAGGCCTTCGGCGCGTCTCTTCGCGGGCCGGACATCATCGACTGGTACACCACCGCCTGGTCCGACAAGTACCTCAAGCACGAACCAAGCGCGGACCGCCGGCTGCTCACGCAGCGCTGGCGCAGCGATCCGGTCGAGGCCGCGGTTGATTCCGACCACGACGGCAACGGCTTCTCGTTCTACTACTTCTCCCGGCTCGAGATTCACCGCGCCGGAGGAGGGCTGTTCGACTGCGAGGACCTGCGGGACGGCTGCTCGGGGATGAGTGCCGACGATGGCTACCGCGGCAACTACTCGTACGTCAGCATCGACACCAGCCCCGACGCGGTCGCGGGCCCCGGGTCGCGACTGGGGTCGAGCGGGAGCCTCACGCCGTGTACCGCGCGCCAGACGATCAGCCTGAAGATCGCGCGGTACAGGCACAGGCCGATCACCCGGTACGTCTACGGCTGCGCCCATCGCGGATAGGAAGGCAACGACTGAAGAGGAACGGACAGAAGCAAGGGCGAGAGGGCTTTCTCGACGAGCTTTTTGTCTAGAGACGTTCCGTTCTGATCGGCCGTCTCACCCTTGCTCTGATGGGGATGTCCGTGTGAGAGAAGTAAACCTCCGCTGCGCACCCCCGTCATCCGCACAGGCCACCGAATCTGCTCAGTGGTTTCGCCCTACCAGTGCGTCCAACCGCCATCGACGCACAGCATCTGCCCGGTGACGAACGAAGCGCGGTCGCTGGCCAGGAACGCGACCACGTCGGCGAGCTCGTCCGGCGTGCCGCGGCGCTTGAGGCACTGCTGCTCGATCACATAGCGGCTGTAGCCCTCGGGGTCGGGGTGGATCGTCTCGCCGCCGGTCCGGAACGCCCCCGGCGCGACTGTGTTGACGCGAATACCGTCGGGACCCACCTCACGCGCAAGCGCGCGTGCAAGGCCGACGACTCCCCCCTTTGAGGCGACGTAGGGGAGCAGGTTCGCCATCCCGCGCAGGAAGGCAATCGAGCCGATGTTGACGATGCTTCCGCCGCCGCGCGCGGTCATCGACGGCACGGTGGCCCTGGCCATCAGGAACATCGAGCGCAGGTTGGTATCGAGCACCCGCGAGAACTCGTCGGCGTCAAACTCGCGCCACGGTTTGGAGGGGTAGATGGCAGCGTTGTTGACGACGACGTCGACCCCACCGAAGGCGCGCGTCGCGGCTTCGATCACCCCGGTACCGAAGTCGGGCGTGGAGAGGTCGGTGACGTGTCCGGCCGCCTCTCCGACCCTCGAGAGCCGGTGGATCAGCTGCTCGGAGGCGACGGGATCGAGGTCGACGGCAAGCACGCGCGCCCCCTCCTCGAGGAGCCGGACGGCGATCGTCTCACCGAGGCCGTGGCTGGCGCCGCCGGTGATGACCGCCACTTTGTCAGCGAGCCCTAGGTCCATTTAGGCCAGGCGGCGAACCTAGCAGGCGGACGGACCAGGGTGAAAGAGCGCTCCCGCGCTCGCCCCCGGCGGGCTGTCATCAGCAGGACCTGCCGAGTGGTGATCAGTGGTTTGCCCGGGTGTATGCCGAACCGGTCCGGAGTAGCTTTGCGCAAACCCGCAGGATCCGACCGGAGGAGGGAGCCGCATGGGTACGAGTCAGTCTGTCGCGGCGCCACCGCTGTTCGCAATCCGAGTCCACGACGTGTCCGAGTCGCCGTCGGCATTCGAGTTCTGCGTGCGCAACGGGGTCCTGGGCGTCGGCTGCGGCGTGACTGGCAACCCGTCGGATTGGGCGAGCTATGAAGAGCTCGCGATCTCCCAGGATGGCCGGGTCCACTCCGCCGCGCGCGCGATCTACCACCTGCCCGACGAGGCTCTGATCTGGACGCGCGACGGCCGGGACGGCAGCTTGTATCTCGCCAAGGTCCGCGGTCCGTGGCGCTACCTCCAGGGTCCGGATGCCGACGCCTGCGACGTGCACAACGTCCGGCCTGTGCAGATCGTTCTGGTCGACGCAGGCCCGCACGTGCCGGCGACGATCGCCAACCAGTTCATGGGTGAATGGACGATCCAGCGCATTCACGATCCGGTCACTGCTCGCCGCACCGCCACGATGTTCGCCGAGCTGACGCGCGATGCAGAGCCCCGCTCGCTGACACTCGACGAGGTGCTGACCGAGTACCTGGACGATCACGACCTCGAGCAACTCATATCGGTTTACCTGCAGAACCGGTACGGCTACTTCGCGCGGCCGCTGCCGGCGCGGTTGGGTCTATCCACTTTTAACCACGTCCTGCGCGACGCGCGGGCGCGGCGGGTGATCATCCGCGCGCGACGGGGCCACCATCTGGTGGTGTGTGACGCGAACTCGCTGCCGGTGGAGCTGGTCGACGAGGTGTTCGTGTTCTCGCCCACCGGCACCTACGGCCCCGACCCAGCACCGAACGTGACCATCATCGAGTACGACGAGGTGTTTGAGTTCGTCCGATCGGAACGCGGGAGCCTGCCCGAGCCGGTGGAGCGCTGGGTGAGCCGCGCCACAGATGGCTAAATCTCCCGTGGGCGCGTAGGATCGCTCGCGGGTGCCCGCGCTTCAGCACATCGAAGTCGAGGCGATGGATCCGCATCGCTTCGCCTCGGTCCTCTCGGCCGGCGAGTACGAGGCGCTCCTGGACGTGGTCTCGCACGGTCGTCGCGAGCTCCATGACCGCGTCATCTGGAACGTCAATTCCACCGCCAAGGGGGGAGGGGTGGTGGAGATGTTGCGTCCGCTGCTCGGCTACAGCCGCGGCGCTGGACTGGACGCACGCTGGGTCGTGATCTCAGGTGAACCCGAGTTCTTCGAGATCACCAAGCGCGTGCACAACCACCTGCACGGATTCGAGGGCGACGGCGGCCCGCTCGGCGAGCACGAGCGCCACGTGTACGAGCGGACCCTGGCGGCGAGCGCGGCCGAGCTCGTGCCGCTGATCCACCCGCGCGACATCGTCATCCTCCACGATCCGCAGACCGCCGGGCTCGCGGAAGCGGTGCGCGGAACGGGCGCGAGTGTGATCTGGCGCTGCCACGTGGGGCTCGACGAGGCCAATGAGTACGCCCGCGACGCCTGGGCGTTCCTGATCGAGTACGTGCTCTGGGCGCACGCGTTCGTGTTCTCGCGCGCCGGGTTCGCGTGGGACGGGCTGCCGCGGGAGCGGATCGCCGTGATCAGGCCCTCGATTGATGCGTTCGCGCCCAAGAACGCGGAGCAGTCGGCGGATCAGTCGCGGGCGATTCTGTCCGAGACCGGAATCGTGCCTCATCGGACGAACCACCAGCCGACGTTCGAGCGGCCCAACGGCACGGCGGCCCGGGTCAGCTCGCGAGCCGTCTTGCACGAGGCCAGGCCGCTGACGCCGGACGACCTGATCGTGACCCAGGTCTCGCGCTGGGACAAGCTCAAGGACCCGCTCGGGGTGATCTGGGGCTTCGCCCACCACATCGCCGATTCCGTGGAGGCGCACCTGCTGCTGGCCGGGCCGTCGACCGAGGCCGTGTCCGACGATCCCGAGGGCTCCACCGTGTTCGCCGCCGTCCGCGACGCGTGGAACGGGATGCCCGAGGAGGTTCGCAACCGGATCCATCTCGCCTCACTGCCGATGGAGGATGTCGACGAGAACGCCGCGATCGTCAACGCGCTCCAGCGCCACTCCACCGTCGTGGTGCAGAAGAGCCTGGCCGAGGGATTCGGACTGACGGTGGCGGAGGCGATGTGGAAGCGCAGGCCCGTGGTGGCAAGCCGGATCGGAGGGATCCGTGATCAGATCGTCAACGGCAAGTCCGGTGTGCTGCTGTCCGACCCGCGCGACGGCCAAGAGTTCGGGGGCGCGGTGGCGGGGCTCCTCAAGGACGCGGATCGGGCGGGCCGGATGGGGACCGAGGCGCATCAGAGCGTGCAGGAGCACTTCCTCGGCCCCCACCACCTCGGGCGCTACTTCGAGGTGATTCGCCGCGTGCTCTCAGCCCGCGTCCGGGGTGGCGACGGGTGATGGGGCTGGGGCTGGGGCGATCGGCTCTGCCCGCTCCAATGCAAGCTCGATCAGAGCGGTCAGCTCGGCGACCTCGAAATCGGCTCCGACCGTCTTGACTGCATCCGAGTACATCGCCAGGTCCTTCGGGCAGGTGACGAGGAAGTAGTCAAGCCGGCCGATCGCCTGCGCCTCGCGGATCCGCTGCTCGCTCGGACGCTCCTCGGTCGTGGTCTCGGCGTCCGACATCCAGATCCGGCCGCCGCCCGCGCCGCAGCAGAACGTGTTGATTCCGTTGCGTGGCATCTCCACCAGCTCCGCGCCGGTTGACTCGATCAGTTTCCGCGGCGCCTCGGTGATGCGGTTGTAGCGCGCGAGGTAGCAGGGATCGTGGTAGGTCACGCGGGTGCCGGTCAGCGGTGTGCGCAGCGACAGGACGCCGCGGCCGACGAGATCGGCCAGCAGCTCGGTGTAGTGGTAGACCGGCTTGTCGAGGCCGAACTGCGGGTACTCGTTGCGCAGGGTGTTCAGCGAATGCGGGTCGGTGGTGAAGATCGCCTCGTAGCTCGCCTCCGCGAGCGTCGCGAGGTTCTGCTCGACCAGCATCTCGAACAGTCCCTCCTCGCCGATCCGCCGCACGTCGTTGCCCGCGTTTCGCTCGCCCTCGTAGAGCAGCCCGAAGGAGACGCCGGCGTCGTGAAGGATCGTCGCCAGGTTCCGTGAGGCGGCCTGCACGCGCTCGTCGAATGACGCGAAATCGCCCACGAACCAGACGTAGTCCACCGGCTCCTGGCGCGCGTCGGGGATCTTGAAGTCAAGCGCCTTGGTCCACCGGGCCCGCATCCGCGCCGACTTGCCATAGGAGTTGCCGTGGGTGGCGTACTTCTCGAGCGTCTGCTGGAGGTTCGGGTCCATCTCGCCCTGGTCGACGAGCTTGCGGCGCATGTCGATGATCGTCGGCACGTGCTCGATTCCGACCGGGCATGCCTCAACGCAGGCCATGCACGTCGTGCACGACCACAGCACCTCGTCGGCGATCAGCGGGCCGTCGTCGTCGATACGGTCGTAGAGGCGATCGCGCAGGTCGAGGATCAGCTGGCGCGGGGCAAGCATCGTCCCGCCCGCGGCCGCCGGGCAGACCGATGTGCAGCGCCCGCATTCGGTGCAGGTGAAGCCGTCGAGCACCTGCTTCCAGCTCAGGTCGCTCAGCGTGGCCACGCCGACGCTGCCGGCGGGCAGCGGGTCAAGCGCCGCGACCGGCGCCGCGGGCACGTGCGTGACCGCCAGCGGCCGCGGCACCTCGCGCGGCGGGAGCTTGGCGAAGAACACGTTGGGAAGCGCCGTGATGATGTGGAAGTGCTTGGACAGGGGCAGCAGGCACAGGAAGATCAGGATCGTGACGCAGTGGATCCACCACCCGACCGTGGCGACCGTGTGCGCGGTGGAGCGGCTGAGGCCACCCATCGCCGCCGCGAGCGCCGCGGCCAGCGGCGCGAAGTCGCGCTCGTTGCCGTGGATGTTGTAGGCGACGAGCGTGCCCGCGTCGTAGATCAGCCCGCCCAGCATGATCAGCAGGATGAAGACAAGAATCAGGTTGGCTTCCCAGTGCGGGGCGTCGCGGTAGCGCTGCTCACCCCGGGCGGTGCCGAACAGCCGCGGTGTGTGGGCGATCAGACGCCGGTAGAGCATGTAGACGACGCCGACGATCACGACCCCTTCGAGCAGGTCACGGGCGATGAAGAACGGCGGCCCGAGGACCTGGTCGGGCCCGAACCCCGGAAGGTTCCAGCCCGAGTGCAAGGCGCGTCCGAACAGCGTGACGACCTGAAGTATCAGCACGACGAAGCCCCAGAAGATCAGCGCGTGCATGATCCCGGAGGGCTGCTCGCCGACCAGGAACTTCCGCTGCGCAATGCCGTCGACGACCATCCGCTTCACGCGGGCGGGGATCCGGTCCATGCGCCCAGCCGGCCGCGCGGCAACCAGCAGGCGGCCGCGCATGACCAGGATCCCGGCGAACACGGCCAGAGCCAGCGCCCAGAGGATCGGGAAGACAGCGTGGCTCACGATGCTCCCACCTCGATCAGCTGCCGAGAACCTCGGTCAGCTCGTCGGCGATGTCGAACAGGTCGGCCACGACGCCATAGTGGGCGATGCTGAAGATCGCCGCACCCGGGTCCTTGTTGACCGCCACGATCAGCTCCGAGCCCTGCATGCCCTCGAGGTGCTCGGGTGCACCGGAGACGCCGAGGCTGAGGTATAGCTTCGGCTTGACGTTCGCGCCCGACTTGCCGATCTGGCGGACCTTGGGCAGCCACCCCGAGTCGATCACGGGCCGCGAGGCCCCGATCTCGGCATCGAGTGCCTCTGCGAGGTCCTCGGCGACCGGAATGTTGTCAGCGCCGCCGATCCCACGGCCGACGCAGACGATCCGCTCGGCCTTGGTCAGGTCGACTCCCTCATCGGGCGGGGTGACTGCCTCGATGAAGGTCGTCTTCAGCGAATCGAGCTCTGCGGGTGCCGACAGCGTGGCGCGCTCTCCCCGGCCGGCCGCGGCCGCCTCGTCGTGTAGGACGGTCGAGTTGATGGTCGCCACTGCGGGCAGCGCGGTTTGCGTCGAGGCGAGGAACTGCCCGCCGTAGACGCCGCTGACCGAATGCGCCTCGGCGCCCTCGATCGAGAGCTCGTTGCAGTACCCGAGGAACGGCATCCCGGCCGCCGCCGCTGACGCGGCGGCGAGGTCGAGCCCATAGGTCGTGTTCTCGAACACGACGAGATCGGGTGTGCGCTCCCTGATCGCGGCCAGCACCACGGCCTGGTGGGCCTCTGGCAGGTACGGCGAGAGCGACGGATGCGAGACGTCGAGCACGACGTCCGCGGCCTCGAGTCCCGCGGTCGCGCCGTCGGTCGTCAGCGCCACCAGCGACCCCCCGGCAGCGTCGGCGAGCGGCCGAGCCCAGGCGAGCAGCCGGGCGGCCCGGCCATCGGTTGCCGCGGACTGCTCCACATATGCAAGTACGTCACCCATCAGCTCACCAGAGCTCCCTGGTCGCGCAGCACGGCTGCGATTTTTGTGGCCACCTCGTGGGCGTCACCCTCCAGCATCGTCGCCCCGCCGGTGCGCTCCGGCCGGGCGAGCGAGACGATCTCCGAGCCGCCGGCGCCATCTGCGCTGGCGGTGAGGGTCTCCATCGACGCCTCGGTCATCGCCTGGCGCAGCCGGGCCATCGACACGTAGCGCGGGGGAGCGCTCGCGGACTGGATCCCGATCACGGCCGGCAGCTGCAGACCGAGGACGGCGAGCCGCCCTCCGGCGTACTCCTGCACGACCCGCGCGGAGCCGTCGGTGACCGTGGTCTCGACGACGACGTTCGCCTGCGGCCAACCGAGCGTGGCGGCGAGGTACGGGGCGGTCTGGCCAAATACGTCATACGGTGTCTGGACCCCGGTGAGGACGAGATCGGGACCGAGCTCGCGGAGCGCCTGGGCGATCGCCTGGGCGGCGGCGCGGGTGTCGTACGGGTCGAGCTCGCCGGCGTCGACGATCACGACGCGATCGGCGCCTCGCGCGTATGCCACGCGGAGCGCCTGCTCTGCTCCTTCGGCCCGCAGCGCGACAGCGGTAACCGTCGCACCGGTGGCCTCCTTGATCAGCACGGCCTCCTCGAGCGCCTGATCGTCAAATTCGTTGACGGCCATGTCGACGATCTCGCGGTCGATGTCGGTGCCGTCGTCATCGATCTCGAGCTCGTCGCCGGCGCTCGGCGCGAGCCGCAGCACTACGGCGATGTTCATCGCAGCATCACTCCAAACCTGTGCATCGAGGGCTCCTCCTGGGTTGCTTACTCCGGTCGGCGCCGGTCCCAGGCGCTGGACCCGCGACGTTAGGCCGATCCCAATCGCCTTGCGTCCGTGCAGGCTCCTCGCGTGCGTCAGTAGTTATTGCGCCCCGAGCTCTCGGACTGATGGGGATGGCAGCGCGCCGCGGGGGTGCAACCCTCGACGTTCGTCCGTCCTCGAGGAGAAGGAGAGGTCCATGGCCAGCGAGCTCAGCGCCGATACGCTCAAGGTCGCCCTCAAGTCGATCGATGAGTTCGCGAGCCGGGAGCTTCCGGATTCCCTACTGATCGATCTCGACGAGCGCGACGAGTTCCCCACCGAGCTCGTGCACCGCATGTCATCAGGAGAGGAGCTGGGCATCCAGCTCCTGTTCGTGCCGTTCGAATACGGCGGCATGGGCGGCGGCGCGTTCGACGTCTACCGCATCTGCGAGCGGATGGCGGCGATCGATCTCGGCCTCGCGACCTCTGAGCTTGCGACCTTTCTCGGCAGCGACCCGATCCGGGTCGGCGGCACCGAGGAGCAGAAGCGCACCTACATGGGGCGGATCGCCAAGGAGGGCGCCATGTTCGCCTACGGTGCCACCGAGCCCGAGGCCGGCAGCGACCTCGGGGCGCTGAAGACGACGGCGGAGCCGGTGGGCGAGAACGGGACCGTGTCCGGTTACCGGATCTCCGGCGCCAAGCAGTGGATCAGCAACGGTGGCGTCGCTGACCTCTACACGGTGCTCGCGATGGCGCCCGGCGGGCCGAGCTGGTTCGTGGTCGAGGCGGGGACCGAGGGCTTCACGCACGGAAAGCCGGAGGACAAGCACGGGATCCGGCTCTCGAACACGGCCGCGCTGTTCCTGAGCAACGTGTACGTCGACGCTGACAGGCTGATCGGCGGAGTCGAGGGACAGGGGCTGGTCCAGGCCCAGCAGGTGTTCGGCTACACGCGCCTGATGGTGGCGGCGTTCGGGCTCGGCGCCGGCTGGTCGGCGCTTGACCGGGCGATCCCGTACTCGCGCAAGCGGATCCAGGCCGGCGGCCCGCTGAGCGAGAAGACGGGCTACACGTACAAGCTGATCGTTCCGCATGTCGTCGCGCTCGAAGCAGCGCGGGCGGCGATCGAGGAGACGGCCGAGCGGATCGACGCCGGCGAGGGCTCGCTCAACGTCGAGGGCGCGGTGGCCAAGTACCTGGCCACCGAGGCCGGCGATGCTGCCGCGGACGCCGCGATCCAGGCCCACGGCGGCTACGGCTACACGCACGACTACATGGTCGAGAAGATCAAACGTGACGTCCGGATCACGCGGATCTATGAGGGCACCTCGGAGATCATGGAGATCACGGTCGCACGCGGGCGCTGGCAGGAGCACCTGAAGTCCAGCGGCAGCTACTACCACGACCGTGCCCGCGAGCTCGAGGCGCTGCATGCCGAGAGCCCCGCGGTCGGCGCCGACGTGGCCGCGCTGGCCAACCATGCTTTGGCCGAGCTGATGGAGCGGGCGCGCCAGCAGAAGCTGACCCGCAACCAGCACATCCTGATGCGCATCGGCGAGCTGATCGCCAAGGTTGAGGGCGCGGGCGCGCTGGCGAGGCGGGCCCAGCGGGCCGAGGCCAAGCAACTCCACGAGAAGGCTTCCAAGCGCCTGCGCGCCGGCGCGGTGGCGGCATGCAGCCGGGTCAATGCGCGCACCGCCGCGATGGCGGTGGCGACCGAGGCGATCCGCTGGGTCGCCGGCGCGGACGGCGGCGAGCTCGACGGGTTCGAGCAGCGAGTGGACCTCCCTGCCATCCACCGTGCCCAGGCAGGACTGATCGACGACCTCGGCACTGTCGCCGAGGCCGTGTACGGACGCATGAGGCCATGACGGCATGACCAGACCACGAGATAGGGACGACCTGAAATGACAGATTCGCTCGATAACGCAGCCGCCATCGTCGGAGTAGGTGCGATCCTCCCGGGAGCGCCCGACGCAACCAGCTTCTGGCGCAACGTGCGCGAGGGCGTTTACTCAGTCAGCGACGTCGATCCCGCCCGCTGGGATCCGGCGCTGTACTACGACGCGGACCCGCACGCGTCCGAGAAGACCTACTCCAAGATCGGCGGCTGGGTGCGCGAGTGGGACTGGAATCCGCTCGGTTGGAAGCTGCCGATCCCGCCCAAGGTGGGCGAGGCGATGGACGATGGCCAAAAGTGGGCGGTCGCGTGCACACGGATGGCACTGATGGATGCCGGCTGGCCCGATCGTCCGCTCGACCTGGACCGGACCGCGGTGATCATCGGCAGCGCCCTCGGCGGCGAGCAGCACTACCTGACGACTCTGCGCATCATGTTCCCCGAGCTCGCGCGCGAGCTCAACGGAACCAAGAGCTTCGCGAAGCTTCCCGCCGACGTGCGCGAGAGCGTCGAGCGCGAGCTGCGCGTCAACTTCGAGGCCTGGCTGCCGGGAGTCACTGAGGACACCATGCCCGGCGAGCTCAGCAACTGCATCGCCGGCCGGATCGCCAACCTGTTCAATCTTCACGGTCCGAGCTTCACCACCGACGCGGCATGCGCGTCGGCACTGGCGGCGATGGACGCAACCGTCGACGGACTGCTCGCGCACGAATTCGACGTTGCGGTCACGGGTGGGGTGGATCGCAACATGGGCGCAAACGCGTTCGTGAAGTTCTGCGCGATCGGCGCCCTGTCACCGACCGGCACCCGCTCGTATTCAGACGGCGCCGATGGGTTCGTGATGGGCGAGGGGGCTGCGCTGTTCGTCGTCAAGCGGCTCGCCGACGCGACTCGCGACGGTGATCGGATCTACGCCGTCGTGCGGGGCGTGGGCGGCTCAAGCGACGGCAAGGGCAAGGGCATCACCGCCCCCAACCCGATCGGCCAGCGCTTCGCGGTCGAGCGCGCCTGGAAGAACGCCGGGATGTCCCCCGCGGAGTGCACGCTGGTCGAAGGCCACGGCACCTCCACACGCGTGGGTGACGCGGTCGAGCTCAGCGCGCTGATGGAGGCGTTCGCGGGCGCAAATCTGCCGGTTGGATCGGTCGCGCTCGGCTCCGTGAAGTCGAACATCGGCCACCTCAAAGCGGCGGCGGGTGCGGCAGGCATGCTCAAGGCCACGCTCGCGCTGAACGACAAGGTGCTGCCGCCGAGCATCAACTTCGACCGGCCCAACCCCAATGTGGACTGGAGCGTCTCGCCGTTCGCCGTGAATACCGAGCTGCGCGACTGGGAGATTGCCGCAGACCGCTCCCGCGTGGCCGGCGTCAGCGCGTTCGGCTTCGGCGGCACCAACTTCCACATCGTGATGGAGGAGCACGTGCCGGGGCGGAACGGCAACGGCCACCGCGCTTCGATTGCCGTCCCCGCGCAGGTGCCGGCGGCCCCGGCGCCACCGGTGCCGCTGGCCCCGTCACCGCCGGCGGTCGTGTCGGAGTCCGCCAAGCCGCCGGTGCGAGGTGCGCTGGTGCTTGGCGCTGAGAGCGAGGAGGCGCTGGCCAACGGCCTGCGCACCGCACTCGCCGAGGCCCGCCAGGGACGCTACCTCGAGCCGCTCGCACCGAGCGAGGAGACGCTGCGCAGTCCCGAGCGGATCGCGATCGACTACGGCGACGGCGATGAGCTCGTGGCGAAGGCCGAGATCGCGCTGCGAGTGATGCAGTCGGGCAACTCGGCGCCGTGGCCGGCGCTGCGCGGCCGTGGGATCTACCGAGGCGGCGGCAGCCCGGGCAAGGTGGCCTTCCTGTACACGGGGCAGGGATCGCAGTACGCGAACATGCTCGCCGACCTGCGCGGTCGCGAGCCGGCCGTCGGCGCGACCTTCGACGAGGCCGACCGAATCATGTCCTCGCTGCTCGAGGGGCGACGGCTGTCCGACATCATCTTCGCCAACCCCGACGACCCGGCCGCGGTGGCGCGTGCCGATGAGGAGCTGCGGCGCACCGAGATCACGCAACCGGCGGTGATCTCGGCCGATCTCGCGCTGACCCGCCTGCTCGCTCAGTACGGGATTGAACCGGACATGGTGATGGGCCACTCGGTCGGCGAGTACGGCGCCCTCGTGGCCGCCGGCGCGCTGTCGTTCGACGACGCGCTCGAGGCGGTCAGCGCACGCGGGCGTGAGATGGCGCACCTGTCAATGGAGGACCCGGGGGCGATGGCGGCCGCGATCGCTCCGCTTGAGGAGGTGCAGGAGATCGTCGACGGGCTCGACGGCTACGCGGTGCTCGCGAACATCAACTCGACGCATCAGGTCGTGATCGGCGGCGCCACCGAGGCCGTCGGCGGGGCCGTCCGCGCGATCCAGGATCGCGGCTACACCGCGATCCCCCTCCCGGTCAGCCACGCCTTCCACACCAAGATCGTCGCGCCCGCGAGCGTGCCGCTTCGGGCGATGCTGCAGCGGCTCGGCCTGCGCGCGCCGCGGCTGCCGATCGTCGCCAACGTCGACGGCGAGTTCTATCCGACCGGCGAGGACGCGGTGGACCAGATGCTCGACATGCTCGCCCGGCAGGTCGCCTCGCCGGTCCAGTTCGTCAAGGGGCTGCGGACGCTGTACGACGCGGGCGCGAGGGTGTTCGTGGAGGTCGGGCCGAAGCACGCGCTGCAGGGATTCGCGTCGGACGTGCTCGGCGACGACGCCGTGATGAGTCTGGCGACCAACCATCCCAAGCAGGGAGACGTCGCGACCTTCAACAGCGCTCTCTGTGGCCTGTGGGCCGCCGGATTGGGCGCCGGCCGCGAGCCGGTGGCTCGCGAGGCGGCCGTGCTCGTGCCCGGCGCCACCGGGCGCCCGTCCGAGCGGAGCGCGCGCGAGGCCGAGGCCCGTCGCGCGCCGGAACCGGCTCCGAGCCCGGTGGCCGAGCCCTCAGCCGGGGACGAGCCGGTGGTGATCACCGGCGCGGCCCTGGGGCTCCCCGGCGCCGAGCGGCTGTTCGACGACGCCAACATCGGACGGCTGCTGCGCGGCGAGCAGGGGATCGACGTGATCCCCGGCCGGTTGCGCCACGAGATGCTCGACCATCACGTCACCCGCCTGGTCAAGGGCGAGGACGGCGGCGCCACGTTCGAGACGATCGATCGCCTCGACGCGGTGATCAAGCTGGCGGCACGGTCCGGGTCGTTCGACCTGGGCGAATTCGGGGTCGACAGCGACCGGCTGGCAGCGCTTGGGCGCGACACGCAGCTCGCGATCGCGGCCGGGATCGACGCCCTCCGGGACGCCGGGATACCGCTCGTCCTGCACTACAAGACGACGACCAAGGGCACGAAGCTCCCGGAGCGCTGGTCACTGCCCGACGATCTGCGCGACGACACAGGCGTGATCTTCGCGTCGGCCTTCCCAGGCCTGGAGGAGATGACGGACGAGGTGGAGCGGTTCACCACCGATCGCATGCGCCGCGAGCGACTGGCTGCACTTCACTCGCTGCGGGCGCGGATGCTCGACCACGATGGGACCGATCAGATCGTGCTCGCCGAGGTGGACCGGCGGATTCACGACCTCGGGGCCCAGCTCGAGCAGGAGCCGTATACGTTCGACCGCCGGTTCCTCTTCCGGATCCTGCCGATGGGCCACTCGCAGCTCGCCGAGCTGATCGGGGCGCGGGGACCTAACACCCAGATCAACTCGGCCTGCGCGAGCACCACCCAGGCGGTTGGGCTGGCGGAGGACTGGATCCGCGCGGGCCGCTGCCGGCGAGTCCTGATCGTTGCGGCCGACGACGCTACCTCGGACACGATGCTGGGCTGGATCGGATCCGGATTCCTGGCCTCCGGCGCCGCCGCGACCGACGAGGTCGTGGAGGACGCGGCGCTTCCGTTCGACGAGAGGCGCCACGGCCTGATCATCGGAATGGGGGCGGCCGGCCTGGTGGTCGAGAGCGCCGAGGCGGCGCGCGAGCGTGCGATGACGCCGATCTGCGAGGTCCTCGGGACGGTGAGCTTCAATTCGGCCTTCCACGGCACCCGGCTGGACGTCGAGCACATCAGCGGCGTGATGGAGAAGCTGGTCGCCCAGGGCGAGAAGCAGGGCCTGCGGCGTGGCGAGATCGCCGGCGAGACCGTGTTCATCTCCCACGAGACCTACACGCCGGCTCGCGGTGGTAGTGCCGCGGCAGAGATCCACGCGCTGCGCCAGGTCTTCGGCGACGCGGCCGAGCGGATCGTGATCGCGAACACGAAGGGCTTCACCGGTCACCCGATGGGTGTCGGGCTCGAAGACGTGATGGCGGTCAAGGCGCTCGAGACCGGGGTCGTCCCGCCGGTGCCGAACTTCCGCGATCCCGACCCAGAGCTCGGGATCCTCAATCTCAGCCAGGGGGGCGCCTACCCGGTTCGCTACGCGCTCCGGCTCGCGGCCGGCTTCGGGTCACAGATCTCGATGTCGCTGCTGCGCTGGACGCCGGTGGCGGATGGCCGCCGGCGCGCCATCGACGAGCTCGGCTACGGCTACCGGATCGCCGATCCGGGCGTCTGGAACGCCTGGCTGCGGCAGGTCAGCGGCGTCGACGATCCCCAGCTCGAGGTGGTGCAGCACCGGCTGCGTGTCGTGGATCACGGGGTTGCAGCGCGGGAGGCCCGCGAGGCGGCGCCGGTCGTGCCGGTGCCGGTCGCGGTGGCGCAGCCGGTCCCCGTGGCGGTCCCCGCGCCTCAGCCGGCCGCGCCCGCGCCTGTGCCGGAGCCGGTGGCGGCGCCCGCGGCGGCCCCTGAGCCGGCCGTTCCCGCCTCTGATGGTGTGGAGGCGCGTGTGTTGGCGGTCGTGGCTGAGCAGACGGGTTATCCGACGGATCTGTTGGACATGGATCTGGATCTGGAGGCGGATCTGGGGATTGACACGGTCAAGCAGGCGGAGGTGTTCGCGTCGATTCGTGAGGCGTATGGGATCGAGCGTGATGATGCGTTGAAGCTGCGTGATTACCCGACGCTGAACCATGTCGTTGGGTTTGTGCGCGAGCGGGCTGATCTGGGTGCCGTGCCGGCCCCGGCCGCCGAGCCGGCTGCCCCCGCTGAGGCCGCCGCGCCCGCTCCTGCCCCCGCCCCTGAGCCGGCCGTTCCCGCCTCTGATGGTGTCGAGGCGCGTGTGTTGGCGGTCGTGGCTGAGCAGACGGGTTATCCGACGGATCTGTTGGACATGGATCTGGATCTGGAGGCGGATCTGGGGATTGACACGGTCAAGCAGGCGGAGGTGTTCGCGTCGATTCGCGAGGCGTATGGGATCGAGCGTGATGATGCGTTGAAGCTGCGTGATTACCCGACGCTGAACCATGTCGTCGGGTTTGTGCGCGAGCGGGCTGATCTGGGTGCCGTGCCGGCCCCGGCCGCCGAGCCGGCCCCTGCCCCGGAGCCGCCAGCGCCGGCCCCTGAGCCGGCCGTTCCCGCCTCTGATGGTGTGGAGGCGCGTGTGTTGGCGGTCGTGGCTGAGCAGACGGGTTATCCGACGGATCTGTTGGACATGGATCTGGATCTGGAGGCGGATCTGGGGATTGACACGGTCAAGCAGGCGGAGGTGTTCGCGTCGATTCGTGATGCGTATGGGATCGAGCGTGACGATGCGTTGAAGCTGCGTGATTACCCGACGCTGAACCATGTCGTCGGGTTTGTGCGCGAGCGGGCTGATCTGGGGTCCGTGGCGGCCCCGGCCGCTGAGCCGGCCGCCCCCGTCCCGGAGCCGCCCGCGCCCGCTCCTGCCCCCGCCCCTGAGCCGGCCGTTCCCGCCTCTGATGGTGTCGAGGCGCGCGTCCTGGCGGTCGTGGCTGAGCAGACCGGTTATCCGACCGATCTCCTCGACATGGACCTTGATCTCGAGGCGGACCTCGGGATCGACACGGTCAAGCAGGCGGAGGTGTTCGCGTCGATTCGCGAGACCTACGGGATCGAGCGTGACGACGCGCTGAAGCTGCGTGACTACCCGACGCTGAACCATGTCGTCGGGTTCGTGCGCGATCGCGCCGGGACCACCCCGGCCCCGGAGCCCACGGCCCCCGAACCTGAGACACCGGCGGCCGATGCTCCCGAGCCGGCGCCGCTCGCGGCCGCCGACGCCGACGCCTTCCCGCGCCGGATGCCGGTCCCGGTGCTGCGCCCGGCGCTCAGCGCCTGTCTGCCGACCGGCGTCACGCTCGACAAGGGCAGCCGCGTGATCGTGATGCCGGAGGCCGGCGGCGTCGCCAAGGCGCTCGCCAAGCAGCTCAAGGCCCGCAAGGCAACCGTCCTCACGCTCGATCGGGCCGCCGACCTGGAAACCCTCGAGGCGCAGCTGCAGACGTGGCTCGCCGACGGCCCAATCGACGGCGTCTACTGGCTCCCGGCCCTCGACATCGAGTCGGCCGACCTCGACGCCGAGGCAAGGCGCACGGCGCTGCACACGCGAGTCAAGCTGCTCGCCGCGACGATGCGCTCGCTCGGCGCCGAGTCGTTCCTGATCAGCGCGACGCGCCTCGGCGGCCGCCACGGCTATGACGCCGAAGGTGCGATCAGCGTTCTCGGCGGCGCCGTCACCGGCTTCACCAAGGCGCTCGCACGCGAGCGTGCCGGCGCGGTCGTCAAGGCGATCGACTTCGAGGCGGAAACCGACCCGGCGGGTACCGCGGGCACGCTGATCGAGGAGACCCTGCACGATCCTGGCGCGGTCGAGATCGGCCACGCCGACGAGCTGCGCTGGTCGGTAGGCACGATCGAGGAACCCGCCGTCCACGACGAGACGCGCGAGCTGACGGCGGACACCGTGTTCGTGGTCACCGGCGCCGCCGGGAGCATCGTCTCGGCGATCACGGCCGACCTGGCGGCGGTGGCCGGCGGCGGCACCTTCCATCTGCTCGACCTGGTCTCCGCGCCCGATTCCGCGGATCCTGACCTGGCCAGCTTCAGAGACGACCGCGACGCCCTCAAGCGAGAGCTCGCGGACCGGATCCGCGAACGCGGCGAGCGCCCGACGCCGAAGCTCGTCGAGCGTGACCTGGCCGGGATCGAGCGCGCCCGCGCCGCGCTCGACGCGATCGAGGCGATCGAGCGCGCCGGCGGCACTGCGCACTGGCACCAGCTCGACCTCACCGACGCCGATCAGGTGACCACGGTGATCGGCGCGGCGGTCGGACAGTCCGGACGGGTCGACGTGCTGATGCACTGCGCCGGGGTCGAGATCAGCCACTTCCTCCCCGACAAGCCACAGCGCGAGTACGACCTCGTGTTCGACGTCAAGGCCCACGGGTGGCTGAACCTGCTCGCTGCGCTCGCCGCCGCCGGGACAGCGCCCGCGAGCGCCGTCGCGTTCAGCTCGATCGCCGGGCGCTTCGGCAACGGCGGCCAGACCGACTACTCGGCCGCGAACGACCTCCTGTGCAAGAGCATCTCGAACCTTCGGCGGTCCGGGACGACGCGCGGCGTCGCGATCGACTGGACGGCATGGGCCGACATCGGCATGGCGAGCCGCGGCTCGATCCCGACGGTGATGAAGGCCGCGGGGATCGACATGCTCCCGCCCGAGGTCGGCATCCCCGCCGTGCATCGTGAGCTCACCGCCTCGGGCCCCAGCCACGAGGTCGTGGTTGCCGGCTCGCTGGGCATGATGCGGGAGGAGCGCCACCCCACCGGCGGGATCGACTCCGAGGCGGCGACCGCATCGCTGGCAGAGCGGGGCGGACCGATGTGCGGACGGATCGAGGCGTTCACGGCCGACGGGATGGTGACGGTCCTGACCGAACTCGATCCGCAGCGTCAGGCGTTCCTCGACGATCACCGGATCGATGGGACGCCCGTGCTCCCCGGCGTGATGGGGATGGAGGGCTTCGCCGAGACGGCGAGCGCGCTCCTGCCGGGCTTCAAGGCAATCGAGCTCGAGGACGTCGAGCTGCTGGCGCCGTTCAAGTTCTATCGGGACGAGCCCCGCACGGTGATCCTCCACGCCCGGCTCCGGGACGGCGGCAACCGCACGGTCCTCGCCGAGTGCGAGCTGCTCGGTCGCCGCAGCCTGCCCGGCCAGGGCGAGCAGACGACGAGGCATTTCGTCGGACGCGCTCGTCTGGCTCGCCGCTCGCCCGCGGCTCCGAAGGCGGCCACCACACCTGAGGAGTCAGGTCCTGACTCCGTCGGCCACGATGCGGTTTACGGCGTGTACTTCCATGGCCCCGCCTACCAGGTGCTCGACCGGGCGTGGCGGACCAACGGGGACATCGTCGGGCGCCTGTCGGCGGAGCTGCCCGCCAACCATGAGCCGGCGAGCCGGCCCACCGAGATCTCGCCGCGGTTGATCGAGCTGTGCTTCCAGACCGCCGGCGTGTGGGAGCTCGGCACCGTCGGGCGGATGGCTCTCCCGACCCACGTCGACCGCGTGATCCGATATGCCGCCGGCAAGGAACCCGGACCGCTCTGGGCCGTCGTCCATCCCCGTCAGGGTGGGATCGACGCCGAGGTGGTGGACGGGTCCGGACGCGTGCGGGTCCGGCTCGAGGGCTACCGGACGATTGAGTTGCCCGGCGAGATGGAGGCCACCGCGCTGGCCCCGATCCGCACGGCGATGGAGCACGGCGACTGATGGTCGGTCGGTTCTCCCGGCTTGCGATCGTCAACCGCGGCGAGCCAGCGATGCGGTTGATCCACGCGGTGCGCGAGCTCAACCAGCAGCGCGACGAGGATATCCGTCTGATCGCCCTGTACACCGAGCCCGAGCGCGACGCGATGTTCGTACGCAACGCCGACGAGGCGATCTGCATCGGGCCGAGCATGATCTCCGACGCCGACGGCGGACGCCGCAACGGCTATCTGGACCAGGCCGCGCTCGAGGTCGCGCTCCGCAGGACCCGGGCCGACGCCGCCTGGGTCGGGTGGGGTTTCGTGGCCGAGCGCCCGGAGTTCGCCGAGCTGTGCGAGCGCATGGGCATCGTGTTCATCGGGCCAGACGCGCCCGTGATGCGGCTGCTCGGCGACAAGATCGAGGCCAAGCGGCTCGCCGAGGCCTCGGGTGTCCCGGTGGCGGCGTGGAGCGGCGGCCCGGTCCTCAGCGCCGAGGATGCGCTTCGCCACGCGGAACGGATCGGCTTCCCGCTGATGATCAAGGCGGCGGCCGGTGGTGGCGGGCGCGGGATTCGCCGGGTCGAGACAGCCGCCCAGATCCCGGCCGCGTTCGCGAGTGCCCGGGCCGAGGCCGCGCAGGCGTTCGGGGACGGCACGCTGCTGCTCGAGCGCCTGATCTCCGGAGCCCGTCACGTGGAGGTCCAGATCGTCGCCGATGGTCTCGGGAATGCGTGGTCGCTCGGAGTGCGGGAC
This sequence comes from uncultured Solirubrobacterales bacterium, assembly GCA_963796645.1. Classification (GTDB taxonomy): domain Bacteria; phylum Actinomycetota; class Thermoleophilia; order Solirubrobacterales; family Solirubrobacteraceae; genus Palsa-465. The sequence continues at coordinate 636,312 of CAWCMQ010000011.1, read as the reverse complement.
TGCTCCTATCAGCGGCGCAATCAGAAGGTGGTGGAGGAGTCGGCGAGCCCAGCGCTGAGCCCGGCGCAGGAGCGTGAGCTGATGGATGCGGCGCGACGGCTGGTGCTCAAGGCCGGCTACCGCAACGCCGCCACGGTCGAGTTTCTCTACGAGCCGTCCGAGCAGCGGTTCTCGTTCATGGAGGTCAACGCCCGGCTCCAGGTCGAGCATCCGGTCACCGAGGCCGTGACCGGGGTGGATCTGGTCAAGCTGCAGCTCCACGTTGCCGCCGGTGGCCGGCTCGAGGGTGAGGCACCGGTGCCCGTCGGACATGCGATCGAGGCGCGGCTGAACGCGGAGGATCCGGCCCTCGGGTTCGCGCCCGCCCCCGGGCGGCTCGACATGTTGCGGCTGCCCACCGGTCCCGGTCTCCGGGTCGATACGGGCGTCGCCGAGGGCGATGTGATCCCGGAGGAGTTCGACTCGATGATCGCCAAGGTGATCGCCTGGGGTCGCGACCGTGACGAGGCGCTTGCCCGGCTGCGACGGGCACTCGCTGAGACGGTGGTGGTCGTCGACGGCGGCACGACGAACCAGGGCTTCCTGCTCGAGCTTCTGTCCCGGCCCGAGGTGCGGTCGGGTGAGGTCGACACCTCGCTGCTGGACCGCCTGTACATGAGCGGGGTCACGGCACCCGACCGATACGGCGACATCGCATTGCTGCAGGCGGCCATCGAGCTCGCCGACGACGACCTGGCGGACGACCGGGCCCGCTTCTACGCCTTCGCCCGCCGAGGCCGACCGCAGGCGGCGATCGAGCTTTCGCGCCGGTACGAGCTCAACTACCGCGGCCAGTCCTATCGCGTCGCGGTTCGCCACGTCGCCCCGAGGTGCTACCGCGTGACCGTCGACGGAGCGGTGGTGGAGCTTCAGACGCGACGACTCGGCCCGCACGAGCGGCGCCTGCAGCTCCCGGACCGCTCCCACCGGACGCTGACCTCGCGGCAGGGTGAGGATCTGCTCGTGGAGGTCGACGGTCTGCCGCACCGGATCTCACGCGACGACGGCGGGATCATCCGTAACGTGTCGCCGGCTGTGGTTGTCTCGATCCCGGTTGGCGTCGGGGACGTCGTCGAGGAGGGGGACGTGGTGGCCGTCGTCGAGGCGATGAAGATGGAGTCCTCGCTCACCTCCCCGGTGCGCGGACGGGTCAAGGAAGTGTTCGTGGGCGAGAACGTGCACGTCTCGGCGCAGGCGCCGCTGTTGGCGCTCGAGCCGCTCGAGGACGGCAACCCGCGACCGTCCGCTGAGCGCCTCTCGTTCGCACCGGCCGCGGACCCCGGCGATCCGGACCCGGCCGACCGCTGCCACGAGCTGCTCGACCGCCTCGAATGGCTCGTGCTCGGCTACGACATCGGCGACGCGGAGGTCGAGGCCGCGCTGGCCGAGCTGCGCGGCGAGCATCTGGAGCGCCTGATCCGCGACCCGGCACTGATGGCCTGGGAGAACCGGCTGCTGGCGACGTTCGCCGACCTGCGGGCCGTGTCCCGCGCGGAGCTCCGCGGCGACGAGCCCGACGCCGAGATGCTGCAGAGCCCGCAGGAGCACCTGCATGCGTGGCTTCGCTCGTTGGACGCCGAGGCCGAGGGGCTTCCGGAGGGGTTCGTGTTCCAGCTGCGCCTCGCGCTCGGCCACTACGGGATCGACGAGCTCGAGCGGACCCCAGCGCTCGAGGAGGCCGCCCACCGCCTGTTCATCTCCCAACAGCGCTCGCGAGCCGCGCGCGCCGCGGTCATGGCGATCCTCGACCGCCGGCTCGAGCGGTCCGTGGAGCTCAGCGACGACGCTGGGGACGACTTCCGCGACGCGCTCGATCGGCTGGTCGTCGTGCTCGAAGGCCGCGATCCGGTCGTCGCCGATCTCGCCCGCGAGGTCCGCTACCGCTACTTCGACGAGCCGGTCATCAGAGCGGCGCGCGATCGCGTATACGCCGAGATGAGCCTGCGGATCGCCGCCCTCGCCCGGGGCCTCCCTCCCGGCGAGCGCGGCGACGTGATCAGCTCGATCGTGCACTGCCCCCGGCCGCTGGGGACGTTCCTGACGACCGCGATGCGCGTAGCGGCGCCGCACACGCGGGCGCTGTTGGTCGAGGCGATGGCCCGCCGCTACTACCGGATCCGCTCGCTGCGCGGATTCGACGCCCTGGACCTGGGCGGGATCTCGGCCGTGGTCGGCCGGTACGAGTTCGAGAACACGCGGCGCCGGATCGTGGCCGCGTACGTCGAGCTCGATCAGGTGGCCCCGGCCGCCGAGGCATTCGCGCGCTGGTCGGACGGGCTCGAGGAGGGCGAGCTCGCGGTGCTCGACCTGTACATCGAGCACCCGGAGCCGGCGGTCTCGCCCGAGGCGATGCTCGAGCAGATGAGCGACGCCATGTCGGGCGTGTCGATCACCCCGGCCCTTCACCGCATCGTGATCGCCGCCGCCGAGCCGAGCCGCGGCCGCGGGATGGCCGCGATCGACCTGTTCACGTTCCGCCCCGGCGCCGAGGGACGGCTGGAGGAGGACCGAATCGTGCGCGGGCTGCACCCGATGATGGGCCACCGCCTGCAGCTGTGGCGTTTCTCCGAGTTCGAGCTCGAGCGCCTGCCCTCGACCGAGGACGTCTATGTGTTCCGTGCGACCGCACGCGCCAACCCGAAGGATGAGCGGCTGTTCGCGCTCGCCGAGGTGCGGGACCTGACGCCGGTGCTGGCCGAGGACGGTACGCACGTGGCGCTGCCTGAGGCCGAGCAGGTGCTGGTCCAGGTGCTCGAGACGATCCGCGAGTTCCAGGCCCGCCGGCCGCTGCACCGGCGCCTGATGTGGAACCGCGTGATGCTGCATGTGTGGCCGGTGATCCACCTCGACCCCGACGTGCTGCGCAACTTGGTCGCGCGCCTGACGCCGTCGACCGCCGGGCTCGGCCTCGAGATGCTGTGCGTCCACGGGCGCATGGCGGAGCCGGGGGGAGTGCGCCGCCGGCTGATGCGCTTCTTCGCCACCGGGCAAGAGGTCGCGCTCGAGATCGACGACCCGCCGAAGCAGCCACTCCAGCCGCTCGACGAGGGTGCGCGGCGGATCATCTCGGCGCGCCGTCGCGGGACGCTGCACCCGGCGGAGGTCGTGCGGATGGTCGCCCCCCTGTACACAGCCGGCCTCCAACCGCCCGGGGAGTTCATCGAGCACGACCTCGATGACGAGGGCCGTCTCGTCCCGGTCAATCGGCCACCCGCCACCAACCCCAGCGGGATCGTCGTCGGCCTGATCCGCAACTTCACCGATCGCCATCCGGAGGGGATGCTGCGGGTGATCCTGCTCGGCGACCCGACCCGGGCGCTGGGCTCGCTCGCCGAGCCCGAATGCCTCCGGATCATGGCCGCGATCGACATGGCCGAGGATCTGGGTGTGCCGGTGGAGTGGTTCGCGCTCTCGGCCGGCGCGAAGATCGCGATGGACAGCGGCACCGAGACGATGGACTGGATCGCCGCGGTGCTGCGACGGATCGTGCTGTTCACCCAGGCCGGAGGCGAGATAAACGTCGTCGTGGCCGGGATCAACGTCGGCGCCCAGCCGTATTGGAACGCCGAGGCGACGATGCTGATGCACACCCGCGGAGCGCTGATCATGACCCCGCAGAGCGCGATGGTGCTGACCGGCAAGCAGGCACTCGACTACTCCGGTGGCGTCTCGGCCGAGGACAACTTCGGGATCGGCGGCTACGAGCGGATCATGGGCCCGAACGGTGAGGCGCAGTACTGGGCTCCCGACCTGGCCGGCGCCTGCCGCGTGCTGCTCGACTACTACGAGCACACCTATGTGGCTCCGGGCGAGCGCTTCCCCCGACCCGCGCCGACCACCGACCCGGCCGACCGGGACATCCGCGAGGAACCGCACGCGGCGCCCGGCTCCGGCCTGACCAGGATCGGTGAGGTGTTCTCCGACGCCGCCAATCCGGAACGCAAGCAGCCGTTCGACATCCGCTCGGTGATGCGGGCGGTGGTCGACCACGACCATCCGCCACTCGAGCGCTGGGGCAAGATGCGAGCGGCCGAGATCGGCGTGGTCTGGGACGCCCACCTGGGCGGCCAGCCGGTGTGCCTGATCGGGATCGAGTCGCGCCCGGTGGCCCGCCATGGCTCGATTCCCGCCGACGGACCTGAGCAGTGGACCGCCGGCACGCTGTTTCCGCGCTCGGCCAAGAAGATCGCGCGGGCGATCAACTCCTCCGGCGGACGCCGGCCGCTCGTCGTCCTGGCCAACCTCGCCGGCTTCGACGGGTCGCCCGAGTCGATGCGCGAGTGGCAGCTCGAGTTCGGCGCCGAGATCGGACGAGCGATCGTCAACTTCGACGGGCCGATCGTGTTCTGCGTCGTCTCGCGCTATCACGGCGGCGCATTCGTCGTCTTCTCCGGCAAGCTGAACCCCAACCTCGAGACCGTGGCCCTCGAGGGCACGCGAGCCTCGGTGATCGGCGGAGCGCCAGCCGCGGCGGTCGTGTTCGCGCGCGAGGTGGAGCGCGCGGCGGCCGCCGACGAGCGGATCGTCGCGCTTGACGCTCGGATCGAGCTGGCCGACGCGCCCCTGCGCCAGCGCCTGCGCGCCGAGCGCACGGCGCTGTGGGGCGACGTGCTGGCCGAGCACCGCCGCGAGTTCGCCGATCGATTCGACCAGACCCACAGCATCGAGCGCGCGGTTGAGGTCGGTTCGGTCGACACGATCGTCGCGCCCGGAGGGCTGCGCGGCTTCCTGATCGACGCCGTCAAGCGGGGCATGCGGCGCGCCGTTCCACCGACTGAGGGCGCTCCCGATGGGCACGATCGGGTGGCTCAGCCGACAGCTCACTGAGGTTCCTCCCGGGGACGGGTGGCTCAGCGCAGCCGAGCGCCGCGCGTTCTCGCGCTTCTCGGTGGCGCCACGGCAGTCGTCGTGGCGGCTCGGCCGCTGGACGGCGAAGAGCGCCGTAGGTCACTGGCTGGGGCTCCCACCGGAGCTGGTGGAGGTGATCGCCGCTTCCGACGGGGCGCCCGAGGCGTGGCTCGAGGGCGAGCGGCTGCCCGTGTCGATATCGCTCAGCCACCGGGCCGACCGGGCGATCGCAGCGGTGACCAGCTCACCGACGGTGACCGGCTGCGACATCGAGCTGATCGAGCCGCGCAGCCGGGCGTTCGTCCAGGACTGGCTCGCGCCGCCCGAGCAGCGAATCGTCTTCGCGCGCGCGGATGCCGACCAGGCGCTCATCGCCAACCTGATCTGGAGCGCGAAGGAGGCGGCGACCAAGGTCCGACGTGGGGGCCTGCGCCTGAACGTCCGAAACGCGGTCGTGACCGGCGACCTCGCCGCGCGCGGCGACGCCGGCTGGCGGCCGCTGCGGGTCGACTGGGACGATGATGCCGAGCCCGTCCACGGCTGGTGGCGGACCGACGCCGGCTCGGTGATTGCGCTGGCGGCCACGGCTGTGAAGTCGCGCCCTGTCATCCTGCGCGGGTGACACGGATCGAGCTGCCCGACCAGGACATCGTCGGGATTCGCGCGGCCAATCCGGGGCCGTTCACGCTCACCGGAACGAACTCGTGGGTGGTCGGCCGCGACCCGGCGTGGCTGATCGACCCCGGGCCGGCGCTGACCGAGCACGTGATGGCGCTGACCGAGGAGGTCGAGCGGCGCGGCGGGTTGCGGGGACTGGCGCTGACCCACGACCATCCCGACCACTCCGAGGCCGTGCCCGCGATTCGCGAGCGCTTCCCCGAGGCGCAGCTGGCAGCGGCGCGGGGCGAGGTCGATCAGCGGCTTGGCGACGGCGTCGCGTTTGGGCCACTGTCCGCCGTCGCCACTCCCGGGCACGCTCCCGACCACCTGTCCTACATCGTCGGGCGCGTCGCGCTCACGGGCGACGCGGTGCTCGGCGAGGGAAGCGTGTTCATCTTCCCCGACCCGGGGGCGCTCCGCGGCTACCTGGAGGGGCTCGAGCGCCTGCGCTCCCGCGAGCTCGACCTGATCGCCCCCGGGCACGGTCCGCTGGTCACCGACCCGCAGGCCAAGCTCGATCATTACGTCGCCCACCGGCTCGATCGCGAGCGCCGGCTCCTGGCGGCACTGGCCGACGGCCGGCGCGGGATCGACGAGCTGCTTGACGAGGTCTGGGATGACGCGCCGGCGGCGCTGCGCCCCGCGGCCGCGGTGACGCTCGCGGCGCACCTGGACAAGCTCGAGGAGGAGGGGCGGCTGCCCGAAGGGGTCGAGCGACCGCCCGGATGGGGCGGTCGGGAGCCCCGGGCCTAGCGGCCGCCCCCGGGGCAAACGTCACATTCGCCATCCGGCCAAGGTCGAGCGTGACGTTGGCGCCGATAGTGGCCGTCAACGTAACGTTCGCGCCCCTCGTCGCCGCGAATGTGACGTTTCGCCCCGCGTTGGGGGCTGCTCCGCCGCCGCCGCGCCCCCGCCGCCCCGGCCCCGCCCCCTACCGCGCCGCCGCCAGCCTTCGACGGGCGAGCTCCATCGCCGCGGTCAGCGGCGTCGCGTCCATCGCCTCCGCGTCGTCGAAGATCCGGCGCAGCGTGTCGACGATGCCGCGGACCCGCCGGCGCGCCTGCGCCGCGTCGTAGCCGCCGAGCTCGACCGCGATGTTGATGATCCCGCCGGCGTTGACGACGAAGTCGGGCGCCCAGAGGATGCCGCGGGCGGCGAGCAGGTCGGCGATGCGGTCGTCGGCGAGCTGGTTGTTGGCCGCGCCGGCGACGATCGGGCAGCGCAGCCGCGGCACCGACTCGTCATCGAGAAAGCCGCCGAGCGCGCAGGGCACAAGCACGTCGACGTCAGCGAAGAGTGCCTTCTCGGGCGAGGTCCAGCGCGCGCCCAGCGCCTCGGCGAGCGCCCGCTTGTTCGGGTCGACATCGGCCAGGATCAACGATGCTCCAGCGCGCGCGCAGCGCCGGGCCACCCGCGAGCCGACGTGCCCGAGACCGATCACACACAGGGTGCGGTCCCGCAGCGACCCGGATCCGAACACCCGCTCGCAGCAGGCGTGGATCGCCGACTCGACCCCGAGCGCGGTGAACGGGCTGGGGTCGCCCGAGCCGCCGCGGCGCCGCGAGAGACCCGCGACATGGGTGGTGCCACCGGCGATCACCGCCATGTCACGTGCCGAGGTGCCGACGTCCTCGGCGGTCACGTAGCGTCCGCGCAGCGACTCGACCGTGTCGGCGAAGTCGAGCAGCACGTCGCGCCGGCGGCGGGGCGACAGCGTCGGCGAGGCCATGATCACGCCCTTGCCGCCGCCGAGCGGGAGGTCCGCGACGGCGGCCTTGAAGGTCATCGCCCGCGACAGGCGCAGCGCGTCACGCAGGGCCGAGCGCGAGTCGTCGTAGACCCGCATGCGGCAGCCGCCGAGCGATGGCCCGCGGACGGTCGAGTGGATCGCCACGATCGTATAGAGGCCCGAGCGGCGCCCGCGGCGCACGAGCACCTCCTCGTGGTCGAGCCTCTCGAGGTACCGGTCGATGCTAACTCGCGACCGTTGATCCCCCGGCGCTGGTCGAGCCGCTGGCCGCCGCGGTCGTTCCGAGCGGCGTCGAGCCGGAGGTCGAGCCCGACGAGCCATCGGATCCCGTCGGAGTGGTGGTCCCGGTGTCGGTCGGGCCGGTGCCAGTTCCCGTGTCCGGCGGCGTCACACCCGTCATCGTGCCGGTGGAGCCGTCGGTGGGCGGCGTCGTGCTGCCGACCACGGTCCCGCCAACGGGGAGTGAGCCCGTGCCGGTCGTGCCGCCCGGATCGGCAGGGGTCCCGCCGACCGGGACCGGGGCCGTGCCGGTCGGGCTCGGGGCGCCGGACGTTGTGCTCGAGCTCGAGGTGGAGGTGGGCTGCGACTTCATCGTGCCCGCGGTCCGGCGCGGACGGGACGCCGAGGAAGCCGAGGCCAGCGGCGCGGCCGACGCGGTACCTGCGGCCGCCGCGGCAGCGCCGGCGCCATGGGTCACCGCGGCCGAGCCGGTGGCGTGCCGGGGCCGCGGGTGCCGTGCTTGCAGCCGGCCGGGCATGCCGGGAAGCGGCACGGTGATGACTGGGCTGGGCGATCGTGTGCTGGATCTCGACCGCTCCTCCGGCGGTCACCACGGCCGCAGCGAGCAGCGTGGCCACGTGTCCGGCGCCGGTGGCGAGCACACCGACCGAGGCGGCCGTGCTTCCGGTTCCGACCGCGGCCGCTCCGCCGGCGGCGCCGCTCCCGCCGCCGAACCCAAAGCTGCCGCCGCCAAACCCGAGCAGGTGGGCGATCGCGGCCGCCGGCCCGAGCGCCGGCACCAGGGCGGCGAACTGCCGGCTGGTGCTGCGCAGCTCGGTGCGGAACGCACTGCAGCCCGCGCAATCGTGCATATGCCGGCGCGCGACCCCGTTCGGCCGCAGCCGCCGGTCGTGGGCCAGGATCAGCTCCTCGCGGATCTCGGCGCAGTCGGTGTCGCGCGCCTCCGCCGCCTGGGCGAGGCTGACCCGGGAGCGCACGAGCAACGACTTGATCGCGGGCACCGAGACGCCCATCGCAGCGGCGATGTCGTTGTAGGTCATGCCCCCGAGCTCGCGCATCAACAGCGCCGAGCGCTGCTGTTCGGGCAGGCGGCGGACATCCGCGATCAGCCGCCGCAGCGACTCGCGCTGCTCGGCCTCGGCGATCGGGTCGGTGGCCGGCGGCCGGACGAGCTCGAGCATCTCGGGCGCCGGCGGCTCCGGCCGGCGCAGCTCATCGATGCAGCGGTTGTGGGCAACGCGATACAGCCAGGCCCGCAGTGCCAGCTCGCGGTCGTTCGCGCGCAGCCCGCCGTAGGCTCGGACGAACACGTCCTGAAGCGCGTCCTCGGCATCCTGCCGTGAGCTCGGAAGCATCTGGCGCGTGTACGCGAACAGCCGCTGGCGGTAGCGGTCGTGGATCACCCGGAACGCCTCGTCGTCGCCGGCCCGGAAGAGGGCCACCAGCTGTTCGTCGGAGCGCAGTCGGAGCAATGCAGCCCCGAGCGGTGCTCGGCTCCGTGCCAGTCCGGACGGTGCTGGTAGTGCGGAGGCTTCCACGTAGACCCTGGCCAAGCACTCTAACGCGTGATCGGCCAGAAACGAAGAACTCTGTGTCAGGCCAACGACACCATCACGTGCTTGACCTCGCTGTAGTCCTCGAGCGCGTACATGCTGAGGTCCTTGCCGTACCCGGACTGCTTGAAGCCGCCGTGCGGCATCTCCGAGGCGAGCGGAATGTGGTCGTTGACCCATACGCATCCGAACCGCAGCGCGGCCGAGACGCGCATCGCGCGGCCGACGTCGCGTGTCCACACCGAGGCGGCAAGCCCGTACGGGGTGCCGTTGGCCCAGGCGATCGCCTCGGCCTCGTCGGTGAACGGCTGCACGGTGATCACCGGCCCGAAGATCTCCTGCTGGATCATCTCGTCGGTCTGCTCGAGGCCGGCGACGACCGTCGGCTCGAGGAAGAAGCCGGGACGGTCTGGCTTGCTGCCGCCGGTCGCGATCTCGGCGTGGCCGGGACGCCGCTCGAGGAAGCCCTCGACCCGGTCGCGCTGACGCTGGGAATTGAGCGGCCCGAGCGTCGTCGCCTCCGAGGTCGTGTCGCCGATCACCAGGCCGCCGGCCTGCTCCACCAGCCCCGCGACCACGTCGTCGTGGATCTTGGCGCTGGCCAGCACGCGTGTCGCGGCGGTGCAGTCCTGGCCGGCGTTGTAGTAGCCGGTGCCGGCGATCGTCTCCATCGCGGTCTCCATGTCGACGTCGTCGAACACGACCACCGGGGCCTTGCCGCCGAGCTCGAGATGGACCCGCTTGAGCGTGTCCGCCGCGTGGCTCGCGATCCATTTCCCGGTGCCGACCGAACCGGTCAGCGAGACCATGTCGACGTCCGGATGGGTGACGAGCGTGCTGCCGGCGGGGTCGCCGTGGCCGGTGATCACGTTGAGGACGCCCTTGGGGAAGATCTCGGCCGCGAACTCGGCCAGCTTCAGGGTGCTCAGCGGGGTCGTCTCGGCCGGCTTGAGCACGATCGTGTTCCCGGCCGCGAGCGCCGGTCCGATCTTCCACACCGCCATCATCAGCGGGTAGTTCCAGGGCGAGATCTGGCCGATCACGCCAACCGGCTCGCGGCGGATGATCGATGTGTAGCCGGACACGTACTCGCCGGCGGCGCGGCCCTCGAGGCAGCGCGCCGCACCGGCAAAGAAGCGCAGGTTGTCGACCATGAACGGGATCTCGTCGCCGCGGAAGGCGGCGATCGGCTTGCCTGCGTTGGCGGACTCGAGCTCGGAGAGCTCGTCGGCGTGTTCCTCGATCGTGTCGGCGAGCTTGAGCAACATGCCCGCGCGCTCGCCCGGCGTGGTCGTCGACCAGCCGTTCTCGAACGCTGCGCGGGCGGCCTTCACCGCTCGGTCGACGTCCTCGGCGGTTGACAGGGGGGCCTTGGCGATCACCTCGCCGGTGGCGGGATTGAGGATCTCCTCGGTCTGGCCCTCGGCGGGGTCGACAGCTTCGGAGTCGATGAGGTTCTGAAGGGTGGGAGCGGTTGTGGCCATGAGTGCAACGTACCACCGCCCCGAAAGCCCGAGGGGAGCATTTCCGCTCCGGGCCTTCTACCCTCTGGCGCCCTATGAACGACGTCGTCATCACATCCGCCGCTCGCACCGCGATCGGCTCATATGGAAAGAGCCTCGCCGGCGTGCCGGCGAGCGACCTCGGCGCCACCGCGGCGAAGGCCGCGCTCGAGCGCGCTGGAGTGCCGGGAGACCAGGTCGATCACGTGGTGTTCGGAAACGTGATCCACACCGAGCCCGGGGACATGTACATGGCCCGGGTGGTGGGGATGAAGGCGGGCATCCCCAAGGAGGTCCCCGCTTACACGGTCAACCGCCTGTGCGGCACCGGCGTGCAGGCGATCGTGTCGGCGTGCCAGTCGATTCAGACCGGCGAGGCATCGGTCGCCCTGGCGGGCGGGGCCGAGTCGATGAGCCGCGGGCCGTACTGGATGCCGAGCGCCCGCTGGGGCGCGCGGATGGGGGAGGCCGAGCTGATCGACCCCGTGATGGGCGGCCTCACCGACCCGTTCCACTCGATCCTGATGGGGGTCACGGCGGAGAATCTGGCCGAGAAGCACTCGATCAGCCGCGAGCGCCAGGACGCGTTCGCGATCCGCTCGCACCAGCGCGCCGCCGCCGCCCGGGCCGAGGGCCGCTTCGACGACCAGATTGTGCCGGTCCCGGTGAAGGTCAAGCGCGAAACGGTCGACTTCACCAAGGACGAGCACATCCGCGAGGACGCGTCGACCGAGTCGATGGCCAAGCTGAAGCCGGTGTTCAAGCCCGACGGCACGGTCACCGCCGGCAACGCGAGTGGCATGAACGACGCGGGCGCCGCGGTCCTGCTGATGAGCGCCGATCGGGCCTCCGAGCTGGGTGCGCCGGTTCGCGCCAAGGTGCTGGCCTACGCGAGCTGCGGCGTCGACCCGGCGATCATGGGCATCGGCCCCGTCCCGGCGGTGCGCAAGGTGCTCGAGCGCGCGGGGCGCTCGCTCGACGAGGTGCAGGTGATCGAGCTCAACGAGGCGTTCGCCGCGCAGGCGCTGGCGGTGATCGACGAGCTCGGCATGGACGAGGACAAGGTCAACCCGAACGGCGGCGCGATCGCGCTCGGCCATCCGATCGGCGCGACCGGAGCCGCGATCACGACCAAGATCCTTGACGAGATGGAGCGCCGCGACCTCGAGCTTGGCCTGGTCACGCTGTGCATCGGCGGCGGCCAGGGCATCGCACTGCTTCTCGGTAGGTAGAACGGGGCGGGGGCGCGCATGCGCGCCCCCGAGCCATAATGTGAATCGATGGATCCTGCGTCCGGCATCGGCATCCCGGTCGCGTTCGGGGCTGGCCTGATCTCGTTCTTGTCTCCGTGCGTGCTGCCGCTCGTGCCCGGCTACATCTCAGCCGTGGCCGGGGTCGCCCCTGGCGACATCACGCCCCGGCGGGTGATCGGCCCGAGCCTGATGTTCGTGGCCAGCTTCTCGGTGATCTTCATCGCGCTCGGGCTTCTGGGCCAGCAGGCGTTGCACAGCGCGCTCACCGGCCCGGCGGCGCTGAAGGTGTCCGGGGCTTTGATCATCGCGATGGGCCTGATCTTCGTGCTCTCGCCGTTCGTCCCGGCATTCAGCCGCGAATGGCACGTCGATGCGCTGATGCAGCGCGCCGGCCGCGGCGCCCCGGTCCTCACCGGCGCAGCGTTCGCGCTCGCGTGGACGCCGTGCACGGGGCCGACACTGGGGGCGATCGTGACCGCCGCGGGGGCGTCGAGCTCGGTCGCCCACGGCGCGATCCTGCTGGCCGTCTACTGCGCCGGCCTGGCCGTCCCGTTCCTGATCGTGGGCCTGGCGTTCGGGACCGCGACCTCGGCGCTGGCGGTCGTCAAGCGCCATTACCCGGTCGTGATCGGCGTCGGCGGCCTGGTCCTGATCGGGATGGGTGTGATGATCTGGACCGGCGAGTTCACGCAGCTGAACATCACGGTCAACCACTGGCTCACCACGCTCGGCCTGCCCGACCTGAACTCCAGCACCTAGGGACGCCGGTTACCGGCGCGGCAACGGGGGTAATCCCGAGCACAAGGGTGGGGCTTAGGCTTACCTAACGTGCTAGGCTGCCGTCCCGCTCACCATTAGGGTCCCCTAACGACTGGTAAGCACGAGTGTCCTTCGCACAGACCGTAGCTCTTGGAGCCCTAGCCGGGTTGACGATCTACCTCGGCCTCCCGGTCGGGCGGCTGCAGCTGCTCGGCGCCCGCTCGCGTGTGGCGCTGGCGATGTTCTCGGTCGGCGTGCTCGCGTTCATCTTCGTCGACGTCCTCTCGAACGGCCTTGACATCGTCAACACGACGCTGACCGCGGTCAAGCACCACCACCAGTCGGTCGCCTACCTGATCTGGCTGGTGGTCCTGCTCGGCGGCGGTTTCGCGGCCGGCAGCGCCGGGCTTGCCACGATCGAGCGCCGGATCCGTCCGGCCGGCCGCCGCACGCCCCCGATCGCCGGCGGCGCTGACGCGGCCACGCTCAGCCTGTCCGATGCCGACGCGCTCAGCCACGAGGTGGACCTGGCCCGCCGGCGCGCGCTGCGGACGGGGCTCACGATCGCGGCGGCGATCGGCGTGCACAACTTCGCCGAGGGGCTCGCGATTGGCGTCTCCGCGCGGTCCGGCGCGATCAGCCTGGCCACCGTGCTGATCATCGGCTTCGCGCTGCACAACGCCACCGAGGGCTTCGGGATCGTCGGGCCGCTCGGCGACGTCAAGCCGTCGTGGCGATGGCTCGGGCTGGCCGGTCTCATCGGTGGCGGCCCGACGTTCCTCGGCTCGATCGTCGGCTACGGCGTCACCAGCGAGCCGCTCGAGCTCGCGTTCTACGCGGTCGCCGGCGGCGCGATCCTTTACGTGATCGGTGAGGTCTGGAACGGGATGCGGCGCTACGGCTACCGTGAGCTGGGCCTGCTGATGGTCACGGCCGGCTTCCTGATCGGCGTGATCACCGACCTGATCGTCACCTACGGCGGCGCCTGAGCGCTGTTCAGGCGCTGGGGCGCCGCCCGCTACTCCTGTTCGTCCTCGTGCTCCTCCTGCCAGCGCAGTGAGGCCGCCTCGGCGCTCGCCGAGTGACGGTTGGGGACGACCTCGTCGTCCTCGGGGACATCGGGCGGTGGGACGTGTTCGGGATCTTCCTCGGGGTGGCCCTCGCCCCACCTCGCGGCGGCGGCGTCAGCGCTCCGAGAGTGCCAGCCTGGATGTTTCTCTTCAGTCATGTGCCATCTCCTCCGTCGGACATGCGCAGCGTAACGTTTAGGCTCAGGCGCGGACGGGTCCGACCATCCCGATCCCGCCCAACGACCAGCCGCTGAGCGGCGGCTCGCCGTTCCCGCCGATCGCCGACTACGCGTTCCTGTCCGACTGCCGATCTCGGCCGAATGGCCAGCGGTCGCGTGACGCGCGCCTGAGCGCGGCCGCGCCGGCGACGATCGCCGCGGCGGCGAGCCCGATCTTGCCGGCGCTCGAGCCGACCGACGACCAGGCGGCACCGGCGAGGACGCCGGCGAGCACGAACGCGGCGGCCCAGATCGCGCAGCCGGCCGCGGTGAGCGCGGTGAACGGCGCCAGCGGCAGCCGGCGGGCGCCGGCCGGAAGCGAGACGAAGGTGCGCGCCAGCGGCAGCAGGCGGGCGGTGAACACCGCCCGCATCGGGTGCTCGCCCAGGAGCCGCTCGGAGCGCTCGAGGAGCCGGCGGGCACGCGGGACGCGGGTCGCGCTCGCGCCGCCCGCGTAGGCGATCAGGGAGCCGACCACGTTGCCTGAGGTCGCGGCCAGGACGGCGAGGGGAAAGCTCATCCAGTCCTGGGTCACGGCGAACCCGGCGAACGTCAGCGTGACCTCGCTTGGGACGGGAATGCAGGCACTCTCGGGCACCATCAGCAGGAACACGCCGAGCGCGCCGTAGGCGGTGATGATTGAGGTCACGAGCGGTCGCGTGGTTTGGGGGGCGGCGGTTTCCGCGAGGACCCGGGCCGCTTCGGCGGTCCTGGCGGTCCTGGCGGTCCTGGCGGTCCTGGCGGTCCTGGCGGTCTTGGCGGTGGGGCGCCGGGGGCGGGCGGGCGCGGGCGCCGGTAGCCGAGCGCGGACTGCACGCTCGAGGCGCGCCATACCGAGCCCCCGCGGGGCGTCGGCACCCCCTCGCGATTGAGCGTCTCGGCGATTGCGTGCAGGCTGTCGCCGCTCTCGCGCATCGCGCCGATCCGCTCGGCCAGCTCCGGCGAGGCGGCGCTGAGCCCGGGCCGCCCGCGCGGCCGGCGCGGATGTTCGGGCTCGCGCTCCCAGCGCCGGATCTCGCGCAGCAACGCCGTCGTGCGGCGTCCGGCAGGGGTTGAGGTGTCGAGCTGCACGTCCTCGGCGATCAGGGTCGCGCCCGCCTCGTCGAGCCACTCGAGCAGCGTGACCAGCTCGCCCAGCGAACCCGCCACCGCGCCGAGCCTCGGCGTGAACAGGGTCTCCGCCGTGCCGGAGCCGATCAGCTCGAGCGCGTGCCCAAGCCGCTCGCCGTCCGGGTCGAGGATCGTGTCGAGGACGTTCAGGTTCGGGGGCGGCTGAGGTGCCTGCGCGGCGCGCACGTACACCACGGCGGTGCGGTCGGAATCACTTGGCATACCTCCATTGTACGCAAATCATTTGCGTACGGTGCGGCGGGCGGGGGCGGGGGCGGGGGCGGGGCGTCGGCCCCCGGGGGACGATGTCGAAAGTTGCACATATAGCGTGCACCTTTCGGCATCGTCAGGGGCGCGGGGCGCGGGGCGCGGGGCGCGGGGCGCGGGGCGCGGGGCGGCGGGGCGCGCCGGGGGGCCGGCGGGGCGTGCGGGGCCGGGAGAAACCGCGCAAACCCGTGCGAGCAGGTTGAGTTTGGCCGCTTTGTCACGCATAGCGCGAGTTTCTGCACAAACCCGGGCTCGAAGCATCGGTTGGCGCTGTTGGTCGGCGCCCAACGCGCGCTCCGACGTGGACGGCCTGCACCCCGGCCGCCGCCCACCTGACGATGTCGGATTTGCGTTGTTATTGAACGCAAATCCGACAGCGTCCGCGATCTTGCCACGTCGGGGCATGGGGAGGCAGCGGCCTGCGCCGCCAGCTCCGCACCAGCCCGCCCCGCCAGCTCCGCGCCAGCCCGCCCCGCCCAGCCCCGCGCCCGCCCGGCTCCGCGCCCCCTACCGGATCAGCTGCTCGGACCGCGCGCCCTGGACCATCGCCCGCAGGGTCTCGGAGGCGTCGTGCTTGGGGCGCCAGCGGAGCTCGCGCCGGGCCTTGGTCGTGTCCATCAGGACAGGGACGCGGAAGCTCTCGACCCACTGTGCCTCGGCGGGCACGAAGGGCAGGCGCGCGACGGCCTCGGCGGTGGCGCCGAGCGCGAATTCGGGCACCGGGAGGCTGTACCAGCCCAGTGCGTCGGCGAGGTCGGACATCGTCAGCGTGCCTGGCCCCGCGAGGTTGTAGATCCCTGGCGTGCCCCGGCCGAGGATCGCGGCGCGGAACGCGGAGGCGACGTCGTCGTGGTGTGCGAGCTGGAACTCGACGCCGGGATCCGGGAGCACGGGTTTCAGTACCGGCAGCAGCTCAAGCGCGCGCAGGACCGGCGCCGGCATGCTGTTCGACAACGCGATGTAGGGGATGTTCTCGAGCAGCAGCAGCGCATCGGGCCCGGCCACGATGCAGGGCCGGAACACGTACGCCTCGGTCCTGCTGCCCGCCAGCACCTGGCTCAGCACGCCCTCGAGCTCGGCCTTCTGGGCCGAGTAGTAGTGACGCTCGGTCCCGCGCGGCGGGATGTCCTCGGTCAGCTGCGGCGGGTTGTCGGAGTGAAATCCGTAGGCGGCGACCGAGGAGGCGTAGATGAGCCGCTTGGCGCCCGCCGCGACTGCCGCCTCGAACACGTTGCGCGACCCCTCGAGGTTGACGCTATCGGTCTCCTCGCGCCCGCCCATGATCATGAACGCGAGGTGGACGACCGCGTCGGCGCCCGCGACCACCTCATCCAGCGTGGCTCGGTCGAGGACGTCACCGCGCTGGTAGGTCGTCTTTCGCAACCCCGCCTCGGCGGGGTCGAACGGCCGCCGGGCCATCGCCACGATCTGCCCGATCTCGTTCGAGCGCTCGAGGGCTCGGAGCAGGGAGCGGCCGATGTCGCCTGTCGGCCCGGTGACCGCGACGGTGAGGCGCTGCTTCTTGGCCGGGGGCATCAGCCGCGGTTGGCCAGCTCGCGCTTGGCGGTGCGGTGGTAGCGCCTGGCCTTCGCCGCGTTGGCGCGGAACATCTCCAGCCGGGACTTCGGGAGCTCGAAGCCGCCCACGAGCTTGTGCGGGATCAGCGCCCAACCCTGCTCGGTCATGACCAGGTCGCCTCGGACTTGAAAGTTCGACTGCCAGGTGAACTTCTCGCCGTGGACGTGCGCGGTCAGGCACGCCAGACCGGGCTCCACGGGCGCGCCTGACAGCTCGTCCCCGATCCGGATGCAGCGCGCGGTCTCATCGACCGCGATCGGCACCCGCACCGCGAACGGGAACCCGTCGGGGCAGACGAACGACAGGACCGCCGTCGGGTAGTGGGTCCCGAGCTCGTGGATCCGCTGGTCCCACGTGGTGGCGCCGCCCGCGGGGGAGGAGCGGAAGCGGTCCGGTTCCTCCGAGTGGCCGGAGCGGACCTCCTCCATGTGGGCGTCGAACATCTCGGGCTCAGCCGACAGCTCGCCGCCCGGCCATACGTACACGCGCTCGGGCCGGACGCGAATGTAGAGCCGCGTGTAGTACCAGGCCATCCGCTTGCGGATCGCGGCCGGCGGTTGGAGCTTGGCCGTCTCTGGGAGCTTCTCGATCGATTCGCGCTCGTAGCGCCGGCGGTTGGCCTCGAGGTCGGCATCGTCGATCGTGGCCGAGCCCTGGACGAGGACCATCGGCGGCGTGGCCAGCCCACTGCCCGTCGGTTCGGAGAACAGCAGCGCCACGAGCGGGTTGGCCCGGGCGTCGTTTGCCTTCTTCGGATAGCCGAGACCGGTGGTGACCTCGATGCACGGGCCGCCGGGGGCGTAATAGGGCGTCACCGGCCACGTGATCGGCTGGCCGGCGGCGTCGATCGTCGTGTACTCGGTGGTGACGAACCGGCTGAAGACCGATTGCACGTCCTGGGGAAGCGAGGCAGTCACGGCGCGAGTATATGTCGGGTCGGGCCGCGCATTGGCCGGACGGGGTCGGGCCGCACATTGGCCGGACGGGCTTCGAGCCACTCTGCGAGCGCGGATCAGTCCTCGTAGCCGGGCTCGCCGGGAAGCAGGATGCGGGCCGTCTCGCCCGAGAGGACAACGCGCGGCTGCACCGGCAGTACCTCGCGCCCGCGTGCGTGCTGCATGAGCTCGTCGGAGGACGCGAACGCCGACAGCTGCTCGAGATGTTTGATCGTCGGGAAGACCAGGAACAGCTCGCCCGCGGTGGCGGCGTCGAGGGCGGCCTGCGGCGCGTACCAGCGCGCGTCCACGACCTCGGCCCCGTCGACCTTCGGCTCCTGGCCGGCGGGCACGGTGGCGAGGAAGAACCAGGTGTCGAACCGGATCTTCACCTGCGCCGGTGTGATCCAGCGTGAGAACGGAACCAGCCCGGCCGTGTCACCGAGTCTGATGCCGGCCTCCTCGTCGAGCTCGCGGACCGCCGCCGCCCGGAGCGCATCCTGGCCCTCGCCCTCGTGACGGTCGACCGCGCCGCCGGGGAATACCCACGCCCCGCCCATGAACCGCGACTCGGGATTGCGCTGCACCAGCAGCACCTCGAGCGTGTCGTCGCCACCCCGCAGCAGGATCACCGTCGCGGCCGGCCGCGGGACCGTCTCCTCGCCGGGGTTGAGCTCCTCGCCGGGCGCCGGTCGCGGGTTTTCCATGACGCGACCCTACAGGGCACCGGGGTCAGTGGGTCGCCGGCGAGGTCGCGCGGGCGGGAGGCTGGGCGGGCCGAGCGCTCGCCCTCACGACCCCCGATCCGCGGGCCGCCGCTAGGCTTGCGGGCGTGAAGTACATGTGTGAATCGTGCGGGTTCATCTACGACCCAGCCGACGGCGACCCCGATGGGGGGATCCCGCCGGGAACGCCGTTC
This sequence comes from uncultured Solirubrobacterales bacterium, assembly GCA_963796645.1. Taxonomy (GTDB): domain Bacteria; phylum Actinomycetota; class Thermoleophilia; order Solirubrobacterales; family Solirubrobacteraceae; genus Palsa-465. The sequence goes on along the minus strand of CAWCMQ010000011.1, from coordinate 617,611 downwards.
GAGGCCATCCCGGAGACGTGGTTCTGCCCCGTCTGCGGCGCCCGGAAGCGCGACTTCACGCCCTACGAGGACTAGGCGGCCGTGCGGAGCAGGCCGGCGCTCGCATCCGCGATCGCGGCGGCGGTGATCGCGACCAACCGCCGGAGCTCGGACTCGGAGATCGCCAACGGCGGCATCAGCACGACGATGTCGCCGAGCGGCCGGATGATCGCCCCGCGGCGGCGGGCCGCCAGCGTCACGCGATGACCCAACCGGACCTCGGGCGGTTGCTGGATCAGCTCGATCCCGACCATGAATCCGCGCTGGCGGACCTCGGCGACGCCGGGCAGGATCGCGATCCGATGATCGAGCAGGCGGCGGAGCAGCTCGACCTTGGGCTGCAATCTCTCCAGCGTGCGCTCGCGCTCGAAGATCTTAAGCGTGGCGAGCGCCGCCGCGCAGGCGAGCGCGTTGCCCGTGTACGTGTGTCCGTGGAAGAAGGCCTTGAAGTCCTCGACCTGTCCGAGGAAGCCCTCGTACACGGCCTCGGTCGTGAGCGTTGCGGCGAGCGGGAGATAGCCGCCGGTGATCCCTTTGCCCACGCACAGGAAGTCGGGCGAGACGTCCTCGTGCTGGCAGGCGAACATCGCGCCGGTGCGCCCGAAGCCGGTCGCCACCTCGTCGCAGATCAGGAGCACCCCGTGCTGGTCGCACAGCTCGCGAACGGCCCTGAGATAGCCGGGCGGCTGCATCAGCATCCCCGCCGCTCCCTGGACCAGCGGCTCGACGATCACCGCGGCAACCTGGTCGCCGTGGAGGCGAAGCTGCTCCGCGAGGTGCTCGATGTCACCGGCCCGGGCCTGCCAGGTGTCAAACAGCAGCGGGCGGTAAAGCGAGTGGAACAGCTCGATGCCGCCGACCGAGACCGACCCGATCGTGTCGCCGTGGTAGGCGTTCTCGAGGCAGATGAAGCCGGTGCGCTCCGGTTCTCCGCGCTGAGCCCACCACTGGAAGGCCATCTTCAGCGCGACCTCGACAGCGGTCGAGCCGCTATCCGAATAGAAGACTCGGGTCAGACCGGGGGGCGCGATCCCGACCAGGCGCTCCGCGAGCTCGATCGCCGGCTCGTGCGAGAGGCCGAGCATCGTAGAGTGCGCCATGCGGCCGAGCTGGTCCCGGATCGCGCCGTCGATCGCCGGATGTCGGTGACCGTGTACGTTGCACCACAGCGAGGAGACGCCATCGATGTACACGTTTCCATTCGTGTCGAACAGATTTGTCCCCTCCGCGTGATCGATCACAACCGGCGGCTCCTCGCCGCACCAGGTGTCCTGCTGGGTGAACGGATGCCAGACGTGGCGGCGGTCGGCCGCGATCAGGTCAGTGGTGGAGCGCATGCCCGCAAGCTAGCTCGCAGCCCGGTCGGAATCGACGGCCTTCTGGCAGCCTAGGCGTGGTGCCGCGACGACGACGAACAGCTCGGTCTCGCCCTGGGATGAGGCTCCTCGGCGTCGGTCTGCTGGTGGCTCGCGGTGATCGTCGTGGCGCTCGTGTTTGCGCTGTCATCGGGCTCGAGCAGCTCCGGGCGTCAGATGGAGTCGATCCTCCAGGACGACCAGTACCTGCTCTACGAGCCGACGCCGGTCGTGATCCGGACGCTCAACACGCTGAAGGCGATTGGGGTCGATCGCGTCCGGGTCACGGTGCTGTGGCTCGGGATCGCCCCCGACGGCGCTTCGCGCAAGCCGCCGCGTCACTTCGACCCCACAGATCCGGCCGCCTACCCGGCGGCAGGGTGGGCTCCCTATGACCGCTTGGTCGAGCTGGCCACCGCGCGGAAGATCGGGGTCGACTTCACGCTCACCGCTCCGGGCCCGCTGTGGGCGATGGTGCACCCGGCGCCGACCGCCAAGCTCGCGACCCACTATCGGCCCTCTGCGACGGCGTTCGGGCAGTTCGTTCAGGCCGTGGGCCGCAGATACAGCGGCGACTGGACGGTCCACGCCGGTGGCCGATCGGTCACCTTGCCGCGGGTCAGCTTCTGGACGGTCTGGAACGAGCCCAACCAGCCCGGCTGGCTGGCGCCGCAGTGGCGGGCGGCGGGCCGGACCCGGGTGGTGGATGCGCCCCGGCTGTACCGCGCGTATGTCGATGCGGCGTGGCAGGGCCTGGAGAGCTCGGGACACACGCCCTCCTCGGACACGATTCTGATCGGCGAGCTCGCGCCCGAGGGAAGCGAGGGCAACAAGGACGAGAACCCGATCCCGCCGATCCCGTTCCTGCGCGCCCTGTACTGCGTTGGCCCGGACTACAAGCCGCTGCGCGGCCGCGCCGTCGGACCGCTCCACTGCCCGGCCGGCGGCAGCCCGCAGCAGTTCGTGACCGCGCACCCCGGGCTGTTCTCGGTCACCGGATTCGCCCACCATCCGTACGCCTTCTTCCTCGCGCCGACGGCCTCGATGAGCGACACCAACTTCGTGCCGCTGAGCGACATCTCCCGGCTCGAGCACGCCCTCGACGCGATCTTCGCCAGCTACGGCGTCCACCGCCAGCTGCCGATCTACGTGACCGAATACGGGTACGAGACCAATCCGCCAAACCCGTTCCGCGGGGTCAGCCTGGTCAAGCAGGCGGCGTACCTCAACCAGGCGCAGTACCTGGCCTGGAAGGACCCGCGGATCCGCATGATGGCGCAGTTCCTGCTCGCCGATTCACCCCCGAACCCGCGCTACCCGAAGGGGAGCATCGGCTACTGGTCAACCTTCCAGACCGGGCTGCTGTTCCTCGACGGCGCTCCAAAGCCCTCGTTCGCCTCCTACCAGCTGCCGATCGACATTCCGGTGAAGACGTTCCACACCGGTGCGAAGGTGTTCGTGTGGGGAATGTTGAGAGCGGCGCCGAACGACACCACCCAGCACGCGCAGCTGCAATGGCGCACGCCGAGCGGGTCGTTCAAGACGGTCGCGCAGCTGAGCACGAGCGATCCGAGCGGGTTCGTGACCGCCGAGGTCTCGCTTCCCGGCACCGGCTCGGTCAGGCTCCTGTGGAAGAGCCCGTCAGGCAAGACGCTCGACAGCCGGCTGGTCTCGGTTCACCAGTCGGGCTGAGCGGCTAGTCCGAGCGCAGCCAGTCGCTGAACTCGGCCCAGGTTCCCTGCGCGCGGAAGCCCGCCTCGCTCCACATGTGGCGCCACGACGCGACCCACGATGGGCTCCATCCGCGCCACCACACGAGCGCGCCGAGCAGCGCCCCCGCGCCGAGCAGCGCGAGCAGTCCCGCCATCATCACGATCGGCGCCGGCACGTCGGACCCGGTGGCGGCGGTGACCGAGCCGAGGTGCAGCGGCGGGCCGAGCACCCGCCGCGCGGACGGCGCGGCTGCGGCTGAGCGCGAGCAGGCGCCGGCCGCCCGCGACTGCAGGGCGTTCTGAACCGCGGTCGTGAAATCGGCGAAGTACTGCGCCCCATAGGTGTCGATTCCCTTCAGCGCCGACTCGAGCTGCTGGCTCGTGAACTGGCACGGCGGGATGTGGCCCTTGGACTGGTAGGCCGCGAGCACGCGGGTGTAGATGCTGGCGCCGGCGCCAGGCGTGGCCACCGCCAGCAGGCAGCAGACGGCCAGGAGCGTGGTGGAGATCTGCCGGGCGCGGAGCACAGGCGGACGGTAGCGCTGCTCAGCCAAGCCAGTCGTCGATCGGCAGCAGGCGACTGGCCGCGGTCAGCAGCTCCGGGGTTGCGCTGCCGATGTAGGGCAGCGTCTCGACACGGACGTCGCCCAGCCTGGCGATCGAGGCCCGGTTCGAGCGCTCGATCGCGCTCGGCGCCTCCGGCCACGGCGTCAGAACCACTCCCGTGATCTGAAGGTCGGCCTTCCGCGCCGCCTCGAGTGTGAGCAGCGTGTGGTTGATCGTGCCGAGGCCGGGCCGGGCCGCGATGATCAGTGGCAGACCGATGTCAGCGGCAAGCGCGCGCACGTCGTAGTCGGGCGTGATCGGGACGAGCAGCCCGCCGACGCCCTCGACGACCACCGTGTCCGCCTCCGCGGCCGCCCGTTCGATCGCGGCGACGATGTGCTGTGGATCAAGTCTGCGGTCGGCCAGCTCGAGCGCGAGGTGGGGCGAGACCGGTGGGCCATAGGACGCGACGACGACCTGTTCGGGCGGGCATTCGGCCACGTTGGCCAGGATCACGTGGTCGTAGGGCCACTCCTCGGAGGCGGGCTCGTCGAGTCCCGTGATGATCGGCTTCAGCGCGCGGACGTTGACACCGCGCTCCCGCAGCCCGGCGACGAGCGCGGCGGCCACGACAGTCTTGCCGACCCCGGTGTCCGTTCCGGTGACGAAACAGCCATGCATGGATCTGAACTATGCAGCTTCGGCCGACCGCTCCGACGCCTCGCCGTCGAACAGGACGGACGACGGCGGGAGCGGCAGCGGGTCGCGACCGCCCGGCTGAGCGCGGAGCGCGCTGACGCGGGCGCGCGGCTCGAAACCGGCCTCGCGCGCGGCCTGCGCGAGGATCCGGCCGGCGTCGCGAAGCTCCTGCTCGCGGTGCGATGCCATCACGGCGAGGCGCAGCCGCGAGGTTCCGACCGGCACGGTGGGCGGCCGTATCCCCTGCGCGAACACGCCCCGCGAGAGCGCGCGCTCACAGATCCGCATCGTGAGCTCGGCATCTCCGATCACCAGCGGGACGATCTGGGTGCGCGACCCATGAAGGTCGAAGCCCTGGTGCTCGAGTTCGGCGCGGAGAGCGGCGGCATTGCTCTGGAGCTTCTCCACGCGGCGCGGCCGCTCGATCAGCAGCTCGAGCGCGGCGAGCGCGCCGGCCACGGCGGGAGGGGGCAGAGCGGTCGAGAAGATGAACGTGCGTGCAGCGTTGGTCAGGAACTGAGCCATCGTGCGGTCGCAGGCGACAAACGCGCCGTAGGCGCCGAGTGCCTTTCCGAGCGTCCCGACGATCACATCGACCTGATCCTCGAGCCCCGCTTCGGCGAGCGCACCGCGTCCGTTCGGTCCGAGCGCGCCCGTGCCGTGCGCCTCGTCGACCACCACTCGGAGGTGATGGCGCTGCGCGAGCTCGACGATGTCCTGCAGCGGCGCCACGTCGCCGTCCATCGAGAACACGCTGTCGGTGACGATCAGCGCTCCACGGCCCTCGGCCTTCACAATTCCCCACGCCAGATGCTCGGAATCGCAGTGGTCGTAGACGAAGATCTCCGCACGGGACAGGCGGCAGCCGTCGATGATCGACGCGTGGTTGAACTCATCGGAGAACACGACGTCGCCGGGCCGCGCCAGCGCGGCGATCGTGCCGGCGTTGGCGAGGTAGCCGGAGCCGAACAGCAGCGCCGCCTCGCGGCCCTTGAACTCGGCCAGGTGCTTCTCGAGCCGCCGGTGGATCGTCATCGTGCCCGACACGAGCGGGGAGGCACCCGCGCCGACGCCCCACCGGGTCGCGGCGTCAGCCGCCGCCTCGCGTACCTTCGGATGGTCGGCAAGACCGAGGTAGTTGTTCGAGCAGAGCAGCAGCACGGGCTTGCCGTCGAGAAGGACGTGGGAGCCCTGCGGTCCGCTGACGAGACGAGTCCTGCGCCGGAGGCCGAGAGCCTCGAGCTCGCGCAGGCGGGCTTCGATCTCGATCATACCGGGACCATAAGGCCCAGTGCGGACGGCTGGATCGGACGCATTCGGTAGGGTCGGGCGCCGGGGCGATGGCCAAGCCGACCAAGAAACAGCTCAAGGCGGTCCACGCCGTCCTGTACAAGCGCAGGCGCCTGCAGTCGATCTCGCGTCACATCGGAAATATCGATGTGCTGATGAACCCCAAGCAGGGCGACACGGGCCTGCGGGGACCCGATTGGTACAACAGCGACGGTACGGTCGACATCGCCCAGCTCGACGCCGCGAAGGAGTGCCGCAGCCTGGCGAGCCTCTTGCTCCAGATTCACGACGAGCTGGCCAGCGTGAACTTCGATAAGGATGACCGGCAGCGGCTGATGCACGCGCTGAAGCTCCAGGAGGATGCGTGGACCGCGCGCGCCCTGGTCTACTCGAATCCACGTCCGCCCGACCCCCGTCACAACGGGGCCAAGCGGATCGCGGAGTCGCTGGCGGCGCATCAGCGAGCCTGCCTTGCGGCGTCGCTGCCCGTTCTGCAATACCTGAAGAAGAACTCGGAGCTCCACGGCTGATGGGCGCGCGGTCGGACCACTGGATCGATCGGATCGCGGTCTCGCTGACGCGGCGCCAGGTCGTCCGCGGTGGGCTGGCGGCCGCCGGCGCGGCGGCGGCGCTCCCGCTGCTTCGGGTCGCGCCGCCGGCACGGGCCGCACTCGCAGAGCCCTGCTACAGCCCGTGCCGGTTCCAGGGGATCAGCGAGCACGCCAGCGACGTGGGTCAGTGCCTGGGCAAGCATCCATCGGCGAAGCTGGCCGAGTTCAAGGGGCTGAAGCAGGCGTCCTACGGGCCGGGCCTGCTCGGCGTGGCATCGCCGCTGCTCGAGCAGTTCCTCGCCGCGCAGGAGTGCCGGGATCAGGCCGATATGAACGGGAAGGTGTACGCGTGGAATTGCACCCAGCCCAATTGCGGCGGTTGGGATCCGAAGGCGCCCGGCGGTCCGTGCGAGCGCTGCACCCAGTACTGCTGCCCGTGCGCGGCGGTCGGACCCACGATCGGCTACGTCTGCTGCGCGCAGCCGTGCGCAGACCCCTCGCAGGGCTGCTGCCCCGCGAGCTAGCGCCGCTCAGGCGGCGAGGTCGCGGCCGGTGTTGGGGGCGCCGTCGGGTCGCGGCGGCACGCTGCGCTTGGCCCGGAAGCGCAACTGGCTCGAGGGATCCCAGAGGCGGACCTCGAGTGCGGGTGGGGCCGCCTGAGGGGGCGCGTCGAGCGTCTCGGTGACCAAGTCGGGCGTCTCGCCGGCGAGCCAGCCGGCGCGGTTGTCGGGCCGCGGGTTCGCGCCGTTGTCGGCCTGGCGCGCGACGTTCAGCCCGAGCTCCTCGAACATCGCCCGGTCCTCCTCAGGTGTGTTGCCGAGCGTGGTCAGGAAGTTGCCCATCATCACGCCGTTCAGCCCGGCCTTGATCGCGGTGGCCTGGAGCTCGCCGAGGTTCTCGACCCGGCCGCCGCAGAGGCGGAAGAGCGCGTCGGGGAGGATCAGGCGGAAGATCGCGATCCATTTCACAACCTCCCACGGGTCCATCAACTCGCGGTCGCCGAACTTGGTTCCCGGCCGCGGGTTGAGGAGATTGATGGGGACGCTGGTGGGATTGATGGCAGCCAGCTGGAATGCCATCTCGACCCGCTGCTCCCGGGTCTCGCCGAGGTTCAGGATGCCGCCCACGCATGTCTCGAGTCCCGCCTCCTTGACCGCGTCGATGGTGCGAAGCCGGCCCTCGTAGCGGACCGTGGTTGACACCTCGGGGTAGTACGACTCGGCCGTCTCGACGTTGTGGTGGACGCGCTGGATCCCGGCCTGCTTGAGCGCACGGGCGCGGTCGGCCGACATGTGGCCGATCGACACACAGCGCTTGAGGTTGGTGTGCTCGGCGACCAGTCGGGCGCCCTCGAGCACCTTCTCGAAATCGCGCTTCGACAGGCCCTGGCCCTGGGTGACCATGCAGAAGCGGTGCGCGCCGGCGGCCTCGGCAGCCCGCGCATGCTCGAGGATTTGGTCGGGATTCATCATCGCGTGCAGGGGCGTGTCGGCCTCGGCGTAGCGCGACTGGGCACAGAACCCGCAGTCCTCCGCGCAGCCGCCGGACTTGGCGTTCACCAGCGAGCACATGTCGGTCGAGTCCTCGAAGCGCTCGGTCCGGACCTGCCACGCGCGCTCCACCACGGCGCCGATCTCGGCGTGACCCTCGAGCTCGCCGAGCTCGAGCGCTTCCTCGCGGGTGATCAGCGGCGGCATGTGGCGAAACGCTAGGTCACGCGGCGGACGGAGGGTGGCGGGTGGCGGGGCGGGGGCGGTTCGGGGGCCGCGGTTCGGGGCGGGGGGCGGTCGCGGTTCGGGGGGCGGGGGTGGTTCGGGACGGGGGTCGCGGCGGGCGCGAGTGGATGGCGTCACTCTCGCGCCCCGAACCTCGGCGAGCGTGACGTTTCGGCCGACTGCGGGGCCAAACGTCACTCTCGCGCCCGGAACCTCGGCGAGCGTGACGTTTCGGCCGACTGCGCAGCCAAACGTCACTCTCGACCTGTCGCTCGCACCGAAGGTGACGATGTGTGACTGGGGGTCGGCGCGGCGGCGCCCCCCGACCGGCGTGGGCGGGCGTTTTGGGGCCGAGTAACCGGCCAAACCCCGATCGCGGCGGCCGATCTGCTCAGTTTGTGGGCTGTGAGCCGATCAATCGGCTAAACGACTCCGGGCGGGCCCGATTTGGCCGGCTGTTTCAGGCGCCCGCGTGGCTGCGGACGCTTCGGACTGGGCGACCGCCCCGCGCCGGCCACCCGCGACCGCCCACGCCCCGCACCGCCCCCGCCCCGCCACCGGCCGCCCACCCACGCCCCGCCCCGCCCCCCCGCCCCACCCGCCCCGCCGACCCGGTGGTCCACTGGCGTACCACGCGCCGGAATCCGGTACAACCCGCACAACCAAAGCGCCGGACCGCCCGAACGGGCGGCAAAAGCCAAGGCAGAGGGCCGGCGCGGGCAGGAGCGGGAGATGCGCAGGCTCAAGATCGCGATTCTGTTGGTCACGGCTGTCGGTGGGTTGTGGTTGTCGCTGCCGGCGGTCCAGGCGGCCGGCGGGCCGGTGCTGCCACTCAACGACCTGCTGGCGCTGGGGCTCGGGATCGGGCAGACGCCGACGCAGGCGCCGCTGCAGAACAACCCGCAGCCGCCGCTGACCGCGACGCCGCGGGCGCAGTGCGGACGCGGATCGCACCCACTGGCGGGGATGCAGGGCCGGGTCCCGCGGGCCGCGTTGAACTCTCCGGCCGGCGTCAACGGTTACTGGTGCAACCTCACCCAGATCGGGCACCAGGGGCAGACGGGCGGGTTCAAGGTGCTGCGCTACGTCGACCCGCACGGCCACGTGTGCGCGTATTACGACACGACGCTGCTGTTCCCGCTCAACGCGCTGCGGCTCTCGGGGCCGTCGCTTGGGGTGGCGGTGCTCGACATGTCGAACCCGGCGCGCCCCGTGCAGACCGACTCGCTGAAGTCGCCGCCGATGCTCTCGCCGCACGAGTCGCTGAGCCTGAACACGCGGCGGGGTCTGCTCGCCGCGGTGCTAGGCAACCCGGCCACGGCGCCGGGCATGGTCGCGATCTACAGCCTCGCCGGCGACTGCCGTCATCCGGTCCTCGACTCGATGGGCCTGTACGCGCGGTTCGGGCACGAGGGCAACTTCTCGGCCGATGGGAACACGTTCTACGCGGCCGGCACCGCGGTCCAGTCTCTGACCGCAATTGACGTGACCGACCCCCGCCACCCGCGTCCGATCTGGCAGGGCAACGTCTACTCACACGGCCTGACGCTCAGCGACAACGGCGATCGCGCGTACGTGGCCGATCCGGTCGACGGGCAGTTGATCATCCTTGACACGAGCCAGATCCAGGAACGCAGGCCGAACCCGCAGGTGAGCGAGGTCAGCCGGCTGACCTGGCACACGGTGACGATCCCACAGAACGCGATCCCGATCCGCATCCACGGCAAGCCGTACCTGCTCGAGTTCGACGAGTACGCGTTCCGCTTCTCCACCGTGGCTCCACCGGACACGGTCGGCGCGGCACGACTGATCGACATCTCCGACGCGCGCCATCCGCGCGTGGTCTCGAACCTGCGGCTGCAGGTCGACCAGCCCGCCGGCCATCACGCAGCCGTGGCGGCCGGTGACCCGGGCACGATCGATCCGGCCCAGGGCTACGCGGCCCACTACTGCAACGTGCCGCGAGAGGTCGATCCGGAGATTGCCGCATGCTCGTTCATCTCATCGGGCCTGCGCGTGTTCGACATCCGAGATCCGCTGCACCCGAAGGAGATCGGCTACTTCATCGCGCCGCCGAAGCACACGGCAGAGAACACCGGCGACGGGAGCAATTTCGCGATGTCGAAGCCGGCGTTCGATCCCGCCCGGCGCGAGATCTGGTACACGGACGGCACCAGCGGCTTCTACGTCCTCAAGCTCGCCAAGCAGTACTGGCCGCACCCGCTGCGACCAGCTGGATGAGGGGCCGCGCGCCTGCGCGCGCGGCGTCCGTGGGGCCGGAACTCCGAGCGGCCGAGGCCCGGGCCGCCGGCGCGCTCGCTAGTGCTCGGCCAGCCGCTCGAGCAGCGGAACGGCCCGGCGCAGGATCTCCCGCTCCTCGGGACTGAGGTCGGAGGCGATCGCCTCGGCGAGCCACCCGACCCGCCGGCGACGGTCCTCGCGCAGCGTCGTGATCCCGCCCTCGGTCAGCTCGACGATCGCTCGCCGGCGGTCGTCGGGGTCGGGCCGGCGCGCGACAAAGCCGGCTGACTCGAGCTCCCCGACCGTCTGGGCCATCGACTGCGGGCGTACGCGCTCGGCCAGAGCCAGGTCGCTGACGCTCTGGGGCCCCTCGCGGTCCAGGCGTCCGAGCACCGCGCCCTGCGAGAGCGGAAAACTGTGCTCAGCGCGCATTCGGCGCATCAGCCGACCCAGCACGACCCGAAGGTCGCTTGCCACAAGGGCCGGATCGGGGGCACGTTTGGACATCTCAAGAAAGACAGGTAAACTGCACAGTCTGCCTGCAGAATATCCGGACATCCAGGCCGGTATCAACCCGGTCGCCATCGATGGCAACGACCGCTACAAGTGGATCGCGCTGTCGAACACGACGCTCGCGATCCTGCTCGCCACGCTCGATGTCTCGATCACTCTGATCGCGATGCCGGACATCTTCCGCGGGATCCACCTGGATCCGCTGGTTCCGGCCAACAGCTTCTACCTGCTGTGGATGATCCTCGGCTACATGGTGGTCGGCAGTGTGCTGATCGTCAGCCTTGGCCGGCTGGGCGACATCTTCGGCCGGGTCCGGATCTACAACCTCGGGTTCGTGATCTACACCGCCGCCTCGCTGGTGCTGACCGTGGACTGGCTGACCGGCCGCGCAGGCGCGACCTACCTGATCGTGTTTCGGATCGTGCAGGGGATCGGCGGCGCCTGCCTGATGGCGAACGCCGCAGCGATCATCACCGACGCCTTCCCGCAGAACCAACGCGGCATGGCTCTGGGGATCAACAACATCGTCGGGGTCAGCGGGATGTTCGTGGGGCTCGTGCTCGGCGGCCTGCTCGCCCCGATCAGTTGGCGAATGGTGTTCCTGATCTCGGTCCCGGTCGGGCTGTTCGGGACGGTGTGGGCGTACCTCAAGCTCGAGGAGCGTGGCGAGCCCAAGCGCCGCCCGATCGACTGGTGGGGCAACGTCACCTTCGCGCTCGGGCTGATCTGCCTGATGGTCGCGGTCACGTACGGGATCCGGCCGTACGGCTCAAGCCCGACCGGGTGGATGAGCCCTCGCGTCATCGGCCTGTTTGTGGCCGGCGCCGGGTCGCTGGCCGCGTTCGCGGTGATCGAACGGCGCGTGCGCGATCCGATGTTCCGCCTGCCGCTGTTCCGGATCCGGGCGTTCACGTTCGGGACGCTCTCGACCTTCCTATCGGCCGTTGCCCGCGGCGGGCTGATGTTCATGCTGATCATCTGGCTGCAGGGAATCTGGCTGCCCCTGCACGGCTATGAGTTCACGAAGACGCCGCTTTGGGCCGGGATCTACATGCTGCCGCTGACGGTCGGGATGCTGATCGCCGGGCCAACCTCGGGCCTTCTGTCCGACCGTTTCGGCGCGCGGCCGTTCGCCACCGGCGGGATGATCGGCGCCGCGATCAGCTTCGCGCTGCTGATGGTGCTGCCGACGAACTTCTCCTACGTCCCGTTCGCGCTGATCCTGCTGCTGAATGGGATCTCGATGGGGATGTTCGCGTCGCCGAACCGCGCCGGGGTCATGAACAGCCTGCCGAAGGGAGACCGCGGCGCCGGCGGCGGAATGAACCAGACGTTCCAGAACTCGGCGCAGGTCGTCTCGATCGGGATCTTCTTCACGCTGATGATCGCCGGGCTGGCGGCGACGCTGCCGCACGCGATGAGCACCGGGCTCGAGGCCCACGGCGTCGCCACCGCCACCGCTCAGCGGGTCTCCCACTTGCCGCCGGTGTCGATCCTGTTCGCGGCGTTCCTTGGCTACAACCCGCTCCAGCACCTGCTTGGGGCGCACGTGCTCGCGAGCGTGGGGTCTCACAGCGCGGCGATCCTCGGCGGGCGCGCGTTCTTCCCGCAGCTGATCTCCGGTGCGTTCCGCAACGGCCTCGATGCGACCTTCGTGTTCGCGATCATCGCGTGCCTGATCGCCGCAGCGGCCTCGTTCCTGCGCGGCGGCCAATACCACTACAACGACGACACCGAAGCACCGCCGGCGCCGGCGCCGGCGCCGGAGCGCGTTGCGCCGCGCAGCGCCGCCCCCGAACCGGTCGGAGGCGCCCGGCGTGGCTGACCGCGACACCGCGCTGCTCGTGATGGACATGCAGACGAGCATCACCGAGCGACTCGGCGACGAGGCGCTGCTTGAGCGCTCCGCGCGCGCGATCGCCGTCGCGCGCGAGCGTGACCTGCACGTGATCTACGTCCGGGTCGCGTTTCGGGCCGGCTATCCAGAGGTCAGCCCCGCCAATCAGAGTTTCTCGCGGATCGTGGGCAGCGGAGCCCTGATCGAGGAGAAGACAGAGATTGATCCGGCTGTCGCGCCCCAACCAGGCGACGTGCTCGTGACCAAGAGGCGCGTGAGCGCGTTCACCGGCAGCGATCTCGAGGTGATCCTGCGCGCCCGGCAGATCCGCTCGCTGGTCCTGACCGGAATCTCCACCAGCGGAGTCGTGCTCTCGACGCTGCGCGAGGCCGCCGACCTCGACTACGAGCTGACCGTGATTTCGGACTGCTGCGCCGACCCGGATCCCGAGGTCCACCGCGTCCTGCTCGAGAAGGTGTTCCCGCGCCAGGCACGCGTGGTCGACGTGGAGGCGTGGGGGAGGGCCTTGCCGTAGCCGTCAGGCCGGTGTTAGGTTCCCCTGGGGGAACGCGCGCGTCGTCCGGGCGTGCGGCGGGCCGGTTCACGGAGTGTGAGGAGGGACAGATGTCGAGAGGGCCTCGTCAGATCGTGCTGGTGGTGATCGCCGCGTTGGCGACAGCGCTGCTGGCCGCGCCGGCTGCGTACGCCACGATCACCGCGTCGACCGTCACCTCGCCCGCCGATGGCGCGCGCCTGTTCGACAATGAGATCGCAGCCCCAGGCGGGACCTTCACCGTGGCCGGCACCACCAACAGCACCGCCACCGGAACCGACACGGTCGACATCGACTGCTACAACGGGGGCTCTGAGGTCGTGCGCTACGAGGGCCCGGGGAACGCGGGGATCTCACTCGCCAATGACGGCAGCTTCAACGCGATGGTTCCGCTGGCGCCGCTCAGCGGCAACACCTGTGAGCTGCTCGCGGTGCCCCACGGCACAACGCCCCCTCCGAGCGGGTACAGCGGTCCGCGGGTCGCCATCAGCCAGCTCACGAGGACCGGCGTGCTCAGCGGTCCGAACCTGGGGAAGCTGTACGACTTCGCGTTCGATTTGGCGACCATGCACGGCTCCGACTACGTCTACTCCTCAGGAGACTGCGGCACGGCTCAGCAGCTGTACGACGGCACCGCCGCGATGAATGCCTCGCCCTACCTGCTCAATTGTGGCGGCAGCTTCTACGGGAGCTCGAACTCCTTCTACACCAACCCGACGACGGTCGACCTGGCCCGTTCCGAAATCCAGGTCGACGGCGCCAATGCGTACAACCCGAACAGTGCCAACGCCCTGTTCACGGGTGCGTCGGGCCTGACAGGGTTCCCGACCCTGACCGTCACGCTCAGCGGTAACCCGACGACTGGCGATGCTCAGATCACCGACACCGAGGTGATCGCCAAGTGTGCGCCGAGCGACACCTTTGACCCCACGGGCACCGACTGCACCTCGTTTGAGTCGACCGGGGTCAGGTTGACCCGCGTCGATCACCTGACCCGTGACGGCCGGGTGACGGACACGACGGATACGTGGACGAGCGTCGACGGCCACGCACACACGCTGGACGTGGAATACGAGCACGATCTGCAGGGCCTGACGTCAGCCTGGGAGCTCCCGGGGCAGGCCGCGTTCGTGCAGCACACGACCGGCCAGACGGCCGGAGCCCCGGCCTCGGCTCCGGGGACGATCTACGGGATTCTCGATCAGACGAAGACGCCGTCGCTGACGAATCCGATCAGCTCGCTGACGTTCGGCTCGGCCTACAGCGGGATCAGGTTCGACAACACGCTGTGGTCGGCCTATTCCGGCGGGGAGGAGAGCGCGCTGGTCGATTACCACCGCACGATCCCCGCAGGCGGGAGCGTCACGATCCCCTGGAGCTACGCGACCGGCACGAGCGTGGCGGAGGTTCAGGGGTACGCGCTGGCGGCACAGGACCAGTTCAAGCCCGCCGCGATCTCGATCACAACTCCGGCCCCGGGCAAGACGGTGACGAGCTCAGCGCTGACCGTGTCCGGAACTGCGAGCGCCGGCTCGGGCGTCGCCGGCGTGAAGGTGGGCGGCGTCGCGGCGACCGTCGCAGGCGCGAGCTGGACGGCCAAGGTCAGCCTGAAGCCGGGCGCCGACACGTTGTCTGCCACCGTGACCTCCAAGGCCGGGCACACGGCCACCGTGTCCGAACGCGTGACGTACAGGGCACGGCCGGCCGGCCTGACCCTGAAGGCAAAGCCGCAGCACGACGGCAAGGCGCCCTACCGCTACAAGCTCTCGGGCAGGCTCGAGCTGCCGACGGGCGCCGTCAGAGCGTCCGCCTGCTCCGGGAAGGTGATGATCACGGTCGAGCACGGCCACAAGTCACTCACAACCCGCAAGGTGTCGATCGGCTCGAGCTGCACGTACTCGACCAAGGTCTCCTACAGCGGCAAGCGCCTGAAGGGCAACGGCAAGCTGTCGATTGCGGCGCGGTTCCTGGGCAACGGCGAGCTCTCTGCCCGGACCGCGAGCAACGTGACGGTGAAATTCGGATAGCGAGCGCGGCCCTAGCGGCCCTGCCACCGGGGCGGGCGTTTCTCGGCGAATGCGCGGACGCCCTCGCGGAAGTCCTCGGAGCTGAAGCAGGCGCGGCGCAGGTCAATCAGCTCGCGCTCGGTCTCTGGATCGAGGTCGACGTGCGCGTCGAGGACGGCTCTGATCACGCGCTTGTTGCCCGCCTGGGCGAGGGGCGCGTTGGCGGCGATCTCGCTCGCCATCTCGAGCGCCTGCTCGGGCAGCCGCCCGTCCTCGGCGATCTCGTTGACCAGGCCCCAGAGGCGTGCCGTGCGTGCGTCGACGCGGCGGCCGAGCAGGAACAGCTCGCGGGTGCGCGCGGCGCCGATCGTGTCGATGAACTTGCGGATTCCCGTGTGTGAGTAGACGAGCCCGAGCTTGGCGGGCGGCATCCCGAGCGCGATCGTGCCGGCCGCGATCCGCAGATCGCAGGACAGCGCGAGCTCGAGCCCTCCGCCGATCGCGTGGCCGTTGAGGGCGGCGAGGGTCGGGTACGGGTAGGCCTCGACGGCCTCTATCGCGGCCGCGAACGGGTGGGCCACGAGGCGTTCGGCCTCGTCCGCGAACACCGACTCACGCAGGTCGCCGATGTCGTAGCCGGCGGAGAAGATCTGGTCCTCGCCGGTGATGACCACGCAGCGGGCGTCGAGCCCCGGCAACGTCGAGGCGAAGCCGTCGAGGATCGCGTGATCGAGCGCGCCGCGCTTGCCCGGATTCGAGATCGTCAGCCGCGCGACACCGGGGGCGGGCTCGTCGAGCAGCAGGCGCCCGCCGGTGCTGTCTTCGCTATTCGAGGACAACGAGTGTGTCGCCCTCGGAGACCGACTGGCCCTCCTCGCAGAGGATCTGCTTGACCACGCCTGGATCCTCGGCCTCGACGGGCATCTCCATCTTCATCGACTCAAGGATCACGACCGTATCGCCCTCTGCGACGCTGTCGCCGACCTCGACCTCAATCTTCCACACGGTGCCCGTGATATGGGCCTCGACCTCGGGCAAGCGGGAGCCTCCTGTGCTCGTGGTTTCGCGCGGCAGGATAGTGGGGGCGCACGATGGGCGCGCCGAACTGCCCATTTTCCGAAGTCCGTCCGCCCGATCGGGTTGACTGCGCGCGGTCACGCCGCTTGGATCGCGAGCGGACGCCGCTTGGATCGCCAGTGGGTGACGCCCAGGAGAGAGACATGGAGGGCAAGAGCATCTTCATAAGCTCGTGCTCGCGCCGCCAGCTCGCACGCCGCCGGCCCCAGGCGCGTGCGTTCGCGGCCCGGACGCAGCTGCTGATCGCGATCGTGTTGATCGCGATCGGGTTCGCCGCGTTCCTCACGGGCCACGGCGGGCTGTAGAGCGCGTATACATTCCCGGCGTGATCCTCGCGATCGACCAGGGCACGACCGGGACGACCTGTCTGGTATTCGACGGGCAGGCCGAGCCGATCGGCCGCGCCGCGCGGGAGTTCCGCCAGCACTTCCCGCAGCCGGGCTGGGTCGAGCACGATCCTGACGAGATCTGGGAAGTGACCCAGGCCGTGGCGGGGGAGGCGCTCGACGATGCCGGCATCCGGCCGGGTGAGCTGCAGGCCGTCGGCATCACCAATCAGCGGGAGACGGTTTGCGTGTGGGACCCGCGGACCGGCGAGTCGCTTCATCGGGCGATCGTGTGGCAGGACAGACGCACCGCGGCGCGCTGCGACGAGCTGCGCGAGCAGGGACACGAGGAACTCGTCAGACACAGAACCGGTCTCGTGCTCGATCCGTATTTCAGCGGGACCAAGATCGAGTGGCTGCTTGACAACGTCGAGGGGCTGCGTGAGCGCGCGCAGAGCGGCGGCGCTGTGTTTGGGACGGTCGACGCGTGGCTGATCTACAAGCTCACCGGCGAGCTGGCGACCGATCCGACCAATGCCTCCCGGACGATGCTGTTCGACATCTCGAGCGGGCGCTGGGACGGCGAGCTGCTTGAGTTGCTGAGGATCCCAGAGCGCGCGCTGCCGCCCGTGAAGACCAGCTGCGGGCCGCTGGCGACGACGCGTGCCGACGCTCTCCACGGACACGTCGTGCCGGTGGCCGGCGTGGCCGGCGATCAGCAGGCGGCGCTGTTCGGCCAGGCGTGCGTCGAGCCCGGGCTGGGCAAGAACACGTACGGCACCGGCTCGTTCGTGCTCCAGAACGCCGGCCACGCGATGCCGCCGCCGGCCGAGGGACTCCTGTCGACGATCGCATGGGGGATCGGCGGGAGGTTCACATACGCGCTCGAGGCGGCGATCTTCGTAACCGGCGCGGCGGTGCAGTGGCTGCGCGACGGCCTCGGGGTCATCGGTGCCGCGGCAGAGACCGAGCAGCTCGCGGCATCGCTGGAGGGCAACGACGGCGTGTACTTCGTCCCGGCGCTGACCGGGCTCGGCTCGCCCCACTGGGACCCCTATGCGCGGGGAACGATCGTCGGGCTGACCCGGGGCAGCGGCCGGGCGCACCTCGCGCGCGCCACGCTGGAATCGATCGCCTACCAGACGGTCGACGCGGTGCGCTCGATGGAGACGGCATGCGGTGTGGATCTCGACGAATTGCGTGCGGACGGCGGCGCGAGCGTGAACGGATGGCTGATGCAGTTCCAGGCCGATGTGCTCGGGGTACCGGTTGTGGTCCCGGAGATCGCCGAGACAACCGCGCTCGGCGCCGCCTACCTGGCCGGGGTCGGCACGAGCCTGTGGACGATCGATCAGGTCAGCCGCAACTGGCGCGAGCGGCGCCGCTACGAGCCGGCGATGAGCGAAGATCAGCGCGAGTCGCTGCTCGGCGATTGGACGCGGGCGCTCGGTCGAGCGCGCGGCTGGGCGGAGGCGTAGGCTCCCGGCCCAGATGCCGGACGTCGAGCTGAAACCGCAGGTCTACAAGGACCCCAGGCCGAAGGAATACTTCGACCACTTCCATGAGCTGGTGCGCAGCCACCCGCCGGAGGCGAAGATCTACGAGCCGGTGCGGGTGCTCACCGTGCTGCACGCGATGATCAGCTTCCGCGCGCGCGGCTACGCCACCGAGAACGTGCCGAACGGCCCGGTGATCCTGGCCCCGAACCACGCCTCGTTCATGGACCACTTCTTCACCGGTGCGTTCATCCGCCGGCGGGTGCAGTTCATGGGCAAGTCGCAGCTGTTCAAGGGCGTCCAGGCGTGGGTCTTCAGTCACGGCGGCGTGTTCCCGGTGCGCCGGGGACAGCAGGACGAGGAGGCGTTCACGACCGCATTCAGGATCCTCGGCCGTGGCGGCGCCGTGGTCATGTACTGCGAGGGCGGCCGCTCGCGCAGCGGCAAGCTGGCCGACACCGCGCGGCCCGGGATCGGCAGGCTGGCGCTCGAGTCCGGAGCGCCGGTCGTCCCGTTGGCAATTCTCGGCTCCCACCAGGTCCGCAACTGGAAGCGCCTGCAGTTCCCCAAGGTCACTGTCCAGTACGGCAAGCCGTTCCGCTTCGAGCAGGTTTCTGACTCCACACGCGCGCAGCAGCAGGACGCGGCGGACTACGTGTTCGCTCGGATCAGAGACCTGCACGACGAGCTCGAGCGGCTGGGCCACAAGGGAGCCTTCCGGGTCTCCCGCGAACGCCGCCGGGCGGAGCTGGGACGCCCACCCGCAGCAACCGGGTAGCTCAGATCGTGAGCCGGATGATCTCGGCGCTGTAGCGCCTGAGCCTGAACCTGTAGAAGCCGCCCGCACGGCGCACCGTGGCCGTCACCGCGGCCCCGTGCCAGCGTGCGTCGGAGCCGATCGTCCGGCCGCCGAGCGTGACCCCGGTCTTGGCGCGCGGCGACGGCGCCTTGAGGAACTCGATCCGAGCGGGGGCTCCCGAGAGACGGCTCGCAGGCAGCTCGACCCTCGCCATGCTCCGGCCCTTGTTGACCAGCAGCAACTTCAGCACGCGACCCGAGCGCACCGCCCACGCCTTCAGCGCCAGCTTGCGTGGATTGCTGAGCCTCACCTTCTCGAGCTCCGAGCCGCGGCCGAACATCTCGTTGAAGATGGCCAGGCCGTAGAGCTCGGGCTGCGGATCGATGCCGCCGGGCACGAAGTGGAACGGGGCATTGAGGAGCTGAGGACGGATGTGCCAGTTGACGCCGGCGACGCCGGCACGCATCAACTCGAACAGCGCGTCGGGCGCCCACAGGGCAGTGGCGAACGAATCGGCCACGCCCTCGTTCCCGCCGCAGCTGATCGAGTTGAGCTCGGTCACGCGCAGCGGCAACCCCGCGCGAGCGGCGATCGTCAGCGCATCGTGGAGCCGCCCCGCGATCCCGGCCGAGGCGCCCTGCCCCAGCAGGCCCGCGATCGTCGGATAGACGGGCGAACCGCGGGGATAGCAGGTGGAGAACGCGTAGCGATGCATCGTGATCTCCGACGGGCCGGCCCGAGTCAGCCGACTGAGCGCGGACACCCACGAGGGCGTGGACGAGGTCGTGTCGGGCCCGACCAGCGGGACATGCGGCGTCACCCTCCGGAGCGCGCGGGCATAGGCGCGGTAGTCGGAGCGGTAGCGAGAGGGGGAGTAGCGCTCGGCCCAGTTCGGCGGCGTGGAGCGGAGCGTGGTCGCGATCCGCTCGCTCTCGAGGTCAGTGTGATCGTGGTAGAGGTCGGGCTCGTTGCCGATGCCCAGGCCGACCAGATAGCCGCGTGGGAGCGCCCTGGCCACGGCCCTGGCGAATGCAGTCCCCATCGTGGGCGAGTGAACGGGGAGGTTGAGGTCGAGCATCACGCGGAGGTCCTCACGCCTGACGAACGTCGCCAGGCGGCCAAGCCATTGATCGCCGAGCTCGAAGACCCAGGGCGGCGTGCCCACCGGCGTCACCTTCCAGTAGGCGGCGTCGGTGGACTTGCCCCCGATGCGCAGCAGCATGTGCGAGCCGTCACGCGGGCGCACCAGGTGAAGAAAGCGCGCGAACACGCCCGCCGAGTCCTCGAAGCCCGAGATCTCGTCCGCCTCGACAGAGACGCCGAAGAACGAACGGGGGACGGCCTTGCGATCGCCGTGCAGCGTGACGCGCACAGTCGCCGACGAACTCTGGGAGGCGAGCTCGCGGCCGGCCCACCGGCCAGTCGGCGCCCCGGCCGCCGGTGCGGCGGCGCCCACGGCCAGGCACGTCAACGCGCCCGCCGCCAATCTGAAGGTCTGATGTCTCAGCTCGGTCCCCGAGCCACATAGCTTACGGCCGGGCAGGGCCGGTTACCTGACCCGCGCCTATGCGGTGACGACGGCGGCGGCGCCCTCGAGCCCGAGCTCCTGCACCGCGTCCTGACGCATGATGAATTTCTGAACCTTGCCGGTGACGGTCATCGGGAAGGCGTCCACGAATCTCACGTAGCGAGGGATCTTGAAGTGCGCGATCTGTCCCTTGCAGAACTCGCGCAGTTCCTCCTCGCTGAGCGTCTCGCCGGGGCGGAGGATCACCCACGCCATGAGCTCCTCGCCGTAGCGCTCGTCGGGGACCCCGATCACCTGCACATCTGCCACCTGCGGATGGGTGTAGAGGAACTCCTCGATCTCGCGCGGATAGATGTTCTCCCCGCCGCGGATGATCATGTCCTTGATCCGGCCGACCACGCGCACGTAGCCGTTGTCGTCCATCGTGGCCAGATCGCCGGTGTGCATCCAGCGCTCGGCGTCGATCGACTCGGCGGTGCGGTCGGGATCGTTCCAGTAGCCGCGCATCACCATGTAGCCGCGGGCGAGGAACTCACCGGGCTCGCCGCGAGGGACGGTTCTCCCGGTGGCGGTATCGATGATCTTGATCTCGGCGTGGGGCATCACCTGGCCGACCGTGCCGCAGCGGTTCTCGAGTGTGTCGTCACGCCTGACCTGGGTCGTGACCGGCGAGGTCTCGGTCATCCCGAAGGCGATCGCCATCTCGTCGATTCCCATGTCGGCGGACACGCGCTTCATCACCTCGATCGGGCACGGCGATCCGGCCATGATCCCGGTTCGCAGCGAATCCAGGTCGAACCCGGCGAAGCGCTCGTGGCCGAGCTCGGCGATGAACATCGTCGGAACGCCGTAGAGGCTCGTGCAACGCTCGCGCGCGCACGCCTCCAGCGTCGCCTCGGGATCGAAGGTCTCGGCCGGATAGACCATGCAGGCGCCGAAGTTGGTGGCGCCGAGGTTCCCCATCACCATCCCGAAGCAGTGGTAGAGCGGAACCGGGATGCAGACGCGGTCAGCCTCGGTATACCCAAGCAGCCCGGCGACGAAGTAGGCGTTGTTGAGGATGTTGTGGTGGGTCAACGTCGCGCCCTTGGGAAAGCCCGTGGTGCCGCTCGTGTACTGGATGTTGATCGGTTCGTCGAAGTCGAGCGAGTCCATCCGAGCTCGCAGCTCGTCAGGGCGCTCCGGGCCCGCGGCGAGCGCCTGCCACTCGTCGGTGTCGAAGTACACGGCGCGCTCAAGGGTTGGCAGGTTCGGGTGGACCGACTCGACCATGGCGGTGAAGTCAGAGCCCTTGAGCGACCGCGAGGCGAACAGCCACCGGCATCCCGACCGGCCGAGCGCGTACTCCAACTCGCTGGTCCGGTAGGCCGGGTTGACGTTAACCAGGATCACCCCGAGCTTGGCCGTGGCGTACTGCACCAGCGTCCACTCGGCCCGGTTCGGCGCCCATACGCCGACGCGGTCGCCCTTCTCCAGGCCGGCGGCGAGCATCGCACTCGCGAGCCGGTCGACGGCGGCGCCCAACTCGGCGTAGGTGAAGCGCGCGTTCTGGTGGCAGGAGATCAGCGCATCTGAGTCCGGCACGCGGGCGACGGTGCGCTCGAGGTTGTGCCCGATCGTCTCGCCAAGCAACGGCTCGGAGTACGTCCCGTGCGCGTAGGACAGCACGCCCACGATGCTACCCGTACACGGATCTGAGCTGGGGCCAAAGTTGCCAGTCGTGGCTGAGGATCACGACGGCGTCGGGGGTCTGCCTGCGGAACTGCTCGATCTCGCGGATCGAGCGGCGGCGCAAGTGCTCGTCGGCCACGACGAGCGGGCGGTCGTGGCCCCGCAGCTCACCCTCGGTGTAGGCGGCATCGCCGGCGAGTAGAACCTCCCCCTGAGCGGTGCGCAGGAGAACCGACTGGTGGCCGGGCGTGTGACCCGGGGTGGAGATCAGGCGGACGGCGCCGTCGCCGAACAGGTCGAGCGTGCGGCCGAACCCGGCGAACGACTCCACCGCCGGGCTGCTGTAGTCGACGGTTCTCCAGTCAAATGCGTGGTCGAACTGCCGCTGGTGATAGCCCTGGCGCGTGCCTCCGGCGGCCGCTGCCTCCCACTCGCGGCGATCGATCACGAACGTCGCCTGGGGGAACTCGGAGACGGCGCTGGCGTGATCGATGTGCAGGTGGGTGATGATCACGAAGCCGATCTCGGCCGGTTGGACTCCGAGCTCCGGCAAGCGGAAGCGCAGCGCCTGATCGTGCTCCATCCGGACCTCGTACAGAAGCTTGCCGGCGCGACCCATGTTGGCGGCCACGTCGCGCTCGCACACCGGATGCAGGCCGGTGTCGACCAGCATCGGGCCGGCGCTCGCGTGCACGACCAGGAAGGAGGGGACCGGCAGCCAGTTCCAGCGCCTTCGAGGCCCCGCGAGCTGGGCGGCGATGCGGGCCCTCGCGAGCGACCCGGACGGGCGTGCCGTGTGCGCAGGCGGCGCGTGCATCTCGCCGGTGAGGATCGGGTACACGCGCACGTTGGCACGGGGCGAGCCGCCGCGCAGCGGCAGCGCTGCCGGTCTTGCCTCAGTCGCGACAGGCATTGCCGTCCTCAGGCTATACCGTGTCGCCCGCGATGCAGCCTTTTCGTCAGGACCTGTTGAAGGAGCGGGCGATCGTGCTCGCGGGCGCACCCGACGCGAGCGTTGGCGACGCGCTCGCGGCGCTCGGGGCCCGCGTGGAGTCACTGCCGGCCGAAGGTGGCGAGGAGTGGGCGGCCGAGCACGCTCCGCTCGACGCGCTCGTGTGCGATGCCCGGAGACTCGTCTCCGCCGACGGCCTGGACGCCGCGCTCGAGGCGGTGTGGTCGGCGGTCCGCGCGATCGCCGTGGGTGCGCTGATCCCGGGCGAGCGGGGCGGCAAGGTGATCCTGCTCGCCCCCGCACCCGACGCCGGCGAGCACGCGAAGCCGGCGCGGGCCGGGCTCGAGAATCTTGCGCGCACGCTCTCAGTGGAATGGGCCCGCTATCGGATCACGGTGACCGCGGTCACCCCCGGACCCGAAACGACTCAGGGGCAGGTCGCCGAGCTCGTGTGCTTCCTCGCCTCTCCGGCCGGCGACTACTTCAGCGGGTGTCGGTTCGAGCTCGGGTTCATACAAGCCTCTTAAGCACCTCTCACGGCCGTCCTACGGGCCTGCTCCAAGCTCCTGGGCATGAGCAATCACATCGATCCCAGCGCCCGTCGGCGCGAACGATTGAGTCGGACCCGTACGATTCGTCACCGGGTGATCGGCGGCGCCGTGGCGCTGTTCGTCGCCGCTTGGCTGATGATCGCCGTCGTGCTCGTGTCCGGACACGATCCCGCCCTGGCGTCGCGCAGCGCCGCCACCAGCACGGTGGCCGCCCAGACCACGACTCAGATCACGACCCGGTCCTCGGGCAGCCAGCCAAGCTCGTCCTCGGGCAGCCAGCCAAGCTCGTCCTCGGGCTCGGGCTCGTTCGTGACTAGGTCGTCGTAACGGCCGCGACGTGGGCGGCCAGCCACGCGCAGATGTCGTCGAGCACGACCGCCTGCTCGGGCTCGTTGAGGATCTCGTGGTAGAGGCCCTCGTAGGCCTTCGTGGTCACGTCCGCCGAGCCGATCCGATCACCGAGCATCACGCTTCCGCGCGGCGGGCAAAGGCCGTCGGCGGTGCCGTACATGATCAGAGTCGGGACGGTGATCCGGGCGACGCCGTCCGGGAACGAGTCGATCGCAGTGGCGAGCTCGGCCACGGTCCGGACCGGAAGCTTGCCGTGGTAGACGAGCGGATCACCCGTGTAATCGCTCACCACCGCCGGGTCGCGACTGACCAGGTTGGCGTTGATCTCCACCAGGGGAGCTTGGGCGCGGCCACCGAGAGCACGCGGGCCGCGATCCGCATATGTGGCGGCGCGGCCTCCAGCGCGGCCAGCGGCCCCGACAGCATCAGGCCCGCGAGGCGGTCCTGATGGCGCATCGCATAGCTGACCGCCAGCGCGCCCCCCATGCTGTGGCCGAGGAGGAACACCGGGGTGTCCGGATGCTCGCCGGTCACGAGCACGATCAATGAGTGAAGATCGGAAACCGCCCGGTCGACTCGGTCGATCAGGGCCCGCGTGCCCTCGGAGCGGCCGTGTCCACGGTGGTCGATCGCATACACGGCGTAGCCGGCCGAGACGAGCCGGTCGGCCACATGCCGGTAGCGGTCGCTGTGCTCACTGACGCCGTGGGCGATCACGACCACGGCCAGGGGCTGACCTTCAGGAAGCCAGGCCTGCCAGTAGATGCGCAGGCCGCCGGCCCCGGAGAGCTGCGACTCGTGGTGTCTCATAGCGGCTCATCAGCCCAGGGGACGACGATCGCGTCCTCCTGGGGCGAATCCCGGGCGACCACGTACTCGGCCGGCTCGGTGTCCGAGACGTTCTCGAGCACATGGGTCTCGCGCGGCGGGACGTAGACGAGGTCGCGCGGCTCGAGCTCGACCTGTTGCTCGAGGTGGTCGCCCCATTTCACCCGCAACCGTCCCGAGAGCATGTAGACCGCGCTCTCGCACCCCTCGTGGTAATGCGGTCGCGACTGCGCGCCCGGCGGCACCCGGAACACGCCCATGTAGATGTTCTGTGCGCCCGCGGTCATCTGGGAGATCTCAGCCCCGCCGACGACGCCGCGCGGGACGTCACGATCCTGGCCGGGCTTCACCACCCTCATGGCGGCGAGTCTATCGCCGCTCGGGTTCCGAGACCTGGATCTGTAACGGTGGCTGGGTCGCGGCCTCGTGGTCGACTTGCAGTGTCGTGTGGCCGATCTCGAAGCGGTCCTCGAGCAGTGCCTGCAGGCGGCGGCGCGTGGCGTGGCAGTCATCGCCGGCGCGCACGACCACGTGGGCCGAGAGCGCCGGGAAGCCCGAGGTCACCTCCCACACGTGGAGGTCGTGCACCTCGACCACACCGGGCTGGGCGGCGAGCTCGTGACCGATCCGCTCGGGGTCGAGCCCGGCCGGCGCCGCCTCCATGAACACCCGTCCCGATGCCTTGAGCAGCGCGAACCCAGCCGCCAGCATCAGCCCGGCGATTAGCAGCGACGCGATCGCGTCGGCGCGCGAGAAGCCGGTGGCGATGATCACGACCGCCGCGACAGCGGTGGCGATGAAGCCGTACAGGTCGGTGAGCACGTGGCGATAGGAGCCCTCCACGTTCAGGCTTCGCTCGCCGGACCCGCGGGACAGGATGCGGGTGACGACGAGGTTGACCACGATCCCGGTGAGCGCGACGACCAGCACGACCGCGCCGTGCACCTTGGGCGGATTGACGAGACGGCTGATCGCGCCATAGATGATCAGACCGGCGAGGACGATCAGGGTCACGCCGTTGGCCTGGGCGCTGAGGATCTCGGCTCGCCCGAGGCCGTAGGTCATGGTGCCCCGCGCCGGTCGTGTGGCGAGCGTCGCGGCGCCGAGCGACAGCCCGAGCGCGGCGGCATCGGTGAGCATGTGCGCGGCGTCGGAGAGCAGCGCCAGCGAGGAGGCGAGGATGCCTGCCACCACTTCGCCGACCATGAACGTGGCGACCAGCGCCAGCGCCCACTTC
Organism: uncultured Solirubrobacterales bacterium; assembly: GCA_963796645.1. Taxonomy (GTDB): domain Bacteria; phylum Actinomycetota; class Thermoleophilia; order Solirubrobacterales; family Solirubrobacteraceae; genus Palsa-465. Next base: position 591,738 of record CAWCMQ010000011.1, on the reverse strand, counting down.
AGCGCAGCCCGCTCGGTTTCGCGGGAGGGGCCATGCGCGTGGTCGTGCGCCATGGCGATCAGTTAACCGACGGATCGGGCGGCATGCGCGCAACCAGCGCATAGCTCCCGCCCTTGCGCGTCAGCACCGACGTCCACAGCTCGCGCGGCTCGGTCGTGAACGCGTCCTCGCGCCGCGCCGGCTCGAGGATCCAGTCGTCGCGCTCGAGCTCGGAGTCGAGCTGCCCCGGTCCCCAGCCCGCATGGCCGACGAACCCTCGACCCTCCCTGACCCCCGCTCCGTGCTCCTCCGGCGCAGCGCCCGTCCCGAGCACCCCGATGTCGTCGAACGAGAGCAGCGCGGCGTCGCCGGGATCCTCGAACTCGGCCAGCACGATCACGGACGAGGGTTGCACCGGTCCGCCGATGTACAGGTACTCGTCGGGGTCGACGAGGTTGTCAAGCTGCGGCACCGATTCGCCGACGGTCGTGTCGGACGGGCGGTTGAGCACCAGGCCGAGCGCCCCGTCGTCGCTGTGCTCGATCACGAGCACGACGGTTCGCCAGAAGTTCGGATCCAGGAGCGCAGGGCCCGCGATCAGCAGCTTCCCGCGCGCCGAGTCCATCAGCGCCGCGGCGCGGCGATCAGACCCGCGCCAGGTCGGTTTGCACCGCGTCGGCCAGTTCCATCGCCTCGCGCGCCTGGTCGCTGCGCTCGAGATCGAGCCCGGCGATCTCGGCGACCACCTCGAACAGGTCGACTGCCAGGCACACCTGCGGCTCGCTCTGCGCGTCCCCGCGCGCGGCGTTGAAGAGGGCGCCGTCGCGCCACACGACGATCTCGACACCGGTGCTTGCCTGAACTCTTGCTCTCATCGTCCGTGCGGTTGTACGACGCCATCGCGGCGCCCCCCGGCACGGAATCAAACACCAAAACCTGCACGAAGTTGGCTAAAGGTGCGATCACCCGGTGGAGCAGCCGAACTTGATCCTGCTCAGGGTCGACGAGAGCAGTGGCGTGATGTCGTACGAGTTCGCCGGTCCCGGAAGCTGCGGCTGCGACTGGGGCCCATAGTCGAAGATGTCCATCTTCATGCCGAACTTGACGTGCTGCTGGGCCACGCACTCGTCGAACGAGATGCCCAATCGCCGCACCAGGTTGCTGTGGTCGACCCACGCGTCCATCGGCATGATGTGGGTTCCGAGCGCGGCCTCCAGCGTGCTGACGCTGCGGCTCGCCGCGGCCCGTTGCGAGGGCGGCAGCAGGCTCGGATAACGGCTGAGGTCGACCTTGGCCCGGTAGTGCGTGGTGCGGACGCCGCGCACCGTTTCGGTTCCGACCTTCGTGGTCGAGGCGCTGACGGCACGGAGGAAGTCGACGAACTGAGTGGGGTCGGTGCCGGTCGGCAGTGACCCGAGGCCCATCGCGCCGAGCATTCGGCTCATGTCGAACTTCAGCCATTGCTTGCCGCCGGTCAGCCGCTGCAGTTGCGGCAGCCCGGTCGCCTTCATGAAGAACGTGAGCCCGGAGAACACCTCAGTGAACTTGAACCGGTGCCCGGCGACGGTCTCGGCCGCGATGATCGTGCCGCTTCGGTTGGCGCGGTCGAAGTTCCCGTTCATCGCGATCTGGAGCGGCCCCGACGCGGGGGTGGTGACGGTGGCCACTGCGGCGATCCGATAGCCGGGTACGCGGGCCGTCACGTCCGCGGCGCGCGCAACGGGGTCGATCGTGTTGCTCGACCCACAGCCGCTGAACAACGCGACCGCCGCAATGACCGCTGCCCCTGCCACAACGATGGCGATGAATTTCCTCCCCACACGATTCATCGTACTCGTCTTCTCGACCGGGACACCCCGGTTCTACAGGCGTTGCAAGTGCGATTGCGACTGGTGCGGGACGGCTGCCCTGCGGGACCTATGCAGCGCTGGAGGCGGCCTCCGCCGCCGCTGCCTCGATGTGGCGGCGCGAGTCCCGGCGGCGGATCAGCAGGAAGCTGAGCACAAGCCCGAGCACCGCGAATCCGGCGCCGGCCAGGAAGGCCGACTGGAAGCCGAGCGTGAGCGCGTGCTTGAGCGGCCCGTGCGTGCTCGCCATCACGTTCGCTGTGCGCGAGTTGGCGATTGTGGCCAACACGGCGAGGCCGAGCGCGCCGCCGACCTGCTGCGAGGTGTTGATCAGCCCGCTGGCCAGTCCGGCATCGTTGTCGCGCACGCCCGAGACGGCCGCGATCGTGACCGGCACGAACGCGAACCCGAGCCCGACCGCCGCGAGCAGCGACGGACCGAGGATGTTGGCGGCGAACGCGCCGTGCGTCGGCACCTGGGCGAACCACAGCAGGCCGCCGGCGATCAGCGCCATCCCTGCGAGCAGCACCGGCTTGAAGCCGACCCGGTTCACGAGCTGCGAGGCGACCCCGGCGGAGACGATGATCGATCCGGCCAGCGGCAGATAGGAGATGCCGGCCTTCAGCGCGCCGTAGCCGAGGACCTGCTGCATGTAGAGGGAGATGAAGAAGAACATCGAGAACAGCGAAGCGCCGATCAGCAGACCGCTCACGTTGGCCCCGAGGATCGTGCGAACCCTGAAGATCCGGAACGGGACGAGCGGCTGCTCCGCGCGGGTTTCGATCACCGCGAAGGCGCCGAGCAGCGCCGCCGACAGCGCCAGCAGCCCGACCGTCTGGAACGAGCCCCAGCCCGCCTTCTGTGCCTCGACCAGCGCATAGACGAGGATCGAGAGCCCGGCCGTGACCGAGACCGCGCCCGCGAGATCGAAGCGGCGCTGATCGAAGTCGGCGTGACTCTCGGCCAGCAGGCGGGGCGCCAGCAGCGCGGCGCCGATGCCGATCGGCGTGTTGACGAACAGCACCCACTGCCAGCCGAGCGTGCTCGTAAGGATGCCGCCGAGGAGCACGCCGGCGGCGCCGCCGGAGCCGGCCACGGCACCCCACACGCCGAGCGCCTTGTTGCGGTCGGCGCCCTCGGTGAACGTGGTCGTGACGATCGATAGCGCCGCGGGGGACAGGAGCGCGGCGCCGAAGCCCTGCACTGCGCGGGCGGCGATCAACCAGCCCTCGCTCTGGGCCAGCCCACCGGCCAGCGACGCGAGCGCGAACACGATCAGGCCGGCGATGAACACCGAGCGCCGCCCGAGTAGGTCGGCGGCGCGGCCGCCGAGGAGCAGGAAGCCGCCGAACGTGAGCACGTAGGCGTTCACGACCCACGAGAGCGAGTCCTGGCTGAAGTGAAGCCCCCGCCCGATCGAGGGCAGCGCGACATTGACGATCGACGCGTCGAGCACGACGACGAACTGGGCCATGGCCAGGAGGGCGAGGGCGAGCCAACGGCGGTCGTGGTTCTGGGCGGTTGTCGGACTCATGGCACTGCTCCCTTGACGCTTGCTCTCTCGCTGCCGGCTCGGTACAATCGGAGTCGGAGTTCCGGTTCCAGATTGGGACTATACGGAACCGTCGCTCCGGTTGTCAAGTTGAAATCCAGCCTCCGCAACTGATTCGAGGTCGAGCGCCATGGCGAGCACCGAAACAGCGGCCAGACCGCTCCGCGCGGACGCCCGTCGCAATCGAGAGCGGGTGCTGGAGGCGGCGCGTCAGATCTTCGGGCGGGACGGGATCGAGGCCCAGATCGACGACGTGGCCGCGTGTGCCGGGGTCGGCGTCGGTACCGTCTACCGCCACTTCGCCACCAAGGATGCGCTGATCGACGCGCTCGCTGCCGACTACTTCGCCGGCGAGGCCGAGCTCGCCACCGCCGCGCTCGACGTGGCCGACCCGTGGGAGGGGTTCAGCGGCTTCGTCCGCAAGGGGGCCGAGCTGTTGGCGGTCAACCGCGCACTGGCCCAGATCTCCGCCGATCGCCCCGAGGTGATGAAGGAGGCGGCCGTCAACGCCGACGCCGAGCTCGGCTTCTTTGGGACGATCGAGACGCTGATCGAGCGCGCGCAAGCCGCCGGCGTCCTGCGCGAGGACTTTCAGCTCGAGGACATCCCCGCGGTCATGTGCTCGCTCGGGGCGCTCCAGATCAGCCGCGGCGCCTACGCGAACTGGCGCCGAGTGCTCGAGATGGTGCTCGACGGCTGCCACACCTGCTCGGGGAGCGATCTGCCGCCGCTGACCGCCCGGCTGCCGCGAGGGCGTTAGGCCTACAGCCCCATCGACCGCCCGAGGATCTCCTTCATGATCTCGTCGGTTCCGCCGCCGATCGGGCCGAGACGGGCATCGCGGGCCGCGCGCTCGATGTCGAACTCGGTCGTGTAGCCGGCGCCGCCGTGGATCTGCAGGCAGGTGTCCATCACGTCGAATGCGGCGCGCTGGGTGGCGAGCTTGGCGATCGTCACCTCGCGCACTGCATCCTCGCCCGCGACGTAGCGGCGCAGGGCCGAGTAGGTCACGTCGCGGCCGGCTTCGATCGTGGTCGCGACCTCGGCCAGCTTGTGGCGGATCGTCTGAAAGTGCCCGATCTTGCGGCCGAAGGCCTCGCGCTCGAGTGCGTAGCGCAGCGTGTTGTCGAACGCCGCCTGCATCCCTCCGACCGCGCCGAGGGCCATCAACAGCCGCTCCCATTGGAAGTTGGCCATGATCAGATAGAAGCCCTTGTTGAGCTCGCCGAGCAGGTTCTCCCCAGGCACGAACACGTCGTCGAAGCTGATCAGCGCGGTGTCCGACGCGTGCCAGCCCATCTTCTCCAACGCGGTCGACTCGACCCCCGGCCCGCGGTCGATGATCAGGAACGAGATCCCCTGGTGGCCTCCTTCCGGCGTGGTCTTGACCGCGGTGATGATGAAGTCGGCCCGCACGCCGCCCGTGATGAACGTCTTCGAGCCGTTGACGACGAACCCGCCGTCGACCCGGCGGGCGAGCGTCCGCAGTCCGGCCACGTCAGAGCCGGCGTCGGGCTCCGTGATCCCGAGCGCGGCGATCTTCTCGCCCCTGATCCCGGGCACCAGGTAGCGCTGCTTCTGCTCCTCGGTGCCGAACCGCGCCACCGGCGGCAGTGCGATCCCACCGTGGGCGCCGATCCCGGCCGCGAGCCCGCCCGACCCGCACCATGCGAGCTCCTCGCACCACACCGCATCGGCCACGACGTCGCCGTCGCCTCCGTACTCGGCCGGGAACTTGAGCCCGATGTAGCCGAGCTCGGCGAGCCGCGCGAACACGGAGTTGGGAAACCAGCGCGCCTGCTCCCATTCGCTCGCATGCGGCCGCAGTTCGGCCAGCACGAACCGCCTGACCGCGGCGCGGAACTCCTCGTGCTCCTCGGTGAACGGCGGGATCGGATTTCGCGTGACCGAGGCACCCGCCCCGGCCTTGACCGACAGCGAGCTCACAGCCCGTAGGAGCGGCCGATCACCTCGAGCATGATCTCGTCGGTGCCGGCGCCGATCCGGTTCAGGCGCAGGTCACGCCATGAGCGCTCGATCCCGTACTCCTTCATGTAGCCGTTGCCGCCGTGGATCTGGATGCACTCGTCGGCGACCTCGACCGAGATCCGCGAGGCGTAGAGCTTGGCCATCGAGATCTCGCGCACGGGGTACTCGCCGTTCTGGATCCGCCAGGCCGTCGTGTAGACCATCTGCCGCGCCGTCTCGATCTTCGTCGCCATCTCGGCGAACTTGTGCCGGATCACCTGGAAGTGACCGATCGAGCGGCCGAACGCCGTCCGCTCCTTGGCGTACTCGAGCGTGCGATCAAACACATGCTGGGCGCCCGCGACCGAGCCGGCGGCGCCGATCAGCCGCTCGCCCTGGAGCTCCCAGGAGATGTGGTAGAAGCCCTTCCCGAGCTCGCCGAGCATCGCCGAGGCGGGGATGCGCACGTCCTGGAAGGCGAGCAGCGCTGTGTCCGAGGCGTGCATCCCGAGCTTCTCCAGCCGCTTCTCGCGGATCACGCCGGGGGTGTCCATCGGCACCAAGAACAGCGTGATGCCGCCGTGACCTGCCTCGGGATCGGTCTTGGTGACGAGCACGATTGCGTGCGCGCGGTGGCCATTGGTGATGAACGTCTTGGAGCCGTTGATCATGTACTCGTCGCCGTCGCGCACGGCGCGGGTCTTGATTCCAGCCACGTCGGAGCCGGCGTCAGGCTCGGTGATCCCCAGGCACAGGATCTTCGTGCCCTGGATCGCCGGGACGACCCACTCCTGCTTCTGCTCCTCGGAGCCGAACTTGAGGATCGGCGGCATCGCCATGTCGGTCTGGACCGCGAGGCCCATCCCGAGCCCGCCGCAGTGCGCGTGCGCCATCTCCTCCGCGAGCACGAGCGCCGTGAAGTAGTCACCGCCCTGGCCGCCGTACTCCTCGGGCTTGTCGAGGCCGAGGAAGCCGAGCTCGCCCATCCGCTCGAATACCCAGTCGGGGAACGTGTTCTCCTCCCACTCCTCGGCGTGGGGTTGGAGCTCCTTGATCACGAAGCGGCGGATCGAATCGCGCAGTTGCTCGTGCTCGTCGGTGAAGATGAAGTGCTTGCGCTGGGAGGCGAAGTCGGGCTTGAGAACGTTGGCGGTTGTCATGCCGCGGACCGTACCGGCCGGGGGCGGAAAAGTAAACAGTAGGACTTCCTACTTTCTACTTCTCGCGGCGGCGGGTACGCTTCGCCGCCATGCCCTTCGAAACCCTCCGCTACGACGTCTCGGACGCCGGCGTCGCGACGATCGCGCTCGACCAGCCCGACACCCGCAACGCGCTCTCAGACCAGCTGCTGGCCGAGCTGATCGCCGCGCTCGAGCAGGCGCGAGACGATCCCGACACACGGTGTGTGGTGCTCACCTCCACGCACGAGAAGGTGTTCTCGGCCGGGGCGAACCTCGGCGGCTTCGCCGCCGACGTGCCACTCGTGCACAAGCACTTCGCCACCGAGCGCTTCCCGCGCCTGTTCCGGCTGCTGGGCGAGCTCGGCAAGCCGTCGATCTGCGCCGCCAACGGGCACGTGCTCGCCGGCGCGCTCGGGATCGCGCTCGCGTGCGACCTGATCATCGCGCGCGAGAGCGCGCGGTTCGGCACGCCCGAGATCAACGTCGGCGTGTTCCCGTTCATGATCATGGCGCTGATCTACCGCAACGTCCCCCGCAAGGCCACGAACGAGCTGCTGCTGCTCGGCGAGCAGATCTCGGCCGAGGAGGCCCACCGGATCGGGATCGTCAACCGGGTCGCGAGTGCGGAGGAGTTCGAATCGGTCGTCTCCGAGTACGCGGAGAAGCTCGCCCGCAAGTCGCCGGTGATGATGAAGCTCGGCAAGGACGCGATGTTCCGCCAACAGGACATGGCGTTCGCCGACGCGCTCGACTTCCTCCGCTCACAGCTGACGATCGCGTTCACGACCGAGGACATCCAGGAGGGCGTTAGGGCTTTCTTTGAAAAACGCGATCCGGAGTGGAAGGGGCGGTAGGATCTCCGTGTCGGCGGGGCGCCGGCGAAACGTCGGAACGGGAGCGGTTCAGATGCGCGCAAGAGTGGTTGTGACTGTGGTCATCGTCGCCGGAGGGATGAGCGCGGCCACCGCGCTGGCGCTGGCGCCGAACAAGGGGGCCGTCTACGAGGCGACCGCAGGCAGCCCGTTCATTTCGTTCGCGGTCTCCGCCAACGGTAAGTCGGTCCTTCACCTCAACGCGCGGAACAACCTAATCACCTGCGGTCCTGCGCCCGGAAGCATCACGTGGCCTTCGCACATAAAGATCTCCCGCGGCCACTTCTCAGCGACCGTGCATGAAGCCAGTCCCAATAGCAACACGGTGACCGGGAGCTTCCTCGCCGGCGGCCGCGTGAAGGGCAAGCTCAAGCAGACGATCCGTTGCCTCCTGCCCCCAAATTTCAACTCCGGACCGATCAAGCACAGGACGATCTCGTGGTCGGCGACGTCCGAGCCGGCGGGCAAGGCGAGCAGGTACTGCCAGGATTACACGCACAAGTTCCCACCGCCTCACGGGACCTTCGCGTTCTCCCACATCATCGAAATGCACACCGCGTGCGCAACCGTGTACAGGGCGATGAACGCCGGCACGTTCGCCAGCACGGCACCGTTCGGCTTCACGACGCCCCGGTGGGTGTGCAAAGCACCCGGCAACGGCAGTCAATTTCCGGTGCGGTGCAAGAAGGGCAAAGCGACGTTCAGCTTCGAGGAGGGCTAGGAACCGGAGCGGTTCAGAGCCCCTACCACAGCTTGCGCACGATGTCGTACATCTCGTGCGACGTCTCGCCCATGCTCGGGCAGCAGGTCGGTCCGCCCGGCGCGCTGATCCCGATCTCGACGTGGGGGAAGCTCGAGATCCCGACGTCGCCGCACCCGACCTCGGCAATCGGGTCGCCGGTGGAGACGTGGGTGCCGACCTTGACGAGCGCCGGCTTGGCGTGGCCGTAGTAGATGTAGCGGCCCTTGTACGGACCCGAGGCGACCTTCAGCACCGGCGCGTCGGGGCCGAAGCCGTCGATCCCCTCCTGCACGATCGTGCCCGAGGTCATCGCCACCTCGGTCACCTTGGAGCCGCAGGCGCCGTTCACGGTGCCAATGTCCACGCCCTGATCGAGCGTCCAGTTCGAGGGTGAGAGCACGCGCGACTTCGGCGTGAGCGGGAACACCCAGCCGGACGGCGAACTGCTGTGTGTCGAGCGCTTGACCCGCTTGCCGCTCGAAACCCACGAATCGAGCGTCGTCGCCGTCCGGATCCCGACCGTCCCGCTGGGCGGGCTCAGGCGCGCCGCGACCTGGAAGATCCGGACTGAGCGCTTGGTCCCTGGCCCGAAGTTCCCGTCTTCGGTGGTGCGCACGCCGACCCGCGTCAGCATGGTCTGGAGCGTCTTCACGTCACGGCCGTGGTCGCCCTGCCGGAGCACTCGGCGGAAGGGGGAGGAGGCCGCGATCGCAGAGGCGGTGATGGCGGCGGCGGCCACGGTCAGCAGACCGGCGGTCAGCACGGCACGGGCAGGGAACTTCGTCTTCAGCATGCAGAGACTCCTCGGCGGCGTCGGAGGGAGCGTTGGTGCCTGCGCCTACGGAGTTAGCTGACGGGCTCGCACTCGGATCGAGCGCTACCTGCGGACCACCGCGGGATTCGCCCCAAGAACTTGGGTTCCCCGCTCTCCGGGTTGGCTGCCCGGAGACTCGGCAGCGGCAACGATAGAGCAGATCGCCGGCGGATGACGCAACAGATCGGCGGAGGATGACCCAACCGCTGGTCTTGACGTTGCCGGTAGTCACCTGCGAAAGTGAGAAGTAGAACGTCCCACTTCCCACTATGGCCACCGATACTACCGCCACCAGCCTGCTCCGCCCACTCGCCGAGGACCTCGCCGCGCGCCGCGAGAAGATAAAGCTCGGCGGTGGCGAGGAGAAGATCGCCGCGCAGCACGCCAAGGAGAAGCTGACCGCGCGTGAGCGGCTCGCGCTGCTGATCGACGAGGGGACGTTCGTGGAGATCGGCATGCACGGTCGTCCGCACTTCTCGCAGCGGGCGATGGAGGGGGTCGAGGCGCCCGCGGATGGGGTGATCACCGGCTACGGCAAGGTCAACGGTCGTCTGACCGCGGTCGTCGCATACGACTTCACCGTGATGGCCGGCTCAATGGGCATGACCGGCGAGCTCAAGGTAACGCGCCTGCGCGAGCTCGCGCTGAGCAAGCGGATCCCGCTCGTGTGGCTGCTCGACTCCGCCGGCGCCCGCATTCAGGAGGCCGTCGGCTCGCTGTTCGCCGGCAGCGGCCATCTGTTCCGGGAGGAGGTCGTGATGTCGGGGGTGATCCCCCAGGTGGCGGCGCTGATGGGGCCCTGTGCGGCCGGGACGGCGTACATCCCGGGTCTGGCGGACTTCGTCCCGATGGTCAAGGGTCGCGGGTCGATGGCGCTGGCCGGCCCGCACCTGGTGCGGGCTGCGGTCGGCGAGGACGTGACCCAGGAGGAGCTCGGCGGATCGCGGGTGCACTGCCGCAAGTCCGGGGTCGGTGACCTCGAGGTGGCCGACGACGAGGAGTGCATCGAGCGGATCAAGGAATACCTGAGCTACTTCCCCCAGAGCTGCGAGGAGGCCCCGCCGGTCCTGGCGATCGAGGATCCGGTGGAGCGCGCGGACGAGGAGCTGCTCGACGTCCTCCCCGAGTCCAACCGCAAGCCCTACGACATGTACGAGGTGATCCGGCGGATCGTCGACGACGGGCGCTACTTCGACCTCAAGCCGCAGTGGGCTAAGACGATCATCACCTGCCTGGCCCGGTTCGGGGGCCGCCCCGCCGGAATCATCGCGAGCCAGCCCAAGCAGCTGGGAGGGATCCTCGACAACGACTCCGCCGACAAGGCGGCTCGCTTCATCAACCTCTGCAACGCCTACGGCATCCCGCTCGTCTATCTGATGGACGTTCCGGGGTTCATGGTCGGGACGAAGGTGGAGGCCGGGGGGATCATCCGCCACGGGGCGAAGATGCTCTACGCCACCGCCAACGCCACCGTTCCGAAGGTCACCGTCGTGCTGCGCAAGGCCTACGGGGCGGGCTACTACGTGATGTGCGGGCGTGCGTACGAGCCGGATCTGATCGTCGCGTGGCCGTCCGCTGAGATCAGCGTGATGGGCGCCGAGGGCGCGGTCGAGATCATCTTCCGCAAGCAGGTCGAGGCGGCCGAGGACCCCGCCGCCAAGCGCCAGGAGCTGATCGAGAACTTCCGCAAGATAATCGACGTGTACGTCGCCGCCGGCAACGACATGATCGACGACGTGATCGACCCGCGAGAGACGCGCGCGACAATCTGCCGAGCGCTCGAGATGGCGGCCGGCAAGACCGTGGAGCGACCCTGGAAGCGCAGCGGCGTGGTGCCCGTCTGAGGCGCCTGCCGGCGGTGCTGCCGGTGCTCGTACTGCTGACCGGGTGCGGGGTCTCGGTCCACGTCCACGCGGGCGTGAGCACGAGGACCACCACCACAACGTCGAGCACCCCGACCGGCGAGCGGACCTTCGGCTCGCCTGGCATCGCGCTCCATTTCCGTTACCCGGCGGCGTTCTCGCCCGGGAAGATCAACTCGGTCAGCCGCCGGATCGAGTCCGACAGGCACGTGACGCGGATCGCGCTGCGGATCGGGGCCAGCGGCTACGACCTGCTGATCGTTACCCGCTACGCGGCTATCCGGCCGCCGGTCGGCCGCACGAACATCCATGCCCAGAAGGCGCAGTTCGATCGGGCTATGACGAAGATCTTCGGCCGGCGGGCGATCGGGAAGGTGACCACGATCGGCGGACTCCCGGCACTCGTCTATCCCGACGCACCGACGCCTGGCGTCCCGGTCAGGGCGACCACGCGGGCGGCGTTCGTGTTCGTCGGGCCCGACGAGTACGAGCTTCAGTGTCAGTGGACCAGCGCCGAGCGCGACGCCGTGCTCCCGGCATGCGACCAGATGCTCCGAACGCTGCGGACCTGAAGCTCTTGACGCGCCCTGCGGCTTCCGACAAAGTAGGAAGTAGCACGTACTACTTCTCGCAAGGAGCTCGATGAGCCTCGACGACCCCGCCGTCATCACCTGCGCGATCTCCGGCGCAATCGCCAACCGCGAGCAGTGCCCGGCGATCCCCTACACGCCCGCCGACTATGCCGCCGAGGCCCGGCGCATCGTCGACGAGGGCGGCGTGCACATCCACATCCACGCGCGGACCCCGGATGGCACCCCGTCCTACGAGGTCGAGGACTTCGTGGCGATCCGCGAGGCGATCATCGCCGAGGTCGGCGACGCCGCGATCATCAACTTCTCCACCGGCACGGTCGGGGTTCCGGTGGCCAAGCGTGTCGCCTACCTGGAGGCTGGACGCCCCGAGGTGGCGGCGCTCAACATGGGCTCGCTCAACTACGCCAAGTACTCGCGCAAGCGCAAGGACTTCGTGTTCAAGTTCGTGTTCACCAACCCATTCGATGAGATCATCGAGCTGCTGCAGGCGATGCGCCGGCTCGACATCAAGCCCGAGCACGAGTGCTTCGACCTCGGGCACGTCGGCTCGCTCGAGCCGCTCGTCGACATGGGCCTGCTGGAGGCGCCACTGCACGCTGACTTCGTGATGGGCGTCGTGGGCGGCGTGCCCGCCACGGCGCTCAACCTCGCGGCGATGGCCCGCAACATGCCGACCACCGGCTCCGCCGGCGGTGCCCGCAAGCACCACTGGGGGGTGATCGGGATCGGGCGGGACCAGTGGATGCTGGTCGGCGCGGCGCTCACGCTCGGAGGCTCGGTGCGCGTCGGGCTCGAGGACAACTTCTACCTCCCGGACGGAGCCATGGCGCGTTCGAACGGGGAGCTGGTGGCCAAGGCCCGCGAGCTGACCGAGGACCTGGGGCGGCGCCCGGCGACCGTGCAGGAGGCTCGCGAGCTGCTCGGGGTCAGGACGGCGGTGCGGACGTGAGCCAGCTCCCACTTGAGGAACTCAAGGTCCTCGACCTCTCCCGGCTGCTGCCGGGCGGCTTCTGCTCGATGATGCTGGCCGACTTCGGGGCTGACGTGATCAAGGTCGAGGACACCGGCATGGGGGACTACGTGCGCTGGTCACCGCCCTACTACGAGGGCGCCGACGAGACCGCCCGCGGCGCCCTGTTCCTGGCGCTGAACCGCGGCAAGCGTTCGATTCGGGTCGATCTCAAGACCGAGGGTGGTCGCGACGTGCTGCTTCGCCTCGCCCGCGATGCCGACGTGCTGCTCGAGTCCTTCCGGCCGGGCGTGCTCGATCGCCTGGGCGTCGGCTACGAGCGGCTGCGGGCCGACAATCCGCGGCTCGTCTACTGCGCGATCACCGGCTACGGGCAGGACGGCCCAAATCGTGATCGCTCGGGTCACGACATGAACTACCTCGGCCTCGGTGGGATTCTCGGGCTGACCGGCGATGCGGACGGCCCCCCGGTCCAGGCCGCCGGCCAGATCGCCGACATCGGCGGCGGGGCGCTGATGGCGGCGATCGGGATCCTGGTCGCGCTGCGCGAGCGCGAACGCTCCGGCGAGGGACAGCTGGTCGACGCCTCGATGTTCGATGGCGCTCTGTCGTGGCTGGCGCTTGTGGCCGCGGAGGCGTTCGCGAGCGGGCGGGCCCAGCGCCGCGGTGAGCTGCAGCTGGCCGGTTCGCTGACGTGCTATCGGCCGTATCGCTGCGCCGACGGGTATGTCACCCTCGGCGCGCTCGAGCCGAAGTTCTGGCGGGCGTTCTGCGAGGGCGTGGGCCGTGAGGACCTGATCGGCAACGCATTCGATCCGCCCGGCTCGGATGCGCATCGGGCGGTGAGCGAGATCTTCGCCGGCCGCACCCGCGACGAATGGCGGGCGTTCGCGTCCGAGCACGATTGCTGTCTCGAACCGGTGCTGGAACTTGACGAGGTGCTCGACTCCGAGCTCGTGGCCGCGCGTGAGATGGTCGTGCAGCTCGCCCAGCCCGGCGTCAGCGGCCCGGTCAAGCTGCTCGGAGCGCCGGTCAAGCTCAGCCGCACGCCGGCGGATCCGGTCCGGGCGCCCGGTCCCGGCCTCGGTGAGCACACGAGCGAGGTGCTCGCGGCCACCGGGTTCAGCCAGGAGGAGATCGCGGCGCTGCACGAGTCCGGCGCGGTGGCGGGAGCGGCCGGAAGCGTCCGGGGCTCGTTCATGAGCGCATGAGCGTTTCGAGCGAGCTGCTGAAGATGTCCGAGCTGGCCGAGCGCTCGGGCGTCAGCGCGGGCACGATCAAGCATTACCTGCGCGAGGGCCTGCTCGGCCCCGACGACGAGGTCGTGCGCACCTCGCGCAACATGGCCTACTACCCGGCGGAGTTCGTCGACCGCGTTCGGCTGATCAAGCGCCTGCAGGAGGAGCGCTTCATGCCGCTGCGGGTGATCCGCGAGCTGATGAACTCGGACCCCGATCGGGCCGCGCGAATGATCGAGCTCGAGGACCGGATCCTGGAGCGGGCGATCGAGGCGCGGGAGTCGGGCCGGGTCTCGCGCGCCAAGGTCCGCTCCACGTACGACGTGCCCCAGAACGTGCTCGATCGCCTCGAGGAGATCGGCGTTCTGAGTCCGACCGCACGCGGCTACGACGGCGACGACGTGGCGATCATCGAGGCGATCTCCCGCTTCCGGGCCGGGGGTTACGAGCAGGAGATCGGCTTCACCGTCTACGACACGCTGCGCTATCGCAAGGCGCTCGAGCCGCTGGTGGAGGAGGAGGTGCGGGTCCTGCTCGACCGCCTGGCCGGCAGGGTCGAGGTCGACCGTGCCGTCGAGATCATCGCCTCCGGCGCCGACCCGCTGCGCGAGCTGGTCGGCGCGATGCACTCGAAGCTGCTGCTCGCGGCGCTGCGCCAGGCCTACCACCACACATCGTGAGCCTCCATCACGCCGTAGCCCTCGGCGAGCTTCACACCGCCGGGCAGCTCGCCTGAGAAGCTCCCGAACGGCTGGCGGTAGGAGCTGCGGATCAGAAGCAGGTTCTCGTTGTGCTCACGCGTGGCCTCGGCCTCGAAGCGGAGCTCGTCGATCTCCGAGAGATCGGGTGCGAACCTGCTCGGTGGCGGCTCGTGCGGCTCGCCGTCGACCCAAACGGTGCGCTCGCTCGAGGTGTCCGGGTCGTTGACGCCCGCGACCAGGTTCCAGGCCAGCGACCGGCCATCAGCCGCCGTGCCCACGCCGGCGCACCAGCTCCAGGTCGTGTGGCGCTGGTAGTAGCCGGCGGTGTCGTCGATCACGGCCCGGCCGCTCAGCTCGCGCGGCTCGCCGTCGAGCATCATCCGGCCTCGTGCCGGCACCCCGCCCTGCTTGCGCGTCCATGCGTAGGCACGTCCGCTCGGGCAGATGCTTTCGATCCCCGCCATCTCGTCAAGGTCAAGGTCGAGCTGAAGGCCGCGATCGGCGACGGTGACCCGGCCGGGCTCGAGGCGGACGCCGCCGTGCCCCAGCGTTGTCCGTTCGAGCAGCCGCCGGTGGCGCCGATCCCAGACGGCCCAGAACGCCTGGCGAGCCGGCCCGATCCGCACCGCGGCGACGCACAGCATCACCTCGGGGCCGTACAGGCCGACATAGCGCCAGGCCTTCAGTGGACGGCCTCTGAGATGGCTCGGCATCGGCTCCGGCGGGAGCGCGAGACGCGCCAGCGCACCCGGGCGCGCCGCGCCGAAACCGCCTCGGTAGGGGATCGGGGGGCGTTCGGAGGGTATTCTTGACTGACTGGTCAATCAGGAGGCGAGGATTTCGTGCGAGCCGGCGCTGTTCAGCTCAACTCGACCGAGAACACAGAGCGCAATCTTGACACCGCGGATCGGTTGGTCCGCGACGCCGTGGCGCACGGGGCAGAGCTCGTTGTACTGCCGGAGAAGTGGAGCGTACTCGGCACCGGCGAGCAGCTCGCCGCCGGGGCGCAGACGCTGGACGGCCCGTGCATCGCCTGGGCCCGGTCAATCGCTCGGGAGCTCGGCATCGACCTCGTCGCGGGCTCGATCGTCGAGCGGGTGCCGGGAGAGGAGAAGTTCCGCAACACGAGCGCCCACGTGGGTCCCGACGGCGAGCTGAAGGCTGTCTACCGGAAGATCCACCTGTTCGACGTGGAGGTGGACGGTGTCGTGTACCGCGAATCCGATCACGAGCAGGGTGGCGAGGAGGTCGTCGTCTCGACGCTCGCCTCGGGCGTGCCGATCGGGCTGAGCGTCTGCTACGACGTGCGTTTCCCGGAGCTCTATCGGCAACTGTCGGCGGGCGGGGCACAGGTGTTGGCGATTCCGAGCGCGTTCACGCTCGCGACCACCCGCGACCACTGGGAGATCCTGCTTCGTGCGCGCGCGATCGAGAACCAGTGCTTCGTGATCGCCCCCAACCAGATCGGGGAGCACCCCGGCGGATTCAGGTCGGGCGGCCGTTCGATGATCGTCGACCCGTGGGGGCTGGTGCTCGCCACTGCCCCCGATACCGAGACCGCGATTGTCTCCGAGCTCGACCTCCACGAGCTGGCCCGCATTCGCCGGCGGCTGCCGGCGCTGGCGCATCGTCGCCCCGAGGTGTACGCCTGATGGCGTCTGCCTCGAGCGCTGCGGTCGACAAGCGCCGCATGATCCTCGACGCCGCCGTGCGCGTGTTCGCGCGACAGGGCTTTCACACCTGTCGCGTCTCCGACATCGCTGATGAGGCCGGCGTGGCCTACGGCTTGGTGTACCACTACTTCTCCTCCAAGGAGGAGATCCTCGACACGCTGTTCCTCGAGCGCTGGAACGTGATGCTCGCGGCGATCGCCGAGGCGGATGCCTCGGACCGCAGGCCGCAGGACAAGCTGTACTGGATCGCCTCGTTCATCATCGACTCGTACCGGCACGACCCGGACCTGATGAAGGTGATCATCGTCGAGGTCACCCGTGCGGCTAACACGTTCGGACGCACCCACTTCGCGACGATCCGCGACGCCTACGAGGGGATCGCGGCGATCGTCGCCCGGGGCCAGTCCGATGGCGTGTTCCGGACCGAGATCACGCCAGAATTCGCGGCCCAGGCGTTCTACGGTTGCGTCGAGCAGGTGCTGAGCGGCTGGATCTTCGACGGCGAGCCGGTGGACGAGGCCGAGCTCGAGCGGGCGAAGACTCTCATCGTGCAGACGATTTGTCGCGGTCTGGAGGGGTAATAGGAGGTGAGTCTGATTGAATCCGCACCGATGACGGAGAGCCCCTTGGTCAAGAGATTGCTTTGGTCCGGCCTTCTCGCCGGAACCGGCGCGCTGGCGACAATCGCGGCCACCCGGATGGCCACCTTGATCTGGAAGCGCGTCTTCGACGAAGACCCGCCCGAGTGACCGAGCAGCCCGAGAATCGGCCGGAGGACACCGGCGCCGACGCCGAGGCGACGTCGCCGTCTTGGGTACCCGCCGACCCGGATCAGGCCGAGCCCGCAACGGCGGCCGAACCGACGGTCGTGAAGCCTCCGGTTGATCCGACCGTTTCCACGTCGAGTGGCGAGGGGTCCGAGGTCAGCCCGGCTGCGGCTCGGACCGAGGCTGCGCCGACCGACGCCCCCGCGCCCGCCGACGCGCCTGCGCCCGCCGACGCCCCCGCGCCCGCCGATGCGCCCGCCGACCCGCCTGCGCCGACCGACGCGCCCGCGGATCCGCCACCCACGGGCGCTGCGCCCGTCGATCCCGCTCCTGGCACGGTCCCGCCGACCCCCTTCCCGCCCCCGAGCACCGACGGGGCCACCACCGCCGGCCCGGCCACAGATCGGCCGGAGATCGCCGTCGGGGCCTCGTTCATCGGCGGGTTCGCACTGGCCATGATCCTGAGGCGCCTTGCCCGATAGCAACGGACAGCCAGAAAACATCGCCACCGCCGTGGCCGAGGTCTCGGAGCGGGTCAGCGTGCTGGTCCGCGAGGAGATCGAGCTGGCCAAGGTCGAGGTAACCCGCAAGGCGATGAGCATCGCCCGGGGCGCCGCGGCCATCGCGGCCGGCGCGGTGTTCGGGATCTTCGCCGTGGTCCTCGGTCTGCTGACGCTCGCCTGGGGGCTCAACTCGCTGCTTTCGAGCATCTGGCAGGGTTTTGCGATCACTTTCGTGATCCTGCTGCTGCTGACCGCGGGCGCGTTCCTGTTCGCGCGCAGGATGCTCAAGGTCGGCGCGCCGACACCGAACATGGCGATCGATGAGGCCAAGCTGATCCGCGAGACCGTGACGTCGAAGACGGAAACAGGTCACTGATGCCCCCGGTGCGTACGCCGGAGGAGATCCGTGCGTCGATCGAGCAGAATCGCCAGGAGCTCGGTAACTCGCTTGAGCGGCTGCGCACGGAGGTGGTCCGAGCCACCGACTGGCGCTCACAGCTGCGGATCCACCGCCGCCAGGCGGTGATCGGTGCCGGAGTCGCCGGCTTTGTGCTCGGCGGCGGGATCGCAGCGATCGGTGCGCTGACGTTCGGCCGCCGCCGCCGCGGCTAGCCAGAGCCGGCTAGCCAGAGCCGACGCAGGCCGCCCCGCCGGCCAGAGCCGACACAGGCCGCGAGCGCCGGCCAGAGCCGACGCAGGGCGCAGGTGGCTTCGGCCGCCCGGGGCGCTGGGCGGCCGAAGCGCTGATCGGGCCGGGCTGGCCGAGCGGGCCGCGCTAACCGAGCGCCGGCCGATCGAAGAGTCGAGATGACCGCTCGCCCGCGGTCACGTACCCCGAGGCGCGTGCCGCTTCCTCGGCGCCCACCGGTACTGGAGCGCTCGCGGCGTCTCCGAAGGCCGCGGCCTTGCAGATGGCAACGACGGCCACTAGAAGGGCGATCCATGCTGCGATGACGATGAGTCCAACCGTGACAATGTCCATCAATGCCCTCCCACAGGCGCGGGGTCGTGGATGTCAGCCCCCTGGATGTGGGAATGATCCAGGGGATTCTCGGGTGCCTTGAGGGCTTCGGAGCTTCTGTGCAGGTTTCCTGCACCAAATTCCATGTGATTGGCGGCTTGCAGGGATTTTGTGAAGGTTTGGCCGAGTGGGTGTCGGGCGCGGATGCTGCGCCGTTCGGTTGGGTCGGTGGGCCCGCCGGGTCGATTTGGCCGATCTGCCGGGTTCGGAGCGCTCGGGGCGTCGGCAGAAAAACGCAACAAACCCGACCGGTGGGCAACAAGGGAGGCGTTTTATTCGCCGCCACAGGGAGTTTTCCGCCGCGGCCGCCGCAAGCGCCTCAGTTTGTTGCGTTACTCGCCCCGCCCCGCCCCGCCCCGCCCCGCGCGGCCCCCGCTGGCGCGCTCGGGGGCCTGGCGCTTGAGTAAGTGACCAAAACCCATGGGCCCGCCGGGCGGGACGATGTCGAATTGTGCACGACAGTTGTGCAGGTTTCGACATCCTCGGAACTGGACCGCGGGCCGCTGGGCTCAGCCCGCGCCACGCGACCGACCGCCCGGCCCGCGTCCGCGGCCCCCGCCATCGCCGGTAACTCGCACCGTGCCGCACCGCCCCCGCCCCACCTCGCCCCGCGCTGCACGACGTCCGCCACGCGGTTAGGATCGCGGCCGGGCGATGTCGGGCTGCTTGAGAGCTCGACGCGCGGGTCAGACCGACCGGCCAACAGGCTCGGGGAGCTACGGAGGGAGAATCAATTGAGATCTCGGGAAGTGCGCATTCCTGTTCGAATCCTGCCGCGCGGCTCGCGCGCGCGGCTCGGGCTGCTCGGCGTCGCGCTGGCATTGGCCGCAGCGGTGTTCGGACTCGGCGCCTCGGCAACGGCGCGCAGCAGAGCGCACGCCGCCGCGTCGCTCCGCCTGGTCCCCTTCACGAAGGTCGAATTCCCGACCTATGTGGCCTCGACGCCCGCGGACCCGAGCGCGGTGTACGTGCTCGAGCGCACCGGGCGGATCTGGGTCGTGCGCTACGGCAAGCGGCTCAAGCACCCGTTCCTCGATCTGCGTAGGAAGATCCACATCGCCGCGAACAGCGAGCAGGGCCTGATCAGCCTCGTGTTCGCGCCGAACTACGCGAAGTCCCACCTGCTCTACGTCTACTACACGAATCGGCAGGGGAACATCCGCCTCAAGCAGTTCCGGCGCTCGCGCACCAACCCCAACCACGTGGACGCCAGCAGCGGCCGCACGATTCTGGCCCTGCGCCATCCGCAGATCGACCACTACGCGGGCCAGCTCCAGTTCGGCCCTGACGGCGACCTGTACGTGGGCATCGGCGACGGCGGCGGTGTCGGCGATCCCGCCAACCACGCGCAGCATCTGAACAACCTGTTCGGCAAGATCCTCCGAATCCAGCCGCTGGCCAGTGGCCGCCGCAAGTACCGGATCCCCCGCAGCAACCCGTTCGCGCACCGTCACGGCGCCAAGGGCGAGATCTTCGCCTACGGTCTGCGCAACCCGTTCCACTTCTCGTTCGGGCCATCGGGCGGAATGTGGATTGGCGACGTCGGCCAGGACAAGTACGAGGAGGTCGATTACCGGGCCCCGGGCAAGCTCGGCGGGTCGAACTTCGGCTGGAGCCGGTACGAGGGCGATTCGCTCTACAACGCCGGTCGCACGGCCTTCCATCCGATCTTCCCGGTGATCGTCGAGGCGCACTCGGGAGCGAGCGGCACGCACGAAAACTGGTGCGCGGTGATGGGCGGCTACGTGGTCACCGACCGCGCGCTGCACTCGCTGGACGCGCACTACCTGTTCGCCGACCACTGCACCGGCCGGATCTACCAGACCCGCGTCGGGCGCAACGGGCGCGCATTCGGGACCGGCTACACAGGCCTCACGGCTCCGGCGCTGGTCACCTCGTTCGGCGTCGACGCCCATCGGCACGTGTACGTCGCGGCCGAGAACGGCTGGATCTACCGGATCGAGCGGTAGACATTGCGGCGCCGTCGCCGGCTCGCGGCGGCGGCGCCAAGAGACTCTCAGAGCAACGAGCTGGGAATTGCGCCAGCGCCGAGCAGGCCCGGGCCGACGTGCGTGCCGATCACCGGGCCGATCTCGGAAATCACGCGCGGCTCGCAGCCCATCACCTCGCGGCCCCGGGCGGCAAGCTCGGCGGCCTGCTCGGGCGCCTGGATGTGCTGGACCATCCAGCCGTCGGAGCCAGCCTCCTTGCAGGTCCGCAGCAGATCCACCATCCGCTCGAAGGCGCGCTTCGACGTGCGCACGCGTTCCACGGGCGTGATCTCCGATTCGACGGCCAGGATCGGCTTGATCTTCAGAGCCGAACCGAGCCAGGCCTGGGCGCCGGCGATCCGGCCCCCGCGCCGCAGGTATTCGAGCGTTTCGATCGCGAACCACATCTTCAGCTCGGCGCGGGCGCGATGGACGCGGTCGGCCGTGGCCGCCCCATCGGCGCCGTCGCGCGCCGCGGCCGCGGCCGCGAGCAGCAACA
Source organism: uncultured Solirubrobacterales bacterium (assembly GCA_963796645.1). Classification (GTDB taxonomy): domain Bacteria; phylum Actinomycetota; class Thermoleophilia; order Solirubrobacterales; family Solirubrobacteraceae; genus Palsa-465. The sequence goes on along the minus strand of CAWCMQ010000011.1, from coordinate 570,965 downwards.
GACCCTCGCCGCCACACGCGCTCTTCGAGTCGATCACGTAGACGCGGTCAGAGCGCGAGCCGAGCTGATCGCGCGCCTGCTGGGCCGAGGCGTAGGTGCCCGACATGCCCCCGGCGAGGTGGACCGAGACGATCTCGTTCCCCTCGTCGAGCAGCGGCTCGTAGACAGCGAGGAAGTCTCCGATCGACGGCTGCGAGGTCGTCGGCAGCTCGCTGAGATCGTGCAGGCGCGCGTAGTAGTCGCCGTAATCGGCGATCTCGCTCTCGCGGATCGTCTCGCCGCGAGAGTGGACGTAGAGACTGACCTCGCGGATGCCGTGCTTGGCGACCAGCTCGCGGGGCAGGTAGTGGCACGTGTCGGAAACGATCGCTACCGCCATCGGCGCGCCACCCTACCAGCGCTATCGCCCGTAGACTGGCGAGCCCCGTGCCTCGGACGCTCGTAACCGGCGCGACCGGCTTCATCGGCTCCCACCTGATCCAGCTCCTGGCGGCTCGCGGGGACGAGCTGCACGCGGTTGTCCGTGGCGAGAGCCCGCCACCGGCGCTGGCGGAGCTGTCAGTCCAGACCCATCGTGCGGACGTCCTCGATCGCCGCTCGATCAGGCGCGCGATGCGAGGAATCGATCGGGTCTTTCACCTCGCCGGCACGACCAATCTGTCCGGCCCGCGGGATGCGATCATCGCGGTCAACGTCGAGGGAACGCGGATTGTGCTCGAGGAGGCGCTGCGTGCCGAGGTCGAGCGGGTCGTGTACACGTCGTCGGTGGCCGCGATCGGGCCCGCCCTCGGCGACGGCACCGCGGACGAGTCCAACGTGTGGGATGCCGGGCGCTACGCGATCCCCTACCTCGACTCAAAGCACGAGGCCGAGGCGGTTGCGCTGCGGCTGATCGGCCGCGGCCTGCCAGTGGTCATCGTCAACCCCGCCCACGTGCTCGGCGCGGGCGATCCCGGGCGTTCCTCGACTGTGCTCGTGCGGCGCTTCCTGCGCCGCCAGATCCCGGCCTACGTCGACGGGACGCTCAACATCGTCGGTGTCGAGGACGTGGCGCGCGGGCACGTGCTGGCCGACGAGCGGGGGAGGATCGGTGAGCGCTACATCTTCGGGAACCGGAACTTCACCTTCGACCGCCTGTTCGCGGACCTCGGACGTCTGTCTGGGGTCGAGCCGCCGGCGGTGAAGCTGCCGGTTGGAGTCGCGCTGCTGTTCGCGACCGCCGCTGCGCAGCTGCCCGGACTCTCGATGCCCTCGCCGAACGAGGTGCGCGCCGCGTCGCTTCACTGGGCGGTTCGCAATGGCAAGGCCAAGCGCGAGCTGGGCTGGAAGACATCTCCCCATGAGGACTGTCTGGAGGAGACGATCGGCTGGTACCGCGAGCGGGATGGCAATCGTCTCGCCCTTCCCGGGGCGCGACAACCGCTTCCGATACGGGCCCTCGGGGACATCCTGCGGCGAGCCGGCGTCGCGCGCTGAGCACACGACTATCTTCAGAGCACCCGTGGCGACGCTCTACCGCTGCAATACCCCGACCGATTGGCTCTGTCCGTGTGGGAGGGTCGCGCGCGCACTCCGGCGCGACGAGATCCAGTACGAGGAGGTCGTGGTGCCGCAGCGGCGCTCACAGCGCCCCGAGGTGGAGGCGCTGACCGATCAGCGGCGGGTGCCCGTGCTGGTGATCGACGGCGAGGCGGTCTGCGACTCGCGACGGATCGTCGAGCAGCTGGCTCTGCGCCGGCAGCAGGCGTCTCAGTAGCGGGGATCGACCACCCACTTGCGCGCCGCTCCGCCCGGTGGTGAGCCGAGTGCGCGCGGCAGCTGTTCGAGACCGATCGTGTCTCCGAGCAGCGGCTCGAGCGCCACCTCATCAGCGGCGAGCATCGCAAGCGCGCGGTCGACCTCGTCGCCGCTGTGGTGGAAGGTGCCGCGCAGGTCGAGTTCGTCGTAGTGGATCGGCGCCGCGGGGAGCTCCACCTCGGTGCCGAGCGGGCAGCCGCCGACCAACACCACGGTTGCACCCGGCGCGGCCGCGGCGATCGCCGCGCGCCAGGTCTCCGGCCGTCCAACCGCCTCGAACACGAGCGGGTGACGGCCCAGCTCCATTGCGGCGCGCGCTCCGAGCCGGGCCGCCTGCTCGAGCCGTTCGGGGTGGATGTCGGCGACCGTGACCGCCCGCCCCTCGGCGCTGAGCAGCGCGGTCAGCATCAGGCCCATCGGGCCGCCACCGAGGATCCCGACGTCGGCGGCATCGGTGCCGCGCGAGACGGCGTGGAGAGCCGCAGCGAGCGGCTCGGCGGCCGCCGCCGAGGCCGGCGGCAGTCCGTCCGGGATCGGATGCAGGGCCGCCTCCGGTGCGGCGATCCGCTCCGCGAAGCCCCCCAGCACCCATGTCGGGTCGCGGCAGATCTGCGGCCGGTGGTTCCCGCACGGGCCGCAGCGCCCGCACGGGACCGAGTCGGAGACCAGCACCCGGGCCCCGGTGTCGAGTCGCACGCCCGCGGTCTCGTGTCCGAACCGACACGGATACGGCCCGAGCGCCGGGTGGCCATGGCGCCACATCTTCACATCGGTGCCGCAGGTGGTGGCGGCGTGAACCTCGACCACCACCTCGCCCTCCGGCTCGGGGACGTCCTCGATCCGCAGATCCGCGGGTCCGTGGAGGACGGCGGCCTTCAAGGCAGGACAACCGCCTTGAGCGCCTCGCCCCGGCGGTGGAGCTCGAGCGCGCGGGCGGTCTCCTCGAGCGGGAAGCGGTGCGAGACCCACGGCAGCGGGTCGATCCGTCCGCCGGCGATCAGCTCGAACGCCTCGCGCATGTCGCGGGGACCCGCCGAGTAGCTCGAGGTAACGGTCAGCTCGCGGAGGAACATGTCGGTGGCGTCGAACCGGGGCGGCGCGTCGGGAGCCGGCGGTGCGTAGAGACACAGGGTTCCTCCCGGGGCGATCGCGGCCGTGGCGGCGGCGATCGCGTCGGGCTTGGGCGTGCACACGATCGCCACGTCGACGAGCTCGTTGCCGTGGCGCTCGGCGCCGAGCTCGAGCGCGCGCTCGAGCCGCTCGGGCCGGGGCTCGCGCACCCAGACGATGTCGACCGCCCGGGCGTGGGCGGCAGCGATCGTCAGCAGCCCGTTGACGCCCGCACCCACGACGAGCAGGCTGTCGCCCGCGCGCACGCCGGCGCGATCGTGCGCCCGCAGGACACAGGCGAGCGGCTCGATGAACGTGGCGGCCACGGGATCGAGCGAGTCGGGCAACGGCAGCAGCTCGGCGACCAGCTCCGCTGGAACGCGGAGGCGCTCGGCGAAGCCGCCGGGCTCGAGCCGGGTGGCGCGGAAGCGCTCGCACATCGTCTCGTGACCGCGGCGGCAGCGGCGGCACTCGCCACAGGGAGCGTGATGATGGATCGCGACACGATCGCCGACCGCGACGCCCGCGACCCCGTCGCCCAACGCGCGAACGACCCCGGTGGGCTCGTGCCCGAGCACCGCCGGGTACTTCGCCCGCACGTACCAGTCGGTGACGTCGGAGGCGCAGACACCACAAGCGATCACATCGCACACGACCTCGCCTGGCCCGGGGTCGAGCTCGTCGGCCTCCTCGATCCGGACGTCATCGACGCCGAAGGAGCGGGCGACCCTCATCGGCGCATGAGGGTCGAGATCGAGTCCGGGCCGACCGGCTGGGCGATGCCGCGCTCGGTCACGAGCGCGCTCACGTAGCGGGCCGGTGTCACGTCGAAGGCGGGGTTGCGGCAGCGAACCTCGTCGGGAGCGATCTGGGCGGAGCCCGCGTGCCGAACCTCGTCGCCATCGCGCTCCTCGATCTCGATCTGCCCACCCGAGCCGCACGCGAGGTCGATCGTCGAGGTGGGCCCTGCAACCACGAACGGGATTCCGGCGACGTGGGCGGCAAGCGCGAGTCCGAGCGTGCCGACCTTGTTGGCCACGTCCCCGTTGGCCGCGACCCGGTCGCATCCGACGATCACCGCACCGACGGCGCCGCCAGTGATCAGCCCCGCGGCGGCGGAGTCGACCGCGAGCTCGTGGGCGATCCCGAGCTTGCCCAGTTCGTACACGGTCAGGCGCGCGCCCTGCAGCAGCGGACGCGACTCGGTGGCGATCACGCCGCTGAGCCGTCCTCGGCTCGAGAGCTCGGCGATCACGGCCAACGCGGTCCCCCGTCCCGGTGCGGCGAGCGCCCCGGTGTTGCAGTGGGTCATGATCCGCCCCGCGTCCGCCAACAGGTCGGCTCCCGCGGTCGCGATCGCCCGGCTCGAGGACTCCTCCTCGGCGTGGATCGCCTGTGCCTCGGCCACGGCGGCATCGGCCCGATCCTGCCGGTCAACTCTGAGCGCGGCCTCACGCACCCGATCGACGGCGTACGCGAGATTGACCGCGGTCGGCCGGGCGCCCCGGAGCAGCTCGGACGCCGGCTCGAGCGAAGCGGGGTCGCGCGCGAGCTCGATCGCGAGCCCGTAGCCCGCGGCGACGCCGATCAGCGGCGCGCCGCGGATTGAGAGGTGCCGGATCGCGTCGGCCACGTCGGCGGCGGTGCGGAGCTCGAGCTCATGCTCGCGCCACGGAAGCGCGGTCTGGTCGAGCGCCCACAGCACGCTCGCGCCGCGATCGAATCGCAGCGCGACGAGCGTTTCCGCGGCCGTGCTCATGCCGCGATGCTAACGGCGCGGCCGTGGGCCGGCGCGCTATTCCGCGCTGCTTACAGGCGGTTCTCGATCGAGAGCGGGGGTGCCTCAGCCGACTCCGGCTGCGGCGCCTCGGCGGGCCCGGCATCCTCGACCCCGAGCGCCTGGGCGAGTTCACCCGACTCGTACATCTCGGTGACGATGTCGCAACCGCCGACGAGCTCTCCCTCGACGAACAGCTGCGGAATCGTGGGCCAGTTGGAGATCGCCGAGAGCTCCTGGCGGATTCGCGGGTCGGGCAGGATGTCGACGGCCGCGAACGGCTGGCCGACCGACTGCAGGATCGCGACCGTGCGCGCAGAGAAGCCGCACGCCGGCTGGTCCGGCGTGCCCTTCATGAACAGGATCACTGGGTTCTCGGAGATCGCGCTCTGAATCGCGTCGCGCATTGGGTTCTCGCTCATGTGCTGTCCTTCGTCTGGATTGAGAGGGCGTGGATCCGGCCTCCGACCTCATCACCGAACACGTCGTAGACGAGTCGGTGCTGGGCGATCCGGGACAGACCCTGAAATGCCGTGGCGTTCACCACGGCGTTGAAGTGATGGCCGTCGCCGGTGACCTCGGCGCGGGCGCCCGGAATGCCCGCCTCGATACGTTGCTTGAGCTCCTCGGGCGTTGCCGACACTCCGTTAAGGGTAGCGAGGTCGCGGCGCTATACTTCGTGAAGCAATGATCACCCTCACGGACAACGGAGCCGAGAAGGTCCGCGAGTTCCTCTCCACGCAGGAGACGGTCGCCGAGACCGCCGGACTGCGGGTTGGGGTTCGGGGCGGAGGTTGCTCGGGCTTCCAATATGCGCTCGCGTTCGACGAGCAGCGTGACGGCGACAGCGTGTTCGAGGACAAGGGCATCCGGCTCCTGGTGGACCGTCCGAGCCTTCCCTACGTTCAGGGCTCGGTCATCGACTTCGTCGATGGTCTCCAGGGCGCTGGTTTCAAGGTCGAAAACCCGAACGTGATCGCCGCGTGCGGTTGCGGCTCGTCCTTCCGCGTCGCTGACGAGGAAGAGGTCTCGGCGGTCTAGCCGTCGGGATCGGTTCCCCACGCCGGATGATCAGACCGGTGTGGCCTCGAGCGAGCGCCACAGGTATCGGCAGGCCAGCGTGCGGTGGGGTCGCCACGGCTCGGCGATCCGCTCGATCGTGGCGGCGTCGGGCAGCTCCGGTAGCCCGTAGCGCAACTGCACCGCCCGCCGGATCCCCAGATCGCCGACCGGCAGCACGTCGGGGCGCTGGAGGTGGAACATGAGGAACATGTGGGCACTCCAGGTGCCAATGCCCTTGACCGCGGTCAGCTCGGCGATCACGTCATCGTCGCTCAGGGCGTCGAGCCGCTCGAGCTCGAGCGAGCCGTCGACGACGTGCTCGGCCAGCGAGCGCAGGTAGGACACCTTGGCGTTGCTGAGGCCGGCGGCCTGACGCAGCTCGCCCGGGTCGTCCTCCAGCACCTCCGCCGGCGTTGGCGTGCGGCCGCCGAAGCGGTCGGTCAGGCGGGCGTAGATCGCACGCGCGGCGCGGGTCGAAAGCTGCTGTCCGACGATCGAGCGCACCAGCGCGCCGTAGTGGTCGTCCGGGCGACCCGCACGCGGATCGCCGAGACCCTCGACCCCGAGACCCTCGATCAGCTCGCGGAGGACTGGATCTGCGGCGCTCAGCTGTGCGGCGGCGTTGTCGGTCAGGGCTGTCCCGCCACCGCGCCGGGGACACCGGTATTGGTCGAGTACTTCGGCTGGATCTTGACCTCCGGCCGGATCTCGTGCACGGCCTGCGCGACCGCGATCGCCGACTCGGCGAAGCCGGTGGCGATCAGCTTCAGCTTTCCGTCGAAGGTCGTGATGTCGCCGCAGGCCCACACTCGGTCCAGCGAGGTCTTCATCAGTTGGTCGACGGCGATCGCGCCCTTGATGACCTCGAAGCCCCACTCCTTGAGCGGGCCCAGCGCGGTCTTGAAACCAAGCTGGAGCAGGATCGCGTCGACTTCGATCTCGATCTCGTGCGCCTCGTCCTCGGAGTGGAACAGGCGCACGCGCTCGATGCCGCCGTCCCCCGTGACCTCCTTGATCTGGAACGGGACGTGGAGCGCGACGTCGCCGCGCTCGGCCGCCTCGAGCACCTGGCCGACGGTCAGCTCATGCGCGCGGAACCCCTCGCGGCGGTGCACGAGCCGGACCTCGCTCGCCGTGTCGAGCAGATTGATCACCCAGTCGCAGGCCGAGTCGCCGCCGCCCACGATCAGCACCCGCTTGCCCTCGAACACCGATTTCTCGCCCACGATGTAGTGCGCGCCGCGGCCGTGCCACGGGGTCATGTCGTAGCCGGGCAGCGTCTTGGGCTCAAACGCGCCATGGCCGCCGGCCACGATCACCGTGCGCGAACGGAGCTCCCCCTTGTCGGTATGGAGCACCACGAGGTCGTCCTCCCAGGAGATCGCGTCCGCGGTGGTGTTGAGGTGCACGGGAACCTCGAACTGCTCGAGCGCCTGCTGTCTGAGCATCTCCACGAGATCCCGAGCCAGCACCTTGGGGTGCCCAGGAACGTCAAAGATCCACTTCTCGGGGTACAGCGTCGTGAGCTGGCCGCCGAGCTCGGGCAGCGAATCGATGATCCGCGAGTCCGCCTCGCGCATCCCAGCCCAGAACGAGGTGCACATCCCGACCGGCCCAGCGCCGATCACGGTGATGTCGCGAACCTTGTCGAAGTCAGCTGCGAGATCGATGCTCAAGGCGTTCCCGTGACCGTCAGGGCCGCGCCGTCAAGTGCCCCGAGCGCCCTCTCCACCGAGCACTGAATGCACGTGAAGGTGGGCGTGTCACGCAGTGTGTAGGCGCTCGACTCGGTCGTGCGCAGCCGTTGAACCAGGTCGAGGAAGTCCGCCGGGTTGTCGGTCTCGAAGGCGACCACGAACTCCTGGTCGTCGAGCCCGAACGAGTAGCTGGTGTTCAGGTCAACGGACGGGAACTCGCGCCCGACCTTGATGTGCTCTTGCATGATCCGGTAGCGCTCATCGCCCGACAGGGCGTACCAGGTACGCGTCTTCACGAAGGGGTAGACAAACAGGTACTTGCTATGACCGGGTCGAACTTCAAGACGCGATTCCTCCGAATACTCGGATGGCTTTGTCATCGCGAGGAACGAGTACGGCACCGTGCACCACTTCATCAGACCACTCTGGGCCAGCACCACGTGGAATTCGTGGATCCGCTCGAGGTTCTGGGCCTGGCTGAGCAGCAGCATGTCGGCGTCGCCGCGGGTGCCCACCAGGGAGAAGCTCCTGAGCAGGTGGCCCTCGGCGAAATCCTCACATGCGGCGATCAACTCGCGCTTGTCGGCGGCGCGCCGCTCGTCGTCGAGCCGCCGCCATTCGGGGTCGACCTTCAGGAAGGTGTACTTGACGAAGTGCCGGACAGGCATGTCAGAACTCATGATAGGCCAGCGAAACCCAGCCGCCGGGCCGGTTTAGACTCTAAGATGAGTGAGATGCGCATTGCGCTCGTTTCCCCATATTCGTGGTCTTACCCGGGGGGCGTAACGAGGCACATTGGGGCCCTGGCTGACCAGTTCATGTCAGAGGGCCACCACGTCCGAGTGCTGGCACCGTACGACCCGCCTGACCGTCTCTCGACGGCGCTTCACCGTGGCGCGAGCCCGCAGACGCTCGAGCTGCCAGAGCACGTCGTCTCGCTGGGACGCACGGTTGGATTCAAAGCGAACGGGGCGGTCTCCAATCTCTCGATCACGCCGTATGGCGTCTCGGCGCTACATCGCGAGCTTCGGACCGGGCGCTACGACGTCGTCCACATCCACGAGCCCGTGGCGCCGCTGATCGGTTGGCTCGCGGCGGACTGGACGCGGCTGCCGCTGGTCGGGACGTTCCACTCCTACTCCGACAAGCGCCTGCCCAACGGAATCGCCAACCTGATCGGCGCCCGGCGGGTGCTGAACCGCCTGCATGTGCGCGTCGCGGTCTCTGAGGCCGCCGCGTGGACCGGCCGGCGCTGGTTCGGTGGCCACTACCGCGTGATCCCGAACGGCGTCCACGTCGATCCGGCCGCCGCGGAGCGCGCCGCTGAGCGTCCGCTCGGCGATCGGCTCAGGATCGTGTTCGTGGGCCAGTCGGTGGAGCGCAAGGGCCTGCCCCTGCTGCTGCGCGCGTTCGAGGCGCTCCGGGAGCACGTCCCGTGCGAGCTGACGGTGATCGGCCCGTCGAAGGAGGAGCTGGCACCGCTGCTGATGGATCAGCGAGGGGTGCGCATGCTCGGCAAGGTCGACGAGGAGACCAAGCAGCGCGAGCTGAGGGAGGCCGATGTGCTGTGCGCGCCTTCGCTCGGCGGCGAGAGCTTTGGGATGGTCCTTACCGAGGCGTTCGCGGCCGGAACGCCAGTGATCGCCTCCGACATCGCCGGCTACCGGGACGTGGTGCGCGACGGCGTCGACGGCGTGCTCGTAGCGCCCGGCGACGCGCTGGCGCTCGCCAACGCGCTGCTCGACCTGTGGGAGGAGCCGCAAAGTCACGCATCGATGGCCCGCGCCGCCGCCAGCGACGTGCAGCGGTTCGCCTGGCCGCGGGTGTCGGCCGAAGTGATGAGCGCCTATCAGGACGCGATCGCCACGCCAGAGCCATCGGGCGCGGCGCAGCGTGCCGCGGTGACGATCGGCGCTCGGTCGGCCGACCTCAAGCCGCATGTTCCGGCGCGAAGGCTCCCGAGCCTCGATCGCCCGCTCACAACCAGTGCTCGGCGCAGCGCCACGTTCGCGATGGTCAGGCGCCTGTCGTTGGCCGCGGTGACGCTCGGCGGTCTCGTGCTGGCGTGGTTCGCGTTGCAGAAGATCGGCCTGACCCATATCGCGTCGGCGCTGATCAACTCGAGCCCAACCTTCATCCTTCTCGGCCTCGCCGTGATGTGCAGCGCGATGGTCATGCGCGCGTTCTCCTGGCATGCGATTCTCAAGGCCGCCCTGCCGGGGGCGAGGGTGAAGCTGTCCGACGCGATGCAGGGCACGTTCATCGGCGTGCTGATGTCCTCGACGCTTCCTGCCCGCCTGGGCGAGCCCTCGCGTGCGCTGGTCGTGGCCAGACGCACGGGGCGTCCGCGGGAGAACCTGCCCGTCGTGCTGGGGACGCTCGTGTCGCAAACACTGCTCAACATCGTCGCCTTGGCGATCCTCGGCAGCGTCATGTTCTCCTCTGTCGATCTGTTCAACGGGCACCAGGACGCGCTGCTGATCGCGGCGATCGCCCCGGTCACGTTGCTCGTGATTGTGCTGCTCGCCCCGGTGGTGCTCCAGGCGCCGGCGGCCCGCACGCGGTTCGCCCGTGCGCACGAGGCGCTGTCAGGGGTCCGCCGGGCGATGGCGCGGGTGCGAGCCGGCCTGACCGTGTTCCGACGTCCGAAGCTCGGCGCAATCGCCACCACCGCGCAGCTCGGCGCGTGGGGGCTGCAGTGGCTGGCCTGCTACATCCTGCTGGTCGCGCTAGGTCTGAACCACCAGGCCGGGATCGGCGCCGCCGCGGCGGTGCTGTTCGCCGTCAACATCACCGCCGTGCTGCCGGCCACGCCAGCCAACCTCGGCGTGTTCCAGGCCGCCTGCGCCGCGGTCCTGCACACCGGCTGGCATGTGAGCTACGGCGACGGTGTCGCCTACGGCGTGATCCTCCAGGCGGTCGAGGTGACGACCGCGATCCTGATGGGCATGCCGGCGCTGCTGAAGGAGGGCATGTCCTGGCGCGAGGTCAAGCTCCGCGCGATGCACGCAGCCCCGGTCAAGCTGCCACCGCGGCCCGTGAGCCGCGCGCGGCGGTCGGCCGAGCCGGTCAAGGTCAAGAGCTGATCCGCGAGGCGTGCGGGGTTGCCTGAGCCGCTGTGAGCGGGTTGACGGGCTCGCGCGATCGGCGCAGAATCTGGCGCGTCGGTTGTCGTGTTCGAGCGGAAGGAGATTCGCGTGGCCTGGAGCATCGAGGGACGGTATTTCGAGAACTGCTCATGCGAGGTGGTATGTCCGTGCACCGCATCGCTCGCGCTGGGAGCTGATTACGACCGCTGCACGGTGGCGCTGGTCTTTCACGTCGATGCCGGGGAGGTCGACGGGGTCGACGTGTCCGGGCTCACGCTCTGCGCGGTCGCCGACACGCCGAAGTTCATGCACGAAGGGGGCTGGAAGCTCGGGGTGCTGATCGACGACGCTGCCACCGACGAGCAGGCCGAGAAGCTCGGGGCGGTGTTCAGCGGTCAGCTCGGTGGCCCGATGGGCGCTCTCGCCGGCCTGGTCGGCGAGTCGCTCGGAGCGGAGCGGGTGCCGATGGAGTTCGCCTCCGAGGGCGGCACGCACACGCTCACGGTCGGCGAGCACGGCCGCGTGGCGGTGGAGGACGTGGTGCCGTTCGGATCCGACACCGGTGCCGCTGCCCAGATCTCGGGCGTCTTCCATCCGGCCGGCCCGGAGCTGACGATCGCCAAGGCGACCGATGACTCGGGACTTAACGCTTTCGGAATCGCGGCCGGAGGGGCGGGCAAGTCGGCGTTCTCGCACCACTTCGCATGGGCGGCGTGAGCTCGGGCCTGGCGATCGACGACCGCAGCCGCGGCTCCGGACTGCGCTCCGGACAGCTGGTCGTGATCGGCATCCTGCTGGTTCTCGCCGTGATCGCGTGGGTCGTCACTGATCTGCGGATGGCCGGGATGGACGCCGGGCCCGGAACCGATCCCGGTGCGTTCGGCTTCTACATCAGCACCTGGGTGGTGATGATGGCGGCGATGATGTTCCCGTCGATCGCGCCGATGGTGCTGACCTTCCGAGGCATGTCGCGCGGGCAGAGCGGGGCCGGCGCCACGGCGCTGTTCGTGACGGGCTACGTGCTGGTCTGGGGCCTGTCGGGCCTGATCGGCTACACGGTGCTGAAGCTGGGCCGCTCCGTTGACGGCGGTCTGTTCGCCTGGCACCGCGCCGGCCGCTGGACGGCGGTGGCGGTCCTGCTGATCGCGGCGATCTACGAGTTCACGCCGGCCAAGAACGCCTGCCTGACCCGCTGCCGAAGCCCGATCGCGTTCCTGGTCGGGAGCTGGAAGCCCGGCCGCTCCGGCGCGCTGCGGATGGGGTTCGAGCACGGAGGCTGGTGCCTGGGCTGCTGCTGGGCCCTGATGGCGGCGCTGTTCGCGCTCGGCGCGATGAGCTTGACCTGGATGCTCCTGGTCGGCGCCCTGATCGCGGCCGAGAAGCTGCTGCCCTGGCGCTCGGCCTCGACCGCCGGGGTGGCGGTCGTGCTGGCGGCGCTGGCGCTCGGGATCGCCGCGTCGCCCTCGAGCGTGCCCGCGCTGACGGTGCCCGGGAGCCCGGCGGCGATGCGGGCGATGCAGGCGATGGGGATGCACCCGGCGATGAAGGCGATGGGGTCCCGCTCGGGCGCGATGAAACGCTCCGGCTCGGGCGCCATGAAGGCGATGGGCGCGCATCGGGCGATGAAGCGCTCCGGCTCGCACTCGAGCTCGATGCCGTGATCCGGCGGCGCGCGAACCGGACCGTGCGCGCATCCGGCAGCGTCACCGGCACGCTGCTGGGGTAACGTCTACCCATGGCGATCGAACCGGGTTCCCCCCAGCCAGGCGAGACTGTTCAGCGTCTCGTCGAGGATCTCACGGCCCGCGCGGAGGCGTCCGAGATCCGCTGCGTGGACCTGTCCTACCTGTCCGAGGTCGTGCAGGAGCTCGATCTCGCCGAGGAGGACGCCCAGTGGGTCCAGGAGATGCTCGAGGAGCGCGGGATCGACGTCCGCGACGACTGCGGCAAGCGCGGCACCGAGCAGACGACCTACGTCAACGACGACCTTGCCGACCGCACGACCGACGCGATGTCGCTGTTCCTCCAGGAGGTGCGCCGCCACCCGCTGCTCTCAAAGGATGAGGAGGTGGAGCTGGCGAAACGGATCGAGCAGGGGGACCTGAGGGCCAAGGAGCAGCTCGTGAACTCGAACCTGCGACTCGTGATCTCCAACGCGCGCAAGTACCAGGGCAATGACCTGCCACTCCTGGACCTGATCCAGGAGGGAATCCTCGGCCTGATTCGCGCGGCCGAGAAGTTCGATTACCGCAAGGGCTTCAAGTTCTCCACCTACGCCACGTTCTGGATCCGGGAGTCGATCCAGCGCGCGATCGCCAACCGCGCCCGCACAATCAGGATCCCCGTCCACATTGGCCAGCGCGAGCGCAAGATCGGACGCGCCCAGCGCGAGCTGCAGGCCCAGCTCGGACGCGAGCCGACGGACGAGGAGATCGCCGCCAAGGCCGAGCTGGGCGTCAAGGAGGTGCGCGAGACGCGCGAGGCCGCCCGGGTCGTGACCAGCCTCGACCGGCCGGTCGGCGAGGAAGAGGACACGACGCTGGGCGCGCTGATGCCGAGCGGCGAGCGCGGACCCGAGGAGCAGGTCGACATCTCATTGCGCGAGGACGCGCTGTACCGGGCGCTCGAGCGCCTGCCCGAGCGCGAGCGCGAGGTCGTGAAGCTGCGCTATGGCATCAACGGCGATGACCCGACACCGCTGGTCGAGACCGGTCGTCGGCTCGGCATCTCCCAGGACGCCGTCCGCAAGCTCGAGCGCCGCGCACTGGCTGAGCTGGCCGAGAGCCGCGAGCTCGAGGCGCTGCGCCCCGCGGCCTGACGAGCGGCGCTGGGGCGCACCCGGCGCGGCGTTACGGCCCGAACCTGAAGTCGTTCACGGTGACCTGGTCCCGGTATGTCTCGGCACTGGGTTGCCAGGCATGGCCCTCGACCTCGACAGTCGGTCCGACCGTGAAGCTGAAGCGCAGCGGCGCGCTGATCGGCGAGAGGCTGGTGAGCGAGTATGCGGCGTACGTTGTGGTGCCGTAGCGCCCGTGACCCGGGCACGAGTACGAGCCAGGTGAGCCGGCGGGCGGGGCCACCCCGGCACGCAGCGTTCCCGAGGCGAACTTCGATCCGGCGCCGAGCTTGATCGTGAACGCCGGTGCCGACGCGTAATCGAACGTGACATCGTCGGCCGGCAAGCGGCGCAGCTCAGTGGTCCGCCTCATCGACTCGGACCTGCCGCCGACGCGGAGCTTCAACACGTTCGTGAACAGCAGCTGGGCCGGCCCGGACGAATCCGACAGGTCACCGTAGGTGGCGCCGATCCAGGCGGTGGTCACGTACGGTCGGTCCCGGACGGGAGCGCCGGTCGAATGGTGCGTGTGGACGGCGTGATCGAACGGGAAGGTCAGCTCCTCGTCCGCCACCCCGTTGCCGTCCTGGATCGTGGCCGTGACGCGCGTCGCCTTGGTCCCGCAGCAGCCGCTGATGCCGATCAGCAACCGGAGGTGGCGCCCGGTGGAGGAGCGCACGGCAACCCCGCGCTGCGTGTCGAATCCCAGCGACTCGGTGGCCCCGCGGATTTGCCCCGGTGCGCCGACCGCGACCGACGTGACCGGCTCCGGCACCGCCAGCGCGGCGGAGGGGGCGAGCGCGATCGCGCCCACGACGGCGGACGCCAACACCCCGATCTTCACCCGCGGTCGATTGTCGCAGGCACTCAGCCGGGCCTCAAGCCTCGGCGACCGCCGGCTCTCCCTCGGGGTCGGCGTCGGGCACGAGCTCGGGATCGCTGTCGCTGAGCGCGGTGAGCCGGGTCGGGTCCTTGTCGGTGCCTGCGATCAGCTCATCGGAGGCCTGGCGCTCGTTCTTGGGCAGGGAGCCCGACTTCATGCCGAAGTACACGGCCTGTGGATGGTGGGCGACGATCGCGAGCGTCGACTGCTCTGGCTCGACCGCGTATCCGCCCGACAGGCGCAGGCCGATAGAGGGCGCGTCGAGCAGCCGGAAGACCTTTTCGTGCTCGGACTGCTCGGGACAGGCCGGGTAGCCCCACGAGTAGCGCCGGCCCTGCGTGGGCTCGATCCCGAGGTCGTCGCGGACGCGGGAGTGCAGCCACTCCGCCATGCCTTCGGCGGTCTGGACGCCGAGGCCGTGCACGAACAGCTGCTCGGCGTACGACCCCTCGGACTCGAGTCTGGCCATCAGCTCGGTGACCTCGTCGCCGGCGGTCACGGCCTGCAGCGCCACCACGTCGGGATCTCCCGACCCGACCGGACGGTAGAAGTCGGCCAGGCAGATCCGGTCGTGCTTGGGCTGGCGGGGGAATACCAGGCGCTCGAGCTCGCGCGGGTGGGCGGGGTCGAAATCCTCGGGATCCCAGACGATCAGCTCGTTGCCGTCGGAGTTGCACGGGAAGTAGCCGAGCAGCGCGCGGGGATGAAGGTAGGTCTGTTCTGAGAACATCCGCTCGAGCCGAGGCTGGAAGTCGTCGCGCACGAGTTTCGTCCACTCGTCGCCCTTGACCCCGCGCCCGCCCCAGTGCAGCTTGAACAGCACGTGGGTGTCGAGGTGGGGGTAGACCTCGTCCAACGGCACCGTGAGCTCGCGCGCGCCCCAGAACGGGGGCCGCGGTACCGGATTGTCGGTCGTGACAGCGCTGCGCACGCTCGCGTCGTCCACGGGCGGCGC
Source organism: uncultured Solirubrobacterales bacterium (assembly GCA_963796645.1). Lineage (GTDB taxonomy): Bacteria > Actinomycetota > Thermoleophilia > Solirubrobacterales > Solirubrobacteraceae > Palsa-465. The sequence goes on along the minus strand of CAWCMQ010000011.1, from coordinate 555,759 downwards.
GTCGTCGGGTGCCTCGGGCGGCTTCTCACGCAGGGTGCGCGCCGCCTCACGCGTCTTGGTCACGAGCGCCTCGCGGGCCGGCTCGTCGATCAGCTGGTCCATCTTGGCGAGCCCCTCGAAGGCGTCCTTGCAGTAGAACACGCCGGGCTCGTAGATCTCTTCGGACTCCGTTCCGTTCGGATACAGGATCCGCAGGCCGAAGTTGCGGTTGATCGCCGCGCCCCCGATCAGCACGGGGAAGTCGAGGCCGCGCTCGTGCAGCTCCTGCACGCAGGCGGGCATCTGCTTGGAGGTCGAGACGAGCAGTGCGCTCAGGCCGATCGCGGTGGCCTTGTGCTCGACGGCCGCGTCGAGGATGGTCGAGATCGGGACCTGCTTGCCGAGGTCGACGACCGTGTAGCCGTTGTTGGTGAGGATCGTGTTGACGAGCGACTTGCCGATGTCGTGAACGTCGCCGAACACGGTGGCGATCACCACCGTGCCCTTGGTGTAGCCCTCGATCTTGTCGAGGTAGCGCTCGAGCTGCGCGACCGCGCGCTTCATCACCTCGGCTGACTGGAGCACGAACGGCAGGATCAGTTCGCCGGCGCCGAACTTGTCACCGACCTCCTTCATCGCGGGCAGCAGCACGCCGTTGAGCGTCGGGACGGCGCCGATCTTCTCGACGCTGCGGTCGATCCACTCCTCGACGCCCTCCTTCTTGCGGCGCAGGATGTGGAAGTGCAGCGCCTCCTCGGGCTCCATGCCCTCGGTCGGGTTGGCCTTCTCCTCGGCCTCGGCCGGGCCCTTGGACTCGAAGTGGGCGATGAACTGCTCGAGCGCGTCGTCGCGGCGGTTGAAGACCAGGTCGTCGGCGAGCTCGCGCTCCTCGTCGGGGATCTCAGCGTAGGGGGTGATGTGGTTCGGGTTGACCATCGCCAGGTCGAGACCGGCCTCGACGCAGTGGTGCAGGAACACGCTGTTGAGCACACTTCGCGCCGGCAGGCCGACGCCGAAGCTGACGTTCGACACGCCGAGCGATGTCTTGACGCCCGGGATCTCCTGCTTGATCCGGCGGATGCCCTCGATCGTCTCGATCGCGCTCGGACGCCACTCCTCGTCGCCGGTCGTGAGCGTGAACGTGAGGCAGTCGAAGATCAGGCTCTCGGGGTCAAGCCCGTGCTCGTCGCAGCACAGCTCCACCAGGCGCCGGGCGATCTCGAGCTTGCGCTCGGCCGTCTTCGCCATCCCGACCTCGTCGATCGTGAGCGCGATCAGGGCGGCCCCGTGTGCCATGGCGATCGGGACCACGGTGTCGAGCTTGGCGCGGCCGGCCTCGAGGTTGATCGAGTTGACGATCGCGCGGCCGGGGATCTGCTCAAGCGCTGTCCTGATCACATCCGGCTCGGTCGAGTCGACCTGGAGCGGCGCGGGCTGGGTGAGGCTGACACGCTTTACCACCTGGCGCATCTGCTCGTCCTCGTCCTGACGCTCGGTCAGCGCGACGCAGATGTCGAGGACGTGCGCGCCGCCGGTCACCTGATCCTCAGCGATCGTCAGCAGGCCGTCGTAGTCGTCGGCCAGCAGCAGCTCCTTGGCCTTCCGCGAGCCCTGCGAGTTCACGCGCTCTCCGACGAGCGTCGGGCGCGGGTCCTGAACCAGCGGCGTGGCGGCGATCATGCTCGAGACGTGCGGAGCACGCGGCGCCGGCCGCTCATGGACCGCGGCGCCGCGGACCCGTTCGGCGATCGCCGCGATGTGGTCCGGAGTCGTGCCGCAGCAGCCGCCGACGATCGTCACGCCGTAGCGCTCGACGAAAGATCCCAAAACGCTCGCCAGCTCGTCGGGCTGCTCCGGAAAGATCGTCTCGCCATTCGGCCCCTGGAGCGGGAGCCCGGCGTTCGGAATGCAGTGGACGGGCCGGCTCGAGGTCTCGCCCAGGAAGCGGATCGCGTCGCGCATGTCCTCGGGACCGGTCGAGCAGTTCAGGCCGATCACGTCGACACCGAGGCCTTCGAGCGTCGCGAGCACGGCGCTGATGTCGGTCCCGAGCAGCATCTTGCCGCCGTTGGGCAGCAGCGACACGCTGGTCTGGATCGGCACGGCGCGGCCGAGCTCCTTGAACGCCTCGCGCGCGCCGAACACGGCCGCCTTCACCTCGAGGATGTCCTGTGCGGTCTCGATGATGATCAGGTCGGCGCCGCCCTCGACGAGGCCCTTCGCCTGCTCGGTGAACACCGTAACCAGCTCGCCGAAGCTGATCTGCCCGAGCGTCGGGTCATCGCTCGCGGGCAGGAACCCGGTCGGGCCGATCGAACCGGCGACGAACCGGTTCTCGCCCGCGGCCTTGCGCGCGATCTGCGCCGCCTTGAGGTTGATCTCGTGGGTGTGGTCCTCGAGACCCCACTCGGAGAGCTTCAGTCGCGAGCCCTGGAAGGTGTCGGTCTCGAGCACCTCGGCGCCGGCCGCGAGCATCGACTCGTGGACGCCCTGGATCACGTCGGGGCGGTTGAGCACGAGCGCCTCGTGGCACCGTCCTGGAAGCCGGTAGTCGTCCTCGAGAGAGAGGTCAAACTGCTCGAGCGTCGCGCCCATCCCGCCGTCGTAGACGAGCACGCGCTCACGCGTCGCTGCCAGGAAATCCCGCATCGCGACTGATGGTATCGAACCTTGACACGACCGTGGCAAGGTTCGTCTGCGGGTGGCTACGGCTTGCCGTTTGTCGGCTTGCAGCGCTTGAGGCCTGACGGGCAGCGCCCGTAGCTGATCGTGATCAGGCCGTTGGCGCGGGTCTGGTCGGTCTCGGACCCGAAGTTCTCATCCGAGGACATCGAGACCTTGATCTTCCGCTGGCCCTTCGGCACCGACACGGGGAAGATCGCGTTCTCGAAGCGCTCCATCGAGCTGAAGCTGCCGACCCCCGGCGAGGAGAGGACCTTGGTTCCCTCCAGCGGCGAGATCAGAACGGGGACCTGACAGCCGGGCGAGTTGGTCTTCTGGACATAGCTTCCGTCGTGTTGCACCGGCCAGGTGACGAGCCCGTAGGTCCGGTGGTGAGAGTGGACGAGGTTGACCTCCGCCACCGAGTGGCTGGTGAGCTTGCCGGTGTAGACGCATGTTCCGCCACTGCCGCTTGGAACCTCGGCGTTGAACTCCGACGAGATCAAACGCACCCCGTGCACGATCGTGTCACGCCCGAGGTTGCCCGCGCTCACCTCTTGGACGACGTCCCCGGTCGCGGTCAGCTTCACCGTCCCCTCGCTGGGCGAGCTTCTCTGGAAGCTCTCCGATAGCTGATAACGGATGTAGACGACGTGAGGGAGCTTCGGCTTCTTGCCGGGCTTCGACCTCGCGCCGAGCGCGCTCGCCGACAGCGCCAGCGCCAAAACTGCCCCGATCACCACCACCAGGCGCGCCCTCATGCGGCGACTATATGAGCGGCGCGGCGCGGAGGCAAGTCCGCGCGGCGACCCGGGTGTTTTGGCGGTTTGCCTCTCTGCGGCGGTGGGTAAATGTAGCGATCACATTTGGGAGGTTGGAGAGATGCGGCACCGTGTGTTCGGACGGCCTGCGATGCGCGGTCTGGCGGCTGCCGGGGTCGCCGCCGCGGTTCTGACAACGATCGGCGGCCTGTCGCCGGCGGGCTCGATCAACGCCGGCTCCGCCTTCGGCGCCTCGCCACCAGGGCGGGGCCTTGCCCTGAATGTCGCGTTGACCGGCTCCGCGACCGCATCGACCGAGGCATCGGGCGCTCCCGCCAGCAATGCGATCGACGGCAGCGCCTCGACCAGCTGGTGCTCGACCGAATGGACGGGAACGCTGACCGTGGATCTCGGCAAGGTACGGCGGCTTAGCGGGTTCGGCTTCACGCTCGGGAGCATGGACACGACCGCCTCCGTATCGCTGGCGTATGCGACAACCGCCGGGGACTGGCAGCGCCCGCGGGTCACGCAGCGGATGTCCGTCCCGGCCGGCGATCCGGTCTATCTGCCCGCACGGGGTGGCGGATTGAACGCCCGCTATGTGGAGCTGTCGGTGACCGACAACGACGGCACGCCGCCGTGCGTCGGCGAGCTGCGCGCATTCGCCACCGCCCCGGCATCGACGATTCCCGAGCGCGGGGCAGACCTTTCGTTCGAGCCGCAGGAAGAGGCAGCGGGTGCCAGGTTCACAGAGAACGGCGTGCCCGGCACGCCGCTTCAGATCCTGACCCACCACGGGCTCAACTATGTGCGGTTGCGCCTGTGGGTCAATCCACCGCCTGGCTACAGCAACCTCGCCAGCGACCTGCGGATAGCGCGCAGGATCAAGGCCGCCGGCGACAAGCTTTATCTCGACATCCATTACTCGGACTTCTGGGCCGATCCCCAGCACCAGGACATTCCGGCGGCCTGGCAAGGGCAGGATCTCGCGCAGCTGACCGGCACGGTCCGAAGCTATACGCGGCAGGTAATCAGCGCGTTTGCTGCTCAGGGGACGCCGGTCGATATGGTCTCGATCGGCAACGAGATCCGCAACGGCATGTTGTGGCCGGTCGGCCAAGTCGACTGGAGCGCCGACACAGGCTGGGACAACCTGACCACATTGCTGAAGGCCGGTGTCGCCGGCGCTCGCGCGGGCAACCCGGCGGGTCACAAGCTGCAGGTCATGCTGCACTTCGACGAGGGCGGGAACAACGCGGACAGCGTCCGCTTCTTCGACCACATGGTCTCGGCCGGCGTTCCATTCGATGTGATCGGGCTGTCCTACTACTCGTTCTTCCATGGCCCGCTCGAGGCGATGCGGACCAACGTCGATGACCTCGCGACTCGGTACCACAAGCCGATCGTGATCGCCGAGTCCCAGTACGCCTGGACGCTTGCCGGCGGCGACAGCACCGGCAACTTCGTCTGGCAAGCGAGCCAGCTCGAGCCGGGGTATCCGGCCACGCCGGGCGGGCAGCTGTCGTTCTACAACGACCTGCTATCGATCCTTGCCCAGGTGCCCAAGCATCGCGCCATCGGGCTGTTCTACTGGGAGCCGGAGTGGATTCCGGGCGTTGGCTGGGAGCCCGGTGCCGGCACGCCGAACGACAACCTGACCCTGTTCTCGTTCACAGGAGCCGCACTTCCCTCGGTCGGGTTGTTCCAGAACCCGCTCGCCGTCTGCGCCGCCTATGACCCGATGGCACTGCCATGCAACGTGCCGGACGGAGCGAGCTCAGCCCCGGGCGGCGGGATCGGGGTAACCCGGGGTGGCGGGATCGGGTAACCCCGGCGTGGCGGGATCGGGTAACCCCGGGCTGGGCCTACCGCGCGACCAGCCGCGAGAGCACGACCTGCGAGCGGGTGCGCTGGACGAGACCGTCCTGCTGGAGCTCCATGATCAGCCGCTCGAGGTCCGCGTTGTCCTGCGTGCGCACGCGCGCGATTGCGTCGGCCTCGCCGGTCACGCTCCAGGCCTCAACGACCTCGGGATGGCGCCGCAGCGTGTCCGCGACAGTGTCGAGCAGGGTGCCGGGGGCGAAGAACAGCTCGAGCAGCGCCTCGGTGTGGTCCCCGAGCGCGGCGTGGTCGATGACCGCCGTGAAGCCCCGCAGCGCGCCCTGGCGGCGCAGCTTGTCCACGCGCCGCTTGATCGCCGGCGCCGACAGCGCGACGTGTTGCGCGATGTCGTCGTACGTCCGACGGCCATCTTCGACCAATAACGCAAGAATTTGTCGATCGGTAGTGTCCATGTGGCGATCTATTGCAGACAATACATTGATTTTGGCATCGACAATCGCTTTGGCCCACGGTAGGCTGAAGGAATGACTGCCACGACGCTTGCCCGTGTCCTGTTTGACGAGGCACACAGCGAGGCTTGGACGATCCGCTCCGAGCTCGCGGCCTCGATGCAGCCGGCCCACCCGGCGGACTCCTCGTATGCCCGCGCTGCCGCCCTGCTGTCCGAGCGGGATTTCGAGGTGCTCTCGAACCCCGACGGCGCCCTCACCAGCGAGGCGCTGGCGCGGCACGACGTGCTCGTGATCGCCCATCCGTCGGACCCGGCCTGGGAGCGCACGACCGGAAACGGGTCGCCGCGGTTCGCACCCGAGGAGATCGACGCGATCGAAGCCTTCGTGCGCGCCGGCGGTGGGCTGATCGTGCTCGGTGAGACCGAGCAGGAGAAATACGGGAACAACGTCAACGAGCTGCTGGCGCGTTTCGGGTTGCACCTCGAGAACGACACGGTTCAGGACTACGAGCATTTCGTCGGCGCGCCGAGCTGGATCATGGCCGAGCTCGCCGACGGCGGCCGCGGTCGCGAGGGCGATCTGCTGGCGCGCGTGCACGAGGCCTGCCTCTACCGCGCCACGACAATCGCCTCGAGCAACGGAGCGCGGGTTCTCGCTCGCAGCCATCGGACCGCCTCGGTCCCCGGTGCGCCGCTGATCGTGACGCTCGCCCACGGCGACGGTCACGTGGTCGTGCTCGGTGACTCGGACCTGTTCGGTGACGATTGCATCGACGAGCTCGATCACCGTGCGCTGTGGCTCAACCTCGTGTTCTGGGCCACCCGTGCGCACGACGGCGTCGGGGCTGATCGGGCCGAGGTCAAGCAGGACGCCGCCTGGGTGACGCTGCGCGACGAGACGAACGCGCTCGCGCGGCTGCAGGCTCCGGACGGCTCGCTGATCGACGGGCAGAAGGCCGACGAGGCGCAGCGGCTTCTCGAGCCGATCGCCGAGGCGATCGAGCGCCTGGCGCCGCGCTTCCCGCATCAGGCGGACTACCTGAAGGCCGCGGTCACGGACCTGCGCGCGTGGGCCGACGGCGGATTCGCCAAGCCCGACTTCACGCGCGCGCTCGACCTGTTCCGCCCCGAGCGCCAGCGCGAGAACGGGATCGAGCACCTCGTGTTCTTCCCTATGTACAAGCAGAATGGCTCGCGCGACACGTGTTTCGAGGCGCTGATTGTCAGGGTGCCATGGCCGGACTGGATTGCCGAGCTCGAACGTACGCGCTACGACAACCCCAAGTTCGTCCCGGTGGAGCTGGTCGACGCTACCCGCGGCTACGACAGCGAGTGCGCGGTCCTGTTCCCGGAGACGGTGTCGGTGGCCGAGCGCCCGGTGAACAACTTCGGGGCGATCTTCTGCGACCGCGAGGCCGAGCGACTGCGCCGGGTCGCGGGCGGCGCGGCCGACCTCCTGGGCCTCAACCTGCCGCCGGACGCCGCCGCGCTGCTGCGCAGCCGCGAGCTCTCTCAGCAGGCCTACATCCTGTGGGACCTGATTCACGATCGTGCCCACAGCCACGGCGATCTTCCCTTCGATCCGTTCATGATCCGCCAGCGTGCGCCCTACTGGATGTACTCGCTCGAGGAACTGCGTTGCGATCTGACCGCGTTCACGGAGGCGATCGAGCTCGAGCAGGCCGGGGTGAAGTTCGCGGGCTACGTCCAGTACGCGATCCTCCTCGATCGTCTGCTGCGGTTCCCGATCACCGGCTCGCGGGTTCGCAACTACGACGGGTTGGGAGGGCAGCTGCTGTTTGCCTACCTGCACCGGCATGGCTACGTGCACTGGACCGACAACCGGCTCACGATCGAGTGGGAGCGGGTCGGTGACGGCGTGTCCGTCCTCCACGCCGAAGTGAGCGAGCTGTACCGCACGGGAATCGACCGCACAAAGCTCCAGCACTGGGCCGCCGCCCACGACCTGGTCGCTGCCAACGTCGCGCCGGCGATCGGATCCAAGTGGGTCGCCTCCGCTCGCGACTTCACCGACGTCGAGGATCCGCGCCCCTACGTCGACCTCGTGCTCGACGACGAGTTCCCGCTTTCGCTCTTCTACACGTCATTGAAGGCTAAGCTCGCCGCGTGAACCTGAGCGCGCGACGCGGCTTTGCGTCCGATAACTCGGCGACCGTGCACCCCGACGTGCTCGCGGCGATCGCCCGCGTGAACGTCGGTCACGCCTTCGGCTACGGGCACGACGATTACACGCAGCACGTCGAGGCGATGATCGAGGAGGAGTTCGGCGAGGGGAGCCGGGCGTTCCTGGTCTTCAACGGCAGCGGCGCGAACGTGCTCTGCATGCGGGCGGCGTGCCGGCCCGGCCAGGCGCTGATCTGCACCGACACCGCCCACATGAATGTCGACGAGTGCGGCGCCCCCGAGGCGCTGGCGGGGGTCAAGCTGCTGACCGTCCCGGGCGTCGACGGCAAGCTCACACCGGACCTCGTGCGCAGCCGGATCGAGCGCGTGGGGGACGAGCACGCGGTGCAGCCCCGCGTGGTCTCGATTTCCCAGTGCACCGAGCTCGGGACCGTGTACACGCCCACCGATGTGATGAAGCTGGCCAAGGCGGTCCACTCCGAGGGCCTGCTGCTGCACGTCGACGGCGCGCGCCTGAGCAACGCGGCCGCCGCGCTGCGGATCCCGTTCCGGGCGATAACCACCGACGTCGGGGTCGACCTTGTCTCGTTTGGCGGGACCAAGAACGGGCTGCTCGGCGGCGAGGCGGTGGTGTTCCTGGCCGACGGGCTGGCGGACGGATTCGAGTTCATCCGCAAGCAGACCCTGCAGCTGGCTTCAAAGATGCGTTTCCTGGCGGCGCAGTTCGAGGCCTTGCTGACCGACGAGCTGTGGTTTCGCTGCGCCTCGAACGCCAACGCGATGGCGACCAAGCTGGCCCAGGAGCTCGAGGGCATCCCGAAGCTGAAGATCACCCGCCCGGTCCACAGCAACGCGGTATTCGCAACGCTCCCGCCCAAGGCGCGAGCCGAGCTGCAGGAGGAGTTCGCCTTCTACGTCTGGGACGAGGCCGCCGACGAGGTCCGCTGGATGTGTTCGTGGGACACGACCGCCGAGGACGTGGAGAACTTCGCCGATGAGATTCGGGCGGTTCTTTCTTAGCCTGGCCGTAGGCCTCGTCGTGGTGGGCGCGGCGGCCGCCGCGCCACGGAATCCGCGGCTGCGATCGGTCCACACGTGGGCGTTCGCGATCGGGGATGGCGATCTGGCCGGGAACCTGGTCACGCGCTACGCGGCGTATGACCTCGTGGTTCTCGACGGTCAGGAGGCCACGGCCGGTCAGGTCCGGGCGCTTCGCCGCGCCGGCAAGCTCGTGCTCGCCTACCTTGACGTCGGCACGATCGAGAAGGGGCGTCCGTGGTCCCGGGCGGCGAGGCCCTACCGGCTCAACTACTGGCCCGATTGGGGCGAGTGGTACGCCGACGTCGCGGCGGGCGGGTTCCGGAAGCTGATTGCGGGCACGGTCGCGCCCTCGATGCTGCGCAAGGGGTTCGACGGACTGTTTCTTGACAACACCGACATGATCGAGACCCACCGGCACCAGACGGCCGGAATGCGGACGCTGGTGCGTCGGCTCGCGCGGCTCGTGCACGAGCAGCGGAAGCTGCTGTTCGCCCAGAACGGCGAGGATTCGATCGGCCCGCTGCTGCCGTTCTACGACGGCTGGAACCGGGAGGACGTCAGCGCCACGTACGACTTCGGATCGCATCGATATGTGCGTCAGCCACACGCCGCTCTCGCCGCTGCCGACCGCGCGCTGCGCCGGATCGCGAGGGCGGGGCTGCTGACCCTGGCGACCGATTACACGGCCGCGGGCGACGCCGCGGGCGCGGCGGCCGCGGTCAGGAACGCGTGCTCCGTCGGGGCGCTGCCGTTCGACAGCGACATCGACCTGCGGCGGGTGCCGGCGGTCCCGGCGCGCTGCTAGAAACCAGCTAGCGTCCGAGCACGCGCACGATCTCGCGCGCGCGGCCGGGCAGGTCGGCGATCAGCTCGCGCACGTGGCTGATGTCCGCGCGCAGCTCCGGATCACCGACCTCGACGGGCAGCATCGAGTCCTGAAGGGTGGCGAGGAGCTCGTCGGCGCTGCGGAGCTGCTCAGCGGCGAACTCGATCCCGTGCCGGGGGTCGGTCGGCAGCCGGAGCGGAGCCGCCTCGAAGGTGTGGGCCGGCAGGTCGAAGCGGTTGGCGAAGCTCGAGTGGGCTCGCTGCGCCCGCCCGTAGGCCGACTGGACGGGGCGGAACAGCTCCTGCTCGAGGCGGTCGCCGGCGTGCTCTTCCATTCGCTCGTAGGCCTCGCCGAGGGCCGCGAGCGCGGCGCCGAGATGGTCGGCCGCCTTGGCTACCTCGTCAAGGACCTGTTTGCGGGCGTCGGCGCTCGTGTAGCTCACACGGCGATTGTGACACGCGGCCAATGGTGCTTGCAAATTAGCGTGGACCTTGCTAATCTGCAAGCAGTACCCGAACCACGAGGAGCAAGACATGGCGACCACACACACCAAGAATTCATCGCAGCCGTTCGAGGCCTCATACGAGCAGTTCAAGGATTTCAACGAGCAGCTGCTTGCGGCCTCACGCAAGGCCGGCAACCTGTACGTCGACTCGTACGAGAAGGCCGTGGATCGGGCCCTCGAGCTCGAGCTGAAGGTCGCTGGCATGACCCAGCAGGAGTGGCTGACGAGCATGATCGAGGCGCAGGCGGACTTCACGCGCGAGCTGACCAAGAGCTACACGACCACCGCGCGTAGCCTGCTCAAGTAGGACCCTTTGCAGCACCCATGGAGCACCGGCACCGGCCGGTGCTCCCCGCAGGGACGGAGGTCCCAATGACAGTTGCAGGCCCGACCCCATTCGCCGGCTCAGGACTGTTCGACAGCTGGCTCGAGGCGTGGTCAATCGGCGTCGGAGGGATCGCCGATTGCTGGACGACCGCGGCCCGGCGAGGCCCATGGTCACTCGACATCACCCGCTGGGCCGAGCTCGCATACGTGCGCGGGGAGCCCGGCTGGAGCAGCCCGAACCGGGTCATCTTCGACGCGCCGATCGCGCGTCTGCGCGACTTCTCCACGCGGTCCAAGGGCGGTCCGATCCCTTCACTCGTACTTCCGCCGCAGGCCGGGCACAGCTCATGCATCGTCGACTACTCGCCCGAGCAGAGCCAGATGCAGACGATCGTCTCCGCCGGCCTCGAGCGCGCCTACACGATGGAGTGGCTCGGCGCGACGGCTGAAACGGCCGACGCCACGATCGACGACTACCTTGACGTGATCGATCGCGCCGTCGATCACTGCGGTGGGCGCGTGAACCTGATCGGCGACTGCCAGGGTGGGTGGCTGGCCACGATCTACGCAGCGCTCGCACCGGAGCGGGTCAACACGCTGACCCTGGCCGGGGCGCCGATCGACTTCCACGCCGGTGAGCCCGTCATTCACGAGGTCCTGAGGCACCTCGCCCCCGGCGGCGATCTCCGCTTCTACCAGGACCTCGTCAAGGCCGACGGCGGTGTGCTCAAGGGCGAGCACATGCTGGCCGGCTTTGTCCTGATCCAGCCCGGCGATGAGATCTCCCGCCAGGTCGCGCTGTTGCTGAACCTCGATGACGCCGCCCACGTGGCCCGATACAGCAAGTTCGAGGACTGGTTCAAGCACACCCAGGACATCCCCGGCGCGTTCTACCTGTGGATCGTCGAGCACCTGTTCCGCGACAACGCGCTCGTCTCGGGCGAGTTGCGCGTGGGGGACCGGCGCGTCCAGCTCTCCAGCCTGACGATGCCGCTGAACCTGCTCGCAGGCGCCACCGACCACATCACCCCGCCCGACCAGGTCTTCGCGATCGCAGCGCTGGCGTCGACGCCGCCCGAGCTCGTGGCACGCGACATCACCGCGGGTGGCCACCTCGGGCTGTTCATGGGCCACGAGTCGCTGCGCGATCACTGGCCGCCGCTGCTGGCAGAAGTTCTCCGGCACTCGACCTGATGCGGTTAGGCTGGTCTGAGTTGAACTGGGAGCAGACATGAGCGCCTACACCATCACCACGCTGGACGAGGTCCCCGACATCTTCGGCGGACGGTACCCCGGCACGATGCGGTTCATGACCACTGACCTCGGGGCCGAGCAGGTCGCCTTCACGCACCGCGTGATGCCTCCGGGGTCGGGTGGCAAGGGCGGCTATGGCCACCGACACAAGACCCAGGAGGAGATCTATTTCGTGATCTCCGGCACCGTCCAGTTCAAGCTCGACGACGAGGTGATCGACGTCGGCGCCGGCACCGCCGTGCGCGTCGCCCCCTCGGTGGTCCGCTCGATCCAGAACGACGGCTCCGAGGACGCCGAGCTCGTGATCTGTTCGGTCCGTCTCGACGATCCGAGGGCGGACGGGGAGATGGTCGAGGACTTCTGGCCGGCGTGAGGGTGGGGCGCGCCCCCCTTGGGGCGGCCGCCCGATCAGGGGCAGCGGCGGGAGGTCCTCCCGGCATGGAGGTTGACGCCGTGGAGGTTGACGCCGCACCCGGCTGCGCGGGACGGTTCTGTGGCGTTTGTCCGGGGCCACGGACGGGCGGTGGCGGGGCCCGCGCGGGGGGCAGGGGGGGCGGCAGGGGGTAAAACGTCACGCTCGGCCGCGCCGCTGCCCTCGAGTGTGACGTTGGCGCCGTTACGGGCGTGGTTTGTCACGCTCGGCCGCGCCTCTGACGCGAGCGTGACGTTGGTGCCGTTACGGGCGTGGTTTGTCACGCTCGGCCGCGCCGCTGCCCTCGAGTGTGACGTTGGTGCCGTTACCGGCGTGGTTTGTCACGCTCGGCCGCGCCGCTGACGCGAGCGTGACGAAATCCCCGCGCCCCGCGGCCGCCGCCCCGCCCCGCCCGCCCCGCGACCCGCGCCCCGCCCCGCGACCCGCGGCCGCCGCCCCGCCCCGCCCGCCCCGCGACCCGCGCCCCGCCCCGCGACCCGCCCCGCCCCTTACCGCGCGCTCCAGCCCTGATCCATCGTCACCGGAACTCCGGTGAACGAGCGGCCCCCGGGGCCGGCGAGGAACATGACGACCTCGGCGACCTCCTCTGGCTCGATCAGCTGCTTGACCGCGTGCGGCGCGAGGATCACCTGCTCGAGCACCTCGCTCTCGGGCAGGCCGTGGACTCGCGCCTGGTCGGCGATCTGCTTCTCCACCAGCGGCGTGCGCACGTAGCCGGGGCATACCGCTGTGGCGGTGATGCCCTCCGTCGCGCCCTCGAGGGCCAGCGTCTTGACCAACCCCAGAACCCCGTGCTTCGCGGACACGTAGGCGGCCTTGTACGGAGACGCGACCAGCCCATGGACCGAGGCGATCACCACGATCCGCCCGGCGTCCGAGTCACGCAGCGCCCCCCACGCCGACCGGGCGAGCAGGAACGGGCTCGTCAGCAGCAGCGCAACGATCGTCTCCCAGCGTTCGACCGGGAACTCGTGCACGGGCGCGACGTGCTGCACGCCGGCGTTGGGCACGACCAGATCGAGGCGGCCGAATCGCTCGAGTGCAGCGGCGACCGCATCGGCGTTCGCCGAGGCAGCGGTGAGGTCCGCCTCGAACGGCACCCCCGGGCCGTCAGGATCGGGACGAAGATCCACGGCCAGCACGCGATACCCGTCGCGCTCGAGCCGGGCCGCGACGGCCCGCCCGATGCCGCTCGCGGCACCGGTGACGAGGGCGGCGCGCGAGGCGCTCATTTCCCGCGCTTGCGCCCGGCCGGCGCGCGGGCCACGAAGGCCTCGTAGACCTCGCGCAGGGCGGCCCGCTGGCGCGCGGTAAGCCGGGGGTCGCCGGCGATCGCGTCGAGGACACCGTTGTCGGCCTCCTCACCGCCCGGCGGCGGCACGCCGGCCTGCTCGTAGAGCGCGTCGGAGGAGACCTTGAGCGCGCGGGCGATCGCGTCGAGGACGTGCTCGGACGGCGCGCGCAGGCCGCGCTCGATCTGAGACAGATACGGGTTGGAGATGCCGGCCAGCTCCGCGAACTGCCGCATCGACAGCTCGGCCAGCTCTCGCTGCTGGCGGATGATCTCTCCGAGCGCGGGGGCGGAGCGGTGCGGCATCGCCCAGCCAGGCTACATATCCTGGCCGCCGTTGACGTCCCACACCGCGCCGGTGATGAACGACGAGTGATCGGAGGCGAGGAAGTGGACGACGCGGGCGATCTCGTCCGGCCGGCCGAGGCGGCGGACCGGGATCTGGGCCTTGATCCCTTCGAGCACCTTCTCCGGAACCGTGGCGAGCATCTCGGTGGCGATGAACCCGGGCGCGACGGCGTTGACGGTGACCCCGATCGAGTCCTCGGTCAGCTTCTCCGAGCGCGCGAGTTGGAAGCACGCCTCGCGCGCGAGCGATTTGGTGAGGCCGAACAGGCCGGATTTCGAGGCCGCGTAGTTGCTCTGCCCAATGTTCCCGGTCTGGCCGATGATCGAGGAGATGTTGATGATCCGGCCGGTGCCGCGCTCGATCATGTGCGGGAGTGCGGCCTGGGACATGAAGAACGCGCCGGAGAGGTTGACCGCGATCACCTTGTACCAGTCTTCGTCGGTCATCTTCAGCACCGTCTTGTCGATCGTGATGCCGGCGTTGTTGACGAGCACGTCGAGCCTGCCGTGCGCGTCGATCACCTCGTGCACAGTCCGCCGACAGTCCTCGGAGGAGCCGATGTTGCCCTGGTGGACGCTCGCGTCAACGCCGTGGTCGCGCAGCTCGGAGAGCAGGCCCTCGGCGTGCTCGGCGTCATTCCCATAGCCGGCGGCGACGATCGCGCCCTGCTCCGCGAACGACCGCGAGATTGCTGCTCCGATGCCCCGGGTTCCGCCGGTCACGAACACGACGCGTCCGCTCATCCGGGGCCGCCGGTGATCGCCGGGAAACGGCCCGGTATCGGGCGTGAGGACGGTGGGGGGTGTGACGGCCTGCGGCGACATGAGAGATCCTCCTAACGGTCCGAACGCTCGGCGAGCCACGCGGCGAGGTCGGGCCAGATCTGTTTGCGGGCGGCTGACCCGGCAATCAGGCCGATGTGCCCGCCGGGTCGGTCGAAGTGGGTGATGTCCTCGCTGGAGACGAGGTCGAAGATCGGGAGCGTGCCCGCTCGCGGCGCGATGTGGTCGGCGCCGGCGGTGACAATCAGCAGGTTCTGATCGATGCGCCGCAACTCGACGCGCCGCCCGCGCAGCCGGATCCGGCCACCGATGAGCGCATCATCCTGGTAGAGCCATTTGATCCATTGCGCCCAGGCGCGGCCGGGGAACGGCGGATTGTCGCCGACCCACTTGGCCATCGGCTGGTAGGACTCGCGCCGTGCGGTGCCGTCGCTGATGCCCTGGGCCAGCTTCCGGTACGTGGTCCAGAAGTTGGTCACCGGCTTGAGCAGCTTGTTGGCGAAGTCGATCGCCGGACCGGGGAGTGAGCGCCAGCGATCGGCGACGAAATCGGCATCGACGCCCGCGACCCAGCTGGCGTAGGTCGAGCCGCGGCCGTCGATCGGCATCGTCAGCAGGGCGAGGTTCCGGACCGGGAACGAACCGCGGGGGCGGTCCAGCCCGCAGTACATCGCGCACATCGTCGCGCCGATGCACCACCCGAGCAGCGTCAGCTCGTCGGCGCCCGAGGCCCGCAGCGTTTCGCGGATCGCCCAGTGCATCTCGTCCAGCACGTACTCCTCGAAGCCGGTATTCGCGTCTTCCTCGCCTGGCACGCCCCAATCGAGAAGGAACACGTCGAACCCCTCCTCGAGCAGATACTCGACCAACGAAGAGCCGGGTTTCAGATCAAAGATCTCCGGTCGGTTGATGAGCGCGAACACGAGCAGCAGCGGCACGCCGTAGCGTCGCTCCGAGGACCGGTACCGGTAGAGCGTCACGCCGCGATGGGTCCATACGACGTCTCGCGGCGTCGCCCCGATCACCGCATCGTCGGTGGTGAGGACGATGTTCGCGAGCTCGAGGACGCTCACGATTCGACCTCGGACCGCGAGCGGGCCACCTCGTCGCGCAGCGCCTCGATCTCCTGGAGCACGCGCTCGAGCTTGTCCTCGGTGCGATGCAGCTGGCGGGCGAGGCGGACCACGTCAGCCCGGCCGGCCAGCCTCAGGTTGCGCACGACCAGGTCAGCCATGTCGGCACCGATGCGCGCCATCGCGGCGACGTTCTCGGCGCTCATCGCCAGCAGACGGCCGAAGCTCGGCCGGCCAACGGCGTCCTCGAGCGCCTGAGCGACCGCCGCCTCGGCCTTCTCGTATCCGTTGCTCGAGCTTGCCATGGCTAAGCCTCCTTTGACCGCGTGGCGACGAGCTTCTCGCGCGCGACCGGCTGAGCCGCCGCGGACGCGGTGAACGGGTTCATCTTCTCTCCTCGGATCAAGGCTACCCAGGGCGCTAGAACTTATGTGAGGACCGAGGCCGCGACATCGTGGTGCGGCCCAGGATGCCTTCAGTAGTAACTGCGGACTCGGGTGGGCGCATGCGCCCACCCGGTACACGGTCAGGGTGCCCCGGCCGGACGCCGAAGCCAGTCCACGAACGCCCGGATCGGCGCGAACAGCACGGCGATCAGGCCGAAGATCGGCGGGATCGCCATCGCCAGCGCGAGCGCGAGCCCGCTCAGCACGCCGAAGATCGCACCGACGATTCCCATCAGCGCGCGAATGATCAGGTCGCGTATCGACCTCATCGATCTGATCGTACGCCGTTAGAGGATTCTCACGAGGGTCGGCGGGGTCGGTGTGGAAGGGGAGGACACCCATGTCGCGCACCAGTCGCTCGGCGATCGCGCGCTACGAGGCGCAGGTGATCGCGTATGACCGGAGGCCCGCGCTCCGCGAGGCACCGACGACGAGACCACGGCGCCGCCGGCGGGCGGCGAGCCTCCGGCTCCGGCTGGTGCGGATCGTCGTCCTCACGGCGCTGCTGCTGGCCGCGGTGTCAGGCATCGCGTTCGCCGGCGCGATGCTGCGACCCTCGAACGTGCCGTTTGGCGTCCGCAGCGTCGAATGGTTGCGTGACAACGGCGGGGCGTGGCTGGTCTCCGACGTCGAGCGCTTCTACTACTCGTTCTCAGCCCCCTCAACGGGCGGGCCCGCGCTGCGGGCGCTGCCGCAGGTCGGCAGCGGAGCCGCCGGCAGCTATGCCCCACCCCCGATCGCGCCAGTGATCCGGCCGGCGCTGCCCGGAGAGGGGACCTGGCACGGAACCGGCCGCCTGGTGGCGGGCGCTCCGCCGGTGCTCGTGACGACATTCCGTCCCGATCCCAACTACCCACAGATGGTCGCCGGCGTGGCCTGGATCGATTCCTCGCGGGCGTGGTTGCAGCTGTATCCCGGTCGCTACGAGCCGTCGAACGCCGGCAACGCCCCGGCCGAGGTGCCGCCGGCGCTGCGCGGCGTGCTGCTGGCCACGTTCAACAGCGGCTTCAAGCTCGAGGATGACGGAGGCGGGTTCGTCGCGCTCGGTCACGTTTACTCGCCACTGCGCGACGGACAGGCGACGCTGATCCGCTATCGCGACGGTCGCGCCGACCTGATCAGCTGGAACGGAGGGCCGGTGCCGGGCCCGGAGGTCGAGTTCGCGCGCCAGAACCTTCCGCTGATCATCAGCGGTGGGCGGCTCAACCCGAACCTCAGCGACGGGCCGCAGTGGGGCGCGACGCTCGGCAATGCGATCCGCGTCTGGCGCTCGGGCGTTGGTGTGGATGCCCGCGGGAACATCCTCTATGCCGCGGCCGACAACCAGACCGCGACCAGCCTGGCAGAGATCCTCCAGCGCGCCGGGGCAGTCCGCGCGATGGAGCTCGACATCAACTCCGAGTGGGTCACCTTCAACTTCTACGGCCTCGCCGGTGCGAGAGCGCCGTCGAAGCTGCTTCCCGACATGACGCGCGACTCCACGCGCTACCTGTCGCCCGACGACCGCGACTTTCTCGCCGCCTACGCGCGCCGGGGGTTGTGAGCCGGCACCAAGCTCACGGCCGGCGCTCGGACAGGCGCCCGTCGTCGAGCCGGATCACGCGGTCGAAGTCCTCGAGCGAGTCGGTCGTGTGAGTGATCAGCAGCACCCCGCGCGGGGCCGCGAGCTCGAGCACGCGCGGGATCACCCGCCTCGCCAGCGGCGCGTCGAGATGCGCTGCGGGCTCATCGAGGATCAGGAACCGGGCCTCGGAGAGGAGCGCCCGTGCGAGGGCGAGCCGCTGGCGCTGGCCGCCCGAGACGAGCTCTCCCTGCTGGCCGACGCGCGTGTCGAGACCGTCCGGGAGGGCGGCGACAAAGTCCTTCAGCTCCACCGCCTCGAGCACCCGCCAGAGCTCGTCCTCGCCGATCTCGCGGCGGGCGATCGTCAGGTTCTCGCGGATTGTGGTGTTGAACAGGTGGGCGTCCTGACCGCACAGCAGGACGACGCGGCGCAGCTCGTCGCCGGCCAGCCGCCTGACGTCGACGCCACCGAGCGTGATCCGCCCGGCGGCCGGATCGATGAACCGCACGAGCAGCTCGGCCAGCGTCGTCTTGCCCGCGCCGCTGGGACCGACGAGCGCCACGCGATCGCCGGGAGAGAGGTTGAAGTCAAGGTGGTCGAGGACAACCTCCTCATCGGCTGCGTAGCGCATGCGAATGTCGGTGGCGGCGAGATCGCCGTCGGCCGGGACCGGCAGCGGATCGGCTGGGTCGAGCACCGGCGACTCGCGCTCGCTGATCTCGCGCAGCCGGCCCGCGGCCGCATTGCAGACCTGCAGCCGCCGCGCGGCGAGTGGCAACGGCGCGATGCTCTCGCACGCTCCCATGAACAGGAAGGCAACCGCCGCCAGCAACACGCCCGGCAGCGCTCCGGTGTGGACCGCGGAGACGCCGACCACGAGCACGGCGAGCAGCCCGGCGCCGGTGAGCAGCGAGTGCACGCCCCCCGCGAGCGCGCCCGCGAAGGCGTCACGACGCGCGAGCGCGGCGAGGTCGTCGTTGCTGGTCGCGCAGGCGCGTCACCTGCTCGCCCGCCCGGCCCGCGAGCGCGAGCTCGGCCGATCCGTCGATCGCCTCGACGAGGTCGTTGGTCAGGCGCGCGCGGGCGGGAGCCTGGGTACGCGAGGCGGCGGCCGCGACCGAGGCGCTGAGCCAGGTCGAGCAGACGGCGGCCACGGTCAGGGCCACGAGCAGCACGGCGCCGGCGACGCCGAGCATCAGTGCGCCGGCCAGGCTCGAACCGGCGATCACGAGCACCGCGACGAGCAGCGGGATGACGACCCGCAGGTGGGCGTCCTGCAGGGTGTCGACGTCGCTGACGAAGCGCGAGAGCAGCTCGCCCCGTCCGGTTCCGCTCAGCCCGCCGGGGACGAGCGGCGCCAGCCGGCGGTAGAAGCGGGTGCGGAGCCGCGCCAGCTGGCGCAGCGCCAGATCGTGCGAGGCCAGCCGCTCGGCGTAGCGCAGCACGGCGCGCGAGATGCCGAACGCCCGCACGGCGACGATCGCGACGGTCAGCGAGATGATCAGGGGGCGCTGGGCGGCGCGCGAGATGAGATATCCGGAGGTGGAGAGCAGCGCGATCGCGGCCCCGGTCGCGCCGGCCGCGAGCACGACCGCGAGCGCAAGCCGCTTGCGCTCGCCGGCCGCGGGTCGGACAGCCCAGACGAGCGCCCTCATGCGGCCAGGCTCCCGGCGCCCTGCGGGGTGAGGATCCGGCCGGCGCCAATCGCGATGATCCGGTCGGCGCGGCTGGCCAGGGACTCGTGGTGGACGATCAGCAGCGTGGTCCGCTCGCGGCCGATCCGGTCGATCGCGTCGGCGATCGCGGCCGCCTTGACGCCGTCGAGATGCGCCGTCGGCTCGTCGAGCACGAGGATCGGAGCCTCGCGCAGAAACGCGCGCGCGAGGGCAATCCGCTGACGCTGCCCGGCGGACAGGCGGCGCCCCCCCTCGCCGATCACGGTCGCGAGGCCCTCTGGAAGTGCCGCCACCACCTCGTCGGCGCCCGAGGCACGCAGCGCGGCCGCGAGCTGCTCGTCGCCGGCCGTCGGCGCGGCGAGCCGGATGTTGTCGGCCACGGTGCCGCTGAACAGGGTCGGGGTCTGCGGAACCCAGGCGATCTGGGAGCGCCACTGGTCGATGTCGAGCTCGCGCAGGTCGCGCCCGCCGCAGCTCACGAACCCGCTGGTGGGATCGGCGAAGCGCATCAGCAGACGGGCGATCGTGCTCTTGCCCGATCCGCTCTGACCGACCAGCGCGGTCAGCGACCCGGGCTCGAGCGTCAGGTTGATTGCATCGACCGCCCAGCCGGGGCGTCCCGGGTATTCATAGCCGACCGCCTCGAAGGCGATCGGGTGGGTCGCGGGTTCGGGGACGGCGGCGGGGCTCGGGGCGCGGGTGAGCTGGCCCTCGCGGTCGAGCATCCCGAAGATCTGCTCGGCGGCCGCGGTGCCATCGGCGCTCGCGTGGAACTGTGCGCCGACCTGACGGAGCGGGCCGTAGAGCTCGGGCGCGAGCAGCAGCACCGTCAGTCCGGCCTGGAGGCTGAGATGACCGCCGACGAGCTGGACGCCGATCGTCGCCGCCACGAGCGCCGTACCGAGCATCGCGCACAGCTCGAGTACGAGCGAGGACATGAACGCGATCCGCAGCGTCGCCATCGTCTCGCGCCGGTAGCGCTCGCCGACGTCGGCGATCACCTGCTCCTGAAAGCGCTCGCGCCGGTAGGCGCGCAGCGTCTCGAGCCCGCGGACGACATCGAGGAAGTGCGAGCTCAGCAGCGCCAGCGCTGATATCCGCTTGCGCGTCTGGGCCTGCGTGCCCTTCCCGATCAGGATCATGAAGCCGATCAGGACCGGGATCGTGATCGCCAGGATCAGCGCCGTGACCGGATCGATGGTGGCGATCCAGATCAGCACGACCACCGGCACCACCGAGGCCAGCATCAGCTGCGGCAGGTAGCCGGCGAAATACGCTTCGAGCGAGTCGACGCCGTTGACCGCGCTGGCGGCGATGTCGCCGGTGCGGACGTCATGGGGTCGCTGGCCGGGTACCGCGAGGAGCAGGTGCCGCACAAGCCGGCCGCGCAGCTCGGACATCACACGCGTGGCCCCGAGCCGGCCCGAAAGCTCGAACGCGGCCTTGACGAGCGCCCTGCCCGCGAGCACCGCGAACAGGGCGATCAGCTCCGGGCCCAGGGACGAGACCGTGGTGCCGTGCAGCGCCGACCGCGCGATGATCGTCGCCAGCAGCACCGCCTGGGCGAGGATCAGGCCGGCTTCCACCACGCCGAGAATGGCCGCGACCGCGAGGTGCGAGCGAGCCGTTCGGCTCTCGCGCACGAGACGTCGGTCCACTGGAGCCGGCATCCGAGTCCTTCCTGGCGGATCTACGGGGTGGTGGTTGCGGTACCCGTCGAATGCGGGGTCGCGCCGTTCTGCACCTTGCCATTGTGACGATGTTCGAGCAGCGCGACCTGATAGTCGAGCGTGCTCACTGGTCGTTTCCTCCTCCGTAGATCGCTGCGATGTCGAGCGTCGAGAGGACGCCGACCGGGTATCCGCTCGCCGCGTCGAGCACCACGAGGTGCGAGACCGCGTGCTCTGACATCAACTGCGCGGCCCGATCGAGCCGCTCATCGGCGGAGACGCCAAGTGGCTCAGTGGCCGCCGCCTCACGAGCGGTGGGAGCGTCGCCGGTGGCCGCGGCGGCCACGATGTCGAGGTCGGAGATGACCCCGGCCGGGCGCGAGTCGTTGCCGTTGGTGACGGCGACGGCATGGATGCGGTGCTTGACCATCAGCGCGGCGACCTCGGCGAGCGGCGCGTCGGGCGGGCAGCTGACGATGCCGCGGTGCATGCAGTCGCTCACGCGGACGTGCTCGAGCCGGATGCGGGTGCCGGGGGATTCGGGCATGGGCTCTAGGTTCGCGAGCGATGCCCCAGGTCACATCCGCATCACACCAGAGGTTGTGGGAGTGAAAACTACGGATCTGTCAATAAGTGGTCAGGCGTAGGCTGACGGGCATATGACGGCGATTCAGACGCAGGGGCTGACGAAGCGCTACGGCGATACGCTGGCGCTCGATTCGCTCGATCTCGAGGTCCGCGAGGGCGAGGTTTACGGGTACCTCGGGCCCAACGGGGCGGGCAAGACGACGACGATCCGGCTGCTGCTGGGGCTGCACCGTCCGACGGCCGGGAGCGCGACGCTTTTCGGGATCGACGCCTGGCGCGACCCGGTGCCGGCGCATCGCAGAATCGCCTACGTCGCCGGCGAGCCGTTCCTGTGGCCCTCCCTGACCAGCGACGAGACGTTCGAGCTGCTCGCGCGCCTGCACGGCGGCACCGACGTCGGCTATCGCGATGAGCTCGTGCAGCGCTTTCACCTCGACCCGCGGCGGAAGATCCGGGCCCTGTCGAAGGGCAACCGGCAGAAGGTGCAGCTGATCGCGGCGCTGGCGACGCGGGCCGAACTGCTGCTGCTCGACGAGCCCACGAGCGGGCTCGACCCGCTGATGGAGATGGCGTTCAGGCGGTCGATCAACGAGGCCAAGGATCGCGGTCAGACGGTGTTCCTGTCCTCGCACATCCTCAGCGAGGTGGAAGCCCTGTGCGACCGCGTCGGAATCCTCCGACAGGGCAAGCTGGTCGATCAGGGCACGCTCGCCGAGCTCCGCCACCTCAGCGCGCAGACCGTGGAGGTGACCTTCGAGGGGCCGGCCCCGCCGCTCCCGGAACTGCCGGGGGTGAAGGTCGCGACCGCCGGGCCGAGCGCGCTGCGGTTCGAGGTCTCGGGCGCCGTCGGGCCGCTGATCGCGGCCCTGGCCGACCAGCCGGTGGCGACGCTGACCAGCCGCGAGCCGTCGCTGGAGGAGATCTTCCTGCACCACTACGACGGCTCGGATGGACGCCCGGCCCCGTAGTGCGCTGGCGCGGCGGGCATTCGCCGACGCGCGGATCCGGACCTTCGCGTTCGCGTACCTGTTCGCGGCGCTCGCCTACATCCAGCCGGCCGCCTACCGGCACACCTATCCAACCGTGCAGAGCCGGCTCGAGTTCGCGCACTCGTTCGGCGGCAACAGCGCCGTGAGGCTGTTCTACGGGGAGCCGTTCAACCTGCTCACGACCGGCGGCTACACGGCGTGGCGGGTGGGGGGCACGCTGGCGATCTTCGCCGCCGTGTTCGGCCTGCTCGCCGCGGTGCGGGCGCTCCGGACCGAGGAGGACACGGGCCGGGCGGAGCTCGTGCTGGCGGGTGCGATCGGGCGCCGGGACGCGCTGTTTGCGTCGCTCGCCGCGGTCGGCGCCGGGATCCTCATCCTGTGGGTCGCGGTGCTGGTCGGCCTCGTGATTGCGCGGTTGCCGTTCGGCCCGTCGGCATATCTGGCCCTGGTGGTGGTCGCCACGATCCCGGTGTTCGTCGGAGTCGGGGCGCTGACCAGCCAGGTCGCCCCAACGCGCAGGATGGCACTCGAACTGGGGGGCGCGGTCGTCGGACTCTCGCTGCTCTTGCGCGTGATCGCCGACACGTCCTCGGGCGCAGGCTGGCTGCGGTGGCTGACTCCGCTGGGCTGGGCCGAGGAACTCCGGCCGTTCACCGGGGCCCGCCCGTGGGTGCTGGTCCTGCCGCTGGCGGCGAGCGCGGCGTTGCTCTGGTGCTCGGCACGGATCGCGCTGGGGCGGGATGTCGGCAGCGGCCTGCTGGCCGCCCGCGACGCTGCCGACCCGTGGCTCGGACTGCTCGGGTCACCGACCCGGTTCGCGCTGCGGCTGGAGCGCTTCAGCCTGCTCGTGTGGGGGGTGAGCGTCGGTGCGTTCGCCTACATCGTGGGGGTGATCTCCGACAGCATCTCGTCGGCCGGGATCTCCAAGAACCTGCAGCAGCAGCTCGAGAAGCTGGGCTCGGGATCGATCCTGACACCGAAGGGCTACATCGGGTTCGCCTGGATCTTCTTCATCCTCGTGGTTTGTCTATTCGCGGTGGCGCAGATCGGCGCCGCCCGCCACGAGGAGGCCGACGAGCAGCTCGAGACGACGCTGGCGCTGGCGGTCGATCGCAAGTCCTGGCTCGGCGGCCGACTCGGGCTGGCGGTCCTGGGCGGGCTCGGGATCTCGCTCGTGGCCGGGATCCTGGCGTGGGCCGGCGCCGAGTCCGCCGGCGTGCGGCTGTCGCTGTGGCGGATGCTCGAGGCAGGGCTGAACTGCATGCCCGTCGCGCTGCTGTTCCTGGGCCTGGCGGCCTTGCTGTACGCACTCGTGCCGCGCGCCTCGGCCGGGCTGGCGTACGGACTGGTGGTGGTCGCGTTCCTATGGCAGCTGTTCGGGTCGCTGCTCGGGGCGCCGAAATGGCTGGTCAAGGTGACGCCGTTCGAGCACGTCGGGTTCGTCCCGGCGCAGCCGTTTCGGGTCGGCGCGGCGCTCGTGATGCTCGGCGTCGGGGTCGCGTGTGCGGTGCTGTCGGTGTGGGCGTTCTCGCGCCGGGACCTGCTCGGGGCGTAGGGGCCCCCCAATCAGCCTCGGCGCCTCCGCCGGCGCAGCCGCTCCTCCTCCACGCGCGCCCGTGCGTGGGCGGAGGTGACAAGCCGGACGATCTCCTCCGGGTCGCTCGCGGTATGGATTCCGTCGAGGTCGGCGGCCTCGATCCGGTGATCGGTCAGCGCGCGGGTGCGCAGCCAGTCGAGCATGCCGCCCCACTCGCCGTCGCCGGCGAGGATCAAAGGGAAATGGGTGATCGTGGCGGTCTGGATCAGGGTCAGCGCCTCGAACAGCTCGTCCAGCGTCCCGAATCCGCCGGGTCCGATCACGAATGCGCTGGCGTAGCGGACGAACATCACCTTCCGCGCGAAGAAGTGGCGGAAGCGCATCGCGATGTCGACGAACTGGTTGAGGCGTTGCTCGCGTGGAAGTTCGATGTTGCAGCCGACCGACACGGCCCCGGCGTCGCGGGCGCCGCGGTTGGCGGCCTCCATCAGGCCGGCGCCGCCGCCGGTGATGATCGCGTAGCCGGCGCGCCCGAGCGCGGCGGCGATCGATCGGATCATCGCGTAGTGAGGATGGTCCGGCGGGGTCCGGGCGGACCCGAAGACGGTCACGGCGGGACCGAGCGATGACAGGCGGTCGAAGCCGAGCGCGAACTCGGCCGCGATCTCATGGATCCGCGCGGAGTCCTCCGCACGTACCGACTCGGGCTCGTCGCCGAGCCACAGCAGCAGCTCCTCGTCGAAGGTCGGCCGGCGGCCGTTTCGTTGCGGGGGATCCTGCGACATTCACGCAAGCCTATGTGGAAAACCACCGATGACCACCGCTCCGAGGCAGCGTACGTTCGAATGGCAATTCGGAAACTCAGGAGGGCGAGATGTCCGCAACCACCTCTCACGGCAGCTACTTGACGCCATCGATCGATAACGCCACCGTCGCCGACGCGATGCATCCGGGCGTGCTGTTCTGCGACCCCGATGCCACGATCACCGACGTCGCGCGCACGATGGCCACCCATCACGTCCACTGCGTGGTGGTGATGGGAATCTCGCACGAGTCCGGCGAGTCGCTGGTCTGGGGCCTGATCTCGGATCTCGACGTGCTCCGCGCCGGAATCAGCGGCGGCGCCGAGAAGACGGCCGCGTCGCTGGCCTCTCATGAGCCGCTGACCGTCGAGCCCTCCGTGCCGCTGCGCCAGGCGGCCGAGCTGATGGTCTCCCACAACGCCACCCACGTGATCGTGATCGATCCGCGCGTGCAGCGCCCGGCCGGAGTTCTCTCCACCCTGGACATCGCCGGCACGCTGGCGTGGGGCGAGGGGTAGGCGCCCGCCGCCCGCCCGCGGGCCCGGCCGGCCTGCGGCCGTGCGCGCCGCCCGCCCGGCCTGTCCGCGCCAATCTGCGCGGGCTGGTTAAGCTGGGGACATGGCTTCAGATAGCGCCCAGCCGTTCGACGTCCTGATCGCGGGCGGTGGTGTTGCGGCCCTCGAGGGCGCGCTGGCGCTGAGGGAACTCGCCGGTGACCGCGTGCGGCTGCGGCTGCTCTCGCCGTCGACCGAGTTCGTCTACCGGCCGCTGACGGTCCAGGAGCCGTTCGCGTTCGCCCGCGCGCAGCGCTACCCGCTCGACGAGATCACGCGTGACCTCGGCATCGACTACCACCAGGATGCGCTGCAGAGCGTGGACGCGTCTGGCCGGACCGTAACCACGGATGGTGGCGAGCAAATCCCGTATGACGCGCTGCTGGTGGCGCTTGGGGCGAGCATCCGACCACGCTACGACCGGGTGATAACGGTCGACGACCGCCAGCTCGACGAGCTTCTCCACGGCCTCGTGCAGGATGTCGAGGCGGGATTGGTGAAGCGGCTCGCGTTTGTGGCGCCGCCGCGGATGCCGTGGCAGCTTCCGATCTACGAGCTCGCGCTGCTCACCGCCACGCGCGCCTATGACATGGGGACCGAGGTGGCGATTACGATCATCACGCCGGAGGACGCGCCTCTCGGGGTGTTTGGCGAGAAGGCGAGCGAGGCCGTCGCGCAGCGGCTCAAAGACCGGGGAATCGAGGTCGTGACGTCGGCCTATGCGGAGATCCCCGGCGGTGGTGTCGTTACCGTCAGCCCGGGAGGTCGGCGCCTCGAGTTCGATCGTGTGGTGGCGCTCCCCGAGCTTGTCGGGCCGTCGCTGCCGGGGCTCCCGTCCGACGAGGACGGCTTCATCCCGATCGACGACCACGGTCAGGTGCGGGGCGTTGAGCGGGTGTACGCCGCCGGCGACGCGGCCGATTTCGCCGTCAAGCACGGTGGCATCGCGTCTCAGCAGGCGGATGCTGCGGCCGAGGCGATTGCGGCGCTCGCCGGCGTCGACCTGAGCCCGGCACCGGTGCGGCCGGTGATCCTCGGCGTGCTCCTGACCGGCGGAAAGCCCCTCTATATCAGCGCCCATCTGACCGGTGGCCAGGGCGACACCTCGGAGGCCTCAGAGACCCCGGCCTGGGAGTCCCGCGCCAAGATCGCCTCCAGGTACCTCGCCCCGTATCTCGCGCAGCGCGACACGGCGCATACCTAGACCCCGGTCACAGCTCCCAGAAGTGGCCGACGTGCGCGGCCACGCGCGAGGTGATGAGCGGGTCAGGCGCGATCGACTCCGACTCGCCGGCTCCGTCGAGCGCCTCGATGGTGGCCAGCACACAGTCCCCAAGCGCGGCCGGCGCATAGCCCCCCTCGAGAACCGCGCCGACCGGCGCGTTCGCCGCCTGCGCCAGGTCGCGCACCTGGCAGGCCATCTGCGCGAACGAGTCGCGTTCGAGCAGGCAGTCGCCGAGTGGATCGTCGCGGTGGGCGTCGTAGCCCGCCGAGATCAGCACCAGCTGGGGGCGGAACTCGGCGGCGGCAGGGAGGATCACGTGCTCGAGCACCGACAGCCATATCTCCTCGTCGGAGCGGGAGGGAACCGGGATGTTGATCGTGTAACCGAGGCCCGCGCCGGAGCCGGCGTCGGCGAGCGAGCCGGTGCCCGGGAACAGACCTGCCTGATGGATGCTCGCGAACAGCACGTCGTCGCGGCGGCGGAAGATCTCAGCCGCCCCGTTGCCATGGTGCACGTCCCAGTCGAGGACGAACACCCGGTGCAGGCCGAGCCGACGAATCGCCAGCTCGGTGGCAATGGCGACGTTGTTGAACAGGCAGAACCCCATCGCCCGGTCGCGCTCGGCGTGGTGCCCGGCGGGGCGGACGATGCAGAAGCCGGTGCGCGTCTGATCCGACACGAGCGATCTGACCATCTCGCAGGCGGCGCCGGCGGCATACACGGCGGCCTGGTAGGAGGCCTCGCCAACCGCCGTGTCGGCGTCGATCTGGCCGCCGCCGCTAGCGCACAGCTCCCGGATCCAGTTCACGTGCCCAGCATCGTGGATGAGCTCGAGCTCGTCGTCGGTGGCGGCCGGAGCGAGCACGCGCTCGGAACCAGGCCAGCCGGCCGAGTCCATCGCGCTGACGATCGCCTCGATGCGCTCCGGCACGTCAGGGTGCTCGGGCGAGTGCACGCGCGGATCGTGTTCGAGCGAGGACGGATGCTCGAAGATGCGCATGGGACAGCGACGATACGCCTGTGCGGGTGTGGAGAACTACGCGATCGCACGCGTAGAAGGCGCGGTTCCCGGCTCCCCTGAGTGGAGCCTACGCTGGATCCATGCGGAATCTCCACGCAGTTCACCACCGTCCGACGGTGTTGATCGCGGGAGCCGGCGTCGCCGGGATCGAGGCTCTGCTCGCGCTGAGGTCGCACCTTGGCGGGACAGTCTCGGTCGAGCTGCTCTCGAATGCCTCGGAGTTCGTGTACCGGCCGACCGCGGTGGCGGAGTGCTTCGGGCTCGGAGACCTGCATCGCAAGGAGATCGCGGAGATCGCCAACGACCAGCATGCGGCATTCCGGATGGGAGCGCTGGCATCGGTCGATCCCGCTGCCTCGGTCGTGACGACCGCCGCGGGAGAGCAGCTTGCCTACGACTACCTGCTCGTGGCGATCGGCGCGGAGCCGCACAGCGCGATCGACGACGCCGTGAGCTTCGGTGGCCCGGGATCCGAGCAGGCGTTCAAGCAGGTTCTCGCCGACGCGCTGTCTGGAGACGTCAAGCGGGTCGCGTTCGTCGCCCCGATCGGGGTCGCATGGCTGATGCCGCTATACGAGCTCGCGCTCTTGACCGCATGGTGGGCCCGGCGTCACCGGGTCGAGCTGACCCTGTCGCTGATGACCGACGAGGCGCATCCGCTGGAGGCCTTCGGCGCCGAGGTCGGCCACGTCGTGGGACGCCTGCTGTACGAGTCCGGGATCGAGTTCGTGGGCCAGACCACAGCGGTGCGCGGAGTCGATGCCGTTGTCACGATCCCTCGTCCCGACGGGCCGTATCTGAGCGGCCTTCCCCACGACGAGGAAGGCTTCATCCTCACCGACCGCTTTGGCGCCGTCCCGGGCTGGCCGCGCGTGTATGCGGCCGGCGACGGCACTACGTTCCCGATCAAGCAGGGTGGCCTGGCCGCGCAGCAGGCCGATGCCGCAGCGAGCGCGATCGCGTCGGCGCTGGGGGTTGGCGTGACCCCCAAGCCCTTCCACCCGGTGCTCCGAGGCCTGCTTCTGACCGGTGACCTGCCTCGCTTTCTCCGCAAGACCGATGACGTATCCGAAGCGGCGGTCGAGCCGTTGTGGTGGCCGCCGGCCAAGGTCGCGGGCAGGTTCCTGGCGCCCTATCTCGCGCACGAGAGCCTGACCAGCTCCGCGCTGCGCGACCGAGAAGCGCCCGCGGAGCCCGAGGAATCCGAGCAGCTCGAGGCCGACGAGCACGACGCGATCGACCTGCTGCTCGAGCTTGCGGACGCCAACGCCCGGCGCGGTTCGTTCAGCTTCGCGCTGCGGTGCCTGCAGGCGGCTGAGGACCTCGCCGGGCCGCTGCCCGCGGAGCGTCAGGCCGACCGGCAGGCATGGCTGCGCCAGGCATCGCGGTAAGGGTCGGCTACGGCGCCGCGCTCGCCTCCGGAACCACAATCCCGGCCGCGCGATGATCGATCTGCACTGCCACATCCTCCCGTCGCTTGACGACGGCGCGCTCGATCTCGACGACGCCGTCGCAATGGCCGCCCAGGCGCAGCATGACGGGATCGAGGCGATCTGCGCAACGCCTCACATCCGCGCCGACCATGACGTGCGGATCCCTGAGTTGCCGGGTCGCCTCGAGCAGCTGCGCGCCGCGATCCGGGACGCCGAGCTTGAGACGGCGATCCTGGGCGGCGGGGAGGTGGCCGCCGACCGGGTATCGGAGCTGACCCTTGCCGAGCTGAACGCGGTGAGCCTCGGAGGCGGGGGTCGCTGGATCCTGCTTGAGCCCTCGCCCGGCCCGCTTGACGCTCGTCTCGATCGGGCTGCCGATGTGCTTGGGCGACAGGGCCTCAGTGCGTTGGTCGCGCACCCGGAACGGCATCTCGGAGCGGACATGGTGGTGCGACTCGGACGCCTGACCGAACGGGGGGCGCTGGTTCAGGCGACGGCCGCGTTCCTGGTCGATCCGTCGACCCGGGCCGGCATGCTCGCCCTCGCCGAGGCCGGCGTGATCCACGTGCTCGGCAGCGATGCCCACAGCTCGCACGCGGGACGGCGCGTCGAGCTCCGCGGCGCGATCGAGGTGCTGGCGAGCTGCCCGACCACCGCGCCTCATCTCGACTGGGTGGCGAGCACAGCCGCGCACGCGATCGTCGCGGGCGAGTCGGTCGCCCCGCCATTCGCGCCCAAGAGACTGTCTACGGACTGACCGGGACCGACAGCGGCCGCGTGGCGACCTGGGCCACGAGCTCCTCAATCGTCCGCCGGCGTCCGGTGCCGAGACCATGGCGCAGGAAGTTGCCGGCTCCGGCCGCTGCTCCGAGCACGAGCGTGTCGCGCAGGGAGGCGCCCGAGGCCCAGCTGGCGGCGATTGCGCCGGTCATCGCATCGCCGCAGCCCTCACGGAAGCCCTGAGGGAAGCGGGGCGGGACGATCTCGTATGGTTCCCGACGGCCGTCGAGGACGAGAATCGGCCCCTCACCACGGGTCACGGCGACCGCACCGGCTCCGGCCTCGAGCAGCGACTGCGCGGCGCGGAGCCCCAGCACCCCATCGACGGGCCCGCTCACGTACTCGGCCAGCTCCCAGTCGTTGAGCTTGACGAGGTCGGGCGCGAACGGGAGGGTCTGATCGAGCCGTGGGGTGGAGAGATCGACGATCACGGGGATCCCGGCGGCGCGGACATCGGCGACGATCGTCGCGTACGCCTGCTCGGGGAAGCCGTCGACGGGAAACGGATTGCAGACGACGAGCACGTCGCTCCCGAGTGCGGCCGCGCACGTGGCTGCCACCAGGTCATCGACCTCATGGCGCTGCGGTGCCGCACGCCATTCAGAGGCCAGCACCTCCCGCTCCCCGGTGCGCCGGTCGGCGATGTACGTCCCGTTCGCGCAGCCGGTCCGGGTCAGGCGGAGCTCGCCAGGGAGTGCCTCGAGCAGTGGGGTCAGCGCCGCGCCGCTCTCGCCCCCGAGGAACGAGCACAGGATCGGGTGGGCGCCGAGCTCGCCCGCCATTCGGGTCACCCAGACGCCCTGGCCGGCCGCGTGAAGGTGGATGTCGTCGGCATCCTTCCGGGCCTCGACGGCGATGCTCAGCAGGGTGTCGGGGCCGAACACGGCAACGGTGGGCGGACGTGCGCTCATGGACTCGATTCTCGATCATCGAACCCCCGTTGCCATCGGGACTGCGGGCGAAATCGCTAAGTAGTAATCACGGATCGAAACGGAGGCTGGGGACGGATTCGCCACCCCCGAACCGGTGGGACAGTTAGTCCATAGACCATGTCGACAGCGACCGAAGCCCAAAATTCCGCCCCGCGCAGTCCGGCCACGATCTCGAAGATCGCGGTTGGGATTGACGGGTTCCCGCAGGGCCGCGACGCCGCGGTGCTCGGTTCCGCGCTCGCTCGCGCGGCCGATGCCGAATTGCTCCTTGTCGCGGTGCATCCCCAGCCGATCGTTGTGCTCCCAACTGGCATGGACTGGGCCAGCCAGGAGAAAGAGGCGGCCGCTGTCCTGACCGAGATCCGGGACCAGCTTGCGCCCGGCGCTCGAACGGTTGTAGAGACAGATCTTTCCGTTGCCCGGGCGCTTCACCGCGTGATCGAACGTGAGCACCGTGACCTCCTCGTCGTCGGCTCGAGTCGCCACGCTGCCGACGGCCGGGTTCGCATCGGCAAGCGGACGCGGCAGCTGCTGTGCAACTTCGAGTGTGCGCTCGCGGTCGCCCCGGAGGGTCTGCGCGACCGCGGCATGGAGCCACCGAGGCGTATCGGTGTCGGCTATGACGGCGGTCCTGAGTCCGATGCGGCGGTCCAGCTTGCCAGCAGCCTGGCAGCGGGCTCCGGGGCAGAGCTCAGCGTTGTCGGGATCGTCGATGATCGCCTGCCGTCCACCGGCTGGTCATACGTGTGGGCGGACGACATGGTCAAGGACTGGGAAGCGACGCTCGAGCACCGGTCGAAGTCGCTGCTCGAGCACGCGGAGGCGACGGCCAAGGCGTCAGGCGCCGTAGCGCGTGTGGAGACCGTGCGAGGCCGGCCGGCGGATCGGCTGCTCGAGTTGAGCGGCGAGGTGGATCTGCTGGTCATGGGCTCCCGCCGCTGGGGGCCGATGGCGCGGCTGATGCTCGGCAGCACCGGTGAGGCGCTGATGCACGATGCCGCCTGTCCGGTGCTCGTGGTGCCTCGGCCCGCCGAGTAGCCGGATCACAGGGTTCCGTCAAGCCACTCGACGACATTCGCGACGATGCGGTCGAGCGGCTGATCGGTACGGACGGCCGTCCGCTGTCGCTCGGGCACCTCGTCGAGCGGCTGCCAGCTCGTGCGCTCGCGCATCACGACGTCGACGGTCGCATCCGACACCCGCCCAGGATCGTGCTCGCGGGCCAGGGCGCGGTGCCTCAGCACCTCGTCCGGTGCCCGGCACTCGATGTAACGCAACGGCGCCGCATCGGCGAACGTGCGCATGAACGCGTCTCGGTCGCCGCGGTGACGGAAGGTCCCGTCGACGACCGCGCCGCGATCGCGGGCGGCGACCGCGGCGCGGCGGCCGAGCTCGGCGTACGTCTCCCGGTTGATCTCCTCGCGGTATTGGGACCGGGGAGCGCGGGCGGTCGGCCGCAGTCCGGAAAGGCGCTTGCGAACCACGTCAGTGCTCAGCCATGGCAGCTCCGCCTCCTGGGCGAGCGCCGCGGCCAGATGGGACTTGCCGCTGGCCGGGACGCCGCATACGACGATCGCCAGCGGCCCTCGCGCTCGCCAGGCGAACCGCTCGGCCACGGATAGGAGCGCTCGGGCTCGGACGCTGAGGTGGCCGTGGGCAGCGCTCTCGGGCTGATGCTGCGCGGAGCGCACGAGCAGGACCTTCGTGCGGATCAGCGCCCGATGGACGCCAAAGAAGGAGAGCAGCGAATCCTCGCCGGTGTCGCCGCCGGCGCCGCGATAGCCCTCGATGAGCTGATCTGCGAACCGCTCGCCTCCGAGTGCCGTGAGGTCCATGACCAGGAATGCGAGGTCGTCGGAGACGTCGAGCGTTCTCAGCCGCGGGTCGAACTCCACGCAGTCGACGATCGCGGGGGAGTCGCCCAGTACGACGTGCTCGGACCGGAGATCGCCGTGACACTCCCTCACGCAGCCGCGGCCGGCGCGATCGCGCAGCTCGGAAGCGTGGGCCTTCATATACCGGCGCAGCAGCCGGCTCAGCATCCGAATCCGCTCGGTCTCGGCGTGCAGCTCGGCCGCCGCGGGGAGCTCGCCGAGGTTACGCTCGACCTCGTGGCGGACGCGGTCGAGTTCGTCACGCACCGGCTGGCAGCCAGCGTGGAAGTCGGCCAGTCGGGCGCCAAGATCGGTCACCTCCTCGCGACGCAGCTCACCCCGATTGAGCCGGGACGCGAGCGTCTGCTGCTCGTCGTAGCGGCGCATCTCAACCACGTAATCGATCGCGTCCGCGGCCCCCTCGTCGCTGAGCGCCACGCCGTCGTCGCTCGGGACGACGGACCGAACGCCGAGATAGATGTCCGGGGCCAGGCGGCGGTTGAGCGCCACCTCCCGGAGGCACATCTCGCGCCGCCGCGCCGGCGTGCCGTAGTCGACGAACGGCAGCACGAGCGGCTTCTTGAGCTTGAAGGCGCGATCCCCGACGATGAACACCTGCGAGATGTGGGTTTCGCGCTGCTGGACCGAATCGGATCCCGCCGCTCGCTCCAGCGCTGCGCGCAGTTGCTCGGGACTGACAGCCGCAGAATCGGGCACCGGTGACTGTGAGAGTATCCGTGCGTGCACGCCCTGGATTCGGTCGACCTGTCGGCAAAGCTTTCGGGTTCGGATGGTCAGAAGCAGCTGCAGGTGGCGCAGCAGCGGTTGCTCGCCCTGCGCCTGCAGTGCGCCGGCCTGATCGGCGAGGGCGCGTTGGGGCCGCCGCTGTGCGTGGTGTTCGAAGGCTGGGATGCATCGGGCAAGGGCGGCGCAATCCGTCGCCTGACCGGCCCGCTCGACCCGCGGCATGTGAGCGTCGCCTCGTTCGCGGCGCCGACCGAACGCGAGAAGCGCCATCACTTCCTCTGGCGCTTCTGGCCCTCCCTCCCCGGCTGGGGCGGGATGACGGTGCTCGATCGCTCCTGGTACGGCAGGGTGCTGGTCGAGCGGGTGGAGGGGTTCGCCACCGAGCCGCAGTGGCAGCGCGCATATAGCGAGATCGTGAGCTTCGAGCGTGGTATTTGCGACGAGGGAATGGTGCTGGTCAAGTTCTGGCTGCACCTGTCGGAGAAGGAGCAGCTCAAGCGCTTCCGCGCCCGCGAGCACGACCCGCTAAAGCGCTGGAAGCTGACCGACGAGGACTGGCGGAACCTCGCCCATCGTCCCGAGTACGAGCGTGCACTCGTCGACATGCTTGACCACACCGATCACGAGGCGGCCCCGTGGCACCTGATCCCGGCGGAGAACAAGCCGTATGCGCGGGTGGCGGTCGTCACCCAGGTGAACGAGGCGATCGAGCAGGGTCTGAGGAGCGTCGGCCAGGAGCCGCTCAAGATCAAAGCCTCGCTCTAGCGCTCGCCCCGACGCGGTTTAGACCGGGGTCAAGCTGAGCACCTGAACAGCAGTTCTGCATTCCCCGAAGGAAGGTGCTCATGTCGACGGTTTCGCACCAGACGATCAAGCTGAGCAGGGGGAAGCACAGTTCCCCCGCAGATGGGGCCTGCGTGATGGAGCTCGCCTCGATGCTCGCCGGTGAACAGTTCACCGACCATCCCGGATCGGTGTGTCCGGCGATCGGATCGTTCCTGCGCGCCTACAACGACTCGGTGTCCGACGAGCGGCGTCAGGACCTGTACGACCATGCGTCGAGGATTGTCGGGAGCCGCAGCTCGGCCGAGGTGGAGCGCGCTCGCGCGTTGCGACTTGCGGACTGGGCGGCGGCGCAAAGGAGCAGCCGGTGGTTGCAAGCGCTTCCGCCGGCCCTGCGCGTCCTGGCCAGCCAACGCCGGCCACAACTCGACGCCTGCGGTACCCACGCGGTGCACGCGATCCGTCGTCACACCGATGCGACGCATGCTGCGGCGCTGGCACTGCTCGATGAATTGCTGGCGATGGGATCGGATGAACTGTGCGGCTCGGGGCTCGTCTCGGTTCCCGGTCGTCCGCGGTTGACCGCGGTCCCGTAGACGCCTGACGGCTGTGTGGGCGGTGCGCCTGGGCCGCCTGGCAAATCCTCCGGTTTCGGGTGGGCCGGGCGTAGGATCCGTAGAAGACCCGGATGCCCGACCAACCGGCGGTTCCCATACTGGGCTCAATGACGTCGGTGAGCTCGATCGTCTACCCGCGTGAGCGGGAGGCCGATGTCGTCCTGCGGGACGGCTCGAGTCTGCATGTCCGGCCCGTGCGGCAGGAGGACAAGGACGCGATCAGGTCGTTCCTCGAGGCGATCTCGCCGGAGTCGATCGGCTTTCGCTTCTTCGGCGCTCCGAACCTTGAGTGGGCGGCCGCCTGGTCAGTGGACGTCGATTACGCGGATCGCTTCGCGATGGTCGCGGTCAGCGGTGACCCGACGGCGATCGTCGCGCACGCTGCGTACGTGAGGACCCAGGGTGATACGGCCGAGGTGGCCTTCCTCGTGTCGGACGAGTGGCAGGGCAGAGGCATTTCGACGATTCTGCTGGCGCATCTTGCCGGCATCGCGGAGCAGCACGGGATTCACACGTTCACGGCCGAGGTGCTCCCGCACAACCACCGCATGATCGAGGTGTTCCGTCAGAGCGGCTTCCCGGTCGACATGCGCGCGACCCCCGACGCGATCGCGATCGAGCTCCCGACTTCGCTCTCCACACAGGCGCTCGCGCGGTTCGACGAGCGCGAACGGACGGCCGCCGTGGCGGCGGTCAAGAGCTTCCTTGTACCGCATTCGGTGGCGGTGATCGGCGCCTCGCGTCGCCGTGGCACGGTCGGCGGCGAGATCCTTCGGAACCTGCTCTCGAATGAGTTCGAGGGCGCGGTGTATGCCGTCAACGCCCATGCCGACGTCGTCCAGTCGCTCCCGGCACACCACACGATCCTCGACGTCCCCGGAACCGTGGATCTCGGCGTCGTCGTGGTGCCCGCGGCAAACGTGGTCGAGGTCGCGCGGGAGTGCGCGAGCGCCGGCGTTCGCTCACTCCTGGTCATCTCGGCAGGCTTCGCGGAGGCGGGCGTGGAGGGTGCACATCTCCAGCGGGAACTGGTGGAGATCTGCCGCAGCTCCGGGATGAGACTGATCGGACCCAACTGCCTCGGCGTGCTCAACACGCACCCGGATGTCCGGCTCAACGCCACGTTTGCGCCACATCCGGCGATGCCGGGGCGGGTCGGGTTCCTTTCGCAGAGCGGTGGCCTCGGAATCGCGATCATCGAGGCCGCGGGGCGCCTCGGCGTCGGTCTCTCGACGTTCGTGTCGGTCGGCAACAAGGCCGATCTTTCGGGCAACGACTTCCTTCAGTACTGGGAGCAGGACCCGAGCACCGATGTCGCGCTCATGTATCTGGAGTCGTTCGGGAACCCGCGCAAGTTCTCGCGCCTGGCGCCGAGGATGGCCCGCAAGAAGCCGATCCTGGCCGTCAAGAGCGGGCGCTCGGCCGCCGGCGCCCGCGCCACCTCCTCGCACACCGGCGCGCTGCTGTCGGCCTCCGACGTCACGGTCGACGCGCTGTTCGACCAGGCCGGTGTGATTCGGACCGACACGCTGCACGAGCTGTTCAACGTCGCTGCGCTGCTGACCAAGCAGCCGGTCCCCAAGGGCGACCGGGTGGCGATCGTGACCAACGCGGGCGGCCCCGGGATCATGTGCGCGGACGCCTGCCAAGCGCATGGGGTGGATGTGCCACAGCTCAGCGAGGCGGTGGTCGGACATCTCGCTGCGTTCCTGCCGCCGGCCGCCGCGATGGGCAACCCGATCGACATGATCGCGACCGCCTCGGCGGCTGACTACGAGCGCACGATCCAAACCCTCGTTGACGCCGATGCGTGCGACGCGATCCTCGCCATCTTCGTTCCACCGCTGGTCACGGAGGCGGTGGACGTGGCGGTGGCGATCCGCGAGGCAGCCGAGAGCGCGCCCGGGGTCACGATCGCGGCGGTGTTCATGACCAGCGAAGGAGTGCCCGAGGAGCTGGCGTCCGGGAAGGTCGAGGTCCCCGGCTACGAGTTCCCGGAGGACGCAGCGCGATCTGTGGCGCTCGCCGCCAGGCACGGCCGCTGGCGCTCGCGCCCGACGGGCAGCACGCCGGTGCTCTCCAACGCGCAGCCTGAGCGCGCGGCCGCGGTGATCAGCGAGCAGCTCGCCGCGGACACGGATTGGCTTTCGCCGGAGAGGGTGGCGGCGCTATTCGAGTGCTATGGGCTGCCGCTCGTGACCACGCGAGTCGTCGCCGACTCCGAGGCTGCCGCGGCGGCCGCCGCGGAGATGGGCCGCCCGGTAGCGCTCAAGGCGGTCGCAACCGGGCTCGTGCACAAGAGCGATTCCGGCGGCGTGCTGCTGGGTCTCGATGGGCCGGATGAGGTCCGTGCCGCGGCCGTGCAGATCGAGGCGGCGGTGACGCAGGCCGGCCATCCGCTCGAGGCACTGGTCCTGCAGCCGATGGTTCCGGAAGGGGTCGAGCTGATCGTCGGCGTGGTCAACGACCGCAGCTTCGGGCCCGTGCTCGCCTGCGGCGCCGGTGGGACGACGGCCGAGCTGATCAAAGACGTGGCGGTGAGGATTACGCCGGTCACCGACCTCGATGCCAAGGAGATGCTGCGCTCGCTGCAGACGTTCCCGATGCTGGTCGGCTACCGCGGCGCGCCCTCGTGCGACCTGGCCGCGGTTGAGGATGTGCTGCTTCGGGTGGGCGCGATGGTCGACGCGCATCCGGAGATCGCCGAGCTCGATTGCAACCCGCTCGTCGTGTCCCCGGAGGGCGCGATGATCGTCGACGCGCGGGTGCGCGTCGAGTCCGCGCCGCCGCCGGCGCCGATCGCCTCCCTCTCGGCCTAGCCGTCCTGCTTTCGCAGCAGTCCGCGCGTCGCGGAGAACTACGTAGGCGCGCTGTGAGTTGGCCCCGATTACATGGGCGTGGCGCGGCCGTAGCTTCGTGGTATGACGGACACGCTCACCGCGCTCGATGCGACCTTCCTCGAGCTCGAGCAGCTCGACGACGGCGCGCTGATGAGCATCGGCGGAGTGATGGTGTTCGATCCGCTGCCCGGCGGCGGCGCTCCCACGCTCCAGGCGGTCCGCGATGGGCTGGCCGGTCGCCTCGGCTCGCTACCGCGCTATTCGCAGCGACTGTCCTCGACGCGAACGGGCGGCTTCGCGTGGCCGCACTGGGTACCGGACGAGCACTTCGACATCGCCAATCACGTTCGCCACGCGGCGCTACCCGCACCCGGGACCGACGGCCAGCTGTGCGACTGCCTGGCCGAGATGTTCTCGCACCCCCTCGATCGCTCGCGACCGCTGTGGGAGATCGTGCTCGTCGAGGGTCTCGAGGGTGGACGCTGGGCGATTGTGCAGAAGACGCATCACTGTCTGGTCGACGGCGTCGGTTCGGTCGACGTCGTGCAGCTGCTGCTCGATCCTGAGCCGAACCCGGAGAAGAAGCCGTCGTCCGAGATCATTTCGGCGCCGGCCGAGAACGGGCGCGGCGGGGGGCTGCACGTCCCCGACGCGATCGCGCAGGCCGCCGGGGCCGGCGCACATGCCGCCGGAGCCGTGGTGCACGCAGCAGTCCACCCCAGTGAGACGCTCAAGCGCTCGCGTGCGCTGGTCGACCTGATGGTTCACGATGAGGTCATCGGGGCGCCGGGCACCTCGCTCAACGTCCCGATCGGTCAGGCGCGGAGATTTGCGGTCGTGCGCGCTCCGCTGGCCGAGCTCAAGGCGATCAGCCGGGAGCTCCATGGCTCGGTGAACGACGTGGTGCTCGCGGCCTGCACGACAGGATTGAGGAGGCTGCTGGAGAGCCGCGGCGAGCGGCTGCCCGCCCGCGGCCTGCGTGCGATGGTGCCGATGAACCTCCGGGACGAGTCGGGACACATGGCGCTGGGCAACCAGGTGACGTCGCTGTTTGTCGAGTTGCCGGTCGCCGAAGACGATCCGGCCGAGCGTCTGCGGCGGATCGTCTGGAACACGCGCAGGCTGAAGTACAGCGGGGCCGGCGCCGGCCCGACTGCGCTGATGGACCTCGCCTCGCTGGCGCCGCCGGTCGTCATCCGAGCGGCTCTGGCCCGGACCTACTTCTCCAAGCGGCTGTTCAACGTGACGATCACGAACGTCCCCGGGCCGAAGGTGCCGCTATATGCGTTCGGGGCAAGGATGCACGAGCTGTACCCGGTTGTCCCGCTGGCCGCCGACCACTCGGTCGGCATCGCTCTCTTCTCCTACAACGGCGTGATCACGTTCGGGATCAACGCCGACTGTGAATCGACTCCTGACCTCGAGGCCCTGGCCTTCGGAATCGAGGAGGGGCTCGAGCAACTCCGAGCGCTCGCTCCGAGCGCGCAAACCATCGACGAACTGAGGTACTGATGTCCGTGCGAGTAGCTGTAAATGGATTTGGCCGGGTGGGCCGTTGCCTGGTCCGCGCCGCCTATGAGAGGGAGGCCGAGATCGAGCTGGTCGCCGTGAACGATCTCGTTGACACGGCCACGCTGGCGCACCTGTTGAAGTACGACTCCGTGTACGGCCGCTTTCACGGTTCCGTGGAGGCCGCCGACGACGCGCTGATGATCAACGGCCAGCGCGTTCTCGCCCTGGCCGAGACCGACCCGAGCAAGCTGCCGTGGAGCGATCTCGGCGTCGATGTCGTGATCGAGTCCACCGGTCGTTTCCGCACCCGTGCGGCAGCGGCACAGCACCTCGAGGCCGGCGCCCGCAAGGTGATCATTTCGGCGCCTGCGAAGGGTGATGAGCCGCCGGATGCCACGGTGGTTCTCGGCGTGAACTTCGACGAGGTCTACGACCCGGACAAGGACGACATCATCTCGAACGCGTCCTGCACGACGAACTGCCTGGCCCCGGTGGCCAAGGTGCTGCACGAGACGGTCGGAATCAGGCACGGTCTGATGACCACCGTGCACGCATACACCGCCGACCAGAACCTGCTCGACGGACCGCACTCCGATCTCCGCCGCGCCCGCTCGGCGGCGGTGAACATCGTGCCGACCTCGACCGGCGCCGCCAAGGCGCTAGGTCTGGTGATCCCCGAGCTCGCGGGGCGCTTGAACGGGTTCGCCGTTCGCGTGCCGATTCCCACCGGCTCACTGGTCGACCTCACCGTCGAGGCCGAGTTTGCGACGAGCAAGGAGGACATCAACGCCGCGATGGCGAGCGTCGCCGATACCGGTGCGCTCGAGGGGATCCTCGCCTACACCGAGGATCCGATCGTCTCGTCCGACATCGTCGGCTCGCCGTACTCCTCGACCTTCGACGCCGGGCTCACCTCGGTGATCGACGGCACGCAGGTCAAGATCGTCGCCTGGTACGACAACGAGTGGGGTTACTCCAACCGGCTGGTCGACCTGGCCGAGCGGGTGTTGATCCCAGTGGCGCAGCGCGCCTAGCGCCACCAACACAAGCTGGTTGCTGCCGCGCCCGGGGCACCGCCCCGGGCGCGTCGCGTTGCGGGTTGGTGGGGGTTGCGCTGGGGGCGTTGAGGGTGCGCCGAGCGCGGGCGGGGTGGCGGCCGGGGGGCGGTCGTGTCGGCGGTCCTAGTCCGGGAGCATCGGCATCGAGATCCCGGGGTCGCGGCCGACCAGCACGCCCCGGGTGATCGAAGCCGAGCCGAACCGGTCACGTACGCGGTCAAGCGCGGCGTCGAGCTGCGGCGAGCGGTTGAATGGCAGAGTCAGCTGCACGGCTCCCTGATCGGCCAGGTTGGTGAGCGCAACCCCGATCAGCGTGATCCCGCGCCGGTCGATCATAGGTGTGCAGGCGCGCAGCAGCGCCGTTGCGGTAGTGAGGATCGTCTGCGTGTCCGACGTCGGCTCGACCATCGTGTACGAGCGGGTGGCCCTGGAGAAGTCCTCGAATCGCAGCCTGAGGATCACGGTCCGGCACACCCGTCCGGCCGCCCGGAGCCGTCTCGCCACCCGGTCGACGAGACCGGTCAGCGAGGCGGCGATCTCCGTGGGCGGCCTTCGACGCCGCCCGAGCGCACGCTGGGCGCCGATCGACCGCCGGCGCCGGCGCACCTGCACCGGCCGCGG
The DNA here is from genome assembly GCA_963796645.1 of uncultured Solirubrobacterales bacterium. Lineage (GTDB taxonomy): Bacteria > Actinomycetota > Thermoleophilia > Solirubrobacterales > Solirubrobacteraceae > Palsa-465. Next base: position 514,769 of record CAWCMQ010000011.1, on the reverse strand, counting down.
GTCACGGTTGTGCGCCAGTGCGTGCAGATGACGCCCCGAGGCTCGACCCAGCATCGCCACAAGCGTCCCCTCCTCGAGCGCCGCGACCTGCCGCACGGTGGTGATTCCGCGACTGCGCAGCTTGACCGAGGTCACGCGCCCGACGCCCCACAGCCGCTCGACCGGCAGCGGGTGCAGGAAGGCGATCTCGGCGTGGGGAGGGATCACCAGCAGCCCGTCCGGCTTCGCGACGCCACTCGCCACCTTGGCCAGGAACTTCGTGCGAGCCACGCCCACGGTGATCCGCAGCCCTACCTCCGCCCTGACAGCGCGCCTGAGCTTGACCGCGATCTCGGTCGGAGAGCCAGAGATGTGGCCGAGCCCGCGCACGTCCAGAAACGCCTCGTCGATCGAGAGCCCCTCCACCACCGGCGCCGTCTCCTCGAAGATCTTGAACACCTCACGGCTCGCCTCGGTGTAGGCGGAGAAGCGCGGTGAGACGACGACCGCCTGCGGGCAGAGCCTCCTCGCCTGCGATCCGCCCATCGCCGTGCGGACCCCGCACGCCTTCGCCTCGTAGCTTGCGGCCAGCACCACGCCGGCGCCGACGATCACCGGCCGGCCCCTCAGTCGCGGGTCGTCACGCTGCTCAACCGAGGCATAGAAGGCATCGAGGTCCGCGTGGAGGATGGTCGCTTGGTCCGGCACGAACATATGTTCGCATCGGGTGCGGACGGAGGGTGAGGGTCGTGCGGTCGCGTGCTGGGGAGCGGTCGGCCGCGGGTGCTGCGGGGCGGCGGGGCGGGAGGGGCGGGGGTGGGACGCGAGGCGAGCGGGGTCGGGGCGCGACCGCGCTCCCGTTGGGGAATTCGGTCTGTATATGAGACCGGACGTCCCAACGCCCGGGGAGCTGGGCGCCGCGTGCGCAGGCGGCGTGGGGGATTAGGCGTACATATGGCAACTAAGATCCCAACACCCTCGGCGGCGCCCGGCGCCCGCGCTCCCGGCGACATCCGCACCAACACATCCGGCGGCGCCCGCGCCCCGAACCGGCGCGCCGCCGCGCCCCGCCCCGCGGTCCGAACCGCGGGAAGCGCCCCGCCCCGCCCCAACCGGCCCCGTCAACCGCGCTGCAGCGTCACGACCTGGGCCGTCTCGGCGGCGTCGTAGAGCGCCTCGATCGTGCGGGCCTGGCCGACGGCGTCCTCGCGTCCGAGCAGCGGCTCCTGCTCACCGCGGATTGCGGCCGACAGGTTCTCGGCCTCGAGCTTGTAGGAATCAACCACGTCGCACGTGATCCGCTCCACGCCGTCGGGACGCCGGAGTTCGATCACGGGCCTGCGGCAGTGCCACGGATCATCGAGGAACAGCGAACCCTGATCACCGATGACCTCGAGATCGTCGCGCTGTGAGAGCGCGAGCCCGCAGTCGAACTGGGCGATCACATCGCCGGAGAAGCGAAGGGTTCCGGCCAACGCGACGTCGACGCCATCGCCGCCCACGACCTGCTCCGCGCCCACCCGCTCGGGCTCGCCCGCCAGCAGGCGGAAGCCGCTCACGCAGTAGCAGCCGACGTCCATCAGCGCCCCGCCGTCGAGGCCCTGGCGCAGCCGGACGTTGGCCGGGTCCGGGGCGACGAAGCTGAAGGCGCTGCGGATCATCATCACCCGGCCCACCGCGCCCTCGGCCACGAGCTGGGTGAGCTTGCGGGTCTGCGGGTTGTGCCGGTACATGAAAGCCTCCATGAGCAGCCGGTCGGCTGCGCGGGCCGCTTCGAAGGCGCGGTCAACCTCGGAGACGCGGCGGCTCAGCGGCTTCTCGCACAGCACGTGCTTGCCGGCCTCGAGCGCGCGGATCGACCATTCCACGTGCATCGAGTTCGGCAGCGAGATGTACACGGCGTCGATGTTGGGGTCCGCGAGCAGGGATTCGTAGCTGCCGTGCGGGCGCTCGATCTCGTGCTCGCGCGCGTATCTCGCTGCCGCGGCCTGATCTCGGCTCGCGACCGCCACGACGCGCAGCTGGTCGGACTTGCGCGCGCCGGCCAGGAACAGCCGGTTGATGTTCGCGGTGGAGAGGATCCCCCAGTTGACGGCCATCGACCGAGACCCTACCTCCTGGGGCCGGTGGCGATCGCTGCAGGGGGTTGTGTCGAGGGCGAGCCACCCGCGTAGAACCCCACATCCCGTTTGAGGGTTTATGCCGATGTGCCGAAGCCCCGGGGGCGGGAAGCTAGACAGTGCTCGCGCCGGCGGGGAAAGCGGCGCCCACCGCTTCGAATCGCTCGGCACGGCGGACCGCGAACTGAGGCTGGAGGAAGACGATGAGCAACGTTGCCACTACCCGCAAGACGGCAGCACCCGCGGACTCCGTTAGTCCACCGGCGGCGTGGACAGAGCCACCGGAGCATTCGGCCCTGGAGCTCTCGACCGGCGGCCGGACACTTGGGGAGATGATTCTTCGCGCCGCGGACCGGGAGTCGGCGGCTCTGCGCTACCGGGAGGGCGAGCAGTGGCGGGAGCTCAGCTATCGCGGGCTGGTCGAGAAGGCGCGCGGGATTGCCCGCGGGCTGATCGCGCTCGGGATCCAGCCGGGCGAGCGAGTGTCGATCCTCTCTGACACGCGGCCGGAGTGGACGCTCGCCGACGCGGGCAGCTTCTGCGCCGCGACGGTGGTGGCGCCGGTCTACCAGACCAACTCGCCGGAGGAGTGCGAGTACGTGCTACGTCACTCCGAGGCGCGCGTGGTGTTCTGCGAGGACGCCAATCAGTTGGCGAAAATCGAGCAGATCCGTGATCGGCTGCCCGCACTGCGGCATGTCATCGCGTTCACCGATGCCGGCCCCGGGTCGCTCAGCCTGGAGCAGCTGATCGAAGCGGGCAACTCCGTGCCCGAGCAGGAGGTCGATGAGCGCGTCGCCGCCGTGGAACCGGAGAGCCTGGCCAGCCTGGTCTATACGTCCGGGACCACTGGCCCACCGAAGGGGTGCGTGCTCACGCATCGCAACTTCATCGAGGCCACCCATACGCTCGAGGAGCAGCTCGACCTGACGCGCACCGACGCCCCGATCGAGCTGTTCATGTTCCTGCCCCTCGCCCACGTGTTCGCTCGAATCTCTCAGGTGTTCACGCTTGACGCGGGCGGGACACTGATCTACTGGCAGCGGGACGCGACGCGGCTGCTCGACGACATCCGCGAGTCGCGGCCGACGTACTTGGCGTCGGTCCCGCGCGTATGGGAGAAGATCCACACGGCCGCCGCCAGCGGCATCGCCGACCAGCCTCGGCTCAAGCGGGCAATCTTCAGCTGGGCGCTCGACACGGGCCGCCGGGTCCACGCGCTCGAGCGCCAGGACCAGAGCCCCTCCGCGATGCTCAAGCTCAAGCACGGTATCGCCGACCGACTCGTGCTCTCCAAGGTCCGCGGCCTGTTCGGAGGCCGGCTGGAGCTCGCGATCACCGCGGCGGCGCCGATCGCCGACGAGGTGCTCGAGTTCTTCGACGCCTGTGGCGTGCTGTTGTTGGAGGCCTGGGGCATGACCGAGACGTGCGCCGCCGGCGCGATCAACACCGATGCCGAGAGGCGGATGGGCACGGTCGGCCACCCTGTCCCAGTGATGGAGGCACGGATCGCCGAGGACGGTGAGCTGCTCGTCCGCGGCCCGAACATCTTCGGCGGCTACTTCAAGGACGAGGAGGCGACGCGGTCCACCCTCATCGACGGCTGGCTCGCCACCGGCGATCTCGGCTCGATCGACGCCGACGGGTTCATCAGGATTACCGGGCGCAAGAAGGACATCATCATCACGTCGAGCGGCAAGAACATCACCGCGGCGAACCTCGAGAACGCGCTCAAGCAGTCGCGCTGGATCTCGGAGGCCGTCGCGTTTGGAGATCGACGCCCGTACCTGGTCGCTCTGCTGACCCTCGATCCGGACGAGGCCCCGAAGCTCGCCGAGCAGCTCGGGATCACCCCCGACGTCCCGACGATGTCCAAGGACGAACGCGTCCGCGCGGTGATCCAGGAGGACGTCGACGCGGTCAATCAGCGCTTCGCCAGGATCGAGCAGTTCAAGCGCTTCGCGATTCTTGACCGCGACCTCACTCAGGAGCACGGTGAGTTGACTCCGACCCTGAAGGTGAAGCGGTCGGTGGTCTACACCAAGTTTGCCGACATCTTCAACGAGCTCTACGAGGGCTGACCCCGCCTAGACTGACCACCTTGCCCAGCGAGATCACCGCGTTCGGCCCCGGACGCGTCAACCTGATCGGAGAGCACACCGACTACAACGACGGCCTGGCGCTTCCGTTTGCGATCAGCGAGGGCGTGACCGTACGCGCCACCCGGTTGCCGGAGCGACGGATCGCGGCCGTCGCGCTCGATCTCGGGCAGGAGGACGAGTTCGATCTGGATTCGCCGCCGACCGTCTCAGGCTGGCGGGCGTTCGTGCGCGGCGCCGTGGCCGAGCTCTCCGCCGCCGGAATCGAGCTTCAGGGTGCCAGTCTCGAGATCACAGGGACGGTGCCACGCGGCGCCGGCCTGTCATCGTCGGCCGCGCTCGAGGTGGCCCTGGTCGTGGCGCTGGTGGCGACGGCCGGCGACCCGCAGATCGGCCCGGAGCGGCTGGAGCTCGCGCAGATCTGCTCCCGCGTGGAGAACGAGTGGGTCGGCGCTCGGACCGGACTGCTGGATCAGATTGCGTCCCTGTTCGGAGAACGCGAGCGCGCGCTCCGGGTCGACTTTCGCTCGCTCGATGTGCAACCGGTCCGGCTCGAGCTGGGAGCGTGCAAGCTTGTCACGCTGGACTCGGGCGAGCACCACAACATCGCGGCCTCGGGCTACAACGAGCGACGCGCCGAGTGCGCGGCGGCGTGCCAGGCGCTCGGGATCGACAGCCTGCGCGACGCCACGCTTGAGATGGCCGCCTCGCTGCCGTCGCCCCTGGCCGAGCGGGCGCGGCACGTGATCACCGAGAACGGGCGCGTCGAGCAGGCGGTCGACGCGCTCTCAGAGCGTGACCTGCCCGTCCTGGGCGCCCTGCTCGATGCCTCGCACGCGAGCCTGCGCGACTGCTACGAGGTCTCCACCCCTGCGGTGGAGGCTGCGGTGGAGCGGCTGCTCGAGGCCGGGGCGCTCGGCGCACGGATCATCGGCGGCGGTTTCGGAGGCCACGTCCTGGGACTGTTGCCAGGAGATGCCGATCCGCCGCGCGGTGCCACGGAGGTCCGGCCCGGTCCTGGCGCGAGGCTGGTGAGCTGATGGCGGCAGGCGTCCGGGTCGGCGACCGTGGTCTCGACGCGGCGGACGTGATCGCGGTCGCCCGCGGTGATGCGTCCGCCGTACTCACGCCGGAGGCCCAGGCATCGATGGAACGGGGTGCCGCCGTGGTCGATGCCCTGACCGACTCCGGAGACGCGGCGTACGGCGTTTCCACCGGTTTTGGCTCGCTGGCCACTGTCCGCATCCCCGAGGACCGCCGGGCCGAGCTGCAGCGCGCGCTGATCCGCTCGCACGCCACTGGGATGGGACCTCCGGTGGAGCGTGAGGTCGTCAGGGCGATGATGCTGCTGCGGGTCCGGACGCTCGCGATGGGGCTGTCGGGAGCGCGGCCGGTCCTCGCCGAACGGATGCTCGAGCTGCTCGGGGCGGGCCTGACTCCGGTCGTGCCGGAGTACGGCTCGCTCGGCGCCAGCGGCGACCTGGCTCCGCTCGCGCATTGCGCGCTGACGCTGATCGGAGAGGGCGAGGTCGACGATCGCGACGGTGTCCGGCGTGACGCCGGCGAGGCACTGGTGAGCGCGGGAATCGAGCCGGTCACGCTGCGAGCCAAGGAGGGGCTCGCTTTGATCAACGGCACGGACGGGATCCTCGGCATGCTGATCCTGGCCTGCGAGGACCTGCGGGCGTTGCTGCGCGTCGCCGACATCGCCGCGGCGATGTCGGTCGAGGCGCTGCTCGGCACCGACCGCGCGTTCGCCGCTGACCTGGTGGCCCTGCGTCCGCAGCCCGGGCAGCAGGACAGTGCCGCGAACCTGCGGCTACTGATGGCCGGCTCAGAGATCGTGGCCAGCCATCGTCATGGCGACCCGCGCGTACAGGACGCATATTCGCTTCGCTGCGCTCCCCAGGTCACCGGCGCAGCGCGCGACGTGCTGGCCCACGCGGAGCGGACGGCCGGCCACGAGCTCGGCGCGGCGATCGACAACCCGATGGTCCTGACCGACGGTCGCGTCGAATCGTGCGGAAACTTCCACGGGGCGCCGCTCGCGTTCGCCTGTGACTTCCTGGCCATCGCGGCGGCAGACGTCGGCGCGATCGCCGAACGGCGAACCGACCGGATGCTCGACGCCACGCGCTCGCACGGGTTGCCGCCGTTCCTGGCCGAGGACGCCGGCGTCAACTCGGGGATGATGCTGGCGCACTACGCACAGGCGGCGATGGTGGCCGAGAACCGGCGGCTCGCCACGCCGGCGAGCGTCGACTCGCTTCCGACGAGCGCGATGCAGGAGGATCACGTGTCGATGGGGTGGGGCGCGGCGCGCAAGCTGCGGACCTCGGTCGCGAACCTCAGCCGGATCCTGGCCGTCGAGCTCACGTGCGCGGCGCGGGCACTAGATCTCAGGGCCCCGCTGCGGCCCGGCCCGGGCACCACGGCCGCGGTGCAGGCGGTGCGCTCCGTGGTCGCTGGACCCGGACCGGACCGCTACCTGGCGCCGGAGCTGGCCGCGGTCGAGGCACTCGTGCGCAATGACGGGATACTGCGAGCCGTCCAAGACCGCGTGGGGGAGCTGCATTAGTCGCTGAGCGCCTTCAGGGCCGGATAAAGCGCCTGGAAGCGCTGACGCCCGGAGCGGTACTCCTCAACCCAGTCCGCCACCGGCTCGATCGTCGCACGCGGCCGGACCGTGGCCCGCACGGCGCTGTGGACGTCGTCCCAGACGCCAGCGGCCACCCCGCCAAGCAGCGCCGCGCCGAACGCCGCACCCTCATCGACGGCCACTCGCTGGAGTGGCAGCTCAAGCGCCGAGGCGACGATCTGCAGCCACAGGTCACTGCGGGCGCCGCCGCCGGACACGCGGCCGAACTCGGGTCGGCCGCCGAGCTGGGCGACGAGGTCGAGCGAATCCCGAAGACCGAACGCGACCCCCTCGAGCACTGCGCGGGTGAGCGCGCCGCGATCGTGACGCACGCTGAGCCCGACGAACGCACCGCGCGCGTCCGGGTCGGCATGCGGCGTCCGTTCGCCGACCAGGTAGGGGAGGAAGGTGAGGCCCTCGGCCCCTGCAGGCCAGGCGGCGGCCTCGTCCATCAGCTGGTCGAATGCAATGCCGGGCGCGATGGTGTCGCGCAGCCAGCGCAGCGATCCGGCGGCGGACAGCATCACGCCCATCGCATGCCAAGCGCCGGGCACCGCGTGGCAGAACGCGTGCACGCGGGCGGCCGGATCGGCCTTGAAATGCTCGAGCGCTGCGAACACGACGCCCGAGGTGCCGAGCACGACCGACGCCGGCCCCGGCCGGTCGACGCCGACGCCGAGCGCGCCCGCGGCCTGATCTCCGGCACCAGCAGCCACCGCGACCCCGTCAGGGGTGTGGCCGGAGAGTTCGGGGCTCTCGAGCAGCGACGGCAACCACTCGGAATCGATCCCCAGGGCTGCCAGGACGTCCTCGCTCCAGCTTCGCTCGGCCACGTTCAGCAGCAGCGTCCCCGAGGCGTCCGAGACGTCGGTGACGTGCTCCCCGGTCAGCCGCAGGCGCACGTAATCCTTCGGAAGCATCACTCTCGAGATCCGGGAGAAGACGTCGGGCTCGTGGTGCCGCAGCCAGAGGAGCTTCGGGGCCGTGAAGCCGGGCAGCGCGCGGTTGCCGGTCAGCGCGATCAGCCGCGCGAGACCGATCGTCGACTCGATCTCAGCGCATTCCGCGGCTGTTCGCTGGTCGTTCCACAGGATCGCCGGCCGCAGCACATCCCCGTGTTCGTCGAGCACGACCAGTCCGTGCATCTGTCCACTGAGACCGATCCCGGCTGGCGGCCCGGCGGTGGCGCGAAGCTGCTCGAGCACCGTCTGGGTCGCGGCCCACCAGTCCTCGGGGTCCTGCTCGGCCCAGTCTGGACGCGGCGTCGACAGCGGATAGCCGGCCTCGGCGAGCGCGAGCACGCTCCCGTCCTGCGCGATCGCCAGCCCCTTGACCCCGGAGGTCCCAACGTCGATGCCTACAAGCGCGTCAGCCGGCGCATCCGGAGCGCTCACGCACCCAGGGCCGCGTAGACGAGTTCGTAGGCGCGGACCGCGTCCTTGCGCTGCTGGGCCTCGCGCAGCGCCGTCTCATCGATCTTGCCGGCGATGCTGTCGATAAACCGCCACTGGATTACCGAGCGCTTGACCGCACCGACCTGATTCTCGGTGTACGGATACAGGTCGAAGCCGAGGCGCTCGCCGGCGGAGCCGTAGCCGCAGCGGCGCAGCTCTAGCGCGAGCTCGAGCGTTTCCATGAACGCGGTGGCGCCGACCATGTTGTCGTCATCGGTGACGCCCCAGCCCGAGTTGCCGTGCTGGTGGCCGAGCAGGCCCTCGGACGCGAGCAGCGCTGCGTACTCGGGCAGGTGCTCGCCGTTCATGATCAGGTGCTGCCAGTCCATGTTGATCTGGACGTTGTCGTGGCCGAGACCCTGCAGCTTGTGAACGACGAACAGGCACATGCCGATGTTGCGCATCATGATCTTCATCGCGGGCTCGGAATTCTTGTGCTCGAGGAACAGCTTGACCCCGTGCTGCTTGCAGATCCCGGCGGCCTCGCTCATGCCCTCGATCAGCCACTTCCAGGACTCGACATACGGGGTCTGGAACGGGTAGTTGTAGCCCTCGCCGCCGGGCCAGATGATCAGGTTGGCGCCGAGTGTGCCCGCGAACTCGGCCGCGTCGCGCACGATCCGCCGGGCCTCGTCGCGCAGGGTCTTGTCCGGGTTGACCAGGCCACCGCGGCCGAAGCGGGGGTCGAGGTGTAGGCCGCCGGCGATGCAGTAGACGTCGTGGTCGGGGCCGAGCGCAGCCTTGACATCGTCCAGGTTCTCGGGCGAGAGCTCGTTCGGGTAGTGAAATTCGTATCCGTCGATCAGGTCACCGAGGCCCTCGACGGCCCGGTGCACCTTCTCGGGCACCGGCTCCGGTTCATAGCCGTGCTCGGGCTGGTAGCCCACGGGCACGAAGCGGGTGATCATCGGGCCGAAGGCCCATATGCCGAGGCTCGTCTTCATCGCTCCTCCTTGGTCGCCGGCAGCCGTCTCGGCTGATCTTACGCGGCGCCCGCCAGCTCCATATTGCGGGTGGTCTCGACGGCCCGCGCGTCGCGCGTGAGCACGAGCAGCGGACACCGCGCGCTGCGCGCCAGGAGCTCCGAGGTGCTCCCGTGGATCAGCCGGCCGACGGGCCCGTACCCGCGTGAGCCGACGACGAGCAGATCGAGCGATGCGCTGTAGAGCGCCAGCTCCTCGGCCGGATGCCCGTAGACGGCGTGGGGCTCGACGTCGCCCAGCGCAGCGATGCGCTGACGTGCCGCCTTGACGAAGTCCTCGATCGACTCGTCCACGGGCGCCGAGCCTCCGCTGAACAGGTAACGGGGGAGCGAGATCGCTTCGCAGGCCGAGAGCCGGGCACCGTGCTCGGCGGCCAGCCGACGAGCCAGGTCAAGCGCATGCTCGCTTTCGGGCGTCTCGTTGTAGGCGACGCCGATCTCGCGCAGCGAGCTGGGGGCAGCGCCATATCCGGCGGGCGCGATCGCCACCGCGCATGGGGCCGTGTTCAGTGCCGCCCGTGTGTCGTCGCCCGTCAGCACGCGCCCCACCAGACTCCGCCGGGTCGAGCCCACAACCAGGAGGTCCGCGCCGGTGTCCTCGGCCAGCTCGTGAAGGCCGCGGCCGACCGAGGTCGCAGGCAGGTACCGCAGCTCCGCATCGGTCGCCGAGCGCCGGCGCACCTCGCACAGCAGCCCGAATGCCGTCTCGCGTTCGGTCTCCGCGATCGCGGTGCTCGCGTTGCGGTAGACGTGTGGGTCATTGGTGGAGATGTGGGCGAGCGTCAGCCGGCTCCCGGAGCCGCGCAGCCGCTGGGCCAGGACGATCGCATCGCGGCCGGCCTCCTCGGCGTCGACGCCGACGAGAACGTGCTCAAACATGGTCATCGCCTCCCCTTACCGCGTGGTTCCGCTCCGCTCGTGCTGTATGTGGCCGCCGTTCGGAGCAGCTTCTTGAGCACCGGCGAGAGGCCGGTCTGCGCCACCGAGGCCTCCACCTGGACCGTCCCGGACTCCCGATCGACGATCTGAACCGGACCGAGTCCCTCTAGAACTTCCATCATCTCGGTATTGCTCGCCAGCAGCATCGCCGTGAAGGTGTCGATGCCCTCGTCGCGAGCGCGCGAGCCGAGCAGCTCGAGGAGAATCGTTCCGACTCCGCGCCCCTGCCATTCGTCGACCACGGTGACTGCGAACTCGGCCGCGTTCGGTCGCTCAGGATCGCGGACGTAGCGGGCGACGCCGAGGCCCTCGCCCGTCTCGGAGTTGAGTGCCACCAGCGCCTCATGATCGTGGTGGTCGAGCTCCGTCAGATACGTGATCATCGCCTCCGATAGCTCGGGCATCGGGGCGAGGAACCGCCGGTAGCGCGATTCCTCGCTCAGGTGCTCGAACCCGCGCAGGAGCAGCTCGCGGTCGGCGCGGTGCCCCTGGCGGACGCGGATCTCAGCGCCGTCGCGCAGCGTCACCGACGCCCCGAGGGTGACCAGCTCAGCGGTTGAAGGCATGGATGACATACGGGGTTCTCCGAGATACACCAATAGCGCGGACTGCGCGCTCTGGCATCGGCCATTTCCCGCCGCGTGCTCCGGAGAATCCCGCAGATATGGCGCCTGTCAGTAAACGTCCGTGGGCTGCGGCTCGCGCTCGAACCGAACCAAGGTCCGGCGGCCATCGCCGCCGTCGAGCGCGATCGTCATCGGCGCCAGCATCGTCTGGCTGTCGACCGCGACCCGCTGCGGGTGGAGGACAAGGTGGCGGACGAGGTGGGGGGAGGCGCCTGCGCCCGTCGCGAGGCTGAGCTCGATCACGTCGCCACGACGGTCGTAGGTGAGCGAGCGAAAGGCGAGCGGCTGCGTGTCGGCGACTTCACGACTGCCATCGAACTCGATCGAGACCTGCGAATCCAGGAGCTCTCGGTTCACGGCGTCCAGATATTCATCCCAGATCTCGTGCGAGACCTCGTGAGCGGTTTCCATACTGGAACTTGTAGCCCGCCAGCCCCGCGCCGGGAACCGCGCTTCTCCGCGTACCCACGAGGGGAACTACTGAGTTAGCGATAACATCGCCGCCCGAAGGGAGAGGGCCTAATGCATGCATCGGGCGATAAGCGGCGTAGCCGCCGCGGACGCGGAGTCGTGATGGCGGACGTGGGTCAGCTGGCGGGCGTCTCGCACCAGACGGTCTCGCGGGTGATCAACGGGAGCCCGCACGTCCGTCCAGAAACGCGTGATCGGGTGTTGGCCGCGATGCGCGAGCTGGGCTACCGCCCGAACTCGGTTGCCCGCGCGCTGGTCACCGGCCGCTCGAACATGCTCGGGGTGGTCAGCTTCGACACGACCCTGTATGGGCCGGCGTCGACGCTGCTCGGAATCGAGCGGGCGGCGCACGACGCGGGCTACTTCATCATCGTCGCGAGCCTGAAGGCGCTCGATCGCCCCTCAGTGGCCGACGCGGTGGAGCGGTTGCGACAGCATGGGGTCGACGGCGTGCTGGTGATCGCTCCGTTCGACGACGCCGCGGATGCGGTGCTGCACGCCCCGTCCGCGGTCCCGCTGGTAGCCGTCGAGGCCGGCCCCGACGACATCGTGCCGGTCGTCGCTGTCGACCAGCGCGCCGGGGCGGCGAGCGCCACGCAGCACCTGCTCGACCTCGGCCACAGGAATGTCTGGCACATCTCCGGCCCGTCGGACTTCCTCGAATCACGTGAGCGTCTCGAGGGCTGGCGAACGACCGTCGAGCGCGCCGGGATCAAGCCGCCGCCGCCACTCGCCGGCGACTGGAGCGCGCGTTCCGGCTATGACCTCGGCCGGCGTCTGAGCGGCCAGCCCCGCGCCACCGCGATCTTCGTCGCCAACGATCAGATGGCGCTCGGGGTGCTGCGGGCGATGCACGAAGCGGGGCGGGAGATCCCGCGAGAGGTGAGCATCGTCGGCTTCGACGACATCCCGGAGGCGCCGTACTTCACGCCGCCGCTGACCACGATCCGCCAGGACTTCGACGAGCTGGGAGCCCGCAGCCTGCATCTGCTGCTGCGCACGATCGAGACCGGCGAGAGCGCATCGGGTGGCTCGCGCGTGCCGCCAGAGCTGATCGTCCGCGCGAGCACGGACGTTCCCTCGGGCCGGCCGCGGTCTGGCTCGCGTCGCTGACCGGCGCGGCGTCGACCGTTGACGCTGTCCGTTGTTACCGCTAACATCGCGCCGTCTCGCGTTCGGGCGAGGTTGAGGAGAGGACGCGTAAGCGGCTCAGGGGCGGTTTGGAAAGCCACCCTGGCTGTAGTACGTTTCCGTAATACGTACGGAGGGATTTGAGTGGCTAGGACTGTGTTCGGCCGACCCGCTCAATGAGAGAGTTTGTCGAATGGTTAAGCCAAGTGGACAAGCCCCCGCGAGTCTGAGAGGTTTGCGCCGGCAGTCCTTGTCGATTGACGGAGAGGAGTAAGGATGTCGGACATCGACGGAAACGAATACTTCGGAGACGCGATCGAGCGCCTCGAGTGGGACGAGCGCAATGAGGCCGAGACACCGCACAAGCGGTGGAAGCAGTTGACGCGCCGTACGGCTCTAACCGGTGGCGCCGCGGGGATGGCCGCGATGATCCTCGAGGCCTGCGGTGGAAGCAGCAACAAGTCGAGCTCGACGGCGAGCGCGGCGACCGGCAGCAGCAGCTCAGCCGCCGCGATCTTCGGCGTGAGCCAGAGCTACAAGTTCACGCTGGTCAACCACGTGACCACCAACACGTTCTTCACGCCGACCCAGAACGGCGCCGCGGATGCGTGCAAGCTCCTTGGCTGCAGCTATCAGTGGACCGGCTCGCAGACGAGCAACGTCTCCGAGATGGTCAACGCCATGAACAGCGCGATCAGCGCCGGCGTGAACGGGATCGGCGTATCGCTGGTCGACCTGCATGCGTTCAACGCACCGACATCGGCGGCGTTGAGCAAGGGGATCCCGGTCGTGTCGTATAACGCGGACGCGGTCGACGCAAAGACCGGGGCGATCCTGAACCCGCGGCTCGCCTACATCGGGCAGGACCTGTTCGTATCGGGTCAGAAGATGGGCGAGCACATCGCCTCTCTGGTTCCGTCCGGCGACGTGGCGCTGTTCATTGCCACGCCGGGTTCGCTGAACATCCAGCCGCGGATCGACGGGGCGCTTGACACGCTCAAGTCGCACTCCAGCATCAAGACGCACGTTGTCGCGACCGGGGCGGCGATCCCGGCGGAGAAGAACGTGATCGACTCGTACATCGCCGGGCATTCGAGCACGAAGGGCATGTTCGCAGTGGACGCAGGCAGCACGCAGGGCGTGGCGCAGGCGATCCAGGCGCACAACCTGAAGGGCAAGGTCTCAGGCGGTGGCTACGACCTGACCCCGATCACCCAGAGCCTGCTCGCCAGTGGGTACATCCAGTTCACGATCGACCAGCAGCCCTACCTGCAGGGCTTCTTCCCGATCATCGAGCTGTACCTGTACAACGCCAGCAAGACGCTGACCGGCATGGCCGACGTCAACACGGGTCTGAAATTCCTCGACTCGTCGACGGTCAAGCCGTACAACACGACGAAGAGCCGCTACGAGGGCACGAGCACGAGCCCTGGCGTCACGACGTCGTAACGCCTAGGATGGCGGGTGCAATGTCGATCCGATCGCTCATCTAGCGGATGGCTGCGACCTCGGAAGCGGAGCACCCACAAACTCAGTCTCCGAAGGGCCCGGCCGGCGGCCGGGCCCTCGGCGGCACTCTCTACAGGGCAGCCCGCGGATTCCTGACGCTGCGCGAGGGCAGCATCATCGTCGTCACGCTGGTGACGTTCATCTACTTCGCGGCGACCACCAGCAACTTCGTCAAGGGCGACACGTTCAAGTCGCTGCTGCCGTACTTCGCGCCGGTCGCGATCATCGCCGCCGGCGAAGTGTTCGTGATGATCCTGGGCGAGATCGACCTGTCGGTCGGGGCCGTCTACCTGTTCACGCCGTTCATTTGGGGCAAGCTCCACGGGACGGGGATTGGGCTCTACCCAAGCCTCATCCTGTCGCTGGTGGTCGCGATGCTCCTGGGCGCGATCAACGGCTTCTTCGTCGCCTACGTCGGCATCGCGTCGTTCGTCGCGACCCTGGGGATGCTGTTCACCTTAGATGGGTTAACCCTGGTGATCTCGCACGCGACGCCCATCCAGGTACCGGGCACGAACATCAGCGGCACAGCCACCACGTTCTCGAAGATCTTCGGCGGGGGCACGTATTCAGAGCTGATCTGGGCGGTCGCGCTCGTGATCCTGTTACAGGTGGTTCTCAGCTTCACCCGATGGGGGCTGTACACGGTCTCCACCGGCGGTAACCGGCTGGGCGCGGCGGAGGCCGGCATCCGGACGCGTCAGATCGTCGTGCGCAACTTCGTACTGGCCGCGCTGATGGCCGGGTTCTGCGGGGTTCTCGAGGTCGTCCGAGTGACCACGGCGACTCCCGATCCTTCCGGGTCCAACACGTTGCTGCTTCAGGTGGTCGCGGCGGTGATCGTCGGCGGCACGCTGATGACCGGCGGCGACGGCACGGTCGTCGGCGCCCTGATCGGGGCGCTGTTCCTCGGGCTCCTGACCGAGGGGCTGACGATCAAGGGCGTGAGCGCGAATTACCTGGATCTCTACCTCGGCCTGGCGATCATCCTCGCGATGACGCTGAATGTCCTCGTGCGGCGGGTGCGAACGGGGTCCGGGCGTGCCTGACCAGGCGATCACCCAGGAACGAATCGTCGGCCCGGACTCCTCGGAGGACGACGTCCTGCGCGTCGAGCACGTCGCCAAACGGTTTGGCCCAACCACCGCGCTGCGCGATGTCAACCTCCACCTCCGCAAGGGGGAGGTGCTGGGCCTGCTGGGCGACAACGGCGCCGGCAAGTCGACGCTGATCAAAATCCTGTGCGGCTTCCAGAAGCAGGACTCCGGCACGATGTGGCTCAAGGGCGAGCCATTTGAGCCCAAGAGCGTGATCGATGCCCGCCATCACGGGATCGACACGGTCTTTCAAGACCTCGCGCTGGTCGATCAGCTGTCCGTCTATCACAACCTGTTCCTGCGCCGCGAGGACGTCTTCCGGCCGATCCCGCTGCTCAACAACGCGCGAATGAAGCGCGCGGCGCGCAAGGCGCTGGACGAGATCGGAATCAACATCCCGAGGATCGACGTTCCGGTGGCACGTCTCTCCGGCGGCCAGCGGCAAGCCATCGCGGTCGCCCGCACAGTGTCCGGCGACGCCGACATCCTGCTCCTGGACGAGCCCCTCGCAGCCATGGGCGCCAAGGAGGGTGGGATGATCCTCGACCTGATCGCACGCCTGAAGGAAGAGGGCAACGTCTCGGTCATCATGATCCTCCACAACTACGTCCACGTGTTCCAGGCCTGCGATCGAGTGAGCCTGATTCAGGACGGCGTGATCGCGCTCGACAAGCCGACCGCCGAGACGAGCGTCGACGAGCTCAACGAGATCGTGGTGGAGGAGTACCGGCGGGCGCGGCTCGCCGCACGAGCAGGGAACGGGAGCGCCTCGGGCGGCGACGCCGCAGGCGCCGACGCCGCAGGCGGCGACGCCACAGGCGCCGCTCCGCCGGCTCCCCAGTGAGCGCGTACTCGATCGGCGTCGACTTCGGCACCGAATCGGGGCGGGCACTGCTGCTCGACCTCTCGAGCGGAGAGGAGCTCGCCGTCGGCGTCGTGCCCTACCCGCACGCCGTGATCGACCGTGAGCTGCCCGCCGGCGGTGAGCGGCTGGGGCCGGACTGGGCGCTCCAGGATCCCGACGACTGGGTGACCGTGCTCGAGAATGCGATCGCCTATGTGATCGCGGAGGCTTCGGTCAATCCGTCAGACGTTGTCGGCGTCGGCGTGGACTTCACCTCCTGCACCGTGCTCCCGGTCGACAGCGAGGGCATTCCACTCTGCAAGTACGAGCACTTCCGCAACCGTCCGCACGCCTGGCCGAAGCTGTGGAAGCACCACGCTGCCCAGCCGGTCGCCGACCGGCTCAACGAGGTGGCACTCGAGCGCGGGGACGAGTTCCTCTCGCGGTACGGCGGTCGGATCTCGTCAGAGTGGTACTTCCCGAAGCTGATCGAGCTGTGGCTTGAGGACCGCGAGATCTACGACGAGGCACACGCGTTCATCGAGGCCACGGATTGGATCGTCTGGTGGCTGACCGGGAACGAGATCCGGCAGAGCTGCACCGCGGGCTACAAGGCGATGTGGTCGCCGGAGGAGGGGCTCCCGCCGCGCGAGTACTTCGAGGCGGCGTACCCGGGCTTCGACACGCCGGGCGAGAAGCTCGGTCACACGTTCGTCCCGCTGGGAACCCGCGCCGGCATGCTGACCCACGACGCGGCGCAGGCAATCGGCCTGCCTGAGTCGGTCGCGGTCGCGGTCGGCAACGTCGACTCGTTCGTGTCCCTGCCTGGAGCCGGGGTCGAGCAGCCGGGGGTGTACGTGATGGTCGTGGGCACCTCGATCTGCGACATGGTCGTCGAGCCGCGGGAGGTGCGGCTTCCCGGGATCACGGGCGTGGTGCGCGACGGGATCCTTCCCGGCCTGTACGGATACGAGGCCGGCCAGGTTGCGGTCGGCGACATGCTGGCCTGGTTCGTGGACACGCTCAAGGGTCCGTCCTATGCCGAGCTCGAGGAGGCGGCGGCGCAGATCGGCCCTGGGCAGACGGGGCTGGTCGCACTCGACTGGTGGAACGGGAATCGCACGATCCTCGCCGACGCCGACCTGACCGGAGTGATCTGCGGTCTGACCCTGCAGAGCACACAGGCGGAGATCTATCGCGCGCTGATCGAGTCAATCGCGTTCGGCAACCGCCGGATCATGGAGAACTTCGAGGAGCACGGGCTCGAGCTGTCGGAGATCGTGGCCTGCGGCGGCATCGCCGAGCGCAGCCCGCTGATCATGCAGTTGATTGCCGACACGAGCGGCCGGACGGTCAAGGTGCCGTCCTCCACCGAGGTGCCGGCGCGCGGCGCCGCGCTGTTCGGCGCGGTCGCGGCCGGTCATTTTCCAGACATAGCGAGCGCGATCGACGCGACCCGTCCCGGGGTGGCGCGCACGTACAGCCCCAACCCTGAGGCCAAGTCCGTGTACGACCAGGTGTACGCGATCTACCGCGACCTGTACGAGCGCCTTGGCCGCAGCGAGGCTGAGCTGCTGCACGGCCTGAAGCGCATTCGCACCAACGAGAGGAGGCCCTCATGACCGAGCGACCACGGATCGGGCTGCTGGGAATCATGCAGGAGCTCTACGACGACATGATCCCGGGCATCACGGAGCATCAGGCGCAGTACGCGGCCCGGGTCGCGGAGCGACTCGCTCCCGCGGCGGAGGTGGTGTTCACGCGCCCCGCGCGCAACCAGGAGGACGTGGAGTCGATCTCGCGGGACCTGGTCGCCGACCGAGTCGACGGGATCATGATCGTGATGCTCACCTACGGACCGGCGCTGCGCACGGTCCGCGCGCTGATGGAGACCCCGGTGCCATTGATGCTGGCCAACATCCAGCCCGAGCGCAGCATCACCGCGGACTGGACGATGGACGAGCTCACCTACAACCAGGGGATCCACGGGGCGCAGGATCAGGCCAACGCCCTGGTCCGCGCGGGGGTCCCCTTTTCGGTCATCACCGGTGACTGGCGCTCGCCGGAGTTCGCATCGGCGTTCGAGGACTGGGCACGAGCCGCGCAGACGGTCACGGCGCTCAAACGGGCGAAGATCGCGCTGCTCGGCTACCCCATGAACGGGATGGGGGACATCCGCTACGACCCGCCGGCGATGCTGCGGCGGATCGGCCCGACGATCGTCAGCGAGGACCTTGGCGCGCTGGTGCGCCGCGTGGAGGCGGTGTCCGACGCCGAGGTGGAGACGGTGCTCTCGCGTCACTCCGAGGTGTTCGAGGTCGCGGCCGATCTGCCGCGCGAGCGGCACGTATACGCAGCGCGGCTCGAGTGCGCGCTGCGCGCGATGCTGACCGATGGCGACTATCGGGCGTTCTCGTTCCATTTCGACTCGATCGGGGGTGACGGCCGCTTCGAGCAGCTCCCGCTGCTCGCCGCCTCCGACCTGATGGCCGATGGATATGGCTACGCGGCCGAGGGCGACACGAACACCGCGTCGCTTATGTGCGCGGCCCAGACAATGATCGGCGACGCCCACTTCAGCGAGATGTACGCGATGGACTGGGACCTCGACTCGGTGCTGATCAGCCACATGGGCGAGGGCAACTGGAAGGTCGCGCGCACCGACCGGCCGGTTCGGCTGATCGACCGGCCATTGGGAATCGGCCGGCTCGACAATCCTCCCACCCCTGTGTTCTCGGCCGTGCCGGGCCCCGCGACGACGGCGGCGCTGGTCCCGCTCGAGGGCGAGTTCTACCGGCTCGTGGTCGCGAGCGGTGAGGTGCTCGACACCCCTGAGCTCCCGAAGGTGGAGATGCACTACTTCCACTTCCGCCCCGAGCGCGGCATGGAAGCGTTCATGGACGACTGGCTGCGGCTCGGCGCACCCCATCATTTCGTCACCAACCTGGGCGAGCACCGCGGCCGCTGGCGGAGGCTGGCGGAGCTGCTGGATCTGGAGTACGAGGAGATCTAGTGGGGCCAGGAGTTCCACTAGGGTGATGAGCGCCGGGCTGGATTCGCTGCGCGACGCGGTGCTCGCGGCCAACCTCGCGTTGCCCGAGCATGGCCTGGTGACGCTCACGTGGGGGAACGTGAGTGGGATCGATCGTGCGAGCGGGCTGGTGGTGATCAAGCCCAGCGGCGTCGCCTACGACGCGATGCGTGCGTCGGACATGGTGGTCGTCGACCTTAACGGGAACGTGATCGAAGGCGAGCGGCGGCCGTCCACAGACACGCCCACGCATCTGGCGCTCTACCGCGTGTTTGACTCGATCGGCGGGATCGTCCACACCCACTCGACGTGGGCCACGGCGTGGGCACAGGCGCAGCGCGAGATCCCGCTGTTCGGAACCACCCACGCCGATCTGTGCGCGAGCCCGATTCCCGTGACCCGGCAGCTCACGCCCGAGGAGGTGGAGGAGGACTACGAGGGGCAGACCGGGACGGTGATCATCGAGACCGTGGCCCCGCGGGGCGCGGCGGAGCTGCCGTGCGTGCTCGTGCGGGGTCACGCGCCGTTCTGCTGGGGGCCGAATGTGGCCAAGGCGGTCGAGAACGCGGTGACGCTGGAGCAGGTGGCTCGAATGGCGCTGCTGACGACACTGGTCGACCCCGCGGCCCCGGCGCTCGACGAGCACGTGCGCGAGAAGCATTTCCAGCGCAAGCACGGACCGCAGGCCTACTACGGGCAGCCGTGAGCCTTGTCGTGATCGAGCCGGACGCGCTCGCGCGGCTCGGTTCGTACGTGACCGGCGACTCGCTGGTCGTGATGGACGCCAACACGCGCGAGGCGGCGGGGAAGGCGGTGATGGAGGTGCTGGGGCGAGGTGCCGCGGCGTTCGTGTTCGAGCAGCGGTCGGGACTACTGGCCGGGATGGAAGAGGTGCAGCAGGTGCGCTCTGCGTTGGGGGCGGGCACGATGCCGATCGCGGTCGGTTCGGGGGTGATCACGGACATCGTCCGCTACACGTCCGAGGTCGCCGACCGGCACTTCATCAGCGTCCCGACGGCAGCCTCGATGGACGGCTACGCCTCGAGCGTGGCCGCGATGCAGATTGACGGGGTCAAGGTCACCTATCCCGCCCGGGCGCCCGTGGCAATCTTCGCCGACCCGGGCGTCGCTGCGCAGGCCCCGATCGAGCTGACGCAGGCCGGGATCGGCGATCTGCTGGCGAAGGCAACCGCACGAGTGGACTGGCTCGCCGCCCACCTTCTGTACGGCGAGCCGTTCTCAGCCGCCGCGGCGGACCGCGTGCTCGAGCCGCTGTCGTTCGTCATCTCCGGTGCTGGGCCGATCATGTCCGGGGATTTCGACGGCGTCCGGACGCTGCTCTCGGGGCTGATCGAGTCCGGAGTCGCGATGGCAATCGCCGGCAGCTCGCGGCCGGCCAGCGGCAGCGAGCACCACGCCTCGCACTTCTGGGACCTGCTGGCCGCGCGGGGGCTGCGCGATCACGCATCCCACGGGCTCCAGGTCGGATTCGCGACCCGGTTCGCAATCAGGCTCCAGCGGTTCGCGTTCGGGTTCGACGGCGGGGTCCCCCGCCTTCGGACCGCTGTTGCGGCCGCGGATCCACTCGGCCCGGAGGCGCGCCGGTGGCTGGGCGAGCCGGTGCCGGATGAGATCGTCGCCGCCATGAGCGAGAAGCTGCGGTTCGTCGAGGGCGGGATGGCGGGGGACTGGGACGCGGTGCGGGCAGCGCTGGCGCCCGAGCTCGAGCGCTTCGAAGCGGTGGAGAGGGCGCTCGACGCGGCCGGAATCGCCCAAGCGCCCGGATGGCTGGGGATCGACGAGGAGATGCTGCGGGCGGCGTTCCGGTTCGGCAACCGGCTGCGAGCGCGCTACACGGTGGTCGACTTCCTGGAGGGGCAGGGGGTGTTGGAGGAGGCGATCGAGGCGATGGTGGGGTGAGGAGGGGGGGTTGAGGGGTCGGCGGGGGGTTGGGGGGTCGGGGCGGAGCCGGGCGGAGGGCCGGGGTTGCGGGACGGGCGCGGGGCGGGGCGAACGTCACTCCCGGGTACCGGCGCGGCGCGAACGTGACGTTTGCGCCGGTGGTGGTGCATTTCGTCACTCTCGCCGAGGGCGTCGCGCCGACTGTGACGTTGAAGCCGCCCGCCGCAACCGCCCCGCCGCCGCCCGCCGCAACCGCCCCGCCCGCAACCGCCCCGCAGCCGCCCCGCCCCGCCCCGCAAAACCGCCCCGCCCCGCAACCCTGCCCCGCCCCTCACCCCCGCGCCACCGGCCGGGCCGGATCCGTGATCCACTCGCTCCACGACCCGGGGTACAGCGCGGCGGGGAAGCCGGCGAGCTCGAGCGCGAGCACCTCGTGCGCCGCGGTCACGCCGGAGCCGCAGTAGGCGCCCACCTCGACGCCGTTCCGCACTCCGAGGTCCGCAAAGGCGGCCCGCAGCGCGTCCCGATCGAGGAACAGCCCCGGCCGATCGACGTTCAGGCTCGTCGGGCGGTTGACCGCACCCGGGATGTGGCCGGCGACCGGATCGATCGGTTCGTGCTCGCCGCGGAAGCGCTCCGGTGCGCGGGCGTCGATCAGTAGGCCCCGCTCCGCGACGGCGGCCGCGCCGGCCGCATCGAGCACAGGCATTCCGCCGGGCGAGGCCTCGAAGTCCCCCGAGCCCGGCACAGAAGACCCCGTCTCCGCCGGCAGTCCGGCGTCGGTCCATGCCCGCAGGCCGCCATCCAGAACCCGGACGTCGGGATGGCCGAAGTAGCGCAGCAGCCACCAGGCGCGCGCGGCTGCGGTCGAGGGCGCGGCGTCGTACACCACCACCGGCCGGCGGGATGAGACGCCGGCCGCGCGCATCGCAGCCCCGAACTCCGGGCCCGAGGGCATTGGGTGGCGGCCACCGCGACCCGGCTGTGCCGCGAGCGAGGCGTCGAGATCGACGAAGGCGGCGCCGGGCACGTGAGCCCGCTCGTAGGCGATGCGGTCGGCGCCGCCGGCCAGGTCCCAGCGGACGTCGAGGACCGCGACCCGATCGATCAGATCGAACAGCTCAGGAGCCGAGAGCAGCACGGATATTCTCAACCACATGAACGAGCTCCCGATGCTCCCGGACTCGTGCTCGCTGGGCGCGGACGAACTGCGCGCGCAGCTCGAGCGCTACCGGCTCGCGGGCGAGGGCGGGAGGCTGATTGAGCACGGTCGCAGGAGCTTGGTCGTGGAGATCGGCCCGGTGAGCACCGAGGACCAGATCGAGCTGCTCATCGCCACCGAGCGGCGGTGCTGCCCGTTCTTCGAGGTCGACTGGGATCCGGAGCCGCGTCGGCTGAGCCTGACCGTCACCCAGCGCGAGCACGAGGGCGCCCTCGCCGCGATCGCCGCGGCGCTCACCAGCGGTCGTGGACGTGCTCGCGGATGAGCCGGTCGTAGACATCGCGTACCCCCGCGAGCTGATCCTCGGACAGCGGTGCAGCTGAGGCGGCGGCCGCGTTGCCGCGCACCTGCTCCGGGTTGCGCGCCCCCGGGATCACCGTGCTCACGCCGGGCTGGTCGATCACCCAGCGCAAGGCAAAGCGGGCCAGCGGCACGTCCTCACCCACCAGCCCGCGGAGCTCGCGAACAGCGGCGAGGCCGACCTCGAACGGCACGCCCGCGAACGTCTCACCGACGTCGAACGCCTCGCCGTGGCGGTTGTAGGTGCGGTGGTCGTCGGCGGGGAAGGTCGTGTTCTCGTCGTAGCGGCCGGACAGCAGGCCGGAGGCGAGCGGGACGCGGGCGATGATCCCGACCCCGGCCTCGCGCGCGGCCGGCAGGACCTCGTCGAGCGGCTTGAGGCGCAGGCAGTTGAGGATGATCTGCACGGTCGCGACGCCCGGACGCGCGATCGCCCAGAGCGCCTGCTGGCAGGTCTCGACGGATACGCCGTAGGCCGCGATCCGGCCGCCGGCGACCATCTCATCGAGCGCGTCGAACACGGCGTCGTTGGCGTACACGCCATCGGGCGGGCAGTGCAGCTGCACGAGATCAAGCGTGTCCATCCCGAGGTTCTCGCGCGAGCGGTCGTTCCAGTCCAGGAACGCGGATCGGTTGTAGTTCTCGGTCGTCTGCTCCACGCGCCGGCCCATCTTTGTCGCGACGAAGAGCTCAGGGTGGCGGCGGTGAAGCTCGCCGCAGAACTGCTCGCTGCGACCGTCGCCGTAGACGTCGGCCGTGTCGAAGAACGTGACCCCAGCCTCGACGGCGGTATCGAGCGTCGCGCGGGCGTCGTCGGGATCGACCGCGCCCCAGTCGGCGCCCAGCTGCCAGGTGCCGAGGCCGACCACGCTCACGTCGCGCCCGAGCCGCTGGATCGTCCGGTGCTCCATTGTTTTCATCCTTTCACGTTGTGCCCGCCCGCGGCACGGCACAATCCAGGGTCATGAACGACGACAAACTGAAGGCAGCCGAGCAGAAGATGCGCGCGGATGGGCAGGACGAGGAGGCGATCGCGAGCTTTCGCAGCGCGTACGAGCGGCTCGTGGCGGGCGAGGAGGCGATGATCCCGACGGCCACGCTCGAGCCCGCCGGGGACGTGACGACCCTGGGCGATCTCGAGCCGACCGACGATGGCGAGGCGCTAGACCAGTTCGTGACGATCAAGCTCAACGGCGGTCTCGCCACGACCATGGGCCTGCAGCGGCCGAAGTCGCTGATCGAGGCTCGGGATGGGCGCTCGTTTCTTGAGATCATCATCGCTCAGGTGATGGCGATGCGCGGCAGACGGGGGATTCGCCTGCCGCTCGTGCTGATGGACAGCGAGGCGACGCAGGAGGAGACGCTCGCGGCTCTGGCCGAGCACCCGGAGTTGGAGGCGGATGGACTGCCGATCGAGTTCCTCCAGAGCATGATCCCCAAGCTCGAGGCCGACTCGCTGGCGCCGGTGAGCTGGCCGGCCGCCCCCGTGCTCGAGTGGTGTCCCCCCGGACACGGGGACATCTACGGCGCGCTGAGACGTTCGGGGATGCTCGAGGCCCTGCTCGATCGCGGCTTTCAGTACGCGATGATCTCCAATTCGGACAACCTCGGGGCGTCGTTCGACCCGCGGATCGCGAGCCACATCGCGGCGCAGCGGATCCCGTTCCTGATGGAGGTCGTGGAGGGAACGGAGGCCGACCGCAAGGGTGGTCACATCGCCCGCCGGCGCGATGACGGCCAGCTGGTCCTCCGCGAGACGGCCCAGACGCCGGCCGAGGACGAGGAATCGTTCCGTGACTACCGGCGCTGGCGCTACTACAACACGAACAACCTGTGGATCGATCTCCGGATCCTCGCCGACCGGCTCGAGCAGCGCGGCGGTGTCATGGGGCTGCCGCTGATCGTCAACCGCAAGACCGTCGATCCGCGTGACTCGGAGTCGCCGCCGGTGCTCCAGCTCGAGAGCGCGATGGGCGCGGCGATTGGCAGCTTCCCGGGCGCCCAGCTGCTGTGCGTCCCGCGCACGCGGTTTGTTCCGGTAAAGACGACGGATGACCTGCTGGTGCTGCGCTCGGACGTCTACCGGGTCACCGAAGAGCAGGCGGTCGAACCGGTACCCGAGCGGAACGGGACGCTGCCGTTCGTGGAGCTCGACAAGCGCTACTACAAGATCCTCGACCGGTTCGAGGCGCGCTTCCCGGCCGGACCACCATCGCTCCGCGAGGCGCAGCGGTTGGTCGTGCACGGCGACGTGACGTTTGCCGACGGCGTCGTGGTTCGGGGATCGGTGGAGCTCAGCACCGACGAACCGCTCCGGCTCGACCCTGGGACGGTGTTGACCAGCTGACGGCTCAGTCCACCGGCTGGCGGATGATCGTGCGGAGCTTATCCGGGGCGCTCCGGTTGGGGTCACCGAGATAGAGCTCGTGATGCTTTCCTCTGAGCGACAGTTCCTGAGCGGCGATGAACGAATGCAGGAGCTCGATCGTCGGCGCCTCGGCGGCATAGGGACCGATGTGCATCACCTGGGCCGACAGCCCCTCGTTGAAGCGCTCGAGACGAAGCTTGGACACGGCGAGGAGCTCACGCTTCGCGCTCGCCTCCTCGATCGCCGCGGCGACGAGATCATCGGTGATCACGTCGGGCTGCATGATCATTGCCGTCCAGCTCCAGGCTGACTTGTCGGCCTCGACGAAGCTCGCCGGATTGGGCCCCCACCAAAGTCCCTCGAGCGGCATCACCGCGTAATCGATCGGCGCCGGGCCTCGCTTGATCATGAACTTCAGTGAGTAGGAGACGGAGTACAGCGCCTGGATCGCGTTGCGGAAGTCGGCGCTCGTGTTGGGGTCGCCATGTCCGTCGATCATCAGGAACGACAGCTCCGGCACCTCGACCAGCGCGGGGGCGTGGCGCGCCGAGTACAGGGTTCGAAGCTCGCGCTTGAAGTCGAGCTTCGTCGGGCTCATGCTCCGTAGCCAGCCTGGAGCAGCTCGATGAGCTCGCGCAACAGAGGGATCCGCGGGTTGGTGCGGATGCTCGGGTCGCTGAACGCGGCACGCGCGAGGTCCGGCAGAGCCGCCTCGAACTCGGCCTTCGGGATTCCGGCGGCGGCGAGCGAGCGCGGCTCGCCGACCTCCTCGAGCAGCGTGTCGACGCGCTCGAACAGCCGCTCGCGACGGCCCTCCTCGGATCGTCCGCCGAAGCCCATCACCCACGCGATCTGCGCGTACTTCTGCGGTGCCACGTAGGTCGAATAGCCCGGCGCCGGCATGAATTTCGACGGCAGCGAGGCGTTGTAGCGCAGGATGTGCGGCAGGAAGATCGCGTTCGCGCGTCCGTGCGCGATCCCGAATCGCGCTCCGACCGCGTGCGCGAGCGCGTGGCCGACGCCGAGGAAGGCGTTGGAGAACGCGAGCCCGGCGATCGTGGCGGCGTTCGCCATCGCAGTCCGGGCCTCCAGGTCCGAGCCCTTCCGGTACGCGGTTGGAAGGTGGGCGAGGATCAGGTTGATGGCCTGGACGCAGAACGCGTCGGTGAACGGCGAGGCGAAGATCGACACCGCGGCCTCGAGCGCGTGCGTCAGCGCGTCGATCCCGGTATCGGCCGTGACCGTCGGCGGCAACGTCATTGTCAGCAGCGGATCGACGATCGCCATGTCGGGCACGAGCGAATAGTCGACGAGCGTGACCTTGCGATCGCCGACGCTGATCACCGCGGCGGGGGAAACCTCGGAACCGGTGCCAGCGGTGGTCGGGATCGCGATCAGCTGCAGCTCGTGCTCCACCTGCGGGAAGTTCGCGATTCGCTTGCGCGCGTCGAGGAACGGCAGCGACAGCTCGCGGATGGTGAGTTCGGGACTCTCGTGAAACAGGCGCATGGCCTTGGCCGCGTCCATCACCGAGCCACCGCCGATCGCGATGATCGAGTCGGCACCCACGCGGCGCAGGTCGTCGATCGCGGCACGGACCTGGGCCTCGGTCGGCTCGGGCTCGATTCCGGAGAAGACGTGGGCCGAGCTCCCGTTCAGGTGCCGGCGGACCTCCTCGGCGACACCGCGGGCCTCGCTGTCGGCGTCGGTAATGATGATCGGCTGCCGGAGCCCCAGCGTGCGCAGGTTCTC
Organism: uncultured Solirubrobacterales bacterium; assembly: GCA_963796645.1. Taxonomy (GTDB): domain Bacteria; phylum Actinomycetota; class Thermoleophilia; order Solirubrobacterales; family Solirubrobacteraceae; genus Palsa-465. The sequence goes on along the minus strand of CAWCMQ010000011.1, from coordinate 488,305 downwards.
GAGCGAGCCTGGATTGAAGTACGTGTCCGACGGGACCCGGAACCACTGGGGCGGGGTCTGCCGTCGCGACACCGCCTTGATGTTGAGCAGGTTGCGGTAGTTGACGTTGTCGGTCGTGTTCGAGCCGCCCCAGGTGCCGCACCCGAGCGAGAAGGTGGGGGTCATCGAGTTGTAGACGCCACCGAGGGCGCCGACCGCGGTGGGGGCGTTGACGAGGATCCGGCCGGTCCTGATCGCCAGCGAGAAGCGCTTGATCACGTCCTCGTCGTTCGCGTACACCGCTGAGGTGTGGCCGAGGCCGGCGTGCTCGGTGACCATCTCGCACGCCCGGATCCCGTGATCGACGGACGGGGAGCGCACGACGCCCAGGACCGGCATCAGCTTCTCGGCAATGAAAGGATGCTCGGCGAGACGGTTGAGGTCGGACGGCAGCGGTGCGAGCAGGACCTTGTCGGATTCCGAGGCTTCGAACCCAGCGAGGGCGCCGAGGTTCGCGCACGACTGACCCAGCACCTGGAGGTCGACGCGGCCGTCCTCAGTGAACGACTTCGACGCGAGCGCGTCAGTCTCCGCCTCGGTCAGCAGCCTCGCGCCCATCCGGCGGAACTCGTCGAGCATCTCGTCGTAGATGTGATCGTCGATCACGCATGTCTGCTCGGCGGGGCAGATCACCGAGGAGTCGAACGTCTTCGAGACGAGGATGTCGACAACCGCCATGCCGATGTCCGCGCTCCGGTGTACGTACACCGGCGCGTTGCCGGAGCCCACGCCAAGGCACGGCTTGCCCGCCTCGTTGGTGGCTGCCACGGCCTTCGGTCCACCCGTCGTCCAGATGAAGTCGACGCCGGGATGGTGGAAGAGGTACTGCGAGACGTCGAGCGTCGGGTCGGGGATCACCTGGATCCCGTTCGGCGGCAGCCCAGCCGCCTCGCCGGCCTCTTGAAGGATCTCGGCCGCGCGGAGCGAGCAGCGCTGAGCGTTGAACGAGGGGCGGAAGATGACGGCATTGCGCGTCTTGGCGCACACGATCGACTTGAACAGCGTGGTCGACGTCGGGTTCGTGATCGGCGTCAGCGCCAGCACGACGCCGATGGGCTCGGCGACATACTGGATCGAGCGCTCCCGGTCCTCGTCGATCACGCCGACCGAGCGCTTGTCCTTCAGGTAGTCGTAGAGAAACTCGGTGGCGATGTAGTTCTTCAGAACCTTGTCCTCGAGCACGCCGAAGTGCGTCTCCTCCATCGCCAGCTCGGCCAGTTCGAGCGCGTGCTCGAGGCCGGCGACGGTCATCGCCCAGACGATCCGGTCGACGGCGTCCTGATCGAGCTCTCGCATGGCGCGGGCGGCCTGCTGCGCTCGGTCGACGTAGGCGTCGAGCCGAGCGGACCATTCACCCTCGGGGGTGATGGGAGGATCACCGAGTGCAGTCGCCATTGCCGAGAAGCGTCCCATTGCTCGGCCCGGACGACATCCGGTCAGCGCCCCGCCTCGACTACGGCGTACTACGCATCGGCGATGTGGCGATGACCTGTCGCGTTGGGGGGTCCCGGCGGGCATGCTTACAGGTGGAGATGTCCAGACTGCAACAGGTCCAGGTCCAGGCGATCGACCCTCGGCGCTTCGAGAGCGTGCTCACGCCGCCGGCCTATGCGGATCTGCTGGGGCTGATCGATCGTGCGTCCGAGGCCTTCAATGGCCGGGTGGTCTGGAACGTGAACTCGACCTCGAAGGGCGGTGGCGTGGTCGAGCTGCTGCACCCGCTGCTCGGCTACTCGCGGGGCGCCGGCGTCGATGCCCGCTGGAAGGTGATCAGCGGCCCGCCCGAGTTCTTCGCCCTGACCAAGCGGATCCACAACCATCTGCATGGCTTCGACGGCGCCCCCGGTCCGCCGGGGGAGGACGAGCGTCGGCTATACGAGACGACGCTCGCCGAGAACGCCAGCGAGCTGGTCGGGCTGATTCGCCCGCTCGACATCGTGATCCTGCACGACCCCCAGACCGCGGGCCTGATCCCTGCGGTCAGAAAGACGGGAGCGACGGTGATCTGGCGCTGCCACGTGGGACGTGATCGCCCAAATCGCTATGCGCGTGAGGCGTGGGACTTCCTGCGTGACTACGTACTTCAGGCGGACGCCTACGTATTCTCGCGGAGCGCATACCGATGGGAGGGACTGGACCGCAATCGCATCGCCGTGATCACCCCGTCGATCGACGCCTTCTCGCCCAAGAACCAGGACCAGAGCCGCGAGCAGACACTGGCGATCCTCGCGAGCGCCGGGATCATCCCGCGCCACACCGCCGGCCCATCGACGTACAACCGCTCCGATGGCAGTCCGGGCCGAGTCGACCGCAGAGCCGAGGTGCTCGAGGTGGCGCAGCTCACGCCCGCAGACCGGATCGTCACCCAGATCTCCCGCTGGGATCGCCTCAAGGATCCGGTCGGTGTGATGACCGGATTCGTCGAGCATGTCCTCGATGACATCGACGCGCACGTCGTGCTTGCCGGACCGTCGACCGAGTCAGTGGCCGACGATCCCGAGGGCGCCGTGGTGTGGTCCGAGGTACGCGAGGCGTGGACGGCGCTGCCCGACACCGCGCGTGCGCATGTGCACCTCGTGTCGTTGCCGATGACCGACGTGGAGGAGAACGCAGCGATCGTCAACGCGCTGCAGCGCCACTCCGAGGTCGTCGTCCAGAAGAGCCTGGCCGAGGGGTTCGGGCTGACCGTGGCCGAGGCGATGTGGAAGGAGCGTCCGGTCGTGGGCAGCCGGATCGGCGGCATCCAGGATCAAATCGTGGATGACGAGTCGGGCGTGCTGATCTCCGACCCGCGGGATCTTGAAGAGTTTGGCGACGCGGTCAAGGGCCTGCTCACGGACCGCGAGCGCGCGCGCCGGATCGGTGAGGGAGCCAGATTGCGCGTGCGCGACCACTTCCTCGCCCCCACCCACCTGGCCAAGTACTTCGCTCTGATCGAGCAGCTCGCGCTCCGCAACGCTGAGACAGACGGCAAGCGGGCCGGAAAGCTTCGGCTTTCCCACATCGGGTAGCGGGGTCTACCCGGTTCCCAGACCCGCGCTGGAGCGGGACGATCTGGGACATGGCGGGCCGCCTCGATCTCGACCTCTACAACGTCCTTCTCGGCTTCGGCTGGGCACGTGAGCGGGTGGAGCTGGTACGGGCCACTGTCGATCCGGGCTTCCTGCTCCGGGCGCGCCGGGCGCTGTTCCCGGTCCCCGGCCTCGACCGGCCTCCGACCCCGCCCGAGGCCCTGTTCCCACCCTTCCAAGCACGCCCGATTCCACAGCTCGAGGGCCAGCGGATCGCGATGATCGCCGGCGGCGGCGCCGGGGCATGCGTGTCCCTGATCGGCGTGCGGCGGGCGTTCGAGGAGGCGGGCATCGAACCCGAGCTGATCTGCGCGTGCTCGGGCGGAACGATCTGGGGCTCGATGTGGGCGGCCGGGTTGACGGCTCAGCAGATGGCCGACTTCTCGCTCACGTGGCAGCTCGAGGACTACCTCGACATTCAGTGGCACAAGGTGCCGCGCTACGTCCTGTCAGCGCTGCGGAACTTCACCGGCCTGGCCAAGGGGGAGGCGATCGAGCGCACGTTCAATGAGCGCTTCGCCGGCCTGACGGTGGGCGAGCTCCCGATCCGGCTCAGCTCGATCGTCTACAACCTCGATCGCGGGAGGGTTGACTACCTCGGCAGCGACAACATGCCCGAGCTGTCTGTGGGGCGGCAGGTCCGGATCGCGATCGCGCTCCCTTTGTTCATTGAGTCGGTGGAGGTCGATGGCCACCTGTACGTCGACGGTGGGATCATCGATCTGCTTCCGGCCCAGCCGATCTTCGACGAAGGTGGGTTCGATCGCGTGTTCGCGATCAACTTCATGCTCCCGCCGCAGCTGGAGCCCGAGGACATCACCGGCTGGCAGACCCACCCAATGGGCATCCTCCGTGCCAGCCGGCAGGCCGAGCAGGGCTTCCAGCTCGAGTTCGCGCACCGGACGCGTGAGCAGTTTGGCGCCGCGATGACCGTGATCGACGCCAGCGACCATCGGCTGCTCCGTGGCCCCGACTTCTACGACCTGTTCATCGATCGGAGCCGTTGGCCCGAGCTGATCCGTGGCGGCTACGAGCGCACCTCGCGCGCGCTCGACGCGTTCCGGGTCGGCCGAGCGGCGGCGGAGGAGCTGCAGAGGAGCTGAGCATGAGAGCGCTAGTCGTATACGAGTCGATCTACGGGAACACGCGCCTGATCGCTGAGGCGATCGCCGAGGGGCTGGGTGATGTCCCGGCGCTGCCGGTGCACGAGGCGGCCGAGCTCCAACTCGACGTGGAGCTGCTGGTCGTCGGTGGGCCCACCCACCTGCACGGCCTGACCACAGCCAAGAGTCGCCAGGTGGCGGTCGAGGCGGCGACGGACGCCCAGGTCGAGCCCGGGGCGACCAAACCTCCGGGACTTCGTGGATGGCTGCGTGATCTCGGCCGTGCCGAGGGCTCGTACGCCGCCACATTCGACACTCGGCTCGATCGCTCTCCACTGGTGACCGGCGTGGCGGCGCGCGGGATCGCGCGGCGGTTGCGCCGGCACGGATACGAGCTGCTCGGCAGCGACAGCTTCTTCGTCACCGACAGCGAGGGGCCGTTGGACGAGGGTGAGCTCGACCGTGCCCGCGCGTGGGGGGCGCAGCTATCCCAGTCTCTGGACGGCGTTTTCGAACTGGCCGGCGCGTAGGGCCTCAGCCGCTCGCCGGTGCCTGCACTTCGTCGGCGTGAACGATCAGCACGGCGGCGGGGCTCGCGTTGAGCACCTGATGGCTGACGCTGCCGAGCAGCACCGAACGCATCTCACCGCGCCCGCGTGAACCCATCACGATCAGATCGTGATGGCCGCTCTCCACCTGCTCGAGGATCCGCTGAGCGGCGCGTCCATGGGAGATCACCTTGGTCGCGGGGAGTCCGTCGGGCAGCGAGGCCACGGCATCGTCGACCAGCTTGCGGTACTCGCTCTCGGCCTGCTGCTCGAGTGCCTCGTAATCAAAGCCGGCATAGCCGGCTCCGCTCATCAGCCAGCTTGAGGGGTCGGGAACGCATGTCATCACGGTCAGCTTCGCGTTGGCAGCCTGCGCCAGGTCGACGGCGCTGGACAGGGCCTGCTCGCCGTGAGGTGAGCCATCGATCGCTACGAGAATGTTTCTGAACATTCCTCACAGCTTTTCAGATCGTGTCGGTGTCCATCCGGACGACAGGCCCCGACACGAGCAAGCGTCACGACACCAGATCGTCCGGCTCGTCGCCCTGGCCCAGCATGTGGACGAATCCGAGGACCACGATCACCAGCGCCAGAACCTCAAAAGCGACCACGATCCCGACGAGCCACCAGCGGGCGTGAAAGCTGAAGCCGATGATCACCCCGACGATCGCCAGCACGGGCACGGCGAATCCGTAGAGCAGGCGCGTATCGACACCGAGAACCCGCTCGGCCCCACTATCAACGGCGGTGTAGGCACGCATCACGCGGGAGTGCTCAGGATGGGTGGAAGTGGTTGCCATGCTCGCCTCCAGGGCTCGTAATTGGCTCGCCAGGGACGGTAGGACGATCACCGCGGGTCGCCATCGGGGGGCCCCACCGATCGTGGTTGGGGGTTTTCCCGCACCGTTCAGGGTCCGAGCAGGTGCCGGACCTGGTGGGCGATCTCCAGATCCTCGCGTGCGGCAATGACGAGCACGGTGGCGAGCGAGTCCTCGGCACTGATGTCGACGTTGCGGCTCGCGGCAGCATTCGCCCGTGGATCGAGACGGGGCCCGAGAAAGCCGAGTCCGTCGAGCGCGCGGGCGCGGATCTCCGGCGCGTGCTCGCCGACGCCGCCGGTGAACGCCAGCACGTCGAGTCCGCCGAGCGAGGCCGCCATCGCGGCGATCCCGGCCCGCAGCCGGTGGAGGTAGACGTCGAGACCGAGTCGCGCCTCCGCATCGCTGCGGTGAATGATCTCGCGCATGTCGGCGCTGCCGGTGAGGCCGAACAGCCCGGAACGTTGCTCGAGCGTCTCGGCCAGCGCCCGCTCGCTGATCGCCTCGCGCTCGAGCAGCCATAGCAGCAGGCCCGGGTCCACGCTTCCCGAGCGCGTCGCCATCACGAGCCCCTCGAGCGGCGTGAAGCCCATCGTCGTGTCGACCGAGCGCCCGTCCGCGATCGCGCACAGCGAAGCTCCGGCCCCCAGATGGCAGGAGACGATGCGCCCGGCCGAAGATGCCGTCAGCTCGCGGGCGCGACGCGCGACCCAGGCGTGGGACAGACCATGAAATCCGTAACGCCTGACGCCCCAGCGATCACGCAGGTCCCGCGGGAGGGCGTAGGTATAAGCGGCGTCCGGCAGGGTGGCATGAAAGGCCGTGTCGAAGCAGGCGACCGCGGGCGTGTCCGGTAGCGCGCCAGCGACGGCGTCAAGCGCAGCGAGCGACTTGGGCTGATGCAGCGGCGCCAAGTCGCAAAGGGCCTGTAGTTCGCGGCGCACGTCGGCGTCGATCGCCACCGGTCCGCGGAACCGGTCGCCGCCGTGCACGATCCGGTGCCCGACCGTGTCAGGGGATCCGAACTGCTCGTCGCTCAGTGCCGTCCGCAGCTCATCGGCGGTGGCCGGCGCTCGTAGCTCGCAGGCGCCGAGCGTCTCGTCGCCCTCCCCGATCAGAGACAGCTTGACGGTGCTCGAGCCGGCGTTGACGACGAGGACGCGCAGGGGCTACTCCGCGGGTGGAACTGGGTCGGCGAGGCCGGTCGCCGCGGGCTGCCCACCGGGCCACGTCCAGTCCCGGACCTCCGGGAGGTCGTCACCGTACTCACGCGTATAGGCGCGCGCCCGCAGCCGCGCATCGGTCATCTCCTGCCGCAGCGCCGCCGCGCGCTCACCGAGCCCTGGGACCCGGTCGATCACGTCGATCACGAGGTGATAGCGGTCGAGGTCGTTGAGCATCACCATGTCGAACGGGGTCGTGGTGGTGCCCTCCTCGTTGTAGCCGCGGACGTGAATGTTGTGATGGTTGGTGCGCCGGTAGGTCAGCCGGTGGATCAGGGTCGGATAGCCGTGATAGGCGAAGATCACCGGCTGGCCGGCCGTGAACAGCGCGTCGAACTCGCGGTCGGGCAGGCCGTGGGGGTGCTCGGTCTCGGGCTCGAGCCGCATCAGGTCAACCACGTTGACGACGCGCACGTTGAGCTCGGGGAGCCGCTCGCGCAGGATCGCCGCGGCGGCGATCGTCTCGAGCGTGGGGGTATCGCCGGCACACGCGAGCACGACGTCCGGTTCCGAGCGGCCCGAGTCGGTCGACGCCCACTCCCAGATGCCGATGCCGCGCGTGCAGTGCGCGATCGCCTCGTCGATCGTCAGATAGTCGAGCGCCGGCTGCTTGCCGGCCACGATCACGTTCACGTAGTCACGCGAGCGCAGGCAGTGGTCGGCCACCGAGAGCAGGCAGTTGGCGTCCGGCGGCAGATACACCCGCACGACCTCCGCCCGCTTGTTCACGACGTGGTCGATGAACCCCGGGTCCTGGTGCGAGAAGCCGTTGTGGTCCTGGCGCCAGACATGCGACGAGAGCAGGTAGTTGAGCGAGGCGATCGGGCGTCGCCAACCAATCCCGCGCGTCACCTTCAGCCACTTCGCGTGCTGGTTGAACATCGCGTCGACGATGTGGATGAACGCCTCGTAGCAGTTGAACAGCCCGTGCCGGCCGGTCAGCAGATAGCCCTCGAGCCACCCCTGGCAGAGGTGCTCCGAGAGCACCTCCATCACGCGGCCGTCCGGGGAGAGGTGATCGTCGGTGGGGAGAATCTCGGCATCCCAGGCCCGGTTGGTGACCTCGAACACGGCCGAGAGCCGGTTGGAAGCTGTCTCGTCCGGGCCCATGATCCGGAACCGATCGGAGTTTGCGGCCATCACATCGCGCAGCCATTCTCCGAGCACGCGGGTCGCCTCGCTGGTGGCTCGCGCCGGGGACCCGATCTCGACCGCGTAGCGACGGAAATCCGGCAGTTCGAGCTCGCGTAGCAACAGACCACCGTTGGCGTGCGGGTTGGCGCTCATCCGGCGCTCGCCGCGCGGGGCCAGGGCGGCGAGGTCGGGCCGCAGCGCGCCGCCCTGATCGAACAGCTCCTCGGGGCGGTACGAGTGCATCCACGTCTCGAGCGCGGCGAGGTGCTGCGGATCCTCGCGCACCCGCGCGAGCGGGACCTGGTGCGAGCGGAACGAGCCCTCGGTCGGCAGGCCGTCGACCGTCTTCGGCCCGGTCCATCCCTTCGGTGTCCGGAGCACGATCATCGGCCAGGCGGGCCGCACGGTCGTGCCGCTCGAGCGGATCGCTCCGATCTCGCCCAGGACCTCGTCGAGCGTGGCTGCCATCAGCTCGTGCATCTCCGCGGGCTCGGATCCCTCCACGAACCGAGGCGCGTAGCCATAGCCGCGAAGCAGCGAGGTCAGTTCCTGCTCAGAGATCCGCGCCAGCACGGTGGGGTTGGCGATCTTGTAGCCGTTGAGGTGGAGCACGGGCAGCACGGTGCCGTCTCGGGAGGCGTTCAGGAACTTGTTCGAATGCCAGCTCGCCGCCAGCGGGCCGGTCTCCGCCTCGCCGTCGCCGACCACGCACACGGCCATCAGGTCCGGGTTGTCGAACACGGCGCCGTAGGCGTGGAGCAGCGAGTAGCCGAGCTCGCCGCCCTCGTTGATCGACCCCGGCGTCTCCGGCGCCACGTGGCTCGGGATGCCGCCCGGGAACGAGAACTGCCGGAACAGGCGCCGCAGGCCCTCCACGTCGTGACCGATGGTCGGGTAGACCTCGGTGTAGGTTCCCTCGAGGTAGGCGTTGGCGACGAGTCCGGGGCCACCATGCCCGGGACCGGTGACGTAGATCGCGTTCAGGTAGTGAGCGCGGATCGCCCGGTTCATATGGGCGTAGATGAAGTTGAGGCCGGGCGTCGTGCCCCAGTGTCCGAGCAGCCGGGGCTTGATTTGCTCGGGGGCCAGCGGCTCGCGCAGCAGGGGATTGTCGAGCAGATAGATCTGGCCGACCGAGAGGTAGTTCGCGGCCCGCCAGTAGGCGTCGAGCAGGGTCAGCTCATCATTCATACGGCTCCGGTACACAGGATTGCGCAGATCTCAGCCAAAAGGGTGCCCATTTGGTGAGCGCGCACACCGGAGTCGGGGCGCCCCGGGGCCGCGGATACAGCCGCGACCCCGAGCGCCGGGGCCGCGAGTACACCCGCGACCCCGTCGAACCTAACTGCAGGGAGAGCTGCTGTTGACGGTCACCTTCGGGCCCTTGTAGTACTGGAAGTGCGAGGTGACGATGAACTTGTGCGCCGTGCACCTACCGCTTCTGACCAGCGCCTTTGAGCCGTTGCCGATCGCCGGGATCCTCAGCTTGAGTGTCGTGAGGGAGATCCGCGTGCCCGGGAAGTGATTCGGGGGGTTGTAGTTGGCACCCTTCATCATCTTCGGCACGGCCATGGTCAGGGTCGAACCCGACACCTTCGCGTGCATGACGTAGATCCAGGACTTGTACGCGACCAGCGTTGCTCTGACCACCAGGATCATGCTGCCCTTGCCAAGGTATGCCTTGACGGACGTGGGGATCGTGTAGGGCGTGTTTGTGAGGCCCGACGGGATCGGGAAGGTGCTGAACTCGCCGCTGCCGCTGGCGATGAAGCTGCTCTTCGGGCACTTGGGTCCGAACTGGTTCCGCAGCTGCTTGTCGGTGCGGGCGCAGCGCTCGAGCTTCGGGGTCTTCAGGTTGAACCTGGTGCCTGCCGGAAAGTCGATCACGACCCTCTTGGTCGACTGCGGGACGGCGTTGAAAGTGTCGATGGCGACCAGGTACGTGCTGATCCCGGTCGACCTGCCGGCCTTATGGGCGGTGAAGCTGACGTTTGCCGTCTGTGTGAACGTTGCCAGCGCGACGCTCGCCAGTGCCAGTGACAGCACCGCGACCGCGCCGCTCAGAAACCATTTACGCATGGGAGTGCTCCTTCTTGGTGTGTCGTGTCGCGGTGTCCTGGCGGCGCCGTGTGCGGGCGCGCCGGGCGGGCGGCTTCAGCTTTGCGAGCGCTCGCACCTCTCGGTGCAGCTGCTCGACGATCCGGGCCGGCTCCGGGACGAGGTCGGCGTCCGCCATCAGCCCCACGGTGACCTCGCCGCGGTAGCTGAAGATGCTCACGCTCATCCCGATGTGGCCCGAGGTCGGCGCCCAGAACTGGACGGTCCGGACGGGAGTTCCGGCGACGTAGACCGGTTCGCGTGGACCGGGCACGTTGGTCATCACGGCGGTGCCCTTGGACGTGAACAGATCGATGATCCGCCGCTCGAGCGGCTCGGGTGTCATGCCGGTCAGGCTGAGGAGTCCATAGGAGATCGGGCCGTCGCGGCCGTTCTTGATCTCCTGCATCCGACGGTGGACCTCCACGAGCCGGCGGTAACTGCCGCTCGTGGCCACCGGCAGGGGAAGGAACACGAGCCCGAACTTGTTGCCGAGCGCTCGTGGAACCGGCTTGTCCAGCGGCCGCAGGTTGAACGGGACCATCGCCTGAATCTCGGACACGGGGCTGTCGCAGTCCTGGAGGTAGTGGCGCAGCGCGCCGCTCACCGCCGCCAGAAGCACGTCGTTGACGGTGGCGTTGTGGGCGTGGGCGATGCGCTTGACCTGATCGAGCGGGATCGGCTTGGTCCAGGCCACGCGCCGGCTGATCCCAGGATCTCCCTTGATCGCCGTGGCGGCGTCGGCCGGCGTCGCGAGCAACCGCAGAACCGTGGCACCGTCGCGAGCGACGGCGCCGGCGAGCCGAGCCGCGTGCGTCGGCTGCAACACGATCAGCCCGGCCTGATGCGCGAGCGCGGTCGAGACGTCGGTGACCGAGCGGACGGCCGTGAGCAGCGTGGAGGCGAGGATCCCGCCGTGAGCGCTGTCCTCAAATTCATCCTCGGGCTCGATCCCCACATCGGCGGCCGAGTCGGTCAGCGACAGCATCACCCGCGCCAGTGCGATGCCGTCCGCGATGCAATGGTGCATGCGGGTGATCATCGCCGCGCCTTCCCCGTACCCATCGACCATGTACGTGTGCCACAGCGGCCGGCTGCGGTCGAGCGGCATTGTCATCAGGTCCCCGACCAGCTCCTGCAGCGCGGCGGTGTCGCCAGGCGCGGGAAGCGCGAGGTGGTGCATGTGGTGCTCGAGCCGGAAATCGGGGTCGTCCACCCACTTGGGTGGACGCAGCGGCAGCCGGCTCTCCACCGCCCGCTGCCTGAACCGCGGGTAGCGGTCGACGAGCCGATGCTGGGTGATCTCCTTGACCCGGTCCCAGTCGACGGGCTGGTCGAACAGCATCACGGAATTGATCACCATCAGGTTGGTGGGCCGGTCCATGTGAAGCCACGCCGCATCGGCGCTGGAGAAGCGCGAGCTCATGACTCACCTCCTCTGTTCTCATAAAGGCCGGCGAACACGTCGGTGTACTTCTTGTATACGAACCCGCGCTTGACCTTCAGCGTTGGCGTCAGCTCCCCCTCGGCCTGGCTGAGGTCGTGGTCGAGGATCGCGAAGCGCTTGATCTGCTCGATGCGTGCGAGCTTCTCGTTGACGGCATCGACCTGCTTCTGGACCTCCGCCCGGACCTCCGGGTTGCTGGCGATCGTGGCCGGGTTGGCGTCGATCCCGAGCCGGTGCGCGAGCTTGACGGCCTCATCCTGATCGAGCGTCAGCATCGCCACCAGATAGGGGCGGTTGTCCCCGTAGACAACTGCCTCGGTGATCAGACTCCGGTCGCGCAGCGCGCTCTCGATGTTGACCGGGGTTACGTTCTTGCCGTTGGAGGTGATGATCAGGTCCTTCTTGCGGCCCGTGATTGAGACGAAGCCGTCCGGGGCCTTGGTGCCCAGATCGCCCGAGTGCAGCCAGCCGTCCTCGTCCAGGACCTCGGCCGTCGCCTCGTCGTCCTTGAAGTAGCCCTTGAACACGTGGGGGCCGCGGATCAGGATCTCGCCGTCCGCGGCGATCTCCACCTCGGTGCCCGGCAGCGGGCGGCCGACGGTGCCGAAGCGAACCGCCTGCGGCGTGTTCAGCGTCGAGGCCGCGGTGCTCTCACTGAGTCCGTAGCCCTCGAGCACCAGCACTCCACAGGCGTCGAAGAACTCGAGCAGCTCTTGCGCCACCGGCGCCGCGCCGACCATCGCGAGCTGGAGGCTCGGACCGAACACTCTCCGGATCTTTGACAGCACGAGCTGATCGGCGACTCGGTACTGGACGTCGTCGGCCAGTCCGAGCTTGCGTCCCTCACGCCGCGCGATGCGAGCGCGGGCGCCGCAGGCGAGCGCCCAATGGAAGAGCGAGCGCTGGATCGGCGACGCCTCGCTCATCTTCCCGACGACCGTCCCGTGGATCTTCTCGTAGATGCGCGGCACGGCCGGGAAGTGGGTCGGAGCGAGCTCCGAGAGCTCGTCGACGATCTTGCGAGCATCCCCGCTCCAGAACACCGCCCGCGCGCCCGCCATCAGCACGACCGCCTGGGCCACACGCGCGAGCACGTGGGCCAGGGGCAGGAACTGATAGAGCGTGTGCGTGTCGTTGATGCCGAGCTGCTCGACGTACGTGCGGGCGGTTTCGAGCAGGTTCGCGTGGGTGAGCATGCAGGCCTTCGGCGGCCCGGTCGTGCCCGAGGTGTAGACGAGCGTGGCGAGATCGTCGGGCTCGATCGACTCGACCCGCAGGTGCACCGAACGCATGGTGACATCGGCTGCACGCGCGCGTAGGCGGTCGAGCGTCATCGTGCCGTCGGCGATTCCCGAGAACAGGACGATGTGCTCGAGGTCCGGGCAGCGGTCGCGGATCTGCTCGATCTTCGCCGCCTGTGCCGCGTCCTCGCAGAACACGATGCGCGCGCCCGAGTGCTCGAGCACGTACGCGCATTCCTGCGGGGAGTTGGTGTGGTAGATCGGTGTGACGACCGCCGCCGCGCACAGCGTCCCGTAATCGGCAAGCACCCATTCGGCCGAGGTGGAGCCGAGAATCGCCACCCGGTCACCGTGATCGATGCCGAGCGAGATCAGGCCGCGAGCGATCTCGGTCACCACGCCGCTCATCTCCGGGTACGACAGCGCCGTCGTCATCGACTGAAGCGCGATGCCACTGTGGCGCTCGGCCGAGTCGAGCACCATCGCTCCGAGGTTGCGGGGACCGTGATAGGTCTCCTGCTCGCCTGCGGCGGGGGGTTCGAGTGTGGTGACCGGGTTCATCATCGCCTCCTAGTGCTGCACCGCACGCGTGCGGGTCGGCCGTGGACGCTGCAGCCGCGGCATCCGCCGCGTCGTCTCCTCGGGTGGGGTGGGCGGCATGGTCGTCGGCGGCTGGACGCCCTCAGTGGGCCACCAGCCGAACCGCCCGAGCACCGTCTCGGCGGCCGGCATCAGGACCGGTCGGACGATCAGGACCTCGAGCAGGACAGCGACGGCGACGCCGACGCCGAACTGGCGGACATTGATCAGGTCGCTGGCCGCGAACGGGATCAATGCAGCGACCATCACCAAACCGGCTCCGGTGGCCGCCGCTGCCGTCTGCCGCAGCCCGATCCGGATCGCCGAGCGTCCGTCGGTCTCGGTCACGTAGGCCTCGCGTGTCCGCATCAGCAGCAGCGTGGCGAACATCGCCGAGATTCCGAACACGACGGCGAAGATGCCGATGATCGTCATCGGATCCATGTAGCCGGGACCACCGAGCGGTGGGTTGGAGCCGCCGAACAGGATCTCGAGGACACCGAACGTGGCGGCGGCCACCAGCAGGCTGAACGCGGTCGCGACGATCGGCAGGGCCACGGCCCGCAGCGCGAGCATCAGCACCGCCATCAGCGCGATCGCGATAACCGCAACGTCGATCCAGATCTTGGACTGGGCCACCCCGGTCATGTCAGTGAGGTTCCCCGCCGGACCGCCCACGGCGACCTGCGCGTTGTGGTTGACCCCGAAGGACCGGCCGACGCCGGCCAGGTAGGTCCTCAGCGCCACGGTCCGCGGGTCGTTCGCGCCGTATTTCGAGATGACGACGATCTGGCCCGAGGTGCCGCCGCGGTCGAGGTTGAGCGCGAACGTGGCCGCGTTCCGGTCCGACCCGCGGGCGCCGGCGACGGCCGCGAGGACGAAGTAGCCGGAGCTGAACATCCCGGGTGACTGCTTGAACAGCTTCTCGAGATCGGCCGTCGAGGGCACCTGCCCGCGGGCCTTGATCACGCCGGCCTGCATCAGGCCGAGCCCGGTCTGGAGCTGCCCGGCTCCGTTCGGAGCCGCGGCCAGGCCGTAGGCGAGCTGACCGGTACCGCTGGCCAGCTGTCCCAGACCCGACTGCAGCGCGCCGGTGCCGGCCGTCAGCTGTCCGAGCGCGCTCGTCAGCTTCTGGCTTCCTCCGTACGCCAGCTGGCCGCCGCTGGCAGCCTGCTTGCCGCCACTGGCGAGCTGACCGGTGCCGCTGGCCAGCTGTGCGTTGCCGCCGTGGAGCTTGTCGATGCCGGCCTGCAGGCCGGAGGCCCCGGAGTGCAGCATGTTCAGCCCGGCCACGAGCCCAGGTGCCTGGGCGGCGATCGCGCCGGCCAGGAGGCTGATACCGGCCGTCTTGCTCTGAGCGGCTGCGATATCGCTCGAGGTGGTGCCGGCGGCGCCGGCGGCTGAGTTCAACGCGGCAACCGCCGAGGTGTATCTGGGATCAGTCTTGCCCTTGGTCATTGCCGCCATGGCGTTCTCGGCCGCCGCGATCAGAGTCTTGGTCTGACCCGCGCTGCCCGCCGCTGTGGACATCGCCGCGCTTGCGCCCTTGGCCGCCGAGGACACGCCCTGGATCGCCGGGAGGCTCTGTGCTGCCGGAGCCTGCGAGATCCTGAGGCCGGCCTCGAGCTGGGTGGCTCCCTCGAGCGCCTGCGCCGAACCCGCCTTCAGCTGCTGGGCGCCGGAGTTGGCCTGGTTGAGGCCACCGGAGAGCGTGTTGAGACCGCCCGAGAGCTGGCCCAGGCCGCCGGTCAGCTGCCCGGCTCCGGCCTGGATCTGGGCCGATCCCGAATGCACCTTGCCGGCTCCCGCCAACGCCTGCCCGGCGCCGCCATTGAGCTGGTTGGCACCCGAGACCGCCTTCTCGAGACCGGCCTTCAGCTGCCCCGAGCCTGCGCCGGCTTGGCCGAGCCCGGCGATCAGCTTGAGCAGGTCCTTCTTGCTCTGCTTGGAAACCTTGACGGAATTGACGAGCCCCGGGCCGAACTTCTTCAGCTGCTCGGCCGTGAGGTTGATCGTCCCCGGTCCGGTCACCGAGTCGACAGTGGGGTTCTTGGCGATCTGCGTTTGCAGCGCGTTGATCGATGCCAGCATCGCGGGGTCGGTGATCGCGCCCTTGTTGGCGACCACAATCAGGTTGAACGGAGTCGCCCAGCCGGGACCCATCACCCGCGTGATCTCCTGGAAGGCGATCCGCGCGTTCGAGTCCTTGGGCAGCTGGGTCACGCTCGGCGCCCCCGAGTTCAGCGCAAGGGCTGGAATCGCGATCGCGCCGAGGACGGCGGTGGCGGCGAACCCGATGTACACCGCATGCCGGGTCACCCAGTTCCCGCCGTCCAGCACTCGCGACCACATGCGCGCAAGCGGTGCGGGCGCCGGGAAGCTGAATGCGTCGATGCGCCGGCCCAGAAGAACCATCGCGGCCGGCATGACGACGACGGCGCCGCCAGTGGCGAACATCGCGCAGGTGAGCATCCCGGTGCCGAGCGACACCATCAGCTCGCGCGGCCCGACCACTGCCACGAGGGCGAGCGCGATGATCAGGCCGGTTCCCGCGACCAGGACAGCCTTGCCGGTGCTCTCGAGATCACGCAGCGCCGCCGTGGCGGCTTCACGCGGGTGGACCCCATCCGGCCACTCCTCCCGGTGGAAGCGGTCCAGGATCAGCAGCGAGAACCCCACGCCCAGCATCAATCCGGTCATCGTCCCCAGTGCGACCCCGACCGGATCGAGGTGCATGAATTTGCCGAGGATCGCAACCTCGCCGAAGCCGGCCAGCGTGCTGACGAGGCCGACTGCCGTGACGAGGAGGGCGGCGATGGGAGCGCGGAGACCGATCAGGAGGAGCAGGAACAGGATGCCGATCGCGATCAGCTCGGTCTGACGAAGATTGTTGAGAGACGCGTCTTTGAGCGCTCTGTCGATCGAGGGCTGGCCGCTGATGAAGTACTTCACCTGGCCGCTCGTGTGCGTCGCGATCAGACTCTGGATCTGCGGTTGGTCGTACTTGACGATGTCCTTCTCGGCTCGGTCGACGGAGACGATGATCATCGCCGCGGTCGGGCTGGGCCGCAGCCCGGCGCTCGCGGTTCCGGAGTCCCATGCCGAGAGCACCCGCGTGTGCGGGCGATTGGAGAGCATCGTGACCAGCTTCGGACCCTGATAGTTGAGCTGCGTCTTCGGACCCTCGAGCAGGATCGGGACGAGCTGCGTCGGCCCGAACTCCGACGTGGCCAGCTGTTGCGCCTTGGAGGAGTCGGTGCCCGGCACGACCGTGACCGACGGGGACAGCGAGTGCGCCACACCCAGACCGATCAAGCTGAGCGCGATGCCCGCGATCAGCCAGCCGATAAGGGCGGCCTTAGGTCGTTCGATCGAATGCTTGGCTAGGGAGATCATCTCTCCACCTCCTCGGCGGATGGGCGGGCCGCGTACGGCGTCCCCGACGGCTTGATCTGGTCACATCTCTGACAGCGAAGCTACGGGCGACCGGGGGGGCTGCGCATCCGCAGCTGAAGGCAGACCGCGTCAGTAGTTACGGCGCATTTGAACTACCGCGGAACCCCGATGTGGGTTGACCCGCTCAGTGGTGGAGTTGGGATGTCCATCTCCGCGCGAAGGAGCTCGCTCATGTCTGTCGTCGAATCAACCATCTTTGCTGCGCCGGGGGAGTCCGGCAGCCCGGTCCCGTTGAAGGACCGCTATGACAACTTCATCGGGGGCGAGTGGATCGCTCCCACCACGGGCGAGTACCGCGAGAACCTCACGCCGTCGACCGGCGAGCCGTTCTGCGAGATCGCCCACTCAGGCCCGGACGACATCGAGCTCGCGCTGGATGCCGCTCATGCGGCGAAGGAGGAATGGGGACACAGGTCGCCGGCCGAGCGTGCTGCGGTGCTGAACGCGGTCGCCGACGCGATCGAGGAGAACCTCGAGATGCTCGCCGTGGCCGAGAGCTACGAGAACGGCAAGCCGGTCCGCGAGACGCTCGCCGCCGACATCCCGCTGGCGATCGATCACTTCCGCTACTTCGCGGGCGCGATCCGCAGCGAGGAGGGACGGATCTCGGAGATCGACGATCAAACCTACGCGTATCACTTCCAGGAGCCGCTCGGGGTCGTCGGCCAGATCATCCCGTTCAACTTCCCGCTGCTGATGGCCGCGTGGAAGATCGCGCCGGCGCTCGCGATGGGCAACTGCGCGGTGCTGAAGCCGGCCAGCCCGACGCCGTGGTCGATTCTCAAGCTGGCCGAGGTCGTCGGCGAGGTGCTCCCACCGGGCGTGCTGAACATCGTCAACGGCCCTGGGGCCGAGATCGGTAAGGCGCTGGCGACCAACAAGCGGATCGCCAAGATCGCCTTCACAGGCGAGACGGTGACCGGCCGCCTGATCATGTCCTATGCGGCTCAGAACCTGATCCCATCGACCACGGAGCTGGGCGGCAAGTCGCCGAACATCTTCTTCGAGGATGTGCTGGCCGCGGACGATGCGTTCCTTGACAAGGCGGTCGAGGGTCTCGTGCTGTACGCGTTCAACAAGGGTGAGGTGTGCACCTGCCCGTCGCGCGCGCTGATCCACGAGTCGATCTACGACGAGTTCATCGAGCGGTGCCTGGAGAGGATCGCGCAGATCAAGCAGGGTGACCCGCTCGACCGCGAGACGATGATCGGTCCGCAGGTTTCCACCGCGCAGCTCGAGAAGATCGAGAACTACGTCGCGATCGGCATCAACGAGGGTGCCGAGGTCCTGATCGGCGGCCACCGTCCGTCCCTCGAGACCCGTCTATCCGGTGGTTACTACTTCGAGCCGACGGTTCTGAAGGGTCACAACAAGATGCGGGTCTTCCAGGAGGAGATCTTCGGACCGGTGCTCGCGGTCACCACGTTCCGCAACGAGGACGAGGCGCTCGAGATCGCCAACGACACGATGTACGGCCTGGGCGCCGGCGTGTGGACTCGGGACGGAAGCCGCGCGTTCAGGATGGGTCGCGCGATCAAGGCCGGGCGCGTGTGGACCAACTGTTACCACCAGTACCCGGCGCATGCGGCGTTCGGCGGCTACAAGACGTCTGGTGTCGGACGTGAGAACCACCGGATGATGCTCGAGCACTACTCGCAGACCAAGTGCCTGTTGGTCAGCTACGACCCCAACCCGATGGGATTTTTCTAGAAGATGGGAGACACGGTTGACGTAACCGAGGCGGCACTCGAGGTGATTCGTCACCTCGAGGCCGCCGATGGCCCGCTCATCTTCTTCCAGTCCGGCGGCTGCTGCGACGGCAGCTCGCCGATGTGCCTGAAGGAGGGCGAGCTGATGATCACCCAGAACGACCTCCGGCTGGGCGAGATCGGCGGCGTGCCGTTCTACATAGACGCCGACCAGTACGAGCGGTGGGGCCGACCGCAGTTCCTGATCGACGTCTCACCGGGGGCGGGGGAGAGCTTCTCGCTCGAGGGAGCCGAGGGGGTCCACTTCGTCACCCGGACGCCATCGTGCTCGACCTGATCCTCGCCAGACGACGAGCGACGGCTCCTTGCCTCATTCAGCCCCCTCGGGGCAAGGAGTCGTCGTAGTGCCTATCGTCGTCAGTGGACAGCCTGACGGCGCGCGGTACGCGTCGTCGTGGTTGTCCGCCTCGGGGCGACGGGTTTCGTGGCCGACGTCAGATCCTTCTGAAGCCGGTCCAGATCGCGCTGCATCGCGCGGCGCATCTTGATCAAGTCGCGACGCGCGTCGCGCAGCAGCTTGGTGACATCACGACGTAGATCACGTACGCCTGTACCAACGCTACCCCCGATCGAGGCGAGATCCTTCTGTGCTGATTCCAGCGACTTCGTGATGTGATCAAGCCGCCGCACATCGTCTTCGCCTCGCGTATGGGGCGCCGCGGTCGTACGAGGACGCCGCGCCGCTTTCTGCGTGGCAGGCATGGGACCTCCTTTCTAATGACCGCTTTGTTACACGTCTGACCATATGCCCTCGAGGGCCCCATACCCAGCGCCCTTTGCCGTAGACCTCATCGGGTCCGACTACGGGTCAGGCCCCGAATGCGTAGTTACGCGAACACGGGGTCCGTGGACCCTGCCGATGGCGCCCGGCTCGCTGACGGCGATCATGGACTCATGCACCGCAGACGCGCTCACGAAGGGCGACCCCGTATCTCCCGACTGGACCAGGAACAGATTCGCGACCACGTCGAGCTCGAGGTGCGCGAAGCGCTGTACGGGCGCCGCATGGCGTCGGTCCACCGCGTGAACGTGACGAGTCACGGCGTGCACCGAGCCGGCGACCAGGAGCGGCTACAGCTGGTCCGCTGATTCGTGGCGGACCGTATCCGTGGTCTACCGCAATCACGTGTGGGTCTCTGCGGATGAGGCCGCGGCCGATCCACGCGATGCTCGATGCGCACACGCCGCCGGGTTGGGACCGGGTTAGGAGCAGACATGTTCGAAAACATCCTCATCGGCATCGACGATCATCACGGCGGCCACGACGCGATCGCGCTGGGCCAGGAGCTCTCAACGCCTGGAAGTCACTTCACGCTGGCACACGTCTGCGCCGAGCGCCGGCTGCGCGGCCGGGCGTCTGCGGCCGAACGAGAGCGGGCCGGGACGCTGCTCGCCGAGGCGCAATCCGAGACCGGGACCGACGGGGAAATCGTGCTCGTGGAGCATGCGCACGTCGGCGCCGGCCTGCACGAGCTGGCGAATCGGATCGACGCCGACCTGCTTGTGGTCGGCTCGTCACGCCACGGACCAGTGGGCCGTGTCTTGATCGGCGACGACGCACGGGCCGCTCTGCGCCGGGCGGGGTGCTCGGTCGCCGTGGCCTCACACGGCTATGCCAAGAGCGAAGATCGATTCACCCGGATCGGCCTCGGATATGACGACACCGCCGAGAGCGACTCGGCCCTGGTGGCGGCACGCGAGATCGCGGAGCGCCACGGAGCGCGAATCAACGCGCTGTGGGTGACCACGAACCAGGACGTCCAGGCGCGCGCGCCGATCCCGGCGGACTGGCCGGAGGCGATCGAACGGCTGCTGCAGGAGCATGCATGGCGACTCGAGCAGCTGGGCGGGCTCGCCGTCGACTCGGTCTACGGTGGCTCCAGAGAGGAGTTGGCGGCGCTGACCCAACAGGTCGATCTGCTCGTCGTCGGATCGCATCGGCACGGCCACGCGCACGGCGGTATCCCCGTTTACCTTGCCGATCACGCGTCCTGTCCGCTGCTCGTCACCTCCGCCTCCCGCGTGCCGGCGAAACCCGTCGCGATCGGCGGGACCCGCGAGCTGGTCCCCTGAGGGGGTTCACTTCCTCGGCCCGAGTGCATAGAGTCCTGATCAGTGGACAGCGCCGAGGTCATCGAGCGTGGGGACTTCGATCAGCTGCTCGGCGCGCTGGCGAGTCGGGGCTACACGATCGTCGGACCCACGATCCGCGACCAGGCGATCGTGCTCGACGAGATCGCCTCGGCTGCCGAGCTCCCGGTCGGCTGGACCGACGAGCAGGAGGGCGGGACGTATCGGGTGCGGCGCCGGGACGACGAGGCGCTGTTCGGATACGCAGTTGGCCCGCACTCCTGGAAGCAGTACCAGCTGCCGGCGGAGCTGACCGTGTGGCGGGCGAAGGTCGATGAGCACGGCGGGCTCGAGGTGCAGGACGATGCACCGCCACCCGCGCCACGCTACGCCTTCCTCGGGGCACGCTCATGCGATCTGCATGCCATGGGGATCCTCGATCGGGTTCTGCTCGGCGGCAGTCATCCGGATCCGGCCGACGCCGCCCGGACCGACGGCGTGTTTGTGATCGCCGTGCAATGCGCCGAGGCGGGCGGGACCTGCTTCTGCGTCTCGATGGGCACCGGCCCCGTGGCTGACCGTGGCTTCGACCTCGCGTTGACCGAGATCATCGATCCGGTCCGGCACCACTTTGTCGTCCAGGTCGGCTCTGAGCGCGGCGCGGAGGTGCTCAACGACGTGCGGCACCGGACCTCCACGGACGGCGATCGCCAGGACGCCGACGCCGTGCATGCGCGAACCGCCGCCAGCATGGGCCGTGAGCTCGACGTGACCGACATCAAGGGGTTGCTGTATCGGAACTACGAGCATCCGCGCTGGGACGAGGTCGCCGAGCGCTGCCTGACCTGTGGCAACTGCACGATGGTCTGCCCGACCTGCTTCTGCACCACGGTCGAGGACGTGACCGATCTCGACGGAGGTCACGTCGAACGCACGCAGCGGTGGGACTCGTGCTTCACGGTCGACTACTCGCACATCCACGGCGGCGCCGTGCGCGGTTCGGCGCGCTCGCGCTACCGCCAGTGGATGACCCACAAGCTCGCGACATGGTGGGATCAGTTCGATTCCTCGGGTTGCGTCGGCTGTGGGCGGTGCATCACGTGGTGCCCGGTCGGCATTGACCTCACCGAGGAGGCACGGGCCATCCGAGACAGCGAGGGAGCTTCGGATGCAGACGATTGAGCAGCTGATCGCGCACGCGCCGACGTTCGCGGGCCTCGAGCCGTCCCAGTTCGAGTTGATCGCTGGATGCGCGCACAACGACCACGTGCCCGCCGGCGAGCAGCTGATGCGCGAAGGCGACCCGGCCGACCGCTTCTTCCTGATCAGGACCGGCACCGTCGCGCTCGAGGTGCACGCCCCGGGCCGTGGGCGACTCGCGATCCAGACGCTCGAGAGCGGCGAGGTGGTCGGCTGGTCATGGCTGTTCGCGCCCTACCGGTGGGCAATGGACGGACGCGCGGTCACCGACTGCGGGCTGGTCACCTTCGATGCGGCATGCCTGCGCGGCAAGGTCGAGGCCGACCACGAGCTCGGCTATCAGCTGATGAGCCGTTTCGCGGCGAATATCGTCGATCGGCTGCAGGCGACGCGCCTGCAGCTCCTGGACGTGTATGGGCGTCCCGCAGCCTAGCCTCGCGGAACCCGGGCAGGGGCCGATGATCCCGCTGCCCTTCGAGGTTGTGGACAAGCGCCAGGACACGGCCGACACCTGGACGCTCGAGCTGGCGCCGCGGAGCGGGGAGCCGCTGGACTTCAGCCCCGGGCAGTTCACGATGCTGTCCGCCGCCGGGTCCGGCGAGGTGCCGATCTCGATCAGCGGCGACCCCGATGCGCCCGAACGTCTCGTGCACACCGTGCGCGCGGTGGGCCTGGCCACCGATGCCCTCTGCGCGGCCCCGGTCGGCTCCACGATCAGCGTGCGCGGACCGTTCGGCAGCGCGTGGCCGGTGGCCGAGGTCGAGGGCGGCGACGTCGTGATCGCGGCCGGCGGGATCGGCCTGCCGCCCCTGCGACCGGCGATTCTCCGGATGCTGGCCCGGCGCGAGCGCTATGGCCGGCTGGTGCTCCTGTATGGCGGGCGCTCGCCCGATCAGCTGCTGTTCACCGACGAGCTCGAGCGGTGGGCGAGGCAGGGGATGGAGGTATACGTCACCGTCGACAGCGCCGGACCCGAATGGCTTGGACACGTCGGGGTCGTGACGCGGCTGATCCACCGGGCCGAGCTCGACGGTGCGCGATCGGTGGTGATGTCGTGTGGGCCCGAGGTGATGATGCGGTTCCTGGTCGCCGGCCTGGGTGACGAGGGGGTGTCCCGCGAGCGGATGTTCGTCTCGATGGAGCGCAACATGCAGTGCGGCATCGGTCACTGCGGGCATTGCCAGCTCGGGCCGACGTTGGTGTGTCGCGACGGACCCGTCTACCGATGGTCCGAGCTCGAGCCGTGGCTGGCGATCCGGGAGCTGTGACGATGCCGACGGCCAAGAAGAAGCTGGCGGTCTGGAAGTTCGCCTCCTGCGACGGGTGCCAGCTGAGCCTGCTCGACTGCGAGGACGAGCTGCTTGCGGTCGCCGGTGCGCTCGAGATCTCATACTTCCTCGAGGCGTCGAGCGCCACCGTCGACGGGCCCTATGACGTGTCACTCGTGGAGGGCTCGATCACGACGCCGCACGATGCCGAGCGGATCCGCGAGGTGCGCGCGCAATCTCGCGTGCTGATCACGATCGGCGCCTGTGCGACCTCGGGCGGGATCCAGGCGCTCAGGAACTTCGCCGATGTACAGGAGTTCACGCGGATCGTCTACGCCCAGCCCGACTACATCTCGACGCTCGCGACCTCCACCCCGATCAGCGCGCACGTGCCGGTCGACTTCGAGCTGCAGGGGTGCCCGATCAGCAAGGAGCAGCTGCTCGAGGTGATCAACGCCCATCTGAACCGACGGCGACCTCGGGTCCGGGCCCACAGTGTCTGCGTCGAATGCAAGCGGCGCGGAAACGTGTGCGTGATGGTCGCGCACGGGACGCCCTGCCTTGGCCCGGTGACCCACGCCGGATGCGGTGCGTTGTGCCCGAGCTTCAATCGTGGCTGCTACGGCTGTTACGGGCCGATGGAGACGCCGAACACGACGTCGCTCGACAGTTGGAGTGGACTCGAGGATCGTGACCTCGTGCGCGTGTATCGAACCTTCAACGCGCTGCGGGAGCCCTTCCGCGAGGCGAGTGAGGCGCATGAGCGGGACTAGGACGATCCGCACCGACTACCTCGCCCGCGTCGAGGGCGAGGGGGCGATGTACGTGAGGCTCGAGGCCGGCGAGGTCCGCGACGTCAAGCTCCGGATTTACGAGCCTCCGCGGTTCTTCGAGGCGTTCCTGCGCGGGCGGGGGTTCGAGGAGGCGGCCGACATCACCTCGCGGATCTGCGGGATCTGCCCGATCGCCTACCAGATGAGCGCGCTGCGAGCGATGGAGGATGCGTGCGGGATCCACATCGACAGTGGCCCGATCCGCGATCTCCGTCGGCTCATCTACTGCGGCGAGTGGATCGAGAGCCACACGCTGCACGTGTACCTGTTGCACGCCCCCGACTTCCTCGGCTACACCGGGTTCGTGGAGATGGCCGGCGATCACCCCCAGCTCGCGGAGCAGGGTCTGCAGCTGAAGAAGGCCGGCAACACGATCGTCTCGGTGGTGGGAGGCCGCGAGATCCATCCGGTCAACCTTCGGCCGGGCGGGTTCTATCGCGCGCCGACACGCACCGAGTTGCGCCGCGCGCTCGTGGACCCACTGGAGCGGGCGCGCGAGCTGGCGCTGGCAACGGTCCAGTGGAGCGCCCAGCTCACGTTTCCCGAGGTCGACTCCGAACCGGAGCTGGTGGCCCTCGCGGAGCCGGATCGGTATCCGATCGATCTCGGTCGGATCGTCTCGAATGCCGGGATCGACATCGATCCGTCGGAGTTTTACGCGACCTTCGCCGAGGAGCACGTCGAGCACTCCAACGCGTTGCACTCGCGCGTGCGCGCGCGGGGAAGCTATCTCACCGGTCCGCTCGCCCGCTACAACCTGTCGGCGGGTGCGTTGACGCCACTCGCTCGCCAGGCGGCCGCCGACGCGGGCCTCGGAGAGCGCTGCACGAACCCGTTTCAAAGCATCGTCGTCCGCGCCGTCGAGGTGCTTCACGCCTGTGACGAGGCGCTCGCGATCATCGACGCATACGAGCCGCCGGACCGGCCGGCGATCGAGGTCGAGCCCCGTGCCGGGGTCGGTCATGGCGCCACCGAGGCTCCCAGGGGCATGCTGTACCACCGCTACGAGATCGATGACAGGGGTTCGATCCTGGACGCCCGGATCGTGCCTCCGACGTCGCAGAACCAGCTCGCGATCGAAGAGGACCTGCGCGCGGTGGTGGCGCGTGACGTGGACCTGTCCGACGAGGAGCTGAGGCTGCGATGCGAGCAGGCGATCCGCAATCACGATCCGTGCATCTCCTGCGCGACGCACTTTCTGGAGCTGACGGTAGACCGGAGCTGAGGGCGCTGGTGCTCGTGATCGGGATCGGCAACGAGCTCCGCGGCGATGACGCCGCGGGTCTCGAGGTCGCGCGGCGTCTGAGCTCGAACGAGTTCGAGGTCCGCGAGCATGCCGGCGAGGGGGTCGATCTGCTCGAGATGTGGAGCGGCATTGACGCCGTCGTGCTGATCGACGCTGTGCGCTCCGGCGCCCCGCCCGGCACCCTGCACCGGATCGATGCCAGCCACGAGCCGGTTCCCGCGCGCCTGAGCCGGACCTCAAGTCACGCGATCGGCGCCGCCGAGGCGATCGAGCTCGCTCGTGCCCTCGGCCGATTGCCCAGCACCGTCGTGGTGTACGGCGTCGAGGGCATGGACTACACGGCGGGCGCTGAGCTCAGTCCGGCCGTCGTGCCGGCGATCGCCCGGGCCGCGGAGGCGATCACGCGTGAGGCAGCTTCGCTGGCGCGATCGCGGAGCTGATCGCGCGGACGAGGTCTCTCGGAGCTGCGTCCTTGAGCACGTAGCCGCGGGCGCCGGCGGCGAACGCGGCGCTCTTGAAGCCGGCGTCGTCCTCCATCGTCAATACGACCACCGCCGTGTTCGGCGAGAACCGCGCGATCCGGGTGATCGCGTCGACGCTCGAACCGCCGGGCATGTTGAGGTCGAGCACGAGCACGTCTGGCCGGTGCGTGCGGATTTCCCTGAGCACCGACTGAATCGTGCCCGCCTCGGCGACCACGTCGAAGCTGGGCTCGGCGTCGAGCAGCATTCTCAGGCCACCTCGCATGACCGCGTGATCGTCGGCGAGCACGATCGACACGGCGCGGTTGGTACGGACGAGGTCGGCGATGGGCGGACCCTACTACCGCGTCATGCCGCTCTGCGAATCCGTTCCGCCGCGTCGGCGCGGCGCCGGCCGAGCCGGCCGGCACGGTTGACCACGCCGACGAGCTCGTCGAAGCGTTCCTTGAGCGCGTGGTGGCCCATGCCCTTCCAGACCTGAACCTGCGCGTGGGGGAAGGCGGTGAGCACGCCATCTCGGTGGGCGACTGGAACGAGCCGGTCGCGGTCACCCCAGACCGCGAACACAGGTCCGGCGAATTCGAGTTGACGGCGGTGAAAGGCCCGATCGTCACGCCCGGCTTGCACCACGGCGCGTGTCGCCTCGCGCGCACCGTCGACGAGCATATGTCCCCGTCCGGTGACGCGGTCGAGCAGATCGCGTTCGGGCAGTTGCCCGGATGTGATCATCGTCAGGTAGCCCGCGGTCACGGCGAGGCGACTCGAGAGTGCGTGGGGGAGCGCCGCCTGTACGACATTCCGGACGCCTGGAATCGAGACTGCCTCAGCCATTCGGATGCGCCCGAAGCCGGCGGGGGCGAGCAGCACCAGCGCGTCGACCTGATTCGGGAGCAGCTCGGTGATCGCCGTCGCGACGGCGCCCCCGAGCGAGTGGCCAACGAGGGTGAACCGGCTCACGCCGAGCTGCGCCAAGCCCTCCGCGACGTCCTGGGCGTAACCGTCGATCGAGCCTTCCATGGGCGCGTCGGAGAAGCCGAAACCGGCAAGGTCGAAAGCGATGCACCTAGCCGGCACGTGTTCGCACAGGCGCGTCCAACTCTCGGAGGAGTCGAGCATGCCATGCAGGATCACGAGGGTTCCGAGACCACGGCCGGGCCACTGCCGGACACACAGTCCGCGGCCGTTTGAGAGTCGAAGCGTCTGGACCGAGGCGACCGCGGGAGCCATCCCGCATTTCTACGGTTCGGTGCGGAGCGGCGTAACCG
This sequence comes from uncultured Solirubrobacterales bacterium, assembly GCA_963796645.1. Lineage (GTDB taxonomy): Bacteria > Actinomycetota > Thermoleophilia > Solirubrobacterales > Solirubrobacteraceae > Palsa-465. The sequence continues at coordinate 461,416 of CAWCMQ010000011.1, read as the reverse complement.
CACCCACCACCACACCGGCCCGGTAACAACTGCGGCTCCGCCTTTCGGCGGAGCCGCGACCGACTCGGTAGTTCCTACTGAGCGCTCAGCTGCTGCGGCGCGAGGCGGCCGGCTTGCGGGCCGTGCGCGACCGCGACGCCGCGGTGCTCTTGCTCGCGGTGCTCTTGCTCGCGGTGCTGCGGGCGCTCGTGCTCTTCGCCGCGGGCTTGCGCGCAGGTGCCTTGGCGGTGGTGCGCTTGGCCGTGCTGCGCGAGCGCGTGCGGGAGGAGACCGCCGCGGGCGTCATCGCGGCCAGCAGCTTGTCGAGATCCTTGAGCAGCGACTTGTTGGTCTTGGCGGCGTCGCGACGCAGAGCCTTGAGCGCCTTCTCGACCTCCCTGTACGCGCTGACCGCGCCCTTGCCGAGATCCTGGCCGAGCGTCTGCAGGGCGGCGCTGGCTTCATCGAGCGCCTTCTCGAACTGGGCGGTCGCCTTCTCGACGTCCTTGCGCGTGACCGGCTTGGGCTTGGACGCAGACGAGCTCGCGCGGCTGCGGGTCGTTCGTCGGGTCGCTGGCTTCTTGGCGGCGGGCATCAGCTGATCTCCTTTGATCTGCGGTGCAGTGTTCGTCGTTTGTTGTGCATCGGCAGACTAACCACAAGCAGCACCAGATTGCTACCAACCGCCAATGCTTTTGCAGCTGCGGTCCGCTTTCTTCGCGTCGCGGTGACGATTTCCTTGGCCCGGTTCAGCCGTGGCGCGGTTTGCGTGCACGCTGTGCTTCGAGCACACGCTCAATGCGCGTGTGGTGCTCGAGCACCTTTGCGAGGTGAGCCAGTCGTTCGTTGCGAATGGGGTGAGGCATCTGCCGGACACCCTTCGGTATGGACGCGCGCAGCCGGTCTCTTCGGTCCATGTGGAAGAAACTAATCCCGAGCGCGGTTTCGGACATCCGTAGAAATCACCGAAATCTCGGCCGCGGCGAGGCAAGTAGGTGAGCTATTCGGAGGATCGCTCGGTCGGGGGGATCACGAGGACGGGATGCCGCGCATGGACGACGACCGCCGCCGAGACCCCGCCGAGCAGCGCGGACTGCACGCGAGACAGCCCTCGGGCTCCGAGTACGATCGCCGCCGGCTCGAGCTCCCCGGCGACCTCACAGATCCCCCTCCAAGGCTTGCCCTCAAACAGCCGCGCAGTTGGTGTGAACCCGGCTGCCGTCGCGACCTCGAGACCGCGCTGCAGCTTCTCCTCGGCGACCTCGCGCGCGATCTCGTCGAGTCCGAGCTCGCGCTCGCCGAGCTTCGCAACCGCCGCGCTCAGCACCGCGCCGGGGTCATACGGCTCCCACACGGACACGGGCTCCCACACCGTGAGCACGACAGCGGGCCGGGCTCCCAGGAGCTCGCCCGCCCTCGCGATCGCGCGGACCGCGTCCTCGGAGCCGTCGAAGCACAGCAGGACCGGAGCCGGTTGTGGGTCAGCCGAGGCCATCGCGCGGATTGTGCCGGGAGCTCACGTGGTGTGTCGGATACGCGGTTGCGAACGAGAGCTGCGGGCTACGCGGCGTGCGCTCGCCACCCGCGCTGCGCTGCGGTGCATCTCGGGGCAGCAGGCGCAGCACGAGCAGGTACACGATCGGGATCCCGGGAGCCAAGACCAGACAGCGCAGCCACAGTTGCCCGCCGTCGGAGCCGGCGCCGATCGTGTGGATCGCCGAGAGCACCCACACGAGTGCGGTGGCTCGATGCAGCTTTCGCCAGCGCCGTGCGCCGATCCGCTTGCGCAGATAGAAGCTCGGGCCGAGCAGCAGCGCCAGGTATCCAGCGATGATCCCAAGGCCGGTAAAGCCGGGCCGGTAGCTCATCGCGAATGGCACCGTGACGCCCCGCCATCCGGGCCTGAGCCACTTGTCGCCGAGCAGCGCCGCGCCGTGCATCGCGATCGCGACCAGCGCGATGAGCGCGACATGCTCGTGCAGACGGGCGGCGGCGCGCCGGAGCTTCGGCCGGCCGAGGACGCGCGTGGCCATCGCCAGTCCCATCAGCACCGAGAGTGAGATCAGCACGAGCGCGACGACGCCCGACGCGCGGCTGACCAGCCACCAGACAACGTGGATCGGCTCAGACTGCCTCAAGGTGCACCTTTCCTTGGATCGATGCATTGGCCTCGTCGTCGCGAGCATCGATCACCTCGACCTCGCCGTCGTCGTGCACCATCACCCCGCCGTGCGCGGAGAGCACGTCGCGCGCGCCGCCAGGACCGAGCAGCAACGCCATCTTCGAGAGCGTCTCGGCCTCGAGCGCCGAGCTAGCGATCGCGGTTGCCCCGACCAATCCCGTCCACGCCGGCGCCCCGGTTGCCGGGTCAAGCAGGTGATGCCGGTAGCGGCCGTCGCGGCCACGCCAGATGCGAACGTTCAGGCCCGAGGTTGCGACGCCACCGCGCGCCAGCTGCAGCGTCCCGACGCTGCGCCGGGTGAGCGGATGTTCAATCTCGATCGCATAGGGGTCAAGCTGTGCGCCGACGCCTCCCACGGAGATGTCGCCGCCGCAATCGACGACGAATCGCGTGTAGCCGGTGAGCCGGTGCGCGACCGCGTCGGCGCACAACCCTTTCCCGGTGCCCCCGGTGTCGAGCATCAAGCCCGGTGGCCGGGTGATCAGCCGTGCCTGGGGGTCGACGTGAACCTCACGCCAGCGAGCCTCGGGATCCGGTCCGGCGGCAGCTCGCGGCGGGGCCGCCGCCAGGGCCTCGGCGAGCGACGCCGGAACGGCGCCGTCGAGCGAGTCGGCGTAGCCGAGCGACTCGAGCGCCCGCACCAGCGTTGGCACGACGAGGCCACCACTGCGCTCGGCCGCCCACACGCCGGCGGCGATCGCCGCACACAGCAGGTCGGACGCCGGCACCTCGGGGCGTGGATCGTGGTTGAGCCGCGAGAGCTCGCTGGTTGGGATGAACCGCGAGAGCCGATTCGCAAAGTCGAGCACGAATGCCTTCTCGCGGTCCGCCGCCTCCAGCGGCGCCGGCGTACGGTCGAGCAGCGCCGGCCCGATGAGCAGGCGAATGTCGCTGCCCATCGAGCGGAATGTGTAATCGAGCTCGTCTGCCATCTATGAGGTCCGGGTCGTGGGGGCGGCCGCGACCGGCGACGCCGAGCCCGATACGGACTGGGTCACGGACGTCGCGCCGCCGCGAACGTTAGTCCCCGCAGGGATGGTCTCGATGACGCGGGTCTCGTACACGCGCCGGAGTATCGTCACCGGACGGGCGGCGGACCCTGAGCTGCTCGACTCCACCTCCTTGGCGAGGAAGCCGAGCATCACGAAGAACGTCGTCAGTGCGATCAGCGCGACTGTCAGGCGATCAGTCACCGCCGCCGTCGCCTCCATCGCCGTGGCCGCCGCCGCCACCGCTCGAGCGGGTCACGGGTTGGCTGCCCGAGCCGCCGGATCCGCCGGTGCTATGCGAGCCGCTGGTGCGCGTGGTCGGCGCGGTGCTGCCGCCGGAGGGGGTGCCGGAGCTCGTCGGGTGAGCGCCGCTGGTGCGCGTCGACACCGGCGCGCTGCCTGATACGCCGCCGCCCGAGGAGACCGCGTGCGAGCCGCTCGTCCGCGTGGCGACGGCACCCGAGCCAGCACCCGCTCCCGCACTGCCGCCGTGGCCGCTGGCTCCGGTCCGCACGGCGCCACCGGCGCCGTGGCCGCCGCGCCCGCCCGTCGCCACCGAACCGCGCGGCGCCGGGAAGTGGCCCGTGCGCTCGTGCTTGACGACGTGGACCGTGCGCCGGATGACCTGCGTGCGAACCGCAGGAGTCCGCGTGTCGGCGGCGACATGGGTGGCGGGCTTGTCCGCCGGACGCAGCGCGTAGATGGCAAAGCTGCCGGCGGCAACCGCCGCAAGCGCGGCCGCCGTCCGGGTATGTCTTGGACGCATTCCTAATCCTCCGGGATCGTGGGACGGCCGCCACTGTGCCGTCAGCCCGGTGATCCGCGGTCCAAGCGCCGGTAAAGGTTCGGCAAAGGTGGGAGCGCTCTTACCTTCGCCCAACCAGCCTTTTACCCGCGCTCGCGAGGCTCCGCGGCATGACCAAGAACAACCGACAACCGACGTTCGTGATCGCCGGTGGCGGACTGGCGGGCCAACGGTGCGCCGAGACGCTTCGCCGGTGCGGTCACGACGGCCGGATTCAGATGCTGTGCGCGGAGACCCACCGTCCCTACGATCGGCCGCCACTTTCGAAGGAGCTCCTGTCCGGCGAGGGAAGCGAGGACGCGCTGCCGTACCGGCCGCAGGATTGGTACTCGGCGGCCGGCGTTGAACTGATGCTCGGAGTGGCCGCCGCCGGGCTGTCCCCGCGTGAACACCTCATCTCACTGTCCGACCGTTCCGTGCTGCGCTACGACAAGCTGCTGATCGCGACCGGGAGCAGGCCGCGCACGCTGCCGGTGCTCGAAGGGTTCCCGAACGTCTCGGTGCTGCGCTCACTCGATGACGCCCGCGTCCTTCGCGGGGCGCTCCGCCCCAGCTCGAGACTGGCCGTGATCGGCGCCGGCTTCATCGGCCAGGAGGTCGCGGCCACCGCCCGAAGGCTCGGGGTTCAGGTAACGATGATCGAGGCGGGCCCGAGCCCGCTGATCGGCATCCTCGGGCCGAGGCTCGGGGACTGGTTCGCGCGCCTGCACCGCGAGGAGGGCGTTGAGGTATTGGTCGAAGCGATGGTGGCGGGGATCGCGTCCAACGGCTCCGTGCAGGCGCTCAAGCTCTCGTGTGGACGCGCAGTCGAGGTCGACCACGTGGTGGTCGGCATCGGCGTGGCTGCAGATGTCGGCTGGCTGGGCAGCTCCGGGCTCGAGGGCCAGTGCGGGGTTCCGACCGACCAGGACGGCCGCACTGCCGACGCGGACGTGTTCGCAGCCGGCGATGCGGCGGCGACCTTTGAGCCGGCCCTGCGCGCGCACGTGCCGGGTTCGCACTGGGAGGCGGCTGCGCGCCAAGGCGCGCGCGCCGCGCGGGCGATGCTCGGGCTCGACCCCGGGACGGCGTCGATCACGAGCTTCTGGACCGATCAGTACGGCCTCCGCATCCAGTACGTCGGCCACGCGCGCCTCGCCGACTCGGTCTCGATCGATGGCGATCTCCAGGCCCGGGACTTCACCGCCACCTTCACCCACGACGGACGAGCGGTAGCCGCGCTTCTCGTCGGTCGTCCTCGGGCGCTCCCAGCGGCACGAACCCTGATCGAGAACGGAGGCAACGGATGACATATGTAGTGGAGGTCGACGAGGGTGCCTGCGCGGCGCACGGAGATTGCGTGGACCTGGCGCCGGAGGTGTTCGAGCTGGGTGACGTCGCGCAGGTGATCGGAGGGGCCGAGGATGAGGTCCTGCTGCGCGCAGCGGAGGCGTGCCCGAGCACGGCGATCCGCGTGATCGATCAGCGAACCGGCGAGCAGGTTTACCCGTAAGCGGCCGGCAGCGACGAGCGGGCGCGGCGTCAGTCGTCGCGCCCGCCGCCGCCCGAATCGTCACGCTGGCCGCTGGAGCCAGGATGGCGGGAGGGGGTGGGGGATGCAGTGGCGATGGAGGCGGTGGGGCCGGCGGGGCGTGGCGCTGAGGCGACGCTCGTCGGAGCGGCGGTCGTCGGGGCGGGCGGCGTCACGGGCGCGGAGGCGGGCGGCGTCACCGGGGTGGGGATGGTCGGGATCGTCGGTGCCGAGGCGACCGTGGTCGGTGCCGCGCCGCCTGATTGCGTTCCGGCCGGCCGGCGCTCGCCCGAACCTCGGGCGTGATGCGCCGCGGACAGCGTCGCCGGTGCGAGGCCGCGGGCCACCGACAGCGGCTCCGCGCTCAGACCGACGTGCTGACCGGCCAGCTGGCTCGCCGACCACGCGACCGCGGCCGTGGCCGCGATCCCGAGCAGCGCGGCCGTGACACACAGGAACGTCCTCGAGGGCACCCTCAGAACGCTACGGCGGGGCGGGTTAACCCCGGGCAAAGTCGGGGATACCAGCGGCCGTGTGCTCGCTCACCGTGGGCATCGTCAGGGTCAGGATCGCGCCGCCGCCGGGCCGGTTCGACGCGGTCACGTCACCGCCCCATTCGCGGGCAAGCTCGCGTGAGATCGCGAGGCCGAGACCGTTGCCGGCAGGACCGGCGCGCCCGGCACGACCCCGGCGAAAGCGTTCGAACACGGCCTCGCGCTCGTCGTCCGCGAATCCAGGGCCGCGGTCGCACACCTCGATCCGACCCGCTCCGCTGACGAGCGTCACCGTGGTGCCCGGCGGCGAGTAGTCAAGGGCGTTCTCGAGCAGCGTGTCGAGCGCGCGCTCGAGGTCCGGGCGGGCGGCCCATGCGAGACCCGCGTCGCGATCGCTGCGCAGCTCGAGCCCGAGGCCCGCGGCCGCGGCGCCCGGGCGCCAACGTTCGAGCGCATCGACCGCGAGATCTCCGAGATCGACCGGAGCCCCGATCGTCTGTCGCTCGCCGGCGTGGCTCAGTAGCAGCAGCTCCTCGATCGTGTGCGCGAGCCGGTCCACCTCGGTGATACCGGCCGTGAGCTCCGGCTCGGCATGCCCGTCCCCGACTGCCCGCGCTTCCTCGAGCCGCAACCTCAGCCCCGTCAGCGGTGTGCGCAGCTGGTGTGAGGCGTCGGCCACGAACTGCCGCTGCGCGTCGAGCAGGCGCGAGATCCGGTCGGTCATCTCATTGAACGACCGGGCCAGCGATCGTTGCTCGCGGCTGCCTTCGATCGTCGCCCGCGCGCCCAGGTCGCCGTGCGCGACGCGCCGCGCGACCTCCTCGAGGCGCCGCAGCGGCCGTCCGACCTGGGCCGCGATCACCGCTCCGGCCAACAACCCGAGCGCGAGCACGATGAAGGCGATCAGCCCCAGCGTGAGCAGCGAACGGCTGGTTGCCGCGTGGAGGGCCGCGACGCTCTGGGTGACGCGGACCGCCCCATCGGGCCGGCCGTCGTGGATGATCGGCACGGCGGTGGCGAGGATCTGCCGGCCGAGCGTGTGCGAGGAACGCTCGACCTGGATCTGGCGGCCGCTCAACGCAGCCTCGAGCTCCGGTCGGCTCTCGTAGCTGACCCCGACCTGTGGCGGGGTGGCGCTGTCCGCGAGCACCGCTCCGTTCCGATCGACAATCAGGATCCTGCCCCGCACCGTCGTCGCCGCGGTGCGCGCAAGCGTCAGCAGCGCGCGCCGGCGCCCGGGGTCAAGCAAATCCGCCGCCGTGGCCGCGACCAGATCGGCCTGGGCCTGCGCCTGGGTGCGGACCTCGGCGTTCACGCGCGCGCGCAGGTTGATCGCCAGCGGAACTCCGAGGGCCACGATGGCCAGCAGCAGGACGTACGAGAACGCGACCAACAGGCGCGTTCTGATGCTCAGCGACTTGCCGACGGCCGCCGCTCCTCCGCCGCCTCGAGCCGGAACCCGACGCCGCGAACGGTGTGGATGTATGTCGGCGCTGCCGGGTCGTCGCAGAGCTTGCGCCGAAGCCAGGCGATGTGGACGTCGAGCGTCTTGGTGGAACCGAACCAGTTCATGTCCCAGACGTCGGACATCAGCGACTCGCGTCTGACGACCCGCCCGGCGTCCTGCGCCAACCGGGCGAGTACGTCGAACTCCTTGCGGGTGAGCTCGAGCTCCGTGCCAGCCAGCCACGCACGACGGGCGGCCGGGTCGATCCGAAGGTCTTTGATCATGATCTCGGCTTCGTCGTCGTCCCCCGCGCCCCGGCCCCGTCGCAGCACGGCGCGGATCCGCGCGACCACCTCACCGGTGGCAAACGGCTTGACGACGTAATCATCGGCGCCGAGCTCGAGGCCTACCACCCGATCGGTCACCGAACCACTTGCCGTGACAATGATGATCGGGACATCGGAATCGATTCTGAGCCGGCGGCAGATGTCGCGTCCGTCCGAGTCCGGCAGGGAGAGGTCGAGCAGCACGACATCGGGCTCGCGCTCGCGGATTAGTCTGATCGCCTCGGCGCCGGTTCTGGCCACGCTTGTCTGGAAACCGCTTCGGTTCAGCGCGCTGGCGAACGGCTCGGCGATCGATTGCTCGTCCTCGACGAGCAGCACGGCGGGGCCCCGACGCTCCGCCGGCTTCGGTGTTGTGCTGGTGGCCATCTCGGTTCCGATCCTGCAACCAAGTCTGCTGCGGGCGCATAAGCGGTTCTTCGGAGTCGGATGAGATTTCGCACACGTCGACCGCGATGAGGTGGCGCAGGATGCTTTCCCGGGCTGTCGGCGGCGCGCGGCTACACTGGCCCGTAGCGGGCGGTCGAGGAAATGAGCGCAGCCAACGAGATGGAGTCAGGACTCGATGAAGGAAGGCTCCGCCGGCTGATCGAGGCCGGAAGGTCACTCGTCGCCGAGCGTGAGCTCGAGAGCGTGTTTGAGCGTCTGCTCGACGTGGCACGCGATCTGACCGGGGCTCGTTACGCCGCGATCGGGATCCTCGACGAGGACCGGGAGAACCTGGCCGACTTCATCACGGCCGGGATCGATCCGGAAGCGCATTCGCTGATCGGCGATCTTCCGCGCGGCCGCGGCGTGCTTGGCATGCTGATCTCAAATCCAGAGCCGCTCCGAATGGCCGACGTCGGCGAGCACATCCGCTCCTATGGGTTCCCGCCCGGCCACCCCGCGATGACCAGCTTCCTCGGCGTGCCGATCCTGATCCGCGGCGAGGCGTGGGGGAACCTGTACCTGACCGACAAGCACGGGGGTGCGTTCGACGACGCCGACGAGGACTCCGCGGTCGTGCTGGCGGCCTGGGCAGCGATCGCGGTCGAGAATGCGCGCCTGTACCGCCAGATGAATCACCGCCGGGGCGAGCTCGAACGGTCGGTGGCCGCACTCGAGGCGACGTCGGAGATCGCGCGCGCGGTCGGCGGCGAGACCCGACTCGATCGCGTCCTGGAGCTGATCGTGAAGCGCTCGCGGGCGCTGATCGAGGCTTCTGGCGTCGCGATCCTGCTGCTCGACGAGGACGATTTCGTCGTCGCCGCCACCGCGGGTTCGCTGCCGCGCGAGATCATCGGCCGGCGCGTGCGCCGCGCGGACTCGGTGGCTGGCCGCGTAGTCGCCAGCACCCGCACGGAGAGGGTCTCGGACGTCGCGCATTCGTTGCGCTTCGCGCTCGGCGAGCTCGGGGTCGAGGCCAAGGCCGGGATGTTCGTGCCCTTGCAGTTCCGAGGTGTCACGGTGGGCGTCATCGAGGCCTTCGACCGGCTCGACGGGCCCGAGTTCCGCCCCGAAGACGAGCGCTTGATGCGGGCCGCGGCGGCAAGCGCCGCAACCGCGGTCGCAACGGCGCAGTCGGTGGAGCAGGAGCGGCTGCGCCGCAGCCTCCGTGCGGCCGAGGAGGAGCGCAAGCGCTGGGCCCGTGAGCTCCACGATGAGACCCTTCAGGGGCTCGGTGGGCTGCGCGTGCTGCTTTCGAGCGCGCGCCGACGTGAGGACCCCGAAAGCCTTCGCTCGGCCGTCGACACCGCCGTCGATCAGCTCGCTGAGGAGATCGCCAACCTACGCGCGCTGATCACCGACCTGCGCCCGGCGGCGCTCGATGAGCTCGGTCTGATGGCCGCCCTGGAGGCGCTGTTCGATCGCGTCCGCGCGCTTCAGGGCCTTGAGGTCCGGGCGGCCGTCGACCTCGCGCGGGAGGCCGGACGCGCGGAGACCCGCCTCGACCCCGACATCGAGACCGCTGTCTATCGCGTTGTCCAGGAGGCGATCACGAACGCGGCCAAGCACGGCGGCGCCGCGACCGTGACCGTGACGGTTGAGGAGCGCGACCACGAGGTGCGGCTGGCGGTGCGGGACGATGGCACAGGGTTCGACACCGGCGCTCCGTCGAGCGGATTCGGGCTCGGTGGCATGCGTGAGCGCATCATCCTGACCGGGGGGACGCTCGAGATCACCAGCTCGGACACGGGAACGGTCGTCGAGGCCAGGGTCCCAGCGTCACGTGTGGCGCAGCACAGCCAGACGGCCTGAAAATCGGGTCCAGGAACGACTCATTTCTGGCCAAACCTGGCTCCCCCATCGATTATCTGTCCAGAATGGACTGAATTTCGGAGTGGCCGAGGCGCTCGGCCTCGACGGCATGCAGCGCCGCAACGTCGAGTTCGCTGCGCTGCTGCACGACGTCGGCAAGATCCGTGTGCCCAAGGAGATCATCAACAAGCCGGGCGCGCTCAGTGACGAGGAGTGGCAGATCCTGCGCCAGCACACGATCGACGGCGAGAAGATGCTGCGGCAGGTTGGGGGCATCCTCTCGGGCATCGGCCGGCTCGTGCGCTCCTCGCACGAGCGTTACGACGGGCTCGGATACCCGGACGGCCTCGTCGGCGAAGAGATCCCGATCGAGTCACGGATCGTCTCCGCCTGCGACGCGTTCAGCGCGATGACGACCGACCGCGCCTACCGGCCGGCGCTGACGATCGAGGCGGCGGTCGAGGAGCTGCGCCGCTGCTCGGGGACGCAGTTCGACCCCAATGTCGTCGTCGCGCTGGTCGAGCTGGTCACGGCACGGGCAACGACCGCGCAGGAGTTCAGCGTCGTCGCGTAATAGCATCGCCACATGCCTCCCGTGGCGAGAATTGTGCTGGCCGGCGGGGGACCGGCCGCGATCGAGGCCGTGCTCGCACTGCGCGACCTGGTCGGAGATCGCGTCGGGCTGGAGCTGGTGGCTCCGGATCGCGATCTCCTCGTCCGGCCCTACGAAGTGCTGTCCCCGTTTCAGGAGGGGCGCGAGCGGCGCTACCCGCTGGCCGCGATCGCCGGGGACCTCGATTTCAGCCTCACACGCGACGCGCTTGCCTCGGTCGATCCGGACAGCCGCTCGGTCATCCTGCGCTCGGGAGAGCGTCGGCCCTACGACAAGCTGATCGTTGCCGTCGGCGCCCGCCAGATGGATGCGGTGACCGGCGCGATCCCGTTCCGAGGCTCGAGGGATGCGGCGAGCCTGCGCTCACTGCTGCTCGATTCGCACGCCGGGCTGCACCGCAGCGTGGCCTTCGTCGTGCCCGGCGGGCGGACGTGGCCACTGCCGGTCTACGAGCTCGCCCTGCACACCGCGGCATGGCTCGCCGATCGCGGCGCGCGGACCGCGGCGCCGCTGCGGCTCGTGAGTCCCGAGCCGACGCCGCTGTCGGAATTCGGTCCGGCGGCCAGCGACGAGATCGCCTCGCTGCTGCGCGCACAAGGCGTGGAGTTCGTCCGCGGTCACGCGATTCGCCACCACGATGGCAGGCTGCAGCTGGCCGGTGGAGGCGACATCGACGCCGATCTGGTCGTCGCGATCAGCCGGCTTGGCGGACCGTCGATTCGAGGGCTTCCGGCCGACGACGAGGGGTTCATCCCAGTCGATGACTGGGGCCGAGTGATCGGCGTGAGCGACGTGTTCGCAGCCGGCGACGCGACGTCCTTCCCAGTCAAGCAGGGCGGGCTGGCGACGCAGCAGGCCGACCTGATCGCCCAGACGATCGCCGCCGAACTGGACCAAGAAATCGAGCCGGTGCGCTTTACGCCGGTGCTGCGTGCGGTGTTGTTCGCCGGTCCGGAACGGCGCTATCTGCTCGCCGAGCTCGGCGATGCTCGTGATCGGAGCTCTGAGATCTCCACCGAGCCGCTGTGGGCCGAGCCGAGCAAGCTCGTCGGCCGCTATCTGGCGCCGTACCTCGATCAGGCCGGTACGGCCTCGGGCTCCGGGTAGGCGACCGGGATCGACGCGAGCATCGTCCGCGGTGGACGGTCCTGAGCGGTGAGAGAGCCGCCGAGTGTCTTCACCCGCGCTTGGATGCGGGCGAGCAGCTCATCCGCCTGAGGATGGACGCCGTCCGGGCTCTCGTGAGTGGTTTGGATCCAGAGCCTCCCGGCGTCGCGGTCGAGCGTCACGTTGACCGTCACCGGGCCTCGGACCATCGTCAGGATGTCATCGACCAGCCGGTAGGCCGTGGTCTCGATCCGCGGGTCCAGCCGGCCAGCGAGCCCCTGGGTGCGGAGAGTCACCCGATCGCCGGACCGGCGCGCGAGGGTCTCGAGCGCGGGCTCCAACCCGAGCTGGTCCAGCGCAGGTGGCTGCAGCGTGACGGCGAGTTCGCGTACGGTCCGGAGCGTGTCGGCCAGATGGGTTCGCAGCAGGTCAACCTGACCTCGGCTGGGTTCCGAGCCGAGGTCACGCTTGACCGCGCCAAGGCCGAGCTGGATCGCCACCAGCGCCTGGGCGGCCTGTTCGTGCAGCTCGTGCGCGAGCTCTGCCTTCTCGGTCTCCTGGCTGGTGAGCAGCAGGGCAAGGTTCTGATCCTGCTCAGCGAGCTGTCCACGGGTGGTGCGCAGCTCGGACTCGAGCGACGCGCGCGCGGTCTCGAGGCCGCGGAGGCGCTGGCTCTCGACCGCGGCGGTCAGCTGCAGCGACAGGAGCTCGAGCGCCAGCCGCTCGTCGGCCGTGAACGACGGGTGCGACCCGGCCGGAGCTACCTCGAGCAAACCGCGCGCACCCCTCGTCCCGAGTGTGAAGGAGAGGACGTCGCCCTGGAGGGTGCCTAGCTGGGCCGTCCCAGCATCAGCGATCGTGGCCCTGGCGCCCCGCCCAGCGACCAGCTCCACCGCTCGGCGGGCGGCGAGCTCGGGTAGCGCCAGGCGCTCGGTTAGGCCGGCAAGCGTCAGCCCCGTCTGCAGCAGCTGCTCCTGCCGAGCGCGCGCGCCTCGCATCCGATCGGAGAATCGCCCGGCGATTGCGGCCAGCGTGAACAGTCCGGCGGCCTCGGTCAACAGTTCTGCGGCGCTGACGCCGGTCAGGGCAGTCAGCGTCGTGACGGCGAGCAGACACACCGAGACGGCGGCGGCCGCGAGTCCGCCTCGCAGACCCAGTTCCAATGCGCCGAGCACGACCGGGACGGCGTACAGAAGGCCGATGCTCGCCGCCGCATGCGGAGTCAGTTCGGACACTGCGAAGATCAGCATCAGCAGCGCGGCAGCCGCGCCGAGCACGATCTGCCGGCGCTCCAGGGAACTCCGGACGGGCAGCGAGCGCTGAGACTCCTTCATCGGGCACGGGATCGTAGGCTCGCGCGGGTCGTCCGCCATCCGCCCACGCACGGATGTGGGTGAGTATTAGTCCGCAATCCGTAGTGGATACGGATACGCGCGAGTAGCGGAGCACGATGGGCGCGTGATCCGTAGCCCATACGGTGCTATCCGTGCCCTCACGACTCCAGCGCAATCCGGACGGACGCCATCGGACCGTGGTCGTCGGCGGCGGCGTGGCCGGGCTCGAGGCGATGATCGCGCTGCGCACGTTCGCGGGCGCGCGCTTGGAGCTCGAGCTGGTCTCGCCGGAGCGGAACTTCGCCTACCGCCCGCTGAGCGTGGCCGCGGCGTTCGGGCCGCGCCCGGTCGACACGATCGAGATCGGGAGCCTGGCCCACAACCTCGGAGCATCGTGCACGATCGACTCGCTGCAGGCCGTCGACCCGACTGAGAATCTGATCACCCTAGAGAGTGGCGAGCAGCGGCCATACGAGTTTCTGCTCGTGGCTCCGGGCGCGGTGACCGAGGAGGCAATCCCGGGTGCGATCACGTTCGGCGCCCCGCGCGGGACCGCGCGGTTCAGGAAGGTGCTGGCCGCGGCGGTGCGGGGACAGGTGAGGCATCTGGTGTTCGCGGTTCCCGCCGAATCGGGGTGGCCGCTGGCCGTATACGAGCTGGCGATGATCACCGCACAGCGGCTTCGCAGCGCGGGCGTGGCCGCCGAGATCACGCTGATCACGCCCGAGCCGGCTCCGCTCGCGGTGTTCGGCGGGCGCGCGAGCGGCGCGGTGCTCGAGGATCTGGAAGAGCTCGGAATCCACTTTGTCCCCGGCCTCTACGCCAAGGAACTGGCCTGGGGCGAGCTCCGGGCTCGCCCGGGGCAGGTGAGGATCCAGGCCGATGCCGTGATCACGCTGCCGCGGCTGCGTGGGCCAGCGATCCCGGGTCTCCCCAGCGACGAGCGCGGCTTCATCCCGGTCGATTCCGCCGGACTTGTCCGGGGCATGAGCGACGTCTACGCGGCCGGCGATGCGACAACTTTTCCGGTCAAGCACGGAGCGACGGCGGCTCAGCAGGCTGATGCGGCGGCGACGGCCATCGCGAGCCGAGTGGGTGCGGTGATCGCCCCGGCACCGTTCAAGCCGGTGTTGCGCGGGGTCCTACTGACCTCCGCCGCGCCACGCTATCTGGAGTCCGCGATCGTCGGCGGCGCCGGTGATCAGGGTGTCTCCAGCGAGTCACCGCTCTGGTGGCCACCGGCCAAGATTGCTGCCCGGCACCTGGCGCCGTATCTGAGCGGCCAGGTAACCGGAGAACCGACCCCGCCGCGAGGCGTCCCGGTGGAGCTTGATTACAAGGAGGCGCTGAGCGCATGAACACCTTGCAGATGACAGATTCCGGGAACTCCGGCCATGGCGCCGGTGACGTCGCCGAGAGCGAGCGCCCCACAATGATGAGCCCGGAGATCACCGACACGGTGCCGATCACGATCGTGATCGCCGACGACCACAAGGTCGTGCGCGCCGGTCTGCGCCTCCTGCTCGAGGCCGAGGAGGGATTCGAGGTGGTCGGCGAGGCCGACGACGTCGCGGGGACCGAGCGCCGGGTGACGGCATTTCGGCCCCGGGTGCTGATCCTCGATCTGAACATGCCGGAGGGGTCGAGCCTCCCGGCGATCCCGAAGCTGCGCGGCTCCACGCCGGAGACCCAGATCGTTGTTCTGACGATGCAGAACGATCCGGCGTTCGCGCGCGAGGCGTTGCGTGCGGGTGCGATCGGTTATGTCCTCAAGGAGGCAGCCGACACGGAGCTGGTTCAGGCGGTGCGTCTGGCCGCTGACGGCCGCACGTATCTGAACCCCGAGCTCGGCGCTCGGCTCGCGGCCGAGCCGCCGACGCCGTCCGGCCCGCCCGACGACCTCAGTGCGCGCGAGGTCGAGGTCCTGAAGCTGATCGCGCTCGGACACACCAACGGCGAAATCGCGAAGACGCTGTTCCTCAGCGTCCGCACGGTGGAGTCGCACCGCGCGCACATCCAGCAGAAGACGAGGCGCACGACGCGCGCCGACCTCGTCGCCTACGCGCGTGACCACAAGCTGCTGTAGCTACGGCCGCCCCGGCCTGCGTCAGGGCCGGGCCGGAGATCCCGCGCCCAGCTCGCGCGGGATCTCGTAGCGCCGGGCCGGTAGCGACGCCGACGACGGCACCTGCGTGGTCGCCGCCCCCGCGGTGCTCGCCACCTGCCTCGAGTGCCGGGTCACCCAGTTGACCCTGACCGGCGAGTAGCGGAGTAGTGCCTTCCAAGTGGCGGGGCCGATCAGCCCGATCGCAGGAAGCCCATGCGCCCGCTGAAAGCGCTCCACGGCGGACTTCGTCTTCGCTCCGAACGAGCCGTCGATCGAAACCCGCTCGCCGGCGCTGATCAGGTGCTCCTGCGCCCAAACCACGAGATCGCCCTGCGCGCCGCTGCCGAGACTGGCGTACGAGGTGTCGGGCCTGAAACCGGAGGGCGAGCCGACCGGCTGAGAGATAGCGTGCCATCCGAGGCCGCCCAGACCCTGCCACATCCACCAGCTCACCCCGCTGGCGCCGTAGGCACGGGAGACCTGACGGAACAGCCGGATCTCCTTCGGAGGCGGCGGCGAAGCGGGCGGATCGACCACCGCCTCGCCGAGCGGGAAGATCGAGCGGCGGTAGATCCGGTTGAACGAGTACGTGTGCGAGTAGACGTCGCTGACCGTGGTGCCGATGTCCCGCCAGTACATCTGCGGCGCGTTGTACTGCGCTGCCCCAGGGCCGAGGAACACGGAATACGGAAACGCGGGGTGGTAATCGACGTACGGAAAGCCGGCCAGGGCCAGCGGGTAGTTGGATCCAGCCAGCCCGCGCAGCTCCTTGATGTAACGCTCGGCGGGCACATACTTGCCCTCGTACTGTCCCTCCGCGTCGATCATCAGGCAGTCGGCGCCGTTCTTGATCGCGGCGTCGGCGGTCTTCGCCTCGCCGACCGGGTTGTTGCCGTACACGAACTGCCAGCCGCACACCTTGAAGCCGCTGCGGTGAAGGGTCGAGACCAGGCCGCGGCTGAACTGCGACCAGTAGCCGGTCCCGTCCCCGCTCTTAATCATCAGCGTGCTGACCCCGTTTCGGCGAGCCCGCGCGATGATCGAGGAGACGTTGCCCCCGTTGGACTGCGACACGTACCAGATCCACATCCCGCGTCCACTGAGCGGGTTCGCGCGGGCGCGGTGGACAGAGTGGTGGTGATGGTGGTGGCGCTTGTGCTTGTGATGCGTGACGCCCAGGCCGCCGCCGCCGCTCGCGGCCAGGGCGGACGCGGCAAGGCAGAGCAGCGCGATGCCTGCCCCGAGCAGATAACGGCGTGCTCGACTTCGCCCCGTGACCCTCCGTCCGCACGCCAGGCGGTCCTGCAACATACGGCCTCTCACCGTACCGAAAAACCCTGCGATTGCACGAATGTTTCGGTGCGAGGGCCGTTGAGCGGCTGGCGCACGAGAGGTGCCCTCAGGTCAACCCGCGCACGATGGCGCGGCGCCGTCGCGTGGCTGGCCCGGGTCGCGCAGGATCTCGATGTATCCGTCGGTTCCATGCACGCGGATCCGCTGTCCATCCCGGATCAGGTTCGTAGCAGAGTTGCTAAATCACGCTCCCAGTCGTGTGCCCCGTCGCCAGCGCGAGCAACGTGGGGCCAGTCCTCCCTGCGGCCATTGAGGACGCGAGTCCGCAGCCATCCTTGCGCTCGATCGCGTCCCGAGAGAAACTGTCCCAACGTGGGCTCCCAGCAGGGAGCGAAAACGAGCCGGGGGTCGGGATCAGTGTTCGGAGACAAGAAGAAGCTGTTGCGCGACGGCGCGCAGACGGACGGCCTGGTGGTCAAGATGTTGGACGACGACCGAAACAGAATCTGGTACCACGTCGTCGTTCGCGCGAAGTTCCCGGACGGGATAGCGACTGAGTTCAAGAGCCACCAGCTGGCGCACAGCGATGTCGGAGAGCGGTTTGAAGGTAGCGTCGTTCCGGTCCGCTACGACGCCTCAGATCACTCGAAGGTCGTCCTTGACACCCCGGTCCTTGAAGCTAGGCACCAAGAGGCGAAAGCGGCCCAACAGGCACAGCTCGACGGGCAGTTCGCGCACCTTGGTGACCCCGGTTCCCAGGCGCTCGCCGGGCCCGCTGCCCAGCTACTCGAGGGCCTTGGTGGTGGCGGCGACCTCAAGGCCCAGCTGCTGCAGATGGCCTCGCAGAACCCCGGGTCCGTCATCGACCTCAGGTCGTCTCAGCCGTCCGCACAGCAGGCTTCGGATCCAGTCGAGCGTCTCTCTAAGCTCGCCGACCTGAAAGACCGTGGGGTTCTGAGCGAAGCGGAGTTCGAGGCCGAGAAGGCCAAGATCCTCGGCGACGGCTGACGCGGATCCGTCACCGAGGAGCTGGCCGGCGTGTTGCGCGCTCCCCCCGGCTACGTAGGAGCCCAGTTGATGGCTGGGCTCCTACGTTGCGACCGCGCCGGTATTAACCCGCGAAGGTTTCGTGAACCGGGAACTGCTTGATGTCCGGGGGTCCCTGCAGCTGGGCGCCGGCGGCCGCCACCGCGGCTCCGATTCGCGGCTCGAACGCGTCGAAGTCCTGGCGTGACTCCCAGAAGTCGATCACGCCCCACCCCTCGTCGATCGGGCCCGAGGCGTGAAACAGCAGCCCCTTCGGTGGGTTGCCTGCCGGGTCAACGTGCTTGTTCACCGCGTCGAACTGCTCTTCGGTGATTCCTGCGAGCTTGATTCGGATTCCTACTGGCATGGTCAGGCCCTCTTGTGGTGGATGCGTATGGGTAGGTTGTGCGACTGATGACTCCGCCGCGCCGGAGGGACGCTGGCTGGTCGAATGATCGGGTCAGGTAGCTAGATCGGCCGGGGGTCGCCGAAGCGATCCGAATTGGGACGCGGCCACCACGCTTTTGCGGAGTAGCGCCTATATGGCCGGCTTCACGGCTCGTGGCGCAGTGGCGCCGCCGGAGCCGTGCGAGCTTCGCCGAACTCTTCGGGCCGCCGAACCAACTCTCAACCGACAGTACTCCGATTGCATCGTGGGCGACTCGCGAGAACGTCACCCGAGACCCGCTCCGGCGGGCAGCACCGTCCCAATCGCGCGATCGCGGCCGTGCGGCTGTCGAGCCATCGAAGCACAACTCGACGACCGAGACAAGACCACGCCTTCAGCAGCTGATCGTTGTACGCCGGTTGATCGCGCTGACGGTGGCCGGGTCAGCCGATGGAGCGCGGCACGACGAATTTCCGATTCACTCGAGCCCGGGTGATAGAACTTCGGCTCTTCCATGTAAAGCCCCCGACCGCGTAACGGTTCCGGTGTCGTCCTGAATGCGTTTGCCACAGGATGAGCGCAGAACACCACGCATCTCCGGCATGACCGCCAGCCGTCCTACTACTGCAAGGAGTTGACCGTGGGAGAACCCAAAGGTCTGGGCCGGGCGCTATTGGCGGCTGTGCTGATGTTCCTCGATGGCGTGCTGAACATCATCTACGGGCTCGCCGCGATCGGAGATTCCAAGTTCGTCGACCATCCGACGCACTACCTGCTCGGGACGCTGCACGAATGGGGCTGGATCTCGTTAACCCTCGGGATCCTCCAGCTTGTGGCCGCCGCGTCGCTGATCCACGGCCACAAGTTCGGTCGATATTTCGGCATCGCCGTGGCCGCGCTGGTGGCCATCGGTGCGTTGCTGGACATCCCAGCCGAGCCGTTGTGGTCCCTAGCGGTGTTCGGGTTGACGATCTGGATCATCCAAGGGCTGACGGTCTATTCAGAACCTGATCGAAGACCCGATGGAGAAGCGTCAATCGGCTGAGACACGACGTCCGCCCCGGGACTCCTCCGATGCCCAGGTAGCCAGAAGATCGGAATGGTTCAAGAGCTGAGGTCTGTTTGTCGTCGGAGGCGCCACTCGATGATTGGCGTCGGTCCCTGGCGCGTGCTGCTGTCTGCCGCCAGCAGTCCTTGAGTCGGCGGCCGTGGAAGTCGCGGGGCTTGCCGTCGAAGCCGGCGCCGGTCCTCCCGGCGGGTTGCGCTGGGCTTACGATGCGTCCTGCGATGGAGGTTCTCACTCGGTATGCGCGCAGCCGTGGTCTGCAGATCGCCTACCAGGTGGTCGGTGAGGGGCCACCAGACGTGATGGTTGTGCCGAGGTGGTTCTCGAACATCGAGCTCGATTGGGAGTTGCCGCCGCAGGCGCGTTTTCTCGGGCAGCTCGCCTCGTTCGCGAGGGTGATCCAGTTCGACCGCCGGGGGGCGGGCATGTCCGGCGGCGTTGCTGGGGCGACGCCGCTGGAGGATCAGATCGATGATGTGCATGCGGTGCTCGAGGCCGCAGCCTCTGAGCAGCCTGGGTTGATCTCGATTGCCGAAGGTTGCGCGCTGGCCGTGCTGTTTGCGGCCTCGCATCCAGATCTCGTTCGCGCGCTGGTGCTTATCTCGCCGACGCCGCGCGTTGTCCGCGGACCGGACTATGAATGGGCACAGACTGGCCAGGAGCGCGCGGCAATGGTTCGGGACGTCGTTGAGCACTGGGGCAGCAGCTCCGCAGAACAGCCGTGGGGAGCGTTCGCTGGTCAGGACGAGCAGCGGCGACGTTTGCTCGCGCGTCACCGGCGCTTGTCGATGACACCGGACGCGGCAGCTGCATCGCTAGCGATGGTCGGCGAGCTAGATGTGCGGGACGCGCTTGGCAGCGTGCAGTGTCCGACGTTGGTGCTGCACCGCGCGAACGACAAGTTTGTCGATGAGCGCCACGCCCGCTACACCGCGGAGCACATCCCAGACGCTCGGTACGTCGAGCTTCCGCAAGGCACTCACGCGGCCGATGAGATCGCGCAGTTTTTGCCCGGCGTCCGGCGACCGGTTGTCAGCGACCGCGTGCTGGCTACCGTGTTGTTCACCGACATTGTCGGTTCGACCGAGCGCGCCGCCGAGCTGGGCGACAACGGCTGGCGCGCTCTGCTCGAGCAGCACGACGACCTCGCTCGCGATCAGGTCGAACGACACCGGGGAAGGTTCATCAAATCTCTCGGTGACGGCATTCTCGCCACGTTCGACGGGCCAAGCCGCGCGATCAGCTGCGCGATCGCGATCCGCGATGGCATCCGCAACCTCAACCTGGACATTCGCGTCGGCCTGCACACCGGCGAATGCGAGCTACGCGCCGATGACGACATCGGTGGTCTTGCGGTCCATATCGGCGCGCGCATCAGCAGCCTCGCGGCACCAGGAGAGGTGCTCGTCAGCAGCACCGTCTCCGACCTCATCGTCGGCTCCGGCCAACCGCTGATCGACCGCGGGGAGCACGAGCTCAAAGGGATCCCCGGACGGTGGCGTCTATTCGCGGTCCAGACCTAGGTGTGTCGCGCGCTTCACGGCCTCGGTTTGGGTGTGACGACGGGGAGTGGCTTCCTGACCACAGGAGGCGTGCCGTGGGCGCCGGGGACCTGATGGACGGGCAGTCGCAGCTGCAGCTTTGAGACCGAGATCGAGAAGACGCCGTTGGAGGGGCGCGTGTAGGGCGGGTCCTGGCCCAGCAGCTCGAGCTTTGGGACGTGACCGGCCGCAAAGTGCCATCCGTTCGCATTCAGCTGGAATACTTGGAGGCCGCTCGGCGCATTCGAGTCGATTCGGTAGACGCCGCGGGCGACGAGTGTCTCGGTGTTCGTCGCCGGGTTGACGTCGAGCAGCCGCGCGGCGATGTACGCGAACTTGCCGGTGACTTTCAAATTGGCGATCACCGTCGGGGACCCGAGCAGCGTGTAGCCGGAACCGGTCGCGGCCGGCAGCCGGTAGGTCGCGACGCCGGCGCCCTGATCGGTCGCGGGAGCGGTCGCGCACGCGCCGCCACCGAAGACCGGGTCGAATGTCTGGGAGATCGTCGGGTTGCCGGCGGTCGAGAGGATCGTGTGGGCGGGCCTGGAGCTGTAGTCGACCTCGCCGGGGTGGAGCGCCGCCCAGGTGGCGGCGTGGTACGGGCCGCCGGATCGGGCGCTTTTCGGGCAGGTCTGCGTGATCGCGGTCACGCCCATCGTCGGCTTCGGCCTCGCGCCCTTGACGTAGTGGTCGAAAAACGCCTTGACGTGGGCGACGACCAGCGCCCCATCGGCTGGCTTGTTCTGACCGCGCGGGTGGCCGCCGTCATAGTCAAACAGCGCGATCGGGTCATGCGGGTACAGGGAGCGGTCGAGGTTGTAGTAGCGCAGATTCTCATCGACCGGGAATATGTCGTCAGTGAAACCGTTGGTGAGCAGCAACGGCGCGGGCGCCTCCCGGCGGGTTCTGTAGGCGCCGTCGAGCAGGTAGTAGGGAGAGCGGAACTGCGCGATCTGCCGGAGCTGGAACTTGTCCGCGGGCGTGGTGTACGGTTCGCCGGCGTTGAGGTTCGCGTTCCAGGTCGTCACGTCGGCCTGCGGGTTGACATGCGGGGGGGCGTAGTAGCCGTTTAGCGCGCCCTCCTCGTACAGGCCGAAGTTGATCGACTTCTTCTCGACGCCGCCCGGCGACAGGTCGGCCTTCGCCGAGGTCACTCCGTAGTCGAGCGTCCGCCCGTTCGGCATCAGCGCGTAGACCAGGTCGCTCCACCCGAATTGGGGGGCGGCGGCGGCGATGTGAAGCGGCGTTCCATGGGGGCTGCGCCACGGCACAAGCCGTCCGTTCGGCAGCATCACGCGGTTCTTGAGGGTTGCCAACTCAAGCGACACGCCGGCCCCGTAGGACTCACCGGTCACTCCGATCCGATGGGGGTCGACGATCCCCCGGTCGACCAGCAGCCCAACCGCGTTCTGGACGTCGCGGGCCTCATAGCGCTCATCGTCGAGGCGGATGTAGCCATTCACACACGCGGCCTTGTTCACAAGGCGCGACGCGGCGGTGCCGCACGAGTCGCCCCAGCCACGCGCCGCAAGCTGGACGACGGCGTAGCCGTCCCTCGCCCACCGATCGGCCGTCGGACCGGCGTACTGCCGATCGGTCGGTCCGCTCGGGGGGGCGCCCCAGCCATGGCTCTGCACCACCAGCGGGTAGTGGCCGCCAGCACCGGAGGCGTGCGCCGGGGGGAGGGTGACGTACACCTCCAGCGGCGTGCCGTCGAAGCTCTTCAGGCGGAGATCCGTTGCTTTCGACCCGCTCTCGTCGCCGTGGCACACGCGCACCCCGTCCGATTGCGCCACGCACGGGATCGGCCGACCATTCATCGTGTGTCCCGCGAGCACGCCGGTGACTGCGCCCGACGCGCCCCCAGGCAACGCCAGGAACGCGACCGCGACCGCTATCAGGCCGGGCGTCCTCATGCGGGCAAGCACTGGCGACGCTAATCCGCCAGCGCCCACGGACACCAGATACCTGTGGAAACCACGTCTCATGACTTCTTATCCGCCTTCTTCAAGAGTGCATTTTCTAGGGCCAAGATCGCTCATCCCGCGACCGCCGCTACGCAGTTGAGACCGAACCTTGACCGGCCCCCACGCTCGATTACAGGCGACAACCCCAAACTGCATCAGGTACCAACGCCCCGGCAGCCGCAGAGTTGCGGAGGGTGGCTCTACGTCGCTCCTAGCGTGACATCCAGCGCACCTCTCCCGAGTCGGGTGGTCCCGGGGAAGGTGCCAAGAAGCTGCCGCGGGACGCCGAGTTAGACGTGCTCATGGGCGAGGAGCAGGGCCGGGGCCGTGCGAGCGACGACCCCGCGCCGTCACGTCGGCTTCGATCCTCCTCGCCGGCGACTCCGGCCAAGCCACCGTGCCGATCCAGTCCGGCAGATGCACGGCGGCCTCGTTTCGGTGCGGATGCAATAAGGCTTCCGCCGTCACCGGTGCCGTTCGATCCCAAACGGCACCTCTTCGAGGCAGTCCGTGCTTTCTACGGAGGCCCCGGCACCGCCCGTTGTGGAATCCTGCGCTGGAGGCTATCTTCAACGTCAGGACCGGATATGGCAGCTTCGGTCGAGGGATGTCAGTAAAGCGCCGGGTCAACTCGGCTGGGCTTGTCGCGGGGCGGGGTGTTGTCCCGCGTACGGCATTGTTTGACCGCCTGTCGTCGGCCGGTCCCGGTTGCGTGTCGCTGGTTTGTGCGCCGGCGGGAAGCGGGAAATCCGTGCTTATCCGGTCATGGGCCGAGGCCGAAGGGCTTGGGGATCGCCTGGCGTGGGTGTCGATCGAGCGCCGGGAGCGAGACGGGCAGCGGTTTTGGCTGTCGGTGATCAACGCCTTGGCGGATGTCGCCGGATCGGTCGAACGGCCGACGCCATCGCCCAGTTTTAGCGGCGACTTGATCGTTGAGCGTTTGCTTTTCGAGCTGCACGAGCTCGACGAGCCCGTGCTGTTGGTGATCGATGATCTGCACGAGCTGCATTCGGCTGAGGCGCTTGAGTGGCTCGAGACGTTCCTGGCGGACCTCCCGGAACAGCTTCGGGTGGTGCTGGCCACGCGCGAGGATCCGCGTCTCGGTCTGCACCGCTTGCGCCTGACGGGGCAGCTGACCGAGCTTCGGAGCCCTGATCTGCGCTTCTCGATCGACGAGACGCGGGAGCTGCTGCTGGCGGTTGGGATCAGCCTTCCGCAACCGGACATCGCGCTTCTCTACGAGCGGACGGAGGGCTGGGTGGCTGGACTGCGCCTCGCGGCGATCTCGCTCGCGCAGCATCCCGACACGCAGCGTTTCGTGAGGGAGTTCTCGGGGAGCGAGCGCACGGTCGCCGGCTACCTCTTGGCCGAGGTTCTAGAGCGCCAGCCCGCGGAGGTGCGGGAACTCCTGCTGCGCACCTCGGTGTTGGATCGGGTCAGCGGCCCGCTGGCCGACTTTCTCACTGGCGGCTCCGGATCGGAGCGGATCCTGCAGCAGCTCGAGGATGCGAACGCGTTCGTCTCCTCGCTCGATGCCGGGCGAACGTGGTTTCGCTACCACCATCTGTTCGCCGAACTGCTGCAGCTCGAGCTTCGCCGCCTGGCTCCGGCAGCGGTTGCCTCCTTGCACCGGGCAGCAGCCGAGTGGTTCGCGCAGGAGCAGCACTTCGTGGAGGCCACGAGGCATGCGCAGGCCGCGCACGATTGGTCGGAGGCCTCCCACCTGCTCGCCGACCACTTCTTTGACCTGGCCCTCGACGGCCGCATCGCGACGGTTCGAGACCTGCTGGCCGTGTTCCCCGACGACGTCGCGGCCGCCGACGCGGAGCTGGCGTTGGTCTTCGCCGCCGTCCGTCTCCTGAGTGGCGAGCCCGAAGAGAGCAGCGTGTATGTCCAGCTCGCGCAGCACCTGGCCGACGTGGTTGAGGTGGAACGCCGGCCGCGCTTTCAGCTGAACCTGGAAGTGCTGAGGCTGGTCGTGGCCCGCTGGCGAGGTGACTTTGACACGGTTCTCAAAGCGGCAGGCGCTCTGGATGAGGCGCTCGCGGCGCGCCCGGCGGTCGAGCGCCCGGCCGCCGACGCGCACAGGGCGGTCGCCCTGATGAATCTAGGAATCGCCGAGCTTTGGTCGCTGCGAGTTGATGATGCCCGGCACCACCTGCAGCAGGCGCTGGAGCTGTCGCGCCGGGCAGGAAGGCCATGGCTCGAGATAGCGCCTCTGGGTCACCTGGCGATCGCCGAGCCATTGAGAGGAGAGCCTGTCTCGGCGGGTTTCCGGCGCAGTGAGGACGCGGTGCGGATCGCCGATACAAACGGCTGGAGCGAGGACCCGGTCATCGTCACTCCGCTCGCCGCGGGGGCGATGGCAATGCTATGGCTTGGGCAGTTCGACGAGTGCGAGCAGTGGCTCGAGCGCGCTGAGCGCGTGCTACAGCCGAGCGGTGAGCCGGGCACCGAGCTGCTCGTTCACCACGTCCGCGGACTCCTGGGGCTGGTGCGGCAGCGGTTCGAGGAGGCGCTGGATGCGTTTCACGCGGCGGAGCGCATGCAGGCATTGCTCGCCGGCGAGCACGCGCTGCGGACCGAGCTGCGCAGCCGCATGCTGCAGGGACAGATCGCGCGAGGCGACACGATCGCTGCCCGCGCCGCGCTCGCCGCCATGAGCGCGGAGGAGCGCGACCGGGGCGAGATGCGCATCGCCGGCGCGATCCTCCATCTCGCCGACGGCGAACCTGGGTTGGCGGTGGATGAGCTCGGGCCAGTGATCGAGCGGACCGTCGATTGTCTTCACCCGCGGTGGCCGGTGATCGAGGCGTCGCTGTGGAACGCTGCGGCCCACGACCAGGTGGGTGACCGACGTGCAACTGACGACTCGCTCGAACGGGCGCTTGAGCTCGCTGAGCCGGAAGGAATAATCCTGCCGTTCGTGCTGGCTCCGGTGTTGGAGCTGCTCGAGGCGCTCCCCGGACACCGAACCGCTCACGCCGCGCTGGTGCGAACGATCCTGGCGGTGCTCGCCGGCTCGTCGGCTCCCCGCCGCGGAAGCCCCACGCCCCTGCGCGAGCAGCTGAGCGAGGCCGAACTGCGAGTCGTCCGCTATCTGCCCAGCAACCTCAAAGCACCCGAGATCGCGGCTGAGCTCTGCGTGTCGGGGAACACTGTCCGCACGCACCTTCGCCACATCTACGCCAAGCTCGATACCCACGATCGCAACTCAGCGGTCGCCCGCGCCCGCGAGCTCGGCCTCCTCGCCGCACCGCTGCGCTCGCGGTGATCATCCTCGCCGGATGGCGCGGGCTCGGCGATCAGCGGCCGATGGCCGCGGGAGAACGAGCAGCGGCACAGACGGGTCGTCGGCCAGTCGCTGGGAAGTGCTTGCTCCCAAGAGCTGATCGATCGGCTCGTACTCGTGCGCGCCGATCACAAGCAGGTCGACGGACCGCTCATATCGCCCTAGCTCTTCGACGGGATCGCCGGTCCGCGTGTCCGGCTCGAGACTCCCGAGCGCGGCGATCCGCTGGCGGGCGGCCGCGGCACGTTGCCCCGACACCCCGGCAACATTTGGCGGGTCGCGAGCGTATAGCGGCGCGCTGACGGCCTCGAATGCCGATAGCTCGGCGCCGCGTTCGGCGGCCAGCGTCCTCGCCAGGGCGAGTGCCTGCTCGCTACCGGCCGAGCCATCGTAGGCGACCCCGACCCTGGTCATTGCTCGCGCCCGCGCGAGGTACCCCGCCGGAGCTACCGCAACGGCGCAGGGCGCGTCCTCGAGCACCGCTTTCGTGTCGTCACCGATGAAATCACGGCGGAGCTCGTCGAGGTGGCTCGCGCGCACGACGAGTAGGTCTGCGTTCTGGCTGCGGGCGAACTCGTGCAGTCCGTGGCGCACCGAGCGTGCCTCGACGCATGCCTTCTCGGCCTCGATCGCGAACTCATCCGCGAGCTGGGTCAGTCGATCCAGCGCGGTCAGGCGCTTCGCGGCGGCTACCACGGCACCGGAGTCCGGAGCCGGTCTCCCGGTGACCACCTGGATGTGGACCAGGGCGACCGCGTCGCCAGGGGCTCGAAGCCTGGCGGCCAACGCGATCGCGTCACGCCCGGCTTGAACGTCCCCTACGCCTACGGCGATGGTTCTGAACATACGCGCAGGTTTCCGGTGAACGGGGTGAGAAGGCGTCATCCGGTTTGCGTGATCTGGGCGTAACTTCGTCGCGAGACGGCACGCCCGCGCGACGAACGCTTCAATCACTCAAATTCCTCACCCCACCGAGACTGGTTTACCACTCGCCGCCGAGTAGGTTTGTGTGTGCAGCGAACGTCTACGCGCACCTATTGTTTGAGGATCGGATATGGCCTGGTCTGAACCTGGGATCCGCAGAGACCGAGCCCGCGCGCTGCGCGCACAGGTCCCGCGATCAAGTCACGCCATGTGGAAGCCGTCGCCCGGTCGCCGCGACCCGGTGCTCATCCTTCGTGAGCAAGAGGCAGAACGCCTCCCTGACCTGGTGCCGATCCGCCATGAGCGGATGGTCGAGTCGCCGTTTACGTTCTTTCGCGGGGCGGCCGCCGTAATGGCCGAGGACCTCGCGAGCTCCCCGGTTAGCGGCCTGCGAGTACAGGCATGCGGCGATGCCCACCTGTTGAACTTCGGGATCTATGCCACGCCTGAGCGCCGGCTCGTATTCGACGTCAATGACTTCGACGAGACATTGCCGGCGCCGTTTGAATGGGACGTGAAGCGGTTGGCTGCGAGCGTGGTCATCGCGGCGCGCGCGCGCAGGTTTGCGGCGAAGTCCTGCAAGCGTGCAGCGCTTGCAGCAGCCACGGCGTACCGGACCCGGATCGCGGAGCTCGCGCAGATGGGACATCTGGAGGTCTGGTATTCACGGCTCGACGTGGACGAGCTGGTCGCGCTGACGCGCAAGACGCAGGCCCGTGAGGCCCGAAAGCTCGAGTCCGGCGTGCGCAAGGCGCGCGCGAAGACCAACCTCGGAGCGCTCGACAAGCTGACCGCGGTGGTCGACGGACAGCGCCGCATCGTCGACGCGCCACCTTTGATCGAGCATCTGCCCGAACGTAGTGCGAGTGTCGACGCGCCGGTCGTGGTGCGCCGGTACCGCAGATCGCTTGCCGATGAGACGCGCGCGCTGCTCGAGCGCTACCGCCCCGTGGATTGGGCGCGCAAAGTGGTCGGTGTGGGCAGCGTCGGGACCGATGACGCCATCGTGCTGCTGGGCGGCGATTCTGACCGCGACCCGCTGTTCCTCCAGGTCAAAGAGGCGCAAGCCTCAGTGCTCGAGCGGTTTGCCGGCCGGAGCCGTTACCGCAATCACGGGCAGCGCGTCGTGGCCGGGCAACGGCTGACGCAGGCCGCCAGCGACATCTTCCTCGGATGGACCCGTATCGAGCGACGCGATTACTACGTCCGCCAGCTGCGCGACATGAAACGCTCCGTTTCGATCGACAGATTGTCAGTGGAGGAGCTGACGCAGTACGCGCGTGCCTGCGGGGAGGCGCTGGCCGGCGGTCATGCTCGCTCGGGTGACCGGGTCGCGATCAGCGCGTACCTCGGACGCTCACACGCCTTTGACCGCGCGGTCGCTGAGTTCGCCGTCGCCTACTCAGATCAGACCGAACGCGACCACGCATCCTTTGCCGAACCGGTGGGCTCCGGAGAGCTCACGGCCGCTTCGGTCTAGACCTCGTTGGCGCCGTTATCGCGACTTGAGCAGGGCCGAGGGCGAGACGCCCGGGTGGTGGCGTGAGATGCGGACGCGCAGCGCGGCGGGACGGGTTGTGCAGCGGAGAGGCGGCAGCAGGGTCACAGCCTCGCCGTCGAGGCCTGCGGATAGGGGCGCGGTGGCCCCGATCTCGATTAAGGGCGCGCTCCACGCAGAGACCGGGCGGCGCTTGGCGCCAGGCCGGTCCAGCGCGATGATGCCGAGTCGGCCGGTGTCGAGCCGTGGCCGCGAACCCTGGACCAGCGGCTGGTCCAGTGCGTACTCGTTGTTCGACACCAGCACGACCAGGGGGGAGGTATGCCGACGAGCCAGGTCGTCGGTGAGGAGTAGTTCCGGTGTTGGGGCGGTTGAGCTCAGCACCTCGTGGAGCGTGTCCAGCATCGTCTGCAACTTGGCGTCGCGGTAGCCCGATCGCTGCACGGCGTCGCCATAGACTCCCAGCGAGATGTTGTTCAGAAATGGGCGGCCGTTGACCTCGGCCATGTCGATCCGGCGCTCGACGCCGGCCGTGAAGGCGTCGAGTGCTCCGAGCAAATCGTGCCGGACGATTCCGAGATCGAGGGCGAAGTGATTGCGCGTCCCGGCGGGAAGGCAGATGAATGGCAGGTCGTGCTCTGCCGCCGCAGCGGCGACAGTCGCCAGCGAGCCGTCACCGCCGGCCATGCCCAGTGCGTCAGCTCCCTTGTCGACGGCGATCGCAACGAGCGTCGCGAGATCGTCAGTAGCTCCGAGCACGACAGCCTCGACGCCTCGTTCGCGTGCTCGATCAGCGAGGGCCGCCCGCGCTGCCTTGCCGTCGCCGGACCGGGGATTGATCAGCAGCACGGGTCGCCGCGGCGGATCGACGGGCTCCCATTCTTCTCGCAAAGCTCCGACACGGGCGGACAAGCTCACCGCCGGACTCTAGTGACTAGCACCGCCCGATCGACTTCCCTGCGAGCACGATCGTCAACTGAGTGACACGCGGGACTCGAGCTCGGCCCGCGTGCCACTCAGGCGGATGATCAGACCGCCGCCAGCTCGTCCGCCTCCATCCTCGCCAGTTCAGCGTCGAGCACTGCGTACTCCGCCTCCTCGATCGCCGCGTACGCGAAGTCGACGGCGAATGCCGCGTCGTCCGCTCTGTGCTCGGCGCGCCGCTCGGCGCGATCCACGTCGTGCTCGGCCCGCTTGCCCTCGATGTCGTCGCGGATCTTCGCGACGTGCTCGTTCCACGTCCGCTGCAGGTCGTACCACCAGACCGAGAGCTTGTTCTTGTTCGCCTCAGCCGACTCGCGCAGCTTCTTAGCCCGCGCCTGAGCAGACGCTCGCGCCTGCTCGACGTCGGCCTGAACGTCGGCCTTGGCCTTGCCCTGCACCGCTCCCGCACGGTCCTCCGCCTGCTTGGCGCGAGCGGCGAGCTCGGTGAGTTGATCCGAAAGTGCCATGTGAACCTCCTTCGAGGAATGTTGTCCTACTTTTACGTATCGGTTGCCAGAACATGGGCGCAGCATCCTCGCGCGCAGGGTGATCCGTCGTCATCCGTTTTGCGTGATTGGGACGCCGCCGCGGAGCGCGAGCGTCCCGCGCTCGCCGCGGGAGGAGCGTGGCCGCCCGGATTGGTCTCAGACCATGGCCGGGGCCGACGCGAGCAGCTGCGGCGTGGCCTCGGCTACCGATCGCGGTTGAGCGACCTCGATTTCGCCGCGGACAGCGAAATCACGCACAACATGTGATGACCGCTCACCCACGCGGGCTTCACCGTCTGCGACGTGGACGATCGAACGCCATCCTTCTCAGGGCGCTTTGGGCAGCAGCGCGCGGCGCGCACCTATGACCGCGGGCACGAGCGGCTCGAGCAACTCCTCCAGCGTGACTGCGGCGTCGGCCTGAGAGGCTACGAACGCGCCGTCGACCGCGGCAAGCGCGATCCGTGCGAGCCTAGTGGTCACGGGGCTGTTGGGATCGTCGCCGAACGCGAGCGCGATCTGCTCACGGAGGCGGTCGAGCCCGAGCCGGCGTACACGCGTCACGACCGCCTCGATCTCACCACCGGCGCGCGCGGGCGGCTGTACGGCGAAGACGATGAGCAGGCGGAGGAAGTTGGGATGGCGCTCGAGCGTTCGGGCGGTCGTCGAGAGCACCGCGGCCAAGTGGGTTGCGGGGCGTCCGAGCCGCCGGCTCGGGATCGGCAGGTCGTCGAAGAAACGCTCTGCTCCGCGCTCCATGACCGCGAGCAGAATTCCGTCCTTGGAGCCGTAATAGTGGTAGACCGAGCTCAACGGGATACCGGCTTCCTCGACCACGCGGGCGAGGGTCGCGGCCTCGAACCCTTGCTCTGCCATCACGCGCTCGGCGGCGTCCAGCACGAGCTCGCGGGACTTCATCCCACGACGGTTGGGCCGTACATCGGCACGGGTCGCCATACCCAGCAGCATATCGCACAATTGGAGTTGACACTCCAATCCATGTTTTGTATTGTGCACTCCAATTCAATCGGCCGACCAAAGGAACGCGATGCAACTCGCAGCAGCTGACGAGAACGTGCAGGTCTTGATCGTGGGGGGCGGCGGCGCGGGACTGACCGCGTCGATGCTCCTGGCCCGCCAGGGGGTCGAGCACCTGCTCGTTAGCGCCCGCGCGACGACGTCGGACCTGCCCAAGGCGCATGTGCTCAACCAGCGGGCGATGGAGGTGCTGGATGACGTCGGTGTGGCGCAGGCGATCGCGCAGCGGAGCACCCCGGCCGAGCAGATGTCGGCGACCGCGTTCTACGCCGGCTTCGCCGGGCCTGATCCCGATTACGGTCGCCGGCTGCAACGCCTGGAGGCGTGGGGCGCGGGCCGCGAGGACGAGTCCTGGCGGGCTGCGAGCTCCTGGCGACAGCTGAACCTGCCGCAGATTCGCCTCGAGCCGCTGCTGAAGGCTCGAGCGGACGAGCTCTCGCCCGGTCGGATCCGCTTCAACCACGAGCTCATCGACCTAGAGCAGGACGCCGACGGCGTCCGGGCAGTGATTCGCGACATCGCGTCAGGCCGCGAGTACACCGTGCGCTCGGAGTACCTGCTCGGCGCGGATGGCGGCCGCCGGGTCCCCAAGCTGATCGGCGTGGAATACGAGGGGCTCGGCGTGGTCACACAGACGGCCACCATGCATGTGTCAGCCGATTTCTCCCGCTGGGCCAAGGACGAGGATGTCCTGATTCGCTGGATCTACTCGCCGCAGGCGGGAACGCTCGTGGTGACGGTCCCGATGGGACCAGAGCGCTGGGGTCCTGACTCCGAGGAGTGGGTGATCCACCTCAACTACCCCGTCGATACCGCCGAGTCCGACGCCAAGGTCGAAGCGGATGTCCGGCGCGCGCTGGGGATCGGCGATCTCCCGATGCAGATCCACAAGATCACGCGGTGGTCCGTCGAGGCGGTGCTCGCCTCCGCCTTCAGGGTCGGTCGCGTGCTCCTGCTCGGTGACGCTGCCCACCGTCACCCTCCCACCGGCGGCCTGGGGCTGACCAGCGCGATCCACGACGCACAGAACCTGTGCTGGAAGTTGGCGGCGGTTCTGCGCGGCACTGCGTCAGCTGACCTGCTCGACACCTACGAGGCTGAACGGCGTCCGGTCGACCAGCGCAACTGCCAGCGCTCGATCGAGAACGCGGTCAACCACTTCGCAATCGGGGAGACGCTCGGGCTCTCGCCGGAGAAGACGGCCGAGCAGAACCTCGAGCTGCTGCGCCGCTTGTGGAGCGGTCGGCCCGAAGACGCCGAGGTTCGCTCGAGCGTGCGCCGGATGATGCGAGCGCAGTCGATGGAGTTCTCAGAGCTCAACGTCGAGTACGGCTTCACCTATGCGTCAGCAGCCGTGGTGCCCGACGGCAAACCGGAGGCCGACCTGGTCGATGACATCCGCGTCTACGAGCCATCGACCCGGCCCGGTGCACCGCTGCCGCATGCCTGGATCGACGACGAGAACGGCGACCGGCGCGCGATCAAGGAGCTCGTCGCCCCCGGCAGGTTCCTGCTGATCGCCGGCGAGGACGGCGAGGCGTGGTGCACCGCGGCCACCGAGCTCGCGGCGGCAGCGGAGCTGCCTCTCGATGCCGTGCGCATCGGTCACCTCGACGGCGACCTCTATGACCCGCGCTGCGGCTGGCTGCGACAGCGCCAGATCGCCAGCGACGGCGCGATTCTCGTGCGTCCGGATCGCTTCATCGCCTGGAGATGCGCGACAGCGGCCGACGACCCGCTGCAAGCGCTCGCGAGCGCGTTCAGCCAGATCCTCGCCCGCCCCGAGCTTCGACTCGCTTCAACCCCAGCGACCTCAGGAGTGCAGGCATGACCACACCCATCCACCCCGCGTTCCATCACGTCAACCTCAAGACCACCCGTCTGCAGGAGATGATCGACTTCTACCAGGTGCTGGTCGGTGCCGAGGTCGTCTTCCAGGACGAGGTCGGAGCCTGGCTCTCCAACGACGGGGCCAACCACCGCATCGCGCTGCTGGCCTTTCCGAACTTCGTCGATGACCCGGAGAAGGAGACCCGCACCGGGATGCACCACTCGGCGTTCGAGTACGGGAGCTTCGGCGACTTGAACGCCAGCTATGAGCGGTTGCGCGACGCCGGGATCACCCCGGCCATGTGTCTGGATCACGGCATGACGTTCTCCTACTACTACGCCGACCCGGACGGAAACCACGTCGAGCTCCAGGTCGACTGCTTCGGCGACTGGACGAAGTCCACGGAATGGATGCGCACCTCTGAGGAGTTCAAGGCCAACCCGATCGGTCACTTCGTCGATCCGGAGCGGGTGGCCGCCGACTTCTCCAGCGGGATGAACGAGCAACAGATCCATGCCAAGGCGATGGCCGATGGCTACGCGCCCGAGCAGGCCCCCGTCGACATCCCGGAGGTCTCCAAATGAGGTTCTGCCGCTTTGACGCCGGCCGCGGGCCGCGTCTCGGGCTCGTGGAGGACCCGTACGTAGTCGACCGGGAGGACCCGCACGAGCGCCATCCGCTCGACGAGGTGCGCCTAATGGCTCCGGTCCTGCCCCGAAAGTTCCTGGCCATCGGACTCAACTACGCCGACCACATCGCCGAGAGCGGCATGGAGGCGCCCGAGCACCCGGTGTTCTTCAACAAGCAGATCACCTGCGTGGTCGGACCGGACGACGACGTCCATATGCCACGCGTCTCGAACCTGCTCGACTACGAGGGCGAGCTGGCGATCGTCATCGGCACCCGCTGCCGCCACGTGCCCGAGGATCGCGCTCATGAGGTGATCGCCGGCTACACGATCACCAACGACGTCTCGGTGCGGGACTGGCAAATCCGCACGCCCACGATGACGATGGGCAAGTCATTCGACACCCACGGCCCGCTGGGACCCTGGATCGTCACCGCGGACGAGCTGGGAGACCCTCACGCCCTCGCGCTCAGGACGTACGTCAACGACGAGCTTCGCCAGGACGGCAATACCCGCGAGATGATCTACAACTGCTTCCAGCAGGTTGCCCACCTCTCGCAGGCGTTCACGCTCGAGCCCGGCGACGTGATCGCCACCGGCACTCCCGCCGGAATCGGCGCCGTGCGCCAGCCGTTCCCGGACGGGCTGCTGAAGGTCGGTGACGTCGTCCGAGTCGAGATCGACGGCATCGGCTCGCTCACCAACACGGTCGTGCCGGAGCCAGAAGGATTCGTCGTGACCGAGAACCAGGAGGAGCGGTCATGGGCGCTGTGACCAGGCAGCTGTGGCCGTCCTTCACCGGCCCGGGGGAGCTCGCGGAGCTCGAGCGTGTTCCGCTCACCGAACGCGGGCTGCCGGTCAGCACCTACGAGCTCGTGCGCAGGGCGGCCGAGCTGTGGCCCGACCGCCGGGCCGTGTCGGTGCTTCCAGACGCCGAGCACTACGCGACGCCGTCGCACCGATCCTTCGCCGAGCTGGCGTCCGACACCGACCGGGCCGCGACGGTGCTCAGCGACCTCGGGATCAGCCGCAGCGATGCCGTCGCGGTGATCTCGGTCAACTGCGCGGAGATGCTGCCGCTGCTGCTCGCCGCCGAAGCGGTCGGGATCTTCGCGCCGATCAATCCCGGCCTCACCGCTGAGCACGCGCAAGAACTCGTTCGACTCTCCGGAGCGAAGGTGATCGTCGCCGCCGGACCCGAGCTGGACGCGGCCATCTGGGCCCACGCGCGAGCCATCGCCCGGGACACCGGCGCGCGTGCGCTGCTCGCCCTGCGCCCCACCGCACCTGACGGCGAGCCGCCGAAGCTGGACGGCCTCGATGGCGTGGAGGTCGCGTATCTGGCCGACCACATGGCCGACGCAGACGCAACCGAACTTCCCGGTGATCCGCCTTCGGCCGGCGACATCGCCAGCTACCTGCACACCGGCGGCACGACCGGGACCCCTAAGCTCGCCGCGCGCACGCACGCGAACGAGGTCTCCAACGCCTGGATGATGCGCGCCAGCAACGTGCTCGACGAGGACAGCGTGATCTTCGCCGCCCTGCCGCTGTTCCATACCAACGCACTGGTCGTCACCGTTCTGGCACCCCTGCTCAAGGGCCAGCACGTCGTCTGGGGAGGCCCACTCGGCTACCGCGACACGGCGTTGTTTCGCAACTTCTGGAAGATCGTCGAGCGATACCGCATCTCCGCCATGTCCGCCGTACCTACGGTGTACTCCGTGCTCGCACAGACCGCCGTCGACGCCGACATCTCAAGCCTCAGGCTGCCGATCGTCGGAGCCGCGGCGCTTGCGCCGGCCGTACAGGACACGTTCCATGCCTGCACCGGGATCGCGCTCTGCGAGGGCTACGGACTGACCGAGGGCACGTGCGCGAGCGCACTCAGCTGGCCTGGGGCGCCCCGGCCGGGCTCTGTCGGACAGCGCTTGCCCTACCAGGAGGCACGGGCTGTGGCAGTTGACGAAGCCACCGGCGAATGGACGTTCCTGCCCGAGAACCAAATCGGAACGCTCGTGCTCCGCGGGCCGAACATCTTCGCCGGCTACCTCGTGCGTGGCAGCTCCGGGCCTGAGTTCCGCGCCGAGGGCAAGATCAAGGACGGGTGGCTCGACACCGGCGACCTAGCGTCCGTCGACGCCGAGGGGTTCATCCGCCTGGCCGGACGGGCCAAGGACCTGATCATCCGGGGTGGCCACAACATCGATCCGGCGACGATCGAAGATGCGTTGCTGGCCCACCCTGACGTCACGGCTGCGGCCGCCGTGGGGCGGCCCGATCCCCATGCCGGCGAGGTCCCCGTCGCATTCGTCACCATCACGTCCGGAACATCCCTTTCGCCCACCGAACTCAACAGCTGGGCGACTGACAACGTGCCCGAGCGAGCGGCGGCGCCCAAGCACGTCGAGATCCTCGAGGCAATCCCACTGACCTCGGTGGGCAAGCCATTCAAGCCGGAGCTGCGACGCCGAGCCGCTGAGCAGGCCGCACGCGCCGAGCTCACCGGCACCGCTGCGGCCGATCAGGTCACGGCCGTGCTCGTGGACGGCGCGATCGAGATCCACATCCCCGATGCGGTCGCCGACGACGAGGTTCGCGCGGCCCTCTCGCGGTACGCCTGGAAATGGAAACTGACCTGAACCTGAAGACCATCCAAGGAGACACCGATGAGCACCACCGCCCCACTGAGAACCGATACCCAGACCCTCAAGACGTCGCGCTGGCGGATTGATCCGACACGTTCGAGCGTGGAGTTCCGCACCCCAACCCTCTGGGGGCTGGCGACGGTCAAGGGTCATTTCGACCGCTACGACGGCACGCTGAAGCTCGGGCGCGACCCGGCCATCGAGCTGACCATCGACGCCGACAGCCTGGACACCCACAACAGGCTCCGCGACAAGCACCTGCGGTCAGCCGACTTCTTCGACGTGGCGAACCATCCGCAGATCCGATTCGTGTTTGACAGCGCCAGAGTCAAGGGCGAGCGGCTGATGGTGCGCGGTCGGCTGCACGTCGCCGGCCAGAGCATTGCGCTTGGCCTGAACGCCAGCCTGCGGAAGGTTGGCGATGAGCTCGAGGTACACGTGAGCACGAGGGTCGATCACCGCGAGCTCGGGATGACCCACAGCACACTCGGCATGATTCGCACCCCAAGCGAGCTCACCGTCCGCGGCCGTCTGGTGAAGGACTCCGACTGACCTGCGACGCTGGCATTGAGGCCGCTGGGTAAAGAAGACTGAGGGCCAGCACGCGCTGCAGACCGGCGTCGACCTGCTACCCGGGACCAGGATCGCCTTGGCGGTCGCAGAACGCATACGCGGTCATCGCGACTCTGGACCCGGTCGCATACGGACGGCCGGGGTGTACAGTTGGCTGGCTCAGCTGGAGGAGATCCGGCGGAACCTGGCCACGGCGCCCGCCGTTGCCGAGCCCTCTCGTCGCGCGGTGCCGGTTACGCCGGGATTCCGTTGACCTTCGTCCCGGCGCTGCTGCCACAGGTCTCGCACCACGATCTGGATCGCCGCCGCCACCGGAATCGCCAGCAGCGCCCCGATCACGCCAGAGAGGGTTGCGCCGATGAGGACGGCGATCAGCACCAGCATGCCCGGAACCTGCACGGTGCGCCGGTACACGACCGGCGAGAGGACGTTGTTCTCGATCTGCTGGTAGACGATCACGACGATCGCCCAGATGATCGTGTCGGTGGGGAAGCTGTAGAAGAGGGTCACGACGCCGACGATGATCGCGGCGATCGTGGCACCAACGAGCGGGAGCAGGTCGAAAACGCCGACGATCACGGCCAGCGGTGCGGCGAACGCGATTCCCATCGCCGTCAGCGCGACATAGGCGACGAGGCCGGCGATCACGCTAATTCCGATGTTTCCGGCGACGTACCCGGACACCGATCGGTAGATGTCGGTGCCGAGCCGACGCAGCCGCTCCTCCTGATCGGGGCCGCGGATCCGGTAGAGGCGCTTTGCGAGCTGCGGTCCGTCGCGGAGGAGAAAGAACCCCAGCGCCAGGACCGTGACGAGCTTCGTCAGAGCGGAGAACGCCCCGACCGTGACCGCGGAGAGCTCCTTCGCGATGCTCGCGAGCCGGCTGGGGAGCTTCCGTGCTTCGCTTTCCAGCTTGAGCGTGATCTTGTACTTGTTGTCGTACTTGCGGAACGTTGCGTCCTCGCGCAGCTTGCTGATGCCAGCGGGGAGTTGGCGCACGCCCTTGTCGATCTGGTTGGCGATCGGAGGCACGACGACCAAACCGAGGAAGACGAGCGACCCGAACAGCGTGAGGTAAGCCGCCAAGATCGCCAGCACCCGGGGCGTCCGCCGGCGCGTGAGGAACTCCACGAAAGGGCCGAGCCAGAGCGCGATGAACACCCCCAGCACGATCAGCTCCACCACGCCGCGGAGCCGATAGACCAGATACAGCGCGAACGCGGTCCCGGCGACGGCCAACGCGATCCGCACGACGTTGCGCGTTGATGGGCCCGTGCCCATGATCACGTCTCGGGCCGGTGGTGCTCGACGCCTCGGGGGCTCATCGTAGGGCCCCTTGATCACGTGGCACCCCGGCGCGACGCAGCCTCGCCAGAAGGCTTCGGTTCGGATCCTGATCGCGCTCGTCGCGCAGGAACTGAATGCCCAGGATGATCGCCCGCTTGGCCTCGTCGCGGAGCTCTCGGGCCCCGGATACGTCTTCGAAGCGGCTCCCGAAGCGATTGCTGTCAATCGGGGCGCCGAACCAGAAATACAGTCGCTCCGGGCGCGGGACCGGAGTTGGTCCGAGGCCGCGCACGATCGGCGGTGTCGGGAAGCCCAGGAGCTTCTCGTAGAGAGACGCGAACTGTCGGTAGATCGGTGTGTTCTGGTCGATGATCACATCGAGCATCTCGTCGGCGCCGACCGCCGCGAACGGAACGATCGGATAACCCTGCTCGATCGCGAGCCGCGCGAAGCCGATCCGCTCTCTCCAGAGGAGTTGGTACTGCTGACCACGGCGTTTGTTGACCTCGCGTGAGCCTCCCGGGAAGACCAGGATCGTCTGGCGCTCTCGCATCAGCGCGCGGACGTTGTCACGGGTTCCGCGCACCATTCCGCCCACCGTCAGCAGGTCGCGCCAGAGCGGAACCGCATAGTGGGCGTGCTCGCCCAGGCCGCGGACGGCAAGTCTGCGGTGCTTCCAGATCTCGGCCATCATGAACGGCACGTCGAGGAGGCCATAGATCGTGTGGTTTCCGACCAGCAGCGAACCACCGGCAGGGAGGTGCTCGACACCGTAGAGCTGCGGTTGGATTACGCGGCTGATGGGTTCGAGCAGCGAGACGAGGCGGTCGATCGATCGCTCGGTAGGCAGCTCGGGAATCTCGGTGCGCGGATCAGTCATCGCACGCCCCGCTCGGCGGGCGGATCAGTTATCGCGAGCCTGCCGAAGGACCCGACCGAAATGATCGATGCCAAGAGGTGCATAGAGCCTCTGCTTGTGCTGGTGGCCCCGAGGCATTCCCGGGCCGTGTTCCGGAATCGTCACCCGCGAGCGGGTGAGCGGTCATCACGCAGTTTGCGTGATGTAGGCCGAGCTGACGCGCTCGACGGTGATCGCCAGGATCACCCGGCCGACCTCGGCGAGCGCCTCGTCGGTCATCGGCTCCGGCGGCTCGGCGGCGCGGGCGATCCGCTGCATGATCGCGGCGGTCGCGATCCCGATGTTCTCGGTCAGGATCTCGGCCGCGCCGGAGAAGGTCGCCGATGGGTACGGCGGCTCGTGTCCCATCACGCAGATCGATGCCCATCCGCTCCGCGCCACGTCCCGCGTCTTGAGTCGGTCCGCGAGCGTTGAGATCAGCAAACGCTCGCCGTCACGTGCGAAGTAGACCAGCGATTGCCGCGGCCTGCCCTCGGACGACGACGTGGCCACGACGCCGACGGCGTGGCTATCCAGGAACCCGCGGAGATCTTCGCTCAGCGCACCCATCGCGGCCTCACGTGCTCATCTCGGGGATCTCGACGCCCGGCTGCTCGGGCGCATAGGCGCCGGCCATCGCCTTAGCGTGGATCTCGCTGAAGCTCAGCCCGGCCGCGCGATCGGCGGCGATGCGGTCGGGGTCGACGAACACCCCAATCGGGTTGGCCTTGAACTCCTCAGAGGTGCGCATCCACTCCGTCGACTTCTCCCAGTTCCCGAAGCAGTCGACCTGCAGTTCGACGTTATTGCCGTCCGGGTCGGCGTAGTAGTAGGACAGGGTCATCCCGTGGTCCAGACAGAATGCGGGCGTGACGTCGGCGTCCTTGAGCCGCAGGTAGCTGGCGTTGAGCTCGTCGAAGCTCGCGTACTCGAACGCCGAGTGGTGCATCCCGGTGCGGGTGTCCTTCTCCGGGTCATCGGCGAAGTTGGGAAAGGCCAGCAGCGCGACGCGGTGGTTGGCCCCGTCGTTGGACAGCCACGCGCCCATCTGGTCCTGGAAGATCACCTCGGCACCCACCAGCGTGCGGTAGAAGTCGATCATCTCCTGTAGCCGGGTGGTCTTCAGGTTGATGTGATGCATTCGGGGGTGGATCACGCTGGTGGTGTCGGTCATAGCAACGGCTCCTTGGGGGTGTAGCTGGGATCGAATGTCGTCGAGCAGCGCGGGCACGGCCGCTGCCGAAGAGACGCTGCCGAACACGTAGAAGTCCGGACGCACGAGCACGGCGTGGGCGCCATGCTCCTGTAGCCAGGCGGTGAGACGGCCGTCGACGTCGCGCACGCCTTGGGGCGCGGCTGGATCGAGCGAGGCCACGGTCACGTCGAGCTTGTCGAGCAACTCACGATGCTCGCGCGAAAGCTGCACGATCGGATCGCCATCCGCCACGATCAGCTGAAGACCGCGTCCGACCACGTCATCGAATAGACCGATACGGCCGGCGCGCTCCACCAGTCCTTGCACACTCAGGGTGCCGGCCAGCGGATCTGCGACGTCGCCTCGCGGGCGGTGAAGCACGCCGTCCGTGAGCGGCGCAAGCTCAAGGGGTGGAGGCGCCTCGAGCTGGCGAATCATCGCGTCGCGCTCCGCCGCAGCCTGCGGATCCACCTGGCAAAGGACTCTTCCCAGCTCCATCGCCAGCCGGATGATCGCCTCGTTCTGCGGCTGGCGCTCGGGATCGATCGTGTCAAGCAGCTTCTCTGAGGCGAGCCCCCGCAGCACCAGGTCGAGCTTCCAGGACAGGTTCGTGGCATCACGCAACCCCGAGCACAGGCCCTGACCCAGGAACGGAGGCGTCAGGTGGGCGGCATCGCCGACCAGCAGCACCCGACCCAGACGCGTCTGATCGGCCAGCATGGAACGGAACTCGTACACCGCGCTGCGCGTCAGCGCGCCATCCTCGGGCCGGTACCAGGGCTCGAGCAGCTCCCACACCCGGGCGGGATCCTCAAAATCAGCCGGCTGCTCGTCCGGCCGCAGCATGAACTCCCACCGCCGGTGCCGGGGGCCGCTCTGCACGATCGTTGTCGGCCGCGCCGGATCGCAGCGCTGGGAGGCGATCGGCAGGTGCGCGAGCGCCTCCATGTCGTGCGGTTCGGCGTCGACCACCAGCCACCGCTCCTGGAAGCCGAGGTCGCGGCGGGTGATCCCGCACGTCTTCCGAACGAACGAGTTGGCGCCATCAGCGCCCACCAGCCACCGCGCGGTGACCGTGCGCGTATCGCCGGTCGAGGCGAGCCTGCCGGGCTCCTGCTCGGCGACCCGCCGCAGCGTGAGCTCGGCCCGAGCTTCGGTTTGAATCAGTCCCTCGGCGCTCCATCCCCGCTCGACGCTCACGCCTGCGGGGACACAGGCATGGCTGTCGATCGCCCGCTCGAGCTCGGGCTGGAAGAACATGTAGTCCGACTCCCATCCGGATGGCGAAAGACCTTGACGCTCGAAGCGCAACAGCGGCTGCCCGTCGGCGCCGAACCACTGGTAGTCAGGGACCGGAACCATCTCCTCAGCCAGCACCTCGGAGAGGCCGAGCACCTGAAGCAGCCGCATGATCTCGTGATCGATGTGGACCGCGCGCGGGAGACGGTAGATCTCCTGGAAACGCTCGAACACGCCGACGCGGTGCCCCGCCCGTCCCAGTAGAGCCGCCACAGCCTGTCCCACCGGACCGTATCCGACTATGGCGACATCGAAGTCGCAGCCCGTGCGGGCCAGGGCGCCGTCGGTCGTACTCATCTCTCAACACTCTCCTTCAAATAGTCGGGCCCACGCGAGAATCCGGCTTGCGCTCGTCAGGTGAGAAAGGTCCCGGCTTGATGGATGAGCGCGCGTCACCCGATTTGGATGATTGGACCTAGGCGTCCGGAGATCGCTCAGTCAGGCGCCCAGCCGCAGCGCCACGAGCAGCTCGCCGAGCGTTCGGTGGCCGGATGCGGCACCAGTTCCGCGACCGTCCGCATCCGTGCCTTGACGAACGGCAGGGCGTCCTTGGTCGTCCTGGCGGGCGCCGTCATCCCATCTAGGTGATGCGGCCCCAGCCGGGCTAAAGCATGCTCCGGTCGCCGAACAGAGAAAACGCGCTTCAATCGAACAAACCGGAGGCGAGTCCCATGCTGATCACTGCGTCGTCGTATCCGTTCCTGAATGTCTTCTGGGACATCCTCATCATCTTTGCGTGGATCCTCTTTATCTGGATCGCCATCACCGTATTCATCGACCTGTTTCGTCGACACGACATCTCCGGTTGGGCGAAAGCTGCATGGATCGTCTTGATCGTGATCCTCCCGTGGGTCGGTGTGCTGATCTACATAATCGCCTACCACACCGGGATGGCCGAGAGAAGGATGAAGGAGGCTCAGGCCTCTCAGGCACAGCTCGATGAGTACGTGCGCAAGACCGCCGGCACCGGCGGAGCCGCGAGCGAGATCGAAACGGCAAAGCGGCTCTTGGACAGCGGCACAATCACCCAGGCCGAGTTCGACGCGATCAAGGCCAAGGCGCTCGGTAGCCCTGCTGGATCGAGCTAGCAGCGACTGCTGGGCGTCGATCAAACGGGACAACGCTGAGTCTCTCCACGTCTCAGAGCTGAGTGCGCTCGACGTCGACGTCTCTACTCGCGCGCGGGTGACGCACCGGTCTTTTCCTTTTCAGTATGTTGCCGCGACGGTCCGGTTCCCCGTCGCGACCGGCCGATCGCCGCGCTCGAGCCGCCGCAGCGCCGAATTCGCCGCGTTGAATCCGCACATGCCGTGCGCGCCGGCACCGGGCGGAGTCGCCGCCGAACAGAGGTAGACACCCGGGACCGCCGTCGTGTAGGGATCGAGCGCCGCGCGCGGGCGGAAAACGAGTTGGCGCGCGTCGTTTGCGCCGGTGACGACATCGCCGCCGACATAGTTGACGTTGTGAGCCTCCATCTGCGCGACGCTGCGGACGTGCCTGGCGAGGACACGCTCGCGGAAGCCGGGAGCAAATCGCTCGATCTGCGCCTCGATCGGTGCGCCCACGTCGCCGGTGTAGCCGGCGGGCACGTGAGCGTAGGCATAGAGCGGATGAACGTCACCGTTTGACCGGCTGGAGTCCGCGAGGTACTGCTGGCAGACGAGCACGAACGGCTTGTCCGGCATGACCCCCCTCGCGACCCTCGCCTCGGCGTCCGCGATCTCCCGGTAGCTGCCTCCGACATGAACCGTTCCGGCCCGACGTGACTCCTCATGCATCCAGGGCACGCCATCCTGGATTGCGAAGTCGACCTTGAACGTCCCCGGACCGTGGCGATACTTGGTCAGCGCCCGCGCAATCCGCCGCGGCATGCGATCACCGGCGATCCGCGCCGCGGCCGCCGGCGCGACGTCGAGCATGACTACATCGGCGCCGTCGACCTCGTCCAGCGACTGGACGCGGACACCGGTCTCGAGCTTCGCCCCGTGCTCCTCGAGCAGCGAGATCATCGCGCCGCTGATCGCCGAGGAACCGCCTTCGGCTACGGGCCAGCCATAGGCGTGCGCCGCCGTGCCGAGCGCCACCCCGATCGCCGACGACATGGGTGCCCAGAAGGGCCTGAACGCGTGCGCCGCGACGCCGGCCCAGAGAGCACGCGCCTCGGGTGTTCGGAATCGCGCCTTCAGCAGCGCGGCCGGCAGCCCTGAGTACAGGCCGAAGCGGGCCATCAGCAACGGATGATCGGGCACTCGCAGCATCGGGCGCATGAAGTCCGTCGTGATCTCGCCGAAGCGCTCAGCGAGCGGACCGAACATTCTCCGCCACGACGCTGCGTCCTCACCGAGACCCGCCGCTGTCCGCTCAACCGAGCGGTAGGCCGAGGCCCCTCCGCGGTCGAGCGGATGCGCGTACTGGATCTCGGGCCAGCGCCACTTCAACCCGTGCGCCTCGAGATCGAAGCGCCGCGCGAACGGCGTGTCGAGCGCGAGCGGGTGGGCCGCCGAGCATTCATCGTGGGTCAGGCCTGGCAGCGTCAGCTCGCTGCTGCGGGTACCGCCGCCGAGGCGGTCGGCCGCCTCGAGCACGGTGACGTCGACGCCTTCGGCGGCGAGCGTGAGGGCGGCGGCGAGGCCGTTGGGCCCGCTGCCGACGATGATCGCGGTGCTCATACCGTCACCAGAACTTTCTCCGCAAGCTGCGGTCGGCGGCTCACCCGTTCGTATCCGGGCCTGTGAGCGCTGATCTCGGTTGGGATTGGACCGTTCGGCAGCCACGGCTGCTCGCTCACCGCGTCCTTGACCGACCAGCTGCCGCACTCGACCACGCCCACGGCGGCGTCGATGACGAGGTATTTCTGACGGCCAGAGCCCAGCGCCTCGGACTCTGCCCAGACCACTATGAGCTCGCCGGGGGCGAAGCGGCAGCGCTTCTGGACCGCCTCGATCATCCGGCGGTCGTGCAGATGGCCGTCGCCGAAGTTGAAGCCGACTATCGCGTTGCAGCAGAACTCGCCCTCGCGCAATGTGTAGGTGTCGATGTCATCGCCGAGGTGATTCATCATCACTGAATTCAAGCCGCGGCCCTGGCTGTGCAGCGCGCGCCACCCGAGGATCTGCTGCATCACGACCTCCGCCTCCCGCTCACCATAGGTGTCGGTGAGTTGACGCTTTTGCATCTTGGCTGCCTTGATGATGTTCGTGTCGAGTTTTTCC
Source organism: uncultured Solirubrobacterales bacterium (assembly GCA_963796645.1). Lineage (GTDB taxonomy): Bacteria > Actinomycetota > Thermoleophilia > Solirubrobacterales > Solirubrobacteraceae > Palsa-465. Next base: position 417,188 of record CAWCMQ010000011.1, on the reverse strand, counting down.
TCGGCACCGGGGGCCAGCGCCCATAGGCCGGTTGCCCAGTTGCCGGCGTACTGTCGCATCGATGGGAGAAACGACACGAGGTCGGGACGGAGGTTGCCGAGGACGGGAAAGAACACCAGTCCGCCGACGGTCAGGATCAGCAGTAGGGGATCCATGTTCTCCAGGCCGTAGCCGGACTGGTTGGGGTAGCCGAGGAACAGGAACGCCGCGATGTACATGAACAGCGCGTTCCATTCCAGCGGGACAGCCAGGGGGAAGGTCGAGATGATGAACGCGTGGAAGCCGACCATCAGCACAACGGCCGCCACCGTCACCGTGTGGTTGTGCGAAAACAGAAGAACCAGCGGGGTTACGAACTCCACCAGCGTGCCGCCGACGTGAGCAAGGCCGACAGCTCGCTCGGACGGACGCAGATCCTCGGGGAAGGAGCGGTAGTGCAGCCGCTTGATTCGCTTGACCATCAGCCAGGGCGTGTTGCTGACCATCGGTGGGATCACGTTGGCGAAGTGGCGTCCGAACTTCGAGAATGCCGCGCCGCACCACACGATCACGATCAGCAGCTTCGCCGCGACGATCATGTCGACGAACGGGAAGAACGCGAAGAAGATCAGCGCCGGCACGTACTGTTCGCCGCGGGCGGCCAGGAAAAAGACCTTGTCGCGCAGGCCAAGCGCCGCCAGTCCGACGATGACCGGGACGATCGCGGCGGTGGCGATGCGGCCGTTGGCGGCGCTCGGGAGCACGAGCGCGACCACGAGGCCTGCCAACACGGCGAGGTAGAGCACCGCGTCGAGGCCCGTGCGCTCGTCGCCGCGGGTGAATGGCACCTTGTCGGGCCAGGGCGGCAGCCGGATCGTTCCCGGTCGCGCGTAATGGCGCCAGCCGGCGGTGAAGGGCTTGAAGTGCCCGGCCAGCGGGCCCCATGACCCGGCGACGCCGAGGCATTCCAGGAGCACTGTCCAGAGCACGAGCTTCTGGTAGACGATCGGCTGCTTCCACCAACTGGCTGGATGCAATGGGTCGAGTCCGGAGGTGAGCGTCGCGACCAGCACGCCGCCTAAGGCGAAAAAGAACACCAGCTTGAAGATGTAGATGAGGCCGGTGATCTTCGGCGCGCCGAAGCCGTAGTCGACCCAGTGGCGCGCGAGCAGCTTGATCCGCTCACGGTACGGCTGGTGCATGAACTCGGCTGGCTGTACCGGCGGGAAGTTGCCTGTGGTCACGCCCATCGTTTGTCACTCCTTGATGTTGGTTGCGAGGGGCCGGACCGGCCCGGATGGGCGAGCAAGGTAAGGCGCCCGCGCCTGGGCGACGTTGGTGTGCCACCACGAAAAGCCGGCTTCGCTTTGGGGAGCGACCCCACCGGCACGAGCCGCGAGCGGACTTACCTTGCCGCCCCACAACGACCCACCCTCCACTCGAGGTGCCCGTGCCTACCAAGTCCACGAAGAAGAAGACCCCGTCGAGCTCAGATCGCGTGCCACTGACCGCGCTGGTCGTCGTGCTCGTCCTGACCAACGTCTGGTTCTTCAGCCAGGCCCTGACCTATGCGCACTGATCCGATCGGAGAACACGAACATGGACAAGAACTCGTCAGCACCCGCCGTGACGCTCGTGGCGATCGTTGGGCTCAGCTACTGCCTCAGCGTCGCCCTGTTTCTCGTGCACCTGATCTGAGGAACACCATGATGATCACGATCGAACCGGCTGCAACGATCGGCGACGCGTTCGTCGCGACGGCCATCGCCGACCGTCGAAGATCCGCGAGCCGAGGTCGAGGCCCAGATCAACCGTGCCAATCAGAAGCTGGCGCGCGTGGAGCAGATCAAGCGGTTCGCCGTCGTGCCCGGCGAGTGGTTGCCCGGCGGCGAGGAGCTGACGCCGACGATGAAGCTCAGGCGCAAGCCGATCGGCGCGAAGTACGCAGCCGAGATCGAGGCCCTGTACGCCTAACCGGGTTCGATGCCACGGTCCTCGTCTGCCAGCACGGCGGAACCGAGGACGGCGGCGAGGGTCAGCGCGCAGCTGAGCTCGATCGGCCGCTCAGAGACCTTGCGACCCAACATCTCCTCGGCGCGCTTGACCCGGTAGGCCACTGTGTTGTGGTGCACGTAGAGCTCCTTGGCGACCCTCGTCGCACTGCCTCCGGAGACCATGAATGCAAGCACCGTCTCGCGCAGGCGCCCAACCGGCTCGGCCGTCGAGGCCAGCGGCCCGAGCTGCCGGGCGACGAACCCTTTCGCGCGCGCGAGGTCGCCGGCAAGCAGCGAGACAAGCTCGACTTTCGCGTAGCTCGTCACCGCGGCGCTGCCCGCGAGCGACCCGATGCGGGCGGCCTGGAGCGCCTCCCCGTGCGAGCTGCGGAATCCCGCTAACCCCTGTCCTGCTGTGCCGAACGCGACGAGTACTCCGGAGGGCGGCTCGTAACGCTCGAGCGCTTCCGTTGCCGGGTCCGTGAACGACCCACACCACATGTCGAAGCGCGCCGCCCCCGATGCCACCACCAGCGGCTGCCCTGGCCCGACGGCGGCCGCGGCCTCGTCAACCGCACGCTCGAGCCCGCGGATCTCGCTGCCCGCGCTCGCGATCCGCAGGGCAACGTGATGGCGCCGTAGCTCGTACCCAAGGCGCCGCGAGGCGACCTCCTCGTCGATCGGCTCACCGGCGAGGATCGCCCGCACGGTCTCGGCGCGCAGGTGAGACGTGCTGCGCATCATCCGCTCGCGCTCGGTCCCGAACTCCTCTACGAGAGCATCGGACACCTTGTCGACGTAGGCGAACATGAAGGCCGAGCTTTGATCCTGGCCGGCGGCGAGCTCGCCAGAGTCCTCGATGCGCTCCTGCAGCGCTTGCGACCAGCGCTCCCACAGCCACGCGTGGCCAAGCCGGTATGAGCGCAGCAGCGCGGCCAGTGGAATGCCGCGGCGCACGTTCCCGCGGAGGAATTCCAGTGCTTCGTGCGGGATGACGACGTCGTCGATGCCCGCGCCGCCGCCCAGCAGCCGCAGCACCTGGCCGATGTTCGCCTCGGCGCTGCCGACAAGCTCCGCACGCAGCTCCTCGTCCTCAAGCGCGTTGAGCTCGGGGATCGCGGCATATAGATGATCTGCCATCCCGCGAGCGAGCTCGGGCGTTCGTGGCAGCAACTCCGTCGAGAGCTCTTGCACCGCCGAGGTGATCCCGGACTGCTGGGCGACCGCACCCATCTCCGGCTCAGATCGTACTCCCGCCCTTGTGCTCTGCCCACAACCGCATCCGCAAATCTTGGCTGCGCTCCCCTGGGCGCAGCCACGCGGCGGGCGTACCGTGCCGGGCATGCTCACCACCGTCCCAATCGAAGATCTCCTGCGGCGCGCCGGGACCGAGCTCGGGGTCAGCGACTACGTCTCCGTCGGCCAGGAGATGGTCGATGCGTTTGCGGACGCCACCGGCGATCACCAATGGATCCACACAGATCCGATCCGGGCCGCGGCCTCGCCGTTCGGTCAGACGATCGCTCACGGCTACCTCACGCTCGCGATGGCGCCCAGACTGCTCGATCAGGTGCTTCCGCTCGGCGGGTACGCGATGGCGGTCAACTACGGCCTCGACAGGCTGCGGTTCCCCGCGCCGCTGCCGGTGGGCGAGCAGGTCCGCATGCGCGTCGCCCTCGACGCGGCGGAGCCGATCGCCGGCGGCCTCGTTTTGCAGCTGTCACTGACCTTTGAGGCTGCCGGCGGTGGCAAGCCGGTGTGCGTCGCCAACGCCATCTATCGCGTCTACGAATAGGGAGCCGCAGACATGCCCACAAGGATTGACAACTCAGACGGCGACAACGTCGTCTCCGCCGCCCGCACACCCGTCGGAGCCCGTGCTGGTGCGCAGGCAGGACTGGATGTCCTGCTCACCGATGCGGCGGTCGGGCGTGGGACGCGCCGCTTCATCCAGCCACGCGCCGTGGCCGCGGTCGGTGCCGGAGTCGTGCGCCATCCCCGCAGGGTCGCGCGTCGCGCCTCGGCGCTTGGAAACGAGCTCACCCGCGTCGCCGCCGGCCGCTCGGACCAGGCCCCCGTCAAGGGCGATCGGCGCTTCACCGACCAAGCGTGGGAGCAGAACTGGCTGCTCCGTCGCGCGATGCAGGGCTACCTGGCGGTTGGCGAGAGCGTGGACGGAGTGATCTCCGACGCGCAGGTCGACTGGCAGACCGAGCGCCAGGCGCGGTTCGCGGCCAGCAATGTTCTCGACGCGGTGGCACCGACGAATTTCCCGTGGTCAAATCCGGCCGTGCTGAGAGCGGTCATAGATGAGGGCGGTGCCAACCTTGTCCGTGGTGCGCGCCGCTTCGTTGCTGACGCGTCGTGGCCACCGCGGCTGCCGCAGAGCGTGGACACGGAAAGCTTCGAAGTGGGTGGCAACCTCGCCGCCTCGCCCGGCTCCGTCGTGCTCCGTACCGAGGTGTTCGAGCTGATCCAGTACAAGGCGACGACGTCCGAGGTGCGCGAGGTGCCGCTGCTGTTCGTCCCGCCGACGATCAACAAGTACTACGTCCTCGATCTCGCACCCGGCCGCAGCCTGGTCGAGTATCTCGTCGGATCCGGCCAGCAGGTGTTCGTCGTCTCCTGGCGCAACCCCGACGAGCACGAGAGCCATTTCGACCTGGACACCTACGCCGACGCGGTGCTCGAAGCGCGCCAGGCCGTCGCCGAGATCACCGGCCAGCCCGCCGTGCACGTCAACGCGGCATGCTCGGGCGGGATCATCACCGCCGGGGCGCTCGGCCACCTGGCCGCCGAGGGGACGCTCGGTGAGGTCGCCAGCCTGACGCTGTTCGTGTGTGCACTCGACAACGAACGCGCCGGAACCGCGGGCGCGCTGACCAGCCGCGAGACCGCGGCCGCCGCCGTGGCCGAGTCCGCCCGGCGGGGCTATCTCGACGGCCAGGCGCTCGCCGGCGTGTTCGCCTGGTTGCGGCCAAACGACCTGGTCTGGAACTACGTGGTCAACAACTATCTGCTCGGTCGCAAGCCACCGGCGTTCGACGTGCTGTATTGGAACCAGGACGCGGTCCGGCTCGCCGCCGGCCTGCACCGCGACTTCGTGCGCCTGGCGCTCGACAACTCACTGACGCGCCCAGGGGGCCTGGGCGTTCTCGGATCACCGGTGGACCTGCAGCAGGTTGACCTCGACAGCTACATCGTCGCCGGACTCAAAGACCACATCGTGCCGTGGGAGAACGCGTACCGCAGCACGCAACTGCTGGGCGGCGAGAAGCGCTTCGTGCTATCGACGAGCGGCCACATCCAGGCGCTCGTCAACCCGCCGGCACCGGACTCGCGGTCGAGCTACCGCGTGGCTGGCGAACACCCGGCCGACCCGCAGGACTTCCTCGAGCAGGCGGCCAAGCTGCCCGGGAGCTGGTGGCCCGACTACGTCCAGTGGCTGCTGGAGCGCTCGGGCGAGCTGCGACCGGCGCCGAAGAAGCTCGGCGGGCCCGAACATCGAGTGCTCGGCAAGGCGCCCGGCACCTACGTGTTGGCGAGGTGACCGGATGACCGGCTCGACCGTCCCTTACCAGCACCTCGGTGAGGCGCTGGCGACCGACTACTTCCTCGTCCGCGAGCAGTTCACCGACGAGCAATGGGACCACTTCCTGCGCACGCGGAGCTTCGTCGACGAGGAGGTGCTTCCGGAAATCAACCATTATTGGGAGCGCGCGGAACTGGCCTGGCCGCTGTTCCGCCGCCTCGGTGAGCTCGGCCTGGTCGGCGACGACATCGAGGGCCATGGTTGCCCGGGGATGAGCTCGCTCGCCTGGGGGCTCGTACACATGGAGGTCAACCGGGGCGACGGCAGCCTGGGCACGTTCCTCGGCGTGCAGGCCGGCCTCGCGATGCGCACGATCAACCTGCTCGGTTCCCCGGAGCAGCGCGAGCGCTGGCTACCGGGCATGGCTCGCGTCGAGCAGACCGGCGCGTTCGCGCTGACCGAACCCGACCACGGCTCCGATTCGGTGGCGCTCGAGACCCGGGTGCGACGCGACGGCGATGAGTACGTCATCGACGGCGCCAAGCGCTGGATCGGCAACGGCTCGGTCGCCGACGTCGTGGTCGTGTGGGCGCGCGACGAGGCCGATGACCAGGTCAAGGGGTTCCTCGTCGAGAAGGGGACGCCGGGTTACGAGGCGACGCCGATCATCGGCAAGGGTTCGGTCCGCGCGATCTGGCAGGCCGACATCACGCTCGACGGCGTGCGCATCCCGCTCGAGAACAAGCTCCCGGGGGCAAACACGTTCAAGGACGCCGGCCGGGTGCTCGTCGCCACGCGGGGCGTCTGTGCGTGGGGCGCGCTCGGGCACGCAATGGCGGCGTATGACACCGCGCTGACGTACGCAATGCAGCGCGAGCAGTTCGGCAAGCCGCTCGCGAGCTTTCAGATCGTCCAGGACCGCCTGGTCAGGATGCTGGCGGAGGTCACGGCGATGCAGCTCTATTGCATGCAGCTCGCCCGCCTCGAGGCGGCGGGACGGATGTCGGACACGATTGCTGGCCTCGCCAAGCTCAACAACACGCGCAAGGCGCGGTGGGTGATCTCCGAGGCGCGCGACCTGCTCGGCGGCAACGGGATCCTGCTCGAGAACCATGTCATGCGCCACATGGCTGACATTGAGGCGCTCCACACCTTCGAGGGCACCGAGACGATGCAGACGCTGATCGTCGGACGTGACATCACCGGGATCGGCGCGTTCAGGTGAGAGAGCTCACGCCCGTGCCCGCGGAGTGGCTTGGGCGCCCGCTCGCCGAGACCCGCTGGATGCTGGAGGCCGCCCGCCTGCTCGCCGACCCGGTTGCCTACGGACGCGGCGTGCCGCGCGGGGACGGGCGGCCCGTGGTCGTCGTCCCGGGGTTCCTGGCCTCCGACGACAGCTTGCTGATGCTGCGGCGCTGGCTGCGGATCATCGGCTATCGACCCCACACCGCGGGCTTCCTCTTCAACGTCGACTGTGCCGACCGTGCTGTCGAGCGGGTTGAGCGGCTGGCTGAGGCGATCAACGCCACGACCCGCCGCCGCGTGGCGATCATCGGCCACAGCCGCGGCGGCCACCTCGCCCGCGCGACAGCGGCGCGCCGGCCCGAGCTCGTTTCGCATGCGATCTCGCTAGGCGCCGACCTCCAGGGCCTGTTCGGGATCAGCTCGCCGACGCGGGCGGCGGTCGGAATCGTGCGACGAGGGCTGCACATCACCCGCCGCACCCGCGACCCGGACTGCTTCCGCGCGCGCTGCAGCTGCGGATTCATCCGCGACTACACGGCCGAGTTCCCGGTCGATCGTGTGCGCTTCACGTCGATCTACACCAAGGGTGACGGCGTGGTCCGCTGGGAGCGGGCTATCGTCGAGGAGGCCGACTGCATCGAGGTAACCGGCAGCCACATCGGACTGATCGCCAACCGCAACGCTTACCGCGCGATCGCCGCCGCGCTCGCACAATCCGAGCTGCCGCGTGCGGACGCGCAGTAGACCCCGCCTGTTTGTCACCGATCGCGGCGCCGGTGAACCCGTGCTGCTGATCACCGGCTGGACGATTTCCTCGGCGGTTTTCGATCCGGTTGCCGATCTCTACGCCCCGCACGTCCGTGTGGTGGCCTATGACCATCGCGGGGCAGGGCGCTCGGCGCGGTGGCTCGGCCCGGTCTCGATGGCGATGCTCGCCGCCGACGCTGCGCGGGTGCTCGACGATCGCGGCATCGCCAGCGCGCACGTGGTCGGACTGTCGATGGGCGCCGGGGTCGCGCTCGAGCTCGCGATCCGGATGCCGCATCGGGTCAGGAGCCTCGTTCTCGTCGGCGGGGGCGCCGGCGGCCCGAGCACGGCGCGCCCGGGAGTGCGTGCGGCAGCGGGTACCGTCGCCACGGTGCTGTCGGACAGCGTGCGCCACCGGCATGCCTGGCCTGCCGCCGCTCTGTTCTCAACGCGCTTCCGGATCGAGCATCCGGACGAGGTCTCGGCCTACATGCCCTATTTCGCTCGCCACCGCGCGCCCGTCTGGATGACCGGCTGGCAGGCGCTCGCGGTCGCATGCTTCGGCCGCAGCGGATCGCTCCCCCGCGTGCGTACGCCGACGCTCGTGCTCCACGGCGGAGAGGACGCGATGGCGCCGGTCGCGAACGCCCAGCTGCTCGCCGACCGGATCCCGGGCGCCGAGCTGCACGTCGTCCCCCACGCGGGCCATGCGGTCCCACTCGAGCATCCCTGGGCATCTGCCGAGCTATTGATCGAGTGGGTCCGGCGCCACAGGAGCGTCGAGCCGCCCGCGCCTCAGCCCCTCGATCTCATCGGAGAGCGCATCACGCGACCGTTCTCCCTGCCCGCCGGCACGCTGCGTAACACGCATGACGCCGCCGCAACGCTCGCGCACGTTACACGCCGTCGCGCCGGGCCGGAATGATTGGGCTTGCGGAGGCCCTCGGACATGCGACAGACTTCTCACTGGGGATGAGCAGGACCGGCCCGAGGTCGGGCGGTGGCGGCCTCCTTTGCTCTTGCCGCGCGTGCGCGCACCTGTGCAGGTCTTCAGCTAACGGTAAACGCGGTCGTCGTCGCCGCCGGCGGGTAGCGGACCTGTGTTTGGCCGAAGCCATCGATCGCCCGCGCGAAGACAAGGTATCGGCCGGGCCGCAACGGCGCCGGCGGCCTGAGCGACCATCGGGTCGCACCGAGGGCGAATATGAATGATCTCGGTCGGTCGCACCCGCGCAGCGTGATGAAGGTGCTGAGAGCGGTCATCTGGGTGCAGCGCCCGCCAGCGTGGCGGATTAGGGCCACTTCGACGAACGTCACGCCGTTAGCGCCCGATGCGGTGCCTGTCAGGACGATCCGCGTGGTGTGCGGGTAGACCGCCCGCGTTCGTTTCAGTTTGGCGGTCGGCGGAGCAACCGAGCTTCCTGGCGGCGGTTTGGTTTGGCGTTTTGGCCGCGGCTGCGGGCGAATCGGCGCCTGGGTCTTGATCTTCAGCGCGATGATCGGCACGCCGTCGCTCCAGATGCCGACGTAGCGGTTCTGCGGCGTGTCGCCGAGCGCGTAGCGGCAGTCGGTGCCGTAAAGGGCGCAGGCACGGAGCGCGTCGAAGCTGCGCCAGCAGAACCCCCAGTCGTACGCGTCGACGGGGTAGTGGCCGATCCCGGGGGTGCTGTCCGGAGCTCCAGGCCCGGCGCACACACCGTGAATCGCTTGAAGGGCAGGGTGACCATGCGAGTCGCCGCTAGTCAACACGAGGCCCTTGTTCGCTGCCGGGATCTGACCGAGCTTTGGGAACACGGCGTTGCAGCTCGCGTTCTTGAGGCTCTGGCCCAGCGAGTCGGTCAGGCTGATCACGCCGTCCGCTCCGGCATGGCACACGAACTTCGCTGTCGATGGGATGCCAGCCAGCGAGGGATCGAGCGCCGGCTCGTTGTTTCCGGTCAGCCCGCCGTCATGTGGGTCGTCCAGGAAGATCGCCCGAGGCTTCGGAAGGTCCAGGGCCTTCCAGCGATTCGTCATGTCGGCGGTGATGATCCCGCCGAACGAGAACCCGAAGTAGCTGGTGGCGTTCAACCGCGGCTGCACCAGCCGCTGGTGGGCATGCAGGTACGCGATCGCTGAGTGGATGGCCGTCGTGGCCGAGTCGATGCAAGGCTGGATGTCGTAGGGCCCTGGGCACGGGGTCGCGACTCCGGTCTGCCAGCGCGGAGAGATCACGATGTTGCCTTTCAGCGCTGTGTGGCGGGCGAGCGCACCGTTCACGCTGTAGCCGGAGAACTCGTAATAGCCGTGCATCACGATCACCAGCGGCGCCGAGGGGGGACTGGGACGCGTCGGCTCAAGGATCTCCCAGGCGTCGTAGCCGCTTCCGCCCCGGATGACCCGCAGGCCTTTGAACGGGGTGGCGCTGCCGCCGGGTCCCGCGTTCGGCTGGCGCGGCTGCCTGACAGCTGCATTCGCCGGCGCGATGCAGATCCCGCCGGTCACGACGATGGCGATCGTCATAACCGTGACGCTCGCCGCCGCCACCAATCGTCGGTGCGTTGCACCAGGGATGCCGTCGTGTTTCATTGGAACCGCGTCTGTCGACCCTGGATGAGTGCGATCAGAGCGTGTAGTTGGTCAGCTTCTGGCGTGGGGCGCGCCCGAGCCGGAGGATCATTTCGGTAAAGCCGATGGCTTGCGTGCGGATGCGGTGGAAGTCGAGCTTGTCGGTGGTCTTGATGCCCCAGTTGAGGAGATAGGTCGGCCCGGTTATGTAGTTGGCGTCGGCGAGGCCACCGCGGGCGAAGAGGTACTCCCCCTCGCCGGGCCAGGTCGCCATGGTGGTGCCGTTGCCCGTAGGGTCGAGGGGTTTGAGCACGGCGCCGGGATGGTTGTTGGCGGCCTTGAGCATGGTGTGGGCGGCGTCGACGAGCGCTTTGGAGCCGGGGGCAAAGATGCCGGCGGCTTCGTAGCGGCCGGTGAGGGCCATCCGGCCGGGGGCGATCTCGTTCCATTCGCGGGTGCCGAGGTGCTCGATCGTGATCACCGCGTTGGTGCGCTTGACGAGGTCGTGAGCGTGCTGGCGGCGGAATTCGCGCGAGCCGTTGCCGCCGTGGAAGTGACCGGTGGTGAGCAGGACCATGATCGTGCGCGGCAGCGCATGTTTCGGCAGGCGGGCGAGGTACTGGCTGATCGCGACGATCGCCGCAGGACCGTTGTCCTCGATCGCATTGCTGCCGTCGGTGTGGCAGTGCAGCGCCACGAGCTCGGTGGAGCGGCCCGGGACAAAGCCGATCAAGTTGCGGCTGCTCATCTTCTTGACGGTGGCGGGGACGGTCAGCCGCGCACGGACCCCTGCCTTCGCCTGCTGCTTGAGCTTGGCGCCCGTGTCGCGGTCCACGTACACGCCCGGCACGCCGAAGATGATCCCGTCGTAGGGCAGGTAGGTGCCGTACGCGGCCGCAAAGGGGTAGTCGATCACGCCCACCATCGCGGCCGCGCCAGCGGCCTTGGCCGCCTCGATCCCCTGGGTGGCGTTGCTGAGGTACGGTCGCTTGTACAGCTCGGTTGGGGCGAACTCGTGGTGCGGGTCAAACGTTGCGCCCGGGTACGCCAGGCCGGTGAAGAAGCTCAGCGGCACAACCTGCGGTGTGACGTCGAACACGGCGATCTTGCCCGCCAGCGACCCCGGAGCGGGCGGATTGGCGACATCGAGGTAGACGAGAGGGGCGCTCACGCCGTGCGCCGGCGTGTGGCCGGAGTACGGAATGTAGGACGCTGTCCTGACCGGACCGGCGCTCGGGCCTCCGAGCAGATCCAGCGACCAATGCGCGGTCGTCCAGCGCGTCATCGGGACCGGGTCGAAATGCACGTGATTGACCCCCGCCCGCCGCAGAAGATGATGCAACTCGTCGATATATTCCTCGTGCGCCGGGCTACCGGTGGCGCGAAGCCCCTTCTGATTCGAGGGACCGAGCCGGTCGAGCTCGTCGTTCCACGCCCGGAACTGTCCGACCGGCATGAACTGGCTGCGCTTCACCCGGATCGCATCCGGGGCGGTGAGATGACCGTTCGGCCAACGGCTGCCCGCGAGCGCCGAAAGCGGATCGATCCAAGGGCCAACCGTCCCGGCTGCGGCGATCGTGCCGCCCAGGGCGAGAAACCTCCTCCGCGAGACTTCGCGCTCAGCGTCCATCAGGTCCGACATCACTCTTCTCCCTCGGCTCGCGCCCGGTGCGACGGGGTGCGTTCGTGAACGGCCAGCGAGCACATCCTCCCTGTTTCCGGATGCCGCGTCATCGGGGGTGGGTACGGATTACTGGGCCGGCCGGCCGGGTTCGGCGCACAAGCCGCGCGGCGGCCAAACCGCTCGCCACGCTCCTGGTCTTGGCGACGCGCGGTCGAGGCTCGCTTTCGTTCTCCCTCGGGTAACAGGTGCACGGCGTCGTGGCCGGTTGTGTCCGGGAGCAGTCGTCGGTGGGCGTAACGTCACCACTGGCTCCCCCTGCGGCTCGCTGCCCACCGTCCCCTAGTTCGAGCGAGCGATCGTGGCGGAGGACGATGGCGAGCTTTTAGCTCCGGTGGGCCGCCTGGTGGAGCGGGCGTCCGGCGGCCTCCTGGTAGGCAGCACGCTCAGTGTGGTCGAATTGCTGTGCGATCTGGTCGCTGGCGAACGCGTGGTGGACGGCGCGCTTGAGGCGGTGGGGGAGCGCGAGGTCGAGGACGCTCAGCGGGCGGAGCGACGCCGGGATGTACACCTCCGCGCGCCGCCGCCGCAGCCCGTCGACGATCGCATCGGCGATGTCCGCCGGCTCGAGCTTCTTCATGCCCCGCGCTGCGTGCATGCCGGACCCGAGGCGGGTGTTCGCGAGGTTTGGCAGCACGGTGGTGACGCCGACGCCGGTGCCCTCGAGCTCGCAGCGCACGGCCTCGCTCAGGCCGACGACGGCATGCTTGGTGGCAACGTAGGTGGCCTCGCCCGGCAGCGATCCCAGCCGGCCAGCCGCAGAGGCCAGGTTCACGACGTGCCCGCTGCCACGGGCGAGCATACGTGGCAGGGCGATCTTCATCCCGAGGATCACGCCATGGACGTTGATGTCGAACTGACGCCGAGCGACCTCGTCGGACTCCTCGAGAAACGGCCCGATCGGCATGATTCCAGCGTTGTTGATCAGAATGTCGAGTGGCCCCTGCGCCGCCTCGGCGGCGTCAAGGAAGGCTGTGAAGGACCCGCGGTCGGTGACGTCCAGGCCCAGACCAATCGCCCCCGCTAGCCGTGCCGCAGTCGCCTCGACGGCTGCGACATCGACGTCGCCTAACGTCACGCGCGCGCCCTCCCGGTGCAGGCGCTGCGCGGTGGCGGCGCCGATCCCGCGCGCGCCGCCGGTGATCGCAACGTGCAGTCCCTGAAAGCGGATTGGATCGGTCATCTAATGCTCCTATCCTGCCGCTACGCGGCGGGTTGGCGTGATCCCTGCGAGCAACGCATGGTCGTTCACTTCCTGTCGACCTTGTGCTTCAGGTCCCCAAGCGCATTCTGCGCCTTGTCGAAGGCTGAGTCGAGCTTGCCCTTAAGCTTGCCCTTGTCCTCTTGGCGCTGCCCTTCGCGCTTGGTCTCCTCATCGCCGGTCACAGCCCCGACGGCCTGCTTCGCGCGGCCGACGACCTGATCGGTCTTTGCACCCATGACGTGGCCTCCTGGTCCTAGGGGTTCGCTACGAGCTTACGCCCGAGCTGCGCCACGATCATCCGTGCCGCCCACTGAGGAGTCCCGGGGGGAAAACCGTGGGGCGAGAGGGCGTACCGGCGGTCGCTTCCCGTGTGTGTCTAGTGCCGCCTGTAGCTGCCAGGAAGCTGCCAAGCGGGGCACACGGTTGGACCTCCTTCCGGGCGAAAAGCAGGTTCGGGGACTGAGTCCGGGCATAGGATTCTCTGCGTGTACCCAGCGACGATCGCATCGGTGGACAAGAGCGACGAGGCCAAAGTCGTCGCAACTCTGGTGTCGGCGTTCATTGCCGATCCGGTTGAGCGATGGCTCTTCGCGGAGCCGTTGCAGTACCTGACGCAATTCGCACGGTTCGTGGCAGCGTTCGGCAGCGGCGGCTTTGAGAGCGGAACGGTGTTCAGCCTCGGGGACTTTGCCGCGGTGGCGATCTGGATGCCGCCGGGGGCTGAGGCAGACGCCGATGCGATCGTGGCGGTCCTGAGCGAGTCCGTCCCGACCGAGCGGCAGGCCGATACGTTCTCGGTGCTAGAGCAGATGGATGCCGCTCATCCCAAGGATCTGCACTGGTACCTGCCATGGCTGGGTGTCGACACTGCTCGGCAGGGAGCTGGCCTCGGAGCCGAGCTACTGAAGCAGTGTCTGGCCCGAGTCGACGCGGATGACTTGCCGGCGTTCCTAGAAACGCCGAGCCCGCGGACTGTGCCGTTCTATGAGCGCCACGGATTCGTCGTGACCAGCGTTTCGCAAGCAGGTGCGTGCCCGCCGGTGACGAGCATGCGGCGCCCGGCAGGCTGAGCCGTCGAGCGTCCTGCCTCGCGCGGATGGTGGAGCGCCGGGGATGTCCATCCCCGGCCCTACTTGATGATTGGTAAGACAGCGCTGCCGTTTGCTGCCATCTACGGCGATCGCGTTGAACAGCAGCACTTTCTGCTCTCTTGCGCACGGCGTCTTCTGCCGCCTGCTGCCACCTGTGGCTGCCAAGAAGCTGCCAACAGGGCACGGGGGTTGGACCTGTCTCTGCCTCTCCTATGTCAAGTGAGACTCGCTATTTGCGGGAATTCACCTGGTGCATGGCATCATTGCCGGCGCGCCGACCGTCACGGTGTCGGTCGGTCTGCGGTGCGGGTATGCGGGCACGGGCTCGGTCGTGTAGAGCAGGCGCCAGATGCGGCGGGCGAGGTGTCGCTTGAGGCAGCGGATCGCTTCCTTCTTGGTCTTGCCTTCGGAGTGTCGGCGGTCGAGGTAGGCGCGGGTCGCGGGGTCGGTGCGGGCGCGGGACAGCGCGATGATGTGCAGCGCGCGGTTGAGCTGCCGGTCGCCGCCACGGTGCAGTCGGTGGCGTTTGATGTTGCCGGAGCTGGCGGGGATCGGGGCGGTGCCGGTGTGGCGGGCAAAGCACGCGTCGGTCGGGAAGCGCTTGGCGCCGGCGGTGTGGCCGATGATGATCGCTGCCGTCACTGGCCCGCAGCCGCGCTCAGTCAGTAGCTGCGGGCTGTGAGCTTCGATCAGAGTCTTGATCTCGGCGAGCAGCGTTGTTTCCTCGCGGTAGATCTCGCAGATCCGCTTGAGCATCGCTTTCGCGACCCGGAGCTGGGGGCTGTGAGGCAGTCGCCCGAGCTGGCGGATGAGTCTTGCCCGAATTCGTGGACCTTCCAGGCCCGCGGGCCGGATCTGCGCCTCGAGCTCGGGGGCGATCTGCACGAGATGCCACCGCAGCCGGCTGACGAGCCGGACACGCTCGCTGATCAGCTGGTCACGGTAGTCGTTCAGAACCCGGATCTCGTGCGCCTGCTCGTCGAGGAACGCGACCGGCAGAGCGTCGATCCCTTCCCGGAGCGCAGCGCGGGCGATCGCTGTCGCGTCGATCGGATCGGACTTACCTGGCTCGCGCACCGCTCGCCTCGGCGTCTCCGTCAGTCCCGGCGCCACGCGGACGACCCGATCGCCGCTGGCGACGAGTCCTCGCTCCAAGCGGCCGTTGACGTGCCGGCAGTCCTCCAACGCCCACGCCCGCTCGCCGTCGAGCTCTGCGGCGAACCGGAGCGCCTCCAGCGTCCCGTCGTCGCTGGCCGGGATCGTCAACTGCCCGCGCGTTATCCCGGTTGTCGCATCAAGCGCGACGAGCGTGTGCGAGCGCTTGTGTGTGTCCACCCCGATCACGATCATCTGCATCGTCCCTTCGTTGGTTGTGGCCGACGGAGCGGATCTCCGGCGGACACACCTCAGTTGGGGCGATGCCACGCTCCTTATCTGTGCATGACCCGTCGCCGCAAGCCGCGGGGCTGGTCGTTTGATGTGGTGAACGGCCTGGCTCGCGCGGGGGTGCGTGAGCGCGGTCGAGGAGGATCGTGTGCGCGCGGGCGCTCAGCCTTATCTCGGTCCACGACCCCGGACTGCCCTGGGTCGGCGACATGATGGTTGGTGGGGTGATCCCGCTGGGGGAAGCGTTGCGGCCGCTCGGTCTATAAGGGCCGACCACGCGAGCGTGGCGGCAGGAGCGGGCGTGGAGCCGGCCGCGGCGCATCTGGGTGACGAAGAGCCTGGCGCGCACTGAGCAGGTCATGCGGGAGCCAGTGCCTCCTCGCCAAGCTCGCGCAGCAGGTGATAGCTGCGCTTCAAGATCTTGCGCGCGACCGACAGCCGAGCCCGGTTGGAGCCGAGCCGCTCCGCCGCTTGCGAGTAGTACTCGTAATCTGGGCTGCACGCGCGGGCGGCACACATTGACGCTTCGAACAGCGCCCATCGCAGCGCCGGCGGTCCCTGTCGGCTGAGATGACCGGCAGCTCGCCTCTGGTCGGATTGGTGAACGGTGATGTCCAGACCGGCGAACCGGACCGCGTCCCGGGAGGAGGAGAACCGTCGGGCGTCGCCGAGCTCGGCAAGGATCGTGACCGCGGTCAGCTCGCCGACTCCGAACTGGCTCATCAACGCCTTGCAGCCTGCCTGCCGACGCGCGAACAAACGCAGCTCCCTGTCCAACGGGGTCAGCTGCGCGTCGAGCGCGTCGATCACGCTCAGCGCGACCGTGATCTGCTCGCGCGCCGCCCCAGGCAGCGGCTGCACCGCCAGCAAGCGCCGGCCTTCGCCGGTCAGCAGGTTGCTCCGTTGCTGGCAGCCGTGGTGATAGAGCACCGCCTGGATCCGCTGCTGCCACTCGCCACGCTGATGCGAAAGCGTGTGACGCAACCGCACCCGGGCGCGGAGATCGAGGATGTGATCAGGCGGGATCCACGACTCCGGCAACCGACCGATCATCAACAACTCCCGGATGTGCCGCGCGTCCGCACGATCGCTCTTCGCGCGCTTCTTGTTCCCCCGCCTGGCGGCCGTCTCCGCCGGCTCGGCGAGATGCACCGCTGCGCCGACCCGGCGCAGCTCATCGGCCACGAACCGCCAACCCGTCGTTGCCTCCAACGCGACCTCGAGCTCTTGGCCGCGGAACCGCTCGCAAAACCGACGAACGCCAGCCCGATGCGCAGGCGCGACCCGCGACCGCATCACCTCACCGGTCACGGTGTCGATCCACTCAGCAGTGATCTGCGCCCTGTGCTGGTCAAGCCCCATCACGATCGTCATCTCCAACGCCTCCTCGCTCCCGCGGACTGCGCAGCCAACGCCACG
The DNA here is from genome assembly GCA_963796645.1 of uncultured Solirubrobacterales bacterium. Lineage (GTDB taxonomy): Bacteria > Actinomycetota > Thermoleophilia > Solirubrobacterales > Solirubrobacteraceae > Palsa-465. The sequence goes on along the minus strand of CAWCMQ010000011.1, from coordinate 400,363 downwards.
CACGGACTCGGGGAGGCGTACCGCCGGACCCGGACGGCCTCGGCACATGCCATCTATCAAGTCACGCCGGTGATCCTCGGCGGCGGCGGGCGACACGGCAGAAGCCGGTCAGACCCAAAAGGCCGACAGGCGAAGAGAGAGTCAGCCCGCCGCCGTCCGAGAGCCAAACCGACGAGCCGGACGACACCGACCGCCGGGAGCTCAGGTTCTCACTGAGGCGAGGAGCGAGACGGACGTCGTCTCCGGTGCCGAGACCTGCATTCGTGTCGGGTCGTGTACCCGGAGCCACGGTGGTCGCGCTGACCCCTCCGTCCGAACTCAGCCGTCTTGGTGCCGTTCGTCAGGTGACCGCGTCAGCGACGAAGCGGCACGGCCATAGTGTAGACGGCTCTACTCCGGCTCACTCTTGCTGGGCGTGTGAGTTCCGGTTCTTAGCGCTGGAGCTCGCCCCTTAGTCGGCAAGCGAGCCGCACGGCGGCCTCGATCTCGACTTTGCGTATTGAGACACTTTCGACGTTCAGTCCAAAGGGAACGCCGACGCGTCGGCAGAAGGCGATCAGCTCGATCGCCGTCGCGACCGCTTGGTCGTAGGACGCGTCGAGGGTGTCGTCAGCGTGGCGCAGATCGTTCGCGATCCAGCGCGGCACGTCGACACCGAGCCATTGGAGGAACTCCAAGGTCTTCGTTGAGCCGCAGACTGAGAATGTGAAGACGATCGGTACCGGCTCCAGGTTCTGGGCACCGCACTCGTAGCGATAGTCAGAGACCAGGTCCTTCGCAGCGTTGACGTCGTAGACGACCTGCGTGACGAAGAAAGAGCAGCCTGCGGCCTGTTTGGCGATGAGGCGGAGGTGCTCATTTCCCCCGCGCGCGTGCCGCTCAGGGATCGCGACTCCGCCGAGCGGCAGATCCGGCCGGACCTCGGTCCGGAGTTCGTAGGCCCGCGAGAGAGAAGTTGCGGGCGCTTTCTCGCGGGATGAGGCCCCGACGAAGACCGACAGTCCTCGAGCCGGATCCTGGTCGCGCAGCCATCGACGGAGGCCGTCCTCGGCGTGTTTGCTGACCGCGCGGTAAACGATGGCTGGCACGTCCAAGGCCACGAGATCACGGGCGAGGTAATCGGCTGGGTCCATCGTAGGCAGGAACGGGAACGGGCGTTCGTTGGGATTACGGTCGCTCTCGTCATCGATGTCGTAAAGAACGAGGCCATCGATCCCCACGGACCGGAGGCGCTCAAGCGTGACCTCAGCGATCTGCCTGGTCTGCTCCGGTCCGGTGCTCAGCCGTGGCGGAGTCACCGCGAAGATCAAGAACTCGCCCCTCCGATCGGCGATGCGCTGCTGCAGCTCCACGCGCAGAACCGTAGTCAACCATCGACGCCCGAGACCAAACCGGCGCCGCCTCTGCACGTCCAGTTGCCCCACTGCCAAATGAGACGCCGACAGCAGACGGCCGACCCGGCGGCGAAATGGCACGACTGGCCTGGTGTCCTAAAGCCATGGCCGGACTGCGCAAGCGCCAATGGTGCCGCATCGAAGAGCTGAAGGCAGCATCGATTCAGTGTCGTCGTCGGCGTCGCCGGTTGGCCGGTGGATCGGCCACGCGCGATGGCGTTCCGCTGTCGGCTCAGGCGTGAAGCAGCGGCGCCCGTCGGCCTCCGCCGAGACCTGCTCTGCGACTGCCACGGGTATCCCGGACAGTGCTGGCGACCCCCTCCATTGCGCGGGATGCGCGATCGGATCGCGCGGCCAGCTGGTTTCGGCGACTGGCCGCACAGAGCGACTTCGTTCCGCGTGGGCGAGTTCTCTGATATCGACTGGGCGCGAGCCGGGCCGCGCCCGCATGAGTACCGTTCTGGGCATGGCCAACGGGATGCCATTACCGACGTTGCCGGTCACGATTCCCGTTCGCGGCGACCAGGAGGAGCGGCAGCGACTTACTCGCCTTGCGCGACGGTTGACGGAGCTCGGCTTGGCGTGGCATGCGCTGGAGGCGGCGATTGCGATCGGCGCTGGCGTGACCGCCGGGTCGGTCGCGCTGGTCGGGTTCGGCGCGGACAGCGTGATCGAGGCCGGCGCTGGGCTTGTCGTGCTGTGGCTCGTGACTGGCGAGCGGCTGAGCTCGCACAGCGCCGAGCGACGCGCGCAGCAGCTGATCGCCGCGTCCTTCCTGATGCTCTCGCTGTACGTCACGATCGAGTCCGCTCGTGACTTGATCGGAGGGCATCACCCTGCCGTCAGCTGGGTCGGCGTCGCTCTCGCCGCGGTCACCCTGGTTGCAATGCCGCCACTGGCCGCCGCCAAGCGCAGAGTCGGGACCGCGCTTGGCTCGTCAGCGACCACTAGCGAGAGCCGGCAGACGATGCTCTGCGCCTACCTCTCGGCCGCGCTGCTCGTGGGTCTGCTGGCGAACGGTCTGGCTGGATGGTGGTGGGCTGACCCGGCGGTCGCGCTCCTGATTGCAGCGGTCGCACTCACCGAAGCCCGCGACGCCTGGCTAGGCGAGAGCTGCAGCTGCTGCTAGCCCCACCGACGCTCCTCCTTCGACCAAGCGCCGGGCATCTGCACGCAACCGGACACCCACCCGCCTTGCCCCGATGGCGAAGCGCCCGGGGACGTCTATCCCCCGACGCTACGACGCCATCTCGCCGAGAACCGGGTCTTCGTCAACACCGACGCTGCTCGCTACCTGCAGTTCGCGGCCGTCCCTCACAAGGCTGCCAATCGTGCCTGGTCTGGCATGAGGGCCCCGGGCCATCCAGGTCGGAGCACTTCGCGGCTCCAGACATGACCAGGGCCTTCTGGCTGAACAGCTTGATCATCTCGTTGGGGACGCAACTGTCATGCTCATATTCGCGCGCGGCCGGACTGCTGTCAGTTAACCTCGAGATCGGCAGCTTCAGGTTGCCAGCGCGGCGCGGATGCGCTTGGCGGCCGCGGCGAGCTCGTCGTCGGCTGCGGGGCGGGCGCGGCGAAAGTCGAGGTCGTGTAGTCCGTCGATCGGCACGAGGTGTATGTGCGCGTGAGGTACCTCGAGGCCAAGGACGGCCATCCCGATGCGTGTCGCTCCAGTCACCCGCTGGATCGCGTTCGCGACGGGCCGTGCGAACGGCAGCAATCCGGCGAGCAGCGGATCTGGTAGGTCGAAGATGTCGTCGACCTCGGTCTTCGGGATGACCAGGGTGTGCCCCTCGCGGATCGGCCGGACGTCGAGGAATGCGAGGAAGTCGTCGTCCTCGTGGAGGATGTGGGCCGGGATTTCGCGCTCGATGATTCGAGTGAAGATCGACGGCATCGGTCAGGAACCGTAGCCGGTCTGAAGCGAGGCGGGGAGGAAGGCAAAGCGCCGCATGTCCCGCAACGGATGCTGGCCCAGGGGCAGGAACAGGACCAGGGCGTTGGCCGCCGCTTGCAGGATTTCGTAGACGGAGGCCTCGGGAGCGAGCGTGGGCATCTCGATGAACTCCTGCGCGATCGCGGTGCAGCGTTCGAGGCTCGTGAGGGCGCGCTGGCCATCGAGCTCCGCGGCGGCGAGGTATGCGCTCAGCCAGGCGACGTAGGCGCCTCCGCCGGGAATCCCGCATAGCCAGCCTCGGTGCTCGTCGCGGAGCCGTGTTCGCTCGCGCCGAAGGTCGCGATCCGGGGATCCGCCGAAGTGCGACCAGTCGTCGATCGGACGGAATCCTTGTCCGACCGCGTTGTGGATCGCGGATCGGTACGTGCGCGCAGCGTCAGCCACGGCCTTCCACCACGTCGGCGGCTTGGCGGTGCGGTCGGGTTCGATCACGGTCGCTGCGATCAGCTCGCAGGCGCCGGCCGCTTCTAGCAATCGAAAGCTGCCGAGCAGCGCGGCGACGTATGTCGTCGTGTCGCTGCGGATTGCTGGACTGTCGTCGCCCTTGGGTGTGGTCCAGCCCCAGTCGGTTGGGGGAGCGCGCCTGCCGCTTGGTGGGGTCGCGTCGGTCATCGGCTGAAGCGCTCGCCGATCCGCTCGGCGATCGTTTCGGGGGGCAGATCGATCGCGCCCTCCCAGTGCAACCGCTCGAGGAAGGTCGAGTCTGACCGGTAGAACGGTCCCAGGTTCGAGCGGCAGGCGAGCCGCAGGTTGAGCGGGTATCCGGCGGTGCCAGCCGGCGCTCCGTAAACGGCGAGGTTGAAACTCTCGAACCCCATCTCGGCGTACGCCGTCAGAGCCAGCCAGAGACCGTGCGCCAGCTCGGCGGTCAGGTCGTCGTCGAGTTCGGCTGGCGAGGCGATCCCGCCGATGAACGCTCTGAGCTCGGCCGGGGCGATTGGAGCGAAGCTGACCAGCCACTCGATCCGGCCGGTGTCCCCGAGGTAACGCTCACCGGCGGCGCGCTCAGTCCGGAGGTAGTCCTCGTAGCGATCCTGGGGAACCTTCGCGAGCATGCGCTGCAGCGTCGTGGGCTCCGAGTCGACGATTCCCTGAAGGTGCGGGTGGAACAGGGAGCTGCCCGAGGGCAGCATGTGATTGGCGTTGATCGACGCCCACCCAGACGCCGGATCGACCGCCATGACGGCCCTCGCGTAGCTGACTTGCGCAGCGAGGTTGTCTGTGATCAACCGCTCCGTCATCCGTTCGAGAGGCAGGTAGTGCAGCCGCGGGGAGTAGACCGACACGCAGCTGTGAGACGAGTACGCGTGCAGGTTCGGAAACAGCACAGCCTCTCCATGAGCGATCGTGCCTTCGGGATGAACCCCCGGAGCGAGCTTTGGCGTCAGCTGGGCGATCCTTTCCGGACAGAACGGGCAGCGCGGCTGGCTCTCATCGGCGAACGCCTCGAGATCGAAGTCGTTTGCCGGCATCAGCCCCCGCTCGGGGAGGATCCGCGAGCTGTGATCGGTCAGCGGGTCGAAGCGGACTTCAATCGGTGTCGACGTGAGGCTCCCCGTCTCCGCGTCGATCATCTCCGCGGTCATCGAGTGTCGTCTCAGTTCCACGATCCCGCTCACCCGGGCGCGATCGCGCGGAGACGGGACGCGGCCATCGCGAGGGTGTCACGCTCCTTCCTGGCAATGACCTGCTCGTACGCGTGGCGCGCTCCGGCAATATCACCGTGCTGCTCGAGCATCACCCCGAGCTCATGCTCGGCCCACGCCGCCATGTAGGCGTCGGTCGAGCTGATGGCAATTTCGTACGCGATGCGCGCTTGCAGATGAGGAGCGCCCGATTCGCTTGCTTGCCGAAACGCGGCACACGCGCTGGCGACTTCGCCCAGATGCTCAAGCAGGCGCTCCTCCCGTGCTGGGTCGATCCCACGGTTGGTGGCGAGGACCGGATCCGGATCGCGTTTGCCCGATCCCTCCAACTTCACGAATGCGAGGCTCAGCATGACTGCAGACCGTCGGGTCGTTGCCGCGAGCAACTCTACGCCTCCCGGCCTGCCCTCCAGCGATCGCAACGGCTTCGCGACCTGCGTAACCGGGCGCGGCCGCCGAGCTCACCCTCGATCCGCAGCAGCTGGTTGTAATCGTCCACTCGCTCGGACCGGACGGAGCACCCACTTGATCGATGCTCCCGCTGACGACTCGTAGATTGACCGAAACCCGTTACGCAAACGCGCCAGTGGCGAGCTCTCAACTACCGAAGTGGCACAAGGCCCGAATCCGGGCCGAGCTCGATCACTTCCTCGCGGATCGAAGCGAATGGCCGAGCTACCGGGAGTCCGGACCGATGGGCGAACGAGTTCGGCCTCCGCCGCTCGGGACGCCTGTCTGGGGTTCGGCGCGGCTGGACATCGGAGCACATCGAGCTCGAACTTCGCCGACTGATCGGGGACGGCACGACGTGGCCGTCCCGCAGGGCGTTTGAGCGGGCGGGCCGCTCGTCGCTGAGGTCAGCCATCTACCGGTATGAGGGCCCTGAATACTGGGCACGGGAGATGAACGTCCGGCGGCGAGCCGCCCTCGACCTTCGACCTCCGCGCTACTGGACGGCTGAGCGAATCGACTCGGAGCTGCGGCGGTTCTGTGCCGACCCACCGGCGCGATAGTTCTGACGGGCGCGGGGAGCGCGTTCTGCGCGGGGATGGATGTCACCCAGTTCGGTGGTGATGACCAGAATCGCCGTCGGATCGTCGAGACGAGCACGCGTCTGTTCACCACGCTGGCTCGATCGATGACGCCGACGGTGGCGTTCCTCAACGGTCCAGCGATCGCGGGCGGGTTCGCGCTCGCGTTGCTGTGCGATCTGCGCGTCGCGGCGGCTGCCGCTCAGATGGGGTTCCCGGAGCTGGGCCGGTTCATACCGCCGAGCTACGCGGCGGCGCGTGCCGCACTCCCCGCGGCGGTTGCGCGCGAGCTCTGCATGACCGGCCGTGTGATCGACGCGCAGGAGGCGGTTGCGCGAGGAGTCGTGTCGAGCGTCGGAGCGCTCGAGGACGCGCTTGCGCTCGCCACGAGCATCGCGGCTGCGCCGCGACGGGCAACCCGCGAGGTCAAGCACCGCGTGCTGCTCGAGGCGCAGACCACCTGGATCCCGCTCCTTGAAGAGGAGGCGCGGGCGCTGCGCGCAGCCGTCCTGTAGCCAGCAGAGACCCTAGTGAGGCGGGATCGGTGTTCGGATTGCGATTGCGCTCGCCTCGTCTGCCCGCCGACGGCGAAAGTGCTCGAGAATGAGCACGCTGACCATCGCCGCGTACAGACACCACAGCGACGTCAGCTCATCGACCCGCACCAACGCGGTCGCGATCACCCCGACCAGGCTGGCTGCCCCGAACCAGCGCAGGTATCGACGGCTGGAGATCAGCGCCGGGCCGCACGTCACGAGCACGTAGAGCAGCGTCACCGCGACATCGTTCGGAGTGTGTGTTGTGTAGTTGATGCAGTGAGCTGCTTCCTGCGCGCCGATGGGATATGCGGTGACCTGCCACAGCAGGTAGACCCCGAGAAGCAGGCCGAGGCACGCCATCGGCAAGAGCCAGCGCCAGCGGCGACGGTCGGGTTCGAGCAACATGAACCCGACCGGAACGATCGCCGGCAGAACGGCGTGCGCGTACACGATGTACGCCTCCTTCGCGACGTTGCCCAATCCGCTTGAGACCTGGCCCCGGAGCCCAAGCCAGACGAAACCCTCGATCAACTGGTGGACGCCGAACAGCAAAGGCAGCGCGCCGACGATCAACTCGCGTGGCGAGCGGACCCGGCGCAGCGTCTCGACCCCGATGCCAGCAACAACAGCACCCGCCGTGAAGTCAGCCTCCGGGGAAAAACACATGCGCACCCGACCCTAACGCGACGACGCGCGCTCCTACCACAGGCAAGAGCACGGTCGCGTGCCCGCTCGCGGCGCCAAGCAGTAGCTACGTCATGACTGCTGCATTAGGCGTGGAGCTGCAGCGGGTGACCAACGGACGCCCCGACCGGCCAGCCCTGCATCCGTGGTGACGCGGGCATCTAGACTAGGAGGCGGAGCGACCAGTCTCGCGACGCGCGGATGGCGGAGCGCCGGGGATGTCTATCCCCCGGCGCTACTTGATGATTGGTACGACGGCACTGCCGTCTGTAGCTGTCCCCAAGCTGCCAAACGGGGCATGGGGTTGCACGAGAGCCGAGACTGCTCCTCTTGTGCTTGCGACGCTCGGGACCTCGGCTAGCGGCGGAGCCGATAGCCGAACGCCCTCCGGCGACGGCGAGAGTGCTGCATTGCCCCGGCAGACGGGCAGCCGCGGCCGCGGTGGCCGGACCGGCCGAGTCGCGCCCCAAGCCGGGTGGCGTTCGCAGGGGCCTTCTCCTTCGCGCTGGATCAGGCGACGCTCATGACCGCGCAGTTCCGCCGATACGCTGGACAGCATTCCTTACCGCCATCTTCTTGTCGCCTATGACGGATCGTCTGAGGGGGATGAGGCGGTCGTTGCTGCCGATCTGTTGGCGCAGAGAGACGGGGCGAGTTTGACGATCGTCGTCGTGATGGAGCTGGAGCCACGGCTGCTCGCGGCTACACGCCTGCCCCGAGGAAGAAGCGTCTGGAATGACGTGCTCTTGGACGCAGCTCGGGCCGACCTTAAACGCGCGGCGAGTCTGATCGAGACACCGGCCGAACTCACGGTGCTCTTCGGTCCGGCCCGCCACGCGCTTCCCGCGGGTGCCGAGGAGTTCGACTGCGACGCGATCATGCTTCCGCCGCGTCCGACGGGCCGGCTCAGGCGGCTGCGGTCACGCGACCAGGCGGCAGTGATACGGCGGCGTGCGCCCTGCGAGGTTCTGCAACCTCGCTGACGCCTCGCCCACGTTTGCGCGACCGGGGACGCGCGCTGCCGGTTGCGGGCACATGCGGCCACGAGAGCGGGACTACCTCGGCACACGCGCGAGCACCAATGCAGGGGTCGGCTCGCGGAGCGGTTGCGTGTCAGAGTTGCTGTAAATAGTCGGGCCGGTGCTGTCAGAGCGACGGCGTAGGTCCCCTCAAGTCGTGGCAGACGATGAAGGAGGCCTACGCCGTGAGACGTACCGTACCGCCGTCGGCGGAGATTGAGGCTCGGATCGAGCAGATGTTGTCGGTGGGGTGGGTGAGAACCCGCGCGAGTCGCTCTCGGAGTTGGTGAAGGAGGGTGCGCGGTTGATCATCCAGCGCGCGGTTGAGGATGAGTTCGACGCGTGGCTGGGCGCGTTCGCTACGAGCGGCAGGCTCACGATCAGCGCGATGAGCGCAGCGAGGAGAGCGTGATGCCAGGCCGTGGAGCAGCGCACTTGCTCTCTCGTCGGGGAGGAGTACCGTGAACAGCTAGATCGGTGCCCGCGCGGCGGTCATTCAGAGGATCGTTTTCGTAGGAGGTTGAGTAATGGGCGTAGAGGACCAGGGACCGTCTGCGGCGGAGGTTGCGGAGGCGGCCGTTTCGGAGGCGCAGATCGCCGTTCACTGGCGCGAGGAGGAGTACTACCCGCCGCCGCCCGCGTTTGTCGCGCAGGCCAACGCGTCGGACGCGGCGATCCGGGAGCGGTTCAGCGAGGAGCGCTTCCCCGACTGCTTCACGGAGTACGCGGACATGCTCGCTTGGGATCGCAAGTGGGACACGATCCTCGACACGAGCGATGCCCCGTTCTGGAAGTGGTGGGTCGGCGGGCGTTTGAACGCGTCGGTGAATTGCGTGGATCGGCACCTCGATGCGCGCGGGGACAAGAACGCGTTGATTTGGGTCCCGGAGCCGGAGGATGAGGAGACGCAGGAGATCACCTACGCGGAGCTGCACCGCATGGTGAATGAGTTTGCGGCGTTGCTGAAGGGCTTCGGCGCCGTAGAGGCTGGCGACCGGGTTACGTTCCACCTGCCGATGGTCCCTGAGTTGCCCGTCTCGATGCTGGCGTGCGCGCGCCTGGGGGCAATCCACTCAGAGGTGTTCGGTGGCTTCAGTGGCACGGCCTGCGGGCATCGGGCTGCCGATTCGCAGAGCAAGATCCTGGTGACGATCGACGGCTATTACCGTAACGGTGAGCTGATTGACCACAAGGAGAAGGCAGACGAGGCGCTCGCGGCCGCGCGGGAGGAGGGGCACGAGGTGGACAAGGTGCTCGTCTGGCGGCGGCACCCTGGGCAGTACGCATCCAGCAGCCGGATGATCGAGGGGCGCGACTTCTTCGTCGACGAGCTGCTGGAGGATTATCGCGGCAAGCAGGTCGAGCCGGTGTCGATGCCGGCCGAGGCGCCCCTGTTTCTGATGTACACGAGTGGCACGACCGGCCGGCCGAAGGGCTGCCAGCATTCGACCGGCGGATATTTGTCGTACGTCACCGGCACGTCGAAGTATTACCAGGACATCCACCCAGACGACACGTATTGGTGCTTTGCCGATATCGGTTGGATCACCGGTCACTCCTACATCGTCTACGGCCCGCTGTCGCTTGGGACCACGAGCGTGATGTACGAGGGCATCCCCACGTACCCGGATCCTGGCCGGCCGTGGCGGATCGCCGAGAAGCTAGGGGTGGATATCTTCCACACCGCGCCGACGACGATCCGGATGCTGCGCAAGCTCGGCCCTGATGAGCCGGCCAAGTACAACTATCGCTTCAAGACGATGACGACAGTAGGTGAGCCGATCGAGCCCGACGTGTGGCGCTGGTATTACGAAGTCGTCGGCAAGGGTCAGGCGGCGATTACCGACACGTGGTGGCAGACCGAGAACGGTGGTTTCCTGGGAAGCACCCTGCCCGGGCTCGAACCGATGAAGCCCGGCAGCTGCGGGCCGGGCGTGCTTGGCATCTATCCGGTGATCTATGACGAGATGGGCGAGGTCGTCGAGGCAGGGAGCGGCAAGGCGGGCAACATCTGCATCCGTAATCCGTGGCCTGGCATCTTCGAGACGATCTGGGGGCAGCCCGAGCGGTTCGTTGAGACCTACTACGCGAAGTACAACCGGCATAAGGACAGCAAGGACTGGCACGACTGGCCGTACTTCGCGGGCGACGGCGCGACACAGGCAGCGGATGGCTACTTCCGGATCCTCGGCCGCGTCGACGACGTGATCAATGTCGCCGGGCACCGCCTGGGAACCAAGGAGATCGAGTCGGCGAGCATCATGGTTCCGGAGGTCGCCGAGGCGGCCGCCGTTCCGGTGATCGACGAGGTTCGCGGCAAGGTCGTGGAGGTATACGTGGCGCTGAAGCCGGGGATCAGTCCGAGCAAAGAAGTCGAGCAGAAGGTGTCGGACTCGATAGACAAGGAGATCGGGAAGATCGCACGGCCCAAGAACGTGTGGATCGTCGCGGACATGCCGAAGACACGCTCAGGCAAGATCATGCGCAGGGTGATTGCGGGGATCTCGAACTTCGCCGACGTCGGCGATACAACCACGCTGGCGAACCCTGAGATCGTCGACGACATCCGCCACTACGTCCAGAGTGAAAAGCTCGCCCACGGCGAGGTCCCCCGTGAGCTCTCAGAGAAGGAGCAACAGGAGATCGCCACCTTCGGACACGCGGACTAGCGGCCTCAGCGAAAACGACAACATCCAGGAGCGCGCAGCGAGAGGCAGGTCGACAGCGAGAAACGCAAGGGCTCGATCTCGGAACATCGATGACCCAGCAGTACATCATCGGGCAGTTCTCGGCTTTGCTCGGAGATCTGCAACCTCCCCCCGGTGACGGTCTAGCCGCCGTCGTCCACGAGCTGCGCCGGGAGGTCGAGTCGTGTCCTCTTCCGATGCTGCCAAAGCTGGCCAATGAGGCGATGAGCCTGACCGACGTGATCTGCTGGGCTGCGCTTGAACGGGGAAACGCGGACGGCTTCTGCTGCTATGCCAAGGCCGCCGCCATGCTTTGGGAGTTCACGGACAGCGCCGGTCTGTTGCCCGAGTAGACACCGTTGGCTATCGCACGGCTGCTGCGCTTGGCCTGGGTCATTAGCGATGCTCCCTTCAGTCCGTGGGTTCCTTCTCTCGAACGCTGCGCCACACGAGCACCCGCGCGATCCGTAAACCGCCACACGCGCGACCGCAACTCGCATGGAAGGCTCGGCTTGGTGTGACCGGGGCGTGCCAGGTCCGAGACCGCTTGGTGGTGATGCGTCCGATCCAGATCACCTTGTTCGGGTTGAACGCGCCCGGTTCGACGCCCATGGTGCTGAACACGAAGACGGTCCAAGAGACGATGGAAGCCCCGCGTATGCAGGGCTTCCGCAATATCTGCTTGTCGCCGGAGACGCTACTTGATGAACAGGATCTCCGAGTACTTCGGCAGCGGCCACAGATCATCGGCGACGATCTTCTCGAGCCTGTCCGCCGCAGCGCGCACGTCGCCCATCGCCGGGACGACCTTGTCATGCATGTACTTGGCGTGCGCGAGCACGTCGTCGTGCGGCTGGCTCTCCTCGAGATTCGCGTTCTCGAGCGCCTTGATCGCGCCCGCCAGCTGAGACGTGAGCTCCTCGGCCTCGGCCACGAGGTCGGACAGCTGCGCCTCGCGCAATACCGCGATGTGGCGGGCGGCTGCAGGCAGCAGCATCGTCCGCGCGATCGCCGCGGCCGTCTCGGACTCGATGTTGAGCTTCGTCACGTACTGCTCGAGGAACACCTCGTAACGGGACTCGAGCTCGCGCTTGGAGAGGACCTTGTATTCCTCGAACAGCGACGTCGTCTCGTCGTTGACCAGGTAGGGCAGCGCGTCCGGTGTCGCCTTGAGGTTGAGCAGGCCGCGCTTCTCCGCCTCGGCGTGCCACTCATCGGAGTAGTTGTCGCCGCCGAAGATGATCCGCTTGTTGGCCGCGTAGCTCTTCTGCAGGATCGGTGGCAGCGCAGCCTCGAGGTCCGCGCCGCCCTTGAGCTCGCTCTCGAGCTGATCGGCGAGCGAATCGATCGCCTCGGCGACGATCGTGTTCAGCACCGTGTTCGGGAGCGATAGCGACATGCTCGAGCCCAGTGCCCGGAACTCGAACTTGTTCCCGGTGAACGCGAACGGGCTCGTGCGGTTGCGATCGCCGCCGTGCATCGGCAGCGGCGGGAGCACCGGCGTGCCGAGACCGAGGAACGATCCGGGGGTCGACTCGCCCACCTCGCCACGCTCGATCGCCCCGAACACCTTCTCGAGCTCTGAGCCGAGGAAGATCGAGATGATCGCCGGTGGGGCCTCGTTGGCGCCGAGGCGATGGTCCTGGCCGGCCGACGCGATCGACGCCCGGAGCAGACCCTGGTACTTGTTGACGGCCTCGATCACGGCCCCACAGAAGAACAGGAACTCCAGGTTCTCGTGCGGCGTCTCGCCCGGGTCCATCAGGTTCTTGCCGGTGTCGGTGCCCATCGACCAGTTGTTGTGCTTGCCCGAGCCGTTGACGCCAGCAAACGGCTTCTCGTGCAGCAGGCACACCAACCCGTACCGGCGGGCGACGTTCTGCATCACCTGCATGGTCAGCTGCTGGTGGTCGGAGCCGACGTTCGAGTTCTCGAACACGGGCGCGATCTCGTACTGATTTGGCGCCACCTCGTTGTGCCGCGTCTTGACCGGGACGCCCAGCTTGGACAGCTCGCGCTCGGTATCGAGCATGCAGGCGAGGATCCGCTCCGGGATCGACCCGAAGTAGTGGTCGTCGAGTTCGTGGCCCTTCGGCGGCTTGGCCCCGAACAATGTCCTGCCCGTGGTGATCAGGTCGGGCCGCTCGAAGTAGTACTGCTCGTCGATCAGGAAGTACTCCTGCTCCGGGCCGACGGTCGTGAACACGCGCTGCGCGGCGTCGTCGCCGAACAACTTGAGCGCGCGGATGGCCGACTTCGAGAGCGCGTCCATCGAGCGCAGCAGCGGGATCTTGTGGTCAAGCGCCTCGCCGGTCCAGGAAGCGAACGCGGTTGGGATGCAGAGCAGGGCGCCGTTCGGGTTCTCGAGGATGAACGCGGGGCTGGTGGGGTCCCAGGCCGTGTAGCCGCGGGCCTCGAACGTCGCGCGGATGCCGCCGGTCGGGAAGCTGGAGGCATCGGGCTCGCCCTGGATCAGCTCCTTGCCACTGAACTCGGCCAGCGCCGTGCCCTCGCCGGTCGGCGCGTAGAAGCTGTCGTGCTTCTCGGCCGTGGAGCCGGTGAGCGGCTGGAACCAGTGGGTGTAGTGAGTGGCGCCCCGCTCGAGCGCCCACTCCTTCATCGCGAGCGCGACGGCGTCGGCGGTGGAGGTGTCGAGGGCCTCGCCACGAGCGAGGGTCTGCTGAAGCCGGCGGAACACGTCCTTGGGCAGCCGCTGGCGTTGGATCGCCGGACTGAAGACGTTGGAACCGAAAACCTGGTTGTCCGGAACGGTCAGGTCGGGGGCGCCGAGCGCGCCCCCATTGGGAGTCCACTGGGCTGCGAGAACATTGTGCTGACGGGTGCGAGGCATGCTGATTGTCTAGTTCCTTCCTATGACGCCTCGGCGGCGGAGGCGAACATGTTTACCCGGCCCCGGAGCCCGAGGCGTGAGCGCTGAGGTTAGGTGATGACACCGGGCCGGTCTTTATCCATATGTCCAAAACCGCCCAAAATGGGCGCGCCGCTGGGCGAAACAGCGCCCGACGTTCGTGCGCCCGGGCGGCGAGCTTCCGCAGGCCGGGCTGCGCTTCCCGCACGCGGGGCTGCGCTTCCCGCACGCGGGGGTGAGGTTCACCGACCACGCGCAATACTTAGTCGGTGCCGTACAACGCCGAGCTGGGGCCGACCGTCTACGTTCCCGCGTCCGGCCGCTACAAGCAGATCCAGTACCGACGCTGCGGCCAGAGCGGGATCAAGCTGCCGGCGATCTCGCTTGGGCTGTGGCAGAACTTCGGCGACGATCGCCCGCTGGCCACCAGCCGCGAGATCGTGCGCCGAGCCTTCGACCTCGGGATCACGCATTTCGATCTCGCCAACAACTACGGGCCTCCGTACGGGAGCGCGGAGATCAACTTCGGCCGGATCCTCGCGGAGGACCTGCGCCCTTACCGCGACGAGCTGATCATCTCGACCAAGGCGGGCTACGACATGTGGCCCGGCCCGTACGGCGAGTGGGGCTCGCGCAAATATCTGCTCGCCAGCCTCGACCAGAGCCTGGAGCGGATGGGGCTCGAGTACGTCGACATCTTCTACTCGCACCGCTTTGATCCCGAGACCCCGCTCGAGGAGACGATGTCGGCACTTGACGCGGCGGTACGAGCAGGGAAGGCGCGCTACGTCGGGATCTCCTCGTACGGTCCCCGGCGGACCGAGGAGGCGGCCCGGATCCTCCGCGAGCTCGGGACGCCGCTGCTGATTCATCAGCCGTCGTATTCGATGCTCAACCGCTGGGTGGAGGAGGAGCTGCTTGATGTGCTCCAGCGCGAAGGCGCCGGCGCGATCGTCTTCTCGCCGCTCGCCCAGGGGCTGCTGACCAGCAAGTACCTGGAGGGCATCCCCGACGACTCACGTGTGCGCCGAGGCAACTACTTGACCGAGGAGCTGATCAGCGACGAGAACCTGCGTCGCGCTCGGGCGCTGAACGAGATCGCGCAGCGGCGCGGTCAGAGTCTGGCCCAGCTGGCGATCTCGTGGGTGCTGCGGGACCCGCGCGTGACCTCCGCGCTGCTGGGAGCGAGCAGCGTCCAGCAGCTCGAGCAGAACGTCGCTGCCCTGCGCAACATGAACTTTGATCCGGGGGAACTCGAGGACATCGACCGTCACGCGGTCGACGGTCAAATCAACATCTGGGAGGAGTCGAGTTCGACATGAACTACCCCGTGACCGTGCTGGTCGATTATCCGGATCGGCAGTTGCACCGGCTGAGCAGCGCACTTCGCATCTTCTACGCGATCCCGATCCTGATCGTGGCCGCGGTGATCGAGGGCGGCTCGATCACGCTGGGAACCGGCTCGCGGACGTACGCGTTCACGGCCAGCGGTGGATTCCTGTTTGTCGCGACGCTGCTGATGATCGTGGTCCGGCAACGCTATCCGCGCTGGTGGTTCGACTGGAACTTCGCCCTTCTGCGGTTCAGTACGCGGGTGACCGCGTACCTAGCGCTGATGGACGATCGCTATCCGTCGACCGAGGACGAGCAGGCCGCGCACGTCACGCTCCCCTACCCGGACGTCCCGGCCGAGCTGAACCGCTGGCTTCCGATCGTCAAGTGGTTCTTGGCGATCCCGCACTACATCGTGCTGTTCTTCCTCTCGATCGGTGCGCTGCTGGGAGCGATCGCCGCCTGGTTCGCGATCCTTTTCACCGGGCGCTACCCGCGCGGGATCTTCACGTATATCGAGGGCGTGATCCGCTGGCACGTCCGCGTGCTGGCGTATGCGGGCCTGCTCGTCACCGACCGCTACCCGCCGTTCTCGCTGTCGGCCTAGCAGTTCGGGCGTGGCGGTCGGACGTGGGCGGTCGCAGCCGGGCGGTCGCAGCCGGGCGGCCGCCCGCTACCCGGTCTTGACGACCTGGCCCGAGCCGTTCACGTAGGACTGCTGCGGCTGGCTGGTGATCAGGACCGAGAAGGTCCCGGCCGGGATCGCACCGCCGGCCAGGCGCGCCTTGGCCTTGCCGTTCAGACCGGCCGCGACGACATAACGGACCCTGTATCTGCCCGGCACGACCGCGGTCACGGCCCAGTCGAATTTCGCCGTCTCTCCGGGGCGCAGCTGGCCGAGCGCCCAGGTGTTGGAGTACGCGGTGACCGCCCCGCCGAGCCCGCCGTTCTGGCAGCTGTAGGCGCACACGCCGCCCGGCTCGGGAGCACGGTCCACAATCCACACCGGTCGCGAGTGACTGGCCAGTCCCGGCATGTTCAGGTACCGCCCGAAGGCTTGCACGGAGGTGCCGTGGTGCGGGTCGGTGATCGTCACCGCCACATCCGGGATCGTCTTGTTGCCGGCGTTGCGGACGGCGATCACCAGATGCGTGTGCTGGGCCAGCCGCTGAAAGGAGGGGAAGCTGGCGGCCGCGACCTGAACGGGGAAGATCCCGCTCGGTTCGTGGGCGTCCTGGCGCTGGCCCCCGCCGCACGCGGCCAGTGTCAAGCACGCCGCGATCACGGCCAAGATCCCGCAGCTCCTGGTTCTCCACCCGCTCAAGGCCGGCTGAACATACCACGGGCGAACCTGACGGGGCGACGGTTCGAACTTGGTTTTTGCCGCGCCGTTGCCGTAGGCTTAGAGCGCTGGGCCGCGCCTGCGGCACCGCAGATCCTGGGAGGACGAAGAGAGAGTTGATCCGAGCAGTCGCTGATCGAACGTTCCTGCCCACCAAGAATGTCTTGGAGGAAGTCGGGAACATGATGATCCTGACCGGCAAGACGTTGGTTTCCGCGGTGCGGCCTCCGTACCCCTACGGAAGCGAATTCGTCGGTCAGTTCCTGTTCGCGATGAAGCTGTGCTGGTTCCCGCTGCTGATCTCGACGGTCGCGTTCGGCTACGCGGCGCCCGGACTGCAGGCGGCGAACTTCCTCGTGCTCTTCGGCGCCCTGGACCGGCTCGGCGGATTCTTCGTGCTCGCGTCGATTCGCGAGTTCGCGCCGTTCGTCGATGCGATCGTGCTCGCTGGCGTGGCTGGCACCGCGATCACCGCCGACCTCGGCGCACGCAAGATCCGCGAGGAGCTCGACGCGCTGCAGGTGCTCGGCGTCGACCCGGTAAAGAACCTGGTCGTGCCGCGGTTCCTCGCTCTGATGCTGGTGACGGGCCTGTTCGACATCTACGCGCTGCTGTTCGGAATCTTTGGCGGAATCGTCGCGACGCTCGTCAACAACGCGCCGCTCGGACCGTTCTGGGCCACCTTCTTCAACAACGCCTCGACCACCGACCTCTGGGGGTCGGTCGTGAAGACCACCATCTTCGGCGCGATCATCGCGATCGTCTGCTGTTACAAGGGGATGACTGCGTCCGGAGGCGCGGAGGGGGTGGGGCGCGCCGTGAACCAGGCGGTGGTGATCGCGTTCCTGGGCGTTTTCGCGTTCAACTACGCGTTCACGCAGACCCTGCTGGCCACGCACCCCGAGATCACGACGATCGCCAAGTAGATGGAGGGCCTCCTCGGAACACCGCGCGGCTGGATCGAGTCGTTCGGCGAGATGGTCAAGTTCACCTCCCGCATCGTCGCGGAGGTGTTCCGACTCCGGGTGCTGCGGTTCTTCGGCGAGGCGCTCCGGCAGTCGGGGATCCTGATCGTCTCCTCGACGCTCGTGATCTGGGGCTTGGTCTTCATCATCGGCCTGGAGTGCGGCGTCGAGGGCGCCTACTTCGACCGCGCCAACGGCGTGCCCGCGTACGCGGGTGTGTTCGCGGCCTGGTGCGACCTGCGTGAGCTCGTCCCCTACGCGTTTGGCTACATGATGGCCGCGAAGGTGGGCACCGGGATCGTGGCCGAGCTCGGCTCGATGCGGATCTCCGATGAGATCGACGCACTCGAGGTGATGGGCATCAGCGGCATGACGTTCCTGTGTGCCACGCGGTTGCTCGCGGCCTGGATGGTGCTTCCGTTCCTGTACATCTGCTCGATCGGCGCCGGCTTCTTCGCCAGCTACCTGGTCGTCGTGCAGCAGATCGGAGACGTCTCGTCGGGCGGGTTCTTCCTGATCTTCTGGCAATTCCAGAACCCGCCAGATCTCTTATATAGCTTGATAAAGGCGATGGCGATGGCGACCGTCATCGTTCTCGTCGGCTGCTATTACGGCTATAACGCGAGCGGTGGGCCGGTTGGCGTGGGTACGGCCACGGCTAAATCGATGGTCGTCAACATCGTGTCCGTTCATCTCATCGGAATGCTCGGTACGCAGCTCTTCTGGGGCGCCAATCCGAGGGCACCAATAGGAGGCTGATAGTGCGTCGTTTCTCGTTTGGAGATAAGGACAAGGCAGACGACGGCGAACAGCCGGAGCCCGGATCGGGCGACGCCGATACCGAGGCGCAGCAGGCGGAGCCTTCGACCGACGAGCCGGCCCCGATCCACTCCGAGCGCGACCACGACCTCGAGGGTGCGCAGACGCCCGAGAGCGAGGTCGCCCATCCAGCGTCGGCATCCGAGGCTCCCGAAGCCGCGCAGGCACAATCCGCCTCTGAGCAGGCGACCGAGGTCGAGTCCTCAGCGGGTGCGGAGGCGCACGGCGACGAGCCGCACGCCGGCGAAGGGTCACAGGCGGACGAGGGGTCACACGGGGACGAGGAGGCCGCCGAAGACGGGCACCACTCCGGCGCGGCCACGGTGGCCGCCGGGGCTGCCGGTGGCGCGGCCGCTGCCACGGCCGCGGCCGAGCACGGCGATCAGTCCGGTGGCTCCCGCGTATCCGTGGTCGATGAGCCGCCCACCCGCCCGGCGCCCCCCGCGGGTGCCTCCGAGGAGGAGTACAAGTGGCACACCTACAAGGTGTATCCCTCGGGGCGGCCCGATGCCGTCGAGTTCATCGATACCTATAAGGCGTTCGGTCGCAACCGGATCCTGCGTGGGCTGAACATGGGATTGCCCGAGGGCATGGTGTCGATGATCCTTGGGCCGTCCGGTACGGGCAAGTCGGT
Source organism: uncultured Solirubrobacterales bacterium (assembly GCA_963796645.1). Taxonomy (GTDB): domain Bacteria; phylum Actinomycetota; class Thermoleophilia; order Solirubrobacterales; family Solirubrobacteraceae; genus Palsa-465. Next base: position 381,442 of record CAWCMQ010000011.1, on the reverse strand, counting down.
GTGCATCAAGCACATGGTCGGGCTGCTGTACCCGGACGAGGGCGATGTCCTGGTGCACGGCGAGTCGGTCCCGAACATGCCGGACGACAACCTGTTCGAGATGCGCAAGAAGTTCGGCCTCCTGTTCCAGGACGGAGCGCTGTTCGGCTCGATGAACATCTTCGACAACACCGCGTTCCCGCTGCGGCAGCACACCGAGAAGGGCGAGGACGAGATCGAGGACATCGTCATGCGGCGCCTGAACGAGGTCGGCCTGGGGAACGCGTCGGACCTGATGCCCAACGAGCTCTCAGGCGGAATGCGCAAGCGCGCGGGGTTCGCCCGCGCGCTCGTGCTCGAGCCGGACATTCTGCTCTTCGACGAGCCCGACTCGGGCCTGGATCCCGTGCGCACAGCGCTCCTCGGTGAGCTGATCCTCGAGATCCACCGCGACATGATGGAGGACGCCAAGAAGGCGCAGAAGGAGCGCCTGCCGACGTTCGCAGTGATCACCCACGACATCATGAGCGCGCGCCGCGTAGCCGACTACATCAACGTCCTATGGAAGGGGCGGATCGTGGAAGCCGGGCCGGCCGAGGACATGCTCAACTCGGAGAACCCGTTCATCCGCCAATTCCTCGCCGGGGAGTCACAGGGCCCGCTGACGATGGACTAGGAAGCCCGCGCCGGACGCGCGGCGGAGGAGACTGCGGCATGCGCGCTTACTTGCGCGGACGCCCGCATACACCGATAGCCTCAGAATCATGAAGGAGAGGCTCGAGGGGCTGGCACGGCTCGCCGCCCGGAGACCGGCGCTGACCATCGCGATCGTCCTCGCGATTGCGATCGCGGGTGGGCTGCTGGCCCTCGGTCTGTCCCCCTCGGCGGGCAGCGATACGTTCGTGAGCCGTTCCTCGTCGACGTTCCGCGCCACCGACGACGACCACCGCCACTTCGGCTCCGACGCGATCATCATCCTGATCAAGGAGCCGCTCACCGACCTCGTCGAGACGAAGGACCTCGCGACGGTCACCTTCCTCGAGGCGTGCCTGGCCGGCCAGTACGTCGTCCCGAGCGAGCAGCTACAGTCCTTCCAGCCGGCCCCGCCCGGGGCGCACGCCCCCTACGGCGGCTACTCGAGCCCGTGCGGCAAGTTGATGGCCCACAAGCCGGTTCAGGTCGTCTACGGGCCGGGCACATTCCTCAACCGGGCTGTCGCGGCCGTGCAGACTCAGGTGCAGGCGCTGCTGCGGGGGGCCCACCAGGCGATCGCGTCCGCGCGGGCGGCCGCGACTCAGCTCGCGCTCGGCCGCGGGCTCAGTCGCAAGCAGGCACAGGTGGCCGGCAACGCGGCGGCACAACTCGAGCAGCAGCGGCAGCTCCAGCAGCTCGAGCAGCTGTACCTCAGCTCGGGCATCACGGGCACCCCGCGAATCGACGATCCGCAGTTCATCCCGGAGATCGTGTTCGATCAGACGCGCGGGGTGAACCAGCCCAAGGCGCGATTCGCATACCTGTTCCCGACCGCCAACTCGGCCCTGATCCAGGTCCGCCTGAAGGCCGGGCTCAGCGACGCCCAGCAGGCCCAGGCGATCTCGTGGATCCGCCAGGCGGTGGCGATGCCGATGTTCCGCTCGGCCTACGGCGCCACGTACACCGTCACCGGCGCCCCCGTGGTCATCAACGACCTCGCCTCGACGATCACGGGTTCGATCGCGGGGCTGCTGATCGCGGCGCTGATCGTGATGGCGGTGACGCTGCTGCTCGTGTTCCGAGGCCGCCTGCGGCTGCTGCCGCTCGCGATCGCGCTCGCCGCCGCCGGCATCACCTTTGGCGGTCTGTCGCTGGTCGGCGGGTCGCTGACGATGGCATCGATCGCGGTGCTTCCGATCCTGATCGGGCTGGCGGTCGACTACGCGATCCAGTTCCAATCACGCGCACGTGAGGCCGCGCGTGACACCGCGACTACCGAGGCGGCGGTGACGCGGGCCGCGGCGATCGGGGCGCCGACGATCGCCACTGCGGCGCTGGCCACCGCCACCGGCTTCCTTGTGCTGCTCCTCTCGCCGGTGCCAATGGTCAGGGGCTTTGGTCTGCTGCTCGTGGTCGGGATCGTGGTCGCGTTCCTGTGCGCGCTCACGGGTGGTTCGGCGGCGCTCGTCCTGGCCGATCGGGACGGCGGCCCGCTTGCCGCAGCAATGCGCGGGGCCGAGGAGATCGTGCACGACGTGCTGGCGCCCCTCGGACGGCTCGCGCGCCGCATCGGCGGCTGGCTCCGCTCACCGGGGCTTTCGCTGCTGCGCGCGTCCGCGGCGCGTCCAGGGCGGGTGCTCGCGCTCGGCGCGCTGCTCGCAGTGCTCGGGTGGATCGCCGACACGCAGACCTCGGTGCAGTCCGATGTGACCAAGCTCGTCCCGTCCAACATGCCTGCATTGCGGGACCTCCGCGCGCTCGAGAACGTGACCGGCGTCTCGGGAGAGGTCGACGTGGTTGTCCGCGCCAAGGACGTCGCCACGCCCACCACGGTGAACTGGATGAAGAACTACGAGAACGCGCTCTTCACCCACTACGGCTACCTCGAGACCAAGGGCTGCGCACACTCGACGCTGTGCCCGGCGCTGTCGCTTCCTGACCTGTTCGGCGCGGGCACGAGCAGCTCGCAGAGCTCGCAGCTGACCGCGAGCCAGATCCGCGCCCTCCTGGCGGCCGTGCCGACGTATTTCTCGCAGGCTGTGATCACACCCAACCACCGGGAGGCGACGCTTGCGTTCGGGATTCGCCTGATGCCGCTCTCCAAGCAGCAGCGGGTGTTGGACTACATGCGCTCGCAGCTGCATCCGCCTCCGGGCGTGACCGCGAGCCTGGCCGGGATCCCCGTTCTCGCTGCCGAGGCGAACGCGCAGCTGTCCTCACCGAGCCACCGCCTCCTGATGCTGCTGGCAGGACTGATCGCCGTCGGGCTCGTGCTGCTCGCGGTCTTCAGGCAGCTCGAGCGCGCGGTGGTGCCGCTGGTGCCGATCGCGCTCGCCACGGGCTGGTCGGCTCTGATCCTGTTCGTGATCGGCATCCCGCTGAATCCGATGTCGGCGACGCTGGGCTCGCTCGTGATCGCGATTTCGACCGAGTTCAGCGTGCTGCTGTCCGAGCGCTTCCGGCAGGAGCGGGCGGCCGGGCACGATGCCGCTGCGGCGCTCGCGCGCACCTACCAGAGCACGGGGGCGGCCGTGCTTGCGTCGGGGATCACCGCGATCATGGGTTTCGGCGTGCTGATCCTGTCGAGCATCACGATGCTGCGTGACTTCGGGTTCGTCACGCTGATCGACATGTCGGTGTCCCTCGCAGGAGTGCTGCTGGTGCTGCCGGCGGTGCTCGCCATCTCCGAGCGCGAGGACCTGGTTCAGAGCGCGCGGGACGCAGGACGCCGGGCCAGCGGCGCGCTGCGGCGTCCCCGGCGCCGGGCGCCTGTGGCGTGAGCGGGCACGAGCCGCCCGAGGCGGGCACGCCGGGGTCAGGTGGTTCGCCTGGGGCGGGTGGTTCGCCTGGGCCGGGTGGTTCGCCTGGGCCGGGTGGTTCGCCTGGGCCGGCCCGTCTGGATCCCGACCGGGCGGCCGCGGCCGCCGGGGCGAAGCCGGCGCCCAAGCCCCCGCCCGTGATCGACACGCGTCCGTACCGGTGGACGATCGGGATCTTTGGGCTGGTGCTGGTGATCGCGTTCTCGGTCTACCTGTTCGTCTCGCGTGGGCTCGGAACGGCGGGGATACCGGCCGGCAAGCCGCTGCATCTGTTCGTCGCCCCGCTGGCGACGTCCTCGCTCAACGGCGACGCGAACGTGAACCCGCGCTGCGACCCCAGGCACCCGAACCCTCGGGCGCTGAACGTGTGCGGGCGGACACCGCTGGTCCTCGGCCTGTTCGTGACCGGCTCGACCGATTGCGAGCGCGAGATCGACACCCTGCAGACCGTGTCCCGGAGCTACCCCCCGAGCAAGGTCCAGTTCGCGGCCGTCGCCGTGCAGGCCGGCCGATCCCAGACCGCCGCGCTCGTGCGATCACATCATTGGACGATTCCCGTGGCGTACGACAAGGACGGCGCGGTCGGCGCGCTGTACGGAGTCGCGATCTGCCCGATGGTCGAGCTCGCCCGGCGCGGCGGGACGATCCAGGACCGCCTGATCGGCAATCACTGGATCTCCCCGGCGCGGGTGCGGGCCAGTGTGGACGCTCTGCTGGCGAGCGAACGGTGAGCGACGATGCCGATCTCGCGGCTGCTCCGGGGTTCGTCGCCCCCGAGCTCCACGCCGAGTTTCCGGGCCTCCGACTCGATTGGGTCACGGTCGAGTGCCGCCCGGGACCAAGCCCTCGCGCCGTCCAGCACCGGCTCGCCGACCTCTCGAATCGTTACCGCGGTGCGAACGTCGTGGCGATGCGTACGCAGCCGATCCCGCATGCCTACCGGTCGTTCTTCCGTCAGGTCGGGCTCGATCCCGACACCACCCGGATCCCCAGCGAGGAGGCCGCCGTCGACCGGCTGCTTCATGGTGGATTCCGCTCCACTGGACTGATCGACGACGCGCTGCTGATCGCGGTGATCGAGACCGGCGTTCCGGTATGGGCGCTCGACGCGGGCGTCGTCGACGTGGGCGGGCTCGGGATTCGGACGAGCGCGCCGGGCGATCGGCTCGGGGTCACGGAGTATGGGAGCGACCTGCCGACCGGCCGGCTGGTGGTGGCGGACGCCGACAGCGTTCACGCCACCCTGTTCGGCGAGATTGCCCCCGGGCATGGGGTGGGGGCGCGCACACGCCGTGCGACGCTGTTCTCCGTCGGCGTCGACGGCGTCCCGGGCATCCACATCGAGGAGGCGCTGTGGATCGCGCTCGAGGTGCTGAAAGCCGGCGAACGGCGGCAATCCGAGTGGTAAGCTGGGCTCGGCCACCAAAGGAGGGGGTCATGGAGCTGCTCGAACAGGGAATCGCGCCGAATTCGCCGCCCGTTGTAACGGAGGATCAGGAGCGCGCGGCCCGCAGGTCGCTGCGTGGCCAGATTGCGCGTCTCGAGCGCGATCTCTCCGACGCGTTCGTCACCGCATTCCAGATGCGCGGCCCGGCGCCCGTGAGCGCGGCCTGCGGTGAGGCGAGGCTCCTCGATCTCGGCGAGCTCGAGCGGGTGCGCGACGCGCTCGCCGAGCGGCTGGCGGATCAGCGCGCCGCGATCGGCCGTCTCGCCGATCAGCAGGCCGACAAGCGCCTGTGCCTCGAGCGGATGCTGCTCGAGCCCGGCAAGTACCGCTTCACGCGGGTGTCGATGCACGACATCGGCGAGCCCGGCTGCGGTGTCTGGGAGGTCCGGCCGCGTCTTGGCCTGATCGGCATGCTGATGGGCTGGTGGCAGGTCAAGCTCTCCTCGGGCTGTCCGTTACCCGAGGGTCGCGGAGCGCTTCCGCGGCCCTGAGAACCGCCGGATAATCTCAACCTGTGCGGGCATTGCTGCGTACTGGGACCGGCGCTGTGCTGGTCATCCTGATCATGTTCATCGGCAGCCTTGTGCTGTGGATCGGCACACCGCTGCTGTGGCTGTGGATCGGGTCGCAGATCCAGGGCGCGACCTCGTCGTTAGGAGCGGCGCTGGGGACGATGTTCATCGGCGTGGTGATCACGATTGCCTTCCTCGCCACGGTCCTGGCCAAGCTGAGCAACATCTACCGCCACAACTGCGAGACACGGGGTCTGGCCGATCCGGGTCACTTCGTGCTCGAGGGCGTGCTCGTGGTCAGCGCCGGATTCACGCTGGTGGCGTTCGTGGTGTGGTTCTTCTTCTTCGCCGGGACCAGCCCCGTCCCGGTCGGGATTCAGATCTAGCTCCACTGGCCGACGCCTTCGGTGCGGCCGCCGGCCCCGCGGCCGATGATGACGCGGGGCCGGCGTGGGGGCGTAGATCTACGCGGGCACTAGCTCGAGCACCCGGGCGCGCTGGCTTTCTGCTGGCGCGCTCGGCTCGAGTGTGGATGCGAATCGCTCGCAGGACTGCAACTGCGTGGCGAGCAAATGCCGCTGGCGGTCAGTCAGGGTTCCGATCGGCTTGATCTCACTGATCTGGTTGCGCCCAAGGAACTTGCGGCACCGATTCACACCCCAACGCCGCTGACTCATCAGCAGCTCTCCCACCGACCAGCTTGCCGCCTCAGCCGGACAGGCAAGGATGATCTCCGCGGCGGACGCGTCCCCGTCCGCAATCCGTCGCTTGAGCTCCGCGCGTGCGAGCCGCACTTCGTTGGCCCGCGCCAGAGCCTGCATCCGCTGCGGCTCTGGGGTCACCTCGGTGGTGTGGTCCATATAACTCGTCTCTCTCCCTCTGACTTGGGTCCGCTCCGCGAACGGACACGTTTGATCCTCCCGAAGGGCGTGCGCGCACCCACGCGCAGCCCGATGGGTTCCAGCTGGCTTATGAACGTCCGAGTTCTTTAGGCCCCTGCTGCGCCCCGGCCACCGTAACCCTGGTGACCCTCACGCGGCTCGGCCAACAACCGCTCGACGAGGCGAGAAGCTACGCGACCCTCCGGGTAACAGCAAGGTCACAAGTCGCAGAGGATGTGCTCATAGCGTGTTTTTTTTGTTGCGGAGGATTTGTGCAGGAGTGGACAAACTCGTGGGCCCGCTGTGGCCGTCCAGGCGCGCTCAGTCCGCGCTCGGCAGCGGGCCGTGCTCGGACTCGAAGGAGTGCTTGACCCGACCGAAGATTTCGATCGCCTCATCCAGGGTGCTTGAGTCGTGAGTCGCCATCACGCTCGTGCGCAGGAGCGCGCCGCCGGGGGGAACGGCTGGGTGCAGCGCGGTGTTGACGAATACGCCAGCGTCATAGAGCCCCTTCCAGAGCAGGCCCGCATTCCAATCGTCGCCCACGACGACCGGCACCACCGGCGTTACGACCTCGGTCCCGTCGGGGAGCCTCGTCGGCGCAACGACCTTGAATCCGAGCTGGCTCAGCCCCTCGTGGAGGTAGCGCGCATTCGCCAGGACCCTGGCGAACAGCTCGGGGCCCTCCTCGGAACGGCAGATCCTCACCGCGGCCAGTGCTGCGCCGACCGCGGCCGGCACGGCAGCGGCGGTGAACATGAACGGCCGCGATTGGATCTGCAGGTACTCGATCACGTCTGCCGGGCCGGCGATCACACCGCCGCATGAGGCGAGGGACTTGGAGAAGGTGGCCATGCGGAGACCGACCCGGTCCTCCACGCCCAGCAGCTCCGCGGTGCCGGCGCCGCGTGCGCCCAGCACGCCGAGGGCGTGAGCCTCATCGACCATCAGGCGCGCGCCGAAGCGAGCGCACAGGTCGGCGATCTGGGGCAGTGGCGCGACGTCGCCCTCCATCGAGAACACGCCGTCGACGACGACGAGAATCCCCCCGCCGTCAGATTGGGCCTTCTCGAGGGCCCGCTCCAGGCGATCAATGCGGTTGTGCCGGAACGCGCGCAGCTTGGCTCGCGAGAGGATGCAGCCGTCGAGGATCGAGGCGTGGTCCCCCGAGTCGGCGATCACGGTGTCACCGGGTCCCAGGATCGTCCCCAGCGCGCCGAGGTTCGCCTGGTGGCCGGTCGTGAACACGAGCGCCGCCTCGGTGCCGAGCCACTCTGCCAGCTCACGCTCGAGCTCGAGGTGAAGGTCGATCGTCCCGTTCAGGAAGCGGGACCCGGTGAGACCGGTGCCGTACCGATTCAGCGCATCGAGTGCGCCCTGCTTGACCCGCTCGTCGCCCGTGAGTCCCAGGTAGTTGTTGGACCCCAGCATGATCCGGCGCCTGCCCTCCATCTCGACGACCGGAAGCGTCGGCCCCTCGAGCACGCGGAAGTACGGGAGCATGTCGTGCTCCTTGGCCGCGTTGAGGATCTCGAGGCGGTCGAACTCGCGCGCCTTGGCGAAAACGTCGATCGAGGTGGGCATGTAGGTTTCGGTCCGGATGGCGGTCGAGGTTCGTCCAGTCGCGAACAAGCGCGACCTGAACACGTTCATCAAGCTGCCGTGGCGGCTCTATCGTAACGAGCCCAACTGGGTTCCCCCGCTTCTGTTGGAGCGCCGGCGGTTCTTCGACCGCAAGCGCAATCCGTTCTTCGGCCATGCCGAGGCGGAGTACTTCCTCGCCTGGCGCGACGGTCGTCCCGTCGGACGGATAACCGCACACGTCGATCCCCACTTCAACGAGTTCCAGGACAACGACTGGGGGATGTTCGGCTTCTTCGAGTGCGAGGAGGACGCGGAGGCGGCCGACGCGCTGCTCGCCACGGCCGAGAAATGGCTCCGCGCACGGGACCGCGACCGGATGGTCGGGCCGATGGACTTCACGACCAACGACGAGTGCGGCGTGCTGATCGAGGGCTATGACCTGCTGCCCACGATCCTCACCAACTGGCACCACCGCTACTACCCGGGGCTGCTGGAGGGCTTCGGGCTGACGAAGGCGATGGACCTGTACATGTGGGACCTGAAGGTGCAGGAGCGCGAGAAGGTCCACCCGGCGATCTGGCGCGCCGCGGCCGAGGTTGAAACCAAGCACGGGATCACGGTCCGGCCGATGCGCAAGCGCGACATGGAGGCGGAGGTCGGACGGTTCCTTGAGGTCTATAACGCGGCGTGGGAACGCAACTGGGGGTTCGTGCCGCTGTCCGGGGATGAGGTCCGCCACTACGCCAAGGACCTGAAGCCGATCCTGGACGAGAACTGGGCCTTCGTGGCCGAAAAGGATGGCGAGACACTCGGCGCCGCCCTGTCGCTGCCGGATTACAACGAGGTGCTGGTGCGAATGAACGGCAGGCTGCTGCCCTTCGGGTGGATCAAGGCGCTCTACTACCGGCGCAAGATCGACCGCGTGCGCGTGTTCGCTCTTGGCGTCAAGCGCGAGTGGCAGCACACCGGGATCGCCGCCAAGTTCTACGAGCTGCACTTCGACTCGGCCGCTAGTACCCCTCAGAAAACCGGTGAGACTGGCTGGATCCTGGAATCGAACAAGTCGATGAATCGGGCGATGGAGGGGATGGGCGGCAAGATCGTCCGCCGCTACCGGGTTTACGAGAAGCTCCTTTGAACATGACCGCGGACGCTGGCAAGATGTCGTCTGAGATGAGTGAAATCGAGCTGCCCGCCGAGGACGTGCTGGAAGAAGAGGAGACCGTCGAGGGCCTGCCGGTGCTGGCCGAGGTCCGGCCGATCGAGCCGGCCGTGCGGCCCGCACTGCCGGCCGTTCAGGCGGCGGCCGCGGCCGCGACCGGGTTCGTGGCCGGGGCGGCGACGGTGGCGCTCGTGCGCCGCCACACCGCCCGCAAGTCGGCACGGTCGCCGCGGCGCGCCCCGCGGCGCCCCGTCGACATGCTGCCCGTCGTAGGCTCCCGCGCCTTCCTAGTCGACGTGCACATGCTCGCCAAGCCGGGCGAGTGAACCAACCCGAGGTCGAGGTCCGGGTCGAGGTTCGGCCTCGCTCCCCCTTCGCGCTGCCTCGGCACGGCGGCCTGGACGGCCTGATGCGAGTCGGTGGTGGCATCGTGCGACGACTGCTTCACATCGATGGCGCGCCCGTGGTGGTGCGGGCCGCACAACCGGGACGAGACCGCGTGCTGTTCGGCGCGGCCGCCTCCGACCGCGGCATCGCACTGGCAGGGATCACGCGGATGCGCCAGGCGCTCGGCGTGGACGTGGACATGAGCGCGTTCTACGAACGGTTTCGCTTCGATCCGTTGATCGGGCGAGCCGTGCGCGCACAGCCGAGTCTCCGGATCCACGGACGGCCCGACCCGTTCGAGGCGCTCGTTTGGGCCATCTCCGAGCAGCTGATCGAGTCCGAGCGGGCCGGTGAGATCCAGCGGATGCTGATCTTTCGGCTCGGCCGCCGGTGCCCGCGCACCGGTCTGCGCGACGCGCCGGACGCTGTCGCCATAGCGGGCCAGGCGCCCGCGCGGCTGGAGTCCTTCGGCCTCTCCGGCCAGCGGGCGATCACGCTGCTGCGGGCGGCCCGCGAGGTGTCCGCCGGACGAGTGGATCTGTACCACGAGGACCACGAGCCAGGGTGGGAGCGATTGCGGGCGATTCCGGGAATCGGCAGCTGGACGGTGCAGAAGCTCGCGCTCGGCGGACAGGGCAGGCTCGATCAGATCCCCGCCGGCGACCTCGCCTACCTCAAGCTGGTCGGGCGTCTGCTGCACCAGGGCGACCCACGCGCCCGGGCCACCGAACAGCAGGTCGAGTCGTTCTTCGCGCCCTACGCGCCGTGGGCGGGCCTCGCCGGCGCCTACGCGCTCCGCAGCTCGAAGGCAACCGTCTCCCAGCGCGCACTCGCTAGCGCCGCGGCCAGCGCCTCGTCGCTGTCATAGGTCTGTTCGAGGCGCCGTCCCTCGGCCCTGACCGTGAGCGTCTCGCGCTTGAACGGCCACGGCGCGAGGCGGCCGTCGGGACCGAGCTCGAGGTCACACGGCCCGGCGGTGGTCGGGACCGCCCGCACGGTGCACGGCGGCCAGTCCAGGCACAGCGCGAGCGAGAGAAAGTCCCAGGTCCAGATCAGATCGCTATTGCGCTCGATCTGCTCAGGCGCCGCGCCCAGCGAGCTCGCGAGCTCGCGTTCGAAGCTGCGGCTGGTGTCGATGAAGGCCCGAACGAGGTCGGCGTCGGCCGGGTCCATGCGGGTGAGGTCGCGCATCGCGTACAGGCGCCGGCCTTGCATCGAGACGAGCATTGCGGCGTAGCGGCTCTGTGTCAGCAGGCGACGCGGTCCCTCGCGCCACAGTTGCATGTGGGTAGCGATCGGCATCTCGATGAACGAGTGGGGGAGACCGGTGGCGGGGTTTCGCGTCGGGTCCAAGTCCCAGCCGGCCATCCCGACATCGTGCTGCTCGGCCGCCAGGCACACCTCCTCATGAGGGTTGAGCTCGCCGAACCGCTCGTTGCCCCACGCCCGGGCGAGCTGGCCCGAGATCCATGCATGCGACGCCTGGCCGATCGCCAACACGCCGCTGTCGTCATCGCGCAGGACCATGTGGGTTAGGGGCGGTTGGCGGTCACGGTCCGGTCAGGGGGTGGCTGGCGGTCACGGTCCGGTCAGGGGGTCGGTCCGCGCAGGCCCTCGAGCAAGCGGCGTACGGTCTGCCCCATCTCAGCCCGCGCCTGCTCGGGATCGTCGGCGCGGGCGACCACCATTGCGGCCTCGTCGAGCGCACCCATCAGCACGTGCGCAAGCGCTCGCGCGGGCTGGTCGATCAGCCGGCCGGCATCGATCGCCCGTTGGAGGGCCGCCTCGAGCATCGAAAGCGCGTAATCGCCATCCGCAGCACGCCAGACATCCCACCCGAGCACCGATGGCCCGTCGACCAGCATGATCTGCTGAACCTCTCGCCCGGCGCTCGCGTCGAGAAACGCGTCCGCGCCAACCACCAGCGCCTCCCACGGATCGGACGTGTTCGCGGCCGCCTGCACCACTCGTCGCGTCGTCTCGGCGCTGATCTGCACCAGCACCGCCCGGAACAGGTCCTCCTTGCCACCCTTGAAATGGTGGTAGAGCGCCCCCCGAGTGACGCCCGCGTGCTGCACGATCTCCTCGGTCCCCACCGCCGCATACCCCCGCTCGGCGAACAGCTCGCGAGCGGCAGCGATCAGCGCCGCGATCGTCGTCTCACGCTGCTGCACCTTGGTGCGAGGGCGGGATGCGGCGTCGCGAGCCGGCGGAGTGTCGGGGGTGGTTGGTGCGTCGGTGGGGGCGGGGGCGGTCGAAGCGGTTGTTGCGCCGGGGGCGGTCGAGGCGTCGGTGGCGCCGGGGGCGGTCGAAGCGTCGGTGGCGCCGGGGGCGGTGCCCCGGTCCGCTGCTGCCCCTTGATCCTTGACATCCATACTGTCTGTATGTGAAGATGCGTACACCCTGTACGCCACATTATCGCTGAGGTGACGGATATGCCTGAGATCCAGCTCACGCAAGGGACCGTTCAATATCGCGACGAGGGCTCGGGGCCGCTTGTCGTGTTGGTGCACGGGCTGCTCGTGAACGGCCGCGTCTGGGACCGCGTGGTCGACCGGGCGGCCGGGAAGGTGCGCCTCGTCGTCCCCGACCTCCCGCTCGGATCGCACCCGATCGCCATGAATGCGGGCGCGGACCTCTCGCCGCGTGGAGTGGCGGCGCTGATCGCCGAGCTGCTCGAGAAGCTCGATCTCCACGACGTAACGCTGGTCGGAAACGACACCGGCGGCGCGCTCTGCCAGCTCGTCTGTGCGCACCACCCCGAGCGGATCCGGGGCCTGGTGCTGCTCAACTGCGACGCGTTCGAGAACTTCCCGCCGCGCGTGTTTCGTGGTGTCGTTAAGTTCCTCGGCCGGGTGCCGGGGGCGGTTGCGACGCTGGAGCTGTTCGGGCGGACGCGGATTGCGCGGCGCGCAACGATGTCGATCGCCCCGCTGACCGTGGAGCCGATCCCGGACGAGCTGCTGCGGTCGTGGCTCGTGCCCCTGCGCGATCCCGGCGTTCGCCGCGACCTGGTCCACTTCCTCAGAGCCATCGACCCGCAGGACACGCTTGCCGCGGCGGAGACGCTCCGCCACTTCGAGCGGCCGGCGCTGCTCGTGTGGGGGTTGCGCGATCGCTTCTTCCCGCGCACCGAGGCGGAGCGCTTGAAGGCGGTCCTCCCGAAGGCGCGACTCGAGACGGTTGAGAACGCGCGCACCTTCGTCCAGCTCGACGCCCCGGAACGCGTGGCGGAGCAGGTCGTCGGTTTCGCCGCTTGAGACGCCGCCATCTCGACGTCGCGGTCGACGTGACATGATCGAAGCGTGGACCCGCACGCGATCACGACACTCGAGGAGCTGCGAGCGGTCTACCCGCCGCCGCAGGAACGGGCCGTGCGCAAGGAGGTGGATCACCTAGACGATCACTGCCGCCGCTTCATCGCCCTGAGCCCGTTCGTGCTGATCTCGAGCGCCGACGCGAACGGGGAGTGTGACGTGTCGCCAAAGGGCGGCCCGCCGGGCTTCGTCCGGGTCCTCGACGAGCAGCGCCTGCTGATCCCCGACGCGACCGGCAACCGCCGGCTCGACGGCCTCCAGAACATGCTCGAGAACCCCAGGGTCGGGCTGCTGTTCCTGATCCCGGGGATGGGCGAGACGCTGCGCGCGAGCGGGCGGGTCGAGCTGACGCAGGACCCCGATCTGATTGGCGGCCTCGAGACCGGTGGCCGGGCCGCCAAGCTTGCGCTCGTCGTGACCGTCGAGACCGCCTACCTGCACTGCGCCAAAGCGCTGATCCGCTCGAAGCTCTGGCGGTCCGAGACCTGGCCCGACGAGTTGCCCTCGGCCGCCGAGATCCTCAACGACCACATCGGCCTCGGCGACGTCGCCGCGTCCGCCGCTGCGCTCGAGGACAGCTACCAGAACCGGATCTAAGCCGCGGGGCGGGCGGTCGCTCGCACGCGCCGAACGGCACCCAGAACCTCGCAACCCCGAACGCCGGCGGCGGGCGGGCGACTTTCTCATTGGGATCGTGCAGTCGTGAGGCCGAGGTGGGTTTGAACGGCGGGCATTGGGGCGTGGCGACCCGGACTTTTGCAACAAATCCACGCCGCCAGCCTGGGCGAGGCTGGAAAGTCCCGTTGAGCGTTGAGCCCGAGTTTCGCGCCGCGCCCACGATCGCGGACCCGATTTGTTGCGTTTCTCCCGCACCGGCCGCGCCCGGCCGCGCCCGGCCGCGCCCGGTCACCCCGCCCCCGCGCAGTGTTCCGAACACCGATACACTCAGCCAATCCCGTCGCCCTCGCCCCGCACCCCGCCCTCGCCCCGCACCCCGCCCTCGCCCCGCACCCCGCCCTCGCCCCGCACCCCGCCCTCGCCCCGCAACCCGCCCACGCCCCACCGACCGCTTCCCCGCGCTTCCGTCCCTGACCTCGTCTTCGCGGAGTTGCGCGAGGCGATCCTGAGCGGGCGGTATGCACCGGGTGAGCGGCTGCCGACCCAGCGCAACCTGGCCGCCGATCTGAACGTGAACATGGCCACGGTGCGGGAGGCGCTGAAGCGGCTCGAGCAGCTGCGTCTCGTGGAGGTGCGCCACGGCGACGCCACGCGGGTGCTGGACTGGCGCGCGTCGGGCGGTCTGGAGGCGCTGGCGGCGCTGGGCGCGCAGGACGGCGAGGTGGTGCGCGCGTTGTTCGAGGCGCGGAGGCTGCTGCTCGTGGAAGCGGCGCGCCTCGCGGCGGAGCGGCGCAGCGACGAGCAGGCGGACCGCATCGCCCAGCTGGCCGGCGCCATCGCCGTTGCGGCCAGCGACGACGCCGCGCTGATCGCGGACTGGGAATTCATGTCGGCCGTGATCGAGGCGGCCGGGAATCTCGTGTTCCAGCTGATCATGAACTCGGTCCGTCAGCTCTATCTCCCGAACGCGCAGGCGTTCTCGGCCGTCGTCGCCAATCGCGAGTCGCTGACGAAGCTGTACGCGACGGTGGCGGACGCGATCGGGGCGCGCAGCGCGACACGGGCCGCCCGGGCGATCGAGCGGCTGGCTGGGGCGCAGGAGCGCCAGATGGTGGCGTCCCCATGACCGCGCACGCGAGTCCGCCGGCGGCCGGGCCGAAGGCGGCGATTAACGAGTTCGTGATGTCCGGACCACGCCCGCAGCGCGACGGGCTGCGGCTGATGCTGTTCCTCGCGACCCGTTCCCGCGGGCGAAAGCTTCTGAGCGCCCTGCCGCTCGCGCTGCAGACCGCCGACAACGTCCTCGCGATGAGCCACTACGACGACCCGGTCTGGGCGCGCGAGCTGGGGTGGGATGCCGAGGCGGTCGTGACACGAGGCCGCGCGCTGCGCCGCGCCGAGGGCCGCCCGTGAACCCCCCGTCAACGACCCGCCCGTGAACCCCGCCAACGACCCGCCCACGAACCCCGCCACCGACCTCGGCACGAACCCCACCGCCGACGTCTGCGTGGTTGGCGCCGGCGCGGGCGGAGCTGTTGTCGCGGCCGAGCTGGCTGAGGCGGGGGCGCGCGTGATCGTGCTCGAGCAGGGTCAGGAGCACGACCCGGATGGCTTTACGGCGCGGCCTCCGGAGATGCTCGCGCGGCTGTACCGCGACGGCGGGCAGACCGTCACGCTCGGCAACCCACCGATCGGGTTGCCGCTGGGTCGCGGCATCGGCGGTACGACGCTGGTCAACTCGGGCACCTGCTTTCGAACGCCGCAGCACGTGCTCGACCGCTGGCGCGAGGAGTTCGGTCTGCCGCTGGACCCGGAGACGATGCGCCCATACTTCGAACGCGTTGAGCGGGCGCTGTCGGTGAGCGAGGTGACGCCGGAGCTCGCGGGCCTGAACGCGGAGGTCGCCCGCCGCGGGGCGGAGCGGCTCGGTTGGTCGCATGGATACCTGCGCCGGAACGCGCGCGGCTGTGTCGGCTCTGGCGTGTGTGTCTTCGGCTGCCCGACCTCCGCCAAGCAGCACACCGGGATCACCTACATCCCACGGGCAAGGACAGCGGGCGCTCGGATCCTCACCGGCGCCGACGTCAGGCGCGTATTGGTGCGCAATGGGCGCGCCGCGGGCGTGCAGCTCGCGGACGGGCGGACGGTCAGGGCCCGGTCGGTGATCGTCGCCGCCGGCACGATCCACACTCCGCTGCTGCTGGCTCGGAGCGGGCTCGGCGAGCGCTCCGGCGAGCTCGGGCGAAACCTCTCACTTCACCCAGCCACGGCGGCGATCGCACAGATGCCGGAGGTCGTCGACATGGCCAGGGGCGTTCCCCAGAGCTTCTACATCGATGAGTTCGTGTCCGACGGGATCATCTTCGAAGGCGTGGCCGGGCCGCCTTCGTACGCCGCCATGTCGCTGCCGCTGACCGGTGCGCGGCATGTCGAGGCGATGGCCTCGTACCGCCATCTCGCCCAGTTCGGGCTGATGGTCAGTGACACCGGCCGCGGGCGTGTCCAGTCACTCGGCGGCCGGCCGATCATCCGCTACGACCTCTCGCGTCAGGACCTCGGTTGCTTCCGCCGCGGGCTGCGGCTGCTGGACGAGCTGTTCCGAGCTGCGGGCGCGCTCGAGGTGTTCCTGCCGCTCCCGGCCCGCATCCGGCCCGAGAACGCCGGGCGCCAGGCCCTGAAGCTGCTCGCGTTTCACCCACTCGGGACGGCCCGAGCCGATGCCCGCCCCACACACGGCGTTGTCGGTGGCGAGCTCGAGCTGCACGACGCGCAGGGCGTCTACGTGGCCGACGGCTCGGTCGTCCCCAGCGCGCTCGGGGTCAACCCGCAGCTGACGATCATGGCCCTCGCGACCCGGCTCGCCACCACGCTCGCCCGCGAGGCGGGGGCCGCCGCCGCCGACGTCGCCGCCTGACTCGGCGCGCCGAGCCGCACCTGCCTAAACCGCCGCCGCCGCAGCGGCCTTCGCCTCGGCGTGGGCTCGGTTCTTGGCGGCGCGGACCGCCTCGGTCAGCGTTTCGATGTCGTAGACCCCGTAGTGGCGGCGCCCGTTGATGAAGAACGTGGGCGTGCCCGAGACGCCGCTCTCGTCGGCGCTCGTGACGTCCTCGGCCACGCGCGCGGCGTGCTCGCGCGTGCGGATCTCGTTTAGCGCGCGGTCGGCGTCGAGTCCCAGTTCACGAGCGTAGCCGACGAGATCCTTCGGAGAGAGAGCGTCCTGGCGGCTGAGCAGGAGGTCGTGCATGTCCCAGAACCTGCCCTGAGCAGCGGCTGCCTCGGACGCCTCCGCGGCCAGCTGCGCCTGCGGGTGCACGTCGTTGAGCGGTAGGTGCCGCCACACGTAGCGGACGTCCGAGCCCAGCGCGGAGAGGAGCTCGCGGATCACCTGCTCGGCCTGACCGCAGTACGGACACTCGAAATCCCCGTACTCGAGCAGCGTCACGGGCGCATCGTCGGGTCCCCGGATGTGGTCACGTTCCGGATCGACGTCCTCGGAGAGGTCGAGGATGGCCTCGGCGGTGCGGCCGATCTGCTGCGCTCGCAGCGCTTGCGGCAGCCGCGCGATCACCCTCAGCACGAGGAAGGTGACGAGCGGCGCCAGGACAATGGTGGCCAATGCGCCCAGCTTGGCCTCATCGAGCTGCCGCCCGGAGAAGGCCAGGCTCGCGATCAGCACGGAGATCGTGAAGCCCACCCCGGCGCACGTGCCGGCTGCCGCGAGCACTGGGCCGCTGATAGGTGAGCGGGGACCGTGGAGGGCCGGGCGCGTCGCCAGCCAGGAGCCGAGATAGATCCCGACCGGCTTGCCCACCAGGTACCCGAAGATGATGCCGAGCGTGATCGGCGAGCTGGCGGCGCTGCTGAGCAGGTCGCTGCTCAGGTGAACGCCCGTGTTGGCGAGTGCGAACAGCGGCACGATCGCGTAGCTGACCCATGGGTGCAGGTCGTACTGCAGCCGTTCGTTCGGGGAGATCGCGGACAGCAGGCTTTGCTGGGCGCTCCGGGCGAGTGCCGGGGTGGGCTGCTCCCGGAACGAGCGGGTGAGCGCGGTCGCCCGCTCGAGCTCATCGCGCGAGGGCGGGTAGGCGCTCGTGGCCAGACCTATGACCAGGCCGGAAACGACCGGATCGATGCCTGACTTGAGCATCGCCACCCACGCCGCGACACCGACCGCGATCGACAGCGCGCTGCGTCCAAACGGCAGGTACCGGAGCGCGAGCAGGAGCCCGAACAGCCCGATCGCCGTCACCAGCGCGACAACCGACACGTGCTCGGTGTAGACCGTCGCGATAACGAGCAGCGCCGCCAGGTCGTCCACGACCGAGAGGGTCAGCATGAACACGCGCACCCTGGTGGCGGAGCGAGGCGTCAGCAGCGCGAGCACGCCGAGCGCGAACGCCGTGTCGGTCGACATCGCCGCGCCCCAGCCGTGCCCGCCAGCACGACCGGCGTTGAACGCGAGATAGATGGCGATCGGGAGCGTGAACCCGCCGAGCGCGCCGAATACCGGGATCGCGAGCCGGCGCCGCTCGCGCAGCTCTCCGAGATCGAGCTCGCGCTTGGCTTCAAGGCCGACGACCAGGAAGAACAGCGTCATCAGTCCCTCGTTGACCCAGTGGCGCAGGTCCATCGTGATTCCGGCGCCGCCGATCCTGATCGAGAGCGTCGTGGTCCACAACGTCTCGTAAGAGTGGCGCCAGGGGGAGTTGGCCCAGAGCAGCGCGAGCACCGCCGCGCCAAGCAGGACGATGCCGCCACCGGTCTCGGTGGCCAGGAAGTCACGGACCGGCGCGGCGACGTTCCGCGCCCACGCGGTTCGGCCGCCGAAGGAGATGGCCGGTGCGTCGGCGCTCATCCGGTGGCGATTATCTCAGCGCGGCAGGCCGGACGCTCAGGGCCCTTGACCGGCCAGCAGTTCGTTCGTAGAGGCGGCGATCGCGGCGTTCGGGTTCGTGATCAGGTGGTGGTTCAGCATCCACTGCCCGTACGCGTTCCACTGCGCCTGGTCCTGCCATCCCCAGGGGCGTCCCGCTGCGGGGAAGAACACAGGCAGGCTGGCCCGGACGCTCGCGGTCTGGAACTTCTGATCGAGGCCCGGGTTGGCCTTGATCAGGTTTTGCACTGCGGTGGCCGGATCACGGCGGGCCGCCTCGTATCCACGCCCCAGCGCCTGCACGAAGCGGCGGATCTTGTCGGCTTGGCCATTGTTTGCGAGCTCGGACCGCCGCACCACGAGCACGAGCTCGTCGTAGGTGGGCACGCCGACGCTCTCCATCCGGATCACGTTCGGGTGCTTGCCGCGCTGCGCGAGCTCGATCGCCTCGACGTTCCAATAGGCCCCGAGCGTCGCGTCGACGCGGCCCGAGAGCATTGCCGGGACCAGGTTGGCGCCGACGTTGATCTCCTTGACCGAGTTCACGGGCACGCCCTCGTGCTGCAGGATCGTGTCCAGATATGCGTGTTGGTAGGAGATCCCTGCGTCGCCGACACGCTTGCCACGAAGCTGGCGGGCGCTCGTTATGTGCTTCGAGCCCACCGACACGATCGAGGTCAGCGGTTTCTGCACGATCGCCGCAACGGCCACCAGGGGCAGGCCGCGATTACGGGCCAGCAGCAGCTCCGGTTCGTACGAGATCGCGGCGTCGACGCGCCCGGCCGCGAGCAGCTGCAGCGGCGAGGCGGGGTCCGACGGGGTCTGGACGCGCACATTGAGTCCCGCCTTCGTGAAGTCGCCATCGGCCAGCGCCTGGTAGATGCCGACGTGATCGGCGTTCGGGAACCAGTCGAGCATCAGCGTGAACGACTGCGAGTTGCCGGGCGAGCCGGTGAGCGTCGCCTTCTTCTGTCCGCAGGCCGCGAGGCCGAGACACAGCAGCGCGAGCGCCGGGATTGCGAGGCGTTTGGTCACGTCCGTTCTCCTCTCGGTTGTAGGGCCCATGGAACCGCGAGCCGTTCGGCCAGTGTCAGCAGGGCGAACAGCCCGATCGCAAACACCGACAGGATCACAACTGCAGCGTAGGCGCGCGGCATCAGCAGCTGCGCCTCCGACTGCTGGAAGAGATATCCGAGGCCGCCGCTGGACCCCGCCAGCTCGGCGAATACGGCGCCGATCACCGCAACGACGACGGCGATCTTCGCGCCGGTGATCGCGGCCGGGAGAGCGGACGGCAGCTCGACGTGCCAGAACGTCCGCCGGCGGCTGGCATCGAACGTCCGCAGCAGCTTCAACAGGTCGGCGTCGACCGCGGTGAAGCCGGCGAACGTGGTGACCACGATCGGGAAGAACGACACGAGCGCGATCACCACCAGCTTGGGCGCGATCCCGAAGCCGAGCCACAGCACAAGAAGCGGGGCGATCAACGCGATCGGGATCGTCTGGGACGCGACCAGCAGCGGGTACACGGCACGTCGCAGCGTGTCGGAGAAGTGAATTGCGATCGCCAGCAGGATCGCGGCGGCCGAGGCGAGGAGGATCCCGAGCAGCACCTCCTCCGCTGTGGTGAGGAAGTTGGACCAGAGCAGCGATCGGTCGGTCCAGAGAGCCTTCGCGATCTGATGCGGAGGGGGAAGGATCAGTGGGTCGGCGCCGCCGAGCTGCACGTACAGCTCCCAAAGTCCGAGCAGGACCAGCAGCAGCACGAGCGGGCGCCAGCCCTGGAGCAGGCGCCTCATCGCGCCGTCCCCAGGGCCTCGAGCGCCCGGGCACGGACCTCGATCACCGACGGGTCGGTCACGCTGCGGGGGCGCGGAAGCTCGACCTCGAGCTCGGCCACCGCCCGCCCCGGACGGCCCGACATCACGACCACCCGGTCCGCGAGCACGACCGCCTCCTCGATGTCATGAGTGACCAGGACGACGGTCCGAGCCTCCAGCTCGAGTGCATGCGCAAGCCAGCCCTGCATCTCGGCCCGCGTGATCGCGTCGAGCGACGCAAACGGCTCGTCGAGTGCTAGGACGGGCTTGCCCGCCAACAGCGAACGCAGGAAGGACACCCGCTGGCGCATGCCCCCAGACAGCTCACCCGGCCGGGCCTGCTCGAACCCCTGCAGCCCGAAGCGCTCGAACCACGGAGCGGCCGCCGCCCTGCCCTCGGCGCGGCTCGCGCCGCGGACCCGGAGCGCCAGGGCGGCGTTGTCGATCGCGCTCAGCCACGGGAGCAGCAGGTCTCGCTGTGGCATCAGCACCGCCGGATCAGAGAGGACCGTGCCGGCGTCAGGGGCCTGGAGACCGCAGATCAGCTCGAGCAGCGTGGTCTTGCCGCACCCGCTGGGCCCCACCACCGCGACGATCTCGCCCCTTTGGGCGTGCAGCGACATGCGCTCCAGCGCTCTCACCTCGCCGCGTTTTGATGCGAATGTCCGGCTCGCGTCCTTGACACGGACCCCAACGGGTCCCTGAAGATCGCGAGGCTCCTTGACGGGAGCCTCGATCATCTCTTGTCTTGCTCCCTCCGCGGGCATTACCCCACAGGTTCGAAGGGTCAGCGCCGGGTCGCGGATCGTGCGTAGGGCGCTATCTCAGCCGGCTTTCCCGCCAGCCCCCCTGGGTTGTCAGATGCTCCGGGGGATGGTACCGCGAGCGTCCGGTGCGGTAACTTCCTCGGCGTGGGGAGCTTCCGCATTGGCTGCCTGACAGCCGTCATCGTCGCGCTGCTGTGCTGGACCGAGCCAGCGACTGCGCGGTCCACCTTCAAGCCACGGATCCGCGGGGCGATGGGCATCATCCCGCGCCACGGGGCCGTGGACATCGCGAGCGGCGAGAGCATTCCGGTCGTCTACCACGGCGGATCGGTGATGCGCGGGGTGACCATCCACACGCTGTTCTGGGCCCCGCACGGCTACCGGTTCAGTGGCTCGCCGTCGCCGGGCGTGCTGGGCTACGAGCAGCTGATCCAGCGATTCTTCACCGACGTCGCGCACGACTCCGGCAGCCAGGCCAACATCTTCTCGGTGCTCCCGCAGTTCGCGGACGGCCAGGGTGCCGGCAGGTACGCGATCAGCTACGGCGCGGCCGCGGACTCGATCAACGACAGCGACCCGTTCCCGCCCACGCGAACCCAGTGCCCGTCACCGGCCGGGATCGCGACCTGCGTGACCGATCAGCAAGTTCAGCGCGAGCTCGATCACGTGATCGCGGCCCACGACCCGTCCGGACACGGCCTGCACGATCTGTGGTTCGTGTTTCTCCCGCCAAACGTCGACACATGCGTCGCGCTCGGCGAGTGCGGCACGACCGCGTACGCGGGCTACCACTCGCTGTCCAACGAGGGGCACGGGCCCACCATCTATGCGCTGATCCCGAGCCCCCTGATCGAGTTCACCCCGGGTCCGGGGAACGACCCGGAGGGCAATCCGGAGGCCGAATCGGCGATCGACGTGAGCGGGCACGAGGCGGTGGAGGCGATCACGAACCCCGAGGGCGATGGGTGGATGGACCCGAACGGGTTCGAGGTGGCGGACAAGTGCGAGAACCCTGAGGACGGGACGCCACTCGGTTTCGCGCCGAACGGATCACCGTACGACCAGGTCATCTCCGGCGACCGGTTCTACGTCCAGATGATGTGGTCCAACGTGCAGAAGGGATGTGTGCAGCGGACAACGAGCACGACCTCGGCGCTGCCGCTCCCGAGGGTCAGCCTCACCCAGTTCAGCCCGACCGTGAGCGGCAACATCGGCATCGCGCGCGGCGGCGTGAGTGTCGAGGCGGCCGTCCTGCGCGCCGGGGACATCGTCGCCCTCGCACAGGGTTCGACCCGCGCCGACGGCAGCTGGGGCCCGCTGTCCCTGGTCTCGTCCCTCGGCGTTCCGCACGCCGCGAGCGACGACCGCGACCTCGTGGCCGTCCGCTACGGCGCGCACGGACCGCCGCTCGAGCTGATCGCCACCGGTGACGGCGGCAATCCCTTCACCGAGTCGGGCTGGACGGGGTGGTTCGACCTCGACAACGGCTTCCGGGTCGGCGCTCACTCGGTCAAGCTCTCGCCGTGCGGCCAGACGGGACGGCTCACGGTGCGGGTCGCGGGCGTGCCTGCGGCGCCGCCGATCGAGCAGTGCAACACCGAAACCGACGTCGCGGCCGTGCAGACGCATCCGCTCACGCCCCGGACCTCGATCACGATGAGCAGCCAGGACAATCGCGCGGTCACCGAGCGGGCTCCGAACGGCGCGCTGGTGAGCCTCACGGTTCCGCTCGGCGAGCCCGGAAGCGTGTCGGCGCTCGGCAACGGCCAGATCCTCTTCAACCCGAGCGGATTCCCGACCTGCGCCGCTGATCTGCGGACCCAGGCGGTGCGCTGCTCGGGGCTTCGCAGCGGCGCCGCCTACACGCTCGGTGGCCGGTTGGCTCGAGCCAACCCGGGCGGTTCGGCCCGGTTCACCGGGTTCACGAACGGTCTGCGGGGTCGGGTGCTGAGCCTCCGCAACGGTTCCGGGCGCGTGCTCACGAGACTTCACGTGGCCCACCTCCGCGTCGACATCTTCGGCCGACGGACCGTGCTGTCCGGCGGAACCTGCCAGCCGGGCGACTACTACGGGCTACCGTTGCGGAGCCCGCCGCTGAGCCCGGAGATCGGCCTCGGGGTCGGCGGCAACGGCACCGAGTGTCCGGACAGCGGGCGCGCCAGGGGTCTCCCAACGCTGCATATCGAGCAGCTCGACGACCTCAGCGGCGGTCAGACACTGACCGACGTGCCGGAGATCGAGCGCACCACGCCGCTGAGTGGCGAGACGTTGTACGGCCCGTTCGTGCTGCAGGCGCGCAGCGGCCTGCCGGGCCCGGACAACACGATCGTCGCGGGTGGCACCCCGATCTCGGTGACCATTGCCCCGGTCGGCTCCAAGTGGGCGGTCTTCCAAGCGCGGAACGTCGACACCACCCGAGGACTGAGGGTACGCTCTCTACAGCGGGGGGTGTACGTGGCGAGCTGGGTACTGAAGGACGCGAATGGCGACACCCGAACGGTCCGAACGGAGTTCGTCGAAGCCCGACGATGAGGCCTCGGCGGGGGGAGATGCGATCCCCACCGGAAGGGTTCGGCGCGCCACCAGCACCACGGCCGCGTTGGGACCGAGCGGCGCGCGCCTCGCGGCGAGCTTGATCGCGAATCTCGGCCGCTCCCCGGAGCGCGCGCGGGCAGTGCTTGAGGCGCGACACGCCGAGCTCGCGGACCAGGCCGTCGACGTGCTCGGCAATCTGCGCGGAGGGGCGATGAAGCTGGGCCAGCTGGCGTCGTTCGTGGACGTCGAGTTCCTGCCCCCCGAGTACCGCGCGATCTACCAGGAGAAACTCGGCAAGCTCCGCGACGCCGCGCCTGCGATGAGCTGGGACAAGGTTCGCGGCGTGCTCGAGCGCGAGTGGGAGGCGCCGGTCGACTCGGTGCTCTCGGACGTCTCCCACGAGGCGCTGGCCGCCGCCTCGATCGGCCAGGTTCATCGCGGCGTGCTGACCGACGGCCGCGAGGTGGCGATCAAGGTCCAGTACCCCGAGATCGCGGACGCGCTCGAGGCCGATCTCGATGTCGCCTCGGTGTTGATCGGGCTGGGCAAGGCGATCGCCCCCGGGCTCGATCCGAAGCTGGTCGCCGGAGAGCTACGCGAGCGCGTGCTGGAGGAGCTCGACTTCGAGCTCGAGGCCCAGCAGCAGCGGGCCTTCGCTCGCGCCTATCGGGGTCACCCGTTCATCCATGTGCCGGGCGTCGTCACTTCGCTCTCGCGCCGCCGGGTGCTCGTCTCGGAGTGGGTCGACGGTCACAGGTTCGACGAGATCCTGTCGCTTGACCAGCCCCAGCGCGACCGCGTGGGCGAGATCCTGCTGCGCTTCTTCTTCGGCTCGATGGACCGCGTCGGCCGTTTCAACACCGACCCACATCCGGGCAACTACATGCTGATGGACGATGGGCGGATGGCGTTCCTGGACTTCGGCAACACGGTTTCGGTGAGCCGCGAGGTGATCGACCTGTGGCGCCGCGCGATGCTCGCGGCGATGCGCGACGACCTCTCGGCGTTCACCGACACGATGTCCGACCTCGGCTACGTGCGCGACCTCGATCGCCTCGACCGCGAGGCGCTGCTCACCCAAGCGGCGCTGATCGGTGATTGGTACATGCGGGACGAGGAGGTCCGCATCGATCCGGACTACGTCGCCGGGGTGATCGCCGCGCTGATCGACCCGCGTGCCTTCGACGGGGCGATGCGGCTCGCCCGTCAGATCAAGATCCCGCCGGAGGAGATCTGGCTGCGGCGGGTCGAGACGAGTGTGCTCGCCGTCCTCGGGCAGCTTCGCGCCACGCGGAACTGGCACCGGATCATGCTTGAGCCGATGGGCGGTGAGCCCGCCACCGAGCTGGGGGCGTCGGAGCTGGCATTCTGGAACCGCCGGGGGCTATAGCGATGCCGGTTGCGTCGCGTTAGGGTGAGGTCGTGTCGCCGCCATCCGATGCTGACAGGCCGTCGGTACCCCGGGTGGTCACCGCGGGCGCCAAGGGTGCCGAGCGTCTGGCGCATGCCACCGGGGTCGATCGCGCGCTGAACCACGCCGCCGAGGAGGCGATCGTCCGGGCGCTGCGAAGTCCCGCGGTCATCCGGGCGATCGAGCGTGCGATCGAGAGCCAGGACCTGTCCTCCGTGGACCGTGCCGAGGTCGCGCAGCTCGTGAAACGGGCGCTGGAGACGGAGGCGGCCGCCCAGGCATGGAAAGAGGTCCTCGAGAGCGACCAGGCCCAGATGCTCGTGGAGCGAGTCGCGGGTGCTCCCGAGATTCGCGCTGCGATCGCGTCCCAGGGCGCGGGCCTGATCACTGATATAGGCGTTCGCCTCACCGTCATCACCGAGGAGTTCGACGACGCGCTGGAGCGGGTGACCCGCCGGGATGATCCCGATTCCGAGACCGACCAGGCGGGCCTGGCGACGCGCACGGTGGCCGGAGCAATAGACCTGGCGCTGCTGTTCGCCGGCTATTCGCTGATCGCCGGCGTGATCGCGAACCTGGTCTCCGCCGTGTTCGGAGCGCCTCTGTCGACTGCAGCCATCATCGTGCTCGTCGTCCTCGGCGTGCTCGTCGGCGGTGGGATCTTTGCCGCCCTCTGGGCGCTGGCCGGGCAGACGCCGGGAATGCGCTTCTTGGCGATCCGTCTCGTGCGAGCGGACGGCTCCCTCCGGATCAGTGCCGCCTGCGCGGTGCGGCGCGTACCGGCCGTGCTCCTGAGCCTCTTGCCGCTCGGCCTCGGGTACCTGGCGATCCTGCGGGATCCCCACCGGCGGGCATGGGCCGATCGCATGACCCGGACCGCGGTGGTCTACGACATGGTCAAGCGCTCGGCCCCGCATTCCCGCGCCGCCCCCAGCCCGGCGGCTGCCGCGCGCCACCACCGCCGGGAGGGTGCGGATGGTGGGGCCGTAGCTACGCCACGATCGGACGTGTGAGCGCCTTGACGAACTCCTCGAGCTGGTCGGTGCGCCACCACTGGAGAACCGGCTTGCTCAGTAGCTCATCGCGGCGGCCGTCTCCTTATCGGCTCTCGGCCGGCGGGCTGGACCGGCGCCTCCCGCGCCGGTGCAGGCTGGATACCCATCACAGCAGGCCGCCCGGTCTCGAGTCGGACGGGTTGACCGTGATGGGTGATCTCGAGCGGCTCGCCTTCGAGCACCGAGTAGTGCGCCTCGCTGCGGCGGACGTCGACGAGCAACCGCCGGCCGCGGCACATCACCCTGAAGACCACCCGCGTGAGCGAATCGGGCAGGCGCGGCGCGAAGTAGAGCGTGCCGCCCTCGTCACGCATCCCGCCAAACCCCCAGATCAGGCCGATGCACGCTCCGGCGAGCGACGCGATGTGCAGGCCATCGCGGGTGTTGCGCTCCAGGTCGTCGAGGTCCATCAGTGCAGCCTCGCCCAGGTAGTCGTAGGCCAGCGCAAGGTGGCCGACCTCGGCGGCAAGCACCGCTTGGGTGGAGGCTGACAGCGACGAGTCCCTGACCGTCAGCGCTTCGTAGTAGGCGAAGTTGTCTGCCTTTTGTTTGTCGGTGAACGCGTCGGGACGCGCGAACATCGCCAGCACGAGGTCGGCCTGCTTGACGACCTGCTTGCGGTACAGGTCGAAGTACGGGAAGTGCAGAAGCAGCGGATACTGATCGGGCGAGGTGTGGGCGAAGTCCCAGCGGTCGTGGTCGAGAAAGCCTTCGGCCTGGGGATGGATCCCGCGCTCCGCGTCGTAGGGGATGACCATCGTCGTGGCGGCGTCGCGCCAGCTCGCTGCCTCCTCATCGTCTACCTCGAGGCGGGCCGCGACATGTGGGTGGCGCTCGACCGCGGCCGCCGCCGCTCGCAGGTTCTGCTGGGCCATCAGGTTCGTGTACACGTTGTTGTCCGCCACCGCGCTGTACTCGTCCGGGCCGGTCACGCCGTCGATGCGAAAACGCCCTGCGGTGTCGTGGTGGCCGAGCGAGCGCCACAGCCGTGCCGTCTCCACCAGAAGCTCGGCGCCGACTTCGTGCTCGAACGCCTCGTCGTTGTGCGCTGCCTGGTAGCGCACAACGGCGTCGGCGATGTCCGCGTTGACGTGGAAGGCGGCAGTGCCGGCCGGCCAGTAGCCGGAGCATTCCTGGCCGGCGATCGTGCGCCACGGGAAGGCCGCGCCGCGGAGACCGAGCTGGCGGGCGCGCTCACGGGCGAGATCGAGCGTCGCGTGGCGCCAGCGCAGCGCGTCGGCAGCCGCGCGTGGCGCGGTGTAGGTCAACACGGGCAACACGAACGCTTCCGTATCCCAGAACGTGTGCCCGTCGTAGCCCGATCCCGTCAAGCCTTTGGCCGCGATCGCGCGCTGCTCTCCCCGTGCGCTGGCCTGCAAGATGTGAAAGAGCGAGAAGCGGACCGCTTGTTGAAGCTCGGAGTCGCCGGCGACCTCGATGTCGGCCCGCTCCCAGAAGTGGTCAAGATACTCGCGCTGCTCGGACACCAGCCGGTCCCAACCCCTGTGCTCAGCTTCTGACAGCGCGCCGCCGACCTGGTCGCGCAGCGCCGAGATCGATCGTTGGGAGGACCAGCCGTACGCGATGAACTTGACTAGCCGCAAGGGCTTACCGGGCGCGACATCGGCGGTGATTGTCAGCCGCGCGACATCCTCGAAGGCCTCGATCGAGTCATCGGTACCGGGCGGCCCGTCGATCTCGTGCCCCATCGCTGCCGACACGCTGAGGCCACTCGAGGCGGTCCGGTGCGTCAGAATCGCACGCTTATCGCGACAGTCGAAAGCCTCCCAGCGCAGGGGCGCCGCCAGCGCCGCGGCCGTGCGCGGATCGGTTTCCATCTCGGGCATCGACTCGTTGCTGACAAGTTCGGACTGGACCACGATGGGTGTTGGCTCGTCGAGCGGCTCGACCTCGAACGAGACCGCGGCGATCGCGCGGTGGGAGAGCGATACCAGGCGCGTCGAGGTGACCCGCACCGCCTTGCCGGTGGGAGACACCCATTCCGTTTCTCGTCGCAACACCCCGGCACGCATGTCCAGCATCCGTTCGTGGCGTCTGAGCTCGCCGTAGCGGACGTCGAACGGCTCGTCGTCGATGATCAGGCGGATGATCTTTCCGTTGGTCACATTGACCACGGTCTGGCCCGACTCCGGATTGCCGTACCCGGCCTCAGCGTAGGGCAGCGGGTGCAGCTCGTAGAAACCGGCCAGGTACGTGCCCGGTAGCCCGAACGGCTCGCCCTCATCGAGGTTGGCCCGCAGCCCGATATGGCCGTTCGACAGCGCAAAAACCGATTCGGTCTGCGCGAGCCGGTCGAGGTCGAGCTCGGTCTCGCGCAGGACCCACGGCTCGACGCTGAAGGCAGACTGGGCGATCACGTGACGTCGAGCAACTCGGCGAGGTCCTTCACGACGACGTTCGCGCCGTGCGCCTTCAGCGCGTCGGCCTGCCCGACGCGGTCGACCCCGACGACGAATGCGAACTGACCCCGGCGACCGGCCTCGACGCCCGCGAGCGCGTCCTCGAACACCGCCGCCTGATCTGGCTGGACACCGAGCGCCCGTGCCCCAGCGAGGAATGTGTCGGGCGCGGGCTTCCCCTGCAGATGCTCGCGCGCGGCAACGTGACCGTCGACGATCTCCTCGAACAGATCGATGATCCCGGCGGCGACCAGCACGTCCCGGCAGTTGGTGGACGAGGACACCACCGCGCGGCGAAGGCCGCCCGCCCGCGCGGCGTCCACGTAGCGCACCGATCCTGGGTAGGCCTCCACGCCTTTCTCCCGGATCATCGTGAGCACGATCTTGTTCTTGCGGTTTCCGAGCTCGTCGATCATCTCGTCGGGTTCATCGATGCCGCGCGCTGCGAGGAACGAGCGCACGCCCTCGGCACGCGGCTTGCCATCGACGTACTGGTCGTAGTCGGCGACCGCGTCGAAAGGGGCGAAATGCTCGCCGCGCTGCTCGGCCCGGCGGCGCAGATAGTCATCGAACATCTCCTTCCAAGCCGCGGCGTGGACCGTGGCCGTCTCGGTGAGCACGCCGTCGAGGTCGAACAGGCAAACGCTGACGCTGGCTGGCAAACCGAGCACCTGCAGACCGTATCGGCAACAACGCCGCGGATGCCAGCTCGCCACACTCACGAGGGTTCGCGAGGAGTGCCCGGTGGCCGCAAGCGGCGCCAGCCGGTTCGCACAGAGGCGGCGGGGATCGGGACTCGAAGGCGCCTCGGACGTGCTCACGTCCGAGGCGCTCTCGAGGAGGAGAGGAGGCCGAGCCCTCGTTGCCGAGATCCGGCCCGACCCACGCCCTCGGTCAGGAGCTCGGCGCGCCTAGCCTCGCTGGCGCGCGAGCGCCAGCGAGCTCATCACGGCCGCCCCAACAGCGCCGATCTCCACACCCGATGGCGTCTCACCACGGTAGCCGCGAGCGCTGGTGCCCCTGAGGCCAGCTGGTTACGAGCTTGTGAACGATTGGTGAACTGGTGACCGCTGACTGGCCCGGTCACATCGCCGGGGTCATCGCCGCGCTGATCGACCCGCGTGCCTTCGACGGGGCGAGGCGGCAGGAGCTTGAGTTCTGCCAGGGGCGGGGCTTCACGACGGCACGATCGGACGCGTGAGCGCCTTGACGAACTCCTCGAGCTGGTCGGTGCGCCAGCACTCGAACGCGGTGCAGTACTTCTCGTATGCCGCGATAACGCTGTCGCCGTAGTTCCAGTACAGCCGCGGTTCGGGGTTCAGCCAGAAGGTGCGCCCCGCCTTGGCGCAGATCGCCGCGAACACGTCTTCACGCGGCGGGCGCCCGTTGGTGCGAGCGTCGCCGAGCACGATCACGGTGGTGCGGGGGTGCAGCTCATCCACGATCAGGGCGAGGAACTCGGTCCACACTCGGCCGTAGTCGGTGTATCCGGAGATGTCCGCGACGCCCGCGTCGCGCGAGACCGCCTCGCTGGCCGCGCGGAAGTCCCGCTCGCGTTCGAACACCTCGGTGACCTCGGAGATCCGCTCGATGAACACGAATGAGCGCAGCTTGCGGAACGCGTCGTGCAGCGCGTGCAGGACGCTGAGGAAGAACGTGGACGCGCTGGTGACGCTGGTCGAGACATCGCAGAGGACGAAGATCTCGGGCCGCCGCGGGCGACGGGGCCGGTACTTGAGCTCGATCGGGACACCTCCACTCTGGAGCGACGCCCGCATCGTGCGACGGACGTCGACGTGCGCGTGGCGCTTGCGCCCCTTGAGCTCATGCCCCTGGGTCGCCAGCCGGCGCTTGAGCTGGGCGACGACCCGGTGCACCTGAGCCAGGTCCTGGATCGGCCCCGTCGGGAGTGCGCGGTCGAGCTCGTTCAGCGGGCGCTTCGGAGGCAGGCTGGCGGTCCGTTCGATCAGGTCGCGCTCGAGCTCGCGGCGGAGGTGCTGCTCGAACTTGCGCAGCTCATCGCGGGGGACGCCTTCGCGCCGCGGATCGTCCTCCGGCAGGTCGGGCTGCGGCTCGGTGCGCAGTCCGAGCGCGCGGCGGATCCGCTGCACGTCGACGCCGAGCACGCCCGACCCCTCGCCGCGGCCGAACGCGGCGATGGCGAGCCGCGCGAGATCGCGCAGCGCGGCTTCGTCTCCGTCCCTGAGTGCCTGCGCGATCTGCTGGCGCAGCGTCTCGAGGTTGACGTCCTGCTCGGCGGTGCCGTCGCCGGCCGGGGACTCGCTGACACCGCGCCGCGCCGCCTCGGCCTCGGCTGCCCGGAAGAAGAAGCGGTCGAACACGAGCTCGAACACGCGCCGGTCGTCGGGGGACTTCGCGATCGTCGCCGCCAGCGCCTCGCGGAAGTCCTGCGGCTCAGTCCAGGGCACGTGCTCGAGCGCCTCGAAGGCGTCGAGCATCTCGCTCGTCCCGAGTGCCACGCCCTCCTCGCGCAGCTCTTCGGCGAATGTCAGTAGCTGCCCCTCGAACCCTCCGGGCGCCCTGGTCGGGATGCCGCCGTAGATCTTGCTGGAGGGGTTACGCGGCGGGTCGGGCATCGCTCGCGGTCGGCTCGAGCTTCACGCCGACGCGAGACGCGACCGTGTCGAGATCGGTCCGGTGCTTGACGATCACGCTCATCGTGTCGCGGAACGTGTCGGCGTCGATGTCGTCGGCGCCGAGCAGCAGCAGCGCCCGGGCCCAGTCGATCGACTCCGCGATGCTGGGCGGCTTCTTCAGATCGAGCTCGCGCACCTGATGGACGATCTCCACGAGCTTGCGCGCCGTGTGCTCGCTCAGCTCGGGCGAGTGCAGCCGCACGATCTCCAGCTCGTGCTCGAGTTGGGGATAGTCGAGCCACAGGTACAGACAGCGGCGCTTGAGCGCTTCGGTCAGTTCGCGCGTGTTGTTGGAGGTCAGCAGCACCACCGGCTGCGTCCTCGCGTCGATTCGGCCGAGCTCTGGGATGCTGATCTGGAAGTCGCTCAACAGCTCGAGCAGCATCGCTTCGAACTCCTGGTCGGTCTTGTCGATCTCGTCGATCAGCAGGACGACCGGCTCCGGACTGGCGATCGCCGTCATCAGCGGGCGCTGGAGCAGGAACTCCTCTCCGAAGATGTCGTCCTGGACCGCCTCCCAGCCGGTGCCGTCTGACTCGGCTTGGATCCGCAGCAGCTGCTTGCGGTAGTTCCACTCGTACAGGGCCTTGGCCTCGTCGAGACCCTCGTAGCACTGGAGGCGAACCAGCGTGCGGTCCAGGTACCTGGCGAGCGCCTTTGCGAGCTCGGTCTTGCCCACGCCGGCCGGTCCCTCGACCAGCACCGGCTTGCCCAGCTTGGTGGCGAGAAACGACACGAGCGCGGTCGACTCGCCCGGCAAATAGCCGGCTCGCTTGAGCCCGTCGGCGACGTCTTGGACCGAAACGGGGGTGCTGGACATGGCCCAAGGATAGGGTTCGGCGTGCGGATGCTCACTCTCGCGGTCCAGTCCTCCCATATCGGCCTGTTCACGGCGGCGCTCGCCGTGGGGCTCCTGATCGGCGTATTCGGTCACATCATCAAGTCGCGGACCCTGATCATCACCGGGATCCTGGTGATTGGTCTGGTCAGCGCGTACTTCTCGTTCGTGCTGCAGCCGTCGGGCCGCTGAGCTGTAACAAGTGTGTGTCGTTCGCCGTGGGGAGGAGGACGCGGGTGCATCCTTGACGCATGGCCGCGCACGAACCCGAGCCACCGGCCGGGGGAGGTTTCGAGCCACCCGCGGGGGGAGGTCTCGAGCCACAGGCCGGGGGAGGTTTCGAGCCACCCGCCGGGGGACAACGTCACGCTCGCGAACCCGGCCCGGTCGAACGTGACGTTCGTGCCGGTGGCGGCGCCAAACGTCACGCTCGCGAACCCGGCCCGGTCGAACGTGACGTTCGTGCCGATGGCGGCGCCAAACGTCACGCTCGCGCGCCGCGACCCGCCGAGAGTGACGTTGACGGGATGGCGGCCCGGATCGCCGGCGCGCAAAAGGGCAACATCAGTCACGCGCAGCTGCGAGCTGCCGGCATGGGGCGCCGGACAGTCGGCAACCGAGCCGCTCGCGGCAACCTGCACCCTCTTCACCGTGGTGTGTACGCACTCGGTCATCTTGCGCTGCCACCGTTCAGTGCCGAGATGGCCGCCGTCCTTGCGTGTGGCCACGGAGCGCTCCTGAGCCACGCTTCGGCTGCACATCTCTGGAGCTTCAGGCCTCCCGGAAGCGATCGCATCGTCGATGTCACGGTCCCTGGCAGGCAGGTCAGGCACCGGTCTGGGATCCGCGCCCATCGCGTCACTGGGCTGAGCGGCGAGGACATCTGCGAGCGGAGTGGCATCCCGGTCACATCTCCGGCACGCACGCTGATCGACGTCGCCTCCACGCTCGATGACCGCGAGCTCGAGCGCGCTGTGCACGAGGCACTTGTGAGCAACTGCTTGAGTCTGGTGCAGCTGCGGGCGGCGCTCGACCGGTATCCCCATCGCCGCGGCTGCGCCCGCCTCGTGGAGCTCAGCCACCCCTCGCCCACGACGGTGACGCGGTCCGGTGGCGAGGAGGCGCTGTTCCGCCTTCTTCGAATGTCTGGATTGCCGCCGGCGCATGTCAACGCCAAGATCGACATCTGGACCGTCGACTTCTACTGGCCTGAGTTCCGGCTGGTTGTCGAGGTTGACGGCTCAGACTTCCATCGAACGCGTTGGAGCGTCGAGCGGGACCACCGAAAGGATCTCGATCTTCGCCGCCGTGGCCTAGACGTCCTGCGCTTTGCCGGCCGACAGGTGAGAAATCAGCCCGAGATGGTGCTGGTCACGATCGCCCGCGCGATGGTTTAGGACCCGCACGATGGCTTAGGGCCTACTCGTCGCCCGCGGGATGGCTTAGGACCCGTCGTCGAACGGGATCGTGAGCTGGTCGTCGTCGCCGAGCGCCGGCCGCTTGACCCGGGCGGCCTCGCTCGAGTGTCGGGGCATCCGCTGCGTCGCCGCGTCCTCGGGCTCTCGCGGTAGCGTCGCGACGTCATCCGGCTCGCGTGGCACCGTCGGCGGGTCCTCTGCCGGGACCGGCCGCGGCCGGCGCACGAGCGCATCCGGGCCGGCGCTCCGCGGCTGGGCCGGCCTCGAGGGCGGCGCCGCCGGCTCAGGCGCGCCGCCCTCGCCCGGTAGCGGTGGCTCGGGTCGGTGCGCGGCCCGGATCCTCGTGCCCGCGTAGGTCAGCAGGATCGCCACGCCGAGCGCGACGAAGATGCCCCACTCGATTCCGTAGCTGATCACGTTCGCGCCCGCCGTCTGGCCACCCTGCTTGTCGAAGATCCGCCACACGACCAGCGCGCAGGTCCAGAACCCGGCCGCGGTGATCACTCCGCCGTCGCCGCCGGGCACGTGGAATGCCCGGCCCTCAGCGCGCTGAAACAGCAGCGTCAGGACACCGGCTGCGACCAACAGCACCGCCGCCTCGACGAACGAGAACGCGCCCCAGGCCGTCTGCGTGTCGGCCGCCGGCACCGCCTTGCCGGACACGACGGTGAAGAACTGGCGCTGATACCACGGCAGGAACATGGTCACGAATAGGCCGAGCGACGCGTACACGGCCAGCCGGCGCTCGTGCGGAAGGGTGCGGAAGGCCCGGATCAAGCGGCCGGTGCCAGAGGCTGCTCGCTGGTAGGCGCTGGTGGCGTTCGATGCCGGGGTCATGCGCTCGGGGCTGCGACCACGATTCGATTGTAGGGACGGGATCGGCCTAGGCGATCGGGATGTCCTGGACCTGGCTCGGCTCGGTCCGACGGCGCTCGTTGCGCTCCAGATACCAGTCGATCAGGGCGCGGAGCGCCATCAGCAGCTCTCGCAGCGCCTCCGCCAGGCGGCGCTGCAGCTCGGGGGGGATCAGGTCGCGCAGCGCCGCGACGACCTGCATGAGCAGATCGAGATCGCCGACCCCGGCGGCGCTGCCGGCCGCACCAGGGACCTGCCACCCGGCTGGCGGCGGTCCTCCCGTCGCCGGCTGGCCGGTCGCCTGCGCGTCGCCGTCGGTTGCCGGGTCGGAACCCGCCGAGGAGGCGGCCGCTGCCGCTTCGGCGATCATCCGCTCGGCGGCGTCGGACGCGCGGTCGAGTCGCTCCTCGAGCCGGCGCAACGCCTCCTCGGCCGCGCTACGACTCGGCTCCTGCTGCTCCATTGAAGGTCACCTCCAGCGAGCCCTCCTCGAATCGCGCGCCGGACGGGTTGTAGCCCGCGAGCGCCGGCGGGAGCATGATCGTACGTCGCTGGCCGTCGACGCCCACGATCAGTTCGAGTCCGATCTTCTTGAGCGAGATGTCTCCCTTGCGGGCAAACGGCAGGGCCATCCGCAGACAGGCGCCGTCGTCGGACACGGTCAGCTCCTGCGTGATCGTCTGGTGCAGGACGGCCGCCGGGTCGAGGTCGCTGAACAACTCTCCGGCGAGCCGATCGAGCATCTGGGGACCGACCACCTCCTGCTCGAAATACGGCGCGCTCAGCACCGGCACGGGGCCGAAGGCCGAGCGCACCAGCTCGAGGTGCTCCTCCTGGACCTTTCGCCACACGGCGAAGTAGTCGCCAACGTCGGTCGGGAACACGCGGTTGACGATCACGGCGTCGGTCACGTACCCGTACAGGTTGAGGTAGGTGAACGTGCGCATTGCCTCGCCGATCACCATCTTGTCCGGATTCATCACCAGCCGGAGCGTGCAGCGCTCGCGGTCACGCAGGATCTCGTTCATCTCGATCAGGTTCTGGGACAGCCGCTGGATGTCGGCGAACACCGCCTGGCTGGGCATCGGGATGTCGAGCAGCGACCGGGCCAGCGGTCTGGCAGCGGCGAGGATCTGGCGCTCCTTCGGAAACACCTTCTCGATCCACCAGCGCGCGACCTCGGGGAACGACAGCAGCCGCAGTGTCTCGCCCGTGGGGGCGCAGTCGACGATGATCGCGTCCCATTCGCCGGAGTGATGCTGTGCCTGGAGCTGCAGCAGCGAGAACAGCTCGTCCATGCCGGGTGGAACCGTCAGTTCCTCGGCCGAGATGCGGTCGATTCCCCGTTCCACGAACAGCTCCCCGAGCCAGTCCTGAACGCCGGACCAGTGGCGCTCCATCTCATCCTGGGCCTTCACCTCCTGGCCCCACAGGCTGTCGGCGGCTTGGCGCGGCACCGCGGCGAGCTCGGCGCCGAGCGACTCGGACAGGCTGTGCGCCGGATCGGTGGAGATCACGAGCGTGCGCAGCCCTGCGGCCGCACAGCTGCGCGCGGTGCAGGCGGCGACCGAGGTCTTGCCAACCCCGCCCTTGCCCGTGTAGAGGATCGTCCGCGGCCTCATCTTCTCGGCGAGTCTAGGTATTGCGCGAGCCGATCGCCACACGCGGTCCCGCCGCGACCGCCCCGACCGCTCCCAGGCCTGTCAGGTGCAACGGCGTGAAGTAGCCTCCCGCCGGTGAGGAGGTGGGTTCCCTCGCTGGTCTTGACGCTGGCGCTGGTGGTTGCCGGCGCCGGCCAGGCCTCCGCCCGGCCGCCGACGATCACGATTCCCACCGACCAGCTCGCCGGCCCACCATTGATGGGGCTCGGTATCGAGTGGGACCCATACGACACCTTCAGGCCGACCTTGTCCGACTGGGCCAGGACGTTCCAGCGCGTCGATTACATGCGGCCAGGCTACATCCGGGTGGTCGAGCCGGCCTCGACCTACTTCGCCGGCTACAACTCGCATCACGACCCCACGTACCGCTGGACCTCGCGCCACGTCACCCAGCTGCTCACGATTCTTCAGTACGCGAAGCGCCGCCGGATCACGGTCGTGCTGGGGGACTGGGGGAACCCGATGATCAACGGTGACCCGCGCATCCCGGCCGAGTTCCTAAAGCAGCTCCACGACACGTACGGCTTCACCAACATCAGGTACTACAACCTGATCAATGAGCCCAACGATCAGCCCGATTGCGACTTCACGTGCTGGACCAGCATCGTCACGAAACTGTCTGCCGAGTTCACCGCACTCGGCCTGACCCGATGGCTGCAACTGGTCGGTCCCGACAACGCCAACTCCTGGGACGACACGCCGCAGGCGCAGGCGGTCGATCGGACATCCGGACTCGATCTCGATAATCCGCTCGGCGGCGATTCGTGGGTGACCGGCACGCTCTCCTCCGTCCCCGGTCTGATCGGAGCGTATGACTCGCACCGCTACGCCACGATCTGGGGCATCTACCACGGCGTGTACGGAGACCAGATGCGCACGAGGCGCGAACAGATCGACTACTTCGGCTCGCCCCGCAAGCGGTACTTCGAGAGCGAGGTCGGGATGACCGCGCGGCAAGTGTCTCCGTTCGGGGCTGCCGACGGCCACGCTTCGGCCCTCGCGCTGGCCGCGACGATCGATCCGAGCACCGTGCCCCGCGCCGGGACGTTCATCGACAGCCAGTCCCATATCCGCGAGTTCCGCTACGGCGTGTGGATGGGAGACATGGCGATCCAGGCGATCGCTGCGGGCGTCTCGGGTGCAAGCGCCTGGGACCTCGACGACGCGATGCACGTCGGTGGTCAGTACGGGAGCCAGGACCTCAAGCAGTGGGGCTTCTGGAACTCGCTCGGCGGCCGCGACGGATATCCGGCCTCGGACCTGGAGCTGCGGCCGTGGTACTACGCGTGGTCGGTGATGTCGCGCAGCTTCCCGGCCGGCAGTGAGCCGCTCGCGGTGCCGACCACCGGCGTGCCGGGACTGCGCATCGCGGCGGCGAAGGTCCGCGCCGGGGACCGCTACCGGCTGTCGTTCGCGATCGTCAACGAGTGGAACGTGCCGCGCGGGATCACGCTGACGGTGCCGTCGGCCCGCGGGCGGACAACCCTGACTCGCTACGACTACCTGAGAGACGATCGCTCGGTGGACGCCAACGGGTTCCCGGTGCCCGCTCGGGTGCTCCGTCTGGTCAGGCTCAGCCACCGAATCCGGATCCGGCTTCCCGGGCGGGGGCTCGCGATTCTGAGCTCCGGGCCGATGCAGCTACACGAGGCCACCCGGCGACTGGTCGACGAGCTCGACGGGTGGGGCAAAGTGGCGGCCCACAGTCGGGGGCTGAGCTTCGACCACGCGAACCCCGCTCGCTTTAACGGCGACCGCTCCCGCGCGACCGCGAACGGACGTCGGACCCGGTACATCATCTACCACGCCCACCACATCACGAGCTTCGAGCTGAAGGCCTACTACCGTGGGCGGCTCGCGCTGCGCGTGTACCGATCGGACCACGGGCACCGGTGGTACCCGGTCGGCCTCGAGTCGACCGAGCCAGCGCCGGCGCTCGAGGGCGACGGCTGGTGCCTGGTGGATCTACTCGCGCGCGGCGCGCTCTCGGCGGACACGCGCGCGCTCAAGATCGAGCTGGCCAGCCGTCGCGTGGAGCTCTCCGAAGTGGCGATTGCATACCGCTGATGCTGCTATTTTCGCCGCCATGCGGAAATGGAGTTCTCATCTGTCGTTGCTCGCTGCTGGCGCGGTGCTCGTGCTTATCCTCAGCGCCTGCGGAAGCAGCTCGAATACGAGCCCCTCGAGCCTGCTCCAGCAGACCTTCGGCGGGTCGCATACGGTCAACAGCGGCAGCGTCTCGATCGCCCTGCGGGTCAACCCGGCCGGCTCGTCGACCCTCACCTCGCCGATCACGCTCAGCTTCGGCGGCCCGTTTGAGAGTCAGGGCAAGGGCAAGCTCCCGAAGTCGAACTTCAACGTCAGCCTCAGCGCCCAGGGCAAGAGCGGCAGCCTGGGAATCCTCTCGACCGGAAGTGCCGGCTACGTGACGCTCCAGGGCACGAGCTATCAGCTGCCCGCCGCCACGTTCCAGAAGCTCGAGTCGAGCTTCGCCGGACTCGCCTCGTCGCCGAGCGGCGGCTCCGGGTCGGGGACGCTCGCCAAGCTCGGGATCCACCCGCTCGACTGGCTGACCCATCCCTCGGTGGTCGGGACCGAGACGGTCGGCGGCACGGAGACGACGCACATCCGAGCCGGCGTCAACGTCGCGGCGCTGTTGACCGACGTCAACACCGTGCTCCAAAAGGCCTCGTCGCTGGGCGTCGCCGGGGCCACCAAGACCCCGTCGAACATCCCTCAGGCCACGCGCCAGCGGATCGCCGGCGCGGTCCAGAACCCGACTTTCGACGTCTGGACCGGCAAGAGCGACAAGACCGTGCGGCGGCTATCGATCCAGCTCACCGTGCCGGTATCCGGCCAGATCTCCTCGCTGCTCGGCGGCCTCAACTCGGCCCAGATCGGCTTGTCGATGCAGTACTCGAATCTGAACCAGCCCCAGACGATCACGACCCCGACCAACGTGCGGCCGTTCACCGAGTTCTCGACCAAGCTGCAGAGCTTCCTCGCCGCGGTGCAAGGCAGTCTCAGCGGCGTGACGGGGGGCCTCGGAAGCAGCGGCACTGGCAGCACCGGCGCTGGCGCGACCGGGAGCACCGGCACGGGCAGCACCGCCTCCTCTGGCGCCTCGGCCCAGGCCCAGAGCTACGGGCAGTGCATCGTCAACGCGCACAACGACATCGCCAAGATGCAGCAGTGTGCGTCGCTGATCAATAAGTGACTGCCGGCCGGTGGACTGAGCCGGATGCGGTTACCCGCCGGCCCAGGCTACTCGCGCCCGACCTCCTGGTCGTCTTCCTCGAGCTCGTCCGCCGTCTCGTCGCCGTCGTCGGTGATCGCGCCGGGGTGGTAATGGATCTGGAACCGCTCGAGCATCTCGTCGCGGCGGTGCTCGTCGACCGGCGTCTCGTCGGAGATCAGCACCCAGTCCGCGCCCTCGAACTCCTCCATGTTGAAGATCTCGGAGTCGAGCTCGGGTGAGTCGTCGACGATCACGAGCACCTCGGTCTGGGGATTGAAGTAGGTCCCGGGCCGGTTCACGAGTTCGTCCAGCTCCATGCGGCGAGGGTCGGCCATCGCGCGTGCAGCCTACAGCTTCTCGAGCGCTGTGATCTCTCGCTCGATCTCGGCCTCGACGTCCAACGGCGGCTCGCCCCGCCGCGCGCGACGGTGGTTGCGCGCGATCACCAGTTGGCGGATCTCGCCGCGGAGCTCCGAGTCGATCTGTGGGGCCGTCAGCCGCCTGAGCTCAGCCTCGACGTCGATCGGCGGCTCGCCCCGCCGTGCCCGGCGCATGTTGCGGGCCTCGAGCATTTGGCGGATCTCGGTGTCGCGCTCGGCAATCGCGGCCGCCGAGGTGGCGCGCGTGGATGCGGGCATGTCGCGGTCCATCAGCAGCCGGCTCTTGCCGATCTCCTCCCAGGTCTTGCCGGCGGTGGCCAGCCCGACGAACGCGGCCAGGATCCCCACACCACATACGATCCACAGCACCGTGCCGAAGGCCTCACGCACATCCTTAAGTGTGACGCATTGCGGGCTGGGACTGGGGATTTCGCGGATAACTACTGGTTGCGCGACGCCCGTGATGGGGTACCCTTATGGCATTGACTGACTAGTCAATCTACCGTCGCGCCGAACGGCCACGTCAGCGCAATCCTCGCTCGTCAGGTCACGGCGCCCGCTTTCAAGGAGAAATCCAAGTGGTTGATTTCACGCTCACCGACGAGCAGAAGAGCATGCGAGAGATGGCGCATGACTTCGCGGAGAAAGAGATCCGTCCGGTCGCCTGGGAGTACGACAAGGAAGGGACCTGGCCCCAGGACATCATCGACAAGGCGTGGGAGCTCGGCATCATGAACGGCCATCTCCCATCGGAGTACGGCGGGCCCGGCCTCGGTTACCTCGACGGGGCGATCATCGAGGAGGAGATCGCCTGGGGCTGCTCGGGCATCGGCACCTCGCTGACCTGTAATGGGCTTGCGACGGCGCCGATCGGTCTGGCCGGATCTGAGGAGATCAAGAAGGACTACCTCGGCCGGCTCAGCGAGGCTCCCCTGCTCGCCTCGTTCTGCCTGACCGAGCCTGACGCCGGCTCGGACGTCTCGGGCATGAAGACCACCGCGACCCGCAAGGGCGACAAGTGGGTCATCAACGGCTCCAAGTGCTTCATCACCAACGGCGAGTACGCCAACTACTACACGGTGTACGCGAAGACGGACAAGGAAGCCGGACATCGCGGGATCTCGTGCTTCGTGGTCCCGCGCGACGCGGGCGTCGTCGTCGACAAGCACGAGGACAAGATGGGCCAGCGTGCCTCGAACACGGCGACGATCACCTTCCCCGAGGTCGAGATCCCGCTCAACCATCTGATCGGTGAGGAGAACAAGGGCTTCAAGATCGCGATGATGACGCTCGACCGCACGCGTCCCGGCGTGGCCGCGATGGCCGTCGGCGTCGCCCGCGCCGCGATGGAGTTCGCGATCGAGTACTCCAAGGAGCGCGTCCAGTTCGGCGTTCCGATCGCGATGCACCAGGCGATCCAATTCATCATCGCCGACATGGCGACCAAGGTGCATCTATCGCGCCTGGCCACCTGGAACTCGGCCGTGCTGCTCGACCAGGGCCGGCGTAACACGCTCGAGTCCTCGCACGCCAAGCGCTTCGCCGCCGACACGGCGATGGAGGTCACGACGGACGCCGTTCAGGTCTACGGCGGCTACGGCTTCATCAAGGAGTACAAGGTCGAGAAGCTGATGCGTGACGCCAAGATCCTCCAGCTCTACGAGGGCACGGCCCAGATCCAGCGGCTGGTCATCGCCCGCGAGACGCTGCTGCCACGCCGCGTCGAGGAGCCCGCAGCCGCACACGCGTAGTTCGGTTTGAAGATTGGGGCCGCCCCTGCGGGGGCGGCCCTGTTTTTGCCCGGCGCTCAGTCGACCCTTCTGATCGGCGGGAGCTTGAATCCGCCGTCCAGGATCGCCTGGTCCGGCTCGTACATGCGCAGGATCGGGCGGAACTTCCCCTCCGGGGTGGGGA
This sequence comes from uncultured Solirubrobacterales bacterium, assembly GCA_963796645.1. Lineage (GTDB taxonomy): Bacteria > Actinomycetota > Thermoleophilia > Solirubrobacterales > Solirubrobacteraceae > Palsa-465. Next base: position 340,201 of record CAWCMQ010000011.1, on the reverse strand, counting down.
GCCAGTTGGCCCGTCGCTCAGGCTCGCTGGGCTCGTCGCGCTGTATGACGATCGTCAGCGATCCGTCGGGTGCGGTCGCGAGCCCCGGGGTTCGGTCACCGATCGAGTACCGGTTGATCTGGTTCGCGACCAGGTAGAAGTCGGGCGTGTCGTACATCGTCACCGACCAGAACGCGCGGCAGGGCGGTGGGCTGGAGAACCGAAGCTCGTAGCTGACCGCACCGGTCAGCTCGTTGCCGTCACCGTCGAGATAGCTCATCGCGTAGGCAGCCTCGTAGGCGTGGTTGCCCCACAGCCCGCCGCGGGCCGAGAGCGCGCGTTGCATGTACCGGGTCGGGTTGTCGGCCAGCTTCCACTGGGGATCGTCGAGCGCGCCGACCTCGAAGAAGTCGAGGTTGTAGTCGAAGATGTGGTACGTGAGGTCCCAGCCGTTCTGGCGCGGGCGGTCAGCATGCTCGAGCGCGTCCTCCATCATCTGCCTGGCGTTCTGCATGCCGTGGCGCAGGCCGGCGGCGAGCTCGGGGTCGCCGTCGGCGTAGGGCGACTCGGCGGCGAACAGGCCGAGCGGCTCGAACCGCCGCTGGTATTCGTGGTCGCGCAGGGCCGGGGGAAAGGCCTGGATCCACACCCGCAACTGCTCGAAGAACCGCAGATCCTCGGCGACGTCCGGGTCCGGCGACGGCAGCCCGCTGGACGCTGCAGTCGGTGTCAGCCTGAGCCCAGTCTGGAGCTCCCGGACGGCAGGCATGTCCTGCTCGCCGGCCACCGCCCAGCGGCCGACGATCGTGCAGACACGGGTCGGTAGCCGGATCACGGTCGCGTTCGCCGGCGCCTCCCCCTCCCAACCCGGGGCGACGAGCAGAAAGCTTCCGGCCTCGGTGCCGGTCGCCCGATGCCCCACATAGGCGAAGTTGTTGGTCCAGGCGTCGACGAACTGCAGCACGTAGTAGCGCCCATGGGTATCGGGCACGTCGAGCCTGACCGGCCCGCCGCCGGCATCGATGTTCGCGATCGAGTACACGGTGTCGTTGTTGATCGACACGAACCGCTCCTCGGGGCCGGCAAGCGCGGTCGCGTGTCCGAACTGGTTCAGCGGCGTCGGTGGGATGGCGCCGAACCCCTCGCGGATCAGGCCCGCGACGGACTGCAGATCAAAGACCAGCGAGAAGCCGTAGATGAACGCCTCGGTCGCGAGCGAGACCAGTTCGGCGTTTGAGTCAGCAGCACCATCAGATGACATCGCAGACCTCCAGGTTTCGAACCGACGAGCTTGGCGGCTGATGATTCTGATTCATCGCCACCAGCGCCGCATGGCAGGTCCGTCCAGCGCCGATGCTTGACTCGCGCGGGTGCGCGTCGTGCTCTCAGCTGTGATCGCCTGCCTCCTCGCCGTGGCCGTGCCGGGGTGCGCGGCTGACTCGACGACCGGCGCCTCGTCTTCAAGCTCGAGCACGGCGTCGGCATCGAGTTCGTCCACGCCGCGGCCACACCATCGCCGGCCCGCGAAGCGCCAGCATCACCACCCCCACCACGCCACGACGACCGCGCCGAAGCCGCTGCCGGTCGGTACCGCCGGCAACCACACCGTGCAACCCCAGCCGCCCGCGGGAAGCTGCCGCGCTCGGGGCAGCGGCGAGCTCTCGCTTCCGGACCCGAGCTGCACACCCGGCGCGGTCAGTCCCGCCGTCACCCAGGCGAACCTCCAGAGCACGATCTGCCGCAGCGGCTACAGCGAGTCGGTGCGGCCGCCGGAGTCGATCACCGAGCGTGAGAAGTACGCGAGCATGGCCTCGTACGGTGATGGTGGCTCGGCTCGCGGTTACGAGTACGACCACCTGGTTTCGCTCGAGCTCGGCGGGGCCACGAACGATCCGCGCAACCTGTGGCCAGAGCCGGGCGCGAGCCCCAACATCAAGGACCGCATCGAGGACCGGCTGCACGAGCTGGTGTGCGACGGAACGGTACCGCTGGCCAGCGCGCAGTCGCAGATCGCGCGCAACTGGCTCGCGGCGTACCGCCGCTACATCGGCCCTATTCCGTAGTGCTGAACTCCCAGATCGCGATCGACAGCATCACCAGGCCGAGCACGACGATCACGCCGGCCTCGAACACCGCCGGCACGTGCCAGCCCCACCACGTGACGCCCGGATCCAGCGCGCGGCGGGCCGCGGGCGTGATCGTCAGAGCGCTGAACACCATCCGCCGCATCGGATCGACCGCATAGGTCAGCGGGTCGAGGCGGTTGAGAATCTCGAGCCAGCGCGGCAGCCCGGCGACCGGAAACAAGGCGCCGGAGATGAAGAACATCGGCATCACGATCATCTGCATCACGCCCATGAACGACTGCATCTGCTTGATCCGCACGGCGATCATCACGCCGAACGCGGTGATCGCGAACGCCAGCAGCAGCTGCAGCGTGAAGATCCCGAGGATCAGCAGCGGATCGTAGGGGACCTTGACCAACCCGGCGAGGCAGATCACGATCACCCCCTGGAACCCGGCGACCGTCGTGCCGCCGAGGACCTTGCCGATCACGATCGAGCTTCGGCGGACGGGAGCGACCATCATCTCCCGGAGGAAGCCGAACTCACGGTCCCACACGATCGAGGCGGCCGAGAACATCGCGGTGAACATCACCGAGATGCAGAGGATGCCCGGGTAGATGAACGTCTTCAGCGCGACGCCATGGGTTCCGGCACTCGAGAGGCGCTGGAGGCCTGCCCCGAGCACGAACAGGAACAGGAGCGGCTGAACGAGCGAGGTGATCATCCGCAGCCGGTCGGCGCGGAAGCGGATCAGCTCCCGGCGCCAGACGATTCTGATCGCGCGGAGCTCGGAGGCGAAGCTGCGCTTCGGGACGCTGACGCGGACGACCTCCGTCGCCGCCGCGGGCGCGACCGTCGTCTCGGGGCGATCGGTGGTCGTGCTCATCGCCTGGCTCCGGACATGACCTGCATCATCACCCGGTTTCTCGCCTTGCTCTGATCCTCCTCGGCGTCCCGAATCGAGGTACCCGTGTACGACATGAACACGTCGTCGAGCGTGGGCCGTGAGACGCTCACCGCCTTGATCGGAATGCCGAGCTCGGCGAACAGCCGGGGCACGAACTCCTCGCCGCCCGGGACGCCGAAGGTGACGGCGCCCTCGGACACCTTGGCCTCGATCCCGAATCGCTCACGGATCGCGGCGATCGCGGCCTGATCGTCGTCGGTGTGGATCGTGACTCGGTCGGTTCCGACCTGCTCCTTGAGGGTCTCGGGAGCATCGAGCGCGACGATCTCGCCATGGTCCATGATCGCGATGCGGTCGCACCACTCCGCCTCGTCCATGTAATGGGTGGTCATGAAGATCGTGATCTCCTCGCGCTGCTTGAGCTCACGGATGTAGGTCCAGATCGACCGCCGGGTCTGCGGATCAAGCCCGATCGTCGGCTCGTCGAGGAACAGGACGCGCGGTGAATGCATCAGGCCGCGCGCGATCTCGAGCCGGCGGCGCATGCCTCCGGAGTAGGTCGCCACCGGGCTGTCCTTGCGATCCCACAGCCCCACCATCGTCATGACCTGCTGCATCCGGGGCGCGACCAGGTGCGACTGCACCCCGTACAGCTCGGCGTGCAGCTTCAGGTTCTGCTCGCCGGTGAGATAGCCGTCGAGCGTCGGGTCCTGGAACACCAGCCCGATGTTGCGTCGCACGTCGTCGCGCTCGGTGACCACGTCATGTCCGGCCACTGTCGCGCTGCCGGTGGTCGGCTTCGCGAGCGTGCACAGCATGTTGATCGTGGTCGTCTTGCCGGCGCCATTCGGTCCGAGGAACCCGAACACCTCGCCGGTCTCGACCTCGAAGTTGACGCCGCGCACCGCCTTGACCTCGTCGAACTCCTTGACGAGGTCCCGCACGACGATCGCCGGCGGCTGCGGTCCCTTGCCGTTGCTGCCTGACATTTCGCTCCTAACGTTACGGGGTCAGGCCTCTGGATCCTCGGCGAGGATCCGATACAGCGCCCTGCGGGCGTCGGCGAGCACCTGAGCCGCGCGGGTGAGCTGCTCCTCGCCACCGGCCTGGAGGACCTGCAGCGAGGCGATGTGGAGCTGCTTGAGCTGTGCCTTGAGGTCGCTCAGCGTCGCAGCGTCCTCCTCTTCCTCCCAAGGCGGGGCCTCCGAAGCATGGGCGTCGAGCTGCTCGCGACCGGCATCGGTGAGCTCGAACAGCTTCGTGCCCTCGACGTCGATGGGCCTGATCAGACTCTCGTCCTCAAGCTGCTGGAGCGTCGGGTAGACCGAGCCGGGGCTGGGGCGCCACCGCCCGCCGCTGCGCTCCTCGATCTCCTGCATCAGCTGGTAGCCGTTGCGCGGCTCCTCGGCGAGCAGCAGCAGCAGCGCCACGCGCACGTCGCCACGGCGCCTACGCCCGCGACCGCCGCCGAAGGGAGGCCCGAACATCGGACCGCCGCCTCGGAACGGGCCGCCGAAGTAGCGCACGTCTCCGTGCCGGTCGAGGTTGTCCGGTCGCGGACGGCGACCCCTCGACATGAACTGAATCCAGGGTGGATGTGGGAAAGCTTCACTGGTCACGTGGTGATCCTTTTGGTCGATCGGCCGGGGTGAGAGTCCGGCCTTACACCGGGGGCGGACGATATATAACGATATATCGTGACTGTATCGCTGGTGTCAAGCGGCGCGGGCGGGGTGCTGATGGGCGGGGCCGCGGGCGGCCGGCCGGCGCGGTGCGGGGTGCGGTGGGCCGGGGGGCGGGGGGCGGGCGGCCGGCGGGGTGCGGGCGTTCCGTGGGCGGGGCTGCGGGCGTTGATGGGCGGGGCCGCGGGCGGCCGGCCTTGGGTGGAACTGCGTCACGCTCGAGCTGTCAGGTGTCGCGAGCGTGACGTTGAGGCCGATAGCTGCAGCCTTCGTCACGTTCGGCTGGGGTGGCGGCGCGAGCGTGACGTTGAGGCCGATAGCTGCAGCCTTTGTCACGTTCGGCTGGGGTGGCGGCGCGAGCGTGACGCCGCCGTAGCGCCGAACGCCGCCGATGGGCCGCGCGGGGGCGTCGTCCGCGCCGGCGCGCTCGTCAGGCCTCGTCGTCGAGTCCGCCGTCCTCCGACCCGCCCGACCCGCCCGACCCGCCCGAACCGCCCGAACCGCCCGACCCGCCCGAACCGCCCGAACCGCCCGACCCGCCCGACCCGCCCGAAGAGCCAGAACCGCCGCCCCCGAACCCCGGACCGCCCCCGAACCCGGGACCGCCGCGCTTGCGCAGCCACTCGGCGACCGAACCAGCCATATCACCCATCTGGCCGCCGAGGGAGGAGAGGTTGTCGCCGGCGTCGCGGAAGATAGTGCGGAAGCGCTCCGTGTAGAACTCGATCGCGTCGGTGGCCTCGGCGCGGACGTCGGCCTCCTGGTCGCGGGTGCGGTACTCGCCGCGGACGATGCGGTCGTACTCGCCGGTCTGGACCCACTTCATCACCTCGGAGACGCGGCGGACGGCGTGGGTGTGGGTCTGGCCGATCTCGTTGAGGAAGCGGCGGGCGCGGTCGGAGGCGTCGTCCCAGGTCTCGTACTCCATCGCCTGGGTCATGAACGCGTCGAGGTTGAGCTCGTCGGCCGGCATCGCACCGGCGGTGACCATCAACGTCCGGCAAACGATCTGTGGATCACGGACGGCTAGGGCGGCGGCGCGGTCGGAGGTGAGCTCGGTGGCGCGGTACCACTCCAGCAGCACGGCCTTGACCGCCCGGAACGGGATGCCGAGGAAGAACGGCAGGCCGTTGGAGACGCTGAGCAGGATGTTCAGGGCAGTGATGTAGAGGACGTGGTCGGAGAGGATGTGACCCAGCTCGTGGGCCAGGACCACGCGTTGCTCGCCGGGGCCGAGACGCTGGAGCAGCATCGAGTCGATGACGATCATCGGCTTGCCCGAGCCAATCGCCTGGGCCAGGCCAGGCACCGGCGAGGTGACGTAGACGTCGTACTCCTCGGGCATGTCAAGAATGGCGCAGACGCCGCGATGGGCCGCCCACAGGTCCGGCAGCTGGTGCTCGCCCACCCGCACGGAGTTGCCGAGATAGAACTGGCGCAGGGCGCGCTCGTAGCGCCACTCGACCAGCCTGCGGACGACGGGATCGAGCATCGGCACTGCCTTCAGCGCAGCGGTGGCGGCGCGGTCGGCCGGATGCTCGTACGCCTTTGACGAGATGTTCGTGTACGGCTCGACGTGATCCGGAAGCGTCTCCGTCATCCTCGGGTCAAGCGTACTGCGGCCGCTCGGCTAGCGATAATCGCGGCGGTGAGGAGAGTCAGCGTCGCGCAGAGGTTCGCAGGCACGGTCCACGAGGCGGAGAGCTGCTGGTACGACACCAGCGCGTGGCAGCTGTGGATCGACGGGCTCGACAGGGTGGTGAGCGTTGATTCGACTTGGCCGGAGGTCGGCGCCCGCGTCCAGTGGGTGTCGGGGCCCGCCGGTCGCGGCGAGGTCACCGAGCGGGTGACGCACTACGAGGCCCTGGTCGGGCAGACGGTTGAGGTGCTCGACGACTCGATCACGGGCCGGCAGACCGTGGCCTTCACGCCGGTCGATGACGAGGTGGAGGTCGAATTCACGCTCGAGTACGAGATCAGGAAGCGAAGCGTCTTCACGCCTGTGATCGACTTCCTGTTCATCCGGCGCCCGATGGAGACGTCGCTCAGGACGACGCTCGGCGCGTTCGGGGTCGAGCTCGAGAGCCGCCGCGCCACCGCGCGGTGAGACGCGCGCTCAGCGCTTGCGGACCTTGAACGTGTGTGGGCCTGCAAGTGGCGTCCAGGCCGCCGGCACTACACTCCGCGCGGCCCCCGCGAGAGCGGGATTTTCCCTCCGACCAAGGATCCGAAATTGTTCGTTTTCAAAGCCGCCGTGGTCGGCGCCGGCACGATGGGGGGCGAGATCGCGCACGTGGTCGCGAACGCCGACATCCCCGTTGTGCTCAAGGACGTCGATCAGAAGTTCGTGGACACCGGGCTGGAGAAGGCCCGATCGCTGTGGCAGGTCCGCGTTGACGCGGGCAAGCTCGACCCCGCCGAGCTCGAGCGCAAGCTCGCCTTGATCACCGGTACGACCGAGTACGACGGCTTTGGTGACGTCGACTTCGTGATCGAGGCGGTGCCCGAGCGGATGCCGATCAAGCAGGCAGTCTTCTCCGAGCTCGACGAGGTGACCCCCGGCCACGCGATCCTGGCCTCGAACACGTCGTCGCTATCGATTACCGAGATGGGCGAGGCGACGAGCCGGCCGGACAAGGTGGTCGGATTCCACTTCTTCTATCCCGCCTCGGTGATGCGGCTGATCGAGGTGATCGAGGGCGATGACACCTCGCCCGAGACCGTCCAGGCCGCCGCCAGCTTCGCGCAGACGATCAAGAAGATGCCGATCCGCTGTGGGGAGGCGCCGGGGTTCGTGGTCAACCGGATCCTCAACTCGAGCGTCGCCGAGCTGTGGCGCTATCAGGAGGAGACGGGAATCGACATCAAGGAGCTCGACAAGATCGTGGCCGAGTCGAAGGCGGCCCCGATGGGACCGTTCTTCCTCACCGACCTGCTCGGGCTTGACACGGTGCTCCACGTCGCCGAGCACCTGAAGGGGTCCTACGGCGATCGGTTCTTCGTCCACAAGCAGATGCAGGAGCTGGTCGCGGCCGGCAACCTCGGTGCCAAGACTGGAAAGGGTTTCTATGAGCACGGCAGCTAGTCAGGACACCGCAAGCCTGGTCGATCGCTTCACGCTGAAGGCGCTCGTAGAGAGCTGCCTGGTGCTCGAGGAGGGCATCGCGTCGATGAAGGACATCGACCTGGGCATGATGGCCGGCGCCGGGATCATCCCACCGCCGTTCGCGCGGGCGGACCAGATCGGCCTCGACGAGATCCTGGCCAAGCTCGAGAACGCCGCCCGCGAGTGGGGTGAGAACTTCGAGCCGCCCACGATCCTCAAGCGTCTCGTGGCCCAGGGTCGGCTCGGGGTCAAGAGTGGGCAGGGCTTCTACCCGTACGCGCGCCCCGACGCGGGCTGGGACGAGAGCCCGGTGAAGCTCGAGACCCGCCCGGATCAGTCGGTGGCGATCGCGTGGCTCGATCGGCCGCCGGCGAACTCAATCGCTCCCGAGGTGGTGCAGGCGCTGCAGAAGGTGTGGGACGCGGTCAAGGGCTCGCAGCGAGCGCTCGTGTTCGCCTCGGCCAACCCGATGCTGTTCTGCGCGGGCGCCGACATCAAGGCATTCACGACGATGGACGCGGCGGATGGCAAGGAGCTGCTCGACCGGATGCACGGGCTGCTGCGCGAGATGGAGAGCTCGAGCGTGACGACGATCGCGGCCGTGAACGCGCTTGCGTTTGGTGGCGGCTGCGAGCTCGCGATGGCATGCGACTTCAGGATCGCGGCGGAGTCGGCCACGTTCGGCCAGCCTGAGATCAGCCTCGGAATCATTCCCGGCTTCGGGGGCACGCAGCGGCTCCCGCGGCTGATCGGCGAGGCGAAGGCGCTGGAGATGAACCTGACCGGCGATCCGATCAGCGCCGAGGAGGCCTACGAGCTGGGTCTCGCGACCCGCGTCGTGCCCGACCATGAGCTGCTCGACACCGCCCTTTCGTGGGCGCGCAAGCTTGCCGGCCAGGCGCCTCTGGCGGTGCAGCAGATCAAGAAAATCTCCGCGGCTGGAAACCTCGATGAGGGAATCGAGGCCGAGAAGCAGGGCTTCGGCGCCGTGTTTGCGTCCGAGGACGCCAAGGAGGGAATCAGCGCCTTCCTGGGCAAGCGGACTCCGAAGTTCCAGGGCAAGTGAGCGTCGCGACGGACAAGGCGGGGCGGCTGGCCGAGCTGATCCGCGAGGCCAGCTCGGTCGTCGCGCTCACCGGAGCGGGAATCTCGGTGCCCTCTGGGATCCCGGACTTCCGCTCGCCCAGAACCGGGCTGTGGCGCAACGTCAACCCGATGGAGGTCGCGCACATCGATGCGTTCCGGCGCGACCCGGAGCGCTTCTGGCATTTCTACGGCGAGCGCTTCCAGACCCTCGAGGACAAGCGCCCGAACCGGGCGCACGAATCGCTCGCCGCGCTCGAGCGGGCCGGGCTGCTCACCGCGGTGATCACGCAGAACATCGATCAGCTCCACTCGCGCGCGGGCTCGCGGGCGCTGGTCGAGGTGCACGGGACGATCTCGCACTCGTCCTGCCTCACGTGCCGGGGCCAATACGAGATCGAGGACGTGAAGGCACGGCGGGAGTCCGATGAGCGCCTGGTGCCTCGCTGCGACTGCGGTGAGCCGCTGAAGCCGGACGTGGTCCTATTCGGCGAGTACCTGCCGGCCGACGCACTGGCCCAGGCGGAGCGGCTGGCGGGCGAAGCCGAGCTGATGCTGTGCATCGGCTCCTCGCTCGAGGTCTACCCGGTTGCCCAGCTGCCGGCGGTGACGCTCTCGGTCGGCGGGCAGATCGCGATCCTGACCCAGGGAGCGACGCCGTATGACTCGCGTGCGGCCTTGAAGCTCGATGGCGACATCGTGGACGAGCTCGACGCGGTCCTGGCCGCGCTCGAGCTCGCCTGAGCGCTTCCGGCTGGATCAGGCGTTCGCCACCGCACGCGCCCTCAGGGCGGCCTCGATCCGCCCGATCGTGAACGACACGGCCTCGCGCTGCTCGTCGTCCAAAGCACCCGCGAGCGCGGCCTGAGCGGCGGCGGTGACCGGGTCGCGCTGGGCCCGTAGCTGATCGAGGCGATCCCCGAGTGCCGGCGCGGTCGGGTCTGCGGGCAGCTCGGCCAGGGCGGCGTCGAGCGCTACCAGCAGCTGCAGCGCGGCCTCCCGCTCGCGACCGTGATCGAGATCGAGCCGCGCCCGGAGCACCAGCTCCTCGCAGGCCAGCGCGTGCTCGCGACCCGCAAGCACGGCGGCCAGCCGGGCCTGCGGCTGGAGCACCTTCAGGCGGCGCAGCCGGGGCCCGCTGTCGACTAGCTCGCGGGCGGTGGTCCAGAGTCCGTCGGCGACCTGCTCTCCGGCCCCGTAGCCGATCCGGGCCACGAGTGCCTGCCGCCGACTGACGGGGCCGGTGTAGGGGTCGGCCGTGACGAGCCGGAATGCGTGGAGGACGCGGTTCAGGACGTCCAGCGCGTCGGCCAGGTACTGCTCGTCGGCCTCTTCCAACCACGTGCGCGCGGCGTCGGTTCCGGTCAGTGGCTCGCCGACCTCGATGATCGTCGCCCGACCGGTGGTCACAGGCGAAGGCTCAGGCTCTACTTGAGCCTGACGCTGGCGTTTGGTGAAGAGCTTTCGCCGCTCTGGCGCGCCCAGGGTGGCCAGCACAAGCACGTGGGCGGGCCGGGCCTCGGGCGGGTCGCCCTCGCGGCGGAGCAGGTAGCGTCCGTCTGGAGGCCCCAGCGCCCAGGGCAGCTCGATCTGGGCGAACCGGAACAGGCGGCCGGCCGCTGGCGATCCGACCGGATCCGGGGCCGCTGGAGGCGATCCGACTGGTTCTGAGGAAGCCGGCGACCCGGCTGCGTCGGGAGCCGGGTCGGGGTCAGACGGGGGTGAAGCCTCGATCAGTGCCCGTGGCCGCCGATGGCGTATTTGCTGGGCGCGATCGGCACGACGGGCTCGGGGATCTGGCTGATGCGGTTGATCAGCTTGATCCACTGGCCGGGCTGGAGGATCGAGCCCAGCTGCTGCGAGAGCTTCTTGTTGGAGCCGAACAGCGGCGTGAAGCTGACCTGGATCCGGTTGGAGTGATCGGGCAGCGAGAGGGTGTTGCTCTGGCCCTTGTAGTTCATGGCCGAGATGATCTGGTCGGGCTTCATCGCGCCCTGGAGGGTGAGCAGGCGGCGGATCGTGATGTCGGTGATCGAGCCGGCGCCCTGATGGCCGGTGATCGGGATGTTGTTGACCTTGGTGATGGTGAGGCTCGTGTCGTTCACGCCGCCGGTGCCGGTTGACGCAAACACGGCATGGCCGCATGGGAGCCCGGAGACGGTCGGAGAGAGGCTCGAGGCGGACAGGAACTCGATCGTCGCGAGCACGCGGCGGTCTACCGTGCCGCCGAGGATCGCGGTGCGGCCGCAGGAGTCGAGCTGCACGCGCGGGTCGGAGAGGACGCGGCTCTGCAGCTGCTCCTTGGACATCAGCAGAACCTGGCCGATGGTCGGGTTCTTCGCGCCCGGGCCATAGAACGGATCGACGCCGGAGGCGCGGTACACGGCGGTGGCCTCGAGCAGCTTCCAGCCGTCGAGGATCGGCTTGGGATCGATCATGGGAGCGTTCTTGCCCGCGGGCTGGATCATGAACGTCATGTTCGAGGCCGTCGTGTTGGTCGGCGCTGCGATCCGGCCGAGGATCGTCCCGGCGACCAGAATCGCCCCCGCCTTGAGTGGCTGCAGCGTGTACTGGTTCTTGGCCAGGTGCAGCACGTCTGAGAAGTAGTTACGGAAGTTCGAGATCTGCTGGCCGGTGTTCTGGATCTGGAGCGCGCCGCCCGCGGCGTAGGAGGCGGCGCGGTGCGGATCGGCGAACAGCCGCTCCTTGACCATCGGGGCCGGGGTGGAGCTTGAGACCGGCTGCGCGGCCGGCGCCGGGGTCACGGGAAGCGTGATCGGGCTCGACTTGGAGATCGTCTTGGTCGCGCTCGTGGTGGTCGGCGTGGCGGAGCCGGCCTGGGAGCCCGCCGTCGCCGCGGTCTTGGGCGCCTTCGGGGTGGTCGGCAGCGACTGGGCCGAGAGTTCCTTGGTCAGCTCGGCCGCGGAGATCTTGATCGGCTTGGGCACCGGGTACTTGGAGGGGATCGAGCCCAGGTGCGCGTACGTGTAGATGTTGCCTGTGGAGTCCTGAAGCTGCACGTAGCGGCCCCACTGCTTGCTATTGCCGACCTTGACGACCTTGCCGTCGTTGACCGCGATAACGGGCGAGTTCTGCTTGGCGAAGATCTGGACGCCCTTGCTGGCATCGGAGCTGACGGGAATCGCGGCGTTGCCCGACTTCACTCGCTTCTTCGAGAGCGCCACCACGCCCGAGTCCGCGTACTTGGCCGGGGCGGCGACCGGGAAGTGACCCTCGACCAGACCGGTCAGGGCGCCAATCAGCTGGTCCGGCATGCCTCCGATCAGCTTCGCGCGTAGTAGGACCGACTGGACGTACCAGCCGGCGTGGTTGTAGGCGAAGATCGCCTGGGAGACGCTCTTGGAGGCTCCGGCAGCATGCAGGTAGCGCGCGGCGGCGAAGATCGCGTCGACCGGGTTGTAGGGATCCTTGACGCCGTCACCGTTGGCGTCCACGCCCCAGGTCTTCCAGGTCGAGGGCAGGAACTGCATCCAGCCGACCGCGCCGGCGGAGGACACCGACAGGTTGCGGCCGTAGTCGGTTTCGATCTCGTTGATCGCAGCCAGAACCTGCCACGGCACGTCGTACTCGATCCCGGCCGCCTGGTAGATCGGGAGCAGGAACGGCGGGATCCGGAACGAGTCGATGAAGAAGTTCGGAACACCGATCGGCGCCGCGCCGGGAAGCGAGAACGAGAAGGTCGGGTTCGTGGAGGTCGGGACGCCCTTCTTGGTCTTCGCCGGCGCCGGCTTGCTCGACTTGCCCTTCGACGATCCCTTCGAGTTCGAGCCGTTGCCGTTCGAGCCGCCCGAGTTCGACTTGCCGCCGCCGTTGTTGCTCGAGCCGCCCGGGTTGGTCTGGTGATGGGTGGAGGGCGGCTGGACCTTGCCGGGTCCGGTCGTCTTCGGTGGCTTCGACGAGTGGCCCTTCGTGGTTGAAGTCGAGGTTGAGGTCGAGGTCGACGTCGAGGTTGAGGTCGAGGTCGTCGTGGTGGTGGAGCTCGTGCTGGAGCTCGATGAGGTGCACGACTCGGTCACGTTCTGCACCGGGAGCTTGACCGGCAGCGAGATCGACGAGAGCGGCGTGCCGGGCGGGACGTTGACGGTGAAGGTCAGCTGCTTACCTCCCAACACCGTGACCGTGATCACGCAGGTGTCGGCGGAGGCGGTCGGAATTGCGCCCAGCCCGTACACAACGAGCATCAAGCTCGTCGTCAGGGCTGCGACGATTAGGTTCCGCCTTCTCAGCACTGTGGCCTATCTCCTCCCGCCATGTTTACGCGCACGCTAGCCACGCCGCGGGACATGACGGCGCCGAGAGGACGCTACTGACTGCCACGGAGCTTTGCAACGAGGAACTGTTTCTGGTGGTGAGGTTTCGTCGGGAGGGGTCACAAACCGTGCTGAAAGCAGCCGGACCACTCCTCCCATCGGCCGATCGACACTGACACTGTAGCGGCGGGCAGGGCAGCTCGACGGCCCTTGACCTCAAGCTCAGCTTGAGGCATGCGCTGCACCACAGCCAGCGGGCCTCGCTGCACCCAGAATCGGCATCTGTGTGTACTGTGAGACGAAATTTCCAGGAGACGGACATGACCGAAGACAAAGGCGTACGAGACAGGGTTACCCGCCAGAGCGAGGAAGCCATCGGCAAGCTCGCACAACAGCTGCTTGAGCACCCGGTTGTCACCGGGGCGCTGTCAGCGGCATTCGAGACTCGCGAGCGCGCGATGCGCGCGCAGGAAGTCGCGATGGGCGCCCTCAACCTCCCCTCGGCGAGCGACCTCGAGCGTCTCACCCGCCGCCTGCGGGGCGTCTCACAGCGCCTCGAGGGGATCGAGGACGGGCTCGACCGAGTGGAGCAGCGCATCCAGAGCCTGGGCGCCCAATCGACGATCGAGCAGCGGCTCGAGGCGATCGAGGAGGCGATCGAGCGGCTGGAGCAGGCGGTCGCCGGCCAGGCGCCCGCGGCGAAGCGCTAACCGCTGGTGGGGCTCCCGCACTAGAGCGCGCTGAGCGCGGTCTCGCCGACCCGCAGCTCGGCGTCGCGCAGCCCGTCGGCGTCGATGCGGACCCGGACCGGGCGCAGCAGATCGGAGACGATCAGCAGTGCTGCGGCCTCCAGTTGGCGCTGCGACGCGACCGCGAACAGCGATGCGGTCTCCATCTCAACCGCCGCGGCTCCCGCGTCGACCCAGGCATCCTCGAGCCCGGCGCGTGGCTCGTAGAACAGATCGGTGGAGACGATCACCGCCGGGCGAGCGTCGCCGGCGTCGGCCAGAGTGGTGGTGAGCGTCTCGGAGGGTGTCACCCGCTCACCGGCACCGAGCGCGCGGCTGGTGCCATCGGCGCACAGCGCCGCCGTGACCACAATCAGCTCCCCGAGGCGCAGCGACGGGTGCAAGGCGCCGCAGGTTCCGACGCGAATCAGCCGTCGCGCGCCCAGGTCGGCCAGCTCGGAGATCACGATCGCGGCGCTCGGGCCGCCCATGCCCGTGCTCTGGACCGTCAGCAGCTCGCCATCGGCAGCCGCACCGGTGTAGCCCCAGAGCCCGCGGTTGTGGTTGAACATCTTGGGCTCGCGCAGCAGCGTCTGCGCCAACAGCAGCGCCCGGCCGGGGTCGCCGGGGAGCAGGACCCGCTCGGCCAGCGGCGCCGTGGGGTGAAGGTGGAGCGTGCCGCTCATTACTCGCGAGATTAAGCCGTGTCTTAGACTGGCGCGGCGCCGATGACCACCTTCAGATCCACCGACGAGTTCCGCGAGGTGATGAACCGGACGTTCACGCTGATGAGCGAGGACCCCGAGATGGGGCCCAAGCTGCGGGACGCCGACACGCCGCAGAGGTTCGAGTTCACGGATGTCGATCTCGTGGTCAACATCCACGCCGGGGACCCCGACGGGCCGAACCTGGAGTGGGAGTGGACCGACGACATCGCGTGGGAGCCAAAGGTCAAGATGGCGATGAGCACCGACACCGCGAACCGCTATTTCCAGGGCAAGGAGAACGTCGCGATAGCGATCGCGCGCCGCCGGATCAAGGCCGGCGGCGACGTCAAGGCGGCGCTCGCGATCATCCCGATCACAAAGCCGCTATTTGGGAGATATCGGGAGATGATCGCGGCTGACTACCCGCACCTCGAAGTCTGAGAAATTTAGTCCGGCGGCATTGACAGACGGCCGCGCCGCGAGTAGACCTACGCCTACGACCTAGGCAATAGGCCGGATCGTGGAAGGGTCTCCTCGGTCCATCCGAGGACCCCCGCGAGGCGCCGCCGGAAACGTGACGAGCGCCTACGGCCGACGCAGCGGGCCGTTACGCCCGCGGGCGGCGGAGCCTCGTTCTCATCGGGGCTCCGCTGCCGACTGTTCCGAGCAGGGGGGCCGCCGTGGCATCGGTTCGGGAGACTGTAGGCAGATGTCGGGCGACAAGCTCCTGTCACTTTCAGATGCGGCCGCACGGGCCGGCGTGACCACCGGCACCTTGCGCCGGTGGGCCCAGCAGGGCGTGATCCCGGGGTTCGACGGAGAGTGGACCGCCGCGGCTGTCGCTCATGCACGGGTCGTGGCGAGGATGCGGGAGCGCGGCCACTCGCTACGGAGCATCCGCGAGGCCACCGAGCAGGGCAGGCTCGCGTTCGGCTATGTCGAGGCGCTGTTTCCGGATGGCGACAGCGTCTACACGCTCAGGGACGCGGCTGGCGAGACCGGGCTCGATCCGGCGCTGATCGAGCGGATCCTGACCACCCTCGGCATCGGTCAGGCCCAGATCGAGATGATCTCCGAGGACGAGCTTCAGCTTCTGCGCTACGCGGCCGCCGTGCTCGCGGCGGGGTTGCCGCTGGTGGCAACGCTGCAGCTGGTGCGGGTCTACGGGCAGGCGATGGCGCAGGTGGCGGATGCCGAGGTGCGCCTGTTTCACCTTTACGTCCACGAGCCGCTGATGCGCTCGGGATCGACCGGGATGGAGATGGCGGAGGAGATGCTGTCGCTCTCACGGGAGCTGCTGCCGCTGTCCTCGCCGGTGATGGACCAGGTCCACCAGCGCTACCTGCAGCACTTCATCGAGCAGGACGTGGTCGGGCACATGGAGGCCGACCTCGACGGTGAGGCCGTTGACCTTGGGCGGATGCGCGTGGCGATCGCCTTCGCGGACCTGGCCGGCTACACGCGGCTGACCGAGGAGGCGGGCGAGCTCGAAGCCGTGGACGCGGTGGAGCGGTTTGTCGAGGCGGTGGAGGTGACGCTGCCCGATGAGGCGAGGGTGATCAAGACGATCGGCGACGAGGTGATGGTGGTCGGCGCCGACCCGGCGACGTTGACCGATTGGGCAGTCGGCTTTCAGCGCCTGCAGTCCGAGCGGCCGCTGCCGAGGATCGGGATCCACTATGGCGACGCCCTGTACCGAGACGGCGACTACTACGGGCGCGACGTCAACATCGCCTCGCGGGTCGCGGCACGTTCGGCCGGGGGCGAGGTGCTCGTGACCCGCCCGGTGGTGGAGCACGCCGGCTCGCACCTCGAATTCGAGCGGATCGCGGAGGTCAAGCTGAAGGGTTTCAGCGAGACCACCGAGATCTTCCTCGCGCGCCAGAAGGAGGAGGAGTGACCGCCGATGCGATGCTCGCGCGCGTTCGCGAGGGCGGGCTGCTGGCCGGCGACCGCGGCGCCCTCGTGCTGCTGTCCGGCGGGCGTGACTCGACCTGTCTGCTCGATCTGGCGGTGCGGATCGCCGGGCCCGATGCCGTGCGGGCATTGCACGTCAACTACGGGCTGCGGGATGAGGCCGACGGCGATGAGCGGCATTGCGCGGAGTGTTGCCAACGGCTGGGGGTCGGGCTCGAGGTCCGCCGCCCCCTGCGGCCGGAGCGAGGGAATCTCCAGGCGTGGGCGCGGGATGAGCGCTACGGCGCAGCCGCGCGACTCGCGCTCGGCTTCGGCTCCAACGTGGCGGCCGGGCACACGGCGACCGACCAGGTGGAAACGATCCTCTACCGGCTGGCGTCCTCCCCGTCGCGCCGGGCGCTGCTGGGGATGAAGCCGCGCGACGGGATCCTGGTCCGGCCGCTGCTCGGCTTCACGCGCGAGGAGACGGCCGAATACTGCCGCGAGCGCGGGCTGCCGTGGCGCGAGGACGCCAGCAATTTCGCGGACGCGTACGCGCGCGCCCGCGTGAGAGGGGAGCTGGTGCCGGCATTCCGCCGTGTCCACCCCGGCGCGGAGCGCAACATCCTGGCCCTGGCCGAGCGGCTGCGCGACGAGTCAGAGATGCTCGACGGCCTCGTCGACGAGGTGCTCGCCGGCCAGCGGGAGCTGCCGCTCGCCCGGCTGCGCGAGCTGCCGCCCGCGCTCGCGCGGCTGGTCGTGCAGCGGCTGGCGGACAGCGCCGTCGGCCGGCCGGCGCCCGGGGCGGCCAGGCGGCTGGAGGAGATCCTGGCTCTTGACAAGGGGTCACTCGACCTGCCACACGGCGTGCGGGCGACCGTCAGCGGCGGCGTCCTGCGCTGCGGGCGCACGCCACCCACACCGCACGCTCCGCGTGCCCCCATAGACTAGGGAACGGATGCACGAAGACGACGCGATCGGGGAGATCCTCGTCCCGGCCGGGGATCTCGCGCGCCGGGTTCGTGAGCTGGCGGCGGAGATCTCGCGTGACTACGCGGGAAGGGATCTGGTGCTGATCGGGGTACTGAAAGGCGCCGTGTTCTTCCTTTCCGACCTCATGCGCGAGCTCGAGATTCCGTGCGAGGTGGACTTCATGGCCGTCGCCTCCTACGGCTCGGCGACGAAGTCGAGCGGCGTCGTGCGCATTCTCAAGGACCTCGACGCCGTGATCGAGGGCCGCGACGTGCTGATCGTGGAGGACATCGTCGACTCCGGCCTGACCCTTCAATACCTGTTGCGCAACCTGGCCGGGCGCGATCCCCGTTCACTCGAGGTGTGCGCGCTGCTGATCAAACCAGAGCGCCGGAAAGTGGAGCTTCAAACCCGGTACGTGGGCTTCGAGATCCCCAACCGATTCGCGATCGGATACGGCCTCGACCACGAGGAGCGCTACCGCAACTTGCCTTACGTTGCAGCCTTAAAGCAATGAGAAGCACGATGCAACCCTTTTCAGAGGCCCAAACCCAGGTGCTACGCTTGGCTCTTCCCCGACCTAAGCCCAGGCGCAGGACGCGCGGGATTTCGCTATGAGCCGGTTCTTCAAGAGCGCAGCCTTCCCGATTCTGATCGTGGTCGTGCTCGCGTTCTTCGCCCAGAAGTTGATCGGGAGTTCGAGCCACTCCCCGCACTACACGTTCGGGAACCTGATCCAGCAGCTGGACTCAGGCCAGGTCAAGACGCTCTCGATCCACACCAAGGACAACACGGTTGACGTCACCACGACGGGCAACCAGAAGTACTCGGTGGGCTATCCGGACGATTACGCCGCGACCCTGATCAACAAGGCGCAGACCGAGACCACCCAGGTTCAGGGCGGCACGCTCGACGTCCAGGGCAAGACCTCGAACGGCTGGCTGTCGCTTCTGACCTACATCCTGCCGTTCATCATCTTCATCGGCTTCTGGATCTTCCTGATGAATCAGGTCCAGGGCGGTGGCTCGAAGGTGATGTCGTTCGGCAAGTCGCGCGCGAAGCGGATGTCGGTCGACTCGCCGAAGATCACGTTCCGTGACGTGGCCGGGGTGGACGAGGCTGTCGAGGAGCTCCACGAGATCAAGGAGTTCCTCGAGAATCCCAAGAAATTCCAGGCCCTTGGGGCTCGCATCCCCAAGGGCGTTCTCCTGTATGGCCCGCCCGGTACCGGGAAGACGCTGCTGGCCCGCGCGGTCGCGGGTGAGGCCGGCGTCCCGTTCTTCAGCATCAGCGGCTCCGACTTCGTCGAGATGTTCGTTGGCGTGGGCGCCTCGCGCGTGCGGGACCTGTTCGAGCAGGCCAAGCAGAACTCGCCCTGCATCATCTTCATGGACGAGATCGACGCCGTCGGCCGCCATCGCGGCGCCGGGCTCGGCGGCGGCCACGACGAGCGTGAGCAGACGCTGAACCAGCTGCTGGTCGAGATGGACGGCTTCGAGATGAAGGACAACATCATCCTGATCGCCGCCACCAACCGGCCCGACATCCTCGATCCGGCGCTGCTGCGCCCGGGTCGCTTCGACCGCCAGATCGTCGTCGATCGCCCGGATCGCCTGGGCCGCAGGAAGATCCTCGAGGTCCACACCCGTGGCAAGCCGCTGGCGAGGGAAATCGATGTCGACGCCCTGGCGGGTCAAACCCCGGGCTTCACCGGAGCCGACCTGTCGAACCTCGTCAACGAGGCGGCGCTGCTCGCCGCCCGTAACGGCAAGCGCGAGATCACGCAGGACGAGCTCGAGGAAGGGATCATGCGCGTGATCGCGGGTCCGGAGAAGAAGACCCGCGTGATGAGCAACAAGGAGCGCAAGATCACCGCCTATCACGAGATGGGTCACGCGATCGTCGGGCACTTCCTCCCGAACTCCGATCCGATCCACAAGATCTCCGTGATCTCCCGCGGCCAGGCGCTCGGCTACACGATCTCCCTGCCCGGGGAGGACAAGTTCCTGACCACGCGCGCGGAACTGACCGACACGATGGCGATGACGCTCGGCGGCCGCGCCGCGGAGGAGATCGTGTTCGGCGAGGTGACCACCGGCGCCTCCAACGACCTCGAGAAGGTCACGGCGACGGCGAAGCAGATGGTGATGCGCTTCGGGATGTCCGAGAAGCTCGGCCCGCGTGTGTTCGGCCACGACCACGGCCAGCCGTTCCTCGGCCGGGAGTTCTCCGCCGAGCCCGACTACAGCGACGAGATCGCGCGCGAGATCGACGACGAGATTCGCCGGATCGTCGAGTCGGCGCACATTCAGGCCAAGGAGATCCTGAACACCCACCGCACGTCGCTCGGGAAGCTGTCCGAGGTCCTGATCAAGCGCGAGACGATCGAGCGCGAGCAGTTCGAGGCTCTGTTAGACGGCCAGACCGAGGAGCAGGTGTTCGGCGCCGAGGCGCCGCCCCCGCCCGAGGTCCCGCTGCCCCCCGCGTCGGCCGAGCGTACCGGCCGCCAGGAGGGCCCGCGGCCGTTGCCGCGCCCAGGCCTCGCCGGCGGAACCGCCGAGTAGTCCTCAGCGGGCCCGGCGCGCGGCCCAATCGAGGCCGCGGACGACGTCGCTCTGCTCGCTGACCCCCGGCGGCAGCGGCGGGGTCAGACCCGCGGCCTTGCACTTCGCCAGGCCTGGAGCCAGTGGCAGCGCGGCGGCGAGCCGCGGCGGCTTGGCGAAGCTGGCGTGGTGGAAGTTGAAGTAGTCGGTCATCGGGTCGGCGTTGGCGTCTCGGTAGGTCATCGCCGGGAGGTTCCACTTGCGCTCGATGAACGCCGTGATCGAGGTCAGGTCCTGGACGCGGCTCGAGACGTAGTGCGGCTTCGCCCAGGGCGAGACGACGACCAGCGGCACGCGAAAGCCGTAGCGGTCGTAGGAGCCGGGCAGGTCGCCGGGCAGGGTCTGCGGCGGGATCTTGTCCGGCTTGATCGCGCGCGGGGGCGGGACGTGGTCGTAGTAGCCGCCGTGCTCGTCGTAGGTGAGGAACAGCGCCGTGTGCTTCCACGTCGGGGCGCGCATCAGGGAATGGACGATCTTTGCCACGAACTGCTCGCCGACCTGGATGTCCTGGGGGTTCTCCTCCGAGGTGGTGTCGTAGTTCGGGTCGATGAAGGTGAACTGGGGCAGACGGCCGGCCGCGGCGTCCGCGGTGAACTGATCGATCGTGCCGATGTTCCCGGCCTGGGACTTGTTGTTGCGGACGTTGGGCAGGATCAGATCGCTGGCGAGCGGGTCGGCGTACGCGCGCCAGCGGATGTGGTGGGCGTCGAGTCGGTCGAAGATCGTGCCGTTGGCGGCCGGGGTGATCAGTGCGTAGGCCTTGTCGTTGATCGCGCCGGATGCGGTCCCGGCGAAGAAGAACCGGCGGTTGGGATAGGTCTGGCACAGGGTCGAGCAGAAGAAGCGCTGGCCGATCGGGAAGTGCTCGACCAGGGAATAGGTGAACGGGAGGTCGCGCTGATCCCAGAAGCGCATCGCGATCGGGCCGCTGGCGCGGACGAACCCGTCATTGCGCCCGTTGTCGTAGGACTGATGACTCGCGTCCCAAGCCTGACTCGGCACGGCGTGGTACTGGCACGGGGTCGACGCGTGCTGGGCGAACACCTCGTGGCCGCTGGCGTTTCGATTGAAGTTCTTGAACACGCCCCGGTGACGCGTCAGCCCGTCGACACCCGCGCGGCCGGGAACCTGGTAGGGGACCATCCCGAGCAGGTTGTCGAACGAGTGATTCTCCATGATCAACACCACGATGTGCTTGATCTCGGGCATGCTGGCGGTGCCCGCGGGGAGATGGGGGAAGGGGCGACTGCCTGGATGACGGACGTGTGTGGCCCGGAGGATTGGCTTGGCCCATGCCGGGAGGCCGTTCGCGGCGAGCGCAGCGGCGCCCCCGGCGGCCGCGGTCTGCATCAGGGTGCGGCGGGTGACGGTTGGCTTCTCGGGCACGGGGTCTCCTCTGTGGTGATGACAGTCCGGCCGGCGCTCAAACTACACGAGCGCGGGCGCGGGCCGCTGCACCGGTCCAGGTAACGTGCGGGCCACGATGACCGGAGATGGTGGGAGACTCGGCCGCGTCGCCCTCTCCGTGGCGCGCGTGTGGCTGCCACTGGCGATCGCGATCGTCGGCGTGGCGCTCGTGATTGCGGGCCACGCCAAGGGCGGGCTCGCGGCGGCGGGCGTCGTCCTGCTCGGCTCGGCGCTGATCGTGTGGATGATCAACTGGCTGTTTCGGATGAGCATCGAGAGCAATCGCGAGCGCGACCAGGAGGAGGAGGCGCGCCGGTACTTCGATGAGCATGGACGCTGGCCCGATGAGTGAGCGGAGCGAGCCGTCAAGCGAGCCCGGAGGGCGAGCAGCCGGGTCAGAACGCGGGGCTCCAGGCCCCGCGGAGCATCCCTTCACGATCATGGGCGTGGTCAACGTCACGCCCGACTCGTTCTCCGACGGCGGGATGTATCTGGACGCCGATGCCGCGATCGCTCACGGCCTCGAGCTCGAGGCGCAGGGCGCCGAGATCCTCGACATCGGCGGCGAGTCGACACGGCCCGGTGCCGAAGCGGTCGGGGCCGCGACCGAGCGCGCGCGCGTGATCCCGGTGATCCGGGGGCTGATCGAGCACGGCAGCCGAGCCCAGATCTCGATCGACACCTCGAAGGCCGAGGTCGCGGCCGCCGCGATCGGCGCCGGCGCAACGTTCGTCAACGACGTCACCGCGCTGCGAGGCGATCCGGCGATGGCCGAGGTGGTGGCCCGGTCTGCCGTTCGGTGCTGCCTCATGCACATGCTGGGCGAGCCGCGCACGATGCAGGAGGACCCCCGCTATGACGACGTCGTCAGCGACGTCAAGGCGTTCCTCGAGCAGCGGCTCGCGTTCGCCACCTCCTCGGGTATTGCCGAGGACAGGATCCTGCTCGATCCGGGCATCGGCTTCGGCAAGACACTCGAGCACAACCTCGAGCTGCTGCGCAGGCTGGACGAGCTGCTGGCGCTCGGGCGCCCACTCGTGATCGGGACCTCGCGCAAGTCGTTCCTGGGCCAGATCACCCGTGGCTCGGACCCCGGCTCGCGGCTCCCCGGGACGATCGCCACCAACGTCCTCGCCTATGCCCGCGGGGCGCGGGTGTTCCGCGTCCACGACGTCGCGCCGGTCCGGGACGCGCTGCAGGTTGCTGCTGCTACGGTCACCACGCCATGGATCTCGACGACGCCGACGAGTACGACGACGTAGACGAGGACGACGACGATGGCCCCGCACCCAGCGAGCCCGAGGTCACGATCGAGATCAGTGGGCTGTCGCTGTTCACCCACGTCGGCGTGACCGCGGCGGAGCGCGAGGTCGGACAGCGGCTGCTGCTCGACCTGCGGCTCGACGTCGGTGATTGCGACGCCACGGTCACCGACCGGATCGAGGACACGGTCGACTACGCGGAGGTCTGCGACACCGCCAACCTGGTCGCGCAGCAGCGCTCGTACAAGACGCTCGAGCGGCTGTGCGCCGCGATCGCCGACCGCCTGATCGCCCAGTACGCGGCCCAGGCGGTGTGGGTAAAGGCCGCCAAGCCCGAACCGCCGCTCGCGTTCCCGCTGAGCGAGGTCTCCGTCGAGGTCTGGCGCGAGGCCGACTGAGTTGCTGGGGTACCTGGGGCTGGGCTCGAACATCGGCGATCGGCGTTCGCATCTCGCCTGCGCGGTCGGTGAGCTACCCAGCCAGGGCGTGAGCGTGCTCGCGTCGTCATCCGTATACGAGACCGAGCCGGTCGGCGAATTGCCCGATCAGCGCCAGTTTCTGAACGCCTGTGTGCGTGTGGAGACCACACACGGGCCAGAGGACCTGCTCGACGCCTGCAAGGCGGTGGAGCAGACGCTCGGGCGCGACCCGGGAGGTGTCCACCACGGGCCGCGCGTGATCGACGTCGACCTGCTGCTGCTCGGCTCGCTCCAGTACGAGTCCACGCGGCTCCGGCTCCCGCACGCCGATCTCACCAGCCGGCGGTTCGTGATCGTCCCGCTGCTCGAGCTCGATCCCGCGCTGACCGTGCCCGGACGCGGTCGCCTGTCCGACGCGCTGGACCGGCTCGGTCCCGGCCAGGCCGTTGAGCTGGTCGGTCCGCCGCTCGCCTAGGCCCGCCTCGCCTAGCTTGAGGCGAGCGTCCCGGACGGGAGCTCGCCGTCGGCCTCGGGGAACAGGCGCATCGCGAGCTCCGCGCACGGACGTCCCTCGATCAGCCTTCGTGCGTCGGCGACCGTGAGCAGCAGGCGCAGCGTGGAGGCGAGCTGGAGGTCGGCCGCGTTCGGCCGCTCGGGGTCGCCGATCGTGCCGTCGGCGATCCATCCGTCGATCCGGTCGAGCTGGCCGGGCAGCGCCGCGAGATCGGCGCTCGCCACGTCGGCATCGGTGTGGTTGAGCCGCGCCGCCATCCGTGCGATCAGGGGCGCGCTCAGGCGCACCGCGGGCGCCGGCAGACGCAGGCGCGAGTGCTCGCCGTAGCTGACCATCGCGGCCGGATCCCTCAGCATCCCGGCCCAGACTAGCTCTCGGCCGATCGGCTGGAACACCTCGTCGCCCCAGCGCTCCGCCTCCTCGACGGCGGCTCGGGCTGCCGGGTCCTCCGGGAGCAGGCGTGGCTCGGGGACGAGCTCGTCCAGGCGCCGCATGATCGCGCGCGAGCCCTGGACCTTCTCGGAGGATCCGTTGCGAAGCGTCAGGCCGGGTACGGTGCGGGCGCCGAACAGCATGCTCTGGAGCGGGACCTGCATCGGCGGCGGCCACTCGGTCACGCTGTAGCGGAGCCCTTTCATCGCGAGGGCCTTCTCCACCGCCGCACAGGGGTGCGAGCCGTGGACGACGTAGAGCCTCAGCCGCATCGAGCCGGGAGCTTATTTGCCGGCCGGGGATAATGCGCGGCGATGCTCCTGGTCGTCGACGTCGGCAACACCCAGACGCACTTCGGCGTCTACGCCACCGGCAGCACCGAGGTCGCCGAGCACTGGCGCTTCGCGACCGTGCGGGAATCGACCGGGGACGAGCTCGGAGCCGCGCTGTCGAACCTGCTCGCTCTGCGCGGACTGTCGTTCTCAGACGTCGTCGCCTCGATCGTGTCCTCGACCGTCCCGCAGCTCTCCGAGCAATGGACGGAGATGGCCGAGCGCTACCTCGGCCATCACATGCTCGTGGTGGGGCCGACGATCAAGACCGGGATGCCGATCCGGATCGACAACCCGCACGAGGTCGGCGCCGACCGGCTGGTCAACGCGGTCGCCGCCTACGAGCGGGTCAAGGACACCTGCGTGGTCGTCGACTTCGGCACCGCGATCACCTACGACGCGGTGTCGGCCGCCGGGGAGTACCTCGGCGGGATCATCAGCCCCGGCGCCGAGATCTCGATCGACGCGCTGTACGAGCGCGCGGCGAAGCTGCCGAAGGTCGAGCTCGCTGCGCCGCGCGGGCTGATCGGGAAGTCGACCGTCGACGCGATCCGGAGCGGGATCGTGTTCGGCTTCGCCGCGCAGGTCGACGGTTTCGTCCGCCGCCTGCGTGACGAGCTCGGGCCGAGCACGACCGTGATCGCCACCGGCGGCCTCGCCGGCGCGATCGTGCCGTTCATCCGCGAGACGATCGACGACGTTGACGATCTGTTGACGCTGACCGGGCTGCGCCTGATCTGGGAGCGCAACCAGGTCTAGGCCGCCTCGACCCGCGGCGCGGGCACGGGCACCGGCACCTCGGGCGTGCGCGCACAGGTCGCGGCGAGGATCAGGAAGGCGATTCGGCGGCGGTCGGTGGAGTCGGCCTCGTGCAGTTGATCGTGGGTGTCGATCAGGGCGCGGATCGCCGCGAACACCGGAGCGTCGTCAATCTCCTCGGGCACATCACAGGCGAGCCGCGCGAGGGCGATCATCTCCGTCCCGTCTCCGCCGCGCATGGTCGCGATCGCGCCAAGCATCAGGAACTCGGACACGCGCCCGAGCAGCACGTGGGGGGGACGCTCGCGCTCGCCCACTGCCGGTCCCGCGGGAACCAGATCCGCGCCCTCGGCGAGACGCACCGACTGCTCCGAGGTGATGCTGCGGATCTGCTCGCCCGAGAGCCCGACTTCAAGCGCATGGCGGATCATGAACGCGGCCGACATCGGCGTGGCGCCGTAGGGGGCGTCGCTTGCGAACAGGATCTGCCCGGGAGGGACGAGCGAGAACAGCGCCTCGAGGTCGGCCGGCATCCACCAGGCGGTGTCGAACAGGAGGTTCGGATGATCGGCGGCCACGCGCCAGATCCAGGACAGATCGCAGATCCCGGCGTGGGCGAGGATCAACCGCGCGTCCGGGAAGTCGCCCGCAAGCTCCACCGCGTTCAGTCCCAGCGCGGGGATTCCGCGTCCGGCGTGGATCAGGACGGGCAGCCGGCGCTCGTGCGCGAGCGCGACCAGGTTGCGGACCTCGGGGTGATCGAGGCTGAACTTCTCCGCGCGGGGGTGGAACTTGATCCCGCGAGCCCCCGCGGCGAGGCTCCGCTCAGCCTCGGCGACCGGCCGATCGGCGTGGGGGTCGATCCGGCAGAACGGGACCAGCGCGCCGTCGGACTCGGCCGCGGCGCGGATCACGAAATCGTTCGCGGGCGGGTACCCGTCCGGCTCGTGCATCGGGAACACGAACGCGCCGCGGGCGCCCGCCAACGCGAGCGTCTCGAGCAGCTGCTCGGGCGTCTGCTTCATCCCGTCGGGGTCGTTCTGCCCGAGGTGCGTGTGGGCGTCGAACAGCTCGACGCCCGGGACCTGATCGAGCACGATCTCAAACCAGGGCCGTAGCAGCGATCCGAAGTCCATGCCGGGATTCGTACCATGAATCACCGTGGTGCGATCTCTTCAGGACAGCTGGACGCTCGGCGGCGTCACCGTGCCCAACCGCGTCGTGCTCGCCCCGCTGGCCGGAATCGGCAACTGGTTCGTGCGCCTGCAGGCCAAGCGCTACGGGGCTGGGCTCGTGGTCTCGGAGATGGTCTCGAGCTTCGCCGTGCACTACCGCAACGAGCGGACCTGCCGCGAGCTGCTGCGGATCCACCCCGACGAGCACCCCGTGTCGGTGCAGCTGTTCGGTCACGACCCAGAAGTGATGGCGTCGGCGGCCGAACGCGTGGCCGAGGCGGGAGCGGACCTGATCGACATCAACATGGGCTGCCCGGTGCCAAAGGTCTGCAAGACCGGGGCGGGTGCGGCGCTGCTCGAGGATCCGGCCCGAGCCGTGGCGCTCGCCCGGGCCGCCGCCCGCGGTAGCGGGCTGCCGGTGACGGTCAAGCTCCGCACCGGCGTCCGGCCGGGCGATGCGAGCGGGGTGCAGACAGCGCGGCGGCTCGCGTCCGATGGCGGGGTGGCGGGGCTGAGCATTCATCCACGCCACGCGTCGCAGCGCCACAGCGGCAAGCCCGATTACGAGCTTGCCCGTGCGCTGGTCGAGGAGCTCCCGGTGCCGGTGATGATCTCCGGCGGGCTGCAGACGGCCGAGCAGGCGCGCGATGCGTTCGAGCGGACCGGAGCCGAGGGGGTGCTGCTGGCACGCGGCTCGCTCGGGAACCCGTGGCTGTTCGAGCAGCTGCTCGGGGCGCGAACGGCGGATCCGACGACGGACGAGATCCTGGCCGAGGTCGACTGGGTGATCGAGCGCGCGCGAGAGCACCTGGGCGATCAGCGGGCGGCCCGCTACCTGCGGAAGTTCTATCCCTGGTACGTCGAGCGCCTTGGGGAAGGACGGCCGCTGCAGGCGGCGCTGCAGCAGGCGCCGACGCTCGAGGACGCGCGAGCCCTGCTTCACGGTTGCAACGCAACCGCGGTCGCGTAGTAGGGTGCGCCCCTGGCCAGCTGGCCAGGAGGAGAGACTTTGGGTCGTATTTCGGGGAAACGCTTGGTTGGGTTCATGGCGACGCTGCTCGCCGCGATGAGCGCCGCCGCCAGTGCCTCGGCCGCCGTGCCGCCGTACGGCACCGACGACTTCGGCGGCTTTCGCAACGTCCTGCCGCCCGGTACGAACGGCCTCGTCGACGCGGCACAGCTGATCGCGTATGAGACCACGAAGGCGCGGCCGCGCCACAACAACGACCAGCTCGGGATGTACTCGAGCCTGACCACCGCGGCGCCCAACATCACCGCGGCGCAGATCGGCAAGTACTACAAGGACGCGACGTTCGGAGTGAAGAGCGGCGACGTCGAGTCGACCGAGCACCCCGAGCCGGGGGCGACGATCATCCGTGACTCCGGCTACGGCGTGCCCCACATCTACGGGGACACGCGCGCCGAGCTTATGTTCGCGATCGGCTTCGCCACCGCCGAGGACCGGCTGTTCTTCATCGACGCCCTGCGGCATGCCGGTCAGGGGGACCTGGCGGCGTTCGCCGGCGGGTCGAACGTCTCGATGGACGAGAGCGTGTGGGCGAGCGAGCCCTACACCCACCAGGACCTGGTGGGTCAGGTCATGTACGGCCTGGACCACTCGCCGCTCGGCCATCAGATCTATGACGACGCGACCAACTACGTGGACGGGATCAACGCGTACATCGCCCGGACCAAGAACCCGCTGTTCACAGCGACGACGCTTCCGGGCGAGTACGTCGCGCTCGGGACCCTGCCCGAGCCGTTCACGGTCGAGGACGTGGTCTCGATCGCGACGCTCGTCGGCGGCATCTTCGGCAACGGCGGCGGTGGGCAGCTGAACAACGCGCTGCTCTACGAGCAGCTGCGGCGGCGCTTTGGGCGCGAACGGGCGAATCTGCCCGGCTCACCCGAGCTGGCGCCGGTCGCCCACGCTGCGGCCGGCAAGCACGCCAAGCATCCCAGGCACCCGCGCCGCCGTCCCGATCACTCGGGCTTCGCGACGCTGATGAGCTTCGTCGATCCCGCCGACCCGGAGGCTCCGACCACCGTGCGCGGCCACTCGTTCCCCTACCAGCGGCTCCCGAAGCCGAGCAAGGCGACGCTAAGGACACTGGCGATGCCCGACCCGGGCTCGGTCCAGCTGGTCAACCACGTGATCGCGGGCGCGGCGCCGAGCGCGGCCGTGCGCAGCGCGTCGACCGCCGGCCGCGGACGGATCGCGGGAGCGCTGGGCGCGGTGGCGAACGCGGGCCCAGGGCTGATGTCGTTCCCGCGCGACATGTCCAACGCGCTGCTGATCAGCGCCCGCCACAGCGCCAGCGGTCATCCGCTGGCCGTGATGGGGCCGCAGGTGTCTTACTTCACGCCGGAGATCCTGATGGAGGAGGACATCCACGGGCCCGGGATCGATGCCGACGGAGCCGCGTTCCCGGGCACGAACCTGTACGTGCAGCTCGGGCACGGCCGCGACTACGCGTGGTCGGCCACCTCCGCGGGCCAGAACATCATCGATACGTTCGCGGTGCCGCTCTGCAACCCGGGTGGCGGAGCCGTGTCGAAGGGCTCGAACTTCTACCTCCTGCACGGGCGGTGCGTGGCCATGCAGACGCTCACGCGAAGCGAGTCGTGGAAGCCGAACCTGGCCGACTCGACGCCGGCCGGCTCGATCACCCTCCAGACCCAGCGCACGGCCTACGGGATTGTGATCGCCCGGGCCACGATCCACGGTCGTCCGGTCGTCTACTGCAACCTCCGCTCCACCTACATGCACGAGCTCGACTCGTCGGCCGGCTTCGCGATGCTCAACGACCCGGCGATGGTGCGCAATCCGGCCGAGTTCATGCGCGACGCCTACCAGATTGGGTACACGTTCAACTGGTTCTACACCGACGACAAGCACATCGCGTACTTCAACTCGGGCCTGAACCCGGTTCGCGCGCCGAACACCAATCCGCTGTTCCCGAGCTGGGCGAAGTACGCGTGGCCGGGGCTGCACCCGAGCGCGGCGGTCACGCCGAGCAGCATCACCGAGCGCCAGACGCCCCAGCGGGCGCATCCCCACACCACCGACCAGTCGTTCCTGACCAGCTGGAACAACAAGCAGGCGCCCGGCTACAACGACGTCGCCACGGCCGAGCAGTTCTCCTCGATCTACCGCTCCCAGCTGCTTGACAACAACATCAACCACTACCTCGCGATCCGTCACGGCAAGCTGACGCTCGCCGACCTGATCAACGCGATGGGCAACGCCGGCACCCAGGATCTGCGCGGCGTCGAGGTGCTGCCGTACGTGCTCAGCGTGCTCGGCCACCCGTCCGACCCGGCCATGGCGACCGCGGTCGCTGAGCTGCGCGCATGGATGGCGAGCGGGTCACACCGGATCAACCGCGCCCACCCGGGAGCCACCGGCGACTACCAGCAATCGGCGGCGGTGCGGATCATGGACGCCTGGTGGCCGCTGCTGGTTCGCGCGGAGTTCGGTCCCCTGCTCGGGCAGTCGCTGCTCTCGCGGGTGGAGGGCGAGTTCCCGATCAACGATGAGCCCGGCCACGGGACAAGCGGCCCCCACCTCGGCTCCGCGTTCGACGTCGGCTTCTACGGGATCGTGCAGAAGGACCTGCGCTCCGTGCTCGGCCGCCACGTACCCGGCGCGCTCAATCGCGTGTACTGTGGGCGCGGCTCACTGGCGCGCTGCCGGGCCGCGCTCGAGAGCTCGCTCCGTGCCGCGATCGCGCAGACGCCGGCCCAGGTCTACCCGGCCGACGGCGTCTGCAAGGCCGGCGACCAGATGTGCTCAGACTCAATCCAATTCCGCGCCATCGGGGCCATCACCCAGCCCCTGATCGAATGGGTGAACCGCCCGACCTTCCAACAAGCCGACATGATCGTGAGCCATGGTCCACGCTAAAGCCCTCGCCCTTGCAATCTCCGCCCTGATGACGCCCGCCGGCGGCTACCACGGCCCGTACGCCCAGCACGGCCAGCCGGCCCAGTTCAAGGCCGGCGCCGCCGCCGTCAGCTTCGCGCCGCCCCTGCGCGGGCACGCGCCGGGTGGCGATCCGGCCAATTGCGATCACACCGGCACGTTCAACGGGCCGCGGCAGTTCGCCTACGAGGAGCCCTACAAGGATCTCCAGCACCACGGCCACTACGACCCCGGCGATCCGTTCAAGGACTGCAACGGCAACGGCCGCTGGGATGGCAACCTGCTCGGCGGCGGGGGGAACACCCCGCGGTTCTACGACCACGTGGCCGACCCGGTCGGCGCCCGCGCGATGGTCGTCTCCGCCCACGGTCGCAGGATCGCGGTCGAGGTGCTGGACCAGGAGGGACTGTTCAACGTCTACCAGCAGCGCATCCGCGCCAAGGTCCTGGCGGACGGATACCACCTGAGCAACATCTTCATCTCGGCCACGCACGACGAGTCCGCCCCGGACAGCCTCGGCCTCGGCGGCGTCAGCCAGACGACCTCGGGGGTCAACGCGTACTGGGTCAATTACATGGTCAAGCAGAGCGCGCTCGCGATCGAGCGCGCCGATCGCGCGGTGGTGCCGGCGCGAATCCGCTACACCGAGGTGCTCGAGCCCGCCAACGTGCGCCAGTGCTGGTCCTCGTATCCGTTCGTGGACGATCAGCACATGCCGGTGCTGGAGGCGGTCAACCGGCATGGGCGCGCGATCGTCACGCTGGCGAGCGTCAGCCAGCACGCCGAGACGCTCGGGTTCAACGGCGGCACGCCGACACTCGACGCGCAGAACAACTGGGTCTCGTCCGATTGGATCAACTTCTTCCGCAACTCCCTGCAACAGCAGCTCGGCGGCGTTGCGATCGAGATGGCCGGGACGGTCGGATCGGTTGAGAGCCCGGAGGTGTACCCGAGCGCGATCTCACGCGTGCCCCAGGAGTTCATCGACGCCAGCCACCCCGCCGGCTGCCGCACGCTGTTCAAGGTCGGCAGTGGGACCGACGCGGCCGGCACCGGACACGTCCAGGTCGGCTATTTCGGCGAGACGCGCGCGTTCGGCGACGCGATCGCGGGCCCGATCGCGAAGGCGCTGCGCTCGGGCGCCTACCACTACTCGCTGACCAACCGGATCTGGGGAACTCGGCGCAACATCTGCGTCCCGCTCCAGAACGCGCTGTTCCTGCTCGGCGCGAGCCTCGGCGTGTTCGCGGAGCGGCCGGGATACAACGCGGACTGCAGCAAGGCATCCCCGGTGGCGGCGAACGGCTCGAGCGCAGGCCAGGCGCTGAAGTCGCAGGTGGCGGCGTTCCAGATCGGCGACGGCGAGTTCATCTCGCTTCCGGGCGAGGTGTTCCCATTCACGTTCCTGCGCTCGTTTGTCGGCCCGCAGGACATGCAGACCCCGTCGGCTCCGCTGCCGCCGTGGCTGCTCCCGCACATGAACGCACCGTTCCGCTTCATCGACGGGCTCGCCGAGGACATGCTCGGGTACATCTTCCCCAGCGGCAACGCGGTCGGGATCCCGACGCTGTCGAATCTCAATCCCTCGGACACCGACCGTTTCGGGTGCGGGCACTCCGATGACTCCGAGTCGGTCTCGGCCAATTCCGCCAACCTGATCGGCAACGCGCTGATCGGCGTGCTGAACGCCCACGGCGGTGCCGGCGCGACCGTGGTCCTCGGCCGCTACGTGCTGCCCGGGGGAACGCTGTCACGCGACCCGCTTGGCGGTCCGGAGCTCAAGTGCTCGCTCGATCAGACGTTCACCCCCGCCTCGCACGCGGCCAGCGCGGTGCGCCTGGCCTCGGGCAAGGTGGTGCATCCGAAGGTGTGGATGTCGCTCAGCGGCCTGCCCCAAGCCCACCCCGATCGCGATACGCGGGGCTATTTCGATTCGCGCGGCCGGCGCGTCTGGCTCAACGTGTTCCCGAACCTGCCGTGAAGCTGAGGGCGCTTCTCGCTGGAGGCGTGGCGGCGATTGCGGTGGTGACGCCGGCGCAGGCGGACTTCCCCTACGCGCCGGGCGGCAACCGCTTCGACCCGAACACGTTCCGGCTCGCGCCCGGAGTCGCGCCGAACGACTTCAGCGAGAGCGGAGACTGGAAGCTCGCCGCCACCCCGGAGAGCCCCGTCTCGAACCCACTGATCGCCAAGGTCGACCTGCAGAAGGACGAGCTTTGCGGGATCCGGGGGATGAGCGTCGTCGACACCGACACCGTGCAACCGGCCGGCTCGTGCGCGCACGGGACCGTGCACACGGCGTGGCTCCAGACGACCGGCCGCCCCGACGTGGTGATCGCCGTGCTCGACTCCGGCATCGAGTGGAACGACCAGGGGGCGATGACCGACCTGCGCGACAAGGTGCGCCTGAACCAGGGCGAGCTGCCGGCGCCGCGGCATGACCTGAAGACGGCGCTGGTGGCGGGTGCCTCCTGCTCCTCGTATGCGGCGGCCACCGGCGGCGACTACAACCGCCACGGCAACTATGACGTCAACCGCGACGGCGTCTTCAACGTGCTCGACTACGCCTGCGATTCCAGGGTCGCGGCCGTCGTCGACGGCGGCAGCCCGAGGCACGCGCTGCGGCACGGACCGCCCGGCTTCCTCACCCCCGAGGACCTGATCCTGGCCTTCACCGACGGCCGCGACCACGACCACAACGGGTTCGCGAACGACATCGCGGGCTGGAACTTCCTCGACAACAACAACGACCCGTTCGACGACGTCCAGTACGGGCACGGCACCGGCGAGGCGCAGGACTCAAACGCCGAGGCGAACAACGGGGGCAACGTCGGCACCTGCCCGAATTGCATGGTCCTGCCGCTCAGGGTCGGAGAGTCGTTCGTGACCGACGCCAACCGGTTCGCGCAGGCCGCCCTGTACGCGACCGACAGCGGGGCCGACGTGATCCAGGAGGCCTTGGGCACGCTCAACGGCCCGCTGTTCGCCCGCCAGGCGATCGAGTACGCCTATCACCACGGCGTGACCGTGATCGCGTCGGCGGCCGACGAGGCCGCCGAGCACCACAACCTGCCCGGCTCGATGCCGGACGCGATTGTGGTCAACTCGGTTACCAAGTACTCGTCGCTGACCAGCACGCCGCCCTCGTACCTGCAGCTCAACGGCTGCACGAACTTCGGCACGCGGATCGTGCTCTCGGTGCCCAGCAGCTCGTGTTCCTCGGAGGCGACCGGCAAGAGCTCCGGCGTGGCCGGGCTGATCTACAGCGCGGCCGAGGACGCCCTCCACGCCGGACGGCTGACCCGCAGCAGCGACTGCCACCGGGTCGACGGGTCGCGCTGCGTGATCACGCCGAACGAGGTGCGTCAGCTGATGGCATCGGGCGACGTCGGCTCGGCGGCGCCGGGCGACCAGGGTTCGGGCCAGGCCGACGACGTCAACTTCGCCGCCCAGCCCGAGAGCTCGTGCGCGGCGCACCGCGTCGCCACGTGCACCGATCCCAACCGCCAGATCTCGTTCGCGCTTGATCAGCTCGGCGGCGTCGTGGGACCCCTGCCGCACAGCACCCGGTACCCGGCACGCAAGGGGTTCGACGAGTTCTACGGCTACGGCCGGCTGAACGCCTACAAGGCCGTGAGCGCGGCGTATGCGGGCACGATCCCGCCCGAGGCCGAGATCACGGCACCCGATTGGTTCACGCAGATCAACCCGGCGGTGTCGTCGTTTGCGGTGCACGGGAGCGTGGCCGCTCGCAGCTCCTACCGCTGCACCGTGTGGGTCGCCCCGGGTGGCGACCCGAACAACAGCGCCGACTTCCACCGCGTGTCGTCGGCCTGGTGCAACGGCTCGGCTGTGCACTCGAAAGCGTTCTCCGGCGTGCTCGGGAACGTCAGCATCGCGAAGCTGAGGGCAAGCTTCCCGCCCGTCAGCTTCACCGGGAACGCCGGCGCCCAGGACTCGAACGGGCGTCCCAACACCGAGCCGAACGCATTCACCGTGCGGGTGCTCGTGACCACGGCGTCGGGACGGGCGATGAGCGGCGAGGACCGCCGTCAGCTGTTCCTGCACCGTGACGCGCAGATGCTCCACGGCTTCCCGATTGCGCTGCGAGGGGACGGGGACTCCTCGCCGCTGCTGGCCGACATAACCGGCGACAACCGCAACGAGCTGGTGCTTGCGACCTCTGACGGCTGGGTGCACGCGTACCGCTCCAATGGGCACGAGCTCCCGGGCTGGCCGGTCCACACGGCGCCGCTGGCGCTGCACACGGGCGAGCGGGCGTACGGAAGCGGGGGCGTCGGGACCGGTCACTACGCGGCCGTGCTCGGAGCGCTCGCCGCCGGCGACCTGTTCGGCGACGGCCGGCTCGAGGTGGTCGCCGACGACAACCAGGGCAACGTCTACGCCTGGGACCAGCACGGGCACATCGTCTTCCACGTGCACGCCCTGCGCCGGTTCTCCGGCACGCCGCTGAGCCCGTTCCACACCGTGCGCCAGGGAGTTCGGGATCGCGTCGAGGGTGGCTTCATGGGCGCCCCCGTGCTGGCATCGCTCGATGGCCACGGGATGGACGTAATCGCCGCCGGCGAGGATCGCCACGTCTACGCGTGGCACGCGAACGGCAAGCCGGTGGCCGGCTTCCCGGTGCTCGTCGCGGACCCCGACAAGGTGGCGGCGGTCGACCCGGTGACCGGCCACATCACGTTCCGCAACGTGGATGCCAACCCGGGTCTCGACGAGGACCAGGGCAAGTTGATCGACACGCCCGCGGTGGCCGACATCGACCACTCGGGCCATCCGTCGATCATCATCGGGTCAAACGAGGAATACCCGGTCGGGACCGGAGATGAGGGCGACATCAACATCAGCCCGACCAACTCGCTGCTCACCTCGGCGATCGGCAAGGCCGGCCTGCTCTCGCTGGCCAATGGGCGCCT
The DNA here is from genome assembly GCA_963796645.1 of uncultured Solirubrobacterales bacterium. Classification (GTDB taxonomy): domain Bacteria; phylum Actinomycetota; class Thermoleophilia; order Solirubrobacterales; family Solirubrobacteraceae; genus Palsa-465. The sequence goes on along the minus strand of CAWCMQ010000011.1, from coordinate 305,039 downwards.
GTACGCGATCAAGCACGACGGCGATCGCTCGGGCCATCCGTTCCTGCCCGGATGGCCCGTGAAGATCGGGATCATCGACGCCGGCCTGCTGCCCGACGTGGGCGAGGGGATCAACGGCTCGCCGGTCGTGGCGCCGGTGCGCTGCCCGTCGGGAGGGACCGGGCTGAAGATCGGCGTCACGCCGGATGCCGGTCCCGGCGACATCCTCAATCCGAACGGGACCTCCTGCTACGGCAGCCTCGGCGGCCGCTACACGACGCTGGGCACCGATGTCGCGGTGACCGCGAAGCGCTACGACGTACCCACCTACGCCGCGGTCGGCTACCCCGCCTTCGGCACGCTTAACGGCAAGACGATCGACTTCTTCGCCCCGTCGACGGGCCTGTTCAGGGCGCTCGACGTGGCCGCCAACGAGTACCAGGGCGGCCAGGACTTCATCGGGGCCTGGCAGCCGGGCAACGGGCAGTTCGCGCCTGGCTATCCGGCGCCGGTCAACGATCTGCAGTTCCTCACCGGCCCGGTGGTCGGGGATGTGGTGGGCGGCCCGGGCAAGGCTCAGCAGGTGATCGGCGGGACCTCCTCGCTCGATCTCGAGGCGTTCGGCGCCTCCGGCGCTCCGGCGAGCGCGGCGTGGCCGAAGCTGACCGGCGACTGGGAGGCCGCAACCCCGGCGCTCGGATCGTTCGGCACACTCGACACCTCGCGCAGCGCCCGCAAGGACGTCGTCTCGATCACGCGCTCCGGCGTCGTCTCGGTGTACCGCACGCCGGCGAGCGCCTGCTCGCCGAGCTCGTCGCCCCGCTTCCACCACGATCTCGCCAACTCGGGCGACTACACGCGGGACGCGATCCCGCCCGGACGCCCGATGAACGGCCGGATCCTGGGATCGCGTCGCCGGGGCCGCCGCCTGCGCTTCACCGCACCGGGAGGCGACCTGCTGTGCGGCACGGCGCACTCGTATCAGCTCGTGAGCTCCGCACACCAGATCACGGCCCAGAACTTCCGGCGAGCGCGGCGGATCCTGGTCAGTTTGGTCCCCGGGCGCGCGGGTAGCACTCAGGCCTTGAAGCTTCCGAGAGGGCTGGCTCGGTATGTCGCGCTGCGGGCGGTGGACGCGGCCGGCAATCTGGGTCGGCCGATCGTTCTCAGAGTTCCGAGATGAGGTGTCTATACTCATCCGCCCACGCGTCCGGACGCGTGTTCCTCCCGCTTCGCTGAGCGGGTTTTTTCTCGGGCAAAACGCATCCAAACGGACCTATTACGCCATGCCAAAGGACGTCATTCTCACCCCCGAAGGGCTCGCCAATCTCAAGGCTGAGCTCGAGCAGCTCTCCACCATCCGCCGGCGCGAAGTCGCCGGCCGGATCAAGGAGGCCCGCGAGTTCGGAGACATCTCGGAGAACGCCGAGTACGACGACGCGAAGAACGAGCAGGCGATGCTCGAAGCGAGAATCGCGCTCCTGGAGGACAAGCTTCGCTCGGCCACGGTGATCGACGCATCCGACCTCGGGACCGACATGGTCCGCGTCGGCTCGCTCGTGCACGTCAAGGATGAGTCGGGCAAGTCGACGAAATACGCGATCGTGGGCTCCGCCGAGGCGAATCCGGCGGAGATGAAGCTCTCCAACGAGTCGCCGGTGGGTAAGGCGCTGCTCGGGCACAAGCGGGGCGAGGAGGTCAAGATCTCCACCCCCAAGGGCGAGCGCAAGCTCAAGATCACGAAGATCGACGTAGCGTCGAAGTAGGCGGCGGCGGTATGAGCGAGGAGAGCTCCTCCTCCGACGTATTCGCCGATCGGCGCCGCAAGCTAAAGGAGTTGCGGGACGCCGGGATCGAGCCGTTCCCCCATCAGTTTGAGCGCGTCGAGCCGATCGCCTCCGTGCGCGAGGCCCATGCCTCGCTGGCACCCGGCGATGAGACGACGGCCACCCACCGTGTCGCCGGCCGGCTCGCGGCGCGCCGCGGCCAGGGCAAGATGGCCTTTCTCGACCTCGCCGACCGCTCGGGCCGGATCCAGCTCCAGGCCCGGGTGGACGAGCTCGGCGAGGCCGGGATGCGCCAGTTGATCGACCTCGATCTGGGCGACCTGATCGGGGTCGACGGGATCGCGTTCTCGTCGCGTCGGGGCGAGCTGACGCTGCGGGTGACCGGATGGACGCTGCTGGCAAAGTCCCTGCGCCCGCCGCCGGAGAAGCACCACGGGCTGACCGACGTCGAGACCCGCCACCGCCATCGCGAGCTCGACCTGATTGCCAACCCCGAGGTCCGCGACCTGTTTGTCACCCGGGCGCGCGTGATCGCGGCTGTGCGCCGATTCCTCGATGCCGAGGGTTTCATCGAGGTCGAGACGCCGGTCCTCCAGCCGCTCTACGGAGGCGCCCTGGCCCGGCCGTTCACCACGCACCACAACGCGCTCGATCGCGAGCTGTATCTGCGGATCGCCACCGAGCTCTACCTCAAGCGGCTGATCGTGGGCGGACTCGAGCGGGTCTACGAGCTCGGCAAGGACTTCCGCAACGAGGGCCTGTCGCCCAAGCACAACCCAGAGTTCACGATGCTCGAGTGGTACGAGGCGTATGCGGACTACATGGAGGTGGCCGACCGGTTCGAGCGGCTGATCGCGAGCGTGGCCGACGAGGTCGGCGCCTCGCTGCCGCCCTTCCGGCGCGAGAGCCTGCGCGACGCGATCCATTCGCGCACGGGGATCGACGTGCTCGAGTTGCGCGACCGGGATGCGCTGGCCGGCGAGATGCGCGCGCGCGGGCTGGCGGCGCCGGACGACGACACCTGGCCGCAGCTCGTCGACGAGCTGCTCTCAAAGCACGTGGAGCCGACCCTGACCGACCCGACGATCCTGTTCGACTACCCGGTGGAGATGTCGCCGTTCGCCAAGCGGCATCGGTCGGTCGAGGGTCTGGTGGAGCGATTCGAGGCGTACGTGGGGGGAATCGAGATCGCCAATGCGTTCAGCGAGCTCAACGATCCGGACGAGCAACGCCGGCGCTTCGAGGCCCAGCGCGAGCTCGCGAGCGCGGGCGACGAGGAGGCCCAGCCCTACGACGAGGCGTTCCTGACCGCGCTCGAGCACGGAATGCCGCCGACCGGCGGCATCGGCATCGGCATCGACCGCCTGGTGATGGTGCTGACGGGAACCCGCTCGATCCGCGAGGTCGTGCTGTTCCCGGCAATGCGGGACTGAGGCCTGGCCGCATGCGGCCAGGCCCCGGCGGCGCATGCGCCGCCGGCAGCCGGCGCGCATGCGCGCCCGCCCCCAACGTCCTGTGAGCTGAGAGTTATCGAAGATTTTCCGGTTCGCGCCAGGGCCCGCGCTACCCTCGAAATCGCGGCGTGTTTAGACCGCAAAGACCGGCAAACCGAACCCCCAAAGGCCCAGACCCCTGTTGCTAGACTGGCTTATGGCCCGTTTACAGAACCGTTTGCACTCATCAATTTCGCCTGAGGAGACGAATACGTGGGTAGCAGCGGTCAGTCCGCGTCCCCGCAAGGCTGCGGTGGCGAGGCGCGGACCAGGACAACCACTTCGACCGACCAGCCCGAGTACCCCGCCCGACTGAGAGAAGAAGCACATGTTCGAGCGATTTACAGAGCGAGCCCGCCAGGTCGTCGTACTGGCGCAGGAAGAGGCGCGGACGCTCAAGCACAACTACATCGGCACCGAGCACATCCTGCTCGGACTCCTGCGCGAAGAGGAGGGTCTCGCGGCACGGGTACTCGAGTCGCTTGACATCACGGTGGAGCGCGTGCGTGCGCAGGTCGTGCGGATCGTCGGCTCCGGCGAAGAGGTCACCTCCGGCCAGATTCCGTTCACCCCGAGGGCCAAGAAGGTGCTCGAGCTCGCGCTGCGTGAAGCGCTGAGCCTCGGCCACAACTACATCGGCACCGAGCACATCCTGCTCGGCCTGGTGCGCGAGAACGAGGGCGTCGCGGCGCGCATCCTGCTCGACTTCGACGCCGACTCCGAGAAGATTCGCAACGAGGTGATCCGGATGCTGTCCGGCCCCGGCAGCCGCCAGCGCGGCTCGGGATCTGGCGCCGCCGGCGCTCCGGCTGGGCCGGGCGAGGGCAAGAAGTCCTCAAAGCTGCTCGACCAGTTCGGACGCAACCTGACCAAGCTCGCCGCCGACGGCAAGCTCGACCCGGTCGTCGGGCGCGAGACGGAGATCGAGCGGATCATGCAGATCCTCTCGCGCCGGACCAAGAACAACCCGGTCCTGGTCGGCGAGCCGGGCGTCGGCAAGACCGCCGTCGTCGAAGGCCTGGCTCAGCGGATCACCAATGCAGACGTCCCCGAGCTGCTGAAGGGCAAGCAGATCTACACGCTTGACCTGGCCGCCCTGGTCGCCGGCTCGAAGTACCGGGGAGAGTTCGAGGAGCGCCTGAAGAAGGTGATGAAGGAGATCACCCAGCGCGGCGACATCATCCTGTTCATCGACGAGCTGCACAACCTCGTCGGTGCGGGCGCCGCCGAGGGCGCGATCGACGCCGCCTCGATCCTGAAGCCGGCGCTGGCGCGCGGCGAGCTGCAGACGATCGGCGCGACAACGCTCGAGGAGTACCGCAAGTACCTCGAGCGCGACTCCGCGCTGGAGCGTCGTTTCCAGAAGATCACGGTCGACCAGCCGACCACCGAGGAGACGGTTCAGATCCTCAAGGGCCTGCGCGACCGCTACGAGCAGCACCACAAGGTCAACATCACCGACGAGGCGCTCGAGGCGGCAGCCGATCTGGCCGACCGCTACATCTCCGACCGATTCCTGCCCGACAAGGCGATCGATCTGATCGACGAGGCCGCATCGCGGATGCGGATCAAGTCGATGACCTCGCCGCCCGTGTACCGCGAGCTCGAGGACGAGATCGAGGAGACGCGGCGGGCCAAGGAGGCCGCGATCGAGGCCCAGGAGTTCGAAAAGGCCGCGAACCTGCGCGACCAGGAGCGCCGGCTGACGCAGAAGAAGCGCGAGCTGGCCGAGCAGTGGGAGGCCGGCGAGTCGACCGAGCGTCCCTCGATCGGCGAGGAGGAGATCGCCGACATCGTCTCGATGTGGACCGGCATCCCGGTGTTCAAGCTCACCGAGGCCGAGACGCAGAAGCTGATGCGCATGGAGGAGGAGCTCCACAAGCGCGTGATCGGCCAGCACCCCGCGATCGAGGTCGTCTCCAAGGCGATCCGGCGCTCGCGGGCGGGTCTGAAGGATCCGAAGCGGCCGACCGGCTCGTTCATCTTCCTCGGACCGTCGGGCGTCGGCAAGACCGAGCTCGCGCGGACGCTGGCCGAGTTCCTGTTCGGCGACGAGGACACGATGATCCGGATCGACATGTCCGAGTACATGGAGAAGCACGCCGTCTCACGTCTGGTCGGCTCGCCTCCGGGCTACATCGGCTATGACGAGGGCGGCCAGCTCACCGAGGCTGTGCGGCGCAAGCCCTACAGCGTGCTGCTGCTCGACGAGATCGAGAAGGCCCACCCGGACGTCTTCAACATCCTCCTCCAGATCCTGGAGGACGGACGCCTGACGGACGCTCAGGGCCGGACGGTCGACTTCCGCCACTGCATCGTGATCATGACCTCGAACATCGGGGCCTCGGAGATCGCGCGCAACACACCGCTCGGATTCGCCGTCTCCGACGACGAGACCGGGATCACGTACGACGACATGAAGAACCGGATCATGGGCGAGCTGAAGAAGGTCTTCCGGCCCGAGTTCCTGAACCGGATCGACGACGTGATCGTCTTCCACAAGCTGGCCAAGGACGAGATCAAGGAGATCGTCGAGCTTCTGCTGCGGCGGATCCGCGCGTCGATGGCCGATCGCGAGCTGCAGCTCGAGCTGTCCGACGAGGCCAAGGACATGCTCGTCGAGAAGGGCTGGGACCCGGCAATGGGGGCTCGCCCTCTGCGCCGGGCGATCCAGCGCTACGTCGAGGATCCGCTCGCGGACTTCGTTCTGCGCGAGCAGGTGCCGTCGGGCTCCACGGTGCTGGTCGAGACGTCGACCGAGGAATCGGACGACGAGGACGTCAAGCTCACCGTGATCGAGCCCGCTCCGAAGCCGACGCCCGTGGGGGTCGGCGCCTCGGATGGACCCGAGGAACCGGAGCCTCCGGCTGAGGACCCGGAACAAGCACCCGAAGCTGAGTAGCCCCCGGTTCAGGTCTGTCGCCGCCGCGTTCGCCGCGGCGGCGCTGACCGGCTGCGCCGGCGCCACCTCGATGGCGGACCCGGCCGCGCCGCTCGGGCTCGGCGGCGTCACGATTGTGCGCTCGTTGCCGGTCGACGGCCAGGCCAGCCGCGCGCTGCCCTCGCCGTGGGCCGTGTCATTCGACGTCCGCGGCCCCGTCACCGCCGCGGTCGGCTCGCAGCCGGTCGCGATCGGGCTCGACGGACACGGCGAGGCCTCCGGGACCCGGGCGGGAAGGCTCGTGTTCTCCGGCCACGGAACGGTCACGAACCTGCTCCTGAGCCAACAGAACACGCCGGCCTCGTTGCTGCTGCACCGCCTGCTCGAGCTGCACGCTCGCCTCGCCCCCGGCGCCTACCCGTACGGGGCCGACCTGAGCGATCGGCTCTACATGTCCGCGCCCGACAACTGGAACAGCGGCTTCTACGAGGGCGCTCTCTGGCGGGCGGCGGCGCTGGAGGGCGAGCCGTTCAGGAGCTGGGCGCTGGAAGCGACGCTGCTTCACCTCGGTCACGAGGGACGGCCGGTCGCCGACGTGGGGTTCATGTACGGCCAGTCCTCGTTGCTGGCCTACGAGGCGCTGTGCCGCCACGGCAATCCGGCGGCGGCGCTCTGCGCGAAGCTCGAGCACAGCATCGTCGCGGCCGCTGACGGGCAGCTGCGCCTCGCCGCCACGAACGCCAAGGCGGGCACCGTGCCCGACAGCCCGGGAGGCCGGCATGCGACCACGATCATCGACGACACGATGAACATCTCGATCCTGCCCTGGGCCAGCCGTCTCACCGGCGATCCGAGATACGCGCAGTTGGCGCGACGCCACGCGAAGCGCATCGCCGCGCTGCTGGTGCGGCCCGACGGCTCGACGATCCAGGCCGTCAACTTCAACCGCCGCACCGGGCGGGTGATCTCCAAGGCCACCCACCAGGGCATCTCGGAGCGGAGCACGTGGTCGCGCGGCCAGGCCTGGGGCGTGTACGGATTTGCGATCGACGGGATGCAGCTGCACAGCCGGGCGCTGCTGCGCGTCTCAGAACGGCTGGCCCAGTACGTGGCCGGGCATCTGCCCGCCGGCGGCGTGCCGCGGTGGGACTACGATGCCCCCGCCGGCGCGCCACTCGACGTCTCGGCCGGGGTGATCACCTCTGCAGGGCTGTTCCACCTGGCCTCGGGCTGCCGGGCGATGCCCGGGGCCTGCCGGCGCTCGGCATCGGTGTGGAACGCGCTCGCCCGGCGGATGCTCGCCGCGGCGCTGGCCTACGTCTCGCCCCATCCACCGCTCGGCTTCCTCGGCTCGCAGGAACTCAACGAGCATGCCCAAGGGTGCTGGTGTAACGGTGCCGAGCTGACCTTTGGCCTGTCCTACGCGCTCGACGCGGTGGGGCTCGCGCGGGGGGCGTAGATCGGGCAGCGCCCGGCCGAGGTTCGGGATAATCTACGCCGCCGGAGGCGGAACCGGAGACAAGACGGAGGGGACCAGGGTGCTGATGAGGATGTTCCGGCGGTTTCTCGTCGTCGTTTCAGTGACGGCCGCGGCGACAATTGCGATCGTCACGCTCGCGATGGCGGTCAGCGTGCCGGTCACGACCACCTTCACCGGGGCAAGCAAGCACAAGCATTACGTCGTCAACCTCGTCCCGGAGTGCTTCACGAGCGGGTGCACACGGGCGACGACGATCGCCGTCCAGGTAACGACCGGGAGCCAAAAGCATCCGGCGGCGAAGTGCGTGTTCGGGACCTTCCAGCTCCCGAACGCGAAGCTTCACCGCGGCAGATTTTCCGCCGGCGGGCGGTTCCTGGCCGGGAGCAGGACGATCACCATCAAGGCCTCCGGCGTGTTCACCACCTCCACTCGTGCGCATGGCACGGTCACCGGGCCGAGGGCCTGCGGCGCGACCGACAGCTTCCGGCTGGCCGGGGTCGCGCGGTAGGTCGCCGGGTAGGCGGGGACGAGTCTGACGGCTCTGTGTCAATCGCGGGTGCCGTCGGGGCGGCCGCGTAGTCTGGGCCGCAGATGCCGAAGCCCACCACCGTCCACGTCTGCTCGGCCTGTGGGCATGAGACCCCCCGCTGGGCCGGGCAGTGCCCGGGCTGTGGGGAGTGGAACACGTTGGTGGAGGAGGTGCGGGCGCCGGCGAGCGCCGGTCGCGGGCGGGCGGCGCGGGGTACGAGAAGCGGCGGGGCGGGTGCGGCCACCCCGGTGCCACTCGGGAGCGTGGCGGCCGAGGAGCACGACCGGCTGAGCACCGGCATCGGCGAGCTCGACAACGTGCTCGGTGGCGGGATAGTGCCCGGCTCGCTGGTGCTGATCGGCGGCGCGCCCGGCATCGGCAAGTCGACCCTGACCACGATGGCGCTGGCCAACCTGGTCGCGGCCGGCCGGCGGACGCTCTACGTCTCCGCCGAGGAGTCGGCGGCCCAGATTCGCCTGCGGGCTGAGCGGCTGCCCGGCGGCGACGCGCTGCGAATCCCGGTGATCGCCGAGACCGACCTGGCCACCGTGCTGGCGACGCTCGAGCATGAGCTGCCCGAGGTGTGCGTGATCGACTCCGTCCAGACGCTGCACAGCACCGAGCTGTCCAGCGCAGCCGGTTCGGTGGCTCAGGTCCGAGAGGTGGCCGGGGAGGTCATGCGGGTCGCCAAGGAGCTGCGGATCGCGGTCCTGCTCGTCGGCCATGTGACCAAGGAGGGCGCGCTCGCGGGCCCGCGCGTGCTGGAGCACCTGGTCGACTGCGTGCTCCAGTTCGAGGGCGAACGAGAGCGCACCTACCGCACTGTCCGGGCGGTCAAGAACCGCTTTGGTTCGACCAACGAGGCCGGCGTGTTCGAGATGCACGACCACGGACTGGTCGAGGTGCTCGATGCCTCGGCGCGGTTCGTCGGCGATGCCACGGGCGCTCCGGGAAGCGTCGTGCTGTGCGCGATGGAGGGATCGAGGCCGCTGCTGGTGGAGGTGCAGGCGCTCGTCTCGTCGTCGGAACTCGTGCCGCCCCGGCGCGTGGTTTCGGGCCTTGACCGCAACCGGATCGCGCTCGTACTCGCCGTGCTCGGCCGCCATGCGGGGATCGGTCTCGGGGCAGCCGACGTGTTCGTCAACGTGGTCGGCGGCGTGCGCGCGGACGAACCCGGATCCGATCTGGCGGTGGCGCTGGCGGTCGCCAGCGCGGCCAAGCGGGTCGCGCTGAGGGGCGCCTCGGGCCGACCGCTGGCCTGCTTCGGCGAGGTCGGCCTGACCGGCGAGTTGCGAGGTGTCGCTCACGCCGACCGGCGGCTGTCCGAGGCGGCCAAGTTCGGTCTCGGAGGGGTGGTCGAGCCGGGTGGGTTCAGGACCCTGCGAGCGGCGCTGAGTGAGGCGTTGCGCGGCGAGAGTAGAGCGCTGGCCGCCTGAAGGGGCGGTCCGGCCCGAGCCGCGGGGCGCGGCAGCGGCGGGGCCCCGCGGGGGCGGGGCGCGGCAGCCTCCCTGCGGGGCGTGGCAGCGGGCGGCCCGGGCGCGGCAGCCTCCCTGGGCCGTCGGCCGTGCCGAAACGTCACGCTCGACCCGTGCCCGCTGGCGAGTGTGACGTTGGGGCCGATGGCGGTGGCAAACGTAACGCTCGAGCGCCGCGGTGCGTCGAGAGTGACGGTGTCACGTCCACGCACGTGCGCTCCGGTGCGGGTGCTCGAATGCCCCCGGCCCTCCGTGCCGCGCGGGCCTCAGCACGTGGACGAGGGGGTCGAGGTTCCCGCGCCGGAGCTCGGCGCATCGACGACGCCGCCCGCCGCCGGGCGGACCACGGCGCCGAGGTGGACGACGTACCAGGTTCCGCGCCAAGAGATCATCGAGGCGATCCCGAGCGAGTGCACGCCCACGTCGGTCCGGTAGACGATCCGCGAATTCGGTACCTCGTAGTAGCCGATCCGGTTGTAACAGGCGCCGGGATCGACCCAATGAGCGTAGACAGCCGGGACACTCACGGCGAGCAGCCGCGCCCGCCCGGCGTGCGCTCCGAGGAGCCGATGGGCGGCGTCGATGTCGAGGTTGTACTCGCCCACGAGGCGCTGCTGATAGTCCGCCCGCGGGTTGGCGATCGCCTTGACCTGCGCGTACGCGCCCTCAGGGAAGAAGGCCGGCAGCCCTGCGGCGTGGGACCCAGTGCGAATGGCCCGCCACAGGGCCGCGCTCTCGGCTCGGAACGCGCGCGTGTGGGCTGAGGGCAGCTGGTGTGTCTGCGGCAGCGCCCCGGGGTTCGGCTCCCGACGCCGATGATGCTTGGCGCGGACGCGCGTGGTCGACGTGGCCATCGTGGCCGTGCTCGACGAGGCGGTCGCGTGCGCGGCGGCGTCGCGGCTCGAGCCCGATGAGCCGCAGCCGGCCACGCCGGCGGCGATCAACAGGACGAGGCCGACTGCGCGAAATCGATTCGACACCGTGGGCAGAGGGTGTCAGGCGCCGGCGGGCGGCGCGCACACCGCGGTGGCGAAGGGCGTGCACGGCACCGTGCGCTGGGATTCGCTTCACATGAATACCGGGTAAAATCGTCTTGATGCCGCCGCGTTCCGGGGAAGAGCTCAAAGAGGAGCTCGAGTCGCGACAGGAGTCCCGGATCGTGAGGGCGCTCGAGATGGTCGCCCCCGGTACCGCCCTTCGCGAGGGGATCGACAACATCCAGCACGCCCATACCGGCGGGCTGATCGTGATCGGCGATGCGGACGAGCTGGCGTTCCTGTTCTCGGGCGGGATCAAGCTCGAGCTCGACTACTCGCCGGCGCTCCTGTACGAGCTTGCGAAGATGGACGGCGCGATCGTGCTCAGCTCGAACGCGACCAAGATCGCTCACGCGAACGTCCAGCTCACGCCGGATCCGACGATTCTCACGCTCGAGACCGGTACCCGTCACCGCACGGCCGAGCGGGTCTCGAAGCAGACCGACGCGCTGGTCGTGGCGGTCTCGGAGCGCCGCGAGGTCGTGTCTCTGTACGTGGACGGCGTGAAGTACATCCTCGAGGACATCCCGGTCGTGCTCGCCAAGGCCAACCAGGCGCTGGCGACGCTCGACAAGTACCGCAGCCGCCTCGACCAGGTCTCGACCCGCCTGACCGCGCTCGAGTTCGAGGGTGGCGCGACGCTGCACGACGTTCTCACCGTGCTTCAGCGCGCGGAGCTGGTGACCAGGATGGCGGTCGAGATCGAGCGCTACATCGTCGAGCTCGGTACCGAGGGCCGGCTGATCGAGATGCAGCTCGACGAAACGATGGTCGGCGTCTCGGCCGACAAGGCGGCACTCGTGCACGACTACCTGATCGACGACACCGACGCGGACTTCTCGGTGGCCTTCGACCAGCTGGTGCGCCTACCCCATCAGGACCTTCTTGACTTCGGCCGCCTGGCCGAATTGCTCGGTTACGACCGTAAGCTAAACACCCTCGACTATCCCGTCTCTCCGCGCGGAGTCCGCATACTGGGGCGCATACCACGACTGCCCAAACTGGTGGTTCAGCGGATCGTCGACGAGTTCGGAGGACTCGAGGGATTGCTCGCCGCTACAGATGGCGAGCTGGAGACCGTCGACGGGGTCGGCGAGATCCGGGCGAAGGACATCCGCGAGGGCCTTCGCCGGCAGCAGGAGATCAACCTCGTTGATCGCTACCTGCAGACGTAGTGCAAAACAACCCGCGGGTCCCTCGCCCCGCAGGCTTTGACAGAGGAGGACACCATCACAGAGCTAATGGAAGAGCACCTGGAGGATCTCGAGGCTGTCGAACCGCTCCCGCATATCGAGTTCGAGGTCGGCGATAACGTCGTCTACCCGCACCACGGAGCAGGCAAGGTCCTGAAGAAGGAGCAGAAGGAAGTTCTCGGGGAGAGTCGCGAGTATCTGACGATCAAGATCCTCCACAACGACATGACCGTAATGGTCCCGACGGAGAACGCCGCGCTGGCCGGGCTGCGTCGCGTGATCGATGAGGAGACCGTCAAGAAGGTGCTCGCCGTCCTGCAGGACGAGTGCTCGGAGATGCCCAAGAATTGGAACCGGCGGTTCAAGCACAACCGCGACAAGATCAAGACGGGCGACATCTACGAACTCGCCGAGGTCGTGCGTAACCTCGCCATCCGCGAGGCTCAGAAGGGCCTGTCGACCGGCGAAAAGCAGATGTTCACGCGGGCCAAGAAGATCCTCTCGTCCGAGCTCATGTACGCGCTCGAGATGAACGAGGAGGAGATCGAGGAGCACCTGTACGTGCTGCTCGCCGACTCGGGCAACGACAAGGTGGCTGTGGCGACGAAGTAGCGTCCCGGAGTCGAAGATCGCGATGGCGGTCGCGTTGATCGTGGCCGCAGGACGTGGAGAGCGCCTTGGGTTGGCCCGCCCCAAGGCGCTCGTCACGCTGGCCGGGAGGCCGATGCTCTCCTGGAGCATCGAGACGCTGAGGGGCGTGAGCGGCGTCGAGCGGATCGTGGTGGCGCTTCCCGAGGACGAGCTCGGCTCCGCGCCGGACGGAGTCGTCGCGGTGCCCGGCGGGGCCGTGCGCTCGGCCTCGGTGCGAGCGGCGCTGGCCGCCGCGGGCGACGGCGATCCGGTGATCGTCCACGATGCCGCGCGGCCGCTGGCGGCGGCCGAGTTGTTCGAGCGTGCACTCGAGGCGGTCGGAGAGTCCGGCGTCGATGCCGCGATCGCCGCCGCTCCGGTGTCGGACACGGTCAAGGAGGTCGGCGACGACGGTCGCACCGTGATCCGGACACTCGATCGTTCGCGGCTGTGGGCGGTGCAGACACCCCAGGTCTTCCGTCGCGCGGCGCTCGAGCGCACGCTGGCCGAGGCATCGGACGAGCTGCTGGCGGCGGCGACCGACGACGCGTGGCTGATCGAGCGCGCGGGCGGTACCGTCCGAGTCGTGCGTTCGGGGCCGGAGAACCTCAAGGTGACGACGCCCACCGACGTGCATGTGGCCGAGCTGCTCCTGTCCGAGCGCGAGCCGTGAGGGTCTGGGTCGCCGCGCAGGCCGCAGAGCGGTCGGCGCCGAGTATCGGGGTGGAACCGTGAGCGTTCAGACCGGCCTGGGCTACGACTGCCACAGCCTCCGGGAGGGACGCCGGCTCGTGCTCGGTGGCGTCGAGATCCCGTATGACCGCGGCCTCGCGGGCCACTCCGACGCCGACGTGCTCACGCACGCGATCATCGATGCGCTGCTCGGGGCCGCGGCGCTCGGGGACATCGGCCAGCACTTTCCTGACACCGACGAGCGCTACCGCGATGCGGACTCGATCGAGCTGCTGCGGGCGACGGTGGCGCTGCTCGAGTCGAGCTCGTTCGCGATTCGGCACGTCGACGCGACCGTCGTGATCGAGCGCCCCCGGCTGGCCGAGTTCCGGGAAGCGATGCGTTCCTCCCTCGCCGACGGGCTCGGGGTCGAGCTCGGGAACGTGAGCGTGAAGGCGACGCGCGGGGAGGGGATGGGGTTCGTGGGGCGCGGGGAGGGAGCGGCTGCACTGGCCGTGGCCACGGTCGAGCAGGTGTAGGGGTTCCGGGGCGCGGGCGCCCCGCGGTGGTCTCCCCGCTGCGCCCGGCGTTCTCCCGACGGCAGCCGATATGCATCAATGCGTAACAGACCTGTTACGCTCGTGTAACACCCATGAACCGGATCCACAACATCCTCTGTTCGTCGGGCTGGTGGGCCACGCGGGTTCAGGACAAGCTGATCCCGTGGGGGCTGAAGGGAGTCGAGCTCGGTGATGACGTGCTGGAGCTCGGACCGGGATTCGGCGCCACGACGCGCGAGCTGGCTGGGATGCCCGGACGCCTGACGGCGCTCGAGCTCGAGCCGCGCTACTGCGAGAGGCTGCGCGCGGAGCTGGGGGATCGGGTCGACGTCGTCCAGGGCGACGCCACGAGCCTCCCGTTCGCTGACGGCCGGTTCTCTGCGGTGATCTGCTTCACGATGCTGCACCACATCCCCGAGCGCTCGGGGCAGGACCGGGTGTTCGGTGAGGTCGCTCGCGTGCTGCGGCCCGGCGGCACGTTCGCCGGCACCGACAGCAACGGCACCGGCGCCCTGTTCAAGCTGATCCACGTCGGCGACACGCTGTTGCCGATCGATCCGGACGAGATGCCGGCGCGCCTCGAGGCGGCAGGACTCGAGGACGCGGAGGTGACCCGCGTGGAGAACAGCTTCCGGTTCCGCGCCCGCCGGAGGGGCTGAGGGCAGTGCCGGCGGGACCGAAGGCCGTGCCGGCGGGACCGAAGGCCGTGCCGGCGGGACCGAAGGCCGTGCCGGGAACCGACCAGGTCGCCCCGCACATCGTCGACGCGGCGAGGCATGTGCTCGCGCAGGACGGGCTGGCGGCGGCCACGCTGGAGCGGATCTCAGCCGCCGCCGGGGTCTCGCGGATGACCCTTCACCGCCGGGGGGTGACCAAGGAGGACATCCTGCGCACTCTCGCCGAGCAGCTCGAGGTGGCGTACCGGGACGCGTTCTGGCCGGCCCTGGTCTCGAAGGGAAGCGGCCGCGAGCGCCTCGAGCTGGCGCTCGAGCTTCAGTGCGGGGTGACCGAGCGAAACCTGGCCACCCTGCAGGCGCTTTCCGACAGCGCCCGGGATGCGATCTACCACGCCCAGGGCCCCGACGGACTGACGCGAAGAGAGTTCGTCGAGCCGATCGAGCGGCTGCTGCTCGATGGAGCGGCCGACGGCTCGCTGCGGCCGGTCGATACCGAGGAGATGGCCACGGTGCTGTTCAACGCTGTCGGACACACCTACCGCCACCTCCGCTTAGGACACGGGTGGGCGCCCGAGCGGGCACGGCGGGGAGTGATTGATGTGGTCGTGAGCGGGGTCGCGACCTAGCGGGCCGCGAAGGCGTTAGCTGGCCGCGGTGCGCCGCGCGGACCGCTCGCGCATCTGCTCGTACTCGACCAGCCGCTTGAGCTGCTGCACGGTTCGGCGCATGTGGCCGGATACGATCGGCGCGGCGATCCGCTCGGCCAGCCAGCCGGTGAGACCGGACCCGGCTACCCCGTAGGCAAGCCTGAACTCGACCCGTGTGCGGTCCTCGGAGATCGGGCGCAGGCGGAAGCGGCCTCGCTGGTCTACTCCCAGCACCGATGTCCAGGCCAGGTCGGACGGCTCGTCCCACTCGACGATCTCGATCAGGCCGCCGATCTCGGCGGAGCCGACGCGCAGGAGCATCCGGTAGCGGGCGCCGAGGCCGGTGGGTGGATCGCTCTCCACCTCCCAGCGCGTGATCCCGGACATGAAGGTCAGCGCGCGCTCGGGATCGGACACGATCGCGAACACCCTGTCGATCGGGGCCGAGATCTGGGTGTGGGCGGCGAGCCTCATCCGATCAGCGGCAGTCGGCGCTCCGCGGCGAGCGCATCCAGCGTCTCCTGCATCAGGCGGATGATGTGGTCGTAGACCTCGTCGATGTCCGGGTCGGGCCCGAACTCGGCCCGGAGGTCGATTGCCGGGAGCGTCTCGATCGTGATCTTGGCCGGCAGCGGCACGTGGCCGAGCATGTCACCGACATTGAGCCCCCAGGGCAGTGAGAGCGAGATCGGCAGAACCTTGAGGCGGAACATGCGGTCAAGGGCCAACAGCCGGGCCAGGCGCTCGCCGCGGCTGAGGAACAGCGCGGTCTCCTGACCACCGATCGAGACGACCGGGACGATGGGGACGTTCTGATCCAGCGCCGTGCGGATGAACCCCGTGCGGCCGCCGAAGTCGACCCGGTTTCGCTGCCAGCTCGGGCGATGGACCTCGTAGTCGCCACCCGGGTAAACGAGCAGCGCGGCACCCGACCTGAGTGCCTTGGTGGCGTTGTCGCGCGATGCGGCGACCGTGCCGAACTTGCGCAGCTGCGCCAGCGCCGGCATCGACAGCACCAGGTTGTGGGCGAGCTGGAAGAACGCCCGCTCGACCCCGAAATATGTGTTGAACGCGAGCGTGAAGACGATCGTGTCCGGAGTCATGTTGCCGCCGGAGTGATTGCCCACCAGGAGCACGGCCCCGTCGTCGGGGATGTTGCCCAGCCCGCGCACCTCGCCGCGAAACCAGAGGCTGGCCAGCAGCCACAGGCTGGGTAGACGCTCGCGGATGAAGTCGGGGTCACGCTCGTCGAGGTCGGCGCGCGGGATTCGCTTGGCCGCCTGCCGGGCGACGCCGCGCATCACCCTCGAGATCAGCGAGCGGTCTTCGGATCCGTTCCGCGGACGCGGAACGCCGCCGGTGCCATGGCCGTTTCGGCTCGATGCCTCCGTGATGCTCTGCGCCATCGCGATCAGCTAGGCGGCTTCGGCGGTTCGCTGGTCCGTCAGCACGGGCCGGGCCTGTCGCGGCGCGTCGGCGCGTCCGAAGAACTCGCTCAGCAGCTCGATCGTCTCGCGCGGGCGCTCCACCTGCGGGACGTGCCCGCAGGCGTCGATCGTGATCTGCTCGGCGGTGGGAAGCCACTCGCGCACGTGCCGCGAGAATTTAGCCGGGACGAGCGAGTCGTGGCTGCCCCAGACGAACAGTGCCGGCGGCTTCAGAGAGCTCAGACGAGGGTAGAAGCCGCGGGCCCCGAACGGAGCCTCGAGATAGATGTTGCGGGCCGAGGCGAGGAACGCGTAGCGCGCCCCGGCGGTGTGGTAGATGCGCCGGAACTCGTCGACCATCAGGTCTCCCACCGCCGGATCGATCGCGCCACGGTCATGGAGGATGCTCCAGAACTGAGACGCCACCATCGAACGGCGAAACTGATGGGGCAGCAGGCCGAACTCGGGGCGAAGCAGACGCACGATCGGGTGGAAGCCGCGCTTGATCCAGGCCACGGCGGGACAGAGCAGACCGAGCGCCCGGACGCGCTCCGGCGCAGTCAGCGCGATCTCGATCGAGATCCGTCCACCCATCGAGTTGCCGACGAGGTGTGCATCGTCGATCTGGAGCTCATCCATCAGCCCGAGGATGATCTCGGCGAACCAACGAGCGTTGTAGGCACCCAGCGCCGGCTTGCTCGAGGACCCGAAGCCGGGGAGGTCCGGCGCGTGAACCGTGTAATCGCGGCTCAGTGCGGCGGCGGTATCGAACAGCGAAGCCCGGGTGCCGCCGAGGCCGTGGAGGAGCAGGACATCCGGTCCCGAGCCCATCGTGAGCGTCGAAACCCGGTGGCGTCCGACCGGTACGTCGCGGATGTTCAGCAGCGGCGGACGGCCACCCTGGAGGCGGAAAAGCCCCTCGAACGCGATCGCCTGATCGAGGTTGCCGCGAACCTCGAGCCGGCGGTCGCCGAACGCCTCGACGCCGGAGAACTCGCCCTCGCGCAGTCGCATCCAGGTGTCGGAATCGGTGGAGATCGTGACGTCGGGGCGCCGCCGGGTTGCGCCCTTTCGCACCCGGGCCGCGTGCGGGGTGCAGCGGACCTCCCAGATCCGTCCGAGGTCGCACAGGCGCACGTGGTACGTGGCATCGAATCCGGGATCTGCGCCCAGGTACCGGTCCGGAAGCGTGCGGAAGGCCTGATCGACGAGCCTGAGCCGGTGCGCGTTCGGAAGCTGCCCTGGCACCGTCGGGACCCTATCGATCGCACCGGGCGAACGAATCGCCTGGCGGTAGGGTTGCCGGATCTTGCGCACGATTTCCGTCCACGACACCCGCTCCGGTCGCCTCGAGGCGTTGCGGCCCCGGGACGGCAACCGGGTTGGCATCTATGCCTGCGGACCGACCGTGTATGGGCGCATTCACGTCGGGAACGCCCGGCCGTTCGTGGTGTTCACGCTGTTCAAGCGATTTCTCGAGCATGAGGGCTACGCCGTCACCTTCGTGGCAAATGTTACAGACGTCAATGACAAGATCTTCGCGGCGGCGCAGGCGGCGGGTAAACCGAGCGCCGACCTGGCCCGCGAGATGATTGCGGCGTACATCCAGGACACGAGCGCGCTCGGGCTCGGCCGGCCCGACGCCGAGCCGCTGGCGAGCGGGACGATGGACGAGATCGTTAGCTTGATCGAGCGGCTGATCGATGGGGAACATGCGTATGCGGTGCAGGGCGACGTCTACTTCTCGGTGCGCTCCTACCCGGAATATGGCGAGCTGTCTCACCGGAATGTGGACGACATGGACCAGGGGGAGGGGATCGAGGGGGCGGACCTGAAGCGTGATCCGCTCGATTTCGCGCTGTGGAAGCGCCAGAAACCGGGCGAGGACACGGCCTGGGACGCCCCCTGGGGCCGCGGGCGCCCTGGCTGGCATATCGAGTGCTCGGCAATGGCCGAGGCAATCCTCGGAGTCGGGTTCGAGATCCACGGTGGCGGCACCGACCTGATCTTCCCCCACCACGAGAACGAGGCGGCGCAGACCGGCGCCGCGCACGACGCACCGCTGGCGAAGATCTGGATGCACAACGGGATGGTGCAGCTCGACCGCGAGAAGATGGCGAAGTCCGTCGGCAACGTGTTCATGCTCGGCGAGGCGCTCCGGGCCTACGGGCGCGACGCGCTGATCATGTACTTCTGCGGCGGCCACTACCGCCAGCCGGTGGAGTTCGGCGAGGAGCGCCTCGAGGAGGCAGCAGCGCGCGTGGCGCGCATCCGGGAGGCGGCCCGCCGGCTCCTCGATGGCCCTTCGCCGCCGTGGTCAGGCTCGCTGCGAGGACGATTCTTCGATGCGCTGTCGGACGACTTCAATACGCCGGCGGCGCTTGCTCGCGTGTTCGAGTGGATTCGGGAGGCCAACCGCGCGGGCAGCGGGGTCGGGTCCGACGACCTGCGCGAGATGCTCGATGTGCTGGGTCTGGCGAATCTGCTCGAGGCTGAGCACCCAGAGGCGCCGCCCGAGGCGCTCGAGCTCGTCGCGGAGCGTGAGCGGGCTCGGGCGGAGCGAGAGTTCGAGCGGGCCGACCGGATCCGCGAGCAGCTGCGCGAGATGGGCTGGGAGGTCCGCGACGGGCCCGAGGGGCCCGAGCTGATCCGGGTGACGTGATCATCTACGGCCGCAACCCCGTGCGCGAGGCGCTGCGTGGCCGGCGCAGGGTGAGCAGGGTGTGGGCGACCAAGAACGCGGCTCGGGAGCCGTGGCTCTCGGGCTTGGCCGTGCCGGTGCTGACCGCGACCGCCGACGAGATCGACCAGAGAAGCGGAACCGACGGCCATCAGGGCGTCTGCGCGGAGGTGTCCGCCTACGAGTATGTCTCCGCCGAATCGCTGCTCAGCGAGGCGGCGCCGCTGATCGTGGTCCTCGACCAGGTCCAGGATCCCCAGAATCTCGGGGCCATCTGCCGAACCGCCGAATGCGCGGGTGCCTCGGGGGTCGTGATCCCGGAGCGGCGCTCCGCAGAGGTCACCCCGGCGGTCTGCAAGGCATCGGCGGGGGCGGTCGAGCACCTACCGGTGGCGCGGGTGCGGAACCTGACAGATTTCTTGCACGCGGCCAAGGCGGCGGGCGCCTGGTGCTATGGCGCCGACGCGGACGGCCAGACGGCGTACGACAGCGTTGATTTCGCGGGCGGCGTGGTACTCGTGCTGGGCTCGGAAGGCCGTGGATTGCGGCCACGAGTGGCATCTGCGTGCGATGCGCTGGTGTCCGTGCCTCTCGGTGGCAGGATCGAGTCGTTGAGCGTGAGCGCGGCGGCCGCGGTTCTGCTCTACGCCGCCGCAGGCCCACGCCTCAGAGCCGCCGAGACCGACCGCTGACGATTGACTTGACAACGGTGCGTCGGTGTGAGACTGTCCGCGCGGGAGATAAGGATCAACTCGAGCTTTAGGCTCGGGGTGGAGAGGGTGCCGCGGCGATTCGACCGCGTCCCGAATTTCGAATATAGGTGCGGCGCCAGGGGAGGTAGCGCGCCACGAATTCCATTACGCCGACGCGTCCGCGTTCGGCTGGAAAGGAACCAGTCGTGGCTCGACTTTCTGCTTCTCCTCAGGCTCAACCTCAGGTTGAGGATGGTTACCTGATCGCGCTTGCGAAACAGGGCCATGCGGACGCGTATGACCGGATCGTCCGCCGTTATTACGGATTCGTCCGACTCAAGGCATCGTCCTACTTCCTCGCCGGGGGAGACTCCGACGATCTGATCCAGGAGGGCCTCGTCGGGCTCTACAAGGCCGTGCGGGACTACCGCAGCGACCGCGAATCGAGTTTTCGCAACTTCGCCGAGCTGTGCATCACCCGGCAGATCATCACCGCGGTCAAGACCGCGACGCGCAACAAGCACACGCCCCTGAACCAGTACGTGTCGTTCTCGAGCACGCCCGCGGGCGCCGGCGCCGACAGCGAGTCGACGCTCGACGAGATGCTGCCCGGGTCACCGGTGCACGATCCGGTCAACCAGGTGATCTCCTCCGAGGAGCTGCGGGCGCTGGTGGCGTGCATCTCGACCGCGCTGTCCGAGCTCGAGTCCAGGGTCCTCGCCCTGTATCTGGACGGCCACTCCTACGAGGAGGTGGGGCGGAGGCTCGGGTGTGACTGCAAGACGGTCGACAACGCGCTCCAGCGCGTGAAGCGGAAGGTCGGCCAGCACCTCGCCGACCGCAGCGTGGCCGCCTGAGGAGGCGCCGGCGGGTGCTCAGCCCGCGATCGGGCCGAGCACCGGCTCGCGGCCGTAGGTGCTGAACGCGCGGAAGCGCGAGAACAGCTTGTGCTCCGGCCCGTGGAAGTCGGACGAGCCCGTGCTGAGCAGGCCGAGCTCGGCGCAGCGGTCGGCGAGCAGCTCGGTCTGCTCGCGGGTGTGGGTGACGTAGAAGCACTCGACGCCGTCGATCCCGATGGCGCGGAAGCGGTCGATGATCTGAAGCACCTCGTCCGAGTCCTTGACGTCCCAGAACGGATGCGCCCAGACGGCCACGCCGCCGGCCTCGTGGATCGCTTCGATCGCGTCGGCGACGGTGGGGATCGTGCGGGAGCGAAACCCGGGGCGCCCCTCGATCAGGTAGGCCTTCAGGAACGCGGACAGCTCAAGCCGTCCCTCCTCCTCGAGGCGCTGTGCGTTTGCCGGGTGGGTCACCACGGCCTGCGACAGATGTGGCCGGCCGATCGGCTTGCCCTGCGCGGCTCGTTGCTCCAGCACCGACGTGTCGAGTTCAAAGCCGAGCTCGCGGAGCGCGTCGGCCATGCGCTCGGCGCGCAGCTCGCGGTCAGCCCGGAAATCGGCCAGGCGCTCCGCCAGCTGTCGGTCGCCGGCATCGATCCCGTAGCCGAGGATGTGGAGATCGGCGCCCGCCGGATCGAGCGCGGAGATCTCGGTCGCCGGAACGAGCCGAAGACCGAGCCTGACCGCCTCGGCCGCCGCTTCAGAGACTCCCTCGATCGTGTCGTGATCTGACAGCGCGAGCAGTTCCACGCCGGACGAGGCAGCGATTCCCACCACCTCGGCAGGCGGGAGCGCCCCATCTGAGTAACGGGAGTGGCTCTGCAGGTCGAAGGTAGGCGGCGCCTCAGGCAAGCGAGCGAGCGTAACGACCGGGCGCGGCTAGTGCCCTCTCGCCGCATGCGCGGCGCTCTCATCGTGCACGATCCTGACCAGGTCGCCGAGCGCGATATTGGCGTCCAGCAGGTGCAGCCCCCACGTCGGATCGGGGCTCGGCTTGGCGACCTGTGCTCCGTGAATCGCTGCGAGCTCGAGGACGTTTGCTCCCCCGGCCGAAGAACAGCGAGCCCGGTAGGAGTTCGGCTCTCGCCAGTGGCCGGATTTGACGGATTCCGTCACGACGGGCTCATCATACGTGGATCGGGGCGCGGGACCATGCCGAGACCCGAGAGGATGTGATGCGATGAACGAGGAGCAACGTCAACAGCTGCAGGGCCTGGTCCCGTTCGAGGGACTGCTCGGAATCGAATTGCTCGACGCGACCCCGGAGCTCGTCCGAGCTCGCTTGGCCTGGGCGCCCGAGCGATGCACCGCCGGCGGTCTGATGCACGGCGGAGCGCTGATGGCGCTGGCCGACGACTGCGGCGGTCTGTGTGCGTTCCTCAACCTTCCCGATGGCGCGCATGCGACGGCGACGATCGAGTCGAAGACCAACTTCATGCGAGCCGTTCGCGACGGCTATGTCACCGCGACCACGACGCCGCTCCACAAGGGCCGGCAGCTGATCGTTGTCGAGTCCGAGCTGGTCCGGGAAGACGGGAAGCTGGCCGCCAAGGTCACGCAGACCCAGGTCTTTCACTATCGGTAGGAAATTTGTGGTTTGGCGGTCTGGACCGAGGGGAACACTGTCGCCCAGACCGGTCAAGGAACTGCGCCCCCACTTCCTTGACCCCCCGGGGGGATCCGGATGGAACCGGCTCCCCCCGGGGATTTTTTTATGCGCCAGGCGGTGTACGCACCGGCGCAGCGTGCGCTAGCGGGTGGCCTTCTTGACCGCGCTCCGGGCCTTGCCGACCGTCTTCTTGGCCTTGCCCTTGACCTCCTCACCGGCACCGCGGGTCTCCGTGCCGGTCCGCCCGGTGGCGGCCCCGGTCTCTCGCTTGGCCTTCCCCTTGAGCTCCTCGGCCTTGCCCCTGAGCCGCTGGCTTCGATCTCCCATGCGTGTGCCTCCTATTTGACGTGTAGGTTGATGCCGAGTAGGACGAGCGGCCATAAAACGATCGCCAGCACGGCGGAAATGATCGGCTTGAGTGCGTCGGCGTGATTCAGGTAGTGATGTGACGAGGCCACGATCACGCCGACGATCAGCCAGATGATGGTTCCGAGGCCGGATCGCATCGGGGCCTAGGACCGCTGTTGCGGCGCGCCGGTCTCCTCGGCCTGGGCGCGCTGCTCCGACGTGTCGGCCTCGACGTCCTGCTCCGGCGTGCCGGCATCCGTGCGCCGGGCGCCGTTGGTCTCGCTCGCGGGTGCCTCCTCGCCGGTGATCTCGTGATCGGCCAGGCCCTGATCGTGCAGCGCCGCACGCTCCTTGTGGAGCTCGGCCTCAGCATGCTCGCGGCGCGCCTCCTGCTCGGCGATCCGGGCCCGCCGCTCGGCCTGCTCGGCTTGCTGCGCCCTCAGGCTGGCCTGCTCACGATGCTCTTCGGCCGCTTGGCTGCGGCGCTCTTCCAGCTCGCGCTGCTGTGCGCGCAGTCGGCTGCGCTCGCGCATGCGGGGCACAAGAACGGCTGCGGCCGCGACCACCAACACCACCACGACAACGATCGCGATGATCAATCCGGTTGACATTGCTCCTCCTATGGTTCGGTGTCGAAGACAGTCTTCCCGTCAAGCCGATCGGCTCAACCGGACGGCCGAGCAATCGAGACAGGCCAGGACGGACCCCGCGGATCGCCTCTCTCCCCGAGAGCGCGTGGTTCCCGGATCCGTTGCGTCAGCCGTTGCCTCGCTGCTCAGCCATCCAATCGTCCTCCCTCTCGATCGCTGCACTTCCGTGAACCGACCCATGCTCACGGGCTCGCTTCCAGCTCGACGAACGAGTGGGGGGGAAGCGGGCCCGTGTACTCCACGCGGATCAGATCGGCTTGCGCACGGGCGACGCTCTCGATCCCGGCGTCGAACTCCGAGACGCGGGTCCGGTCCACTAGGAACGAGGCGCTGACGGCCACGCGCTCGTCCGGCGCCTGCTTGACGTCGATGGCTTCGGCCATCGGCGAGAGGGCGTCGACGAACTGATTCGTGTCCAGCTCGCGGCGACGGTCGATCGCCGTCTCATGCAGCAGCACGCCCGGCTCGTAGAGGGCGCGCACCCGCAGCTCGACCTTGCCCTTCAGGCGGTCCAGCTCCCGGCGCAGCTCGTCGGCGTTGTTCTCGAGCAGACGCTCGCGGACCGCCGCGGCACCCTCCATCACGGTTCCGAATCGCATCGGCAGGATGGTGCCTGCGGCCAGCGCGGCCTCCAGCACGCTTGCGTGCACAAGGAGCTCGTCGCGCCCGAGTTCGGGGTGGGAATCCTTCAGTTCGCTGACCAGGGCGGCGACGCCGCTCGCCTTGACCAGGCGCAGCGGCGCGCCGAAGATTCCCGGCTTCCACGGCGTCCGGTTCGCGGGCTCTACGATCGCGTATACGTACTCGAACACGATCCTTGAGCTACCCGAGGCTGAGCGGTTCGTGCAGGCCTGGACGAATGTTCGACAGAACGCGGGCGCGTTATGTCTGGGAGCTCAGGCGGCGAGCGCCGGCTCGAGCGCAGGCGTCGGCCGCTGCCCCCGGCTGGCGGACCGCTCGTCGAGCTCGCGGCCGATCCGTGAGACCGCGCCGCTGAGCGCGCCCGCGGCCAGCAGCGCATCGGTTGCCTGCGCGAGCATCCGGCCTATCAATCCTCGGCCCGAGACGACGACGGTGGCGGTGACGACGCTGCCGTCGTCAAGTGCGCGGGCCACGTACTCAACGTCGAGCTGGATCGGTCCACTCGCACTCAGGGACAGGCATCCGTTGCCGGCGGCCGCCACGTCGACGAGAAACTCGAGGCAGCGGCCGGCCAGGTATCCGCGAACGCGGACGCTGTCACCGGAACGCAGACGGTGGTGCCGACAACCCACGAGCTCGAAATCGATCGGGGCCCAGCGGGCGATGACATCGGGCTCGGTGAGCACGGAGAGCACCTGATCGGGGTCTCCGGTCACTACGGTCTGAGCCTTCCAAGTTGCCACACCAGCAATCTGAAGCACCAGGATGCTCGGAGCCTGTGACATTTACCACGTGAGCGGTAGGGTGCGCGGGTGGTCCTCTACATGTGCAGCGTCGGCAAGACCTGATGTCGCCGATCTCGCGTGGGTTCATGGGACGGCGGCGCACGGCCGACGATCCAAGCCGCGTGCCACCCGGCCAATACGTGACGCGAGACTTCCCGGTGCTGTCCGCAGGCCCGACCCCTCACACCAAGCTCGGGGACTGGAGCTTCAGGATCGATGGGGCGGTGGACGGTGCGGCCTTGTGGACCTGGGATGAGTTCCTCGCGCTGCCGGCTGAAACCGTGACCGTCGACATTCACTGCGTGACGAAGTGGTCCAAGCTCGACACGAGCTGGAAGGGGGTGTCGCTCGACACCCTGCTGGCGGGCGTGGCGACCGAGGCCGAGTACGTAACCGTGTTCTCGGATGGCGGCTACACGACGAACCTGAAACTCGAGGACCTGACTGACGGCAAGGCCTGGGTCGCATACGAGTACGACGGTCGGCCCTTAGACCCCGAACACGGCGGCCCGGCACGGCTGCTGGTCCCGCGCCTCTACTTCTGGAAGAGCGCGAAGTGGGTTCGGGGTCTGACCCTGACCTTGTCCGACGAGCCGGGATTCTGGGAGGGCTATGGCTATCACAACCACGGGGACCCATGGCTCGAGCAGCGCTACCAGGGCGACTGACCTGGCAGCTGGGGCGCGTGGCCGAGATGATCGACGAGACAGTCGGTGTGCGGAGCCTTGTGCTCGAGACGCCGGCCTGGATCTCTCACCGCGCCGGCCAGCATGTCGACGTCCGGCTGACGGCCGAGGACGGCTACCAGGCGCAGCGGAGCTATTCGATCGCCTCCGGCCCCGAGGACGAGGGGCTCGTGATCACGGTCGAGCGGCTCGACGACGGCGAGGTATCTCCGTATCTGGTGGATGAGGTTCGCGTCGGTGACGAGCTCGAGCTGCGGGGACCGATAGGTGGCTACTTCGTGTGGGAGCAGGCGCTCGGCGGACCGCTGCAGCTCGTCGCCGGCGGCTCGGGCATCGTGCCGCTGCGCTCGATTCTGCGGCACTGGTCGGCGACGAACAGCGACGTCGGCGTGCGGCTGCTGTACTCGGCTCGCTCGTGGGACGGGGTGATCTATCGCGACGAGCTCGAGCAGCTCGGAGCGGCGACAGCGGCGGAGATCAGATTCACGCTGACGCGGGAGTGGCCGGAGGGCTGGAGCGGTGAACAAGGCCGAATCGACCGACCGCTGCTCGAGCGGGTCGCCTACCCGGCTGAGCAGAACCCATTGACTTATGTATGCGGGCCGACCAGCATGGTGGAGGCGGTCGCGGAGGGGCTGGTGGCGAGCGGGCATCGCCCGGAGCGGATTCGCACGGAGCGCTTCGGTCCTACCGGAGCCTGACCACGAGCGAGGCGAGATGACTGAGGCGCTTGACGGCAATGCGATCGGCGGGGAGCTGTTCGAGTACTTTGGTGCTGAGATGACGAGTGCGCGTGGGACGTGCGCGCACTGCGGTGCTGTCGCGGTGGTGGCTGAGCTGCGGGTGTACCGGGCTGGGCCCGGAACCGTGGCGCGCTGTCCGAGCTGCGGGGCCGTGGTCATCGTCCTGGCCCAGATCCGCGGCAGCGAGCACGTCGAGATGGCCGGCTTCGCGTTGGCCGATCCAAGCTCGACCAACGGCTAGCCGACGCCTGGACCAACGTGCAGGGTCGGGGGGTGGAAGCGGGCCGATGCTGGCCTCAGTGGAGTCGACCGTGCCTACGCTCAGCAGCGATCGAGCCGCCGGCCTCCGGGCGGCGGCGCTCAGGGTCGGCGGCTTCGTCGTATTCGCGGTGCTGCCGTTGATGCTGATCGCTGCGGTGCTGTTCTCCACGCTCGGCCGGGCGACGTTCGCCTACGACTTCCACGGCGGCCTGTACAACGCCGCCCGAGACATCCTGCACGGGAGAAGCCCATACAACCCCGGTGCGATCGCGCGCGCGGCCGCGACCAAGCGCGCCGGAGGAACTCCCTCCTACATCGACGCTCCGGTCTATCCGCCGGTGGTGTTCTTCGCCGTGGTTCCGATCGCGTTACTGCCGTTCAAGCTCGCCGCGATCCTGTTCGCGCTGTTCGCGCTCGCTGGGTTCGCCCTCGCGCTGCGGCTGCTCGAGGTCCGGGACTGGCGCTGCTACGGAGTCGCGTTCGCGAGCTGGCCGGTAATTTCGAGCATCCGGCTCGGCGCGCTCACCCCGCTGCTCGCGCTGGGCGCCGCCGTCGCTTGGTGGGGCCGCGACCGCGTGCTCGTGACCGCGGGTGCGACCGCCGCGATGATCGCGGCGAAGCTATTCCCGTGGACGCTTGCGATCTGGTTGCTCGCGACCCGGCGAATCCGGGCACTCGTGCTCACGATCGCGTTCACTGCCCGCGCGGTCCTGCTCGCCTGGGCGGCGATCGGGTTCGACGGAATGACCGCCTATCCGCGAATGCTCTCCAACCTGTCGTTCGTCCAACAGCGGCTCGGGGTCTCGGTCCTCGCCGGTGTGACCGCGCTCGGTGCGCCCGAAGCCGCCGGGGTCCTCGTGACCGCGGCGGCAACGATTGGTCTGCTGGTCCTCGCGACTGTGTTGGCCGGCGGCGAGGATGGGGACCGTCGCGCATTCGGGGTTGCCGTGGTGGCGGCGCTCGTCGGCTCGACCAACGTGTGGCCCCATTATCTGGCGCTTGTGTTCGTACCGATCGCTCTGATCTCCCCAACCCTGTCGCCGCTCTGGTTCGTCCCGATGCTGGCCTATTTCTCGCCGACCCAACAGACGGCCGGTCACCCGCTGGCGATCCTGCCCTATTTCGTGATCGAGACGATCGTGGTGCTCGCGCTCTGTCGCGTCGAGCTGCAGACGCTGTGGCGCTCGCACGCCGTATCTTGGGTCGATGCCGCGCCCTGAGCACGCGCCGCACAACGCAATGTCCGAGGCGGGCGAGATCGAACGCTTCCACGACCGCTGCAGCGACCTGATGCGCGAGCTGCTCAACGGACTCGCCGCCGCGCCCGACGAGCCACGGCCATTTCCGGCCATCGAGGACGCGATCGGATGGCCGCGCCGCCGGATCGCGTCCGTCCTCGGAGGAGTCTCCCGGTTGCGTCAGCTCGAATTCGGCGGCCGGCGGCCGTATCACTTCCACGACGCTCGCCACGCGGCATCCGGACGGTGGGAGCTCTGGATGGACGCGGCGCAGGCTCAGACCGTGCGCGAGGTGTCCCGGGCCAGCGG
Organism: uncultured Solirubrobacterales bacterium; assembly: GCA_963796645.1. Taxonomy (GTDB): domain Bacteria; phylum Actinomycetota; class Thermoleophilia; order Solirubrobacterales; family Solirubrobacteraceae; genus Palsa-465. The sequence goes on along the minus strand of CAWCMQ010000011.1, from coordinate 277,030 downwards.
GACACCTCGCTGATCACAGCTCACTCCTGTTCGACGACCATCAGGGTGTTGCCGTCGGCGTCGCGCAGCCAGAACATCGGAGGCACCGGACCACCCAACCGTGACACCTCGTCGTCGACGTCGACTCCGGCGGCCTTCAGCTCGGCGTGCGAGGCGTCGATGTCGTCGGTCTTCAGGCTGATACCAGTCTGCACGCCCACCGGATCGTTCGGGCGCGGAGGCGCGAGCGCAATGCCGGTCTCGCCGCCCGGCGGGTAAACCTCGACCCAGCGATACTCGCCGCCGAACGGAACATCGGTGCGCTTCTCGAATCCGAGGGACTCGTAGAACTCGATCGCGCGGTCCTGATCGGCGGACGGAACGATCACCAGGTTGATCGCTCCGATATGGCTGGTCGCCTGCGTCATGTTCTTCCTCCTCGCTGCATGGGTTGGATTTACCACTTTGACTGCGGGCGCGACGAGAAATCATCGATGTGGGCAACTACGGAGACCGTTCCGTGTCCCCTACGTGATCGGGAGCAGTGCGCCGGGCCGATATCAACCTCGTGCCTGCCGCCGCCCCTCCCGCGGAACTGACCGAGCAGATGCGCGTCGCGGTTCTCGACAATCTCAGCGACGGCGTCTATTTCGTCGATCGCCAGCGCCGGATCCTGTACTGGAACAAGGGCGCCGAACGAATCACCGGCTTCACGGCCGCCGAGGTCATGGGTCGCCGCTGTAAGGACAACATCCTCAACCATTGCGACGATGCCGGCCACCCGCTCTGCGGCGAGCGATGCCCGCTGCTCGACACGATCCGCGACGGTGGCCAGCGCGAGGCTCACGTGTACCTGCACCACAAGGACGGACACGTCAAGCCGGTGGCGATCCGGGCGGCGCCGATCCGCGACGAAGCCGGAAGAGTGATCGGCGCGGTGGAGACCTTCCACGACAACACGGCGCTCGTCGACAGCAAGCGCCGGGCCGCCCGTCTTCAAACCGCGGCGCTGACAGACGCGCTCATCGGGGTCGGCAATCGCCGGCTCGGGGAGGTCGCGCTGACGGGCTGGCTCGACCAATACCGCCAGGCCGGCCGCCCGTTCGCCCTGCTGTTCGCCGACATCGACCGGTTCAAGGCGGTCAACGACCGGTTTGGTCATGAGGTCGGGGACCAGGCGCTGCGCGTAGTCGCCAGGACGCTCACCGACACGAGCAGACACGATGATCAGGTCATCCGCTGGGGTGGTGAGGAGTTCCTGGTTCTGCGAGCGGACGCCGACGCGGCCGCGCTCAGCGTCGTGGCCGAACGCGCGCGGGTGATGGTGATGCGCACGCGCCTTTTCAACGCGCGACGCCCGATCAGGCTCACGGTCTCGGTCGGCGGGACGCTCGTCGCACCGGGTGACACCGCCGAGCTGATCGTGCGCAGGGCCGACGCGCTCCACTACGCGAGCAAGGTGGCGGGACGAAACCGAGTCACGATTGACGGCGCTGATCCGACCGAGTCGTCCAGCGGCGAGGATCCGCGCGTCGAAGTGCGTTCTGGGCGGGTATTGACGATCCGACCGACCCTGCGGTTACAACTTCTGCAGGTTCGAAGCACACGCTGACAGGGAGATGCCGCGGCGGGAAGACAAACCCGGTCCTGCCGGAGGAGCGTTACGGCGCGAACTCCGCCCCGGTCTCGCCCTGATCAGCCGGCCGCCGCCTTCGGCTTTCAGGACCTATTTCAGTTCAGCAGCGCGGCGAGACGCTCGGTTTCGCGGACCGTAACCGTCAGCTCCGGGTGGCGGAGCAGGCCGAGCGGGTCGAGGCCGCGAATCGGCTTCGCAAACTTGATCAGCACCCCACGCTCACCGTTGGTGGCGAATGTGAGCCCTCGGTCCGTGATCGCCAGCCGCGCCGGGCCGGCCGTCTTCCAGAACGCATAAGGGCCGGTGACCGAGGCGCCGACCACGTTGGCCCGCGGTGTCGAGATGCGCCAGGGTCCGAAGCGGGCCCTGAGCACCTCCTCGTCGACCTCGAGCCAGGCCCTCTCGGGGCTGATTCCGAACGGCCGAGCCGTGGAGCGGTACCTCGGGTCGAACGCGAACTCGAACCGCTCCGGCGCCGATGTCGGCGCCGCCGCTATCTCGTCGGCTCCGCCGCCGCGCTCAAGCCCGCTGCGACGGCATCGCGCACCGCCATCAGCCCCGACGCCGGGCGCATCATCACCACCAGCTCGGCCACCTGCCCGTGCTCGTCATACCGCAGCAGGTCGACGCCCTCGATGTCCCGGTCGCCGACTCGGCTCGAGAAGAACAGCACCTCACGATCACCTTCGTGCACCTGCCAGCGGTAGACAAAGGCGGGAGCGAGGACCTCGCCCACGACGCGGAGCAGCGCGGTGACGGCCTCGCGACCCTCGTAGGGGGAGAACACAACGGGCGAGCGAAAATGGACGTTGGGGGCGAGCGTGTCGTGGACCCGGCCGAAGTCCTTGCTCTCGACCGCGGCGCGGAATGGGCTCCAACCGTTGCCGTCCAGGGGAATCGGTGACATGCGCGGGGGGGGGGGGAGGTGGGGGTGGGGCCAGACAAGAGGTGATCCGTCTTCTTCGCAGGACTTCCGGCTCGGTAGCCGAGGGTCAGCCGCCAAGTCCGCCGAATACGGCGAACGGGCTGAATGGGGTCGCGTAGGGCGCCTCCTCGACGGCCTCCTGCTCGCTTCCCTGGGCGGTGACCGTGCTGCCCGCGGGCGCCTCGGCACGGACCCGCTCGGCCAACGCGTTCGCGGCGTCCTCGTCGGTCGCACCGAGGACGACGAACTGCCAGCGCTGCGCACTCGGGACGCCCTCGCCACGAAGCCGGTCGGCGAGCTGCTCGGCGTCGCGCTGCGACGGGCACTGGACCCGGACCTCGTACTCGGGGAAGCCCTGCTTCTTCGATTCCTCGCGCTCGCTCTCGATCAGCTCGCCGTGCTCGGCGGCCACCGCCGCCTGTGAGTCGGGCAGCGCCGCGTCCGGGTCCTCCCATTCCTCGGCGGTCGGGTGCCAGCGCCGCAGCTCGGTCGTCAGTTGCCAGTCATGCTCGTCCGCAAGCGAGCGAATCGCCTTCGCGGCGGCATCGATCTGGTCACGCGTATCGGCGTAGCAGAACACCTCGGAGCCATCGCGTGAGACCGCAACCCGGTCCGCGAACGAGGTGCTGAGATCGTGTTCGCGATCGAAGTTCTCGAGCCGGTCAATCAGCTCGCGGGCGGAACGTTCGTCGTTCAGGTCTACGCGCAGGCGCCAGTCGTCACTCATCCTCAGCAGGTTATTCGAAACGGCGCCGACTACGGTCACCCGGTGACGCCCTGCACCGGATGGCCGTCCTCGAGGTAGACGCACTTCTCCGCCCCCACACCCGCCGTCACCCGGCGACGGATCGGTCCGCTGAGCAGCTCGGTCGCCTCATCAAGCTCGGCGAGGCGATGGTCTTCGATCTCGCTCTCCTGCAGGCGGATGACCTCGAGCTGGCGATCGGTGAACGTGCCGCAGTCGAACAGGAACCGGACTCCGCCGGGGCGATTGGGTCTAGGTCTCAGGAAGTCGACGCATACCAGCCGGCCCTCGACGACCTCAAGATCGCACTCCTCTCTGGTCTCGCGTCGGCAGGCGTCCCAGGGCGACTCTCCACCCGCGTCGATCTGCCCGCCGGGAATCGTCCAGCGCTTCTTGTAGGTCGGTTTGAGGATCAGCAGGCGCCCACTGCCGTCGAAGATCAACGCGCCCGCCGATCCCGGGATCCGCGGGGGTTCGAACGTCGGCGGTGGATCGGTGCTGTTCACGGTCCCTCGAATGATCGCTTACAGCGGAACCGTCTCGCGCGCGCCCTCCCGATCCCGGTGAGGCGAGTCGCCCGGAGCCGCCGGCAGTCCGGCGGCCCCGGGGCTCGTCAGAACTAGCCGACCTTGGTGATCGTCGGGTAGTGGTAGGTGCCGTTCACGGCACTTGACTTCGGCCAGTACATGCGGAGGATCACCTCGAACTGGCCCGACGGCGGGGACGGCAGCCAATTGGATTGGTGTCCTGCCGGCGCACTCGACTGGAGGTAGATGTCAAGTGAGCCGTCGGCGCCCCGCTTGACGCCCGGCGTGTACTGGTTGATCGCGTACCGTCCGAGCGGGTTCGAGACCAGGAACAGGTTCGAGTTGTACGCGGTGAACGACCAATACGCGTGGACGGGCGGGTAGCCGCCGGCCGGGATGTGGATCACGTACCGGTTGGCGCCGTTCAGGAGGGCGCCGGTGTTGTCGAAGCTGCCGACCGGATACATCGCCTCGGACGGGATGTTCGCCGCGAGGCCGTACACGGCCACGACTGCGCGGAGGTTGTAGTCGGTGCCGAAGTTGCCGATGTCGGACGGCGCCACGTACCAGCCGTTGTGCTTCGGCGCGGATGCCAGCACGATCCCGGCTCGGATCGCCAGCACCTTGGCGGGCCCGCCGGCAACGGCTGCCCGCAGCCCGGCCAGCACGGCCGCCGGCAGATGCTCGTTTGAGGGGTGAAGGCTCGGGCCGATGCCCACGGTCTTCAGCTCGCGGAGGATCGCCGCGTCACGCGCGGGCGGAGGGTTCTGCGCCATTGCTGTCCCGAGCGCGTCGAAGAACCCGAGCCCGGTGGGGACGGTGGCGCTCGTGTGAGTCTTGATGATCTTTGCCGGTCGGGGGGGCGTGTATGCCAGGCCGACGCGCTTGAACGCCTTCAGCGGCACCAGCTTGTAGCCGTCCTGGACCTTGTGGACCGCGGCCAGGTCGGACGGCCCGTGGACCAGGGTTCGCCCACAGATCCAGATGTGGTCGTACTTGGACGTGATCCGCGGCAGGCCGGAGGGAGTCTTGCCGTGGAAGTTCGGCCCGACGATCACGAAGCTGTGGGCGCCGTCGCCGGTGGTGCGCGTGCCGACGTAGTGGAAGTCGTTCGTGTAGGGGTCGATGAACTCCATCACGTAGTAGCGATGATGGGAGACCTTCGGCACGTGGAGGACGAGCGGGCCCTTGCTCAGGTCGAGATGGCCCATCGTGTAGAGGGTGTCGTTGTTCGGCGCGACGAAGACCTGGTGTGCGGCGTCAGCGAGGTTGCGCTGATTGCCGAGCTGATTGATTGGCGCGTCCGACAGTCCGTTCGGGACAGTGACGCTCGTCTGCGTCTCCCGCTGGCGCAGGAACTCCATCAATGAGATGCCGTAGACGTAGGCGTCGGTGCCGATCTGCTGGGCCTTGGCTTCGCTGATCGAGCTCGCGCCGGTGGCCGACGCGGTTGCGGCCGAGGCGGCGGCGGTGACGGCGACGGTCGCGCCGATCAGGCACGCGAACAGCCGCCGGGGGAGACGGGGCACTGTGACTGGTCCTTTCAGAGAGGTGGTGTCGGGCTGGTTCGAGGTCAGGTGAACCGAGGACGGCAACGATAACCGCTATTTACAAAATGTCAACTTGAATCTTTGGAAACAATGTAAGCTGGCCGCGTGACCGAGACTCGCCCCGCTCGCCGCTTGACCAGGGAGGCTCGTCGCGAGCAGCTCGTGAGCGCTGCGATGCCGGTCGTGGCCGAGCAGGGGTTCGGTGAGGTCTCGCTCGATGAGATCGCGTCGGAGGCGGACGTGACGCGAAACCTCCTGTATCACTACTTCCCGCGGGGGCGGCCCGACGTGGTCGTCGCCGTCGTCGAGCGCGCGGGACTCGAGCTCAGCGAGGGCTGGGTCGTCGACGAGCAGCTGCCGCTCCCGGAGAGGCTGGCCGCGAACTTCACCCGGATGCTCGAGCACGCGCTCGCGCCCAGCAATGCGTGGCGGATCCACCGCCGCGCCAGAGCCGCCGATCAGCCTGAGATCGACTCAATCGTGATCCGGTACACGGAGAACGTGATCGCGAGCATCTCCCTGAACCACCTGGGTACGACGGACCCGCCGCCGCTCGTCCATCTGGCGCTCACGGGGTTCGTCGCGTTTGCCGAGGCGGCGCTCGACGAGGCACGGGTAAAGCGGGTGGCACCGCAGAACGTCATGCAGCTGCTGTCGGACACGCTGGTGGCGACGATCCACGCGTCGCGTGCGGCCGAGGAGCGCTCGGCCGGCGGGCGGCCCAGACGAATGCGGCTGCCGGAGTGATAGCGCTTGCCGCCGTCGGCGGCGTCGCGGTTGAGTTCGCGGGCCTCGCCGGTCGCCACACGTTCGCCTGGGTGGGCGGGTGAGCGAGAGCGAGCCTCTGGGCGAGTCACGGTGGCCCCCGGTCCTAGCCGTGCTCGTGTTCCTGATCGTCAACGTCGGGGCGCGTCTCCGATTGCCCGGCGAGGGCGCGGTCCACGTTCCGTGGCTCCTGCCGGCGATCGAGGTGGCGCTGCTGGTCGTCCTCTTGAGCCGAGACCCGACCGGTGCGAAGGAAGGGCAACGGTTGCACCGCGTCGCTCTGGTTCTTGTGGGTGCGCTCGTGATCGCAGCTCTGTGGGCGACCGTTCTGCTCGTCTCCGACCTGGTCAGGGGGACCGGCGTGACAAACTCGCCGTCGCAGCTGCTTGTGGCGGGGGCGGTCGTGTGGCTCGGCAATAACCTCGCGTTCGGACTGCTGTACTGGCTGATGGACGCCGGCGGTCCGGTGGCCCGCCTCAAGCGGCCGCGCGCCGCCGACTTCGCATTCACTCAACAGCTCAGCCCGGAGCTCGCAACACCGGGCTGGCGGCCCGTGTTCCTCGATTACCTGCACCTCGGTTTCACGAACGCGACGGCGTTCAGCCCCACGGACACGGTGCCGCTGTCCCATCGAGCCAAGTACGCGATGCTCGTGCAGGCGACCGTCGCGCTGGCGCTGTTCGGACTCGTGGTCGCCCGAGCGGTGAACGCGTTCAAGTAGGGCGACGGCAGCTACCGTCCGCCGTGTGTCTAGGCGCAGCCGCTGAACGAGCCGGCGCTGCGCTGATTCAAGCCTCCGCCGCGATCATCCCGCTGAAGCGCTCGAGGTAGAGCGGCCAGCCGTTCGCGCCTCCAAGCGCATCCCGCGAGCTCTCCCAGCCATCGCCGTGACGGTCGAGATGGCGGTGCTCGAGCTCGACTCGCGTGCGCTCTGCCGACTCGGCGATGAAACGCACCTCCACCTCACTGGTCCTCTCGAGGTCGGACTCGATCTGCCACTGCGGGCTGATGTCCCAGCTGAAGACCACACGGTTCGGCGGCTCGAATACCAGCACCCGAGCCCACGCGCACTCGCTGCCGTCAACCCCGCGGTCGTACAGCCGTCCGCCGACCCTCGGCTCGAAGACCGTCTCCGCGATCTCGACCTGAAGCAGGTTGTGCTCGCGGGGCTTGACCCGATCGAAGTCCTCCGTGAAGACCCGGAACGCTCGCTCGATCGGGGCTTCGACCACGATGGCTGTGGTGGTGCCCGTGGCTGTGGCCTGGGTGTGCGAGTTCATCCGTCCTCCTTCGTTGGTTGCTCGACAGCCGTCTTATAGGCGGCCAGCGCCTTTCCCCAGAACCGCTCCAGGTCGGCGCGAAGCGCGGCAAGCCCGTCCGGCTCAACGCGATAGATGCGCCGCGTGCCGACCGGCTGGTCGACTACCAGCCCGGCGTGCTTGAGCACTCTGAGGTGCTGCGAAACCGCCGGACGGCTAACCGGCAGAGCACTGGCCAGCTCCCCAACCGCTCGCGGGCGATCCGCCAGCAGCTCGAAGATTGCCTTCCGCGTCGGATCGCCGAGTGCGGTCCACGCATCAGATTGGTAAGTCTGCACGAACGGTAAGGGTACACTGACCGTTGGCCACGCTCAACCACCGCGGGGCGGGATCGCGCCGACGGCTGCGGCGCGGCCAAGCCACGAGGTGGCCGCCGCCGATCGATGCGGGCGGGGCTAGTCGCCGGCCTGGACCGGCGCGACCTGGTTCTTGCCGGGTGGCGTGACCGGCTGCGGGGTGTCAGGTCGCGGGTGCAGGCGCTGGGCCTTGACCCGCGCGAGCTTGCGCCGCAGGCGCAGGTACTGCTTCGCCTGGGCGGGGGTTCGCTTGTGGCCGTGGTGGGCGAGGTTGACGCGCTCGAGTGGGTCGTTCTTGAGGTCGTACATCTCCCACTGGCTCGGGACCTTGCCGTTGATGTCGTAGTACTCGGCGATCTTCCAATTGCGCTCGCGCAGGCTGACGATGTGCTGTGGCGGCGTTACGTACAGGTTGCCGGTCTTGCCCCCGGTCTGCCCTGCCTGGTAGTCGTCGTAGGTGAAGACGATGTAGTCCTGCGGTCGTGGCGCGACGCGCTGGAGAACGTGGTCGGAGTAGTCGACGCCCTGCCAGTGCGCGCGGGAGCGGGGGGGTGCGTTGACGAGACTCGCGAGCGTGGGCAGGAAGTCGACGTGTGAGACCATCACCTGCGATGTCGCCGGCTTGCTCCACAGGCGGGGATTGGAGTAGACCAGCGGCACGCGCATGGTCTCCTCGTAAACGTTGAAGTTCTTCTGGCGCAGCCCACCGTGCGCCAGCCCCATCTCACCGTGATCGGAGGTGCGGATCACAAGGGTGTTCTCGAGCAGCTTTTTCGAGACCAGGGTCTCGAGGACGTCGTTGACGTACCCGTCGCAGATCTTCATCAGGTTCCCGTAGAAGTTGATGTACGAGCGCTTGCGGTGGTGGGTGTCGAGCTTGCCGGACAGGTTCATCAGCCGCAGGAACTCACGCTGCACGATCGGCTTGGTTGAGAGATTCTCATCGACGGTCGCAGGGAGTTCGATCTCGCCGTGGAGCATCGACGCGTCGTAGCCGCTCTTGATGAATTTCCGGGGGTAGAGCAGCACGTCATGCGGGTTGACCAGCGAGATGACGAGGAAGAACGGCTGCTTCCGGGGCGCAACCGAGGTCAGGTACTGCAGCACCCCCTCCGTGCCGGACTCAACGTCGCCGGTCTCGTTCATGAACCGTCCGTCGTTGTCGGTGGTTCCGCCGCCGGCCTGGTCGAGGTCCTGGTTGGCGCCGGCGTCAGGCGGGTTCCAGCGCAGAAAGCCGTACTTGGCCACGTCGGAGGGCTCGAACTCGGAGTTGGCCGGCTTGCTCAGGTGCCACTTGCCCTTGTAGACGACGTGGTAGCCGGCCGCCGACATCACGCTTGCGAGGTTCTTGAACCCCGGCGGCAGTTCGACCTGGGGAAACTCGGTGTCCGGCATGTTGTCCTCGAGCGTGTACTTCACGCCGTGCTGAGCCGGGAAGTAACCGGTCATCAGGGTCGCGCGTGACGGAGAGCACATGCAGGCATTGCAGAACGCGTTCTCGAACGTCAGCCCGTGGCTCTGCAGGCGCGTCAGACCCGGCAGGTGCCTGCGCGCCCAATCACGCGGAAAGTGCTGGATCGCCCGCTCCTGATCGGTGATGAACACGATGATGTTCATCCCGGCCACACTCTTTCGAGCCGCCGCCATCGAGTCCGGGATGGACCCCAAGGCCAGCGCAGGACCGGCGATCGCAGCGCCCCGCTGCAGCAGTTCTCTTCGGCTAAGCACGTCGGCTTCCTCTCTCGGCCCTCAATGCCCCGGCGGTTGCCACCCTATCTCGCCGCTCCGAAGCGGTCAACAGCGGTCGGTTCAGAGCGCGGAGTGACGCACGACGCACCGCATCCCGATGTGGCTGGTGGATGTGTCGACGGCGTGGACCTGCCGGGCGGCGGGGCGGTAGCGCAGGCAGTAGTTCGGGGCGCATAGGTGGGAGCCGCCCTTGATGATCCGAGCCGGTTCGGAGCCGGTCGGATCCCGATCGGCGGGCGCGCAACACGCCGGCGAGGAACCGGACTCGGTCGATGCACGCGTCCCTGGCTCGCAGGTCCATTCCCAGACGTTGCCGATCATGTCGTAGAGGTCGTAGCCGTTGGGCGGAAACGAGCCGACCGGAGACGTGCGGGCGTACCCATCGAGGTTTAGGTTCTCCCAGGGAAACCGTCCCTGCCAGGTATTCGCCATCCATCGCCCACCGGGACACTCCTCGTCGCCCCACGCGAACCTCGCTCCGTCCAAACCTCCGCGGGCCGCACGCTCCCACTCGGCTTCGGTCGGCAGTGCCTTGCCGATCCATCCGGCGTACGCCGCCGCGTCCTCGTACGCGATCTGGGTCACCGGGTGCTCCTCTCGTGCGGAGACGTCGCTCGCGGGGCCTTCCGGCCGGTGCCAGCACGCTCCCGGCACGTACTGCCACCAGACCAACGAGTCCAGCGGCACCGGGCCCTCGGTGGCACAGAACACCGCCGAGCCGGGCACCAGCATGGCTCGATCCGCGCCCGGATAATCGGCCGGGTCAAGCGGGCGCTCAGCCACCGTGACGTAGCCGGTCGCCGCCACGAAAGCCCGGAACTCGCGCACCGTCACCGGAAGCGGATCGATCCAGAACTCCTCGACGACCGCGGAGCGCACCGGCAGCTCCTCGGGATAGAACTCGTCCGAGCCCATCACGAACGGACCGCCGGGGATCCGGATCATGCTCTCCGTCAGGTGCTGAGTTCGGTCGCGAACGTCGGTCCGCACAGTCCGATCTTGGCACGCCGCGGCCCGGCCGACAACCGCGCCTCTAGCCCACGGGAGTGGTTGCGGCGGCGGCTGCGGGCTCGAACACCTGCATAGGTTCGCTCGGGCCAGCTGTCGGAGGGCTTCGGCGCCGGCCGAGATCCATGAACGGGCGCTCGACCCACCTGTGCAGCGGCTCCACCAGGATCAGCGTCACGGCCAGCGTCGCCGTGCCGAGGATGGCGAGTCGGGTCCAGGCATGATGGGACGGGCCGATCTGCTCCTGAAGGAACACCATCACGCCGAAATGCACCAGGTAGATGCAGTATGAGCGGCGTCCGAGTGCCTGGAGGACGCGCCTGTCGAGCACCCGCCAGCAACCGCCCGTCGTCCACTGGTTGACCAGGCAGCCGCCGACAATCAGCATCGCGGGCATCCCGCTCTCGGCGATCCAGAACCGTCCGTTCGGCGGCCACAGGTAGAACGCGAACCCTCCGGCCAGCCCGAGCGTGACCAGACCGAGGCCCAGGGAGCTCCCGTACCGCCGGCTCTGCAGGCGCGGGCCCAGCCAGCGCTCGAGCAACGCGAGCGCGACACCGGGAACGAAGTAGTACTCGACCTGGGCCGGCCGCAGGTTGGCGCCGGTCGGAAACGGATCGTAGGCCGCAAGTACCAGCAGTCCGATGAATAGGCCCAGCAGCGCGAGCCCGAGGGCCAGCATCCGCGAGGTGGGCTCAGAGAGCAATCGCCGCACCGGCGACAGTGCGAGAAACCCGAATGGGAGCGCGAGGTAGAACACGACCTCGCAGGTCAACGACCACGCCTGCTGGATGTGATCGAAGAAAGCCGTGCCCGTGTACGGACCGGCGAATCCGAACACGGCGAGGATCTGACCGGGCCGCGCACCGAGTGGACCGAACACGATCAGCGTGGCCACGATCGCAACCCAGAAGACCGGCACCACCCTGAACACGCGCGCGCGTGCATATCGACCGAGCCCCGGCGCCGGTCTGCCGTCGATGAAGCGGTTCACGAACGGCCGGCCGATGAGGAAGCCGGACAGGACGAAGAAGACGAGCAGCGCCTCGCTTCCGGCGAACAGGGTGATCCTCCCAAGCGCGCCGAACTGCACCTGATACTGGCTCGGGAAGTTGCGCAGAAACGCCGCCGGCGCGCTGGGGACCACCAGGGAGGCGCCCATCACGTGCACGAGGACCACCGCGAGTGCCCCCAGCGCACGCAGGGGATCGCCGGCGATGAACCGAGCTGAACCAGTCTTGATGCCCACGTTCCCCAATGTGCCTCCGTGTGCGCCGCCCGCAGCGCGGAGCGTACCCGGCACCGTCGACACGTGACGCCTCGCGTCCGTGTCACAAATCGCGCGCGTCACTTGTCATAGACGTAGAACCGCCAGACGGCGGGAGGCAAACCGGAGTGGCGCGGCAGTCGTCCGCGCGGGAAGGAGCAGCGATGCCTAGGACGTCCTCACAACCGTCGATGCTTGAGATGCTGGAGGGGATCTCGCACTCGCTTGCGGCGCTTGGGCTGATCACGTTTGTCCTGTTTCCCTTCGCCTTGCCGATGATCGTTCTGACCGTATTCGTCCTCGTCCTCGCCGCGATCCCCGTTGCGGTGGGCGGTCTGCTGTTCGCCGCCCTGGTTGGGCCCGCGCTCCTGGTGAAACGACGGCGAGCAGCGCGCCGAGCGAGGCGCCTGCCGACGGAGCCCGTGCTAAGCCGCTCGGGGCCGAACGGCAACTCTCAGCGCAATCATCAACCCATTCGGACGGCAGGGCTCGGCGCCGAGCTGCGATGAGAGCGGGGGCTGATCACACGCGCGCGGTGTCACGGCGAAACGCGACCCGGGCGAGAATCGTGAGCACGATCGTCCATGCTGCGATCACAATCCAGCCGGTGGCGCCCCAGGCGTGTCCACCCAGCGATACGTGGCTGGCGCGCACCAACCAGTAGGACGGCAGGACCTGGCCGATGTCGTGCACCGCGCCGTGTGAGACGGGAAACCAGGTGCCGCTGACGAGCGCCAGCAGCGAAACCAGGCCACCGGTGGCCGGGCCGATCGAGTCGGCCGTAAGCAGGTGCCCGAGCAGGATCCCCAGTGCCGCGAACGGAACCAGGGCGAGCAGGATCAGCCCGGTCATCTCGAGCCAGCGTCCCGCGGGAAGGCTGACGCCGAGCGAAATGCCCGAGCCGTACAAGAGCGCGATCGTCAAGATCGCCATCGTGTATCCGGTGAGCACCTTGGCGCGGAAGTAGGCACGGGTGCTCAGCGGCGTGATTCGGAGCTGACGGGTCCAGCCGTCGGTTCGCTCGCTCGCGATTCTGGCCCCGCTGGAGATCAGGGCCGTCATCGCTCCGAACGCGACAAGCCCCACCATGTAGTAGAGCGGCAGCGAGATCCCCGTCCCGCCGATGTTGTGCTCGTCGCGGTTCGGCGCGGCGATCATGAAGTACAAGACGAGCGGGAAACCGAGCGAGAACAAGAGCAGGCGCTTGTTGCGAAACGTGCGCACGAGCTCAAACCGCGTGTAGGCCAGGGCACTCATGCAAATGCCTCCTGCCGCTCATCGGCGGCCGTCGTATCGGAGCCGGCGGTCAGCTGTACGAATGCTTCTTCGAGGCCGGCACCAGAGATCTCGATGTCGCGCGCGTCAGGGTAGATGTCGAGCAGAGCGCGGATCGCCGCGTCGGAGTCCGCACAGATCACGACCACGGTCGCGCCTCTGCGATCGGTCGCGGTCACGCCTGGCAGCGAGGCCAACACGGAGAGATCAGCGTCAGGCAGCGTGGCCCGGATCGTGCGAGAGCCCACGCGCGCCCGGATCTCGCTGGTCGCGCCGTCGGCGACCACCCGCCCCTGAGCCATCAGCACCACCCGGTCGGCGTAGGCGTCGGCCTCTTCCAGATAGTGGGTGGCGAAGATCACGGTCCTGTCGCGCGCGGCGAATGTGCGGACCGACGCCCAGAAGCCGCGACGCGCCTCCACGTCCATGCCGACGGTCGGCTCATCGAAGATCAGCAGCGCTGGATCGGAGACCAGCGCCACCGCAAAACGAACCCGCTGCGCCTGGCCGCCGGAGAGCTTCTGCGTTCGCCGATCGGCGATCTCTGCCACGCCCACCAGCTCGAGCACCTCCTCGACATCGAGGGCGTTGGGGTAGAGGGACGCCGTCATCTCGAGCAGCTCGCGCGGCGTCACATCGCGAATCAGCGCCCCGACCTGCAGCATCGCGCCTATCTGTCCGCCGGCAACGGCCTGTTTCGGAGCTCGTCCGAACAGCGAGACGGTGCCGTGATCCGGCGCGATCAGCCCGAGCAACATGTCGATCGTGGTCGACTTGCCGGCGCCGTTGGGGCCGAGCAACGCGACGGTCTCTCCCGCCGCGATCGAAACATCGATTCCCCGTACCGCCGGCACCACGGCCCCCGATGCGCGAAACGTCTTCGTCACGCCGCGGAGCTCGACGTCCGGCTCAGAGTTGATTGTCATGGTTTTCGTATCCCTTGGACGTTCTTGGGCTGGTCTCGCCGGAAGCGGGCGCCCGTCTCAGCGACGGGCGCCCGCCAACGGCCTCATCCGCGCGCTAAGCGCGGGCAGGTTCGTGCGCGACCCGGGGCAGCCACTCCAGGCGCCGGGGCAGATACCAGTTGGCGTCGCCCAGGAGTTTCATCGTGGCCGGCAACAGAACCGCGCGGATCAGCGTCGCGTCGATCAGGATCGCCACCGCCAAGCCGACGCCGAGCTGTTTGAACTCGAGCGCTCCCAGCGACGCGAAGATCGCGAACACCGCGACCATCACGATCGCCGCGCTCGTAACCGGTCCGGCCGATGACTTGATGCCGTGCGCGATCGCATCCTGAGTCGAGGAGCCCCTGTCGTACGACTCCCGGATCCGGCTGATGATGAACACGTGGTAGTCCATCGAGAGCCCGAACAGAATCACGAACAAGAACAGCGGCAACCACGAGGTGATCGCTCCCGTGGACTTGAAGTCGAGCAGCCCCTGTGCCCAGGTGTGCTGGAAGACCAGCACGAGGACACCGTAGGCGGCACCGACCGACAGGAGGTTCAGCACGATCGCGGTGATCGGGAGCACGATCGAGCGGAACGTGACCAGCAGCAGTATGAATGCCATCGCGAGCACGAAGCCAAACACCAGCGGGGCGTGAGACTTCATCGAGTCGTTGAAGTCCTTGGACTCCGCGGTCATGCCCGTGACCCGAGCGGTCACACCTGCCGTCGAGCCGATCGTCGGAGGCACGATCTGCGTGCGCAGCGTGTCCAGCGCTTGGTATGAGGCCGCGTCCGTACCCTTGCCGCTGAGCGGCATCGACACCACGGCGACGTCGTGGCGGTGATTGACCTGCACCTTGAAGGGCTGATGGATCTGCCCAGTGGCCAGCGCCTTCTGCTCGAGGCCGTGGATCGCCTTTTGCACCTGCGGGCTTGACACGTTGTCGCCTTGGATCACCACATAGGCCGGGAGCGGACCGCCCGGAAATGCGGCCTCGATCCGGTTGAGCGTCTTCACGATTGGAAGCCCGGAGGGGAGGCCCTGGAGCCCGGGAAGCGAGGTGTGAAGCCCGAATGCGGGGACCGCGAGCGCCACCACGAGGCCACCGGAGACAAGTGCCGAGGCCAGCGGCCGGCGCAGGACTCGATCGACCACGGCGCTCCATAGTCGCGGGTCACCGCCGCTCTCCCTCCGGCTGGCGAAGAACGGCACGCGCACGCGCATCACGCGGTCGCCGAGCTTTGACAGCAACGCGGGCAATACGGTCAGCGAGCCCAGGACGGCGACCGCGACGACGATGATCGTGCCGGTCGCCATCGAAGCGAAGGTCTTGTTGCCGGCCAGATACATCCCGGCCATCGCGGCCATCACGGTCAGTCCCGAGACTAATACCGAGCGCCCGGAGGTCGCCGCGGCGGCCTCCAGGGCCGCCTGCTCGTCCCGGCCTGCGGCCCGCTCCTCGCGCTCGCGGCGCATGTAGAAGAGCGAGTAGTCGACACCCACGGCCATTCCGATCAGCAGCACAGTCTCGGACACGACCTGGTCGACGGCGGCGATCTGGCTGACCAGGGCGACCAGTCCCAGGGTCGCCGCGACGCCCGTGCCGGCGAGCAGCACCGGGATGCCGGCCGCCACCAAGGCCCCGAATGCGACGACGAGGATCAGCAGAGTGATCGGCAGCGAAAGCGTTCGCGCCTTCGCGAAATCGTCGCTGAAGCTCTTGTTCAACGCCTTCATGGAGCTGGCGTCGCCGGCCTGTTCGATGCGCATACCCGGATGCGCGCGCTGCGCGGCGGCGGTCGCCGCGAGCGACGGTGCAACGCGCTTGTCCGCGTCGCTCGCCTTGCCCGTGATCTGGAAGTCGATCAGTACCGAGTGACCATCTCGCGACACCTCGCCATGGTTGACGGTGAGCAGCGGCGAGCGCACATTCTGGACCGTGCGCAGCGCGGACAACCTTCCCGTCACGTCCTGAATCGCGGCCCGGAAGGCCGGATCTCGCACCGTGCGCGTGGTGCTCTGAAGCAGCACCTGCTCGTTGGCCGGCTGCGGAAACTCGTCGTGCAGGATCTGCTGTGCACGCCCGGACTCGCCAACACCGTTGTTGTCCTGCGGGATGTGTTTGGTGCCAACGGCCCCGCCGACAAAGACTGCAATTACGACGAAGGCCAGCCAGCCGAGGATCGCCGCCCTTCGGTGCTGCGAGCTCCATCGTCCCGCGCGCGCCGCGACGTTTGTTCGTTGCATCGCTCGTTCCTCTCCTGAGTCGGTGTAAGACACCCCGGAAGCGTCGCAACCCCGACCTGCACTGACGATGCGGCCTGCTGGCGTTCTTCGGTACGGATAACCGCACGCATTGTGTGGGTAGCCGTACGGTGTCAGTGCCGATCGCCAGCAAGAATCAGAAGATGGCTCACACCGTATTAATCGTTGACGATCATCCGAGCTTTCGGAGCAGCGCTCGTCGCATACTCGAGGACGCCGGCTACGACGTCGTCGGTGAGGCATCCGACGGAGCCTCGGCGCTCAGCTTCGCCAAAGACCTGCGGCCGTCGGTGGTCCTGCTCGACATCCAGCTTCCTGACCTGGATGGGTTCGAAGTCGCGCTGCGCCTGACCAGTGACGGGGAGCCTCCCGCGGTCGTGCTCACCTCCAGCCACGACGGCAGCGACTTCGCCGGCATGATCGCTCCCTGCGGCGCGCGCGGTTTCCTCGCCAAGGCGGACCTGTCAGGTCCCGCGCTCGCCGCCCTGGTGACGTGAGCACGGGTGCACGGCGTCACCGGACGCCCTCGTTGATGAGCTCGAGCACATGAGCGGCGTTCTGTCTGGTGATGAACACGGGCCCGGTCGAAAGCAGCCTTCCTCGGTCCGGAAGGACCCCGTACAGGTGGTACTGAGTCAGTAGCACGATCGGCAGGTAGCCCTGGAGATAGGGCTGCTGGTCGGCGGCAAACGTGATCTGGCCGGCACGGACGGCGTTGAGCACCTGCGGGCCGATGCCGAACGTGGCATAGGTGATCTTGCTCAGCAGATGGTCGCTCCGTAGGGCGCTCAGTGTGGGGCTCGCGATGACCGCCCCGCCGAGCGTGAGTAGTCCATCGAAACGCCCTCCGCGCAACGCCGCGGCGATCCGCTGCTCGGCCGCGGTGGTGTGCTGCAGGTTCACATCCAGCACGTTGGTGCGAGCCCCGGTTGCGGCGAGCGCGGCAGCGAAGCCATGGCAGCGCTGCTCGAGGGCCTGGTTCCCGGCCTCGTGGATGACGCAGAGCGCGTGGCGCACATGGCGGGCACGCATGCGTCGACCTGCGGCGTACCCGGCGTCGTATTCGCCTTCTCCGACGTGCAACAGCGTCCCCAGCCTCCTAAACGCGTCGCTGCCGGAGTTGATCGACACCACCGGAATCCCGGCGTGCTCCGCGGCGCGGATCGCGGGAGCGAGCGCGCTTGGGTTCGGCAGCGATACGACCAGGCCCGCTGGGCGGGTCGCGGCGGCGTTGCGGATCATCTCGCTCATGCGGGAGATGTCGTACGTGTCGGGTGCCTCGTAGGTGACGGACACGCCCAGTTGGGACCCGGCTGCCTCGGCACCGTTTTGGACGACAGCCCAGAAGGGATCGGACGCCTGTCCGTGCGTGATCACGAACAGCCGGATTCGCTTGTGGGACAGACCGAAGACGTTCACCCCTGCCGCCGCGCCCTCGGGGGCATTCGCCGGGTCGGCTTTGATCGCCGGAAGCCCTGGCTGCTGAGGCAGCGCGTTGAGCTGCGTTCCACCGCACCCGGACGCGGCGAGTGCGATGACCAGCGCCACCGCGCTCAGCTCGAGGATCCGCAGCCGGCCGATCATGCCCGCGAGTTGCTGCATGGAACCCTTGCCGTCACGCGCGTGCCGTGACCGACCGGACTGTCGACGATCAGCTCGCCGTCGAGCGCCGCGACTCGGTCGCTGAGGCCGCGCAGGCCGCTGCCCCGCTCTGGGTCGGCGCCGCCCACGCCGTCATCGCTGACCTCGAGCATCAGCACGCCACCGGCGTCGCAGACGCTCAGGCACGCGTGGGTTGCCTGCGCGTATTTGGCGACATTGGTCAATGCCTCGACGGCGACAAAGTAACTGGCAGTTTCGACCTCCTGGGGAAGGCGCTCGCCAAGCCTGAGATCAAGTTCCACTGGGACTGCAGATCGGTGGGCCAGCGCATCGAGGGCTGGGCCGAGTCCGCGATCGGTCAGCATCGGCGGGTGGATGCCGCGGGCCAACTCCCGCAGTTCGATCTGTGCCTCACCGAGTGTCGCGATGGCAGTGTCAAGCAGCTCGACCGCCGACTCATGCGTCAGCCGGCCACGCAGGAGCTGGAGATCGAGGGACATTGAGACGAGGCGCTGCTGGGCCCCATCGTGGAGATCGCGTTCGAGCTGGCGACGGGCCTCGACGGTGGCCTCAACGATCCGCCGACGAGAAGCGCGCAGGTCCTGGAGCCGGGCGTGGAGGTCGGCCTTGAGCCGCTCGTTGTCGAGCGCGAGCACGGCGCCGGCCGCCGCCGCCTCCACGAACTCGGGGCGGGCTTGGAGCTCGGCATCATGGATGATGGCGGCAACCCGATTGCCGTGGTACTCCACTGCCGTCCATGCCTTCGATGTGCCCGGTTCGGGAAGCGTGACCGGATTGCCTCGCTCGTCGACGAACAGCTGCCGCTCTGGGAGCCAATAAGCGATCGCCAACGTTCGATCGCCGAGGCGCTCGGCGAGCGCCTCGCGAACGGGAACGACGGCGCCTGCCGGGCTCGACAGGCCGTGGCGGCTGACTTGCGAAATCAATGCTGCCGTCGCCTCGAGGGTGCCCACCGACAGCATCAGGGCCGGTATCGCGAGGAGCAGGAGCACGAGCCCGACGATCGGACCCAGGGGCCACGGCCCGAGGTATGCGCTGCTGCTCGCGGTGAGCCCTTGAATCGAGTGCGCCACCAGCTCCACGAACAGCGCGGTCGGAAGCGCACACAGGATCGCCGCACCAAAGCTGATTGGAAACTTTCCGGCCAGGAACCCGAGTTGCTGTCTCGTCACCGTGGCGTTGGGCTCCAGGGGCGGCGGAGCCGGGACCCGGGCGCACAGCAGCTGATTCACCAGCGCGCGTTCGGACTCGAGCATCCGCCGAACCGCCGGAGGGCCTGCGATTGCGGCGATCGGGAGGAAGATCAGGTCGCCGATGCCGACCACCAGGCTCACCAGCAGAAACAGCAGCGTGCGGACCGCGTCGACGAGCCGCCGCAGGATCGCCAGCTCTCCGCTGGCCCGGACTTCGAGCGTGGTCATGATCCGGCGCTCAACCTGACCTTGCCCGTGTTCGAAAGGGCCTCGATCGCCCACGGCGCTCCGCCATCGTCGACCAGCCCGCTGACGCTTGTGGCGCCCGCGCCCGAGGCGGCCTGGATCCGGTAGTTCCCCGTCGGAACGCTCGCGGACACATCACCACTGTCGCTGCGCAGCGTGAGTCGTTCCGGCGAGCATGCGGTGGAGACGGTGACGTCACCGCTGGCGGACGCGGCGCCAAGCACGAAGCCGCAATAGCCTTCGACGTTGATCGCGCCGGTATCGGTGGCGATGTCCGCAGAACCACGATAGCCGTCGAGCCGAATGTCTCCGTGCTCGGTACGGATGCTGATCGGCACATCGTTGGGGACGCCTATGCGGTAGCTCGCTCTGCACGAGCCGACCACCATCCGCGGGCAGCCCGATGAGATCCGGAGGATGCCCCCAAGGAGCGAGCGCCGCTCGCGAGGGCCATGTCCGAACACCGACCGATCCGAGCTCGAAATCGACACTCCCGTCTGGCTGCCGCCGATGATCGCGACGTCGCCCGACTGGACACGTAGCTCAATCCCCCGCAGCGAAGCCGGCAGATGCGAGGAGACAGTACGAGTCTCGGTGCTCGAAAGCCACAGGACACCGAGAACGGTGGCCGCTATGAGCAGCGTCGTGGCCGAGCCCACCAGCACAAGACCCCACGGCGTAATGCGTCGCAGACCTGAGAGCAGCGGGCGTTGCTCACGCGCACCGGTTGCTAGCTCTGCGCTCAGGGCAAACGCCTCCTCACCTAAGCCTAGCGCCCGAGTTCGGCCGCCCGGGTGTCAGAGTCATGACAATTTGTGCCACGGGCTGCCACCTGCGCCTCCGGGGAGTGCGTAACGCGCGGGCTGGGTCTAGGATGGGTCAGGACTGTGACACTCGCCTTGGTCTGCGCTAAACGGCGGAGCTGTCGATATGAACCAATCAGCCCATACATCGGTCGGCGCCGACGAGGCGGCCGTTGCCGACCGCACTCGCGTTGTCGTCGCAGATGACTCGGTGCTGCTGCGCGAGGGAGTCGCGCGCCTGCTCGAGGACGCCGGCTTCGACGTCGTAGGCCGAAGTGGCACGGCGGCCGATCTGCTGTTGAAGGTGCGTTCCTACTCGCCGGATGTCGCGCTCGTCGACATTCGCATGCCCCCGACCCATACCGACGAGGGCCTCCAGGCCGCGAAGGAGATCCGCGCGACGCATCCGCGCACTGCGGTGCTCGTGCTCTCGCAATATGCCGAGCCCGGGTACGCGCTCGAGCTCCTCGAGCACGATGCGCAGGGCATCGGCTACCTGCTCAAGGACCGGATCAACGATGTGCCCGAGTTCACCGCAGCCATACGCCGCGTGGCCAGCGGCGGCTCGGCGCTCGATTCGACGGTGGTGTCCCTGTTGGTCGGCCGGCAGCGGCGAGACGACCCGCTCGCGGAGCTCACCCCTCGCGAACGCGAGGTCCTGCAACTCATGGCTGAGGGCCTCTCCAATCTGGCGATCGCGGAGCGTATCGTCGTCACCGAGCGGGCTGTGGAGAAGCACGTGACGAGCATCTTCCAGAAGCTCAATCTTCCCGTGGCAGGCGATACGCACCGCCGCGTGCTCGCCGTCCTCACCTACCTGCGCAGTTAGACGTCTTCAGTGGGTGCGGTTAGCCGCACCTCCGGACACCGGTAGGCCCCATTCTCGCAACCGTCCGATGATGGGACGCTTCCGCGCGATGTTCACGTCCACAACACCACAGTCACCGATCCGCGAACTTGATCACCGGACGAGCGACGGCATCGACGTCAGGTTGTTGTGGAACTCGCGGACAGATCAAGTATTCGTCGCCGTCGAGGACCAGCGAAACGGCGAGCTGTTCGAGGTCACGGTTCCCGGGCCCGACGCGCTCGATGCATTCCACCATCCGTACGCCTACGGCTCCGGCGACTTGTTGACACCCATCAGTACAGGCAGAACATGATCAATAGTCACATCACATATCAGTTTCAGCTCCTCCGAGTCAGTGAGATTCACAAGCAGGCTGTCACGGCGGGACTGGCAAATGAGTTGGCGCACGGTCATCGCGCGGGCTTGCGTAGATGGCTGGTGCGGTGGCTGCCGGCGCGGCGCCACGCAGCCAGCGGGCGGCGACCGCAGGCCGCGTCCGACGCTCGCTGAGGCGATCTGCGACGTCATCCGTTGCCCTTGCGCGACGTCAGCGCAGCCGGTCCGAGCCGCCGGCGAAGCGGGCGCGTCCCCCGAGTTCTTCCTCGATACGCAGCAGTTGGTTGTACTTCGCGACGCGCTCGGAGCGTGCCGGGGCGCCGGTCTTGATTTGGCCGACCCCGGTCGCCACGACGAGGTCAGCGATGAACGTATCCTCGGTCTCCCCGGAGCGGTGCGAAATCACGCACCGATAGCCCGCGTCACGCGCCATCTGGATCGTGTCGAGCGTCTCGGTCAGGGTCCCGATCTGATTGAGCTTGATCAGGATTGAGTTCGCGATCCCGCGGTCGATGCCCTCGCGCAGTATCGCCGGGTTGGTCACGAAGATGTCGTCGCCGACGAGCTGCAACCCGTCACCGAGGCGGTCGGTGAGGAGCTTCCAGCCGTCCCAGTCCTGCTCGGCCATCCCGTCCTCGAGAAACAGCAGCGGGTAACGCCCATTGACCGTCTCCCAGTAGTCGACCATCTCCTGCGAGCTCAGCGACCGACCCTCGCCGGTCAGCTCGTAGCGACCATCGACGAAGAACTCGCTCGCGGCGGGGTCGAGGCTGATGGCAACGTCCTCACCCGGCCGGTAGCCCGCCGCGTCGATGGCCTCGACGAGCAGCCTCATCGGTTCCTCATTTGATCTCAGTGCTGGGGCGAACCCGCCCTCGTCACCGACACCGGTCGCGAGCCCCTGCGCCTTCAGCGTGCGCTTGAGCTGCTGGTACACCTCTGCGCACATCACGACCGCCTGCGCGAATGAGCTCGCGCCGACCGGCGCGATCATGAACTCCTGAAAGTCGACAGGGTTGTCGGCGTGCACCCCGCCGTTGAGCACGTTCATCATCGGCACCGGCAACAGCGTCGCCTCATCGCTACCCAGCCACCGGTAGAGCGGCATCCCCGCCTCAGCAGCCGCCGCGCGCGCCACCGCCATCGAGACGCCGAGAACTGCGTTCGCGCCGAGACGCGTCTTGCCGTCTGTCCCATCGAGCGCGATCAGCTTCTCGTCGAGTTCACGCTGGTCGGCCGGTTCGAAGCTCCGAATCGCACCGGCGATCTCGCCGTTGACGTTTGCGACAGCGCGTGTCACGCCCTTGCCGCCAAACGGACCCGAGCCGTCGCGGAGCTCCAGCGCCTCACGCGTGCCGGTCGAGGCGCCCGACGGCACCGCCGCCCGCCCGAACGCTCCAGATGCCAGCGTCACGTCCACCTCGATCGTCGGGTTACCGCGACTATCCAGAATCTGGCGAGCGTGGACCTGGTCGATGACACTCATGGCTCGGTTCCTAACGATTGGGGGGGTCAGCGAAGCTGACTCGGAGCTTGGCAGACCGACACCGAGCTCGATTCCTGAGGTAGTCCAGTGCTCCTCAGCCGCGCTGACTCCCATCCGACCGGCCTTAGGCCGGAGGCGCGAAGGCGCTCCTGTGACTAGCGGTGCCGCACGGTGACGGTGACCGTCTTGCTGGCAGGGCTGCCGCCGGTCGGCGCGTACCTGAACAGCACTCTGATCTGCAGCTTGTGCTTCTTCCGGAGCGCCCTTCTTGCGGCGTCCGTGAGGTGCAGCTTGAGTTTCAGAGTTCCCGCCTTGGTCACCTTGAAGCTCGCCGGCTTAATCAGCGGCTTCTTGGCGGCGCTCAGCACCGCTGCGCGGCCTGACCGCAGCGCCTGCCGGACCTCGACGATGCCGGGACCCGGAAACCTCACCCGCAGGCCGATCACGCGACACTGCCTGCAGTTGATCAGGGGGACGTGGGGGAAATGGATGATGTTGAGGGGCTGCGGCGCGACGGCCAGGTCGAGGTTGAGGCCGGCGGCGATGCCCGTGACCTTGTTCAGCGACTTGACCGCCACCGGCGTAGGGCTGCAGGGCGTGAACGAGTAGCACGTGCTCGGTCCCCCGGTGCTGCCGTCGCCGAGGTAGCCACCGCGGTTGTCGCCCCAGGCCAACATCGTCCCGTTGCCGAGCAGCGCCAGGCTGTGATCTCCGCCGGTGGCGATTGCCGTCGCGCCGCTCACCCCGCTGACGGCGACGGGAGTGGGGCAGGTCCCGGTGTTGCCGGTCGGACAGCCGCTGCCGAACTGGCCACCGTCGTTGAAGCCCCAGCCCTTGACGGTTCCGTTCGCAAGCAGCGCCAGGCCCCCTTGGGCGAAGCCGCTGGCCGCGATCGCGGTAACCCCGCTGAGACCGGTCACCTGAACGGCTGCGGGGACACACCTGCACCCGCTGCTTGAGATCGTGCCCTGGCCGAGCTCTCCATCGGCGTTGTAGCCCCACGCGTAGACATGACCGTCCGATGACAGTGCGAGCCCGAAGCCGGCTCCGGCGGCGATCGCCTTGACATTCCTCAGTGGAGCGCCGGTCGGCATAGTCACCGGGGTGGGGGTCGTGCTGCAGGAGTTGCCGTGCAAGCATGTGCTCGGCCCGCTGGTCGAGCCGTCACCGAGCTCACCCGAGCTGTTGTCGCCCCACGCCATCACGCTGCCGTCCTTCAGCAGCGCCAGGCTGTCGGCGGTGCCGGCGGCGATTGCCACCACGTCCGAGAGTCCGGTGACCGCGACAGGGTTGGTGCTGCATGGGGTGCCGTCGCAGGTGTCAGGGCCGCTGCTCGTGCCGTCACCGAGTTCCCCGTCGACGCCGTCGCCCCAGGCACGCACCTGGCCGGTCTGGAGCAGTGCCAGGTTGTGCAGGTAGCCGGCAGCGATCGCCGTCACGCCGGACAGCCCGCTGACCGTAACCGGCTTCTTGCTGCAGGCAGCCTTGGCGCACTTGTCGGGGCCGGTCGCCGTGCCGACCCCTAGCTCGCCGAACAGGTTGTCGCCCCACGCCATCACGTCGCCGCTCTGGAGCAACGCCAGGCCATCGTCTCCGCCCGCGGCTACCGCCGTCACGCCGCTCAGCCCGAGCGCCGGGGTCGGCGACGTGAAGCACGGCTGCGTATCGCAGATGCTCGGGCCGCCGCTGAAGCCAGCGCCCAGCTCGCCGACCGTGTTGAACCCCCAGCCCCAGGCGGTATTCGCGGCCGTCGCGCCCGACGCGCAGACAAGGCAGCCGAGCACGGCGAGAACGACTGCGGCTGAGCGCAGACCGCAACCCCCGGTGTGCCGTCGCGGCTCCACGCACGGCATTATCAGCCCTAAAGGGCCAGTTCTCAACCGACGCGCCTGACCGCCTGCGCGTCAGTCGACCAGCCTCAGTACATCTCAACGGGGCGGGAGGACCGAGGACCGATGAGTTCGGCGCGCTGTGGCAGTCACGACGTGGAGATCAAGACCACATAGGAGTTCACATGAGCAGGCTGAGACTCAGCATCACGATGTCGCTGGACGGCTATGTCGCCGGCCCCGACCAGAGCGAGGAGAACCCGCTCGGAGTGGGCGGAATGGAACTGCATGAGTGGGTCTTTCCGCTCAAGGAGTTCCGGGAGATGCACGGTGGGCAGGGCGGCGAGACCAATGCCAGCTTCGCCGGTGGTCGAGGAGCGCCGCGCAAACATCGGCGCCACGATCATGGGACGCAACATGTTCGGTGGCGGCCCTGGACCCTGGCGCGACGATCCGTGGCCAGGCTGGTGGGGCGAGAACCCGCCCTACCACCATCCGGTGTTCGTGCTCACTCACCACGCACGCGAGCCGCTTGAGATGAAGGGCGGCACTACCTTCTACTTCGTGACCGACGGGATCGAGTCGGCGCTCGCGCAGGCCAAGGAGGCCGCCCAGGTGAAGGGCATTTGGCTTGCTGGCGGCGCGTCGGTGATCAACCAGTACCTGGCTGCAGACCTCGTTGGTGAGATCGACATCTCGATCGCACCCCTGATCATGGCGGGCGGCGAGCGTCTGTTCGAGGAGCTACACCGCGGTGCTGTCAAGCTGACGCAGATCCGAGCCATCGCCGCACCCGGCGTGACACACATCAAGTACCAGGTTGGCTGAACCGCCATTTTGATGACGCTTCAGGCCTGCTCGTAGCGCGTGTCGAGCGGTGAGGGCAATGTCGCGGAGCGGCGCGTGTGCCTAGCTGATCGAGCGAGCGGCGCGGCACGCTCGCGCAGGCGATCGAGGAGGGTGGCCGTCATGTGGAACGGGTTCGCGATCACTTGGCCGGTTGCGAGCGAGAGCGCTGCGCGGAGCTCACCATCGAGCTCAGCGACCAGGAGCGGTGGCGCGGGCACCGCGCTGCTATCGAGCGCGGCCAGATCGGCCAGCGCGGCGTCGTCCTCTGGACGCGCGTAGCGGATCCGAACGCCCGGCTGAACAGTCCGCGTCGCAGGCGGCCTGCGGCGAGTCCCGACAGCTGTGATGAGCGCGAGCAGGATCACGGCGATGCCAAAGATCCGGAACGTCGGCTCGATGCCGAGATCAGGTACCGCGAGCCCTGCAATCACGGATGGGATCGACAGGGCGAGGTATGCAACGAGGTAGAGCGCTGCGATCACTCCGGCAAGGTGCCGAGCGGGGGCCGTGGCCGAGATCGAGCGGAGCGCGCCCATGAATGCGACCCCCCAGCCAGCGCCCGTGATAACCGAACCGGCGAGGAACAGCGCGCCCGAATCGGTCGGGATCGAAACGACGCCGCCCGCCATTCCGACGGCAAGGGCCAACGAGCCGGCAGCCGTCGCCTGGCTTGGCGTGAGGCGACGCAACGCGATCTGACCCACCGCCGCGGAGGCGCCGAGCGCGAATACGGAGACGCCGCCGGCAAGATGACTCTGGGTGCGCAGCAGGATCACCGCCAGCGAGGGCGCGAGCGCGAGATACAGGCCGGCGATCGACCAAGATGCCACCACGCCCGCGCTCGCCAGCGCGAACGCTCCGCGACCCTCGGCCGGGAGCTCCGGGCGTTGCGGCCGAAGTGCGGGACGCGCCTTGCGGACCACGGTCTCGGGCAGCAATCTCACCCCACCGAGCGCGATGGCGAATAGCACGCCCAGAAGCGCAAACGGAATCACCCGGGGATCCGGCGCGTCCTGCACGAGCAGCGAGGTCAGGAGCGCGCCGGTGCCGATCCCGAGCGACGCGCTGACCCCGTTGACCAGGCCGGCTCTTGCGACATCCCGCCCCGGCTCGAACTCGAGCAGGGCCGCCCCGGCGGCGCTCAGAATCGTTCCCGTGGCAACTCCTTGAACCAGGCGCGCCGCCAAGAGCCACTTCACCGACCGCGCGCACGCGAACAGCACCATCGCTGCCAACAGCCCGGCCAGGCCAGCCGCCAGCAGCGGTCGCCTGCCGAGATCGTCAGAGAGCCGGCCAACGAGCAACAGGCCGCCGAGCGCTCCAAGCGCGTACGTGGCGAACACGACGGTCAGGACCGGCGTCGAGAAGTGCCAGCGGGCGGCGTAGTCCGCGTACAGCGGCGACGGGGCAGCCGAGGCAGACAGCGCCAGCCCGACCATGCCGGCGACGAGGACGAACGGCCACCGGGCCGGAAGCTTCGCCCGGTGGCGCCCCCGGTCCGTAATCAGATGCTGCGCCGCGGCCTGGTGTGCGAGCTCGTCGGCTCGAGCCCTTGCGAGTTGATGGTGGAGATGGGAAATCATGACCTTTGGGGGATCGCGTGTCGTGGGTGATTGATCGCGGACCACGCTAGGTCGCCACGTGGAGAATGTGAAAGACCGGTTTG
The DNA here is from genome assembly GCA_963796645.1 of uncultured Solirubrobacterales bacterium. Taxonomy (GTDB): domain Bacteria; phylum Actinomycetota; class Thermoleophilia; order Solirubrobacterales; family Solirubrobacteraceae; genus Palsa-465. Next base: position 249,892 of record CAWCMQ010000011.1, on the reverse strand, counting down.
CGCTCTCTTCAGCGCGCCTTGGCATCACCCCGCCAGTCCAAGGAAAGGGAGCTGGACAGCGCCAGTCCGTCGGGCTAGCGTGACGGGTTGCGAACTCGCTGCCTGGCTCGAAATCGAGGAGGTCCGACGGTGACCAACACGAGAGAAATCTTGGATGCTTCTCCGAGCGGTGTCCCTCTCGGAGTTACGGCCCTCGCAACTGCCATCGATGCCTGCTTGGACTGCTTCCAGGCCTGCACCTCGTGCGCCGATGCGAATCTCGCCGAGGACAACATCGACGAGATGCGCACTTGCATCGCGGCCTGCCTGAACTGCGCGGATGTGTGCCAGCTCACGGCGCGGGTCCTCTCAAGACCGGCCTACTCCGAGCAATTCGTGGCCCACCGCTTGCTGCAAGCCTGTGTTCGCACATGCACAGGCAGCGCCGAGGAGTGCGCCAGGCACGCCGACCATCATCGCCACTGCGCCATCTGCGAGAAGGTCTGCCGCGTATGCCTCCGGGCGTGCAGCGCCCTGCTCGACGCGGAGGCCTTCAAGGAACTTCAGAAGCTGGCCGGCGCGTAGCTGCCACCGCCTAGGTCTTACCTAGGTCGGCTCGCCCCACTGCCCGTCACCGTGATCCCGCGCGGCCTGATCAGCGATGGCCCGCGAGTTCTCGGGCGCGAAACCGGCCTGCTTCAGCATCCGCCGCAAGTCCACCAGGATTTGGATATCGACGTTCTTGCCGTGAGGCGCGGGAAGCACCTCCGTCTCAGGGCCGAGCGTAACCCGGAGCTTGCCGTTGTGCTCGTGCGTGACGCCCCCGACCGTCTCGAGGAGCGACACGACCTCGCGCCACTCGACGTTTCGGTTTGGCGGGTGGCTGAAGATCTTCTCGACCGTGTCGCGATGGTGGTTGCTGAGGTGCGCTTCCATCGAGATCCCTTCGTTGATTGCGGATCTGGGCCCGGCGATTCTCGGAACGTCATGATCCCACGCCACGTGAAGGCGTCCGACCGCGCGGAGCGGTGCTGGCCGCGGCAGAGGCGTATGTTGCGGTCGACGATGGTGAGTGGACAGCCCGATGCTGGGGAGCTGCTGGGTGCGTCGTTGCCGCATCTGGTGCCCGAGCTAGTCGTCGAGCTTGCGTCTGCGCAGGCGGGCTGCTCAGTCGCGGCGTACGTGCTGGATGTCGAGGGGTCGTTCGCCGTGCGCCTGGCCGGCGATGTGGAGAGGTTTCCCGAGCAGATCCGCGCGCCGGTCGGCGTCGGACCGGAGATCATTCCGGAGGCTCTGCCGCAGCTGCGGGAGCTGGTGATCGATCGCGTCGGACCGGGCACGCTGTGGCCGTTGGTGGTGCGCGATCGCGTGATGGGCTTTCTGCTCGCTCGCGACCGGCCGGCGGTTGATTTGGAAGCGTTTGCGGGCCAGGCCGCTTTGGCGCTCGAGCTGGCGTCGGGTTACACCGACGCGCTGCATGCGGTCCGTCGGCGCAAGGACACCCAGGCCGCCGCCGAGATTCAGCAGAACCTGCTGCCCCCGCGGCTCGCGCGCGTTGATCGAGCCGACGTGGCCGGAGGCGTGCTGCCGGGCTACGACGTTGGCGGCGATTTCTTTGACTACGCCGCCAATGCGGACGGGTTGTGGCTGGTCGTTGCTGACGCGGCCGGCAAGGGCAACTCGGCCGCCGCGCTGTCCTCGTTGGCGATTGGGGCGCTGCGCGCCGCCCGCCGGGCCGGGGCCGGCCTGCAGCAAGCAGCGCGGCTGGCCGACGAGGCGATCTTGACGCTCGATATGGAGCTGTACTTGACCGCGGTGCTGGGATCGTGGGATCCCAATGCGAATCGACTCCGCTGGATCAACTGCGGCCACCCCACCCCGCTGGTCCTCCGCGCCGATGGACGGGTCGACGAGCTCGACACCGCGCGCACGTATCCGCTCGGCATCCGTTTCAACGAGCGCGTGTTCCCAGTCCTCAGCGCTGAGGTGGGCCCGGGAGACCGCCTCCTGCTGTACTCCGATGGGGTCAGCGAGCGCCGAACCTCCGACGGCGGCCGCGTGGGTGAGGATGGCCTGCGCGCGCTCCTCACAGAGCTGGGTCCCCGCTCGGCAGCAACGACCGTGCGCGGCTTACAAGACGCGGTGATCGGGGCCTCCACTGACGCACTGCGCGACGACGCCACGATGCTGGTTATCGCGCCCCACGACTAAAACCCAACCCGGCCCCGACTGCGACCGGCTGGCCTGTCGGCATCGCGGGTAGCCTGCGATGGTGCGCGGGGAGACAGGTGAGCCGAGAACGACGATACGCGACGACGTCGCGATCGTCACTGTCGGCGGCGAGCTCGATTTCGCGCTCTGTGTCAAGCTCGCCCCCGAGCTCAATGCCGCGGTGCGCTCCGGCGTGCGAGCGGTCGTCATCGATCTCGAGGACGTCTCCCTGGTGGACTCCTCGGGAATCGCGCTGCTGCTAAATGCCTTCCGCCGCCTGGACCGCGCCGGGCGCCAGCTCGCCGTCGCCTGCCCGATGGGATCGCCGCGCCGCGCGTTCGAGCTGACCGGCCTCGATCGCCAGCTGCCGATGCACGAGACCCGCCGAGCTGCGCTGGCTGCCGTCGGCGCCGGCTGACCGCGGTCGCTCAGACCTTGATCGTCAACGGAATCGTCGTCGTCTTTGACGCCGCGTCGACGACGCGCACCATGATCCGCAGCTTCTTCAGCTTGTGTGCTCGGACCTTGTGCGCGAGTGACCGGCTCGCGGTGAGCGCCGGTCCTTTGGCGTTGACGGTCACATAGGCGACGGCCGGCCTGAAGCCGAGGACCAGGTGCCCTCGCTCGCCGCGTACGCTGAATGACACCGCCCGCCCGTGCGGGCGCTTGACGTTGATCCCCTTGTGGAGCGACTTGGACGTGCGGGCCAGTCCGATGCCGGAGGGAAGGACCAGCGTGATCGAGCGCACGGCCGGCGCGTCGCTGCCCGCCTTGACGAAGAAGCTGAGCTTCGGCCGGCGCGACCCAACGCCGGTGAGGTGTGCCTTGCCGGCGGTCGGCGCGCCGGGCTTGTGGACCGTCCATGTGAAGCGAGTGCTCGCCCCCGCCTCGAGCGGAGTCCGGCCCTCGGCGTAGGGCTCGCCACCACTAAGGCCCATCGCGTAGAGCGTCGTCCCGCCGACCGCAGTGACGTTCGGATCGCTGGCTGGCGGCTGAGTGCCGAGGCTCGTCCCGCACTGCGAGCCGTTGTCGCCACTGGCCGCGAGGATCGACTGGCCCTGGACGGCCGCCTCCTGCGTCACCGTTGAGTAGTCGTGCGCGATCTGTGCGCCGGTAGAGGCCTCGCACGTCGCCCACGAGCTGGAGATGACCTTCGCGCGGTCCTCGGAGACGATCTGCTGGAGGACCTGCAGCTGGTTCGAACCTTGGTAGACGAGGATCGCCGCCCTTGGCGCGGTGCTGATCACCGTCTCGATGTCGAGCACGGCCTCGTCGTCGCTCGGCAGGGTCGTTCCCACGCCGCTACCGACGGGCACGTTGCTGACCTTGGCGTTCGTTTGGTAGCAGTTCTGGTACGTGTCGATGTCGCTTGCGAGGTAGGGCTCCTCATCGACCACCGCGACCGTCTGGCCCGCTCCCTCGTCGCGGGCCTGATAGAGACCCGAAAGGCCGTAGACCGATGCGAGCAGGTCGGCGGTGTACCCGGCACGGTAGGCGAGGTTGCCGCTGCTGCCCGCAAACGTGTCGGCACCGGTGGCCACCGCGGTTGAGCACGGCTGCGGACCGCCCGTGACGATGTCCGGCCGCACCGCTCGTGACCGGCTGACGGCCGGCCGATCGATCGTTGCGAGCGGCTGCGCGCGGTCGAGATCATCAAGTCCGAGGACGTCCTGTACGTAGGGCGCGATCGCGACGGGCAGCTCCGGCGCGGTGCGGTTGGCATATGCCCTCTCGCCACCGGCGAGCCGTACGTCGGCGATCGAGGTCGCGAACGCGTGCTCCACCTGTGCGGTCGTCCCCGATACCGGCAAGGCGAGACCGTTGGCCGAGAGGTGGCCGACGTGGATGCCCCTGGCGCGGAGTGCGCGCGTCACGATTGCGACCACGCCGGACGGAGCGCCGAAGCGCCGCGCGAACCCGGCGACGGTCAGGAACCGGCCGTAGGACCGCGATCCCGGCTGCGAGACGCCGCCCGCCAGCGCCGCGAGGCCTGCCGGATCTCGTGGCGCCAGCACGACCGTGAGACGCACGGTCTTTCGTGCCTGCAGATTTCCCGTGACGCGGGCATGAGCAGGCAGGGCTCGGACCGTCCCGACACGTTCAAAGCGACTCGCGGCGGCGGCGGGCGTACCCGCTCCGGCGCCCAGTGCCAGGCCGATCGTCCCCACGATCGCCGTGACGTTCCCCGGCCAGCCCCATCCGGTCCGCGCCACTCCTGCCTCCAATTCATGGCCGGCCTCGAGCCGACCTCGCCCAGGTGCGGCAGGCTACTACACGGCCACGCCGCGATGCACTGAGTCTGCGGCCGCCACGGACACACCCTGCTCGCTCACTACCATGCGCCTGTGAGCGGCCACAGAGTGCCCGGCGGGGTGGTGCATGAACTGCCAGCGGACCTGCGTAAGGCGCTGATCGCCAACGCCACGGCGCTCGATGCCTGGAAGGACATCACCCCGTTGGCCCGCAACGAGTTCATCTGCTGGGTCGAGGATGCCAAGCAGGAGACGACCCGAGAGCGCCGTATTCGACGGACCCAGGAGGAGCTGGAGGAAGGCCAGCGCCGTCCTTGCTGCTGGCCGGGGTGCAAGCACCGCGACCGCACCGGCAGGTAGCGGACGACGAGGCCGAAATCCGGCGAGATCACGGTCGAGCAGGACGTCGCGCCTGAGCGAAGTTCCGCGGTCAGTAATTGTTTTCGAAGGCGAAGTAGGAGCCGCGAATGGTTCCGGCCAGCTTTGACTTCTGCCTGGCGAACTTGAACCGCGAGGCGAGCTCCGCGGGGACCTCGATCCCTTCGGAGAGCTTAAAGCCGACCGCTCGCTTCTTGGGATCGTCGATGGTGTACATCACGTTGATCGACAGACCGTTCTCGTAGAAGACGTAGGCGATTCGGATGTTCTCGACCTGGAAGGCCGTGGCCTCCAGCGGCCGCGAGGAGATCACGATGTCGCGTTCTTCTTTGAGGATCCGGTGCACCCAGTCGATGGTCGTCTTGGCGTCGTTCGCAGGCTCCACCGTGAAGACGTGGTCGTACTTGTTCTTGAAGTAGCGGGCCTCGTGCGCCCGTAGACCGGCGAGCGCGCCTGCGACCGGGGAGGACTCCAGACCGACGGTCGAGACGGTGTTGAAATCCACGGTGTGGCGCATGGGCAGCCTCCTGTCGTGTTGCTTGGATGTTGGTGGACATCGTGGCAGCGATCGCCGCCGCCGCGAGTGGTCAGCTTGATGTCGACCCTCGCCTTGCCGGCATGCTTCAGCGCGCGGCATCCGCATGATCAGAACCTTTGTGGGCAGCGGTGCCGAGTGAAGCGCTTTCTACGGCGCCCCTCGCTCGGCTGGCCGCAAAGCTGCCGCGATGAGTACGGTGTGGCGGCAGATGGCTTACGACGAGGACTTCGCCCGCCGCGTTCGCGAGCAGCTCGCCGACCAGGCCGGCGTGACGGAGAAGGCGATGTTTGGAGGGCTCGCGTTTCTCTTGAACGGGAACATGGCGGTCGGGCTGTCTGGTGGCGGCGAGCTGATGGTTCGGGTCGGACCGGATGCCACGGACGCTGCCCTCACCCGGCGGTATACCCGGCTGTTCGACATGACCGGTCGGCCAATGAGGGGATGGATCTTGGTTGCGCCTGAGGGCGTCCGGACGAAGCGGCAGCTCGCCGCCTGGGTCAGTCGTGGCGTTGAGTTCGCCCGGACCCTGCCGCCGAAGCGGTGAGCCCGGGCGCTCGTTTACCAACGTTCTCAATCGTTGATGCCGCAGCCGGTCAGGCCGGATCGACTTGTGCTGCGTCCGCGCGCGGTCGTTCGCTTTCGCGAAGCTCATCGTCGGCGCCTGCGGTCGTCGCGATGGGTGGGGCTAACACGAGTATGAGCGCCGCGCCACTCGGGGGATCGGTCGCGGCGAGCAGCTCCCAGGAGGTCACGGCGGCGATGCGCACCTGCCCGGGCCTGAGCTCGGCTGCGGAGGAGAGCTCGGCTACCTGCTCGCGGGTGACGTTCTTGCCGCCGATCCGTGATGCGAGTTCCTGGGCGAGAACACGCGCGTCGTGGCCGTGGGCGCCGTCGGCTGAATGCTCGGTCTCGGTCAGGCGCACCTGTGCGATCCTCGGGGCGTCGCCGATCACGATCGCCACCGGCGATGGGATCGCTGCGGCGACGGCTTCGCCTGTGCTGCCGACTGCGAGAGCGCCGCCGACGTGTGCCTGGTTGATCAGCACGAGCGACGGCCTCTGGGTTGCCGCGGCGTTGACCACGCCGTCCACGAACGAGGTGTGCACCAATAGGCTGGGGTCGGTGTCCATCCCGAGTTTGTACCCCGCGGCGCGGAGCCGGCCGAGCTCGGGCTCCAAGCTCTCGGCCTCAGCTGGCGTGGAGCGCAGGAGTCCTCGCACGACGCCGCTGTCTGGGGCGGCCACCCGGGCTCCGATCGCGAACCCGATCGCGGCCTGGCGGCGGTCCTCAAGTGCCACAAGGACTCTCGTGCCAAGTCGCTGATGGTCGATCGGCGGTTTGGGTATCAGGACTTTTGATCGCTCGACGATCAGGGTGCCGACGATGATCGAGACCAGGATCAGCACGAGAATCGCGTTCACGACGGATTGGCCGAACAGACCGATGTTGAATCCGACCACGGTCGCCGCGAGCGTCGCTGCCGCCTGCGGGATCGTCAACCCCAGCATGATCCCGGCCTCCGGCCGCGTGTAGCCAAAGGCTGCTCGCGCAAGGAGCGCGGCAAGGGCCTTCCCACCGATCGACGCCGCGATGAACAGGCCCGCAAGCTTCAGGGTCTCGCCCCGGATCATCACCTGCGGATCGAGCAGCATTCCGACCGACACGAGGAAGATCGGGACGAACACGGCGGCTCCGAAGAAATCGATTCGGTCCATCAGCGGACCCTCGTTCGGAACCAGCCGGTTGAGCCCCAGCCCGGCGAAGAACGCGCCGACGAGTCCCTCGATGCCAAAGCTCTCCGCCAACGTCGCTGCACCGAGGAAGGCGGCGATCGCGAGCAGGTAGCGGACGATGCGATCTGTGCCCAGCGCACGAAACGCGACCCGCGCGAGTCGAGGCAGCAGCACGAGCGCGAAAATCAACAGGACGGCGAGTCCGATCGCAACCTGCAAACCGATCGAGACGGGGGAGCCACCGTCGAGCTGAGACCCGGACACGCCGGCGAGCACCACCAATGAGATCGTGTCCGTGATCACCGTCGCGCCGACAGCCGTCGCGATCGCGGGATGGGCGGAGAGCCCGGCTTCTCTGACCGATGGATAAAGCAGCAGGGTGTGGGATGCGAACAGCGAACCGAGCAGTAACGCCGCCGGTGCACTCCAGCTCAGCGAGAAGCCGACCGCTGATCCGAGCAGCATCGGGCACGCAAACGTGATCAAAGCGAAGCTGATCACCGCTCTTCGGTGAACGCGGACGAGTGCCAGGTCCAACTCCACCCCGGCCACGAACATCAGGTACAGCAGTCCGATCTGGCCGAGCTGGGGCACCGTCGTGTCGCCGGCGCCGATCAGGTTGAGTCCGTGCGGTCCGATCACGTAGCCGCCGAGCAGGAGCCCGATAATGCCGGGGACTCGCGCTCGTTGGAGCAGGGGCGGGCCGACGATCACGACCACGAACAGGACGAGGAACTCCCACGCCGGCCCTGACGGGGACTTGACCGTGATTGCGGCGATGGAGGTTGAGAGTCTGTCCACCAGGCTCATCGCTCGGTGTGCAGCAGCGGTATGGACGACTGTGCATCGGCTGCGTCCGGCCCGATCCACGTATCGAGCAGCCGGTTGAGGGTCCCGTCGGCGGTGAATGCGCGCATCGCCGAGTCAACGGCATCCACGTTCTTGGATCCCTTGGGGAGTGCCGCCGCGATGTCCTCCGGCTCCGGCAGCTGCGCGACTGCATGCAAACGGCCGCCAGAGCGGCGCGCGGTGACCACGGCCAGCGGCATGTCGAGCAACACGGCGTCTATCTTGTGCTGCTCCAGCGCCGTCAGCATCTCATTCGTGTTGGCGTAGATGCCGACCGGCCCCGACGGAGCGACCGACTTGTCGATGACGTCCACGAACGTGGTGGCACGAACTGCTCCCCATCGAAGGCTTTGCGCGGACTCGAGATCGGGAACATCGGTGTCGCTGCGGACAACCATCGTCGGAGCCGCGTCCAGGTAGGGAGTCGAGAACTCGAGGAACCGCCCGCGCTGGCCCGTGGGGGTGATCAGGTCGAGCGCAAGGTCCGCGCCACCGAGCTGCCCGGAAACGATCCGGTGAAAATGGATCAGCTCGATTCGCACCGTCTTCAGGCCAAAGCGGTGCGCGAGATCCCTGGCCAGCTCATACTCGAGCCCACCGACCGGTCGGCTCGCAGTCCCCTCCCAGAAGCCCGGGCTCGGGACCTCCGTCGTGGCGACCGTCAACACTCCCGGTGTCCGCGGGGTGAACGTGCCTGCCGCAGGCGAGGAAGCGCCCGTACCACAACCCGCAATCCAAGCCGCGGCCATCAGCAGACCGATGCTCCGCGAGCTCGGTATCCGGTCGCGAATGCGATCAAGGATGACGCCCATCACGCCACATTTCGGTCCCGGCCTCATTGACGTTCGCGCACCCCAGACGACACGGATTGATTATTGCTCACAGGCGCTGAGCCGAGACCGGGTTGCAGGTGCTGATTGGGGTTCATCAAGCAATTGGTCCGCACGCCTGGCGTTAGGTCCTCGAGCTCAACCGATGGGCTGACACCGAGGGCTCCGTGTGCCCGCTTGGATGATGACCTGCCTCGCTGCCTTACGGTGTAAAGTTCTTCACAGGATGCCACGAACCTCCACAACGTCGCTTCGCCCGGGGAGTAGCGTGCCCGCCGGCTGAGGTGAGGATGCTCGGGAAGCTAACGGTCGGGATGATGGGCGTCGTTGCCCTGGCCCTCGTGCCGCAGGCGCGGGCGACCCCGCATCGACTGTCCAATGCTGGACACGTCAGCGAGCGCCGCCATCATCCCCACCCACGGGGGACACCAGTTCAGACAGACACGGGAAGGCGCCAGTCCAGCCCGCGTCGGTCCCGTCGTCAGCACCACCAGACTCACCAGCCGCCCCGAATCGCTAGTCGATCGACAACGCGGCTCCGGGCCCCGCGCCAGGTCGGGGCTGATAGGGGTGCTCGCGTATACATCGGAGGTCCGGGCGGACGGGATCCTTCTACCACCTGGCCGGCACCGAGACGGGAAGTTCTGGCCAGGTTCCCCGTGCCGACCAGCGTGCGCCTATACGTGACCCGAGGGTCATCGCGTCGCGCTCGACGACCGACCCGAACCACCTATACGACCCAGAGGAGGGACCCGTGCCGAGAACTGATGTGGTCGCCAGGTCCGCGATTGCGATAGGCCGTGAATCGATGACGACGACCACTTGCCCCATCTGCGCCCGTGCCGAGACCGCTGGCGCTGTTCTGACGGACCCCGACCGGCGTCCGCACACCCATTGCCCGCAATGCTATGGCGCAATCCTCCCGGGGATGACCGCGTGCGCCTGGTGCGGCTTCCCGGTCATGACGCGGGCCGTGGCCCACGCGCTCGAGCTGGCGCGCCGGACCGGCCGGAGCACCGAGCCACAGGGTGGCGAGCCGTGCTCGCTGATCGCGATCACGGTCGCCGTCGAGGTGGATGCGATCCCCGTCGAGGTTCAGCGCCAGATCGACGACTTCGCTGCCGCCTTCGACGAATGGGAGGCCCGGCAATGACGACTGAGGCCGCGTCCACACTGGCGAGTACGAATCGCAGGGAAGCCTTGACGGCGACATTCAGAGCTACGCCTGGGTGAGGTGAGCTCGGTGCCCACGGTCATCCCGGCGGCCTTCGGTGGCATCCACGTGGCGGAGTTCGCACCGCCTCTGATAGCAACGATCAGCTACCTGTACATGTACCGAAGGCGTGTCCGAACGCTCAGTCACGAAGGGCGCGGCGTGCCGCGTTGGCGGGTCATCTCATTCGTTTCCGGCGTTCTTATCGTGACAGCCGTGCAGATCGGCCCGCTCGACACGCTGGCCGACAGCGTGCTCATGGCGCACATGCTCCAGCACATCGTGATCGGCGATATCGCGTCGCTGCTGATTGTGCTCGGGCTCACCGGCCCGGTCATCCAGCCACTACTGCACTTTCGCGCCACACGGCCGCTCCGCGCGCTGCTGCATCCGCTGCTCGCGGTGCTGCTCTGGGCAATCGACCTGTACCTCTGGCATTTGCCGCTGATGTATCAAGTCGCGATCCGGCACGACCTCATCCATGCGCTCGAGCACGCTTGTCTTCTCTGGTTCGGCATCCTGTTGTGGCTGGCGCTGATCGGTCCCCTGCCCAAGCCACGCTGGTTCACGGGATGGGGGCGGCTCGCTTACGTCGTGGTCGTGCGGTTCGCCGGCGCCGTCCTCGCCAACACGTTGATCTGGGCCCAGACGGTGTTCTACCCGGTGTACCGGTCCAGCGACGCCGCCCGAGGGCTGAATCCCCTGTCCGATCAAAACCTCGCCGGGGGCATCATGATGGTCGAGCAGATACTGCTCACGACCGTGCTGCTCGGTTGGCTGTTTTTCCGATTCGCCCGCGAGGACGAGGAGCGCCAGGCCCTCCTCGATCTGGCCGTGGAACACGGCGTCCCTCTGACGGAGGAACGCGCCGCCCGCTCCGCGGCTGCCGGGACCAGCTCGCGGATGCGCGAACGAATCCTCGATCGCCTTGACTCCGACGGTGCCGCGCCGAGACCAGAACGGAGTTAGCGGAGTAAGAGACCTGCGAGCGCCGCGAACGCGCCGAGTGCGGCCGCGCCGAAGATGCAGACCAGCAGCCGGTCGCCGTCCAGTGCGTGGGTCGCCATCTGCAGGCAAACCCAGACGAAATAGCCCAGCAGCGTCACGATGCCGAGCCCCACTGGCACGTTCTCGATCACGGCTCTCCAGATCGGTGACCGGTGAGATGTGCGAGATCCGCGGTGCGAGACCGTCGAGCGGTTTTCAACACTGTCGCGCTGAGGGTTTGGGAGGGATCGGGACTGGGTCGGCGTCGCGTGCCTGAGGCGGTCGGCACGGCGCGGCTTGCCGTACGCACGCTCGGGCGTCGGGATTTTCGGATCTGATGTGGGTGACGGCACAACCATCGTGAGCCTTTCGGAGTGGACGCCGAGTATCTGACGGGTGGAGCCGGCCGTGGAGCAGGGGTGACCGGCTCCTTACCGATTGCTCTTGCGTTGGTCCGCGCGCGAACACTCGCGGTCGGTGACGGCGCAGTCCGGGTATGCCCTCGCCATGCGCGCAGACGTGCGTCCGAGCTGAACCGCTGCCACGGATGTCGGTTTCCGCCTGGCGCGCTCGGCCGACTCGGCGCGCGTCGCGGCGCTCGTTTGCGGTGGGGGCAGATGCGTTGGTCGCGACGGTCCCGTCCTGGGTGGCGTGGCCTGGGGCGGCATTCGCAGCCACGGGCGTCTACATCGTGGCGTCGAGTGCGCAGCTGGCGCTGGCCGAGACGCGAAAACCCGACCAGTGGCCACGATCGTGCCTTACAGTGTAAAGTTATCGTTCAGGATGCCGCGATCCCCGACAGCCGCCCCGGCCAGCCAACGCCCTCAGCGCCCGCTGAACCGCGACTTGATCCTTGATCAGGCGATGTCGTTGATTGAAGACGAAGGTCCCGGCGGTCTCAGCATGCGCCGACTGGGGGCCAGGCTTGGCGTGGAGGGGATGGCGATCTACTACCACTTCGAGGGCCGCGAAGAGCTGCTGCACGCTATCGGCGACCGGCTGCTCGCGCCACTTCAGGATCTCGAGTTGGGTGACGTCTGGCGCGAGGCGTGTCGGCGATTCGCCACGGCGTTGCGCGATCTGGCGGTCGACAAGCCCGCGACGTTTCAGCTTCTTGGTCTGCAGCCGTTCGACACACCTGCGTCGCTCAGGTCGGTGGAGAGGCTGCTGGATGTGTTGGTGGCTCGGGGGTTCACGGCCCGCGACGCTCTCGCCGTCTACCGGGCCACGGTCAGCTACGCGCGCGGCTACGCGCTCGCGGAGGCGACGGGGTTCACCGTCGACGCGTCGGAACCGTCCGGTCGGCGCCGGCTTTCGGCCTTGCCGCGGAACGAATTCCCGCTCCTCTCCGGCCGCGCACGTGAGCTAGCGACTCTCGATGCGGATAGTGCGTACCGGCTTGGTCTCGACGCCCTGCTGCGCGGGCTGGCCGATCCGGGCGGTCGTGCATCATCGTGACCGGCGACGGCCCGTCCGATCTTCGAGCGCCTGCGTGGAGCTCGCGGGCGGCGTGGAGCACGCTCGCGGCGTGTACCGCGGCGGCGGCCCTGCTGCAGCTCGACGGGACGCTGATCACTGTCGCGCTGCCCTCGGTAGCACGAAACCTGAACGCCAGCAGCGCTTCGACGTCCGTTGTGCTGAGCACCTATTTCGTCGCCTACGCGGTGATGCTCGTGCCCGGCGGCCTGCTCGTGGACCGCTTCGGCGCCCGGGAGGTGGCGTTGCTCGGCCTTGGCCTGTTCGCGCTTGGTGCCGCCGCCGGCGCCGTGTGCTCGAGCATCGGCGGTCTGTCGGTGACGCGTGTTGTGCAGGGCGCCGGTGCGGGCCTGGTCAGTCCCGCAGCGCTCGCCGGCGCGGTGAGCCGCTTCCCGCCGGAGCACCGCAGCCGGGCGCTCGGCGTCTGGGGCGCGAGCGCGGGGGCCTCGAACCTCCTTGGTCCCCTGCTCGGTGGCCTGCTGACCGTCGCGTTGGGATGGCGGGCGGACTGGTGGGCGCTCCTTCCGCTCGCGCTCCTCGCGGGTTGGGCGATCGTCGCTCATCTTCCATCCGCCGTGTACGACCGGACATCAGGTCCGAGCCAGCCGGTTCGCAATCCGGTCGTGCTTGCCGCGGCACTGATCGCCGCCTTGACGTTTGCAGTGATGATCGGATCGTTCTACGTGGCAGAGCAGTATCTCCAGCGCGCAGCGGGCTACTCAGCGTTGGCCGCATCGAGCGTGCTGCTGCTTGTGGCGCTGCTTGTCGGCCTCGCGGCGCCAGTGGCCGGTCGTCTCGTGGATCGCAGGGGCGAGCGGCTACCTGCCACGGCGGGGTTCCTCGCCATGGGAGTGGGCCTGCTCGTACTCGGGCTCCCGGCCGTCTCGCTGAGCAGCGTCCTGACACTCATGCCGCTGATCCCGGTCGGCCTGGGGCTGGGGATGCTGTTTGTTCCGGTGTCGCATGCTGCGCTGAACGCGACGCCGGCCTCGGCGCACGGACGTATCTCGGCCATGCTCTCGGGTGGCCGACTGCTTGGCGCGGCCGCGGGCGCAGGCCTAGGCGGGCTTGCGCTGTCCGCTGGTGCACGCGCGTCAAGCGTTCATGAAGCTCTGCTGCTGGCGTGCGTCCTGTGCTTGGTGGTCGGTGTGCCTGCCTGCGGACTGCTGCGGTCCCAGGGCTCCGCGCTCACGCCGACCTCGGGAACGGATACCCCCAGGCGGGCGTGGCGATGAACGACGACGTGACGGATTCGCGAGGCGCTGCGGGCGCGGCCGCGTTGCCGGGGGTGGATGAGTCCGTGGCCGCGGTCCCGGGTCCGACGGGCCGTTCGCGCATGCTTCGTGCGGTGTCGGGTTGGCTGGGCGGGGGACGGCTCGGCTTGGCGGTGATGGCGTTGGTCGTCGGTGCGGGCGCGGGTCTTGGAGCGGCGGTGTTTCGGTGGCTGATCTACACGTTCACGTGGCTTGCCACCGGTCACAGGCAGTTCGGGCAGCAGGGGCACGCGCCCAGCCTGCATTTTCCCTGGCTCGGCGTCTGGTTTTTGTTGATCATTCCCGTGCTCGGCGGTCTGCTCTACGGTCCGCTGATCAACCGATTCGCGCCGGAGGCGCGGGGGCATGGGGTGCCGGAGGTGATGCTCGCGGTGGCTGAGAACGGTGGCCGGATCCGGCCTCCGGTGACGGGTGTCAAGGCGTTGGCCTCGGCGTTGTGCATCGGCACGGGCGGTTCGGTGGGCCGTGAGGGTCCGATCGTGCAGATCGGGTCGGCGCTGGCCTCGACGCTCGGTCAGTTCGTGCGGATGTCGGAGAACCGCCTTCGCATCATCGTTGCCTGCGGGGCCGCGGGCGGGATCGCCGCGACGTTCAACGCCCCGATCACGGGGCTGTTCTTCGGCTTCGAGATCGTCCTGCGCGAGTTCTCGTTCGACGCTCTGTTCGCGACGATCCTCGCCTCGGTCACCGGCGCCGTGATCAGCCGCGCGTTCTTCGGGTCGGCCCCTTTCTTCACCGGGATCCCACATGGGCTCACGATCGGCGGTGACTACACGTACTTACTGATCATCGTGCTCGGGATCGTCTCCGGATTGATCGGGCTGGGGTTCAAGACGTTCCTGTATCGCCTCGAGGACCTTGCCGACGAACTGTGGCGGGGCCGACCGGAATGGGCAAGGCCGGCGGTCGGCGGAGTTCTGCTCGGCGGGTTGCTGCTCGCACTGCCCCAGATGTACGGGGTTGGCTATCCGGTGATGGACCGAGCCGTGGCCGGCCACTACCTGCTCTGGTTCATCGTGTTGTTGCTGGTCGGGAAGATCCTCGCCACCAGCCTCACGCTCTCGATCGGTGGCTCCGGGGGCGTGTTTGCGCCATCGCTGTTCATCGGGGCGATGGCTGGAATGGCATTTGGCGAGATCGCTCAGCATCTATTCGGACCGGCGATCGGGCCACCCGCGATGTACGCGGTCGTGGCAATGGGCGGGGTGTTCGGCGCCGCCGCCCACGCGCCGTTGACTGCGATCGCGAGCGTCGTGGAGATGACCGGCAACTTCACGCTGACGCTGCCCGTGATGCTGGCGACGGGAATCGCCAGCGCGCTGTCGAAGCACCTCAGCTACGGGAGCATCTACACGACCAAGCTGCTGCGGCGCGGGATCGATATCGAGCGGCCGAGGACGAGCGGCGTTCTCCAGAAGCTCACCGTCGGCGACGTGATGCACCGCTATCCCGGACCCAACGGGCATGGTCCGACACTCTTGGTCGGGGATCGCGACGGTGCCGAGCACGTCCCCGCCGAGCCACCGTGGCCCGAGCTGCTCGGGCCGGTCGCCGACGTCCGGCCCCCGCAGGCTTTGTTTGCCGATGAGACGCTCGAGCAGGCGATGCGCCAACTCGTTCTCCACGGACATGCCGGGCTTCCCGTGCTCTCGCACGACGGCGAGCATCTCCTCGGCTGGATCACCAGGCAGAACGTCCTCGGCGCGATCGCCCATGAGCTCGGCGAATCGGCCGAGGAGATCGAGCGCAGCGCCCGCGCGAGCGAATACAGCCCTCAGCGAGCCCACGTACCGAGCACACCACTGGAGGGCTACGACCTGGTCGAGATCGTGATCGGCCCACGCTCACCAGCGCTCGGACGACGCCTCGACGAGATCTCCTGGCCACCCGGAAGCTGCGCAGTCGCCGTGACCGAAGGCCGGGAGATCGTCGCCCCCCGCCCGGATGTCGAGCTGCGGGTGGGCGAGCGAGTGGTGCTGCTGGCGCCGATCGCCGTGGCCGCTCAAAGTGCCGAAGCCACGGCAGGTGTGTCGAGATGAGCCAAACCGACGCCTTGGGCTGTCCTATCCACCATCGACGGCGCCTCAGGCTAGGCCGCTAGCCGGGAGGCGAACCAACTCTCTCCGTGACCGCCCTGTGCCATGTACTGCGCGAGGATGTGAATCTGGCGGAGGCGATCCCGGCCGCAATCCGCGAGCGCGCGATCGCGGACTGCACGACGATTGCATTCGAGATCCCGCGCGGGCGGTGGAGCGAACACGAACAGCCTATGGTGCCGGACGGGATCGGGCTTCTGGTCCTACGCGGATTGCTGATCCGGCACGTTGGCATCAGCAGCGGGTACGGGGCGGAGCTGCTTGGGGAGGGCGACCTGCTCCGCCCTTGGACCGGAGAGGACTCGCTCGCGGGACTTCCCCGGACGACGGCCTGGAACGTGCTGGAGCGGACGCGCATCGCGGTGCTCGATCGTCGCGTCGCCCACCGATTCGCTCGCTACCCCGACCTGACCGGGAGGCTGGTTGCGCGTGCGCTCGAGCGCTCGCGCAACCTGGCAGTGAACATGGCAATCGTCCACCAACCGAGGATCCAGACGCGCGTGCACATGGTGCTGTGGCACCTTGCCGACCGCTGGGGGTACGTGCGTCCGGATGGGATCGTGCTGCCGCTCCGCCTCACGCACAGCGTGCTGGCCGAGCTCGTCGCCGCACGGCGCCCAAGCGTCTCGGTCGCCCTCGGCGAGCTGGCGAGGCGGCAGGTCGTCAGCCGACTCGAAGGAGGATGGCTGATCGCCCCGGATCCTCCCCCCGGGCTCGATGCGCTCCGAGGTCGATCCAGTACCCCGGTGTTGACCTAGCCGATGAACCCAAAACGGTCAGTTCTCTTACGAGTTATCCCACTCGCTCGCGCCGATCGCGTCAGTCGATGTGTTGGCTGAGGGGAGCAGTTGTGTCGATCAGGACAGCGAACAGGAAGAAGACGGCGCAGTCGCCGCACGGAGCACGACACCGTTTGCGCTCGCGGGTCCGACTACTGCGAGCTGCCAGCCGGGTTCGATGCGTAGTCTGCGGCACGACGGTTCGCCGCGACGATCCGATCGGACTCGTGCGGGGTCGGCTCGCCCACGCCGAGTGCGCGCTGGTCCACTGGCTCGAGATTTCTCGGACGGATGACGGGACCTCGCTGCTTGAAAGCTTGCTCGCGGAGGAGCCGTGAATGCCGTGCTGGTTCGGCGGGCGAGGCAGCTCGCCTGGCTCAGCGTGATCTGGATGCTGTTCGAGGCTGCCGCCGCGACCACCGCTGCTGTCCTGGCGGGATCGGTCGCGCTGCTCGGCTTCGGACTCGACTCACTGCTCGAGCTTGGCAGCGCCTCGGTCATCATCTGGCGCTTCAGCGATCACTACGCCGACAGCCCGCTGGCGGAGCGCGCCGCACAGCGGATGATCGCGTTCAGCTTCGCCGCCCTGGCCCTGTATCTGACCATCGACGCTGTTCATGCGATCGCTGCCGGATCGCGCGAAGCCGTCGGTTGGATGGGGTGGGCCATCTCGATCGGCGCGATCGTCATCATGCCGTCGCTCGCGCGCGCGAAGAGCCAGGTCGGACGTCGGCTCGGATCGGCGGCGATCGCCGGCGACGCGGCCCAATCCTGGCTCTGTGCGCTCACCGCGGTCGGAGTGTTGGCAAGCATCGCGGCTAACTCGATGCTCGGTTGGTGGTGGCTCGATCCCCTCGTCGGTCTCGTGATCGCGGCGCTCGCAGCAAAGGAGGGGCGCGAGGCGTGGGAGGGGGCTATGCAGTGCCGAGGGACAGCCGCGTGAGGCCGGGCCGCTGATGATGCTGCCAGCGGTTGTCGTCCTTGAGGTGAACGAGACGCTTTCGGACGTGCGTCGGCTTGGCGAGCGCTTCGCGCAGGTAGGGGCGAGGTCCGAACTGGTGGACACCTGGTTCTCAACCGTCCTGCGGGACGGATTCGCATCGACGGCCGCAGGGATTTATGCGGAGTTCGGTGCCGTGGCGGAGTCGGCTGCGATATCGCTTCTTTCGGCCACGGACGGCCTGTCGATGCCGGTCGAGAGCGCTGCGCGGCACGTCCTCGCGGGGATGGCCGAGTTGCCGGTCCATCCCGATGTACCCCTTGGCCTTGCTTGCTTGCACGGCGCCGGCATTCGCCTCATCACGCTCACGAACGGCTCACGAGCCTACGCTGCCCGGGTGCTCGAGCGCGCCGGGGTCGCCGGGTTGGTGGAGCAGAACCTGTCGGTCGACGAGGTCGGTCGATGGAAGCCAGCGCCCGAGCCCTACCACTACGCCACCGCCCGCTGCGGCATTGAGCCGGCGCAGGCGATGATGGTCGCGGTCCATCCCTTGGATATCAGTGGGGCAAAGCGCGCCGGACTCCAGGCCGCATGGATCAACCGGAGCAAGTTGCCCTACTCCGCGGTCGCTCGGCGGCCTGATTTGATTGCGGGCGACCTGCTCGCGTTTGCGCAGGTGCTGTTGGACCACAGCTGACGGCACCTCACGCCAGCCGTTCATCGTCCGCGGCACTGCAGAGCCGGTAGAAGCCAAACGGCAGCCGCCGGATCTTTCCCGCGGCGACCGCGGCGCCCAGTGCCTGCTCAAAGCCGGCCTCATGCCAGCTCTCCGCGCGCGCCTCGCGCATCAGGACATCTCGGCGGAGCACACCGTAAGGGCTGAGCGCGTGGATCAGCCGCCTGACCTCCGCCTGCAGCACCGCATCGCGGTGGAAGTTCCTGCTCGACATTGTGCCTCCGATCGGTTGGCCAGTATTGGACTGCCCGCGAGTCGGATCGGATTCACAGCGCTCACCTGGACCGCTGACACCGGTTGTTCGTGCTCTGACCAGTCGGGGTCAGTCCACGTATCGGTCAGCACACGAACGGGTCCGCTTTTCAGGCGTGCCTGGCCCGTGCAAACCTGGTTCTAAACCTCCGAAGGGACGCCTATGAAGCGCAACGCAGACCGAAACGAACCCGTCGGACGGCGACAGCCCGGAACGCACGTGCCGCGGCCGGGGGTTCAAAGACTTCACGAGGCGGTCATCCAGGCGGAGCTACTGCGACTGGCTCGCTCGTCGGGAGGCCTCAGACTCAGAGGCGGCGACCATGACGAGCGAGATCGACCGCAGCATCACGAGTAACTCCTTGACCGGCTGACCTCCCTTCGCGCCGGTAGTCAGGGTTCCAGCGAGCGCCCTGAGTCCGGCCAGGGCCCCTCCCCGGTGAGGCGGCTGCCAAGCGCTCGGTGAAGTTCCTTCGAGGCTAGCGGACATCGAACCGGCGAAACGCGATGGTCGCGGCAAGCATCGCAGCGACCCCAACCGCTGCGAGCACCGCGAACGGTCCGAGCCCGGCACCGTTGGCGAGCTGCTGGTCGCCGACCGCCCAGTAGAACAGGGAGGCGAATCGGAGCGGCTTGATCCAGGTCACGGCGGGCGCGAGCGAGCTGATCAGGTAGGAGACTGAGGCGATCGTGGTCGTGATTCCGATCGCGGTGCCGCGGCTGCCGGTGGCCGCGCCGAGCGCGAGCGCGATCAGGCCGAGGTCGATACCGAGCACGAACACGGCCAGCGTGGCGGTCGCGACGTGCCATGGGTCGAGGGCGACGTCGAAGGCGCGGCCGATGTAGACGCAGGCAGCGACGACGACGGTCAGGATCGCCGCCTGGATCGTCATCGTCGTGATCTTCTGCGTAAGGATCCTGTCGCGTGCGACCGGTAGGACGACCAGCAGGCCGAGGGTGAGGTCCTCGTTCTGGCCGGCGATGGCGCTGGCGCCGTAGCCGATCGTGAGGAGGAGCATGATCAGTGGCAGGAAGTTGGCGTACGCGTTGACGTCAACCCATCCCGCTGGTGAGGTGAGCGTGCCGGTGGCGCCGAACAGCGCCGCCAAGGCCGAATTGCCCTGGGTCAGCTTGTTGAGCTCGGTCGAGTGCTTGAACGATGGGTAGAGCACGACGAGCAGGAGCATGTAGAGCGCCATCCCGGCCGCGTACCCGATCGTCGAGCGGCGCCGGTTGTAGAGATCGAGCAGAGCGATGTCAGTCCGCATCGTCACCGGTCGTTTGGTCGCGGTAGTAGGACAGGAACAGCTCGTCGAGGTCTGCGTGACGCGCGACGACGTCGACCGGCTCGTGGTCGGCGATCTTGTGCAGCAGCGGCGCGAGTTCACCGGTCACCTGGAGGGTCACGCGCTCGCCGTCGACGGCGACGCGCTGTACGCCGTCGATGTGTTCGAATTCGTCGCCGGGGACCGGGGTCTTGAAGCGGAGTTCGATCGTCTGCGGCGCCTGCCGACGCAACGCTTCGACGGTGTCGGCCACGACGAGCCTGCCATTGCGGATGATCGCGATGCGGTCGGCGACGCGTTGGACCTCATCGAGCTCGTGCGAGGAGAGAAATACGGTGCGCCCGTCGGCGATGGTCTCGCGCAGCAGCCGGTGGAACTCGTCCTGCATCAGCGGGTCAAGGCCCGAAGTCGGTTCATCGAGGATGAGCAGCTCGGGCCGGTGCATGAACGCGAGTAACAAGCCGAGCTTTTGTCGGTTGCCCTTCGAGAGCTCGTGGGTGGGGCGGTCGAGGACCACCTGGAAGCGCTCGATGAGCTGGTCGCACCAGGCTGGGTCGACGCCGCGGCGGGCACGGGCGAACCAGTCGAGCACGTGTCGTCCGGTCATCCTCGGGTAGAGCTCGAACTCCCCCGGGAGGTAGCCGCATCGTGCGTGAATCGCGACGCTTGCCTGCCGGCTGTGCAGGCCGAGCACGCGCACGGTTCCTGAGCTCGGAGCGCAGAGGTCGAGCAAACAGCGGATCGTCGTCGTCTTGCCCGCGCCGTTGGGCCCCAGGAACCCGAACACCTGACCACTCTCGACCCGCAGGTCGAGGCGGTCGACCGCTACTGTCGCGCCGAATGATTTCGTCAGCCCGTCGGTCTCGATCGCCGTAGTCACGGTCAGCCGACGTGCTCCTGCGCCGCCCCGCCAGCCGGCGCAGTATCAAGAACAGGTGGCGGTGTCTGGATCGTGCGCGGCAGGCGCGGCGGCACCCGGCTGTGGGTGAGCCAGCCGATCATGCGGCCCTGCCCATCAAGCACCGGGAACCGCTCGTTATCGGTGGCAGCGAGGGCGTACACCTCCTCCGTCCTCGTCAGGGCGCTCACCGCGAATCTCCAGCATCGATTCCCGCAAGCAGCACGTCGATCGCGCGCCGGACGTTCTGCCAACGAAACGCCGCCGGATCGAGCGCGCCGTGAAGCATAAGCCCGTCCGCGAGCGCGAGCAGGATCGATGCCAGCGCGTTCGCGGGAATTGCGACCAGCTCTCCCGACGCGACCGCCTCCTCCACCCACGCGCGCACAAGCTCGCGCCGCCGCTGCGTCGCCTCAGCAAGCCGCTGGCGCACCACATCCTCGGTCAACAGATCAGCCCACAGATCCGCGCGGACCTGAACCCGCGCCGCGTCCTCGCCGCGTGCCAGCATCGCCTGCGCGAACCGGCGCACCCGCTCGACCCCAGAACCGGACGTCTCCGTTATCTGCTCGAGCTCGCGGTCCAAAGCCGCGGCATCCTCGGTGAGCAGCGCCAGAAGCAAATCCTGTTTCTGCTCGAAATAGCCGTAGAACCCACCTTTACTGACCCCGGCCTCAGCGCACACATCATCGACCGTCAGATCGCGAAACCCCCGCCGCGACGCGCACCGCCAGGCAGCATCGATCAGCTCCTGCCGGCGCTCGATACGGGTCTCCGGACGAAGCTTCGGCACACCCCGAAAATATCAAATAAACCGACTCGTCGGTTTGCATGTGATGATTATGCTGCCCGGTTGCTGAGTTCGGGAGAAATTTCGGGACAAGGTTGTGAGTCCGGTTCGTTAGATCAATGTCACCGCTGTGAGGCTGTCGCGAGCTGAACGTCCGGTCGCCTGCCTGGGCGCACTCTGGGAACGGTCGACCGGTAGCTTGCGATCAGGAGAATGAAGCGAGCGGCTACTGCTGTGGCTCGTTCATGCGGCCGCGTTCTGTCCCGGCCAGAGTCCCGTGCTCACACGCTGGTAGAGCGTGTCAGGCGCCAGGTCGGCGCCATCCGGCCACGCGACGGTGCCGCTCTCGGAGTCGACATTCACCGCTTCGAATCCTGAGCGCGTGCGGGCCTGCTCGAACACCGGCCCGCGCATGCGATCGAGCACGTCGACCTCGCCGGTCAACCCATCGGCGAACGTAACGCGAAGGACGCCGTGGCGCACGACCGACACGGCTGTGATGTCGGGGGTCAGGCCAATCATCGGAGCGGCTCGATTTCCAGAAGTGTCTCACCTGCCCGCGCCCGCCGCCAGTTCTCAAGCAGCTCGGCCTGGTGGAGCTCGGCCCAGGCCAGCACGAGCCGAAGCTGCCGCACGTACAGCGTGCTCTCGATCACCTCGACCTCGTCGATCCGGATCTTGGCCTGACCGCTCCCATGCCGGGCGTGGAAATGCGGGTAGCCGTGATCGTCGAAGTACATCGCAATTGAGATCCCGAAGAAGCGGCTGATCGTCGGCACGTTCCCGATACTGGCGACTCGTCCGGTCGACGAAGCCCGCCGAGCAGCGATCAGCCGCGTCGGCGGCGTGGTTCGCCTGCCGCCCACCAGTCTGGCTCCGGCCCGCCGTGCTCGCGCCACCACTCGACCGTCAACGCGGTCTGCTCCCAAGCGGAGCCGCTCGATCCACAGAAGCTCCACAACTTCTGCGCCGAGCGCTTGTATCGGTGGACCAGCTCGTCCAACTCAAACGGATCGATCTCGCCCCGATCCAGCTGCTCGAATCCCTCCCGGACACGATCAAGAAGCAGTCTCAGCTGCTCCTCGTGATACTTGCTGACCAGCTCCCGCGCCGCCCTCCGACGGGCCTTCTCGCCGTCGATATCCCGGATGCGAATCGCGTCGCTCACATCTGGAAGCTACCGCCGATCAGCACGCGCCCCAAGTGCTGGTTCGCGACGGTGGGCCGTGGTCACCGCAACCGCCACCGCAGTCCTCTCGGGCATCGTGATCCCCATGGTGGCCTTCTTCGTCGGTGCAGGTCTACGCTGCACCGACTGACTGCCTTCCGCAACGGCCTACTCCCGTCGCTGTCGGAGGTCGATCACAGCGGAAGCGCGACCCGCTCGCCGGTGCCGCTCTCAATTCGGGGGGATGGCCTCGCCGGCGCAGCGATGCCGGGCGCTGAGAAGGCGAGCTATCTGGGGGCTGCTAACGCCGGTAGATCCCGGCGTGCATGCTTTGCCCGCCGCTTGAGGTGAAGTCGTTCCAGATGACGATCGCGTCCCCGTGAGCGTTCATTGCCGTGGCCACGCTCTGGGGTGGATGGTTGCCGTCGGCGAGGCGGTGGAGGTGCTTGAGCTTCGTCCCTGCGCCGATCGCGGCGTTTAGCGAGATCCTCGGGTTGCGGTGGGAGCTGGCGTGCTCCCAGACGAGCACAAACTGGCCGCCGGCATTCGCGGCCAGCAACGGCGAGTTGATGACGTCCCCGTCCGGGACACGCCTGAGCGATACGGGACTGCCAGCAGCCGCTCGAATGGTCGTCCAGGCCATCGTCTGATAGGGAGCCACGCCTGGACTAAGCGCAGCGACGGCCTGGGCCGGTCCGTTGGGAGCCGCAATCGGCGAATCCCCGGCGGCCACGACCTTCCTCGCTGCATCGAACCGGCGGCCAGCAACGGCGCTCGCCTGCCACACCCCGGCGGGATAGCTGCAGCCCTTAGCCCCGCCGTCCTGGGCAGCGGCGACCAAGATCGCCGTGCCGCTACTGGTCATCGCGACGGCGGGATTGATGCAGACCGGCCTCGTCGCACCCAACCGCAGCCCGCGCGGCCCCGTGCAGTGCAGCGCCGCCTTGCAGACGCTGAGCATCACACGGGCGCTACCGTGCCTGCCTGGTGTTCCGTGTGGGCCGGTGAAGGACGCTTGATCGTGCACGTAGGCCGCGACGAGGTCTCCCCGCGCGTTTGTCGAGATCTCGATCGCTGCCGTGTCGCGCCCGCCGGGGTGGGCGATCACCACCGGCTTCCCGATCCTGCCAGCCGCAGTGATGAGCGCAGCCTTCAGCAACGGAAAGCCATGGCCGTACTGGTCCCACACGATCTCCCCGCGGTTCCCGGACAAGCCCTCCAGCGCGACCAATTCCGCATCCCGCAACCCCAAGGCCCGCTTGACCACGACGCGGCCGCCGCGCAACAGAACCAGGTGAACATCCTGGGCCCGCCGCTCATCCCAGGCCACGAACGCTTCTGAGCCCGCGCCTGCAACCCACGGGGCTCCCTGGCTACCGCTCGGACCGCTCGCCAGCACGAGCGGCGCTCCGAACCCGCCCGCCAGCGATCCCCAATCCACCACGACCGTCTGCCGCGTCGTCGTGACCGGCGCGACGAACGGATCACCAGAGGAAACGGACGACCCCGAACCAAATGAAACTCGCGGCGGCGGACCCTGCAACCACCCAGCGACCTCCGCGCCCTCCCCGACCATCGCCACCTGCGGCGCCGACGTGTCCTGACCAGCCGCCACAACTCCGCCAGCGGCACCCCACCCTCCAAACGCGTCCCCGCCACCCCCAGAGGCTCCGGCGCCAACCGTCTCTCCCGCGACGCCAACCCGAGATCCCGTCGTCAGCCGTGAGCTCGACCCGCAGCCGGCAAACCCGACACCCCCCGTGACTACGGCGACCAACACCAGAAACGCGCGACGCATCATGCTGCTTATACGCCCATCACACGCTGCTGTCATATCCTGTCCCCACGGCATGCATCCTCGCTTCCGCCCTCGGTCTACACGCAGCAGCGTCTGGAGCGTCCACGAGTTGCTCGGCCCCGAGACGGGTCCTCTTCGATCAACCCGACAGCCCGGCCCATGGCCCTATACGGGCGCTGAAGCTATCCCGGCCACTCTGGAAGGTCTTCGTCGGGCCATACCGTCTGGGCGCGACCGGCAGCGTCTCGAATCGCCCCCGCATCCAAGCTCGCGGTGCTGAGCGCCACGTCGATGTTTGGCCACTCACACGCGATGACGAGCTCATCCGGCGGGGGCAACGGCCACAACCAGTACCCCTGCCGCCACCTCGTACGGCTGCCACTGCCGCTGCGCCGCGACAGTTGCGGGGCCTCCGGCGCGTCAGGCGGCCCTGGTAGGGCCTGAGCAGACGCGCGTGTCTGCACTCCCAACCGTCGTTGCCCGAAGCTGCCAACCCCGTACGAGACGACCCTGCGACCATCGGCCCAAGCCCGCCGGGGGACTCGAACCCCCAACCTCTTGATTACAAATCAAGTGCTCTACCAGTTGAGCTAGGCGGGCGAAGCTGGTTTCAGTCTGGCATGCGCGCCGGGCCGGGTGGCCCGAACCGCCTCGCCGCCGTGCGACCGCGGCGGCGCGCGGGAGCCTCGGCGTGGGAATCCCCAGGCGTGGACGATGACCGCCGCGTCGCGGCCGCCCGACCCCGCCCCGCGCCCGCCCCGCCGACCCAGCCGCGCCCTTCAGGGCGCGGCCGCGGACGGGGAACTCCTAGTGCACCGAGAACGTCGCGTGCGCGCCGCCGACCGAGCTGTCGCCGGCCCAGACGTCGACCGGACCCGGCTTTTCCACGAACTTGCCGCTGTTGTTGTAGAAGCCGAGGTTGCTCCGACCGAGCGTGAACGTGACCGTCCGGGATGCTCCCGCCGCCAGGTTCACACGCTGGAAGCCCTCGAGCTTGCGCACCGGCTGCAGGATGCTGGTGTCGCTCTCGTGGATGTAGAGCTGGACGACGTCAGCGCCGGCTCGGCCGCCGGTGTTGTGGACGGTGGCCGAGACCCGCACTGACCCGCCGCGACCAACGCTGGACGAGGACACGTGCAGGCCTGACACGCTGAACGACGTGTAGGACAGCCCGTAGCCGAACGGGAACTGCGGCGCGTTCGGCACGTCGAGGTACCTCGACGTGTACTTGTTGGTCGGGTCGGCCGGTCGGCCCGTGGGCAGCTCGTTGTAGGAGATCGGGATCTGGCCGACGTTGCGTGGGAACGACATCGGGAGCTTGCCGCTCGGGTTGAACTTCCCGAACAGCGTGTCGGCGACGGCGGTACCACCCTCGGTTCCCGGATACCAGGCCTCGAGCAGTCCCGGCGCGTGATCGGCCAGCCACGGGATCGTCAACGGCCGGCCGTTCATCAGGACGACCACGTAGGGCCGACCGGCGGCGGCGATCGCCTGCACTAGTGCGAGCTGCTGGCCGGGCAGGCCGATCTCGCTGCGCGAGGAGGCCTCGCCCGAGTCGGACGCCGGCTCACCGACGACCACGACTGCGACGTCGGCGCCCCGGGCGGCGCTGACCGCGGCTCCGAACCCACTGTTCGACGCGCACGTTGTGTCGCACCCCTGGGCGTAGCTCACGGTGGCGTTCGGCGCGGCCTTCTTGATCCCGGTAAGCACCGACACGACCTTGCCCGACTTGACGTCGTAGCCGATCGGCTGGTCGGGCCCGAGCTGATCACTCGGGTTGTCGGCCAGCGGCCCGATCACCGCGATCTTGCCCACACTGCTGCTCAGCGGCAGCGCGCCGCCGCGGTTCTCGAGCAGCACCTGCGACTCGTCGGCCGACTTCCGGGCCGCCGCCAGGTGCGCGGGCGTGAGCTCCTGCGAGGTCACCAATGCCGGGCTGCCGACGTACGGGTGCGCGAACATCCCGGCCAGGTACTTCAGGGTCAGCACGTGGCGGACCAGCGTGTTGAGCTGGCCCATCGAGATCGCACCCGAGTGCAGCAGCGCCGGACCGTTGTTGGCGTACGTCGAGTACTGGCTGGGGATCTGTACCGCCATCTCGATGTCGACGCCCGCGGTCAGCGCCAGGCGCGCGGCCTGGGCGCCGTCGGAGGCGTAGCCGAAGTCGATCAGCTCCTGGATCGCCTGATAGTCGGATACGACGGTGCCGCCAAAGCCCCACTCCTGACGCAGGATCGTCTGCAGCAGGTACGGGTTGGCGCTCGCCGGCACACCATTGAGCGAGTTGAACGCGCTCATCACGGTCGCCGCGCCGGCGTCGACGGCCGCCTTGTAGGGCGGCAGGTAGTCGTTGCGCAGCTGCTGGTCGGACATATCGACGGTGTTATATTCGCGCCCCGCGACGGGAGCGCCGTAGCCGGCGAAGTGCTTGACCGTCGCCGCCATCCGGTGCGGCGCGCTGAAGTCACTGCCCTGGTAGCCGTGGACCTTCGCGGCGGCGACCGCGGAGCCGAGGTAGGGATCCTCGCCGGCGCCCTCGACGACGCGGCCCCAGCGTGGATCACGGCTGATGTCGACCATCGGGTTGAACGTCCACTTGATGCCGTCGGCGGTCGCCTCGTCAGCTGACACGACCTCGTCGTTCTTGATCACTGCCGGATCCCAGCTCGAGGCCTCACCGAGGGGCACCGGGAACATCGTCCGGTAGCCGTGGATCACGTCGAGGCCGAAGATCATCGGAATGTGCAGCCGTGACTGCAGCGCTGCCTTCTGGACCTGGTCGATGTCGCTGACGCCGGTGAGGTCGAGCACCGAGCCGACCTGACCGGCCTTGGCCTCTTTCTCGAGCGTCGCGTTGTTATCCGATGTCGGCCCGGACATCTCGAGCTGGCCGAACTTCTCGTTCACAGTCATCTTGGCCAGCAGGGTCGAGACCTTGCTGTTGATCGTTTGCCGCTGGGCGGCCGTGACGATCGCCTGCGACGTTGGCGCGGCGTTCGAGGCGCTCGAGAAGCGCCCGGCGAACAGCAGCACGATGGCGCTGATGAGCACGATGGCGCCGGCGATCGCGCCGGCTCGGCGAGAACCGATACTCATTCCTACCTCCTCCTCTTGGACGGTCGATGTCCTTCCCACGGCCCGTCGAGGACAAACGAGAACTTGGCTGGCGGCTCGGCCGGCACCGGTTCGCCTGGCGCGTCCGGGGGCGGCCCGCCGGGCCGCCTGAACCTCAGCTACCCACCGATGCGGAGGCCAGCTCGCGCTCCCAGTACTCGATCGTGTCGAGCATCGTCTGGCGCAGTGGGATCTCCGGCCGCCAGCCGGTCGCCTCGCGGATCCGGTCGTTGGCGCCGCGCAGGTCCATCACCTCGTGGGCCCTGACCCGGGCGGGGTCGACCTCGTGCTCCACCTCGATCGGTGCGAGCAGCTCGGCCACAAGCCGCACCTGCTCGCCGGCGGAGATCGATTGCCCGGAGCTGACGTTGTAGACACCCGGTCGGGCGCGCTCGGCCAGCAGCCGGTAGGCGCGGACCACGTCGCGAACGTCGGTGAAGTCGCGGCGGGTCTCGGGGTTGCCGGTGACGATCCTGACGTGCTCAGCTCCGGCCAGACGGGCCTGGGCCGCCTGGTGCGCCAGGGAGGAGAGGATGAAGATCGGGCGCTGTCCGGGACCGGCGTGGCTGAACGGACGCGCGCGCACGATGTCGAGACCGTGGGCGTCGACATAGACGGCCGCGAGCATGTCGCCGGCCGACTTCGACACCGCGTACGGGTTGGCCGGGACCTGGGGAGCGTCCTCGGTGATCGGCAGCCGACCAGGGACGCCGTAGACCTCGCACGAGCTGACCCACACGACGCGGGCCGACGGCGCGTCGTGGCGGACCGCCTCGAGCACGCTCACCGAACTGGCCACGTTGTCGCGCAGCGTCCGCTCGGGGTCCTCCCACGAGCGCCCCACCGAGCTGAGCGCGGCCAGGTGGTAGACGACCTCGGGCGCGACCGCGCGCACCAGCTCGTGCACCGCGGCTGCGTCGGTCAGGTCGACCGCCTGCCCAGACCCGCCGCCGTCAGGAACCTGACCGCTGCGGGAGATCCCGACGACCTCGTCGCCCGCGGAGCTACACGCGCGCGCGAGGTGTCCGCCGGCGAACCCGGAGGCGCCGGTGATCAGGACGCGCATGCGACCCGGGGGATAGGCACGTCCACGATGCTATGAGGCGGGCTCGACCGACACGGCCGCCTCGAACGAGCCGTGTCCGTTGCTCGAGAAGTCCGGCTCGGGCTCGGGCGGAGCAGGCTCGGGGGCGGCGTTGACCCGCCGTTCGAGCTCGCCGAGGACCACGCCGAACAGTAGATGGCGCCAGGTCGACTGCGCGAAGGCGCGGCGATTGCCGGCGAACCGGGGAAGCTCCTTGCGCGCAGGGTGAAAGCGGTCCGAGAGCAGGCCGAGCGGCCACATCGCCAAGTGCTCGGCGAGCGCCAGCACCGGCCCGCGGGCGGCGGGGGGCAGCGGGATCGCGGGCGCGAGGTTGGCGTAGACGGCGCCGAACACGGCGCCGTTCTGCATGTGCATCGCGAGCCCGACCGGATACCAGGCATCGCCCCGGGTGACCGCCTTGCCGAGCAGCTCGACATCGTCGTAGCGGCTCCCGAACGCGAGCTTGTCGAGCGGCTGCTGCAGCGCCCAGACAGCCCCGGCCACCGCCCCGCAGACGGCTCCTCTCAGCGTACGCGTACGGTCGATGCCCTGACTCAAGAACCCAGACTGTAACGGTCGGCAAGAGATCGGGTACGCCTCTGTGCGATGGATCACGAAGTCCTGCACCGCCGGGCGCGTGAGAAAGGCGCCAACCCGATTCTCTACTGGCTGCTGCGCGCCGTGCTGCAGCCGTTCTTTCACATCTATTTTCGGCTGAGCCGAATCGGGCGCGAGTACATCCCCGACGAGGGCCCGGTGATCATCGCGGCCAACCATCGCAGCTTCCTCGATCCGTTCGTGATCGCGACAATGGCGCGCCGGCCGATGTACTACGTGGCCAAGAAGGAGCTGTTCAAGCGCTCCTGGCAGGCGTGGGTCCTCAACGCGCTGGGCGCGTTCCCGGTCGACCGTGGCTCCGGTGACGGCGACATGATCGAGACCGCGAAGGCGATCCTCGCGCGCGGTGACACCGTGCTGATCTTCCCTGAGGGAACACGGATCCGCCCGGGGGCGCTCGGCCAGCCCAAGCGCGGCGTGGGGCGGCTCGCGCTGGAGACCGGAGCGCCGGTGGTGCCGGTGGCGCTGATCGGGACCGAGGCGATCCGCCGCGGCTGGCGGATCCGTCCCCACAAGGTCCGCATCCGCGCCGGTCGGGCGGTGCGCTTCCCGCAGGTCGAGCAGCCGTCTCCGATGCTGGCGAGTGCTGTCACCGAGCGGATCTGGCCGTGCGTGATGCTCCAGTGGGAGTGGCTCGGTGGCCTGCCGCCGATCCGCCGGGCGGCGATCGTCGGCGCCGGCACCTGGGGTACGAGCCTGGCCGTGTCGCTGGCCCGCTCAGGGTTCGAGGTCGACCTCGGCTGCCGGACCGCCGAGCAGGCCGAGGTGCTCGCGCAGACGCGCGTCAATGGTCGCTACCTGCCCGGGATCGAGCTGCCCGACTCGGTCCACGTGCACAGGGCAGCGGAGCTGCGGCTTGGCGCTCACGATCTGGTCTGCCTGGCCGTGCCCGCCCGGGCGCTGCCCGCGGTGCTGGCGGCGCACGGCGAGCACATCCCGCGCCGAACCGGCCTGCTCGTCCTCTCCAAGGGCCTGGTCCCGCCGCTCGGCACGCTCCCGTCGGCGTTCGCCTCCGAGCGCTGCGAGGCCCGCGCCGTGGCGGTGCTGGGCGGCCCCGCCCACGCGCACGAGGTTCTCGACCACGGTGCCTCGGTCGTGCTCGCCTCGCTTGACCGCGGCTTCGGGCGCCAGCTGGCCGAGGTGCTGCGTACCGCCGGACTCGACGTCACGACCACCGCCGACGTGACGGGGGTCGAGCTCGCCGGATGCGCGAAGAACGCCGCCGTGCTTGCCGCCGCGGCGGCTTCGATCGCGTGTCCCAACGTGGCCGGCGCGGCGGCCGGCAAGGTGTTCGCCGAGGTCGACGCGATCGCCCGCGCGCACGGCGGGCGGCCCGAGACGTTCGCCGGCCTCGCGGGGGCGGGGGACCTGGTAGCCACCGTCGTATCGTCGAGCTCGCGCAATCGCCGCGCCGGCGAGCTGCTCGCCCAGGGGATGCCCGGCGCGGACATCCCGAACGCGCTCGGCCAGGCGGCCGAGGCCGTCGACGCGGTTCCGCTGCTGGCGACCGTCGCCCGGGGAGCGCAGCTCGAGTCGCCCGCGCTCGAGAGCCTGGCCGCGCTCGTCGAGGGACGGATCGGTCCCGAGCGCTGGACCGAGACCGTCACCGAGCCGATGAAGCCGACGCACGCAGAGCCCGTCCGCGCGGCGCAGGCTGGGTAGGCTCCCATGCGGTGGCAGACGCAACCAAGACGAAGTCGGAGCTCGACGCTCGGTTCACCGAGATGTATCGCGCGCACCTGCGCGACGTCTACTCGTACTCCTACTACCGCGTCGGCAACCACCATGACGCCGAGGACCTCACCGAGCAGACCTTTCTCCAGGCGTACCGCCACTTCGAGCGCGCGCTGCGCGAGTCGAACGGGCGCCCGCTGCGGCCGTGGCTCATTCGCATCGCCCACAACCTGGCAGCCAACTTCTACCGCGACCGCTCACGCAAGCCTGAGTCCGCGATCGAGGACGCCAGCTTGATCTCGGCGCCGCACACGACTGAGTCGCTGGTCGAGGGCCGGGAGGAGCTGAAGTCGATCCTCGCCGGCGTCCAGAAGCTGCCCGACGACCGCCGCGAGGCGCTGATCATGCGCTTCGCGCTCGGCATGGACAATCGCGAGATCGCCCGTGCGCTCGGTCGCACCGATGGCGCCACGAAGGTGCTTCTGCACCGCGCGATCAAGCAGCTCGAGGGGATCGTGTCCGAGAACGCGGAGGTCAGATGAGCACCGGCGCTCATGATTTCGAGGCGCTCCTTCGGGAAGCGCTCAGCCCGGTAGACCCGCCGGCCGACCTCGCCCAGCGTCTCGAGCTGACGCTGGTCAACCTGACCGAGCTCGCGCAGGAGGAACTCGAAGCGTGGGAGATGTCGGCGATGCGCGATCCGCGCAACTGGGTGCGCCCCGCGGCCGCGGCCGTGGTCGGGGCCAGCGCCGGCACCGCGCTGGTGTTGCTGCGTGTGCGCAGCCGCCACCGCTCGCGCAAGCAGCAGTCGTCGAACCTGCTCGACCTCGCCGAACGCACGATGCACGACCTCGCCGAAGAGGCGCGGCGGGTCCTGCCCGATCGCTGAGCCCGCGCGCCCGCGGGCCACGTGGGCGGCCGTTGCTAGCGTCAATCCCGATGGCCTACTGCTACCGGCACCCGAATCGAGAGACCGGGGTCTCCTGCTCATCGTGCGGTCGTCCGATCTGTCCGGACTGCATGACGCCGACGCCGGTCGGGATGCGGTGCCCCGAGTGCTCGCGGGAGCGCACGCCGGTCAAAACCATCCGCTCGGCCCCGGCGGCGCCACAGGTGACGCTGGCGCTGATCGCGGTCAACGTGCTTGTGTTCATCGCCGAGACCGCCGGCGGCGCGCCGCTCGGCGGCGGCGGGGCCGGGACGATCTACAACCACGGCGCGCTGTTCGGCCCGCTGATTGCACATCAGCACGAGTACTGGCGGATCGTCAGCTCGGGCTTTCTCCACGACGGCCTGGCGCACCTGTTCGTGAACATGCTGTCGCTGTATTTCGTCGGCATGGTGCTCGAGCCGGCGATCGGGAGCGTCAACTTCGCCGCCATCTACTTCACCTCGCTGCTCACCGGCTCCTTCGGGGCGCTGCTGTTCCAGCCGGCAGCGCCCACGGTCGGGGCGTCGGGCGCGATCTTCGGGATCTTCGGGGCGCTGATCATCGTCGCGCGGGCGCGGGGCATCTCGATCTGGCAGAGCGGGCTTGGCTTCTGGCTGATCCTGAACTTGGTGTTCTCGATCAGCTTCCGGGGCATCTCGATCGGCGGGCATATCGGTGGCCTGATCGGCGGGCTGATCACCGGCTGGCTCGTGATCGAGCTCGGCGAGCGCCGGCGGCAGACGACGATGGCGCTGCTCGGGTGCGTGGTCGTGGCGGCGATCGGGGTGATCGGCGCGATCGCCGTGGCCGGCGGACACGGGATCGCCCCGAACGGCATCGGCTTCACCGGCTGACGCTCAGAGCTCGTCGTAGAGCGCCTGCACGTCGTGCAGCAGGCGCGCGGGCGCGAAGCGCACGCGCGCGTCCGCGCTCGCGGCGGCGCCGAGCCGCGCGGACGCATCGGGATCCTTGATCAGCTGCGCCGCGGCGGTCGCGAGCGCGCCCGCATCGCCGGGGGCGACAAGCCGCCCGGTCCGTCCGTCGCTGATGATCTCGGGGAGCCCGCCATGAGCGCTCGCGACCACCGCGCAGCCGGCTGCGGCTGCCTCGATCGCGGCGCCCGGGAGCGGGTCGGGCTCGGTGGAGGGCACCGCGATCACGTCCGCGGCCCCATACAGGTTCTCTACGTCGCTGCGGAACCCGACCAGGCGCAGGCGATCGCGGACACCGAGGCGCTCGGCCAGCGCGACGACACGCTCGAGTCGCGCCTCGGCGCCGGGCCACGGCTCGCCGGCGAGGACGCCGACGGTCCCGAGCTCGCGCAGCGGCGGCTCGGCCAGCGCCCGCACCCAGCACGTCCTGCCCCTTCCAGTCCGAGATCCGCCCGAGCACCGCCACCACCGGCACGCCCGGCTCGAGACCGAGTGCGGCTCGTGCCTGCACCCGCGGCGCCCGTCGCGGGTCGATCGCGAGCCCGTCGTGCAGCACGCGCACCTGCCGACAGGTTCCGAACTGCGCCGCCGCGGCCGCGGACACGCACGGAAGCGAGCTCGCGGTGGCGAGGATCCGCCGGTACGGCGGCCAGGCGTGGCCGAACCGCGAGTAGATCTCCCGGACGTGCCACACATGGGGCACGCGCGTTATGGCGCCCGCAACCGCACCGCCGAGCACGACGGACGTGTTGGAGTGCACGATCGCGACCTCGCGGCGGCGGATCAGCGCGCTCAGCCCGCGCGCGTCGCGGCCAACGGCCCGGGCGACGGACCAGAGCCCGGCGGCGCTCAGTAGCTCGCGGCGCAGCACGCTCAGGTGCCGCACGAACACCTCGACACCGCTCTGCCGGAGCTCGTCCGCGAGCTCGCCCGGCTCTGGTAGCACGACGATCGGCAGATAGCGCGAGCGATCGAGCCCCGCGGCGATCAGCGCCAGCTGGCGATCGGCTCCGTAGCGTCCGCTCGAGGAGTGGACGAGCAGGACGGTGCGCGGGCTCAGAGCTCCACCGTCAGCGCCTCGGCGGGCGCCTCCGGAACCAGCTCCGGGTGAAGGATGTTCGCCAGCAGTTCGAGCCCGTCCACGATCCGCGGCCCCGGACGCGAGAAGTAGGCGGCGGCGTCGACGGCAACCACCTCGCTCGCGCCGACCCCGGCCAGCTGATCGCGGTGCATCTCGGCCTCGCGGTGGGCGATCTCGGCGTCGTACCCGCACGGCATCACGATCACGATCTCGGGCCGCGAGGCGCTGATCTGCTCCCACGAGCACTCCTGCGACTGCTCGCCGGCTAAGCCGAGCACGTCCTCGCCGCCAGCGTACCCGATCAGCTGAGGCGTCCAGTGCCCGGCCGCGAACGGCGGGTCGAGCCATTCGAGCGCGGCCACACGCGGGCGCCGCTCGGCCTGGCGCACGGCCAGGCGCACCCGGTCGATCCGCTCCGCCGCCTCGCGTACGAGCGCGACGGCCGCGTCCTTACGATCGGTGGCCTGGGCGAGCGTCCGCGCATCTCCGAGCACCTCGCCGACGGTGCGCGGGTCGAGCGAGATCACCAACGGCCGGCTCTCGATCTCCGCGGCGACCGCCCGAACGTCGTCGTAGGACACGGCGCACACGCTGCACAGCGCCTGGGTCACGATCAGGTCCGGACGCAGATCCAGGAGCATCTCGGTGTCGAGCTCGTAGATCGACTCGCCCGCGAGGGTCCGTTCCTTTACCGCCGCGTCGATCTCAGCGGCGCTCAGATCGGGCGGGAGCACGTCGCGCGTGATCTTCGGTAGCCGGTCGGCCGCGGGCGGGTAATCACACTCGTGGGTAACGGCGATAACGTCGGGTCCGAGGCCGAGCGCGAACAGCATCTCGGTTGCCGATGGGACGAGGCTGACGATTCGCATCAGGTATTCACCTTAGAAGGGAGAAAACGATATGGCAGAGAGACTGAGCGATGAGGAGATCGGGTCGCGGCTCGCCTCGAGCGAGTGGAAGCGCGAGGGCGAGCACATCGTCCGAGACTGGAAGTTCGACGACTTCGCCGGGGCGATCGCGTTCGTGAATCGCGTCGCGGACGTTGCCGAGGAGGCCAACCACCATCCGGACATCCTCGTCCACGGCTGGAACAAGGTGCGCCTGTCGGTCACCAACCACTCGGCCGGCGGGCTGACGGACGCGGACTTCGCGCTCGCCGCGACGGTCGACGGGCTCAGCTGAAGGTGACCCGGTAGAGCTCGTCCCGGCTCGGGATCGAGACCCACAGCACGCCGCCACGGACGGCCAGCTGGCCGGGACGCACGTGGAAGTTGATCGTGGTCACGGCGTGGTTGTTCTGCGCGCCACTGGTGGCGATCCGCATCACCGCGCCCGAGCCGGTGCCGACCCAGATCAGGTGGCTGGTCTCGAGCGAGGCGATCACCGCGAGCGGATCGGCGACGGCGAACTGGTTCGGGTGACCCATGTAAT
Source organism: uncultured Solirubrobacterales bacterium (assembly GCA_963796645.1). GTDB lineage: Bacteria > Actinomycetota > Thermoleophilia > Solirubrobacterales > Solirubrobacteraceae > Palsa-465. The sequence continues at coordinate 214,561 of CAWCMQ010000011.1, read as the reverse complement.
GGCCGCCGACGGCCGCGCTGGGCCGCGGGTCGACCCGGGTCAGGCTGCCGGCCGCGCTCATGAACCAGACGCCGTCGCTGTGGCCGACGGCAATCGTGTTCGCCGGCAGCTGCGGGCCGGGGAGCGTCGGCTTGCCCGACTCGTCGAGTGCGCTCAGGGCGCCGCTCGGCGACGCGACCCACAGCCGCCCGTACGCCTCGCCGATCGCGGCCACCGGGTGGGGGACGGTGACCTGACTGGGCGCGAGCGTGCTCATGTCAACGCGGGTGATCGCGTTTGAGCCGGAGCCGGCGATCCACGCCGCCTGGGGGCTGAGCGCGATCGCCGAGGGCTTGCTCGGAAGTGGCACGCCGTGCGCCGCCGCGCCCTGGAAGACGAGAACCTTGTTGGGCTGCGTCTCGGTGACCCACACCCGCCCGGCCTTGTCGACCGCGATGTCGGTGGGCACACCGTCGGTGTGCAGCGTGTCGGTCGATCCATTCGGCGCCACCTTCAGCGCGGCATGACCCCCGGCCACGTACACGTCCGGCCCGTCGGCCCAGAGCTGACCGGGGTCGGTGCCGGCGGGGAGCTTGACCGTGCTCAGCGAGACCGTCTGCCCGCTCACCGTGGGCTGCGACGTCGAGCCGCCGCCTCCGCCCGACAGCACCGCGATCGCGATCGCGACGAGCGCGATCGCCACGATCGGGGCGATGAGCAGGCCCCGCGAGCGCGGGCGGCGCGCGGGCGGCTTCGGACCGGCCGCGGCGCGATCGTCGACCGCGCTCCGCGGTCGTGCCGACGGCGCCGGAGGCGTGATCGGGATCGCCGGGGTCGCCGGCGTCTCGCGCCGGATCGCGGGCGTCTGAGCCGGGGTCTCGGCGGCGGTCATCAGCTCGGTGGCCGGCGGCTCCGCGGCAGCGAGCCGGGTGGACTCGAGCGCGGTCGCTTCGAGCTCGGTCTCCGCACCCGGGTCGAACGCGTGGCTGAGCGCGGCCGCCAGCGCAGCGGCGGACTCGAACCGGTCCTCGGGGCGCTTGGCCATCGCCTTCGCGACGATCTGATCGAGGCGCTCGGGGACGCCGGGCACGGCGTCACGAAGTGCCGGGACCGGGTCGTGGATATGGGCGTGCATCCGCATCAGCTCGGTCGGGCCCTGGTAGGGCAGCCGGCCCGAGAGCGACTCGAACAGCATGCACCCGAACGAGTAGATGTCCGAGGCCGGCGTGCCGCGCCCGCCCTCGATCCGCTCCGGCGCCAGGTAGTCGATTGTCCCCACGAGCACGCCGGTCCGGGTCATCGGGGCCTCGCTGTCGGTCCGCCGCGCGATCCCGAAGTCGGTCAGGTACACATGCTCGTCGTCCCCACCGTCGCCGCGGGCGATCAGCACATTGGCGGGTTTGACGTCGCGGTGCACGAGCCCGCGCCGGTGGGCCGCGGCCAACGCGGAGGCGACCGGCCGCAGGAGCCGAACCGCACGCCCCGGCTCGAGCCGCCCTGAGTCCTTGAGCAGCCGGCGCAGGTCGGTCCCGTCGACCCAGCGCATGATCAGGTACAGCGTCCCGTCGAATTCGCCCGCCTCGTAGACCGGGATCACGTTCGGGTGGTCGATCGAGGCCGCGAGCTGCGACTCGCGCTGGAAGCGCTCCCGGTAGGCGTCGTCGGCCGCCAGCGCGGGCGCCATCGCCTTGAGCGCCACCGATCGTTGCAGCGCCAGCTGCGTGGCCCTGTACACGACCCCCATCCCACCGCGCCCCGCGACCGACTCCAACCGGCACCCAGCGAGCGTGGTCCCTAGCGCCCCTTCAGCCATGGGGTGTTTTATAGCGTGACTGGACGCCTCGGCTGTGGCCGTGAGTCATGGTCGCTTGCGCCGCCGGTTCCGGATCCCGGCCACGACCAACCATCCCACACCGGCCACAAACGCCAGGGCGCCCCACCCGATGTACGGCGGGGCGAAGTCGAAGGTGACGGTGTGGCGGCCGGCGGGGACCGTGACCTCCTGAAACAGCCCATCGACCTGCCTCACCGTCGCCGGCCGCCCGTCCACGTGGGCACTCCAGCCGGGCATGTAGGTCTCACGCCGGATGAGCTGGGTCGGAGCCGAGCACGCGAGCGCCACCGCGGCGCGGCCGTGAGGTGCCACCTGGCAGGCGCCGCCTGAGGCCGTGAAATAGGGCGTCAGCTGCCGGAGCGCGTAGATCCACGTACTCGGCGTCCGGTCGACCAGCCGGAACGAGCCCTGGGGCAGCAGCTGACCCGGTGGCGTCAGCACGTACTTGACGGCGGCCGCTCGGTACGCAGGCAGGTTCCGCACCAGCTCCTCCGCGGGCGTGGGCTCCAACAGCGTCCGACCCCGGATGAGGATCCCCACGAAGGCGTCGGGGTCGGCAAATGGATCCAGTCGGGTGTGGATGTAGCGCTCCAGCTGCGTGGGCAGCGGGACATCGTTGACGTTGAGCAGCCCCAGGCTGTAGTAGGCGCCATAGTTGGGCGCCAGCGGCCCCAGCGTAAAGGCGCGCGAGTCTCCCAGGTTGCTCTTCAGGAACGCCACGGGTGCCAGATCGAGGTGCACGGCCCGGGGCGCCGATGCCTCGGGGATCGCGAACAGCACGAGCGCGTCAGCCGCCACCAGCAGTGAGGCCAGCCAGACCCGGGCTCGAGCATTGCGGAGCAGCACGATCGCCGCCCCTGCCACCAGCACCGCCACCCCCCAGACGATCGAGCCGGCGTAGTAGGGACGGTGATCGAACTTGGCTCCGAGCTGGCTGGTCAGCGAGTGCGCGCCGATCGCAGCCGCCGCGACGAGCCCCAGCGCCACGGCCCCCACAGCGACCACGCGCCCCCGGGCCTCAGGCCGCCGGGCGAGATCGTCGATCCCCAACCCCGCCAGCACCATGACCGACAGCTCCAGAGCGGGAGTGGAGTAGCGGAAGAAGGCCATCCGCGACATGCCGGGCAGCAGGCCCAGCAACGGCCCGAGCACGGGCATCGCGTACATGCGGGCGAGCACCAGCACGATCCAGGTGAGCAGAACCAGGCGCAGGCCGAGTCTTCGCCTGGAGAGCAGGCCCAGGACGGCAAACAGCAGCAGCGACGTGGACAGGTAGCCCCCCACCGAGCTCCAGATCGAGGTCAGCGTGACGTTCGGATAGCCGAAGATCGGGCCGAACACGTACGGCATCAAGAGCTGCGGGAGCCCTTGCACCCGTATGTGCTCGGAGCCGAGCAGCCCGGTTGCGTGCCTGCCCAGGTATCCGTGGCTGGTGTAATCGAGCATGGCAATCAGCAACGGCGTGCAAAGGAGCACCGCGGCGGCCGCGGCGCAGCCGCCCTTGCGCAGCAGCGCCAGGCGCTGGGCTCGTCCAAGGCATCCGAAACGCCACGCGAACCAGATCACGGCCATCAGGGCGTCGATGTAGGTGGTCTCGGGGAATCCCCCGTAGAACGACAGAGCCGAGGCCACGGCGATCAGCCACCAGCCGCCCGCGCGGCCGTCGACGGCGGCGGAGTACGCCCATTCGACACCGAGCAGGGTCAGCGGAAGAAACGGCACCGGATTGACGGCGGCGTGCGAGAACCAGGCAAATGTGCCGTTGAGTGCGAAGGCCACCCCGGCCGCCACGCCGGCCAGCCGGACAACGCCCAGCCGCCGCATCAGCTTGTACGTGGCGAGACCCGCGATCAGCTCGAGCAGGATGTGCTCGTAGATCTGACCGTTGCTCAGGGCGACCAACCACGTGGGGGGGAAGAACGGCGCCGCCTCCAGCTCGCCGGCAAGCGGTACCCCGGTCCCTTCGAACGGATTCCACCAGGGCAGATGGAGCCCGAACAGGTCGAGGACCGCGCGGTGGCTGAGAGCTTGTGAGTAGAACCCGTTGCTGGGATCGATCGTGGGCTGGCCACCGGCTCGGCCAGAGATGACGCTGGCCACCAGACCGCTGCGGGGCCCCAGCGGGTTGGGGTCGAAGAAGTCAAGCAGGTACGGCAGGTTGGCCAGGAGCACGGCGGCGGCGATCGCGATCATCGCCCAGGTCTCGGGCGACAGCCGCCGGGATGCCGCTCTCGCCGTTCTTGCCAGGCCGCTCACCCGCGCTGCTCCGGGCATCCTGGGGCGAGCGCCGGGAACCGTCAATGGCTGTGCGAGCGGCTCGTCCGGTGGCATTGGCCTGCGTGGTGGTTACGGCCGGCCCCAACCAAGGCGGGTGAGACTACAGGCCGTGGTGGGTGTGGTGGCTGCCCTCACATGTACGATCGCTGACGCAATGGCTGGCGAGACTCCGGTCCAGAGCCCGGTCGAGCTGAAGGAGCAGATCGAGGCAGAGCGCGAGGGGACGCCGTTCTTGATCTACCGCGACGGCGAGAACCACCAGCGCATCTTCAAGTTGTCCGCCGAGCTCGACCGGGTCACCGTCGGCCGCGGCTCCTCGACCGACATCTGGCTCGAGTGGGACACCGAGGTCTCGCGGCTGCACGCCGAGCTCGGCCGGATCGGACCTGACTGGACGGTCACCGACGACGGCCTCTCGCGCAACGGGACGCATCTGAACAGCGAGCGCGTCGTCGGCCGGCGGCGCCTGCGCGACCGCGACGTGCTGCGCTTCGGCCATACCACAGCCGTCTACCGCGAGCCGCTGACCGTCGACGTGTCCGAGACCGAGGTCGCCTCCGACGTGCTCGACCGGGCCAGCCTGTCCGAGGCGCAGCGCCGCGTGCTGGTGGCGCTGTGCCGCCCGTTCAAGGGCGCCACGGGATACGTGACCCCGGCCACGAACCAGCAAATTGCCGACGAGCTGTTCCTGAGCGTCGACGCGGTGAAGACCCACCTGAGGGCGCTGTTCGCCAAGTTCGGGATCGAGCAGCTGCCCCAGAATCAGAAGCGCACGCGGCTGGTGGAGCTGGCACTCAAGAGCGGTGTCATCACGCCGCGCGATCTCTAGGTGCCGCATCCCCGGCTGCTACCGTTCCCCCGTCGGTTAATGAGCGACGACGATCCATCCCGAAGTAGCAGCGCGCCAAGGGAGCGGTTGACATCAAACCGCAGGTCCGGCGCCCGTAAGTGAAGGTCCTGTTCATCATCCTGACGGGCCTTCTGGTCTTGGTCAACGCGTTCTTCGTGATCGCGGAGTACGCGATGGTGCGCTCGCGCCGGTCGCGCTTGCAGACGATGGCCGACGAGGGCCTGCGCGGAGCCCGGCTGGCGCTGCGGCAGATCGACGACATCGGCGACTACATCGCGGCCTGCCAGGTCGGGATCACGATGGCCTCGATCGCCATTGGCGCGCTCGGCGAGCCCGCGATCCAGCATCTGCTCGAGCCGGTCCTCGGCGGCCCGCTCGGCCACACCGCCGCGGTCGTGATCTCGGTGATCATCGCCTACCTGCTGATCACGAGCGCGCAGAGCATCGTCGGCGAGATCGTCCCGAAGCTCTACACGATCCAGCACGCCGAAGGGCTGGCCCGCAGGATCGCCCGGCCGCTGGAGTTCTTCCGGGTCCTGTTCAAGCCGTTCATCTTCGTGCTCAACGCATCCTCGGATCGGATCCTGCGGATGCTCGGCACGGACCCGGACGCGGAACCCGAGGCGGGCACGCCCGATGAGCTGAAGCGAATCATCGCCGAGTCCCAGACCGGCGGCCATCTCGATGTCGGCGAGGCGAACATGCTGACCGGCGTGTTCCACCTGCACGAGCAGGAGGCGCGGCAGGTGATGACCCCGATCCCGGCTGTGGTCACGGTCGACCTGTCCGAGACGGTCGAGGCGGCGCTGAAGCGCTGCACCTCTACCGGGCACTCGCGCCTGGTCGTGACCGAGGACGAGAACAAGGACCGGGTGAAGGGCATCGTGCACGTCAACCAGCTGGTCAAGCTGAGCATGACCAGGGGGATGGACGTGACGTTCGAGAAGCTCGTGCGCGAGGCGCCGCTGGTGCCCGAGACCAAGCCGCTGGACGATCTGCTCGCCGACCTCCAGCGCGAGCGCACCGAGCTGGCGATCGTGATCGACGAGTACGGCCGCACCGCCGGGATCGTCACGATCGAGGACATCATCGAGGAGGTCGTCGGCGAGATCGCTGACGAGACCGACCCGGCCGGCGGTGCGATCCGCCGGCTGGCCAACGGTGACTGGTTCGTCCGCGGCCACGTCGCGGTGTCCGATCTGGAGGACTATGGGCTTGAGCTGCCGATCGACACCGACGCCTACAACTCGGTCGGCGGCTTCGTGTTCGCCGAGCTCGGCCGGCTGCCGAAACGAGGCGACACGATCGCCGCGAACGGCTATTCGATCCGGGTCGAATCGGTGCGCCAGAACCGAATCGAGGCGGTCCGCATCCGCCAGCGCCGCGCCGCTGCGCAAAGCTGACACAAAAGCTCGCGACATTTGTTACATTTACTCCATCTTCACATCGGGACTGACCGGTGGTTGAGAGGAGAGATGAAGCCGGCCCACGCGAAACGGGCCGGCTTCGCTATTTGGGGAGGTTGGGGCGCTTGGGGGCTCAGGTCTGCATATCAGACCAAACGTCCCACGCCATGGAGGTAGATGGCGGTACGAGCGCAGCGCCGCCCGCCGCCCGGCGCGCCGCCCCCCAGAGCAAAAAAAGAGCCGGCCCGCTGGGGACGGGCCGGCTCGTGCTTCTGGGGAGGAGGTGCTGCTATGAGGTACGTCGCGACGCGAATAATGCGCCCAGCACCTGAACGACTCTTAAAGAGTTAGTCGTAGTTGTAGAAGCCCCGGCGGGCCTTGCGCCCGATCGCGCCCTCGGCGACCAGCTCGCGCAGTCGCTGGGGCACCGGCACGTCGATCGCCTCGCCGATCGCCTGCGAGACATCGAGGCCGACGAGATCGAGCAGCGCGAGCGGTCCCATCGGCATGCCGGCGCCGAGCGACATGCAGGCGTCCACGTCCTCGGGAACCATCCCGGTTTCCACCAGCAGCTCGACCGCGTTGAACAGGTAGGGAAACAGCAGCCGGTTGACCACGAAGCCCGGGATGTCCGGAACCTCGATCGGCGTCTTGCCCAGGGCCTCGCACAGCGCCAGCGCGCGCCGCCGCGTCTCGGCGGAGGCCTCGCTCGGGAACGAGAGCTCGACCAGCTTCATGCGCGGGACCGGGTTGAACACGTGCAGCCCGACAAACCGCTCCGGATGCCCGCTGGCCTCCGCCAGCTCGGCGATCGACAGCGACGAGGTGGTGGTGGCGAGCACCGCGCGCTCGTGCTGGTGCGGCGCCAGCTCGCCCAGATCGGACAGCACGGCGGCCTTGCTGCCGTGGTGCTCGATCACCGCCTCGACCAGGAACGTGGCCGAATCGAGCGCGCCGAGGTCGGTCACCACCTTCACGCGCGAGGGGTCGGCGTCCTCGAGCCGAGCGCTCGCCTTCTCGATTGTGCCCTGGGCCCGCTCGGCCGACTCCTCGGACCGAGCCCACAGGAGCACGTCGCAGCAGCGCGCCGCCGTGGCGGCCAGGCCGCAGGCGATCGTGCCGGAGCCGGCGATGCCGAGTCGCTCGTCCATCGCCGGGTACAGTACGTGACCGTTCAGTGGGGCGCCCCACTCAGCCGCCGAGACCGAAGCGAAGGAGCCGCAATGCCGTTTGATGGCCATGAGGTTGTGATCGTCGAGGCCGCCCGTACCCCGATCGGGCGTGGACACCTCGAGAAGGGCTACTACAAGGACACGCATCCGAACGAGCTGCTCGGTTCCGCGTACCGCGCCGTCGTCGAGCGCGCCGGCATCGAGCCGGAGGAGGTCGAGAACGTGATCGCGGGCTGTGTGGCCCAGTTCGGGCCGCAGGGCCTGCACGTCGGCCGCAACGCGTGGCTGCAGCAGGGCTTCCCGATCGAGACCTCAGCCACGACGATCGATCTCCAGTGCGGGTCGGCCCAGCAGGCCGTGAACCTCGCGGCGAGCCAGATCGCCTCCGGCGTGCACGATGTCGTGATCGGCGGCGGCGTCGAGCACATGGGCAAGCTGCCATTCGCCGCGACGATGAAGACCCAGCAGGAGTTCGGGATGGCCTTCACGCCCGAGCTGATGGAGAAGCACAACATCGTCGGCCAGGGGATGGGCGCCGAGATGATCGCCGAGGAGTATGAGATTCCGCGGCCCGAGCTCGACGAGCTCGCGCTGCGCTCGCACCAGCTCGCCCACCGCGCCACCGAGGAGGGCCGGTTCGAGCGCGAGATGATCCCGATGCGGGTCAACGGCGACACCTATGTGACCGACCAGGGCATCCGCCCGGGCACTAACCTCGAGGCGCTCAGCCAGCTGAAGACGGTGTTCAAGGAGGACGGCGTGATCACCGCCGGCAACTCGTCGCAGATCTCCGACGGCGCCGCCGCGGTGCTGCTGATGAGCGCCGAGAAGGCGGCCGAGCTGGGCCTGACCCCGCGGGCGCGGATCATGGACCAGACGACGGTCGGGTGTGATCCGGTGAAGATGCTCGAGGGACCGATCCCGGCGACCGCCAAGCTGCTCGAGCGCAACTCGATGACGATCGACGACATCGACCTGGTCGAGATCAACGAGGCGTTCGCGCCCGTCGTCGCGGCCTGGCGCCGCGTCCACAGCCCCGACATGGATCGCGTCAACGTCAACGGCGGCGCGATGGCGCTCGGGCACCCGCTGGGCTCCACCGGCGCCCGCCTGATCACCACGCTCCTGCACGAGATGGAGCGCTCCGACAAGGAGGTCGGGCTGGTGACGATGTGCTGCGGCGGCGGCCTCGGGACCGGGACGCTGATCCAGCGGGTCTAGAGGTGTGGAAGGCCGGGGTGCATGCACCCCGGCCCCGGCCGCGCATGCGCGGCCGGCGGGGGCGCGCATGCGCGCCCCCGAAAGGCCTCACATCCCGATCTGCGTCCCGGCGTCGGTGAGCACGTCGCCCATCCTGCCGACGATCTCGTCCAGCAGCTGCCGGTCGCTGATCAGCGGCGGGGCGATCTGTAGCACCGCGTCGCCGCGGTCGTCGGCCCGGGCGATCAGGCCCGCCTGGCGCAGCCGCGCGGGGAGGAACCCGCGCACGAGCAGGTCGCGCTGGGCCTGATCGAGGCGGCTGCCGGACTCGTCGCTGACGAGCTCGACGGCCCAGAAGAAGCCGTCCCCGCGGACGTCGCCGACGATCGGCAGCGACCGCAGCTGATTCAGCCGCGCGGCCAGGTGGGGGGTAAGCGAGCGGACGTTCTCAAGCACGCCCTCGCGCTCGAAGATCGTCATGTTCCGCTGCGCGATCGCGGCGCTGACCGGATGCCCGCCGAACGTGATCCCGTGCCGCAGCACGGCATCGCGCTCGATGATCGGAGCGATCACCCGCTCGGCTGCCAGTACGGCCCCCATCGGGGCGTAGGCCGAGGTGAGGCCCTTGGCGATCGAGATCAGGTCGGGGACGACGCCCTCGCGGGCGACCGCGAACCATTCGCCCAGCCGTCCACACCCGGTGATCACCTCGTCGGCCATCAGCAACGCCCCGTAGTGGTCGGCGAGCTCGCGCAGGCCGTGCCAATAACCGGGCGGCGGGGTCAGGCACCCGCCGGCGTTCTGCACCGGCTCGGCGATGATCAGCGCCACCTCGTCCGGGCCGGCCACCAGGATCGCGTCCTCGAGCTCACCCAGCAGCCGGGCGCAGAAGGCAGCCGGGTCATCTCCGTCGGCGGCGCGAAAGGCATTCGTGTTCGAGACGTGGGTGACGTCGATCGCGGGTGGGCCGAACGGGTCCTTGAAGCGCTCGATGCCGGTGAACGCGAGCGCGCCCAGCGTGACCCCGTGATAGGAGGTCGCGCGGGCGATTGCCTTCGTGCGCTGGGGCTGGCCCAGTGCATGGAAATGCTCACGGACCAGCTTCCACGCCGCCTCCACGGCCTCGGAGCCGCCGGAGGTGAAGAACACGCGCGTGATGCCCTCCGGTGCGGCGTCGGCCAGACGCTCGGCCAGCTCGATCGCGCGGGGATGGGCGGTCGCCCAGTTGGTGTTGAACGGCAGCGTCGTCAGCTGCTCAGCCGCGGCCGAGGCCATCTCCTCGCCGAAGCTGTAGCCGAGCTGGGCGCAGAACAGGCTCGAGAGCGCGTCGATGTACCGGCTGCCGGCGGTGTCGAACACGTACGGGCCCTCGCCGCGCTCGAGCACCAGCAGATCTTCGCTGCGCTGCTTGGCGAAGTGCAGCAGCAGATGCTCGTTCGCCGAGGCCTGGAGCTGGTCGTGGGTCATCGGGCTCATGGGACCGCAGCGAGATGCTAGTGGGGCGACTGGAAACGTGTGACGTGTTTGACGTGCGAGAACCGAGGATGGCGAGGACGCAGGAGTCGTGGCGTGGCAGCGCCACGCGAGACTCCGAGGACAGCCGGATGACGCGGACGCGGCCCATCCCGGCGAGGCCGGAGGCCGAGCGGGCCGCGAGTCCGCGCAGCCGACGGTCCGCAGCCGTCAAACCGGCAAACGTTTCAAGGAGCTCCACTAGCTGTCGAAGCCCAGCCCGATCCGATCGAGCAGGCCCAGCCACAGCCCCCGTCTTCCGTCGCGCCGGTCCGCGGCGGCGAGCCGGTTGCGGGTCAGTTGGATGACCGCCGTGCGCAGCGGCTCGGGCGGGAACGGGACCGGCTTGCCCGTGACGTAGCGGCTGCGCGTGGCCTCGGTGCTGCGGCCGTCGACGAGGTCCAGCGCCACCCGCGCGCCGAACCGCGAGGCGCCGACACCGAGCCCGGTGTACCCGGCCGCATAGGCGACTCGGCCGTGCAGAGCGGTCCCGAAGAAGACCGAGAAGCGGCTGCAGGTGTCGATCGCGCCGCCCCATCGGTGGGTGAAGCGGATGCCCTCGAGCTGCGGGAACGTGGTGAGGAAGTTCTGGGCCAGCCGAGCGAACGTCGCGTCGTGATCGTCGAGGTTCTCACGGACCGGTCCGCCGTACCGGTAGACGGCGTCGAATCCACCCCAGAGGATGCGGTCGTCGCGGGTCAGCCGGTAGTAGTGGAATTGGTTGCCCCCGTCGGCCATCCCCTGGCGCCGGCGCCACGCGACCGCCGCGCGCTGAGCGGCCGACAGCGGCTCGCTCACCAGCGCGTAGTCGTAGACGGGCGCGATGTAGCGCCTGATCGAGCGCAGCAGCGGCGGGAAGGCGCTCGTGGCCAGCAGGGCACGCCGGGCTCTGACCTGGCCGGTCGCGGTGTTGACGAGCACCCCGTCGCCGAGCTCGGCGAGGGCGCCGGCCGGCGAATGCTCGTAGACCCGAACCCCGCCGGCGAGCGCCGCGGCGAGCAGGCCGACCGCGAGCTTCCCCGGATCGAGCACGCCGCCGCCGTCCTTGATCCAGACACCACCGCGATAGGTGGGCGACGCGACCTCCGACTGCATCGATTCGGCGTCTCCGAACACCTCGACCTCGAGACCGAAGCGCGCCGCCAGTTCTCGCTCCTCCTCGATCCAGGCGTCCTGGTAGGGCGCCAGGCTCGGACACATCTCGCCGGTCAGCTCGAGATCGCAGTCGATTCCGTACCGGTCGAGGTCGGCGACCAGATCGCGCAGATTCTCGCCACCCAGCCGTTCGAGCAGCTCGATCTCGTCCGGGAAGCGGCTCAGCCCGTTGTGCAGGCCGTGGGTCAGCGACGGGTGGATGAAGCCGCCGTTGCGACCGCTGGCTCCGAACCCGGCCGTGTGGCTCTCGAGCACGACCACGTCCCGCCCAGGGTCGTCCGCCTTGGCGTGCAGAGCCGCCCACAGCCCCGTGAAGCCGCCTCCGACGATGCACAGATCGGCGTCCACGGTTCCCCGCAACGCCGGCCTCGGCTCGTGATCGGGCAGGTGCGCCAGCCAGAACGGCTGCGCCTGCGCGTCGGCATAGCTGGCGCGGACAGCGTCGGTCGGGGGGGTTGTCGGCCACGGATAGGACATCGCGCGGCCAGGGAAGCTAGTACACGCTTCCCCGCCGACCCGGCCCTACTGAGCCTGCTCGGTTGGCCTGATCAGCACTTCGTTGATCGCCACGTGCCAGGGGCGCGTGACGATGAACGCGATCGTCTCCGCGATGTCAGGGGCCTCCATCCGCTTCATCTCCGCGAACCGCTTGCGCGTGGCCTCCTGGATCTCCGGGCGGTTGTGTGAGACGAGCTCGGTCGCGACCGCGCCGGGCTCGACCAGCGACACACGGACGTGCTTCTGAGTCACCTCCTGGCGCAGCGACTCGCTGAACGCGCCCACCCCGTGCTTGGTCAGGTTGTAGACGCCGCTGCCAGCGCGGGCTGCGCGTCCCGCTACCGAGCTGATGTTGACCAGGTCAGCCACGTGACGCTCGGAGTCCTCGGCCGCCTTCAGGAGGTGGGGGATGGCAGCGTGCGCGGTGTACAGGAGCCCGAGCACGTTCACGTTCACCATCCGCTGCCACTCCTCGAGTGGTGCGCCCACGGCAGGCCCGAGCAGCATCACGCCGGCGTTGTTGATCACGATGTCGAGCCGGCCGAGCTCGGCCACCGTGTGCTCGACCGCGCCGGCCGCCTGCTCCTGCTCGGTTACGTCGGCCTCGATGATCAGCGCCCCGTCGCCGATGCGCCCGGCCAGCTCGCGGAGCCGATCGCCGCGGCGCGCGACGAGCGCCACCGACGCGCCGAGGCGCGAGAGCTCCAGCGCCGTCGCTTCGCCAATTCCGCTTGAAGCCCCGGTGACCAGGGCAACTGTGTTTTTGAGTTCGGTCATGTAAGGATTATGAGATGAGTGTGCGCGCCGCCCGCCTGAACCGTCACGGAGAGCCGCTGCAGGTCACGGAGGTCGAGTTACCCGAGCCCGGGCCGGGTGAATCACGCGTCTTGCTCGAGTTCGGCGGCGTCAACCCGGTCGACGGGTACGTCGCTGCCGGGCAGGTCGCGCCCGACGCGGCGCTGCCGCGGACGCTCGGCGCCGAGGCCGCGGGGACGATCGACGGCCGTCCCGTGCTCGTCGCCGGCGAGGGCCTCGGCTCGGTGCGCGACGGGGTGTGGGCCGAGGCCGCGGTGGTCCCGGACGAGGCCATCTACGAGATCCCCGAGGAGGTCGCGCCAGGCGCGGCCGCGGCAATGGGAATCGCCGGGCTGACCGCATGGCACGTGGTCCACGACGTCGGGCAGGTGGGGCCCGAGGATCGGGTGCTCGTGCTCGGCGCGTCGGGCGGCGTCGGCTCAACCATCGTCTCGCTGGCGCACGCCGCCGGCGCCACCGTCTGGGGCCAGACCGGCTCGGGGTCGAAGGCGGCGATGATCGAGCGCCAGGGCGCCGACCGGGTGATCGTGGCGGGCCCGGACGAGCTGGGCGCGCAGATTCGCGAGCTCGCGCCGACGGTCGTCCTCGACCCGCTCGCCGGCCCGTTCCTGCCCCCGGCGATCGGCGCGCTGGCGGTGCGAGGCCGCTACGTCTCCTACGGCGCATCCGCGGGCGCCGAGGTCAGCTTTGATATCCGGCGGATGTACCGGAGCCGGATCGCGCTGCTCGGCTACGGCGGCATGCAGCTGAGCCGCGAGGAGCGTCGCGCCGGCCTCGAGCGCGCGCTGGCCGCACTGGCCGACGGGACCCTGAAGGTGCCGATCGACGAGGTGCTGCCGCTGGAGGGAGTCAACGAGGCGCTCGGACGGTTCGCGACGCGCAGCCTGCAGGGCAAGGTGCTGCTGGCGCTGAGCCTTTAGGCGGTCCAGCGAAAGCCGGTCGCATCCGGCGCCGGGGGGATCGGGCTCGTCGGCAGCCCCGGTGGCGGCTCCTCCTGGTTGAACGCCGACGGGGCGAGGTCGTTGGGCGTGTCGGCATGGAACAGCGAGGCCAGATACTGGGCCTGGCCGCGGCCGGGCCCGAGCTCGAACTGACCGCCGCCGTAGGCCCCGATCCCGCGTTCAGCGCAATAGTCGTAGGCGGCGCACAGCTTCGGGAGTCCGCCGATCCGCGAGGGCTTGATGTTGACCATCCTGGGCGGGAACGGAAGCGCCTCGATGTCTTCGATCGAGTGGATCGGCGCATCCCAGGTGATGCGGTCGTGATGGTCGGCGAGCACGGCGGCGGTCTCGGGCGTGACCACGTCGGGGTCCTCGATCCACGCCTCCGGGAAGGCGTCGACGACGCGGCGGTAGAGCACCGGGTCCGGCGGCTGGTCGACCACGGTCCCGCGGTAAAGGCTCTTGAAGTCGACCGAGTCCACGGCGCCGGTCGCCACGAGCGACTCGATCAGCTCGGGCGTCCACGAGCTCGTCGGGTCGAGCTTGAAGCGGAGCGTCGGGTATGACGCCAGGCGGGCGGCGATCGGGTCCAGCGTGGGCGGCTCGCCGAGCCGCAGCGACACCACGAACGTGACCGGTCGCAGCTCGCGCCCGAGGACCTCGTGCAGCGAGCGGCCGGCCTGGCGCAGCGCCAGGTCCAGCGCGGCGCTGTGGAATGTCCAGCGGCGGTACAGGCGCGAGACCTCGCCGCGCTTGGGTTCGACCGGGAAGAGGTCGAGCGAGTCGATCAGCGCGCAGAACTCGGCCAGCGTGCGGCGGCCGCCGAGGCCGAGGACCGGGCCCGCCTCCTGCAGCGCCACCTGATCCTCGCCGTCATAGACGACGTCCTCGCCGATTCCCTCGTGTCCGCCCCCGTGCAGGTGCACGACGGTCGTGAGTCGCTCGAACCCGCTCGAGACGCTCGCGCTGAGGCCCTCGAGGCTGTAGTCCTCGACCTCGATCGGCAGCTCGGCCAGCTTGTCGAAAGTGCTCATCCCTCACGTCCTCCGGCTTCTAGTCGGGCAACGAGCTCATCCAGCCGCAGCTCCTCCAGGCCCTGGCTGACCGCGTCGAGCTCGGTCGCACAGTATTCGACCAGCTCACGGCCCTCCTTGACCAGGTCGAGGGTCTCCCGCAGTCCCGCCTCGCCGGAATCGAGCCGCTTGATGATCTCCTCGACGCGGGCCACCGCCGACTCGTAGCTGCGCTCGGTCATTCGGTCACCCGGGCCGGAAGCTCGCCGTCGTGGAAGCGGATCGCCAAATCGCCGGCTTTGCGGGCCGCCGCGGCCGAGATGAGGGGCTCGCCGGCACGGTCCTTGACCATCGCGTAGCCGCGTGCCAGCGTGCGCTCGGGGTCGTGAGCGGCGAGCGCGAGCGCAAGGCGCTCGAGGTCGCGCCGGCGCTTGGCGGCGTCGGAGGACTGCGCGCGGGCCGCGGTGCGGCCGAGGACGAGCAGATGCACACCGGCGCGGTCGCGGCCGGCGGCGCAGGCGCGGCGTCCGATCGCCCGCAGCTCTCGCGTCAGCTGGTGCAGCTGGGTGCGGTGGCGGGCCACGTGCTGGGCGGGCGCGCGGGAGAGATGGGATAGGGCGCGCGCCCGGTCGAGGATCGCGCGGCGGCCATGACCGTGGAGACGCCGCGCGAACGCGGCGATGTTCGCGCGCGCGGCGCGGACATCGATCGGCACCGCCGCCTCGGCCGCGTGGGTCGGGGTCGAGCAGCAGACGGCGGCGACGTCGTCGATCAGCGTGCGGTCGGTGTGATGGCCGACCGAGGAGATAACGGGAACGCGCAGCAGCGCGACCGTCCGGCACAGAGCCTCGTCGCAGAACGCGAACAGGTCGGCGAGCGAGCCGCCCCCGCGCGCGACGATCACCACCTCCACCTCCTGGATCGCGGCCAGCTCGCGCAGCGCCGCCGCGATCGCGGGCGCGGCATGGCGGTCCTGGACCGGGGCGAACCCCCACACCAGCCGGCCCGACCAGCCGCGGCGCCGCAGTCCGGCGAGGACGTCGTCGCGGGCCTTCCCGCGCTCGCCGGTGACGACGCCGATCGTTCGCGGGAGCGGCGGCCGCGACAGGCGCTTCTGCGGCTCGAACAGCCCGTCCGCGTGCAGGCGCCGGCGCAGCCGCTCGAGCTGGAGCAGGAGGTCGCCCTCGCCCGCGATCCGCAGCTCCGTGACCGAGAAGGTGAAGGAGGGGGAGGAGGTGGCGCTGCCTGGGTAGTAGTCGCAGCCGCCGCCGACCACGATCTTCATTCCGTCGGCGAGCCGGATCCCGAGCCGCTCGAAGTCGCTGAGCCACATCGAGCACGGCAGCGCCCCGCGGCCGTCGCGCAGCTCGAAATAGACGCGCGCGCGTGCGGGTTTGAAGCCCCACACCTCGCCGACGAGCTGGACCCGCGCGAAATCGCGCAGGCGGCGCCGCAGGCGCTCCGCGTAGGACCCGACCGGATACGGGCCGGGGAGCTGTGAGCCCTCGATTCCCTCGGTTCTCTCAGGCTGTGACATCTGAGGTTCGAGGCTACACGGCCGCTCGGCCCCTATAGGATGCGCGGCCGTGGACCTGACTCTCTCTCCGGCCGAGGAAGCTTTTCGCGACGAGGTGCGCGGTTGGGTCGAGGCCAACAACCCTGGGCGCGAGCCTGCGGGCGAGGAGGCGGCGTTCGAATTCCGGCGCGACTGGCAGCGCAAGCTGCACGGTGCCGGTTGGGCCGGCGTGTCGTGGCCCAAGGAGTACGGCGGGCGCGGCGCGACGCTGATCGAGCAGGCGATCTTCAACGAGGAGATCGCGCGGGCGCAGGCGCCCCAGCTCGCCAACGGTCTCGGGCTCGCGATGGGCGGCCCGACCGTGATCGCGCACGGCACCGAGGAGCAGCGCCGCCGCTACCTCGAGCCGATCCTGTCGGCCGAGGAAATCTGGTGCCAGGGATTCTCCGAGCCGGAGTCGGGCTCCGACCTCGCGTCGCTGAAGACGCGGGCGGTGCGCGATGGCGACGAGTGGGTGGTCACCGGCCAGAAGGTGTGGACCACCTTCGCGCACCACGCCAAGTGGTGCATGCTGGTCGCCCGCACGGACCGCGACGCCCCGAAGCACAAGGGCCTGACCTATTTCCTGATGGACATGGAGCAGGACGCCGTGCAGGTGCGCCCGCTGCGCCAGATCACCGGCGAGGCCGAGTTCAATGAGCTGTTCATCGAGGAGGCGCGGATCCCCAACGAGAACATCGTCGGCGGCGAGGGCAACGGCTGGGCGGTGGCAATCACGACCCTCATGCACGAACGCGCGACGCTCGCCTTCAGCCTCCAGGTCGGGGTGCAGATCGCCCTCCGGGAGCTGGTCGCGCGGGCGCAGGAGAGCCGCGGCGAGAACGGTCACACGGCGAACGAGGATCCGGTCGTCCGCCAGCGGCTGGCGCAGCTGCTGATCGAGGGCGAGGTGCTGCGTCTGAACGCCTATCGCGGTCTGAGCGCGACGATGCGCACCGGCGTGCCCGGGCCCGAGGGCTCGCTCGGCAAGTGGCACTGGTCGGAGATCAACCAATCGCTGACCGAGCTCGCGATGGACATCGCGGGGCCGCGGGCGATGCTTAGTGAGGACAGCTGGACCTACCGCTTTCTGCGCGCCCGCGCGAACTCGATCGAGGGCGGGACGACCGAGATCCTCAAGAACATCGTCGCCGAGCGCGTGCTCGGGCTGCCCCGGATGCGGTGAAGAGTCGCAGGAGTAGTCTCGTAGAAGACTGGTAGCCCGCAATCCCGGTCCGCCTGTCCTTAGCGCGGTCCCGCACATGGACCGGGAGAGAGAAGGACCTATGAAAGCGCTCGTTTATCACGGCCCCGGCGAGAAGAGCTGGGCCGATGTTCCTGAGCCGCAGATCCAGAAGCCGACTGACATCATCGTCAGGGTCGACACGACGACCATCTGCGGCACCGACCTGCACATCCTGAAGGGGGATGTGCCCGCCGTCACCCCCGGCCGAGTCCTCGGTCACGAGGGCGTCGGCACGATTGCCGAGGTCGGCAGCGCGGTGACGCAACTCGCCGCCGGGGACAACGTGATCATCTCGTGCATCAAATCGTGTGGTCACTGCAGCTTCTGCCATCAGGGCAACTTTGCCCACTGCCTCGGTGACGAGGGCGCGTCGGGGATCGGCTGGGTGTTCGGTCACCTGATCGACGGCACACAGGCCGAGTATGTGCGCGTGCCGTACGCCGAGACGTCTGTGTACAAGCTGCCTGAAACCGTCACGAACCAACAGGGGGTGATGCTCTCGGACATCCTGCCGACCGGGTTCGAGATCGGGGTCCAGTACGGGCAGGTCAAGCCGGGCGACGTGGTCGCCGTGGTTGGCGCCGGTCCGGTCGGGCTCGCGGTGGTGGCGACGGCCGGCCTGTACGGAGCGGCGCGCATCATCTCGATCGACCTGGACACCAACCGGGTCGAGGAGGCGAAGAAGTTCGGGGCCACGGACGGCGTGAACCCTGCCTCTCCGGAATGGAAGGAGCAGGTCATGGCGCTGACCGATGGGTGGGGCGTCGACGTCGCGGTCGAGGCGGTCGGGGTTCCGGAGACGTTCACGATGTGCACTGAGATCGTGCGGCCCGGTGGCCACGTGGCCAACGTCGGCGTGCATGGGAAGTCGGTGGACCTGCAACTGCAGAACCTCTGGATTCACAACATCTCGATATCGATGGGGCTGGTCAACGCCAACACAACGGCGATGCTGCTCAAGCTGGTCGCCAGCGGCAAGCTGAACGTTGACAACTTCGCCACCCATCACTTCCAGCTGGACGAGATGATGGACGCGTACGACACGTTCGGTCGGGCCGCCGAGACGAAGGCGCTGAAGGTCGTCATCGACCGGTAGTGAATCGGTTAGGCTGCCCCGCCACCGATGAACTTCGAATTCACCGACGACCAGCAGGCGATCAAGCGCACGGCCCGGGACTTCCTCGGCTCGCGCTACCGCTCGGAGGTGATCCGCGAGCTCGCTGACGATCCCCGTGGCTTCACCGACGCGCAGTGGAAGGAGCTGGTCGAGCTCGGGTGGCCCGGGGTGGTCGTGCCCGAGGAGCACGGTGGCCTCGGGCTCGGGGCGGTAGAGCTGATCGTGATCGCTGAGGAGATGGGCTACGCACTGGCTCCGAGCCCGCTGATGTCCGACGTCTGGGCGGCGCTGCTGCTGGAGGCGGCCGGATCTGAGGAGCAGCGCGCACGGTGGCTGCCGCGGATCGCCGACGGCTCGGCGCGCGGGACCGTCGCGGTGTGGGACGAGAACTCGGGCTGGGCTCCCGACCACTCCGAGGTGGAGCCGTCGTCCGGATCGCTGACCGCGGTCAAGATCGCCGTGCCCGATGCGGCCGCGGCCGACTTCGTGATCGTCGGCGGCGCGGACGGGCGGCACTACATCGTCGACACGAGCGGGACCGGCGTCTCGATCGAGTCCGAGGATGGGCTCGACAGCACGCGCAAGCTGTACCGGGTCGAGCTATCCGGAGCTGCCGCCGAGCCGCTGCCCGGTGGCGAGCCGGGTGCGGTCTCGCACGCTTACGCCGCGATCGTCACCTCGCTGGCGGCCGAGAGCGTCGGCGTCGCGGGGCGCGCGATGGAGATGGCGCTCGAGTACGCCAAGGACCGCAAGCAGTTCGACCGGGCGATCGGCTCCTACCAGGCGGTCTCGCACCGCTGCGCCCAGATGCTGCTCGAGACCGAGGGCGCGCGCTCGGTCACCTACTGGGCCGCCTGGGCGATCGACCATGATCCCGAGGCGGCGCCGCGAGCGGCATCGATGGCCAAGGCGTACGCCGGCGATGCCGGCTTCCGCGTCCCGGCCTCCGCGATCCAGGTCCACGGCGGCATTGGCTTTACCTGGGAGCACGACCTCCACTTCTTCTTCAAGCGGGGCACGGCCAACGGTTACGCGTTTGGCGACGGCCGCTGGCACCGCGACCGCGTGGCGGAGCTGGCCGGGGTCTAACGCTTCTTCGGGATCGTGATGTGAAGGTCGATCGTCCGGGTGCTCGTCCGCCCGGTGGTGGGCGTGAAGCGGGCGGTCACGACCACGCGGACGCGCTGACCGCGCCGGACCGAGCGTTTGAATGCCGCGCCCTCCGCGAGCGTGAGCGTCAATGTCTTGGCGAAGCCGGTGCGGGCGCCGGCGCGAGGACCGAATGAGACTCTCCGTGTGGGCTTGCCCTTGCCGGAGATCGTGGCGACCGCGCCCACGCGGGTCCGCCCGCCGGCCGGGGTGCGCAGCCTGAGAACGATCCGCCCGCGATGGTCCTCGTGGGCGCTGATGATCGTGAGCGTTGCGGCGGGCGTGGTCAACTTGAGCAAGGTGCTGGTCAGCGATCCGAACGGGCTCGTCGCCCGTAGCTCGAAGAAATACGTTGTGCGCGGCCTCAGTCCCGCCACGGTGAACGGCGCGGGTGAGCCGAACCCGACCGTGTGAGGGCCGCCCGAGGGAGCCAGCTTGGACGCGGAGATGCCAAGGAAAAGCTGCGCGTTCGTCGCTGTGCCGACCGACAGCGGGTAGGAGATCCGCGCCGTGTTCGGCGTGCTCGACACCGACGGCGTTCCGGTCAGGACCGGGGTCAGTTCAAATGCGCCCACATCGCAGCCGTGCCCGACCGGTCGCTGGACCCCCCGCTGATCAGTGCTCTGGGCGCAGCTCGAGTCCCCGGCGGGAATCGCGTTGAGAGCGGCGCTGCCAGGCCGCAGCGCGATCGACTCCGTCGGGTCACCGTTCCTCGAGCTGGCTGACCACCTTCCCGCGCTGCCCGGCGGAGACCATCGGGCCGATGTCCGTGCGGGGATCGAGCGGGTCGCCAAGCACCAGCGACCGCGCGTGGTCGACGAACGCGTTCAGGTAGTCGTCGTAGACCTCGCGCATCACGTAGAAGCGCTCGGCGGACGTGCAGACCTGGCCGGCGTTGAGGTACGCGGCCCAGGCACCACCGCGAGCGGCGATCTCGATCTCGCCGGCGACGTCCGCGCAGACGATGAACGGGTCCTTGCCGCCGAGCTCGAGGTTCGCGCGGGCGATCCGCTCCGCGCAGACACCCGCGATCTGCCTGCCCGTCTGGACCGAGCCGGTGAAGGCGACGCAACCGATCCGCTCGTCGGCCACGAGCTCGCGGCCCACCGACCCATCGCCGGCGAGCACGTTCACGACACCCGCGGGGAGGTGCTCGAGGCAGTCGATCAGCTGCAGCGTCGAGAGCGGCGTCAGCTCGGACGGCTTGCACACCGTGGCGTTGCCGGCGGCCAGCGCGGGCGCGAGCTTCCAGGCGAGCAGCAGCAGCGGATAGTTCCAGGGCACGATGCAGGCGACCGTGCCGATCGGCTCCTTGAGCACCAGCGCCAGCTGGCTCGCCTCGATCGGGGGGATCACGCGGCCGGCGCCGTCGCGGCCGAGCTCGGCGTAGTAGTCGAACGCGGCGGCCGTCCAGCCGACCTCGTCGCGGTTCTCGATCAGCGGCTTGCCGCCCTCGAGCGTCATCGTGTGAGCGAGCTCATCGGTGTGCGCACGCAGCCGGGCGGCCACCTCGTGGAGGAGCTCGGCACGCTCGACGGCCGGGGTCTGGCCCCAGCCGGGCGCGGCCGCGGCGGCAGCTGCGACCGCCGCGTTGGTCTGCTCGCTCGACGCCGTGCCGAGCGAGGCGATCGCCACCTCCGTGTACGGATTCTCGACCGTCAGCTGCGCGCCCGCTCCGGCGGCGCGTTCGCCGCCGATCAGCAGGCGGGTATCAGCCACGGCAGCGTTCAGTGCTACGCGTCGGCCTCGAGGACCGCCGGATCGGCGGCACCCCACCACTTCCGGCTGAAGTAGCCGTGGAAGAACGGCCATGAGGCGAACATCAGCACGATCCCGACGATCAGACCGCCGATGCCGACGAAGATCGGCGTCTGGATTCCAGCCACCGGCTTGGAGTAATTGTTGCCGGCGGTGTTGTAGTAGGTGTAGGCCTTCACCGCGATGTAGCCCATCATGATCCCGCCGAGCACCGGGATCAGGCCGGCGAAGAAGAAGTTGCGGACGCTCTTGAACAGGTCACGCCGGAAGTAGACCGCGCAGGCAAGTCCCGTGAACCCGTAGTAGAAGCAGACCGCGAAACCGAGCGCCGAGATCGTGTCGCCGAGCACGTTCTGGCTCGGGTTGAAAGCGAGCAGCGCGACCGTCCAGATGATCGACAAACCGCCCATCAGGATGGTGGAGAAGTCCGGGGTGAGAAAGCGGGGGTGGATGCGGCCGAAGGCCTTGGGGATCGCGCTCCACTTCGCCATCGACAGGGTGGTGCGCGCGGTCGGCAGGATCGTCGTCTGGGTGGACGCCGAGGCGGAGGTGAGCACGGAAATGATCAGCAGCTTGTCCACGGGTGAGCCAAAGACACCACTGCCGAGCGCGTTGAGCACGTCGGCGGAGTTGTTGGAGAGGTAGGTGGGCCCGTGGAACGCCTGGGCGGCGGCGGCGACGAGCACGTAGGTGAGGAGCAGGATCAGGGTCGAGACCACGGCGGCCTTTCCGGGCCCGTGCGTCTTGTCGCGCGACTCCTCGTTGACCGCCACGCCCGAGTCCCACCCCCAGTAGATGAAGATGCCGAGCAGGACTGCGTCGACGAGGGCGCTCCAGCTCAGATCGAAGGGGTTGAACCATGAGGCGGAGACGTGCAGCGAATGGCTCGGATGGCCCGAGTAGACCTTGATCAGCGCGACGACCACGAACAGCGCGAGCGTGAACAGCTCGATCCCGAGAAGCACGGTCTGGATCTCGGCCGAGAGCTCGATGCCTCGCCAGCAGATCCACGTCATCAGCACGATCCAGATCACCGAGCCGATGATCAGCGCGAGGTTGGAGTTCTCGGCCCAGTGCCAGCTGAAGAGCAGGAAGGTGTAGTGGCTGGCGATCGCCGACAGCGAGGCCATCACGATGATGTCGGCGAGGAAGATCGCCCAGCCATTGATCCAACCGAGCTGCGGGCCGAATGACTTGGTCACCCAGGCGAACGTCGTGCCCGCGTCGGGGTCGGCGAGGTTGAGGAAGCGGTACCCGATGGACACGAACAGGATCGGGATGAAGGAGACGATCAGCACCGCCGGCGCGTGGACGCCGATGCCGCCGACGGCGACGATGAAGCCGAGCGTGGCCGCCAGGCTGTATGCCGGGGCGGTCGATGCGATCGAGATGACCAGGTTCGAGACGTAGCCAAGGGCGTTGGGCTTCAGGCCCTTGGCGCCGGGCGCCGTGGGGTCGAAAGGTTCGTCCGCCCCAGGGCTGGCGGGTATCGCTGTGCTCTCCAAACCGTGGCGAAACTTATGCGGGACGGCGCGTGGCTGCAAGCGGCATGTGCAGCAGAAACCACCGTGCCCTTGTACGAAACGTCCAAGCGCGCCGCGCTACGGTGCGTCCAAATGCAGCCTGTTTCAGTAGCCGTTCTGGGCGCTGGGGGCACGATTGCCCCGCCGATCGTTCGCGATCTGGCCGAGTCCGATGAGGTGCGGACGATGTCGCTGCTCGACCTCGCTCCGGACCGTGCCGCGCAGGTTGCCGAGGAGCACGGCGGGGGCAAGGCGACGTCTTCGGCGATCGACGCGCGCGATCTTGACTCCCTGACCGCGGCTCTCTCCGACGCCGACGTGCTGATCAACACCGCTGCCTACAGGATCAACCTCGACGCGATGTGGGCGTGTCTGGACGCCGGCTGTCACTACATCGACCTCGGCGGTCTCTACTGGCTGACCCTCGACCAGCTCAAGCGCAGTGAGGAATTCGAGCAGGCCGGGCTGCTGGCGCTGCTGGGAATCGGCTCGAGCCCCGGCAAGACCAACCTAATGGCAGCCCGTGCGGTGCGCGAACTCGGCTCCGGCACCACGCTGCGCTCGATCGACGTGTTCGCGGCCGGACGCGACCTGGCCGCGGTCAACGACGGGCGGATGCGCCCGCCGTACGCAATCCAGACCCTGGTCGATGAGCTGACACTCAAGCCCGTCGTCCTGCGTGACGGCAAGCCCGAGGAGATCGATCCGCTGACCGACGGCGGGAGCTTCGACTATGGAGAGCCGATCGGCGAGGCCGAGACGATCTACACGCTCCATTCCGAGCTGGCGACGTTCGGCGACAGCTTCGGATGCCGGGAATCAGGCTTCCGGCTCTCACTGACTCCGGCGCTGCTCGAGCGCCTCAAGCAGCTGATCGGCGCGAGCCCGGAGGAGGTGGCGCAGGCCACGCGCGAGGCGGCGTCGCCCTCCACCCAGACCGTATCCGTGCATATCGTCCGCGCGGTGGCCGACTCCGGGCAGACCGTGACCGTGCGCGCCGAGACCCGCTCGCACTTCGGGCTTGGCGGCTCCGTCGTCTCGACCGCGGCACCTGCCGCCGCCTCGGTCCGTCTGCTCGCCCGCGGCTCGATCACCGCGCGCGGGGCGTTCCCGCCCGAGCGCTGCATCGATCCGGACGAGATGTTCGCGGAGCTCGAGACCCGCGGCTGCAGCTTCTCGGTCCGCGCGGGCTGAGCCTCAGCTGGTCGGCACGCCGCGGCGGGCGATGTCGTGCTTGAGCAGGGCGAGGTCGGCTTCGACCATCATCCGCACGAGCTGCTCGAAGCTGACCTGCGGCTCCCATCCGAGGATCCGGCGCGCCTTGCTCGCGTCCCCGACCAGGTGCTCGACCTCGGCGGGACGGAGCAGTGTCGGGTCGACCACGACGTGGTCGTCGATCGACACGCCCGCGTGGTCGAAGGCGATCTCCAGGCACTCGCGAACCGAGTGCGCGAGCCCGGTGGCGATTACGTAGTCCTGCGGCTCGTCCTGCTGGAGCATGAGCCACATCGCGCGGACGTAGTCGCCGGCGAATCCCCAGTCACGCTCGGCGTCGAGGTTGCCCAGATGCAGTTTCGGATCCATCCCGAGCTTGATTGCCGCCGCGTGCCAGGTGATCTTGCGGGTGACGAACTCGAGTCCGCGGCGGGGCGACTCGTGGTTGAACAGGATCCCGCTCGTGGCGTGCAGGCCGTAGGACTCGCGGTAGTTGACCGTGATGAAGTGCCCGTAGGCCTTCGCCACTCCGTAGGGCGAGCGCGGGTAGAACGGCGTCTTCTCGGTCTGCGGAACCTCGAGCACCTTGCCGAACATCTCGCTCGAGGAGGCCTGGTAGAAGCGCGCCTCGGGGCACACCTCGCGCATCGCCTCGAGCAGCCGCGTGACGCCGGTGCCGGTGAACTCCGCCGTGAGCGTGGGCTGGATCCACGAGGCGGCGACATACGACATCGCGGCCAGGTTGTAGATCTCGTGCGGATTCGAGGCGCGGAGCGTGTCGACGAGCGAGCGGTGGTCGAGCAGGTCGCCCTGGTGCAGCGTGATCCGGTCTCGGATGTGCTCGATGCGTTCGAAGCGCTCGGTCGATGAGCGGCGCACCATCCCGTGCACCTCATAGCCCTGATCGAGCAGCCAGTCCGCGAGATAGGACCCGTCCTGTCCGGTGATCCCGGTGATCAGCGCCCGGCGAACGCTCATCGGCTGCTCTCCGTCGTCTGGCTCTCGATCCACTCCACCGTGTCGGCGAGACCGTCGCCGAGGGCGACGTGCGCCTCCCAGCCGAGCAGGCGAGAAGCCTTGTCGACCGACGGCCAGCGGCGCTGAACGTCGACCTCGAAGCTCGGCAGATGCTCGAACTCGAGCTCGGCCGGGTCCCGTCCGCACGCCTCCCAGATCCGGGCGGCGATCTCGGCCACGGTCAGCTCCTCGGAGGCCGAGATGTTGAAGTCCTCGTTCTCGCCCGCCGGCGATCCCATCGCGGTGACGATCCCGTCGGCGATGTCGTCGACGTGCGTGAGCGTTCGCGTCTGCGCGCCCGAGCCGAAGATCTGCAATGGCCGCTGATCGGCCAGCGCCTTCGCGATCAGGTCGGGTACCGCGTGCGCGATCCCGGGCTCGTCACGGTCGGGCAGCTCGCCGGGACCATAGGCATTGAACGGCCGGCAGATCGTGAACCGCAGCCCGAGCTGGTCGTGTGCCGCGCGCGTGTACACCTCACCCGCGAGCTTCGAGAAGCCGTACGCCGAGCGAGGCGCCGGGCACTCGAGCAGATGCTCCTCGGTGGTTGGGAACTCCGTTGCCCGCTCGAAGACCATCGACGACGAAACATAGACGAACCGCTCGACCCCCTTGGCCACGGCGGCGCTCGTCAGCGAGGCTGTGAGCGCGTTATTGACCTCGGTCAGCGTGTAGGGAAGCTTGTGGAAATTCGCGATGCCCCCGACGATCGCGGCAAGGTGGATCACGTGCGAGCAGCCCTCGGTCGCCTGCTCGCCGAGCTCGTGGTCACGCAGGTCGCCGAGCTGCATCTCGCACCCCTCGCGCATCCAGTCGGGCGCCGGACGGTGATCGGCGACGCGTAACTCCCAGCGCTCGTCGCGCAGGAGCCGTCGCACGACGGCGCGGCCGATGGTTCCCGCGCCTCCCGTGACCAGGACCCGGCTCATCTGGCTTCGCGGACGTTCTCCGAGGTCCCCAGCAGTGCCTCGGACTCGGCGCCGTAGAGAAATACCTGGGAGGTACCGAGCGCATTCCAAGGGTCGACGAGCAGACAGTCGGCGGAGGCACGGGCGCGGATCTCGGCCAGTCGCTCGGGGCCCTCGAACTCCGAATGGTTGGTCGCGACGATCACAACATCCGCGTCCTGGACCACCTCCGCGAATGGTTGCGTCGGCGTCGGCGCATGGGGGTCGCAAACGGCGACGTCGGCGAGCTCACGCTCGAGCAGGCGGATCAGCTTGTGTGAGAGCGAATCGCGCTCGTCGTCGGTGTTGCGCTTGAACGTGAGGCCGAGCACGGCGACCTTGCGCGACGCGAGCGTGCCGAGCCGGCGCTTGATCCCCTCCACCAGGAACAGCGGCACGCCCTCGTTCACGCGTGAGACGGCCAGCAGCATGCCCGGGGCGTGGGAGCGCTCCTCCGAGAACGCGAAGTCCTTGCGCAGGCAGGTGCCGCCGGTCATCCCCGGCATCGCGATCCCTCCGCGCGGGTAGTCGCGGTTGATCAGGTCGATGACCTCGAACACGTTCGCGCCGTGGCGCTCGCAGTCCATCATCAGCAGGTTCGGGAGCGCGAATGTCGCGTAGCGGAGGACGTTGGTCCAGATCTTCGCCAGCTCCGCCTGCACGGGCGTCGTGCGCTCGACCGTGACCCCGAACACGCTGAACAGCTCGGCCGCGCGCTCGGTGGAGGCGCTCCCGACCCCGCCGATGATGCACGGCAGGGTCGAGATCTCCTCGATGAAGCGTCCGGCGGCGATCCGCTCGGGCGCATGCGCCACGAACACGTCCTGGTCCGCGCGCAGCCCCCGCCGCTTCTCGATGTAGCCGGC
Source organism: uncultured Solirubrobacterales bacterium (assembly GCA_963796645.1). Taxonomy (GTDB): domain Bacteria; phylum Actinomycetota; class Thermoleophilia; order Solirubrobacterales; family Solirubrobacteraceae; genus Palsa-465. The sequence goes on along the minus strand of CAWCMQ010000011.1, from coordinate 187,515 downwards.
CACGAACTCGGTCGTTCCGGGCGCGATCGTCGAGCGCAGGATCACCGCGTGTCCCGGTCGCAGGAGCGCCAGTAGGTCGTCAACCGCCGCCTTCACCTGACGCAGGTCACTCTCGACGTGCGAGAAAGAGGGGGTCCCGATCGTGATCACGATGTCGTCGGCTCGCGCCGCCTCGGCCGCGCGTTCGCGCAGCTCGAGGCGACCGGTCTCGGCGACGCGATCGAGCAGCTCCTGGGTCCCGGCCTCCTCGAACGGCATCCGACCGGCCCGGATCGACTCGAGGATCGCCGGATCGTGATCGACCCCGATCACGTGCAGGCCGCGGTCGGCGAAGCTCAGCGCAAGCGGAAGCCCGACGCGGCCAAGGCCGATGACTGAGACGGTTCGGTCAAAGACCGGTGCGGAGAGCGACTCTTCAGTCACCCGGAGTCGGCAGACCCGCCAGCTCCGCCGGCGTGGTCACGCTCGGCATCGGCGTCAGCCCGGGCTCGGCCACATGGCCGCGGATCTCGCCGTCGAACGCGAGCTCATCGAGCCGCGCGATCTCGCGCTCACCCTCGATCCGGGCCGGATGGCCAGGGGGAAGGCCGCGGATCAGCTTGCGGATCCGCTCGCGCAGCTGGAGGGCGAAGTGGGGGGTCGAGGCGCCCATCAGCTGGCGGACGTCGTCGATCGTGACCTCGCGCCCCTCGCGCAGGCGGTCTGGGTTCTCGGCCTGACTCATTTCTGCGGGACCACCTCGAGCAGATGGTCCATCTCCGCCTGGACGGAGATCGAGATCGCATTCTGATCGCCGATCACCCAACCGTGGTTGTAGACCGCGGCCGTCGGCCCCTCCTGCGTGTAGCCGGGAGTGGCGTAATTGAGGAAGTAGTTCAGCACTGCAGGAGGAAGCGTAGACGGATTGTCGATCAGCAGCTGTGGCCCGTAGCTCCCGCTGCCAGACAGGGGGGCCGCGGCGGCCGCGTCGAGCGGCCGGTTGGAGTTGATCAGCACGTAGCCATGCCCCGGGCTGCGCATCGCCCAGCCGAAGCTGCCCGGCACGTGCGCGCACGGCTGGCCGAACGGGCACGGCGGATCGCGGTAGGCCGCGAACGTGACCGAGCTCTGGACCGGGTCCGCGGCGGAGATCCGCTTCACCGTGCCGTACTTGGCCAGCTGCTTGACCACGGTGTCGGGGATCACGCTCGACGGTCCGAGGACGTAGATGTGCGGATGGCCGTGGGCGGCGAGCGCCGTGCGGGTCGGTGCGGGGACACCGGACTTGTTCACGAACAGGATCGGCTCGCCGCTCTCCGCCGCCCATCCCGCGGCCGGCATCGCGTAGGCGGCGTTATCGGCGGGAGCGATCACCACGTTCGATGCCGTGGCGCCGTGCGCGGCGGCCGAGAAGTTGTCGATCTCCGCCGCGAGCTGGTAGGGATCGGTGCCGCCGATCAGCGTGCTGCTGAGGCCGGAGGGCGGCTTGGGGACGTTGTCGCCGATCCGGATCACCTTCGAGCCGCGGATCACACCCGCGCCGGTCGGGGCCAGCGTGGACAACGCGTCCGAGGTGGCAGATGGGAGCGAGCCGGTGCCCGAGAGCAGGATCGGCGCCCGGATCGGCGGCGCCGACAGCACCGAGGCCGCGAGTGCCGCCTGCCAGTCACCCGTGGGAGCGATCGTCACCGCCTGCGGGTGGGTGCCAGGTCCGTACGACGGATAGACGGCGAGCGCCACACCGGCCGCGTCGGCGACCGGATCGGCTCCGGCGACGCGCGTCGTGTTCTTGGTCGCGACGGCAGGGAAGCCGAGCTTCTGGCCCGCCTGGGGCGTCTGCGACTTGACGCCCTGGACCGGCCCCTTGCCGGTCAGCAGCTGCGTGCCCCCGCCGCCGCAGGCGGCGAGCAGCAACGAGACGGCCGCGGCAAGGGCCGTGGTCGATGCCGCGCGGAGTCTGGGTGTCGGCGCTCGGTGCGGTCGCATCCTTGGCGTGGGCGGTCGCATCCTTGGCGATGGCGGTCGCATCCTCGGCGTGGGCGGTCGCATGCCGCGCGGACGTTACCGAGGTGCCGACTGGCGGCGCGCCGGTGGACGAGCCGTTGCAATCGCGCCATGGCGGGGGGAGCGGGGAGTCGGCCGTTGTGGATGAGCCGTTGCAATCGCGCCGTGGCCGAGGGACCTCGGGGCCGGCCGCGAACTGATTGTGTGCGGTTTGTTGCAATCGGGCATAAGGAGCATTACGGACGACCTCCGTCCCAAATGCAATCGGGCATGAGGAGGACTACGGACGAAGTCCGTCCCATCGTTTTGTATATTCCCCGATGCCTAATCCGCGTGATCCAAATCCGCGGAGCGGGGGACCCAAGAGTTCCCAGGGGCGAATCTCGCGGTGAAACCGCGGGAGGCGCAGGCTCTTTTAGCGCCAGCCCGACAGCTAACCCCGCCGGCCGACGAAAGAGAACTTTTGCGGGTCACACACCTCCTAGCTCCCGGTATTGCTGCGTTGGCACTGGTCGGCGTGAACGCGGCGGACGCCAAATCCACTCATTCGAACGGGTCCGGTGGTGCCAGTCTCGCCGTCCCGGCGAGCCCGGCCAACAGTCGCTCGCACCCGACCGTGCAGGGGAGCGTGGCAAAGATCCGTCACGGAGTCGCCTACGCGCCCTCGCTGGCCCCGATTCAGGTCCAGCGCGCGATCTGGGCCGGTAACAAGATCCGCAAGAAGCCCTACATCTGGGGCGGCGGACACGCGAGCTTCAAGGCCGCCGGCTACGACTGCTCGGGTTCGGTGTCCTACGTGCTTCACGCGGCTGGGTTGCTCAGCTCGCCGTTCGACTCCAGCGAATTCGAGAGCTGGGGTCGCCGAGGCGTTGGCCAGTGGATCACGGTCTATACCAACCCCGGACATGCGTTCATCGAGATCGCCGGGATCCGCTTCGACACCTCGGCGGAGGCCGACCCCAATCCGCCCCTGGGCACCGGCCCGCGCTGGCGCCCGCTGTACCCGCATCCGCCCGGGTTCATGGCGCGCCATCCACGCGGGCTGTAGCCGCACCACAGCTACCAACTCAACCCGGGCTGTAGGGGGTTCGGAGGGACTGGTCAAGCGCCTCGTCGGCGCGAATTCGCCCTATCGGCGGGCGAATTACGTCACGCTGGATCGTTCGCTGGGCGCGAGCGTGACGTTGAAGCCGGTAGCGGCGCGTTTCGTCACGCTCGGCCGGGATTGCGGCGCCAGTGTGACGTTGTTCGCGGGGGCAACACGGGCCACCCGACCCCCTGGCCCCGGGACCGCCTCCGCCCGGACCACTCCGCCCCCCGCCACAGCCCCCGGCCGCCCCGGGACAGCCCGCCCCGCCCCCTCAGTCCTCCTCGCCCCGCGACTCCATGATCTGGGCCCGCTCCTGCAGCCGGTTCGCGCGTCGCAGCTCTGCCTCGCGCATGCGGCGGACCTCGGTCGGGGTCTCGGCGATCAGGGGCGCGACCGGGGTCGGCCGGCCTTCCTCGTCGAGCGCGACCATCGTCAGGTAGGCGGTATTGGTGTGGCGGACCTCGCCGGTGCGCGGGGTCTCGGCCTCGACGCGCACCCCGACCTCCATCGAGGTCCGCCAGGCGGCGTTGACGGTGGCACTGAAGGTCACGAGCTGACCGACGCGGATCGGCACGAGGAAGTCCATCCGATCCATTCCGGCGGTGACCACGCGGCAGCGGGAGTGCTTGATCGCGGCCAGGCCGGCCGCCTCGTCACAGAGCTTCATCACGGTTCCGCCGTGGACGTTGCCGACGCTGTTGGCGTCGGCGAGGCCCATCCAGTGCACGATCTGCGAGAGCGACTGCGCGACTGGCTTGGGATTCATCCGCACGGATCCTAGTTGCCGTGATCGCTACGCTTCGTGTGCCAGTCCAGCCATACGCCAAGGAGGATGCGATGCCGGGCCTTTCCGGGCGCATGTCCACCGTAGTCAAAGCCAAGATCTCGAAGCTCCTCGATCGGGCCGAAGACCCTGCCGAGACCCTCGACTACAGCTACCAGAAGCAGATCGAGCTGCTTCAGAACGTCAAGAAGGGGATCGCGGACGTCGTCACGTCAAAGAAGCGCCTGCAGCTGCAGGAGCAAAAACTTCGCGACCAGGTCGTCAAGCTCGACACGCAGGCGCGCCAGGCGCTGGCGGCCGGCAACGAGGACCTTGCGCGCACGGCGCTCGAGCGCAAGAACGTGGTCCAGACCGAGCTGCAGTCGCTCGACACCCAGATCTCCCAGCTCGAGGACCAGCAGGCGCAGATGACCGAGTCCGAGCAGAAGCTGCGGACCAAGCTCGAGCAGTTCCGCTCGAAGAAGGAGGTCATCAAGGCCCAGTACTCGGCCGCCGAGGCGCAGGTGCGCATCTCCGAGGCCGCGACCGGAGTCGGCGAGGAGATGGCCGACGTTGGCCTGGCGATGCAGCGCGCCCTCGACAAGACCGAGAACATGAAGGCGCGCGCGGACGCCGTGCAGGAGCTCGAGGCCGCCGGGACGTTCGATGATCTGACCCAGATCGGCCCGGCCGAGGACGACATCGATCGCCAGCTCAAGCAACTCTCGAGCACCAGCGAGGTCGACTCCGACCTGGCGAAGATGAAGGCCGAGCTTGCCGGCGGCTCCCCGGCCCCGGCCGGTGAGCTCGGCGCGGGCAGCGGCGCAGAGCCGTCGGCCCCGGCCTCGAACCCGGGCGGAGAGCAGTCGGCTGCCGCCTCGAACCCGGGCGGAGAGCAGGCTCAGTGATCATCCGGATCTCTACCGAGGGGCAGTACGAGGTCGACGACGAATCGCGCGAGTCGCTCAACGAGCTGGACAACGCGGCCGTGCAGGCGTGTGACGCCGGCGACGAGGCGCGCTTCCGCGCGGCCTTCGACAAGCTCCTGGCGTTCGTTCGGACCGAGGGTCGCCCGCTCGGCGAGGACGAGCTCGAGGGCTCGGAGCTGATCCTTCCGCCGCCCGACGTCTCGATTGAGGAGGCAGAGGCGGAGTTCAGCGGCGAGGGGCTGATCCCGGGCTAACCGGCGCTCGCCGCGGGCTAACCGGCGGTCGCCCCGGGCCGGGCCGGCGGTCGCCCCGGCGCGTGCCACGGGTCGAGGTGCGGCCCGAAGTCAACTGCGACATCGGCGATCGGCCGCATCCATAATGTGCGGCCACGTCGGCGCTCCCATGGGCAGGGGACGCGGCGCGACCGCCGATGAACATCCAGCTGTGGAGCTACAACTTCGACCCTGAGCCGACCGGGATCGGCATCGTCAGCACCGTCTGGGCCAGCGGGCTGCGTGACCGCGGGCATCGAGTCGACGTCGTGGCCGCGCACCCGCACTACCCCGAGCCGCGTTGGGGCACGCGCATGCTGCCCTACCGCGAGGTGCGCTCGGGTATCGACGTGCTCCGGCTCCCGCTCTGGATCGGGCGCGCGAGCGCGGCTGAGCGCTACCGCCAGGAGCTCACGTTCATGGCCGCGCAGAGCATCGCCACACCGTTCCTGCCCAAGCCGGACGTCCTGGTGTCGGCCTCACCGTCGTTTCCAGCGCTGATGCCGGCGGTTGTGAACGTCCGCACCCGGAGAATCCCCTGGGTCCTGTGGTTGCACGACCTGCTCCCCGACGGGGCGACCGCCACCGGCCTCGTGGACGAGGGCGGCAGGGTGATCCAGCTTGCCCGCCGGCTCGAGCGAGCCGCGTACGAGGCGGCGGACCGGATCGTGGTCCTGTCGAGCGCGTTCACCGAGAACCTGCTGGCCAAGGGTGTGCCGGCGGAGAAGATCGAGTTGATCTACGACCCCGCCACCCGCGTGCCTGATCGTCTCGCCGAGCCGGGAGAGGGCAGCGGGCCGCTGCGAATCCTCTCGATGGGCAACATCGGTCACTCCCAGGGGCTCACCGAGCTGGTGCGCGCGTTCGAGGCTCGACCGGAGCTGGACGCGCGGCTCGTGATCACCGGCACCGGCGTGGCGGCGCAGGAGGCACACGACGAGATCAGGACCTCAAGGGTCGAGATGCTGGGGATGGTCGATGACGACCGGCTCGAGCATGAGCTGTCGGCGGCCGACATCGCGTTCGTCAGCCAGCGCTACGAGGGCTCCGAGTTCAACATTCCCTCCAAGCTCATGAACTTCATGGCCTACGGCCTGCCCATCCTTGCCGCGGTCAATCCCGGGGGTGAGGTGGCCCGGTTGGTGCGAGAGTCGGGCGCGGGGTGGGTGGTCGATTCGAGCGATGCCGACTCGTTTCCGCGCGAGCTCGACCAGCTTGCCTGCGCACCGGGCGAGCTCCGCAAGCGGGCGGCGGTGTCGCGCCACTACGCCGAGTCGCACTTCACGCAGGCCGGCTTTGCCGAGCGCTTCGAGCAGACGCTCGCGTCGGTGGCCGAGGCGAGCGGGCGCCAACTGGCCCCCGCCGTCAGCCACTAGACCCGCTCGAGCGCGGAGACCTGATCGAAGATCCAGCGGTAGGTCTGCTCGAGGCCCGTCCGGAGGCTGATGCTGGGCTCCCAGTCGAGCCGCTCGAGGATCATCGTGTTGTCGCTGTTGCGCCCACGCACGCCCTTGGGCGCATCGAGGTCGTAGAGACGGTTCAACCTGATCCCGGCGATCTCCTCGACCGTGTCGACGAGCTGATTGATCGTGACCATCTCGCTCGAGCCGAGGTTGATCGGCACGTCGATGTCGCTCGCCATGATCCGAAGCGTCCCGTCGGTGCAGTCGTCGATGTACATGAAGCTCCGGGTCTGCTCTCCGTCGCCCCAGATCTCGATGTCCTGCTGGCCGCTGAGCTTCGCCTCGGCGATCTTGCGGCAGATGGCAGCTGGCGCCTTCTCGCGCCCGCCGGTCCAGGTCCCGTTCGGCCCGTACACGTTGTGGTAGCGGGCGACCCTGGTGATCAGACCGAAGTCCTCGGTGAAGTGACGGCACATCCGCTCGGAGAAGAGCTTCTCCCAGCCATAGCCGTCCTCGGGCTCGGCGGGGTAGACATCGCTTTCCCGCAGCGGCTGGATGTCGGGGGTCAGCTGCTTGTCGGCTGCATACACGCACGCCGAGGACGAGTAGAAGTAACGCTTCACGGGGTGCTCGCGTGCGGACTGGAGCAGGTGCGTATTGATCAGGACCGAGAGCATGCACCGAGCCTTGTTGGTCTCGATGAAGCCCATCCCGCCCATGTCGGCCGCGAGGTTGTAGACCACCGAGGCGCCGGTGAGAGCCTCGTCGCATGCATCGGCCAGGCTGAGGTCGAGCACGCGGTTGTCGACGTCCGCGGACACCTGGTACCACTGCTCGAGTGGGGTCTGGTCCACCGCGCGGACCCTGCTCGTGCTCGCCCCGTCGGCGAGCAGACGCTTTACGAGATGGCCTCCGATGAATCCTCCCGCACCGGTGACCACGATCAGTTCGTCAGGCATTACGGCCCTTCTGTCTCGATTTCAACTGTCTCTCACTGCTAGTGCTTTGACCCAGACGAACCGCCTGAGCCGATCCCCTGCGTCGGCGCGTTAGACGCCGGAAGACCACTTCCCTGATGGATGGAAACGCTCGGCCCCGAGCTGCCGGTCGGCGGAGGGCTCTGGACAACCGGAGCCGAGGGCGTGACAACGACGGGCGACGACGGGGTCGACACGGACGGGCTCGACGTAACCGGGGTGGTGGCCGCCGCAGTGGGCTGCGACGCGGGTGCGGCGGCGGGTGCGGCGTGCTTCGCCTTGTGGGAACGGGCGTGATGCACGACCGCGCGCTTGTGCGGCTTGGCGACCCGATGTGAAGCCCGGTGGGCCGGGTGACTCGCGGCGACCACCGCCGGGGCGGCCGCCCGACGCGAGGACGTGACGGTCTTCTTGTTACCCGGTCCCCCGATGAGGAGAATCGCGCCGGCTGCGATCGCGGCGAGGACGAGCACAGCGGCCGCGAGGCGCTGGCGCCTGCCCGGGTCGCGCTGCGTCGAATCGGGGGGACGGTCGACGGTCGTCGTCGCGGCCTGGGCGCCGGCGTTCGATGCTGCCTCGGCCGCGGGGGCGGCGGCGCTCGCGGCGGCGACCGCAGCGGGCAGAGCCCACTCGCTGGTGTCCCGTGGGTTGTCGTCGGCCGCCGCGACGGGCCCGACCGGCTCGGTTCGATCGTTGAGCTTGGTCCGGAACGCCCGCTCGGCCCGTTCGGTCCTGAGCACAGTCGCCTGGCAGCGCAGGCAGCCGGCGGTGTGCGCGTCCAGGTCGCGGCGCTGGCGGTCCGAAAGGCGGCCTGCGGACGCGTCCGCCAGGCGCGAGAGGGTGAGATCGCACTCGCTCTCGTGCTCGGCCGAAAGGACGCCGCGCCAGCCGGGCTTGGCGGCGCGGGAGGCGTGGTGCGCCGCGACCTCACGCGTGACCGCGAGCAGGGCGTCAGGATCGGATGCGCGCGCTCGGCCGCGGGCGGTCCACGATGCGACCGCCTCGTCGGAGGCGTGCGCCGCGGTCGCCGGATCGCAGAGCTCCTGGCAGTAGGCGGCGGCCGCGCGGTGCGCGACGGCCGAATCGATCGGCTGACGGGCGCCCGCTCGGAAACCGTTGTGGCGCCGCGGCGGTGCCGGCTCGGATGATGGGCCAAGCGGGGCCGGGCTATCAGGCGCCGGCTCGGCTCCGGCGCTCGCCACGCCGACGCCGGCCGGCAACCACGCCGTCGGCCCGGTCGGCTGGCTCAAGGTCGCGGTGGCGCCCGGTGCGGGAGCGCGATCCGCGGTGTGCTCGGACGGATCCGCGGTGTGCTCGGACGCCTCCGCGGTGCGCTCGGAAGCCTCCGCGGTGTGCTCGGACGCCTCCGCGGGCAGCCAGGCGCTCCCGGACTCGACGTGTCCGTTATCAGTGCCTGCGTGCACCCCGCCGTCTCCTCCGCCGAGCAGCCGTGACAGCCCCCGAGTCCGTCGAACATCGACCACGCGGCAAGAATAGACCAATGTCCGGAGAATTCCGCCAGTAGGGGCGATGACGCGAAACCACGGCTTTGACCTACACGTCGGACGGCTCGCCGAGACCCCGCATCAGGATCAGATCGGTGCCCGGGAGCGGATCGTCGGGATCGGCGGCCCAGCCGTATTCGCGCTCGAGCTGCGGCAGCTGGTCCGAGGAGATCAGGCGCGGAGCGGGTCGATCTGGCGGGGAGACGTCGATCACGTGCGAGTAGTGATCGCGGATCAGCTCGTGCAGCGCCTCCAGCCCCCCGGCGCGTCGGAGGCCGTAGGGCCAGTACTCCATCATGATCGGGACATCGGACTTCAGTAGCCGGCTCGCGCCGCGCAGGATGTGAGCCTCGTGGCCCTGGGCGTCCATCCACACCAGCCCGATGTCATTCAGGGAGATCTCCCCGGCCTCCACGAGCGAATCGAGGCGGGCAGCCCGCACCTCGATTGTGTTGCCGCCGGCGGACCGATTGCCATTCACCCGAACGCGATGGTCGCCGCTGTTGTCGCCCGACACCTCGAGCTGGACAACTCCGTCCTGGTCGGATAGCGCGATCTCCAGCAGCTTCACGCGATCGGCGACTCCGTTGGCGAGCATGTTCTGTCGCAGGAGCTCGCAGTTCTCCGGATGCGGCTCGATCGCGAGTACCGAGCTGGCGCCATAGTGCCTGACCAGATCGACGGTGTGGCTGCCGATGTTGGCGCCGATCTCCAACACGCCAACGCTGCGAAGGCGCTCGTCCAGCCCAGGGATCGAGCGCAGCGCTCCGAACGCGTCGACGATGTCGAGCTCGGGCGTGCGGTGGTAGACGAACAGCCGCCGTCCGATCGTCCGGTCCGTGGTGCTGACCAGCAACCGCATCCCCTCGCGGTCAACCGCGAGATACGGGGTGAAACGGGACGCCACCCGCCAGAACACGCGACGCTTGAGCGCGTCCGCCTCGGTCGGGAAATCCGCCGCGAATCGCCCGAGTAGGCGACGCATGCGCGCACTGTTGCGAGACACGGACGTGAACGTGCTCATCGGTTTCCTCCGTTCGCGGTGGCGGCGAGCGCCGCACCGATGATGCCTCGAGCCGACTGCTCCACCGACCACGTATCGATGCGCTCGCGGGACGCCGCGCCCATGCGCTCGCGCAGGTCGGCATCGCAGACCAATCGCTCGAAGGCGCCTGCCGCCGCACGGGCGCTGCTCGCGGGGACGATGAAGCCGTTGTGCTCGTGGCTGACCAGATCGAGGGCGCAACCGACTCGGTCCGAGACCACGATCGGGAGACCGAAGTTCATTGCCTCGTTGACGACCAGTCCGAACGTCTCCTTCTCGCGCGAGAGCAGCGCGAACACGTCGGCAACGGCGTAGGCGTTGGCGACCTCGGTCCGGTTCAGGAACCCCGCGAACACGACGTCCTCGATCCCCGCGGAGCGCACACGCTCGCGCAGCTCCGGTTCGGCCGGTCCCGACCCGACGATCAGCAGCACGCAGCGGTGCCGTTCGCGCACCTGACGGAACGCCTCGAGCAGGAACAGCGGCTGCTTCTTGGGGATCAGCCGCGAGACCGTGACGATCACCGGGCCGGCGTCCGGCGCGATGCCGAACGACGCCCGCAGCGACTCGCGCTGGTCGGCGAGCTCGCTGGCGCGGGCCTGGAAGAAGCGGTTGTCGACCGTGTAGGGGGCGGGAAACAGGCGCTCATCGCGCAGGCCGTGGTTCTCGAGCCATCGCCGGTTCTCGCTGCTGATGTAGAGGCCGTAGCCGAGCCGCAGGTACGGCCGCACGATCAGCTGCTTGAGCACGACGTTGGCAAGTGACCGCGAGTCGAGCAGCGTCTGTTCCTCGCGGAACATCAGCGCGCCACCGGCTGCTCGCTGGGCCAACGCCGCCATCAGGTACGTCGCCGAGTAGTAGCCGGCCATCCACAGAACGTCAAAGGACTCGCGCAGCAGGGTCGGGACGATGTCCCAGTTGCGCGTGGCCCAGAAATGCGTTCCGAGCCCCGGGGTCCGCTCCGCCGTGCGCAGGAACACGGATCGGTATCCCGCGGTGAGGTCGGAGTCCCAGGCGATCGGCCTGCCGTAGCCGTCGTCGTACGGGGTGACGCCATCTGAGGAGCCGTAGAACACGGTGAAATCCAGCCGCGGATCGGACGCGAGGCGCCGGTACAGGGGCACGGCGGAGGGTGCCGGCTGGCCCGCGAGGTGAGCGACCCGAATCTGGCGGGCGCTCATCGCACCGGCTCCCGAGACGCGGAGATGGCCCGTGAGTATGCGTTCATCAGGCGCTCGCCCACGCGGTCGTAGTCGAGCTCGATCGAGACCGCGGCCTGGGCCTCGGTACCGAGTTCGCACAGGCGCGCGCGGTCGGCATCGAGCGCGCTGACCGCGGCGGCGAGCGAGGCGGCCGTGGGCTCGATCAGCACACCGCCCCCATGCGCTTGCACGATCTCGGCGATCCCCGTGCGGCGCGAGACCGCTAGCGGCACGCCGGCCAGCATCGCCTCGGCGGCAGCCATCCCGAAGCTCTCATACGAGGAGGGCATCGCGAGCAGGTCGATCGTGGCCAGGAACTCCCCGCGATGCTCGGGCGAGACGAAACCGAGCCAGTCGATGCGGTCGGAGACCCCGAGCTCGTCCGCGCGCTCGCGTGCGGTGGCGACGAGCTCGTCCGGCCCGTCGCCGGCGACCCGGAGACGAACGTGCTGCGGAAGCACGGCAAGCGCATCGACGAGCAGCGGCACGTTCTTCTTCGGCGCGATGCGGCCCAGGTAGCCGATCGTCAGCACCGGTGACTCGCCCCGCGCTTGCAGCTCGGGACGAGCCCGGCGGGAGTCGGCGAGCGGGTAGGGGATCGTCTCGTGCGGTGCCGAGCGAGGCAGCGACTCGCGTGTCTCAAGCTCCGAGGTGAGCACGAATAGGTCGGTCCACCGCATGTAGAGGGACTTGAGCGCCAGCTTCTGGATCCTGCGCGGGGCGCTGCGGGACTTGTCGATGTCATTTGCGGTGAGCGACTCGTGCGAGGTGACGACGAGCGGAACCTTTCGGAGCCGAGCGGCGGCCAGGCCGGTCAGCGCTCCGATGTTCCACGCGCCGTGGACGTGCACGGCGTCGACGGAATCAGCCAGGCGCCAGATCGACGGAATCTGGGCGAGGCTCACGCTCCAGCGAGCGGCCAGATCGGTCGGACGCTCGAGCGTGGGGAACGAGAGCACCTCGATCCCGACGGCCTCGAGACTGCGCACCAGCGACTGGGCCCGAACCCGCGCGCTCGGCTGGTCGGTGCACACGACCACGTGGTCGACACCCGCCCGCCGGCTCGCGAGGACGAGGCTCACGCCGCCGGACTGGATGCCTCCCCCCGCCGGGTCAAGGCTTGGAAACAGTGACAAGACTCTCATGCGACTACCGCCGGCGAGGTGCGCCCGTGCGCCATCCCCCGCCGCATTGCGGCGCCGATCGTAGCCAACCGTTCCCCGCCGGGCGCCAGCTCTCACTGTCGGCTCAGCAGCTCAGCGAGCCTGAGAACAGATGGCTCACGGCGCAGGCGGCGGGCTTCGGTGTCCCGTCGGACGTGAAGATCCCCCAGCCCGCGTTCACCGCGTTGTCCGGATCGTTGTAGCCGAGCGTCTGGTCCTCGAGCCCGTGGATGATCGCGGTTCGGATGTTCGGGTTCGCCCGGGCGATCTGGATCATCTGGGTCAGATCGCTCGCCTGCTGCTGCGGGGTCACGGCCGCCGGCCATCCCGGCTCGGTGGTGGTCGAGATACCCATCTCGGTGATCCAGATGGGCTGCGTGGCCGCCCCGGATGCCGTGCGGACCGCGGCCAGCTGGCCGAGCCAGGTCTGCATCGCCGTCGGGTCCCAGGTCGCCGGGATGCCGCCGGCATAGTCGGACGGATAGACGTGGACGCCGAGCGCATCCATCGAGCTCTTCGCCCCGGCCGCGTACATCGCCGAGAGGAACTGGTCGGCGCCGTAGCCGCCGCTGACGGCACCGGACCCGGGCACCGGTGGGGAGAGCAGCAGCCCGCCGCTGATCACCGGCATGCTCGGATGAACCGCCTTGACCGCGGCATAGGCCGCTTTCAGCAGCTGGGTGAAGCGCGCCGGATCCGAACGGGGGAGGAAGTACTGGTCGAGATTCGGTTCATTCCAGACCTCGATCGCGGCCGCGTTTGGATAGCGGACGGCGAGGTCGTGAACGTAGGTCGTCCAGTCCTGCATGTAGCTCTGGTCGGGCGGACCGGTGAAGTAAGGGTTGCTGCAGCTGGTGCTCGGACGCGCCCAGCACGGGGCGGTGAAGGCGACGATGTCCGGGCGCAGCCCAGCGGCCAGCAACGCCGCGTATTGCTGATCGGACTGTTGCCAGTTCCAGGTGCCCTGGCTCGGCTCCACCACCGCCCAATCGACGAACAGGCGGCTGACCTTGGCCCCGACCTCCTGCTGCTCAGAGATTGTCCGCGCAGCGGTGTAGGTGTTGAACCCGAGCTGCAGCGGAGGCTGAGCGGACGGCTGCTTGGAGGTGGGCGGGGGCGGGGGCGGATGGCTCGTGCTCAGCACGCCGTGGGTGCGTGCGCGGCAGGCGGCCACTCGCACCGCGACGCGCTCGGAGCGGTGCACGCGCCTGACCGTTACCTCACCCGTGCATTGGGCGTTGCTACGGACGGCGCTCCAGTTGCAGCGAGCGCTACCGCGCCGCGAACGGCAGCGCAGCGAGACGTGGTGGTATCCCCTCTGGGCGAGCGTCTGAAGCGCGCGTGTGCGCATCGTCGTCGTGCGAGCGACGCCGGCAGGGGCGAGGAACGCGAGGCACGTGGCAATCAGGAGGATGGCAGTGCCCGCGCATCGAGGCGCCCTGCGGCTGAGGTGTTCTGCTGATCTCATGTCGGTGGTCCGAATGCATGCCCTGCTTCCTGTATCGCTTCGGCAGGCCACGTGGCCCCACTTGTGCCGGCGTCGGGAGCCGGTGGACGGATGTCCGACCCGGATCGGGACCGCTCTGGACCAAGGTGGAGGCGGCGACCGAACTGCGCCCGGCGCGAAAACGCCCGGTTAAGCTGCCCCGCGATTGCCATGCCGAGTGTCGTGATCGACTTCTGTGACGGATGCGGGCCGATCCCGGCGCACGAGGCTTTGGCCGAGAACGCCGACTATCGAGACCTGCCTTACTTCGTGCAGGTCGCGACAGTCGCGTGCGGCTCAGGCGTCGACGTCGACCGGTTCGTGATCTCGTACTTCCAAGACCTCGACACGACGCTGACCGCCCGCGACGTGTGGTTCCTGGTCGGCGACGAGAAGGTGATGCCGGTACTTGAGCCGCCACCGTGTCCGATGTTCCGGACCTACGGAAACACCTACTGGACCCCGTGGCGCGGCCGCCCGCTCGACCTGCCCCTGGCCGTCGGCGAGTATGCGCTGTGGGCGCGCAATTGGTTGGCGGCGGCGAGGTCGACGTGGCCGCGTCTGGCGCCGCGGCGGCGCGTCGAGGCGGCCTGGCTGCCGCTCGGGATGCCGGGTGCAGACGCGGCCAGCGAGGACGTGCCGCCGCTCGAACAGCGTCCGTTCGACATCGGTTTCCGCGGCAGTCTCGGGGGCGGCAGGACGTACGCGCCCCGGACGGTCAGCCGTCAGCGCATGGTCTCGGCGCTGGAGCGGCTTCCCGCCGGGCTGACGATCGACCTGTTCGAGACGGAGTCGTTCAACGCCTCCTACGAGCGCGACCCGACCGACTACGCTCAGTCGCTGCGAGACACGAAGATCTGCCTCGTGCCGCGCGGGGGCTCGCTTGAGACCTATCGGACGTTCGAGGCCGCCGTATCCGGGTGCGTGCTGATCACCGAGCCGCTACCGGCCGCGTGGTACTACGCCGGCCTTCCGCGCCGCGAGCTCAGATCATGGTCGCAGCTGCCGGACACGGTGCGGGAGCTGGTCTCGAATCCGGAGCTGATGCGGTTCATGTCGGATGCGGGTCGTCGCTGGGCGCAGGAGGTCGTGAGCCCCGAGGCAACCGGCAGGTGGGTGGCGAATCAGTTGCGCGGCGGCAACCGGCGAGCGATCGGCGAAGACTATGTAGCCTGGGCAAGATGAGACGGCCGCGGCGGAGGCGTTGAGAGCGGTGGGGGTGAGCGGGCGGGCGCAGCGGCCGGCCGAAGTGGCGACATTGCAGGATCGCGGAGACGCATGCCCGGCTTGTGGCGCGGGCGCTGCTCCCGTTCGGCACAAGCACTCGGTGGCGGCGGCCGCCGAGCACCTGGTCCCGGTCGCGCGGGCTCCCGAGCGCAACGCCGAGCTCCGCGACCGGCTGGCGGAGCTCTTCGGCGGCGACTGTGTGCTGGTTCGACGCTGCGAGAAGTGCGGGTTCTGGTTCGCGGATCCGTTCGTGTCCGGCACGCCGGAGATCTACAACCTGATCACTGAGGGCAGCGAGCTCTACCCGGCTGATCGGTTCGAGTTCGATCTCACCATCGAGGCACTGCCGACCGGATCGATCGACCTGCTCGAGATCGGGGCAGGTGACGGAGCGTTCCTGCGCAAGGCGCGGGCCGCAGGGGTCCACGGTCGCGTGTGCGCCACCGAGTACGACGACGGTTCGCTGGCCTCGCTCGGCGCGATTCCGGGGGTCGAGACGTTCAGGCTCTCCCCGCAGGACCTGGCCGGCAGACGGCCGGGCGTGTTCGACGCGATCTGCATGTTCCAGGTGCTCGAGCACATGGATCGGGTGGATGACGTGTTCGCGTCGCTGAGGGAGCTGATGGCCCCCGGCGGGCAGCTGTTCATCGGCGTGCCCAACGATGCCAGCGTGAACGTGCAGGAGGAGGTGACGGGCTTCTGGGAGATGCCGCCGAATCACATCGGCCGCTGGACCAGGGCGGCGATGGAGAGCGTCGCCTCGAGGCACGGATTCGCCGTGCTCGATCACCGCTACGAGCCGGTCAACGCGCTGACTGAGCTGTGGGAGATGGCGAAGTGCCGATGCCAGGCGCGCGCGTACGAGCCGAGCTCGATTGCCGGGCGGGTCAACGCCTGGCCGGTGCGGACAGTGCGGGGCCCGACCAAGCGCCTGCTGGCGGTATGGGACCTGGTGCTCCTGTCGCCGCGCTACGGACGCATTCCGCCTCGCTGCCAGTGGTTCAGACTCGGTGAGGCGGCGTGATGATCCCAGCCCGGATTCGCGACAAACCGCAGTACGTGTTTCATCCGCGCCGGTTGATCCGACGGGCGCTTCATGGGGTGCAGGCGGGGCGTCCACAGGGGTCGGAGCTCGCCGTCGCGCCGCTCCCGTGGGGGCTGCCGATCGAGGTCAACGCGCAGGAGGCGATCGGCTACACAATTCTCACCGCGCGCGTATTCGATCCGTGCGTGACCGAGACCCTCCACCGGCTGATCGACCCCGGCGATCTGGTGGTCGACGTCGGAGCCAATGTCGGGTACCTGACGAGCCTGGCCGCAGCGCGCGCCGGCGCCGACGGCAGGGTGATCTCTTACGAGCCGCATCCGGCCGTGTTCGGCATGCTGTCGGCCAACGTCGCCCGGTGGCGCGAGCACTCCGAGGTCGCGAGCGTCGACGCGCGACAGGCCGCGGTCTCCGATCACGAAGGGACAGCCGAGCTGTCCTCCGGCCCGCTGTTTCACGTCAACATGGGCCTCGCCGCGCTTGCGGACGCCGACGCGCCGGCTGGGACGAACGGAGCCAACCGGATCCGGGTCGACGTGCACACGCTCGACGACGTGCTGGGCGAGACACCGGTTGGCCTGCTGAAGATCGACGTCGAAGGCCATGAGCCGGAGGTGCTGGCCGGCGCGCGGCACCTGCTCGAACGCGGCCTGATCCGGGACATCGTGTTCGAAGATCACGACCCGTACCCCGACGCCAGCACGAAATTGGTGGAGGACGCGGGATACCACCTCGTGAGCCTCGAGAACGACCTGTTCGGACTCTGTCTCGTGGCTCCGGCCGAGCGCAAGCCGCCCAGCCCATGGCCGGGTCCGAGCTACCTGGCGACCCGAGACCCCGAGCGGGCGCTGTCGCGGCTGGGCGGGCGCGGCTGGCAGGTCGACGGGATCGGGCCGAGCCTGCCCTGGCGGCGCTCGCAGCACTCGTAGTCGAGCCCTAGTGGAGCCCGGCTCACCGCCTCCACGTCACTCCGGTCCGGATCAGCTGGGCCGGGTTGCCGCCGATCAACGCGCTGTCCTCGGGATGGGAGCGCGCCACGACCGACCCGGCCGCGACGACCACGTCGTTCCCTAGCGATACGCCCTTGAGCACGGTTGATCTCGCGCCGATCCAGACGCGGTCGCCGAACGAGATCGGTGCCTGGGTGCGGGACTCGACCCCGTCGGCTCCGAGCAGCGGGTGGAAGTCGCTGTCGAGCAGTAGGACATCCCACGAGACGAGGCAGTCCCGGCCGATGCTGATGCTCTCCCGGCATACGATCTGGCTCTCAGCCGAGAGCACGAAGCCCTCGCCGAAGCTCACACGCCCGGACTGTGCGACCGACAGCTTGAACCCGTTACCGAGCCGTGCCGGTCCCTCGAAGCGGACGTCGCCGGCCACCTGCCACACGCTCCGGGAGCGCCGGAAGTCGAACGCGCCGTTGGCGCCGAAGCCGAGCAGCACGCTGGCGGGCCGGGCAGCGCGGGCGACGGTCACCCGCCCTCCGAGATTGAAGATCGCCATCCGGTGGCTGACCAGCACCGGCAGGCGGATCGCCTGCCGCAACGGCAGGTAGCGCAGGTTGAACAGGATCGACTTGGGCAGTCCCAGCAGGACCAGCCAGATCCTGGCCATCCAGCGGAGCGTCGAGCGTTGCTCGGTCTCGCCCGGCGCGGCCATCAGCGACGACGATCCACGGTCGCGCTCGCCACCGAGGGGACGGGTATCCGCGGCAGTCATCGGCGGCCGATCCTAGCGTGCGAAAGCGCTGGAAACGACGGTTCTGAACCGGCGCGACGGCGTCCAGACCCCCTATACAATCGGCCCCACGCGACAGTTGCGGGACTCGCGGCGACCGATGCTCAGGCGCGGTCGCGACGGTGTGACAAACGCAGGGCACGACCGAGGACAAGTTGATCAAGCAATTGCGCGGCGGCGAGGTTGCCGTCGCTGCTCCTGAAC
This sequence comes from uncultured Solirubrobacterales bacterium, assembly GCA_963796645.1. Lineage (GTDB taxonomy): Bacteria > Actinomycetota > Thermoleophilia > Solirubrobacterales > Solirubrobacteraceae > Palsa-465. The sequence goes on along the minus strand of CAWCMQ010000011.1, from coordinate 169,484 downwards.
ATCGCGCGCCGCGGACGCGGCGCCTGAAGCTTCCGCGCATCTATCGGGCGATCGCCGGGAACATCGGCGTGAGCCTCGTCACTCAGGCGTGCCTGCTGCTCAGCGGTGTGGCCGGAGCCCGGATCCTGGGTGTGCTCGATCGCGGCCGCTCGGCGCTGCTGCTGCTGTTTGCGACCGTGCTGCCGCTGATCGGGACGCTCGGCACGCCACTGGCGGCGACGTACTGGATCGCCCGCGACAAGGGATCGGGGATCCGCGTGCTGCGGACGCTCCGCGGAGTTATCACTGCGCAGACAGCCGGGCTGATCGTTGTCCATGCGTGCGTGCTGCTCGTCGTGTTCAACGGCGCCCCGGGGGGCGTCCAGGTGGCGGCGGCGATCAGCCTGTTCGCCACCCCCGCGATCGTCGCGTTCTTCTACGCGCTCGCGGTGCTCCAGGGGACGCAGGACTTCCGCACGCTGAACCTCTGCATGCTCATCTTCCCGCCGCTGAACGCCGGGATTCTGGTCGCCATTCTGCTTGTCGGCGCCCGCGGCCTGTGGTTGGTGACCGCGATCTGGGTCGCCGGTTATCTGCTCTCGGCGTCGGTGTCGGTGATCGCTGCGCGGCGCTCGCTGCGAAAGGTGGCCACGGCAGATGGGCGCTCCGAGCCCGCGCGGGTGGGGGAGATGGTGCGGTTCGGGCTCAAGGCACTGCTCGGCTCGATGTCACCGTTGACCGGGTTTCAGCTCGATCAGGCGATCGTCGGGCTGTTCATCTCGCAGATCGCCCTTGGGATCTACGTGGTCGCGGTTGCGTTCACCAATCTGCCGCGGTTCGTCGCGCAGGCAGTTGGGCTGGTCGCCTACCCGCATGTCGCCGCTGACGGAAACGAGCACGGACGGGCGCGCGAGATCGTCAAGTTCGTGGGGCTGGCCGTCGTGTTGTGCGGAGCGATCATCCTCGCCACCGAGCTGGCGCTCCCGTTCGTGGTCCCGGTGCTGTTCGGCAAGGCGTTCTCGTCCGCGGTTGCGGTCGGCCGGATCCTCCTGATCAGCACCTTCCTGTTCTGCGTTACACGCGTCCTCAGCGACTGCTCGCGGGGAGCCGGCCGGCCAGCGTTGGGGACGTTCGCCGAGATCGCTTCGCTGACCACGCTGTTCCCGTTCGTCGTGCTGCTGTCCTCCTCGGGCGCACAGGGCGTGGCGGTGGCGCTGGCGCTGTCTGCAGCCTGCGGCCTTGGGACGATCGTGGTCGGGCTTGCGATTCCGCGGCTGCGCCGGGCAGCAGCGGTGGATGCGCCCGCGCTCGAGGCTGCCGATGCCTAGCGCACGCCGAACGACGCTGGGTCTGCTGACGCTGTTCCTGGTCGCCGGAGGAGGAATCCTGCTCGCCGGTACAGGTCTCGGCGTGGCGGCGGGCGCCGCGGCCGGGATCCTCGTGGTCGGCGGCGTGGTGCTGATGGGAACCTCGGCCGACCGCCTGATGTACATCACGGTCTCGATCCTCGTGCTCACGGTCACCTGGAACGGGATCCGGATCGGAGGGGGCGCGTTCGGCGACGTCTTCATGGTGATGGCGTTTGCCTCCGTCGTGGCCTACCTGGTGCTCGAGCGCCGCTCGCCGCGCATACCTCCTTGGCTGATGCTGGCCGGGATCGGGTTTGCGCTGGCCGGATTGCTGAGCGCGATCTTTCCCCAGAATCACGAGCTCGCGAACCGAGCGCTGGTGCAGCAGGAGGCGGTCGTGCTGGTACCCGGCTACCTCCCGCCGCGATCCGACCTCGCGTTTCTGATCAAGTTCGAGCTGTCGGCGATCCTCGTGCCATTGCTGATCGCTACCGCGGCGACCAGCCGGGAGCGATGCGCGCGGCTACTGGATCTGTGGACGATCGGCACGTTCGTGAACGCCGCCGTGGGGGTGCTCGACTACGCCGGCATCCACCTTGCTCCGTACGCGATCGCCGCGAGCCGCACGTCGGGCCTGACGATTCATCCGAACTACCTCGCCCTGACCGCGGTGATGGGCACGCCGACGGCGATGCTTTGGCTCGGGCGCTCTCGGCGCTGGACCGTGGCCGGGATCATCACGATGATCACGCTGGTGGCCGCGGTCTACGCCTCGGGCTCGCGGGACGGGATCATCACGGTGCTCGCGGTGATCGCGATCACGGGCGTTGCAGTCCCGAGGTTCCGCAAGCACGTCGTGCCGCTCCTGCCGATCCTCGCCGCGACGATCGCGCTCGCGGTCACGCTCGTGCTGATGTTCACCAAGCTGGGGAGCCACGTCCTTCATCAGATCCGGCTCGGCGGCAACGACCCGAGCGCGGCGGGAAGCGACATCCAGCGCTCGGCCGACGCGAAGGTGGCGCTGCTGCAGATCCGGACCCGCCCGCTCGAGGGCGTTGGTTTCTCGGTCATCGAGGACGCCCACGACATCTACCTCCAGGTACTGGCCGCCGGCGGTGCGATCGCGATGGTTGCGTTCCTCACCTACGTGGGCGGGCTGATCGCCTCGACTCGGCAGGCCCTGCGCGCCGGGCCGTTCGACGAGGCGATCGCGGCGATGATGGGCGTCGTCGGCTGGCTCGCGAATGGAATCTTCGACGCGCAGCTCGGCGACAAGTACCTGTACGTGTTACCGGGTCTGATCATGGCGATGGCCTGGATTGCGCGGGCGGAGGTGCGCGGCCGGCCGTCAAGCGCGGTGTTCCGAAGGCCGATGCGGGTCTCGACCGCGCGCCCGCCCGCGCTCCGTCAGAGTGGCGCCGCGGCGCTGTAGTGCACAACGAGCTAGGAGAGCAACGAATTGCAATTCCGACCCAAGTCGTTCTGGACCCCTCGCTATATCCGCGACAGGCTGGTGCTGGCGTACGACCAGAAGACTCACCCCGACGCGCCCTGGTGGCCCAAGGACGCGGCGTTCTACTTCGCCGGGCTGCTCCGGCCGACCGATGTCTGCCTCGAGTGGGGATCGGGCCGGAGCACCGTCTGGCTCAGCGCCCGGACCAAGGAGGTCCACAGCATCGAGCACGATCGTGAGTGGTTCGACCGCGTCGGATCTCAGCTGACCGCAGCGGGGGTCGACAAGGACGCCGTGCAGCTGCTGGAGGCGGGCCCGGTGCAGACGGCCGAGTCCTCGCCCTACGTCCGTGCGATCGACCGGTTCGCCGACGGTGAGGTCAACGTGTGCATCGTCGACGGCATGCACCGAGGGAAGTGCGCACTCGCCGCCGTCCCGAAGCTGGCCTCGTACGGCCTGCTGTACGTCGACGACATCCACTGGTTCCTCGACCACCCCACGCATGCCCCGCATTCCCGCATGGGCAAGGGGCCGGCGGATGCCGATTGGCGGCGGTTCGCCGAGCTGGTGGCCGACTGGCGCTGCGTGTGGACGACGGACGGGGTGACCGACAGCGCGATCTGGATCAAGCCCTAGCGGATCGCGGCCCGGCCGGGCGCGCGCGGCCGGCTTGGCCCGCGCCCGGTGCGCGGGGCCGCGGCCCGCCGGGGCCTACGTCTTGCCGGCGGAAGTCTTCGCCGCCCCGTAGTAGTAGCCGTAGTAGTCGTCCTCGGCTTCCTTGACGTCGGTGAGGACGATCCCGACGGCTCGGTCGGGGAGGCGATCGAGTGCGTTGCGCATCGCGCGGGCCTGCTCGCGCGTGGTCTGCCGGAGCCGAACGCAGAGCAGGATGCCGGCGACGTGGGGCACGATCTCGAGCGTGTCGGCGACCGACAGCAGCGGCGCGCTGTCGATGATCACGGTGTCGTAGACCTCGCTCACCTCGGCCAGAAACTGTCGGAAGCGGTCGGATGCGAGGAGATCCGCCGGGCGCGGCGGCTGGGTGCCGGAGGTGATGCAGACCAGGGGCGCCGGACCGATCGGCTCATCGCCGTTGGTCGACTGCGGGGTCGAGCCGTTGAAGCCGGAGGGCGCGAGCTTGACCACCTGGAGGATCTCGGCGGGGCTGGCATGCCCGACGAGATACTCGGTCAGCCCAGGCGTCTCGGCCAGTCCGAAGCGACGGGCCAGCACCGGACGGCGTAGGTCGCATTCGATCAGCAGCGTGCGTTTCCCGGCCTCGGCACTCGCCGATGCCAGTGACGCCGCGACGGTCGACTTGCCCTCCTGGGCGGTTGCACTGGTCACCAACAGTGTTCGGATGCCCTCACCGGCGGCGAGGTAGCGCACGTTGTGGCGCAGGATCCGGAAGGACTCGGCATCGACGTCAGCCAATGGTCCCGAGCCGTTCGAGCCCGGGGCGGCGCCGGCATGGCCGAGCGCCTGCGAGCGGATGTGACCGACCACGGGTTGGCTCAGTTGCTGTTCGACGTCTGAGGAGCGGCGGAGCCGGCGGTCGAGGGCGGCCCGGCCATAGGCGAGCGCCACACCCAGCAGCAGTCCGAACATGAGTGCCGCGATCGCGTTGCGCACCGGCTTGGGCGAGGTTGGCGAGGAGGGGGCGGTGGCACTCTGGCTGACCTGGACCGGCTGAGCCACGGCCGCGAGCGACTGCAGAGTCGACAGGCGGTCGATGTAGATCGCTCGATTGGGATCCTTCGCCGAGGTCAGCCGCTTGAGCTTCTTCTGGAGCTGCGTGGCCTGGGCGGCGAATGAGGCGCGCGCCTCGTCGGTGGTCAGCCGCGCATCCTGTTCGGCGAACGCGTTGGCGATCGCGGCCGTCTGGTTGGGGTTGCGAGCGGCGGCGTCGATCGTGACGAGGAACGAATTGGTGTCAATTCCGACCGTGACAGCGCTCTTCAGCTGGCTCAGAGTCAGCGGGCTATGAAGGCTCTTCTTGACCGCCGCCAGCACCTCGGGACGCGTCACATCGGGCGCGTGCGCGGAGGCGAGCTGCAGCGGCGTCTGCGTGCTGAAGCCGCCACCGCCCAGCGAGAGGAGGTCCTGGTTGGGATCCTTGACCACCTCGGAGGCCGTGGCGTCGTAGGACTTCTTCTGGATCAGCGATACGCCCAGCGCCGCCGCCGTGCAGATCAGCGCGACGACGATGATGAACAGCTTGCGCTGTTTGAGTACGCGGAGATAGTCCGCGAGTGTCGTGTCCTGTTGTGCGTTGCTCATCGTGTGCGACGCAGCGAGTTGTCCCAACCCCTCGTCAAGCAGTGCATCCTCGTCACATACTCGGTCGATCAGAGTCGGGACTCAACCCCTGCCGGCTGAACCATTCACGATTTTACCTGGGGTCCTGGCGAATCTACAAATGGGTACTGCGCGCTCGGGGAACCGGATCTGACCAAAGCTCGGCTGCGCTACTGTCGCGGCCGTGATCGAGCGGGTCGGCAGGGTGCGCGCGGGGGTGCGAGCTGTGCTCTGCTGCGCCGCGTGCGCCTTCGTGATCGCTGTCGGGCTTGGCCTCGCCGGGTGCGGATCGACCGCTCCGGCACCCAGCGGGCGCCTTGTCCTCGATGGCATCGGTCCGATCACCGGTTGCACCGGCTACGGGCACAGCGGCATCGTCGGCTTCGGCGTCCTGCCGTCGCAAGCGTTCGTCACCAAGGTGTGTGACCGCTTCGCCGGCACCGTCCTCAACCTCGGGGTCGGTGGCTCGACGCTGCAGGGCCAGCTGGTTGCACTCTTGCCGCGAATACCCGCGGATGCCGCCACGCAGCTCTCGGTCGTGATGTGGGGCGCCAACGATCTGGCTCTGTTCGGCCCGTCGCTGGCTGGCTACGAGGCGGGATTGCGGGAGCTGGTTTCGAGGCTGCGCACGCGGCCCTCCGACGTTCACGGGTTCAGCGATCCCGCGCTTCACTACGTGGGTCACTGGACCAATGCGGTGGGCGAGAAGGTGACGCGGGAGAATGGCGAGTTCGTCTGGCGCAGCCCGCGAGGCTTCCGGGGCGGGGTCGTAGCGTTCACGGTGATGTTCCGACAGGGGATCGGAGCCGTGTACACGTTCTCCCGCGATGGCAAACGCGTCGGCACACTCGACACGCGGACGCTCGGGACGCCGCGACCGGCGCCGGCCGCCAACACGCCGGCCGCGTTCCGCGTGCGGGTACCGGCAGGCGGCGGCCACATCGTGCGCGGCTCGATCACGTCGGTTCTCGGAGGCGCCAACCTGGTCGGCTTCTCGCTCGAATCACGCCGCCCCGGGCTCGTGGTCCTGGTCGAGCATCCACGACCGCCCAGCTTCACGATCTACCGCCACGGTCCGTGGCCGTTCATGCCCACGGACGCCCAGATCGAGGCACTCGACCGTGCGATGTCGGCGGTCGCCCATGAGTTCGACGGCTACGTGGTGACCGTCGATCCCGACGCGGCGTTCGGGCGCAGCAAACGCGACTTTCTCGCAGATCAATTCCACTTCAGCGTGGCCGGCAACCGGATCGTGGCCACGATGATCGAGCGGGCGATCGCCCGTGACCCGCACGTGCGAAGCGCTCCGAGCTGATCAGGCGGTCAGGCCGCCGTCCATGACCAGGACGTGACCGGTGATGTACGTGTTCTCGGGGGCGGCGAGGAACTGCACCGCCCGGGCCACGTCCTCCGGCTCGCCGAGGCGACCCGCCGGGGTCCGGCGCACGATCTGCTGGAGCTGCTGCTCATCGAGCCCGTGACTCATCTCCGTGCGCATGTAGCCGGGCGCGACCGAGTTCACCATGATCCCGCGCGAGCCGAGCTCGCGCGCGAGCGCGCGCGTGATCGCGTCGAGCGACGCCTTGGTCGCGCTGTACACCGAGAGTCCACGGTAGCCAGACAGGCCGACGATCGAGGACACGTTGACGATCCGCCCGCCCCGTCCTGCCGCCAGCATGTGCCGCGTCACCAGCTTCGTGATCCAGAGCGTTCCCTTGAGGTTGAGATCGACGACGGTGTCGAGGTCATCTTCGGATAGCAGGCCGAGGATCCCGTCACGAGCGATACCGGCGTTATTGACCAGTACGTCGATCTGGCCCCACCGGTCGAACACTGAGGCAACGAAGCGCTCGATGTCGCCGCGGGCGAGAAGATCGGCGGTCCCGAACATGAACCGGTCCGCGAGCGCGGGGTCGGCGGACCACCGCTCGATCGCGGGCGTCGCGCTGCGCGCGCAGGTGGCCACCCGGTCGCCGGAGTCCAGGAACGACTGCACCAGCCCGGCGCCGAGTCCGCGGCTGCCGCCGGTGATCACGACGGTTCGAATCGTGCTCTCAGCCTGCATCCGCGGTGACGCGCCGGTTGATCTTGTTCCCGGTCATCGCGAGCGACTGCACGAAGCGGACGCTGCGCGGCCGATGGGCGGCCGGCAGGTCCGCGCAGACGTCGCGGATCGCGGCGTCGACCGCCTCGGTGTCGGCCCCGGCCGTGGGCACGACGTCGACCGCGACGATTGCCCCCGTGAGGGCATTCGGTCGCCCGAAGACGCGGGCGAGTTCGACGCCGCCGACGCTCGTGATGCGGTCCTCGATCGGCAGCGGGTGGACCTTGACGCCGCCGACGTTGATGATGTCGGAGGCACGCCCGCGGAACACGACGCGATCGTTCACGACCTCGACCAGATCTCCGGTCGGACGCCACGCGTCGGGATCGATCGGGGGTTCGCCGTAGTAGCCGAGCATCCCGATCTTTGAGCGCACCCAGAGCTGTCCGTCGAGGATCTTGTGGGCGATCAGCTCGTCTTCGTCCTCGCTCAGCGCATCGATCGGCAGCCCCGGCCGGTTATCGCGCACCGAGCGCGAGCTTCCGGCTTCGTTGGCGGCGTAGATCTGCGAGATGCGCGCCTCCGGGAACACCGTGCGCAGGTCGTCCAAGACCTGGGCGGGCACCGCCTCACCGCCGAGCGTGATCTGTCTGAGCGCAGGCACCGGACCGTCGTCGGAGCGCATCTCGGCGAGGACGAAGCGCCAGAACGTCGGCGTCGCGCTGGCGTGGTCGACGGCGTGCGCGCGCATCGCGGCGAGGCCCTCGCGCGGGCGGCGCGGTGCCGGCGCGACGAGGGTCGCCTGCGCCGCGGTCACGTGAACGAGAATCTGCAATCCGGCGAACTGGTGCAGCCCGTAGGCCAGCAGCCAGCGCTGGTCGGGAGTGGGATGGACGTGGGCCACCGCGCGCATCACCCGCGCCCAGTCGTGGCGCACACCCTTGGGAGCTCCGGTCGTCCCGGTGGTCAGGATCAGCAGCGGGCGCTCGTCCGGCGGCTTGCCCGGTCCCGTGCTCGCGGCGGACGAGGCATCGATCAGCTCCGAAGCGGTGAGCAGCTCGAAGTCCCCTGTGACTTCGTCGGCGGACACGAGCGTTCCGTGGTCGAAGCGCTCGGCGAGCTCGGCCGCCTCGTCCCCGGTCTCGAGCGGCGGGTAGATGCACGCATCCGCTCCAGCGGCCGATGCCCCGGCGAGCAAAGCGAGCACGACGACAGCGTCGACGTCCGCGATGGCAAACCGCGTTATGTCCCGCTCGCGCAGAGCGTTGGCGACGTTCTCGGCAGCGGCCAGCAGCCCCGCGTAGGTGATCGCCGAGTCATTGGTGATCACCGCCGCCTGCTCGGGAGCGCGCTCCGCCGCCGCCCGGATTAGCTCGATCAATGTGTGGGAGTCTGGTTCTCGTAGAAGCCGACGATGTCGCCGACGGTCTGCGGCAGCTCACCGTTGGTGAACGGATCACTTCCGAGCTCGTCTTCGAGGATTGCGGACAGCTCCGCCGTCTCCAGGGAATCGAGACCGATGCCCTCCGAGTACAGCGAGGTGTCGAGCTCGATGCCCTTGTTGCGCTTCTTTGTCCGAGTCAGGAACGATCTGATCGTCCCCTCGACTTGGTTCCGTGTGTCAGCCATTTAACCCCTGTCGGTCGATTGGACGCGGTGAGCGTACTAGGTGGCGCGCGGGCATACGCCAGTTGCTACTTTCGTCGCCGTGCAGACCAATGCGCGGGATTGGTTCAGGACGGGGCTGACGGGCATCGGTGACCCGCAGCGCACGGCTGCGCTGGTCAAGGACACGGCTTTTCGGCTCGAGCGCAAGTGGGCGAAGCGCTACAGCGACGTCCAGCTCCGGCAGCTCCGCGCCCTCGAGCACTCGTACGCGAAACCGCAGGGAACAGACCTGCTCGTGTTCGGCGACTCGGCGATGTTCTGGACGACGCCGACCGATACCGATCATCGTCATCTGGTCGAGATGGTTCGCGACGAGCTCGGGTCGGCGACCACGTTCGAGGCACTGGTTGGTCCGGGGTACAACGCGCGGATTGTGATGGCGTACCTGAGCGCCCTGCCGCACTGCCGGTCGCGGCCGAAGGTGGTGATCGTCCCCGCCTCGGTGATGATGTCGCAGTCGCACTGGCTCTCGCACCCGGAGGTCGGCTATGAGCTGATGTCGGCCGAGCTGCGCACGATCATCAACGGCAACGGGCGAAAGCGACCGCGCCGCCTCGTGCAGCACGACACCGAGGAGGCGGTGGCGACATGGGAGCGTCAGCCGGCGCCGAGCCTGTTCGGGGCCCGGCGTACGGTCGGGGAGCTGCGCCTGATCACCAACGCGGTCCCGGCGACCAGGTGGCAGAAGGCGGTGCGGATCCGGCACCTGATGGACTTCTACAACGCCGAGCGGTTCGAGCCGGACAGCCTCGGGGTGACGATCGTCGGTGAGATGGCGGCGATGTTGCGCGAGCTCGAGATCCCGTCGATTGCGTACATCCCCCCGATCAACCACGAGGTGCTGGTGGCGACACTGGGTGCAAAGGCCAAGGAGCACGTCGCTCGCAACGCCACCCTGATCGAGGCTGCGTTCCGCGCGCAGTGCGGGGAGCTCGGAACCGTCGTCAACGCGATCTTCGAGAGTCCGGCGACCGAGTACATCGACCCGGTGCATCTCAGTCCGGCGGGCCGCCTACGGTTCGCGGCGCGGATCGCGGACGCGGCGAGACCGCATCTGGGACCGGGGGAGGCGTGATCATGGCGGCGGGAACCTCAGCGCCCGATTACGACCCCGCCGGCCATTACGACCGAGTCACGCAGGCATGGCGGCTCCTGCTCGGAGACGAGCTTCACTACGGGGTGTTCGAGACCGGCGACGAGCCGCTGCACGAGGCAACGGCGGCACTGACCGAGCGGATGATCGGCACTGCCGCGCTCTCAGCGGGACAGGATGTGCTCGACGTCGGCTGCGGAACCGGCACGCAGGCCTGCGCGCTTGCGTCCCGCTTCGGAGTGAGCGTGCTCGGGATCACGACGAGCGAGGTGGGCGTCGAGTTGGCGCGTGCCGGCGTCGCGGCGACCGGACTGACCGAGCTGGTTTCGTTCCAGGTTGCCGACGGGACCGACAACGGTCTTGCCGACGAGAGCTTCGACCGTGTCTGGGTGCTCGAGTCATCGCACCTCATGCGCGAACGCGAGCGGCTGATCTCGGAATGCGCTCGCGTCCTGCGACCGCACGGGCGGATGGTCCTATGCGACATCATCCGGCGGCGCGAGATCCCATTCTCCGAGTTGCGCGAGCGTCGTGAGAATTTCGTCACGCTTCGCACCGCGTTCGGCGACGCGCGCATGGAGCCGCTCGCCCTGTACGCGGAGCTCGCGCGGTCACGCGGTCTGTATGTCGAGGTCGCGGAGGACCTCACCGAACTGACGCTGCCGACCTTCGCGCGCTGGCGCGACAATGCCGAGGCCCACCGGGAAGAGGTCGCAGCGACGCTCGGCCGTGACGGGTTCGACGCGTTCGTCCGCTCGGCCGATCTGCTCGAGGGCTTCTGGCTCGACGGCACGTTCGGCTACGGCCTGCTCGCCGCGGTCAAGCCCGGCTAGAGCGCGCCACCGGCCGAGGCGGAGGTTGAACCGGCGAATCATCGCCGCCGTGCTGCCAAGATGACGTCTGCGGGAGGCGTCGTTACGAGGTCGTCGCGTCCTCGACACGACGCCGCCGAATCAGGGCAGCAGCCATGAGCGCGAGCGTGAGTGCAATCAGTGCGACAAGCAGGAGGATGAAGGGAGACAGGGGGTCCGTTGACAGCGCTGCGCTGATCCCGCTCTGCTGCGGTCGCACCGGGCTCGACGCGCGGCCGCGCCTGCTCGGTGTCGAAGAGGTAACGGCAGCCGGCAGCGCCAGCAGGCGAGCATGTCCGGTGGCGGTCAGGCGCTTGACGACGCGGCGTGGAAGCGAGGACGAGACCGCCGGTGTGCCGGGCCCTGACGGGTGCCCTCCGGTCGCTCCGGGGATGTTCTCGCAGTACTGGTTGATCGCGCCGACCGACGGTGGACCCACGCACGCGGCGCCCGGCTGCGCGGCCAGTGCCGGGCAGGCTCCCAGGGTCAACACGGCGAAGATGCTCAGGGCAGTGGTACGGACCATGACATCGGCGGGTCGCGAATGATGCTAATCGATCATCACAGCGTCGTCACGCGGGAACCGACGCGCCCAAGACGCCGCCGTGGCCGCCGCCGGAGTGGCCGAGCCCAGCGACTGGCTGCGGGCCTCAGCTTTCTCGGGGCCGCGAGTCTGATCCTCCTCTACGCGCTCCGCGGCGGGGCCTACGACGTCACCGTGTTCCAGGCCTACGGGGTGGTCATCTGGTGGCTGCTGTGCGTCGGCTTCGCCCTTCGGCTGCTGCCGCGGAGCCGGCCTTCGCCCGCCGTCCTGATCCTTGCAGGAGCGATGCTCGCCTATGTCGCGTGGACGGCGCTGAGCCTGCTGTGGACCGAGAGCGCGGAGCGAACCACGGTGGAGATCGCGCGGACTGCGGACTATCTCGGACTGATCGTCCTGTTCGCCGCGGTGCTCGATCGCAACACCTGGAGGCAGGCAGCGGCCGGCCTCGGGTTCGGTGCGCTCGTCGTCTGCCTGCTCGGGGTTCTGAGCCGGCTTGACCCCGGCGCGTTTCCGACCGACCACGTCGCGCAGGCGTTTCGCACCGATCGCCTCAGCTACCCGCTTGGCTACTGGAACGCCGTGGCCGCCTGGGGGGCGATGTCGACCGCGATCGGCCTGGCCTGGAGCGCCCAGGCGCCGAATCGGATCCATCGGGCCGTGGCGCTGGCGTTCGTCCCCGCCGCCGTCACGGCGACTTATCTGACGTATTCGCGCGCCGGAGTGGCCGGGACCGCGTTGGCCGTGGTGCTGGTCGTAGCGCTGAGCCGCGCTCGCTTCACCGCCCTGCTCCACGCCGGCGTGGCGGCCGCGGGCTCGGCCGCCGTAATTCTGGTAATCCGCGACTCGCCGCAGATCGCGCGGGCGACCGGGACGCATGGTGCCGGGGATGTGGCCCTGACCCTGGGTGCGGCGATGTTCGTGTGCGGGCTCGCGGCGGTCGGAACCGTGATGCTGCGCTCGGACAGCTGGTCGGTGCCGCGCCGGCTCGCCCGCCCGGTCTTGGCGGCGGCCCTGGTCGTGGTGCTCGTCGTCGCCGGCGTGATCGGGCCACGGGCGATCTCCCGCGGCTGGCACTCGTTCAGCCATCCGGCCCGCCAGACCTCGGTCCAGGGCGCCGATCCCGCCACGCGCCTGCTCAGTCTGTCCAGCAGTCGCTATCTGGTCTGGCAATCGGCCGTCCACGCTTTCGATCACAAACCGGCGACCGGCACCGGCGCGGGGACGTTTGCGTTCTGGTGGAACCGGCATGCCACCGATTACGAATTTCTGCACGACGCCCACAACATCTGGCTCCAGAACCTGGCCGAGCTCGGCCTCCCCGGACTGCTGCTGATCGTCGCGGTGGCCGTGGGGGCGCTGATCGTCGGCGTGAGCGTCCGGCTCCGCGTGCGACGCCGCCCCAGCGTCGGCGCGAGCGTAGCGTTCCTGTCCGCGTTCATCGTCTTCCTGATGCACGCGACGGTCGACTGGATGTGGGAGGCCACCGCCGTAACCGTGCTCGCCGTGTCGGGTATCGCGGTCATCGGTGCGCGCCTCAGCGGCCCGCGCCCACGGCTGCGCTGGTTCGTGCGCGGCGCGCTGGTCGCGATCGCGGCGCTTGCCGGAGCGATCCAGATCCCGGGCCTGCTGAGCACGACCGACATCCGCCACAGCCAGGCGGCGGTCCGCGCCGGCAACCTGCCCCTCGCGCTCGCATGGGCGAACGACGGCGTCAGCGCCGAGCCGTGGGCGGCCTCACCGTATGAGCAGCGTGGTCTGGTGCTCGAGGCGGCGGGGCGGCTGCAACAGGCCGCCACCGATCTGCACCGCGCGATCCGCCGCGAGGAGACGAACTTCACTCACTGGGTCGTACTGGCTCGGATCGAGACCGAGCTCGGTGAGCTATCCGCGGCCGAGCAGGACTATCAGCAAGCGCACACGCTCCGACCACTCGCGGACGTGTTCGAGTACGCCCCGTACTTCAGGCTCCACTAACCCGATCTGTACGGGAGGCTGGCGACGCCGTGCTGGACGGCTCGGAGCAGCAGCCGCGGCTTCAATCTGAGGGTGGCGTAGAAGACCTCGCCCCGCGTCGTCCGCAGGCTCCTCACCGTTCGCCAGGCACCGTGGACGCGGCGCTGAACGAGTACTCGCCCCGGTCTGGGGCTTCGTCCCCAGACCGTGGTCAGCCGTCGCTTGCGCTGGGCCACGAACGGGAAGCGGAACGCGCTCGCACCCGGCTTGGGCTTCCCGCCCAGGAAGAACAGGCCCGATCCGCGCAGCGGCCCGGTGTAGGGAGCATCGCGGAGCAGGAACCAGAACACGTGCGATACGCCCTGCCGCCACAGCTCGTAGAAGGCGAGCGACAGGTATCGCGCCTGGGTCGAGAGCGACACCCGGCTGTTCGGATCCGGAGGGTTGGTGTCCCAGTCGATCTCGGTCACCCACAGCGACTTGGGTCGGCGCGGTAGCACCCGGTGCAGCCGTCGGGCGGCCCTGATGATCCGGGTCAGGCGGCCGATGTCCGGCACCGCGGCGTCGTTGGGGCTGATCGCGTGGACGGTCGGCGAGAGCCCGTACGGGTGGTGGTCGAGTCCATCGAAGTGGGCCGGTTGTGGACATTTCTCGGGCTTCAGGCGCGCGCCACGAAGACACAGCAGCTCGCGCAGGAACACGACGGGGGGCATCCGGTTGAGGTATCTCGGCGGTGTGTGGACGTGCACCGGATCGCCGTAGGGGGCGAGGCCGCCGATCACCACGACGGCGTGCGGTTGCACGGCCTTGATGTTGCGGTATCCGGCGTTGAGCAGGCTGCGGTAGATGTACGCGCCGGTCGGGATGTAGACGCCCTTGGGCGATTTCGTCCACTGCGGCGAGAGGTTCAGGCCCAGGTTCGGCTCGTTGAGGATCTGAAAGTTGGACACACGCGGGAGCCGATGGCCCTGGAGCAGCGGGTCCGGGTAGGCACCCGAGTAGCGGGTCGCCAACGCCCGTGCGAACGCGCCCAGGTCACGCGCATTCGGGCGCCACGAGTCGATCGGAGCCCACTTCGGCGCATGCGGTCCGAGTGCCCACAGCGGCGGCGCCACCAGCTCGAGCAGCACCCGCTGATGCGCGGCGGCGGCGCTGCGCAGCGAGGCATCCAGACGCGTCCAGCTGTAGCCCGGAGCGGCAGGATCCGACTCGCGGAAGTTCGCGGGTCGCTGACTGGGAGCGATCTGGTACCAGTTCGCCCGCAGGCGGATCCAGGTCGAGCCGATGCTGCGCGCGCGTCCGAGCCAGTCCGCGCGCACCGTCGGGTCCGTGCTCTGGAACATGTCCTCGTCGACGAGGCCGGTCGAGAAGAACGCGGGTCCGGGGAGGCGGGTACTGGCGTGCGCGGGAGCGGTCGCCCACAGCGAGCAGGGTGCGAGCAGCGCGAGCAGCAGCGCCATCCGCAGACGAACTCGATCGGGCCTCACCGACGGCCATCGTAGCGGCCGTCGGTCGCCGATTCGCCGGTTCCCGCCGCGGCTCAGGAACCCCCGCGACGCGAGCGCTCGGTGACCCCGCCGAGCGTCTTGCGGAGGCCTCCGACGAGGCCGCCCGTACGCCGGACGACCGTCTGGGGTGGCGGGGGCGGGGGCGGTTCGGGTGCGGGCGGGGGCTCTGGTGGTTCAGGTGCGGGCGGGGGCGGTGGTGGTTCGGGTGCGGGCGGGGGCGGTTGTGGCGCCTCGGGTGCCTGCGCCTGGGCGTGCGGCGCCCGGCCCTCCGGCGCGCCCAGCCCCGCCTCGCGGAACAGACGCTCCGCCTCTTCCATCCGCGCCGCGCTAGCCGAGCAGATCGCGCAGCTCTCAAGGTGGCGTTCCAGCGCCTCGGCCGAATCGAGCTCGCCGTTCGCGCGCGCGGCCAACAGCTCCGGGACGCTGCGGCAGATCGGATCCACGTTCGGGCCGGCTTCGTTTGCGACCTCGAACCTGCCCGCCGCGACGGAGCGTGCTGACATCAGCACCAACGCCTCGAGGTCGACGGTCTCGCCGGCGTCGGGGGTCAGCCGGCCGACCAGGTCGGTGAAGCACGAGTCGACCGCTTCCTGCCCCCGGTCGCCGGGGCAGAGCGCCCTCATGTACGCGCGGACCGACGGCTCGTGCGCGTCTCGGAACCCCAGGAGCGCGTCCGCGTCCCCCTCGCGGATCAGCGTCGCCAGCGCCGGCGGCGACGCCGGCTCGGCGTCAGTGGCGCGTGGAGTGTCCGCGGCCTCGGATGGAAGCCAGTCCGGGTGCGTCTCGGGCGGCGGCGCTGCGCGGGGGGCAGGCAGGTCGGGGCCGTTGTGAAGCCACTGATCCGACGACATCGCACCCGCCTCAGATCGGGATCCCCCACAGCGGGAACCACCGGCTCAGCTCCGCCTCTACCGGCAGCTCGCCGCCCATCTGCGCCTTGAGCACGAGCTCGCGCTCGTTGTCGCGCTGCTGCTCTCCGCCGGCCGGGACGAACGGATAGAACGCGCCTCGCTTGTAGTTGTAGATCCAGTACAGGGGGCGCTTCTGGCTGTCCTCGAATGCGAACACCGCGCACAGTACGCGCTCGCCGTAGCCCCCCGTCTCGAGCGCGCCGCTGACGGCGTTGATCCCGACGACGAGCTCATCGAAATCCTTGCCGCGGAGGATCAGCCAGCGAAAGCCGAAGCTGTCATCCGAGGCATCGACGGTCGTGCCGCTGTCCTTGGCGGTCGCTTTGACGAGCTCCTCCGTGTCGCGGACGATCGACTGGAAGTCCGAGGTCGCCAAGGGCTGGAAGACGATCGCCGCGGTACCGCGGGAGCTGATCTCGAGCTCGGTCTCGAGCTTGACATAGCCGGTGCTGATCGCGAACAGGCGATCCGGCGCCGGACCCGCCAGCTTGCGCTTGCCCGTGAGCACGTCGAGGAACCCCATGCGGGGACGATTATCGCCTACGACGGGCTAGGCCGTGCCCTGCAGCTGGGCCTCGAGACGCTGAAGGGCGGCGATCCGCGCCTCCAGCGGCGGGTGGGTGGAGAACAGCGTGGCGACCGTCTGCTTGGCCTTCGGGGGGAAGATGTAGAACGCGGCCAGCTCGCCGTTGGCGGCACGCAGGTCCTGCTGGGGGATCTGCTGCATGCCACCGCTGATCTTGATCAGCGCCGAGATCAGGGCGCTCGGCCGGCCGGTGATGATCGCCGAGCCGCGATCGGCAGCGAACTCGCGGTAGCGCGAGAGGGCCTGGAGCAGAACGAACGAGATCATGTACACGAGCGCCGAAACCAGGATCACCACGAGCCAGCTCGCCCCGTTGTCGTCGTCGTCGCCACCCCATGCGCCGAACCAGAATCCCATCTGGACGATGAATGAGGCGATCGACGCGAAGAAACTCGCCAGTGTCATCACCATCACGTCCCGGTTCGCGACATGCGTGAGCTCGTGTCCCAGAACGGCCTCCAGCTCGGATGGGCTGAGCAGACTGAGGATGCCGGTGGTGGCGCACACGGTCGCCGTCTTGGGCGAGCGGCCGATCGCGAACGCGTTCGGCATAGACGTCTCGGCGATCGCGACCCGCGGCTTGGGGAGGTTGGCCTGGATGCAGAGTCGCTCGATGATCGCGTGGAGCTCGGGCGCCTCCTGCGGGCTGACCTCGTGTGCGCCCATCGAGTAGAGGGCGATCTTGTCCGAGGTGAAGAACTGGATCCCGAACACGACGGCGGCGAGGACGGCGACAGTCACCGCGCCCGCACCCGCGGCGATCAGCACGCCGATCAGGACGGCGTACACCAACCCGAGCAGGAACAGGGTCAGCAGCATCCGGGCCTGAAGCCCGGTGTCACGGCCAAATGAAGTCGGTCGAGCCATGGTTTGCTTCTGATGTTGGCAGAACGAATCCGCGGTCCAGTAAGGATTTCCGAAGACTTGGTAGGCGAGTACTGAACGGGCGGCTGGCCGCCTACCGGTGCGCCCGCTCCCACTCGATCGTCCGACGCAGTCCCTCCTCGAGATTGACCGACGGCTCCCAGCCGGTCAGCGAGTGGAGCTTCCCGGCATCCACCCATTGGCGATCGATTTCGCCCGACGGCGTTCCGGATCCCTGCACGTCCGGCTCGAGGTTGGAGTCCCCCAGTCGGCAGATCAGGTGCACAACGTCGAGCACGCGCCGGGGCCGGCCGCCGCCCGCGTTGAAAGCCTGTCCGCAGGCATCGGTGCCCAGTCCGAGCGCGCGCCAGATGGCCAGGTAGGCCTCGACCGCGTCCTCCACGTAGAGGAAGTCCCGCTCCGGCGAGCCATCGGAGCGGACCACCGGTGGACGGCCGGCCAGCACCGCGGCGATCGCTTCGGGGACCAGTCGCGAGCCGTTGGTGTCGCCACCTCCGTAGAGGTTGGCGAACCGCGTCACCGCGACGGGCAGCGCGAACGTATGCCAGTAGGAGCGCGCGAGCAGGTCGGTTGCCGCCTTGGACACGTCGTAGGGGTAGATCGGCTGGAGCGCCAGGTCCTCGCGATAGGGCAGTTCGGAGTGCGGTCCATAGGCCTTGTCCGAGGAGGCCACGATCACCCGTTCGGCGCCATGGAGCCGGCAAGCCTCCAGCAGCTGCCACGTGCCTCTGATGTTGGTCTCGAAGGTGGAGATCGGCGAATGGTTGGCGGTCGGGACGATCGTCTGGGCGGCGAGGTGGAACACACTCTGGATCTCGTACTCGGCCAGTGCGCGGGCGATCAGCCCGTCGGCGCAGATGTCGCCGTCGACGACGTTCACCGCCTGCTCGAGGTCCATCAGACGGAGAGCCGAGCGAGCCGGGTCGTCGCGGCGAAGCACCGTTACCGCCGCACCCCGCTGAACGAGCGCGCGGACCAGCCAGCTCCCGAGCAGCCCGTAGGCACCCGTGACCAGCGTGCGGTGTCCGTTCAGCTCCAGAGCTTCCATGGCGCCTGGCCCGTGGCCCAGAGATCGTTGAGGACGACGGCGTCCTTGTAGGTGTCCATGCACTCCCAGAACCCATCGTGGCGAAACGCCCTCAGCTCGCCGGCCGCGGCCAGCCGCTCGAGCGGCTCGCGCTCAAGCACGGAGTCGGCCGCAAGCAGGTCGAGCACCGACGGCTCGAAGCAGAAGAACCCTCCGTTGATCCAGCGCTCGCTGCGCGGCTTCTCTACGAACCCGCGCACAAGGCCGTCACCGTTCAGCTCGGCCACGCCGAACTGAAGCTCGGGCCGGACCACGGTCATCGTCGCGCTGGCGTGGCTGGTGGAGTGTTCGGCGAGCAGGGCTGAAAGGTCGATGTCGGCTACCCCGTCGGCGTAGGTCACGCAGAACGGCTGGTCCGACAGCGCGGCCGCGGCGCGGCGCAGGCGCCCGCCCGTGGGGGTGTCGAGACCTGTTTCGATGCATTCGATCACCGTGTCGGCCGGCCAGCTCTCGGCTCTGGCGAACTGCTCGATCGACTCCGCCCGATATCCGGTGAGCAGCGCGAAATGCCGGAACCCCTGGGCGAGGTAGATCTGGATCACGTGCCACAGGATCGGCTTGTCCCCGATCTCGACCAGCGGCTTGGGGATCGACGGCATGTGCTCCTGCAAACGCGTTCCGCGGCCTCCGCAGAGGATGGCGACCTTGGGCAGCACGGCGGCGATTATCGGGGATCTGCCCCGGCAGAGCCGCCTGCCGCGTTGGAGCGCGGATCAGGGGGGTTGACCTAATCTCCTACACGTGCAGCCGGAGATTCACGTTTTCGGGGTCTCGCTGAAGACGTTCGGGATCGTCTTCGCGTGCGGTTTCATCGCCGCGGGCCTGATCCTGATGAGACGCCTCAAAGAGCTCGGCAAACCCGTCGACTGGGCGTACGAGGTGGCATTCGCCGCGCTGGTCGGCGGTCTGGTGGGATCGAGGGTGTACTTCGTGATCGAGAACTACCACCAGGTAAAGCACGATCTCGTCGGGAGCCTGTTCTCGGGCTCGGGGCTGGTCTGGTACGGGGGCGTGATCGGCGGCGCGCTCGCCGTGATCGCCTGGGCCAAGTGGCGCGGGATGCTGAACGTCGCCCTGCTCGACCTGTGCTCCGTGCCTCTGGCGATGGGCTACGCGATCGGACGGATCGGCTGCCAGCTCTCAGGGGACGGGGACTACGGCAAGGTCTCCAGCCTGCCCACCGCGATGGGCTATCCGCACGGGACGGTGCCGACCCCGCCCGGCGTGACCGTGCTGCCGACCCCGATCTACGAGACGCTGGCGATGGGACTGGTGGCGTGGTGGCTCTGGCGGATGCGCGACGCGTTCCGGCCGGGTGCGCTATTCGCCTTCTATCTGCTGCTGTCCGGCATCGAGCGGCTGCTGATCGAATTCATCCGGCGCAACCACCGCGTCGCGCTGGGCATGACCGTGCCACAATTCGAGAGCATCGCGCTGATCGTGGCGAGCCTCGTTTGGCTCGCCCTGCTGTCGCGCAGCGGCGGGGTTCGGTTGGGTCGCGGACACCCCGCAGTCGCGACCGCATAGGGCGCGGGAAAACCGACGCTAAAGGGTTTTGACGGGCGGCCGATAAATGTCAAAGGTGCGTGCCACTCGGGCATATGTTGCGGGCTTGGGAACCGCCGGGTCTCTGTTGGCCGGCGCGGCGATCCTGTTCGTGCTCGCGAGCGCCGTCGTGTCTTTCACCGGCTGGCCGCAGGTGGGCGCCCAGCCCTCTGCCGTGTCGGTGGTCGTGTCGCAGTCGCAGGCCGGATCGGGGTCGAGTTCGAGCACGTCCCGGCGGCTGGTGGCCGCGGTGGCGGCCTCGAGTGCTACCACGCCCGGTGTGACCGGCGCCCGTGCGGGCGCCGCCGGCGGGGCCGCAGCGGGCGCTCCCGGTAAGCACGTGACGATCCACTCGACGCCGCTCGGACCGGTCAGCGGCGGTGCTGGTGGCGGCATCGGCAACCCGCAGGGCCAGCCGTCCGGGGGCAGCTCCGGCGGCACGGGCGGGACCGGTTCCGGTGGTGGCGGCGGCGGCGCCGGTGGCGGCCTCGGCGGCACGATCGGGCAGACGGCCGGGGCGGTCGGTGGCACGGTCTCGCAGACCGGTTCGAATCTCGGCGGCACCGTCACCTCGGTGGCCGGGACCGTGGCCGGCGGCGTCAATCACGTGAGCCCGACGCTCGGCGGGCTGGTCAGCCACGCCGGCCAGACGCTCGGTTCCACGATCGGCGCCACCACCGGCGCGGCGGGCGGCACGCTCTCCTCGGCCGGCAAGACCGTGGGCGGTCTCGTCGGCGGCTTGACTCACCACTAGCGGACTAGGGTTCCGAGAACGCGCGCCTGATGAACTGCAGGCTGAACGCCTGCAGCTCGTGATCGTGTTGCACCGAGCGGTGGTGGCCGCCCGGAACCGCGATCAGGCGGCTGCGCGGGTGGGTCAGCCTCGTCTCGAGCTCGCGCGAATGCTCGACCGGGACCTGCTCGTCACCATCGGCGTGGAGCAGCAGCACGGGCACGCCGAGCGAGCCGGCGATCGCGTGGAGGTCGTGGGCGGCGAGGACTCGGTCGAGCTCGTCGGTGTCCGCCTCAAACGTGAACCGACCCGTCTCGAGACCGCGCCGCAGACCCCCAGCGCTGGCCGGGCAGATCGCCACGACCGCGGCGGCACGGCTTGACGGCGCCGCGGCAAGCGCCAGGTAGCCGCCCATGCTCGACCCTCGCAGCGCGATCGGCAGCTCCTTGCCAATCGCAGCTCGCAACACCTCCGCCATCAGGGAGACGTCATCCAGCACGCGAGCGTCCATCGGGCCGTCGCTCTCGCCGTGTCCGCGAGCATCGAAGCTGAGCACGCTGAATCCCAGCGGCAGCGCGGCACGGGCGAAGTCGTAGTGGCTCTCCTTGCACGAGCCGGCGCCGTGGAGCACGACGATCCCGCCCGCCGCGCCACCGTTAGGGGGCATCCACAGCGAGTAAGCGAGGCCGTCGCTGACCGCCATCTCGACCGGCGTCACCGGCGTGATCGTGCGCCGTCGCGTCATGCGCCGATCATCCCACGCGACGGGACCCATGACATGATCGGGGCCGTGACCCTGGCCGCAGCCTCGATCTCGCACGTCTACCCCTACGGAACCCGTGTCAACGAGCAAGGTCGGCTCGAGATCGGCGGGTGCGACGCGATCGAGCTCGCGCGTGAATTCGGGACGCCGGCGTACGTCGTCGCCGAGGATGACCTACGGATGCGGGCGCGGGCGTTCGTGGACGCCCTGGCCGCGCGCCACGACGACTTCGACGTGCTGTTCGCATCGAAGGCGTTTCCCTGCACGGCCGTCTACCGCGTGCTTGCCGAGGAGGGGCTGGCGTGCGACGTCGCGTCCGGCGGCGAGCTGGCGCTGGCGCTGCGTGGTGGCTTCGACCCGGCCCGGATCTATTTCCACGGCAACGCCAAGTCTCGCCGCGAGCTCTCGGAAGCACTGGACGCCGACGTCGGACACATCGTCGTCGACTCACTGGACGAGGTCGACCGGCTCGAGTCGATCGCGGCGGAGCGAGGGCGTCGGCAGGAGGTGCTGATCCGGGTCACCCCCGGGGTTGCCGGCGACACTCATCATGCGATCTCCACCGGGCAGGCCGACTCGAAGTTCGGGTTCTCGCGCGAGGAGGCGAGTGGCGTGATCGAGCGCCTCGCCGCCGCCGAGCACCTCGAGCTCGTCGGGCTGCATTTCCATATCGGGTCGCAGCTGCTGGAGCTCGACCCGTTCCGCGCCGCCGTCGCGGCGATCGCGCAGCTCGGCGATTTCCCCGTCTACAACCTGGGTGGAGGTCTCGGAGTCGCGTACACGGCCTCGCAGCAGCCGCCATCGATCAGCGACTACGTGGAGACGGTGGTCGGAGCGGTGCACGAGCTACTCGGCCCCGGAAAGCGGCTGCTGCTCGAGCCGGGCAGGGCACTCGTGGCGAACTCGGGCGTGACGCTGTACACGGTCGAGACGGTGAAGCGCAACGTTTCGAGCTGGGTGGCGGTGGACGGCGGCATGTCGGACAACCTCCGCCCGATGCTCTACGGCGCCGTGTACGAAGCGGTGATCGCCGATCGCGTGGCGGCTCCGGCGACCGAGCGCTGCCAGGTCGCGGGCAAGCACTGCGAATCAGGCGACGTCCTCGTCCGCGACGCCCCACTGCCCGATCCCGCCCCGGGGGATGTGCTGGCCACCCCGGTCACGGGCGCGTACGGGTACTCGCTGGCCAACAACTACAACGGCGTGCCACGGCCGCCGGTGATCTTCTGCCTGGACGGCAACGCTCGCGTCGTGGTCCGGCGCGAGAGCTACGAGGATCTGGCGGGCCGCGATGTCTGAGCAGACGTTTCGGGTGGGGCTGCTCGGGCACGGGACGGTCGGCCGCGCGTTCGCCGAGCTGCTGCCGCAGCAAGCCGATCGGATCCTCGTCGTCACGGGGCTGCGCCCCGAGATCCAAGGGATCCTGACCCGCAGTCAGGGCTCGTTCGACGAGCTGCTCGAGCGCTCGGACCTGATCGTCGAGTTGATCGGTGGGATCCAGCCGGCGCGTGACTATGTCTTGAGGGCGCTTCAGTCGGGCAAGCACGTGGTGACCGCCAACAAGCAGCTGCTCTCGCAGTACGGCGAGGAGCTCTGGGACGCGGCCCGCGCGAACGGGGTTCAGCTCCGGTTCGAGGCCGCCGTCGCGGGCGTCGTGCCCGTGATCCGGGTCGTGCAGGAGTCGCTCGCGGGCGCGACGATCGACCGCATCCACGGGATCGTCAACGGCACCACGAACTTCATCCTCACCGAGATGGCGCGGACAGGCATGAGCTATGACGAGGCGCTGGCCGAGGCGCAGCGGCTGGGCTACGCCGAGGCGGACCCCTCGGAGGACGTCGACGGCCGTGACGCGGCGGCGAAGATGGCGATCCTCGCCCGGCTCGCGTTCGACACGCCCGTGCACCTCGATCAGGTCCGCTACGACGGGATCGAGCACATCCAGCCCGACGATCTCGAGTACGCGCGCGAGCTGGGCCTCGGCCTGAAGCTGATCGGCACGGCCGAGCGAATCGACGGCGGGCTGTCAGTGCACGTCCATCCCGCCTTCCTGTACCCCGGCCACCCGCTGGCCTCGGTCGGCGGTCCGTTCAACGCCGTCACGGTGGAGTCGAAGGCAATCACCGAGATCACGATGTCGGGGCCCGGCGCGGGTGGCCCCCAGACCGCGACGGCTGTGCTCGGCGACGTGATCAGCGCGATGATCCCACCGGCCTCGACACCGCCCACAATCGGTCGGCTGGAGCTCATCCAGGACGTCGTATCCGCCTTCTACCTGCACCTCGAGGTGGCCGACGAGCCGGGCGTGCTCGCCCGGGTGGCGCAGCTGCTCGCCCAGGAGGATGTGTCGGTGAAGTCGGTAGTTCAGAAGGGCCTCGGAGACCAGGCGCGGCTGGTGATGGTCGTCCACCCGGTGCTCGAGTCCCGGTTCGAGAAGGCGATGGACCTGATCGCCGAGCTCGACGTCCTGCGGGCGCCCCCGCGCGCGATCCGGGTGCTCGAGGAGGAGTTCGGATAGGGTCTCGGCGCTCCCGATGCGTGCGATCCAGATCGTCAACTTGAACGGGCCCGATGAGGCCCTCGAGCTCGCCGAGATCCCGGAGCCCGAGCCGTCGCACATGATGACTCCCGGCCAGGGGGTCGTGGTCGACGTCAAGTCGGCGGGCGTGTCGTTCCCCGAGGTCCTTCAGACCCGCGGCGAATATCAGTTCAAGCCGCCACTTCCGTTCGTCCCGGGCAGTGAGGTCGGCGGGATCGTGCGGACGGCCACCGACGGCGCTGCGGTCAAGCCGGGCGACAGGGTGGCGGCGTTCTGCATGCTCGGGGGCTTCGCCGAGGTCGCGGTCGCACCCGAGTTCTTCTGCTTCCCGCTCCCCGACGAGCTCGACTTCGACCAGGGCGCAAGCCTCGTCCTCAACTACCACACCGCCTACTTCTGCCTGAAGCTGCGTGGCCGCCTGGCCGAGGGCGAGTGGGTCCTCGTGCACGGCGGCGCCGGCGGGGTGGGGACGGCGACGATTCAGGTGGCGCGCGGGCTCGGTGCCAAGACGATCGCGGTCGTGTCGAGCGACGACAAGGAGCGAGTGGCACGCGAGGCCGGGGCCGATGGGGTGGTGAGGTCCGACGGACCGTGGAAGGACGAGGCCAAGGAGCTGTCGGGCGGTGGCGTGGACGTGGTGATCGATCCCGTCGGTGGCGACCGCTTCACCGACAGCCTCCGCTCACTGCGCGAAGGCGGCCGGGTCGTCGTCGTCGGCTTCACCGGCGGCTCGATCCCGGAGGTCAAGGTCAACCGGCTCCTGCTGAACAACCTCGAGGTCGTGGGCGCTGGGTGGGGCGCGTACGTGATGGCGAAGCCGCAGGTCACGATCGAGATCGGGGCCGCGATCAGCGACCTGATCGCCAAGGGCTTCGTCCGGCCCGTCGTCGGCGCACGCTTCCCGTTCGAGCGCGCCGCGGACGCGCTGAACGCGATCGACCGGCGTGAGGCGGTCGGCAAGGTGGTTCTGGAGATCTGAGGGGGGCGGTGGTCGCGGGGCGTGGGCGGTCGCGGGCGGTCGCGGGGCGTGCGCGGTCGCGGGGCGTGGGGCCGCGGGCGGTCGCGGGGCGTGGGCGGTCGCGGGGCGTGCGGGGCGCGGGCGGTCGCGGGGCGTGGGCGGTCGCGGGGCGTGCGGGGCGGCCAGCGCGTGAGAATCTCGCAAACCCGGCTCGGGGCGGCGAGTTTGCGAGTTTGAGCCCGATTTTCGGGGCATGAAGTGCCAAATCCGCAGCGCCGGCGCGGGTTTGTCACGTTGATCATGCCGCGCTGAACGCTTCAGTCGCTACGGGTCGCATAACCGGCCGAGTGCGTGTCCTGGTTGCTGGAGGTGTGGTGCTGGGAGGTGCGCTCGTGTCGTGGCGCGACTGGGGCGGGAGAAACGCAACAAGTGCGTATCCGGTTTGCTCGGGTTGGCGATGGGCGCGTGACTGGGTGGTGGGCCGGCGAGCGCGCCCGCGGCCCGGGCAGGCGCCCGGATAACGCCACTCTCGGTTCGCGCCCGGAGCCGAGAGTGACGTTGGCGCCGCTGGTGGGGGTCATCGTCACCTTCGCGCGCGCCGCCGCGCCGAGTGTGACGTTTCCCGAGGCCGAGAGCCGCGAGCCGCAGAGCCGGGAGCCGAGGCCGGGAGCCGGGTCGGCGGCGAGCGGGAGCGGGCGCCGGGGCGGGCATAACCTCGAAAACTCCGCTGCGGCCCGCGAGCATTCGAGGTTAAGTCTGCCCATCAGACCTAACCCGCCATCCCCTCCGCGCCAGGTCGGAGTTTTCGAGGTTACTCCCGCCTTCCCGCCGTCGCACTGGACTACAAACCCGGCGTGCCATGCACCCCAACCTGAGCCAACCGGACACGCACTACGCAACAAATCGGGTCCGCGATCGTGGGCGCGGCTCGAAAGTCGCGCTGACGATGACTGTTCAGCCTCGGTCAGGCTGGGCGCCGCGGGTTTGTTGCAAAAGTCGGGGTCGCCGGACGCCCGGACCGCCGCCGTGACGTCCCGGGACCGCACGCGCCCCGGACCCGCCGTGCCCCCCGCGCCCCGGACCGCCCCGCCCCCCGCCACGCCCCGCCACGCCCCCCAAAACCCCCACCCCCCAAAAACAACCCCAAACCCCAAACCCCTACGCCGCCCGCCGCCCCTCCGCCGACCGCTCACGCGGCATGCTGATCCCCGTCGGCCCGTCGTCGCGGACCTGAGGCGTCGGCTTGCGGTGCTCGATTCGCCACCGCTCGGTGCGCGCGACGAGCTCGAACGACTTCGTGTTCCAACCTCGCGCGAAGGGCGCCGGCGTCACCCGGCGGGCCGAGCGCACCGCAGCTGCGGCGACTCGGAAGGCCCGCTCCTGCGTCCGCGAGTAGGGAATCTCGTAGAGCTCGCGAACCCGGGGCGGGAGGCTGCCCAGCATCAGCAGGTCGTGGACCCGCTTGCCCGGCTGGTGCAGTCGCGGCAGGGGGATCTCGAACGCGGTCGCGTAGCCGACGTACCGCGCCTCGTCAGTGAGGCACATCGCGTCGCCTGCGAGCGCGTCCTCGTACCAGGTTCGGAATTCGCCGTAGCTCGCCGGCACGGTCGCACGGGGCATCCCGAACAGCTCGCCGAAGCGGATGTAGTCCTGCCACAGCGCCTCGCGCTCGCGCGCGGATAACGGGCGGACGAGCAGCTCGTAGAAGTACTGGGCGGAGTCCGCGATCACCGCGACGGTCCACAGCATCAGCTCCGGATCGAGGGCCGAGTACGCGGTGCCGGCGGGCGTAATCCCGACGTCGGCGGGCAACGTCCCTCGCACCCGCTCGTGCAGCTTGCGCACGTATGCCAGCACGCGGTCGGCCTCGGCCTGATTGCCGAAGTAGATCTTCTCGAACGCGTTCCCGGTGTGGACGAGTCGCCGGAACGGGGTCAGCTTGGCATACGAATGCTCGCTCGTGCCCACGTAGTTGAGGGGCATCAGCGCGCCGATGCACAGAGCTCGCTGGCCGTAGAGCAGGCCGACGATGTGCTCCTCGTGCACACGACGGAGTACCGATGTCCCGCGGGGAAAGTAGCCGATGTCCGTTGGCATCACTGGAATCTGCAAACGGTCGTTGTCAGATCGTATCGAAACTCTGAGACACTGTGGCCGGTGCCACGAACCAGCTCCGGGGTCTACGGCGGCGTCGGCGCGAGCGAGCGGCGCAGTCGCCGCCGCGCGCAGCTGATCGAGGCCGCTCTAGAGCTGCTCGGGACCGAGGGCTGGCAGAGCGCGACCGTGCGCGCGATCTGCGCCCAGGCGAAGCTCACCCCGCGGTACTTCTACGAGAGCTTCCGAGACCGGGACGAGCTGCTGCTGGCCGTATTCGACGAGATTGCTCAGGAGGGTGCGCAGGTCGCCGTGGTGGCGGTGGCGGCCGCGGGCGGCGACGCCCGCGCCAAGGCCGGGGCGGCGATCGGAGCGTTCGTCGAGCTCGTGACCGACGACCCTCGCAAGGCCCGGGTCCTGTTCATCGAGGCGATGGGCTCGGAGGCGCTGGGCAAGCGCCGGTTCGAGACGCTGCGGATGTTCGCCGCGCTCGTGGCCGACCAGGCCCGGAGCTTCTACGGGATGGACGATGCGAGCGATCCGCTGGTCGAGACGACGGCGCTGATGTTGGTCGGCGGGCTGGCCGAGACGCTGCTGGCCTGGCTCGACGGAACAATCAAGATCACACGCCAGCAACTGGTGGCCGACTGTGCCGATCTGTTCGTCGCCACCGGCGAGGCATCGGTGCGCTTGGTGCGGGCCAGGGCCGACAAGCGTTAGCTTTCGGGGCATGGGGCTGATCGAGCGCTACCGAGAGCGGCTGCCGTTTGCCGCTGAGGACCCCGTGGTCACGCTGGGCGAGGGCGCTACGCCGCTCGTTCTCGCCCCGCGGCTTTCCGAGCGCGCGGGCACCGAGGTGTGGCTCAAGCTCGAGGGCGCAAACCCCACAGGCTCGTTCAAGGACCGGGGCATGACCTGCGCCGTCTCGGCCGCGGTACGCGAGGGTGCGGAGGCGGTGATCTGCGCCTCCACCGGCAACACCGCCGCGTCGACGGCGGCGTACGCGGCGCGAGCCGGGCTGCGCGGCGCCGTGATCGTGCCGGAGGGCAAGATCGCCACCGGCAAGCTCGCCCAGGCTCTGATGCACGGGGCCCGGGTGGTGGCGCTGCGCGGCAACTTCGACGAGGCGCTCAAGCTCGTCCGCGAGCTGGCGGACCGGCACCCGGTGGCGCTGGTCAACTCGGTCAATGACTTCCGGATCGAGGGGCAGAAGACGGCGGCGTTCGAGGTCGTCGAAGCGCTCGACGGGGAGGTCGACGCCGTGTTCCTGCCGGTTGGCAACGCCGGGAACATCACCGCGTATTGGAAGGGCTTTCGGGAGATGGAGTGCTACCCACGGATGCTTGGCTTTCAGGCCGCCGGCGCGGCACCGCTGGTCCACGGCGCGCCGGTTGAGCAGCCGGAGACCGTGGCCAGCGCGATCAGGATCGGCAACCCCGCACGCTGGGAGGACGCGATGGACGCGATGACCTCCTCCGGCGGAGCGGTGAACGCCGTCACCGACGAGCAGATCCTGGACGCCTACCGATTTCTGGCCGCACGCGAGGGCGTGTTCTGCGAGCCGGCATCGGCGGCGGGTGTGGCTGGGCTGCTCGCGCATGGCTCCGGCGACGCGAGGCGTGTCGTGTGCGTGCTCACCGGGCATGGCCTGAAGGATCCGCAGACCGCTCTGACCCAGGCCGGCGCGGTCGTGCCGTGCGAGCCGGAGCTGGCGGCGATCGAGGACGCGGTGCTGAGATGACGCTCGGCCGGCGGCGACTGGTCCGCGTGCCGGCGTCCTCCGCGAACCTCGGCCCCGGATTGGACGTGCTGGCCGCGGCGCTGTCGCTGCACCTGGAGCTCGAGGTGGTGGAGACGGGGAGCTTTGCCGTGCAGACCGAGCTGGCCGTCCCGCTCGATCGCACAAACCTCGTGGTCCAGGCGTTCGAGCGGCTGCACGCCGCGGACGAATTCGAGTTCCGGATCTCGTCGCAGATCCCCCTGTCGGGAGGTCTGGGGTCGAGTGCTGCGGCGATCGTGGCGGGGCTGATGGCAGCCGATCACCTGTTCGAGCTCGACGCCGATCTGCTCGGGCTGGCGACCGAGTTCGAGGGCCACCCGGACAACGTCGCCGCCGCGCTCGAGGGCGGGTTCGTGATCTGCTCGGAGACGCGGGTGCACCGGTTCGAGCCGCCGCTTGGCCTCGAGGCCGTGCTCGTGGTTCCGGAGGAGAGGGTTCACACCGAGGTGGCCCGGGCGGCGCTTCCGGCCACCGTGACGACGTCGGACGCGGTCTACAACGTTGCTCAGGCCGCGACGCTGGTCCGCGGGCTATCGACCGGGGATTGGGAGCTGATCGGAGCCGGCCTCGGCGACCGGCTGCACCAGCCGCACCGGGCTCACCTGTACCCGCGCTCGGCGGAGCTCGTCGGGCGGGCGGCGGAGCCCGCGATCGGGGCGCTCGGCGCCACGATCTCCGGCGCCGGGCCGACGGTGCTGGTCTGGTCGCACTATGAGCAGACCGGTCACGTCGTCGAGGCCCTTACGCGAGCGACAGCGGGGTGGGCGCGCGTGCTGCGGGCGCCATTCGAGTCTCAGGGCGCGGACGTACGCAGCCTATGAGACGGCCGGCTGCGAGTCCCTGAGCAGCGGGGCGAGGCGCCTGCGCGCGTCCTCGAGGCGCAGCCGCCGCAGCAGCTCGTCGGCCACGCTCAGGTAGTCGGCGCCCAGGTCGGGGCGGTAATCGAGGATCGAGACGGCGCGCTCGGCGGACTCGGCGTATGCGATCGAGGCGCGGATCGTGGTGTTGAGGAGCTTGTCGCCGAAGTGCTCGCGCAGCGAGTCGAAGGCCTCCCGCGAGTGCCGGGTGCGCATGTCGGCGATGTTGAGAACCACGCCGAGCCATTCGAGGCCGGGGTTGAGGTTGTCGCGCGCGAGGTTGATCACCTCAAGCGCCTGCTCGACGCCCTGGAGTGCGAAATACTGCGCCTCGGCCGAGAGAAGCGCGTAGTCGGAGGCGACCAGGGCGTTGACCGTGAGCAGGCCGAGCGCAGGGGGGCAGTCGATCAAGATCGCGTCGTAGTCGCCGTTGAGGTCCCGCAGGGCCTTCTTGAGGGTCAGCTCGCGGCCCATCTTGCCCCCGAGCAGAAGCTCCGCCTCGGCCAGTCCGAGGTTGGCGGGGATGATCCCTCCATGCACGGCCTGGGGTGCACTCGCCTGCCCGGACAGGACGTCGCCGATCGTCGGCGAGGCGTCCGGGTCGACGTCGAGGTAGTCGGAGAGGTTGCCCTGCGGGTCGAGGTCGACGGCGAGCACGTTAAGCCCGACACGCCCGAATACGTCGGTCAGGGTCCGCACCGCGGTGGTCTTCCCGGTGCCGCCCTTCTGGGACAGGACTGCGATCGTGGCCATCCGGCCGGACTATAGAGGCACTACTGGGGAGGGCGTGAGGCCGGCGGGATCCTGTCGGCGAAGTGACGAAGTGCGGCCTGGAAGCCGCGTTCGCCGGCGATCACCTGGCTCTGGCTGAGGATCTGCGAAAGGCTGAAGGAGGACTGTCCGAAGGACGTGCGGTCGAACTTCTTGACCAAGAAATCGATCATCGTGGGGGTGAGGTCGAAGAACTGCATCATCGCTCGGATCGATCGCGCCAGGCCGTGCCGTCGCATTGCCCGATGGGCCAGCTTCAGGTCCTCAGAGCCAACCCCAAAGAACAGCCGAGTGCGCACGAATCCACGGGTAGCTGCCCGCTGCCGCGCAATCACGTTGCCGATCGCCGCGGCTGCGCCGGAGGCAAAGTGCGCCGCCGCGGCCTCCTGCCATGCCACCCAGTCAGAACGCCCGCGTTCGTATGACGCCTCGGTGGCACGATTTAGCGCTTTGTTCATCGCGGCCAGGTCGACGATCTCACGCTGCTCGGCGCGCATCAACGAGGTCAGCGTCGCCGCCAACCGGCGGGACACGATCCCGGACCGCCGGGCGCTCGGCGGGGGCAGGGCCGGTGGTGTGGTTACCTGCTCGAAGTTCGGGTCCGCGATCTCGTACTGAAGCTCGAATTCGTACGCCGCTCTCGCGGCGGCGCTGCTCGTCTCAAAGCGCCAGAATCCGGCCAGCGCAGGATTGCCGAGGTGCAATGGCAACCTGGCCTCGAACGGCTCAACGTCGAGGACGAAACCGTTTCCCCAATTGACCCCGTCGGCGAACGCCTTCGACTTCTCCCAACAAGTCAGAAGGCGGCGGCCTGAGCAACCGGCGCTGCCAAGGGCCCCCGGCACGCAGGCGAGCGAGCCGACCAGAGCGAGCGCCAGGCAAAGACCCCTGAGGCGGCCAGAGTCCAGATTCCGGTGCGAGCCGGGCATGCGCCCAGCGTAGGCAGGTGGCTTGCCGGGCGCGCCGGTTCGTCCGCCGGCCGCGCACGGAAGCCCGTCCGCCGGCCGCGCACGGAAGCGAGCCCGCGACCCAACTGCCCGCGGGCCGCCCCGACTCCGCTAGCTGCTGCTCGTGGTCCGCTCTGAGCTGTGGCTGTAGCGCATCCCGGAGATCGCCGGGACGTCCACGAAGTGCAGGTGGTGGCGGCCGATCACGATCTCGTCGGCGTCGGCCAGCGTGCTCCACTCGACCCGCTCGCCGTTGACGAACACGCCGTTGAGGCTGCGGTCATCGAGGACGCGGAGGCCGTCGGGTTGACGCACGATCAGCGCGTGGCGACGGGATACGGTCGGATCGTCGAAGCGGATATCCGCGGCGAGGCTGCGCCCGATCCGCGTCCACTCGCGCTGGAGCGCGAAGGCGACCACCTCGCCCTCAGCGCGGCGATAGGCAATGTATTGGCCGGGCTCGTCGATTCCGTCGCGCAGCTCATCGAGCCACGCCTGGTCCTCAACATCCGGCGTCATCTCGACGACGGTGGCCTGAGCCGTGGTGAACAACGACGCCCGGACGAACTCCTTGCCGCCGCAGTTGGGGCAGGTGGGAAGCTCATCGACCGCGTCGAGCGACAGCGGGTAGTCGCAGTCCGTGCACCGAAAGGTTCCGGTCCCCGCGACGCTGCCCGACATCCAAGCTTTCATTGGGCGGATCTCTCCTTTTTTGTCCTTAGACTCGCCGAGCCGTCTAATGGAGCCAGGTCATCATAGCCGGTCCGTCAAAGATTCGATAAAGGATTTGTGATCGGTTAGGCACCGTCAAACGGTGTGTTAGCTCGCGGGCCGGCAGTCTGGGTTTCATGGTTAACGCAGCAGATCGGGCGAGGTTCGAGGTATGCGGACCGAGCCTCGGGGGAAGGATCGGGGTCCTACCCGGCGAACAAGCAATCCATGAATCCGCTGGTGCGAGAGATGCCGGATTTGGAGCTGGCGCTCCTGCGTCGCGGGGTGGACGAGCTGACTGCTGGGCGTGAGCACTGCGCCCGCTGTCGGCGCACGCCACTGATCGGCGAGCGTATGTACGCATACGCCGGTGGGGTGACGCTGTGCGAGCTCTGCCGGGTGCTCGAACGCGACCCGCCGCTCTCCTGGAACCTCGTGCATGGCCCCGAGTTCGGCCACACGATGCGCCTGAGCGATCACCGCGCAGCCGCGTAGAGCGACGGCCGCGCAGCCGGGTAGCGCGATCACCGCGCCGCCGCCTGAGCGACCACTGAGCGATCGCCGGGCGGCTCGACCGGGGGCACCCCAGGTTAAGATCCCCAGCCGTGGATCAGATCACGGTCTCAACGACGATCGCCAAGCCGCGCGAGCAGGTGTTCGAGTACCTCGCGGACATCGCGAACCATGCCGAGTTCACAGACCACTATCTGGTCGACTGGCACCTGACCCGCGAGGACCCCTACGGGCTCGGAGCCGGCGCTCGTTTCCGGATCAAGGCGCCGCTGAGCCGCTTCTCGTGGGCCGACGTCACGTTCTCCGATGTCCAGGCGCCGTTTCGCATCGTCGAGCGCGGCCGGGGCGGCAAGTACAACCGGATCCGGATGCTGGGGAGCTACACGCTCTCGCCGGGTCCCGCAGGCACAACGAAGGTCGAGTACACGCTCGAGACGCTGCCCGTGATGCTCTCGGACAAGCTGATGGAGGCGTTCGGCGGCCGTGCGTGGAGCAAGCGCCAGGCGACCAAGGCGCTGCGGCGGCTGCGGGCGATCCTCGAGGAGGGTCGTGACCGTGGGCGCCGGGCAACCGTCGCGGGGCTCTGAGTAGACTTCCGCCCGCCGTGAGCGCGCCATTCAAGCTGACATCCCGCCGGTTTCTGCCCGTCGCGCTTGGACTCTGCGCTTCGCTTGTGCTCGCCGCGTGCGGGCAGCAATCACATCCGACTTCAGGCGACACCGAGGGTGCGTACGTCGACGCCGGTCCAATCACCTACCAGGTGCAGCTCTCGACCCAGCTGAACCCTTACGAGCTCGAGTCCAGGCAGTGGCTGAACGGCGAAATGGCGCCGCCACCGAGGCCGGACCAGGAGTGGTTCGCGATCTTCCTGTGGGCGAAGAACCAGAGCCCGACGCCGGCTCGGACGGCGAGCACCTTCGACATCATCGACACCCAGGGCAACCGCTATTACCCGATCCCCATGAACCCGGCCGTGAACCCGTTCGTGTGGGTCCCGCAGGTCCTGAGACACGGTGAGATCGAGCCGCTTCCCAACAGCGCTGCGAGCTTCGCTCCGCCGCAGGGTGGCCTGATCCTGTTCAAGCTCCCGTCGGCGGTCTACTCCAACCGCCCGCTCACGCTCCAGATCTTCGCGCCCGGGCAGGCGCGGCCTTCGTCGATCTCCCTCGACCTTTGACGGACGACGATCGGTGGCGCAGGACCGAACCGCCGGCGCGCGGACCATCGACTCCACGCGACCTGCGGTTCAACCCGCTGGCGACCGGAATCGGAGTGTTCGTCGCGGTCGCGCTCCCGATCGTGGTCGTGGGCTACACGCGCGCGGCGGGACCCAACAACCTGATCATCGGCGCAGGGATCGTGATCGGTCTGCTCGCCGGACTGATCGCCGGCCTCTGGGTCTCGCACCGCGACGGGATCGTCTGGCGCGGTCCGCAGCTGTAGCGCTCCTCCTCGCCGCCGCGGTGGCCGTGTTCGCGCCGGCTGCCGACGCCGGCTGGGGTCGCGCGTTCGCATTGGCGAAGCCGGTCTCACTCGACGTGCTCGCCCCGCAGGTGCAGTTCTCGCAGGCCGGGGCCGCGGCGATTGCGTTCTCGGTCCAGGATGCTGAGAACCCTGCGACCTCGAGCGCGTTCACGGCACGAAGGGCGGCCGGTGGCCGCCTTTCCAGCGCGCGTGAGGTTCCGGCCGCACAGCAGGTCCTCGGACTCGCCTTCGGGTCGGGCGCCCTTGAGCTCCTAACGGGGGACGGGTCGGCCACGCAGGCCTGCTGCAGCACGGTGAATGTGGTGCGGATGACCGGCGGCCGGCGGTTCGGCCGCCCCCACCGGCTCCTCCGCGGCCTGGCCGGCGCGACGGCGGGTGAGCTCCTCAGCGTCTCGGGGCGGTTCGTGGCCGTGATCGCAACCGAGCGCGGCGTGTGGGTCGACCAGTCCTCGCCGGCCGGCCGCTTCGGATCAGCCCACCTCCTGACCAGTTCAGATGCCCGGCCCGAGGCAATGTCGGCCGCGCCGCTGGCCGCGGGCGGTGCGATCGTGGCGTGGACCGAACACGACCAGCACTCCTCCGTCCCGCTCCAGGTGTTCGTCGGGAAGGGTGGCGCGAACAACGCGCCGGGGAGCGCGCAGCCGGTGTTGAGCGTCCCGAGCTCTCACGCCATCGACGAGGTCGCGGTCGTCGGCAGCGCCTCGGGGCCCAACGGGCGGCCGGCGCGTGGTGGCGGGCCGACGCTGGCCTGGATCGAGAGCTGGTACGACCGGCGCGGCGCCTTCCACTCCCAGGTCCAGCTGGCCGACCTGACTCACCCCAAGCGAGTGAAATCGGTTCGGGTCCCGGGTGAGATCGCGTCCGGTCTGTCGTTCGTCCAGAACGCAAGGGGCGATCAACTGCTGAGCTGGAGGGCGTGCACCACGGGTGGTACGTGCTCGACGCGCGAGGTGCTGCGCCGCGCCGGGCGTCGCTTCGGCGCCCCACGCCGTCTCGGCTCGATCGACCCCGGCGAGGAGCCGACCGCGGCGCTCGCGCCGAGCGGGGCCGGTCTGGTCGGTTGGATCGACGGCGGTCGGGTGCTCGCCGCCGGTCTGCGGGCGTCCGCGGCCCGGTTCGCCGCCGCCCGGGTTGTCTCGGAGACCGGCCTCGCCACGGATCTCACGCTCGGGTTCGGTCCCACCGGCACGGCGCTCGCCGTGTGGTCGGAGGGCACGCTCGCGCCGCAGGTGCTGGGCGCCGTGTACCGACCCTGACCGGCAGCGCGGAAGGATCCGCGCGGGTTCGGCGTCCTCTGCACCCGAACCCAATACTCGCCTAGGAGGCTTTATGAAGATCGCTCGCGCGGGACTGCTGTCGCCTGTGCTGATTGTCGCTGCGCTCGTGGCCGGTTGTGGAAGCAGCAGCTCGAGCAGCAGCAGCGCGTCAACCGCCGCGGCCGCAGCTCCGTCAACCACGCAGACCACGGCTGCGAGATCGCCCGCCGGTGCCGCAGCATCCGGTTCGACGGTCGTGCTTGTCGGCACCAAGACCGAGAAGCACCTCGGCCCGATTCTCGACGCTGGCCACCAACGCATGACCGTGTACCTGTTCGAGGCCGACAAGGGCGGCAAGTCGTCCTGCACCGGGGCGTGCGCGGCGGCCTGGCCGCCGGTCGCGGGCAGCGGCAAGGCGGTCGCTGGCGCGGTTGGGTCCGACATCAGCACGATCACCCGCCCCGACGGCATCTCGCAGCTGGCATACAAGGGATACCCGCTGTACTTCTTCGTCAAGCACAAGGACGACGGCGACGCCTACGGACAGGGAGCGAAGGCGTTCGGGGCCTCGTGGTACGTGCTGAGGCCGAACGGCAGCAAGCTCGACAACTCCTGATGCAGGGCGATCGCCCGGGCGCGGCAGCGCTCGGGCGATCGCTACTACGGGTGCTGATGGAGCGCGGCCACGAGCACGTCGTGGACGGCGGGCGCGGCGGTTGCGCCACCTGCTCCCTGCTCGGGGAACAGCGCTCCGACCACGATCTGCGGGTGCCCGACCGGGGCATAGCCGACGAACCACGCGTCGGTGTTCGACGCGGAGCCGGCGTTCGGGCCGCTGGTCGTGTCGGTCAATTCGGCGGTGCCGGTCTTACCCGCCACCGTCACGCCCGGGATCGCCGCCGCGGTGCCGGTCCCGAACTGGACCACCGCGATCATCATCTGCTGGACCTCGTGGGCGATGTGCCGGCTGACCACATGCACGAAGCGCGGACGCTGGTGAGCGGCGAGGGTCGGGATCGGGCGCCGGCCTCCCATCGCGATCGTCGCGGCGACGTCGGTCATCTCGAGCGCCGAGGTCAGGACCTTTCCCTGGCCGATCGCCGAGGACCCGACATCCAGGCTGCCGCCGATCGTGCTCGCGGACGGGATCTGGCTCTCGCCCGCACCGGGAATCGCCGGCGGCTGGTTGAAGCCGAAGCGTTCCGCGATGTTGACCAGCCGCGCGCCACCGAGCTTTGCGCCGAGTGGCGCGAACACCGAGTTACAGGACACGGCAAACGCGTTGAGGAACGTCCCGCCGCACGCCTCGCCGTTGGCGTTCTGGAGCGTGTAGCCGTCGATTGTCGAGCTGGTCGCGATCGGGAAGGTGTCGGTCAGCTTCACGATCCCGGCCTCGAGCGCCCCGGTGGCAGTGATGATCTTCATCGTCGAGCCGGGTGGCTGAAGCGCCGAGAAGGCGACGCCGGCGACCGCCAGCAGCGCCCCGGTGTGGGGGTCCATCGCAGCGATCCCGGCATACCGGCCGGCCATCGCTGTGATCGCGGCGCGCTCGATCGGGGGATCGATCGTGGTCGTCACCGACTTGCCGGGAACCGGTTTCGTCCGCGCCAGGACGCGGTGGCCGGCCAGCAGCTTGCCTCCTGGCGTACCGGCGAGCTCGGTCTCGAATATCCGCTCGAGACCGTCGATCCCGACCTTTGCGCCCGGGGGGTACCCCAGCGCCGCGTACTCGGCTGCGCTCGCCGCCGGGATCGGGCCGAGCGTCCCCACAATCTGGCCGGCCACGTCGGGGATCGGCGAGGTCCGGTCGGGGCCCTGGGCCAGCGGCGTCCCGTCGCTGGCCACGAGCGTCGCACGAGGCGGAAGCGATACCCGTCGGTGCAGCGCCTCGCCGGTTCGCAGTCCGGGGAACAGGAGCGTGTTCCCGAAGTGGACCAGCGCACCCGAGCCGCTTCCGGAGAGCGGCACGTCGAGGATCTCGCGCAGGGTCCCGAACAGACGGGTGTCGACGCGCATCCGCACCGGAATCACGTCTCCGCTGCGACTGCCGACGTGGAGCGGGACGACCGCGGTGAGGGTCGCGGTTCCGGCGGCGGCGCCAAGCTCGGCGGTGAACCGCGCCTCACTGATCCGGGCCTTCGACGCGGAATCCAGCATCGAGTACATGACCGTGTAGTTGCGGTGCTCCCATGCCGTCACGTAATGAGTGACCAGCCTGCGCTCGGCCCTGCCCGGAGCCGTGGCGGTGATGATCCCGAACACGAACGCGACAATCGCGATCGCGATCAGGGGCACCGCGCGCGTTAACAGGCGGCGCCGTCGCGCCCTATGCCCCGAGCGTGGCGGCCTGCGCGCCACGATTGCACCAGCTTGTGCCACCTCAGCGAGTAAAGGTAGAAGATGCGGCACCCGGCAGGGTGCTCGTCCACGGACTAACGCTGCCCTAACCTCCTCACCGTGACAGTCATCGACTGGCTGATCGTCGCGTTCACCGCTCTACTCGCCTTCTACGGCTACCTGCAGGGGTTCATCGTCGGTGCGCTGTCACTACTCGGCTTTGCCCTCGGTGCGTTCGTCGGAACACGCGTCGGTCCACTGCTGTTGCCGAGTGGTGCGCACTCTCAGTACGCGCCGCTGTTCGGCCTGATTGGCGCGCTGCTCGCCGGCGGCATGCTGGCCAGCGGGCTCGAGGGAATCGGCGTGCGCGCCCGTACCGCGCTGCGGCTGCCCGCGATCCGAACCGTCGATGGCCTGCTGGGAGCGATCCTGACCGGATGCGTCGGTCTCGGGATTGCGTGGATCGTGGGCGCGGTTGCGCTCGACGCGGCCGGCTCGCAGCCGCTGCGCCGCGACATCCAGCGTTCGGCCATCCTCTCGGAGCTCGATCAGCTGCTACCGCCGTCGGGCCCGATCCTGCACGCCCTGGCGCGCTTCGATCCGCTGCCGTCCGTGCGCGGCCCGGCCGCCGATGTCTCGCGGCCGACCCGCGGGATCCTTGCGACCGCCGGCGTGCGCCGGGCGGCGCCGAGCGTCGTGCGCGTGGTCGGCACCGCATGCGGGCTCGGCGTCGAGGGCAGCGGCTGGGTCGCGGAGCCGGGTGTGGTGGTGACCAACGCGCACGTGGTCGCGGGTGAGTCGGACACGACCGTGGAGGTTGGCGGCCGTCCACTCGGGCTCGGCGCCCACGTCATCGACTTCGATACGCACGATGACATCGCGATTCTGCGGGTGCCCGGCCTGTCCGTGCGGCCACTGTCGCTCGCTCCCGATCCGAAGCCGGGAACGGCCGCGGCGATCCTCGGGTACCCGCTCGACGGTGGCTTCAACGCCCAGCCGGGACGGATCGGCCAGACCGAGACGGTGAGCACCGAGGACGCGTACGGGAACGGGCCGGTGACGCGCGCGATCGTGTCCCTACGGGGGCTCGTGCGTCCCGGCAACTCGGGCGGGCCGATGGTCGACAGCGCCGGCCAGGTCGTGGCCACGATATTCGCAGCGATCACCGGCAACAGCGCCGGGCGCGGACCCGGAGGCTTCGCGCTCCCGAACTCGCTCGTGCGTCAGCAGCTTGCCGCGGCGCGCTCACGCGACGGGACCGTCAGCAGCGGTCCGTGCGGCGGCTAGCGCGCTGCCGGCAAAGGGCCCTTAAACGCCGAGGGCGGGCGGTGGTCTGCACACCGCCCGCCCGCAGGCGTTAGCGCCCCCGGTACGCCCTTAGGCGTTGGGCCCCCCGACGTCCTCGGCCATTTGCAGCACCAGATCCTGCCCCAGCGCCCCCAGGAGCTGTGGATGATGGTGTGCGATGTGTCGCTGAGCCGCGTCGAACAACTCCTCCTCCGAATTGCCAGCGAGTTGCGCCCCGCACTCGCAATAGGCGATCCGTCGGTGTCCGCTTTTGATCGTGGTCATATGGCCTCGGTCGGTGCGACTCGGCTTCACATCGTCATGCGCCCCGCCGAGAGCGTCTGCCGATGTGACCCCGGTGTCCACTGGGCGGGAGGATCCAACCTTGCCGTTGTCGATACGTTTCCAAATCGTTTCCGGTGGCCACTCCCGCCAACGAGAGAACCCGAATCCAGCTCTGCGGACGATTGTCCGTGGAGATCGACGGTGCGCAACGCGCGGAGCGGCTGCGCGGCAAGCAGGTGCCGCTGCTGCTCGCCTACATGCTGCTGAATCGCTCGCGCGCGGTCGGGCGGGAGGAGCTGATCGGGGCGCTGTGGCCCAACCACGCGCCAATCTCGCAGGACGCGGCGCTGAGGACGCTGCTCTCGAGGTTGCGCTCCGGCCTCGGGAGCGAGGCGCTGATCGGCCGCGACGAGCTCATTCTGGACCTCCCCGCCCCGGTGTGGATCGACCTCGAGGCGGCCGCGGTCGAGATCGAGCGCGCCGAGCAGGCGCTCGCCCGCGGTGACGTCCGCAGCGCGTGGGCGCTGGCCCAGGTCCCGCTGAACATCGCCACCCGCGGCCTGCTCCCGGGTGCCCAGGCGGTGTGGCTCGAGCCGCGCCGCCGTGAGCTCGACGACATTCGGCTCCAAGCGCTCGAGGTGGTCGGCAGAGCGGGCCTGAACATGGGCGGCACCCAGCTCACCTCGGCCGAGCGCGCGGCGCGAAGCGTGCTCGAGGTGGAGCCCTACCGCGAGTCCGGTTACGTGCTGCTGATGGAAGCGCTCGAGGCACAGGGAAACGTGCCCGAAGCGCTGCGGGTGTTCGAGCGGCTGCGGACGTTGCTGCGCGACGAGCTCGGGACGATGCCCGCACCGGAAACCCTGGTGATCCACGATCGCCTGCTACGCCCCGGGGGCAGACGCGTGAGGGCCGGCGAGCCGGAGCAGCCACCGGACTCCACGATCGAGCTTCCGGCCGAGCTGCGGGTGCAGTCGGAGGCCCCGCTGGTCGGCCGCCGGACGGAGCTTGAGGAGCTCAGCCGGCTGTGGTCGCGGATTGCCGAGTCGAGCCCTCCAGGCCGGGATACAAACCGGCGCCTGGTGCTGCTGACCGGCGATCCGGGGATCGGCAAGTCGCGGCTCGTGGCCGAGATCGCGCGGGTGGCCCACGACGCCGGGGCGTTCGTGCTCGCCGGCCGATCGCCCGAGGAGGCGTTGGTTCCCTACCAGCCCTTCCTCGAGGCGCTCAGTCACTACGTGCAGAGCGTGCCGTACCCGGTGCTCCGCGCGAGCACGCGCGAGTACGGCCCTGAGCTCTCGCGGCTGATTCCCGAGCTCCGCCGCCGCATCCCCGAGCTCGGACAGGGTGGGACGGGGGAGCTCGAGACCGAGCGCTACCGGCTGTTCGAGGCGGTCGTCGGGCTGCTCGCCGAGATCTCGCGGACCGCGCCGGTGCTGCTCGTGCTCGACGATCTCCAGTGGGCCGACCGGCCGACGCTGCTGCTGCTCCGGCACCTGGCCCGGGCGATCAACCCGGCTCGGCTGATGATTCTCGGCGCCTACCGCGCCACCGAATCCCAGGTCAACGGGTTCGCGGATGCGCTCGCCGCGCTGCGACGGGAGGGCCTGGTGGCGCAGATCGGGATCGGCGGGTTGGCCGAGGGCGAGACCGCCGAGCTGATCGAGATCCTGACCGGGACGGTGCCGGCGCGAACGTTCGCCCGGGCGCTCTACGCCGAGACCGAGGGCAACCCGTTCTTCATCGGCGAGATCGTCCGCCACCTGTCCGAGGCGGGGGTGCGCGCCGACCGCGCAGGTGCGCTCGAGCTGCAGCGTGCGGGGCTTCCGGAGGGCGTCAATGACGTGATCGCGCGCCGGCTGGCGCGCCTCGATGCGCAAGCGATCGAATGGCTGCGCGCGGCCGCGGTGATCGGGCGGGACTTCGATTCCGCGCTGCTCGAGCACGTCGTGTCGCTGAGCGAGGAGGAGTTCCTGAACGCGCTCGACGAGGCGCTATCGGCCGATCTGGTGGTGGAGGTACCCGACCAACCGGGCCGCTACAGCTTCTCGCACGCGCTGATTCGCGAGACCCTCTATGAGGGGATGTCGGCGCTGCGCCGCGCGCGCACGCACCGCCGCGTCGGCGAGGTTCTCGAGGAGGGCGGCGCGGACCGGTCTCTGACCGCGCTCGCGCTCCACTTCACCCGCGCCGCCGGACCTCAGGATGCCGAGAAGGCGATCGAGTACGCGCGGCGGGCGGGTGAGCAGGCCACTTCGATGCTGGCCCACGAGGAGGCGGTGGAGCACTACGCCCGCGCGCTCGAGGTCCAGGACCGCTTCGAGCCGGACGCGCTCGCCCGCCGCTGCGAGCTGCTGCTGCTGCTCGGCGAGGCGCGGGTGCGTGCAGGCGAGCGACCGCTTGCCTGGGAGGCCTTCCGCGAGGCGGCGGAGCTGGCCGTGCGGTTGGGGGACAGCGCCGGCCTGGCGCGGGCGGCGATCGGCGCGTCACGACGCTACATCCAGCCTCCCGGCGTCGTCGACGAGGAGCTGATCGCCCTGCTCGAACGGGCACTCGAGATGACCGAGGGCGCCCGGGACGTCGCCCGGGTCGCGCTCCTGACCCGGCTGTGCAGTGCCGTCTACTACTCGGTCAGGCGCAACGAGATGCAGCCCCTCGCCGAGGAGGCGACGGAGCTGGCCGAGGAGCTCGCTGATCCCGAGGCACGCGCACTCGCCGCCGCTGCCCGCCGGAGGGCGTACTGGGACCCGGCGCACCTCGAGCAGCGCCTGGCGGATTCCACCGAGTTGCTGACGCTCGCCCGCGAGGCCGGCGATCTCGAGCTCGTGCTCCAAGGGCACGCGTGGCTGGTCGTCGACCTGCTCGAGCAGGGCAATGCCGATGCGGTCGACGCGCAGATCGAGGCGTTCATCAACGGGGCCGAGCGGCTGCGCCAACCCCTGTACCTATGGAATGTGATGGTCTGGCGCGCGATGCGAGCGCTGCTGGCCGGGTCGCTTGACGAGGCCGACCGTCTCGCGAGCGAGGGCCTGTCGTCGGGGTCATACGGCGAGACCGTGACCGCGCCGCAGTACTACGCCGTGCAACTGCTGGCGATCCGGCGCGAGCAGGCGCGGATGGCGGAGCTGGAGGGCCCGGTCCGCGAGCTGGTGAACGCCAACCCGCATCGCCCGGCGTGGCGCGCCGGGCTGATGACGCTGCTATGGGAGACGGGGCGCCGGGAGGAGGCCCAGCACGAGCTCGACGCGCTCGCCGCCGAGGACTTCGCCGACATCCCGCGTGACGGCGACTGGCTGATCGCGATCACACTGCTCGCCGAGGGCGCTGCGGAGCTGGGTGATCGCAAACGCTCGGGCAGGCTCTATGAGCTGCTGCTCCCGTACCGCGCGGGAAACGTCGTGATCGGGCTCGCGGCCGTGTGCCTCGGTGCTGCCGCTCGGATTCTCGGCAGGCTCGCCGCGACAATCGGCGACCGCGAGGCCGCGGCCCGTCATTTCGAGCTGGCGCTGGAGGTCAACACCGCGCTCAAGACCCCGCTGTATCTGGCCCACACGCAGTTCGATTACGCCGAGTTCCTGGGCGCCGCGGATAAGGCCACCGGCCTGATCGAAGCGGCCACGAGGACGGCGCGCGAGCTCGAGCTGCCGAAGCTCTTGCGGCGGGCAGAGGAACTCTCGCGACACTAGCCGTTCATGCGGGCCTTGCCCATGGCGCTACCCTCCCGGCACTCATGGCAAAGACTCTTGTGATCGCCGAGAAGCCGTCCGTGGGCCGAGATCTGGCCCGCGTGCTGGATGGCGCCTTTGCCAAGCACGAGGGCTACCTCGAAGGCCCCGACCACATCGTCACCTGGGCAGTCGGCCATCTCGTGCAGCTCGCCGATCCGGACGAATACGACGACCGCTTCAAGAAGTGGCGGATGGCCGATCTGCCGATCGTCCCCGATCGGTTCAAGCTGGTCGTGCGTGACGAGCGGTCCAAGAAGCAGATGAACGTCGTCAAGCGTCAGCTCGGGCGCGACGACGTCGACCGCGTCGTCAACGCGTGTGACGCCGGGCGTGAGGGCGAGCTGATCTTCGCCTACCTGTACGAGAAGTCGGGCTCGAAGAAGCCGGTCCAGCGGCTGTGGCTCAGCTCGATGACCACGCAGGCGATCTCGTCGGCGTTCGACCGGCTTCGCGACGGCACGGAGTTGGCGACGCTCGAGGCCGCGGCTCGCTCACGGAGCGAGGCCGACTGGATCGTCGGCATGAACGCCACCCGTGCCGCCACGATCCGTCTGCGCTCGAGCTTCGACGGAGCTGTGTCGCTGGGGCGCGTGCAGACGCCGACGCTGGCGATCCTGGCCAGGCGAGAGCAGGAGATCCGTGCCTTCAAGCCCGAGCCGTACTGGGTCGTGGACGCCCACTTCGACCCGGTCGAGAACGGTCCCCGGCTGTACGAGGGCCGCTACCACGCGGGCGCCAACCCGCGGATCAAGACCGCCGTCGAGGCGGAGACGATCGTCCGTGACTGCGAGGGCCAGGTCGGCCTGATCACCAAGCTCGACAAGTCTGAGCGCAAGGAGCGCGCGCCGCTGCTCTACGACCTCACCTCGCTCCAGCGCGATGCCAACTCGCGCTTCGGGTTCACCGCACGCAGGACGCTGGCGGCCGCTCAGCGGCTGTACGAGGAGCACAAGGCACTCACCTATCCGCGAACGAACTCGCGCTTCTTGACCCGGGACATGATCCCGGAGATCAAGCCGAT
Source organism: uncultured Solirubrobacterales bacterium (assembly GCA_963796645.1). GTDB lineage: Bacteria > Actinomycetota > Thermoleophilia > Solirubrobacterales > Solirubrobacteraceae > Palsa-465. The sequence goes on along the minus strand of CAWCMQ010000011.1, from coordinate 125,668 downwards.
CGCCGGACTCGTCGGCGAGCAGCGCGAGTACGCCAAGGCGGCGAGCTACGTCCGCGGCCTCGACGTCCTGCCACTCGCCCGGGTCGTCAACGATGAGAAGGTCACCGACCACCACGCGATCATCCCGACGCGAGCCGAACGACATCCGGTGGACAAGATGAACGAGGACGACCGCCGCGTCTACGACTTGGTCGCGCGGCGGTTCCTGGCCGTGTTCCACCCGGACGCGGTGTTCGAGAACACCCGCGTGGAGACGACCGTGGCCGAGAAGCACGTGTTCCGGACCCGCGGCAAGCTGATGCTCGTTCCCGGTTGGCGCGGCGTCTATGGAGAGATTCCCGACGCCGATCGGTCCGATGACGACGAGGGCCGTGAGCAGCAGCTGCCGCGCCTCGAGCACGGCGAGCGGGCAAACGTGAAGGAGATCTCCTCCGAGGAGAAGGAGACCAAGCCCCCGAGGCGCTACACCGAGGGCGCGCTGCTGGGGGCGATGGAGACCGCCGGCAAGCTCGTCGACGAGGAGGAGCTGCGCGAGGCGATGAAGGACTCCGGGATCGGCACCCCGGCCACGCGCGCGGCGATCATCGAGCGGCTGCTCCAGGTCGGCTACATCGAGCGCGATGCGCGCGCCCTGATCGTGACCGAGAAGGGCATGAACGTGATCCGCCTGCTCGGCGAGCACGCGCTCACATCGCCCGGGATGACCGGCGAATGGGAGCACCGGCTGGCTCGGATCGAGACCGGCGAGGACTCGCGCGAGGCGTTCATGGGCGACATCGTCAAGTTCACCGAGGCGACCGTCGGCGAGCTCGACACGAAGCTCAAGGACGTGCGGATCCCGCGCGCGAATCTCGGGCCGTGTCCGGTCTGTGGCCGTGACATCGTCGAGAACCGGAAGGGCTACTCGTGCTGGTCACGCGAGGATCCCGGGTGTGGATTCGTGATCTGGAAGGCCAAGGCCGGCAAGCAGCTGTCGGTGGCGATCGCCAAGGAACTGATCAAGACCGGCCGGACCGAGAAGCCGGTGACCGGGTTCAAGGGCCGGTCGGGCAAGAGCTTCCGCGCCCGGCTCGCGCTCCAGCAGACCGAGGACGGCAAGTGGCGGGTGGAGTTCGACGAGCCTTGGGCCAAGGAGGGCGCGAAGCCACCGGAGGCCGAAACCGAGGCCGCGCAGACACCCGAAGCGGCCTGATCCTTACCGTCCCCGGCGAGCGCCACCATAGAGTGGATGCCGCTGACACTCGTACTCGGACCCGCCAACGCAGCTAAGGCAGGCGAGGTTCTGGGGGCCTATTCCTCGGCCGCCCATCGGGGCGCGCTCCTCGTCGTGCCGACCGGCGCCGACGCCGAGCACTACGGACGCGAGGTGGCCGAGCAGGGCGCCGTGCTGGGCTCGGTAATCACGTTCTCCGCGCTCATTGATGAGATTGCGCGCCGCGCTGGCTACCGCGCGGCTCGTCTGTCCGCGCTGGGACGCGACCGGGTCATGCGCCGGGTCGTGCGAGGCGCATCCTTCGGCGTCCTCGGCGAGTCGGCCCGTTCGCCGGGATTTGCCGCGGCTGCCTCAGGGTTGGTGGCCGAGCTCGAGCGCACGCTCGTGACCCCGCAGCGCTTTGCCTCCGCGCTCGAGACGTGGGCGTCGGACGAACCCCGCCGCGAACCCTACGCGCGGGACGTCGCGGCGCTGTACCGCGCCTACGCCCGCGAGCTCGAGCGGATCGGGCGCGTCGATCGGGACCTGTTCGCGTGGCGGGCGCTCGATGCGCTGCGGGAATCGCCCGGGCAGTGGGGCATGACGCCGGTGTTCTTCTATGGCTTCGACGACCTCGACGCACTCGAGCGTGATGCCGTCGAGACGCTGTCGCGGGTGACCGGGGCGCATGTGACCGTCTCACTCAGCTACGAGACCGGACGGATCGCGTTTACGGCCAGGGCGCAGGCGGTGGAGGAGTTGCGTCCGCTGGCCGATCGAGTGCTCGAGCTGCCGGCGCTGGACGAGCACTACGGGCCGGGCTCGCGCGCCGCGCTGCACCATCTCGAGCGGTCGCTGTTCGAGCCCGAGGCGGTCCGGATCGATCCCGGAGAGGCGATCCGCCTGCTCGAGGCGGGTGGCGATCGCGCCGAGGCCGAGCTGATCGGCGCGGAGGTGCTCGCACTTCTCCGTCAGGGGATGCCGGGCGACCAGATCGTGGTGATGTGCCGCTCGCTGGACCGGTCGGCCCCGGTGCTCGAGCGAGTCTTCGCTCAGTACGGGATTCCGGTCGCGTTCGAGCGCCGGATGACCATGCCGCACACCGCGCTGGGCCGAGGCCTGCTCGGACTGTGCCGCTGCGCCTGGCGGCGCGATGCGCCCGCGGCGGAGCTGCTCGCGTATCTGCGCTGCCCGGGAGTTCTGCGGCGCCCCGAGCTCGCCGACGCGCTCGAGCGGGATGTGCGAACCGGGGCCGTCGGCGGCGCCGACGAGGCGCGCGAGCTGCTCGGTTGGCAGCTCGGCGAGATCGAGGCGCTGCGCGAGGCGGCCGATCCGGCCACCGCGCTCGCCCGCCACGCGCGCCGGCTGTTCGCCGCGCCGTGGCGCGGCACCGCGCCGGAGCTCGACCAGGGCCAAGAGCTCGAGGCGCGGGCGCTTGCGGCGCTCCTGGGTTCGCTGGCGGAGCTGGCGGAGCTGGGTGAGGAGCTGAACGGGGAGGAGCTGATCGAGCTGCTCGAGGAGCTCGACGTCCCTGCGGTCGCACCGTTGCGCGAGGGGGCCGTGCTGGTGGCCGATCCGCTGAGCGTGCGCGCGCGGCGGTTCCGGGCTGTGTTCGTCTGCGGACTGCAGGAGGGCGAGTTCCCCCTCCCCGGCGCGCCCGAGCCGTTCCTGGCCGATGACCGCCGGCGGGAGCTGGCTGCCTGTGCTGGGCTCAGGCTGCGCGCCCGAGAGGATGCGCTCGCGCGCGAGCGCTACCTGTTCTACGCCGCGATCTCGCGCGCAACGGAGCAATTGGTGCTGAGCTACCGCAGCTCCGATGAGGAGGGCAACATCGAGCTGCGCTCGCCGTTTCTGGCCGACGTTGAGGATCTGCTCGACGACGGCTGGTTCGGGCGCCGGCGCCAGCGGTTGCTGGCCGACGTCGTGTGGCCGGCGGCCCTGGCCCCGACCGCGCGGGAGCTCGCGCGCAGCCAGGCGGCGGCGGGCGCGGCGGAGGCCGGCGAGCCGGCGCCGTTGGTGCGTGCAATCGGGCCCGGGGCGCTCGAGCACGTGCGCCACCGTGAGATCGTGTCCGGGGGCGCGCTGGAGATGTACGCCGACTGCCCGGTCAAGTGGTTCGTGGAGCGGGAGCTCTCGCCGGACCGGTTCGACCGTGAGCCCGATCCGCTGACCCGCGGGAGCTACATGCACGCCGCGCTCGAGCAGCTGCTGAGCCGGCTCGGCGGTCCGATCACTCCGGAGTCGCTCCCGCGCGCCCGCTCGATCCTGACCGACGTGGTGGCCGAACTCGATCTGCCCGTCGGCGCCGGGCGCTCCGAGCTGATCCGGGCGGCGGCGCTGGCGGCGATCGAGGCCGACCTGCGGCGTTACCTGGAGCAGGAGGCGGCTGACCAGTGTGGATGGCCGCCCGAGGGGCTGGAGCTGCGATTCGGCTTCGAGGGCGACGAGGCGTCGCTGCCGGCGGTCGAGCTCGAGGGCGGAGTGCGGTTGCGCGGGGTGATCGACCGCGTCGATGTCGATCCCGCCGGCAGTGGCCGCGCGATCGTGCGGGACTACAAGAGCGGCAGCGCGCGCCCCGAGCATCAGGGCGCACGGTGGTCGGCGGACCGCCAGCTGCAGGTGGCGCTGTACATGATCGCCGTGCGCCGGCTGCTCGGCCTCGAGCCGGTCGCCGGCCTGTATCAGCCGCTCGGCGGCGGGGACCTGCGGGCAAGGGGCGTGTTTCTCAAGGGCGCGGGAATCGGCAGGCGGAGCGTCGCGAACGATGGCCGGACCGAGGAGGAACTCGAGGAGCTGCTTCGCGATGCTGAGGAGCGTGCCGTCGCGCTCGCCCGCCAGCTGCGCAGCGGCGAGCTGACTCCCTGCCCGCAGACCTGCTCGCGGGACGGCTGCCGGTACCCGGGGATCTGCCGCAGCCAATGACCGCTCTCTGCTCCGAACCCGCGGCGGCCCCGTGGACCGCGGAGCAGCTCGCCGCGATCGAGCGTCGGCAGGGCGAGCTGCTGCTCGACGCCGGCGCCGGGAGCGGGAAGACCTCCGTGCTGGTGGAGCGGTTCGCTCGCGCCGTGCTGCAAGACGGAGTGGAGGTGAGCGCGATCCTCACGATCACGTTCACCGACAAGGCGGCGGCTGAGCTTCGCGAACGAATCCGCAGCCGGCTGCGCGAGCTCGGTGCTGACGAGGCCGCTCGGGCGACCGAGGGCGCCTTCATCTCCACGATCCACGGCTTCTGTGCTCGAGTGCTGCGCTCGGCGGCGCTGGCCGCGGGCATCGACCCGGGCTTCGCCGTGCTCGATCAGCCGCAGGCGCAGCGCCTCGCCGATGCCGCCTTCGACGACGCGCTCGAGCAGCTCGCTCGCGATGAGAAGGGCGGCGTCGACCTGATCGCCGCCTACACCCCGGGCGGGCTCCGGGGCGCGATCCTCGGGACCTACGGCGAGCTGCGCTCGCGCGGGCAGACCGCGCCAGCGCTTGGGCCGCTACCGCCCGGGCCGGATCTCGAACGGGCGCGAGCGGAGCTACTGGGCGCCGCGGCCGCTGCCGCGCGGGAGCTCGGAGCGGTACCGGACCCGAGCGCCAAGGTCGTGGGCGCGCTCGAGCGACTCGAGCGGGTCCCTGAGGTCGCCGGGCGGGCCGCGCCGTGGCCCGGCGAGGTCGCCCGCCTCGGCCTCCCCGGCGGAAACGGTGCTGCACTCTCGACGGCCGTGTGCACCGCCTACTCGGAGGCGCTCACGCGGTTCAAGACCGCGTGCGAGTACGTCCGGGTCAGCGATGCGCTCGGCCTGCTCGCCGTGCTGCTCGATCGCTTCGGTGCCGCCTACGCTGAACGCAAGCGCGCCGCCGCCGGACTCGACTTCGAGGATCTCGAGCTGCTGACCCGGGACCTGCTGAGCTCGAACACGGAGCTGCGCGAGCGCTACCGCGCGCGCTTCGCACACGTGATGGTCGACGAGCTGCAGGACACCAACGGCGTCCAGCTCGAGCTGATCCGGCTCGTCGCGGGTGCGAACGTGTTCATGGTCGGCGACGCACAACAGTCGATCTACGCGTTCCGGCACGCCGACGTCGAACTGTTCGAAGCGCTCGGCGAGCGCCTGGCGGCCGTGGGGGCGAGGACTCAGCTGCAAACGAACTTCCGGTCCCGAGCTGAGATCCTGCAGGTGGTTGGCGACGTGTTCTCCGCCCACGGATTCCGCCGCCTGCGTCCCGGCCGCGGCGAGGCGCCAATCGCTGAGGCGGCGGTGGAGCTGCTGATCGCCGATAAGGGCGCGGACTGGGCCGCAGAGGGGGTGGCCGCGCCGTGGCGGGTCGCCGAGGCCCGGGCGTTGGCCGGGCGCGTCAGCGAGCTGGTGGCAGCGGGCGCCGCGCCGCGCGAGTTCGTGCTGCTGAGCCGAGCCACGACCGACCTACGGGCCTATGAGCGTGCGCTCGAGGAGCGGGGGATCCCGACCTACGTGATCGGAGGCCGCGGCTACTGGGGCCACCCGCAGATCGTCGACATGGTCGCCTACCTGCGCGCGCTCGCCAACCCACGCGACGAGGAGGCGCTGTACACCGTGCTGGCTTCGCCGATGGTGCAGCTGTCGGTCGACGGTCTTGTCGTGCTGGGTGCGGCCGGCCGGGCCTCGGGACGCGATCCCTGGTGGGTGATGAGGGAGCCGGACGGCCGGCTCGATGAGCTCGCCGCGGACGATCACGAGCGCGTGCGCGCGTTTGCCGATTGGTTCTCGGCCGAGCGGCTCGCTGCGCCGCGATCCGGGGTCGAGGAGCTGATCGAGCGGGCGCTCGATCACACCGGCTACGACCTGGCGATGCTCGCGATGCCAGGTGGTCGCCGCCGGCTCGCCAACGTCCGCAAGCTGATGCGGCTTGGTCGCGAACAGGAGGCGCTCGTCGGCCGGGATCTGCGTGCGTTCCTCGAGCTGGTGCGCGGCCGCGAGGCGGGCTGGGCCGGTTTCGGTGACGAACGCGAGAGCGAGGCGCCGGTCGAGGGGGAGGCGTTGGACGCGGTGCGCCTGATGACGATTCACCGGGCCAAGGGACTGGAATTCCCGATCGTGTGCGTCGCCGATCTCGGTCGGCAGCCGTGGCGCCGCTACGAGATGCTGAGGATCGGCCGCGACGGCCGGTTCGGTCTGCGGCTCGCCGAGCCGGGAACAGGGAAGCGCGAGCCTGCGCTCGACTACGAGGCGCTCGGAGAGGAGCAGCAGGCGGCCGACGCGCGCGAGGAGCGCCGGGTGTTCTACGTGGCGATGACTCGCGCCCGCGAGCGCCTGATCCTGAGTGGGGCAGCCAAGCTCGAGGCCTGGGACAGCGAGCGCTCGCCGATGGGTTGGATCGGGCCCGCACTGATCGAAGCTGGGGTCGAGCCACGGTACGTGACGGCTGACGGGGGCACGGCCGCGGAGGCCGCTCGCTCGCCCGTGGCGCCGGCGCCCGAACCGCCGACCGACGCTCCAGCCCCGCCACCCGACGCACCGCCCGGGCCTCCGGTCACGCGGCTCAGCTACTCGTCGCTCGGTGAGTACGGGCGCTGCGGCTACCGCTTCTACGCCGAGCGCGCGCTGGGCCTGCCGGCCGTGGAGGCCGAGGCCGGTCGGGGCGGGGGCGGCGGCGGAGGGGAGTATGGAGGCACCGAGCGCGGGATCCTGATCCACGCCCTGCTGGAGAAGCTCGACTTCCGGCGGCCGAGGACGCCCACGGAGGCTGTGATCATCGAGGCGTCCGGGCAGCCGCTCAGTTTCGAGGACGCGAAGACGATCGGCGAGTTGATCGAGCGCTTCACGACCAGCGAGCTGTGCACGCGGTTGGCGCGGGCCACCGAGGTGCAGCGCGAGCAGCGCTTCAGCTTCGTGCTGGAGAACCTGGTCCTGATGACCGGTGCGCTCGATGTGCTGGCGCGCGAGCCGGGCGACGCGATGCTGATCGTCGACTACAAGAGCGACCGTCTCGAGCAGCGCGACCCGGCGGCGATCGTCACCGAGCACTACGACACCCAGCGGCTGATCTACGCGCTCGCGGCTCTCCACGCCGGCGCTCGCTCGGTCGAGGTCGCCCACGTGTTCCTCGAGGATCCGGAACGACCGGTCATCGAAAGCTTCTCAAGCAGTAACCTGCCGGTGCTCGAACGAGAGCTCGCGGCGCGGGCCGATGGGGTGCTGCGGCGGCGGTTCGCGGTGACGGAGCTTCCGCATCGCGCGGTTTGCGGAGGCTGTCCCGCAGAAGGGGGATTGTGTTCATATTCACTCGAGATGACCAGACGCAGCGACGCAGAACGATTGTTCTGAGCCGGGTGCTGCGCGCGACGGTCATTGCGATCGTCGGCTCGCTGCTGCCGGCGGCCGCGGCCAGCGCCTCGGCCCAGGTCAGCGTCTACCCAATCCCCGGCAGCCAGCTGGCCACGGTCCACACCGAGATCACGTTCCGCGGCGTGTCTGCCTCGAAGCTCGGGCCGATCAGCGTCCACGGCTCGCAGAGTGGCTCCCACGCGGGCCGGATCGCGCCTGACTCCGACGGTGACGGCGCCAGCTTTGTCCCGACGGCCACGTTCCGACCCGGTGAGACAGTGACGGTGAAGACGTTCCTGCGGGTGCTGAACGGGCACGGTGGCAGCTTCAGGTTCAACATCGAGATTCCCGACGGCTCGATCTACGCACCGGCCATCCGCTATGCGACTCCGCGGGTCCGCGGTGACGTCGTCCGCTACCGCTCGGAGCCGGGCTTCGCGCCCTCGGCGATCAGGATCAACCGGCAGTACTCGGGCGCCAAGGACGTATTCCTGACCCCGATGCGCGGACCGCTGCAATGGGGACCGATGATCGTCGACCGATTCGGCCACCTGGTCTGGTTCCATCCGGTCTCGGGATCCAAGACGCTCGCGTCGAACTTCCAGGTTCAGCGGTACTTCGGTCAGCCCGTGCTGACCTGGTGGGAGGGCTACGTCAACTTCGGCGTCGGCCAGGGCCATGACGTGATCTTAGATCGCCACTACCGTCCGATCGGGGTGGTCAGCGCCGGCAACGGCCTCAACGCCGATCTGCACGAGTTCGCGATCACGCGGCGGGGCACCGCCCTGATCACCTCGTACAGCCTCGTGCGCTGGAACGCGAGGTCGGTCGGCGCCAGCAGGCAGCAGAAGGTCATGAACTGCACCGTGCAGGAGATCGACATCCGAACCGGCCGCGTGCTGTTCCAGTGGGACAGCCTCGACCACATTCCCGTGAGCGACACCTACGAGAAGCGCCCGCCGAACGGAGGCCATCCGTTCGATTACTTCCACATCAACTCCGTCCAGCGCGACTTCGACGGAAACCTGATCATCTCCGCGCGCAACACCTGGGCGATCTACAAGATCAACTACCACACGGGTGCGGTCATGTGGGAGCTTGGCGGCAAGCACTCGAGCTTCAAGATGGGACCCGGTACCTCGACCGCGTTCCAGCACCACGCCCAGGTGCACTCGGGCGCACTGGTCACGGTGTTCGACGACGGCGCCACGCCACAGATCCACAAGCAGTCGCGGGCACTGCTCGAGCGCCTCAACCTGCACAAGCACACGGTCACGCTCGTCCACGAGTACGACCATTCACCGAGCCTGCTGGCGTCCTTCGAGGGCTCGGTCCAGTTGCTTGCAAACGGGCACGTGTTCGTCGGCTGGGGGGAGCAGCCGTACTTCAGCGAGTTCGACCGGCGCGGACGCGAGATCTTCGACGGACGAATCGTGGGCGGGAACTCGAGCTATCGGGCTTACGAGTTCGCGTGGAACTCCCAGCCTGAGTCACCACCCTCGCTCGCGGTCCGGAGGTCCACCAACGGTGCCACCGTTTACGCGAGCTGGAACGGTGCCACGGACGTGGGCTCCTGGCAGGTGCTTGCCGGACCCACCCCGACCACGCTGAAGCCTGTGGCGACTGCGAGGCGCAACGGCTTCGAGACCGCCATCAGCGTCCGCACCAAGGACCAGTACTTCGCCGTCCGAGCCCTCAGCCCGGCGCGGCGCGCTCTCGCCACCTCAGCCGCAGCCACCGGGTAGCTTTGCGCGCGCGCGGCGTGGTGCTGGCGGTCGCGGCCGTCCTCGTCGTCGGGGTGGCGGCGGCGATCGGCCTGGGGTCGGGTGGCTCTCCGCGACGCGTGGTGTCGCTGACCACCACGACCCCGCGTCCTCACCACCACCGCCAGCGGCATCACCGTCGCGCGCGGGTGCACCGGGCGTCGACCTCGGCGCCGGGCCCGCATCCCAACATCGTGTTCGTGCTCACCGACGATCTGTCGATGAACCTGATCCAGTACATGCCGCACGTGCTGGCGATGGAGCGCGACGGGCTCACGTTCAACAACTACTTCGTGTCCGACTCGCTGTGCTGCCCCTCGCGGGCGTCGATCCTGACCGGCAACTTCCCGCACGACACGGGCATCTTCCAGAACACCGGCATGGACGGCGGCTTCAACCTGTTCCATTTCCGCGGCGAGGAGCAGCACACGTTCGCCACCGCGCTTCAGAGCGCCGGCTATCAGACGGCGATGATGGGCAAGTACCTGAACCGGTACCTGCAGACCACCGTCGTGCCGCCCACCTATGTCCCCCCCGGCTGGAGCGAGTGGGACGTGGCGGGCTGGGGCTATCCCGAGTTCGACTACACGCTCAACGAAAACGGGACGCTTCAGCACTACGGCCACCAGCCATCGGACTACCTCACCGACGTGATCGCTCGCAAGGGCGCGCAGTTCATCGACGCGGCTTCCGCGGCCGGGAAGCCGTTCTACCTCCAGCTCTCGACCTTCGCTCCACACGACCCGTTCACCCCCGCCCCACGCGACTCCCATGACTTCCCCGGCCTCGACGCCCCGCGGCCGCCGAGCTTCGACACCCTGCCCTCAGGGGCGCCGCTGTGGCTGGCCGACCGGCCGCCGTTGAAGCCGCGGCAGATCGTCCGCATCAACCGCGTGTTCCGCCGCCGCGCCCAGTCGGTCCAGGCGATCGACCAGATGATCGGGACGATCGAGCAGACGCTGGTCGCGGACGGCCAGGCCAAGAACACGTACATCGTGTTCAGCTCCGACAACGGGCTGCACACCGGCGAGTATCGCCTGATGCCGGGCAAGCTGACGGCGTTCGACACCGATATCCACGTGCCGCTCGTGGTCGTCGGACCCGGCGTCCCGGCCGGCGCAAAGACCGACGCGATGGCGGAGAACATCGACCTCGCCAAGACCTTCACCGCGATCGGCGGGACCGACCTGCCCGGGGACGGCCACAGCCTGCTCGGGCTGTTTGACGGATCACAGCCCTCCGACTGGCGCGACGCGGCCCTGATCGAGCACCACGGCTCGGACCTGAGCGGCCGCGATCCGGACTATCAGCAGCCGCCGGCCGGAAACCCGAGGACCTACGAGGCGATGCGGACCAGCACCTTCCTGTATGTCGAGTACAACGACGGGGAGCGCGAGTTCTACGACCTGCGCACCGATCCGTTTGAGCTGGACAACCTCGCCGGCTCGCTCCCCTCAAACGACCTCGCGACGCTGCACTCGGATCTGCTCGCGATGGAGAACTGCCACGACGGGGCCAGCTGCTGGCAGGCGATGCACGTCGGCCTGGCCACGAGCTCGCCGGCTCGATCCGGCCGCGGCTCGCCCTGATCAGTGCTCGAAGCTGACGTCAATCTTCTCGGCCGGTGATCGCTCCTCCACCTTGGCGATCGCCTCGAGCGTCCGCTCGTCCTCGGGAATCGCCGGGCTGAACAGACTCCGCGGCCACAGACGGCGGGTGAGCACGACGTTGATCTCCGCTGCGTAGAGGGTTGCCTGAGCGCCGAGGTGAAGCCACGCGAGCAGGCCGATCACGGTGGCGAACAGTCCGTAGGTGTTGGTCGCGTGGCGGATCACGTGATTGACATAGAAGCCGCCCGCGAGCTGCAGCAGCTCCCACAGAGCGGCGGCCACGATCACGCCGGTCAACAGGCACCGGGTGGGCACGCTCGCGGTGGTCAGCAGCCGGAACGCAGCGGCGAACATGGCCAGGTTCAGCACGATCGAAAGGAGGATCCCGCCGAGCTTGGTCCACACGCCCCCGAGCCCGCCGATGACCAGGCCGGACACGATCGAGGAGACCAGGAACAGAAGCCCCAGACAAGCGACGAGCGCGAACCCCCGCAGCCGCTTGTCGAGAAAGTCGCCCCGCTCCTTGAACGGCACCGCCCAGACCTTGTCGAACGCGTTCTGGGCCGCCTGCGTGACGCCGAGCCCCGCCCACAACGAGCCCGCGATCCCGATCACGAGCGAGATCGCCCGGCCGTGCAGCTCGTGTCCGGTGATCTCCTTGCCGATGATCGGGAACTGCCCGAGGACCGAATTGCTGATCGACTGCTGCACGTGGGGATGTCCTTCCAGGACGTAGCCGAGCACCGTGACGAACACCAGCAGCAGGGGGAAGAGGGAGAAGAACGCGTAGTAGGCGATCAGCGCGGCCAGACCGCCCGCCTGATCGTCGGAGAACTTCTTCACGACGGCGAACGGAATCGCGAGCCAGCGATGCCGTTGCTGGCGGCGATCGAACGCGCGGACGGGACGGAGGAGATCCACGCCTGCTAGCTACCCGAACCGCCGGGCGCTCAGGCGTGCGGTGGCGAGATCAGGCGCTTGCCAGGGCGGCGCGCTCGCCGCTGCGGGGCGCGAGCCGGCGCTCGTGGAGGATCACGGTGGCGCCCTCCTTCGGGCTGAAGGTGATGCTCCGCCGCGCCGTCGGCTCACCGGTGGCGCTCGCCGGCTCGACCTCGAGGCGCGCGAACACGGCCCGCAGGACGATCTTCATCTCCTGGAGTGCGAAGCTGGCGCCCAGGCACCGCCTCCGGCCGCCCCCGAACGGGATCCACGTGTAGGTGCCGGGCGAGACCCCAAGGAAACGCTCGGGCCGGAACGCGTACGGGTCGGGATAGATGTCCGGGTCGTGGTGCAGCAGCCACGCGCTCGCGAGCAGGGCCACGCCGGGCGGGTACTCGTAGTCGCCGATCCGGACCGACGTCTTGGTCAGCCGCGGCTCGGCGTTGGGAAGCACGGGACGCAGGCGGAGGACCTCGTTCACGGTCGCGGTCAGGTACTCGTCGCCCTCGCCGGCGTCGATCTCCTCGGTCAGCCGCGTCACCGCGGCCGGGCTCCGCGACAGCCGCTCGAATGCCCACGCGAGCTGCGAAGCCGTCGTCTCATGCCCGGCGACCAGGGCGGTCATGAGCTCGTCGCGGAGCTCCTGGGCCGACATCGGCGTGTCGTCCTGATGGCGAGCCTGGAGCAGCATCGCGAGCACGTCATCCCGATCGCCGTCGGGCTCGGCGCGCCGCGAGGCGATCAGTTCGAAGATCAGCCCATCGGCCCGCTTGACCTGCTCGTTGAAACGGCGGAACGTGGGGAGCATCGGTGCCATGCGCTGGATCGCCGGGAGCACGGAGAGCGGGCTCTCGCTGAACGAGAGCACACCGGTGAGCGTGTCGCGGAGTTCCTCGAGCTGCGTGCCCTGCTCGAGTCCGAACACGGCGCGGAGGATGATCTCGAGTGTCAGCCGCTGGAGTCGGGGATGGAGCGCGGTGGGCTGCGCGAGCGGCCAGGACGCGATCTCCCGCTCGGTCAGCTCGGTCATCACGCCGGTCAGCCGCTGCATCTTCTCGCCGTGGAAGGCGGGGAGCATCAGCCGACGCTGCTCGAGGTGCGGCGCCTCGTCGAGCAGGATCACCGAGTTGGGCCCGACGATCGGCTCGAGGATCCGCGCCCCCTCGCCGGGGTGGATCACGTCCGGCGGAGCCGTGAATAGCGCCTTGATGTCGTCCGGGTCGGACAGGATCACGAACGGGGGCTGGAACGGCAGCTGGACCGTGATCCGCTTTCCGAACTTGTTGCGCAGCCGGGCGAGCGACGGCCCGGGCCGCTTCCACGTCGCCACCATCTGCAGCGCGCTGGGGACCTTAGGTCCGGGTGGAAGCGACCGTCTGAGCTCGCGCCTGGTCATCCCGCCTTACTCCTTCCGCAATGGCCGCTGCGCGGCTCGATGCCCAATGTCTACTCGCCAGTGTGACGGGGTGTGTGAGATTGGTCACGGATCGGACGGTGATGGCGGTGGGGCGCCGGGGGGGTCGAGAAGGCTGCCGCGAACGCGGCCGCGGGGGCGGTCGAGAAATCCACGACATTTGTCGCTTTCTCGACCAGCCTTGGCGGTCTAATCTTCCGTCTCATGCGCCGGGGGATCGCATGCGTCGCCTTCGTGGTGGCCCTGAGTTGGGCAGGGAGCGCCGCGGCCGCCACGCTCTGCGTGCCGAGCATCACGATCCCGGCCTGCCATGGCACCGGCGCGAATGAGCCGACGATCAGCGACGCGATCATGAACGCGAACGACGGCGACACGATCTACATCGGGGCCGGTACCTACAACGAGAGCCCGCAGGACACGAGCACGAAGGTCGCTCTTATCGGCGCCGGGCCGGGCAAGACTGTGATCCAGGGGCAGGGATCGCCGGCGCTGGCGGTCGCGTCCGGCTCGAGCGTCTGGAACCTGACCGTCAACCTCTACAACGCCCCGGGCGAGACGGGGCTTCAGCTGGCCGGGAGCGCGACCGACGTGTCCGTCACCGCGACCGAGCCGATGAGCGCCACTGACCCCATCGGCGTGGCCCTGAACGGCGGGTCGTTCGCCGGCGGTACGGTCTCGCTTCCCCTGTCGGGCAGCCAGACGACCTACTACGCCGGCGTGGTCGGCCCGGGAACGCTGAGCGGCTCGTCGGTCAACGCGCCGGTCGGGATCGCCGACTCGGGCGGCATGGTTGTCAGCCCCGGGATGCCGACCGTCCATCGGACCCGCATCCTGGCCAACCAGGGTGCGCTCGTCGGGGCGAACGGCTTTACGATCGACGACTCGCTGATCCGGACACGGCCGGGGGCCGCCGCCGAAACCGGCGTCGCTCTATCGAGCGCTGATCTGTACGGATATTTCACGGTGCGACACGTCGACGTCATCGGTTCGGGTGCCAGCGGCTCGACCGGCGTCTCCGGGTACTCGGCCGGCATCGCCGGGCCGGCGAACACCAACGTGGTCCTCGAGAGCTCGATCGTCCGGGGCTACGCCACATCGATCCACGCTGACGCAACCGCCCCCATCTTCAGTGCCACCACCACGGTCACCCTCCGGCACACGTTCTACGACCCGTCCCACACGTCTGTCACGCAGGAAAACGGAGGGGTCGCCACGATCGTCCCCGACTCGCACTCTGGCAACCTCAACCCGCTGTTCGTGAACGCCGCGGCCGGCGATTTCCACCTCCAGGCCGGGTCGCCGGCGATCGATCACGGCGAGTCGAACCTGTCTTTCGGTGAGTCGACGCTGGACCTCGACGGTAAGCCAAGGCTGGTCGCCGGGCACCGCGGCACCGCGGCGATCAGCGATGTTGGCGCCTATGAATTCGGCCCACACGCGCCGACCGCGCGCGCCTCAGCGAGCGCGACCCGCGTGCCTGGCGGCCAACCGGTCACGTTCTCGGCCACCGGCTCGGACCCGTCGGCCGGCGACGTCGTGAGCTTCGCCTGGCGCTTCGACGACGGAACGAAGGGCGCCGGCGCAGAGGTCTCGCACGCGTTCGTCAAGCAGGGGAAGCACACCGCCACGCTCACAGCCACCGACCTGGACGGCTTCACGGTGACCGCGAGCGTGAGCGTGACCGTCACCGGCCCGGCGATCTCGACCCTGAAGATCAAGCTGAGCCGCTTCCGCGCCGGTCACAGGGTCACAATCCACTACCACGACTCCCAGGCGGCGAAGACCACGTTCAAGATCTTCCGCATCGGCTCACGCAAGCCGGTCATGACGTTCACCCACCGAGACCACGCCGGGAGCAACAGCCTCCACTTCAAGACCAAGAATCTGCGCCGGGGCCGCTACCGTCTGCAGGCGACTCCGCGCAACAAGGCGGGCGCCGGGCGGGCCGTGTCGGTGAAGTTCCGGATCGTCGCCTAGCGCCCCTCGACCCCGAGCAGGAATCGCTTGCGATCGAGCCCGCCGGTGTAGCCGCCGAGGCCGCCGCCGGCGTGCAGCACCCGGTGGCACGGCACCACGATCGGGATCGGGTTGTGTCCGAGCGCATTGCCGGCCGCGCGCTGGGCGCGTGGGCTGCCGGCCTCGGCGGCGATCTGCCCGTAGCTCGACACTGACCCGTACGGGATCCGGACGGTCGCCTCCAGGACGCGCCGGCCGAACCCGCGGCTGAGCGCCCAGTCGAGCGGGAACTCGAACACGTCGCGGCGGCCGGAGAAGTACTCGTCGAGCTCGCGGCGTGGCTCGTCTAGGTTTCTGGGCGCGCGCAGCACCCGGGGCGAGACCCGATTCGCGAGCTCTTCGAGCACCGTCTCCTCGCCGCCGCCCTCGAGGTAGGCGAGCCTGACCAGACCGAGCGGCGTGGACGCCAGGAGCAGTTCGCCGACCGGCGAGTCCAGGGTGGCGTACGCCACGTCGAGCAGCCCGGCGCCGGCGGCGACGAGGGTCAGGTCGGGCAGCGGTCGCTCGTCGGCCGGGATGCCCGCGAGCGCGCGCTCGAGCTCGTCAGGTTCAGTCATGGGCGTACTCCAGTCTCAGTCGCTTGAGCCCCTCGTGCACGTTGCGTCGGGCGGCCTCCTCGCTGGTCCCCATCACGGTGGAGATCTCTGCGTAGGCGGCGTCGGCGACGAACCGGAGCGTGACCGCGGTTCGCTGCTTGGACGGGAGCACCCGCACCCGCGCCCACAGCTCCTCCTCGGGCTCGCCTGGCCTGCCGACGCTCCGCTCGGGGACGTCAGCCACAGGTATCGGACCTCTCTTCCTGGCCCGGACGTGATCGATTGCCTTGCGGTGGGCCACGGTGAAGATCCAACTCCGCAGGTTCGACGCGTCACGCAGGCGCGGATAGGCTCGCATCGCCGCGAGCCACGTCTCCTGATAGCAGTCGTCGGCGTCGGTGCGGCCGACGTTGGCGATCAGGAAGCGATGCACGTCACGCCCGTGCTCGTCGAGCAGGGCCTGGAACGGGGGCAGTTTCACTACCGATGAAACGCGTGGGCGGGACATTGCGTGAGACGGATCCTGACCGCGGGCGGCGAATCAAAGCGATGAGTTTCGGGCAAGAGGACAGTCAGAGCTTGAACCATGCAAACGTTCGCTATACAAACCTGACATGGCCCGCGCAATCTGGACAGGCGCGATCAGCTTTGGACTGGTCAACGTCCCGGTGAAGCTGTACAGCGCCACCTCGCCGAAAACCGTCCGCTTCCATCAGATCTCGAGCAAGACGGGTGCCCGGATCCGCCAGAAGCGAGTCGACCCCTCCACCGGGGAGGAGGTCCCGTTCGAGGAGATTGTCAAGGGCTACGAGATCACTCCCGACCGTTATGTGCTGATCACGCCCGAGGAGCTCGACGGGCTCGACCCGAAGGCGACGAAGACGATCGACATCGAGGAGTTCGTCGATCTCCCGGACATCGACCCGATCTTCTACGACCACTCCTATTACCTCGCACCGACCGCCGGCGGGGCGAAGGCCTACCGGTTGCTGCTCGACGCGATGGGGAAGGCCGGCAAGGTCGGAATCGGGCGCGTGGTGCTGCGGACCAAGCAACAGCTGTGCGCGCTGCGGCCGACCGGCGGAGTGCTGACCCTCTCGACGATGCTGTTCGGCGACGAGGTGCTCGAGCCGGACCGGCTCGACGAGCTCGACTCCGTGAGCGAGGCCGAGGCCAGCGAGCGCGAGCTGAAGATGGCCCAGCAGCTGATCGACTCGCTGTCGGCGGACTTTGACCCCACCAAGTTCCGCGACGACTACCGCGACCGCGTGATCGAGCTCATCGAGCGCAAGGCCTCGGGCGAGGAGATCGCGGTGGAGCCGCAGGCCGAGGAGCCGGCGCCGGCGCCTGACCTGATGGCCGCGCTCGAGGCCAGCCTCGCCGCCGTCAAGAGCGACTCTGACGAGCCCGACAAGCCCGCCCCGGCGAAGCCGAAGGCCAGCAAGCGCACCAGCTCGGCCTCGAACGGCTCCGAGTCCGGCTCGAAGCGCAAGACCAAGGCCAAGTCCAAGAGCTGAGCTCGGCCGCGGGTTTTGACGGCCCCGCAGCACGCTCAAGCTCGGCGCGATCCGCGGCGTATCGAAGTAGCGTCACTACCGCCCGGCTGAGAACCGTTGATACCCTTTGGCGCTCGCGCGCCGCCTGTCTGCCACCCCGGTCGGGGACCTCTTATATGAAAGCGAACTTCGCCTCCCCTGGGGCCACTGGCCTCTACGACCCCGCCAACGAGCACGACGCCTGCGGCATCGCGCTGGTCGCCAAGCTGTGGGGCGAAGCAAGCCATGCCGTGGTCGAAAAGGCGCTTGACGCGCTCGAGAACCTCGAGCATCGCGGAGCCGAGGGCGCCGATCCGAACACCGGGGACGGAGCCGGGATTCTGCTGCAGATCCCGGACGCATTCCTGAGGGGCGCGGCGGCCGGAGTCGAGCTGCCGCCACCGGGTCGGTACGGAGTCGGAGTGTGCTACCTGCCCTCCGATGCGGAGCGTCGGATCGTGCTCGAGCAGCTGATCGAGGAGACGATCGAGGCCGAGGGCCAGCGGGCGATCTGGTGGCGCGATGTCCCGGTCGACGAGCGCCACGTCGGCGAGACGGCCCGGCTCTCCGCCCCGGTGATCCGCCAGGTGCTGATCGAGGCGTCGGACGAGATCAGCGATCAGATCGCATTCGAGCGCAAGCTGTATGTGATCCGGCGCGTGATCGAGCGCGCGGCCGGGCGCGAGCTCGCGCTACCCAGCTTCTCGAGCCGGACGATGGTCTACAAGGGGATGCTGACCGCGCCGCAGTTGCCGCGGTACTTCACCGACCTGCGCGACCCGCGGCTCGCCTCCCGGCTCGCGCTCGTGCACTCGCGGTTCTCCACCAACACCTTCCCGAGCTGGGAGCTCGCCCATCCGTACCGGATGATCGCCCACAACGGGGAGGTCAACACCCTACGCGGCAACATCAACTGGATGCGGGCGCGTGAGTCGCAGCTCGCATCCGAGCTGTTCGGAGACGACCTCGAGAAGGTGATCCCGGTCGTCCGCGACGGTGGCTCGGACTCGGCGGTGTTCGACAACGTCCTTGAGCTGCTGGTGCTGGGCGGGCGCTCGATCCCGCACGCGGTGATGACGATGATTCCCGAGGCGTACCGGACCCGCCGGGATCTCGATCCGGACGTCAAGGGCTTCTACGACTTCCACTCGTGCCTGATGGAGCCGTGGGACGGTCCCGCCGCGGTCGTGTTCACCGACGGCCGCGTCGCCGGAGCGGTGCTCGATCGCAACGGGCTCCGACCCGGCCGCTGGGTCCAGGACACCGAGGGGTATGTGGTGCTGGCCTCGGAGACCGGAGTGATGACCGTCGCGCCCGAGCACGTCCAGCGCAAGGGCCGGCTGGCTCCGGGGAAGCTGTTCCTACTCGATCTCGAGGAGGGCCGGATCATCGAGGACGAGGAGGTCAAGCGACGGGTGGCTCGCCGCAAGCCTTACGCCGAGTGGTACGAGCGGTCGGTCGTCCACATCGATGATCTCCCCGAACGCGAGCCGCGCGCTCCGAGAATCGAGCCCCTGCGCTCGAAGCAGCTGGCCTTTGGCTACTCCCAGGAGGACCTGCGGATGGTCATCGCCCCGATGGCGGCAAAGGGCGAGGAGCCTGTCGCCAGCATGGGCAACGACGCTGCGCTCGCCGTGATGTCCGATCGCCAGCCGCCGCTGTTCTCCTATTTCAAGCAGCTGTTCGCGCAGGTGACCAACCCGCCGATCGACCCGATCCGCGAGAACGTCGTCATGAGCCTGCAGGCCGGGGTCGGCGCTGAGGTCAACCTGCTCAGCGAGGCGCCCGAGCAGGCGCACATGCTGGTCATGGACCAGCCGATCCTGCGCAACCACGAGCTCGAGAAGCTGCGGCAGGTCTCCCACGACGTGTTCGACGCGGCCACGATCGACATCACCTGGCCGATCGAGGTCGGGCCTGACGGAATGGAGCTCCGGCTGTACGACGTGTGCGCCGAGGCCGCGCGCTATGTCGACAACGGCGCCAACATCCTGATCCTGTCGGATCGCAACCTCGGGCCCGAGCGGGTCGCGACGCCGTCGCTGCTGGCCGTCGCCGCGGTCCACCACCATCTTGTGCGCCGCGGCACCCGGTTGCGCACCGGGCTCGTGATCGAGTCGGGGGAGCCGCGCGACATTCACCACATGGCGACGCTGATCGGCTACGGCGCCGCCGCGATCAACCCGTACCTGATGTTCGAGTCCCTGGACGAGCTCACCGACCGCTCCCTGCTCCCTGAGGACCTCGATCGCGAGGAGGCGGAGAAGCGGATCGTGCGGGCGATCGGCAAGGGGCTGCTGAAGACCATCTCGAAGATGGGGATCTCGACGATTCAGTCCTACTGCGGCGCGCAGATCTTCGAGGCGGTCGGGCTCGAGCCCGAGCTGATCGCTCAGCACTTCACCGGCACGGCCTCGCGGATCGGAGGCGTCGGGCTCGACGTGCTCTCGACCGAGGCGATGGAGCGCCATTTCCGCGCGTATCCGCGCACGCCGCGGGATCTGCTGCCGGTGGGCGGCGTCCTGCAGTGGCGGCGCGACGGCGAGCTGCACGTGTGGAACCCGGACACGATCGCCAAGCTGCAGCACTCGGTGCGCGGCCAGAACGGTGACTCGTGGCAGACCTATCAGGACTTCGCCGAGCTCGCCAACGACGACGCCGCCAAGAAGGGCCTGCTGCGCGGGCTGATGAAGCTGCGGCCGGCGGCGGATCCGGTCCCGGTCGACGAGGTCGAGCCGGCCTCCGAGATCGTCAAGCGCTTCACCACCGGCGCGATGAGCCTCGGCGCGCTGGGCCGCGAGGCCCACGAGACCCTGGCGATCGCGATGAACCGGCTCGGCGCCCGCTCGAACACGGGCGAGGGCGGGGAGGACCCGGCGCGTTACACGCCGGATGAGAATGGGGATCTCAGGCGCTCGGCGATCAAGCAGGTCGCGTCGGGGCGCTTCGGGGTGACGATCCACTACCTCGTCAACGCCGACCAGCTCCAGATCAAGATGGCGCAGGGCGCGAAGCCGGGCGAGGGCGGCCAGCTGCCGGGCCACAAGGTCGACGACTACATCGCGCGGATCCGAAACTCGACGCCGGGGGTCGGCCTGATCTCGCCGCCGCCGCATCACGACATCTACTCGATCGAGGACCTCAAGCAGCTGATCTACGACCTGCGGTGCGCGAACCCGACTGGTTCGGTGTCGGTCAAGCTCGTCTCGGAGGTCGGAGTCGGCACGGTCGCGGCGGGTGTCGCGAAGGCGAATGCCGATCACGTCACGATCGCCGGCCATGACGGCGGCACCGGGGCCTCGCCGCAGTCTTCGGTGCAGTCGGCCGGGGTCCCCTGGGAGATCGGTCTGGCCGAGACCCAGCAGACCCTGCTGCTCAACGACCTGCGCTCGCGGATCGTGGTTGAGGTCGACGGCGGCATGCGGACCGGCCGCGACGTCGTCGTCGGAGCGCTGCTCGGGGCGGACGAGTTCGGCTTCTCGACCGCGCCCCTGATCGCGATGGGCTGCATCATGATGCGCGTCTGCCACCTGAACACCTGCCCGGTCGGGATCGCCACCCAGGACCCGGAGCTGCGCAAGCGCTTCCGGGGCCTGCCCGATCACGTGACCGGCTATCTGATGCAGGTCGCGGAGGAGGTCCGCGGGATCATGGCCTCACTGGGGGTTCGGCGCTTCGAGGAACTGATCGGGCGCACCGAGCTGCTCGACAGCGACGAGGCGATCGACCACTGGAAGGTCCGCGGCGTCGACCTGTCGATGATCCTCAGCACGCCCGAGCTGCCACCCGAGACACCGCGCCGGCGCACGCGGAACCAGGTTCCCGTGCTCGATGACGCGCTCGACTGGGAGCTCGTCCGCGCCTGCGCTCCAGCGCTCGACCGCGGCGAGCCCGTGAGGCTGGGTCCGATGCCGCTGCGCAACGTGAACCGGACGGCCGGGGGGATCTTGTCCGGAGAGATCGCGCGCCGCCGCGGCGCCGAGGGGCTGCCGGAAGGAACGATCGAGATCGCGTTCTCGGGCTCGGCTGGGCAGAGCTTCGGCGCCTGGCTCGCGCCGGGAGTCACGTTGTCGCTCCGCGGCGAGACCAACGACTACACCGGCAAGGGGCTCTCAGGCGGGGTCGTCTCGGTCCGTCCGCCGGAACGGGCCCGGTTCCGCGCCGAGGAGAACATGATCGTCGGCAACACCGTCCTGTACGGCGCGACGGCTGGAAGGGCGTTCTTCCGCGGCCTCGCGGGAGAGCGCTTCGCGGTTCGCAACTCGGGCGCGTCCGCGGTCGTCGAGGGCGTCGGGGACCACGGCTGTGAATACATGACGGGCGGACGCGTGGTGGTTCTCGGGCCGACCGGCCGCAACTTCGCCGCCGGCATGAGCGGCGGGATCGCCTACGTCTACGACCGTGACCGGCGCTTCGAGGGCCGCTGCAATCTGGAACTGGTGGACCTCGAGGAGCTGAGCGAGGCGGACGTTACCGAGCTCCAGGATCTGATCAAGGAGCACGTCGCCCGGACCGGGTCGCTCGTGGGCCGCAACATCCTGGCCTCCTGGGAGCGGGGTGCCAGGGAGCGGTTCGTGAAGGTCATGCCGCGCGACTACAAGCGCGTGTTGGCCGAGCGTGCTGCCCAGCAGGAGGCCACGCCGGCCTAGATCTAGCGCCCGGCCCGGTCTTCCGCCAGCCTCAGGAGCACGGTCGTCCAGGTCCGAAACGGCCGCCACGGTTCGGCCATCGCGGCGAACTGCTCGAGCGCGGGCGGCTCGGCCAGTCCGTAGATCCGGGCGACGTTCTTCAGCACCCGCGGCTCCGGGGCCTGAAGCATCGCGTCGGCGAACCCGCTCGCGCGCAGGACGACGAGCCCGGCGTAGAAGGGACCTAGCCCCTTGAGCCGCTGGACCTCCGCGAACGCGCGCTCGGGGCCGAGCTCGTGCAGGTGTGAGACATCGAGCATGCCATCGGCGGCGGCGCGGGCCACGCCGCGAAGCCGGGCCACCTTCTCGAGGTTCAGGCCGGGCGTGTCGTCCTTGAGGCCGAGCAGCGCCTGTGGCTGCGGGAACGTGTGCAGCTCGCGGCCGGCGAGCGTGAAGGTGGCGCCCAGCCGCTCGCTGATCGCGCGCCGGACCAGGGCAGCCTGGCGGGCCGGCCGGCGGGCCGAGATGATCGCCCAGGCGGCACCCTCGTAGGGCGAGTGAAACAGCACCGGTCGCTGTCCCCGGTGGTGGCGCTGGAGCTCGCCGATCACCGGGTCGCGCTCGCCGACCTGCATGAACGCGTCGCCGTCATGATCGAGCGAGACGATCCTGGCGAGCTGTCGGAGCGCCACGTGCGGGTCAGCGTCACCGGCGATCTCCAGCTCGACCGCCACCGATCCGTCCGGCTGCTCCTGGCGCAGGACGGCACCGGCGTACCCGCGGCCGCCGTCGACCCCGAACGCGAGCCGCATCGCGCCGTCGAATTCATCGGGGCGGCCCTCGTTGGGGCCGAAACCGAACTCCGCGGCGGCCCGGAGGCTGAACGGGCCCTGCGGAGCCAGCTCAGGCACGGCTCACAGCAGCGACGCGGTCACGCCCTGGATCGTGTCGATCCCGTACCCCATCGAGGGGTCACCGTCGGTCATGACGGCGATCGAGAACACCCGCTTGTGGCCCTCGAGCCGGCCGATCTGGTGGACGAGCTGGCCGAGCCCGGTTCCCCGCCAGCCGCCCTTGAAGAACACGTTGTACCCGCGGGGGCGGGCGATCGCCGGGATGCCCCAGCTCTCGTACGCGGCGATCGTCGAGAGCAGGTGGCGCGCGTAGCCGACGAACTCATGCGGGATCAGCGAGTCCATCTCGAAGAAGAACTTCGCCTGGTCGTAGGCGCTGATCTGGGCGTTGGCCCAGATACCCACGATCGAGAAGTCCTGCATTCCCGCAGCATGCGCGACCGCATACAAACCGGAGTCGCCGACGATCGACCAGGTCTGGGTTGCCGCGTTGTTGTCTGACACGTTGATCATCGGGTACAGGAACGAGTTGCTGTACGAGTCGATGGAGTGCTGGCCGTGGGCGTCGAGCCGGCGCAGGTAAGCGACGAGCAGCATCGCCTTGACCACGCTGGCGGAGACGAACGTCCAGTGCTCGTGCACGCCGGACTCGCGGCCCTCGGAGTCGACGACTGCGAACGCCAGCCGCCCGGCCCGCGAACTGAGGTAGCGGGCCGCGCGCGCGATCGCGTGCGAGCCCGGGTAGCCCTCGGGTAGCCGACCACGACCCCAGAAGCCCATGCCCTTGCATCCGATCGGATTCTTCGGGTCCGCGAGCGCGTGGTCGCCGGGCACCCGGAAGCAGGCGCGCCAGTGATAGCGCCCGGCCGGCAGCGTGGCCGTGGTGGACAGCACAACGACGTACGGGCTCAGCTTGTGCGACCGGGTTGTGACCTTGACCGTGAACCGTCCCTTCCGGCCGTGGCCGAAGTCCCAGTGGACCTTGGCCTTGCCCCAGTGAAGGTCGCGCGGGTGAAACAGGACGAGCGTGACCTTCGCCTGCCCGAGTGGGATCGCCTTGAGCTTGTAGAGCACGCGCACGGCGACCTTGACCGTGACCAGGGCGGCGACATTGGTGCCGACCAGGAGCGCCCGGTAGCGGGTGATGCGGTCCGGGTGCACGGTGAACGAGAACGAGCCGTCGGCCGCCGAGGTGGTCGAGGTGAGCGAGGTGAAGGAGCGCTGGGGGTGGGGGCTCCTGAACAGCTGCACGCGACTCGAGGGCGTTGTCGTCCCCGTGAGCACCACGTCATGGGAGCCGATGACATGACTCGGCTTGGCTCGGAGCGTGATCGCCGGCGTCGGGGTGGTGGTGGTCGTTGTCGTCGTCGTGCTGGACGTGGTCGCGGCCCGCGAGGTCCGTACGGGCGCGCGCTGCGCGGCCTGGGACCACGGGGCGGTTCCGATCACGATGGCGACGACGCTGCCCAGCCCGGCAGCAAGCACTCTTCTGATCACGGCGTGGACTCTAAGGCTTTCCACAGATGCACTGCTAGCCTCACCAGCCCCGATGGGCGAGCTTGGCGCGTTCCTGAACATCCACCGGGTCGGCTTCGACAAGCGCGACCCCCATCAGCGCGTGCACGATTACGAGCAGTATTTCGCGCTCCAGCCCGAGGACGAACTCGGCCGCCAGGGAGCCCGGTGCATGGACTGCGGCATCCCCTTCTGCCACGAGGGCTGTCCGCTGGGCAACCTGATCCCCGACTGGAACGACCTCGTCTACCGGGGCAAGTGGCGCGATGCGATCGATCAGCTGCACTCCACCAACAACTTCCCCGAGTTCACCGGCCTGATCTGCCCGGCCCCGTGCGAGTCCGCCTGTGTGCTCGCGATCAACGACGATCCGGTAACGATCGAGCAGATCGAACTGGCGATCGTCGAGCGGGCGTTCGCAGAGGGGTGGATCGTGGCCGAGCCGCCGGATCGCCGCACCGGCAAGACGGTCGCGGTCGTGGGGTCCGGTCCCGCCGGCCTGGCGGTGGCCGCCGAGCTCAACCGCTGTGGGCACAACGTGACCGTTTACGAGCGCGATGAGGGCCCGGGCGGATTGCTGCGGTTCGGTGTGCCGGACGCGAAGCTCGAGAAGTGGATCATCGATCGACGGGTGAAGATCCTTAACGAGGAGGGTGTGGAGTTCGTCTACAACACCGACGTCGGCCGCGATATCTCGGCGGTCGAGCTGCGCGAGCGTCACGACGCGCTGGTGATCACGATCGGCTCGCGCGTCTCGCGTGATCTCGACGCTCCCGGCCGGGATCTCCGCGGCATCCATTTCGCGATGGACTACCTCTACCAGCGCAATCGGTGGGTTGCGGCGCAGCAAGGCCGGCCCTCAAAGGCACCCGTGCCCGGTACCGAGATCATCGCCAAGGACAAGCGCGTGATCGTGATCGGCGGCGGCGATACGGGTATGGATTGCATCTCGAACTCGCACCGCGAGGGGGCGCGCAGCGTCGCGATGCTCGACGTGTACGCCGAGCTGCCGCCGGACGGGCATGACCCCAGGCATCCCTGGCCGCTGCCGCCGAAGCGAACGCCGATGACCTATGCGCTCGAGGAGGGCGGCAAGCGGAGGTGGGGCACCGAGGTGACCGGATTCCTCGGGAATGACGACGGGACGGTGTGCAAGGTCTTCGCGCGGAAGGTCACCGGCACCTCCTCACGCGACCTCACGCCGGTGCCCGGCACCGAGATGGCGCTCGACGCCGATCTGGTCCTGATCGCGATCGGTTTCGAGCATCCCGAGCACGGTGGCCTGCTCGAGGAGCTCGGGCTGCGGCTCGACCACCGCGGCAACATCCGCACGCAACAGACCTACCGGACCTCGATCAACAACGTCTACGCGTGCGGGGACGCCCGGCTGGGGCAATCGCTGATCGTCACGGCGATCGCCGAGGGTCGCAAGTGCGCGCGGATCGTCAACAAGGATCTAGGCGGAAGTCCGATGGACGCGGATCGAGAGATGCTCGCCGTCGGCGCGTGGAGCGGCGAGGCCGACCGAACCCTGCGGCACGAGGCCGAGGCGGCCGGAACGGTGAGGCCCGGCGAGGAATTCTTCAGCGGGCCGGGCACCCGCCAACCGCGGCACGACTGAGCTGCCGACTCCGGGAGCCAAGGGTCCGGTCCGGAGCGGATTTTGGCCGATGGGCAGGAAACTCCCCGTTTCCGGGGAAAAGCTGCCCAGTCAGATTTGATCAGGTTTTCCCAGCGCCTCTCCTGGGAATGCTACGGTTTAACAAGTCGGGCACGGCCGCGTGTGTGGCAGCATGTGGGCAAAGAATTTCAGGTTTACTGAAAGCGTGGGACGGGGAAACTCGCCCCTGTCGGTCAGGGAACTGCGCCCCCACTTCCCTGACTCTCCGGGGGGCCCAGATGGATCTGGGCCCCCCGGGCTTTTAACTGGCGCGCTCGCTTGATCTGCGTTGAGTCCCGGCGATCAGGGCAGTGTGCGACCGTGTAGCGATGGCTCCGTTCGCCCCCGGCATCCCCTTCTCAGGTCCGGCTGTCCACGGAACCTCGATCGGCTCGACGATCAGCCAGGTTCTGAATTCGGCGGGGCAATTCTTCTCGCAGCTGGCAAGCCTGAGCTGGCCGGCGCTGCTGCTCGCGATGCTGCTCTATGCGCTCTATCTGCTCGTCCGCTCGCGAGCGCTGTTCAACGCGATCCGGGCTGCCTACCCGGGCGTCGCCGTTCGCTGGCGTGACGTCTGGGGCGCCTACATGGTCGGCTACGCGGTCAACAACGTGTTTCCGCTCGGCGGCGGCAACATCGCCCAGCTGTTCCTGACCCGGGTTGCGATCCCCCCGAGCAGCTACCCGACGATCGCCGCGGCGCTCTCCACAGGGGTGATCTTCGACTGGTTCATGGGCCTGCTGGTGATGTGCTTTGCCTTCACACAGGGCGTGTTCCCGAAGCCGCCCGACTTCTCCAAGCTGCCGGCGTTCGACATCAGCTTCTTCGCCGCGAACATGCGCTTCACGCTGTTCTTCGTGACGGTGCTGGGTGTCGCGTTCCTGGTCGCCTTCGCCCTGCTCTCGGCCCGGGTCCGCGCGTTCTGGCAGCGGGTCCGGCAGGGGTTCACGATCCTCCGCGATCGCCGGCGCTACGAGCGCGAGATGGCCAGCTGGCAGTTCGTCAGCTGGATTTTCAGATTCGGCTCGTACTGGGCCCTGCTCGACGCCTTTCACATCGGCGGCTCGGTCCGCAACGCGCTGCTCGTGCTCGGGGTGCAGGTGGTCGCCTCGGTGTTCCCCTTCACCCCCGGCGGCCTCGGGGTCCAGCAGGCACTGTTGCTGACGATCTTCGCCAACAGTCCCGACGTGGCGGCGTTCTCGGTCGGACAGCAGATCGCGACCGCGATCCTCAGCACCGCCCTCGGCTTCGCCGCGCTGGTGATCATCTTCCGGCTCAAGAGCTTCCGGGAGGTGATCGAACGTGGCCGAGCGCACCGCAGGGGAGAGTCCGTGCCCGATGCGGCGTCGGGCGCAGCGCAGCCGGCGGAGGTGCTCGCGGGCAAGGGCTCGCACTAAACTTGACGCCCCCGTCATCTTTGTTTAGGCTGCGCGGTCCATTCCCTCAAGGAGCCCGTACAGATGACCAACCTCCCGTCCGCATGCGTGATCGGCGCCGGATCCTCCGGAATCGCCGCCGCCAAGGCGCTGCATGATCGCGGCGTCCCGTTCGACTGCTATGAGAAGTCCGACCGTGTGGGCGGTAACTGGGTGTTCGGGAACATCAACGGGATGTCCTCGGCGTACCGCTCGCTGCACATCAACACCTCACGCGAGCGGATGGAGTACTCGGACTACCCGATGCCGGCCGATTACCCCGATTTCCCCCACCACACCCAGATCGCGCGGTACTTCGATCAGTACGTCGATCACTTCGGGTTCCGCGACCGGATCAGGTTCGAGACCGGCGTCGAGCACGCGTCACGCGGAGAGGACGGGGTGTGGACGGTCGAGCTCGAGGGGGGAGAGAGCCGGCGCTACGACATGCTGCTGGTCGCCAACGGGCACCACTGGAACCCGCGCTGGCCCGAGCCCGCGTATCCGGGGTCGTTCGACGGGAAGCAGATGCACTCCCACTATTACCTTGATAACTCCGACTTCCGCGACAAGAACGTCCTCGTGGTGGGCATTGGGAACAGCGCCATGGACATCGCCGTCGAGTCGAGCTTCGTGGCGCGCAAGACCTTCATCTCCTCCCGGCGCGGCGCCTACATACTGCCCAAGTACCTGTTCGGCCGGCCGCTTGACCAGATCGGCGTCAACGCGCTCACGCCGATGCTGCCGTTCGCCTTCCGCCGCGGGATTCTGATGGCGATGTACCGGGTCGGCGTGGGAAAGGTCGAGGACTACGGTCTGCCCGAGCCAGATCACAAGATCGGTGAGGCGCATCCGACGATTTCGGCCGACTTCCTGAACCGGATCGCCCACGGCGACATGACCTGGAAGCCCAACGTCTCCGAGCTACAGGGCGGGCGCGTGAAGTTCGAGGACGGGAGCACCGAGGACGTCGACGTGATCGTGTGGTGCACCGGATACAAGGTGACCTTCCCGTTCTTCGACCCCGACTTTGTCTCGGCGCCTGACAACGACCTCCCGCTCTACCGCCGGGTGTTCAAGCCGGAGATCGACAACCTCGCGTTCATCGCGCTGCTCCAGCCGCTCGGAGCCACGATGCCGCTGGCCGAGGCACAGGGCCGCTGGATCGCCTCCTATCTTCGGGGCGAATACCATCTTCCGTCGCGCGCGGCGATGGAGGCTCATATCCGGCGCGAGCGCGAGAAGATGTTCAAGCGCTACGTCGCTTCCAAGCGGCACACGATGCAGGTCGACTTCGACAACTACCTCTACGACCTGCGCAAGGAGCTCAAGGCGGGCGCCGCGCGGGCGCGTCAGGCCAACTTCAGCTTGCCCGTTCAGCCGCGGGCGCAGGCCGAGCGCGTTCCGGCCGCGGCATGACGGCCCCCGGAGCGGTGGCCGCGGCGCCGCCACGGCGCGGCAAGCGCGAGCGGACCAAGACGCAGAACCGAAACGCGATCCTCGAGGCCGCGCGGGAGGTATTCGCCGAGCTCGGGTATGACGCCGCCGGGGTGCGCGATGTGATCAGGCGCACCGATCTGGCGTCCGGCACCTTCTACAACTACTTCCCCGACAAGGAGTCGGTGTTCCGCGCCGTGCTTGACCAGAGCGCTCAGGAGGTTCGCCGGCGGCTGCGCGAGGTCCGTGCCTCGGCGACGACGCTCGAGGGGTTCGTCGGGGATGCCTATCGCGCCTGGTTCGCGTTCCTGGTCGAGGACCATCTGATGTTCGAGCTGATGCAGCGCAATGCCGGGCCGATCCGGTCTCTGTTCGGCGACCCAATCCTCGGCGCCGGCGTCGAGGAGCTGCTCGAGGATCTTCGAGCCGCAATCGAGCGCGGCGACGTTCCGCCGCTCGACGCCGACTACATGGCAGGGGCGATGGCCGGTGCGGCGCTCGAGCTGGGAGTCAGGATGACCGAGCGCTCGCCGGCCGATGTCGATGGGGCCGCCAGGTTCGCCACCGAGCTGTTCCTCGGTGGAATCGATCGGATGAGCCGGGCCTGAGGCTCAGTGGGCGTGCGCCAGCTGGCGCGCGCGCAGCCGCAGCAGCTCGATCAGCTCGAGCCCGCGATGGAACGGGTCGGCGATCGGGTCGCCGCCGTCGAGCGGCAGGGCGGCTCGGAGCCGGCCGTCTACCTCGGCCACAAGCGTCGTGCCGCGGGGCGCGACCGCCGAGTCGAGGGCGGCGAGACGCTTCAGGCGCTCCGCGTCCGCGGCGCTCGCGTAACGGAGCGTCACGCGCGTGACCGGCGTGGCGGACTGATCCGCGCTGCGACTGCGCTCGGCGGCGGCACGCAGGTCACGGGTGTGCTCGCGTGTGGCGAAAAAGCTGAGCGGACCGGAAAGCATCAACGACCTCCAAACGGGACGAACCGGACTGATGTCATGGTCCATCTTCGACCTGAATAACTATCTAATTATTATAGACGGTGACGTCACCTGTCAACTAAGATTGCTGGTTATGAGCAAGGATCAAACCGCGCCCGGCGAGCTCGAGCACGTCCGCGCGTTCATCAATACGCTCGATCTCGAGCTGGGGACCGACAGGCTCGGGGATCCGGGCGAGCTGCTGGCCTGGCTTCGTGAGCGCGAGCTCGTAACGCCGGACGCGAAGGCCACCGCCGACGACCTCCGCCACGCGATCGCGTTGCGCGAGTCACTCCGCGCCATCGCGCTCGCCCATAACACCGGGGAGGAGATCCCGGGCGAGGCGGTGCAGACGCTCGATGATGCCGCCTGCCGCGCGCGTCTCGTGCTGCGCTTCCGCAGCAGCGGCTCTGCGGTGCTGGAGCCGGAGTCAGAGGGAGTTGACGGGGCGATCGGCCGCGTGCTCGCGATCGTGCAGGGCGCGATCGCTGACGGCTCCTGGCTCCGCCTGAAGGCCTGCCGCCTGCACAACTGCGAGTGGGCGTTCTACGACAACACCAAGAACCACTCCGGGGCGTGGTGCAACATGGCCGTGTGCGGGAACCGGGCGAAGGCGCGGGCGTACCGGGAGCGCCGCGGGGCCACGGGTAGGGGCCGGCAGCGCGAGCCGGGAGCCTGGGGCGACGCCGGCCGCGGGAGCCCGGGGTGACGCCGACGTGGTGCGTCGGCAGGGCGTCCGCGTGACGCCGATACGGTGCGTCGGCAGGGCGCCGAGGCGACGCCGATATATCCTCGGGTCAGTGCCTACCTTCTGCCGCCATAACCGGTTGATCCAGAACTGCCCGATCTGCTCACGCGAGCAGTCGGTGGAACTGCGACCGGTGGTGTCCTCGAGCGCGCCGCGCAGCTCGGAGCCGCGGCCGAGCTCCGCGCCGCCGCGCCGGCAGGCCGGCGCCGGGGCGCGGTCGCCGTCCAGCGGTGGGCTCCGCGTTCGGCATCTGGCCCGTGGCATCGAGGACGGGTATCACTCGCGTCTGGTCACCGGCCTGCACTCGAGCGCCGAGGCCGGTCGGCTGGCCGAGGAGATCGCATTCGCGGCCGATCGGCTGGTCGAGCTGCAGCACTCGCCCTCGGGTCTGTACCGCGTCGTCGCCGACCCCTCGCAGGACATCGAGGAGCGGAGCTGGCTCGCGTTTCTGATCGCGTACCTGGGCCTGCTCGAGACAGCGGATCCGTTTGCCGAGATCGAGCGGGTGCGCACGCCTTGGGCATCGGGCGAGCAGCCCTCGCTCGATGGCGTCGAGACCGGTCCCCGCACCGCTCACGATCCCGCCCGAGGCACTCGGACACTCGATGCCTATCGGGCGTGGGCGGCGCGAGCCGGCTCGCAGGCCGCCGCGTTCACCGGCGAGAGCGTGTGGACACCCGAGCGCCGCTTCGAGCGGGTGTTCGAGCGCCTGGCGCTGCCCGGGTTCGGCCGGGACGGCCGCTACGAGCTGCTCGTCTCGCTGGGGCGGCTGTGCGTCTATGAGCTCGAGGGCGCCTCGCTCAAGTTCGGCGGCGAGAACGAGGCGACCCTGGCGGCGAAGCGAGCCCTCGGCATCGGAGATCCGCTCCTGCTCGACCGGCGGGCCACGGAGCTGGCGCACGCCTGCCAGGTGCCGCTCGAGTCGCTCGACCTGGCTCTGCACAACTGGGGCACCGGGGAGCGCGTGACCCTGGGCGCGAAGGCCGGCGGCGACCCCGCAACGCTCGCGCGAGTGCAGGCCGCGCTCGGACTCAACTGAGCGCAACTCGTGCCGGGGTGACGGGTTAGCGCGGGTATCGGTACAAGCGTGAGCCCGGGAGGCCGCATCCGCAGAACGCTCGTCCCTTCGCTGTTGGCGGCATTGCTGGTCAGCGCCGCCGCGTTGGTGTGGCTCGGAGCGTCGAGTGCCGCCTCGAAGAAGCCTGCGCCTCCGGCGATCGTTTGCCCGCTCGCCCACAAGGCCGTCACCTCCTGCTGCGGGCCGCTGCGCGCCGGATCGTCGCGGCGGACGTGCCGGGCGTACCTGACCATCGCCTCAGCTCCGAATCCGGCCAACCAGGGGCAGCCGGTTGTGATCTCTGGACAGCTGACCGGACCTCACCACGTCGGAACGGTGGTAACCCTCTATCAACGGCTGCCGTCGGAGCGCCGCAACCGCCGCCTGTTGCAGGTCCGCACCAACTCGCTCGGCCGGTACACGATCACTCGGAAAGCCGGAGCCACGAACACGAACCGGCAGTGGTACGTAATCGCGCGGGGACTGCAGAGCCCCACCCACAAGCAGCGGGTCCGGGCGCTCGTCACTTTTGCGGCATCCGCCTCCACCGTTGACGCCGGGACGCGCGTGACGCTCACCGGCCATGTGAGCCCATCTCACGCCGGCGAGCGGCTGATGCTCCAGCAGGCCCAGGGTTCCGCGTGGCAGACGTTTGCGCAGCCGCTGCTCGACTCGGACTCGAACTACCAGACCAACCATGCGTTCACGCTCGGCGGTGTGCACGAGCTGCGCGCCGTGCTGCGTGGGGACTCCAAGAACGCCCAGTCCACATCGGCGCTCGTCCCGATCAACGTCCTGGCCGGGATCCACAAGATCCAGCACGTCGTGATCATCATGCAGGAGAACCGCTCGTTCGACTCCTACTTCGGGACCTATCCGGGGGCGGCCGGGATCCCGCACGGGGTCTGCGTACCCGACCCGATGAACGGTGGTTGCGTGGCACCGTTCCACGACTCCGCCGACGAGAACTTCGGGGGGCCGCACGGGGCGGCGAACTCAGTCGCCGACATCCACGGCGGGCTCATGGACGGGTTCGTGGGCCAGGCGGAGAAGGGAAGCAAATGCACCACCGACGATCCAAGCTGCAGCCCCTGCGAGGAGTCCTCGCAGAGCAAGTGCATAGACGTCATGGGTTACCACGACGCACGCGAGATCCCGAACTACTGGGACTACGCGGAGAACTTCGTGCTCCAAGATCACATGTTCGAGCCGATCGCCTCGTGGAGCCTCCCAGAGCACCTCTACGAGGTTTCGGAGTGGTCGGCCTTCTGCACCAGCCCGCTCGATCCGTTCTCATGCAAGGGGGCGATCGAGAACCCCAACATCGACCACGTGAACGGGCCGAGCGCCCCCTCGGACCAGACCGCTCACTACGCCTGGACCGATCTGACCTATCTGCTGCACAAGTACGGCGTGAGCTGGGGCTACTACGTGTTCAAGGGCACCGAGCCCGACTGCGAGGACGACAGCTCGGTGAGCTGCAAGCCCGTCCAGCAGGGTCCCCAGACACCGGGGATCTGGAACCCACTCCCGGATTTCACCACCGTCCGTCAGGATGGCCAGCTCGGCAACGTGCAGACGCTGACGAACTTCTTCACGGCAGCGAAGAACGGCACCCTGCCAGCGGTCTCGTGGATCGATCCCAACGGGACGGTGTCCGAGCATCCGCCGGCGCTTGTCAGCGCCGGCCAGGCGTACGTAACGGGCCTGATCAACGCGATCATGCAGAGCCCCGACTGGAACAGCACCGCGATCCTCCTCTCCTGGGACGATTGGGGCGGTTTCTACGACCACGTCGTGCCGCCGGCGGTCGATCAGAACGGTTACGGGATGCGCGTGCCCGGCATCGTGATCAGCCCGTACGCCCGTCAGGGCTACATCGACCATCAGATCCTCAGCCACGACGCGTACACAAAGTTCATCGAGGACGATTTCCTCGGCGGTCAGCGACTCGATCCCGCCACCGACGGGCGGCCCGACCCCCGTCCCGACGTGCGTGAGTCAAACCCGCTGCTAGGCGACCTCAGCTCCGACTTCGACTTCAACCAGTCGCCAAGACCGCCACTGTTGCTGCCGGTACACCCGGCGCCCGGACCGGCCTCACAGGCTCCGTGATCTGAGCTGCTGCGGCCCGCTGATCTGGGCACGCGCGGTCCACGCTGGGCGCCGACCGGCTCCGTCCGAGGCACGGCCTACCTTTCGCGGCGTCCACCACCACCGGAGCCGCAATGTCACTGTGCTTCATCGAACCGCAGAATGCGATCAGGGTCATCGCCGAGTCGGTCGGGCGCGAGGCGCGCCGTCAGATTCTCGGAGAGGTCGTTCGCGCGTGGGTTGACGAGATTCCGGATTCTGAGCTCGAGTCCCACTACGCGAAGGCGGTCGCTGACCTTGATGAGCACGACCTCTCGCTGCTGGCGGCCTGGCATGCCTCGCTCGAGGTCGGGCACCCCGTCCCGAACAAGGAGTTCCTCGTGAACGTGTTCTCGTCGCTGGGGGACAACCGGCGGGAGGCGCTCAAGATCGCCGCCGGCTTCCGCGGCGAGGAGGCGTTCGAGGCGGGCGTGGGGGAGGAGCAGGCGTTCGACACGGTTCTGCCGTGGCTCTCGGAGGAGCGCTGTGTGCAGCTCGCCAACGAGTGCCTCGAGCTCTACTGCTGGGACCGGCTCGGCGCCGATAACTGAGCTCGACGGGGCCTACGCCCCCAGCAGGGCCTCGATGTCGGTGATCGCCTGGTCGGTTGACTGAAACCACACAGCAGCCATTCCGAGCTCGCGTGCGGCCGTGCAGTTGACCTCGATGTCGTCGATCAGCACCGCTGCGCCGGCCTCCACGCCGAGGCGTTCGAGCGTGATCTCGTAGATCCGCGGCTCGGGCTTGCGCGTGCCCACGAAGGCGGAGTCCACGACGGTGTCGAAGATCTCGTCGACCGGGAGCTTCGCGCGCCACATCTGCTCCCACTCGCGCACGTTGTTGGTGCAGATTGCGAGCGCATACCCGCGCTCCTTGAGCTCGCGCATGAAGTCGATCATCTGCCCGTTCGGGTGCAGGTGCTCGAAGTACTGGGCGCCGAAGCCGTGCATCTCCACCGGACGGCCGAGCTGCTCGGTCAACTGCTCGCCCAGCATCCGCAGGAAGTCCGCCTCGGTCAGCCGCCCCGTCTCGAGCTCGAACAGGGGGTTGGCTCCCTCGCGGATCGCCACCATCGCCATCGCCTTCCCGAGCTCCTCGATCGAGATGCCCGACGAGTTCTGCACGGCCGCGAAGCTGTCGATCAAAGGTGTGGTCAGCACGCCCCCGAAGTCGCTGACCACGGCCGAGATCGAACTCATTGCGGGCGCATGAGCAGGTAGACGCCATAGCCCTCCTGGCCACGGCTGTGCCACCGAAACGGCTCGGCTCTGATCTCGAATCCGTCGCCGGCGCTGACGATCCCCTCGCTCAGCGCCTCACCCGCGGCGCGCCGTGGATACTGCTCGGCCTCCTCATCCTCGTCGAGCCACAGCTCGAGTCCCGCGCGCACGGGAACGCCCGCCTGGCTGTACGTGGTCGATAGTCGTGGGTCGCTGACCGCGTGCTCAGCCCCGACGTCGAGCACGGTGGCGGCGACGAGATCACGAGCATGACCGCGGCCCTTGCGCGGCCTGACCGCGGTCAGCGCGAGGCCCTGGTCGGGGTCGAACCAACACGAGACATCGCGCAGCGAGTCGCTCGCCCCGAGCTCGCCCACCGCCCGCAGGCCGCGACGGCCGAGACCGTCGACGCTCAGCTCGGCGCCCGCCACGGTCGCGCTGCCGCTGACCCGCGCAAGCTGATCGAACCCGTCGAGCGCCTCGCTGCGGACGGGCTGGCCGAGCGGGGAGACCGTGAGCGCGAGGCCGTCCGCCGAGACCCGCCAGTCAGCCGTCTCATCGGTGCCCTCGATCGTGCTGGGCCCGCTGTGCTCGTGGTCCGGAGCGCCGAACACGAACCCCGACCCGGGCGCGCTCCAGGCCGCGCCCCATACGCCGGCCTCGATGTCCCCGAAGGTGACGAGCCGGAGCACCGGTTGTGCCGTGGCCGTCAAGGTCTCAGCCGCGGCTGGTCTATGTCGTGGGCGGTGGAATCCACGTCATACGCCCGGCCGCCGAAGCGAGCGGCGCGCACGACGAACCGGTTGCGGACGTTGCGCGTGAGCAGGCCCCGCGCCAGCGCGCGAGTGGGGAGCAGCAGCAGCGCTCCGATCACGTCGGTGATGAAGCCGGGGATGATCAGGAGCACGCCTCCGAGGAGCACGAGCGCTCCGTCAACCGCCTCGCGGGTCGGCGTCCGGCCCTCTGCGATCGCGCCACTGAGGCGGATCCACGCGGCCCGGCCCTGGGTCCGGAGCGCCCACGTCCCAATCGGCCAGGTGACGATCAGCAGCAGGATCGTGTCGAGCACTCCGATCGCATTGGCGACCTGGATCGCCACGAGCAGCTCGGCGATCGGCCAGAGGAACAGGAGGAGCCAGAAGATCAGCACATCTCCAAGGCTACTGAGCGCGGGATTGGGGGTTGTGGGTGCGCCGGTGTGGCGGTGCGGGGCGGGGGTTGCGGGGGGCTGTTGCGGTGCGGGGCGGGGGCGAGGTGCTGTTGCGGTGCGGGGCGGGGCGGCGTCTTTAGGGCGGTGCGGGGGGCTGTTGCGGGGGACGCTGTCGGATTGTGCACGACAGTTGTGCAAGATCCGACAGTCTCCCCGCGGCGCGGCCGGGCGAAGCCCGGCAGGGGCGCTTGGGGGGGAGGATGTCCGATTTGCGTTCATATGCAACGCAAATCGGACATCGTCGCTGGCGCGCCCGCGGTCACCGCCGACCCGCGGCTGGCGCGCCCGGGGTCACCGCCCGCCCGCACCCACCGACCCGACCCGAAGCACCGACCCGCGAAACTGACGGCCCCCGAACCGCCCCGGGGCCCCGCGCAACCGCTGGCCCCCGCGAAACCGCCAGCCCCCGAACCGCCCCGGGCCCCGCGAAACCGCCCACCCCTGCGAAACCGCCAGCCCCCCGAACCGACGCGAAACCGCTGGTCTACGCCAGCGCCGGCGAGGGACCGTCGATGCTGACCCCCGGGAGGCGGTGGAGCCCGACCAGTTCGATCAGGGTCCTGATCTGGGGCTGGGCGCCGCGGAGCAGCACCGCGCGCCCGTGGGTGCGCAGCCGGCGCGAGAGCATCGCGAAGTCGAGCATCAGCGATGAGTCGGCGAAAACCAGCTCGCTGAGGTCGATGACCACGTCCCTATCGGCGTGGATGGCCCGGACGAGCGCCCTTCGGCGGCCACCCTGCGTGCTTCGGTCCTCGTCGCCGCTGCAGCGGAGGGTGCCGGGCTGTGCATCGAAGGCGACGATCGCGGAAACCTACCTGAAGCTGATCGACGACCGCAAGGAAAATCGCGCTGTTTCCTACACTTCGCAGTGATGATTTCAGTTGAGGATGTCAACGACGCCCTGCGCGAGGTGATCGATCCCGAGCTCGGGCTCGATTTTGTCGAGCTGGGCCTCATCTACGACGTGGAGATCGAGGACCGAGTGGTGAACGTGACCTACACGCTCACCAGCCCTGGTTGCCCGATCGGTCCGCAGGTCTCAGAGCAGATCGTGGAGTTCGTCGGCGAGCTCGAGGGCGTCGACGACGTACAGCCCACAATGACCTTCTCGCCTCCGTGGACGCCTGAGCGGATGAGCGAGGACGCAAAGTTCGCACTCGGCTTCTAGGCGGGTGGTGTGTTCGGCGGGCCGCAGGCCCGGGTGGCGCTCGGCGGGCCGCAGGCCCGGGTGGCGCTCGGCGGGCCGCAAGCGCTCGGGCGGGCCGCAGGCCCGGGTGGTGTTCGGCGGGCCGCAAGCGCTCGGGCGGGCCGCAGGCCCGGGTGGTGTTCGGCGGGCCGCAAGCGCTCGGCGGCCCCGCATTCGCTGAGATCCGAGGCCAACCCGTGCGTTCGCACCCGGCGGGTCCGATCCCTCGAACCCAGACGACGGGTTCTGAAGTCGGCCAGTGCCGGGACTACTGCTCGCCCAGCTCGCGGCTGAGGTCGATCGCCCGGATCTCAGGCTCGGCCGGCAGCTTCGCGAGCACGGACGCGACCACCTGCTTGACGTCCCGCTCCTCATGACCGAGATCGTCGAACAATGACTTGAGCGCGGTGTGGACGATCTTCAGCTGCGCGGCCGTCAGCTCCAGGCGGTAGGCGATCTCCCCCGGCTGTATCAGCTCCTCACTCATCCGCCCGGAACGCTATCGCCTCCGGCCCCCGGAACCGGGTCTGGAGAGGCGCGCCGGCAACTCCCTCCGCCTATGCTGACCTGGGATGCGCCACCGGCTGATGCTGTTCACCGTCCTCGCCGTCGGGGTGCTCGCGCCGCGCGCGCTGGCGCAGGCGCCGGCCGCCGCCACCGGCAACGTACTGGTACTCCTGCAGCGTGACGTCGCCGGCGAGGCGGCCGTGACCCATGCCGTGCGGGCGCTCGCCGCCGGCGCCGGGGGCCGTCCCGCGGGTCGGTCGGTGCCCCAGATCGGCCTGATCACCCTCCGACCCGCTGCCGGCCAGAGCGTGGCGGCGTTCGAGCGCCGGCTGCGGGCGCTGCCCGGGGTCGCGTCGGTGCAGGCCGAACGCCGCTACGTGCCGCGCTCGCTGCCCAACGACCCGGCGCTGACTGCATCGGCCTCCGACTCCGGAGTGGTCCAGTGGGCGCTTGCCCGCGAGGGCTTCTACACGGCTTGGAACTACACGCACGGCAACGGCGCTCTGGTAGGGGTGGTCGATACCGGCATCGATGGCGGGCACCCGGACCTGCATTCGAAGATCGCGGCCGCGATCGATCAGCAGGATCCGTCCGACTCCACCGGCCCGGCGCGCACCGATCAGGTCGGGCACGGGACGCACGTGGCGTCGCTCGCGTGTGCCGCGACCGACAACGGGATCGGGATGGCGGGCGCCGGCTACAACTGCCGCCTGGTGGTCGAGAAGAGCGACTTCAGCGACTCGAGCATCGCGGCGGCGATCGTCGACGCCGCCGATCGCCACGTCCAGGCGATCAACATGAGCTTCGGGCCCGCGGTCCCCGACGGCACCCCAGCGCCCCAGTCCGAGGTCCGCGCCCTCCAGTACGCGGCGGCCCGCAAGGTCGTGCTCGTTGCCGCCGCCGCGGACAGCCCCGGCACCGAGCAGGGAGACCCAGCCAACGTGCTGCAACCGTCGGGAACCGGCCCGAACATCGACAAGGGGATCGGCCTTGACGTCACCGCGGCCGCCTACAACGGCGGCCGTGCGAGCTTCGCCGGCTACGGCTCGGAGATCTCGCTCGCCGCGTACGGCGCGCTCGACCCGGACGCCGGTGGTGTGCTCGGCCTAGGCCCGCCGCCGGGCATCTTCGGCGCCTTCCCTACCAATCAGACGCAGCTCGAGCAGCTCCCCGACCCATGCCTGTGCCGGACCACGTTCGGCGGCGATCACCGGTACGCCTACCTGCAGGGCACGTCGATGGCCACGCCGCAGGTCGCCGCGACCGCGGCCATGATGCGCGCCCTCAACCCGTACGCGTCGCTGCAGGACATCCTGCGCGTCCTCAAGCAGACGGCGCAGCGCCCCGCCGGCACCGGCTGGAGCACGAACCTGGGCTGGGGGATCCTCGACGCCGGCGCGGCGATTCAGGCCATACGCAGGCTCGACCGGCTCGCGCCCATCTCACGCCTGATCGCTCCGCACCTGGCCCGCCGGCGCTCGTTCGTGCTTCGCTGGACGGGGCACGACCAGCAGCACGCCGGCCTGGTGGCGTCGGGGATCGCGCGCTTCGACGTGTACGTGAGCGCCGACGGGCGACGATCGAAGCTGATCGCGGACACCAACCGGCACGAGCTCCGCTTCCACGGCCGGCCCGGGGTCCGCTACTCGTTCAGCGTCGTCGCGATCGACCGCGCCGGCAACCGCGAGCGTCACCCGGCCCGCGCGAGGACTCGGGTCGCCCAGGGAGCCAGGTAGGCCTCAGCCCTCGGGACGCTTGCGTGAGGGGCGCGAGCCGCGGGTGCGCTTGGCGCGCATGTCCGCCGCCGGCCCCCTGGTCGCTCGCCCGTGGGCAGGGGGGAGGATCGGAGTCGGGTTGCCGTTGCGGTCCGTCACGTCGGCCGTCGCCCGCTTGGCGCCACCATCGGTCTGGGCCGGGCGTGCGGTCTTGCCGCGGGCGGCCGCCAGCAGCTCGGTCAGCGCGGCGTCGATCCCGGCAGCGATCTCGTCGATGTCGCCGAGCGCGTCATAGTCGCCCAGCAGTCCGTACTCGAGCCGGCCGTTGTAGGACATGATTGCCACGGCGAGCGCGTGGTGCTCGGGCAGGAACGCGATCGGGAACAGATCCTGGAGCTTGCGTCCCAATACATAAAGCGGCAGCTGCGGACCGGGGATGTTGGTCACGATCAGGTTGAACAGGCGGGTGGAGAAGTTCAGCCGAGAGGCCTGGGCCAGCACGGTCGGCGGGGCGAGATCGTTGACCGCGGCCAGGGTGGCCGCTCCGACCGCCTGCTTGGACTCCTTGAGCCCGTCCATCGCCTGGCGCACGAAGCGCAGTCGGGCGACGGAATCGCGGATGTACACGGGCAGCGGCCCCCGCATCACCGTCAGCCGGTTGCCGAGCGTGCCGCGATCGTCCTTGCCGCGGACCGAGACCGGCACCAGCGCACGCATCTCGAGACCCTCGGTTCGTACCCCGCGCGAGCGCAGCCATCCGGCCAGCGCGCCGGAGACGACGGTCAGCACGACGTCGTTCACCGTCCCGCCGAGCTTGTCCTTGACCTCCTTGTAGTCCGCGAGCTCCTGGCGGACGACCGCGTAGCGACGGTGCGGACCGATCTCGACGTTGAGCGGCGTCTCCGGGGCCGGGTTGAGGCCCGCCCAGACGAT
This sequence comes from uncultured Solirubrobacterales bacterium, assembly GCA_963796645.1. GTDB lineage: Bacteria > Actinomycetota > Thermoleophilia > Solirubrobacterales > Solirubrobacteraceae > Palsa-465. The sequence goes on along the minus strand of CAWCMQ010000011.1, from coordinate 85,187 downwards.
CTCGCCGACCCCCTCGACCGCGTCGCGGATCACCCCCAGCGAGGAGCCCGGGTCAGAGACGGCGTGGATCGCCCGCCCCACGATCTCGGCGGTCGTGCGTACGGCTCCGCGCACGCCCGCGACCACGAGATCGGCCGGCGTCGGCTCGCGATGCGGCTGCCAGGGCTCGAGATCGGTGGCGGGGGGCGGGGGGTCCGGCGAGAGGTCGAACAGCACGGTCGCGAGGTCAACGCCCGACACACCATCGACGAGCGCGTGGTGGGTCTTGAAGATCAGCGCGAAGCGGTCACCCTCGAGCCCCTCGACCAGCCAGCTCTCCCAGAGCGGCTTCGAGCGGTCCAGCGCCTGCGAGGCGATCCGGCCCGCGAGCAGGAACAGCTGCTCCTCGCTCCCCGGTGGCGGTAGCGCGGCGTGGCGGACGTGGTATTCGAGGTTGAACGACGGGTCGTCGACCCACACCGGCCGTCCTGACTCGAGCGGTGGCGTGGCCAGCTTATGGCGGTAGCGGGGCACGAGGTGAAGCCGGCCGCGCACGTGGTCCAGGTAGTCCTCGAAGTCCGGCGGCGGCCCCTCGAAGACCAGCAGTCCGCCGATGTGCATGTGCGACGACGGTCCCTCCTGGTGCAGGAACGAGGCGTCGGTCGAGGTCAGCCGGTCGAGGTGCTGCTGGGCCACACTCGGAGCTTAACCCTCAGCGGCGTCCGATGACCACGCCAACGCGATGACCCGCCGCAAAGCGTCGGCCGTGGCGTGGGCTCTGGGCGATTATGCGGCCGCCGCGGCCATGGCTGATGTGGCGGTGGCGCACTCGGCCGAGGCGGCAATGGGCGCGGCGAAGCGCTGCTCGAGCGTGACCCAGCCGTTCGCCGACCAGCCTCGGGACCACGCAGGTCGGGTTCGCGGGGGTGCGGAACGTGTGATCGGCGCCGTATCCGAACACGCCGCTGGTGGCGATCAGCGCGTAGTGGTAGACGTGTCCGGGCAGCAGCCCGTGGATCGTTGCGCCGACGGCCAGAGCGGCACTGCCCGCGCCTGCGCTGACGGTCGTGCTGTGATGTGCGTAGCGGGGGCTGCTCGGCCCGTAGACGAAGAAGTACGTGGTGGGGGTGCCCCTGGGGTTGACCGAGCCGTGCAGCGTCGCGGTCGTGTGGCCGACGTGGTCGGCTCCGAGCGTGACCGCGAGCGGCGCCGGGGGCTGGAATTCGAAGGCGCCGAGGTCACGCTTGCCGCCGCGGATCCGCTGGCGCCCGTACAGATCGAGGGTCGACTCACCGGCCACGAGCGGCGCGGAGTCGAGGCCGCGGACGGGCGAGGTGGATGGCAACGTGTAGTCGCCGCCGGGGCCATCGATGAACATCGGGTTGACGTCGACGTTGTGCGTGCCGGGCAGGTAGTGATGTGTGCCGGTACCGAAGCACGGATCGGATGCGGGGATCGCCAGATCGTCGTGGTCGATGCTCAGCGAGGCGGAGTCGCCGGTATTCGCGTCGCACAGCACCGGATCACCGAAGCTCGCCGGCGAGCCGTCGGAACCGGCGAAGATCGAGTCGAGCGCGGTGACCGAGGCGCCGAAGTCCATTGAGTAGATCCCCTCGGAGCGAGCGCCGAAGGTGCTGCCATCGCCGATCAGCGTGAGCTGGCGTGCGACGAGGCTCGCCCCGTGCCCGGAGACATCGACTGATTCCAGTCCAGTTGCACCGCTTGTCAGCTGCAGCAGCGAATCGTCGACGGTGGCGATGGCGCCCTCGGCGAGAATGCCGTCGGCGATGCTGCCGCTGCTGTCGATCGTGAGCCGGTGCGCCTGGACCGATGGCCGGCTCCCGCTGCCGCCCCCGTTCGCCCAGACCCCAATCTGTCCCAGCAGCTTCGAATCGGAGATCTGGAGCGTGGCTCCCGAGTCGACCGCCACCGCGGTGCTGGGGCTGCCGGTGCTGGCGACCTCGGAGGCAAGGAGCGTCGAATTGGTGATCGTGGAGGCGCCGGCAGTCAATGCGACCGCTTCGGCGCCGACCGCGAACTCAGTGTTCACCGCCACGTCGTGGAGGTTCACCGGGCAGTCGACCGCGACAATCCCGCCCTGGCCTCCGGAATCGACGTGGACGGTGAGCGCGCGAAGGCTCAGCAGCGCCCTGGACGTGCCCCCGCAGAGCAGCGCGCTGCGGCCGGCGACGCTGTCCTCGATCTCGGTGGTCGGCTCGCCGGTCCCGGTGATCGTCACTGGTGTCGAGCCGGTGTAGGAGACGTTGGCGGCCGGGAAATTGCCGGCCCCGAGCCGCACCGTCCCGGTCGCATGGTCAGCGGCGACAGCGCTCAGCGCGGCTTGGACCGTCGATTTCGTGTGAGTGGCGTCGCAGCCGCTCGAGCCCACGCAGTAGGTCGCAGCCTCAGCACTGGCAGCCGACAGGGCGAGTGCACAACCGATCACCCCGGAGGTCCCCAGAAGCCTCTTCCCCACGCGGCGAGTATCGCCCGCACGGTCCGGCGTGTCAATGTAGGCTCCGCTCAGATGCCCTGGGATTTCTCTACCGAACCAGAGTTCCAGAGCAAGCTGGACTGGATGGCGAGCATCGTCCGCGAGCGGATCTGGCCGCTTGAGACGCTGCTCGACGAGCTTGGGTGGGAGGGCCTCATGCGAGCGCTGAGACCGGTTCAGGAGGAGGTCAAGGCCCAGGGCCTGTGGGCCGCGCACCTCGATCCCGAGCTCGGCGGTCAGGGATATGGCCAGGTCAAGCTCGGGCTGATGCACGAGATCCTCGGGACGACACCGATCGCCCCGCTGGCGTTCGGAAACGCGGCACCGGACTCGGGCAACTCGGAGATCCTCGCGCTCGCCGGGACACAGGAGCAGAAGGAGCGCTATCTGCATCCGCTGCTCGCGGGTGACCTCAAGTCGGCCTTCAGCATGACCGAGCCCGACACGGCCGGCTCGGATCCGACGCTGCTCAAGACTGCGGCGGTGAGGGACGGCGAGCACTGGGTGATCAACGGCCACAAGTGGTTCTCGTCCAACGGCTCGATCGCCGACTTCCTGATCGTGATGGCGGTGACCGATCCGGACGCAAGGCCCCACCAGCGCGCGTCGATGTTCGTGGTCGACGCGGACACGCCCGGGGTGAACGTCATCCGCGACGTGGCGACGATGGAACATCCATACGACAGCTTCGGCCGCTACGGCAACCACGCCGAGATCGTCTACGAGGACGTGCGGGTGCCCGCCGAGGCGCTGTTGGGGGCGCAGGGCGCGGGCTTCCTGATCGCCCAGCAGCGGCTGTATCCCGGCCGGATCCACCACTGCATGCGCTGGCTCGGCGTGGCGCGGCGGGCATTCGACATGCTGTGCGAGCGGTCGCTCTACCGCTACGCGCACGGCTCGACGCTGTCGGGGCATCAGAGCGTCCAGAACTGGATCGCCGACAGCGCCGCGCAGATGCAGGCCGCGCGGCTGATGACACTCCACGCGGCGTGGAAGATGGACAACGAGGGCGTCGCGGCGGCGCGGACGGACATCGCGATGATCAAGTACTTCGGCGCCCAGGTGCTGCACGACGTGATCGATCGCGCCGTCCAGGCGCATGGGTCACTCGGGTACTCGACCGATCTCCCACTCGAGGCGATGTACCGGTTCGCGCGGGCGGCGCGGATCTACGACGGGCCCGATGAGGTGCACCGCGCCTCGGTGGCTCGACAGGTGTTGCGCGGCTATGAGGCACCGGCCGACGGGGTGCCCAGCGAGCATGTCCCCACGCGCCGTGAGGCAGCCCGCCAGCAGTTTGCAGATCTGCTCTCGGCCGCCACCGCCAACGACTGAACAGGGCCTTTCCTACACTGTCGAGGATGGCTTGCGCCCCCGAGAAGCTGCTGCTGGCGGCGCCGCGCGGATACTGCGCGGGCGTTGACCGTGCCGTGCAGACCGTCGAGCGAGCGCTCGAGCTTTACGGCGCGCCCGTCTACGTGCGCAAGGAGATCGTCCACAACAAGCACGTGGTGGAGCAGCTACGAGACCGCGGCGCCGTGTTCGTCGAGTCCGAGACCGAGGTTCCGGAGGGCGCCACCGTCGTGTTCTCCGCTCATGGCGTCGCGCCCAGTGTGCACGCGAACGCCGAGGCGCGAGAGCTGCACACGATCGACGCCACCTGTCCGCTCGTGACCAAGGTCCACGTCGAGGCGAAGAAGTTCGCGGCCGAGAGCTACACGATCGTGCTCATCGGCCACGCCGGGCACGAGGAGGTGGAGGGGACGATGGGCGAGGCGCCCGGCCACATCGTCCTGATCGAGAACGAGGACGACGTCGACGCGCTCGAGGTCGAGGATCCCGAGAAGGTTGCCTACATCTCGCAGACCACGCTGTCCGTGGACGAGACCCGGGCGATCATCAACCGGCTGCGCGAACGCTTCCCCATGATCACCGGTCCGCGCACCGACGACATCTGTTACGCGACCACCAACCGCCAGGCGGCCGTCAAGCAGCTGGCCCGGCAGTGCGATCTCGTACTCGTGATCGGCTCGCGGAACTCATCGAACTCCAACCGGCTGGTCGAGGTCGCGCGCGAGCACGGGGCCGACGCGTACCTGATCGACAACGAGTCGCAGGTCAGCGAGGACTGGCTGGCGGGTAAGCGGGTCGTCGGGATCACTTCAGGCGCGAGTGCTCCCGAGGAGCTGGTCCAGCGCCTGGTGGAGTATTTCCGCCGGCGAGGGACCGATGACGTGCAGGAGCTCGAGGTCGTCCAGGAGGACGTCCGTTTCATGCTCCCCAAGGCCATCCGTCAGGCGATGGCCGGCGCATCTGCGTAGCCAGGGTGCCTTCACTGCACACGCTGGTCGTTTCCGATCTGCATCTCGGCTCGACCACTGAGCGAGACATGCTCCGGCGCCCCGAATCGCTCGCCGCACTGGCGGCCGCGGTCGGGGACGTCGATCGGCTCGTGCTGCTCGGCGACGTGGTCGAGCTGCGCCATGGGCCGATGCGCGAGGCTCTCGCCGTCGCCCGGCCGGCGCTCGAGGCGATCGGCCGCAGGCTCCCCGCCGGCGCCGAGGTGGTGATCGTCCCCGGGAATCACGATCACCATCTGCTCAGCGGCTGGCTCGAGCGGCGCGGACGCGATGGCGCGCCACCCCGGCTCGGTCTCGAGGCGGGCGTTGCCTGGGAGGAACACGACACGGTGGCGAGCCTTGCGGCGTGGCTCGCGCCCGCTCGCGTGCGGGTTGCCTATCCGGGCGTGTGGCTGCGCGGTGACGTGTACGCGACCCACGGCCACTACCTCGATCGCCACACCACCGTGCCGATGTTCGAGCGGCTCGGCGCCGGCGTTATGGTGCGGCTGGTCGGCGAGCCCGCAGGCGGCCCGCGCTCGGCCGAGGACTACGAGCGGATTCTGGCGCCGATCTACGCCTGGATTCACGCCGTCGCCCAGCGAGGCGGCCCGGAGTACGGCGCGAGCTCCCACGGCGCGTCGGCTCGGGCCTGGCGGGCGCTGACGGGGAGTGGCGGGCGGCGCGGCGTGCGCCGGCGCGCTCTGAACGCCGCGTTCCCGGTCGCGGTGGCGGGCCTGAACGTCACCGGCCTCGGCCCCGTCCGGACCGACATCTCCGGTCCCGAGCTGCGTCGGGCCGCGCTCGTCGCCTTCGCCGAGGTGCTGCGGAGGCTCGACGTGAGCGCCGCCCACGTGATCTTCGGCCACACCCATCGCGCGGGACCGCTCTCCGCGGACGCCGGCTCGGAATGGCGGTCGCCGCGTGGCGGGCGGCTGCTGAACACCGGGAGCTGGGTTCACGAGCCCCGCTTCCTCGGGCCGGAGCCGGGCGAGAGCCCCTACCGGGCCGGCTTCGCGGTGTCGCTGACCGATCAGGACGCGCCGGAGCTGCTCAACCTGCTCGACGCGGTCAGCGCGCCAGCCCCGGCGTGAAGCACACCGCGTAGCAGCTGACGCCGTCTCCGATCTCCAGCGCGAGCTCGCCGGCGGTGCTGTACTCGTGCCTGATGAGCTCGTAACACCCCGGATGATCGACCTTGAGCGCGTGCCCGTTCGCGCGCACCGAGCCCGCGCCATCGAGGACCGCCCACACGGCCCCCGCCTCGTACGGGCCCGAGTACGCGCCGGCGACATCGTCGGACTGGACCGCGAGCAGTGCGCCCGGATCGTCCTCGGGACGCAGCGGCTCGGTCAGCGGCTGCTCGATGCCCAACAGCTCCTGGATCGCGGCCTCGGTCTCGTCGTAGGAGCCCTCGCCGTAGTGGTACTCGAACAGGTTGCCCTCCGGCCCCCACAGGTACCGTGCCGGCCAGCCGAGGTTCTCATACAGCTGCCAGATCTCGAGCTCGACATCGACCACGACCGGGTAGGGGATTCCGAGCCGGGCCACGGCCTCGCGCACCGCGTTGGGGGTGCTGGACGGTTCGAAGCCCGACGCATGCACGCCGATCACCCGCAGGCCGGCATCGGCATAGCGCTCGTGCCAGGACTTCATGTACGGCAGCGTGCGAATCGAGTTGGGACGGCAGAAGTCCCAGAACTCGACCAGCACCGGCCGACCGCGCTGCTGATCCATGCGCAGCGGCGCGACGTTGATCCAGGGCAGCTTGGCCGGAAACGCCGGGGCAGGGATATGGTCGACCGGGGCGCGCACCGGGGCGATGGTAGATGGCGGCCCCGCCACTGCGGGCGGCCCCGGCTACGCCTCGACGAGCCCGCGGCGGATCGCGTAGCGGACGAGCTCGACGCGGTCGCGCATCCCGAGCTTGCGCAGGACGTTGGCCCGATGAGACTCGACGGTCTTCTCGGAGAGGTGCAGAACCGCGGCGATCTGGGCGTTCGTGTGCGCCTCGGCGATCAGCTTGACCACCTCCTCCTCCCGCGGGGTCAACGGGACGACCGGGCCTTCGGCACCGTCCGCCATCCACTGCCGGATGATCGACCGCTCGGCCGCGTTGGTCAGAAACGCCTCGCCCCGTCCCACCGCCCGCACGGCACCCACGAGGTCCTGGTCGGCCTCGCGCTTGAGCACATAGCCCGAGGCGCCGGCCTTCAGCGCCTCGAACAGGTAGTGCTCGTCGTCGTGCATCGAGAGCATCAGGACATGGGTCTCGGGCAGGTGTGAACGGATCGCGCGGGCAGCCTGCAGACCGGTCATCCGCGGCATCCCGACATCGAGAATGCAGAGATTGGGGCGTTCGGCGAGCGCCTGTTCGATCGCCTCGACGCCGTCGGCGGCCTCCGCCACCACATTGATGTCGGACTGGCGCTCGAGCAGGAGCCGGATCCCGGCGCGAACGATCCCGTGGTCGTCGGCGATCAGGATGCGAGTCGAATGTCCGCCCGGTTCAAACAATCGTCAGCTCCACCCGCGTGCCCTGGCCCCCGCCCGACCAGATCGAGAGCTGGCCGCCGGCGAGCAGCGCGCGCTCGCGCATCCCCGACAGTCCGAGGCCACCGTCCCGGCCGGTCGTGAACCCGCGCCCGTCGTCGCTGATCCGCAGCACGGTGCGGCCGATGAAGGAGAGCTCGACATCCACCTTGCGCGCATCGGCGTGCTGGGCGATATTCGAGAGGCTTTCCTGGGTGACTCGATAAATGACCAGCTGCTGCTCCGGTGTCAGCCGCGGCACGGTGCCGCGAGCGTTGAAGCTCGCGTGGATTCCCGTCTGCTCGGCGAAGTCACGGACCTGGCTGTGCAGGGCGGGGATCAGGCCGTGGTCGTCGAGTACGGCGGGGCGCAGTTGACGGGCGAGCTGAAGGAGCTCCTCCATCGCCTGGCCGGAGAGCCGCTTGGTCTCGGTCAGCTCGCGGCGCAGGTCCGGCGGCGCCTGCTCGATCGAGGCCTGGAGTCGCAGCGAGACCGCGGTCAGCGCCTGGTTGACCTCGTCGTGCAGGTCCTGGGCGATCCGGCGGCGCTCGCGCTCCTGGGCCCGGATCGCGGCCCGGCCCGCCTCGCGACGCTCGGTCTCGAGCCGCCCGATCATCCGCCGGAAGGCCGCGTCAAGACGGGTCACCTCGGCGCTGTCGGCGCGGGGAGCGGACAGCTGACCCTGGTTGATGCCGGCCAGATCGATCCCCTCCATCGCCGAAATAAGCGCGTCCAGAGGCTCAAAGCGACGGCGCAGCAGCAGCCAGTTCCCAAGCAGTGTGGCGACGATCGCCAGGCCGAGCACGAGCGCCTCACGGCCACGCGTGACACGGGTGATGTGGGCGTCGACGGCGATCGTCGCGACCAGGACGGTCACGGCGATCAACAGCAGGTTGACCGCCAGGACCTGGGCGAGCAGTGGACGGGACTTCATCAGCGGGGGGATTTGCCTGAGACCTTTTCGGTAGTTCGCCGCGAAAAGATGGGGTCTTCACCCGATATCGGCCAAATGGCCAGAGGCCGATACCCCTGATGCAAGCCCTTCCAGACTTTTGCCAGTCTCCTGAGGGATGGGGTTGCGACGACAGCAACGATTGGGTCTTCCGAAGGGCGCCTCCCAGGAGGCGCCCTTCCTTTTGGTCCGGACGGCTCTGAGCGTCGAACGAGGGGGTGAGCTGGCCGTAGTCCGCAGCACCACCCCAAAAAGCTTCAGAATGAACTTCGTGATCGCCCGCGGTGCCTAGCTATACTCACTGAAGTATTGAATCCAGACCGCCTTTGAGGAGTTTTTCGCGATGAGTCCGTCGGGAGCAGAGGTTCTCCGCCAGATCAAGAGCCGGATCGAGGAGGTCGATCCCGCCGCCGTGCGTGAGCAGCTCGGAAACGGTGCCGTTGTCGTTGACGTGCGGGAGCCCGAGGAATGGGGCGCGGGGCACATCCCCGGCGCCAAGCACGTACCCAAGAGCTATCTGGAGTCTCGGATCGAGGGAGCGGTCCCGGACCGCTCTCAGCATGTGATCCTCTATTGCCAGTCGGGCAACCGCTCGGCCTGGGCAGCGCGGACGCTGCTCGAGGACCTCGGATACGAGAACGTCGAGTCGATGACCGGCGGCATCACGCTGTGGAAGGATCGTGGCTACGAGGTCGAGGTCCCGCGCACGCTCACGGCGGAGCAGCGCGACCGGTACTCGCGCCACCTTCTGCTCCCCGAGGTCGGGGCGGAGGGTCAGCAGAAGCTGCTCGACGCCAAGGTGCTGCTGCTCGGCGCCGGCGGGCTCGGGTCCCCGGCGGCGCTGTACCTGGCCGCGGCGGGCGTCGGGACGCTGGGAATCGTCGACAACGACGAGGTCGACCTCTCGAACCTCCAGCGCCAGGTGATCCACTCCAGCGACCGGATCGGCGTCCCGAAGGTCGACTCGGCCGAGCAGACGATCAACGCGCTCAACCCGGATGTCAAGGTCGAGAAGCACGCGCTGCGGCTCGGGGCCGAGAACATCATGGACATCCTCCCCGGTTACGACATCGTCGTTGACGGCCTCGACAACTTCCCCACGCGCTATCTGCTCAACGACGCCTCGGTGCGTTTGCAGATCCCTGTCGTTTCCGCCGCGATCCTGGGCTTCGAGGGTCAGCTGTCAGTGTTCAAGCCCTACGACGGCCCGTGCTACCGCTGCCTGTTCCCGGTGCCGCCGCCGGCCGAGCTTGCGCCCTCGTGCGGGGCCAACGGCGTCCTCGGCGTGCTCCCGGGCACGATGGGTCTGCTCCAGGCCACCGAGGTGATCAAGCTGATCCTCGGTGAGGGCGATCCGCTGATCGGCCGCCTGCTGATGTACGACGCGCTGGCCGCGCGGATGACCGAGGTCAAGGTCCGGCGTGACCCCGAATGCCCGATCTGCTCGCGGGATCCGAACGAGATCTCCGACGAGGAGATGGGCGTGTTCCCGGACTACGAAGCGTTCTGCGCCGGCGCCCACTAGGGTTTCCTGCCACATGGCGACGGTTCGCATCCCACCCGTGCTGCGCCCGGCTGTCGGCGGCGAAAAGGAGCTGAGCGCCGAGGGCTCGTCGGTCGGCGAGATCCTGCAAGTGGTTGCTGAGCAGCATCCCGACACGCAGTCGCAGCTGTTCGCGGCCGACGGCGGACTGAACCGCTACGTCAACGTGTACCTCAACGACGAGGACGTGCGTGTCCTTGACGGGCTCGACACGGCCGTCTCGGAGAGCGACACCCTGGTGATCCTGCCCGCGATGGCGGGCGGGGCCAACTAATGGCACACCACTAGCCTCTTCGAAACTCCTGTCCCGGGGAAGGGTTCACTCCCGGGGGAGACGTATACGAAGGTGCAAGCAACGCGAAGGGAGCAATCTCCATCATGTTTGAACGCAAGTCGCGACGCGCCCACCGCACGCTGCGGTCCCGCGCGACCACGCTCGCCGCGGTCGCGGGTCTTGCAGTGCTGGCGCTGACCGGACTGGCGCTCGCAGCCAGCAAGACGCTCTACGTCGCGAAGAACACGACGCTCAAGGAGAAGATCGGCGTCGATTCCAAGGGGAAGACGGTTTACGCGCTCAAGGGCGAGACGACCAAGAAGCTGCTGTGCACGAAGAGCTGCCTCTCGGTCTGGACCCCCTATTCGGTCTCCAAGCACGCGAAGCTGACCAAGTCCTCCAGCCTGAAGGGCAAGCTCACGCTGCTGCACCGCAACGGCGTCTGGCAGGTGATGATCGGCGGTGACCCGCTGTACCACTTCTCCGGCGACAAGAAGAAGGGCGATGCCAACGGAAATGGCGTCAAGAGCTTCGGCGGCACCTGGCACGTGATCAAGGCGTCCCCCGGCGTTCAGTACGGCGGCTACTAAGCCACACGTGGAGGGCCGCGGGAGGTTCCCGCGGCCCTCACGCCGCCGCCGCGGGACGTTCCCGCGGCCCTCACCCCGCCGCTATACTTGGTAAAGCAATGGCCGCGGAGCGTCTACAGAACAAGCCGTGCGGCGGTCGTTACGGCGACATCATTCAGTCGATCGGCCACACCCCTCTGGTAGAGCTCAAGACGCTCAGCCCGAAGCCGGGCGTACGGATCTGGGCCAAGCTCGAGTCGCGCAACCCGACCGGCTCGGTCAAGGACCGGGTCGCCCGCGCGATGATCGAGGACGCCGAGGAGAAGGGCCTGATCCGGCCCGGTCAGACAATCCTCGAACCGACCTCGGGCAACACCGGCATCTCGCTGGCCATGATCTGCGGGCGCAAGGGCTACAACCTCAAGGTCGTAATGCCCGAGAACGTGACCCCGGAGCGGACCGACCTGCTTCGGATGTACGGTGCCGAGATCGTCTACTCAGAGGGCTCGAAGGGCTCCAACGGGGCGGTCGAGCTGGCGCTCGACATGGCCGAGCGCGACGCGTCGTACTACATGCCCTACCAGTACGGCAACCGCTCAAACCCGGACGCCCACTACAACGGCACCGCGCTCGAGATCCTCGAGGAGCTCGACGAGGTGTCCGCGTTCGTGGCCGGCCTCGGCACCGGTGGAACCCTGATGGGCAATGGGCGGCGCCTGAAGGAGGAGCTTGGAGACCAGGTCAAGATCGTGGCCGCCGAGCCGATGCAGGGCGAGCCGGTCCAGGGCCTGCGCTCGCTCGAGGACGGGTTCATTCCGCCGATCATCGATCTCTCGATGCTCGATCGCAAGATCTTCGTCACCAATACCGACGCGATTGTGTTCACGCGCAAGCTTCTGGACGACGAGCGCGTGTTCGCGGGCGTCTCGTCGGGTGCGATCGCGCGCGTGGCAGTGCGCATCGCCAACGAGCTCGACGACGGCAACGTCGTGTTCATCGTTGCCGACGACGGCTCGAAGTACTTCTCGTCCGGGATCTACACCCGACCGGTGGAAGAGATCGAGGACCTGGACGCCACCGTCTGGTGGTAACGCCAGAGCCGCCGGCGGCACCGACTCGGAGAGGTCTGATGCGGCTCGCCGGCACGGGCGCCGGGGGCGCTGTCGCGATCACGCTCGCCGCCTGCGGCGCGAAGCGCTCGAAGACGACCACGACCAGCACGACCACGGCCGCGCCAGGCCCCGACGTGCCGATTCTCAACCACTCGCTCGATCTCGAGCACATGGCGATCACGGCCTACACGGCGGCGGCGCCACTGCTACCCACCGCTGCCCAAATGGACGCGCAGCGCTTTCTGTCCCAGGAAATCGCGCATTCCGGCGAGCTGGCGGGTCTGATCGCGCAGGAGGGCGGCAAACCGGTCAAGCCGCGGCAGAACTACGACCTCGGACATCCGAGCACGCCGGACGAGGTGCTCCAGCTTCTGTACGAGATCGAGCAGCTCCAAATCACCTCCTATCTTCAGGCGATCCAACTGCTGAGCAACAACTCGACGCGCCAGGCGATCGCCGCGATCCTCGCCAATGACTCTCAGCATGCATCCGTGCTCCAGCTCGACCGCGGCCTGAACCCCGTGCCCGCGGCGTTCGTTGGCGCCGCCAAGTAGGGTCCAAGCATGGATCGGCTCCCGGGCGTCACGGGGACGCGGCGCGATCTGATGCGCGCAGCGCTGGCGACCGGTGCCGGAGCGGCGCTGCTCGCCCCCCCGGCACTCGCCGCGACCCCGCCGCAGACCGACGCCGAGCTGGTGGCGACGCTGCTGAGCGCCGAGCTGCTGGCCGTTTTCGTCTACGGCCACATCCTCCATACGGGCCTGCTGACCGGCGACGATCAGCGGCTCGCGCATCATCTGCTGGGCCAGGAGCACGCCCACGTCCGCGCGATGTCGGCCGCGCTATTGCGACTGGGCGGCACGCCGCCGCCGCCACTCGTGACGATCACCGACGCCGACAAGCTGCTCGCGGCCAGCGACATCCAGACCGGCCTCACCCAGCTGCATTCCGCCGACGACGCGCTGCGGTTGCTCGTGCACGTGGAGGTTGCGCTCCAGCGCGCCTACTACGTCGCCCTCGGAAGCCTCGATGACACCGAGCTGCAGCACACGGCGGCGCAGGTGCTCGCGGCTGAGGCCCAGCACTCGACCGTGCTGATCGAATCGCTGTTTCCCGGCGACGTCGACAAGGCGGTACCGGAGTCCTTCGTCGAAGGAAACCCGGGCGACGCCCGCGTCTGAGCTATTCGTGAATCAGTGATGGACGCGATGTGGGCGCGCGCTGCCCGTCAATCTGAACGAGCGCGCGCCGCGATCGCGACGGAAGGAGCGAATCTGGGGCCCGCGATCCTCGCTTCGGAACGTCTGTTCGCCGAGCGTCACACGCATCCTTGCGCGCAGGACGACCGCATCGGCAACAGCGCGTTCGTCGACGACGTACATCGACTGACCCAGGAGCTCCCTCAGAACCCTTACCCGTGAACGCACAGAACCTTTATCGGCAGCTCGGTTGGGGAAGATGAGGGTCGAGAAGAGGCGGACCCGATAGCCTCGCCGTATGCGGATTCCGCAGCACCTGCACGATGACATGGTTGCCCACGCGGTCGAGGACGCGCCCAACGAGTGCTGCGGCATGATCGCCTCGCGCGACGGAGCGGCGGTCAAGATCTACCGGGCTCGAAACACGGCCGCCAGCCCGCTCCGCTACGAGATCGACGGGGCCGAGCAGTACCGAATCCAGATGGACATCGAGGATGCCGGGCTCGACCTCGGAGCGATCTACCACTCGCATACGCGCAGCGAACCGTATCCCTCGCAGACAGACATCAACCTCGCCTTCTACCCCGAGGCGCTGTACGTGATCGTCGGCGTTGCCTCCGATGCGCCCGATGTGCGGGCGTACACGATTCGGGACGGCCGGGTCGAACCCGGCGAGCTGGTTGTGGAGTGATGGCCAGGCAGAACGAGCGCGCGGATCCGCTCGTCTGCCCAAGCTGCGCGTCGACCCACGGCCTCGAGGAGCGCTTCTGCCCTCGCTGCAGGATGCCGCTCGTGCATGGCCCGGGAGGATCCGCCGGCACGCCGGTGACCGAGCGCCATGTGCGGGCGAGGAAGGTGAAGCCGCAGCTGGCCGAGGGTCGTCTGGTTCGGGTGGCCGGCGCCCGCAACCAGGCCGAGGCCGAGTTCATCCAGGGACTGCTGCTCGAGGAGGGCGTGCCGAGCCTCCTGAAGCGATCCGCCGGCTTCGACGTGCCCGACTTTCTCGCCGCCGGTCCGAGGGATGTGCTGGTGCCCGAGGCGGGCGTCGCGGCGGCGCGAGATGTGCTGCTCCAGGCCGAGCTGATCTCGGCGCATCCGCACGGTGCCGCTGTCGCGCCTGGAAGACTCCTGGCAGGCCTGCTGCTGGCACTCGCAATCGGCGTCCTGCTGGTGTGGTTGGCGACTCAGGTACTGGGCTGAGCGCGCAGCGGCGACTGCAGGCGCAGCTGCTGAGCGGTTCGCCTGCCCGCGAGCCGCTGGCCGTGACCGAGCGGCTGCTGGCCGTGCAGGCACAGGACCCGCGCGGCGCTCGCCTGGCGATCCGGGCGCGGGTGCGGAACGCCAACATCGCCCAGTTCGATCGCGCGCTCAGCGAGGACCGCTCGGTGCTGATCACATGGCTGAACCGGGGCACGCTGCACCTCGTCCGTTCCGAGGATTACAGCTGGCTCCACGCGCTCACCACTCCGCCGCTGTTCGTTGGCAACGCCCGGCGTCTGGCCGAGGAGGGACTTACGCCGGGGGCTGCGGATCGAGCCGTCAGCGTGATCGAGCGCTCGCTCGGCACCGATGGGCCACTGACGCGCAACCAGCTCCGCGACCGGATCGCGGCGGCGGGGATCCGCACCGAGGGCCAGGCTCTGGTGCATCTGCTGATGCTCGCGTGCCTGCGAGGCATTGCGGTACGTGGGCCAATGCTCGGTCGCCAGCACGCGTACGCGCTCGTGTCGGACTGGCTTGGTCGGCAGCCACGAGTTGATCGCGAGCGGGCGCTGGCGGAGCTCGCGCGGCGGTACCTCGCCGGTCATGGCCCGGCGGACGCGCGCGACCTGGCGAAGTGGGCCGGCCTGCCGCTGCGCGACGCGCGGTTCGCGTTCGCAGCGATCTCGGCGGAGCTCAGGCAGCGCGAGGGCGAGCAGGTGGAGCTGACGCGCACGCGACGCGGCGCCGCGCCCCCGCCTCCCCGGCTGCTCGGAGCATTCGAGCCGCTGCTGCTCGGGTGGAGCTCGCGCGTGTTCGTCGTCGGCGATCAGGAATCCGAGCTGGTGGCCGGTGGCGTGTTCAGGCCATTCGCCCTGGTTGGCGGCCGCGCCGTCGCCGTGTGGGGCATCCGCGACGGAAAGGTGTGGATCGAGCCATTCACCGAGCTGCCGGTCGGGGCCCTCGAGGCGCTCGAGCGAGACGGACAGGCCGTGCTCGCCTACCTGGGGCTGTGAGCGTCAGGACGTTCCGGCGATCCGCGCGAGATGCGAGCGCCACGCTCCCTCGGTGTGCACGAGCGAGCGGCCGCCAAATGCCTTTGAGAGGGCCGCGCGCGCTCCCTGGGGGTGCAGGCGGGTCGCGAACTGAGCCGCGGCCGTCTCGCCCTCCTCGCGCGCGAGCAGATCAATAACGGTGCCGCCGAGCAGCGTGGCGTCCCTGACGCCCGGAGGAAAGCTCGGCCGTTGCCCCTCCCGCAGGCGGCGGGCGATTGCCGGCCGAGCGTGCTCGGTCTGGCCCGAGAACCAGCGCGCGGCGCCCTCGAGGAGCCAGGCCCAGCGGAGCTCGCGGATCAGCCGACCCGGCCCGCGGGCCTGCGAGAGGTCTCGATTGTTGTCGAGGACCACTCGGCGGGCGTAGAGCGTGGGGGCGGTCAGAGCCAGCATCTCGCGTGAACCCGGCACGTTCGACGCCCTCGCGTCGAGTGCGTCGGGGCACAGCACGTGCAGTTCCTCGCGGCCGACCCAGCCGGCGACATAGCGGCGCGCTGCCGGCGCCGTGGCGAACCACAGCACTGGCAGCACAGGATTCGACAGGGACAGGGAGGCCGTGCTCTGGTGCAGCACGATCGTGAGGTCGCCGACGGTGCGCGGGAAGCGCTCGGAGAGCTGGTCACGCGTGCGCTCGAGCGACTCGAGCACGCGCGCGGCGTCGTCGGCTTGAGCCGAGTCGTGGCGTGCTCGAAACGAAGGCGAGACGGACTCGACCCAGGGCATTTTCGTGGCAGGGCGGCGCTCGCGTGAGCGCCGCCCGTGAACTCAGACCAGAACCGGCTGTCGGTCCGAGGCGATCGACGCGATCTCCTCGGAAGCCCGCTCAAACTCCTCGTCGGAGAGAACCGGGGTTCCCTCGAACGGAAGCTCTCGCGTCAGCTCGAGCCAGGAGCGGCATCCACCATAGTCGTCCCGCACCTTGACGGTGACGGGACGGGGAATCCTGTACGTGCGCAGCAGGATCACGTGCAGGGGATGGCGGCGCTTCCAGGCCAGCCGCTTCTCGGCATAGTCCGGCGTCCATACGTAGAACGGTGAGAGAGCGTCGACCGCTCTGCGATCGGTGATTGTGAAATGCGCCGCCACCTCCGCCCAGGCGCGGATCCGCACCCGGTCGGGCTGGCTGATATCGCCCTCGCGCAGCAGCGCGTTGGCGGGCGGCTCTCCATCGGCCCAGACGCCCTCCTCGAGCGCCCGTGCAAGTTCAGGCCGGTGCGACTCACGGACGAGGTCGGCACGCTGATGGTCGAACGTGGGGTAGAGGAAGAAGCGTTCGTAATCGAGCTTGAAGTGCTTGTCGGGCTCGCGAATACCGCCCTTGCGAAGGGTCAGGAGCTGCTCGCCTTCGGCGAGAGCCCGCACGGTCACGGCCCATTCTTTGAAAGCAATCGGCATTTATCAGTAGGGGGAGACGAAGGGATTTACAAATGATCCCGCGCGGCAGTGAAACGGCGGCAACGGGGCCAGTGATTCTACGGGAAGACTGCGAAATCCCCAAACTTTGCTGCAAATTAGCCGGTTTTCGATAGCTACAGAGCCATAGCTTCGGCCCGAACGCGTGTTCCGAGGTGTGCTTTTAGTCACATCGCCGGATCGGATTCGTCCGTGTAGGCTCCACACCGGGCACGCTAGGCGTGTCACCCATTGGGGTAATCGCTCGGAAAAGGGGTTCAGATGTCGCAGCGAAAGCTGCTTGCCGGACTTGCCGTGCTCGGTGTCGTGTCAGCGGGTAGCGCCTCGGCGCTCGCCGCCGGAAGCGCGCCGAAGCACACAACGATCAACGCCGTCACGTCGGTGAAGTTCAAGATCAACCGCTACGTCCTGGATGGGACCCGCTGGCAGAAGGACGTCTACGACGTCAAGTCTGGCGGGACGATCTCGATCGTCAACCTGGCGGCTTCCGATGGCCCGCACACGTTCAGCGTGGTCGCGAAGAAGGACCTGCCGCGGACGACCAAGCAGCTAAATAGCTGCAAGATCTGTCAGACGATCGCCAAGGAACACGGGGCCAACCCGCAGTCGAACGCGCCGCCGCAGTTCCTGTACGTCGAGAACGGAGTCGGTTCCCACACGGCGCCGAACGTGGACCGGCCGGGTGACTCGGCCTTCGTCGCGCCGACCCAGAAGGCGAAGGTAACGCTGAAGGTCACGGCCAAGCCGGGGACGACGCTGTACTTCATCTGCGCGATCCATCCGTGGATGCAGGCGAAGCTGATCGTCAAGTAGCGACGCGCTGAGACATCTAGCGAGGGTCCGGGCCGGCGGGCCCTCGTTCGGTGAGCCGGATGCCGGCCTCGGCCTCGAGCACCTCGATCAAGGCTGCGAAGTCGTCATCCGCATGACCGCGGCCGATCCCGGCGGTGAGGATCTCCCGCGTTAGCGCGGCCATCGGGAACGGGGCGCCTACGGCCTGTCCCTCCTCGAGACACAGGCGCACGTCCTTGAGCATGTGCTCGAGCTTGAACAGGGTCGTGTAGTCGTGCTCGCGCATCGGGCCCGCCTTGAGCGCCAGCATCGCCGAGCCGCCCGAGCCTGCCGCCATCACCTCGGTGAGCGCGTCGAGGTCGACCCCGGCCCTGGCGCCGACGAGCAGCGCTTGTCCGACGACGGCAGCGTTGGTGGCGGCGACCGCGTTGTTGATCAGCTTGACCAGCTGTCCCTGGCCCAGCGGCCCGCAGTGGACGACCAGCTTGCCCATCGCCTCGAACAACGGCCGTGCTCGCTGGAAGTCGGCCTCGGTCCCGCCCGCAATGATCGTGAGCGTCCCGTCCGCCGCCCGGGGAGAGGACCCGGTCACCGGGGCATCGACGATCGGCAACCCGTGGCGCGCCAGCTCCTTGGCAATCTCGAGCGTCGCGCTGCGTCCGATTGTCGAGCAGTCGACGCACAGCGTCCCGGGATCGACGCCGGTCACCGCGCCGTGCTCACCGAGGAGTACCTCGCGGACCTGTGGTCCGTCGACGACCATCGTCAGGACGATCTCGGCGCCGGCGGCGGCCGCTGCCGGGGTGTCCGCCGGCTCAGCGCTGTACTGCGCGCAGAACTCCTCGGTGCGGGCCGGAGTGCGGTTCCAGACGGTCAGCCGGTGGCCCGCCCTGACCAGGTTGGCGGCCATCCGCGATCCCATGATGCCCAGACCCAGAAATGCGACGCGCATTACGGTGCTGCACCATACCCGCCGCCGCCCGGCGTCTCGATCCTCAGCCGCTGGCCGGGCGCGAGCTCGCCGATCGACTTGGCCGGGAGCTCCTCGCCGTCGAGCAGGTTGCGTCCGCGGGTGCCCGGCCCACCTCCGTCGGCTCCCGGCGGCGCGTGCCGGCGGCGCTCGGTGATCAGCGAGTAGCGCAGCGGCTCGAGCGCCTCGAGCTCGCGGATCACTCCGTCGCCGCCGCGATGCGCTCCATGACCGCCGGAGCCCCGGCGCAGGCCATAGCGGACCATGCGCAGCGGGAACTCGAGCTCGAGCGCCTCGATTGGTGTGTTCAGCGTGTTGCTCATCGCCACGTGCACCCCGCTCGGTCCATCGGCGTCGGGACAGGCGCCCTGTCCACCGCCGATCGTCTCGTAGTAGACGACGCTCTCGGTGCCGAGCGTGAGGTTGTTCATCGTCCCCTGGCCGAGCGCGCACCCGAACGCTCGGAGCACCACATCGGCGATCCGGGAGGACGTCTCGACGTTGCCGCCCACGACCGCCGCCGGTGAGCGGGCATTCAGCAGCGAGCCCCCGGGGGCGATCACCTCGATCGGCCGATAGGCCCCCGCGCTCGGCGGGATGTCGGGATCGGTGAGGACCCGCACGGCGAAGTAACAGGCCGAATGCGTCACCGCCAAGGGGCAGTTGAGATTGCCCTCGTGCTGACCCGCAGTCCCGGTGAAGTCGAGCGTCAACCGGTCACCCGCGACGGTGGCGCGCAGCGTGATCCGAAGGTCGCCCTCGCGGGCCTCGAGCACGTCGCTCGCCTCGCGCACGCCATCGTCCATCTCCCGCAGACACGCGCGGGTACGCCGTTCCGCGTAGTCGAGGACCTCCCCGAACGCCTCGAGAACCGTCTCGAGCCCGGTGCGCTCGATGAGCTCGACCAGACGCCGAGCACCCGCGCGGCCGGAGGCGAGCTGAGCCTGCAGGTCGGCCCGGCGCTGAGCGGGCTGGCGCATCTGGGCGACGAGCTCGGAGATGCTGTCGTGATCGATCACGCGGGGCTCGATCACGACGCCTTCGTCGGACAGCGTGCGGCTGTCGGCGGGCATCGAGCCCGGTGTCGGGCCGCCGACGTCGGCATGGTGGGCGCGGTTGGCCGCGAACGCGATCAGCTCGCCACCCGCGAACACGGGTGTGATCACCGTGATGTCGGGGAGATGCGTCCCGCCGCGGTAGGGGTCGTTGAGGATCCAGCTGCGCCCGGGCGCGTGATCACGGCCGAGCACCGCCGCTACGGCCGCGGGCATCGCGCCGAGGTGGACCGGAATGTGCTCGGCCTGCATCACCATCTGCCCGCGGGAATCGAACAGCGCCGTGGACGCGTCGCGGCGCTCCTTGATGTTGGCGGAGTGAGCGGAGCGGATCAGGACCGCGCCCATCTCCTCGCAGATCGCGCGCAGAGCGCCGACCAGGATCTGAAGCTCGATTGCGTCGATCATCGCCCGATCCGGATCGTGCCGGCCCGGTCTGCCTCGCCCGACCAATGCGGTGGAACGAGCAGCGTCGACTCGGGCAGCTCGACGATCGCCGGCCCCTCGATCCTTGTCCCCGGGGCCGGGCTGCCGCGCAGGACCTCGAGCTCCACCTCGGCGTCGGAGATCAGAGCGGTGCGCCGGCCGATCCCAACGTGTGGCTCGGGTGCGTTGCTGGCGAGCTCGACCTCCGCTGCCGGCTCGGTCGCGGACACGCGGATCGTGACCAGCTGGAGCTCCTGCTCGGAGTCGCTGTAGCCATAGCGGTCCTCGTGCGCAGCCTCAAACCCTCGCCGCAGCTCCTCCGGAGTGGGAGCGGTCGGCGCGTCGACCGCGAGCTCGAACGCCTGGCCGCGATAGCGGAGCTCGTAGGTGGCCCGGAGCTCGGCCTTGGGGCTACCGAGCGCCGTCCGCGCCCGTTCGCCGAGCCTCCTCACGTGCGCTGCGACGGCCTCGCGCGTGAGTGCGTCGCCGCTCAGGACCACGCTGCGCTGGACGTCGCGCCTGCGCGGCGAGACGACCATTCCGAGCGCCGCGAGCACGCCTGAGGCGCGCGGGCAGACAATTGTCTCGATGCCGAGCTCCTCGGCGATCGCCGCCGCGTGCAGGGGGCCCGCCCCTCCGAACGCCAGCAGCGCGTAGCGCCGGGGGTCGATCCCCCGCTCAACCGTGACGACCCGCAGGGCCCGCACCATCTCGGCATTGGCGACCCGGACGATCCCGGCAGCGCACGCCGGGGCTGGGAGGCCGAGCTCGCGCGAGAGTCCGCCGATCGCCCGTTCGGCCGCTGCGCGGTCCAGCCGCACGCCACCGGCGAGCGGCGCATCCGGGGCCAGGTATCCGAGCACGAGGTTGGCGTCGGTGACCGTCGGCTCGGTGCCGCCACGCCCGTAACACGCCGGCCCGGGTTCGGCGCCCGCGGACCTCGGTCCCACGCGAAGCGCTCCCCCGGGGTCGCGCCAGGCGATCGAACCACCGCCTGCCCCGACCGTGTGGATGGCGAGCATCGGCAGGGCGAGCGGTCGTCCGGCGACCTCGCCCGAGTTACGCTCCTGCACGAGGCCGTCGTCGACCACGCACACGTCGCACGAGGTCCCGCCCATGTCGAAGCAGAGCGCGTCCGCGGTGCCCGCGGCTCGTGCGATGAACGCCGCCCCGGCCGCTCCTCCGGCTGGACCCGAGAGGATCGTCCACGCGGCGTGGTCGGCCGCAGCCGCGGCGTCGATCAGGCCGCCGTTCGACTGCATGATCGCCGGCTCGGGTATGCCGTCCTCGGCGGCGCGGCCGACGAGCCGGCGCAGGTAGCCGGCCAGCAGCGGGGAGAGCGCGGCATCGACCTCGGTGGTCGCCGCGCGCTCGTACTCGCGGAACGTGCCGACAACCTCATGCGAGAGCGACACGTGGGCGTCCGGCACTGTGGCGCGGAGTGCGTCGCGGATGAGCAGTTCGTGGTCGGGGTGGCGGTAGGCGTGCAACAGAACGACCGCCACGGACTCCGGCTCCGCCGACGCCACCGACGTCGCGAGCTCGGATGCCCCCTCGCGCGTGAGTGGCTCGAGCGGTCCGTCCGGGGTCATCCGCTCCAGTACCCCGAACCTCAGCTCGTCCGGCACGAGCGGCGCTGGGCGGGGGACGCACAGCCGGTAGAGCTCGGCGCGATTCTGGCGGCCGAGCGCGATCAGGTCGGTGAAGCCGTCGGTGGCGATCAGCGCCGTTCGCGCGCCGCGTCCCTCCAGGAGCGCGTTGGTGGCCACGGTCATGCCGTGGCTGAACGAGCGGATCTCCTCGGCCGAGCGGCCGGCCTGCTCGAGCGCGGCCCGGACCGCGGCGATCACGCCCTCGGACTGGTCGTGCGCGGTGCTCGGCGCCTTGGCGGTGACGATTCGGCCGTCGAACGCGAGCACCGCATCGGTGAAGGTTCCGCCGACGTCGACCCCGAGCAGCATCGGCGCACCGTAGCGCCGAGCGGAACTAGAGGCCTCGCAACGGCGGGGCCCCCACAGCTTCGGTCAGGCTGCGAGTGCGGTCCGGACCTCGTCGGTATCGGCGAGGTGCTGGTGCGACGGGCAGTAGCCGTTGTGAGGCAACGGCATCCGCTGGCAGGGCGCGCCCTTGCGCGTACTCGCTCGGCACTGAAGCGGGTTGCCGTAGATGTCGAAGCCGTTCTGGGGGTGGCGCTGCAGGAACTCGTCCGCGAAGTCGAGGTAGCGTTCGATCACACCCAGCACCCGTCGCTGGTGGCTCATCGGGAAGTACGCCCTGATGTCGCAGAACAGCGTGCGCGCTGGCCTTGCGAAGTAATGGCGGTCCGTGGCGAGCCGCTCGACCGCCGCCTCGCACGCGCGCAGCACTCGCTCGTGGTTCGCGTGAGCGCAGGCACCGTGGGGGTCCTCAATGATTTCCTCCGCCAGCTCACGGTAAATCGCTCGGCTAAACCGGTACATACAGACTCCCAACTCCTTTCGGCTCCCTGCTGGGCGCCGTCCCTTAGCGGCGGCGGAGTATCCCGCTCGTATATGAAGTCCGCGAGGCTCCGATTATTAAGTCGGTGTTAAGCAGGAACTTGGTGCGTCGGCGGATCGGCCGAGCGCTACCGCCAGCGCTCGGTGGCTGGCTCGCGGCCGGCGGCGACCGTGACGTGTAGGCCGTCGAAGTCGTCGTCGCGGCCGGGAAAATCGCGACGCACGTGCGCGCCGCGCGTCTCGGTCCTGGTCAGGGCGCAGGTGGCGATCAGGCGCACGAGCGGGTGCCGATCCTGGAGCAGCTGCGCGAGCCCGTCTCCGTCTCGCTCGAGGCCGCCGAAGCGCCACAGCGCCAGCCGGCTCTCGGCGCTGAGCTCGCTGGGGCGCTCGATCGCCGGCGGCTGTGGCTCACCGCTCGGCGGTGCAGGCTCGCGAGCCGCCGCCCGGGCCGCGCGAGCTCCGAACACGAAGCACTCGGTCAGCGAGTTGGAGGCCAGGCGGTTGGCGCCGTGCAGCCCGGTGCACGAGCATTCGCCGACCGCGTACAGGCCGGGGATCGACGCCCTGCCATCGAGGTCGGTCGCGATGCCGCCCATCATGTAGTGCGCCGCCGGGGCGACCGGAACCAGCTCATGCTCCGGATCGATGCCGGCTCGGCGCAGCGCGCCGACCACGTTGGGGAACAGCGCCGGGTCGACCTCGCGCATGTCGAGATCGACCGATGGGGCGCCACTGAGCACCATCTGTCGCTGCACCGCGCGCGCGACCTCGTCGCGGGGGGCGAGCTCGTCGACAAACCGCTCGCCGGCCGCGTCGAGCAGCAGCGCCCCCTCACCACGGATCGCCTCGGTGACCAGGAATCCGTCGGCGCCGTTGGGCGCGGCCACGGCGGTGGGGTGGAACTGCATGAACTCGAGGTCGGCCAGCGCCGCCCCCGCCGCGTACGCCAGCAGCAGCCCGCCGCCTCTGGCTCCTAAGGGGTTTGTGGTCCGCGCCCACAGCGCCGCGGCGCCGCCTGTGGCCAGGACCACGGCGCCGCTCGCGATCGCGCCGCCACCGCTCAGCCGCAGCCCGGCGATGCGGCCGTCGACTACGTTGATGCCGACGGCCCGGCAGTCCTCCAGTACCTCCACCCGGTCGTCCTCGGCGACCAGCGCCGAGAGCTGCCGGATCAGTCGGCGCCCGGTGGCGGCGCCGCCGGCATGGACGATGCGGCGCGCCCGGTGCCCTCCCTCGAGGCCGAGCGCGAGACGGCCATTACGGTCGGCGTCGAACGTGACCCCGAGGCTCATCAGATGTGCGACCGCGTCCGGCGCCTCCTGGCAGAGCACGCGTGCGGCCGACTCGCGAACCACTCCGCGACCGGCCGTGACCGTGTCCTCGAGGTGCAGCTCCGGACTGTCGCCGTCGGCGAGCGCGGCGGCCAGCCCACCCTGCGCCCAGTAGGTCGAGGACTCGGCGAGCGGGGTTGCCGAGACCAGTGTCACCTTTGCGCCCTCCTGGGCAGCACATAAGGCGGTGTACAGCCCGGCGGCGCCGGCGCCGACGACCGCGACCTCGGTCTGCATACGGATACCGTACTCGGCATGCCGTCCGCGCCCGTCTTTCTCGAGCACCCGTCGTCACTGGCTCACGACACCGGCTCCCATCCGGAGCGCAGCGAGCGCATCGAGGCGATCAGCCAGTGGCTCGAGCGCGAGAACTGGTTCGGGTTCGAGCGCGTGCAATCGCCGATCGTGCAGCGCTCCGAGCTGACGGCGGTGCATCCGCCGCAGTACGTGGACTCGATCGAGGCGGTCTCGCTGCGCGGCGGCGGTCAGCTGGATCTCGACACCGTGATGAGCGAGCGCTCCTACGAGGCGGCCCTTCATGCGGCCGGCGGCGCCGTGAAGCTGGTCGACCTGCTGCTCGACGGTGCGGTCCCCACCGGGTTCAGCGCCCACCGGCCGCCGGGTCACCACGCGCTCAGCAACCGCGCGATGGGCTTCTGCCTGTTCAACAACGTGGCCGTCGCAGCTCAGCACGCGGTCGGCGCCCGTGGACTCAGCCGCGTGATGGTGCTCGACTGGGACGTCCATCACGGCAACGGGACCAACGACATCTTTCACGCCAGCGAGCAGGTCCTGTTCGTGTCGATCCACCAGTCGCCGCTGTATCCGGGCACCGGCCTGGCGGCGGACGTCGGCTCCGGCCCCGGCGAGGGATTCACGGTCAACCTGCCCGTTCACGCCGGGGCCGACGATGCTCTGTACATCTCGCTCGTGAGCCACGTGGTGGAGCCACTCGCGCTTGCGTACGAACCGCAGCTGGTCCTGATCTCGGCCGGATACGACGCGCACCGAGACGATCCGCTGGCCGGATGCCACGTCACCGAAGCGGGCTTCGCGGCGATGACGACCGAGATGCGCCGTCTCGCCGCCACGCTCGGGGCGCCGCTCGGATGCGTGCTTGAGGGTGGCTATGCGCTGGGACCGCTGGCGCGCTCGGTCGGGGCGACGCTCGAGGCGCTGACCGGAGAGCCGGCCGTCACGGAGCCGGTGGCCGAGGCGCCGCTCGCACGCGAGGCCCGGGCGCGGCTGAGGCAGTGGTGGCCGTCGCTCGACGGCCGGGCGTAGGCGCCGGCTGCAACGCGGCTAGGGCGACCCGGGCTTGCCGACGAGCCGGGCGCGCGCGCGGAAGCCCCGCTGGTGAAGCTTCGTGGCGCGGACCTGCGCGGCCTGGCTGGTCGGGTAGCGCCCGGCGAACACGGCGAAATGCCCCGGTCGCATGCTCGTGCTCGGATGCTGGGAGGTGGTGAGGATCCCGACGTGCAGGCCCGCGTTGCTCATCTGCCGAGCCGTGGCGACTGCGGTCGACCGGCTGGTTCCAGTGAACAGCACCACCGTCCAGCCGGGCAGCCCGACCGGCCAGTCGGCGAACTTGGTCGCGGCGGGCCCGGCAGTGCGAGCCGCAGGCGCGGAGTTCGTCGCGGCGGTCTGACCGGCGGTCGTCGTGGCGGCGGCGGTGGACACCGTTGCCGCGCTCCGGTTCGAGCTCGCCGACAGGTTGATCAGCGCGATCGCAAACCCCGCCATGACGAGTACGACCACGGCTGCGACGATCGCCGCCGCGATCCGCCAGTCCGGCGGCCGGTGGATCAGGGTCCGCGCCGCGGCGCACTCCAAACACCATTCCTGGTCGGCCTCGAGCGGCGAGCCGCAGTGCTCGCAACGTGTGGCGGGCTCGTCGCCCTGCGGCGCGCGGCGGGGCTCCGCGACCACGCTCATCGGCGATCGCCGTCGTCGGCCTCGGAAGGGTCGTCGAGCGGCTCGCCGCAGGCCGAGCAGAATCGATCGCCACTTCCGTGGACCGCTCCGCACTCCAGGCAGGCGCCCCCGATGCCCGCCTCGCGCAGCTCGCGCAGGGGTTGCCCGGTGCCAAGCGCGCGTTCGAGCGCACGCAGCTCGGCGTCGGTTCGCAGGGCGCTCTCGAGCTTGCCGCGCACGAGGTCGGGTCGGTCCCGCCCGAAGCGGCTCAACTCGACCATGAAGCCACCAAGGTCGCGAAGCTGGATCTCGCGCAGGCGTCTCAGGTAACGCGCGCGGCGCCGGACCCGGCCACGCTGCAGGAAGGTCGGAGGGTCGAGGGCGGCCTGGGGTTCGGGGGCAAGCTGGGGGTCGGGTTCCGGGTCAGCGACCGGTTCCGGCTCGGGCTCGGGTTCCTCGATCGGGGTGGGCTGATCGACCGCTGACGCTGACTCTGCGACTGCCGTCGGCTCCTCGACCGGGGCGGACGCTTTGACCGGGGCGGACGCTTCGACCGGGGCCGAGCCGTTCAACCCCACGTGCGCCTGCGCCGGCGGACCGCCGTTGGCGACCGCGGTGCCGTTTACGTGCGGTGTCGTCTCCGCGGGCGGGAGATCGCTCTGGGGCGGAGGGCCAAGCCGGCTGCTCGCAGACGCGCGGCGGCGGCGGACGATGCGTTCAAGGATGCCGCTCATGGCTTCACGAGGCTGGGCCGAGTATAGGCGTCCGCCCCGGCGGCTTCGCGTTTCACGGGCCGCTCCGACGCGCCCCAGCGCGGCTCCAGGCGGACACCACCTCGGCGGCCATGGCGTCGGTCGAGAACGGCTCCGCTCGGGCTCGTCCGGCGATCCTGGGGTCGGAATCGGCAAGATGTGGCGCCAGCGTTTCGCGCCACAGCTCGAGGTCGAAGGGGCCGCAGAGGGTCCCCGGCACGTCGCGCAGCACCTCGGGGGCGATCCCGACGTCGGTGGCGAGTACCGGCACATCGCAGGCGAGCGCCTCGAGCACCGCCAGTCCGAACCCCTCGCGATCGGAGGGAACGAGCACCGCGTTGGCCGCGTTGATCAGCAGCGGTACCCGCTCGGGCTCGACGTCGCCCAGCGTCAGCACCGGGACCGCGCGCGCGACTGCGGTCGCCCGGTCAAATCGCTTCTCCGGCCGCGCCGGGTCGGCCGCGAACAGCACGTAGCGGCCATCTGGATCGAGACCGAGCTCGGTGCGCGACTCCCTCCGGCGCAGCGGGCGGAACCGTCCCAGGTCGACCCCGGACGGAAGAATCGCCGGCCGCTGAGAGCTCGCCCAGCGTGGCACGGACGCCGCGAGCGGCTCCGAGACCGCCGCCACGAGGTCGAGCAGCCGGAGTGAGAGCAGGCTGATGATCCGGGACCGCGGGTGGGCCAGATCGGTGCCGTGCAAGGTGACCGCGTGGACGGGCGCGGGTACGGTCAGCGCGGGCCACGCCGTGAGGCCGAAATGAGCGTGGACGACGTCGAACTCGCGCGGTCGGTAGCGGCGCCGAAGCTCGCGCGCGGCACGCACGTAACGGCCGGCGCTTCCGGGGTCGAAGGCGTACACCTCCACCTCGACGCCCTCGATTCGCCTCAGCGCATCGACCTGATCGCGCACGAAGCTGCCTAGAGCCGGATGCCGTTCGCTTGGATACATGTTGGTGACGACCAGCGCGCGCACGTGGGCGAGCGTATCCGCCCACCGCTCTGGCACCATGCCTCGGCGTGGCTGCCCCATCACCAGAGCAATCGGTCGCCGTGTTCGATTCGGGCGTCGGGGGACTGACCGTGCTGCACGAGCTGCTCGTGTCGCTGCCCAGCGAGGACTATCTCTATCTCGGCGACACGGCCCGCTTCCCATACGGCGATCGCACCCAGGAGGAGCTGCAGTTGTTCGCGATCGAGATCGCCGACCACCTGCTTGCCGCCGGGGCAAAGCTGCTCGTGGTGGCGTGCAATGCGGCGAGCTCGGCGGCTCTCGGAGTGCTCGAGGCTCACATCGCGGCGCGCGGCGAGGAGCTCGACGTGATCGGTGTCGTGGCCCCGGCAACGCAGCTCGCCGTGGCCGGCAGCCGGACCGGGCGTATCGGCCTGCTGGCCACACCTGCGACGGTCGCGAGTGGCGCCTACGTCCGCGCCGTTCGCGCAGCCGATCCGCACGTGCACCTTGAGAGCGTGGCGTGCGCCGACCTGGCGCCGATCATCCAGGGTGGATTCCCGTTTGACGAGCACGTGGTCGAGACGGTCCGGCGCTACTGCGCCCCGCTCAGCGCCGCCGACGTCGACACGGTGATCCTCGGCTGCACCCACTATCCGCTGGTCGCCCCGATGCTCCAGCGGACCCTGGGCCGGGCCGTGACGCTCGTGACCTCGGGCACGGGCGTCGCGCGGGGTGTCGAGCGCGCCCTGGCCTCCAGGCGCCTGCTCAACCCCCGTGAAGGTGAGGGCAGCTATCGCTTCCGTTGCACCGGGGATGTCGAGTCGTTCCGCGCGCTCGGCACCCGATTCCTGCAGATGCCGCTCGGCGAGGTCGTCCACGTCGAGCTCGGACAGAGGGTGGCGGTATGAGCGAAGTCAAGGCCCCGCAGCGAAGCTACGACCGCAGTCCGAGCGAGATGCGCCCGGTTGCGATCGAGCCCGGGTTCGTCCGGACCGCGACCGGCTCGGCGCTGATCTCGGTCGGGGAGACGCGGGTCATCTGCACGGCATCGGTCCAGGAGAGCGTGCCGCGCTGGCTCGTGGGTTCAGGACGCGGCTGGGTAACTGCCGAGTACGGGATGCTCCCCGCGTCCACGGGTGAGCGCAAGCAGCGTGACGTGAGCAAGGGCAGGCCCGACGGGCGCACCGTGGAGATTCAGCGGCTGATCGGGCGCTCGCTGCGCGGCGTGATCGACTTCACCGCGCTCGGTGAGCGGACGATCTACATCGACTGCGACGTGCTGCAGGCCGACGGCGGCACCCGGTGTGCCTCGATCACAGGTGGCCTCGTGGCCCTCCGGCTGGCCTGCGAAAGCCTGATCGCCCGCGGAGCGCTCGAGCGGACACCCCTCACCGGCACGGTCGCCGCCGTTTCGAGCGGGATCGTCGACGGCGTGCCGTTGCTCGATCTCGATTACCCCGAGGACTCGGCGGCGGAGGTCGACGCCAACGTCGTGATGACCGGTGACGGCGGCCTTGTGGAGGTCCAGGCGACCGCGGAGCGGACGCCGCTCTCACGCGCCCATCTGGATGAGCTCCTCGTTCTCGCTGCGGGTGGGATCGATACCCTGCGCGCGATCCAGGATGAGGCCGTCACGGCCGCGGCGCGCTGAGGTGTCAGACGCGCCTTCGGGCCGGTCGCTGATCCTGGCGACGCGCAACCCGCACAAGGTGCGGGAGGTGAACCGGATCCTTGCCCCCTCGGGGGTCACCGTCCAGGCGCTTGGAGACGACGTCGTGCTGCCCCCGGAGGACGGCGCGACGTTTGCGGAGAACGCCTTGCCAAAGGCGCAGGTCGCAGCGGCCGCGAGCGGCCGGCCCTCGATTGCGGACGACTCCGGGATCGAGGCCGAGGCCCTGGGCGGCGCACCCGGCGTGCGTTCAGCGCGATACGCGGGTCTCGACGCGAGCGACGAGGAGAATCTGGCCAAGCTGATCTCCGAGGCGCCGGCCGGGAGTCGGCTTCGCTACGTGTGCGCGCTGGCCTACGTCGACCCCACCTCGGGTGTGAAGCGTCTGTTCTTCGGCGAATGCTGGGGTCGGATGGCCGAGGCTCGCCGGGGCGAGCGCGGCTTCGGCTACGACCCGGTCTTCATTCCTGACGACGATCCCCAGGACCGGACGATGTCCGAGCTGAGCGATGCCGAGAAGGACGCGATCAGCCATCGCGGACGCGCGCTTCGAGCGCTGCTTGAGTGGCTTCTGAGATGAGCTCGCCGGAGCTCGCTGCCGGGGGCGTCGCGACCAAGCAACGCACCGCGGCGCTGTCGGTCGTCTCCAACTCGGCGCTGATCCTCCTCAAGGTGGTGGCGGGCTCGATCACGGGATCGGTGGCCGTGCTGACCGAGGCGGTCCATTCCAGTATCGACCTGATCGCATCGATCGTCGCGTTCATCTCGGTGCGCAAGGCGGGCGAGCCGGCGGACGAGTCGCATCGCTACGGCCACGAGAAGTTCGAGAACCTGTCGGCGGCTATCGAGGGAATGCTGATCCTCGTCGGATCGGCCGCGATCGCGTTCGAGGCGATCCGCAGGCTGATCAACGGCGGCCATCTGCGGTTCGTGGGACTCGGCATGGCCGTGGTGGCGCTGTCGATGGTCGTCAACATCGTCGTCTCGGGAATCCTCGGCCGCAAGGCGCGCGAGACCTCGTCGGCCGCGCTCGAGGGCGACGCCGCGCATCTGCGGACCGATGCGCTCACATCAGCCGCCGTGCTGGTCGGGCTGGGCCTGGTGAAGATCACGGGGGAGGACTGGATCGACCCCGTCGTGGCGCTGATCGTCGCGGGCTCGATCGTGTTCACCGGCGTCGGCCTGCTGGCACGCTCGTCACAGGTGCTGGTCGACCAGGCGCTGCCGCCGGAGGAGGTGGACGCGATCCGAACCGCGATCGAGGCGTTCGCACCACGCGGCGTCGTCGGCTATCACGAGCTGCGCACTCGACGGGCCGGGGCCCGCCGCTACGTCGATCTCCACGTCCAGTTCTGCGCCGGCACCTCGCTCGAGGACGCCCATCGAACCGCGCACGAGCTCCAGGATCTGATCGAGACCCGCCTCGAGTACAGCGACGTCCTGATCCACCTCGAGCCCGAGGACCGTGTCCGGCCCGGGGAAGAGCTCCGGGCGCCTGGATGATCAGTCATCTAGCGGAGGTTGATGGCGGCGGATGCGGCGACCGCGAAGGTCACCGCCGCGTAGCCCATATAGCCCTGCAGAACCAGGATCAGCACGGCGACGAGGCAGGCGATGACGATCGACAGCCATCCGATTCGCGCGAGGTCCATGGATGTATTTTCGGGGTTCGGGTTCATTCTCCGCCAGCTGGATCGGTCTATGAGGGCGTAGCGTCACGGCCGCGATCGGGCGGGCTCAGCATCAGCTCAACGAGATTGCCGGCCGGATCGTGCACGTAGCAGCGTGGCGAGCCCCAGTGCTCGCGTCGCGCCTGCACCTCGTGGCCTGCGTCGCGAAGCGCCTGGAGGGTGGAATCGTAGTCGGGGCAGACGATTGCAACGTGGCCGGACGCCGGCCGCGCGTCCGGCTTCGGCATCAGGTGGATCTGCTGACCCACCTCGGACTCCAGCCATACGGCCCGTCCCTCGATCCCCTCCGGCACCGCCACCGGCGCGAAGCCAAGGATGCTGTAGAAGGCAATGCAGGCGTCCAGTCGGGACGGTGGGGTCTCCCGGGTCACGTGGTGGATCATCTGCCGTGTTTTCTGGGGTTTGAAAGAGGCGATCCGGCGATTTGACGGGCCGAGATTTGCGCAAATTGCGGCAATCAGGCCGATCTCGGGGTGAGAAGGCGTCGATCTCGGGCAACAATGGGCTTTCCGCGGGGCTGTGGAACGAAGAGTCGTCCGCGCACCGTGTTAGCTTCGATAATTCCTACCACCTCGAAGGAGGGCGCAAGTGACGAAGTCCGAGTTCGTCGACCAGGTCGCGGATCGCGCCGGGTTGAGCAAGAAAGATGCCGGAAGTGCAGTTGACGCCGTGCTGGAGACGATCGAAGGCGCGCTCACGCGTGGTAGCGAGGTCGTGTTCTCCGGCTTTGGCAAGTTCAGCATC
This sequence comes from uncultured Solirubrobacterales bacterium, assembly GCA_963796645.1. Lineage (GTDB taxonomy): Bacteria > Actinomycetota > Thermoleophilia > Solirubrobacterales > Solirubrobacteraceae > Palsa-465. Next base: position 53,753 of record CAWCMQ010000011.1, on the reverse strand, counting down.
TCCCATCGCAGTGCGCGCGAGGGCCGTAACCCCGCCACGGGCGAGACCATTCACATCGCCGCTTCGAAGGTGCCGAAGTTCACCGCCGGAGCTGCCCTGAAGAAGGCAGTCAAGTAGCACCTCAGGCGACGACGCACCACCGGATCCTGTCGGCGCGCGGGATGCGCCGTTTCCGCCGCCGATGAGTTCCGGGGTGCAGGCTCGAAATCCAGAGGGGCCACCGGCCGGGCCGGTGGCCCACAGCTTCGGTGAGCGGCTGGCGCTGGCTGTGCGCGAGCGCCGCTCGCAGCTTGTCCTCGGCCTCGACCCCGATCCTGCCCGCCTGTGGCCCCGTGCGATTGAGCTCGCGGGTGCCGGCGGCGACCCGCCGGCACCGCCCGACGTGCGCGCCGCCCTCGCCGTGAGCATCCACTGCGCACTCGTGATCGACGCAGTGTGCGAGCAGTGTGCGGCGGTGAAGCTGCAGCTCGCCTGCTTCGAGCGCCTCGGCGCACCCGGATGGGCGGCCCTGCGAGAGGTGGCGACCAGGGCGAGGGAGTGCGGATTGCTGGTGATTGCCGACGGCAAGCGCGGGGACATCGATGTCTCAGCTGCCGCCTACGCGCAGGCGTTCTTCGGCGAGACGGACACCCCCTACGGGGCGGTGGACGGGCTGGGAGCGGACGCGTTGACGATCAATCCGCTTCTCGGCTCGGACTCGCTGCGGCCGTTCATCGAGGCGGCGAGGGCGAGTGGGTCGGGCGTCTTCGTCCTGGTTCGTACATCCAATCCCGGTGCGGCAGACGTCCAGGAGCTGGTGCTCGAGGGTGGCGGTTCGGTGAGCGAGCGGCTTGCCGCGTTGGTCGCCGAGCTGGGAGCGCCCGGAACCGGGCCGGCGGGGATCTCGGACGTGGGCGCGGTCGTGGGGGCGACAGCCCCCGAGCGGCTTGAGGCGCTACGCGCCGTCATGCCCCACACCCCGTTCCTCCTGCCCGGCGTGGGAGCCCAGGGCGGGAAGGTCGAGGACCTTGCCGCCGCTTTCGTGCCGGGTCCGGCCGGGGGACTGGTGTCCGCCTCCCGGGGCATCGTCAGCGCTGGCGAGCGCACCGGTCGCGAGCCCGCCGCGGCGGCCGGCGCCGAGGCCGCCCGGCTGCGCGAGTTGGCGTGGACACTCGCCGGTTGACGGCTCTGAGCGGCCACGTGGTCCCCGACTAGAGGCTGAAAGTGCCGTGTCGCCGGTTGACAGAGCCCGCAATCAATTGACAGCTTCCCGTCCCCAGACGGGATTCGGCGGATCAGAGGTGACCCACTTGTATCATCGGCGCTGCGATGGTCGCACGTAAGGGTGCGCGGTTTCTGGCGCCGCTCGCGCTTGCCGCGGTGATCGCCGGCACGTACGTGATCGTCCACCAGGGACTGACGTCGAAGAGCACCACGGCCCAGCACTCGGGTACAAGACATCGACATGCCCACGGCAAGTACGCGCGGGCGAAGTTCTACGTGATTCAGGGCGGCGACAGCATGACAAGCATTGCGACGAGGACGGGCGTATCGCTGAATACGCTCGAGTCGCTGAACCCGTCGGTCGATCCCAACGCGCTCCAGACTGGACAGCGGCTGCGGTTGCGACGATGAGGCGGCGCGCGCTGCGCCGCATCAGCGTCGCGGTGCTCTGCGGCGCCGCGGCTGCTGCAGGGACAGCAACGTCGGCGGCGGCGAAGCCCAGCCTGAGTGTTCGCGCCGCGATCCTCGTCGACGCGACGACCGGCAAGGAGCTCTACGGAGTCGATCCGAACCTGAGGCTTCCGATCGCGAGCACGACGAAGCTGATGACGGCGCTGATCACGCTCGAGCACACGCGCCATCTCAGCCACGAATACGCCGAGCCGAACTTCTACTTCCCGGCGGTCGATTCTCAGATCGGTCTGGCACCCGGCGAGCGGATGAGCGTTCACGACCTGCTGATCGCCCTGCTGGTGCCGAGCGCCGACGACGCCGCCGAGGATCTCGCCTACCACGTCGGTCGCGGGTCGGTGGCCAGGTTCGTCGGGATGATGAACGCCCGGGCCCGTGAGCTCGGCCTTCGGCACACCCACTATTCGACCCCGGCCGGCCTCGACACGCCCGGCAACTATTCGAGTGCCGGGGACCTGGTCAAGCTGGCGGCTTATCTGCTGAAGACGCAGCCGTTCTTCACGCGCGTGGTCGCGTTGCCGCACGCGGTGCTTCGAACCGGCAACCACCCGCGCTACGTGACCAACCGCAACGATCTGGTCGGTCGCTATTCGTGGGTGCGCGGGGTCAAGACCGGTCACACCTCGGGTGCGGGATACGTGCTCGTGGGCTACGGAGAGCGCCACAACATCAAGCTCCTGAGCGCAGTCCTCGGAACCTCGAGCGAGGCCTCGCGGGACGCGAACACGATGACCCTGCTCGACTACGGGTTCTCGAACTTCCGCGTTGTAAAGCCGGTCGCCGGCGGCGAGGTCCTGGCCCGGCCGACGGTCAAGGACAGCCCGGGCAAGCACGCGACCGTGATTGCGGCCAGCGCCTACACGGATCTGCTCGCACGCGGCGCCCACGTCAGGATCCGCGTCGTGGTCCCGCACCAGCTCGCGGGCCCACTTGCGTATCACGCAGTCGTGGGCACCGCGTACGTGAGCGTCGGACGGCACCGGCTGGCGCGGATCCCGCTCGTGCTGGCGCAGCGGCTCCCAGCCATCAGCCCACTGACGGTTGCGGCCCACTTCATCACCCGACCGTCTACGCTTCTCTCGCTCGTGGTGGTCTGCGCCGTGGCGATTGGCGTGCTGACACGTCGGCGCCTGAGGCTGCGCCACCGGGGCGAGGAAGGAGCTGAGCCGGCTTGATCATCACCGTCACGCTGAACGCGGCGCTCGACAAGACGCTCGAGGTCCCGAGCTTCACTCCCGGTCGCAGGCACCGGACGGTCGACCAGACGACGATGCCAGGCGGCAAGGGAGTCAACGTCGCGCGGGCGATCAAACGCCTCGGCCAGCCGGTGATCGCCACCGGGTTCGCCGGCGGGGCGACGGGGAACCGAATCGTGGACGCGCTCAACGACGAGGCGATCCTGAACGCGTTCGTCCGGATCCGCGAGGAGTCGCGCACGAACACGGCCGTGCTCGACCCGACCACCGGCCTGCACACCGAGATCAACGAGCGCGGCCCGGCCGTCTCGGCGCAGGAGCTCGAGCTGTTCCGTGAGAAGCTGCTCTACCTGGCCAAGGGGGCGAGCATCTGCGTGTTCGCCGGCAGCCTGCCGAGGGGGATCGATCCCGACGTCTACGCGCGCCTGATTCGCGACGTCCGCCGGCTCGGTGTGACGACGATGATCGACACCGAGGGCGACCCGCTCCGGCTGGCCGTCCGCGCCGAGCCCGACGTCGTCTCGCCGAACGAGCTCGAGGCAGAGGAGCTCGTCGGCCACGAGTTCAACGATGTCGACGATCGCGCGCAGGCGGTGTTCGAGATGACTCGGCTCGGCGCCACGGAGGCGATCATGACCGTGCCGGACGGCTGCTACGGCCAGGTGCTCGACGGCGGCGTTCCGACGCTTTACCGGGTCCGGGTGGAGGAGCAGGAGGCCCGCTCGGCGATCGGCTCCGGCGACGCCTTCCTGGCCGGATACGTCGCCGCTCGCTACATCGGCCGCTCGGCCGAGGAGTGCCTGCGCTTCGGCGTGGCCTGCGGAGCCGAGTCAATCCACCACTTCGGGGCCGGGATCGTCGAGCCCGCGAAGGTCGACCGGCTGCTCGAAGAGGTCGAGTCCGAGCGGCTGCAGATCCCGGCCGAGATCTCGTAGGCTCCGCCCGCGATCCCGGAAACTGCGGGCGTCTCACGCGCCCAGCCCACCGGGAAGCCCTGGGGTGCCTTGCTAGCATCGAGGGCCGATGGTTGCCGCCGTCATCGTGTCGGGCTCGCGCCCCCTTCGATCGTCCGCATCGCGGACTACGATGCTGAAATGGAAGTAGAGATCGGACGCGGCAAGAAGGCTCGTCGGGCCTACGGCTTCGACGACATCGCGATCGTCCCGTCCCGGCGCACGCGGGATCCCGACGACGTCGACATCTCCTGGACGCTGGGTCCATATCGCTTCGAGCTCCCGCTGCTGGCGGCCGCCCTCGACGGCGTCGTCTCGCCGCAGACCGCCGGAGTGATGGGCAAGCTCGGGGGGCTCGCCGTGCTGAATCTCGAGGGCATCTTCTGCCGCTACGAGGACGCCGAGTCGCAACTCGAGCGGATCTCGACGTTCTCCAAGGACATCTCGACGCGTGAGATGCAGGACATCTACCGCGAGCCGATCAAGCCCGAATTGATCGCGCGCCGGATCGCCGAGATCAAGGAGCACGGCGTGGTAGCGGCAGCTTCACTGACGCCGCAGAAGGTGCGCAAGTACTACGACGTCGCGCTCGAGGCAGGGCTTGACATCCTCGTGATCCAGGGCACCGTGGTCTCGGCCGAGCACGTGTCCCAGGACGAGACCCGGCCGCCGCTCAACCTCAAAGAGTTCATCCGCGAGCTGTCGCCGACACCGGTGGTGGTCGGTGGCTGCGCGTCGTATCACACCGGACTGCACCTGATGCGGACCGGCGCCGCCGGCGTCCTCGTGGGCGTCGGACCGGGCGCGATTTGCACCACTCGCGGCGTGCTCGGCATCGGCGTCCCGCAGGCGACTGCGATCGCGGACGTTGCAGCGGCGCGTTCGCAGCACATGCTCGAGACCGGCGACTACGTCAAGGTGATCGCTGACGGCGGCATGCGCAACGGTGGCGACATCGCCAAGGCGGTCGCGTGTGGCGCCGACGCGGTGATGCTCGGCTCGGCGCTCGCCCGCGCCTACGAGGCGCCTGGGCGCGGCTACAACTGGGGGATGGCGACCTTCCACCCCTCCCTGCCCCGGGGAACGCGCGTCGCGACGACTCCGAACGGCACGCTCGAGGAGATCATCAAGGGCCCGGCCCGCGAGAACGACGGAACCTTCAACCTGATGGGCGCGCTGCGCACGTCGATGGCGACCTGCGGCTACCGGGACATCGCGGAGTTCAACCGCGCCGAGCTGCTGGTGGCGCCGGCGCTGCAGACCGAGGGCAAGCACCTCCAGCGCGAGCAGGGCGTGGGAATGGGCGCAAGCGGGCGAGCCGCGACGGTCGGTGTCAGCGACTAGCTCGACCGCCGTCGAAGCGGCCACGCTCGCCGACAAGCACGCAACGCCTGCGGCCGCGACCGAGGAGGTCGTGGTGCTCGACTACGGCGGCCAGTACTCACAGCTGATCGCGCGGCGGGTGCGCGAATGCGGCGTGTTCTCGGAGCTGCTCCCGCACCACGTCGGCGCCGCCGAGGTCGCGAAGCGCCGGCCGAAGGGCGTGATCCTCTCGGGCGGACCGGCCTCGGTGTACGCGGAGGGAGCGCCGTCGCTCGAGCGGGAGCTGCTCAATCTCGGCGTGCCGGTGCTCGGTATCTGTTACGGAATGCAGCTCCTGGCCCGCGAGCTCGGCGGCCGGGTCGAGGGGGCCGAGGTGGGGGAGTTCGGACGCTCGCAATTGACCGTGAGCAAGTCCGGCCGGCTGCTTGCCGGTACGCCGGAGGAGCAGACCTGCTGGATGTCCCATCGGGACACCGTGTTCGCGCCGCCCCCGGGCTACGACGCGCTGGCTGCCTCAACCGCCTCGCCGGTGGCCGCATTCGAATCGGTCGAGCAGGGCATCTACGGCATCCAGTTCCACCCCGAGGTCGTCCATACGCCATACGGCCAGCGGGTGCTGACGAACTTCCTCGGGGACGTCTGTGGCTGCGAGCGGTCGTGGAGCGCAAGCTCTGTGATCGAGGAGCAGATCGAGCGGATCCGGGCCCAGGTCGGCGACGGCCGTGCGATCTGCGGGCTCTCGGGTGGAGTCGACTCGAGCGTCGCTGCGCTCCTCGTCCACCGCGCGATCGGGGACCGTCTCACGTGCGTGTTCGTCGACCACGGCCTGATGCGCAAGAACGAGGGCGCCCAGGTCGTCGCGGCCTTCCGTGACCACTTCCATGTACCGCTCGTCGCGGTCGACGCCGAGGATCGCTTCCTGGCCCGGCTGCAGGGCATCACCGACCCAGAGGAAAAGCGCAAGCGGATCGGCGCCGAGTTCATCCGGGTGTTCGAGGAGGAGGCGGCCAAGCTCCCGGACGTTCAGTACCTGGTCCAGGGCACCCTGTACTCGGACGTGATCGAATCCGGGGGTGGGACCGGCGCCGCGACGATCAAGTCCCATCACAACGTCGGCGGGCTGCCCGAGGACCTCGAATTCAAGCTCGTGGAGCCGCTTCGGGCGCTGTTCAAGGACGAGGTCCGCGCCGTCGGCGCCGAGCTCGGCCTGCCGGAGCGGCTCGTGTGGCGCCAGCCATTCCCCGGGCCGGGGCTCGCGATCAGAATCGTCGGCGGCGAGGCCACGCGTGAGCGGCTCGAGGTCCTGCGCGAAGCGGACGCGATCCTTCAGGACGAGATCCGCAAGGCGGGCCTTTACCGCGAGCTGTGGCAATCGTTCTGCGTGCTCCCCGACATCCGCACCGTCGGCGTGCAGGGCGACTCGCGCACCTACGGCAACGTGATCGTGATCCGCGCGGTGACGAGCGACGACGCGATGACGGCCGACTGGGCGCGGCTCCCCTACGACCTCCTCGAGCAGATCGCCAGCCGGATGATCTCCGAGATCAGACCGGTCGGGCGCGTGGTGCTGGACATCACGAGCAAGCCGCCCGGGACGATCGAGTGGGAGTGACGCGGGCGTCCGCCGGCGACACCCGCTAACGCCTCACCAAGCCGCGGCGATCACACTGAGCGCGAGGTGTCGGCAGCGTACCCCGCGCCCCTCCTAGCGCTCCGGCGCGCCCCAGCCCCCTCGCGTCGAGGCCCGTCCCGCACAACGTCCCAAATCGAGTCTGGCGGATCCGGTTTGTGCGATTAGTCGCGTGGTGCGTATCCGGTTGGCTCAGGTTGGGGTGCATGGCACGCTGGGTTTGTAGTCCAGTGCGACGGCGGGAAGGCGGGAGTAACCTCGAAAACTCGGACCTGGCGCGGAGGGGATGGCGGGTTAGGTCTGATGGGCAGACTTAACCTCGAATGCTCGCGGGCCGCAGCGGAGTTTTCGAGGTTATGCCCGCCCCGGCGCCCGCTCCCCGCTCGCCGCCGACCCGGCTCCCGGCCTCGGCTCCCGGCTCTCGGCTCTCGGCTCTCGGCCTCGGGAAACGTCACACTCGGCGCGGCGGCGCGCGCGAAGGTGACGATGACCCCCACCAGCGGCGCCAACGTCACTCTCGGCTCCGGGCGCGAACCGAGAGTGGCGTTATCCGGGCGCCTGCCCGGGCCGCGGGCGCGCTCGCCGGCCCGCCACCCAGTCACGCGCCCATCGCCAACCCGAGCAAACCGGATACGCACTAGCCGCGTATATCGTATATCACGCCTAATGTGCCAAGCCCGGCTCCGGAGTTCGGGTTTGGTGCGTTGTTCGGAGGTGCGGGCGCCGATCGCCCCCCGAATCCGATGGACGGTCCCCGCCGTCGCCCCGTGGAGACCCCTCCTACCGGTCCAGCAGCTCGAGCACGTCCTTGACGTATTTGCCGACGCGATCCGGGAGGTGGTGGCGGTCGAACCAGTCGGCGGCGTCGATCTCGCCATGGGCCAGGACGAGGTTCGGATCGCGGACCTCGGTGTGGAAGCAGTGGAGTGTGACCTGGCGCTGGTGGATTCGGCCGGTGATCGTGCCCAGCGCCGTCCAATCGGCGAGGTCGAGGCCGAGCTCCTCGTGCGTCTCGCGCCGGGCCGCGGTCGGGGGTGGCTCGTGGCGACGGATGCCGCCCCCCGGAATCTCCCACCCACGCGGCCCATAGCTGTGGCGCACGAGCAGCAGACGGTCACCGTCGGTGATCACGCACTTGACGCCCCTGGAGGCGGGGCGGAAGACGAACCAGACGACGCAGAGGACCGCATAGGCGAGCTGGAATCCGCGACGCCGCACCGGGACGGGAAGGCGCATGAACGCAGGGTACGGACGGGGGTGGCTATCATTGCCGCGAGCCGCGCGCAACTCGCGCGGCTTGTGCATGCCATGAAGACCTACGTTGCCACAGCCACCGACAGAGAGCGCAATTGGCTGCTTGTCGACGCCTCGGGCCAGACGCTCGGAAGGCTCGCCACGCAGATCGCCGATGCGCTGCGCGGCAAGCGCAAGCCGACCTACACGCCGCACGTCGACACGGGCGATTTTGTGGTGGTCGTGAACGCCGAGAAGATCGCCGTGACGGGCAACAAGCGGGCCGACAAGCGCTACTACCGGCACTCCGGCTATCCCGGGGGACTGAAGTCGCGCACACTCGCGGAGATGCTCGAGCGACGCCCTGAGGAGGTCATCCGCCTCGCCGTGAAGGGGATGCTGCCTCGCAACCGTCTGGCACGCAAGCAACTGACCAAGCTCAAGGTGTACGCGGGTCCAGAGCATCCGCACACCGCCCAGCAGCCGCAACCGATGGAGATTCCGAAGTGAACGAGCATCCCGAGGACGAGCAGCGCAGCGAGGACCAGGAAGAGCCCCTCGCGGCGCAGGAGCCCGCGAGCGAGGCGCCCGCGGAGGAGCAGCCGTCCGCCGAGGAGCCCGCGGCCGTGAGCGAGGAGGCGCCTGCCGAGGAGCCGGCGGCTCCGGAGGCCGAGACGCCCGCGGCGGCCCCGCAGGCCGAGGAGCCAGCGGCCCCGCCGGCCGAAACCCCGGCTGAGCCCGCCGAAACCCCGGCCAGCCCGGAGGCCGAGACGCCCGCGGCGGCCCCGCAGGCCGAGGAGCCAGCGGCCCCGCCGGCCGAAACCCCGGCTGAGCCCGCCGAAACCCCGGCTGAGCCCGCCGAAACGCCCGCGCCCCAGGCTGCCGAAACGGCCGAGGACGAGGATCTCGAGGAGGTGGCGCCGCGCCAGCGTCCCGAGATCCCGGGCGCCGACCTGATTCCCGACATCGTCCCCGAGGGCGAGGAGTTTCTGGACGCGGAGGCCCGCGCCGCTGCTGAGGCTGAGGCTGAGGCGGCCGCCGCGCGCGATGACGAGGGCGAGGAGGAGTCACACCCAATCGCCGATGCCGCGATCGACCTGGCCGCCGGAGCCCGCTACACGGCGACCGGCAAGCGCAAGACGGCGGTGGCCCGCGTGATCCTGAAGCCGGGCTCGGGCACGTACCTGATCAACGGCAAGGAACTCAATGCGTTCTTCCCGCGCGAGACGCTGCAGCGGATGATCAGACAGCCGCTGGAGACGGTCGGGTACGACTCGCGGATGGATGTGGTGGCGCGGATGCACGGCGGCGGCGTGTCGTCTCAGGCCGGCGCACTGCGGCACGGCATCTCACGGGCGCTGCTGGTCGCCGACCCGAACCTGCGCAGCGAGCTCAAGCGGCGTGGCTTCCTGACGCGTGATCCGCGCGTCAAGGAGCGCAAGAAGGCGGGCCTGAAGAAGGCGCGCAAGCGCCCGCAGTTCTCGAAGCGCTGAGCGTTCACGTCGACCGATGGCGCGCCAGCTATTTGGCACGGACGGGGTCCGCGGCCGTGCAGGCCATTTTCTGAGCGCCGAGCTGGCTCTCGGGCTGGCGCAGGCCGCCGTACGCCACATCGATGTGAAGCGGCCCCAGGTGCTGATCGTGCGCGACACCCGCGAATCCGGCGAGATGCTCGAATCGGCAATCGCGGCCGGCATCACCGCGGCGGGCGGGGATGCGCTGCTCGCGGGCGTGCTTCCGACCCCGGCGGCGCCGCTGCTGATCCGGCGGCACGGGTTCCAGCTCGCGGCCGTGATCTCGGCCTCGCACAACCCCTACGAGGACAACGGGATCAAGCTGTTCGCCGGCGACGGCTTCAAGCTCGACGACGACACCGAGCACGCGATCGAGGACGAGCTCGGCCGCGAGTACGCCGCGCCGGACCACATCGGGCGCGTGCGGCGCTTCCACGGCGCGCTCGAGGACTATCTGCGCGAGCTCCACGTCCGCTTCGAGGCGCTCGAGTTGAGCGGCCGTCGTATCCTGCTCGACTGCGCCAACGGCGCCACCTACCGCGCGGCACCGGAGATCTTCCGCCGGCTCGGAGCCGAGGTTGAGGTCCTGGCCGACGAGCCAGACGGACGCAACATCAACGAGGGCTGTGGCTCCACCCACCTGGACGGAGTGGTCGAGCGGATGCAGCGAGGCGAGCACGACATCGGCTTCGCCTTCGACGGCGACGGAGACCGCCTGCTCGCGGTCGACCGCACGGGCACCGTTGTCGACGGCGACGAACTGGTGGCCCTCGCCGCGCTCCACCTCCGCACCCGCGACCGCCTGCCCGGCAACGGCGTGGCGGTGACCGTGATGACGAACTACGGCTTCCACACGGCGATGGAGCGCGCGGGTGTCGACGTCGCGACCACCGCCGTCGGCGACCGGTACGTGCTCGATGAGCTACGACGGCGCGGATGGGCCCTCGGCGGCGAGCAGTCGGGGCACATCATCGATCTTGGCTTCGGTCCCTCGGGAGACGGCATCGCAAGCGCGCTGCTGACGCTCGAGGCGCTCTCCGGCCGCGACCTGGCCGACCGCGACGCAATGCAGAAGCTGCCGCAGCGGCTGGACAACATCCGCGCCGCGGACCGGGCAGCACTCACGAGCGCAATGGATGACCCGGAGGTCAAGGGCGCGATCGAGCACGAGCACTCGGCGCTCAGCGGGCGTGGCCGGGTGTTGGTGCGAGCGTCAGGCACCGAGCCGCTGATCAGGGTGATGGTCGAGGCGCCGAGCCACGAGGAGACCGACGCGGTCTGCGAGCGGCTCAAGGCCGTGGTCGAAGCCGCGCTCAGATGATCCGCGCTTCGGCGGGCACCTTCGGAACCTCCCGCGCGATCAGCTGCATCAGCCCGATGAAGCGCGGCAGCTCCGGATAGACGATCGCCTTTCCGCTGGTGATCAGGCCGCCCGAGATGCCGCGCTCGGGGTCCGCCCAGCCGATGATGTTGATGAACCCGAGGTGGCCGAAGGCCAGATCGGTGTCGAGCCCGTACAGGCTCAACACCTTGGCGCCGAGCATCAGCCCGTAACTGAACCGGGTCGGGAAGCCGAGTGAGAGGTCGATCTCGAGCCGGGACTGCTCCTCGACCGCCTGGCGGATCGTGTGCGGTTCCATGACCCGGACGCCGTCGAGCTCGCCGCCGGCGCGGAAGATCTCGAAGAATCGCGAGAGCTCATTCGCGGTGGTGATCAGATTCCCGGCCGGGATCACAGCCGTCATGAACCGCGGGTCATTCGAGATCTCGACCAGCTCGTCGACCGGCCGGCTCAGGACCCGGGAGACGAGGTTCGAAAGCGGCGGGATCAGCCGCGGTCCCGTCGCGTAATTGAGGCCGACCTTGTCGGTGTCCTCCTCGGCCACGCCGTAGTTGCCCCAGCGGAAGCCGAGCGGATCGAGGAATGACTCGGCAAGCACGTCCCGGATGCTCTTGCCGGTGACCCGCTGGACGATCTCGCCGAGGATGAAACCCCCGGAAACGGCGTGATATGCGAGCAGCGTGCCCGGCTTGTGAAACGGCTTGGCATCACAGATCGCCTCGGTGAGGAACTCGCGGTTCCCGATCGTGTCGAGATCGAGCATCCTGCGCGGCAGCGTCGGGACACCCGCGCGGTGGGAGAGCACGTGGGCGATCGTCGTGTCGCCCTTGCCGTTGCGGCCGTACTCGGGGATGTAGTCGGTGACCCGGTCGAAGATGCTCAGCGCACCGCGCTCGTGGAGCAGGTGGACGACCATCGCGGTCATCGCCTTCGAGGTCGAGAACACGCAGAATGGGGTATCCGGCGTGGCCAGCACCTTGGGCGCGTCCGGCGTATCGCCCGGGCCGTTGCCGCTGGCGTGACCGATCACCCGATCGAGGACCACCTCACCGTGGCGGCGCAGGCAGAGCTGCACGGCCGGATGGACCCCGGTCTTGTAGAGATTCCGGCTCGCTGCCCAGATCCGGTTGATCGTGCGTGGGGACAGCCCCAGCGGTTCCGGATCGGCCTCACGGCCCGCCGTGGTCACCGACCGGAGGTCCCGCGGGACTCGGATTCGGCGCAGCGGATCGGGGACCAGCGGGAGGCGGGGGAGCATCGGCATCGGGCGCCACACTATCCACCGTCTAAAGTTAGGGCTTCGCTCTCCGGTCGGTGCAGGGGGGCGCGGGCCGCCGTTGCGGCTCGACGGCTGAGAACTTCGACAATTCGACCCAGGAGCCAAACGCATGTGCGGCATCGTCGGCTACGTTGGTCCCCGCGAGGCTCGCCCGCTGTTGCTCGCCGGGCTCGAGAAGCTCGAGTACCGCGGGTATGACAGCGCCGGGATCTCGGTGCTGAACGGCGGCCGGATCGACGCGGTCAGGGCCGTCGGGAACCTCAGCGCCCTGCACGGGGCGATCGACGCCCTCGAGCAGCGCGAGGGGGGATCGATCGCCGTGGCCGAGCGGCCCGAGCCGAGCACCGGCATCGGACACACGCGCTGGGCGACGCACGGCCGGGTGACCGAGGAGAACGCCCACCCCCACTTCGACACCACCGACCGGGTGCACGTGGTCGTAAACGGGATCGTCGAGAACTACGTGTCGCTGAAGCGCCGCCTGGTCGAGGAGGGTGCGGACTTCACCTCGGAGACGGACGCCGAGGTGATCGCCCACCTGATCGCGCACCACAACACCGACGGGGACTTCGTGGCTGCCGTGCGCGCGGCCTACAACCAGCTCCGCGGGCATTACGCGTTCGTGGCGATGAGCGCCGCCGATCCGGGCCTGCTGGTCGGCGCCCGCAAGGAGTGCCCGCTGATCGTGGGTCGTGGCGACGGCGAGCAGTTCATCGGCTCGGCGATACCGGCGTTCCTGCGTGAGACGCGCACCGTCCAGTACATCGGCAATGACGAGATCGTGATCCTCAGTCCCGACTCGGTCGAGTTCCAGACCCCGGCCGGGGAGCCACTCGAGCGCGAGCAGGTGGAGATCGACTGGGACGCTGAGACGGCTGAGAAGCAGGGCTACGAGACGTTCATGCTCAAGGAGATCCACGAGCAGGCCGACGCGGTGGCCGAGACGATCGGCGAACGCGCGGCGCGGGGCGTGGGGATCGACCTCGGCGATCTCGGCGTGATCGACGACGAGCTGCTGCGAACAATCCGCCGCGTGGTCGTGGTCGCCTGCGGCACCTCGTACCACGCCGGGCTGATCGGCCGGTACGCGATCGAGGAGTGGGCGCGCGTCCCGGTCGAGGTCGACATCGCCTCCGAGTACCGCTACCGCAACCCGGTGGTCGGGCCGGGAGACCTCGTGGTGGGGATCTCCCAGTCAGGCGAGACGGCCGACACGCTCGCGGCCATGCGCACCGCCAAGGCGGCCGGTGCGAACGTGCTCGCGGTCGCCAACATCATGGGCTCTCAGGCCACTCGGGACGCCGACGCCGTGCTGTACACGCGCGCCGGCCTCGAGATCGGCGTTGCCGCGACGAAGACGTTCGTCAGCCAGGTGGCGGCCATGTACCTGCTCGCGCTGCGGCTGGCCGAGCTTCGCCAGACGCTCCCGGCCGACGTGCTCAAAGCCGCGATCTCCGAGCTCAAGCGCATGCCGCACCGAATCGAGGAGCTGATGGTCTCGGCGGTGCAGGACACAGAGCGGATCGCGGACGGTCACTACGACGCTGATTTCTTCCTCTACCTCGGTCGGCACGTCGGGCTGCCCGTGGCGCTCGAGGGGGCGCTCAAGCTCAAGGAGATCTCGTACGTGGCCACCGACGCCTACGCGGCCGGGGAGATGAAGCACGGACCGATTGCGCTGCTCGACGACAAGACCCCCGTGGTCGTGGTCGCAAACGACTCTCCGGTTCTCGAGAAGGTCATCTCGAACATCCAGGAGGTCCGGGCACGCGGCGCCCAGGTGATCGCGGTGGCCACCGCGGGGAACGAGGAGATCACCCAGCACGCCGACGAGGTGATCTGGATCCCGCCCACTCAGTGGATGCTCGCGCCGCTGCTCGCCGTGATACCGCTCCAGCTGCTCGCATACTTCATCGCGCGGCGCCGGGGGCTGAACGTCGATCAGCCGAGGAACCTGGCGAAGACGGTCACGGTCGAGTGATCGGCATCGATCTGCTCGAGATCGAACGGCTGGAGCGGGCTCTGGCGCGCCGCCCGAAGCTGGCCGAGCGGCTGTTCACCGCCGGAGAGCGCGCGTACGCGGCGTCCCGAGCGCGGCCCGGGCAGCACCTGGCGGTGCGCTTCTGCGCCAAGGAGGCGGTCGCGAAGGCGCTCAAGCTCGAGGGCTGGAGCTGGCGCGACGTCGAGGTCGTCTCGGCGAAGAACGGCTCGCCGGAGGTGGTCCTCCACGGCGCGGTGGCGGCCCGCGCGGATGCGCTCGGGGTCACGGTGCAGATCTCGCTGTCGCACACGAACACCGAGGCCGCGGCGGTGGCGATCGCGGCATGACGCTGCCCGGCTGGCTCCAGGCGCTGCCGGACGCCGCGCAGCAGCGCGCGCTCGACGAATGGGCGATCGGCGAGCTTGGGGTCCCCGGCCTCGATCTGATGGAGCGCGCCGGCACCGGCCTGACCAGGCTGGTGTCCGGACGGATTTCCTCCGGGAGGATCGTGGTCGTTTGCGGGAAGGGCAACAACGGCGGGGACGGGTTCGTCACCGCCCGGCTGCTCCGTGAGCAGGGACGCGAGGTGGACGTGACCCTGCTCGGGGCTGCCGAGGAGATGCGCGGGGACGCCAGAACCAACCTCGAGCGTCTGCCGGGCGCCGCGCCCATGCCCTTCTCTCCAGCGGTCCTGAGCGGCGCCGACGGAATCGTCGACGCGATCCTCGGCACTGGGTTCCAGGGGGTCGCCCGCGGGTCGGCGGCCGCCGCGATCGACGCGATCAACGCGGCGCGCGAGAACGGCGAAGCGGTGGTGGTGGCCTGCGACGTTCCCAGCGGCGTCGACGCATCCACGGGCGAGGTGGACGGAAGCGCGGTCCGGGCAGACGCAACCGCGACCTTCCACGCCGGCAAGCCGGGGCTCTGGATTGGCCCCGGCAAGGCGCACGCGGGCGAGGTGACGGTCGTCGACATCGGAATCCCGGACGGGGGACCGGCAGAGCCGCTGATCGGCCTGATCGACGCACCCGTGCTCGATGTGTTGCCGCGGCGCGGCGCGGACTCGACCAAGTTCGCCGCCGGGAGCGTCCTCGTCTGCGGTGGCTCGACGGGACTGACCGGCGCCCCGTCACTGGCCTCCGAGTCCGCAATGCGCGCGGGCGCAGGCTACGTCACGGTGTGCGTACCACGGACCCTGAACACGATCTTTGAGGTTCGTCTGCTCGAGGTGATGAGCGTGCCGCTGCAGGACCACGACGGCGCACTCGGTCCCGAGGCCGCGGACGAGGTGCTCGAGCGCTGCAGGCGGGTGCAGTCACTGGTGCTCGGGCCGGGACTCGGAAGAGCGCTGCGGACGGGCGAGTTCGCGCGGCGCGTGGCTGCCGCCGCGCCGGTACCGCTGCTGCTTGATGCCGACGGCCTGAACGCGCACGCCGGCCGGCTGGAGTCGCTGTCGGCGCGCCAGGCGCCGACCGTGCTGACCCCGCACGCGGGCGAGCTCGGTCGTCTGCTCGAGCTGCCGAGCGACGAGATCGGAGCTCACCGGTTGCGCTGCGCGCGCGAGGCGGCAGCGCTGGCGGGAGCGATCGTGGTGCTGAAAGGGGATGACACGATCGTGGCGGAGCCCGGCGGGCAGGCCGCCGTCAGCCGTGGCGGCGCGCCGGCGCTGGCCACTGCCGGAACCGGCGACGTCCTATCGGGCGTGATCGGAGCGCTGCTGGCCAAGCGCCTGGACGCGTTTGAGGCCGCCTGTGCGGGGGTGTTCGTCCACGCCGCGGCGGGGCGGCTGGCGGCCGCGGAGATCGGGCCGGAGGGCGTGATCGCGAGTGATGTGATCCAGTCGCTGCCCCGGGCGCTCGCCGGACGGCAGGACCGGTAGGCGGGCCGGGTCCGTGGTTCGGGCGCTGGCCCGTGTGAACCTGGCTGCGATCGAGCGCAACGTCGCCCGCCTCTGTCGCGAGCTCGGTGGCGGCGTATCGATGTGTGCGGTGGTCAAGGCCGACGGCTACGGGCACGGCGCGGCTGCAGCCGCGCGGGCGGCGACCGCGGGTGGCGCTGCGTGGCTGGCCGTGGCTACGGCCGAGGAGGCGCTCGAGCTCCGCGCCGACGGAATCGAGGTCCCCGTGCTGGTGATGGGCGCGATCAGCGAGGAGGAGTTGCCGGTTGCCCTGGCGGCCCGCGCCGATCTGGTGGCGTGGAGCGACGAGTTCGTGCGGCAGGCCCTCGCGCACGCGCGAGGGCCGGTCCGGCTACACGTGAAGCTCGACACGGGTATGGGCCGGCTGGGCACTCGGGACGAGCGCGCGGCGCTCGAGCTGGCGGGAGCCGTGCTGGCCGCCCCCGAGCTCGAGCTGACTGGGGTGATGACGCACTTCGCCACCGCCGATGAGGACGAGGAGTTCGTGGCCGAGCAGCTGCGCCGGTTCTCGCCGTTCGTGGCCGAGCTGCGCAGACGCAGCCCGGAGCTGATCGCACACGCGGCCAACAGCGCCGCCACGCTGCGCTCACCGGCCAGCCGGCTCGATCTCGTGCGCTGCGGGATCGCTATCTACGGCGGCGATCCGATGAATCAGGATCCCGATCCGCTCGGGCTTGAGCCCGCGCTAGAGCTGAGCTCGTACGTGGCCGCGATCAAGCGCGCCGCGCCCGGCGAGAGTGCGGGCTACGGGCGCCGGTTCGTGGCCGAGCGCGAGACCTGGATCGGAACGGTTCCGATCGGATACGGCGACGGCGTCAGGCGGGCTCTGACCAACAACTGCGAGGTGCTGGTGCGCGGTGTTCGTCGGCCGCTGGTCGGCACCGTGAGCATGGACAACATCACGATCGACCTGGGTCCGGAGACCGATGTCGTCCTGGGCGAGAGGGTGATCCTGATCGGCCGCGATGGTGATGCGCGCGTGAGCGCCGAGGAGGTGGCTCGGCGGATCGGCACGATCAACTACGAGATTCTGTGCGGGATCTCGAATCGGGTTCCCCGCGGCTACCACCGTGACGGAGTGGAGGTGGCGTGACGATCTCGCTGGAGCGGCTGGCCGGGTTGGGTGAGGCCCCGATGTGGCTGGTGGGCGGCGCGGTGCGCGACGACCTGCTGGGCCGCCCGACGACCGACTTCGACGTGGCCTACGCGGGCGACCCGAGCCGGCTCGCCCGCGCGTTCGCGAAGATCGCCGATGCCCATCCGTTTGCGCTCTCGGAGGCATTCGGCGCCTGGCGCGTGGTGGCACGAGACCACAGCTGGCAGCTTGACGTGACGCCGATGGCTGGTGACACGGTCGAGCAGGACCTGGCCCGGCGAGACCTGACGCTGAACGCGATCGCGCAGTCGCTCCCCGCCCGAGAATACGTGGATCCGTTCGGCGGGATCGACGACCTGCGCCACCGGGTGCTGCGGATGGTCGCGCGGGACGCGTTCGCGCGCGATCCGCTGCGCACGGTGCGCCTGGCCCGTCTGGCCTGCGAGCTCGAGTTCGCGATCGATCCTCCCACCGCGGTCGCCGCGGCTGCGCACGCTGCGGGCACTGCGGACGTGGCTCCCGAGCGGGTGTTTTCGGAGCTGAAGCTGGTGATCGCCTCACCGCGCGCGGTCCTGGGGCTCGAGCTGCTCGACGAGCTCGGGGTGACGGCCGCGGTGCTGCCGGAGCTTGAGCGCCTGCGCGGGGTGCAGCAGAGCCATTTCCATCATCTCGACGTCTATGAACACACGCGGGCAGTGCTCGAGCAGACCATCGAGCTCGAGCGCAACCTTGCAGCCGTGTTCGGCGAGCACGCCGATGCGGTGGCCGCATTCCTCGAGCAGCCGCTCGCCAATGAGCTCACACGCGGCCAGGCGCTCCGGTTCGGCGCGCTATTCCACGACATCGCCAAACCGACCACTCGGGCCGTGAGCGCCGGCGGTCGGGTCACGTTCTTCGGTCACGACCGGGCCGGCGCGGAGGTCGCGGTCGCGATTCTGCGGCGCCTGCGGGCCAGCGAGCGGCTGTGCGACTACGTCGCGGCGCTGACCCTCCATCACCTCCGTCTGGGCTTCCTGATTCACGAGATGCCGCTCGACCGGCGGGCGGTCTACCGGTACCTGAAGGCATGCTCCCCCGTCCCGGTCGACGTCACGGTGCTGAGCGTGGCCGACCGGCTCGCGACCCGCGGCAGAGGCTCCGAGGAAGCGATCGGCAAGCATCTCGAGCTGGCGCGTGAGCTCGTGGGGGAGGCGCTCCGGTGGGTTGAGGACCCGCCGCGGCCGCCGGTCCGTGGCGATGAGCTCGCCCGGGTGGCCGGGGTCAGACCTGGTCCGGAGATCGGGCGGGTGCTGGCCGAGCTCGAGGAGGCGAGCTTCGCCGGAGAGATCCGCGGCCACGACGAAGCGCTGGAGCGGGGCCGGAAGCTGCTCGACCGGTAGGCTGCGCGTCTGTGAGCGACGGCGACTGCATCTTCTGCAAGATCGCGGCCGGGGAGCTCCCGGCGCAGATCGTCGACGAGGACGAGCTGACGGTCTCGTTCATGGACATCAGCCCCGCCACGCGGGGTCATGCGCTGGTGATCCCGCGCCGGCACTCGAAGAACCTTCTGGAGATTCGCCAGGAGGATCTGGAGGCGTCGATCTACGCGGCTCAGCGCCTCGCGACGCGGGTCACGGAGCGGCTCGGCGCCGACGGAGTGAACGTGATCAATTCCTGCGGGAGCGCAGGGTGGCAGACCGTCTTTCACTTCCATCTGCACGTGATCCCACGCTACGAGGGGGATCCATTGCGCCTCCCCTGGACCCCACGGGAGGGCGACCCGGAGGAGATCGCCGCCACGGCTGACCAGTTGCGCTGAGCATCGGACCCGGCTCCCTGATACTTTTTTGCGCGATTCGGGGCCGAACCGAGGCTCCAGCGTGTCAAAACCAGTCGCACCGAGAGGGAGTAAATGGCAAGCGGTACGGTCAAGTGGTTCAGTGACGACAAGGGTTTCGGCTTCATCACGCCAGACGACGGCGGCCGCGACCTGTTCGTACATTTCAGCGGCATCACCGGTGATGGATACCGTTCCCTCGCCGAGGGTTCGAAGGTCTCCTATGAGGAGGAGGCGGGCCCGAAAGGTCCCAAGGCAGTGAACGTTCAGAAGGTCTAGGACGCATCTCCGGGCGCTCTCGGCCCGCGGCACGGTGACAGGCCCCGCGCAACTTGCGGCCGCCCTGTCGTGTTCAATGAGAACAATGAAACGTTTGTTCCTCAGGGGCGCGGCGTTCGTCGTGCTCGCGTTGGCGCTTGCGCCCGCCTCCGCAGGCGCCACCGAGATCGAGCTCGGCGCCACCAAAACCGCTGTCACGGCGCCAATCTGCCCGACCAAGCTGCCACTCGCGCAGTGCACGATCATCCTCGCCCGCTCGACGGCCCTCGAGACCGTCCGTGACGGGATCGCCTACCCGACCACGGTCCGCAAGGCGGGCCGGATCGTCGCGTTCACCGTCGGGCTGTCCGAGTTGTCGTCGGATCGCACGACCCGCAAGTCGCTGATCCACGACCAGGACCTCCGATGGGGAGGGACCACCCAGGTCCAGATCACCGTGCTTCGTAACGTCTCGGCAAAAAAGCGGATCTGGAAGGTGGTCGGCGAGAGCCCGGCGTTGCACGTCGAGCCTTATCTCGGCCTGGTTCCGCAGTTCCCGCTCCAGACCTCGTTGGCCGTGCAGCCGAGGGACGTGGTCGCGCTGACGACGCCGACCTGGGCTCCGGTGCTCTCGATTCTCCAGAGCTCGAAGAAGTTCGCCTATCGGCAGAGCCGCAAGGCGAACTGCGCCAACCCGCCCAACACTCCACAGGCTCAGCTGACGATCGGGCAGAAAGCCTCTTATGGGTGCAACTACCCGGGCACCAGGGTCGAGTACAGCGTCACCGAGATCACCACCCCGACCTATCCCAAGAACTTCGTCCATGCACCCGACATCTCTGGTCGCACAGCTTGGGCGCCGCGCTCCAGCGGGCTATCGATCAGCGGCGGTGCGGGTCTGTAGTGACCCGCGAGACTAGGCGATGAAGGTCGGAGTCCTCGGTCGAGGCAGCGTCGGCCGTCGCTTGGCCGCGGGCTTTCACAGCCGTGGGCATGAGGTGATGATCGGCTCGCGGGATCCGAGCGACGCCGAGCTGCAGGAATGGCTCGCGGGCGAGGGCGTGGGCATCGGGGTGGGAACGCCGGCCGAGACGGCGGCATTCGGCGAGCTGCTGGTACTGGCCGTGCTCGGTGTGGCAGCCGAGGATGTGATCGCCAACGCGGGCCTCGAGAACTTCCGAGGGAAGGTCGTGATCGACGCCACCAACCCGCTCGACTTCTCCGACGGGCCGCCGCCGAAGCTCGCGATCAGCGGGAGCGACTCACTGGGAGAGCGGATTCAGCGCGCGGTGCCCGAGGCCCGGGTGGTCAAAGCGTTCAACACCGTCGGCAATCCGCTGATGGTTGACCCGAAGCTCGCCGAGGGAGCTCCGCGGATGTTCGTCGCCGGAGACGACGAGGAGGCGAAGGACACGGTCGGGGAGATTCTCCGCAGCTTCGGGTGGCCTGACCCTGTCGACATCGGCGGGATCGAGGGTTCACGTGAGCTCGAGTCGCTCTGCATCCTGTGGGTGAAGGTCGGTTTGCGGCGTGGCGCCTGGGACCACGCGATCACGTTGATGACCTAGCCGAGGGTCCCGGGGCTTTGCACGAGTCGCTGCTAGCAGGCGCCGGGATTCTGCTGGCAGAAGGCGGAGCCAAGGCCGGCACCGCCGCTCGAGGTCGTGGTCCCGCCTCCGGCGGTCCCGGTGTTCGTTGGGCTGGCACCGCCCGAGGCCGGGCCGGTGCCGGTGGCGCCGCCGGTGGACGGCAGGGGGCTGGCACCGCCGCTGGAGGGAGCCACGGCCCCCGGTGTGGTGGTGGCAGGCGGGGCGGTGGTGGCGGCCGACGTGGTCGAGGTCGTGCTCGACGCGGTCGACGTCGTCACCGCGGCGCTCGCCGACGCGCCGGTCGGGACGGTGAGTGGCGGAGCTCCATTGGTGTCCGAGGTCGTGGTCCCGCTCCCGCACGCGACGAGTCCGAGGGCGAGAACGAGCCCGACGACGAACGCAGCGATACTGGTGGTGACGCGAGTCATGGCAGGGGTTGGGCGGGATCAGGAACCGAGTGGTTCCATACGCCGGCCGCAGGTCGGGCAGTCGTTGAGATCCTTCTGGGCGAGCTGATCGCACCAGTTGCAGAAGCGCAGGTTCTCCACCGCCCACGGCAGCTCAGAGGGAGTTGGCGCCAGCGGCAAGAGCTGAGCCACGACCTCGAGCTGTTCGCCCGTGTCGCGATCCACGTATTCGCGGTCTGGCTCGGCCTCGATGATCACTTCCCGGCCCGTCGAGGGCGTCCGCATCCGGTACTTCTGGCGCGTCCTCATCCGTCGCCATGCTACCAGCGGACCCTGGCGGATGACCCCCCCTTCTGCCGTCGCGATGCCGGAAGCTCTTATAGAGTGCCGCCCGCAGTGACGGTGAACGGCTTCGTACGGATCCCCCGCGGCATGCTCGCGCTCTCGTCGGGCGCTGTGCTGCTGCTCGCGCTCGGGGGCTGCAACATCAAGCACCCCAGCACCGATCTGGTCAAGGGCAAGCAGCTGTTCGTGAGCAAATGCGGCTCGTGCCATACGCTGGGGCACGCCGCGACGCAGGGGACGGTCGGGCCCAACCTCGATGATGCGTTCCGCCAGGACCGCGTGGATGGGGTCAAGAGCACGTCAATCCAGGGACTGGTCTCCTACTGGATCCACTATCCCAACAGCCAGGGCGTGATGCCCGCCAACTGCAGCAAGAACGCGCCGTTCTGCTTCAGCTCGCAGGAGGCCGAGAACGTGGCCGCGTATGTGGCCCACGTCGCCGCGATCCCTGGACAGGATTCCGGTGCCTTGGCGAATGCCGGGGGCGTCACGGGCACCTCCCCGGCGGCCGGGAAGAAGGTGTTCACGGGAATCGGCAGTTGCGGCAGCTGCCACACCTTGGCGGCCGCCGGGACGCACGGGGTCGCCGGCCCGGATCTGGATCAGCGGCTGAAGGCCGACTGCGCCAACGCGGCCTCGATGGGGATCCGGGGGAAGACGCTCGAGAAGTGCATATACACGGCGATCGTGAAGCCGTACGCCTACCTTCCGGCCGGCTTCCACGCCGGCGTTATGCCCTCGAACTTTGCCCAGAGCCTGAAACCGAACGAGGTCCAGGCGCTGGTGAACTTCATCGCGTCTGCGACGAAGTAAGCCGCTCCCAGAGCTCGTCCGCGCGTCCTGCGGCCACCGCGCGTGCGGCACGGCTCTCGTCCAGCGCGATCCCGTGCGAGCTGGCGTAGTCGAGCATCTCCTGCCGCTGCTCGCCCTCGCGAGCGACCTTCAGGAACAGCCAGCAGAACAGGCCGAGCGTGAGCAGGCTCTCCTCGACCATCATCACGCTCCCGGCGGCGACCTGATCGGTGAGCTGGCCGATGTGCCAGTGCGCGTCGCCGGCGCGGTAGTACGGGTAGAACACGCTGCCGAACACGAGCGCATTTGCGAGCACGGTCCCGATCAGCCGCACGACGATGATGTACACGAGCTGCCAGCTGTTGGTGAACCACGCCGGCTTCGGGAGCGGCCCGAGCAGCGCCATCCACATCCCCATGCCGAACACGAGGAAGGTGGCGTGCTGGAGGGCGTGGATCGGGTCGTGGCGCAGCGCTGCCTGGTACAGGGCCGGGAGGTGCCAGGCGTAGAAGTTGACCGCCCAGAGCACGACCGCCACCACTGGGTGGGTGAGGACGCGAAGCTTCCCGATCACCCGGTTTCGGAGCAGCGGTGCCAGCAGCGGCCCGGTGAAGCCGAGCACGAGCAGGAGCGCCCCGATGTCGCCGATCAGCAGGTGCTCGGCCATGTGCACGATCAGGAGCTGGTCGGCGAGCTTGTCGACCGGCGGGCTGAGCGCGATCGCGATCACGATCAGGCCGCTCGCGTAGCAGGCCTGGCGCCACATGGGCACGGGGCGCCCCTCGTGAGCCAGCCTGCGGGCACGGGCGCCGTACGGAATCCACCACAGCAGCGCGAGGATCGGGAGCGCGATCGCGTCCCCCGGGCCGGTCGTGGCGAGCGTCAGCGGCACGCTTCAATGGTGCCACGGGCGGGGCCGTGACGCCGCCACGGTCCGGCGCCCGGCGACGGTCCAGCCGCCGCCGACGGCCCGCGCCCGGCGACAGCCTCCCCACCGATGGAGCATGGCCGCGGCTTGCCTCACCGCGAAGCCGTCGTGCTCAAAGCGCCCTGATCAGCAGCACGATCGCCGCGATCACGGCGAACACGACGACGACGCCGACCAGCACCCGGAACATGTCCGCCTCGTTGCGAAGCGGGTTGAAGCTCATCCGACCTCTCTAGATCACGTACACGGTCGTGTACACGATCACCCACATGATGTCGACGAAGTGCCAGTAGATCCCAGGCACCTCCATGCCGCGGTGCTGCTCGGGCGAATAGTGGCCGCGGAAGGAGCGGACCGTGACCATCAGCAGCAGGCAGAGGCCGATGAAGACGTGGGCTCCGTGCAGGCCGGTGAGCGAGTAGAAGACCGTCGCCTGGGCCGAGTCGTGAGGCGCGAACCCGATGTGGATGTACTCGTTGATCTGGACCGTCAGGAATGTCAGCCCGAGCAGGAAGGTCGTGACCATCCCCGCTTTCAGGCCCCAGCGGTTGCCGGTCTTGACCGAGTGCGTCGCCCAGTGGATGGTCAGCGAGGAGGAGAGCAGGATCGCCGTGTTGATGCCCGCGACGGCCTCTGGCAGCGTGTTTCCGGACGCCGGCCAGGGATTGTGGTTGACGACCCGGATGAAGAAGTAGGCCGTGAAGAACGCCCCGAAGATCATCACCTCGGAGATGATGAAAAGCAGCATGCCCAGGGTCGCCGGCTCCACTCGCGAGGAGCGGTGTGCGGCGGGCGGCCCGTGGTGCTCGTCGTGGGCGATCGAGGCTGCTTCCATGGCTATGCCGCCTCCGAGGAGGTGTCGGCGTGGACGACGTGCTCCACCGGCTTGCCGGTCGTGCGGCTGACCCGGTCGATCAGATCGGCCCGCAGCCAGCCGGACTTCGTGGCCGGGAACGTCGAGATCACGATGTCGTCGACGCGGAAGTACTGCAGGGCGTTTGTGATCGCCGTATACGGGTCGGGATCGCCGATCATGCCGGCCGCCAGGAGACCCCGGACATGGAGACGATCGAGGACCAGCTTCAGCCGGGTGCGGGCCCGGCGCGCGGCCTGGCCGTCGCCGCCCTCCTGGGGCACGACGACGATGAACAGCTGCCGGCGCTCCTCGTCGCCCCACTTCTCCGCTCTGGCCCTGAGGGCCTCGAGCAGCTCGTCGCCCGAGGCCGTGCGGTTGGCCACGGCCAGGGTGATGTGGAAGGGCAGCCCCTCGTTGTCGATGTCGTTGACGATGTGCGTGACCTTGAGCCCGGTGGCGTCGCTGACCCGCTCGATCAGGTCGCGGCGCAGCCAGCCGGACCGGGTCTCGGGGTAGGTGGAGATGATGATCTCCTGGGGCCGGTACTCGCCGACCGCATCCATCGTGGCCGAGTAGGGATCGGGGTCGCCGACCTCGCCGATGGCACGAATCCCCATGCCCCGGATCACCTCGAGCGCGAGGTCGACCCGCACCTGGGCGGCGTCGAACACCGCGTCGGTATAGATCACAAGCCCCGCGCCCGGCTTGTTCTGGGGCACACAGAGCACGAAGCGCACGTCGTCGGCGGCCCGCTCGCGCACCGCCTCGATCAGCTCGCGACCCCCGAGCGTCTCGTTTGCGATGACGAGAATCGTCTTCGTGTCGGGATCGGGCGCGCGCAGGCTCACGGATGGTGCTCCCGGCTTGGAGGCGTCGTCAGTGCCCCGGCGGCCACCGTCTTACTCGCCTCGGCCGGCGACTTGAAGATCCCGTGCACGGCACCGGGCACGCCGTACTCGTACGGGCCGCCGACCACGGTTGGGACCGCGTCGAAGTTGAAGATCGGCGGAGGTGAGGAGACCTGCCACTCGAGCGTGAGCCCGCGCCATGGGTTGGCCGCGGCTCGCGGGCCTCCGCGCCAGCTGGCGACGATGTTGTAGAGGAAGATCAGCGTGCTGAGGCCGAGGATGAAGGCCGAGATCGAGATGAACAGGTTCCAGGCCGCGAACTTCGACGCGTACTCGGCGACGCGGCGGGGCATGCCCTGGAGCCCGATCAGGTGCATCGGGGCGAACGTCAGGTTGAAGAAGATGAAGGTCATCCAGAAGTGCAGCTTGCCGAGGCGGTCATCGAACATCCGCCCGGTCATCTTCGGGAACCAGTAGTAGACGCCGGCGAAGATCGTGAACAGCGAGCCGCCGAACAGCACGTAGTGGATGTGGGCGACGATGAAGTAGGTCTGGCTGACGTGGATGTCGAACGGGATCATCGCCAGCATCACGCCACTGATCCCACCGAGCGTGAACATGGTCAGGAAGCCGAGTGCGAACAGCATCGGCGTGTCGAGATGCAGGACGCCTCGCCACAACGTGGCCAGCCAGCTGAAGATCTTGATCCCGGTGGGGATCGCGATGATCGCGGTGGTGATCATCATCGGGATCCGGATCCACGGCGACATGCCGGAGACGAACATGTGGTGCGCCCACACGGTGAACCCGAGCACAACGATCGCCAGCAACGAGAACGCCATCATCCGGTAGCCGAAGATCGGCTTGCGCGACTTGACGGCCAGGACCTCGGAGATGATCCCGAACCCGGGCAGCATCATGATGTAGACCGCGGGGTGGGAGTAGAACCAGAAGACGTGCTGGTACATGATCACGTTGCCGTTCTTGCCCGCACCCACGAACGCGTCGAAGAAGTGGAAGCCGAGCGCCCGGTCGAGCAGCACGAAGAACTGCGAGGCGGCGATGAACGGGGTCGCGATCACGACGAGCAGCGAGGTCGAGAAGTTCGCCCAGACAAGCAGCGGCATCCGGAAGAAGCTCATCCCCGGGGCGCGCATTGTGATGATCGTGACGAGGAAGTTCAGCGCGGTGGCGATCGATGAGGCGCCGGCGAGCTGGACCGCGATCGTGAAGAACAGCTGCCCGAGCGGCATCGTCGTTGAGAGCGGCGCGTATGCCGTCCACCCCGACGCGAACGAGCCGCCGGGCGCGAGGAAGCTCATCAGCATCATCAGGCCGGCCAGCGGTAGCAGCCAGAACGACAGCGCGTTGAGCCGCGGGAAGGCCATGTCGGGCGCGCCGATCATCAGCGGCAGCACGAAGTTCGCCAGCCCGGCGAACACCGGGATCACGAACAGGAAGATCAGCAGCGTGGCGTGCACCGAGAACACGCCGTTGAACTGCTCCGGGGTCAGGAACTGCATCCCCGGCTTCGCCAGCTGGGCCCGCATCAGCATCGCCAGCAGGCCGCCCACGAACAGGAAGAAGAACGAGGTGACGGTGTACTGGATGCCGATCACCTTGTGGTCGGTGTTGACGCGGAAGTAATCGCGCCAGCTCTGCGCTCCGTGGGCCGAGTGGTCCTCCGGCCGGGTCGGCCGCCCCGAGATCCAGTACATCCAGTAGTCCGCGGTCCCGAGGCCGACGAGGAAGAACAGCGGCACGGCGATCAGGGCGACGATCGTGATCGCGTGCCCGTCGACCACCGGGTGCTCGTGCATCAGCCAGCGGATGAGCACGGTGAGCCCGAACGCGAACGCGAACCCGAGCACGTCGAACAGCGCGGCCCGGTACCAGCCCGGACGGCGGACCTTGCGCGGCAGCGGCACGCGGGTGCGTGACGGGCGGTCCGCAATCGGTTCGGGGGCTACGGATGCCGTGGCCATCAGCAGATCTCCTTCCCTGTGCTCACGCTGATCCTCATTGTTGCGCGGATCACCTCGTCACGCTCGCGATGAAGTTGACCAGCGCCTGAATCTGGGTCGCCGTGAGGGTCTGCGCGAAGGTCTGGGGCATGATGTTGGGCTGGAAGCCGGGCGAGATGAACGCGTTGGGCTTGGTGATCGATTGGTCGATGAACGCCTTCAGGGGCATGCCGGCCTGCTTGGCGTTGGGGACGACCTGCGTGCCGAGGTTCGGTCCAGTGGTGCCGGTGGCGCCGGCCGCGGCAAGCGTGTGGCAGCCGCTGCAGCCCGCCGAACCGGTGAAGATCGCCTTGCCCGCCGCGGGCGAGGTGGCGGCGCCGCTGGCCGCCGCGCTGCTCGTCGTCGTCGTGGTCGTCGCGGCCGCGCCGCCGGGGATCGCGATGCCGCCGGTCTGCGGGGCCGGCTTCGACTGGTTGCCGGCCGACCCGGCGGGCGCGTTCGGGGGCGCGCCGGGCTCGCCGGACTCCGCCGCGTTCGGCGGCGGGATGCCGACCGGTGGCGCTCCGTTCGGCTTCTGCGAGCGCAGCCAGCTCGTGAACGCGGCCGGAGTGACGACGTGGACCGCCGAGCGCATCAGCGAGTGGCCGGCGCCGCACAGCTCGGTGCACTCGACCGGGTAGGTCCCGAGGCGCGTCGCCGTGACCCGCAGCGTGGTCGTGATGCCCGGCACGGCGTCGATCTTCTCGGAGAAATTGGGCACGAAGAAGCTGTGGATCACATCGAGCGAACGGATCCTGAACACGACCGGCTGGTCCTTGGCCATGTACAGATCGGGCGAGACGATCTGGCCTCCGCCCGCCAACGGGTAGGAGAACTCGAACGCGAACTGTCGCTCGGTCACGTTGACCGTGACCTCGTTCGACTTGCTGGCCTCGTTGGCGTGGAGCTTCGTGTAGGCAAAAGTACAGAGCGAGACGACCAGCAGTGCCGGCACTGCCGTCCAGATCACCTCGAGCCGCGTGTTGCCGTGGATCGGCGGCCCGTCCTTCTCCTCCTCGCCCGGCTTCATCCGGAACTTCCACACCGAATACAGCACCACGGTCTCGACCAGGACGAAGATCGGGATCGAGACGACCAGCAGCACGTAGTACAGCGTGCGCACATTGCCGGCCTGCTTGGAGGCCTCGGTTGGGAACCACGGGATGATCAGCGCGATCGGGATCGCGATCGCGGTCACGATCACGCCGATCACGACCATCTGCAGGATCGCTCGGTTACGCACGAAGCTGTGCCAGGACGTAGCCCATCGGTTCGGGCGGGATCCTATGCGTTCTGCGTGACGAACGGCGTCGCAGCCGACGCGACCCCGGCCCGCGTTTGATTATGATTGCGGCAATCGTTGCAAACTACTGGGAGACGTCATGCAGGTGCGAAATGGGATGTCTGAAGTAGTCCTGACCGTAAATCCCGGCCAGACGCTGCGGCAGGCGGCCGCGGCGATGGCCGCCCGGCAGGTCGGCGCCGCGATCGTCGCCGATCCCGATGCGCCCGGCCCGGGCGTGATCACCGAGCGCGACATCCTGCTGTCGGTCGGTGCCGGCGAGAACCCGGACGAGGAGCGCGTCGCCCAGCACCTGACGTCAAAGCTGACCTTCGCCTCGCCCGATTGGTCGCTCGAGCGGGCCGCGGCCGCGATGGTGCGGGGCCGCTTCCGCCATCTGGTCGTGGTCGAGGGGTCCGAGCTGGTCGGGATCCTCTCGATGCGCGACATCGTCCGCTGCTGGACCCAGGACGGCGCGACGTCCGAGATGCCGGCCGCGGCAGCGAGCTAGACGGCTGGCGCGCGGCGGCGCGTCAGTGGTGCTCTTCGGGCAGCGCGGCGACGTCGCGGCGCGTGTCGCGGATCCAGCGAATCGTTGTGAGCAGGAAGATGATCAGGCCGACGATCGAGATCAGCCACGAGATCGTGGTGCCGATCACCATCAACGTGAGCCCGATCGCGCACACGAACGGGAGCAGCGATGGGCCCGGGAGGTGGATCTCCTCGCTGGGCTCGGGGACGGGGGGCTCGAGATCGCTCACGAGTGGACGTAGATCGCCGCGGCGACGAAGGTGATGCCGAACATGAAGAAGCAGATCGCGCCGGCGATTAGCCCCGAGCGGATGTTCTTACGTGCGAGCTTGCGGTCCATGAGGCTCCAATCCTAAAGCTTCACGTCGGCCACCATCGCCCCGAACAGCAGGGCGAGGTAGGCCAGGGAGAACAGATACAGGTGCAGCGCAGTGCGCCGATCGGCTCGGCGATACAGCAGCACCGCGCCGGCGATGAACGCGCACCCGAGCGTGATCGAAGCCACCAGGTAGATGCCGCCGAACGCCCCGGCGCAGAACGGCAGCTGGGAGATCGCGTACAGGAGCAGCGTGTAGAG
Organism: uncultured Solirubrobacterales bacterium; assembly: GCA_963796645.1. Taxonomy (GTDB): domain Bacteria; phylum Actinomycetota; class Thermoleophilia; order Solirubrobacterales; family Solirubrobacteraceae; genus Palsa-465. The sequence continues at coordinate 24,382 of CAWCMQ010000011.1, read as the reverse complement.
CAGGATTTGACGGCGCGTTTCACGCTCACCACGCGCCACCGGCATCATCGGCACGCCGACCTTCTCGTACTCGTCCTTCATCAGGAGGCTGAGCGACCAGAAGTGCGGCGGGGTCCAGTAGAAGACGATCGCGAACAGGTACACGGCGGTCCACGACAGCGATCCGCGTGTGGCGGCCCAGCCGACCAGGGGCGGGACTGCCCCCGCGGCGCCGCCGATGACGATGTTCTGCGGCGTCCGGCGCTTGAGGCCGATCGTGTACACGCCGACGTAGCCGAGGAAGCCGGCCAGCGCCAACGTGGCCGCAAGGACGTTCACGGTCAGCGACAGCAGCAGGAAGGAGAGTGCGGCCAGCACGATCCCGTAGGCCAGCGCGGCGTTCGGCGCCACGCGGCCCGCCGGAACCGGACGCGACGCTGTGCGGCGCATCTGGGCGTCGATGTCGCGGTCATACCAGTGGTTCACCGCGCCCGCACCCCCGGCCGACAGATAGCCGCCGGCACATGTCAGCGCGATTCGGCCCAGCGACGGGCTCCCCGCGACCTCCATCGTCGTCACCGTGGTGAACAGCAGCAGTGACTGGACCTTCGGCTTGGTCAGCTCGACGTAGTCCGAGACGATCTGCCGCGCTCCGGAGAACGCGGTGGAGGGCCGAACGACAGCCGTCGACTCGCTCACGAGACCCGCGCGAACCTTTCGCTACCGCCGGTCTTCTGTGTGACTCCGGTCTGACGCTCGATCTGGCGGCGGATGTCGCGCATCGGCTCGACTGAGCGCACCCGCGGGATCGCGTCGAAGTTGTTGACCGGCGGCGGGGAGCTCACGAACCACTCGAGCGTATTGCCCTTCCAGGGATCCGGACCCGCGACCTTGCCGACCTTGAGGCTGTGCACGACGTTCCAGATCGTCATCAGGATCCCGATCGCGAGGATGAACGAGCCGATCGTCGAGATCATGTTGTAGGTCCCCCAGCCGGTGCTCGGCTGGTAGGTGTAGATCCGCCGGGGCATTCCGGACAGCCCGAGGGCGTGCTGGACGAAGAAGGTGGTGTTGAAACCGATGAACATGACCCAGAACGAGGCCTTGCCGAGGCGTTCGTTCATAAGGCGGCCGGTGATCTTCGGGAACCAGTAGTAGATACCGGAGAAGATCGAGAACACGGCGCCGCCCATCAGCACATAGTGGAAGTGCGCGACCACGAAGTACGTGTCGTTGAGCTGCCAGTCGACCGGGAAGGTCGCCAGGAAGATGCCGGTGATCCCTCCGAGGACGAAGATCGCGATGAACCCGACGGCGAAGTACAGCGACGCCGTGGTGACGATCGAGCCGCGCCACAGCGTGGCGATCCAGTTGAAGATCTTCACTCCGGTCGGGACCCCGATCAGGAACGAGCTCAGCATGAAGAAGCCAAGCACCACGATCGGGACCGGCGAGGCGAACATGTGGTGCGCCCACACGAGGGTGGCCAGGAACGCGATCACCGCGGTCGAGGCGGCGATCGCCTTGTAGCCGAAGATCGGCTTGCGGGAGTACACCGGGATGACCTCGGAGATGATCCCGAACCCCGGCAGGATCATGATGTAGACCTCGGGGTGGCCGAAGAACCAGAACAGGTGCTGCCACAGGATCGGCGAGCCATGGGCGGTGGGGTCGAAGAAGTGGGTGCCGAAGTGCCGGTCGGTCAGCAGCATCGTGACGGCGGCGGCAACGACCGGCAGCGCGACGATCAGGAGCACCGCGTAGACGAGGATCGTCCACACGAACAGCGGCAGGCGGCCCCAGCTCATCCCCGGCGCGCGCATGTTGACGATCGTGGCGTAGAAGTTGATCGCGCCGAGCAGTGACGAGATGCCGGTGAGATGGATCAGAAAGATCCACGCGTCCTGGCCGCCGCTAGGGGAGAACTGGATGCTCGAGAGTGGCGGGTAGCTCCACCAGCCGGCCTGCGGCGGCTGCCAGAACAGCGTTGCGTAGAACACGATCCCGCCGAACAGCAGCAGCCAGAACGACAGCGCGTTGAGCCGTGGGAAGGCCATGTCCCGGGCGCCGATCATCAGCGGGACGAAGTAGTTGCCGAAGCCCGCCATCACCGGCACGACGAACAGGAAGATCATCGTCGTCCCGTGCATCGTGAGCAGCTCGTTGTAGTGCTCGGAGCTGACGAGCGAGTTGTTCGGCACCCCGAGCTGGAGGCGCATCAGCAGAGCCTCGACGCCTCCCAGCATGAAGAACACGAACGTCGTGACCAGATAGAGGATCCCGATCTTCTTGTGATCGGTAGTCGTGATCCACTCGACCCAGCGCTTGGTGGTCCGCGGCTTGGTGACCGTATCCGTGGTCACCTGGGGGATCGGCTTCAGAGCTGGAGCGGTGGCTGACATCGTCCTCCTAGAGGGTCCCATTCGCGGATTGGAGCTGCCCGTCAGCCCTCAAGATGTTCCTCAGCACCGCGACCTGCGAGTTGGCGGCCGCGAGCTGAGCCTTCTGCGCGCTCAGCCACTGCTTGTACGCGTCCGCGCTGACGACCTTCACGCGGGCGATCATCGTGTAGTGCTGGCGGCCGCAGAGCTGGGCGCACTGACCGTGGAAGATGACCGGATGTCCCGGCGTTGAGACCTTGGAGGCCTTGAACCACGTATACGTGGTGTATCCGGGAACCGCGTCAACCTTGCCGCCGAGTGAGGGGATCCACCACGAGTGGATGACGTCGGTCGACTGGATCGCGAGCACGATCGTGGTGTCGGTCGGGACCACCATCTCGGTGTACGAGTAGGGCAGATCGGCGCCGAAGGCGCCGTTCTTGCACGCGGCGCCGTACGTGTAGCGCCAGATGTACTGCCGCCCCTGCACGCAGATCGTGAGCTTCTGGCCGTTGGGCGGATTCGGCTCGGTCAGCGAGGCCGAGAGCACGACGCCGTTGGGCCCCGAGTTCGGCGGATTGATGATTCCCGGCAACTTCACGAACGTGACCACTGTCAGCACGACCAGGATCAGCGCCGCGGCCACCGTCCAGCCGACCTCGAGCCGGGTGTTGCCGTGGATCTGGGCGGCCACCGGGTTCTTCTTGGCCCGGAACTTGTAGACCGAGTAGAGCAGCGCGCCCTCGACGACCACGAACACGACGGCGGCGATATAGAGGATCAGCTTGTAGAGGCTGTGGATCTCGTTGGCGTTAGGCGATCCGCCCGATTTCGGCGTCAGCAGGTTCGCGAGCGCGCCCGGCGCCAGGATCAGACAGCCGATCAGCGTGAGAGCCAGGACAACGCCTACTCGGCGCCTGGTGCGATGGGACTTGGCGTCAGTCGCGTCGGGTCTCAAGGCGGCGGGATTCTATCCATGAGGGGGCCGCCTTCGTCGGGCGTGGCCAACCCCGCTGCCGAGGACCAGAATCGAACCGAACGTATACTGGCCGCTCGTTGCGCAAGACGAGGGGCATCCGAACGCTTGCTTGGGGCCTTGTCGCGGCGGGGGTGGCGGCGCCGGTACTGCGTCAAAGGCTGAAGCTGTCGCCGCGGGTCGTGCTCGGAGCCGGGACGGTGGCACCGGTGGCGCTGTGCGTGGCGACGAAACGCACGCGCACGCGTGACATAGCGGTCTGCGTGCTGAACATGTGGGCCTATCTGGCCGCCTACGAGATGCCCAACGACGATCCCGACGCGCTGGCGGCCCGCGTCCGGGTGGACTATCCGATCGCCGCCGACCGCGTCCTTGGGCTCGGGGTTCCGCCGACTCTGCGGCTGCAGCGGGCGTTCGCGTCGCCCGGTTCGATCAACCGGTTCGAGCGGGTGCTGGTCTGGTGCCACTGGATGTGGTTCGCGGTCCCGCACGGGTGCGTCGCCTACGTGATCGTGCGCCGGCCTGAGTCGTTTCCCAGCGCGGCGGCGCGGATGTACGCCGTGTTCGACGCCGGCGCGGTGTTCTACTGGTCGATCCCGACCGCGCCGCCGTGGTGGGCGGCGGCACACGGCCGTTTCCAGGACGGTCATCCGGTCCGCGCGCGTCGGATGATGATTGAGTACGGAGAGCAGTTCTGGGGTGAACGCTGGGGCGCCCTCTACGATGTTCTCGGAGGAAATCCGCTTGCTGCCATGCCGTCGCTGCACTTCGCCACCTCGCTGATGGGGGCTCATTTGCTCTCCGAGGTCGGTCCTGTGCCCGGGGCGCTCGGATGGACCTATGTGTCGCTGCTCGGGCTCGCGCTCGTGTATCTGGGCGAGCACTACGCGATCGATCTGATCGCGGGGGCGGCCCTGACCGAGACGGTTCGGGTGGGCGCGCCGCGGTTTGAGCCCCTGGTCCGCGCACTCTCCCGCGTGGTGCAAGCGCTCGAGGCACGCGCCGGAGGATAGGACTGCGGTGGCCGGCGACGCCCATCTAGAGCAGCCGGCGGGATCCCCGGTGAGCGGGCAGAGCGGTGATGAGCTGACGGCAGCGGGGCCGAATGGCTCTCAGGAGGAGATGCCGCGGATCCGGCTGACGCGCCGGCGCATCCTGCTCTCGATCGTGTTCATCGTCTCGACGGTCGCGTTCCTCTACCTCGTGCTGCCGAAGCTGCTCGGACTCAAGGAGACGTGGAGCCGGATCCAGAGCGGGAACGTCTGGTGGCTCGGGCTCGCGGTGCTGCTCGAGTTCTGCTCGTTCGCCGGCTACATCGCGCTGTTCCGCGCCGTGTTCGTGCGGGGACAGTCGCGGATCGACTGGCGCGAGAGCTACCAGATCACGATGGCGGGACTTGCCGCGACCCGGCTGTTTGCGGCTGGGGGGGCGGGCGGAATCGCGCTGACGGCCTGGGCGCTGCGGCGGTCGGGGATGGAGGGTCGCACGGTCGCCTGCCGGATGATCGCCTTCCTGGCGCTGCTGTACGGCGTCTATATGGCCACGCTCGTGATCGGCGGGCTCGGACTCTATTTCGGGATCTTCCCCGGGCCCGCGCCGTTCGCGATCACGGTCATCCCGGCGATCTTCGGTGCGGTCGTGATCGTGGTGTTCCTCTCGGTGTCGCTGCTTCCCGGTGACTTCGAGCGACTGGTGGGGCGCGCGACCAAGGGCTCCGGGCGCTTTGGCAGGTTCGCGCGCTCGCTCGCGCTGGCTCCGGCGACGGCCGCCACCGGCATCCGGACCGCGATCTCGCTCGTCCGAACCCGCGATCCCTATCTGCTCGGCGCGATCGCATGGTGGGGTTTCGACATCGCGGTGCTGTGGGCGTGCTTCCACGCGTTCGGATCCGCGCCACCCCAGGCGGTGATCGTGATGTCGTACTTCATCGGCATGCTCGGCAACGCGCTGCCGCTGCCCGGCGGGATCGGAGGAGTGGACGGCGGCATGATCGGCGCCTTCACCGCCTTCGGGGTGCCGGTCGAGATCTCGGTCGTCGCGGTCCTCGCCTACCGGGGAATAGCATTCTGGCTGCCGACGATCCCCGGCGCGTTCGCCTACCTGCAGCTCAGGCGCACGGTGCAGCGCTGGCGGACCGCTGCGGAGGCCCCTAGCTATACTTAATGAAGTGACTAGCCAGCACGTCCAGAACGTAGTCATCGTCGGCAGTGGTCCGGCCGGATACACGGCCGGGCTGTACACCGCCCGGGCCAATCTCGAGCCTCTCGTGATCGAGGGCTTCGCCTGGGGTGGGCTGCTGCAGCAGACGACGGACGTCGAGAACTACCCCGGATTCCCCGAAGGGATCATGGGCCCGGAGATGATGCAGCGCTTCCGCGAGCAAGCCGAGCGCTTCGGCGCGCGTCTGCTCACCGACGACGCGACGAGCGTCGAGCTCTCCCGCGACGGTGGGATCCACAAGGTGATGGTCGGCGACGAGGTCCACCTCGCCCGCACCGTGATTCTGGCGATGGGCGCCCAGCACCGCAAGCTCGGGATCCCTGGTGAGGAAGAGCTGGGCGGCCGCGGCGTGAGCTACTGCGCCACCTGCGACGCCGCGTTCTACCGAGATGTGCCGACGATCATCGTCGGCGGCGGCGACTCGGCGATGGAGGAAGCGATGTTCCTGGCCAAGTTCGCCTCCAAGGTGGCGATCATCCACCGCCGGGACGAATTCCGCGCCTCCAAGATCATGCTCGACCGGGCCAAGGCGCTCCCGAACATCGAGTGGCTCACGCCATACGTGGTGGAGGAATTCCACGCGGGCGAGCACGGGTCCTTGAAGGTTGCGCGGCTACGCAACAGCGAGGACGGCTCCGAGCGCGAGCTGGAGATCGCCGGCGCCTTCATCGCAGTCGGCCACGAGCCGCAGTCTCAGCTCGTGAGCGGCCAGGTCGAAACCGACCCGGCCGGGTATGTGGTCACCCAGGGCCGCTCAACGCTGACCAACCTGCCCGGTGTGTTCGCGGCCGGCGACCTCGTCGACCACACGTACCGGCAGGCCATCACCGCCGCCGGCTCGGGTTGCCAGGCCGCCCTCGACGCCGAGTGGTACCTGCGCGACACCCCGTTCCCGCTGACCGAGGGCGTGGCCGAGGCCGTATAGAGCCCCCTCGATCCAGTCTCAGCGGTCCCAGGCCGCGGCTAGTAAGGACAGCCGTTCATCGGCCCGTGGTTGTGCGAGGGCGCGTGGCCCAGCATCGGCAGCGCAAAGTCCTGGGTCCAGGTCGACGGGCCGCTGGCGAAGGTCCCCACGGCGTGGCGGCTCAGCCCGGTGCCGACGCGGTCGTACCGAGGATCGAGGATGTTCTGGCAGTGATCCTTGCTGGCCATCCATGCGCTCACGACGCTGGCCGGGCTCGGAAATCCCGTGGCGATGTTCTCGCCGGCGTCCTGCCAGATGAAGCCGACCGCGGTGATTCGGGCCGCGAAGTTGATGCCGTGCCAGAACTTGCCGGTTGCGACCATCACGTTGGTCCAGGCCTGGGCCGAGCGGTCGAGCAGCGGAGAGACGCGCAGCGCCGGGAGCCCATGCCTGACGCGTTGCTGATTGATCAGGCACACGACCGCGGCCCGCATGGCTCGGGTCGAGCCGGCGGTCGCCGGCTGACTCGCGTTGGCGCACACCCGAGCCGCTCTGGTGTGATGGCGGCCACTCGCCGAGGCCGGCGCGGCTCCGAGCGCTAGCGCAAGCGCCGCGAGCAGCGGTACGACCGCGCACGTGGGAAGTCTCGACAGTCCTCGCATGTCCCTTGCATCGGGGGGACACGCCGCACGCAGACACAGTCACGCGAGAGGGCTACGACATCCGTCCACCGGCTCTAGACGTTGGTCGGGGCTGCCCCCCGGCCTCAGCCGAGGTTGGTCCAGACCGTCTTCGTCTCGAGATAGGCCTCCAGCCCCTCTCGGCCGTGCTCACGGCCGATGCCCGAGGCCTTGAACCCACCGAATGGCGCGCCGGGCTCGCCTGCGCCCCAGCAGTTGACGTAGACGCTTCCGGCCTTCAGCAGCCGGGCGAGCCGGTGCGCGTTCCCGATGTCGCGCGTCCAGACGCCGGCGGCGAGACCGTACTCGGTGTCGTTGGCCCGCGCGGCGACCTCCTCGAGCGACTCGTAGGGCAGCGCCACGAGCACCGGTCCGAAGATCTCCTCGCGCGCGATCCGGAGATCGTCGGTGGTCGCGGAGAACAGCGTCGGCTCGACGAAATAACCGCCGTTCTCCGTCTCCCCGGTGCCGCCGCCGGTCACCAGCTCCGCGCCCTCGGAGCGGCCGCTCTCGATGTATGACAGGACGCGCTCGTGCTGCTCGCGCGAGACGACGGGGCCGATCTGAGTCGACGGATCGAGCCCCGGCCCGAGGCGCGACTTGGCGGCGCGCTCGGCGATCGCTCCCACCACCTCATCGAACTGATCGCGGTGCACGAACAGGCGGCTGCCGGCATTGCAGGCCTGGCCGGTATTGAAGTAGATCGCCTGGAACGAGCCGGCAACCGCGGCCTGCAGGTCTGCGTCGGGAAGGATGATGTTCGGGGACTTGCCGCCAAGCTCGAGGGTCACGCGCTTGAGCGCCCGGCCGGTCTTGGCGCCGATTTCTCTGCCGACCTCGGTCGATCCGGTGAAGGCGATCTTGTCGACGCCGGGGTGATCGACGAGCGCCGCGCCGGTCTCCGCGTCGCCGGTCACCACGTTGACCACTCCCGGCGGAATCCCGGCCTCGAGCGCCAGCTCGCCGACCCGCAGGGCGCTCAGCGGCGTCTGCTCCGCAGGCTTGAGCACCACGGTGCAGCCGGCCGCGAGGGCGGGCGCCAGCTTCCAGGCGGCCATTAGCATGGGGAAGTTCCACGGGATGATCTGGCCGCATACGCCGACGGGCTCCTTGGCGGTGTAGCAGAGCGTGTTCGGCTGCCGGACGGGGATCGTGGCGCCGTAGATCCGCTCTGGCCAGCCGGCGAAATGCCTGAGCTGGGCGGCGCTGCCCGCCACGTCCACGATCTTGGCCAGCTTCACCGGCTTTCCGTTGTCGAGTGACTCGAGCTGGGCGAGCTCATCGGCGTGCTCCTCGATCAGGTCGGCCAGCCGGGCGATCATGCGCGCTCGGTCCGCCGCGCTCACCTCGGTCCACTGACCCTCGTCGAACGCGCGCCGGGCGGCCGCCACGGCTCGGTCAACGTCCTCGGCGCCGGCCTGCGCCACGGATGTGATTGCGCGTCCCGTCGACGGGTCGAGCGTCTCGAACGTACGCCCGTCCGCCGCGGCCACGTGCTCGCCGTCGATCAGCAAATCGTGGGGGCGGCCGGCGAATCCGCGAGCCTCGTCCGCGAGCTGCTCGGGAAGGGTTGTCGTCGACATGGAGCCTCCTAGGTCATCTATGGCGTCAAAACGATCTTCAGGGCCTCGTGCCGATCGTAGACCGCGTACGCCTCGGCGGCGTCCTCGAGCGACATGTGGTGGGTGACCAGCGGGGTGGGGTCGAGCGTGCCCGCCGCGAGCATGCCGAGCACTCGGTCGACGTGGCCGATCACGTTCGCGTGTCCGCTGTGCAGCGTCAGCGCCTTGATCCAGAAGACGCCCATGTGCACCTCGCAGCGCTCGGTATACACGCCGATCGCGACCACCGTTCCCGCCTTGCGCGTCAGCCGGATCGCCGAATCGAGCGCGCTCGGATGGCCGACCGCGTCGATCGCGGCGTCGACGCCGCGGCCCTCGGTCAGCGCACGCACCTCGTCGCGCGGGTTCTGCTCGGTCAGGTGGACCGGAATCGCACCGAAGCTCCGCGCCATCTCGAGACGCGCCGGAACGCTGTCGATCGCCACCACCGGGGCGGCGCCCGCGGCGACGGCGACCTGCACCGCGCACAGGCCGACCGGACCGAGCCCGAGCACGGCGACGCTGTCCCCGGGGGCGACGCCGCCCTGTTCGATCGCGTGGTAGCCGGTGCCCATCACGTCGCCAGCGAACAGCGCGACGTCGTCGGATACGCCGGCGGGAACCTTGCGCAGGGTCATGTCGGCCATCGGCACCAGGGCCTGGTCGGCCTGCGTACCCTGCAGCGACCCGAGCAGCGCGCCGTGTCCGAAGACCCGCATGTGGTCGCACTTGTGGTACGCGCCGCGCAGACAGAAGAAGCACGTGCCGCAGGCGCTGTGGTAGCAGCCGAGAACGCGGTCACCAGGCTTCACCCGGGTGACGTCATCGCCGGTTGCCAGGACCGTGCCGACGAACTCGTGGCCGATCGTGAAGCCGGGCTCGATCTGGACCCGGCCGTGATAGATGTGCAGGTCCGAGCCGCAGATCCCGCTGGCCTCGATTGCGACGAGCGCGTCGGTGCGGGATTCGAGCTGCGGCTCCGGGCGGTCCTCGATCCGGACCTCGTGGGGGGCTTGGAAGGTGACGGCTCTCATTGGGCGGGGATCATGTCAGGCCTCGTAGCTGAAGAAGCCCTCGCCGGTCTGACGTCCGAGCCTGCCCGAGAACGCGAGCCGCCGCAGCTCGGGGGCGGCGCGGTAGCGCTCCTCGTGCCGCTCGTCGACGAGCGCGTCGAGTACGGAGAGCACGTGATCGAGGCCGATCTGATCCGCCCAGCCCAAGGGCCCGCGCGGATGGTTGAGGCCGTGGACCAGGCCCGCGTCGATGTCGGCGGCGCTGCCGACGCCCTCGCCGAGCGCAAATGCGCCCTCGTTGATCAGCTGGCACACGATCCGTCCGAGCACCAGGCCCGGTGCGTCCGCGACCCAGACCGTGTGCTTGCCGAGGGTGGTGAAGAAATGCGCCGCTGCCTCGGCCGCGGCGCCGGCGCTGTCGGGTCCCCGCGTGAGCTCGACGAGCTGGGATTCGCGCAGCGGCGGCAGGGCGTGGAAGCCGACGGCGCCTCCGGCGGGATCGAGCACGGACAGCGAGCCACCCGAGCAGCAGATCGCCTGCGGGCCACCCTGGAGCGGGGCGTCCGGCTCCGTGCCGCCGGTCACGTCGAGGATCAGGAACGGGGGTTCATCGGTCTCGGCCTCCGCGGGCGACGCGACCCGCCACCCCGCCATCGCGGCGGCCTCCTCGAGCTCGATCGCGAGCGGCGAATCCCCCGCGATCACGATCAGACCGTCGCCGCCGCCCGGCGTCAGCGGTTCCGGGTCATCCTCGCGATGCCGGCGGTTGGGCGGATATTCGTAGTAGCCCCGACCGGACTTGCGGCCGAGCCGGCCCGCGGCCACCGTGCGCGCGGTGATCGGCGAGGGTCGCCAGCGCGGCTCGCCAAAGCTCTGCTCGTAGAAGGACTTGGAGACATCGAGCCCGACATCGACCCCCACGAGGTCCATCAGCTCGAACGGCCCCATCCGGTAGCCGCCGCCCATGCGGCAGATCCGGTCGATCTCGTCGATCGTCGCCACCTGCTCTCCGAACAGCTTCAGCGCCTCGAGGCCGAACGGGCGGTTGCAGCGGTTGACGAGGAATCCGGGCCCGTCGACCGCGTCGATCACGACCTTGCCCATCGCGTCGCCGGCGGCGCGGGCGACCGCCAGCGAGCGCTCTGAGGAGTCGGCGCCTGCCACCACCTCGAGCAGGCGCATCAGCGGGGCCGGGTTGAAGAAATGCATCCCGACGACGCGCTCGCGCGTACTCGGCAGCCCCGCGGCGATCGCGGTCACGAGCAGGGACGAGGTGTTCGTCGCGAGCACGCAGTCCTCGGCGACGACGCCGGCGGCCAGCTGCGCGAACAGGTCGCGCTTGAGCTCGATCCGCTCGGGGGCCGCCTCGATCACGAGCTCGCACGGCTCGAGATCGGCCAGCGCGGGCGCCGGCGCGAGTCGGCCCAGCGCCTGGTCGCGGTCGTCCGCGGTGAGGCGGCCGCGCTCGACCCCCCGGTCGAGGTGGCGCCTGATCTGGCCCAGGCCGCGCTCGAGCGCTTCCGGGATCGGGTCATGGAGCAGCGTCCTGGCGCCCGCGAGGCACGCGAGCTGGGCGATTCCCGCGCCCATCGTTCCGGCGCCGCAGACGCCGATCGTCCGCGGTGCCTGGTGTGGCGCTTGGCTCACTGCGGCACGAGCGCGTTGATCCCGGTCAGCGCTCGGCCGATGATCAGCTGCTGGATCTGCGAGGTCCCCTCGTACAGGGTGGTCACGCGCACGTCGCGCAGGTAGCGCTCGACCGGATGGTCGTCGACGTAGCCAGAGCCGCCGTGGACCTGGATCGCGGTGTTGGCGCACTTGAGCGCCGCCTCGGTGGCGTACAGCTTGGCGATCGAGGTCTCGGTCGTATTCGGCTGACCGGCGTCCTTCAGGTAACCCGCGCGCCACACGAGCATCCGCGCGGCATCCGTCTGCACCTTCATGTCGGCGAGCATCGCCTGCACGAGCTGGAAGGCGGCGATCGGTCGCCCGAACTGCACGCGCTCCTTGGCGTAGGCGACGGATGAATCGACGCAGCCCTGGCAGATTCCCACGCATCCGGCGGCGACGCTGTAGCGGCCCGAGTCCAGCGCACTCATCGCCACCTTGAAGCCGTCACCGACCTCGCCCAGGATCTGCCCGTCGCCGACCTCCACATCGTCGAGCGAGATCACGGCCGTGTCGGAGCCATGGAGGCCGAGCTTGTGATGAATCGGCTGCGGCTGGAAACCCGGCTGGTCGGTGTCGACGAGGAAGCACGCGAGGCCGCGGTGCGCCTTCTCCGGATCGGTTTGGGCGAAGATCAACGCGACCTTGGCGTGGTTGCCCATCGAGATCCACATCTTGGATCCGTTGATGACCCAGCCCGAATCGGTCTTGCGGGCACGGGTGCGCTGGTTGGCCGCGTCGGAGCCGGTGTCCGGCTCGGTCAGCCCGAAGCAGCCGAGCCATTCGCCGGTGCACAGCTTTGGCAGATAGTGCTGCTTCTGCTCCTCGGTGCCCCAGCGCAGGATCGCCGAGCACACGAGCGAGGTCTGCACCGAGACGACGGTTCGCATCGCCGAGTCGCCGCGCCCGATCTCTTCCACGATCAGGCCGTAGGTCAGGTAGTCCAGTCCGGCGCCACCGTACTCGCGCGGGACGATCGCACCCAGGTAGCCTTGGTGAGCGATCTTCGCCACGAGCTCGAGGTCGAAGTGCTCGTTGCGGTCGTTGTCCCTGGCTCGCTCGACAATCTCGTTGTCGGTGAAATCGCGCGCCGTCTCACGGATCAGGCGCTGCTCGTCGTTCAGTTCGAAGTCCATGGTCCGGCACGGTATCTGAGTGCAGGCGGCGCAGTACGCTCCGGGGGCTGATGGCACCCCAGACCCGCTACGCGCGCAGCGGCGATATCCACATCGCCTACCAGGTCGTGGGGGAGGGCCCGATCGACCTCGTGTACGTGCCGAGCTGGATCTCGGCCGTCGAGCACTACTGGGAGGAGCCGAGCGTGGCGCGCTACTTCAGGCGCCTGGCTTCGTTCTCCCGCCTGATCATGTTCGACCGACGGGGCTCGGGGATGTCCGACCCGCTCCCGCGTGCGCCGACGCTCGAGGAGCAGATGGATGACGTCGTGGCGGTGATGGACGCGGCCGGATCCGAGCAGGCGGCCGTGTTCGCGCTGCTTGAGGGGGGCGCGATGGCGGCGCTGTTCGCCGCCACACATCCGGAGCGGACGACGGCGCTCGTGCTCTACGAGGCCCAGCCGCGAATGTCGTGGGCCCCCGACTACGAGTGGGCGATGCGCGATGAGGAGCGCGAGGAGTACCTTCAGGGTGGAGGCCTCGACACCTGGGGGGACGGCTCCCGGATCCTGGCCCTGTCCCCGCGCTCGGCCGACAACCTGCGGCTGCGCAACTGGTACGGACGACTCGAGCGGCTGGCTGCGAGCCCAGGGATGGCGGCGCAGCTGATGCGGATGCACTCGCAGGTCGACGTTCGTGCGGTGCTGCCCTCGATCACGGTGCCCACGCTGGTGCTCCACCGCGCCGGCGACCAGATGATCGACATCCGGCACTCTCGCTATCTGGCCGAGCACATCCCGGGCGCGCGGATGGTCGAGCTGCCGGGCGACGAGGCGATCTCGTTCGGGCCCGAGGCGTCCGAAGAGCTCGACGAGATCGAGGAGTTTCTCACCGGTGCCCGCCAGGCCCCGCACTCAGAACGAATCCTCGCGACCGTGATGTTCTCGGACATCGTCGACTCGACGACGCGCGCAGCCGAGCTCGGCGACCGCCGCTGGCGAGATCTGCTGCAGTCGATCGAGTCCTCGGTCGGTCGCGAGCTGATGCGCTACCGCGGCCGGGCCGTGAAGACGATGGGGGACGGGTTCCTGGCCACGTTCGACGGTCCCGCCCGGGCGATCAGGTGCGCGACCGCGATCCGGGACTCGGCGCGCTCGCAGTTCGGGCTCGAGGTTCGCAGCGGGCTGCACACGGGAGAGATCGAGATGATCGGCAACGATGTCGGCGGGATCGCCGTTCACATCGGAGCCCGAGTCGGCGCGACCGCGGGTGCGGGCGAGGTGCTCGTGTCCGGAACCGTCAAGGACCTGGTGGTCGGCTCCGGGATCTCGTTCGAGGAACGTGGCGAGCGCGAGCTGAAGGGCGTGCCCGGCCGCTGGCGGCTGTACGCCGTGGCGGCCTGAAAGCGGCGCGACCCCCGCCGCCCCGGGGGGCGGCGAGGGCCGGACGCTCGGAACCGGGATCAGCTCGCCTACGGCAGCGAGCTGGCCGGCGGAACCGTCACCTGGATCGTGACCGGGTTCGAAGCACCACCGACGTTCTCGGGATCACCGGGGATCCGGGCCCGGAGCACCTTGGCGCCGGCGGCACCGAAGGTCCGGACGAACCGGAACGTCGAGTCATGCCTCACGGTGCTGACGCCGACCGTGTGCCAGTCGCCGTCGATGCCGAAACGCTGGAGGTAGACGACATCGCCCGCCTTGTCGGGGCTCACCGAACCGATGAACGTGACCGGCTGACCCGAGTTCACGCTCAACGGGCTGGCCGTCAGGCTCAGCACGTCACGGACGCCCTCGAGCAAAACCGCGCTGTGCCGGTGCGGTTTGAACGTGGTGCGCACCTGGTACTGCGTGTTCTGCCCCGGCTTCTCGATGAAGCTGTAGCTCCCGTCGCTGCCGGTTGGGATTGACTCGATCGCCGAGAAATGCGCCTGGCCGGCGACGCGGCCCCACAGCGTGACGCTCGTGCTCGGCTCCGGCGTGGTCGTCCCGGGCTGGTACAGCACGCCCGAGATCGTCGCCATCGAGCCTTCCGGGATGATCGGTGCCGACGTGTTGATCGTGAAGTCGGCGATCTGATGCTGCTGGATCGTGACCGTGACGGGGTCGGACTCACCCCTGATGTTGCGGTCATCGCCGCGGAACACGACGCGGAGGTCACGGACGCCCGGGTAGCGGAACCGGTAGGGGATCAGGTAGTTCGACCCCGGACTCAACAGCCCGCTCTTCAACGTGTGCCAGTTGTCCGACGCACCGCGCTGCACCTGGAGGTAGACGCGGTCGAACGCGTGATTCGGGTCGACGTGACCCGAGAACAGGACGGTCTGGCCGGTGTCAGCGTTGGTCGTGTTCGCCCCAAGGCTCACGAGCGCGGACACGCGCTCGAAGACCGTGCGGCTGTGCACGTGCTGGCCTCCGAGCTCCCGGACGAACCACGCGCGGTTGGTCTGCACGAGCCCGTCCGGACGCGGGAACTCATAGAACCCATGTGAGTCGGTGGTCGTGCGACCGATCCGCGTGAACCCCTGGTGCGAACCGGCGACGTGGTGGTAGAGCACGATCGTCTCGCCGGCAACCGGAGCAGCATTCAGCTGTCCGTATACGAGCACTCCCTCTCCGGCAAGGATCGGATTGGGGGTGGCATTGATCGTCAGTCCGTGGTTGTGTCTGGGCGCGGCACCCGCGGTAGCGGGCAGCATCACGGCCAACAGTGCAACCAGCACTGACCCGAGCACGGCAAAGCGTAGGCGCATTTAAGGCCTTCCTTTCCCCAGCGTGATAGGTGTTGCCGCCGTCGGATTCCGGCTCCCACCCGAGCGGTGGCTCTGGTCTCTGCCGCCGTCGGATTCCGGCTCCCACCCGGGCGGAGGCAGTTACGCCCCTGAAAACAAGACGCCACCGGGAAAGTTGCGGTGGCGCCGGAAGCGCCCTGCGATCAGGCGATCAGCAGCGACTCGGGATCCTCGGGACTGACCTTGACCGGGACCGTCGCACCTGGCTGAAAGCTGGAGATCGCCACCCTCGAGACCACCTGGGTGAGCGTCGCCGGGTACGGATCGCGGCCCGGGATCGTCACCGTCAGGCTGATCTGGACCCGCGGGTTGTCGTTGATCGTCGTGCCCGTGTCGCGGACCTGGTCGATCCGGGCGCGGCCGGCGATCCCGCTGGCCATCAGCATGGCCGTTTTCTGCTGTTCGGCGGCGAGGCCGCTCGCGCGCCGACCGGTTGCGGCGGTTGCGGCGAGGTCGCCGACCGTCGGTTTGAGATCGCTCACATCCTCGAAGAACCCCATCGATTCCCCCGTGGTCAGTAGTGCTGCCGACACGCTATGACCCGCCAATCTCGATGACAATCGCGCGTGGGTCTCGATTCGGTCTCTCGACGCTCCCGCGGACGTTGATTCGGTCCGACAGTCTGTCCGGCTGGAAATGCCGGAAACCGCCTGTAGACTCGCTCGCAGTGGATCCTTTCGCGATGGTGCTCCTGGGTGGTCTGGTCGCGCTGATCCTGTGGGTCTGGCTGCTCGGCAAGTACTACCCCGGCTCCGGTATGGAGCAGCTCGGTCTGCGCTCGGCGCGCGAGATCTCCGAGTCCCGCGAAGCGCTCGACGCCGAGGATCTCGACCAGATGCTGAGCGCGCACAACGCTCGCCGCCGGGCGCGCGGCGAGGCCGAGATGACCGTCGCCGACCTTGAGCTGCGCGTGATGGACGACATGCGCGAGCAGCGCAAGCGGCGCGAGGCGTATCTGGCTGATCGCGATCTCGATCAGCTGCTCGAGGCGACCAACGCCCGGCGCCGCGAGCGCGGCCTGCCCGACCGGACCCGAGCGGAAGTCCAGCGTGAGTTCGGTCAGGGGCCCTCGGGCGAAGCCTGAGCTTGGCTCGCTGCCTGATCGTCGGGTGCGGTTGCCGCGGACGCGCGCTGGGCGGTGTCCTGATCGAGCGCGGTCATGCTGTCAGGGGCACGAGCCGTGACGCCGGCTCTGCTGTAGCGCTCGAAGCGGCCGGAATCGAGCCCGTGATTGGCGATCCAGATCGGGTCGCGACCCTCGCCCCGGCGTTCGAGCATGTGAGCATCGTCTGCGTGCTGTTGGGCTCGGCGACCGGCTCGGCCGCCGCGCTCGAGTCGCTGCACGGCACTCGGCTCGAGATGCTGCTGACCAAGCTGATCGACACCACTGTGCGAGGGATCGTGTACGAGTCCGCCGGGGCCGTGGACCCTGCCGTGCTGGCCGGCGGGGCCGAGCGCGTGCGCGCGGCCTGCGAGGACTCGCTGATCCCCTACACGCTGCTCGACACGGCCCCGGACGACCTGGGTCCGTGGCTGGCGGCCGCGGCGTCCGCGGTGGACCAGGTGCTCGTCGGATAGGTTGCCAATTCGGCCTGAGCGACTACTCGAACCGGGGTGCGACCCAGCCCGGGAGGACCTCCGGCAGGTCCTCGCTGACCCGGCCGGGGAACCGAGCAGGTCGTTTCTCCAGGAACGAGGTGACGCCCTCGACGGCGTCCGGAGACTGACCGCGAGAGAACATCGCGCGCGAGTCGGCCCGGTGCGCGAGCATCGGATGCTCGGCCCCGAGCATCGTCCACAGCATCCGTCGCGCGAGCGCGACCGACACCGGAGCGGTGTTGTCGGCGATCTCGCGGGCGATCTCGCGCGCTGCCGGAATCAGCTCGTCCTTCGGATGCAGGCTGCGCACGAGACCGCCCGCGAGCGCCTCCTGGGCTGAGAACACCCGCCCGGTCGAGACCCATTCCATCGCCTGGCTGATGCCGACGACGCGGGGGAGGAACCAGCTCGAGCACGCCTCGGGGACGATCCCGCGCCGCGCGAACACGAACCCGAGGCGGGCGTCGTCGGCGGCCAGGCGGATGTCCATCGGCAGCGTCATGGTGGCGCCGACACCCACCGCAGGACCGTTGATCGCCGCGATCACCGGCTTGCGCGACTCGAACACGCGCAGGGTGAATTGGCCGCCGTTGTCCTCGGGGACCGGTCCCGCTCCCTCGCGCTGGCGCCAATCAAATGTGGCGCCGCCGGCCTCGAGGTCCGCGCCGGCGCAGAAGCCGCGCCCGGCGCCGGTCACGATCACGACCCGCACGTCGTCGTCGGCGTCGGCCTGATCGAAGGCCGCAATCAGCTCGCCGCACATCGTCTGGGTCCAGGCATTGAGCCGGTCGGGGCGGTTCAGCGTGATGGTCAGGATGCCGTCCTGCACGTCGGTCGTGATCTGCTCGGGCACATCGTCTCCTTTTAGTGGCTGATGGTCAGTAGCGGCGCGATGCGGTCGAACAGGTCGGCCAGGATGCGAGCGGTGGCGCCCCAGATCAGATGATCGCCGACGACGTAGGTGTCGGTCCGGATCGGAAGCCCGCGGCGCACGAGCCGACGGCGACCGTAGCCGGCGAGCAGATCGCCCAGCGAGAACTCGATCACCTCGGCTACCTCTCGAGCGCTGAGCGTCCACGTGAGGCCGGGCTCGATCATCCCGACGAACGGATACACGGCATATCCCGTCGCGATCGTCGGCGTCGGCTGCAACGCGCCGAGAATCTCGACCGCATCGGCGGCCAGCCCGATCTCCTCCTCGGCCTCTCGCAACGCGGTGGCGACGAGGTCCGCCTCACCGTCGTCGTAGCGGCCACCCGGAAACGAGATCTCGCCCGCGTGGCGGCGAAGGTCCTCTCGCCGCCTGGTGAAAACCGCGTGCAGCTGTCCGTCCCGCACGTACAGGGGAACCAGCACCGCGGCATCGGTTCGTCCGCGCACCTCGAGTCGCATCGCCTCGTCGGAGGACAGCAGCATCCGGCGAAGGTTTTCCCTGATCGATCCCCCGTCGGTCGGCATCGCGTGACTATATTCGTGAGCGATGCAAGCGCTGATCATCGTCGACATGCAGAACGATTTCTGCGCCGGCGGCGCGCTCGAGGTACCGGATGGGAATGCGGTGATCGAGCCGATCAACGAGCTGACGGCGAGCGTCCCGTACGTCGTGGCGACCCGCGATTGGCACCCGCCGGATCACGCCTCGTTCTCCGCTCAAGGTGGACCGTGGCCAGTTCACTGCGTGCGTGATACCGCCGGGGCCCAGCTGCATCCAGAGATCGACGCCTCCCGCATCGACGCGATCGTCGATGCGGGCCGGGAGCCCGGCGACGAGGGGTACTCGGGGTTCGAGAAGACGGATCTCGAGCAGCTTCTGCGTGACCACAACGTCGACACGGTTCACGTTGGCGGGCTTGCGCTCGACTACTGCGTCAAGGAGACGGCGCTCGACGCCGCGCGAGCGGGCTTCCACGTGATCGTCCACCGTGATGCGACCCGGCCAGTCGAGGTCGCTGCCGGCGACGGGGAGCGTGCGGTGGCCGAATTGCGCGAGGCCGGCATTGACGTCGTCTGAGAGCCTCGCGGGCCGGGTCGCGCTCGTGACCGGCGCAAGCGGCGGGATCGGCGCCGCACTCAGCCGGGCGCTGGCGGACGCGGGCACCTCGGTCGCGGTTTCGTATGGAAACAGCCGAAGCGCCGCCACGGCCCTGGCCTCGAGCCTGGCTGCGGACGGAGGCAGCGCGGCCGCCTTCGGTGCCGACATGGAGGACCCGGCCGCTCCCGCGCGCCTGATCGATGAGGTCGAGTCGGAGCTCGGACCGGTTGAGATCCTGGTGAGCAACCACGGGCTCGCCCGAAAGGCCGGCTACGACGAAGTCGATGCCGCCGCGTTCGACCGGACGCTGGCGGTCAACCTGCGGGCCCCGTTTCTGCTGGCTCAGCGCGTGCTGCCCGGAATGCGCGAGCGCCGGTTCGGCCGGATCCTGTTCATGTCCTCGGCCGCCGCCTTCCGCGGCGGGGTCGTGGGGCCCGACTACGCGGCCTCGAAGGCGGGGCTGCATGGGCTGACTCATTTCCTCGCCAGCCGCACGGCAGCGGACGGCGTAACGATCAACGCGGTCGCCCCAGGGTTCATCGAGACCCCGATGCTCCCGGGTGATCCGTCCGATCTGGCTCGCGCGGTGCCGGTCGGGCGCGTCGGTCGGCCCGAGGAGGTGGCCGACCTGTGTCTGGCGATTCTCCGCAACGCGTACGCGACCAACCACGTCTACAGCATCGACGGCGGCATGCACCCTCGGTAGGGCCGGCGGGGCCGGGACTGCTCCCGGCAGGACAGCGGGCGTCTAGCTGACGGCCGGCGCCGCGACGTGGACGTGGTCCTCGAACACGACCTCTCCGTCGAGCGTCCGGTGCACTGGGCACTTGGCCGCGATCGACATCAGACGCTCAACCTGCTCCTCGGTGCAACCGGTCGGGAGTCTGAAGTCGAGCCTGAACTTGGTCGGACAGCCGCGCTCGGCCGGCGTGTACTGACACTGAACCTCGACCATGCCCAGATCCCAGCCCTTGCGCTTAGCGTACATCTCCATCGTGATCGCCGTGCAGGAGGCAAGACTGGCGGCAAGTAGCTCCTGAGGGCTTGGCCCCTCGTCGTCGCCACCGCTGTCGGTCGGCTCATCCGCGAGAAGCTGATGGCCCCGGACCTCAACCTGATGAGTGAACGAATTGTTCGCGGTTCGCCGCGCGGTGGCCTTCATGGCGTTTCCTTGGGTGTCGAGTCATGGCTGGTGTGATGATCGTAGCGCCGGATCGAGAGCTAATCCGACAGTGGGTTGAACAGCAGCCCGGTCGGCACCTTGGGGAAGAAGTAAGTCGACTTCGGAGGCATGCTCTCGCCCGCCGCGGCAACCGCCTGAACCTTCTCGATTGGGGTCGGCGCCATGAAGAACGCCGCGTCATATTCGCCGCGCTCTACGAGCTCGAGCGCCTGCTCGGCGTCTCGTGCATATCCGAGTCCGGCGAGGTGGTCGATGTCGTCGTCGGTCATCCCGAGGGCGCCCTTGAGGACGAGCGCCTCGAGCACCGCCGTGTCGAGCTGCCGATACGGCTCAGCGTGATCGGGCAGCGCCGCCTGCACGACCGACGGGTCCTTCAGCGTGAGCCTCAACGGCTTCTGGAAATGGGCGTCGATGTAACCGATGCTGAGCGGACCAGATGGCGAGGGGGTGAGCGCGGAGGGGTCGTCCAGCTCCTCGATCTCGAAGTCCCGGCGCAATGCCACGGCCAGCGTCTCGTGCTGATCGGGCCGCAGGCCGCGGATCAGCCGGTGCGTCGGAAAGACGGTCAGGCCGGGGTCCTCGAGCGCGACAAGGCACATCAGCACGTAGCGGTGCGGTCCCTCGCCACCGATCTCCTCGGCATACACCCGGGCCGTCTCGTAGCGGTGATGACCGTCGGCGATCAGCAGCTCGGCATCAGCGCCGGCGCGCTGCACGTCGTCGATCGCGCCCCCATCGGTGATCCGCCACAGCCGGTTGACAGTCCCGTCGTCGTCGCGGGTCTGCGCCCATGGGGTCGCCTGCATGAACGGCTCGAGCGCCGATAGGGCGCGGTGGCCCGGGTCCGAGAACAGCGAGAAGATCGGCGAGAGGTTCGCACGCGTCGCGCGGGTGAGCCGCAGGCGATCCTCCTTCGGCCCCGGGTGCGTGCGCTCGTGCGGGCGGATCCGCCCGGCGCCATAGTCCTCCACGCGTACGCGCGCGAGAAAGCCGCGGCGGGTCCGCTGCCGGCCGTCGGGGCCGGTGTAGTCCTGTTCGAGGGCCCAGATCGCAGGGTCCGGGTCCCGGACGATCGCGCCCTCGTCCCGCCACTCCGCCAGCAGCCGGGCGGCGTGCGCGTAGGGGTCGCCGTCGCCCTGCGGCAGGTCGATCCCGACGACGTTGTAGGGCGACCTTGCCGCCAGCTCGGCCCGCTGCTCGGTGTCGATCACGTCGTACGGCGGCGCCACCACGTCCTGCAGCCCGCCGGTCTTCTCCGGGTCGTAGTGGAGTGCGTGAAGTGGTTGGATCTCGGCCATCGCGGCGGCGGAGGCTACTCGACCCGGGCTGGGCTCGGTTGCGTGGCCGGGGCGCGATAGGTGGGGGCCAGCTCAACCTCGAGCCGCGGCCGCTGCGACTGGACCCAGATCACCGCGGCCACGACCACGAGGCCACCGACGATCTGCAGCGACGAGAGCTGCTGGTCGTGGATCGCCCACGCGAGCACGGCGCCGAGCACGGGCTCGAGCGTGGCGACCACGCCGGCCCGGGCGGCGGGGATGTGGCGGGTGGCGGCGATGATGCACGCGAACGGGATCAGCGTGCCCCCGATCACGACGTAGGCCGCGAACGCGATGTTCCGAGCGCTCGACAGGGAGGTGAGCGGGAAGCTCCACAGTGGCTGGGTGATCACCCAGAACAGGCTCGCGAGCCCGAAGCCCCACACCAGGGTGGTCGCGGCCGCGTAGCGCTGACCCAGCTTCTCGCTCGCGAACAGGTAGATCGCAAACGTGGCCGTGGCACCGAACGCCTCAACCACGCCGATCCCGTCCAAGTTGCCGGGCTGGAAGGCGCCGACGACGAAGAAGCAGCCGATCGCGGACAGTCCCGCGGCGCTCCACAGCCCGCGCGGTAGTGCCCGCCGGTGGACGACCTTCAGCCACAGCAGCAGCAGAATCGGGGCGAGGTACTGGATCGTCAACGCGACCCCGATCTGCAGTCGCGCGATCGCCCCGAAGTAGAAGGCGTTCACGCCGGCCAGGCCGATGATCCCGAACAGCGCGAACTGGGGGGAGATCTGCCCGGTCGATCTTCAGCAGACGTGGCCGGACGATCACGAGCCCGCAAGCGATCGCCGCGAACGTGAGCACCGACCGCAGCTCGGCCAGCCGTACCGGCGGCATGTGATCGTCGAGCAGGAAGCGCGCCAACGAGCCGTTCAGTGCCCACAGCGTGGCGGCCGTCGCGGCGAGCGCGTAGCCAAGCTGCGGGGAGCGCATTCCACGGGACATCGTGGCTGGAGTTTGGCAGTGGCGTGCCGTCCAATCGCGGCGGCTTCCGTCCGACCGCGACGCGAACATATGTTCGATCACGCGATGGCCTACCCCGGTTATCTGAAACAACGCGCGCGCGAGCTCCGAGTCGACAAGCGACTGTCGCTCGATGACATCGCCGAACGGCTCGCGCTGCCGAGGACCACGGTCTGGTATTGGATTCAGGATCTGCCGCTGGCGCGGCCGCGTCGGGCGACGCCGGGTCGCCGCAAGGGCAACGCGGCAATGCGTGCGAAGTACAAGCGGCTGCGCGACGAGGCGTATGCGCAGGGGCTCAGCGAGTACGACGAGCTGGTCCGGATCCCGACCTTCCGGGACTTCGTGGTGCTTGACATAGCGGAGGGCTACAAGCGAAATCGGAACACAGTGGCGATCGGCAATTCGGATCCAAACGTCGTCGCTGTGGCTGCGTCCTGGCTGCGAGCACTGACGAGCAGACGACTCGTGTTCAGCATCCAGTATCACGCGGATCAGGATCTGGACGAGCTCCGGACGTTTTGGGGAGATGTGCTTGATATCGATGGCGCCACGATCCAATTCCAGCGGAAGTCCAACAGCGGGAAGATGAGCGGGCGTCGATGGCGGTGCGCCCATGGCGTGGTCACCGTCCGGGTACATGACACGCTGCTCAGGTCGCGCCTGCAAGCGTGGATCGACCGCGTCCGAGTGGACTGGCGTCTAGACTCAGCTGACGCTTTCGGGGCGTGGCGCAGTCTGGTAGCGCGTACCGTTTGGGGCGGTAAGGTCCCCGGTTCGAATCCGGGCGCCCCGATGTAAAACGCTCACGCCCGCCGGTTTCGAAAGCCGCCGGTGGACGGCTACTTCTTCCGATGCCGCGTCCGGGGCTGGGGGAACTTGTGCAGCAGACGCTCGAAGATCCCCTTGAGCGTGTCCTTGCCGTATGGGTGGGAGCCGTCGTACATCGTCAGCACAGCGAGCGACACGCGTGCGCAGCCGCGCTTGAGCAGTACCACCTGGTGGTCCATCAGCCCGGTGCCGTAGCCCCAGCCACCCTTGAAGTAGAGGTTCCAGCCGCGCGGCGCGACCTCGCCGATCCCCCACCGCTGGGACGGGGTGATCGACGCGAGCAGGTGCATGCCGTAGGCCCGGTGGCGCTTGACGATGAACGTGTCGATGTCGAAGAAGAACCGCGTCTGGTCGGCCGCGTCGATGTGGCTCTCGCCCCAGATCGGAGAGACGGCGAGGAAGCGCTTCATGCCGACCCGGTGCGCGAGCGCGTCGAGCCCGCGGTCCCCGACGATCGTGTCGACGGTCGACGCCGCCGTGTTGTCCGAGTGGGTGATCATCGGGTACAGCAGCGACTTGTCGTAGCTGTCGAGCGCTCGGCTGCGGACCGACGGGCGATTCAAGTAGGCGACCATCAGCATCGCCTTCAGCACGCTCGCGGACCACTCGACGTGGTCGGCGCGGTACGCGTGGTAGGTGTGGTCGGTTCTGACCGCGAACTCGATGTCACCCGTGCGCGAGTGCGCGTACGCCTTCGCGGCCGCCATGTCAGGACTCCACAGCTGGTTGATCGTCTTCTTGTATCCAGGGACAAGGCAACGCTTCTGTGGTGGTTTCTTGGCGGCGCGTGAGGTTCTCGCTCCGGCGCCGGCGACGACGAGTCCGCCCGTCGTCGCGGCCAGCAGCGAGAGGCCCAGCAGTACGTTGATTGCAGATCGTCGGATGAACATGACTACATTCTCGCAAGGCCCCCGTAGCTCAGCTGGATAGAGCGACGGCCTTCTAAGCCGTGGGTCGCAGGTTCGAGTCCTGCCGGGGGCATGGGAGGAAGGCTGGAAATCAGGCGATTTTGTGGGGCCCGTAGTTTCTGATTCGGCTCGAAGGTTCGTCGGGCAACGCTTCCGGGCAACGGTTGAAGACCTGAGACACGCGTTTGGCGATGGGCCGGCCGAGCGTTCATG
>CAWCMQ010000010.1:0-325558 GCA_963796645.1 uncultured Solirubrobacterales bacterium | reverse complement strand
CGCCAGGACGTCTCAAGGACATCTCGGGACGTCTTCAAGGACGTCCTGGGACGTTTCCGGACATCTCGGTACGAATACTTGCAAATGACAACTTTCTGACCAGGCTGTTCATCCGGTGAGTGCCTGTTCGAATTGCGTCATCAACTCGTACATGGCCGGGCATTCCCACACCCGCCCACGAGCCCGGCTGTCGAGCGCTCGGATCGCCCCGACGGCGGCGAGCTCGTTCAGCGCGCGTCCGGCCGCGACGTCAGAAATGCCGAGCAGCTCCTGGACAGCGGGAACATTGAGTACCGGGTGCGCCGGAAGCAAGCGAAGGACGCGATGGACGGCAGAATCCGAGCGGGGCCGGCGTCCGAATCGGCCAAGCCAGTCGGCCTCGAGCGAGTCGATCGACGCCGCGAGTTCCTCTGCTCGCGTCGCTGCGACGTCGGTCGCATCGGCGAAGAACGACAGCCACGCGTCAAGCTTGCCTTCGCGGTACTCGCCCAGCCCCGCGAAGTAGGCGTCGCGGCGTGCCGCGAGGACGACGCTGATAGGTGGGACGAAACTCGGCGCCAGGCCGCGGCGGCGAAGGACGGTGTGGATCAGGCATCGTCCGACGCGGCCGTTGCCATCGGCGAACGGGTGCACGTTCTCGAATTGGGCGTGGGCGATGGCGGCCTGCATCAGCGTCGGTACGTCGGTCCGGTTCACGAACGCGCACAGGTCGTCGAGCAGCCGAGGGACTTCGTCAGACGGGGGAGGGACGTATACGGCTGTGGTTGGCGTTGAGCCCCCGATCCAGCCGCTGTCCGCTCGCAGCTGGCCGGCGATCGGTGCGTCCTGGCCGAATCGCAACAACGTCTTGTGAATGGCTTGGACGCGCGTGGGCGTGATGCGCTCGGGCGCGTCGCCAAGGGCCAGCGCCTGGACCATCGCACGGATGTTGCCGACAGTGTCCGCCGCCTTCTGGTCGTGGGTCGACTCGAGCTCAAAATCCGCCAGGGCGATTCGCCGAGGCCCCGGCGCGAGTCCCTCGATCCGCGACGAGGCGGTCGACTCCTGGCGAAGGATGTGCCGCGCGACGGCCTCCAGGGATGCGAGCTTGGGGGGCGAGTCGTTCAGCGCGCCTACGGCTCCGGACGCCCTCTCCAGGTCGGCCATGAGCGCGGCGGGCAAGGACACGTCGAGCTCGGCGATTGGGTCCGGGACGAACGCCCGATAGCGGCCTCCGCGCCGCTCGGCCGCGGTCTGCGCGCCCGCGATGCCGACGTAGTGCCTCGTCACGTAGTGTCCTCGTAGGCGTGCCATTAAGCTTCGGCCGGTTAGACGACAACCGAAGGATAACAGTTAGCCTTCGGTTATCTCCGAGGTAGCCGAAGGCTCTACGGAGCCCGGGTTCACGGACAAGAACGCCTGCTCACGATCACAATCAATGAAATTCTGGGCCATTCCGAAATCCCACCGAACCGGCCGGACGGACACGCGTTGCGGGTGAGGTCGCACGTGCCAAAGTCCACGTCGGGAGACTCGATCCTTCAGGCTGTCGTCGACTTGAAGCGAAGCTTGGATACGAGGCAGCGCGAAACCGCTCTACAGCGGTCCGTCGTGCTCGTGACCGGCATGTCCGGGACGGGGAAGTCAAGCACGCTCGCCGTACTTGCCCACCACGGACACCAAACCGTCGACACCGATGAGCCAGGCTGGATTGTCGAGAGCCAGACGCCCGACGGGCCCGAACCGCTCTGGGACCTCGAGAGGGTCGGCGCACTCCTTGACCGCCACCGGGTGGGTTGGCTCTTCATCGCGGGTTGCGTGGCGAACCAGAGCGCGCTCTATGACCGCTTCGACGCCGTCGTCCTACTGAGCGCACCGGTCGACGTCCTCCTCGAGCGCGTCACCAACCGCGCCAACCCATTCGGGTCCACCTCACAGGACCGAACGAAGATCGCAAACGACCTGGATACCTACGAGCCCCTCCTGCGCGCCGGCGCCGACCACGAGATCGTGACTACCGGCCCCATCACCGAGGTCGTCTCAGCGCTCGAACAAATTGCGAGCGCCGCTCGTCGAGCGAACCGATAGCCGTCGCATAGGTGCCCCTTTGCGCGACAGCCACCGTGCGGAGCAGGACGCTCCTCGAGGGCTGCGAGATGCTCGTCTCGTCGCGAAAGCGGTTCCGGCGCGGCGGGCGATCAGTCGTGCTCGGATGAGCGCGCCCGAGCTGGTTCGAGACGCGTGGTGCCGTCGCGGCAAGAAACATGAGACTGCAGCCGGGCATGCAAAGGGGAATCCCCAGCGGCCTCACCCGATCGGGGTGATGAGGAGTGGTTGGCTGCAGATCAGGCTTCGATCGCTGTGCAGGGGAACCGATCGGGTTCGGAAAGGAGCCACATTGTCTGATTCGACGACTGAGCGGGAGGTCGGGTACTCGCTTTCGTTTCCGCCGACACCGTCGGCGAGTGTTGCCGGCCGAACGATGGAGGAGTCGGTCTACCAGCCGCGCGAAACGCCGCGCCGCCTTCCGGACGATGCTTCGGCCCGACAGTCCGAAACCGTCGACGCATCGACCAGCCACATCGGGTTTCGCTGCGTCATCCGGACATGAGGAGCTGCGTGGGATGCGCGCGCGGCCGCGGGTGCGCCCACCGCCTGACGCTCGGTAGTCGCTGCGCGAACCAATCTGCCGCAGGTGGACGTCGCCAAGGACCCGATGATCGACCCGCCAAGGGACATTCGATTTCGTGCCTTGCAGACTTGCGTTTCCATGCCAGGGCAGAGCCCGGCCATCGCCCAGGCGCCCACTCAAGGAGAACCGGCAGGGCGGTGCCATGAAGCACACGTCGGTCGACATCTACCTGGTGATCGACACCTTCCTGCTGTTGCTGATTGGTATCGGTCCGAAGATCGCGCTGGTGCCGTTCGTCGAGATAACCGCACCGCTCGACGGGCCAACCAAGGCCCAGATCGTCCGCAAGATGCTGACCACCGCCGGCGTTGTTGCACTGATTCTGCTCGGGCTCGGCGAGCTCCTGTCCAGGCTGCTTCATTTCTCGACCGGGTCGCTGTCGATCGCCGGGGGGATCATCCTGATCATCATCGCGATCACGATGGTGCTGGGGAGCGCGGACGCCGGCGACAGCGAGGCCATCAAGGGACGCGATCCGATGCGCACTGCCGTTTTCCCGCTCGCGGTCCCGTACCTCTTGAACCCGGCCGGGATCGTCGCGCTCGTGACCCTCTCCGCCGAGGCGGGCTCAGTGGCCGTCTTCGCGATGGTCCTCGGCGTGCTTGCACTTGTGCTCGCCCTCGACGTGGCCGTGTTCCGGCTGGCCAACCGGGCCAGCGACCATCTGGACGAGAGCCGCATGCTCGTCACCGAGAAGATCTTCGGCATCCTGCTGGCGGCGCTGGCCGTCCAGCTCGTGCTCGACGGGCTGGACAGCGTCGGCATCATCCACCTGGCCGGTCACTGACCGGCTCGCCCCCCGACGACGGGCTTCAGGATCATCGGCGCATTGATCGAGCCGACTCCACGGGCTGCGGGGGCGTCGTAGGCGGCACTCGAGCTGCGGTCAGGCCGGGCGCCCGCCGAGTTGTCGCACGGCTCGGCCGTTAGCCCTTGCCGGGCAACTGGTCGGCGATGCGCAGTGCTGTGGCGAGCGCGGGGAGGTTCTCCTCGAGCGCTCGGCCGCGGAGTTCGGCAGCTCGCTGGAGGTGGTAGCGCACGGTGCGCTCGGACAGGTGAAGCCGGCGGGCCGTCTCCGCCGCGCTGCACGCGCACTCCACCCAGGCGCTGAGCGTTTCACGGACTTTGGCGGTACGTCCGCCCGGCCCGGCGAGGCCCCCGAGTGCGTGCGCGACGAGCTGCTCGGCGGCGGACGGGCCGCCCCACACGAGGGCCTGCACTGCCACGTGCTCGTAGCGCACCGTCCCGACGGGTCCGCGCAAGGCGACCTCGAGGGCGAGCAGCGCCTGCTGGTGGGTGGCGATGAAGCCGGAGATTCCGACGGCCGGCTGACCGACGCCGACCCATCCGCCGAGGCCGCTCAGGGCCTCGAGGCGCAGGCGGTCGCCGTCGCACCATGCCCAGCTCGTGTGGGGAACCGGGGCGACGATGAGCACGGTCCCGACGTCCGCACTGCCCAGGACGACCCCGAGCCGCTCGGCGGCGGGACCGCTTGCGGCCACCCCGATGTGCGACC
The DNA here is from genome assembly GCA_963796645.1 of uncultured Solirubrobacterales bacterium. GTDB lineage: Bacteria > Actinomycetota > Thermoleophilia > Solirubrobacterales > Solirubrobacteraceae > Palsa-465. The sequence goes on along the minus strand of CAWCMQ010000010.1, from coordinate 321,371 downwards.
GCGCCGCGCGGATCCCGAGGCGCGGCTCCTCGAAGGGCCCGTCAGCGAGGACGGTGCGGATGGCGGCCAGGCGCGTCGTCTCGAGCGTCTCCGCACGGAGACGGGCTCCGGCCGCGTGGGCGATGGTCATCCGCGGGATCAGCGCCTCGGAGAAGGAGGACAGCAGGGCCAGTCCGTCGGCCGCGTCCACCGCGCTGTCGGCCCAGTCCGCGCTGCGGGCGATCAGCAGCTCCTGGAGGCGCGCGAGCGCGATCCGGTGGCCGGCCAGCAGGTCGGCCAGCGGCACCCCGTTGCGGCCGGTGAGGTCGCCGGTCGCCTGGCTCCACGCCACCTCTGCGTCGGCGATCTCCTGCCGCGGGTCGACGATCCACGCGGCGAGCGCCTGAATGAGCCCAGCCGTCGCCCTGGTCACCTGCTGGACCTGCTCGGGCCGGTTGAACAGCTGCGGGGCGTCCACTTGCTGCGCGACGGCGTCGATGATGCTCGCGGCGAGGTCGTCGGCATCGGCGAGCAGAACTTCGGCCAGGCGCGTCCTCCACATCGGCATATGGTCGCCGGTTTGCCGGATTACGGCAAGTGCGCGCTCAGTTCTGCCGCTGTCCGCCATATGCAGGTCGGCGGACGTGAGCGAATCTGGCGCTGTCGGTGATCCCGCCTTCACTGATTTCACGCAATGACGGGGCCTGGAATGTGTCGCAGCGGGCGATCGCGACCCGGGTCAGCCAAACAAGGAGATTGGGCATGAGAGCAGTGCGAAGCAGGCTGATCGGCCAGGGCCTGGTCCTGATCGTGGCGATCGTCGCGATCCCGATGTCCGCATCCGCGTTCGCGCGGACGACGGGCGCCGTTGTCAACACTCGTTCGGGGGCCGTACGCGGGCTCGTGCGCGGCGCGTACCGCGTCTTTCAAGGCATCCCATACGCGGCGCCACCCGTCGGGCGGCTGCGCTGGCGTCCACCCGAGCCCGCGTCGAACTGGAAGGGCATACGGGACGCGACCCGGCCTGGCAGTCCGTGTGCACAGGTACCGCTGACGCTGCTCCCGGGCGGCAAGGCGATCCTGCCGGGCGCGTCAAATCTCACCGGCAGCACCTCGGAGAACTGCCTCTACCTGAACGTCTGGACCCACGCTCGCTCCACCCACCCACGGCCGGTATTCGTCTGGTTCCACGGCGGGAACGACATCTACGGCGCCGGGAGCGACTACGACGGCTCACGGCTCACAGTCGAGGGCGGGGTAGTCGTCGTGACGGTGAACTATCGCCTCGGCCCGCTCGGCTACCTCGCGCTTCCGGGGCTGTCGGCGCAGAGCCCCGATCACACCTCCGGCGACTACGGATTGATGGACCAGGTGGCGGCGCTGCGCTGGGTGCGGGCGAACATCGCGGCGTTCGGGGGTAACCCCAGGCAGGTGACGGTCGGGGGGCAGTCGGCCGGCGCGTGGGCGAGCTGCGACCTGATCGCGTCGCCCGCTGCGCGTGGCTTGTTCGAGCGCGCGATCCTGGAGAGCGGCACCTGCGCTGCGGGAGGCTCTGGGAGTAATGCGACGTCGCCGATTTTGACGCTGGGCGCGGGCGAGGCCGCTGGGCAGACCTTCGCCGCGTCGGTCGGATGCAGCGACGCGGCGACGCAGCTGAGCTGCCTACGCGCGCTACCGGCCTCGAAGTTGATCTCGGGCGAACTGGCCGCGACGTGGGGCGTGAACACAGGCCCTGCCGTGCTCCCGATCTCGCCGGCGGCAGCGTGGGCGAAGGGCCGGATCAATCGCGTTCCCGTGCTGGTCGGCAGCACCCATGACGAGTATCGCTTTCGCACATTCGTCAACGTCAACTTCCTCGGCGGCGGTCCGCTGACTCCGGCCACCTACACAACGCGCGTCCAGCAGGAGAATCCGGGCAGCGCCGGCGCGATCCTTGCCAAATATCCGGCAAGCGCCTACCCGTCGCCGGATCTTGCCTACGCCACGGAGAAGACCGACTCGCTGTACTCCTGCCCGGCCCACGCCGACGACCTGCTCTACTCGACTCGCCTCCCGGTGTATGCCTACGAGTTCGACGACCAGCACGCACCGCCGTTCTTCGCCGCTCCGACCAGCATTCCCCAGGGCGCATTCCATGCCTCTGAGGTCGCCTACCTGTTTCCGTTCCACGATCTCGCGCCGCTGACCGCAAGCCAGCAGCAGCTCTCGAGGGTGATGGTCGGCTACTGGTCGCACTTCATCGCCTCAGGCAACCCGAACGCTCGCGGCCTGCCGTCCTGGCCGCGTTTCGGCGGGCACACCCGCCGTGTCAGCCCATCGGGGACAAAGCTCATCCAGGAGCTGAAGCCCGGAGCCGTCAGGCCGTCCGGATCGTTCGTCAGTGACCACCAGTGCGGCTTCTGGCAGCAGCAACTCGGAATCCCGGTGCGCTGACGTGAGCCGACGCGCGGCGATCAGCGAGCCGATGTCCAGACCCCCTCGCTCGACGTTGGTCAGCCCAATGCGGGCGGTGCCTCAAAAGTGTCTCACCGCGATTTCGCGACCGGATAACGACAGGAGAGTGAAGTGATGAGCGCAGACGTACATGAGGAAAAGCCGGATCCCGGCACCACGCGCGGGCAGCGGTCGAAGGGCGGGATCTCCCGCCGTCAGGCCTTGGGCTCGGCGGTCGTTGGGGCCGCCGGCGTTGCCCTCGGTCCGCTGACCTCGCGAGCGGCGGCGGCACCGGGGCGAGGCCAGAGACGGCGCCCGTCCGGTGCGACGGTTGACGTGCTCGTGATTGGCGGTGGTATCTCTGGTCTGACGGCCGCGTATCGCCTGCACCGCCATTCGAATCTGTCGGTGCTTGTGCTCGAGGCCAACGACCGCGTCGGCGGTCGCACGGTCAACCTGCCGCTCCCCGGCAAGAACATCACCGAGGGGGGCGGGCAGTGGACCGGGCCCGGACAGGATCGGGTGCAGGCGCTCGCGCGCGAGCTCAAGATCGGGATGTTCGACACCTACGTCAAAGGTGAGTCGGTCTACGTCTACAAAGGCAACCGTCAACCCCACACCGGCACGCTCCCGCCCCTGGGGCCCGCCGCGCTGGCTGACGTCCTCTCGAACCTGACGCGGCTCGATCAGATGGCCAGCACGGTTCCGCTCGATGCGCCCTGGCAGGCACCGAACGCATTGGAGTGGGACTCGATGACGTTTGGTCAGTGGCTGGATGCGAACGTGGGCAACGCGGAGGCCAGATCGCTGTACACGCTCGTGTTTTCGATCATCAACGGCCAGGACCCGCACGCCACCTCGTTCTTGTTCGCGCTGTTCGTGATCCACTCGGGGGGCGGAATCGCCCGGCTGATCGGTACCTCGGGCGGCGCGCAGAACTCGCGCTTCGTCGGCGGCTCGCAGGAGATCTCGCTGCGCATGGCCCGGCGGCTGGGATCGCGCGTGATGCTCCAAACCCCGGTCGACCACATCGACCAGACCAGCCGGAAGCACGTGGTGGTGCGCAGTGGCAACCAGGAGTTCGCCGCCCGACGCGTGATCGTCGCGATGACCCCGCAGGACGCGAACCGCGTCCGTTACGCCCCGACGCTGACCACCCAACGCATCATGGTGCAGAAGATGTGGCCGATCGGCGGGGGCTGGAAGACCTTCGCCGTCTACAAGAAGCCGTTTTGGCGCGCTCAGGGGCTCAACGGGGGGGCGATCACCGATCTCCCGGCCGCGTTGTACACCGCCGACAATTCGCCGCCGGATGGCAGCCTGGGAGTGCTCCTGTCGTTCTTCGGAACCGCCAATCAGAAGTTCGAGTTCGGTGGATCACCACGGCAGCTGAACGATCTCGGGGCCAGACGCAGCGCGGTGCTCGACGCGTTCGCGACGATCTTCGGCAAGCAGGCACTCCACCCGATCGAGTACATCGAGAAGGACTGGATGCGGGAACCCTGGATCGCCGGGTGCAAGGCACCCGTGCCCCCTGGGCTGCTCACGATGTACACGTCGGCGCTCTCCGATCCCGTTGGCCGGATTCATTGGGCCGGCACCGAGACCGCCCCGATCAATGTGGGCGCCATGGACGGGGGGGTACGCGCGGGCGAGCGAGCGGCGCGCGAAGTCGTCGGGGCCCTCGGCGGCAACCCGTCCTCGATCCCCGCTTGAGATGTGTAAGCGATAGCCGGATCCCGGCCCGATCATCCAGCGTGGACCAGCCAGGAACACAATCGCCGACGGTGGAGCGCACGTGCCCAGCACGAGCGCCCTTCCCCCAGGAGCGCTGCCGATGAGCACCGGAAACCCCGACCTGACAACGAGCGTCGATCGCCCGCCACCGTCGCGCCGGGCCCTGCCCGACCCCGGCGAGGCGGTTCCCACGCTCTCGTGGCCGATCGTCGGCATCTTCACCGCGGCGCTCGTGCTGTTCGCGGCCTCAAGCTGGGCTGCGATCGGTCATCACGCGCCACGGCCGTTGACGATCGCGCTGGACGCGGTCGCGATCTTCGTGATGTTCACCGTCCTGCACGACGCGTCGCACTACTCGATCAGCTCCAAGCGGTGGGTCAACGGCGTCTTCGGCCGCGCCGCGATGCTATTCGTCTCGCCGCTGATCTCGTTCCCGGGGTGGGGGTTCATCCACATCGAGCACCACCGCCATACCAACGACGACGATCACGACCCCGATCATTTCGCCAGCCACGGCCGCTGGTGGCAACTACCGGTCCGGTTCGCCGCGATGGACGCGCCCTATCTCGCTTTCTACCTGCGAAACCGCAAGCGACGCCCCCGCCGCGAGCTGGCCGAAACCGGGGCGCTGATGGCGGTGTCGCTCGCGGTGGTCGCGGCGACGGTGATCACCGGCAGCTTCTGGCTGTTGCTGGTCGTGTACCTGATCCCGGAGCGGGTCGCGCTGATCGTGCTCGCGTGGTGGTTTGACTGGCTGCCCCACCACGGGCTCGAGGACACGCAGACCGAGAACCGCTACCGCGCGACCCGCAACCGGGTCGGGCTGGAGTGGCTGTTAACGCCGCTGATGCTCTCCCAGAACTACCACCTCGTCCATCACCTGCATCCCTCGGTTCCGTTCTACCGCTACCTGAGGATCTGGAGGCGCAGCGAGGAGGCCTACCTGGAACGCGACCCCGCGATCGCGACCGCGTTCGGCAAATCGCTGAATCCTGAGGAGTTCCGCGAGTGGAAGGAGCTCAACCGCAAGCTGCTTAAGGTGCTGCCGGTGCGGATGCCGACGGGCTCCAGCGCCCCCCACGCGGTGTTTCACCGGCTGCCGGTGGCATCCGTCGATCCGCTCACCGTCGACTCGACGCTGGTCACGTTTGCGGTCCCCGAAGGGCTGCGCGACGAGTTCCGGTTCGAGCCCGGTCAGCACGTGACCGTCAAGACCGACCTCGGTGGCGAAGGCGTGAGGCGCAACTACTCGATCTGCGCGCCCGCGACCCGGGCGATGCTGCGGATCGCCGTGAAGCACCTCCCAGGCGGCGCGTTCTCGACGTTCGTCTCCGAGCAGCTGAAGGCCGGCGACGTGCTAGAGGTGATGACCCCCACCGGCCGGTTCGGGACCCCACTCGACCCGCTCAACCGCAAGCACTACGTCGCAATCGTCGCCGGCAGCGGCATCACCCCGATCCTCTCGATGCTGCAGACCACCTTGGAGATCGAGACCGAGAGCCGGTTCACCCTGATCTACGGCAACCGCAGGCGCGAGTCGACGATGTTTCGCTCTGAACTCGACGAGCTCGAGTCCGACTACGCCGACCGCCTCGAGATCCTCCACGTCCTCTCGCGCGACCCGCTGCACACTCCCGAGCTGTGCGGCCGGATCGACCGCGTCAAGCTCGAGCGATGGCTCGCATCAGGCTTGGAACCCGATGCGGTGGACGAGTGGTTCCTCTGCGGCCCGGTCGAGCTGACCACGACCGTCCGCGAGACGCTGACCGAACACGGCGTCGACCCCAACCACATCCACCTCGAGCTGTTCTTCGGCTACGGCACCGACGGCGCGCAGGGCGACCGGGAACACCCTGCATCGACGATCAGCTTCACCCTCTCCGGCCGTCAGCGGACAACCGAGCTCGTGCCAGGCGACTCGATCCTCGAAGCCGCGCTCCACGCTTGCCCCGAGACACCGTACGCGTGCATGGGCGGTGCCTGCGGCACCTGTCGGGCGAAGCTGCTCGAGGGCACCGTCGACATGGACCACAACTTCGCGCTCAGCCAAGCCGACCTCGACGCTGGCTACGTCCTCACCTGCCAAGCGCACCCCACCAGCGGGACCGTCAACGTCAACTACGACGCCTGACCAGGAAAACGCACGCAACGAAAGGCAACCCCCGCATGCTCAGCGGACTTGAGAACCCAATCCACATACTGCTCATACTCGTCGTACTTCTGCTCGTGTTCGGCGCCAAGCGCCTACCCGAACTCGGGCGCGGGATCGGCAGCGGAATGCGCGGTTTCAAGGACGCCCTCACGACGCCCGAGCCGCCAAACACCACGCTCGACACCACGCAGCTGCCGCACGACCAAAAGCTCTAAGGAGTGAAAAAGTGCTCGTGCGCCACTCCGCCGCGAACCCAACCGCACCGAGCGTCCCGCGGGACAGTGACGAGAGGGGGCAGCGACAGCCATGCGCGGAGCGACGCGAACGCTGTGACACCGGAAAATGCCGCGCCAACACGAAGGCAGGACGGTCGGCGCAAGATTGGCCTCGTCGCGCGAAAGCAGGGGGTGCGCATTCAACGACCCAAAGCTTTCGCCCGTCATGGGGCATCGGCGGCTTGGCTGGGGTTGCAATCTGGGCATTCGCTCTCCAGCCAGCGACGTCGGGGCGTGTCAGCCGATCCGTTCAGCCAGGGAAACAATGATCCCCTCTGGCCCGCGAACGTAGGCCATCCGCCAGATGTTCTCGTACTGACCGACGCCGCCGACCAGGCCGTAGCCGTCCGCAGCCAGCCGATCGACCGTCGCCTGCAAGTCGTCGACTTCGAATGACACATTGCGCAGCCCCAGTTCGTTGGCCATGGCGGCGGGCGACCCTGGCTCGTGTTCCGGCCAGACGAAGCTCGACAGCTCCAGCCCAGCACCTCCATCAGGAGGCCGCAGCACGACGATGTGACTGCGGGAGCCGGGGATCCCAATGACGGTGTCCACGAACTCGCCCTCTACGAACGTCCGGCCCTCGACCTCGAGGCCCAGCCCCACGAAGAACGCCGTCACCGCGTCAAGGTCCCCGACGGTGATGCCGACATGGTCAAACCGTCGTATGTGCGACATGAGCTACATCCTCCGGATCTCTTAGTGTCGTGGGCCGCGCCAGCCGAGGCCCTCACCTGGTGAGCGGAGCCGGCCGGCGGTTCTCGACATGGAATCCGATCCACATGCGCGCGTCATGTCCGGCGGCGGGCCTGAATTTCAGCTGGCAGCTGCAGTGCCGCCGCGGCCCCGATGAACACGATCACGTCAATCACGCGGTAGCTGCTCGTGCCCAGGTAATACTTCAAATCAAGGGGGCTGAACCAGTACACCCACACGTAGAGGAGGCAGATCAGAGTGCCAGTCGCGAGGTAGAACGCCGCCTGGCGGCGGGCTACGCGCCAGACCATGCAGGCAAGTGCGATCCCTGCGCCGATCGGCAATACGTAGGACCAGATTCTCTGATCGGCAAGCTGGTGATGGAGCGCTGAGAACGACGGTCCGAGCCGTTGCAATCGTCCAAACAGGTATGGCAGGTTGAAGGCATTCCGCAAGGGAACGTCGGGATCGGCTGGCACGTGGTGGACCGCGATCCAGATCCGCCAGGGAAGAACAGCAACAGCGACGCCGGCGGCGGCGAACGCTAGCTGCCGGATCGCGGACCCGTTGGTCCGATAGACGACAACCGCCGCCACGATCAGGGCAATTACTGCGACCGGCATACCCTCATTCTTGGTGTTGGCCGCTGCGGCGAGCATCAGCGCACTGATCGCGAGCTCCTCGGGCTGGCGACTGCTGGTCCACAACCCCAAGAGAAGGATGCCGAGCCCGGCGAAGATCGCCATCGGGATGTCTGCCGAGCCCGACAGAAGCTGGCTGTACGTACCGGTCGCGATTGCGACCAGCATCAGCACCGGAGCCCAGGTCACGACCGGCGCTCCACGACGCGCAAGGACAAACGCAGCCGCCCACACGAATCCGATCAGCAGGAGCCAGAGCTCGACGTGGACCGCTTGCGTGTCGACCATACCTGCAAAGCGGAACCAGGTCGCCTCCAGCATGGGCAGGAGAAGCGGGTAGTTCTGGTGCGTCGAAGCGTACGCGGGCGCGGTGAAGAACGCGACCGGCAGGTGGTTGAAGTCGGTCAGCAGAAGCGCCTTGCGTGTCCACAGCGCCCAGCCGTCCCACAAATTCATCGGCATCACTGAGGCGCGGACGAGGCCGATGATCGCGTATGTGCCGAACAGCACCACAAAGGCGGTAAGCGCGCGATTCTGCTTGACGATCTCGATCGGTTTGAGCCGGGGTAACGCAGTGCCTCGGACCACCCGTGCTCGCGGACGTCGGAGCACCACTGCGCCGGCGCCGATGATGATCGCCAGCGACACGCCCTCGACAGTCCCCGCGGTGAACGAGACCCCGGCCAAAACGGCGATCAGCGTGAGGAGACTCACGCTCGCCGCTCCGACACAAAACGCAAGTCCCAAAGCCGCGATCACTGACGCGGCGGTCCGACGCACCATGCGAAGCGCAGCCAGCACCGCGAGACCGGCGCACACGAAGAGAACGTTGGCGAGGGCTGGGCCGAGAGCCGTCCGCACTAGCGTCTCCGTGCCACGCCCAAACCCGGGGCGAACGGAATGGTTGGAAGAACTGCCCGCTCTCGGGCCCGAGGGCGCTCAGCGGGTGGCTGTACAGCACGACCCATTGAGCCTGGCGCGGTGAGGTGACGGCTAGGCGAGGAGTCAACTGGAAGGTGACCCATAGTGCCAAGTGGGGAGGGCCCAGAAAGTAATAAGGCGCTTGATCCGGGATCAGTGACTGGGCCCAGAGCAGGAAATCTGTGCGTGCCTCAGCGGCAATGCCACCGGCAACAGATGCATGCAGCGACGTGATGCGGTCGTTGCGCTGAGTGTCGTTAACCAACTTGTCGAGCAACGGCCAGAGCGCTGCCGCAGCGAGCACGGTGGCAACCAGTGCGGGGACTGCGATCGCCGCCGCCTCGCGCGCCTCACCCTCCGGCATGTGGGCACGCAGCAGCGCCGCCAGACCAATCAGTGAGACGAGCACTCCGCCAACTTCAAGAGCCAGTGGCACGCGAGAACGGTAGCGGGCCGGCGCGTCAAATCTATCCGGCTCGGCACCCTCAAGAATGGCGGTGTCCGCTAGCGTCCCGGCCCGCCATGCTCTCGATCCTGATGCCGGTCTATAACGAGCGTGTTGCCGGCGGTATCCGCCGCCGTCTGGAAGGCTCGGACCTACCTGTGCCGGACGCGATGCAGGGTGCCGCTCGCGTCGTACTCACCGCCGAGGTGCGATGTGACGGCGTCATACATGTTCGCGCCGGCACGCTTTAGGCAGTCAACGTCGCCGCCTGCGCAGGCCGCTCCGATCGCGGGCTTGCGGATGTAGTGGTGGTAGCCGTTCGAGATGCTGTCAAGCCTCAACGGGCCCTGGCACGTCGAGGTGAGCTTCCAGCTGCCGCCGGTCTCCCTGGCGTTCACGACGATGACGATGTGCCGACGTTTCGCATGGCCGCCCGCGTGGGAGACGATGTAGCCGCTCCAGGTGCCGGTCAGAGGTCCCCGGGTCGTTCGCGCGAGCGCGCTGACCGCCGTCAGCGCGGCGATCACTGCAACGGCGAGCGGGAGGAGCCGACGTGACCAGACCATCATGGCAGCGGCCACGGTATCACCGCCCGCCGCCGCATCTTCCTGCTCGGAACGTGATCCCGACGAGCTAGGTTGCCAAATCCGGTCGGGATAAACCGAGATCGAGGTATAGACTGACGTTCTCGTGCCGAGCGGATCGTTCGGCGAATCAGTGCCCGCGTTCGTAGTTGTTGCCCCCCGCACCTCCCGCGTTTCGCAGCACAAGACTCCCGGGAGGGAACGCATGGCAACCGGAACCGTCAAGTGGTTCAGCGACGAAAAGGGCTACGGCTTCATCACGCCGGACGACGCTGGCAAGGATCTGTTCGTCCATCACTCCGCGATCGTGGGCAGCGGCTTCAAGACGCTGGCCGAGGGAGCGAAGGTCTCGTTTGAGACCGAGCAGGGCCCGAAGGGTCCTGCGGCCGCGAACGTCCAACTGGTCTAGCTCGGCCATGGCCAAGATGCCGGTGTTGCTGGTAGCCGGCAACACCGGCGGTCGCGGCGTCGTCCGCCGAGTGGCCGACGCATGCCGACTCGGGACTGATCTCTCGGTCTTATCGGTCATTCACGAAGCGACTTCAGAATGATCGGGGTGCAGAGCGACCGGAACGCGGCGGTCCCGTCGCGCGGCCGGTCGCGCCCCAGCTTCCGGGTGGTTGGCACCGCGATCCTCAGCATCGCCTCGGTGGGCGTGCTCCTGTACGTGGCGCCGCCCGCGCAGGTGATCAACTCGATCAGTGACATGAACCCCGTCTGGCTGCTCGCGGCGGTCGGGCTGGAGCTCGCGTCATGTCTGAGCTACGTGATCATCTTCCGGCGCTTCTTCCCCGAGCCGCGGCGGGCCGTCGGTCGCCAGGTGGCGTGGATCTCGATGGGTGCCGGCGCTGTCCTCCCGGGCGGAAACTTCTCCTCCGCGGCGACCACGGGGTGGCTGCTGCGCCACCAGGGCATCGGCGCGCGTCGCCTCATCGAGCGCTGCGGCGCGCTGCTTTGCTTCCTCACGCTGTTCGGATTCTTCATCAACGGCGTCGCGGGAGCGTTCCTGCTGGCCGGCATCGGTCACGGTCCGCACGATCTCGAACACTCGGGGATCCCGATTCTCGTCTCGCTGTTCGTCATTGGGATGGCCCTCACGGCGATGGTCATCGGGCGCCACCACCGCACGGGGGGCCCAGCCGCCGCTCGTTCCGTCGTCGCGTCGCTTCAGGGTGCATGGGAATCGCTCCTGAAGCCCCATTGGCGGATGCTCGGCGCGGCGGGCTTCCTCTGTCTGGATATGGCCGCGCTGTGGGCTGCGTGCCGCGCAACCGGCCATCCGCTCGGTGTCCTGCCGCTCGCGGTGGCCTACTTCATCGGCTACCTCGCGACGATGATCCCGATGCCGGCCGGCATCGGTGTGCTCGACTCAGGGCTCGCGGGTGCGCTCGTCCTGTACGGGTTCTCGCCGGCCGCCTCGGTCGGAGCCGTGCTCGTCTACCACGCGATCTCGGTCTGGGTTCCGGGGCTCGGTGGGTTTGTCGCATGGCTGCCAACCCGAGCCCGGTCGTTGGCGAAGGCCACCGCGGTGCCCCCGGCTGCCGAGGCCGATGCTGCGCTGGCGGTCAGGCGCTGACGGGCCAGCGGGGGCACATCGCCGCCCGCGGCCGGGGTCGCCGGCACCCAGAGCCGTCGGCGATCGCCCTCACCGCTTCATCACCCGGGCGCTGATCGGCAGCGACAACCACCTCGGAGCCCTCCGGTTCGGAGCAAACGTGGCGCGGATGTGGGCCCCGCCTGGGATCACGGAGATGCGACCCTTCTCGGCCGCCTCGATCGAATCACGCGCGACCCGCGCAGCCGACACGCTGGTGAACTTGGGCAGACGCTTCTGGAAGTACGAGGCATCGGATGCCTCCTGGAAGCCGGTCGGGACCGGACCCGGGCAGACGGCGGTGACCGTCACGCCGCGGTCCTTGACCTCGGTGTGCACCGCCTCGGAGTACAGCAGGACGTGCGACTTGGCCGCGGCGTAGCCGGCGTTGTAAGGCAGCGCCTGGAAGGCCGAGGTGGAGGTCACGTTGATGATCGCTCCCCGCCCGCGCTCGACCATTCCGGGCAGGTAGCGAGCCATCAGGTCGACGACGGCCTCCACCAACACCCGGACTTGCTTGAGCTCCTGCTGCCGGTCGCTTTCGGCAACCGGGCTGTAGACACCGAAGCCGGCGCAGTTGACGAGGATCTCGACCGCGGCACCGGTCTCGTCCAGACGGGCGGCGAGCCGGTCGCGGTCCTCGGGGACTGCCAGGTCGGCGGCGATCACGATCGCACGCTCGGATCCGCCGAGCTCCTCGGCCAGCTTCGCGAGACGATCCGCTCGGCGCGCCACCAGTGCCACCCGATAGCCGCGCTCGGCGAGCTGGCGGGCGAACTCCTCGCCGATCCCGGACGAGGCGCCGGTGACCAGCGCGACCGAATCAGGCGATGGCGGGGGAAGACTCAAGACGGCTCACGCTCCCTTCTCGAAGGTCATGCACTGCCACACCGCCGGGATTATCGAGATCCGCGCCTCCGCGTGCTGCGGCGCGGTCAAACAACCAGCCGGCGCTGCTAGATTCAGGCCTCCACGGTGGGCGTAGCTCAGCTGGTAGAGCTCCTGGTTGTGGTCCAGGCGGTCGGGGGTTCGAGTCCCCTCGCTCACCCTCCCGAAAACCCCCGCCAGTCCGCGGGCTCTTGCTGCCGGGGGCGGGTTGGCGGAGGCCAGAAGGTTCGGCTGTATTGCGTCTCTGTACTGCGAAGCCCCTCGCCGATTTGTGGCCGTGCGGTCCGCCGTTTCCTGACGGACGGCGAGCTGGGGTGGCTCTGGACACCGCAGGCCGAGGCGGCGCTCGATATCGGCGGATTGCTGAATAGTGCCGATGGCCGGCAGAACTGACCGGGGCGGGTCGGCGAGCGGGCGGCGTTTGCTTCGGGGCGTTCCAACCGCCAGGCCCGGGGCGACAACGCCCGGTGCGGCGAGACCACTTGAGCGCTGAGGGTCGAAACGGTGCGAGAAATCTAGCCCAACTGGACAATGCGCCGGGTGGTAGGAATGACGCCGGGTCTCACGGATGGGACTCCGAGGCGGGCGGCACGCCCCTTTACGCCGCCCGCCTCCCATATCGGAGTCAACCGAGCGAGAGGGGCGGCGTCTTCAACAGCCGCCCCTCCTCGAGCGGTACGCCCCCTCACACGCGAAAACGGAATGAACGCCCAAGAGTTGCGCAGTATTCCGGCGAAATTGCGAAGTTTCGGAGGGCGGCCAGCGTGTTGGGAACCGGCCGCCCGCGCTGCGCCCATCATCTTGGAGTGGCGAGCACGCTATAGCGCGAGCAACCGTGGTCGTACGAAAGTGGGGGCGGACGGTCATTTTGTGGACCGTCCGCCCCGCGTTGCGCCCCACTTCGGGAGCACATTCGCACTCGGCGCGAGCGGGTATGTGCGGACGGGACTGTGGAGCCGCCCGCGCCGCTGCTGTTCGACACCAGCCATGTCGTCCGCGAGCCGCCCCGGCTTCAATGCACCAGCGCGCGCATCGGTCAGATGTCCTCCAAGTAGGGTTGCTGGCTAGATAGAGAGCGCCGCAAGGCGACTGAGGTCTACGAGATCAAGGCGTTCGAGTGCTGATGCCAGCGTCGATCAAGCGTGAGGCGGGGGATCGGACGGCACGCTCGAGTCCTCGCCCGGCGCGGGACCTTCGATCGACTCGATGGGCTCGGCCTCAGAGGTTGATTTACGAAAAGTGGGCAGGCCACATTTGCGCAGGCGTTCGGTGATCCGCTCGATGAACTGTTCGTGCCGACGCTGCGCGCGGTCGGTTCGCTCGCGCAAGTCGCGGGACTTCCGTTGTCCCTCGCTCTCATCGCTGGTCGGAGGCATAGCCGGTCAACGTTAGTCAGCCCATCCCGCGGGGTCATCCGTACTTTGTTCGTAGAAGCCGAGTGCCCGCCGGCACGCTCGAGTCCTCGCCCGGCGCGGGACCTTCGATCGACTTAACGACCGCCGCGCTGGGGTCTACGAAACGTGTGCAGGCCACGTTGGTGTTGCTGTTCCACCAGTCGCTTGACGTGCTCATCGCGGCGGCGCTGTTGGCGTGCCGTGCGTTTGCGCAAGTCGCGGTACCTACGGGGCATGTGCATCAAGTTAGTCGGCTCATGCGGCCGCTTCATCGCGAAAGACTGCGCAATGTGGCTCCGTAGTTTGTTCGTGCAGCCGGTGGTTAGGCCGTAGCTAGTTGATGATGATCAAGTTGAAAATCGGGCGGCTCGATTGGGGGACATCCCCCGAAACGCCCTGAATCCCACGTAAACGAACGAGATCGGGACAACGGGCTTGACCACCTATACAACTGCGCAGCGCCCGAAATGACTGAGAATCCGGGGCATGCACGCGGTTACGGCTTGGCGGTTGTGGTCCAGGCGGTCGGGGGTTCGAGGCCCCTCGCTCACCCTCTCTGACGATGTGGGCAATCCGGGGCTCGTCCTTGGTGTGGTCCGCGTCGCCGACCGGAGCGCTCAGGTCATCGGATCAGCTCGCCAGTGAGTGCCTGACGGACCGTGCGGACGATCCCGATTCGATCGCCAAGACCGATCAACCCGAGGTGGGTTGCACCGGAGCACGCCTCGCGGTCATATGTCACAGACGAGCGTGAACTCGGCAACTAGAGGCATATGAGCACGGCGGCACGCCCGACGGTGGCGATCATTGAGAGCGGGGACGAGGATCTTCAGACCCGACCGACGCAGGCCGCGAGAGTAAGGCTGCTCGGCTCCTCGAAAGGCTCGGGACTGGCCGAGTTCGAGCAGGTATACCGCGGCAATGTCAATGCGGTGATGGCGTATTTCGCCCGACGTTGCACCGAGCCGCAGACCGTCGCCGACCTGACCTCGGACACGTTTGTCCGGGCGGCGGGCGCCTTTGAAACCTTTGATCCCGGCCGCGGGTCGGCCCGCGCCTGGGTGTTTGGCATCGCCGGGCATGTTTTCGCACGGCATTGCGAGCAGGCGGCCAACGGCCGCGACGCGGTCACGCGGCTCGCCGCACACCGTGCGCTCGAGAGCGACGAGATCGAGGAGCTTGCCGCGAGGATCGACGCCGAGCGGGAGGGCCGTGGGCTCCTGCAACGCTGCTCACAGCTGCCCGAGCCGGAGCGAGCGGCGATCGAACTGGTCGACCTGATGGGGCTGACCCCAAAGGAGGCGGCGGTGGCGCTCGGCGTGTCTCGTGTGGCGCTGCGCAAGCGGTTGTCCCGGGCGCGATCCCGGCTGAGAAAGGAGCACAAAACCGATGAGTAGGTTCAACGAGCGCCTATGGCGCGAGCTCGTGCGCGAGCACGGGGCGGATCTGGCGCGAATCTCCAGGCCGGCGGGGCATGGTCGTCTTACTCGGCCGCTCCTCGCCGGCACCACGGTCGGGCTGGCTGGCGTGGGTGCGACGATCGCCCTAATTCTCGGCGCCGCAAGCAGCTCGCCGGCGTTCGCCGTGACCCAGGGTCATGACGGCACCGTCTCGATCGTGATCAAGCGGTTCGGCGCGATCCACGTCGTAAACCAGCGGCTGGCTCAACTCGGGTTCAGGGCGAGATTCGTGGAGGTCGCCCGGGGCTGCGCGGGCCCACCACCCTCGGCGCTGGCCACTGCCGCGGCCAAGCGCCAGGTGCGCCTCGGCGCTGTGACGGTTACGCAGGGATACGTTCACGCGCGCTTCGATCCTCGGAAGATTCCAGCGGGTCAGATGCTCGTGGTGGGCGCGTGGCGGCAAGGCCGGGTGATCAGGGCCAGTTCAGGACACATCGTGAGCGGCGCTGCTCCCGCCTGCTTGCCGGTCCCGTGGCCTCCCTCAGGCGTGGTGGCGCAGGTCCGTGCCGGTCGGCAGGGGAACGTGCAGTGCACACTCACGGTCGGGCGTGCGTCCGCCAGGAGAGCAACTAGCGGCTGGCCCCCCGCGGTCCACGGCGGCCCGCCGGCCCTCGCTCCAGCGCACATCCGCGCCCTCGCGAGGCCTATCGGGTGTCCGGCATGGACCCGCGTCACCCCGGGGAACGCGCTTGCCTTCATGAAGCGCGCTGAGTCCCACAAGCGCTGATTCCCGGGAACCCTTAAGTACTCACTGTGCCGTTGCGGCCGCGTGTCAAGCGGGGGCCGCAACGGCGCCCCTTGCATCCCGCCCACCCGGTGCTGCAGAATCGGCGCGAGGGCGCGAGGTGACGGCGCTCAGCCCGAACCGAGCGAAGTTCGCACCCAGCCCGGGATCCCTTGTTGGGACTCGGATCGTCCCAAGGAGGTCGTAATCATGAGCACCACGCGGGCTGACGACTGGCGGAGTCGCGGTGGCTACTTCTCATGGCGGCCGGCGGCGGGCGAGGCCTCGTCGGTTGAGATATTCCACGTCGAGCTCGGCGACCCCGACGCGCCGGTGCTGCTCCTGATCCATGGCTGGCCCACCAGCAGCATTGACTGGTTCGAGGTCGCCACCGAGCTCAGCACACGGTTCCGCGTCTGCGCGTTGGACTTCCCGGGGTTCGGGTTCTCGGACAAGCCGCAGGGGTGGGGCTACAGCCTCACGCGAGATGAGGAGTTGATCGAGCACTACCTGGCGGAGGTAATCGGGGCCGAGAGCTGTGTGATCGCTGGGCACGATCGCGGTGACAGCGTCGCGCTGCTCCACGCCGCGCGGTGCGCTGAAGGTCGGTCGGCGGTGGCACTCGAGCACCTGGTCCTCTCGAACGCCAACATCTTCCTACCCCTGTCGAACCTGACCGAGGCGCAGCGACGCATACTCGATCGAGAGACCGGGCCGCAGATCGCGGCGGTGATAACGCCCGCGCAGCTGGCGGAGGGGATGGGGGCGACGACCTACACCCCCGCCCGCAAAGCGGGCGACCCCGAGGTCGAGGCGCTTGCGGCCACGTTCGGCCACAACGACGGCATGAAGGTGCTGCACGAGACGATCCAGTACCTGGTCGAGCGATCGCAGGACGAGCAGAAGTGGCTGTCGGCGCTAAGCCAGGTGCAGTTCCCGGTGACCGTGGTCTGGGGCGTCTACGACACCGTGTCGCCGCCGCGGGTCGCGAGCTATGTGTGGAACCACCACCTGATGCTGAGGCCGCCAGGAAATCGCCTGTACTTCATCCCGGACGCGAACCACTATCTGCAGAACGACCGGCCGGACGCATACGTGAAGGTGCTCCTCCACGCGCTCGATCCCGCAAGCGACGATAGTCCGGGGGCGCTCGAGGCGGAGCTGGGCGCTCCGCTTCTGGTCGACAGCTCGCGCGAGCGGTTGCCGGTCTCAGCCGACCTGCTCCACGGACCCGCCTAGCGCGAGCCGGCGCGCGACCATGGCGGACTCGGGGCGCATGGATCCGGCTGAGCTTGCAGCTGAGCTCGCCACTCAGGGAGTCGTCGGCGTGGCGGGCTCGTATCCAGACAACAGCGGCATCGCGCGCGTGAAGACAATTCCGGTCGGACGGCTGGAGCACGCGGCCAGACACGGGATCGGGATGTCGCCGGTCTTCGACGTGTTCATGTTCGACGATGGGATCACCGAGAGCCCCAGCTCGACCGGGCCGGTGGGCGATCTGCGGCTGTTTCTCGATCTCGAGCGGCTCGTCGTCCTGGCCGCGCAACCGGGCTGGGCATGGGCACCCGTGGATCGCCGAACGCAGGACGGACTCCCGCACCCCGGCTGCCAGCGCAGCTTCGCGCGGCGCATGGTCGACCGGGCGGCCGAGCAGGGGCTCTCGGTGCAGATGGGGTTCGAGGCCGAATGGGTGCTAGACCGGGGCGCGGGGGACGAGTTTGTTCCGGTTGCTCCCGGGCCCGCCTACGGGATGGACCGGCTGATCGAGGTCTCTGACTACTGCCGTGAGGTCCTGGTTGCGCTCGCCGCGGAGTCGGTCGAGGTCGGCCAGCTGCATCCCGAATATGCCGCTTCCCAGTTTGAGCTCTCGGTGCTGCCGGCGGACCCGGTGACGGCGGCCGATCTGATTCTGCTCGTGCGCCACACGATCCGCGCGGTCTCCGAGCGAGCCGGAATGCGCTGCTCGTTCGCGCCGGCGATGACGGCGGACGGGGTTGGCTCCGGCTGCCACCTGCACACGAGCCTGTGGCGGGATGGACGCCCACTGATGTCGGGCGGGCCCGGACCGTGTGGCTTGTTCGAAGAGGCCGAGGCGTTCATGGCCGGTGTGCTGAACGGGTTGCCGGCCCTGCTGGCGATCGGCGCGCCGAGCGTCGCCAGCTACGTGCGCCTGGTCCCCCAGCGGTGGGCGGGCCCGTACCGGTGCTGGGGAAGCGAGAATCGCGAGGCGGGGATCCGGCTGGCCGCGTCCACGGAAGCGGCGAACTTCGAGGTGAAGTGCGTCGACGCGAGTGCGAATCCCTATCTGCTCGTCGGCGCGGTGCTCGCGCTCGGCCTGTCCGGGATCGAGCGCGGCCTGCGGCTACCCGACGCGATCGCGGTCGACCCGGCGACGCTGTCGGACGATCAGCTCCACGCGGCCGGAGCGGACCGGCTGCCCAGGACCCTGGACGAGGCGCTCGGCGAGTTCCGCGGCTGCGGCGCGCTCGCTGAAGCGCTCGGACCGTCGCTGTTCGACACGATCGTGGCCGTCCGTCAGACCGAGATCGAACGGTTCGCCGAGGCGTCCGCGGAAGAGATCGTGACCGCAACCCGCTTTCGCTACTGACGGGGTCGCAAACCGGGCGCCTGAACGGCTAACGCATCCGGCGAACCCGCTCCAACGCCATCACTCGGGCGCGGCTACGGTCGCTCCGGGATCAAGGACGACACCCAGAGGCGCACGCACCGCGCAAAGCCCTTCGCGCGGACTCCCGCTCGGCCACCTAGCGCCCCTTCGTGGCCGAGCGCGTGCGCCGCTGCCCGCGTTCGGGGCGTGAATTACTGACCCGTTTCCGGGAGTTTTCACGGATGCCCGGTTCGCTCAGGAGCCCGAACATCAACGAGGCACCAATCAGCTCGGGCTGGGGCGAACTCGGACCGCGCTCTCACATAAAGGGACGTGCATCATGCTGCTATGGACTCTGCTGGCCATCCTGTACATCGTCTGCCTTGTCGTTCTCGGGCTGTCGACATTCCGGAAGGGCCATTACTGGCTGTTCTGGATCGGGTTCATCTTCCCGATCCTGTGGATCATCGGGGCGCTGATGGCGCCGACCGCGAGCGCTCAGGCCCGCATGGCCAGCGTCTAGGTCGCGGCCCCGGTGGCCGCCGTGGCCGAGCACTGAGAACCAGCGCCCGTCCTCGGGGACGAACGTTTGACGTCCGCCCCCGGCAGCGTGCGTGAAAAGTTCGGACCCTCGCCTCCGCACGGCGAAGCGTAGAGTGGACCTGTGGCATCGCCACCGCGTAGATTCCAGCGATCCGAGCGGCGCCCGGCGCCCAGGCCGACGAGCCAGGCGCGCGACATCACGCCACTGCCGGACCTCGCGCACGGTCACTCGCGCGCCGGCCCGGTCCGGACCGATCGACCGGTGTACGTCGACCTGCTCCCGCCGTGCAACTCGGCCTGTCCGGCGGGGGAGAACATCCAGGGCTACCTGGCCCAGGTCGAGGACGGCGACCACGAGGGTGCGTGGCGGACACTGGTTGCCGACAACCCGTTCGCCGCGATCCACGGAAGGGTCTGTTACCACCCGTGTGAGAGCAACTGCAACCGCGCGAGCCTCGATAGCGCGGTTTCCATCCACGCGGTCGAGCGGTTCCTCGGAGACCTGGCGCTCGAGCAGGGCTGGCAGTTCGAGCTTCCCGCCGTTCGCAGCGGCAAGCGCGTGCTGGTCGTCGGCGGCGGCCCGAGCGGGCTGTCCGCCGCCTGCCACCTGGCTCGGCTCGGCCACGAGGTCGAGATCCGGGACGCCGGCCCGGAGCCCGGGGGGATGATGCGCTACGGGATTCCGGCCTATCGCCTCCCACGCGACGTGCTGGGCAGCGAGATCGAGCGCCTGCGGGCGCTGGGGGTGAAGTTCACGCCGAACCACCGGGTCACCGATCTCGAGGCCGAGCGCCAGGAGGGTGGGTTCGATGCCGTGTTCGTGGCGGTTGGGGCGCACCTCTCCAAGCGGGTCGAGATTCCGGCGATGGACGCCGGCCCGATCGTCGACGCGATCTCATTCCTGCGCGGGGTCGCATCCGGCGAGCGGCCGGTGGTCGGTCGCCGGGTGGCCGTGTACGGCGGTGGCAACACCGCGATGGACGCCGCCCGCACGGCGAAGCGGCTCGGTGCCGACGAGGCGATCATCGTGTACCGGCGCACGCGGGAGCAGATGCCCGCGCACGCGGAGGAGGCCGAGGACGCCGAGCACGAGGGCGTGCGGATGAACTGGCTGCGCACGATCAAGACATTCGAGGGCGAGCAGCTCCAGGTCGAGGTGATGGAGCTCGACGAAACCGGGTTCCCGCAGCCGACGGGGCGGTTTGAGACGCTCGAGGCGGACTCCGTGATCCTCGCCCTCGGGCAGGACACCGACACCTCGTTCCTTCACTCGGTTCCCGGCGTCGAGTTCGAGCGAGACGGAACCGTGAAGGTGTCCGAAGCACTGATGACGGGCGCCCCCGGCGTGTTCGCCGGCGGCGACATGGTCCCGGCGGAACGCACCGTGACCGTCGGGGTCGGACATGGCAAGCGTGCCGCCCGCGAGATCGATGCCTGGCTCCGGGGCGAGCGTTACGAGTGCGCGGCGAAGCACCCCTCGGCGCCGTTCGAGCTACTGAACCTGTGGTTCTTCGGCGACGCGAGACGCCGCCAGCAGCCGGAGCTCGATCCCGCCGCCCGAGTGGTCGACTTCTCCGAGGTCGTCGGCACGCTGCCGAGCGCCGAGGCCACGTTCGAGGCGAGTCGCTGCCTGTCCTGCGGCAACTGCTGTGAATGCGATGGGTGCGTGGGCGCCTGTCCCGAGGACGCGGTGATCAAGCTCGGACCCGGGCTGAGGTACCGCTTCGACTACGACCGCTGCACGGGCTGCCGCGCTTGCTTTGAGCAATGCCCGGTGCACTCGATCGAGATGATCGGAGAGCAGGCTCCGATCCCACCGAATGCGTTTGTCGCGCCCGCGGACGCGGCGCAGGTGTCCGACTGATGGCCACGACTATCGACGGCAACGAGGCGGCTGCATCGGTCGCCTACCGGTGCAGCGAGGTCTGCTCGATCTACCCGATCACGCCGTCCTCACCGATGGCAGAGCTCGCCGACGAGTGGTCGAGCCGCGCGCGCGCGAACCTGTGGGGCACGGTGCCGGGGGTCGTGGAGATGCAGAGCGAGGCGGGCGCTGCGGGGGCTCTGCACGGCGCGCTTCAGGGTGGTGCGCTCGGGACCACGTTCACCGCATCTCAGGGCCTGCTGCTGATGGTCCCGAACATGTACAAGATCGCGGGTGAGCTGACGCCGGCCGTTTTCCACGTGGCGGCGAGATCGCTCGCGACTCAGGCCCTGTCGATCTTCGGCGATCACTCCGACGTGATGCAGGTGAGGCAGACCGGCTTCGCGCTGCTTTGCGCGGCCTCGGTGCAGGAGGCGCACGACCTGGCGCTCGTGGCGCACGCGACGACCCTGCGCGCGCGGATCCCGTTTGTGCACTTCTTCGATGGGTTTCGCACCTCGCACGAGCTGAACACAATCGAACAGCTCAGCGACGATGACCTCCGGGCGCTGATTCCCGAGGAACTGATCCGCGAGCACAGAGCACGGTCGCTGTCGCCAGAGCGCCCGTTCATCCGCGGCACCGCGCACAACCCGGACACGTTCTTTCAGGCGCGCGAGACGGTCAACCCGTTCTACGCGAGGGTGCCCGAGCTTGTCCAGCAGGCGATGGATGGACTCGCCGAGCGCACCGGCCGGGGCTATCGGCTGGTCGACTACAGCGGTCATCCCGAGGCGGAGCGAGTGCTGGTGATCATGGGCTCGGGCGGTGAGACCGCACGCGAGACGGTGAGGTTCCTCGAGGCCCGGGGAGAGCGCGTCGGGGTGGCACAGCTCCGGCTCTACCGCCCGTTCCCGGCCCGCGAGCTGATCGAGGCGCTCCCGTCGACGGTCACCCGGGTGGCGGTCCTCGATCGCACCAAGGAACCGGGCTCGCTCGGCGAGCCGCTTTTCCTCGACGTGTTCGCGGCGCTCGGCGAGGCGCACGCCGATGGCGTGCGAGAGCAGATGCCGATCGTGATCGGCGGTCGTTACGGGCTCTCTTCGAAGGAGTTCAGCCCGGCGATGGTGGCGGCCGTGCTCGGCGAGCTCAGCGCTGAGCGACCGAAGCGACGGTTCACGATCGGGATCAACGACGACGTCTCCTCGACGAGCCTTCCCTACGATTCGAGCTTCGACATCGAGTCCCCCGAGACGGTGCGGGCCGTGTTCTTTGGACTCGGCTCCGACGGCACGGTCGGCGCGAACAAGAACACGATCAAGATCCTCGGTGAGGAGGGTCTCCAGGCTCAGGGCTATTTCGTCTACGACTCGAAGAAGTCGGGCTCGCAGACGATCTCGCACCTGCGCTTCGGCCCCGAGCCGATCCGCGCGCCCTATCTGGTCTCCAGCGCCAGCTTCGTCGGCTGCCACCACTTCGGCATGCTCGAGCGCCAGGAGGTGCTTGACCGGGCTGCACCGGGCGCGACGCTGCTGCTCAACACCAGTCATCCCCCGGACCGGGTCTGGGACCTGCTCCCCAGAGGCGTACAGGAGCGCATGCTGGCCAAGCGGGTCGAGCTGTACGTGATCGACGCCGGTCGAATCGCCCGCGCGGCCGGCTTGGCCGGCCGCACCAACACGGTGCTCCAGACCTGTTTCTTCGCGATCTCAGGCGTGCTCGAGCGTGAGCAGGCGATCGCGGGAATCAAGGGGTCGATCGAGAAGACGTACCGGCGCCGCGGGCAGGAGGTCGTCGATCGCAACATTCGCGCGGTCGACAGCGCGCTCGACGGCCTGCATCACCTGCCGCTTCCCGACAGCGTCAGCTCTGAGCAGGACGAGCGGCCGATCGTCCCCGCCGACGCGCCCGAGTTCGTCCGGACCGTGAGCGCGACGATGATGGCCGGGCTTGGTGACCAGTTGCCGGTCAGCGCGCTGCCGGTCGACGGAACCTATCCCAGTGGCACGACCAAGTACGAGAAGCGCAACATCTCCGAGCAGGTCGCGGTATGGGACGACGGCCTGTGCATCCAGTGCGGCAACTGCAGCTTCGTCTGCCCCCACAGTGTGATCCGAACGCGTTACTACAACTCGTCGCGGCTCGAGGGTGCGCCGGAGGAGTTCAAGTCCGCGTCGCTGAACGGCCCCGGGCTTCCGGGCACGAGCTACACCCTCCAGGTCTACGTCGAGGACTGCACCGGCTGCGGGCTGTGCGTGGAGGCGTGCCCGGTCTCCGAGGGCGGCGATCCGGTGCGGAAGGCGATCAACCTGGACGAACGCGAGCCGCTGGTCGAGACCGAGCGCGAGAACATTGAGTTCTTCGAGGCGCTTCCTACCGCCGATCGCTCCCGGGTCGATTTCGGGACGGTCCGCGGCACCCAGTTCCTGGAGCCGCTGTTCGAGTTCTCGGGCGCGTGTGCGGGCTGCGGCGAGACCCCGTACCTGAAGCTGATCTCGCAGCTGTTCGGCGACCGGCTGACGATCGCCAACGCCACCGGCTGCTCGTCGATCTACGGCGGCAACCTGCCCACGACGCCGTGGGCGGTCGGCGCCGACGGGCGCGGTCCGGCCTGGTCCAACTCGCTGTTCGAGGACAACGCGGAGTTCGGTCTCGGGCTACGGCTCGCCGCGGACCGGCACACCGAGATAGCCCGCCGCCGGCTGTCCGAGCTGCGCGATGAGATCGGGCCGGAGCTCGTCGAAGCGATTCTGAACGCGCCCCAGCTGCGCGAGTCCGAGCTCAGCGAACAGCGCGAGCGGCTCGACGAGCTGGCACAGCGGCTGGACGATCTGGACGGGCCGGCTGTGATCGAGCTGCGCAGCGTGATCGATCACCTGGTCCGCCGCAGCGTGTGGATCGTCGGCGGAGACGGCTGGGCCTACGACATCGGATCCGGTGGGCTCGATCACGTCCTGGCGAGCGGCAAGAACGTCAACGTGCTCGTGCTCGACACCGAGGTCTACTCGAACACGGGCGGGCAGATGTCAAAGGCCACCCCGCTCGGCGCGGTGGCGAAGTTCGCCGCTGCCGGCAAGACGATGCCGACCAAGGATCTGGCGCTCCAGGCGATCGCGCTCGCCAACGTGTACGTCGCGCGGGTGGCGATGGGCGCCGATCCGCAGCAGACCCTGAATGCGCTGCGCGAAGCCGAGGCCTACGACGGTCCGTCACTGGTGATCGCCTACAGCCACTGCATCGCCCACGGCTACGACATGCGTGACGGGCTCGATCAGCAGTATCGCGCGGTCGCGAGCGGCCACTGGCCGCTGATCCGCTACGACCCGGTGGCCCGCGACGCCGGCTCGAACCCGTTCCTGCTCGATTCGCCGCGTCCGCGGCTGAGCCTCGGCGAGTACCGGCGGGGCGAGCTGAGGTTCCGGGCGCTCGCCGACGCCGATCCGGCCGAGGCCGAACGCCTGCTGGCG
Source organism: uncultured Solirubrobacterales bacterium (assembly GCA_963796645.1). Taxonomy (GTDB): domain Bacteria; phylum Actinomycetota; class Thermoleophilia; order Solirubrobacterales; family Solirubrobacteraceae; genus Palsa-465. Next base: position 296,966 of record CAWCMQ010000010.1, on the reverse strand, counting down.
CTCGCGCAGCGAACGGCCGACCTGCGCTGGGAGACCTACGAGGAGATGGCCACGCGCCACGCCCAAGAATTCCCGCCCAACCCGCAGGATCCAGCGTGACCGAGCTGGCCACGGACTACATGGGCCTGGAGCTGAGTAACCCGCTCGTGGCCTCGCCGTCGCCGCTCTCGTACACGTTCGACGGCGTGCAGCGCCTGGCCGCATCGGGGGTCGGCGCGATCGTCCTGTACTCGCTGTTCGAGGAGGAGCTCCGCGACCGCCAGACCCGGATCGCGGAGCTGGTCGACGCCCCCGCCGAGAGCTTCGCCGAGGCACTCGACTACGTGCCGGCGGTGACCAAGGATGACCCGGGTCCGCGCGCCTATCTGAGCCTGCTCGAGCGCGCCGCGGTCGGACTTGAGGTGCCGGTGATCGGCAGCCTCAACGGCGTCACCCCGGCCGGCTGGACCGACTACGCGCGCCAGATGCAGGATGCTGGGGCCGCGGCGATCGAGCTCAACATCTGGCACCTGCCCGCCGACCCGCACCTGTCCGGGCGCGAGGTCGAGCAGCGTCATGTCGACGTGCTCGAGCGCGTCAAGGCCGAGGTGACGGTGCCGGTGGCGGTCAAGCTGAGCCCGTACTTCAGCTCGATCGGCGAGATCGCGTTGCGTCTCGATCAGGCGGGTGCCGATGCGCTCGTTCTGTTCAACCGGTTCCTGCAGCCCGACATCGATCCGGAGGAGCTGCTGGTGCTGCCTCGGGTCAACCTCTCCGCGCCCGCCGACGGCCGGTTGCCGCGGGCGTGGATCGCGCTGCTCAGCGGCCAGGTCCGCGCGTCGCTGGCCGCCACCTCGGGCGTCGAGGTGGCTGCTGATGTGGCGCGCTATCTGCTCGCCGGGGCCGATGTCGTGATGACCACCTCCGCGCTGCTGCGCCACGGACCTGCGTACGCAGCCGAGCTGCTCGATGGGCTCTCGAGCTGGATGACCCGCAAGGGCTTCACGCGACTCGACGAGCTTCGCGGGATGCTGGCCGTGCCCGCCGACGGCGATCCGGGTGAATTCGAGCGCGCCGGATATGTCAAGGCTATGCGCGCGGCAAACGCGGGCGCCTACGCACCCTGGTAAGCCTCCGCGCGGGCGCTCGACGGACCGACTTGGCCCCGGCACCCGCCGCGGCAGGGCCGCGGCGGGGCTCAGGTCCAGCGATGACTCAGAAGCGGTTGGTGTACATGTCGCAGTGCACGCCCACGCCGAAGCTTGACGTCGCGACCTTGCAGCTCGTGGCGCCGTTGATCGGCTGGTTGCCCTGCGGGACCACAACGATCACTCCGCGAGCCGGCTTCTCCTGGAAGAAGATGTTGACCGCGGACCAGATGTACAGCGACGGGTTGGACTTGTTGATGACGGTGGCCGACTGGCCGCTCTTCGCTGAGGACATCACGCCCTTGTAGAAGTTGCCCTTGCCGTCGAACACCTTGGCGCTCTCGGCCAGGTAGGCCTGCCCGTAGAGCTCGACCGAGCGCGAGCAACCGATCCCCGAGAACCAGCGGGCGGTCACCGACTTCTTGTTCGAGGCCTGCGTCTTCTTGGTCGTGAAGTTGACCGAGCACTGAACCGCGGAGATCGGAATGTTCGCGATATGGGCGTCGCTCGCGGCGTGCCCGGACACGGCGCTTCCGCCGAGCACAGTCGCCTTGCCGTTGGCGAATGACACGGCGATCAGCGGCGCCGTCGAGGGCGAGGCACCGAGGCCCTTGCCCGGCTGCTTGTGAGCCGCCTTCGACGTGGAGCCGAGCTTCTTAAGCTGCTTGGACGAGGGTCCGCTCGACGCCGCGGCAAGGCCCGTTGAGCCTGCCAACGCTGCTACTCCGAACGTTGCAACTGCGGCCACGCGCCGCTTTGACCATCCCGACATGCACATATCCCCTTAGATCGAAAGTTGCCCCGGCCAGGAGCGGCATCGTACCGGCGCGGCGCTTCGGACGCGGACCGGCGCTGCCGCCGCGGTCCGGGTGCGGGTCGAATTGCCGATCAGTCGCTCAGCGTGAAGCGCCCGAGCGTCCCGGACATCTCGAGCACGCGTCTGGCCTGCGCGGGCACACGCCGAAGCCGCAGCTCATAGTCGTGCTCGGTGGCGTGGCGCAGCGCCTGGATCAGCAGCCGAACGCCCGTGCTGTCCATGAACGTGAGACCGTCCAGATCAATCACGAGCTCGCTCGGCGCCAGCGCCTGCGCACGCTTCAGCTCGCGCTCGGCCTCGGGGGCGGATGCCACGTCGACCTCTCCGTGCAGTTCGAGCAGCACACGGCCATCGGCGTGACTGCGCTCGACGAGCGGCTGGCCCATTGCGCCTCGATCAGATTCGCTCACGTCAGTCATGTCGCCGGAAGCGAACGCTACCTGCAGACGCCGATCGCCGATCGCCCGACCCTCCCGGTGTCTGGCTAGCGGATCCGGAACTTCCGGATCGCCGGTGTCGCGTCGGGGCCGGCGAGGCCGACCGCCCGCGCCTGGAACGTGTACTGACCGGGCTTGAGGTGCTTATAGGTCTTGGGCGAGGTGCAGGGCTTGAATTTCGCCGCTCCCTTGCCACGCACCAGCGCGCATTGCGCGCCCTTGGCCCGGCCCGTGGTCTTGAAGCGGAACGTAGCCTGACGGTGCTTGGAGCTGATCTTGACCTTGGTCACGGCCGTGTCAGGTGGCACGAATTGCAGGTTGACGTCGACCTCTCCGAGGCCGTCGAAGCTGTTGCCGGGATTCTCCGGGTTGACCTCCGCCTCGTACTCGACGTCCAGCTCGTAGCCGCCCGCTGGTATCACGCCGGTGACGACGAACGCTGGTGTGTTCGGAAGCCCCGAGGTGGGGCAATTGCCGCCTCTCTGCATGGCGAAGGTTCTGCTCAAGGGACCGGTCAGCGTGACGGTGATGTGCGCGCAGTCGTCGGGATCGCTGTCGGTCGCGAGCAGCGCGCCCGAGAACTGGAACGGGGTCGGCGCACCCACGGAGAAGTTGACGCTCATCGAGCCGGTCGAGTCGGCCACCGGAACGCCGGCGAGCGAGTTGTTCGCCTTGGTCGCTGCGGAACGGACCCGGCCCGAGACGGAGATGCCGTTGACCCCGCGCACCGGGAACGGTGGTTGCGACGACGTGACGATCGTCGAGGCCTGCTGGGCGAACGTGTCGGCCTTGCCCTCGCCTCCGCTCAACGTCGGCGGCAGCAGGTTCTCGCCGAAGCGGACGAAGCTGTCGCCGTCCTTCTCCGTGCTGTGCGTCACGGTTCCGTTCAGAGCTTGGAACGTATCGAGGCTCGCGTTGTTCTCGTCCACCGTGACCACGCCGGCCGCGGACGCCGAGGCGCACGGCAGCGCCGCGGCGGCAAGCACGCCACCCACGACGATCCTCATCCCAGTCCGCACGACGCCCACGATCCTCACAGCTCCGATCCCCAGGGCTCCCGCCACCAGCATATATCCGTCGCTCGCGCCCGGTCAAGCGCCGTGACCGTCGCTCGCACATCTGTCCGGAGGTACTCGTGAGGCGTGCGAATTCGGCCGAGAAATCGCCCATGCCCGCTCGAAGACATGACGTCATCTGTGTGCTCGCCTGCGTCGTGCTCGGAGCGATCGTGTGGGGAATCCACCAGACCTCGCTCTCGCACGCGACCCAGCGACCGCTGAAGGTGGTCGTGATCGTGTTCGGGCTGGCCGGGATCGGACTGTGGCGCGGATGGCAGATCCGCCGAACCGCGCGCCCCAGGCCGGGTGGCTCTCAGGCGAGCTGAATGTGGTCGGCCTCGGCCGGCCCAGGGAACGGGCGGGTCAGGCCGAGCTGGAGCAGCGTCGACTCAGGCACGCCCTCGACGCCCGGCGTGTCCGATGCCTCGCCGCGGGTGTGCGGGTCGTCGGCGAAGCCACCGACCTCGACGGAGTGCTGCGGGCTGCGGTAGCCGGAGACCCCGATCAGGTGGAGGTGCAGGGCCTTGCCCAGCGCGTCGAGGCGCGCGGCGATCTCTGGCTCCTGCCCGACGCTGTAGTTGGTGCCGGGGGCGGGGAAGAATCCGTAGGAACCGCCGTGGGGCGTGAATCCGCCGCCCGTGTAGTGCGCTCCGGCGGGCGCCGCGATCCCGAATGAGGCCTGCTGGGCCGCCGCCGCCTTGGCCTGGAGCACCGCGAGCTGGTGTTGGGCCCGGCGGAGCACGGCCTGCTTACGGGTCCGATCGCCGGCGGCGACGCGCTCCTGCTTGAGCACTGCGAACTGCACGGTGGCAACCTGATCTCGCTCCACCAGGATCGCCGCCGTGACCCGCTGCTGCCGCGCCTGGGCCTCGGTCAGCCTCGACGTCTCGCGGGCGACCTGAGTCTTGATCTGGGCCACGAGCCTGAGCACACTCGCGTTGCGATCGGCGATCGACCGCATCTGGTTGACGCGATCGAGCAGGTCGGAGAACCCCTGCGATTCAAGCACCACGCCGACGATGTCGGGCGACGGGGACTCGTACTGCGAGACCAGCTGTGAGGCGAGAATCGAGCGATCGCGAGTGAGATCGTGCTTGAGCAGACCGAGCCGGGTCTCCGCCGCCTGCAGCTGCGCGCGGATCCTCAACAGCGTCGTGCGCTGCAGCGAGAGACTCGACTGCAGGGCGCCGAGGCGTGCTTCGAGGTCACGCAGCCTGCCGCGGTAGCCGGCGATCCTCCCATTGTCGGCATTGATCGACTGCTGTAGCGACTGCACCTGCGAATTGAGGTCGGCGAAACCCGCCGGCGCGAGCTGGAGGGTGGCGACGGCGGCCAGGGCGGCGACGAGCGCAATCGCGCCGCGGCGAGGTGCGGTGTGACGGTGCATGCAGGAGGATTCCGGGGCCGAGGTGGGCCGGTCCCGCGACGTGCGAAGCTACCAGTTGCCGAAGCTCGTGGTAGCGGTCGCAATCGGTTTTGCAGGTCGTGGGAGAGCTCTTGCAGCGTGCGGGGGGGACTCAGGCCACGCCGCGAGCGACGCACAGCCGCTGCAGGCGCTCCATCGCGTCCGACGCCCGATCGGGCAGCGTGTCCAGGGCGTTGGCGGCGAGCCGGAGGTCATCGATCGTCACGTCACGCGCCTCGAGCGCGAAGCGGCCCAGCCAGCGCACCGCGGCCCGCTCGTAGCGCTCGGGGTCTCCGCCGCGGAGGACCAGGCAGATCCGAAGCGCGTCGTCGAGGGCGATTCGCGGCAACTCGCGGGCGGCCGCCGTGACGAGCGCCTCGTTGCCCGTTTGCAGGGCCCGTCGGAAGCGGGTGTAGGGGTTGCCGTCGCTCGTCACGAACATATGTTCGTATGGTTGTCAAGAGCGACGGTCGACGCGGAGATCCGCCGCCGCCAACGGCGGGCGTGCGTTTTGAAACCGGCTCTACGGCACTTCTACGCCGAGCGACCTCGCGGTGCCGGACTTGGGTACCTCGGTCTGATCGGGTGCGGTTCGGAGCAGATGGTCCCCAACGGTGGATGTGACGCCGAACCAGTAGTGCTCGTTCTTGTAGTGATGCAAGCGGTGCCCGCGCCAGATTGAGCGGTAGTAGCGGCCGCTCGGCCGGTGCGGCGTGTGGATCAGGAAGTGGCACCACTCGTATCCGGCCAGGATCATGTAACTGACGAGCAGGCCGGTGGCGGCGTGCGCGGTCCGGTTCCCTCCGAGCACCAGATGGATCGGGAACGACAGCAGCCAGACCGTGAGCGCGATCAGCGGGATGAAGATCAGGACCGCGTAGCGGGGGATCAGGACACCGTCGAGGTCAGCGGGCGCGAGGTGGTGGGCGCGGTGCTCGCGCGCAGCGATCAGGTCGTAGCGATGGCGGCCGAGGCGGATCGGGCGCGCGTGAAGCAGGTACACGTGGATCGCCCACTCGGCGAGGGGCGTCAGCACGATCACGCCTCCGAGCACGACCAGGTCGCGCCAGCCGTAGCTGCCGAGCGCGACCCGCAGCGCGACCGCCCCAACCACCGCGGCGCCCAGCAACGGCGGGGTTCGCCGGCGGACAAACGCGCGCCAGCAGTCGGCCAGCGTGAGGACGTTCGGGTCGCGGCGCGGGATCGACTCGGGCGGAGCGGTGAGCTGGTCCGAGGCGGCCATCGCGGAAGGGTAACGCGAAACGGCGTCAAGTGAACGGAAGTGTTCAGTGGCGAGTGCGGCGCTGGGTCGGGGGGCGTGGGGGCGTCTCGGGGCGCGGGGGCGCGGGGGCGCGCCTCCCCGGGGTTGGCGGGCGGCCGGCGGCGGCGGCCACCGCCTTCGGGCGCGCGGGTTGGCCGCGGGCCAGGGGGCGGCGCCGTGGGAGTTGCCGACCAGGCTGTCGGATTTGCGTTCATATACAACGCAAATCGGACAGCCTCCCCCCACAGCCCCCGCCGGGCTTCGTCCAGCCGCGCCGCGGGGAGACTGTCGGATCTTGCACAACTGTCGTGCACAATCCGACAGCGTCCCCCGGGGCCCCGACCACTTCGCCCCAAAGACCCCGCCCGCCCCGCGCGCCCCGCCGGCGCCCGTGCCGCCCCGCCCCGCCCCGCCCGCAGCTCCCCCAAATGAATGAGGCGGTGCCCCCCGGCACCGCCTCATTCCGTACCCGCCTCCTGGGATCTATCGCGGCGGGTTCACGCCCTCCGAGCGTGCTTTGGGGAATGCGTGTGCCGGCGCGAATGGTGCGAGCGCCGGTGCTTCTTGTGATGCTTGTGGGCCTTGTGGACCTTGACCGCGCTGTGCGGCTCGCCCAGCAGTGACAGGGCGCGGTGCAGAGCGCTGGTCTGGACTCCGTTCGCGCCGCCGGCGGGGGCGGGCAGGTCGAGCAGTACCTTGAGCGGGCTCGACTCGACCTGGGCCAGGGTGTCTCCGGCATCGCCGACGACGCCGCCGGCGACGATGTCGCCGACCGACACGTCGTTCAGCGAACCGCCGAACAGGCCCGCGCCGGAGGAGCCGCCGAGCACGAGCGTCTCGGGTCCGACCGTGAACGGCACGGGGCTCGACCCGGCCGGCACGAGGTCACTCGGAAGTGACCTCGTGACGTCGACGGTGACGGTCCCCGCGACCGTGTCGGTGGCGGTCACCGTGCCGACGAACGCGTACAGCTGATGCTGCTGCTGGTGGTGCTGGTGCTCGGGAGCGCTGCGGTCGAACACAGCCAGCGCCGGGTTCGCCACAAGCGTGTCGATCGAATCGCCGGGCGACCCCGTGAACAGGGCGACGAACTGGTCACCCGGGGACATGTCGGCGACCGTGCCCGACCCGTCGTTCACGCGCATGTGGGTGTTGGAGTCGGTCGTGATCGTCACCTGAGTGGTGGTCGGAGGCGGACCGGGGAAGTCGTCGTCACCGCCGAACTGGTTGTCCTCGCCCTGGCTGGGCGCAATGAAGGCGTTCGCAACGAATGAGCCGCCGGCGGCGTCGGTGGAGACGACCGTGCCGACAACGGGGATGACCGGACCACCGGCTCCGTCCCCGGGGGCGCCGCCGTCCGCGTTCGCCGCGGCCGTGCCGAGAGCGAGTGGCAACGCGGCGACTAGCATGATCAACCGCTTCTTCATCGTGCTCTCCTACGGGTGAAGGCCGCCTCATGCGGCACACACCCCTCCGTCGGCAGGCCGAGTCCGAACTACCGCATTTGAGAGCGGCCTGCCGACGTTTGTTGGAGGCGACGCCCACGGGTAGGCTCCAACAGAAGGAGAGAGATGGCGGTAAACGCGGCCGACCTCGAGACGGAACTGATCGACAGAGTTTGCGCGCGCGTGCGCGAGCGGCTCCCCGAAGAGCAGGTGGCGCCGTGCGAGGCGTTCGTGCGGCAGTACTACCACTGGGTTCCCGCCGAGGATCTGGCCGGCCGCAGCCCCCTTGACCTCTACGGGGCCGCGGTCGCGCACTGGAACCTGGCCCAGGTTCGGGCTCCGGCCGAGGCGAAGGTGCACGTCTGCAACCCCGAGTTCGAGCACCACGGCTGGCAATCGCCGCACACGGTGGTCGAGATCGTGAGCGACGACATGCCGTTCATCGTCGACTCGGTGACGATGGCGCTGGGCCGCCAGGGATACGGGATCGATCTCGTGATCCATCCGGTCATCCGGGTGAAGCGTGACGGGCAGGGTCAGCTCGTCAAGGTCCTCGAACCGGGCGCGAGCCCGGACGGCGCGATCGCCGAGTCGATCCTGCACGTGGAGATCGCGCGGGAGCCCGACCGCGAGCATCTGCACCGGCTGCGCGGGCACATCGAACGCCTGCTCGACGAGGTGCGCGGGGCCGTCGACGACTGGAAGCCGATGCGCGAGCGCACCGAGGCCCTGATCGAGGAGCTCGAGTCGAGCCCTCCGCCCGTCTCCCCGTGGGAGACGGGCGAGGTCAAGGCGTTTCTCGAGTGGGTCGCCGATGACCACTTCACGTTCCTCGGCTACCGGGAATACGAGCTCGTGCACGACGAGGGGGAGTCCGGCCTCAGGGCGCTGCCTGACTCCGGACTCGGGATTCTGCGCAAGCCGCCGACCGATCCTTACACGAAGCTGCGCCCCCGAGCAGTGGAGCTCGCCCAGGCGCCCCATCTGCTCGTCGTGACCAAGGCGAACTCGCGCGCAACCGTCCACCGACCGGGCTACCTGGACTACATCGGCGTGAAGAAGTTCGGCGAGGGCGGCCGCGTCGTCGGGGAGCGGCGGTTCCTGGGCCTGTACACGAGCTCGGCCTACAAGGCTCGCGCCGAGGATGTGCCGTTGCTGCGCGGCCGAGTCGCCGACGTGATGGAGCGGGCCGGGTTCCCGCCTGACAGCCACGACGCCAAGGCGCTGCTCGAGATCATCGAGTCCTACCCGCGCGACTCGTTGTTCCAGACCGAGACCGATGAGCTGTTCGACATCTCGATGGGCGTCCTCGGGCTCGGCGAGCGCCAGCGGGTCCGGCTGTTCGTGCGGCGCGACCAGCTCGACCGCTTCGTCGCGTGCCTGGTGTGCATCCCGAGAGATCGATTCAACACCGAGAACCGCGAGCGCGTGGGGCGGATTCTGCTCGAGGGGTTCGGCGGCACGCATCTCGACTGGACCCTGCAGCTGTCCGAGTCGCTGCTGGTTCGCGTTCACTACATCGTCCATTGCCCGGACGGCGTGTCGCCCGATTACGACGTGGCGGAGATCGAGTCCCGGATGGTGGTCGCGACCCGCGCCTGGAGCGACGACCTGCGCGACGCGCTGATCGAGGAGCATGGGGAGGAGGGGGGGCTGCGCGTCTACAAGCGCTACGAGCGAGCGTTCCCGCCCGGTTACCGCTCGGATTGGGTGGCCCGCTCAGCCGTGGTCGACATCGCGCGGATCGAGGAGCTCGAGAACTCGCACGAACCGATCATGAGCCTGTACCGCCCGCTCGAGGCACAGCAGGGCCTGGTCCGCTGCAAGCTGTTCAGCTCCGGGGGCGTTTTGCTCTCCGACGTGCTGCCGACGTTCGAGCACATGGGCGCCAAGGTCGTCGACGAGCGCCCGTACGAGATCACCCCCGCCGATTCGGAACCGATCTGGATCTACGACTTTGGGCTGCGGATCGGCGCCAAGGATGTCGAGCGCGTCCGCGATGTCTTCCAGGACGCGTTCCTGGGCGTGTGGCGGGGGGAGCTCGAGGACGATGGGCTGAACGGGCTCGTGCTCGCCGTCGCGCTGACCGCGCGCGAGATCACAGTCATCCGCGCGGTGGCCAAGTACCTGCGCCAGGCCGGGATCGCATTCTCGGATCGCTACATGCAGCACACGCTGCTGAGCCATCCGGACATCGCGACGATGCTCGTGGAGCTGTTCGTGGCCCGCTTCGATCCCGACCGCCGGGACACGCGCAGGGCGGACGAGTTGGCGCGCGAGATCGAGCAGGCGATCGACGCGGTCAAGAGCCTCGACGAGGACCGGATCCTCCGCAGCTTCCTCGCGGTGGTCCGCGCGATGCTGCGGACCAACTTCTTCGGACTCGACCGGGGCCGGCCGCCGGCCTACATGTCGTTCAAGCTCGACCCCTCGCTCGTGCTGCTGCTGCCCCTGCCGCGGCCTCGGTTCGAGATCTTCGTCTACTCGCCGCGGATGGAGGGCGTGCATCTGCGTGGCGGCAAGGTGGCCCGTGGCGGGATTCGCTGGTCGGATCGCCGCGAGGACTTCCGGACCGAGATCCTCGGGCTGATGAAGGCGCAGATGGTCAAGAACGCGCTGATCGTCCCTGTCGGGTCGAAGGGAGGGTTCGTGGTCAAGCGCCCGCCGGCCGAGGGCGGGCGGGAAGCGCTCCAGGCCGAAGCCATCGACTGCTACAAGCTGTTTCTCCGTGGGCTGCTCGACGTAACCGACAACATCGTCGGCGGGGAGGTGGTCGGACCGGAGCGCGTCGTCCGCTACGACGACGACGACCCCTATCTGGTGGTGGCGGCGGATAAGGGAACGGCCAGCTTCTCGGACATCGCCAACGAGGTATCCGCGCGGTACGGATTCTGGCTCGGGGATGCTTTCGCCTCGGGAGGCTCGCGTGGATACGACCACAAGGAGATGGGGATCACCGCGCGAGGCGCATGGGAGTCGGTCAAGCGCCATTTCCGCGAGCTCGGCACCGACATCCACGAGGAGGACTTCACCGTGGTCGGGATCGGCGACATGTCGGGCGACGTGTTCGGCAACGGGATGCTGCTCTCGCGCCATACCAAGCTCGTGGCCGCCTTCAATCATCTGCATGTGTTCCTCGACCCGGACCCCGACCCGGAGGCGAGCTTCGAGGAGCGGCGCCGGCTGTTCGAGCTACCGCGCTCGTCTTGGGGGGATTACGACGCCTCGGTGATCTCGACCGGCGGCGGCGTGTATGCGCGGACCGTGAAGTCGATCAAGATCTCGGACCAGGTCAGGGCCGTGCTCGGGATCGAGGCCGACAAGCTCGCGCCCAATGATCTGATTCGCGCGATCCTCCGGGCCCCGGTCGACCTGCTCTGGAACGGCGGGATCGGCACGTATGTGAAGGCCTCGGACGAGACGCACGCCGACGCCGGCGACAAGGCCAACGACGCGGTCCGCGTGGACGGCAGCGAACTTCGCTGCCGGGTCGTGGGCGAGGGGGGAAACCTCGGGTTCACGCAACGCGGCCGGATCGAGTACGCGCTCGACTCGGGGCGCATCAACACCGACGCGATCGACAACGTCGCCGGCGTCAACTGCTCCGATCACGAGGTCAACATCAAGATCCTGCTCGACTCGCTGGTCGCGGCCGGAGATCTGACCGAGAAGCAGCGCAACGAACTGCTGGTGGAGATGACCGACGCGGTCTCCGACCGGGTTCTCTACGGCAGCTATACCCAGACCCAGGCGATGAGCCTGGCGCTGGCCCAGGCGGTGCCGATGATCGACGTTCACGGCCGGCTGATCCGGCACCTCGAACAGGTCGCTGGGCTCGACCGCGATATCGAGTTCCTGCCCGATGAGGAAACGATCAACGATCGCAAGAGCGAGCACCGCGGCCTGGTTTCGCCGGAGCTCGCGGTGCTGATGGCCTACTGCAAGATCAGCCTCTACACGCAGCTTCTCGAGTCCGACCTCCCCGAGGACGACTATCTATCCCACGATCTCGAGCGGTACTTCCCGCCACCCCTGCCCTCGCGCTACAGCGATCAGATGCGCTCGCATCGCCTGCGCCGGGAGATCATCTCGACGGTGGTCGCCAATCAGCTCGTCGACCGTGCCGGGACGACGTTCGCCTTCCGGATGATCGAGGAGACCGGCGCGTCGGCCTCCCACCTGGCTCGGGGGTACGCGGTCGCGCGGGAGGTGTTCGACATGCTTCCGTTCTGGGAGGCGGTCGAGGGGCTGGACAACCGGGTCGAGGCGCAAACCCAGCTTGAGATGCTGATCGAGGCCCGGCGGCTGGTCGAGCGGGCGACCCGCTGGCTGGTTCGCAACAACCCCCGTGGCATCGACATTGCGATCACCACGCGTTACTACAAGCCCGGTGCGGAGATGCTCTCCGAGGCGATGCCGGAGGTGCTCGACGGCGTCGACCGGGTTACCTTCGACGCTCGCGCGGCCGATCTCGAGGAGGATGGGGTTCCGGCCGAGCTCGCGGCACGCGTGGCGGGCATGCCCTCGCAGCTGTCGGTGTTCGACATCGTCGAGGTCGAGCACGCGACCAAGCGTGCACTTGGCGTGGTGATGTCCACCTACTTCAGCCTCGGATCGCGGCTCGAGCTCAACTGGCTGCGAGACCGGATCATCGAGCTGCCGCGCGCCAACCGCTGGCAGGCGCTCGCGCGCGCCGCGCTTCGCGACGACCTCTACAGCCTGCACCGCCTGCTTACCCGCGAGGTGCTGGAGACCGGCGGACGACATGCCGATGCCGAGGACTCGATCGAGTCGTGGTCGCACCGCAACGGCGCCGCATTGGAGCGGTGCCTGAGCATGCTCGCGGACATCAAGGCGTCACGCAGCTATGACACCACGACCCTGCCGGTGGCACTGCGGGAGGTCCGCAACCTGATCCGCGGTGGCGCGATCGAGCGCGGCACCCCGGGCGCAGAGTCGGCCACGATGGCCGGCTGAGCGGCGGACCGGAAGCCCGGAACGCAGCCTTACGAGATCCCGACGGTGCGGCTGTAGTACGTCCTGCCGTCGGCCGGGTCCGGCCACGCCAGCCGGATGTGCCCAGCCGCCCGGATCGGCTCGTACACGGCGAAGTAACCCTCTGAGCTCGAGGTTCGAAGCCTGCGGACCAGCTTCCACCGGTGCGCCCCGTGCGCTCGGTACTGCAGCAGTGCGGTCTGCACCTGGCTGTGATCGGCCGGACGCAGCTGGCCCCAGATGAAGACCCTGGAGCCATGCCGGGCGGTGGGGACCCAGATCGGGAGCCGATAGGCGGCGTAGGCCGGCTTCTTCTTGCCGTTGTCGTAGCGCAACCCGCTCTGGAACGTGCTCCAGTACGAGCGGCTGCCGACCGCGGCGCCGGCCCGGGGGCGGTCGTCGACGAGCAGGAACTGAGCCACGGACTTGACCCGCGGATCGCGGTAGGCGAGATAGTCGCTCTGATTGAGCCACTCGGCCTGCTCGCTCAGCGAGGTCCTCACATACGGATTCGGCGGATTGCTCTTGTAGCCGAACTCGGTCGTGTACATCGAGACGCCGCCTCGCGGATGATCGCCGTAGGCAGCGAACGCCCGGTCGAGTGTTCGCTCGAGCCGGCCGATGTTCGCGTACGTGATCCAGTTCGGGTCGGGCATCGGCACGTTCGGCGGCCGGTCGAACGAATACGGGTGGTAGGCGAATCCGGGGAACACGTACAGGCCTGGGTGCCGGTTGCGGAATGCGCGCCGGTTGCCGGAGGACGGGCAGCCCACCTCGCTGGCGCTGCGGCCTCGCACGGTCGATTAGATGAGTCCAGGCAGTAGAGCTCCTGGACAAACGGGATCGGATAGATGTAGCCGCGGGCCGCGAGCTCGCCGATCAGGATCGTGTCCGAAGCGTGACCGGTGACCCTGGACGCGTGGTAGGCGGCGTCGACGAGGTGGCGGTACATGGCCGGGGCGGTGTCGAACTGGCGGCGGCCACGGACGGTGGTCCACTGCGGGTTCAGCCAGGCAGCCTCGTTGGGCTCGTTCCAGACACCCCAGAAGTCGACCTTTGGGATCGCTGGCGTCGGATTCGCCGCGGTCGGGAACATGCCCGGCACGGTGACCGGTAGGTCGGCCACCGGATGCGGGCGGTCCTTGGCGTCGGTCGACACGTAGCTGCCGCTGTAGCGCCGCGCCACGGCCTCGACGAATTTGCCGAAATCCGAGGCCGACGGCTTCTGCGACCACGGATGGCCCTGCGCGGGCTTGCCCTTGCCGAGCGCCCACAATGGGGCGGGCGGGACGAGCTGGAAATACACTCGGAGCCCGATCGAGCGCGCGTAGGTCACGATCCGGTCCCAGCGCGCCCAGGCGCCCGGGGGATAGGCGGCGGGATTGGTCGCGTCGAACTTGGGCGTGTGGGTGGACGCGGCATCGGGCGCCACCAGCGACCACACGACGGACACCTTGACCCGATCGACTCCGGGGGCCTTGATCTCGCTCAGCGCCCTCGCGGTGTGGCTGGCGTCCGAGTAGATGAACTGGTCGTCGTCCATCAGAATCGACTGCTGGGTGTGCGACGCCACGGCATGGGCCGGCAGCGCGCAGAGCAGCGCGCAGACGGCCAGTGCCGTCCTTATGGTCCTCCGGCGGACGCCCATCCGGCGAGATGTTAGAGCCGGTCCGATCGGCACGCGCCGCGCGGGACCGGCGGGCGCTCTCAGCGGACGCGATGCCTGAGCAACAGCGATCCGACCGCGAACGCGCCAAGATCGATGACACCGGCGAGGAAGAACGCGAACGGTCCGGTCACGGTGCGGGCTGCGAGTCGCCTGAGCATCGCGTCAAGCTATCGTCTGCGCCGAGCCCCGATGCCGTCCTCGCTGAAGACAACTGTCACAGAGCTCCCGGAATCCCGCGTGCGCGTGCAGGCGGAGGTCCCCGCGGATGAGGTCGAGCGGCGGGTGCAGCAGGCAGCCAGGGAGCTCGGCCGCCAGATGCGGATCCCGGGCTTCCGCAAGGGCAAGGTTCCGCCCCCAGTCGTCATCCGACGGCTCGGGCGCGACGCGGTTCTCGACGAGGCCGTGCGCTCCTCGCTCGGCTCCTGGTACGTCGATGCGATCGACGAGGCGGGAATCACGCCGGTGGGAGATCCGGATCTCGACCTCGGCGACCTGCCCGACGAGGGGCAGCCGCTCGCGTTCTCGATTGAGATCGGAGTGCGCCCGCGGGCGTCGCTGAATGACTACAAGGGGCTCGAGGTCGGGCGCCGCGAACCGCACGTCGAGGACGAGGCGCTCGAAGCGCAGCTCGAGCAGCTGCGCGACCGCTTCGCCACGCTCGAGACGGTCGAGCGCGCGGCCGATAAGGGCGATCACGTGGTGATGGACTACGTCGGCAAGATCGACGGCGTGCCGTTCGATGGGGGCGAGGGACGCGATCAACTGCTCGAGCTCGGCTCCGGCCGGCTAATCCCCGGATTCGAGGAGCAGCTCGCCGGAGCCGCCGCCGGAGATGAGCGGGTGGTCGAGGTCACGTTCCCCGCCGATTACCCCGGTGAGCTCGGCGGCAAATCGGCCACGTTCGACGTCAAGGTCAGCGAGGTCAAGGCCAAGCGGCTTCCCGAGCTCGACGACGAGTTCGCCTCCGAGGCCTCCGAGTTCGACACGCTCGAGGAGCTCCGCGCGGACATCGCCAAGCAGCTCGCCGAGGCGGATGAGCGCGCGATCGAGCGCGAGTTCCGCGAGGCGGTCGTCGACGCCGCCGCGGCCGAGGCCGAGATCGAGATCCCCGACCGGCTGGTTCACGCGCGTGCCCACGAGCTGCTCGAACAGACTCTGAACGCGCTGGCCCGCCAGGGGATCAACAAGGAGGCCTACCTCCGGATTGCCGGCAAGGACGAGGAGACGCTGGCCCAAGAGGCCGAGCCCGAGGCGGCCAAGGCGCTGAGGCGCGAGGCGGTGCTCGAGGCGGTCGTGGAGGCCGAGGGAATCGAGCCCACCGATGAGCAGCTGCTGTCCGAGCTCGAGCCGGCGGCCGAACGCGCCGGCGGATCGCCCGAGGAGCTGCTCGACCGGGTCCGCAAGAACGGTCAGCTCGAGCGGCTGCGTGCCGATGTGGCGGAGAGCCTGGCGATCGAGCTGCTGGTCTCGGAAGCCACGCCGATCAGCGTCGAGCAGGCCAAGGCCCGGCAGAAGCTTTGGACTCCGGGCAAGGAGGACTCGGAGGGCGGGGCGGGCCAGATCTGGACCCCCGGCTCCTGAGGGCGCTGCCGTAGTTGACCCGGAGGGGCGCCACCGGGTGATTGCTACATTCGGCAGGAATCCGGGCGTACAAGCAAAAGAAGCGAGGACCATGAGCCCACTCGTACCGATGGTCGTCGAGCAAACCTCCCGCGGGGAGCGCGCGTTCGACATCTACAGCCGACTGCTGAACGAGCGGATCATCTTCCTGGGGACCCCGGTGGACGATCAGATCGCGAACCTGATCGTCGCCCAGCTCCTGCACCTGGAGTCCGAGGATCCCGACAAGGACATCTCGCTGTACGTCAACTCGCCCGGAGGATCCGTGTACGCGGGGCTGGCGATCTACGACACGATGCAGTTCATCAAGCCCGACGTGCAGACGATCTGCGTCGGGATCGCGATGTCGATGGGAGCTCTGCTCCTGTCAGGCGGCGCGGCGGGCAAGCGCATGGCACTACCGAACGCGAAGATCCTGATCCATCAAGTTTCGTCCAGCTTTCAGGGCCAAGCTACAGATATTGAGATCCACGCTAAAGAGATCATCGACGTCCGCCGACGCCTGGATGAGATCATTGCCAAGCACACCGGGCAGGACCTGGAGAAGGTCCGTGCGGACACCGAGCGTGACTACTTCATGAGCTCTGAGGAGGCCAAGGACTACGGAATCATCGACCGCGTGATCTCGCAGCACTAAGCGGCTAGTCTTAGGTGCGGCGAGTTCGGGCGGTTACGCTTCGTACTCCGGGAGAGGAAATCGCATGGCGCGTCCGACGGACTCCAACGAACAGCTTCTCTGCAGCTTCTGCGGCAAGTCGCAGCGACAGGTCAAGAAGCTGATCGCGGGGCCGGGCGTCTACATCTGCGATGAGTGCATCGATCTCTGCAACGAGATCATCGACGAGGAGCTCACCGCTCCGCCGAGTTTCGACATCGAGAACCTCCCCAAGCCACGGGAGATCTACGGCGTCCTGAACGAGTATGTGGTGGGCCAGGAGCAGGCCAAGCGCTCGCTCTCGGTCGCGGTCTACAACCATTACAAGCGCGTTCAGATGATGCAGTCCGATGAAAACGACATCGAGCTGCAGAAGTCGAACATCCTGCTCCTCGGACCGACCGGCTGCGGCAAGACGCTGTTGGCGCAGACGCTGGCGAAGATCCTCAACGTCCCGTTCGCGATCGCCGACGCCACCGCGCTCACGGAGGCCGGCTACGTCGGCGAGGACGTCGAGAACATCCTGCTCAAGCTGATCCAGGCCGCCGACTACGACGTCAAGAAGGCCGAGACGGGGATCATCTACATCGACGAGGTCGACAAGATTGCGCGGAAGGCCGACAACCCGTCGATCACGCGCGACGTGTCGGGCGAGGGCGTGCAGCAGGCGCTGCTGAAGATCCTCGAGGGGACCACCGCCAGCGTCCCGCCCCAGGGCGGTCGCAAGCATCCGCATCAGGAGTTCCTGTCGATCGACACGACCAACGTGCTGTTCATCTGCGGTGGCGCGTTCGCGAACCTCGACAAGGTGATCGAGCGCCGGATCGGGCATCAGGGGGTCGGCTTCGGTTCGGTGATCCAGTCCAAGGAGCAGCGCGACACCGGCGAGATCTTCGAGCACTGCCTCCCCGAGGACCTGATCCAGTACGGCCTGATCCCCGAGTTCATCGGCCGCCTGCCGGTCATGTCGGCGATCCATCAGCTCTCGCGTGACGAGCTGATGCAGATCCTCACCGAGCCGCGCAACGCGCTGGTCAAGCAGTTCCAGCGGTTCTTCCAGTTCGACGGGATCGAGCTCGTGTTCGCGGACGACGCCCTGACCTCCGTGGCCGACAAGGCGCTCGAGCGCGAGACCGGCGCCCGCGGCCTGCGTTCGATCATCGAGGAGGTCCTGCTCGAGGTCCAGTTCGAGCTCCCCTCACGCCGGGATGTCCAGAAGTGTGTGGTGACGCGGGATACGATCGAGAAGGCCACGCCTCCCACGCTCGTTACGGTCGCCACGCCCGAGGAAGAGGCCGCCTAGGAAACGGAAAAGGCCTCCGCGCGGCGGAGGCCTCTTCAAGCTGTCGGCGGGCTTCGAAGCCTCCCCGACAGAAGCTCGTCGGTCATGATGGACGGATCGCGCGGGCCGGATGCGACAAGCGTGTTACCCGGCTGCGGACGTCATGTAAACGCTGCCTCCTAGACTCACCCCTCGATGAGCGATCTCGAGCAGAAGACCCGTTACGACCCCTCGGCCGTCGAGCCCCGGATCGCTGAGGCGTGGCTCGGTTCGGGCCTGTTTCACCCCGAGCCGGACGGGACCGCGGCCGAGAACTACTCGATCGCCATCCCGCCCCCGAACGTCACCGGCCTGCTCCACATGGGCCATGCCCTCAACGACTCGGTCCAGGATTGCCTGATCCGCTACCAGCGCCTGCGGCGACGGCGCGCGAAGTGGATCCTCGGAACCGACCACGCCGGGATCGCGACCCAGACGCAGGTGGAGCGGGCGCTGATCGAGGAGGGCACGAGCCGCGCCGAGCTCGGCCGCGACGCGTTCGTGGACCGCGTGTGGGAGTGGCGCGAACAGTACGGCGGAGCGATCATCGAGCAGCTCAAGCGGCTCGGGGCCTCGTGCGACTACAGCGAGGAGCGCTTCACGCTCGACGACGCCTATGTCCAGGCCGTCCTGCGCGTGTTCGTGACGCTGTACGAGAAGGGCTACATCTACCGCGACCGCTATCTCGTCAACTGGGATCCGGGGAGCCACACGGCGATCTCCGACCTCGAGGTCGAGGACGTCGAGGTCACCGACCAGCTCTACTACATCGACTACCCGCTCGAGTCAGGGTCGGGCGCGATCACGGTCGCGACCGTCCGCCCCGAGACGATGCTCGCCGACACGGCGATCGCCGTGCATCCCGACGACGAGCGCTACCAGCGACTGATCGGCGAAAGCGCGATCCTGCCGCTCGTCGGCCGCCGTCTGAAGATCATCGCCGACGAGTACGTGAAGCCGGAGTTCGGCACCGGTGCGCTGAAGATCACCCCCGGCCACGATCCCAATGACTTCGAGATCGGTCGGCGCCATGGCCTGGCCGAGATCACCGCAATCGGCGAGGACGGCCGAATCACCGCCGACGCCCCCGAGCAGTTCGTCGGGCTGACCGTGAATGAGGCGCGCGACGCGGTCGTCGCCGCGCTGCAGCGTGACGGCCTGCTCGCCCGCAGCGAGAGCTACACCCACACGGTCCCGTTCTCGCACCGATCCGGGGAGCGGATCGAGCCGCTGGTCTCGCTGCAGTGGTTCATGCGGATGGACGAGCTCGCGAAGCCGGCGATCGACGTCGTGCATGACGGCCGGCTCCACATATACCCCGACTCCGAGCGCAGGCGGTACCTCCAGTGGCTCGAGAACATCCGCCCGTGGTGCATCTCCCGCCAGCTCTGGTGGGGCCATCGGATCCCCGTCTGGTACCGGGGGACCGAGGTGCACGTGGGCACGACCGAGCCGGAGGGCGATGGCTGGGAGCAGGATCCCGACGTGCTGGACACGTGGTTCTCCAGCGCGCTGTGGCCGTTCGCGACACTCGGCTGGCCGCTCCAGACGCCGGAGCTGCGGGCGTTCTACCCCACCGACGTGCTCTCAACCGCTCGCGACATCATCTTCCTGTGGGTGGCGCGGATGGTGATGATGGGACTCGAGTTCACCGGGGAGGTGCCGTTCACCGACGTCTATGTGCACTCGATCATCCAGGCCCCGGACGGACGGCGGATGTCCAAATCGCTGGGCACCGGGATCGATCCGATGGCCCTGATCGAGGGTGGGCCTCGCCCGCCCGTGTTCAGGGAGGGAGGAGACTTCCCCGCCTACGGCGCGGACGCGGCCCGCTGGGGCCTGCTCGCGATGTCCTCGGGACAGGACGTCCGCTTCAGCGAGGAGAAGGTGGCGCAGGGACAGCAGCTGACCAACAAGCTCTGGAACGCCTCGCGCCTGATCCTGCTGCGGATCGATCCCTCGATCCGGCCCGCCGTGGCCCCTACGACCGTGGAGGACCGCTGGATCCTCTCGCGCCTGGAGCGCGCGAAGGGCTCGATCGCCGCTCGGATCGACGCCTATGACTTCTCCCACGCCGCGCTCGAGCTCTACGACTTCGTCTACGGCGAGCTGTGCGATTGGTACCTCGAGCTGGTCAAGCCGCGCCTCTACGAGGGCGAAGAGGCCTGCGCTCAGACCCTGCTGCACGTGCTCCTGGAGACGCTCGCGCTCGCGCACCCGATGATCCCGTTCGTCACCGAGGAGATCTACCGCTACGTCCCGGGCAGCGAAGGGCTGCTGGCCGCCGGCGTCCCCGAGAGCGCGTCGTTCGCCCCCGACCAGGACGCCGAGGAGGCCCTCGGGCGGGCGATCGCGGCGGTGCAGGCGCTCCGCGGCTGGCGCGATCTGGCGGGCGTTCGGGCCGCTGCCCGAGTCCCCGCCCGACTCGCCGCGAGCGGATACGAGGAGACCGCCGAGCAGGTCGGCCGGCTGGCGCGGATCGAGCTGTCGGAGCCGGATGACTTGGGCGCCGTCCAATCAGGCGAGGCCGGAGGCCGAGCGGACGGCAAGCCCAAGGGCGGTGACCCGGTCGCGTCGGTCCCGGTGCCCGGCGGCGTCGTGGAGATTCTGCCCACCGAGGAGTTCGATCCCGCCGCGCTCGAGCGCAAGCGGTCCGGCGCGCGTGCTCGGCTCGAGGAGGAGATCGAGCGCTCCGAGCGCAAGCTCGCAAACGACGGGTTCGTGGCCAAGGCCCCGCCGGAGCTCGTACAGGGTGAGCGCGACAAGCTTGCCCGCTTGCGCTCCGAGCTGGAGGCGCTGTGAGCGCACCGCCGACGCTCGCCGAGGCCGAGCGCTACCTGCTCTCGCTCGAGCTGTTCGGGATGCGGTTCGGGCTGGACCGGATGCGCCGCCTGATGACCGCGCTCGGGCACCCGGAGCGCAGCTTCGACTCGATCCACGTCGTCGGCACGAATGGCAAGTCCTCGACCGTGCGGATGATCGCCGCGATCCTGGCCGAGCACGGGCTGCGCACCGGCAGCTACCTGTCCCCACACCTGGTCTCGTTCGCCGAGCGGATCCGGATCGGCGACGAGGACCTCGACCCGGCGGCCTTCGGCGCGGCTGTCGGACGCGCCGCCCGCGCGGCCGAGCTCGTCGACCGCTCGCTTGCCGAGGGTGATCGCGTCACCCAGTTCGAGGCGCTCACCGCCGCGGGGTACTCCGAGCTCGCGCGCCGGGAGGTTGAGGTCGCGGTGATCGAGGCCGGCCTCGGTGGCCGCTTCGACGCCACCAACGTGATCCCGTCCAGGGTGCAGGTGCTGACCGGCGTCGGTCTCGAGCACACCCGCTGGCTGGGCCCCACGATCGCCGACATCGCCCGCGAGAAGGTCGACGTCGTCCAGCCGGGCGCGACACTCGTGCTCGGAGCCGGACTGCATCCCGATGCGGTCGAGGTCGCGAACGCGATCGCGCACGAGCGCGGCGCCGGCGTTCGGGTCGCGGGCGCCGACCCCGGGGTCCCGGTCGCGGCGCTGGGGGCGTTCCAGCGGCGCAACTTCGCGCTCGCCAGGGTCGCCGCGGAGGCATACCTCGGAACCCTGCGCGAGGACGCCGTCACCGCCGCCGCGGCGTCCGTCCGCGTGCCCGGACGCCTGCAGGTGGTGGACGAGGATCCGCTGACGCTCCTCGATGGCGCCCACAACCCGGATGGGATGCGCGCGCTCGCCGAATCAATGCCCGATCTGCTCCGCGGTCACGACCGGCTCGTGGCCGTCCTCTCGATCCTCGACGACAAGGATGCGGCGGGAATGCTGAGGGCCCTGCTTCCGGCGTGCGAGGCGGTTGTCCTCACGAGCAGTCACAATCCCCGCGCCTTGCCACCCCCGACCCTTCAATCGCTCGCGGGTCAGCTCTCCGGACCGCAGTCGGAGGTCGTCGGTGACCCGCGGGCCGCGGTCGCACGGGCGCGGGAGCTGGCCGGCCAGGCCGGCGTGGTGTTGGCGACCGGCTCGATCTATCTCGTCGCCGATCTGCTCGCGCCGGCCGGCGATCGACGCGCGTCGATGCTGTGAACGACCCGGACGAACATCCAAGTTTTCTGACCATGATCGGGCTCGTCGCGTTAATCGTGGCGGTCGTTATCCTGGTGTTCTTCGGGATCGGGTATCTGTTCGGAAGGCTGTTCCTCTAAGGGCTGCTAGAGCCTTACGACCACCCGGACCACTACACTCGCGAAAGTTAATGCTCTCGTTGGCCGGCATTTTCGGGATCCACAACAGCACGATCAACCTCGTGGTGTCGCTGCTGATCCTGTTCCTCGTCGTGATCTGGTTGGCCCTGGTCTACTGGACCTACGCCGACGCGCGACGCAGGATCGGCGACCCGATGCTGATCGGGTGTGCCACCGCGGCGTCGCTGTTCCCGTTCGTCGGGACGATCGTCTACATGATCGTGCGGCCACCCGAATACCTCGACGACGTGCGCGAGCGCGAGCTCGAGATGCAGGCCGCTGAGGCTCGGCTCGCCGAGCTCGGGTATCACCTCTGCCCGCATTGCGACTATGAGGTCGAGAAGGACTTCCTGCGCTGCCCGAACTGCATGCGCAAGCTCAAGGATCCGTGCGCCACCTGTGGCAAGCCGCTCGATCCAAGCTGGAAGATCTGCCCGTTCTGCGAGTCGGAGATCGGAGCGCCGCCGCCGGCCCCGCGCCGCGCGCGTCGCCGCCGTGAGACCTCCGAGCAGCCGGCGGCGGGCACCGTCCCGGTTTCGGGCAGCGCTCCCGAGCCCGGCACATCCACCGCAAGCTAGCCAACCAATTGGAATCACCCATCTAGTGCTCTCCAAGGGGGAGCGCTGAGCGCCCGGCTCGCCGGGCGGGACCCAACCCACTTACGAAGGGAGACCAGCCGCAAATGGAGCGAACGCTGATCCTTGTCAAGCCCGATGCCTTCGCGCGCAACCTGACCGGCGAGATCATCGCGCGGTTCGAGCGCAAGGGCCTGCGCCTGGCTGCGCTCAAACAGATGACGATGACCCGCGAGCTGGCCGAGCGCCACTATGCCGAGCACGAGGGCAAGCCGTTCTTCGAGGAGCTGGTCACGTTCATCACGTCGGGACCGCTGGTGGCGATGGTGCTCGAGGGCGAGCACGCTGTGGAGGCCGCCCGCCAGGTGATCGGCGCCACCAACCCGCTGCAGGCGACGACCGGCTCGATCCGCGGCGACTACGCGATCGCGGTCGGCCAGAACATGGTCCACGGATCCGACTCGACTGAGTCTGCGGCACGGGAAGTGGCGCTGTTCTTCGAATCGTTGGGCTGAGCCCGGGTGCGCGCGCTGGTGCTCGCCTCGCGCTCGCCCCAGCGCAAGGCGATCCTCGAAGCGCTCGGTGTCCGGTTCGAGGTTCGCGTGCCCGACGTCGAGGAGCTCGAGCAGGGACCGCCGGACGAGGTCGCGATCGAGAACGCCTACCGGAAGGCCGGCGCGATCGCGGCCGGCGCAGGCGATGCTCTCGTTCTCGGGGTCGACACGGTCGTCTGCATCGGCCCGCGCATGTACGGCAAGCCGGCCACGCCAGAGCAGGCACGCGCCACGCTCGAGGCCCTGGCGGGTCGCCGCCACGTGGTCATCAGCGGTGTGTGCGTGGTTGACCCGGCCCGCGGGGCTCGGACCGCCGCGGCTCGAACGGTGGTCGAGTTCCGGGCGCTCGACGCGCGGTTGATTGAGTGGTATGTGGCGAGCGGTGAATGGCGCGAGCGGGCGGGCGGCTACGCGATCCAGGGCCGCGGCGCGGCACTCGTGGCCGGGATCGAGGGGGACTATTCCAACGTCGTCGGGCTGCCGGTGCCGACGCTGCTCGAACTGCTGCCCGGGCTGGTCTGAGCCGGTCAGGGTTGGCGGTCTGGCCGGAGGTCAGATAGCTTCCCGCGCGGGGCAGTACGCGGGAGCAAGTCAATCCAGTTCCGACAGGGGGTATCACCATGGCGCAAGAGGTCGAGTTCGGCCGGGGCGCGATCGGCAAGGTCCGCAACTTCTGGGTTTGCACGGGTCTGGCGATCATCACGCTCGGGATCTACTACTACTTCTGGTACTACCTGCTCAACGACGAGCAGAAGGACATCGGGATCGCCAAGGACGACCCGAATCTGGCCGGCTCCAACCCGATGATGTCGGTGGTCGCGGTGCTGATCGGCTGGATCATCATCGTCCCGCCGCTGATCTCGGTCTACAACTTCGGGGCGCGGATCAAGCGGGCTCAGCGTCTGGTCGGGATCGCGGCCGAGGAGACGATCAACCCGGTGCTCGCGTTCCTGCTGTACTTCCCGGGCGGGATCCTGATCATCCCGGTGTTCTTCCACTACTGGTACGTCACCAAGCACCAGAACGCGGCCGTGAAGGCGGCCGGCGGGCTGCCGCCGTTCGGCGACCCCGTCCCGCTGGCCGCCTCGGGCCTACCGGTCGACTGACACGGTAAGCGCCCCGGTGCGGGCGCTTTTACCGGTCGTTTAGCCATTTTCCAGCAGTTTTTTCCCGGCGGGGCCATGCGGCGCGCGGTCCCGCCGGACGTGTGTTCGATACACTCACCCCAGGACGGAGCGTGCAGCCTGGGCGCGGGCCTTTACCGCATCTCGCCGCCTCGTCCGCCGCTTTCCCCTGACGACTTTGCTGCACCTATGGGCTTCTTCACGTACCTAACCGGCTTCGGTGGCCGCGACATGGCGGTCGATCTTGGGACCGCGAACACACTCGTGTATGTCCGCGGCCGTGGCATCGTGCTCTCAGAGCCGAGCGTGGTGGCCGTCGACTCGCGTACCGGAGAGGTGCACGCGGTCGGCATCGAGGCCAAGCGGATGCTCGGGCGCACGCCGGGCACGATCTCGGCGATCCGGCCGCTGAAGGACGGGGTGATCGCCGATTTCGAGGTCACCGAGGAGATGCTCCGGCACTTCATCCAGAAGGTCCACCAGAACCGCTGGGCACATCCCCGTGTGGTCGTGTGCGTCCCCAGCGGCGTGACCGGAGTCGAGAAGCGTGCCGTCGAGGAGGCGTGCCTGTCCGCCGGGGCCCGCCAGGCCTACCTGATCGAAGAGCCGATGGCGGCTGCGATCGGCGCCGGGCTGCCGGTGGGCGAGCCGACCGGCTCGATGGTCGTGGACATTGGTGGCGGGACGAGCGAGGTGGCAGTGATCTCGCTCGGCGGGATCGTCGTGTCCCAGTCGATTCGCGTCGGGGGCGACGAGCTTGACGAGGCGATCATCAACTACGTCAAGCGGGAGTACAAGCTTCTGATCGGACAGCAGACCGCCGAGGAGTTAAAGCTCGAGATCGGCTCTGCATTCCCGATGAGCGAGGAGGTGCAGGCCGAGATCCGCGGTCGGGATATGGTCTCGGGGTTGCCCAAGACTGTGGTTCTGACAAGCGAGGAGATCCGCGGGGCGCTCGAGGAGCCGGTCTCGCAGATCATCGATGCGGTGAAGGAGACGCTTGACCGCACACCGCCCGAGCTTGCGTCGGACATCATGGATCGTGGCATCATGCTGGCCGGAGGCGGTTCGCTGCTACAGGGTCTCGAAGAGCGGCTGCGTCACGAGACGCAGATGCCTGCGCACCTGGCGGAGTCCCCGCTGACGTGCGTCGCGGTGGGATCGGGACGGTCATTGGAGGAATTCGAGGCGATCCACCGTTCGAGCAAGAATTCACGTAATCGTCGCCGCCGGTAATAGGTTCCGGCGATGATCAGACACTTTTCGGAGATAGTCATCTCGTGCATGACAAGCAAGTTCGACGGCGGCGTGCAGTACTCGCGCTGCTTGTCGGCGTTTCCCTGATCCTGCTGACCGCATATTTCGGCGAGTCGCCCAGCAGCCCGCTGCACTCGGTGCAGCGAGGGATCGTCGAGGTGCTCTCCCCGATCCAGGAGGGCGCCAGCAAGGTGCTCAAGCCCGTGCGCGACGTCGCCGGCTGGTTCTCGGACACGATTCACGCCAAGTCGCAGGCCGATCAGCTGCGCAAGGCCAACCTGAAGCTCCAGGGCGAGGTCGCGCAGTACAAGCAGGCCTGGATCGAGAACCAGCAGCTGACCAAGGAGGTCGGGCTGGACAACAGCCTCGGCATCTCCTCCTACAAGCCCGTGGGCGCGCAGGTCATCTCCCGTGACCCGACGCTCTGGTACCTGACCGTCGAGGTCGACAAGGGCTCCGAGGACGGCGTCCGCGTCAACGACCCGGTGCTCGGGGACGGTGCGCTCGTCGGCAAGGTCACGACCGTGGCACCCACGGTGTCGATCGTCACGCTGATCACGGACCACTCCTCAGCCGTCACGGCTCAGGTGCAGGATCAATATGGCGACACCGGAGTTCTGATCCCGGCAGTCGGCAACCCGAACCAGCTGCTGCTCCAGTACCTGCCCCGGCACGCGCCGATCCAGGTCGGCGACCAGGTGGTCACCGCCGGCTTCAAATCGGGGGCGCTGGACTCGCTGTTCCCGGCCGGGATCCCGATCGGACAGGTGTCGGGCGCGAACCAGAACACGCTGATCAACAGTGGACAGGTGCAGGTCACCCCGGCCGCCGATCTCCGTCACCTGCCGGCCGTGCAGATCCTGACCGCCCAGCACGCAGGCGCCGTCCGCGCGCAGGTACCGTGAACGAGTCGCTCAAGCTTCCGCTCCGTCTGGTCGCGCTCGGCTTCGTCACCGTCGTGCTCCAGGAGGCCGCGATCTCGCAGATTTCGGTCTTCGGCGTGAGCGCCGACCTCACCCCGCTGGTGGTCATGTCGGTCGGGCTCCTGACCGGATCGATGTTGGGGGCGATCACCGGGTTCGGGATCGGCCTGTTCGTCGACATGGTTCTGGTCCAGACGCTCGGGGTGACCTCGCTGCTGTACATCGCGATCGGCTACTGGTCCGGACGCCTGCGCGAGCTGCGCGACCCGTCCCACGGCCTCGTGCCGCTCGCGCTCGGCGCCGCGGCCACCGCGGTCGCCGGAATCGGGATGGCGCTGATCCAGTTCCTGCTGGGCGTCGACGCTCCGGTCAGCCTGCTTCTGCTGCAGCAGATCTTCATCTCGATCCTCGTCAACACCCTGATCGCGCTCCCGGTCTACGCGGTGGTCCGCCGGATCATCGAGCCGGCGCTGCCCCAGGATCCCCGTCGGCGCAGGCGGCGCGCGTACACCACCGGCGGGCTCAGCCCGCTGCAACGGCCCTCCGAGCGGCTCGGTCCGATCCCCCGCGCGACGCGATGATCCAGCTCCCCGAAGACCGACGTCCGCCGTTGACGCCGCAGCTCGCGCTGCGCGTTGCGGTGCTCGGCAGCTTCGCGCTGGCGCTGTTCGCGATCATCTTCTTCCGCCTGTGGTTCCTGCAGGTGCTCTCCGGCGACAAGTACGTGCAGGCGGCCAGCGTCAACCGCGTCCGCGACGTCGCGATTCCGGCGCCGAGGGGCGAGATTGTCGACCGCGCCGGAAAGATCATGGTCGACTCCAAGCCGGCGATCGCGGTTCAGATCTCACCTCCCGATCTGCCGCACTCGGCCGCGGCCCGGCGCCGCCTGTACCGGCGGCTGGCCCCGGTGCTGGGCGTGACCACGCACCCCAAGCGCTGCCTCGTGCCCGGCATGGGCGTCAAGCACCTGGCGCCGATCCCTTGTGGCGTGGCGCAGCAGCTGGCGCTGCTGCCCTACGCCAACGTGACGCTCAAGACCGACGTGCCGAGCGACGTCCTGTACTACCTGTCCGAGCGCCAGGATCAGTTCCCGGGCGTCCAGATCGAGCAGGTGTGGCTGCGCCGCTACCCGTGGCACGACCTCGCGGCCCAGCTATTCGGCACGGTCGGGCCGATCACCCCGCAGGAGATCAAGGAGTCGCGCTACCGCGGCGTCTCGCGCCAGGCGATCGTCGGACAGTCAGGACTCGAGTGGTATTACGACAAGTATCTGCGCGGCGAGGACGGGGCCGACAAGCTGCAGGTGGACGCGCTGGGCCGCTTCCGGGGCTACCTCTCGCAGGTCAAGCCGACGGCGGGGCACAACCTCAAGCTGTCGCTCGATCTCGGCCTCCAGAAGGCCGGGCAGCAGGCCCTGGCCCAGGCGATCGCCAACAATCCGCCCGCGCCCGCGGGAGCGTTCGTGGCGATGAACCCGACCAACGGCGAGGTCTACGCGATGGGCTCCTCCCCGACCTTCGACCCGAACATCTTCACCAAGCCGGTCCCGGAGTCCGTCTACCAACAGCTCAACAACGCCTCGAGCGACTACCCGCTGTTCAACCGGGCGATACAGAGCTCGTACCCGACCGGCTCGACGTTCAAGGGGATCACCTCCACCGCGGCGCTGCAGAGCGGCGCCTGGTCGTTGGGCGACACCTACGACGACACGGGCGTCTACCAGAACGGGCCGGGCGACACCCGCCACAACGCCGGTCACGCCTCGTACGGGGTGCTGAACCTGACCCAGGCGATCATGGTCTCCTCGGACGACTTCTTCTACAACCTCGGGCGGCTGATGAACAGCGACAACCCGAAGGGCGGGGCGCTGCAGAAGTGGGCGCGCGCGTTCGGAATCGGTCGTCCGACCGGGATCGATCTCGGCGGCGACAACGCGGGGATCCTGCCGACTCCCGAATGGCGCACCAAACGCGACAGGCTCGAGCTCGAGTGCGAGCGTGGCACCGGTCCGTTCCGCGGACACGGCAAGCACGCCTCGTGCGGGATCGCCGACGGCCGCCCCTGGTCAGTCGGCGACAACGAGAACCTGGCCGTCGGGCAGGGCGATCTCGAGGCGACCCCGCTGCAGCTGGCCGTCGCGTACTCGACGCTTGAGAACGGCGGCAAGGTGGTCAGGCCCCATGTCGGGCTCGAGGTCGACGCCCCCGACGGCACCCTGCTGCAGAAGATCGACCCCCCGCCTGCCCGCTTCGTTCACATCGCTCCGCAGAACCTCGCCGCGATTCGCACCGGACTGCACGAGGCGGCATCGCAGCCCGGCGGGACCTCGGCCGATGTGTTCGCCGGGTGGCCACAGAGTCAGTACCCGGTCTACGGCAAGACGGGCACCGCCCAGCATCTGAACCAGGCGGACCAGTCGTGGTACGTGTGCTTCGTCCCGGATCCGGTCAAGCCGATCCTGGTCGTGGTCACGGTTGAGCAGGGCGGCTTCGGTGCCCAGGCGGCCGCTCCCGCGGCGCGGCAGATCCTCTCGCAGTGGTTCATGGGCAAGCGTGGCCAGTTCATCGCGGGGTCGTCGAAGACGCTATGAGCGTGACTCCGATCAGAGCCGCGACCGCGCCAGAGGAGGCGGCCCCGCCGCGCACGCGCGTGCTCGCGTTCGACCCGCTGTTGATGGTGGCGGCGTTCGGGCTCGTGGCGTGCTCGCTGGTCACGCTCAAGGGCGCGACCCGAACCGTGATGCACGGTCAGCCGCTGTATTACGTCGAGCGGCAGGCGATCTACGCCGCGATCGGGCTGGCCGTGGCGCTCGTGCTGATGCGGATCGACTACACCCGGCTGCGCGAGTACAAGTTCGGGATGTACGGGCTGATCATCGCGCTCAACATCGTCGTGTTCGGAATGCCGGCGGTACGCGGGTCGCACCGCTGGATCCCGCTCCCGTTCTTCCAGGTCCAGTCCTCGGAGTTCGGCAAGGCGCTGCTGATCGCATCGCTCGCGGCGTTCACGGTCGACCGCTCCCGGCGACTGAACGAGCGCCGTACGACCGCTCGGATCATGCTGCTGGCGCTGATCCCGGCGATGATCGTGATCCCGCAGCCCGACCTCGGCACCGGACTGGTGTACGTGGGGATCGCGTTCACGATCCTGTTCTTCGCCGGGACGTCGTGGAAGCAGCTGACCGCCCTGGCGGCGATGTTCGTGATCGCCGTGACGCTCGTGCTGGCCGTCGCGCCGGCGCTAGGCGTCCACGTGCTCAAGCCCTACCAGGTGCAGCGGCTCACCGGGTTCCTGAACCCTTCACACGATCCGCGCAACCAGACCTACAACATCACCCAATCGATCACGGCGATCGGCTCCGGCGAGAAGACCGGGCGCGGCGTCGCTCACGCGACGCAGACCAGCCTGCACTTCCTGCCGGAGAGTCAGACCGACTTCGTCTTCGCCGTCGTGGGGGAGACCTACGGCTTCGTGGGGGCCGCGCTCGTGCTCTCGCTCTACGCGCTGCTGATCTGGCGCTCGTTGCGCATCCTCACGATGGCCAAGAACCTCTACGGGACCCTGATCGTCGGCGGCATCCTGGCCATGATCATGTTCCAGGTGTTCGTCAACGTGGGAATGACGATCGGGATCATGCCGATCACCGGCGTACCCTTACCACTGATGAGCTATGGCGGCTCATCGGTGCTCGTGACTTTCATCGCCCTCGGGCTCCTGCAGTCGATTTACGTCCAAGCACGGATCGCATCTGCAGGAAAGGGAAGGACCTTGATTTCTTGACATCCATTCATTCGCCCGCGCCGCAGGTCGTGCGCCCGGCGAATTCGACCGCCCGCGCTGCCCCGCGTGCGCCGGGCGACAACCAACAAAGGACTGACTGAAAATTGAAGAAGCAAGTACTGGTCAGCGTTGACCGTGGGGAGACCCGGGTCGCGCTGATGGAGGCGACGGGAACCGTCGCCCAGCGCAAGTCTGGCTCCGGCACACGCCGGCGCCGCAAGACCACCAGCCCGGCCGCCGGATATCACGTGGCCGAGCTGTATCTGGAGCGGCGAGGCGCCCGCTCGATCGTCGGCAACATCTACAAGGGACGCGTCGACAACGTGCTCGCGGGTCTCGAGGCGGCGTTCGTCGACATTGGACTGGAGAAGAACGGCTTTTTGCACGTCGACGAGATCGTGCTTCCCGGCGTGGACGCGCCGCGCCGCGGCCGTGGCGGTGCTCGTGACGGGCGGCAGATCACCGACATGCTCAAGCCCGGCCAGGAGATCGTCGTCCAGGTCGTGAAGGACCCGCTGAAGACGAAGGGCGCACGGCTCTCGATGGACCTCACGATCGCCGGCCGCTACATGGTGCTCGCCCCTTACGGCGAGGGCGTCGGTGTCTCGCGGCGGCTCGAGGACAAGGAGCGCGAGCGACTGCGCAAGGAGGCGGCCAAGCTTGACCTGAAGGGCGCCGGGGCGATCATCCGCACCGCAGCCCAGGGGGCCAAGCGCGCCGATCTGGAGCGGGAGCTGCTGTACCTGTTCAAGCTGAACGAGGTGCTGCAGAAGCGCGTCGAGGAGACAAAGGCGCCGGCGCTCGTCTTCCAGGAGGCCGACCTGTCGGTGCGGGTCGTGCGCGACATCTACTCCGACGCCTTCGAGCGGGCGATCGTCGACGATCCCAAACAGCACCACCGGTTGGTCTCATTCTTCTCCCGCACGGCTCCCGAACTGGTGGAGCACGTGGAGCTGTGGGAGGAGAAGCAGCCATTGTTCGAGGCGTTCGGCGTCGAGAAGGTGCTCGACTCGACCCTGTCGCGGCGCGTCGATCTGCCCAGCGGCGGTTATCTGATGATCGACTACGCCGAGGCGCTGACCGTGATCGACGTCAACTCCGGGTCGTTCATCGGCCGCGGCAAGGGCGCCCGCCTGGAGGACACGATCACCAAGACGAACCTCGAGGCCGCCGAGGAGGTCGTGGGCCAGCTGCGACTGCGCGACATCGGCGGGATCATCGTCATCGACTTCATCGACATGGCGCGGGCGCGCAACCGCGACGCGGTGCTGAAGACACTGCGCAAGTCGCTCGACGAGGACCGCACGAAGACGTTCGTGGTCGAAATTTCTCCCTTGGGGCTGGTCGAGATGACCCGCCAGAACGTGACCGACGGCGTGCGCGAGATCATGACCCGCCCGTGCCCGACGTGCGGGGGCGAGGGCGTGATCAAGTCCGAGGAGACAATCGCGATCGAGTTTGAGCGGCGAATGCGAGAGCTGGCCGCGAACACCGACGCAGAGGCAATCCTGCTGCAGATGAACCCGCGCGTCAGCGCCGAGTTCACCCATGACGACGCCCGCGTCCTGCAGGTGGTGGAGCAGGACACCGGCAAGCTGTTCGTATTCGAGGGCTCCGAGGGTCTGCCGCTCGAGCACTTCGACGTGCTGCTCGAGGGCGACCGCGATCAGGTACTCGCGCGGGCGGTGCCGTTCAGCGAGGGCGAGGAGGTGCACGTCGAGATCGTCGAGCCGCACATGTACACGCCGGGTGACGCGATCGCCAAGATCGACGGCTACATCATCTCGGTCACAGGCGGCACCCCATACGTCGGCGAGAAGCACCTCGTGCGGATTGAGGAGGTCGGCCGAACCCAGGCTCGGGCGTCGCTCGTCGACGCATCGCCGGTGGCCTCGGGAGACCGCGAATCGCCCTCGACTTCGGAGGAATCCGGCGATGTCCTAGAATCAAAGCCTCGGCGCCGTGGCCGCAGAGGCGGACGGCGCCGTTCCGGTGCCAAGGCCTCATCGGCCTCTGAATGACCATGTCATACGCAATCGTGAAAACAGGCGGCAAGCAGTACCGCGTCGAGCAGGGCCAGACGCTCCTGGTCGAGCGCCTGCCCGATGAGGATGGCGCCAAGGTGACGCTTCAACCACTGCTCTACGTCGACGGCGAGACCGTGCTCGACGGCGGTGAGCTGTCGAAGGTCAAGGTCGAGGCGAAGGTGCTCGCGCACGAGCGCGGGCCGAAGCTCCGGATCGTGAAGTTCAAGCCCAAGCGCGGCTACAAACGCCGTACCGGCCACCGCCAGGAGCTCACGCGGCTCGAGGTGACCTCCGTCAAGCTCGCCGCTCGGCGCTCGCGCGCCGCCAAGGAGAGCGATTCGCCCAAGCCGGTGGCAGCGGACGGCGAAAAGACCGCCACGGAGGAAACCAATGGCGCATAAAAAGGGACTCGGATCCTCCCGCAACGGACGCGACTCGAACGCCCAGCGCCTCGGCGTGAAGGTGTTCGCCGGCCAGTCGGTGACCGGCGGCGAGATCATCGTCCGCCAGCGCGGCACACGCTTCAAGCCCGGCGACGGCGTCGGGATCGGGAAGGACGACACGATCTTCGCCCGGTCGGCCGGCACCGTGCAGTTCACCAGCGGCCGCCGCGGCCGGGTGATCTCGGTCCTGCCGTCCGCTGACGGGTCCGAGTCCGAGAGCTAAGGCCGAAGTGCACTCGGTGAGGAGCGTCCGGGCCGGCGGGACGTCCTGTGCGGTTTGGTTTGCCGGCGCCAAGCCTATGCGCCGATGCGGCGCGCGCAGACGTGCAATGCTGGAAAGCGTGCAGCGCACTGACGCGGTGCGGCGACGCGGCAACGTCCCGGCTCTGATGATGATCGCCCTGATGGTGGCGATCATGAGTCTGTGCGCCGCGAGCGCGTCAGCCGCCACGCCGTTCTCGGCCCACGGCAGCGCCGAGCAGGTGTACGTGACCGGCGCGACTCCACACGCGACGCTCAAGCTGGTCGACCATCGCGGCAAGCTGGTGAAGACCGGCACCGTCGATTCGCTCGGCGGCCTGCTGTTCCGCAATGTCAAGCCTTCTCACGGCTACCGCGTGCGCCAGGGCGGCTCGGCGTCAGGACCGATCACCGTCTTCTCAGATCGCCCGGCGCCGGCGACGACGAAGATCTACAACCGATCGATCCCCAAGTCCGGCTACGGCTATCTGACCACCCGGGACGGGACCAAGCTGGCGTACGACGTCCACCTCCCGGGCGGTTCGGGTCCCTATCCGACGCTGATCGAGTACGCCGGCTACGGCTACGCGGATCCCTACAACGGCCCCGACAGCGGAATCGCGACAATCGCCAATCTCCTGGGCTTCGCCGTCGTCGACGTCAACATGCGGGGCACCGGCTGCTCGGGCGGGGCCTTCGACTACTTCGAGCCGCTGCAGAGCCTCGATGGCTACGACGTGATCGAGACCGTGGCGCGCCAGCCATGGGTGCTGCACCACAAGGTCGGGATGATGGGGATCTCCTACGGCGGGATCAGCCAACTGTTCGTCGCGTCGACGAACCCGCCCCATCTCGCCGCGATCACGCCGCTGTCGGTGATCGACAACACGGCGACGACGCTCTACCCCGGCGGGATCCTCAACACCGGCTTCGCGCTCTCCTGGGCCGAGGACCGCGTCCACGACGCGCTTCCGGCTTCATCCACGGGCGGTCAGCCCTGGGCGCTGAAGCGGATCCAGGGCGGCGACGCGGTCTGCAAGGCCAACCAGGCACTGCATCCCGAGGCGGCGAACCTGATCGCGAAAGTCCACGCGAACCGCTACTACGTCCCGTCCGTGGCGGACCCGCTGGCGCCGATCACGTTCGTGCACAAGATCCGGACGCCCGTCTACATGGCCTGCCAGTTCACCGACGAGCAGACCGGGGGACACTGCCCCGACCTCGCCGAGCACTTCACCGGCACGGCGCACAAATGGTTCACGTTCACCAACGGGGCCCATATCGACTCGCTCGATCCGGCGACCTTCGACCGCTGGTACGACTTCCTCAAGCTCTTCGTGGCCCGGCAACGGCCAAGCCTGCCCGCATCGGTGAAGTCAGAGGCGCCGGTGATCTTCAGCAGCGCGATGGGGGTCAGCGGAGTGACGCTGCCGCCCGACCCGATCCAGTCCGAGCCGAGCTACAGCGCCGCACTGAACTCGTTCGAGAAGCTCCGCCCGGTTCGGATTCTGTTCGACAACGGTGCCGGAAGCAGCGTCCCGGGCAACCCGGTCCCCGGGTTCGAGCAATCGTTCAGCCGCTTCCCGCTGCCCGGGACTCGCGCGCAGTCGTGGTACCTCGGGAGCGCGGGCGCGCTGATCAGCGGCAAGCCGGCAAAGCTGGGTGTCGACTCGTTCACTCCGAACAAGGGCGCGCGCCCGGACACCAGCTTCACCGGCAACACCGGCGGCGGGCCAGGCGGTCTGTGGTCGGCCACTCCCACCTACCACTGGGACCAGAACCCGCCGGGGACCGCCGTCTCCTACCTGACCGCGCGCTTGAAGCGGAACACGGCGATCGTTGGCGGCGGCGCCGTGCAGCTGTGGGTCAAGTCCTCGGCGCCTGACGTCGACCTCCAGACGACGGTCACCGAGGTCCGGCCTGACGGCAAGGAGACCTTCGTCCAGGACGGCTGGCTGCGAGCCAGCGAACGCAAGCTTGACCCGGTCCAGAGCACCGTGCTGGCCCCCGTTCCCACACTCCGGCGCAGCGACGCGAAGCCGCTGCCGAAGGGGCGGTGGACCGAGCTCACCGTGCCGCTGTACTACGAGGGCCACGTGTACCGGGCCGGGTCCCGGATCCGCGTGATCATCGAGGCGCCCGGCGGCGACCAGCCGATCTGGGCGTTCGCCAACACCGTGCCCAAGCACCCGGCGAAGGTGATGATCGCCCACTCACGGACGATGCCCTCACGCCTGATCCTGCCGATCGTTCCAGGTGTGCACGTGCCCACCGGGCTGCCGCCCTGCCCAGGCCTGCGCGGCGAGCCGTGCCGGCCCTACGTACCCACGGCCAGCGCCGGCTGATCAGCCCTCCTGGGCCGTCGGGCGGACCAGGATCTCGTTGACGTCGACATGCGGCGGTTGAGAGACCGCGAACATCACCGCGCGCGCGATGTCGTCGGCCTCCAGTCCATTCGAGATGGGGTTCTCGAAGAACGGGGTCGCGACCATGCCCGGCTCGATCACCGTCACCCGGACACCGGTGCCGTTCATTTCCTGGCGAAGCGATTCGCCCATTCCGGTCACCGCCCACTTGGTCGACGAATACAGCGACCCGGGCAGCGCCCGGCGGCCGGCCACCGAGCCGGTAAGCAGGATGTGGCCCGAGGTCTCCTTGATCGCGGGGATCGTCGCGCGGATCGTCAGCGCCGCCCCGTACACATTGGTCAGCACCATCGAGCGCCAGTGCTCGGGCGACTCGTTCAAAAAGCCGCGGGCGGCCCCGAACCCGGCGTTGGCGAACACGACGTCGAGGCGGCCGAAGCGCTCCAGAGCTGCGGCGACCATCGCCTCCTGCTGCTCCCACTCGGTGACATCGCACCCGACCGCGAGCGCGCTGCTCTCGCCGCCCAGTTCGGCGGCCAGTTCGCTCAGTCGGTCGGCCGAGCGCGCGGCGAGCACGACCCGGTAGCCGGCCTGGGCGGCGTGACGGGCGGTGGCGGCGCCGATGCCGCTCGAGGCGCCGGTGATCAGAAACACAGATTCGGAATCGGTCATATTGGAAGCATGCAGGATCGAGCCCGCATTCACGTTCAGGCCGGCGCCGGCGGCGACGGTTGCCTGAGCTTCCGCCGCGAGGCGCACGTGCCGAAAGGCGGCCCTGACGGCGGTGACGGCGGTCGCGGCGGCGACGTGGTGCTGGTCTGCGACGACTCGCTGCGTGATTTGGAGAGCTTTCGGCGCCGGTCGCACTTCAAGGCCGGACGTGGGGGCCACGGACGCGGGGCGCTCCGCCACGGCGCCGACGGGGATGGGCTCGAGATCCGGTTGCCCCCGGGGACCGAGGTGCTGGTCGAGGAGGACGGCACGCGCCACGACCTCGTGCGCCCCGGCCAGCGAGCTCTGGTTGCCCGCGGCGGTCCCGGCGGACGTGGCAACAAGCGCTTTGCCGGGCCGACGCATCAGACGCCCCGATTTGCGGAGCGAGGCCTTGCCGGGGACGGGACCTGGCTGACTCTGCGGCTGAAGCTGCTCGCTGACGTCGGGCTCGTGGGGCTTCCAAATGCCGGCAAGTCGTCGCTGCTGGCCCGGCTGACGCGGGCGCGGCCAAAGGTCGCCGACTACCCGTTCACGACGCTCGACCCCGTGCTGGGGACGCTCCAGCGCGAGGACCGTCAGCTCGTGATCGCCGACATCCCCGGGCTGATCGAGGGCGCCAGCGGCGGGGCCGGCCTCGGCCACGAGTTTCTCGCCCATGTCGAGCGAACCCGACTGCTCGT
Organism: uncultured Solirubrobacterales bacterium; assembly: GCA_963796645.1. GTDB lineage: Bacteria > Actinomycetota > Thermoleophilia > Solirubrobacterales > Solirubrobacteraceae > Palsa-465. Next base: position 260,263 of record CAWCMQ010000010.1, on the reverse strand, counting down.
CCACGTGCTCGATGTGCGGCCGCTCGACGGCTCCGATCCGGTCGCCAACCACGCCACGATCGAGCGCGAGCTCGCCCTTCACGATCCGCGGCTGGCGTCGCTGCCGCGGATCCTCGTGCTCTCAAAGTGCGATCTGATCGACGCCGAATCCGGCGAGGCGGAGCGCGAGACGTGGATCGAGCGAGCCGGGCCTGGGATCCCGGTGCTGTTGACCTCGAGCGTGACCGGGCAGGGGCTCGATCAGCTCGCCGGCCTGTTGCTGCAGGGCGTCCCGGTCCAGGACGAGGTGCCCGAACAGGAGCCCGGAGAACACGGCTCCTCGGTCTCGATCGACGAGTTGGCCGAGCACCGCGTGTTTCGCCCGGCGGCCGAGCGCGCGTACGTGGTCCAGCGCCTCGGGCCCGGCAGCTTTCGCGTCAGCGGGCGCGGGATCGAGCGCCTCGTAGCTCGTTACGACCTCGACAACGAGGAGGCGATGGCGCATCTCGAGCGGCGCCTGCGCGGGATCGGGGTAATCGGCGCGCTCGAGGCCGAGGGATTCGAAGCCGGGGATGATGTGGAGATCGCCGGCGTCGCCTTCGAACTCGACCCGAACCTGTAGCATCGCCGACTGGCCGGATAGCCAACATTGAGGAGATAGGAGAACGGATGCGAAGAGTCATCCTCGCGGCAGCAGCCGCGACAGTGGTTGCCGCTGTGCCGGCCGCCAGTGCGAAGGTCCTGCGCGTGGGCACCTACAAGGGAACCCCCGGCCAGTACAAGACGATCCAGGCCGCCGTCAACCACGCGAAGCCGGGTGACTGGATCCTGGTCGCCCCCGGCGACTACAAGACGACCTCGAGCAAGGCGCCCCCCGGTGCCTCCGAGACGCCCGCCGGGATCCTGATCAAGACCAGCGGCGTCTACCTGCGCGGCATGAACCGCAACAAGGTGATCGTCGATGGGACCAAGCCGGGATCCTCGGCCTGCAGCAACAAATCCTCGGCCCAGAACTACGGGCCCAAGGACTCGAAGGGCGAGCCGCTCGGGCTCAACGGGGTCATGGTCTGGAAGGCCTCGAACGTGTGGGTTCAGAACCTGACCGTGTGCAACTTCCTGCACGGCTCCGGTGACACCGGCAACGAGGTGTGGTGGAACGGCGGCGACGGCTCGGGCAAGGTGTTCTCCGGCCACGGCTACCTCGGCTCGTTCCTGAACGCCACGAGCACGTTCTTCAAGGACGAGAACACGGCGGCGCAGTACGGGATCTTCTCGAGCAACTGGAATGGCGGCACGTGGGATCAGACCTACGCGAGCAACTTCAACGACTCGGGCTATTACATCGGTGCCTGCCAGCAGCAGTGCAACCAGGTCGTCGAACGTGCCCACGCGCAATACAACGTGCTCGGCTACTCGGGCTCCAACTCGGGCGGCACCCTCGTGGTCAAGAACTCCGAGTTCGACAACAACCAGGATGGGTTCGACACCAACAGCCAGAACGGCGACAACCCGCCGCCGCAGAACGGCGCGTGCCCGGGCAACAGGATGAGCCCGATCACGCACACCCACTCGTGCTGGGTGTTCATGGACAACTATGTCCACGACAACAACAACCCGAACGTCCCCGCGGCCGGATCGGCCGCCGCCGGACCGGTCGGAACCGGCATGTCCGTCTCGGGCGGCCGCAACGACACGATCATGCACAACCGGTTCGTCCACAACGGCGCCTGGGGCGTCGTGGTCATCGCCTACCCGGACAGCGGCCCGCCGTGCACGGGTGGAACGCCGAACGCGGCGTTGCTGGGTCCGGGCAGTTGCCTCTACGACGACTGGGGCGACGCGGTGGTCAACAACAAGTTCTCGGGTGACGGCTTCTTCAAGAATCCCACCAACGGTGACTTCGAGACGCTGAATCTCGAGGGCGGTCATCCGACGAACTGCTTCGCCGGCAACACGGACGCGAGCGGACACCTGAACAGTGATTCCGCGCAGCTGGAGAAGACGTACCCGAAGTGCAACGGGACTCCGGACAAGCTCAACCTCAACGGGCCGTTCCTGAATGAGATCGTCTGCGACACGCAGGTGAATCTCCCGCCGTTCGGCTGCCTGCCGACGGACAAGTACCCGCGGCAGACGAAGATCGTCATGCATCCCCTCCCCAAGGGGCTGAAGACGATGAGCAACCCGTGCAAGGGCGTCCCGAAGAATCCGTGGTGCCCGGTGCGTAAGCACCACAAGTAGCGAGAGGCATGACTGCGGGGCCCGCCGATCCGTGGGCCCCGCAGGCCGCGCCGGTGGGCGGGCGGGTGGGCGGGCACCCTAATCTCCCGGCGATGAGTTGTCTCGTCGTCAAGCTCGGTTCAAGCCTCGTCGCGGATGACCGCGGCGAGGTTCGGACCGACGTGCTCGGCTCGATCTGCGATCAGGTGAGCCAATTGCACCGTGAGGGCCGATCGCTGATCGTGGTCACGAGCGGCGCGATCGCTCGCGGCATGGGCGTGATGGCCCTGCCGATCCGGCCCCGCGCGGTCGATGAGCTGCAGGCCGCGAGTGCGGTCGGCCAGGGCAAGCTCTACCAGGTCTACGACGAGCTGCTGCGGGCCCGGGGCGTCGGCACCGCGCAGGTGCTGCTGACCTTCTTCGACATGAGCGCCCGCACCCACTATCTGAACGCCCGCCAGACGCTGCGCAAGCTGCTCGACTGGCGCGTGGTGCCGGTGATCAACGAGAACGACACCACCACCACCGATGAGATCTCGTTCGGCAACAACGATTTCCTGGCCGCGCAGGTGGCGATCCTGCTCGGGTCGCAGATGCTCGTGCTGCTCACCGACGCCGATGGCGTGTTCACCGCCGACCCCCGCAGTGACCCGGAGGCCAGCCTGGTTTCGCAGGTGCGCGAGTTCGCCGAGCTCGACGGGCTCGACATCGGCCACGAGGCCTCGCCGCTCGGCTCCGGAGGGATGCGCTCGAAGGTCGTCGCGGCGGAGATGGCGACGGCGGCGGGTATCCCGACCGTGATCGCGAGCGGGCTGCGTCCGGACGCGCTCCTGACCGCCGCTGCCGGCGAGCCCGTCGGTACCAGGTTCTCCGCCCAATCGGGGCGGTATTCGAGCTTCAAGCTGTGGCTCAAGTACGCCAAGCCAGTGCGCGGCCTGGTCGTGGTCGACGCCGGCGCCGCCCGCGCGTTGCGTGAGGGGGGGACCAGCCTGCTGCCGGTCGGCGTCGTCGAGGTGTCCGGGGAATTTGACGTCGGCGACGCGGTCGAGATCGCGCACGACGGCGCCGAGGTCGGAAAGGGCATCAGCAATTACTCGGCCGAGGAGCTTCGGAGGATCCGTGGCCTGAAATCGCATGACGTTCGGGAGCTGATCGGCCGGGCCAGCGAAGAGGCTGTCCACCGGGACTACTTCGTGCTCGCGTAACCTTAGGCCCATGGCGACGACGACAGCATCGGTGGCGGAGACCTGCGCGACGGCGAAGCGGGCCTCGCTCGCGCTCTCGACGCTCGGTTCGGAGGTCAAGAACGAGGCGCTGGAGGCGATCGCCGACGCGCTGATCGAGCGGACCCCGGAGATCCTCGAGGCCAACGCCCGCGATCTCGAATCCGGGCGCGAGAGCGGGCTCTCGGCCGCGCTCCTCGACCGGCTGGCCCTGAACGAGACCCGGCTTGAGGCGATGGCCGCCGGCGTGCGCAAGATCGCCGCGCTGCCCGACCCCGTCGGCGAGGTGATCGATGGCTTCCGGCTGCCGAACGGGCTCGACGTGCGCAAGGTCCGGGTCCCGCTCGGCGTGATCGCTGTCGTCTACGAGGCGCGTCCGAACGTCACGATCGACGCTGCCGCGCTGTGCCTGAAGTCCGGCAATGCGATCGTCCTGCGCGGGTCGAGCTCAGCCGCACACTCGAACGCGGTCCTGGCCGGTGTGGCATCAGAGGCGGCGACGCGCGCAGGTCTGCCGGACGGCGCCCTGGCACTGGTCGCCGGCGGCGGCCGCGAGGAGCTGGCCGAGCTCGCGACGCAGACCGGGGCGATCGACCTGATCATTCCCCGTGGAGGCGAGGGCCTGAAGGACGCGCTCAAGGGCGTCGCCACCGTCCCGGTGATCTATGCGGCATCGGGCAACTGCCACGTATTCGTGGACGCGAGCGCCGATCTCACCGCGGCAAAGGCGATCGTGCTCAACGCCAAGCTCCAGCGCCCGGGCGTCTGCAACGCGGCGGAGAAGCTGCTGGTCCACGCGGACGCGGCCGAGGCGTTCCTGCCGGAGGTGCTTGCCGCGCTTCAGGAGGCGGGCGTCGCCCTGCACGGCGATGACCGTGCCCGGGCCGCGGCTCCGGACGTGGCGATCGACGTCGCCGGCGAGGAGGACTGGGACACCGAGTACCTGGCGCTCGAGCTGGCCGTCGGCGTGGTCGACTCGGCGGCCGAGGCGATCGCCCACATCAACCGGCACGGGAGTGGCCATTCGGAGGCGATCGTCACGCGCGACACCGACTCGGCGCGGGCGTTTCAGCTCGGCGTCGACGCCGCCTGCGTGTACGTCAATGCCTCGACCCGGTTCACCGACGGCGGCGAGTTCGGGATGGGCGCGGAGATCGGCAACTCCACCCAGAAGCTCCATGCCCGCGGGCCGATCGGGCTCCGGGAGCTGTGCACGTTCAAGTACCTGGTCGAGGGCTCGGGCCAGATCCGCCCGTAGCCGCTCAACGCCTTCGTGCGCCTCGGAATCCTCGGCGGCACCTTCAATCCGCCACATCTTGGTCACCTCGTCTGTGCGCAGGAGGCGTACCTTCATCTGGAGCTCGATCGCGTGATGCTGATCCCCGCACGCACACCACCCCACAAGCCCGTCGAGGACGAGCCCGGCGCGGAGCAGCGACTCGAGCTCTGCCGGCTGGCCGTGCAAGGCGATGAGCGGTTCACCGTGTCCGATCTCGAGACCCGGCGTGAGGGGCCGTCGTACACAGTCGATACCCTTGAGGAACTGACCTCGCAAGCTGAAGACACCGAGCTGTTCCTGATCGTCGGCGGCGACGTCGCGGCGGGGCTGCCGCGGTGGCGTGAGCCGGAGCGCGTGGTCACCCTCGCATCGCTCGCCGTGGCGGAGCGCGAGGGAACCGACCGCGCGAGCATCGACGCGGCCCTGAGCCAGATCCACGGTGCCGAGCGGGCGACCTTCTTCCCGATGCCGACGATCAGCATCTCCTCGAGCGCGATCCGACAACGGGCCCGGGCGGGGCAGCCGATCAAGTACCTGGTGCCGGACGCCGTCGCCGGCCACATTCGTGAACACGGACTGTATGGGGGTATCAGCACTCAATGACGCCTGAACAGATCGCCGCCGCCGCGGCCGAGTACGCCGCCGACCGCAAGGCTCTGGACATCGTGCAGCTCGATCTGAGGGGGACGATCAGCTACACCGACTACTTCGTGATCTGCAGCGGCCGCACGGATCGGCAGGTGAAGGCGATCCATGACGCGATCCACGCCGGCATGAAGTCCGAGCACGGCATGCTTCCGCGCCGGGTCGAGGGGCTGTCTGAGGCGCGCTGGATCCTGATGGACTACCTGGACGTGATCGTGCACGTGTTCACCCCGGAGACACGCGAGTACTACCGGCTCGAGCAGCTGTGGGGTGAGGCGCCGCTCAGCGCGGTTGGGGCCGGCTCCGGCTGATCGCCGGCCGGGCGGTGGCCGGGCCGGCCTACAGCGTCGCGAGGAGCTTCGGCGCGACCTCCTTCTTGCGGCTCATCACACCCGGAAGGTCGAGCGAGCTGTTCTGGGCATCTACGCCGAAGGCGCGGGCGACGCTCGCCATGTCGCCCGCCACGAGCAGCTCGGTCCCCTTGCTGAGCACGTCGGTGACCATAAGCGCGTAGAGCTGGAAGCCCTTGTCCTGCCGCGCCCGGCGCATCGCATCGAGCAGCTCGGAGCGGCGCTCGCGGAGCGCCTCGCCGACCACCTCGACCTGGGCGATGCAGATCATCTGGCCGCCCTGGAGCTGGTAGCGCTTGGCGTCCCGTTCGATGATCTCCTCTGCGCTCAGGTCGGAGACGTCGGAGGTGGACTCGAACATCTCGCGGCCGAGCTGCTTGGCGTCGATCGCGAGCGCGCGCTCGAGGTAGTCGACGACGGCATGATCGCGCTCCGTGGTGGTGGGCGAGTTCAGAATCACGGTGTCGGACAGGATCGCCCCAAGCAGCAGGATCGCGGTCGACCGGCTCGGCTCCATCCCGTTCTGGCGGAAGCGCTCCACCACCAGCGTGGCGGTGGAGCCAACGGGATCGAACGTGGCGGTGACCGGGACGCGGGTCTCGATCGAGCCGATGTGGTGATGGTCGAGGATCTCGACGATCTCGGCGTGCTCGATCCCGGGAACGCTCTGGCTCTGCTCGGCGTGGTCAACGAGCACCACGCGCCGGCGCGGCGGTGCCACCAGGTCCGACCGGGTGAGCAGGCCGACCGGGCGACGTTGCGGATCGACTGCAACAGCGGCGCCGTAGTGGGTCTCCTTGATCTGCTCGGACACGTCGGCGACCAGGGACTCGGTTGTCACGGTCAGCGGGTCGCTCTCCATGAACGCGCGGCACGGCGCGGCGAGCGTGATCATCCGGCCGGAGACGTAGGTGTCCAGCGGCGAGACGATCACGGCGGTGCCGTGGCGCCGGGCCAGCTCGGTGATCTCCGGCATCGGCGTCGAGGCGTTGGAGATGACCAGCAGCGCGGCGCCGAGCTCGATCGCCAGCCGCTGCGCGTCGGCGCGGTTGCCGAGCACGACCACGTCGCCCTGGGAGATGCCGCTCGGCGATGCCGGGTCCATCGAGTGCACCCAGACCCGACCCGCGAGCTCGGTGTCATCGCCGACGACGAGCTCGCCCTCGAGCACGTCGACGATCGCCTGCACGCGGGTGGGCGCCTCGGTCAGCGTCGAGGTCTGGCGTGACTCGCGCACGTAGCGCCGCGCCAGCGTCCGCTCGGTCACCACGCCCACGAGCGCGCCCTCCTCGTCGACCACGGGGACGAGCTCGAGGTCGACATGCGCCATCGTCATCCCCGCCTCGCGGATCGGCTCGTCCTGGCCGGCGATCGGAAAGCTCGTCTGCATCAGGTCGCGGACCCTGAGCATCACGTGGGGGAGGAACCGCGGCTCTGGCGCCTCGCTGCGCTCGAGCACCCACTGGGTCTGTGAGTTGCAATCGCCGAGGCGGACGGGCACGTACTCGTTGCGTGGATCGATCCGCGCCTTCAGCTCGGCATACCCGACCGCGCTGGCGATCGAGTCGGTGTCGGGGTTGCGATGGCCGGTGACGTAGATCAGGGACACGGCGCCCCGATTATCTCCCCAAAGCGCCGCGTACGTTGCTGGACGGGCTGCAGGGCGACGATCGCGCGGCCGCAACCCTCACCCCGGGGGGTCTGACTGCCGATGATGAGCCCGGGCCTGTACAGCGGCTACCCGCGCGCGGTACGGTCCTGTCCTGCACACCCGGAGCGGCGGGCTGAGGCCGCCCCGTGATTCCCAAGATGAATGGAGGGGAAATGCCGACCGCGCCACAGATCCTTCCGACCCAGATCCCCGAGGGCACTGCCCCGGGCATCAACTACCGGTTGGAGGGCGAGCTCGTGCCCGCGCTGCACATGAAACTCGACGGTCAGGTGCCGGTGTACTTCGAGCATCACGTGCTGCTGTGGAAGTACCCGACCGTTCAGATCGGACTGCATCCGCTGAAGAAGGGCCTGAAGCGGCGGATGCTCGGCGGCATGCCGCTGCTGATGCTCGAGGTGCAGTCGGCCGGCGAGCTGGCGTTCAGCCGCGACGCCCCGGGACACATCGTCGCGCTTCACCTCCAGGCCGGTGACGGAGTGGTCGTGCGCGAGCATCAGTTCCTGGCCGCGACCGCCAACGTGCAGTACGACTACAGCCGGATCAAGGGCTTCGCGAACATGATGTATGGCGGCGGCTTCTGGGTCGACCAATTCTTCGCCGGCGACCACGAGGGCGTGGTGTGGGTGCACGGCTACGGAAACGTGTTCGAGAAGCAGCTCGAGGCCGGCGAGACGATCGACATCGAGCCCGGCGGCTGGGTGTTCCGCGATCACTCGGTGACGATGACCCAGGAGGTCTACGGGTTCAAGACCGGTCTGCTGAGCGGTGGCGGCCAGCTCGTGTTCAACCGCTTCACCGGCCCGGGTCGGGTTGGTCTGCAGAGCGCCTACTACCACCCGCCCGTGGCCGAAGGAAGCAGCGGCAACACGGCGCGCGAGGGCGGCGGCGATCTGATCGGCGGGCTCGTCGGCGGCCTGCTCAAGAACTGAGCCTCGCGATGGCATTCGGCTCCGGCTACCTGTCCGAGCACCCACTCCCACCCGGCATCATCGGATCGCTCGGCCTCGGCGGCTACCAGCTGCTGGTCGACGTGGCGGGGGTGGGGGCGGGCCGCCTCGGCTCCCAGGCGTTTCTGCTGGTGGCCCCGGACCCCGACCCAGCGCTGCCAGACGCCGGGACCCAGATCTCATTGCACCAGACCAAGCTGCGCGAGGAGGCCGAGATGGCCGGCTTCACCCAGCTTGCGGCCCAGCTCGGCTACATGCGGCTCTCGGGCTACCGGCTCGCGCTCGAGCGTGTCGGCCTGCGGAGCAAGGTGAATGTCGTCAACCCGGCGACCGGCGGTGTGGTCGTCACGATCCCTGAGAAGTATCCCGGGCGGCTGTTCGGCGGCGGGGTCACGGCCCGCAGCCTGGCTTCGTCCGTCGGCGCGCTTCCGCCCGCGGGCTCGCCGCCGGACACCGCGAACCCCGAGCTGATGCGCGAGGCGCTCCTGGCGCTCGCGCTGCGAGACGACTCGCTGACCGGCGTGCAGGCGGCGGAGCTGGCCGACCGAGCGCTCGAGCTCGCGTCCGGCGACCGCAGTCTCGACCCGCCGGCCGCGCTCGAGGCAGCGAAGGAGCAAGGCGGGTAGGGAGGGGCGCGCGGCCGGGCTCCGCGGTGCGGGGTCGCGGCGCTGGTCGCCGGGCTCCGCGGCCGGGTCGCCGGCGCTGGTCGCCGGGCTCCGCGGCCGGGTCGCCGGCGCGTACCGACCACCGATCCTGGGGCCGTAGTCTGTTCGTACAACGTCGCGGGATTGCACGCTCGTGCCGGGGCCACGCAAGGCATAGCGTCCAGGCATGGACGTAATGGAGGAGCGGCTCACATCGCTTGACGCGACGTTTCTCGAGCTTGAGCAAGCCGACGAGGGCGCGATGATGCACATCGGCGGCGCGCTGGTGTTCGAGCCGGGCGAATCCGGCGAGACGCCAACCCCCGAGCAACTGTGCGAGCTGCTCGACGATCGGTCGCCGCTGCTGCCGCGCTTCCGCCGTCGGCTGTCGGAGCCACGGGTTCACGGCCTACGCCGGCCGGCCTGGGTCGACGACACCGAATACGACAATGGTGCGCACGTTCGTCACGCGACGCTGCCGGCGCCCGGCGGTGAGGCCGAGCTGCACGCGTGGCTGGCCGACTTTTGGTCGCACCGCCTGGACCGGGCGCGTCCGTTGTGGGAGATGACGCTGGTTGACGGGCTCGCGGATGGCGGCTGGATGCTGGCGACCAAGACCCACCACGCGATGGTTGACGGGGTCGGGTCGGTCGACATCGGCCACATCCTGCTCGACGCCGAGCGCCATCCGAAGCCACCGCAGCATCCCGCGAATGGATCGTCGAACGGCGCCGTGAACGCCGGCTCTCCCGCCTCGAACGGCCACGGCGCCGCCAACGGCAGCCTGCACCTGCCCGGCTGGGACCAGGCTGCCGCGGCGGCGCGGCTGGCCCGCGGCGCGGGCGGACTCGTCCGTCACCCCGATCGTCTTGTGCATGCCGGCGAGGCCGCGGTGGCGATGGGGGAGATTCTGTGGAAGGACGAGGTCCATGGCAGCCGGGACTCGAGCCTCAACGTTCGGATCGGGACCACCCGCCGCTTCGCCACGGTGGTGCTCGACCTCGACGAGGTGAAGGCCGTCAAGCGCCGCCTCGGCGGGACGGTCAACGACGTCATCCTGGCCGTGGCCGCCGGTGGCCTGCGCACGCTGCTCGATGAGCGCGGCGAGACGCTGGACACACCGCTTCGTGCGATGGTGCCCGTCAACCTCCGCAGCGATGACGACAGCGACATGGGCAATCGCGTGACGTCCCTGTTCGTGGAGCTCCCAATCGGCGAATCGCAGCTGCGCGCGCGCTACGAGCGCACACGCGAGGCGGCGATGGAGCTGAAGTCCGGGACCGCGGCACTCGGCGGCTCGACGATCGTCGTGACCGCCGGCGTAGCTCCGCCGCTGCTGCACGAGACGATCGCCAAGATGCTCTTCGCCCCGCGGCTGTTCAACCTGACGATCACCAACGTACCGGGCCCACAGATCCCGCTCTACGCCCTCGGCTGCCGGATGCGCAGGATCATCCCTCTGGTGCCCCTGTTCGCCGGCCACACAGTCGGGATGGCGATCGTCTCCTATGACGGAGAGCTTGTGTTCGGGATCAACGCCGACTTCGCGGCGGTGCCCGACCTGGAGCTGCTGAGCTCAGCGCTCGACGACGAGTTCGGGCGCCTGAAGGCATTGGCGGGGGTCTAGGGTCGGAGATTTCGCCCGATCGGGGAGCGGTGCGGGTGCGTTCGGCCGGGACTTCGCCGGGCTGAGGCGGACGCGAGGCCTCCCACGGAAGGTGACGAGCACCTCCTCTCCGGCCGCCACGCGCTCCATCCAGTAGCCGAGGCGATCGCGAAAAGGATTGGAGCCAACTCTCGTCGGCTCTGGTGAATCCTGTGAGGTGGAGCTAGCGGGGCTCGAACCCGCGACCTCTGCCATGCCATGGCAGCGCTCTCCCAGCTGAGCTATAGCCCCTTCGAAAGCGAAGTCCTCAGCAAGGTTAATGCATGCGCGTTGCGAGTTACGAGGCGCCGTAACTCGCAGGTGGATCGCATGCTTCCCAGCGACCGCGGCAATTGGTACCGCGTAGCACCGGTCGAGTCCGCCGCAATAGATGCCAAGCAGCTCCACTTCATGATCGGCGTACGTGCTGCGGATATATCCCGTGGTCGACAAGCGAGATCCCCCGGTCGCGACGATGATCACATCTCCCGTGTTGCTTAGTCGACCCCACTTGCACTGCACGCGCAACAGCCGTCCGGCCACCTCGAGAACAAGGTCCGCGCGCGAGTGCTCGCTCAATGGCCTGAACACAGGAACTCCGAGCTTCGCCGCCGCTGTGGCGATCTCGAGCTCGGCTACGGTGCCCTTGTCGTTCGCAGTCTTCATTGAACCTATGTTCTCAAAGGGCACGGACAGAAAGCCCTGCAAAACGTAACAAAAGTGTGCCAATAAGAGGGGAGGGGCGACCGCCCTGCCCCGCCTACCCCGGCGGGATGAACTCCGGCACGTCGAGCACCTCGCCGGTGTCCTGCGGCTCGCGCGCCTGCGGGCCGCGAGCGTCCGGCTCGCGGGTGCGCCGGCCGCGGGCAGCCGGCTCGTGGCGTGAGGCCCGATAGCTCGACAGGGAACCGAGCCCGCCGTCGGCGCGGTCGAGCTCGGCGACCATCCGCGAGTGGATCATCTGGACGTCTCGCAGCAGGCGCTCGGCGTTCGAGCGCAGCGAGTCGCCCATCTCGCGGAGGTTGCCGGCGATCTCGAGTCCCTCGGTGCGGACGTCGCTGGCGGAGGTGCGTGCGTCCCGGAGCAGGTCGCGCGCTCGCTGCTCGGCCTCGGCCACGGCCTGGGCGGCCTCGGTCCTGGCCTCGTCGAGCACCTTGTCGGCGTTCTCCTGGGCGCGGGCGACGATCGTCAGCGCCTCGCTGGTGGCGTCGGACACGGCCTTGGCCCCGTCGGCGCGTGCGGCCTCGACGACGCGGCCCGCCTCGGAGCCGGCGTCGCGGAGGATGTCGGCCGCCTCCTCCTCGGCGGCGCGGACGCGATTCTCGGCCGCACGGTCGCCCTCGGCGATGCGGTCGCGCACTCGCTGCTCGGTCTGCTCGACCATCCTGCGGGCCGATTCCTCGGCGGCGGAAACGATCCCGGCGACACGGTCGGCGGCCGCGGCGGCGCCGGTCATCGACCGGTTTCCAGGGCTTTTGTCGGTCACGGAGCGGATGGTAGACGCGGGCCGGGCGGGGGCACGCAAGAAAGGCACCGCTGGCACGCCACCCCTCCAACGCCCCAAGTAACCTGCAAAGAGCCATGTCCGACAGCCGTTACGAGCCCCGCGAGATCGAGCCCAGGTGGCAGGACGTGTGGGCGCGTGAGCACACGTGGGAGGTCTCGAACGACCGTTACGCGGATCCCGAGCATCCTGACACGCGCGAGAAGGCCTACATGCTCGAGATGTTGCCCTACCCGAGCGGCGAGCCACACATCGGGCACCTGAAGAACTACGCGCTCGGCGATGCCCTGGCGCATTTCAATCGCCGCATCGGTCGCCGCGTGCTGCACCCGATGGGCTACGACGCGTTCGGCCTCCCGGCCGAGAACCACGCGATCAAGACCGGCGTGCATCCGCGTAGGTCGACCGACGAATCGATCGCGGCGTTTCAGAAGGCGTTCAAGCGCTGGGGGATCTCGATCGACTGGTCGCGCGAGATCGCCTCGCACGAGCCGAGCTACTACCGGTGGACCCAGTGGCTGTTCCTCAAGCTCCTGGAGCAGGACCTGGCGTACCGCAAGGAGGCCGCGGTCAAGTGGTGCCCGAACGACGCGACCGTCCTGGCCAACGAGCAGGTGATCAACGGGCGCTGTGAGCGCTGCGGCGCCCAGGTCGAGCTGCGCCAGCTCGAGCAGTGGTTCTTCCGGATCACCGACTACGCCGACCGGCTGCTGGACGACCTCGACACGATTGACTGGCCGGAGCACGTCAAGGCGATGCAGCGCAACTGGATCGGTCGCAGCGAGGGGGCCGAGGTCGTGTTCCGCTGCGACCAGCTCGGGATCGACTACCCGGTGTTCACGACCCGGCCCGACACGCTGTTCGGCGCGACGTTCTTCGTGATGGCGCCCGAGCACCCCGACGTCCTCCGTCTCGCCGAGGGCACGGAGCACGAGCAGCAGGTCCGCGACTACGTGAACCGGGCGTTGACCGAGTCGGCCGAGGACCGCGGGGCCCTGGAGAAGCCGAAGACCGGGGTGCCGCTCGGCCGCACGGTGACCAACCCCGTCAACGGCGAGCAGCTTCCGATGTTCGTGGCCGATTACGTGTTGATGGAGTACGGGACGGGCGCGATCATGGCGGTGCCCGCGCACGACGAGCGGGACTTCGCGTTCGCCGAGGCGTTCGAGCTCCCGATCCGGCGCGTGATCGGCTCCGAGGAGGACGAGCTCCCATACACGGGCGACGGTCCGATGACCAACTCGGGCGAGTTCGACGGGATCCACAATCGCGAGGCCTACGAGGCGATCGTCAACTGGCTCGACCGGGAGGGTCGCGGCTTCGCCTCCGTCTCATACCGCCTGCGCGACTGGCTGGTCTCGCGACAGCGTTACTGGGGCTGCCCGATCCCGGTCATCTACTGCGACCAGTGCGGGATCGTGCCGGTTCCCGAGGAGGATCTACCGGTCGAGCTGCCGGACGTGGACGACTATCAGCCCAAGGGACGCTCACCCCTGGCCACTGCGGAGGATTGGGTCAACGTCCGCTGCCCCAGCTGCGGAGGTCCCGGTCGCCGCGAGACGGACACGATGGACACGTTCGTCGACTCGAGCTGGTACTTCCTGCGCTACTGCGACCCGCACAACGAGGAGACCGCGTTCGACCGCGACGTGCTGCGCGAATGGATGCCGGTCGACCACTACATCGGCGGCGTGGAGCACGCGATCCTGCATCTGATGTACGCGAGGTTCTGGATCAAGGCGTTCGCGGACATGGAGCTGCTCGACGTCCAGGAACCGTTCCGGACGCTGTTCACGCAGGGCATGATCCTCGGCCCCGATGGGACGAAGATGTCGAAGTCGGCCGGCAACGTGGTCAGCCCGATGCCGATCGTCGAGCGCTACGGCGCCGATGCCGCGCGCTGCTACATCCTGTTCATCGGACCCGCGGACCAGGACGCCGCGTGGTCGGAGAAGTCGCTCGAGGGCGTGCACCGCTTCCTGGCCAGGCTGTGGCGGCTGGGCAGCGATCTCAGCGAGCTCGAGTTCACCCCGACGGCGAGCGAGGGAGGCACGGACCCGTTGCTGGTCGAACAGCCCGTCGATCCGACGGGCGACGATCTGACGCTGATTCGGAAGGCCCACTGGGCGATCAACAAGGTCACCGGCGACATGGCCGGCCGGTTCGCGTTCAACACGGCGATCGCCGCGATCATGGAGCTGGTCAACGAGATCTACCGCTACCCGGACGCCGATCCCGCTGCCCGCCGGTTCGCGACGGCGGCCGCCGCATCGCTCCTGTTCCCGTTCGCGCCGCACCTCGGCGCCGAGGTCTACGAGATGCTGACCGGCCGACGCGTGTGGGAGGAGCCGTGGCCCGCGCCCGATCCGGCGATGCTGCAGGCGGATACGTTCGAGCTCGTGTGCATGGTCAACGGCAAGGTGCGGGACCGGGTCATCGCGCCGAGCGGGGCCGCCCGAGAGGAGCTCGAGCGACTGGCGCTCGCGGCCCGCGGAGTTCAGGCACACGTCGACGGGCACCAGGTCGCAAAGGTGATCGTCGTGCCTGACAAGCTGGTCAACGTCGTCGTCAGGTAGCGATGGCCGCATACGTCGCCGTGGTCGGGCCGGGGGCGGCAACGCCGGACCAGAGCGACGCGGCCGAGCAGGTCGGCCGGCGTCTCGCTGAGGCCGGCGCGATCGTCGTGTGCGGCGGACTCGGGGGGGTGATGGAGGCCGCGTGTCGAGGCGCAGCGAGCGCCGGCGGTACGACGATCGGGCTGCTTCCAGGCGCCGAGCGGGATGCCGCCAACGCCTGGGTGCGGGTGGCAATCCCAACCGGCCTGGGCGAGCTGCGCAACGGCCTGATCGTGCGCAGCGCCGATGCCGTGATCGCGGTGGGGGGCGCGTACGGGACGCTATCCGAGGTCGCGCTGGCGCTGAAGACCGGCGTTCCCGTGATCGGCCTCGGGACCTGGCCAATCGACGGGATCCGGGCGGTCGACACGCCGCGGGCGGCGGTCGAGCGCGCGCTCGAGCTGGCCGGCCGTTAGCTGGCCGCCGGCGTCCCTAGACTGGCTGCAGTGCCCGCGTTCAAGCCCGCCTACCTGATCCACGGCGACGATCACGGCCGGATTTCGGAGCGGCGGAGCCGGCTGCGGGCAATCGCCGAGCAGCAGAGTGGGGTGGAGGGGATCGAGCTGTTCGAGGGCGATGCATCGACGCCCGAGGCAGTCGCGGCCGCGCTGAGCGCGATGACGTTCGCGATCGGAAGGCGGTTCATCATCGTCGACGGCGTCGAGCGGTGGAAGGAGAAGGAGCTCGAGCCCGTCGAGGCCGCCCTCGCGGCGATGCCGCCCGACACGACGGTTGCGTTCTTCGCCCGCGAGGAGGGCCGTGTGAAGGTCGCCACTCGCCTGCACGAGGCGGTGAAGAGGGCAGACGGCAGCATCGACGCCGAGGAGAACGTGAAGCCGTGGGAGCTGCCCAAGTGGGTGATCGCACGGGGGCGCGAGCTCGGGCTGACGATCGAGCCAGACGCCGCCCGGGCGCTCGTGGCCCAGGTCGGGGACCGCCAGCAGCGCCTGCTGCGCGAGCTCGAGAAGATGGCGCTCGAGGAGGGCGAGGGGGCGCAGATCTCCGCGTCGGAGGTGGAGGAGATGACCGCGCTGTCGGCCGAGCGCAAGGCGTGGTCGCTCGCCGACGCGGTCGTGGCCGGGGAGCGCGCGGGCGCCGTTCGCGTCTACCTCGCGCTTCGGGCGCAGGGGGAGCGGGTCCCCGGCCTCCTGTACTGGATGTCGCAGCGGCTGCGTACGGCGCACGAGATCGCCTGCGCGATCGAGAACGGCCAGCCGGTGGCCCAGGTCAAGCGCGGGCTGCGAATGCCCTCACGGGCGGCCGACCGGCTGATCGCCGATGCGCGTGAGCGCGGCGCCGACCAGCTCCGCGCCGCGCTCGAGGAGATCGCCGATCTCGAGCTCGCCTCACGCGGCGGCGGCTCCGGCGGCGCCGGCGAGGACACGGCCGCGCTCCGCACGATCGCGCGGATCGCCGCCTGACACCCGGGCGCAGGGCAGAGCCGGGGCCGCTCAGACCAAGTGCGCGACCAGCGCCATCGCGAGCACCGCGCCGATCAGCACCGCGAGTGCGATCAGGCGCCCCGTCCAGCTGGCCTGCGCCTCTGCACTGCCCGCGGCCGACCGCGACCATCCCATGTGCCGCCGCCGGGCAGGCGGATTGGCCGCCAGCGCACTGCGCGCGACGGCGCCCGCCTGCGCATGCTCATGCGCAAGCCGGGTCCTGCGGCGCTCGAGCTCGGCGTGGTGAATGGTTGCGCGCGCCTCGTCGAGCTGGGACTGAAGCTCGGCGCTGCGCCTGACCATCCGTTCGCAGCGGTCAAGCGCCTGATCGCGGCTGTGAATCGCCCGAGCACGGCCGCATCGCGCTCGGCGAGCGTGGCACCCCGGGCCTCGGTCAGCTCGTCAAGCTTGCTCAGCGCGGTGTCGCGACGGGCGATTGCGGCAGCGGCCTCGACCTTCGCGTCCGCGGCCCGTTCGAGCTCGTCCCGCAGGCGATCGTTCTCTCCGCGCGCAGCGTCGAGCGCGCGCGCCGACTCGTCCGCGCCGTCATGGCGACGCGGTGCAACCTGGCGGCCCCGACGCACCTCCGCCCGTTGGGGTGCCGATCCGGGCACCGGCAGCCCGATCTCGAGGTCCGGCGCGACGCCGAGCTCGAGCTCGCTCACCGGCTCGCCCTCGAGCTCCCACGGAAACGAGGCGATCCACGAGCTTCCATCCTCGGCGGCCCAGGGCTTGTGCTCGAGGTCGGCGAGCAGGCGCCGTCGCACACCGCCGACGAGCATCGTCAGCGTTGGGCGCACGAAGCGGCGGCCGCGCACCCCGAACCATCTCCCGCTCAGCTCGACGCACAGCCCGTCCTCGGTCGGCTCGAATCGGTCGAGCTCGAAGTAGATCTCCGCCGTGGTCGCAGCCCGCGTCTCGAGCGCCTGTGCCATCCGCCGGTTACTACCCAATGCTCCGGAAAGCTAGCCCTCGAGTTCGGGATCGCGCGCCGGTCGCGAGCGCGGGCGGCGTATCAGTCAGGAACCGCGGCGGATGCGGGCGGCGCGGGACTTCTTGCGGGCGCCGTTGTTGCGATGGATCGCGCCGCGCTTGACGGCCTTGTCGATCGTCTGCACGAGCACGTGATGCTCGCTGTCCGCGGTCGTATCGTCGCCGCCGGCAACGGCGGTCTCGAGGCGGTGGAAGTACGTCTTGATCCGTGACGTATAGCGCCGGTTCTCGAGACGCTCGCGCTCAGCGCGCTCGATCCGCTTCTTCTGTGAGTGGATGTTCGCCATGGGGACAGTTCGTAAAAAGCGCCGCGACAGTGTCGCCGCGGCGCGTCCGTACTATAGCGGCCGCGTGCAGAGAGACTCCACCGCCGTGAGCGCGACACCGCCCAGACGCCGGCTCAGCGTGAACACGGCGATCTTCGCGATCGCGACCGGGCTCTCGCGGGTCGCCGGCCTGGCCCGCGAAATCGTCGCGGCCAGCTACTTCGGCACCAGCGGCCCGGCGTCCGCGTTCACGATCGCCTCGCAGATCCCGAACCTGATGGCGAACCTGTTCGCGCAGGCGGCGCTGTCGGCCGCGTTTGTGCCGGTGTTCACCGACCTGCTCCAGCAGGGCCGCAAGCGCGAGGCGTTCAAGCTCGCCTCGACGCTGTTCTGGATCATCCTGATCGTCCTCGGCGCGGTGACCGCGGTCGGGATCCTGCTCGCGGGCACGATCATGCCGCTGTTCACCGGCAGCACCTTCGGACCCGCGCTCGACAACCTGACCGCCGGGCTCGCCCAGGTTCTGTTCCCGGTGGTGCTGCTGCTGGGGCTCACCGGCCTGCTCGTCGGGATCCTGCAGTCCTACGACGAGTTCTCGATCCCGGCGCTGGCGCCGGCGGTCTGGAACCTCGTGATCATCGTGCTGCTGGTCGTGCTGCACAGCAGCTACCACGGCCGCAACGGCGTGTATGCCTACGCGATCGCCTGGCTGGCGGCGACCGTGGTCCAGTTCCTGCTGGTCGCGTCGGCGCTGCGCAGGATCGACTTCCGCCTGCAGTTCTCGATGGACTGGCGGGACCCCCGAGTGCGCCAGGTGTTCACGCTGATGCTCCCCGTGACGATCGGCCTCGGGATCGTCAACCTAGATCAGCTCCTGAACTCGGTGTTCGGCACCCTCGTCTCGCCCCAGGCGCCGCGAGCGATCGATAACGCGTTCCGGATCTACATGCTCCCCCAGGGCGTGTTCAGCGTCGCCGTCGCGACGGTCCTGTTCCCGACCCTCAGCCGCCAGGCCTCCCGGCGCGACGTGGCCGGGATGCGGCGCGCGGTCGGGAACGGCATGCGTCAGATCAACCTGCTCCTGATCCCCGCCGCGGCGCTGATGATGGTGCTCGCGACCCCGATCACGCGCCTCATCTACCAGCGAGGTCACTTCACCGCCCACTCCACCCACCTGGTCTCGATCGCGCTGTTCTGGTTTGCCGTCAGCCTCCCCTTCGGCGGGATCAACCTGCTGCTGACGCGGACGTTCTTCGCCGTCCGCCGGCCGTGGATCCCCACCGGGCTGGCGGGGCTGAACATGATCGTCGACATCATCGTCAGCGTCGCCCTCTACAAGCCACTGGGGATCGCGGGTCTCGTGATCGGCACCGCGGCCGCCAACGCGGTGATGACCGCACTCCAGATCCGGCGCCTGCGCGACGGCTTCAACGGACGGCTCGAGGGCGGACTGACGACGATGATCACGATCCGGATCCTCGTCGCCTCGGCGTTGATGGCCGGCCTCTCATGGGTGATCTGGAAGGGCCTCGACTCGCTGCTGGGGACCTCGCTGATCGCCCAGATCATCTCGGTCGGGCTGGCGATCACGGCCGGCGGCCTGTTCTACGCCAAGGCGGTCCTGACGATGCGAATCCACGAGGCCCGTCAGATCGAGGCTCTGATCCGCGAGCGCCTTCCCGGCCGTGCCGGGTAAGCGGGCACGGCCCCGCGAAATACCCTTAGAGGTGGCCGAGGGCGCGGGTGCGGATGCATTCGAGCAGCCGCAGACAGCGCCTGGCTTTGTCCTCGGATCGCTCGCGTACCTTTCAGGTACGCGTCGCTCCCTGCGTCCTCGCCAGACTCTGCCCGCGACTACTCTCGGTGCAGCCGAACCCACACCCCCGACCACGGACATGGCCGACCAGGCCCACATTCGCAACTTCTCGATCATCGCCCACATCGACCACGGCAAGTCGACGCTGGCCGACCGGATCCTCGAGCTGACCCACACCGTCGACCCGCGGTCGATGCGTGCCCAGCTGCTCGACTCGATGGACCTCGAGCGCGAGCGGGGGATCACGATCAAGGCCCAGGCGGTGCGGGTGTTCTACGAGTCCCCGCACGACGGCCAGACCTACCAGCTGCACCTGATCGACACCCCGGGCCACGTCGACTTCACCTACGAGGTGTCGCGCTCGCTGGCGGCCTGCGAGGGCGCGCTGCTGGTTGTCGACGCCAGCCAGGGCGTGGAGGCGCAGACGGTCGCCAACACCTATTTGGCCGTCGAGTCAGGCCTCGAGCTGATCCCGTGCCTGAACAAGGTTGATCTGCCGGGCGCCGAGCCCGAGCGCGTGGCCGAGGAGGTGGCCGAGCTGCTCGGGGAGCCGGCCGGCGCGGTGCGGAGGATCAGTGCGAAGACGGGCGAGGGCGTGACCGAGGTCCTCGACGAGCTGATCGCCCGGGTGCCGCCGCCCGCCGGCGACCTCGACGGCGCGCCCCGCGCGCTGATCTTCGATTCGGAGTTCGACCAGTACCGAGGCGTGATCGCCTACATCCGCGTGGTCGACGGCACGTTCACGAAGGGCGAGGCGATCCACGCGATGCAGGCCGGGACCGAGGCCGACATCGACGACATCGGCTTCTTCACCCCGCAGATGACCTCGGCCAAGGAGCTCCATGCCGGCGAGGTCGGCTTCCTGATCACCGGGATCAAGGACGTGACCAAGCTGCGCGTCGGCGACACGCTGACGACCCGGGCAAATCCGGCCCACGAGCCGCTGCCCGGCTACCGCGAGGTCAAGCCGATGGTGTTCTGCGGGCTGTTCCCGATCGACTCCGACGACTACCCGGACCTGCGCGACGCGCTCGAGAAGCTGACCCTCAACGACGCCGCGCTGAGCTGGGAGCCGGAGACGAGCGACGCGCTCGGATTCGGCTTCCGCTGCGGGTTCCTCGGGCTCCTGCACATGGACATCGTGCGCGAGCGCCTCGAGCGCGAGTACGACCTCGAGCTGCTGGCGACGATGCCGAGCGTGGAGTACGAGGTGACGCTGACCACGGGCGAGGTCGTGCCCGTCCATAGCCCCAACGACATGCCCGACCCGAACATCGTCGCCGAGGTCCGCGAGCCCTACATCCGCGCCTCGATCCTGACCCCGAAGGAGTTCGTCGGGCAGATCATGGAACTGTGCCAGGAGCGTCGCGGCGAGCACTCCGGCATGCACTACCTGAGCGCCGAGCGCCTGCAGCTCACCTACGACCTGCCGCTGGCCGAGATCGTGCTCGACTTCTTCGACCAGCTCAAATCACGGACCCGCGGCTACGCCTCGCTCGACTACGAGGTGATCGGCCTGCGCGAGTCCGACCTGGTCAAGCTCGACATCCTGCTCGCCGGCGATCCGGTCGACGCGCTGTCGATGCTCGTGCACCGCTCGAAGGCCTACGACGCGGGTCGCACGCTGACCGAGAAGCTGCGCCAGAAGATCCCCCGCCAGCAGTACGACGTCCCGATCCAGGCCGCGATCGGCTCACGGATCGTGGCTCGGGAGACGATCAAGGCCTACCGCAAGGACGTGACCGCGAAGTGCTACGGCGGCGACATCAGCCGCAAGCGCAAGCTGCTCGAGCAGCAGAAGAAGGGCAAGCAGCGGATGAAGCAGGTCGGCCGGATCGAGGTGCCCCAGGAGGCGTTCCTGGCCGTGCTCGAATTGGGCGACGAGTAAGCCGGGGGTGCATGCACCCCCGGCCGGTCGTCGCATGCGACGACCGCGGGCGCGCGCATGCGCGCGCCCGAACAGCTACAGCCGGGCGACCGGCCGCCGGTAGAGCTGCCGCACGTACACGCGGCGGCGGTAACCGAGCATCAGCGCGAGCAGGGCGATCAGCGCGCTGATCGTCACGATTGCGATCATCGCGGCGACCAGCACGATCACGATCGGGATCACCGCCACCAGCGTGATTGGATGCTCCCGCACGAGCGCGACGGTGCGGCCCGCGGCGCGACGGCGCCGGCTGCGATCGGCGCTGGGAAGGTCGCGGACGATCGCGTCGAGCTCGCCGTAGGTGCGGGCCCGGAGCGCCTGCATCACGCGGTGTTCGAGCTCGTGGGCGGCGAGCCGGCCCTCGGCAGAGGCATCACGCAAGCGCTCGACCACGCTCTCACGGTCGGCGTCGGACGCTCTGAGCATGCTGCGTCTTGCCACGCATTCAAGGCTAGCGCGGGGCGGGGTCGCTCACAAGCGTCTCAACCGGCCCCACGCAGACGCGAAGCCGAGCTCGGCCGACGCGAAGTCGCGGACCAGATGCTCGTTGTAGGGACCGAGCGCCGTCAGCCAGTGGTGTGTGCCGCGGTGACGGCGCTCACAGCGCGACCTCAGCGGTTCGGCCCGAGCGCGCTGCCGCGACCGCGAGCCGCGAGGCCTCGATCGCGCTTGCCCAGGCGATCTCGGACAGGCACCCGGGCGCCGCGACCATGTCGCCGGCGATGAACACACCGGCGCCGCGATCGACCGCGGGGCGATCGCGCCACGTGGAGCCCGGCGGGTCGAGCGCGCCGGTGCGGCCGTTCATCACCTGCCGGCGGCGCCAGGTCTCGCGCTCGCGCCAGCCGACGTAGGCGGCGTCGAGCAGGCGCTCGAGGCGGTCGGTGGCCGACTCGGTCGACTCGCCCGGTCGGATCGGCATCTGGGCCTGGATCAGCTCCTCGCCATCCGGGGCGAGCGTGCGGTCGGCGGCGGTGTAGCGCTCCACCCAGCCCGTTTCCTGCAGGTCGACGACCACGAACGGGTCGCCGCGCCGGTGGCGAATCGCGAGGTCGAGGCAGACCGCGTTCCCGCTCTGCCAGCGCAGGCTGTCGTCAGCGAGCAGGGCGCGTGCGTCTCCGAGCTCGGTGGCGACGATCACCGGGGGCTCGGGCAGCTGCTGCACCCGTGATCCGGTCACGATCTCGACCCCGAGCGAGCTCGCGTGCTCGCGCAGGCGTGCCACGATCGAGCTCCAGCCGCCGATCGGGTAGCGCGCGGCCGGCGGCGCCGAGAGCAGCCCGCGTACCAGCGGCTCCCACACGAAGGCCGCCGACAGCGTGCCCGGATCGTGGTGGTAGGTGAGGATCCCAGCGCTGCGCGCGAGCGTCTCCGCCGCCTCGGCTCCGACGTGGCTCGTGGCCCAGGTGCGGAAGTCGAGGTCGATCGGGGCCGAGCGCCCGCGCAGCCTGAGCGCCGCGACCGCGGCGCCCACGGCCGGCACGCGTCGGATGTCGTCCTGCCAGCGGAAGCGGACCCCGGACAGCGGCGGCCGGGCGTGCGGTGGCAACAGCTGCCGCGTTCCGAGCCACTTCCAGAACGGGCTGTTCGAGAGCAGGGCGTGCGGTCCGAGGTTCGCCTTATAGGGGCCGCTCGTGCTGCGAGCGCGGCCACCGAGCTCGTCGTGCGCCTCGAGCAGGCGTACCGGGGCGCCGGATTCGGCGGAAGAGATCGCCGCCGTGAGGCCGGCCAGACCACCGCCAACAACCGTGATCGTGTTCATGCCGGCAGCGTAGATGGCAACTGGCTCGGTGTTAAGGTCCAGTCGTGGCTTCTGGAAAAGAGCCAGTTTCGGGATTGGGTCTGCTGCTGGCGCTCGAGCGGCGCGCAGGCCGGACGCTTCACGAGCAGCTCGAGTGCGGCCTGCGCGACGCCGTGCGCAGCGGCCAGCTCCCGCCCGGCACGCGGCTTCCCTCCTCGCGCGTGCTGGCCACGGAGCTGAGGATCTCGCGTGGGGTCGTCCTCGAGGCCTATGCGCAGCTCACGGCCGAGGGGTATCTCACCGCCTCGCAGGGCGCGCCGACGCGGGTCGCGGCGGGGGCGAGCGCCGAGCGACCACCGCTTCCGGCCGGCTCGCTCGAGCGCCGGCACGACCTCGATCTGCAACCCGGCCTGCCCGACCTCGCCGGTTTCCCGCGCGATGCGTGGGTGCGGTCGGTGCGGGCGGCGCTCCGGGAAGCCCCGTTCGATGCGCTGGGACCCGCGGATCCCCGCGGCAGCGCGGTCCTGCGCAACGAGCTGATGGGGTACCTCGGACGGGTCCGGGGCGCGGCTCCCGAGCCCGAGCACACGATTATCGGCACGGGATTCACCCAGGCGTTCGCGATGCTGTGCCGCTCGCTGCAGGGAAGGGGCGTCGAGCAGATCGCGGTCGAGGACCCGGGCTGGGCGAGCCACCGCCTGATCGCGGAGCGCGCCGGCCTCGAGCCGGTGGCGGTCCCGGTCGACGTGGCCGGGGTCGACGTAGAGGCGCTGGAGCGAACCGGCTGCGAGGTCGTGGTGCTGACGCCCGCCCACCAGTTTCCGACCGGCGCCGTGCTCGCTCCCGAGCGGCGTGCCGCGCTGCTCGAGTGGGCCGAGGAACGCGACGCCCTGATCGTCGAGGACGATTACGACTCCGAGCTGCGTTACGACCGCCTCGCGGTCGGCGCCCTGCAGGGCCTGGCGCCCGAGCGGGTCTGCCACATCGGCTCGCTCAGCAAACGGCTCGTGCCCGGCCTGCGGATCGGCTGGATCCTCTCGCCCTCGTGGCTGACCGGCGAGCTGACCTACGAGAAGGGGGTCGGCGACGGCGCCGGTCCGGTGCTCGAGGAGCTGGCCGCGGCCGACTTCATCGCCCGCGGTGAGCTCGATCGGCACCTGCGGCGCATGCGACTGCGCTACCGCGATCGCCGCGCGGCGCTGGCCACGGCGCTGGCGCCCCTGCCGGTCGAGGGGATCGAGGCCGGGCTGCACCTGCTCGTGCGGCTCCCCGGCGGAGCCGACGAGGAGCGCGTGTGCAGCGAGGCTTCGAGGCGGGGAGTCGCGGTCGAGGGTCTGTCGCCGGATGCGCTCGTGGTCGGATTCGCCAACGCGCCCGAGCCGTCGCTGGTGCGCGCCGGCCGCCTCCTGCGCGAGGCTGTCGACGCCAGCATGTCTTGACAGGCATATAACCAAATGGCTATATTGATCTCGTGACATCGACGACCTTGACCGCGCTTGCCGACCCTCACCGCCGGACGATGGTCGCGCTCCTGCACGAGCGCCCGCGGGCAGTGGGCGAGCTGGTCGAGTTGACCGGGCTGTCACAGCCCGGCACCTCGAAGCACCTGCGGGTGCTCCGCGACGCGGGCCTGGTCAACGCGCGCGCCGAGGCCCAGCGACGCGTGTACGAGCTCAACGCGGGCCCCCTGGCCGAGCTCGACGCGTGGCTGGCGCCGTACCGGGAGATGTGGTCGCGCAGCCTCGATGCGCTCGAACGGCACCTGGATCGATCCAAGGAGGAGGACTGAGATGCTCGGCAGCTACGAATCGATCGACGACCGGCACACGCTGTTCTTCGAGCGCCGGCTCGCACACCCCGTCGAGGTGGTGTGGCGTGCCGTGACGAAGCCGGACGAACTCGTCCACTGGTTTCCATGCGAGGTCGAGGTCGACCTCCGCGTCGGCGGGCGGATGAGCTTCGTGTTCGGAGACATGGCGCTGCCCGACACGGCCTCCACGCTGCTCGGGGAGGTCACCGAGCTCGACCCGCCGACCCGGTTCTCGTTCCTGTGGGGCGAGGACCATCTGCACTTCGCGCTCGAGCCGATCGAGGCCGGGGCGGCTTGCCTGCTGCGGTTCACGGTCGAGCTCGACTCGCGCGATAAGGCCGCGCGTAACGGCGCCGGCTGGCACCTTTGCCTCGACGCACTCGAGCGCCAGCTCGCCGGCGACGAGCCGCAGCCGCCCCACGAGGGCGAGCAATGGCGCGGCTACTACGAGGAGTACCAGCGGCGCGGGTTTCCGGCCGGCGCGGTGGTGCCGGGCGAGGCCTAGCTCGGCCGCCGGACGCCGACCTCGTCGAGATGGGCAAGCAGGTCGCCGGGGTCGTCGTAGACGCGGAAGGCGCCCGCGTAGATCAGCTCCTCACGGCCGTAGCCGCCCGACAGCAGGCCGATGCCCAGCGCGCGCGCCCGCTGTGCGGCGAGCAGGTCCCAGACCGAGTCGCCGACGACGATGCTGTCGCGGATGTCGGCGCCGATCCGCTCGGCCGCGGTCAGGAACAGGTCGGGGTCGGGCTTGGCGTAACGGACCTGGTCACGCGTGATGAGCGGCGTGTCCTGCGGTAGCTCGAGCAGCTCCAGCGCGAGACGGGCATAGCGCTCGGCGCCGCTCGTGGCGATCGCCCACGGCACACCGTGGTCGGTCAACGTTCTCAGCAGCGCCGTGGCGCCCGGCAGCGGGCGCACGCTCGCGACCTGCCTCAGGTACGCCTCGCCGTGGAGCTCGGGCAGCCGCGCGAGGGTCTGCGGATCGAGCTCGGTCTCGAGCTCGCGGGCCAGCGCGGAGACGAACAGCCCGCCGCTCATCCCGATCCGGCGGTGGATCTTCCACACCGCGAGGTTGATGCCGGTGTGCTCGAGCGCTTCGCGCCAGGCCACGACGTGTTGATAGACGCTGTCGATCAGCGTCCCATCGAGGTCGAACAGGAAGGCGAGGGACACGCGCACTGAGTATTACGACATGTGAGAATCGCCGGCATGGACCTTGGGCTGCGAGGGCGAGTGTGCGTCGTCACCGGCGCGTCGCGCGGAATTGGGCGCGCGACAGCGCTCGCGCTGGCGGCTGAGGGTGCGAGCGTGCTGCTGCTCGGGCGCAGCGCCGAGCGGTTGGCCGAGGTCGGGCCGGAGGTGCTGGCGCTCGACATCACCGTGCCGGACGCCGGCGAGCGCGTCGTCTCGGAGTGCCTGGAGCGTTTCGGACGGATCGACGCGCTGGTCAACAACGCCGGCACGAGCCAGGTCAAGACGCTCGAGCAGCTGACCGACGAGGACTGGCAGGCGCAGTGGGAGCTGCACGTGATGGCGCCGATGCGGCTGATGCGTGCCGTGTGCCCCGAACTCGCCCAGCGAGGCTGGGGGCGCGTGGTCAACGTCTGCTCGTCCTCGGGGAAGCGGCCCTCGAAGACGAACATGGCCTATTCGGTGACCAAGGCGGCGCAGCTGTCGCTCTCACGCGCGTTCGCCGACCAGTATGCGGAGCGCGGCGTGCTCGTCAACGCGGTCGCCCCCGGTCCGGTGGCGAGCGAGCTGTGGCTCGCGCCCGGCGGCATGGCCGAGCAGGCCGCCGAAGCCCAGGGCCGCACGCGCGAGGAGGTGCTCGCGGCCACGGCGGCACGCGTGCCGCTCGGCCGGATGGGCACCGCGGAGGAGATCGCGGCGGTGATCGCGTTCCTGTGCTCGGAGCTCGCCTCCAACGTCGCCGGGGCCGCCTGGTCGGTCGACGGCGGAACCGTTCCGCTCATCATCTGATTGACTGCCGCGCCGATGAGCGCTGTCAAGACCGACGCGATCGGCAAGAGCTACGACCCCGTTGTCTACGCCGTGGGGCGCGAGAAGATCCGCGAGTTCGCCTCCGCCGTGGGCGAGACGAACCCGCTCCACTTCGAGGTCGAGGCCGCGCGCGCGGCCGGCCACGCGGACGTGGTCGCGCCGCCGATGTTCGCGGTCGTATACGCGGGGCGCTCGGTCGGTCCGGCGATCTTCGACCCGGACGTCGGTATCAACTTCGCGATGATGGTCCACGGCGGCCAGGAGTTCCGCTGGGGCCCGCTGGTGGTAGCTGGTGACGAGATCACGACCGTGACCACGGTCAAGGACATCTCCGACCGCGGCGGGATGGCGTTCTACGTGTTCGAGTCGGTGTCGAACAACGGCGCCGGCGAGACGGTCTGCACGGGCACCTGGACGAACATCGTGCGGGGGGCGTCGTGAGGGCCGGCGACACGATCGAGCTGAAGGTCACGCCCGACCCCTACGTGACCGTCCGCTACGCGGGCGCCTCGGGGGATTTCAACCCGATCCACATCGACGAGGAGTTCGCGCGCAAGGTCGGGCTCCCCGGACGCATCCTCCACGGCCTGTGGACGATGGCGCAGGTCTCCCGCGCCCACACCGAGGCCGCCGGCGGCCCCGACCGGCTCCGCTCGCTGAGCGTCCAATTCCGCGGCATGGGGCAGCTCGGCGAGGAGATCGTGATCAGCGGCACCGTCCGCGAGGTCGAGGGCGACAGCGCGGTCGTCGACTCCGAGGCCGTGCAGGCCGGCCACCGGATCATCCGCAACGCGGTCGCCGAGATCCAAACCTAGCGGGCAGCTGCGGTGAGGGCCGGCGGAGCCGGATGCGCCGGCTCGGAACCGGTCGTGCCAGGCCCGGTATGCCAGGGCCCGCCAACGGTCGACCTACAATCAGACCCGTGCTGAGCGAACGCCAGGAACTTGTGCTGCGCAAGGTCGTCGAGGACTACCTCGCCGCCGGGGCGCCGGTCGGCTCCAAGGCGCTGGCCGTGGGGTTCGAGTGGGGACCGTCGACGATCCGGCACGAGCTGGCGAACCTCGAGGAGCTGGGCCTGCTCGCGCACCCGCACACCTCGGCCGGACGGGTGCCGACGGAGGCGGGCTACCGCTACTTCGTCGATCGTCTGCTACCGGCCGACGACCACACCCCGCGGCTGTCGCTGTCGCTCGTTCAGCGCGAGCTCGACGAGGCGATGCGGGTCACGAGCGAGACGCTTTCCGAGGTCACCAACCTGCTGGCGATCGTCACCGCCCCGCCGATCGAGACCTCGACGATCCGGCATGTCGAGGTGCTGGTCCTACAGCCCCAGGTGCTTATGGTCGTCGTGATCACCTCCACCGGTGGCGTGACCAAGCGGCTGTTCACCTTCCAGCGCGCAGTCGACTCCGGCCTCGCCGACTGGGCCGCCAGCTATTTCAACGAGCGGCTGGTGGGGTTCGGTCTGGGCGCGAGGATGCTGCACCAACGGCTCCACGATCCGTCGCTCTCGAAGGCCGAGGCGGAGTTCATCGAGGCGCTGTGCCCGGTGTTCACCGAGCTCGAGGTGTCAGGGCAGGACACGCTCTACGTCGAGGGTACGGCGCGCTTGCTCAGCACCGAGCTCCTGGTCGAGGTCAGCGAGCTGAACTCGCTGATGGAAATGCTCGAGCGGCGCGTGACGCTGCTCGGCGTGCTGCGCTCCACGCTCAGCGAGCGCGACGTGCTCGTGCGCATCGGCACCGAGAACGACGCTCCGGCCCTGCGCTCGCTCGCGCTCGTGGCGGCGAGCTACGGCCTGCCGCAGCGAAGCCTCGGCGCGGTGTCCGTGATCGGCCCGCTGCGCATGGACTACGGGCGAGCGATCAGTTCGGTCCGTGACGCCGCGATGCAGCTCTCGAGCTACGTCGCCGACGTATACGACGAGCGATGAGCGCGACTCGCGACTACTACGAGGTCCTCGGAGTCTCGCGTGACGCCAGCGAGAGCGAGATCAAGAAGGCGTTCCGCCGCCTGGCCCGCGAGTTGCATCCGGACGTAAACAGCCACGACCCCAATGCCGAGGAGAAGTTCAAGGAGGCCGCGGAGGCCTACGAGGTGCTGTCCGACACCGAACGGCGCGCGACCTACGACCGCTACGGCCACGAGGGGCTGCGCAGCGGCGGCTATGCCCCGAACTTCGAGGGGTTTGGGTCGGTGGCGGACATCTTCGAGGCGTTCTTCGGCGGCGGCGCCTTCGGGAGCGCGTTCGGGGGCGGAGGGGCCACAGGTCCGATGCAGGGTGGCGACGTGGCGGTTCGCGCTGAGATCGACCTCGCGCAGGCTGCGCACGGCAGCCCGGTCGAGGTGAGCTACGAGGCGATCGCGGTCTGCGAGCACTGCCGCGGGAACGGGGCCGAACCCGGCACGCCGATCGAGACCTGCCCGCGCTGCAACGGCACCGGCCAGCTCCGGGCGGTCTCGCGCACACCGTTCGGTCAGGTCGTGCGAGCCACCGCCTGCGACGTGTGCCACGGCGACGGGAAGGTCGCGCGTGATCCGTGCCACGTGTGCGACGGCCGCGGACGCCGGGTGGAGCATTCGAAGGTGTCGGTCGACGTTCCGGCCGGGATCGCCGATGGCCAGCGGATCCGGATCGCCGGCCGCGGGCACGCGGGCGAGCGCGGCGGCCCGCCGGGGGACCTCTATGTGCTCATCCATGTGCGCGAGGATCCGCGCTTCGTGCGCGACGGCGATGACCTGGTCACGGCCGTCGACGTCGCCGCGCCGCTGGCTGCGCTTGGCACCGCCGTGGAGGTGCCGACGGTCGACGGAAGCGTCGAGCTTGAGATTCCCGCGGGCACGCAGCCGCACGAGACGCTCACGATTCGCGGCCAGGGCATGCCCTCACTGCGGGGGCGCCGGACCGGCGATCTGCGGGTTGTCGTCAACGTGATCATCCCCCGGCGGCTGAAGCACCACCAGCGCGAGCTGCTCGAGCAGCTCGCCGAGAGCATGACCGACGAGAACCTCGCCAGCCACGAGGGCGTCTTTCACAAGCTCCGGCGCGCGTTTCAACACGGTTGATCCGGCTCGCGATCCGTGTCCGGCGCGAGCACGCGGAGATCGTGCTCGCTGAGCTGCTCGAGCTGGCTCCCGGCGGGGTCGAGGAGCGCGATGTCGGCGAGATGGTCGTCGAGTATGCGGTCTACGGACCCCCGGGTGAGCTGCCCGCGCTGCCCGACGTGAAGGCGGCATCCGGCGCGGCGCTGGTGGAGATCAGCACCACTCAGATCCCTGACGACTGGTCCGAGCGCTGGCGCGAGTTCCACCGCCCGCTGGTCCTGGGCGAGCGGCTGGCCGTCCGCCCGCCGTGGGAGCCGCCGGTCGGCGTCGCGCTCGAGCTCGTGATCGATCCCGGCCAGGCGTTCGGCACCGGCGCGCACGCGACCACCCGGCTGTGCCTCGAGCTGATGCTCGAGCTCGTGCCGCAGGGCGCCTTCCTCGATCTCGGCTGCGGCTCCGGCGTGCTCGCGATCGCCGCCGCCAAGCTCGGGTGGGACCCGGTGCTGGCACTCGACTACGACCCCGCGAGCGTGACCGCGACCGCCGAGAACGCCCGCGTCAACGGCGCCACGCTCGAGGTCCGGCGACACGATCTGCGGGCCGCGCCGACTCCGCCCGCCCGGACGATCGCGGCGAATCTGCTCGCCCCGCTACTGCTCGAGTGGGCGCCCGGGCTGTCAGAGCTACCGCAGCGGTTGATCGCCAGCGGCGTGCTGAGCGACGAGGCCGACCGGGTGGCCGGCGCGTTCACCGCGGCCGGGCTGGCCGAGCTCGAACGCCGCGATCGCGGGGATTGGAGTGCGCTGCTGTTCGGCCGCGCAAGCCAGGGGTAGCCTTCGGCCCATGCCACAGCGCGTCGTCATCGCCGGGGGCGGCTTCGGTGGTTTCTACACAGCTCGAACACTGGAGCGGCTGGCCCCCGCCGAGGTGCAGATCACGCTGATCAGCGACGTCAACTTCATGCTCTACACGCCGCTGCTTCCCGGGGCGGCCGCAGGCACACTCGAGCCGCGCCACGTGGTTGTGCCGCTCCGCGAGCGGCTGAAGCGGACGGAGCTGCGGCTGGGATGGGTGACCGGCGCGGAGCCAGCGAACAACGTGCTGAACGTCGACCTGATCGCGGGGGAGGCGATCAGCCTCGGCTATGACCAGCTCGTGATCGCCCTCGGCTCGGTCTCGCGCACGGCGCCGGTCCCGGGCCTGACCGAGCACGCGATCGGCCTGCGGACGATCTCGGAGGCGATCGCGCTCCGCAACCGGGTGGTGCGCTGCCTCGAGACGGCCGAGGAGATCGACGATCCGGAGCTGCGCCGCCAGTACCTGAACTTTGTCTTCGTCGGTGGCGGCTACGCCGGGATGGAGGGGGTGGCCGAGCTGCACGACTTCGCGCGCGACGCGCTCGCCTACTACCCCCGCTGCCGGCAGACCGGCCTGCGCTGGATCCTGGTCGAGGCCGCGCCCCGGATCATGCGCGAGATCCAGCCGCAGCTGGCCGAGTTCACGCAGAACATGCTGCGTGGGCGTGGGATCGAGATCCTCGTGGAGACGCAGCTGACCAGGGTCACCGACAGTGGCGTGACGCTGTCCACCGGCGAGACGGTCCCGTGCCGCACGTTGTGCTGGACCGCGGGCGTGAAGGGGAGTCCAATCGCGGAACGGCTCGGGCTGCCGCTCGACCGCGACCGGCTCGCGTGCACCGAGGAGATGCGGGTCAACGGTCACGAGAACGTCTGGGCGGTGGGCGACGTCGCCGCGGTTCCCGATCCGGCCCGGCCCGGCCTCGCGTGTCCGCCGACCGCTCAGCATGCGATCCGGCAGGGGAAGCTGGTGGCCCACAACGTCGTGGCCGCGCTCGGCCACCGCGGCCAGGTCAAGCCGTTCACCTACAAGACGCTCGGGATGTTCGCCGACCTCGGACGCCACAACGCGGTCGCGAACCTGATGGGCGCGCGGGTGCGCGGCTTCCCGGCCTGGGCGATCTGCCGCTTCTACCACCTCGCCTGGATGCCCGGTTTTCGGCGCAAGATCCGGCTAATCGCTGACTGGACGGTCGATTTCTGGTTCCGGCGCGACACCGCCGAGATGGGCCAGCTCGGTCATCCGCCGCTGCTCGACGAGATCGCGCCCGCAGGGCCGCGTCGCCAGGCCGAGCAGCGCGCCGGGTCAGCGCGCTGAGTCCAGCGCGACTCGTGGACAACCCGCCGGCGCCGAATCTTGGACACCGGGCCGATGTCGTCCGGGCGCGGCGGGCGCATCCTTTGCGCGACGCTGCGATTCAGGATGCCCAAGGAGGTGAACAGTTGCCCAACCCGCTCGCGATCGGTGTGACCCTCGGTGGCCTGCTTCTCGACGTGCTCGTGCCACGGCCCAAGCCTCGGGCCGGCTTTGCGCGGGAGTCCTCTCTCCTCTCCTCGCGCGCTGACCCGAGGACACCGTGGACCACGACGACGGAGATGGAGTACGAACGTCCGCCGGTCGCGAGCGGCGTGGGGTAGGGCAGCGGTCGCCGCTCGCTAACGTGCGCGGCCGTGACCTCGTTCGCGGTCAGGTTCCTCGGTTGCAAGGTGTCCCAGGCGGACGCGATGCTGGCCCGACAGGCGCTGATCGCCGCGGGACATGAGGAGGTCGCGGACGAGCAGGCCGAGCTGCAGGTGGTCAATACGTGTTGCATCACCCGTGAGGCCGAGGCGAAATCCCGCCAGGCGGTCAGACGCGCGCTGGCTGCGGGCGGCTCGGGAGACGTGCTTGTGGCCGGCTGCGCGGTGAACCTCAACCCGCGCCAGTTCGCCGAGATCGACTCGCGCGTGCGCCCGTTCGTGGGGACCGCCGACGACGTGGCGGCAGCGATCGCGGCTGACGTCGGCGGCTGCGCCGATCTCGAGCATGACGTGCTGGCCCGCCAGGGACCCGAGCGGGCCTCCCGCACGCGTGGATTCGTCAAGGTCCAGGACGGCTGTGACTGCCACTGCGCCTACTGCATCATCCCCACTGTCCGGGGCGCGGCGCGCTCGCGACCGTCGTCGGCGGTGCTGAACGAGGTCCGGCGCCGGGTCAGCGAGGGCCAGCCGGAGATGGTGATGACGGGGATCAGCGTGGGCGACTACCGAGATCCCGAGCGGGGGCTCGAGCTCGGTGAGCTGATGGTCGAGGTGGCGCGCGTGGAGGGGGTCGAGCGAGTGCGGCTTTCGAGCGTCGAGGTGATCCACGTCCGGGACTCGCTGCTCCGCGCGCTGGCCTCGGAGCCCCGCGTGTGCCCGCACCTGCACATCCCGATGCAGTCCGGCGACGACGCGGTGCTCCGCGATATGGGACGCCACTACGACACCCGCGAGTACCTCGAGCGGGTCGCCGCGCTGCGCCAGGCGGTGCCGCAGGTGAACATCACGACCGACGTGATCGTCGGCTTCCCGACCGAGTCCGAGGACGCGTTCAGACGCACGCTCGACTTGGTCGATGCGGCCGGGATCTCCCGCGTTCACACGTTCTCGTACTCGCCCCGGCCGGGGACCGCGGCCGAGAGCCTCGGCGATCAGGTCCCGCCGGAGGACAAGAAGCGCCGCTCGCGCGAGATGCGAGGCCACTCAGAGGTCTGCTCGCGCCTGTATCGAAGCGCCAAGCTCGGCGCTCACGAGCGCGTGCTCGTCGACAAGGTGGCCGACACGCAGTGCTCCGGCTACACCGCCGACTACACGCGCTGCTACCTGCCCGCAGGCGCCGCGGCGCGGGGCGCGGTACTCGACGTTTCGTGCGACGAGCTCCACGCCGACGGGGTCGTCTGTCGCCCAACCGAGTGGCTTCCGAGTCCCGCCGGGCTATCCTGACCGTAGTGACGGTTCTCGAGCAGGTTCGCACCGACATGACCAGCGCGATGAAGGCTGGTGAGAAGCAGCGCGTAGGCGCACTGCGCCTCGTGCTCTCCGAGCTGCAGAAGGCGGCCAAGGACGGCGGCGACGACGAGCTCGCCGTGCTGCGCCGAGAGCGCAAGCGCCGGCTCGAGGCCGCGGCTCAGTTCCGCGACGGTGGCCGCCCCGAGCTCGCCGAGCAGGAGGAGACCGAAGCCGAGCTGATCGAGGGCTATCTGCCGTCCGAGCTCGACGACGCCGACCTGGCCGCGATTGTCGCCGCGGCGATCCAGGAGACCGGCGCGAGCGGGCCGAAGGACATGGGCGGGGTGATGAAGGTCGTGATGGCGAAGGCCGGCGGGCGCGCCGACGGCAAGCGCGCATCCGAGCGCGTGCGGGAGGCATTGGCGTCGCGGTGAAGACGCAGCTCGAGCTCGACAACACGATCGCCGCGGAGCTCGCGGGCAGCAAGGACGCGATCCTGAAGACGCTCGAGGGCCATCTCGACTGCGACGTGTTCCTACGCGGCAACGTGCTCACGCTCGAGGGCGATGCGGGAGCGGTGGAGGCCGCCGCCGCGGTCGTCCGGGAGCTCTCCGAACTGATCGGCCAAGGCCACGAGATCGCCCCCGGAACGATCGAGGCGGTCACCCGCGCGCTCGACGCCCACGAGTCCCCGGCCCAGATCCTCGAGGATGTCGTCTGGCGCCATCGCACGACCAAGATCGCGCCCAAGACCGTCAACCAGAAGCGCTACGTCGACTCGATCCGCGGCAACACGATCACGTTCGGGATCGGTCCCGCGGGAACCGGCAAGACGTTCCTCGCGGTCGCGCTGGCCGCGGCTGCGCTCAGCCGGCGCGAGGTCAACCGGATCATCCTCACACGGCCGGCGGTGGAGGCCGGCGAGCGGCTCGGGTTCCTGCCCGGCGATCTGATGGCCAAGGTCGACCCCTACCTGCGACCTCTGTTCGATGCGCTGCACGACATGCTCGAGCCCGAGCGCGTGTCCTCGCACCTCGAGCGGGGCGTGATCGAGGTGGCACCGCTCGCGTTCATGCGCGGTCGCACCCTCAACGACAGCTTCATCATTCTCGACGAGGCCCAGAACACGAGCCCCGAGCAGATGAAGATGTTCCTGACCCGGCTCGGCTTCAACTCGAAGATGGTGGTCACCGGCGACATCACCCAGATCGACCTGCCGCGCGAACAGGACTCCGGGCTCGTGGTGGTGTCCGACATCCTCAGCGAGGTTGAGGGGATTGAGTTCGTGCGCTTCGGCGAGGAGGACGTCGTCCGCCACAAGCTTGTGCGGCAGATCGTCGCCGCTTACGGCGACCACGCTCAGCGACTGGCTCCGGAGCTGCGACCGCGCAAGCGGGCGTAGAGGAGTCAGCGTTGCTCGACATCGAGGTGATCGGGCTCGAGTCGGCCGCGGTCAGCGACCCCACCGGTGTCGAGGTCGAGGAGCTGTGCGCACTGGCGTTCGCCTCGGCCGGGATCGGCGACGGGCACGTGGCGATCGAGTTCGTGGACGACGGACGGATTCAGGAGCTCAACCGCCAATATCGCGGGATCGACGCGCCGACCGACGTGCTCTCGTTCGGGGTCGATGAGGATCGTGCCGCGGCCGGTCCGCGGGAGCTTGGCGACATCGTGATCTGCCCCGGCCACACGACCGACCTGCGCGAGGCCGTGCTCCACGGTGCGCTGCACCTGACCGGGATGGACCACGAGAGCGACGACGGCGAGATGCTGGCGCTCCAGGCCGAGCTGATGCGCTGGGTGCGGTGATGGGAGAGACCCGCTCCGGGTTCATCGCGCTGGCCGGCCGGCCGAACGTGGGCAAGTCGACGCTCGCCAACGCGATCGTCGGCGTCAAGGTGGCGATCGTCTCGGACAAGCCCCAGACCACGCGGCGCGCGATCCGCGGCGTCGCGACCGGTCCGGACTG
Source organism: uncultured Solirubrobacterales bacterium (assembly GCA_963796645.1). Classification (GTDB taxonomy): domain Bacteria; phylum Actinomycetota; class Thermoleophilia; order Solirubrobacterales; family Solirubrobacteraceae; genus Palsa-465. Next base: position 224,703 of record CAWCMQ010000010.1, on the reverse strand, counting down.
GCAGCTCGTGTTGGTCGATCTGCCCGGCGTGCAGCGCCCACGCGACGCGCTCACCGAACGGATGCAGCGGCGGGTCGAGCGCGAGCTCGCCGATGCGGACGGTTGCCTGTTCGTGGTCAACGCCGAGCAGGGGATCGGGCCCGGCGACCGTTGGATCGCCGGGCTGCTTCGCTCCGCGCCGGTCCCGGTGGTGATCGCCATGAACAAGGTCGACCGCACCGACCGGGCCCGCACCGCCGCGGCGCTGGCCGCCGCGGAGGAGCTCGACGTGGCCGACGAGATCTATCCGGTCTCGGCGCGCCGGGGCTCTGGCGTGCCGGGTCTGACCGAGCACCTCGCCTCGCTGCTGCGGCCGGGGCCGTTCTACTTCGGGCCCGAGCAGCGCTCCGACCAGACGCGCGAGGTGCTGCTGGCCGAGCTGATCCGCGAGCAGGTCCTCGCCCGTACGCACGACGAGATCCCACACGCGGTCGAGGTCGATGTCGAGTCGATCTCGACTCCTCGAGACGGTCTGGTGCGTGTCGAGGCGGTGGTGCTCGCGGAGACCGAGTCCCAGAAGGGCATTCTGATCGGCTCCGGCGGGCGGATGATCAAGGCGATCGGGATCGCGGCCCGGCGCGCGATCGAGCGCGAGCTCAGCACCCAGGTGCATCTCGAACTCTCGGTCCGCGTGCGCCGGCACTGGCGCGCCGACGAGCGCGTGCTCGACCGGCTGGGGATCGAGTAGGGTCTCGGCCCGTGGGAGCGCTCCAGACCCAGCTGCGCCGGGTCAATCGGACGATGATCGGCCTCGACCTGGCCCTCGGCGGTGGCGCGCTGCTGGCGCCCGACGCGACGCTCAGGCTGCTCGGCCACGACGTCCCGTCCGACGACGCTCGCGATCTGTTCCGCCGCTGCGGACCGATCTGGCTGACGTTCGCGGCCGCACACGCGGTCGCGGCAGCGCGCGACCGGCCCGAGGACTGGTGGGCGCTTGCGTGGCTGCGCGGCACGGAGATCGCCACCGACATCGTGTGGTCGCGCTCGCCGGCGGTCTCCCGTCCGGGAGCGAAGGCCGGCCTGTGGATGGCCGGCGCGTTCAATCTCGGCGTGGCGGCCGGGTTCGCGGCGCTGGCGCGCGGGCGGCGCTGATCAGCCGGGCGGGGCGGGGCAGGCGGTGTCGACGGGGCGGCCGGGCGGTTTCGACGGGGCGGCCGGGCGGTTTCGACGGGTGGCGGCCCGGATCAGGCCGACCACCAGGCGCCCAGCACGCGGCGCCAGTTACCCCACGCCACGTCCACCAGCTCGGCCTGACTGAAGCCGGCCTCGGAGAGCGCCCGCAGCAGGGCCGGCATCGCCGAGGCATCGCCGAGCGCGGCCGGGATCGTGGCCCCGTCGAAGTCCGACCCGAGCGCGACGTGTTCCGGCCCGATCCGATCGGCGACGTAGCGCGCGTGCAGCGCGATCAGCTCGAGCGGGGTGTCCGTGTCCTCGGCGAAATCCCGGCGCAGAAACGGGACCGCGAACACGATGCCGACGAGGCCCCCCGAGGCGCCGATCGCATCGAGCTGGCGGTCGGTCAGGTTGCGCGAGGTCTGGCACAGCGCGTGGGCGGCCGAGTGACTGGCCACCAGGGGACCGGCATCAATCCGAGCCACGTCCCAGAACCCCGCCTCGTTGAGGTGGCTGAGGTCGACGAGGATGCCGAGCTCGCCGCAGCGCCTGACCAGCCGCTCGCCGGCTGGACTGAGTCCCGGGCCGGTGTCGGGACTCGAGGGGAAGATGAACGGCACGCCGTGGGCGAACGCGTTGGCGCGGCTCCAGACCGGACCGAGCGAGCGCAGCCCGGCCGCGTACCACAGCTCCAGCGCCTCGAGGCCGGGGTCGATCGCCTCGGCGCCCTCTATGTGCAGGACGGCGACCGGCGGTCCGTCGTCGTCGCGGGCGGCGTCGAGATCTCGGGTGCTGCGGGCCAGGCGGATGTGCCCCGCGCGCTCGAGCGCGAGCAGCCGGCCGGCGGCCGCGGTGGCGTCCGCGGCGGCCGCCTCGTGGGCCAGTGGCGCCGCGTACTCGAACTCGATCACGCCGTCCTCACGGGGGACCGGCTCATGGCGCTCGCCCTCGGATGGGCTGAACACGGCGAAGATCCCACCGCGGATTCCGCCCGCCTGCATCTTCGGCAGGTCCAGGTGCCCACCGGCTCGGCCGGTGACGATCTGGGCATGGTCATCGCGCGTGATCGCGTCGTTGTGTCCGTCGAAGACAGCGGTCATGCAGCCACCGTAGCGACTGCGCTCCTAGAATCGACCGCCCCGTGGACGACTCCGAAATCGAATTCGACGAGCGTGGCCTGGTGCCGTGCATCGTGCAGGACTGGCGGACCGGCGAGGTCCTGACGCTCGCGTACATGAATGCCGAGTCGCTGCGCCTGACCCGCGAAACCGGCGAGATGCACTTCTTCAGCCGCTCGCGGCAGGAGCTGTGGCACAAGGGCGGGACGTCCGGGAACACCCAGGCGATGGTGGAGCTCCGGTACGACTGCGACGGCGACGCCCTGCTGGCCCTGGTCGAGCCGAGCGGGCCGGCCTGCCACACCGGCGAGCGAACGTGTTTTCACCGGGGCGCGCTCGAGCCGAAGGCCCCACATGAGACGCTGCCCGAGCTCGAGCGGACGATCGCCCAGCGGGCCAGCGCGCGACCGGACGGCTCTTATACGGCGGCGTTGCTCGCCGAGCCTGACCAGATCGGCCTCAAGGTCCAGGAGGAGGCCGAGGAGGTGGCGCGAGCGCGGTCCCAGGAATCGGACGAGCGCGTGGCCGAGGAAGCCGCCGACGTGCTTTATCACCTGACCGTGTTGCTCGCGAGCCGGGGGCTGTCGCTGGCCGACGCAGAGCGGGTCCTGGATGAGCGTCGCCGCCGCTGAGCCGAGCTCGCCCTCGCTGGAGCAGGTGCGCGCGTTGGCGCGCGAGCACAACCTGATCCCGGTGCGCGAGACGTTCATTGACGACTGCGAGACGCCGGTCTCGGCGTTCCTGAAGCTGCGCGAGGCCGGTCCGGCCTTCCTGCTCGAGTCGGCCGACCAGGGCCGCGTCGGGCGCTACTCGTTCATCGGCTTCCGGCCGCGGAAGGTGATCCGCTGGTCGCTCGGGGATCCGGGCGACCCCTACGCGCTCATGGCCTCGGAGCTGAGCCGGTTCAGCGCCGCGCCGCTGGACGACCTGCCGCCGTTTGCCGGCGGCGCGGTCGGGATGTTCGCCTACGACCTCGTGCGCACCGTCGAGCCGCTCGGTGAACCCAACCCGGACCCACTCGGCCTACCCGACCTGGCGCTGATGCTGAGCGACACGCTGGTCGTGTTCGACCACCTCAAGCACACGGTCACCGTGCTCGCCAACGTGTACGCCGACGAGGAGCTCGAGACCTCCTACAAGCGCGCGCTGGACACGATCGCCGAGGTCCGCTGGCGCCTATCCGGGCCGGTGCCGCGGCCGGTGCGCCCGCCCGCGAGTGACCGTGTGGCGCCGTCGTTTGTGCCCAACATGTCGCGCGAGCAGTTCGAGGCGATGGTGGCGCGGATCGTCGAGTACATCTACGCCGGGGACGCCTTCCAGGTCGTGCCCTCGCAGCGCTGGTCGGCGCCGGTCCCGGTTGAGGCGTTTTCGATCTATCGCGGGCTGCGTGCGGTCAACCCCAGCCCCTACATGTACTTCCTGGACTTCGGCGACTTCGAGGTCGCGGGCGCGAGCCCGGAGCCGTTGATCACGGTCAGCGGCCGGCAGGTCTCGACGCGGCCGATCGCCGGCACCCGGCCACGCGGCGTGACGGCCGAGGAGGACCGGCGGATGGCGGAGGAGCTGCTCGCCGATCCGAAGGAGCGCGCCGAGCACGTGATGCTGGTCGACCTCGGGCGCAACGACCTCGGCCGCGTGTGCGAGTACGGAAGCGTCGAGGTGGCCGACTTCATGGCGGTCGAGAATTACAGCCACGTGATGCACATCGTCTCGAGCGTGACCGGAACGCTCCGCCCGGAGGTCGGCGCGCTCGACGCGCTGCGCTCAGTGCTTCCGGCCGGGACGCTGTCCGGTGCCCCCAAGGTGCGCGCGATGCAGATCATCGACGAGCTCGAGCCGGTCAAGCGCGGCGGCTACGGCGGTGCGATCGGATACGTGAGCTACGCCGGCGACCTGGACACCTGCATCCACATCCGGACCGTCGTGATCAAGGACGGCGTGGCCCACATCCAGGCCGGCGGTGGCACGGTCGCCGACGCCAAGCCGGACTACGAATATCGCGAGTCGGAGGCCAAGGCCCGGGCCGTGCTACAGGCGATCGAGCTCGCGGTTGCCCAGAGGGAGTGGGAGTGAGGGTCCTCGTCCTCGACAACTACGACAGCTTCACCTACAACCTCGTCCAGTACCTGGGGGAGCTCGGGGCCGAGATCGAGGTCGTGCGCAACGACCACGCGACGGTCGACGACCTGCTCGTGCGCGGGTACGACCGGGTCGTCGTCTCGCCCGGGCCGTGTACCCCTGACCAGGCCGGGATCTCGCTCGAGGTGGTCCGCCGATTCCCGGCAGCGCACGTGCCGACGCTCGGAGTGTGTCTGGGTCATCAGGCGCTGGTGCAGGCGTGGGGCGGCCGGGTGATCCGGCACGAGCCGGTGCACGGCAAGACGACCACCGTACGACACGACGGCCGCACCATTTTCCAAGGCCTGCACGAGCCGCTCGAGGTCGGTCGATACCACTCCCTGATCGCCGACCCCGATCTGCCCGGCGTGCTCGAGCGCAGTGCCTCCGCCGACGAGATCGTGATGGCCGTGCGCCATCGCGAACTGCCCGCCGAGGGCGTGCAGTTCCACCCGGAGTCGGTGCTCACCGAGCAGGGCCGAGGGCTGCTGCGCAACTTCCTGGAGCGCGCACGATGACCGGCCCCGGCTCCGACCTCCTGACCCGCGCGATCGACGAGCTGGCCTCGGGTCGCAACCTGAGCCTCGAGGACACCGCCGCGGTGCTGTCGGAGATCATGGCCGGGAACGCGTCCGAGATCCAGATCGCCGCCTTCCTGATCGCGCTGCGGACAAAGGGCGAGACGGTCGACGAGCTGGCGGGCCTCGCGCAGGCGATGCGGTCGTTCGCGGCCCGGGTGGACGTCTCCAGCCAGGATCTGCTGGACACGGCCGGCACCGGCGGTGGGCGCAGGACGTTCAACGTCTCGACGACGGCGGCGCTGATCGCGGCCGGAGCCGGCTGCACCGTGGCCAAGCACGGCAACCGGTCGGCCACGGGCCTATCCGGGTCGGCCGACGTACTCGAGGCGCTCGGAGCGCGGATCGACCTCGGACCGCCGGCCGTCGCGACGTGCATCGAGGAGGTCGGGTTCGGCTTCATGTTCGCGCCCGCCCACCACCAGGCGACGCGCTACGTGGTACCGGTCCGGCGCGAGCTGGCGGTGCGCACGATCTTCAACTTCCTCGGGCCGTTGACCAACCCGGCCGGCGCCTCGCGGCAGCTGATCGGGGTGTCGGATCCCGGCTATCTGGAGACGATGGCCGGGGCGCTGGCGCGGCTGGGGACCAAGCACGCGCTGCTGGTCAGCGGAGAGGATGGTGTCGACGAGCTGAGCATCTCCGCCCCCACGCGCGTGGTGGAGGTGGTCGCGGACGAGCTGAGGAGCTACCTGGTGGCTCCGGAGGACGTCGGGCTGGCTCGGTCGGCCGCCGAGGCCGTGCCTGGCGGCGACCCACAGCAGAACGCGGACACCACGCGCCGGATCTTCGCCGGCGAGGACGGCGCCGCCCGCGATCTGGCGGTGCTCAACGCCGGTGCCGCGATCTACGCCGGTGGCTGCGCGGATTCGCTCGAGCTTGGCGTCCGGGCCGCGGAGGCGGCGATCGACACAGGGGCAGCGGCGAAGGCACTCGACGCGTTCGTAACCGAGACGCAGCGGCTGGCGGCACCATGAACCGGCTCGAGCCGATCATCGCAACCGCCCGGGCGGAGGTCGACCGGCGCCAGGCCGAGGTGCCGGTGGCCGAGCTCGCGCGGCGCGGCTCGGAGCGGGCGGGGGATCGGCGCGGATTCGCCGCCGCTCTCACGCGCCCGGGTCTGTCGGTGATCGCCGAGCACAAGCGGCGCTCGCCGTCGGCCGGCGTGATTCGCGAGGGCGCATCGCTGGCCGACATCGTGAGCGCATACGAGCGTGCCGGCGCCGCGGCCCTGTCGGTACTGACGGAAGGCCCGAACTTTGGCGGCTCGCTCGATGACCTCGCAACCGCGCGCGCCGCCTCGAGCCTGCCGATCCTGCGTAAGGACTTCGTCGTCGACGAGTATCAGGTCTACGAGTCGCGGGCCGCCGGCGCCGACGCGATCCTGCTGATCGTCGCGGCGCTCGAGCCCGGGCAGCTGCGCGAGCTGCACGGGCTCGCGGCCGAGCTCGGGCTCGCCGCCCTGGTCGAGGTGCACGACGCGGCCGAGCTCGAGGTCGCCGCCGGGATCGGCGCCGCGGTGATCGGTGTCAACAACCGAGATCTGACGACACTTGAGGTCGATACCGGCCGGACGTTCGAGCTGCTGCCGCTGATGCCAGACGGCGCGATCGCGGTCGCCGAGTCCGGATTCCGGAGCCGATCCGACCTCGCCCGACTGGCGGCGGCGGGCGTCGACGGCGCGCTGATCGGGGAGGCGCTGATGCGGGCTACAGACATCGAGGCGGCGAGCCGCGAACTGATCGCGGGCCTTTAGCTCCACTTCACCGGATGGCCAACACTGGAGCAGGATGAAGGGGAAGTTCAGCTCCCATCTCGCGTCCTCGATCCTCGGTGGAGTGATCGTCGCGGTCGTGCTCCTGATCCTCGGCCTCACCGGTCATCACAACATGCGGACGATCGTGGAGGAGGCGCCGATCGCCGGATCCCCAGCGTCGAGCACCAACTCGGACCTCACGCCGAACCAGATCTATGTGCGCGACGCGCCCGGCGTCGTATTTGTGCGCGCCCAGGTGTTAGAGCAGGTGCAGGACCCGTTCGATCTGTTCCCCCAGCAGCAGAGCAGCACCTCGACCGGGTCGGGCTTCCTGATCGATCACGAGGGCCACATCCTCACCAACTTCCACGTGATCGAGGGCGCCAACCGCCGGACCGGGGTGACGGTGCAGTTCGAGGACGACGTGAGCCGCCGCGCCACCGTGGTGGGGCAGGATCCGAACAATGATCTGGCGCTCCTGAAGGTCGATCCGGACGGCGTCCCCAACGCCCGGCCGCTCGCGCTCGGCGACTCGACCACCGTCCGCGTCGGCGACCCCACGCTCGCGATCGGCAACCCGTTCGGCCTTGACCGGACCCTGACGAGCGGGATCGTGTCCGCGCTGCAGCGCCAGATCACAGCCCCCAACGGCTTCAGCATCGACAACGTGATCCAGACCGACGCACCGATCAACCCGGGCAACTCGGGCGGTCCCCTCCTCGATGCCGCCGGACACGTGATCGGGATCAATTCCCAGATCGCGACCGCCGGCGACAGCGGCAACGGCAGCGTTGGGATCGCGTTCGCGGTGCCGATCAACACCGCCAAGCTGATCCTGCCCAGCCTCGAGACGGGCCGCCAGGTGCAGGTCGCCTACCTCGGCGTGGGCGGCGGCGCCGCGCCCGATCACCGAGGTGTGCGAGTTCAGACCGTCGAGCCCGGCGGCCCCGCCGCCCACGCCGGCCTGCGCCCCGGCGACGAGATCCGGACGATCGGCGGCCAGCGGGTGAAGTCGATGAGCGACCTCCAGGCGGTCGTCGCGGCTCGCGTCCCCGGCGCCGGCGTCGCGATCCGGGCGTTCCGCGCCGGCCATCCGATGCGATTGCGCGCGCTCCTCGGGGCGCAGCAGACGGGGTAGGGGGCGGGGCGGGGGTTGGGGGCGGTGGTTGTTCGTGGGTTGCGGGGCGGGGGGTTGGTGCGGTTGCGGTCGGGGGCGGTTGCGGGGAGGTTGCGGTCGCGGGCCGGGGGCGGTTGCGGGGAGGTGCGGTCGCGCGGCCGGGGGCGCGGGAGGGTGTCGGATTTGCGTTCATAGTGAACGCAAATCGGACATCGTCGCTGGCGCGGCTCGGTTCGCGCGGGGCTACGGTTCGCGGGGGGGCCACGGTTTGCGCGGGGCCACGGTGCGCGGGGGGACCCACGTAACCTCAACAACTCACCGTGCGCCGCGTGGGGTTGTGAGATTGAGTCGGCTGAGCAGACCTATCTCGCCTCTCCGCCCTCGCGGGGCCGAGTTTGCGAGGTTCTGGGCGCGGCGCGCGGCGCGACGCCCAAGAAACGCAGCAAAGTCGGCCGCACAGGCCGGGATCGGCTCGAAACTGTGTCTCCTGGGGACTTTTCCGCCTCGGCCGCCGTGGCGCGCCGGATTTGTTGCGTAGTGCGTATCCGGTTTGTTCCGTCTGGGTGGGTTTGTAGCTTGACGGGGTGCCGCGGCCTGGGTTTCTCGTTCGATCATGGAGTTCCAGGAGCGGTTTTCCGATGAGGATGCGTGTCGCGACTATCTGTTCGCGTGCCGGTGGCCGGAAGGCTTTCGATGTCGGCGGTGTGGCGGGTCGCGTGTCGGGGTGATGCATCGCCGGCGGTTGGTGTGGCAGTGCAAGGACTGTGGGTTGCAGACCTCGGTGACGGCGGGAACCGTGATGCACAAGTCGCGGCAGCCGTTGCGGACCTGGTTTTGGGCGGCGTATCTGGTCGCCACGCATCACCCGGGGATCTCGGCCAGGCAGCTGCAGCGCCAACTCGGGCTGTCGCGATATGAGACCGCGTGGCTGATCTTGCAGAAGCTGCGCCGGGCGATGGTCGCTCCCGAGCGCGAATCGCTGAAGGGGGAGATCGAGGTCGACGAGTTCTATCTCGGTGGCGAGGAACCGGGGCTCTCTGGTGGCCGCGCCCGCGGCAAGAAGGCGCTGATCGGGGTGGCGATCGAGGTTCGCGGCGCCGGCTCCGGCCGGTTGCGCCTGCAGATCCTCGACGATCTCTCCGCGCAGTCGCTCGGCGCGTTCGTGAGGGCCACGACCGCGCCCGGCACGATCGTGCACACCGACGGGTGGACCTCATACAACTGCCTCACCGAGCTCGGGTTCGAACATCGCAAGCGAGTCCAGCGCACCGACACCTCGGGCGAGCTGCTGCTCCCCCGAGCGCACCGCGCCGTCTCAAACCTCAAAGCGTGGATGCACGGCACCCACCGCTCGGTCAGCGACCCCCACCTCCAGGTCTACCTCGACGAATACGTCTTCCGCCACAACCGCCGCAACACCCCAATGGCCGCCTTCCAAACCCTCCTCGGCCTCACCACCCTCCACCAGCCGACGACCTACAGCGAGATCACCCGAACAGCCGCCTAACACAAAACGGAACAAACCGGATACGCACTTGTTGCGTTTCTCCCGGAAGCGCAGAAACTCAAGAGTCTCCGGGCACCCCGCTCCGCCCCGCCGCGCCGCGCCCCCGCTCCGCCCCGCCGCGCCGCGCCCCCGCCCCGCCACAGCGCCCCGCCCCCGCCCCGCCACAGCGCCCCGCCCCCGGAACCCCGCCCCGCCACAGCGCCCCGCCCCCGGAACCCGGCCCCGCCACAGCGCCCCGCCCCGGAACCCGGCCCCGCCACAGCGCCCGCCCCGGAACCCCGCCCCGCCACAGCGCCCCGCCCCCCGAACCCGGCCCCCTACGATGTGGCCATGCCGGACCACACGCCGAAGATCAAGTTCTGTGGCATCACGAACGTGCCGGACGCCGAGCGCGCGGTGAGCGCCGGCGCGTGGGCGGTCGGCGTGATCTTCTGGCCGCACTCGCCGCGGCGGTGCGAGCTCGACGCGGCGGCCGAGATCGCCGCCGCGGTCAAGCGCCGGGCTGAGATGGTCGGTGTGTTCGTCAACCCGACGCTGGATGAGCTGGCCGCGACCGCGGACGCGGTCGGGCTGACGATGGTGCAGCTCCATGGCGACGAGGGCCCGGCGTTCTGTGCCGAGGTCGCGCGGCGGACCGGGTGCAAGGTGATCAAGGCGGTCCGGGTGGGCGGTGGCGCGGACCTGCAGGCGCTGTCGGTCTTTCACACCGACTTCCATCTCCTCGACAGCTACGTAGCTGGGGTGCCTGGAGGCACGGGCGAGACGTTCGCGTGGGAGATCGCCCGCGCGCATCGTGGCTCGGTCCCGGTGATCCTGTCCGGCGGGCTGACCCCCGCCAACGTGGCGGAGGCGATCGGGGTCGTGCGGCCCTATGCCGTTGACGTGGCAAGCGGCGTCGAGCTCGCTCCCGGCCGCAAGGATCCGGACAAGCTCGAGGCATTCGCTGCCGCGGTCAAGAGCGTTGAGCTGAGCGCAGCGCGATGAGCGCCGTCGAGCATCGGTTCGGCCCCTACGGGGGCCAGTACGTGCCCGAGACGTTGATGCCCGCGCTCAGCGAGCTCGAGCTCGCATGGCTGCAGGCGCGCGACGACCCCACGTTCCGGGCCGAGCTCGATGCTCTGCTCCAGGACTACGTCGGGCGGCCGACGCCTCTGTATGAGGCCAAGCGGCTCAGCGGGGCCGCCGGCCACCCGATCCTGCTCAAGCGCGAGGATCTCAATCACACCGGCGCCCACAAGATCAACAACGCGCTTGGCCAGGCGCTGCTGGCGAAGCGCATGGGCAAGCGACGGATCATCGCCGAGACTGGCGCGGGTCAGCATGGCGTCGCGTCGGCCACCGCGTGCGCGCTGCTCGACCTCGAGTGCATCGTCTACATGGGCACCGAGGACATGCGCCGGCAGAAGCCGAACGTCGAGCGGATGGGGCTGCTCGGCGCGGTCGTGGAGCCGGTCGAGGCCGGCGCGAGGACGCTCAAGGAGGCCGTCTCGGCGGCGATCCGGGACTGGGTCGCCAACGTCGAGACCACGCACTACATCATCGGGTCGTGCGTCGGCCCGGCTCCATACCCGGCGCTGGTCCGCGACCTGCAACGGGTGATCGGGGACGAGGCGCGCGCGCAGGTGCTCGACGCCCACGGCAGGCTTCCACAGCGCGTGATTGCGTGTGTCGGCGGCGGCTCGAACTCGATCGGCATGTTCATCCCGTTCGTCGCCGACGCCGAGGTTGAGCTGGTCGGCGTCGAGGCGGCCGGAGAGGGGCTCGACACCGGTCGCCACGGGGCGCCGCTCACGGCGGGTGGGATGCCCGGCGTGTTGCACGGCGCATACTCGGCGCTCATGCAGGACGAGGATGGCCAGATCCTCGAGGCGCATTCGATCTCCGCGGGCCTCGATTACCCCGGGAGCGGCCCCGAGCACGCGTGGCTACGTGACAGCGGCCGCGCACGCTACCTCGCGATCACCGACCAGGCGGCGCTCAGCGCATTCGCGCTGACGGCGCGGCTCGAGGGCATCATCCCCGCGCTCGAAAGCTCGCATGCGATCGCGTGGGCGCTCGCAAACGGCCCAAGCGAGCTCGACCTGATCTGCCTCTCCGGCCGCGGCGACAAGGATCTCGAAGAGGCGCTGGCCCTGCTCGGGCACTGATGAGCGGCATCGAGCGGATCGCCGTGGCCTTCGAGGCCGCCCGCGCCGACGGGCGTCGTGCCGCCCTGATGCCCTACATGATGGGCGGCTTTCCGGACCTGCCGACCTCGGAGCGGATTGGCCTCGCGTATGCCCAGGCCGGTGCCGATGTGATCGAGCTCGGGGTGCCGTTCTCGGACCCGCTGGCCGACGGTCCGGTGATTCACGCCGCCGGGACCGCCGCGCTCAAATCCGGGGCCACGCTGACCGGCGTGCTCGGTGTCGGCCGGGCAATCGCGCAGCGCGTCCCGGTGGTCGTGATGTGCTACTCCAACGTGATCATGGCGCGCGGGCACGAGCGCTTTGCCGACGCGCTCGCGGAATCCGGAGCGAGCGGGCTGATCGTCCCGGACCTGCCGCTCGAGGAGAGCGACGAAACCTTGGCGGCGTGCGACGCGCGCGGGCTGGCGCTCGTCCCGCTCGTGGCTCCGACGACGCCGCCCAACCGGCTGCGGGCGATCGGTGCGCGGGCGCGCGGATTTCTGTACACGGTCTCGGTCACCGGCACCACGGGTGAGCGGGCGAGCCTCGACGGCGGTCTGAACGCGGTGATCAGCCGGGCCTCCGAGGCCACCGCGGTTCCGGTGGCGGTCGGATTTGGCATCGCCACGCCCGAGCAGGCCGCGGCGGCCGCCGACGCGGGGGCGCGCGGGGTGATCGTCGGAACGCGCCTGGTGCGGGCTGTCTCGGAGGGGCAGGAGCCGGACCGCGCCGTGGGTGAGCTCGTGGGGGCGTTCGCCAGGGCGCTGAAGTAGCATCCTCCGCCGATGGGTGTGATTATCACCGCCACCGCGGGCCTGTGTCTGTGGATCGTCCTGTGGGCGCTCAACGTGAGCGGCTTTGACGCGATCCTGATCGCCGTCTTGATGGTGCTCGTCGCGATTGGGGTCCGCAACCTGCTCCCGTTCCTGCCGGGCCGGCGGGACTGACGTCCGCGGCCATGTCGCGAAAGGCACGCGTTCGCGCCGCGGCGCTCTGCGTATGCGCGGCGGCGTTCTGCTCGGCCGGCGTCTCGAGCTGCGGGAGCACCGGCAACTCCAGCGTCACCGCCTCGGGCACGACGCTGTCGATCTATCTCAGCGTTCCGCCGGGCGGCGGTGGGACACAGGCCCAGGATGTGCTCGACGCCGAGCAGCTCGCCTTCCAGCAGTCCACGGTCAAATCCGTCGGCAACTTCAAGCTGCAGCCCGTGAAAATCACCGGCGCCGAGCTGTCCGACAACGCGCGCACCGCGATCCAGAACACCGGGGCGGTCGCGTATCTGGGCGAGGTCGACCCCGGCGCGTCGGCCCAGTCGCTGGGAATCACCAACGCCCAGGATCTGCTCCAGGTCAGTCCGACTGACACGGCGCTCGAGCTGACGCAGAGCACGCCGGCGATCTCGAACACCCCAAATCGCTACTACGAGTCGCTGAAGACCTACAACCGAACGTTCGCGCGCGTGGTCCCGACGACCGAGGTCGAGGCGAAGGCCCAGATCCAGGAGATGCACTCGCTGGGCGTGACCAAGCTATACGTGGCCAACGACGGCAGCCCCTACGGGCAGGCGATCGCGTACGCGGTCAGGGCTGCCGCCCCCGCGTCGAGCATCACGATCTCCCCGAGCGCATCCGGGGCTGACGCGATGTTCTACGGCGGCGATTCGGCCGCGCCCGCCGCCAAGGCCCTCGGCGCCGCAGCGCAGGCGAACCCATCGATCAAGCTGTTCGGCCCGTCCGCCCTCGATACGCCGGCCTTTGCGACCGCGATCGGGACCACCGCCCGCAACGTGTTCATCTCGTCGCCCGGGTTCCTGCCCAAGGAGCTGCCGCCGGAGGGCAAGACGTTCGTGTCGGACTTCAAGACGACCTACGGCCACGCGCCGTCGGGAGAGGCGATCTTCGGCTATGCCGCGATGCAGGCCGTCATCCAGGCGCTCAAGCAGGCGGGTGCATCGGTCAACAACCGGGCGACCGTGGTCAAGAAGTTCTTCTCGCTCACCGACGTGCCTTCGTCGGTGATCGGGCCCTACACGATCAACAGCAACGGCGACACGAACCTGGCCCGGTTCGTCTTCAGCCGCCTGCGAGGTGGCGCTCTCGTGCCGTTCACGTCAATCACGCCGCAGGGGTGAGCCGCTCCCGCGCCGCTGCATCCTCCTTCCTCGTGGTCGCGGCAATCGCGATCGCGGGCTGCGGCAGCAAGCCCGTGGCCGGCGACCCGATCAGCGGCGACACGCTGACGATCTACTCGAGCCTCCCGATGCACGGCGCGTCTGGCGTGAGCGCGAACGCGGTGCTGCAGGGCGAGGAGATGGCGCTGACCCGGATCGGCGACCGGATCGGGAAATATCACATCGTGTTCCGCCCGCTCGATGACTCGACGGCCCAGCTGGACATGTGGGACCCGGGGCAGACCACGATCAACGCTCGGCTCGCGGTCCAGAACAAGAGCACGATCGGCTACCTCGGCGATCTCGACTCCGGCGCCACCGCGGTGGCGCTACCGCTGCTCAACCGGGTCGGAATCCCGGAGATCAGCCCGACGAGCACGGCGGTCGGTCTCACCCAGGCCAGTCCGGGCGCTTCCCCAGGGGAGCCCGAGAAGTACTACCCGACCAAGATCCGCACGTTTGCCCGGGTGATGCCGAGCGACTCGGTTCAGGCCCGGGCGCAGGTCACGCTGCAGCGCGCCGCCGGGTGCCGGAAGACGTTCGTGGTCGACGACGGTGAGGTCGATGGCGAGACCATGGCGACGACCTACCAGCTGACCGCCCGCGCCGCCGGACTGAAGGTCCTCGGGGTCCAGTCATTTGAGCGAAACGCCGCCGACTACCGGCCGTTCGCGGCGGGCATCGCGCAGACCGGGGCCGACTGCGTCCTGATCAGCGCAATCGCTGACTCCGGGGCCGCCGCGGTGACCAGGGCGCTGGCTGCCGCGATGCCGAACGCGCGGCTGTTCGGCACTAGCGGACTGGCCGAGAGCACGTACGCCGATCCCGACCAGGGCGGAATTCCCGTGGCGCTCGACTCGCGTGTCCTGCTCACTGCGGCTCTTCCGGGTTTCGAGTCGGCAGCCAAGTTCTACTCAACCTACTCCCGCAGCTTCGGTCACCCCGAACCGGACGCGATCTACGGCTACGAGGCGATGAGCCTGCTGTTGGACGCGATCGCGCGCGCCACGCACGACGGCCGCCGGCCGGCCAGACGCTCTCAGGTCCTGGCCGAGATCTATGGCACGCGGAACCGCCGCAGCGTGCTTGGCACCTACAGCATCGAGCCGAGTGGCGACACGACGATCCGCCGCTACGGCGTCTACCGGATCGTCGGTGGCAGGCTCACCTACTGGAAAGCCCTTTAAAGGTGAGGGTTTCCTGCGATTGACATTCCGTTAGGACAACCACGGCGTGGCTTGCTGCAGTCCGGCGGCGTCATTAGTCTGCCGCTACCGAGCTTCCGAGAGCTCGGTCTCGACTCACACAGAGGAGGAGCATGCGAAAACTCGGCAAGGCAATGACAGCAGCCTGCATGCTCGTGGGCGCGGTGGTGTTCCTCGCGGCCTGCGGCAGCAGCAGCAGCAGCAGCAGTACTAGCAGCAGCAGCGGTAGCAGCTCGAGCGGTGGCAACACCGTCGACATCTACTCGAGCCTGCCCATGCAGGGTGCCTCGACTGCCCAGACCGTGCCACTGGTGAACGGCATTAAGCTCGCGCTCTCGCAGGCGGGCGGCAAGGCCGGCAACTTCAACGTCAACTATCAGGTGCTCGACGACTCGACCGCGTCGGCCGGTAAGTGGGATCCGTCCCAGACCGCCGCCAACGCGCGCAAGGTGGCCGAGGACCCGAAGGCCATCGTGTACATCGGCGAGTTCAACTCCGGCGCGAGCGAGGTGTCGATCCCGATCATCAACCAGGCCGGCATCCCCCAGATCAGCCCGGCGAATACGTACGTGGGTCTGACCACGAACGAGCCTGGGAGCGCTCCGGGCGAGCCGCAGAAGTACTACCCGACCGGGAAGCGCACATACGTGCGGATCGTGCCGCGCGACACGATTCAGGCTGCCGCTGATCTGATCACGATGAAGCACGACGGTTGCACGAAGGTCGCCGTCGCTAACGACAAGGAGGCCTACGGCGCCGGTCTCGCCCAGTTGCTAGAGCTCCAGAAGGGCAAGTACGGCATCACGATCACGAGCAACACGGGCATCGACCCGACGGCGCCTAACTTCCGCGCCTACGCATCGACGATCAAGTCTCAGGGTGCGGACTGCTTCTTGTTCTCCGGGATTGTCTCCAATGGCGCGGTGCAGATCACGAAGGACGTCAACGCCGCGCTTCCGAACGCGAAGATCTACGGGCCGGATGGGGTGTGCACGGGCGCATACACGAATCCGTCGATGCATGGCATCCCCGCCAGCATCGATCCAAAGGTCCAGTGCACGGTGGCCACCCAGGACCTCGCGTCCTACCCGGGAGGCCGCGACTTCCTGGCGGCGTACAAGGCCAAGTACGGGACCTCGAGCCCCGATCCGTACGCGATCTATGGCTACACGGCCATGCAGCTCGCGTTGAACACGATCAAGGGCCTCGGGGCCAAGGGCAACGATCGCTCGGCGGTCCTGTCCGCGCTGTTCGCGAACAAGGTCCATTCGGTGATCGGCAGCTTCGGGTTCGACTCCAACGGAGATACGACCCTGAGGGCATACGGCCTGTACAAGGTGGGTAGTGACGGGAATCCACAGTTTGAGAGGACTGTGACGCCGTAACGGATCTGCCAGAGGCGCGAGGCGCGATGTTTGTGCCTCGCGCCGACGGCATCCAAGACCTTCGAATCCGGGCGCGCTGCGGGTAGGCTAGGCGCAACCCGGGACTGGACCCGTACGAGAAGCGCTCAAGGTGGAAGCCAGCTCAATCGCGCCAGCACGATCGGCCGCATCCGGATTGCTTGCGGCAATCCGACGTTTCGCCGGGGGGTGGGCGCTGCCGATCGCCCTGCTGACGCTTCCGATCTTCTACGCGATCCATGACCTGACCACGGGCTACGCCGGCTACTCGCACGGTCATGCGATCACGAACCATGACCTGACGTACATCGGGACGAACCTGGTTCAGGGGATCTCGAACGGCGCGATCTGGGCCCTGATCGCGATCGGCTACACGTTGGTCTACGGAATCATCGAGTTGATCAACTTCGCCCACGGCGACGTGTTCATGATCGGCTCGTTCACGGCGGCCGGGTTCTGGGGCTCGATCGGGCTCGGCCTGACCACCGGGCCGCTCGGGCTGATCTTCGGCCTGCTGGTGACGCTGATCGTGTCGATGGCGGTGTGCGGCTCGCTCAACGTGCTGATCGAGCGAGTCGCGTACAAGCCGCTGCGCAACGCCCCGAAGCTCGCGCCGCTGATCACCGCGGTCGGGTTCTCGTTCATTCTGGAGAACGTCGGTCTGCTGTGGCTCGGCGGCAACCAGGCCGGGGTCGACGATCTGATTCGCGAGAACACGACCGTGTTCTCGATCTCGGCGGTCGTGGTCCACCGAGCCGACGTGTTCGCGGTCGTGGTGACGATCCCGCTGGTGATCCTGCTCGCGTGGTTCATCGCGCGGACGCGGATGGGCCGCGCGATGCGCGCCACGGCCCAGGATCCCGAGGCGGCTCGGCTGATGGGGATCAACGTCAACACGACGATCTCGCTCACCTTCCTGATCGGCGGCGCGCTGGCCGGCGCTGCGGGCCTCGTGTTCGCGCTCTACGAGACGACGATCTGGTACTTCCAGGGCTTCGAGGCGGGCCTGATCGCGTTCACGGCCGCGGTCATGGGTGGTATCGGGAACGTCCGCGGTGCCGTGCTCGGCGGGATCATCATCGGTTGCATCCAGCAGCTCTCCGACGCCCGCTTCGGCCCCCAATGGACGCCGGTGGTCGTGTTCGGCTTCCTGATCATGGTGATGGTGCTCCGGCCGCGCGGCCTGCTCGGCGAGGAGACCCGCGAAGCGGGATGAGGCCATGGAAGAGCTGATCGCCCAGTTCAGCGAGTGGCGCGCCTCGTGGCACGCGTTCACGCACCGGGTGCAGTCGCGGCTCCCGAAGTGGTGGAGCCGGGCGCTGGCGGGAGGGCTGATCGCGTTCGGGATCATCTTCCCGTTCCTGTTCACTCAGGGGAGCGGGTTCCTGGCCGCGACCATCACCGCGCTCGCCTACGCGGTGATGGCGCTGGGGCTAAACATCGTGGTCGGGTTCGCCGGGCTACTCGACCTCGGCTACGTCGCGTTCTACGCGCTCGGGGCCTACACGGCGGGCTGGTTCAGCTCGGAGTTCTTCTTCAACGAGCACATCCACGTGCTCGCCTCACCGCACGTCTCCAACCTGATCGGGATCCATCTGAACTTCATCCTGATCCTGGTCATCGCGATGGTGATCACCGCCGGGTTCGGAGCCATGATCGGACTTCCGACCCTGCGCCTGCGTGGGGACTACATCGCGATCGTGACGCTCGCCTTCGGCGAGATCATCGACCGCGTGGCGATCAACGGGCAGAGCGTCCACCTCGGCGCTGGCCAGGCGCTGACGGGAGGCAGCATCGGGATCAGCTCGATCGACCCGATCTACTTCCCCGGCATCGGCACGTTCGACGAACTGCACCTGAGGCCCTGGTACTGGGTCATCTTCGCGATCCTGATGCTGGTCCTGTTCGTCAACGTTCGCCTGCGTGACTCCCGCATCGGGCGGGCCTGGATCGCACTGCGCGAGGACGAGGTGGCCGCGGTCTCGATGGGCATCCCGCTTGTGCGGACGAAGCTGAGCGCGTACGCGATCGGGGCGGCGTTCGGCGGCATCTCCGGCGCGTTTTTGGCCAGCTTCGTGCCCGACGTCAGCTCCGACCAGTTCCGCTTCTCGTTCTCGATCTTCATCCTCTCGATGGTGATCGTGGGCGGGCTCGGGTCGATCTGGGGCGTGCTGCTGGGTGCGATGCTGATCTCGTACATAAACCAGTACCTGATTCCCGATGTTCTCAACAGCGTTCCCAGTGACCTCGGTCTGAACTTCAGCCTCACCGATATCGGCCTGGGCGTGTATGGCTTCCTCCTCGTGCTGGTGATGATCCTGCGGCCGCAGGGCCTGCTGCCCGAGCGAAGACGCAAGCTCGAGTTGGCCGAGGGCATCGGCGTGACCGAGACGGACTTTGAGGAACCCCAGTTGCGGACCGACTTCGAGGCCCGGCAATGAGCGTGCACGCTGATGGGCCGGTCCCCGAGGCCGACGCCCAGACAACCGCGCTGCTCTACGCACAGCACGTGACCAAGGAGTTCGGTGGCCTGGTCGCGGTCAATGACATCTCGTTCGACATCCAGCCGCATACGATCGTGTCGATCATCGGTCCCAACGGCGCCGGCAAGACGACGTTCTTCAACATGCTCACGGGCCTCTACAAGCCGACCGTCGGTCGGATCGTGTTCGACGGCCGCCGAATCACCCGTTCTCGCCCAGACCGGATCACCGCGATGGGCGTCGCGCGGACGTTCCAGAACATCCGCCTGTTCGGGGCGATGAGCGCGCTCGAAAACGCGATGATCGGCCGCCACTCGCAGACCAAGGGGGGCGTGTTCGGCTCGATCTTCCACACGCCTCGGGTCCGCCGTGAGGAGCGGACGACGCGCGAACGGGCGCGCGAGCTGCTCGAGTACGTGGGGCTGCGCCGAAACGCGGTCGGACACCTGGCAGCGCAGCTCTCCTACGGGGACCAGCGGCGCGTCGAGATCGCACGCGCGCTGGCCGCCGAGCCGAAGCTCCTGTTGCTAGACGAGCCGACCGCCGGCATGAACCCGCAGGAGTCGGCGGCGCTCACCGAATTCATGCGCAGAATGCGCAAGGAGCTGGAGCTGACGATCCTCCTGATCGAGCACGACATGAAGGTCGTGATGGACGTGTCGGAGCGGATCACCGTGCTCGACCACGGCGAGAAGATCGCCGAGGGCCCGGCGGCCGCGGTGCGGTCCAACCCGCGGGTGATCGAGGCGTACCTGGGAAAGCAGGACTGATGGCGCTCCTCGACGTTTCCGACATCCACGCCCACTACGGCGCGATCGAGGCGCTGAAAGGGGTGTCGCTGTCGGTAGAGGAGGGGGAGGTGGTCACGCTGATCGGCTCCAACGGGGCCGGAAAGTCGACCACGTTGCGCTCGATCTCCGGGCTCACGCCGGCCAGCTCCGGCACGGTGACATTCGCCGGCGAGGAGATCACCCGTGTCCCGGCACACCAGATCGTCGAGCGAGGGATCGCGCTGTCGCCCGAGGGCCGGCACTGCTTCGCCCGGATGACCGTCCGCGAGAATCTGGATCTGGGCGCTTACCATCGCCGGCGGGTGGATACGGCCGAGGACCTCGACCGGATCTTTGAGCTGTTTCCACGGCTCAAGGAGCGCGAGAACCAGAATGCCGGCACGATGTCCGGCGGCGAGCAGCAGATGCTGGCGATCGGGCGGGCGCTGATGGCTCGGCCGAAGCTGCTGATGCTGGACGAGCCCTCGATGGGGATCGCCCCGATCCTGGTCCAACGGATCTACGAGACGATCTCGGAGATCAACCGCCAGGGCGTGGCGATCCTGCTCGTCGAACAGAACGCCAATTACGCTCTGGAGGTCTCCAAGCGCGGCTACGTGCTCGAGACCGGGCGCGTGGCCTTGGCCAACGACTCCGACCAGCTTCGGGACGACCCCGAAGTGCAGCGGGCATACCTGGGGACGTGACGCGATGACGGTATTCGCACTGATCGGCGCCAAGGCCCTGTACCTGATGTTCGTTTGGCTGATCTCGGCCGCTGCGGGCTCGTGGCTATCCGAGCGCAAGGGCTACGGCGAGCGCGTCGGGCTGACCTTCGGATTGCTGCTGAGCGCGGTCGGGCTCCTGATTGTGTTGCTGTTGCCCGGCCGTCCCGGCTCGAAGTGGAAGGTCGACGGGCGGATTCCGCGGCGTCGCCGAGCCTGACGGCGCGCCACTACCGGCTGGGAAGGATCCGCCACTCCTCGGTGGAGGCGAACCCGACCTCGGCGCCCGCCTCAGCGGTGCCGCTCTCGCGTGCCTCCTCGGCAACGGCGGAGGAGACCGCGCCGACCACGTCGCGGTTGAACACCGAGGGGATGATGTAGTCCTCGCGCAGCTCGTCTGTGGAGACGATGTCGGCGATTGCCCTGGCCGCGGCCATCTTCATCTCCTCGGTGATCTGGGTCGCGCGGACGTCGAGCGCACCGCGGAAGATCCCGGGGAAGCAGAGGACGTTGTTGATCTGGTTCGGATAGTCCGAGCGCCCGGTGGCGACGACCCGCGCGTAGCCAGCCGCCTCCTCGGGCGAGACCTCTGGGTCGGGGTTGGCCATCGCGAACACGATCGGATCCGGGTTCATGCGCTGCAACGCGGACGCATCCAGCACGCGCGCCCCCGAGAGCCCGATCAACAGGTCGGCGCCCTCGATCACCTCGGCCGGGCGGCCGGAGCGATTGTCGAGGTTGGTCACCCGGGCCAGTTCGCGCTTGGCCGGCCCCATTGACCCGTCCAGGTAGTCCTCGCGCCCGGTGTGCAGCGCCCCGCGCGAGTCGCAGCCGATGAGGTGCCGGGCACCGGCCGCGAGCAGCATGCGGCTGACCGCGATTCCGGCGGCGCCGAGGCCCACGATCACGATCCGGATCTCGTCGATCCGCTGGTCGGTGAGCGTCAGCGCGTTCAGCAGCGCCGCCAGGACGACGACGGCGGTGCCGTGCTGATCGTCGTGGAACACCGGGATGTCGAGCGACTCCTTGAGGCGGTCCTCGATCTCGAAGCAGCGCGGCGCCGAGATGTCCTCGAGGTTGATACCCCCGAATCCCGGTGCGATCGCGCGGACAATTGAGACGATCTCGTCCGGCTCGCGCGTGTCGAGGCAGATCGGAAACGCGTCGACGCCGGCGAACTCCTTGAACAGCATCGCCTTGCCCTCCATCACCGGCATCGCCGCCCGCGGCCCGATGTCGCCGAGCCCGAGCACCGCAGTGCCGTCCGACACGACGGCCACCGTGTTGCGCTTGATCGTGTACTGGAAGGCCTTGTCGGGATCGGCCGCGATCGCGCTGCATACGCGCGCGACGCCCGGCGTGTACGCCATCGAGAGATCATCGCGAGTCTTCAGCGGGCTCTTGTTGTGGAGCTCGATCTTGCCGCCGACGTGGAGCATGAACGTGCGGTCGGTGGTGTCGAGCACGCGCGCGCCCGGGACTGCATTCACGGCATCGGTGATGCGCGGCCAGTCCACCGCGTCGGCGGTCTCCACGGTGATGTCGCGAATCGTGTGGTTGCCCTCGACCCGGACGAGGTCCACCGCTCCGATCGTGCCGCCGGCATCGCCGATCGCGCTGGCCACCTTGCCCAGCATTCCGGGACGGTGATCGATCTGGACGCGGAGCGTCAGGCTGTACTGGGCACTGGGTGTGGCTGCCATCGGGGTAGATAGCCTGACAGACAGTGGCTGACGAACTCTTCCTGATCGATGGCAACAGTCTCGCCTACCGGGCGTTCTTTGCGCTGCCCGAGTCGATCGCGACCTCGACCGGAGTGCCGACGAATGCGATCTTCGGTTTCGCGTCGATGCTCGTGAAGATCCTCACCGATTACGGGCCGAAGGCGACCGTCGTGGTGTGGGATGCCGGCTACACCGGCCGCAAGGAGATCTACTCCGAGTACAAGGCGCAGCGCTCGAGCCGGCCCGACCTGCTCAAGGAGCAGTGGCCGGCGCTGGAGCCGCTGGTCGAGGCGTTCGGCTACCGCAACCTCGCGGTCGAGGGCTTCGAGGCCGACGACGTGATCGCCTCGATCGTCGAGAAGGCGCGCATCGCCGAGCCGCAGATCCCCGTGATGGTGGTCACGGGCGACCGCGACGCGTACCAGCTGGTGGACGACGGTGTGGTCAAGATCATGACCACCAGCCGCGGGATCACCGACACCCGCGTGTACGACCGCGACGGGGTGATCGAGCGGTACGGAATCCCGCCCGAGCTCGTGCCCGACTTCATCGGACTCAAGGGTGACACGAGCGACAACATCCCCGGTGTTCCGGGAATCGGGGACAAGACGGCCGCCGAGCTGCTGCAGCGCTTCGGCTCGCTCGAGGGCGTGCTCGATCACATCGATGAGATCAGCGGCGCCAAGCGCAAGCAGAACCTGACCGAGCATGCCGACGTGGCGCGGATCTCCAAGCAGCTGGCCACCGCCAAGCGCGACGTGCCGATCGAGATCGACCTGGAGGAGTTCGTCTCCAGCGACCCGGACCGCTCGCAGCTGCGCGACACCTTCCGGCGCTACGAGCTGCGTGACCCGCTGCGACGGCTTGAGGAGGCGCTCGGGTCGGCCGATGCCGCCGCCCCGGCACCGGTCGCCGAGCGGTCGCTGAGTGCCCGCGTGCGCGAGGGCGCGGTCGGGGACATCGAGAAGCTCCCGGCGCGGGAGGCCGCGGTCGCGGTGACGGCGCCCGAGGCTCCCGAGGGCGCTCTGTTCGCGCCCGAGAACGGGTGGCGATTTGGGGTCTACCAGGGCGGAACCACGGTGCTCGCGGGCGCCGCCGGCGGGCCCGAGGAGGTTGTCGCAGCGCTTGGCCCACGTCCGGTCGTCGCCCACGACGCCAAGGCGCTGGGGGAGATCCCTCGCAACCTCGCGCACGACACCGAGGTCGCGGCGTATCTGCTCGAGCCGGCGCGCCGCGGCTACCCATTCCGCGAGCTGTGCGAGGAACGCGGGCTCGGCACCGACGTGCCGGACCCGACGGCCGCCGACGCGATCCTGGTCCAGGCGCTGACCGCCTGGCAGCGCGAGGAGATCCGCGGCCGCGGGCTGACCGACCTGCTGAACGAGGTCGAGCTCCCGCTCGTCCGAGTGCTGCGCGCGATGGAGCTGGCCGGGCTGAAGCTCGACACGGTCCGACTTGTTGAGATTTCCGGCCGGGTCAAGGCGGAGGCCGATCAGCTCGAGCGCGAGATCTTCGAACTCAGCGGCGAGGAGTTCACGATCGGTTCGCCCAAGCAGCTCGAGGAGATCCTGTTCGGCAAGCTCGGGCTCTCGCGCAAGCGCCGGGGCAAGACCGGGTACTCGACCGACGCCCGCGTCCTGCAGGCGATCCGCGACGAGCATGCGGTGATCCCGAAGATCGAGCGCTTCCGCGAGCTGACCAAGCTCGCGCAGACCTACCTCGACGCCCTGCCCGAGGACATCGGTGCGGACGGGCGTCTGCATACGACGTTCAGCCAGACCACCGCGACGACGGGGCGGCTGTCGTCCAACAACCCGAATCTGCAGAACATCCCGATCCGGACCGAGCTCGGCCGGGAGATCCGCGCCTGCTTCGTGGCCGAGCCGGGCAACCTGCTCGTCTCGGCGGACTACTCGCAGGTCGAGCTGCGGTTGCTGGCGCACATCGCGGGCGAGGACGTGCTCAAGGAAATCTTCCGTCGCGGGGAGGATGTTCACACCGCCACGGCCTGTCGTGTGTTTGGGGTGACACCGGATCAGATCGATCCGGGCATGAGATCGAAGGCGAAGATGATCAACTACGGCATCGTGTACGGCCTGTCCGCCTATGGGATGGCGGACCGGCTCGACATCCCGCAGTCGGAGGCGGACGAGTTCATCCAGCGCTACCTGGCTGGATTCCCCGCCGTCGGCCGGTTCATCGAGGAGACGATCGAGCAGGGGGCCGAGCACGGGTACGTCTCGACCCTGTTCGGGCGCCGCCGCCAGGTGCCCGAGCTGCGTGCGCGCCGCTGGGAACTGCGCAAGCAGGGGGAGCGCTTCGCCGTCAACATGGTGATTCAGGGGACGGCGGCGGACATCATGAAGGTCGCGATGGTCCGCTGCGATCAGGCGCTCGCCGCGGCCGGGGTCCAGACGCGGCTGATCCTCCAGATCCACGACGAGCTGTTGTTCGAGGGTCCCGAGGCGGAGGCCGAGACGGTGCGGACGATCGCCTGCAAGGAGATGGCCGGCGCCTTTGAGATGGATCCGCCGCTGGCCGTCGACGCCGGCATCGGCCCGGACTGGCTGGCGGCGAAATGAGGCGATTGGCGATGGCACTCGGCGTGCTGCTCGCGCTGGCGCCGGCGGCCGAGGCGAAGAAGTTCTTCGGGGGTGTCGTGCGCGACGTCCCCGCAGGCGGGCACGTTCAGGCCGAGCCGATGGCGCGGATCGCGAACCTCGCGTACGGCGGAGGTCCCGTCCTTCACACCAACCGCACGCACGTGATCTTCTGGCAGCCGTCGGGATCCGGCCTCACCTTCGATCCCGGCTACGAGGCGTTGACCGACCGGTTCCTCGGCGACGTGGCAGCGGACAGCCACAAGCCGACCAACCCGTACAGCCTTAGCGGTCAGTACAGGGACTCAGGCGGACCGGCGGCTTACAACACGAGATTCGCCGGGTCGCTGGTGGACACCGACCCGTTGCCGCGCAGCGTCTGCAAGGAGCCGCTCCTCGTCGGACCGGGCTGGACACGCTGCATGAGCGATCAGGAGCTCGAGGACGAGCTGAGCCGCGTGGTACGCAGCCATCATCTCCCGCGTACCGGGCACGACATCTACTTCCTGCTCACGCCGCGCGGGCTGGGAAGCTGTGAGACGACTGGGCCATACGACTGCGCGCTCGGAGGGACGACGTTCGAGGGCTACTGCGGCTATCACTCCTACACCTCAGACGGGCTCCCGTACGCAGTGATCCCGTACAACGCGGTCTCCGGCCACTGCCAGTCGGGCAACCCGCGTCCCAACGGGAGCACGGCTGACCCGGCGATCTCGACGATCAGCCACGAGCACAACGAAACCGTGACCGACCCGTTCGGCACCGCGTGGCTCGATGGATCCGGTGAGGAGGAGGCCGACCTCTGCATCACGAGCTACGGACCCGCACTGGGCGGGGCCGGCTCGGGCGAATACGACGCGGTGATCCACGGCCGCCGTTACTACATCCAGGAGGAGTGGAGCAACGCCGACGGCTCGTGTCAGCCGCGGACACGGGCTGATCGGCTCTCGTTCTCGGCGCCGGCGCATCCCCGCGCGGATTTCCGCGCCCGGTTCACCGCCCTGGGCAGCGCGCCCGAGGCCCGGCTCGCGTCCTACGCCTGGTGGTTCGGGGATGGGCGAACGGGGCACGGCCGCCGCGTCCACCACAAGTTCAGGCGCGCCGGCCGTTTCCGCGTGATCGTTCGCGGCACCGACAGCTGGGGCAACTGGGTGCTGTCAGCGCGGACCGTCGTCGTCGCGCAGCGGTAGCGGGACAGCGGTCAGACTGCTGGGCTCGCGAGCGCCGTCTCGGTCGGCGCCGCGCCGCGAGCCATGCCGACGAAGCCCGGGTGGGCGATGTTCAGGTAATGGCCGAACGACCAGTCGACGAAGCGCCTGCTCTGCATCGCCCGCAGCGATCCGCCCAGCAGCCGCGGCGCGACCCGCGGGATCAGCCGCTGCACGCGCAGCATCCAGCGAAACGGCATCGCGTGGCCGGCTGAGAACGCGTGATAGCGGGTTAGCGCCTGTTCGCGGGTCTGGCGTCCCTCGAGCACGGCGCGGAGCTCACGTCCGCAGGCGAGTCCGAAGTACAGAGCGGTCCTGATGCCCTCCGCGGTCAGCGGCAGGCAGTGGCCGGCGGAGTCACCGGCGAAGAACACGCCGTCCTCGGTTGCCTCGCGCAGCGCGTGGGGGATCCAGTTGCCCTGGTAGCGAACGCGGTCGGCGTTGAGGTCGGTCGCGAGCCGGTTGGTCGGCTCCTTGACGTGGAAGCGCGGATCGAACGAGCCGATCCCGATCCGCAGCTCGCCGCCGGCCGGAAAGCTCCAGCCGTAGCCGGCGGGCACATAGCTGCGGTCGATCCACACCTCCAGGTCCTCGCCCGAGCCGAACGGGTGCACCTCGAGGCCGCGGGACAGGAGCGCCTCGGGTGGCTGGATGTTGGCGCCGGCGCCGAGCACCCGGCGCCAGCCGAGCGCGTCGACGATCAGCGGGGCGCGGATCTCGCCACGATCGGTCCGGACCGTGTGGCCGGAGCGGCCATCGACCTTCGCGGTCTCGAACTCGAACGTGCCCTGGTCAGCGAGCAGCCCACATAGGGTGCGGTAGTCGAAGGTCGAGAACGTCCACGGCAGGTCGTAGCGCGCGGTCGCGTGAGGCGAGTGGATCACCAGCTCGCCGAACGTCTGCTGAAGGGACTCGTTCAGGTCCAACGCGCCGAGCCACGCGGTCGGGATCCCGCACGCCGAGGTCTGCCGCTCGCCGATCTCGTAGCGGTCGATGATGAGCACGTCGGCGCCGCTTCCAGCCAGCTCGCGGGCGACCGCGAGACCGGCAAAACTGGCCCCGCAGATCAGCACGTCGCAGTCGCGATCGAGCGCCGTGCGGTCCTCGCCGCGCTTGGTGGCTCTGACAGGCATGAGGCCGACGATGATACGGAGCCACCTTTGCGGATGGACCTGGCTATCCTCCGAGCAACGTATGTCCACAACTTCAACCCTGACCCCACCCGCTGAACAAGCGAATGCGAAGGTCGTCGAAGGCTCGGATGGCCTCCTGCTCGAGATCGACGGCAAGATCGTCCCCAATTACGACGCCACGCTCCATCCCTTCCAGGAGGGCGATGTCGTCACCGGCCACGTCGTCCGGATCGACAACGACGAAGTCCTCGTCGACATCGGCTACAAGTCGGAGGGGGTCATCCCCTCGAGCGAGCTGTCGATCCGCAAGTCCGTCGACCCGAGCGACGAGGTAAGCCTCGGCGAGGAGGTCGACGCGCTGGTCCTGACCAAGGAGGATCAGGACGGCCGCCTGATCTTGTCCAAGAAGCGTGCGCGCTTCGAGAAGGCCTGGCGGAAGATCGAAGCCGCCGCCGAGTCTGGCGAGCCCGTCGAAGGCACCGTGATCGAGGTGGTCAAGGGCGGGCTGATCATCGACCTCGGCGTGCGCGGCTTCCTGCCCGCATCGCTCGTCGACATCCGGCGCGTCCCGAACCTCGACGAGTACATGAGCCAGGCGATCGAGTGCAAGGTGATCGAGCTCAACCGCTCCCGCAACAATGTCGTCCTCTCGCGTCGCGCGGTGCTCGAGGAGCAGCGCAAGGAGGACCGTGAGCGGATCCTCGATCGGCTCCAGCCCGGGCAGGTCGTCGAGGGCACGATCTCCAACATCGTCGACTTCGGCGCGTTCGTCGATCTCGACGGCATCGACGGTCTCATCCACATCTCAGAGCTGTCCTGGTCGCACGTTAACCACCCCTCGGAGATCCTCTCCATCGGTGACACCGTCAGCGTCAAGGTGCTCGACATCGACCGCGACCGCCAGCGGATCTCGCTGGGTCTCAAGCAGACCCAGGAGGATCCATGGCAGCGCGTGGTGGACACCTACAACATCAGTGACGAGCTTGAGGGTGTGGTCACCAAGGTGGTCACGTTCGGCGCCTTCGTCGAGATCCTCGATGGCGTCGAGGGGCTCGTCCACATCTCAGAGCTCGCCCAGCACCATGTCGAGAATCCGCGCGAGATCATCCAGCCGGGCGACCCGGTGCGGGTAAAGATCCTCGAGATCGACTCCGAGCGCCGGCGCCTGTCACTCTCGATCAAGCGCGTCGAGGGCCAGGTCCTCCCGGTCCGGCCGATCGTCCCGCCCGCCGAGGGCGACGCCACCGATCTCGACGACGTGCCCGAACTCGGCCTCTCCGAGGACGTGTTCGCGAGCAGCGACGAGCCGGAGGCCGAGGCCGCCATAGCGCCCGAGGCCGAGGTCGAGGTCGAGGTCGAGGCCGCCGTAGCGCCCGAGGTCGAGGTCGAGGTCGAGCCCGAGGTCGAAGCGGAGCCAGAGCCACCTGCCGCCGAGGTAGAGGCTGAGGCTGTCGCCGCGCCCGAGGTCGAGGTCGCGCCCGAGGTCGAAGCCGAAGCCGAGGCTGCAGACGCGTCCGCCGAGCCCCAGCTCGACGTGCAGGAGTCAGTCGACGGCCCGGCCGATGTCGCCGAAGCCGCCAAGCCAGAGGACTCGCAGGCCTGAACGTCCCGTTCATCGGGTTGACCGGTGGGATCGCTGCCGGCAAATCGACAGCTCTCGAGGCGCTGGAACGACTCGGTGCTGCGGTTCTGTCCACGGACCAGGTCGTGCACGATCTCTACGACGAGGCGGAGGTGCGCGACGCTGTGGTAGAGCGGTTCGGCACCGAGGTGGCACCTGGCGGGAGGATCGACCGGCCCGCGGTCTCCCGGGCGGCGTTCGGGACAGCGGGGGATCGCGCCTGGCTCGAGCAGCTGCTGTGGCCGCGCGTCGGGGCTCGGATCTACGCCTGGCGCGAGGAGCTCGAGCGGAGTTCGCCGGCGCCGCGTGCGGCGGTTGTGGAGGTGCCGCTACTGTTCGAGGCTGGCATGGACGCCGCCTTCGATGCGACACTTGTGATCGTCGCGGAGGAGGGTCTGAGAGCCGAGCGGGCGGGTGCGCGTGGACATCAGAATCTCGCGGAAAGGTCAGCCCGCCAACTTTCCCAGGAGGAGAAGGCGCAACGTGCGACATATGTAGTGACGAATGAGGGAACGATCGAGGAGCTGGAGCAAAAGCTGTCGGCCGTTCTTGGGATGCTGAAACCGTGAGCCCCTCCACCGCGACAGTCACCCGCCGCCGGGACGACGCACGCCGCGCGGCCGCCCGGCGCCGCAGCGCCGTCAGACGGCGCCGGTCGGCGCTCGTGGTCCTGGCCGTCGGAATCACCGCGGCCGCCGTGGTGATCGCGATGCCGCTGTTCCGCAAGGCGGTCAACGAGTTCACGCTGCCGCTCACCAACTCCGACATCATCCGTCAGCAGGCGGCCGCAAAGCACCTCGATCCGGCGCTGGTCGCGGCGGTCATTTATGCGGAAACGAAGTTCGATCCGCGGACCTCGGCTGCCGGTGCCGAGGGTCTCATGCAGATCCTGCCCCAGACCGCCGAGTTCCTCGCCCATCGCTCGGGCGCGACGACGTTCAGGATCTCCGACCTCGGCACGCCGCAGGTGAACATTGCCTACGGCAGCTATTACCTGCGCTACCTGCTCGATCACTACGGAGGGAGCAAGATGCTGGCGCTGGCTGCATACAACGGGGGGGAAGCGAACGTGGACGACTGGGTCGCACGCGCGCGGGCGCGCGGCAGGAAGCTGACGATCGCCGAGATCCCGTTCCCCGAGACGCGCGACTATGTGCGCAAGGTGTTGAACGCCCAGGGCGATTACCGCCGCACGTATCCGACCGAGCTCGGCTATCGCTGATCAGTAGGCGTGAAGGGGCCGAGCGCCGTGCTCGGTGGCGGCGATCACGTCCGCAAGCGCGGATGCCTCCGAAGCGGAAAGGGTCGAGATCGTGATCCGGATGCCGGGCGGTGTCGCGAGCCGAAAGCTCTCGCCGGGAAGCACGACCCAGCCCTCGGTGAGCAGGGCCTGGACCGCCGCCGCCTCCTCACGCACCGGCACCCACACGTTCAGGCCGGTCGCTCCGTGCGCCGGTACCCCGCGCTCGGCCAGCGCGTCGATCAGCGCGGCTCGCCGCTGCGCGTAGATCGCGCGGGCGCGTTCCGCGGTCGCGATGAACGTCGGATCGCGCATGATCTGAGCGGCCGTCTCCTGAAGGATGTGGCTGACCCAGCGTGGCCCGAGCGCCTGCCGTCCCTCGACCCGCGCGACGGTGAGCTCATCGCCGGCGATCAGGGCCAACCGGAGATCCGGGTGAAGCGTCTTCGAGACTGAGCGGACGACCGCCCAGCGGGACCGATCGGCCGAGACAAGGCTGACGAACGGCGCGCCCGCGACGAGGCTCGCGTGATCGTCCTCGACCAGAAGCACATCGGGATGGGGGACCAATAGCTCGCGCAGCTCCGCTGCGCGTTCGTGGTCGAGCGCGGCACCGAACGGGTTCTGCGCCCTTGGAACGAGGATTGCGGCCTCGACACCGGTTTCGAGGCCCGCCGCGAAGCGCTCGGGCACGAGGCCGCGATCGTCGACCGGGACCGGAACGGGTAGGAGGCCGAGCGCGAGCACGATGTCCCGGATCGGCGGGTAGGCGGGGTCCTCCAGGATCACGCGGTCACCGGGCCGCAGATGGGCCTGGAGCACCCGCTCGATCCCGTCGAGCGCGCCGCCGACCACCGCCATTGCCGCCGCGGATACCCCGTCGGCGGCGAATGCAGCCGCCCCGAGCTCGAGCAGGTCGGCGTCAGAGGACTCTCGCCCCAGCTTCTCGATGTCGAGCCTGGCCAGCGCCGGGCCGATCGACGGCAGCAGGTCCGGGTCAGCGAGGCCGAAGGTCAGGTCGCGGTGCCCGGGTAGGAGCGGAGCGGGGCGCGCGGGCTGGATGATCCGCAGCGCCGGGCGCGGCGCGACGCGGGTGCCACGCCGGCCGTCGGCGATCACGAGCCCCCGCTGGCGCAGCGTCCGGTAGCCGGAGTTCACGGTAGCCGGGCTGATTCCAAGCGCCTGCGCCAGCGCTCTGACGGTCGGGAGAGCGTCTCCGGTCCCCAGGCGACCGTGCCGGATCGCCGCCTCCGCGGTGGCCGCAATCTCGCGTGCCGTGCCCCCGCTGATCTCATGATATTGTTCTGCTTCAAGCATGAGTTCGTACTATAACAAAACGAGTAGGGTGACGGTGAAGCGTCGCGCTGGGCGCGGCAGCTATGACCGCGCCGTGATCGACGCGATCCTCGACGAAGGGCTCGTTGGGCATCTCGGCATCGAGGTCGATGGCCAGCCGTTCGTGCTCCCGGTCCTGTACGCGCGAGACGAAGAGCGGGTCTACATCCACGGCTCCCCGCTCAGCCGGCTGCTGGGAAGGCTCGCCGATGGGATTCCGATGTGCCTGACCGTCACGCTGCTCGACGGCGTTGTGTTCGCCCGCTCAGCATTTCACCACTCGCTGAACTATCGCTCGGTCGTGGTGCTTGGCGAGGGTCGCGCCCTGCGCGAACCGGGCGAGAAGCACGACGCGTTGCGCAAGGTCGTTGAGCACGTGGCCCGCGGGCGCTCCGACGACGTTCGCGGGCCCAGTGAGCAGGAGCTCGGGGCCACCGAGGTGGTGGCGATCGGGATTCGCGAGGCCTCGGCAAAGATCAGGACCGGCC
Organism: uncultured Solirubrobacterales bacterium; assembly: GCA_963796645.1. GTDB lineage: Bacteria > Actinomycetota > Thermoleophilia > Solirubrobacterales > Solirubrobacteraceae > Palsa-465. Next base: position 193,084 of record CAWCMQ010000010.1, on the reverse strand, counting down.
CCCCAGTCGACAGCGCGGAGGATCTGGAGATCCCGGTCTGGGCCGGCGAGCTGCCGCTGTCACTGATGGCCGGCGCGCCGGTCGCCGACTCAGGATGCGAGCAGCCGATCCCCGGCTATGTCAGCGCCTACGCGCGCTAGCCACGGCACCGGCGTCCCGTCGACGTCACCCAGCTCCACGCCGAGTCTCGCGGCAATCGAGGGCGCGAGGTCCTCGATCGCAAGCTCCGGTGGCTCCTGACGCGGGTCGAGACCGGGTCCGCGCGCCAGCAGCAGGCCGCCGGGACGATGGTCGCCCGTGCGCCAGTGGGAATACGGACCGTGCACCAGCCCGAACCGCGGCGACCAGACCGTCTCGATCGGGCGATCGTGATTCCAGTCGAGCAGCAGGTCGGGCAGGGCATCGAGATAGTCGCGCGAGTAGTGGGCGTCGGTCCGCTCCACGGCCCGCACGACCGGCGCCCCCGTGTCGACGTTGACCAAGGTCAGGAAATCCGCGCGCAGCCGGTCACACAGCTGGTCGAACTCGCGTCCGGGCGCCACCCGGCCCTCGCGCTCGCGTCCACGCAGATTGATCCGCACGCCGCCGACGACGAAGTTGTTCGGCGCCATGAAGAACAGCTGCTGGCGACGCTCGTCCTCGGTCTCGGTGTCGCGCACGGCGCGTGGCCCCCGCGCCGCCGTGCGCGAGCGCAGCGCTCGGGCCATCAGCCGCTCGAAGGCCGATCGCGAGCCCCGCGGCATCGACATCCAGGTCGCACCGAGCGCGCGACCCTGCCACGAGCGCTGCACCTGGCCCTGGTAGGCCGCGTTCAGGCGCCTGAGGATCTCCGGAAGCAGGTGCGTCGCGTCGTAGTGGGGTCCGATTCCATGGCTCAGCAGGACGAGAACCACGGTGTCGTCGCCGATCGCCGCGAGGTGCTGCTCGAGCGCGCGGTCCAAGCGCTCGTAGACCTGCATGAGCGGATCGCCGATCCGGGCGCGAAGCGCGGGGTCGTACCGTCGGTGTGCCGGGTCACGCACGTGCCAGGACTGGTGTCCGGTCGAGTGGCTCTCCCCGAATACGGACAGGAACAGATCCCACGGCCCATCTTCGAGGACCGACAGCGACAGCCGCGTCTTCGCCTCCGCGCCCGTGAGTAGGCCGGCCAGCAGCTGCTCCTCCTCCGCATCGGTCCGATACGGGCCGTTCCGCAGCACGTAGTCGTCGGGGGCCCATTCCCGCACCGACCATGCGTCGACGCCGAGGATCGGGTGGGTGCCGAACCGCCGGGCGACCTCGCGGCCCAGCTCGGGCGGGTGCGTGCGCAGCCCGAAGTGCCGGTCGTGGCAGCCCCATTCGGAGATCTGGATCCCGTTCACGGGCGTCCCCGCCCGCGAGTGGGGGACGTCGATCACCGCGACCCGGCAGCCTGCGTCGCTGAGCGTCTCCCAGAACGGCGTGCCCTGGATTGAGTCGGCGCTGGTTTCCCGGCGCTCGTAGGACCCCGGCACGATCTCCTCCCAGCAGTGGAAGCCGGTGCGGGCGGCGGACCGGGCAGTGAAGAAGGTCGACCACAGCGTGCCGACGAACAGACCCACTGGGTTACGCACGTTGCAGTGCACCGATGACTCCATCAGCCCCGCGAAGGCGGGCAGGCGCCCGTCGGCTGCCAACGAGGCGGTGATCTCCGGATCCATCGCGTCGAACGCGAGCATCGTGACTCGGCCGGGCTTCGTCATGACGGCGGCGTGACGGCTCTGGCGAGGACGGTGGCCCGGTCCCGATCGTGCGTCGGTCCATGGGTCAGCCGATGCGGCGCGTCGGTCGTGTAGTAGTGACTGATCGCCGGCAGCACCAGTGGCTTGGCCTCCGCGGTCAAGCGCAGCAGCAGATCCCAGTCGCCCATCTCGCGAAGGCTCTCGTCGAACCATGCCCCATCGAGTCCGGCACGGTGCGCAATTGCGCCCATGTCGGCCAGGTTCGCCCGGTTCAGCGCCTCCCGGTCGAAGCGGTGAAGGAAGCTCCGCGGGAGCGCGCCCGGCCCGGAACCGTTGAGACGGAGTACGTCGTCGATCACGAACGCGCCGTAGAGCACCTGCACGTCCGGGCGCTGCTCGAACGCCCAGGCGACCGCGTACAGCCATTCGCTGTCCATGATGTTGTCGTCGTCCAGATAGGTGATGAGCTCGCCGGCGGCAAGCTCCAGGGCGACGTTGCGCGCGGCCGCGACGCCGCTCCTCGGGATCTCCGCGTAGCGAATCCGCGAATCGGCGCTGGCCTCGACCACGGCCCTGGCCCCACCAGGGTCACCATCACCCACGACGATCAGCTCCCAGTGCTCGTAGCGCTGGCTCAGCACCGACACGATCGCGCGTTCGAGCAGCGGCGGCCGATCGTACGTGGGCACGACAACGGAGATCAGCGGCCGCGCGTACAGCGTGGCGTGGCGGATCCACCGAGTAACCGAGTCGATCGCGGCGAGGTCGCTCAGCTCGGCGATCCGTGCGTTGGCCGCGTCGCGTTCGTCCCGGAGCGGCCCAACCTCGGTGTTGAGGCGGTCGACCTCGGCGTTCAGAAGGGTGATGTGCTCCGTGAGGCCGGAGACCTGCGCGTTCAGCTCGACGATGCGCTCGGTGCACTCCGTGATGCGACCAGCCCCGAATGCATCTCGCGCTCTCCGGAGGGACCGGCCGGCCAGGCTTCGTGCGGTCCCGATGAGTTTGGAGTCGGGCGCCACCGCGGCCGAGTATATGCGCGCCGTACCCACCGCTACCCTGGGATCTGAATGCCGAAGTTCGAGCTCGACGCCGCCTACAGTCCGACCGCCGACCAGCCCTCGGCGATCGACTCGCTCGCCGAGGGGATCGTCGCTGGTGAGCGGGGTCTGACGCTGCTCGGCGCGACCGGTACCGGCAAGACGATGACGATGGCGGCGACCGTCGAGCGGGTGCAGAAGCCGGCGCTCATCATCGCTCACAACAAGACGCTGGCCGCCCAGCTCTGCAACGAGTTCCGGACCTACTTCCCGCGCAACGCGGTCGAGTACTTCGTCTCCTACTACGACTACTACCAGCCCGAGGCGTATGTCCCGAGCAAGGACCTGTACATCGAGAAGGACTCCGCGATCAACCAGGAGATCGACCGCCTCCGCCACTCGGCCACGGCGGCGCTGTTTGCGCGCCGCGACGTGCTGATCGTCGCCAGCGTCTCGTGCATCTACGGCCTCGGCTCGCCACAGACCTACGACGAGAACCTGCAGACATTGCGCAAGGGCGAGTTCATCGATCGTGACGCGCTGCTGCGCAAGCTGGTCTCGATCCAGTACACGCGCAACGACACCGCCCTGGGCCGGGGGACGTTCCGGGTCAGAGGGGAAACGCTCGAGATCTTCCCCGCCTACGCCGAGACCGCGTACCGGATCATGCTGTTCGGCGACGAGGTGGAGATGCTCCAGGAGTTTGATCCGCTGACCGGGGAGATCCTCCAGGAGGACATCGAGCACGTCGGGATCTGGCCCGCCTCTCATTACAACGTACGCGAGGGGATGGTCGACGATGCGGTGGCCGAGATCGGACGCGAGCTGAACGAGCGCTGCGCCGAGCTCGAGTCCCAGGGCAAGCTGCTCGAGTCCCACCGGCTGCGCCAGCGCACCCAATACGACATGGAGATGTTGCGCGAGCTGGGATTCTGCTCTGGAATCGAGAACTACTCACGGATTCTCGACGGACGCCGGCCCGGGGACCGCCCCTACTGCCTGCTCGATTACTTCCCCGACGATTTCGTCTGCTTCATCGACGAGTCGCACCAGACGGTTCCGCAGATCGGAGGCATGTACGAGGGCGATCGCTCGCGCAAGCAGACCCTGGTCGACTACGGCTTCCGCCTGCCCAGCGCGCTCGACAACCGGCCCCAGACCTTCCAGGAGTTCCTCTCGATCACGCCGCAGATGGTGTTCGTGTCGGCCACCCCCGGCGAATACGAGCGGACGCACTCCGGTCGCGTGGTGGAGCAGATCGTGCGTCCGACCGGGATCGTCGACCCGGAGGTCGAGGTGCGGGAGACCCGCAATCAGATCGATGATCTGATGAACGAGATCCGGGGGCGCGTGGATCGGGACGAGCGAACGCTCGTGACGACCCTGACCAAGAAGATGGCCGAGGATCTGACCGACTACCTGCTCGAGATGGGGTTCCGCGTGCGCTACCTGCACTCCGAGGTCGACACGCTCGAGCGGATCCAGATCATCCGCGAGCTCCGGCTGGGCGAATTCGACATTCTCGTCGGGGTCAACCTGTTGCGCGAGGGCCTCGACCTTCCCGAGGTCTCGCTGGTGGCGATCCTCGACGCCGACAAGGAGGGCTTCCTGCGCGGCGAGACCTCGCTGATCCAGACGATCGGGCGGGCGGCTCGGAACGTCGAGGGCACGGTGTTGATGTACGCGGACAAGGAGACCGCCGCGATGCGGGCGGCGATCGGGGAGACCGACCGCCGCCGCGCGATCCAGCGCGAATACAACCGGGAGCACGGGATCACTCCGGAGACGATCGTCAAGGGGATCTCTGACATCGCCGAGTTCCTGCAGAGCGACTCCAAGGTGCCGCGCTCCCGCCGGCGCCGCAAGGCGCCGACCGACGGGATGCCGCCGGCGGAGATCGAGAAGACGATCGTCGAGCTCGAGGAGGAGATGCTCACCGCGGCCGAGGAGCTGCGGTTCGAGTACGCGGCGAAGCTCCGCGACGAGATCCGGGATCTCAAGCGGGCGCTCGACCAGGCGATCGCCGAGGGCTGGATGACGCGCACTCCGTCCAGCTAGGCGACGCCGCTGAGCCGACGAGCGTGCGCGGCGCCGATCGGGTGACGGGTTCAGGTACGCTGCGGCGAGCTTGTTCTGAGACCTTGATACGGAGGTAGTTCGCGTGGCCCTCGACCGACAGAGCATCGAGAAGAAGGACTTTCCCATCGGCCGCCGCGGGTACGACCCCGAGGCGGTTGACACCCACCTGGCCGCCCTTGCCAACGAGGTGGACGAGCTCAGGAGTTCCTCCCGCCGGCGCACCGAGACCCTCGCGTCCACCGCCAGCGAGCAGGTCCGGGCGATCGTCGAAGCGGCCGAGACGAGCGCCGCCGAGATCCAGCGCCAGGCCGAGGACGAGGCACGCGAGATCCGTGCCGAGGCTAGCGGCGAGGCCCAGACCACGCGCGAGCAGGCCACCACCCAGGCCCGCGAATACGTCGGCAAGGTCTCCGAATCCACGGCCGTGATGCTGCAGCGCCTCGATGCGATGGAGAGCGAGCTGAGCGCCCTGGTCGAGTCGCTGCGGACCGGTTCGAACCGGCTGAACGCCGATCTCCAGCTGCTCGAAGGCAACCTCAGCGAGGTGCGTGAGTCGGTTTCGCCCCGGCCACGCTTCGAGGCCGATTCGGCCGCCGCCGCCGAGGACTACGACAAGTCCGCCGCCCTGCCCGAGGTTGACGCCGACGTGGAAGTGGTCGAGGAGTATGTGGCCGTCGAGATCTCCGACCCCGAGGAGGCTGAGGCGCTGGTCGAGGCGATCGAGGAGGCGGAGGCTGAGGCCGATGCCGAGACGGTCGACGGGGCCGACGACGCCGAGGGCGCCCGTCTGATCGCGCTCAACATGGCGCTCAACGGGACGCCCCGGGACGAGACCGACCGCTACCTGGCCGAAAACTTCGAGCTCTCGAACCGCGCCGCTCTGCTCGACGAGGTCTACGCCAGCGTCGAGGGGTAGGGGCGCCCCGGGCGGAGCGTCTCGGGCGGAGCGCCCCGGTCTCGGGCGCGGTGGGCCCAACCGCCGGCCCTCCCGCCCATTTCCGCCTAAGTGCGGGAATCCGGCCAGGGGAACGTCTGTTCGGGCAACTAGACTGACTTATGTGCCTCCCACGCCGAGTTCGCCCGCATTCGAGCGCCGCCTGACGGCGCCCAGCTGCGTCCTCGGACCTCGGTGTAGCGCTGCTACACCTTCGGTCCTGCGTCCTTGCCGTGCACTCGTCAGTCGTCGCTCTCGGTGCGACCGAACCCAACGCGGGAGACACTGATGGACCAGTTGGTCGTCGCCGGTGCCCGCGAGCACAACCTGAAGGACATCACGGTCGCGATCCCGCGGGGTTCGCTGACCGTGATCACCGGCCTGTCCGGATCCGGCAAGTCATCGCTCGCGTTCGACACGATCTACGCCGAGGGACAGCGCCGTTACGTCGAGTCGCTGTCCGCCTACGCGCGGCAGTTTCTCGGGCAGATGGACAAGCCGGACGTGGACTCGATCGAGGGACTGTCGCCGGCGATCTCAATCGACCAGAAGACGACCTCGCGCAACCCGCGCTCGACGGTCGGCACGGTGACCGAGATCTACGACTATCTGCGGCTGCTGTGGGCGCGGATCGGCCATCCGCACTGCCATATCTGCGGTCGCCCGATCAGCGGCCAGTCGGCAGAGCAGATCATCGACCAGGTGATGGAGCTGCCCGAAGGCACGCGCTTCATGGTGCTCGCGCCGATCGTCCGCGGCCGCAAGGGCGAGTACGGCAAGCAGCTCGAGGAGCTCCGTGGCGAGGGATTCTCACGCGTCAAGGTCGACGGCGCGTTGCGCCGGCTCGACGAGGAGATAGCGCTCGACAAGAAGTACAAGCACGACATCGCCGTCGTCGTCGACCGCCTGGTGATGAAGGGCGAGCTGCGCAAGCGGCTGGCGGACTCGATCGAGACGGCGGTGGCGCTGGCCGACGGCCTGGTCGAGATCGAGCTCGTCGACTCTGAAGAGATCCAGACCTATTCGGAGAAGTTCGCCTGCCCGATCCACGGTCCGAGCCTGGTGGAGCTAGAGCCACGGATCTTCAGCTTCAACTCTCCCCACGGAGCCTGCCCGCGCTGCACCGGCCTCGGCTCGCAGATGGAGATCGACCCGGATCTCGTGGTCCCCGACCCGACGCTGTCGATCGGTGAGGGCGCGATCGCGCCGTGGGCCGTGAGCGCCTCGGACTACTACGAGCAGCTCACCCAGGCGATCGCCGAGCGCTACGGGGTCGATCTGGAGACTCCGTGGGAGGAGCTACCGGACGAGTCGCGGGACTTCTTCCTCCACGGAACCAACGGCGACCGGGTCCAGGTCCAATATCGCAACCGGTTCGGCCGGCGGCGTTCCTACGCGACGAAGTTCGAGGGGATCGTGCCGAGCCTCGAGCGCCGGTACCGGGAAACCGACTCCGACCTCGCCCGGGAGAAGATCGAGGAGTACATGACGCTGCGGCCATGCCCTGAGTGCAAGGGCGCGCGGCTGCGCCCGGAATCGCGGGCGGTTCTGGTCGGCAGCACCCCGATCCACGAGTTCACCGCGCTCTCGGCCCAGCGGGCGCTCGAGTGGGTCACCGGGCTCGAGCTCAGCGAGCACGACCGGCGGATCGCCCGCCTGGTGCTACGCGAGATCGAGGAGCGCCTGCGGTTCCTGGACAACGTCGGCGTTGGCTACCTGTCACTGGAGCGGGCGGCGTCGACCCTTTCGGGGGGCGAGGCGCAGCGGATCCGGCTGGCCACGCAGATCGGCTCATCGCTGGTCGGCGTCCTCTACATCCTGGATGAACCGTCAATCGGCCTGCACCAGCGGGACAACGAGCGGCTGATCGCGACGCTCGATCGCCTGCGCAGCCTCGGTAACACCGTGCTCGTGGTCGAGCACGACGAGGGCACGATGCGCGCGGCGGACCATCTCGTGGACATGGGCCCTGGGGCCGGCGAGCACGGCGGCTACGTCGTCGCTGAGGGAACGGCGGACGAGGTGGCGCAGGTGGCCGACTCGCTGACCGGCCAGTTCCTGGCTGGAACCCGCTCGATCGAGGTGCCGAAGCGGCGGCGCAAGCCCGGTGGGCACATCAAGATCGAGGGTGCCTCGCAGCACAACCTTAAGAACATCGACGTGAAGATCCCGCTCGGCGTGTTCTGCAGCGTCACCGGGGTGTCGGGATCTGGGAAGTCGACGCTGGTCAACGAGGTGCTCTACAAGGCGATCGCGAACCGGCTGCACCGCACCCGTCAGCGGGCCGGTGTTCATCGGCGGATCGAGGGCCTCGATCAGCTCGACAAGATCATCTCGGTCGACCAGTCGCCGATCGGCCGGACCCCGCGTTCGAACCCCGCCACCTACATCGGGCTGTTCGACCAGATCCGCGAGCTGTTCTCGAAGACGCAGGAGGCACGGGCCCGGGGCTACAAGCCGGGCCGGTTCTCGTTCAACGTCAAGGGTGGGCGCTGCGAGGTGTGTCGCGGCGACGGGCAGATCAAGATCGAGATGCACTTCCTCCCCGACGTGTATGTGCCCTGCGAACAGTGCCACGGCAAGCGCTACAACCGTGAGACGCTCGAGGTCCGCTTCAAGGGCAAGACGATCGCGGACGTGCTTGAGATGCCGATCGAGGAGGCGCTCGAGTTCTTCGCCCACATCCCGAAGATCCGCCGGCGGGTGGAGGCGCTGAACGACGTCGGGCTCGGCTACATGCGACTCGGCCAGCCGGCGACGACGCTGTCCGGCGGGGAGGCGCAACGAGTGAAGCTGGCCGCCGAGCTGTCCAAGGTGGCCACCGGCCGGACGATCTACATTCTCGACGAGCCGACGACGGGCCTGCACTTCGCCGACATCCAGCGCCTGCTCGAGGTCCTGGCTCGGCTCGTGGAGGCCGGCAACTCGGTGGTCGTGATCGAGCACAACCTGGATGTGATCAAGGTGTCCGACCAGATCATCGACCTCGGCCCGGAGGGGGGCGATGAGGGCGGGACCGTGATCGCCACCGGGACGCCGGAGCAGGTGGCCAGGGTGGACCGCTCCTACACGGGTCGGTTCTTGGCCGATCTGCTGCCGGTGCGGGCCAGCCGGGGCCGCCCGCGGCGCCCGCGCACACCGGTCACCGCGGGCTGACACCGAGCGCGCCGATGAGCTCCGAGCTTCAGCGGCTCAGGCTGTGGTCTCAGAAGTGGCGCTGGTACGAGCGCAACTCGCTGCCCTGGAACCGGGCGCGGATCCACTGGGAGTTCATGCGCCGCGAGGCCTTCGTCCGCTGGCCCGTCCACGGGAACGTGCTCGAGGCACTCGCCGAGGGTCGGCTCGAGATCGGGCCGGGCGTCCTGCTCGAGCCCGGCGTGTGGATCACGGCGCCAGGCGGGGCACGGATCCGAATCGGCGCCGGCAGTTTCCTGAACCTCGGCGTGATGGTCGCGGCCCACGAGCTGGTCGAGATCGGCCAGCACTGCATGTTCGCCAACGGGTGCTTCGTCACCGACGCCAGCCATCGATTCGATGACCCCTTTGAGCCCGTCCCCTGGCAGGGCTTCACCTCCAAGGGCCCGACGCGCGTCGGCGACAACGTCTGGTGCGGCGCCCACGTAGTGATCACCAGCGGCGTGGCGATTGGGGAACGAGCCGTGATCGGCGCCAACTCGGTCGTCACCACCGACATCCCTGCGTTCTCGGTGGCTGCGGGCTCACCCGCCAAGGTGCTGAAGCAGATCGAGTACTGAGGGGTTGCGCGGGCGCGGGGGATCCATGGGCGCGCGACGGGCGTCACCATCGCTCACTGACAGGCCTCGAGGGGACGGCGGGGGCGTGCGCCAACGGCCCTCGCGCGAAGCGCACGGGCCGTTGGGGTACGCCCACGCGCGGCCACCCCACTACGAGTTCTTTATGACGATCCCTTCCATGATGTACGCGACCTTCTCGGTCGCATCGATCGCCGCCTCGAGCCGTTCGTAGATGTCCTTCCAGCGGATCACGACCATCGGGTCGATGCCGCCGTCGAACAGCGCGGCCACGGCGGCCCGCGAGATCCGGTCCCCCTCGTTCTCAAGCCGGTTGATCTCGACCGTGTGGTGGGAGATGTCACGGAAGCCGCGCAGCCGTGGGATCGCCTCGGCGATCTGCTTGGAGGCAGCCCTGAGCACGTGCGCGAGCTTGATCGCCTGATCCATCGGGGCCTCGATCTTGTAGAGGCCGAGGTAGTCAGCGACCTCCTCGGTGTAGTCGACGATGTCGTCGAGGGCCGAGGCCAGCGAGAGGATGTCCTCGCGGTCGACCGGCGTCACGAACGTGTGGTTCAGCCGGTCGATGATGTCGTGCGTGATCCGGTCGCCCTCGTGCTCGCAGACCCGGATCTCCTGGGCGAGCTCCTTGTTGTCCGGATAATTGGTCAGGAGTTGGTCGAGGAGGTCCGCAGCGGTGAGGATGTTCTGACCGGCTTCCTCGAACAGCTCAAAGTAGATGTGGTCACGCGGCGTGAACGCTCGCCCGAGGCGCGGCATCCGCGGGATGCTAGCCGCTGACGAGCGCTCGCCACGTGATCTTCATCAGGCGTCGGCCGCGAGTGCCTCCCCGAAACGCTCGAGCTCCTCGTCGTCGATCGAGTAGGTGTGCTGCGGGGCCGGGAAGGCTCCGTTTCTGACCTCGGCCGCATATTCGGCCACGCCGGCGACCATCTGTGCCTTGATCTCGGCGTAGCGCTTGGCGAACCGTGGCGCGTGCCCGTCGTAGATGCCGAGCAGGTCGTGGAACACGAGCACCTGGCCGTCGGCGCCCGGTCCGGCGCCGATCCCGATCACTGGAATCTGGATCTTCTCCATCAACACGTCTGTCACGGCGGCGGGAATCGCCTCGAACACGATCGAGAAGCAACCGGCCTCCTGCAGGGCGAGCGCGTCGCGGGCGACCGTTAGAGCGCGGTCGCTGGTGCGACCCTGCGCGCGGTAGCCACCGAGCGCGGTTGCCGTCTGCGGGGTCAGTCCGACGTGTCCCATCACCGGGATCCCCGCGTCGACGATCGCCCTTGCGCGCTGCGCACTGGTGCCGCCGCGCTCGAGCTTGACGGCGTCGCAGCCGGCCTCCTTGATGAATCGCTGCGCGGTCGCCACCGCCTGCTCGTCCGAACCCTCATAGGACCCGAACGGCAGGTCGCCGACCAGGAACGGGGTCCTCAGCCCGCGGCGCGCGGCCGCGGCCAGCATCAGCATCTCGTCGGTGGATACGGGGACGGTCGACGGGTACCCGAGCACGGTCATCGCGCCCGAATCACCGACGAGCACGATGTCGGCGCCGGCCTCCTGGGCCACCTGGGCCGACGGGTAGTCGTAGGCGGTGACCATCACGATCTGCTCGCCGAGGCGCTTCTTCTCCACGAGCCGCGGCAGCGTCATCGGCAGCGGCTCGTTGAGGTTGCGCGGAACGACTGTGTGAGGGGTTGCGGACATCTGGATCTCCGATCTACGCGGAGGTTGGCGCCGTCAAGAGGGTCGCCACCTCGCTGTCGATGTTGATGATCTCGTTGTGCGTGTCGACGTGGACAACGCGCGGGTTGTAGTTCTCGAGCTCGTCGGGGTCGTAGGCGGCGTAGGAGATGACGATGATCGTGTCGCCGCGATGTACCAACCGCGCCGCGGCGCCGTTCAGCTTCATATCGCCCGAGCCACGCTCGCCGGCGATCGTGTAGGTCTCGAAGCGGGCACCGTTGTCGACGTCGACCACGGCCACCTGCTCGAACTCTCGAATGTCGGCTGCCTCAAGCAGCTCCGGGTCGATCGTGATCGACCCCACGTAGTGCAGGTCGCAGTCGGTCACGCTCGCCCGGTGGATCTTCGACTTCAGCATCGTGCGCTGCATGTGTTCTCAGGGTCTCCCGTTCGTTTGGGTGCTTCCCGCCGCTCCCATCACGGGTTCCTGCCGGGACCCGCGAGCGGTCGAGAGCACGTTGATCATGTGGTTGTCGATGAGCCGGGTCCCGCCGACTCGGGCCGCGATGACGGCCAGCACGTCACGATCGATGCGGGACACGGGCTCCAGCGTCTGAGCGGATACGAGCTCGAAGTATTCGGGCTCGATTCGCGCAGACACCAGCTCGGCGCGCCCCAGGGCGATCGCCGAAGCGGGGTCGCGCTCGCCCTCGGCGATTGCCGCGGAGACCGCGGACAGTGCGCGGTTGAGCGCCGTGGCCCGCACGCGGTCGGCGGGCGAGAGGTGGACGTTGCGGCTCGACATCGCGAGCCCGTCCGGTTCGCGTACGGTCGGGCACACCTCGATGCGGATCGGAAGGTCGAGGTCGCGGACCAGGCGCTGGATCACGATCACCTGCTGCGCGTCTTTCTGCCCGAAGTAGGCGACATCGGGCGCGACCATGTTGAAGAGCTTCGCGACCACGGTGGTCACGCCGTCGAAGTGGCCCCGGCCCCGGTGGACGCCCTCGAGTGTCTCGGTCAAGCCGGACACCGAAACGGTCGTCCGGCAGCCGTCGGGGTAGACCTCGAGCGGAGAGGGGGCGAACAGGTAGTCGGCCCCGAGCTCGGCGGCCAGGGCCGCGTCGCGGCCCTCATCGCGAGGGTAGGCGTCGAGGTCGGTGGCGTCATTGAACTGCGTCGGATTGACGAACAGGGACACCACGACCTCGTCGCAGTCCTCTCGCGCGCGGCGGATGAGTGACAGATGGCCCTCGTGAAACGCGCCCATCGTCGGGACGAGCCCGATCGTCCGCCCGGCGCGGCGCAGCTGGCCAAGCGCCGCTCGCAGCTCTCGCACGTTCCGGAGCGTTCTCACGCGGCCACCGCCTCTCTCGCACCCGCGAGGGCCGTGGTGGCCTTGACCAGCGCGTCGAACAGCTCGAGCAACTCGGGCGTCCGCTCCGCGACCGCCGCCCGTTGCCTGGCGACGGTGGCCTCATCGCCGCGCGCCACCGGCCCCGTGAGAGCCTCCCGGCCGCCAAGCCGGGACCAGTTCTCGACCGTCGCCCGCACCAGCGGGACCAGCACGTCGCGGTCAGCGCCGGTCGTGGCAGCCAGCTGCTCGGCGGCGGCCTGGATCGTGATCAGGAAGTTTGAGGCGATCGACGCGGCCGCGTGGTAGGCCGCCCGGTCCTCATCGGCGATTGCGATCGGGCGCATGCCCAGCGCAGCCGCCAGCTCTCCGGCCACCGCGAGCGCGCGGCTCGTGCTGCCGGCGACGGCCGCGCCGGCGCCGCGGAATTCGGCCCCGTCGGCGGTGACCGTCATCAGCGGATGGATCGAGAAGGCCTCGTGCGGGCTGAGCGGTTCGAGGCCGGTGGCGCCAGAGCAATGACCGACCAGCGGGCCGGGCACAACCAGCGCAGCTGCTGACGAGATCTCCGCGTCCGGGACGCACAGCAGGACGGCCTGGGCACCGCGTCCGTCCGCGCCGCGGCCGAGCGGCCCCTCGACCTCATAGCCGGCATTCCCGAGCGCCGCCGTCAGCGCAGTGCCGAGCCGGCCGCAGCCGATCACGGCCAATCGCTGACAGGGGGGGTCGGCGGAGGACTCCCGTTCCAGTTCCCGCATGTGAGATACCGGTCGGTGGTGGAGAGAAGGTGGTGGGGCTGATTTGAGGTCCGCTCAGAAGGTGACGGCCTCGTCACGGATCATACCCCCAAGCCGCGGAGCGGAGACGCAGTTCGTGTGCGATCCGTCACGGAAGGGCGCCGTCGAGCCCGTCCCCGCACGATGCAGACTTTTCCGACCCACCTGGCCTCGGAGGCGTCGCCACCCGCCTCTACCATCTCCAGGGTGAGAAGCGCTTCGGAGCGGCGCGAGCTGCTGAAGGCCGTCTACGAGGAAGCTCGCGAGTGTGTGCGGTGTCCCCTGCACCAGACCCGGACGACCGTCGTCTTCGGGTCCGGAAACGCGAATGCCGACCTGATGTTCGTGGGCGAGGCTCCGGGGGCGAACGAAGACAGGCAGGGCCTGCCGTTCGTCGGTCAGGCCGGCAAGCTGCTCGACAAGCTGCTGCTGGAGATCGGGCTCGGGCGCTCGGATGTGTTCATCGCAAACGTGCTCAAGTGCCGGCCTCCCCAGAACCGCGATCCGCATCCGAACGAGATCGAGGCGTGTCAGGGCTACCTGCGCAGTCAGGTCGATCTGATCGAGCCGATCGTGATCTGCACCCTGGGCAACTTCTCGACCAAGCTGCTGCGCCGGGACAGCACCGGGATCTCCCGGATTCACGGACACGATGAGGTGCGCGTGATCGGGCCTCGTGCGGTTCGGCTGTACCCGCTGTATCACCCGGCCGCCGCGCTCTACACGCCCTCGACGCTGGAGGCGCTGCGAGCCGACTTCCAGCGCATTCCCGAGATCCTGGCGTTGGGGGCTCCCAAGCAGCCGGAACCGGAGCCCGAGTGGCCCCACGAGGTCGAGGAGATACCGGAGCCGATGCTCGAGGCCGAGGAGCCGCCGACCGAAGCGATGCCCGAGCCGGCGGCACAGCTGGGCCTGTTCTAGAAGCCGGAGACCAGATGGCGGTCAGCCGCCCCTGGAACCAACTGCGGGCGGTGAGCCGCCCCTCCTCGGCACTGCGCTACTCGCTCACGCGCTCCACGAGGAACGCGACGCGCACGTGGGCGCGCCACTCCGAGAGGTCGTCCCCTCGAAGCCCCACCGAAACCACGTCCACCGCCTTGATGTTGCGAAGCGTGGACCGCGCGTCGCTCAGAGCGGCTTTGACGGCGTCGTCGGAGCTAGTGGTGGAGCTGCCGACGAGCTCGATGATCTTGATGACCGCCATCTCACCTCCTGTCGGGAAGTACTGTGAGGCGACACTACCCCGGCGAGCCAGGGGGCTGTCATCAGTTAGGCCGAACGTCCAGCCCTTCTCCAAACGCCCGCTGGACGGGTAATCTTTCCGCACGGTGGAGGACAAGGGGCATCGTCCAGCTCCCGGGCCGGGTACGGGAGGCGGCACGCTCGCCGCAAGAATGGTCGGTCGCGAACGGGACCGGTTCGTCGGGCGCGCGGTCGAGCTCGGCTTCATGGAGCGCTGCCTGGAGGAGAACCCGCCGTCGAACGTGATCCTCGTGCACGGGCCGAGCGGGATCGGCAAGAGCACGCTGCTCCGCGAGTTCGCCCGGCGCGCCGAGGCGCGCGGGCGTGAGACGTTCTTCGTCGAAGGACGGGAGCTGCCGCCGATGCCCGACGCGCTGGAGGCGATGCTGGCCGGAGCCCGGACCAGTGAGAGCCCCGTCGTGCTGCTCGACACCTACGAGCGCATGACCGCTCTCGGCGGCTATTTGCGGCGGGGGCTGCTGCCATCCCTGCCCGAGCGGACCGTGATCGTCATCGCCGGCCGGGGCGCGCCCGATTCGAACTGGTTCGCCGGTGGCTGGGAAGGCATGGCGACCGAGCTGGAGCTCGAGGCCCTCGACTCGGCGGACTCGCTTGTCCTGCTCGCCACCCACGGGCTCAGCGACGACCGCGCCGAGGCGGTGGCCGAATGGGCCCAGGGCTCGCCGCTCGCGCTCGCACTGGCGGCCGAGACAGCCGTCGTGGACAACGAGTGGACGCCCGAGGTCGGGATCGCGAAGCCGGAGATCGTCCGCTCCCTGATCCGTCGCCTGGTCGAGTCCGAGCTGAGTGGCGTCCGGCTCTCGGCGCTCAGCGTGGCGGCGATCGCACGCGTGACCACGGTCGACCTGCTCCGCGCCGTGCTGCCCGAGTGCGACCCCGAGGCCGAGTATGAGCGCCTCCGGACGCTTACCTTCACCGAGCCGCTGGGCGACGGGCTGACCCTCCACGACCTGGTTCGTCGCGCGCTGCACGCCGACCTGCGGCGGCGCGAGCTGGAACTGGAACGGGAGCTGCGCCGCCGGATCGTCGACCACCTGTACGAGCGAGCGAGGGGCGGAGACCCGCTGATCTCGATCGAGATGGCGCACCTGATCGAAAACCCGTCGATCAAGTGGGGATTCGGCTGGGAGGGCAGCGTCGACTACCGAATCGACGACGTCCGCCCGGACGACGCAAACGCCGTCGCGGCGATGCTCGAATCCCGACACTTCAAGGAGTGGTGGCGCCTGGCCCGGCGATTCTTTGCCGAGTCCCCCGAGCGGGTGGCGGTGGCCCGCGACAAGGAAGACCGCCTGTGCGGGTTCATGGTCTGCATGAGCCCGGCCACCGCGCCCGAGTTCGCGCTCGAGGACCCACTCGTGGGCCCGTGGATCGCCCACGCGCGCACGGACGGGCGTCTTGGCGAGTCGGTCCTGTGGCACAGCTCAGTCGACTTCACCGACGATCGCCGGGGCAGGGTCCAGGCGATGCTCGGGATGGCCGGCGTGCTGCGCTCGGGAATCGCGAATCCGCGTTTCGCCTACATGCCGATCAACCCGACCAACCCTGACGCGCTCACGTTCGCGCGGGCGCTCGGCGCCGAGCACCTCAGCGAGCTCGACCTCGAGATCGGTACCCGCCGGATCGAATGTCACCGGATCGACTATGGGCCCGGTGGGCTGGTCGCGGCCCAGCGGGCCGTCGTCTACGCCGAGCTGGGGCTCGCCTCGGCGCGGCCGCTGGAGGGCGAGCCGAAGCTCGATTTCGAGGCGGTCCGCGAAGCGCTCCGAAACTTTCGCGTCCCGCATGAGCTGGCTCGGAGCCCGCTGGCCACCGGCGAGGGAGCGGAGGAGCGTGCCGAGTCGGTTCGTGAGCTGCTGCGCGAGGCTTCGGATCGGGCGTTCGGCGACAACGAGAACGAGAAGCTGCTCCGTCGGGTGCTGATCCGCGGCTACCTCGAGCCCGCGCCGAGCCACGAACAGGCGGCGATCGATCTCTCGCTTAGTCGTGCGGCTTACTTCAGACGGTTGCGCGCTGCGGCTGAGCGGGTTGCTGAGTATCTGGCCGAGCGGAGCTGACCTCCGGGTCGGCCGAGTCGGACGTCGATACGCGGTCCCGGGCGCGGGGGTCGCGGCGAAGGGCGATCGCGAATGCCAGCACGGCGCCGATGGCCTGGACCGACAGCACCACTGCGGCGAAGCCGGTGGGGTGCTTTGAGGCCTGCGCGAGTACGAGCGGCTCGGCGATCGCCACCAGCGCGAGCGGCACGAGGAACCAGGTGCGCTTCAGCGCCAGCATGTACTGAATCGCCAGGTAGGTGCAGGCCAGCACCGTGAATGCGCTGCCCAACACGATCAGGGAGCCCGACGCAGTCGCGCGCTTGGATCCAAACGCGATGCTGAGCAGCAGGTGCGGTACGCCGGCAAAGATGAGCAGGCACGGGATCGCGCAGACGGCGACGATCGCCAGGGCGCCCGCCAGCACCGGGCGCGTGTCCTCGCCCGCGGCGCGCCGGCGGGACACCTCGGGCACGAGGTAGAACCCGGCACCGATCGCGACCCAGATCAGCACCTTGGCGGCGACCGCGGTCGCCGCGTAGGCACTGGCGGTGTCCTTGTTGAACTGGTGCTTGGCCGAGATCAGGTCAATGTTCTGCAGCACCGCGATCACGCTCAGGCCCGCGATTGGCGCCCAGGCGCGCCTGAAGTGGGTCCATAGGCTGAGCGCCACGCGGCCCTGGTCGCCCTTGTGCGAGAGCCCCACGCGCTTACGCAGCTGGATCCAGCAGTACAGCGACATGGCCACGTAGGACAGCAGCGAGCCGAGGTAGGCGCCGGTCACTCCGAGCCAGGTCGCGGCGAGGATCGCGCCGGTGACCAGCCGGACCGACTGCTCGCCGACCAGGCTGAGGCCGACCGATTTGTAATCCCCGATGCCCTGCAGCGCGCCACGAAGGATCGAGACCTGCAGGTACATGCAGCCGGCGGGAACGCCGGCGGCCGCGGCCCACGAATATTTCTTCACCCCGACCGCCGCCGCGATCTGATGCTGGAACGCGATCGACGCCACGGTGAGCACCGCGGTGACGATCAGGAGCGCCTTGCTCCATTGCTTGATGGTGGTGAGCAGGTCGTCGCCGAAACCGAGATGGCCGAGGACGCCCTCGCGCGCTGTGGCGACCTGCATCGCCTGCCCGAACACAGTCAGGATCAGCAGATAGCTGATCAGCGCGCCGAGCGAGCCGTAGTCGTCGAGTTCGCGCGCGAACACGAAGGTCGAGCCGAGCGCGATGATGTTGTTGAGGATCATCGCTCCGGCCAGGCCGACCGCCTTCGCCGTCTCCGAGTCCCGCAAGCTTCCCTCGGCCGGCATCAGGCGATGTTTCAGCGCGGCGATGCGGCCGGGGCCCGATTGCTGAGGGGACGCGGACATGAGCGCTCTGACGGTAGCGAACGGGGCCGTCTGCACGCCGAACGCTTGACTACAGTGTGGCGAAATGCGGATCCGCTCGGCGGCGCTATTGATTGGTGTGATGACGCTGTTCGCGTGCGCGGGGCCGGCGTTCGCCGCCGTCCGTGCCGTGCCGGCGAGCAGCGGTGCTCAGCTGACGCCAGCCCCACCCGTTCCGCTGCCGAATGTCCATCGCTCCACGTACCGGCCGGCGGTCGGGACCACGGCATCGAGCGTCAGCCGGACCGGGCCGCTGCCGCGGACGGGAACTGATCTGCGGGCGCTGGTGGTGATCGGACTCGCGATGCTCGCGTCCGGGCTCGGGCTTCGAAGCCGCGTCTCGGCTGCGCGCATCCGACGGCTCTGAGCGTGCGCCGCCTGGAGACGACCGGCGCGGCAGAGACCGAGGCGCTCGCCGCCGAGCTGGCCCGCGGCCTCAGACCCGGCGACGTCGTGCTGATCGAGGGCGAGCTCGGCACCGGCAAGACGACCTTCGTCCGCGGCGCCTGCCGGGCGCTCGGGGTTACCGCCATCGTCACGAGCCCGACGTTCACGGTCGGACAGCGATATCCGGGCCCGGTGCCGGTCGCCCACGTCGACCTTTATCGGATCGGCAGCCTCGAGGACGAGGATCCGGACCTCCTCGGGGGTTACATCGGCCCCGAATCAATCACCTTTGTCGAGTGGCCGAAGGCCGGGGTCGCCGGCCTTGGCAGCGTCGCTGCCCACATACGGCTCAGCCACGCCGGCGGCGACCGGAGGGTGGTGGAGATCACGTGAGGGTGGTGGGCTTC
The DNA here is from genome assembly GCA_963796645.1 of uncultured Solirubrobacterales bacterium. Classification (GTDB taxonomy): domain Bacteria; phylum Actinomycetota; class Thermoleophilia; order Solirubrobacterales; family Solirubrobacteraceae; genus Palsa-465. Next base: position 174,265 of record CAWCMQ010000010.1, on the reverse strand, counting down.
GACACCGCCACCCGGGCAACGACAGCCGCGCTTCTCGATCCGGCCGCCGGTCTCGCGCTCGAGCTGCGGGACGACCCGCCACCGGGGGTGAGACCCCGCCACACCACCGCCCTGCTGCCGTTGGTGACCGAGGTGTTGGCCCGGGCCGGTTCGGGGTGGGAGGCGGTGGATGTCCTTGCCGTCGGAACCGGGCCGGGGACGTTCACCGGGCTTCGAATCGGCGTCGCCACGGCCCGCGCCCTCGCGCGGGCCCGCGGCCTGCCGTTGGTCGGAGTCTCGACGTTGCGGTCACTGGCGCTGAACGCCGCCGACGAGGCCGCGTCCACGGTTCTGGCCGTGCTGGACGCGCGGCGTGGCGAGGCGTTCGCGGCGGCGTGGTCGGTGGCCCCGGCCGGGGCCACCGACCCGATCCTGGCGCCCGCGGCTCTCGCACCGAGAGAGCTGGCCGGTTTGATCCCGGGACTCGGCTCGAGTGTTCTGGCGATCGGCGAGGGGGCGATAGAATTTCGAGAAGTTCTCGAGCACTCGGGGGCACTGATCCCGGAGGACGACTCGCAGCTCCACAGGGTCACGGCGATCAACCACTGCAAGCTTGCGGGCGCTCTGAGAGCGGTCGACCCTGACGAAGTTCTGCCGGAGTATCTGCGACTACCCGACGCGGAGATTGCGCGTCGTGCCAGACAGGCAAATGAGCAATGAACCGATAGCGATCCGTCCCCTCGCCTACGGCGATCTGCCGCAGGTGATCGCGATCGAACGCCGCGCCTTCCCAACGCCGTGGTCGCTGGCGATGTTCGTGCTCGAGCTCTCGAAGCCTTCCGGCGTGTGCCTGGCCGCGCTCGAGGACGATCGGGTCGTCGCGTACCTGATCTGCTCGCGCTACGCCGACGTCTGGCATCTGATGAACATCGCGGTCGATCCGCTGGTTCGCCGGCGCGGGCACGCGAGCGCCCTGCTGGAGGAGATGCTCCGGCGGGCTGGCCCCGACCAGCCGTTCACGCTCGAGGTGCGCACGTCAAACGCGGGTGCGATCGCGCTCTACGAGCGGTTCGGCTTCAGGTCGGCCGGGACCCGGCCGCGTTATTACCACGACACCGGTGAGGACGCGATGATCATGTGGCGCGAGGCGCAGACCCCTTCGGGCAGCGGGCGCTCCGGATGATCCTCGCGCTCGAGACAAGCTGCGACGACACATGCGCGGCGGTCGTCTCCCACGACGGCGAGATCCGCTCGAACGTGATCTCATCCCAGGGCGTCCACGACCGCTACGGCGGCGTGGTCCCCGAAATCGCCTCGCGGCACCATCTCGAGTTGGTCGGAGATGTGGTCGACGAGGCGCTGCGCACCGCTGGGAGCCTGACCCTCGAGCAGATTGACCTGATCGCGGTGACCTGCGGTCCCGGATTGGTGGGTGCGCTGCTCATCGGCATCTCGACCGCGAAGGCGATCGCCGCGGCCCATGAGCTTCCGCTCGCCCCCGTCGACCACCTTCACGGACACGTGGTCGCCGGTCTCCTCGAGCCCGACCCCTTCGAGCCGCCGTTTGTGAGCCTGATCGCCAGCGGTGGACACACGCTGGTCGCACGCGTCACCGATCCTGGTCCGCACTTCGAGGTCCTCGGCCAGACCCTGGACGACGCGGCCGGCGAGGCATTCGACAAGGGCGCGCGGCTACTGGGACTGGGCTATCCGGGCGGTCCGGCACTCGAGCGACTCGCCCGCGACGGAGATCCGCACGCGTTCGAGTTCCCGGCCGGAGAGCGGCTGAGCGGCCTCGACTTCTCGTTTGCCGGTCTCAAGACGGCGCTGCTCTACAAGCTGCGTGAATTCGACCCGGCTGAGGCGCAGCGGCGGCGGGCCGATCTGGCCGCCTCCTACCAGCGAGCGATCGTCGAGGCGCTGACGATCCGCGTGCGGCGCGCGCTGGCGGCAACCGGGATCGACCGGCTGGCGATCGGGGGCGGGGTGGCGGCCAACGGGGTCCTGCGGGCGCGGCTGGCTGAGCTCGGCGTGAAGATCGACGTGCCGCCGGTGGCGCTTTGCACAGACAATGCGGCGATGATCGCCGGCGCAGCCCGATACGTGGAGTCGCTGCCCTATCCGCGCTACCTGAATCTCGACGTCTACGCGAGCGGCGAGAGGCCGCTGGCGGCGTGATGCGGCAGGTCGTCCTCTACGGTCGGGACGGGTGCTGTCTCTGCGACGACGCCCGCGAGGTGCTGCTGCGTGTGCAGGCCAGATGTGAGTTCGAGCTGACCGAACGCGATATCGAAGCTGACGAAAGCCTTCTGCGCGACTACCTCGAACGGATCCCCGTCGTTACGATCGACGGTATGGAGGTCTTCGAGCTATTTGTCGACGAGGAGGAGCTCGAACGGAGACTGAATGAGCCTCATCCGGCGTCCGCGCGTTAGTAGAGTGGAGATCGGATGAGCTACACGGTCGGCCGCGACGATCGGTCCCTTGCTCAGCCGGGCGTCGAGAAGCCGGGGGAGAAGCTGTCACTCGGAGTCGCCGCACGGCTGTCGCGCTACCTACAGGTCCTGACGCAGGCGAGGAAGATGGGTAAGGAGACGATCTCCTCGCAGGAGCTCGCGGACTACACGCACGTCAACTCGACCCAGATTCGCCGGGATCTCTCGGGATTCGGCAAGTTCGGAAAGCGGGGGGTCGGCTACAACGTCGAATCGCTGGTGACGCAGATTCGCAAGATCCTGCGAACCTCAGGTCAGCACAACATCGCGCTGTTTGGCGCCGGCCATCTCGGCACCGCGATCGCCACCTCGGACATCTTCGCCGACCACGGCTTCCGTGTGGTCGCGGTGTTCGACGCCGACGAGGCGAAGGTCGGCACCGAGATCGGCTCGCTTGCCGTTCGCTCGATGCGCGATGTGCACGACGCGATCGACGACGATGAGATCGTTGTGGCCGTCCTTGCGGTGCCGTCGGGCGCGGCGCAGGAGCTCGCCGATCAGCTCGTAGACGCCGGCGTGAAGATCATCTTCAACTACTCCGACGCCCTGCTTCAGGTCCCGCCCGAGGTCACGGTCCATACCTCGAGTCCCGCCGTCGACCTTCTCTACGCGCTGTACTTCTATCTCACCTGAGCTCGCTACCGACGTGGACCTAGACCTGGACACCGCTCGCGCGGCCTTCGAGGCGTCGACCGACTTCACGGTCGGGCTCGAGGAGGAGTTCGCACTGCTCGATCCACGCTCGCTCGGGCTCGTTCCGCGCTTCGATGAGCTGCGCGATGCCGCGGTGGCGGACCCGGTGCTCGCCGAGTCGGTGGCGGGGGAGCTGATCTCCTCCGAGATCGAGATCCGTTCCGGCCGGGCCGAGGACCTGGCTGCCGCCACGACCGCCCAGCGCGACCGCCGCCGGCGGCTGTTCGCGGTGGCGTCCCAGCTCGGAATCGCGCTCGGGGCGACGGCGACTCACCCGTGGGCCGATTACCGCGAGCAGCAGATCATCGACACCGAGCACTACCGGCGCGTGGAGGAGGGCCTCAAGTACGTGGCCTGGCGCAATAACACGTTCTCCCTGCACGTGCACGTAGGAATCCGCGGCACCGACCGGGCGGTGCTGGTCTGTGACCGGCTCCGCGGCGTGCTCCCGCTGCTGCTCGCGGTGTCTGCGAACTCGCCATTCCTCGACGGACGCGACTCGGGGCTGCACAGCGCGCGCACGCAGACGTTCACACGCAGCTTCCCTCGCTGCGGCGTCCCCGACGTATTCGCGAGCTGGGACACATATGTCGAGTACATCGACTTCCTGTTCCGGACCAGGTCGATCGTGGAGTACACCCAGGTCTGGTGGTCGGTGCGCCCGCACTTCTCGTTCGGCACGGTCGAGGTGCGGATCTGCGACGCGCAGGCCACGGCCGCGGAGTCCGAGGGTCTTGCGGCGCTGATCGTCGCATGCGTCGCGCAGGCGGCCCGCGACATCGACAGCGGAATGCCGTTCGTCGAAGAGCCCGGGCGGCTGATCGAGGAGAACATGTGGCGGGCGATCCGCTACGGCCTCGACGGCGAGCTGCTCGACCTGGCGCGGGGCGAGCTGTTTCCGGCCTCCGAGACGCTCGAGCGGCTGCTGGACTGGACCGCGCCGGTGCGCCGCGAGCTCGGCATCGAGGTGGCGCTACCAGAGCAGAACGGCGCTCAGCGCCAACGGCGGATGCTCGAATCCGGAATGACGCTCGACGCCGTCTACGCGGCGATGGTGGCTCACACCCGGGAGACGTATGCTCCAGTGCTCGGCAGCACCGCGGAGGTATCCCGATGAGCACACCACCGAACGAACCCACCGGCGCCCAGCCCACAGAGGAGGAGCTCCGGGCCGCCTACGAGGCTGAGCTGAGGAAGATTCGCGTCGAGCACGTGCTGCTCGAGCAGATCGTGACGATGGTCAACCTGGGCATGCGGCGCACGGGACTTGCGCCGGGCACCGAGGTCGAGCGCGACCCGGACCAGGTCCGGCTGGCGATCGAGGGTGTACGCGCGCTGCTGCCGCTGGTCGAGCAGGCGGCCCCGGCCCAGGCCGGCCCGATTCGCGACGCCCTCTCGCAGCTCCAGCTCGCCTACGTGCGGATCGGTGGGACCGCGCCCGGCGAAGGTCCGCCGGGCGAAGGTGCGGCTCAGGCCGCGCCAGCCGGTCCCGGTGCCCCTGCGTCGGGGGCGCCCGCCGGCGCCGAGGGGACACCGGCACCCGCGGGCGAGCCGCCGTCGGAGGCGGGCACGCCCGAAGACCCCGGTCCGGCGCAGCGAAGCGGCCGGCTCTGGGTGCCCGGGCAGTAGCCAGCCGGTTCCTGAGCGTAGGACGCCGCGCGAGCGTCGACGAGCGGACAGTCTCGCGGCGTCCTCGCTAGACTCACGCAGCCTAATTCCGGGCCTCCGCTCGCAGCGACGGGTGGTGGCCCGTTTGTGGTTGTCTGGCTGCGCATACACGCGCGCCTCACTCGAACTAAGAGCTTTCCCGGAGGGTTCCTTGACCAGTTTCCTGACGCACCACGGCGTCCTTGTAGCGCTCGTATGCGCCGCATCTGCCGTCGTCTACGGCGTTCTGACGTCACAGGCGCTGCTGGCGCTGTCGCCCGGAAACGAGCGCATGCGCTCGATCTCTGCGGCGGTCCAAGAGGGCGCACGCGCCTACCTCAACCGACAGTACGCGACGATCGCGGGCGTCGGGGTGGTCCTGTTCATCGTCCTGATCCCGATCCAGAACATCCGCGTCGCGATCGGCTTTGCGATCGGCGGCCTGCTGTCGGCGGCCGCGGGGTACATCGGCATGAACGTTTCGGTGCGCGCGAACGCACGGGTGGCGGAATCGGCGCGTGGCGGCGTCTCAAAGGCCCTCGATGTCGCGTTCCGCGGCGGCGCCGTGACCGGGATGCTGGTGGTCGGCCTGGCGCTGTTCGGCGTTGCCGGCTACTACGGGATCCTCACCTGGGTGGTGGGCGAGAGCCCGCGCAGCGCCGTCGACGCGCTGATCGGGCTCGGCTTCGGCGGCTCGCTGATCTCGGTATTTGCCCGGCTTGGCGGTGGCATCTTCACCAAGGCGGCCGACGTCGGCGCCGACCTCGTCGGCAAGATTGAGGCTGGCATCCCGGAGGACGATCCGCGCAACCCGGCCGTGATCGCCGACAACGTGGGCGACAACGTCGGGGACTGTGCCGGCATGGCCGCCGACCTGTTCGAGACCTATGCCGTCACCGCCGTCGCGGTGATGCTGCTGGGCGTGTTGCTTTTCCGGCAGACATCCGCCGTGGCGCTGTACCCGCTCGTGCTCGGTGCGGTGTCGATCGTGGCCTCGATCATCGGAACGTTCGCGGTGAGGTCGAAGGCCGGGAACGTCGAGCGCGCTCTCTACCAGGGCCTGATCGCGTCCGGCGTGCTGGCCGCGCTCGCGTTCCTCCCGATCACCTACTGGATGATGCACGGCCTCACCTACAAGAGCGGTCTGGCGGCCCCGCACTGGTGGAAGTACTACCTGTGCGCGCTGATTGGCATCGCCATCACAGCGTGCCTGTTCGTGATCACCGACTACTTCACCTCGACGCGCTTTTCGCCGGTCAAGAGCACGGCCCGTGCATCGCAGACCGGACACGCCACGAACATCATCCAGGGGCTCGCCAAGGGGCTTCAGTCAACCGCGCCGCCGGCGATCGTGATTGCGCTCGGAATCCTCGGCGCGTGGAAGCTCGCGGGCGGGAGCGGCCAGGGTATCTACGGCATCGGCGTGGCCGTGATGGCCCAGCTCTCGCTGACCGGCCTGATCGTCGCGCTCGACGCGTTCGGCCCGATCACCGACAACGCGGGTGGCATCGCCGAGATGGCCGACCTCCCCGAAGACGTCCGCAACGTCACAGACCCGCTCGACGCGGTCGGAAACACGACCAAGGCGGTGACCAAGGGATACGCGATCGGCTCCGCCGCGCTCGCCGCGCTCGTGCTGTTCAACGCCTTTGAGCGCGAGCTGATCGGCAAGGGCAAGGTCCCGAACTTCTCGATCGACAACCCGCCCGTGTTGATCGGGCTGCTGATCGGCGGCATGATGGTTTACCTGTTCGCCTCGCTGGCGATGGAGGCGGTCGGACGTGCCGGGGCCGCGGTGGTCGAGGAGGTCCGGCGGCAGTTCCGTGAGAAGCCGGGGATCATGGAGGGGACCGAGGAGCCCGAGTACGGGACGGCCGTCAGCCTCGTGACGAAGGCCGCTCAGCGCGAGATGATCCTTCCGGCGATGATCCCGATCCTGGTCCCGTTGATCGTCGGGCTGATCAGCGTCGAGGCGCTCGGTGGCCTGTTGATCGGCGTGATCGTCGTCGGACTGTTCGTGGCGATCTCGATGACCTCCGGCGGAGGTGCTTGGGACAACGCCAAGAAGCTGATCGAGGACGGGGCCTACGGCGGCAAGGGTTCCGAGGCTCACGCAGCGGCGGTCACCGGCGACACCGTCGGCGACCCGTACAAGGACACGGCTGGTCCCGCGATCAACCCAATGATCAAGGTCGCGAACATCGTCGCGCTGTTGATCATCCCTTTGATCACCTGAGTCACTTCGAGGGCTGCGTGCCCTCCGCTGGGGACGTGCTTCGTGTAGTCAAGTACGTGGCGTGGTCGAGGTCCACGCGAGTCCCCAGGGCGAGGGCACGCACCTCTTCGCTTCTGCGAACGGAAGGTTCTTGGCGAGCGATGAGCGCCTCGCGCTAGGCTCCCGCCATGTTCATCTTGATCGTCGGTTGCGGGCGGGTCGGATCGGCCGTGGCCAAGCGGGCACTGGACGCCGGCAATGAGGTGTCCGTGATCGACCGTGATCCCCTCTCGCACGAGCGGCTCGACAAGGACCAGGCGACGACCTGGGAGGACGCTGGTGGCCGCTTTACGGTGGGTACGGCGCTCGAGATCGACGGGCTGATGGAGGCGGGGATCGAGGATGCCGACGTTTTCCTCGCCGCCACCAGCGGTGACAATACGAACCTCGTGATCGCGCAGATCGCTCAGCGTCGCTTCAACGTCCCCCGTGTGGTCGTGCGGGTCGCCGACCCCGGCCGGGCGGCCTGGTACGCCGAGCAGGGCCTGCTTACGATCTGTCCAACCCAACAGGCGATCGACGAGGCCGAGCGCCTCGCGGTCGCGTTCGACGGGGCCAGCTGAGATGTACGTGATCATCGCCGGGGCGGGCAAGGTCGGGTGGAACCTGGCCCGAGAGCTGATCGCCAAGGATCGTGAGGTGACGCTGATCGAGTCCGACCACAACCGTTTTCGCGTGGTCGAGGAGGAACTCGAGCACGCCGTCCAGTACGGCGATGCGACCGAGCTGTGGGTGCTCGAGCGGGCCGGCATCCAGCGCGCCGACCTGGTGATCGCCGTCACCGGGGACGACGAGGACAACATCCTGATCTGCCAGGTTGCGAAGGAGAAGTACGGCTGCGGCCGGATCGTCGCCCGCGTGAACAATCCGCGGAACCTGCAGCACTTCAAGCTGCTCGGGATTCAGCCCGCAGTGTCGGCCACCGACCTCATCCTGCGCCTGATTGAGCACGAGGTGCCGGAGTACGGCCTGATCCAGCTGCTCGCGCTCGAGGAGGAGCACCTGGAGATCATCGAGCTCGAGGTGGCCGAGGGAGCGGCGGCCGCCGGGCGGCAGGTGCAGGAGGTAGTGCTGCCAGATGGCTCGCTGATCATCTCCGTGCTGCGCGGCGGTGCCGGCTTTGTGCCGAAGGCCGATTCGGTGATCGAGGCGGGCGATCAGGTGCTGCTGATCCTCGACCCGGGACTGGAATCACAGATAACCCCGCAGTTCGCGCCCAATGGCGCGTCACCGGATGGCTGAGCGGCAGGTCGATTATCTGCTGATCGGCGGCGGCCTCGCCGCCGGGAACTGTGGCCGCTGGCTGCGCGAGGAGGGAGCCGACGGCTCGATCCTGCTCGTCGGCCGCGAACCGGATCTTCCCTACAACCGGCCTCCATGCTCGAAGGAGTTCCTCCGGGGTGAGGAGTCGCGTGAGGACACCCTGTTCCGCCCGGCCGACTGGTTCGGCGAGCAGAGCATCGAAGCGCTTACGCGGACCTCCGTCCAGTCGCTCGATCCCGAGGCCCGGACGGCAAAGCTCTCCACCGGCGACGTCATCTCGTTCGAGAAGGCGCTCGTCGCCACCGGCTCCGGCGTGCGGCGGCTCAACGTCCCGGGCTGCGATCTGGACGGGATTCACTACCTCCGCACCCTCGGCAACAGCGAGACGATCCGGCGGGAGGCGGCGGGCAAGCGCGTCGTCCTGATCGGCGGTTCCTACATCGCCAGCGAGGTGGCGGCATCGCTGACCGAGCTCGGCAGCTCCTGCACGATGGTGATGCAGGAGTCGGTGACCCTCAGCCGGGGTTTCGGCGAGCAGGCCGGCCGCTTTTTCCAGTCGCGCCTCGAGGAGCACGGGGTGACCGTGTTCGGCGACGACGAGCTCGACCGGCTCGAGGGATCCGACGGGCACGTCACGCGCGTGATCACGAAGGGAGGGAAGGAGCTCGACGCCGATCACGTGGTGCTCGGCGTCGGAGCGGTTCCCGACGTCAACCTCGCCCGCGCGGCCGGGTTTGAGCTCGGCGAGCGTGGGGGCGTGCTAGCCAGCTCGCGGCTCGAGACCTCGGTGCCGGGCATCTATGTGGCCGGGGACATCGCCGAGTACGAGAGTGTCGTCCACGGCGGCCGGCGGATGCGAATCGAGCACTGGGATGTGGCGTTCAACCAGGGCAAGACCGCGGCGCTCAACCTGCTCGGGCGCGACCAGCCGCACGACGTCGTTCCGTATTTCTTCTCCGACCTGTCCGACTGGGCCTCGCTCGAGTACGTGGGACCCGCCGCCGATTGGGACGAGGAGGTAGTGCGGGGTTCGATCGACGAGGGTGAGTTCAGCCTCTGGTACGTGAAGGACGGCCAGATCGCCGCCGCCCTGTCCGTCGGCCGGTCCGACGATCTCGAGACGGCCAGGAGGCTGATCGCCTCCGGCGACGACGTCGGCGCTCGCCTCGGTGAGCTCGCGGACGTCGACAGCGATCTCGAGTCGCTGTAGTCAGTCCTCCGATGGAGGGGCGGTGGGGGGATCCTCGCGCTCGTCCAGTGGCGGCGGCGCGCCCGGTTCGGCGGTGGGGGGCCGGCGCCGCGGGACCCCTCCGGGGAGCCGGTCGACGAGCCGGCCGAAGCGGTCGATCGCTCCTTCGAGCGGGGTCGCCATCTCGAGGGCACGCTCGAACGCCGGCATCGCGGCCATCAGCTCTCCACCCGTGTCGGCAACGCGGGTTGCCCGATCAACGATCTCGGCGCCACGGGCGTCGATCCGCAGACCGAGCTCGTGCATCTCGCCGCCGAGCTCGACCAGCTCGGCTGCGCGCGTGTCCAGGCGCTCGCCCTGCAGCATGATCGCCTCGGCCCGGCGATCGAGTCGCTCGGCGATCTCGAGCACGGCGCGTCCGATGAGCGCGATCTCCTCCCCGAGCTCGAGCACGCGGTTGAGCTGCTCGGGGGCGAGCCGTGCCACCCGCGCGATCGCTCCCAAATCGGAGAGCACCCGGTTGACCACGGCCTGAGGCGACTCGATGGGGAGGCCGAGAATGCGCATCTGGAGGACAGTAGCTCAGGGGATCCGGGCAATAGCGAGGCGGCTACACTCGCTAACGTTCGAAACACGACCTTGCCCGGTCGTCTAGTGGCAAGACACGCGGCTCTGGACCGCGGAACGGTGGTTCGAATCCATCCCGGGCAGCTCCGCCGGCGGTGGGGATTCTCGGGGTTCCAGCCCGGCCCCGCGCCGCCCTAACCCGCCTGCAGCCCGCTGTCCGGGCCTAGATCGCCCTCCCGCGATGCCAGCGGCAACCCGGCCGGGTCGATGCGGGCGAACGCGTCGACGACCTGGGGGTCGAACTGGCGGCCAGACTGGCGCTTGATCTGGGAGACGGCCCGCGCGACCGACCAGGCCGACTTGTGACTGCGCGGGCTGGAGGATGCGGGCGCCGATCTCGACGTGGCGCATCATTTCCCGGCGCTCCTCGAGGGTCAGGCGCTGAGGCTTGAGCAGGATCACGTCGGAGATCCCCACCTTGCCTACGTCATGCAGGGGGGCCGCGTCGCGCAGCGTGGCCACGAAGTCCACCTCGAGCCCGAGCTTCTCGGCGATCAGCGCTGCCGTGTGACCCACGCGCTGCGTGTGGCTGTAGGTCGAGAAGTCGTGGTACTCGGCCATCGTGGCGAGCACCGCAAGGCTTTCGAGCCGCGCCTGCTCGAGCTCTACGGTCCGCGCTCGGATCGCGTCATCGAGGAACAGGTTGCGGTGCCTGAGGTGCTGTTGCAGCCGCCGGGCGCGGAGCAGATTGCCCACGCGGAGCAACAGCTCGGTCCTGTCGATCGGCTTGTTGATGAAGTCCCGGGCGCCCATCTCGAGCGCCCGGTGACGGGCATCCATCGTGGCGTCGGCCGTGAGCACGAGCACCGGCAGGCTGTTCGGCGCGGCGATCAGGTCCGAGATCGACCCCAGCACGTCGTACCCCGAGGTGCCGGGCATGTGCAGATCGAGCAGCAGCAGATCGGGCCTGTGAAGCCGGCACAACTCGGCGGCGCGGTCCGGCTCCTGCGTCGCGAGCACGTCGATGTAGCCGGCCTGCGTGAGGATCTTCTCGAGCACGGTGACGTTGACGGCCTGATCGTCGACGATCAGCAGTCGCATGTCGACGCAGTCGGTAACCACGGCGGGGGCTTCGACGTGCGGTGTGCTCAAACCTGCCCGCGGGCGCCAATTTGGCGCCCGCGCCGCCGACCCGCTAGTCCGGATCGTTGAACTCGGCCGGCTGCTTGGTCATCCCGGCCGTCACCGCCGCGAGCTGGTTCGGCGATCCGATCAAGGTGCTCTGGATCTCGGCCTCGAGCGACAGGGTCCGCTCGGCCGGACCCGTCCACGACTCGTCGAACAGGCGCTTGGCACCGCGGACGGCGTCGGGGGAGCGGGCGGCGATCTCGGCGGCCAGGGCCTGCGCGTCGTCGAGCGCGTTCTCGGACACGCGCGTGACAACGCCGAGCGCGGCGGCCTCGGTGCCGCTGAACACGCGTCCGGTGTACGTGAGTTCCTTGGCGACGTCAATGCCGACGAGCCGGGGGAGAGTCCGGGTGATCGACATGTCGGGCACGAGGCCCCATTTGATCTCCATCACGGAGAGGCGCGCGTCCGGTGTGGCGATGCGGATGTCGGCGCCCAGGGCGATCTGCAGGCCGCCGCCGAGGCAATTGCCGTGGACCGCGGCGATCACCGGCACGGGCACGCGGATCCAGTCGTAGGCGGGGCGCTGGAACCGGTTCGGGGCGTCCCCGTCCAGAGCATTGCCAATCTCGTCGAGGCCGTTGCCGGCGGCCATCAGGCTCATCACGTCGAGCCCGGAGCAGAAGCTCGGCCCATCACCGTGCAGGACGACCGCCCGTACGCCCGGCTCGCTCATCAGTCGCTCGGCCGCCGCGACGATGCCCTCGAACATCGGAAGGTCGAGGGCGTTGTGCTTGTCCGCCCTGGTCAGGGTGACGGTGGCGACGTGGTCGGCGACCTCGATCCGGACCCGGTCTGAGCTCATCGGCGAGAAACCCTACTCGGCCTCAGGCGAAGGTGACTTCGTCTCCAACCCGCACCGGCCCAGCCTGAACGACCGCCCCGTAGATCCCGAACGGAAGTGGCTCCGTGGCCTGCACCCCGGTGCGGTAGGAGCCAAGCAGGTCGAGCGTGGGGAGGTCGACGAGGCCGGTATCCGGGTCACGGCTGGTGATCAGGCAGCGGCCCACGTTCCCGCCCCATCGGATCATCGCCCCGCCGACTCGCAACGTCTGCCCGACCCACCGGTCCTCCTCGTGGGCTCTGAGGCCGTCGACCTCGATCAGCATCCGGAACCGGCGGCCGTCGACCGAGGGCTCGGACGCGACCTCGGCCAGCCGGGCCAGCGACGCGCGCGAGATCAGCGAGGCCGCGCCCGCCGGACCGCGGTCGACCGATCCCTCCGCCTCCACCAGCCGTACCGGTTGGCCGACATGCTCGGAGAGCGCAGCCGCCCACGGGCCTTCCAGAACGCGTCCCTCCGCGGACCGTGAGAAGAACCGGGCGCTGACCGGCTCACCGGGCGTGACCGAGGCCTCGGTCACGCTGCCGTCCGGGAACGTAAGCCGGAGCCGATCATCAGCGCAGCTCGCCACCACAGTCTGAAGCTCTCCCAGGATCTTGCTGTTGATCATCCGGCCCCGGCCGTCGATCACGAAGAACCGGCGGTCGCCGACGGCTCCGGTCCGCGTCAGCTCGATCCGATCAACGTTCTGCAATCGCATTGCCTTGACCGGCGTGACAGCCAGCGCGGTGACGTTCACGCAGCCGCCTGCTCAGCCCAGTCGCGATACAGCTCCCAGTAGCGGCCGTGCGCATCCAGCAGCTCATCGTGCGTGCCCTGCTCGACGATCTGGCCGTGCTCGAGCACAATGATCCGGCCGGCGTGGCGGATCGTCGACAGGCGGTGGGCGATCACGATCGCGGTTCGTCCCGCGACGAGGCGGCGCAGCCCCTGCTCGATCAGGCTCTCGGTGTGCACGTCGACGTTGGAGGTCGCCTCGTCGAGGACGAGAATCCGGGGATCGGCGACCAGCGCGCGGGCGAACGCGAGCAGCTGCCGCTGGCCGGCTGAGAGCTGCACGCCACGCTCGCCCACCTGAGTGTCGTAACCGTGCTCGAGCGCCTCGATGAACGAATCGGCGCCGACCGCCGCGGCGGCGGCCGCCACGTCCTCGTCCGAGGCTTCCGGCCGGCCGAACGAGATGTTCTCGCGCACGGTGCCGCTGAACAGGAACCCCTCCTGGGGGACGATCCCCATCTGGGAGCGGAGTGAGTGGGCGGTGATCGAGCGCAGGTCGTGACCGTCGACGAGCACGCGTCCCGCCGTCGGGTCATAGAACCGAGCCACGAGCTTGGCGAAGGTTGACTTCCCGGCGCCGGTCTCGCCGACCAGGGCGACGGTCTGCCCGGGGGGGATGACCAGGTCGATGTCTCGCAGCGCCCACGCCCCGTGGTCGTCGTTGCCGTACCGGAACGACACCTCGTCGAAGCGCAGCTCGCCGCGGATTCGGTCGAGCTCAGTTGCGTCCGGCGCGTCGACCAGCTCCGGCTGCTCGTCGAGCAGCTCGAAGATCTTGTCGAGCGCGGCCATCCCCGATTGATAGGTCGTGTACAGCTGCGAGAGCTGCTGGATCGGATCGAAGAAGTTGTTCAGCGCGGCGATGAACGCGAACACCACGCCGGTCGACGTGTGGCCGTTGATCGCCTCGATCCCGCCGATCACGAGGATCTCCGCCGTGACCAGCGCGGAGAGCAGCTCGACGCCGGGGAAATAGGCGGCGTTCAGGTTCACCGTGGTCATGTTCGCCGCCCGGTTGTCCTCGTTCAGCTCTCCGAAGCGGGCGATGTGACGGCGCTCCTGGCCGAAGGAGCGAACGACCCTGATACCGGACAGGGACTCCTGCAGGTAGCCCGTGATCAGCGCGATCTTCTCCCGCGTGAGGCGGTAGGCGTCGGCCGAGGCAAGCCTGAACAGGAAGGCGCCGATCGCGAGCAGTGGCAGCGCAATGAACGTGAGCAGCGCCAACTCCGAATCCATCACGAACAGGATCACGACGACGCCGATCAGCATCAGCCCGGACTGGAACAGCGTGGCGATCCCGTCCGAGACGAGCTGGTCGAGCGCCTCCACGTCGTTGGTGAGGCGGGAGATGATCACACCGGCCCGGTTGCGTGAATAGAAGCTGATCGACAGTCGCTGCAGGTGCGAGAACAGCTGCACGCGGAGATCCTGCAGCGCGCGCTGCCCGACCCAGCCGACCAGGTAGGTCTGAGCGTAGGTGGCGACCGCGTAGATGATCGCCGAGGCGAGGAACGCGGCGACGATCACATCGAGCGCGGCGGTGTCCTGCTGCTGGATCCCATTGTCGATGGCCAGCTTGGCGAGCGGGGCGGGGGCGAGCGCGGCGGCGGTCGCAAGCACCAGCGAGACGAACATCGCCAGCACCCGCCAGCGGTACGGCGAAAGCAGCGCCGTAAGACCGCGCAGCTTGCGGCCGCGCCCGCCCGTGGCATGAAGACGACGCCGGAGATCGGCCGAGCGCTCACTCACAGGCCCGCCACCTCCGCCTCGAGCGGCTTGCGCGTCATGAACACCTGATCCGGCATGCCCTTCTCGACGATCTCCTGATACAGCTCAGAGCGCTCGAGCAGCTCGTCGTGATCGCCCTCGGCCGCGACCCGCCCATCCTCGAGCACGACGATTCGGTCGGCCAGCGCGATCGTGGAGAGCCGGTGCGCGATCACGAACGTCGTACGTCCCTTCATCACCTCGCGCAGCGCCAGCTTGATCTCCTGCTCGGTCGACGCGTCGACCGATGAGGTGGCGTCGTCGAGGATCAGCACCCGCGGGTTGGCCAGGAGCGCCCGGGCAATCGCGACCCGCTGGCGCTGGCCACCGGAGAGGGTCAGGCCACGTTCACCCACGAGCGTGTCGTAGCCCTCGGGAAGCTCGCTGATGAAGCCGTCGGCCTGGGCGGCCCGAGCCGCCCGGATCACGTCCTCGCGTGAGGCGTCGGGCCGGGCGTAGGCGATGTTGTCGTGAACCGTCGCCGAGAACAGGAACGGATCGTCGTTGACGACCGCGATCTCGTGGCGCAGGCTTGACAGGTTGACCGAGCGGACGTCGGCTCCGTCGATCCGCACCGATCCGGCGCTGACGTCGTACAGACGCGGAAGCAGCGATATGAGCGCGGTCTTGCCGGAGCCCATCGCGCCCACCAGGGCGACCGTCGATCCCCCGTCGATTTCAAGATCGATGTCGCGCAGTGCCGGCTGCGCGCCTCCCTCGAAGGTGAGGCTCACGTCCTTCAGCGAGACCCGGCCCGGGCCACCGGGCAGGCCGGGGGCATCTTCGGGGACGGTCATTGCCGGCTGGCGATCGAGGATCTCGAAGATCCGGGCGCCGGACGCCGTCGCGCGCTGCGCCGCGCCAAGCATGTACCCGAGCGTCCGCATCGGAGAGATCAGCATCAGCAGGTATGCGTAGAAGGCGGTGAAGTCTCCGATGCTGAGGCTGCCGTGGATCACCTCGCGGCCTCCGACGAGCAGAATCAGCGCGAGGCCGAGGTTGGGCAGGAAGCTGATCATCGGGCTGTAGCGCGCCTGGATCCGGGTCGCGTACATCGCCTGGTCGAACACGCGGCCGACGGAATGACTGAAGCGCCCGAGCTGCCGATCCTCCTGCGCGAATGCCTTCACGACCCTGATCCCCGAGACGTTCTCCTCTGCCTCGGCGGTCAGCTCGGCGATCCGCTGCTGGACCTCCTGGAGCGCTGGCCGCGACCGATGGCCGTAGCTGAACGCGATCAGCACCACGAACGGCACCGGCGCCAGCGCAAGCGCCGCGAGGCCCGGCTGCAGGAGGAACATCGCCACGCCGGCCAGGAGGATTGTCAGCAGGGACTGGCCGATGAAGATCAACCCGTAGCCGAGAAAGAAGCGCACCGACTGAAGGTCGACGGTCGCGCGCGACATGAGCTGGCCGGTCTGCTGGCGATCGAAGAACGAGAGCTCGAGCTGCTGTAGACGCCCGTAGAGGTGGTTGCGCAGGTCGAGCTCGACGCCGAGTGAGACGCGCCCGGCGATCAGACGGCGGAACACGCTCAGCACAAGGCGTGCGAGAGCGGCGGCCGTGATCGCGATCGCCCACACGGTCAGCGTGTGGCGCTGGTGGGAGCGAATCGAGTTGATCGCCTGGCCCGTCATGTACGGGATCAGGACGGTCATTCCCATCGCTCCGGCAGCAAGCACAAACGACCATGTGACGCCGCCGCGGTACGGCCGCAGGAATCCCAGCAAGCGGCGGAACGTCTGCATACTTCACAAAGTATAGGAAGGATGCTGCGGTCTGTCTCGCACCGGGGTTTTGTCACAGCACCGTAGCTAGGCGTCGGTTCCCTGTTGCGAGTCTTGGGACCCGGGGCATATCATGGCCGTCCGTTTCCGGCGGCTAGGCAGAGGGAGAGGAGAGCGGACCGGCGAATGGGCGTTGTCCTTAGGTTCGGATACCAACCGGTCCGAGGCTTCATCGAGACGATCGGCGCGATGGTGCTGCTGCTACGCCGCACGATCGTCGCTGCCCTGCGGCCGCCGTACAACTACGGCCCTGAGCTGGTCGACCAGTTCCTGTTCGCGCTGCGGCTGGGCTGGTTCCCGATGATCCTTGCCTCGCTCGCCTTCACCTACGGGCCCGCCGGGATCGAGGTGGGCGACTTCCTCAACCTGCTCGGCGCGCTGGATCGGCTCGGCGGGCTGTTCGTGATCATCGTGATGCGTGAGTTCGCACCGCTCGTGTGCGCGATCGTGATGGCCGGCGTGGCCGGGACGGCGATGACCGCCGATCTCGGGGCGCGCAAGATCCGCGAGGAACTCGACGCGCTGATGGTGCTCGGCGTCGACCCGATCAAGAGCCTGGTCGTTCCGCGGTTCCTCTCGCTGATGCTGCTGACGCCGCTGTTCTCTGTGTACGCGCTCCTGTTCGGAACGCTGGGCGGGATCCTCGTCACGCTCTCCAACGGCGCCCAGGTCGGTCCGTTCTTCTCGACCTTCTTCGCGCAGGCGACCACGGCTGAGTTTGAGGCGATGCTGGTGAAGTCTTCGCTGTTCGGGGCGCTGATCGCGATCGTCTGCTGTTACAAGGGACTCACCGCCTCTGGAGGGGCCGAGGGGGTGGGCCGGGCCGTGAACCAGGCGGTCGTGATCGCGTTCCTCGGGATCGGGGCGATCGACTACACATTCACCCAGACGCTGCTCGCGACGCACCCGGCCCTGAACACGCCGAGATGAACGTCATCACCAAGCCGCTGGCCGCGCTCATCTCGTTCGGCGAGGCGTCGAAGTTCTGCGCCCGGATTGCGTGGAAGGTCTTCAACCTCCGGGTCCTCAGGTTCATCGGTGAGACGCTGCGCCAGGCCGGCATTCTGATCACCGGCTCGGCTGTGATCGTGCTCGGGCTCGTGTTCATCCTCGGCCTGCAGTGCGGGATCGAGGGGGCCTACGCCGCACGGACGGTCGGTGCCACGTCGGCGACCGGCGCGATCACGGCGCTGTGCGACCTGCGCGAGGTGATCCCGTACGCGTTTGGGTACATGATGGCCGCCAAGGTCGGGACCGGGTTCGTGGCTGAGATCGGCTCGATGCGGATCTCCGACGAGATCGATGCGCTCGAGGTGATGGGTCTCGACTCGATCCTGTACCTGGGATCGACGCGGCTGCTCGGCACGTGGCTGGTGCTCCCGTTCCTGTACATGATCTCCGTCGCGGTCGGGTTCTTCTCCTCCTACCTGGCCACGGTGATCCAGCTCGGCCAGGTCTCCGAGGGTGGCTACCTGCAGCTGTTCTGGCAGTTCCAATCCCCGCAGGATTTCCTGTTCTCGGGGATCAAGTGCATGGCGATGGCGACATTCATCGTGCTCGTCTGCATCTACTACGGCTACCACGTGAGCGGCGGACCGGTGGGGGTGGGCAAGGCGACCGCACAGTCGATGGTGGCCAACATCATCGGCATCCATCTGATCGGGATGGTCGGGACTCAGCTGTTCTGGGGCGGTAACGCGCGCGCACCGATTGGCGGCTGAACGGCGATGGCCCGTGAGCAAGTCGCCCGGCTGGCAGTGTTCGTCGCGCTCGGGATCGCCCTGGTGGCGATCGGGATCGTGCTCTTCACCGGTGGATCGAGCTACGTGCTCCACGCCCAGTTCCTCGACGCCGGGCAGCTCGTCAAGGGCGATCTGGTGACCGTGGCCGGGCATCAGGTCGGATCGGTGGACGGGATCTCGCTGACGAACAACGGGCTCGCCGACGTCGAGCTCGACATCAGCGACCCGAGCATCACCCCGGTTCATCAGGACACGATCGCGACGATTGGCCAGCTCAGCCTGACCGGTGTCGCCAACCGGTTCGTCGGCCTGTCGCTGAACGGCGGCGGTCCGCCGATCCGCAGCGGCGGGACGCTGCCGCTGACCCAGAGCCGTGGGATCGTGGACCTCGACACGCTGCTCGACGCACTGACGCCGAAGGTGCGCGTCGGGCTGCAGCAGATCCTGCGGACCGGCGCCTATTTCGTGCACCAACCCACCGCGTCGCAGTTCAACGAAATGCTGAGCTACCTCAACCCGGCGCTGAGCCAGACGGCCCAGTTCGGAGCGGAGGTGGTGGCTGACCGGTTCGCGCTCGATCGCCTCGTTGCGTCGAGCGCGCAGGTGGCGGGGGCGCTGGCCGACCGCAACGGCGATCTCGGGAGCGCGGTCACGAACACCGCGGCCACGCTTCGCGAGATCTCCAGGGAGCGGGCGGCGCTTGGCGATGCGATCGCGCGCTCGCCCGCGGTGCTTGCGCAGGGCACCGGCGTCTTGAAGGACGTCAACTACTCGCTGAAGATCCTCAACCCGGTGCTTGTCGACCTGCAACCGGTCGCCCCGCGGCTGGCTCGGCTCCTCACCGAGGTGGTTCCGGCCGCACGGAACGCGATCCCCACGATCGCCGGCGTGCAGGCGCTGGTCCCGAGCGCCAGGACGGCGCTGCTCGGCCTGCCGCCGGTGGAGCGCAAGGCGACTCCGGCGGTCAAGTCGCTTACCTCCTCACTGAAGACGATCACTCCGATCCTCGCGGGCATCAGGCCCTACGCCCCGGACGTGGTGGCCGGGTTCTTCAACGGTGTCGGTGGAGCGAGCGGGGGAACGTACGACGCCAATGGGCACTACCTGAAGTCCGAGCTGACCGTGCAACCGACCGGGGGCGCCTCACTGACCGGCCTTCTCAGCCTGCTCGGACCGCTGACAGGCAAGCTTGGACCGTTCAGCGGCGGGCAGACCGGGCTTCTTGCGCCCTGTCCGGGAGGCGGTGGCCCAGCGGCCGTCGACCACACGAATCCATGGACCTCGCCCGACGTGCTGCCCAAGACGGGCAAGCTCTGCAACCCCGCCGACGATCAGAAATGAGACGTCTGGCGCTGATCGTTGTGACGCTCGCCGCTGCCGGCGCGGCGGCCGTGCTCGGGTTCGGCGGCTCGAGCGCACAGGGCAGCTCGAGCGCGCGCTTCGACGTGATCTTCGACGATGCGCGCGGGCTGGTCGGCGGGCAGCTCGTGAAGGTCGCAGGCGCCCAGGCGGGCACGATCCAGAACGTCGTCGTCACCCCGGACTTCAAGGCACGTGTCGAGGCGACCGTCGACAGCAGGTTCGTGCCGTTTCATCAGGACGCGACGTGCACGATCAGACCCGAGGGCCTGATCGCCGAGAACTATGTTGACTGCGATCCGGGCACGGCCAACAGCCCGCCGCTGGAGGCCTCCGGGGGTCATCCGCCGACCGTGCCGGTGACGCGGACGACCGAGCCGGTCAGCCTGCTCGACCTGTTCAACATGTTCAACCTGCCGACGCGGGAGCGCTTTCAGGCGATCGTCGACGAGCTCGGAGTGGGAACCGCCGGCCGCGGCAACGACTTCAACGACATCCTCAGGCGCGCGAACCCGACGCTCGCGCTGGCCCGCCAGGCGATCTCGATCCTCGACCGGCAGCGCAGCCAGCTGGCCACGATCGTCGACGCCACCAACACGATCGCGCGCGAGGGGGCGACCCACACCGCCAACCTGCAGCGCTTCCTTGACCAGGCCGCCTCGCTGAGCACGCTCACCGCGGCTCACCGCGACCCGCTCTCGCTGACGGTCGCACGCCTGCCGGGGCTGCTGGCCGCCGCTCAGCCCGCTCTCCAACAGCTCGACACGGTGGCGGTCGACGGGACACCGCTGCTCCAGCAGATACACACGGCCGTCCCGGCGCTCAACCAGGCCTCGAGCGACCTGGGTCCGTTCGTGTCGGCCGCGAAGCCGGCACTGGCGAAGATGACCGCCACGCTGCAGCAGGGCATCCCGGCGATTCGGGACACCACTCCGCTGGTCACGACGCTGCGCAGCTACACCAGTAGGTCGCTGCCCGGGACGCTGAAGTTCTCGCGGCTGGCCGAGAACCTTCAGCAGCACGGGTTCGTGGAGAACTTCCTCTCGGTCACGTATTACATCTCCTCGGCGCTGAGTCGTTTCGACAAGACCTCGCACCTGCTGGCGATCCTGCTCGTCGGGGCGCACAACGGGGCTTGCACGCCATATGCAACCAAGCCTGTGGCGGGCTGCTCCGCTCACTATGGGGCGCAGGCGGCCTATAAGCCCGTGAGGGCTGCCGCCGGCCGGTCACCCCGGCGCGCTTCAGGCTGCTCCGACGGGCAAAGGCCTTGTGCGCGAGGGGCTCCCGGACGGCAGCAGCCCTCACCGGGCAGCGCCGCCGCGCCACCCGGGAACGGCGGGCAGCCAGGGAGCACAGGCTCGGCCACCTCGCCGGGGGGGACAGCGGGCGGCTCCACGAGTACCACCACGACCACCACGACGACGACCACCACGACTCCGCCGAACCCGGTCTCGCAGACCGAGCAGACGCTTCAGAGCCTGGTCGGCTACCTCCTGAAATGAGAAGCAAGCGCCAGGCCGCCGCCGAGGTGTTCGACAACCCGATCCTGGTCGGGACGATCACGATCCTGGTCGTGATCGTGGCGGTTTACCTGTCCTACATCGCCGAGAACGGGCTCCCGTTCGTTCCGACCTACAACATCAACGTTGACGTCGCGAACGCCGCCGAGCTGGTCAAGAACGCCGACGTCCGGATCGGGGGCGCGCGGGTCGGTCAGGTGCTCACGATCACCCCGGAGCCCGCGACCAAGCAGTGGCCGCACCCGTTCGCCCGGCTGTCGCTGTCACTGCAAGCCAACCTCAATCCGCTTCCGCCCGACACCCGCTACCAGGTGCGGCTGGCGTCGGTCCTCGGCGGTAAGTACGTCGAGATCATCCCCGGGACGAGCAAGGCCAAGGGGCTCCCGGATGGGGGCACGTTCACGCTGAACACGAACCCGCGGCGCAACCACAACATCCCGTTCGTCGACCTCGACACGGCGTTCGCGACCTTCGGACCGAAGACCCAGAGCGGCCTGCGCGCGGCGGTGGCCGAGTTCGGCGACGCCGTGGCCGGGCGCGGCACCCAGTTCAACGACTCGATCTCCTCGCTGCGAGCGCTGATCGGACCGCTTCAGACCCTGCTGGCGCTGGTCTCGGATCCGAGCACCCGCGTGTCGGACTTCATCAGCGGGCTGTCGGCCACGACCGCCGCACTGGCGCCCGTGGCCCCGACGATCAGCTCGCTGCTGAACGTCGGCGCCACCACGTTCCAGGCACTCGACAAGCCCGCGCTCGGAACTTCGATCGACCAACTTCCAGGCACCGAGGCGCTCGGAACCACCGTGCTCACGAACTCCCTCCCGGTGCTCACCGAAGCCGCGTCGGTCGTCCAGTCGCTCAAGCCCGCCGCGGCGCTGCTGCCGCGGGCGGCCAACCGTCTCGACCAGATTCTTCTCAGCGCCACGCCCGTGTTCCGGCAGGTCCCGGAATTGGCGGGCAAGCTCCAGGTCGCACTCCAGGCAGTCGACGCGCTCGCCAAGGACCCGGCCTCGACCCAGACGTTCAAGGTCCTCGGCTCGAGCGACCTGGCCACCTTTGGCTCGTCCGCGTTCATCGGTCTCGGCGCGATTCTCAATGCGGTAGCCGACGCCCAGTTCTCGTGCAACGTGACCGGGCTGTGGGTGCGGAACTTCGCCTCCTCGCTGAGCGAGGGCGACAGCACGGCAGCGTGGCTGCGCTTCGCACCCGTGCTCGATCTCAGCGGCGGCACGTCCGGCCAGTCGTTCCAGCAACCCAAGCCATCGCCCGACCTGCATCTCGACCCCTACCCGAAGGAGAACTCGGGCGAATGCCAGGGCGCGAATGACGTTTACTCCGGCGCCCAGCGGATCGGAGATCCCGGCCCGACTTCGAACGTGGTCGACAACACCGCCCCGCCGCCGGGCGTGCTCGCCCGCGGCAGGAAGGTGGGACTCGTCCCATGAGCGCGTCGGCACCCAGGCCAAAGCGGCGCGTGCGGCGCCGGCGCCGGGGCGGCATCCATCCCCTTGCCGTCGCGCTGCTCACGATCTTCCTGACCGTGTTCGTGACCTACTACGCGTTCAACGAGGGGCTCCCGTTCGTCCACAAGTACACGCTCTACGCGGTGGTCAACAACAGCGTCAACCTGCGCGCCGACTCGCCCGTGCGGATCGCCGGCATCGACGTGGGCAGCGTGCAGGGCGTGTCTCCGGCGGGGCGCGCGACCAAGGTCGCGTTCACCGTCGACAGCAGCGGACTCCCGATCCACAGGGACGCGACGATCCGCGTTCGCGACCGGCTGTTCCTCGAGGGTGGCTACTACCTGGAGCTGGATCCGGGCAGTCCGTCGGCCCCGGATCTCCACGACGGCGACGAGATCCCACTGTCGCAGACGGCGACGCCCGTGCAGTTCTACAACGTCCTCTCCACGTTCGACGTCGCCACACGCGCGAGCCTCAGGAACCTCCTCGGGACCCTGAAGCAGGGCTTCGCCCCAGCCCCGGGGCAGCCGCTGTCGAACAGCGGCGCGGGAGGCCTGAAGATGGCCGTCCCGCAGCTCACGCCAGTGCTCAAGGACACGGCGCTCATCACCCGCGCGCTGCGTGGGACCCAGCCGGGCGATCTCGAGAATCTGCTCGCCTCGGCCTCACAGGTCACCAGCACGCTCGCCGGCAGCTCCTCCCAGTTGGAGGACCTGGTGACCAGCCTGAATCGGACCTCGAGTGCGCTGGCGGCCAGCGACGGGTCGTTGGGGCAGTCGATATCGGGCCTTGATCAGACCCTGCAGGTGGCGCCGGCGGCGCTGAGCGCGGTCGATCACTCGCTGCCGCCGCTGGTCAACCTGGCCACAGCGCTCGATCCCTCGCTCAGGGTCTCACCGCCGATCATCGACAAGCTGACCGGCGACGTGCGCGAGCTCGCGGCCGTGCTCGCCCCGGCCGAGCGCAGCGCACTCTTGACCTCGCTGAGGGCGACGTTCCAGCAGTTCCCCACGATCCTCCACGACCTGGCGGTCGTATTCCCGATCACCAAGCAGGTGACCGACTGTCTGCAGCACAACGTCCTGCCGGTCCTCAACATGCAGGCCCCGGACGGCTCGCTGTCGACCGGCGAGCCAGTGTGGAAGGACTTCCTGCACTTCCTGCCGGGCGTGGCCGGAGCAAGTGGGACGTTCGACGGCAACGGACCCTGGACGCGCACGCTGCTGGGAGCGGGGACGAACTCGCTGAGCGGCGGGATCCTCGGGAAGATCCCGATCCTCGGGAAGATCGTCGGCGCGGCGCCAGCGGGCAACACGTCGCTGTTGGGTGCTCGCCCGGCCTGGGTGGGAGACCTGACGCCGGCTGACTTCAGGCCGGATGTGAAGTGCGCCACGCAGCGGGTGCCGAGCCTTGCCTCGCCGGCCGTGTCGACCGACCTGCGCACGCGCTCGGCGTCGCCTCCCTCGCAGGGGACGGACAACCGTGCGAGGACGGAGATCGCCCAGCTCGCGAAGCGGAGGACCGCCCGATGAAGGGACGTGCGGGACTGCAGATCAGGCGCTACGGGCGGTCGTTCGCGACGCTGCTTGCGTTGATGGTCGTGGGCACCGCGGCCGGCTTTTACATCCTGCTCCAGCAGCGCCTGCCCAACCCGTTCCAGAGCTTCTACTCGGTCAACGGCGAGTTCTCGTCGGCGGCCGCGGTCGTGCCGGGACTCGGCGAGCCGGTCAACGTCGCCGGGGTGCACGTGGGGGAGATCACCGGGACCTCGCTCCAGAATGGCCGCGGGGTCATCCACATGGAGATCGACCCGTCGAAGATGAAGCAGCTGTACGCCAACGCGGCCGCGAACCTGGTTCCGAACACGCCGCTGAAGGACATGGAGGTCAACATCGCCCCCGGAAATCCGTCGGCCGGCGTCCTGCACCACGGCGCGACGATTCCGGTTTCGCAGACCACCACGCCGGTCGACTCCGACGATCTGCTCGATTCGCTCGACGCCGACACGCGCACCTGGTTCACGAGCCTCGTGACCGAGCTGAACAACGGCACGAACGGGCGCGCGCAGGACATTCGCGCCCTGCTCCAGAACCTCAGCCCCACCTCCAATCAGCTGCGCGACATCGGCGATCTGCTGGCGGCAAGGCGCGTGGCGCTGGCCGAGATCGTGCACAACCTCGGCGTCCTCAGCAAGGCAACGAGCGAGAAGGACGCTCAGCTCCAGACAGCGGTCCGGGCCGGCGATCTGACGATTCACGCGCTGGCCACTCAGAACGCCGCGCTGCGGGCGTCGATCGTCCGACTCCCCGGAACGCTCGCGACGACCCGCAGGACGCTGTCAGACCTAACGAGCTTCGCGAACGTGCTCGGACCGACCTCGACCGCGCTGATCCCGACCGCGCGACGGCTTCCGACCACGCTCAAGGACTCGCAGACGCTGTTCCAGGGAGCGGCGCTCCTGCCGCTGAAGGAGATCCCACCGTTCGTGAATGCGGTGCTGCCGCTCGCCCGTCAGCTCCCGCCACTGGCGGCCGATCTGACGAAGGCGGCGCCGGCCCTGATCAGCTCGTTCAAGGTGCTCGCCTACGTCACCAACGAGATCGCCTACAACCCCGGCCGGAAGAACCAGGGCTTTCTCTACTGGCTCGCCTGGTTCACCCACAACGCCGACTCGTTCATCTCCAACTCCGACGCCAACGGCCCGGTCTGGCGCTCGGTCGCGTTGGCCACCTGCGCCGGGCTGAAATCGTTCTCGTTCGGCCCGATCGTCGAGCTGCTGCTGGGGACCAGCTTCGGATGCTGAACTGATGGTCACCCAGGCACCGAAACGAACGGCAGTGTTCGCGGCGCTCGCGTTCGCACTCTCCTGCATCGGGCTGATGATCTTCGTCTGGACGCAGTTCGGGGGCACGATCCCGTTCGGAGCCCAGGGCTACCGCATCCACGCGCTGTTCAAGGAGACCGGACTGCTCGTCCCCAACGCGGACGTCCGGATCTCCGGCGTCAACGTCGGCAAGGTGACGGCGGTGCAGGCTCGCGGCGTCAACTCCTACGTGACGATGGACATCCAGCACCAGTACGTCCCGATCCCGGTCGACACGCGGGCGATCCTGCGCCAGAAGACACTGCTCGGCGAGGCCTACGTGGAGCTCTCGACCGGCAACGGCGCCGGACCGAAGTTCACCGACGGCGCAACGATCCCGGCGACGCACGTGGAAGACACGCAGCAGCTCGATCAGGTGCTCGGCTCGTTCGACAAGCCGACCCAGCGCAATCTCCAGGCGCTGCTGAACGGCACCTACCTGTCGCTGGCCGGCCGTGGTCAGGACCTGAACGACGCGATCGGCAACCTCGATCCGACCTTCACAGAGCTGGCGGCGCTGGTCGGGGTGCTCAACCAGCAGCAGGGCAACGTCCGCGGCGTGATCCGCAACTCGGCGACAGTGCTGACCACGCTCGGCGACCACTCGGCCGACCTGCAGAGCCTCGTCCGCGCCGGCGAGCAGGTGCTGTCCACGACCGCTGCGCGCAACACGGCCGTGACCGCGACGGTCAACTCGCTGCCGCCGTTCCTTACGTCCCTGCGGACGACGCTGGGAACCCTCAACAAGACGCTCGGGATCGCCAAGCCGTCGCTCGACGCGCTGCGGCCGGTCGCGCCGCTGCTGACGCCGGCGTTGACCGAGCTGGTAGCGCTCTCGGGGCCGGCGGTCAAGCTCCTCCACGAGGCGCCGTCGCTGCTGAACGCCGCGGACGCCGCACTCCCTTCGATCACCAGGTTCAGCCGCGCCTTCAAACCGGCCGTGGACGCGATCCTCCCGGCCGCTCAGCAGCTCGCGCCGGTGATCAGCTTCATCGGCATCTACAACCACGAACTGGTCGCCGCGATGGCGAACCTGGCGGCCGACCTCGAGGCCACCACCACGGCGAATACGACGACCGGAACGGCCAGTTATCTGCGCGCTGTGATCGGACTCGGGAACGACTCGATCTACGGTCAGACGACCCGCGAGCCCACCGACCGCAACAACGCCTACTTCTCACCTGGAGAGCTCGTCAACGTCGGCAACGGCGGCCTCCTCTCGGCCAACTGCAACAACACCGGCAACCCGGCCCAGGTTCCGACGCTGTTCAAGAACGTCCCGTGCCGCGTCCAGCCCGGGTTCCACTGGGGCAACGGAATCACCAGCGGGTACTACCCGCATGTGACGCAAACCCGGGTGTCGAAGAAATAACCTTCGCCTGGTGAACGCCGAACGCAAGCGGGTCTCCCGCCGTCGTTTCGTAGCGGGGACGCTCGCGTCCGGCGCCGCCGCGGCGCTGCCGGCGTCCGCCGAGGCGGCCGGCAAGCCTCCTCACAAGCGCAAGCCGCCGCCCAAGCATGTCGACGTGGTCGTGGTCGGGGCGGGCTTTGCGGGCCTGACGGCGGCCCGAGCCGTCCACCATGCCGGGCGCTCGGTGGCCGTGCTCGAAGCGCGCACCCGGGTGGGCGGCCGGGTCTGGAACCACGACCTCGGCGGCGGCCACATCTCGGAGCGGGGTGGCACGTTCGTCGGCCCCACGCAGGACCGCGTGATGGCGCTCGCGCGCGAGCTCGGCGTCGGCACCTTCCCGACCTACATCAAGGGCGACAACGTCTACGTGTCGGGGAAGTCGCGGCTGACCTGGAGCGGGACCGGAGCGACGGGCGCGGCACCGCCCGATCCCCTGATCCTTCCCGACCTCGCGTTGGTCGTCTCCGAGCTTGACCAGATGTCCCGCTCGGTCCCGGTGGAGGCCCCGTGGCGAGCAGCCAACGCCGCCGAATGGGACGGGCAGACGCTCGAATCGTGGATTTCGGGTCACACGCTGACGCCGCAGTTTCGCGCGCTGGTGCCGGTGGTCACACGTCCTGTGTTCGGGGCTGAGCCACGCGAGCTCTCGCTGCTGTTCGTGCTGTTCTACATCGCCTCCTCAGGCGATGCGACCCATCCGGGCACGTTCGAGCGCAACTTCAACACCCATGGCGGTGCTCAGCAGTCCCGCTTCATCGGGGGCTCGCAGACGATCGCCCTGAAGGTCGCCCGCCAGCTCGGCCAGCGTGTCTTGCTGGGCGCTCCAGTGCGGCGGATCGTGCAGGGCGCCTCTCGGGTCACGGTCGAGTCGGACCGGCTGACGATCCGAGCCAAGCGCGTGATCGTGGCGACCCCGCCGGCGCTGGCCGCGCGCATCGACTACGAGCCGATCCTTCCGTTCCAGCGCGACCAACTCACCCAGCGCTACGGGCAGGGCACGCTCACTAAGGTCGCGGCCGTGTACCCGAAGCCCTTCTGGCGCGACGCCGGGCTCAACGGGTTCGCGATCTCGCCCAGCGGCCCGATCAGCGCCACCTTCGACGATTCGCCGCCCGGCGGCGAGCCCGGCGTGGTGTTCGGGTTCGTCGGCGGCGACGACGCGCGCACGTACGCCGGGATGTCGGCCGCGTCGCGACGCGCCGCGGTTCTGAATCAGCTCTCGACGTTGTTCGGGCCTCGGGCGAAGAACCCGACCGCGTTCTTCGAGACGACCTGGGCGGGTGAGCAGTGGACCCGAGGATGCCCGGTGGGGATCCCCTCCCCGGGCACGCTGCTCGCCTACGGATCTCGGTTGCGCGACCCGGTGGGGCGGATCCACTGGGCGGGGACCGAGACCTCGGACTACTGGAACGGCTACATGGATGGCGCGGTCCGCTCGGGTGAGCGGGCGGCCGCGGAGGTACTCGCGGGGCTGTAGGGTCCCGTGGGGCGATCGAATCGAGGAGGAGCGGGCCCGATGCCGAACGTGCGTGAAGCGACCTTCGAGTTGTTCCGTGCCCACGGGATGACGACGATGTTCGGTAATCCGGGGTCCACGGAGCTGCCGATGCTGGCCGAGTTCCCGGCGGACTTCTCCTACGTGCTCGGGCTCCAGGAGCTCGTGGTCGTGGGCATGGCGGATGGCTATGCGCAGGCCAGCGGGCGCCCGACCCACGTCAACCTGCATACCGCCCCGGGCGTGGGCAACGCGGTCGGCGGCATCTTCAACGCCCAGGCGAACAAGTCTCCGCTGGTGATCACGGCGGGGCAGCAGGTGCGGGCCCACGTCGCGATGGAGGCCAACCTGACCAACCGCGATGCGACGCTGGGCCCGCAGCCGTACGTGAAGTGGAGCCACGAGCCTTCACGGGCCCAGGACGTCCCGGCGGCGATCGCCCGCGCGATCCATCACGCGACCCTGCCGCCGCGAGGTCCGGCGTTCGTCTCGATCCCGATGGACGACTGGTACCTCGACGCCGATGAGGACCGATCGGCCCAGGCGACCCGGCGCGTGGTCAACGGGCGGGCGCTCCCGGATCCGGCGGCGCTGGCCCAGCTCGCGGCGCTGCTCGAGGCCGCGCGCAGCCCGGTCATGGTCGCCGGCCCCGACATCGACGCGAGCGGGGGGTGGGCCGACGCGGTGGCGCTGGCTGAGCGCCAGCACCTTCCGGTCTGGGCGACGCCCGCGACGGGCGGCGGACGGCTCGGCTTCCCGGAGAACCACCCGAACTTCGTGGGGGTGCTGCCCCCGGCGATCGGCCCCCTCTCGGAGACGATCAAGGAGCACGATGTGGTGCTCGTGGTCGGCTCCTCGGTGTTCCCCTACTACCCCTACATCCCGGGTCCGTTGCTGGCCGAGGGCTCGCAGCTGATCGTGATCACGAGCGATCCGGGGGAGGCGGCTCGGGCGCCGATGGGCGACGCGATTGTGGGCGACGTGGCGCTGGCGCTGAAGAAGCTGGTGGAGCTGGTGGGGGAGTCCGAGCGCCCGGCGCCCGTGCCCCGGCCCGAGCCCGGCGAGCCGCCCGAGGCCGACCCGCTGAGCGGCTCGCAGGCAATGGCGGCCCTGGCCGATGCGTGGCCCCAGGACGGGATCGCGGTGGTGGAGACGCCGTCATCGACGATCGCGCTCCGTAACCGGCTGCGCATTTCGGCCCCCGGCAGCTACTACTTCTCAGCCAGTGGCGGTCTCGGCTTCGGGATCTCGGCCGCCGTGGGCGTGCAGCTGGCCCAGGCTGGCCGGCCGGTTGTCTGCGTGCTCGGTGAGGGGTCCGCCCAGTACGGGATCACGGCACTGTGGTCGGCGGTCGCCTACAAGGTGCCGGTGACGTTCCTCGTGCTCCGCAACGAGGAGTACATGATCCTCAAGTGGTTTGCCGCGGCCGAGCAGGTCCAGGGGGCTCCCGGTCTCGAGCTTCCGGGCCTCGACGTCGCTGCCGTCGCCCGCGGCTACGGAATGTCCGCGTCCGAGGTGACCGGTCGGGAGGAGCTGACCGAGACCCTGAGAACCGAGATCGCCGTCGATGACGGTCCGCGGCTCGTGCAGGTGCGGGTGGCGTCCGGGATGTGGATGGAGTAGTGGACGATCGCGCGCCGGAGTGGGTGGCCGGCGGCACGCCCGAGCCGCTGCGCACCGAGCTGATCGCCGCTCTGGGAACCGAGCGCGTGCACACCCGTGCGCTCGATCTGATCGCCTACGCGTCCGACGCCAGCCCGTATCGCCGGATCCCGAAGGCCGTTGCGATCCCACGGGACATTGGGGACGTGATCAAGCTGCTCAGATTCGCGCGCGAGCGCGGGGCGCCGCTTGTGTTCCGGGCCGGGGGCACGTCGCTGAACGGTCAGTCGCAGACCGATTCGATCCTGGTCGACGTGCGGCGCGGGTGGCAGCGGATCCGGATCGAGGATCACGGCGCTCGAGCGCGCGCGCAGTCCGGCGCCGTGCTCGGCCACGTGAACCGGCTCCTGGCCCGGCACGGCCGCAGGCTCGGCCCTGACCCAGCGAGCACCGACATCGCCTGCGTGGGCGGTGTCGTCGCCAACAACTCGGGAGGGATGCGCTGCGGCGTCGTCGCTGACTCCTACCGAACCGTTCGCTCGATGACGTTCGTGCTGCCGTCGGGCGCGGTGATCGACACGGCGGCGCCAGATGCCGAGGAGCGCTTCGCGCAGGCCGCGCCCGAGCTCGCCGCCGGGCTGATCGAGATCCGCGACGAGATCCGCTCCGACGCCGAGCTGAGCGCTCGGATTACACGGAAGTTTGAGATCAAGAACACGACCGGCTACCGCCTGTGCGCATTCCTCGACGCCGACACGCCGCTCGAGATCTTCCGGCGTCTGATCATCGGGTCCGAGGGCACGCTGGCGTTCGTGGCCGAGACGGTGTTCGAGACCGTCACGTTCGGGCGTCACGCGACGATGTCGCTGGCGTTCTTCCCCGACCTCGAGGCGGCCGCATCCGCGGTCGACTCGCTGGTTCGGTCGGGCGCCACCGCGACCGAGCTGATGGTCGCGCCGACGCTGATCGCCGCCGCCTACAACATGGACGGCACGCCGGAGCGGTGGAAGACGCTTCCGCCCGAGTCGGCCGCCCTGCTCGTGGAGTTCCGGGTCGAGGACCCCGAGGCGCTCGATCAGGCCGAGACGGCTGCGCTCGAGATCCTGTCCGGCCACCAGCTGATCGATCCGCCGCGGTTCTCGCGCGACCGGGACGAGATCGAGATGCTGTGGCGCGTGCGCGAGGGCATGCAGGGCCTGATCGCAGCGATCCGGCCGCCCGGGGTGTCGCTGATCATCGAGGACGTGTGCGTTCCTCCCCAGCGCGTGGCCGAGGCGGCGAAGGACCTCCAGGCCCTGCTCGGCAAACACGGATTCCTGCCCGGCCTGGCCGGACACGCATCGGCCGGAAACCTGCACTTCCTGCTGACGCCGAACTTCGGCGAGCCGGCGGACCTCGAGCGCTACGACGCGTTCATGCACGAGCTCGTGGAGCTGATCATCGACCGCTACGACGGCTCGCTCAAGGCCGAGCACGGCACCGGGATCAACATGGCGCCGTTCGTGGAGCGGGAATGGGGCCCGAAGGCGACCGCGATGATGTGGCGGATCAAGCGGCTAGCCGACCCGGACAGCGTGCTCGCTCCCGGAGTCGTGCTCAATCGCGATCCGGGTGTCCACCTGCGTGACTTGAAATCGACTCCCGAGATCGAGGAGGTCGCGACCAAGTGCATCGAGTGCGGGTTCTGCGAGCCGGTGTGCCCGTCTCGAAACGTGACCGTCACGCCCCGCCAGCGGATCGTCATCCGGCGCGAGATCGCTCGGCAGGACAGCCAATCGCCGGTAGCGCGCGCGCTGCGCTCGCAGTTCGACTACGACGGTGTGCAGACGTGCGCCGCCGACGGATCATGCATGCTCGCGTGCCCGGTGGGCATCGACACTGGCAGGCTGATCAAGGACCTGCGGCACGCCGGGCACGGCGAGCGCGCCGAACGGGCCGGACGCGTGATCGCCGAACGCTACGGGCTCCTGGAGCGAGCCTCGCGTGTCGGGCTCCGCGGACTCGGGCCCGGTGCCCGCGCGTTGCGCGGCAGCATCCCGCCGGCGGCCCCGCCGCAGCTCCCGTTCACGACCCGGGAGGGCGCGGCCGCCGTCTACATGCCGGCGTGCATCAACCGGATCTTCGGCAACGCACGCGGCGCCCCTCAACAGCCGTCGCTGCCTGAGGCTCTGGTCGCACTCTCGGCCCGGGCCGGGCGGCCGCTCTGGATCCCCGAGGACGTGGCCGGGAACTGCTGTGGCACGCCCTGGAGCTCGAAGGGTTTCGGCTCCGGACACGAGCTGATGGCCGAACGGGTTCGTCGCGCGTTCGCGCGCTGGAGCGAGGATGGGCGACTGCCCGTCGTGATCGATGCGACCTCGTGCACGCATGGGCTGCTGTCCGAGACCGGCATCGACGGGGTGGAGGTGCTCGATTCGATCGCATGGGTCCACGACCACCTGCTCGAGCGCCTCGAGGTGCGCCGCCGGCTCGCGAGCGTGGCCGTGCACCCGACGTG
The DNA here is from genome assembly GCA_963796645.1 of uncultured Solirubrobacterales bacterium. Taxonomy (GTDB): domain Bacteria; phylum Actinomycetota; class Thermoleophilia; order Solirubrobacterales; family Solirubrobacteraceae; genus Palsa-465. Next base: position 141,836 of record CAWCMQ010000010.1, on the reverse strand, counting down.
CGCGGCGAACCACCTCGGCCTCACCCGTAAGCTGATCGAACTCGCCGGCGCGTTCGCCGACGAGGTGATCGTCCCGGCGGCCACCGGCTGCTGCGGGATGGCCGGCGACAGGGGCTGGCTCCATCCCGAGCTTCCGCAGTCGGCGCTGCGCGACGTGGCCGAGGAGCTCGACGGGCGGCGCCTCGACGCCTGCGTCTCGAGCAATCGGACCTGCGAGGTGGCGCTACGTGAGGTGACCGGAAAACCGTATGAATCGTTCGTTCTGACGCTGGAGGCAGTAACGCGATGAGACGACTCGTAGTCCTGTCGGCGGTGCTGGTGCTCTCGCTCGCCCTGGCCGCGCAGGCCGGAACGCGAACCACCGCCACGCCACACCACCCTCGGGCGCCGCTGACCCGCTACTCGCTGGTCCACGGCTGCTACGCGGTGCACCCGTCCTCCGGACCAGCGCTGGGCCCGTTCCGGATGCAAGCGACCGCGCTCGGCGAGTACCTGCTCTACAGCAAGAGCGGCCGGTTCCTGGGCTCGGGTCTGAGCCTTGTCCCGGCGCCGAGCAACTCCACCGTATGGCGTGTCGACGGACACTTCAGGCTGACCAACCTGGGCACCGGGCGGTCGCTGGCGGTCAGCTTCGCGCCCGCCCGTGGATGCGCGGTCTACCCGGAGGCCGGCGTCGACGCCACCGGCAACCCATTCCACGGGACCGCTCCAGAGTCGCAGGTGAACGGGACGATCGATGCCCACACGCACGTGACGGCGTTCGAGTTTCTCGGCGGCGACTTCCACTGCGGGAGGCCGTGGCATCCATACGGCGCACCGTACGCGCTCCCAGACTGCAAGCCGTACGAGCAGGGGACCAACGGCCAGATCGAGAGCTTCCTCGACTACGGCGCCCCCGCGCATTCCCACGACACTCGTGGGTGGCCGACGTTCCGGGCCTGGCCGTTGCCGACGGACCTCGCCGAGGAGGGCGACTACTACACGGGGATCAAGCGCGCGTGGATGGCCGGCCTGCGGGTGATGGTCACGCAGCTGGTCGACAACGAGGCCCTGTGCGAGCTGATGACCACGCGGCGCAACCCCTGCAACGACATGGACGCGGTTCAGCTCCAGGCCCGGGATCTCCGAGCGCTGCAGAACTACGTCGACGCGCAGGCCGGCGGGCCAGGCAAGGGCTTCTTCCGAATCGTCACGAACCCATTCCAGGCTCGGCAGGTAGTCAACCAGGGCAAGCTCGCGGTGGTCGAGGGGATCGAGGTCTCGCACCTGTTCAACTGCGGCGAGTACCTCGGCAAGCCGCTGTGCAACGCGGCTCAGATCGACGCCGGGCTGAAGGAGGTCAGGGGTCTCGGCGTCAGCACCTTCTTCCCGATCCACAAGTTCGACAACGCGTTCGGCGGAACGAAGATGGACAGCGGGGAGCTCGGCGTGCTCGTGAACGCCGGGAACCATCTCGAGACGGGCAGCTTCTGGGACGTGAAGACGTGCACTGGGCCCGAGCACGACAGCGCCCAACTCACGCTGCCGCTGCTCGGGTCGCTCGGCGGCCTGATCAGCGGCCTGACCGACAAGCTGACTCAGGGTGCACCGCTGCCGCTGTATCCGCAGCCGCCTCACTGCAACCAGCGCGGTCTCACCTCGCTGGGCGCATACCTGATCAACAAGATGATCCAGGAACACTTCATCGTCGAGCTCGACCATATGGACGCCAAGACAGCCGATTCGACCCTGTCGATCCTGGAGGCGCACCACTACTCCGGGGTGGTCTCCGCCCACAGCTGGGACTCCCCGCAGGAGAACCCGCGGATCTACAACCTCGGCGGCTTCGTCACACCGATCGCCGGGGCGTCCCCGCAGACGTTCATCGCCCAATGGCGGGCGAGCCGCCTGATCCGAAACAAGCGGTTCTACAACGGCACCGGCTTCGGCTACGGGGCGGACATGAACGGCCTGGCGGAGCAGAGCCAGCCGACGTCTGGGAACCCGATCTCCTACCCGTTCGGTTCGTTCGACGGGAAGGTCTCGTTCGCGCGCGAGGTCTGGGGTCAGCGGGTGTTCGACCTGAACAAGGACGGCGTGGCGAACTACGGGATGTATCCGGACTGGCTCCAGGAGCTTCAGGTGCTCGCCGGAAGGCCGATCCTCACCGACATATTCCGCGGGGCCGAGGCCTATCTGGAGATGTGGGAGCGGGCCTACGGCGTGCCGGAGGAGCATTGCCTGCCCGCGGGCACGGTGCAGCGACTCCGCGAGGGGACATCATTCGAGTCGGTCCTATACACGGCCGGTCAGCCGCTCTCGCGGGCCGGCCACGCCTACAGCTACTGCCTCGTGCACGGCGGGCAGTTGTCGGTCCGCTTCAACCGCAGTGGCCGGGTCTCGGGCTTCGCCGTCGGCGTGTCCTGATGGCGCGCCCACCGGCGGGGCTGTGCGACTCCTGCGCCCACCAGCAGATCATTCGCAACACCCGCGGCTCGGAGTTCTCGTTGTGCCGGCGCTCGCGAACCGAGCCGGAGCGATTCGTCCGCTACCCGCGGCTGCCGGTGCTGCGCTGCGACGGCTGGGAGCGGGCGGCCGGCCGTCGGCCGTCGTCGAACTGACTCACTGAGGCGACTGCGGGCTCAGCACGAGCAGATTGCTGCCATCCTGAGCCTGCTCGGTGTGCTCGGTGAACAGGCCGTGCGCAGTGATCACGCTGACCAGCTCGGCCTCGGGCGCGTTCGGCATCTGCGCCACCGATGGGGGCAGTGCTTCCGGAAGGGTCTCGCGGAGCGGACGGTCCAGCCAGGGTTGCAGCTCCTTCTGGTCGAACGCGAGCGCCAGGTTAACCGACTTGGTGTTGTTCGACGAGACCTGGCTGCCGGTCGGCGGCGTGGCGCTGAGCCGACTCGAGGCGGTGGTATGGCCTGGCGGGAGGATCGCCACGACCGTGTGGACCCCGGGGATGTACTTGAACGTGTAGAGGGCGAGCTCCAGGGCCTCACGGCGTAGCAGCAGCAGGCGGTCGCCGGAGGCCGATCCAACGCCGATCGAGCAGTCGTGGCTGCCGAGGCCGCAGAGGTTGTAGGCGATCGTGCTGTTCGCGGGCAGCGCCGCCACCCCGCCGGCGGCGCTCGAGGATGGGACCACAACCTGGAGCGGGTTACTCGGATCGTTGAGGTTCATCGCCGTCACCACGGCCAGCTGGTAGGCCGGCGTGGCGCGGTAGTAGGGCGAGACGAAGTCGGCGATCTCCTGCGCGCCCTGCAGACCCGTGTCCTGGGGATGGAAGGCAGACCAGTCTCCGGTCGACTTCGTCGAGCTCGAGCCGAACGCGCTGAGCGAGATCGCGACCACGAGCGAAACCACCCCGAGCGCGATCAGCACCGCGGTCACCACGCGGAACTTGTGCGCGTGGGGGGACGACTCGGCCTGGGGGCTGGGGCTGTGGGTCGCGATCCGGCGTGCCTGGGGGATCGGCGAATCAGCCACGTGCTCTTTAACCGCGCTGAGACGGGGTCCGTCGTTGCTCATACGTGCGGCCAGGTCGTTTCGTCCAACAGCTTGATCTCAGGCTTGGCCAGGGACACCCGGTTCAACAGGTCAACCACCTCGTCGCCGTGCATCTCCTTGCGGCGGATCAACGCATCCGCGACCTGCTCAACGGACTCGCGGTTCGCCTCGACGGTCGCGTACGCGACCAGGTAGGCCTGACCAAGTAGCTGCGCCGCCGACTCGCGCTTGGCGCGGTCACCGAGAACGGAGGACATCGGGTCGGAGGCCATCGGCCCGCTGACCTGGGCGCGGTTCATGATCGTGTTGCCGATCCGCTCGAGCTTGTTCAGGACGGCCTCACGCTCCTCTCCGGGCTCGAGGCTCCCGTTGATCAGCTCCGGATCCGGGCCCATCCCGCACATTCCCACCATCCATGCCGCGCGCAGGGTCGCGCTCTGCACGTCGCCGCCGACCCCGGTCGAGTTCTCGTTGTAGAAGACGTGCTCCGCCGCCATCGCGCCGAGCGTCCACACGAGCTTCGCGAACTCCTCGCTGCGCCAGGAGGAGAACCGCTCCTGGGTCTCGATCGCCTGGTGATGGCCGAGCGAGTTGCCTCGCTTGCGGATCGAGAGACGGGTGGAGAGGACGTCCTTCATATACAGGTGGCCGTTGACGGCATGACCGGCCTCGTGGATCGCCACCGCGCGGGTTTCCTCGGGGATGTAATCGATTGCCACCGCCGTGCCCGCCTCGACCGTGGTCATCGCCTCGACGATGTCCGGCCATCCGAACTCGTGGCGGCCGTCGGCGTGGGCGTAGGTCAGGGCGAGCGAGCACACCTGCTCGATCATCGCCGGCGCGTAGCCGTTCGTGATCCTGGCCAGCTCGTCCCGGCGGCGGTCGGTGTCGAGATCGGGCTCGTGGTCGACCTTGCCCAGATACAAATTGAAGATGTCCTTGCGGTCCTCGAGCGTCGGAGTGCGGAACCACACGTGGCGACCCATCCGGCCGGGTCGGATCAGGGCCGGGTCGAGCGTGTCAATTGGGACGTTGGTCGCACCGATGAAGAACACCTGCTCGGGAGCCGGCTTCGGCGGCGGAAAGCGCAGCGAGTGCTGCCCGATCTTGCGCGGGACGAAGTAGACCGCGTCGAGCAGCGTGTTGATCCGCTTGGTGAACTGCTGGCTGGTGAAGCGCGGCTCACCGATGCCGTCCATCTGGACGAGCAGCTGGTTGAGCGCGAGACCGCCCATGCCGCCGCCCATCATCCCGGGGAACATGTAGCGCTGGACCAGCTCGGCCGGCTTGGCGATGATCGGCGGGATGTTCGGGCCGCGTGGTTCAGCGCGCTGGGTGAACAGCCGCTCGCGCCAGGCCCGCGTCTCGAGGATCAGGTCGCCCGACGGCGTCAGCGAGCCCCACGGCCCGTAGAAGCAGTAGTCCTCGAAGCTCTGGCTGCCGACCATCATCCCGCCGGCGCTGGCGCCGCCGAGGCTCGAGCGGCGCGTGCCGACGGCGTCGATCTCGTCGATGAAGACGATGCACTGACCGCCCCATTTGCGGGCCAGCCGCTTCGCCTTGCGGATCAGGAACATGACCACGATCACGTCGATGCCGATGAACGTCGCCGCGAAGCCCGATCCCGGGATCGTCACGAACGGGCAGTTGAAGTTCGTCGCGATCGCCTTCGCGAGCATCGTCTTACCGGTGCCCGGGGCGCCCAGGAACAGCAGCCCGCGCTCTCGCTTTCCGCCCGCCCGCTCGAACTCCTCACCGGACTGCCACAGCCGGACGACGCGTGCGACCTCCTCCTTGGGCTCGGCCTGACCGCGTACGTCCTCCATCGCCACGCCCCAGCTCGCGTCGCCGGGCTCGTAGCCGCGCACCTGCCGCAGGTTCGCCATCAGCAGCGGTCCGAACAGGATCAACATGTTCCCGAGGAACAGGATCAGCAGGCTGATGGCCAGGCTCGGAAGCTGGCTGCCGATCTGGCCGATGAAGGTGAAGATCTGCTGGACGCCGCCCCACCAGGAGTGATGGCCAAACAGGGCAACCAGTCCGCCGATGACAGCGAGGACCACGCCGACGACGACGATGAAGCGGTAGAAGCGGCGCCAGAACCAGGTCCGCCGCCGGGCCACGACGTCCTCCTCGGCGATCGCACGGTCGACGCCATAGAGGCTCGGCCAGGGCAGCAGCTTGCGGCTGAGCACGTCGACCAGGCCGCGGAACGCGATCACGCTCCCGGCGGTGAGCGCCAGCGCTCCGATGACCGAGAAGCCGAGCCGGTCGTAGAGCAGCACGAAGAACATCGGGCTCGTGAACAAAGCCACCGCCGTGGCAGCCCGTCGCAACCGTCGCCACTCCCCGGCTAGCGCGGTGCTCTCAGTCCCCACGCGGCGAACGCCGCTGCTCTCCTCCGCAGATGCCATCTGTTGACCTTGAGGGTACATGGGAGGCAATGCGGGATGCGAAACTTACCTGTCCATGGCCGTCGAGCTCTCGAGACGGGTGGCGCGGTTCAACCGCCGGATCAATAATCCGATCCAGCTCCGCTACGCGTGGCTGCTGCCGCCATGGGTCGTCATTTGCCATCGCGGGAGGCGCTCCGGGCGGCTGTATCGAACGCCCGTGAATGCCTACCGGCGGGGGTCGACGCTCGCCGTCGTGGTCCTGTACGGCGAGCGGTCGGACTGGGTGCAGAACGTGCTCGCGGGCGGTGGCCTTCTCGTCCGGGCCGGGCGCACCTACGAGCTGCGAAACGCGCGCCTGATCGCGCCTGACGATCCGGTCGCCGGTGCTCGCGTGCCGGCGGTCGCCCGGCGGCTCGGGCGTCTGTCCGGCCGGCTCCTCGTGGCCGAGCTGGACGGGCCGATCGGCGGTTTCGGCCACGGACCCGCGGCCGGCTGAGAAACCATCATTTCGGCGGCAACGTCCTGGAAACGCGCTGGCAACGGCAGCGTTCGACCATATTCCGTGGGACCGCGGAATAGGAGTCCAGGAAGGGGGAGCCAGTGGGCACCGAGCTTCAACGAACCAAGCTGGCGGTGGCAGGGGAGAACCGCGAGTTTGCGGTCGCGCGCCCGTCGGCGTACGACTACGCGATGCTCGAGGAGTTGAGCTTCGTCCGCCGAGAGGCCCAGATCGAGTCCAACCAGGCGTACGACGATTGGCGCGACTGGCCGAACGGCGAGACGTGGACGATCTACCTGGCCGCGCGGGACCGGGCCGATGCGGCCCAGGACGAGCTGGCCGACTGGGCCCGCCAGCTCGCCGTCTGACGCTAATTGCCTCGCCGCTCGGGCACCCGCCGCCCGGGTGGTATCGCCCGGTCGTCTTACGCGCTGGCGTGGCGTGCCGGACTGTCACGTAGTGACGTGCAGTGCGCTCCGTACTCCGTACCGATGTGGCTTGCCGGTCACGGCCGTATCGTCGAATGCGACCAAGGAGGCATTTGGATGCCACAGACATCGGACCGTCACGCACAGCGTCGCGTGCTTCCGGTGGTCGCGTCCGCGCGTCGTGGCAGGGGGATGCGCCGGATGCTCGGGGGCGCCGCTGCGGAAGCGCGGATGCTTCGCGCCATATCGGCCGACGTCGTCCACGCCACCGACCCGCGCCACCTGGCCCACCGGCCGCCGGCTGTCGACCCCTTCGAGCTGCGTGATCCCGAGTACATCGCGCGCACGCTCGCCGCGCTGCGCGTCATGGCGGACGTCTGGTTCCGCGCCGATGTGCGAGGGCTGGAGAACATCTCGGCGGAAGGGCCGGTGCTGCTCGTCGGCAACCACTCGGGCGGCACGCTGATCGCCGACACGTTCATCTTCTCCCAGGCGTTCTATGACCACTTCGGGCCCGAGCGCGAGTTCTTCCAGCTCGCGCACGACCTCGTGTTCAAAGTGCCTGGCGTTCGGGCCATGCTGACGCCGTACGGGACCGTGCCCGCATCGCCGGAGAACATGGGGCGCGCGCTCGCGCGCGACGCCGCCCTGCTCGTCTATCCCGGCGGTGACCACGAGACCTACCGGGCCAGCTGGCATTCCGCTGAGATCGACTTCGCCCATCGGACCGGCTTCGTGCGGCTGGCGTTGAAGCACGGCGTGCCACTCGTCCCGGTCGTTTCGATCGGCGGCCAGGAGACGGCGCTGTTCCTCGGTCAGGGCGAGCACATCGCGCGGCTGCTGCACCTGCACCAGCTGCTGCGGATCGACGTCGCGCCGGTCCAGATCGCGCCGCCGTGGGGCATCACAGTTCTTGATCTCCCGGGACGTCTTCCGCTCCCGGCCAAAATCTCGATCGAGGTGCTCCCGCCGATCGACCTGCGCGAGGAGCTCGGTGGCGCGGGCAGCAATCCGGACGAGGGGTACGAGCTCGTCACGGGGCGGATGCAGGACGCGCTGGACAGGCTCGCTCAGGCGCGCGCGCTGCCGCTGATTGGCTGAGCGGGCGCTCGTCGTGCTCCGGCGAACAGGCTGTGACCGCTAGGCTGGATCGCACACGGTCTAGGAGGGTGAGATGCCAGCGGACGAGAGCGCCGAGCTGCGAGACGCGCTTAAAGCGGTGCAGGATCGGCGCACCGCGGGCGATGCTCATGGCGCCGAGAGTTCCCTCGAACGCGCACTGCTGAGGACGTCAGCCGCCGGGATCGACGGGGACAAGGAGACGGTAGCCGCTGCTGTCAGGCTGCTTCGGGAGGCTGACGACAACGGCACGACTCGCCTCGAGGTTCGCGATCAGGCGATGACGCGGCGCCGATGGTTCGAGGTCAATTCCATCGGGGATGTGAAGTGGGACGATCGATGATCGGCCGCGCTTTGCTCGGCCTCTTCTGCGCATCGCGCTGAGCGCCCGCCGGGCCGTCCGAAGTGGGATTGCTGGTACGCAGAGGATGGCGCCTCATCCCATCCGGGTGACGACAGCAGTCGCCGCGAACGTACCGTGGCCTGCAGCGTTGTCGATAACCGGAGCGCGTGACCGAGGGTGAGAGTGGCCGATGGCGCTGAGCGAAGCGAGCGCGACGGGACCGCGGGTTCTGTTTGTCTATTTCACCTACACGCAGCAGAGCCTCAAGGTGGCCGACGCGATGGCGGAGGTGCTCCGACGGCGCGGCTGCGACGTGCGCCTGGCCGGCATTGAGCTGACCGATTCACGCTACGCAGAGCGGTTTACGCGCTTTCCGCTCCGGCGCCCCTATCTCGACATTTTCGGGATGATGCCGGCGCAGTTGCGCAGCGCGACCGGAGAGATCCGGATCCCGGACGAAGCCAGCGACGGCGACTACGACCTCGTCGTGATCGGCTCGCCGACGTGGTGGCTGAAGACGAGCGTGCCGATCCGCTCCTGGCTGACGTCAGACGCAGCGGGACGAGTGCTCAGGGACAAGCGCTTCACCGCGTACGTGGTGTGCCGGCGCTACTGGGGTTTCAACCTCAGGGCCGTGAACAAGCTGGGCACCGAGCGGGGCGGCGAGTACGTCGATGGCATTCACTTCTCGTTCGCCGGCGGCCAGATCCGGTCTTTGCTGTCGCTGTTCAGCTATTTCGGCAAGGGCGAGAACCGGGAGAGCTACCTCGGCGTGAAGATCCCCCCGACCAACCTCAAGCCGGACTATCTCGAGCAGGCTCGTGCGTTCGCGACCGCGTTGGCTGATCGTCTGATCACCGACGTCGACAGCGAGTCACCGACCTCGGGCGGAGCGCAGAACGGGCAGCACACAGACACGACGAAGGCGAGCAGACATGAGTGACCAGGCGATTGACCGCACCAAGCTGCCGATCCGGCGGTGAGCCGCCGAGCGCCTGATTCGCGGCACCGGTGAATGCGCTTCGGTCCACGGGAGCTCAGTGATGAACAGCAACCTGGTTGATGTCTTCCTCCTGTCGCTGGTCGCGATGTTCAACCCGACGCTGCTCGCCGCGGTGACGGTGATGCTGCTGCTGCCAAACCCGAAACGGTTGATGGCTGGGTATCTGCTCGGCGCGTATACGACGAGCGTCACGCTCGGGCTCGTGATTGTCTTTTCGCTCAACGGCTCCAGCGCGGCAAGCACTTCCAAGCACACGATCAGCCCGCTCGAGGACATCGTCGTCGGCGTGCTCGTGCTGGCGATCGCGTTCGTGCTTGCCACCGGGCGTGACCAGCCATACCAGGAGCGCCGACGGGCGAAGAAGGACGCCAAGCTGCAGGCCAAGCGCGAGGCCGGCAAGCCGACCGAGTCGCTGCCGCTGCGGATGCTCGGCAAGGGAGACCCCAAGGTGACGTTCGTCGTCGGGGCGGTTCTCAGCTTCCCCGGCGTCTCCTATCTCGATGCGCTCGATCACATCCACAAGGTCAATCCGGGGACGGTCCCGACCGTCCTGCTGGTCATCTACTTCTGCCTCATGCAGCAGATCCTGCTCGAGCTACCCCTGCTCGGCTACGTGTTCGCGCCCGACTCGACCCGGGACAGGGTGAGCCGGTTCAAGGCGTGGATGGGACGCAGCGGTCGAAGCGCCGCGATCATCGGCGCCGCCGCGATCGGTCTGATACTGGTCGTGAGAGGGCTGATCACCCTCCTCTGAGCTGATCGGCCCTGCGCGCGCTCTGTCCTCAACCCGCGCGTCCGCGACACGGGCCTGACATGCGTCTACTGAACGGCCGCGCGAGTCGCGCTGGCCGCGCGAAGGCGGGTGCGTCAGCGTGGCAACCGAAGAACCCGTCGTGACATGCGGGCAGGTCCGGTTCTCTTTCAGCGGCGCGATCCGTGCCGTCGCGCTGCTGCTCTCGGAGACCAGGGCGATCCGTCGAGAGCGCCGGCGCTCGTCTATGGTCCTGTCCGCTCCGGCCGCAACCGATTGGCCCAGCCGCGCCGTCACGGAGCAGGACGACACAAGAGAGCTAGGAGATCCACGATGGCGATCGTGCAACGCAACGTCCAGATCAACGCCTCGCCGCAGGAGACGATGGCGCTCTTGAGCGATGCCAGCCGCTGGCCGGACTGGTATCCAGGGATGACGGAGATCGACATCGCCGCTCCTTTCCCCGAACAGGGGGGCAAGGTCGTTTTCAAGGTCAAGTCGGTCGGCATGTCCATGTCAATCACCGAGACGGTTCTTGACTACCAGCCGGATAAGCTGCAGCTTCTTCAGATGGAGGGCATGTTGTCGGGGCGCGCTCGCTGGGAGCTGAACCCGGAAGGCGACGGCGCGCGCCTGACCACGACGTTCGACTACGCGCTGCCGCGCGGCGTGTTAGGCAAGCTCGCCGACGCGCTCATCGTCAAGCGCATGAATGGCAAGACTCTCGGAGACGCTCTGAACAACTTCAAGGCGCTCGTAGAGCGCCGATAGGTTGTTCCGTGGCGGGGCGGGGCGGGTTTAAGGAAGGTCGCTGGTGCGTATCCGGTTGGCTCAGGTTGGGGTGCATGGCACGCCGGGTTTGTAGTCCGGTGCGACGGCGGGAAGGCGGGAGTAACCTCGAAAGTGCGTATCCGGTTTGTTCCGTTTTGTGTTAGGCGGCTGTTCGGGTGATCTCGCTGTAGGTCGTCGGCTGGTGGAGGGTGGTGAGGCCGAGAGGGTTTGGAAGGCGGCCATTGGGGTGTTGCGGCGGTTGTGGCGGAAGACGTATTCGTCGAGGTAGACCTGGAGGTGGGGGTCGCTGACCGAGCGGTGGGTGCCGTGCATCCACGCTTTGAGGTTTGAGACGGCGCGGTGCGCTCGGGGGAGCAGCAGCTCGCCCGAGGTGTCGGTGCGCTGGACTCGCTTGCGATGTTCGAACCCGAGCTCGGTGAGGCAGTTGTATGAGGTCCACCCGTCGGTGTGCACGATCGTGCCGGGCGCGGTCGTGGCCCTCACGAACGCGCCGAGCGACTGCGCGGAGAGATCGTCGAGGATCTGCAGGCGCAACCGGCCGGAGCCGGCGCCGCGAACCTCGATCGCCACCCCGATCAGCGCCTTCTTGCCGCGGGCGCGGCCACCAGAGAGCCCCGGTTCCTCGCCACCGAGATAGAACTCGTCGACCTCGATCTCCCCCTTCAGCGATTCGCGCTCGGGAGCGACCATCGCCCGGCGCAGCTTCTGCAAGATCAGCCACGCGGTCTCATATCGCGACAGCCCGAGTTGGCGCTGCAGCTGCCTGGCCGAGATCCCCGGGTGATGCGTGGCGACCAGATACGCCGCCCAAAACCAGGTCCGCAACGGCTGCCGCGACTTGTGCATCACGGTTCCCGCCGTCACCGAGGTCTGCAACCCACAGTCCTTGCACTGCCACACCAACCGCCGGCGATGCATCACCCCGACACGCGACCCGCCACACCGCCGACATCGAAAGCCTTCCGGCCACCGGCACGCGAACAGATAGTCGCGACACGCATCCTCATCGGAAAACCGCTCCTGGAACTCCATGATCGAACGAGAAACCCAGGCCGCGGCACCCCGTCAAGCTACAAACCCACCCAGACGGAACAAACCGGATACGCACTACCTCGAAAACTCGGACCTGGCGCGGAGGGGATGGCGGGTTAGGTCTGATGGGCAGACTTAACCTCGAATGCTCGCGGGCCGCAGCGGAGTTTTCGAGGTTATGCCCGCCCCGGCGCCCGTTCCCCGCTCGCCGCCGACCCGGCTCCCGGCCTCGGCTCCCGGCTCTCGGCTCTGCGGCTCTCGGCCTTGGGAAACGTCACACTCGGCGCGGCGGCGCGCGCGAAGGTGACGATGACCCCCACCAGCGGCGCCAACGTCACTCTCGGCTCCGGGCGCGAACCGAGAGTGGCGTTATCCGGGCGCCTGCCCGGGCCGCGGGCGCGCTCGCCGGCCCGCCACCCAGTCACGCGCCCATCGCCAACCCGAGCAAACCGGATACGCACTAGGTCGCTTTCCGCGCCAGCGAGCGGTTATTCAGCCAGGCCGGGCTTCGCCGTCTGGCTCACTTGCGGTGCAGCGTCGTCGTGCGGTGCAGGACCGTGCGGCGGTGACCGGCGCTGGTCAGCGTGATCGTGATCTGCACCTTGAGCGAGCGCTTGGCGGCCAGCAGCTTCTTGGATGCCTTGCTCAGCTTCAGGACGACCGTCTTTGACTTGCCCGCCTTGAGCGAGAACTTCACCGAGCCCAGCGACACCTTGCGGGCCTTGTGCTTGACGGTCCTCACCGCGTAGGAGTTGACCGTCTGGCCCGTGATCGTGCCGGTGCACTTCTGCGCAGAGCGCAGACCGAACTTGACCGCCGAGCCGCCCGACTGAACGGCGGCGCTGAAGGAGCGCAGCGTGACCGCCGGCTTGACCTTGCCGGTCCCGGGGCCCTTGCCCGCCAGCGCAGTCAGGTGATCGTGCACGGCGGTCCCGTTCGGGGCGACCGGCATACCGTGGTAGGAGCTGAGAAGCCCGTACCTGTCGCAGGTGTCGTCGCCCTGTTGGGGCGGGTCGTCGACGAGCCATACCCAGGCCAAGTAGCTGACACCGTTGGTGTCAGCCCATTTCATGTAGCGGTCATCAAACGTGCTCGCCCCCGCACTCGCGTGGCATCCGGCCGCCAAGTAGTTGTCCTCGGCGAACTCGCCGGTGACCACCGGCACGTGGGCGGAGACCGACTTGACTGTGTTGTCCCAACAGGTCTGGTTGTCGCAGCCCTCGCCCTGGTAGTTATGGAACGACGCCGCCTCCTGGTTGAGCGGATCGTCGGGCGCGTGCTGCATCCAGCCCTGACCGCCGCCGTTGGCGTCGTTGGTGTCACCGAGGTCGTCGGCGTAGTCGAGACCACCGACGATGATCGGTTGGGTGGCGCCCACGTTGCGGATGTCGGTGAGCAGGGTCTGCATGCCAACGATCTGGTACCGGGTCGTCGGATTGTTGTCGGCGTCGTAGGCCTGCGTGTAGCAGGGAACTGGCGGAGCACCACCACCGACGACGTCCGGCTTGGTGCCGGACTCCCAGCAACCCCAGGTGACCGCGTCTGACGTATTCCCGTCGCTGCCTGACCGCAAGTCGGTCGGGTCGTACGGCTCGTTGAAGAGGTCGAACACGACCGCCGGGTTGGACTTGAACGCGGTGGCAACCGAGGTCCAGAACGCCGGCGAGTGGTCCATGTCGGGCATCGGCTGCTGCTCGAGCGCGGTCTGGTTCCCGGGCGCGGTCCAGTGCAGGTCGAGGATCGCGTAGATCCCGTGCGCGTTGAGGTCCGAGACGAAGCTCTGAATCTCGTGCTGGTAGCCCGCACCCCCGTACGGATCGCCCGCTGGGAGGTTCGTATTCAGCCAGCAGTCCTCGTTGAGTGGTATCCGAACCACGTTGGCGCCCCACGCGGCGATCGCCGCCGCGGTGGCGTTGGTGTAGTCCCCGTCGTCGTAGCCGTAGTTCTCGGCACAGGCATATTCGGAGCTTGAGACGTCGACTCCGCGCAGCTGGATCCTCTGGCCGGTGCCATTGAGCCTGTTGACGAAGTGATTGCCGGAGATCGAGATCTCCAGGGGCGTCTGCGCGGCACCCGAAGCTCCTCCGAGCGGGGAGCTGAGTACCGCGAACCCCAATACGGCCGGCGTCAGCCAGCGAAATCCTCGTCGAAGCCACAGCCCAGCACGCACTCGGGCGCGGATGATACGCGATGGCGAGCCCCCGTCCCCGGCAATGCAACCAGAGGCCGGCGATGTTTGTACCGGCGCTCAGAGTCCGAAACACCGGGCTCTCGGCGACCTACACCCACCCCGACGCCGATGCGAATCGAACGGGTTCTTGACCCGAGCCGTGGAAGTGGATGGAATGCGCGTTCGATAGGACACCTGGCTCCAGACCCGGTCGTGAGCGGGGTGTGAGGCCCAACCAGTGGAGGTGCCAGATGGCAGAGCTCCCACCGCCCCCGGAGGGGATTGTGCTGGCCCACTTCATCGTCTCGGACGATGTCGAGCGCTCTCGGCGCTTCTACACCGAGGTGCTCGGCGGCAGGGTGGCCTTCTCGGGCCCCGGAGGGCTGACCTACGTTGCGCTATCCAACAGCTGGATCATCACCAACGTCGGGGGCGGCCCGACGGACGACAAGCCCTCGGTCACCCTGCAGACGCCACGCGATCCCGACCGGGTCACCAGCTTCCTGAATATCCGGGTCAAAGACATCGCGGCCGTGTACGCCGAATGGAGCGCGCGTGGCGCTGAATTCCTGACGCCGCCCAAACAGCACCAGTACGAGATCCGCTGCTACATCCGCGATCCCGACGGACACATCATCGAAGTCGGGCAAACCACGGACCCAGAAGGAGACTGGACGCCCGCTCAGTGGCCATCGAGTACGCCCCCAGAGGGGCTTGTACTGACCCACTTCATCGTCTCAGACGATGTCGAGCGCTCTCGGCGCTTCTACACCGAAGTACTCGGCGGCAGGGTCGTCTTCTCCGGAAAGCCGTCCGGAGAGCCGACCAATGTCGCGCTATCGAACAGCTGGATCGTCATCAGCGTCGGGGGCGGCCCGACGGACGACAAGCCTTCGGTCACTCTGGAGACGCCGCGCGATCCCGACCGGGTCAGCAGCTTCGTGAATATCCGGGTCAAAGACATCGCGGCCGTGTACGGCGAATGGAGCGCGCGTGGCGCTGAATTCCTGACGCCGCCCAAACAGCACGAGTACGAGATCCGCTGCTACATCCGCGATCCCGACGGACACATCATCGAAGTGGGACAAACCACGGACCCAGATGGGGACTGGACGCCCGCTCACTGGCCATCCGAGCAGACGACGTGAGAGACGGGTTCAGGTCATGAGCACCGCGATCATCGGCACTGGAGGGCTCGGATCGGTCATCGCCCGCCGGCTCGCGGCAGGCGGCGAGACCCTGCGTCTCTCGAGCGCCGACACAGAGTCGGCACGAACGCTGGCTGCGGCGATCGGGCGAGGTGCGGCCGCTGCCAGCGACAACCGCGACGCGTTGCAGGGCGCCGATGCCGTCATCCTCGCGCTGCGGTTTGGCGTGCTGAAGGGCGTCATAGAGGAGATCGCCGACTCGCTAACCGACAGGCTTGTGGTCGTTCCGAGCAACCCGGTCGGCCTCGACGCACAAGGGGAAATTGTGCGTCTGCTGCCGCAACGGCAGTCCTCTGGCAAGGTTGTTGCTGGATGGCTGCCTGAGGGGGCGCGCCTGGCCATGGCGTTTGGCAGCATGTCGGGCGATCTCCTCGAGTCCTCCAGCAACCGGTCACCGGAGCCGGCCGTTCTCTTTTACGTCACGGACGACGAGCTTGCCGGCCGGCAAGTCGAACGGTTGATCCGAACCGCCGGCTTCGAGCCCATGAAGGTCGGCGGCGTCGAACAGTCCGGTCGACTCGAGGTGGGCGGCGATCTTCACGATCTCGTAGTCGGCCCCGCGGAGGCGCGGTCATTGTTCGGTGGCACCTGATCGCCTCGCCGCCATGGCCGGCCGCCTTATTTGGCTTTGATCGTGATTGTCTTGGTCGTGGCTGGGGTCCTCGCGCCGGTGGGTGTGAGGGTGAGCTTGGCGGAGAGCTTGTGGAATTTGGCGAGGAGGTGTTTGCCGGTCTTGTTGAGCGTGATCTTGAGCGTTTTGCTCGTGCCGGTGAATCCGTAGGTGGTGCTGGCGAGTGTGACGGTCTTGGTCGTCTTCTTCGGTTTGCTGGCGGTGATGGCGGTGATCGTGTGTCCGGTCAAGCGCTCTAGTGCGGTGAGCTTCAGTTTGCCGCTGCACTTCTGGCCGGCTGATCCGTGGCAAGAGAGGGTCAGGGTGATCAGCGAGCCGCTGGTCTTGACCAGTTTGATGCGCGCGGGTGGTGCGGGGCGGACCGCGATCGAGAGCGATGCGCTCGCGTGCTGTACGGGCGGTCCGGGATCGCTGACGCTGACGGTGAAGCGCGATCTCCCGACCGCCTTCGGCACACCGGAGATCACGCCGGTCGAAGCGTTCAACCTCAACCCGGCCGGGAGTGACCCCGAGCTGAGCGACCACGTGCCGCCGCCTGCCCCGCCCGTCGATGAAAGCCGCGCGCTATAGGCCGATCCGTCCGCCGCAGACGGCAGGCTCGACGTCCCCACTGCGAGTGAGGCGACCGAACTCACAACCATCGCCTGGAAGCTCCCCGTCGTGTCCCTGTAGTTGCCGGCGGCGACGCAGTACCCCGCGCTCGGGCACACCACCGAGTTCAGGTCGACCTGGTTGCCGGCGGTCGTGTTCGCGTTGCCCGGCAGGGTCAGCTCGCTCGCGTGCCACGCCCCACCAGCCGACTGCGCCGCGACCAGCGCCCGTTGACCGCCCGTCGTGTCTGCGTAGAAGCCGGCGGCGGCGCAGTTGCCCGCGCTCGCGCACGCCACCGAGTTCAGCTCGGCGTCCTGGTGGCCGGCGGTCGTGTTCGCGTTCGCGGGCAGGGTCAGCTCGCTCGCGTGCCATGCCCCACCAGCCGATTGCGTCGCGACCATCGCCTGGGTGCTAGCTGTCGTGTCTCTGTACAGCCCGGCGGCGGCGCAGTTGGCCGCGCTCGGGCACACCACCGATCTCAGGAAGGCGCTCTGGACGCCGGCCCCTGTTCGCTACTCGTCGTGTCCGCGTAGCGGCCGGTCGCGGCGCAGTTGCCCGCGCTCGGACAGTCCACCGAGTCCAGGACGGCGTTCTGGACGCCGGCGGTCGTGTTCGCGTTGCCCGGCAGGGTCAGCTCGCTCGCGTGCCACGCCCCACCCGCCGACTGCGTCGCGACCACCGCCTGGGTGCTACCCGTCGTGTCCTTGTACTGCCCGGCGGCGACGCAGTTGCCCGCGCTCGTACACACCACCGAGTTAAGGTCGGCGTTCTGGGCCCCGGCGGTCGTGTTCGCGTTCGCCGGCAGAGCCAACTCGCTCGCGCCCGGCCACACCGCAACCGGCATCGCGGCAAACACCACCGATGCGAGCACAAGCACCACGCCTAAACCCAACAAGCCTCCACACAGCAGAAATCTCCGCATCCCTCAAGCCCCCAAACGCAATCGTGTCGCCGGCAACCGGCCCGCCCGACCGTAACACACACCCAACCCCACACGCTGTGGCTGGTATCGCCTGCAACAGCAACCACGAACGCACGCCCCCAACCCCAGGGTGTTGGTGCTCTTGCTCTCAGCCCGTTCGCTCGAACCGCAAATGGCCTGTGAACTCGAACGACTCCGTGCAAGTAGAGCCACTGGGAGCCGCGAACTCGCAGTCCTCCGGGGGCAGGCGCGTCCCGTGGTGCACCGTGATGCCGGCCACGTCGCCCACCTTCATGTGCCGCAGCAGCGAGAGGTCGACCTTGGCCGGCGCGGTCATCATGTCCTGAATGAACCGCTGCGGAGCAATGGTCTTGTCCG
Source organism: uncultured Solirubrobacterales bacterium (assembly GCA_963796645.1). Classification (GTDB taxonomy): domain Bacteria; phylum Actinomycetota; class Thermoleophilia; order Solirubrobacterales; family Solirubrobacteraceae; genus Palsa-465. The sequence goes on along the minus strand of CAWCMQ010000010.1, from coordinate 124,081 downwards.
GCGAGATCACCGAGATGGGCCAGAACGGGTGGTAATGGGCTAGGCCCGGGCAGTTGCTGCCGGTCACGCCGTCGAGCTTGAACGTTTTCATGGCCTCGACCAGGAAGTGACTGTCCAGCCAGCCGCTGCTGGCTGAGAGCACAGGAGCCGGGCCACCCTTGGCGAACTTGCCGTTACAGTCGATCAGATAGTCCGGATCGGTCTCCGTCCAGACGTTCTCATTCATCGAGAAGTCGCCCTTGGCGCTCCAGCTGCTGGCGTCCGCCGTGATCGCCGGCGTCATGTCCTTGGCGGCGATCTTCACGTCGTTGTAGGTCGCCTCGACTTGGAGGCCGATGTCGCCCTCCTTCAGGGTGTGGACGCCACCGTAGCTCGCGTGGTCGCAGCGACAGTCGTAGTCCATGTTCCAGGTCCCACGGGTCACCGTCCACGTGACTCGGAAGCTGAGCGGTTTGGGCTCGGGCTTCTTCTTCTTGTGCGGCTTGCGCGCTCCCGCCGCCGGAGCGAGCGCGGCCACGAGCAGGATCAGACCGACCACGACAAGGCTTCGCTTGTGCCGTCCCATCGACAGACTTCCTTCCCGGTTGAGTGGCCGGCCGCCGATTGCCGACCCTCGCCTCCCCCAACGGCATCCCCAGCGGTCGGACGAGGAAATCGTACATGGAAGCCCTCGCGTTTCGCACGGCGTTACGGCTGCGCCGGTTTCTCGCGCACTACCACAAGCCCCCATCGTCCTAGGTGGACCGCGGCGTACTCAGTGTCGAGATGCCTGTGCAAGGTCGGGGTCACGGACAGGGACCCCTTATCTCCCAACCCGCCTACACGCTAACCGCCACGTACTTCGTCTCGAGGTACTCCTCGATCCCCTCGGGGCCGCCCTCGCGGCCGAAGCCTGACTGCTTGATCCCGCCGAACGGGGCAGCCGGGTTCGAGACGATGCCCTGGTTGAGCCCGATCATGCCCGTCTCGAGCTTCTCGACCACGCGCAGGGCGCGCTTGATGTCGCGCGTGTAGACGTAGGCGACGAGGCCGAACTCGGTGTCGTTGGCAGCCGCGATCGCCTCGTCCTCATCGTCGAAGCCCTTGACCGGCGCCACCGGGCCGAAGATCTCCTCCCGCAGGAGGTTGGCACCGTCGGGCACGTCGGCGAGCACGGTGGGGTCGTAGAAGTAGCCGGCGCCGTCACGGGCGTGGCCGCCCACAACCGCGCGGGCGCCGCGGCCGAGGGCGTCCTCGACCAGTTCCGCGACCTTGCTGCGCTGGCTGTCGTCGATCAGCGGACCGACCTCCACGTCGTCCTCGGTTCCGCGCCCGACCTTCATCGCGCCCATCTTCGCGGCCAGCTTCTCGGCGAACTGGTCGGCGATCGGGCCTGCAACATGGAAGCGGTTGGCGGCCGTGCATGCCTCGCCGATGTTGCGCATCTTCGCAATCAGCGCGCCCTGAACGGCCGCGTCGACGTCGGCGTCGTCGAACACGATGAACGGCGCGTTCCCGCCGAGCTCCATCGACAGGCGCAGGAGGTTCTCCGACGCCTGCTCCATGAGCTTGCGGCCAACCTCGGTCGAGCCCGTGAACGAGAGCTTGCGCAGGCGCGGATCGGCGATCAGGGGTGCCATCGTCTCGCCCGATGAGGAGGCGGTGAGGAGGTTCACGACACCGCTCGGAAGCCCCGCGTCCTCGAGCAGCTTGACCAGCATCAGCATCGACAGCGGCGTTTGCTGTGCGGGCTTGACGACCATCGTGCAACCGGCCGCGATCGCCGGGCCGATCTTGCGCGTGCCCATCGCCAGCGGGAAGTTCCACGGCGTGATCAGCAGGCACGGGCCGACTGGCTGCTTCATCGTCAACAGACGGCCCTGGCCGTTCGGGGCTACCGCATAGCGGCCGTCGATCCGGACAGCCTGCTCGGAGAACCAGCGCAGGAACTCTGCGCCGTAGGTGATCTCGGCCTTGGATTCCTTGAGCGGCTTGCCCATCTCGAGCGTCATCAGCAGCGCCAGCTCGTCGGCCCGCTCGGTGACCGCCTCAAAGGTCCGCCGCAGGATCTCGCCGCGCTCCCGGGGAGCCATCGACGCGAACTCGGCGCCGGCGCCGACCGCGGCGTCGAGCGCTGCCTTCGCGTCCTCGGTGGAGGCGTCCGCCACGTCGCACAGCGTCTCGCCGGTCGACGGGTCCTCGACGCCGAGCGTGCCCTTCGCTCCGTCCCGCCATTCGCCGCCGATATACAGCTGCTTGGGAACCTGGTCGAGAACTCGTTGCTCTTCTGGGGCGGTGATCGTGGTCATGAACAGAACTTACCCCACGTAGGGTTCGTGAATCGGCGCCGCCCCGCCGGATAGGCTGCGCACATGAAACGGATGACCGTGAGCGCCATCCTGGTCCTGGCCCTCGCGGGCTGCGGATCGGGTGGCACGACGACCGTGACGATCACGAGCCACACGAGCATCGCGTCGTCCAATACCGCGACCGAGACCCCCAGCACCAGCGCGTCGACCCCGACCTCGACCACCGCCACCACGACGTCATCGTCGACTCCGGCCCCCGCGCCGCTGCGCCTGACCATGTTCCGGTCGCCGACCGCCAACATCGGGTGTGAGCTGGTGGCCGGATTCGCGCGCTGCGACATCGCCAAGCGGAACTGGACGCCGCCGCCGAGGCCGGCGAACTGTCCCCTCGACTACGGCCAGGGGCTGGAGGTCGGTCGCTCCGGCGCGGGCCATCTCGTGTGCGCGGGTGACACCGCGCTCAACCCACAGGCCACGCCGCTCAACTACGGCAGCTCCTCGCGCGTGGCTCCGATCACCTGCACCAGCGCCACGGCCGGGATGACGTGCACGAACACCGCAAACGGTCACGGCTTCTTCATCTCGATCCAGAGCTACCGGACCTTCTGATCCGGCGGCGAGCGCCCGGGCCGTGCGGCCCGGGCGCCCTGAGTGTCAGGCGGCGGAGCGCAGTGGTGCCGGCTCGAGCGCCACTCCGAGGACCTCGTCGATCGTCATCGCGAAGTGGAACTTCATCGCGTCGCGGACCTCCGCCGGGACATCGTCCAGGTCCCCGCGATTGCGCTCGGGCAGGACTACGTCCGTCAATCCCGCCGCGTGGGCTGCGAGCACCTTCTGCTTGACCCCGCCGATCGGGAGGACTCGCCCCTGGAGCGTGACCTCGCCGGTCATGCCGACGCTGTGTCGCACCGGACGGCCCGATAGCAGGGATGTGAGCGCCGTCGCCATCGTGACGCCGGCGCTCGGCCCGTCCTTCGGGATCGCGCCTGCCGGCACATGGACGTGGAAGGATTGCTCGTCGAAGGAGCTTGGGTCGACTGCCAGCTCGTCGGCGTGCCCGCGCACGTACGACAGAGCAATCTGGGCCGACTCCTTCATCACGTCGCCCAGCTGACCGGTGAGGGTCAGGCCCGGCTTGCCGTGCATCGCCGTCGCCTCGATGAACAGCACATCGCCGCCGGCGCCGGTCACAGCCAGGCCGGTCGCGACACCCGGGACCGCGGTACGGATCGCCGACTCCTGGAAGTGGCGCTGACGTCCGAGCGCATCCCTGACGGCATCGAGGTCGATCGTGACGGGCGCGGTCGCCTTGCCACTGGCGATCTTCGTCGCGGTCTTCCGCAGCAGGGTCCCGAGATCACGTTCGAGCTGGCGAACGCCGGCCTCACGTGTGTACTCGGTGGTGATCGTCTGCAGCAGCTCGTCCCCGATCTCCACCTCGTCGGGCCGGAGACCGTTTCGCTCCAGCTGCCGCGGCCAGAGATAACCGCGTGCGATCGCCACCTTCTCCGAGGTGGTGTAGCCGTCGAAGCGGATGACCTCCATACGGTCGAGCAGCGGGCTTGGGATGGTGTCAGCGACGTTGGCCGTGGCGATGAACAGGACACCGCTCAGGTCGAGCTCGACGTCGAGGTAGTGATCGCGGAAGCTATGGTTCTGCGCCGGGTCTAGGACCTCGAGCAGAGCCGCGCTCGGATCGCCGCGCCAGTCGGCGCCGACCTTGTCGACCTCGTCGAGCATGATCACCGGGTTCATCGTGTCGGCGTCCCGCAGGGCACGGACGAGCCGGCCCGGCAGCGCGCCGATGTAGGTGCGGCGGTGACCGCGGATCTCGGCCTCGTCGTGAACGCCGCCGAGGGACATCCGCACGAACTTCCTGCCGGTCGCGCGGGCGATCGACTCGCCGATCGAGGTCTTGCCGGTACCGGGCGGCCCGATCAGGGTGAGGATCGCGCCGGAGCGCTTGTCCTCGTTGATCCCGCGTTCGGTGCGCAGCTTCTTTACCGCGATGTACTCGACGATCCGGTCCTTGACGTCCTCGAGGCCGGCGTGGTCGGTGTCCAGGACCTCCCGCGCGTGCTCGGGATCGAGACGCTCCTCGGAGCGCTTGCTCCACGGCACCGCGATCAGCCAGTCGAGGTACGTGCGGATCACGCTGGTTTCGGCCGACTGCTCGCCGACGCGCTCAAGCCGTCCGAGCTCCTTCTCGGCCTGCTCGCGGACGTCCTCGGGCATGCCGGCCTCTTCGATCTTGGTCCGGTACTCGTCGACGATCGACCCCTCGTCCTCGCCGAGCTCCTTGCGGATCGACTCCATCTGCTTGCGCAAGAAGTAGTCCCGCTGCTGTTTCTCGGCGCCGGACTCGACGTCGTCACGGATGCGCTTGCGGACCTGGAGCTCGGCCAGCCGCTCGCGCTGCAGCTTGAGTGCAAGCTCGAGCCGCTCGGTGACGTCGACCGTCTGCAGAAGCTGAAGCTTCTGCTCGTAGCCGATGTCAGGTGAGTAGCCGCTGGTATCGGCCAGCGAGCCGGGCTCAGTGATGCTCCGAACGAACGCGGAGATGCGGCCGTCGTCGCCTCGCACCTCGAGGATCTCCTCGACGACCGCGCGGTACTCGCGCTCGAGGTTGCGGGTGCGCCCGTCGACGGGCGCGTCGTCGGGCCGCTCCTCGACCTCGACGTAGAGGCTTCCGTCGGGGAGAGTCTGGGCGGCACCGGCGATGCCGCGGTGAAGTCCCGTCAGGGTCACGGCCCGTGCGCCGCCCGGCAGGCGGACGCGCTCGGCGACCTCAGCGACGGTCCCGACGTTGGCAAATTCCTGCTCATGGCGGGGGACGAGGAAGACGCGTTCCTCGTCGCCGGCGTTCACGGCGAGCGTGAGCGACATGCCCGGGAAGACGACGGCGTCGTCCATCGGGACCAGAAGAAGGCGGCTAGTGGACAAGGTGAGTCTTCACTTTCGCTAGTTGCTTACGAGAGATAAGGGAAGGATAGCAGTTGGGGGCAGGCGAAAAGAATGAATCTAAGTCGCTAAGGCTTAGATTATTACGCACCGGATTCGGCGGCCTGGGGCGGGCCGGGGATGCCGGTTCCGAGGCGGCCTGGGGCGGGCCGGGGATGTCGGTTCCGAGGCGGCCTGGGGCGGGCCGGGGATGCCGGTTCCGAGGCGGCGTGGGGCGGGCCGGGGATGCCGGCCGGGATCGACCTGCGCGGTCGCGACGCATCTGGAATCATGAGGGCCGATGTCAGAGACCAGGACCCCGGCCGAGGAGCCGGCTCACGACATTCTGGCCGCCGAGATGTACGGCATGCCCGGGGCGGATCCGGAGCTGCACCACGGACCGGTCCGGCCGCCCGAGGACCCGGCCGGCATCCCTGAGCCGCACGACGTGCTCGCAGCCGAGGAGTTCCCGATGCCGGCGCCGCGGACCGCTGAGCCTGGCCGTCTGCTCCCTGGCTCCGAGCCGCACCACTCGGTCCTGCTGCTGGTCGCGCTCGGGCTGCTGGTGCTGATGCTCCGCCGGCGTCGCCGCCGGCGACGCCCGTCTGCCTAGCCGGCGTCGCCGGGGCCGGGCTGCTCGGCCGGCAGTTTCCGCGTGACCTGCCGACTTTTGCAACAAATCCGCGCGCCCAGCGTGACCGAGGCTGGAAAGTCCCCGTCAAGCGCGACTTTCGAGCCGCGTCCGCGATCGCGGACCCGATTTGTTGCGTAGTGCGTATCCGGTTTGCTCGGGTTGGCGATGGGCGCGTGACTGGGTGGCGGGCCGGCGAGCGCGCCGGCGGCCCGGGCAGGCGCCCGGATAACGCCACTCTCGGTTCGCGCCCGGAGCCGAGAGTGACGTTGGCGCCGCTGGTGGGGGTCATCGTCACCTTCGCGCGCGCCGCCGCGCCGAGTGTGACGTTTCCCAAGGCCGAGAGCCGCGAGCCGAGAGCCGCGAGCCGGGAGCCGAGGCCGGGAGCCGGGTCGGCGGCGAGCGGGAAGCGGGCGCCGGGGCGGGCATAACCTCGAAAACTCCGCTGCGGCCCGCGAGCATTCGAGGTTAAGTCTGCCCATCAGACCTAACCCGCCATCCCCTCCGCGCCAGGTCGGAGTTTTCGAGGTTACTCCCGCCTTCCCGCCGTCGCACTGGACTACAAACCCAGCGTGCCATGCACCCCAACCTGAGCCAACCGGATACGCACCTGTTGCGTTTCTCCCGCCCCGGTCGCGCCACGACACGAGCGCACCTCCCAGCACCGCACCCCGAGCAAACCGGGTACGCACTCGCCGGTTATGCGGCCCGTAGGACTGAAGCGTTCAGCGCGGCGTGATCAACGTGACAAACCCGCGCCGGCGATGCGGATTTGGCACTTCATGCCCCGAAAATCGGGCTCAAACTCGCAAACGCGCCGCCCCAAACCGGGTTTGCGAGGTTTCTCACGTGCGGGCCCGGGCGACCGCCCGCCCGCGGCGACCGCCCCGCGACCGCCCGCCGCCCACCGCCCGCCCCCGCCAGCTGACCCTAGCCGCCGGCCTTCGCCGCCGCCCGCCCCCGGCGCGGGGGCATCAGGTCGGTGATCGTCCCGTCCTGGATCTCGGCCGCGAACATCACGCTCTCGGTGAGCGTCGGATGTGGGTGGACGGTCAGAGCGATGTCCTCCGCGTTCGAGCCCATCTCCAGCGCGTGGACGGTCTCGGCGATCAGGTCTCCGGCTTGGACGCCGACGACGCCCGCGCCCACCAGCCGCCCGGTGCCGGGCTCAAACAGGAGCTTGGTCAGCCCCTCGTCGCGGCCGAGCGACAGCGCGCGCCCGGACGCCGCCCACGGAAACACCGCGCGCTCGACGTCGATCCCGTGGGCTGCGGCGTCGGTTTCGGTCAATCCCATCCACGCAATCTCGGGATCGGTATAGGCGACCGACGGGATTGTTCGTGCGTCGAACTCCACGTCGAGGCCCGAGATCACCTCGGCCGCGACCTTGCCCTCGTGCGATGCCTTGTGGGCCAGCATTGGGCCGCCCACGATGTCGCCGATCGCGTAGATGTGGGGGATGTTGGTGCGAAGCTGCCGGTCGACGCCGATGAACCCGGCGGAGTCGACCTCGACCCCGGCCGCATCGGCGCCGATCGCCTGTCCGTTGGGCCTGCGGCCGACCGCCACCAGGATCTGATCGAACGTCTGTGAGTCGCCGTTCGAGAAGGTCGCCTTGAGCCCGCTCTTCTGAGCCGCGACCGCCGCCACGCTGGTTTCGAGCCTGATTGCCTCGTAGCGTCCGGTGATCCGCTTCTGCAGCACCGAGACCAGGTCGCGATCGCAGCCAGGAATCAGCTGATCGAGCAGTTCGACCACCGTCACGCGCGAGCCGAGCGCGTCGTACACGGTCGCCATCTCCAGCCCGATGATCCCGCCTCCGACGACCAGCAGTCGCTTCGGGATCGATGTGGGCGACAGGGCACCCGTGGAGTCGATGACGCGCTCATCGTCCGGAAGCCCGGGGATCGTGGCCGCCTCCGAGCCCGCGGCGATGATGCAGTTCTCGAACGTGAGCTCGCGGTCGCCCACGGCAATCGAGTGCGGTCCGGTGAAGTGCGCCGAGCCGTGCACGACCTCGACCTTCCGCTGGCGAGCGAGGCCGGCCAGGCCGCCGGTCAGCTTGTCGACCACCGACTGCTTCCACCCGAGCAGCGCCTGAACGTCGATCCTCGGCTTGCCGAACGCGATCCCGTGCTCTGCCATCTCTTCGGCCTCGGCGATGACCCGAGCCGCGTGCAGAAGCGCCTTGGACGGGATGCAGCCGACGTTCAGGCACACGCCGCCGAGCGCGTCGTAGCGCTCAACGAGCACGGTCTTGAGCCCGAGATCGGCGGCCCGGAACGCGGCCGTGTAGCCGCCCGGTCCCGAACCGATCACGACGACCTGGGCGTCATGACCGCCCGCTCCGTCGGTGGATCGGGCCGGCGCCGGTGCTGCCGGGGCGGGGGAGGGCTCGGGCGACGTCTCCGGCGGAGCCCCATTCGTCGCGCTTTGGACGTCCGGCGACTGCTCGCCCTCAAGCACGACCAACAGGCTGCCCTCCGACACGCGGTCGCCGAGCTTGACGCTCAGCTGCTTGATCACGCCGGCGCTCGGCGCCGGAATGTCCATCGTCGCCTTGTCTGATTCGAGGGTCACGAGTGGGTCCTCGGCAGCGACCGAATCGCCCGGCGAGATGTGGATCTCGATCACGGGGACGTCGGTGAAGTCCCCGATGTCGGGCACGCGGACCTGGAGCTCGGAGCTCACAGCAGCGCCCGTCGGAGGTCGGTGAGCACGCGGGTCAGGTGCACGACGAAACGGGCCGCGGCGGCGCCGTCGATGACTCGGTGGTCGTAGGAGAGTGACAACGGGACCATCAGCCGTGGTGCGAACTCCTGGCCGTTCCAGACCGGCCTCATCGCGGCGCGCGTGACGCCTAGGATCGCCACCTCGGGCGCGTTGACGATCGGAGTGAAGGAGGTGCCACCGATCCCGCCCAGGGAGGAGATCGTGAAGGTCGAGCCCGCCATGTCGGCGGGGCCGAGCTTCCCCTCCCGTGCCTTCGCCGACAGCGCTCCGAGCTCGGCCGCGATCTCGAGCAGACCCTTGCCATCGGCGTCCTTGATCACCGGCACGACCAGGCCACCGGGAGTGTCGGCCGCAAAGCCGATGTTGTAGTAGCGCTTGAGGATCAGGTCCTCGCCATCGAGCGAGGAGTTGAAGATCGGAAACTCCTTCAGCGCCGCCACGGAGGCCACGACCAGGAACGAGACCATTGTCACCTTGACGCTCTGCTCGGAGTTCAGCTGCCTGCGCCACGCCTCGAGCTCGGTGATGTCGGCCTCGTCGTTGTGGGTGACGTGGGGAATCATCACCCAGTTGCGGGCGAGGTTCGGCGCGGAGATCCGCTGGATCCGCGAGCGCTCGACACGCTCGATCGGCCCGTACTTCGCGAAGTCGACGGTTGGCCACGGCGGCAGGTCGAGTCCGGGGCCGGACGGGGCGGCGGCCGGCGACGAGCCGCCCGAGGCAGCCCGCTCGACGTCCTCGGGAACGATCCGCCCCTTGCGCCCGGAGCCCCGGACCGAGGTCAGATCGACGCCCAGCTCGCGTGCTGCCCGGCGCACGGATGGGCTCGCGTAGATCGGCCCGTTGGCCCGCGCGGGGGCGGGGGCCGTGGACGCAGGCTCCGGGGAGGGGGCCGTGGACGCAGGCTCCGGGGAGGGGGATGTGGACGCAGGCGCGGGGGCGGGGGCCGTGGACGCAGGCGCGGGCGCTGCCACCGGTGGCTCCGCATCGAGTGCGCTGCCGATCGCATCCGGGGAGGCGGCCTCGGACGGAACGCCCTGGGAGGCGATGGTCGACGACTTCGAGTTGCCGGGGTTCTCGCCGGCCGGCTCGATCGTCAACAGCAGCATCCCCTGGGACACGTGATCGCCGATCGACACGTGAAGCTCGCGCACGATCCCGGCGAAGGGGGACGGGACGTCCATGGTCGCCTTGTCGGATTCGAGCGTGAGCAACGGATCGTCGACCGCCACCGAGTCGCCGGCGCTCACGTGCAGCTCGATCACCGGCACGTTCTCGAAGTCCCCGATATCGGGGACCTCGATTGAGATCAGGTCGGTCGCGGTCATACGGTGGTCGGGTTGGGCGCCTCGGGGTCGATCTCGAAGCGCTCGATCGCCTCTGCCACCCGCTCGGCCGGCAGCGATCCCGCGTCGGCGAGCTCCTTCAGAGCGGCGATCGCGATGTAGCGCCGGTCGATCTCGAAGAAGCCCCGGAGGCCGCGGCGGGAATCGCTGCGACCGTAGCCATCGGTGCCGAGCACCCGATAGGGACCCGGTACCCATTGCCGGATCTGGTCGGCGAACGCGCGCACGTAGTCGGTCGACGCGACGACCGGGGCATCGGACGCGTCGAGACAGGACCTGACAAACGGCACCCGCTGCTCGTCGAGTGGGTGAAGCATGTTCCAGCGCTCGACCTCGAGCCCGTCGCGGCGGAGCTCGGTGAATGAGGTCACGCTCCAGACGTCGGCCGCGACCCCGAACTCAGCCAGAAGCTCCGCGGCGAAGACCGCCTCGCGGAGGATCGTTCCCGAACCGAGGAGCCGCACGCGGGGCCCGTCACCACTGCGCTGCGCCAGCAGGTACATGCCGCGCAGAATCCCCTCCTCGGCGCCCTCGGGCATCGGGGGATGGCGGTAGTTCTCGTTCATCAGCGTGATGTAGTAGAAGACGTCCTCCTGCTCGGCCGCCATTCGGCGCAGGCCGTCCTGGACGATCACGGCGACCTCGTAGCCGAACGCAGGGTCGTAGGCGCGGCAGTTCGGAACCACGGAGAACAGCACGTGGCTGTGACCGTCCTCGTGCTGCAGTCCCTCGCCGTTGAGTGTCGTTCGGCCCGCCGTGCCCCCGAGCATGAACCCACGGGTGCGGCAGTCGCCCGCCGCCCAGACGAGATCACCGACCCGCTGGTACCCAAACATCGAGTAGTAGATGTAGAACGGCACGGCCTGGACGCCGTGAGCGCTGTACGAGGTCCCGGCGGCGATGAATGACGACATCGAGCCGGCCTCGGTGATCCCCTCCTCGAGGATCTGGCCGTGCTCGTCCTCCTTGTAGAACATCAACTGCTCGGAGTCCTGGGGCTGGTAGAGCTGGCCCACGGGTGAGTAGATCCCGACCTGGCGGAACAGCCCCTCCATGCCGAACGTCCGTGACTCGTCGGGGATGATCGGGACGATGTGGCGCCCGAGCTGCTTGTCGCGCAGCAGCGCGGCGAGCACCCGCACGAAGGCCATGGTGGTGGAGATCTCCCGTTCGCCGGTGCCCTGCAGCTGCGACTCGAAGGTGGCGAGCTCGGGAATCGCCAGTGGCTCGGCAGTCCGGCGTCGTACCGGCATCGATCCGCCCAGCGCGGCGCGACAGTCGCGCAGGTACTGCATCTCTGGGGAGTCAGGAGGCGGCTTGTAGTACTCGGCGGCGCGCACCTGCTCGTCGGTCAGCGGTAGGTCGAAGCGGTCGCGGAAGGCGAGCAGCGCGTCCTCGGTCATCTTCTTCGCCTGGTGGGTGATCATCTGGCCCTCGCCCGAGACGCCCATGCCGTAGCCCTTGATTGTCTTGGCGAGGATCACCGTCGGCCGGTCCGTGTGCCGGACCGCCTCGTGATAGGCCGCGTAGACCTTCTGCTGGTCGTGACCGCCGCGGTTGAGCAGCCAGATCTCGTCGTCGGACATGTGCGAGACGCGCTCGAGCAGGACAGGATCGCGTCCGAAGAAGTGCTCGCGCACATAGGCTCCATCGCGCGACTTGAAGGTCTGGTAGTCGCCGTCCACGCACTCTTCCATCACGCTGACCAGCCGGCCGTCCGTGTCCGCCGCGAGCAGCGGGTCCCAGCGCGAGCCCCAGATCACCTTGATCACGTTCCAGCCCGCGCCGCGGAAGTCGGACTCGAGTTCCTGGATGATCTTGCCGTTGCCACGGACGGGGCCGTCGAGGCGCTGCAGGTTGCAGTTGACGATCCAGATCAGGTTGTCGAGCTGCTCGCGGCCGGCCAGTCCGAGTGCTCCCATCGACTCGGGCTCGTCCATCTCGCCGTCGCCGAGGAACGCCCACACCTTGCGCCCCTCCGTGTCGGCCAGTCCCCGCGCGCGGAGGTACTTCATGAAACGGGCCTGGTAGATCGAGGTGATTCCCCCGATCCCGAGCGAGACGGTGGGGAACTGCCAAAAGTCCGGCATCAGCCACGGGTGCGGGTAGGAGCTCAGGCCGCCGGGCCGCGAGACCTCCTGGCGGAAGCTGTCGAGCTGCTCGGCCGACAGGCGGCCCTCGAGAAACGCGCGAGCGTAATTGCCGGGCGAGGAGTGGCCCTGGAAGTACACGAGGTCGCCGCCGTGCTCGGCCGAGGGCGCGTGCCAGAAATGGTTGAACCCGACCTCGTAGAGCGTCGCGAGCGACTGGTAGCTGGCGATGTGGCCGCCGAGCTCGGAGGACACCTTGTTCGCCCGGACGACGGTCGCGATAGCGTTCCAGCGGATGATCGAGCGAAGCCGGCGCTCGACCGCGGGATCACCCGGCAGCTTTGCCTCCCGGTCCGCCGGGATCGTGTTGACGTACGGCGTGGTGAGGCTCGCGATCGGTCCCGTGCCGGCGCTCTGGGCACGCTCCACGACGCGGGTGAGGAGCTGCCGCGCGCGCTGGGGGCCGTCGTGCTCAAGGACGGCATCGATCGCCTCGACCCACTCGCTGGTCTCAACCGCGTCGAGATCGCCGCCGGCGCCGTTCGTGCCGGGATTCTGGACTCGATCAGTCATTCCCTGGCGATTCTCGAGATCCGCGGTCAGATGGCTCACTATACCCAGGGCCTGATCCCCCAATCGGAGGGTTCGCTGCAGGCCGAGCCAAGCCGACCAGCCGCACATATGGGTCCGCTACGGTGCGCTCATGTCCCTGCACGAGGTCGAAGGTCTCCCCGGGCCGCCCTGGATACGTGAGCTCGACGGAACCCTTGACCAGTTGGTCGTGCAATCCGAGCTGCTGGCCGACAACCCGCTCGGCGACCCGTCCCGCCGCCCGCTGTACGTGTATCGGGCCCCCGGCGCCGGCGAGCGTCCGGTGCCGGTCGTATTCGTGATCCAGGGGTTCACCGGCCAGGCCGACGCGTGGCTCGGACGGGACCCGCTCGAGCCGACGATGATCGAGCGCCTCGATGCGATGTTCGGGGCCGGCGACTGCCCGCCGGCGCTCGTCGTGTTCGTCGACGCGTGGACCTCGCGAGGCGGCTCGCAGTTCCTGAACTCGCCCAGCCTCGGGCGATACATGGACTACCTGTGCGATGAGGTCGTGCCGTTCATCGACGGTCGCTACCCGACTCATGGCGACCGGGACCACCGCGCGCTGGCCGGCAAGTCATCGGGCGGGTACGGGGCGATGGTCGTACCGATGCGTCGTCCGGATGTGTTCGGGGCGCTGGCCTCGCACGCCGGCGATGCGCTGTTCGAGTACTGCTACCAGCGCAGCTTCCCGCACGTGGCGCGTCAGCTGCGCGATTCCTTCGAGGGCTCATACGAGGTCTTCTTCGAGCAGCTTGCCGCCGCCGATCACTTCGACTACGGGCGCTTCGGGGCTCCGTTCGAGGTCTACGGTTACGCCTGCGCCTACACGCCGGACCTCGAGCGCCCCGGCGAGGCGCTGCTCCCGTTCGAGCTCGAGACGGGCCGGGTGATCGAAGAGCGGTGGGCGCGCTGGCTCGAGCACGACCCGGTGCGGATGGCCTCGGGGCACGCCGACGCGCTGCGGAGCATGCGGCGGATCTACCTCGACGCCGGTCGCAGCGACGAGTACTTCCTCGACCTCGGAGCTCAGGCGTTCGCCTCCGAACTCTCGAAGCTGGGCGTGGCGCACACGCTCGAGCTGTTCGATGGCAGGCACGGCGGCATCGTCTACCGCTACCCGGGGGCGATCCGCGAGCTGGTCACGGCACTGACCATCTAAATGGTTGCCAGCACGGCACCCCGCCTGCGAGGCTACCCGCATGACGACCACCGCCGATGAACAGCTGGCCTTCGCAGGTCCATTCGAGCTCGCCGAGCTCGTGCGCACGAAGCAGGTCCACCCGCGTGAGCTCGTGGAGCTCTGCCTGCGCCGGATCGAGGCGCTCGATCCTCGACTGAACGCGTTCCGGATCACGTTGGCCGACGAGTCCCTGGCGGCGGCCGAGAACGCCGCCGGTTTCGACGGGCCGCTGGCCGGCGTGCCGATCGCGGTCAAGGACGACGTCCCGCTCGCCGGCCAGTCCACGACTCGCGGCTCGCGCACGTACGGGCCGCCCGCGTCGAGCGACGCCGAGTGCGTCCGCCGCCTCCGCGCAGCGGGCGCGATCCCGATCGGGGTCACGAACGTGCCGGAGCTGACGATTTTCCCGTGGACGGCCACGGACGCAAACGGAATCACCCGCAATCCGTGGAACCCCGGTCGGACGCCGGGAGGCTCGTCGGGTGGCTCGGCCGCCGCGGTCGCCTCGGGGATGGTCCCGTTCGCCACCGGCTCGGACGGCGGCGGCTCGATCCGGATCCCCGCCGCCGCCTGCGGTCTTGTCGGGATGAAGTCGACGCGCGGCCGTGTCTCGACCCAGCCGGCCGCTCGGGGATGGCTCGGCCTCAGCGTCTACGGCGGGCTGACTCGAACCGTCCGTGACAGCGCCCTGATGCTCGATGTGATGCACGGCTCGGTCGCGGGCGACGCGGACAACGCGCCGCCGTTTCACGGCAGCTACGTCCAGTCAGCCGCGAGCTCGCCAGGGCGGCTCCGGATCGCGGTCTCGCGCAAGCTACCGCCGGGGCTGCTGGGCAAGGTCTCGGCGGACCAGCGGAGCGCCTGGGAGCGCGCCGGCAAACTGCTCGAGAGCCTCGGTCACGACGTCATTGAGCGCAGTCCGGCGTACGGTCTCGCGCAGCTGGAGTTCCTGCAGCTGTGGTTGCGCGGCATTTACGAGGAGGCCTCGACGCTGCCCGATCCCTCGAAGCTCGAGTCGCTCTCGCGCCAGATGGCGTGGGCTGGGCAGCGCCTCGTGCCCGAACGACGGCGCGACAAGCTGCTGGCAAAGCGAGTCGGCACAACGCAGCGGATCCTGGGCCTCTGGAACGAGTTCGACGTGCTGGTCACGCCCGGACTCGCGAAGACGGCGATCGCGGCACAGGGCGGGTACGGAAAGCCGGCGCCGATGGCGATCGACATCGCGGGGCGGTTCACGCCGTTCACGCCGCTGTTCAACCTCACCGGTCAACCGGCGATCACGCTGCCCGCGGGTGTCGGCGGGGATGGCCTGCCGCTCAGCGTTCAGCTCGTGGGACGCCCCGGCGCCGAAGATGTGCTCTATGCGCTCGCCGGCCAGATCGAGAGCGCGGCGCCGTGGGCCGACCGGCGCCCTTCGGTCAGTTGAGTACGAGCGTCAGCCGCTGAGCCCGACGCTCGACGGATACGGCAGCAGGACGCCCGGGACGACCGGCACACACGGAACCCGGCGCGCGTGCACCGGGTCCAGCGCATTGAGGACGTCCTGCGCCGCGACTGGGTCGAACGCGGCCCAGACGTGCTCTGAGAAGTCGATCGGGCACTGGTCCTGGAGCACGTGGTTGGTCACTCCGGGTGCGTGCAGGATCCCGCTCGAGTAGGGGACGACGAGCTCGTCATACCGGGTGACGACATTCGTGTAGATGACCCCGGGGAGAGCCATACCGTGGGCGTTCAGGTTCCGCATGAACGCCGAGCCGGTGAGGAACTCCTGACATGAACCGCACCCGGTGGTGCTCCCGAACGCGTGGATGAACGCCTGGGCCGCCTGCGGGTCGATCAGCTCGGCGAGGGAGACCAGCGTGGCCGCTCCGAGCAGGTTCGTGCCGTGCCACAGCGGAGTCAGCATCACGTAGCGGTGCACCTTCGCCGCGCCGCCCAGGAACTCCATGTAATAACGCGGCATCACCGTGCCCTCCGAGTGGCCGACCAGATCGACCTTCACGGGCATGGGTTGCCGAGAGCACGCGGGCGACGAACGAGGCCAGGGTACGGGCGCTCTGCTCGATCGGCGCAAGCCCGCCGAACGCCGTCTCACCCGGCAGCGTTCCGTAGGTCAGCGAATACGTGCAGAAGCCGTTGCGCGCGAGCAGCGGGGCCATCAGGGCCCAGTTGTCCGAGCCGTTGGCGAGCAGTCCGTGCACGAGCACCACGGGTTCCGGATGCGCGGCGCTCGGGTGGCAGCTCCAATCGTTGACGCCCCCGGAGGCGAGTGCAGGTCGAGCGGTCGCGAGGACCGCGACCGTGACCAGGAACGCGAGGCGCCTCAACCGCACGCCCGCATCATATGTCTAGCCGCCGGTTGCTGGCAGCCGGTAGCCGCGCTCGGCCTTCTGCACCTCGCCGCTCTTGGCCAGTTTCGACAGCGTCGTGCTGACGCTGCCCCGCGCGAGCCCGGTGGCTGCCGCCACCTCGCCGGCGGTCATCGCCTGGCCGGCGGCGAGTGTCGCGAGGATTTGCGTGCGGGTGGCGCCGGGGGCGGCGCGCTTCGAGGTCGCGGCACGCTTTGGCCTCGCGGCACGCTTTGACCTCGCGGCGCGCTTCGCGGTCGCCGTCCGCTTCGGCGTGGCGGCCGGCCGCGGGGTCTTGGGGCGTTCGGTGCGGGAGGATCTGGGGTCGAGCACGGCTAGCGCTCCGCGCAGCTTCTCCGCCTCGGCGAGCAACTGGTCGAGCCGTCCTGGATTTCCTTTATCAGCCGATCGATCACGGTTTCAGTTCTGCTCCTGGTTGTGGTCCGGGCAGCGATCCTACATTTTCGATCGATGAGGTTTCGGTTAGGGGCTCCGCTCCGGGTATCGGGGCAGGCCATCATCGGGGATCGGCTCCCACGATGCGGCGTACGCGACGAACTGGTGTGATGACGGCCGCACGCCGGGATCGGCGTCGAAGCAACCCAGCCGCAGGCCGACCCGGCCGGGGTCGGTGGGACTGCGGCTGAACAGCGACGAGCCACAGTCGCCGCAGAACCACTTCTCGAACCCGTCCTCCGGCTTCCACGCCCGCAGTCGGTCCTCGCCGCTGATGATGTGGAAGCTGCCCGGTGCCGGACGGGCATTGGCCGCGGCGCCGGTGCCGGTCCGCCGCTGGCAGCGCGTGCAGTGGCAGTAGTTCGCGCTCAGCAGCGGCTCCGTGACCTCGAAGCGAACCGCGCCGCAGTTGCACCCGCCCGTGAGCCGAAACTCAGACATCCCGGCCAAGGCTACGCCGTCGGCCAATCGCGGGCCAGGAGGGCGTACACGACGTGGTTCACGTAGCGGTCGCCGACCATCTCCGCTTCACGCAGGATCCCCTCCTCGACGAATCCAAGGCGCTCCGCTATGGCCCGGCTGCGAATGTTCTCGACTCCCGCCCGCAGCTCCACGCGGTTGAGTCGCCAGCGGCCGAACGCGTGCTCGACCAGCGCGCGCACCGCCGCGGTCATCGTGCCCGCTCCCTGAGCCGACTCGGCCAGCCAGTAGCCGACGCTGGTCGACCGGTTGAGCCAGTCGATTCGGTGAAATCCGATCGTCCCCACGATCGCGTCCTGATCGACGATCGCGACCTGGAACCCCTGGTTCTCGGCCAGCTGCCGGCGGCTCGCTCGGATGAACGCGAGCGTCGTCTCGAGGGTCTGGACCGGCGCCCACGGCATCCATCGGGATAGGTAGGGCCGGTTGACGACGATCACGTCGTAGAGCTCCTCGGCGTCGCTCTCCTCGAGCAGTCGCAGCTGGCGCCGATCACCAAGATCACGCTCGAGCATCGGTGCTCAGGCGACCCTGGGCGCGAGAACCTCGCCCAGCAGCGCCACGACGTCGAGATCGTCGTGCAGCAGGTGCTGGCACATGACCCGGCTGACGCCCACGTCCTTCAGCTCCGCGAGCCGCTCCGCGGCCCGATCGGGTGTGCCCACGATCCACGGTGGCGGTGGCTCGGACACGAGCTGACCGGGATCCATCCCCGTGATCTCGCCGAGGCGGCGCGCGCGCGCCTGAAGCTCGCCGTCATCGGCGCCGACGAGCAGGCCGGTCATCACCGAGAATGGGATCGGAGCCCTTGAGGCCTGTGCGCATGCCTCGTCGACCCGACCTTTCCGGGCTCGCACATCATCGAGCGTCGGAAACGGCGTGTTGTACTCGTCGGCGTAGCGAGCGGCCAGCGCGGCGCTGCGCGGGCCGCCGCTGCCGCCCATGATCAGCGGCGGGTGGGGCTTCTGGACCGGCTTCGGCTCGGCATCCAGGTCGCTGAGCCGATAGTGCCGGCCCTCGAATGAGAACGGGCCCGGCGCCCAGCTCCCGAGCACGATCTCAAGCTGCTCCTCGAGTACGTCCATCCGCTCCCGGGTGGGCGCGAACGAAAAGCCGTGGGCCTCGTGCTCGCGCTCGTGCCAGCCGGCGCCCAGCCCGAGCTCGATCCGCCCGCCGGAGATCTGATCGGCGGTGGCGACCAGCTTGGCCAGATTCGAGGGGTGCCTGAAGGTCGCGGGTGAGACGAGCGTGCCGAGGCGAAGCCGGGCGGTGCGCGCGGCCAGCGCCGAGATCGTGGCCCAGGCGTCGAGCGAGGCCCGCTCGGGGTGCTGGCCGTCGAGGTTCATGTAGTGGTCGGAGCGGAACAGCGCGGGAATCCCGTGCTGCTCGCACGCGTCGGCGAGCGCTGCCCACTGTGGCCAGCTGACCCCCTCCTGACCCTCGATCATCAGACAGACATCCACTCCCGTGACTGTAATGAACACTCGGTCCCGGCGGGACGGAGGGCTTCCGGGTTCTCTAGGCTGGGGACGTGGACACGATCGATCGGCTGCTCGAGAACAACCTCGAATATTCCGGCTCGCTGCCGGTGTCCCATCTCGACGTCCGCCCGAGCCTGCGCCTGGCGATCGTGACCTGCATGGACTCGCGTCTCGACGTGTTCTCGGCCCTCGGCCTCGGCGGCGGCGAGGCGCACGTCCTGCGCAACGCCGGGGGAGTGATCACCGACGACATGATCCGCTCGCTCGCGATCTCGCAGCGCCGGCTCGGCACGCGCGAGGTGATGCTGATCCAGCACACCAACTGCGGGATGCAGACGATCACTGACGACGGTTTCCGCGCCGAGCTTCAGGAGTCGACCGGGATGGCGCCGGCGTTCGCGGTGGAGTCGTTCACCGACCTCGATGCGAACGTGCGCCAATCGCTGCTGCGCCTCCGCCAGTCACCCTTCCTGCTGCACCGCGAAGCAATTCGCGGGTTCGTCTACGACGTCGACACCCACGCGCTGCGTGAGGTGCCGGTTCAGGATCCGTGATCGACGGCGGCTATCGGTCGCGCAGGGTCATGATCCCGCCGACGCCGCCGAGGTAGAGCGCCGTTTTCCCGGTCCGCGGCGAGCGCCCGATCGCGATGCCCGCATAGTGGTTGTTGTAGAGGCCGCCGTGGCCGGCCACGTGCATCCACACGACCCGGCCGGTCCGGTAGTCGACCGCGGTCCAGTACCAGACGCCGGCGCCGGGGGACCCTGGATCGCGGATCTTCTGGAACGTGTAGATCAGGCCGTTTGCGGTATCACCCTTGGCCACAGCTGACGGGGTGCGGATCTGGTTGTTGCGCCACACGATCCGGCAGCCGGAGCCGTTGGCCGCGATGTCGATCCTGTCCATCCCGGGAGAGCTGAGCAGGCCGAGGTTGCCGCCGATCTTGATGCCGCCGGCGATCACATCGTTGAACTTCTGCAGCACGTAGCCGTAGTTGTTCTCGACAATCAGCGAGCGCCCCATCGAGATCAGCGAGTTCTCGTCGGCGCTGGCGCCCTTGCGGAACACGGGGACCTGGCAGACGAGGCGGTGCTGGTGGGCGTGGAGGCGATCGCCGGTGCGATAGACGACGACGTCCATCGGATAGGCGTTGTCGGTGATCGCCACGTAAGCGGGCGTGCTCGTGGGCCGGTGGTTGGTCAGCGGGCCGATCAGGGTCGGCGTCGTGCCCGAGCCGGCGTTGATCTGCCCGGGCTTGGAGATCCCGGAGTTGCGGTAGCGCATCCGCCAGACGAGCTTTGGGACGAGATTCTTGCCCGCGCGGAACTTGTACATCGCCTTGTCCGTGACGACGTAGGTCCCGTCGCGCGCGATGGCGAACGAGTTCTCGATCTCCTCGCCCAAAATCGTTGAGCGGCACTTGCCGGTGCGCGGGTCGAGCACGCCGACGGCCCCGTGGTAGCGCCCGACGAACCACAGCCTGCCCTGGGCATCCGGCAGGACCGAGGGGATCCGGTCGCTTGGGGAGAGGCAGCTGATCGGGTTGTAGTCGGCGACGAGCTTGAACCGAGGCATCGTGCGGGACCCAGCCAGCGCGACAACCAGGATGTGGCGGTTGGAGGCCGCGATCACGATCCGGTGGTGGTTGTCGAGGTAGTAGTAGGCGCCGCCTGTCGTGTTCGTAGCCGGATCGGTACCGGCGGGCGGCGGCACATAGGGCAGCTGCAGGAACGCGAGGGTGGCGAGCGTGTTCGGGTTGATCAGGTAGAGACCCGGGCCGTGAGTGAGATCGGTGCACGAGCCGATCAGCCTGCCTGCGGAGTCGAACGTGAGCGTGATGCAATCCCGTCCGATCGCGGTCGAGCTCGCCACCAGGTGGTGGCCCAGCGGACCGCCCCACTGGGTGTAGTTGTCGCTCTGCCACGAGTCGTCGTGGACGCTGTTGATCGGGTCCGGGGCGAGGAATGGGTTCTGCCATACGGTGCGGATGCCGGGGACCGGGTGCGCCTTGGCGGCGTGGCCGATGAATGCGGGCAGGGTGGGGGCGGGACCGGTGGCCTCGATCGAGACGGCGAGAATCGCGCCCGAGGCGATGCCGGCGGCGGCGAGCGCGGTGCACGCGCAGGCGAGCCCGGCGGTGAGCAGGCGGCGGCGAGAGAGCATCGCGCGAGCCTATGCGCTTATTGACGCATTGTCAAATAGCTCTATAGTGCCGGTCGTGCCGGCACCTGTCCGAACCCGCCTCACCCCCGAGGCGCGGCGCCGGCAGATCCTCGAGGTCGCCCGCCGTCTCTTCGCATCGCGTCCGTATGCCGACGTGACCGTCGCGGAGATCGCCCACGGGGCCGGGGTCACCCGGGCGCTCGTGCACCATTACTTCGGAACGGTTCGAGAGATCTACCTGGCCGTGCTGGCCGAGCTGACGGCCGAGGGGATTGAGATCCCGGGCGAGATCGAGGGCCTCAGCCGGGTCGAGCGGGTCGGCCGGAACATCGACGCGTGGCTCGAGCTGATCGACGCCAACCGGGAGACCTGGCTCGCGGTCGCTGCGCAGGGCACGGCGATTCCCGATTCGCACATACGCGCACTGATCGAGGTGGGCCGCGAGTCGGCGATCGAGCGGATGATCGCGGCAAACTCAGATGTGCTCCGCGACACGGCGGCGGTGCGCTTCGCGCTGCGGGCGGTGTTCGCGCTGATGCAGTCGGCCTGCGAGCAATGGCTCTCGGGGACCGTCGACCGTGAGCAGGCGCGCGCGCTGATCACGGGAGTGTTCCTCGATCTGGTCGAGCGTACGATCCCGGCGCTCGAATCGTTCGCCGGCTGAGCGCTACATGTTTGCCGCGCCAGCCTCGATCGCCTGGCGGATCCGCGCATACGTTCCGCACCGGCACACGTTGCGGATCTGATCGAGGTCGTCATCGGTGATCGCGCGGCCTTCGGCCTTGGCCTGCTTGACCAGCGCCACCGCCTCCATGATCTGCCCAGGCTGGCAATAACCGCACTGGGCAACGTCGTGATCGAGCCACGCCTGCTGCATCGGATGCAGCGACTGGCCGACGGTCGCCGGCAGCCCCTCAATCGTGGTGATCTCGTCGCTGGGGTGGATGTTCGAGACCGACACCGAGCAGGGGTTGAAGGCCTGGCCGTTGATGTGGCTCGTGCACGCCTTGCACACGTCGAGGCCGCAGCCGTACTTGGGGCCGGTGACGCCGAGCAGGTCGCGCAGCACCCACAGAAGGCGGACGTCGTCTTCGCAGTCGACGCTGACCTGCTTGCCGTTGAGGATAAATGTGTGAGTGGGCACGCGTGCTCCTTCTAAGGCAGGGCGTCAGTTGGGGACTCGGGCAGCGGCGGGATTGTGGGATACGGAGTGAAGCCCAGCGGCTGGTCGTGGTTGATCGGGAAGCTGGTCGGCAGCTTCCCGGTGGCCCGGGCGTATGCGCAGGCCACGGCCGCCATCGACGGCGCGACGCCGAGCTCCCCGGCGCCGCCGGGCTGGCTCGTGGTCGGTGGCATCACGATCACCTGGAGATCCAGCGGTGTGTTCCACTGCCGCGTGTAGTAGGCGTTGTCCCAGCTGCCCTCGAGGTAATGCCCGTCCTTGAGATGGAGGCTGTAGGTGAGGGCCTGGGCGATCCCGTCCATGATTCCGCCCATCATCTGCGCCTCCAGGCCGAGCGGATTGATCGGAAGGCCGACATCGACCGCGAACACCGCCTTGGTGACGCGAGGGCCGGTGTAGGCATCGGGAATCGTGCGGTTCACGGTCGCGGGCCGGCAGTCGATCTCAACCAGGCACGCCCCTCGGCTCTTGTACTCGCTGTGGATGGCAATCCCCTGGGCGGTTCCGGGAGCCATCGCACGGCCCCAGTTGCCGGCCGCGGCGACCTTATCGAGCACGGCCTTCATGCGCGCCTCGCGCACGAACGCGTGCCGGAACTGGTACGGGTCCTGCCCCATCTCGTTCGCGACCCGGTCGACCATCAGCTCGGTGGCGGTGACCACGTTGGGGCTGTAGATGTTGCGCACGCTCCCGGTGTTGAGCGTGTCATAGGAGTAGATCTCGTTCAGGAGCTGAGTGACCGGCCCGAAGTTGTAGGGAACGTTCTGGGTCAGGGTGAAGATCGCCTGCGCGTAGCCGAGCGAGTTGGCGGCCGGCAGGGTGGCGAGGTTCGCGCTCAGGAGCTCGCCGAAGCCCATGCTGAAGTCCGTGGCCACGCTGGTGTGGCGCTGGTCGAAGGCGACCACGTTGCTCTTGGCGTAGGTGATGCGGACCCGCGAGGTGGCCATCGGATGCACGCGCCCCTGACGGAAGTTGTCGGTCCGATGCCACATCAGTTTCACCGGCTTGCCCATCGCCTTCGAGATCGCCGCGGCCTCGAAGGCGGCGTCGGCAAACAGGTGGCGGCCGAATGAGCCGCCGCCCTGGGTGACGTGGACCTTGACCGCCGTGACCGCAAGGCCGAGGTTGAGCGCGAGCTGCTCCTGGGCCCAGATCGGCGACTTCAGCGCCGACCAGATCTCGGCGCTGCCGCTGCGGACGTCGGCGATCGCGCAGTTGGTCTCCAGCGGGTCTCCGGGACGGAAGTGGAAGACGAACTGCTGCTCCAGCGTCTTGGTCAGCGGCAGGGCCGGGGTGAGCGCCAGCTCGGCGTTCCCCAGGTCGGCCAGCACGTCGGCCTCGGACTTGCCGTCGGCCGAGCCGGGACCCCAGACGACATCGAGCGCGTCAACGGCGTCGATGCACTGCCCGAAGGTGCGGCCACGAACCGCGACCCCGCCCGGTACGTTGGCGGTGTGGGGGATGATCGCCACATCGGTGATCCCGGGCATCGAGCGAACCTGGTCGAGGTTGCGCACCGACTGCGGCGTGCCGTTGATCGTCGGGGGCCGGCAGACCATCGTCGGGAGCGCATCTGGAACGTCGATGTCCATCGCGAACTGCTTCTGGCCGGTGACGATGTCGAGCGCGTCGATCCTCGGCTGGTCGCTGCCGACGAGCTTGAGTGCCGCCTGCGGCTTGAGTTGGGCGCGCACCGCTGTGGTCTTGGATACCGCCGCGCGCTTGGCAACGGCGCCGATCGTCATCGTCTGACCGTTCGAAGCCTTGACCACGCCGTCCAGGATTCCCAGGTCGGCCGGAGCCTCACCGAGCAGGTCACCGGCCGCCTGAAGCAGCTGACCCTTGGCGATCGACGCGGCCACGCGAACAGGGGTGTAGATCGAGTGCATCGTGTTCGAGCCGCCCGTGAGTTGGTTCCACACGAGCTCAGGACGCGCGTCGGCGAGCGTCACCTTGACCTGGTCGAGCCGGAGGTCCATCTCGTCGGCGATCGTCATCGCCACGGCGGTGGTGATCCCCTGGCCGACCTCGGCGCGAGGGAGCGCGAACGACACGGTGCTGTCCGGGTTGACGGTGACCGTGATCAAGCCCGAGGTGGGCGCCGCGGCATCGTTCAGCAGGTCGCTGAGGTCGTAAGCGTCGACGGGCTGGACCGTGGGGATCGCGGCCCGCGCTTCGGCGGTTCTGAGCTCAGCCGCCGCGACGAGCGTCGGCGCGGCGATCAAATAGCCGATGAACCGTCGCCGCGACAGCCCGTGGCGAGGCTCAGGATCCGGATCCGCGTCCACGGCTAGGCCCGACGCGCGGCGTCCACCATTCAACATTGGCGCTCTCCCTGTCTCAGCGCCGCCACGATATTCCCATGCCTGGCGGCGGTCAGAAAGAGTAGTGCTTGTTGGCCGGCCAGACAAACACCAACGTCGCCGGACGCCGGTAGCATGTGGCCCCGCTTACCAAGGGAGCACAGGCGTGGGGCGTCTTCAGCCAAGTACCGGGACGATCATCGGCATTGCCCTCCTTCTGTTCGGAGGGATCGTGCTCGGCGTGGGGCTGCACCATATGGTCGCAACCGGCACGTGCTCCTCGACCGGATACAGCTCCAATTACGGGCCGGTCCCGTACTGCCCAAAGGGCACCGGGTGGTGGTTCCTGTTCCTGTTCGGCGGAATCCTGCTCGTGATCATCGGCGCGTTCGTGAGCGGCGGATCGAGCGTGGCGCTGCTCGTGCCCGCGATCTTCCTGGCGATCGGCATCGGGGCGCTCACGGTCGGGTTCGATGCGCACGCCTCATCGGGCACGAAGACGTTCGGATTCATCTTCGGGGGTGCGTTCTTCGTCTGCGGGCTGATCTGGGCGCTGTTGGTCGCCGGGAGCGGGCTGCGCAAGCTGTCCACCAAGCGACAGACCGCGCCGGCGTTCTCGACGCCGACCACGTCGACGCTGCTCGCCGCGGGCGGAAGCTCCGCCCCCGCGGCGTCCTCGGCGTTCGGCGCCACGGCCACGACCTCCGCCTTCGGAACCGCCGAGACCCAGCCGGACGCAATCCTCGGTGCCTATACCGCTGGCTCGTCGGCCTCGACGCCCGGACTCGGACCAACGCCTGCAACGTCCACGTCGTACGGCTCGCAGCCGACGGGCGACGCGCTCGACAAGATCGCGAAGCTCTCGGAGCTCCACAAGAGCGGGGCGCTCACCGACGACGAGTTCAACCGGGAGAAGGCCAAGCTCCTCGGCGAGCTATGAGCCGCCCCCGCTAACGCCATGCGCCTGTTCATCGCACTCGTCGTCTGGGCCGCCGCGATCTTCGGCGCGGTCGCGCTCTCGAGCTCGGTTGCCCACACCGTGCACAACGAGCAGCGCCGCGCCGCGACCACCACGACGACCGCGGGCAAGCCCACGCCCAACTTCCAACCCGACAGCGTCAAGCCGACCGATCCGCGTTCGATGTTCGTGGGAGCCAACTTCGCTCGCGCCCTCGCGCATGTGCGCAGCCATGTGGGTCCGCACGCCGACGTCATATCGGTCGAGGTGTTCCCGGGCCAGGTCGAGACGACGGTCGAGCAACAGAACGCCGAGGTGTCGGCGATTGCCCGGGCGGATGGGGAGTACCTGAGCTCGTCGGACAGCAACGGCGGAGGCTCGACCCAGGTGTTCAGCCTGTCCCAGGTGAGCGCCAACGTGCCATCTTCGCTCGCGCGCCGGCTCGCGGCTCATGGACACGTCCCGGTCGCGGATCTGCACTTCATGCAGGTGCGAATCGACACCCTGCACCACCTGTTCCACTGGTACGTGTATCCCAAGCAGGACAACCTCTACTTCCAGGCCGATACGGCGCATGGGCCGATTCAGGAGTTCAACCACGGTCGCCCGGGCCGGGTGATCCGGGGCTGAGCGGCCCGGTTCGGCGCGGCGCAGCTCTCACGGCTGGTCGAGGGCGGGGTCCGGTCCACGAGCCGCAGCAGGCGGCGGCCGCGCTGGCCTAGGATTCCGTCATGGGGAATGATCTAGAGGCAAGGGTGGCGCGGAACGAGGCGGCGTTCCGCGATGTCAACGAGGCGCTCAAGCGCGGGCACTGGCCGGGCGACGAGGCCGTTCCGATCGCGTTCCGCTGCGAGTGCGGCCGGCTTGGCTGCAGCCGCCTGATCGAGATGACCGGAGCGGAATACGAGCGCATTCGCGCTCATCCCCGGCACTTTCTGCTGGCCCACGACCATCGGATCCCCGAGGCGGAGACCGTGATCGAGACGCACGAGGGCTACATCGTGGTGGAAAAGCGCGACGAGGCGGGGCGCCTGGCCGACGCTACGGACCCACGCAGCTGAGAAGTCCGCGTCCGGCCGAGGTGCGGTTCGGCGCGCGGCGGCCGCGGACCGGCGAGCGCGAAGCGCAGCCGCAGCTCGGTGCCGCCGCAGGATCGCTCGACGACCGCGAACCCGTCAGTCAGGTGCGAGATCAGCGCCAACCCGAGACCGAGTCCCTCGCTGTCGCGGCCGGCGTGGATGCCGCAGCCGTTGTCGGCGATCAGGATCCACAGCTCACCCCCGGCGACCCGCGTGGTCACGTAGATGTGGCCGGTTCGCCACGGGTACGCGTACCGGACGACGTTGGTGAGCGCCTCCGAGACCGCGAGGCGAATCTCCTCGAGCTGCTCGCCGTCCGCACCCGCGGCGACGGCGAACTCCACGATCGCGGCGCGAGCCTCGGGGATCGAGCTGGCCAGCGCCGGAAAGGATTCACGGGACGGCAACAGCTCGGCATCGATCGATGCCGCTCCCAGCTCGGTTAGGCGCCCATTCGCGATGACACTCATGGTCGAGGCGGGTGTTACCCATTCGGAGGTTTTAGAAACGTCATGGTTTCGGTGTGATGGGGTCGCGGCGCGTCGGCCGCCGCTCGGAGGCCGACGCCTCCGCCCTCCGTCCGTCTAATCCCCGCGTGCGCGCGCGTAGCGCTCGAGCGCCTCTCGACGGGCCTGCAGGTGATCGACGATCGGCTCCGGGTAGTCGCGGCCGATCACGCAATTCGCGCCACGCTGGATCTCTTCGGGCATCGTCCACGGCTCGGCGAGGTACTCGTCCGGGACCGAGCGCAGCTCGGGCACGTAGCGACGCACGTACTCGCCGTCCGGGTCGAATCGCTGCTGCTGGCGGGTCGGGTTGTAGATCCGCCGCGCGGGTGGCTGGGGATCGACCCCGACCGATGCGATCCACTGCCAATTGCCGTTGTTGTTGGCCTCGTCACCGTCGATCAGCAGGCGCATGAACCAACGCTCGCCCCAGCGCCAGTCGATCCCGAGATCCTTGGTCAGGAACGAGCCGACGAGCAGTCGCGAGCGGTTGTGCATCCATCCCTCCGCCTGCAGCTGGCGCATCGCCGCGTCGACGAGCGGGTAGCCGGTCCGTCCGTCGCGCCAGGCTTCGAAGCGGCGCTCGGTGCGGCTCCATCGGATCTGGCGCCGGTAGCGCTCCTGGTGTTCGGCGCGGGCGTTGGCGGGAAATGCCCGGAGAACCTGCGCGTAGAACTCACGCCAGCACAGCTGCCGGCGGAACTCGGTCGCGCTCTCGGACCGACCTGACGCCCGGTATTCGAGCTCGCGCGGGGAGATGCACCCGAAGTGCAGGTAGGGGGAGAGGGCAGAGGTGCCGTCAGCCGCGAGCACGTCGCGCTGGGCGGCGTAGCGATCGAGGCGATCACGCAGAAAGCGCGCGGCGCGGTCCCGGGCGGGGTGCTCACCGCCGCGCGCCGGATCACTGACCGGTTGCTCGAGCCCGAGCGCCTTGAGTGACGGAACCCGCCCCTTCCGAAGCGCAGCGGGCAGCCGGGGTAGCCGGGCCGGTACGTCCACGACCGGCCGGCGCGGTGCCCCCACCCAGGCCCGGTGGTAGGGCGTGAACACCGTGTAGGCGGTGCCCGAGCTGGTGCGCAGTGCCGCCGGATCATCGACCGCGAACAGTCCTGGATGCAGGTGCAGACGGGCGCCTGCCGCTTCGAGCGCCTGCCCGACAGCTCGTTCGCGCCCGCGCGCGAACGGACCGACGTCGGCGCTCGCGTGGACCGAGTGCGCCCCGAGTTCCTCGGCGAGCCGGCCGAGTTCGTGGCGGGGGTCGCCCTCGCGGATGACGAGTCCACTGCCGCGCTCCTTCAGCGAGTCGTCGAGATCCCCGAGGCATTCGAGCATGAACTGGGTCCGCGGCCCCGAGCGGTGACGACCGTGAAGCAGACTGGGGTCGAGACAGAAGACGGGAACCACCGTCTCGGCCGCGTCGAGCGCCGCGGCCAGGGCTGGGTGGTCGGCGAGCCGCAGGTCGCGGCGGAACCAGACGATCGCCGGCGGCAAGATCAGACTGGGGGCTCTTTGCCGAGCAGCCGGTTCACGGCCGCATGGCGGTAGTCGAACACGCGCTGCAGGTCTCGGCGCACGAAGGCCAGGTGCGCCGCAGCGCCGAGCAGACCGAAGGGAATCGCGTAGTGGACATGGTCGCGCACGAGTGTCCCCTCCGGATGCGCCTCGAACGCGTGGGTGTGGTGCCACACGCGATAGGGGCCCCGCAGCTGGCGATCGACGAATTCCGCCCCTGGCTCCCAGCAGTCGATCACGGTCACCCAGCGCAGCGGCACCCGATGCAGCGTGAGCCGGTACTCGATCAGCGAACCGGGTCGCATCACGATCGGCTCCGGGGTCAGGACCTCGAAGCGGAGCCACGGCGGCGTCAGCATCTCCAGGTTGCGCGCCCGCGAGAAAAACTCGAACACCCGGTCGCGAGGCGCGCCGACGACCTGTTCGCGCCGAATGCTGTGTGTCCTCATCGGCGCCCGAGCACGTCGCGCAGGGCGGTCTCCAGGTCGATGTAGGAGAACTCGTAGCCGAGCTCGAGCAGGCGATGGGGCTCCGCGCGCTGGCCCGTGAGCACGATCGACGCCATCTCGCCGTACAGGAGTTGGAGCGCGAGCCCGGGAACCGGCAGAACGGCCGGGCGGTGCAGCACACGTCCGAGCGTCCGCGAGAGCTCGGCGTTGCTGACCGGCGTCGGCGCGGTCAGGTTGACCGGACCGGATGCGCGCTGATCGTCGATGCAGTGGATCAGGCCGTCCACGACGTCGTCGAGATGCACCCACGGCACGTACTGCTTGCCGCCGGCGACGGGGCCGCCGACGCCGAGCTTGAACGGCGGCAGCATCTTCGCCAGCGCCCCGCCGCTGGGGGAGAGCACGACACCCGTCCGGGCCAGAACCACGCGCTGCGCGGAGGGAGTCGCCGTGGCCTCCTGTTCCCATGCCACCGTCACCCCGGCGAGGAAGTCATTGCCGGGGCCGGCGTGCTCGTCGAGGGCCTCGTCCCCGTGGGCTCCGTAGTAACCGGTCGCGGATTGCGAGACCAGCGCGCCGGGCCTGCGGTCCTCCGGGAGCGCCGCGATCCCGGCCACCAGCGAGCGGGTGCTCAGCACGCGGGAGTTCAGAATCTCGCGCTTGACGTCGTCGCTCCACCGCTGCGCGATCGGCTCCCCGAGCAGATGCACGACCGCGTCCGCGCGGTCGAGCGCTGCGGCGGGCGGAGGCGCGCTCTGTGGCTCGGGCCAGGCGAGCAGTTCGATCTCCGCGCCGAGCACCGGGCGAGCGCGCTCGGGGTTGCGCGTGAGCCCGATCACCTCGTCTCCACGTGCGTGTACGGCACGGGCGAGGGCGCTTCCGATCATCCCGGTCGCGCCGGTAATGGCGACTCGCATATTCCCGATCATAACACGATGTTGAGTTTTTCCAGACTCACTGTGTAATAATTGTGGGTAATGGAGGTCTCTCGGTCGCTGCTGACAATCGCCCAGCTGGCCGAGCGCACGGGGGTTCCGGCCGGCACGCTGCGGATGTGGGAGAGCCGTCACGGCTTTCCGGTCCCCACCCGTCTTCCCAGCGGCCATAGGCGCTACGCCGAACGCGACGTGGACCTCATCCGGGCGGTCGTCCGCGGCCGAGCGGAAGGGCTGTCACTGCGGGCCGCGATCAGTCATGCGAGCGCGCGCGGCTCAGACGGCGCCGTGTCGATCTTCGCCGGACTGCGCGAGGTGCGCCCCGACCTGCAGCCGATGCGGCTCACCAAGCGCTCGCTGCTGGCCCTCACGCGAGCGATCGAGGACGAGCATTGCGCCCGGGCGCAATCCGGGATCCTGGTCGGGAGCTTCCAGACCGAGGCGCACTATCGACGGTCCGAACGGCGGTGGCACGAGCTCGCGCGAACCGCTGAGTTGGCGGTAGCGCTGGCCGAGTTCGCTGCGCCGCGCGAGTCGCCGGGCGCACCCTATGAGGTTCCGATCGGCCCCGGGCACCCCTTGGCGCGGGAATGGACACTCGTATTCCAGGCGCGCGACGGCTGCGCCTGCCTGGCAGGTTGGGAGATCCCGGCCGACCGGATCGTGCCGGACCTCGAGCGCCGCTTCGAGGTGGTCTGGTCACCGGAGCCGGAGGCGGCGCAGATTGCAATGACGATCGCGGCGCACCTGATGGCACCGCTGGCGCACGAGCTGTCTCGGAGGATCGAGTCGGCAGGCGAGGAGCGCGCGCCCGCCTCGAGTCCGGAGCTGCGATCGGCGGCCGCCCAGGCCCGCCGCATGCTCAGCTATCTAGCGGGCTCCGCAGAATCATCTAGCGGATGATCGGCGCCTCACGCCAGGCCACATGGGCCGGGCTGGAGAGGAGCGGGGTCCACAGGCGGGCGCCCTCGAGGTAGTAATGCGTGACCTGGCTGCGACGCGTGCGACCGGGGACGCGGACTGGCGAGCCGCCGTGGAGAAGGTTTGCCGCCCACACAACGGCCTGGCCCTTGGCGAGGGTGGCGTAGCGAGGCTCGAGCCCCTCGCGTGCGATCACCGCCTCGATGTAGGGCTCGTAGTGTGCCTCGTACTCGGTCTGGGACACGGCCTCCTGGCCTGGCTTCACGTCGATGCCGACCTCGGTCGGCGAGGCGTACGGGAGCCTCTGCGAGCCGGGGTAGTAGACCAGCGGCCCGCAGTCCGCGTCGATGTCCTCCATCGCGACCCATACGCCGCACATCAACCCCGGCGGGTCGGTGTTGAAGTGGACCGCGTCGGCATGGGGGCGCTGCTGGGTGCCGAACTTGAAGTTCAGTGTCTGGAACGGATGCGGCTTGCGGTCGTACAGGCTCTCGAGCAGCTTGAGCACCGCCGGGGCCAGCGCGATTCGTCTGACGTTGCGCGAGGCGCCCCACGCGTCGTTCACGCGTCCGAGGTTCGAGGATGGGGGGTGCCGCGCGAACGGGATCCACCGGCGGGGCGCGCCTTGCTCCACGTCGGCGAGCGCCCCGTCGATCGTCCGTTCCGGGATCTTGGGATCGAACGTGAGGATGCCGTCACGCTCGAACGCCTCCCTGGACTCGGATCCAGGCGCCGCGTGCACGAGCTCCGCGCTCATCCGGTCTCGGTCGCCCCGGCCAGGGCCCCCTCCAGTGCGGGCGCCGGCCGCGCCGGCGCGAGTCTCGGCACGAGCAGGCCAGAGACCACGCAGACGGCCAAGAACAGGGTGGCCATCACGTAGGTGTCCGTGAACCCGGTGACGGTCGGGTAGCCGTGGGCCATGTGATTGGTGATGAAGGTGGCTGAGAGCTGGCCGCCGAGGGCGCCGCCGAGGGTTCGCATCACCGTGTTCATCCCGCTCGCGACGCCGGTCTGCGTGGGCGGGACCGCCTGGACGATCAGATTTCCGAGCGCGGCAAAGGCGAGACCAATCCCGATCCCGAGCAGCAGCGTCGTGATCAGCATCTGGTACGGATGGTGATGGGCAAGAGCCGCGTAGCCGAACGCGACCCCGGAGACCGCGGTTCCGGTGACCAGCGCCGCCTTCGAGCCATAGCGGTGAGCGATCCGCCCCGCCCCGGCGCCGAGCAGACCCATCGCGAGCGCGCTGGGCAGCAGGTAGAGGCTCGAGACCACGGTCGATGCCCCGAAGCCAAATCCGGTGCTCTTCGGCAGCTGGGCGAACTGCGGAAACACGATGAAGGATGCGTACATGCCGGCGCCAAGCAGGAAGGCCGAGAGGTTCGTCGTCCAGACGCCGCGGATTCGCATCATCGTCATGTCGACCAGCGGCTCGCGGCTGCGGACCTCGACCATGATCCAGGCCACCGTGAACCCGAGCCCGACTGCGAACAGGGCAATCGTCTTGACGCTGCCCCATCCCCACACGGTGGTCTGGGCGATCCCGATCAGCAGGCTGCTGATCCCGATCGTCATCAGAGCCGCCGCCAGCCAATTCACCCGCCCGGGCGAGCGGACCGGCGATTCGGGGATGAACCGCCAGGTGAAGAACGCGGCGACAAGCGTCACCAGCAGCGGGATCCAGAACAGCCAATGCCAACCGAGGTGCTCGTCGATCAGCGCGCCGGCGACCAGGCCGCAGCCGGCGCCGATGCCGAGAATCGAGGACATCAGGCCGATGCTGCCGGCGACCTTGTCCGGAGGGAACTCGTCGCGAGCGATGGAGAAGGCGAGCGGGAAGATGCCGCCCGCTACGCCCTGGATCACCCGCGCCAGGATCAGCATCCCCAGCGACTGAGAAACCGCCGCGAGGAACGTTCCGAAGGCCAGCACGCCAAGTGTCCACAGGAGCAGTCGCTCCTTGCCGTACATGTCGCCGAGTCGACCGATGATCGACGTGCCGACCGAGGCGGAGACCAGGAAGCCGGTGAGCAGCCAGGTCGTTTCGGTCTCGCTGGCATGGAAGGTGTGCTGCAGCGAGGGCAGCGCCGGGATCACGGCGGAGCTCAGCACCGCGTACGCGAGGCCGGCCAGCGACAGGACGGCCAGAATCAACGTTGGATGGACGCGCTCTGACCGATGTGAGTCGCCGGACACCGCCCTTAAGGTAGCGAGCCGATGGCTCGGGTCCCGGGAAGGCCCGGCCCCGGTAGTGTCAGCGTCCGATGAGCTCGATCAGCCACACGCCGGCCACGCGCCATGCCGAGCTCGAGGCCGCGGCGGTCGAGGCAGCGGGCTTGGCCGCCGACTCAGCCGTGGCCAACGAGCGCGGGCGCCGGCTCGACCCGGAGCTCGTCGAGGCGCTGAGGTCCCGGAGCCTGCTGCGCCTGTGCGTTCCGGAGGCGCTCGGTGGGCCACAGGCACCGCCGTCCGTGACCCTGCGCTGCGCTCAGATCATTGCCCGTGGGGATGGCTCCACCGGTTGGTGCGTGTCGATCGCCGCCACCAGCAGCCTGCTATCTGCGTACCTGCCGCCGGGGGCCGCCGCAGAGGTCTTTGGGCGCCCGGAGCTGGTCGCGGCCGGCGTGTGGGCGCCGACCGGGGCATCGGTGCCGGCCGACGGCGGCTACCGGGTGTCGGGACGGTGGTCGTACTGCAGCGGGATCACGCACTCGGACCACCTGTTTGTCGGGACCGTGGTCGGGGGCGCTTCGTCCGAGGCGGCGGGGCCACCCGCACTCCGGATCGTGGCAATTCCGCCCGCCGAGCTTCAGGTCCTCGACACCTGGCACACCACCGGCCTGCGGGGTACGGGGAGCCACGACGTCGTCGCCGAGAACGTGTTCGTGCCGGCCGATCGAACCCTGTCGCTGCTCGATGGGCCACTCGTCGTCGATGCTCCTCTATATCGCTTCCCGATCTTCGGCTTCTTCGCGCTGTCGATCGCCGCGGCCGCGCTGGGAATCGCCCGCGGGGCGATCGACGAGCTGGTGGACCTGGCCGGATCGAAGATCGGTCAGGGCTCCCGGCGCACGCTCGCCGAGCGAGCCTCGACGCAGTCGGCCGTGGCCGGGGCCGAGGCCGCCTGGCGGGCCGCCGAGGCGTTCTTCTACAACGCGATCGACGAGGCCTGGCAGGCAGCTCAGACAAGCGCGCCGGTGCCGCTGGATGCGCGCGTGTCGGTCCGGCTGGCCGCGACGCACGCCGTGCAGACGGCCGCGGCAGTCACGCGCACGATGTATGACCTTGGCGGTGGGACGGCGATCTACGACGACTCGCCGCTCCAGCGCCGCCTGCGGGATACGCTCACGGCCACGGCCCACTTCCAGGTCAACTCGTCCAGCTGGGAGCTGCCCGGGCGGCTGCTCCTGGCTCAGCCGGCGCGCACGGAGATGCTCTGAGGCGCTACTTCCACACCCGCACGTAGTCGACCGAGGTCGTCGCGGGCAGCGGCGTGGTGGCGGGGTTGAAGGCATTGCCGTACACGCCGAGTGCCTGCGTGAGCGCAACGAAGAACGGCTGATCGAACGGCTCGGGGCTGCTGAGCCCACCGCTCGGGGCATAGTTGTCGACCAGGCAGGTGTTGCCGTTGATCGTGACCGTGAAGCTTCCCGGTGACCACACGACGGCGTAGTCGTTGTACTGAGTCGGTGAGATCTGGCAGTTGGACGTGTTGGTGTTGGTGGCGGTGGACGGGGCGACCGTCAGGGAGTCGAAGTTGTAGTGGAGGTACGGAACGTCCAGGTTCGGATAGGCGCTGTAGAACTCGGAGAAGTCGACCTCGCCGGAGTCGGGCCAGATCGACCCGTACTTGGCCGAGTTCACCGGCCACAGCCAGAGCGTCTCCTGGAGGCCGGTCGCCGTGGTCTGTGGAAGCAGGGCCCGAACCTCGAAGCGCCCGTAGGTCTGGTTGAAGTTCGTGTACGTGCTGACCATCCCGGCCGTGTACTGCGTCGTGAACCACCCGCAGGTGAAGGCCGCCGACTCGCGCCGGGCGGTCAGGTGCAGCGCGCCGCCCGACACCGAGATGTTGTTGGGGGAGTTCACGTAACAGGCCTCGTCGCCAGACGGTCCCGAGGTGAAGCCACTCGTCGTCGTCAGCTGCGGAACCCACCACGACGGGTTGAGCGCCGAAGCGTCATCCGTCGAAGAGTCGAACTCGTCATCGAACGAGCATGTCCACTGGCTTCCGTCGGGCTTGGCGGCCGGGATCTCTCCGCCGCACGGCTTGGGCGGCTGCCGGTAGCGCGGCGCGGCTGCCGCCGGGTCGGGCAAGACGCCTGCGATGGCGAGCACAAGAAGCGCTCCCAACAGGCGCACGGCTCCGCGCAAGTCCCAGTCCCGCAGTCGCATTCAGTCTCCGGCCTCGGTGCTTTTCCCTGCATGACCGGGCGCGTCGGCCCGGGCGGCGGCGAAAGATACTGCACCCGCAACCGCCATTGCGCCGCATGCGCCAACTTTGCACCGAATTCCGGTCCCGTATGCGCCAGGCGGGTCAGACCAGCAGCGGGAGGGCCGGAACGGAGCCGCTGATCGTGGTGCCGACGCCGACCACGGAGTTGATCGAGAGATGGCCGCCGACAGCCCCGATCCGATCCTGCATGTGGCGCAGGCCGATGCCCTCGGTGTACTCGAGCGGGTCGAATCCGCAGCCCCGATCGCAGATCTCGAACCGGATCAGCTGGCGGTCCTGGGCCAGACGGATCGAGATCGGGGCGCCGGGACCGGCGTGCTTGGTGGCGTTCTGGAGTGCTTCGAGCGTGCAGAAGTAGACGGCCGCCTCGACCTCCGCCGAGTAGCGTCCGACGCTCTGGGCCGTGACAGTGACCGGGCCGGGTGCGCGCCGCGCTGCGGAGCGCAGCGCGTCGACGATGCCCAGATCGGCCAACAGGTGTGGATGCAGATCGTGGGCGAGCTGGCGCAGCTCGTCGATCGCCAGCTCCAGCTCCTGGTCGAGCTCTCCCAGGCGTTCTGCGCCCTCCGGGAATTCCCGCTCAAACAGATCGTGGACGTGGCCGAGCCTGACCCGCAGCGCGACCAGGCGCTGCTGGGCGCCGTCGTGCAGATACCGCTCGATCCGTTCGCGCTCGAGGTCTGCTGCGGCGATCGCCCGCCGGCGGGATCGCCGCAGCTCGGACTCGATCCGCCGCCACTGGCTGGCCATCTCCGCCGCGGCGTTGACGATCAGTGTGTAGTTTCGGTCACCGACGAGGCTCGGATCGACCGACACGGGCGGCTCGTCGGCCTCCTCTGGGCGCGGCGCGGAGTCATTTGATTCGAAATCGGGTTGCGCCGCGGGTCCCATTAGGTGAACAATGGTGCCCACGGCGTCGCGCGCATCACACCGATGGGGTGAAATCGAGTACGTAGTTTGCCGCTACGGCGGTGGTCACATAACTCGGATGGCGGGCGACCGACCGCACTCGATACTGGAGTGCGCCGAGTCGGGATCGACGTGCAGGCCCCCATGAGTCTGGAGACAAGCCCCCCACACCAATCCTCCGAGCACGATGAAGGGCCGATTCGCGTCGTGATCGTCGAGGACTCCTACCTGGTCCGGGAGAGTCTCGTTCATCTCCTTTCGGTGGATAACCGAGTCGAGGTGGTCGGGGTCTGCGGCGACTCCCATACGCTTGGCTCGCTGATCGAACGCGAGCGTCCGCGGGTGGTGATGACCGAAATCCGCGTTCCCCCGCGCTCGGGGCCGGAGGGGATCCGGATCGCGCGGCGGCTGCGCGAGACGCACCCTGACATCGGGGTGCTGATCCTCAGCCAGTACGGCGACCCCGCCTACGCGGAGCAATTGCTGGAGACCGGCTCGAGCCACCGGGGCTATCTCCTGAAGGAGCGGATCCGGCATCGTGGCGAGCTCGTGGGGGCAATCGAGTCGGTCGCTCGGGGTGAGTCTGTGTTCGACCCGAAGCTGGTGGAGATGCTGATCAAGGCGCGGGGCCGCGCCGAGCAATCCCCACTGCGCGACCTGACCCCGCGCGAGCTTGAGCTGCTGAAGCTCCTCGCCGAGGGAAAGAGCAACGCGTCGATTGCATCGTCGATGGTGCTCACCAAGCGGGCAGTCGAGAAGCACGTCAACTCGATCTTCGTCAAGCTCCGTCTCCCTGCGGCTGAATCGGACCACGTGAGCCGTCGAGTCAAGGCGGCGCTGATCTTCCTGGCTGAGCAGGGCGAGACCGCGCCGATTCTCAGCTCTCCGCCGCTTGAGATCGGCGGCCCATCGCGTGGGTCGTGACCTGCGCCAGCGCCCCGCCCAATAGCGCGCCGGCAACGACGTCACCCGGGTAGTGCACGCCGGTGTGAACCCGGGAGTACGCGACCACGGCGGCGAGGAGGCGTAGGGGGAACGAAGCTGCCGGAAGCACGGCTCCAACGCCGCTCGCGAACGCGAACGCGGCCGCCGAGTGCCCTGACGGGAATGAGGCCGATGCTGGCATCGGGATGTGCCGGTCAGCCGGAACGATGCCGAGCTGATCGGGTCGACGGCGTCGGACCAGGTGCTTGAGGCCGAGATTCATCGATGCGGATGTGACGGCCACCGAGGCCAGCCCCGATTTGGCCGCCGCGCGCCCGCGCTGGCCGCCGAACACCGCCAGCACCGCCGCTGCTCCCAGCGAGATGCGCGAGTAGTCAGCGGCGCGAGACAGGCGCGAGAGCGAGCGATCGAGTGACTCGGTCGGAGTCTCGGCGATCGCCTCGTACACGGCGGTGTCGATCCGCATCACCTCCCGCAGCCATGCCCGGGCCGGAGGAACGGATCGAACCGGCGCCGGCATCCGGCCTCAGGAGGTCTCGAGCAACCCGGCGCGCGAGGCCGTCTTGACCGCCTCTGAGCGAGACGACACGCCGAGCTTCTGGTAGACCGCGTGCACCTGAGTCTTGACGGTATTGGACGACACGTGAAGCCGATCCGCGATCTCACGAAACGAGTAGTGCGTGGGCAGGAACCGCAGGACGCGGAGCTCCGCCGTGGTCAGCGCGGAGGCGCCCGTCAGCGCCGTCTCCGCGCGAGTATCGATCTGACCCCACGCGCCATCGAGCCAGCCAGTGAAGCTGACCGCATCCGGCATCCGGCGAGCGAGCCGTGAGGCCATGGCAAGCAGCGCGCGGGCGTCCGGGATGTCGGCCAGCAGCGTCAGCGCCCGCGCCAGCCGGATCCGCACCTGCGCGCCGAACCAGGGCGCGAGCTCTTCGTGATTGTGGAGCAGCGCAGAACAGCGTCGAGCGTGCTCCTTTGCCTCGTCGACGCGGGCTGCGTTGGCGGCCACCGAGGCGTAAACGGCGAACACGAGCGCCGACGCCGGATAGTCGGAAAGTCCCTGTTCCTCGGTGATCCTCAGTGCTCGGGTGGCCAGGTCGTCGGCCTCCTCCCAGGCCCCGGCATCGCTCTCGATCGCGGCGCGCTGAGCCAGGCACAGAGCGGCCGTATGGGGCGTGCGGGCGGCCATGCCGTCGGATCCCGCGACGTAGAGCCGCCGCGCCGCGGCCCGATCGCCGGCGAGCAGCGCCGCGGTTCCACGCAGGAAGCTGAGCGCGGGCTGCCACGCGCTGTGCTCCGGAAGCAGGCCAGACGCCGCCTCGGCGTGCGCTGCCATCGCGGCGACTCCGCCGAGTGCGCACCACGCATCGATCGCCGCTTCGGCGCCCTCCACGCACCGGTCCTCGGACCGGCGCCGGGGGCGATTCGCCCTGGCTTCTTCGGAGGCCGCGCGCCAGCGCATCGCCGATTCGACGTCTCCACTGGCCAGATGGCTGTGCGCCGCGGCGAGCGCGAGCCGGTCGGAGCCCTCGATCTGGCTCTCGCTGAAGCGGGCGAGCCACGCACGGACGCGATAGTTGCCGCCGCGCTCGAGATATCCAGGCAGGTTGTCCCACAGTAGCTCCCCAGTCCGGCTGACGGCTCCAGCCTCAGCCGCATGGTCGAGCGCTCGGTCGAGATCTCCACGCGCCTCATACCAGTCGCTCGCTCGCCGTTGGAGAGCCTCGACCTGCTGCGGCTCACGACGGCGCAGCTGCCCGATCAAAGATTCGCGCACGAGACGGTGGAGCCGGTACCACTCATGGCCCGAATCGATGGCCTCGAGGGGCAGGTTCGAGCGCGCTAGCTGGGCCAGACGCCGATCGGAGCGCTCGAGCTCGAGCACCGAGTCGCACAACGGTCCCGAGACGCGGTCGAAGATCGCGATCCGCCTCAGGAACCGTCGAGTCGAGGGTGCGAGGTCGGACAGGAACTGATCGCGCACAAACTGGCCGACGAAGTGATCGTCTCCGCTGAAGGGCGCCCCCTCCTCGTCCGACCCGTGGAGCTGAAGCGAGAGGGCGGCGAGGTACAGTGCCGCCGGCCAGCCCTCGGTCCGGTCGACCAGCGCTTCGACCGTCGCCGGCTCCGGCTCGAGGTCGACCGCTCGCAACAACGAGCTCGCCTCCTCGGCAGTCATCGCCAGGTCCCGAGCCGTGAGTTCGAAGACCTTCCGTTCTGCCCGCAGCCGCCCCAGGGCCAGGTCCGGCTCGGTTCTCGATCCGACTGCCACCTGCGATCCGTGGGGCAGACTCGCGATCACGGGATCGAGTACGCGACGCAGCACATCGGAGCTGACGGCATGGCCGTCATCGAGCACGAGCAAGAACTGGGGTCCGCTCCAATTCTCACGGCCGTTGTACCCGAGCCACGCGAGCGCATCAGCGACGGCGTCGAACAGCGACTGGGCATCGTCGTACTCGGGTCCGAGCGCCAGCCAGGCGACGGGCCGGGTCTCCTCCTCAGCCCACTGGGCCAGCAGGGTCGTTTTTCCATAACCGGCCGGCGCGACAAGCAGGACGAGCGGCGGGTCGCCGCCCTGCAGAAGTCTGGCGATCAACTCGGTACGTCGGACGAGTCCGTCGCCGAGCCGCGCAACGTGACCGAGGGATCCGGAGAGGCCCGCAGCGGTCTCCAGCGCAGCCGGCATCCGTTCCGGCCGATCGGCAATCGTTGCCATGGGAGCATCTTGCTCGCCCGCAGCTCGCGCGACAAGGGCGTACACCGGCGACTCGATCACCATGTCTGCACCCCCCGGGCAGCCGTGATTAACCGATGCGGAGCATCCGTAGTAACTACGGACGTGATTTGGGAGGGCGGGGGTCGGGGGCGCTCTGACCCCCGACGCACCGAGCTCGGCAGCCGATCAGATGCCGAGGATCTTCGTCTTCTCCCTCGTGAACTCCTCGTCGGTGAGGATCCCCTGCTCGTGCAGGCGGCCGAGCTCGGCGAGGCGCTGCGTGTCCTCGCTCGTGATGCCGCTGGAGGACGGCGCCGCGGCGGGAGCAGCGGCCGGTGGCGCAGGCTGGGCTGCTTCCATCTGCCCCTGCTGGTAAGCGGATTCCTGCTCCTCGGCCTGCGTCCGCGCGCGGTGCTTGCCGAGCGCGTACGCGCCGCCACCCACGGCCGCCGCGCGCAGCAGGGGACGCCTGCGCATGAAGGGTGACATCGCGGCTAGCCCTCCTCGTCGAGCGAGAGCCCGAGCGCGAGCATGATCTCCGGCGCGGCGGCGACGATGCGGGGACCGCCGACCTGCGGGGCGACGGCTCGCAGGACCCCGACCAGGTCCTCGGGGGTGGCGCCCTCTTCGAGCGCGTTCGCGACCTGCCAGGCATACGACGCAGGCGGCGCGTCGAGCGCAATCAGCGCGGCGATCTTGACCAGGGCGAACGTGCGGCCGTCCAGGCCACTGCCCTCGCGATTCAGCTCTCGCAGGCCGATCGCGTTCTCGAGCACGTCGAGCTTCCCGGCCGCGACGCCCGACAGCGTCGTGTGGGTATCGGCTCCGACAACAGGCATCTTGGTTTCCTCTCAGTTTGGATGGACGCAGCTGCCGACTGGGGTTCGGCCGACAGCTGCGCCGAATTATCGAAGCCGATCAGGAGGCCGTGCCGACGCCCTCCGGCGGCTTCAGGGCTTCCTGCAGTTTGCGCGTGTCCTCATCGGACAGCGAGGTCTTGATCACGGTTCCGCCGTACTGCTCGAGAGCCGCGATCGCCTTGTCCGGGGTCACCTGCTCGATCACCATGAACAGCGCCGATGTCCCGGGCTTGAGGTACTCGCGGACCTGCTCCTGGAATGCCTTGTCGATCCCCTTCTCGCCCATGTGGCCGAACAACGCGCCAAGACCAGCGCCGACCGCCCAGCCAGCGAACGGGATGAAGAACAGCAGTCCGAACAGCAGCCCCCAGAACCCGCCCCACACGGCGCCGCCGGATGTGGACGCGCCGCCATGGCTGGTGTGAACGTGGTACTTGCCGTCGGGGTCGCGCTCGATCGCGGCGACCTGATCGGCTTGGATGATGAGCTCCTGCTCGAGCCGAGAGACGGTCGCTCTCGCCTGCTCGGCGGTTCCCTGCTCGGGGTAACCGATCGCAACCAACGTTGCCATACGGGCTCTCCTTTCGTGTTGGTTTGATGAGCCGGCGCTCCGGTCCCGCCACCTGAAGCCCGGGGTGGACACGCCGCGAACAGAGCTTGCATCGCGGGCCTGCCTTGGTCATCACCCCAATCGGGTGAGCGTCGCGCCGTCACAGCAGACCGACGAGGCCCTTGATCACGAGCAGGGCGCCGATCACGGTGAGGAAGTAGACGGCGGCCCGTCGACCGTGCCGCCCGAGCCACGCCTTGGTCCGGTCGATCGCCGACGGGGTCCATTTCGGCGCCACGGCGAAGCTGAGCAGTGGCGCCTCGATCAGGATCAGCATGACCAGGTTGAAACCGATCACGACGAGCACGGTGACCGGCACCGGGTAGTTCAGCGCGTCGATCTTGGCCAGCCCGGCGAGGTACGACGCACCGGGGAGCGTGAGCATCGCGCCGATCAGGAACGTCGTCCGGGGCGAGCCACGGCTGACCGCCTCCTGCCAGCGCGGTGTCTTCTTTTCCTTCTTCGGCTTATGGCGCCGGCGCTCGACCAGACGGCCGCTCCCGATCACGAACGCGATCACGAGCGCGAGCGCGCCAAGCGCGAGATCGGCGGCCGGACTCAGCGTGTGCTGGGTGGTCTTCGTGGCCTCCGAGCCCTTGAGCGCGAACACGATTACGAGCCCCAGTGTGATGCTCGTCATCAGCGCACCCGCCAGATAGCCGAGCATCAGCCGCTTGGGATTGGGCAGCAGCAGCATCACCGTCGTGGCCGTTACCAGCGTCGGGTTCAGGGCGGCCAGGAACGCGAGGACGATCACGCGGCCCACGGGCGCTCCTCGGTCAAGGGACAGACGATCATGCGTTGTTAGCTATTCGGCGTGTGGTCATCGATGTCCTCACCCTGATCAGGCGATGACGGTGCGGGCCACGAGCTGTGCGGTATGACGATGTTCGGTGAACGCCCCGCACCCGCGGCGTCGATCCTATGGCTCGGTCACGCGACCGTGCTGATCGAGCTCGACGGCGTCCGGCTCCTCACCGATCCGGTGCTGCGCAACCGGATTGGACCGCTGGTGCGGATCGCCGATCCGCCGCTCGCCAACTCGGCCGAACGCGTCGATGCCGTGCTGCTCTCGCACCTGCACGCCGACCACGCCGATCTGCCGTCGCTGCGCCGGGCCGCCGGTGGAGCTCCCGTGCTCGTGCCTCGCGGGGCGGGCGATTGGCTGCGGAGCCGTGGGCTGGGCGACGTGCGCGAGTTGGTCGCCGGCGACAAGGTGCAGATCGGTGATCTGAGCATCGGCGCCACCGCGGCCGTCCACGATGGGCGACGTTGGCCGCACGGTCCGGTGGCCGAGGCGATCGGCTACACGGTCCGCGGGTCCCACTCGGCCTACTTCGCCGGCGACACCGATCTGTTCGACGCGATGGCTGATCTGCGCGGCTCGATCGATGTGGCGCTGCTCCCGATCTGGGGGTGGGGTCCGAGCCTCGGTTCCGGCCATCTGGATCCTGAGCGCGCGGCGACGGCGGCGCGGATGATCAGGCCATCCGTGGCGATCCCGATTCACTGGGGCACGTTCGCGCTGTCCTGGCCGGCGCGCAAACCGGCCGACCCGCGCTGGCCTGCCCGCGAGTTCGAGGCACTGACCCGCCGGTCCGCGCCGGAGGTCGAGGTGCGGGTGCTCGATCCGGGGCAGGGAATCGAGCTCTAGAGGTTTGAGAGGTTCGCGATCACCCGCATCGGATGATGCGTTCCCGGTTGACCGTGAGAGCATCGCGGGATGCCTACAGCCACCAGAACGAGAACGCGCACGCGCAAGCCTCGTGTCGTTCCCCATCTCACGGTCGCCGAGCGGGTTGCGCGCGGCAAGGCGGCCCGCTCCGAAGTGCCCCGCTCGAGCCAAGCGATCTTCGAACCCTCGGCGGACCGCCTCGACCCGGTCGACCTGCTCGAGAGTCAGGCTCGCACCCGGGTGCCGGATCTCGTGCCGATTCGCTACGGGCGGATGCTGGTCTCGCCCTTCACGTTCTATCGGGGCGCGGCGAAGATCATGGCGCATGACCTGGCGGCGACGGCACGATCGGGCCTGAACGTGCAGTGCTGCGGCGACGCGCACCTGTCGAACTTCGGCGTGTTCGCCTCGCCTGAGCGCCGGCTGATGTTTGACATCAACGACTTTGACGAGACGCTCCCCGGTCCGTGGGAGTGGGACGTCAAGCGGCTTGCCGTGAGCATGTTGATCGCCGCCCGCGACAACGGCTACCGCGTGCGCGACCAGGACTCGATCGTGCTCGAGACGGCCAAGCAGTACCGCACGACGATGCGTGAGTTTGCGGCGATGGAGAACCTGGCGGTGTGGTACGCCCGGCTCGAGATCGAGGAGCTCCTGCGGGAGCGCAGCGCCGACCTGGCGCCGGTCACGGTGAAGCGGACGCAGAAGATGTTGGCCAAGGCACATACCCGAGACAGCATGTCCGCATTCGCGAAGCTGACCCAGATCGTGGACGGCGAGGCGCGAATCGTCGACCAGTCCCCGCTGATCGTGCCGATCGACGTGCTGGCGCCCGGGGAGGCCCGCGAGGAGCTGTTCGGGCAGCTGAGATCGCTTCTGCGCAGCTTCCGCACGTCGATCGAACCCGATCGCAGGGTCCTGCTCGAGGAGTTCCGGCTCGTCGACTTCGCCCGCAAGGTGGTCGGCGTGGGGAGCGTCGGGACCCGGGCGTGGATCGCGCTGTTGCTGGGCCGTGACTCGAACGACCCGCTGTTCCTGCAGATGAAGGAGGCCGAGGCATCCGTGCTCGAGGAGGCGGCCGGGCCGAGTGAGTTCAAGAACCACGGACAGCGCGTGGTCGTCGGACAGAGACTGATGCAGGCCTCGAGCGACATCTTCCTCGGGTGGCTGCACGTCAAGGCCGGGGCCGACGGCAACCCGCGCGACTTCTACGGGCGCCAGCTCAAGGACTGGAAGGGCTCTGTGGAGATCGACCAGATGATCCCCGCCGGGATGATGATCTACGGGCGGCTGTGCGGGTGGACGCTGGCGCGCGCGCACGCGCGGAGCGG
Source organism: uncultured Solirubrobacterales bacterium (assembly GCA_963796645.1). GTDB lineage: Bacteria > Actinomycetota > Thermoleophilia > Solirubrobacterales > Solirubrobacteraceae > Palsa-465. Next base: position 80,000 of record CAWCMQ010000010.1, on the reverse strand, counting down.
GGACCGGATCGCGATCGCCTCCTACCTCGGCGGCGGCGACAAGTTCGACCGGGCGATCCTGGAGTTCTCCCGCGCGTATGCGGACCAGAACGAGCGCGACTACAACGAGCTGGCCAAGGCGGTCAAATCGGGCCGGATCAAGGCCGAGACGGGATTGTGAGGCGAGGATGACGGCACGGAGGCTCTGGGCCGCGGCGGCGCTCCTGCTAGCCGCGGTGGCGGTGGTGTTGGCGATCGTCGTGGCTGTGATCCGCTTCCCGCGCGGGCTGTCTGTGCTGGTCTGCCTGGCTCTCGCCACGCTCGCCGCGTGGGAGGCCGTGCGCCGACGGGGAGCGATGCGCACCGTGCTCGCCGTGATCGGTGCGCTGCTGGTGATCGCCGCGCTCGTGCTGGTCGTGGTCGAGGGCAAGGTGCTGCTGGACGTGGTGGTGGTGGTTGCGTTCCTGGCCTCGCTGGCGGCCGCGAGGACGGCGCTGCGCGTTCACGTCACGCTTGACCCGGCAAAGCCGCCTGAGCACCCGGTCCTGTTCTACAACCCCAAGTCGGGCGATGGGAAGGCGATCAAGTTCCATCTCGCCGAGGAGGCCGAACGCCGGGGCATCAAGGCGGTGGAGCTGCGGCTCGGTGATGATCTCGAGCAGCTGGTCCGCGACGCCGTGCAGGATGGCGCCGATGGTCTGGCGATGGCGGGAGGCGACGGCTCGCAGGCGATCGTGGCGATGGTCGCGGCCGAGAAGGGGCTGCCCTACGCATGCATCCCGTCCGGGACTCGCAACCATTTCGCGCTTGACCTGGGGGTCGACCGCGACGACGTGGTCGGGGCTCTCGAGGCCTTCGTCGACGGTGGCGAGCGCGTCGTCGATCTCGCCGACGTCAACGGGCGCGTGTTCGTCAACAACGTCTCACTCGGGCTCTACGCCGAGGCGGTGCAGAGCGAGGGCTACCGCAACGCCAAGCTGCGGACCCTGCTGAACACGGTCCCCGATGTCGTCGGGCCCGAGGCCAAGCCGCCGGCGATCACCTGGAAAGGCCACGGAGGCCGGGAGTCAGGTGTGGCGATCCTGGTGTCCAACAATCGCTACCGGCTCGCCCGTGCCGTGGCCTCCGGCACCCGTCCGCGGATGGATCGCGGCCAGCTTGGGATCGCCGTGATCGGCCCGAGGGACGGCGCCGGCGCGGCGCGCGAAGCCGGGCTGTCGACCGAGGAGTGGACCGCACCGGCGTTCGAGGTCGACTCCGACGGGCCGGTCGCAGCCGGGATCGACGGCGAGGCCGCGATGCTGGAGCCGCCGCTGCGATTCCGGACCCGGCCGCACGTTCTGCATGTGCGGATCGCTCGCAACCACCCCGGCGCGTCGCCCTCGGCGCTCGCACCCGACTCGGCCTGGGGGACGATCAAGGTGCTGGGCGGGCTCGCGGTCGGCCACGATCCGGCGGACGCCGGCTAGGGCATCTCGTCTGGCGGCGGCGCGGCCGTCCAGGCGGCATCGGTCTGGCGGCGGTACTCGTCGATCGCACCGTCGAGCGTAGGGAAGAAATGTTGGGGATCGAGGGGGCCGATCAGCTCGTACCGCTCGAGCTTGCTTCGCACCGGATCCTTGAGCTCGGCGAACACGAGCGACGTGCCGGCGGCGTTGAGCTCCCCGTCGAGCTCCTTGAGCATGTCCGCCGCCGTCGTGTCGACGTCGGTGATCGGCTCGGCGGCGATCACGATCCAGCGCGGCCGCGGCTTGGCGGCGGCGAGCCGCCGGATCTGGTCGCGGAACGTGCGCGCATTGGCGAAGAACAGCGCCGCGTCGAAGCGCACCATGACGAGGCCGGGGAGCTGCTCGGCCTCGGGGTGCAACTGGCGGTCGTGCTGCCCCGGCATTCCAGGCACGCGCCCGAGCGTGGTCTGGTAGGGCCACCAGGCCCGGCGGAAGACGTTGAGGATCGAAAGCGCGACCGCGACCGCGATTCCCTGAAGCACACCAAGCAGCGCGACGCCGAGAAACGACACCAGCGAGAGCAGGAACTCGACCCGGCGCTGGCGCCAGAGCCTGACCGTCCCGGGGATGTCGGCGAGCGACAGCGAGGCCGCGATCACGACAGCAGCCAGCGTGGGATTGGGGAGATTTCGCAGCAGGCCGGGCACGAGCACGAGCATCAGCACGATCGCGCCCGCGCCGACCACCCCGGTGAGCTGCGTTCTGGCGCCGGACTGCTCGGCCACGGCCGTGCGCGAACCGCTGGTGCTGACCGGGAAACCCTGGAAGAACCCGGCCGCGACGTTGGCCGCCCCGATGCCGATCATCTCGCCGTTGCCGTCCAGCTCCTGGCCCGTGCGCGCCGCAAATGACGAGGCGGTAGAGATCGTGTCGGTGAGGGCGACTAGCGCGATGCCGAAGGCGCCGGCGACGAGCAGCGGGAGATCCGAGACCGGGTTGGGGAAGGTGAGCGGGGGAAAGCCCTGCGGCAGCGTGCCGATCAGCGAGACGCCATGATCGCCGAGGTTCAGTGCGGCCGATCCCGCGATCGCGACGACCACCGCGACCAGCACCCCGGGGATCTTCGGAAGCCAGCGCCCCAACACGAGGATCAGGGCGAGGCTCACCGCGCCGACCGCCACCGCGGCCCCGACGGCCTCGCCTGAGCTGAGCCCATCGATGAACGCGCGGGTCTCGCTGATCAGGCCGTTCGCGTCCGTGGAGAAGCCGAACAGCTTCGGCAGCTGCCCGATTAGGATCGTCAGGGCGAGGCCGTTCATGTAGCCGATCTGGGTTGGCTTGGAGAGGAGATCGGCGACGAACCCCAGCTTCGCGACGCCGGCCAGGATCATCGTCGCCCCGACCAGGAGGGCGAGCATTGAGGCCAGCGCTATCGCGCGCTCGGGACTACCGTCCGAGCCGAGGATCGGGAGGATCGTCGCAGCGATCATCGGCCCGAGCGAGGAGTCCGGTCCGAGGACGAGAATCCTCGACGGGCCGAAGACGGCGTAGCCGAGCAGGCACAGGATCGTGGTGTACAGCCCTGTGATCGCCGGCAGACCCGCCAGCTCGGCGTACGCCATGCCCTGTGGGACCAGGAGCGTGCTGAGCACGAGGCCGGCCACGAGATCGCGCCGAAGCCACGAGCCGCGATACGTCTTGAGCTGCTTCAGCCCAGGCAGCGTGCGCGAGGCCGTCGGCACCGAGAACCGCTCACGCGCGCCTGCGCGCCACCAGCTTGCTTGGCTCCCCCACACCGCGGACTCTCGCCCTGCCCGCCGGCTGAACTCCGGTTACGTCCATGTCCGTGGGCATCATCAGCCTCAGCGGTCGGACTTCAGCGCCTCCGCGAACGGGTCCGGCGCGGCACCCTTTGGAGCCTCGGCTTCAAGCGCCTTGCGGACCTCCGCGAGCGCATCACGCTGCTGCTTGCTGACGGTCGGGAATCGTGGGTCGATCTCCATCAGGGTGTGCACGATCACCAACGCCGCCCCAATGCGCGCGAACCACTTTCGGTCCGCGGGGATCACGTGCCACGGCGCCCACTCAGTGCTTGTGTTCGAGAGCATCTCGGAGAACGCCTTCTGATACGCGTCCCAGCGGGTGCGCTCACGAACGTCGGCGCTCGAGAACTTCCAATTGTGATCGGGAAGGTCGAGTCGTCTCAGGAAGCGGATCCGCTGCTCCTCCTTCGACAGATTCAGAAACAGCTTCACGATCCGGAAGCCGTTGTCGGCGAGGTAGCGCTCCCAGTCGTTGATCTCGCGATACCGGCGGTGCCACACGTCGCCCTTCTGCGACTCGCGTGGAAGCCGCTGGCGGTCGAGGTTCTCGGGATGGACCCGGACCACGAGCACCTCCTCGTAGTGCGAGCGGTTGAAGATCCCAATGTCGCCGCGGGCGGGGAGCCGCTGGGCATAGCGCCAGAGGAAATCGTGGTCCAGTTCCTCGGCCGAGGGGACCTTGAAGCTGTGGACGTGGACGCCCTGCGGGTTGACGCCGCTCATGACGTGCCGGATCGTGCCGTCCTTGCCTGCGGCGTCGAGCGCCTGAAGGATGATCAGCACGCCCCAGGTGTCCTGGGCGGCCAGCCGCGCCTGGTACTCGCTCAGCAGCCGCACGCCCTCGGCCAGCAGCTCACGGCTCTTCTTCTTCTTGACTCCGGCCTTGAACGACGGGTCGAAATCCTTCGCGAGCGTGACCTTCGACCCTGGCTCCACACGAAACGGCGCTATGAACTCCTCAAGCCGTCTACGACGCTTGTCCTCCATCGCACCTCTCCGTACGCCTGGTTTGCTCGTCGTTGGAACCGTGGACCGGGCGCGCGGACGATACATCACCCTGATCAGGTGAGAGCGAGCGGTGCCGGCGGGCGGGCGGCATCAGACGGGGCGCGGATCTCGCCTGGCCGGGGTGCGGATCTCGCCTGGCCGGGGTGGGGGAGGACCTCAGACCTTGTCGGGTCCCGGCAGGGCGGGGCGAGGCGGGGCAACGCCGCCGCGGCGGCTGGCCAGGCGGGCTGCGAGCCGCGCGAGCCAGACGTCCGCCTTGCTCGAGCGAGTTCGGACATCAGCCTCGATCTGATCCACGAAACCGAGACTCTGCTGGGTGATCGCGGCGCTCACAGCCGGGCTGGCGGCGATTTCGTCGACCAGGCGCCAGAGCGCCGGGCTGGCCAGCAGGCGATCGATGAACTCATCAAACAGGCCGGACTCGAAGAAGCCGTCGACCACCTGCTGGGCGGCAGGGCTCGCCATCACACGGTCGATCGCGGCCTGCGTCCGCGGGCTGTCGAGGACCGATCCGAGGAGCCGCTCGAGCTCGCCATTGTCGACGAGCCGGCGCTCGAGGCTAAGAGACGCGTCGACGGCGACCGAGGCGGCACCGCTCAGAGGCCGCATGGCTGCCGAGGCGGCCATGCCCCCGATCCGTGTCAGTGGGCGCAGCGCGCGCGGCCCGCGCGGCGCGCGGCGTGGGGGCGGATCGTCGCTCATGGGCGTCATGGTCGCAGTCCTCAACTGGTGGATATCACCCTTTTCAGGCGATGTGCGCGAATCCGCCGCAGGGCACGATCGGCCAAACCAGTGGAACGAGGGACCCGATGAGCCCCAACGACGAAGAGAAGATCGAGCCGGTTCCGCCCGCCGACGAGGGCGCGGACACGACACCGATGAGCGCGGCGGCCTCGCCGACACCCAAGGCGACCGCCGAGGCTCCGACGGAGGTTCAGACGCCGCCGCCTACGCCCGCCTCGTCCGAGGAGCCGCAGATCCGGCGCCGGCGGCTGATCTGGGTCAACGTGCTGATCGGCGTTACGACGCTGCTGGCCGTGGTGGGGATCTTCTCCATTTGGGCGAACCGACTCCTGTTCAACCCCGATAATTGGGAGAACACGAGCACGCAGCTGCTGCAGAACAGCCAGATTCGCAGCGCGACCGCGAACTACGTCGTCGACCAGATCTACGCCAACGTCAACGTCGCCGGCATCCTGGGTCAGAAGCTTCCGCCGCAGCTGCAGCCGCTGGCCGGGCCGGCCGCAGGAGCGCTGCGAAACGCCGCCGTTCAGGGGGTGGAGCTGGCGCTCAGCCGTCCAAGGGTCCAGAGTCTGTGGGCGACCGCGAACCGAGCCGCCGACCAGACCTTCATCACGATTGTCAACGGGGGCAAGGGGGCGGTTGGGGTCAAGCAGGGGGTGGTCACGCTCGATCTCGCTTCGATCGTGGACAACGTCGCCACCAGGTTGGGTCTGCCTTCCGACCTCGGCGCGAAGCTGCCTCCATCGATCGCCAACCTCACGGTGTTCAAGTCCGACCAGCTGAAGCTGGTCCAGAACGGGGGCAAGGCGATCAAGGGCCTGGCACTCCTGCTGACGATCCTAGTGCCGTTGCTGTACGCGCTGGCGATCTTCCTGGCCCGGTATCACCGGCGCAGGACGCTGATGACGGTCGGCCTCGCGATCGTCTTCGCCGGGGTGGTCGGGTTCTTCGGGCGCTCGCTGCTCGAGTCGCAGATCACCAATTCGCTGGTCAAGGATGCCTCCGTGCGGCCCGCGGTTCAGGCCACGATCTCGATCAGCACCGGGATGATCAATGAGATCGCGGGCGCCTTCATCCTGTTCGGGGCGATCGTCGTGCTGGCGGCCTGGTTCGCCGGCCCGACCCGGCCCGCAACCGCGGGACGCCGGTCGATCGCACCGTACCTGCGCGATCGCCCCGGGTGGGCGTTCGGTGTGGTCGCTGCCGTGATGGTGCTGATCTTCATCATCGATCCGATTCCGGCCACCGGTAAACCAGTCGGAATGCTCGTGTTCTTCCTGCTGGCGATGTTCGGCACCGAAGTCCTGCGCCGGCAGACCGCGCAGGAGTTCCCCCAGGCCGAGGCCGGCGAGGCCGGCGCCGCGATGCGGGCCCGGATCCAGACCTACCGCGATCGTCGTGAGCGCGACAAGAGCTCGTCCGGCGCCTCGAGCGAGTCCCTCCCGCAGCAGCTCGAGCAGCTCAGGAAGCTGCGAGACCAGCACGCGATCTCCGACGATGAGTACGCCGCGGCGAAAGGCCGTCTGCTGCAGGGAGTGTGAGTCGCGGGCGGTATTGACCCCGGGGCGCGGTATGGCGCCCCGGGCGGTCGGGGCCGACGGGCCTCCCGCTCGCGCCCGGCGGTCGGGGCGCGGGCGCCGCCCCGCTCGGGCGCGGTCCGGGGCGAGGGGTGATGTGTTCCCGGGGCGGTCGGCTCCGTATGTGTCGCCTCCCGCTGTCGCGCCACGGGGGGTTGGGGCTGCGGGCGCCGCCGCGACTAACGTCACAAATCGGCACCGCTGCCGCGAGTTTGTGCGATTAATCCTGCTCAGCGTGACTGTTCAGTCCCTGGTGGGGTTAGGGTCCGGCGGCTTGTGGGATCCAGGGGTCGTGTGCGGCGAGGTGGGTGAGGGCGTCAAGGATGTGGCGGCCGTGTTTGCGGGCTGTGGTGAGGTAGGCGCGGAGGGCGAGGAATTGGTCGGCGCCGGTGTTTGTGCGCCAGCAGCCGGAGATCTTCTGTTGGAGTTTGACCATGCGGATGTCGCGTTCGACGAGGTTGTTGTCGAACGGGACTTGGAGGTCGTGGGCGAAGCGCAGGACGTGTTCGCGGTGGGCATCGAGGCGGCAGAGCAGGTTGCGCGCCGGGGTTTGGGCGATGAAGCCGCGCTGGCCGGTGCGGGTCGTGTTGAGCGGGTTTTGTCGGTAGCCGGTGGTGATGATCTGCTGGTAGGCGGCGCGGTAGCCGGCGAGCTGGAGGATGTCGAGATCGTCGTGGCCGGTGTGGCTGGCGGCGGTGACGGCGAGCTGGAGGTCGCGCAGCAGCCGGTCCATCTGGCGCGCCCACGTCTGCTTGTTGTGCGGGTCCTGTTCGATGATCTCCAGCAGCTCGCGCAGGTGGTGGGCGTTGCACAGCGCGTGCCTGGCGTTGGTGTAGCGGCGGTAGGGCTTGAAGCCGTCATGCACGGCAACGCCCCGGAAGTTGGGGAGCACGGCGGTGTGCTCGATCCCGGCGTAGCCGCGAATGTCGTGCAACGCGTAGAACGTCAGCCTGTCGGTGCTGACGGCGTGCAGCCAGCGCAAGCGACCGTCGACGCGAGCGCCGGTCTCGTCGAAGTGTGCGACCGGCGCGTTGATCAGTTGGCGGTGCACCTCGTCCAAGAATCCCTGCAGATCCTCGCCGCCCGCAGCGATGTAGCTGGCCAGCGTCCCGGTCGAGATCTCCGCTCCGAACCAGTCAGCGAACAGCTCAGCCGTGCGCTGGTAGGGCAGATGCTGGCGTGCGAGCAAGTACATCGCAAGCGCCCGAACCCGTGGCCCATACTGCGTCGGAGCGCTCACCCCAGCCGGGAACGCGGCACTGGTCAGCTTCCCGCAGCCGCAACGACGCCGCTCGATCACATGCTCCACGACCCGCAGCCGGACCTCGGGCAGCTCAACACCTGCCGGCGCTCCTTGCCCTCCACCGGTGCCTCGCTGAGATCCCCACCACAACACCCGCACGATCGCGGCACGTGCGACACGACGTCATCCGGATCAGCGACAGCCGCCAGGTTCCCGCCCCCATGCCCAGGCTGACCACCGGGTTTGCGTCCCGACGGACGCCGAAGGCTCCGCTTCACCGGTCGCTTGGACAGCCCATCCGAGGACGGCGGCCGCGACGAGTTACGCGAGTTCTGCGCCAACCGACGCTTCAGATCAGCAACCTCGGACTCCAACCCAACGATCCGCTGCTCCAGCCGCTCGATCGTCGCAGCCTGCTCAACCACCAACACCGCCAATTTCCGCCTTCCCCGCGGCCGCGGTTCGGGTTTGTTGCATTAGTCGGCGCCCGGCACGCGCACCGACGGGAACGTCCCGATCCCGGCCATTCGGGTCTGTCGCGGTAGTCGCAGTCCCACGGGGCGCAGGCGGCCGGGCGAGGCGGCGCCATCATCGAGCCTGTCTGATCTTGCACAAGTTGTGCAAGACAGATAGTCGCTCCCGCGTGCGAATCGCTGAAGGGGGAGATCGAGGTCGACGAGTTCTATCTCGGTGGCGCGGAACCGGGCGCTCTGGCGGCCGCGCCCGCGGCAGAGGCGCCGTCGCGCGTCGCGGTCGAGTTCCCGGGCCGGCTCCGGCGCTTGCGCCTACAGTGCCGAACCGCATCCGGGCAACCCCTGTTTGTGCGGTTAGTCGGCGCCCGGCGTGCGCCCCGACGGGGAACGTCCCGACCCCGGCCCGCCTGACGATGTCGGATTTGCGTTCATAGTCAACGCAAATTCGACAGCCTGGTATGGGCTCCCGCGACCGCCCGGGCCGCGGCCGCCGCCAGCACCCACTACCGCGCCGCCCGCCCCGCACCCCCCGCCCCGCGGCCGCGACCGCCCCCCGCCCCGCGGCCGCGCCCGCCCCGACCCCGCTACCGCCTCAGCCGCACTTCGACGACGTCGCGCTGGTGAAGTTCTTGACCGCCGTGACCGCGGCGTTCGCCTCGCTGGCCAGCGTTGCAAGGGCCGCCGGTGACGGTGAGGACGAGAGCTGTTTGACGCTGGTGGTGAGCGCGTTGACCGAACTCGAAACGGCGCTTGTCTCGTTGGGGAAGTCGCTCTTGGCGGAGCTGACAACCGTCTTGGCGTCGGTCTCGATCTTCTGCGCTGCCGTCTTCAGCGAGCTCAGCCCGTTCTGGACAACATTGACGTTGGAGATGTCCTGCACGGAGCTCTTGAGGTTTGAGACGCTGGAGCAGTAGGCGGGTTTGCTGCTGCCCCCGCACCCGGCGATCAGCACGAGCGACAGGGCCGCCGCGCTGAGCGCGGCCGGCCGGCGGAGCCCGAGGCGAGCCAGTGGGTTCTCGGACGGCGATCGGGGGTGCGAGGAGAGCATCACGGTCTGCCTTTCAAATCGGGTGGGTGGGCTGCGCGCGCGGGCCGCCGGGTGGGCGGGCCGCGACACAAGCGCGCGGCCCGCCCGAGTCCTTAACTCGTCTTCTACATCGGGGGCGGCGGGGGCGTGGGCCGGCCGCCGGCCTCAGTCATGCTTGGTGCGCCACTCAGGTCATCGTCGCCCGGACCGCCGTAGATCGCCAGTCCGTGGATGATCCACAGGGACAGCGCGAAGATCGCCAGCGACCAGAACGGGTAGGCCGGAATGTCGAGCAGGGCGCCGATCGCGACCAGCGCGGCGGCGAACATCCCGAACCACCTTCCGAACGCGTTTCCCGCGAACAGGGAGATCGATGCGATCCCTTCGAAGATCCCGAGGATCAGGGTTACCCAGCCCCACGTCTTCAGGTCTGAGAAGACGTAGTGGGTGTTGGTGGTGTGGTTGAAGAAATGGGAATTCCCGATCGCAGCGATCCCGTAGATGATGTTGAGCACCGAACCGACCATCAGCAGCACCGCTGCGAAGATGGCCCGGCCGAGGCCTTGAACTTGATCCATGAGCAACAGCTCCTTTGGTTTGCTGAAAGCCGGCCCCAAAATGGCCGTGCATCCAACGCTGCCGCACATTCCGCGAGCTGACCTCACCCGGAATGGGTGACGCGGTAGCGTGGGGGAATGGGCAGGTTCACCACCGATGACTTCGCGCGGCGGTTGTCCCAGGCGGCGGACGCGGCCCGCGATGCGGGACTCGGTGGCGTGCTCGTCACGCCCGGCCCGGACCTCACCTACCTGACCGGCTATACGCCGTTCGCGATCACCGAGCGGATCACGCTTCTCGTGATCGTCGCGGGGCGTGATCCGGTGCTGATCGTGCCGAACCTGGAGCGCGCCGATGCGGTCAAGGCCGCGGGCGCCGAGGCCTGCTCGATCGCCGAGTGGGCTGACGGGCAGGATCCCTACGCGCTGTCCGCCGAGCTGCTCGCGGCGGACGCTCGCTATGCGATCTCGGACTCCGCCTGGGCCCTGCACCTGTTGGAGCTCCAGCGTGCGCTGCCCGGCACGAGCTACGTCTCGATGACCGGCGCCTTGCCGATGTTGCGGGCGATCAAGGACGAAGTCGAGCTCGAGCTGCTCGGCGCTGCGGCGGCCGCGGTCGACGCGTGTTTCGAGGCGATCACGGCCATGGGGTTCGAGGGCAGGCCCGAGCGCGAGCTCGGCGCCGAGCTCGCAGCGCTTCTGCGCGAGCACGGTCATTCCCGGGTCGACTTCACAGTCGTCGGGTCCGGTCCGAACGGCGCCAATCCGCACCACGAGGTCAGTGACCGCACGATCGCGGTGGGGGACATGGTCGTGCTGGACTTCGGCGGCCTGCACGGCGGCTACGGCTCGGACATCACCCGCACCGTGCACGTCGGTGAGCCGACCGACGAGGAGCGCGAGGTTTACGAGGTCGTGCGCAGCGCTCAGCAGGCCGGATTCGAGGCTGTGGGTTCGGGTGTCGCGTGCCAGGAGGTCGATCGCGCCGCGCGCGAGGTGATCGTCGCCGCCGGCTACGGCGATTACTTCATCCATCGCACCGGGCACGGGATCGGGCTGACCGCCCACGAGCCTCCGTACATGATCGAGGGCGAGACCATGTCCATGCGTCCGGGCATGTGCTTCTCCATCGAGCCGGGGATCTACCTCCCCGGTCGCTTTGGGGTGCGGATCGAGGACATCGTCACGGTGACCGACGACGGCGGCCGGCGGCTGAACCGCGCCGACCGCGAGCTGCGGATCGTCGCCTGAGCCGGGTCGGCTCCGCGTCCGACCCGAGTCGGTTCAGTGCCGGGCCGGCATGTGCGGGCCCGACGAGATCGTGGTCCCGAAGAGCCTCTTCTCAACCCCGGCACGGATCGCCGCCAGGCGCCGGAGCGCCTCCGCGAACTCGCTCGCATCGAGGTCGGAGGCGTCAATCGCCGCGACCGCGTCGGAGGACGCCAGCTCGAGCAGCTCGGCGGCGTCGGTCGCGGTTGCGTACACGAGGTCGCGGGCCAGCGCGGTGGCGTACAGATCAATGTCATCCGGCTCCTCCTGATGGATTGAGGCCTCCATCAGGCACCGGGAACAAAGGTCAATGACGTCAGGTGCAAGCATGCGATCACGATCGCCCTATCGGTCCTTCGGGCCATCCGTAATCGCACGCAAAGAACCCGGGGAACGTACGGACCCCCCGCCGAAACGGGTCCGCGCCCTCGCCCGCCGGCATGGGTCCGCGCCCTCGCCCGCCCCGGTATCGGCACGTCCGTCCGGTCCGGCGCCCATGTCATCCGAATCAGGTGAGGCTGCCGCCTGCCCGCGGTGTAGCGTGCCCCGAAATGCCCGATCCCGGTGCTCGCGAATCGGATGTGACCCGGCGGACGTGGCTCGCGGCCGAGCGGACGTGGCTGGCCTGGTGGCGGTCCGGGATCGCCGTCGGCGCGGTCGCCGTGGCGGTCGGCCGACTCCTGCCCGGACTCGCGCACGGGCCCCACTGGCCGTTCAAGCTGCTCGGGATCGGCTACGGCGCGCTCTCGGTGGGGATCCTGGTGATCGGTGCCACCCGGCAACGGCACACCGCAGAGGCGCTCAAGCGAGGCTCGTTCGAGGAGCTCACATCACCCCTCGTGTTCTGGTTGACGGTGGCGGCGATCACGCTGTCGGTCGGGTCGATGGTCATCGTCGTGAGCAGCCTCTAGCCGCCCCCTCAGCGGATGCGGTTACGCAGGGGGCCGCCCGGGCCCTCGCCCGGACCGAAGTCGGCGCCGACCTGCCGTCGGCGGCCGAGGTTCGCCACGATGACCGAGACGACCGTGACGAGGTAGATCTGTCCCACCAGCGCCTCCGAGACCGACAGCGTGTGACCGAGGTTGCTGGCGGCGGTGAGGTCGCCGTAACCCACAGTGGTCAGGGTCGTGAAGCTGAAGTAAAGGCAGCGCGCGACCGTGGCCTGGACGTCCTGGGCGAAGAAGGTGCCGTCGATCCGGCCGATCAACCCGTACACGAACGCGAAGAACATCCCGAGCAGCAGGTAGAGGCAGAGCACGCCCAGCACCGCTTCGATGGTGACCCGCTGGCGGGCGCGGAGCGTGCGGATGATCCCGACAGCGACCGCCGTCGGGGCGAAGCTCACGAGCAGCAGGTTCGCGATCCTGGTCACGTATCCATTGGCATCGCCGGCCACCGCCTCGATCAGGCTCGCCAGCACGAGCGCGCCAGTGACGATCGCGAACGGCGTCCTGACCCGCGGCCTTGCCTCGGCCAGGCTGAGCGACAGCATCAGCGTGACGGCCAGCAGCGCCGAGACCACGAGCTGCTCCCAGCGACCGGGCGTCGCGATGCCCTGGATCGCGAAGGCCGCGATGATCGCGATCAAGAGCAGGCCGAAGCGCGCGCGTCGTTCCTCGTCGATTGACTGTTCCTGCCCCGCAGCCGCGCTCATGATGCGAGGGTCGGGGATGGCAACCAGCCTCGCATCCCCCCGATGGGATGATGCCAGCGTGCGATCCCCAGATCAGGCTGAGGCGAAAAGCGGCCCCGCTCGAGCCATTCTGACACCGTGCTGACGCCCTCCGACCGTTCCTACGGCGAGCTGATGAAGTGGAATCCGCAGCCGCCGCGCTACCGGCTGCTCCACGTGCTGATCTCCTGGTTGGTGGCCGGTGTGGCCGTGTTCATCGCGGCGGCGATCGTGCCTCATGTCAGCGTTGGCAGCTTCGCTGATGCGATGGCCGCCGCGGTGCTGATCGCGGCGATGAACGCCGTGCTGCCGCCGGTCGTGGCCGCGCTGCGGCTTCCCTTCACGTTGGCGCTTGGCTTCGTGATCATCCTCGTGCTCGATGCGCTGATGCTGATCGCCGCATCGCACATCACCTCGCGCTCGATCCGGGTGGACTCGTTCGGGTGGGCGCTGCTGGCTGCGCTGGTGATCTCGGCGGCGATGGTCGTGCTCGAGGTGATCTTCGGCGTCAACGACGACGACACCTACTCGCTGAGGGTGATCCGCCGCATCGCCCGCCGGCGGGGTAGGGCGCTCGATACAAACGAGCCGGGAATCATCTTCCTGGAGATCGACGGACTAGCGCGGCCGGTGTTGCAGCGCGCGGTCCGGGATGGGAACGTCCCCCAGATGGCGAGCTGGCTCGCGTCCGGGGATTACCGGCTCGCGGAGTGGGAGCCGGATCTGAGCTCGCAGACCGGAGCCAGCCAGGCGGGGATCCTGCTCGGCTCGAACGAGAACGTTCCCGCCTTCCGATGGGTCGAGAAGGAGTCCGGAAAGGTCATGAGCTGCTCCTCGCCCGACGACTGCGCCGAGATCGAGCGCCGGCTCGCCAACGGGTCCGGACTGCTGATCGACCAGGGGGCCAGCCGGGGCAACCTGTTCTCGGGCGAGGCCGAGGCGATGATCCTGACGGTCAGCCAGATGAATGCCGAGAAGCGGGCGAACCCGGGCTACCGGGCCTTTCTCGCCAATGGGTTCAACGTCACCCGGGTGCTCGTCCTGTTCTTCTGGGAGGTGGTCCTGGAAGTGATCGCAGCCGTGCGCCAGCGGCGCCGCGAGGTGTGGCCGCGCGGTCATCGCGGCGGCATCTACCCGCTGCTGCGCGCGGCGATGTGCGTCGGGGTGCGCGATCTGATCGTGTTCGGCGTGCTCAGCGACATGATGGCGGGGCGGCCCGCCGTGTACGCGACGTTCTCGAGCTACGACGAGGTCGCTCATCACTCGGGCCTCGAGCGGTCAGACACGCTCGAGGCGCTGCGCAAGCTCGACCAGCAGTTCGGCCGGATCGAGCGCGCCCGCCGGTTCGCTTCGCGCCCCTACAAGATCGTCGTCCTTTCCGACCACGGACAGACGCAGGGCGCGACGTTCAAGCAGCGCAACGGCTACGACCTGCACGAGTTCGTGGAGCGCTCGCTCAGCGGGGGCAAGGTCGCTCAGCTGGGGCAGGGGGACGAGAACGACGTCGCGGTCGGTCACGCCGTGGCCGAGGCGACCGGACGCAAGGAGGCCGGCGGCGGTGAGGGCCTCGGCGACCAGGACGTGATCGTGCTCGCGTCGGGCAACCTCGGCCTGATCTACCTGATGGAGGCGCCGCGCCGGATGTACATGGAGGAGATCCAGGAACGCCACCCAAAGCTCCTCGACGCGCTCCGCCGACACCCGCACATCGGGTTCATCGTCGTCCGCTCCCAGGCGCGGGGGGCAGTGGTCCTAGGCGCGAAGGGGACGCGATACCTGAATGACGACACGGTCGAGGGCGAGGATCCGCTGGCGCCGTTCGAACCCAACGCGGCTTCGCACATCCGGCGGACGGACGGCTTCGAGCATGTCCCGGACATCCTCGTCAACAGCTTCTATGACCCGGAGCTCGAGCAGGGCTGCGCGTTCGAAGAGCTGATCTCGTTCCACGGGGGACTGGGCGGGCCGCAGACCCAGCCCTTCATCCTCCACCCGGTCGAGCTGCCGATGCCCGATCAGCCGATCGTGGGCGCGGCCGCGGTCCACGACGTGCTGGTCGGGTGGCGTCGGGCGCTCAGAGGCAGCCCGGAGCCGATGGCCCGGGCCTAGCGTCCAGCACACTAAGCGTCGCGGGGAACCACGCGGTCGACCTCGACCAGCGCGCCCTCGCGCGTGTCGAGGAACACCACGTAGACGCTGGGCGCCCCACCGAACCAGGAGCTCGTCTCGCCCTCTCCGACGTAGTCGGCCTCGCGGCGAGCGCCGTCCGGCTCAATCACCCAGACCGGCTGTCCCTTGCTGAACGGGCCGTCACCGATGCTCATCGCCGTCTCCTCGATCGAGTTGCCCGCATCCTCATCACGCGCCAACCCCCTGAGCCACGGCGTTGAGGCTAGCGTGCTCGTGCAGGGCATGCTCGTCGTCGTGGACCGCGGGCTTGAGGTCGAAGACAACCTGTTTGACCTTGCCGGTGAACGCATACGGGGCCATGTCCTCGTAGTCGAGGTCGACGACGAGTCCGTTGTCGCGGCTGATGTCCATCCCGGCGTAGGAGGAGAAGGCGACCGGCACGGTGCGGGGCATCGTGCCTTGGCCGATCTGCTTCTCGCCGGCCCACAGCGTGACCTTGCCGCTGGTGCCGGGCTTGTTCTCATCGGCTTCGAACAGCATCTTGACGTTGACCGAGCCGGTCGGGAGCGGTTCGTCCGCCACCTGTTTGTATGTCTCGACGCCGAGGAACGAGTAGGTGTGGTGGAGTCGGCGCTGTCCGTCGAGCCAGAGCGCGAAGCCGCCGATGAAGTCGGCGTTGGCGATGATGACCCCTTCGGCGCCGCCGTCGGGGATCTCGAGCTCCGCCTCGATCGCGTAGGAGCGCCCGACGATCCGTGGGACCATGCCGCGCTGCACGTTCTGGACGTCGCCGTTGAAGGCGAAGCGCGTGATCGTGGGCAGCGGGGGGAGGAGGCCGAAGAAGATCGACATGCACCCCATCAGCGGAAGCACCCGGTTTCGCTCGGCTTCCTGCCAGAACAGCTCCTTCAGCTCCGCAAGCTGCTCGGGGTGCTCGGCGGCGAGGTTGTGCGCCTGTGAGAAGTCGTCGGGTAGGTAGTAGAGCTCCCACACGTCCTTCTCCGGGTCGTAGACGCCCGGCGCGAACCGTTGCATGGTCTCCGGCGTGAAGTCCCACGGGATGCGATCGAGCTTGGCGCACGCCCACCATCCGCCCTTGTAGATCGCGCGCGAGCCGGCGAACTCGAAGTACTGCACGAGGTGGCGCTCATTCGCCTTCGGGTCGTCAAGGGTGTACACGAAGCTCGTGCCGTCCATCGGCTCCTGTTCGATCCCGTCGACCTGCGTGGGCTCGGGGATACCGGCGGCCTCGAGCACCGTCGGGGCGATGTCGATGCAGTGTGTGAACTGCGACCGGATCGTGCTGTCGTGCTTGATCCGCTCAGGCCAGGCGACGACCATCGGGTTGCGGGTCCCGCCCAGGTGGCTGGCCATCTGCTTGCCCCACTGGAACGGGGTGTTGCCGGCGTGGGCCCAGGCGGCGGCGACGTGCGGCGCCGTGTGCTCACCGCCGATCGCCTCGATCCCGCCGTACTCATCGTTGATCAGCTTGAGCTGCTGCTCGGGCTCCAGCACCACGCCGTTGAGGAACGTCATCTCATTGAACGAGCCGGTGATCGTTCCCTCCATGCTCGCCCCGTTGTCGCCCCAGATATAGATGACGAGGGTGTTCTCGAGATCGCCCATCTGTTCGATCGCGTCGAGCAGCCGGCCGGCATTCCAGTCGGCGTTCTCCTGAAAGCCGGCGTACACCTCCATCTGGCGGACATACAGCTTCTTCTCCTCGGCGCCCAGGGAGTCCCACGCGGGGAATAGGTCCGGTCGCTCGGTGAGATCGGTATCAGGTGGGATCACCCCGAGCTTCTTCTGCCGTTCGAAGGTCTGCTTTCGGTACTCGTCCCAGCCCTCGTCGAACTTGCCCTTGTAGCGGTCGGCCCACTCCTTGGCGACGTGGTGCGGCGCGTGGGCGCACCCGGTTGAGTAGTACATGAACCATGGCTTCTGGGCATCCTGCGCGCGCAGCGCATGGAGCCACTCGATCGATTTGTCGGTCAGGTCATCCGGGAAGTAGTACGGCTTGCCGTCGGTGCCCGGCTGGACGCCGAGCGTGGTGTTGTCCTGGGTGACGATCGGGTCGTACTGGCCCGCCGCGCCCGACAGGAAGCCCCAGTAGTGATCGAAACCCCAGGACTGTGGCCAGTGGTCGAACGGGCCGGCGGCCCCCTGGACGTTGTCGGGCGTCAGGTGCCACTTGCCAAACCCGCCCGTCACGTAGCCGTTCTCCCGCAGGATCCGCGGCAGCGGCGTGCAGCTCCTCGGTCGCGCCGCCGTGTAGCCGGGGAACGGCCCCGGGTACTCCGCGATCGACCCGAAGCCCACGCGATGATGGTTGCGTCCGGTCAGGAGCGCCGCCCGGGTGGGCGAGCACAGCGCGGTCACGTGGAAGCGGTTGTAGGTGAGTCCCCGTTGCTGAACGCGGGTCAGGTTCGGGGTCCGAATCGGGCCGCCGAACGTATCGGGCTGGCCGAACCCGGCGTCGTCGATCAATACGATCAGCACGTTCGGCGCGCCGTCGGGAGCCCTCGGCCCGGGGACGATCGTCCAGTCGGGCACCGACTCGTCCATCCTGCGGCCGATCGTGCCCCCGAAGTTGCGATCCGGGATCGGCAGCACCGTACGGTCGGGACTGAACTTGCCCATCGCCTCGGCCAGCGAGTCCTTCAGCGCTCGGACCCCCTCCTTGTCGCTCTGCGCGATCGACTTCAGCGGCGAGCCGGGCAGCGCCTGTTCGACCGCGAGCCGCTGCTCGTCGTCGAACACCGCGATGATCCCGGCCGAGCCGGGCGGAAGGTTCGCCCCGATCTTGTCGTGGATATCGTTCTGCAGGCGGTGGTCGACAAACTTGCCCACCACGCCGCCGGCCACCGCCCCGACCGCCACCGAGGCCAGCATCGGGGGGGCGAACAGCCCGACCGCCACGCCCACGCCGCCGCCCCACCCGGCGCCCTTGCGGCCGAGGTGGTCACCGGTCTGCTGGACCGAGACGCTGCCGTCAGCGGCATGGGTGACCAAGATCACGCCCTCGATCTCGACCCGCTTTTCGCCGACCAGCTTCACCAGCGAGTCGAAATCCTTTGTGGCGGTATCGATGTCCTGGTATCCAGCGACCAGGACGTCCGTGTGTCCATCTGACATGACCACAGCCTTTCGTTACGAGCGCTCGCCGCATGGTGATCAGGCCCGGCACGCGAGGCATCACCTGATCGGGGTGACGCGTGACCCGGCGGCGGCTGAGAGCGTGCCAGTGTGAGCGGGTATCTCGAGCTTCCCGAAGGCTGGGAACGGGTTTCTGCGGACGGCCCGGGACCGTTCGTAACGAGCGAGGTCTTCCGCCGGCCGGACGGGACTGAGGTGCGTTGGGACTCCCGGTCCCACCGCAAGAGCGCCCGCGCGCGGCAGCGGCCCGGGGACGACGACGGGGGTCGCGTGTGGTGGCGCCCGAAGCGCCGCGGGTGGTGGATGGCCGTTCTGTTCATTCTCGGATCGGCCTGCTTCACGCTCGGCGCGATCGCCGCCCAGTGGTCCTCCAGCCCCGGCACGGCGATCGGCGTGACGTTCTTCGTGGGTTCGATCTTCTTCACCTCGGCCGCCTACCTGCAGTACTCCGAGACGGTCAACGTCGATCACCAGCTGTCCGACCGTCAGCGCCGGCACCGCTGGCGGCCGGCATCGTGGGAGCCGGACCGGATCGACTGGCTCGCGGCGCTGATCCAGCTGATCGGAACCGTGTTCTTCAACCTCAGCACGTTTGCCGCGATGAACACCAACCTGACCACCCACCAGGTGAACGCCCGCGTCTGGGCACCGGATGTGTTCGGGTCGATCGCGTTTCTGCTCTCCAGCGAGCTCGCGTTCGCCGAGGTGTGCCACAGGTGGGTCAGCTTCCGGCACCGGACGCTGTCCTGGAAGATCGTCGCGCTCAACCTGCTCGGCTCGATCGCCTTCGGCGTATCGGCGGTCGCGTCGCTGACCGAGCCCTCAACGGGCCTCGTCGTCAGCGCGAGGATCGCGAACGCGGGCACGGCGTTGGGGGGCGTCTGCTTCCTGATCGCAGCGGCCCTGCTGATGCCGGAGGCCGCGCGCGAGGAGCGCGCGGAGCGCCGGAGGCACGGCCCCCGGCCAAGCGTCGAGGCCGTCGCTCCCGGTTAGACTCAAGCCTCGGGCGGACCCTGCCGAGGGAGTTCGAAGTGAGCGACGAGTTGCGAAGCGCAGAACCTCTGGTGTACCTGGCCGGGCGAGCACCGCGGCCCGGCGAGGCCAGACTGATCCTGGGGGCGGCGCTCACCACCGCCCTGATCAGCGTGGCGATCTGCGTCGCCGCCGTGCTCGCGCCCGCGCCTGCGGTCGTGCTTCCGCTGATCGTCACGATCTGCGTCGGCTGCCCGGTGTTCGCCGCCTGGCGGGCCCCGCTCGCCGTCGCGACGCTGCGCGCCGACCGCGTCCGCCGCGGTCGCGACCGGGCGCTCGCGCAGCTACGGCGTGGGCTCGACCAGCTGCCGGAGACCGAGCACCCGCTGGGTCTCTGAGCCGCCGGACCGGCCATCACCTGATCCGGATGATGCGTGCTGGGCCGGGCGGATTGAAGGTTGATGTGGATCCAAGCACCAGAAAGGAGCTCGCGAATGTGCCGCTGGCTTGCATACTCGGGGTCGACCCTGCTGCTCAAAGACGCGCTCTACTCGCCGGCTCATTCGCTGATCGACCAGAGCCTGCACTCGCGGATGGGCGCGGAGACGACCAACGGGGACGGGTTCGGGATCGGCTGGTATGACGACACGCCGGGCCCGGGCGTGTTCCGCAGCATCGAGCCGGCCTGGAACGACCGCAACCTGCACGAGCTCGCCAGCCACGTGAGCTCGCCACATTTCTTCGCCCACATCCGGGCCGCGATCGGGTCCTCGGTCCAACAGACCAACTGCCACCCGTTCCGCCACGGCAATTGGCTGTTCATGCACAACGGGATGATCGATGGGTTCGCGGCGATCAAGCGCGAACTCGTGCTCGCGGTCGACGAATCGCTGTACGACGAGATCGCAGGGCAGGCCGATACCGAGGTCCTGTTCTACCTCTCCCTGACTCTCGGCCTCGAGAACGACCCGCCGGAGGCGATCTCGCAGGCGATCGGCATGGTGGAGGAGCTCGGCACGCGCAAGGGCATCAAGTACCCATTCCAGGGAACGGTCGCGACGACCGACGGAGAGCGGATGTGGGCCTTCCGCTACTCCAGCGAGGGCAAGTCCCGCACGCTGTTCTACTCCGGGCACGTCCCGACCCTGCGCGAGCTCTACCCGGATCGGGAGATCCTCAAGGAGATCTCCGACGACACCCGGCTGGTGGTCTCGGAGCCGCTCGGGGATCTGCCCGGCGCGTGGCACGAGTTCCCGGAGTCCAGCTACGGCGTCGTGGGCGGGGGAGAGGACCGGCTGTCAAAGTTCGTCGTCAAGCCGCCGGCCAGACCGATCACGGTCAGCTGAGGCTCGCCCGCGAAGAACGCGATGGAGCTGGAGGCCATCAGGACCTCGGATGCCTGACCAGGACGACACCCCAGCGACCGAGAGGCCGCCTGCCAAGCCGAAGGGCCTCGGATGGCGCATGCGCACCCTGGTCGCGCGGATCAGAGCGCTCGTTCGGGCGATTCAGAACGACGACGACATCGCGATCGAGGACGCGATCCTCAAGCTCAGTCAGCGGCGGCGTATCTTCGCCCCGCTGGCGTTCGCGGTGGGGGCGTTTGCGCTGCTGTTCAACGGGCTCAGGCTGCTCGTGTCGAACTGGCGGTTGACGCTGATTCAGGTTCTCCCCGCAATGTGGATCTGGCTCGCGATGTTCGACCTCAAGGTCCACGCGCTGCACGGCAAGTCGTTCCACGTGCTCCGCGGCCCGGTGCTGATCCCGATCTGCCTGTTGATCATCGCGATCACCATGGCCGCGTTCTATCTCAACGCCGTGTTCGCGTTTGCGGTTGCCGAACCTGGCAAGCCCGAGATCCGTCCGGGCTTCGCGCGCGCCCGGCGCCACCGAGCTCCAATCGCCGTCTCGGGCATCGTGGTCGGCGCTGCGCTCGCGTTCTCGACCGCGATCGTGACCCGCTGGGGCCGCCCCTGGTTCGGGATCTCGCTCTCGATCGTGGTCGGGGCGATGATGGTCGGCTATGTCGCCGTTCCCTCCCGCCTGATCGGGGTCAAGCGGACTCAATCGCGGCGCGACAAGGTCGCGACGACTGCGGTGGGAGGGGCCCTGAGCGCCACCGTCTGCACGCCCCCCTACCTGCTCGGGCGGCTGGGGATCCTGATGCTCGGCTCGAAGGCCCTGCTAATCCCAGGGATCATCATCATCGCCGTCGGCGTGACGCTTCAGGCCGGTGCCACCGGGGCGGTGCGGGCGATCAAGATGAGCGCGGCGCTGGTCGCGGGCCGGGCGCCCGCTGCCGAGCCCGCGCCAGAACGCGACGGCGCTGCGGTCAGCTAGCTCCCCGAGTCACGTCGCGACAGGACGACCGTCGCCAGCACCAGCGACAGCGCCACCACCGCGCCGACCGCACCGAGCCAGTTGACTCCCGTCTTGTTGCGCACGTGGTCGACGACCGCGACGAACGCGATCGGAACCGCAACTGACAGGAACAGCACAGCGGAGCGGAGGATCGCGCGCTTGTCGTGACCGTGATCCTCACGCTTATCGGCGCCGGCAATCGCGGCGTCGATGCTGTCGGCCTCGCCGCCGTAGAACAGAAGCGCGCGGCGGCCGAGCTGCCGCGTATGGGTCTCGCAGCCCCAGGCCATCGCGACCATGAACGTGACTGGGAATACCCACGTGATCACCCACAACGCGAGGCCGAACAGGAGGCCGAGGATGGTTCTGATCCGCTCCCTTATCCCCCGCTTCGTCTCGGCCTCGGACGGAGACATGAAACCGCCGAACACGAGCAGCAGGAACACGCTGTGGACCCAGTGCCGCAGCGGCCGCCGTTGTGGCGGCTTGTCCGGGACTGCCGTGTCCCGGACCCCGAGGAGCGCGGCCTCCGCGGTCTCCACGTCTGGATGGACACCCCGCAGGGCGAGCATCTCCGCACCGGTGCGCAGGGTTCCCGGATCGCGGTCGTAGAGCGCGGCCGTGCGCAGCGTCATACGCATCTCCTGGGTCAGATAGGTCAGGTAGCCGGGAACCAGCGCAATGAAGAACGGTGTCCCCGAGATGGCCCCGTCGATCCGCGCGATCTGCGCCGAACGCGTGCGCAGATCGTCGGCGAGCTTTGCGCGCGGGGTCTCGGGGTGCGCGGACCGGGCGTTCTGCGCCCACTGCCTGGACTCGTCGGCGAGATGATCGAGGGCATACCAGGTCAGCCGCTCGGAAACGTGCTCGGGGTCTCGATAGACGACCCGGACCAGAGCCTTCGAGCCGGCGAACACACGGCTGATCCGGCTCCCCGCCGGCTCGGCCACATCAGGATCGGGGGGCGCAGTCGGCCCCGCGTCGGTCGCCGTTGGGTGATCGGGTTCGCTCACGGGTAGGAACGAACCAAATCAGGAGATTCCCCGCATCACCCTAACCAGATGACGTGCGGAGCGGGATCGGTATTCGGCACGGATGACCGCACGAGCGTCCGGTGACACGCTTTTCTGGATACACAAAGACGCCGTCGCTTGCCGCTCGCGGTGGGTGAGCGGTCGCCAGTCACTCACTAACGGAGGGCTGCAAATGTCTGTTCATACACCTCCCGAAACCCAGATGACGCCGTATGAGGGATACGGGGAGGAGGACCGCGGCTACGGCTGG
Organism: uncultured Solirubrobacterales bacterium; assembly: GCA_963796645.1. Taxonomy (GTDB): domain Bacteria; phylum Actinomycetota; class Thermoleophilia; order Solirubrobacterales; family Solirubrobacteraceae; genus Palsa-465. The sequence continues at coordinate 57,277 of CAWCMQ010000010.1, read as the reverse complement.
GTCATGTTCGCCGGTGTGCTGCTGCTGTTGCTGGGAACCCTGAACATCATTGAGGGGATCGCGGCGATCGGCAACGCACATTTCTTCACCGCCAACGCCCACTACATCGTGGGTAGCCTCAACACCTGGGGCTGGGTCGTGCTCTGCATCGGTGTGCTCGAGCTCGCAGTCGGCTGCGGCGTGTTCGTCAAGAACCAGTTCTCGCGCTGGACCGGCGTGATCGTTCTGTCGCTGAACGCCATCGCCCAGCTCGTGATGATGCCCGCGTACCCGTTCTGGTCGCTGTGCGTCTTCGCGCTCGACATCCTCGCCGTGTACGGCCTGATCGCCTACGGCAAGCGGATCGGCGAGGCGTGATCAATCACGGTCTCGATGTGGGACGTCGTTCGGCGTCCCACATCCCCGGCCGGGTCAGCTTGAGCGACCGAACAGGTTGAGAAACAGCAGGAAGATGTTCAGTACGTCGAGGAAGATCCCGGCGGCCAGTGGGATCGCCTCGCCGGTGCCCGCGCGCCGGAGCCGGTTGAAGTCGACCACGGTGTAGAGCCCGAAGATCACCAGGCCGACGAGCGCGTACACCGTGTAGGCGGCGGGGATCCGCACGAAGATCAGCACGACGCCGGCGATGATCAGCGCGAGCAGCGCCCAGAACAGGAACCGGTAGAGGAACGACAGGTCCCGGCGGATCGCATATCCGCCCGCGCCAAGGCCACCGACGAACAGCGCCGTGGCGCCGAACGCCTGGCGGACCGCGGTCGGGTCGGTCGCCGAGTAGTAGTTGACCGTGGCCGAGACGCTGATGCCGATCAGCAGTCCGAAGGCGAACAGGAGCCCCATCGCCAGACTGGTGTTGCCGCGCGCGTTGGCCGCCTGCAGCCCGAACAGGCAACCGAGCGCCAGCAGCCAGGCGATGAACCACCCTGCTCCGCCCCAACTGCGGGCGACGAACACGCCGAGCGTGGCGAAGCCGACCGTGAGCGCGACGAGCCCCATCACCCGCCCGAATAGCGCAGGCGTGCGTGCCGCAGCCTGGCGCTCGCCGTAGGCCGCGACGCTCATCGATTCCCATCGGTTCGCATCGCGGGCGGTATTCTTGCGCAGACCGGTGACGGTGGCATGCCGTACGCGGTTTCTACGGATCCGATCGGGGCCTGGCAACGGATGGAGCTCGGCCCTGCCAGCACTAATTTGGCCCACGCCGATGGCTCCCGCCGAACCCGTACCCACACCCGAATCGCCCGCCTCTCCGGCGCCGTCCTCGGGATCGCCGAACGCCCGGGTGACCCCGCTGCGACCGGCTGCCACGGAGAACAGCGACGAGCCGCTCGAGCGGCTGAAGCGGATGAACCTCGGCGGCGTCAAGCGGCTGCGCGCCGATCTCAGGGCCGGAGCGGTGCTGGCCAACGAGGCGAGGCACCGCGCGCTCGAGCGCGTGTTCGGGATCTCCCGGGATCAGGCCAACCTCCTCACGGTGATCCTGATCCTGACCGCCCTCGAGCAACTCCAGGACCAGGCCGACAACGTAGTTCACGGCCCGGGCGGGCCGACGCGCGCAGACGGCGTGCTCGGAGCAGCGCTGTTCCGAGAGCTGGTCTACGACCTCGGCGGCCCCGACTCGCGCGAGACGCCGCTGTTCGGATCGCTCGTGCTGCTCGCCGTGATCGGCGGGATGACGGGCCCGGCGGTCAGGCGCTCGCTGACCGGCCTTCGCACGTCCTCAGGACGTGCTCGGCTCCGGTTCAACCAGCGCTACGGCCGCCTCATCGGCCGGCTCCGCTGAGCCGTCTCGGCTCGAGCCCGGCTGCCGGGTCGGGATCCGGCCGCCGAAGAACAGCGCCAGCAGCGCGATCACGGCGAGCACCGACAGCGACGCGCGGAGCGCCGATATCCGTGCCTTTGTGTTGACATCGACAACCTCGTCCACCGTCTTCTTGGGCACGCCGGCCTCGTCGAGCGCCGAACGTAGATCGGCGTCCGAAATGAACGGCACCCCGCTCGAGAGCTCCACCTGCGCCTTGGACTGAAGATGCTCGGGGATCGCCGGGTTCCCCTGGATCCCAGTCATGAACGATGCGGTCAGCGCGGAGATCAGGACCGCGCCGGACAGCGCGGTGCCGATCGAGGCGCCGAGGTTGGTGAGGGTGTTCTGAACCCCACCGACCTCACCGCTCTGCTCGTCAGGCACCGAGGACACGGTGATGGCGCCGAGCTGCGAGGCAAGCGCGCCGACCCCGAGGCCCGCCAGCAGCATCGGCCAGGTGACGATCTCGGGTCCGGCGCCGGCGTCGAGCGCCGCCACCATCACGACGATTCCCGCGAACAGCGCAAGGAAGCCGAGCCGGACGATCCGCCGTGGCGAGGCGTGGGGGAACAGCCTCGGGATGCCGACCGCGGCCAACAGCAGCGTGATCGAGAGGGGGAGCAGCCTGACGCCGGTGGCGATCGCCGAAAGTCCGAGCGCCACCGAGAGGAACAGCGGCACCGCGAAGAACAGCCCGGCCTGGAGCAGGTACTGGAAGAAGAACGCCATCAGCCCACCGCGCAGCGTGGCGTTGCGGAGCATCGCCGGGTTGATCAGCGGCTCGCGGTGCCGGGCGATCTGGCGGTTCTCCCAGATGAAGAACAGCCACACCACCAGGCCGCCGCCAAGCATCAGCCAGATCGCGGGCGAGAGCCCGAGCCAGGCCGGCGCGTCGGGCTTCGGCCGGACGAACCCCCACGCTCCCGCCTTGAGGATCGCGAACACGATCATCGCGAGACCCAGGGCGGAGAGCGCGGTGCCGACGAGGTCGAGGTGCGGGCGAGTCTCGGGTTCGGCGTCCGTGATCCTGCGCGCGAGGACGAGGATCACGATCACGATCAGCACCTCGCCGGCGAACACCCATCGCCAGGAGGCGTAAGTCGTGGCAAGGCCGCCGATCAGCGGCCCTGCGGCGACGGCGATCGCCCCGGCCGAGGCGACCAGACCATAGGCGGCGGGGCGCCGCTCGGCCGGGAAGTTCGAGGCCACCAGCGCGACGATCGCCGGCAGGATCAGCGCCGCTCCGACCCCCTCGAGAAACGACCAGCCGAACATCAGCACGCCGAGGCTCTGCGAGATGGAGGTGGTGAACGAACCGCAGCCGTAGATCACGCAGCCGATCGCGAACGCTCGCTTGCGGCCGAGAATCTGGCCGAGCTTGCCACCCGTGATCATCAACGAGGCCATCACCAGCGTGTACAGCGTGATCGCGGTCTGGATCCCGGTCACGGTTGTGTGGACGTCCTTGGCGACGGTGGCGATCGAGACGTTCATCACCGCCGTGTCGAGCGTCATCAGGAACTGGCTCGCGGCCAGGGTCAGCAGCACCAGGCCGGACGCCTTCGAGGCTGCCGCCACCTTGTCGCTCATGCCGGAGCCGGCTGAGCCGGAGCCTGGGGCCCGGCAGTCGTCCGGGACTCACCGGGCTCACCCATGTTCCCGACTGCATATTCGGCCAGCAGCCTGCGCTCCTCGTCGCGCCTCGGGAACTTGAAGAAGACGAGCACGGCTCCGAGCGCGACCGCAATCATCCCGGCAAGATACGACCAGTTGCCGCCCTGAAGGAACGCCGTCTTGGCGCCGCTGACGATCTGGTTGGCGTACTGGGGGTACTGGTGCGCGAGGTCCGCGGCGCTGGAGAACGACTTCGTCAGCTCGCTCTGGACGCTGGTCGAGACGTTCTTCCCGGAGGACGCGATCTCCGCTCCCGCCGCAGCCGCGTAACCTGCGGTCAGGAGCGCCCCGAGGATCGACTGCATGATCGCGCCGCCGAGATCGCGCTGCAGGTCGGCGGTGCCCGATGCCATCCCGACGCGTCTCACCGGTACAGAGCCGGTGAGCGAGTGCGAGGCTGGGGTGCCGGCGAGGCCGACCCCGACTCCGACCAGCGCGTACGCGAGCCCCACCTGCCAGTAGGGGGTGTGCTCCGTCCACAGAATCAGCATGGTCAGGAACCCCAGCAGCACGAAGACGTAACCGCAGAGCAGGGTCACGCGCGCGCCGTGCCGTTCGACGATCTTGGCCGAGCGCGGTGCGACGAGCACCATCACGATCGCCGCCGGGAGGATCGACAGTCCGGCGTCAAGGGTCGAGTAACCGAGCACGTTCTGGAGGAACTGCTGGCCGACGAACATCGCGCCCATCAGCGAGCCGAACACGATGATCCCCGCACACGCCGCCACCCAGAACGTGGGGCGGGCGGCGACCTTGAGGTCATAGAGTGGGTTCTTCGCAGTGCGCTGGCGCAGGTAGAACAGGACGAGGGCCACGAGCGCGATCCCCCCGAGAACCAACGTCAGCGTCGTCTTGTCCGGCACGGGGGCGAAGTTGATCGAGACGATCAGCGCGCCCACAAGCACGAGCGACAGAATCCCGCCGAGGTTGTCGACCGGCTCGCTCGTCTCGTTGACGTGCGCGGGCACGACCTTCCAGGCCAGTGGGATCGCGACCACGGCAAGCGGCAGCGTGAGCAGGAAGACCGATCCCCAGCTGTGGTGCTCGAGCAGCGCGCCCGCCCCCAGGGGGCCGAGCGCCGCCATTGCCCCTCCGATGCCGGACCACAGCGCGATCGCGCGAGTCCGGCCCGGACCCGACCAGAGCGCGGTGATCAGCGCCAGCGTTGTCGGATAGGCCATGCCGGCCGCCAGTCCGCCACCGATCCGGGCGAGGCAGAGCACGATGTCGCTGGGCGCGAGAGCAGCCACCACCGACATCGGGATTGCCAGCACCGTCCCACCGATCGCCATCAGCTTGCGGCCGTATCGGTCTCCCAGCGCCCCAAGCCACAGGACGGAGCAGGCGAGCCCGAGCGAGTAGCCCACCGCGATCATGTCGAGCATCGTCTGGCTGGAATCGAAGTGCTTGCCGATGTCCGGAAGCGCGACGTTGGCAACCGACAGGTTTAGGTTGGCGACGGCGGCGACCAGGATCAGGGCCGCGAGGACCCAGCCGGCGTTCGGCGGGGCGGTGCCCGCCGCCGCGTCGGCCGCGGCCGGGTCGCCGTCGCTCACGCTGAGCCCTGATCCCTTGCCGACCTCACGCCGCCCGTGATCTCATCGAGGTGATCGGCGATCTGGCTCGATTCGACGAAGCTGTCGACCTGCGGGACGCCGCCGAGCCGCGTTATGGCGTCGTTCAGGGTGCCCTCCCACGAGTGCTCGATCAACACGGCAGCGACCGCGGCTCCCGGCTCGAGCTCGTTCGCCAGCGAGCGGGCCCACTCGCCCGCCGGTCCGGAGAGCAGGCGCTCTGTGGCCTCCCTACGTGTCCTTTCGTCGAGCCGGAAGCTGAGCAGGCGACCCGTCGCGCCGGCCCGGCCCTCGGCGCCGAGCGACGCAACCGAGAGCTCTCCGGAATCCGCCTCCCGGCCGACGAACAGGGCGTCGAGGATGCGCATCGTGCCACCGCTCTCGACCCGCTCGAGCGCGCCGACGAGCTGCCCTTGAAAGCTCGTACCGGGTGGAAAGGTGAAGGCGATCAGTTGCCGCCGCGGGATCGTCATGCTCGAGCCTCCTTCGTAGCCAGCGTCACGATGAAGCTAAGTGGGAGTTGCGGTTGCGCATCGTCCCAAATGGGTGATTGGGGCGCCAGGCCCAGCAGTAGTTACCGGCAGCCGAACTACGCGCTTGTGCGGATGACTGGCCGCGCCGAGCGGCCTAGATTCACAGCATCTACACGCGAAGGAGGTGATCCAGTCATGAAGGTCGTGATCGCTGTTTTCGCAGTTGCGCTGCTGCTGCCTCTGCTGCTGATCGGAGCCATCGCGCTGGGTCCGGTGGTGCTGGGCGTCCTGTGCGGTTTGGGCTTCGGGCTGATCATCTTCCTGTTCCTCGACCTGGTGGTCGGGCTCGGGGTGCTGATTGGGAACGCCGAGTCCCACCATCGACGTCACGTGAGGATGCGCGGCCAGCACACCTAGTGCCTCCACCGGGTCCCTGATCGGATCAAGGAGGCTCATCGGCGAGCACCCTAATGCTCCACCGACCGGCCCTGGCGAGAAACTTGTCGCTTCCGGCCCTGCGATCCCCTACGATCAGGCGAAATCGTGACTGGCCCGCTACGTCAGCGGGGCGCCGGCCGGTCTCGTTCAACTTGGGGGGAAGCAATGACCAGCAGGTACCACAGCACCCGACGCTCGCGGATCGTTCAGGCGTTCACGGCGGCTGCGATCGTCACGGCGGTGGTTCCCGCCGGAGCCTCGGCCGCGACAACCTGGTTTGGGTCGAGCCTGGACCACTCGCCGGCGAACGCCGGCAGCACCTGTGCTCAGGACGGTGTCATGGGCCCGGCGTTGTGCACGCACGTCGGCTCGTTCTATCCGGGGCACTCGGGCCGGGCGGCAGCGCCCGTAAGCGGGACGATCATCAAGATCCGCCTCGAGGCCCAGGGCCCGACGACGATGGTGTTCAAGGTCGTCCGCGTTCGCCGCGTCTCCGCCAATCACAAGAAGGGCCAGGCGAAGGTGGTCGCCAAGACCCGCAAGTTCCAGATCCATGGGCCCGTCGGGAGCAGCGCCGGATCCCCGATCGAGACGTTCAAGGTCAAGCTCAAGGTTCAGAAGGGCGAGGAGCTGGCCGTCGACACGACCAGCAACACGGCCGAATACTGCTCGGACGGCACCCCGGGCCAGCTGCTGTTCGATCCGGTGCTCGCGATTGGCCACGGCTTCCGTAACTCGGGCGGCGTCGACGGCTGCCTGATGCTCATTCAGGGCGTGATCAAGCACTAGGCGCGCCTGAGCTTCACGTCCCGCGCGGCCGGCGCATGCCGGCCGCGCAAGCGCGTGCGTGCAGAGCCGGGGTGTTCGGGTATTACGCTCAGCCCGGTGGCTGATCAGACGGGATCGGTTCTTGTCCGCGGACGTCGTCCGCCGCTGCTGCTCGGTGTGCTCGCGGCGGTGCTGCTGGTCGGTGTATGCACCGCGCTCCTGTATCCGCTGAAGCACGTCACCTCCGTCGCGTCGCTCGGCGTCGTCTATCTGCTCGGGGTCGTGATCGTCTCGGCCTTCTGGGGCCTGTGGCTCGGGATCGCGACCGCCGTGCTCAGCGCGGCGGCATTCAACTTCTTCCATCTGCCGCCGGTGGGGCACTTCACGATCGCCGACAGCCGCAACTGGGTCGCCCTGGCGGCATTCTTCGTCGCCGCGGTGGCGACCAGCACGGTGAGCGAATGGGCGCGCCTGCGCGCGCTCGAGGCCGAGCGGCGACGCGCCGAGGCGGATCTCACGGCCGAGATGGCCCAGCTGCTGCTCGCGCGCACCGGCGTCGAGGACGCCTTGGGGCTGATCGGCCGGCGCCTGGCGATGGTGTTCGAGCTTCCGTGGGCGACGATCGAGCTCGGGGAGTCGGCCGCCGACAAGCGCCGGTTGGCGATCCCGCTCCGGGCGGGTGAGCGCCGGCTCGGCACGCTGGTGCTTCCAGCGAGCCTTCCCGCGCGGCGGGTCAGCCAGCTCAACGAGAGCGTGGTTCCCGCGCTCTCGGCGATGCTCGGAATGGCGGTCGACCGGGAGCGCCTCGTCGCGGAGGCGGTCCAGACCGAGGGACTGCGCCGCAGCGAAGCGGTCAAGACCGCCGTTCTGCGGGCGGTTTCGCATGACCTCCGTTCGCCCGTGACCGCGATGGTCGCAGCCGGTTCGGCCGTGCGCGCCCCGGACCTGACCCCGGCCGAGCGCGACGAGCTCGGCAGGCTGGTGGTCGACGAGGGGGCGCGCCTGGCCAGGCTGATCGACGACCTGCTCGACCTCTCGAAGCTCGAAGCCCATACCGCCGCCCCGCGGCTGACCGAATGCTCGGTCGAAGAGGTGATCGACGCCGCACTCGCCTCGCAGCCGAGCGAAGCCGACTTCGAGGTGAGGATCGATCCGGACACACAGCCCGTACGAGCGGACTTCGTGCAGATCGAGCGTGCCCTGGCCAACCTGATGGAGAACGCTGGACGCTACTCGGACGGAGAACCTGTCGTGATCCGGGCGCGCCCGGTCGGCGACCGGGTTATCGTCCGCGTCATCGACCGGGGACCCGGCATCCCGCCCGCCGACCAGGAGCGGATCTTCGAGCCGTTCTACCGCGCCGCTGCCGCTGCGGGCGCCGACGAGCCCCACCCCGGCTCGGGACTCGGTCTGGCGATCGCGAAGGGGTTCGTGGAGGCCAACGGCGGACGCATCTGGGTCGAGTCCGCTCCCGGCCGCGGAAGCACGTTCGCGCTCGAGCTTCCGGCCGCAACGGAGGGCGAGTGATGGCCGCCGCCGCTCCAACCGGTCGGCGCATCCTCGCGGTCGACGACGAGCTGCAGATCCTCCGCGCGCTGAAGGCGACCCTCCGCGCGCAGGGCTATGAGGTGATCACCGCCGCGAACATGGAGGAGGGACTGGACGCCGCGGCACTGACGCCCCTCGACGTCGCGATCGTGGACCTGCTCCTGCCCGACGGCGACGGGATAGAGCTCTGCCGGCGCCTGCGCGAGTGGAGCTCGATGCCAATCATCGTCCTGTCCGCGGTCGGGGACGAGGAGGAGAAGGTCCGGGCGCTGCGAGCCGGGGCCGATGACTACGTGACCAAGCCATTCGGCCCGCAGGAGCTCGTGGCGAGGGTCGAGGCCGTGCTGCGGCGGACCTCGCCCGAACCCGAGGTGAGCACGGTCGAGGCCTCCGGGCTCCGCGTTGACCTCGCCGAGCACCGGGTGACCCGGAACGGCGAGGAGATCCACCTCACTCCGACCGAGTTCGATCTGCTGCGGATCTTCGTTCGCAACCAGGGCCGGCTGCTCACCCACCGGGCGCTGCTGCTCGAGGTGTGGGGTCCCGAGTACGCCGATGACGTGACCGTGCTCCGGGGCCAGATCGCGAACCTGCGGCGCAAGATCGAGCCCCCCTCGGGGCCGCGCCGCCACTACATCCGCACCGAGCCGGGCATCGGCTACCGCTTCGATCCGAAGTAGCCCGGCGGCGCCGCCCCGCGGGTGCGGGCCGTCTGTACGGAATCTGTACGAGAACGGCCGATTTCTGTATGCGGCCTGCACGACCGGGGTCCCATCATGAGCGCATGGACATTCTCGCCATCGCACTCGCGGTCATCACGTTCGCGGTCCTGTACGCGCTGATCGCCGGAATCGAGCGGATATGAGCGCTGCCGATCTGTTCGGCCTGGTCGTCTCGCTGCTGATCTGCATTTACCTCCTCTATGCGCTCCTGCGCGGAGAGAAGTTCTAGGCCCCTGCCATGACCTTCCTCGGCTGGCTGACGATCTTCGGCTTCGCCGCGATCCTGACACTGCTCGCGCTGCTGCTCGGGCGCCACATGGCGCACGTCTACACCGGCGAGCGCACGTTCCTGGATCGGCCGCTGGGCTGGCTCGAGCGGCTGCTGTACAGGCTGATGCGTGTCGACCCGAGCAAGGGCCACGACTGGAAGGCCTATGCCAAGTGCCTGATCCTGTTCTCGCTCGGCGGCTGGCTGATCCTGTACTTCATCCTGCGCACGCAGACGCTGTGGAACTTCACCGGGCTCAACCCCCAGCACTTCCACTCGGGCACGTGGGACGTGACTTTCAATACGACCTCGTCGTTCGTCACGAACACCAACTGGCAGTACTACGGCGGCGAGACGACGATGAGCTACTTCAGCCAGATGGCTGGGCTCACCGTGCAGAACTTCCTCTCCGCCGCGGTCGGGATCGCGGTCGCCGTCGCGCTGATCCGGGGAATCGTCTCGCGCTCGGGCAAGAGCATCGGCAACTTCTGGCAGGACCTTGTCCGCACCGTCGTCTACGTCCTGCTTCCGATCTCGATCGTCGGCGCGCTGCTGCTTGTCTTCCAGGGCTCGATCCAGAACTTCTCGCACTACCTGATGGCCCACACGGTCACCGGCGGGACGCAGTCGATCGCCCAGGGACCGGTCGCCTCGCAGGAGGCGATTAAGGAGCTGGGGACGAACGGCGGGGGGTTCTTCAACGTCAACTCCGCGCACCCGTTCGAGAATCCATCCGGCTTCACGAACCTGCTCGAGATGCTGCTGGTCCTCATCATCCCGGCGGCGATCGTCTTCACCTACGGCCGCATGTCCGGCCGCCGTCGCCAGGGCTACGCGATCTACGCGACGATGATGATCATGTTCCTCGGCGCTGTCGTCGTGGCGTATATCGCCGAGGCGCACGGCTCCCCCGCGCAGCACGCCGCCGGTCTCCATACCGGTGCGATCCACGGCTCGATCGGCGGCAACATGGAGGGGAAGGAGCAGCGGTTCGGAATCGCGAGCTCGGCGCTGTTCGACGTGATCACGACCGTCACGTCCTGCGGAGCCGTGAACAGCGCGATCGAATCGTTCACCGGCATCGGCGGTGCCGTGCCGATGGCCAATCTGTCGGCCAGCGAGGTGATTTTCGGCGGCGTCGGAACCGGTCTCTACTCGATCCTCATGTACGTGATCCTCGCCGTGTTCCTCGGCGGGCTGATGGTCGGTCGCACGCCCGAGTACCTGGGCAAGAAGATCGAGGCACGCGAGATCAAGCTGGTCGCGCTCGGGATCCTGATCACGCCACTCTCGGCGCTGTTTGCCACGTCGCTCGGCGTTGCCAGCAGCGCCGGTCGGGCCTCGATCTCGAGCGCCGCGGCGGGCACCCCGCAGGGCTTCTCGGAGACCTTCTACGCGTACCTGTCACAGGCCAACAACAATGGCTCGGCATTCGCCGGCTACACCGGCTACATCCAACCGAACGCTGGCAACCTGGGGGCTCACGGGGTGAAGCTCGCCGACATCCTCGGCGGCCTGACGATGATGTTCGCTCGGTTCGCGCCGATCCTGTTCGCGCTCGCAATCGCCGGTGCGCTGGCCGGCAAGCGGATCAGTCCGCCCGGCCTCGGGACGATGCGCACCGACAACGCCACGTTCGTCGTGCTGCTGATCGGCGTGATCGTCCTCGTCGGAGCGCTGACGTTCTTCCCCGCCCTCCTGCTCGGTCCGATCGTGCAGGGCCTCACCGGACACCTCTACTGATATGCGCAAGAACATCCTCAACGCAACGCTCGCCGTGGTCGTGCTGACCGTGCTGCTCGGGATCCTGTACCCGCTCGTGATCACGGGCGTGAGCCAGGTCGCGTTCCCGGGCAACGCCAACGGCCAGAAGATCTACTTGAATGGCAAGCTCGCCGGGTCGAAGATCATCGGCCAGGCCTTCACCGATCAGGTCTACAAGAACGGCAAGGCGCAGGTCGACAAGGCCGGCAACCCGGTCACGGTCCCCGATCCAAAATACTTCCAGGGCAGGCCTTCGGCGACGGTCCCGCCGTACAACGCCGCCGCCTCCCAGTTCTCGAACCTCGGTCCGAACAGCAAGGTGCTCGAGCAGGCGATCGCCTCGAACATGCAGGCCTACCTGGCGCTCGAGAAGCCCTATGACCCGAGCCTGACCAAGGCCCAGATCCCGGTCGACGCAGTCAACACCTCGGCGTCGGGCATCGATCCCGACATCTCGGTCGCGAACGCCGACATCCAGGCCCATCGCGTGGCCGCGGTTCGGCACCTGCCGCTCTCGCAGGTCATGTCGCTGATCTCGCAACACACACATGGCCGTGGCATCGGGTTCATCGGCGACACGGGGGTCAACGTTCTTCAGCTCAACCTCGCTCTCAACCGTCTCACAGGTGGACACTGATGTCAGTTGATACTGCCCCGGGCAGCACGCCCTCCGAGCGCCGCGCGATCTCGCTGTTCCGGCGGGACATCGTCTCGCGCGCGCTGATCGACAGCTTGATCAAGCTCGATCCGCGCGTGCAGGTGCGCAACCCGGTGATGTTCGTGGTCGAGATCGGCGCCGTCATCACGACGGTGACGTGGCTGATCCAGGTGTTCGGCGGCAGGCCGCTCGGTGGCGGCCACGAGCCGGCCTGGTACACGTTCACGATCTCTTTCTGGCTCTGGCTGACCGTCGTGTTCGCGAACATGGCCGAGGCGTTCGCCGAAGGGCGTGGCCGCGCTCAGGCGGACACGCTGCGCTCAATGCGCCAGGAGACCGTCGCTCGGCTCCAGGACGGGACCGAGAAGCGGGCGTCCGATCTGGCCAAGGGCGACGTGGTGGTGGTCGAGGCGGGCGAGCTGATTCCTGGTGACGGGACCGTGATCGAGGGCATCGCGACGGTCGACGAGTCGGCGATCACGGGTGAGTCGGCGCCGGTGATCCGCGAGTCCGGCGGCGACCGCAGCGCCGTGACCGGCGGCACCCGCGTGACCTCTGACCGGATCGTCGTGCAGATCACGCAGGAGCCCGGCCATTCGTTCCTCGATCGGATGATCTCTCTGGTCGAGGGCGCCGAGCGGCGCAAGACGCCGAACGAGATTGCGCTCAACATCCTGCTCGCCGGGCTGACCCTGGTTTTCATGATCGTCGTCGCGACCCTGCGCCCGTTCGGCCTGTTCGCCGGTACCTCGATCTCGGAGACGACGCTGATTTCGCTGCTGGTGGCACTGATCCCGACCACGATCGGCGCGCTGCTGTCGGCGATCGGGATCGCCGGAATGGACCGGCTCGTGCGCCGCAACGTGCTCGCGCTCTCCGGCCGCGCCGTAGAGGCCTCCGGCGACGTCGACGTGCTGCTGCTCGACAAGACCGGCACGATCACGATCGGCAACCGCCTGGCCAGCGAGTTCATCCCGATGCCTGACATCCCCGAATCCGAGCTCGCCGAGGTCGCCCAGATGGCGTCACTCGCCGACGAGACCCCCGAGGGCCGCTCGATCGTCGTGCTCGCCAAGCAGTACGGGATCCGCGAGCACGACATGGCAAGCCTCCACGCCCAGTTCGTGCCGTTCACCGCGCAGACGCGGATGAGCGGCGTCGATCTCGACGGCCGCCAGCTCCGCAAGGGCGCCGGGGAGGCGATCATCGGCTTCGTCCAGGCCGAGGGCGGACGCCCGCCGGCCGAGCTGCAGCCGGTCCTCGACCGGATCAGCCGTGAGGGCGGGACGCCGCTCGCAGTCGCCCGCGATGCCCAGGTACTTGGCGTCATCTACCTGAAGGACACGATCAAGGAGGGGATGCGCGAGCGCTTCGACCACCTCCGCTCGATGGGCATCCGGACGATCATGATCACCGGCGACAACCGCCTGACCGCGGCGAAGATCGCGGACGAGTCTGGGGTCGACGACTTCCTCGCTGAAGCTACGCCGGAGGCGAAGCTCGAACTGATCAGGGACCAGCAGAGCGGCGGGCGGATGGTCGCGATGACCGGCGACGGCACCAACGACGCCCCTGCGCTCGCGCAGGCCGACGTCGGCGTCGCCATGAACACCGGCACCCAGGCCGCCCGCGAGGCCGGGAACATGGTCGATCTCGACTCCAATCCGACGAAACTGATCGAGATCGTCGAGGTGGGTAAGCAGCTGCTGATCACGCGCGGCGCGCTGACCACGTTCTCGATCGCCAACGACGTGGCGAAGTATTTCGCGATCCTCCCGGCGATCTTCGTGACCACGTGGGCGACGACCAAGGGCGGCAAGAGCCCGCTCCACGTCCTCAACATCATGAACCTCGGCACGCCTCGCTCCGCCGTGATCTCCGCGATCATCTTCAACGCGATCGTAATCCCACTGCTGATCCCCGTTGCGCTCCACGGCGTGAAGTACCGGCCGATCGGCGCCAGCGCACTCCTGCGCCGAAACCTCTGGATCTACGGACTCGGGGGGATCATCGCCCCGTTCATCGGGATCAAGCTGATCGACCTCATCATCCACAACATCTTCGGCGCATGAGCCGCCCGGACGCGCTCACCGCCGCGCTGCGAGAGGTGTCACGATGGCTGGACGTGGTGATCTAGCCCCCACGCCGACCGCCGGTCCGCGCGAGCTTGAGATGAACCTGACCCATCGAGGCCACCTCCGCGTGTTTCTCGGGATGGCCGCCGGCGTGGGCAAGACCTACCGGATGCTGCTCGAGGGGCACGCCGAGCAGGAGGCGGGGCGCGATGTCGTGATCGGCCTGCTCGAGACGCATGGGCGGGTCGACACGGCCCGGCTGGCCGAGGGTCTGCCGATGCTCCCCCGGCGGCGGGTCGACTACCGCGGCACGATGCTCGAGGAGATGGACCTGCCGGGGATCCTGACGCGTGCGCCCGAGCTCTGCCTGATCGACGAACTCGCGCACACGAATGCCCCGGGGGTGGAGCACAAGAAGCGCTACGACGACGTCGAGGACGTCCTCGACGCCGGCATCGATGTGCTCTCGACGCTCAACGTCCAGCACCTCGAATCGCTCAACGACCAGATCGCCGAGCTCAGCGGTGTGCGGGTCCGCGAGACGATTCCGGACTCGGTCCTCGGTCAGGCAGACGAGATCGTGCTCGTGGACATCACCCCCGAGGCGCTGCTCGAACGGCTGCGCGCCGGCAAGGTGTACGGGACCGAGCGCATCGACGCCGCGCTCAACAACTTCTTCAAGATCGAGAATCTCTCCGCGCTGCGCGAGGTCGCGCTGCGCCAGGTCGCCGAGGAGGTCGGGCAGAAGCGCCTGACCACGGTCGAGCCGGTCATCTCATCGCGCGAGGAGACGGTGGCGGCGGGGGCGCCGCAGGCGATCGCGGAGCGCCTGCTGGCACTGGTCGAGCCCTATCCGGGAGCGCAGCGACTGGTTCGCCGCGCCTGGCGCTCGGCCCAGCGGCTGGGAGCCGACGTCGATCTTCTCTGGGTGCGGCCGCCTGGGCGCGAGCTGTCCGACGAGCAGGCGCGGTCACTGACCGCGCTGCGCCAGCTCGCGTCGATGCTCGGCACCAGGCTGATCGTCGAGGAGTCGGACGCGGTGCCCGAGGCGGTGGCCGAGGTCGCCCAGCGGCAACGCAGCACGTACATCCTGATGGGCCGCAGCCGGCCGGTTCGCGGTCTGGGCCGGCTCAGAACGCCGATGCCGCAACGTCTGATGGAGCTCCTCCCCGGCGTCGACGTCCGAATCGTCGCGGACCGCAGCCGGCGTCAACCGCCGGAACCGCAATGACCGTCGTGATCGTGATCGTCGTGGCTGTGGTGTTCCTCGGCGGGGGCCTGGCCCTCGGGTACTGGCTGCCCCCGCACGGCCGGCGGCCCGCGGCCGCGCGCACGACGACGGTTCGCCGGATCCTGCTCCCGTTCACCGGGGAGTCGATCTCGCGGCGAGCCTTCGAGGCCGCGGTGCGGCTCGCCAGGGCCGAGAACGCGACGATCATGCCCGCGTTCCTGGCCCGCGTGCCGAGGAACCTGCCAATCGACTCGCCGATCCCGGTGCAGTGCGCCGATGCGATGCCCGTGCTCGAGGCGATCGAGCAGCGCGCGGTTGCCCAGGGCGTCGCGGTCGATTCGCGGGTGGCGCGTGGGCGCACCTACCGCGATGCCCTCCGGCGGCTGCTCGAAGAGGAGCAGTTCGACCGGGTGATCGTGTCCGCCACCGACAGCCCCCGGATCGGGCTCAGCGGCGACGACCTGCAGTGGCTGCTCGAGCGGGTGCCGGCCGAGATCATGATCCTGCGCCCGGCGCCGGACGACGTCCGCCGGATCTCGGCGAACGGGCTACACGGGCACTTCTGAGGCTCGCGGTGCCTCGAGCACCGCGGCGCTGGCCCATCCCTCCAGAGGCTCGGTCGGCAGCATCCGGTCGAGCAGTTCGAAGGCGGAGTGCCGCAGCTCGAGCAGCGTGGGGGAGAGAGCCGTGCAGACCGCCTCTCGCGCCGCCGCCCGCCCCGTCCCCGTCCGCGCCGCCCGGGCTACGGTGGCGGCGCAGTCTCCGGCGATCTCGCGCACGATCGCCCGCGCGCGGTCGCCGGCGAGATCGCCGACTGCAACGCGCGCGGCTGCCCAGACGGCGGCGCCGGCCGAGCTCCAGGCTGACTGTCGCGCCGCCGCCCGACCGGCAGCCCACGGCGCGCGAGCCGCGGCACGGGCCGGGCCGAGTGCCGCCGACCACGAGGCGCGGGTCTCTCGTCGCGCATCCTTCAGCCCAGCCAGCGCGCCGGGCAGAGCGGATCCGTCGAGAACCGGTGGAAGCTCCGCCAGCCTCTGAGCTGGCCCCGGGAGACCGGCGGCGCTCAGCCAGGCCGGTGCGTAGGTGCGGATCAGCCAGTCCATCGCCATCCACGAGCGGTGCTCGTCGAGCCCATCGGCCGAGGTGCCGATCGTCCGTGCCAGGTAGGGCCGCAAGAGCTGGCGTGGGCCGTCCTCGAGGCTGTCGTTGAGGGTCGTGCAGTAGGCGCGCAGCACCGGGCTCACGCAAGCGGGATCGTCGCTGTGCGGCTCGCCGGCCAGGAAGCTGACCCATTCCATCGCGCAGCGGCCGTCCTCCGGGGTGGCGTGCGTGCCGAAGGCGAGCGTGTAATCGGTGCTCATGGCGTCTCCAGGGTCGAGGTCCAAGGAGATTGTTGCGCGGTGCTCGCCCATTTCAAACCACATTCGTTCCTGGGTGGCGGTACGAGCTCATCCACCGGAATCCGGTTCGGGATGCATGCGGGTCGCGAGCCGTTCGTTGAGCGCCAGCCTTGCATCCGAGGCCCAGCGATCGCGTCGGTCCCGCCGGCTCAGGAGCAGGACCCCGATCCCGAGCACGAACCAGACGCCCGCGGCGATCGCCGCCCAGCGCATTGGAGACGGCGGAAGCGGATCGAGTGACTTGAACCCCACCCAGATCACGGCGGCGCTCGTCAGCAGCGGGAAGATCACGTGCAGGAAAGGCCGCAGGCGCGTCCCTTCACGACGGTGGAACAACACCACTGCGAGGTTGCCGGCGACGTAGATTGCGACCAGCATCAGGGTGGTGAGCAGGCTCAGGGTCAGGAACGCGTCCAGCGGGCCGAGCCACAGCCCGAAGCCGAGCCCGACGACCAGGGCGAGCAGCGCCTGCGCGGCCACGGCGTAGGTAGGGGTGCGGAAGCGTGGATGCAGGTGGGCGAGGCGAACCGGAACCATGCCCGAGCGCGCCGCCGCGTACCACATCCGGGTGACGGTGTTGAAGGAGGCGATCGAGGCGCAGATCACCGAGTTGAGCAGCGCAATCAGCAACAGCAGCCAGGCGCCGCCCCAGTACCGATGCGCCAGGGCGAGCGGCGGCGCCTGCTCGGAACTCAGAAGCGAGGGCAGCGATCGTGTTCCCCAGCCAACCATCAGTCCCCAGCTCGTGACAACGAACAGGACCACGATGAATAGCACCGCGCACACGAGGCCGACCGGCACGGAGCGGTTCGGCCGCCGGCTCTCCTCGGCCAGCGGGACGGAACCCTCCCAGCCGGCGAACGCGAACAGCGAGAACACGACCCCGAGGTAGATCCCGTGAAAGCTCGGCGCGGAGCTGGGCGACAGAGGCGCGAGCGAGAAGCCACCCGGGCCGGGATTGGCGAGGCCCCAAAGCGCGAGCGCAAGGACCAGCGCCGCCTCGATCGCGCCGAGCACGATCAGCATTCGCGCGGACAGGCGGATGCCTCGGTAGACGACGACGGTAACGAGCGCCAGAACGACCACGAGCACGACCCACCACGGCAGCCGGAAGCCGTACTCGGCCTGGAGCGCGCGCTCGCACACGTAGCCGGTGTAGGCCACGATGAATCCGGGGGCGATCGGCGCGTAGAAAAGGAAGATCCAGTTGATCAGCAGGCCCGCTCGCGCACCGGCGGCGCGGGTCACGTAGGTCAGGTACCCACCGGCCGAGGGCAACCTGGCCGCGAGCGTGCCGAGCGACACGGCGAGCATCACGATGATCGCGCCAGCCACCAGGAAGGCGAACGGCGCTGAGACTCCCGCGTAGGCGGCGATCACCTGGAAAAGGAGCAGTCCGGAGAACGCCGGCCCGACGAAGCTGATGCTCTGCATCGTGACCGAGAACGGCCCCAGCGCCCCCGGCAACAGCGAGGATCCACCGGCTGTGCGATTAGAGTCCGGGGCGCTCCCGGTGTCGGCGTCGTTCACCATGCCATGCCCCGTCCCGTCCTATCCGTTGCCCGCGGCAGCGTATCCGCGCCCGGCTGGCCGGTCAATCGCGGCGGGCGAGCCGCGGTGAGGAGCGAATCGGCCTGGCGCGGGCGGCGCCTGCATTTCGTCGGCGTTGGCGGGTCGGGGATGAGCGGACTCGCCCTGGTCTGCGCGCAGCTGGGCGCCGACGTCAGCGGCTCCGACCGGTGGGCGGGATCGGTGCTGGATCAACTGAGCGCCGCCGGCGTCCGGGTGACCGTCGGGCACGCGGCCGAGAACGTCCCGGACGGGGCAGAGCTGGTCTACTCCTCGGCCGTCCGCAGCGACAACGCCGAACGCGCCCGCGGACGGGCACTGGGATTGCGAGAGATCCGTCGTGGCGAGTTGCTGGGCGAGCTGACGCGGCTGCGCCGCTGCCTCGCGGTCGCGGGCACGCATGGGAAGACCACGACCTCGGCGATGATCGTGCATGTGCTCCGCGGCGCAGCCGAGCCGCCCTCGTACGTGATCGGTGCGCCGCTGCGCGACGGCTCGCCGAGCGCCGGCTGGGGAAACGGGGAGTGGCTCGTGGTCGAGGCGGACGAGTCCGACCACACGTTCCTCGCGATCGAGCCGGAGATCGCGGTTCTCACCAACGTCGCCTTCGAGCACATGAACAACTACGACTCGCTCGACGATCTGCGGGCCGCCTTCGCGACCTTTCTCAGCCAATCGGGTCGCATCGTGATCGCGAACCGGCCCGAACTCCGAGCCCTCTGTCCGGATCGCGAGATCACGGCGTTCGACGCCGCTGACCTGGCACTCGACGCCGACGGCGTCAGCTTCAGCTGGCACGAGCGCGTCGTGCGCCTGCGCGTCCCGGGCGAGCACAACGCCCGCAACGCCGCGGGCGCGCTCGAGGCCTGCCGGCTGCTCGGTGTGGATCTCGATCGCGCGGTCGCCGAGTTGGCGTCGTTCGCCGGCGCGAGGCGCCGGATCGAGCTGATCGGCCGCAGCGCGGCCGGGGCTCGGATCTATGACGACTACGCGAACCACGCCAACGAGGTGCGCGCCTCGTTGGCGGCGCTGCGCACGATCGAGCCGGGCCGTATCGTGGCGGTCTTCGAGCCGGTGCTGTTCAGCCGCATGCGGGCGATGGCGGCAGATCTGGGACAGGCGCTGGCCGATGCCGACGCGCTGGTCGTGCTCGGGCTCTACGAGGGCAGCGAGAGCGGGCAGCACCATCCCGGCGTGTCCGGGCGGATGATTGCCGAGGTGGCCGCCGCTACCGCCGAGGAGGTGTTCTATGAGCCGGACGCCGACGCAGCGTTGAGGCGGCTGGAGTCGATTCTCGGCGCGAGCGACGCGTGCGTGTTCATGGGCGTGAGCCCGGGCCCCCAGCAGATCGCGCGAAAACTGCTGATCACCGGCGGGACGCCGCCACCGTCTCCCACAGCGTGACGTGGACGCGGGGCCGCGCTCGTGCCGGCACCGTGCCCGCGCGACCGGTGGAGATCGCATGCGTCGCCTCCGGGGTGGTGACGAAGCGCTGCAGCGCAAGCGCCGCGGGGAGCGCCCGGCCGAGCCCGAGTGTGCTCGCGTGCCAGAGCTCCACCACCGGCGTCCCGCGCACGTCGAGGCGGACGAGCGATCGGCGCCGGATCGGCTCGAGCGCCGCCTGCGCCGGCGCCAGCGTGATCCCCTCACCGGCCGCCGCGGCGGCAAGCGCACCGGCATTGCTGCTGTACATCGCCACATCGGCCGGCTCGAAACCGTTGCGGGCGAAGAACGTGCTGGTGGCGGCGCTCGGGTCGAGATCGGGAGGACCGATCAGCCAGCGCTCCCCTGCGAGCGACGGCGGCGGGATCGCCTCCCGGCCGGCGAGCCGATGGCCGGCGGCCGCGACGACGACCATCCGGCAGCGCAGGAACGGCACCGACGCGATTGTCGTGGAGCGCTCCGGGCCAGGGTGCGGCCCGAGCGCGATGTCGGCGCGACGATTGTCGAGCAGCCCAGGGAGGGAGTTTCCCGGGACGGTCTCGATCGTGATCTCGAGCCTGTCCTCGCGGGCTCCGAACGCGTCGATCATCGGGCCGATGTGCTCGGCCACGAGGCTCGTCGCCGCGAGAAGAATCTGGCGTGGCTGCCCGGGGGTGTCGTGGACCGTGCGGCGCGCCTGCTCTGCCAGCGCGAGGATCTCCTCAGCCAGCCGGGCGAGCCGCCGTCCCCCCTGCGTAAGCGCTATCCCGCGCCCGTCGCGGACGAACAGCTCATCGCCGAGCTCCCTGCGCAACGCCGCCACCGCGACCGACACCGCCGGCTCGGTGACCTCGAGCTCAGCCGCGGCCGCCTTGACCGAGCCGAGCCGGGCGACGAGGACGAAGGATTGGAGCTGGGCGAGAGTCACTGACCATTTCTCACCATATCGCCCGAGCTCCTCGTGGCCTAAGCGATCGCTTATGTCGAGTTGCCGTGCGGACGAGCATCCGCGATAGTGCGCCGGAGGAGAGAGACATTTCGGTGCACCTTTTAGAGCCGTCCGGCAGATGCAGGCGACGATTGCCGTCGCCGCGCGGGACTCTGTGGGCCTCGAAAGACCTTGACAATTCGAGCAAGGGAGGGTTGTGAGATGCCTGTCTTGATCGGTGCCTCCACCGGTTGGGGCGTGGGCCTGGCGCTCGGCATCGTGGTCGTGCTGGTTGCGGCCGCGATCGTGATCACGATCGTGGTGCTGGCGGCTCGGATCGCCACCCAGGCGCGCACGGCCGTGAGCGGCGTCGAGACCGTGCGTGACCAGACGGACGAGCTGAGCGGAGTCGCCCGGATCAACGACTCCGGGGTCAGGATCCTGCACTCCGCGCGCGCGCTGAGAAAGGTGGCGGTCGGCAGATGACATTCCCGGTCGCAGAACTCACCAACCACGACGTGTGGGGCATCGCGCTCGTAATCGGCCTCGTCGCGGCGCTGATCGTGGCGGGCCTGCTCGTCGTGCTGATCCGGTCGGTGATCGACATCGACAGGTCTGCCGCCAAGCTGCTCCAGGTGGCCGGCCAGGTGGCGACGAACACCGCAAACATCCCGCAGCTGCAGACGACCGCGCCGGTGCTCGGGCAGATCGTGGAGGAGGCCGTGGTTCAAGACGGCTATATGAACGCCCTGACCGACGGGTACGGTGGGAAATGAGCCAGACCACGCTGATCATCCTCAGCGTTCTGCTCGCCGTCGTGATCGTCCTCGTGCTAGCGGGCGCGCTGATCCGGATCCGGGTCGGCCTGGAGTCGATCTCCAAGAATCTGGCCACGCTGGCGGGGGCGCTGGAGACGGTCGAGTCCGAGCACCTGCGTCCGCTCGAGCCGGCCGTCAAGGCGATCAACGCGCAGTTCGACACGATCCTCTCAGCGATGCCGGGGATCGCGGCCAAGGCGGCGATCGTCGCCGAGAGGAGGCCGAAATGACGCTCGAGTGGATCGGGGACGTGGTCCTGGCGGCGGTTCTGCTGCCGGTGGTCATCTATCTGTTGAGCGGGGTCCTGCGGGCCGCCACCAGCATCGTTCCCAGCGTCGAGAGGATCGCGAGCGCGGCCAAGGCGGGCTCCAAGGACCTCGATGCGGCGCCGCTGCTGCTGACCACGCAGGACCAGGTTAAGAAGACAGTCGAGGTTGTGGCCGGCTACGGCGGCTCGCTCGACGTGATCGTCGACGACGCGTGAGAGGGTGAGCTGATGCCTGCAGCAGGTTGGGTGATGATCGTCGCGGTGGTGCTGATCATCGCCGCGATAGTCGTGTTCCTTCTCGCCACGATCCTCGCACTGCGCAAGATCACCAAGGGTCTTGACGAGGCAATCGAGGCCGTGGGAGAGATCGTCCAGAAGAGCGAGCCGGTGAACTCGATCGTGACCACGATCAACCAGCAGCTCGACGCCGGTGTGGACCTGCTCGAGGGCCTGCTGGTAAAGAAGGCGGGACTCGAGGATGCCGTCGGTCTGGTCGACGGTTTATACCCGGGGGCGGGCAAGGACGGCTTCCGGAACTTCCCGGACTCAGGGACCGTCCGGGCGCCACGCATCTCGGAGGTCTATACGAAGGGCACGCTGACGCTTGCGCGTCTGGGCCGTGAGGCCCCGATCGCCGCCGCCAGCCCGAACGGGCCGGCGCTGCGCCATGTCGAACGGGGAAGCCTCGAGGCGCGGCTGCTGTATCCCGAGGGCCGCCAATCGCGGCCGCCGGAGATGCCACGCTCGCCGGTGATCGGCACCGACTCGCCGGTCCAGTACGAGCCAACCGACGAGCCCGGAGTACGCCGCCGGATGCCGGTGGCCGGGGCGGGAGGTGAGAGCTGATGCAGACGCCGGCGCCGTGCGACTACGAACGGGCCACGAGCGTGGAGGGAGCGATCTCGACACTCCAGCGCGTCGGCTCCGGAGCCCGCATCATCGCGGGCGGCCACAGCCTGATCCCGATGATGAAGCTGCGGCTGGCGACGCCGGAGCACCTGATCGACATCAACGACCTCCACGAGCTCTCCTACATCCGGCAGGACGGCGAGGAGGTGAGAATCGGTGCGCTCACCCGCCATGCCGAGCTGCTGGATTCCGAGCTGCTGGCCCGGCACTTCCCAGTGTTCCGCGACGCGGAGCAGGTGATCGCCGATCCGGTAGTCCGCAACCGCGGGACGCTCGGCGGGAGCCTGTGCCAGGCCGATCCGGCCGAGGACCTCAGCGCGGTTTGCTCCGCGCTGAAGGCATCCGTCGTGATCCGGGGCGCCGGCGGCGAGCGGACCGTGAACATGTCCGATTTCCATGTCGGACCATTCATGACCGCGGTCGGTGACGCCGAGATCCTGACCGAGGTGCGGATCCCCCTGCGCCCCGGCGGCGGCAGCGCCCACGAGAAGGTGGAGCGCCGCGCTGGTGACTTCGCGATTGCGGCCGCCTCGGCCGCGGTCTGGATCTCGGGCGGGACGATCACCGACGCGGGGATCGCGCTCGGCGCCGCCGGGCCTACGACCGTCGAGGTCACCGGCGCGGAGGAGCTGCTGCGGGGCAAGTCCCCATCGGACGAGCTGTTCTCCCAGGCTGGCCAGATCGCCGCCGAGGCCTGTTCGCCGATGGCCGACGGCCGCGGCCCGGTGGACTACAAGCGCCACCTCGCCAACGTCCTCACGACACGCGCGCTGCGCCGTGCGGCGTCCCGAGCCCTGCACCAGGAGGCATAGACACCGCGATGCAACTCACGATCAACATCAACGGCCAGCCGGTTACCCGCGACGTCGAGCCGCGGCAGCTGCTGGTCCATTTCATCCGGGACACCCCTGGGCTTACCGGGACCCACTGGGGCTGCGACACCTCCAACTGCGGCGCCTGCGTGGTGCTGATGGACGGCCTGCCGGTCAAGTCGTGCACGACGCTGGCCGCGATGTGCGAGGGCCACGAGATCAGCACCGTGGAGTCGCTCGAGCGCGACGGCCGGCTCGACCCGATTCAGGAGGGGTTCCACGAGATGCACGCGCTCCAGTGCGGTTTCTGTACCCCCGGGATGCTGATGACCACGCGCGCGCTGCTGAACGAGAACCCCGACCCCAGCGATGAGGAGATCCGGATGGCGATCTCGGGCTCGCTGTGCCGCTGCACCGGCTACAAGAACATTGTCGCGGCGGTGCGCTGGGCCGCCGAACACGAAGCGGCCGCGAAACAGGAGGTATGACCGTGGCAACGACCGTCGAGAACGTTCCTGGCCCCGGGCAGGAGCGCCCGATCGGCTTCGGCCGGCTGAAGCGCAAGGAGGACGCCCGCTTCATTCGTGGAAAGGGCACCTACCTAGATGACATCCGGCTGCCGGGGATGGTTCACGGCGCGGTGCTTCGCAGCCCCTACGCGCACGCGAGGATCGTCTCGATCGACACCTCGGCCGCGCTTGCGTACCCCGGCGTGGCCGCGGTGATCACCGCCAAGGATCTGGAGACCCTCGGGCTGGCCTGGATGCCGACGATCTCGTATGACACGCAGGCGGTCCTGGCCGGCGACAAGGTGCGCTTCCAGGGCCAGGAGGTGGCGTTCGTGATCGCCACCGACGAGTACATCGCGCGCGACGCGCTGGCGCTGATCGACGTCGAGTACGAGCCGCTGCCCGCGATCGTCAACGCCCGGAAGGCACTCGACTCCGACGCGCCGCTGATTCGCGATGACAAGGAGGGGCAGACCGACAACCTCGCCAGTCCCCTGTGGGAGGCGGGCGACGAGGAGGCGACGGATCGAGCCTTCGCCGAGGCGGACGTGATCGTCAAGCGGGACATCATCTACCCCCGCTGTCACCCGGCCCCGCTCGAGACGTGCGGGATGATCGCCGACTTCAACCCGAACACCGGACAGCTCGACATCTACAACGGAAACCAGGCGCCGCACGCCCACCGCACCGTGTACGCGCACGTGGCCGGCCTGGCCGAGCACATGATCCGGATCCGCTGCAACGACATCGGCGGCGGCTTCGGCAACAAGGTCCCCGTGTATCCGGGCTACGTGTGCGCGATCGCCGGCTCGATCGTGGCCGGCGTTCCGGTCAAATGGATCGAGGATCGCTCCGAGAACCTGATGTCGACCGGATTCGCGCGGGACTATGTGATGAAGGCCGAGATCTGCGCCAAGGACGGCAAGATCACCGGTCTGCGGGTCGACGTGATTGCCGACCACGGAGCCTTCGACTCGACTGCGCAGCCGACCAAGTTCCCGGCCGGGTTCTTCCACATCGTCTGCGGCTCCTACACGCTCGAGGCCGCGCACGTGAAGGTCAAGGCGGTCTACACGAACAAGGCGCCGGGTGGCGTCGCGTACCGCTGCTCGTTCAGGATCACCGAGGCCGTGTACCTGGTCGAGCGAATGGTCCACGCGCTGGCGATGGAGATGGGCGTCGACCAGGCCGAGCTGCGGATGCGGAGCTTCATCGCGCCCGAGCAGTTCCCGTACGAGACGACCACGGGCTGGACTTATGACTCGGGCAACTACGCCAAGACGCTCCAGGTCGCGATGGACCTCGCCGGCTACGACGAGCTGCTGCGTGAGCAGCAGGAGAAGCGCGCCCGCGGCGAGCTGATGGGCATCGGCGTGGCGTTCTTCACCGAGGGGGTGGGCGCCGGCCCGCGTAAGCACATGGACATCCTCGGCCTGTCGATGAACGACGGCGCCGACCTGCGGGTGCACCCATCCGGCAAGGCTGTGGTCAGCATCAGCGCCCAGACGCAGGGCCAGGGACACGAGACGACGTTCGCGCAGATCGTCGCCGAGGAGCTGGGAATCCCGCCCGAGGACGTCGAGGTGCGCCACGGTGACACCGACAAGTCACCCTACGGGCTCGGGACCTATGGATCGCGCTCGACGCCGGTGAGCGGGGCCGCGGTGGCGGTCGTCTCCCGCAAGGTGCGCGACAAGGCGCGCCAGATCGCTGCCACGATGCTCGAGACCCGCCCGGAGGACCTGGCCTGGGAGAAGGGCCGCTGGTATGTGAAGGGCGACCCGGAGAAGGGGGTGCTGATCGAGGAGATCGCTCGGCGGGCGTACAGCGGCGAGCCGATGCCGGCCGGCATGGAGGGAGGGCTCGACGCCCAGGTGATCTACGACCCGCCCAACCTGACCTATCCGTACGGCGCCTACATCGCGGTCGTCGATATCGATCCGGAGACAGCCCACGTGAAGGTGAGGCGCTTCATCGCGGTGGACGACTGTGGGGTGCGGATCAACCCGATGATCGTCGATGGGCAGATCCACGGCGGCCTGGCCGAGGGAATCGGCATCGCGCTGATGGAGGTGATCACGTTCGACGAGGAGGGCAACTGCCTCAACGGGTCGTTCATGGACTACCTGCTGCCGACCGCGCTCGAATGTCCCGACTTCGAGCTCGGCGAGACCGTCACGCCCTGCCCGCACCATCCGCTCGGGGCCAAGGGCGTCGGCGAGTCGCCGAACGTCGGATCTCCGCCGGCGATCGTCAATGCCGTGATCGACGCGCTGCACAAGACCCACGGCGTCGACCACGTCGACATGCCATGCACCCCGGCGCGCGTGTGGGCGGCGATGCAGGGACGGGCCGAGCCACCGCAATGATCTCCGGCGCCCTCAGCCGCAGCGCCAAGGAGCTGAGCGACGCCGGGTCGCCGTTCGTCCTCGCCACTGTGGTCCGGGTGCAGCGGCCGACGAGCGTCGATCCGGGGGATGTGGCGCTGGTACACGACGACGGGACAATTGAGGGCTTCGTCGGCGGGGTCTGCGCACAGCACAGTGTTCGCCTGTATGCCCTGCAGGCGATCGGGACGGGCACGCCGCTGCTGCTGCGAATCATGCCGGACGGTTCGGGCACGGAGGGGGAGGAGGACCCGTCCCAGACCGAGGAGGTATCCAACGAGGAAGGGACCGTCACGGTCCAGAACCCATGCCTCTCGGGAGGGGCGATCGAGGTGTTCCTCGAGCCGGTCCTGCCGGCGCCGCGGGTCGTGCTCGCTGGCGACTCGCCGATCGTTGGGGCGCTGCGGCGGATTGGGCCGGAGCTCGGGCTCGCGGTGGTCGCCGCGGACGATCTCGAGGGCGGTGAAGGTCCCGTCGCCGGGGACCTGGCGCTGGTCGTCGCCGCGCACGGGCGGGACGAGCTCGGCGTACTCCGCGCCGGCCTCGAGGCGGGCGTTCCCTACATCGGCCTGGTCGCCTCGCGCAAGCGCGGAGCGGCGGTGATCGATCAGCTGCGTGAGGAGGGGATCGCCGACGAGCAGCTCGGGCGCATCGAGACGCCGGCCGGACTCGACATCTCGGCGCAGACCGCGGCCGAGATTGCGGTCTCGATCCTGGCTCGGATCGTCGCTGTGCGACGACGGGAGCCGGGGCCGGTCCCGGCCGCGTCCCGCCCGAACACGGCCGTCGATCCGATCTGCGGGATGACGATTGTCGTCGGAGCCGACACGCCGTCGCTCATGCACGCCGGGCAACCGGTCTACTTCTGCTGTCTCGGGTGTCGGCTGAAGTTCGAGGAACGACACGGTGACGCGGTCGCCGCCGGCTGAGATCCGCCGCCTGGCGCCCGATGTCGAGACGCTGGCCCAGCGGCTGGCGGCGGTCGACTACCTCGTCGACGAGGGTCTCGCGACATCGATCTTCCTCGCCCTCAGCCTGCCACAGCCGCTGCTGCTCGAGGGCGAGGCCGGCGTCGGGAAGACCGAGGCGGCCAAGGCCGTGGCCGCGGTTCTCGATACGCCGCTGATTCGTCTGCAGTGCTACGAGGGGATCGATGCCTCGGAGGCGCTGTACGAGTGGAACTACCCCCGGCAGCTGCTGAGCATCCGGCTGGCCGAGGCCAGCGGGAGCGCGCTCAGCGAGGGCGAGTTGTTCAGCCGCGAATACCTGATCCGCCGGCCGCTGCTGCGTGCGCTGGAGCACCCCGGACCCCGCCCGGCGGTGCTCCTGATCGACGAGATCGACCGGGCGGATGACGACTTCGAGGCCTTCCTGCTCGAGCTCCTCGCCGAAGCGACCGTCACGATCCCCGAGCTCGGGCCGGTCAGCGCCACCCATCCGCCGGTGATCGTGCTCACCTCGAACCGGACCCGCGACCTGCACGACGCGGTCAAGCGGCGGTGCCTGTACCAGTGGATTCCCTACCCGGGTCCGGAGCGTGAGGTGGAGATCATCCGCCGCCGCGTCAGGGGAGCGTCCGCGACGCTCGCCGTGCAGGTCGCCGACGCGGTGGCGCGGATGCGCGACTCAGACGTCCAGAAGCCCCCCGGAATCGCCGAGGCGATCGACTGGTTGGCTGCGCTGGACCTGCTCGGAGTCGAGCGGCTGGGCGAGGCCGAGATCGAGCGTACGCTCGGCTCGGTGCTCAAGTACAGCGAGGACCAGGAGGTCGTCCGGGCCGCCGGACTCGGCCAGCTGGTGAGCACCCATGAATGAGATGCAGCCGTTTCGAGTCGAGACCGTGTGGCTCGACCTCCCCGCCGTCGCAGGTGCGTTCAGCCGCCGGCTCCATGACGCCGGGGTTCCGAGCAGCGCGGAACGGGCATCTCACTTCGCCACCGCGCTGACCCTGGTCAGACCGGTCTCGCGAAGGCGCATCTACTGGACCGCGCGCGCCGTGTTCGTGTCCGACACCGCGCAGGTGAAGGCGTTCGATCAGGTGTTCGGCAGCGTCTTCGGCGGCGCGGCGCCGAATCCCGACGTCGAGCCGGAGGCGGACGTGCGCACCGCTCCGGCGCCTCCAGACGAGCGGCCGAGCTCGTCGTCGGCGCGCACGGGACCGGGGACGGCGGACGACCTCGGCCTTCCGTCGGCCTCGGCGAGCTCAGCTGGAAGGACGGACAGCGACGAGCGCGAGATTCCGATCGCGGTGTCGCCGAGCGACGAGGAGCTTCTGCGCCAGAAGCGCTTCGATGCGCTCGAGCCCGCGGAGTTGGCGGCGCTCTACCGGCTGATGTCGCAGCTCGAGCTGGTCACGCCCGAGCGCCGGACGCGGCGCGCGCGCAGCGACCGACACGGGGAGCGGATCGACCTGCGCCGCACGCTTCGGGGCAGCCTTCGCACCGGCGGCGATCCGATCCGGATGGCACGCCGGCGGCGTCGCATCGTCCGCCGCAGGCTCGTGCTGCTGTGCGACATCTCCGGCTCGATGGAGCCATACGCCCGCGCCTACCTGCAGTTCCTCACCTGTGCCGCGGGGAGCGGCCCCCGCGTGGAGGCGTTCGTGTTCGCAACCCGTCTGACCCGATTGACGCGCGCGCTGGCCGCGAGCAGCCCCGAGCGGGCGATCCAGCGGGCCGCCGCGGCGGCGCCGGACTGGTCGAGCGGGACCAGGATTGGCGATGCCCTGAAGGAGTTCAACGACCGTCACGGCCGCCGCGGCATGGCGCGCGGTGCCGTCATCGTGATCCTGTCCGACGGCTGGGAGCGCGGCGATCCGGCGCTGGTCGGACGCGAGATGCAGCGTCTGCGGCGGCTCGCCCACAGGATCGTGTGGGTCAATCCCCGTGCGGCCGCGAGCGGATTCGTGCCCCGCACGGGTGGGATGGCGGCCGCTCTCCCGCATCTCGACGCGCTGGTCAGCGGTCACAGCCTCGAGGCACTCGACGAGGTGGTCGCTGCGATCGGCGCACGAGCCCCGATCGAGCCGCGAACCGCCGCGCCCGAGAACGAGCCCGAAGAGGAGTCGTGGGCGAGCGCCACGCCGGTCACGGGCAGCTCCGTGGCGATGCCGAGCGGCTATGGGCCGCGTCGGGGCCGAACCACCCCCGGCTGGGGCCACTAGCAAATGGGCGAGCCCGAGGCGAAGCGCTGCATCTATCCGGGTTGCGAGCGCCCGGCCGTGCCGCCGCATCCGCTCGGCGGCCCGCCGCCGAGCTTCTGTGACCGCGAGGATCACAACGCTTTGACCGCGCACCAGGAGCGCCAGCGCATCGAGCGCGAGCGCGAAGACAATCCGAGGAGGTTCAGCGATGGCTAAAGAGGCGTACCGGGCAGTGTTCCTGCGGGTGCATCCCACCGGCAAGATGGTGCTCAGCCTCACCACCGAGTCCGACGGCAACGAGGTGCAATACGCGCAGCAAGTTGCCGACGAACTCGGTGTACCGCCGCTCGACGTCAAGGTCGTGCCCGCGGACGAGAATCGCTTCGGCACCGGCCACGGCTTCAACACCAGCCCGTCCGGAGGCACCCTTGCGGCGATCACCAGCGCCACCGGCAAGATCCGTGCCAAGGCGCAGCTGCTGGCCGGGATGGACCTCGAGACGCCGGCCGACCAGCTCCGCTGGGACGACGGGGCATTCGTCAGCTCGTCGGACCCGGCGCAGTCGCGGACGATCGCCGACATCGCCCTGTACGCGCACGGTAGCGGGCCGCTGCCCCCCGGGGTCGAGGGCGGCCTCGATGCGCAGGCCGTGTATTCGAACTAGTGCCCCGCCTGCGGCAGTTCGGCGGAGACCTCGACCGTCACCTCGTCGATCACCTTGAGGGTGCCGAACAGGGCCGAGTACGGCTTGATGCCCCAGTCCGACTGCGTCACGGTCGCGGTCGCCGACAGCTTCCCGTTGTCCGCACCGGACAGCTCGAACGAGATCGGGTGACGCCGGCCGGCGAGTTCGAGCTCGCCCTCAACCGTGAGTCGACCGTCGCCGCTGATCGCCGTCGAGGTGAACACGATCGTGGTGCCCTTGAGCACCTCCTCGTTGATCGTGTGAGCGATTCCGGCCTTGTCATCGTCGCCGAGCTTGGCCACTCCTCCGGAGCCCTCGAGCACCTTCATCGACCGCGAGTCGGCGGTCAGCTCGATGCTCGTTGGGATTCCGTCCTGGCTGACCTCCAACGTCGCGTCCCAGGCCGTCACCTCGATCAACAGGTTGTGCCCGGCCATCGACGCCGCGCCGGCCTTCTGTGTGCGTACCCACAGCGTGCCGCGGTCCGGGCCGAGCTTGTGGCTGCCGGGCGCAAGTGCCATATCAGCACTCTTACATACCCAAGGAGACGAGAGCACCCATGGTGGAACTAGACCATTCCTTCCCCATCGAGAAGCCGATCGAGGAGACGTGGGCCGCGATCCTCGACCTTGACCGGCTGATTCCGTGCGTCGAGGGCGGTTCGGTCACCGAGCGAACGGGCCCGGAGTCGGCCAAGGCCGAGATCAAGGTCAAGATGGGCGCGATGTCGCTCACCTTCAAGGGCACCGTCGGTGTCGCCGAGCAGGACGCCGCAAGCCACCGCGCGCTGCTGAGGGTGAAATCGCGCGAGGCGGGGGGGCAGGGCTACGCGAATGCCGATGTCACGTTCGCGCTGAGCGATGGCACGGGCTCGATCCACACCGCGGCCCAGATCACCGGCAAGGCGGCCTCGATGGGCGAGGGCGTGATGGTCACGGTCCTCGATGCCATGATCAAGGACTTCACCGGGAAGCTCGCGGCGCTGTGAGCGACGGCGCCGTCAAGCCGATGCGGCGTCCGCGTGTGGGGGAGATCCCCCGTGACGGAGGCACCGCGGTCCAGCAGGACGTCGATCGCCCGGTGTTTCGCGGCAACGGCCGGTTCGACTACGTGTGCGTCGAATGTGGCAACGTGCTCGCTGCCTCGATGCCGGCCGAGTACATGAACCGCAAGGTCCGAGTCCGCTGCGCGCGATGCGGCACGGTCAACGTCGCCGTCGAGGAGGAGGGCGTCGACTACAGCAAGGGCTTCGGGCGACGGCCCACGTGATGGCCGCGAGCGCGGAGCGCCCGATCGGCTTCGGGCCCCTGGCCCGCAAGGAGGATGCTCGGTTCATCCGCGGCAGGGGCACGTTCGTGGACGACGTGAAGCGCCGCGGGATGTTGCACGGGGCGGTCCTGCGAAGTCCGTACGCGCACGCGCGGATCGTGTCGATCGACGCCTCGGCGGCACTTCAGCACCCGAAGGTCCACGCCGTGATCACCGGTGCCGACCTGCAGGCTCGCAACCTCGCCTGGATGCCGACGCTATCGGCCGATACGCAGGCCGTGCTCGCGACCGACAAGGTCCGTTTCCAGGGTCAGGAGGTGGCGTTCGTGATCGCCGATGACCGCTACGCGGCACGGGACGCGCTCGAGCTGATCGAGGTCGCCTACGAGGAGCTGCCGGTGGTCGTGAATGCCGACACCGCGCTCGATCCCGGGAGGCCGGTGATCCGTGACGACAAGCCGGGCCAGCAGAACAACCTCGTGTTCGACTGGGAGGCCGGCGAGCTTAACGCGACCGAGCTCGCATTCCGCCGAGCCGACGTGGTGGTCGAGCAGGACATGATTTACCCCCGCTCGCATCCCGCCCCGATGGAGACCTGCGGTGCGGTGGCCGAGTACGACGAGGTCAGCGGCAAGCTCACGCTCTGGTGCACGACCCAGGCGCCCCACGCTCATCGCACGTTCTACGCGATGCTGACCGGCCTCGCCGAGCACAAGATCCGGGTCATCTCGCCCGACGTCGGCGGCGGGTTCGGCAACAAGGTCCCGGTGTACCCCGGCTACATCTGCGCGGTGGTGGGGGCGATCATCACCGGCCGGCCCGTGAAGTGGATGGAGGACCGCTCGGAGAACCTGATGTCGACCGGGTTCGCGCGGGACTACCTGATGCGGGGCGCGATCGCCGCCACACGCGAGGGCCGCATCCTCGCCGTCCGAGCCGACGTGATCGCCGATCACGGGGCGTTCAATGCGGCCGCCCAGCCGACGCGCTTCCCGGCCGGGTTCTTCCACGTTTTCACCGGCTCCTATGACCTGGAGGCGGCTCACTGCCGGGTGCGCGGCGTGTACACGAACAAGGCCCCCGGCGGGGTCGGCTACTCGTGCTCGTTCCGCGTCACCGAGGCCGTGTACCTGGTCGAGCGCCTGGTCGACTGCCTGGCCCGCGAGCTCGAGATGGATCCGGCCGAGCTGCGCCTGGCCAACCTGCTCAGCTCCGACCAGTTTCCCTACCGCTCGAAGACGGGGTGGGTCTACGACTCCGGTGACTACGAGCGAGCGCTGCGAAAGGCGCTCGCGAACGCCGGGTACGAGGACCTGCGGCGGGAGCAGGAGGCCCGGCGCGCCCGCGGCGAGCTGATGGGCATCGGGGTCGCGTTCTTCACCGAGGCCGTGGGCGCCGGACCGCGCGGGCAGATGGACATCCTCGGGCTGGCGATGAACGATGGAGCAACGCTGCGGGTGCACCCGACCGGCAAGGCCCAGCTCGCGATCAGCGTCCAGACCCAGGGCCAGGGACACGAGACGACCTTCGCGCAGATCGTCGCCGAGGAGCTGGGGATTCCGCCGGAGGACATCGACGTGGTCCACGGAGACACCGATACGACACCGTTCGGGCTCGGGACCTACGGATCACGCTCGACGCCGGTCAGCGGAGCGGCCACCGTCCTGGCGGCGCGCAAGGTGCGCGAACGGGCGCGGATCGTGGCGTCGGCGATGCTCGAGGTGGCAGCCGAGGATCTGGAATGGACGAAGGGCCGCTGGCACGTCCGCGGCGATCCGGAGCAGGGAGCCACGATCCAGGAGATCGCGATGGCCGCCCGGGGACCGCTCGAGCTCCCGGCGGGCGTCGAGACGGGACTTGACGCCGAGAGCGTGTACGACCCACCGAACCTGACCTTCCCGTTCGGCGCCTACGTATGCGTGGTCGACGTCGACCCGGGAACGGCTAAGGTCAAGGTGCGGCGGTTCGTCGCGGTCGACGACTGCGGGACGCGGATCAACCCGAAGATCGTCGAGGGCCAGATCCACCGCGGTCTCACCGACGGCGTCGGGATGGCGCTGATGGAGCTGATCGCGTTCGATCAGGAGGGCAATTGTCTCGGCGGGTCGCTGATGGACTACCTGATTCCGACCGCGACCGAGGTTCCGGACTGGGAGACCGACGAGACCGTGACCCCGTCACCGCACCACCCGATCGGAGCCAAGGGCGTTGGCGAGTCCGCGACCGTCGGCTCGCCGCCCACGATCGTCAACGCGATCTGCGACGCGCTCAGCCCGCTCGGGGTTCGTCACGTCGACATGCCGTGCACGCCATCCCGGGTGTGGGAGGCGATTCAGGCTGCGCGCGGATGACGAGGCCGTTCGTCAGCGGGCTGGTGCTGGCGGCCGGCGGCTCGAGCCGCCTCGGCCGTCCCAAGCAGCTGCTCCGGTACGGGTCCGGCACGCTGCTGGGGCACGTGCTGGGTGTGGCCCGCGACTGTCGGTTCGACCAGCTCCTGTGCGTCGTAGGGGGCAATGCGGAGGCGGTGCGGGCTGGAGTCGAGTTCGCCGACGTGAAGCTGGTGGAGAACCCTCAGTTCGGCGAGGGGTGCTCGTCGTCCATCGCCGCGGCGCTCGGCGCTGTCGATGCGCGCTGCGAGGTCCTGATCCTGATGCTCGGCGATCAGCCGGGGGTCAGGCCGGAGACCGTCGCCGCGCTGGTTGCCGGCATCGGCGATGCTCCGCTGGCGGCCTGTGCGTACGCCGGCGGGCGCGGGCACCCGCTCGCGTTCGCGCGGGGGATGTTTGGGGAGCTGGCCACGATGCACGGCGACAAGGCGGTCTGGAAGCTCCTCGATCGGCGAGCCTCCGAGGTCGTGGACGTCCGGGTTCCCGGGCCGGTCCCGCGCGATGTCAACACGTGGGAGGACTACGAGCAGGTGTTGGCGCTAGAGAACCCCTGAGGGTCAGACGAGCTGGGTGATCGCATACGCGCTCAGCGCGAGCCCAGCGGCGGCCGCGAGCGGCGCCACGACGACCGGCCACCGCGCCGAGATCCAGGCGGCCACCGGCGCGAGACGGCTCCCGGCCCGATCGCCCATCACTGCGCATACGACCACGATCGCGATCAGGGGCAGCATGTAGACGACGTTGTAGAGGACGAGGAGGAACGCCTTGGCGGCCGGATGAAGGGAGGAGCCGACGATCAGCGCAATCGCCGCGAAATACGGGAAGGCCGTCAGCAGCTCCACCCCGGCGACGCCCGCCCCCATCAGCGCGGCCGAGCCACTTGGGGCTGCATGCTGCGATGGCGGGTCGGTGTCCGCCAGCGAGTCACGCCGCCACCAGATCACCGCGCCGCCGGCCACGAGCCCGAGGCCGAGGACCGTCAGCAGCTCCCACTTGACCTTGTGCGAGGGCTTCGGGACGAGTGAGAGGACCAGGTCGCCCAGCCCCAGCGCGATCAGCGCGCCGCCGGCCAGGGTGACCACGAAGGCCGCGATCGTGAACGTCAGCGTCCGTCGAAACGGGCGCGTCCCCAGGGCGAGGTACGCTGCCGCCGCGATCAGCGACGGGTTCAGTGAATCGGGGAGGGCGATCGCCACCACGGCGAGCGCCAGACCTGGCACCGACTACCTGCCCGGGTAGTGAGCGGCGAGGATGTGCGGGATCTGCCCGGGCTTCGCGCCCGGAAGGGTTGGGGCGACCCAGCACGCCTGGTCGGTCGCGGTCGCGGGCCGCGAGCCGTTACCCGCTGCTCCGGTGCTCGCGCAATCCCACGACGGAAACGCAAAGCTTCCCGGGTACTTGCCGCCGGCCGAGAAGCTGTTCGGATCCGCGAGCCATAGCGACGGGGGATAGGTGTTGCCGCGGCTGTTGGTGCTCCGCGTCGGCGCCAATCCACTGGTCTGCGGTCCCACCGGGGAGAACTGTCGCAGATAGTGGCCGCATGGAACGCCCGAGCAGGTGACGCCGGTGCCTCCATACGCGGTGGTCTTGGCCGCCACCCCGACCGCCCCCTGGGAGATGAAGTCCGAGATCAGCTGCTGGTGGAGCGACAGCCACGTGAGGATCGGGTTCAGCTGGCCGAGGAACGGCGCCAATGCTCCAAGCAGCGGCTCGGCCCCGAGCAGCACCCGCCCGAAGGCTGGAAAGCCCGTCTCCGAGGCGGTCACCAGCGGGCCCAGGTTCACGAACAGCGCGTGCAGGCTCGGCGAGAGCACCTGCAGGGCGCTCAGCGTCGGGCCCAGTTCGTGTGCCACCGGGACGAGCTCTCTGACCAGCGGATCGGTGTTGAGGGCGAACTGCTTCAGCCGCGCGAACGTTGCCCGTGTCTCGGTCAGAAAGGTCGGGAACACCTGCAGAGTGGCGGCCAGCTGGTTGTTATTGGCCGCCGTGGTCGCGAACGTCGCGCCGGCACTCGTGACCAGGTTGCGGAGCGCCGACTGGCTCTTGGTCAGCGACGCGAACACAGTGCCGCCATTGCGAATCAGCCGCACGGTGGCGCCGTGTTCCACGTCCAGGATTCGAAGCACGTCACTGGCGTCGGCCGAGAACTGGGGCAGGTTGCCGAGCACGCTGTTGAGGTTCTGGCCATTGCCTTGCAGGGCGATCGCCAGCTGCTGCTGCCATACCTGGAACGCTCGGCGGGTGACGGGGTCCAGAGCATTGAGGATCTGATCGAGCTGGACCGCGGGTTGGACGTTGGTGCGCGCCAGAAGCGCCCCGTCTGCGAGTACCGGCGCGCTCGGCGAACCTGGCGTCAGCTCCACGTAGGTCTCGCCGATGATCGTCTTCTCACGCAGGATCGCGCGGGCATCGACATGGATCGGCGCGTACTGCTTGTCGAGCTCGATCGTCGCGATCGTCCGGTTCCCGAGCGGATCCAGCGATTTGCCGACCACCTTCCCGACCGAGACCCCGGCGATCCGGACATCGGCCTGCGTGGCAAGCTCCTGCGCGTTCGGGAACGAGGCCTGGAAGCGGTAGCCCTGGGGGTTGAACGGGATCGGGCCGCCGAACGACAGCCACAGGAACAGCAGCAGGCCGAAGCACGAGAGCGCGAACAGCGCCATCGTGATGATCTTGGCCAGCGACGGGCGCGCGGTGACCATCAGCGAACCCGCCTTGAGCTGGATCGGGAGGCGCCGGCCGCCGCGCGGTCGTGGGCCGGCGCGAGGCCGCAATGGGGCCTGAGCGGCGTCAGGTTGAGCAGGCTGCCGACGAGCCCGAACGCGGATCCGGGATTGGTGATCAGCCCGATCTGCTTGCAGCTGAACTGGATGAACACCGGCCGGTACGGTCCGTTTGCGTCCTGGACCGAGAACAGCGTGCGCGTGTTGTGCGACAGCCAGGCCAGCCACCACAGGTACCCGTGCTGTCCGCCGCCGGGCGCGTACCCGAGCATGTTGACCAGGTGATCCAGGACGCCGAACGCTGCCTGCAGATGCGGTGTCGCGGCGGCTAGATTCACGGCCGCCGGGGTCAGATCGCGTACCAGCGGCCGTGCGGCGACCACGAACGGCCGGATCTGGTGCTGCACGATCGGTGCCCCCGGCTTGGCGAGCGCGGTGAGCGCCGCGTTGGCCGCCGGCAGCGCCCGCGCTGCGGGCAGCAGGCTGCTGGCCGTGGGCCCGAGCAGGCTCGCCAGGGACTGCACCTTGGTCAGCGTCGAGGTCGTCTGGCTGAGGGTCGCAGGCAGGTCGGCGACCGCACGGCTGACGTTCCCCTCCTCAGATGCGAAGGCCCGGAAGACTTTGCCGCTGGAATCGACGAGCGAGACGATCTGATTCTGCTTCGCTGCCAGCGCGGTGTTCAGGCGCTGAAGCGAGTTGACCAGACGCCGCAGGTTCGCACCCCGCCTGGCAAGTGCCGTGCTGACGCGGGCCAGATCTCGGTGCGTGGGCTCGAACCGTTCGAATACCTGCGCCAGCTCGGTGCCGCCGGGGTGCCGCAGACCCTGCCCGGCGCCATTGACGAGCAGGCTCAGGTAGGCGCGCGTGTCGCCGTCCAGCGACGAGAGAATCTCGTCCACGTTGATGTCGGGCTGCGTGTTCGAAACCGCGATCGTGAACCCGGGCTTGGCGATCGGGGTGCCGGTCGAGCCGGGATCGACCTCGATGAACATGTCCTTCAGGCCGGTTCGCGGCCGAAGCAGGGCGGTGGCGTCGGTGTGGATCAGATGCCTGTAGGACTGGTCGATGTCCATGCTCACGACGGCGAGCCCGTTCTCAAGCTTGACGCCCCCGATCTCACCGATCTGGACGCCCGAGACCCGGACCGATTGGCCCTGTCCGGGGGTCACGGCCTGGGCGGTTGAGAACTCGGCATTCAGCGTGAACCGGGCGGGCGAGATGAACGGGAAGCGCAGCCGCTCGTGGCCGAGGATGTAGCCGGCGACCCCGATCGAGAGCACGAGCAAGGCGACGATCGCCACGAAGTCGCCCTTGTGCTTTTGGATCGCCAGCCTCATCTACTTGGCCGGGGTCAGCGCCGGCCCGGTGGCGGCTGACAGATCGTGGATCGGGGGCTGGGTCTCGCACGGCACGTTCGGCTGCAGCGGTGGTCGCCCCGCACCGGGCGGCAACGTCGGCTGCGTGGCCACGAGGGGCGCTACCGCCTGTCCGAACGCCCCCGGCTGGAGTGAGTAGGTCAGGGACCCGGCCGTGAACAGGACCCTGATGTACGAGCCATTGGCGTCGAAGTTGCGGGACTCGCCCGCCAGGCCGGGGAGGTAATCCACCGCCTCGACGTAGACCTTGCGCGGTGGGAAGCCGTTGGAGGCGTTGAAGTGCGGGTCGGAGATCGTGAGCTGGGACCATGGATAGACGACGGTGGCCAGGCAGCTCGAGGTCGGACGGACCCCGTCTCGCATCAGCGGGATCGTCTCGCTCGTCAGCTTCGCCAGCGCAGGGACGCCGACCGCGAGATCGGAGGCCAGGCCGCCCAGCTCGGATGGCTGGACGAGCAGTCGCAGTTGCCGGATGAACGGCAGGCTGGCGTCGATCGCCGGGCCGGCGGAGACGACGCCCGGGACCAGCGTTCGGGCGAGTGCGCGCACCGGGGGAAATGCCGAGTTGAGTGCGTTGAACGCGGGGATCGCCGCCGCGAGCGTCCGTGGCAGTTCGGCCACCGCCTGTCCGAGCGCGACGTTCTCTCGCGCGAACGCGCTCGCGGTGGTGTTGAAGTCGGTGATCAGGTTCTCAAGCACGAGCGGGTGCGCGCCGAAGGCGGCCGCGACCTCGCCCTGCGCGGCGATCCAATTCGACAGGTCATGGGGCTGGATGCCGAGCGCATCGTGGGCGACGATCGAGGAGTTCTTGTACGCCGGCAGCCAGTAGGGGATCGACGCGTTGTAGCCGGGGCCGCCGAGCTTGACCGCGATCCCGTACTGCTGGAGCAGGATCTGGAGATTGGCCCGCGTGTTGGCCTGGAGCGTCGTCAGCACCTGGTCGAACTGGACCGGCTGGCTTCCCTGCTGAATCGGGAACGTGTAGCCGTCGGGTGCCCTGGGGGCTTCGGGCGTGCCGGGACTGACATCCACGAAGAAGTTGCCCTCGAGGAAGATCCTGGGCCGGATCCGGAACGTGGCGTCGGTGTGTAGGGGCAGGCCGGTGTTGTCGATCGTCATCGTCACGCGCGCGGCCCGGCACTGCGGTTTGACGAATGCGCTCGGGCGACAGCCCGGGAGTCGATCGATGCTCTGCACCTTGCCGACGTTGATTCCGGCGATCCGGACCAGCGACGCGGGTCGCAGGCCGTTGGCGCTGGAGAAGGTGGCGTGGATCGTGTACGGGTTCGCGAACGGATTGGCGAACTTCGTGAACGCGAGGTAGGTCAGGAGCACGATCACGGCGATTCCGATCGCTCCCGCGGTGAAGGCGCTCATGGCCCGGCGTCGGCGACGGCTTCTCATGGCAGCTGCGGCCCTGTGGTCGGGTTACGGCTGAACGTCTCACCCGCGGGCACGTGCGCACGCCCGTGGAACGTCGGCCCCTGATTGCCGGGCGTGTGTGCGTCGAGCGCGAGGTTGCGCCCCTGCGGGTCGAACTGGTTGAGCTTCTTCGGCCACCCGCGCTGGCCCGTCTCGCAGTCGGCGTTGCCGCTGGTGTCGATCGCGGCGCCGTAGGACTGGGCGTGCAGGAACTGCTGGCCGCCGAACACCGTCAGCGGCGGGATGTCGCTGCCCGAGGTGCCGTTGACCGGCGTGGTGGCGCCCTGCTGTCCGACGCCGCCTCCCGAGGGCGCGGCCAGGTTGATCAGCGCCCGCTGGGCGTAGCCGAAGCTGGTGTGGGCCGAAAGGTGCTCGGCCAAATAGGTCCACCAGTAGTTCCAATCGTCGCAGACCGTCTGGTAGGGGCCGAGATAGCGCACCATCGGATTCAGGGTTCGAACGGTCGAGTTGAGTCCGTTCAGAGCCTGGTTGGTTCCCGGCGCAAGCGACAGCGACTGCAGCGCGCGCAGCAGCTGCTCGAGGTTCGCGTTGAGCACCGGGGTGCGCGCGAGTGTCTTGATACCCGCCTCGATCGTCGGGTTGAGGACCGGGAGTGTCGACCGGAGCTGCGCGGTGGCTGGTGTGAGCGCCAGCCCGAG
Source organism: uncultured Solirubrobacterales bacterium (assembly GCA_963796645.1). Lineage (GTDB taxonomy): Bacteria > Actinomycetota > Thermoleophilia > Solirubrobacterales > Solirubrobacteraceae > Palsa-465. The sequence goes on along the minus strand of CAWCMQ010000010.1, from coordinate 17,595 downwards.
CGTTGTCAGGTCGGCGAGGAAGGGCTGCTGCGCGGCGAGTGAGTCGGTGCCCACCGCCAGCGTCGATGGCGACAGAGCGATCGTCGCCTCGAGTGCATTCGGATCCCGGGACACGGCCTCGAAGGTCGTCGCCATGTCGGTGAACAGGCGCGCGGCGACCGGCGCGACCGGTGCCAGCGTCCCGGTGAACGTGTTCAGTGAGCGGATGAACCCGGTCAGGCCCGTGCGGGGGTCGGATAGATATCGAGCGACCGGCTCCAGGTAACCGAGCAGTGCCGGAAGGGTCGCGAGCGTGTCGTTCAGCGCCGAGCCACGGCCGGCGAGCGAGTTCCCGATGCCGACGAGGTTGTCCTGGATCGCGCGACGGGTGCGCGGGCTGAAGGCCTGGAAGATCTCGTCGAACTGGACCGGCACATTGGTCTGCGAGACCGGCAGGGTGCCTCCGTCCGGGACCAGGCTGTTTGAGATGCCCTTGGTCAGGTCGACGTACTTGGAGCCAAGAACCGACAGCGGCCGGATCGACGCCGTCGAGTCGGTCGGCACCTTCCCGTACCCCCGGGTCAGGGTCAGGGTCAGCTGCGCCCCGGCCTGGCCGTTCGGCAACTCGATCGGGCTGAGCGCGGAGACCAGCCCGATGCGGTAGCCGCCCTCGCGCACGTCGCTGCCGACGACCAGGTTGGCCCCGTTGGTGAAATCGGCCTTCAGCTCCTGGGTGGGCAGAAACGGGAGGCCGCTGTTGGCGGTGTAGGCCAGGAACACGGCCGCCATCACCGCCAGCACGGTTGCGGCGCCGATCAGCACCGGATTTGCGAACGACGATTGGGTGTTGCGTCTCACGGGGCCACCAGGTAGTTGAGGAGCTGCTGGGCGGGGGCCGTGGACGAGCTGGGGTCGGCGGCGGGGGCTGCGCTTGCGCTCGTTCCGGTTGTGCTCGTTCCGGCTGCAGGCGCTCGGGGTAACGGTGCGGATGCTCTGAGCGCTCGCGCCCGGGTCGGATGCCGTGGCGCTGCGTTTCTCGCCACGTCAGCCGCGGTGAGCCGGCAGGCCGACGTTGTGGGACCTCGCTGGCCCGGTGGCGCGCCGCCGGGGTCGGGAACGCACGCGCGGGGGTTGGACGGATCGGTCTCGTTCACGCCGGGCTGGCTCGGACCCAGCCACGCGTAACAGTTGCGATAGCTCTTTCCGTACTGCTTGAGGCCGATCGCGATCGTCGCTGGGGTGGCGTACGGGGAGCATTTCGGGTCGACAAACGAGTCGACCGCGAGGATGTGACCGAACGGGCCGAACGTGTTGATCGCGAGCGTCTGGTTGAAGACGTACTGGAGCAGCGCCTCGAGGCCGGTGTAGCCCTTGCCGCCCGGACTTCTCGAGTCAGCCTCCACCGCGCGGCCACGATCATCGAGGTCGCGCAGCACGATCGCGAGGTTCTGGGCCAGCTCGGGCGTCGGCTCCGAAAACGTCCTCAGCAGGTGCACCGTCGGCGTTGCCGCCTGGACCGCCGAGGTGCCCGTCACGGACGCCTGGCCGAGCGATCGGATCGCCGGAAGCGCGGACGAGGCGAACGGCGTGAGGTTCCTGAGGAGGAGCGCGAGCTGCGATGCCGCGGCGTGCAGGTTGACCAGCACCGGCTGATTGGCATCGGCGGCGGCACCGAGTCCCGCCATCGCGGGCCGGAGCTGCTCGAGGAACCCGGGGAGCAGCCGTAGCGTCGCCTGCAGGTTCGCCTGCTGGCTGGCGGTCGCGGTGGCGGTGTTGTTTGCCTCGGTGACGAACCGCGCCACCTGCGTGCGGTTGTTCGAGAGCGCCGTGACTACTGTGTCCGCACTCACGGTCAGCTGCTGCAGCGTGCGGGAATCGTTCGCCAGCAGCCTCAGGAGATTGTCGGTTTGCGTGATTGCGGGGACGGCCCGCCGGAGCGCCGCCTGCAGGTCACCCGAGCGGCCGGCGACCGCGGCGCCGAGCTCGTTGATGATCAGCGTCAGCCGCTCTCGGTAGGGCATCCGCATCACGTCCTGGAGCAGATCGGCCGGGATCGTCGACTGAGTGTGCGAGACCGGGATCGTGCTCCCCGGGGGGAGAACCGGCCCGTATCGCCCCGGCTGGCAGTCGACGAAGTACTCGCCGATCAGCGACTGCGGCCGCGACTGGCAGAACGCGTCGGCATGGAAGTCGCCGAACCCGCTCTGGGTGACGCGGACCGTCACGAGCGCCTGGCACGCTTGCGTGATCCCGGCCTTGCAGGCCGGCGGCAGGCTGATCGACGTGATCGTCCCGGCACGAACGCCCGCCACCTTGAAATCGGCGCCCGTGACCAGGCCGAAGGCGTTGTCGAACTCGATCCGGTAGGTGCCGGCGGCGCTGTCCGCGCCGGTCGCCGCGCCGGATACGACCGCGGTGGCGGCGATGGCGATCAGAACGGCGAGGCCTGTGAGGAGCCGCCTCACGGGCCGGTCGGGACCTGGTTTGGATTACATGGGAAGCCCCGCATCGGATAGAACACCGCGCCCCGCTCCATCGAGCCGGGGCAGCGGTCTCCCTGGAATGCGGTCAGACCCCCACCCGGGCCGGTGAGGAGCTGCACTACCTTGGTCAGCTGCTGTGAAACGGGCAGCGAGCTGAGAAGTGCGCTGTCGGCGGCCGACAGGGATCCGAGCGTCGCCGACACGCGGCTCGCCCCACCGTTGGCGTCGATCGTGCCCGGGTGTGAGAACCCCTCGAACCACCCGGTCAGGTCGACCGCGTACGGACGGGCGGTGGCGAGCTCGGGGGTGAAGTCGTTCAGCGCCACCGTCGACTGCGGGAACGCGCCCGGCCGCCGCTCTCCGTTCGCCTTCACCGGGTCGACAGTGACCGCGGCCAGCGGCACGCCGAGCCGGGTGAGGTCGGTCACGTCGTTGTTCGGCCCCGGCCGGTGCACGACCGCGGACAGCTCGCCAACCGTCGGGACGGCCTCCTGAACGAGCGGCCGGAGCTGGACGAGCAGCTGCTCGAGCTTGGGAGCCACAGGCTTGCTGACATTGACCAGCGGGGTCAGATCATCGAGCGCCCGCCGGAGGTTCACAAACGTCGTATTGGCCAGGCGCATGAAGCCCGGGAGTCGCTGAATCGACTCACCCAGCGCGGTGCGCTGCGCCGCCAGTGCTCCGGTGGTCGTGGCCAGGTTCTGGACCAGACCGCTGACGTCGGCGCTTCGCCGCGAGATCGCCGTGAAGAGATTGCTGCTGGCGACGATGAACTTCGTGAACCGGCTCGAGTCTCGGTTGACCTCGCGGAACAGCATGCTGCTCGAGGCGATTGACGGGTTGAGGTACGCCCATCCGACCTGGGCCTCGCGCCCGCGGCCGGCGTACTGGGACGCCGACCCCTGGATCACCGCCTGCAGGCCCTTGAGCGTGGGCGCGTCGAGCGTGTTGAACAGCTGGTCCAGATCGACTGCGCTCGTCGTGTTGGTGGTGCCAATCACCCCGTTGTTGGGGATCCTCGGCGCGGCCTCCGGTCCGAGACGGAGGTCGATGTAGCGGTTCGCGATCCCGGACAGCGAGGTCTGCCGGACCGTGGCCTCGGTCCCCTGGCGCAGCGGCCGGAACGTCGGATCGCTGATCGCCAGCGTGAGCTGCGCCTGGCCGTGCGGCGTCAGGACGATGCTCGACACGCTCCCGATCGGGCTGCCGCCGACCTCGACCTGGTCGCCGGTGACGATCTGGCTGGCGTTGACGAAGATCGCCCGGACCTGGTAGCTGCTGCCGCCACCGAGCACGACCGCGAACACCGCCACGACCACAACGAGGACCGCCCCGACCGCGGCGACCCTTCCAATCACTGTTGTGTTCCGCACCGCTTCGTCCCTCGCCCGGCTCTCTTCCCCGACCCCTTCGAGGCTCACCGGCCTCCCACTAGCGCCGTGGACTCCACGTTGCGCCCGAGGCGGGAAGCCCACATCACCCGCATCGGGTGAAAGCGGGCGGAGGGCGAGGCCTCCCGACCCGGCAATCCGGGGCGGCCCTCGCCCTCCTGGCGCGGACTACGAGTCGGCTCTGAGCTTGCCTGCGGCGCCCCAGCTCTCGGCCGGGAACTCCTGGATCCACACCTGCACGTGCTCGGCGGAGAGTCCGTAGGCGGCGTCGAACGCCTCGGTGATGCGCGACACGAGCTGGCGCTTCTGCTCGCTGTCTCGCGGGCCCTGCAACACGGTTACGACTGGCATCTGAACCTCCTTAGCTCAGGTCTTGGTTGGAATCCGGTCCCCGAAGGCCGTCTCGGCTGCGTAGAGCGTGTCCATGTACTCGCGGACGGACACGATCTGGCCGTCGCGGACCGTGAAGATGCCGAGGCAGTCGTTCTCGTACTCTCGTCCGGTCACGGTTCTCGCCCGGCTGGTCCACTGCAGCGCGACCCGATCGCCCTCGGCGATCAATCCCGTGATCTCGAGGTTGACCGAGCCCGGCTCGTAATGGGACATCGCGGTGGCGAGGAAGTCGTCGATGATCGAGTCACGGCCCTCCCAGGTGCCGGAGATCGGAAGATCACCCGCGTCGATCCTCCAGGTGGCGTCGTCGGCGAACAGGTCGCGCACCGTTGTGATGTCGCCCGCCTGCACGGACGCGACGTAGCGCCGCACCGCGGTCTTGCTGTCGATCGATTCGGTCATCTCTGCTCCTGGGTTTGGTGGTTGGTCGAGTTCGGGATCGTCAGCACCGCGTTGCCGCGAATCCGGCGGGCGCGGAGATCCACGAGCGCCCGGGCGGTGCGAGACCAGTCGTCGAGCCGGCCGATCTCGGGATGGAGCCGACGCGTCTTGACCAGGCGCACCAGCGTCGCGAGGTCCCGTGACACCGGCACGGCCGAGTCCTCATAGTCAAAGTGGCGGATCGTCGCCCCGGTCTGGTCGAAGTACTCGAAGAAATCGAGCCGGGCGGGCCTACGGCTCGCCTGGCCGAACCAGATCAGGCGGCCATGTGGGGCCAGCAGGCCGAGAGCCGCTGGCAGCGTCTCGCCGCCGACCGACTCGAACGCGACCTCGAAGGGGCCGCCCGCGTCCTCGACTCGATGCACGACCCGTGCGGCACCGAGCGCGTGCAGCCTCTCGGCCCGCTCTGCCGAGGCGGTCACCGCGGTGAGCTCGGCGCCGGTGGAGCTGGTCAGCTCGGTCAGATAGTGGCCCACTCCTCCCGAGGCGCCGGTGAGCAGCGCGCGTTGCCCGGCCAGCGGTCCTGCTGCGCGCAGCAGGCCGAGCGCGGTAAGCCCGGCCAGCGGCAGCGCCGCGGCGGTGGCTGCGTCGATTTCATCGGGGAGCGCCGCGAGCGCGCCGGTGGAGACCGCCGCCAGCTGCGCCCATCCGGCCCGTGGGGGATGACCGACCACCCGCTGCCCGGCTCGCGGTCCGCTCCCGTCGCGCGCCGGCGTGACCACGCGGCCCGCGATGTCCTTTCCGGGCCGCCACCCGTCAAGCGGACGCTCGAGCTGGAACGTTTCGCCGCGGTTGATCGAGAACGCTTCGACCGCGACCACGGCCTCGTTGGGGGCCGGTTCGGGCTCCTGTTCGTCGCCGATTCTGACCAGCGGATCCGAGCCGTCGGTGGGGAGCAATGCGAGCACGGGAATACCGTTACAGCCGGGCGGCCGAAACGGAAAGACCGCTCCGGTATGTCTTCAGCGCGGGCCGGCATAGGGCCGGCACGGGGCCGGCACGGCGCGCAGGGCGCCGGCACGGCGCTACGTCCAGCCGAGGTCTTCGCTGATCTGTCCGGCGGCCTCGAACAGCCGGTCGGCTGCCGGGGAGCGGTTGTGGCGGCGGGCGAGCAGGCCGACCTCAAGCGTCACCGGAGGGGACAGCGGGATCCAACAAAGCTCGTCCGGCAGCCCGAGGGCCGCCGACGACTCTCCGGTGATGGCCACCGCATCGCCTTGGAGCACGGGTGTGTAGGCGAGATCGAAGCTCAGGGTCCGCAGTTTGATCCGAGGTTCGATGCCGACGTCACGGAACAGACCAAGCACGGCGTCATAGTGCCCGCGATTGGCGTCGCGCGGGTGCAGCAGCACCGCCTCGTCCGACAGGTCCACGAGGCCGGCGGTCGAACTCGACGCAAGCGGGTGATCGCGCCGTAGCATCAGACCCTGCCGCTCCAGCCTGATGACTCGGCTGTCGAGCTGCGGTGTGCTCGGCGGACATCGGACGAGGCCCAGGTCGACCGAGCCGTCGCTCAGGCCGGCCATGATCTCGTCGACCGATTTCACCGCCGTCGACATCGCTATCCCGGGATGACGCTCGGCGAGCGCTCGCACGAGCCGCGGCGCCGTCTCGTAACTCGCGCTCCCGCCGTACGCGATCATCACCGCGCCGCGCTCGCCGGTGCCGTATGTGCGCACGTTGCGCCACAGCTCGTCCGACGCGCTCAGCAGCGCCGGGCCGCGCTCGAGCAGAAACCTTCCCGCCTCGGTCAGCTCGAATTCGTGCGTGGTCCGGAACAGGAGCTCGACTCCGAGCTCCTGTTCGAGCAGCCTCACCTGGCGGCTGAGCGCTGGCTGCGCGATGTGCAGCCGCTCGGCCGCCCGCGTGAAGTTACGCTCCCGCGCGACCGCGACGAAGTACTGCAACCGACGGAGATCGGTCACGGTCGCGATCTTAGCTGGGTGCTGGCGCCCGCCCATCGCTGGGGGTGGGCGCCGCCTCGTCCGGCGCGTCGCGGGCGGGTCATGCCGGCGGGTCGCGGGCGGGTCATGCCGAGACGTGCTGAAGCGAGCACGAACAGGTCTTTCACATCCGCTCCATCGCGACCTAGCGTGTCGGAGGGGCCGTCACAAAACCGAAGACAGATGTGTCTTAAGTCCTGATGGAGGCTTCACCGATGACCACTACCGATTCTCCCCGCTCGCGGCGCTGGCCGATCCTCGCCGTGCTCGGTACGGCGCAGCTGATGGTGGTGCTCGACGCGACGATCGTGAACATCGCGCTTCCGTCGGCGCAGAGCTCGCTTCGCTTCGGCACCGGCGACCGCCAGTGGGTGATCACCGCCTACGCGCTCGCGTTTGGCAGCCTGCTGCTGCTCGGCGGCCGTCTCAGCGACTGGTTCGGCCGGAAGTGGACGCTGATCACGGGACTCTGCGGGTTCGCCATCGCCTCCGCGGTCGGCGGCGCGGCGCAGTCGTTTGGGATGCTGGTCACGGCACGCACGTTCCAGGGTGCATTTGCTGCGTTGCTCGCGCCGTCGGCGCTCTCGCTGCTGACGACGACGTTCACCGAGCCGGCAGAGCGGGCGCGGGCATTCGGCGTGTTCGCGGCGATCGCCGCGAGCGGGTCCTCGATCGGCTTGCTGCTCGGCGGCGTGCTGACGCAGTGGTTGAGCTGGCGCTATTGCATGTACGTCAACCTCGTGTTCGCGGTCGTGGCCGTTGCCGGCGCGCTCAGGCTGGTGCGCAACTCGAGGCCCCACGAGCGTCCCCGCCTCGACATTCCGGGCACGCTGGCCGTCTCAGCAGGTCTGTTCGCCCTCGTCTACGGCTTCGCCCATGCGGAGACCACGAGCTGGGGCAACCACCTCACGGTGGCGATGATCATTGCCGGCGTGCTTCTGATCACCCTGTTCGCGGGTTGGGAGACGCGGACCACGAACCCGCTCCTGCCGCCGCGCGTCGTGGCGGATCGCAACCGCGGCGCCTCGTTCCTCTCGATTGGGATCTCGGGGGCGGCGATCTTCGCGGTGATCCTGTTCTTGACCTACTACCTGCAGCAGACCCGCGGCTACTCCCCGATCACCACTGGACTCGCCTTCCTCCCGATGACGGCGGCGATCATGGTCTCCGCGGTGATCGGACTGACCAGGCTCCAGTCACGCTTCGGTCCGCGGACGCTCGTCGTGACCGGAATGATCTCGGGCGGCCTCGGGATGCTGTACCTGACCAGGCTCGAGGTGAGCTCCGCCTACGCGGGCGAAATCCTCCCCGCTCTGCTGGTGATCGGCGTCGGCCTGGGTCTCATCATGTCGACCTCGATCAGCCAGGCGACCGACCGCGTGGCCCACGACGAGGCAGGCGTCGCGTCGGCGACGGTGAGCGCCTCACAGCAGGTCGGAGCCTCGCTCGGGGTTGCGCTTCTGTCGACGATCGCGGCGAGCGCCGCGAGCCGGTACGTGCACGGAGGACACCGTTTGGCGGGGCTCGCCGCTCACGCCGCCGTGCACGGTTACGCCGTCGGGTTCGCGTGGGCGGCGGTGATCTTCGCGGTGGGGGCGGTTCTGTCCGCCGTCCTGTTCCGGGGCCCACGCGGCGATCGATCTGCCGCCGCGCATCGCGTGGCGCGGCCGCGCGTGGTCATCGTGGGCGGCGGGTTCGGAGGCTTGCAGGCAGCGCTCCGGCTGGCCCGCCTCCCCGTCGATGTGACCCTGATCGATCGGAGGAACTTCCATCTCTTCCAGCCGCTCGCCTATCAGGTCGCCACTGGCGCGCTGGCGCCGGCGGAGATCTCGTATCCGCTGCGCCGAATCTTCCGCCGGCATCGCAACGTCGCGGTGGTGCTCGCGGAGGTGACCGACTTCGACCTCGACGCGCACCTGGTCAGGCTCGGATCCGCCGCGGGCGGCGTTCCGGCCGAGCCAGTCCCGTTCGACTGGCTGATCGTAGCCGGCGGCTCGCACTACAACTACTTCGGCCACGAGGACTGGCAGCGCAACACCGCGGACCTCAAGACGCTCGAGGGCGCCCTGGCGATCCGCGCCCGTGTGCTGAGGGCGTTTGAGGCGGCCGAACTGGAGCCCGATCCCGGCCGCCGGGCCGAGTGGCTGACGTTCGTGATCGTCGGCGGCGGGCCGACCGGCGTCGAGATGGCCGGGCAGATCGCCGAGATCGCGCGCGACGTGCGGCGCGAGTTCGCATCGGTTCGCACCGGCGAGGCGCGGATCCTGCTTGTGGAGGCAAACAAGCGGGTACTGACCACGTTCCCGCCGTCGCTGTCCGAGCGGGCGCGGCGCTCGCTCACTCGGCTCGGCGTCACGACCCAGCTTGACAGCGTGGTCACGTCGATCGACGCCCGATCGGTGGCGATCAGGAATCCGGACGGCACCGAGCAGCGACTCGCGACGCACACGGTGATCTGGGCTGCCGGTGTCGTGGCCTCCGGTCTGGCATCTGCACTCGCTCGGCGCGCGGGGGTGGGCGTGGATCGAGCCGGCCGCGTTGAGGTTCTCGAGGACCTGACGCTACCCGGCCATCCGGAGGTGCTGGCGATCGGTGACATGGTCCGTGTCCACAGGCCGGATGGCTCGTCCGTGGTGCTGCCCGGGCTGGCGCCGGTGGCGATGCAGGAGGGCCGGTACGCCGCGCGCGTGGTCCGCGCCGGTCTGCGCGGGCGCCCGGCGCGGCCATTCCGTTACCGGGACAAGGGGGACCTCGCCACGATCGGCCGCGCCAGTGCCGTGGCTGAAATCAAGGGTCTGCGGCTGAGCGGTTTCGTCGCCTGGGCGATCTGGCTCCTGGTTCACCTTCGCTACCTGATCGGCTTCGAGAACCGACTGCTGGTGCTAATCCGGTGGGCGATCAGCTTCGTCTCGCACGGGCGCGGAGCGCGTCTGATCACCGAGACGGCCGAACCGCCGATCGTGCGGCCCGGTGCGCCGGTCGCGCTGCGTTCGTCGGCCGGGGCGGGCGGTGGCGCGGGCGGTGCGGGTCGGGCCGCCGGGGCTGGCGCGGGCGGTGCGGGTCCGGCCGCCGAGGCGGAGCGCGCCGCGTGACCCTCGGCGGCTAGTTGACGTGCCCGGGGACGTTCAGAACGGTTTGAGGTAGGGAGAGGTCCGGGCCTGCCGAGAGGCTGTGGGTGTCGAAGCTCACGGCCGCAAGGAGGCCCGGATGTCGCACCATAGAGCCCGCTTCACCCCGCTTGGTCGCTGGAACGTTGCGCGGTATGTGATCGAGGACGGCGAGACGTACGCGCGGGCCGCGGCCCGGGCGGGCGTTTCGCCGTCGACGGTGTGGGGATGGGTCAAGCGGTGGCAGGCCGCGTCAGCGGAGGACCAGGCGTCGTTGGCGTGTCTGCGGGAGCGCTCCAGTCGCCCGCATCGCTCCCCGGCTCAGGTCGGCGAGCGGGAGGCCGCCGGGATCTGCGCGCTGCGTGAAAAGACCGGGTGGTCGCCTCGGCGGCTCGCGGACGAGCCCGGGGTCTGCCGGCCGCATTCGACGGTGCATCAGGTTCTGCGTCGTGGCGGCTGTTCGCGTCGGCCGATCGCTGAGCAGGCGGCGGTGATCCGCTATGAGTGGCCGTGCCCCGGGCAGCTGCTGCACATGGACGTCAAGAAGTTCGGGAAGTTCGCCCAGCCCGGACACCGCACGACCGGCGATCGGACGCGGAGCTCGCGCCGGATCGGTTGGGAGTACGTCCACACGATCATCGACGACTGCAGCCGCACGGCCTACTCAGAGATCCACGACGACGAACAAGCCCCGACCGTGACCGCGTTCACCCGCCGCGCGCTGGACTGGTTCCTCGAGCTCGGGATCTGTTCCGAGCGACTGATGACAGACAACGCCTGGGCGTACACGCACAACCGCTCGCTGCGGCGACTGCTGCGCTCCCGGCAGATCACCCACATCCGCACCCGCCCCTACACGCCCCGGACCAACGGGAAGGTCGAGCGCTACCAACAGACCCTCCAGCGCGAGTGGGCCTACGCCCTGGAATACGCCTCCAGCACAAGTGAGGCAGGCCTGGTTTCGCGGAGACGTGGTTTGTTGGTTTTCATTGTTGTTCATCGAGCGAGTGTTCTGGACCGCATAGCGGCGAGGGTCTCGTGTTCGACGGGTGGGATGTCGCCGAGGGCTTCGTGGAGGCGGTCGTGGTTAAACCAGCTGATGTATTCGACGACAGCGAGCTCGAGCTGTGATCTCGTGCGCCACACGCGGTCGGCGATCAGTTCGGTTTTGAAGCTGTCGACGAAGCTCTCCGCGAGCGCGTTGTCGTAGGCGTCGCCGACCGAGCCGACGGACCCCAGGACGCGGTGGTCGTCGAGCACCTGGGTGTAGTCGGCTGAGGTGTATTGACTGCCTCTGTCTGAGTGGGCGACGAGCCGGAACTCGGCGCCGTGCTCGCGGGTGCCCAAGGCCATCCGCAGCGCATCGAGGACGAGGTCGGTGCGCATGTGCGAGGCGAGCTGCCAGCCGACCACACGCCGGCTGAACACGTCGATGATGAACGCGAAGTAGACGACTCCCTCCCAGCAACGCAGGTAGCTGAGATCGCCGACCCACAGGCGGTTCGGCTCGCTGGCGGTGAAGTTCCGACAGACCAGGTCCGCACGACGCTGCGCGTTCGGATCGGGCTTGGTGGTGCGCCACGGCTTGCCACGCCGCTTGGCCCCCTGGATCCCGTGCGCGCGCATCAGCCGCTGCACCTGACAGCGCGGCACGGTCTCACCGCCGCGCCGTAGCGCCTTCCACGTGCGGCGGTAGCCGTAGGCCTCGTAGTTGGCCTTGTGCGTCTCGCGGATCACCGCGAGCAACCGCTGATCCTCGATCTCGCGGGCACAGCGCTCACCCTTCGCGCGCTGGTAGTAGGCGGACACCGACACGCCCAAGGTCCAGCAGATCGGCTCAACGCCGAAGCGCTCGCGATGCATATCGATGAACGCGCTCACTTCGTTCGGTCTGCGTCGAGCTCGGTCGCGAAAAACACCGACGCGGCCTTCAAGATCTCGTTCGCGCGGCGCAACTCGAACACTTCTCTGCGCAACTGCTTGATCTCCTCGCGCTCCTCGCTCGTGGGTAGATCCGGCCGCAGGCCACCATCCGCCTCGGCCTGGCGCACATGCTTGCGCAACGTCTCATGATGAATCCCGAGATCAGCCGCGACATGCCGGATCGGGCGACCCGACTCGATCGCCAGGCGCACACCACGATCGATCAACTCCTGGGGATACTTCCGTCCTCTTGGCATCGCTGGAGGTTCTCCTGACCCGAGGACAGATCGTCCCCGATTCAAAGCCTCCGCAAAACCCGGCCCGGCTGATCTGCCGGACGCGAGCCGGGCTTGTGTCTTCTCGTCGCTATGTTGCTGCGGGTGCACACGCGACTGAAGCTAGTTGTGGTTGCCCAGAGCTACCTACCCGTTCTTGGGGGCGCACAGCGACAGATCCAGGCCCTGGGGCCGTTATTGGAGCGCCGCGGAGTTGAGGTCACGGTGGTGACGCGCCGCGCACCGGGAACGGCATCTCGTGAGCGTCAGCCGGGGGTCGAGGTCAGGCGGGTGTGGGTGCCCGACTCAAAGGGTGGCGCCTCCCTGGCGTTCTCGACTGGGGCAGCGGGCCTGATTCACCGGCTCAATCCGCAGGTGATCTACGCACAGGATCTGCTCTCGTCCTCAAGCGCAGCGCTCCTGGGGGCTTCGCTGAGGCGGACGCCCGTCGTGGTCAAGGTGCTGTCCACCGGTCCGAGAGGCGATCTGGACAGGCTTCCGCACAAGCCGCTCGGACGACGGCGTCTGCGGTCGATCACGCGGCGGGCGGCGGGCTTCGTCTGCCTCAGCAACGAGGTCAAACGCGACCTAGAGCAGGTGGGTGTGGCATCGGAGCGCTGCTTCCGGATCGCCAATGGAGTGGACACGCGGCGCTTCCATCCAGCGAGCGACCACGAGAGGCAAGACGCCCGGCGTCAGCTTGGCGTCGCCGACGGCGAGGTTGTCTTTCTGTACTGCGGGCGGTTCGCCACGGTCAAACGCCTCGATTGGCTGCTCGACGCGTTTGCCGAGGTCCCGGGTCGACTGATCCTGGCCGGGGAGGGCAATCAAGAGGCGCTGCTACGAGCCCAGGTTGAACGCCTCAACCTGGGCTCCCGCGTGTCAATGCTACCAATGCAGGAGGACACGGTTCCCCTCTATCGGGCCGCCGATATCTACGTCAGCGCATCCTCGACCGAGGGGATGTCGGGGTCCGTGCTCGAGGCGATGTCGAGCGCTGTCCCTGTCGTCGCGCTGCCGGCCAGCGGAATGACCGAGCTCCTGGGGGGGGAGGCGGGATCATCGCGGAAGCAGACTCGAAGATGGCTCTTGCGAAGCTGCCATGCGGCACACGGCAGCGGACCAGAAGGAACGTACCCGTTCTCGGCGAGGCCGGCCGGAAATGGAGCGCGGGGCGCTTCTCGCTGGAGGAGACGGCGGACCGACTTACCGCGCTCTTCGCGTCGCTTGCGTAGAGCGCCTGCGGCGTCTGTGCTGATCGATGTGATGGCGCCGCCGACGCCGAATATGGTCTTGTGGGGAGCGGAACTCCCAGATCTGCCTGAGCCCGGCGCCGTACCAGCCGGCTGGCGCGGCGCTAGGAACTCCCAGATCCGCCCGAGCCCGACGCGGTACCAGCCGGCTGGCGCGGGCGCTGGGAACTGCCAGATCCGCCCGAGCCCGGCGCGGTACCAGCCGGACGGCGCAGGCGCTGGGACCTGGCGAGTGGCCGGCGACGGGCGTCGAGAGGTCGGTTGGCTGACGGTTGGTGGTGTGGTGTCGGGTGGTGTGGTGGTGGTGGTTGTGGTGGTGGTTGTGGTGGTGGATCCGGTTGTGGTGTTTGAGGTGAGGGGTCCGAGTTCTGAGGTTCCGACGTAGGCGCGGTCGAACCAGAGGGTGAGGGGGTTGGTTTGCGCGGTTTCGGAGATCGCGACGAGTCCGAATCGGATTCGGGTGATTCCGAGGCTATATTTGTTGGCGGTGGTTGAGGTTCCGATCAGCTGCCGTTGAGGTACATGGCGCTGTAGGCCTGGCCGTCGGTTTGGCTGAAGATCTGGTGGACCTCGATCCAGTTCCATTGGCCTTCTGGGATGTTGAAGGGTCCGACGAGGGTGGCGACGTGCCGGCGGCGTTGAAGCGCAGCAGGCGGGCCATCTTGTCGCTGCCGTAGATGGCTACTCCGCCCCAGTCGTCGCTGGTGTTGTTGACGGAGTAGTTGTCCCGCGCATCAGGTCGACTTCGCCTTGCATGGCGGATTTGAAGCCGACCGGTAGGTAGACGGCCTCGCCGTACCAGACGTCGTCGCCGTCGTTCCAGTTGACGCTTTCCACCCCGCGGGCGTAGGCGTTTGAGCCTCCGCCGGGGTAGTAGGCCTTGCCGGAGTGCGTGCCGTCGTAGGCGGTGCTGTTATCGACGGCGAGCGACGCGTTCGAACCGGAGGTCTGACCACCCAGATTGAACTGGCTGAAGTCGCTGGTCTCCAGATTGGCCGACATCGGCGTCACGGCGGCGCTGGCGGCGCCGGGGAACGACGCAACCGCGGCTCCCGCGAATACCAGCAGCGCTAGCGTCCGCGGGTTGAGAGTTCGCGCCAAGCGTCGCAGCCGGCGGCGTGGGTGCAGACCAAGCATTGGGCGGTCCTTTCGGTAGCTGGGCGGTCTCCTCGCGGTTTGCTGCGGGTGCGGACGCGGGCTAAAGCTTGGTTGCGAAGGCCCGGAGCTACATACCCGTTCTGGCGGGCGCCCAGCGACAAATCGAGGCCACGCAGTCGAGAGCCAGAGGAACGCGCATAGCACCACGACCAGGGCCTCGCCGCGGAGGTTAAGAGCCCATTGAACCTGCGTACTGAACCGGGTGCGTCTGCTACCCTCCGGCCACGGCCGACGGAGTCTCGGTGAGATGGGCTTGGTAGGGAGCGCGCCAGAAACATAGAGCTGTTCGTGGACTTGGGGGCCAGGATCCATCGGGAAGATCCTTCGCAAGCTTTAGTGGGTGCGGTCTAGATTTCGGGCTTTAGCGCGATGACGCATAGGATGCAGTCGACAAAGCTGGGCAAACCACCGCAGAAAAACGGACGGGCAGGTGGTGCCGGGCCCTTGGGGCGCGCGACCAAGTGACACCATCGCCATGAACCGTCGACTGATGCTCTCTGCTGTCCCATGTCGCCGCCGGACTCGTGTTCGTCAGCGGTCCGGCATACTCGCCTGGTGCAGCACGTCCACTACCAGAGCACGGCGGAGCTTGTCCTCGTGCCGGTGCCGTCCTCTTCGGCCGAGATGGCGAACCTCACCGGCTCGTTCGCGAATTCAGGCACGCTCGGCACCTACGTCGAGTACATCAGTTCGATAAACCCCGAGCCGAAGGCCGGCGGTCCTCCCGTAAGCCTCTCGGTCCGAGGCGTTCCGGACACCCGAGCGATCGACGTGACCACGACGGGCCCCGCGGGCGCGGTTCGCGGTGCGCTGCAGAACGTTATTACCGTGGCTGAAAATCAGGCCTCCCAGCTGAATGACGCTTGGAGTCTGCACACGCTCAAGAACGCGGGGTCTCCGAGCCAGTCAGGCCCGGGAGGGCCGCTGATCGTGCTGGCTGCAGCCCTGCTTGCCGTACTGGCGGCGGTTTGCGTCTACGCGATCCTGGACCGGTTCACGGTCACTCGGCCGGTCAGTCGCCCCGCGAGTCATCCAGACAACAGCGATTAGGGATGCAGCAGCAGTGGCGCGTTCCGTTCGGCCCCGCAGCTGCGGGACTGATCCTCGGTGCTGTCGCGGCCGCTCCGTAGCGATGCACTTCGTCGTCGGCACGCCAAAGCTGCTGGTCATGTTGCCGATCGTCACGGTGTTCGTGCTGGTGATCTGGCGGTCGAGCGGCTGGGTAGTGCCGTTGTTCGTCGGGCTCGTGTGGACCGGTATCGGGCAGACATATTTGGGGGGCTGTCTCCGGTGGAGACAGGAGGCCTGGCATTGATCGGCGTCGGAGCCTGGAACGCGCCAGGACACGCCCGGTCAGCACTCGGCGCTCACTTGCGTTGATGGGCCTGTTCGTTGCCGCTGCTCGGTTCCGCACTGCTCAGCCCGCTCGGGTTCTCCCTCCCATTTCAGAAGCTTCGCGACGTTACGTTCATCTTCATCGTGGCCCTCGGGATCAGCCGCAGGCGCGACGTCGAGCGCGCTGGGATCATGCTCGCCGTGCGTGGATCTTCCTCGGGCTTGGGGCCATGCTCTCGGTCGTATCGGGTCCGAACAGCCTGTTTCCGCTCGCGGTGGATCTGACGGCACCTCGTGCGGCTAGGAGCATTTTTCAGGATCCGAACTTCTTTGGCCTCGCGATGGCGAGCCTGATGCCGTTTGCATTGGAGGTCTACGAACGGCCTGGGACCTCCAATCGACTGCTGGGGCTCGTCAGTGCCCTGTCCATCGTCACCGGAATCCTGGCCACGGGGTCGCGTGGAAGATGTTGATTGCCGCGGGGGCGGCATTGTTGGCTACCGCGTTCTTGTCGAAGTCACGCGTCACCCGCCCGCTCGCCCTGGTGGTCATCATTGCGGCCGTCGCGCTGATCCCGACGGTGTTTGCCAAGCAGGCGGCAACTCTCAGGCACGCACGGTCCAGGGGCGCGCGAACGAGAACCTGATCGCTGCAACGATGCTCACCGATCATCTGATTGCCGGCGTCGGCCCCGGCAACTATCCCGTCCTGTTCCGTGACTACGCGCGCAAGGTGGGAAACGATCCGCGCGTATCGGGTGAGAGCACTCACAGTCTGCCGCTGCAGATCGCATCCGAGGAGGGTCTCGTCGGCGTCGTCGGGTGGATTGGAGCCGGGATTCTGCTGATCCGGATAGGTCGGACAGCTGGGATCACGCGTACGCCCATCGGGCGTGCAATTGTGATCGCAATCGGGACTTATCTGACCGCCAGCCTGTACCTCATGGGAGCGAGCTGGTCGCTGTCATGCTCGTCGGGCTATTGGTCGCTTTCGCTGGTGCACCTGACAAACAGTAGGGTCAGTCGGAGGCACGGGCTTGACGCCGGCGAAGGGCATGCTGAGGAAGATCGTGTTCTGGTTCTCGGCGACCGGGTCGGCCTGGGTACTGGTGGGCTATCCGGCCTGCCTAGGCTTGCTCCCGGTCCGCCGGTGGCGCCGGGGTGAAGCACTGCCCAGCGTGACCGTCCTGATCCCGACCTATCGCGAGTTCGAGGCGCTCCCCGCAAACTCGATTCGATACGGGCGCTTGACTACCCCGGAAAGCCAGCTTCAGGTCGTGGTCGCGGTCGACGGTGATCGCCGCTTGGCCGAGCTTGCCGCGGGTCATGACCGCGAGGCGGTGGTGCAACTCGTGACCGAACGCGCTGGTAAGCCCACTGCTCTCAATCTCGGGCTTCGCGGCGCAACGGGGGATGTGGTCGTCATGACAGATGCCCACAATCCGCTCGATCCGGCGTCGATACGCGCGGCGGTTCGCCATTTCGACGACCCCTCAATTTGGGCCGTCACAGGTCGGTGGGCCGAACACGGCAGCACCTACGATCGCTATGAAGATGCGATCAGACGCCTCAAGTAGCGATCCGGCAGTGTCACGGGGATTGTTCTGGGGGTTTTGACTGCGCCGTCCGGCGGGAGCGCATCCCAAGCTTCCCGCCCGATGTCGTCAACGAGGATTTCTGGATGCTCTGCCGCCTGATCGCGGCCGGGGGCCGGGTGATCTACGACCCGAGGCGACCTCGGGGGAGCCCGGGCTGGCGCCTGCGCAGGAGCTCGAGCGTCGGATGCGGATCAGCGCGGGCCGGGTCCTCGCGCTGTCCGAGCTGCGAGGTCTACCGCCCGGTTTGGTTGTTCGCCTGATGTCGCACAAGGTCGGTCGTTTGGCACTGCCTTTTCTACTGCTTGGCTCACTGGTCG
>CAWCMQ010000009.1:0-547715 GCA_963796645.1 uncultured Solirubrobacterales bacterium | reverse complement strand
GCGCAGCGGCCACGGTCTCGACGTCGCCGTGGCCGCCTGGCGCTGGTGCAACCGGACACGATGGATCGCGAGATCCGGGTCGCGCGCGGTGGCTGCTCTGCGCATTTGGGAGAAGTGCTCGGGAGCGGCGGGCCGTGGTGCGCCGACCGCGGCCTGACGTCCTGTCCGATTATGGGCGGAGGCCTGCGCTCGCTGGGATCACGGGCGGTCGGCGGTGATGGACGGTATCGACGATCTCGCGCGTATCGATCCCTTGCAAGTAGATCGATGTGATCCCAAGATGGGCGTGCCCGAGTTGGCGCTGGATGATCGGCAGCGGGATCCCTTCGTGGGCCATCTCGATCGCGTGAGCATGCCTGAGCTGGTGCGGCGCGAACCGCCGCCGCACACCCGCCTCCGCGGCGAGGCGCCGTAGCTCACCGCGAGCCGCGGTCGCTGACCAGGCCCGGCCACAGGTCGGGCCGGCGAGGATGCAGAACAGCGGGCCAATCGGGAGTTCGATGCGGTGCTCGGTCCAGCGAGCGACGTGATCCCACGCCCGGTCATCCATCCCGACCGTTCGTCGCTTCCCGCCCTTCCCGACGCGAACAAGCACCGACCCCGTCTTCGCGTCCAGATCGGTCTCGGTCAGCGCGAGCGCTTCGCTGATCCGCAAGCCGGCGCGCCACAGGATCGCGATCAGAGCCCGCGTCCTGTCCGCGTATCGGCCGGGGCCTGCTTGGCGCATCACGAGGATGATCTCCTCGACCGTCGGTGGGTCGGCCGGGTAGCGCTGGCCTTTGTTCGGTGGCGCGCACCCCGCCCAGTGGCCAGGTGTCGCCGCCGGGGATCGCAAGACGACCGGTGACGTCCAGTAGTTCTGGTTCGGACATGATGTCCTCCCATTCGGGACGGCCCGGCCGGCGGCGGCGCCCACGAGACCGGGCGCTTTGCATGAGGATCGAACCTCTCAGATCGGGTCGAAGCCAGTAGTATTACTTGCTAGTCTTACTGGATGCGCGTGACACAGAAGGGCCAGGTCACGATCCCGCTTGATGTGCGGCGAGCGTTGGGGATCCGCCCCGGCAGCGAGGTCGGGTTTCAACTCGATGACGAGGGCGCTCGACTGGTCGTTGATCACGATCGCGTTGCTCAGGAGATCGAGCGGATGCGTGGAGCCGGCGACGTCAAACTCACCACCGACGAGATCCTCGCCTTCACTCGCCGGTGACCCAGGCGGCCGGCACGGTCGTTGACAGCAGTGTGCTGCTCGACGTGTTCACCGACGATCCGACCTGGGGTCAGTGGTCTCGGACGCAGCTCACCAGCGCCGCGCAGCGAGGCTCGCTCGTCCTGAACGCCGTCGTGCTCGCCGAGATCGCGCCACGCTTCTCACGTATCGAAGCGCTCCGTGACGCGCTGCCCTCGATGACGCTGGTCGAGGAGATCCCGCTCGCCGCCGCCTTCCTCGCGGGCCACGCCCACGCGAACTACCGTCGCGCAGGCGGCGCGCGCGAAGCGATCCTCCCGGATTTCCTGATCGGCGCTCACGCGGCCGTCACGGGCCGTCCGCTGCTGACACGAGACCCCCGACGCGTCGCGACGTACATACCGGGAACCACGTTGATCACGCGGTCCGAAGCGAGCTGACTGCAACCGAAGTCATCCCGCGCCGTCCGAGACGGTGGATCCGCTGCCGAGGCTCACGGACACGCTGGGTCATGGTCGGGCGAGCCGACGACATCGCCCACTACCGCTGAACGCCTGGAGCGGCAGCGTCCCTGAGGCGGCGAGGCTGCCGCTCTTGTGCTTGCTACTCAGGAGTTCTTGGCTCGTGGTGGACGGCGGCCGTCGGATCGGCGCCGCCGGAGTGCTGCATCGCCGGGGCGGACGGGCAGCCGTGGTCGTGTCGGTCGACGTGGCTGGCTGCGTTCGGCAGGAGCGACGTTGGAAAGTCCGACGAGCTCGATCGAGACGACTGCCTGTAGCCCTTTCCAGAAGCGGGGCGTCGGTGGACTTTGCTCGGCGGGAGGCGTAGGGTCGCCCCTGGGCGCGATGGGGCTCACTGGGTTTTCGAGGTTTGGGTTTCTCCGCGCGACAGGACTAAGGAGGGTGTTATGCAGCGGATGGGTGCTTTGCCGCGGACGATGCGCGTGTCGCTGTTGGCCGCAGGGCGACTGCGTGAGCTTCGTCGCATCAGGCGGCAAGAACAAGCCGACCGGCTAAGCCCGCACCAGGCCGAATCATGAGAGCACTGCGATACATACAGCAGTCGCCGGCGCTGATCGTCTCTTTGGTCGCGCTGGTCGCGGCAAGTGCTGGGACTGCGGCCGCCACCAGCGGAAGCGGCCCGGCACCCCGAGCCCATGGCGCGAGCCACGGGGCGAGAGGGCCGCGCGGGCCACGGGGCCCGTCTGACGGCTTTGTTAAGAGCCGGCCTGCGGCTACCGGCCTGACCGCCGGCGCGGACACGACCGTGGTACAGCTAAGCCTGACCCCGGGCCGCAAGTACATCCTCACCGCCGCGACGGAGTTGGGCAACAACAGCGGCGTTGGCAACCTAGTCAGCTGCACCCTGCTGGAGAACTCCAACCCGATTGGCGGCGGTTCGGCTTACCTCCCGGCGCTCAACGTGTTCGCGCAGACCGTCACGCTGACCGCGGCCACGACGGGGGGCAACATCAAGCTGAGCTGCAATCCTGACGGCGGCGGTCAAGCGCGCAACAGCGTGATCACGGCCATCAGGGTGGGTGCGCTGCACAGTCAGTAGCCCAAGCTCCTGACCTCGTACATGGAGGGGACTGAGCTGAGCGTGCGCCCCGCGCTTCAGCTCGGCAGGCCAGCCGGGCGTGCCGGAGACCTTGAAACGACGGATCTGTCCCGCGAGAAGGGGACTCTGTGTTTTCCAACGTCGTGAGGAGAGCGCTGCTTGGATCGACCGATGAAAGTCAATGCCCTCGTGCAGCTTTTTTTGGGAGTGCAACCGGTTGGGGAGGGATCGCGTGGGGCGTCAGATCGCGTCCTGTGAGGTCGGCTGGGCCTGGCCGTCGCTCGCTTCGCGGTCCAACCGACGGCACGGACGGCGCCGGCGCCGGCTGCGGCGATCTCCCGGCGCTCAAAGGCAGCGCGAGCTCGGGTGGTCCCGGTGCGGGTTCAGGCGGCGGCGGGGGTGGTGGCTGGTTCGGCGGCGGTGGCGGCGGTATGTCCGCGCTCAGTGGGGGCGGCGGTGGCGGCTCCAGTTACGGCGGCGTCGGCCCATCGGCCGGGTCTACGATCACCACGGAGTCCTCCTCGCAGCCTCCGGAGGTCGTGATCAGCTGGCAAACCGTGCCGACCAGCAAGAACCAGTGCATGAACGGCGGCTGGCAGAACTACACGGACAGCAACGGCACACGCTTCAAGAACCAGGGCGACTGCGTGAGCTACGTCGCCACCGGCGGAAAGAACAAGGCCAACGGCTGATCGCGACCAACGGTTGAGCTTGTTGCGAGAGGGCCCGCTCCGACGGGGTCCCTGACTTTGTGCACTTCCGCAACGGGCTAATAGGAGAAGGGCCCGGCCGACCGGGAACTGACGAAACGGCCATTCAGCTGACGCCGCCTCCGCCGCCTCCCACGCCGACAACGGATGCCTCATTGGGATAGCGAGATGCGAAGGTCTGCTGGAAGTTGCTCGCCTCGCTGGGATTGTTGGTCGCAAACGCGGTGTACACCGCAGACGCAGTTCCGGGATCGCACTGCGCGAACGTGTCGAACTCGGCGAGCGACGCGGCCGGGGCGAACCGGTACACCAAGCTCAGAACACGCGCGAAGGGCTGAGGGTTGTTGGTGACCGATCTGTCGATCGCGCGAAATGCTGCGGTACCGCACGATGCCGGTTGAGCCTGCGCCGGCGCAACGGGAGCGACGGCGGCGATGGACGCTACGGCTACGCCGAGCGCGCATTTACTCCTAAGGTGCATGTGCCCTCCATTGATGTGGTGGACCACCAGGTTCCCCGTGCCCAGGTGGGCAACAATTGCAATCGGCTCCGGTTGGACGACGGGTTAATTCGAGTGGAGGGTGTTCTAGACGGACATCACCGTGCAAGGACCAGCGCGTTCACCGGGCTTCTGCTTAGGGCTACAAGCAACAGCGCAACGCGTCGGCCGTGATCGTGCTCACGATGGTCGCGCTCGAGACTGCTGCCCCTCGATCAACCCAGGAGCGAATCGGCTGCCGGTATTCGTCTGGGAATAGTGCGGGGCTAGTGCCGGATCCGGTGCTTGGCGAGGAACTGCAAGATCGTCGTTGCGACTTCGCCCGTCTTCTCGATGATCATCGCATGGCCGGCTCCGGCGATGTCGTGGACGGTGATCCTTGGGCCGTACTTTGCTCTGAGGTCGTGGCCGACCGTCGGCGGGGCGACGATGTCGGATTTTCCTTGCACGATCAGCATGGGCTTGTTTCCGCCTCCCTCGAACTTCGAGAAGTCGACGCCGATGCCAGCGGTGAGTTCCTGAGCGCCAGGGACTGGATACCAGCCGAGATACCAGGGTCGTGGATCGCTGTGTGGCGCAAAGAACACTTCCTTTGTGGTGTTGCGGATCTCGGCTGCGGTCGAATTCGGGTTGGTGACCGTCTGAAGTCCAGCCAACGCCCTGGGGCTCGGAGTGCCGCCGCCCGCGGCGCACAAGATCAGCGTCTGGATGGCTTCGGGGTGCTGGGTCGCGACCACCCGAGCGATGCGGTTGCCTGCGGCGTGACCCAGCAGATGGACCTTCTTGCGCTTGAAGTGGCGGATCACTGCCAGCGTGTCATCGGCATAGGTCTGAAGGGTGGTGTGCTGGAGCGCCGACAACGGGGCCCAGCTCCCACCGATGCCGCGCGGCTCGATCGAGATCACGCGGTAGCCGGCGACTGCCAATAGGCGCGCCAAAGGGTCGAAGTCGAGCGCCCCACGCGCGAGTGACGGAAGGATCACGATCGTCTCGCCCGATCCGGTCATGCGCGCGCCGAGAATCACTTCGCCGACGTTGATTGGAATATCAACAAAGTCAGGCACTATGAGCTTTGCTTCCCGCGCGTGCGCCGACGCGCCGGGAGGTTCGCCGAGGACACCGATCGCGGCGACGGCGGAAACGCCGGTCAGAAACCGGCGACGAGTTGTGTCGGCGCGCTCGACTAGTAGATCCTGATACGCCATGACGGCTCCTCGATTCTCCGGCCCGTGGTTATCGCGACAGGCGGCATCGTGCTCGAGCGTCAGTCCCCCGTCATCCGCTTTAAGCACGGATGGCGCTCGCGCGGATCCGAACACCACGTCCGTAGTTCGCACCCAGCGAGAAAGCACGACTTCACCGGAGCGACCGATTCGCGCCACGACACACCCAGACCCGCTCGGCGCGCCGAAAGCAGGACGCTCGATGATGACGGCAAACTCGGGTTGCCTCGACCGTCGCCGAGAGCCGGACGCGATCGCTTGCCTTTGTCGGACCGAGGGCAAAAACGCCGCTCGGTCCCCGGATCTGAGGCGCTGTCAGCTGTGTGGGCGAGGATTCGCGGCTATCACCCGGAACGCCGGAAGGTATCCGTCAGGTGCGCGTCTCGCTCGGCCGCGGCCTCCGCGGCGGCCGACTGCTTAGCCTCCTGCTGGACGGCCCCCGGTTTGGACGACACGTCTTGGCTGTTGTAGTTGATGTTTGTATCAGCGAGCCTGCTCCTTGACTACCGAGCGGAGAGGCCACCCGTTGCCGTTCGTCCCTTGACCGCCTTCGTCGCGGCCTGAGCGGGACCGGTTGGAATGACGAGGCCGTTCTCGGGAGAGATCGGGCCGGTGGGGGCGAAATCGATGCCGACCGTCGAGATGCGACTCGTTGTGAGCCCGTCTGCGGCCCTCGGCGAAGTGGCCGCGACCGATCCGTTGCCCGAAATCGGGTCCTCGAGCGCCAATTGGGTGAGCTCGGTGTGGTGTCGTTCGAACTCGATCGGGGAGAGGTAGCCGAGCGTGGAGTGCCGGCGCCGCGGGTTGTACCAGCCCTCGATGTACTCGAAGATCGCAGTGCGGGCCGTGGCGCGGGTCGGCCAGGATTGCCGGTAGATCTTCTCCTTCTTGAGGCTGGCGTGGAAGGTCTCGCAGACGGCGTTGTCATAGCAATCGCCGACGCTGCCCATCGAGACTTCGATCCCGGCCTTGGCGCAGCGTTTGGTGAACAGCACCGCGGTGTATTGGCAGCCCTGATCCGAATGGTGAATCAGCCCGCGGGCGGGGCGACGTCGGGCAAGCGCCATCTCGAGCGCGTCGACGACCAGCTCTGAGCGTAGGTGGTCGGCCATCGACCAGCCGACGATCAGCCTGGAGAACAGGTCCTGCACGTGCGCGAGGTACAGGAACCCCTCCCACGTCGAGATGTAGGTGATGTCCGCCGACCACGTCTGGTCAGGGCCCTCAGGGCGAAAGTCGCGCTCGAGCAGGTCCGCAGCGACCCTGACCCCGGGCAGCCTGACGGTCGTGCGCCGGCGCTTGCGCGCCACAAGCCCTGAGATACCGGCCGCCTTCATCAGCCGCTCGACGCGCTTGCGCCCGACGCGGATCTCGTGCTCGAGCCGCAGCTCCGCGTGGATCCGCCGGGCGCCGTAGGTGCCGTTTGAGTCGGCGTGGATCTGCTTGATCTTCTCCGTCAGCCACGCGTCCGTCAGCGCCCGGTCGGACGGCACGCGATGCTGCCAGTCATGAAAGCTGGTGCGGTTCACGCCCAGCGCCCGGCACATCACGCAGACCGGAAAGTTCGCCTTCTCCGCCTCGATCAGCGAGAAGATCTCACCTACGGCTCGCCGGTCTCCCGGGCGAAAAAAGCGGCTGCCTTCTTGAGAATCTCGCGCTCCATCCGCAGCGTCTGATTCTCACGACGCAACCGCGCCAGCTCCTCACGCTCGTCGGTCGAGAGGCCATCCGGGCGCTTGCCCTCGTCGCGCTCGGCCTGCTTGACCCAGTTACGCAACGTCACATCCGAGATCCCAAGACCCTCGGCGATCTGCCGCTGCGACTTGCTCGAGATCCCGACGAGCTTGATCGCCTCGCGCTTGAACTCCTCTGGGTACGGCGGTCTGGTTCGAGGCACTTCTCACCTCCTGACCCTGGTCTTTCGACCAAAGCCCTCAGGTGTCCTCGAAACCGGGGGCACTCCAGACTCCAACCGCGGCGCTAGCACAAAGCCCCCGGCACGCGCCAAGCGTGACGGCCGTGCGCATCAAGCAGCAGTGACCGACCCCGATGCCTCACTGTCGCGTCCGCGTGAACCCGGCACTCTCGCTTTCGCGGGTCGCTGCCGCTTAGATCGAGCAGCAACGCTGGCGCTGTGCTGCTGCTTCTGTGGTCGCGACAGCGCGGTGAGCGGTAGAGCTGGGCAGGTAATCGTTCCCGCTCTCAAAGGAGGGAGCCATGTCGTCTTCTCAGCCGCTGTTGGATGCCGCCGGCCGGCGCCGGTCGCCGGCGACCACGCCAGGGCGCGGCGTCGGGATACCCCCGCGCAACAAGGGCCAGCGTTACCCCGCGGACCCGCCGCCAGTCGATGAGATCGTGGCGGTCATGCGCCAGGCTGCGCATACTCGCCACGGCCACCGCCTCAACGCCCTGGTCGTCGTGCTTTGGCGCGCCGGGCTACGCATCCAAGAAGCACTCTCGCTGACCGAGACCGATCTGGACGAGCGCCGCGGATCGATCTTGGTCAGGCACGGCAAGAACGACCGCCGGCGCGAGGTCGGCATGGACAGGTGGGGATGGTCAGCCCTTGAGCCTTGGCTCGCTGACCGTCCCCAGCTACCGGTCGGGCCGCTGTTCTGTGTGATCGACGGCCCGACCCGCGGCCGGGCGTGGTCAGCCAGCGCGGCGCGGATCGAGCTGCACCACCTCGCGCTCAAGGCCGGAGTACGGCGGCGATTCGCGCCACACCAGCTTCGGTCTGAACAAGTGCAGCTACCAGCTGGAGGTCCTCTTCAACGTGGGGACCACCCTCAGCGGGAATGCCCCCTGGTCGGACCCCTCCGCCACCGTTTCGGTGAGCGGCACCGCCTACACCCATCGCGAGGCCGTACCCAGCTCGTTGAAGCTTTCCGGGTTCGTCCAACCCCGGGTCTGGGACCGGTCCTGCCCGGGCAACCCACTCCGATCCGGGAAGTCCTGCTACACGTTCGGCGGCGGCTTGGTGGGCTTATGCGGCTCGCTGGACCTAGTCGCGGCCAACTGCGGCCCGAGCAACACGCCGGCCGACGCGTCGGTCGCGTGGCATCTCAAGCCGACTTTCAAAAAGAAGTAGCCCGGGATGAACTTGGCCGACTGGCCCCGAGGTCGTCATTCAGCCGATGCGGTTCTCTAGGCGTCGCGCTACTGAGCCTTACTGGGACAGCGAGGTGCCGGGGCTCGCGCGTTTCGCCGCGTCCCGTGGGGGCTAATCGCAATCGTTCGCTCGAGTGCTCCGTGGCGCGACGTGGGGTAGGACTTCATCGTGTCGTCTCCCGCGTGGATCTTCCTTCCGGTGCTGGGCGCACCTCTCGCCCACGCGCCGGTGCTCCGGTGGGATCTCGCCCCTGCGCTCAGGCGTCCGATAAGCAGCCGCTTGTTCGGTGAGAACAAAACCTGGCGGGGAGCGCTCGTCATGACTGGCGGAAGCGTGGCCGGGGCGGTCGCATTGCACCGGCTGCCGAGCTACAGAGAGCGACTGCCTGAGCCGGTCGCCGAGGCCAACCCGGCGCTCGTCGGCGCGCTCTTGGGAATCGCGTCCTGGACCGGCGAGCTCCCCAACAGCTTCGTGAAGCGTCGTCTCGGGATTCCGCCCGGCGAGCAGCGTCGCCCGGCACTTGGGGTAGCGATATCGGTCCTAGACCAGGCAGACTGGGTTCCGGCAGCGTGGTTGTTGTTGCGTCCCGTTTGGAAGATGAACGCGCGCGAAGCTGCCCAGACGTTCGTGACCGTCGCCGCCGTGCACATTCCGATCAATCTCGTTGGGTGGGCGATCGGCGCGCGCACCGCGCCGCTCTAGACACCACCCAGTTCCCTGCGGGGCCGCCTACGTCGGCGGCCCCGCAGGTCCATGTCCCTTCGTCTACCGGCCGAATCGCTTCTTCAGGAAAGCGGCCTGGTCGGCTTGGGCCGCGGTCAGCACGGTGCTGTGCGTGGCCCCGGCGTAGGTGTGCTCGGTGACCGTGTCACCGACACCGGCCAGCGACTTGGCCAGGGCCGCGGTGAACGGCGGCAGCACCGTCGTGTCGGCGCTGCCCTGCTCGAGCAGCACCGGCGCGCCGATCTTCAGCTCGCTGGGGTCGTTCTTCTTCAGGTCGTTGACCGCCGCCGAGATGTCGGCCGTCGGCTTGACCAACTGGTTGAGCGGCAGACCGCCGAACGAGTCCGGCTTGTCGAGCTGACCCAGGCACTTGGTCAGCGTCTGCGGGTAGAGCGCCGCGGCCTGCGACGTCAGCAGCGAGCTGACGTGCAGCGACGGATAGGCGACGTCGAGCCCGCGGAAGATCGTCGCGGCCAGGCCTGTGAGCGACGTCGTCGTCACCGACTTGAGGAACCCTGCCTCGGTGGCGATGTGCGACGCGGGCGCGAATGCGAGCACGCCGCGCAGCTTGATCTCCGCCGTGTAGCGTTTGACCAGCGACGCCGCCCACAGCGCGGCATGGCCGCCTTGGGAGTGACCGCTGATGACGACGCGATCGCTCAGCCGCGGATCGAGCTGGCGGGCAGCGCGGACGATGTCGAGCACACCGCGGCCCTCGGAGACGCCGATCAGGTACGGGTGCGGACCGGGGCCGCCCAGGCCCTCGTAGTCGGTGCGCACGACGGCGTAACCGGCCTTGATCCAGCTCTCGAGCATCGGGGTGTTGAGCCCTTCGGTCCCCGCCGGGAGCCGCGAGGGGGCACATACATCCGCGATGCCCGTGGTGCCGTGCGCCCATGTGATCACCGGCCAGCCACCCTTGGGCGCCTTGCCCTGGGGGATCGCGACCATGCCAGACACCGGGACCATCGTGCCCCTGACGCCGACCTGCTTGTAGTCGACAAGGTAGTTCTTCGCGCCCTTCAGCGACTCGCCGCCGGACATCGCCCGCTCCCAGATCAGGCTGCCGTGCGGCCCCTTCGGCAGCTTGTGGGGGGAATAGAACTTCAGCCCCTTGGGGCCGACAGTCGGGTGCTTGGTATTCGTCTTGGCGACCGCGACGGCGCTGAGCGCGCCGATCACGAGCGCCGCAAGCACGGCGACCGCCATAAACCTTCGTTTCATGCTTCTCTCTCTTTCGCTCCGGTCCAGCTGACTGTTGCCTACGTTTGAACACGCCAGCCTACGTCTCGGTGCGGTGCAGCGAGCGGGCCGTGCCGTGAGCCG
The DNA here is from genome assembly GCA_963796645.1 of uncultured Solirubrobacterales bacterium. Classification (GTDB taxonomy): domain Bacteria; phylum Actinomycetota; class Thermoleophilia; order Solirubrobacterales; family Solirubrobacteraceae; genus Palsa-465. The sequence goes on along the minus strand of CAWCMQ010000009.1, from coordinate 537,373 downwards.
GTGGCGGAGCGCCCGCTGGAGCTCAGCCGGGAGTTGGTCAGGTGGGACGGTCGCTGGATGGGTCGATGAGGTACTTCGTCCCAGTGTTGCGGCGCGCGAACACGGCGAGGACTTCGGGCTGAAGGACCTCGCGTAGCCCGATCGTCTGCGCGTAGCGCGAGGCGAATGTCGTCTTTGCCTCGGCCAGGACGCGGGTGCGCATCCGGCCGATGACCTCCCCGCCGAGGCGGGCGAGTGCGTTCGTCAGCAGGTATCCACCGACCCCCCACGTCAGTCCGAACTTGCGGTCGATGACGGTGGGGGAGAAGTCGAGCGAGCCGTAGATGTACACCTGCTTCTGCACCGTGGTTCCGTACGGTGTCCACGACGGGAGCGGCGGCTGCGCACGTTCCATCGCGGTGAGGATCTCGCCGGCCAACGATCCGCCGCCGATGGCGTCGAAAGCCAGGGTTGCGCCGGTCTCACGGATCGCCTCGGTGAGCCGATCGGCGAAGTCCGGCTGCATCGAATCGACGACGTGGCCTGCGCCGAGGTCGCGCAGCATCTGGGCCTGCTCGGCGCGCCGCACGATATTGACCAGCCCGATGCCGTCCGCGGCGCAGATCCGCACGAGCATTTGCCCGAGGTTGGAGGCGGCCGCAGTGTGGACAAGCGCGGTGTGGCCCTCGGCGCGCATCGTCTCGACCATCGACAGCGCGGTGAGCGGGTTGATGAACAACGCTGCGCCCTCGGCCGTGCTCACGTCGTCCGGCAGCTCCACGACGGCGGCCGCGTCGGCCACGCGGTAGTCAGCCCACATCGACCCGCCGAACAACGCGACCCGACGGCCGACCAGCGCGGACGCTTCCGGACCCGCCGCGACAACGGTGCCGGCGCCCTCGTTCCCGACCGGCAACGGCTTGTCGAGCCGGTCGCGGTACAGCGGGAGGGCCGCCTCTGGAACGCTGCCCACCAGGTCTGCCCCGTCGAAGCGCAGCGTGCCCGGGCCGACCGCACCCAGCATCACGCCGAGGTCCGAGGGGTTGATCGGAGACGCTTCGACAGCCACGACGACCTCGCGCTCGCCGGGCGCGGGGACACTGCGCTCGGCCAATTGCACCCTGAGCTCGCCGCTGGACGAGATCGTGGATCGCAGGCTACGGCCGTGGGTGGGAGTCGCGTCAGGAGACATGATCATGAGCCTTTCGAGTCGGAGATCGCAGCCTACCGAGCGAACGGACACGTTCCTTGGTGACTACGCGGCGAGCGCTTCCCTCACACGCTCCAGGGCGAAGGCGACTGAGCGCGTCCCTGTCCAGCGAGTCTGTCCCCGGGTCGCGGGCGTCAGCGCGGATGAGTGATCGGAAGCCTGGCTCCGTCACCGGCCATCAACGTGAACGACTCGTATAGGGGGATGGTCGTGTCGGCATGTGACGGGATCAGCTGAACGACGTTGCCGATACGCAGATCGCCTAGTTCTCCGCGCAGTCGGCCGTGCTCGTCGCCCGCCAGCTCCCACACTGCGTCTCGGCCGGCCACGTTCGGTGGGCCAAGGTCGGTGCTTACGGCTCGATTCCCGGCGTCGACGATCACCTCGTCCGCGCCAAGGACTGCGATGACGGACGTGACGACGCGGACGGCGGGCTGAAAGACGGGATCGGCCGATCGCGTATACGCATGGTCCATGAGAGCATATGAACCGGGCTGGATCTCGGTTACCACTCCTGAGGCGAGCGCATCACTCGAGGTGCCCGTACCGGCGGAACTGACCCAGGGGATCGCAAACCCCGCGTCCTGCATTTGCCCGACGATGATGCGGAGCTGGGCCATCACCGCCCCGTGGCGTCGTCGGCGCTCCGAGCCGTCCGCAATCGCTTGGAGATGTCCGTCATAAGCCTGAACTCCCGCCAGATTCAATTCGTCGGCGTCCGAGATCGCTGCCGCGATTCGAACGGCAGCCTCGCCATCACGAGCGCCGCCTCGATGCTGTCCAACGTCGAGGTCGACCAGCACCGAAAGCGACGCTCCAGCGCGCGCCGCTGCACGGGCAAGCAGGGGAACCGCCTCCTCGCTGCAAGCCACCACGGTCACCTGGCCTAGTTGCGCGGCAGCAGCGGCGATGGCGGCGGCGCCGGGCGCGAGCGCCGACGTGATCAGGACGTCAGGGATGCCAACGCGCAGCATGCACTCAGCTTCGGCAGCTGTGGCGACGGCAACCCCGGCGGCTCCGAGTTCCATTTGACGGGCGGCCACCCACGTGCTCCGGTGGCCCTTGGCGTGAGGGCGCAGGCGGACCCCGGCCGCATCACACCGCTCCTGCATAACCGCGAGGTTTCGGCCAAGTTGAGCACCGTCCACGCAAAGGAGCGGCGTCGCGAGAGTCTCGTCCTCAGTGGTGATCAATGAGCTCAACCTCCTCTTCCCCAAAGCCCCAGGCAAACGCCGCGCGGCTCCGACTGATGAGTCGGTCGCGTGGTCTCGATGGGGAAAGCGATACTAGCCCGGGCCGAGCCGCTCAATCGCAAAGTCGCCGACGCGAGCGTCGAACGCCACCCGAGCGTCGTGAGGGGGGATCGTCTGTCCGTCGATCCGTGCGGGTCGCGCTAGCGATCTTCAAGAACCTCACGCTCGCCACGGTGCAGGACGCGCAGCACGAGCGTCAGCGCTGAGAGCATCGCCATCGTCGCGAGGGTGATCTGGACGCTGAGGATGCCCTCCGCGGTCCAGTACACGTCGTCGAGCTTGAGCAGCAGAGCCGACTCGTCGAGAGTCAATGCGACGCCGGCACCAAAGGGCAGGGCGAGGAACGGGTCCAGGCGTTCGTCACGGGAGACAATCGCGACGGCGCCGGCGAGGAAGGCGATCGCGATTCCGGGGACGAAGTGATGGATATGGTCGTCGCCTGCGACAAGGTGACGAAACGGGCCGAACTGACCCCGCGCGCGGATGGCCGCCGTCGAGGCGCGCGCGGACACGAACGTAGCGGTGAACGCGAGCAACAGGTTCAGCAACGCGTTCTCGCGCCTGGAGCCACCGCGGTAACCGGCCCGGGCGACCTGGACCGTCTGCCCGATTGCGATCTCGGCCGCGTGCACGACATCGTCGGTCTCAGCCGGCATCGGCGCGTCGCCACGGCGCCACACGTGTGCGATCTCCGCCACGAGCACCGCGAATGTCGTGACGCCCGCGGTGGCCGCTAGCGCCCGAGTGCGGCGCTGGGCAAGCAAGCGGCCGAGCCCGGCGCGGCGTTTGCGACCAAGAGCGAACGACGCCATCGATCGGCGAGACTACCGTCGGGTGCGTCCTGCGGCGAGGTTCTCGTGTGCTCGTCGATTTACGTCGTCGAGAACCGCAGCCGCCAAACACCAACCCCAAGGACGTGATCCGCACGGGCTCCGACCCTCACGTTGGAGGGTCGGAGGTGGCACGTTTGATTGGGATCTTGAGACGAGACCGGTGGTCGCGACGCTCACCGTACCCGAGCGTTCGTGGCTGGGGTGGTGGCGAGCACGCTGTCGGCACCGGATGCCGGATCGATCTGGTCCAAGAACGTCTGGAACTCCAGGATCGGTCGCCGGCGCCTGAGGGGCACGCTCTTGCTCACTCTGAGCCGGTAGGTCAGCGTGAGCGTGTGGTGGGCGCGGAGGTTGAACCCTGTCGGGCCGCCGATTACGCCGATGATCCCCGCGGTTTTCGAGGTCGAGCCGGTCAGCCTCACCGGCACGAACGGGCCGCGATGGCCATGCCGGGACACGGAGAGATGGATCTGGCGAGCGGTTACGTTCAGCGAGTTATAAAACGGCTCGAAAATCCCGAAGTTCACCTGTGTATCGCCGATTGGTTTCCGCTTCGGGTTTGTGATCCTCGTCGCGAAGGTCACGGTCCGCCCGGCGGTGACCATGCGGGGGAAGTTGGCGCGGGCCCTCGGTGCGGTCGAGCGCGTCGTGCCCTGGTAGACGACCACCGAGGCCGATCTGCCGCCCTCGGCGTCGTTGGCCACGATCACGCAGGCGACGTTCGACCGGGAAGCCCGGTAGATCGGGGTGACTGAGCCGGCTCCATCGGTCGTGGCCGCGCGGGGCCTTAGCGTGCCGCAGTTGCCGTAACCGGACAGCGAGTACGTGGCGAAGGAGATCCGGTCACCCGGAATGTCGACGCCGTGCTTGTCCCACACCTGGACGAGGCCCGTCGAGGTCGTCCTGCCGTTGGCGGGCAGCGCGTTACGGGACATGTCGAAGTAGATGTGCGTCGGCGAGCTGGTCGACGCGGGCGCGTGGCGCGCGACGCGCTCGCTGGGTTGGCAGCCCATCCCGACCCCGAGCTGGTTGTAGGCGTAGTTGCTGAACTCGAGCTGCAGGTAGTAGTGCCCGCCGCCGATCACCTGGTTGTATTCGGTTGACTGCGGGGCAGAGGGATTGGTGGAGCCGAGGGGCGGACCGAATTCCCAGCTGCAGAGATCGCCGATCTCGTAACCGACGTGATCCTGCCAGGCCGGCCTGCCGGAGCCGTTGACCTCTGGGTCGGTGATCGTCTCGTTGAGTTCGTGGCTGAGCACGCTGATCGACACATCAGCAGCAGGATTGTCGTTAGGCGACTGTCCCATGAAACAGTCGTCCGCGGGTGGATAAGGCTCATTGCCGTACAGGATCTGCGTGTCGCCAGCACCTGCATTGTTGTGATAGGCGCAGTAGCTCGAGCCGGAATTGTCGCCCGGCTCGTCTTGGGTTTCCACGCCCGGCGGAAGGAAGACTGGGTAGAAGTTCGCCAGCCCGTGGGGGAGGTTGCCCGGATCGTCGTGGAACTTCAGTGACGATCCTCACGGGTTTGACAGTCACACCGTAACGGGCTGGCGGGTCTCGTGACGGTCGCGGTTCTTCTCGGCAACGATGAGGGCGTGACGCTCGATCGCGATCACGAGCTTGGCGAGGTCGCGGTAGCCGATGATCCTTCGGAACTGCTGCTCTGCGACGAGCATCCCGGCCGCGGTCCAGCGCTTGCGCATGTCACCGTCCCGCCAGCGCTTCACGTTGCGCTGCGTGTAGCGGACGATCTCGATCATTGACTCGCACGGGTTCGTCGAGGACAGCGTCTTCGCGAGCTGTCCATCGATGCCGAGCCGCATCAGCGTCAGCGTGTCCTGGAGGCCTTCGCGGAGCGAGCCGGCCGCGTCGGGCCAGGTGCGGTCGAGCTCTGAGGCGAGCAGCTCGAGCCGTTCCTCGGCAAGCAGCGGGTTCGTGAGCGCCCACGCGCCGCGGATCCTGGCGAGGATCTGCGGCCGGTCCCGCTCGGGCAACAGATCGGTGACGTTCCGTTCCTTGTGCCGATGACACCGATGCACGAGGGCGTGCTCGCCGAACACGTCCTTGATCGCCTTGCGCAGCGCCTTGCCGCCATCGATCACGAACAGAATCGCCTGCTCAGGGTCGAGCCCGCGGTCGACGAGGTCCGCGAGCAGCATCGAGACCAGCGTCGCGTTCTCCGTCGAGCCTTCCCACAGGCCGAGCGGGATCTTCACGCCCTCGGTCGAGATCCCGAGCGCGACGACATGGATCCGGTCGGCGATCTCCAAGCCGTCGAGCATCATCACCGCCAGGCGCACGTCAGACAGCGAACGGCTCATCAGCTCGCCCAGCGCGGTGCCGGTCCGCTCGATGAACAACTCCGACACCGTCGACTTCGACGTCGACGAGCTCTCCTGCTCGACGTCCTCGCCGACCGGCTCGCCCACCTGCGCGAACTTGCGGGTCGAGACGCCGGCGAGCACCCGATCCATCACCGCCCGCGTCAGCGGATCCCGATCAGCGAAGTACTCGTAGCTCTGAACCGGCAGCTCGTGCTCGTCATCGGCCGTGCGCATCCGCGGCCGGCTGACCGGAACACGCCGACCACCGAGCGTCATCGACCCGTCCTCGTGACCGTGACGCTTCGCCGTCCGCTGCGGGTTCTGCTTGTGCTTCGGGCCCACGACCTCATCGACCTCGCGCTCCATCAGATCGTGAACGACACGCAGACCGAGACCCACGCTCAGCGCGAGCAGTCCGTCCCTCGCAGCCCCAACGAGCTCGCCGAGCGCTTCCTGAATCTCCGCAGGGAGCGGCAACTCCGAAGCCTCCGCGGTCGTGACGACCTGCGGGCCGGATACCTTCTTCATGGCGGTTCCTCCTGTCCTCTCGGACTTCTTTGGCACCCCGAACGCTCCCAACCGGAGCGGACGAGGCGGGAGGACCGCCACTCAAAGTTCTACGAGGTTCCGGACAACCTCCCGTGGGGTAGATGCCGGGCGATCAGGACAGCCGTCAGCTCAGCTGTCAACTGGCGGTCGGTGACGCACGTGTTGTAACCGCCGTCCGCTTTCCGGCAGCGGTCCGCAGGGAGCGGGCGAGTGTCAACGACCGGCGAGCCGGCCGTGATGTGGTACCCGATGTGGGTGGGCTGGCCACCGAGGATGTCGTACTACTCGCTGTCGATCGAGAACACGCTCGTGCCGGCGCCACTGGCCGCCGCCAGATTCGCGACGAAACCGTTGATCACGGCCTCATAGCCGAGGGGGAACCGGTTCCGAGCACTGGGCGGCGCCCAGTAAATCGGCGTCACGGTCAGGCCGCCCGGACCCAGAGTGCTGGCCACCGGCCCCCCCAGATACATCAGCGGTGGTTTGCAACCAGTGCAGTAATCGCTCGGTACGCCATTGCTGGCGCCCCCGCCGGCGGACGCGAGAGCGACCGTCGGGCACGCCATCACGGCCCCTGCCGCCAGCACTGAGCCGAACACACCAAACCATGCCGACATCACGCGCCGAGTGACCGGCCGCGCGCGCCCGCGGATACCCCGCGAATTCCCCATGCCCTGCCCCTTCCATACGACCGTCGGCCGACCCCGGCCTCATCATCGCACAGATGGATGTGACCCGTTGGCGCCCGTGGATGTGGTCGACTGCCTGAGAGCTACGAGGAGTTGGTAGCAGCGAGGTGGGCTGCGTTCAGGCGCTCGTGAACGCTCGGTGATTGCGCAGGGGATTCGGAGCCCAAGTGCTCGGCGCGAGGTACTGTCTCGACAAGCGGTTGCAAACCACAAGCGGAAGGGGCCCCGGTGCTGAGGCAGGTCGCGGAGGGCGTCCTGATCCACGAGAGCGAGTTCTTGCATACCAACACCGTTGCCGTGCAAGGGCGGGGTGGCGTGTTGCTCATCGACCCCGGAGTGCGCGGCGACGAAATGGCCTGCCTCGCGAACGACCTGTCCGATCTGGGCCAGACCGTTGTGGCAGGCTTTTCGACGCATCCTCATTGGGATCACCTGCTGTGGCACGCCAGCCTCGGCGCGGTGCCCCGTTACGGTACGGTGCGCTGCGCGGACACGGTCCGAGATCGGTTGTCGGACGCGCGTGCGAAGGCCCGCCTCGCCGAGCTGATACCGCCCGACATCGTCGAGCAGGTACCGCTGGACCTGCTCGGCCTAATCACCGGCCTGCCCGCCGACACGGAGCGGATTCCTTGGGATGGCCCTCAAGTGCGGATCATCGAGCATCAGGCGCATGCCCGGGGCCATGCGGCGCTGTTGATCGAGGAACGAGGGGTTCTCGTCGCCGGCGATCTGCTTTCTGACGTCCTGATTCCGTTGCTCGACTTCAACGACACCGCTGACCCGATCGAGGATTACCTCGCCGCGTTGCGGCTGATCGAGGGCGTGGCGGGCGACGTCGATGTTGTCGTCCCCGGCCACGGGTCCATCTGCGGAGCTGATCAGGCATACGCGCGGATCGACCAGGATCGGGCGTACGTGCGCGCCTTGCGTGACGCCCAAGTTGTCAGTGACCCGCGAGTCGGCCCATCGGCCACATATGACTGGCTGCCAGGCGTGCATGAACGGCAACTACAGAACCTCGCCCGAACAACAGAGCGCGACGGGACGCCCGGATAGCCACCGGCTTGCGGGACACCTGCTTCGCTGCAGGCGCGCATCGTTCGAGGGGGGGCGGCGGTGGCGGAGCGAGAGTCTTGGCAGAGGCGGGTACAGTCGCCACCTTGAGCCATCTCGACGCTGAACGCGCTCCTGACAGCTGGGATCGCAGCCGAACAGGGAGGACACTGATGAGCACGTCGCGCAGGTGCCAGATCGCGTTGCTGTTGACCGTCGCTGCAGGTGCGGTGGCTGGCTGCGGCAGTTCGAGCAGCAAGACCACGACTCCCACCGCGACTACCCCAGCAGCTTCGAGCACGCCGACCAGTTCCAACCCGAGCCAACTGCCTAAATCGACGCCTATCGCGTCGCCGACTTTCTACAACTTTGCGCTGCAGGTCGCCAATAACAGTGCCCCTCAACTGACCGCGAGCCAGAGAGTGTTCGCTGCCCACTGCTTCCAGAAGCGCTTTCTGGCGGCCGGGTTCAAGACCCAAGGCGATCTTGAGCAGGGCGCCAGCAGCGACAAGGAACATGGCATCACCGTAGCCTGCATCCTGAAAGCGCAGAGCCACTAGGTGCTTGAGCTCTAAGAAGGCGATGGAAGCTCCGAGCGAAGAAGGACCTGCGCCCGTTCTGACGCGTCGCGCTGCGAACCGAAGAAGCCGTCCGGCGAGCGCCCGCTGCAGCTCCGCTAACGATCCTTCACGAGGCGCGTGCTACTGCTCGTCGCCAGACGCGCGTCCACCGGCCTAGTCGAAGGCGCTGCAGGTCGAACCGCAGAGCAGCCACCATGTGCTCGCTGCCGCTACAGGCGTGGATCGGTAGCGGCTGGTGTAGCCGATGCGGTCGACCCCTCTGGCTCGGCCGGACGTGACCCGTTCTTCCATCGAGCAGCAGTCTCACGGCTGGATTCGTGCCGCGGTCTCGCTGATGCTGGTAGCCCGAAGGGGAAGCGATGGGGCCGGTGCTCAGGGCGCGGTGACGGCCCAGGTGCCGTTGGTCTCGCCGCCGAGGAAGTCGTCGAAGACGGTGAACCCTCGAGGGGAGGCATCGGGAGCGACGCTGGTTTCTGGGTTTGCGATCGAGACGTCGTTGTTGCCATGAGTGGCGTACACGCAAAGATTTCCCGGAGCGGCCTGAGGGTTGTCGGGGGTGCCTGGACACTCGGTCGGTGACTGGGCCAAAGGCGCGATGAAATGAACCGTTGGCTTCGACGCCAGCGGAAAGACAAACGTCACGGTGTCCGGCACTGGGTCGCCGGCCGCCGTTTCACTTGCCCGATAGACGCCCTTGAGGCTCTGGCCCGACGGAAGGATTGCCGGGAACGGCCCCTGAATGCCACGAGGCCCCGGAATGCCCTGCGGCCCCCGCGGACCTTGCTCGTTCCACTTCAGCTGCTTGTCGTGCGCGTGACACCTCTTTGCCCGGTAGAGCGCGCCGCCATGTTTCTTGATGCACACGGTGATCGTCTGTCCGCCACCGCCAGCTGCCAGCGCAGCGCCGCCGCCTAAGACAACCCCAATGGCGATACCTGCCAACAACCAAGATCTGCGCCCGACGGGTGCACCCTACCGACACCCGGAGCCACGAGCAAGGTCAGCTCTACGGCTTCCCCGAGGGTCGACGGTAAGCGAAGAACCGCTCCCATCTCGAGCAAAGCAGGAGCCTCGCGGGCTTCGGGCGTTGGTGCCGATCGCACTGCAAGGATCGAATCGGAGCAGCCCGTGGTCGACGATGCCGACGAGCGAGTTCCGTTGGTTGCGAGCGTCAGCTCTTCGAAGGCCGGCGTCACGAAAGCGGGTGCCCTGTCTGTGCGGATCGCCGACAGGAACTGGTAGCGGTCACCTGATGCAGCCGGGACTTGCGGTTACTCGGGTGATGACCGTTGACGGGAGCTGCCCGCACGGCTTGAGGTTTTGTGGCCGGCAACCGCACTGCCACGAAGTACCCAAACGGCACGCTAGAGGATCAGCAGCAGCCCCGCGGTGAGCGAGATCGTATTGGCGAGGAGGGCGGCCAGGCCGAGCAGGTCCAAATCACGACGGAGCCACAACCAGAGCAGCGCTGACTCAGCGACCCAAACCCCGGCTTCGATGACGACCAGCGCTGGGAAGAATCCGAGCGGGCGAGCAAGCAACGGCATGACCACCAAGAAAGCGATGGGGTGGCTAGCCAGGTTGACCAACGCTCCAACGGCCGCGCCACGCCGGGCGCCGATGCTCAGCTCGGAGTGGAGAAACCCGGCGTAGACGGGCATCTCGATCACAAGGGTCAACCCGAGGGCCGCCAAGTAGGACACTTCGACCTACGCCTACGCCCGTGCCGCACGTCGGCGACGGCGACGCCGGTGAAGCAGGGCGACGGCCAACAACACCAGCAAGACGACAACGACGATCACGACCACGAGCGCGACAGCAAGTCCGCCAGAGGTGACGGGATGGTAGTTGCACTGGTGGTGCGGGCAGGAGGCCGGGTTTGGCGCGTCCGCGAATAGGGTCGGGAGCGAGAGCAGCGAGTCAGCGAACGTCACGGGCGCCATTCTCGCTCATAGGCGTTTCGGTTCGACGCCGGCGTCGATACGAGGACGACGACCTTCCAACGCGGGCTGAGACATCGAGAAATGGGCGGCTCGGCCGAACATGCGGCGACTCGCTCGATCCGGACAAGACACCCGAAATGGACGAGCAGCGAGAGTTCTGCGCTGGACGCGATGGCTAGTCTGACCTGCTCTGCTTGTCGCAGGGGTGCTCAGTGACGCCGTCGACGCACCAGCTCCCGCGGAAAGCATGCATCTCGGCCATGAACACTTTCGTTGTCCGATGGCGACGGAGCGGGCGGTCGCCTCGGCGACGGCGGGGGCGCGGCTAGTCGAGCGCATCTCGGCGATCGCCTCGGAGATCGAGGTCCGCTGGGATGGAGGCAGCGGCGGACTCGAGCTTCGCCGGCCCGGTCCGGGTAGCCTGCGGGAGCGATGTCTGAGCGCATCGAACGAATCACCCCGGCGTACCGCGGCGTGCTGGTCGCGTCCACTGCTGGTGTTGTTTGGTGGGGCCGCCTGCACGTGACCGGTCTCGAATTGCTGCCGCTGGAGGGTCCGCTGCTGCTCGTCGGTGATCACGACAGCTACTGGGACACCGTGGCAACCGGGATCGCGGCGCTCCCCCGTCGGCAGATCAGGGCGCTGGCTAAGTCCTCGATGTGGAAGAACAGGTTGCTCGGCGCGGTCCTGACGGGGATGGGCCAGATCCCGATCGATCGTGGGTCCGGCGACACCGGAGCGCTGGACCGCGCGATCGAGGAGCTCCGCAACGGCGCATGCGTCGGGATCTACCCCGAGGGCACACGCTCGCTCGGCCGAGCGCTGCGGGCCCGTAGCGGCATCGGCTACATGGCGCGGGCGGTGCCGGAGACGACGATCATCGGGGTGGCGTGCAACGGCACGGTCGCGATCCCGCGGTTCCCGAGAGCACGCCCGCACGTGCGAGTCGAGTTCTTCGAGTTCGATCGACCGGCGATCGCGCCCGGGGAATCACCGCAGCAGTACAGCACCCGGCTGCTCGCCCAACTCCGTCAGCGTGCACCGATCGAGGTGGCGGGCCGCAAGCGCGCCGCAGCGCTCATCGGCCGCGTTCCAACTTGGTCTCCGGAGCTGGCGATCACCGGCAACCCCGGCGGCAAGGGCGCGCTCGAGGAGGCGCTCGCTCAGACCGCCGTGAAACAAGACTAGGTTCCGGCCAGCCACCGGTCCGCAGGTCCCAGCGTGCGTAACGGTCGGTGGGGGCTATGAGGTGACCGGCGGGCGGATCAGCAGGAAGAAGACGGCGACGACGAGCTCGACGAGCGTGAAGGCAATCAGGATCGCGGTCGCGGTCGCGGGGGCCAGCGAGAAGAAGCCGTTACTGAACCCGAGGACTGATGCGTTCGCTGCCAGACGATCGCCGATCTGGGCGGCGGAACCGAGACCTGCGTACGACCATCGTGCGTAGGTGAGGTTCGCGAGTCCGGCGACCGCGCTTGGCATCTGCGCGAGGGGGATCAGCGCGCCGGCGAACAGCAGCTGCGGCATCAGCAGCAGCGGCACAGCGCTCGCCGCCTGGTCGACGCTGCGAGCCGCGCAGGACACGGCAAGGCCCATCCCGACACTGGCCCAGGCGGTGAGGATCGCGAGCACGAATACCTGCACCACGTTGCTGAACGGGACTCCCAATGGCTGTAGCACCACGACCACGGTCGTCAGAAGCAGCACCTCGACCAGCGTCAGTGCGAACAGCACCAGCGCCTTGGAGAGCACGTACGCGTCGAGGCGAACGCCGACGTCGAACTCGCGCTCGACGAGTCCGCGCTCCTTGACAACCTCGCGACAGGACGACGCGACGCCCAGCCAGATCGACGCGGTCATCAGCATGAACATCAGCTCGACCGCATTGGTCGGCGAGTTGCTCGCGGTACTCAGGGCAGCGGAGTGGAACACGATCGCGATCAGCACCCCAATCACCGGCGCCTGCCCGAGGAGCAGCGCGAGCGTCCGCCGGTCCCGCGCCAGTGTGCGGCAATAGCGGCCCGTGAGCACGCGGAGCTCGAGGCCGAACGGCCGGCTCGCGGCCACCGGGGTTCGAGCGGCTGCGACCGAGGCCGCTGGCGATCTGTCCGGTGCGCCGGCCGAGCTGGGCGGAGTATCCAATGGTTCGGGCGACGTGTCCGCCGGCCTGCCCGTCGGGCCGTCCGACCCGCCACCGGGCGTTCGCCGAAGATCATGAGCCACCGCCGCGAGATGGCTTCGCGCGCCCGAAGAGCTGCCGCGGTAAGCCGTCTGGCCTTCTTGGAGTACGACGACCTCGTCGCAGAAATCCAGGCTCGCCGTAGCGTGAGTCGCGACGAGCACCGCGCGACCACGATCGGCCAGCCGCCGGAAGAGCTCCATCAGCCGCCGCTCGAGCACCGCGTCGAGCCCGCTGGTCGGCTCGTCGAGCAGCAGCACCGGGGGATCACCGACGAGCTCGAGCCCGCACGCGGCGCGGCGTCGCTCACCACCCGAAAGGTTCCGGATCAGAGTGCTGGCCTGTTCGACGAGACCGAGCTCGTCGAGCACTGTCACGACCCGTTCCTCGACCGCGACGCCCGCATCGAGGCGCAAGTAGGCCGCGCAGCTGAGCGCCTCGCGGGTCGTGAGGCGGCCGTGGACGCTCTCGCGTTGTGGCACATAGCCGAGCGCCTGGACCGCCGACGTGGTGGGCTCCGCCACCAAGGTCGCGCTGCCAGCGGTCGGCTTTGCGATCCCCGCGAGTACGCGCAACAGCGTGGATTTCCCCGACCCGCTCGCGCCCATCAACGCGACCAGCGACCCGGGCCCAATCTCGAGCGAGACCGGCCCCAAGATCCGGACGCCGTCCGCGACGCTCAGTTCTACGTCACTAGCGACGAGCACGCCGCCAGACTAACGCCGCCCACTCAGGCCGAGCGCTGCACTCGGTTCCACTCGGCCCAGCCCGATCCGACCCGGCCGTCGTTGGTCCGGACGCGACACATCGCGCGCGGGAACAGTGACACGCGGCCGTCCGGGGCCTCCAGCCGCAGCGCACCGAAGGCGAGCGGCTCGACCTCCAGCGCGAGCTCTCCCGGACCGACGATGAAGTCGGCGCGCTCGATCAGGCCGTTCTCCAGGATGACCTCGTTCATCTGCAGCGAGCTCACCTCGGCGATGTCCTCCTCGCGCTGCACGTAGCCGACGCCGTAGCCCGGCATCTGCGGGACGCCGACCGCGTGAATGTGCGTGCCGTCCTCGAGGTGCAGCGCGCTCCACATCCAGTCCACCGCCCACCAGTCGCGCGAGCCCCACGAGTGGTCGCGCTGACCGGGCCCGGAGAGCTGCAGCTCCTCGCCGTCGATGCGGACGACGCCGGTGACGTGACAGGGAATCTCGTAGCGGGTGGCCTGGCGCCACGCGTACGGGATCCCGGCCGTTTCCCACACCAGGTCGAGCTCGACCGAGACCGGCGTCCCTTGCTCGCCGCGAAGCGGTGCGGACTCGTCGTCGTACGCCTGCGCGGTGCCGCTCGCTCGGACCGTGAAGCGCTCCAGCACCCGATCGCAGTGCTGCTCGCAGCGCAGCCCTTCGCGCTCGATCGCCTGCGCCTCGTCGTCGGCGGCGGGAAGCGGTGCGTCGGGCGCTACGAGCATCACCGCCGGACGCCCGGGGCCGCAGATCGCCGCGGTGTAAAGGCTGATGCCCTGGTTGGGAAGCCGGCCGAGGCGGACGTAGACACCGAGTGAGCCGTCGTCGGAGACGGCGTCGAAGTACCACGACTCGTTCCACAGCGCCTCGGGTCCGGGCTCGTGCGTGGCCTCGTCGCTCGGTGAGGGACGCAGCGGCGCGACCGGGCTCGAGCTCGGCTCGGGCAGCAACGAGAGCGCGTCGAGGTCGAGGATCTGCTGCGCGTTGCGCGCCAGCGAGGTCATGAACATCTCGTCGCCGCGCTCGGTCTGAACGACGACCATCGCCGCGGCGACGGTTAGCAGGACTCCGTAGAACGCCTGGCGGCGGTACTCCTCCCACGCGTGCTCCCACGAGAGGCTCGTCACTCCGGCTGCCAGGAGCTCGTCGTGGTAGGTGCGAACCAGCTCCTGCTCGTGCGCGCGGCGATCGTCGACCCGGAGCGACAGCCCGATGAAGTAGGAGCAGTCGAGCATCGCGGGCCCCCAGGTCATCGTCTGCCAGTCGACGACGCGGCAGGTGCCGTCGCCGAACAGGAGGTTGTCCAGCCGGTAGTCGCCGTGGACGAGCCCGAGCGGCGGACGCTGCTGCTCGGACCACGGGCCAAGGACCTCAATGAACCGCCGGCACACCTCAGCGTGCTCGGGCGCGATGCGCTCGCCGTACCGCTCGATGAAGCCCGGCAGCAGCATCGCCAGCACCTCCTGGGTGAGGGGGTTCGGCTGATTCAGGTAGTCGGCGGTGCCGAGCGCGAGGTCGCCGAGCACGGGCGCGTGGATGCGGGCCAGCGAGCGCAGCGCGACACGTGCCTCGTCGACGCTGCAGCCGGCGATCTGATCGCCCTGGATCGCGGCGCTCATGTCCTCGAGCACCAGCGTGAACCAACCCTCGGCCGTGTCGTATTCGGCCAGGTGGCAGTGCGGCAACGGTCCGCCGATGCGCGACGCCAGGTTGCGGTAGAACGCGATCTCGCGCAGGTAGGCCCCCATCCCGACCCCGGTCGCGCGGCTGGTCGGGTCGTCTGAGGCCAGCTTCACGACCACCGAGTCGTCCCTCCCGTCGGCGACGAAGCGCACGCGATGGGTCTGGCTCATCTGACCGGTCCCGATCCGCTCGACCGAGGACAGCTCGGTGACCGGGCGAGCCAGCACGTCGCCGAGCCACTCGGCCGTGAGCTGATCGGGAGTGCGGATCACTTCGGCGCTCATTGGTCGCCGACCCGTTCCAGCCGCGCGGTGAAGGTCAGGTACCTCCAGACCAGCTGGTCACCGTCGAGATGGCGCGTGACCTCGATCGGCA
This sequence comes from uncultured Solirubrobacterales bacterium, assembly GCA_963796645.1. GTDB lineage: Bacteria > Actinomycetota > Thermoleophilia > Solirubrobacterales > Solirubrobacteraceae > Palsa-465. The sequence continues at coordinate 521,985 of CAWCMQ010000009.1, read as the reverse complement.
GACCGACGGGCCGCAGCGTGTGCACTCCGTCCTCGTAGGTGGCGACGACTGTGATCGGCGTCGTGAAGTCGAATTCGGCGACGTCGTTGACGCCGTTTTCCTCCGTCCCGTCACAGCGCATGTCGTGGATCACTCCGCCGGCGGTGACCACGATGCGGCCCGCGCACTGCTCGATCCGCTCCACGTGGCGCAGTCCCGGGTGCTCAGGCGGTGCCGGCTCGCCCTCGACCTCGACCGCGACGGCCCGCCACAGCCCCCTCAGGTCAGGCGCTCCGTCCACCAGCGGGTCGGTGCACCCATCGAGAATCGGCGGCGGCATCTCCGTCCCATAGCCGCCGGGCGGGGTGTGCGCAACCGGGATCTGATCGCAGGCGCTCATGTGGCCGAGGCGCATTATCGCCCGGTCGAGACACCTGCGGGGTGCGCCCCTTCGCGCCTTCAGCTTGGCCGCGGCGCGGCCGATGAGACCGGCACGACCCCATGACCCCGTTCCTCTACCGCATCGGACGGCTCGCCGTGCAGCACCGGCTGAAGGTGATCTTCGCCTGGCTGGCGGTAGCAATCGGCCTGGCGATCTGGGTGAGCGCGCTCGGCGGAACTCAGGTGACCGATAACGTGACGCTGCCCGGCACCGGCAGCCAGCACGCCCGCGATGTGCTGCAGCACGGGTTCGGAGCGGCGGGCGCAAACGGCTCCAATCCGATCGTCTTCCGCGCCCCGCCCGGCTCGACGCTGCTCAGCAACGCACGGGCGCGGACCGCCGTGACGCGCGTCGCCGCACAGTTCGCGCATTCGCCGCTGGTCCTCGGCGTGGTCAGCCCGTTCACGCCGGCGGGCTCCGCGCAGCTCTCGCGCGATCGCCGGATCGGCTATCTCTCGCTTTCGCTCCGGCCCGGGGCGACTGAGCTCACCCACGACCAGGCCACGGCGCTGTTCGCGATCGCCCAGCAGGCGCGCGCCGCGGGCGTGCAAGTCGCGGCGGGTGGCTACCTCGGCCAGGAGCTCTCGAGCTCCTCGTCGGCCAACTCCGAGGCGATCGGCTTGCTCGCCGCGATCGTCGTGCTGCTGCTGACGTTCGGCACCGTCGTAGCGATGGGGATGCCGCTCCTGACCGCGGTGTTCGGGCTCGCGACCGGCCTCAGCATCATCGCCCTGCTGAGCCAGGTCACGCAGGTGCCGAGCAGCGCCCCGGCGCTGGCGACGATGGTCGGCCTCGGCGTCGGGATCGATTACTCGCTGTTCATCGTCACCCGCCACCGAACCCAGCTCCACGAGGGGATGGAGCTCCGTGAGTCGATCGCCCGCTCGGTTGCGACCTCAGGCGGTGCTGTGGTGTTCGCGGGTGCGACCGTGACAATTGCGCTCTGCTCGCTGACCCTCTCCGGTATCCCGATCGTGGCTCAGATGGGCTACCTATCCGCCGTCGTGGTCGTCGTCGCCGTGCTCGCCGCGATCACCCTGTTGCCGGCCACGCTCGCCCTTGCCGGGCGCCGGATCGATGCGCTCCGTGTCCCGGGACTCCGACTGCACCACGATCAGCATCCGTCGGCCTGGCTGCGCTGGGCCCGGTTCGTCGTCCGCCGGCCGTGGCCTGCGGTCATCGTTGCTCTCGCCCTGATAGCGGTGCTCGCCGCGCCGGCGACTTCGCTTCGGTTCGGGCAGAGCGACAGCGGCCAGCTTCCGCCCGACACGACGGCGCGGCAGGCATACGACCTCCTGAGCCGGGGCTTCGGACCCGGGTTCAACGGCCCGTTGCTGATCGCCGTCTCGGCGACCCGGTCCGGCCCGGCCGTGGCGGGCGCCGCGCTCCGGCTCGATCGCGCGCTGTACGCCGAGCGCGGGGTCGTCGCTGTCAGCCTGCCGCTGGTCTCGAAGGACCGCACCGAGGCCGTGCTCTCGGTCACGCCGGCCACCAGCCCATCGGCCGACGCGACCGCGTCGTTGGTCCACCGCCTGCGTAACGTCGTGATACCCACGACCACGCGCGGGAGCGGCCTGACCGCCTACGTGGGCGGCACCACAGCGGCGTTCATCGACCTCTCGGCCGCGATCACGAATCGACTCCCGCTCGTGATCGCGATCGTGCTCGCGCTCTCATTCCTGCTCCTGCTGACCGCGTTCCGCGCGCCGCTCGTGGCGCTCAAGGCGGTGGTCATGAACCTGCTGTCGATTGCCGCCGCGTTCGGCGTCGTGACGTACTTCTTCGGCCACGACTGGAGCGCCCGGCTGATCGGCGTCGACGGCACGGCGCCGATCGTCTCGTTCGTACCGCTGATGATGTTCGTGATCCTGTTCGGGCTCTCGATGGACTACGAGGTGTTCCTGATGACGCACGTCCGCGAGCGCTGGCGAGTGACCGACCATCCTCACGAGGCCGTCGTCGAGGGGCTGGCCGGAACGGCTCGGGTCATCACATCAGCGGCACTGATCATGGTCGCCGTGTTCTGTGCCTTCCTGCTCAATGGAAACCCGACGATCAAACAGTTCGGGCTCGGGATGGCGGCGGCCGTCGCGGTCGACGCGACGGTGATCCGCTGCGTGCTCGTTCCCGCCGTGCTCGCCCTGCTCGGCCGGGCGACCTGGTGGATGCCGCACTGGCTCGATCGGATCACCCCGCCGCTGTCGATCGAGGGCGAGGCCTGGTTCGAGCGCCGGGCCTCCGCGCCCGCCGCGCCGCGGCTGGTCCCGCGGCCGCAGCCGGTCGCCGCCGCCGAGAAGCCCTGATCGCGGGGTGGGGCACGCGCCACCCCTAGGGTGGCTAGCCGGACGCGCCGGCGTGATCGACGATGCCCGGATGGAACACGAAACAGGCATCGCGGCAGGCAAACCCGCGTCTCGGACGGGCAGATCGGTGGCCGAAAGCACCCGGGCGGCGACGTCGCGCCTAACGAGGCAAGCAAGCGGAGGAGCGCTCACGGCGCGAACTCGCGTTGCTCTGTTTCGTCCTGCCTCCAAGCGCGGCCGTCTAATCGCCACGATTCACTGGCGCTGACCGACCGGGCTTCGCGATGAGCGGCTGGCATAGACTCGCCGCCGTGAGCTTCACCGCGGGGGCTGATGAGTACGACCGGTTCATCGGGCGCTATGCGGTTCCGCTTGCGGCACGCTTCGCCGACTTCGCCGGCGTCGGCCATGCGAAGCGGGTCCTCGACGTCGGCTGCGGTTCGGGTGCGCTCACCGGCGAGCTGCTCAGGCGGCTCGGGGACGGTGTGTCGGCGATCGAGCCGTCCGAGCGCTTCGTCGAAGCGGTGCGCGCTCGATATCCGTCGGTGCCGGTTCAGCAGGGGTTCGCAGAACAGCTTCCCTACGACGATCGGTCCTTCGATGCCGCGCTGGCGCAGCTGGTCGTTCACTTCATGGCCGACCCCGTCGCGGGACTGCGCGAGATGTTGCGGGTCACGAGCGCCGACGGAGTCGTGGCGGCATGCGTGTGGGATCACGCCGGCGGCCAGAGCCCGCTCGGCGTGTTCTGGGACGCGGTGCGCGAGCTCGACCCGGCGGCGGTGGACGAGTCACGGATGGCCGGGGCCCGGCAGGGCCACCTCGCGGAGCTGCTTCAAACCGCGGGGGCACACGAGATCGAGGAGGGATCGCTCGTGGTGGAGGTCGTCGAGGAGCGGTTCGAGGACTGGTGGGAGCCGTTCCTGCTCGGGGTTGGACCACCCGGGAGTTACGTGAGCTGGTTGGACCCGGCGCGCAGAGAACGCCTGCGCGAGCTCTGCCAGAAGCGGCTGCCCGCGGCACCGTTCACGATTTCGGCGCGGGCCTGGGTCGCGCGCGGGCGTCCGCGCACGGATTGACCTGGGAGCCCCGCCGGGGATATGTTCCTCAGCGATGGGCTGCAAGCGTTTCGCCGCGCTCGTGACACTCGTGGCGGCAATGGTCGTCACGCCCCCCGCTGGGGCCACGACGGTCGGCACCGGGCGCCTCCGGGCGACGATCACGCGTGACGCGTACGGCGTTCCGCACATCCGAAGCGCCACGTTGAGCGGGATGTGGTTCGGCTCCGGTTACGCGCAGGCGCAGGACCGGCTCGTGCAGATGGAGCTCGTGCGTCGCAACTCCGAGGGCACGCTGGCGCAGGTGTTCGGCTCGAGCGAGCTCTCGACCGACGAGGACAACCGCCAGCAGTTCTACACCGTCGCTGAGATGCGGGCGCAGCTGCACGCCACGCCGAAGTGGATCCAGAACGTGCTCAGCGACTACTCGGCCGGTGTCAACGCCTACATCGCCGCCGCGTACCGCAACACCGCGAGCGAGGACGCGAACGTCCCCTACGAGTTCTGGCTCGCCGGCAACGTCCTAGGGCTCCACGGCCGTCCCTACCGCCCAGCGGCGTGGAGGCCGGTCGACACAATCGCGATCGGAGACGTGTTGGCGCGCGAGTTCGGCGGCGGTGGAGGCAGCGAGCTGAACAACCTGACGCTGCTGCAGTACCTCCAGCACAAGTACCCGTCGAGCGCCCACGCGATCTTCAACGATCTGCGGTGGATCAACGATCCGACCGCGCCGACAACGGTTCCCAACGGCAGGGCGAACACGCCGACCCCGCCGAATCCGGGCCGGGCGCTCAAGGCGATCGACTACGTGAGCCCGGGCGCCGCGAGCGCCGGCGCGCAGGCGCTGACCGCGATCGAGAATCGCCGGCAGGAGACCGGCGAGGCCCTGCATGTGCCCTGGAAGGACGGGTCGAACGCGTTCGTCGTGGCGCCCTGGCACACCGCCAACCACCGGGCGCTGCTGTGGGGCGCGCCGCAGGAGGGCTTCGGATCTCCCTCGATCGACGTCGAGGAATACCTTCGCGGGCCTGGCTACGACGCCGGCGGCATGACGATCCCAGGCGTCCCGGTGATCCTGATCGGCCAGAACCGCGACATCGCGTTCACGACCACGAGCGAGGAGCTGGTTGACCAGCAGATTTACGCCGAGAAGGTCAACTTCTCTGGGCCGAAGCCGCGCTACCGGTTCAAGGGCAAGTGGGTGCCGATGCAGGTCATCCACGAGTTGATTCCGGTGGCAGGCCAGAAGCCGGTCGACTACGTGATCTACCGAACCGTGCACGGCCCGTTGTTCCAGATCGACAAGGCATCCGGTACGGCGTTCTCGATGCGGTACGCATCATGGAAGCGCGAGCAGGGGACAGTGGTCGGGTTCGCCGAACAGGCCCAGGACCACAACCTCGTGCAGTACCGCCGCTCGATCTCGAAGATCGTCACGCTGCACAACTTCTTCTACGCCGACCGGCGCGGGAACATCGCCTACTTCGGCGCCGGGCTGGTCCCGATCCTGCCCAAGTGCAAAGCGTGCGATCCGCGGCTTCCGCATCCTGGCGACGGCTCACAGGAGTGGCGCGGGTTCATCCCGTTCTCGCAGATGCCCCACTCGATCAACCCGCGTCAGGGCTACCTGGTCAACTGGAACACCAAGCCGGACCGCAAGCACTACTACCAGCAGAACGGCGGCGACGAGTACTGGGGGACGATCTACCGCTCGGACCGGATCGCACAGATCATCCGCGCCCATCCACACATGACGTTCTCACAGGCGCTGAGCGTCGAGCGGGACATCGGGACGATCGACGGCGACGAGACCTACCGGCCGACCGCTCCGTACTTCCTGCCGCACCTGTTCAAGGCCTACGCGGATCTCGTGAAGGCGCACGACCCGCTGGTCAACGCGGGCACGCATCCGGCGCTCGCCGGTGCGCTCAGCGCGCTGAAGGGCTGGAACCGACACAGCTCGCTCGGCGTACCCGCGATGTCGATCTACGTCGAGTGGGTCGGCGCCCTGCAGCGGAACCTGTTCGGCGGCGGCGTGAACCCGGGCGAGACGTTCACCGGGGCGGTCAACCTCTCGGACAGCTCGGTCGGTGATGGCGACCAGCGCGGCAACGCCACCTACAACCTGACCGAGCACATCCTTGCGGGCACGCGCGGCCTGGTCCCGTGCGGGCGGCTGTGCTTCCGCGGCGACTATTTCGCCGGCCATCGTGACCAGGTCCTGATCGAGAGCCTCAACGACGCGATCTCGATCCTCTCCGGCACCGGGCAGCAGCTTGACAACGGCAATGCGACCGGGTTCGGCACACCCATCGTCTCCAGGTGGGGCTGGAAGCCCTACCCGGACATCAACTGGGACGAGCTCGATCCGGTGGCGATCGGCGTCACCACCCATTTCGGCAGCTCACCGTCCCAGGAGCGCTCCACCTACATGCAGATGCTCGAGCTGAGCACTCCGATCCGCGGGATCAACGTGCTGCCGCCCGGTCAGAGCGGCTTCATCTCCAAGCGTGGGCAGCCCAGTCCCCACTTCGGCGACCAGATCAGGCTCTTCGACAGCTTCAGCTACAAGCCGATGCGGCTCGGCTGAAAGGCGGCGCAGTCGCCCCGTAAGCGCGCTGCCGCGCGAGGTTCTCCGGCTTTCCGGGGCTTTTTGCGCACCTCGTCCATACGTCCACAAACCTCCGCAAACGCATTGATCCAGGTGTCCAGCGGGTACGCTGAATTTGGGCCTGGGTCATGGAAGCCGAGGAACACGAAGGAAGCGACGCCCCCGACGGATCCGAGCACACGCTCAAGCAGCTGCTGCTCGCGCTGACCGCGATTCTGGAGGGCCTCCCGGACGCCGTGGTGATCGCCACCCCGGACCGTCGGATCATGTTCGTCAACGCCCAGGCCGAGGAGCTGTTCGGCTACCCGCGCTGGGAACTGCTCGGCGAACCGGTGAAGAAGCTGTGGCCCGAGCGCCTGCGCACGCGCTACTCGAGCAACATGCAGCGCTACTTCGCCACTGGGCACCCGATGCGATTCTCGACCGAGGCTTGGGGACTGCACCGCGACGGCACCGAGTTCGTCGGCGAGATGGCCTGGGGCGTGGTCGGGACGCCCGGCGGCCCGCTGTTGGTAGCGGTCGGACGCGATATCTCGGCTCGGCGCACCCGCGAGGCGCGGCTCCGAGCGGTCGGCGCGATGAGCGATCGCGCGCTGGCCGGCGCGGGTCCTGCGGAGCTGGCGGCCGACGCCTCGGAGCTGATGCGCACCTCGCTGCCGCTGGTCGGTGGCCAGGTGCGGCTCGAGGGCGGCGTGTCGCTGGCGTCGTTTGGATCGGTTGAGCATGCGGACATCCGCGTGCCGATCGGAACCGGCGACGAGTTGATCATCGCGGCCAAGCGCAAGCTCCAGGACGAGGAGCTGCTGCTCGTGCGCGCGGTGGCGAACATTCTCGCCAGCGCATTTACGCGGTTGCGCGGGGAGGAGCAGATGCGCTACGAGGCGGTGCACGATCCCCTCACCGGTCTCGCCAACCGCACCCTGCTGCGCGACCGCCTCGAGCACGCCCTCGCGCGCTCCGAACGCTCCGGCGATGAGACCGCCGTGCTGTTCGTCGACCTCGATGACTTCAAGCGAATCAACGACGACTACGGGCACGCCGCCGGCGACTCGGTGCTCGTGGAGATCGGCGAGCGCCTCCGCAACGCCGTCCGGCCGGGCGACACGATCGCCCGCCTCGGCGGCGACGAGTTCGTCGTCGTCTGCGAGGAGATCAGCGAGGAGTCAGCGCGCGCCGTCGCGCTGCGCCTCCAGGACGCGTTCCGCGCTCCGATCGAGATCGGAGCGAGCAGTCACCAGCTCTCCGCGAGCATCGGCATCGCGCTCGGCCACGGCGACCCGGACGTGCTGATCGGCAACGCCGACGCCGCCGTGTACAAGGCGAAGGCTGCGGGGCGTGGCGGCGTGAAGCTGTTCAGCTAGAACTTAGGCACACGGGGCTGTCCGCGGCGCCCTTCCGAGGCGCTTCGACAATCGATAGGAGGTGGAGGATGGCCGCGAGAACTCAGGCGCGCGCCTCGTCGGAGGGAATCACGCTGGCCGTCTATCCCGGAGATGGAGCGGTGCTGCTCGCCTTCGATGCGGACTCGTCCATGGTCGATGACCTGGCGGGGTTCGCGGTCGAGTACCTCTCGCCGGATGGCACAACCCACCCGGTGCTCAACCGGCTGAGCTTCAAGACCGCGATCACGTCCGCAACCACTCCGGAGCAGCGCGCGTTTCCCCCGACCACCGAGGCCCCGCTTCAGAAGTTCCACTGGGTCCATTTCCCGCCGGACGTGCAACCCGGGAAGTTCGCCTACCGCGCAACCGCGATGCTCTTCAAGCCGGGGACCGAGGACGAGATCGAGCTTGGGCCGTCGGCCGAGGCGGACGTAGAGCTCTACAGCCCGTCGGACGGGTTCTCACTCGGTTTCACCCGCGGGTACATCTCATCGCAGGCCTACGCGGAGCAATTCCACAACGCCCCGATCGAGCCTGCGAACCGGACGATCGATTTCGACACGACCCCATATCAGGCGCAGTACGCCTGGCTCGGATTTCATGCGCGAAGACTGATCTTCGATTTCATCGCCGAGGCGGTTGGCGATCCTGGCCTCTCGCTCGACGTGTTCGCCTACGACTTCGACGAGCCGGATGTGATCCGCCAACTCCAGAGACTGGGTCCCCGACTCCGGCTGTATCTCGACGACTCGGCCGATCATACGGCGCCCGGTGCTCCTGAGCTGGCGGCGCGCTCGGCGCTCGCTGCATCGGCGGGTGCGGACAACGTCCGAACCGGTCACTTCGCCCGTTTCGCCCACGACAAGGTGCTGATCCTCCGCCGTGGCGAGGCGGCCCTGAAGGTTCTGAGCGGTTCTGCGAACTTCTCGATCCGCGGGCTCTACGTGCAGTCGAACAACGTCTTCGTGATCGACGACGGACCAACGGCCACGCTGTACGAGACCGCGTTCAATGAGGCCTTCACCGACCCAGAGGGCTTCTCCAAGAGCCAGATCGCGTCGAAATGGTTTGACCTCGGCGGCGACGGACTTCCAACGTTTGCCGCGTCGTTCGCTCCGCACGCGGATCCGGACGTCTCATTGGATCGTGTGGCGGCCGCAATCCAGAGCGCGAAGAGCTCCGTGCTGTTCGCGATCATGGAGATCGGAGCCGGAAGCGGCAAGGTGCTCGACGCGATCAGGGCCCTGCCTCAGCGCAAGGACCTATACGCCTTCGGCACGACGCAGCGGCTCGATGGCTCACTGAAGGTCCAGGCAGGTAACGATCCCGGCACCTTCATCCCGTTCTCCTACCTGTCCGACAAGGTGCCGGCGCCGTTTCAGAAGGAGTGGGACGGCGGTGCCGGCCAGGTGATCCATCACAAGTTCGTCGTGGTCGACTTCAACGACGCCGCTCCGGCCGTGTTCGCCGGCTCGTCCAATCTGGCGGCCGGCGGTGAGCACGAGAACGGCGACAACCTGGTCGCGATCTCCGATCCGGCGCTGGCTGCCAAGTACGCCGTCGAGGCGATCCAGCTAATCGACCACTACCGCTTCCGTGCGGTGATGAAGAACGCCACCGACTCGCAGCCGCTGCGACTCAAGACGCGGAGCGAGAAGTGGGCTGCCGACTACTACGACCCAGCCAGTCCGAAGTGCCTCGAGCGGACGTTGTTCGTGCGGTAGACGCTGAGACATGGCACAAGGTCTGACCAGCCGCCAGTTCGCGGTCCATCAGCGCAGAGCGTCGGGACTAGTAGACCTGAACCGCGTGCATCGGGAACGTTACAAACGCATTGTTCCCGCCCGAGCAATTCACCGTCACGCTGTCTGTCGAACAGTTCATGGTGTAGGCCTGTCCCCTGTCAGGGCTGTACGCCGACACGACGGCGTCGCTTTGCTCTCCGTTTGCCTGGTAGTCCTGCGCATAGGCGCGGAAGACATTCTCAGCAAACGGGCAGCTCGTCGCTGAGTTCGCCGAGATGTTCTGATCACAGGGCCGGGTTCCACCGCCGCTCGGCGGGCTTGGCGTCGGGGTCGAGCTAGGACTCGAGGTGAAGTACACCGACGCGTTGTTGCCTCCGGTGCAAACATGGGGTGAGCCGCCGGTGCAATGCATGACATATGTCTGGCCAGTCGCTGGGCTAGACGCGGTGACGGATGTGTCCCCACCGCTGCTTTGGAGGTACGCCTGCTCGACGTTTTGTGCAAAGCCGCAGGTGGTTGCCGGGCCGACTGACAGGTCTCCCCCGCATGAGCTCGTGCCACCGCCCGAACCGGACTTCGGAGCCGGCCGCCCAGGGCTGCCGCCACGATGACCTGGCTTGGACGGCAGCGTGTGCCGTGCTGAGGTGATCGTCTGCGTCGTGGTTCCGTGAGAGAACACGCCGGCCGCCGCAAGTGCACCAACCGCAATCCCGGCAAGAGCAACAAGGCCGAGCAAGATGAGAGCAACTGGGTTTCCAGACTTACTCTGGGTCGGATAGCCAGGAGGTGGAGTGACGTACCCGTATGCGGGGTAGGCCGGAGCGGCGGGCGGTGGGATGGGGGTTGGAGGGCCGACCGCCGTGGGTTGATGTGTGGGAACGACCATCGTCCTGGCATCCGCGACGACCTGGCCTTCATGCGCCGCTCTCAATGCTTCCGCCAGCTCGCGTCCTGACCGGAATCGCTCCGCCGGATCAAGAGCGAGGGCTTTGGCAACGAACCCGTCATAACGCGATCCCAGGTCCGGGACCAGGCTCGACGGCCGGGGGCGAGGATCGTTGGCATGGGACCATCGCAACCCCATCTCATTCTCTGCGGTGAATGGCGGTGCTCCGGTGAGAGTCTCGAAGAAGAGGCAACCGAGCGCGTACAAGTCGCTGGCGGGTCCGGGTTCGCCACCACGGATCTGTTCAGGGGAGAGATATCCGACCGTGCCAACTTGCCAGCCGGTCTGAGTCAGCTGTTCAGTCGTCTCGAACGGTCTGGCGACGCCAAAGTCGGTCAGGTACGCGTGATCGGTTCCATCCATCTGACGAATGAGTACGTTCGCGGGCTTGACGTCTCGATGGATAAGACCAGCCACGCTATGGACAGCATCGAGCGCACCGGCAAGCTGAGTGGTGATTGCGACGGCCCGCTCAGGGGCTAGACGGCCCGACTGCTGGAGGATTCGCTTGAGATCTTGGCCATCGATCCACTGCATGGCTAGAAACAGCTGGCCGTCCCGGTCGCCGACGTCGAAGACGGAGACGACGTGCGGATGGTCAACCGCTGCGGCGAGCCTTGCCTCGCGCATGAAGCGCTCCTGATACTGAGGTGCCCGGGCGATTTCGTCGCGGATCACTTTCAGCGCGACGACACGTCCCAGCGAACTCTGTCGGGCGCGATACACGACTCCCATCCCACCACTTCCCGCGACGGACAGAATCTCGTAGTCCGCGATCGCATGGCCGCTAAGCCATTCTGTCGTCATCCGGCGCCTCCAGTGACTCTTCTCAGTTGATCAGTCCGTCGCGGGGTTCGCCCCGCACGGCGGCCGTGTGAACGTCGCAGGGTCCGAACCGCTCGCCCAGCCCAGGCTGAGTCTCGCGCCGATACACATCGGTTCCGTTGCCCCTTCTCTTCTTTGACTTCATAGCCAAGCACCCCTTGGCCTCGCGCCATCGTACCGCCCAGCCGGGCCGCTGCGGTTTCAATTCATCGCGAGCGTCTGACGGAGCGAGTCAAACTCCTTGGAATAGTTGCCGTACTCCGAGGCCGGCGCCTCGGTGAGGACCGCCACCGACGAGCCGTTGCTGGTGTCGTAGAAGAACTCGTCTTCCTTCTGCAGCAGCACGCCGGATTCGCTGACCTCGAACTCCCAATGGACTGCAGGGAAGCCTTCGAATGTGCCCCGGCTCAGGTCGATTTGGCTATAACCAGGCTGCTGCTGCAGGCTGTCGACGACCGGCCGTGCAGCCGCCATTGGATCCGTGGCCGAGGCATTTGCGGTCACGTCCACTCTCATCAAGATGTTTGGGTCGCTCGGCGAGACAAACGTCGTGTCTGTGCCGTAGCTCTTCTGCTGCTCAGCATCCGCGATTGCCCAGTCGGCTGGATACGAGACGGCGAACGCATGCCCGGTATACGTGGCCGTGGAAGGTGCGGGGCTTACTGGGGTGGTCCGCGGGACCGGGACCGGCCGAACAGGGTGCGTGCGTCCTCTCGGGTGGTGTTTAGTGGCCGGCCGAGAGATACCCGCAGCTGTCGGCCCCGTGCGACGAGAGAACACGCCGGCGGCTGCCATTGCTCCGACGGCGATTCCCGCGAACGCCAAGATGCCGAGGATTATCAAGGCGAGGGGATTCCCAGATCTAGATGTCGGCGGATGCGGCGGAGGCGGAGTTGCGTATCCATACCCCGCGTAAGCAACTGGCGCCGCCGCCGGAGTTCGCTGCCTTGGTGGGAGGGGAGTCGGCGGTCCAATCGCCGTGGGAACGTGAGTCGGACGTGACACCACCTGCGTTGCGGTCTCGCTCCGGTCCTCACCCGCGTGAGTGAGCGCCGCCGCAAAATCGGATCCGGTCACGAAGCGCTCTTCGGGATCTATCGCAAGCGCGCGCTGAAGGAACTGGTCGTACCGGAAGTCGAGTGACGGACAAACGGCGGAAGCAATGGGTCGGTCATCGTGGGCATGCGCCCATCGAAGCGCCATTTCGTTCTCTGCGCGGAAGGGTGGTTGACCGGTGAGCATCTCGAAGAGGACGCAGCCCAGCGCGTAGAGATCGCTTGCTGGGCTTGGGTCGCGTCCCATGATCTGCTCTGGGGCTAGGTATCCGGCCGTGCCGACCGTCCACCCAGTCCTGGTGAGGCTGTCGGTGTCGGCCGAAGGCCTCGCGACACCAAAGTCCGTTAGATACGCATGGTCGCGGCCCCCGAGCGACCGCAGGAGAACATTTGCCGGCTTCACGTCTCTATGTACCAAGCCGCTGACGCTGTGAACGGCATCGAGGGCCTCGGCAATCTGTGTCGCAATCGTGCTGGCCCGACGCGGCTCAAGTCGGGTCACACGCTCGAGGAGGTGACGGAGGTCCTCACCCTCGATCCACTGCATAGCGAGAAACAGGAGCCCATCCAATTCACGTACGTCGTAGACCGACACCACGTGAGGGTGATCGACCGCCGCAGCGAGGCGCGCTTCGCGTAGGAAACGGTCGCGGTACTCAGCGGTTTGGGCGATCTCCTCCCTGATCACCTTCAGTGCGATGACGCGTCCAAGCGAGCGCTGCAAGGCGCGGTAGACCAGGCCCATCCCCCCCGAGCCGGCAAGCTCGAGGATGTCGTAATCGCCAAGTGTCTGTCCGGCGCTCAGCTGGCCGGTCAACATGTTCGCCCCAACGTGTTCCTGCACCCCATCACGTCCTTCAAGTGGACGATCAAACCCAACTTCGTCGCTATCCTAACGCGCCGGAAGGCACGCGTCTCACGATCTAGGGGCTGACAGGTGTTGCGCATCCCGGCCGGTCGTCGGTCAGTCATGCTCACGGTTGCTGTGTTCGCGGCAGGCATAACCGTCGGTGCCGTGGTAATCGCGATCTCCAGTCGCTCCAGCGGGCACGTCGTGGTCAAGCGTGTAAGCCCTGCCGCACACTCGAGTACTTCGACCGCCGCCGACACCACGACGAACCCGCGCCCTAGCCGTCGGAGAGTCCAGCATCCGCCGGCTCAGGCAAGCCTCGGGCCGCTCTTGGGGCCAAGCTCCGTGTCGAGCTTTGAAGGACTGGCTCGGCAGCTTGGCGGCGGTGTAGGACTTGCGGCGGCACCGCTCGGACGAGGTCCGATCCAAACTGTCGGCACGTTCGAGTCAGACCATGCCTGGAGCACCATGAAGGTGCCAGTCCTCGTGACCCTCCTTCACGACTACGAACAGAGCGGTCAGGTTCTCAGTCCGCAGGGTCACACGGACGCGCAGCTCGCGCTTGAGGAGTCCGACAATGCGGCGGCTGAGTCCCTGTTCAGCCTGCTCGAGCAGATACACGGCGGGCTCGATGCAGCAAGTGCAGCTGTTCAGCAGACGCTCGCATCGGCCGGCGATGACCAAACGGTCGTCAACACGGCTCCGAATACTCAAGGCTTCACGACCTGGGGCCAAAGCATTTGGTCGACCGCGGCCGAAGTCAAGTTCTATCGGCAACTCGCTCGCGGATGTCTTCTGGGGCCCCACGACACGAGTTACGTGCTGGGGCTGATGCGCAACGTCACTTCCTCGCAGCGCTGGGGAGCAGGCGCGGCCGGCTATCCGGCCACGGTTCCGTTGGCGTTCAAAGCCGGATGGGGACCCGAGGGCGGTGAGTATTTGGTCCGCCAGACGGCGATCGTCGGGGAAGGGGACGACGGATACGTGATCAGCATGATCGCGAAACCGACCGCGGGTACGTTCTCGTCTGGGATTACAGCGGTCGATGCGCTCGCCTCCTGGGCGCGTGACCACCTTCCGGTGAACACGGTTCGGCCGCATGCTGGCTGCGCAGCACCCAAGTGACTCGGGAACTGCCAACGGCGGGCTGGGAGATCGAGATCGGGGGTCTGCGCATCCCCTTAGGAGAGACCGCAATCGTTCTCGGTCGAGATCCAGTCTGCGACATTCCGATTCAGGACGACCACGTCTCATGGCAGCACTTGAAAATCGAGGTCGCCGAAGGGATGCCGTGTCTCACCGACCTTGGCTCGAGCAACGGCACCTTTGTAAATGGTGAAAGGATTGGGTCGGATTCACGGACCGTTGCTCGTGAAGCGATCATCCAGATCGGGAGCACGCGCGCTCGAGTCCGCGAGGTCGAGCAGGAATCGGCTACCGGATCAAGTCGGTTTCGGCGCGTTCCGCTGAAACAAGAAGTCGTTCGGATCGGCAGAGCACCGGACAACGATGTCGTGCTCGACGAGCCGAACATCTCTTGGCACCACGCTGAGGTCCGCCCCGGACGTCCGCCTACGCTGGTCGACCTTGGCTCGCGAAATGGGGTTCGCTTTGGCGCCCAGCTGATTCAGGGAGCCGCTCAACTGCGCGCTGGGATTCCAGCAGGAATCGGTCCGTTCAGCCTTCGTCACGAGGGCGATGATCTGCTCGTCGTCGACGAGCGGGGAGGGCTTAACCTCAGCGCACAGCAGGTCATGGTCAACGTCGGCGCGGGCACCATCCTCTACCCCACAAGTCTCAGCGTCGCCCCTGGGGAGCTCGCGGCCTTGATCGGGCCGAGCGGATCGGGGAAGACGACTCTCCTCAAGTGTCTGGCCGGGGTGGGGGAGCCAACAGCCGGTCGGGTGTTCGTGGCGAATGACCCGCTTGAGCTGAGGCTGACCGAGGTGGGCTACGTCCCGCAGAGCGATGTCGTCCACGATCGCCTTACCGTCCATGAGGCCCTGCTCTATGCAGCCCGTCTGCGATTGCCGTCGGACACCCGGCCTGCCGAGCATCGCGCAGCCGTGGAGAGCGTCCTAGGCGAGCTTCGCCTTGAAGAACACCAGCGGACGATGATCGGGCGCCTCTCGGGAGGTCAGCGCAAACGGGTGGCGTGTGGGGTCGAGCTGATCGGCAAGCCGACGATGCTTCTCCTCGACGAGCCGACCAGCGGACTCGACCCGGCGCTTGAGCGCCGACTGATGATGACTTTCAGAACACTCGCCGATAGCGGACGGGGCATTGTCGTCGTGACGCACGCTACGAGCAGCCTCTCATTGTGCGACACAGTTGCGGTCATGGGACAGGGGGGCTACCTGCTCTTTGCTGGCTCGCCACGCGAGAGCCTTGAGCATTTTGACGTCCCCGCTTACGACGAGATCTACGACGCGATTGACCTCGCGGAGATACCTGCATCGAGCAGCGAAGCTGCGATCCCACGCCAGCCGCGGGCTCGCTCGCGCCTTCTCTCTGGCCGGTCGCTGCTAAAGCAGACGCTGGCGCTCACCGGACGCTACTGGCGAACGCTGACCCGGGACCGGCGGACTCTGGCGATCCTTCTCGGTCAGGCGCCGGTGATGGCAGTGTTGATCGGCCTGCTCTACTCGGCCCACCTCCTCCGGTTTCCAGATCGGCAGCCGACGCGGAGCGCACAGTTCATCTTCCTCTTGGTGACCGCTGCGCTATGGCTCGGTCTGATCGATTCGTGCCGCGAAATCGTCAAAGAGCGATCGATCATCATGCGAGAGTTGGTCGTAGGCGTTCGGCTCGACGCTTACTTGTTCTCGAAGGCAAGCCTTCTCTTCCTGCTGTCCGCGGTCCAGTGCGTGCTTCTGGTGGCTGTCGCGACGTTGATCCAGCCCCTGCATGCCCCAGCTGAAACTTACTTAAGCCTGCTTGGGCTGCTCATCCTCACGAGCTGGTCCACGGTCGCACTCGGTCTCGTCGTATCGACGGTGGCTCGCAGCGTGGATCAGGCAACGAGTCTGATCCCCCTGCTCTTGATCCCACAGCTCCTGTTCGGAGGGGCGTTGGTGCCATTCGCGCGCATGGCACCACCGATCAAGGGCCTGGCCGATCTGATGGTCAGCCGGTGGGCCTTTGCCGGCGCCGGGCACGCAATACGGATGAACCTCCGTCTCGCACATGCTCCACAAGTCGCGGCCTTGAGCGGATTCGGGCAGCAGTTCTTTGCTCTCAAACAGGGCGCAGCGGCAATCATCCTCGTCGGCTTCACCGCGGCATTGCTGCTGCTGACAGCGGTGCTGCTGGCGAAGCGAAGCCACACGCCGGAATAGCCCGGCGTCCGCAGCTACCCCGTCGCGCACCGCGCCTGCGGCGAGAAAGCCGGCTGGTGCGTGTCCGGTTTGTTCAGGTTGGGGTGCATGGCACGCCGGGTTTGTAGTCCGGTGCGACGGCGGGAAGGCAGGAACCTCGAAAACTCGGACCTGGCGCGGAGGGGATGGCGGGGTTAGGTCTGATGGGCAGGCTTAACCTCGAATGCTCGCGGGCCGCAGCGGAGTTTTCGAGGTTATGCCCGCCCTGGCGTCCGCTCCCGCTCGCCGCCGACCCGGCTCCCGGCTCGCGGCTCTCGGCTCGCGGCTCTCGGCTCTCGGGAAACGTCACACTCGGCGCGGCGGCGCGCGCGAAGGTGACGATGACCCCCACCAGCAGCGCCAACGTCACTCTCGCCTCCGGGCGCGAACCGAGAGTGGCGTTATCCGGGCGCCTGCCCGGGCCGCCGGCGCGCTCGCCGGCCCGCCACCCAGTCACGCGCCCATCGCCAACCCGAGCAAACCGGATACGCACTAGCCGGCTACTCGCGGCGAACTCACGCCTGCCAACGCGTACCGTTCCGCTGCACGTGGTAACGAAAGCTCCGAGTCGCGCTGCGCCGACGCCGCCAGCCGGCCCCGGAACCACGAGGACAGTAACCGTCCCCGCACCCCAGGGGTGGTCGCCGCCTAGCAAGCCGCATCTCCCATGACCCCGATCCGCTCCAACACCCGCCTCCAGGTTACGATCCTGGTCGTCAGCGGCATCGTCTGCTTGGGCGCCCTCGCTGCGATCGTGCTCGGTGGCTCAAGTAGCAAGCAGCCGAGTGTCTCGGCGACCACGATCTCTGGCCTGCGGACGTGGCCACCCGCGCAGACCGCGAAGCCAACGCACCATCGGACGAAGCCGGCCGCCACGCACCGAGTCGTCACCGCCGCCCCGACCGCGCCTGCCAGGACACAGCCGACGATCGCGCAGATGCTCGGTCAGGAGCTGATGGTCCGGATGACCGGCACGTCGGCCGATCCGGCCCTGCTCGATCGCATTCGCCGGGGGGAAGTGGGTGGCGTGATCCTGTACGCCGACAACGTCGTCTCGCCGGGGCAGGTCCAGACTCTGACCGCCGAACTCCAGCACGCCGCGCACGCCGGTGGCAATCCGCCGCTCCTGATCTCGACCGACCAGGAGGGCGGGCAGGTCAAGCGCCTCCCGTGGGCGCCGCCCAACATCCCGCCTCCGCAGATGGGGGCCGACGGGACGTCGGCGTCGGAGAGCCAAGGCGTGCAGACCGGCGACGCCCTGAAGCACGAGGGAATCAACGTCGACCTGGCACCGGTGGTCGACGTCGCGCATTCGTCGTCGGCGTTCATCTGGCGGCAGGGCCGGTCGTTCGGGATGTCGGCACCGACAGTCATCAACAGCGCGGTGCCGTTTGCCGATGGGCTCGAGCAAGCCGGAGTCCTCCCAACCGCGAAGCACTTCCCCGGCCTGGGTGCGGCCGCGGTCGACACCGACTACAGCCTCCAGCACCTCGTCGTCGGGCAGGAGGACCTCGATCCATACGCCGCCCTGATTCACCAGAACGTTCCGATGATCATGGTCTCGACGGGCGTGATCCAAAACTACGACTCGTCCGAGCCCGCCGCGCTGTCACACGCCGTGATCACCGGTCTCCTGCGCAACCGGATGGGATTCCAGGGCGTGGTGATCACCGATGACCTTGAGCGGCCAACCGGATACGACACCGGGCAGGCCGCGATCCGCGCCGCGGCGGCCGGCGCCGACATCGTCCTCGCGTCGACGACCGAAACCGGGGGCGAGAGTGCGTACAGCGCGATGGTGAGCGGCGCACACACAGGGTCGATCCCGAGCGACCACATCCGTCAGTCCTACGAGCGCGTGCTCGCGCTCAAGAAGAGCCTGTAGGCCGCGCGATCTGGGCCGCCGCCGCTACGGGCCGCCGCCGCTACCCCGTCGCGCACCGCGCCTGAGGCCGCTCGAACCCGTCCGGCACGCACAGGTTGGTCCGCTTCGGCGGGCGTCCCTTGACGGTCGTCCACCGCACGACCGCTCCGTTGAACGCGTGGGTGGAGATCGTGACCGACAGCGTGTCGCCGGCGACCAGCTTCAGCGAGCCGCCGAGCGCGCGCAGCAGATCAACTCGGCCGCCGGAGGTAGACGTCACCGAGCGGCTGGCGAACGGGCAGGCTCGGCCTGAGCACGAGGCCCGGATCTTCGAACCGGGCGCCAGCGCGCCGGCCGACAGCGACCGCGCGTCCACCGCGGCGCCGTGCACGCGCCATGTCGCCGACACGTGCGCTGGGTTCGCGGGCGAGAGTTGGTAGAGCCCCCAGGGCGGATTCGCGTTGACGACGCGGCCGGGGCGGCACGTCGCGGAGAAGCTTGCGAAGCGCGTGGCCGGGTCATGGGCGGTCACCCTGTAGGCGCCGCTCGGCACGTTCGTCCAGACCACTCCGCCGTCCTTGGAGGACAGCTTCTGAGCGCGATCGGGGATGACGTGGGCGTTGAAATAGACCGGCTTGGGCAGCGCCGGGCTCGTGGACGCGGCCGCGCCGGCGACGCCATGAGCGCCGTAGGCGATGAACCCGGCGTAGCTGAGATCGCGGACGTTGCGCGTGTTGAAGGTGGAGACGATCGCGCACTGCTTCAGGTTCCCCTGGGCGTCGACCGGCACGTGCAGCAGTGCAACGAGCTCCATGTACACGCTCTCGGTCGGCGTCTGGAAGTTGACGTTGACCACGTTTTCGCCGGCGGTTGTGAACGTCTGCAGGTAGATCGTGTGGTAGCCGGCGGCGACGATGTAGGGCGTCACCTTGGCGTGCGCGGGGACCCTGAGGTCGTAGGTGCCGTTCGAGCGGACGACCGCCTTTAGCTTGGGAAGCTCGGCCACGCGGATCGTGGCGCCGGCGAGCGTCGTGCCGGTCTTGTTGAACTCGTACGCCGTCCCTGTGATGTGGATCGTGCTCGGCGCCTGCACACGCGCGGCGACAGCTCCGGCACCAAGCGCCAGAGCCGCAACAACCACCGCTACGACACGAGTTCGCATTCGAGCGGACGACGCTAACGCACGCCGGGCACGCGATCATCCGCAGCTCGCCGTAGGGGCGACCCGGAGAAGTACCGAGGACCGGCGAGGCTGGACGAGAAACCGGCCGCATAGGCCGGTTTCTCGGACAACCCCTACGCCGCCGCGAGCTCCGCCGCGGCCACGACGTCGATCTCATCGCGCTCGATCTGGTGCTCGCGCACGAGCCACAGCGACAGCACGGCCCCGGCCAGCGCCACCAGCCCGCCGATCGTCAGGATCGTGTTCATTCCGCTGAGGAAACCCGCCCGCGCGGCGGTCTCAAGCGCGTGCTGCGCACCGGCCGGCACGTGTGCAAGCGCCGCGCCGAGGCGCCCATCCGATGCGGCCTCGAGGACGGCACGAGAGTGCGCGCCCCCTGCCGCAGGCGTCCCCGCGGTCAGCGCCGTGATCTTGTCGGCCCCACGGCCGAGGAAGATCGCTCCCCATGCCGCGACGCCGACGGCGACGCCGACCTGCCGGAACGTGTCGTTGATCCCGGACGCCATCCCGCTGCGCTCCTTCGGCACCACGCTGACCGCCACGTCGGCGATCACCGGGTTGAGCAGGCCGATGCCGATGCCGGCGACGATGAATCCGGGCAGCAGCGCCGTCCAGCTGGAGCTGGCGTCGAGTCCCGACATCAGCATCAGTCCGATGCCGACGCCCGCGAGGCCGACCGACATAACCACGCGCGCCTGCACGCGAGCCATCAGCGCGACCGCGACGGGCGCGACCAGGAACGGTGCCAGCGTCACCGGCAGGTAGCGCAGTCCGGCCTGGAGCGGCGAGTAACCGAGGTAGTTCTGCAGATACAGGGTCAGGTACAGGAACAACGCGAACAGCGACGCCGACACGGCGAAAGCAGCGAGCTGAACTCCCGTGAACGCCCGTCCCCGGAACAGGCCGAGCGGCAGCATCGGCTCCCGCACCCGGCGCTCTACGAGCGCGAAGACGACCAGCATCGCGATCGCGCCGCCGAACAGGCCCACGATCAATGGGCTGCCCCAGCCGTTGCTGTTGCCGCGCAGCAGCGCCAGCACCAGCATCACCAGCGCGGTGCTGAAGCTCGCGAGTCCGAGCCAGTCGACACGCGAGGCAGCCGGATCGTGCGACTCGCGCAGCTTCGCGAACGTCACGACGATCGCCGCGATCCCGATCGGCACGTTCAGGAAGAACACCCAGCGCCAGCCCAGCCAGCTCGTGATCGCTCCGCCGACCAGCGGCCCGACGGCCACGGCGACGCCGATCGTGGCGCCGTAGATGCCCATCGCCATTCCGCGCTCCCGGCCGGCCGCGAACTCCTGCGCAACCAGCGCCAGCGAGACGGCGAACATCGCCGCGCCGCCAATCCCCTGGATCGCGCGCGAGATGTTGAGGAAGGTCGCGTCGGGTGCCAGCCCGGCGGTCAGCGAGGCGAGCGAGAAGATCCCGAGCCCCGCCGCGAACAGGGCGCGGCGCCCGAGACGGTCAGCGAGCGAGCCGGCCGTGAGCACGACCGCCGCCAACCCAAGCGTGTATGCGTCGATCACCCACTGCAGGTCGGTAAAGCTCGCATTGAGATCCCTCTGGATCGAGGGGAGGGCCGTATTCACGACCGTGATGTCGAGCAGGAGCATGAACGTAGCCACGCTCACCGCGATTAAGGTCCACCATTTCCTAGCCACGTTGGTCTCCGATCATCAGGCTATAATCGTCAGGCAGCCTTGTAAGGTAACCTGATAATTCGGTCACCTTATCAGGTATCCTGACGAAATGACAAGTGATTCTCCTCACACGAGACCGGCGATGATCGGACTGCTGGGCGTCACGCTCGACAGCTTCTCGGCGGACGTGTACGCGAAGGTCGAGGCGTCGGTGTTCGCTGATTTGCGCCCCGGCCACGGGTGCGTCTTCAGCAACATCGATCCCGACGGCTCACGGCTGACCGATCTGGCTGAGCGGGCACGAATGACCAAGCAGTCGGTGGGCGAGGTGACGAGCGACCTCGAGCAGCGCGGCTACATCGAGCGCGCTCCCGATCCGGACGACGGACGGGCGAAGATCATCCGCCTAACCGAGCGCGGCCGGGAGGCGCAGGCCTTCGGCCGCGGTGTCGTCGATGAGGTGGAGCGCGAGTGGGCAGAGCGCTACGGCGAGGAGCGGATAGCCGCCCTGCGCGACGCGCTCGAGGTGATCACCGCCGAGTGGTTCGGCGCGGTCAGGGCATAAACCGCCCCCGCTAAGCCCGGATCAGCGTCCCGTGCTCGCCCCGGAGGACCGCACCCGCGTCCGCGAGGGCGCCGATCGCGGCCGTCCCGCCGGTCCGCTCGACAAACCGGCACCCGGCCTCCACCTTCGGCCCCATCGACCCAGGGGCGAAGCTCATCTCGCGCAACGCGGCCGGAGTGACGGTGCGCAGCGGCGCGGCATCCGGCGTACCCCAGCCTTCAAAGACAGATGCCACGTCGGTCAGCATCAGCAGGGCGTCGGCGCCGAGCAATTCCGCGAGCAGGCAGGCGGTCCGGTCCTTGTCGATCACGGCCTCGGCACCGCGCATGATGCCCGCCTCGTCGACGAGGACCGGGATCCCGCCGCCGCCGACGCAGACGACGAGCACGCCCGCATCGACCAACACACGCAGCGCGGTGAGCTCGACGATCGATCGAGGTTCGGGCGACGCGACCACCCGGCGATATCGATCGCCGTCAGGGGCGACCGACCAGCCCCGCTCCGAGGCCAGGCGCTGCGCCGTGGCCGCGTCGTACGTGGGCCCGATCGGCTTGCTCGGGGCGCCGAAGGCGGGATCGTCGGCCGCCACGACGACCTGGGTCAGCAGTGTCGCGACCGCTCGCCCTTCCAACTCGTTGGTGAGCTGCTGGTCGAGCAGGTAGCCGATCATTCCCTCGCTCTCGGCCCCGAGCACGTCAAGCGGGTAGGAGGCAACCTCACCAAACGCCTCGTTCTGCAGCGCGAGCAGCCCGACCTGCGGTCCGTTGCCATGCGTGACCACGATCTCGTGCTCGCGCGCGAGGGCGGCGATCGCCTCCGCGGCGATGGCCACGTTGGCGCGCTGGGTCGCGACGTCAGCTGGCTCGCCGCGGCGCAACAGCGCGTTGCCGCCGAGCGCGACGACGACGAGCACGGGCTACACCGACCAGCATTTGGCGGCCATCAAGCGCAGGTTCTATCGTTTGCGGCGGCGGGGCGCTCAGATTGGAGAACTTGTGCGCAGAGTCGTGATCATGGGGGCAGGCGGGCGGGACTTCCATAACTTCAACGTCGTCTACCGCGACGACCCCGACACCGAAGTCGTTGCGTTCACCGCGACTCAGATTCCCGACATTGACGACCGCGTGTACCCGGCGTCGCTCGCGGGGCCGCGCTACCCCGAGGGCATCCCGGTCCATCCGGAGAGCGACCTGCAGCAACTGATTCGTGACCACGACGTCCACGAGGTCGTGTTTGCCTACTCCGATATCGCCCACGCGGATGTGATGCACAGGGCCTCGAGGGTTCTGGCTGCTGGCCCGGACTTCACGCTGCTCGGCCCGGGGGCGACGATGCTGCGCAGCGACAAGCCGGTCGTGGCGGTGTGCGCGTCGCGCACGGGCAGCGGCAAGAGCCAGACCTCGCGCCGCGTCGGACAGGTGCTGGTCGCCGCCGGCCTGAAGGTCGCGCTCGTGCGGCATCCGATGCCCTACGGGAACCTCGAGGCGATGAGGGTTCAGCGTTTCGCCACGCTCGAGGACATCGATCGCTCGGATCCGACGATCGAGGAGCGCGAGGAGTACGAACGGCCGGTCGAGGCGGGACTGATCATGTACGCCGGGGTCGACTACGGGGAGATCCTCAAGCAGGCCCAGGCCGAGGCCGACGTGATCATCTGGGACGGCGGCAACAACGACTTCGCGTTCTACCGCCCCGATCTCCTGATCACGGTCGTCGATCCGCTCCGCGTCGGGCACGAGCTCTCCTACCACCCCGGCGAGACGAACCTGCTGATGGCCGACGTCGTGCTCGTCAACAAGCTCGACACGGCCACGCCTGAGCAGGCGCGCGAGCTGATCGACGACGTGACCGCGGTCAACCCGGAGGCGGTCGTGATTCGTGCCGAGTCTCCGGTCACGCTCGGCGACGGCCCGCCGATCGAGGGCCGGACCGTCCTGGTCGTTGAGGATGGCCCGACGATCACCCACGGCGGGATGCCGACCGGCGCGGGGACCGTCGCCGCACAGCAGGGCGGTGCCGCGACCCAGGTCGATCCACGGCCGTTCGCGATCGGCTCGATCGCGGAGACGTTCGACCGCTACCCGCACGTCGGCCCCGTGCTTCCGGCGATGGGCTACTCCGACACTCAGCTGCGCGAGTTGCAGGACACGATCAATGCAGTCGACTGCGATGTCGTAATCGCCGGCACTCCGCTCGACCTCGCCCGGGTGATCGAGTCCAGGCACCCGATCCGGCAGGTCACCTATGAGCTGCGCGAGATCGGCGAGCCGACGATCGAGACGGTGCTCGCGCCGATCATCGCCGCGCGGATGTGACGATGCCGCGGGCCGCCAGCAGCACTGACGCCCTGCTCGCCATCGAGGCCGAGCGCTGTGCTCGTAACTACCACCCGTTGCCGGTGGTGATCGAGCGCGGTGAGGGAGTGTGGGTTCACGACGTGGAGGGGCGCAGGTACTTCGATGCGCTGGCGGCCTACTCCGCGCTCAACTTTGGACACCGTCACCCGCGCCTGATCGCAGCCGTAACCACGCAGCTCGAGCGGTTGACGCTGACCAGCCGCGCCTTCCACAACGACCAGCTCGGCCCGTTCTGCGAGGAGCTCGCGGACTTCTGCGGCAAGCAGATGGTGCTGCCGATGAACACCGGGGCCGAGGGCGTCGAGAGCGCGATCAAGGTCGCGCGCAAATGGGGCTATGACCGCCGGGGCGTCCCGCGCGAGCAGGCCAAGATCATCGTCTGCGACCAGAATTTCCACGGGCGCACGACGACGATCGTGTCGTTCTCAAGCGACCCCCTCGCGCGCGAGGGCTTCGGTCCCTACGCACCTGGGTTCGTCTCGGTGCCCTATGGAGACGCGAACGCGCTGCGCGCGACGATAGACGAGAACACGGTCGCATTCCTGGTCGAGCCGGTTCAGGGCGAGGCCGGGGTGGTCATCCCTCCGAGCGGCTACCTGCGAGAGATCCGGGCGATATGCGACGCCGCCAACATCCTGCTGGTGGCCGACGAGGTGCAGACGGGTCTGGGCCGGACCGGCCGACGGTTCGCGTTCGACCACGAGGACGTGACGCCTGACGTCTACATCCTCGGCAAGGCACTCGGCGGCGGCATCCTGCCGGTCTCGGCCGTGGTCGCCGACGATGACGTCCTCGGTGTGCTTGGACCGGGCGAGCACGGCAGCACGTTCGGTGGTAACCCGCTGGCGTGCGCGGTCGGCCGCGAGGTGATCCGACTGCTCGCGGACGGGACGATCGCCGAGCGAGCGGCGCAGCTGGGCGACCAGGCCGCGGCGCGAATCCGGACCGGCGCGTTCCCCGCCGTCGATGAGGTCCGCCAGATCGGTCTGTGGATCGGGCTCGAGATCAAGCCCTCGGCGGGCACCGCTCGCGAGACGTGCGAGCGCCTGCTCGAACGGGGGGTGCTGTGCAAGGACACCCACGAGCAGACGGTCCGGATTGCCCCCCCGCTGACGGTCGAGCCGGACGAGCTCGACTGGGCGCTGGAGAGGATCGAAGCGGGTCTCGGCGAGCTCGTTCCCAACTAGCACGAGCGCCTTCATCAGCTTTGGTGAGCAAATAGCAACCAGGGCTGTGCCAAAACGCGGCGAATGCTCAAGAAATTGGGTGCGTCTGCCCGATACATCTAGATCGACGACGTTCGATCGTCCCGGGGAACCGAAAACCAAGTGAAAGCACGTCTGGGCACGCTGCCCACATATCCGGTCATAGCGCCAGAGGAGCGACGGCTCGCGGGTGTTGTGAGCGGGGTGCTGTACGCGCTCGGCGGGGTGACGCTGGCGCTGTTCATTGTGCTCCCGGGCGGGTCGGAGGCCCACCGGACGCTGGTGCTGTCGATCGCCGGCGCCGCGGTCATCTGGGGTCTTATCTCGGTCGTCTTCATCGACTGGCGAACCGCCCCCTTCTGGCTGATCCACACCGCGCACTGTGGTGCGCTCGCGCTGATCGCCGCGGCCGTGGCGTGCACCGGGGGCGCCACCTCGCCGGCGTGGGTCTATCTGCTGCTGCCCGCGGTTTTCGCGGCCTACTTCTACCGGCCGCAAATCGCGATCCCGTACATCCTCGGATGCGTCGCAGTGCAGACGCTGCCGCTGCTCTACGACCCCAACGCGCTGACCCGGAACTTTCTCGCGCAGGTGGCGATCGCCGCCCCGGCCTACCTGATCCTCGGCGGCGCGATCGTCCGCAGCCGGGCGCTCACGCTCGAGCTGCGGTCGCGTTCAGAGCAGCTTGCGGCCGAGCAGAGCGCGCTGCGGCGAGTCGCCACGGCGGTCGTGGACGGAGAGGCGGAGAGTTTGATCTACGAGTTCGTCTCCCGGGAGCTCGCGCTGCTGCTGCACGCCGGCGCCGCCGGAATCCTCCGCTTCGACGACGCGCAGATGGCGACGGTGATGGGCTCCTGGTCTGATCACCCCGAGGGTCGCTACGTCCCTGGGACCGCGATTCCGATCAGGCCTGACAGCGATGTCGCCAGGGCACGCGAGACCGGCCACTCCGTGCGGATCGACGCGCACGTCGAAGGTAGCCCGGTAGATCGACTCGGATACCTCGCAAGCATCGTGGCTCCGGTCCACGTCGGCGGAAAGCCGTGGGGCGCACTCGCGGTGGCGGCGCGCGAGCCGCTGTTCACCGCGCGGGACGAGGACCGGCTGCTCGCGTTCGGCGATCTGCTGGCGACCGCAATCGCGAGCATCGAGGACCGCGCCAAGCTCGCAGCACAGGCGTCGACCGACCCGCTCACGGGGCTGGCCAACCACCGGGCGCTGCGGCTGCGGCTCGCGGCCGAGGTCGCCCGCGCCAAGCGCCACGGCGAGCCGCTCTCGGTGGCAGTGATCGACGTCGACCACTTCAAGCAGATCAACGACACCGGCGGACACGAGACCGGCGACGAGGTGCTGTGCAAGGTTGCGCGGTCCCTGGGCAAGCTCGCACGGGCGGAGGACACGCTCGCGCGGGTTGGCGGGGACGAGTTCGCATGGATCCTGCCCGAGACCAACCGGGTGCAGGCGCTCGTCGCGGTCGAGCGCGCGCGCCGGGCGGTGGCGTCGGTGTCCTCACCCGCATACCGGATCACCGTGTCGGCGGGGATCTGCGACACGACCGTCACCCACGACACGGCCGAGCTGATCCATCTCGCCGACGGGGCGCTGTACTGGAGCAAGGCTCACGGACGCAACCAGTGCTGGATCTACGACCCGGAGATCGTCAACGAGCTCTCCGCCCAGGAGCGCGCCGAACGGCTCGAGCGCTCGCAGGCCCTGCTCGGGCTGCGGGCGCTGGCCCGCGCGATCGACGCCAAGGACCCGGCGACGAGCAGGCACTCCGAACGGGTCGCCGGCCTGGCCGCCAAACTCGCGCGTGCGGCGGGCTGGTCCCCGGACCGGGCCGGGCTGCTCGGCGAGGCGGCGCTCGTGCACGACGTCGGCAAGATCGGCATCCCCGATGCGGTGCTGCGCAAGACCGAGCCGCTGACGGAGCTCGAGCGGATGCAGGTGACCGAGCACAGCGAGCTGTCGGCGCGGATCGTCGAGGACGTGCTGGCGGCGGAGCAGGTCGAGTGGATTCGCACCCACCACGAGCGCCCCGATGGGGACGGCTACCCGGACGGTCTGACCGACGACGAGATTCCCGAGGGCGGGGCACTGCTCGCGCTGGCCGATGCCTGGGACGTGATGACCGTGAGCCGCCCGTACGGGGTTCCGAAGAGCGTCGACGTGGCGCTCGCGGAGTGCGTCTCGCTGGCCGGACAGCAGTTCACCGACGACGCGGTCAAGGCGCTGCTGCAGCTCCATGGCGAGGGCGAGCTGGCCCTCGAGCACATCATGGTCGAGTCGCTGCCCTGAGCGCCGGCGCGGCCACGCCGGCGCGACGATCCCGCATCTCCCAGTAGTGCCTGACCCACCGAGGGCGGACATCCTCCGCGGCGGCCTCGCGGACCGACGCCGTCCACTGCTCGAGCAGCTCATCGCCGCGGGCGACGGCGTCCCGCCCGTTGGGCGGCGTCCCGCACCAGTCCGCCTGCACCGCATCACGCTCGGGCGTGAACCGGCCGAAGGTCGCGGCCGGGGCGCGCAGTGCGGCACGGTGCAGAAGCTCGTGTCGCCACCACAGCGACGCGGGGTCGAACCGATCGTCGGGCGTGGGGCCGAGGTCGACGGGCTCCTCGACGCGGAATGGCTTGAACAAGGCGGTGCACGGCGCCGCCGTCGCGGTCGCCCAGTGGACGCTCCCATCGCTGCGCAGCTCGGAGACCCACGAGGCGGTCGTCTGCGAGGCCGCCACGAGCCCGCCGGCGTGCATGCACGGGGCGGACATCGCGCCGTTGACGATCGAGTACTCGGGCCACCGGCTCGCACCGTGTGAGCGCAGGACGTCGATCAGCCCGGGCACCGAGCCGCCATGCTCGGCTGCGGCGCGCTCGGTCAGCTCGCGGCGGGCATGGCATGCCGAGACGGCGGTCCGGATCCGGTCAGTGTGGCGTTCGGTGAAGCCGGGGATCGTCAGTCCGTTGGAGATGCTCCGCGTGCCCGCGGTGACGCGCTCGATCGCCCAATGACGTCCTGCGGTCTCGAGCACGTAGGCCCCGGTCGGATCGGCAATTGCGAAACTGTTGTGGTAGGTGAACGTGCGGTTCTCGTGCCCGCAGCCGCCGCCCTGGCCGAATCGTTCGAGCAGGTCGGTGATCACCGACACCGCCTCCGCCGCAGTCGCGGCGCGCTCGAGCGCGAGCCGCAGCAGATCCATGCCCGTCAGGCCGGTCGGCGCGTAGGGCTCGCGGGTGAACACCGCCTCGTTACCGATTGCGACGCCATGCTCGTTAGCTCCCATCTCCGCTCCCCACATCCAGAACGGCCGGCTCAGCAGCACCGCGTGGGTCTGCGGATCCTGGGGAATCTCGATCCAGGTGCAGCGGAGCGTCTCGCCCGGGCGCCACGACCGTCGCGGGTGCCATTCGAGCACCTGGGCCTCGTTCGGGTCCCGGTCGGAGTTCTTGGCCAGCAGCACCCGGCCGTCTCCGATGACGACGACGCTATCGCACATCGCCGCGATCCTAGTAGCGTCCGCGCATGCGTCGAGCAGCATTGATCGTGGTGGCGCTGGTCGCGGCCACCGCACCTTGCGCCGCGGCGCGCGCAGCGAAGAGTGACGTCGTCCGCGCCGGCGGCGCCCGCTTCGAAGTTCTGACGCCGACCCTGATCCGACTCGAGTACGCGCAGGACGGCCGCTTCGAGAACCGACCGACGATGACCGCGACGCGGGCCCGACTGCCGGTGGCGCGCTTCGCGGTCCACCGCACCGCGAGATCGATCACGATCCAGACGACGGCGCTGCGGCTGACCTACCGGCTCAACACCGGCCCGTTCACCGCGGCCAACCTGACTCTGCGGATGGGGCGGAAGGTGATCCATCCAACAGTGGCGGACGACACCTACAACCTGGGGGGATGGCGTCGCGCGCTCGACCTGTTGTCCGGGCCGGTCGAGCTGCACCCGGGTCTGCTGACCCGGGCCGGCTGGTATGTCCTCGATGACACCCGGACGGTCCTCCTGAGGAGGGGCGGGTTCAGCGTACGGCCGGCGCGCGCCGGCGCCTACCAGGACTGGTACCTGTTCTCGTACGGCAGCGACTACGCTCGCGCGCTCGAAGACCTGAGGGCGCTCACCGGCCCGGCGCCGCTGCTTCCTCGTAGCGCGTTCGGCGTCTGGTTCTCGCGCTACTGGCCCTACTCCGAGAACGATTACCACATGCTTCTCGGGCAGTTCCGCGCCCGCCGCATCCCGCTCGACACGTTGTCGATCGACACGGACTTCAAGCGCGAGCTCGACCCCGCGCTGTCCGCCGTGTACGCGCCGATCGCCGGCGCGCCGGGCCGGCCCTACAGCTGGAACAGCTGGGAATGGAACAGCGGCCTGTTCCCCGACCCGCGTCGCTTTCTGAGCTGGGCCCACTCGCAGGGCCTGTCGGTCACGGTAAACATCCACCCCTCGATCTCGAGCCACGATCCGAGGTACCCGGCGGCGGCAGCGCTCGCCGGGGATCTGCCGTCCTCGAACGGGACCTGCCAGATCCTGATGGCGGATCCGACCGGTCAATGCCATGTGTTCAACTGGACCAACCCGCGTCAGGTCGCTGCGTACTTCGGGCTGCACCAACCGTTTGCGAACGACGGCGTTGACTTCTTCTGGCTCGACTGGTGCTGCGACGCCTCGAGCGCCTCAGCACCCGGGCTGACCGCCGACACATGGATCAACTCGCTGTACG
The DNA here is from genome assembly GCA_963796645.1 of uncultured Solirubrobacterales bacterium. Classification (GTDB taxonomy): domain Bacteria; phylum Actinomycetota; class Thermoleophilia; order Solirubrobacterales; family Solirubrobacteraceae; genus Palsa-465. Next base: position 491,902 of record CAWCMQ010000009.1, on the reverse strand, counting down.
CGGCCCACGAGCGGGCGCGCGGCCTACGCTGGCCGGCGTTCGCTCGCGCCGGCGCGTCCTACAGCGCCTCGCTGCCCGACGATGGGGACGGACAGAACGGTGGCACCGGGATCTTCGCCGAGCACCGCTACACGATCCAGTTCACCGGCGACACATGCGCGACCTGGGCGATGCTCGGATTCGAGGCTCGCTTCAGCGCCGAGGAAGGCAATGTGGGGCTGCCGTATGTCAGCCACGACATCGGCAGCTTCAACGGGCAGCCGTCGGCCGGCGTGTGCTCGGCTCAGACGGGGATCCTCAATGAGCATCTGCCCGACGACCTGTATGCGCGGTGGGTCGCGTTCGGGACCTTCGAGCCACTCGACCGGTTGCACTCCAATCATGGCGACCGTCTGCCCTGGCAGTACTCGCGCACCGCCGACGCGGCGGCCGCCTCGTTCCTGCGACTGCGCGAGGCGCTCGGCCCGTACATCTACACGCTTGCGCGCCGCACGTACGACACGGGCCTGCCGATCACCGGTGCGCTGTACCTGCAATGGCCGCGGCAGGCCGGCGCGTACCAGCACCCGTCGGAGTACACATTCGGGCCGAACGTGGTCGTCGAGCCGGTCACCACCGCCGGCGATCCGGCCGCCGCCACGGTGTGGATCCCGCCTGGAAGCTGGGTCGACTACTTCACCGGCCGGAGGTTGCACGGACCGAGCGTGCGCACGCTTCAGGTCCCGCTCGATCAGATGCCCGTCCTGGTTCGCGCGGGGGCCGTGATCCCGACCCAGCCGTACGCTCCGTTCACGCCCCCCGCTCCGAGTCGCAAGCTGATCCTCACCGCCTATCCCGGCGCCCGCGGCGCGCTCATGCTCTACGACGATCAGGGCACCGGGTTCGGTTACACGCGTGGCCGCCAGCAGTGGACGAGGATCACCCACGCCGAGCGCTCCGGGCGCTCGACGGTCACGATCTCCGCGGTGCGGGGACATTTCGCCGGCGCGCCGGTGCGCCGAAGCTGGGAGGTGCGCCTGCTCGGGGTTCCGCGCGCGGCCTCGGTCTCGATCAACGGGCATCGAACGCGCGATTTCGTCTGGGCCGCGGGGACGCTGACCGTGAGCACGGGCGCCCGTCGCACCAACCGGGCGGTCGTCATCACCGCCGGCTGAGCCGGCTCACTTGCGCGTCCGAGTCGCTCATCGCCACGTCACCGCCCAATCTGCCGCACGCCCCTGCCGGGCCGCAAGCGTGAAGACCACGAGTCGGCCCTGGCGATGATTCCTGACCTGACGCCCGTTCGCCCACGCCGTCACGCCGTGCGCCGTTCGCGGGGGGCCGCCGACTTCAATCACGAGCCGCTCGTTGCGCGCGATCCGGAAGTAGCCGCGCTCGAGTCGCGGCGCACGCGCGACGCCGAGCTCGGGCAGGCGCAACGAGAAGTTCCCCAGGTGGGGACTGACGATGAACCCGCGCTCGAGCGCGGTGACGCCGGCGAGGTGCACTGCGCCCATCACCATCCAGGTTGGCTGCTCGGTGATCTGGCCTTCGTAGGTGCTGTACAGCGGGATGCCGCAGCGCGCGGGCTGGTGCGCGTAGAAGGCGTTGCAGGCGTCGTCGATCGAGATCGTTCCGTCCCAATGGTCTCCGAACACGTGGGCGTGGGTGGCCAGCGTGTTGCGCGTGTACTCGCTCCACGCGTAGGCGGCGGCGTGCGGCACGACGCCGTCGAGCTGCGAGAGGGCCCAGGTGAGCCAGCCGTTGACGTCGAACCAGACGCCGCCGACGTACTGCGACGCGCCGTCGAACGCGCCGCCGGTCGGTGGCTCGGTGACGCCCGGGTCACGCGCCGCGGGCGACAGGGCCGATCCGATCCTCGCCGGTCCACCGATCACGGCGGGCGCGCCGATGCCGGTGAGGAAGCGGCGGATGTTGGCGACCAGCACGGCGGCCTGGTGCCGGCTCGGCGCGCCGGCCACGATCGCCCACGGCTGCGGCTCGCCGAAGATCGCTCCGTTACCGATCGGTGCCGAGCCGTCGTAGCCGCGCAGGTACCACCGGCCCGTCCACTCACGGCGCAGCACCCCGACCAGCTGCCGGGCACGGGCGCGCAGCTGCCGTGCGAACTGGTGGTCGCCCCTCAGGTCGGCCAGAGCGGCGAGCCGCGGGTAGGCGTACGCGAGCTGAGCGGGCACGAGCATCGACTCGCTCATGTGCAGGAACGTGGCCGAGAAGTCCGACCAGTCCCCATTGGTCCCGGCGAGATAGCCGCCATTCGGCCCCCGCAGCGACTCCTGGTGGCGGAACGCGACCTTCAGGTGCTCCCAGATCGTGGCGCGTCGGTGGGTGCCGTAGAACGGCAACTTCTCGGAGAAGAATGCGACGTCGCGAGAGCCGAGCCCGTACTCGGCCGCGGCGAGCAGCAGCCAGAAATCGAGGTCGTCGGAGGTTCCGAGCGCGTTGTAAAGCGTGCACAGCGGCCCAGTCCCGTACGGGATGTCGTTGGCGTTGCCCGACTGGAGCGACACCGTGTAGCGAAGGATCTCGCGGGCCATCGAGGGATCGGCGTAGACCATCGGCAACAGGTAGTGCAGCCAGCTCCGCGACCCGAGGTTCAGCCCGCTCGCGTACTGGTAGTAGCCGCCCTGGGTGATCGTGTGGTGCCCGCAGACCTCCTCGTAGACCGAGGCCGCGCGCAGCAGGTAGGCGTCCCACTGCAGCTCACGCGCGACCCACCGCCAGCGAGGCCCAAACGACGCCTTCGGCAGCCACGCCTTCCATGCATGCTCGCTGGCCTTGAGCGGATTCACGGCACGCCGGTTTCTGCGAATCAGCGCCGGGATCTGGCCGGGGTGGGCCATCCCGTACGCATAGCGGAGCGTGACCGACCGTCCGGGCCGCAGGCGCATCGGCGCGCGGAACACGAACAGGGTCCGACCGGGGGTGCCCTCCGGGGTCGCCGGGGCGGTCGCTCCGCTAAGCCGGTCGGCGCGGACCGCGGCCGGCGAGGCCCGGCCGCCACTTCCGAAGAACGCGTCCAGCGAGGTCTCGTGACCGCCGAGCGGTCCGCGCAGCGCGGCGGCGAAGATGCTCAGCGGTCGCGTGTCGCCGTCACCGGGCGCCTGGGGCACGGTGAGGCTCCGCTGGGCCGGGTCCCAGTGCGGTGTCCCGAGCCCGCGCGGCTTCGCGAGCGTCTGGTTATAGGGGTTGACATCCCAGTACTCGAACCACGAGACGCGCTCAGCGTGCGAGCTCGTGTTGGTGATCGTGACGTCGTGGAGCAGCAGCGGGTCGTTGCCGAACGGGGCGTAGACGTCCTCACGCACCGCGACCCCGTCGGCGCGCAGCCGGCGCTCGTAGTAGCCGATCCCGAACAGCCGCTCGGTGAACGCGTGGCGCGGGCGGTCGAGGTACAGCGTGCTCAGCGTGCGGCCGTCGACGTTCAGGTACCCATAGCCGCCCGCGTAGTGCTGGTCGGCGGGGTCGTATCGGTTGGCCCACTGGGCGAGCCGCGCCTGGCTCCAGAACTGCGTGTACCCGTCGTTGGACGCGTCGGCGACGATGTTGTCGTTGCCGAGCTCGTGCTGTGCCGCCGTGACGCCGTGCAGCTCGGGCTGCCGCGCGCGCGCCGCCACCTGCTCGTCGACGTCGTAGCGAAACGCCGGCATCCCGAAGCCGTCCACGAGCCAGCGTCCGAACGACCCGCTCCCGAACGTCGAGGCGATGTCGGCGGGGGCCCGATCGGCCGACAGCGGGGCGGGAGCCGCCGACGCGCTGAGCGGAGAGATCAGCCCAAAGGCGAGCGCGAGGACGGCGGCACGCAGCTTCATTCCGATACAGCCTAATCCGGCCCGGCGCGCGCGGTTAGACTCGCGCTGCACCAGTTCCCACGACAGGAGGTCCTCATTGTCCAGCCTGCTTGACCTCACGGTCCAGGGTGACGTCGGGACGATCACCGACGAGTCGAAGTTGCCCCAGGTGAAGTTGATGAGTCCGCTGGAGCTCTACCGGCTGTGGGAGCGGCAGAGCTGGGCCTCGCACCAGATCGACCTGACCCAGGACCGCAGGGATTGGGAAGCGATGCCCGAGCAGATGCGCGAGGAGATGTCGTGGGGCCTGTCCGCGTTCTTCGTCGGGGAGGAGCGGGTCACGAACCAGTTCTCGGGCCTGGTGCTCGCGGCCGAGGACAAGCACGAGGAAGCGTTCCTGCTCACTCAGCAGGTCGACGAGGCGCGCCACGCCCAGCACTTCAACCGCCTCTACGAGGAGGTGTTCGCCTACGACGGCACGTTCGAGGATCGCCTGGTGCGGGCGCGGGAGGACCTCACCGAGGATTACTTCAAGCTGTTCGATGGGTATCTCGTCGAGGCGCACGAGGCGCTGCTTGCCGACCCTAAGGACATCGGCGCCAAGGTCGACTTCGTGACGCTGTATCACATGGTGATCGAGGGCACGCTCGCGCTCACCGGCCAGTACTTCCAGACCAGCAATATGGAGACTCGGGGGATCTTCCCGGGACACCTCAAGGGCTTCAACCTGATCTCACAGGACGAGCACCGGCACGTCGCCTACGGCACATGGTTCCTCCAGCGCAAGGCACGCGAGCCGGAGCTCGCCCAGCGAATCCAGGACAAGCTCGTGGAGACGCTGCCCTCGGCCGCCGGCGTGCTCGTGCCCAAGGGCCACCAGCTCGGCGACGACTACGAGTACCTCGGGTACACGGCCCAGGAAATGAACGAGTTCGCGTTCACCGCGCTGTCGCGGCGGCTGAAGGTGATCGGGGTCGGGCTGCCCGCGGTGACGGCGTAGGGCGCCGGTACCGGGTCGGGCGTCCGCGGCCCCGCGGTCCGAGGCGCGGCGGTCCGCGGCCCGGCGGCTACACTGCCCGAGCGGATATGGGGGTTCGAAGAGGCGCAGCGGGGTCGTCGATGTTTTCACGCACCGGCGGTCCGGCGAGATTTCGTGCGGCCCGGCGGCCACGGCTGCTCGGGGGGCTCGTGCTGCTCGCGGCTGTGCTCGCTGCGTTTTCACCGGCGGCCGCGTCAGCGCGCGGCGCGGCGCACCTCTCGATCTCCGTCGAGTCCACGCTGCGTACGGTCCCGCGCTCGTTCCTGGGAGTCTCGGTCGAGAGCTCCGAGTTGCCCTCCTACGAGCAGCACATGACCAGCTTTGCGCGGTTACTCGATGTGCTGCGGCCGCCCGGCGAGACCGCGCCGGTCGTCCTGCGCGTGGGCGGGGAGAGCGCTGACAGCTCGTTCTGGGGTTCGGATCCATGGGCCGTGGTCGCCGCCCCGTACCGCCAGGGCCGTTACTTCGAGCTGACGCCGGCGTGGATGACGCGTCTGGGTGAGCTGGTGCGCGACGCCGGGCTCAAGGTGATCCTCGATCTCAACCTGGCGGCGCATTCGCCGGCGATGGCGGCCCAGGTCGTCGGCGCCGCGCGCCGGGCGCTTCCCGGACGCAGCATCCAGGCGTTTGAGATCGGCAACGAGCCCGACCTTTATCACGATGGGTTGGTCGGCTTCACGCGGGCCGAGCCGAGCGGCCCGAACGCCTGGGCACTCACGTTCCGCCCGATCGACTACGTCAACCTGTTCGGGGCCTACGTGCGCGCGATCCGCGCCGTCGCCCCGCATGCTGCGTTCGCCGGCCCGTCGGTCATCAGCCGGGCGCCGCAGTGGGTGCGCGAGCTCGTCGGCTCCTCGCAGGAGCACAACGTCTCGCTCGTAACCGCCCACAACTACCCGCCGTTCGAGGGGTGCGCGTCGCCGGGGGACCCGAAGTATCCAATTCCCGCCGGTTACCTCAAGGACTCGAACAGCCGGGGCGTCGCTCGCTCCGAGCGGTTCGTCGTGAGGGCGAGCAGCGCGCAGGGTCTGCCGGTTCGGCTCACCGAGGTCGGCTCGTCGGTGTGCGGCGGGATTGGGGGCCGGACCGACACATTCGCCACCGCTCTGTGGGCGCCGGACCTGCTGTTCAATCTCGTGATGCAGCGCGTGGTCGGCGTCAACATCCACCTGCGCGCCGCTTACCTGAACACGGCGCTTGGCATCGAGCCCACGCAGATCTACGCCGAGCCGCTGTTCTACGGGATGGCGATGTTCGCGCGGACGCTCGGCCCGGGCGCGCGGATCCTGCGCGTGTCCCGCCAGGGCGGGCTGAGCGAGCTGAAGGTGTGGGCGGTCCGGGTCGGGAGCCGGCTGCACATTCTCTACATCAACAAGTCGAGCCGTCCCGCGTACGTGAAGCTCGCCACCACCTCGACCGCATCGGGTCGAATTGAGCGCCTCAGCGCTCCGTCGATCCAGGCCAACAGCACGGTGACACTGGACGGTCAGCGGCTCGGCCCCGGAGGCCATTGGCTCGGCCAGCGCGCCAAGGAGACCGTGGCTGCGCGCGGCGGGTCATATCGCGTGCTCGTCCCCGCCTTCTCGGCCGCATTGCTCTCCGTTCCCGAGAGGTAGTTCTCCACCGCGCACGTGCGGGAACGCCCCGATGTGGGCACCGGGATCGATCGTCAAAGTCGCTCGCCGAGATGCACGACGGACCGGACACCGATCGCGGCATCACGCGGCGCGGTGCGCTCGGAAGCGCCGTCGGTGCGGCGATGGCGCTCGAGCTGACGCACGGCGTCGGCTCCGCGGCCGCCGACCAGAGGTACACGAGCGCCTCCGCGCCGAGCCTTGGTCACGGCGGCCGTCCGATGGCGCTCGCCGCCGTCGCCGGTTTGGCGCGGCGCATCGGCCGGGGCGAGCCGGTGGCGATCGTCGACCTCGCGGCCGTCGATCACAACTGCCGCCGGCTGATTGATTGGAGCAAGCGCAACCGGATCGAGTGGCGACCCGCGTACAAGACGCTGCGCTCGCCCGAGCTGCTCGCCTACGTGCTGAGCAAGCTCGAGCGGCCGAAGGTGATGATCCACCACCTCCGCGATCTCGACCAGGCGCTGCCGCACGTGCCCATCGGAACCGATTTCCTGATGGGTTACCCGCCGACGCTCGGCGAACTCGAGCGCTATCTGCACACCCGACCGGCCCGCGGCGAGCGACAGCACAAGCTGCGCATCAACGTCGACGGCCTGGAGCTGCTGCGCGCGCTTGACGAGCTCTCCAAGCACACCGCACGCAACTTGCCGATCGACGTCGTGTTGGAGATCTACAACGGGATCCCACGCGGCGGTTTCGACCCCGGTGCCGAACTCTCAACCGCCTTGAAACTGCTGCGTAAAGCCAAGCACCGCCTGCGCCTGACTGCGCTCCTCTGCTACGACGCGCTCGCGTCCGGGGAGAGCGATGACCCGACGCGCCGAGTTGCGGCGAAGTTCGCGCAGGGCAATCTCGTCAAGGCCTACGACGCGGTCGTCCACCAGGCGCACGACTTCGTCGACCTCAAGCGATTCGTCCGCAACGGGCCCGGCTCGTCCAACTACACGTACTGGTCGGGAACCACGGCCGCAAACGAATTCTCGGCCGGGTCCGCGGTCCTGTTCGCGAACTACCTCGATGCCTACGACACCTCGGCCGGACTGGCCAAGGGCTTGTACCTGTGCGCGCCGGTTCTGCGCCTTCCGGAGAACCTGTTCCTCGGCAAGGGCCCGTTCCCGATCCCGCCGGGCACGGTGCCCGTGTACATCAAGTCAGGCGGCTGGCCGACCGGCAACAACCCGACGCTGTCGAAGCTCGTCTACCCGGCCGGTCTGCTCGAAGGCCCGGTGTACGGGCGCGGGTCGAACGCCTCGGGCCTGATCCTCGCCCATCCCGGCCAGCTCGACCTCGGCGACTATGTGGTCGAGACCGCGCAGCAGGTGATGGAGGGGCAGGACTACTTCGGCGGTCTCCACGCGGCACGCGAGGGCGAGGTTCGCGCGCTGTGGCCGACCGTATCGCGATGGGTCGGCGAACGAGAGGAGCTACCAGCATGACCCCCCTTACTCGACGAAACTTCGTCGTCGCCGCCGGGGCGCTCGCCGCCGGCACGATCGTCCCGAGCTCGGCCGAAGCGGTCACGCTCGGTCCCGTGGGTGCGGATGCCTTCCCGCGAGGGCTCGGCTCGGGCGGCGCGCCGACCACGAACGCCGTGCTGGCGCGACTCGCGCGCGAGCACGGGCGCGGTGAGCCGATCATGTTCGTCGACCTCGCCGCGGTCGACCACAATGCGAGGCGGATCGTCGAGTTCGCACGGGCCAACCGGTGGCATGTTCGGCCGGCGTTGAAGGTGTTCCAGTCGCCGCGCCTGTGCGCGTACATCCTGCATCTGCTGCCCGAGCCGCGTGGGCTCGTGTTCCACCTGCGCACGGTCGACCAGATCATGACCGCTGCGCCGGCGGGGACGGACCTGCTGATGGGCTATCCGCCGACCCGGGGGGAGCTCCACCACTACATGACCTCGGCACCGCCTCGCGGTCAGCGCCCGCATCGGCTGACGCTGCTCGCGAGCTCGATCCAGATCCTCGAGGACATGGCGCGACTGGCCAAGAACACGCCACGGCCGGTGCCGCTGCACGTCGGGCTCGAGTTCGACTCGGGCGAGGGTCGCGGTGGGTTTCACCACCCGGCCGAGATCACGGCCGCGATCAAGCTGCTGCGTCGCGAGCGCCGCGTGCTGCGGCTGAAGGCCGTGCTCTGCTACGACGGCCACGCCACGGCCACCCCGGCCGAGAGCTGGCGCACCCAGGTAGCCAAGCAGGCGAGCGGCTACTACAAGGGCTACCTCGAGCACCTCCGTTCCGAGGGCAGCGATCTGTACGACGAGAAGACGCTGATCCGCAACGGCCCTGGGAGCGCGAACTACCACAACTGGGCCGGCAAGCCTGAGATCAACGAGATCAGCCCCGGATCGGCCTTCGTTTACGCCGGCTACATGGCGGCGGGCTTCGACAACGAGGGACTGGCGCGTGCGCTCACCCAGGCGGCGCCGGTGCTCAAGGACGTCGGTCCGTACCCGTCGACACTGTTCACGAAAGTGCCGATCCCGCCGATCACAGGGGAGGAGTACTTCCTGAAGGGCTCGACCTGGCCGGACCAGGGCGGCATTCAGCCCCCGTTCGTCTACCCCAAGGGAGTCATGGACGACGAGCGCGAGGGCGGCCGCTGCATGGTCTACGCGCCGCCGGGCGAGTTGACCACGTCCGACTACGTGCTCTGCTGGCCAAATCAGGGCGGCGATGGGATCGACTACTTCGGCGGACTGCACGCGCTGCGGTCCGGGCGCGTCGTCGACGTGTGGCCGACGTTCACGCGCTGGGGCACGCCCGGCGGCGGCTGAACGCGCGGTTGTACGTGCGGCTGAATGCGCCGCGGTGCCGCCGCGGCTGAACCCGCGGCCGCGTCCGCGCCGGCATCAGCCCAGCCCCTTGCGCATGTGCAGCGACGTGACCTCGTAGCCCGAGGACTCGTACAGAGACCGGGCGGTGCGATTGGCACCGAACACGTTGAGGGCGATCGACGCCCCGCCCCTGGCCGCGACCTCGTGCTCGAGCGAGGCAAGCAGCGCGCGTCCGTAGCCGCGGCCCCGCGCCCCCGAGGCGACCTCGATTGCGTAGATCCACGCATCGGCGTTTCGCCCTTCGGCGCCGAGCGCCACCCAGGCTGATCCGACAACCTCGCCCGCCTCGCTCTCCGCCACCACCAGAAGCATCCCCTCGGTGCGCACACCATCGGCGAGCAGCGCGTCCGTCTGTTCGGCCGACCGCGCCTCCGCTTCGTCGGGGCGCAATTCACCGGCCTTCACGCGCTCGGCCGCATACTCCCGGATCGCCTCGGCCCGGAAGACGCTGAACTCTGCGTCGGTCATCGGCCGCAGGCGCACCTCGGGCATGGGGGGAGGTTAGATCGTCGGGGCCGGGGCGGCGGGGCAGTCTCGGAGCGCCACCTACCGCGGGGGTTGGGATCTCAGTTGCATATATGGCAACTCAGCCCCCAAGCCCGCGGAGCGAAACCGGGATTGACACAGAGATGACACGAATGCGTCTTGTTCTGTCACAGGGCTCTCGCCCATCCTCGACGGGTGCGGAACGGTGCGAGCGTGCGGAACGGTGTGGCGAGTGTGCGGAACGGTGCGGCAAGCGTGCGGACGGTGCGGCGAGCGTGGCCCGCGGACGGCCGCCGCATGGTGGTATAATGAATGCATTATGAACGCCGTTGGGAGGTCGCATTCACGGCGGAGGCGGAGCGCTGGTTTCTCGGACTCCGGCCCGAGGACGCCAACCGGGTTGCCGCGTCGTTCGATGAGCTCGAACGTCGCGGCCCAGCGCTGGGGCGTCCGTTCGTGGACTCGATCAAGGGGTCGCGCCACCGCAACATGAAGGAGCTGCGCTCGGTCGGCGGCCAGCTGCGCGCCCTATTTGCGTTTGACCCGAACCGGCACGCCATCGTTCTGCTCGGCGGCGATAAGGCTGGTGATTGGAACGGGTGGTACGCGCGCAACATCCCGCGTGCTGACCGCCTCTACGACGAGCATCTGCGGCATATCGGAATGGAGAGGCCATCACTGCAAAGGCCACCAAGAGCTGGCGGAAGGTCCGCGGACAGAGACCGCTGAACGAGGCGCGGGTCGCCACGTACCGGCGCCTGATGGATGCGCAGACTCGGCTGGCCGACCTGCGCAAGCAGCGCGGGGTCAGCCAGTCGGCGATCGCCGATGCCCTCGCGGTCAGCCAGCCGAACATCTCTCGGATCGAGCAGGAGGATGACCTCTATCTGTCGACCCTGGCTCGCTACGTCGCGGCGCTCGGCGGCCATCTCGAGGTGACCGCGGTGTTCGAGGACGAGCGCGTAACCGTCCTGCGCGAACCGGACGACGCGGACGCGCTCGCCTCCTGAGCGAGTCAACGACCCCTCCTTGGGGTCTTTGGTCTGTATATGCGACCGTTCATCCCAAACGCTCGGCGGCGGCGGAACGCTCGGCCGTGCCGGCGATTGACATGCGGTCGCCGCGGCGCCCGCGGCCGCACGCGGGGCACAGCCCTGGGCGCCCGCGGCGCCCAGGCCTGGCCGTATGCCCAGCCTGACCCGCACACCCGCCCCAACGCTCCCGCCAGCGCGAACCGGACCGCGCCGCCTCTACACTCGCCGCGATGTGGCGCCGGACGCTCCTGCTGCCCGCGATCGGCGTGATTCTCGCGGGGGTTGTGCTGGCCGGGTGCGGATCGTCGGGCTCGAAGACGGGCTCCACCACCACCACGACCACGTCGGCGCCGCCGGGCAAACCGGTCTCCGGGCCGCTGGTCGGGGTGACGTTCGACGGACCGGTCCTGTACCCGAACGTCGACCTCGGAGCGCAGGTCGACCGCGCCGTGGCAAGCGGGGCCGAGAGCCTGCGGGTAGCGATCAACTGGGCCGAGCTCCAGCCCTACCGAAGCGTGGCTGACGTGCCGGCGAGCCAGCGCTCTGGATTCGTCGTAGTCGGCGGGGTGCCGACCAGGTTCGCCGGCCTTGACGGGCTGGTCTCGCTGGCGGCCCAGCATCACCTGCCGCTGCTGCCCGTGCTCGAGTACACGCCGGGCTGGGACGCGACCCACCCCGGCAGCCTCGCATCGCCTCCGAAGGATCCGGCTCCGTACGCCGCGGCGATGGCGGCGATGGTGCATCGCTACGGCCCCGACGGGTCGTTCTGGAGCGCGCACCCGCAGATCCCGAAGGTGCCGATACGGATGTGGCAGATCTGGAACGAGCCGCATTTCGTCAGCTACTGGACTGAGCAGCCGTTCGCCCCCTCGTACGTCGCGCTGCTGCGAGCGGCGCGCGCGGCGATCAAGGCCGCCGATCCGGGGGCCAAGGTGGTGCTGGCCGGTCTGGCGGACTTCTCCTGGAAGTACCTGGCGCAGATCTACCGGGTGCCGGGCGCTCGGAGCCTGTTCGACATCGTCGCGATCCACCCCTATACGGCCACGCCCCAGGGCGTGATCACGATTCTCCAGCGCGCCCGCCAGGTGATGAATCGCAACGGCGACAGCGGCAAGCCGATCCTCGCCACCGAGATCACGTGGCCGTCGTCCGCGGGCAAGGCGCCGCCGCAGTTCGGTGTCAGCACGACCGAGTCACAGCAGGCGCAGCGCGTCAAGCAGGTGATGCCGCTGCTCGCGGCGAACGCCCTGAAACTCGGGCTGATGGGGTTCTACTGGTACACGTGGATGGGCAACGAGACTCCGAGCAAGCACCCCTACGGGTTCGACTTCGCCGGGCTCGAGAAATACGTGGGCGGCGCGGTCAGCATCAAGCCCGCGCTCGGCGCCTTCGCCCAGCAGGCGCTGCGGATCGAGAACTGCGTTAACAAGCTGAGCGCCACCACCTGCGGCTAAACGCGGGCAACGTGCTGCGCAGCGGCCACGAGGTCGCCGTCCAGGCGATCGAGGCCGAGTCGCTTCGCCACCGCCTCGGTCGCGCCTGGACCGCTCAGATGCAACGTGGCGCGCCGACCGAGCCGGCGCAGCGCCGCGTCCTCGGCCAGCAGCAGCCGCGAGTCGAAGCTGGTCAGCACGAGGGCGGCGGGATCGGTGCGCTCGGCGGTCTCGGCGAGCGTGGGCACGGGAGTGTTCGCGCCGAGGAACAGGATGCACCAGCCGTACGAGCGCAGCAGAAGCCCGAACGCGATCAGGCTGAGGTCGTGCTCCTCGCGAGGGGCGCAGGCGAGCACCGCCAGCGGCCCGGCGCCGCGTCCCCAAAAGCGGCCCAGTGAGAGCAGCCGCGCGCGGATCAGATGACTGGCGAAGTGCTCCTGGCTGATGCTCAGCCTGCCCTGCTCCCAGCGGGCGCCGACCTCGGCGAGCACCGGGAGCACGAGCCCCTGCACGACGGTCTCGATGCTGAACGCTGACAGGTCGTGATCGAGCACTGCCTGCACGGCGCTCTCGTCGTAGCTTTGAATCGCGTCGAGAAGGCGCACCGAGGAGTCTTCGAGCAGGCCTCCCGAAACCGGCACCGGCTCGACCACGGTGCGGGCGGCCTCCGCGGCCGACAGCCCCGACGCGAGTGCGCTGCGCATGAGCGCCACGCGCTCGGCGTCCTCCTCGCCGTACAGGCGAAAGCCGCCAGGGGAACGGACCGGTCGCAGGAGGTCGTAGCGGCGCTCCCAGGCGCGGAGCAGCTCCGGACTGACGCCCACCCGCCGGGCGAACTGGCCGATCCGATGTGGGCCTGGATCCGACGGCATGGGACTGAACTATACAGAACTTAGACAGACACTTGACAAACGCTGTACGCAGGATTAGCCTCGGCGAGTCGTGTTAATCGGTCTGTCCAAAGAAGATCACCCGAACCGCAGCGGCTCGCGCCGCGGTCCCGACCTGCTGGCGACGATCGAGCAGGCCGGCAACTTCGAGACGCTTGTCGCGGCCGTTGAACGTGCCGGCTTGGCCACCGTGTTCGCGGCTCCTGGGCCCTACACGCTGTTCGCGCCTGACGACCGGGCGTTTGGCCGCCTGCCGCCGGGGGCGGTGAACTCGCTGTTCGGCGAGCCGCACAGGCTGGCGAGTGTGCTCGCCTACCACCTCGCACCCGGCCACCTCGGCGCCGACGAGCTGGCGAGCCTCCCGCGCGTGGCGACGCTCCATGGCGAGGAGCTCCTGGTGTCGTCCGGTCCGGACATCCGCGTCGACGGCGCCGCGCTGCAGAGCTTCGGGATCGAGGCCTCGAATGGTGCGATCCATGTCGTCGAACGCGTGCTGCTTCCCGCCCGCTTCTGAGATGGCTCATTACCGCGCAGAACTGGTCACGTCGCTTGGGCAGGAGGAGGTGTTCGCATACCTGAGCGACTTCTCGACCACCAAGGAGTGGGACCCGGGCGTCGTCAACGCCGAGCGAATCGGCGGAGCTCCGCCGCAGCAGGGCTCGGAGTTCCGGCTACAGGCAGAGTTCCTGGGGCGCAAGACCGAGATCACCTACCGGATCGTGGAATTCGACCCACCGAACACGGTCACGCTGTTCGGCGAAAACGCCACGGTCGTCTCGTCCGATCGGATCACCTGCGAGGAGACCGCCGACGGGACGCGCGTCATCTACGACGCCGACCTGCAATTGAGGGGGGTCTTCCGGATCGCCGATCCGCTGCTCGACATCGTGTTCAGGCGCATGGGGGACCGCGCGCTGACAGGACTGAAACGACGGTTCGTGAAGACCGAGCGGCTACGGGCCGCCGGCCCGGCGACCGGCTCACCGGCGGGACCATGAGCGGCGGGGGGATCGAGAGCGTCTGGGATTACCCGCGACCGCCGGTGGTGGTCTCGTGCGAGTGCAGGGTCCGCGTGGAGCTGGCGGGCGAGACGCTCGCGGACTCCGAGCGGGCGCTGCGCGTGCTCGAGACGAGCCATCCGCCGACCATCTACCTCCCACCGGCTGACGTCGCGGGTGCGCTGCTGATCGGCAGCCGCGCGCGCACGACCTGGTGCGAGTTCAAGGGCGCGGCTCGCTATCACGACGCGGTCGTCGGTGACCGGCGATTCGAGGCGGTGGCCTGGAGCTATCCGAGCCCCTCGTCCGGTTATGAGCAGCTGCGCGACCACCTCGCCTTCTACCCGGGCCGGGTCGACGCGGCGTACATGGGGGAGGAGCGGATCGAGGCGCAGCCGAGCGACTTCTACGGCGGCTGGATCACGCGCGAGCTCGTCGGCCCGTTCAAGGGCCCCGCCGGAACGCTCGGCTGGTAGTCACGCCCGCCCGGTGGGAACGCCCGCCCGGTGGGAACGCCCGCCCGGTGGGAACGCCCGCCCGATGGGAACGCCCGCGCCGCTCAGGCCCCGTACAGCTTCATGTTCGACGCCAGCGCTTCGAGCCCGGCGGCACTGCGGTGAAGCCGCTTGGACGCGTAGAGCGCACGGTCGGCCGTGCGGTAAAGCGCGTCGAGATCCCGCCCGCTACTCGGAGCGCAGCTGATCCCGAGCGAGTGCGGAGCGCGCGGCTCGCATGCGCGACGAATGCGCTCGGCCACGCGACGGGCGGTGCGAGCATCGGCGGCGGCCAGCAGGACCGCGAACTCGTCGCCCCCGATCCGCGCCAGGGAGTCCATCGGGCGCAGGGTGGTGCGAATCTTGGCTGCGACCCAGGCGAGCAGCGCGTCGCCCGCCAGGTGCCCGTGGGTGTCGTTGTAGGCCTTGAAGTCGTCGAGGTCGAGGATCATCAGCGCCATCGGAGTGCCGTGACGGTCGAGTGCCGACAATCCCTGGAGCGCCGCCTGGTTGAAGCCACGGCGGTTCAGGCAGCCGGTCAGCGGATCGGTGATCGTGGCCTCGGCGAGCCGCCGGCGGCTGTTGGCGTGATTGCGCGCCTGCCACCAGCTCATTAGGGCAACGCCCGTGAGTCCCGCGAGGATCATCACCGCCCGGCGCCAGCTCTCCCCGAATCCGGCCGCGAGCGCGATGTACCCGGCCACGGCAATCATGCTGATCAGGTTGACCGACCAGGTGGGGTACGAGCCATCGACGAACACGATCGGGACGAACAGCAAGGCGATGAAGGGGCTGCTCGGGCCGCCGTCGCGGACGGCGACGAAACCGATCAGGAGCAGATCAGCAAAGTCCAGGTCACGAAGAACCACTCGCGCCAGCGGGAGCGGACGATCCGTCTCCAGGGAAGGAAGTAGGCGACCACTCCGGCGACCAGCGCGACCCCCCAGGCCGCGATCACGCTTGGGTCACGGGTGCCCGTCAGCACATACACGAGCGCGGGAATGCAGCAGACGACGGTGACCCAGCCCCCCGTGCGTGCCGAGCTCACACGCAGGTCGAGCGCGCCCGGATCGAGCGCGACTTGCTCGTCGGACTCGGGCTGGGGCACGACCAACTTCAGGGGTCTCGTCATCTTGTTGGACGGCCGGATGGGCTGGGGTCGAAGACTGAAACAGCCGTTATTCGTCGGATCGGCCAGACGGCCGGATTCCGGACCGTGGGAGGTGCGCGGCCGCGTCCGTGGTTTGCCGAAGAGCCCCGGCGGCGTCTCGGCCGCCGGCGCGTGCCTCAGTTCGGCGGGAAGTAGTCCGGCTCGGGGCCGGGCGTCCGGACCAGCGGGAAGTGCGGCCCGGAGACCCGGTAGACGGCGTTGTGGACGAGCATCGCCGCGTACTGGGGCCAATAGTGGGCGACCGGTGGTGCGCCCGGTCGGCACGAGCCGCCCGATCCACCCGGGTTCGAGAACCACAGAAAGCCGTCGGCCCACTTGTAGCCGGTGTCGGTGGAGAACGGACCGAGTCCGCGGCCGGGCGGGTTGCAGAGAACCTCGTTGCCATTCCGAGCCCGGTCGGCCGGCACCAGCGGGCCGCGCCCGTTCTCTCCGGTGTTGATCACGAAGTGCACGCCGCCGAGCGCCCGTGCGATCTGCTGGCCGTAGCGGAGCTCGGTGGTTGTCCAGTCGAAGTGAGTCGCGTTGAGGAAGAAGCCCTGGGCGTCCCGGACGCCGGCGGTCCGCAGCATCCGTGCATCCTGCTTCCAGGGCTTGGCGTCGGCCGCGCCCGCATCGAGGTACAGGACCACGTGAGGCTGCTGCTCGAGCCGGTCGATCGCCCACTTGAGCTCGTCGTGAAGCCGCACGTAGAGCCCATGCTGGGACAGGCAGCCGGTGCTGATCAGCGAGTCGATCTCGAAGAACATGACCACCTTGAAGTTGCCGATTCCCCTGGCCAACCGGTCGATCCAGCGCCGATAACGGTTGACGAAGGCGGCCGAATCGGAATGCCCCTGCGCGCAGTGGCCGTGGACGAGCGAGTAGGTCGAGAGCTGAACGGCCGTACCGGGTTGCTGTTGCTGGGTCCACTGCAGGTAGCCGGCCACGAGCTTCTCCGGGTTGGGCTCGTTCCAGAACCAGAACCGGCGGGCGCCAGGGGCGTTGGCGATCACGCCGAGGGCGTTGGCGATGCCGGGACTCGCCGCATGCAGCGCCCTCGCGGCAATGCCGGCCGGCGACGTGTTGCCGGCGACGAAGAAGTGCGCATTCTCGAGGACGTTGCCGTCGGTCGGGGCCGGGCTGAGCTCCAGCGGGTTCGTCCGGTCCCGGGTCTGGAGCGGGTCGTCGCGGAGGATCTTGACCGGAACCTGATGCGGGTCGGCCATCGTCTGGGGAAACGAGCCGAACAGGTAGGCCGTCGCGTGTACGGGCGGGGCCTGCATACCCAGGTCATAGACATGGACCCGGAAGCTGTAGTCGGCCTGGCCGGGCAGGAATGTGGCCAAGCTGTTCGGGATGACGTTGAAGTCCTTGTGGTTGAGTGCGCTCCCCTGCCGTACGCCGTAGCGGATCCACTCGGTCGGCACCGCGTTCGTGCGGTGGATCGTCAGCGTCACGTAGCCCTGGTTCTCGTGCCCCGTGTACTGAGACTGCGTGAAGTAGACCCTGCCGGGCAGGTGCACGTCTGGCCTCACGGCGCCGAGTGCAGGGCTGCACATGAGCGCAAGCGCCGCGGTCGCTACCAGGAATGTGAAGGTCCTTCGCATGTCTGTCCGTGTGCCGCAGACCTCACATGCGTCGCATCTGGTTTAGCGCCGCGTAGGTCATACCGAGCGTGTGGCCTGCTGGCTCTGGGATTCGCCCTACGCGTGTGGTCGGCGCAGGGTCCCGCTGCTTGAGAATCGCCGGCGCGACTGGACGATGGTTAGACTCGCGGCGCAGGCAGATGTCACGCTCACTGAGGGGAAAGAGAGTCCTGATAGCGGCCGTATCTCGAGACCTGGCGGCGCGCGTTCGCGCACGGCCATTGACACCCCGCGCGGGCCTCTGCTAGAACGGCGGAGCGGCCCGCGTGGAGGTCGCAGCAGCGAGGGAGGTTGGGAAATGAAGCGCCGTCTGCTGGGTGTCCTGGTGTGCCTTGGCGTGCTCGTGTCCGGTAGCGTGGGCGCGGCACGGGCGACGGTGGCGCCCGATCTGCCGGGAGCTCAGAGCTACTTCGATCTGGCCCGGAAGGACTGCGTCGGAACGGCGCGCAACACGACCTCGAAGGTCTGGTTCACGGTCGCCGACGGAGTCCTCTCCGATGTCTACTGGCCGACCGTCGACGCGACCAACGTCCACACGCTGCAGTACCTGGTGACCGACGGCAGCTCGTTCACCGACCTGCAGACCCGGGACATGAGCTACCGGGTGAGCCCCTCACAATCCGGGATGTCATGCACCGTCACCGCCGCGAGCAGCGCCCACGACTACCGGATCGTCACCACCTACATCGCTGATCCGGCGCGCGACGCGGTCGTGATGCACATCCGCTTCCACGGCCCCAACGGCGATCACGTGTACGTACGACTCGACCCGCTGGCCGGCGGCACCGGTGGGGGCGGGACCGCCAACGCCGGCGCCAACAGCGCCGAGCTCGTCCCATCCGGCGGCCAGGTGCCCGTGGCCTTCAACACCAACACGACGACCACCGCCGTCAATCGCGATTACGCCGTGCCGACCTACGAGTCGCTCCGTGCATCGACGCCGTTCTCGAGCGCCAGCGTCGGCTACGCAGGAACCGCGAGCGACGGCCTCAGCATGCTCGACTCCGATCACAGCCTCACGAGCTACGACTCGGCGCCAGACGGTCACGTGGCGCTCACCGCGGGCCTGGCGCTCCAGCGCAACCGCCGGGTCACGCTCGCGCTTGGCTTCGGCACCACCGAGGCCACAGCGGTGCAGACGGCCCGCGCCGCGTCCACCCGGGCCTTTGCGGCCACCCGCCAGCGCTACGAGCAGCAATGGCGCCGCTACGACGCGCGCCTCAAGCGTCCGAGCCGCCGGATCGGCCGGGGCGCGGTGGAGCATTACTACCGCTCAGTCAACGTCGTGAAGGCCAGCGAGGACAAGACCTTCGCCGGCGCGATCGCCGCCGGGCTCGCGTCGCCGTGGGGGCAGTCGGTGCCGGCCAACACCGCGCCGGGAGGTAAGCCGATGTACTTCGGTTCCTACCGTGAGGTGTTCGCCCGCGATCTGTACGAGGCGTTCACCGGATTGCTGGTGGCCGGGGACATCGGCACGGCCCGCGACGCGACGCGCTTCCTGTTCGACCGCCAGCAGCAGGCCGACGGCTCGATGCCGCGCAACTCGCTGGAGAACGGCAAGCCCGCGCCCGACACGGGCGGCCTGCAACTCGACGAGACCTCGTATCCGATCCTGATGGCGTGGCAGTCAGGGCTGGCCGGTGATGCCGGCCTGTACCGCAATCACATCATTCCGGCGGCGGATTTCCTCGTCGCGCACGGGCCCTCGGACGGCGTCGAGCGCTGGGAGGAGCAGAACGGGTACTCGCCGTCGACGATCGCGGCCGAGATCGCAGGCCTGACCGCGGCCGCGCACATCGCTACCCGGCACCACGATGCCGTCCGCTCCCGGATATACCAGGCAACCGCCGACCAGTTCGCTCGGAGCATCAAGGGCTGGACGGTGACGACCAGCGGGCCCTACGCGCCCAGGTACTTCATCCGTGTCTCGAAGACCGGGGACCCGAACGCCGCGATCACGTACAACCTCGGCAACGGCAGCATCACCGCCGACCAGCGCTCGGTCGTCGACGCCGGCTTCCTCGAGCTCGTCCGCCTGGGGATCCTCCCCGCGTCAGATCCCGATGTGAGGGCCTCACTCGGCGTGGTCGATCAGGTGATCGGGCGCCAGACGATCCGCGGCGCCGGGTTCTACCGCTACGGCACGAGCGCGCAGGGCTCCGAGGACGGGTATGGAGACTGCTTCGAGCCCGACTCCACCAGCTGCTCGCTGACCGGGGCGCCGTGGCCTCCAACGGACAGCGGCTCAGGCCATCTGTGGCCGGTGCTGGCGGGCGAGCGCGGCGAGTATGACGTGGCCGCAAATCACCCATCGGCCGCGTCGGGGCTGCTCGGCGCAATGGCAGCGATGACGTCCGGGCACTACCTCGAGCCTGAGCAGGCCTGGGAGGACCCGGCGCTCCCCGCCTCGCCGTACGGCTCGGATCCGGCCACCGCCTCGATCGGATTTGCCCCGGGTCGCCCCGCCGGCTCCGCCAGCCCGCTCACCTGGGCCCAGGCGCAGTACGCGCGCCTCGCCCTGGCGCTCGGCTCTGGCCGTGACCTCGAGACGCCGGCGATCGTCCGGGATCGCTACGTCGTCGCGGGGATGCCGGGAACGCTCCCGGTGACCGTGGCGTCGCCCGCCAACGGCGCCACCGTGAACAGCTCGACGGTCACGGTCACCGGCACGACGGCCCGCGGTGCGCGGGTCGACGCGGTCGCCTCGGACTCGACCGGTGGCACCGCGGCGACCGCCTCGACCACGGCCGATCAATCGGGCAACTGGTCGCTGCAGCTGCCCGTCGGGTTCGGCGCCACCACGATCACGGTGACGGCCACTCGCGGCGGGAGCACGGGCTACGACCAGCTCTCGGTCCACAACCTCGCGCTGCCGGGCACCACCGAGATTGACGTCACCGACCCAACGGGCGACGACAACGGCCCGGGTACCTATCAGTACCCGACCAGCGGCGACTTCCAGCCCGGTGCGTTCGACCTGACGAGGCTCAGGGTGACGCAGGACGACGCCAATGTGTACCTCCAGGCCACGATCGCCAACCTCGCGGCGACGTTCGGCAATCCATTCGGCGCACAGCTGCTCGACGTGTTTGTGCACGATCCCGGAGCGAGCACGACCTCGACGCAGCCTCCATTCGCGGAACGGAACTATGCGCTCGCGAGCTCGGGTGCCTGGAGCGAGCGGATCGAAGTCCAGGGCTTCGCCGACCCCGTCTGGGTGAACCCCGGCGGATCGTCGCTCGGAACGCTCCAGATGGTGGTCGATGACTCGCGCGGCACGGTGACGCTGATCCTCCCGAAGAGCGCCTTCGGCACCGTGGGCAGCGGCTGGGTGTTCACGGTTGCGCTCACCGGGCAGGACGGCTTCAGCGGCGACCAGGCGCGTGGGTTCGACGCCACGCCGCAACCGTTCCTGTTCGGCGTGTGCGCGCCGGGCGGGACGAGCCCGATCTGCTCGGTCGCCCCCGGGGGCGTGCCCAAGGTGATCGACACGATCCCACCGTCGGGCGTGTCGCAGTCGACCGAGCTAGACCCGACCAAGGGCCCGGTGGTGCTTCAGGGCGTGGCGGTTCAGTAACTCCCCGCAGCCTGGCTCGCGCAGCTGACGCCGTCGGCGGTCATGCCGGTCGCCAGACACGGCAGCACCGAGGGCGGTCGCCAGCTCGTGCCGCTGAGGATGCCGGGAACGTTGACCGGCTTGTACAGGCGCATGATCAGGCGGAACGAGCGGCCGGCGGGGGAGGGAAGCCAGTTGCGGCGTTGTAGCGCGCTCAGCGGCGCGGTCGGCTGGATGTAGATGTCAAGCGAGCCATCGGCGTTGTAGTGCACGTGCGAGCGGTTGTTGATCAGGTACACGTGTGCCTTGTTGGGCACGAAGAAGCCGTGCGAGTCGTACAGCGTCATCGACCAGAACGCGCGGACCGGGAATGGGAGGTACTGCTTGGAGAAGTGGGCGACGTAGCGCTTGCTCCCGGTCAGCGGCTGGAGGTTGCGGTCGGTGATCGTGAACGGGTAGATCGCCAGCGACGAGATCGGCGCGCCGAGGCCGATCTTGTCGACAACCGCCCGGCCCGCGTAGTCGGTCCCGTAGTGACCTGTGCGCGAGACGAGCCAGCCGTTGTCCTTCGCCGCTCCCTGGATGAACTTCCGGTCGAGGTCCGTCGTCACCTGCTTCTCGCCGGCCGCAACCGCCGCGGCGAGCCCGGCTCGAGTGGCCGCGCTCAGCTTCGCCTCGCTGCTCGGGTGCCGGCCGGGGCCGACGCCGACGGAGGCGAGCTGTGCCAGCAACGGGCGATCGCGAGCCGGAGGCGGGAACAGCTTCAGCTGATCGCCGAGCGCATCGAAGAAGGCCAGCGGATTGGCGTGGGGCCCCGTGCCCGGCACCTTGTACTTGAACGACTTGCGGTCCGGATGGCGCGGCTTCGGTGGCCGGTAGCTCGTGCCCCACTTGTTCAGTGGGGTGATCGAGTAGCGGTTCTGGATCCGCACCACATTGGGGGTGTCGGCGGCGTCCTTGATGTAGGTGCGGCCGATCACCCATGCGCGCGTGTAGGGCGAATTGATTCGGCGCACGCCGTGGGGCAGGCGCCCGTGCCAGCGAGGCGGGACGATCGCGTAGTCGCCCGGGGGATAGCCGACGGATCCGATCGCGGCGAAGTTCTCCGTGTACGGATCGAGCAGCTCGAACACGACGAACCGGCCGCGGACGACCGGCATGTGCATGATCATCGGCTGCCGGGAGAGATCGAGCCACGCCATTGAATAGAGGGTGTCGCGGTTGGGTGCCACGACCGTCTTGTCCGTCGGGTTCGTGAAGCGGCGGAAGTGGCTGAACTGGTTGACCGGGCCGCCTCCCTTTCCGTCCGGCACGTTCACGCTCGTGGCGGTGCGGAAAACGCGGTCGGTGTCGAGCAGCGGGATCCCGTACACGTAGGCCTGGACGCCGAGCGCCAGCGCGCGTTTGTACGCCGGCTGGTCCTGGAGGCTGTTCGACCGCACCGTCGCGGCGCTCGCCGTCGGCAACATCCGCAGACCGAGCAGGCCGGCCAGAAGGGCCAGCAACCATGCCGTGCGGCGCAGCGTCACGCGGCGCCAGCCTGCGGTCCGGCGACGCGCAGCCAGATGGTCTCGAGCGTGGCGATCGCGATGTTTCGGTCGCCCTGCGGCTCATGGCCGAACTCGGCCAGCAGGTAGGACTCGTTCATCAGGGTCAGCGCGCGGGCCAGCGCCCGCGTGTCGGGGACCTGGAGGTCGTCGGCCTCGACGAGGCGGTCCAGCGTGTTGGCGGTGATCGCGATGAAGGCCTCGAGCGAGCCCTGGTACGCCTGCTCGATACGCTCGTCGGTTGCGGCCGCCTCGGCGATCGCACGGACCAGCGGCCCGTTCGCGACGAAGAAATCGACGATCCCAACGAGGCCGGCGTGCGCCGGGGAGGGGAAGTCGGTCCCGGCTGTCCGGCTCCACCGCTGGCCCACCTCGACCAGCTCCTGGCCGACGTCGGCGAACAGCCTCAGCACCAGGTCGGTGATGTCGTCGAAATGGCGGTAGAACGCGGTCCTCGTGAGGCCGGTCTGGGCCATCACGACGTCGATGGTCAGATCGCGGTACGGGCTCTCGCGCAGGAACCGGTCGGTGGCGGCGAGGATGTCGCGGCGGGTGCTCTCACGTTGCTCGTGGCGACGCGTGCGCTGAGCGGCGGAGCTCATCGGAGACGATCATACCATGTCAGTGACGCGGTGTTTGACAACCTGTCACTGGTCGTTTATAAGTACGTGTCGTGCTGTCAGACAGCGTGTCACTGAGGGCCGCCGTCGCGATCGCCGCGCTCGCGCTCCCGACCAGCGCCGCGGCCCGCGTGCGCAGCTTCTCCTCGTCGCCGGTCACGCCCGTGACGATCTCTCCGGAGCCGGGCACGCCCGACGCCTCGCCTGACACGCAGATCAGCATTCTCGGCGTACCGCCGAGCCAGCTCGACTCCGTGCGGGTCGTCGGCTCGACGAGCGGACTTCTGAGGGGCGCGTTCCATGCGTACAGCGGCCGGCGAGGGGCGAGCTTCGTCCTGCGCCGGCCGCTCGCGCAGGGCGAGCGCGTGAACGTGACGATCCGAATCACCGGGCGTAAGCCGATTGCGTACCAGTTCACGGTCGCGCGGCTGGCTCCGGTCCCGCCGGCGCTCAACATCCCGGCGACTCAGCCGGCCAAGCTCGATCACTTCGTCTCACAGCCTGGCCTGCTGCCGCCGCGGATCGCGGTCAGCCGCGGGTCGGTGTCGGGCGACGTGTTCCTGGCGCCGCTGCCCTCGCCGATGATCCATCCCGGGAGCAACAACGCCATCACGATCAATCCCGTCGGGCCGGGCGGCCCGATGATCATCGACGGCCGCGGCCGGCTCGTGTGGTTCAAGCAGTTGCCGGCCCCACTCGTCGCGGCCAACTTCAGGCCCCAGCGATTCGCCGGCCACCAGGTCCTGACATGGTGGCAGGGCAAGGTCACGATCGCGGCCTTCGGGCTCGGCGAGGGAGTGATCGCGGACACGCGTTACCGCACGCTCAGAACCGTGCACCCCGGCAACGGCTATCAGGCCGACATCCACGAGTTCAAGCTCACGTCGGCTGGTGACGCGCTGTTCACGGCCTACTCATTGGTCATGATCCACCTGCCGGGGACCGCCCCCGGCAAGCTCTCGCCAATGCTCGACTCGATCCTCCAGGAGGTCGACGTCCGTACAGGTCTCGTCGACTGGGAGTGGCACGGATTCGGGCACATACCGCTCAGCGACTCGTACGCGACGCCCGCCACCAGCGCCTACTTCGATGCCTACCACCTCAACTCGATCGAGCCGCTGCCAGGAGGCCGCCTGCTCGTGTCGGCGCGCGACACCAGCTCGATCTATGAGATCGATCGCGCGACTGGGCACGTGATCTGGACGCTCGGCGGCAAGGCGAGCAGCTTCAAGCTCGGTCCGGGAGCGCGCTTCTGGTTCCAGCACGATGCGTCAGTGCTGCCCGGCAACCGAGTGAGCCTGTTCGACGACGAGGCCGGGCCGCCGATCTTTGCGCCCTACTCACGCGGACTGGTCCTGGGGCTCGACTCCAGGCACCACACCGCGCGCGTCGTGCAGGCCTATCGGCTCCCGGGGACGGTCGCCCCCGCCTCCAGCGAGGGCACCTTCCAGACCCTGCCTGACCACAACGTGTTCGTCGGCTTCGGCGCCTCGCCGTACTTCTCCGAGTTCTCCGCCGGCGGCTCGATCAAGTTTGAGGCGAACCTGCCCCAGGACGACGGCAGCTACCGCGAGTTCACCTACCCGTGGCACGCGACGCCGACGACGCGGCCGGCGCTGACGGCGAAGCGGAGCTCGAGCGGGCACGTCTCCCTCTGCGTGAGCTGGAACGGCGCGACCACGGTCGCCCGGTGGCAGGTACTCGCCGCGGGCAAGCCGGTCACCACCGTGCGCGACCGGAACTTCGAGACCAGAATCGACCTCGGCAGCAGCGCGAGCACGTTCGCCGTGCGAGCGCTCAGCTCGAGCGGCAAGGTCCTCGCACGATCGCCGGAGGTGCACCCGTCATGACCCGCTGTCTTGCCGTGCTTGGGAGCGTCGTGGTGGCGCTGGCTGCGGCCGGCCCGGCCGTGGCGGCTCAGGGCATCCACAAGATCAAGCACATCGTGATCATCATGCAGGAGAACCGGTCGTTCGACAATTACTTCGGGACGTTCCCCGGCGCCGACGGGATCCCGATGCGGCACGGCGTTCCGATCGCCTGCATCCCGGACCCGATGCGCCACGACTGCAAGCGGCCGTACCACGACACCAAGGACATCGACAATGGCGGTCCGCACGAGCAGAACGCGTTCACCACGGACTACGACAACGGGAAGATGGACGGGTTCATCAAGGCGCGCGAGACCTGCGGCAACCCGCTCGACCCGAGGGACTGCATTCCGACCATCCCGCCCGACATGATGGGCTACCACAACCAGCACGAGATCCCGAACTACTGGGCCTACGCGCGTGACTTCGTGCTCCAGGACCACATGTTCGAGCCCAACGCATCGTGGAGCCTGCCCTCGCACCTGTACATGGTCTCCGAGTGGTCGGCGAAGTGCCTCAAGGCCGGCGACCCGTTCAGCTGCACGTCCAACATCGAGGTTCCGGGGCTGCCGACCGACATCGGGCCGCCCCACGACAACGCGCCGCCGGACTATGCGTGGACCGACATGACCTACCTGCTGCACAAGCACCACGTGAGCTGGGGCTACTACATCAAGAAGGGTCCGGAGCCGGACTGCGAGAGCGCCAAGATGTTCTGCCAGTACCAGGCCCAGGACCCGCGCACGCCCGGAATCTGGAACCCGCTCCCGAGCTTCGACACGGTCCGCCAGGACAACCAGCTCACCGACATCCGTGATACCACCGCGTTCTACGCGGCCGCCAAGGCAGGCAAGCTGCCGGCCGTCTCATGGGTGATTCCGAGCGGGATCGTGAGCGAGCACCCGACCTCTTCGATCAAGAAGGGCCAGGCCTACGTGACCGGCTTGATCAACGCGATCGGGCACAGCAAGGACTGGAAGAGCACGGCGATCTTCCTGGCCTGGGACGACTGGGGAGGGTTCTACGACCACGTCCGCCCGCCGGTGATCGACGCTCTCGGTTATGGCTTCCGAGTCCCGGGGCTCGTAATCAGCCCGTTCGCGCGGCGCCACATGATCGACCACCAGCGGCTGAGCTTCGATGCCTACAACAAGTTCATCGAAGACGACTTCCTCGGCGGTCAGCGGTTGAACCCGAAGACCGACGGCCGGCCCGATCCGCGGCCCGACGTACGCGAGAACGCGCGCGGTCTCGGGACGCTGGCCAAGGACTTCAACTTCACCCAGAAGCCCCGCAAGCCCGTGATCCTCCCCACGTATCCGAGCCCGGGCAAATGAGCATCGAGCCAACCCCCGAGCAGTTCCAGCGCCTGGCCACCTCCGAGGACCCGGGACCGGTGGTGATGCTGAACCTGCTCCGTTTCAAGGATCGAGCCGACGGGATCGATGCCGAGGATGGGATCACCGGCGCCGAGGCTTACGCGCGTTATGGCGCAGCCGTGCTGGCGCACCTTGAGCGGGTCGGTGGCCGGGTGCTGATGGCACTCAACGCCGAGGAGTCCGTGATCGGACCCGAGCCGGGCGAGTGGGACATGGTGCTGCTGGCCGAGTACCCGTCGCGCAAGGCGTTCCTCGAGATGATCGGCGATCCGGCCTATCAGGCCGTTCACGGCCATCGCGCCGCGGGGGTCGCCGACTCTCGGCTGGTCGCGTGTCGGGCGATCGGCGCCTGACGGCGCACCCCGCTAGCGTGAGGAGGCGTGGATCGCTGCCGCATCCTGCTCATCTCTGGCAGCCTGCGCGAGGGCTCGACCAACACCGCTGTCCTGCATGCCGCCGCCGAGGTCGCGCCGCCGGATGTGGCGACGATCACCTACGGTGGCATGAGCCGCCTGCCGCACTTCAATCCCGACGATGATCGCGAGGGCGAGCCGGTCGACCGCGAGGTCAGCGCGCTCCGCGCCGCGCTGGCCGACGCCGACGCCGTGCTGATCTGTACGCCCGAGTACGCGGGCGCGCTGCCGGGAGCGATGAAGAACCTGCTCGAGTGGACGGTCGGCGACGCGAGCACCTACCGCAAGCCGGTGGCCTGGATCAACGCCTCCGGGGCCCCGACGGGCGCGGCCGACGCGCACGACTCGCTGCGCAAGGTGCTCGGCTACGTCCACGCCTGGATCGTCGAGGACGCGTGCGTGAGGATCCCGGTCGGGCGCGGCCATGTTGGAGCGGACGGCTCGATCACGGACACGGCGATCCGCGAGCAGATCGCCTCGGTGGTGGCGGCGCTCGCGCAGCGCGTGCGCGAGCGCGACGAGGAGGCCGAGCGCTGAGCCTGTGGCCGAGCCCGTGGCCCGCCGAGGATGGGGGGCCGCGCCGCCAGCAGCATCCACACGTGTCGGGTGGGCTGGCAATGCGCGACGGGGAGACACTCCGGCTCGCCGCCCATCGCGACGCGTACGCGACCACGATGGTCGTGCTGCGAGAACCCGGCGAGGTGTTCGTGCTCCGCCACTCGATGGGATCCAAGCCGCTCGAGGACCCCGCGAATGCGTGGGTCGAGCGGATCGATCCGCGGACCCTGGCGCCGGTCGCCCGCTCGCCCGAACTGGCCGGCGGTCCGTTCTGGCCCGGTGGGATGGCCGCGCACGCGGACGGGTCGCTGCACGTGGTGTTCGGCCGCCACTGCCACCGCCTGTCGGCAGATCTCGGCCTGCTCGTCTCTCGCGAGCTGCCGCGGCGCCGGCCCTACAACTCGTTCGTGGTGCTGGCCGACGGAACGCTGGCGATGAAGGACTTCGATCGCGATCTGCGCGCCCCCGCGCTCCTGACGCTGCTCGATCCCGAAACGCTCGAGCCGCGCCATCCGGACACGCCGCTCGTGGAGCCATCGATCGCGCGGCTCTCCGCCGACGGGAACACCGTCTACGTCGTCGGAGCCAACAACGCCTGGCGCTACCACTGGGATGGCAGCGCGCTCGAGCGGGATGACCGCTGGACGTTCCGCTACCACGGTGGCCCGCGGCACAGCTACGGCTGGGACCCGGTGATCGCGGGCGGTCACATGTGGTTCCTCGACAACGGCGCCCATGACTACTCCACCACGATGCGCGGCGCCGGGCTCGCGCGCGGCCCGGTCCGCCTGATCCGGGTATTGCTCGACGATCCTGACGACCGCGAGGCGGTCGAGGTCTCCGGGCGCTCGCACGGCACGGTCACCAATCCGCCGCTGTACGACGCGCGGCGCCGGATCGCCGTCGCCTACGACTCGGGCAACGGCATCGTCCAGGCGTTTCGGCTCGGTGATCGGCTGGAGCCGCTCTGGCGCCGCGAGCTCTCGCACGCCGCGCACATGATCGAGTTCCCGGATGCCGGCGAGCTGGTCCTGCAGGACTTTCGCGGTCCGGCGATCGCGAACACGCGAATGGCGCATGAGCTCAGCCGCCGGTGGGCCGGTCCGGCTCGCTCGGCTGTCCTGCGCCGGGCGCTGGCGCGAGGGTCAGGCGACGACGTGCTGGTCGTCGACATCGAGACCGGTCACGAGCGCGCCCGCGCGCGGGTTCCGAGCATGTTCCAGTCCGTCCTGTTCCCGGCACCCGGTTTCGACCGCGACCTCTACTGGTGCACGTTCTCCACCCTCGCGCGTCTGGAGATTGGCTAGCCGCGCGGCAGCGAGCAGCACCAGCAGCCCGACCCCGGCCACAAGGTAGGCGGCGCGAGGGGAGAGCAGTGCGGTGAGCGCGCCGCCGATGACGATCCCGAAGCCGGGCGCGATCGCGGCCAGCGATTCGAGCACGGCCGCGGTACGAGCGCGGAAGGCCTCGTCGACGAGCCGGTGCACAGTGGTCTCCACGGATGCCCACTGAGTGCCGTTGCCGATCCCGCCGAGCACGCTGGCCACCATCGCGACGGCGAGTGTGGGCGCCGCGGCGGTGAAGATGTAGCCGGCCGCCACCAAACCGGTCGAGATCAGGATCATCGAGGAGGGGGCGGCGCGGGCGAGGCGAACCTGGATCGCCGAGCCGAGGGCGATCCCGACCCCCCAGGCGGCGAGGATCGCGGCGTAGCCGCCCGCCCCCGCGTGCAGTGACTCGGTCGCGTACACAACGGTGACCGGGACGACCAGATAGAAGAACACGAACGCCAGCCCCTCGCCGAAGATCAGCGTCCGCAGGACCGGCCGGCGCGAGATATAGCGCAGGCCCTCGCGCAGGCGACCGCGCGCCGGGCCCGCGGTCTGTTCCGGTGCGGCGGCTCGTAGGCCCGGTGCGCGCAGCACCAGCGCGCCGGCGAGCAGGAACGAGAGGCCATCGATCGCCAGGGCTGCGGCGGGCCCGAGCAGCTCGAGCACCAGTCCCGCGATCACCGGGCCGGCGATCATCGCCGCGGCGAGCGCCACGTTGAACGCCGCCTTTCCCTCCGGAATCAGGTCGTGAGGTGCGAGGGTCGAGGCGGTGGCCGAGCGCGTGATCGTCCGCGCAGCGAACGCGATCAGCGCGTCGATGAAGGCGAGCACGATCAGCGGAGCCGCGCCGACGTGGTGAACGATCGCGGCCAGGGCCAGGAACAGGACACACTCGATCGCGTAGAGCGGCGGGAGGATCCGGCCCGCAGCGACTCGGTCGATGCGCACGACGAGCGCCGGGCCGACGAGCCCTGGGAGGAACTGCGTGGCGAGGAACAGCAGCGCCGTAGCGAGCGCCGATCCGGTCACGGACAGAACCACCACGGCGAGCGCGAGCGACCCCACGACGTCCCCCGCACGGTTGATCACGTAGGAGCAGAGCAGCGCGCGGAACTCGGCCACGCGAAGTGATGCGCGCAGGCCCGCCAAGGCGCGGCCGCTCAGACCGCCGCGCGCGGGCGCGCAAGCTCGCGGATTCGCTGCTCGATCTCGAGCTCGGCCTCGAAGTCCGCGTCCTCGGTGTGGGTGAACCCGACCCGCTCGCCTTCGATGATGTCGATGAACAGCTCCACGTACTGGGCGTCGAGCTGGGTGCCGGCCACGCGGCGGAGCTCGGCGATCGCCTCGCACGAGGACACCGGCGCCCGATAGGTGTCGCGCGCGGTCATCACGTCGTACACGTCGCCGACCGAGATCATCCGGGCCAGCCTCGGTATCTGCTCGCCCGTGAGCCCGTGCGGGTAACCGTGGCCGTCGATCCGCTCGTGGTGGGCGAGGATGATCGCGGCGATCTCCTCCATGCCCTGGACCGTCCGGACGAGCTCCGCTCCGTTGGCGGGATGCTCACGAACCATCCGCAGGTCCTCGTCGCTGAGCGGTCCGTCGGCGAGCAGGACCCGGTCCGGGAAGGCGAACTTGCCGATGTCGTGCAGCAGGCCCGCGGTGTGCACGGTGCGGAGCTCCTCGTCGTTGCACCCGGCGGCGATCGCGATCGCGTGCGCGTAGCGGGCGACCGCCGCCGAATGCCGGGCCGTGAACTCGTCGCGCATCGAGAGCGTTCTGACCATCGTGACCAGCACGCCGACCTGCATCGAGGCGAGCTCGAAGGTGCGCTGCTCTAGCTCCTCGCGCTGGCGCTGGGCGCTCAGCAGCTCGGCCAGCAGCACGTAGAACGCGGCCAGCAGCCCCAGCGAGAGCAGCAGCGAGGCGGGGCCGGCGCGATAGTAGAGCGTCACCAGGGCGCCGGCGAGGAAGTTCGGTGCCGCGATCCAGGGCAGCGCGGGGATGAAGCTGTGCCGCAGCTGCTGGTCGATCGGGTCGCCGCCATGGAGCCTGATCCACAGCGCCGCCAGCACGAAGTTGATCAGGTTGGCGACGCTGATCGCCCCGACGACGATCAGGGCGAAGGCGCCACTACCGCGGGAGACGCCCGCGTTCAGCGCCTCCTGGATGATCAGGCTCCCGGCGAGCACATTGATGTACATGCCGAGGTTCCACATCAGCGCCCAACGCCGGCCCCGCAACCGGATCCCGTCGGTCTGGATCGCATCGAGGATCCGGGACAGGAAACAGATCGTCACGGCCGGCGCTGGACCAAGCAGGGCCATTGCGAGTCCCACGATCGTCAGTCCGGCCGACAGCCGCATGCGACCCGTACGAGCGTGCACGCGATCGCCGAGCACCCCGAGAACGGCCAGGGTGAGAAACAGCCAAAGCGGATGCCAGTCGCCTGCGTGTGAGCTGATCGCCGCGCCGGCGACCGTTACGGACAGCAGTGCGACGGCTCCGACCTTTATGGCAGGCGGAGGGCCAGAACGCACTTAACGGTTGTCGGGCGCCAGGGGCAAGGGCTTGATCGCCGGCGCGCGAACTGCGCAATTTGCAGCGTTTCGGGCGCTTAAATGCTCCAGTGCATCATTGATCCTCCCCGAGGCCGCGGGCTGGGCGGCGTTTTGAGGCCGCGGGCGCGGCGTTTGCTGGACGAGCGCGGCGGACGAGGTGTCTGCCCCGGCCGGACTTCCTTGCCGGTCGAAACAGTTCTCGGCCGTCGACGAATATCGCGGACCCCTGCGCCGATCCCTGGACGCATGTATCAGCCGGGCGTTGGCATTGCGTCCAGCCCGGGCCGTGCGTCAGCTCGCGTCCGCCTCTCGCCGGCGCTTGGCGAAGCGGCGAGCCTTCGCCCGGTTGCCGCAGGTCGACATCACGCACCAGCGGCGGCGGCCGCGGGGATCGAGGAACAGCCAGCCGCAGCCGGTTCCGGGGCACGCGCGGACAAGCGCGCGCTCGGGCGAGACCAGCAGCTGTCCGGCGGACCATGCCGCAGCGAGCAATGGGGCCTCGAGAGACGCGTTCTCAGAAGGCTCGAGCGTGAACCCGCTGTCCGGGGCCGGAGCAAGGCGCAGCATCGTCGCGGCCTCGGCCACGACGGCCGCAGCGTGCTCGAAGCCGGGTGAACCCGCCCCGCCGAGGAGCACGTCGTAGAGCGAGTGCCGGAACTCGCGCGTCCGGTCGAGCACCGCGGCGGCGGACGCGGGCTCACGCCTGGCGCGCGCCCGCAGCTCGCCCACCCGCTCGGCCGACAGCAGCCCCTCGAAGGAGGTCCACTGCGCCAGGTGGTGGTAGTCGACCAGGTAGTCCGAGGTGTCGCGGCCGTCCCATCCGACCCAGGTGTTGCACAGGTCGAGCGCCGGGTGTCCGCCGATCTTGGCCGGCAGCTTCAGCCCCTCGACGATTGCGTAGTGAGATTGCATCTAACCGGTTAGGGGCATACTATCGGTTAGTGAGACGGATGCGGCACGGGGCCCTTGCGACGATCGCGGCGACGACGGCTCTGCTCGCGCTCGGCGGCTGCGGATCCGGCAAGGGCGCCCACTCGCCCTCGGCCTCGTCGCCCCCGCCCGCGGCCTCGTCGCCCCCGCCCGCGGCCTCGTTGCCCGCGGGGGTCCCCTCCGCGCCGCTGCTCGTGTCGTTCAAGCGGACGGTCGGGTTCGACCCGCTGTCGAGCCAGCTGACCGTGTACGGCGACGGCCGCGCCGTGGCGATCATCACGCTGGGCGGAGTCGACGGCGAGAAGAAGCACGTCTTCAGGCTGACGGCCGCCCAGCTCGGCCGGCTGCGAGCCCTCCTCGACCGGGCGCGGCTGCGCAGCACGAACTGCTGCAATGTGAACCTCTACATCTACTGGCTGGTCGGCCACGGCCACAGCGTTCGGCTGCAGCAGGGGCGGATCCCGCGATCGCTCCGGCCGCTGGTTGACCAGCTCAACGCGATCGCCGACGCGCACATGAGCTACTGAACAGGTCGTGTAGAAAATCCTCAACGAGCGTTCAGGAGCCGCGGGCGCCGGGTAACTTCAGGGCATGACCTCGTTCCCGACCCTCTTGCATCGCCTCGGACTTCGCTCCTGGCAGTTACACATGCTGTCGATGAGCTCGGTGGCTCTGTGCCTGAGCCTGTGGGTGCGGGCGAAGACGGTTGATCAGGAGCAGCGCGGCAATGCAGAGCGACGGGCAATCTTCGTCGGGCTCTGGTCACCCACCCTGCATCTGATCGGCGATGCGCTGGAGCGGCGGGAATAGCCGGCCGGGGCGACAGAATCGGAGGCGCCGTGGACGGTTTCTTCGATGAGCGCGCAGCGATTCGTCGTGTGCATCGCGAGCAGGTCGTCGCCCTCTCGGGCCCGCGAGCGCTGCTGATGCAGGCGGCGCAGCCGGTGGCGTTCGCCGGCTTCTTCATGTCGACCGGGGCGCTCGATGATCCCTACGTACGACTGCGGCGGACTGCCGAGGTGTTGCACACGATCATCTTCGGCGAACGCGCGGCGGCCGAACGCGCCACCGCCCGGGTGCGCGCTGTCCACCGCCGGGTCCGCGGCGAGCTGCTCGAGGGGGTGGGTCCATTTCCCGCCGGCACGCAGTGGGCCGCGGATGACCCGGAGCTGCTGCTGTGGATCATCGCCACGCTCGTCGACTCGAGTCTGCTCGTCTACGAGCGCTACGTGCGAGCCCTGAGTCCGGCCGACCGCGAGGCCTACTGGTCCGACTACCGGATCGTGGGCTCGCTCTTTGGCCTCGGTGACTCGGACATGCCGAGCACGATCGGCGAGCTCGAAACCTACGTGCGGGACATGCTCCGCAGCAACGCGCTTCACGTGTCCGAGCAGGCCCGCGACCTCGCGATCGAGATCGTGCTGCATCCACCGGTGCCACTGGCCGCACGACCGCTGCTGGAGCTGGCCAACTTCGTCACCATCGGCCTCCTGCCGGCGACGCTCCGCCGTCAGTACGGCCTGCGCTGGGACCCCGTGCGCGGCCTGATGCTCCGTGTGGGCGCCGAGTACACGAGGCGACTGCTCGTCCCCGCGCTGCCTCGCCGGATCCGCTATGCGGGCGCGGCCGCATAGGCGACCATCCGTGTGGTCAGATCGACAATCCCTCGCAGCTCGTCCCGTGGGGGCGGGAGCGGGCCGCTGAGCCGCTCCCCGAGCTCGGCACCGAGCTCAGGGGCAGCCTGGGCCGCGAGCTCGCAGAACGCCCTCGCCGCCTCACGGACGACCGACCGCTCGCCGCTCCAGACCGTCTCAAAGCTCCGTCGGCCGCGCCGGGTACCGGGTCGCTCGAAGCCAACCAGGCAGGCGGAGAAGCTCGGCGCCTCGCCGATCACAACCCACTCGCGCATCCGCGGATCGGAGTCGCCGATCGGGAGCTCCGTCGGCCTGCCCCGTCGCCGGCTCCTGCGGGCGAAGTCGGCCAGCACGACCGTCCGCTCGGAGGTTCGCGCCAGCTCGCGCCAGCGCGGCTCGGCCTGCCGGTAGAAGTGCTCGTGCTGAAAACTCCCGAACAGCAGCGGCCGCTCGGCACGCACGCACAGCTCGTCCTCGATCGCGTGACTGAGCGATATCAACGCCGGCTTGGACAGGAGTTGGGGTTGCAGGTGGGGAAACGTCTCGCGCAGGGCGGAGTAGATCGAGGGCCGGGGCTCGTCGGCCAGGTGGAGCGCCCGCGCTATTGCGGTCGCCAGCGACAGGCCGCGCTCGCGGTCCTCGATGACCGCGGTAACGCGCTTGAGATCGAGCGCCGAGTAGCGCCGGTGACCGCTCGGCAGTCGCAGCGGCTCGGGAAAGCTGTGCCGGGCCTCCCACATGCGCAGCGTGCCCTCGCTGACCCCGCTGCGGGCCGCCATCTCGCCCATGCTCAGCATCTGGCCGGCCTTCGGCTCGCTCATCGCCCGATCAGCCTACACGTGCAGGCACCATTACCTGCACGCCAGGAGTAAAAACTTCTACACACGCTGTTTGGGACAGGGCAAGATGGGCATCTGAGGCTGGTGGAAGAGAACTCCTGATGGCAGATGCAGTCGTGATCGGCGCCGGTCAGAACGGGCTGGTGGCTGCCAACCTGCTCGCCCAGCGAGGCTGGGAGGTGGTTGTTCTCGAGGAGGCGGAGGTCCCGGGTGGGGCAGTGCGCTCCGGTGAGCTGATCGAGCCGGGGTTCACGAACGATCTGTTCAGCGCCTTCTATCCGTTCGCGCTCGCCTCCCCGCACATGCGGGGGCTCGAGCTCGAGCGTTGGGGCGTGCGGTGGCTGCGCAGCCGCGTCGCCGTCGCCCACCCGAGCCGCGACGGCCGCTGCCCGCTCGTCTCGACGGACATCGACGAGACCGCGGCCTCGCTCGAGGAGTTCGCCCCCGGCGACGGTGATGCGTGGCGCTCGCTGTACGCACAGTGGGAGCGCGTGAGCGACGCCGCACTGGGCGCCTTCTTCTCGCCCTTTCCGCCGATCGGGCCGGCGCTCGGGCTGATGCGGAAGCTCGGTCCAGACGAGCTGATGCGCTTCGCCCGGTTCTCGCTGCTGCCGGTCCGACGACTCGGCGAGGAGACATTCAGCGGCGAGGGCGGCGGGCGGCTGCTGGCGGGCAACGCGCTGCATGCCGACGTCAGCCCCGAGATGCCGATGAGCGGCGTGTTCGGCTGGGTCCTGTGCTCGCTGGCCCAGCAGCACGGGTTTCCGGTGGTAGAGGGCGGTTCGGGGAATCTGACCGGCGCGCTCGTGAAACGGCTCGAGAGCCTGGGAGGGAGGGTCCTGTGCGGTCACCGGGCGACCGCGATCGACTGCCGCGGTGGCCGCGCCGAGGCCGTCCTCACGGCGGAGGGGCGCCACCAGGCCCGCCGAGCGGTGATCGCCGACGTGGGTCCGCTGCAGCTCTACCGCGAGCTGCTCCGAGGCAATCCACTCCCGTCTCGCCTGGAGCGAGACCTGGATCATTTTCAGTACGACAACGGGACCTTCAAGGTGGACTGGACGCTGGATGGACCGATTCCGTGGGAGGCGCCCGGGGCACGGGCGGCGGGGACCGTGCACGTCGCCGAGGGCATCGACGCGCTGACGCGCCAGGCGGCAGAACTCGCGTGCCGGCAGATTCCCTCGGCGCCGTATCTGGTCGCAGGCCAGTACGCCCCCATCGACCCGGGACGCGCTCCGGCCGGAAAGGACGCGGCATGGGCCTACACGCACGTTCCCCAGAACGTCGCCGGCGATGCCGGCGGGGAGCTGACGGGCATCTGGGACGAGCGTGAGGCCGAGGTGTTTGCGGATCGGATTGAGGCGCAGATCGAGGCAATCGCGCCTGGGTTCCGGTCGCTGATCCGCGGGCGTCACATGTTCACGCCGCGCACGCTCGAGGCCGAGAACCGCAACCTCGTGGGCGGCGCGCTCAACGGCGGGACCGCACAGATCCAGCAGCAACTCCTGTGGCGGCCGGTTCCGAGCCTGGGGCGGCCGGAGACCCACGTGAGAGGCCTGTATCTCGGTTCTGCCTCCGCGCATCCGGGCGGTGGCGTCCATGGCGGTCCCGGAGCGAACGCCGCACGAGCGGCGCTCGCCTCTTCGCGGCGGGGCAGTCCCCGTGTGTTCGCCCGGCTCGCCGGGGCGCTGGCGCGTCAGTGATGCGGGGGGGGCGTCACTGATGCGCGGGGCGCGTCACTGACGCGGGTGGGCGACGGCGTGCGCCGGAACGGCCGTGGCCGATCACTGGTCCACGCGCCGGGTGTCGATGTCGACCCCGTGCTCGAGCCGGCCTCCGGTGCGCCGGGCCACCTTCTCGACGACCGAGGTCCACATGTGGAGCTGGACCTCCTTGGCCATCCGCAGATGGTCGTGCAGGAGCGCCGAGAGCCGATCACCGGCCCGCGCCCACGACTCGATCTGGAACACGACGACGTCGCCCTCGTCGCGGGCTCGCCACTCGATCTGCCCGGCCTCCAGGTGGCCGCTGAGCGTCACGAACCGAAACGACTGCGGCAGCACCTCAACGGTCCTGATCGGGCCGTCCCACGGGCCCGGCATACGGACCACGAACTCATCTCCGATCTCCATTTGCCATGCCGGGCCTCGGGTCTTGTGAAACCGGGCCAGGGCCAGCGGGGCCACGAGATTCGGATCTGACCGAAGGCGGCGCATCAACTCCTCGGCGCTCCAGGCGGAATCGCGGATCCTGCCCGTGTAGGTGCGATGACACAGCGGCCCGACGCCGTCGCGCGGGCGCTGAACCCGCTCGTCGTGGATCGGGCGGGGCTCGGATGGCGGCAGGTCGTCGGCCGTGCCGGTGAGCTCGCGCCGGTGAATCGGGGTCGTGCGCCAGACGTAGACGAACGAGGTGGCCGCGACACCGAATGGCCAGCTGAGGATCGAGATCGGTCGCATGCTGACGAACCCGGTCAGGCGACGGGGCCCGGACCGGTGATGCCCGCGGTCTCACGCAGGGCACAGCAGTACTGCCAGAGTCGCTCGCGGTCGGTGTCGCTCTCCTCGGAGGCGCCAAGCAGGTAGTGCGTCGGCCGCGCGCGGCGATCGTGCCAGAACAGCCCCGTGCTGCGAAGGGGCTCAGGCGCGCCGCCGAGCCACACGATTGTGTCGGCGCCCTGGTCGAGCGAGCGGATGACCGGCCGGACCACCGCGCGGAACAGCGGCAGGGCGTCCCTGACGCCCTGTGTGTCAACCCAGCCGGGGTGCATCGCGTGCACGACGACACCCGTGCTCCTGAGCCGGTGGGCCCATTCCTCGGTGATCACGACCTGCTCGCGCTTGGTGCGGGCGTAGAGCTTGGCCGGGCTGTAGCGCGCCTCGTCGGACTGGAGGTCGCTGCTGGGGAGCGCCTGGCTGTACATCCCGCCCGAGCTGACGTTGATCACCCGCGATGGTGCGGTGCGCGTGAGCAGATCGGAGAGCAGCTCGATGAGCGCGAACGGCGCCAGCACGTGAGTGGCGAACATCAGCTCATGGCCGTCGACCGAGCGTTCGCGCCGGTCGGGCATGACTCCGGCGTTGTTGACGAGCACGTCGAGCCTCTCCTCCTCGGCGCTAACGCGGGTGGCAAACGACTGGAGCGACTCGAGGTGGCTGAGATCGCAGCCATAGGGCCGGACGTCCGCGCCCGGGACCGTCGCGAGGATCTGCGCCGCCGCCGCCTGCGCGCGGCGCTCGTCGCGCGCAACCGGTCTGACCGCTGCGCCCAGCCGGGCGAAGCCCTGTGCCGAGGCCAGGCCGATGCCAGACGCGGCACCGGTGACGACGACGACCTTGCCGTCCATCCGCGGAGGGTCGGCGGGCCAGCCGGGCAGGTGCCGGCGCACGTTCAGTCCGAGACTCGAGTAGCCGAGCGCGATCGAGCGGTCGAGCAAGGTGTCGATCATGCGTGCGGGAGTCATTCCAGTGCCGTTCCAGTGTCGGGAAGTCGATGCACAGTAAGTTTAGATTTATCTGCACAGAAGGTGTGCGCACGTCGCTTGCGCTTAGATGACGGTTCATGTCTACCCCCGCCGAGCGCCCGTTCACCGGTATGGCGCTCGACCGCGCCGAGGCGCAACGCAAGGATCCTGATGCGGTGAGACGCCTGCTTGAGGATCCCGCGGCGCGTGCCGTGGCGGCCGGCCGCGACGGGATGCTGGTCACCGACGGCGCGCTGCTGCGGGTCGAGCTGGACCAGCGTCCGGACGGGGAGCCGATCCTCCTCGGCCTCGGCGGTGACAGCGCGCCATTGTTCGCGCTCGACCTGGACGCGCTCACCCCCGCGCGACGCTCCGAGCTGCTCTCTCGCGCGCGGTTGCTGGGGCTGCGCGAGGCGGGCACCGACCTGCCTCGGGACGAGGCGGGTTTGTCGGCCTACGTGACCGCGCTCCTGAACTGGCACCGGCGCCACCGCTTCTGTGCCAACTGCGGCGCGGCGACCGCGGTCGCCGATGCGGGCTACTCCCGCAGGTGCCCCGAATGCGGCGCGGTTCACTTCCCACGCACCGATCCGGTCGTGATCATGACCGTGGAGCACGACGACCGGCTGCTGCTCGGACGGCGCGCCGGCTGGCCCGAGGGTCGCTGCTCGGTGCTGGCGGGCTTCATCTCGCCCGGCGAATCGGCGGAGGAGGCGGTTGTCCGCGAGGTGCGCGAGGAGTCTGGGATCGTCGCCCGGGATCCCGTGTATGTGGCCTCGCAGCCGTGGCCATTCCCGTCCTCGTTGATGCTCGGGTTCAACGCGTTCTCTGACGGAGGTGAGCCGAGAGCCCGCGATGGCGAGCTGGCCGAGGTGCGATGGGTGCCACTCGACGACGTCCGCGAGGCGATGCACGGACGCAACCCGGAGCTGCAACTGCCGGGTCCGGTCTCGATCGCCCGGTTTCTGATCGACCGCTGGGTGGAGACGCATTAGTTCGTCCGCCGCGGAAGCTCGTCGGCCCTGCGAAGCAAGGCGAGACTGATCCGATACTGCGCACCGCCGTCACACCGGTTACCTTGCCATCGTGTTCGGCAGGAAGAAGCGCGATGAGGAAGACCCGTTCGCGGCGCTCAAGCAGGGCGGCACGTTCGAGAGCGCACCGACCACCGCGTCCGACATCGGCCTGGGCTCGGGGTCGGTTCAGCCGCCCCCCTCGGCGACGCTCCCGCAGCAGAGCGTGACGCTCCCGCCCCCGAGCGTGACGCCGTCGCAAACGAGCATCGCGGCGCAGACTCCTACGGTCGCGCAGCCGTCGCCCTCGCCGACGCCGTCCACGACAACGAGCTCGATCTTCACCGAGCAACCGAAACCAGCGCCGCCCCCGCCGACACCGCGGTTTCAGCCCAACCGTCAGAGCCAGCGGCGGGGACTGTATGTCTTGGGTCTCCCGGTCGCGGTTCGGATGCTCGTGTTCGGGATCCTGATCGTCGCCTTCGGCATCCCGATCGTTTCGAGCATCAAGAGCGCAGTGCATTCGATCAAGATCCCGTCATTCCATTTCGGGACCACCACCTCGGATGGCTCGTCCTCGAGCCCCGTGCCGCAGCCGCCCAAACCGGTGAACTACCTGCGCGTCGCCGGGGTCCGATCCGGGTTGGCACGGCTTCGGCGGATCGCACCAGGAGGCAGCGTGACCCTCCTACGTCTCGACGCCGACTCGCTGAGCGTCACCGCATTGCGACGCGGTCACGGATCCAAGGAGGTCTATTTCGGTCCGGGTGGGACGAGCGTGACGGTCACGTCGTCGACGGGCCAGGTCCCTGTCCCGATCTCGAAGATCAATCCGAACGTGATCGGGAGCCTCGTCAGCCAGATGGGCCGTCGCTACCACGTGCCGGCGCGGCGGATCGACTACATCGTGCTGACCTCGCCCCCCGGGCTGCCGGCACAGTGGGTCCTGTTCACCAAGGCGCCCTCTCACCCGGGCTACTCGGCCTCGCTCAGCGGCCAGGGTCTGAGCCCGCTGTAGTCGCTCGCCGCTAGCCGGCCAGGACTCTGGTCGCGAGCGGGAACGCGTCCGCGATCACATACGCGCGCACGCGCGCGGGAAGCGAGGTGCCGGCAGGAATGTTCAGATGGACCCCGGCGATCCGGCCGCCGGAGCCGCGGACGATCGAGCTCTGCGCCTGGTAGTCGATCCCGATCGGGGTGCCGCTCGTCGCATTCGTGAGCAGGATCGCCGCGACGTGGTGGGCGGCCGAGGGAAGCCGGCCCGCCAGGCGGGCGTCCGCGCTTCCGGCCTGCCCGGTCGCCGGGGCGCGCAGCCGCAGCGAGGCGAGGCGCAGGCCCGTCGGCCTGCGATTCGCGCTGCCGCGATACGCGTCCGAGAGGAAGGTTCCGCTCGCGGCCAGGACTCCGCTCGGGTTGCAGATCCCAGTGAAGGTCAGCTCGGCGCCGTAGTTGGGGACAGTCGCGCACACGGTCTCGGCGTACAGCGCGGCACCGGGGAGGAAGCTCAGCGAGGGCGTGAGCTCACCCCGCATCTCGAAGCGGCGCAGCGGCACCACGCCGAAGCTGAACGAGAGCGGGACGCTGGGGCTCGAGAGGATCACCGAGCGACCGCCGTACGTGCCCGCGAGCGGGAACGCGAAGGCGCTGTGCGGGTCGACCCGCTCGATCCCGTGCCGGTCCTTGGAGGCACCGATCACCCACATCAGTACGTGCGAGCGCGTGCGCGCCACGGCCGAGGCGATCCAGTCGTAGCTGTCGAATCCGATCTGGTTCACCGACGGGAGGAAGGCCGGCATCGGCACGGCGAGGCGCCGGATCGTCAGCGCCGACGTGCGGTCGCCCGTCACCTGCAGTGGCAGTCGGGCGCGCGACGCCGGGCGCGTGTGGAGCGTGATCGTCTGGGCGAAGCTTCCGGCGACCGGGCCGTGTGGGTTGAAGTTCCCCATGTGGACCCCGTTGTCCGTGTAGTGACCGGCGACTCGGAGCCGGTATGCGGTCCCCGGACGCAGCAGCCCGCGAGGCGCCAGGAACAGGAAGTGGCCGTCGCCCGACTCCTGGATCGTGAACGGGAACCGCGGCGTGGCGGTCACGATTCGGTTGGGGTCGAGCATCGAAGCGTTGATCGTGGTGCCATGACGGCGGACGATCAGCCGGAGGTTGATCACGGTCGCGCGCGAGACGTTGCGGAGCGTCGTCGTGTCAAGCGTGCTGCCGCCGGCACTGACGGGGAACACACGATTCACGTTGCTGCCGAACTCCTGTGCTGGGTTGGTCGAGCAGCGGGCGTCGCGACGGCGCAGGCAGTAGT
Source organism: uncultured Solirubrobacterales bacterium (assembly GCA_963796645.1). GTDB lineage: Bacteria > Actinomycetota > Thermoleophilia > Solirubrobacterales > Solirubrobacteraceae > Palsa-465. The sequence goes on along the minus strand of CAWCMQ010000009.1, from coordinate 450,442 downwards.
CGTAGGGCACATAGTCGATGTAGCCGTCCTCCCCGGCTATGTAGACGCCGGTCTTTCCGAGTGCCGGTGACGCGTTCAGGTCGTTGCGGTCGCGGAGCGCCGGGTTGTGCGGCGTCGTGTCATAGGACCACCGCCGGCGCCCGGTCTGGGCGTTCAACGCGTACAGCTTCCCGTTCGAGGAACCGACGTAGAGGATCTGGCCGCGGCCGCCGGGCGCGGTCCCGAGCACCGGCGACGAGCGAACCGGATCGCCCGTGTCGTAGCGCCAGCGGAGCTTCCCGGAGGGCGACAGGTCGTAGACGGAGCCGTTCGTCGAGCCGAAGTAGATCGCGTTTGTGTGTCCGTGGCGGTCGTGACCGAGGGCGGGTGAGCTGTAGACGTGGTCGCTCGTGGCAAACGTCCACCGCGGGACTCCGGTGGCGGGGTTGAGCGCGTACAGCTTGGAGTCGAACGAGCCGATGTACACGGTCCCGTCGGATCCGATCGCGGGCGAGGAGACGACGAAGCCGGGCGTGAACGTGTGCCAGGCCGGATGGCCGTGGGGATCGAGCCGGTAGATGTTGAGATCGAGCGAGCCCCAGAAGCTCGAGCCGTCGGCGGTGAAGGCAGGCGTCGTCCACACCGAGTTGCCGGCCGTGAACGTCCACAGCCCCCGACCGTTCGGACGCAGGGCATACGCGGTTCCGCCCGTGTTGCCGACGTACAGGTTGCCGCCCGGTCCGACCGCGACGTTGCCCTCCCACCACTCCACCTGATGGCCCGTGGCCGGGACGGTGGGACGGAAGGTCCAGATGATCCGCGGACGGCCGGTGCGCGGGGTCGTGACGTGGTACAGGTTCTCGTCGGCAGAGCCGAACGTCAGCGGCGCCGAGCCGATCGACGGGCTGAAGGCTGACAGCGCGGCGGCGGCGTCGATGATGCCGCCGGTCTTCAGCCGCCAGCGAAGCTTGCCGTTCGGGGCGATGGCGTAGAAGTAGGTATCGGCGGAGCCCACGTACACGGTCCCGTCGCCGCCGAGCACCGGCGTCGAGAAGATCCCCCGGCCGGTGCGGAAGGCCCAGGGCCGGTCGCCCCGATAACGGCCGACGATCGTGCTGACCCCGCTGTTACGGGAGTCGTGGCGCATCTCCGGCCACGGCGAGGCCGCGTCCAGCGGCACCGACTGCGCCCGCGCCGCCGGCGCGAGCAGCACTGGCGCCAGCAGCAGTGCGAGCGCACTCAGTCTTCTGATCCGGTCCACACCCCGAGACTAGCCGGGCGGCGAATCCGACCGCCATTCGCGACCGTCGGACGAAGAGCTCCACGAGCCGTTCGGGTGCAGCGTCCACTGGCGTCCCGCCGCGCTGAAGATCATCCCGCGCAGCGCATCCTCCATCTGCGCGTCATCCATCAGGCCCGCCTGCTTCATCGAGCGAAACTGCGTCAGCTGGGCTTCGGTCTCCGCGAACCGAGGGTCACGTGCCGACGGCGCTGGCGCCGGCGGTACCACCGTCAGATCCGGAGCCGGAGGCACTTCCGTCAGATCCGGGACCGGCGAGTCGGTCAGATCCGGCGGCGGGGGCACGACGGTGAGGTCCGGACCCGGGGTTGGCACCATCTCATCCGGAGCCGGGGGTGGCACCGCCTCGTCCGGAGTCGGCGGCGGCATCGCGTCCGCGCCCGACGCGGCGTCGGTCAGCAGATCGCCCGGGCCCACCTCGCTGCGGTCGAGCTTGCGGAACAGGACCCCGACCATCTGGCCCTGCTCGGCCGACTCGAGCACCTTGCGGAACGCCTCGATGCCGTCGACCCGCACCTTCTTGTGCCGGTTGATCAGCAGCTCGTCGCCGACGCGCAGCGTGCCCTCCTCGACCTTCCCCGTGACCACCGTGCCACGGCCCCGAATCGAGAAGACGTCGTCGACGGTCAGGCGGAACATGGCGGGCAGAGGGTATCGTGCGCCGAAGCGTGACCGTGACCAGCGAACACCATCTCGGGCGCCTCGCCGAGACCGCCTTCGAACAGCGGGGCGACTACCCGGCGCTCCTGTTCGAGGACCGCTGGCACGCGTCCGGAGAGCTGTTCGAGCGCTCGTGCCGGTTCGCCGCCGGACTGAGCGAGCATGGCATCGAGGCCGGTGACCGAGTCGTGGTGACGATGGCCAACTGCCCGGAGGTCGGGATCGCCTACCAGGCGATCTGGCGCGCGGGCGCGGTCGTGACGCCCGCGATGTTCCTGCTCCCGACCGAGGACCTTCGCCACGTCATCTCGGACGCGGAGGCCGCTGCCGTGGTGACCACGCCCGAGTTCGTCGGCAAGGTGCTGGAGGCGGTGTCCGGGCTCGACCACGTTCGCCTGGTGATCTGCACCGAGGATGCGGGGGATCGGACCGTCTCGCTCGCCTCACTCGAGACGGGATCGCCGCAGCCGGTCGTACCCCGGGCCGACGACGAGCTCGCGGCGCTGCTGTACACGGGTGGGACCACCGGGCGCTCCAAGGGCGTGATGCTCACGCACGCGAATCTCGACTTCACCGGCGGCGCCGCACACGACGCCGGCCACGTCCCCGGCGTCAACCGGGGGCTGGCAACGCTGCCGCTCTCGCACGCGTACGGGCTGCTGGTGACGCTCGCCGGGATGCACTCGCCGGAGCGTCCGGTGACGGTCCTGCTGCGGTGGTTCGACCCGGACGCGTTCCTCGCCCTGATCCAAGAGCACGAGCTGCAGCTCAGCGCGGTGGTTCCCTCGATGCTCCAGATCCTGCTCTCGAAGCCGCTCGAGGAGTACAACCTGAGCTCGCTTCGGTACCTCAGCTCGGGCGGCGCCCCGCTGGCCCGGGAGGTGGAGGCGGAGTTCGTGCGACGGGTCCCGTCGGTGTCGATCCGCCAGGGGTACGGCCTGACCGAGACCGGCGCGCTGCTGACCACCAATCCCGCCGGCCGCGAGAAGCCGGGGTCGGTCGGGATCCCGGTGCCCGGGGTCGAGCTGGTGATCGTCGATGACGATGATCGGCCGCTTCCAGCGGGAGAGATCGGCGAGGTCTGCAGCCGCTCGCCGGGCGTGATGCGCGGCTACTGGCGCTCGCCCAGCACCACCGGCGAGGCGATCCGCGACGGGTGGCTGCACACCGGCGACGTCGGCTACCTCGACGACGAGGGCTACCTGTTCATCGTCGATCGCAAGAAGGACCTGATCATCCGCGGTGGGTTCAATGTGTACCCGCGTGATGTCGAGGACGCGCTCGTCGAGCATCCGGACGTGCAGATGGCCGGTGTCATCGGCAAGCCCGACCAGGTGCACGGCGAGGAGGTGGTGGCGTTCGTCGCGGTCAGGGACGGCGCCGAGCTCACGGAGGCGGACCTGATCGCGTGGGCACGGGAGCACATCGGCGGCTACAAGTACCCGCGCGAGGTGCACCTGCTCGAGGCCCTGCCGCTCACCCCAGTGGGGAAGATCGACCGCAAGACCCTGCGCACCCTGCGTTGATCCGCTGCCGGGTTCCCGTCGCCTCGGCGGCGCTCCTGACGCTCGGAGCGCTGTGGGCGGCCGCGACGGCCGGCGGTGCGCAGCGTCTCGCATGGCCCCCGTGCGTGCAGCGGCGCTCGGCGCCGCAGATCGGGATCAGGGAGGTGGCGCAGCGTCAGAGCGGGCGGCTGCTGACGCTGGAGCTGCGCTCGCGCGCGATGGAGGACGTGCAGCCGGTCGACGTGCTGCTCCCGGCGCATTTCGATCGCTCGGGCCATAAGCGCTACCACGTCCTGTACCTACTCCACGGCGCCGGCGGCGACTATCGATCGTGGGTTGAGCAGGGAATCGAGAAGCTGCTCGGCAACCTGCCGGTGATCGCGGTGATGCCAAGCGGATCGCAGGCCGGCATGGACGGCGACTACACCGACTGGTACGAGCTTGCGCCGGGATTCTCCGGTCCCGCCCCCGCGTGGGAGAGCTTCCACATCCGCGAGCTCCTCCCATTCATCGACCGCCACTTTCCCACCGTCCCCGGCGCCGCAGGTCACGCGATCGTCGGGATCTCGATGGGCGGTGGCGGGGCGACCAAGTACGCGGCCGAGTACCCGGGCACGTTTGGGTACGTCGGAACCTTTTCCGGCGAGGCCCACCCGTTGCTGCCGGCTGCGCTCGCGTTCCAGCCCAAGAACTGCCGGTGGGGCAACCCGGCCACCAACCAGATTCTCTGGCGCGACAACGACTCGGCCGACCTGGCCGGCAACCTGCGCGGGGTCCGCGTGTTCATCCGCTCCGGCAACGGAACGCCCGGACCGTACGACGCCAAGACCCAGCCCTCCGATCCGGTGCGGGCGGCGGTCTGGCGCCTTCAGCTGATCATCGAGGCCGGAGCGCACCTCGAGAACGAGGCGCTGCTCAGCGGCCTGCGCCTGGCCCACGTCAACGACGTGGACGTGCGCTTCTTCGACGGATCGCACAGCCTGCCCTACTGGCAGCGCGACACGCGCGAGTTCGTCGCCTGGCTGCGGCGCCAGTTCGCGGCGCCGGTGAGGACACCGCGGTCGTTCGCGATCAAGTCCGCCCACGTCTGGTTCACGGCCTGGGGCTGGACGTTCAGCGTGCGGCGGCGGGTGCGGGAGTTCGCCTACGTGCGGGTCACGGCTCGCCGGCTGTCGGTGACGGGGAGCGGGACGATCCTGGTGCAATCCCCGGCCCGGTTCCGTCCCGGGCTCACGTACTCGGTTCGCATCGGCCGTCAGCGGCGTCGACTCCGAGCCGACCGCAACGGACGGATCGCCTTCGGGCTGCACCTCGGTCCCAGCCATCGCCACCAGCAGACGCGCTTCGGCCCCGGGGCGACCCGTGGCTGGCGGACCGCGACCGCGGTCATGCCCTAACCGCCAAGCTCGTCCAGCAGAGCCTGCTCACGCTCGGGGGTGAGCCCAGGCGATCTGATCGGCACACCCGACTCCTTCGCGGGCACGCCGTCACGGGCGCTGAGCCACGCGAGCGTGTCGGCCACGGTGTCCTCGAGCGGGCGCAGGCTCAAGCCCGCAGCGAGGGCGCGGGAGATGTCGGCGGCGAGAAAGCCCCGGTACCCGGGGTTGCGCGGGAGATCCAGCCACAGCGGCAGCTCACCCCACGGCTCGACTCCGGCCCCCGCGAGCCGGTCCTCGGCAACCGGCACGAGTACGGACCGGCTTCCCGCGGCCCGGTTGATCCGATCGAGCAGCTCGGCGAAGGTCAGCCGCTCGGCCGGTCCCGTTGCGTTGAAGGTTCCGGGCCTGCGTTCCTCGGCCAGATCGAGCAGCCAGCCTGCCAGGTCACGGCCGTCGATCAGCTGAACCGGCTGCTCGGCGGCATCGGGGATCAGCACGCGACCTCCCCGGTGGACACGCTCGACCCAGTACGTGAAGCGCTCGGTCGGATCGTGGGGTCCGACGATCAGCCCCGGGCGCACGACCAGCGCCCGGTCGCCGAAGGCGCGCTGCACCTCGCGCTCGCACAGCGCCTTGAGCTCGCCGTAGTGGGCCGCAACGTCCTCGGAGCCGGCGGCCTCGGCCGGCAGCGAGGCGGTGGGTGCCGACTCGTCGATGTTCTGATCGGGATACGAGCCGTAGACGGAGATCGTCGACACGAACGTGTAGTGCTCCACCGCGTCAACGAGCCTGCGCGCGGAGGCGCCGACGACCCGCGGCAAATAGCCCGAGGTGTCGATCACGGCATCCCAGCGGCGGCGATCGAGCGCGGCCAGGCCGCCGTCACGGTCGCCGTGTAGCTGCTCAACGCCGGGCGGGGGCGTGTACGGAGTTAGCCCGCGGTTGAACAGGGTCAGCTCGTGCCCACGCTCGTACGCGAGCTGAGTCAGATGGCGGCCGAGAAACAGGGTGCCGCCGAGAACGAGCAACCGCATGGTTGCGCTACGGGGCCAGCCGCTCGATCCGCCAGCCGTCGCCGCTGCGCTGGTAGACGAGGCGATCGTGGAAGCGGTCCTCGCGGTGCTGCCAGAACTCGTAGGTCTCCGGCGCCAGGCGAAAGCCGCCCCAGTTATCCGGGACCGGCACGTCCGTCCCCTCGTAGCGGGCGGCGAGCTCGGCCACCGTCTCCTCAAGGACACGGCGGCTCTCGACCACGCGGCTCTGCGGTGAGGCGAGCGCGCTGAGCTGACTGCCACGCGGCCGGCTGCGGACATACGCCTCGGTCTCCTGTCTGGCGACGCGGGTGACCGGGCCCTCGATCCGGACCTGGCGGCCCAGCGGCTCCCAGTAGAACAGGAGCGCCCCGCGCGGATTCGCGATCAGGTCACTCGCCTTGCGGCTCTCGTAGTTGGTGAAGAACACGAAGCCGTTCGCATCAGCCTGCTTGACGAGCACCATGCGAACGGACGGGGCCCCGTCGGGCGTCGCGGTCGCGACCGCCGCCGCCTCCGGCATCGCAGGTCCCGATTCCCGTGCGCGGTCGAACCAGGCCTGGAACTGGACGACAGGGTCGGGATCGAGATCGGTCTCGTTCAGCGGCGTCCACGAGCTCATGCGCCAACCCTAACGGGCGGTCTCACGTCCGAGCCCGCTCGAGGTCGTAAGGTGAATGGCAACCCCGTATCCGCGAAAGATTGGAGCAGCTATGAAGACGCGCACGCTTGGGTCGCTCGAGGTGTCTGCACTCGGGCTCGGGTGCATGGGGATGTCGGCGTTCTATGGCTCGATCGACGAGGCGGAGTCGATCGCCACGATCCAGCGCGCGCTCGAGCTCGGGATCAACTTCCTCGACACCGCACAGCTGTACGGGCCACTGACCAACGAGGAGCTCATCGGCCGGGCCATCAAGGGCCGCCGCCACGAGTACGTGATCGCGACCAAGTTCGCGCGCCGGACGGACTCCGCGACTCCGGGCGAGATGGCGAGCCTCGGGCCGCTCGACGGCTCAGCCGACCACGTGCGCAGCTCGATCGAGGGGTCGCTGACCCGGCTCGGCACCGACCACGTCGACCTGTTCTACCAGCACCGGGTCGATCCGAAGGTCGAGATCGAGGAGACGGTCGGCGCGATGGCTGAGCTGGTCAAGGAGGGGAAGATCGGGCACATCGGGCTGAGCGAGGCTGCCCCGGAGACGATCCGGCGCGCGCACGCGGTGCACCCGATCACGGCCGTGCAGACCGAGTACTCGCTCTGGAGCCGGGACCCCGAGGCCGAGATCCTGCCGACCTGCCGTGAGCTCGGGATCGGGTTCGTTCCCTACTCGCCGCTCGGGCGCGGGTTCCTGTCGGGACGGTTCAAGTCGCCGGACGAGCTCGACGACAATGACTTCCGCAAGCGCGGCCCGCGGTTCACCGGCGACAACCTCGAGGCGAACCTGAAGCTCGCGGCGAAGGTGTCAGAGATCGCGGACGAGAAGGGCGTCACGCCGGCCCAGCTCGCGCTCGCCTGGGTCCTCGCCCAGGGCGAGGACCTGGTGCCGATTCCCGGGACCAAGCGTCGCAAGTATCTCGAGGAGAATGCCGGCGCGGTCGACGTGGAGCTAACCGGCGACGACCTGGCGCGGATCGATGCCGAGTTGCCCAAGGCGGCCGGCGATCGGTACGACGAGGCGGGGATGGCGTCGGTAAACCTGTAAATTCCAGCGACGCGGCCGCCATAAGCCATCATTAGGCGAAATGCCGCACGCTCCTGACCTCTCCGGTACTGCCCTAGACGGGCGATATGAACTCCACGCCGTGATCGGCGAGGGCACGTTCGGGCGCGTGTATCGAGGCCTTGATCGCCGGCTGGCGCGCCGCGTGGCGGTCAAGGTGATCAAGCCGTGGTGGGCCGAGGATCCGAACTGGGTCCGGAGCTTCGAGCGCGAGGCGCAGCTGCTGGCGTCGGTCAACGATCCGGGGATCGTGCAGATCTTCGACGTCGGCTCGGCCCCCGAGGGTCTGTACTACGTCGCCGAGATGGTCGACGGCGAGAGCCTCGTGGACCGGCTGCGCTCCGGGCCGCTGGAGCCCGGCGAGGCGCGCGAGATCGCCGAGCAGCTCGCCCGGGCGCTGGCCAGCGCGCACGCGCGCAGGGTCGTCCACCGCGACGTCAAGCCTGCGAACGTGCTGATCACCGACGACGGGCGGATCAAGGTCGCCGACTTCGGCGTTGCCCAGCTCGCCGAGGGGAGCAGCGAGGGGATCGCCGGCACGATCGTCGGCACGCCGCGCTACATGGCGCCCGAGCAGGCGCGCGGCGGACTGACGACCCCGGCCACCGACGTATACGGGCTCGGCGTCGTGCTGTACGAGATGCTGGCCGGCCATCCGCCGTTCGAGGGCGGCTCGGCGGTCGAGCTCGCCTTCCACCACGTGCACGACGCGCCGCCGCCACTACCCGAGAGCACGCCCCCGGCGCTCGCCGGCGTCGTCGAGCGGGCGCTGGCCAAGGACCCAGCGGCGCGCTACCCCGACGGCGGCGCGATGGCCGCCGCGCTCGAGGACGCCGAGCCCGAGGAGCCGTTGCGCTCGAGCGCCCGACCCCACGGCGCCACCCTGCTGGCACCGCCGCCGATCCGAGCCGAGGCGGCGACCCGCCTGATCGGCAAGCCGGCGCCGGCCTCGGCACCGACTCGCGTCGGCAACGCCTACTCAACCCGGCGCAACGTGAACCCGTCCGAGCGACGGCAACGGGTGGCGCTGTTCGTGTGCGCGCTGCTGCTGGTGGCCGGCATGGTCGTCGGTGCGATCGCGCTCGCGCCGGGCCATGTCAGGGTTCCAAACTTGAACGGGCTCACGCGCGCCCGCGCCGGGTCGCGAGCCAAGCACGCCGGACTCCAGGCGCGGTTCGGCCACCGCTACAGCGCGAAGGCTCGCGGGACCGTGATCGGCCAGTCTCCGCGGCCGGGCAAGCGCGTGTCGGACGGGACGATGGTCCGGGTCACGCTCAGCGCGGGTCCGGCGCCCGTCCCGGTGCCCAAGGTAACGGGCGACTCATCCGGCCAGGCCGAGGCCGCGCTCGGAGCGGTGCGCCTGCACGCGACCGTGACCGAGGTGACCGACCCCGGCGTCGCGACGGGAACCGTCACCGCCCAGGCGCCGAACGCCGGCAGGCGCATCGCGCCGGGCTCCACGGTCTCGCTGTCGGTCGCCCGGGCGCCGAGTTGGCACAGCCTGACCAGCTTCACCGGCAGCCGATCCGTGCCGTTCAGAATCCGCGGCCAGCGGTGGCAGATCGTCTACGGAATGAGCTACCAGGGAACCTGCACGCTGATCTTCATCTGCCAGGGGCCGACCGCCACCGTCACCAACGTGACCACCGGCGCAACGGTCGATCAGTTCGACCTCAGCGACGGCTCGGGCCACGCGAAGACGTTGACCTCGGGTCCGGGCGTCTACCAGGTCTCGATCTCGCCGGGTGCCGACACGGCGAAGTGGTCGCTCGAGGTCTCGGACTACTACTGATCGGACGGCCGGCGACGGCGCAGGAGCCGCCTCAGCCGCCCGCGCGCGGCACAGGCCACGGCGCCGATGCCGACGGCTCCGATCGGGGCCACGCTCAGCGGTGTCTCCTCAACCGGAATGCCGGCGATGTGCCCCAGTACGATCATGCCGGAGTCGCCTCGTGGATCCGGCCAAGCGCCTCGCCGAGCCTGCCGCCGGAATGTCCACGGCGCACGGCGATGATCTCGCTCATGATCGAGAGCGCCGTCTCGGCTGCCGTCAGCGCGCCGAGGTCGAGGCCGATCGGCGCCGCGATGCGGTCGAGCGCGCTTGCCTCGACGCCGGCTTCGAGCAGGCGCTCGCGACGGTGGGCCTGGGCGCGGCGGCTGCCCATCGCGCCGATGTAGCCGGCTTCGCTGTCCAGCGCCGCGGTCAGCGCGGCATCGTCGAGCTTGGGATCGTGGGTGAGCACCGCGATCGCGGTCGCTCGGTCGATCGGCGCGAGCTCCTCGAACGCCTCGTCGGGCCAGGAGACGATCACCCGCTCGGCGGCCGGGAAGCGCTCGCGGGTGGCAAACCGTGCGCGCGGATCGATCACGAACGGCCGCCATCCGGCGAGCGCGGCGACGGTGCTCAGCTGGGCGGCGAAATCCACCGCGCCGACGACGATCAGCCGAGGCGGGGGCGCGACAGTGTCGATGAACACACTGGCCGCGCCGGCCTCGTGGAGCTCGCTGCGCTCCGACCACATCGCTTCGGTCGCCGCGGCGATTGCGGCCGCGTCGAGCTCGGGGTCGCCGAGCGATCCCTCGGTCTCGCCACCGGTGCGCAGCAACAGCTTGGACCCCGGCTGCGGGCAATTCTCGATAGCGGTGACGAGGGCCGCCCGCTCGCCCTGCAGTGCGAGCGAGGCGAAACCCGCTTCGAGGCCGGCGCCGTCGTACTGCTCCACCCAGATCGAGATCTCGCCTCCGCATGGAAGACCGACGTCCCAGGCCTCGGAGTCGGCGATCCCGTAATGCAGGAGCGCCGGCGGGTTCCCCCGCATGATCCCCTCGCCGACCTCGACGACGGCGCCCTCAACGCAGCCGCCGGACACCGCTCCGACGACGTCACCGCGGTCGTTGATCGCCATCTTCGTTCCCGGTGGCTGCGGCGCCGACTTCTTGGTCGAGACCACAGTCGCGACCGCGATCGTGTCGCCACGGTCGCGCCAGGCGGCGATCGCCTCGAGCACCTCGCGCATCAGCCGGCGACCCTGTCGGACTCGCGCTCAGCCGCCCAGCGGATCGAGCGGACAATCGTGGCGTAGCCGGTGCAGCGGCAGATCTGTCCCGAGATCGCCTCGCGGATCTCGGAGTCGGAGGGACGCGGGTTGCGATCGAGCAGGGCTCGGGCAGTGAGGAGCATTCCCGGAGTGCAGAACCCGCACCCGACGCCGTGCTCGTGTTGGAAGCCGAGCTGCACGGCATCGAGCTCGCCGTTCACCTCGAGTCCCTCCACGGTTCGGATCTCGTGGCCGGCGGCGGTGGCCGAGAGCAGCGTGCACGACTTGACTGGCTCACCGTCCATCAGCACCACGCAGGTGCCGCAGTTGGAGGTGTCACAGCCCCAGTGGGTGCCCGTGAGGTCAAGCTCGTCGCGGAGCAGATGGACGAGCAGCATGCGCGGCTCCACGTCACGTGTGTATTCGCGGCCGTTGACCGACAGGGTCACCTGCATCACGCCTCGTCACCCCGTGCCCGCTCGACGGCGCGCCGCAGCGCGCGCCCGGTGAGCACCTCGGCCAGATGCCGCTTGTACTCGACCGAGCCCCGCTGATCGCTCACCGGCGAGCAGCTGGCGGCGGCCAGACGCCCGGCCTTGGCGAACAACTTCTCAGAAGCCGCCTTGCCGACCAGCAGCCGCTCGGCCTCGGTCGAAGTGACCCCACCGCCGAGCGCGGCGAGCGCGATCCCGGCGCGGTCGATCACCCCGTCCGTCACGGTCAGGCAGGCGCCCACGGCCCCGACCGCCCAGTCCCCGACTCGGCGTTCCACCTTCTCGTAGGCGCTGCCGACCGCGCCGCGGAGCGAGATCCGGATCTCGAGCAGGATCTCGTCCGGCGCCACTGCCGTCCGGTACGCGCCGCGGTGGAAGTCCTCCATCCCCACCGCCCGCTCGCCGCGCGGGCCACGAATCACCATCTGTGCTCCGGCCGCGGCGCAGACCGCGGTCAGGTCCTCGGCCGGATCGGCCTGGCAGAGCGCACCCCCGATCGTGCCTCGGTTGCGCACGACCGGATCGGCAATCACGCGCTCGGCATCGGTGAAGATCGGCAGCCTCCTCGCCAGCAGCTCGGACTCGAGCAGCATGCGGTGCCGGGTCATCGCCCCGATCCGGATCTCGCCATTGCGCTCGGCGATGTATCCGAGCTCGCCGGCCAGGCCGTCGATGTCGATCAGATGCTCGGGCGTGGCGAGCCGGAGCTTCATCATCGGTAGCAGGGAGTGACCACCGGCGAGCAGGCGAGCCTCGGGCCCGAGTCGTTCGAGCAGTTCGATCGCGTGGTCAACGCTCGTCGCTCGCTCGTACTGAAATGGTGCTGGGACCTGCACCGTCGCTCTCCTGTCGTGGCGTCCCGCCGAACTCCGGCCATGCTTGCGCCGGGGAGCGGATCTTGCAACCGCACCTAAGCGATCGCTTAGTCCATCCTACGCGACGCTTCGTTTGCGCATGGCCATCGCGGGAAGGCCTCCGGTCAGGATGGCAACGGCGACCGGCAAGCAGGTGGAGGAGACGGGGCGATACGGTTCGTCGATCGGCGCGCTCAAGCAGACAGCGCGTGAGTTCCAGCACCACGGGCTGACGGACTGGGCCGCGGCCCTCACGTACTACGGGATCCTCTCGATCTTCCCCGCGCTGCTCGCGCTCATCTCGGTTCTCGGTCTGATCGGCCACTCGGCCACACAGCCGCTGATCGACAATCTGCACTCGCTCGCGCCGGGACCCGCGACTCAGATCGTCACGGACGCGATCCGCAACCTCCAGAGCGGGCGCGGGGCGGCCGGTGTCCTGTTCGTGGTCGGCATCGGCTTAGCGATCTGGTCCGCGTCGGGATACGTGGGCGCGTTCATGCGGGCCTCGAACGCGATCCACGAAGTGGAGGAGGGCCGGCCGATGTGGAAGGCGCTCCCGACCCGGGTGATCACGACGGTGGTGCTGCTCGCGATGGTTGCGATCGTCGCCGTGGGCGTGACCGTCACCGGCGGTCTGGCCTCGAGCGTCGGCAATCTGCTCGGTGTCCACGGCACCGCTGTAACCGTATGGGAGATCGCCAAGTGGCCGGTGATCCTGATCGTCGTGGTCTCGATGATCGCACTCCTGTACTGGATCGCCCCCAGCGTCGAGCACCGGCGGTTCCGGCTGCTGAGCCCCGGGTCAATCGTCGCGGTCGCGCTGTGGATCGCCGCGTCGGTGGGGTTCGCGTTCTATGTGTCCAACTTCTCGTCGTACAACAAGACGTACGGCGCCCTCGGTGGCGTGATCGTGTTCCTGGTGTGGTTGTGGATCTCGAACATCGCGATCCTGTTCGGCGCTCAGTTGAACGCCGAGCTCGAGCGCGGGCGCCGGACCGAGCGGGCGCGCGACGGCGATGACGTCTAGCCGATCTCGCTGATCAGCAGCGGACGCACTCCGCGCGGCGTGGGCACCGCGACCAGGTCACCCACCCGGTGGCCCACCAGGGCGCGTCCGATCGGCGAAATGATCGAGAGCCGGCCCTCGGTCGGGGCGGCCTCTAGCGGGCTCACCAGCGTGAAAGTCTGCCGGTGCCCGACGTTGCGGTCGGTGAACGACACGACACAACCGAGGTGTACTTCGGCTTCGCAGGTCATCTCCATAACGCTCATCCTTGTCGCCTCCTAGATCGACTGTTCACCCGGGAACTCGGACGAAGCGCCGATTTCTTTACCCGTAGCCGACCAGCACCAGGTGCGCGCTGGCGACCGCGGATGAGGTGGAGTCGCTGAGCGTCACGTTCGCGGCCAGCATGTTGCCGTGGGCGTGGGCCATCATTCGCCGCCCGGCCGCAGTCAGCTTGAAGGTCAGGTATCCGAGCTCGCTGGCCCCGAGGAACTGCGGGCCGGCGGTCGCGATCGTGCGCCGGCCCGACTTGATCGTCGTGGTCACATCGCACGGGACGGTGGCGGGGCAGGCCGCGAGGATCCCGCCGATCCGGTCCTTGTAGACGAAGTCCGTGACGCCGAGCACGCGCAGGGTGGACGACTGCTGGACGCTCCGGCGCGGCGCCTTGCCGCTGGTCGCGAAAGAGATCAGCTTGAGCGCCACCGTCGCCTTGGTCCCCGAGGCGTCGGCGATGCGCACCTTCACGGCCAGCTTCCCACCCGCGCGGCGCAACAGCGACCGGCCAGCCGAGCTCATCTTGAAGTGGAGGATGCCGCCGGACTGCGACGCGATCGCCTGCGTGCGGCCGGTGGCAACGATCGTCTTGCCGTCGCTGATCGTGGTCGTGAGTTGGCAGTCCGCGCCGGTGAAGCACCCAGCCGGGAGTCCGCCCAGCCCATGCGCGGGGATGAAGGCGCTGCGCCCATACACGGCCAGGTGCGGGCGGGCCGCGGCCGCGGGAGCGGTTCCGAGCACCCGTCCCCTGGAGTTGAGCGCCTCAACGCCGTAGTAGCCGAACTGGCTGTGGACAGTGATCGCGGTCGTGGCGCCGCCTGATTCCGGGGTGCCGAGCTCGGTCAGGAGATCGGCGCTTGGGCCCGCGAGCACCTGCCAGGCGGTGATCCCGATGGCGCCCGGCCAGGTGGCGTTCAGCCGGACCGAACCGTCGACCGACGGCTTGACGCTGACCGACGGCGCCGGTGCGGGCGCCACCGACGCGGGGCCGGCCGTGCTGCCGTCCACGTAGTCGCCGTCGATATTCAGGGTGACGCCGCCGTGGGTCTCGTTGCTCCCGCCCGAGTACTGATGCACCCGTTGATGATGAGGCCAGTCTGCCGCCGGCACGTAGGTCGGGTCCGACGTCGAATGCTTCATGTTCCAGTTGGCATCCCAGAGATCGTCGGGCTCGCCGTAGCCGGTGCCGTACTTGGCCGCGAGGTCCTGGATTCCCGAGGCGCCGCTGCTGTAGACGCCGGACACGTAGCCGGCCGAGTGAAGACGGGCCGTCCAGGCGCCGAGGAATGTGAGCACGCTCGAGGTCGTCTTGCCTCCCGGCGAGTACGCCTCCATGTCGTAGTAGATCGGGTTGCCGGGGCCGAGGCCGAGGGACTGGGCCTCTTTCATCGCGTCGTTGGCGGCCGCAGTCCCTTCGGCGACCGCCTTGCGTGCGTTAATCGCCGAGCACGAGCCGCACGAGCCGTTTGGGGCCTGAAGGCCGACGTAGGTCGGGATCATGTGCCAGCCCGCCGCGGATTCCCGGCTCACCCACGATGCGTTCAGGTTCGAGCCCAGGCACGCCGCGTTCGTGCCGCCAATGTAGATGCCGATCGCGTGGTACCTCGAGCTCCAGGCCGACATCGCCGCCGGGCTGGGTACCGTGCAGGCGTCAAAGCCGAGGCCGGTGTAGACAGCACCTGCGGCCGTGCCACGAGCGCTGCGCGCTGCGGTCACCCGTCGGACGGGTGGTGCGGTTGAGAGAGCCGGCGGCAGCCATCCGAGAGCCTGCCGGATCACGCCGGGATGGTGGTTCCAGGTCGCGGTGACCTGCCCGGAGCGCGAGATCAGGATCGCCTCGGTGCGCCCGATCGCGTTGGCGGGACAGCGCTCGTCCGTGCTCGGCGCGCCGAGGTAGACCGCGTGACGGTCGAAGCGAACGCACGTCGACGGCTTCGTGTCAAGGTCGTAAACCGGCCAGCCGGCCGGGATCCGGACCGTGTGACCGGCAAAGCTGATCGACCGCGCGAAGGCGGCGGAGGGGCAGCAGAGGATCACGGCTGTGAGCGCCATCGTGGCGGCCCACAGCCGCGGTCGCGTGGCCGCGTGCATGGACAGATAACGCACTTTGCACGTCGAAAGTAGCGGTTAACGCGGCTGTTGCTCGTGGAGGCGGGCGGGTAAGGTCCCACCATGCCCGGCTTCGATGATGACGACGACTGGGTCGGAGAGCCCCCCGAAGGGCGCTACACGCGTGACCGCGCGAAGCCCGAGTTCTGGCGAGACAAGTGGCCTCCGATGGCGGGCGCGGGGCTGGCGCTCGTGCTGCTGATCCTGGTGATCGTGCTGGTATTGCGGTGAGCCGCGTGCCGTGGCCGATCCGCAGCGTCGCGGCCGGCACGGCGGGCACCGCCGCGATGAGCCTGGCCTACAAGCTGGAGCACCGCCTCCGCCACCGGGGCGGTCAGCTGGACTACGACGACAGCGTGGTTCCCGGCGAGATTGTGGTCAGCATCCTTCACCTCCCGCACGTCGCGGCGCGCGAGGAGAACGAGATCGGGTTGCTGCTGCGCTGGAGCTACGGCTCGGCCTTCGGCCTGCTGCATGGGCTGCTGCGCCGCCGCCTGCGCGAGCCGGCCGCGAGCCTCGCGTTCGGGACGACCTTGATGGGGATGACATTGACGATGTTCCCGCTGCTTGGCCGCACGCCACCGCCCTGGCGCTGGCCGCGGGGCTATTTGGTCACGGCCTTCGCCACCCACGCCACCTACGTGCTGGCGGTGGCCGCGGTAGACGACAGGGCTCGGTGAGACGCTTATCCGCGCCTGGGTTTCCCGGGCGAGGATCCCACCGTGAAAGCACAAGCACCTTCTGGCCCATTCCGCGGGCGCTACCGCAGGGCCGATCTCGTCCTCGAAGCGATCATCGTCCTGCTGATCGCCGTGCTCGTGCTCGCGGATTCCTCGTCACGCACGCTCCGTGCCGACGTGACGGTGACCGTCCAGCGATCCGTCGCGGGCCGCCCGGTGCCGGCCGAGTTCCTGGGGCTGTCGATGGAGTACACCTCGCTCGAGCGCTACGCAGGCCAGAACCCGGCCGCGATCAACCCCATCCTCGTGCAGCTGATCCGCAATCTGTCGCCGGGGCAATCGCCGGTGCTGAGGATTGGTGGCGACAGCACGGACCGGACCTGGTGGCCGGAGGCCGGAGTCAGCACGCCGCCCGGAATCCGGTTCACGCTCGACCAGCGCTGGCTCGAGGTGGCACGGGCGCTCACGCAGGCGGTGAACGCCCGTCTGATCCTGGGAATCAACCTCGAGGCGGACAGCCCGATGCTGGCCCAGACCGAGGCGAACGCCCTGATCAGCGGCATCGGCAGCCGGTCGATCCGGGTGCTCGAACCGGGTAACGAGCCCGAGCTGTACGGGATCTTCGCCTGGTACCGCGCGGCGGACGGAACCCGGGTCATGGGTCGGACCGGCGGCTGGGACTATTCCGCGTTCGCGAGCGACTACCGCAACCTCGCCGCGGCGCTGCCAGCGCTGCCACTCGCCGGACCCACATTCGGCAACCTGGCCTGGACGCCGAACCTGAATGCATTTCTCAGCGGGCAGTCCCGGCTCGGGTTGGCCACGCTCCATCGCTATCCGCTGCAGCGTTGCTTCATCAAGCCCAGCTCGCCGCGCTACGCCACCGTGTCGAACCTGCTCTCGGCCGGTGCGAGCACCGGGCTTGCGCATCGCTTTGCCGGCTTCGCGGCGATCGCCCACGCCCATCATCTGCCGCTGCGGATCGATGAGTTCAACACGGTGTCTTGCGGCGCCGTGAAGTCCGTGAGCCGGTCGTTCGCCTCTGCCCTTTGGGCGGTCGATGCGTTGTTCGAGCTCGTCCACGCCGGGGTTGACGGGGTCAACGTCCAGACCTTCCCGGGCGCCGGCTACGACCTGTTCACGTTCCGGGACAGCGGCGGCCACTGGCACGCGATGGTGTGGCCCGAGTACTACGGGCTGCTGCTGTTCGCCCGCGCGGCTCCGCCCGGATCCCACCTCGTCCCGGTGGCGGGCGCACGGCCCACGACGCTCAAGGCGTGGGCGACCGCCTCTGGCGACGGATCGGTGCGGGTCGTGCTGATCAACAAGGACCCGAGCCGGGCGCATGTCGTCGCCATTCGCGTGCCGGGAGCCCTGGGCTCGGCGATGCTCACCCGGCTGCAGGCGCCCGACGTGCACGCCCGCGCCGGCGTCACGCTCGGAGGCCACGGCTTCGGAGCCGAGACGGACTCGGGAACCTTGAGCTCCGACGGCGAGCGGGTCGGAGCCGCTGCCGGGCGCTACACGATTGCCGTGCCGGCGGGCACTGCCGCGCTGCTCACGATCAGTGGGCCCCGGTGAAATATTTTCACTCCGATCTCTTGCAAACCGCGAGTGGCTGCGTTACCTTGGACTGCGTTCTTCGACCCATTTCGTCTAATGGCAAATTCTGTGAACACATACCTCGACTTCACTCCGGCCGCCATCGGTGCGCCTGGCGTCGCGTGCACAGACCTCGCCATGACGCGCCCTTCCGCTGCCACCCTTGCCCTCGCTAGGAGGCATGAGCACTAGCCATTCGGTGCACATACCAAGCCAACGCGAGGGCGGTCGAGACGGACCGCCTTTTTTGTTGCCAATTTCGAGACTGAAGGTGATATCGCCCATGACGCTCACATAAGCCACCGCCAACGTCACACGGGTCCGCAGTGTCACTCAGCGGACCCGGTCGAGAGAAACAGACAGTTACACATCGCCAGGTGAACGCCGGCTCACCCCGGGTCGGCTTCCCCTGTCCAAAAACACACAACTAAGGAGACCTCCCGTGACCAGTTCACAGGCGGTTGGCCTGCGCACGGCTCCGATCAGGCGCCGGCGGGGCTGGCTGCGCGGTAGAACCCGCACGCGCCAGATCACCGGCGCGGAGACGATCCTGCTGACGCAGGTCGGCGAGCAGCGAACGCTACCGCGCGGGTTAACCGAACCCAAGATGCCCGTCGCGCACCAGCGCTGGTTCTGATGCGAGAGCGGGCAGCATGCAGACACCGTGGCCGAGTGGCAAGGCTCGCATCCAGCGGATGCGACACGGCGGTTCGAATCCGCCCGGTGTCTCTGTAGACCGGTTCCGGGGGCTTGGTTCCGGGCGCGGTACGGGGGCTCGGACGGGCGCTTGGACGGGCGCGGTACGGGGGCTGGGTCTGAAACCGACGATATGCGTCGGTTTCAGACCCAGCCTCGGCCAGCCTCGGCCAGCCTCGGCCAGCCTCGGCCAGCCTACTCGGCACTGGCGTCAGAGGCTCTCGATGATCTGGATCAGCTCGGCGCGTTCGTACCCGTGTCGTCGCGCGAAGGTGACGAGGGCGCGCGCATGCGCCACGACAGCGCCCCGCTCCGCCTTGCCCGTGACTGTGATTCCTCGCCCACGGCGGAACTCGAGCAGTCCTTCGTCTCGGAGCGTCCGGAGCGCCCGCAACACGGTGTTGGTGTTCACGCCGATTACGGCTGCCAGGTCCTTCGCCGGCGGCAGGCGCTCGCCCGGCTTCGCCTCGCCGTCGGCGATCGCGCGGCGGATCTCCGCGGCGACCTGCTCATTCAGGTTCGTCGGGTGGCGCTGATCGACCTTGACCAGTAGCATGATGCTAGCTACATTAGCTTCATTCTCTGCGATCGGCAACTCCAATCGTGAGCGTTCAGGCACCACCTAGCCCCCCGGAGCAGGATGACCTGCAGGCGTTGATCGAGGAGGCGCGCCTGCGTGCCCGTAGACGCAGGCGACGGACTGGGACGGCCGCCGCCCTCGTCGGGCTCCTTGTCCTCGGCGGCTATCTGCTCGCAGTGCGGACTGGAGGTGACCGGGGTGCGTCAGACGCGGGCATCGCCAGGTCGAGCTCGGCGCCGCTGTCAAGCGGCGTTGGCCCGTTCTGGTACGTGCGCACGGTCGGATCGATGCGGGCGCCGCGGTGCGCGGTGCCTGCGCACGGAGCCATGAACCGGTGCGCGTCGACGGTCTGGTTCGACGTGGTCATGAGCACCGAGACCTGGGTGGGGACGGACGGGACGATGCGTGAGCGAACCGTCGAGGTCTCGCAGCGATTCGCGTCGCCGGCAGATCGCGCTCGATGGCTGGCCGGCCACAAGCCGGTGCCGGTACCGATCTCGATCGCGCAGGGCGACGCGCTGGATATCGGCGGCGGCCACTTCCCGTCGCCGGCGTTCGGGGCGATAGCGCCGGATGTCCCTCCGATCGAGGGTCCGCCGGCCGGCGCCGGACCGGTCGACGTCGGTGACGGCCTGTTCACCTACCGCCAGCTGGTGGCGCTCCCGGCCGACGGGAAAGCCGCGCTTGCGCGCATCGAGCAGGCATGGACGGCGCTTCGATATCGATACGGGACGATGCTGCTCAGGTGGCATTCGCCCGGAGCACGCGTGGTCGCACGCGCTGACCTCGCACCAATCCCGAGGCGGAGCCGAGCGATCCAGGAGCTGCCGATCATCGCTCATCTTGACGCGGCACCGGTCCCAGCCGGCGTGCGGCTGGCGCTGTTGCGTGCCGCAACTGCCCTGCCCGGCGCCTCAGTCACGCCCCGCGCTGATGGCGGCGTGACGGTTGCGGCGTCTCTCCCCGGCTCGCAGCCGGTCAGCTATGTGTTCAACCGCCGCACAGGAGTACTGCTGAGCGGGCTGCCGATGGACGGTGGGCCGCCCGATGTCGCCGGGCCCGCCAGCACGGTGGTGTTCCAGGGCCCTGTCGATTCGATCAGCGCGCTTCCGAGAGGCGTGCGGCCGATCCGCGGGGTCGGCGCACCGCCGTTGTGGCCCTCACCGGCTGCGCCCCCGGCCGAGACGGTCTCCCCGGCGGTTGGCCGCCCCGGCACGGTGCTCACAGTGCTGCTCGCGGCTACCCCCGGCGATCGTTCCCGGCCCGCCCCGACGGCTTGGCTGGGGATCACGGGCTCGGCCGGTGCAGGGATCTACCACGCAGGGAAACCGGCCTTCGACCGCCGCGGCATCTTCCTCCCGGGGAACCAGGGGGTCGATCCGTGCCTCCCGCCGGCCTCGCTCCACATCCAGCCAGCGAGGACGATCGACCGCGCCGGAAGGCTCGTGTTCGTCTACCGGATAGCGCCCCGCCAGCTCAACCTCCGATCCTGGTGCGCGGGCCGCTACCAGCTCGGGATCCAGACGTTCCCGAACCCTCTCCCGCCGCATTACACGACGCCGCCCTACACCGGCGCCAGCGGGACGTCGGTCTATTTCGAGGTCAGGTAGCCGGCCCCAGCGGGCCACTCGGCGTGCACACCCGAGCTGCTGACGGCGATCCGCCCTGGACTCGATTATTGACGCTGTGTTAGCGTGAACAAAAGTTAGCGAAAGTTTTCGGGTCGAAATGCGTTAGAGCGGGTAATGGAGCCTCAAAGGACCGGAACACGGAGGTGGCTATGAGCCCGTATCAACGCGCGCTGATCGCGGACCAGGATGCCGCGATTGTGGGCCTGCATCCGCCGACCCACGGGTACGCGATGGTGGAGGAGCTCAGCTTCGTACGCAGGGAGGCGCAGCTCGAGGCCGACCTCGCCTACGAGGATTGGCGCCAGCTTGCGACACGCGATTCGTACGCCGTCTATCGGGCGGCGCAGGACCGCGCGGACGCGGCACAGGACGATCTGGCCCAGCTGATCGCCCAGCTTCCCGCGTAGCAACTAGCCAGCGCCGCCTCGATGCCACCGCGGCCATCCCGGCCGCCCCCGCCGCTGCCCGCCGCCACGCGGCCGCCGGCCTGCGTCAGTGAAGCAGCGCGGACTGGAGCTGCGCGTACCCCGGCGAATCGTCGAGCGTCAGCGGCACGCCACCGCGAACGGTTCCGAGGTCGGTGAGCGCCACGCGCTCGAGTCCGTTCCCCGGGCCGCCATCGCTTGTGACGGCGATCGCGAGCGTGTTCTCGCCGTGGGGGTCGAGCACGCCGTTGGGGACGACGAACGTGTGCTGCGGTCCGACGTTGGCGATGTACTGGCCCATGTTCCAGCCGTTGACGAAGATCAGCGCGCGGTAATTCGCCGATGAGCGTGGGGTGGAGGGATCGCCGATCGTGACACCCAGTGAGGCGTCGTCCTCGGGCGGCACGTCGAGCCGGAACGTGGTCCGGTACCACGAGGTGCCCGGCACCGCGCTCGCGGCGGGAACCGATGCCGACTGCCAGCTCTGGTCGGGGAAGCCCGGGAGGTACCAGCCAGCCCGCTCGCCGTATAGACCGCCGAACGCTAACCAGAAGTTGTCTGAGGGCTCTCTGGGGCGCTCGTTGTCTGAGGGCCCACTGGGGCGGTCGAATTCGCGAGACGACGGTCCGCCAGCTTCTCGAGCAGTGCAAACGGGGCGTAGTAGCGCGTCGGAGCGACCCTTGAGAGGAACGCGAACACGTACGCATCGTTGCCCACGAGGATCCGGCTCTTGCCGGCCTTGACGCGCTCGTGAATCACCTCGGCCGCCCGCTCTGGGGTCGTGCGGGCGATCATGTCGAACAGCCTCGCGGCGTCGTCCTGGCTGATGTCGCGGCCGCGCGGGTCGCCGCGGTAGCGCGCATTGCGCACGATGTTCGTCTTCACGCCGCCAGGATGGACGTTGACTGCGCCCACGCCGGTGCCCCTCAGCTCCTGGCGCAGCGAGTCGGTGAATCCGCGCACGGCGAACTTCGAGGCGCAGTAGGCACTCTGGTAGGGCATCCCCACGAGACCGAATACGCTTGAGGTGTTGACGATCACGCCGTCGTTCTGCCGCAGCAGGATCGGAAGGAACGCCCGGGTCCCGTTGATCACGCCGCCGAGGTTGATGTCGAGCACCCAGTCCTGGTCTTCGACTGACCCCTCGGCCACGCTGGCCGAGGTCGCGACCCCGGCGTTGTTGAACACCATCCCGAGCGGGGCCGGCGCCCAGTCGGCGACCTCGGCCGCGAACGCGAGCTGGGCGTGGCGGTCGCTGACGTCGACGCGCCGGGCGAGCACGGGGGTGGGGATCGTCTCGGCGACGCGCCGCAGGCCCTCCTCGTCCTGATCGACGATTGCCAGCGGGCACCCGTGGGCGCCGAGGCGGTGCGCCATCGCCCTTCCGATGCCGGATGCGGCGCCGGAGACGTACGCGCTGCGACCGTCGACGATCACCGGTCGGGGCATGTCAGGCGATCGCGCGGGCGCTCTCGGCGCTGTGCACGTGGTCGGCGATCAGGTCGGCGATCCCCTCGAGCGCACCGGCGGGGAGATCGTGGCCCATGCCGGCGATCGTCTCGAGCCGCGCACCGGGAATCGCCCGCGCGGTGGCGCGACCGCCCGACGGGTGGACCATCAGATCGCGATCGCCGTGGATCACCAGCGAGGATGCCGAGATCCGCCGCAGCTCCTTGGTGCGGTCGCCGGCCTTGATGATCGCCGCCATCTGCCGTCCGGTTCCAGCCGAGGCGCTGGGGTCGCGGTCGAAGCCCAGTCGTGCGCGCTCGCGAATCGCCTCCTCGTCGTACGGGAACCCGTGTGACCCGATGTGGTGAAACAGGGTCGCGGCGCGGTCGGCCGCGGCGTCGCGGTCGCGCGGCGGCGGGCGAAAGACCAGACGAAGGGTCGAGGGAGCCACCCAGCCCGCGGTCAGCGAGCCGGTGGAGGACATGATCGAGACGAGGCTGCGCACACGCTCGGGGTACTCCGCCGCGAGCGTCTGGGCGATCATGCCGCCCATCGAGACCCCGACGACGTGCGCGGAGCCGAGCTCGAGCGCCTTGATCAGGCCGGCGGTGTCGCGGGTCATGTCGAAGAGGTCGTACTGATCGTCGTCGATCCGACGCAGGATCAGCTGGTTGCGCCGCGGCGGCCGGTTGGACGCGTGAGTGGAGTGGCCGATGTCGCGGTTGTCGAACAGGATCACCTGGAGGCTGCGTGCCAGCAGGGCCTCGACGAACGCAGGCGGCCACGCCGTCAGCTGCTGGCCGAGCCCCATGATCAGCAGGACGGGTGGGTCGGATTCCTCGCCGAGACGCTCGTAGCAGAGCGTGATACCGCGGCCGACGTCGGCCAGCTCCTCGCTCATGCGGCGACCCGGTCGGGCGCCGTTCGCGGCAGCTCCACGAGATAGTCGCCGGGCTCGAAGTGGGCGAGCCGGCGCTGGTAGGCGCGGACGCTTTCCGGCCACAGAGTGGAGTTGCGTCCCGTGGAGTCGAGATACCAGCTCACGCATCCGCCCGCGGTCCAGACGCTGCCCTCGGTCCCGCGATCGATGTCCGCGATGAAGCGCGTCTGCGCCTTCGGGGTCGGCTCCAGCGTCGCCGCACCCTGCGCGCGACGATGGCGCAGTGCCTGCATCAGGTAGTTCACCTGGGCCTCGATCATCAGCAGCACCGAATTGTGACCGAGTCCGGTGTTCGGGCCGAGCAACATGAAGAAGTTCGGGAAGCCGGCGACGGCCATGCCGAGATGAGCCTTCGGGCTCCCGGCCCAACGCTCGGCCAGCGTCTCGCCCTCACGACCAGTCACGCGGTGACTGATCGGCGGGTCGGTGACCTGAAAGCCGGTCCCGAAGATGATCGTGTCGACGCGATGCTCGACGCCGCGGCGATCGACGATCCCGTCCTCGGTGATCTCGCGGATCCCGTCGCTCACGATCTCGACATTGCCTGAGCAGATCGCCGGGTACCAGTCGTTGGAACCGAGGATTCGCTTGCAGCCGAGCCGGTAATTCGGGGTCAGCTGCTCACGCACGATCGGGTCGGCCACCTGCCGCGCGATATGCCTTCGGGCGCGGCGCTCGCTCAGTCGGCTCAGGCGGGGATGGGTGAACATGACGTGGAAGGACTCCAGCAGCGAGAACACCGCCCGGCGGAACGCGTGCAGCGCCCCGGGGTGCATGGCGAACCGGCGGCGCCAGCGCTCGGGTATGTCCGGGTTCACCCTCGGCATCACCCACGGCGGGGTGCGCTGGAACAGGTGCAGCCGGTGGACGCGGGGCTGGATCTCAGGCACGAACTGGATCGCCGAGGCGCCGGTGCCGATCACCGCCACCTCGCGACCGGTCAGGTCGCGATCGTGGTCCCAGCGGGCAGAGTGGAACACGCTCCCGCGGAACCGCTCGAGCCCCTCGACCGCAGGAATCTTGGGGTCGGCGAGCGCGCCCACAGCGGATACGGCGATGTCCGCGGTCAGCGGGCCCTGACTCGTCTCGATCTCCCACCGCTGCTCGGCCTCGGCCCAGCGCATCGACGTGACCTCGTGCTCGAAGCGCAGATGGCCGGCGAGGTCGTGGCGCGCGACAACCTCGCGCATGTAGTCCCAGATCTCCTGCTGACCGGCGAACGCCCGGCTCCAGCCCGGGTTCTGCTCCGCCGACCACGAGTAGAGCACGCTCGGGATGTCACAGGCGCAACCGGGGTAGGTGTTGTCGCGCCAGGTTCCGCCGAGGTCGCCGGCTCGCTCGAGCACGACGAAGTCCTCGATCCCGGCCCGCTTGAGCTCCATCGCCAGTCCCAGGCCGGAGAAGCCGGCGCCGGCGATCACGATTTCATGGTGGTGAACAGTTTCCATGGGCGTCTCCGGTACGTGAGCGTACCAGAAGTCGCCTAGGGGGAGCGCTGCAAGGGCGGAGGGCCGGCCGTCGCGGGCGGAGAGCCGCCACGGGCGGAGGACCGCCCGTCACCTAAAGAAGCGCGCCGCTGAGGATCGCCTTGACGGTCTCGCCCGCGCTCTTGTGCACCTCGCGCACGTCGCGCCCTTTCTGGAGGGAGATCACCGCGAGCTCGCGCAGGCCACCGACGATCATGATCGCGACGTCGAGGTTGAGTGGACGCACCACCAGTTCAGGCTGCTCGCGCCGGCCCGACTCGACCAGGTTGACGAGGAGCTGGGCGAAGCGCTCGATCACGGCCAGCTGCCGGTCAGCCCCGCCCTCCCCGAGACCCGGCAGCTCGCGGACGAAGCTCTTGTACAGGGCTGGGTGCGCGGTGATGCTGTCGATATACGCGCCGAGTGCAAGGTCGACCTGTTCGTCGAGTGGCAGCTCGGGTGCGACAGCCGCGGCGATCGCGTCGATCGTCGCGTCATTGGTGGCGTCGAACAGGGCGAGGAAGCAGGCGTCGCGATCCTCGAAGTGCTCGTAGAACGTCCGCCGCGAGGTCCGCGCGATCCGGACCACGTCGGCGACCGTCGTCTCGCGGTAGCCCTTGTCCTCGATCGAGCGTGCCATCGCATCGATCAGGCGCTCGCGGTGACCCGCGGTCTCGCGCGCGGCGGCAGTCTGCTCGGTGGCCATGGGCCTGAAGGTAGCGCCCGGGGCGGGCGATTAGTGGCGACGATCGACGATTACGCGGCCGCCGCGGCGCGGGATCATCGTGACGTTGCGCTGCGTCGCGCGCTCAGAGGCGGCCCTCGCGGGGGCGAGGTCGACGCGGGCGGCGATCGCGCGGAGGACCACGCGCTGCTCGGCCATCGCGAGGGTCGCGCCCAGGCAGCGGCGGATCCCACCGCCGAACGGGATCCAGGTGTAGGTGCCGGGCTTCTGGTCCAGGAACCGCTCAGGCCTGAACGCGTGCGGGTCGGGGTACACGTCCTCGCGGTGATGCAGGGCGACGATGCTCATCCCCACCGGGGTCTGGGCCGGCACGACGTAGTCGCCGAACCGCCACGGGCGCTTGGCCATCCGCACGATCATCGGGATCACCGGGCGCACCCGCATGCCCTCGTAAACGGTCGCCTCGACATAGTCGTCGGCGCCCTCGGCGTCGGTGCGAACGACCGTCCGCAGGCGGTCATACGCCTCCGGGGTGCGGAGGAGGCGCTCGAACGTCCAGGCGAGCGAGTTGGCGGTCGTCTCGTGGCCGGCCAGGACGAGCGTCATCAGTTCGTCGCGCAGCTCCTGGTCGGTCAGCGGCTTGCCGTCCTCGTCGCGGGCCTCGAGCAGCAGCGAGAGCACGTCGTGGCCATTGTTGTCGCGGGCCGCGCGACGGGCGCGGATCACCTCGTACATCTGGCGGTCGACGATCCTGAGTACCGCCTTGAGGACGCCTCGCGGCTCCGGTCGGGCGGCGTTGTGAAGCTCGATCAGCTGATAGGCGGGGTTGGTCGAGGCGTTCAGCATCCGCCTGATCGTCTCGCGCATCCGGTACTCGGCCGTGCCGCGCGGGGGTGTCCCGGTGATGCCGAAGATCCCGCCCATGATCACGTCGAGCGTGACCGCCTGCATCCGCGGGGCGAGCGCGAACGAACTGCCCGGCTGCCAGCGGTCGATCTCGCGATCGGCGACGTCGACGATCATCTCGATGTAGCGCTGGACGGCGTCACCGTGGAAGGCCGGCAGCAGCAGCTTGCGCTGGCGCATATGCCGGTCGCCGACCGAGGTCAGGACCGAGTTGGGGCCAAGGATCGGGCGCAGCGGCGACTCGCCGGTGAGCGAGGGCGCGTCGGCCGGCTTGGCCGTGAGCAGCGACTTCACGTGGTCCGGGTGCGTGGTAACGACGAACGGCTCCTTGCGTGAGAGCAGCTCGATCTGCCACACGTCCCCGAACTGCTCGCGCCCGTGCAGGCTGTTGGCCAGGGGGTTGGCGACGAACCGCACCGACTGCACGAACCGGTTGCCGGGCCGCATCGGCGGCAGGCGCAGGGGCGTCCCGGGCTCTACCGGGCCGGCCGGCGACGCGGGCGCCGACCGCTCGGCTACCTCAGCTGGAGGTGCGGCTGCCACAGACACGGTACGTGAGTGTACCAAAAGAGGCGCGGTGCGCAAGGGGTCGGGAGCGTCGGCGTGGGGGTGGCGGGGGTGGCGGGGGCGCGTGGCGCGGCGGGGCGGGGAGCGCGGGGGCGCGTGGCGCGGGCGTTTTGGTCCGCGACCCTCCGGCGCCGTGGCCCGAGTGAGACATAACCTCGAAAACCGGGCGCTGTGGCACCGGTTTGTGAGCTTACGTCTGCCCAGCAGACCAAATCGCCCCGGCCACCCCGCCGACCGCGGTTTTCGAGGTTATGCCGCCCCGCCCCATCCCTCTACCCTGCACAGGATGTCCAAGGTGGGCGACAAGCTCGAGATGACCCCCCACGAGTGGCTGATCGTCACGACCACGACCGCCGACAGTGGCGGCGAGTTGCTGGCGATGGAGGCGCACTATGCGCCCGGCGGCCAGCCGCCCCCGGCTCATCACCATCCCTCTCAGGAGGAGCGCTTCACGGGAATCAGCGGCACCGTGACGGCCCGCATCGACGGGGCGCAGCGCACGATCGCTCCTGGCGAGACGGTCACGATCCCACCCGGCGCCGACCACTCGTTCTGGAATCCGAGCAGTGAGGAGGCGGTGCTGCGGTGGGAGGTCCGCCCCGCGCTCGGCAGCGAGCGGATGTTCGAGGAGCTCGCCCAGGTGAGCTCGACCCTCGCGAAGGGCCTCGTCCTGACGCGCTACAAGCGGGAGTTCCGGCTCACCAGCGCGCCGCAGCGGCTGCTGCTTGACGCGATCGCGCCGATCGCCGGCTTGTTCGGCCGCTGACGGGCGAGCTCAGCGGTCGCGCTCGCCGGAGCCGATCACGGCGCGGGCGGCCGCGATCCGGGCAATCGGGATGCGGAAGGGCGAGCACGAGACATAGTCGAGGCCGGCCAGGTTGAAGAACTCAATCGAGTCGGGGTCGCCGCCGTGCTCGCCGCAGACTCCGAGCTTGAGGCCGGGATGCGCCTCGCGACCGACCCACGCGGCGAGCCGCACGAGCCAGCCAACGCCGGGGGTGTCGATCGTCTCGAACGGCGAGCGGTCGATGATCTTGTCGTCGATGTAGGTGGGGACGAACTTTGACTCGGCGTCGTCGCGCGAGAGGCCGATCGCGGTCTGGGTGAGGTCATTGGTACCGAACGAGAAGAAGTCGGCGTGGCGAGCGATGCGGTCGGCCACGAAGCAGGCACGCGGGAGCTCGATCATCGTCCCGACGGTGAAGTCCTCGCCCACCTTCATGCCGTGCTCGGCGCCGATGTTGACGACGAGGTCGCGCATGAGCTCGATCTCGTGCTCGTAGGCGACGAGCGGGATCATGATCTCCGGGTGGGGCGGCTCCTCGATCGCGAGCGCGGCGCGCATGATCGCGTGCACCTGCATCTCGTAGATCTCCGGGTAGAGGATCCCGAGACGGCAGCCGCGCGTGCCGAGCATCGGGTTGCCCTCATGGACATCCTCCACGCGCGTGAGCAGGTGCTCAAGCTCGTCGAGGTCATCGGTCTCCTCGATCCGCGCGCGCTCGACGTGGGCGCGGAGCTCGGGAAGGTTGGGGAGGAACTCGTGGAGCGGCGGGTCGAGCAGGCGGATCGTCACCGGCAGGCCCTGCATCACGTGGAAGATGCCCTCAAAGTCCTGCTGCTGGAGCGGCAGCAGCTCGGCCAGGGCAGCGCGCCGGCCCTCGCCGTCGTGGGCCATGATCATCGCGCGCATCTTGGGCTGGCGGTCCTCGGCCATGAACATGTGCTCGGTCCGGCACAGCCCGATCCCCTCGGCGCCGAGCTCGCGCGCGTGGGCGGCGTCGTGCGGGGTGTCGGCGTTGGCGCGGACGCCGAGCCGGCGGATTTCGTCGGCCCAGGCCAGGACCTGCTCGAAGCGCTGGTCGAGCTCGGGCTCGAGCAGCTTCGCCCCCGGCTCGACCACGGCGCCGTCGGTGCCGTCGATCGCGATCTCCTCGCCCTCGTGGAACACGTGGCCGTTGATCCGCAGCTCACCGATCTCGAGGTGAATCTCGACCGCCGCTCCGGTCACCGCCGGCACGCCCATGCCTCGGGCGACGAGCGCGGCGTGGGAAGCCTTGCCGCCCTCGGAGGTGAGGATCCCCTTGGCGGCATGGAAGCCCGCCACGTCGTCGGCCTCGGTGAACGGCCGCACAAGGATCACGTTCTTGCCCTCGGCCTTGGCCGCGACTGCGTCAGGCGCGCTGAACACAATCGTGCCCGCGGCGGCACCGGGCGAAGCGGCGACGCCGTGAGCGAGCACGTTGTAGCCGTCGCCGCGGTCGAACGTCGGGTGCAGAAGCGCGTCAAGCGAATTCGGGTCGATCGTGACGAGTGCCTCCTCGCGGGTCAGCAGGCCCTCCTGCACGGCGTCGACCGCGAACCGCACGGCGGCCTGCGCCGGCCGCTTGGCGTTGCGGGTCTGGAGCATCCACAGGTGTCCCTCCTCGACCGTGAACTCGGTGTCCTGCATGTTCCGATAGTGCGACTCGAGCCTGCGCAGGATGTCCATCAACTGCGCGTTCGACTCGGGCATCACCTCGGCGAGCTCGGGCAGGTTGCGGGGCGTCCGCACGCCGGAGACCACATCTTCGCCCTGGGCGTTGATGAGGAAGTCGCCCGAGGGGGTGGGCTCGCCGGTGACCTCGTCGCGGGTGAAGGCGACGCCGGTGGCCGACGAGTCGCCCATGTTCCCGAACACCATCCGCTGCACGTTGACGGCCGTGCCCCAAGTGTCGGGGATCCGGTTGATGCGCCGGTACGAGACCGCGCGATCGCCCATCCACGATTGGAACACGGCGCGGATCGCCTGAGCGAGCTGTTCCTGCGGATCCTGGGGGAAGTCGTAGAAGCCCTTGAAGCGGCCGACGAGCTCGCGCAGGTCGGCGACCGTGAGCTCGGTGTCCATGCGGACGCCGGCGGCCTGCTTGACCTCGGCGATCGCATCCTCGATCCGGTCGCCCGGCACGCCGTGGGCGACGTTTCCGAACATCTGCACAAGCCGGCGGTAGGAGTCCCAGGCGAACCAGTCGTTGCCTGTCGAGCGGCCGAGCCCCTCCACGGCCTGGTCGTTGAGCCCGAGGTTGAGGATCGAGTCCATCATCCCGGGCATCGACTCGCGCGCGCCGCTGCGTACGGATACGAGCAGCGGATCGGAGTCGTCGCCGAAGCGCTTGCCGGACAGGCTCTCGAGACGCCCGAGCGCCTGCGCGACCTGGTCCTTCATGCCGTCGGGCTCGCGTCCCTCACGCATGTAGGCCACGCACGCCTCGGTCGTGATCGTGAACCCTGGCGGGACACGGTCGACGCCGAGCACGCGGGTCATCTCCGCGACGTTCGCGCCCTTGCCACCGAGGAGCTCGCGCATGTCCCGCGAGCCCTCCGCGAAGTCATACACCCATTTGGACTGTCCCATCTTCAACCCTCTGCTCGCGTAGTAGACCACCAACTGCCGGACCCTGCACGTCAGTGCCGAAGCTAGCGGTGGCGGCGGCAGTCCCGCACCCGGAGATTGCCGCGCCTCCACTCCGTAATCACCCGCAGTAGATTTCCCGCTCCGCTCGACGCCAGAAAGGGACCCTATGCCAGAACGTGCAGCAATCGTGACCGGAGCCTCGCGAGGGATCGGACTGGCGCTCGCCGAAGCGCTCGCCCGCGAGGGCTACGGCCTGACGATCACCGCGCGCAAGCCGCAGACGCTCGAGCAGACCGCGCACGAGCTGCGCGGCAAGGGGTTCGAGGTGGAGTTCATGGCCGCGAACATGTCTGACGAGGAGGGGATCCGCGAGGTCGTCAAGCTCCACCGCGACCGCTACGGCCGGCTCGACGTGCTCGTCAACAACGCCGGGGTCGGGATCGGCGCGGCGGCGCACGAGCACCAGACCAAGTACGTGGACCTCCAGCTCGGGGTCAACCTGCGGGCGATCGTCCTCTTCTACCGCGAGTGCGCGGAGATGCTGCGGGCGGCCGGAGCCGAGCACAAGAGTGCGCTGGTCGTAAACCTGGCCTCGATCGCGGCCAAGTCGCCGCAGCCGTGGCTGTCGGTCTACTCGGCCACGAAGGCCGCCGTCGTCGCCTACACGCAGTCGATGAACAAGGAGCTCAATGGCGACGGGATCAAGAGCGTCGCCTTCTGCCCGGGGTTCGTCGACACCGACATGACCGACTTCGTCAAGCAGACGGTGCCGCCTGAGGAGATGCTCCGCACCCACGACATCGCCGAGGCGCTGCATTTCCTGCTGCGTGTCTCGCCCGCGTGCGTGGTCCCCGAGATCGTCTTCCAGCGGCCGGGCGAGACGGTCTAGACGGTCTAGACGGGATCGTCCTGCAGCAGACATTCCCGTGACCGAACGGTCGCGGAGTAACATTCGTCACGTGGCCACCACCGTACCCGCCCCGCCGCCGCTGGCGCCCGCCTCGCTCACATCGGATCTGTGCTGGCTCTTGGCGCGGGCCAGCCATGCGTTGATCACGGAGCTGACGGCCGCACTCGAGGGCAACGGCATGTCCCCGCGCTGGCACAGCGTGCTCGCGACCGCGATGACCGGCGACTTCACCCAGACCGAGCTGGCGCGAATGGTGGGGTTGGACAAGACGACGATGGTCGTCACGGTCGACGAGCTCGAGGCCGCCGGCCTGGCCACGCGCCGCCCGTCGCCGTCCGATCGCCGCGTACGGGTGATCGAGGTCACCGCGGCGGGGAGGCGCAAGGTGCGCGACGCCAACGCGGTGATGGACCGCGTGCGCGAGGACGTGCTCTCCGGGCTCGGCGCCAAGGACCGCGAGGTATTCCTCCGCGTCCTCGGCTCGCTCGCCTGCGGCCGGCTGTCCGAGCCGGTGGCCTGCGAGCACGCCGTTCGTCGCCGCGGCTAGGCTCGGCGCGAGGCGCGAGGCGCGAGGCGGGCGGGGCGCGAGGCGCCTGAGCACCACCGCGGAGAGGGGGGATAGCGTCACTCTCGGTCGGCGTCTGAGGTCGAGCGTGACGTTAGTGCCGATTGGGGCTGCCTTTGTAACTTTCGGCGCGGCCGCTGTGCCGAGAGTGACGTTTGCGCCCTGGGCGGCGCCGGCTCCCGCCGCCGCGGGCGCCGCCCCGCCGCCCCGCCGCCCCGCGGCCCGCCCCGCCCCCACGCCGCCACGCCGCCCGCCTAAGGCCCCACTCGCCGCCGCCTAAGGGGTCCGGCGCGCGTAGCCGCTCCAACCTCCCGATGTGCGAACTAGGGGCGTAGTCGATTCTCGATGGCAGATCGTTGTCCCCCATTGAAATGCAAGCGGAGGCTGTCGCAGTGGATTGGCAAACGAGGTGGCCTTTGGTTACCGCGCGGGTGCGGTTAACCGCACCCGCGGACACGGGTGAGCCCCATTCTTGCCGCGGTCCGATGGTGCGACGCTCTTGCGCGATGTTCACGGGGGACACGAGATCTTCACAATTGTCCCGTCCAAGATCGTTCCGTACCGGACGATCTGATAGTGTCCTTTCTTGAGCCGACTGAATGGGAGCTAGTCGATGACCGCAAGCCCTGAAACCTCCGTCCGACCACTACCGCGCAGCGACGAGCGGCACCGCTGGCTCGCGCTCGTGGCGCTGTGCGCGGGCTTCCTGATGATCATCCTCGACCAGACGATCGTGAACGTGGCGCTGCCCTCGATTCAGAGCGATCTGCACTTTTCGCAGTCGAGCCTGGCGTGGGTGATCAACGCCTATCTGATCGCGTTCGGGGGCCTGCTGCTGCTGGTCGGCCGGCTCGGCGACCTGATCGGCCGCCGGCGCATCTTCCTCGCCGGCCTGGCGCTGTTCACGGTCGCATCGATGCTGTGCGGGCTCTCGCAGAGCCAGGGCCTGTTGATCGGAGCGCGCTTCGTGCAGGGCATCGGCGGCGCGATGACGTCGGCCGTGATCCTCGGAATGATCGTGACCATGTTCCCCCGAGCGGGCGAGCGGGCGAAGGCAATCGCGGTGTACAGCTTTGTCGCGTCCGCGGGAGGGGCGATCGGCCTGCTGCTCGGAGGCGTGATCACCCAGAGTCTCAACTGGCACTGGATCTTCTTCGTCAATCTGCCGATCGGCATCGCCACGGCGTTCTTCGCGCTGCGCCTGCTTCCGGACGACCGTGGGATCGGCCTCGATCGCGGAGCCGACGCGATCGGCGCGCTGCTGCTCGTCAGCTCGCTGATGCTGGGCGTGTACACGATCGTCGAGGCGAGCAACTACGGATGGGGCTCGGCGCACACGATCGGGTTCGGTGCGGTCTCGGTCGTGCTGCTGGCCGGCTTCGTGGCCCGGCAGGCGACGGCCGCGAACCCGCTCATGCCGCTGCGGATCTTCCGCTCGCGCACGGTGACCGGCGCGAACCTGGTCCAGGTGCTGATGGTGGCGGGCCTGTTCGGGATGTTCTTCCTCGGCGCGCTCTACATGCAGCGCGTGCTGGGCTATGACGCGATCCAGGTCGGGCTGGCGTTCCTGCCCGTGGCACTCGGGATCGCGACGATGTCGCTCGGCTTTGCGGCGCGGCTGATCAACCGGATCGGTGCCAAGGCGACGTTGGTGCCGGGGCTCGTGCTGATGGCGATCGGGCTGCTGCTGTTCCGCAGCGTGCCGGTGCACGCGCACTACGTAAGCGATCTGCTGCCGGTGATGGTGCTCCTCGGAGTCGGCGCGGGCGTCGCGTTCCCATCGCTGATGACGCTCGCCATGTCGGCGGCGACGGCCGAGGACTCCGGGCTGGCATCGGGTCTCGTCAACACCACGCAGCAGGTCGGTGGAGCGCTGGGCCTCGCGGTGCTCGCCACGCTGGCGACGACCCGGACCAGCACGCTCCGTCACGACGGCAGCTCCCTTGCGAGTTCGCTCACGAGCGGATACCACCTCGCCTTCACGATCGCGACGGTGCTTCTGATCGCGGCGATCGGACTGGCGGTCACCCTGTTGCGCGTTCCCGCCGCGCAGCCCGACGAGGTCGTGGCGCTCCCCGAGGCGATTGAGCTCGAGGAAGCCGCCTAGGCCAACTCGGCGGACGAGGGCATCGGCGGCAGCAGCTCGCTCTGCACGCCGCCGATAAGCCCTCGCCCTCCGGCGAAGATCTCGAGCAGCGACGCCGTGTCCGCGACCGCCACGCCGGTGAGGTGGTCAGAGCGCGCCTCGAAATCCCGCACGATCGCGTCGAGCGCCCGGGTGTAGGCGGCCGCGTCGCCCCGGGCGATCGCGATGATCGCATCGGCTGTGCGGCCGAACGCCTCCGATGGGCCGGAAGCCATGGTCGCGGCGTGCCTGGCCGCCTCGCCGTCGTCGCCCAGGACAAGCGCCGCGATCGCGAGCGCGTAGGCGGCGGTGGGAGAGCTCTCGCCCTCCGTGTCGACCGCAGCGCGCGCGTAGGCGGCGGCGTCGTGTGCGTCGCCGGCGAATACCGCCGACTTCAGCATCCCAACCAGCCGGCCGTAGCTGCCGGGGGGAGCCGCCTCCCATGAGCGGCGATAGCAGCTCGAGGCCTCGGCGAACGACGCCCGCGCCGCGGCTGGCGAACCGGCGAGCAGGGCACGCTGTCCCTCGCCATCGCGGGCGATCGCCTCTTGCATCAGCTCGATGTGCCGCTCCACGAATTCATCGTAGGGTTTGCGGCCATGCGAGTGGCTGTGGTCGGGCACATCGAGTGGGTTGATTTCATCCCCGTTGAGCGGATGCCACGTCCTGGCGAGGTGATGCACGCCCGGGGCGCCTTCACTCGCGCGGGGGGCGGTGGCGGTGTCGCATCAGTGGTGCTCGCGCGCATGGGGGCGGAGGTCGACTTCTTCCTCTCGCTGGGACGCGACGCCGACGGCCGAGCGGCCGAGGCACAGCTCCGCGAGCAGGGGGTGACGACGCACGTCGCCTGGCGCGAGGAGCCGACCCGCCGGGCGGTGACGCTGCTCCAGGACGGCGGCGAGCGGACGATCGTCACGATCGGTGAGCGGCTCGAGCCGCTCGGGTCCGACAAGCTCGAGTGGGACCTCCTCAAACAGGCCGATGGGGTGTACGTGACCGCCGGCGACCGGGGCGCGATGCATCACGCACGCGACGCGAAGGTGCTCGTCGCCTCGCCCCGGGCCCGCCACGGCCTGGCCGATGCCACGATCCCGGTCGACGCGCTCGTGTTCAGCGCCAGCGACGAGGACGAGTGCGCGTGGGCGAAGGTGGTCGAGGCGCGGACGCGCCTGCTGGTGGCGACAGACGGGGCCAACGGCGGCAGTTGGCGCGGCGAATCGGAAGGCCGGTGGAGTCCGGTGCCGGCGCCGGGACCGCCACGTGACTCCTACGGATGCGGCGACTCGTTCGCGGCCGGGTTCACGTACGGGCTCGCGGCCGGCGACCCGGTGGCCGATGCCGCCGCGCTCGGGGCCCGGCTCGGCGCGGAGTGCCTCGCGCGGATCGGGGCCCCGTGAGCCGATGAGTTGATGGTCCAGGTGGTCAGACGCTAAACACGATCTTGCCGAGGAAGTCCCCGGCCAGCATCGTCTCGAACCCCTGCCGGGCGTCGGACAGTGGCATCACCGCGTGGATCACCGGCCGGATCTCGCGCTCCACGCACAGGCGTGCGAGTCGTTCGAGCTCCTCGCGGGTGCCCATCGTGGAGCCGACGACCGACAGCTGCAAGAAGAACACGCGCGAGAGCTCCGCGGGCGGAGCGTCGCCGGTGGTGGCGCCCGAAACCACGATCACGCCGCCGGGCTTGAGCGCCCGCAGGGAATGCCCCCACGTGGCTTCTCCGGTGGTTTCCATCACCGCGTCGACGCGCTCGGGCACGCGCGCTCCCGCCTCGAACGCCTGATCGGCGCCGAGCTCGCGCGCCTGAGCGCGCTTCTCCTCAGAGCGCCCGGTGACCCACACACGGATCCCCGCGGCCCTCGCGAGCACGATCAGCGCGGTCGAGACCCCGCCGGAGGCGCCCTGGATCAGGACGGTCTGCCCAGGGATCATTCGGCCCCGGGTGAACAGCATCCGGTACGCGGTCAGCCACGCGGTGGGCAGGCAGGCCGCCTCCTCGAAGGACAGCTCGGCCGGCTTGCGCAGCACGTTGCGGGCGGGAACGACGACCCGCTCGGCGAAAGTCCCCTGGTGGCGCTCGGAGAGGATCGAGCGCTGAGGGTCGAGGGTGTCATCGCCGCGCCATCCGTCGCTGGTGATCACCGAGTGGACGATCACCTCGTTGCCTTCCTCGTCCAGACCGGCGGCGTCACAGCCAAGGATCATCGGCAGCCGCTCGCGGGCGAGACCGACCCCGCGAAGCGACCACAGGTCGTGATGGTTGAGCGACGTGGCT
This sequence comes from uncultured Solirubrobacterales bacterium, assembly GCA_963796645.1. Taxonomy (GTDB): domain Bacteria; phylum Actinomycetota; class Thermoleophilia; order Solirubrobacterales; family Solirubrobacteraceae; genus Palsa-465. Next base: position 414,191 of record CAWCMQ010000009.1, on the reverse strand, counting down.
CTGACGCTGATCGTCTTCGAGCCGTCGGCGGCCTCCGGCTCGGGACGCTCTCCCACGACCAGTCCCGAGAGCGGATCGTCCCGGTTCAGGTCGTCTGCGTAGACGGCGAGCATCCAGGCATGATGCCCGAGCCTCGGCCGCCGTGGCGCGCTGGCCGCCCCAAACGGCGTCCCCGCCGGGGGCTCCGGGTCGAGCGCGGGCGCGGCGAGGGCAGGTCGATCAGCCAGTCGGCCGTGGGGCCGTCGCTCGAGAGCAGCGTGCATGGCCCGAGCTCACGGGCGAGGGCGAGCGCTCCGCGGTTGCCGCGCATGATCGTGGCCCGGAAGCGCCGAATCCCCGCCGCCATCGCCCGCGCCCTCAGGGCGCGCACGAGCTCGCGCCCGACGCCGCGCCGCTGCCAGTCGTCGGCCACGGTCACGGCCAGCTCAGCCAGGTCAAAGGGCTCGAGCCGCACGTACTCGATCAGGCCGATCGGGGTTCGCGGCTTCGGCGAGAAGGCGATCAGCGCCTCGTGATGCCAGTGGTCGACGCCCGCGAGGCGGCGGAGCTCGGCGGTCCCGATCCAACCGTCTGTGCGCAGGAAACGCTGAAAGCGCGAGCGGTCGCCGAGCCGGCGTAGCGAGAAGGCAACCGCGGCCCGGTCGGAGGGAGTCAGCTCGCGGATCAGCAGCTCGTCCATGTCAGGTCGGTCCTGCCGCCAGCAACAGCGCCCGGGCCGGGTGGCGGCGTGCCTCGAACGTGTGCGGCACGTCGGCCGGGAATGATGCGTAATCGCCGGTGCCCAGCTCGGTGACCCGCTCGACCGGGCCGGCGATGAGCTTGCCGGCGATCACGTACACGTGGGCCCGGGACCCGGCAGGCAGGGGATCGGCCTCGTGCACCTGCCCCGCCGCCAGGGATACCTCGCTGACGGCGAGGTTCTCGAGCTCGTCGAGTTCGCGGCGAGGGAAGCCGTTGCTCGCGTCCGCTCCGCCGCGGGCGGCCCGGACGACCCGGACCTCGCCGATCGGCAGCTCCTCGAGCAGCTCGGTCAGCGGGACCCTGAGCGCGTCGGCCAAGGCCGAGAGTGTGGTCACGGTTGGGTTCGCGCGGGCGTTCTCGATGCTCGACAGGGTGGCCTTGCTGGTGCCCGTCGCGCGGGCCAGCTCGGACAGCGAAAGGTGGCGCGCGATGCGCAGACGGCGAAGGTTCGCGGCCAGCAGGTCCTGGACATGGTCATCCAACATAAGAAACGATGCGTTCAGTATAATGAACACCTCCAATGGCCCCAACCGTCACCTTCTACTTCGATCTGGGATCGCCATACGCGTACCTGGCGGCGGAACGGCTGGACTCGCTGCTGCCCGAGCCAGTGCGCTGGCAGCCGGTCCTCCTCGGTGGGCTGTTCAAGCTCACCGGTCGCAGCTCGTGGGCGCTGGGCGACTACCAGCGCCGCCAGTCCGGAATGGCCGAGATCGAGCGCCGGGCGCGAGGCTACGGGTTGCCGGCGATGCGCTGGCCGGACCCGTGGCCCAGCAACTATCTGGCGGCGATGCGCGCGGCGACGTTTGCGTTCAGAACCGAGCATGGTCGTCCCTTTACGACGCGCGCGTTCCGCCGGGCCTTCCAGGGCGGAGCAGATTTGAGCATTCCGGCGCACGTGCTCGAGGCGGCGCGCCAAGCTGGACTGGATTCCGAAGCGGTCGAGGCGGCGATCGGAGAGCCGGAGATCAAGGCCGAGCTCCGCGAGGCGACCGACACGGCCCATGAGCTGGGCGTGTTCGGAGTCCCGACGATTGCGGTCGGCGACGAGCTGTTCTGGGGCGATGACCGGCTCGAGGATGCGGCGGCGCTTGCAAGTCGCCTCGCGGGCGGCTAGACATCTCATCGATGCCAGAGACCGCAACGGGTTCGAGCCGGGGGCCGGTATGAGCGCGACGCCGACGCGCTGCCGCGGCTGGCAGCAGGAGGCGGCGCTGCTGATGCTCGAGAACAACCTGCACCCCGATGTCGCCGAGAACCCGGCCGAGCTGATCGTCTACGGCGGGATTGGCAAGGCAGCGCGTGACCACGCCAGCTATCAGACGATCCGCCGCGAGCTGACCCGGCTCGGGGACGAGGAGACGCTGCTGGTGCAGTCCGGCAAGCCTGTGGCGGTGTTCGAGACGCACGAACGCGCCCCGCGGGTGCTGATCGCGAACACCAACCTCGTGCCCGACTGGGCGACCTGGGAGAAGTTCCGAGAGCTCGACCAGGCCGGGCTGATCATGTACGGGCAGATGACCGCCGGCTCGTGGATATACATCGGCAGCCAGGGCATCCTGCAGGGCACATTCGAGACGTTCGCCGCGGCGGCTCGCAAGCGTTTCGACGGCACGCTCGGCGGGCGGCTCGTGGTGACCGCCGGGCTGGGGGGCATGGGTGGCGCGCAACCGCTGGCGATCACGATGTGCGGTGGGACCGCGCTCTGCGTCGAGGTGGATCTGCACCGGATCGAACGGCGCGTCCAAACCGGCTACCTGGACGAGCGCGCCGCCGACCTCGACGATGCGCTCGCGCGCCTGTCCGCCGCCGCCGCGCAGCGGCGTCCGCTGTCAATCGGCCTGCTCGGCAACGCGGCCGAGGTCCTGCCCGAGCTCGTGCGCCGCGGCGTGGGGGTCGACGTCGTGACCGACCAGACCTCCGCGCATGATCCGCTCAATGGCTACATACCCGCCGGTTTGACCGTCGAGCAGGCTGACGTGCTGCGCCGCGGCGACCCCGACGAATACCTGAGCCGAGTCGGCGAGTCGGTGCTCAGACATGTCGCCGCGATCCGCGAGCTCGCCGAGGCCGGGGCAGAGGCGTTCGACTACGGGAATGCTCTCCGAGGCCTGGCGGCCGAGTACGGCGACGCGGACGCGTTCTCGTATCCGGGCTTTGTCCCGGCCTACATCCGGCCGCTGTTCTGCGAGGGAAAGGGGCCGTTTCGGTGGGTCGCCCTGTCGGGGGACCCCGCCGACATCCATCGCACGGATGAGGCGATCCTCGAGCTGTTCGGCGACCAGGAGCACATCGCCCGCTGGATCCGGCTGGCGCGTGAGAAGGTCCAGTTTCAGGGCCTGCCCGCCCGGATCTGCTGGCTTGGCTACGGAGAGCGCCACCTGGCCGGGCTGCGGTTCAACGAGCTGGTCGCGTCGGGACAACTAAGGGGCCCGATCGTGATCGGGCGTGACCACCTCGACTCGGGGTCCGTCGCCTCGCCAGAGCGCGAGACCGAGTCGATGCGCGACGGTTCGGACGCGATCGCCGACTGGCCGATCCTCAACGCGCTGCTGAACACGGCGTGCGGCGCGAGCTGGGTCTCCGTCCATCACGGCGGTGGGGTGGGAATGGGCAAGTCGATCCACGCCGGGCAGGTTGTGGTCGCGGACGGGTCGCCGCTCGCCGAGGAGCGCATCCGGCGGGTGCTCACGGCCGACCCGGGGCTCGGCGTGGTCCGACACGCCGACGCCGGCTATGAGCAAGCGGTGGAGTTCGCGGAGCAGTCGAGATTGAAAATGCCGATGCTCGATCCAGAGCCGGCACGAGGGTGAGCGAAGCCCCGAGCGTGAGCATCAACGGCGCGGCGCAGGTTCTGCGCCCGCCGCGCGACGGACTGGCCTACCTGCGCCACGATCGCGCGTCGGAGCTGATCGCGGAGCCTGGCTCGCTGACGCTCGAGTCCGGCCTGATCTCTGATTTCGAGAGCTGGACCGAGGCAGATGTTCAGATCGACGCGAGCGGATGCGCGGTGATCCCAAGCTTCGTCGACTGCCATACGCACCTGCCGTTCGCCGGCTGGCGGGAGGCCGAGTACGCGATGAGGGTCGCTGGCGAGTCCTACGAGACGATCGCCCGCCGCGGTGGCGGGATTCGGTCCTCGGCGCGCGCGCTGTCAGAGGCGCGCGACAGCGAGGTCCTCCACCAGGCCGGGGCTCTCGCGGCGGAGATGCTGAGGCACGGAACCACCACGTTCGAGTGCAAGAGCGGGTACGGGCTGTCGGCCGTGGGGGAGGAGCGCGCGGTGCGCCTGGCGACGATGCTGCGTGACCGGGTCCCGCAACGGGTGCGCTCGACCGCGCTGCTCGCCCACGCGATCCCGAATGGCTTCGACGCCGACGGTTGGATGGACGAGGTGGAGGACATGCTGCCCCACGTGCTCCGCGCCGGGGACGTGCGGGCGCTGGACATCTACGTCGAGACCGTCGCGTTCGGCAACGAGCAACTGCGCCGGATGGGAGCGCTGGCGGTCGAGCACTCGCTGTTCCTCCGGGCCCACGTCGAGCAGTTCAATTGGAACCACTCCGTCCCGGTGGCGCTGGAGCTCGGCGCACGCTCGGTCGATCATCTCGCGTGCCTGCCCGAGCAGGAGGTCGGGTCTCTCGCCGGTGCCGAGACGGCCGCGGTGCTGCTGCCGGGCGCCGAGTTCCTCGGCGAGGAGCGCGTCGCCCCCGGGCGAGCGCTCGCGGATGCCGGCGCCGTGTGCGCGCTCGGCACCGATCTGAACCCGGGCACCTCGCCGATCGCCTCGATGCCGCTGATCATCGGACTCGCTGTGCGCCGCTACCGGTGGTCGGTGCTCGAGGCGCTCCTGGCCGCCACGCTCAACTCGGCCTGGGTCCTCCGCCTGTCCGACCTGCTCGGGTCGCTCGAGCCGGGAAAGCTCGCGGATGTGGTCGTGCTCGATGGACCGATCGAGCAGATCCCATACCGGTTCGGTCACAACCCGGTGGCGCTGGTGCTCGTCGGCGGGACGCCGGTGCACATCAGGCCGGACCAGGCATGGCGGGTGCGGCGGTGAGCGTCGCCTCTCGCCTGGCCGCGCTCGACGGGATCGGCGTGACGCCGAATGGCATCGTCCGGCTGGCGTGGAGCACCGAGGCGAGGTCCTGCCAGGAATGGTTCGAGGATCAGGCGGTCGCCTGCGGGCTGTACGCGACATCCGATCCCGCGGGAAATCTATGGGCCTGCCCACCAGGGGACCCGCCCTGGTTCGGGCTTGGGTCGCACCTCGACAGCGTGCGGGGCGGAGGGCGATTCGACGGGCCCCTGGGCGTGGCCAGCGCCTTCGAGATCGCCGCCACCTCAGAGCGCCGGATCGCCGTGATCTCGTTTGCCGACGAGGAGGGGGCTCGGTTCAACACCCCGACGTTCGGGAGCAAGGCGCTGGCCGGGCGCCTCGAGCTCCCCGGCGTCCTCTCGCGCACGGATCCCGATGGCGTGTCGCTCCGCGAGGCGATGCGCGACTTCGGGGTCGACCCGGACCGGATCGGGGACGCGCCCGCCTGGCTGCGGAAGCTGTCTGGATTCGCGGAGATCCACATCGACCAGAGCACCGACCTCGCGGAGGCCGGGGTCCCCGTGGGGATCGTCGGATCTCTGGCCAACCGGCTCAGGCTCGAGGTCGACGTCCGCGGTCGCGCAGACCACGCCGGGACGACGCCCCCCGGCGAGCGCCGCGATGCGCTGCTCGCCGCCGCGCGGCTGATCGTCGGCGCTGACCGGATCGCCGAGGAGCTCGGACAGCTGACCGTGACGACCTCGCGAATCCTCGCCGAGCCGAACGCCTCGACGACGATCGCCTCGCACGTGAGGCTGTGGATCGACGCCCGCTCCGAGGCGCAGGGCCAGATCGACGCATGGCTGCGGCGTATGCAGGCGATCGCATCGGTGCAGCGTCCCCAGGTCGAGCTCACGATCGCGTCACGATCCCAGGGCCACGTGTTCTCGGAGCCGCTGCGGGCGTCGCTGGCCGCGGCTGCCGCGACGGTGGTGGGCCGCCCGGTTCCGGAGGTGGTGTGCTTCGCCGGACACGACGCGGGCGTCGTAGGCGCGCGCATCCCGGCGGCGATGCTGTTGGTGCGCAACCCGACTGGGGTCAGCCACTCGCCCGAGGAACAGCTCGAGCTCGAGGACGCGGAGGTGGCGGTCGAGGTGCTGAGCCGCGCGCTGGAGACCGACGCATGACACATGGTCTGGGCTCGCCCGTAACGAGCATCGCCGCGATGCCCAACGCCCACTCGCACGCGTTCCAGCGTGGTCTGCGCGGGCGGGCGGAGCGCATGGCGCCTGACCGGCGCGACGACTTCTGGACGTGGCGCACGGAGATGTTCGCGCTGGCCGAGGATCTCGATCCGCCGCGTATGCGAGCGCTCGCGGCCGCGACGTATGCCGAGATGCGGGCGGCCGGCTACGGAGTGGTCGGTGAGTTCCACTACGTGCACCACCAGCCCGACGGGACGCCGTATGACGAGCCGAACGAAATGGCCCGTGCCGTCTGTGAGGGGGCGCGCGACGCGGGCCTGCCGATCGTGCTGCTCCCCGCCGCCTATCACCGCAACGGTTGGGACGGCGCCGACGTCCCGCCGGAACCCGGACAGCGACGGTTCTGTGACCCTGATGTCGAGACGTTCCTCGCGCGCATTGACGAGCTGATCCGCTGGGCTGAGCGAGTCGATGGCGTGGACGTCGGGATCGCGGCGCACAGCGTCCGCGCGGCACCCGCCTCCTGGCTCGCGGAGATCGCCTCGTTCGCCGATGAGCGTGGCCTGGTCCGGCACGTCCACGCTCACGAGCAACGAGGTGAGATCGAGCAGTGCGAGGCCGAGCACGGCTGCTCACCCATCGAGCTGCTCGACCGCACGGGCTTCCTCGGTTCGAACACGAGCGTGATTCACGGCATCCACGTGACGCCTCACGACGTCGAGCTGCTGGCCGGCTCGGGCGCGGTCGTGGTGTCGTGCCCGACCACCGAAGGGAACCTCGGAGACGGCTACCTGCCGGCGATGGAGTACCTGCGGGCCGGGGTGCCGCTCGCGATCGGGAGCGACTCGCAGGTGCGAATCGACCCGTTCGAGGAGGCGCGGGAGCTTGAGACGGGCTCGCGACGCGAATCGCAGCTGCGCTCCGGGCTGCTCGCCGGGGTCGGGGACCTGTGGGGGGAGCTGTGCCGAACCGGGCTGCGCAGCCTCGGCGTGTCCGAAGGATCGACGATCGAGATCGATCTCGGGCACCCGGACCTCCGCGGGATCGATCCCCGCGATCTGCCGCTGGCGCTGGTCACGTGCGCATCGGCCGGCATCGTCCGGCCGGGCTGAGAGCGGTCAGCGGGTCGGCGCGGGGCAGCGGTCGGGCGCGGGCCGGGGCCGCCCCCACTGCGCGCGCAGCCGGTCGAACTCGCCCCAGTCGATCGGAGGATGGTCGCCGGGAGGCTCCGGGGGTTCGTCGTCTCCCGGCGGCGGGCGGCGCCAGTCGTCACCGCCGTCCTGACGATCGGTGCCGTGGCCCCAGAAGCAGGAGAACCCGCCGAACGCGGCGCCGCCGATCATCGCGGCGACGGTGATGGATAGCGGCAGCATGCCGAGCAGCGCGAGGAAGAACACGCTCACGCCGGCAACACCGACGGCGAGGGTCACCGCGGGCCAGCGCTCGGCAAGGCGAAGAAGCGGGGGAATCGAGGCGATCAGCGCCGCGGACGCGAATGGCAGTCCGAGCAGCAGCCATGCGAGCGGGAAGGTGGTCGGCATAGTCGGCCAAGGTAGCCATGCCCCGGCCGGCCGCCATCCGTAGTCCAGGGTGGTGGCGTGGCGGGAGATTACGGTTTTCGCCGCGGTCGATCCGACGTAGCTTCGACCAATGAACACACGACGCCCACTTCTCGCGATGGCCGTGATCGCCGTCGCTCTCGCACTCGTTCCGGTCGCCACGACCGCCAAGACCGCCGCCAAGCCCGCCCCCAAGGTGACGGTGATGACGCGCAATCTCTATCTGGGGACCAATCTCCTGCCCCTTGCCACCACGCCTGCCGGACCGGCCTTCAAGCACGCGGTCGACGCGGCGCTTGCCGGAGCGGAATCGACCGGGCCGACGGCGCGGATGAAGCTGATCGCACACGAGATCGCGAACGCCAAGCCGGATCTCGTCGGACTCCAGGAGGCGACGCGCTGGAGCACGGGCGCGGCCGGGAAGAAGCCGACGCACGTCGTGATCGACTACCTGAAGACGATCATGTCCGAGCTGAAGCGCCTGCATGCTCCGTATCGCGTCGTGGCCTCGCGCCTGAGCCTGCACCTCCAGGGTCAGGGCACCTCCCAGGAGGTCGGCTTCAACGACGGCAACGCGATCCTCGCCCGTACCGGTGTCAAGACCAGCCGCGTGCGGTCGGCCGACTTCAAGCACGAGCTCCTGTTCACGACCCCAGCGCTCGGCAAGGTGAGCGTGAGCCGCAGCTGGATCGCGCTCGACGCGACCGCCCACGGAGCCAGGTTCCACTTCATCGACACCCACCTCGAGGCGTACTCGACCAGCGTTCGGCTGCAGCAGGCTCAGGAGCTGGTGGCGGGCCCGCTGAAGTCGAAGCTGGAGACGATCCTGGTCGGCGACCTGAACTCGAGCGCCAACCTACCGAAACCTGCCGACCGTCCCCCGTTTGAGGCGATCCACGCCGCCGGCTTCACCGACGAGCGGACCGCGCAGCCCAACTGCTGCTTCAACGATGACCTGAAGACCGGCAAGTGGGACCACATCGTCGACCACATCATGGCCAAGCCGGCGCTGAACCTTGTGCGCTCGTTCATCACCGGGCGTGAGACCACCGCCGCCGGCCGCCATCCCTCCGATCACGGAGGCGTGGTCAGCGTCCTCGCGTTCAAGTAGCGCGGGTCTGCGAACGGGCGCGCCGGCCGACCGGCCGGGGGTCGGCGCGCCTGTTCTAAAGTCCGGAGCGCGATGCGTGTGTTCATCACCGGCGCCTCTGGATTCATCGGCCGGGCCCTCGCGGAGCGCTATGCAGCCGAGGGCCACGAGGTCTGCGGCTGCGACCTGCAGGCCGACGCCGCACGGGACATCGTGGCGGGTGACGTGGCGATCCCGGGGGCATGGCAGGATCACGCCGCCGGATGCGAGCTGGTGATCCATACCGCCGCCACCGTCTCGTTTCGGCTCGAGCGCCGTGAGGACATCTGGCGCTCGAACGTGCTCGGGACCGCAAACGCGCTGGCCGCGGCCGAGCGCGCCGGCGCGCGGCGCTTCGTGCACTTCTCCTCGGTGACCGCGTTCGGGTTCGATTTCCCGGATCAGGTCGAGGAGACCTATCCGGTCCACAACACCTACGTCCCCTACCCCGACAGCAAGATCGCGTCCGAGCAGGTGGTGCTCCAGGCCCACGTCGAGGGTCGGGTGCCGTGCACGATCGTCCGCCCGGGCGACGTGTACGGACCGCGCGCCCGCGCCTGGGCGATGGTCCCGGCGCAGCTGATCCGCGCACGCCGCTTCTCGCTTCCTGGTGGCGGCTACGGACTCCACTCGCCCGTGTTCATCGACAACCTCGTCGACGGGGTGATCGCGGCCGCGGCCTCGGAGGCTGCCGCCGGGCAGATCTTCACGCTTTCGGACGGGATCGGGGTCCCCTACCGGGAGTTCTTCGCGCCGTATGCCGAGCTCGTCGGCCGACGGCTGATCACGACGCCCACGCCTGTGGCGCTCGGCGTCGCCGCGGTCGTGCAACAGGTCGCGAAGCTGTCTCCGGGCGACAACGACATCAACCCGGGCTCCGTTCGCTACCTGCTGCGATCCGGTACGTACTCGATCCAGAAGGCGCGTCGAGTGCTTGGCTGGGAGCCGCGCGTCGGACTCGAGGATGGGCTCTCACGCACGGTCGACTGGCTGCGCGAACAGGGCTTTGCCGCCGATGACTGACGCCGAGCGGCTGCTGCGGGGAGCGCGGCGGCCGATGGTGATCGGGATGGGGGGTGGAGGCGACGTCGTCGGGGCGCTCGCCACGGCCGAGCTGGCCCGAATCTACGACGACGCCGATCCGATCGTCGGTGGATTGAGCTGGGAGCGCCGGCCGATCGATCCGGTTGCCGGGCCGCGGCACCCGGATGAGATCGAGGACGCCACCGAGTTGGCGCCCGGCGTGATGCTGGCCGGGCCGGACACCCGCGTGCGCGGACGCGACGTCCGGTTCGCCGAATCGCGAATGGCCGAGTACCTTGGCCAGGAGACGCTGCTGATCGCCATCCACGAGGGCAGCAGAGCGGTCGCCGATGGGTTGGTGCGGGCCGCTGATCGGCTCGGCTGCGACCTGATCGTGTTCATCGACGTGGGCGGCGACGTGCTCGCCCAGGGAGACGAGCCGGGCCTGCGCAGCCCCCTGTGCGACGCGATGATGCTGGCCGCGGCAGGCCTGATCGGGGCGGCCGGCCGACCCGTGCTGGCGGGCATCTTCGGCATCGGGTGCGACGCCGAGCTGACCCCGGCCGAGGTCCTCGGCCTGCTCGGCTCGGTCGCGGCCGCGGGCGGCCTGTCGGGTGCCCGGGGACTCACGGAGCCGGTCGCCGAGCGGCTCGAGGGCGCAATGGAGCTGGTCCCGACGGAAGCCAGTGCGCAGGCTGTGCGTTCGTTCCGGGGCGTGTCCGGCCAGGTCCCGATCCGGGGTGGCGTGCGCAGCGTGGAGCTGACCACGGTCGCGTCGGTGACCTTCTACGTGGATGTCGAAACGACGCTGCGGTCGGTCGGGCGCCTCGCTCGCGCCGTCGAGCAGGCTTCCAGCCTCGAGGCGGCCAACGACGCACTCCACGCGCTCGGCGTACGCACGGAGCTCGACCTGGAGCGGGTGCCGGCGTGATGAGCACGCCCGAGCCCCGAGCCGTCAGCACGAACTTCACCGAGATCATCCCGCCGCCGGCGGTGGGTCGAGTGTTCCGAACGGACCGCCGCGCCGCGCTGGGCGATTGCGCTCCCACCGGGCGCATGCGCCTCGACGCGATCGCCCGCTGGCTTCAGGACGTCGCCTACGACGATGTCGACGACGCTGGGGTCGCCGATCAGGCCGTGTGGGTGGTGCGACGCGCCCGTCTGCGGATCGCCCGCTTCCCGCGGTTCGGCGAGCGCGCCCAGCTGGGCACGTTCTGCAGTGGAGTCGGGCGCGCTTGGGCGGAGCGACGGACGTCGGTGACGCGGCTCGGGGAGAGCGCCAGCGACATCGAGGCCGTGTCGTTGTGGGTCCATCTGGACCCGACGAGCTGGCAGCCGGCGCCGTTCAGCGACGACGAGATCGCGATCTACGGCCAGACCGCAGGCGACCGTCGGATAACCGCCCGTCTGCGCCACCCGGCGCCTCAGAATGTCGAGCGGCGCTGGGACTGGACGTTCCGGGGTAGCGAGAGCGACATCGCCCAGCACATCAACAACGCCGCCTACTGGACGCCGCTCGAGGAGGAGCTGCTGGCCTTGCCCGAGCCCGACTCGCTGGACCTGGAGATGGAGTACCGGACGCCATCGCAGCCGGGCGTGAAGCAGGTGCTGGCGGCCGGCGAGCGACGGTGGATCGTGAGCGCGGAGGGCGAGACGCACGCCTCGATCGAGATCGGAGGGCCGCTCACGTGAGGGCGGTTCTGATCCCGCGGCCGGGCGGACCCGAGGTGCTCGAGGTCGGCGAGCGCGAGGTGCGTGAGCCCGGAGCCGGCGAGGTCCGCATCTCGGTCACGGCCGCCGCGGTCAATCCGACCGACATCGGCCTGCGCCAGTACGGCGATCGCGAGCACCCGCCGCCGTGGACGCCGGGGATGGACGCGGCCGGGGTGATCGAGTCGGTGGGGCCCGGGGTCGACCGCGTGCGCGTCGGCGACGAGGTGATGGCGGCGCTGACGCCGAGGCGGCCCGAGGGAGGTGCACAGGCGGAGCTGATCGTGGTGGCAGCCGCGTCGGTGGTGCCGATTCCGTCGCGGGCCACGCTCCAACAGGCCTCGACGCTGCCGATGAACGGGCTCACCGCCTGCCTTGGCCTGGAGATGTTGGGCCTGTCCGGCGGCGACACGCTGGCGGTCAGCGGCGGAGCCGGTCTGCTCGCCTCGTACGTGATTCCGCTGGCCAAGGAGCGCGGTCTGAGGGTGATCGCCGACGCCCAGGGGACGGATGTGGACCGGGTGCGGAGCTTCGGTGCGGACGAGGTCGTGCCCCGCGGGCCAGAGTTCGCCGACGCGGTTCGCGCGCTTGTCCCCGACGGTGTCGACGGTCTGTACGACACCGCGCTGCTGGTGGCCGATGCACTCCCGGCGATCCGCGATGGCGGCGTGATGGCGGTCGTACGCGGCTGGGATGGCGATGACCCGGGCCGCGGCATCGAGATTCACCGGGTGATGGTTCGCACCGTGCTTGAACGGACCGATTGGCTCGAGCAGCTGCGCGAGCTGGCCTCGGCGGGGAAGCTGGCCCTGCGGGTGGCGGGCGAGTACCCGCCCGAGGCGGCGGCCGAGGCCCATCGGGTGATGGACGCCGGCGGCCTGCGCGGGCGGGCGTTGATCGTGTTCTGAGGAGGCGCCCGGCGGGGCGCCCGTCGGGCCCTCGAGGTTTCTAGGCCGCCCCGAGCACGGCCATCGCGGCGTTGTGGCCCGGAATCCCGCTGACGCCGCCGCCGCGGCGCGCGCCGGCGCCGCACAGCCAGACGTTGGCCGCTGAGGTCTCGACCCCCCAGCGGCCGGCGTCGGCTTCGGTCTCGGCGAATGGCCAGCTGAGGTCGCGGTGGAAAATGTGGCCACCCGGCATCCCGAGCTCGGCCTCCAGCTCGGGCGGCGTCAGGGCCTCGAGGCACGGGCGCCCCTCGGCATCCGTCCACAGACACGGCTCGAGGGGCTCGGCCAGGACCGAGTTCACCGATCTGAGGGTGGCCTCGACCGCGTGGCGCTTGGCGAGGTCCGGATCCGCTCCAGTGAATAGCCGGGCCGGCATGTGAAGCGCGAACAGTGTCAGCGTCTGCGCGCCCGCCTCGCGCAGCTCGGGCCCGAGGATGCTCGGGTCGCTCAGCGAATGGCAGTACATCTCGCACGGCGGCAGTGCCGGGATCTCGCCGCGAGCCGCCTGCTCGTAGGCGTGCGCGAGCTGCTCGTAGCCCTCGTTGACGTGGAAGGTTCCGGCGAACGCGTCCTCGGGGCTGACGGCGGGGTCGCGTAGTCGCGGCAGGCGCCGCAGCAGCATGTTGAGCTTGAGCTGCGAGCCCTCCGGCGGTGGTTCGGGGCCGGCCCGGCCCAGCAACCCGGCGAGCTGGTAGGGCGCCAGATTGGCCAGCACGTGGCGGGCCCCGACCCGCGATCCGTCCGCGGTCGCCACCTCTGCGAATGATCCGTCCGTCTCGACCGAGGTGACCTCCGCGAGGGTCCGGATCTCCGCGCCGGCTTCCAGCGCACGCTGCTCGAGCTGGCGCGTTAGGCGGCCCATGCCCCCGACGGGCACGTCCCAGCGGCCCGTCCCGTTGCCGATCACGTGGTAGAGGAAGCAGCGGTTCTGGCGCAGCTTCGGATCGTCGGCGGGCGCGAACGTGCCGATCGTCCCGTCGGTCAGCACGACGCCGCGCTCGAGATCGGAAGCGAACGTGCGCTCGAGCAGCTCCGACAGCGGCCGCTCGAACAGGGCCTCCCAGGCCACCGCGTCGTCCACAAGTCGCTCGGCCTCCGAGCGGCTGGGCAGCGGCTCGGTGACGGTGGGAAACAGCCGGGTGGCAAGGTGCGTGAGCAGCTCGGGCAGGTCGGCATCGCCGCGCAGCTCGCCGCCTCGGTCGAGCAGACCGGAGTCGCCGAACGGCGTGTAGGAGGACACGGGCCGGCGCCGAAGCTCGAGTTCGCAGCCGAGCGTGCGCAGCAGCGCGGCCGGGAACAGGCTGACCAGGTACGCGTAGCGGGACATACGCACATCGACCCCAACAAATGGCGCCCCGGAGATCGCGGCGCCGCCGGTCTGCTCGCCGCGCTCGAGAACGAGCACCGAGCGCCCGGCCCGCCCGAGCAGCGTCGCTGCGACCAGGCCGTTGTGACCGGCGCCGATGATCACCGCGTCATAGCGGGTCGTCTCGCCCGAGGCGCTCACCTGAATAGGGAATCTACCGAGACGGTGATCCGCCTCAGCTCGCCTCCCGAGCGTGGGAGTCCGGTCTCCAGACCGTCGGCGCGGACCACCTCGCAGGTCCTCTGCACGTCGTCGGTCAGGAACCGAGACGCCTTCCCGTAGCCGTGTGCGTCGTCGATGCCCTTCGGCCGGTGGTAGTAGCGAACCGGGACGTAGAGATGCAGCCGGCGCCGCGCTCGCGTCATCCCGACGTACAGAAGCCGCCGCTCCTCGTCGATGCTTTCGCTGCTGCCCGCTGACATACAGGCGGGGAAGTTCCCGTCGTAGAGCGCGAGCACGTGCACGCCGTCCCACTCGAGCCCCTTGGCCGAGTGGATTGTCGAGAGGACGAGGTAGTCGTCGTCGAGGTGGGGCGGGCCGGCGAGGTCGGCGCTCGACTGTGGCGGGTCGAGCGCGAGCTCGGAGGCGAACTGCACGAGGTCGCTGGACTCGCGCGCGGCCGCCACGAGCTGGTCGAGATCGGTCAGCCGCAGCGCTCCGTCCGGGTAGCGGGACCGGATCAGCGGGGCCAGCGCGTCTCGGAGCCCCTCCGCCTGCGTGCCCACGTTGCGCGCCTCCCGAGCTCGCCGCAGCGCGGCAACGATCGCGTCGGCGGCATCACGTGCCGCTGCCGGCAGGTGCTCGCGTGCCTGCTCCCAGGACAGCAGCGGGTCGGCGGCCGGGCCGCTGACCAGGACGTCGAGCACGCGCCGCGCGGTCACCGGCCCGACACCGTCGAGCAGCTGCAGCACGCGGAACCACGAGAGTTCCCCGGCAGGGTTCCCGAGCAGCCGGAACAGCGCCATCAGGTCTTTGACGTGCGCGGCCTCGAGATACCGCAGGCCGCCGTACTTGACGAACGGGATCTGCCGCCGTGCGAGCTCGAGCTCGAGCAGGTCACTGTCGTGGGAGGTCCGCATCAGCACGGCCTGGCGGCGCAGCTCGATGCCGAGCTCTCGGGCGGCGAGTATCCGCTCGCACACCTCCGTGGCCTGGGCGGACTCATCGCGGCAGTAGACGAGCTCCGGCCGCGTGCCGCCGTCGACGTCGGTGTGCAGGTGCTTCTCGTAGGAACGGGTAGCCTGCTCGGCCACCGCGTTGGCTGTGTCAAGGATCGGCTGAGTTGAGCGGTAGTTGCGCTCGAGCGTGAGCACTGCAGCGTCCGGGAAGTGACTGGGGAACTGGAGGATGTGCTCGGCCGAGGCGGACCTCCACCCGTAGATCGCCTGGAGGTCGTCGCCGACCGCGGTCACCTCCCGGCAGTTTCGCCGGAGCCCGCGGACGATCTCGACCTGGAGGCCGTTGACGTCCTGGTACTCATCGATCAGGACGTGGTCAAAGCCGGAGTCGATCGACGCGCCGAGCACCTCGTCGGCTGCGAGCGCGCGCCAGTACAGCAGCAGGTCGTCGAGATCCAGCACTCCCAGCGTGCGCTTGCGCGCGGTGTAGGCCCTGAACAGCGAGGCCATGTGCTCAACGTGATGCTCGCACCACGGAAATGCCTCGTCGACGATCTCGGAAAGGGGACGCTGGAAGTTGACCGTCCGCGAGTAGATGTCGAGCAGGGTGCTCTTCTTTGGGAACCTGACCTTGCTCTGTGCGTGCCCGTGCTCCTCGCGGATCAGGTCGATCAGATCGGCGGCGTCGCCGGCATCGAGAACCGCAAAGCCCGGCGCGAGGCCGAGCGATGTCGCGTGCAGGCGGACGAATCGATGCGCCACGGAGTGGAACGTCCCGCCGAGCACGCCACCCGACCCCGACGGCATCGCGATCAGCGCCCGCGTGCGCTGCAGCATCTCGCGCGCGGCGCGCCGGGTGAAGGTCAGCAGCAGGATCCGCTCGGGCGCAGCACCCTCGGAGATCAGCCACGCCACCCTCGCGCACAGGGTCGTCGTCTTGCCCGTCCCGGCTCCGGCCAGGATCAGCAGCGGACCGCCGGGATGGGTCGCCGCCGCAAGCTGCTCAGGATTGAGCTCGTCGAGCCACGGACGGCTGGCGGGGGTCTCGAGTGGCACGGTCGCTTCGAACATGCGTTCGTGGACGGTACGCCGGGGTCCGGACGCCACGGGACGCAGAATTCACTGTCGGACGCGCACGAGGCGGGACCAGCCGGCCGTCCGAGACCGCTCCGGCGCGATCGGTGGCGATAGCGTGCAGCCGGCATGAAGGAGTTGCACGGCACGGCAAGCGCTGAGGTCGCGGCCCCGGTCGGGGAGTGCTTCGCGCTGGTCGAGGCAGTCGAGGAGTACCCCGGCTGGTACCCGGAGAATGTCAAGCAGGTCTACGTCGTGGAGCGATCGCCTGACGGGCGCCCGCTGGCCACGCGCGCGCAGCTGCACGTGGCGTACGGCCCGCTGGTGCGTGACTTCGACCTGCTGCTGGCGGTGGCCGCCGAGGCTCCGCACCAGGTGAAGTTGACGCGCGTGCCGCACGACGCATCGGACCCTGAGAGGTTCGAGGTCACCTGGCGGCTCGCGCCCGGCCGGATCGCTCTCAACCTGTGGGCAAACCTCTCCGTGCCCCGGCTGGTGCCGGTCGGCGGGGTCGGCACGGCGATGGCCGAGGGGTTCGTGGGGGCGGCGGCGCGGGCGCTCAGCCGCAGCCGGTGATGCCGCCGTCGAGCGGGATCACGGTGGCGGTCAGGTAGGAGCCCGCGCGCGAGGCGAGGAACTGAACCAGGCCGGCCGCGTCATCCGGCCGGCCGATTCGTCCCAGCGGCACCATCTGCTCGACCATCTCGCGGGCGTCCTGGCTGTCGAGCATGAACGCGGTCATCTTGCTCTCGAACGGGCCCGGTGCGATCGCGTTGACCGTGATGTGATCGGAGGCGAGGCGCTTGGCGAGGTGGCGCGTAAGCATGTGCACCGCGGCCTTGCTCGCGCTGTAGCTGTAGTTCTCCACGCTCGGCACCCGCAGTCCGTCCACCGAGCCGATGTTGATCACGCGCGCCGGGTCGCTCTCGCTCCCGGCCTGGCGAAGCGCGGGCAGCAGCGCGACGGTCAGGTGGAAGATCCCCTCGACGTTGGTGTGGATCGTGCGGTCCCAGCCGGAGGCGGGAAACTCCTCCAGTGGCGCGCCCCAGGTCGCGCCCGCGTTGTTGACCAGGACGTCAACCGCGTCGAAGTGCCCGAGCACGGCCTGGGCCAGCGCCGCGGCCCCCTCCGGGCTCGAGAGGTCGGCGGGGATCGCGTGACACTCGCCCCGGGCTGACAGCTCGACCGCCGTCCGCTCCAGTTCCTCGGCCTTGCGAGAGGAGATGACCACACGGACGCCGGCATCAAGCAGCCCGCCCGCGATCATCTTGCCGATCCCGCGCGAGCCGCCGGTCACGACCGCCGCCTTGCCGGAGATGTCGAACAGGCCGCCCATCTCAGTCCGCGAAGTCAGCCGGTCGCTTCTCCAGGAATGCACCGACGGCCTCGGGCAGCGCGCGGCCGAAGGTGCTCATGATCTGCTGGCGATCCTCGTATTCGATCGCTGCCTGCTGGGAGGGGATCTCGAGCGCGGTCCACATCCCGCGCTTGGTCAGCCGCACGCCCCAGGGGGCAAGCGCGGCGATCTGAGTCGCCGCCTCGAGCGCCCTGGCATCGAGCTCGGCGGGGTCGACCACATCAGCCACCAGCCCGATCCGGAGCGCCTCCTCGGCGTCGACCCGGCGTCCCGTGAGCATCAGCTCATGCGCCCGCGAGGCTCCGATCAGTCGCGGCAGGAGCCAGCTCGTGCCCATGTCGCAGTTCGACACGCCGATATTGATGAACGCGACCCGGAGCACCGCATCGCGGCTGGCCAGCCGGATGTCGCAGCCGAGCGCGAGCGCGATCCCGAGGCCCGCCGCCGGCCCGTTGACGGCAGCGATCACCGGCTGCGGAAGCGCGCGGAGCCCGAGCACGAGCGTTGACATGTGCTGCTGGTTGGCAAGCCGATCACGAGGCTCGTCGCTGCCGTCGTTATCCGGCGCCGAGCCGTAGCCGTGAAGGTCGAGCCCGGCGCAGAACGCGCGGCCGGCACCGGTGAGGATCACCGCCCGGCACGACCGATCCGCGGCGATCGCCGCCAGCTCCTCGTGCAGCGCCTGACACAGCTCGGAAGTCATGGCATTGAGCTGCTCCGGCCGGTTCAAGGTCACGCGCCGGACGTGCGGAGCGGGTTGATCGAGGAGCAGCGGCGAGGCCACGTGCGGATCCTATGCGCTCGGGAATCGGGCGGCGCTCTCCTCGAGCTCGACTCCGAGCGCATTGGCCATATACGAGACGCCGTGATACTGGCCCACGAGCGCCACCAGCTCGACGAGCTGGGCATCGGAGTACCGCGCCGCGAGCTTGCCCCACAGCGCGTCGGGGACGTCGGCCCGGTCGTGCAGCGCGTCGACGAGCGCGATCAGCTGCCCCTGCTCCGGTGAGAAGGCCGGATCTTCCGGCGTGCCGGTGACGGTCGCCCGCAGCTGCTCGTCGGTCAGGCCCACCTGCCGAGCAAACACGAGTGCGTGTACGCCCCACTCGTACTCGCAGCCGCACCGCGCGCACGTGCGGTGGATAACGATCTCGCGGTCGGAGGGCGGCAGCGTCCCGAAGTTCAGCAGGTACGTGCCCGTGCTCCGCAGCTTGTCGAGGATCGCGGGGTTGTGGGCGAGCGTGCGGAACAGCTTCAGCGGCTCCATGCCCGGGGGCATCATCCGCTGGAAGGTGCGGGCGAGGTCAGGGTCGTAGGGCGGCGCAAGTGGAGCAATCCGGATGTCGGCAGTCTTGGTGGTGTCGGTGGGCATCGCTATCCTCCTGCTTTGGATTCCGAAGCACGTACAGTACCGCTTTGAAATCCGAAGCACAAGAACAAATGCCGAAGACACCACCGACCCCTGGAAGACCGGCCCGCGGATCCGCCAGCGGCCGGCCTGTCATGGTCCTGCTCGACCTTCTCGGCCGCCGCTGGGCGCTGCGGATCGGCTGGGAGCTGCACGCCGGCGAGACGCTGACCTTCCGCGAGCTCCAGGAGCGCTGCGACGCCGCATCCTCGAGCGTTCTCAACGATCGCCTGCGCGAGCTCCGCGGCGCCGGGATCATCGAGCGCGCCGACGGCGGCTATCGCCTCACCGCCCGCGGCGCCGAGCTGCTCGAGCTGCTGCTGCCACTCGACCGGTGGGCCAAGCGCTGGGCCCGAGACGGGCGGGTCGCGGAGGGTCAGGCGGCGATCAGCGGCGCCACGCCCGATTCGAGGTCGAGCAGGAAGCGCTTGCGCTCGAGCCCGCCGCCGTAGCCGGTCAGCGATCCGTCGGCGCCGATCACGCGGTGGCAGGGGACGATCAGCGCCATCGGGTTGCGACCGTTCGCGAGTCCGACCGCGCGCGCCGCGCCCGGTTCGCCGATCCGGCGGGCGATCTCGCCGTAGCTGGCCGTCTCGCCGTAGGGAATCTCGAGCAGCGCCTCCCAGACGCGAAGCTCGAAGCTGTTCCCGTCCATCGACAGGGGCACGTCGAAGGCCCGCAGCTGGCCCGCGAAGTAGCGCCCGAGCTGGTCGCGCACCGGCGCAAATGCCTCATCCCGCCGCTCCCATTCCGGCGCGATCTGAATCGGCCGCCGTCCGCCGCGGATGTCCAACCGCTGCAGGTGCTCGTCGGCGCCGACCAGCAGCAGCTCGCCGATTGGGCTGTCGATCACCGTGTAATGCGTTCCCATCATCGCTCCGTTCGCTGAGTTTCAACTCCACGATTGGAACGTCCGTCGCGGTCCTTCTGTGAGGTCCTGACCCAGGGGCGCAGCGCCATGTTCACGATCCACAGGATGAACGCGCCACCGAGCGTCGACCAGAAGCCGCCGATCTGGAGCCCAGTGACGATCTTGCTGGTGATCCACAGCATCAGAGGGTTGATCAGGAGCAGGAAGAAGCCGAGTGTGAGAAGCACCGCCGGCAGCGTCAAGATGACAACGATCGGGCGGAGCGCGAAGTTGACGATTCCGAGCACGAGCCCGGCGAGCAGCAGCGTGCCGACCTTGTTCCCGTAGCTGATCGGACCAATCACCAACGCGGCGATCGCCAGGCCGGCGCAGTTGAGGACGACGGTGATCGCGAACCGCTGCACACCGTTCAAGATACGCCCCGCGGCAGCCGGCTACGCGGAGCGATCGAGTTGGTCCATCTCCGCGAACGGCTGACCTCGGTAGTGGGCCTCGAGTTCGCCGCGGTTGAGGTGCGAGACGTCGTATCCGAGCTGCCGGGCCACCTCCACCGTGGTCGGGTGCCGGTGGACCTCGAGCGCATCGACGTGTCCCTCGGTGTGCTCGTGCCAGCGGTCGACCTGATCTCGGGAGTGGTCAAGCCAGCCCGGCTCCCATGGCAGGCCGGCGAACTCGAGCAGCTGCTCGAGCGTCTCGCGGCGACCGGTCAAGAGGTCCTCGGACTTGAGGCGCAGGAATGGCACCTCGGCGCTCCGGCCCGGGAACTCGATCGCAAACAGGTTGACCTCCGTCCACCAGAACAGGCAGCGCTCGTAGGGGGTGAGCTGCTCCCAGCAGCCGGTGTAGTAGGACTGGAAGACGTTCCGGTCCCGCGCGCCGAGGGTCGCGAGCGAACTGTATGGATCGTCCCGCTCACTGTCGGCGTAGTGCCCCGAGGCGAGGTGCAGCAGAGCGGTCGGGACCGGGTGGCGCGTGAGGTGGACGACGCGCAGGCGCGAGCCGAGGCGCCGCGCCAGCAGCGGTAGGGCGGCGAACAGCGGCCACCCGGTCTCCACGTAGGGGTTCTCGGCCCGCTCGATTCGCGCGACGTGCCGTGCCATCTCCGGAACCTCGAGAATCGTCTCCGGGTCGTCGTAGCGGCGGAAGAACGAGCGGGGTTTGTAGAGGGCGCCGATCGGCTCGTGCTCGACCTCGAGCTGCGGATACATCGACCGGATACCGCTTGCGAGCCATTCGGTTCCGCACTGGCCCGCGCTGAGGATTGCCATCACCCTCCGTTCTCCCACAAACCGGTGTTACCCGGCTGTACGGGTCTTAGACGTCCGGTTCTGGGCCCGGGTGCCGCTGGTCCTACGCGTCCCGGTTCGGGCGCGGGCGCCGCTTCCGTTGGGCCGGCCGGGCGATCAGCCGGTGGCCGAGGCGCCCGCCTCCGCCACCGACAGCCCGACCGCCTCGGCGATCAGCTCATATGAACGACGGCGAGCGGCGTGGTCGTGGGTAATCGTGACCACGATCACCTCGTCGGCCCCATATTCGGCCGCGAGCTGATCGAGCCCCGCCCGCACGGTCTCGGGCGAACCGATGATCCCGCGACGTCCCGGGAGCGCGCCGGTGGTTGCCTTGCCCTCACGCTCGAGAAACGCGACCGCCTCCTCCGGCGGTGGCACCGGGATCAGCTGGCCGCGACGCAGGAGCGTGAGCGTCATCCTGCTGCTGGCGGCGAGCCGCTGTGCCTCCTCGTCGGAGTCGGCACACAGGACCCAGGCCGCGACGGCGGTCATCGGTGCGCCGGCGCGCCCCTCGACGGCCTCGAAGCGCTCGCGGTAGACCCGCGCGATCTCCTCGCCGCCGGGATTGATGAAGTCGGCGAACGCGTAGGGAAGGGCGAGCTGGGCCGCCCAGATCGCGCTCTGGGGCGATGAGCCAAGTAGCCACACGGCTGGGAGTTCGGGGCGGCCGGGGAGCATCGCCGCCAGACGCTGGAACGGATGGTCAGCGGGAAGGCTGTCGTCGAAGTAGGCGAGCAGCTCGGCGAGCTGCTGCGGGAAGTCGTCCGGCGCGGCCTGGCGCCGGTCGCGTTGGAGCGCCAACGTGGTCAGCGGGTCTGTACCGGAGGCGCGCCCGAGACCGAGGTCGATCCGACCGGGATAGAGCGCGGCCAGGATCGTGAACGTCTCGGCGACTTTCAGCGGGCTGTAGTGCGGCAGCATCACCCCGCCGCTGCCGACTCGAATCCGCTCGGTGGCCGCGGCGATCGGCCCGATCAGGGCCTCCGGGCTCGCGCTCGCGAGCATCGGCCCGCCGTGGTGCTCGGCGACCCAGTAGCGGTGGTAGCCGAGCGAGTCGGCAAGCCGCGCCAGGTCAAGTGTGTTGTGAAGCGCCTCGGCGCCCGTAGAGCCCTGGGAGATCGGAGACTGATCGAGGACGGATAGGCGCATGGCTCACTGAGCCGCCTGCACTGGCGCCTCGCGCCGCGCGACCTCGGCTCGGACGACAGGCGCGACCTCGGTGCCGAACAGCTCCATCGAACGGAGCACGTCGCGGTGGTCCACCGCGCCGACGCTCATCTGGCCGACGTAGCGCTGATGCCCGAACAGCTCGTGCTCGAACAGGATCTTCTCGGCGACCTGCTCGGCCGAGCCGGCGGCCAGCGCGCCGCGCGGGGAGCGCAGCGCCTCGTACTCGGGCTGGCCCGAGGGCGGCCAGCCGCGCTCGCGACCGATCCGGTTCATCATCGCCAGATACGACGGCGCGAACGCCCGGTCCGCCTGTTCGGCGGTCTCGGCCACGAACGCATGGGTGTTGATCGCGACCCGGAGCTGGTCACGCGGGTGTCCCGCCCTCTCGCCGGCCTGCCGGTAGAGCTCGACGAGCGGCGCGAAGCGCTCCGGCTGACCGCCGATGATCGCGAGCACGAGCGGGAGGCCGAGGCTGCCGGCGCGCACCACCGACTGCGGTGTGCCGCCGACCGCGACCCACACCGGCAGCGGATCCTGGACCGGTCGAGGCCACACGCCCGCGTCCTGAAGTGGCGCACGATGCCGTCCGGACCAGGTCACGCGCGTCTCATCCCGGATCGCCAGCAGCAGCTCGAGTTTCTCGGCGAACAGCTCGTTGTAGTCGTCGAGCTCGTAGCCGAAGAGCGGGAAGGACTCGATGAACGAACCGCGTCCGGCCCAGATCTCGGCCCGGCCGCCGGACAGCAGGTCGACGTGTGCGAACTGCTGGAACACGCGAACCGGATCGTCCGAGCTGAGCACCGTGACCGCGCTGGCGAGACGGACATGCTCGGTTCGGGCGGCGACCGCGGCGAGCGCCGTCGCGGGGGAGGAGATCAGGAAGTCCGGCCGGTGGTGCTCGCCGATCGCGAACACGTCGAGGCCCAGCTGATCGGCGAGCTCGGCCTCCTCGAGCAGCTCGCGCATCCGTTGCTCGGGCGAGACGCCCGAGCTCAGGTCGGCAAAGGTCGCAACTCCAAGTTCCATGGTGCGAGCATAGCAGCGGTAGTTGTCTACGCAACTATCGGGGGCGGCGGGCGGGCGGGGTGCGGGGCGGCGCGACGGGCGCCGGGGCCGTCGCCGCGCTACCCGCGGCGCATCAGGCGGCCCACGGCCGCCATCAGCTCTTCAGTCTTCTCGTTGCGCTCTCGGTCGGTCGGGGCGCCGATCACGCAGTGGTGCGCGTGGTCGTCGAGGAGTCCGAGGGCGACCTTGTCGAGTGCTGCCTGGGCGGCGCTGATCTGCGTCAGAACGTCGACGCAGTAGCGGTCGTCCTCGACCATGCCCTCAATGCCGCGGATCTGACCCTCGATCCTCCGCAGCCGGCCGAGCAGCTGGTCCTTGGTTGCGGTGTAGCCGCGTGTGGGAGTGGTTGCCATGGCGAGCACTATACCACTACCCCCTAGGGGTATACACTGAGACGATGATCGATGTGATCTGGCACGGGCTGCGCGACGCCTTCCTGATGGCGTGGGAGGTGTGGTGGGCACTCGTACTCGGCTTCGCGATCTCCGCGATGGTCCAGGCGTGGGCGCCGCGCGAGCGGATCGAGCGGTCACTCGGGGGTGGCGGCACGCGGCCGGTCGGGCTGGCGACCGTGCTGGGCGCCGCCTCGTCCTCGTGTTCCTATGCCGCGATCGCGATCGCCAAGTCGCTGTTCCAGAAGGGCGCCAGCGCGGCGAGCGCGCTCGCCTTCCAGTTCGCCTCGACCAACCTCGTGTGGGAGCTCGGCCTCGTGTTGTGGGTGCTGATCGGCTGGCAGTTCACGCTGGCCGAGTACCTGGGCGGGATCGTGATGATCGCGCTGATGACGGTGATGCTGCGGCTGCTCGTCAGCCCCCAGCTCGAGCGCGTTGCGCGTGAGCATGCTCAGCAGGCCGACGCAGGCCATCAACACCGCAGCTCGGGCGGAGGGCTGAGCTGGCGCCAGCGGGTGCGCTCGGCCCGCGGCTGGTCGGACGTCGCCCACAACTTCCGTGGCGACTTGCAGATGCTGTGGAAGGAGATCACGATCGGCTTCCTGCTCGCCGGTTTTGTCGCCCAGCTTGGAAACCACTTCTTCGAGAGTCTGTTCCTTCACAACGCCCCGAGTCCGCTCCCGGCGATCGAGAACGTAATCGTCGGACCGATCATCGCCGTGCTCAGCTTTGTGTGCTCGGTCGGCAACGTGCCCCTGGCCGCGGTGCTGTGGTCCGGTGGGATCGGCTTCAGCGGGGTCCTGGCGTTCCTGTTTGCGGACCTGATCGTGCTGCCGATCATCGCCATCTACGTGAAGTACTACGGGAAATCGTTCGCGCTGAGGATCACGGCCCTGATGTTCGTCACGATGGCGATCGCGGCACTCGTCGTCGCCGGCCTGTTCGACCTCGCCGGCGCGATCCCGAGCGGCCCGCGACCTTCGCGCACGGACATCTTCGGCTCGATCGCCGTCAACTACAAGCTGTTCCTGAACATTCTCGGGACGCTGGTGTTCGCGGCGATGTTCGGGCTCACGATCCGGCTCGGCGCGACCGACCCCGTGTGTGGGATGAAGGTCGATCGCACGCGCGCGGTCAAAGCCGAGGTCGATGGGCGCACGGTCTACTTCTGCTCTGCGCGCTGCCGCGACGAGTACACAGCCGCCAGGACCGGATCGGTGCCCGAACACGCTCACCTCTAGCCAACGCGGTTGTCACAGCGCTCAGCTGGACACGAACGTCGCGCACGGCGGGCTGCTCGAGGCCTGGTAGGTGAGATCGCCGCCGTAGCTGGCGCGGATGCTCAACGGGCCGGTGGCGTTCGGCGTGAACGAGTCCTTGAACGTCCCGTTGGCATTGGCCCGGACCTTGTGGGTGACTGTGTTCTTGGCGCCCTCGTAGCCGATCAGAATCTGAGCGTTTGCCAGGGCCGGGCTCAGCGTGCCAGCGACGGTGATCGCGCTGCCGAGCGTGTCCTTGCCTGGGCAGGTGAGCGTCAGCATTCGTGCTGGCTTGAAGATCCCTCCGAACGGCTTTGGCGCGGGCGGATGCTTCAGCAGCTTGCCGCGGTGGATGACCGTCCCCGGCGGTGGCCCGACCGACAGCAGGTCGCTGGTGATTTGCTTGCCCGAGGCGAGCGAGAGCTCTTGGCTCAGGCGGTGGCGTAGGCGCGTGGCCAGTGGCCGGTGGATGTATGGCCCGAGAGCCGTGATCGCCCCGTTGAGCGCGGTGCGGTCGATCCGCCGCAGGCGCTTGTTGAAGTGGCTGATGGCGTCCTGCTCGAGCTTGATCGCCCTGGATTCGCTCAGATGCGCGAAGTTGAGCAGGGCGTTCTTGCTCGCATACCGCTTGAGCGAGCTCTCCTCGAGGCTCAGGATGGCGATCCTGCCCCTGAGCATCGAGGGCATGATCACCTGGAACAGCCGCCGATCGCAGCTCTTCCGCGCGCACGGCGGCAGCTTGTGGATGGTGCGGATCAGCCGGTGCAAGTCATGCGTTGAGGTGGAGACCAAGTGCTGGGTGGAGCTCAGCCGGCTGTACAGGTAGCGAAGCACCGCAGGGGACACGCCGAACTCGGGGCTACCGATGACAACTGCGCCAGGACCCGGGGCCGGCGTGGCCGTCGGGTGACAGCGATTGATCCGCTCTGCGTACTCCGCGAAGGAGTGGATCTGCCCGGGGAAGAGGCGCAGCACGTTGACCATGTCAGCGCGGGTGTCGTTGCAGTGCATCTGCAGGCGCAGCAGCGATGCCGCCACGTCTCCCTCGACGTCCTGATTGCCCTCCGGGTTATCCGGATGACAGGCCGAGGTATCCCCTGACCAGAACTCCGCCCAGCCCTCGTTGAACGCAAACCCGGGGTTGGTGGCCTCGCAGTGCGTGTGGTTCTGCGTGTAGTCGAACGTGAGCACGTCGTTGAGGAAGTGCGGAAGGTCGCCGTCGAAGGCGTGGCGAATCGTGTGCCCGAACTCGTGGCGCGTGACCGTGAAGTCGCCCGGGCTTGGGCCGGTCTGGAATCCGCCCGGCCACTGCACGGTTGTGTCCAGCGTGAATGGGACGCCTGCGGTGGGCCAGAAGTTGCCGCGGATCAGCAGGTCATTGCCGTAGGGCGGGTTCGAGCCGGTCGCGCTGACGAAGTCGTTGAAGCTGTCGTGGAAGCCCTGCCAAACGGCGCACACGGGGGTGTTGCCGGCGCCGTCGCTGAGTGTTTCCGAGCCGATCAGGTTGTCGCCAAGGCCAAGGTCGACCGTGCCCGTATCCGCGTACCACGGCCAGGCGACGATCGAGTCGTTGAGGTGAACGCCGTTCGTGTCACGCAGAACAAGCCGGACGAAGTGATCGCCGCCGTTGTGGTCGGCGATCGTGTAGTTCCCGTTCTCGTCGGTGAATGTCGTAGCCACCTGGTTGTAGAGCACGAAGTGGTTACCGAAGGGGCCTGGAGTGAAGAGCTGAACCTCAGCGCCACGAATGGGGATGTCCACGCCTCGGTCGCGACATAGCCACTGCCCATGGACTGTCGCGTCCGTGGCCGCCGCCGAAGAGGCGAATACGAGTGCCAGCAGCGTCACCGCACCCCAGATTCCCGCCCGCGTAAAACCCCTCATGCTGTGCCTCCTCGTGAACTGATCGGCACGACCGTAGATCGACGGCTGGGCGTTCGCATCAGGGAGCCACCCCACTCTTTCGCTCAGGTCCTCAGGATGTCCCCAACCGCCGGGGGGCTGAACGGGCGGGTCGATCGCGACCCAAAACACTAGGGAGGCTCCCCGATGTCAGCCGGGTTCCTCAGCGCTAGGTTGACGATCTCAATGGGACGATGGCCGATACGGATGTTGGTCCTGCTGGCGGCGCTCGCGCTGCCGACCGGCGCGTCCGCCTGGGTGCCGGGAACGCAGGGGCCGATCCTGTTCTCGAGCGCTGAGGGCGTGCCGAGCGACAGCGGCTGGATGCACATCTGGCGCGTCAACCCGGACGGGACGGGCAAACGCGAGCTCACCCACGGCGACGACGCGTGGCCGTCGTAGGCGCCGAACGGCCGCAATTTTGTCTTCTCACGTGCGCAGACAATCGGCTCCGAGATCCACAACCGTTTGTACGTGGCCGACAGCAATGGCGAAAGCCTGCGCCAGATCACTGACCCGATTTCCACCGGCGGGAGCGATCTCTCCGGAGATACGAACGCGACCTGGTCGCCCGACGGTGCGCACATCGCCTTCGCGCGCTACACGGGTCCGACGACAGAGATCTGGGTGATCGATCCGGACGGTGGCAACCCACACCAGGTTGCCGACCTGGCCAGGGTCGCCATCCGCGGCCTCAGCTGGTCTCCGGACAGCCGCAATCTGCTGTTCCAGACCGCGGAGCCGCTCGGGCCCGGCGGGAGCGGTTCGCTCGATGAGGCCGTGTACGAGATGAGCGCGGCCGGCGCGGACATCCATCAGGCGTTGGTGCTCAGCCAATATCTGCCCGGACTGGACTGGTCGCCGGCCGGAGTCGTCGTGCCGACCTTCACCGACGGACTGCGGGTGGTCCCGCTCGGGGCCAGCGGCTCGGACCGGAACTTCGCCGCCGACGGTTCCATCCAGCCTTCCTGGGCCCCCGACGCCACCGACGCGAGCAACGCCACGGCGGCGTATCTGACCGCGTCCGGTCACGGCTACGAGGCGTTCCGCGCCTCGACCGGCAGCCAGATCACGCAGGAGCTGACCTTCGACGGCTTTATGAAGGAGTCGCTCTCCTGGGGCCCGGGCGTGCCTCACTTCGTCGCGTCGGGCAATGGGGTCATCATCAAGCGGCCGGTCGAGCCGAGCAGGCGGACCATCCCCGTGGTCATCCACTGCCCGGGTAACGCCGGTCCCAAGGGCTGCCTAGACCGAGTCACCGTCTCGAGCGGCGGTCACATCCTCACCTCTGGCCACGTCAAGCTGCGGGCCGGCAGGGAACGGACGCTGACCCTGCGGCTCACGGCCGCGGCGCGTCGCAGGCTCCATGTCGAGAGCCGCGTGAGCCTGGTGCTGATCTCCCAGGTCCGCGGGCGCGCGCACCGCGTCCGCCAGATCACCCGGGTCCTGGCGGCTGCGGCGCTGAACAACCATGTGCTTGCACAGGGGGTCCATGCGGGCTCGCCGGTCTCGGTGAGCGGCACCCTGAACGCGTTCAACGGGGGCGCTCACGCTGCGGTCGCAGGGTCGAAGAGGGTTGGGGTGGTCCTGATCGATCCGAACGGCCAATCGCGCTCGCTGGTCTTGCACACCTCCGCGATCGGGGCGTATTCGGGCGCGTTCACACCCATCGTCGCCGGGACCTGGAGTGAGCAGACCGTGTGGAACGGCGACATCAAGCATGCCCCCATCGGATCGGGAGTCACGCACTTCCGGGTTGCGCGGGTCACCACCAAGCTCGTTCTCTTGTGTCCGGGCAAGGCCTCGGTCAAGGACACCCTGACCGTGACCGGAGGGATCTCGCCGGCGCTCGGTGGCGCGCTCTTGAGCGTTATCTACAGCCATGCCGGTATGAGCGTCGGCCATTCGGTCACGGCCGACAGCACGGGAGCGTTCAGCGATTCGATCACCGTCAACGATCCCGGCGTCTGGGATGTCCAGGCCACCTTTGCTGGGGATGAGGCTCGGAGTGCAGCCACTTCGAAAACCTGCGTGAACAACGTCGGCTAATTTGGGCCGGGACGGCCGGCGCGCGTAGCGGCGGCCGCCCACCCGCCGGGACGGCCGGCGAGCGTAGCGGCGGCCGCCCACCCGTTACCTCACGCGTAATCGACCCGGGCCCGCAGCCGTGCGACCTTGGCGGCATCAGCAAACCGACAAGGAGTTGGCAGATGTCAAGCCCAGAGCAGGTGGTCGAGCGTTACATCGCGATGTGGAACGAGCCCGACCAGACGCGTCGCCGCGAGCTCGTGTCCCAGGCCCTCACCGACGACGCGACGTACATCGACCCCGTGATGACGGGCGAGGGAGTCGACGGGATCACGGCGATGATCGGCGGCGCTCAGCAGCAGTTCCCCGGTCTCCAGTTCCGGCTTACCTCGGGCCCGGACGCGCACCACGACCGGCTTCGCTTCGGCTGGTCGCTGGGAGAGGACGGAGGCGCCCCGGTGGCGCTCGGAGTCGATTTCGCGATCCTCGCCGACGACGGCCGGATGCAGGCGATCACCGGCTTCCTCGTGCCGGTGGAGTAGGTCCATGCCCTGCGGTCCGCGCCCCCTCGGCGGGGCGCGGACAGGGGCGCGGACCGGGGTAGCGTGCCGCGGTCCAGACGTCCGCGATATTGCTAACAAAACCTACCCTTGTCTCAGCCTTCCGTTAGCGGTATGGTGATCGTCGCAATTGGTTTGAGGGCATCCCGTGGGGCACGGCAATTCTCTTTTCGAGCGCTTGGGCGCAGCTGCGCGAAGGGTGTTCGCGCTGGTCATTGGGCTGGCCGGGCTGTTGGCCGCCGCGGCGGCCCCGGCGTACGCGATCCCATCGCCCACAACGCTCAGCTACACGGGCGGCGAACAGTCCTACACGATCCCGGGCAGCGTGCTCGCGGTCGGGGTCGCGGTCCAGGGCGCGTGGGGCGGCGAGGACAACGGGGTCGGCCAGCAGGGCGAGGGCGTCACCGGATACCTGACGGTCAACCCCGGACAATCGCTGTTCGCCGAGGTCGGGCAAAACGGCTCCTACAACGGTGGCGCGACCTTTGGCGGTGGGGGTGCCAGCGGCAAGCCGCCGCCGACGGTTTCCGGCGGGCTCGGCGAGTACGCAAACTCGGGCGGCGGCGCCAGCGACGTACGCGGCTGCTCGCTGCACGCGGCGAGCTGCACCGGAGGTGGCACGTCGCTCGGCTCGCGCCTGATCGTCGCCGCGGGCGGCGGCGGCTTCGGCGGTGGTGGCAATGGCAATTCACCGACGTGCTCCGGACCGGTCATGCCGGGAACAGCCGACAACCACCAGACCAATCTTCCAAACGCGCAGGTGGGCGGACCGGCACCGGTTCTCACCTCGGCGGGGATCGTGATTCCCGGGTTCGCATCGAACAACTCCACGACCGTGACGACAACGTTCGAAGGCACGTCCAACGCGGCGTTTGGCAGCTCGACTGCGGGCGCCGGCGGGGTCCTCGCCGGCTGTTCGAGCGGCGGTGGCAGTCCGACGATCACGTACTCGGACAGCGTCGCCGGCAGCCCCGGCTCCGGCCCGAACGGCGGCACCGGGGGCGACGCGAGCGGTCTTCCCCCGTTCAGCGGCAGCTGCACCGGGACCGAGTGCGCCGACGCCGGCCCGGGTGGCGGGGGCGGGGGCGGCTACTTCGGCGCAGGCGGCGGGGCGACCGGCTACGACACGTGCAGCAGCAGCCCGGGCGGCCCGTGCAACGACGCGGGCTCGGGACAGGGCGGCGCCGGAGGCTCGAGCTTCGCGGCCAACGCAGTGCAGTTCCCGCGCGCACCCGGCGTGCTCGGGAGCGTCGGCGACCAGTTCATCAGGTTCGTCCCGGTGATCGAGGTCGACGCGCCGGCCAAGGGCGCCGTGTACTCCCCGGGCCAGTCGGTCAACGCGAGCTGGAGCTGCGGCTTTGACCCCACGACCGGGCTCGGACCAGGCAACAACTGTGCCGGTACGGTCGCGTCCGGAACCGCGATCAGCACCACTCCGGGCACGCATACGTTCACGGTCAGCGGCAAGGTCAACAACAACGCCAGTCAGGTGCTCTCGGCGAGCGTCACCTACTTCGCCGCCGACCGGCCGAGCGTGAAGATCGCGTCACCGACCAGCGGCGCGAGCTACGCGAAGGGCCAGGTCGTGCACTCGAGCTTCACGTGCACCGAGGGCAGCGGCGGCCCCGGGATCAAGCGCTGTGTCGATCAGGGCGGGCACGGTTCGGGGGCCGCGATCGACACGGCGACGACCGGGTCGCACACGATCACGGTCACCGCGGCAAGCACAGACGGCCTGACGGCGACAAAGAGCGTCAGCTACACCGTCAAGGCCGGGTCGCCGCCGCCGCACAAGACCACGCGGAGCGCAGCCGGGCTCAAGTTCACGCTCAGCGCGCCCGGCAGCGCGGTCAGCCCCGGGGGCAAGCTGACCGTCAACCTGAGCAAGTCCGGCGCGAGCAAGTCGTACAAGGTCGTCAGCTACACGTTCTACTTCGATCTCGGCGGAGCGGCGGCCGATCACTCGACGCTCTCGGTCGGCCAGCCGGTATTTGCGGGAGCGCTCGCGCACAGCAAGCGAAAGCCTGTGCTCGTGACCTCAAAGGTGGGCGCGATCAGGCTGGCGGTCAGGCACCTCAGCGCCGGCAAGCACACACTGACGCTGGTGATCAAGCTGCGCTCCAAGACCAAGCCCAAACCCGGGCACAAGCCGAAGACCAAGACGGTGACGCTGAGGCTGCCGTTCACGGTCGCGTAGGCCGCCCCGCGCCCCGCGCCCCGCCCCCGCACCTCGCCTCCGCTGGCGCTGCGCGAGCTGCTCGAGGACCCCTGGGAGGGCAAGCGCCGGTAGGCCCCGGGGGCGGTCGCGGTCGGCGGGCCCCGGGCCGCCCGGGCCACCGGGCCTCGAGCCTCGGGCCACCGGCCAGCGCCGGAGGCTGGGTCTGAAAGCGACGATATGCGTGGGTTTCTCACCCAGCCTCCGGTTGATGCGCCGTATCCGCCCCGCCCGGGGCCCGAGAGGGCCCCGGCTCCACGCTCCGCAACCCCGCCCGCAACCCCGCCCCGCAACCCCGCCGCACCCCGCCCCGCACCTCGCCTCCGTTACGCTCAACCGACGGTGACCCGCTTCCCCGGTGAGAGCGACGAGTACCGCCAGGCCCGCGACGAGCTGCTGACCGCCGAGGTCGAGTTGCGCGCGCAGATCGAACGCGTGGCCGCGCAGCGCCGAGCGCTGCCGCTCGGGGGAGAGCTGAGCACCGACCACGTGTTCCGTGACGGCTCGGGGGAAGTGCGGATCTCCGAGCTTTTCGGGGACAAGGACACTCTGTTCCTTTACAGCTTCATGTGGGTGTCGGAGTCTCAGGGGCTCGGATTCGTCGGTCCCTGCCCGTCGTGCACCTCGATCATCGACGGCTTTGACGGCGCCGTGCCGCATATCACCCAGCGGCTCGCCTTCGCGGTCGCGGCTCACGCCCCGATCGAGGCATTCGAGGCGCACGGAGCGGGGCGCGGCTGGCGTCACGCCCGGCTGCTGTCAACGGTCGGAAGCGGCTACAGCCGTGAGTATGGGGCCGAGGAGGGAGACGGGAACCAGTGGCCGCTGGCCACGGTGTTCGTCCGGCGCGACGGCAGGATCCACCACTGGTGGAGCAGCGAGCTGTGGTTCGCCGAGCATCCTGCGGGCCAGGGCCCGAGGCACGTCGACTACATGTGGCCGATATGGGCGGCACTCGACCACACGCCCGAAGGCCGCGGCGATTTCGACACCGCGCTCGAGTACTGATTAGCGCTTCCTAAGTTCACAGCACGGCAACGCCGCCGCGCCGAACGGTCCATATAAGTCGGGCGACCCCAAGAAAAGGAGTTTCTCGATGCGTGGACGCAAGTGGCTCGGCGCGGGAGCTGTGGCACTCGCAGCTGCGGTTGCAATACCGGTCGCGGCCGTCTCGGCCCATGACCGCGACCACCACCCTCATAAACACCACGGCGGCGCGGTGAAGCACGTGCTGCTGATCTCGGTTGATGGCCTGCACCAGTCGGATCTGGACTGGTACGTCGCCAACCACCCGACATCGGAGCTGGCAAGGCTCACGACCGGCGGCGCCGCGTACACGGATGCGCACACGCCGGTTCCCTCCGATTCCGATCCGGGGATGACGGCGCAGATGACCGGCGGCGACCCGCGCGCGACGGGCGTGTATTACGACGTCGAGTACAACCATGACCTCCTGCCGCCGGGCACGACCTCGTGCCACAGGCAGCCGACCGGGGCGAACGTGATCTACGACTCGCCGGACGACATCGACGTCAACAAGCTCGACGCCGGTCAGGGCCTGCCGGGTCTCCCGGACAACATCCTGGCGATGACCGGTAACCCGATCAAGCCGCCGACGCTGCTGCTGAACCCGGCGACCTTCCCGGTCGACCCGGCGACGTGCCAGCCGATCTACCCCCACTCGTACCTGAAGGTCAACACGATCATGAACGTGATCCACGACGCGGGGCTGCGGACGGCCTGGTCGGACAAGCACGCGGTGTACGAGTCCTTCAACGGCCCGTCCGGCAACGGGATGGATGATTTCTTCGCGCCGGAGATCGACTCGATCGCGCTCCATCACGACGGCACCCCGTACAACGGGGACACATGGACGTCGGACAACGCCGCGACGATGCAGTACGACTCCTACAAGGTCCAGGCCGTGATCAACGAGATCGACGGATACGACCACAGCCGCACGGACAAGGTGGGCGTCCCGGCGATCTTCGGGATGAACTTCCAGACCGTGTCCACGGCGGAGAAGCTGCCGAGCTCGGATGGCCTCACCGGCGGCTATCTGCCGGGGACGGACACCCCGGGGCCGCTGCTCCAGCGTGCACTGAACTACGTCGACACGCAGCTGAAGACGATGGTGGACGAGATCCACTCACAGGGACTCGCCGGCTCGACGGCGATCATCGTGTCGGCCAAGCACGGCCAGTCGCCGCTGGACCCGAACCAGCTGACGCGAATCGACGATGGCCCGATCATCAGCAACGTCAACGCCGCGTGGACGGCGAAGCATCCGGGCGCCGGGCCGCTGATCGTCGCGGGCACCGACGACGATGCATGGCAGAGCTACCTGTCGGTCAAGACACAGAGGGCCGCGGACTTCGTCCGGCACTACCTCTGGACTCACACCGCGACCGGGAACACGGTCAGCGGCGGCTCGCGCACGCTCGCACACTCGGGCCTGGCGAGGATCTATGCCGGCCGGGCGGCGGCGCGCTTCTTCGGCGCCCCGGTATCGGACCCGCGCCACCCCGACGTCTGGGGCACGGTCCAGGTCGGCGTCGTGTACACCGGAGGTAAGGGGAAGATCGCCGAGCACGGGGGCGACAACCCCGGCGACCGCGAGGTCCCGATCGTCGTCTATGCCCCTCGCGCCATTAAGCCCCAGACATCCGACCGGTCGGTCGAGACGACGCAGATCGCGCCGACGATCCTCCGGCTGCTCGGGCTCGATCCGGACTCGCTGGACGCGGTGCGGATCGAGGGCACGCGGGTCCTGCCGGGCCTCTAGATCCATCTGCGGAAGAACCAGGGATCAGCCGGACGCCTCGGGGCGGGCGTCCGGCGGTCCGACCCGGACGGCTAGCCGAGCCAGCTCGGCCCGAGCCCGAACACGGCAGCCACGGCGAGCCCGGCCACGAGCAGTGCGCCGGCCCGCCGCGTGTGGGTGAACGCGAAGGCGGCGAACCACAGCGGCCAGACCGGGAAGCCGCGTGGTGGCTTCTCGGGCCGGGGACGGCGCAGCGCCTTCAGCGCTCGCACGAGCAGTGGCAGCCCCCCGAGCGCGGCCAGCGCCGGCCACGGCAGCGCGGTTGCGATCACGCATCCGATGACGGCCACGTAGAAGCCGATCATCAGCGCCTCGGTCACCAGGCGCGCGCGCCGCTCGCCGAGGATCACGGGGAGCGTGCGGATGCCGGCGGCCTGATCCCAGGGCAGCTTGTCGATGTGCTTGCCCATCAGCACCGCGGTGCAGAGCAGGCCGTACGGGATCGACGCGGGCCAGACCTGCCACGAAACGCTGCCGATCGCCGCGTAGTAGGTCCCGGCGATCATCAGCGGGCCCCAGACGAGCATCACATCGAGCTCGCCGAGGCCGCGCTTCTTGAGCCGCAGCGGTGGCGCCGTGTAGGCGATGTTGAGGAGCACGCCCGCCAGGCCGAACGCCAGCACGACCCAGCCGCGAGCCGCGACGAGCACAACCAGGATCACCACGTCGGCGAGGTTGACGATCACGGCCGCGCGAATCAGCGCCGCGCGGCTGATCATCCCCGAGAGGATCGGATGTGGCGCGTACAGCGCCCGCGGGTAGTCCTCTGAGTCGAGCCCCGTGTCGGTGTCGAACAGGTCGTTGACCAGATTGTTGGAGATATGTGCGACCACGATGCCCACGAACGACAGCGCGTACCACCCCGCCGCGAAGGCGGGATGACGAACCGCCAGCAGCCCGGCGATCGCACCGGCGGTGATCGTCATCGGCAGCACGCCCGCGCGCGTGATGACCAGCCAGCGCGAAACCTGATCGAGCTCCCCCGCAGGCGGGTTGACCGTGCTCAGCGCGTGGCGCCAGCGCGCGAGTCGTCCGGGACTGGGAAGTGCAGGAGCGCCCTCGCTCATCGTCAGACGGGACGCTATCGCGACGACCCCCCGTTTGTCGGGTTACCCCGATGAATAGGTTGGAGCCGAGCGCCCGGGTCGCTCACCGTTCATCGCAGATATGAGCCGGATGCTGATTACGGGCGCGACGGGGTTCCTTGGGATGGAGCTGCTGATGCGCTACCTCGAGCGCGGAGATCGCGAGATCGTCACGCTGGTCAGGGCGCCGAGTGACGAGGCGGCGCAGGAGCGGATCGATGCCGTGCTGCGCAACCTGTTCGGGTCCGACGCCGACCGGTACCGGCCGAGGGTGACAGCGCTGCGCAGCGACCTCACCGCCTCGCGTCTCGGTCTCTCGCGGGCGCGCTACGACGAGCTGGCCGACACCGTTGAGCTGATCGTCCACAGCGCCGCCTCGGTCGAGTTCGCGCTGCCGCTCCAGGAGGCGCGGGCGATCAATGTCGAGGGAACGCGACGGATGCTCGAGCTGGCCGAGCGCGCGTCACGCCTCGAGCACTTCGCCCACATCTCGACCGCCTACGTCGCGGGCACGCACGCCGGTGCGTTTGGCGAGAGCGATTTCGACCTCGGCCAGGAGTTCCGTAACTCCTACGAGCAGTCGAAGTTCGAGGCCGAGCGGTTGATCCGCTCGCAGACCGGGATCCCGTTCTCGATCCTGCGCCCGAGCATCGTCGTCGGCGATCGTCGCAGCGGCTGGACGTCCGCGTTCAATGTCCTCTACTGGCCGCTGCGGGCGTTCGCGCGGGGCCTGTTCACCGAGGTGCCGGCGGTCGCCACCGCCCCGGTCGACGTGGTCTCAGTCGACTACGTGGCTGACGCGATCCACGCCCTGTGCGAGGCGACGTCCGGGCAGGGCGAGACCTATCACCTGATCGCCGGCTCGAAGGCGAGCACGATCGGGGAGCTAGCCAACGCGGCCAGCCGGTACTTCAAGCTCCCCGCCCCGGCGGTGCGCTCGCCCTCCGAGTTCCGCGGTGCGACGATCGAGGGCGGACGCGCGTATTTCCCGTACTTCGCGGTGGCCACGAGGTTTGAGGACGCGCGCACCCGAGCGCGGCTCGAGCCGCTCGGGCTCCGCGTCTCCCCGCTCGGCGACTATCTCGAGCGCCTGCTCGACTTCGCGACTCGCAGCCGCTGGGGCAAACGCCCGATCGCCCGCGTCGACGCGCTCCCGATCTGACCCCGCCGCCCCCCCGGGCGGGGGGTAGTCGCACACGCGAGGTTGTGAGCCCGCCCCCGAGAGGCAATCCTCGATTGGTGCCGTCACTCGCCGACACCGCCCGCTTTCGCGCCAACGACCCCGACGTGTTGGTCACCGCGTCGCTGGCCTGCCCGCTGTGCCTGCACAGCGAGGAGGTTGACTGGGACGCCTCGCTGGAGGGATACGATCCCTCGGTGGAATGCTGGTGCCCGAGTTGTGCAGAACGCTGGCGCGTGTATCTCGCGCCCGACCAGGCTCTTCGGCTTGGTCTGATGGTCGCGGCCTGAGCCGCTCGGGACGATGACCGCATCGGGGGTCGGGAACCGGTCCGCCGAGATTGGGATCGAGGCGCTTGAGTTGGTCGTCGAGGTCCTGTCGCAGTCCGAGCGCAGCAGCGGCGATGATTTCTATGACCGCCTGTGCGAGGCCGTGTGCCGGCTGGCGCGGATGCGCCGGGCGGTGATCTTCCGCTACGACAGCGCGCGGCGCCGGGTCCGCGCGGCAGGGGCGCACGGGCTCGACCTCGAGCAGTTCGCCGGCGCGCACGTGACCGTCGAGTCGGCGCCGATCGCCGCGCTCGCGCTGGCCGAGGACCGAGTCGTAGAGGTGACGGGCGAGATCACCGGCCAGATCCCGGCCGAGTACGCAGCGCTGTTCCCCGAGCCGGTCC
The DNA here is from genome assembly GCA_963796645.1 of uncultured Solirubrobacterales bacterium. Classification (GTDB taxonomy): domain Bacteria; phylum Actinomycetota; class Thermoleophilia; order Solirubrobacterales; family Solirubrobacteraceae; genus Palsa-465. The sequence continues at coordinate 377,002 of CAWCMQ010000009.1, read as the reverse complement.
GGTTCGTGTGTGCGCCGATGACCGCCGCCGGCCGTGCGGTCGGCGTGATCCTGGCCGACCGACTGCTCAGCCAGCCCGCCCTCGACGAGGCGGAGGAGTACCTGCTGTGGACCCTCGGCAAAGCCGCCGCGTTGGCCTCGGTGGCGCGGATCGTGGCGACCCAGGCCGAGAAGTCGCACCAGCTCGAGCAGCGGATCGATCTCGCGCGCGAGATTCACGAACGCGTGATTCAGCGCCTGTTCGGCGTCTCGATGGCGCTCGACGGGGAGGGCGATCTGCCGGCCGAGGCGCGTGAGCGGTGCGCCAGCGAGACCCAGAGCGCCCTGGGCGATCTGCGCATCGCGCTGCAGCGTCCGCTCGGACGCGCGCCGCGGGCGACGGGCTCGACGCTAATGGCCGAGGTCGAACGGCTGTCCCGCCTTCACCCCGATCTCGGCGTGGTTCTCGAGACCGGCGGAGACGGCGACATCCCGGCTGCGCTCGAGCCTCTGGCACAGTCGGTCCTGGCCGAGGCCGTGCGCAACGCGCACAAGCATGCGAACCCGAGCCGGGTCAGCGTCAGGGTCGGGCGATCAGACGGGACATTCGTGCTGGAGGTCCTCAACGACGGCGTCCGCGGGCGGCGGCGACAGGCCGGAATGGGACTTCGGCTCGCGGCGTTCGAGGCGCTTCAGAGCGGCGGCGTGGTGGAGTTCGGCGAACGGGAGCCGGGGACGTGGCAGGTGCGCCTGGTCGTGCCGCACGATGGCTGACAGCCTCCGCAGTCCCGAGCGTCTGAGCGTCCTCGTGGTCGACGATCACGACGTCGTCCACTGGGGATTCCGGCTGATGCTCACCCAGCAGCCGTGGGTCGAGCGCTGCCTGAGCGCGCAGTCCGGGGCGGAGGCGCTGAAGCTCGCGCGTCGCTACCGGCCGCACGTCGCGCTCGTCGACCTGTTCATCGGCGAGGAGTCCGGGGCTGAGATCTGCGAGCAGCTGCGGGCCGCCGAGCCGCGTACGCGGGTGCTGCTGTTCTCCGGGGCGGGCGAGATATCCCCCAGGCTGCGCGTGCCGCCGGCGCCTCGGGCTTCGCCTACAAGGACTGGCCCGCGCGGCGGATCGCCAGCGCGGTGCGGTTGGTGGGCCTCGGCAAGACGGTGTTCGAGCGGCACGATCGCATCAGCACCCTCGGGCTCTCGGACCGCGAGCGCTCGGTGCTCGAGCTGATGGCCTCCGGGTCCACCAACCCGGAGATCGCTGAGGAGCTCAACCTCTCCAAGCACACGGTCAAGGAGCACACGAGTGCCGTCTATCGCAAGCTCGGCGTTCGCAACCGAACCGAGGCCGTGCAGCGAGCCCAGCGACTCGGCCTGGTGTCCTGACGCCCACGCTAGGGTGGAGTGATGGAACTACGCACGCTTGGCAGTACCGGAGTTCGCGTCAGCCCGCTGTGTCTTGGCGCGATGATGTTCGGGGCGTGGGGCAACACCGACCACGACGAGTGCGTCCGGATCATCCACCGAGCGCTCGACGCTGGCATCAACTTCATCGACACCGCCGACGTATACGCTCGAGGCGAGTCCGAGGAGATCGTCGGCAGGGCGCTGGCCGGCGGGCGGCGGGACAACGTGATCCTCGCCACCAAGGTCCACGGCACGATGGGGGATGACCCCAATGAGTTCGGTAACTCGCGTCGGTGGATCGTGCGCGAGGTGGAGAACAGCCTGAGGCGGCTGAAGACCGACTGGATCGACCTCTACCAGATCCACCGTCCCGAACGGGACACGAATATCGACGAAACGCTGGGTGCGCTCACCGACCTTGTTCGGGCGGGCAAGGTCCGCTACATCGGCTCCTCGACGTTCCCGGCCAGCCAGATCGTCGAGGCCCAGTGGGTCGCCACCAAGCGGGCCCGCGAGCGGTTCGTGTGCGAGCAGCCGCCGTACTCGATCCTGGTGCGCGGAGTCGAGAACGACGTGCTGCCGACCTGCCAGCGCTACGGGATGGGCGTGATTCCCTGGAGTCCGCTCGCGGGTGGGTGGCTGACCGGTCGTTACCGACTCGGTGCAGCTCTCCCCGAATCGAACCGCGCCCAGCGGATCCCGAGCCGCTTCGACATGTCGCTGCCCGGAAACCAGCGCAAGCTCGAGGCCGCCGACGCGCTCGCGAAGCTGGCCGAGGAGACGGGGATCTCGCTGATCGAGATGGCGCTCGCCTGGGTCATCCGGCATCCGGCGGTGACCGCCGCGATCATCGGGCCGCGGACGATGGAGCATCTCGAGTCTCAGCTCGGCGCGGCCGATGTCACCCTGTCTGACGATGTGCTCGACAGCATCGATGAGATCGTTCCGGCGGGCGTCAACGTGAACCCGGCGGATGGCGGCTGGTCGAACCCGGCGCTCGAGCCCGGCGCGCGCCGGCGATAGCCGCGCAACAGCGGAGCGTACGCGGTCCGGCCGCGTACCACGGATACGTCCGAAGGCCCGTTCACCATTCCTTTACTGGTGCGGTCAGCGCCGTCCGCGGCGAGGCCGCTTGGATTGGGTGTACGGAGCGGAGATGCTGCACTCAAAATCAATTGGGGTGACGCAGGTCGAGTACCTGACCGAGCTGGTGTACGAGCTCCTGGACGCGCACGAGGACACCGCCCGGCTGGCGAGCGAGCTGGCCGGCGACCCGGGCTGGGATATGCACCTCGACTACCTGCGTGGACTCCAGCGGGTTAGTCGGGAGGCGCTGGCCGAGCTGTCGGGCTCGCCGCCCGCGTCTTGACACGCGTCACCGGGGCCGCAGCAGGATCACGCCGTCACGCTTGCCGCCGTCGTTGCGCCCCGCCGCGAGCGCGAGCGCCCCTTCGAAGGCAGCCGCGCCGCCGTCGGCGACGGGCTCGGGCAACCGGCCGGCGACATGCCAGCGTCGCTGCCCCGGCCTCCAGGCGAGGATCGCCCGGCTGAAGCTCCCGTTGTGCAAGCCGCCGAGCACGTAGAAGGTGGAGCCGAGGGCGATGCCGGAGGTGTGGTCGATCGGGGTCGGGAGGTCGGGGAGGCGCGTGACCTGGCCGGTGGCCGGATCGAACGACCACGCCCGCGTGATCGGGGCACCCGAGGAGGTCTCGCCTCCGGCCACGATCAGCCGGCTGCCGAGCGCGCCCGCAGCGGCGTAGCGAACGCCGATCGGGATCCGGCCGGCCACGCGGACGCTGCCGTCGGAATGCACCGCGTAGACGTCGCGGTTGGTGGCCGAGCCATTCCAGCCTCCGACCACGTACGCGGCGTCGCCAATCCTCACCGCCTCGAGGTCTGAGAGTGGTTGCGGCAGCGTTCCAATCTGGCGAGGTGGGCCGGGCAGCACAGAGATGATCCGGTCACTGCCCTCGAACTCGCCGCCTCCGAACAGGAGCAGGTGCCGACCCACGGGCGCCGCGCCGGCGTCGTGCACGGGGCCGGGCAGCGGTTGCGCGGTCGCGACCTGGCCGCCCGGATCGACCACGAACACGGTGCCGGTCGAGGTACCGGCGTCCGACAGCCCACCGATCACGACCAGCTTCCCCCGGAAGCTTGCCGCCGCCACGCCGGAGCGGGCCTCGGGCAGCCGGGGGCCGCTCGCGCCGGTGAGCGCGACCGGAGTGCGGCGAACCACGATGGCCGATTTCGGCGGGGTGGTGTGTTGCTGCGACGCGGTGGTCGTATGCGCGGCGGTCGCGCCGCAGCCGGCGATCGAAACTGCCAGGACGAGCGCCGCTGCCCTCAACTCTCAGCCGACCGCGGCGAGCGAGCCGAGTCGTTGGGCCGTGCGGCCGTCAGCCGGGAAGAACGCCTCGATCGACAGCTCGGACACGGTGATGTCGACGGCCGTCCCGAAGGTCGTGACGGTGCTGAAGAACGCCAGCTCTCCGTCGTCGCTCGCGAGCCGAAGCTCGACCATGATCTCGCCGGAGTCGGGCTCCGTCTCGCCGGCCTCATCCTCGGAGTAGCTCAGGAGCTCGTCCCGCAGGGACTGAAGCCCGGCATCTCGCGTCAGCGCGATCTGCCGTCCGAGCCGGTGCAGCAGATGCCCGCGCCACTCGCCCAGATTGAGGATCCGCGGAGCGATCCCGTCCGGGTGCAGGGCCAGGCGCATGCAGTTGACCGGAGGCTGCAGGAGCCTTGGCGCCACCCCCTCGAGCAGGGGTCCAAGAGCCGCGTTGGAGGCCACGAGGTTCCAACCTCGGTCCACCGCGAGCGCCGGGTACGGCTCGTGACCGGCCAACACGCGCCCAAGCGCGTCGCGGATCGGCGACATGTCCGGATCTTCGAGCGAGCGGGCGCCGTACTGCGGGGCGTAGCCGGCCGCCAGCAGCAGCTGGTTGCGCTCCCGCAGGGGAACCTCGAGCTGCTCGGCCAGGTGCAGAACCATCTCCGGACTTGGCTTCGAGCGGCCGGTCTCGACGAAGCTGAGATGCCGCGTCGAGACCCCGGCCTCGAGGGCCAGGTCGAGCTGGCTGAGCCGCCGGCGCTGGCGCCAATCGCGGAGCAGGGTGCCGACCCGGTTCTCGTTCATCAGTGCGAGCGTAGCGCTGGTCATGGCGTACTCACAGTCGCCGGCAGCAGCCGCGTGATGACCGCGACGCTGACCAGGATTGCGGCCAGCACGGCCAAGCTGAGCTGGAACGCCTCGGCGAATCCGGAGTGGAGCGCGCCGAAGAAGATCACTCCGATCACCGCCACGCCGAGCGCGTTCCCGACGTTCTGCATCGTGGTCAGAACCCCGGACGCCGACCCCGCCTGCTCGGGGCGCATCCCCGCGAGGATGATCGTCGCGAGTGGGGTGATTCCCAGGCCCATCCCCGCGCCGACCAGGATCAGACCCGGGGCGAGGAGGGCGAGCGACCCGCCGACGCCGACCTCAGCAACCGTCGCGAGCAGGATCGCGTGTCCGGCGGCCAGGGTCAGCGCACCAGCCGCGAGCACACGGCGGCCGTGCCTGGTGGCCAGCGCCGGTGCCCCGAACGAGGCCGCCAGATACGCCGCGGCCAGGATCGTGAACACCAGTCCGGCGTGCATCGCGCTCAGCCCTCGTCCCTGCTGCAGGTACAGCGCGAGGACGAGGAAGAACGAGGCCTGGCCGCACCAGAACACAAGCTGTGCGAGCAGGCCGGCGTTGAACGAACGCTCGGAGAACAGGCTCGGGTCAAGCAGCGGGGCTCCGCCGCTGCGCGCAAGGCGACGCTGGTAGGCGGCGAACGCCCCCAGGATGACCGGCGCGCAGGCCAGCGAGATCCACGTCCAGGCCGGCCAGCCGTGCTGGCGGCCGTCGACGAGCGGAAGCACGATCGCGGTCAGGCCGGCAGTGACCAGCACGGTTCCGACCATGTCCAGCCGGCTCGACTGTGGGGCCCGTGACTCGGGCACCAGCCTCGGCGTCAGCGCCAGCGCGGCGATTCCGATCGGGACGTTGATCAGAAAGCAGCTGCGCCAACTCAGGCCGGCGATATCAGCCTGCACGAGGAGGCCACCGAGCAGCTGGCCGCCGGCCGCGGCGAGGCCCATGGCCACGCCGTAGACCGAGAGCGCCCGGACGCGGTCAGGCCCGGTGTAGACCACGCCGATGATCGCCATCACGTTCGGCATCAGCAGCGCACCGGCGACGCCCTGCACGAGGCGGGCGATAACCAGCATCGTCGGGCCGCTCGAGGCTCCGCACGCCGCGGAGCTGGCGGTGAACAGCGCCAGGCCGATTGAGAACGCCCGGCGGCGGCCGATCCGGTCGCCCAGCCTGCCCGCGGTGATCAGGAACACGGCAGAGGTCAGGCCATAGCCGGCCACGATCCACTCGAGCGCGCTGTTCGACGCGTGCAGCCCGGTCTGCATCGACGGCAGCGCAACGTTGACGATGAAGAAGTCCAGAACGACCATGAAGGTCCCGGACAGAACGATGGGTAGAGGCGCCCAGCGGCTCGCGACCAACGAGCGGCCGGACAGTCGGTTCAGATGTAGTGTGCTCATGCCGAGCACGGTCCCAGCGAACCGGAGGCGTGTCGATTACCTGTCGGGTAACGCTGGCGCCGTTACGAGCCACCCCGCGATGCGCGGAGCATCACCGCTTGCGGTCAGCCTCGTCCTCGGCCACCGTGAGCGCCTTCTCAGCGAGCGCGTATCCCTGATCACCGATCGCCCGGAGCTGCTCGGCGAGCGTGCGCATGGGGTAGGGGTTGTCGTCGGTGGCCATCCTGGCGCGCATCAGCGCCGCTTCGCGGACGAACTGCGAGACGCTGGAGCCCTGGCGTCTGGCCGCCTTTTGGATCAGCTTCATTCCCTCGCGGGTGAAGCTGATCGTGGTGCGTGTCATGGGCATGTCGAAGAGTTAGCGAAGACGCCCTCAACCTAGTGTCTGCTAGCGCCGATGCTATCACTGGCGTCGATGTGTACCTGGCGAAGAACTTCGTAATGAAAGTGGTTCTCGTGCTAGCACTTTCGCTAGCATAGGCGCTAGCACGCGTGCTATCGGGGGCAGTTGGTCGGGGGCGCATCACGGAGTAGGCCAATGGGCGGGCTTTCGGGTCCGCCCATTTGCTCCCATAAACCAAGAAGGAACTGATGAAACTGAACTCACTGAACAGCATGACCCGCCAACGCCGGTGACCATCGCCGCGCTCACATTCCTCGGATGGGCATCATTCGTCTACCTCTTCATCGTCCGCCCGCTGAGACAAAAGCCCAAGGAGACTCGAGACCAGGGGACGCGGCCGACTGGACTCCCGGATGGCGTCGGTGCGGCGGGCAACGATCGCTTCCGCACACCAATTCGCAGACGCACGGGGACCCATATGACCTCTGGTACGGGTGGCACGGTTTCGAGGCCGGCTATGGAATCGGCGGCGGGTTCCGGTCAAAATGACCTGCAACAAGGACCGCGTCGTCGATAGCGCCTGGGTGTATGACGGACGGGGCGGCGCCAGAAGGTCGAACAAGCAGTCGTGATCTCAGACACGCAACCTCCGCCCCCTCGGCCCCTCGAGCACCTCAGCGGCGCCAGGCTCTTTGTCGGCGACGCGCTCATCGCGCTGCGGCTGCTGGACGAGGCACGCCACCGCATCATGTCTCTGGTGTTCGGGATGTCCAGGGAGGACTCGAACCTGATGACGCTGTTCGTAATCGGCGCGGTCGTGCGAGCGCTCCAGCGCTCCGCTGCGGCGCCAGGAACCCAGGTGCGCAAAGCCCGATCCAGCCCGACCGCCCTCGGCGACACGATGATTGGGGCCGCAGCGGCGAAGGAGACGGTCAACAGCATCGCGGGACATCCGGCGAGGGACACCCCCTTCGCCGCCGCGCTGATCGCGCTCGCGATGACGGTCTACGCATTCCGCGCCGCAACCAAGCGGCTGCTCCGCGCGGTCAGGCCGGCGCTCCGCCACGTCGCAGCCGCGGAGCACAGAGTGCGGGCTGTAATGCGTCGCTGGGGGATCTCACCGTCAGGGGCGAACGCCGGCGCCGTCGGCGACGACCGAGCGCACACGGACGCTGTCGCCTCGGGGGTCTAATGGCGGTGGCCCGACACCGAGACGTGAATCCAGCTCGACACGCGGTGGGTTACCGTCGCGCCCTGGTCGGCGGGCGACCGCTGGGAACGTAGGACGAGCCGCCCGCCAGAAGGTCAACGCCCGGGCATGCCGAGAGTCAGGGGGCAGTAATGCGCTACTGCCTGACGAGACCCACGCCGCCCAGCAACGTCAGGATCGCCCCAACGAACACGAGCAGGCCCGCGAGCACGACCGGCCAACGACGTTGCAGCCAGGCTCCGCCGGCGGTGAGCCACCCGTCGGCACGCTCGCCGCCGAACAGGAGCACCGCGATGATCGCCAACAGCGGCAGGATGAACGCGAGGTTGTAGATGGCCAGCACCACAAGCTCCTCGGGAACGGAGGCGCTCGACGCGACGATCCCAGCGATGACCGCGAAGTACGGAGCAGCCGTCGGCAGTTCGACGGCCGCGATTGACGCCCCCGTGATGAATGCCGAGCCGCCCCCGGCGCCGCTCCCCGGGAGCTCGTGACGGGCCAGGCGACCACGTCCCAACCACAGCGCCACCGCGACGCCGAGCAGAACCACTCCCGCGACGAGCTCGATCGCGTGCCTGACGGTGCCCCGGGGGTGCGGGACAAGCCCGAGCAGCAGCCTGCCGGGTCCAATCAGCAGCACCAGGCCGCCGGCAAAGGTCACGGCGAACACGCCGATCGTGAACTGGCTCACGCGCAGGACGCGCCGCCGCCGGGCGCTCGCCAGATACAGCGCGGGGCCGACGGTGCTGGGGTTCAGCGAGTCAGCCAGGCCAACGGAGACCGCCACGCCGATACGTCGCAATACCACGCTGAGGTCCCGCTCAACGCCGGGCGAATCCGACCACAATCATCAGCTCGCGACGTTATGCCAGTCGCGTGCGGTTGTGATCACCCGATGGGGGTGAGCCGGCGCGTGAGGATCGGTTTCCGGTTAGGGTCCGGCCCGTGAGACTGGCACGTTGCAAGGCGCTACTCGGGCTTGGCATTCTGACCGTGCTGCTGTTCGCGCTCGCGCCCGCGGCTGCGGCCGCGCCTCGGTTCCATGACGGCGACGGGCTGCACGTGATCTCGGCCAAGCGGTTGGATGGCCGCCTGTGGTCGCTGAGCGTGAAGACGACAGCGCTCCCCGGCCCGGCCGCCGTGCGGGTGCTGCTCCCGTCCGGTTACTCCTCGCATCGCCGACGCCACTATCCGGTCCTGTACCTGCTGCACGGAACCAGCGGTGGCGCGGCCGACTGGACGACGGTGGGCGATGCGGAGCAGACGACGGCCGGCCGGCAGCTGATCGTGGTGATGCCCGACATCGCGCTGAACGACGACGGCGGCGGCTGGTGCACGAACTGGCCGGACGGCAAATACCGGTGGGAGACGTTCCACATCCAGCAGTTGGTGCCGTGGGTCGACGCGAACCTGCGGACGATCAGGGCGCGAACCGGACGCGCGATCGCCGGCCTTTCGCAGGGCGGCTTCTGCTCGATGAGCTACGCGGCCCGGCACCCGGATCTGTTTGAGATCGCGCTCGCTTACTCGGGTGCGCCCGACATCGCCTACGACACTGCCGCGCAGGCGCTCGTCACTCCGATCATCAACCTGACCGAGACCGCGCTCGACCACGTGGCGGCGAACTCGATGTTCGGCCCTCGCACGAGCAACGAGATCAACTGGGCCGCGCATGATCCCGCGACGCTGGCCGTGAACCTCCGCGCCACGAAGCTGCTGATGTACACCGGCAACGGCATGTCCGGTCCGTACGACAAGACCCCCAATCCGGGCGCCAGCGTGATCGAGCAGGGTGTGCATGAGCTCACGCTCCTGTTCCACCAGCGGTTGGTGAAGCTCGGGATCCCCAGCTTCCTTAAGGACTACGGTCCGGGGACGCACAGCTGGCCGTACTGGGCGCGGGACCTGCGCCAGTCGATCGGGCCGATCATGAGCGACTTTGCCCATCCCGAGGCCAGGGTCCCGTCCCGGATCGAGTTTATGAGCGCTGATCCCCAGTACTCCGTGTACGGCTGGCAGGTGACGACGCACCGGAAGGTTCGTGAGTTCAGCACGTTGAGTCGGGCGTGGGCCGGCGGCTTCGAGCTCCAGGGCAGTGGCTCGGCCACAGTCCGCACACCGGCCGTGTACCGACACGGACGCCGGTACACGATCACAATCAGGTCCGGGAGCGGAGTCAGCAAGCGCTCCGAGCGCGCGGATCGCTCGGGCCGGCTGACGGCCTCCGTGCCGCTCGGGCCGTCGAACACCGTGCAGGAGTATCCGCTCGACGGACCGCCGATCGGGACGAGCATCTACGCGACCAGCGTGACGATCCGATGACCCCGCGGATCGGCCCCGGCTCGGTCCGCGAGATCGGCCTCGTGAATACGCTGATCGCGCGCGTCGCATGGCGCGTCACCGGCACCACCGAGCCGCCGCACCTGTTCACCACGCTCTCGCGGCACCGCAAGCTCTACCGCTCGTGGCTGCGGTTCGCGGGCCGGCTGATGCCGCGCGGGCTCCTGCCGCGCCGCGACACCGAGCTGCTGATCCTGCGCGTGGCGCATAACTGCGGCTGCGAGTACGAGTGGCGCCACCATGAACACCTCGGCCAGGTGTCAGGTCTGTCCGCGGACGATGTAGCCCGGGTGCGTGACGGCGCGGGCGCCGAGGGATGGAGCCCGCGCCAGGCGCTGCTGCTGCGCGCCGCCGATGAGCTGCACGAGGCCCGCGAGATCTCCGATGAGCTGTGGGAGGCGCTGCGCGGTCAGCTCACCGATGCCGAGCTGATCGAGCTCTGCATGCTGGTGGGTCATTACGAGATGCTTGCGATGACGATCAACTCGCTGCGGATCGAGCCCGACACGGTCGCCAGCGAGACGGTCCATCCGCTCTCCGGCCGGCGGGTCCTGATCACCGGGGCCGCGCGGGGGATCGGGGCAGCGACGGCGCGCCGGCTGCACTCGCGCGGGGCGCAGCTGGCGCTGGCCGGGATCGAGCCCGAGGAGCTGGCGCAGGTTGCGGCGGACTGCGGCGGCGCACCGGCGATCGTCTGCGATGTGCGCGAACGCGCCCAGGTGGAGGCGGCGGTGGAGCAGGCGGTGGAGCAGCTCGGCGGCCTCGATGTGGTGATCGCGAACGCTGGCGTCGCGGCCCAGTTGCCGCTGCTCGGCGGCGACCCGACGGTGTTCGAGCGCACGCTCGAGGTGAACCTGCTGGGCGTCTACTACACGCTTCGCTCGGCGGCGCCACACATCGCGCACCCGGGCGGGTATGCGCTCGCGGTCGCGTCGCTCGCCGCGGCGGTGCACCCGCCGCTGCTCGGCGCCTACAGCGCGTCGAAGGCAGGCGTCGAGGCACTCGGCAACGCGCTGCGGATCGAGCTGGCATCGAGCGGTGCCCGCGTCGGGGTCGCGTACTTCGGCGAGCTCGACACCGACATGACCCGCCGGGGGTTCGGGACGCGGGCGGCCGAGAAACTGAACCAGGCGCGCGGACCGTTTACGAAGGTCACGCCGCTCGAGGACGGCATCGACGCGATCGAGCGCGGAATCGTGCGTCGCTCCCGCCGGGTCGTCGCGCCCGGGTGGGTCGCGGCCGTGCTGCCGGTGCGGATGCTGGCCCAGCGCGTGGTCGAGCAGGCCACCGCTCGCGGCCTCGACGATGCGCTCGAGCTCGCTCGCGGCGAGGATGCGCCGCTGACGACAAGCCAGCCCTGACGCGGCCGCTTCAGAAAAGTCTTAACCGCCTCCTACGTCCGTCCGACACAGCTGCGGCATGGTGGTGATCAGTCGAACAAGGAGGTGAACATCCAATGCGACTGAAATCTGTCCTGACCACGATCGCAGTCACCGGCGCACTGGTCGGAGGCGGCGCCGCGCTGGCGAGCGCCGCGACCTCGACCACGACGACATCGTCCGCTCCCACCACGACGACGTCCCACCAGGCGCCCCGCAAGGGCGACTACGGTCCCCGTCAGGGCACCGGCGCGCCGCGAGGTCCGCGCCCCGGCGGAACGCACCACTGCCCGAACGGTGCGACTGCAGGCAGTGCCTCCCAGGCACCCGGTCCGAGCCTCTGACGCATTCCGCCCCCAAGCGCGCGGCCCGGGTCTTTGACGCGGGCCGCGTCGCTTACTACGTGGCCGCCGCGCCCGGCGGAGCGCCGAGCGCGATGTACCAGGCCCCGGTCGTGTACGCCAGCAGCCAGCTGCGCGGATACAGCACGCCGCTGCCGCACGAGTTCGGCCCGTAGTGGTTGACCGGATCGGAGAAGTAGTCCCCAGCCGGGTCGTAGACGATGTACTCGCCTGGATTCGCGGGATCGCGGCCGAGCACGACGATCATGTGCCCGTCACCCGTCTCTCCCCACGGCTCGATGCCGAGATCGGTGCTGATCACGATCGGTCCGTGGCTCAGCGCGCGGTCGATCACGGCCTGGTTCGACGGGTCGGCGTCGGAGTCGTCGGTCTCGTTGACGATGTTGTCGGCGCTCGTGCCCAACCGACCCATCGCGGCCTGATTCCAGCCGAGCCGGCGGAGCAGGATGCCGGCCTTCGAGCCCACGAACTCGTTCGCCGAGTTCGGCCCCACCTTCGATCGTGGCAGCGCCATCGTCGTGTCGAACACGCGCTGCAGGTTCGGCAGCGAGGGCATCCGCATCCCGTGGCGAGCGCGGGCGCTGCGCTTGGACTGGAGCATCGCCATCAGCAGCGCGGACGGACCGCACGCGTTCCCTCCGGCCTTGCCGCGACCGAGCGGGAGGTGCAGGCGCACGCCGGCGGCGTACTGGTTGATGTAGTCGGAGCTCGTGTGCGAGCAGCTCCCGGGTGAGCCGAGCACCGAGAAGGTCCACCACCGCACGGTCGTGCAGAACGAGCTCACGGCCCAGTGCCACGTCGCGCCGCCAACCGACGGGGGCGCGCCCGTCGGAGCCGGCGAGGTGGCTGCCTGATCGGGATCCCGCGGACACGGATGCGGCACCGGTTCGGTGGCCGAGTCGCGGACCTTCGTCCACGTGACGGTGTGATCGAAGGTCCAATACACGTAGGGACCGGGGCGTCTGAGCACGATCGAGGATCCGGCGACGGCGGCGTCGGGCGCCGCGACCGCGAGCGAGGCCGCGCAGCGGGCCTCGGGGTTCGCCGGCAGCTGCCGTCCGACGCCCGATACCTGCCACTCGCTCAGGTCCGAAGGCCGAGTGGACCCGGACGCGAACGCGTCAAGCCCAGGAGGCCTGATGCTGGGCGCGAACCGGCCGGGGAGGAGCCTCCGGCGGGCAGGGCCGATCACCGGGTCCCGGCCCGGATCGAACGTGTACACGCCCCATCCGCGCATCTCGTTGCGCTGGGCGCGGTTGATGCTGAGGCATTTGCCCTTGACCGAGGCGCCGTACCGGACGCGCTGGCCGCTCGACGGAATCGACGGCCCGGCGTGGACGATCCGGGGCTTCGGGTGTCCCCGCTGGGCGAGCGAGACCGAGGCGATAACGCCGCCGAGCGCGACCAGGCCGATGATCACGGCCGTCGCGACTCGCGGTGTGCCTAGCTTCTTGGACATCCTCTCGGGTGTGCGCCCACGCGCTCGCGGGGAATGGACGGACGGAACCTCCGGCGCACGGTGGTCCTCTATTCCCACGGTTGCAATCTTCTATGCACGCCGGACGGATCCTGTGTCCGGCGACCGGCCCTCTGCTCAGAGCCGCCGCACCTCGTACCCGGCCCGCTCGAGCGTATCTACGATCTCGTTGCTGTGCTCGGCCCCGCGCGTCTCCAGGGCGATCTCCACGCCGGTTTCGCGAACGTGCAGCGGCACCGCCTCGCGGACGTGATCAGCGTGGACCACGTTGCCACCGGCGGTGGCGATCAGCGAGAGCAGCCCAGCCAGGCCGCCGGGTAGGTCCGAAATCCGGGTGAACAGACGAAGGCGCCGGCCCGCCGTGGTCTCATGACGTTGCGCGAGAGCCGCCAGCAGCCCGGCATCGACGTTTCCTCCAGAGAGCACGATCACGGTGGAACCACGCTGGGCGGCCGACAGCTTGCCCGCCATCAGGGCCGCGACACCGACGGCGCCGCCGCCCTCGACCACGAGCTTCGAGCGTTCGAGCAGCCACACCATCGCCTCGGCGACGTCGTCCTCCGCCACTACGACCATCTCGTCCACCCACCGCTCGACGAGCGGGAGCGTGATCTCGCCCGGGCGCTTGATCGCGATCCCATCGGCGATCGTCGGCCTGGAGCTGGTCGGGACCGGGGCATGCGCCTGCAGCGAGGCCGGAAACGGCGCGCAGGCCTCGACCTGGACCCCGATCACCCGCACCCGCGGACGGGCCGCCTTTACCGCGCCGGCGACACCGGAGATCAGGCCACCGCCACCCACGGGCACGACGAGCTCTGTCATGTCGGGAGCGTCCTCCAGCAGCTCGAGGCCGAGGGTCGCCTGCCCAAGGATCACCTCGGGGTCGTCGAACGGATGCACGAACGCCGCTCCGGTCTCCGCCGCCCGGTCTCGCGCCGCGGCCACGCAGTCGTCGACGGAGGCCTCGCCGCGATGGACCACGCCGCCGAATGCCTCGACCGCGGCGGCCTTCGCCACCGCCGCCTCCTGCGGCATGAACACCTCGCAGGGCAGCCCGGATGAGCGGGCGGCGTAGGCGAGCGACTGCCCGTGGTTGCCCGCGCTTCCTGCCACCACACCCGTCGCATCGCGAAGCCGCGAGATCTTGTGGAGCGCACCGCGGAGCTTGAACGACCCCGTGCGCTGCAGGTTCTCGGCCTTGAGCAGCACGTCGCCACGGCCGCAGCGCTCGGCGAGGCTGCGGGAGCTCAGCACCGGGGTGTGGCGGGCGAGGGCCGACACCACGCCGCGGGCCCGATCCGCGTCGCCCGCCTCGATCCGGGCCACGACCGCGTCGGCGTTGCTCATGCCAGCAGTTGAATGGGCTTCCATGACTGGTCTGGGGATCGGGCGCGGCGAACGCCGGCCGGTCCCAGCGCCAATTGTTACGCGGATAAGCTGCCGCGTGCCACGGATTTGCGTGGGCGGCCAATCGGTGAGAAGCCTTGGAAGCTGATCAAGCGGGACGCGAAGCCAGAAGCGGCGGCGACGGCGCGAGTTCTGGCATGCCGGCCGCGCCTCCCGAAGTGACCCGCTTTCTGGGCGAGCACCCGCCGTTCGACGCCCTCTCCGCCGACGCCGTGGAACGGATGGCCCGAGCGCTCGAGGTGGAGTTTCACCGAGCCGGGACGACGATCTACTCGCAGGGGGCTGCTCCGCTGCAGCATCTGCGGGTGGTCCGCACCGGGGCCGTAGAGATCATCCACGACGGGCGCGTGCTGGACCGCCTCGGGGAAGGTGAGCTGTTCGGCCACGCGTCGATGCTGTCGGGCCTGCCCGCCGGCTTCGAGGCGCGCGCGGCCGAGGACACGCTCTGCTACCGGCTCGGGGCCGATGTCGCGCAGGACCTGCTGGCGCGCCCTGCGGGCCTCAGGTACGTGGCCAGGTCGTTGCTCGAGCCGTGGTCGGAGGCCTCCGCGTCGGCGGACTTCGACACCCCCGGCGAGCCGGCCGAGCAGGCGGTCGGAGGTCTTGTCCGCGCGGGTGCGGTCACGTGCGAGCCGGACACCTCGATCCGCGACGCCGCCCGGCTGATGACCTCAGCCTCCGCCACCTCGGTGGTGGTGCGAGTCACAGATGACGCGCTCGGGATCCTCACCGATCGTGACCTTCGCTCGCGGGTGATCGCCGACGGTCTGTCGGGCGAGGACCCGGTGTCGGCCGCGATGTCCTACCCGGCGTACACGGTCGGGCCGGACCGCCTCGGAGGTGAAGTCCTGCTCGAGATGCTCGACCGCGGGTTCCGCCACTTCCCCGTGGTCACCGCCAGCGGCGAGGTGATCGGGGTCGTGGAGGACATCGATGTAATCGCCGCCCAGACCAGGTCCCCGTTCTTTCTCCGCCAGCGGATCGCCCGAGCCCGGAGCGTCGACGAGCTGGTCAGCGTCGCGGCCGAGCTCCGACCGGCTGCGGTGGCTCTGCATGGGGCCCGCGTCGCGGCGACCCGCGTGATGGCCGTCTACGCGGTGATGGTCGACGCGCTGACCCGCCGGCTGCTCGAGCTTGCGGTCGCCGATGCCGGTGCGCCGGCGGCGGATTTCGCGTGGCTCGCGCTCGGGAGCCAGGCCCGTCGCGAGGCGCTCCTGAGCTCGGATATCGACAGCGCGATGGTGTGGTTCGGGGACGCGCCCGAGCAGGAGGTCCGGGACCAACTGCACGAGCTCGGAAGCACGGTCGTCCGGGACCTGAGGCGCTGCGGCTTTCACGAGGACGAGCATGGGGCGTCGGCGGCCGACCGCCTGTTTGTGCGCTCGGTCGAGTCCTGGCAGCACGCCGCGCGGAGCTGGATCTCGGACCCGACCCAGGAGCAGGCGCTGATCCTCGCCTCGGTTCTGGTCGACAGCAGGCCGGTGTGGGGGATCCACACCGGAACGCCGGTGGCGGACTCGTTCCGGCTATCCGCCGGCGACGAGCCGGTGCTGCGGATGCTCGCGCGGTTCGCGCTCTCGCACCGGCCGCCGACGGGCTTCCTGCGTGGGTTGGTGGTTGAGCATTCGGGTGAGCACCGCGGTCGCCTCGACCTGAAGCACGGCGGGATCATCCCGATCGTCGACCTCGCCCGGTGGGCGGGGATGGCGGCCGGGGTGACGAGCGCCTCGACGCTTGAGCGGCTGCGCGCTGCCGGTGCCGCCGGCACGCTTCCCGCCGCCGACACGCAGACCCTTCAGGACGCGTTTGAGCTGATCAGCGCGCTGCGCCTCGAGCACCAGGTGGGTCAGTTGCGGGCCGGCGAGGAGCCCGATGATCACGTCATTCCGAGCGAGCTGAGCGACCTGACGCGCACCCATCTGCGGGTCGCATTCCGGGCCGTGTTCTCGATCCAGAAGCGTGTTGCCGCCGAGCTGAGCGTGCGTCCGCTATGAGGCTCCGCGCCCGTCGGCCGGGGAGAACCGGCGTCGGGGCGAGGTATGCCGAAGCGGCCCTTCCGGGTCGCCGCACGCCGTGGCGGTCGGCCCCGTGGTGCACGCTCGACTTCGAGCTGACCGGGCTCGATCCGGGGCGCGATGAGATCATCTCGTTCGGCGCGATCCCGATCGAGGAGGGGCGCCTGCAGCTCGGGCGGGCGGTGTCGGGGCTGGTCCGGCCGCAGGGGGAGATCGGGGAGGACTCGATTCTCATTCACGGAATCCGGGTCGCCGATCTGACCGACGCGCCACCGCTGGCCGACGCGCTCGAGGAGCTGCTGCCCGTGCTCACGGGATCCGTGCTGGTGGCTCACACCGCCGCCGTGGAGCGAGCGTTTCTCAGCCGTGCCCTGCGTTCGGTCAGGCTGCCACTGCGCGGGCCGATCGTTGACACCGAGATGCTCGGAGTCCTGTGGCTGCACGAGCGCGGTCAGGCCGCGCGCCACCGGATCTCGCTTGGCGAGCTGGCCCACGAGCTCGGGCTCCCCGCCGAACGCCCCCACGACGCAATGGGCGACGCGCTGACCACCGGTCAGGCGTTCATCGCGCTGGCGGCGCACCTGGACGCGGTGCACCCCGAAACCGTGGGCAGCCTCGCCCGCGCCGAGCGCCGGCTCGAGGGCCTGCGCCTGTTCCACTAGGCGGCCGGTCGTGGCCGGACCGGCGCGGAGCGCGCCGCCAGCCCCTGCGAGATCGCGATCCCGCCGAGCAGCACCGCCGCTCCCACCGGCTGGTTCCAGGCCAGCGGCTCGCCCAGCACCACGACGCCGAGGACGGTCGAGAACACCGGGATCAGGTAGGTGACGGTGGAGGCGACGGTTGCGCCGGCGGCCCGGACGATCGCGTAGTTGAGCGCGTAGGCGACGCCGCTTCCGAGGATTCCGAGGGCGAGGAGGCTGCCAAGGCCGTCGAGGCCGATGTGGCTCGTCGGCCCGCTCGCGAACGGAAGCAGCAGGGCGAGCATCACGGTCGCGCAGATCAGCTGGCCGGCTGAGAGGGATACGCCGCTGATGGCGCGTCCGGCCAGGTGGCGCCGCGTGTAGAGAAAGCCGCCTCCGTAACAGACCGCGGCGCCGGCACAGGCGAGCTGGCCCTGGAGCTCGTTGCCGCCGAGGCCCCGCCACGGTCCGAGCAGCATGACGACGCCCAGGAAGCCGAAGCCGAGGCCTAGCAGCCGGGACTGGGTGGGACGCTCCTCCGGGAGCACGGCGAGCGAGCCGAGCAGCACCCACAGCGGCGTGGTGGCGTTCCACAGGCCCGCGATCACCGACGTCACGTGCTTCTCGCCGTACGCGTACAGAGTGAACGGCATGGCGTTGAAGAGCAGGGCGGTGATGACGAGGTGGCCCCACAGTCGCCGGTCGAATCCGAGGCGCTCGGAGCGGAGCCGGGTCAGCAGCGTGAGCGTGACCGCCCCGAGCGCGACGCGGCCGAACGCCACCCACAACGCGGGCCAGTCCCCGGCCAGGACCTTGATGAAGAGAAAGCTCGAGCCCCAGATGGCGGCCAGGATCACGAACTCGGCTCGCCACCCGCCGGGGAGATCCGTCGTTCTGGTCATACGCGTTGCAACGTGCTCGCGCCCGGGGGCCGTGAGATCAGCTGAACATGATCACGCTGCGGATCCCGTCCTGGCGCTCCATCAGCTCGAACGCGTGGTTGACCTCCTCGAGCTTGACCCGGTGGGAGATGAACGGCTCGACGTCGAGCCGGCCGTCGAGGTAGAGCTGGACCAGCTCGGGCACCTGGTCCCGGCCCTTGACGCCACCGAATGACGAGCCGCACACGCGGCGGCCGGTGATCAGGTAGCGGGGGACGACGTCGAGCGTCTCGCCCTTGCCGGCGACACCCGCCACCGTGCACAGGCCCCAGCCCATCCGCGCGGACTCGACCGCCTGCCGCATCACCGGTGTCAGGCCGGTCGCCTCGAACGTGTAGTCGGCGCCGAAGCCGCGGGTCTCATCCAGCACCCGCTGCACGCTGTCGGGGCCGCCGACCCAGGCGTCGGTTGCGCCCTGCTGCTCGGCCAGCTTCAGCCGGTCCTCCGAGAGATCGACGCAGATGATCCGCTCCGCGCCCTGCAACCGGCAGCCCGCGACCGCGCCAAGCCCGACCATCCCCGCGCCGAACACGACGCACGTCGAGCCCGCCTCGACCTTGGCCGTGTTGATCGCCGCACCGAGGCCGGTCGACAGGCCGCAGGCGAACAGCGCGGCCCGGTCCGGCTGTGCCTCGGCGGGAACCTTGGCGAGCGCGATCTCCGGCATCACGGTGTACTCCGCGAACGTGCTCGTGCCCATGAAGTGACGGATCGGGTCATCGTCACGGCTCAGGCGGGTGGTCCCGTCCGGCAGGTGGCCCAGATTCTGCTGCTCGCGAATCGCCAGGCACAGGTTCGTCTTCGGGCTGCGGCAGTGCTCACACTCGCGGCACTGCGGGCTGAACAGGGTGACCACCCGGTCGCCGGGCTCCACGCTGGTGACCTCGGCGCCGACCTTCTCCACGATCCCCGATCCTTCGTGACCGAGCACGGTTGGCGCATATCCGGACGGATCGGCGCCGGACGCCGTGTACATGTCGGTATGGCACACGCCGCAGGCCTCAAGGCGCACGAGAACCTCTCGCTCCTTCGGCTCGGCCAGCTCGATCTCGGTGACGTTGAGCGGCTGACCGAACTCCTCGAGCACCGCTGCGCGGATCTTCACTTGGACGCGCTCCTTTGTTGGGCTACCGGGTGCCCAACACTATTGCGCGGCAGCGTGCGGGGTCCGTGGCGTCTCGGATGTCTGGGGTGTCTCGGAAGTCGGCGGCGTTTGGGGGGTCTGCGCCCGGGGGGCCGGTTGGACCTGCGGCGACTGGGGCCCGGCGTCCGAGCTGGTCCGCGGGCCCATCGTCTGCGTCAGTTGGGGCGAGGTGGTGTTGGGTGGGCAGCTCGACTTGGCCTGAGGAGAGGGGGCCGGCTGCGTGGTCGCGGTTGTGCTGCTGCCTCGTGAACTCAGAGGCTGGACCGTGGTCGTGGTGCTCGAGGCATGCGGCCGTGCGGTGGCGGGCCTGGTACCGCGCGCCGACGTCGCTAAGGATCGCGTCGCCGTGGCTCGCCTGACCGGTGTCGTGAGCGCCGCCGACCGCGCGCGCGGAGCGGTGTTGCTTGCCACGTACCGCGCGGTCGGCTGGGCGCCTCGCGGATTCTGCGGTGTGACCGCGGCGTGGGCATTTGGTCTCGATGCCGGAGCGGCGGAGATGCCCTGGGGCGCCGCGATCATCACCGTCGCAGGGACCAGCGCGGACACGCACAGCTTCGCCGTGACCGCGCAGCCGCCGGCCAGCGCCCCGATCCGCGCCGCAACCGGGCCCGGACCGCCGCCGTCACCTAACCACCTCACCATTGCCTCGAGGCCAGGGAGTACGGTGAGCCGCTCGCGGATCGAGTGCCGCGCCCGGTTCAGCAGCTGGCGAACAGCGCCGCTGCTCGAGCCGATCCGCGCGGCGATCTCCTCGTAGCTCCGGCCCTCGAGCTCGCGCATCACGATCGCGTCCCGCTGGCGCAACGGCAGTGACTGCAGCACATCGATCACCTCGCGCAGGTCCTGGCGCCGCTCGGCCGACAGGTCGTGGTGCTCGAGCTGCTCGCAGTCGGCCGGAACCCCGTCGGGTCGCGCCGCCCGCGCGCGAAGAATGTTGAGCGCGGCGTTGTGCGCGATCGCGTGCATCCACGGCCCGACGTTGTGCACCCGGTCGCCCCGCGAGAGCGCATGGTGGGCGTTGAGCAGCGCGTTCTGCACCGCCTCCTCGGCGTCCGTGTGGCCGACGACCCGATCGCAGTGGCGCACCATCGAGCGCCGGTAGCGGTTCACCAGCGTCTCAAACGCGGCATCCGAGCCACGCCGCGCAAGCTCGGTCAGCCGTTCATCGCTGTGGGTCCGGAGCACCGAGCGAGCCAGTAGCGCCGAGGGGAGGAGGCGGGGGTTCATTGCCATGAGAGTCGGCGAGCCGCGTTAGAGCGACGTAGGAATGTGGGGGGTGGCGTGGGGTCCGGGGTGTCCGGGGCGCGCGCGTGGGCGGGGCCCGTGTCGCCGGGGTCGGGGCCCGGGGCGGGCTTGGCCAGGGTCGGGTCCGACGGGAGGGCTTTGGGGGAGTTGTCGGGGAGGCTGGGTCAGAAAACGACGATATACGTCGGTTTCGCACCCAGCCTCCGGATGACGTGCCGTGGCGGGGGCCGTCCGCTCCAGAGCCCGGGGGAGACCATGGGGCCCGCCCGCCCGCGCCCGGCGCCGCCCGCCCGCGCCCTGCGCCGGCCGCGCCCGCGCCGCTCGCCCCGCGACCGGCGCCACCACGCCGGCGCCCCGCCACGCCGCCCTGCAACCCGGCCCCGCCCGGCCCCAACTCCGCCCCGCCACCGCCCTTACAGGCTGGCCAGCCAGCCAGTAGGATCCGCGGACGCTGGCACGGGGGTGCCGTTGGTCGCGTGCCCGGGGCCCCGGATCAGTGGCATGAATTCGCTGAATCGCACCGTTCGCTGAGTTAGGGTTAGGAGAGGTTCAGATGTCATCGACCAAGAGCGATCTCGAGAAGATTGAGGTCAGCGAGCGCGAGCAGTGGCTGGAGGGCCCGCCGCACGAGCTGTTCGCCCAGCTGCGGACGGAGTGCCCCGTGCACTGGACCTCGAGGATCAGCGAGTACCCCGAGGAGGCCGGCTACTGGTCGGTAACGCGCGCGGACGACATCCACAAGGTCAGCCGCGACTTCCGCACCTACTCCTCGGAGATGGGGGGCATCACCGCGGTCACCGACGTGTTCCCGATCGAGCTGATGCGGGCGATGTTCATCGGCATGGACCCGCCGAAGCACGACCGGCTCAAGATGCTGTTCCAGGCCGGCTTCACGCCGAAGCGGATCGCCGCGCACGAGGCCGCGATCCGCGCGATCGTGCTCGACGTGCTTGACAAGCTCGACGGCCGCGAGACGTGCGATCTGGTCATCGACGTCGCGCAGCCGGCCGTGTCTCGGGTGATCGGCAGCTTCATGGGCATCCCGCCCGAGGACGACGCGGCGTGGGCGGCGCTGATGAACTCCGCCCTCGGGGCCGGCGACCCCGACCTCAACCCCGACGGGATCGAGAGCGTGGTCGCCAACGACATCCCGGAGATCTTCGCGCGCTGCCAGAAGATGATCGCCGAGCGGCGCGAGAATCCGACCGACGATCTGACCAGCGTCCTCGTCCACGCCGAGATCGACGGCAACATGCTCGAGGAGCACGAGATCGTGATGGGCTTCTTCCTGCTCGTCGCGGCCGGCAACGACAGCACCAAGGCGACCTACTGCAGCGGCATGCGGGCGCTGATGGAGCATCCCGACCAGCGCCGCCAGCTGCTTGACGATCCGTCGCTGATCCCGAGCGCGGTCGAGGAGTCGCTGCGCATGTACCCCGCCTTCGCCCACTTCCGCCGCACCGCCACGGTCGACACCGAGCTCGGCGGCCAGCCGATCAAGAAGGGCGACAAGGTGGTGATGTGGTACGTCTCCTCGAACCGCGACGGGACGCGTTACGGGGATCCGGATCGCTTCGACGTCACACGCAACCCTGACCACCAGGCGTTCGGCGCCGGTGGCCGCCACTTCTGCCTCGGTACCGCGCTGGCGCGCCTCGAGCTGAACATCCTGTTTGAGGAGACGCTGCGGCGCTACCCCGAGATGGAGATTGACGGCCGGCCGGTGATGGTCGAGTCGGCCTTCCTCAACCAGCTCAAGACGTTGCCGGTCAGGCTCGGGCCCCGGGCCGCGTAGAAGCGACCCCCCGCCCCCGGCGACAGCTCAGCCCGCGCCCCCGGACGGCGGCGTCGTAAGCCCGTTCCGGGGCGCCCACGTCGTTGACTTCTCAATACTTGCCATCACGCACGATTCGGTGTTACAATCATTCCGGGATCAATCGCGAGCTGAAGGGAGTTCCGGTGGAGCAGCGTGGCGAAGCTACGGCAAGCCCCGAACGGGATGCCCATCGGCTCCGCAACGGACTGATCTCGACGCTCGCACTCGGAGCGTTGCTGCTGGCGATCGGGCTCGCGGTCCCGGACCTGCGCGAGGTGCTCCGGCGAGTCGCACACGCGGCGCCAGGCTGGCTGGTGCTCGCTATCGGCCTCGAGGTGCTCTCCTGCCTCGGTTACGTGGCCACCGTGCGCCTGGTTCTCAGCCGCGGCCCCGCGCGTGAGGTGCGTTCGCTGGCCTGGGCGGAGATGGCTTTCGGCGCCGTCGTCCCGGTCGGTGGCGCGGGTGGACTCGCAGTCGGCGCCTGGGCGATGCGGGCGTGGGGTATCACCTGGTCGCGGATCGCCAACCGTTCGGCAGTGATCTTCCTGCTCACGACCGCGATCAACGGCGCCGTCATGGTGCTGGCCGGGGTCGGCGTGTGGCTCGGGCTCGGTAGCTCGAAGACCGGCATCGTGTACGGGCTCGTCCCAGCGCTGGCCGTCGTGGCCGGGCTGGCGTTCTTCCTCCTGCTTCCTCGCGGTCTCGCGCGTCGCGCGCCGGGGCGCTACGTGAAGATCGTGCTCGGTCGGCTCGCCAGCTGGGTGAGCGCGGCCGAGAAGACTGCGTTCACGCCGAACTGGAGGCTGCTCGGCGCGATCGGCTACCTACTGTTCGACATCGCCGTTCTGTGGGCGTGCCTGAAGGCGGTCGGCACCAACCCGCCGCTGCTGGCGCTGATCGTCGGATATCAGATCGGCTACCTCGCGAACCTGATCCCGATCCCCGGCGGGCTCGGGGTGCTCGAGGGCGGCTTGCTTGGCGCACTGCTCCTGTACGGGCTTCCGGCGGCTCCGACGGCGGCGGCCGTGATCATGTACCACGCGATCGCGTTGTGGGTGCCCGCAGTCGGTGGAACCGTCGGGTTCGCACGGCTGCGACAGAGCTTCTCGGAGCGCCGCGGCCCGCTGAGCGTGGTGCCCTCGCCGTCCGAGCGCGAGCAGCAGCTCAACGAAGCCGCGGCGTAGTCCTTCGAAAGCCCGCCAAGCGGCGGCCGCTCAGCGCTCTCTGGCCAAGTCGTTGAACGGCGACTGCGCCAGGGCCCGCTGCTCATCGGCGCGGATCACGTGCATGACCGCGTTGATCAGCGCGAGATGCGTGAACGCCTGAGGGAAGTTGCCCAGGTGGCGACCGGTGCGAGGGTCGACCTCCTCGGCGTAGAGGCCGAGCGGGCTGGCATACCCGAGGACGCGCTCGCAGAGGTCGCGCGCGTAATCGAGCTCGCCGATCTCCACCAGCGCGGCGACGAGCCAGAACGAGCAGATCAGGAAGCTGCCCTCTTCGCCCTCGAGACCGTCGTCCGTCTCCTGCACGCGATAGCGCATGACGAGCCCGTGGTCGGTCAGTTCCTCGGCGATCGCCATCACGGTGTTGCGGACGCGCTCGTCGGTGGGGGGTAGGAAGCGCAGCATTGGCATCAGCAGAAGTGCCGCGTCGAGCGCATCGGTGTCGTAGTGCTGGACGAACACGCCCCGGTCATCGACGCCGTTCTCGCAGATGTCGGCGTGAATCTCGTCCGCGGCCGACTGCCAGCGCTCGGCCCGCTCCCAGTCCTCGCGCACCCGGGCGAGCTTGGCGCCGCGGTCGCAGGCGACCCAGCAGAACATCTTCGAGGAGGTGAAGTGCTTGGGCTCTCCGCGGACCTCCCAGATGCCGCGGTCGGGCTTACGCCAGTTCTCGATCGCCGCCTCGACCTGCTTGCTCAGGATCGGCCAGACGCGCTGATCCAGCGAATCGCGTGAGCGTGTGTGGAGGTACACGGAGTCAAGCAGCGCTCCCCACACATCGTGCTGATCCTGACGGTAGGCGTCATTGCCGATCCGGACCGGCCGGGCAGCCTCGTAGCCGGACAGATGGTCGAGCTGCTCCTCCGCGAGCTCTCGCTCGCCGCCGACCCCGTACATGACCTGGAGCTTGGCATCGGCGCCGGCCACGTCGGCGATGAAATAGAAGTAGTCATTCGCCTCCCAATCGAACCCGAGCGTGTACAGCGCCCAGAGCATGAAGGTGGAGTCGCGGATCCAGCTGAAGCGGTAGTCCCAATTGCGCTCGCCGCCGACCGACTCGGGGAGCGAGGTGGTGGCGGCAGCGAGCAATGCACCGGTCGGGGCGTAGGTCAGCCCCTTCAGGGTGAGCGCGCTCCGCTGCAGGAACGAGCGCCACGGATGATCGGGAAACGATCCACCGTCGAGCCAGTGCTGCCAGTGATGGGCCGTCCAGACCAGCCGCGAGTACGCCTCCTCGAAGTCCTGGGGCGGTGGGTGCTCGCTCCAGTACAGCGCGCAGTAGATCTGCTCGCCCTCCTTCATCCGGTGACGCGCCGTTGCACGCGGGCCCTCGAAGCCGAGCCGCAAATCCGTCCGCAGTCCGAGCTCGAAATCGCTGGCCGGACACCTCGCCACTCCCTCGTGGTAGCTGTCGCCGACGTATTCCCACTGTGCCACCTGGCGCCCGTATTCGTATGCGGGCTCACAGTCGAGCCCGATCTCGACCTCGCCGTTGACGCAGCGCACGGTACGCAGGAGCACGTGATCGGCGTCGTAGTCAGTCGGGGCGCGCCTGTGGGTTCCCGAGCGTTCGCCCTCGTGGTGCCAGCCACCGATCAACAGGACGTCACGCACGATGATCCAGCCCGCACCGGTCCACCAGCTGGTCTCGAGCACCATCGTGCCCGGCAGGTAGCGACGTGAGGCGGGGACGTTGACCCCGACCGGACCGAGCTTGAACGATCCGGCGCTCCGGTCGAGCATCGCGCCGAACACGCTCGGCGAGTCGACCCGTGGCAAGCACATCCACTCGACGTTCCCGCTGGGGGCCACGAGGGCGACTGTCTCGCAGTCGGAAAGGAAGCCGTACTCGGCAATTGGTGGGAACGCGCTGCCGGCATGGGGGATGTTTGGTGCGCGCCAGCCGACCAGGCCGAGGGGACGGTCGGATACTCCCGTCGGCTCCGGCGGCGGACTCCCATTGCCTCGCTCCATTGCGCAGAGTATTCCGTGTGCGCGGGGAAAACGGGCCGATTGGGCGGGGGATTGCGCGGCGCGCAGGGCGCGGCCCGCGGCGGCGTGGGATCGCGCGGCGGCGTGGGATCGTGGGGCGGCGTGGGGTCGTGGGGTGGCCCGGGGTCGCGCGAGTTCCCGGTCGGGCGGCAACCCAGCTAGAGGAGCCCGGCCAGGACAAGGGTGCCGATCACGATCAGCACTCCCGCGGTCAGCAGGTTCCCCCACCGCTCGAGCCATGCGGCACGGATCTGGTACCCGCCGGCGGTCGCCGCCAGCGTCAGCCCGACGATCGTCGCGATCGTGACGGCTGCGAACACGACCAAGGAGCCGACCGCGGTCCCGACGCCGACGCTCGTGGCGGCCAGGAATACGGGCAGGATCGTCAGGTCCGGCGAGGCGGCGGCGCCGAACGGGACCATGATCGACGCGGCCGAGGTAACGCGCGAGTGCGAGCCAGGCGGGTCGTGGTCGTGATCGTCGTCGCGATGATGGTCGTGATCCTGGCCATGCGGGTGGGAGTGGGTGTGCCCGTGGCCCGTGAGCTCCAGAACCAGAAAGCCGACCCCGGTCCCGATCAGGAGCAGCCCGATGATCGTGTCCTGGGCGTGTTCGATGGTCGAGCGGAACTGCAGGCCGATGACGATGATCAGCGCACCGAGGATGACCGAGACGGCGACGTGCGCCACGCCGGCGAGACCCGACAGGCGGGCCACCTTCGAGAGCGGATAGTGCTGGGTGCGGCCGACCACGGCGAGCGGGGCCCAATGGTCTGGAAGCACGGCGTGACCGAAGCCGACGCCGCCGGCGGCGAGCAGCAGTGCGGGGGTCGCGCTCACGCGTGAAGGCTATGCGCTTGGGCGTGACCGGCGCGGCGGCGAGCGTCGACTCGGAGGGCCGAGGTGGGATTCCAACCAATTTGCAGGGAACTTGTGTTTCAAACCGGAATTGCGGGTATCAAGTGACTTATGCAACGCGATCACGAGACCGGGCGATGAAGATCGGATCCGGTCAGAACCCAACCAGCGCCCGCGGCCAGGCGGAGACCAAGCCCGCGGTGTCCGCCGATCCGCCCCGTCCGGTGACCCCACGCCCGCCGGCGCGTCTGTGGTCGCTGCTGCTCCCGCCGAGCACCTGGACCCGGGACCGGTAGGAGCGCGCCGGTCGCGCCGGTCGCGCGCGCGCCAGCGCTGTCCCTACGATCGCGCCGCCCGCCGCAGCGACAGGGCCAGCAGTCCCACGACCGCGGGCGGCATCACCCACCAGGCGGCGACGCCGGCGCCGGCGACGATCGCCGTGATGCCGAGCGCCACCACGACGCCGGCTGCGGTGACCCAGTCGTCGCCGACCACGAACTCCCACACGCCTCGCAGGAAGCTGATCACGCGGCCTCTCTGAGCGTGGCCGCGTTGGGCTCGGTGCGAGCGGCCGTGGCGGCGCGCAGCCAGGCCACCATCGCCATCGAGACTGCGGCGACGAGCGGCACGATCACGAGCAGCGCCGCGTCGCCGCCCGGCCACGAGGCGCCGGCGCCCTCGGCGCCCCAGAACATTCCGAACGAGGTCAGCATCACGCCGACGGAGAACTTCATCGTGTTCTCCGGGACCCGCGCGAGCGGTCGGCGCAGCGCAACCCCGGTGAACGTCACGAGCAGGACGGCCGCGGCCGCCGATGCGGCGGCGAGGCCGACGTTGTGCTGGTTGGCGCCGAAGGTCAGAGCGATGAACACGACCTCGAGGCCCTCGAGCAGTACGCCCTTGAACGCGATCGTGAACGCGTAGCCGTCGAAGTCGCCGCCGCGCCGACCGGCCGCGCGGGCCGCCGCGCGCTCCTCCTCGTAGGCCTCGAGCTCGTCGTGGCGCGCCTTGAGGCCAGCGGCCCTGAGCACGGCCTTGCGAAGCCACTGCAGGCCGAACACGAGCAGCAGCGCGCCGACCACCAGTCGCAGCACGTTGATCGGCAGCGACGTGATCGCCGGGCCGAGCACCGCGACCGTCGCCGCGAGCGCGATGCAGGCGACTCCGGCGCCCGTGAGCGCCGATGACCAGCTGCGGGTGACCCCGACCGCGAGCACGACCGTGAGCGCCTCGACTGCCTCGACCGCGCAGGCGAGGAACACTGATATCGCGAGCCCGACTTCGGTTCCGGTCATGGTTCGCCCCGCGAGTCTAGGCAGTCTCAGTCAGGGAGGCTGCCGATAACGGATGAGCGGCTTGTCATCATGATGAGAGATGAACGCGTTTCCTGGAAGCGGAGCAGGCCATGGTGGGATGCGCACCTTTGCGGGTCGGAGCCGGAAGCCGCCCGAGCTGATGGACCCGGAACGCAAGCGGGACCGGCGGCGGATCATGGCGCTGTTCACGCCCTACCGAGTGCGACTTGCCGCCGTCATGGCGCTGATCGTGTTCGGCGCCGGGCTCGGGATGATCTCGCCCTTCCTGCTGCGCGCGATCCTCGACACGGCGCTCCCGGAGCGCAACGGCACCCTGCTCACCGAGCTCGTGCTCGGGATGATCGGGATCGCGATCGCCACCGCCGCGATCAACGTCTGGCAGACCTACATCTCCAACGTGATCGGACAGCGCGTGATGCACGACCTGCGCGCCGCCGTCTACCGCCACCTGCAGCGGATGTCGCTGGCCTTCTTCACCCGCACGCGCACCGGAGAGGTGCAGTCTCGGATCGCCAACGACATCGGTGGCATCGACAGCGTCGTCACGACGACGGCGACGTCGATCGCCCAGAACGCCACCACGGTGATCGCGACGATCGTCGCGATGGTCCTGCTCGACTGGCGACTGGCGGCGATCTCGCTCGTGTTCCTGCCGCCATTCGTGTTCATGACGCGGCGAGTCGGGCAGGTGCGCCGGCGAATCACAACCGAACGCCAGCGCCGGCTCGCCGACCTGTCAGCGCTCGTGTCGGAATCGCTCTCAGTGTCCGGGATCATGCTCGGCAAGACGATGGGTCGCGGGCCCGATCTCGCCCAGCGGTTCACCGGTGAATCGCGGGAGATCGCCGACGTCGAGGTCCGCTCGCGGATGGCCGGACGCTGGGTCATGTCGACGATCCAGATGGTGTTCGCGATCCAGCCCGCGCTCGTCTACTGGATCGCCGGTCAGAGCTTCGTGCACGGCGGGACCGCGATCTCGATCGGGACCGTCGTCGCGTTCACGCAGCTGCAGACGCGCCTGCTGTTCCCGATCCAGAGCCTGCTCTCGACCGGAGCCGACGTGGAAGCGTCGCTGGCGCTGTTCGACCGGATCTTCGAGTACCTGGACCTGCCCGTCGACATCGTCGAGACCGAGAGCCCTGTCGTGCTTCGCCCGGATGAGGTCCTGGGCGAGGTCCGCTTCGAACACGTCTCGTTTCGCTATGGCGATGACGCATGGACGCTGCGGGATATCGACCTGGTGGTACCTGCGGGGACCCGGACCGCGGTCGTCGGCGAAACCGGAGCGGGCAAGACCACGCTCGGGTATCTGGTCGCGCGTCTGTACGAGCCCCAGGAGGGAAGGGTCACGATCGACGGGGTGGACGTCCGCGAGGCCAGCCTCGAGTCGCTCGCCGCGACCGTCGGCGTCGTCTCCCAGGAGACCTACCTGTTCCACGCCACGGTACGCGAGAACCTGCGCTTCGCACGCCCCGACGCCAGCGATGAGGAGATCGACGAGGCAGTGCGAACGGCCCGCATCCATGAGCTGATCGAATCCCTCCCGGACGGCTACGACACCGTCGTCGGCGAGCGTGGCTACCGATTCTCAGGTGGTGAGAAGCAGCGGATGGCGATCGCGCGGACGATCCTGCGCAACCCGCCTGTGCTGGTGCTCGACGAGGCGACAAGCTCACTTGACACCCAGACTGAGGCGGCCGTTCAGGCCGAGCTCGAGCGACTGGCGGAGGGACGCACGACGCTGACGATTGCCCATCGCCTCTCGACCGTGCGCGATGCCGATCAGATCGTGGTGCTCGACCGGGGGCGGATCGTCGAGCGTGGCCGGCACGACGAGCTGCTCGAGCGCAGCGGCCTGTACGCGGCGCTGGTCGCGCGAGACGTGGCCGAGACGCCCGTCGAGGGCTGACTCAGTCGAGCTCCAGATACTGCATGACCACCGGCCCGATCCGGATCACGTCTCCGTGATTCAGGTTCGTCACGACCACGCGGCGGCCGTTCACGAAGGTGCCGTTCGCGCTCCGGTTGTCAAGCAGGCGCGCGAAGCGGCCGTGGCGGACGATGATCGCGTGATCACGTGAGACCCGCTGGTCCTCGAAGCGGACATCCGCGGTCAGTCCCCGGCCGATGTGGGTGATCCTCGATTCGAGCTCGAGCATGTGCGTCTGCTCACCCTCGCCGAGCGCGAGGTGCGGTCCGCGCCGCGCGAGGCGCTCGGGGGTGAGCCGGCTCTGGGTGCGGTGGTCGAGAAGCGGCACCGCGTCGAGGATCAGCTCGTCGATAGGAGCGTCGATCGGCGCCGTGTGAATTGGTCTGGGTGGCGCGTAGGTGGTCATGGCCGTACTGCATCACGTGACCGCGAGAGCCAAGTGAAGTTCAGATAAGAGGAGACGAAGAGCAGGCGGCTCAGTCGCGGTTGCCCTCGAAGTACCCGCGCCGTTTGAAGAAGCTCCAGAGGATCACGAGCGAGATGACCAGGCTGCCGATGCCGAAGATCAAGAATTCCCAGAAGCCATCGATGTGCCCGGTCAGCCAGCTGAAGTTCATCCCGAAGAACCCGGTCAGGGCGCTCAGCGGGAGGAACACCGTCGCGATGATCGTCAGCTGCTTCGAGATCTCGTTCTGACGGTTGGAGATCTCGGTCTGCTGGACCGAGATCACGGCCACGTTGGTCTGCAGCATCACGGCCAGCGCCTCCCGCTGCGCGATGATCTCCTCCTCGGCGAACTTCACGTGATCGTTGATGTCGCGGAAGAACGGACGCAGCTTGGGGCTCATGGTGAGCTGCGTCGCGCGTTCGATCGCGTCCAGGGGCAGCAGCAGTGGGTGGACGGCCCGGTAGAAGTCGGTCACCTCACGGCGCAGCTTGTAGATCCGCTCACTCGGGACGACGTCGCCCTTGAACACGATCGCCTCCATCTCCTCGATGTCGCGCTCGAGCCCGTGGATGACCGGCGTGTAGTCGTCGACGATCTTGTCCATGATCGCCCACAGCGCGGAGTTGGGGCCCTCGGCGAGCAGGTCGGGGCGATGCTCGAGCCGGGCCCGGGCGTCGACCAGCTGACTGGCAGCGCCCTGACGGATCGCGAGCACGAACTGGTCGCCGATGAACACGCTGACCTCGCCGAACTCGACCTCCTCGGTCTCCTCGATGTAACGCGCCGTGCGCAGCACCACAAACGTCGTGGCGCCTTGGTCGTAGAGCTCGAGCTTGGGGCGCAGGTGCATGTTCTGCGCATCCTCGATCGCAAGGTCGTGCAGCCCGAACTGGGCCTGGACGTCCGCGAGCTCGGCCCGGCTCGGCTCGAACAGGCCGAGCCAGACGAAGCCGGTGTCGGCCCCCATGCAGATGCTCGCCGCCTGGTCGAGCTCCATCGGCCCGCCATGCTGGCGCCGGCCGTCCCGGTAATGAGCGCAATCGACGATCAATGTTCCTCTCCCAGGTCGCTCTCGGCGTGGATTCTCGCCGAGAGCGACTCGAGAGGTGTAATTGAGTTGCGGCTAGCCGGCGGCGGGCTCGGGCATCGGCTCCGGACGCGGGGCGACGGTCGCCGCATCCTGGGCGGCCTTCCCCTCGACCCGGAGCGTCGGGAGCAGTCGGTCCAGGAATCGCGGCAGCTTCCAGTTCCAGTCGCCGAGCGTGATCATCACCGCCGGCACGAGCACGGAGCGAACGATCACCGCGTCGAGCAGCACGGCGCTCGAGAGGCCGACGCCGAACAGCTCGATGATCCGGTTGCCGCCGAGGATGAAGGCGCCGAACACGAGCACCATGATCGCCGCGGCAGCCGTGATCGTGCGGCCGGTGGCGGCGAGGCCGTGCGTGACGGCAGCGGTGTTGTCCCGGCGCCGGTGCCACTCCTCGTAGATGCGGCTGACCAGGAACACCTCGTAATCCATCGACAGACCGAACAGGATCGGGAACATCAGCACGGGCAGGAATGCCTCGATCGGCCCGGTCTTGTCGATCCCGAGCAGCGAAGCGCCCCAACCGTGCTGGAACACCGCGGTGACGACGCCGAATGCGGCCCCGGCCGAGAGCATGTTCATGACCGCGGCCGTGAGCGGGATCGCGATGGAGCGGAACACCACCATCAGCAGCAGGAAGCTCAGCAGCACGACGATCCCGATGAACAGCGGCAGCTTGCGCGAGAGCACGTGGCTGAAGTCGTCGAAGATCGCCGTCTGGCCTCCGGTCAGGACATGCAGGCCGGTACCCGCCTCGGCGGCCGGGATCACCTGGTTGCGCACGGTGTGCAGCAGCGACGCGGTGGACGCGTCCTGCGGTGAGCCCTTCGGGTAGAGGTTCGCGATCGCGACCCCCGGACGCCCGTTCGCTCCCGGGATGAAGCGCGGTGCGGCCGCGCCGACCACGCCGGGCGTACGTGCGACCGCCTCCTGCACGCGCAGGAATGCGGCGCGCTGCGCCGGGTTGTTGATCTGCGCCACGAGCTGCAGCGGCCCGTTGTAGCCGGGGCCGAAGCCCTTGGCGAGCAGGTCGTAGGCCTTGCGGGTGGTGGTGTTCGCCGGGTCGCTTCCTGCGTCCGCCGAGCCGAGTCGCATCGAGAAGAATGGGATCGCGATGATGATCATGACCGCGGCCGCGACGACCGCGAATACGGCCGGGCGCTTGGCCATCCAGCCGGTCCAGCGCGACCAGGCCGGCGATTCGTCGCTGACCCGGAGCTCGCCGGCCTTGAGCGCGCGGCGCTCCCGGCGGCGCAGCACGTAGCGCCCGAAGAAGCCGATCATCGCCGGCAGCAGCGTCAGCGCCGCGAGCACCGTGAACGCCACCGCGATCGAGGCCGCGATCGCCACGCCGTAGAGGAAGCTCACGCCGAGCGCGAACATCCCGAGCATCGCTATGCAGACGATCATCCCCGCGAACAGAACCGCACGCCCGGAGGTGTCGACCGACTCAACGACGGCGTCCTCGCGGCTCAGGCCGCGCAGGACCCCCTGCTTGTAGCGGGTGACGATGAACAGCGCGTAGTCGACCCCGACGCCGAGGCCGATCAGCAGGGCGAGCTCGTTGGAGAACGAGGCCATCGTGATCACGTTCGAGAGCAGCCCGACGACCGCGATGCCGGTGCCGAGCGCGAGCCCGGCGGTCAGCAAGGGGAGCAGCATCGCGAGGAACGATCCAAAGACCACGAACAGGATCACCGCGGCGGCGAGGAAACCGAACAGGAGACTGTTGGACGAGTTGTCCTGCTGGCCGGCCTGGGCGATCTGGCCCTCGACCTCGAACTGCAGTCCGTTGCCTGAGGCCGAGGTCACCTTCGACACGAATGCCTTTGCCTGCGACCTCGAGATCTTGTTGGGCTGCAGGTCGAAGGTCACGTTGGCGAAGCCGATCTGGCCGGAGGGCGAGATCTGCTTGACGCCACGCGCCGTGTAAGGAGACGCGACCTCGCTGACGTGCGGCGAGGCCGCCACCTGCGCGAGCAGCGACTGGACGCGGGCCCCCGTGGCGGGATCGGTCAGCTGCCCGGTCTTGGTGGCGATCACGATCTGGTCGGTGTCGCCCGAGGCCTTCGGCGCGTTTCGCTGGAGCAGGCGGACCGCATCGAAGCTCTCCGTGTGCGGAAGCTTGAAGTTGTCGCTGTAGCCGCTGCCGGCGGCCGAGTGGATGGCGGTGACGCCGACGAGGGTGACGATCCAGGCGAGCACGACGATACGCCTGTGTCTGAAGCACCATCTGGCAAGAGTTCTCATCTGGCGGTACCTCCGTCCGCGAATCGCAGGGGCATAATCGCCGTGGGCGATTCTCCCGACGATCCCTGACAGTTGTCTGAAAGCCCGGTGACAGATGTCACACCGGGCAGGGGACTCCGCATCCGAGCGTGCTGGGCGGGACCCCTGAGCGACATTGACCTTAGCGCGCCGCCGACGGCGAAAGCGATCGAGGCTCGGCGGCGAGTAGGGCGGCCAGCTTCTCGGGCGAGCCCTCCTCGGGGACCGGGGTGTAGAGCACGAGCCGCTGCTCGGGGGCCTCCGCGGGGTGGAACACCGCATGTTCGAACACGAGTGTCCCCACCTCAGGATGCTCCAGCCACTTGCGTCCCTCACCGGCGCGGGCCACCTCGTGGCGCTTCCACGCCTTGCAGAACTCCGGGCTCGCCTGGCGCAGGGCGTGAATCAGCTCCTCGAATGAGGGGTCGCCGAGATGGGCGGCGCTGTCGGCGCGGAACTTCGCCACTGCGAGGCGCGAGGCCTTCTCCCAGTCGGTCACAAGCTCGCGCCGGGGCGGGTCCATGAACATCAGCCACAGGTGGTTGCGCGCCGTCTTGGGGACGGTGTTGAAGTCGCCGAACAGCGCGCACGCGGCGCGGTTCCAGGACAGGTAGTCCCAACGGCGTCCCAGCACCAGCGCCGGGTTCGCGCCCAGGTTCTCCACCAGCCGCCGCAGCGACGGCGTGACCCGCTCGGCCGGGGGCCTGCATCGCGGCGCCTCCTCGCCGCGACCCAGCAGCATCAAATGGGCGCGCTCGGCTGGAGTCAGGCGCAGCGCTCCGGCGATCGCCTCGAGCACGTCAAAGGAAGCGCGGACGTCGCGTCCCTGCTCGAGCCACGTGTACCACGTCGTGCCCACGCCGGCCAGGCTCGCCACCTCCTCGCGGCGAAGCCCCGGCGTGCGGCGCCGTCCGCCGGTCGGCAGCCCGACGTCGTCGGGCTTGATGCTCTCTCGGCGTTTGCGCAGGAAGTCGGCCAGCTCCTCGCGCCGGCGGGCACCGTTGCGATTCGTCTCACGCGTAGGGGTCCCGTTGCCGTTATACGGATGTGTCGCTGTGGGTGTCATATCTACTACCAGGATAAACCCCTCTCTTGTACCTGGATAACAATTGTCGCACACTGATCACCGTGACCACAACAAGACTCCTTCAAGCCAGAAACCGTTCATCCACCAGCGCACTTCTGTTCGTGGTCTGCCTGGCCCAGTTCATGGTGATCCTCGACGTCGCCGTGGTGAACGTGGCGCTGCCGTCGATGCGCAACAGCCTGCATTTCTCGACCACCGGGCTGCAGTGGATCGTCAACGCCTACACGATTACCTTCGCCGGGTTCCTGATGCTCGGCGGGCGCTCGGCCGATCTGCTCGGACGCCGGCGCGTGTTCATCGCCGGGACGGCGCTGTTCGCGTTCTCGTCACTCGCCTGCGCGCTGGCCGACTCGCGCGGGCTGCTGATCGGCGCCAGGGCGCTGCAGGGCTTCGGCGGGGCCGTCGTCTCTCCCGCGACGCTCTCGATCATCACCTCCTCGCTGCGCGAGGGCCCCGAGCGCAATCGCGGTCTCGGGATGTGGGGCGCGATCGGCGGGCTCGGAGCCTCGTCGGGCGCGCTGCTCGGCGGGATCCTCACCCAGACGCTCGGCTGGCCGGCGATCTTCGCGATCAACGTGCCGCTTGGGATCGTGGTGATCGCGCTCAGCCTGCGCGTGATCCCGACGGACATCCGGGCGACCGGGCCACGGCACTTCGATGTGACCGGGGCGCTGCTCGTGACCGGCGGTCTGGTGTCGCTCACGTACGGGATCGTCCGCACCGACGCGCTCGGCTGGGGCGCGACGGGCGTGCTGGTGCCGCTGGCGGCCGCAGTCGTCCTGCTGGGCGCGTTCGCGGTCGTCGAAGCCAGGTTCTCAAAGGCGCCGCTGGTGCCGCTGTCGATCTTCCGGCTGCGCCAGCTGCGCGCCGCGAACACCGTCGTCGTGCTCATGTACTCGGCGCTGTTCTCGATGTTCTTCTTTGTCACGCTGTACGTGCAGCAGGTGCTCGGCGACGACGCGCTGACGGCGGGGCTGTCGTTCCTGCCGATCACGCTGGCGGTCTTCACGGCGTCGTCGTTGGCCCCGCGGCTGGTCGCCAGGTTCGGCGTCCGGACCGTCGTCACGACCGGGATGGTGTCCGCCACCGCCGGGCTGCTGTTGCTCGCCGGGGTGACGCCGGGGGCCAGCTACGTGACCGCCGTGCTCCCTGGCGGGGTGCTCTCAGGGCTCGGGATGGGCCTCGGGCTCGTGCCCTCGACGATCGCCGCGACCCAGGGTGTACCGCGGACTCAGAGCGGGCTCGCGTCGGGGCTGCTGAACATGTCACGGCTGTTCGGCGGCGCGATCGGGCTTGCGGTGCTGAGCACGATCGCGACCTCGCACTCCCACGCGGCGAGCGGCGGCCGGCTCGAGGCGCTGACCAGCGGCTTCGCGCTCGCCTTCCAGGTCGGCGCCGGGGTGTGCGTGGTGGCGGCGGTCGTCGCGGCGCTCCAGCTCGGTCCGCGGGCGAGCCGGGCCGTGGAGCCGGCGGCCGCGCCGGCGGCGGCAGAGCCCGACGAGGCCGAGCCGCTCGCCGCCTAGATGCTCGCCGCCGGGCCTCGCGTTTGCGCGGGCCGCTGGGCGGCGGCGAAGTCGACGAAGGCCTGCGCCGCGGGCGAGAGCCGGCGGCCGCCGCGCCACCACAGGGCCACCGACATGCGCAGCGGGGGCGAGAGGGAGCGGACGAGAATCCGCGGGCCGGGCTGCTCGAGGAACGAGCGCGGTAGCAGCGCGACACCGACGCCGCGAGCGACCAGCGAGCGCACGAGCGCGAAGTCGTTTGACTCGAGCGCGATACGTGGCGAGACGTGCGCGTCGCTGAGCGCGGCGTCGACGACGTCCCGGGTGGAGGATCCGCGATGGAACGCGATCAGCGGGCGGCCGTGGAGCTCGCCGATCGAGAGCGGCCCGTCCCCGGCCAGGGCGTGGCTGGGGCTCATCGCCGCCGCCAGCTCCTCGCTCGAGAGCTCGAGTCGCTCGAGCTCGGGCGGGGGCTCGACCTCGAGCGCAAATGTGACGTCGAGGCTCCCGTCGTGGAGCATCTCGGCCATCCGCCGGGCCGTTCCCTCGCGCAGCGTGATCTCGATCTCGGGGTGCATCGTGGTGAAGCGCGAGAGGATTGCGGGGATGTCGAGCTCGCCGCCGAACAGGTGAGCGCCGACGGTGACGTGGCCGCGCAGGAGTCCTCGCAACTCGTCGATCTCGCCGCGCAGCGCGGCCATCTCCGAGAGCACCGCACGAGCGCGCGTGACCACGAGCTCGCCGGCTTCGGTGAGCTGGACCGACCGGGTGGTGCGCTGGAGCAGTTCGACGCCGAGCTCGCGCTCAAGCCCGCGGATCTGGTGCGACAGAGCCGACTGGGCGATGTGGAGCTCGTCGGCCGCGCGGGTGAAATGCCGGTGCCGCGCGACCGCCTCGAAGTAGCGGAGCTGACGGACGTCCATCGGAATATTGATCGTAATACAAGATCAATCCATTCACATACCTGTGTTGCAAACATGAATCGGTCAGGCAAACTTGAAGCCTGATGAGCATGACCACCGATCTCCGGGTTCGTGACCACCTCGCCGAGGGTGACGTGGAGGCAATGATCGAGCTCCATCGCCGCGTCTACCAGCCGGAGTACGGCATGAACGACACGTTCGTAAACCGCGTCGGCGAGGGCATTCGCGAGGCGTGGGAGTCGGGCTGGCCGGAGCGATCCGGCGCCGTGCGTCTGGTCGACCGCGAGCAGGGGATATCGGGCTGCGTGGGCCTGACCGAGGAGGCGCAGGGCGTCGGGCGGATCCGCTGGGTCGTGCTCGCACCGCAGCTTCGAGGCTCGGGCCTCGGCCGCCGCCTGATCGGCGAGATGATCGGCGAGGCCCGCACCGCGGGCCTGCACACCCTGCAGCTCGAGACCTTCAGCGCGCTCACCTCGGCCGCGCGGATCTACCGGGACGCCGGCTTCCGCGTCACCTCCGCCCGCGAGCGGCTCGACTGGGGACCGCCGATCGTCTATCAGCACTACGAGCTGATCCTCGGCGCCTGAGAGACGGCGGCCCGGCGCCCGACCGCGGCGCGCTTCGTACGATGGTCGGGTGGCCGCTCGGAGCGCCGGCATCCTCCTGCACCGCACGCGTAACGATGCGCTCGAGGTGCTGCTCGTGCATCCCGGCGGACCGTTCTGGGCCCGCCGGGACGCCGGCGTGTGGTCGATCCCGAAGGGTGAGCACGACGACGGCGAGGACCCGCTCGCCGCGGCGCGACGCGAGTTCGCGGAGGAGCTCGGCACGCCGGCCCCCGCGACGGCGGCGATCGATCTGGGGGAGATCCGCCAGAAGTCCGGCAAGGTCGTGCACGCCTGGGCGGTCGAGGGCGACCTCGATGCCGCCGGCATCCACAGCAACACGGTCGAGATCGAATGGCCTCCGCGCTCGGGGCGAACGCTCGAGATTCCGGAGGTCGATCGCGCCGAGTGGTTCGGTCTCACGACGGCGCGCGAGAAGATCAACCCGGCCCAGGCGGAGCTGCTGGCGAGGCTGAGCGAGCAGCTGCGATGAGCGGCTCCGACGCGATCAGCCCGACCGCTCACTACACCGGCTACGTGTGGGCCCGCAACCGGCTCTCCCATCCCGAGCTCGAGACGTTCGAAGGCCGGGCGATGTTCGAGTCGATGCGTCCGGTGATCGCGGTCAGCCGCATCGCTCGGCGGCAGCTCGCTCGAGTCCTATCTGCTCACGCGTCACCGGGCGATCGACGTGCTGCTCGAACGTGCGATCGAGGAGCGCGGGATCAGCCAGGTGATCGAGGTCGCGTGCGGGCTCTCACCGCGCGGCTGGCGCTTCACCGAGCGCTACGGCGACGAGATCACCTATCTCGAGACCGACCTCCCCGGGATGGCCGCGCGCAAGCGCGCTGCACTCGAGCGGATGGGATCGCTGTCGGAGCGCCACCGCGTGGCCGAGCTCGACGCGCTTGCGGACGATGGTCCGCGGAGCCTCGCCGCGGTCACGGCCGATCTGGATCCCGAGCTGGGTCTGGCGATCGTCACCGAGGGACTGCTCGGCTACCTCCCGGGCGACGCGGTGGCCGAGATCTGGCGCCGGTTCGCGCACGCGTGCGCAGGCTTCAGCGCCGGGGTGTACGTGTCCGATCTCCATCTCGGGGGGATTCAGACCACCCAGGTGCGGGCATTCAGAGTTTTGCTGTCCGGATTCGTGCGCGGGCGGGTGCACCTGCACTTCGAGAACGCGCGCAAGGCCGAGTCGGCGCTGATCGTCGCCGGGTTCGCTGAGGCGCGGGTGCACCGCGCGGCGGCACTGGCGCCCGAGACGCGCGGTCCCGGAAGCGGACTTGCGCATATAATTGAGGCATCAACCAAATGATCCAGGCCACCCTATACACCGATCCGGGCTGTCCGTGGGCCTACTCCGAGATTCCGGCGCTCACGGTGCTCCGCTGGCGCTACGGGCCACAGATGGACTGGCGGCTGGTCGTGATCGGCCTGAGCGAGTCCGCCGACCGGTACATCGAGCGCGGCTACACCCCGGTGCGCCGATCGCTCGGACAGCTGTTCTTCCGCCGGTACGGGATGCCGTTCGATCTCGCGCCGAAGGAGCGGATGAGCGCCACGGCTCGCGCATGCCGGACGATCGTCGCGGCCCGTCTGACCAGACCCGGTAGCGAATGGCCGGTCCTGCGCGCGCTGCAGCTGGCGAACTTCACGACGCCGATGCTGCTCGACGACGACGGGCAGCTCGAGGCCGCGCTGAGGAGCGTGCCCGAGCTCGACGCTGCCGAGGTCGTCGCGAAGCTCGACGCGCCTGAGGTGACCGAGGCCTACGAGCGCGACCGGGCCGAGGCCCGCGGCGCCGCCGGCTCCCCGGCCGAGCTGCAGGGCAAGACCGCGGCGTCCGACGGCCCGGTTCGCTTCACGGCTCCGTCGGTTGTGTTCGCGTCCAACGGGACCCGGCTGGTGGCGGGCGGATTCCAGCCCGTGGAGGCCTACGACGTGCTCGTCGTCAACCTCGATTCCACGCTTGAGCGCCGCGCGGAACCGGAGACTCCGGAGCCGCTGCTCGAATACTTCCCGGACGGCCTGACCACCCAGGAGGTGGCGGCGCTGCTGGCCGGCAACAACCAGTCGCCGGACCCGGAGCGCGCCGAGCGCGCGCTGCTCGAGCTGGTCGGGGCCGGGGTGGCGGTTCGCCGGCAGGCCGGCGACGACGCGATCTGGACGCTGGCGGCCTAAAAAATCGCTCAGGCCTCGAGCACGAGCGGCAGCCGCTCGAGCCCGTAGATGCCGGACGGGGTCCCGAACTCCGGATCTCCGTCGAGGCGGATCGAGCGAGCGTGGCGGGCGAGGAACGCCAGGCCTTCCTGCATCTCCGCGCGGGCGAGGTTCGCGCCGACGCAGTAGTGGATGCCGGCGCCGAAGGTGAGCACGCGCGAGCGCGGGCGCTGGGCGGTGATGTCGAAAGCGTCGGGCTCGATCCCCTCACGGTTGGCGTGCCAGGCGGAGACGAGGATCACGGTCCCAGGCGGGAACGTGACGCCCCGATGCTCCACTTCGGCGATGGTGATCCGCGCCGTGAACGGCGTGATCGGCTCGTAGCGCAGCGCTTCCTCGACGGCGGCGAGGGCGAGGCCGTCGGGGTCGCCGCGCAGCAGCTCCCACTGGTCTGGGTGCATTGCGAGCAGCCGGACCGCGTGCGCGAGCTGGCTCTGGCTGGTGTCGACGCCGCCGACGAGGATGTTGAGGACGAGGTTGCGCAGCTCGTCGTCGCTGAGCCGATCGCCCTCCTCCTCGGCCTGGATCAGGGCCGAGATCAGGTCGTCGCCGGGATCTCCGCGCCGGGCGCGGATCAGCTCGTCCTCGTAGGCGTAGAACTCGGCCACCGCCTCCTCGATCAGCGGGCGCTCGGCGATCAGGCTCTGGGCGTCGAACTGGCGCTGGATCCAGTTCGACCAGTGGTGAAGCCGCGGCGCGTCGGTGAGCGGAGCTCCCATCACGACGGCGATCACCAGCGACGGATACGGCTTGGCGAAGTCGGCGATGAACTCGCATCGGCCGTCCGCCGGGAGCGCCGCCCACAGCTGTTCGAGGAACTCGCGCATCGCGGGCCGGTAGCGGTCGACGGCGCGCGGAGAGAGGGCCGGGTTGACGAGATTGCGCAGGCGGCGGTGGTCGTCGCCGTTGACGTTGATGATGTTCTTGACGATCTCCTCGTGCAGCGCTCCGGAGTCGATCGAGAACAGCTCCGCAATCGTGAGCCCGGGGAACACCGCCGCCTTGGTGCGCAGGAAGAACTCGCCCGATTCGCGGTCGAGGACCGTGAACCCGAACGGGTTGGAGGCCAGCCAGCCATCGTGGCCGTGCAGCGAGCCCATCGCCGCGCGGTAGCGCTCGCCCTGCAGTGCGGGGTCGGTGTGGTCGAGGCTGGGGACTTCGATCTCGCTCGCCAGCGGCATGGCCGCGAGCCTATCGGCTGCTCGGCCGACCGAGCCAGGGATTGCGGGCGAGCTCCCGCGCCAGCTCGTCGGCCACGACGAACGCCTGCAGCACGGTGGTGTAGTCGACGTTCTCCGGGATGTCGCTCATCTGGTGGTAGTTGGAGAGCGCCTTGTAGCGGTTCATCGAGGTGAGCGTGGCCGTCGGGTAACCGGCGCGGCTGGTGATCACCGCGTCGGTCGAGTTGCGGGAGCGCATGTCGCGGCGCAGCGGCGCACCGGCGCGCTCGGCGGCAGCAACGACGAGGTCCCTGAAGCTGCGGTCGAAGTAGTCCTCCATCACGACCGGACCCTCGCCCTCGAGCAGGATCAGCCGCGGCGAGCCGAGGGTGTCGAGGTTCAGCACCCAGGTGCGATCACGGTCGAGCGAGCGCAGGTGCCGGCGGGTGAAGCCGTGGATCCCGCCCTGCAGGACCTCCTCGGCGCCGCACGAGACGAGCAGCACGCGGAGCCCCTCCAGCGGCTCCTCGCGCAGGCGCTCGGCGAGCGCCACCAGCACGGCGACCGCGGTCAGGTTGTCGTTCGCGCCCGGGCAGACCGGGCGGCGCGCGACGTCTCCGAACACCGCCATCGCGAGCAGCGAGCCGCCGAGGCCGGCGCCGGTCAGTCCACGCCGGCCGCTGAGTGCGCCGACCGTCGCGAGGGCGGGCGCGCTCAGCATCGCCCACCACAGCGGCAGCGACGTGTCGATCCGCTCGATGATCCCCGGAAAGGTCTGGCCGAGCCACGCCTGGGCATGAGGGTCGAAGATCGCGCCGGTCGGCGCGGCGTCGTGGTGGGCGAGCACCACCAGCGTGCGATCCGCCTCCGGGTCGCCCGCCCTGGCGATCACGTTCCAGGTGGTCAGCGGCCGACTCGTGGCGCGGCGGAATAACCGCGGCCCGTTGGAGATGTCATCGGCGATCGCCGCGGTCACCGCCGCGCCGGCGACGCCGCCGAGCTTCCGCCAGCGACGTGAGAGTCCGGCAACGGCGGCCAGTGCACCCCCCGCCGCGAGCATTCCGATCGGACGCGCATACCCGTCGAGGAACGGCTCCTCCTCGACGACCGCGTCGCAACCAGCCTGATCAAGGCGTTCGGCGATCCACCGCGCCGCCCGCTCCTCGCCCTCGGATCCAGCGCGGCGCTCGATCGGCGCGAGCGCCTCGACCACCTCCTTGAAGGTCGCCGTGTCGGAAGGTGCGGTGCTATTCGCCACGAGGGACGCATGGTAGGGGTGGGTTGATCTGGACGCCGCGATAACCACCAGGCCACAGCACGGTCACAGGCTGGTCACGCCGTCAGGTACGAACCGGGGAAGAGTTCCGTGGCGCCCTTGGCTGCCAGGTGGTCGGGGCCTCATCACAATCCGATCAGGAGGGTCGTCCAAATGGCGCGCAAGCGCATCATCCTCGTGCTGTCGGTGGCGCTGGTCGCCGCGGCAGCGAGCGTAATCGGGATCGGGGCTGCGACCGCACACGGCGTGCGCAACCACCGACCTCACATCCGCCGGCATCAGCGGGATATGGCCGGAACCGTGACGCCGATCAAGCACGTCGTCGTGATCTTCCAGGAGAACGTCTCGTTCGATCACTACTTCGGCACCTACCCGCACGCCACCAACCCGTCCGGCGAGCCGGCGTTCCATGCGGCGCCGGGAACCCCGACCGTGAACGGGCTGGCCGGACCGCTTCTGACCAACAACCCGAACGGGGCCAATCCGCAGCGGCTGAGCCGCTCGCTGGCGCTGACCTGTGACCAGAACCACGGCTACACGGCCGAGCAGAAGGCGTTCGACATGGGGCTGATGGACAAGTTCATCCAGAACACCGACGTCGAGAGCTGTGCGGCACCGGACCAGACCGCGCCGAACCTGGTGATGGACTACTACGACGGCAACACGGTCACCGGGCTGTGGAACTACGCGCAGCACTTCGCGATGAGCGATAGCTCCTACTCGACGACGTTCGGTCCCTCGACGCCGGGCGCGCTGAACGTCACGTCGGGGAACACGTACGGTGCGATCTGCGGGCCGACCAGCGCGGTCTACCAGGGCACGCCGTGCACGGCGGACCCGGGCACCGCGGCCTCGACTCCGGGATCCCCGCAGCCACAGGGGACGGAGACGGTGTACAGCGACGCCGACCCCAACTACGACATCTGCTCGGCCACGCAGGACAAGAAGACGGCTTCGGCGACGATCCAGATGGGCGGCCGGAACGTCGGCGATCTGCTGAGCGGGGCCGGGGTCAGCTGGGGCTGGTTCCAGGGCGGCTTCGCGAGCCCGGGCTACGTCGCCGGGAAGCCGAGCACCGACGATCTGAGCGCCGTCTGCACCGGCTCGCACAACAACGTGGGCGGCGCGAGCCAGCTCGACTACAACCCTCACCACGAACCGTTCCAGTACTACGCGTCGACCGCCAACCCGAAGCACCTGCCGCCGACCTCGATCGCCGAGATCGGGCATCAGGACCAGGCCAACCACCAATATGACCTCAGGGACTTCTGGGCCGCCGCGGATTCCGGCGAGTTGCCCGCGGTGTCGTATCTGAAGGCGGCCGACTATCAGGACGGCCACGCGGGCTACTCAGACCCGCTCGACGAGCAGACATGGCTGGCCGACACGATCAACCGGCTCGAGCGACTCCCGAGCTGGCGGAGCACGGCCGTGGTGATCGCGTACGACGACAGCGACGGCTGGTACGACCATCAGATCGGTCCGATCACCACGCAGTCGCAGACCTCGCTGGACGCGCTGACCGGCACGGGCACGTGTGGATCGAACACGGCCAAGGTGCCGAGCGGGCAGCAGGCTCGCTGCGGCGTCGGGCCGCGGCAGCCACTGTTGGTGGTCTCGCCCTACGCGAAGCGCAACTTCGTCGACGGGACGTTCACCGATCAGTCCTCGATCGTGCGCTTCATCGAGGACAACTGGCTCGGCGGACAGCGGATTCCAGGTGGCTCCGCTGATGGGTGGGCCGGAAGTCTGGACAACATGTTCGACTTCCACTCCCACGGCGACCACACGCTGTTCCTGAAGCCATCGACGGGAGAGCCGGTCGGTCACTGACCTCGGCGGCCGAACCACGGGGCGGCGTGGCGCTTGCGCCCGCCGCCCCTTTTTCTTTAGTCCAGGTAGGAGACGACGGCGCTGC
Source organism: uncultured Solirubrobacterales bacterium (assembly GCA_963796645.1). Classification (GTDB taxonomy): domain Bacteria; phylum Actinomycetota; class Thermoleophilia; order Solirubrobacterales; family Solirubrobacteraceae; genus Palsa-465. The sequence continues at coordinate 332,862 of CAWCMQ010000009.1, read as the reverse complement.
TCGGTGCGCGCTCCGGCGGAGCCTTCTCCTGGCGGGGCCAGCCGAGGTGAAGCAGCGACACGAACCGCTCGCTGGACGGGATCCCGAGCGCCTCGAGGCCCGCGGGGCTGCGAAGCACACCCGGGGTGCGCCAATAGCCGGCGAGACCGCGCGCATGGGCGCCGAGCAACACCGCGTAGACGGCGCAAGCGGTGGCACACAGGTCCTCCTCGTCCTGCACCGGGTCGTCCGAGCGGGCCTGGGTAGCCGCGATCAGGGTCGGAGCGCGGTCGAGCTTGGCCGCCGCCTCCGGTCCCGCCGCCGCCTTCAGGCGTTCGAGCGAGGCTGGACCGAGGACCCGGAAGCGCCAGGGGTTTGTCAGGTGGTGGTTCGGCGCCCAGCGCGCCAGCTCGAGCAGCTCGTCGAGCACCTCGCGCGGCACCGGCTCGGGCGCAAACGCCTTGTGAGTGCGACGGTCTCTGATCGCGTCCTGAACGTCCATGGTCCGAAACGGTACCCAGACCCTGCGCTCAGTCCGTGATCGCGATGTGGCCCGGCTGGGTGCCGACCCGGGCGAGCCACGCGTTGATCCCCGGATAGGCCTCGAGCTCGAATCCGCCCTCGGGCGCGACGTGCGTGTAGGCGTAAACGGTGATGTCCGCGACCGTGTAGCGGTCGCCGACGAGGAACGGGCGATCGGTGAGGTGGCGATCGATCGCTCTCAGCGCGGCCTCGCCTCCACGCAGCTTCGGCTCCAGGCTCTCTGGGGACGGCTCGATCCCGGCGATCCGCCAGAAGCGGGCGACCGCAATGTTCGGCTCGACGTCGTACTGCTCGAAGAATTGCCACTGGAGCACCTGCGCGCGCTCGAAGGAGTCCTCGGGCAGGTACTCGGTGCCCTCCGCGAAGTAGTCGATGATCGCGTTGGATTCCGCCAGCACGCGCCCGTCGTCGAGCACGAGCGTTGGCACCCGCAGCGCCGGATTGAGGTCGCCGAGGACCTCGGGTCGGTTCGAGCGATCGATCACGTCGAGCTCGTGACGCTCGTAGTCGATCCCGAGGTGGGAGAACAGCAGCCGGACCTTGTAGCAGTTGCCGGAGACCTGCGAGTTGTAGAGGAGCATCGACGGAACCCTATTGGCAGCCTCGAAAACTGCGCAATCTCCGAGATTTTGAGTCGCCTCGGCGTCGAGTCGTCTCGCCGCCGCGGTACTCTGCCGCGCCTATACATAACCCAGCCGAATCTCCGTGCGCCCGGCGCGCGGAGAGCGGGGAACCCACAGAAGCCATCGTGGCTTCAGGGGCGAATCGTCGCATCCGCGGCGTAGCGCGATCTCTTAGCGCGAGCCCGACAGCTAACCCCGTAGGCGCACAAAGAGAGGGGAATGGCAGCCATGTCATTCACGGGATCGGTTGACGTCGATGGACTGGCGCAGGTGCTCGTCTCGGACGAGCTGGAGTTGCTGGCGGACATGAGCCTGGACCTGGCGGAGCGCTACGAGCGCAGCGCGGGATACATGGACAGCGATGAGGAGCGACAGGTCGCGCTCGTGCTGTCGAGATGGCGACGCGACCGCGGGCGCCACTTCAGGGAGCTCAGCGCCGAGGCCGCACGGGCCGAGTCGACGCACGCCGCGTCGGCGAACACGAGCGCTTGAGCCCGGTTCTCCGGGCCCGCGCGCGAGGCACGGCGCGCCTGCTCGTGCTGGCCGCGGCGTGCCTGTTCCCAGGCCATTCGGCGTTCGGCGCCACCGTCTCCTCGGCATCAGGGACGGTCAGGTTCGGCCAATCGTCGTACGTCGCACACGAGGACCAGGGCTACCTGACGATCACGATCACGCGAACGAACGCCCGCGGCGAGCAATCGATCGGCTACGGCGTGCGGCAGGGATCCGCACTGAACCGCCGGGATCTCGACGCGATCCCGTCCACGGTTGCGCATTTCCGGGCCGGCCAATTCACGCTCGCGTTCCGCGTCCACATCTACGACCTGGGCATGAGCGCCCCGCCGCTGCGGGCGACCGCGTACCTGTTCGGATCCCATCCACAGGGTCTCGGGTCGCCGCACCAGGCAACCATCACGCTCCTGCGCGACGACCCGCTGCAGACGCGCAACCCATCGAACCCGCTCGAGCTCGCGCATCCGTCCACCAATGGCAACCCGCTCGAAAACGCGAGGTTCTACGTTGCCGGATCCAGCTCCGAAGCCGGCATCGCCGCGCAGGGGCTCAGAGCCAACAACCCCTCGTGGGCCAACGCACTGTCGGTGATCGCCACCGCACCCACGGCGCGCCGGTTCTGGTTCTGGAACGAGCCGGACCCGTCGAAGCTGGTCGCCGACTACCTCGAGTACACCCAGACCCGTGAGCCGGGCACCGTGGTGCAGCTCTCGACCTACTCGCTCGTCCACGGCCACTGCACCGGAAACTGGTCAGACCCGGCGTCGTTCGTGAACCGCTACCGCCGCTGGATCGACCTGCTCGCGCGGGGGATCGGCAACTTCCGCGTCGTGATGTTCTTCGAGATGGACTCGCTGATCACCGCCGGCTGTCTGTCCCGGCATGGCCTGGACGTTCGCCTCCACGAAGAGCTGCATTGGGCGATCGATCGCCTTGAGCGGGATCCACATCTCGTGCTCTACGTCGATGGCGGCGCAGCCGACGCGCTCCCATGGACGAGAACCGCGTCACTCCTGGTCGGAGCAGGAGTCCACGATGCGCAGGGCTTCTTCCTGAACTCCACGCACTTCGACTGGACCACCTCGGAGCTGTACTACGGGCAGCGAATCGCCCGGGCGCTCGGAGGCGTCCACTTCGTCGTCCACACAGGCGAAAGCGGCCGTGGCCCATTGATCCCGGCAGACCGAGCGCGCAACGGAAATGAGGTGCTGTGCAATCCACCCGGCCGGGGCCTCGGGCCCCTGACCACGAAGACCGGCTACAGGTGGGCCGACGCGTTTCTGTGGTTCGGTCTCGCCCCGGGTGAGTCCGGCGGCGCCTGCCGCCCGGGCGCGCCGCCGATCCCGGACTTCTGGCCGGCTTACGCGGTGATGCTGGTCCGAAACGCGGTCTACCGGGTCACCGGCCCGAAGCTGCCGCTGATCCGCTCGGGCAGCTTCGGGCCGCAGCTGATCCCCCGCGCCACCTGACGCGGGCCACTACCTGACCCCGCGCTACCTGACCGCCGCACGCGAGAACGCGCGAATCGAGATCGCGGTCATCGCTGCCGCGAACACCGCGACCACGGCCAGGCTCAGCCACGCCTCGGCGGTGACGTTGCTCATCCCCCAGATGTCGTGAAGTCCCTTCCCCGTCGGGTCGACGAATGCGTAGCGCATCAGCGCGAGCGCGTGGGTCAGGGGGAGGAACTTGGCGATCGCGGTCAGCGCTCCGGGCATGGCGCTGATCGGGAACAGGGCGCCGGCGAAGAAGAACGGGAGGATCGCCACGGCGGGCGTCGCCCCCACGTACTCCTCCTGCTTGGAGATCCGGCTGGCCAGTGTCTCGGCGACGCCGTACATGAACACGGTGAATAGGAACGCCGCCGGCACGAACCACGCGAGGCCGGTGCCGGTGACCGTGAAGTGGGCACCCCGAAGTGCCGCCAGCCCGATCAGCACACCGACCTGCAGCGTCGCGAGGCCCAGCGCCACGATCAGGTTCCCGAGCACGATCGTAAAGCGCGGGATCGGCGCCGCCAGCAGCTCGCGCTGGGCGCCGCTCTGCCGGTCGACGATCACGCTCAGGCCGGCGAAGATGCAGGTCAGGGGCACGACCAGCCCGACCGTGCCGACGCCAACGAACGCCTGGTAGTCGATGTGCGAATGCAGGCCCCCGGTCGCCACCTTCAGCGCCGGAGCGACCACCACCGCCAGCAGGATCGGCCCGAGCAACGGGACCGCGATCTGACGGGGGTTGCCGGCCGTCAGCGCGGCGCGGCGCCGGGCGAGCGTGAGCAGCGCGCTCGCCGGCCGGGCGCGTCGGGGTCGCGTCAGCGGAATCGGTGGTGTCTCTGCGATGGTTGCCATTTCGGTGCGGTCCTTTCGAGTGAATCGCGGTTGCCTCGGAGCGGCCGAGGTCAATTGCGAGAGTTCGTGCTTCCGGTCAGTTGCAGGTAGACGTCGTCGAGGCTCGGTGCGCGGGTCGCGATCTCGGCCGTGCGGATCCGTGCGGACTCGATCACCGCGAGCGCCTCGCCGGCCGCGTACTCGTGGAGCGGAACCGTCACGCGGCCGCCGATCGTAAACGCGTCGGGTCCGGCGATCCGAAGCTCGCGCAGCGTCGCGAGCGCGCCCAGCGGGTCGCCGTCGACGCGGAACTCGAGGATCTCGTCGCCGAACCGCGCGAGCAGCGCGGACGGGCTGTCGAGCGCGACGAGCGAGCCCTCGTGGACGATCCCGACCCGATCGCAGAGGCGCTGGGCCTCCTCGAGGTAATGGGTGGTGATCAGGATCGTGAGCTCCTCGCGGGCGCGGATGCCGGCGATCAGATCGAGCAGCTCGTGGCGGATCCGTGGATCGAGTCCAACGGTCGGCTCATCGAGGAACAGCACGCTCGGCTCGGAGACCAGCGCCCGGGCGATCTCGAGCCGGCGTACCTGGCCGCCGCTGTAGGTGCTGACCGGCCGGTCGACCAGCTCGCTCAACCCCAGCGCTTCGGTGAGCTCGGCGATCCGCCACCGGGCCCGGCCGGCGGGGACGCCCCACAGGCTGGCGTGCAGCTCGATGTTCGCGCGTCCGCTCAGGGAGCGGTCGACGACCGTCTCCTGGAAGACGACGCTGCTGATCCCCCGCGCGGCGAGCGGGTCGGTGGCCACGTCGTGGCCGCCGAGCAGTGCCGCGCCCGACGTCGGGGCGATCGTGGTGGTGAAGATGCCGACCGTGGTCGACTTGCCGGCGCCGTTCGGGCCGAGCAGCCCGAACACCTCGCCCGCGCCCACCTCGAACCCGATCCCGTCGATCGCCTGGACCCCGCCCGGGTAGGTCTTGCTCAGTTCGTGCGCTTCGATTGCGTGCATGAAGGACTCCCGTGTTGCTGGTGCGGTCACATCGCATGCGTCCGCTTCGTCTCCTCTATGACGCAGCCGAACGAGAGGATGTGACCGATGCAGGCGAGCGAATGGCAGGCGGAGCAGTTCGAGCACCACCGTGACCACCTGCGCGCGGTCGCCTACCGGATGCTCGGCTCGGGCGCCGAGGCCGACGACGCCGTGCAGGAGGCGTGGCTGCGCGTCAGCCGCTCGGACACCGACGCGGTGGAGAACATGCGTGGGTGGCTCACCACGATCGTCAGCCGGATCTGTCTCGACATGCTCCGGGCGCGCCGCGCGCGCCGGGAGGAGCTGATGGGGGACTGGGTGCCGGGGTTCGAGGTCGCGCCCGACCCCTCCGAGGAGGCCCTGACCGCCGATGCGGTGGGCGTGGCGCTGCTGATCGTGCTCGACACGCTGTCGCCGCCCGAGCGGCTGGCGTTCGTGCTGCACGACATGTTCGGGATGCCGTTCGACGAGATCGCCCAGATCGTCGAGCGCGGGCCTGACGCGACACGGCAGCTGGCCAGCCGCGCGCGCCGGCGGGTTCGCGGCGCCCGCCCGCCCGAGGCGACCCCATCGCTCGCGCGTCAGCGCGAGGTCGTGACCGCGTTCCTGAAGGCGTCACGCGAGGGGGATTTCGACGGCCTCGTCGCCGTGCTGGATCCGGACGTCGTGCTGCGCGCGAACCGGGATGCGACCGGTGCGCCGCGGGCGACTCAATACGCGGGCCGCGAGCTGGTGGCGACTCGCGTGCTCGAGCGCGGCAGCCGGTTCGCGCGCTTCGCCCAGCCCGTGATCATCGACGGCAGGCCGGGGGCGGCGGTCGTGCATAACGGCCGGCTTCTCTCGCTGATCCGGTTCGTGGTGAAGGAGGGAAAGGTCCGCGAGATGAACCTGTTCGTCTACCCCGGACCGCCGGGCGCCGGACCGCGAGCGACCCAGCGTTAACGGCCGGTCGCCGCCCACCGTTGAGGTGGACGGCGACGATTCGGCCCTTCTCCGGTGGTCGGTGGAGGCGGGGCGCAGTTCAGAAGCGAACGTGCGCCGAGAGGAGCATGTGGAGCTTCGGTGCCGTCTGGTTCGGCTTGCCGGTCCAGCCGTCGGCGATCGCGCTGTCGAAGTAGCGCACGCAGGTCCCGCTCGGTGCGTTGGCCATGTACAGACCGCTCGTGTCGTTGCTGAGCGCGAGCACCTGCCCGGCCTTGACCGGGATGTTGGCCGAGAACGTGTTCGGGCCGGTTGTGGTGACGGTGTGCGTCGAGCTCGAGCGGACGACCTTGAACTTGCCGCCGCCGGCCGGGCTGAGGATCCGCAGCTTGACGTCGCCGCCGACGCTGTCGGCCCTCAGCGTCCAGCTCTTGAGCGTGCCGGTGTGCTTCACGACGTCGGTCGGCTTGCCGTGGTGGAAGTTGATGTACGTGCAGTCGATCGACGCGACGCAGATGTTCATGATCGGGTTCCCGGCCGAATTGCCGATCGTGTTGGTCTGGGCCAGAGCGGCGGGGCTCGCGCACAGCGAGAGCGTGGCCGCGGCGGCGAGGCTGGTGAGGATTCGAGGCTTGCGCATGGGTTGGGGCTCCCTGGATTGGAGTTGATGATCGGTGTCACGGGAGACTGTGCCGGTCAGCCGGCCGCGCGCCCAGGGACCCAAGGTGTGGTGTCCGCCACCCCTGGCGCGGGGGCGTGGGGGCTTGGGGCGTGTGGGGGTGTGGAACGTGTGGAGAACGTCACGTTCGCGCCGCACGCGCGCCCGAGAGTGACGAAACCCGCCACATTTGGCACGAACGTCACGCTCGGCCCACGGCCCGGCTCTAGAGTGACGTAAGTCCCTGGGGGGAGCGCGGCGCCTCCCCCGCCCCCGCGACCGCCCCCGCGACCGCGACCGCGACCGCGCCCCCGCGACCGCCCCCGCGACCGCGACCGCGACCCGCCGCACCGCCCCCGCGACCGCGACCCGCGACCGCCCCCGCGACCCCCGACCGCCCCCGCGACCGCCCCTCTACGCCGGTCCGGGCGGGCGGTCCTGCTGGACCATCACGCCGCTGCGCGGCGCCAGCGTGATGCCGCGGAACTGGACCTTGTCGAGCTCGGGGCTCGCGGGGCGCAGCGCGGTGCGCTGCAGCACGCGTCGCAACACGGTCCGCATCTCCATCAGCGCGAAGCTGGCGCCCAGGCAGCGGCGTGTGCCGCCGCCGAACGGGATCCAGGTGTAGGTGTCGGGGGCATCGGGGCCGAGGAAGCGTTCGGGCCGGAACGTGTCTGGATCCCCGTACAGGTCTGAACGGTGATGGATCATCCGGATCGAGGGGTTGATCTCCACGCCGGGCGGGATCCGATAGCCATTGAGCTGGAACGGCTCGTCCTTTACGACGCGGCCGACGCCCGGGATCACGGGCCGGATCCGCAGCGCCTCCTTGACGACGGCGTCCAGGTACGCGTCGTCGCCCTCGAGCGCACGCCGGTGGATCGTCGGCGCATGCAGAAGCAGGTCGAGCGTCCAGGCCAGGCCGGTGGCGGTTGTCTCGTGCCCGGCCAGAAGCAGCGTCACGAGCTCGTCGCGGACCTCCTGGTCGCTCAGCCGCTCGCCGTTCTCGTCCTCGGCCAGGAGCAGGGAGGAGAAGACGTCATCGCGCTGTTCGAGATTGGGCTCGTCCCGACGGCGAGCGATCTCCGCAAACAGCAGCTCGTCAACCGCCCGGCGGTTCTGCTCGAACGCCTTGGCGCCCGCGCGGTCGGGCCCGAGCCGCCCCGCGGTCAGCAGGCTGAGAACGAGGATCCCACGGGGGCGGGCGATCGGCTGGATCATCGCCCGCAACCGCTCGCGCAGCTCATCGCCGGCCGGTCCGCCCTCGAACCCGAACACCGCGCGCATGATCACGCGGAGGGTCAGCGACTGCATGCTCTGCAGCACTGGGAACGGCTCGCCGACCGGCCACGAGTCGATCTCCGTGTCCGCGGAGTCCCGGACCGCGTCCTCGTAGGCCTGCATCCGGCGGCCATGGAACGGCGGCAGCATCAGGCGGCGATGGCGCAGGTGCTCGGCGCCGTCGAGCAGCAGCACCGAGCGCTCTCCGAGTACCGGGCCCAGCAGGGCGTTGGCCTCGCCCGCGTGGAGCTGCTGGTTCGACCCCTGGAAGACCTCCTTGACCATCGCCGGGTCGAACAGGATCACAAACCGGCTGTCGAACAGCGTGCTGAACGTGACCGCGTTGCCGTAGCGGCGACGACAGGCCTCGAGGAACCGCGGGCCTGCGAGCAGGAAGCCCGCGGTCTGGAGTACGCGCGGGAGGGGGGGACCGGGTGGAAGCGTGCCCTCGGTGGTGCTCACCCCTTCGATGGTGTCACACCGCGAGCCCTCGACTCACGCCGTCAGATGACCAGGGCCCTCAGCTTCTCCAGGGACTGCGCCGCACCCTTCTCGGCCGACTTCGCCACCGACTCGCCGAGCGGTCCCGACAGCGGGCCGCCGTCGAAGCTGACCTGGATCGTCACCGTCGTGGTGCCGCCGTTCGGCGCCAGCTCGAGCCGCGAGCCGAGCTTGATCCCCATCGGGCCCTCGCCGTCCCAGACGGTGAGCGTGGGTGCGGTCGTCTCGGTGACGGTCCAGCTCGCCTCGCCCGGCATGCCCATGAGCGTGATCTGCTCCTTGAACGTCGTGCCGGCCTGGGGCTGCGGCGGTCCCTCGGGGAACCCAGTGTGGGTGACGTTCCATTCGCCGTAACGGCTCATGTCGGTGGCGATCGCCCAGACCTGCTCGGCCTCGGCGGGCATCTCGAGCGAGTGCGTGACTGTCGGCATGGTTCCTCCCGTTCGGTTCAGTTGCGGACGAGCGCGAGACCGTCCTTGATCACCACGGCGCCCTGGTCGGACTCGGTCTCGTAGGCGTACGCGCCCTCCCCGGCATCCCAGATCCGCGTCGTGATGGTCTGCTCGGGCACAAGCGTCTTGGCGAAGCGCACCGCGAGCCGCTCGAGCCGTTGCGGATCCTCCGGGCAGGCGGTCTGGATCACGGCGACCGAGGTGAAGGCCATCGTGCACAGCCCGTGGATGATGATCCCGGGCAGCCCCATCGACTTGGCGAGCGCGTCATCGGTGTGGATCGGCATCGGGTCGCCGGACGCCTCGGCGTAGCGGTAGGTCTGATCGGCGTCGAACGTCTGCGCCACCTCGGCATCCGGCGCGCGCGAGCGCAGCGATTCGTCAAACGCGTGGCCAGGAGCGCTCTCGCCGACCGAGTGCCCGGTCTGCGCGCCGCGGACGAACGAGGTCATGTACTGCTCCACCAGCAGCTTGCCGTCGGCGTCGTGGGTCTCGGACTTGACCGTCACCGTCACCCCGGAGGAGCGGGGGTGCAGCCCAATCGGCACCGCGCGCGTGGTCAGGGTCGTGCCCGGCAGGATCGGCGCATGGAAATGGAAGTCCTGCTCACCGTGCAGGACCATCATCAGCAGCTCGCCCGGAATCACCGTCAGAGTGGCCTGACCAGCGGTCGCGAATGCTGGAACGATCGCGAACACCGGCGGGGCGAGATCGCCGGACGCGTGGGGTGCGATCGGGTCGTTGGTGGCGGCGGCGTAGGCCCGGATCCGCTCGGGCGTGACCTCAAACGAGGCCGGCTCGCTCCACTGTCCGATCGCCGCGGCATTGAACTCATTTGTCGTCGTGCTCATCGGCGGGACGCTACCACAAACAAATCAGTCGATTGATTAGTTTCGGATAGAGTTTCGCGCCGTGCCCGACCTTCGCTCCTCGCTCGACGGTGCGGTCCGCCTGGGTCGCCAGGCCGCGCTCGAAGTCCGTGCGCTTTCGCACATCCGGCGTGCCGGGATCATCGGCGGCGACCCGCCGGTTCAGACGATCAAGGGGCTGCGCCTGAGTGCACAGTACGGGCAGCTCGCCAGCGCAGTGATGATCGCGGCCGCGCGCCACGCCGACAGGCCTGGGCTGATCGACGAGCTCGGCACGCTGTCGTTCGGGGAGCTGGACGCACGCTCGAGCGCGCTCGCGTGCGCGCTGCGCGACCGCGGGCTGCGCGAAGGGGACTCGGTTGGCATCTTGTGCCGGAACCATCGCGGGCTGATCGACATCAACTTCGGCGCCGGCAAGCTCGGGGCTCGGATCCTGCTGCTGAACACCGACTTCGGCGGACCGCAGCTGCGCGATGTGTGCGAGCGCGAGGACGTTGCTCTGCTCGTGCACGACGAGGAGTACAACGCCCTGGTGGCGCCGATCGAGCCGCGGTACGGGCGTGTGCTCGCCTGGACCGACGCCGACCCGAGCCCGCTCGAATCCCTCGAGGCGATGATCTCGGGTTACGCCGGCCAGGTCCCCGCAGCGCCGTCCGAGCAAGCGTCGCTGGTGCTGCTCACGAGCGGCACGACCGGTACGCCGAAGGGCGCGCCGCGGTCGGCCAGCCGTTCGTTCTCGCCGGTCGGCGCGCTGCTGTCGAAGGTCCCATATCGATCCGGCGAATCGACGTACGTGGCCGCGCCGATGTTCCACGGCCTCGGCTACACGCAAATGGCGCTCGCGGTCATCCTCGGCTCGACGACGATCTGCGAGCGGCGCTTCAAGCCCGAGCGGGTACTCGAGGCGATCGAGCGTGAGCGACCGTCGGCGCTCGTGGTCGTGCCGGTGATGCTGTCGCGGATCGTGTCGCTGATGGAGGAGTCGCCCGGACGCTGGGATACGAGCTCGCTGCGGATCGTGTTCTGCTCGGGCGCCCAGCTCGAGGCGGAGCTGGTCCGATGCGCGCGGCGCACGCTCGGCGAGGTGCTCTACAACTTCTACGGCTCGACCGAGGTCGCCTACGCCACGTTCGCCACCCCTGAGGACCTGCGCGCGGCGCCCGGCTGCGCGGGCCGGGTCCCGTTCGGCGCGATCGTCCGCCTTTACGACTTCGATGGACGGCTAGTGCAGGGAACCGGTCGGCCGGGCCGGATCTTCGTTGGCAACAGCTTCCAGTTCGACGGCTACACCGGCGGCGGTGGCAAGGAGGTGATCGACGGCCTGATGAGCACGGGGGACGTCGGTCACTTCGACGCCGGGGGACGGCTGTTCATCGACGGGCGTGACGACGACATGATCGTCTCGGGCGGCGAGAACCTGTTCCCCGGGGAAGTTGAGGAACTGCTGATCACCAACCCGGCGGTCGACGAGGCGGCGGTGATCGGGGTCGACGACGAGGAATTCGGCAAGCGGCTCGCCGCGTTCGTCGTGCTCAAGCCGGGCCATTCGCTGAGCGAGGACGAGCTACGCGCGTTCGTCAGGGACAACCTGGCGCGCTACAAGGTCCCTCGCGACGTTACGTTCCTCGACGAGCTCCCGCGAAACCCGACCGGGAAGGTCCTCAAGCGAGCGCTGCGGGAGCTCCACGCCCGTGCCTGAGAGCCTGACCGCGCGGGCGGGCCGGCGCACGCAGGCCGAGCGGCGGGCGACCACGCGGGCGGCCCTGCTCGATGCCGCGCTGCAGTGTCTGATCGAGGAGGGATACGCCGGCCTGACCACGCGCAACGTGGCCGAGCGCGCCGGCGTCTCACAGGGGACGCAGATGCACTACTTCCCGACGCGAGCGCGATTCGTGGCCGAGGCGGTACGGCACCTGGCGTTCAGGCTCGCGGCCGAGCTCCGCGAACAGGACGCGCTCCACGCCCGCAGCGATCGCCGCCGGCTCGAGGAGCTGCTCGACCATACGTGGGAGCTCCACAAGGGACCCGTGTTCCAGGCCACGATGGAGCTGTGGGTGGCGGCGCGAACCGACGCCGAGATCGCCACCGCGATGGACGAGGTCGCCCGTGACGTGACCCGAATGATCCGCGATGGCGCGGTCGAGATGTTCCCCGAGCTGATGGCCCGGCCCCGAGCGGGCGAGCTGCTCGACATGTCGCTTGCAACTATGCGGGGTCTCGCGCTGCTCCGCTTCACCAGCGATCCCACCGATGTCGAGCGGCGCTGGCGCCGGACGCGGACGCATCTGCTCGAGCTTTACGACCGGCTATAAAGAGCCGGTGCGCTTTGCGGTTGGACTGCCGAACGTCGGCCAGTACGGCGACCCAGAGCTGCTCGTGTCGCTCGCTGAGCGGGCCGAGGCCTCGGGCTGGGACGCGGTGTTCGTGTGGGACCACGTGGCCTACCGCGACCAATGGCCGGTGGCGGATCCGTACATGGTCGTCGCGGCGATCGCGGCGCGCACGCAGCGGATCCGGCTCGGCGTGATGCTGAGTCAGCTGGCCCGGCGCCGGCCCTGGAAGTTCGCGCGTGAGACTGCGACGCTCGACGCGCTGTCGCACGGCCGGCTCGTGGTCGGCGTCGGGCTCGGGTCGACGCCGGAGGAGGACTATGCGGCGTTCGGCGAGGATCCCGATGCACGCGCCCGCGCCGACCGCCTCGACGAGGGGCTCGAGATCGTCCTCGGGCTCTGGAGCGGCGAGCGGTTCTCGTTCGAGGGCCAGCACTACTCGGTGCGCGAGACCGTGTTCGAGCCGCGCCCGATGCAGCGGCCGCGGATCCCGATCTGGGTGGGTGGGACGTGGCCCGCGCGGCGTCCGTTTCGCCGCGCCGCCCGCTTCGACGGCGTGTTCCCCACATTCACGGGCATCGGGCACACCGACCGCCCGACCCCCGGCCAGCTCCGCGAGGTGGTCGAGTTCGTGCGCTCCCAGCGCTCGGATGAGGCCGGCGCGTTGGACGTGGTGGTGGAGGCGCAGTCCGAGGGCCCGGTGCCGGAGCTCGTGGCGGAGTACGCGGACGTGGGGCTGACCTGGTGGGTCGAGAAGCTCGGCTGGTTCAGGGGATCGCAGGAGTACGTCCGATCGCGGATCGAAGCGGGGCCGCCGGCGGGATAGATCCCAGGCCGGCGCCTGCTCGGGTCCCGCATACGATCTGTCAAAGTAATTTCAAGCTTCGGGCCTATCTTGGAGCCATCACGAGAAAGGCGGAGCGATGACGCGGTATCTACGGACGGTCTCCACACGACGGTTGCTGGCAATCATTGCCGGCCTGGTAACGGCCATCATCGCCGGTACCGCGATCGCGCTTGCCGCCGCCGGAAACGGCCCCGTGCCGCCGCGCAAGCCGCTCGCGCAGGCCATCCACGGCGTCCTGCGCGCGCCGAGTGTGAACGGGATCACGGCCCGGATCACGTTCACCAACCATCTGATCGACGCCTCGAACTTTCAAGGCTCGGATCCGATCCTGACCGGCGCGACGGGCCGGCTCTGGATTTCGCCGAGCGGCCATCGCCTGCGCCTCGAGCTGCAGTCCGACGGCGGCGGAGGTGATGCCCAGCTGGTCGTCAACAACCGTTCGTTCTGGGCCTACGACCCGTCGGCCCACACGGTTTACGAGGGCACGCTGCCGAACCACCGGGACAAGGCCACCCACGCGAAGGCCCACAAGCTTCCGTCCGTGGCGGCGATCCAGTCCGCGATCAACCGCGTCGCCCGCCGCGTCGATTTGTCGGGGGCGATCCCCGGCGACGTCGCCGGCCACGCCGCCTACACCGTCAAGGTCGGGCCCAAGCATTCCGCCGGCCTGCTCGGAGCCGGTGAGCTCGCCTGGGACGCGATCAGGGGCGTTCCGCTCCGCATCGCGGTATACGCGCGCAACGACACCTCCCCCGTGCTCGAGCTGAAGGCGACCGACATCTCCTACGAACCCGTCCCGGCATCCGACTTCAAGGTCGCGCCCCCGAGCACCGCGAAGGTCGTCAAGGTGGCGACCCCGACTACCAAGAACCCAACCGGCCCGATGGCGGCCGCCCGTGACCGCGCGCGGCACAAGGCTCACCGCGAGGTGAGCGGCCTGGCCGCCGTCGCCCGCAAGCTGCCGTTCAAGCCCAGTGCACCGAGCTCGCTGGTCGGGCTGAAGCGGCGCAGCGTCACGTTGCTGGATTGGGGCGGCACCCCGGCGGCGCTGATCGCCTACGGGCAGAACCTCGGCGGGATCGCGGTGATCGAGCAGACCGCGCACAAGGGCGCGGTGCAGCCGAGCCAGTCGCACCAGGGCGACCATCGCGGCTTCAGCCTGCCCACGGTCTCGATCAACGGCGCCACCGGCCAGGAGCTCGACACCGCGCTCGGGACGATGGTCCGATTCACCCGGAACGGCGTCAGCTACACGGTCGTCGGCTCAGTGCCGCCCGTCGCCGCCGATCAGGCGGCACGGGGGCTATGAGCCCCTGGCCGCACGGGCCGGCTCCACTAGAGGTCCGCGGGCTGGTCAAGCGCTACGGGGAGCTGACCGCGGTCGGCGGCGTCGATCTGACCGTCAACGTCGGCGATGTGTACGGGTACCTCGGGCCCAACGGCGCCGGCAAGACGACGTCACTGCGGATGATGCTCGGCCTGATTCGACCGACGGCCGGCACGGTCCGGCTGTTCGGTCAAGACCCCCAGGAGACCGTGCACGCGCTCCAGGGCGTCGCCGGCTTCGTCGAGGCGCCGACGTTCTATCCGTACCTGACCGCAAGACGCAACCTCGAGCTGCTGGCCGCGTTCGACGGCTATGGCGCCAAGACCCGGATCGAGGAGGCGCTCGACACGGTCGAGCTCCACGACCGGGCCAAGGACCGGGTCGGCGGCTACTCGCACGGGATGCGCCAGCGCCTCGGCATCGCCGCCGCGCTGCTGCGGGAGCCGAAGCTGCTGCTGCTCGACGAGCCGGCCACCGGGCTCGACCCGGGTGGCATGCGCGACATGCGCGTGCTGATACGCCGCCTCGCTGACCAGGGGATGACGGTCGTGCTCTCGAGCCACCTGCTCGCCGAGGTGGAGGAGGTCTGCAACCGGGTCGCGATCGTCCGCACCGGCAAGATCGTCTACGAGGGCGAAATCGCCGACCTCAAGCGCGGCGCCGGCACCAGCTACCGGCTCGAAACAACCGATGACAACCGTGCGATCCAGGTGTGCCGCGCCCAGCCGGGTATCGCCGAGGTTCGCGTGGAGCACGAGCGGATCACGTTCACCGGCGATGACGCCGCCGTGGCCGAGCTGTCGCAGGCGCTGGTCGAGGCGGGCGCCCTGATTCGAGCGCTGGCGCCCCAGACGGTCACGCTCGAGGACCTGTTCTTCTCGCTGACCGAGGGCAACGGCAGCGCGCCGAGCGCCCAGCAGCCCACGGGTGCCGAGGCGGCAACGGCATGAACGGGCCGGGTGTCGTCAACGTCTATCGGTGGGAGCTGACCAAGCTCCGCTACCAGAAGCGGACCTATCTCGGTCTTGGGGCGGCGACGCTCGTGCCGATTCTGTTCGTGCTCGCCACCCACTTCCGCAACGGAGGGCCCAACGACGTCCCGTTCGGCGCGTACATCCATCGCAGCGGCCTGGCGATCCCGCTCGTGATCCTGCTGTTCGGGGCAGTGTGGATGTTTCCGCTGATCACGGCGCTGGTGGCCGGCGACATCGTCGCCTCCGAGGACCACAACGGGACGCTCAAGACGATCCTCACCCGCTCGCTCGAACGAGGGCAGATCTTCACCGGCAAGGCGCTGGCCGCGGCCACGTACGCGATCGCGGCGATCGCGTTGAGCGGAACCGTGGCGGTGGTCGCGGGGAGTATCGAATCCGGGTTCAACCCGTTGACCAGCCTGTCCGGGACCGTCGTTTCGGCGCCGAAGGCGCTCGAGCTCGTGTACGTGAGCCTGCTCGTCTACCTGATGCCGATCGGCGCGATCGTGTGCATCGGGCTGCTGCTGTCCTCAGTCACCCGCAACAGCGCGGCGGCCGTCGTCGGAACGCTGATGGTCTCGCTGCTGATCCAGCTGATCGGGATCCTTCCCGGGCTCGGCTCGCTTCAGCCGTACCTGCTGAGCACGCAGTTCAACGCCTGGCAGGGGCTGCTGCGCACGCCGATCGACTGGGCGCCGATCGCACGGGCGGCCTGGGTCTGCGCGCTCTACGGCGTGCCCGCGCTCGTCGCCGCCTACCTCGTTTTCCTGCGCCGCGACGTCGCCGGTGGATGACGCGCAGTCGCTGCGCGAGCGGGTGCTCGTGGTCGACGACGATCCACCGTTGCGCCGGATGCTCGAGCGCACGCTGGTCGCCGAGGGGTTCGAGGTGGCGACGGCCGCCGACGGGGGCGCCGCCCTGGTGGCGGCGGAGCGCTCGGCGCCAGACGTGATCGTGCTCGATGTCGCGATGCCCGGCCTGGACGGGCTCGCGGTCTGCCGTCGCCTGCGGAGCAAGGGGCTGCCGACGCCGATCCTGATGCTGACCGCGCGCGACGCCGTCCCCGACCGCGTTGCCGGACTCGAGGCGGGCGCCGACGACTACCTGATCAAGCCGTTCGCGATCCAGGAGCTGATCGCGAGGATCCGGGCGCTGACCCGCAGACATACCGATCCCCAGCCGCTGATCGCCTACGCCGACCTCGTACTCGACGTCGAGGCCCGGTCGGCCAGGCGGACCAAGCGCACGATCGAGCTCACCGGTCGCGAGACGGCGCTGCTCGAACTGCTGCTGCGCGAGCCGGGGCGCACGGTCACGCGCGAGCGCGCGATCGACGAGATCTGGGACGGAGCCGCCGAGGCGAATGTGGTCGACCGCTACGTCACGCGCCTGCGGCGCAAGCTCGGATCGCCGCCGCTGATCCGGACGATCCGCGGGGCCGGCTTCGCGCTGCGTGCGTGAACCGCGATCACCCGGCGGTGAGCAGGACCTCGGCCTCGTCCTGGGGAACCGCGGGGCTGAACAGGAAGCCCTGAGCGCCGTCGCAGCCGAGCTGCTTGAGCTGAGCCAGCTGGAGGTCGGTCTCAACGCCCTCGGCCACTACCCGCATCCCGAGCGCGTGTCCGAGCTCGACAACGGCGCCGACCACGGTGGCCTCGCCGGGATCGGTGCCGAGCGAATCGACGAAGCTCTCGTGGATCTTGATCGTGTCGATGGGCAGCCGGCGCAGACTCGCGAGCGTGCATGACCCGGTCCCGTAGTCGTCGATCGCGAGGCGTACCCCGATCGCCTTCAGCCCTCGGAGAGCCCTGATCGAGGCCTCGGGGTTGTGCGCCACCGCCTGCTCACTGATCTCGAGGCACAGGGCGCTCGGGCTGGCTCCCGTCGTCTCAATCGCCCGCGCGAGCGCGGACGCGAGACCCGTGTCCTCGAGCTGGCGTGCCGACAGGTTCACCGATACGGTCATCTCCGGCCGGGTCTGGCGCCAGCGGCAGACCTGGCGCAACGCCTCCTTGAGAACGAATTCACTGATCGGCTCGAGCATGCCCGTCTCCTCGGCCAGGGGTATGAATTGTGCGGGCTTCATCAGGCCGAGCTCGGGGTGCTCCCAGCGCACAAGCGCCTCGAACCCGACGACCCCGACATGACCGTTGAGCGAGATCTTCGGCTGATAGTGGACCCGCAGCTGCGAGAGGTGCACCGCCTCACGCAGGGCCGCCTCGAGCTTGAGCCGATCGGCCGCCCGCTGCCGGGAGGCCTCGTCGAACAGCTCGTACCGCGACCGCCCGAGCTCCTTGGCCCGGTACATCGCCACGTCGGCCTCGCGGATCACGGTCTGCGGCGGGAGCGACGGGTCCGTGACGATCGCGATCCCGATGCTGACGGTGATCGAGGTCTCTCCCTGATCGAGCACGATCGGGACCGCGGCAGCCTGGCTGATCCGCTCCGCGATCAGCACCACCTCACGCTCGGAGGACAGGTCCTCGAACAGCAGCGTGAACTCATCCCCCCCGAACCGCGCCACCGTGTCCATCGGCCGCAGCATCTTGCTCAGGCGCTCTGCCAATTCGGCGAGGAGGCGGTCGCCGGCGGCATGGCCGAGCGAGTCGTTGACATCCTTGAAGTTGTCCACATCGACGAACAGCACCGCGACCGTGCCGGTGGTTCGACGCGAACGGTCGAGCGCGACGCCGAGCCGGTCCAGGAACAACGCCCGGTTGGGAAGTCCGGTGAGCGGGTCGTGAAGTGCCTGGTTCACGAGGCGCACCTCGGTGCGCTTGCGCTCGATCGCGTGGCGAATTGCACGACTGAGCAGGGCCGGGAACACCTCGGGCTTGACCAGGTAGTCCTGCGCCCCGCTTCTGATCACGCTGAGCGCGCGCTCAGAGTCGTGGCGATCGGCCAGCGCAACGATCGCCACGTCCGGCGCGGCGTTGCGCAGCTGCTCGATCGCGCCCTCCGGGTCCTCCGGTTGCACGGAAAGGTCGATCAGCACGCAGCTGGCGCCGCGATCCAGCAGTTCCTGCGTGGCATCCACGAGTCGCTGAGTATTTGCGAGCACCAGCCCGGTGTCCCAGGTTGCACGAAGCACCTCGCCGATCAAAATCGCCGTGCGAGCGTCGTCCTCGACAAGAAGCACCCGTACCGGCTCGTCCAAGCCGTGCGCGTCTTGGCGCAAGTTCCCCCTTCAGTGTGGAAAAGCTCCTATTTCATAGCAAAAGTTATCCATTCCTGTTAACCACACCTGAATCTGGAGTTGGTTGTTGCGCAAGTCGCCGCTGAAGACGCGCAGCCTGCGGGGACGTCTGATGCTGGCCGCGGCCGGTTCGATCCTCACCGCCGTGGCGCTGTTCGCGGTGGTCACGGTCGCGCTCGTCGGGCACGAGCTACGCAGCTCGCTCGACACGGCGCTGCGCGATCGCGCCCAGCAGGTGGCCCAGCTGGCGGTCTCGGCGCCGGCGGTGCTGACCAGCCCCGGTGCGCTCGAGAGCCCGGTTTCCGGGCGTCAGATCGCGGTCGAGGTGATCGACGCGCGGGGTCGGATCCTCGCCCGCTCCCTGACCCTCGGCGCCAACCTGCTTCCGCAGGGCGGCGCGGCGCGGGCGGCCCGCGTTCAGGGCAAGGCCGAATATGAGAACGTCGTCCTGTCCTCGAGTCGGTTGCGGATGTACGCCGCACCGATCGCGCTCGCGGGTGGACCGGCGGCCGGCGGTGCCGTGCTCGTGGCCTCCGACACCACGGACATCTCGCGCACGGTCCACCACCTCGGCTTCGTGATCGGCCTGATCGGGGCGCTGATGGCGGTGCTGGCGGCGTTCGTGGCCGGCGCGCTCACCCGGCGGGAGTTGCTCCCGCTGCGGCGGCTGGCCGACGCCGCGGGCGAGATCGAGCGCACCGCTGACCCCTCACGTCGGCTCGGGGAGCCGCAGATGGCGGACGAGATCGGGCAGCTGACCGGCGTGCTCAACCGGATGCTCGCTTCCCTCGAGGAGGCCCAGGCCAAGGAGCGGAGGTTCCTCGCCGACGCCTCGCACGAGCTGCGCACGCCGGTGACGACGCTGCTGGGAAATGTCGAGTTCGCGGCCCGCCACGGCGCCGACGAGGAGCTGGTGGAGGAGCTGCGCGCCGACGCGACGCGGCTGGCGAGGCTCGTCGACGACCTGCTCGTGCTCGAGCGCGCCGGGGCCCAGCACGAGGCGGAGCCGCTGGCGCTCGACCAGCTCGTGCGAGAGGTGGCCCAGGCGCATGCCGACCGCGACGGACGGGTCCGGCTCGGGGTTCTCGACGCGGTACGCGTCCGCGGCGACGCCGATTCGCTGCGGCGCGCGCTCGAAAACCTGGTCGAGAACGGTCTCGTGCACGGCCCGCCCGGTGGCGACGTGGTGATCAGCCTGAGCGTGAACGGACGGGATGTCGAGTTGACCGTACGCGACGCGGGTCCCGGACCGGATCCCGAGCAACGCGGGCATCTGTTCGAGCGCTTCTGGCGCGGTGCCGACTCCGCGCGCCGCCCCGGTTCGGGCCTTGGATTGTCGATCGTGGCCGCGATCGCCGAGCACCACGACGGGCGGGTCAAGGTCGACGGATCCGCCTTCACGATTGAGCTTCCGGCCCTTTAGCGACGGGGCCAGATGGACGAATTCTCATACTGCTCTTACTGAAACGTGATGCTCTTAGGCGAATACTTTGGACGTGATCGGCGAATACCAACAGATGACACGGCGGAGCACATCGCTCGCCCAGCTCGAACGGGACGCCGCCCTGGCGCGCGTCGGCCGCACCCGCCGATGGGCCGTGGTCGCCGTCGCCGGGCTGACGGCTGCCTTCGCGGCGCTGGTCTCGGCGATCGCCCCCGGCCACTCGCTGGGAGCCAAGGGCCGGGTCACGGCCCACGTGTCGGCGCGCACCGCCACGAAGCCAACCACGAACCATTTGAAGATGCCGCCGCTAGCCTCGGCCGGCGACCTCGGACTCCAGGGCCCATCGAGCGCGCCGCAGCCGTCGGCCGCGCCGTCGCCGGCGCAGTCCGCACCCGCGCAGTCTGCCCCGACGCAGTCGGCGCCCGCGCAGTCCGGTCCGACGCAGCCGGCACCGAGCCAGCAGGCGGCCCCAGCGCCGCAGCCCCAGCCCGCGCCGGCCGTGTCGGGCGGGTCATGATCGGCTCCTGAGCGCGTCATGAACACCTCCGAAAGCAGCGTCAGCTTCCCGGCGCTCGGCAGCGTCGCCGTGCTCGCAGTCAGCGACGCCGCGCGACTGGAGCGAGCGCGCGAGGCGGTTGACCGAACCGTGCAGGAGTTTGACCTGGCGTGCTCGCGGTTCCGCGATGACTCCGAGCTCACGGCGCTGAACGCGTCGGCGGGCGAAACGGTGACCGTGGGTCCGCTGCTGCTTGACGCTGTCGCCGAGGCCCTGCGCGCGGCCAGGCTGACCGAGGGCGACGTCGACCCGACGGTCGGCGCCTCGCTGGTGGCGCTTGGCTACGACCGAGACTTCGACGAGCTTGCGACGCCCGAGGCGCGCGCCCGCACGATCAAGATCGTCCCGGTTCCCGGCTGGCGCTCGGTTCAGGTGGATTCGAGCGCCGGCACCATCAGGGTCCCGCGGGGGGTGATGCTCGACCTCGGCGCCACCGCCAAGGCGCTCGCCGCCGACCGCGCGGCGGCCGCGGCGCACGAACTGGCCGGATGCGGCGTACTTGTGAGCCTCGGGGGCGACATCTCGATCGCCGGGCCCGTGCCCGAAGCCGGGTGGCGGGTGCGGGTGACGGACGACCACCGCTCCGGCGTCGATGCGCCGGGCCAGTGGATCACGCTGCGCTCCGGCGGCCTGGCCACCTCGAGCACCACCGTCCGTCGCTGGCAGACCGCAGGCCGGACCGCCCACCACCTCGTCAACCCCGCAACCGGCCGTCCCGTCGCCACCGCATGGCGCACGGTCAGCGTGTGTGCCGCCAACTGCCTGGACGCGAACATCGCAACGACCGCGGCGATCGTCCGCGGAGAGCGCGCGGTGGCGTGGCTCGAGTCGCTCGAGCTGCCGAGCCGCCTCGTCGGGGTCGATGGCGGCGTGCGCCACCTCGCCGGCTGGCCCTCGGAGGGCGACGACCTCGCGCGGGTGCAGCAGCCCACGCCCGTGTTCGCCGGAGGGGCTCCACGATGAGCGCAATCGCGGCCGCCGGGCCGAGCGCCTACTGGTATCTGGCCCGCGGCACCGGAGCCGTGTCGCTGCTGCTCCTGACGATCAGCGTCGTGCTCGGGATCCTCGGTTCGATCCGCTTCGCGGTGGCGCCTCGCTGGCCGCGGTTCGCGATCGACTCGCTGCACCGCGACGTCTCACTGATGGTGCTGGCGCTGCTCGCGGTTCACATCGTCACAAGCGTGCTCGACAGCTTCGCGCCGATCAAGCTGACCGATGCGGTGATCCCGTTCGCATCCGCCTACCGCCCGCTGTGGATGGGCTTTGGGGCGCTGTCGTTCGATCTGCTGATCGCGCTGGTGGTGACAAGCCTGCTCCGGCGCCGCCTCGGCTACAGCACGTGGCGCGCGATTCACTGGCTCGCCTACGCGGCCTGGCCGGTGGCGGTATTCCACGGCCTGGGCACCGGCAGCGACACGAAGGTGTGGTGGATGCTGGTTCTGACCGCCGGATGCGTGGCCGCGGTCGTGATCGCGGTTCTCACCCGGGTCGCCCGCTCCGATCCCGACGGTGACTTCCGCGCCCCGGCGGTCGTCCTCAGCATCGCGATCCCGATCGGCCTCGCGATCTTCACCGTCTCCGGGCCGCTCGCGCCGCACTGGGCGCGCCGCGCCGGCACTCCGGCAAGCCTGCTCGGCAAGAGCTTCACGCCGGTGGCCGTACGTGCCGCTTCCGCGCCCTCTCAGCCAGCCGCGGCGACGACGCTCAAGGCTCCCTTCTCGGCTCAGCTCAACGGCAAGGTCACACAGAGATCCGAACCCGGAGGCGCGATCGTCGATCTCGCGCTGCATCTCAGCGGGGGCGCGCGCGGCCGGCTTCGGATCCGGCTGGCCGGGGCCCCGATCGGCGCCGGCGGCCTGTCGATGACCGGCAGCCAGGTTGACCTCCTGGCCGACGGCATCCCGGCCGTGATGGAGGGTCGGATCGTCTCGCTTCAGGGCGAGCAGTTCATTGCCCACGTGGCCAGCATCTCCGGCGACTCGCTCGATCTGCACGCCAACCTGAGCATCGACCAGAGCACCGGAAACGTCAGCGGAACCCTTCACGCCACGAACGGAGGGGGAGGCTGATGGCGGCAGGTTACGGCGACGGCCCGACCGGTCTCCCACGGCTTCTGGCCGGTTTACGGCCGACCGGTGAAGTGATGACGCTCGCCGATCATGCGAGCGCACACGGACCGCTCCCGCGCATGGCCGCCCACGAGCTGATCGACGCGGTCGAGCGAAGCGGGCTGCGCGGGCGCGGTGGCGCCGACTTCCCCACCGCCCGCAAGCTCCGGGCCGTGGCCGGCCGCCGCGGCTCGGCCACCCTCGTCGTCAACGGAAGCGAGACCGAGCCGGCCAGCAACAAGGACCGGCTGTTGCTCTCCCGGCTCCCGCACCTCGTGCTCGACGGCGCCGTGCTCGCCGCACGCGCGGTCGGGGCCAAGGAGGCGATCGTCAAGGTGGGGGAGAGCGCCACCGCGCAGCTGCGCGCACTCGAGGGAGCGATCTCCGCGCGCGACGGGGACGGCGTCAACTTCCAGCTGGCCGCGGGGCCCGAGGGCTACGTGATGGGCGAGGAGAGCGCCGTCATCCACTACCTCAACGGCGGCGCGGCGATCCCCACACTCGTCCCGCCACGCCCGTTCGAGCGCGGCTATCGCGGGCGCCCGACGCTGATCCAGAACCCCGAGACGCTCTCGCAGATCGCGCTCGTGGCGCGCTACGGCGAGCACTGGTACCGCGAGCTCGGAACCGAGGCCGACCCTGGTTCGGCGCTGGTGACGATCTCCGGTGCCGTCGAGGCCCCCGGCGTGTACGAGCTGGCGTTCGGCACCCCGATGACCGACCTGCTGGCCGCTGCGGGAGGGTCGACCGAGCCGCTGCAGGCACTGCTCGTCGGGGGTTATTTCGGCACCTGGGTCGAGAGCTCGCGGGCGTTCCGGCTGCGGCTGGCGCGCGAGGATCTGCGCTCGGTCGGCTGCTCGCTCGGCTCCGGTGTGCTGATCGCGCTGGGCGAGAGCTCGTGTGGCCTGCACGAGAGCGCTCGCGTGATCGACTATCTGGCGCGCCAGTCGGCCGGCCAATGCGGGCCGTGCGTCTACGGCCTGCGCGCGATCGCAGACTCGGTCGGCGCGCTTGCCGACGGGGTCGCCCACGAGCGCGAGCGAGACCGCGTGCTGCGGTGGACCTCCGAGGTGGTCGGGCGCGGCGCCTGCCATCACCCCAACGGCGCTGCCCGGTTCGTCGAGAGCGCACTCGACGTGTTCGGCGACGAGATCGACTGGCATCGGAGCTCACGCTGCGTCGCGCCGGCGGCCGGGCTGCCGGTCGACCGCGACCGTCGCCATCCGACCGCCGATCACCGCAAGGTGAGAGCAGGCGCGCGATGAGCGCCCGCCTACGCGTCAATGCGATCATGTGCGAGGCCCACGGCATGTGTGCCGAGCTTCTGCCCGAGTTGATCCGGCTCGACGACTGGGGCTTTCCGATCATCGACGAGGCCGAGGTCCCGCCCGAGCTGGTCGGTCTCGCCCGCAAGGCCGCCGACGCCTGCCCGACGCTCGCGCTGCTGCTGGACGAGGACCGGTAGCGCCGCGGGTCGCCCGGGGGGCCGGGCCGACTTGCCCCCGGGGCCGGGGGTGCCAAAATGATCGGGGGAAAGCCTGAGGACCGGCGTGTGCGGGCCGGCTGACTGGGGGGTGCAATGGTCATCTGCGAGCGCTGCGGCACCGAAAGCCCAAACGGCTTTCGCTTCTGCGGCGTGTGCGGCGCGGCGCTGCCCCCGGACGAGCGCCCCGGTGGGGCGCGGAAGGTCGTCACCGCTCTGTTCTGCGACATGGCCGGGTCGACCGAGCTCGGTGAGCGCCTCGATCCCGAGCTGCTGCGCAACGTGATCAACCGCTACTTCGAGTCGATGACCGACACGATCGAGCGGCATGGCGGCACGGTGCAGAAGTTCGCCGGCGATGCCGTGATGGCCGTGTTCGGGATCCCACGGGTTCACGAGGACGACGCCCTCCGGGCCGTCCGCGCGGCCGCCGAGATGCACGGCAACCTCGCTGCGCTGGCCGAGGAGGTGGGAGTCACGCTGCGGTTCCGGACCGGCATCAACACCGGGCTCGTGCTGAGCGACGAGGGCCGCTCGCTGGCGCTCGGGGATCCGGTGAACGTCGCTGCCCGGCTTGAGCAGGCCGCTGCGCCCGACGAGATCCTGCTCGGTTACGAGACGCTCCGGCAGGTCCGCGACGCGGTCGAGGTCGAGCCGCTCGAGCCGCTGACGCTCAAGGGGAAGGCCGCGCCGGTGCGCGCCTTCCGCCTGCTCGACGTCGACCCGACGGCGCCCGGGGTCGCGAGGCGCTTCGATGTGGGCCTGGTCGGGCGCCAGCGAGAGCTCGAGGGCCTGCGCCGGACGTGGGAGCTGACCGTCGCCTCCTCGAGCTGTCAGGCGTTGACGCTGATCGGGCCGGCCGGGGTCGGAAAGTCGAGGCTGGCGGCGGAACTCCTCGCCGAGGTCGAGGACCGCGCGACGATCCTCAGCGGCCGCTGCCTGCCCTACGGCGAGGGGATCACGTTCTGGCCGCTGATCGAGTCGATGGCGAACCTCGGCGAGGAGGCCGAGCCGGTTCGCAACCATCTGGCGGCAGGCGGGATGGCGACTCCCGAGGAGCTGTTCATGGAGGTCCGCCTGCTGCTCGAGTCGTTGGCCCGCAGCCGCCCGGTGATCCTCAACATCGACGACCTCCAGTGGGCCGAGCCGATGCTGCTTGAGCTGCTCGCGCATGTTGTCTCGATCTCGGCCGGGGCGCCGATCCTCGTGCTCTGCACGACCCGGCCGGAGCTGCTGGAGGAGCGACCGGGGGGCGGTGGGGAGGCCAGCGTCGTTGTGCTCGAACCGCTTGGCGCCGAGGAATGCGAGCAGCTGCTCGAAGAGCTGGGCGGCGACCTTACTCCCGAGTCACGCGCCCGCGCGATCCAGACCAGCGAGGGCAATCCGCTGTTCCTGCAGGAGCTTGTGGCCTTCACGCGGGAGCGCGCGACGACGGTCATCCCCCCAACGATCCAGGCTCTGCTCGGGGCTCGCCTCGAGCGCCTCGCGGCATCCGAACGCGAGCCGCTCGAGCGCGGCGCGGTCGAGGGTCAGGTCTTCCACCGCTCCGCGGTCAGCGCGCTCGGTGCGGGTCCGTCCGAGGACGAAATCGCCGCGCAGCTGGATTCACTGGTCCGCAAGGACCTGATCCGGCCGCACCCGGGCACTCCGCTCGGCGCCGACGCGTTCCGCTTCCGCCACCTCCTGATCCGCGACGCCACCTACGAGCGCCTCCCGCTGAGCACCCGCGCGGAGCTGCACCAGCGCTTCGCGTCCTGGCTCGAGGACGCCGCCGGCGGTCTCCTGGAGCTCGACGAGATCGCCGGATGGCACCTCGAGCAGGCGGTTCGCTACAAGCGCGAGCTGCGTGCCAAGGCCGATCCTGTGCTCACGCGTCGGGCGGCCGAGCACCTGTACGCAGCGGGTCGGCGGGCGGGGGAGCGGAGCGACGCCGCCGCGGCCGGCAACCTGCTCGGCCGTGCCCTCGAGATGATGCCGCCGGGCGACCCACTGCGACCCGAGGCCTCGCTGGCGCTCGCCGAACGCCTGATCGAGACCGGCGAGCTGGCACGCGCCGACGAATTGTTCGCCGTCGCCGAGGACGAGCCGGGCGTCGCGCTGCTCGCCTCCCTGGACCGGCTCGAGTGGCTCGTGCTGGCCCAACCCGACCTGGCCCCCCAGGCGATTGAGTCGCGGCTACCGCAACTGGTGGAGCAGCTGGACCGGGTGGGGGATGACCGCGGCCTCGCCAAGGCCCACATGCTGTTCTTCTGGCGTCATTGGGGCGCCAACAATGCGACGCTCGCAGCGGCGGAGGCGCGACTCGCGGCCGAACACGCACGTGCGGCCGGCGACGGAGCCCTGCGCGCGCGTGCGCTCGGCTGGTACATCGCGACGCTGATGTACGGACGCGCCGATGCCGAGGCGATCACCGGTGCGCTCGACGTGATCGCGGACGAGGCGCCGGGGCCATATCTGACCGCGTGCGTGGAGCTCGGGCGGGCGGAGGTGGAGCGCCTCCACGGCTCGTTCGACCGTGCGGCCGCGCTGACCGACCGCGCATTCGAGGCGTTCGGTGGGCTCGGCATGCGGATCCTGGCCGCCGGATGTCATCAGCTCCGCGGCCGGATCGAGCTGTCTCGCGGTGACGGCGGCGCGGCTCGCGAGCTGTTGCTCGAGTCTGACCGCGTGCTGGCCGAGCTGGGCGAGCGCTCACAGCGATCGACCACGCAGGCGCTCCTTGCACGGGCATGCCTGGGGATCGGAGACACGTCCGCGGCCGCGCAGGCGCTCGCGCTCGCCGAGGAGCTCGCCTCGCCCGAGGAGGTGACCGTATCCGCGATCACGCACGAGGTCAGGGCCGGCCTGGCGCTGGCGGACGGAGATCCCGAGCGCGCCGAGCGGCCCGCCCGAGCTGCGGTTAGGTTTGCCTCGGCGACCGACTTCGTCGGCTTCCAGGCCGAGGCTCGCCTTGGGCTCGCGCGTGTGCTCGCCGGGCTGCGCCGAGCCGACGAGGCGACCGCCGAGGCGACCGCGGCGGCTGAGCTGTTCGCGACCAAGGCCGATCGGCCGGGACGCGCCGCCGCCGCGGCGCTGCTCGGGGCGCTCAGATCGGCCAGTGGTGGCTGATCGCCACGATCTCGACTTCGTCGATGTCGAGCTCCTCGCCCCCGAGCGCGGGCAGCACGAAGTGCACGCGGTCAAGGGTGTTCTGGTGGATCACGATCTCGACCTCGTCCGACACGATCAGGCCCGCATCGCGGAGGACAGCCTTCGGGTCGTCAAGCAGCTGCTGGCGAAACTCATCGTCGGCCAGCGCCTGCGCGACGACGTCCTGAACGATCTCGTAGCCCCGGTTGTCTCGAGGGTCGGTGCTCACCTGATGACTCCTTGCTGTAGATGATCGCTCCGCCTCGTGGACGGAGCCGGGCTGGCTGAGAAGGGCGAGAGCACGGCCTCGAGCTGTGCTTCGGACGGTTGTTCGGCCGCGGCGCAGCGGATCTGGGCGGTGCGGAAGCACGCCCGCGCGATCTCGGCGCGGTCGCCGGACGTCAGCCTCGAGAAGAACTCGATCGCCTCGTCCACGTGCTCGAGATCGAGGTCGGTAGCGTGCGCACGCAGGCCGGAGGTCGCGTCGATGCCCGGTCCGAGCGCGGCGGCGAGTTGTGCGAACCAGTGGCTCGGAACCCGGATCGCGTGACGCTCCATCGCGTGGATGTAGCCGAGAAAGGCGATCGGCTGCGTCCCGGTCAGCGCGTCGGTGGCGTAGGCGATCAGGTTCACGGCAACCGGATCCGGGACGACCGCGTCGACCACGGCCTCGGCGTCGTAGCCGAGCGCACGGAGGTCGTTAAGGGGGAACCGGTCGTGCCCCTGCTCGCCCTCGAGCCGAGTGGCGGCGAACTCCGCCAGGTCGGCCCGGTGCAACTCGGCGTAGCGGGTCACGCTGCTGCCCAGCAGACGCACGCTGTGGTGGGCGATGAAGTGCTGATTGACGAGATCCCAGGCCCAGCGGACGGCAGTCATCGGTGGCGGTGCGGCCGGCGGCGTGGCTCGCTCAGCCGCCGCGATCGCGCCGTCGAGCAGGTGTCGGGTGGTGTCCGGATCGGCGGCGAGCAGGTCCGGCATCGGTCGCTCCAGTGCTAGCGCCCCCGGCTGAGGGTGCTGGATCCAGGCCTTCTCGGCGGACGCGACGAGCAGTCCACCTGCCCCCAGATCCACCCATTGCACTGCCACCGCGGAAACCCTACGAGGGGCGGGGGCGGTTGGTCAAGCCGACTCAGCGGTGCCGGTGGCGCCCCGCGGCCGACGGGTACACGTAGGTCACGTTCGCGTGCCCGATGTGCATCGCCCGCCAACAGGTGGGGCCGGTGTGGCAGCTCTCGAGCCCGAGCAGATCGGCGTGCAGCTGCGCGCGCGTGCGCGCGGAGAGGGAGCGGGCCAGGTTGTGCAGCTCGAACGGGTCGGTGCGCAGGTCGTAGAACTCGCGCTCGCCGTCGACGTACTCGACGTATAGGAAGTCCTTCGTGCGCATTGCCTCGTAGGTCAGCGGGTTGCCGCTGGCCGGCTCCTGGAAGTCGGGATCGCTGGGCGCTTGGTGCGGGCCGCGGTGCTCGATCAGGAGCGCGTTGGGCCAGTTCGGCTGACGGGCGCCCAGCAGCAGCGGCACGAGGCTGTGACCGTCGTTCTGCAGTGAGGTGCCGCCGATCGCGGCGAACGTCTTGGCCAGGTCAATGTTCTCGGTCATCGCGTTCGTCGACGTGCCGGGCGGGACGCCGGGGCCGACGACCACGAGCGGCACGTGGATGTCGGTGTCGAACGCCGTCAGCTTGCCCGGCGTCAGGCGGTACTCGCCGGTGTGCAGCCCGTTGTCGGAGCTGAACACGATGTACGTGTTGTCGCTCAGCCGGTCGGCGGCGAGCACCTGCTCGATCTCGCCGATCATCCGGTCGACCGCCTGGACCGACTGCGCCCGCTTGCGGAACGCATGGTTGATCTGCGCGATCTGGCCGGCGCGCAGCGGCGGGTGAACGCGCAGCCAGCTCGGCGCGTGCGTTGGCAGTCGATCGAAGTTCGGTGGCTCGGGCGCACGCAGGCCAGGGAAGTCGTGACGATCGCGCGGGGCCGGCACGTAAGGGGAGTGGGGGGCGAAGGTGGCGAGCTCGAGGAAGAACGGCTTGCCGGCCTCGGCCGAGCGGTTGATGAAGTCGATCCCGCGGCGGGCGATGACGTCGGTCAGGTAGTTGGACGGCTTATGACCGTGGAACTGGAGCTCGCCGTTCGAGTTGAGGATGTAGTTGTACTCCGGATAACCGTAGCCGGCGGCATCCCACTGCGCCCAGCCGGGAGGCACGTAGCTCGAGGGAACATTGGCCGAGGTGCCGTCGTGCGCCATCCCCTTCGTCTCCAGGTAGCCGTTCAGGTACTTGCCCATCAGCGCTGTCCGGTATCCGGAGCGGTGCAGCGCCGTCGCGAACGTGTGGTGCTCCTCGCCGCGGGAGTAGAAGACCCGGAAGCCGCCGTGCTTGCCGGTGTTGGCGAACACGTGGGTGTCGTGCGGGAAGTTGCCGCTGAAGATCGACGCGCGCGATGGGCAGCACAGCGAATCGGACACGAAGTAGTTGCGGAAGGTGAGGCCGCCCCGCTCCATCGCCAGCACGTGCGGCATGTAGCGCAGGAGGTCCATCGACAGATCGTCGGTCAGCACGAACACGATGTTCGGGCGACCGTCGTGGACCCGGGGAAGCCGGTGCCCCGCGATCGTCGGCAACGAGCTGCCGTGATCGCCGCGGCCTGAGAGCGCGAGTCCGGCCGCAGCGCTAACGCAGGCGATCAGTGCCACGACGAGGATCACCGGGCCGCGGCGGAACCGGCGACGGCGCGGCCGGCGAGGCTCGAACTGGACCTGTGGACGGGGGTCGCTCACCGGATCCCCGTCTCGGAGGTGGGCCGTCCCGGCTCGGCCGGCGGCCCGTCGGGCGCCCGCAGGTCACGCTGGAGCCACGCGACGTCATGCCAGGCGCCGAACTTGAAGCCGATGCGTCGATAGACCCCGACCTCGCTGAAGCCCAGAGCGCGATGCAGGCCCACGCTGGCCGCGTTCGGCAGCGTGATCCCCGCGCACGCGACGTGGAAACCCTGCGCCGTCAGCTGCGAGAGCAGCTCCTCGTACAGCGAGCGCCCGACGCCGCGGCGATGGTGGTCAGGCGACACGTAAACGGTCACGTCGGTCGCCCACCGGTAGGCGGCCCGCTCCCGGTGCGGCCCGCCGTAGGCGAAGGCGATCGTCTCGCCGCCATCCTCGGCGACCAGCCACGGATGCGTCCGGCTGGTCAGCTCGATCCGCCTCCTGAGCTCGCGCTCGTCGGGCACCTGCTCCTCGAATGAGATCACCGTGTCTCTCACAAACGGCCCGTAGATGGCCGCGCAGGCCGCGGCATCGCGAGGGGCATCTGCATGGCGGATGAGCATCGTGAATGAAGATGAAGCGAATCTGAAAGGAGACGAAGCGAATCTGAAGCGTGCGCGCGCGGCGGCGGGCCGAGCGTGCGAGGGCGATCGCTCGAATCCTCGAGCGATGTCAGGGCGTTTCCGCGCCCTTCCCGCGCCGCGGGTCAGGCTACCGCACGGCTGACGACGATCGTCCCGATCAGCCTGCGCATCGCCGCCGCGTCGTCGAGCGGCAGGACGCTGTCCGGCATCAGCACAAAGCTGGCTCCGAGCCGCAGCCCGAGCTCGGCCAGGACCGCCGGGTCCACGTCGACCAGCTCGCCCGAGCGCTGGCTCTCGCGGATCAGTCCGATCAGGAAATCGCGGACCATCCGGAAGACGGCGCTCCCATCGCGCGTGAGCTCGAGCAGCAGCGCCTCCGGCTCGACGGCGGCCAGGCGCGCGAGCAGCGGGTGCTCACGGATCACCTGTAGCGTCGCCGTGAACAGCGCGGCCAAGCGCTCGTCCGCCTCGGCGTCCTGCGGGATCGCGGCCGCGATTCGGCCCAGGCAGCGACGGCACTCTCGCACCGAGAGCGCGTCGACGAGCGCCGCCTTGGAGCCGAACCGCCGATATACGGTCATCCGCCCGACGCCGGCCCGGCGCGCCACGTCGTCCATCGTGAGATGACGCAGGCCGGATGCCGCCGCGAGCGCGAGCGCCGCATCGAGGATCCGGGTCGAGAGCGCGTCGTCGGCGGTCCTCACCTCGGGATCGAAGGCAAGCGCGAGCAGTCTGGCTGTCTCCGCGGGCACGGTGCTCCTAGGCCGCAGCCTGAACGGGCGTGCGCGCGGGTGCGCCGGCTCCGAGCGGTCCACGCGCGATCGCCTCGCGGCGCCAGCGCAGCTGTGCCGGCCCCATGACCTTCAGGCGCTTGGGCAGCATCGGCGCAACCCCGCGGCTGAGACGGCCGAGCAGGCCGAAGGCCGCCTCGTCGGAGCGGGTCCAGGGGATTCCGAGTCGCTCACGCAGCCGGGGTTCCACGAGGCCGATGCCTCCGAGCCACAGCGCGCGTCCGGCCGGCAGCCTGGCCGCCCGCCACAGGGCGTCAGGGATCGGTCCCGGAGGCCGCGCGGCGTTTCGCACCGAGCCGAGGACCCGGTCGACCGACACGGTTCGCTCGAGCTCGTTCTCGCTCGTCTCGTCGAAGTAGCGGCGGAAGCCAGCCCAGTCCCCGGGAAGGTCGCCCTCGCGAACTCCGATCAGGCGGCCGAGGCCCCGATACTCGCGGTAGAAGGTCTCGAGCTCACCGGGGCTCATCGGCCGGCCAAAGTGCGCGTGGCCGGCCACGTAGCTCTCAAGCAGCGTGGCGTGCACCCATGCGTAGGCATGCGGCTCGAGCGCGTAGTAGCGCTGTCCGTCCGGGCGAGTGCCCTGAAAGCCCTTGTGGATTGCTCGCAGTCGCCGGCCCGCGGCAATCGCGTCCGGACCTCCGTAGACGAGCAGGCTGACGTAGTCCAGCGTGCGCATCAGACGATCCCACGGACGGTGCTCGAAGTCCGAGTAGTCGCGCACGCCTGCCCCCACGGTCGGGTGTGCGACCTGCAACAGCAGCGGATACAGCATCACCGCGTAGAGCCGCACGTCACTCGCGAACCGCCAGGTGACCGACTCTGGCCGCACCAGCAGCCGCTCGATCTCGGTCTCGCTCGGGAACAGCGTCGCTGTCATCGTTCGGCACCTCCCATGGTACGCAGAATGCAGATATCGTACCACGCGTACCAGGTGTCAAAGTACCCGCGGGCCCATCGAACCCGCGGCCCGCATCGAACCCGCGGCCCCATAGAACGCCCCGCGGCCCCACAGACCGGAGAGAGCAATGAGCATCCAGACCCTGACCGACGAGCAGCGAGCGTTCGTCGAGGCGATCCGAGACTTCGCCCGCCGTGAGTGCGGCACGCGCGAGCAGCGCGACGCGCTCACCGACAACGGCCACGAGCCGCACAACCAGCAGATGTACGAGCGGATCGCCGACCTCGGCTGGCTCGGCGTCGCGATTCCCGAGACCTACGGTGGCTCGGGCGGCGGCGCGGTCGACATGTGCCTGCTGTGCGAGGAGTTCTCGCGCGGGCTGATCCCGATGGGCTTCTTCCCGGTCAGCATGATCACTGCCGGCGCGGTCGAGCGGTTCGGCTCCGAGGCACTCAAGCAGGAGCTGCTCAGCGGGATCGTCCACGGTCGCGTCGAGGCGATCGCGATGTCCGAGCCCGAGGCCGGCTCGGACGTCGGGAACCTCTCGTGCAAGGCCGAACGCGCCAACGGGGGATATGTGATCAACGGGCAGAAGACGTGGATCACGGCTGCTCACGCCGCCGACCACATCCTGCTCGTGTGTCGCACCACCCGGACCGGCAACAAGCACGAGGGCCTGAGCATGATCTCGGTTCCGGCCGGATCCGAGGGCATGGATGTGCGCGGCATCGAGACGATGGGCGGCCGTGAGGTCAACGACGTGTTCTTCACCGACTGCGAGGTGCCGGCCGACCGGCTCGTGGGTGACCAGGACCAGGCGTGGATGCAGTTGATGGCGGGGCTCAACCACGAGCGGCTGATCATCGCCGCACAGTCGCTCGGGATGGCCCAGCGCGCGTTCGACGACGTGCTCGCCTACGTCAAGGAGCGCAAGCAGTTCGGCCGCCCGATTGGGAGCTTCCAGGCGCTCAAGCACCGCCTGGCCGACCTCGCCACGGAGATCGAGGCCACGCGGCAGCTCGTCTACAGCACGGCCGCATCGGTCGACGCCAATCCGGGCGCGCTGTTCCCGCGCGAGGCCTCGATGTCGAAGCTGAAAGCGACCGAAACCGCCAAGCGCACGACGCTCGAGGCGATGCAGATGATGGGCGGCTACGGCTACGCCGTCGAGTACGACATGGAGCGCCAGGTCCGCACCGCCGTGGTGACGACGATCTACGGCGGCACGAGCGAGATCCAGCGCGACATCATCGGCAAGACACTGGGGCTATAGGCGCCCGGGGTCGCGTCGGTTGCCTACTCGGGGCGGCCGCGGATCGGTCGTCTCGGGAGCGGCGCGTCGCGGTCGTCCTCGTTGGGCGAGTTCGCGATGTCGGCATCCCGTCCTCGGTATGAGGACATTCCGCCCCGGCCGAGCTCCTGAAGAACTCGGCTGAGGCGGAAATACGTGGTGGCGGCGAGTGCGATCGCCACCACGCTGACGATGATCGTCACGACTTCGAACGCGTTCATTTCCCCTGCCCGCGTTCTCGTCAGTCGCGATTGCCGCGACCGTATATGAGCTTCAACAGCCGCAGCAGGAGCTTGCTCGTTCCCGCCTTGTACGGGAAGAAGTACAGATCCTTCTTCATCGCGAAGCGGGTGAGCAGGATCGTCTGTCGGTGGGTGTACTTGCGGATCCCTTCCGGGCCGTGGCGCACGCCCATGCCCGAGGTCTTCCAGCCGCCCATCGGCGCCTCGAGCGCGATGTAGTTGGCGTTGCAGTCGTTCACGACGACCGCGCCGGCCTCGATCCTGCGCGCCACCGCCTCGCCCTTGGCGATGTCCTTGGTGAACACCGAGGCCTGGAGGCCGTAGGGCGAATCGTTCGCGAGCCGAATCGCCTCCTCCGAGTCCGCCACCTTCATGATCGGGAGCGTGGGACCGAAGGTCTCCTCGCGCATGCACTCCATGTCGTGGTTGACGTCCGCCAGCACGGTGGGCTCGTAGAACGCGCCCTTCTCCGTGCCGCGGTGGCCGCCGGCGAGCACGCGCGCACCCTTCTTGACCGCGTCGTTGACGTGCTCTTCCACGATGTCGATCTGTGGCGGGTTGATGAACGATCCCACGTCGACCGACCCGAATTCACCAGGAACTCCCTGACGCAGCGCACGGGCCCGGTCGGCCACGAGCGAGGTGAATTGATCGTAGATCGGCTCCTCGACGTAGACGCGCTCGACCGAGATGCAGGTCTGGCCGGTGTTCTGCATCGACCAGAACACGGCCGCGTTGGCCGCCCGCTCGAGGTCGGCGTCCGCAAGCACGATCATCGGGTCCTTGCCGCCGAGCTCGAGCGATACCGGCGTGAGGGTCTTCGCCGCCCGCTCGGCGACCTTGATCCCGGTCTCGGTCGAGCCCGTGAACATCACGAAGTCGACCAGGTCGATCAGCGGCATCCCGATCGGACCGCGACCGACCACGACCTGGAAGACACCGTCGGGAATTCCGCACTCGCGCAGGCCCTCCTCGATCAGCAGCGAGGTCAGCGGGGTCACGCTCGACGGCTTGACGATCACCGAGTTGCCCGCGGCGAGCGCGGGGACCGCGTCACCGACCGTGTTCGTGAACGGGTAGTTCCACGGGCCGATCACGCCGACCAGGCCCACTGGTGCGTAACGGACGAACACCTTGCGGCCCATCAGGAACGGCGTCGCGGTCTTGATCTTCTCGTCGGCCAGGTACTTGGCCGCGTTCTTGGCCCAGAAGCCAAACGAGTTCGCGGCGTAGCCGAGCTCGGCGAGCACCGCGTCCTCGCGGGTCTTGCCGGTCTCGGAGACGAGCGTGTCGATGAAGCGCTCGTCGTGGTCGAGCACCCACTTCTGCATTCGGCGCAGGACCTTGGCCCGGCCCTCGAAGCCGAGCGCCTCCCACCCGGGCTGGGCCCGGCGGCCGCGCTCGGCCATCTCCTTGAGCTCGGCCTCGGTGGCCGCGGCCAGCGTGGCTACCACCTCGCCGGTGGCCGGGTTCTCGACGACGATCGAGTCCGCGCTCCCGGGGCTTCCGTTTGTCTGCTGCTCAGTCGTGGTCGCCATTGCTACGCGGCCTTTCTGTAGATGCTCACGACGGCGGCGCCGCCGAGACCGATGTTGTGCTGCAACGCGACTTTAACGCCGTCGACCTGTCGGTTGTCGGCTTGACCGCGCAGCTGCCAGGTCAACTCGGAGCACTGGGCCAGTCCTGTGGCGCCGAGCGGGTGGCCCTTGGAGATCAGTCCACCGCTCGGATTGACGATCGGCCCGTCGCCACCGTAGGTGGTCGCCTGCTTCTCCACCAGCTTGTGGCCCTCGCCCTCAGCGGCGAGCCCGAGCGCCTCGTAGGTGATCAGCTCGTTGGCGCTGAAGCAGTCGTGGAGCTCGACGACGTTGATGTCCTCGGGGCCCACGCCGGCTTCGTCATAGGCCTTGTTCGCGGCCTCCCTGGACATGTCGTAGCCGACGATCCTGATGCAGTCGGCGCTGTCGTCGAAGGAGGATTTCAGGTCTGTGACCATGGCCTGCCCGGCGATCTCGATCGCCTGGTCCCACAGATCGTGCTCGTCGACGAAGCGCTCCGACGCCACAATCGCCGCCGCGGCGCCGTCCGAGGTCGGCGAGCACTGCAGCTTGGTGAGCGGCTCGTGGATCATCGGCGCGTCCCTGATCTGCTCGAGCGTGTACTCGGTCTGGAACTGCGCGTACGGATTGTTGACCGAGTGCTTGTGGTTCTTCCAGCCAATCCACACGTAGTGCTCGGGCTTGGAGCCGTACTTCTCCATGTGGTCGCGGCCGGCGTTGCCAAACATCTGCGGCGCGAACGGGCTCGTCTCCGGGTCACGGATCTGGAACATGCGCGCCATGTGCTTGTCGAGCGCCGGCGTGCGGTCGGTGTACTTCATGCCCAGCGACCCGCGCTCCATCTTCTCGAAGCCGATCGCCAGCGCGCAGTCGGCCAGGCCGCCCTTGATCGCGTTGCGCGCCAGCATCAGCGCGCTCGAGCCGGTGGAGCAGTTGTTGTTGACGTTCAGGACCGGGATGCCGGTCAGACCGAGCTCGTACACGGCGCGCTGGCCGTAGCTCGAGTCGCCGTACACGTAGCCGGCGTACGCCTGCTCGATCGCGTCATAGGGGACGCCGGCATCGGCAAGCGCCTTCTGTCCCGCCTCCTTGGCCCAGTCCGGGTAGTCGCCCTCCTTGGTGCCGGGCTTGTCGAACTTCGTCATCCCGACGCCGATCACGTAGGTCTTGTTGCTCACGGTGAGGATCTCCTGTGTTGGGTTTCAGCGGTCCGCCGCTCCACGGCGGGGACCACGTCACGGACAATGCTGAGAAAGCCTTGGACGAGCAGCGTGTGCGTCTGCTCTCTCGTCAGCCGGTGGCGCTGAAGCCATTCGACACTCGCCGCTTCCGCGAATCCTGAGTACGCCCGGATCGCGGCCCGCAGCTCGTCGGGCGCCTGGTCGGCCTCGTAGGTCTGGAGCGCCTCGATCAGCCGGTCAGCCGCCTGCTCGCGGGCACCATCGAGGATGTGCTCGACCTCGGGATCGCGTCCCAGGCCCCGCGCCCCGATCGCGGCCAGCCAGGTGCCGCGGTTGCGCTCGAGCATCGTCAGCCAGCGATCGACGCTCTCGTCGATGATCGTCTCGATGCCGCGCCCGGGCGCCTGCAGCGGCACGGGATTCGACGGCATCC
Source organism: uncultured Solirubrobacterales bacterium (assembly GCA_963796645.1). Lineage (GTDB taxonomy): Bacteria > Actinomycetota > Thermoleophilia > Solirubrobacterales > Solirubrobacteraceae > Palsa-465. The sequence continues at coordinate 296,033 of CAWCMQ010000009.1, read as the reverse complement.
GCACGACGCCGCGCATGACCTCGAGGTACAGGTCGCGCTTGGTTCCGAAGTAGTGGTTGAGCAGGCCCCGAGCGACGCCGGCCTGGTTCGCGATCTCGGTTGTGGACACGGCGGCGTAGTTGCGCTCCGAAAACAGCCGCCGGGCGACCGCGAGGATCTGGCGCCGGCGCTCATCGTGGTCGAGGCGCTGCCAGCGCGGTGCGGGAGCGGCGCTGGTCATCGGCGCGCCTGGGCGGTGGCGACCATCGAAGCTAGGCTAGCAGAAGTTGGCAGAGTGCCAATAAGGGGTGTTGGGTGGGCGGGTGGGGGGCGGGCGCGGGCGCGGGGGGCGCGTGGGGGCGCGGGCGCGGGCGTCGGGTGCGCGGGGGGGTCTACGCGCGACGGGGCGGGCGCGTTGGCGCGCGGGCGGGGCGGGGGGCCCCGCGGGTGTCGGGTTTTGGCCAGGCGCGGTGGGCGGGGGCGCAGCGGGGGCGCGGGGGGTCTACGCGCGTGGCGGGGGCGCGGGCGCGAGCGCGGGGGGCTAGCGTCACGCTCGCCCCACGCGCGACGGCGAGAGTGACGAACGACACCGCCACCGGCCCCAACGTCACACTCGCCCCACGCGCGACCGCGAGAGTGACGAACGACACCGCCACCGGCCCCAACGTCACACTCGCCCCACGCGCAACGGCGAGAGTGACGAACGACACCGCCACCGGCCCGGCTGAGCTCGTGTTCCGTCGACCGGATGGATCCACCCCAGAGTCGCCGCGCCGCGCCGGCCCCCGCGCCCACCAATCGCCGCCCCGCCCCGCCCGCCGCCCGCCCGCCGGCCGCTCAACCGCACCGGCCCAACCAACCCCCTACTCGTCCAAGAACGCTGCCGCGGCCTCGAGCAGCAGTGGCTTGATCGCCTCCCAGCGCGCGTCGACGACCTCGCGGCCCGAGATCGGGATCGCCATCACCAGCCCACGGATCAGCGACACCGAGGCGTCGATCAGGGCGGGGAAGCGAGAGTCGTCGTGGTGGTCGGGGAACAGGGTGCCGGCGGTGGCCATCAGGATCGTGCTGATCCGCCGCTCGAGGTCGCGCAGGGTGGCGGCGAGCTCGGGTTCGTCCCACGCCGCGACCCACAGCTGTGCCGCGGCCAGGGCCTGGGGGGAGGTGAACTCGCGCCAGGCCTGATCGAGGACGGCCTCGCGGTGCTCACGCTGGTGCAGTGCCGCGAGGTCGATCTCCTCGAGTGCGTTCTCCGCCAACCGCAGAGCCAATGACGTGACAGCCTCCACGAGCAGCGCCTCGCGGGTCTCGAAGTGATGCATCAGGGTGCTCTGGGCCACGCCGGCCCGCTCGGCCACGCGGCGCGTGGTGAGTGCGGCGTACCCCTCCTGCATCAGGCACTCGGCCGTCGCGTCGATCAGCGCCCGGCGGGTGGCGGCGCGCTGCTCGGCCCGGGTGACCCGGCGCGCGGGAGCGTCTGCAACTTCATCGATCACGTGATCGACATGATATCTTGACCCGCACTCGCCGATCGCGTGATCGGTGAAAGCGGAATGGGAGATCGAAGTTGAGTGGCGACGACGGGATCAGGGGCTCGCGGCTGCGCCGGGCAGCCACGATGACTGGCACCGCAGCCGGGATCGCCGCGCGCGAGGCGACGGCGCGGGCGATGCTGGTCGGTGGCGGGTCGGACACGCGCCGGGCCGCGGCCTCGCGCCAGCAGCTGAAGTCCGCGCACGCGCTGGTCAAGGTCCTGGGGAACATGCGCGGCGCGGCGATGAAGGTCGGCCAGACGCTGTCGGCGGTCGACCTCGGGCTCGTCCCCGAGGAGATCCGGCCCCAATTCCAGGAGATCCTGGCCAGCCTTCAGCATGACGCCAAGCCGGTCTCGTTCAGGACGATCCAGAGGGTGGTGGAGGAGGACCTCGAGGGCCGGCTCGGCGAGCACTTCAAGGAGTTCGACCCAGAGCCGATCGCCTCGGCCTCGATCGGCCAGGTCCACCGCGCCACCCTCAGAGACGACGGCCGCGACGTGGCGGTCAAGGTTCAGTACCCGGGGATCGCCGAGGCGATCCACGCCGACATGCAGAACCTCCGCCTGGGGCTGAAGCTGCTCAGCGTGATCGCTCCCGGGATCGACACAGGCGCGATCGCGCAGGAGATCCGGGAACGCATCTCGCAGGAGCTCGACTACGAGCTCGAGGCCTCGAACCACCGCGCGATGGCCCGCGCGTACAGGCACCATCCGTTCATCGTCGTCCCCGACGTCGTGACGAGCCTGTGCCGCGAGCGCGTGCTGGTCTCCGAATACGTTGACGGCCGGCGGTTCAACCAGCTCCGCGACGACTCCGACGAGGCCCGCAATCGGATCGGCGAGATCCTGATCCGCTTCTACATCAACGGCCCGCTGCGTCACCGCCTGCTCAACGGCGATCCGCATCCGGGCAACTCGCTGTTCCTCGACGACGGTCGGGTCGCCTTCATCGACTTCGGCTTCTTCAAGCACCTCTCCGACGCCGAGGTTGTGCAGCTGATCGCGTCCACGCGGGCCACCTACGAGGCCGACGCCGACGCCCTGTTCGAAGTGATCACGGGGCTCGGCGCGCTGCCACCGGATCGACGCCTGGCCCAGCCCTTCCTCGAGAACTACCAGTCGATCTTCGGCTGGCTGCTGGTCGACCGCGAGGTGAGCGTCGACGGCTCGGTGACCGGCTCGATGATGCGCTCGTACAACTCGATGCGCCAGCTCGAGGGGTTCGACGCGCTCACCCTGCCGGCCGAGCACTTCGTACTGATGCGCGCCGTGATGCTGCTGATTGGCCTGCTGGGAGCGCTTCGCGCCCGGGGCCGCTGGCTCGACGTTGCGCGCGAGTGGCTGTTCGGCGACGAGCCGACCAGCGAGCTCGGCCGGGCCGAGGCCGAGTTCTTCGCCGATCGCCCCTACCCGACCGCCGCCGCGCGGCGATGAGCGCGGCGGCGCGCACCCCGCGAATCAGCGGTCTGCGCGTGGCGCACGAGACCTTCTGGCACGGGCTCAGCACCGACAGCCGGCTCGTGCGCGGAGTCGAGGGCTCGGACATCGCCTGCTTTCAGTTCAACCGGCGGATGGGGTTCGTGCTGCGCCACCCCGACTATGTCCACCACGTCCTGCACGAGGCGGTCGCGCGCTACCAGAAGTCGGTCGAGTACGAGCTGCTGCGCTCGGTCGTGGGCGTGAGCCTGTTCACCGACGAGGGCGAGTCGTGGCGCCGGCACCGGATGATGCTCAACCCGGTCCTGGCCAAGCGCCACCTGGCCAGCCTGTTCGACCTGATGCTCGAGCCGATCGACGCCGCCGCCCGCGAGCTCGATAGCGGCGCGCCCCGCACCGACGTCGAGATGCGCAACGCGATGACCACGCTCACGCTCGAGGTGGTCGGCTCGGCCCTGTTCGGGCGGGGGATGGCCGATTTCGCGCGGCGGATCGGCAGGTCGGTAACGCACGGGCTGCGGGCCGCCGAACGCGCGACGCGGGTGCTCGTGATCGCCAACCCGCCGAATTGGATGGCGCGCGGCGTCGCCGAGTTCATCCATCACGCGCCGCTGCTGCCGCCACCGCTGAAGAGCGTCCAGGGCGTGATGCAGACGATCGACGAGACGGTGTGGGACGTGATCGGAGACCGGCAGGCTCACCCGCGGGACGCCGAGGATCTGCTCGGACTGCTGCTCTCCGTCCGCGACGAGCAGGGCCAACCGCTGCCGCTGCGTCGAGTGCGCGACGAGGTCGCGACGTTCCTCCTCGCCGGCCATGAGACGACCGCCAACGCGCTCACCTGGATGTGGTACCTACTCGCCCTGAACGGCGACGCGCGGGAGAGGATGCTGGACGAGGTCGACGAGGTCCTGGGCGGCCGGCCGCCCGAGTTCGCCGACGTGCCGCAGCTGCGCTGGACGACGGCGTGCTTCCTCGAGGCGATGCGCATGTTCTCGCCGGCGTGGGCGATACCGCGCATCTGCGTCGAGGACGACGTGATCGACGGGCACCGCATCCGCAGGGGCGCCACGGTGCTGATCCCGGTCAACTCGATCCACCATGACGAGCGATTCTGGACCGACCCCGAGGTCTACGACCCGACCCGATTCCTCCCCGAGAACGCCCGGCAGCACCATCGCTCAGCGTATCTGCCGTTCGGCGGCGGCCGTCGCGTCTGCATTGGCTCGAGCTTCGCGACCATCGAGGCCACGCTGATCGCCGCCGTCATGAGTCAGCGATTCGTGTTCGACCTGGTGCCCGGCCATCCGGTCGAGCCCGAGGCGACGCTCACGCTGCGGCCACGCCACGGGCTCAAGATGGTCGCGCGCCGACGCCAGCCGATGGCGGCCGCGGCATGAAGCTGGAGGGCACGCGCGTGCTGGTGACCGGCGCCGGCAGCGGGATCGGCCGCGCGACGGCGATCCGCTGCGCGCGCACGGCCGGCCAGGTCATCGCGGTCGACATCAACGGAGACGCCGCGGCCGAGACCGCCGAGCAGTGCGGCGCCTCCCCGTATACGTGCGACGTCTCCGATGCGGCGGCACTCGCCGCACTGGCCGAGCAGGTGGAGGACGAGCACGGGCCGGTCGACGTGCTCGTCAACAACGCCGGCGTCGGCGTCGCCGGCCCGTTCCTGGAGAACAGCCTCGAGGACTGGGAGTGGCTCCGCGGGGTCAACCTCGACGGCGTAGTTCACGGCTGCCACGTGTTCGGCAAGCGGATGGTGGCGCGCGGGCGGGGTCACGTGGTCAACGTCGCCTCGGGCGCGGGCTACACGCCACAGGCGTTCCTGGCCACCTACTGCGCCACCAAGGCGGCCGTGATCTCGCTCTCCCAGTGCCTGCGCGCCGACTGGGCCGGCACGGGGGTGAGCGTCAGCGTGATCTGCCCGGGCCTGATCAACACCCCGATCCCGTCGCACACGCGGATGGTGGGAGGGATGGCGGGCAAGCAGCAGCGGGCCCAGCGCGTGTTCCGCTACGGCCACTCGCCGGATCTGGTGGCCAAGGCGATCGTCGGCGCGGTGGAGCGCAACCGCGAGATCGTGCCGGTCGGGTTCGAGTCGGCGTTCGCGTTCAGACTGCTGCGGTTCGCGCCCTCGACGGTGCAGGCGGCGTTCGCGAGGCTCCAGCCGCTGTGAGCGCCCCGGCCCGGCATCACCGCGTGCTGATCATCGGCGCCGGAATCGCCGGCGTCGGACTCGGCGTGCGGCTGCGCCAGGCCGGGATCACCGACTTCAGGATCCTCGAACGAAATCGGTCGGTGGGTGGGACCTGGTATGAGCACACCTACCCCGGCTGCGCGTGCGACATCCCGACCCATCTGTACTCGTACTCGTTCGCGCGCAACCCGAACTGGAGCCGCCTGTTCCCGCGCCAGCAGGAGATCCTCGAGTACGTGCGGCGGACCGCCGACGAGTACGGGGTCACGCCGCACATCGAGTTCGGCTGCGAGATGCAACGCGCCACGTGGGATGAGGACGCGGGCGTCTGGCGGGTGCAGACCTCGACCCACGGCGAGCTCAGCAGCGACGTGCTGGTCAGCGCGATCGGCGCAACGGCCGAGCCGTACGACCCGCCGATCCCCGGGTGGCGGAACTTCGCCGGCACGACGTTTCATTCGGCGCGCTGGAACCACGCGCACGACCTGACCGGCGAGCGCGTGGCGGTGATCGGTACCGGGCCCGCCGCGGCGCAGTTCGTGCCGAGGATCGCCCCGCGCGTGAAGCGGCTGCTGGTGTTCCAGCGAACGCCGCCGTGGGTCGTGCCGCACCCCGACCGCCGCGTGTCAAACGCCGAGCGCCTGCTCTACCGGCTCGCGCCGCCCGCTCAGGATCTCCAACGCAACGTGATCTTTGCGCTGCACGAAGCGATCGGCCTCGGCTTCCGCGGCCGCACCGAGCTGATCGCGCCGATCGAGGCGCTCGGGCGCCGGCACCTGCGCCAACACGTCGAGGATCCCGAGCTGCGCGAGAAGCTCACCCCGAACTACCGGTTCGGCTGCAAGCGCCCGATCCTCTCCAACAGCTACTACCCGGCGCTGACGCGCCCGAACGTGCAGCTGATCACCGACGGCATCGCCCGCGTCAACCGGCGCTCGATCAAGACGACCGACGGCGCACTGCACGAGGTCGACACGATCATCTCCGCCACCGGCTACCGCTACAACCGCTCGCTGCTGGTCAACCGGCTGACCGGCGTCGGCGGGCGGACGCTCGGCGAGGTCTGGAACGCGAGCCCGCGCGCCTACCTCGGCTCCTCGGTCCCCGGGTTCCCGAACATGTTCATCCTGCTCGGACCGAACGCGATCGGGATCAACTCGGTGATCTTCACGCTCGAGTCCCAGATCCGCTACGTGATGGAAGCCCTGAGGACGATGGACCGAGAGCGCGCCCGGCGCCTCGAGGTCAGGCCCCAGTCGCTGAGCGCCTACGTCAGCGAGATGGACGACCGCAGTCGTGGCTCGGTTTGGACCGAAGGCGGGTGCAAGGCGTATTACACCGACGCCGAGGGCCGCAACTACGCGATCTACCCCGGCTTCGCGGCCGAGTTCCGGCGGCGTACGCGGCGCTTCGACGCGGGCGAATACGAGCTCGTCGCGTAGGTGCGTGGTAGGCTGCCGCGCGATCAGGCGACCGGCCGGGCGCGCTTTTGGGCAAAAGAAGGGACCGGAACATGGGGAGTTGGGCCGTGCGTACTCTTGTCCTGCTCGGGACGCTGTTCGTATTCGGGTTCCCCGCTGCGGCGGCGGACGCGGCGACCGTCTCGAAGTCGGGCACGGCGCTGAGCTATACGGCCGGCGCGGGCGAGGAAAACGGCGTCACGCTGTCGGTCGACCTGGACGGCCATCTGATCCTCGAGGACGACGGTGTGAGCGCGATCACGATCGGGTCGGGATCGGGTTGCGCCACGTCGGGCGCGGACAACGTCCTCGATTGCGGCGTGCCGGTGTCGGGCGAGACGGTCGACATCTCGACCGGGGACGGCGCGGACTCGATCACGATCGACGCGCAGATCCCCATCGCCTCGGTCACCGTCGACGCCGGTGCGGGTGACGACACGATCAACGGTGGGGACGGCACCGAGACGCTGCTCGGCGGTGACGGCAACGACACGATCACGAGCTACGGCGGGAACGACACGATTGACGCCGGCAACCAGGACGACACGATCTTCGCCGCCGACAGCACGGCCGACGTCATCAACTGCGGGGCCGGTACGGACGAGGTCGACGCCGACAACGTCGACACGATCAACGACTGCGAGCAGGACACGACCGGGACCACGCTCACCGATCCGACGGCCACGTCGCTGGCGGCCAGTGGCGTGAGCACCAGCGCTGCGACGCTGAACGGCAGCGTCAATCCCAGCGGTCACGCCACGCACTACCACTTCCAGTGGGGAGCCAGCACGGACTACGGCAACACGACCACCGCCACGACCCTGGCCACGGACTCAAACGATCACTCGGTCTCGGCCGACCTGTCGAGCCTGCAGCTGAACAAGACCTACCACTATCGGGTGGTGGTGACCGCCGCCGACGCGCCGACGGTCGTCGGCGACGATCAGACGTTCACGACGAACTCGCTTCCGGCGCCGAGCGCCACCACCGCCGCAGCACCGTCGAGCCTGCACTACAACTCGGCCACGCTGAACGGCACCGCCAACGGTCAGGGGCTGACCGCGAGCTACGTCTACGAGTGGGGCAAGACCACGTCATACGGGAACGTGACCCCCTCGGCATCGGTGCCCAACGACGGCCAGGACCATGCGGTCCCGGCCGACATCAGCGGCCTGTCGCCGAGCACGACCTACCACTACCAGCTGGTTGTGAACAGCAACGGCGGCACCACGTTTGGAGGGGACAAGAGCTTCAAGACGCCCGCGAGACCAAATGGGCCGATCGAGGCGATCGCGGACGTCCAGGGCGTGCCAGTGCCAAAGAATCCGAACAAGCAAGCTGTTGGTGTGCGCGTGGAGGTAACGGGACTGATCAACGGAAACAACCTGCCCGTGACCTACCACGTCGAGTACGGTCCGACGACCGCATATGGGTCGAGGACCGCGGATCAGAGTGCGGGCGCGAGCACAGGGGACACGACCGTGGTGATTGATATCGACCACGTGCCGGGGGGCCAGGAGGAGCACTACAAGCTTGTGGCCACGAACAGCCAGGGCACGACGGGCAGCGACGACTTCGTGTTCAAGACCGAAGACGGCCCCTTCGCCCCTGAGTGCGAGATGCCGGGCGATCCTCAGGTTGTTGGGCATGAACAGGAACCGGTCCTCCTACCCGGGAAAGAGCAGTGTGCCTTGGTCACGAGCGTGGGCACGACCACCGCTTCGATCCAGTTGCCCGCGTTCGCGTCGGAGACCCTCTCGTATGGCCTCTCGACCGCCTACGGTCAGTCGGTCTCCGCGTCGTCGTCGACGACCGGCTACGTGACGGTGACGCTTACCGGATTGAGCCCCGGAACCGTCTACCACGCCAGCGCGCTGCTTCGCAATCTCGACGGCAAGCACACGACGCCCGACTTCATCTTCATCACCTCGCCGGATGCGGGTGCGAAGTCGGCCACTGCGAGCGTCAGCACGGGCACGGCGATCGAGTCGGTGGCGTGCTCCACCAAGATCACGTGCACGGGCAGCGTGACGATCGAGACCGTGCCTCTGGGCTCGGTGGCCGCGAGGTCGAAGAAGACCAAGAAGCCGACCGTGATCGCCAAGGGCGGCTTCAAGATTCCCGCTCACAAGAAGGGCAAGGTCAGGCTCAAGCTGACCAGGGCCGGTAAGAAGCTCCTGAAGCACAAGCACACGCTGAAGGTCGAGCAGATCACGACGTCAATCCTGCACGGCCACAAGGCCTACACGGTCAAGACGATCACCCTGCATGTGCACTGAGAGCAGAAGGGGGTGGCCGCCCGCCACCGGAGGTTGCCCGGATCGTCGTGGAACTTCAGTGACGATCCTCACGGGTTTGACAGTCACACCGTAACGGGCTGGCGGGTCTCGTGACGGTCGCGGTTCTTCTCGGCAACGATGAGGGCGTGACGCTCGATCGCGATCACGAGCTTGGCGAGGTCGCGGTAGCCGATGATCCTTCGGAACTGCTGCTCTGCGACGAGCATCCCGGCCGCGGTCCAGCGCTTGCGCATGTCACCGTCCCGCCAGCGCTTCACGTTGCGCTGCGTGTAGCGGACGATCTCGATCATTGACTCGCACGGGTTCGTCGAGGACAGCGTCTTCGCGAGCTGTCCATCGATGCCGAGCCGCATCAGCGTCAGCGTGTCCTGGAGGCCTTCGCGGAGCGAGCCGGCCGCGTCGGGCCAGGTGCGGTCGAGCTCTGAGGCGAGCAGCTCGAGCCGTTCCTCGGCAAGCAGCGGGTTCGTGAGCGCCCACGCGCCGCGGATCCTGGCGAGGATCTGCGGCCGGTCCCGCTCGGGCAACAGATCGGTGACGTTCCGTTCCTTGTGCCGATGACACCGATGCACGAGGGCGTGCTCGCCGAACACGTCCTTGATCGCCTTGCGCAGCGCCTTGCCGCCATCGATCACGAACAGAATCGCCTGCTCAGGGTCGAGCCCGCGGTCGACGAGGTCCGCGAGCAGCATCGAGACCAGCGTCGCGTTCTCCGTCGAGCCTTCCCACAGGCCGAGCGGGATCTTCACGCCCTCGGTCGAGATCCCGAGCGCGACGACATGGATCCGGTCGGCGATCTCCAAGCCGTCGAGCATCATCACCGCCAGGCGCACGTCAGACAGCGAACGGCTCATCAGCTCGCCCAGCGCGGTGCCGGTCCGCTCGATGAACAACTCCGACACCGTCGACTTCGACGTCGACGAGCTCTCCTGCTCGACGTCCTCGCCGACCGGCTCGCCCACCTGCGCGAACTTGCGGGTCGAGACGCCGGCGAGCACCCGATCCATCACCGCCCGCGTCAGCGGATCCCGATCAGCGAAGTACTCGTAGCTCTGAACCGGCAGCTCGTGCTCGTCATCGGCCGTGCGCATCCGCGGCCGGCTGACCGGAACACGCCGACCACCGAGCGTCATCGACCCGTCCTCGTGACCGTGACGCTTCGCCGTCCGCTGCGGGTTCTGCTTGTGCTTCGGGCCCACGACCTCATCGACCTCGCGCTCCATCAGATCGTGAACGACACGCAGACCGAGACCCACGCTCAGCGCGAGCAGTCCGTCCCTCGCAGCCCCAACGAGCTCGCCGAGCGCTTCCTGAATCTCCGCAGGGAGCGGCAACTCCGAAGCCTCCGCGGTCGTGACGACCTGCGGGCCGGATACCTTCTTCATGGCGGTTCCTCCTGTCCTCTCGGACTTCTTTGGCACCCCGAACGCTCCCAACCGGAGCGGACGAGGCGGGAGGACCGCCACTCAAAGTTCTACGAGGTTCCGGACAACCTCCGCCACCGCCCGCCTCACCTCAAGACGGCCACGATCTGCTTGCTGCGCCGCTGACCAAACGAGTTCGTCGCGGTGATCGTGATCGTGATCGTGAGCGACTTCGCCGCGTGCAGCTGCTGCTTGGCGCCGTTCTTCAGATGCAGCGTCACCGTCCTCGTGCTCGCCGAGGAGAACGAGACCGACAGCGCCTTGAACGGCGAGAGCGTGTGCCGCTTGCCCTTGGACTTGAAGCCGGCGGTCGCCGAGAACGACACCGACGCCGGGCCGCTGAGCGTGACCTTCACGCCAAGCCCACGGGTCTTCCGCAGGCTCTTCAGGCTCCTGCTCTTCACTGACGCGCTGATCGTCGGTGCCGGCGGCACCGCGGTCCGGAACGTGCGGTCGGCGCCGAACACGGTGCCGAAGTCGGTCCTCGCGAACGCCCGGTAGTGGACCGTCGTCCCCGGGGTGAAACCGCCGGCCGGTCCGCTCAGGGTCACCGCGGCGTTGCCCGGCGGGATCGTCCTCGACCCCGTCGTCAGCCCGTATGCCGTCGTTTTGCCGAACTGGATGCCGGCCTGGAGCTGGGTGCCGACCGGGTTCACCGACCCGCTCAACGTCGCGCCGGTCTGGGTGATGGCGGTGGTGCCGCCGGTGACCGGCCCGGTCGGCGCGTACGCGTCGCCGAACAGCTTCGCACCACTCGCGGCACCGTTGGTGAACAGGAAGAACGGCGTTCCGAGCACGCCGCCCTGGCAGCTCGACCCATCCGTATTGAACGGGTTCGCCGTGCATGTGCTCGAAATCGGCGCTCTGACCTCATCGGAGGCGTTGGTGCCGATGCTGTTGTCCTTGACGAACAGGTTCGGGTTGGCGAAGTGACCGGTCTGCACCTGGTTGTCGTGGTGCCAGGTCACGTACGGCGTGTTTCCCGAGAACGTGATGTCGGCGCGGTCGCCGGTGCCGATCGGCTGGTTGTTGTTGGCGATCGCGAACTGTCCGCTGACCAGGTGCGCGACGAACACCTTGTTGTCGTTGGCGCTCCCGGTGCCCTCGTCCCAAACCACCCACGGCGCCGTTGGCGTCCCGGCGACCATCGTTCCCGAAGCCACCCGCGGGTCCTCGGCGTTGGCGCTGACGTTCGAGTTGAGCGAACAGGACTCCTCCGCCGTCTTGGTCTCCGCACACGGCCCGCCCTGGTGCTGCACGCCAGAACCGTCGAGCACGCCGGAGCCGCTGCGGCCGACGGCGATCCAGTTGAAGCCGCCGTCGATGACGCCTGTCGGGGGTGTGGCAATGCTCGGCGCGGCGGCCTTGGCGGCAAACACCATCTCGTTGTCGTGCAGGCTTGCGCCACTGCTGTCCTGCTCGTACCACACCACCCACGGCACAGATTCGTTGCTGCCGGTGAACGCGATGTCGGGCTCCACGCCCGCTCGCGTGCGGTCCACGTTCAGCGACGGATCGACCCCCAGCCGCTCGACGCCGACCTGCTGCCAGCAGAAGCCGCCTGCCGGCGCGGCCGAGGGGTCCGACGCGGCCGGCTTCACGCCCATGCAATTGCTCGACCCGGGTCCGAGGGGCTTGACCACGAAGATCTGATCCTTGCCCGCACCGGGGGCGCTGGCGCCGGTCTCCTGCCACGTGATCCACGGGCCCGGCTTGGTCGGGTCGGCGGTCGAGCCGCCCGCCACCGATGGGTTCTCGGCGTCCTTGGTCGTGTTGATGTTCAGGGACGGGATCGGCACCGACCCGCTGCCGACGCCGCGGCTCTGTCCCGAGAACACCCATTTGTTCTGATTCGCGTCGGGGGTGTTGTCGAAGCGGCTGGCGAACACTTGCTTCACATTGCCGAGCGCGCTCGTATCTTCGTACCAGGTCGCCCACGGCACGGTCCGGCCGGCGCCGGCGAAATCGATCGCCGGAGACTCCGCGTCCTGGCCCTGGTCGAAGTTGAGCGAGCCGGAGAAGCCCGTGCCGCCGTTCGAGGCGCCGCCGACCGTCCCGCTCCCGCGAGTCTTCCAGGCGCCGCCCGCGAACGATCGCACGAAGACCTGGTCGGGCTTTGCCAGCGACGTCTCGCGCTGCTGGAAGATCGCCCATGGGACCGCCGGGCCGCCCGCGGTCAGTGCGCCACCGACCACGTCGGCGTTCGTCGGGTCCCCGAGTGCGACCGGGTCGGCGGGATTGATGCCCGCGCCGGGGTCGTCGTTGACCTGCGTACCCCCTGATGGCAGCGCCTGCAGCGCCGCCCACGCCGAGCCTCCGCCGGCGAGCGCGAGCACGCTCGCGCCTGCCATGGCCAGACGCCGTCCACCGAACCCTGGCACGCTGCCGCCCTCCAATCGTCGCCCGTGTTAGGCATTTATCTAACACCCTGCGCCCGCGGGGGTCAAGCGAGGTGGCCGGGGGCGCATGCGCCCCCGGCCCGGCGGCCGCATGCGGCCGCCGGCGGGTCGGCGCATGCGCCGACCCGAACTACGACGTCATTCCGGTGAACTGACCACCGGTGATGTTGAGCACCTGGCCGGATACGTAGTTGGACCACGGCGAGCACAGGAAGAAGACGCCGCCGGCGGCCTCCTGCGGCGAGCCCGGGCGGCCGAGCGGGATCAGCATCGAGGCCATCCCGCGGAGCTGATCGGGGATGCCGAGCTGCACCTTCTCGCCACCGATCTCCATCACGTTGGACTCCTCCTTGGAGGCCGTGAGGCGCGTCTCGATGTAGCCGAAGGCGACCGCGTTGACGTTGATCTTGAACTGGCCCCACTCCTTGGCCAGCGTCTTGGTCAGCCCGACGACGGCGGACTTGCCGCTCGAGTAGTTGGCCTGGCCCGCGTTCCCCATGGTTCCGGAGATCGAAGACACGTTCACGATCTTGCGGAACACCTCGCGGCCCTCCTCGCGCTCGGCCTTGGCGGGCTCGCGCATGTGCGGGGCGACGGCCCGACACATGCGGAACGGGACGATCGAGTGGATGTCGAGCATGCGCTGGAACCACTCGTCGCTCATCTTGTGAATCGGGGCGTCGAGTGTGTAGCCGGCGTTGTTGACGAGGATGTCGACCCGACCCCATTCGTCGACCACCTTCTTGACCAGCTCATCGGGCACGCCCGGCTTAGTCAGGTCGCCGGCGAACACGAGCGTGTCGCCCTGGATCTCCGAAGCGGTCTGCTCGGCGACGTCGCCGTCGAGGTCGTTGATCAGGACCTTGGCGCCCTGCTCGGAGAGCAGCTCCGCGGTCGCCCGGCCGATCCCGCGAGCGGAACCGGTGACGATCGCCACCTTGCCATCGAGGACTGTCATCAAGCTTGCCTTTCGTTCGCTGTACTGTTGGCATTCTGCCAACAAATGTCCCGTCGCCGCGTCACGGGGCGCAAGCCTGGAACCGCCCGCCAGACAGGGATTCGGCGCCGGATCGCAGAAACACACAGCCGTGACCGCGCTTCGGTTACGCATGCGCAGGCTCCGGGCCTGGCCGCGACGCAGCTTCGTACCGATCCCCTGCGCTTATCTCGTGTTCGCAGTCGTGCTCGGGCTGCTCACGCCGACGATCGACAAGGCGATCGGCGGCCGTACCGGAGCCGTGGTCGGGCTCGCCTCGGCGGGACACGTGCTCACCTCGATGGCGACCGGAATGATCGCGTTCACCGGTCTGGTGGTGACCGCGGTGCTGCTGGTGGTCCAGTTCGCGGCCGGGCAGTACTCGCCGCGGCTGGTGCTGTGGTTCGGCCGTGACCCGCTGGCCAAGCACGCCGTCGGGTCGTTCCTCGCCGCGCCGCTGTTCGCGCTTGTCGCGCTGCGCGAGATCGAGCGCGAGCGGATCCTCTACGACCCCGACGTCACGGTGGTGATCGTGCTCGTGCTGCTGCTCGGCGCCGCGGTCCTGTTCCTCGTGCTGGTCCAGCGCGTGCTCGATGAGCTGCGCCCGCGCTCGCTGTACGGGGGCGTCGCGCGCAGCGGGATCAGGGCGGCGCGGAGCCTGTACCCGCCGCTGGCCGATGAGCAGCGCCCCCCAACCCGCCGGGTGGCGCTCGGCCGAGCCGCGCGAGCTGCTCAACGAGCACGGCGCCGGTGTGGTGGCGGAGCTCGAGTCAGACGTGCTCGTGGCGCTGGCGGGCGCCGCCGGCGTGACGCTCGAGCTGGTTCCCGGGATCGGCGAGTTCATCCGGCGTGGCCAGCCCCTGTTCTGGATCCACGGCGAGGGCAGCGTCGATGAGCGCCTGGTGCGCGCGTCGGTGAGGATCCGCGACGAGCGCACGATCGAGGACGACCCCGCGTTCGCGGTCCGGATCATCGTCGACACCGCGATCCGGGCGCTGTCGCCCGCGATCAACGATCCGACCACTGCGGTCCACGGCATCGACGCCCTCGAGGTTCTGATCGGGCATCTCGCGGCGCGTGAGCTCGAGGCATCGCACGTCACCGACGAGCACGGTGCGGTGCGGCTCGTGCGACGCGGCCAGAGCTGGCCGGACCTGCTGGCGCTCGCGTTCGACGAGATCCGGTTCTACGGCGCCTCGTCGCTGCAGGTGCCCCGCCGCCTGCGGGCCGGGCTCGAGCGGCTGCTGCTCAGCGTCCCGGAGGTTCGGCGACCGGCACTCGCCGAGCAGCTCGCGTGGCTCGAGGAATCGGTGGCTCGATCCTTCCCGCCCGGTTCGGCCGAGCTCGAGACCGCGAGCGGTGCCGACCGAACCGGCATCGGGCTCACCGTCGCGGCCTGAGACGGATAGAGTCCGCGGCGCCGATGAACGCACGCGAATGGCTCGCTGCCTATGCCGAGAAGCTGGGCGTGGAACCGCCCACGACTGAGGAGTTCAGGGTCCTCCTCGACCTCGCCGGTGAGGCGGCGCATTCCTCCGAGCGCGTCGCGGCGCCGGTCGCCTGCTGGGTGGCGGCGAAGGCGGGCGTGGACCCCGAGACGGCGCTCGCGAAGGCACGCGAGGTGACGGTCGATGGCTGAGCGCGACTACGACATCGTCGTGTTCGGCGCCACCGGCTTCACCGGGGGGCTGACGGCCGAGTACCTGGCGCGCAACGCGCCGGCCACGACCCGCTGGGCGCTGGCGGGCCGCAATCCCCAGAAGCTCGACGCGATGCGCTCGAAGCTGGCGCAGATCAATCCGAAGCTGGCCGAGATGCCGCTGCTGCAGGCCAACGCAGATGACCCGACCTCGCTGCGCAATGTCGCCGAGGCAACCAAGGTCGTGATCACCACCGTGGGGCCGTACATCCTCTACGGCGAGCCGCTCGTCGCGGCCTGTGCGGCGGCGGGAACCGACTACGTCGACCTCACGGGCGAGCCCGAGTTCGTGGACCGGATGTGGCTTGCCTACCACGCCCAGGCCGAACGCTCGGGCGCGCGGATCGTGCACTCGTGCGGCTTTGACTCGATCCCCTACGACCTCGGGACGCTGTTCACGGTCGATCAGCTGCCCGAGGGGGTGCCGCTCGAGGTCACCTGCTTCGTGCGGATCGGGGGTACCTTCTCGGGCGGGACCTTTCACTCGGCAATCCACGCGATGAGCCGGTTGAAGGAGAGCTACCGCACAGCCCGCGAGCGCAAGCAGAAGGAGGCCCGTCCCGACGGGCGCCGGATCAAGGGCGTCTCGGGCCGGCCCCACCGCGATCCCGAGGAGGGATGGGTGGTCCCGTTTCCGACCATCGATCCCCAGAACGTGCTGCGCTCGGCTCGGGCGCTCGAGCGCTACGGCCCCGACTTCACCTACAGCCACTACCTCGTGCTGCGGCGGCTGTCGGTGGTGGTGGCCGGGTCGGTGGCGGTCGGCGGCGCAATCGCGCTCGCGCAGCTGCCACCGACGCGCAAGGTGCTGCTGAAGATCAAGGACCCGGGCGAGGGGCCGTCCGAGCAGGAGCGCGAGAATGCGTGGTTCCGGGTCAAGTTCATCGGCGAGGGCGGCGGCCGGCGCATCCACACCGAGGTCAGCGGCGGCGATCCCGGCTACGGCGAGACCTCGAAGATGCTGGCCGAGTCGGCGCTCTGCCTGGCCCACGACGAGCTTCCGGATCGGGCCGGGCAGCTGACCACGGCGGTGGCCATGGGCCAGCCGCTGATCGACCGCCTGGACCGGGCCGGGATCAAGTTCGAGGTCAAGACGTGAGCGTCACCGGCGCCGATTCGACGCGGGCCGCAAACGACGTCTTCGGCCACCATGCCGGCTTTCGCGCGCTGCACGCCAAGGGAGTGCTGCTGAAGGGCACGTTCACGGCCACGCCCGAGGCGGCCAAGCTGACCCGGGCAGGCCACATGCAGGGCGATCCGGTGCCGGTGACCGCCCGCGTCTCGAACGGGTTCGGCAACCCCAAGTCGCCGGACTACGCCACCGACGTCCGCGGGCTCGCGGTCAAGTTCTACCTCCCTGACGGCGAGCGCACCGATATCGTCGCGCAGACCGCGCCGCGGTTTCCCGTGCACACGCCGGAAGCGTTCCTCGAGCTGCTGCTGGCGCAGAAGCCGGGCCCGTCGATGGCATGGAAGATGCCCGTGTTCTTCGCCCGCCATCCGGAGGCGATCGGCGGTCTGCCCGCCAACCTCAAGGCGCTGCGGCCGCCCGAGAGCTACGCGACGGTGCCCTACTACGCCATCCACGCGTACCGGTTCCTGAACGCTGACGACAGCGCGAGCTACGTGCGCTACACGTGGCAGCCGGGTGCGGCGGAGCAGCGGATCGGCCTGCGCGAGGCCAAGCGCCGCGGCCGTGACTACCTAACCGACGAGATCCGCAGCCGGATCGCCGGCGGACCGGTCCGGTTCACCCTGCAGCTTCAGATCGCGGGACCGGGCGACAACGTCGACGACCCGGCGTCCGTGTGGCCGACCGAGCGACGGCGTGTGAACGCGGGGACGCTCGAGCTCACCGGGCTCGAGACCGAACGCGAGACCGGGGGCGATGTGCTCGTGTTCGACCCCACACGCGTGGTCGACGGGATTGAGCTCTCAGACGATCCGGTCCTGCGCTTCCGCCACGACGCGTACTCGGACTCGGTCGCCAGCCGAATGGGATCCTGAGCCGTGGCCGGTCGCTGGAGCGCCGCCGACATCCCGGACCAGAGCGGCCGCCTGGCGGTCGTCACGGGCGCCAACAGCGGCATCGGCCTGATCGCCGCGCGCGAGCTCGCCCGCGCCGGGGCGCGGGTCGTGCTGGCCTGCCGCAACACACAGAAGGGTGACGCCGCCGCGCGCACACTCCAGGGTGACGTTGAGGTGCGCAAGCTCGACCTCGCCGACCTGTCCTCGGTGCACGCGTTCGCCGAAGCGCTGAACGAGCCGAAGCTCGACCTGCTGATCAACAACGCCGGCGTGATGGCCCCGCCGCGGCAGCTGACCAAGGACGGCTACGAGAGTCAGTTCGCGACCAACCACCTCGGGCACTTCGCGCTCACCGGGCTGCTCCTCGGCCGGCTGCTGGCCGCGCCCCAGGCGCGCGTGGTCACGCTCTCGAGCGGTGCCCACCGGATCGGATCGATCCACTTCGACGACCTCCAGGGCGAGCGCCGCTACAACAACTGGCTCTGGTACGGCCAGTCGAAGCTGTCCAACCTGATGTTCTGCTTCGAGCTGCAGAAGCGGGCCACGGCCGCGGACACCGAGCTCAAGAGTCTCGCCGCCCATCCTGGATACGCCCGGACCAACCTCCAGTTCGCCGGCCCGCACTGGTATGAGCAGTGGATCATGCGCGTGACCAATCCGATTCTCGGCCAGAGCGCGGAGATGGGGGCGCTGCCGACGTTGTTCGCGGCCACCGCGCCCGACCTTCCCGGCGGCGCGTTCATCGGCCCCGACGGGTTTATGGAGCAGCGGGGCCATCCGCACATCGTCACCGCCACGGGACGCGCCTACGACGAGCAGGCCTGGGCCCGGCTGTGGGAGATCTCCGAGCAGCTCACCGGCGTGGACTTCGAGTTCCCGGTGCCCGCCGCAGCCACTTGACCGATCTGCGCCGAGACGGGGCGGCGGCGCTGGAGTGGGCGGCGCGCTATCTGGAGACGGTCTCCGAGCGGCCGGTACTGGCTCAGGTTGGGCCGGGCGAGATCCGCGCCCGGTTGCCGGCGCGGGCGCCGGAGGACGCGGAGCCGTTCGCCGACGTGCTGCGCGACCTCGACGAGCTGCTGCTGCCCGGGATCACCCACTGGCAGCACCCACGCTACTTCGCCTACTTCGCCACCAGCGCGTCCGAGCCGGCGATCCTCGCCGAGCTGCTGGCGGCGGCGCTCAACTCGGTCGCGATCCTGTGGCGGACCTCGCCGGCCTCGACCGAGCTCGAGGGCGTCGTGCTCGACTGGGTCGCCGATCTGCTCGGTCTGCCCAGCGGCTGGCACGGGCACATCGAGGACACGGCCTCGACCTCGAGCCTGGCGGCGCTCATCGCCGCCCGCGAGGCGACCGGCCGCGAGCTCGTGGTGTGTTCCGAGCAGGCCCACTCGTCGGTCGACAAGGCCGCGAGGATGCTGGGCCTGCCGCTGCGCAAGGTGCCGGTCGACGAGCAGTTCCGGATGCGCGCGGATCAGTTGGGCGACCTGTCCGACGCCGCCGCCATCGTGGCCACCGTTGGCACGACTGCATCCACCGCAGTCGACCCGCTGCCGCCGATCGCCGCGGCGGCGCAGGGCGCCGGCGCCTGGTTCCATGTCGATGCCGCGTACGCCGGTGCGGCGATGGTCTGCCCGGAGCATCGCTGGGCGTTTGAGGGGATCGAGCACGCCGACTCGCTCGTGGTCAACGCTCACAAGTGGATGCTCACCCCGATGGACTGCTCGCTGCTGTGGACCCGCCGGCCGCGGGACTTCCGAGCGGCGTTCAGCCTGATTCCCGAGTACCTGCGCACGCCGGATGCGGAGGACGCGCTCAGCCTGAGTGAGTACGGGCCCGCGCTCGGCCGGCGCTTCCGATCGCTGAAGCTGTGGGCGGTGCTCCGCTGCCACGGGCGCTCGGGCCTCCAGGCCCATATCCGCAGCGGCGTCGAGCTGGCCGCGCGGTTCGAGAGCTGGGTGGCGGAGGACCCCGAGTGGGAGCTGTGCGCGCCGCGCCGCTTCTCGGTCGTGTGCTTCCGCCTGCGCGGCTCCGACGAGCGCAACGCGGAGCTGCTCGCGGCCGTCAACGCGGGCGGCGAGATCTTCATCTCGCACGCGAACCTCAACAATCGCTACGTTTTGCGCTTGGCCGTCGGGCAGATGAACACCACCGAGGACGACGTGCGCAGGGCGTGGGACGTGCTGCGGCGAGAGGCGCAGGGGCGCTCGTGAGGCGGCTCGTGCTAACGCTCCTGCTCGCGGCGGCGGCCATGGGCACGGTGCCCGCCATGGGCACGGTGCCCGCCATGGCCTCGGTGGTGCCGATCCCGTCGATGCCGGTCTCGCCGGCGTACATCGGGGCGCCCGCAACGGCCCACCCGGTCAAGGGGATCCCGCCGACGCCGCGCAACCCGTTCATGGCCCCGAACGGCGTCTCGGAGATCCACAACGACGGCTGGCAGACCGACGCGTACCGCTGGGGCGGTCCGCTGGGCCGCTCGCCGCAGACCCTGTCATCGCTGCTGAGCCGCGACTGCGGCTCGCTGACCTTCGACAGCCACGGGCGGATCGTGTCGGTCTGCGTGGGGATCAGCGGGCCGGAGCTGTATATGTTCGACGCCGGAACGCTGAACACACTCGCCAGCTTTACGTTGCCTCCGCGCCAGGGGGAACCGACCAACCTGTTCCAGGACTTCACCGGCGGCGGCTACTTCTACCTCGACGCGCACAATCGGGTCGTGACCGCGACCACGACCAAGCACATCTATGTGATCGCCGAGAACGGCGCGACGCCCGGCTTCCACCTGGTCCACGACTACGACCTGTCGAAGTTGATCACCAGCAGCGAGAAGATCACTTCGGCCCTGCCCGATTCCAAGGGGCTGCTGTGGTTCGTCACCAAGACTGATGGCGTCGTCGGGACGCTCAACCTCGCCACCGGGACGATCCACGTGATCCGGCTCGGTCACGGCGAGCTGGGGGAGATCGAGAACTCGTTCGCGGTCGGCGCGCACGGCGACGTGTACATCGCCACCGACCGCAAGCTGTACCGGTTCCGGGCGGGTGCCGGCGGCGTGCCGAAGATCGTCTGGCAGATCGCCTATCCGAACAGCCTCGAGCACAAGCCCGGCCAGGTCGACGACGGTACCGGGACGACCCCGAGCGTGATGCCGGGCGGCTACGTGAACATCACCGACAACGCCGACCCGATGGACATCGTCGTGTACCGCACGGCGATCCACCCGACGCGGGTGGTCCTCCGCCACAAGCACCGCCACCGGGTCAGCTTGCCGCGGATGCTATGCCGCGTGCCGGTCTTCTCAAAGGGCGCGAGCGACACCGAGAACTCGCTGATCGTCGCCGGGCGCGCGATGCTGGTGGAGAACAACTACGGCTACACCGGGCCGACCGCGGTAACCGGCGGCAAGCTGACGACACCCGGCTTCGCCCGCGTCGACATCAACCGAGACGGGCGCGGCTGTCATCTCGTGTGGACGAACCGCTCGGTGATCGCGCCGACCGTGGTCCCGAAGCTGTCGCTGGCCAACGGGCTCGTGTACACGTACACCAAGGGCCCCGGCGTGCTCGATCCCTGGTACTGGACGGCGCTCGACTTCCGCACCGGCAAGGTCGTCTACAAGCAGCTGTCGGGCACCGGAAGTTTCAGCTACAACAACAACTACGCCGGCATCGCGCTCGGTCAGCCGGATGGCTCGGGCGGCGCCCACTCAGGCGAGGCCGGACGCCGAGCGGGCGCAACGCCCGAGGGCACCGAGTACCTCGGCGTGATCGGCGGGATCATCGCGATGCGCGACGGCAAGTAGGAGCGACGTCGCCACGCCAGAGCATCGGGTGATCACCGGCGACGGCAGAACGCTCCAGGTGCTCGAGCGGGGAGATCCGGACGGGCGCCCGGTGATGGTGCTCAATGGCAGCCCGAACTCGCGTCTGCTGTTCGATCCCGATGTACGTCGGGCCGAGCAACAGGGCGTTCGCCTGATCTCCTACGACCGTCCCGGGTTCGGCGGCTCCACTCGCCATCCCGGGCGCGAGGTGGCCGACTGCGCGGGCGACGTGCGCGCAATTGCCGCGGCGCTGGGGCTCGAGCGCTTGGCGGTGTGGGGGATATCGGGTGGAGGTCCGCACGCGATCGCGTGCGCAGCCCGGTTGCCGGATCTGGTTCCCGCGGTCGCGGTTCTCGCCTCCATCGCTCCCTGGGGAGCCGATGGCCTCGACTACTTCGAGGGCATGGGGGACGTGAACGCCGAGGACTTCAGGCTGCTGGTGGAGGACCCCGAGGCGGCCCGGGTCAAGTGTGAGCAGGAGCGGCGGGAGGTCCTCGACCTGACCGCCGGTGACCTGCTCGACTACCTCCGGACGCTCCTGAGCCCAGCCGACGCAGCGGTGCTCACCGGCGAGCTGGCGCAGTATCACGTCGACTCCGATCGGGTCGGCCTGGCTCCGGGAGCGGACGGCTGGTGGGACGACGGAATCGCGTTTGTGACGCCATGGGGGTTTGAGTTCGACCGGATTCGTACGCCCGTGCTGCTGCTCCACGGCCGCCAGGATCGATTCGTTCCGTTCTCTCACGGGGAGTGGCTCGCGGCGCACATCCCGGGTGTGGACACCAGGCTCACGGATGAAGACGGACATCTGACCTTGACCGCGCACCATCTGGACGAGGTCCACGCCTGGTTGCTGGAGCGACTCTGAGGGCTACTTGAGCTCGGCGCTCGTCTTGCCGAGCAGCAGCCGCGAGATGATCAGCAGCTGGATCTGCTGGGTGCCCTCGAAGATGTCGAGGATCTTGACGTCGCGGGACCACTTCTCGAGCAGCTCGCCCTCGCCATAGCCGACCGTGCCGGCGAGCGCGACGCAGCGGAGCGCGATGTCGGTCCCGGTCCGGCCCGCCTTGGCCTTCGCCATCGAGGCCTGGAGCGAGTTGGGCTTGCGGTTATCGGCCATCCAGGCCGCCTCGAGAGTCAGCAGCCGCGCCGCCTCCCAGTCCGATTCCATCGCGATGAACTCGGACGCCGCCGCCGACTGGGCGTGCGGTGGCCGGTCGTAGTCGATCTCGACGCCGGCCTCGCTGAGCAGCTCGCGGGTGCGCTCGAGGCACGCGCGCGCGACGCCGATCGCCATCCCGGCCACCAGCGGCCGGGTGTTGTCGAACGTCTGCATCACGCCGGCGAAGCCACCCTTGGGCGCGATCTCGGCGCTGCCGAGCAGGTTCTCCTTCGGGACGCGGCAGTCCTCGAGGCGGAAGTTGGCCGTGTCCGAAGCGCGGATCCCGAGCTTGTGCTCGAGGCGGTCGAGGTGCAGGCCCGGGTTGTCGCGCTCGACCACGAACGACTTGATCGCGGCGCGACCCTGGTCGCGGTCGAGGCTCGCCCAGACCACGATCAGGTCGGCCCGATCGCCCGAGGTGACGAAGATCTTCTCGCCGTTGAGGACGTACTCGGGGTGGGCGGGATCCGTGTCCTCGTCGAGCCGCGCGGTGGTGCGGATCGCGGCCGAGTCCGAGCCCGCCTCGGGCTCGGTGATCGCCATCGCGGCCCACTTGCCGCCGAAGCGCTTCAGCTGCTCCTCGTTGGCCACGGCGGCGATCGCGGCCTGACCGAGACCCTGGCGCGGCATCGTCAGCAGCAGGCCGACGTCGCCCCAGCAGAGCTCGATCAGTCCGAGCAGGCTGGCGATGTTCGAGCCGTTGCGGTTTCCGTCCTCGGTCTTGGGCTCGGCGCCGTTGCCGTTGCCGCCGCCGACGGTGCCCGCGCCGGCGCCTCCGAGCGCGCCGGACTCATTCATCCCATCGATCACCGCCGCGAGCATGTCGAGCTCTTTGGGGTAGGAGTGCTCGGCGCGGTCGTACTTGCGGCTGTTGGGGCGGAAGACGTTCTCGGCGACCTGGTTGGCCTGCGTGACCAGCTGGCCGAACTTCCGGGGGATCTCGAGCGAGATAGGCATGGTTAGAGGATCAGGGCCCCTTCCATGACTCCGGCGGCGCGCAGGTCGCGGTACCAGCGTTCGACGGGATGCTCCTTGACGTAGCCGTGGCCGCCGAGGAGCTGAACCCCGTCGGAGCCGATCGCCACTCCGCGCTCGGCGCACAGCCGCCTGGCCAGCGCCACCTCGCGGGCGAACTCGAGGCCCTGGTCGACGCGGCTGGCGGCGCGGTAGGTGGCCAGGCGCATGCCCTCGAGCTCGATCGCGATGTTCGCGACCGTGAACGCGACGGCCTGGCGGTTGGAGATCGGCTCCCCGAACGCCGTGCGGTCCTTGACATACGGGATCACGTAGTCGAGCACGGCCTGTGCGGCGCCGACCGCGACCGCGCACCAGCCGAGGCGGCCGAGCTGCACGCACTCGGCGAACAGCTTCGGGTCGGCCTCGCCGAGCAGTGCGGTGCTGGGAAGGCTGACGTCCTCGAAGCTCAGGCTGCCGGTGCCGGCGGCCCGGATCCCCATCGCGGGCTCGGGCCCGACGCTGACGCCCTTCGTGCCCGGCTCGACGATGAACAGCGCGGGCCCGCGGCCCTCGAGCTCGGCGGCGACGATGAACAGCTCGGCGTGCTCTGCGCGGGGGACCAGCGACTTGGTGCCGGTGAGCGTGTAGCCGCCGCCCGACTCCTTCGCCCGGGTCTGAAGCTCGAACGGATCGAACAGCGCCCTCGGCTCGGTCACCGCGAGCGCCGCCGACGGGACGCTGTCGCCGACGAACTCGGGCAGGTAGGTGGCCTGCTGGTCGGCGTCGCCCCACAGGCTCAGCGCAGTGGAGACGCCGGCCGGGGCCAGACAGGCGACTGCGATCCCCATGTCGCCGAGCGCCAGCGCCTCGCTCATCAGCACGCTGGTGACCGCCGAGCGCTCCTGCACCACGCCACCGAGATCCTCGGGCACGCCAACCATCGTCAGCCCGAGCTCGTTGGCCTGACCGAGCAGCTCGTCAGGAGCGCGGCAGTCGGCGTCGGCCTGCTCGGCGGCCGGGCGCAACTTGGCCAACGCGAAATCGCGCACCGACTCGCGCAGCATCTCCTGCTCGTCGGTCGGAGTGAGGTCGAACAGGTCGGTCCGCCTCGCGCGCGGCTGGCGGACGGGGTTCGACAGCTTCTGGGCGGCGGCGAACGTCCGGCCGGCGCGGGCGGCGGTGCGCATCGTGGTCTTCGAGGCGCCGTGCAGAAGCCGCTCGGTCGGGTCCCGGAGGCCGAGGCGATCGACCACGTCGGACGCCGCGAGGCGGTTCAACGCGCGCAGACCGATGGCCATGCCGCGCTCGGCGATGTTCTGTTGGGGCATCTGGATCGGAACGGGTTCGGCCGATGCCACATCCAATGTGACATCGATCAGTGTAATCCTGAACGACGGCGTATATCTAAGCGGAAATTACCCGGCGGGGTCGCGCTCCGAGACGAGGGGCCCGCAGGTAGGCTGGCGCCCATGCAAACCGTGAACGTGACCCAAGACTTCCCCCAGCCCGTCGAGCAACTGTTCGGCTATCTCTCCGAGCACGAGAACCTCGCGCCGGTTTTCGGTGCCAAGATCAAGCGCCTCAGCGATGGCACCGACGGCACCCGCAACGGCGCCGGATCCTCGCGCGAGATGCCATCGGCCCGCTGCCGCCGTTCGTCGAGACGAACGTAGAGGTGGTACCGAACGAGCTGATCCGCTACCGGATCACCAAGGGCGGGGTCCTCAAGGACCACGAGGGCGTCCTGCGGTTCAAGAGCCGCGACAGCGGGTCGCACCTGGATTGGACGATCACCTTCGATGGCAAGTTGCCCGGGATCGGGCCGCTCGTGAAGACGAAGCTGACGCGTGACGTATCGCGGGCGATGGGCCGGCTCGCCGCGACCGGCGCCGCGTAGCGGGCCGGCGCGACGGCATCGGGCTCCTAGCCCTCCTGCTCAGCCTCGGCGACGTCGAGGGCGAATCCGAGCGCCCGCATGATGTTGCCGCCGGCGGCCGTTACACGCGCGGTGCCGACGATCGGGGCGACCGCAACGAGGACGCCCTGCACCTGCTCCAGGTCGATCCCGAGATCGCCCGCAGCGCCGAGGTTCATCAGATACGACGCCGGCGGAGCGTCGACGGCCACGAGCGCGGCGATCCGCGTGAGGATGAGTGTCTGCTCGTCGAGGCTCGACGCTTCAACCGACGCGGCCGTCATCGCCGCGAGCACGTCGAGGACAGGGGTTTCGCTGCTGCCTTCCATCAGTCGCTCCTTAGGGTGGGAGATGGGTTTCGAACATCACACCATCGGAGTCCGCCCGGCACCTCATCCGATTCGGATGAAGACGCGGTCGCGCCCTCTTATGCAGTTCTTACATGGCGCCCGTCATCCTCAGGATCTGAGATGCGCGTGCTGATCGCAGAGGATGAGCGGAGGCTTGCCGATGCGATCGCGCGCGGGCTGCGGCGTGAGGGGATGGCGGTCGACCTGGCGCCGGACGGATCCGATGCGCTGGTCAAGGCGCGCGTCGTGCGCTATGACGTGCTCGTGCTCGATCGCGACCTGCCCGGCGTCCACGGCGACGAGGTGTGCCGCGCGATCCGGGGCGAGCGGCCGGAGACCGGGATCCTGATGCTGACCGCGGCGGGGACGCTCGACGACGTGGTCGAGGGGCTGTCGCTCGGCGCCGACGACTACCTCGCCAAGCCGTTCCGGTTCGCGGAGCTGGTGGCGCGGATTCACGCGCTCGCCCGCCGCTCGAGCCCGAGCCGGCCGCCGGTGCTGCATCACGGCGACCTCGAGCTCGACCCGGCGCGCCGCGTCCTGACCCGGGCGGGGCGGCCGATCGAGCTTGCTCGCAAGGAGTTCGGCGTGCTCGAGACGCTGATGGACGCCGGTGGCGCCACGGTCTCGGCCGAGGAGCTACTCGAGCGGGTGTGGGACGAGCAGACCGATCCGTTCACCAACGTGGTGCGGATGACGATCATGACGCTGCGGCGCAAGCTCGGCGATCCGCCCGTCGTCGAAACCGTGATCGGCGTCGGCTACCGGATGGCGTGATGTCGCGCTCGATCTGGCCAGCCCCGACGATCCGCCTGCGGCTGACCGTCCTCTACGGCCTCGTGTTCCTCGCCACCGGCGCAGTGCTGTTGACGATCGGTTATCTGCTCGTGCGCAACAACCTCTCGCCGCGCGGAAACATTCGCGCCGAGCTGCAGAGGCTCGGCCTGGCGCCGCCCGGCTCGATCTTCGGGGACCGGCCACTGCTGTTCGCCCCCGGGTCCCCCGAGGCCAGCGTCGCCCAGGCCGTCCGCGCGCAGCTGGCCGCCGACGCTCTGCACCGGCTCGTGGTCGAGTACCTGCTCGCGCTCGCGGCGATGACGATGGTGTCGGTCGCGGCGGGTTGGCTGCTCGCCGGTCGCGCTCTGCGGCCGCTGCGTGACATCACCGCGGCCGCGCGCCGCGTCTCGGGCGAGAACCTGGGCGAGCGGATCGCGCTGAGCGGACCGGCCGACGAGCTCAAGGAGCTCGCCGACACGTTCGACGGGATGCTCGAGCGCCTCGATCGCTCGTTCGCCAGCCAGCGGCACTTCGTCGCCAACGCCTCGCACGAGCTCCGCACCCCGCTGGCGATCATGCGCACCGAGGTCGACGTCGCGCTCGCGGATCCGAACGCGAGTGAATCCGAGCTGCGGTCGATGGCCGAGGCGGTCCGCGAGACCGTCGACCGCTGCGAGCGGCTGCTCGAGAGCCTGCTCGTGCTCGCGCGCAGCGAGGCCGCGCTGGGACGCGAGGAGCCGGTCGACGTGTCCGCCGTCGTCGCCGACTGTGTGACCGACCTACGGGCCCGCGCGCAGGAGGCACAGGTCGACGTTCGCGCTCGGCTCGAGCACACGTGGACGGTCGGCGACCCGCATCTACTGGAGCGGATGGTGGCGAACCTGCTCGACAACGGGATCCGCCACAACGAGGCGGGCGGGTTCCTCGACGTCGCCGCCGCGGTCAACGACGGGCATGTCGTGCTCACGGTCAACAACGGGGGTGAGGTGATTGCGCCCGAGGAGGCGGCCGCGCTTACCGAGGCGTTCCGGCGGCTCGAGCGAGGACGCGGCGGATTCGGGCTCGGCCTGTCGATCGTGCGGTCGGTCGCCGAGGCCCACGGCGGTTCGGTCGAGGTCAGCGCGCCCGCCCGCGGAGGACTGCGTGTGCGCGTCTCGCTGCCCGCACGCTCGGTGCCCGAGCGTCCGCCGCAGCCGGTCCAGGGGATGCTTACGAAGAGCTGACAGCCCGGGCGCTACAAACCCGCTCGACCCTCTTTCAGGAGAAAACGAAATGCTGTCTGCTCTCACGATTCGACGTACCCTCGCGCTGTGTGCGACGGGCCTGATCCTGGCCGTCGGCCTCGCCGCCTGCGGGTCGAGCTCGTCGAGCGGGACGAGCAGCGCCGGCACCACGGGCGCGCAGTTCCAGGCGCGGCTGAACCTGGCCAAGTGCTTCCGCGCGCATGGGCTCAACGTGCCCGATCCATCGCCTGGCGGTGGCGCCGCCGGCGGTGGCGGCGTGTTCCGCAGCCTGCGTCAGTACTCGCAGGCCCAGGTCACCGCGGCCCGCCAGGCCTGCCAGCAGTACTTCGCGCAGGCGTTCCCGCGGCTCAACCTCTCTCCCGCGCAGCAGGCGCAGTTCCGCCAACAGCTCGTGAAGTTCGCCGAGTGCATGCGCTCGCACGGCGTCAACATCCCCGACCCGAGCACCACGACCGGTGGCGGCGGGTTCGGGTTCGCGCGGCAGTTCGGCTCGGTCGATCGCAATAGCCCCGCGTTCCAGTCCGCCGCGAAGGCCTGCGCGAGCCTGCGTCCGCGCTTCGGCCGCGGGGGCGCCGGTGGTCCCGCCGGAGGTCCGGGTGGCTGAGCGCCGTGTGGTTGTCGCCGCGGCCGCGGTCCTGCTCGCGGCGGTGGCGACCGTATTCATCGTCAGCGCGGCGGGGTCGGGCTCGAACGCCGGTGCCGCCAGCACGCCGTCCAAGAGCTCGGGCTCGACAACCGTGCAGCGCCGGGACCTGGTCGCCACCGACACCGAGTCGGGCACGCTCAGCTACGCCAATCCGCAGAGCGTGTTCAACCGGATCAGCGGCACGCTCACCTGGCTGCCGCAGATCGGCGACGTGATCAAGCCGGGCCAGGCGCTGTACCGGGTCGACGGGGCGCCGGTGATCCTGATGAACGGACCGGTCCCGGCCTACCGGACGCTGTCCGAGGGGGTCACCGACGGCGCTGACGTCAAGGAGCTCAAGCAGAACCTGGTGGCGCTCGGCTTCGACCCGAGCCACCAGATCACTATCAACGACACCTTCGATGCCGCCACCACTGACGCGGTCGACCGCTGGCAGGCCGCGCTGAGCGAGACCCAGACCGGGAGCGTGACGCTCGGCCAGGTCGTGTTCATGCCCGGCGCGCAGCGGATCACCGCCGTGCAGTCCTCGCTCGGCTCGACCGGAACGAGCTCCAGCGCCGGCTCGGGCTCGAGCACCGGCGCCAGCACCACGGTCGCCCCGCACGCTGAGTTCGTCGATCTGACGACGACCACGACGACCACGACAACTTCCACCACGACCACGCCGTCGCCTGCGCAGAAGCGCCGCGGCAAACAGAACCCCCAGACCCTGGCCGCCCTGCTGGCGCTGCTCAAGGCCGAGACGCTCGAGCTTGCCAAGACCCGAGCCTCGGCGGGAGCCGGTGGCGCCGGCGGGGCTGCCGGCGGTCGCGGCGGCACCGCGGGTTCGGCCTCGGCGCTGGGCTCCGGCGGCGGCGGGCGTGGTGGATCAGGCGGGACGGGTGCGGGCTCGAGCGCCGGAGGCGGTGCCGGCGGCTCCGGGGCTGGGGCCGCCGGCACCGGAAGTACCTCCAGTGCCGCGGCGAGTGCGCCCGAGATCCTCCAGACCACCTCGACCAAGGTGGTGGTCACCGTCCAGCTCGACGCGACCAAGCAGAGTGAGGCGGTGGTCGGCGAGCCGGTCACCGTGCAGCTTCCGGACGGCAGCACCGTGCCCGGGAGGATCACGCAGGTCAGCCCCGTGGCTCAGAACTCGTCGAGCAGCTCCGCGTCCTCAAGCGCCTCGAGCACCTCAGGCGCCTCAGGCGGCGGGTCATCGGCGCCGTCGGCGACGATCCCGGTGACGATCGCGCTGACCGGCCACCACCATGTGGCCGGGCTCGACCAGGCCGCGGTCAGCGTCAACTTCGAGCAGCAGGTCGAGAAGAACGTGCTCTCGGTGCCGGTGACGGCGCTGCTGGCCACCGCGGGTGGCGGCTACGCGCTCCAGGAGGCGGCGGCGCCGCACCGTCTGATCCCGGTCACGCCTGGGCTGTTCGCGGCCGGTTTCGTGCAGGTCTCCGGACCGGGTATCTACTCGGGCCTGCAGGTCACCGACTCGCAGGGATGAGCTCGGCGCTCCGTCTCCACGATGTGGTCAAGGAGTACCCCGGCGGGGTGCACGCGCTGCGCGGCGTCAGCGTCGAGATCGAGGCCGGCGACCAGGTGGCGGTGGTCGGGCCCTCCGGGTCGGGCAAGACGACGATGCTGACGATCCTCGGCACGCTCGAGCGGCCGAGCAGCGGGACCGTCGAGGTGGCCGGGCGCGACGCGGTCGGCGCGTCGGACTCCGAGCTGGCCGGTCTGCGGGCCCACGAGATCGGGTTCGTGTTCCAGGGCTTCCACCTCCAGGACGGGATGAACGCGGTCGACAATGTCGCCACCGGAATGCTCTACACGGGCATGCCGCTGCGCGAGCGGCGCGCTGCGGCGACCGAGGCGCTCGAGCGGGTCGGGCTCGGCGGGCGGCTCACCCACCGCCCGCAGCAGCTCTCCGGCGGCGAGCGCCAGCGCGTCGCGATCGCGCGTGCCCTGGCCAAGCGGCCGGTGATCATCCTCGCCGACGAGCCGACCGGCAACCTCGACTCGAAGTCCGGGCAGGAGGTGATCGAGCTCCTGCACCGCCTCGCCTCCGAGGGCGCGACGCTCGCGCTGATCACCCACGACGAGGCGATCGCCACCACATTCCCCCGGCGGATCCAGATGCGCGACGGCGAGATCGTGGGAGACGAGCGCTCATGAGCGCCGCGGCCGCCGCGGCGCCGCACCGGGCGGCGAAGATACCGCCGCATGAGCTGATGTCGGTGGCCGTGCAGGGGCTGCGCACCCGCCGTCTACGCGCGGCTCTGTCGGCGCTCGGGATCGCGATCGGGATCGGCGCGATGGTCGCCGTGGTCGGCGTCTCGGCCTCGAGCCAGGCGAACCTGCTGGCGACGATCGACCGGCTCGGGACGAACCTCCTCACCGTCGCCCCGGGCCAGACGTTCCTCGGCTCCAACGAGGTGTTGCCGAGTTCGTCGCTGGCGATGATCGACCACATGTCGGCCGTGCAGCGCGATTCGGCCGTCTACCAGGTGTCGAGTGCGACCGTACGGCGCACCCCGTATGTCCCCGATGAGCAGACCGGCGGGATCGGCGTCGACGCCACCGACCCGCAACTGCTGGGCACGGTCGGCGGCGATCTCGCGGCCGGGCAGTGGCTGGGGGCGGCCTCGGAGCAGTTCCCCACCGTCGTGCTCGGCGCCCAGGCGGCCAGCACGCTTCAGATCTCGAGCGTCACCGGTCACATCCAGGTGTTCCTTGGCGGTACCTGGTTCAACGTGATCGGGATCCTCAAACCCGTGGTCCTCGACCCGACGCTCGACTCCACCGCCTTCATCGGCCTGCCGGTGGCTGAGAAGCTGTTTCAGACCCAGCCGAGCGCATCGCAGATCTACGTCCGCGCGAACGTCGGCCAGGTGACGCAGGTCTCGAACCTGCTCGCGCCCACCGCCGACCCCCAGAACCCCGACGGCGTCCAGGTCAGCCGCCCCTCGGACGCGCTCGAGGCGCGCGCCGCGGCCAAGGGCCAGTTCACGACGCTGCTGCTCGGCCTCGGCGCGGTGGCGCTGCTCGTCGGCGCGATCGGGATCGCGAACATCATGGTGATCTCGGTGCTCGAGCGCCGGGGCGAGATCGGGCTGCGGCGGGCCCTCGGCGCCACCCGGCGGCACATCAGCTCGCAGTTCCTGGCCGAGTCGGCGTTGCTCGCTGCGCTCGGCGGGGTCGCCGGGCTGGCGCTCGGGGCGATCGCCACCTGGATCTACTCGCTGGCTCAGAACGAGCCGATGGTCGTGCCCGGGTACGCGCTAATCGCGGCGCCGCTGGCGGGGCTGGCGATCGGTGCGATCGCCGGCCTGTACCCGGCGTCCAAGGCGGCCAGGCTCAGCCCGACCGAGGCGCTACGCGCGACCTAGTTCATAGGAATGAGTCTCATTCTTGTTGAAACCGCGCTAGTCTTCGCGGCGATGGACTGGAACGAGCACGTCCACGCCGTCCTCGCCCAGGCGGGGCTCAAGCGGGGCGGCGCCCGCGACCGAGTGATCGACCTCCTGGCCTCGCAGCCGTGCGCGCTGAGTGCGGTCGAGATCGAGAGCGCGCTGCGCTCGTCCGGCCGGCCGCCGGGGCGCGCCACCGTCTACCGGGCGCTCGATCTGCTGATCGAGCACGGACTGGTGGAGCGCGTCGAGGTCGGCGATGGCCTGGCGCGGTTCGAGAAGGTGGAGCCGGGCGGCGAGCACCACCACCACCTGGTCTGCGAGCGGTGCGGGCGCCTGGTGGCGTTCGACGACCCCGGGCTCGAGCGTGCGATCGACCGCGTCTGCGCCCGCCTCGGGGTCCGGGTCGCCAGCCACGACGTGCTCCTGCGCGGCGCCTGCGGCCGCTGCGACTGAGCCCCGACTTAGCGACCGCTCGAGACGACCAGCCCCACCTTCGTGCCGGATCGTTCCTTGCTCCCGGCCTTCGGATGGCTCGAGATCACCTTGCCCTTGGCGACCCTGTGTGAGTGCGCCTTCGTCACGTTGCCGACCTTGCAGCCCGCCTTCTTGATCGCCTTGGCGGCCGCCTTCTCGCTCCGGCCGGCGACCTTCGGCACGACGCAGCCCGCCTTCGAGCCGCCGCCGGCCGGGTTCAGGTCCCAGCTGATCTTCGCGGCCCCCATCGGCTTGCCGCCGGTCACGTACTCGATCCAGAGCCCGTACACCGGGTCGCCGCTCAGATCGTAGAGGCCGTGGTTTCCGGGGCTCGCGCCGCCTCCGGATGCGGGGATCGTCGTGCTGCCCTTGAGCACTAGGCTGGACGGGATCGGCAGCATCGGCGACGTGGCGTTGTCGGCGACCCCGGGGTCGCCCGCGGTGCCGGTCGTGACCGTGTTGATCCCGTAGGAGACGAGGACCTGATAGGTGCATTTGGACCCGTTGGCGAGGATCTGCACACCGTTGCCGTCGCCGCCGGGCTTGGTCGGCCCGGACGCGGTCTGATGCGTGTTGTCGTCCGTGGTCGGGTCGTGATAGGAGTCGTTGACGCTGACCGACCCACCCGTCGGCTGGGAGCTGCTGCCGAACGTGGCCCCCTCGATCGCTTCTGATCTCAGATCCGCGATCTTGAGGTTGGCCGCGCTGCGATCGATCGAGAGCGTGGCGTCGCTAGGCCCGGGCGGGGGCGGACCGACCAGGGTGCCGCTGACGTACGAGGTGCTCGCCGTCCCGCCGTAGGACTTCACCTTGAGCATCTTGTTGAAGTTGGCGCAGGTTGCGCCCGCGGTCGCCGGCAACGCCGCGAGCGCGCACGCCGCGGCCAGAGCAATCCTGATTCGCCCCATCCAGGTCCTCCTTGAAGCTGACGGAGCACCCCCTCGGTCGCGCATCCTACGCGGTGGGTCACCAAGTATCAACGAACGGCCGTCGGCCCCCTCGCCCGGGCCGTTCCGCGTCGAGCAGCGTCCTGATCCACCGGCGTGTGTCGGCCGGGTCGATCACGTCATCGATCTCCCCGTACTCGGCCATGCTGATCCCCTTGCCCCGGTCGTAGGCGGCCTGCACGGTCGCCTCGAACACGCGGTCGCGCTCGTCCGGGTCCTCGATTGCCTCGAGCTCCCGTCGCATCCCGAGGCGAACCGCCCCTTCGAGTCCCATCGCGCCGAACTCCGAGGTCGGCCAGCCGATCGTGAACAGGGGCGCCTTGAAGCCGCCGCCGGCCATCGCCTGGGCGCCGAGCCCGTAGCCCTTGCGCAGCACCACCGTCCCGGTCGGCACGTTCAGGTTGGCGCCGGTCACAAACATCCGGCTGAAGTGCCTGACCGTCGCGGTCCGCTCGGCCTGCGGCCCGACCATGAAGCCGGGCGTGTCGCAGAGGAACAGCAGCGGCAGCCCGAACGCGTCGCAAAGCTGCATGAACCGTGCGGCCTTGTCGGCCCCGTGGGCGTCGATCGCCCCGCCAAGATGCGAGGGATCGTTGGCGATCACTCCGAGCGGCCGGCCCTCCACCCGCGCGAGCGCAGTGACCATGCCCAGCCCAAAGCCGCGCCGCAGCTCCAGGACGTCGTCTAGGAGGGCGTCGATCACCTTGCGGACGTCATAGATGCGCTTGCGGTTGGTCGGGATCAGGTCTCTGAGCAGCGTCTGGTCCCGGGGCTCGGGCGGGTCGTTCGGGCCGGCGAAGTAGGAGAGGTAACGGCGCGCGAAGGCGACCGCCTCGGTGTCGTCCTGCGCTCGCAGGTCGACGACGCCGTTGGCGTACTGGACGTCGATTGGGCCGACGTCCTGGGGTTCGTAGACGCCGAGCCCGCCACCCTCGATCATCGCCGGGCCGCCCATCCCGATGCTCGAGTCCTCGGTTGCGATCACCACGTCGCAGCAGCCGAGCAGCGCCGCGTTGCCGGCGAAGCAGTAGCCGGAGGCAATCCCGACGAGCGGCACCTGGCCGCTCAGCTCCGCAAACAACTGAAAGGCGCGGCAGTCCAGCCCCGCCACGTGGGGCCAGTCGACATCGCCGGGTCGCCCGCCGCCGCCCTCGGCGAACAGCACCACCGGGAGCGCGCGCTTCTCGGCGATCTCGAACAGGCGGTCCTTCTTGAGGTGGTTGCGCATGCCCTGCGTGCCCGCCAGCACCGTGTAGTCGTATGACATGGCCACGGTCGGGCGGCCGTCGACGTCCCCGACACCGGCGACGAGCCCGTCGGCCGGCGTGCGCTCGATCAGTTCCTGGCGCTCACGGCGCCGCTCCTGCGCGGCGAAGATCAGCGGCCCGTACTCGACGAATGTCCCTTCGTCGATCAGGTCCGCGAGGTTTTCACGCGCCGTGCGATGGCCCCGGTCGTGGCGCTTGGCGACCGCATCCGGGCGCGCGTCGTCGAGTCCGATCGCGTGGCGCTGAACAACCGCGTCGAGGTCCTGGCGCGGGCCAGCCGGCTCCTCGGGCTCGCTCGCGTCCTGCGCCGAGGGTTCCCCGTCAGCCAGGATCGCCAGGCGCTGGCCCTCCTCGACCGTGTCCCCGATCCCGACCTCGATGCTGCGCACGACGCCGGCCGTGTCGGCGATCACCTCGTGCTCCATCTTCATCGCCTCGAGCACGATCACCGCCGCACCGGCGGGCACGCGCTCGTCGGGCTGGTGGGCGATTGCGATCACCGTGCCCGCGAACGGAGCGATCAGGTCTCGGCTCTGCACGCGGGGATCATCGCGCAGTTGGCACCCGAGCCGCTCGCGGGTCGCGGTACCGATGGACAAACGCTCGTCGCGAAACTCGGGCCCGATGGAGCTACCGCGGCCGAATTGCGCATGGCAGCCTGAAGTTCCTCCTGACAGGGCACGACAGGGGAAACGGGGATGACGGACGCGGGCTGGGCTGGCTCGGACTCAGCCCAGCCCGCGCACCGCGTCGAGCAACTCCTCGGGCGGGGCGTTATCGCTCGCGTCCGCGGCGCGGTGTGTGAAGGCGACGCGGCCGTCGCGGTCAATCACCATCCCGCCACCGAGCTGCGCGGCGTTGCCGACCGTCTTGCCCTGCAGCATGCGGGTGCGCGCGGTCGTCATCGCGCCCTTGGCGACCACCTTCGGGCCGAGCAGGTCCATGAAGCTCCCGACCTTCAGTCCGGCGATCTTGTACGTCCGGCGCGTCTCGTCGGCCAGGACCGGCAGCTCGATCTCCCGCCGGCGGCGGAAGTGCGCGGCCTGCCGCGGCGTGGCCTGGCCGATCAGGACGAGCTTGGCGCCGGCCGTCTCGAACTGCTCACGTGCGCGATCCAACTGGACCGCGTGTGCCTGGCAGTAGATTCACCCGTAGTGGCGGAGCCACACGAGCGCCACCGGGCCGTCGTGCCACAGGTCGCCGAGTCGGACCTCGTTGCCGTCCTGGTCGGGGAGGACGACGTCCGCGAGTTCGTCGGCTGCGGTGGCGGTACTCATCTCATTCGAGGCTACTACAGGGGGTGAGCGCCGATTCGGCCGACCGCCGGCGTTACGCCGCCGCGCGGCCGAAGTGCCGCTCGATCAGGGCATCGAGCCGGTGATGCTTGTGCTGGCCGTGGAACACGATCCGCCGCCGTGGCCAGAAGTCGCGTCCCGCTTCGTCCTGGTCGAGCAGCCAGTGGATGACCACGGACGCCTCCGCCGCTCGGTCGAAGGAGAGAGTGCCGACGGGGAACTCCTGAAGCAGCGCGATCGCCTCACCGGCGGTTCGGACCTGCACCCAGCCGGGGGGCGCCTGGTGGGAGTACATGTCCGGGTCGAGCCAGAGCCGGATTCGATCGTGGCGCTGGGCGTCGTCGCGGGCGACCAGCCAGGACAGCTCGTTGACCGCTCGCAGCAGGTCCTCGGTGAGCGGGCCGGGACACCGGGTCTGGAAGAACTCGAGCAGTCCGCCGTAGTACCAGAGCTGCTCGCGCGCGGTCTTGTGTGTGAACCGCTCCCAGACGGCGTGACCCTCCTCGCGGTAGTCGCGCACGATCGAGCGCGCGTTGTGGACCTTGTCCGCGAGCGCGACCCGGAGGACCGCCTCGTCGTGCATCTCGGGGAGGTGGGCGAGGTAGCGGCGCTTGCGCTCGATCCACGGCTCCGCGTCACCCACGTCCACGGTGTCCGAACACGCCTCCACGATCGCGGCGACCCGAGAGCCGAACTGGCGCTCGATCCGCCCGAGCATCGGCCGGCCGCCGCCGTCCTCGACCGCGTCGTGAAGCATCGCTGCGATCGCCTGGTCCTCATCGCCACCGTCCTCGAGCACCAATCCCGTTACCACGAGCAGATGCGCGAGGTACGGGATCTCGGTGCCGCTGCGGCGAATATGCCCGTGCACCTCCCGGGCGAGGGCGATCGACTCGAGGAACCGCTCGGTGAGCGCGGGCGGCGGCGTGTCGCCGCGCGCGGCCGGGAGCGAGAGGCGGTGGGCTGGCGCAAGTGCAATCACGTCACCAATCCTCCTCCGCCAGCCGCGGGCCCACATCCGCGGAAATCCCCGTCCTCGATCAGCACGTTTTCCAGTCAGTAACAACTGTGGCCGGCATGTGAACGAAATGTGAAGGTTTGCGGGGAGAAAAAGCGGTCAAGACTGTATGAAGGGCCCGGGCCGCCACCAGGTTGGAGGTTCGTACATGCGAAGATTTTTCTCGGAAATTGCGAGGTCGATTAGACTCCCGGGTCGAGTGTTGGGCGTGGTCAGGTTTCCCGATTTGGTGCGCGAGCTGCCCGAGACCAGGCATGCCCTCGCGTATGCCGAACGGGCCCATTCCGGCCAGCGCCGTGACCTCGACGGGAAGCCGTTCATTCGCCATCCGACCGAGGTCGCATCGCTGCTCTACGAGGTCGGCGCACCCGACCATGTGATCGCCGCCGGCGCGCTGCACGACACGATCGAGAAGACCGCGACAAAGGTCTCGGACCTCGGGCGGCAGTTCGGTCGACGCATCACGACGCTGGTGCTTGCGGTCACCGACGATGACCACATCGCCGACTATCGGGCGCGCAAGGCCGCCGAACGCAGGCAGGCGTCCGCAGCCGGGCGCGAGGCGCTGATGATCCTCGCCGCCGACAAGATCTCGAAGGTCCGCGAGCTCCAGCTCGAGGCCGCAACCGCTCGGCGGGGCAGGCGTGCGCTCGCCAGCCCGTCACGGCTGCGGCGGCTCGCCCACTACCACGAATGCCTCGATCTCCTCGAGCGAGACCTTCCCGACTCGCCGCTCGTCTCCGAGCTGCGCGCCGAGATCGAGCGGCTGCCCGACTCGCTGAGCCAGCGGGCCCGCGCGACCGCCTGACGCCGCGGCACAAGACACGCGGCGCTCCCACTAGCGATACTCCTCGGTCGTGAGCGAACTCCTCTGGACACCCTCCGAAGGGCGGATCGCCGAGGCGACGATCACGCGGTTCGAGGCGTGGCTGTCCGATACCCGGGGGCTGAGCTTCGACTCCTATCAGGACCTGTGGCGCTGGTCGGTCGATGACCTGACCGGCTTCTGGAGCTCGATCGCCCAGTTCTGCGACGCGCGTTGGTCCGAGGAGCCCTCGGCGGTGCTCGGGCGCGAGGAGATGCCGGGTGCCGAGTGGTTCCCCGGTTCGAGGGTCAGCTACGTGGAGCACATCTTCCGCGACCGCGCCGACGACGAGGTCGCTCTATTCCACGCCTCGGAGTTACGCGAGCTCGACACCTGGACCTGGGGTGAGCTGCGCGCACACGCGGCCGCGATCGCGGCCGGACTGCGCCGGCTCGGCGTCGGCCCGGGGGACCGGGTGGCCGCGTACCTGCCGAACATCGCCGAGACGGTGGCCGCGTTCTTCGCCTGCGCGTCGATCGGCGCCGTGTGGTCCTCTGCGGCGCCGGAGTTCGGCGCCCGAAGCGTGATCGACCGCTTCGCCCAGATCGAGCCAAAGGTGCTGCTCGCGGTAGACGGCTACCGGTACGGCGGCAAGGACTTCGACCGGCGCGACGTGGTCAGGCAGATCGCCTCCGAGATCGGCTCGGCGCGGGTGGTCCAGCTCGGTTACCTCGACGGTTCCGGTTGGGAGGACGGGTTCCTGGGTTCCGATTCGGAGCCGCTCGAGTTCGCCGCGCTGGCATTCGACCATCCGCTGTGGGTGCTCTACAGCTCCGGCACGACCGGGCTGCCGAAGCCGATCGTGCACGGCCAGGGCGGGATCCTGCTCGAGCAGCTCAAGAAGACCTACCTGCATCTGGACGCGAAGCCGGGCGACCGCTACTTCTGGTTCTCCACCACGGGCTGGATGATGTGGAACTTCCTCGTCGGCGTGCTGCTGAGCGGTTCCTCGATCGTGCTGTTCGACGGCAACCCGGGCTACCCCGATCTCGGCACGCTCTGGGACCTGGCCGAGCAGACCAGGATGACCACGTTTGGCACCAGCGCGGCGTTCATCGCGACCTGCATGAAGACGGGAGTGAAGCCGCGGGACGGGCGCTCGCTCGAGTCGCTGCGCGCCGTCGGGTCGACCGGCTCGCCGCTCTCGCCGGAGGGCTTCCAATGGGTCTACGACGAGATCGGATCGGACACGTGGCTGTTCTCGACCTCGGGGGGCACCGACGTGTGCACCGCGTTCGTCGGGGGCGTGCCGACGCTGCCGGTGTACCGCGGCGAAATCCAGGCCCGGGCGCTCGGGGCCGCGGTCGAGGCGTGGGACATTGACGGCCGGTCGCTCGTGGGGGAGGTCGGCGAGCTCGTGATCACCAAGCCGATGCCCTCGATGCCGATCTACTTCTGGGGCGATCCTTCCGGGGAGCGCTACCGGGATTCGTACTTCTCGATGTACGACGGGATTTGGCGCCACGGCGACTGGATCGAGATCACCGAGCGCGGCACCGCGATCATCTACGGGCGCTCTGACTCGACGATCAACCGCGGCGGCGTCCGGATGGGCACGAGCGAGATCTATCGCGCGGTGATGTCCCTGGATGAGGTGGTCGACGCGCTCGTGGTCGACGTGCCGCGGCCGGGGACCGACGGGTGGATGCCCCTGTTCGTGGTCCTGCGCGAGGGCGAGTCGCTCACCGATGCACTGGTCGCTGAGATCCGCGCCCGGATCCGCTCGGACTGCTCGCCGCGCCACGTGCCGGACGAGATCCGCCAGATCTCCGAGGTGCCCCGAACGCTCAGCGGCAAGGTGCTCGAGGTCCCGGTCAAGCGAATCCTCACCGGCACGCCGGTGTCCGAGGCGGCCTCGCGCGAGTCGCTCGCGAACCCGAACGCCCTCGACTACTTCGAGGAATTAGTCAAGGAAGTGTGACGTTCCGCGCCGGGGCGGGCCGGGGGTGGGATCCTCGGGGCGTGCGGCGAGCGGCTGGCGGCGGGACGATGTCGGATTTGCGTTCAATATCAACGCAAAGTCGACATCCTCGGTTGGGTAGGGCGGATGGCCGAGGCGATTGAGCGCTCGATCGCGACGCTGGCCCGCAGACAGCACGGGTGGGTCAGGCGGTCTCAGCTTCTGGCGCTTGGGCTGGGAGCCGAGGCGATTCGGCACCGCACCTCGACCGGCCGCCTGATCCCCGTCTACGCCGGCATCTATGCCGTCGGCCACGTCCCGTCGAACCCGGTCGACCAAGCCGCGGGCGCAATCCTCGCCTGCGGTCCGAAGGCCGCCCTGTCCCACGAATCCGCGGCGACGCTGTGGGGCTGGCGCAAGCCGTGGCGGCTCCCGTTCCATGTCATTGCCCCATCGGGCCACGAGCGCAAGGGCATCATCGCTCACCGCAGCACGACTCTCATCCGTGACGACTTCCGGATCCACCTCGGCGTCCGGGTGACCAGCCCGGCCCGGACCGCCCTCGATACCGCTCCGACACTGAACGACAGGCAGTTGCGAAGGATGCTCAGCGACGCCCGGCACAGCTACCTGACCCTTGACGCGCTGATCGACGTGGTCGAGCGCTTTCCACGCCACCCGGGCGCGTGCACGCTCGAGCGCTACGTCGAGACCTCGCCGAGAGCCAGCCGCTCGGACTGGGAGGACGGCTTCCCCGTCTTCTGCGTGCACCATGGGCTGCCGAACCCGATCCTCAACGTCCGCGTTCACGGGTACGAGGTCGATGCGTGGTTCCCCGACCACAAGGTGGCGGTCGAGCTGGACGGCTGGGACTTCCATCGCGACCGGGACGCGTTCGAGCGCGACCGTGAGCGGGACGCGCACCTGCTCCAGTTCGGGATCGAAACCGTTCGGATCACGTGGGAGCGAATCCACACCAGCCCGATCCGCGAGGCGAACCGCCTGCACCGAATTCTGGAGCGGCGCGCGGGAGGGCGGACGGCGTAGCCGCCCGGGGCGCGAGGCCCGGCGCCAGCCGGCCGGGGCGACCGCGATCTGAAGACGAACTCTTACGTTCCTCTCAAACTACGATGATTACATTGCGGCACGGGCGCGCTGGTTTTGTCCGGCCGCCCGGCCAACTGCAGGAGTAACTCGTGTCCAGCAAACTCAGGCGACAGCTTGCAATCGGAGGGGCGGTTTTGGCGGCGGCCGCAGTCGGCGGTGGCGCTTACGCGGCGACCCAGTCGAACACCAACCCGCGCCAGGCGTTCCTGAACGATGTTGCCAAGCGCCTGAAGGTCAGCCCGCAGCAGCTCAACTCGGCGATCAGCAGCGCGAGGCTTGACCAGCTCAACGCCGCCGTCAAGGCCGGACGGCTGACCCAGGCTCAGGCGAACGCGATCAAGCGCCAGATGCAGGCGCACGGCGGCGCTCCGTTCTTCGGACCCGGCAGGTTCGGGCTGCACCGGGGCTTCGGGCCGCCGGTGCCCGGCGGACCGATGCCCGGCGGACCGATGCTTGCCGGCCCGCTCGGCGGCGCGTCGAGCTACCTGGGCCTGACGCCCCCGCAGCTGTTCAAGCAGCTCGTGGCGGGCAAGTCGCTGGCGCAGGTCGCGCAGGCACAGCACAAGTCGGTGTCTGGACTCGAGAAGGCGATGGAAGCCACGGTCAAGGCGCGGCTCGACAAGGCGGTCAAGGCGAAGATCATCACCAGCGCGCAGGAGCAGAAGGTCCTGAGCCGCATCCCGGCGCTGATCAATCGGAAGGTCAACCGCGCCGGCTACGGGCCACGTTTCTTCTTCCGTTCGTTCCACGGCCGCGGTGGGGCCGTGCGCCCGGGTCTGGCGGTGCCGCCGGCCGGCGCTCCAGGCACGCCGCCGGCCGGGCCGGCCTCACTGCCCGCAGGCCCGCCCCCGGTCACGTACTGAAGCGCCCCGGCCCCCGTTCACGGCAGCGCCCAGCCCCCGTCCACGGCGGCAGCGCCCCGCCCCCCGTTCACGGCAGCCGCGCCCCAGAGGCAGCGCCGCCGGGGCCCCGCCCCCCGGGAAGCGTGGGCGATGTGAGGTGGGTAAGCAGGTCTTACGGACTTCTCATCCGTCTCTGAAGGGTTTCTCACGGACGGATGCTGTACTGGTTCTTGCAATGAAGAAGACTTTTCCCAGGAGATACCGATCATGACTCGCATGAGCCGCTTGATCCCGATCATCGGTGGCGCGATCGCCGGTGGCGCGATCGCGCTGGTGATCGCTAGTGGCAGCACGAGCCACTCCAGCACCACCACAACCGTCTTCAAATCCGCCCCGAGCACGAGCATCCCCAGCTCGCTTACCGCCGGCAAGGGGCTGACCATCAACCAGATCTACCGTCAGGCGAGCCCTGGCGTCGTCGACATCGAGGTCACCTCGACCACCAGCAACGGCGGCTTCGGCCCGTTCGGCGGCAGCCAGCAGCAGCAGGGTGAGGGCGCCGGCGTCGTCTACGACAGCAAGGGCGACATCCTCACCGACGAGCACGTGGTCGCCGGCGCAACCAAGGTGACCGTGACCTTCCAGGACGGCTACAAGGTGTCCGCCAAGGTGCTCGGGACCGACCCGTCCACCGATGTTGGCGTGATCCGCGTGAACGCGCCGCAGAGCGAGCTGCACCCGATTCCGTTCGCGGATTCCGGTAGCGCGCAGGTCGGTGACCCGGTCGTGGCGATCGGTAGCCCGTTCAGTCTCCCCGAGACGACGACCGCCGGCATCGTCAGCGCCGTCGGCCGCAGCATCCAGGCTCCGAACAACTACACGATCCCGGGTGCGATCCAGACCGACGCGGCGATCAACCCCGGCAACTCCGGTGGCCCGCTGCTCGATGCCGATGGCCATGTCCTCGGTCTGAACGACCAGATCCAGACCAACTCCGGCTCGAGCGCCGGCGTCGGGTTCGCCACCCCGTCCAACGCGGTGGCCCGGATTTCCAACGCGATCATCGGCGGGCATCCCGTGAAGCACGCCTACGTGGGCGTCGAGCTCAACGGTAACTCCACGGGCGGCGCCCAGGTCTCGAGCGTCCAGTCGAGCTCGCCGGCCTCAGCCGCCGGCCTGCAGGGCGGCGACGTCATCACGTCCGTCAACGGCAAGACGATCACCACGACCGAGGGCTTCATCGCCACGGTTGATCAGTACACGCCAGGCCAGAGCGTGACGATGACGATCAAGCGCGGCGGTCAGACGAAGACCGTCACGGTGACGCTCGGCACGCGTCCCTCTTCCTCCCCAAGCGGCGGCTAACGCCGCAATCTCCCGAGCAAGGCAGACCCGGGCGCAAGCTCCCACGCGCCCGGGTCTTGCTCGTTAAGGGGGGTTGCGACCTTGCGCCCCGAGGAGCGCCCTTGCCGCCCCTGGCAGCGACCCTGGCCCCGGCGAGCGACCCTGGCGTAGCTACGCCAGCGACTGGGCCAGCGCGCGCTCCATCAGCTCGCGGTGGACCGAGCGGGTGCCCTCCTCGCGGCGCTTCCAGCTTCCGTCCGGCTCGAGCGTCCAGGCGAATGTGTTGTCGGCCAGACAGCGCTGGATCGTGTCGTCGAGCTCGGCTTTGAGCTCTTCGTTCTCGACCGGGGTGAGCAGCTCGACGCGGGTGTCGAGATTGCGCGGCATCAGGTCGG
Organism: uncultured Solirubrobacterales bacterium; assembly: GCA_963796645.1. Classification (GTDB taxonomy): domain Bacteria; phylum Actinomycetota; class Thermoleophilia; order Solirubrobacterales; family Solirubrobacteraceae; genus Palsa-465. The sequence continues at coordinate 252,867 of CAWCMQ010000009.1, read as the reverse complement.
CCGAACCGATGTAGAAGCGCGACTCCTCGCCGCGATGGAAGGCGTAGATGCGCGAGTGCTCGAGGAACCGGCCGACCACCGACACGACGCCGATCGTGTCCGACACGCCCGGGATCCCGGGGCGCAGGCAGCAGATGCCGCGCACGTTGAGGTCGATCGGGACGCCGGCCTGCGAGGCGCGGTAGAGCGCCTTGATCATCTTGCGGTCAACCAGCGAGTTCATCTTCATCTGGATCCGGGCGTTCTGGCCGTTGCGGTGGGCCTCGACCGTCCGCTCGATCTCCTCGAGCAGCGGCACGCGCATCCACCCGGGCGCCACCAGCACCTTGCGCTGGCGCTCGGGGTGGCCATACCCGGTCAGCGTGTTGAACAGGTTGGCCACCTCCTCGCCGAGCTCGCGGTCGGTGGTGAACAGGCCGAAGTCCTCGTACAGCCGGGCGTTCTTGGCGTGGAAGTTGCCGGTGCCGATCATCACGTAGTGCCGGACGCCGTCACGCTCGCGGCGGACGACAAGAATCGCCTTGGCGTGGGTCTTCAGGCCCGGGATGCCATGCACCACGTGGGCGCCCACCTCCTCCAGCGCGCGTGACCAGCGGATGTTCTGGCGCTCGTCGAAGCGGGCCTTGAGCTCCACCATGCAGACCGCCTGCTTGCCCTTCTCGGCCGCTTCGATCAGCGACGGGACCAGCGCGGAGTCATCCGAGGTGCGGTACACCGTCATCTTGATCGCGAGCACGTTCGGGTCGTCGACCGCCTGTTGGACGAACCGCTCGACGCTGGTCGCGAACGACTGGTACGGGTAGTGGACGAGCACGTCGCCGCGGCGCATCGGCGCGAATATGTCGGGTTGCTCGTCGTGGTCTCCGGGGCCCGGACCGAAGGCCGGGTGGGTGAGCGGGGTCCACGGTGTCTGGCGCAGCTCGGGGTTGACGTCGATGCCCGCGATCTCCCACAGGTCGCCGAGATCGAGCATGCCCTCGACGTCGTAGACCTGCTGCTCCTCGACGTCGAGCCATTCGATCAGGCGGCCGCGCAGGGCCGGGTCCATCCCGGCTCCCACCTCGAGCCGGACGACCTCGCCGAAGCGGCGGCGGCGGAGTTCGTCCTCGACCGCCTGGAGCAGGTCGTCGGCCTCGTCGGAAACCTCGAAGTCGGCGTCCCGGGTGACGCGGAACAGGTCGTGGCTGATGATCTCGAAGCCCGGGAACAGGACATCCAGGTTGGCAGCGATGATGTCCTCGAGCGGGATGAACACGTTGCGGTCGATCTCGATGAACCGCGGGAGGACCTCCTTGGGCACCTTGACCCGGGCGAAGGCGTCGTGGTCGAGGTCGGGGTCGTGCAGGCGCACGAGCAGGCTCAGAGACAGGTTCGAGATGTAGGGGAAGGGACGCCCCGGTCCGACCGCGAGCGGGGTCAGCACCGGGAAGATCTGCTCGCGGAAGCGGCGCTGGATCACGTCGCGTGGAGCGCCTGACTCGTCGCAGCCGACGATCTGGATCCCGTGGTCGGCCAGCGCCGGCCGGACTACCTCGGAGAACTGCCGGGCGTGGCGGCGGTCCTGCTCGCGGACCGTCTCGGAGATGCCCGCGAGCACCTCGGTCGGAGACAGGCCGTCGGCCCCGCGGGCGTCGACGCGCGCCGCGACCTGATCGTGCACGCCGGCCACGCGGACCATGAAGAACTCGTCGAGGTTGGTGACGAAGATGGCCAGGAACTTGAGCCGCTCGATCAGCGGCAGCGAGTCGTCCTCGGCCAGCTGCAGCACGCGATCGTTGAAGTCGAGCCAGGACAGCTCACGATTGGCGAACAGGCTCGGTTCGGTGAGGTCCTCGGCGTCGACGGTGACATCCTCGGGTGCGGCCGCGGTGTCGCTCACGTCACCCGCTCCTCGGCTGCCGCGATCGCGGCGAGCTCGGCCGGCCGCAGCAGGACGACGAGCTCGCCCTTGGCGATCCCGGCCAGCCCGCCCTTGCGCATCCTCGACTGGGTCCCCGTGAGGTCGTGGAGCAGGAGTGAGAACGACGGGTCGTGTCCGACCAGCATCACATCCTCGAGACCCGCGATCAGCGATTGCACGTCGAACGGCTCGCCGCCGAGCGCGGGCTCGATGGTCGGCGTCACACCGATTGGCTCGCAAGCCAATTGCGCCGTCTGCACGGCGCGGAGCTTCGGGCTGGTCAGGCACATGTCCAGGTGGACCTCGAGCCTGGCCAGGGCGCGCCCCGCGCTCTCCGCCTGACCTGCCCCGCGCTCGCTCAGCGGCCGGTCGGAGTCAGGCATTCCATCGACCGCTTCGGCATGTCGGAGCAACCAGAGCACGCCCTAACTCTACGCTGCGAGCGCATTTTCGAAGGACGTGACCATTGCACCGGACGGAGGTACGGTCGCACGCGGCGGACCCCGGCGCCGCGACGGGCGCCCCAGCCATCAAAGTCATCGCACCTACCGGGCGCTTCATGCGGCCCAAACCTACCCGATCAGCAGCCGCCGCCCAAACACCCGCTCGAACATCTCGTCGTCGCCGTAGCGCTCGACGCTCCAGCGCGGCAGCATCAGGTCGCCCGCCGCTTCGAGGTGCAGGTCCACGCCGTGGCCGTTCGCACGCAGGCGAACCTCGCTGACCGACTGGTCACGGCCACGCTCGAGGTGCTCGGCCAGCCGGAGGATCACCGCACAGCGGTCGAGGAGCTGCTCGTCGCCGTCTCGGGCGAGCGCCGCCATCTCGCCGAGCTTCGGCGCACCCTTGCGGTGGTAGCGGCTGATCTGAGCGATCAGCGCCCGCTCGCGGGGGTCGAATCCGGGCAGCTCGGCGCTCACGATCAGGTAGCGCGAGTGCTTGTGATGGTCGTCGTAGGAGATCGTCATGCCGACGTCATGCAGCATCGCCGCGGCCCACAGCAGCTCGCGCTCCCCCGGCTCGGGCTCGAACAACCCACCCGCGACAAGCGAGTCATGCATCTGAAGCGCGAGCCGGGCAACGTGCTCGACGTGGGTCATGTCGGACTCGTACTGGAAGGCCAGGTTGGAGACCGCCGCCTCGCGCACGTCGGGCAGGAGCGGCGGGTCGTCATCGAGCAGCGTGCGGGCCAGGAACACCCCCTCGCGCAGGCCCGCCTCGGTCACCTCGAGCCCGTCGAAGGAGCCAAGCTCGATCACGGTCTCGAGCGTGAGCGCCGCGGCGAGGATGATGTCGCCGCGTCCCGGCTTGATGCCCGGGAACGCCCCTCGCTCCTCGGCCGACATGCCGGCGAGCTCATGCACGAGCTCGGACATCAGCTCCGGCGTGATCACGAAGCCCTGCACGCCGATGTCGATCTGCTCGGCCTGGTGCTGGGCGGCGGCGGCGAGGTTGCGAATCGCACCGCCAACCCCGACCAGACGCGGGCCGCATTCGGCCAGCCAGTCAAGATCGGCGAGCGTCTCGCGCACGTGGTCACGGACGCGCTGGAGCTCCTTCTTCTTGGCCGAGCCCAAGCCGGGCAGGAACTCCTCAGTCAGGCGCACGGCCCCGAGCTGGAAGGAGGTCAGCGAGCGTGCAAGGCGATCCGCGACCTCGATCAGCTGCATGCTCCCGCCGCCGAGCTCGAGCACGGCGCCGTCGGTCAGGGTCGAGGTGTTGACCGCCGCCACGTAGCCGAACCGCGCCTCGTCCTCTTCGGAGAGGACCTCGATCTCGAGCCCGCTCTCGGACTGGGCGCGGGCCAGGAACTCATCGCGGTTGGACGCGTCGCGGATCGCGCTCGTGGCCACCGCGTGGACGTCGGCGGTGGCGAGGTGGTTGGCCCGGCAGAAACGCGCGAACACCGACAGCGTCTCCACCCCGCGCATGATCGCCTCCTCGCTCAGCCGGCCCGAGGCGCCGAGGCCGGCGCCGATCCGGACCGTCTCGTACAGCTCGTCGGTGCGTTTCCACCAGGCGCCCGGGGAGTAGGTGAACACGACCAGTCGCCACGAGTTCGACCCCAGATCGATGATCGCGACCTGGCGGTTTCCGTCCGCCACCTGCCCCGAGGCCCGGGTCGATCGCCAACTCACGGCGCCATCATCCGCCGTGCGGCGGACGGTTCGCCGCCGTCGTTCCCGCACTGTGCGAGAAGATCGACGATCAGGGTCGAGATACGTCCGTCGCGCTCGGACGCGGAGCGCCCTAGCCGGGGCGTCGCGCCCGGACGCGGAGCGCGAATGCGGTGGCGATCCCCATCGCTCCCAACAGCGTGAGCACCGCCATCGCCGCCAGCGAATGGCGGACGGTCGAGGCACTGGCACCGATGTCCGCGGAAACCGACGCGGCCGAGGCGGGCAACGCGTGGCCGGCGGCGGCGGCCAGGCGCTCGGTCGCCGTCACCGCGGCTGTCCCGAGACCGTCGGCGCCCGGGGAGATCGTGACGCCTCCCAAGGACGTGACAGGCAGCTGGCGCCCGCGGGCGCTCAGCCCGAACCCATTCGGCATCACGACGAGAACCGGCCCGTTGACGACGCCGGCCAGCTCGGAGGAGAGAAACCGCGCGTACGCCTCTGGCTTGCCGAACAGGGCCGGCACGACCCCGAGGTCCGTCTTGGCCGCGATCACCGCGATCCGGATCGGATAGCCGGCGCGGCGCGCTGCATCGGAGATCGCGTACAGCTGGCGCTGGACGGTGGGCGAGACCGGGCTATAGGGCAGGAACACGTTCTGCCCCAGGAGCACATCGCTGGCCGGATCTCCGTCGGCGACGGCGAGGGTCGGTGGCAGCGCTGCCAGGAGCGCCGCGGCGATCACCACGGCCCGTCTCATCGCGACTTCTGCTTGCGGCGCTCCTGTCGCTTTCGCCGGAGCGAGTCACGGGTCATGTAGCCGATCAGCAGCAGCGCCGGGACCGCGAACGCGAGCTGCACGTACCAGTGCCCGAGATGCGCCGAGACGATCACGGTCCGGCGTCGCCGCGGAGGAAGCGCACCGCCGTGACGATCACCAGGCACGTCATCAGGACCGCGCTTCCCACGCACCATTGGCAGATCGCGTGGATCGTGAACAGCTCTCGATAGGTGAGGTACATCGAGAAGCCGAAGCCGATCAGCGCGATGCCGAAGCCGAGCGCGCGGCCGAGCTCGCCGCGGATCACGAGCGAGGCCAGGATCGTGACGTAGCCGATCAGCCCGAGCAACGCCACCGGAACGCCGTCGAGCTTGGAGAACTGCGAGGACTGGACCTTCTCGCAGCCGCCGCCGCTGGCCAGGCAGGCGACCTTGATCCCCGAATAGTGGACGTAGGTGAGGTAGCCCGCGTCGCCGATCCCGAGCAGGCAGAGGACGATGATCGCGATCGTCAGCCGCCGGTCGGTGATCAGCGCGCGCGGCGCGCTCGTCGCCTCGGCGACGGCGCTCATCCTCCTGCGGCCTTGATCGCCTGCTGAATCTCGCTGTAGCTGGGCACACCGGTGCTCGACTGGACCGGCACGGTGCCCTTCGGTCCCTTGGCGATGAGCGTCGGCGTGCCGGTGACGCCGGCGGTGTTGCCGGCGACGCCGTCGGCCTGGACCTGCGCCTGCAGCGCGGAGTCGCCGCGAGCGGCGTGCCACTGGCTCACGTTGAGACCGGGAATCTGCTGGGCCAGGCCGTCGAGGTAGGCCTCATTGACGTAGCCGGTGCCCTCAGCTCCCTGCTCCCGGTAGAACAGCTCCATGTAATTCCAGAACTTGGCCTGCTTGCCGGCGGCAAGCGCGGCGACCTGCTGGGTCTGGAAGGTGCCGGGGTCGCGAGTTGCGGTCTCGAACGCCCGGTAGGCGACCTTGACCTTGCCCTGTCGGACCTCGTTCTGAACCAGCTGCGGCCAGCCGCCGTTGAGCGTGAAGTCGCGGCACACGGGGCACTGGAGGTCGCCGTAGTAGTCGACCGACACCGGCGCGCTCGGACTGCCGAGGACGTTGCCGGACTGCGGGATGCCGTTCAGCAGCGTGTTGACCGACGCCACCGTCTTGTTCACCGCGGAGCCCTTCTGCAGGCCGCTGGAGCCACCGCCGTTGCTCGAGATCGCGATCGCGACACCGACGACGGCCAGGGCTGCGAGGACCACGCCGCCCAGCATCTGCATCCGCCGTTGACGGCGCTCGCGCTCGGCACGGGCCTGCTCCTCGGCGAGGCGCCTGGCTCTGGCTTCTTCCTTTTGCTTGGTCCTTGAGGCCATGACTACGTAAGAACCCCCCGCACGAGGAGAATAGCGACGAGCAGCGCCGCGCCACCACAGCAGAGCGCGATCAGCGCCGCGAGCAGCCGGAGACGAATCTGGCGGGGACTCATCAGCCGTCCGCCTGATCGAGAATCAGCGCGTCGAACGGCTTGCCACCGGGTGGGGTGATCTGGAAGCCGAGCGCCCAGCGGCCGACCATCACGAGCGCCGGCGCCGAGCGCGCGTAGACCCCGGGCTGGGTCTCGCGCAACTGGTATTCCTGCTGTGGCATCTGCATCTCCGTGTGGTTGAAGGTGAGCGTCACGTTCGCGCCGCGCACGGGCTGCCCGCCCCGCGTGATCCGCAGCGCGAACGAGTCGGGCGCCGCCGCCTTGTTGGGCGTGACCAGCACCTGAAGCTGATAGCCGGCCTGCTGGACGGTGCGGACCACGCGGCCCGGACCGACCCGGGCCAGGGCCGAATTCTGAAGCGCGAACGACGGCGGAGGCGGGGCGAGGCTCGACAGCACGGCCGCGGTGAAGACAGCGCCTCCGACGAGCACGACCTCGGCGCTGGCCGTACGCCGCAGGAGCCGGGCGGCCGGCTCCCCCATCGCCGGGCGGGTCGCGGAGGCGGCGAGGCGCGGCTTGGTCCGCAGGAGCTGGATCGCCCCGAGCCCGATTGCGGCGGCCAGCAGCCCCGCCTTGACCAGGATCGCCACTCCGTAGCCGGTCTGCCACAGCGCGTTCAGCGTCGGCATGTGGATGATCGTGGCGCCGGTCCCGGTGGCGAAGATCACGATCACCGACACCAGCGCGACATTGGAGAACCGCGGCACGAGGACGTTCAGCGCGCTCGCTCTCCCCTCGGTGGTGAGGCTCATCCAGAGCACGAGCAGGCCGATCAGCCCACCCAGCCACAGCGACCCGCCCGTCAGGTGGGCGAGGTCAAAGAACATCGAGAGCCCACGTGGCGAGGCCTGGCCCGCGTGGCCGACGGCGCCCGGGATCACGAGCGCCGAGAGCGCAGCGATCCCCGCGCCCGTTCCGGCCGCGAGCTCGGCCACCGAGCGTCGCTCGCGAGCGGGGTTGTCGACCCACAGCGCGGTCCACCCGGCGACACAGAACAGCGCGAAGCACAGCTCGAGATCCACGTAGCCGCGGCCGAACGCGGTCACGCGGTACAGCGGCACCAGCGCTCCGAGGTCGAACACGGAGCGCAGCGAGTCGTTGGCGATCGCGAAATCCAGGTACACGGGGATTGCGATCAGCCCGAGCACGGAGCTCACCACGAACGCGACCGAGATCGAGCGCAGACTGGTTCCGGGTCGCCGGCGGGCCACCGGGCGCGCGATCACCAGGCGGAGGGCGAGCAGCCCGATCGCGCTCATCACGAACGCGAACATCAGCCACCGCGTGATCAGCAGCTGCGGCGTCTTCGCAGTGGCGGACAGGTGCGGCACGGGGAACTGCGGCGCCGGGCCCGGGTTCGGGCCGACGGCGAAGGTGAACGCCCCCTGCACCGGGTGGCCGTCAACAGAGATCGCGCGCCAGTAGACCAGGTACCAGCCCTCGGGGAGCCGCGGGCGCAGGGGCGCGAGGATCGTGTCCGGATTGGCTGAGGAGCGCGTGACCGGTCCGGTCGTCTGCTGGCGTCCCGAGGCGTCGGTGACCGAGACGATCGCAAAGCGCGGCTCGACCGCCTCGTCGTAGGTGAGGGCGACCTGCTGGGGAGCTGTGTTGAGCACGCCGCTCGCGACCGGAGCGGTCTTGACCAGATAAGCGTGCGCCGAGGCCGACTGGGCGAAAGCCGCCGAGAGCGCGATCGTGACCAGGACGATCAGCGCGGCGCGTTTCACGCCAGCGGCCGCCCGCTCGCTCCGAACAGCGCGAAGCCTCCGACCAGCAGGCCGAGGCTTCCCACGATCAGCGCGACGATCGCTAGCACCGGGCTCCCTCCGCCGCCGAGCGAGCTCTTGACCTCGATAGTCGGCGCCGGAGCGTCGGAGGACTCGCTGCCCGCCCAGTTCACGATCGACCCGTCGGAGTAGGCCTGCTGGACGGTGAACCTGTAGGTGCCGGTCGACGACGGCTGGGCGAGGAACTGGAACAGTGAGTCCTCCTCGGTCGGCGTCCGCCCGCCGGTCCAGGTGACCTTCTGGATCACCGCGTTGTCGCCGGTGCCGGTCTGCTGCAGCACCCGATGCCAGCCCGGGCTCGGGACGAACGAGTCGATCGCGAACCCCTGCGGGAGCGTCAGCACGATCTTCGTCGTGGTGGCGTTCTCCTTCTCGGTCGGGACGGCGAGGCTGTAGAGCTGGAGCCTGCCCTTGAGCGAGACCGCCGGGCTGATCTCAGCGTGGGCCGCCGCGACGGCCGGCAGCAGGAGCAGCCCAGAGATCGCGAGCACGACCGCCCGGCGCATCAGGAGCCCACCTTCAGCGTGTACGGGGCGGTGATCACGCGCCCGCCGAGCTTCATCTGCAGGAACAGCTCCCAGGTCCCCGGCACCGGGAGCAGCACCCCGAGGGTGATCTTGCCTGGCGCCGTCGAGTGCCCGCTGATCCGACTCGCCGCAACGCCCGGAAGACTTCCGCAGTTGGGCGCGTTGGCGGCGCAGACGTGGGTGTGGAAATAGTCGAGCGATCCCTGGTGGAAGAAGATCGCGTGGGCGAGCGCGCCGAACCACGGCACGAATGTGACCCTGTGACCCTGCGCGTCGGTCACGTCCAGGTTGAGGAACTGGGCCTGGATCGCGTGCAGGTTCGGGTGTCCGTGCATGTCGATGTGGTAGCCGTCGACCACCTGGTCGGTCTTGAATGCCGGCAACGGCTGCGGGTGGTAGGCGCCCTTCACAACCACGTTGCGGAGCAGCTGGAAGTTCGGCTGCCCGCCTGGGATGTTCGGGTAGAGGTCGACGAGCACGCGATAGGGGCCCGGGGCGGGGAAGGTGACCTTCTGCGTGAGCAGCCCGTTCGGTCCGATCGGAGGGTGCTGATGGATGATGTAGTGCAGGTCCTTGCGCACGATGATCAGGTGCACGCCGGTGTGCGGGCCGCTGCCGGTCTTGTACGAGGTCAGCGGCTTGCCGTTGGGCAGCTGCACGGTGAACGAGATCGTGGTCGGGTGGCCGGGGGTGATCCGGCCGCTCGGCTTGAAGCCCGCCAGCGTGAACACCTTGGCCGCCGCGACGGCGGGTACGGTCACGCTGCCGCCAGAGCTGCTGCCGCACCCGGCGAGCGCGACCGCGATGAGCAGTCCGGAGATCGCAGCGCGTCTCATTGCATCGCCGCCTTGATCGCCTGCGTCACGGCATTGATGCCGAACGAGCCCTCGAGCCGGTCCACGATCACGCCCTGCCGGTTGATCGCGAACAGCCACGGCTCGGTCTCGAGATGGAAGGCATGGAGCTGCGGCCGCAGGCCCTTGCTCGGCTGGTTGTCCACGTAGACCTCCTGGTGGATGAAGGTGACCTGGTTGCCGTACCGGTGCTGGAGCTGGACCGCGATGTCGGTGACCGGCCCACAGACGCGAGAGATGCAGAGCTGCGGCGTCGAGAACAGGAGGATCACCGGGCGCTTGCCGAGCACGTCCTTGAACGACGCCTGGGCCATGTTCTCCGCCGGGACGCGGGTGGTGAGCAGCGAGATGTTGCCGTTCACCGTGGCGGCCGTGTCAGTGGCGATCGCGGGCGGGTGGGTGCCGACGGCCGGAATCGGCGAGGACGCCGCCACCGCCACCTGCCCGGGGGCGCCGATCAGACCGCTCGGCGTGCGGGTCAGCGACAGCACCGTCCAGGTTCCCTTGCCCGGGAGCGGCACGTTCGCGGCGTAGATCGCCCTGATCCCGCCTGGCCCGGTGTTCTGCTTGCTGCGGTAGGCCGGCTCCACCGTCATCGGGTCGGCCGGGGCGAGGAAGGGTCCCTTGGCCGGGCTACTCGGCGTGCGCGCGATGTAGATCGCGGTCGGCGCGTAGATGAATGCGCCCGACTTCGCGTTGAGCGCGAACGCGAACCGGCGAGCCTTGCCGGGCGTGAACGTGCCGGTCGCGGCGCCCAGTGACGCGCTCGATTTGACCAGCGTCGCCAGCTGCTGGAGCGAGTGCCCCCTGGCCGCCGGGAACTGCGTGGTGCTCGGCTTCTCGGCCGCACTGAGCTCGTCCACCGCGGGTGGCAGCCCGGCGCTGGTCTGCGTCTGGGCCTGCGTGGTGGTCTGCGCGGGCGAAGCCGAGGACGAGTGCGAGCTCGAGGACCCGCAGCCGGCGAGCAGAAGGCCCGCGGCCAGGACCGCGGCGAGAGGGGCTTTCATCATCTTGATCATGTGGTTCCTCATGTGTTGACGGCCGACAACAGCCACAGGCCCAGACACGTGAAGGTCACCATCACGACGAGCATCCAGCGCTGTGAAGCCGCTGCATCCTCGGCGTCGCCGTATACGACGAGCGCCCTGTCGTGTGCCAACGCGAGCCCTGAGACGTGGCCGCCGACGAGTGCCGCTACCTGGACGTACCAGATCAGCGCGGCGGAGAACAGACCGTAGTTGATACGGCTTGAAGCCGTTCCGAACAGATTGGCGCCGGTACCCATCGGGTCCGAGACCAGGTACGCCGTCGCCTGCCCCTGCGTGACGAGCAGCGAGAAGTAGTGGGCGAGCAGATAGCCGAACGCGATCGGCGCGAGCGAGTGCGCGAACGCGCCGGCAAGCTGCCGGGCCGGATGCTCGGCAGAGATGTAGCTCATCCCCCGCACGCCGAGCGCGTAGAGCCCGAAGCAGAGCAGGATGCACGCGGCCATGCCGATCGTGAAGGTGAGCTCGAGGGCCGCCGTCCCGCCGCCCAGACCGCGCTCGAGCGAGGGCGCGAACGAGCGCCACACGGGGCCGTTGAGGAAGCCGTCGAACGTGGTCGTGCCGATCATCGCGCACATCAGCGCAACCGTGCCCGGGACCGGCTGCACGGACGTCAGCCCGGACAGCGGCGTGCGGCGCCAGACGGCGCGATCCCGGTATTCGAGTGGCGCCAGACGCGAGAAGATGTTGAACACCACCGCGAACGCGTCGCCGCGCCGGTTCCAGGCCTCGATCCCGAACAGCGCCATGCCGACCCACTGCACGAGTGCGTATGCGACCGAGAGCACGGCCAGGGTCGCCGGGTGCTCGCGCCCGACGAACACGAGCTCGAGCCAGGCGAACGCGATGATGCCCACGACCGCGGGCCAGCGGCCGAGGCGCTGCGGGTATGCGAGCGCCGGTGGCAACCGGTCCCCGAGCGGCGAGCGGCGTGCGATTGCCGAGAGCGCGCGGGCGGCGGCGCGCCAGGGGTTGAAGAGGCGGAACACGTCGCCGAGCAGCGCGCTCAGTACCGGCGTGGCGACCCAGAAGAGCACGAACACAGCGGTCGGTGTGAGATTTGCGGTTGGGATCTGGCTGCCCGAGATGCCGCACACCACGACGGCGACGAACGCGGCGATCCCGATCGCGCCGCAAAGCGGTCCCACCAGTGCCGGAACGCCGAACAGCCGCTGTGGTCGGGAGCGCTCGAGCCGGGGCGTCGACCAAAGGCGAGCGAGCGCTACGAACGACAGCACGAGCACGGCGCCAGCGGCCCAGGCGAACAGCCAGGTGGGCACGGGCAGGTAGGCACGGCCGACGAGGCCGTGCGCCCCGGCCGCCCGCGGCCAGGCCAAGGCGACCGCGGTCAGGGCGGCGCAGAGAACGGCGGTGTTCAGGATGAGACGGTTCGCGCGCACGCGCGCGGGTACGACGAAGCGCAAGTCGTTGGGTCCTCTCGGAGGTGGTGATCGGCTAGAGCGAGAGGGCGCGCGGGGGTGCGCGTGAACCCGTGATCCCGGCCAGCGGCGCCAGCCGCCAATCGGTGGTGGTGAGACGCGGGCGAGCCGGAACCGGCGCCGAGGACCGGGGCCGGTGGGCGACGAGACGGGCGACGAGTGCGATCAGGCGCTCGGCCACCCGCAGCGTAAGCGCGAGGCCCGCGCCGATCACGATCGCGGCCGGTAGCGCGATCCAGCCGCCGTGCCCGATGACGCCGGTCAAACCGGCCGGGTGCCCGATCGTGACCAGCCCCTCGATCAGCTCCTGACCGCAGTAGATCGCGAACAGGGTGAGCGCGCACAGTGCCCACACCCGCGCGAACGGCGGGGCCGTACCGGTCTCCGGATGGCGCCAGGACGCGGCCAGTCGTCCGATCAGCCCTCCGATCGCGAGCGCGACGCAGAGCAGCGCGAACGGCTCGACGTCGGCGAGGTAGGCGTGACCGTCGCGCGCGAGATGCGCCGACGCGCCCGAGCCGAACGCGACGTAATAGCGGATCTGGTGCACGGCCAGCGCGCAGATCGGCATCAGCAGAGCGCCGCGAATGCGGGAACCAACCCGAGGCGACTGCTGTGCGCTCAGCACCCGCCGAAGCGTACCGGCCTGCTCAGGCCAGCCGCTCCGGTGCGAACCGGTAACCGATCCCGAAGTGGGTGTGGATGTAAGCCCAGCCGGGGGCGGCGGCGTCGAGCTTGATCCTCAGCTTGCGCACGAACACGTCGACCGAGCGGTCGCGGTAGGCCATCCGCCTGCGCCACACGAGCTCGTACAGCTCGGGCCGCGGCACGACCCGGTTGCGCCGCTGCGCGAGCGCGAGCAGCAGCTGAAACTCACGCGAGGTGAGGTCGATCGGCCGTCCCGAGCTCAGCGTCCGCATCTCGTCGGGATGGATCTCGAGGTTGGCGCAGCGGAGCGGGATCGGGCGCTGGGGGACGTCCGGTGAGGACGTGGCGATCATCACCGGCAAGCTAGGACCGGAGGACCCGCAATCCGTGAACACGTGGTGACCGAATGGAGAAGACCCGGGCCACGGCGCCGGACGGCCGTTTCCCCGCTAGTTGCGTGTAAACATCCTGTGACCGGGGCGACGGCTGGACGCGGACCAGGGAACGCGTGCTTTACAGTGACGCCCATGTCGCCAGACGTGAGCGACGCGCCGACGGGGCAGCAGGCGGCTCCTCAGCGCTCGCATACCCGGATGAGGTTGGCGGTCATCGACCGCGACCCCGGATTCATGCAGGTGCTGGCCAACCGACTTGACGCCCTCGGCTGGGACCACCGCTCGCTGTCGACGCCGGTGACGCCCGACGCGCTGGTGGCGATGCGTCTCAACGCGCTGGTCGTGGACGTCACGGTCCTGGGTCCCGGCAGCTGGGAGTACCTCGAGCGCGTGTGCGCGCGGCTGCCCGGGCTGGCGGTGATCGTCTGCACCGGCCCGTCCTCGGTGGCCCAGCGTGTCCGCGGGCTGCGGCTGGGCGCCGACGCATGGGTGACCAAGCCGTGCCACGCCGAGGAGCTGATCTGCATCATCGAGGCGGCGATCCGCCGGCACCGGCGCACCGAGATGCCGGAGCTCGATGACCACCTGATCGTGGGCGAGATCACGATCAGGCCCGACCTCTACCAGGCGTACGCTTCGGACGCCAGCCTCGAGCTGACCGCGCGCGAGTTCGAGATCCTGCACCTCCTCTCCCAGTCCGATCGCGTGCTCAGGCGCGAGGAGATCTACGAGCGCGTGTGGGGCTACGCGATGGCACACGGCGATCGCTCCGTCGATGTGTTCGTGCGCAAGCTCCGACAGAAGCTCCGCACGGCATCGCCGCAATGGAGCTACATCCACACTCACTTCGGGGTCGGTTATCGATTCGCGCCCGAGCGCGACGCCGACGGCGCCGAAACTGCGCCCACGGTCCCGGAGCTGCTCGACGCGGGCTCCGAGTTCGACCCGGCGCTGACGGGCTGAGGCCTGGCGCCGAGCGCACGCCGCCGGCCTGGTCACGGCCGCACAACAAGTTCTTAACATCCGCGTCACGAGTCGGTAACGCGGAGCCGGGCGCGCGAGACGACGATCCGACCAGATGCTGGTCAGCGCGCAACCGGGCCGGGAGATTCTCGAGGTAGGCCCGCTTCAGATCCTGCCTGATGAGCATCTGGCTCGCGCGGGCGGGAAGGCGCTGACGCTGTCGATCCGCGAGCTGCGGCTGTTGACCGAGCTCGCGCGGCGCGTTGACCGAATCATGGCGCGGGAGCAGCTGTTCAGCCTGGTGTGGGGAAAGGAGATGCGGCCGGGTGATCGGTCGGTCGACGTTTACGTGCGGAAGCTCCGCGTGAAGCTCGAGGAGCCGCTACCGGACTGGAGCTTCATCCACACCCACTTCGGGTTCGGCTATCGGCTGGCGGCCGAACGAACACCTCATGCGAACAAGCGGTTCACAACTGGTTAACACCCGGCCCGACCTTTCCGCAGACACTCTCGCCGACATCAATTGAAGGAGATGACCTTGACCAGAAGTCGTATTTCCGCGGTGGCGCTGGTCGTCGCCGGCTCGCTGGGGGTCGCGGCGTGCGGCTCCTCGAGCAGCAGCAGCAGCTCGAGCACCAGCGGCGGCGCGGGCACGAGCACGAGCAGCAGCTCCGGCGGCGGATCGTCGTCCGTCAACGGCGCCGGCTCGACGTTCGCCGCTCCGATCTACCAGCAGTGGGGATCGAACCTCAAGTCCCAGGGCTTGAGCGTCGACTACAACGCCGTCGGCTCGGGGGCCGGTATCGCTCAGCTCCAGGCGGGCACGGTCGACTTCGCCGGTAGCGACCCGGCGATGAAGCCGGCGGAAGTCTCGGCCGCCAAGGGTCCGGTCCTCCAGTTCCCGGTTGCTTTCGGTGCCATCACCGTGTCCTACAACCTGTCCGGGGTCAAGACCGGGCTGCAGCTCGACGGGCCGACGCTCGCGAATATCTTCCTCGGGAAGATCAAGACGTGGAACGATCCGGCGATCAAGTCGCTCAATCCGAGCATCAGCCTGCCCAGCACGTCGATCACGGTCGTGCACCGCTCCGACTCTTCCGGAACGACGAAGGGCTTCGCGACGTTCCTGTCCGACTACAGCTCCGCGTGGACCGCGGCCGCCGGCAAGCCTGACAAGACCGTCAAATGGCCGATCGGCACCGGCGCGTCGGGCAACTCAGGCGTCGCCGCCGCGATCAAGCAGACGCCCGGCGCGATCGGGTACGTCGAGCAGGCGTATGCGCTCCAGAACGGGTTCACGTTCGCCTCGATCAAGAACTCGTCCGGCAAGTACATCGTGCCGAGCCTGGCCGCCGCGTCAGCCGCGGCCGAGGGGATCAAGGTCCCACCGGACCTGACGATCTCGGTGATCAACTCGCCGAACGCGGCCGCGTACCCGATCACGTCGCAGACGTTCGTGATCGCGTACACCGACATGTGCAAGGCCGGGCTCAGCCAGTCGGTCGCATCCGGCGTGAAGAAGTTCATCACCTACGGGCTGGGTGCCGGACAGGGCGTGGAGAAGCAGCTCGACTATGCGCCGCTGCCCGCGTCATTGCTCTCGATGGCGACGGCGCAGCTGCAGAAGTTCACCTGCAACGGGTCACCGCTGTCGTAGGGTAGGTCGGTGGAGGCAAGCGCCACAGTCAGCGGCGGCCGCTCGATTCTCGAGGGGTCGCCGCTGCACCGGCTGCCCGATCAGGTCCTCAAGTGGGGCCTGAGCGCGTTGGCCGCGGGCGTCCTGATTCTGATCGGCTACTTCTTCGTCCGGCTGATCGGCCAGTCCTCGGCTGCGTTCGGCCACGTCGGCATCCTCAACTTCTTCTTCCGCAACAACTGGGACGTGTCCCAGCTCCAGCAGGGCGCCGCCTGCACGACCGCGTCCTCGGCGCACTGCACCTTCGGCGCCTGGCCGCTGCTGATCGGCACGATCATCACCTCCGCGATCGCGCTGGTGATCGGCGTGCCGGTGGCGCTCGCAACGGCGCTGTATCTGACCGAGCTCTGTCCGCGGCGCGCTCGCGGGCCACTGTCGATGCTGGTCGACCTGCTAGCCGCGGTTCCCTCCGTGGTCTACGGGCTGTGGGGTGTGTTCGTGCTGATCCCGCATCTCAAGGGCTTTCAGTCGTCGCTCTCGAGCGCGCTGTCGTTCCTGCCATTCGTCGGCGGCACGGTGGCGGGACCGAGTTACTTCATCGCCGGGCTGGTGCTCGCGATCATGATCCTCCCGATCGTCTCGGCGATCGCGCGGGAGGTGGTGGCGACCGTGCCGTCCGAGCACAAGGAGGCCGCGCTCGCGCTCGGCGCCACTCGCTGGGAGATGATCCGAATGTCCGTGCTCCCGTACTCGCGCGCCGGGATCACCGGCGGCGCGATGCTCGGACTCGGCCGCGCGATCGGGGAGACGATCGCCGTCGTGCTGGTGATCGGCGACTCACCTCAGCTCACGCACTCGCTCTTCCAGCAGGGCTACACGCTCGCCGCGGTGATCGCCAACGAGTTCGGCGAGGCCGCATCGACCCCGGTGTACCGCTCGGCGCTGTTCGCCGCCGGGCTCGTCCTGTTCGTGCTCACGCTCCTCGTGAATATCATCGCCCGGCGGTTCGTGGTCCGCGGAGCGCACGGCAAGCGCATCGGCGGCGACGGATTCGTGGCCGAACAGGCTGCGACGGTGGGCGGATGAGCGCGCTCTCCGGAGCCGAGGGCCTGCCCAAGATCAGCGGGCGCCGCCGCCGCACCGACCAGATCATGCGCTGGCTGCTGGCCCTACTGACCGGGATCGCCCTGATCCCGCTCGTGCTGGTCATCTACTACCTGTTCCACAAGGGCCTGGGCGCGTGGAACAGCAAGTTCTTCACCACCGATCCCAACGGCAACTTCCTGGGCTACCCGGGCGGCGTCCGCAGCGCGATCCTCGGCACGATCGAGATCGTGGCGCTGGCAACCGTGATCTCGGTTCCGATCGGCATCGGCGTCGCGCTTTGGCTGACCGAGTACGGCAGGGACTCATGGTTTGCCAACGTGGTGCGGTACTTCGTGGACGTGATGACCGGCGTGCCCTCGATCGTGTTCGGCCTGTTCATCTACGTCGTGCTCGTGCTCGGCCACGTCGGCGGAAGCGGGTTCGCCGGCTGGAAGGGCGCGATCGCGCTGGCGCTCCTGATGCTTCCGATCGTCGTGCGCTCAGCCGAGGTCGTGCTCCTGCTCGTGCCGTCGAGCCTGCGAGAGGCGGCGCTGGCGCTTGGAGCCCCGCGCTGGAGGGTCATCACGAAGGTGGTGTTGCCGACATCGCTCTCCGGCCTGGTGACCGGCTCGCTGCTCGCGATCGCCCGTGGCGCCGGGGAGACCGCGCCACTGCTGTTCACCGCGTTTGGCCTTCAGGCGCTGACGTTCAACATCAGCGGCCAGATGAACGCGCTCCCGCTGCAGATCTTTGGCGACATCAAGTCTCCCCGCAACGATGTGGTAACGCGAGCCTGGGGCGCCGCGCTTACGCTCGTCCTGATGATCCTCATACTGAACGTGGTTGCGCGTTTTGCCTCGAGAAGGAGTCGCCTGGCATGATCCCCCCTGACACCCAGGGCACCGAGCTCACAAACAACGCCGACATGTCAACCAGCGAAAAGCCATCCGGGGCGGAGCCTCAGACCGAGGTTTCGAGCTCGCCGGCGAACAATGAGCCGACCGGAGGCCACAGCGTCACGCTGAAGGACCTGCACGCCTACTACGGCGAGCAGGAGGCGATCAAGGGCGTCGATCTCGACTTCGAAGCCAACAAGGTGACGGCGATGATCGGGCCGTCGGGTTGCGGGAAGTCCACCCTGGTTCGCTGTATCAACCGGATGCACGAGGAGATCCCAGGCGCACGGGCCGAGGGCTCCGTGATGCTCGACAAGCTGGACGTGTATTCGCCCGGAGTCGACGTGACGGCCGTGCGCAGGTTGATCGGGATGGTGTTTCAGAAGCCCAATCCATTCCCGACGATGTCGATCTTCGACAACGTTGCGGCCGGCCTGCGACTGACGGGCAACCGGGGCGACAATCTTCGCGAGCGTGTGCACCGCTCGCTGCGGTCTGTGGGGCTGTGGGGCGAGGTCAAGAGCCGGTTGAACGAGCCGGGCATTGGACTGTCGGGCGGTCAGCAGCAGCGGCTGTGCATCGCGCGCACGATCGCGGTCGAGCCGGAGGTGATCCTGATGGACGAGCCGTGCTCGGCGCTCGATCCGGTGGCGACGCTGAAGGTCGAGGAGCTGATCGACGAGCTCAAGGAGCGCTACACGATCGTGATCGTCACGCACAATATGCAGCAGGCCGCGCGCGTCGCCGATTCGACGGCCTTCATGCTGAGCGGTGAGCTCGTGGAGCATGCACCGACGAACGACATCTTCACCAACCCGAAGGACGAGCGGACAGAGCGCTACGTCACCGGAAAGTTCGGTTAGCCACCATGCAGGAGACACGTCATCAATTTCGCGAGACGCTCAAGGAGCTCGAGGACCAGGCCCTCGGCGGCCTGGACCTGGTGATCCAGCAACTCGACCGGTCGCTCGAGGCGATCAGCTACCAGGACGTGGAGCTCGCTGGGATGGTGGTGGCCGACGATGATCGGATCGACGGTCGCTACCTCGAGGTCCACCAGGGAGTCCTGTCGCTGCTCGCCCGCCAGGCGCCGGTCGCGGGCGATCTCCGGATCGTCGCAGCACTGCTGCACATCATCCGCTGTGTGGAGCGGATGGGTGATCAGTGCGTCAACATCGCCAAGCTGGTGCCGCTATCCGGCTACGAGGCGCCGAAGGACAAGGACATCCTCGACGCGATCGAGCGGATGGGTCAGCTCGCCCGGTCCCAGGTCTCCCAGGCCAAGGAGGCGTTCTGCGGGCGCAACGTCGAGCTCGCCCAGGACCTGGTTCGCCAGGATCGGGAGATCAACCGCCTGAATCGCGAGATCTTCAAGCGCGCGGTCGAGGTCGGCGACAACCTCGAGATGCGCGAGTGGGCGATGTTCATGATCCTCGTGGCCCGATGCCTGGAGCGAATCGGGGACAACACGGTCGACATCGCCGAGCAGGTCGTGTTCGTGGTCACGGGCCTGTTCCGCGAGTACGCCGACGCATCCGCACCGTCCGAGACCGCGCCCGCCTGACCCGGCGCCGGACAGTCACCGAAACTAAACACCGGAGGCGCGGTCGGCCCCTATCGTCCGGGCCATGGCTGTCTCGATCCCGCGAGGCACGTCGCTTCCGTCCGATCGGCCCGTCCGTGCCCGTCCGCTCGGGCTCGATCAGCCCGCCGGCTGGTGGCCGACCGCCTCCAGGCTGAAGGCCTACGAGGCCGCGGGCTTCGATCTCGTCCAGGCGCGGATGCCGCCGAGGCGCCTGCTGGGCGACAGCATCGCGATCTCGGTCCACGCCACAGCGCTTCGCGACGCACTTGCCCTGACCGGCCTGCGACTCATCCTGCACGCCCCAGACGACCTGATGGCCGGTGACCGCGAGCACGACCGCCAATTCGCGGGCGCCGTCGAATACGCCTGCATCGCGGGGGCTGAGCAGCTCGTCTACCACGGGATGCGGGTCCCACTCGTGCGCGGGGACGCGCCGGGGCGACTCGCCGCAGAGGAGCGCTCGCTGCGGCAGCTGCTCGGCGCTGTCAGCAGCTCCGGCGTCCGGCTCGCGATCGAGAATCTGGCGCCCGTCTACCCCGACGGCGCCGACCGAGCGTGCGAGGACCCGGCCGCGGTGGCGGGGCTCGTGCGCCGGCTCGAGTCCGAAAGCGTTGGCATGTGCCTGGATCTCGGTCACGCCCACATCACGGCTGATCTCTGCGGACGACCCCTCCCCGAGCTGATCGAGCCCGTACTCGGCGAGGTGATCCTGTTCCACGTCCACGACAACTTCGGCGCCCGCGTCGCCACGCCCCGCGCGGGTGGGATCGATCCGCTCAAGCTCGATCTCCACCTCGCTCCGGGAGCGGGCACGGTCCCGTGGCCGGACCTGCGCGGGTTGCTCACCCGGCATAGCGCGCCGCTCCAGCTCGAGATCCATCCGGCCCGGCGGCCCGAGCCGGCGACGGTGGCGATCCTGGCGCGCGAGATGCTTGGGCTGGCTATTCCGGCGCGTAGACCCTGACCGCGTCGCGCTTTCCCGGCGCGACCCTATCCGTTGGCGCGTGATCGGGCGCCACCTTTGGACAGCGGGCCAATGACCGCGCGCCCGGCGCCCCGTACGTTTTGCCGATGCGCGCACGGCCGCCTCAGATCGTGGCGTTCGGAGGAGGAGGGTTCTCGATGGAGTGGGGGAACACCCTGCTCGACGATCACGTGCTCGCGCTGACCGGGGTCGAGCGACCGCGCGTGTGCTTTCTCCCGACCGCCAGCGGCGACGCCGACCACTACATCGTGCGCTTCTACCGGGCGTTTCCCGCCTCGCGCTGCGAGCCCTCGCACATCTCGCTGTTCCGGCGTGAGACCGGGGTCGGAGATCCGAGCGCCCACCTTCTCGACCAGGACCTGGTGTACGTCGGCGGCGGCAGCGTCGTCTCGCTGCTCGGAACCTGGCGCGCCCACGGCATCGACCTGGCGCTGGCAGAGGCGTGGCGGGCGGGCGTCGTGATGTGCGGTGGCTCCGCGGGTTCGCTGTGCTGGTTTCAGAGCGCGCTGAGCGGCTTTCACGAGGGACCGCCCCGGCAGGTTGAGGGGCTCGGCTTCCTCCCGTGGTCGAACGCCGTTCACTACGTCAACGAGCAGGGCCGACGCACCGCGTTTATCGATGCGGTCGCCTCGGGGATGCCGTCCGGCTACGGCGCGTCGGACGCCGCCGCGCTGCATTTCGTCGGCACCGAGCTGGCCGAGGTGGTCAGCTCGCGTCCCGGGGCACAGGCCTTCCGCGTTGCGGCCGATGGGGAGGGAGGAGCGCTCGAGCAGGAGCTGCCGGTGCGGTACCTTGGGTCCGTGCCCGCCGCCGCCGAGTGTCCTGAGGTGATCGCGGCTTGACCGCGGCGCCGGCGCGCCGGATGCTCGCCATGGGGGGCGGGGGTTTCACGATGGATGAGCGCAATGACGCGCTCGACCGGCTCGTGCTCGAGCTCGCGAGAGGGCCGGTCCCGAAGATCTGCTTTCTGCCGACCGCGAGCGGCGACCCCCGCGAGCAGGTCACCCGCTTCTACGAGCGCTTCAGCGATTGGCCGTGCGAGCCATCGACGCTGTCGCTGTTCCACCTCGGCCGGGACCGCGTCGATCCGATCGCGCATCTGCGCGCGCAGGACGCGATCTACGTGGGCGGCGGCTCGATGCGCAACATGCTGGCGATCTGGCGCGAACACGGTGTCGACCGCGCGATGCACGACGCGTGGGACGCCGGCGTCGTGCTGGCCGGGCTCAGCGCCGGCGCGATGTGCTGGTTTCAGGGTGGGATCAGCATGAGCGGCGGGACGCCCGAGGTGTGCGCGGGCCTCGGCCTGCTCCAGGGCAGCCTGTCGGTGCACCTTGACGCCGAGTCCGAGCGGCTGCCGGTGTATCGCGCCGCCGTCGCCAGTGGCGAGCTCGGCCCCGGCTACGCGGCCGATGACGGAGCCGCGCTCGTTTTCACCGGAACCGGGCTGAGCGAGTGTGTTGTCTCGCGTCCGGGCGCGCGGGTGCTCCGCGTCGTGCCCGACGACCGGGGTGGCGTGCTCGAGTCGGAGATGCCGGTCCGCATCCTCCCCGGCGCCCGGGAGCCGGACATGTTTGCCGAGCCGGTTGAGGTGGCCGAGCTCAGGGCGCTCCGAGCCGGCCGCCACCGCTGGGACTGAGCTCAGGCGGGCGCGCGCCGGCGGCGCAGCGTGAGAACCAGAAGCGCGATCGCGACGAGCACCGCCGCCGCGGCGAGCACGATCACGAGCGTGGCCGAAACGCCGCCGCCTCCGCCGCCCGATGCCGGGCCACCGCTGACCGGATGCCCGTCGGCCGCTGCAAGCTTGGCCACGGCCGCGGTCGCCGCGGTCGCCAGCGCGTTACTGCTCGTGCCTGCGGGCTTGCTGAGGCCGCCGACCGCGGCGGCCAGCTTTGGGCTCACGCCCTGGATGCCGTAGCCGGTCGACATCACCACCAGCAGGGGCTGCTTGCCCTGGAAGCTGATCTCCTGGTCGAGGAAGTCGGCGTACTTCTGGGGCTTGCCGAAGAGGTCCGGGATCACCCCGAGGTCGACCGGCGACCCGATCAGCGCGACCTTGATCGGAAAGCCGGCGCGCCTGGCCGCCAACGTGATCGCGTTGAGGTTCTTCTGGATCGACCCCGTGACCGGCGGCGAATAGGGGTAGAACACGTTCTCGCCGAGCAGCACGTCGCTGGCGGGGTCACCGTCGGCCATTGCCACGGCCGGGACGATCAGCAGCGCGGCGAGGGCGATCACGAGGACGCGGCGCATCCGCTGGGAGATTAGAGGCCCGGAGGAAACCGGTACGTCGGGTGCGGCGGCACGAAGCCGTCGGCCTCGAGCACAATCTCATCGTGACGCCGGAGCGGGATCAGCTCAGGCGCGCCCGTCCACCGCTGTCCGTTCACGTAGGCGAACAGCGGGCCGCTGAAGCCGGCGAGCAGGGTCAGGCCGAGCGGCTGGCCCCAGATCGCGAACAGGCCGCCGAGGTTGAAGCGCCGGTGCGCCTCGACCAGCACGAGGCCCGTCGGCTCCGTCGTCCGGAGCGGGTAGACGCAGCGACCACCGCGTACGTATGCGCCGCTCCGCCGCACCGGTGGGGCGATGCCGATTCCGGCGGGAACCGGGAGCACGAGCCCGCGGGCGTACAGCTCGAGGTGGATTGCGAACGCATGCGGATGCGCGCCCCCACATGGCATCCCACGGATCGGGGCGCCGTGTGCGGCGGCGGGCGACAGCGGTGGTAGCCGGTAGCGGGGACCTCGGCCGGCCGGGATCGGGCGGTAGTCGGCGGGCAATTTCGAGTTCGTCTGGCCGCCGGATCCACCGCAGCCGGCGAGGGCCAACGCGAGGACCAGAAGCGCGGCGAGCCGCCGCGCGACGCTCACGCCGTCGCCGCGCGGACCGCGGGCGCGGCGGCGTCCGAGATCAGGATCTCTCTCCGCTCGGTGGCGAGCTCGACGTGGCCGGTGCCACCCAGCTCGTCCCATCGGCCGACGATCTCGTCTCGCATACCATCGAGGAAGTCGTCGCTGTGCAGCGGGTCGTGATGGAACAGCAGCAGCCGCTGGGCGCCGACGCGATGCCCGAAGCCGAGCGCATCGGAAATTGGGCAGTGGCCCCAACCCAGATGCCGTGGGTACTCGGAGTCGGTGTACTGGCAGTCGTGGATCAGCATCGATGCGCCCCGCGCGAGCCCGAAGCCCGAGATCCAGTCGTCGGCGAGTTCGGCCAGCGGGGCGCCGAGGCCGGGCTCGTGATCGGGGATGTAACAGAGCGTCGTATCGCCGTCCTCGATCCGGTATCCGAGCGTGGGGCCGCGGTGGTTGATGGCCTGCGCGCGGACCTTGGCCGGGCCGATCTCCCACTCGACCTGCTCAGCCTCGCGGAACGAGAGCAGCGAGGGCAGCTCGCGGACCTCCACCGGCGCCAGCGGGGCCGAGATGTAGCGCGCGACCCGATCCCGGAGCGAGGCCTCGGGCGACGCGGGGCCCCAGATGATGATCTCCGACTCGGGCCGGAACAGGGGCGCGAAGAACATCAGGCCCTGGATGTGATCGAGGTGCAGATGCGTGAGCAGGATGTGAACCGGCCGCTCCACGCGGGGCAGGGCCAGTCCGAGGTTGCGGATCCCGGTGCCCGCGTCGAGGATGAGTGTGCTGCCGTCCGAGAGCGTCACCTCGACGCACGAGGTGTTGCCGCCGTAGCGCATCGTCTCCGGCCCCGGGGCGGGGATCGACCCCCGGGCACCCCAAACCTTGAGCTTCATTCTCCCTCCGATTCCTCGGCTGCCGTGACCGGCCAGAAGATCACGATCGCCCCGGTCGAGCCGCCTGACCCGACGATCGGAATCGCGCTGGCGGCGATGTCCTGATGATTGCCTCCCGCGGCACAGATGCGGAAGTTGCCATGGTAGGGACGATTCTCACGCACGGCCACCGTGGCTGGGATCTCGTCATATGGCATCGGCGACTCGTCGTCGTCGAACGGTCCGAACTCCGAGGTCCACTCGGGCGCGGTCATCGTTCCCGATTCCTCGAACCGCCTGCCCAGGAGCGCGGCCGCGCCCTCGTTATAGAACAGGAGCGCACCGTCCTCGCCGACCAGGAAGGCCGGCGTTGAGATGCTCGAGAGCAGGTTCCGGGCCAGGATCAACTCGAGCGGTTTCTGCGCGCTCATGCCTCAACTCTAATAGTGGCCCGGCGGGCAGGGGGCAAGTGGGCAGCCGGGTGGGGGTCAGGGTCTATCCTGACGCGACCTTGGCCCCGCAGAAGTCCAAGCGAAGCTCGCGCAAGCGACGCAAGGCCGGAGCCGCGCCGCGCGCGGTTCCGTCGACTCGGCGTGAGGAACGCGCCGAGCGTCAGGCCGTCACGGAGCGGACCGAGCACGCTCAGTCACGCCAGCTCGGCACGGTTGGTGAACGTCCACCGGGGCTGTTCGGTGGCGTGCCGGTGTCCGAGATCGCAATCTTCGCCGGGCTTGTCGCGATCATCGTGTGGCTGGTCCGCGGCGGCACGGTCACCCTCGTGGTGGGCCTCGCGGTGCTCGCGCTCGGGGTCATCGAGGTGACGGCGCGAGAGCACTTCTCGGGCTACCGGTCGCACACGACGCTATTGGCGGCGATCCCGTCGGTGGCGATCGGGATCGGGCTGGTGACCTTGATCGGTACCGATCGGCGCAACCGGGGCCCGATACTGCTGGCGGTGGCGGCGCCGGTGTTCGCGCTGCTCGTGTGGTTCCTGCGCCGGCGCTTTCAGATCGCCAGGCACGCGCGGGCGATCCGCACGCGCAGATAGGGCTCAGCGCTTCAGGCTGAGATCGGCTGACGGCTCGGTGTGCGCTGCCTGCGCAGCCGGCGCCGGCTCGGCCTCGACGGTCGGGAGCCGGAGCCAGAACAGGGCGCCGCCGTCGGGTGCGTTCTCCACGGTGACCGAGCCATGGTGTTGCTCGGCCACCTGCCGAACGATCGCCAGGCCGAGACCGCTGCCCTGCTTGCCGCGCGAGTTGGCGCCGCGGAAGAAGCGGTCGAACACGTACGGGAGGTCCTCCTCCGCGATTCCGGGGCCGTGGTCACGCACACGGACCCCGCTCGAGTCGACGATCACGTGGACCGTCCCATCCGGCGGGGAGTGACGGGCGGCGTTGTCGAGCAGGTTGTTGACCGCCCGCCCGAGCCGCTCGGGCACGCCCTCCACGACGGCCGGCGTGATCTCGGTCTCGAACCGGATCGCGGGCGAGTTGCGCCGTGAGCGGGCCACCGAGTCCTCGACGATCCGGTCAAGCCGCGTGTCCTCGGCGGACTCGATCGGGAGGTCGCCCCGGGCGAGCTCGATCAGGTCGGAGACCAGAGCGCTCAGCTCCTCGCTCTGTTCGACGACATCGGCCAATAGGCGGCGCCGGTCGTCGTCATTGAGCTTGGCCCCGGCGAGCAGGACCTCGATGTTCGTCCGCAGGCTCGTGACCGGCGTGCGCAGCTCGTGCGACGCGTCGGCGACGAGCTGGCGCTGCGCGCGCACCGAGTCGTCGAGCGCCGCGCGTGAGCCCTCGAGTCGCTCGAGCATGTGGTTGAAGCGCATCGCCAGCTGCCCGACCTCATCATCGGCGTGAATCCGCAGCCGGTGCGACAGGTCGTCGGTCTCGCCGATTTGCTCCGCCGTGTGGGCGACCTCGGCGAGCGGGGCGAGCACGCGCCGGGCGGCCACCCGGCCGAGCGCCGCGGCCAGGGCCATGCCTCCCACGCACAGCAGGAGCAGGATCAAGCGCAGGTGGGAGAGCACGTGGTCGACCGAGGCGAGCGGACGCGCGAGCTGAATCGCGACCGGCTCGAGCTGCGCGCTTGTATCGGCGGGATTTCGAACCTCAGCCGTTCCATGGAACGTGTATACGCGCAGATGGACGCCGTTGACCGTGGAGTCGTGGAAGCTGCTGGAGACGCGGCCGTCCGCCACCTCGCGGGCCGAGGAGTCGATCGGGAGGGCGAGGCCGCCGCGGTTGAGCAGGATCGATCCGCTGGCGCCGATCACCTGGGCGTAAGGAGCGCGGCCGCCGGCACTCGGCGGCAGCCCGGGGATCGGATTGCTGAGCGCGAAGTTCCCATCCTGGTGCACCAGCACGCCCTGGCCCTTGAGCGCGCTGTCGACCTGGCCACGCAGCTGCCCTCTGACCACGAGGTAGCAGACGCAGGCCGCGAGCACGATCGCCACGCCGACCGCTGCAGCGGCGACGAGCGAGAGCCTCTTGCGCAACGACATGGTCAATCTCTCAACACGTAACCGACTCCGCGAACCGTGTGCAGCAGCCGCGGTTCGTCCTCGGCCTCGGTCTTGCGGCGCAGATATCCCATGTACACGCCGAGGGCATTCGAGGTGGGGCCGAAGTCGTAGCCCCAGACATTCTCGAAGATCGTCGAGCGCGTCAGCACCTGACGCGGGTGACGCAGGAACAGCTCGAGCAGCAGGAACTCGGTCTTGGACAGGTCGATCACGCGGTCCCCGCGGCGTACCTCGTGCGCCACGGGGTCGAGCACGAGATCGGCGTAGTGGAGCACCTCGCCCTCGCCCGGGCCCTCGCCGGAGCGCCGCAGCAGCGCGCGGATCCGCGCCTGGAGCTCGCGCAATGCGAACGGCTTGACCAGGTAATCGTCCGCCCCGACGTCGAGACCGCGGACGCGATCGTCGATCGCGTCCCGCGCGGTGAGCATCAGGATCGGGGTTCGGTCGCCGGCCTTTCGCATGCGCCGGCACACCTCGAGTCCATCGAGCCTCGGCATCGCGACATCGAGGATCACCGCGTCCACGGGCGTGCGCGCGATCGCGTCGAGCGCCTCCTCGCCGTCCGCGGCGAGCGTGACCTCATAGCTGTCGAGCTGCAGGGCACGCTCGAGCGCCCGCCTCACGGCAGGCTCATCGTCCACCACGAGTACGCGCGCCATCCTCAAAATAATGGCGGGTGCGCGTAAAAGTTCGTGAAGAAGGGCTTGCGCGTGGTCAGGCGGCGAGCTCCCCCGACTCGACCATCTCCACCATCTCCTTGGAGTCGCGCCGTATCACGGTGCCGTCCTCGAGCTCGATCGCCGGGTAGAGCTTCTGGCCCGTGAGCGCCACGTACTCGTGTCGTTTGGACCTTCGGATCGGGCAGCGGTGAAGCTTGACTGGCATGTGACCGCAGCCTATCGGGCGGTCACGCGACGGGGCACCGGCATCCGGTGACGAGGCTCATCGGCCTATTGCTGGTTGTACTTGAACTCCACCTTGGAGTAGTTGAGCGTGAGGCTCTCGGAGGGGGTCGCCTTGCCGCCGCTACCGATCGTCTGCGCGGAGCGGATAAAGACCGTCCTGAACGTGTACCTGAGGAACTCGCCGTGGCTGCCGCCGGCCTTGCGGACGGTAATCACCACGGTCTGGAAGTGCTTACCGCTGCTGCACGCCTGGAAGAGCTTCGCGGATGACTTGTCGAACTTCTTTGTGATCGTAATGTCGTGCAACTGCGCCCGGCCCGAGGCGCCGCCCGTTCCTCCGCTCTGGTTGGTGTTGGCGAAGCTGTAGCTGAGCAGCGGGACTGTCATCGAGTCGATCTGGATCGTGAGCTTGTTCCCGCTCGGCTTCGGGGGCGGGCTGACGAACGTGTAGGTGTTCCCGGTCCCGCCGCCGACCGTGAGCACCTGGCCGCCGGCGAGCGTCAGCGTATGGCCCGAGGTGACGGTCGCGGTCTTGCCCGGAGCGCCCTGGGCGCCGGTCTGACCGGGGGGTCCCTGGACGTTCCAGGAGACCGAGGTCTCAGGGACGGCTCCTGGAGGGTTGCACGGTTGGCCATCGCCGGGATCGATGACGCGAAGGTTCGGGTTGACGGGAGCGGGCATCACCACCCCATTGACCGTTATCACCTGCACGCACGCGTGAATCACGCCATTCGAGTCCGGCACGGTGGCGACCGCCACCGCGGCAGCGCCTCCTGCTCCTCCAACCGCGAGCAGCAGCACCGCCCTCCACGATCCTCCAATCCCGGTCCCGATCCCCACGATTAACAAATGCTACGCCCGTGAGCAGGCAGAATCAATCGAGCCGCATGGCCAAGGAGAAACTGAGCAAATATCGCGCCAAACGCGACTTCGAGTCGACGCCGGAGCCCACCGGTGGGCCGGGGTCAGAGGCGGCCGGCAACCGCTTCGTGATTCAGGAACACCATGCCACCCGACTGCATTGGGACCTGCGGCTCGAGCACGACGGCTCGCTCGCGTCGTGGGCGATCCCAAACGGGGTTCCGCCCGATCCGTCCGAGAACCGGCTGGCGGTGCGCACCGAGGACCATCCGCTCGAGTACCTCGAGTTTCACGGCGTCATCCCCAAGGGCCAATACGGGGCCGGGGAGATGACGATCTGGGACCGCGGCACCTACGAGCTCCACAAGTGGGAGGAACGCAAGGTCGAGGTCAGCTTCCACGGCGAGCGGCTGCAGGGGCGCTACGGCCTGTTCGGAATCGGCCGCGCAGGCCAGAACGAGAACGACTGGATGATCCACCGGATGGATGCCCCCACCGACCCTGACCGCGAGCCGATGCCCGAGCACGTGCTGCCGATGTTCGCGCGCGCGGGCGATGTGCCGAAGCCCGAGCGCGATTACTCGTTCGAGGTCAAATGGGACGGGGTCCGCGCGATCGCCTACGTGCAGCCGGGGCGCCTGCGCCTGGAGAGCCGCAACCTGAACGACATCACCGACGCGTACCCGGAGATACGGGGGCTGATCGCCCAGCTCGGCATGCGCGAGGCCGTGCTGGACGGCGAGATCGTCGCGTTCGAATATTCGGATTCCCACCCACCCCGCCCGAGCTTCGAGCGGCTCCAGCGGCGGATGCACGTGACGGTGCCCTCGTCCGTGCGGCGTCTGGCTGCGAGCACGCCGGTCGTGTATGCGATCTTCGACCTGATCCATCTCGACGGGCGGTCGCTGATGGGGCTGCCCTACGTAGAGCGCCGGGCCTCGCTGGAGGCCCTCGAGCTCGGAGGCGCGGCGTGGCGGGTTCCCGCCGCCCACCCCCGCGAGGGGAAGGCGCTGCTGGCGGCCACCGCCGAGCAGGGGCTCGAGGGCGTGGTGGCCAAGCGGCTCGATTCACGCTACGAGCCGGGACGGCGCGGCGGCGCGTGGGTGAAGGTCAAGAACACCCGCCGCCAGGAGCTCGTGATCGGGGGCTGGATCCCCGGAGAGGGACGCCGGGCCGAGCGGATCGGGGCGCTGCTGATGGGCTATCACCACGACGGGAAGTTCGTCTACGCCGGGCGCGTGGGCACAGGTTTCACGCAGGCAACACTTGATGACCTGGCCGGTCGGCTCGCCGCGCACCGGCGGTCGACGAGCCCGTTCAGCGGCGGTCCGAAGCTGCCGCGAGAGGCGGTGTTTGTCGAGCCCTCCCTGGTCGCCGAGATCGAGTTCCGCGAGTGGACGAGCGACGGCGTGATGCGGGCTCCCTCCTACAAGGGCCTGCGCGACGACAAGGCGCCCCGGCAGGTGACACGCGAGCGGGATGGCGCCGGGCCGGCGTCGGACCCGGGTGACCCGGCGGCCCTGTTCGACGAGGTGGCACCGCTGCCGGAGGGCGCAATTGAGGTGCTCACCGAGGGACGGCGGCTGAGGCTGACCAACTGGGACAAGGTGCTGTACCCGAAGACCGGCTTCACGAAGGGCGATCTGATCGCGTTCTATGCACGAATCGCGCCGGTGCTGGTGCCCCACCTCCATGATCGCCCCCTTACGCTCAAGCGCTACCCGAACGGGGTCGAGGCGCAGTACTTCTACGAGAAGCAGTCACCCTCGCACCGCCCCGAATGGGTTCAGACCGCGCGCCTGGGCGACGTCAACTACACGCTCGCGCAGGATCGCCCGACGCTGATCTGGCTGGGCAACCTGGCCGACATCGAGCTGCACACCTCACTCGCCTACGCCCAGGCTCCGGAGCGGCCGACGATGCTCGTGTTCGACCTAGACCCGGGGGAGCCCGCGAGCATCGTCGAGTGTGCGCAGGTCGGGCTCGTGCTGCGCGGGCTGTTCGAGCAGCTCGGACTCGAGACCGTGGTCAAAACGTCGGGGTCCAAGGGGCTGCAGGTATACGTGCCTCTCAACAGTCACGCGAGCTACGAGCAGACCAAGCCGTTCGCCAAACGGGTGGCCGAACTGCTCGAGCAGCGGATGCCCGAGCTCGTGGTCTCGCGGATGACGAAGCGGCTGCGCCCGGGCAAGGTGCTGGTCGACTGGAGCCAGAACGACGAGCACAAGACGACCGTCAACGTGTATTCGGTACGAGCGCGCGAGCGGGCGACCGTGTCGACCCCGGTCGCGTGGGACGAGGTGGAGGCGTGCCACCGGGCGGGCGACCCCGAGCTGCTGCGCTTCGACACCGAGCAGGTACTCGGCCGCATCGACGAACAGGGCGACCTGTTCGCGCCGGCGCTCTCGACCGTCCAGAGCCTGCCGTCGCTGTGACGATCGGTTAGGCTCGCGGCACATTGGCCGGAGAGGAGACATGGGGCGGGCCGCGGCGATGATCGCGGCCGCGATTGCGCTCGGCGGCTGCGGTGGGGCGGCGCTGCTGACCGGGACCCGTCCCGCGACCACATCGCGCTCGACGGCCACGGCGCAGCCGGGTCCGTCCAGCGCCGCCTACCTTGCCTCGCTCGAGCGAGAGCAGCAGAAGCTCGCGGCGGCCGAGCGACGGCTGCCGCGTCACGCGGCGACGCCGGTCGCGCTCTCGCGGGCGATCTCGTTGCTGGCGGGCGCGATCGCGCGACTGGCGGCGGATCTGAGGACGCTGCACGCTCCCGCTTCGGTGCAGCACCTGCACGAGCGCCTGATCGCCGTGATGGGCTCCTACGCCGCGCGCCTGCAGGCGGCGGCACGGGACGCGCGGCGATCGAGCGGAGAGCCGCGGGCGGCATCGGAGCTGCTGTCGGCGACGAGCGACGCGAGCCGCCAGTTCAGCCTCACGGTCAATCAGATCGACCGAACCTTGACGCCATGACTGACCCCGGGGCGATCCTGATCACCGGCTGCTCATCGGGGATCGGCCGAGCGGCTGCCGAGCGGCTGATCAGCAGCGGGCACACCGTTTACGCCACGGCCCGCCGGCTCGACTCGATCGCGGACCTGGAGCGCGCCGGCGCGAGGACGCTGGCGCTCGATGTGCTTGACCGCGGATCGATGGAGACCGCGGTACGGGCGATCGAGGCCGATCACGGCGCGGTCGGCGGCCTGGTCAACAACGCCGGCTACGCGGTGAGCGGGGCGATCGAGGCCGTCTCGATCGACGCCGTTCGCGAGGAGTTCGAGACGAACCTATTCGGCTACCTGCAGATGGCCCAGCTCGTGCTTCCGGGGATGCGGAGCCGGGGAGCGGGCAGGATCGTCAACGTGAGCTCGGTGGCCGGCCGCGTGACGATGCCGGGGGCCGGCGCCTACGCAGCGTCCAAATACGCGATCGAGGCCGTGAGCGACGCGCTGCGGTTCGAGGTCAGAGGCTTCGGCATCCAGGTCGTTGTGATCGAGCCCGGACCGATCAAGACCGAGTTCACAGGGACCGCCAACGCAGCGCTCGAGACCGCGAAGGAGGCAGGAGCAGACGAGGGCTCCGAAACGCCCTACGTGGCCTATCACGCGGCCGTGGCCAAGGGCGACGCCGAGACCGACGAGAGCTTCCTGGCCGGCAGCGCCGAGGACGTGGCCAAGACGATCGAGCGCGCGCTGACGGCATCGCGCCCCCGTCCTCGCTACCGCGTGACCGCGATTTCGCGCGTGCTGCCGGTGCTTCGCGGAGCACTCGGCGACCGCGGCTTCGACGCTTTCCTGCGCACACAGATCAAGCCGCCGGGACCAGCCTGAAGGCGCGCGTCCCGGCGCACTAGGATGCAGCCTCGATGGATCCGATCACGCTGAGAAACCGGCTGCTGGTGGCGACGGGAATGTGGCGGGAGGCCACCGGCGAACCACTTCCGCGGCTCGCGCCGGGGGATCCGGCGGACCAGATCGAGAGCTTCGAGCTACAGCTCGTAAACAGGCTGTGGGAGGGAGCGACGCCCGAGAATGCGCGGGAGATCGCCGACCGCACCTGGGATCTCGTCCACGACCGAGACGACAGTGACCCGGTCAAGAAGCGCGTGATCGAGTGCCACGAGGCGCTCGCCCGGATGACACGTCTGGGTGACTGAGCGGGTGAGGAGCACGGGGGAGCGTGGGGGATCCCGAGGGGGGTTCCCGCGTCACCTTCTCTAGCTTTCAGCGCCGTGTTTCTGGTGGATCGGGGCGCAAGGCTGCTCAATCCTGAACTGACGGGTTAAGTCCCTGCCGAAGGCGTAAAATCCGGTGCATCCAGGCAGGGGTGCGTGGGCCCCTCTACCTATTCCTTAATACGGGGAGGCCGTACATGTCGTTGGGTCAAGGGTCGAAGCGATCGCCGGCTGCTCGTCGCGCGGCGGCGCCGTCGGGACGTGCCCTCAGGCACGGGATGATCGCGCTCGGAACATCGCTGGCTCTGTTGCTGGCGCTT
Organism: uncultured Solirubrobacterales bacterium; assembly: GCA_963796645.1. Classification (GTDB taxonomy): domain Bacteria; phylum Actinomycetota; class Thermoleophilia; order Solirubrobacterales; family Solirubrobacteraceae; genus Palsa-465. The sequence continues at coordinate 220,230 of CAWCMQ010000009.1, read as the reverse complement.
CCGCTGGTGAGCCTCGGTTCCGGTAGCCCGCTCTCGGGCGCCGTGGGATCGGTGCTGAAGGTAGTGCCGAAGGTGACCGGAACCGTGGGGTCGACGGTTCACAAGATCGTCCAACCGGTCGCCACGGCCCCGGCGCCCGCGCCGGCTCCAGCGCCCGCCCCGGCTCCGGCTGCGAGCTCGTCCGGATTGGCCTCCCACTCGGTCAGCGCGGCACCGCGCGCCGGGAGCGGGTCGCCCAACACGCCGGCGATGTACGGGACCAACCCGCACGGCCAGGGCACGGTGTCGAGCATCCAGCTGACCCCGAGCACGAACGTGCCCTACACCTACACCCCGGGCGGCAACTCCGGCGAGGTGGCGATCGGCCGTGGCCGCAGCGAGCAGACCTCGAGTGGCGCGTATCACGGTCACACCTCGATCGTCGATCTGCTCGGCACCGAGGTCCTCGGGGTCGACGCGACTCCAGGTCAGTCGAACACCGGGCCGCTGAACGCGGTCCAGACCAGCATCCTCAACGCCCTCTGCACGGGCACGGGGACGTTCGTTTGCCTGTCCGTGCTCGCGGCCGACACGTCGGCCACCTCGACCGGTGCGAGCACGCACTTCGAGGTCGCCCATGCGACTGTCGGCGGTGCCAAGGGCATCGACGCCGGGGCCGAGGGTTCCGACAGCTCGATCAGCAGCGCGGGAAGCTGTCAGACGGCGTCCGGATCGAGCCAGATCGCCAACGTCAACATCTCCGGCGGCCCGCTCGCGACCGTCGGCAAGTCGAGCAGCAGCTCGACCGCGTGCTCGGGCCAGACCCCGCAGCAGACTGCCAGCTCGACCGTCGTCGGGCTCGCCGGCAGTGGCCTGCCGCTTCCGGCGCCCGGTTGCGCGAACGGCACCCCCAACACCGTGCTGAACGTCCTCGGGCTTGCCACGACCGTCTGCAACGCCTACAACACGACCGAGGCCGGCGCGCCGGCCGGCGTCCGCGAGGCGCTGACCGCGATCGTGCTGCCCGCGGTCGGGACCTCACTGGCAAAGACGGTCGTCGCGGCCGGCGAGTCACACGCGGTCGCACCCGCCAGCACCTGCACCAGTGGCAGCTGCGGCGGTGGCGGCGGCGGCGGTGGTAACGGCGGCGGCGGTGGTGGTAACGGCGGAGGCGGCGGTGGCAACGGCGGCGGCGGATCCGTGAGCGGCAAGCACGCCCATCACGGGTGCACCGAGGCCAGCGAGGATTGCAACGGCGGCGGCGGGACCGTCACCTGCACCACCGAGGCCGGCGAGCGTGATTGCGTTTCGACCGGCGCCGGCTCTGAAGGCGTGTCCGGCGAGTCGAACGAGTCCGGTGCCGGCGAGGGTGCTGGCGCTGGCGCCGGCGAGGGCCTCGAGGCCAGTGCCAACACCGGCGCTCACGGCTCGCTTCCGTTCACGGGTGAGGACATCCTGAAGGTACTGCTGGTCGGCCTCCTGCTCGCTGGAACCGGCCTCGCGCTCAACCTGCGCACGCGGCAGACCCCGGCTTAGGAGCGCGGTTCTCGCGGCGCCCCAGGCGCGCCTCGGTCGCGATTGGCGGCCGGGGCGCGTCGCCGTACGGGCGCGAATCGGGTATCACTGGCGTGTGCTCCACGAGCGCCACTACACGCTCGAGCAGGCCAGTGCGGTCCGCGGGTGGGTCTCGCAGCGCGTGGCCTGGATCCGCGACGCCCGCTCGCAGCTGGTGGCAATCGGCCGCGCGGCTCAGGACGCGATCGCGGTTCTGCACCCCGACACCGGGGGCTCGTACCCGGGCCGGGCGGTCGCGCTGCCGCTGGTGGAGCTGAGTCGCGCGCTGGGCGAGTTGCAGGCGGTCGACATCGTGGTCCGCGACATCGATCGCGGCCTGATCGACTTCCCCTCGATCCGGGACGGCGAGGAGGTCTACCTCTGCTGGCTGCTGGACGAAGATGAGATCGGCTTCTGGCACGAGCCCGAGGCCGGCTTCGCCGGGCGCAAGCCGCTCTAGGACTACCCGGCGACCGGCTCAACCGATGACCGGCTCGGCGTCCTGGTTGGTGTCGACGGCATGGTTGCGCGGGAGACCGGCAGCCGCGTACGCATCGGCCTCGTCGAGGGTCTCGCGCTCGAGCAGCGTGGACGCGAGCGAGTCCAGGTTTCCCCGGTGGGTGCGCAGCAGCTCGCCGACGTCGGCGTGAGCCGTCTCGACGATCCGGCGGACCTCCTCGTCGACGAGCCGTTGCGTCGCTTCCGAGGTCTCGGAGGCGCCCGGCAGCAGCGCACTCATTCCGTCCATCGGCAGCACCGCGATCGGACCGATCGCGCGGCTCATGCCCCAGCGCCCGACCATGTGGCGGGCGATCCGAGTCAACTGCTGGATGTCCGACTCCGCGCCAGTGGTCAGATCGCCGAACACGATTTCCTCAGCCACGCGGCCGCCGAGCGCGACCTTGATCTGGCCGAGCAGATGACGCTCATCGAAGTTGAACCGGTCCGCATCCGGGGCCGAGAACGTGACGCCGAGCGCCTGGCCACGCGGGATGATCGAGACCTTGCGGACCGGGTCGGCACCCGGAGTCAGCATCCCGACGATCGCGTGCCCGGACTCGTGGTACGCCGTCCGGCGTCGGTCCTCGGCGCTCAGCATCACCTTGCGCTCGGCACCGAGCACGATCCGCTCGAGTGCATCGCTGAGGTCATCGGGCGTGACCTTCTCGTGCCCGTGGCGGGCCGCCAGCAGCGCCCCCTCATTGACGAGGTTGGCCAGGTCAGCCCCGACCATGCCCGGGGTGGCCGCAGCGATCGCGCCAAGGTCGACCGCGGGCGCGAGCGGAACCGAGCGCGTGTGGACGCGGAGAATCGCCTCGCGGCCGGTGCGGTCGGGAGGTTGCACGGCGACGCGGCGGTCGAAGCGGCCGGGTCGGAGCAGCGCCGGATCGAGGATCTCTGGACGGTTCGTGGCCCCGAGCACGATCACGCCGGTGCGGGGATCGAAGCCGTCCATCTCGGTGAGGATCTGGTTGAGCGTCTGCTCGCGCTCGTCGTGACCGCCTGAGATATTCGGCCCGCCGGCCGCGCGTGAGCGCCCGACGGCATCGAGCTCGTCGATGAAGATGATCGCGGGAGCTGCCTCCTTGGCCTGCTGGAACAGGTCCCGCACGCGGGATGCGCCAACGCCGACGATCATCTCCACGAACTCCGAGGCGGACATCTGGAAGAACGGGACTCCGGCCTCGCCGGCGACTGCGCGCGCGAGCAGCGTCTTGCCGGTACCCGGCGGTCCGCTCAGCAGCACACCACGGGGAATGCGGCCACCGAGGCGGAGATACTTGTCCGGGTTCTTGAGGAAGTCGACGATCTCGGTGAGCTCCTCCTTGGCCTCGTCGATCCCGGCGACATCGTTGAACGTGACCGGCTGATCGCTTCCCTCCACGCGCCGGGCGCGCGAGCGTCCGAAGGACATCACGCCACCGGCCCCGCCGGCTGCGGAGGCGGCGCGGCGCATGATCAGGACGAACAGCAGGACCAGCAGGAGCGTCGGCCCGAACCCGTAGATCAGGCTCTCGAGGAACGACGGTCCGGTGTCCGGCGGATGGGCGTCGGTGGTCACGTTCTCCTGCTCGAGCAGGTTCGACAGCTGGGTGCGGTCGGCGAACGACGGAACCTGGGTTGAGAAGTCGGCCGTCGCCTGAGCGTTCGGGTCGTTGCTCGGATACTTCACCTTCTGTTTGAACACGCCCTGGATCGCGTCCGCGGTCGAGGAGATCTCGCTGACATTGCTGTCACGCAGCTGGGTGATGAACGTTGGGTAGTAGGGGATCCGAACGCGCGCATTCGGCTTGAGCGCCTGCGAGCTGATCCACAGGTTCAGTGCCAGCAGACCTACGACCAGCACCGCGATCAGCCAGCGCGGGTTCGGCCGGCTCGGCGGGGTGGACCCCGGCTTGGCCGGACCGCGACCGTCAGGCGCCGGCGTGACCTTCCAGCCCGGGGGCTGAGTATCCGGCGGTGTACCGCGGTTGCGTGGCGCAAGGCTTCGGCGTGGCTGCTCCTCTGCCATGGCCCAATTGTCGCAAGCCGGGATGCCGAGCTAGACGAATTTCACTCATTCTTCGAGTCGGAGGCGGAACGTCGCGGCGCCCTCGACGCTTGCTCCAGAGGCCGAGGCGCGGTCGGACAGCCACCGATCCGAGGTGACGACGCGCACGTCGGCGGGATCGGGATCGGCGCGCAGACGCCGCACGATCTCGTCGTCGGCGGCATTGGCCTTGGGTCGAGGTGCGTGGGCCACCTCGATCACGCTCGAACGGATCGGAGGCGAGGGCGCGCGCTCGAACACGACCGTGACGTCCTCACCATCGGCCGCGGCCCAACGCTCGAGCAGGTCGACAAGCCGCAGCATCGCGGCGTCACGGTCCTTCCACCACGCGTCCGGCCGCGTCCCGATGACGTTCATGCCGTCGACCAGCCAGCGCATGCGGTGAGCCTACTCAGCCGTCCGCGCCATCCGGCGCGCGGCGCTCGCGCTTGCGCTGAGCACGGCGCCGTTTGGACTCCAGCCGGCGGCGCTGCGAGGCCTTTGTCGGCTTCGTCGCGCGCCGCGGCCGTTGCACTGCAAGCGCGGTCTGGAGTCGCGCCCGCAGGCGCTCGAGCGCGAGCTCGCGGTTGCGCGACTGGCTTCGAGCATCCTGCGCGACGGCCACGACCCGCGGGCCGAGCCTGCTGATCACGCGCTGCTTTTGCGAGTCGGTGAGCGACTCCGACGCAGCGACGTCGAACACCGCCTCGATCCGCGAGGCCGTGACGTTCGCGTGCTGGCCGCCGGGACCGGAGGAGCGTGAGGCGCGCACGACGATCTCCGCAAGCGGGATCGAGGCGTGGCGTCCGAGGCGCATCGGATCTTCCATCTGCACAAGGATGACCTGTTTGCAGGTTGTGAACGCCGGAGCGTGGGCCCGCTCACCGACGGGCAGCCGTGCTACCGTGCGCCGCCGTAAGGCCGCAGACAACGCGGCGAGAAGCAGGTGCAGGCCCCGGGGTACGTGCAGAGCATCCTCCGGTAGCAGCACTTCGAGCTACGGAGGAGTACTCCACATGCCAACAGGTACCGTCAAGTGGTTCAGCGACGAGAAGGGCTTCGGCTTCATCACGCCCGATGAGGGCAGCCGTGACCTGTTCGTCCACCACTCGAGCATTCAGTCGGATGGCTACCGCTCACTCGCGGAGGGCGCCAAGGTGTCCTACGAGGAGGAGGCTGGGCCCAAGGGCCCGAAGGCGATCAACGTCAACAAGCTGTAGGCGAATCCGCCATCTGCAATGACTTGCACGAAAGGGTCCGCTAGCCGGGCCCTTTCGCTTATCTGGGACGGATGTCCAGCGATCGCGGACGGGGATGACAATGGCTGACTGGGCGACAATCGCCTCGATGGCGACCGCCGGTGGCACGCTCGTGCTCGCGATCGCGACCTTCGGCTCGATCAAGTCAGCGAACCGGGCGGCGCGGGTGGCCGAGCAGTCGCTGCTCGCGGGCTTGCGGCCGCTTCTGATCCCCTCGCGTGAGGAAGACGCCCCCGAGCGGGTTCGCTTCGGCGACGGGGTGATCCTGACCGTGCCCGGCCACGGCGGCGCGGTGCGGACCGAGGACGGGCGGATCTACATGGCGATCGCGCTGCGAAACGGCGGCACCGGGCTGGCGGTGATCCACGGCTGGAACGTGGAGGTGGCGGAGCGGATCAGCGAGCGCAGCCGGCCCGACCTCGACGACTTCCGCCGCCAGCAGCGTGATCTCTACATACCCGCCGCCGACACCGGCTTCTGGCAGGGCGCGGTCCGCGAGCGGTCCGACCCCCAGTACGAGCTGCTGCGCGAGGCCGCCGCGAACCGCCGCCGGGTGATGGTCGACCTGCTGTACGGCGACCACGAAGGCGGCCAGCGCACGATCGTGCGGTTCGGTATCAGCGACTGGCCGGACGTGGAGGGCGAGCGTGCCGAGGTGCTGCGCTACTGGGACATCGACCGCGACGATCCGCGGTGAGCGCCAGCTGCGGCCCCGTCGGGGCGTTTGCCTACAATCGGTAAGCAGCTGAGGAACCCTGGAAGCTGCGATTGAGGGCGACGAGAGAGACGAGTGGCCAAGACGGTTGAGGAGCGCGAGCGGGTAATCGTTCGCTTTGCTGGAGATTCGGGTGACGGCATGCAGTTGGCCGGCAGCCGGTTCACCGATGCCACGGCGGTGTTCGGCAACGATCTTGCGACGTTGCCGAACTTCCCGGCCGAGATCCGCGCTCCGGCGGGGACGCTGGCCGGCGTCTCGGCCTTCCAGATCCATTTCGCCTCGCGTGACATCCTCACCCCGGGGGATGCGCCGAACGTGCTGGTGGCGATGAACCCCGCCGCGCTGAAGGCGAATCTTCCCGAGCTCGAGCGTGGCGCGACGATCATCGTCAATGAGGACTCATTCTCCAAGCGCAATCTGGAGAAGGCGGGATATGACGGCAATCCGCTCGAGGATGGGTCGTTGAGCGCGTACCGCGTGCACCGGATCCCTATGACCACGCTGACGACCCGCGCGGTCGAGAGCATCGAGGGTGCATCGACGCGTGACGCGGGCCGGGCGAAGAACCTGTTCGCGCTGGGCGTGCTCTCGTGGCTGTATGGGCGTCCGGTCGACGTGACCAAGCGCTGGCTCGAGCAGAAGTTCGGCGGCAAGCCGGCCGCGCTGGCCGCGAACCTGGCCGCGTTCAATGCGGGCTGGTCGTTCGGCGAGACGACCGAGCTGCTCGACGTCCAGTACCGGGTCAACCGGGCGACCGACGTCACGCCCGGCGTTTATCGGAACGTGAATGGCACGACGGCGCTGTCGCTGGGGCTGGTCGCGGCGAGTGTGCGCAGTCGCCTGCCGCTGGTGCTTGCGAGCTACCCGATCACGCCGGCGTCTGAGCTTTTGCACGAGCTCTCGCGGCACGCGAAGTTCGGGGTCAGCACGATTCAGGCCGAGGATGAGATCGCGGCGGCCGGGATGGCGCTGGGCGCCGCGTTTGGCGGTCGGCTCGGCGTCACCGCGACGAGCGGCCCGGGGATGGATCTGAAGGCGGAGACGATCGGCCTGGCGGTGGCGCTCGAGCTGCCGATGATCATCGTCGACGTGCAGCGGGCCGGTCCGTCGACCGGGATGCCGACGAAGACCGAGCAGTCCGATTTGTTGATGGCTCTGTATGGTCGCCACGGCGAGTCGCCGTTGCCGGTGATCGCTCCGAGCACGCCTGGAGGCTGCTTCGACGCGGGCTTCGAGGCGGCGCGGCTCGCGGTTCGGTATCGCACGCCGGTGATTCTGCTCTCGGACACGTTCCTAGCCTCCTCTTCGGAGCCGTGGCTGGTTCCCGCGGTCGGAGATCTGGGCGAGATCGATCCCGCGTTCGAGACGGCCGGTGACGGCGCGGAGGCATTCTTGCCCTACAGCCGTGACGAGCGCCTGGCGCGTCCGTGGGCGGTTCCGGGCACTACGGGGCTGCAACACCGGATCGGTGGACTCGAGAAGGCCGATGGCAGCGGCAACATCTCCTACGACGCGGCCAACCATGCCCGGATGACCGAGCTGCGCGCGGCCAAGGTCGACGGCATCGCGCGGGACATCCCGCCGCTGCGGGTCGATTCTGAGCCGGAGGCGACCCTGCTCGTGCTCGGGTGGGGCTCGAGCGAAGGCGCGATCCGCGCGGGGGTGCGGCGAGCGCGGCTGGAGGGACACAAGGTCGCGTGCGCGCACCTGCACCACCTCAACCCGCTGCCCGAGAACACCGGCGACGTTTTGCGCTCGTTTGACCGTGTGCTCGTGCCGGAGATGAACACGGGGCAGCTTGCACAGGTGCTGCGGGCGAGGTTCCTCGTCGACGTGGAGTCGTTCTGCAAGGTCCAGGGCCAGCCGTTGTTCGCGGGCGAGATCGAGCAGCAGATCGCGGAGCGGCAATGAGCACGGTGACCCACGGCAACGGCGGAGCGCCGGTGGAGCTGACCAAGGCGGACTTCCAGTCCGACCAGGAGACACGCTGGTGCCCGGGCTGCGGCGACTACGCGGTGCTCTCGGCGGTACAGCAGTTCATGCCCGAGCTCGAGATCCCGCCGGAGCGGATCGTGTTCATCACCGGAATCGGCTGCGCCGGCCGGTTCGCCTACTACATGAACACGTACGGGATGCACGGCATCCACGGCCGCGCTCCGGCGCTCGCCACGGGCCTGGCCACAGCGCGCGAGGATCTCTCGATCTGGGTCGTGACCGGCGACGGCGACTCGCTGTCGATCGGGGGCAACCACCTGATCCACGCCCTGCGGCGCAACGTCCCGGTCAAGATCCTGCTGTTCAACAACCAGATCTACGGACTGACCAAGGGTCAGGCCTCGCCGACCTCCGAGCTCGGGAAGATCACCAAGTCGACCCCGTTCGGGGTGGCCGACCACCCGTTCAACCCAATCGCCCTGGCGCTCGGCGCCGAGGCGTCGTTCGTGGCGCGCACGATCGACCGTGACCGGCGTCACCTCACCGACGTGCTTCGCGCGGCGGCGACGCACGAGGGCGCGGCGCTGGTCGAGATCTACCAGAACTGCCCTGTATTCAACGACGGCGCCTTCTCGGCGCTGACCGAGAAGGACGTGAAGGACTCAAACCAGATCCGGCTCGAGCCCGGAGCGCCGATACGCTTCGGCGCCGACGGCGAGCGCGGCGTCCGACTCGCGCCCGACGGCCGGCTCGAGATCGTCGACGCCACCGGGATCGACGACGCGGAGCTGCTCGTGCACGATCCCCATCGCGCCGACGCCGGGCTCGCGTTCGCGCTGGCCAAGCTCGCCGAAGACCCGACCGGCCCGACCCCGATCGGCATCTTCCGCGACGTCCAGCGGCCGGTCTACGGACGCGGCGGCCACATCAGCAACCAGTCAGCCACCGAGGAACAGCTCTCCGAGCTTCTGGTCGGCGGCGACGCCTGGACCGTGGCGTAGCCGCCACGCCCGGCTCTAGCGCGCTCCGGCGGTCCCGGCTCTAGCGTGCCCTTCGCGCGCCGCCTGCTCGGCCGGAAGCCCGCGGGCCGCGACGATCCGGTCGTAGTTGAGGCGCATCAGAACGATCACGTCGTCGACGTCGGACTCGTTCTCGATCCGCCGCGCACCCGGGCCCTCGCGGTCGGGGAAGACGGGGTGGTATGTGATCCGGCCCTCGGCGAACAGCTGGCCCCAGATCTCCTTCGGGAACGAGAAATGGGCCGCGTGGTCGCCGTGAAGGTGGCCGATCTCAAAGCGACCGACTTTGAACGCGAACTCGCCGCGCCGACCCGGGCCGGCCTCGACGCCGGGCCACGAGGTGACCTCGTCGGTTATCCGCTGACTGGGGGTCATCGCATCATCTCCCTGGTTGCGCTTACCCGACCATGATGCAACCGGTCGGGGCCCGGTTACCAGTGGCAATTGGTCCTAGGCCTTGCGCACGCAAGCAGGCGAGGAATAGATTTCCGAGCGATCCAGCCAACCTCGCGTTCACAGTTCGTTGAATGCTGCGAGCTTCCGACGCCCCCGGAGGAAGACGAGACATCCGCAGCGCGTCGCCCCCGACGCCGATGTGCTCGCCGAACATGATGAGGCCGCCCCAGTGGCGGCCTCGTCTGTCTTGACCGGCCGCCGTCGCTAGGCTGGATGGATGGATTCGGACTACGCGCCACAGCAGGTCGCCGAGTTGCTCGAGCAGGGCAAGATCCAGCTGGTCGACGTCCGGCGGCCGGAGGAGCACGAAGCCGGCCGCATCGCGGGCGGGAGGCTGATTGAGCTGAACCAGCTTGTCGAGCAGGCCGAGACGATCGACCGCGAGCGGCCCGTGGTCTTCTACTGCCGCAGCGGGAGCCGTTCGGCGATGGCCACCGAGGCGTTTCGGCGGGCCGGATTCGACGCCCACAACATGACCGGTGGGCTGCTCGAATGGCACGCCGCCGGACTGCCGATGGAGCCCGACGGCGGGTTCGTCGCGGCCTAGCGTCGCTGCGAGCGGCCGGTGGGACGGCGGCTCCGGGCTAGGGGCGGCCAGTGAGACGGCGGCTCCGGTCTATGTCTTCCATTTGATCGAGCAGCCGACCGGCCTGGTCTCGGGCCGATCGGGCTCACCGCCGGCCAACACGGCATCGAGCGCTGCACGCAGCCACTCGGCGTGCTGTCCCGGGTCGTCGTAATCACCGTCGGGGGCGCCGCGGTAGCGGAGCCGATGCGAGGCATCGAGCAAGAACACATCGGGCGTCGTCTTGGCGCCGTAGGCGTGAGCGACCTCCTGCGTGGCGTCGTGCAGGTAGGGCATCGGCCACTCCTCTCGCTCGACCCGGTGGCGCATCGCCTCGTAGGAGTCACCCGGGTAGCGGTCGGCGTCGTTGGAGTTGATCGCGAGCAGCCGCACGCCGCGGTCGGCGTAATCGCGGGCCACGTCGGCGATCCGCTGGTGCCAGGCGAGGGCGTAGGGGCAGTGATTGCAGGTGAATACGACCACGGTGGCCTGTACGGCCTCGCCGTTAGGCGACGACCAGGTTTGTCCGTCCGTGTCGTCGAGCTCGAAGTCGGGAGCTTGCTCGCCGATCGTCAAGGTCATTGCGTCGCCTCCTGTCGCTGGGCGGCCCGCCTGAGGGCATCCATCAGGTCATCGGGGTCGGGGATGGGGGAGATCCGCCCGTCGCGCCGGCGGTAGATGCGGCAGCTCAGCGCCGGCGGCTCCTCGGCCTCGAGAGGAGCCACGTCGACGCCGTCGATCAGGATCGTCGGCGAGCCGCGGAACTCGGCTTCGCTGGCCTCGAGATCGGTTCGGATCTCCGTCATGCGCACCTCTATGGCACCGATTCCGAGCTGGTTGAATGCGTCGCGGAGCTCATCCAGGGCCCGCTCGGTGGAGGGGCAACCGTTCCACCACAGCAATTCGACATCGGGGGTCCGCATGTCCTCAGCGTACTCAGCAGCTGGTTTACATAACCGGTGCCGGTGACATCGATCCTGCAAGTGCGCTAGCCTGCCCGGCCGAATAGACAACCAGCCGAGTTCCCGGTCGCCAAGCGCCGGGAAGCGGGGAACCCATTGAGGCCATCCGGCCTTTGGGGCGAATCGCCGAAGTTCCGGCGTAGCGCGATCTCTTTCAGCGCGAGCCCGACAGCTAACCCCGTAGGCACAACGAAAGAGAAGGGTTGTGTTGAGGCACCTAAGCTTTCGACGAGCCACGCTGGGCGTGGCGCTCGCCATTACTGCGGTAGCAGTCCCGACCGCCGCGCAGGCCAAACGCACCCCCCGGAGCGGCGGCGCCGGTCTCGGTGCCTCAGCCGTCATCGACCGCAGCGGTCACCAATATCCCGGCGACGCCCAGCACATGGGCGACCGCGTCCTCTACGAGGGCCTCCGCGGACACGACGTGCGTGTGCTCCAGGACTTCCTCACGATCGCCGGCTTTCCCACCCGCGTGACGGGCCATTTCGGCAACGGGACCAAGCGCAGCGTGATCGCGTTCCAGCGCGCCAACCATCTGACCGCGAACGGCATCTTCTTCTATGCGGACTCGCAGAAGCTGCGCTCGATCGTTGCGATCAAGCAAGGCAACGGCCCGGTCGGCCGGGCGACGATCAGCCACGGCCTCGCCGTTGCGCCCACCAATGCCCCGCCGGTGATCCGCGAGGTGATCGCCGCTGCCAACAAGATCGCGTTCAAGCCGTACGTCTACGGCGGCGGGCACGGCAGCTTCAACTCGAGCGGATACGACTGCTCGGGCTCGGTCAGCTACGCGCTGCACGGCGGCGGACTGCTGTCCTCGCCGCTTGACTCGACCAGCTTCGAGTCCTACGGCAAGGCGGGCAAGGGTCGCTGGATCACGATCTGGACCAACGCCGGTCACGCGTACATGTACGTCGCCGGCCTGCGCTTCGACACGAGCGCTCAGAGCTCCTCCGGTGGTTCCCGCTGGACCACCGAGAGCCGATCGAACGCCGGCTTCATCGACCGGCACCCGAGCGGCTGGTAAGCGTCGGCAAGTCGGATACCCGCCTCACGGCGGGTATCCGATGCCGCGTCTAGTCGATCAGTGCGTGATCGTGAACTTGACGGTCGCGCGCTTGAGCGGCTTGTCGTGTGTGGTCTTCGTGATCGGCCGCGGGTACAGGTAGGCGCAGATCCGGAAGGTCTTCACTGAATTGCCGTTCTTCGTGTCCGAGTGGCTGAACGGCGAGTGGCTGATGGCGGCGGCGTAGTACAGATTGCCGCCGGCGGCAAGCTCCTTCGGCGCGTTGGACTTGCACGGCGCGGCGTTCAGCTGGACGAACGCGAGCAGATCCGCCTTATGCGACTTGCCCTTCAACTCGCTCTTCTTGAACGTGCCGCTCAGGGTCACGGTCACGGGCGAATTCAGGTGCGCTTTGGACGGATTCGCACGAGCATGCAGCGACGCGGCGAGTGCGCCAGCAGCCAGCGCGCACGAGCCCACGATCGCCAGCACGAATGCGGTGGCCCGGCGCCCAAGCTTGACCGTACCGTTCATCTGACTCCCCTTGTGTTGTGGATGTGGCCCCGAAGCAAGGGCCACCTGAACGGCGATCGTACATAAGCTCGAGACCGGCGTCGCGTACGATCCATCACAGAATGTCCGCCATCGCAGAGCTCTATACGGTTCCTCAGGAACACCTGGACTTCCGCGACACGATCCGGCAGATCGCCCAGGAGCGGATCGCGCCGCGCGCGGCCGAGATCGACGAGAAGGCCGAATACCCCCAGGACCTGCGCAAGCTCCTCGCCGAGCAGGACATCCTCGGGCTGCCCTTCGAGACCGAGCATGGCGGTACCGGAACCGGCACCTTGATGCTGAATATCGCGGTCGAGGAGATTGCCAAGGCGTGCGCCTCCACGGCCCTGATCCTGATGGTCCAGGAGCTCGGAACGCTCCCGATCAAGCTGTTCGGGACCGACGAGCTCAAGGACCGCTTCCTGCCCCGCTGCGCCACCGGCGAGTGGAGCCCGGCGTTCGCGCTGTCCGAGCCCGACGCCGGCTCCGACCCGGGCGGAATGCTGACCAAGGCGATCCGCGACGGCGACGAGTGGGTCGTCAACGGCACCAAGAACTGGATCACGAACCTCGGCGTCGCCGACTTCTACGTCGTGTTCGCGGTCACCGATTCGGAGGCCGGGCACGCGCGCGGGATCACCGCGTTCGTCATCGAGGCCGACCGGCCCGGGTTCAGCGTCGGCAAGCTCGAGCACAAGCTCGGCATCCGCGGCTCGCCCACCGGACAGCCGATCTTCGACGACGTCCGCGTGCCACAGGCCAATGTGATTGGAGACGTGAACGAGGGCTTCAAGGTTGCGATGGCGACGCTCGATCGCTCCCGCCTCGGCGTCGCTGCGCAGGCGCTCGGAATCGCGCAGGGCGCAACTGACTACGCCGCCGCCTACGCGCGCGAGCGCCAGCAGTTCGGCAAGCCGATCAACTCCTTCCAGGCGATCCAGTTCAAGCTGGCGGACATGGAGACACGCTGTGCCGCGAGCCGCGAGCTGCTCTACCAGGCCTGCTCCAAGGTCGATCGGGACGATGCCGACATGGGCAAGTACTCGGCGATGGCCAAGCTGTTCTGCTCCGACACGGCGATGGCGGTCACGGTCGAGGCGGTGCAGGTGCTGGGCGGCTACGGCTACGTCAAGGAATATCCGGTGGAGCGGATGCTTCGCGACGCCAAGATCACCCAGATCTACGAGGGCACCAACGAGATCCAGCGCCTCGTGATCGCACGAACCATGAAGTGAGCCCGTGACCGGATCGCCGCCCACGCCCCGCCGGATCCTGCTCTCCGCGCTGGCGGCTCTGATCCTGGGGCTCGGCGCGACGAGCCTGATCACCGGCTTCAGCGACTCGTTCCCGCTGCGGCTGATGCAGGGCATAGTCGTGTTCGGCGCCGGGGTGGTCCTGCTCGGCGGCGCGATCGTGCTGGCGATGATTCACCTCGCCGGCTGGCGGGACCCCGAGTCGGAGGAGGACTTCGAGGCGCTCGTCGAACGCGCCGAGCGGCTCGCGGCCGAGGATTCCTGGGGCGACGTCGACGATTACGAGCCTGCCTTCGAGGAACAGGACGACGGCCTCTTCGATCTCCACGAGGAGGAGGACTTCCGGGCGCTCGTCCGCGCCGCGATCGACGACCTGCCGCTCGAGTTCCACCGCGCGCTCGAGCACGTCGCGATCGTCATCTCGGACGGCGGCCGCCGGCGTCGCGCCTACGGGCTCTACCAGGGCGACACCGTCGCCCGTGACTACTTCCACGACCGGATCGTGATCTTCCGCGACACGCTGTTGCGCGACTTCGGGCATGACCCGGACCTGCTGAAGGCGCAGGTGACCCGCACGCTGCGACACGAGCTCGCCCACCACCTCGGCTGGGACGAGAAGGGCGTGCGCGGGCTGGGGCTGTAGCCGTCGCTGCCGCGTCGGGGGGCCGCCGCTCCGTCGCGCGGGGCCGGAGCGCGCCCGCGCTCTAGCATGGCGGCCCCCATCTTGAACCTGAGGAGGCCGGAAAACATGCCAGAAGCAGTGATCGTTGACGCCATCCGAACCCCGATCGGACGTGCGATGAAGGGCTCGCTGAAGTCCGTGCGCGCGGACGATCTCGCCGCCCTCCCACTCAAGGCGCTGATCGAGCGCAACCCGGGAGTGAATTTCGGCGAGACGGTCGACGTGCTGATGGGTGCAGCGTCCGGCATCGGTGAGCAGGGATACAACGTCGGGCGCAATGCGACGCTGCTGGCGGGCATCGATCACCACGTGCCGGGCTGCACCGTGAACCGCTTCTGCGCCTCATCGCTGATGACAATCAGAATGGCCTCGCATGCGATCAAGGCCGGCGAGGGAGACCAGTACATCGCCGCCGGGGTGGAGGCCGTGTCGCGCGCCGGTCTCGGCGCCGGGATGATGGACGAGGCCAAGCATCATTTGCTCGACGGGTCCGAGGCGTCGATGTACGACGTGTACATCCCGATGGGGTTGACGGCTGAGAACGTCGCCGAGCGCTGCAACGTGACGCGCGAGCAGCAGGACGAGTGGGCAGTGATCTCGCAGAACCGCGCCGTCGAGGCGCGCGACAACGGCCACTTCGACGCCGAGATCATTCCCGTGACCGTCCCCGCGCACAAGGACGTCGATCGGGAGGGCAATGAGCTCGACGTACCCGAGACCGTCGTGTCCAAAGACGACGGGCCTCGGCCCGGGACCACGATGGAGGTCCTCTCGCAGCTGAAGCCGGCCTTCAGGGAGGACGGGACGGTCACCGCCGGCAACTCGTGTCCGCTCAACGACGGCGCCGCTGCGGTGCTTGTGATGTCAGAGGACAAGGCCTCGAGCCTGGGTCTGAAGCCAAAGGCGCGGATCATCGCGTCCACGGTTGCGGCGATCCGCCCCGAGATCATGGGGCTCGGCCCAATCCCCGCGATCCAGGCGCTGCTCAAGCAGACCGGCATGTCGATGAGCGACATCGACATCGTCGAGATCAACGAGGCATTCGCCGCCCAGATCGTTCCCTGCAAAGAGGATCTCGGGATCTCGGAAGACAAGCTCAACCCGTTCGGCGGCGCGATCGCCCTCGGGCACCCGTTCGGGATGACCGGCGCGCGGATCATGACCACGCTGATTCACGGGTTGCAGACCCTCGACGGGACCTATGGGATCGAGTCGATGTGCGTCGCCGGCGGCATGGGCCAGGCGATGCTGATCGAGCGGCTGAACTAGCTCGGTGGGCCGGGCCGCGCTATGCCGCGGCCCGGAGCTCCACCAAGGATGCGATCAGGCCTGCCGCGGCGAGGCTCAGCGGCGGATCGAGGTCGCGGTCGGCGAGGATGCCGAAGCAGACATTGCCGTCGTAGCTGAGGATGCCGATGCTGAGCCCCTGATTGCCAGGGTTCAGGGGCACGACCGGGTAGACCTCGCGCATCCGCGCGCCGCTCAGGTAGAACGGCTGCTGCGGGCCGGGAATGTTGGAGACGACGAGGTTGAAGGCGCGTACGGCGCCCATTGCGCGCGCGAGCATGCCGGACACGAGCGGCGGCGCCCAGCCCGCGGCGCCGATCATCAGCGACCCGGCCTGAACGGCCGCCGAGTCCTTCAGCTCCGCGGTCTGAGCCGTGATCGCCTGAACCCGCCGGCTGAGATCGTGCTCACCGACGGGCAGATCGACGAACACGGTCGAGATCCGGTTCCCGAGCTCGCCCGCATCATCCGGCTCGCGCACGCTGACCGGAACCAGCGCGACGGGAGGTCGGTCGCCCGGCGGATAGGCCTCAGGCCCGGCGGCGGCGAGATAGTGGCCGAGCATCCCGGCGACGACCGCGAGCAACACATCGTTGATCGTGCCGCCCGTCTCGCGCCTGACCCGCTTCACGGCCTCCAGCTCCACGTGCGCGACCGCGTAGCGGCGGTTCGGCGAGATCGGCCGGTTCAACGGCGTCATCGGGGCCTGCGGCCTCGCGCGCGCAAGCTCGAGCGCCACCCCGGTGGCGCGGCGCATGTCGGCGGCGGCTCGGCGCGGGTCGGGGTCGAGCGCGCGCAGCATCCCGTCGATCATCAGCCTTGGTGCCCGTGTCAGCGGCCGGCTGGCCAGCCGCGTGACGTGACGGCGCATGTCGTACTTGCGCGGGGACCACTCGCGCTCAGGCGGCGGGATCTCGAGCGGCTCCTCGGTTGGGTCGAGGACCAGCGCAGCCATGCCGATCGCGGCCATCCCGTCGACCAGCGCGTGGTGGACCTTCATCAGCAGACCCGTGCGGCCGTCTTCAAGGCCCTCAATCAACGTCGCCTCCCACAGCGGTCGCGAGCGATCGAGACGGTGCGAGAACTCGCGTCCCACGAGCGCTTCGAGCTCCGCATCTCCGCCCGGCGCGGGCAAGCTCGCCTGGCGCACATGCCACTCGAGGTCGAAACCCGTGTCGTCGGTCCACACCGGGTTGGCGATCCCGAGCGGGGGCTCCTCGAGCCGCTGGCGGAGGCGGGGGACGAGATGGATGCGCTCGCCGATCCGATCGATCACCATCGCGCGGGTCAGCGGGGGGTCTGCGTCGAATACGAGCAGCCCGCCGACCGCCATGTTGATCGCACCCCGCTCAGCGGCGAGCGAGGAGCGGTCGGCCGGCGAGAGCTCCTCGGTCACCTCGGCGGCATCCGGAGCGCGCCGTCGAGCCGGATCACCTCGCCGTTGAGCATCTCGTTCTCGGCGATGTGCGCGGCCAGCGCGGCAAACTCCTCGGGCCTTCCGAGCCGGGAGGGGAAGGGGATCGCCTTCCCGAGTTCATTGCGTGCCTCCTCCGGGAGCGCGGCCAGCAGCGGCGTGTCGAACGTCCCCGGCGCGATCGTGCAGACACGAATGCCGACGCTGGCCAGGTCACGCGCGGCGGGCAGCGTCATCCCGACAATTCCGCCCTTCGAGGCCGAGTAGGAGACCTGCCCGATCTGACCGTCGAAAGCAGCGATCGACGCCGTGTTGACGCACACGCCGCGCTCGCCCGCATCGGTCGGCTCGTTAGCGAGCATCGCGGCGGCCGCAAGTCGCAGGACATTGAACGTGCCGATCAGGTTGACCCGGATCACCGTCTCGAACGGCTGCAGCGTGTGTGCGCCGCGCTTACCCGCCACCTTCTCGGCCCAGCCGATGCCGGCGCAGCAGATGCTGATCCGCAGGCCGCCCGGTTGCGCGGCGGCCGCGTCGACCGCGGCCTGTACGGCCTCGGGGTCGGTCACGTCGGCTTTGATGAACTGCGCCCGGTCGCCTAGCTCGGCGACCAGGGCCTGACCCTTGTCCTCGTTGAGATCGGCGATCACCACGTTGGCGCCGTCGGCGTGCAGCCGCCGCACGGTCGCCTCGCCGAGGCCCGATGCGCCGCCGGCTATGAGTGCTCCGTTGTCGTGAATTTGCATGGCGTGGAACCCTACTGTTCAGCTATGAGTGATTCCTCGGACGAATCCAGCTTCGCCACCCACCGCAGCCGGGCGACCGTGTTCAGTTTCGTTACGACGCGGAGCATCGCCACGGCGGGGAGCTTCGGCACGGCGTTCTCGGTCGCGACCGCCGGCAGTGGCGGGACCGCCCTGTCGGTGGCGACCGCGGGCTCGCTGCTGACCGCGCTGTGCCTCGCATGCGCCGGCTGCCTGGGGTGCCTGGCCTGTGTGCGCTGCCGCGGATGCTTCTGCTGCATCGGGTGCGTGAACTGCTCCGGGTTGCGGTTCGCGGTGGGGAAGGTGGGGGTCGAGGGCGGGGGGTAGGCGCCGGGCGTCGGTGGCGGTGCGAGGTGCCCGCGGGGGCGATCGGTGGTCGGAGGGTGCGCGCAAGCGGCCGTTGAACCTCGCAAACCCAACACGCGCCCTCGGGCTTGCGCGTTTGGGTCGGCCGAGCAGACCTGGATCGCCATGCCAAACACGGAAGGGCGCGGTTTGCGAGGTTGTCACGCCCTTCCCTCGGGCGATCCGCCGGTCAGCTCGGCCTCGCTGCGAACGGCCGGCCTGAGCCGAGTCGGGGTGGGCCGGCCGGCCGGTAGTACGTATCCGGTTTGCTCACGGTGTCGCGTCGGGAGGTGCGCGCGTGTGTCGTGGCGCGACTCGGGCGGCCGGGGCGGGAGAAACGCAGCAGGTGCGTGTCCTGGTTGGCTCAGGTTGGGGTGCATGGCACGCCGGGTTTGTAGTCCGGTGCGACGGCGGGAAGGCGGGAGTAACCTCGAAAGTGCGTATCCGGTTTGTTCCGTTTTGTGTTAGGCGGCTGTTCGGGTGATCTCGCTGTAGGTCGTCGGCTGGTGGAGGGTGGTGAGGCCGAGAGGGTTTGGAAGGCGGCCATTGGGGTGTTGCGGCGGTTGTGGCGGAAGACGTATTCGTCGAGGTAGACCTGGAGGTGGGGGTCGCTGACCGAGCGGTGGGTGCCGTGCATCCACGCTTTGAGGTTTGAGACGGCGCGGTGCGCTCGGGGGAGCAGCAGCTCGCCCGAGGTGTCGGTGCGCTGGACTCGCTTGCGATGTTCGAACCCGAGCTCGGTGAGGCAGTTGTATGAGGTCCACCCGTCGGTGTGCACGATCGTGCCGGGCGCGGTCGTGGCCCTCACGAACGCGCCGAGCGACTGCGCGGAGAGATCGTCGAGGATCTGCAGGCGCAACCGGCCGGAGCCGGCGCCGCGAACCTCGATCGCCACCCCGATCAGCGCCTTCTTGCCGCGGGCGCGGCCACCAGAGAGCCCCGGTTCCTCGCCACCGAGATAGAACTCGTCGACCTCGATCTCCCCCTTCAGCGATTCGCGCTCGGGAGCGAGCATCGCCCGGCGCAGCTTCTGCAAGATCAGCCACGCGGTCTCATATCGCGACAGCCCGAGTTGGCGCTGCAGCTGCCTGGCCGAGATCCCCGGGTGATGCGTGGCGACCAGATACGCCGCCCAAAACCAGGTCCGCAACGGCTGCCGCGACTTGTGCATCACGGTTCCCGCCGTCACCGAGGTCTGCAACCCACAGTCCTTGCACTGCCACACCAACCGCCGGCGATGCATCACCCCGACACGCGACCCGCCACACCGCCGACATCGAAAGCCTTCCGGCCACCGGCACGCGAACAGATAGTCGCGACACGCATCCTCATCGGAAAACCGCTCCTGGAACTCCATGATCGAACGAGAAACCCAGGCCGCGGCACCCCGTCAAGCTACAAACCCACCCAGACGGAACAAACCGGATACGCACTACCTCGAAAACTCGGACCTGGCGCGGAGGGGATGGCGGGTTAGGTCTGATGGGCAGACTTAACCTCGAATGCTCGCGGGCCGCAGCGGAGTTTTCGAGGTTATGCCCGCCCCGGCGCCCGCTCCCGCTCGCCGCCGACCCGGCTCCCGGCCTCGGCTCCCGGCTCTCGGCTCTCGGCTCTCGGCTCTCGGCCTCGGGAAACGTCACACTCGGCGCGGCGGCGCGCGCGAAGGTGACGATGACCCCCACCAGCGGCGCCAACGTCACTCTCGGCTCCGGGCGCGAACCGAGAGTGGCGTTATCCGGGCGCCTGCCCGGGCCGCGGGCGCGCTCGCCGGCCCGCCACCCAGTCACGCGCCCATCGCCAACCCGAGCAAACCGGATACGCACTACGCAACAAATTGGGTCCGCGATCGCGGACGCGGCTGAACAGTCACGCTGACGGTGAGTTTCCAGCCTCGGTCAGGCTGGCGGCGCGGGTTTGTGCCAAAAATCCGGGTTGCTACCGCCCCCGCCCCGCCCGCCGCCCCGCCCGCCGCCCGACCGCCGCCCCGCCCGCGTCCGCCCGCCCCGCCCCGGCCGCCGCCCGCGCCCCGCCCCGGGGGCCCCCTACGCCAACCGACCCACCGACAATGCAAACAGCTCGTCTGCGTCGGTGTACCACTGCTCCAGCGTGAGGCCGGCGGAGGCGAAGTCCGCCTCCACGCGAGCGCGGGTGAACTTGGCGCTGATCTCGGTGCGGAGCTCCTCGCCGGCTGCGAACTCCACGCGCAGATCGAGGTCGCCGATCAGCACGCTGCAGGGGCGCTTGGCTCGAAGCCGCATCTCGATCCACTCGTGGCGGCGGTCGAAAAAGGCGACGTGGTCGAACGCGTCGGGCAGGAAGTCCGCATCGAGCTCGCGGTTGATCACGTGCAGGACGTTGCGGTTGAACTCGGCGGTGACGCCCGTGTCGTCGTCGTACGCCGCCTCGATCACGGCCGGGTCCTTGACCAGATCGGTGCCGAGCAGGAGGCGGTCTCGGGGCCCGAGCACGGCGGCGATCTCGCGCAGGAGCCCGCGGCGCGTGCCGGGCGGGAAGTTGCCAATCGTGCCGCCGAGCAGGGCGATGATTCGTGGCGCGCCGTCAGGCGAGGGCACGCGATCGAGGTGGCGCTGGAAGTCGCCGATCACGCCGTGAACCTGAAGCCCGTCGTAGTCGTCCACCAGCTGGCGCGCGGCGTCCTCGACGACCTGCTGAGAGACGTCGAGCGGCACGTAGCGCCGCAGCGTCCCGGCGCCGGACATCGCGTCAAGCAATATCCGGGCCTTATCCGATGCGCCCGATCCGAGCTCCACGAGCTCGCCTGCGCGTGTGCGCGTCACGATCTCGTCGGCATGGCGCTCGAGGATCGACTTCTCGGTCCTCGTCGGGTAGTACTCAGGAAGCTCGCAGATGCGGTCGAACAGCTCCGACCCGCGTGTGTCGTAGAAGTGCTTGGGCGGCAGTTCTTTGAACGGGCGTGTGAGGCCGTCAAGCACGTCGTTGGCCAGGGATCGCTCGTCGGCCTCGGACAGCCAGGAGTCGATCCGGATCTCTTCGGTTTCGAGCCGTGATCTCATTCGTCCCTCGCGAGTCGCACGCCGGCGAAGATCTGCCGGCGCTGGGGGAAGTCCCAGTTGCGGAAGGTCGGGGTTGCGACGCGGGCACGTGTCGCCCACGAGCCGCCGCGCAGGACCCGGTAGTCGGTTCCAAAGAAGACCTCGGAGTACTCCCGGTAGGGATGCGCCACGAAGCCGGGGTAGCCGTTGAAGTGGCTGCCGGTCCACTCCCACACGTCCCCGATCATCCCGAGGCAGCCGAAGGGCGAGGCGCCGCGCGGGTGAGCGCCGGCCGGATCGGCGCCCCAGGCTAGATGGTCCACGTTTGCATGGACGCCAGGCGTCGGCGAGTCGTTCCCCCATGGGTAGATCAGAGCCCGGTCACGCTCCTGATCCCAGGTCGCCGCCTTCTCCCACTCGATCTCGGTGGGGAGCCGGGCTTCGTTTGCGCGGGCGAAGGCGTCGGCCTCGAACCAGGAGATGTGGACGACGGGCCGATCGGGATGAAGGGGGTTGAGCTCTCCCAAACGCCACTCCGCGTGCAGGTCCGCCGTCCACGATCCAGGTCGCGTGATGTCGTAGTTCTCCTTCCAGGCCCAGCCCTCGTCCGACCACCACTCGCGCCGCTGATACCCACCACCCTCGACGAACGTGAGGTACGTGGCGTTGGTCACCGGCGTGCGTCCGATCAGATAGCCACGCACGTCGGTGCGGTGGAGTGGACGCTCGTTGTCGTAGGAGAACCAGTCTGAGGACGCTCCGATCGTGCACGGCCCGGCCGGCACCGTGACGAACTCGAGGCCGGTGAACGCCGGCTGCGCAACCAGGGGGACCGGTCGGCGACCCGCGAGCTCGTAGTCGGTGAGCTGCGCGAGCTGAAGCGTTTGCAGCATCGTCTCGCCGTGCTGCTGCTCGTGGCGAAGCACCAGCTCCGGTATCGGTCCGTCGACCGCGCCGCGCCGCTCGAGCACGTCGAAGGAGCGGGCGCGGACCTCGTCGAGGTACTCGCGCGCTGCCGCCGGCCGCAGGAATGGGAGATCGCCGCGACCCGCCCGCGGGGTCTCGAAGGCGTCGTAGACCTCGGCCAGCTCCTTGCGCAGCAGCGGCCGGCCGCCGTATCGATGCACCAGCCACAGGTCCTCAAACGCGGCGATATGCCCGAGGTCCCATACCAGCGGGCTCATCAGCGTCGAGTGGACGCGCTCGAGATCGTCGTCGGAGACCGATGCGACAAGCGCGAGCGTGCGCTCGCGAGCCTCCTGCAGAGAGCCGAGCAGATCGGCGCCGCGGCTGCGGTCTGGGGCTGCGAGCGGAGAGCCCATCGTGGCATTGTGGCATCCCCGTGATGACGAGAATCGAAACTACTGTGACCCGCCCAGAGCGTAACGGAGGTAGAGAGACCCGTTACGTCCGAGCGCCCAGACCAGTCGCAGCTCGTTTGGCTCGGACAGCTCCGTTCCGCTCGAGATCGTCGGCCCACTACCCCCGCCCGCCAGCTTCGGCGCCAACGTGAGGAACAGCTCATCGACCAGCCCCTCGCTCAGCAGCGATCCGAATAGCGTCGGGCCGCCCTCGCAGAGCAGCGACCGCACGCCGTAGTCACGACGCAGCCGTCGCATCACCGTGGCGAGCGTCATCTCACCGGGCTCGAGGGCGACACCGTCGACCTGGGCGGCCACAGAGCCGAGGTCGAGTTCGCTCGAGGCGAACACCACCACCCTCGCCTCGGGCTCATCGAACAACGGGATGTCGGTCGGTACGTGACCGCTGCGCGTAACGATGCAGGCGAGTGGCTCGGGGCTGACGCCGCGGGCGAGGCGCCGCGCCCGGCGCTCTTCCTTGCCGAGGATCCGGCCGTAGCGCTCGGCGGCGAGCGTGGTGGTTCCCGCGAGCACCGAGTCCACCTGTTCACGCAGGCCGTGGAACACGGCTCGGTCCCCATCGTCGCCGAGCGGTCCCGACCGCCCGCCCAAGGTCGCCCGCCCGTCCGCACTGGAGACGAAGTTGGCCACGATGTAGGGCCGATGCTCGGGAGCGCCGGCGCCGAGCTCGAGCGACGCCAGGAGCTCGGCGACGTCGACGGTGGCAGGCTCCGGGAGCAGCTGGCGGAAGTCCATCGCGGGGCCCGAACCTAGCAGCCGCGGCAGGCCGTGCCCGAGGTTCGACCGGTCGGCCGCGAAATGGCTAGGCTCCGCGCCGATGGACTTCAAGCGGCTGGACAGGGGGGAGTTGCTCGCGAGCGTGGGCGGGATCATCCTCGGCATCGCACTGTTCCTCCCGTGGTACTCGCTCGGGAACAATCACGCCGTGCTGAACAGCTGCCACGGACCGCACACGACCTGCACGGGGTGGGACTCGCTGTCTGCCCTGCGGTACTTACTCCTGCTTGCCGCCGTGGCCCCGCTGGTCCTCACCTACATCATCATCCGCGGCCACGCGCTGTCGTGGCCGCGAGGCGAGCTGACTGCGGTCACGGCGCTGGCGGCGTTGACGTTCACGGTCTTCCGTGGCGTGATCGACAAGCCGGGCTCGCCGCCGGGGGAGATCAGCATCGACTACGGCTGGTGGGTGGCGCTCCTCGGCGGATTTCTGATACTCATCGGCTCAATCTGGCGCTCGCGGGAGAGCGCGGCGCGGCGCAAACCCCCAGGAGTGCTCTGATGATGACGACCCAGGATTCCATTCGACCAGATCGCAACCTCGCGCTCGAGCTTGTGCGCGTGACCGAAGCGGCGGCGCTGGCAGCCGCGAGGATGGTCGGACGCGGCGACAAGGAGGGGGCTGACCAGGCCGCCGTCGACGCGATGCGCTACGTGCTCGACTCGGTCTCGATGGACGGCGTGGTCGTGATCGGTGAGGGGGAGAAGGACGAGGCGCCGATGCTCTACAACGGCGAGCAGATCGGGGACGGCAGCCTGCCCAAGGTCGACGTCGCGGTCGACCCGCTCGAGGGGACTCGGCTCACGGCGCTCGGAATGCCCAGCGCGATCGCCGTGATCGCGCTGGCCGAGCGCGGCTCGATGTTCGACCCTGGCCCGTGCGTGTACATGGAGAAGATCGCCGGCGGACCCGAGATCGCGGATCTGCTCGACCTCGACCGGCCGCTGCCCGAGACGATCAGGCTGGTCGCCGAGCGCAAGGGGATCGACACCCGCGACGTGGTGGTCGTGATGCTCGACCGCGAGCGCCACCAGGAGGCGATGGCGGCAGTCCGCGACGCCGGCGCCCGTGTGCGGCTGATCCTCGATGGCGACGTGTCGGCGGCCCTGCTCGCGGTTGACGACAGCTCGCCCGTCGATCTGCTGTGGGGGATCGGCGGGACTCCCGAGGGCGTGATCTCCGCGGCCGCGATCAAGTGCACGGGAGGCCAGCTCCTCGGCCGTCTGTGGCCGCGTGACAACGAGGAGAAGCAAGCCGCGGCCGACGCCGGGTACGACCTCGCGAAGGTGCTCGCCTGCGATGACCTGGTGGCCGGGAACGACGTGTTCTTCTCCGCCACGGGCGTCACCGACGGCGATGTGCTCCAGGGCGTTCGCTACCAGGGCGACCGTGGCGCCACGACCGAGTCGCTCGTGATGCGCTCGCGCTCGGGCACCGTGCGCCGGGTTGCCGCCCGGCACGATCGCACGAAGCTGCGCGAGCTGACCGGCGTCCGCTACGGCTGAGCGCTGGTCGAGCCGGGATCGCCCGTCTCGGCGGCGGAAGGACTGCCGGCACCGTTCGGCGGGACGGCCAGCCGTCCCACGCGTGACTCGGCGAGGGTCAGCGTCGCCAGAGAGCGCAGGAACGCATGCGTGACCAGCACGTGGAGCAGGGACTGGGTGGCCTCGTAGACCGGCATGCTGAACCCTGCCGCGATCGCCGGATAGAAGTTCGCCACCTCAACCTCGATCCGCAGCGTCGCGCTGCCGTTGGTCCGCGGTCGGGGGTCGATCTTCACATCGAGGGCCAGGAAGCCGCTGCCACGTCCGCTTCGGGCGACGAGCAGCCCGTCGCGGATCCGCCAGCGCACGCAACCGTGATCGTTATCCAACGTGTACTCGGGCGCGTCGAAGCGCAGCAGCGTGAACGGGCGGCCGAGGAACACCACCGAGCGCTCGTTCTCGCCATAGGTGACTCGGATCAGGCCGAGCGTCACCCGGCTCAGAAACCGCCAGTAGGTGCGGGCGAGATTCTCGAGATTGGTCGGATTCCAGAGCTGCTGCAGGTCCTCCAGGCCGACGGTCAGCTCAGCGGTCTGCACCGACTGCACTGCGCCGTCCCGCGCGATCACCGTGGACTTGCGCG
The DNA here is from genome assembly GCA_963796645.1 of uncultured Solirubrobacterales bacterium. GTDB lineage: Bacteria > Actinomycetota > Thermoleophilia > Solirubrobacterales > Solirubrobacteraceae > Palsa-465. The sequence goes on along the minus strand of CAWCMQ010000009.1, from coordinate 194,646 downwards.
GGGAGACGATCACCGCGCGCGCCGGGAGCCGGCCACGGCGGCGGCGACGAGCCACCACCAGCGCTGCGATCGCTGCCGTGAATGCGAGCACGAACTGGGGCACGTGGCGGCATTCTGCCCAGTTTCCGGTCCCCCCGCGCGGGTCAGTCGAGCAGGGGCTCGAGCGCAACCGGCGTCCCCGCCGGAAGCACCCCGTCCCCGGGTGGAATCATCGCCAGCGCATCAGCGCGGAGCAGTGAGCTCATGATGTGCGACCCCTGCGGTCCGTTGGGGATCGCGATCGGGTCTCCGTCCGCCCGGGCCTCCAGCCGGACGCGGACCGCCTGCTCGCGCCGGCGGTTTCGGGACACCTCGGTCCCGAGCACGGCACGTCGCTGAACGATGCGGGGCGGGCTCGCGCCCTGCATCGCCAGCAGCACGGGCCAGGCGAACAGCGAAAACGTGACCACGGCCGATACCGGGTTACCGGGCAGCCCGAAAACCAGCTTCTGCTCGCGGCGGCCGAACCAGGTCGGCTTGCCCGGCTGAAGCGCGACACCCCAGAACAGCTCCTCGAAGCCGAGGCTCTCGAGCGCCGGTTTGACGTGGTCGTGCGGCCCGACCGAGACCCCGCCCGAGATCACGAGCAGGTCCGATCGCTCGAGCGCTGAGCCGAGGCCAGACTCGGTCTCGGCGCGATCGTCCGAGAGCCGGCGCGCCGGGGCGACCGCGGCTCCGCAGCGGCTCGCGAGCGCGACCAGCATCGGCGCGTTCGAGTTGTGAATCTCTCCCGGGCCGAGCGGCTCGCCAGGCGCTCGCAGCTCATCACCCGTGCAGAGCACCGTGACCCTGGGCCGCGCCGCCACGGTGACAGCACCCGTCCCGGCGGCGACCGCGGCGCCGAGCTCGGCGCCGCCGAGCCGCACCCCGGCCCCCAGCACCAGGGTCCCGGACTCCATGTCCTCGCCCGGCCCGCGGACGTTCTCTCCCTCGGCCACGGGTACAAGGGTTTCGATCCGTGAGTCCTCACGGGCCACGTTCTCCTGCGGGATCACCGCAGTGGCCCCAGCCGGGACCGCTGCCCCGGTCGAGATGCGGATCGCCCGGCCGGGGCTCACTCGATCGTCGGTGGGGGCTCCGGCGCGCGACTCGCCGACGATCTGCAGCGTTCGTCCTGCCGGCCCCGCCTCAACCGCGTAGCCGTCCATGGCCGAGCACGCGAACGGAGGAACGTTGTCAATCGCCCGTACGTCTTCGGCGAGCACCCGGTCGAGTGCGGCGCCGACGTCAATGCGCTCGGAACCGAGACGGGGGGCGCTGCTGAGCGCCAGTTCGCGCGCGTCGCGGATCGAGATCAGGGCGTCGGACACGGTAGGTATTGAAGCGTTGCTGACGTTTTGGCGACATGCGGGCGTGATAAAAGACCTCAGAATGGACTACGGACCGCCACGGAGGCGCCGGGCGCGGCCCGTGGCCGACGCCCCTATCGACGCACTCCTCGTGGCGGCCGAGGAACTCGCCAAGGGCTGGCTGCTGACGCTGCTCGAACAGGCGCCGCTGGATCACGCACCGGGAATCCTCGCGGCTGACCTGACCCGCGACGGACCGCGGATCTGCGACGCGGTCGTGCGGGCCCTGGCCGATGACGGCGACCTGCGCCGGATCCAGCCGGGCGGCCCGCTCGAGCCGCTGGTCTCGCGGACCGGCGAGATCGCGGGCGCCGAGGCTCCCGAGGCGAAAGCGCGGGCGGTCGACGCCCTCCACGCTGTGATCTGGAGCGCGCTGCGGGCGCAGATACCGTGGCCCGAGGCTCAGCAAATCTCTGATCTGGCCGAGCGCCTCACGCTGGTCACCGAGCAGGTGCGCGCAGCCGCGTTGCGGGTCCCCAGCGCCACGGGGCCGCGGGTGGCCAACGGGCACGAGGCTCCGCCGGGTGCCGAGCCCGTGTCCCAGCCGCGCTCCGGGCCGCCATTGCGAGTGACGAGGATCCGTGAGCCCGACCTCGAGCCGCCGGAGCCGGCACTGGGGGAGCCGGCGGCGCCCGAGCGGCCCGAGCCGACTGCGCCAGCGCCGGAGCCCGCGAGTTTTCCGCCCGAATCGCCTGCGCCCGCGGCCGGGATCGACCCGCTGTGGGTCGGAGCGATCGAGGATGAGATCCGCCAGTCCGAGCGATCGGGGGCGCCTCTGACCCTGCTCGTGGCCGAGCTCAACGAGAGCGATCGCGTGCTCGCGGCCGAACCGACACACGAGAGCAGCGCCACGTTCAGTCGTTTCGCGCGGGCCGTTCGCAGCGTGGTCAGGCGCGAGGACCTGCTGGTCTGTGAAACCGACACGCGCGCGTGGATCATCGCCCGTGAGACCACACGATCGGGCGCTCACGCGCTGGCGTCGCGAATCGCGGATGCGGTCGAACAGGCGCCTCTGTGGCGCGGCGCCCCGATGACCGTCAGCGTTGGGCTCGCGGTGTACCGAGAGGACGGACGCGACGCGACGACGCTGCTGGAGGCGGCCGAGGAGGCGAAGTTCGCGGCCGCGTCGAGGGGCGTGCCGGTGGTGCCCGAAGCTCCGCGGCCCGGCGAGGACCCGCCCGCCGCGAGCTGAGAGCGCGCCGGCCGGCGCGCTAGTGCCCGGAAACCGAGACCGCGCCGATCGTGGCGGTCCCGGGGATGTTCATCGCCTTGTCCGTCGCCAGCGTCAGATCCCAATCGGCGCCGTTGGCGTACGGGCCGCGGTCGATCACGGGGACGACCATCATCTTGCCGTGGTAGTAGATCGCCACGGGCGTGCCGCACTTCAGTGTGCGGTTGGCGGTCCCGATCGTGTTGCGGCGCAGGACCTCGCCACAGGCCGTACGGCTGCCCCAGAAGCCGGGGCCGTACATCGTCGCGATCGCCGGCCGGTAAACGGTGATCTGCACGCTGGGCGATGCGGACGCGGCGCGTAGAGATCCACGCGACACGATCACGGCGCGGATCGCGAACTGGCCGATGTGGTTGGCGGGCCAAACGGCAGTGAAGGCGCCGTGGGAGGTCGCGACACCGTGAGCCGTCGGGTCCCACCGGCCGCCGGTCTCGCGGCCCTTGCGCTCAATCTCGACCGTCTTGCCGGCGTACGAGGACCCGATGTTCCCGGTAAATGTGGCCGCTCGGTGCAGCAGCGCCGAGGCGTGGGTGCTCATCGTGATGCCGTTTCCCCTGGCGGTGACGCGAACGTCAGCTCGCTGAACGCCGCTGCTGCGGGTCGCGCTCGGGCCGTTGGTGCTCGAGCCGCCGCCACCGCCGCCACCGCCACCGTCGCCTAGGCCGCCACCGCCGGATGCCGCACGCACCAGCGTCGGAATTCCGAGGCTGATGGCGCCGATGGCAAGCATGGCGATGACAGGGGCGTTTGCGCGACGTCTCACGATTGGCTCTGCGTTCCTTCGCTGGTGCCTACGGGGTGAGCTGACGGGCTCGCGCCTGGGTCGCGCTACGGTCCTGGCTTGGACCGATTCGCCCCTGTGGCCCTTGCGGACCACAAGTGGTTCCCCCGCCGATTGTCCGCTGACGGACGATCGCTCGGCTTGGAAGTAGCGGAAGTATACGAAAGTGTGCGCGCGTTATTACCCGCGCTACGGCCGCGGTAACCGCGAAACCGCGCCGCGCAGGGCGCGCGCGCTTATGGCCAGGCCGATCTCGGCCAATTCGGCGGCCGCCTGAACGGCCGTACCGAGGATGTCACCGCGAGCGCTGTCCGGCTTACGCGCTGGGGCCGGGGCGGCTCGGCGTGCGGCAGGTGTTCCGCCCGGTTGGGCGGGCTGGCGGAGCTTGGGCTTGGTGGCCGCGCGCGGCTTGGGCTTGGTGGCCGCGCGCGGCTTGGGCTTGGTGGCCGCGCGCGGCTTGGCGGCAGTCGGCTTGGCGCCTGAGGCCTCAGCGGGGGCCTGCGTCTCGGTCGCCTCCGTCACCGGGCGGGCGGCCCGCTTGTCGCTGCGTCGGTGCGGTCGGGTGCGCGGCAGCGCGCCGAGCACCTCTGAAGGTCGATCGTCAGCCACGGTCAAATGATCGCGCATCGGTGCCCGGACGGGTTCGCCGGTATTTCAAGCGCGCCTCGCCGAGATCCGATAATCGAGCCAAGCCCGCCGGTTCATGTGCGGATTTGCGGAACTTTTTCGCAGCGCAACTTGAAACGGTTAGGGCAGTTGTACGTAATACATAGGAACAAGGACGCCGTGAGTACGGCGCCGGCGGCTCGACGGCCCTCCAGGACGCCGTCCGTAGCGCCTAGACTTCAAAAAATATCGCGCCTATACTGCAAACGTATGTTTGAGTAGCGGGCGTACGCCCTGGCGGGCTGCGCCCGCTGTCTGATACTCAGCGCCGGCCAGCGTTCCAGGCTTGGTGCGCACGACGGAAACGGAACCAGATGTCAGTAGCGGAACTGCAGGAACTCGAAGAGATCAAGGGCCTCGTCAACCGCGGCCAGCAGCTTGGTGTTCTCACCTACTCGGAGATCGCCGGCGCGGTTTCGGAACTCGATCTCGACGAGGCCGACGTCGAAGAGTTGCACGGGTTCCTCGAGCGAGCCGAGATCGAGCTCGTCGAGGAAGTGGATCCCGCGCTCGCGGCCACCGAGGTCGAGCGCGCACCTGACAAGCGTGGCCGGCGCAAGCCGAAGACTGCGCTTGACCTCAAGCCGGACATGACCACCGATTCGCTTCAGCTGTTCCTGAAGGACATCGGCAAGGTCCGGCTGCTAACCGCGCAGGAGGAGGTCGACCTCGCCAAGCGCATCGAGCGCGGCGACCTCGATGCCAAACAGAAGATGGTGGAGTCCAACCTGCGGCTCGTCGTCTCGATCGCCAAGAACTACCGCAACCAGGGCCTCCCCTTCCTTGACCTGATCCAGGAGGGGACGCTCGGCCTGGTGCGTGCGGCGGAGAAGTTCGACTACCGCAAGGGCTTCAAGTTCTCCACGTACGCAACGTGGTGGATTCGCCAGGCCATCGCGAGGGCGCTGGCAGACAAGGCCCGCACGATTCGTATCCCCGTACACGTGGTCGAGAAGCTGAACAAGATCGGTCGCGCCGAGCGCAAGCTGGTGACCGAGCTCGGTCGCGAACCGACGGCCGAGGAGATCGCCGAGGTGACCGGCATCGAGCCCGAGGAGGTCGAGTCGATCAAGCGTTCGGCTCAGGCTCCCGTGTCCCTCGAGAAGCCGGTCGGCGACGAGGAGGAGTCCGAGTTCGGGCAGTTCATCGCCGACGAGCGCGCCGAGTCGCCCTACGAGCGTGCGGCCGAGATCCTCACCAAGGAGGCTCTGCGCGAGGCGCTCGAGAATCTGAGCTACCGCGAGCGCCGCGTCCTCGAGCTGCGCTACGGGCTCGGCGGCGAGCACCCGCGGACGCTCGACGAGGTCGGGCGGACGTTCAACGTCACGCGCGAGCGGATTCGGCAGATCGAAAATCAGTCGCTCAAGAAGCTTCAGTCGCTGGCTGAGGCTCAGAAGCTGCGCGACGTCGCATAAGAGGTTCTTAGCTCGGGAGCCGGGTCTGATTTCGGGACGTGCTGACGCGAGTCCCGAAATCAGACCCGACCTCCCGAGCCGGGCCCGGGCGAGCATCGGCCCAGTCCGCGGCGCTCAGCCGCGCGTTTGCGTCTCTCGCTAGGCAGCAGTAGGCGGTGTCCAATTCGCTCACCTGCGCTCAAGGGCCGTGGCGCGTGCGCCGATGTTGCACCAGATGTTCGATCTCCATGAGGCGCTTCGGTATGTGGTGCGCGGGGAGGGGTCGGACCTTCATCTGAAGGTCGGCTCGCGCCCGATCGCGCGCATTCACGGCCGGCTCGAGCCGATCGAGCAGTACGAGCTGCTGACCAGCGACGAGACCGATCGGGTGCTGCGTGAGATGCTCACCGACCCCGAGAAGCTGTCCGAGTTCGAGCGTCATGGAGAGGTCGACTTCGCCTACGCGGTCGAGGGCCTAGCCCGGTTCCGGGTCAACGCCTTCCGCCAGCGCGGCGCGGTGTCGATCGTCGCCCGCGTGATTCCGTTCGCGGTTCGGACGATCGACGAGCTCGGGCTTCCGCCCGTCATGAGCGAGCTCGCCGACGACGAGCGCGGTCTGATCCTGCTCACGGGAACGACCGGATCGGGGAAGTCGACGACGCTGGCCGCGATCATCGACCAGATCAACGAGACGAAGTCGCGGCACATCGTCACGATCGAGGATCCGATCGAGTACCTGCACTCGGACCGCAACTCGATCATCAACCAGCGCGAGGTCGGTCAGGACACCGAGTCGTTCAAGCGCGCGATGCGCCGAGTATTGCGCCAGGACCCGGATGTGATCCTGATCGGGGAGATGCGCGATGAGGAGACCGTCCGCTCCGCCCTGTCGGCGGCCGAGACCGGGCACCTCGTGCTCTCGACCGTCCACACGCTTGACGCCCCCGAGACCGTGAACCGGATCATCGACTTCTTCCCGCTGCACGAGCAGAGCCAGGCTCGCGCGATGCTGGCCGGCACGCTCAAGGGCGTGGTCTCGCAGCGGCTCGTGCAGACCCCCGACCGGGCCGGCCGCGTGGCTGTATGCGAGATCCTGCGGATGACCGGCCGGGTACGCGACATGATCATGGACCCGGACCAGACTGGCCGCCTGCGCGAGGTGATCGCCGAGGGCGAGTACTACGGGATGCAGACCTTCGACCAGGCGCTACTGCGGCACTTCCAGGCCGGGCGCGTGGCGATGGAGGACGCGCTGCGCGTGGCGAGCAGCCCGCACGACTTCAAGCTGCTGGTTTCGGCCGAGGGCCGGACCGCGACCTCGATGGACGACATCGCCGATGCCGCCCACTCTGTCGCGGGGCCGGTCACGCTCAAGCGCCCCGGACCTCCGGCCGCGGCTCCGATCCAGCCGGGGCCCAGCCAGCAGCCGCCGTCGGTCAGTCACCCGCCGCCGCAGATCCCCGCCTAGCGCAACGGCCGCCCGCGCCGCCCGAAGCCCCAGGCTGCTTCAGTTCGTGAAGCATTGCGCTAACATGGGCTTTCTGATGGCTTCCAATGAAACGTGCCCGGTCTGTCGTACGGCAGAGATCGTGTGCGGCAAGTGGACGCTTCTGGTGATCCGTGATCTCGCGGAGGGGCGCTCTCGGTTCTGCGAGCTCGAGCGCTCGCTGCAGGGAATCAGCCCGCGGACGCTGTCGCTGCGGCTACGCGCCCTCGAGGAAGAGGGAATCGTGGCGCGCCAGACGTTTCCTGAGGTGCCGCCGCGCGTCGAGTATGCGCTGACCGAGAAGGGCCGTGCGCTCGTGCCTCTGATCGAGGACATGCGGGCCTATGGCCGGCAATGGCTCGGCGGCGAATGCGCCGCCGACGCCGACGACGGCTCTCTGCGCGACCTCGCTCCCGCCGTAGCGGTCTAACCGACCGCAGATGCGGATCGCGATCGCAGCCGATGAGCTGAGCGGGATCGCGACGACACTCCCCGATGAGCTGCGGCGACGCGGCCACGAGCCCGTGCCCCACGGAGCGTTCGCTGCCGCCGAGCGGCCCGATTGGGCCTGGGCCAGCGAGGCCGCCGCCCGGGATGTCGCGGAGGGACGCGCGGAGCAGGCGGTGATCGCCTGCTGGACCGGGACCGGAGCCTCGATCGCGGCCAACAAGGTTCCCGGCGTCCGCGCCGCGCTGTGCGTCGATGCCCAAACCGCCGACGGCGCGCGACGGTGGAACGACGCCAACGTGCTGGCGCTCAGCCTGCGTCTGACCTCACCCGCCCAGCTCGAGGAGATCCTCGACGCCTGGTTCGGCGGCGCTCCGAGTCGGGAGGCGAGCGACGTCCAGAACGTGACACACCTGGAGGAGATCGAGCAGGATCGCACCCGCTGAGCGCGAAACGGCGCTTGTGCGCAATAGCAGCCTTCACTCCACCCTTGAGACGTTCACCTCCGATGCCGCCACCCAGCTGAGCGCGGAGGCCGCCGACGGAGCCGAGATCCCATTCGAGCTTGTCGAGTCCGAGAGCGGGCCTCGCGGCCGCGTGCCGCTGTACTGCTACCGGCCGCTCACCGGCACGTTCATCCGCCAGCAGTTGGGCGTGCTCGTAGCCCTGCCCAGCTACGCCCCCGCCGCCCGGGCGCTGACCGCGCTCGAGGGTGTCGAGACCTACCTGCGAGAGCGCGGCGAGCCGCGCATCCCCGCCGATCCTCGCGAGCGCGCCGACGCGGCGCTGCGCTCGTTCCTCGGCGACGTGTTCGCCGAGCGCAGCGAGTTCGGATTCGATCCGGCACGGTTCGAGGCCGCCTACATGGTGCTCGAGCACGCGCTCTACGAGGGGCGCTGCGTGAGCACGGTGATCGCTCCGATGCTCGGGATCGCGCTCGACCCCGAGTCCACCGAGCTCGAGCTCAGCGATGGTCTCTCGCTGGTCAAGGGGGACGCGTTCGACGACGCGCCCGTGGACGCCGTGTGGGGAGAGGGCGAGGACCCGCAGGTGCTGATCGTGCTGACCGGACCCCAGGAGCGAGCCGATCGCCCACCAGTGTCCGCCGCGCGCAGCCGCTTCCGCCGGGTGCTGACGGCGCTGCGGCTGTTCGAGCGCGGCGGATATGCGCTGGGACCGCTGGCCTGGACTCGGACCGACACGAGCGTGTGGAGGCCCGTGGCGCTGGGTGGAAGCGGCCGGCCGAGGTTCGTGACCGAGATCGCGGCCGAGCACGAGGATGAGCTGCGCGCGTTCTGCAACCTGGTCGGGCGGCGGGTGCCCAACGGCGGCGAGGTCGCGTGGGCGCTGGCGCGGTTCGAGATGGGATGTGAGCGGTTGGCACCGTTCGAGGCGCTGACCGATTATCTGCTCGCCCTGCGGGCGCTGCTCGAGCCCGAGGGCCCGAACAGCGGGCGGCTCGCGGGACGCCTTGCCGCGATCTGCGCGAGGCCGGAGGATCGGGCCACGCTCGCGGAGCGCACGGCCCACGCGATCTCGCTCGAGCGCGCCGTGATCGCCGGCCTGGCCCCGGCCGAGCCCGGCGTCGATGCGCTCGTGGGGGAGCTCTCCGGCCACCTTCGAGCGCTCCTGCGAGATGTCATATGCGGGCATCTGGACAGTGATCTGCGATCCGTCGCCGACCAGCTGATCGCTGACGAGGCGGCCACCCGCATACAAACCGCGACCCGGTAGCGCTAGGCTGAAGTCAGGCCGCTCCCTACTCGGTCCCGTTTCGGGGCTGGGAGTGTTTTGCCGCCAGGCTCAACACGTAAGTCCTGGGGCTCCCAAGTAGTTAGGGGGAGCGCGACCTCACAGTTGCGAGCGGGCTCACCGCCCGCTCGTTCTGTGTTCTCAGCACCAGCCGCAGCAACAGGCGACAATGTGGAGCGATGGCGCGCGAGCATCTCGATGTGCTGATCGTCGGGGCCGGGCTCTCGGGGATCGGGGCCGGTTACCACCTGCAGACGAAATGTCCGCAGCGCACCTACGCGATTCTCGAGGCGCGTGATCGCAGCGGCGGCACCTGGGACCTGTTCCGGTATCCCGGGATCCGCTCCGATTCCGACATGTACACGCTGGGCTACTCGTTCCGGCCGTGGCGGGGGGCGAAGTCGATCGCCGACGGACCCTCGATCCTCAACTACGTCCGGGACACGGCGCGCGAGCACGGGATAGACCGCAGGATTCGTTACGACCACCGCGTCCTGGCGGCCAGCTGGTCGACCGAGGACGCACGGTGGACGGTGAAGGTCGAGCGCACCGACACGGGCGAGATGCTCGAGCTGACCTGCGGCTTCCTGTTCATGTGCAGCGGCTACTACCGCTACGACGAGGGCTACAGCCCGAGCTTCGACGGAAGCGAGAGCTTCCAGGGCCGGATCGTGCATCCGCAGTTCTGGACCGACGACATCGAATACGCCGGCAAGCGGGTCGTGGTGATCGGAAGTGGCGCCACGGCCGTGACTCTGGTGCCGGCGCTCGCGGCGTCGGCTGACCACGTGACGATGCTCCAGCGCTCGCCCAGCTACGTGATCTCGCTCCCGGCCGAGGACGCCGTCGCGGGCCTGCTCCAGCGGCTGCTCCCACCCCGCCTCGCCTACGCGATCGTGCGCTGGAAGAACGTGGTGCTGACGATGCTCCACTTCCAGTTCAGCCGCCGACGGCCGGAGGCGATGAAGCGGCTGATCCGCCGCTGGACCGAGAATCAGCTCCCCTCCGGCTACGACGTCGACACGCACTTCAAGCCGCGGTACAACCCGTGGGACCAGCGGCTGTGCCTGGTGCCGGACGGCGACCTGTTCACGGCGATCAGCGACGGGCGAGCATCGATGGTCACCGGTCGCATCGAGCGGTTCACGCCGGCCGGGGTCAGGCTTGAGAGCGGGCGCGAGCTCGAGGCCGATCTGATCGTGACCGCCACCGGCCTGAACCTAGCGGTCCTCGGCGGGCTGAAGCTCATGGTCGACGGTCAGCCGGTCGATGTCTCTGGCCGGCTCGGCTACAAGGGAATGATGATCTCCGGTGTGCCGAACCTGGCGTCGGCATTCGGATACACGAACGCGTCCTGGACGCTGAAGTGTGATCTGACCTGCGAATACGTGTGTCGTCTGCTCAACCACATGGACGCGCACGGCTACCGGCAGTGCACGCCGCTCGAACCCGGGCCGGGGATCGAGCGCCAGCCATTCATCGACTTCAGCTCGGGCTACGTGCTGCGGTCCGTCGACCGGTTCCCGAAGCAGGGCCCCAGCGCCCCGTGGCGGCTTTACCAAAACTACGCGCTCGACATCCTGACGCTGCGGTTCGGGCGGCTCGAGGACGGCACCCTGCAGTTCGCCCGCGGGCGGGGCGCGGTCGTCGCGCCGGAGCTATCCTGAGGGCGTGGCGGCACCGGCGAGAACTCCGAACGTCCACCCCGGTTGCGTCAACGTTCCGCGCATCGGCGATGACGGCTTTGAGGAGCTCTGCCATCTGGTCACCGACGAGGATCCAGACACCGCGCTGTGCGGCAAGGACGTCACTGAATACCCCTGGAACCCTCCGTGGCCTCGCTGCGAAGCGTGCCTTGCGGTCGCTCGCGGCGAGATGAACTGACGCCCGCGCTGCGGCGCACGCTGACCAGCACCGCGAGCGCGAGGATCACCACGCAGGCGCTGAACAACAGGCCGGCCGGCCGCAGCCCGAATGCCTGATCGGCGATTCCGACGCCGATGATCGGGACAGATAGGGCCAGGTAGGCAACCACGAAGAAGCTCGAGTTGACCTCGCCGCGGCGCTCGGCCGGTGCCTCCTCGTTCACGGCGGCCAGGCCGGCGCGGAACCCCAGCCCGGCTCCAAACCCAGCGACCAGCGCCCCGACGAGGAGCAGGGCCAGCGAGCCGGCGCCGAGACCACCAGCGATCGCCGCCATTCCGGCGATCATGATCGCGCAGCCGGAGGGCAGCGCGCTGTCGGCCGGGAACCGCCCGAGCGAGAGCTGGCCGACGGTCGAGGCGGCAAACAGCAGGAACACGACCGTGCCCGAGAGCAGATGGCTCGGGTCGCCGATCAGCTTGGCCAGGAACGCGGGCGCGACGGCCGAGAAAAGGCCCATCGTTGCGAACGCGGCGAACGCGACGGTGCTCGCCCGCACGAACGTCGGGCGCAGCTCGGCCGGCACGCGGAGGCGGGGGAGGCCGGGCCGGCCGCCGCCGGTGTGCGCAGCCTCCGGCATCAGTGCGACGGCGACGGCGGCGGGAATCAGCAACGCGAGCTGGAGCGCGTACGGCGCTCGAAGCGGGTCGGGCACGAACTCCGCCATCGCTCCGGCGATCAGCGGCCCGAGGCCGAGCCCCATCGTGTTGACCGCGGTGGCGAGCAGCATCGCGCGGGCACGATCCGCGGGTGGGGCAAGGTCGAGCAGGGCGGCGGTCGCCGTGCCGGTGAACACGCCGGCGGAGAGTCCGGAGAGCACACGCCCGGCGAATAGCGCCGGAAGGGCCTGGGCAAGCAGGAACACGACCGAGCTGGCGGCCGACAGCGCCAGGCCCGGGAGCAGTATCCGCCGGCGACCGTAGCGATCGGACAGCGGGCCGAGCAGGAGCAGCGCGGCGAGCACGCCGATCCCGTAGGTGGCGTACACGACGGTCACGGTCAGCGCCGAAAACCCCAGCTTGTCCTGATAGATCGGATACAGCGGGGTCGGCATCGTGGTTCCGATCATCGTCACGGCGAACGCATACGCGACGCCGGCGAGCGCCCAGGTCCGGTTCAGCGTGTGGCGGGTTGTTCTTTGGTCTGCCATCGTTACGGCGTACCCGCTGTGGCTACCCATCGCCACATGACAGGAGCGCTCAGACGATGCTGGCACAACCTCTGATCTGCGTCGTGGAGATCCCGAAGGGGAGCCGGAACAAGTACGAGTACGACCCCCGGCTTGGAGGGATCAAGCTCGATCGCTTCGTCTCGGCCTCGGTCGTGTACCCGACCGACTACGGCTACGTTCCGGAGACGCTGGCGCCCGACGGCGATCCCCTCGACGTGCTGATCTGCGTATCAGAGCCGACGTTCCCGGGGTGCATCGTGCCGACCAAGGTGATCGGCCTGTTCCGGATGGCTGACGAGAAGGGACCGGACGATCACGTCGTTTGCGTGCCGCTGCACGACCCGGGATGGAACACGCTCGAGGACGTTGAGGACCTGCCGCCCCAGCTTCGGCGAGAGATCGGCCACTTCTTCTCGGTCTACAAGGACCTCGATCCCGGGCGCTCCTCCGAGGTCAACGGCTGGGGTGATCGGGACGCCGCGTTCGGGACGATCGAGCAGGCCCGCGAGGCGTTTCTCAGCGCTACTCGCTAGACGTCGGGGTCCGTGCCAGGGTGAGCCGGTGCGGCCGGCTGCGGGTCACGGCGTGCGAGGCGGGCACGAGCTCGCTGGTCACGAGCCCGTTCTCTGCCGTCAGCTGATCGATCACCGGCCACCAGCGGCGCACCGCGTCGGGGCGGTCCACGGCGACGACGTGCACCGGAACATTCCGCCGCAGCGCGAGCATGCGATCCGCGAACGGCTCGAGCGTCCCGTAGAACCCACGCACTCCGCGCAGGACCGTGACGCCGGCGGCGCCGGCCTCGCCCAGCCGCCTCACCAGCTCCACATACAGCGGCCGTCCCTCGAACTTCGCCTGCTCCTCAGCGTGGACCATGATCTTCTGCCAGATCGGCAGCCCCGACGGATCGCGGACCGGAACGCCATCCGGATCGGCGAGCCTGACGCCCTGGGCCTTGCAGATTTGCACCCGCTCCAGCGTCACCACCGGCTCGGCAATCAGCGCTCGCAGGTGCGGCAGCGCATGGCTGAGAGACTCGCCGTCGCCGATCGCCAGGAGCATCAGCGGCACGTTGCCGTTGCGGGCGAAGAAGCGTGCTCGCTGGCGGTCGCCGTGGAGCGTCCCGTCGACCCCGAGCAGCACCGAGGCGCCGGCGGCGCCCGCCTCGCGAAGCCGGTCGATCGCGGCGACGTAACCGGCCTGTCCCTGCGAGCGGATCGATCGCCCGCCGTAGACGGTCAGCTTTAGCCCGCGTTCACCCGGTGCGATCGTCAGAGCATCAGGGTCGCTCCCGCTCTGAAGCTCCGCCCGCTCGACGCTGATCATCCCGTGACTGGTCGCCGCGACAACGTCGGGCAGCGCGCGCTCGATTCGCTCCCGAGTGTCGACCGCGATCGAAACGGCGGGCAGGCTCTCGGACTGCGTCAGCAGGCGATCGCTGTGCAGCTCGTGGCGCTGCCCGAAGCCAAGGACTCCGCGGAGCAGCACGCTGGTTCGCATCTGGTAGCGCTCGTAGACGTCGAACAGCGCGTCGGCCAGGAACCGGTTGCCGGACCGATCGCGCTCCTCGAAGTAGGTGGTCAGCTTGATGCCGGGCTCGCTCACAGCGCCGTCCCGATCGCGCGCCCGAGGGCAACTGCCGCGAATCCAGCCGCGAGGCTGACGAGCAGGTTGCGCCAGGCGAGCGCAGACTCGCCGTCCTGCGCAGGGCGATGGCTCTCGAGCATCCAGGTCGAGAAGGTTGTGTAGGAGCCGAGGGTCGCGGTCCCGAGCACCGTCATCTCCTCGCTCGTCGCGCGGACCGCGCTGAGCAGGCCGAGCAGCAGGCATCCGCTGAGGTTGACGGCCAGCGTTCCCAGCGGGAACTCGCCAAGCCGGCGCGACTGCACCAGCGAATCGACGGCGAAGCGCGCGATCGCGCCGAGTCCCCCGCACGCCAGTACGAGCAGCGCACTCATCACCAGGTCAGCCTCGCGCGGCGCACGAGGGCGGTGCCGAGGGCGACGCCGGCGAAGCCCGCCACCACGCTGCTCGCCGCGTAGCCGCAGCCAGCAGCCAGTCGCCGCGGTCGAGGAGGCGGTCCAGTTCGAGCTGGAAGGTCGAGAACGTGGTCAGGGCCCCGCACAGACCGGTCCCGAGCAGGGGACGGCCGTACGCGGTGATCGGCAGACGCTCCTGCAGGCGCGTAACGAAGTAGCCGAGCAGGAAGCACCCAACCGCATTGATCAGAAACGTCGTCCACGGCCAAGCTCCCGGCTGAACCGGAGCCAGCGTGACCAGCCCGGTGCGCGCACCACCGCCGATGGCGCCGCCGACAAAGATCGCGGCAAGCTCACGGGAATCTCCAGACATCATTACCTCCGCGTCGGTTCGATACGTGACGTAGAGGCCATTGGCGGCGGCCTTGCCGCGGTTCCAGGAGCGAGCCTCACCGCTCTCTGTGCCTGAGGATACCTTCCCCGCGATCCCATCGGAACATGCCGGATCCGTCGCACCGAGAGTTGGACTACCGCTGGTGCCCACGGTAGGCTCCGCGTCGGACCCATCGGTCTGGCGGGAGGGTCAAGGAGAGACATATGACCACTGACCCCTTTGCTCGGCACAAGCAGACCGAGGAACTAACGGTCCACGTGCTGTGGATGACCAGCGGCCTGGGATGCGACGGAGAGACCCTGGCCATGACCTCGGCGACGAACCCGAGCGTCGAGGACCTCGTGCGCGGTGCGATTCCCGGCGCCCCGCGGATCGTCCTCCACAACCCGGTCCTGGCGTTCGAGAACGGCGACGAGTTCATGCAGCCGTTCTACGACGCCGAGCAACGCCTGTTGGACCCATTCGTGCTGGTGGTCGAGGGATCGATTCCGAACGAGCTGATCAACGGTGACGGACACTGGTCAGGGCTGGGCACGAACCCGGCGACCGGCCAGCCGATCACCACGAACGAATGGGTGGACCGGCTGGCGCCGAAGGCGGCGGCCGTGATCGCGGTCGGCACGTGCGCCACATACGGCGGGATCCCGGCGATGATGAACAACCCGACCGGGGCGATGGGCCTGCCCGATTTCCTGGGGTGGGACTGGCGCTCGCGCAACGGGCTCCCGATCATCTGCATCCCGGGCTGTCCGGCACAGCCCGACAACATGACCGAGACGCTGCTCTACCTGCTGATGCACCTGGGAGGGATGGCGCCGGCACCGGATCTCGACGAGCAGCTGCGGCCCAAGTCGCTGTTCTCGCGTACCACCCGTGAGGGCTGTAGCCGCGCCGGGTTCACCGAGCAGGGCAAGTTCGCCTCCGAGTACGGATCGGATTCGCGATGCCTGGTCAAGCTCGGGTGCAAGGGCCCGGTCGTGCGCTGCAATGTGCCGACCCGCGGATGGATCAACGGGACCGGCGGATGCCCGCACGTCGGCGGGATCTGCATCGCCTGCACGATGCCGTCGTTCCCCGACCACTACATGCCGTTCATGGATCCGGATCCGTGGGGGAACGCCGCGGCCAACTTCCAGCGATTCACGTACGGACCGTGTTCCGTTACTTCCGCGAGCGCAACCTGGAAAAGCACTTCGATCGGGAGCCGGCATGGCGTCATCCCCGCGCCGAGCTGACCAGCGGCTACACCCCGACGTGGTGAGCAAAATGCAGGACAAGCACGCGATAATCCGTATCGGAGGGGCGGAGTGGGCACGCTCGGAGAGATAGTCCGATGGGCCGGGATCACGATCGACTCGCTGCGCGAGCGATTGCATCAGCGCTACCGACGGCTCGCGGCGCGGCTGCTCGGGCGCGACCTGCTCGTGGCCGGCTCCGAGCGCAAGTTCGGCGCCCTCGTCGAGGCGGCGCCGGATGCGATCGTGATCGTCGACTGGCACGGTCACGTCAAGCTCTTCAACGAGCAGGCCGAGCGATTGTTCGGCTGGTCGCGGGACGAGATCATCGGTCAGCCAATCAGCGAGCTGATCCCGGAACACGCCCGGATCGCCCACCACGACCATCTCGGCGGGTACGTTCGCGATCCGCGCGCGCGGCCGATGGGGGTGGAGATGGACCTCCACGGGCGCCGCAAGGACGGGAGCCTGGTCCCGGTCGAGATCAGCCTCGGCCCGCTTCAGACCGACCAGGGGCTGCTCGTCTCCGCCGCGATCCGGGACATCACCGACCGCCGGCGCGCCGAGGCCGCCCTGCGCGAGGCCGAGGAGCGCTTCCGGACCGCATTCGAGGAGGCACCGGTCGGGATGACGCTCGCGAGCCTCGACGGCCGCCTGCTGAAGGTCAACCGCGCGCTGTGCGCGATCACCGGCTACTCGCGCGAGCAGCTCGAGTCGACGACGCTCGCCTCGATCACTCACCCGGACGAGGTCAAGGACGACGACGCGGAGATCAGGCGCCTCGTCGCCGGGGACGCATCCCACTTCCGCGCCGAGCGCCGGTACATGCACGCCGCCGGCCATCCGGTGCCGGTCGACCTGAGCGTGGCCGTGATCCGAGACGCAGGCGGCGTGGCCAGCCATTTTCTCGCCCAGGTTCACGACATCACGGAGCGCAAGCGGTTCGAGGGCCAGCTCCAGTACCTCGCCGATCACGATGCGCTGACCGGCATGTTCAATCGGCGGCGCTTCGAGCAGGAGCTCGAGCGAGAACTGGCTCGGGCCGCCCGTTACGGCACCGGCGGGGCCGTGCTCGCGATCGACCTCGATCACTTCAAGTACGTCAACGACACCCTCGGCCACTCGGTCGGCGACGAGCTGATCAGCCGCGCCGGGAACATCTTCCGTAACCGGCTGCGCAACACGGACGTGATCGCGCGGCTCGGCGGTGATGAGTTCGCGGTGATCCTCCCCGGGGCCGACGAACAGGAGGCGTTGCTGGTGGGCGAGAACCTGCTGAGCGCGCTGCGCGACGAGGGACGCCTGCCGACCGCTGCGGGACATGCGAGCCGCGTGACCGCGAGCATCGGCATCGCTCTGCTCGAGCGCCAGCCGCTGACCAGCGGCGAGCTGCTCGTGGAGGCCGACATCGCGATGTACGACGCCAAGGAGGCGGGACGCGACCGGGTCGGCGTCTACGACTCCGCGCAGGACCGGCAGGAGCGGATGCAGGCGCGCCTCACCTGGGCCGACCGGATTCGCGACGCGTTGGAGGAGAACCGGTTCGTGCTCCACGCCCAGCCGATCCTGCCGCTGTGCGGCGATCAGATTCCCCGGCACGAGCTGTTGATCCGGATGCGCGGGGAGGGCGATGACCTGATCCCGCCGGGCACGTTCCTGTACATCGGGGAGCGGTTTGACCTGATCCAGCAGATCGACCGCTGGGTGCTCGGAGAGGCCATCTCGCTGCTCGCAGCCGAGAAGCAAGCCGGCCGTGACCTGCACCTCGAGGTCAACCTGTCCGCCAAGTCGGTCACCGATCCGACCCTCGCCGGGTTCGTGGCCGAGCAGCTCGAGCACGCTGGGATCGACGGACGCGGGCTGTGCGTGGAGGTGACCGAGACGGCGGCGATCGTCAACATCGATCGCGCCAAGCGCTTCGCGCACCGGCTGGCCGAGCTTGGCTGCGAGTTCGCGCTCGATGACTTCGGCGCCGGCTTCGCGTCGTTTTACTACCTCAAGCACATGGTGTTCGACTACGTCAAGATCGACGGCGAGTTCATCCACAATCTCAGCGAGAGCCACGTCAACCAGCTCGTGGTCCGGTCGGTCGTCGACATCGCACGCGGTCTCGGCAAGCGCACGATCGCCGAGTTCGTGGGCGACCGGGAGAGCTTCGAGCTGCTCAAGCGCTACGGCGTCGACTACGCCCAGGGCTTCTACATCGCCACCCCGCAACCGCTCGAGGCGCTCGATCTCAAGCGCACGCCGGCGGAGCCCGACGCGGGGCCGACGGAGCCGTCCGGGCACACGGTCGACGCGGCGTGAGCGCTGCGGTCGTCTACCACGTCGAGCTGCGCCAGCATCCGCACGTCGCTCGCGCGTTCAACCTGACCCGTGCGCAACTCGACGAGCGGATCCTCGTGCCCTGGATGTCACGCGCGAGCTTCCACTTCGAGGACCGAGAATGGATTCCGGAGGAGGCGACGCTGGTGATCTACGAGGCACCCCACCTCGAGATCGCCCAACTCGGGCTCGGCCGTGGCTGGGGCGAGGTCACCCGGAGCGGGCGCGACGTGACCGACGAGCTTGTCCACGCCGTGCAGGCGTCGACCGCCACACCGGCCGACGAGGCGACGGAATGGCTGAAGGCGGAGATCGTGCAGCGAGCCCGCAGCGCGCCGCTGACGCTTCACCAGGTGGTCGAGCTCGCGCACGTGCGCTACCGGGGGTGGCGCGCGAGCGACCGCCTCGCCGTCGCCGAGCGTGCGGTGTGGGAGCTGCTGCACCTCCAGGAGGTGCGGCTGACGGTCTCCGACGTGGCGGTCGACCCCTCTGGGTGGGAGGCGATCGTGCTCGATTGGGACGTGTGGACGGGCGCGGCGAGGACGCAGCCGACGCTCGTGCCCTGAGCGCCCGTCAGGCGACGACCTCGGCGATCAGCTCCTGTCGGCGTGCCGCGGAGGCGAACAGGAACGAGTGCATCCGCAGCAGCCCCTCGATGTCGTGAACGTCGTCGTCGAGCTGGGGTACGAGTAGGACCGGCTCATCGTCGAGCTCGGCCTCGAGCCGGTCGATGTTCCGTCCGTCCCGGCGCGCGAGCACGTGGTAGTCGTGGAAGTTCTCGGCCACCCGGTGAGCCAGGTCGGCTCCGAGCTCGCGCGTCAGCGCGGGAGCCAGGTCGGCCGCCTCGCTCTCTCCGAGCAGGTCGTGGTGGACGCGATTGATGATGACCCCCGCGAACGGCAGGCCACCGTCGGCCAGCGTCCGTCGAAACCAGATCGCCTCGTCGATCGGCTCGGTCTGGGCCGAGCTGACGAGCACGAACGCCGTGGTCTCGGCGCGGAGCATCTGCTCCACCTTCCGTGCCCGCACGCCGAAGTCCTCCGTCATCCCGCCGAGGAGCTGGAAGAAGGTCGTCAGATCCCCGATCAGGTCGACCCCGGTTACGCGGCGCAGCCCGGCGAGGAACGGGCTCACTCCACGGCCGAGCACGCGCATCCCGATCCCGGTCGGACGCAGGAAGGCCTTCAGCGCGCGACCATCGAGGAACGACGTCAGGCGTCCGGGTGCGTCGAGGAAGTCGAGTGCATTGCGCGATGGCGGTGTGTCGAGCACGAGCAGGTCGAACTCGTCCTGCTGATCGAGGTCGTAGAGCTTCGCGATCGCGGTGAACTCCTGGGATCCGGAGACGGCCGTCGAGAGCTCGCCGTAGACGCGATTCGCCTTGATCTCCTCGGCGCGCTCCTGGCTGGGGGCGACCCGCTCGATCAGCTCGTCGAACGTCCGCTTCGGGTCGAGCATCATCGCCCAGAGCTCTCCGCGAAGCTTCAGACCCTCGGAGGAGATTCGTTCCGGGGCCACCCGCCGCGGCTCGTTCGCCAGCTCCTCGAGTCCGAGCGCGTTGGCGAGTCGCTTGGCGGGATCGATCGTCACCACCGCCACCTTCAGGCCCTGCGCTGCCATGCCCATTGCGATCGCGGCGGACGTCGTCGTCTTGCCGACCCCGCCCGAGCCCGCGCACACGCACACCCGCTTGCCTTCGAGCAGCTCCGCGACGCTCACGCAAGCGCCTCCTCAAGTACCTCGGCGATCGCCCGGAGCTGCTCCTCGCCGACGTCCTCGGCGAACACGTAAGGGAGCTCGATCAGCGGTGAGTCGAGCTCCTCAAGCAGCCGGCTCAGCTGCCGGCGCTGGGTGTCGGCACGCTGATGCTCGGACAGGGCGGCGCGCAGCGCGCTGCGCTCCAGCGACGCGTCGGCCCGGGTCAGGGCAGCTGCGAGCTGCTCCACCTCGGCGTCGACGAAACGCTCCGGATACAGCGAGTTGACGATCACCGCGTCGAGGCCGAGCCCGCCCTCGGCGAGCGCGTCGTCGAGGGCAAGCGTCTCGTTCACGGGCATCTCCTCCGCGGTGGCCACCGCCACGACCGCGGTGAAATCCCGGTCGCCGATGGTCGCGGCGATTCGGCCGGCCTGCCGTGCGATCGGGCCGACGCGCGCGATTTCCGCGAAGGTTGTCGGCGTCCGGAGGATTCCCACGCCGTGGCCGGTGGCCGGCGCGTCGACCACGACGAGGTCGTAGGGCGCCGCCTTGGTCTGTCGCTCGAGCTGGGCAAGCTCCCAGACCTTGCCGATCGTGAGCAGCTCTCGCAATCCGGGCGTGGCCATCGCGAACGCCTGGAAGATCTTGGTTGACCCGATCGTGTGCCCGAGCGGTCCAGTCTTGATCCGCAGGTACTCGTCCATTGCCTGCTGGGGATCGATCGAGATCGTGAACAGGCCGGGCGCGAGCTCGACCTCGCGGAAATGCGCTCCCCCGTGCTCGAACGTCCGTTGCACGCGGTCCTGGCTCGCGAGCTCGGCGACGATCGTACGCAGCCCACGCTGAGCAGCGAGCATTCCGAGCGCCGTGGCGACCGTCGACTTGCCGACGCCGCCCTTGCCGGTGACGAAGATCAGGCGTCGTTGCAGGAGCGCAGACACGGGCTCGCAGAATACGGAGGATTCCGCGCGTGGCCTGCGAATACAGGCCCGTATGAGTTCCCCGAACCATCGGAGCCTCCCGTGACGGCCACCTGCAAGGTGATCGCGTTCGCCAACCAGAAGGGTGGCGTCGCCAAGACCACGACCACGCTCAACCTCGCCGTGGCCTTCGCAGAGGAGGGCCACCGGGTGCTGTGCTGCGACATGGACCCGCAGGGCAACCTGACGATGTCACAGGGCATCGACCCGGACACGCTCGAGAAGTCCATGTACGACGTCCTCGTGCACCACGTCTCGATTCGCGAGGTGATCCGCAAGCGAGAGGTCGACGTCGCCTGCTCATCGATCGACCTGGCTGGCGCCGAGATCGCGATGTCGACGATGATTGGCCGCGAGCGGTCGCTGCAGAAGGCACTGAAGGAGGTCGACGAGGACTACGACTTCGTGTTCATCGACACTCCGCCGAGCCTCGGGCTGCTGACGATCAACGCGCTCACGGCCGCGGATAAGGTGATCGTCCCCGTGCAATGCGAGTATCTGTCGATGCGCGGGCTGATCCAGCTTCAGAACACGCTGGCGATGATTCGCGAGAACCTGAACCCCGACGTTGATATCGAGGGCATCCTGCCGACCCTGGTCGATTCACGGACGCTGCATGCGAAAGAGGCGATCGAGCTGCTTGAGGAAAATTTCGGCGACATGGTGTTCGCCTCGCGAATCCGCAAAACCGTGCGTTTCGCGGAAGCGCCCGTGAAAGGCATGTCCGTCCTGAAGTACGATCCGGACGGTATGGCGGCCCACGCGTATCGCCAGCTCGCGAAGGAGGTTCTCTCAAATGCCAACCGGTAAGCGCGCGAGCATGCGCGAGGGACCGCTCGCGGCCCTATTCCGCAAGACCGCCGAGGACACGGGCTCGAAGAGCGCAGAGGATGAGAAGCCGGCGCTGCCAGCTCCCGAGCGCAAAAGCCGTAGCCACCCGCATCCCGCCCTCGAGGCGCCCGCCGCTGAGGCCCAGCCCGCGCCGGAAGAGGAGCGTCACGTGCCCTCCCCCCAGGAGCGGCTGCGCCACGCCTTCTCATCTGACATTCCCGAGAATCTGCTCGAGCCGCCCGCCGGCAGCACGCCGGAGGCACCGCGCGACGTCTACGCGCGTCCGGAGCGATCGGCTGAGGCGTATGCGTCCTCGACGGCGGTCGGACGCCCCGTGCTCCGCGTCGTCGGCGTCGGCGGGGCGGGCGTCAACGCGGTCAACCGGATGGTCGAGGCCGAGATCGAGGGCGTCGAGTTTCTCGCCATCAACACCGATTTGCAGTCGCTTCAGCAGTCGGCCGCCCACGAGACGCTGCACATTGGCGACTCGATCACCCGCGGGCTCGGTTCCGGGTCGAACCCCGATCTCGGACGTGCGTCGGCGCGCGAAGAGTACGACCGGATCAAGGCGCTGCTGCGTGGCTCGGACATGGTGTTCATCGCCGCCGGCGCGGGCGGAGGCACGGGCACCGGAGCGGCGCCGATCGTCGCCACCATCGCCCGTGAGCTCGGCGCGCTGACCGTTGGGATCGTGACCCGGCCGTTCCAGTTCGAGGGCACCCGCCGGCGCGAGCAGGCCGAGGCCGGGATCGACGCCCTTGCCGACGCCGTCGACACGCTGATCGTCGTGCCGAACAACCGGCTGCTGTCGGTGCTCGACCGCAACGTCTCGATGGTCGATGCGTTCCGGGTCGCCGACGACGTCCTGCGTCAGGGAGTTCAGGGCATCTCCGACCTGGTGACGCTGCCGGGGCTGATCAACCTCGACTTCGCCGACGTGCGGACGATCATGTCCGACGCCGGTAACGCGCTGCTCGGGATCGGCATGGGGACCGGCGAGCGCCGAGCGATCGACGCCGCCGAGCAGGCAGTCGCGTCGCCGCTGCTCGAGACGAGCATGGAGGGCGCGCGTTCGATTCTGCTCTCGATCACCGGCGGGCGCGACCTGTCGCTGTGGGAGGTCAACGAGGCGGCCAAGGCCGTCGCCGAGGCTGCCCACCCGGACGCGAACATCATCTTCGGCGCGATGGTCGACGACAAGCTCGACGACCAGGTGTGGGTCACCGTGGTGGCCACCGGGTACGGCAACGGTCGTGCGCGGAGCCGCCACAGCTTCGACCCGGGCGAGATGCGTGAGTCCCGGCCGTCGCTCGGCGAACCCCGCGGCGAGCCCCGCGTCAGCCGCGTGCGACGCTCAGCCGAGTCGTCGCTCGAGCTCGACGTGCCCGAATTCATCCCAAGGCGCTGACGGGCTCCAACCGGCGCATGGCTGCGTCCTCGGTTGCTCGTGTGCAGAGCACACGTCGCTCCCTGCGTCCTTGCCATGCTTGGTTCTAGCTCGTCAGGAGCGCTGGGTGTGATTGCGGCCGGCCACCCGGTCACTGCGCGTACCGGGGCCGAGGTTCTGCGGGAGGGTGGGAACGCGGTCGACGCCGCGCTGAGCGCGATGCTGGCGTCGTTCGCCTGCGAGCCCCTACTGACGGGGCTCGGAGCGGGCGGGTACATGCTGGTTGCGATGCCGGACTCGGAGCCGGTGCTGCTCGACTTCTTCGTCGAGGCGCCGGGCCGCGGCGCGGATCCGAGCCGGCGCGCCGAACTGATCCCGATCAGCGTGTCGTTCGGCGACGCGATCCAGATCTTCAACATCGGCGCCGCCTCGGTCGGCGCCTACGGGATGCCCGCGGGGCTGGCCGCGGCGTCGAGACGGTTCGGCCGCATCCCATTGGCGGATCTGGTCGGTCCGGCGGCGGCGCTCGCCCGCGACGGCGTCGAGGTGAACCAGCAGCAGGCCTACGTGATCGAGATCCTCGGCGACATCGTGCTCTCGACGCCCGAGGGCTCGGCGCTGTTCGCGCCCGACGGCAACCTGGCCGGGCCCGGCAGCGTGATCCGCCAGCCCGAGCTGGCCGACGCGCTCGAGCGGCTGGGCAGCGAGGGGGCGGAGCCGTTCTACGCGGGCGACATCGCCTCCTCGATCGTGCACTGGGTGGGTGAGCGCGGCGGGATGCTCACGCTGGAGGACCTGCGCGCCTACGAGGTCCTGGACCGCGCTCCGGTGCGCGCCTCCTACCGCGGCCGCGACGTCCTCACCAATCCCCCGCCGTCGGCCGGCGGCATTCTGATCGCGTACGCGCTCGCGCTGCTCGACGGGCAGGACGGGCCGGCGGACCTGGAGCGGACCGTGGCCGCGATGGAGCGCACGCAAGAGGAGCGCACGCCGGAGTTCCTCGAGGGGCTCGACGACCCCGAGTTCGTGCAGCGTTTCCTCAGACGCGGACCGTCGCTCGGCTCGACCACCCACATCGCAGTCATCGACCACGACGGCGCGGCGTGCTCGGTGACATGCTCGAACGGCTCCTGCTCGGGAGTGATCGTTCCGGGGACCGGCGTTCACCTCAACAACATGCTCGGCGAGCAGGACCTGAACCCTCTGGGCTTTCACCGCCATCCTGCGGGCCGGCGGCTTCCGAGCATGATGGCGCCGACGATCGTGATGCGGCACGGGATGCCCGAACTGGTTCTCGGCAGCGCGGGTTCGAACCGGATTCGCTCGGCGATCCTGCAGACGATCATCCGGGTCGTGGACGACGGGCTGCGGGCGAACGAAGCGGTGCGGGCGCCCCGCGTGCACTACGAGGACGGCGTCGTCTACGCCGAGCCGGGGATCGACACCGCTGCGCTCGAGTCCTCGGACCGGGCGATCGGCCGCTTCCGTGAGCTGAACCTGTTCTTCGGCGGCGTCCAGGCGGTCGAACGCGATTCGCGCGGCGAATTCTGGGGCGGAGGAGACCCGCGGCGCGGCGGCGCCGCGATCGTGGTGCAATCCGAGGCGTGAGCCGACTCTCATTCGGCGCGCTCTTGTGCGTGCTGATCGCCGGGTGCGGACTCAATGTCCAGTCCCCTGATCTGTTCCTCCTCACCCGCACGGGGCAGGGCCGAACGTTGACGCTGCTCGTCAACGATGGCGGGACGATCCGCTGTGATGGCGGCTCGAGCCGGCAGCTCGCCGACCCACTGCTGATCCAGGCTCGCGCGGTCGCATCCGATCTCGACAAGGACGCCACGGCGTCGCTGCGCATCGGGGCCGCTCCGAACAGCGTCGCGCGCTATAGGATCAGGCTGCAAAACGGGACTATCTCCTTCCCGGACACCGCCGCTGCTCGGCATCATGAGCTCGCCGAGGCAGAGCTGTTTGCGGTGCAGGCCGCACAGCAGGCGTGCGGGCTCTCCGGGTGAGCTCGATCGGCTGCAGCGGGGCCGCTCAGCGTTCGTTTAGCCAGAGTGGGTACCCTTCCGCGGCTCGTGCTCGCCTATGCAAGCCAGAGCCTGATCACGACGTTCCAGGCGATCGTGTTGGGCGTACTCCAGGGCGCCACCGAGCTGTTCCCGATCTCGAGTCTCGGGCATACGGTGATCTTCCCGAACCTGTTCGGCTGGCACAACATCGTGGCCTGGCAGTCGCAGTCCGAATCACCGTGGCTGGCCTTCGTGGTGATGCTGCACGTGGGCAGCGCAGTTGGGCTCCTGATCTACTTCTGGAAGGACTGGGTGGCGATCGTACGCGCGTTCTTTGCCACGATCTCGAAGCGGAAGATTGAGACGCCGACCGAGCGGCTGGCGTGGCTGATCATCTGCGCCACGATCCCGGTCGGGATCCTCGGGCTTGCGCTCGAGCATCCCGTCCGCGTCGCCCTCGCCAAGCCGTTGTACGCGTCGATCTTCCTCGTCATCAACGGCCTCATCCTGATCGGGGCCGAGTACCTAAGGCGCCGTTCGGAAGTCCGCGCCCTCGCTGCGCGGGAGGGCATGAAGAGTGACGGCGGCCGGCGGCTGGACACGTTGGAGTACCGCGAAGCCGGAGTGATCGGCGTGGCGCAATCGTCGGCGTTGATCGCCGGAATCAGCCGCGACGGCGTGTGCATGAGCACGGGACTAGTGCGGGGTCTCGATAACTCCGATGCAGCACGCTACGCCTTCCTCCTCGCCACGCCGCCGATCCTCCTCGCCGGCCTCTACAAGCTCCCGGATCTAACGGGGAGCCTGGGCAAGGGCATTCGTGGGGAGGCGTTGGTCGCGGCGATCGCCGCCGCGATCACGGCAATCATCACCGTCCATTACCTCACCCGCTACTTCAAGACCCGCAACCTGATCCCGTTCGGGATCTACTGCATCGTGTTCGGCGGGGCGATGGTCATCTACAACGCGTAGCCGGAGCGGGTTCCCGGCTGACGCCGGTCACCCGAAGCGGACCTTGCCGTTCGATCGCGCGCGGGCCTGCGCGCGATCGACGAAGTCCAGCCGCTTGAGCGCCGCTCGGAACAGGCGGGTGACGAGTCGCAGCCGCGCGTTCTCGGACCGTAGGTCGAGCAGGCCCTGTTTGGCATCGAGCCCGAAGTCGACGGTGGCGGCCATCGCGTAGGCGAACATCGGCTTGAGCTCATCGTCCTCGGGCTCGCGGTCGGTCGCCCGTTTGACCAGCTCCGCGTAGGTCTCGTGCGCGCCGCGGATCAGGTCCGGGTCGATCTCCTCCTCGCGGTCTGCGAGGAACTCCACGACGCCGGCCGGGTAGGCGAGGTTCCCCTGGCGCTCGATCACCCGGAACGGTCTCGTGCCGCGGACCAGGAGATTCATTTGGCCGTCGTCCATCCGCTCGAGCACGCGGTCGATCTCGCACGCGCACCCAATTTCCCGCAGTCCGTCATCGGACAGCCACACGATCCCGAACTCGCGCTCGTCGTTGATGCACTCGTTCATCATCGTCTTGTAGCGCTCCTCGAAGATGTGGAGCGGGACGATCTCGCCCGGCAGTGCCACGATTCCGAGCGGGAACAGCGGAAAGTCGCGCTGGAGCCGGTCCTGCATCACGGGTGAGTGTAGGAACGCTGCTACGGCTTGCGTGCCGTCAGCAGCAGGTTGTAGAAGATCGCCGGCGGCAGCATCGGCTCAAACACGTGCTCATCGAGGCGCTGCAGGAGCAGGTAACCGTTGAACGCATACTGCCTCCAAAGCATCGGAACGTCATCCGGATTCGCGGTGGACTCGAGGGCTCGGTTGAACCAGCCGAACCAGTTCGCGACCAGTTCCTCGCCGCGCACGTGGGCATCGGCGAACCCGGCCCGCCGCGCGTAGCGGGTGAGGTCGCCGGGGGCGAACGCGTGGATGTCCACGAAGCGCTCGAGCCCGTGATCGGCCTGACCGTTGCCGTCGGAGGCGGCCGGTGAGGCGGCGCCGGCGCCGATCATCCGCCGCCACAGCGGAGCGAGCGCGTTCGCGCCCCGCTTCGGGATCGCGGCGATCCGGTCCCCCGAGCGGGACGGCTCGCCGGCGAACACGATCCGGCCGCCCGGGGTCAGAACGCGATGGAACTCGGCGAACGCACGGCGGAGGTCCGGGAGGTGGTGCAGGACGGCGTGGCCGAGCACGATGTCGAAGCTCGCGTCCGGAAACGGCAACGACTCGGCGTCGGCGCGGGCGGTTCTGACGTGCAGTCCGAGACGCTGCGCGTTCGAGCCGAGGGTGGTGACCATCCCCGGGGAGATGTCGGTGCAGGTGGCGTTCCGGACGACCCCGGCCTGGAGGAGGTTCAGGCTGAAGTAGCCGGTCCCGGCGCCGATCTCAAGCGAGCGCGAGTAACCACGATCGAGCTCGTCGCCGACCAGCTTGCGCAGCTTCCCCAACACCTGCGCCTGGCCGACCGAGCCAAAGTCGATGCCCCACTTGGAGTCATAGCTCGACGCGGCCACATCGTGATAGCGCGTGTTGACATCGCGGATCTCGTCCGCACTTCGGAGTGCCTCCATGGCGGCCGTCACATTACCCTGTCGGCCAGGCCAGTGAACATCTACGTTCAGGAGAATCAGCCCCCAGGGGTGCCACCGATGGAGCTCACCGGCGAGCGAACGCTGCCCGATGTTCCGGCCGAGAACTATTGGTTCCGGCGGCACTTGGCGGTGTACGACTGGATCGCCGGACGGGTGGCCGGCGGTGCCGTCCTCGACATGGCCTGCGGCGAGGGCTATGGCTCCAACGTGCTCGCGCGCTCAGCGTCGACCGTCGTCGGCGTGGACGGAAACCCCGATGCCTTCGAGCATGCGCGGCTGCGCTACGGCCGCCCGGGACTGTCATTTGCAAGGGGGCTGGTTGAGACGTACGGCGAGCCCGGCGAGTTCGACGTCGTCGTGTTCCTACAGACGATCGAGCACGTGCAGGATCCTGCCGGCGTGCTCGAGCACTTTCGGTCCCTGCTGCGGCCCGGAGGGGTCGCGTACGTCTCGACGCCGAATCTGCTCACGCTTGCGCCGCCCGGCGCGTCGAAGTCGGGCAACCCCTGGCACCTGCGCGAATACCGGGCGGCGGAGTTCTCCGAGCTGTGCCGATCGGTGTTCGATCAGGTGGAGCTGCTCGGCCTGTTCCACGCCCGCAAGCTGCGTGTCCACGAGCTGGCGCTGCGGGTCGGCTGGGACCGCGTCCACGCCGCTCTCCACATAACCAAGCCCTTCTACGACCGGTTCACCCCGGCGATCGCGACCAGCGACTTCGCGCTCCGCGGGGAGCGACTCGACGGGGCGCTGGACTTCCTCGCCGTCTGTCGGTAGATAGCTTCCGCTCATGCGGACCGCCGGCGAACTCGCGATCGTCCTCCACACGCATATGCCCTACGTGGAGGGCGGCGCGGAGTGGCCGCCGGCTGACTTCGACGCGTCATTGCGCGACCCCGCGGGATTTGGGAGTTGGCCGTTCGGCGAGGAGTGGCTGTGGGAGGCGATCGCCACCTCGTACCTGCCGCTGCTTGACCGGGTGCTCGGGCGGGCGCCGATCACCCTGTCGCTGACACCAGTGCTCTGCGACCAGCTCGAGGCGCCGGGGGCGATCGAGCGGTGCGTTGGATTCCTACGCGGGATCCGCCCCGAATCTCACCGGCTCGACATTGACGCGTTCCGCGCCGATGGACAGACGGCGCTCGTGGCCGAGCTCGAGCGCTCGGCGGATGAGTATGCGGCCGCGGCCCAGCGCCTCGAGGCGCTCGGTCCGCGACTGCTGACCGCGCTCGGTGCACACGCCACCTGGACCTCTGCCGCCACCCACGCGCTGATGCCGCTGCTCGCCACCGACACGATGGCGGCCGTGCAGGTGCAGACCGGGATCGCGTCGCACCGCAGGCGCTTCGGCGACTGGGCGGGCGGGTTCTGGCTGCCGGAGTGCGGCCACGCGCCCTGGCTCAACCCGCTGCTGGAGGAGGCGGGCGCGCGCTCGACTTGCGTCGAGTTGACCGGCGTCCTCGGCCTTGGCGACCAGCGACACCTGCGGCCGCTGCAGACCGACGATGGCCCGATCCTCTGGCCCGTCGACCGGGCGACGATGGCCTTGGTGTGGAGCGAGCAGGGCTATCCATCGGACCCGGCGTACCGTGACTACCACGAGCTGACCGCCCGCCACCATCGCGTCTGGCGTAACGACGGCGCACCTTACGACCACGCCGCCGCTGGTTTGGTCGCCGCCGAGCACGCGCGAGACTTCGTCGAGCGGGTTGCCCGGCGCGTGGCCGGCGGGGGCGTCTGCGTCTGCGCGCTGGATACCGAGCTACTGGGCCACTGGTGGTACGAGG
Organism: uncultured Solirubrobacterales bacterium; assembly: GCA_963796645.1. Classification (GTDB taxonomy): domain Bacteria; phylum Actinomycetota; class Thermoleophilia; order Solirubrobacterales; family Solirubrobacteraceae; genus Palsa-465. The sequence continues at coordinate 165,200 of CAWCMQ010000009.1, read as the reverse complement.
GCGCGCAGTGGCTATCGGACGTGATCGACGAGGCCGAGCGTCAGGGCCTCAGACTGACCACGCTCGACGACGCGCTCGAGCGGCACGAGCCGGCGCCGCCCGGACGCGAGCTGCCTGTGACCACGTGGGGCGAGGGCGGCGACCTGCGGACCTGGAGCGCGCCCGCGGTCGCCGACCTGGCCTGGCCGGCTCGCACGGCCGAGCTCAGACTGGTCTCGCTCGGCCGCCGTCCAAGCCAGCGCGCCCTGCGCGAGCTCCTGGCCCTGCAATCGAGCGATTGGGCTTTCCTCGCCACCCGCGAGCTGGCGGGCGAATACCCGCGGGAACGGGCGCGGGCCCACGAGCAGGCGCTCGAGCTGGCGCTGGCGGGCGGTGCATCTGGGGGGCCGGAGGGCGGGATGGGGGGCGGGCCTGGGCGCGGGCCGGAGGGCGGTCCGGGGGGTGCTACGCCGCTCGGCCCGGCGCTGCGGAACCTCGCCCCGGATCTGGCCGGCTGGGGGGAGTAGGGGCTGGGGATTTTCCCGGCGGGGGCCGGATCGGCGGATCTCGGTGTCGGGGGGCGGCCGGATCGGCGGATCTCAGTAATACGCAGCAGACTCGGCCGGCGTGAACCGAGGAAGGCTGCAAAGTCCACGTGGCGGGGAACTCTTAGTCTCGCCCGCGGGCGCAGCCGCAAATTTTCGACGTTTGTCTGGGGTCGCCCCGCGCCCCTGGGACGCCCCGGCACCCGGATAGCGTCACTCTGGGCTCCCGCCCGGAGCCGAGCGTGACGTTTGCGCCGCTGGCGGGCGTTATCGTCACATTCGCGCGCAGTGCCGCGCCGAGTGTGACGTTCTCCGAGGCCCGGCGGGGGTTTGGGCCTCGCCGCCTCGCCCCGCGAACGCCCGCCCCGCGCCCGCCGCCAACGCCCCTTACCCCCAGCGGAACGTCTTCGGCGCCTCGCGCTTACGGATCAGGCGCGCCGGCGCGCCGCCGACGACCGTGTTGGTGGGCACGTCGCAGGTGACGACCGAGCTGGTCCCGATCACCGAGTTGTCGCCGACCTGGACGCCGCGCAGCACGCAGGCGCCGTAGCCGATCCAGACGTTGTGGCCGACGTTTACGTCGCGCTTGTAGATGCCCTGTTCGCGGATCGGGCGTTCGACCTCGACCATCCCGTGATCGAAGTCGATCATCATCACCCGGTCGGCGATGATGCACTCGCGGCCGATCGAGATGTGCTGGAAGGCGGAGATGGTGCACTCCTGGCCCATCACCGACTTGGCGCCGAGTGACACCTCGCCCTCGTGCGCGCGGATCTTGCAACCGTGACCGATCCACGACCAGCGGCCAAGCGTGACCTTCGCGTGGCGGCCGATCTCGAACTTGACCCCCGGGCAGACGAAGCACATGCCGTCGGTCTGCAATCGCCCGCGCCAGCGCAGCTTCAGCCACACCCACCGTACGAACAGCGTGCAGTAGCCAGGGGTCAGCATCCCATGCGTCCGCGCGAAGCGCAGGAAGGTGAGCAGCCCGCCGTGCAGCGGCGGTGGGGGCGAGCGCACGAATGCCGGCAGCGCAGAGGGCCTGCGCGGTGTCTTGAGTTGTGGCGTGCTCACCGACTGCACGCGCAGATCGTACGTGTCAGCCGTCGTCGATGAGCCCTTGAAGCGGTCCGAGCAACCGACGCGAGCGCCGCGACACGCCCGGCAGCGCGAGCAGGCGATGCGTCGGGGTCGCGCCTGCGCGCCGGCGCTCGAGCTGCTCGTTGGCGATCGGCCGCCATAGCTGATCGACCAGCGAGCAGGGGTCGGCGGCGCTCACGTGCGTTCGGTCGAGCTCCAGGTGCTCGGCCCACAGGCGCTCTCGCGTGTCCCGTGCGAGCTCGGTGTCGTCGCAGACCACGTTCAGCTCGGTGTCGTTCAGAAGCGAATGGGCGTTGAGGTTCGCCGAGCCGACGGTCAGCCAGCGATCGTCGACGATCGCGACCTTGGCGTGGACGTACAGCGGATCGTCGCGGCCGCCTGAGAGCGAGCGTACGGTCGCGGCCAACAGTCGCCCCGAATCGCCGTCCGCATCAACGAGGATTCCCAGCTGGCCGACGGTGTCGTCGCGGCCGTTGTTCGGTCTGGCCGGCAGCACCAGCACGACCCGGAAGTCCGGGTGCGGCGGGTGGCGGAGCTTGTCGGCGAGGATCGCCACGATCTCGGGTGCCCACAGGAACTGGTTCTCGATGTAGATCAGTCGCTGCGCGTCGCTCAGCGCCCGCACGTAGCTCTCGAGGACGCTGAACTCGCCGTGCGGAACGAGGTCGTACATCCCCTCGGCGATCGTGCGAACGACCTGCACCGTCCTCGCGCCCGCTCGCTCCGGCACCGGCGCCGGCTCCAGACGCTCTCCCGTCACCTCCTCCCAGCGCAGCGCGAAGTGGTCGGCCACGTCCGCCACCGCGGGTCCGCGAAGGCGTGTTGCCACGTCGTGCCAGCCCAGCCGCCGTCTGGCCGGATGCTGCTCGGAGTCGAACCGGTCCCCGGACGCGTTGGTGAGGTCGATGCCGCCCACGAACGCCAGCTCGCCGTCGATCACGATCGTCTTCTCGTGATGACAGTGGAACGGATGCTCCCGCGGATCGGTCTCGCAGCGGATTCGCGTCCCGCGCACGAGTCTCTGCACCGCCTCGCGCACCTCAGCGCGAGTGGGATGAAAGGCGGGCACCGGCGCTCCGGCCCAGACCAGGATCCGCACATCGACCATCTCCGCGAGCTCGGCCAGCAGCGCACCGAGCACGGTCCGGCCGCGCTCGCGCTCGATCTCGAAGCCTGCCTCGATGTGCCAGCCGGTGATGTGGATGTGGCGCCGCGCCGCTCTCATCGCGCTCGCCATCGCGGGCAGGGCCGCCGCTCCGTCGATCAGGACCTCAAGCTCGCATCCCGGTCGCGGCAGCGTTCGCGCCTGCGCCCAGCCGCCCGGCTCAGAGGGCCGCAGGGCGTGCTCCTGGCCCAGCCGGCGCAGACGTCGGCGGTGCTTGGCCGTGACCGCCGCCTCGATGCCGTCGCCGACGAGCGAGTCGGCGCGGCCTCCGAGCAAGATCGAGGTCATGGACACAGCCTCCCCTGCCCGGGAGGGGAATACACGCGTGTCGCGACCGAGCTACCTAGACTGCTCGCCCTCATGGCTGATGTCGAGCAGTCCCTCGCCCAACGCCTGCTGTCTGGGGACAAGCGTGCCCTGGCCCGCGCGATCTCGCTGGTGGAGAATGACAATCCGGAGGGCTGGAAACTGGTGCGAGAGGTCTATCCAAACACGGGCAGGGCCGCGATGATCGGTTTCACAGGGCCGCCGGGGGTCGGAAAGTCGACCCTGCTGGGTGCGCTGACCAAGCTCGAGCGCGAGCGGGACAACACCGTCGCGGTGCTCTCGATCGACCCGTCGTCGCCGTTCACACAGGGGGCGCTGCTTGGGGACCGGATTCGCCTCAGCGATCACTTTCTCGATCCTGGTGTGTTCATACGCTCGATGGCGAATCGAGGAGCACTTGGAGGGCTGAGCGAGGCCACCCTGCAGGCGGCGCTGCTGATGGATGCGTCGGGACGCGACCTCGTGCTGCTCGAGACCGTCGGCGTCGGCCAGGCCGAGGTCGACATCATCGACCACGCGGACACGGTCGTCCTGGTATTGATGCCAGGGTCAGGAGACTCGATCCAGGCACTGAAGGCCGGGGTGATGGAGATCCCAGACGTGATCGTCGTGAACAAGGCCGATCATCCGCTGACCGACACCATGATCCGCGAGATCAAGGGCGTGCTGGCACTCGGCCCTCACGAGGGCTGGCAGGTGCCGATCGTGAGGACCGAGGCGGTCCGCGGCGAGGGGATCGAAGAGCTCGTCGACCGGCTGGGCGAGCACCGCGAGTACATCGAGGCGGAGGGGACGTTGTCGGAGCGCCGGCGGCGGAACCTGATGAACGAGGTGCTCGCGATCGCCACGTTCCGCATGCGTCGCGAGCTCGAGGCCTCGATTCGCGAGGATCCCGAGATCAAGGAGCTGCTGAACAGCGTCGTCACCCGCCAGCTTGACCCGGCCAGCGCCGCGACCCGGATCCTCGAGTCCCGGTCCGACCAATGACAGCCCTGACTGCACCGTTCATGGTCGCCGCGCTGGTGCTGATCGTGGCGGGCGTCGCGAAGCTTCGCTCCCCGACGCCCGCGGCGCTCGCGATCTCGACCCTCGGACTGCCGGCGAACCGCGTCGCGGTTCGGGCTTTCGCCGCGTGCGAGCTCGCGATCGGGGCCGTCGCCATCGTTCACCCACGCGGCGCCGCGTTCGCGGTGGCTTGCCTCTACGCCCTGTTCGCGGTTGTGAGCCTCGAGCTCACGCGCCGCCGCGCGAGCTGCGGCTGCTTCGGCGAGCGGGACGTGCCCGCCTCGTGGTTCGGCTCGGCGCTCAGCGCGGTTCTGGCGCTGGTCGCCCTGGCCGCCGCGCTGGCCGGGGCGCACGGGATCTCATGGGTGCTCGCGCACGACCCGGCTGACGCCGGCACGCTCGTGCTCGGGATCGTCGGCGCCGCGTACGCAACGATCGTCGCGTACACCGATCTGCCGCTGGCATGGGCATCATGGGAGGGGACATGAGCATCGCGGAACGTCTTGCCACCGCCGTCGGGTCGCTGCTGGACCGGCGCATGTCCCGTCGCAGCGCGGTCTCGAAGGCCGCGCTGGCGGGTGCGGCGTTCGCGGTCGCGCCGGTCCGCTACCTCGTGCGCCCTGAAACCGCGTGGGCGGTGATCGGACCCGGCAACTGCTCCTCCGGCCTGTGCCTCGACGGCTACACCGCGTTCTGCTGCGAGATCGAGCACGGCAAGAACCAATGCCCGAACGGCACCTACGTGGCCGGCTGGTGGAAGTGCACGGCCTACAGCGGCAACGGCCTGTGCGACAAGGAGGGCGTCCGCTACTACATCGACTGCAACCGGATGCCCGGCCATGGTTTCCCCGGTGGGTGCCAGTGCGCCAACGGCGACTGCAACCGACGGCGGGTCGACTGCAACCAGTTCCGCTACGGCCAGTGCAACACCCAGATCCAGGGCACGACCGAGGTCGTTTGCAGGCTCGTGGTGTGCAAGAGCCCGTCCGAGTACGCGCAGTTCAACTGCAACGGCACGCTGATGGTCGACGACAACACCTGCTCCCATGAGATGGGCTGTCTGGAGACGGTCGCCACCCAGCTCCCCGGCGGGGGTGGCGCGTGACGACCGCGATCATCTCGGTCGGCGGGGGTGGCGCGTGACGACCGCGATCATCTCGGTCGAGACCGTGCTGCTCGTCCTGCTGGTCGTGCTCGTGGCGGGACTGCTGCGCAGCCACGCCGAGATCCTGCGGCGGCTCGGCCCGGGCGATGCCGGCGCCGATGCGGCGCCGATCCCGTCCGTACCGGAGGCCGGTCGCGAACAGGTGCAGGCGCCGACGCTGGCGGGCGCGACGCCCGGCGGCGACATGGTCAGCCTCTCGTTCGAGGGCTCGGCCTCGGCTCCGACCCTGCTGGCCTTCCTGACCAGCGGCTGCAGCACGTGCGCCGGCTTCTGGGAGAGTCTCGGCGAGCCGCGCCTGCCCGCGGGGGTGCAGACCGTGGTCGTCGCGCACGGGCCCGAGCGCGAGCGCCCGGCCAGGCTGCGGTCGCTCGCGCCGGCGAACGTGCCGGTGGTGATGTCCTCGCAGGCGTGGGCGGACTACCGCGTCCCTGGGGCTCCGTACTTCGTGCTCGTGGACGGGTTCATCCGGGGCGAGGGGGTGGCGACGACGTGGCAGGCGGTGTCCTCGCTGGTCAGCGACGCGATCGAGGACCAGCGCGAGCACATGCGCGGCGGCAACGGCACGGCCCGGGCGCAGCGGGTGGAGGAAACCCTCGCCGCGGCCGGCATCGGTCCAAGCCATCCAAGCCTCTATCCGGGCGAGACGCCCCCGGCGCAGTGACCGAGCTCGTCGTTCTCGGGTGCGTGGCTGCGATCGTCGGCGCCGTGGCGTCGGCCTGGTCGCCCTGAGGCGAATCGATGCTGGCGAGCATCACCCCGCTCGGCGAGCGGGGCCGCAACTCGACTTGGGGCTTGACCGTGAGCGCGTTCGTGCTTGGCGCCACCGCCGCGGGCGCCGCGCTCGGAGCCGTCATGGGTCTGGCCGGGTCGCTGCTCGGCGGCGGGGAGCGCTGGCGGCTGGTCGCGCTGGCCGTGGCGGCGCTTCTCGCGCTGGCAATCGACCTTGCGCCGGTGCGCGTGCCCGGCCCCAACCGGCAGGTCAACGAGCGCTGGCTGGATGAGTACCGAGGATGGGTTTATGGGCTCGGGTTCGGCGCCCAGCTCGGGTTCGGGCTGAGCACGATCGTCTCGAGTGCGGCCACCTACGTTGCGCTGCTGGCCGCGTTCCTCGCCGGCAATCCACTTCGGGGGGCGATCGTGGTGGGCGTGTTCGGTCTCGTCCGAGGGCTGACGATCCTGACCGCAGCGCGCGTGCGGCGCCCTGACCAGCTCCTGTCGCTGCACAGGACGCTGGGGCGGTTGCGCGGGCCAACCGGGGTCCTCGGCCATACGCTGATCCTGGCCGTGTTCGGTCTCGCCCTCGCTGGGAGCCTGGTGTGAGGCTCAACGGTCACGGACTCGGGATCGAGCTTCCCCGCGGCTGGAGTGGGCGTGTCTTCAGCCGCACGGGCTCGGCTGCGACACTGCACGTCGCGAGCTTCCCACTGCCGTTGGGCGACGGCGAGTTCGGCGACAGCAGCACCGCGCATATGCACGCGGGCGCCTCGTTCTTCGCGCTGACGGAGTACCTTCCCGGCGCGGGCCTGGAGCCGGGCCGGGGCCTGTTCGCGCCGAACCGGATCCCGCGCAGGCTCGATCCGTCCGCATTCTCCGCCGCCGGGCTCGCCCATCCGCGCCCGGGGCAGGCGGGGATGCAGCATTTCTTCACCTCGTTAAGGCGGCCGTTCTGCCTCTACGTGGTGCTCGCCGGCCCGCGCACCGGGCGCCGCCGCCAGCTCGCGGAGGTCGACCACGTGCTCTCCAGCCTGCAGATCGCAGCCCGGCCCTAGATCGCCGCCGCCCGGTGTGAAAGGCTGTGTCCGCGATGGCGCAGCGCAGCAATGGGGAAGGCTTGCCTGGAGGTATGGACCGGCGGACGTTCCTGTCCGCGGCCGGCGGCGCGGGGATCGCTCTGACCGTGCCCGGCGCGGCCGCCGCCAAGCGCCGGCGGCCACTGGCTTCGCCTGTGCCCAAGCGCCTGCAGCAGGCGATGAAGGGCCACGTGTTCCAGAAGGGCCAGCCCGGGTACGGAGGCGCGCGCCTGGTTTACAACGAGCTGTTTGACTGGGTCATGCCGCAGTACGTCGCGCGGCCGATCGGCGCGTCCGACGTGCAGGGGGCGGTCCGCTGGTGCGTTGCGAACAACGTTGCGCTCCGCGCCCGCTCGGGCGGTCACAGTTTCGAGGGCTACTCGACCGTCCCTGGCGGCGTGATGCTCGACCTGCGCAAGATGAACGGGATCTCGGTCAACAAGCGGGCCAAGACGGCAACGATCGGCACCGGCGCGCAGCTGATCGACGTCTACAACACGCTCGCCAAGAACGGCGCCACGATTCCCGGTGGCTCGTGCCCGTCGGTGGGCATCGCCGGCGTCACCCTCGGTGGTGGGATGGGGCTCGCGGCTCGCGCGTTCGGGATGAGCGCCGACAACGTCGTCGGGGCCAAGATCGTCACCGCGGACGGCCAGCTGCTCACGGTCGACAAGCACAACAATCCGGATCTGTTCTGGGCTCTGCGGGGCGGCGGTGGCGGGAACTTCGGAGTCGTCACGCAGCTGACGTTCCGGATTCATGCGCTTCCAAAGGCCGCGTCCTACTTCTTCGTCAACTGGCCGTGGTCATCGGCCTCCGAAGCACTCGACGCGTGGCAGAACTGGGCGCCGCACGCCAAGGATCAGCTGACGTCGGTCTTCCACCTCAACGCCGGCGCCGGCAACTCGGTCGAAGTCAGCGGCCAGTACATGGGCCGCGCGTCGGACCTCGGCCGCCTCCTGGCGCCGTTGCGGTCGGTGCCCGGCGCGAGCATCTCGACCGGTCAGAAGAGCTATTTCGATCTCCAGATGGTGTTTGCCGGATGCGCCCACATCGGTCTCTCCGCCTGCCACACGGTCGGCGCGGCCAGCGGCGGGACGCTCCCGCGCGAAAGCTTTCGCGCCAAGTCCGACTACGTCAGAAAGACCCTTTCCGGAACAGCGCGGCAAAAGCTGATCTCGGCGATCGAGACGCGCAACTCGCAGCCCGGCTCCGGCGCAATCCTGTTCGACAGCTACGGGGGCGCAATCAACCGCGTGGCCCCGGACGCGACGGCATTCGTCCATCGCGACATGCTGTTCTGCATCCAGTACCTGTCCTACAACGGGACAAAGACGTGGCTCGAGCAGACCCGCTCGAGCATGCACCGTTACACGTCGGGCCAGTGCTACCAGAACTACATCGACCGGGACCTACCGCACTGGCAGCAGGCCTACTACGCCGGCAACTACTCCCGCCTGCAGTCGATCCGCAAGACGATCGACCCGCACCACTTTTTCAACTTCCCGCAGGCGATTGGCCGCTAGGGCTCGCGGCGGCGTCCCCGGTCGGAAGACCGGTGGTCGGCACGCCCGTGTACTTCGCGGCATCGTGGCCGGGGATGAACACGCACGGCGTGTGATTGCGGCGACCTCGGTTGGTGTACTCGGCCCGGATCCGGTTGGCCAGCACCTGGCCGCCGACCAGGGTCGCTCCGGTCACGTGCACCTGGATCGTGAACGGGACCGAGACGCCGCGGTTGTAGACGCGGCCGGCGCAGCGCAGGCGGGCGAAGAACTTCCCGTTTCCCTCGTAATAGCCCCGGGAGATCCGTCTTAGCTCGAGCTTGTCGGTGCCGGACTGGCGCTGGCGAACCAGCTGCACGCTCGAGCATGGCCCGGACGCGCACGAGGAGGTGAAGGTCCAAGCCCGGTGCACGGTCTGGCCGACGTGCTCGCCGTGGACCCGAACCGCCTTCGTGACCTTGCCGATCATCGTGAACCGGGTGTCGAGCCGAGCGTTGCCCGGCTTGACCACGGGGGCAGCGGCCGCCGGCGCGGCCACGAGCGCCACGCCTGCCACTGAAGCCAGAATTCCTCTTCTCACGTGCCCAGCGCCCTCGCGATCACCATCTCCTGAACCTCATCAGTACCCTCGCCGATGGTCAGGATCTTCGCATCCCGGTAGAAACGGCAGACCGGATACTCCTCGATGTAGCCGTAACCGCCGTGGATCTGGACCGCCTCGTCGGCGGCGCGAACGGCCAGGCGACCGCTCTTGAGCTTTGCCTGGGCCGCGGTCAGGCTGAAGTTGCGCCCCTGGTCCTTCAGCCAGGCGGCCTTGTGAACCAGCAGGCGGGTGGCGTCGATCTCGGTCGAAAGGTTCGCGAGCTTCGCCTGGATCGACTGGAACTTCGAGATCGTCTGGCCGAAGGCGCGTCGCTCCTTGGCGTAGGCGAGGGCCTGGTCGAAGGCTCCCTGAGCGAGGCCGACGCCCATCGCGGCGACGCCGATGCGGCCGATGTCGAGGACGTGGAAGAACTGGCGCAGTCCGCCGCCCCGCGGGCCGACGAGGTTCTCCTCCGGAACCCGGCAGTCCGCGAACGCCAGCGGCCGCGTGTCGGACGCGTTCCATCCCATCTTGCGGTACGGCTTGCCCTGCTCGTAGCCAGGGGTCCCGTTCTCGATCAGGATGTTGGAGATTTCGCGCTCGGCGCCCGTGACCGCGGTGATCACCACCACCCCCGAGATGTCGGTGCCGGCGTTCGTGATGAACTGCTTGGCCCCATTGATCACCCATTCGCCGTCCTCGAGCGACGCGCGTGTCTGCGTGTTGCCGGCGTCGGAGCCGGCCTCGGGCTCGGTCAGACCGAAGGCTCCCAGGCGCTCGCCGCTACACAGGCGGGGCAGCCAGGCCTGCTTCTGCTCCTCGCTGCCAAACAGGTAGATCGGTTGGGTGCCGAGCGAGGTGTGCGCACACAGCGTGATCGCCACCGACGAGTCGACGCGGGCCAGCTCCTCGACCGCGAGCGCATAGGCCAGCGAATCGCCGCCTGCGCCTCCGTATTCCTCAGGGAACGGGATCCCCATCAGGTCCAGCTCTCCGAGCCGCTTCACAAGGTCATAGGGAAAGCGCTTGGTGTGGTCGAGCTCCTCCGCGACGGGGGCGATCTCCTGGCGCGCAAAGTCGCGCACCGTGTCGCGGAGCAGGCGGTGATGATCGGCGAGATCGAACTCCATGCGCCGGATTGTCACAGCCGGGACGGAGGGTGTGCGCCGCGATCGGCGTGGCGGGGAGCCGGAGGGTGTGCGCCGCGGTCGGCGTGGCGGGGAGCCGGAGCCTGTGCGCCGCGGTCGGCGTGGCGGGGAGCTGCGCTACCAGGTCCCGCCGGCCGGACAGCTTCCCTGTCCGGGGGTGGAGCAGGTGCGGTGGGCCTCGCCGCCGGCGACAGTCACCGTGTAGACCGTCGCCAGCTTGGACTGGGAGGTCACCGACACCGAGTACTCGCTGGCGTCGCCCTGGGAGCAGCTGGTGACGTTGACGCTGAGCGTGCTGGCCTGCAGCAGCGCCGGCTCGATCTGCTTGAGGATCGTTGGAGTGACGCCGCAGTAGTCGCCGTGGTCAATCCGGTAGGCCTCGGTGGCCATCTGAGCGGTTCGGACCGCCGACTTGGCGCTCGCGTCGTTGGCCTTGGCGGCCTGACCGAGGAAGGACGGAATTGCGATCTCGGCCAGAAGACCGATGATCAGAATTACGATCAGCAGCTCGATCAACGTGAAGCCACGCTGATCATCAATCGCGCGTCGCAAACCCCCCGGACTCCTTTCGCGGCGTTAGTTCCGCGGGAACGCCCTCACCTGAGAACGCATCCCTTGCCCTCTCGTTATCGACCCCTGATTCCGGGGCATTAGACCCGCATCGACCGAACGTCCACTCCGGCATCCGCTTCGAGGACGCCTACGATCAGCCGGAATGGAGGCTGAAATGGCGCACCATGGTCCTCGCGTCCGGCTCGGCGAGGTGACCGAAGGAGGGATCGCTCCGGCGATTCTGGCGATCGTCGAGCGCGGGGTGCGACATCGTCCGGCACTGGCGTCGCAGCTGCGCGCCGAGGTGGAGCTCTCGACGGCCGGCGAGTTCCCGCCTGTGCGGATCGTGTTCGGAGATTCCCACGTGCTCGTGGAGGACGGGCCGGCGCGGCGGCCCGATCTGCGGGTGGAGGGATCGCTGGCCGACCTGATCAGCCTGATGGTCGCGCCGCTGTTCGGTGGACTGCCCAGCCCCGTCCGATCACGCGGACGTGCGGCGCTCGGAATGGTCGTGTTGCGGCGTGTTCGGATCGAGGGCCGGCTGGGACTGATGCGACGCTGGCTCGCTCTGATTCGCGTGTGAGCGGACGGCGCGATCAGCCCGTGAGCGCGTCTACGAGCAGCCGCACCCCGTACCCGGAGGCGCCCTTGCCGACCAGGTAGGGCCGCTTGATGTCCCAGGCCGTGCCCGCGATGTCGAGATGGGCCCAGGGGGTGTCGCCGGCAAAGTGGTGCAGGAACTCGGCCGCGGTCAGGGGCATTGCCTCGCGCCGCTCCGAGCGATTGGTCAGCTGCGCGTAACGGCCCTTGATCATCTCGGCGTAGTCCTCGTGCAGCGGCATCCGCCAGAGCAGCTCGCCGGTTCGCTCGCCGGCTGAGATCAGTTGCTCGGCGAGCCGATCGTCGTTGGCCATGACAGCCGCATAGGTCGAGCCGAGCGCCATGTCGATCATCGTCAGGGTCGCGAGATCGATCAGCCGGGCGCAGCCCTCGCGCCGCGCGTAGGTGAGGCAGTCGGCCAGCACCAGGCGGCCCTCGGCGTCCGGGTTGTTGACCTCGATCGTGGTCCCGTCCGAGGCACGGACGATGTCTCCTGGCCTGACCGCCCGGCCGCTGGGCATGTTCTCGGTGGCGCCGATGACACCGGTGACCCGGACCGGGGCGCGGAGCTCGGCGAGCGCCGCGATCGCCTCGATCACTGCCGCCCCTCCGCACATGTCGAACTTCATCTCGTCCATGGTCGCCCGCGACTTCAGCGCCAGGCCGCCGGAGTCGAACGTCACCGCCTTGCCGATCAGCCCGACCCGATCGGAGTCGCCGCCGTCGTAGTCGAGCCGGATCAGCCGTGCGTCCTGTGCCGAGCCCTGCGCGACGGCGGCGAACGCACCCATCCCCGCGGATGAGATCTCGTCTTCGTCGAGGGCTGAGAAGGAGACCGATTCGAGCCGCTCGGAGCGCTCGCGTGCGTAGTCGGCGAGGGCGGCCGGCGGCAGGTCGTTGGCCGGGGTGTTGCCCAGGTCGCGCGCGCGGTTCTGCGCATTGGCCAGCACGGCTGCGCGCTCGGCTGCCTGCGCGACGTCGTGATGAGCACTGACCAGCAGACGCTCGGCGCTACGGGTCGGTGCCGCGGATCGGTAGCGATCGAACCGATAGGCGTGGAGCAGCGTTCCCTCCACCAGCCCGGCGACGATGTCGTCGCCCACGTGATGCGGAACCTCCCAGCAGAGCGTCTTAGCGCCGAGCTCGCGGACTCGTCCCTCGACCGAGGCGGCGGCCGCCCGCGCGCGCTCGGCGTCGAAGTCCTCGCGGGATCCCAGCCCGACGAGCACGAACCGGCGGCCGTCGGCGTGGGTGACCGCGAGCCGACGGAACTCGGTTGATGCCTCGCCGGAGCCGAGCAGGGCGCCGAGCTCACCGCCGGGGAGCTCATGGGCGATCTTCCCGTCGGCGAATACCCCGATCGCGATCGTGTCCGCGCCAGTCTCGGGTGGGTTTGCCGTTGTGGCCTCGACCTGCACGGACGTGAAGCTACCTGCAACGCGCACGCAACCCCGGCGTCACTAGCATTGAGGTCAGCCAGCGACCCGGAGAAACAGAGCCCAAATGCCCAAGACAGTGATCCTTTCCGCAGCCCGTACGCCGATCGGCAAGCTCGGCGGCGGTCTCGCCAGCCTCGACGCCACCGAGCTCGGAGGCACCGCGATCAAGGCCGCGCTCGAGCGCGCCGACGTCGGCCCCGACGACGTTCAGCACGTGGTCATGGGGCAGGTGATTCAGGCCGGGCAGGGGCAGATCCCCTCGCGTCAGGCCCAGATCAAGGGCGGCATCCCCAAGGAGGTCTCCTCCGAGACGATCAACAAGGTGTGCGCGTCTGGGATCCGGGCCGCCGGTCTGCTCGACGCCGCGATCCGGGCCGGCGATCTCGAGGTCGGCGTTGGCGGCGGGATGGAGTCGATGTCGAACGCGCCGTACCTGCTCAAGCAGGCGCGCTTCGGGTTCCGGATGGGGGACGCCAAGGCGATCGACTCGATGATCAACGACGGGCTGACCAACCCCTTCTCCGGCAAGCACATGGCGCAGGAGGCCAGCGAGGTCGCCTCCGAGCTCGAGCTCACCCGCCCAGACATGGACCGCTGGGCCCTGCGCTCGCACCAGCTCGCCATCAAGGCCACCGACGAGGGCCGCCTGCCCGAGGAGATCGTGCCGGTCACGATCAAGGGCAAAAAGGGCGACACCGTGGTCGAGATCGATGAGGGGCCGCGCCGCGAGACGAGCCTCGAGACGCTGGCCAAGCTTCCGGCGATCTTTGTCAAGGACGGCTCCCACACGGCAGGCAACTCGCCCGGGGTCAACGACGGCGGCGGGGCGCTGGTGCTCGCCAGCGATGACTGGGCCGCGCGCAACGGCAAGGCCGTGTTGGCCACGATCATCGCCCAGGCCCAGGTCGCCGACGACTTTGCCTATCTCGCCCGGACCCCGGCCAAGGCGGCCGAGAAGGCCCTGGCCAAGGCGGGCCTGAAGGCCGAGGACATCGACCTGTGGGAGATAAACGAGGCATTTGCCTCGGTGACGCTGAACTCGATGCGGATGCTTGGAATCGACGAGGACAGGGTCAACGTCAACGGTGGCGCGGTGGCGCTCGGGCATCCGATCGGGGCCTCGGGTGCCAGGATCCTCGGCTCACTGATCTACGAGCTGCGCCGTCGCGGCGGCGGTCTCGGCTGCGCTGCGATCTGCAGCGGTGGCGGCCAGGGCGACGCCGTGATCGTGGAGGTCAACGGCGGCTAGCGCCGGTATGCCCGCGACAGCCGCGGCCTTCTTCGACCTGGACCGCACCCTGATGGAGGGCTCCTCGGCCTTCCAGTTCGGGCGTGCCGCATTCCGAGCCGGACTGATCAACCGACGCCGGCTTCTCGCCGACGCCTGGGCCAATGTGATGTTCCGCCTGCGCGGGTCGAGCGACGCTGACACGCAGGAGCTGCGAGACCGGATCTCGGCCTCGCTGGCGGGCGCGAGGGTGATCGACATGGAGCGGATTGGGGCCGACGTGCTCGCGGGTGTTCTGCCCCGGATCTACCCACAGATGCTGTCGCTCGCCCACGAGCACCAGGACGCCGGCCGCCGGGCCTACATCGTGACCGCGGCCTCTCAGGATCTGGCGGATCTGCTCGCGCATGTGCTCGCGCTCGACGGGGCGATCGGAAGCACGTTCTCCAAGGTCCAGAACGGCGTCTACACCGGTGAGCCGACCGGACTGTTCGTGTACCGCAGTGAGAAGGCCCGCGCGATCCAGGAGCTCGCCGCTCGTGAGGGAATCGACCTGTCGGAGTCCTATGCGTACTCGGACTCCGAGTCCGACCTGCCGATGCTCCAGACCGTCGGCAACCCCGTGGTCGTGAACCCCGACCGTGCCCTAGCAAGGGCCGCGCGGGAGGGCGGATGGCAGATCCTGCGGTTCGACCGGCTCCGGCGCAGGCTGATGACCGGTGCCGCGCTCGTCGGCGCCGCGGCGGTCGGCGGCGCCGGTAGTGCGGTGCTGGCGCGACAGAGACGTAAACTTCGACCGTGGCCACTGAACCGCGGCTGACGGATCTGGAGCGCTGGGAGAGGGAGATCTTCCGTCGCGCACCCGAGCGCGACGCACCGTTCTCGACCATTTCGGGCGAGCCGATCAAGCCGCTGTACACCGAGTCCGACCTGCCGGCCGACACGGACTCGGCGATCGGCCTGCCGGGGGAGTTCCCCTACACCCGCGGCGTCTACGGCTCGATGTACCGCGGCCGGCTATGGACGATGCGCCAGTTCGCTGGGTTCGGCACGGCGCAGCAGACCAACCGCCGCTTCCGCTATCTGCTCGATCACGGACAGACCGGTCTGTCGACCGCGTTCGACATGCCCTCGCTGATGGGGCATGACTCCGATCACCCGCGCTCGCTCGGCGAGGTCGGGCGCGAGGGGGTGGCGGTCGACACGTTGCAGGACATGGAGGACCTGTTCGCCGGGATCCCGCTCGATCAGGTCAGCGTGTCGATGACGATCAACGCACCGGCACCGATCATGCTGGCGTTCTACGTCGTAGCGGCCGAGCGCCAGGGCGTATCGAGCGACCGGCTGGCCGGGACGATCCAGACCGACATCCTCAAGGAGTACATCGCCCAGAAGGAATGGTGCTTCCCCGTCGACCCAGCGATGCGGCTGGTCACGGACATGATCGAGTGGTGCGCGCACCACATGCCGCGCTGGCATCCGATCTCGATCAGCGGCTATCACATCCGCGAGGCGGGCTCGACGGCGGCGCAGGAGCTCGCGTTCACGCTCAAGGACGGCCTCACCTACGTCGAGCACGCGGTCGCGCGCGGCCTGAGCGTCGAAGCGTTCGCGCCTCGGCTCAGCTTCTTCTTCAACGCCCACATCGACTTCTTCGAGGAGATCGCCAAGTACCGCGCCGCCCGGCGGATCTGGGCGCGCGAGCTCCGCGACACGTTCGGCGCGCGCGACGAGCGCTCGCTGCTGATGCGCTTCCACACCCAGACCGCGGGTGTGTCGCTGACCGCCCAGCAGCCGCTCAACAACATCGTCCGTACGGCGATCGAGGCGCTGGCCGGCGTGCTCGGAGGCACGCAGTCGCTGCACACGAACTCGTTCGACGAGGCGCTCGCGCTGCCGACCGAGGAAGCGGTCCGCGTGGCGCTGCGCACCCAGCAGATCATCGCCGAGGAGACCGGGGTGGCGAACACGATCGACCCGCTCGGGGGCAGCTACTTCGTCGAGGCGCTGACCGACCGGATGGAGGAGCAGGCGTACGAATACTTCCGCAAGATCGACGAGCTCGGCGGGATGGTCGAGGCGGTCAAGCGCGGGTTCCCGCAGCGCGAGATCGCCGACGCGGCGTTCCAGTATCAGCGGGAGGTCGAGTCGGGGGTCCGCAGGGTCGTCGGGGTCAACGCCTACACCGAGGGCGACGACGGACAGACGCCAATCCTGAAGATCGACCCGGCACTCGAGCCCCAGCAGGTCGAGCGTGTCCGGGAGGTCCGGTCCCGCCGCGATCCTGCGGCAGCCGAGCGGTCGCTGGCAGCGCTCGAGCACGCCGCGCGCGAGGAGGGCACGAACCTGATGCCGCTGCTCGTCGAGGCCGCGCGCGCTGAGGTCACCGAGGGTGAGATGGTGCAGGCGTTGCAGAGGGTGTTCGGCACCTACAGCGAGGCGCCGGCCTTCTAGTGCCCTGAGTCAGTAACGCGCTATCGGATCGCCGAGCCATCTACAATCCCGGCCCTCCGCGGTCGCAGTCAATGCGCGGTCGCTCCGATCCGATGGCCTCCTCCACCGAGAAGAAGATCCGCGTCGTTGTCGCCAAGCCCGGTCTCGACGGGCACGATCGTGGCGCCAAGATCATCGCTCGCGCACTGCGCGACGCTGGCATGGAGGTGATCTACACGGGCCTGCACCAGACGCCCGAGCAGATCGTCGAGACGGTGATCCAGGAGGATGCGGACGCGGTCGGCCTGTCGATCCTGTCCGGGGCGCACATGACGCTCGTGCCCCGGATCATGGAGCTGCTCTCAGAGCAGGGGATCGACGATGTCGTCGTCACCGTCGGAGGGACGATCCCGTCCGACGACGTCGACGAACTCAAGAAGCTCGGGGTGGCGGAGGTCTTCACGCCCGGCGCCCCGACACAGCAGGCGATCGACTTCATCCGCGGCGCTGTACGGGCGTAGCTGGAGGAGGTCTGGATGCGCTGCCTGCCACCACTGCCAACGGAACCGATTGACTCGTCAGTCAACCGGGTAATATCTGCCGCCATTCAAGGAATAAATAGGAGGCACAGTTGAAAATTTGCGTCCTGGTCAAAGAGGTGCCGGACGCCGCCGTCGAGAAGCGGATCGATCCCTCGACGGGGCGGATGGACCGCTCTGGGGAGAAGAACCTGAACCCCTATGACACGCATGCGATCGAGGCCGCGATGCAGATTCGCGAGGGCGGATCCGTCGAGGTCGACGAGATCGTCGCGGTCACGATGGGTCCCGAGTCCGCGGTCCGAGCGCTGCACAAGGCTGTGTCTCTCGGCGCTGATCGGTCTCTGCACCTGACCGATGATGCGCTGGCCGGCTCGGATGTTGCGGCCACCGGCTACGCGCTGTCTCAGGCGCTCCAGAAGGAGCAGCCCGATCTCGTCCTGCTCGGACAGCAGTCCGACGACGGGGAGTGCTACACGATCGGCGCGGTCGTCGCCGACCACCTGCAGATGCCGTCGCTCACCCAGGTGATCAAGATGGACGTCGCGGACGGCGGCCTGCGCTGCGAGCGTCAGGCCGAGTACGGCTACGACACCGTCCAGGTCGGGCTGCCCGCCGTGATCTCCGTCGGTGACGCGATCAACGAGCCCCGGTATCCCTCGCTGAAGGCGATCATGGGCGCCAAGAAGAAGCCGCTCGAGGCCGTCGGCACCGGCGACGTCGGGATCGACACCTCGCTGGTCGGTGAGTCCGGCTCGCGCGTGCAGTGCGGCGATTTCCACGATCCACCGGCCAAGGCGGCCGGGCAGATCATCGAGGACGAGGACACCGGCGAGACGGTCGAGAAGATCGTCGCCTGGCTCGACGAAAGGAAGCTGATCTCGTGACTGACGTACTGGTTTACGTCCTCCACTACGAGGGCGCCCTCAACAAGAACTCACTCGGCGCGGTGTCCGAGGGCGCGGCACGCGCGCAGGAGATCGGTGGCCAGTGTCACGCGGTCGTCGTCGGCGGCGATGACCTCACCGACGAGCTGTGCCAGTCGGTCGGCGGCTACGGCGCGAGCAAGGTGTTCCGGGCCAAGGGCCCCGAGGGCCTCGCCCAGCCCGTCGTCGACGTGATGGCGAAGGTGATCGACGAGAACGGCCATGGCTACGCGCTGTTCGGCGGCGGTCTGCTCGGATTCGAGATCGGCGCCGGCCTGGCCGCGCGAAAGCAGGCCGGAGTGACGATGGAGGTCACCGCGGTCCGCGCCGAGGACGGCAAGCTCGTCGCCGAGCGGCCGATCCTCCAGGACTCGAAGATCTCGGTCTCCCGCTACCAGGGTGACCTCGGGATCATCATCGGCCGGATCAACGCCTTCGAGATCCGTCAGGGCGACGGTGCCTCGGCCGAGGTGGTCGACGTCGACTTGGAGCTCTCGCCGTTCTCGACTCAGGCGACGATGGTCCAACGCGGTGAGCAGCGTGGTGCCGACGTCGATATCGAGGGCGCCGACATCCTGGTCGCCGGCGGCCGTGGACTCGGCAAGGCAGAGAACTTCTCGCTCGCCGAGGACCTCGCCGGCGCGTTCGGTGGCAACACGGCGGTCGCCGCCACCCGCGCGGTGGTCGATGCCGGCTGGTATCCGTACGCTGCGCAGATCGGTCAGACCGGGAAGACCGTGTCGCCAAAGCTGTACCTGGCGGCCGGCATCTCGGGCGCGATTCAGCACAAGGTCGGGATGCAGTCCTCCGAGAACATCGTCGCGATCAACAAGGACGCGAACGCGCCGATCTTCGAGTTCTCCGACCTCGGAATCGTCGGCGACCTGAACAAGATCCTGCCCAAGCTCACGGACGCGATCAAGGCGAAGAAGGGCTCGTAAATGGCGTCGCTGAACGGTCACCACGCTCCCAGTGAGTACCCGCCGCCGGTCGATTCCCTCAAGGAGTTCGTCAAGCGCAAGCTCGACGCCGAGGACGAGCTGATCGAGGTCGGCGTGGCGATCGTCGGCGGCGGCACCGCGGGCCTGGCCTGCGCCAACCGCCTGCTGGCGCTCCTCGGTGAGGACCCCGAGCTGATGGAGAAGCTCGGGGAAGTCCCGGTGGCCGTGATCGAGAAGGCGAAGACGTGCGGCGGGCACAACCTGTCGGGCGCGGTCATGCGACCGGGACCGCTCCAGGAGCTGTTCCCGGAGATGACCCGCGAGGACTGGCGCAAGCAGCGCTTTGCCTTCGGCGAGGTCACCAAGGAATCGGTCTACATGCTCACGGGCCCGAAGACCAAGCTCCGGGTTCCGATCCCCGCGGTTCCCAACTTCAAGAACCACGGCAACGAGGTCATCTCCGTCTCGGCCCTGGCTCGCTATCAGCAGCGCCAGGCGGAGGAGGGTGGCGCCTACGTGCTGACCGAGACGTCGGCCACGCAGCTGATCGTCGAGGACGGCAAGGTCGTCGGCGTCCGCTCGGGTGACAAGGGCCGGGGCAAGGACGGGGAGCCGCTCGGCAACTTCGAGCCCGGCACCGACATCAAGGCCCGGGTGACGGTCCTTGCCGAGGGCTGCTGGGGCCATCTCACCGGCGCGGCGATCAAGGAGTTCGATCTCGCCGAGGGACGCGAGCCGCAGGTCTGGGAGCTCGGCGTCAAGGAGGTGTGGAAGGTCCCAAAGCCGCTCGACCGTGTGATCCACACGTTCGTCCAGCCCTGGCCGCTCAAGGTGGCATCGAAGTACGGGCAGCTCGGCGGGACCTGGCTGTACCCGATGACGGACGAGAAGACCGGCGACGATCTGGTCTCGATCGGGTTCGTCGTCGACCTCAACTATCGCGATGCGACCACGTCGGCGCACGATCTGCTTCAGGCCTTCAAGACCCATCCGCTGGTCAAGGGGATCCTGGAGGGTGGCGAGCGGGTCGCCTGGGGAGCGAAGGCGCTGCCCGGCGGCGGCTATTGGTCGATGCCAAAGCTGTCGATGCCCGGTGCGCTGCTGGTCGGTGACTCGGCCGGGATGGTCGACACGGCGGCGCTCAAGGGCGTACACCACTGCATCAAGTCCGGGATTCTCGCCGCGGAGGCGATCTACGCGAACCTCAAACGGGGCGAGTCGCTGAGCGCCTACGAGGAGGCGGTCGACGAGTCCTCGATCGGGCAGGAGCTCTACCAGGTGCGCAACACCCGGCAGGCGTTCCAGCGCGGATTCGTGGTCGGCAGCCTGCTGGCCGGTCCGTCGATCATGTCCAAGGGCAAGGTCCCGCCGGGCCGTCAAGCCTGGCACCGCGATGACGCCGAGCCGATGTTCATCGGCGATACCGAGGAGCGCTATCCCAAGCCGGACGGCAAGTACACGTTCGACAAGCTGAGCTCGGTCTACATCTCCGGTAACGCGACCCGCGACGACGCTCCGAACCACATCCGGTTGCACAAGAACGTGCCGCGAGAGATCGCCGAGACGTGGCGGTGGATGTGCCCGGCCGGCGTCTACGAGATCCCTGACGATGCGCCCGAGACGGGCCCGGTCGACGTGATCGTCAACTACACGAACTGCGTTCAATGCGGGGCGATCACCGCCAAGGGCGGGCGTCTGACGCCACCCGAGGGCGGGGACGGACCGCTCTACACGCTCACCTAGTGGGTCGCCGGGGACCGTCCGTGACCCCGGATTGGGAGACATGTCGCCGCTTCCCGGAGGAACTTCCGGGGGCCGGGGTTGTTCTATGAGTGTGAAGAGGCTGCCGATCATCGGGCTGCTGGCCGCTGCCGTCGTTGCCGCGTCGCTGATCGCCGCGGCCTCGTCGCTCGCCGGCGCAGCGGCCACGACGTCGGTGGCGAAGGCCCAGCTCCGTGGCTTCGTCTGCCAGACTGCCCGCGACCCGGCGAACCGCGGCGTGGTGATCACCGCGGTGATGCGGCCGCTGTCGCACACGCAGCGGCTCTCGCTCCGCTTCGACCTGCTCGTCGGCGCGCACCGCCACGGATCGACTTCGATGGTGCACTTCGGCGATCTGGGGACGTGGATCTACCCCAGCAACCGGACGCTCGGGCGACGACCCGGTGACGTGTGGATCGTTCACCACCCGGTCGCCCAGCTCCAAAAGGCCCCTGCCTACTACAGGTTCAAGGTCAGCTTCCGCTGGCTTGGTGCCCACAGCCATGTGCTCGGTACGGCCGTGCGCTATTCGCCCACGTGCTTCCAGCCCGAGCTCCGGCCCGACCTGCAGGTGGCGGCGATCCAGGTCGCGGCACAGTACGCCACGCACGACCTCTACAAGGTGTTGATCCGGAACGTGGGCGCCAGCGCGACCGATCAGACGGTTGAGGTAGCGATCACGGGCCGCCCGAAGCCGAAGACGATCGCCGCTCTAGGACCTCACTCGAAGCGGTGGATCGCGCTCCCGGGACCGCTCTGCAATCCGACCGCGCCACCCACGGTCACCGTCGACCCGAGCGGCGTGATCGACGAGTTCAACTACTCGAATAACTCGCTCACGGCGACGTGCCCAGCGGGCTGACGAGGCCCGCTAGACTCAGTGATCACTATGAGAACGGGCATTCATCCTGAGTACGTGGAAGCCCATGTGCGCTGCACATGTGGCAACGAATTCACGACTCGCTCAACGAAACAAGAGATTCACGTCGAGATCTGTTCCGCCTGCCATCCGTTTTACACGGGCCGTCAGAAGCTTGTGGACACCGGTGGCCGGGTCGAGCGTTTCCAGCGACGGGCGGCGAAGGGCCGCCGTGCGGCCCGCGCCTCGACGGGCGCCTAGCCGATCTAGCAGGGATGCAAGCTGAGGTCGGGAACGGAAGCCTGGCCGCGTCGCAGCACGCCCTGCCCGACGGTCCCCTGACCGCCACGCGCGATGCGCCGGTCGGGGGTCAGGCCGTGCTCGAAGGCGTGATGATGCGCGGCGTCTCGAACTGGGCGGTTGCCGTACGCAAGCCGTCGGTGACCGGCCTCGGCGAGATCGCTGTGCAGCGAACGCCGCTGGTCTCGTGGGCCAAGCACCATCGCGTCTACCGCTGGCCGGTGATCCGGGGAGTGGTGGCGCTGGTCGAGTCGCTTGGCATTGGGCTGCGCGCGCTCGGCATCTCCGCCAACGCCCAGCTGCCCGAGTCCGAGCAGGGGATCTCGAGCGGAGCGTGGGCCGGCACGGTGATCTTCGCGCTGGTCTTCGCCATCGGCCTGTTCTTCGTGGTGCCGGTCGGGATCACCAGCCTGGTCAAGCAGCAGCTCGGCTCCTCGGTGCTGTTCTGGCTCGTGGAGGGCGTACTCCGCACCGCGATCTTCCTTGGCTACCTGCTGCTGCTCTCGCGCGTTAAGGACCTGCGCCGGGTGTTCGAGTACCACGGAGCGGAGCACAAGGTGATCTCGTGCTACGAGGCGTCCGACGAGCTCACGCCCGAGCGGGCGAAGCTCTACTCGCGCCTGCATCCCCGCTGCGGGACCAGCTTCCTGCTGATCGTGATGATCATGGCGATCTTCGTGTTCGCACCGATCGGGCTGCCCGCGTGGTGGATCCTGGTGCTGACCCGGATCCTTGGCGTGCCGCTGATCGCCGGGCTGTCGTTCGAGGTGATCAAGTGGGCAGGCCGGAACCGCCGCAAGCGCTGGGTCCGCGCAGTCATGTACCCGGGCCTCCAGCTGCAGAAGCTGACCACGCGCGAGCCCGATCTCGACCAGCTCGCGGTGTCGATCGCCGCTCTCGACGCCGTGCTCGAGGTGGAGACGCCGGGGCAGGCGTCGGCCGAGGATCTGGTCGGCGTCGAAGTCGTCGCCTGAACGGGCGCCGCGCGTCCTACACTCGGCTCGCGATGATCGACGAGCTGGTAACCCAAATCGAGACGCGGTTCGGCGAGCTCGAGGGCGAGCTCTCGGACCCTGCCGTGATCGGCGATCGCGAGCGGTTCACCGCGGCCTCCAAGGCCTACCGCGAACTCGAGCCTGCCGCGCGCCTGGGTGCCGAATATCGCCGCGTCGCCGATGATCTCGCCGGCGCGCGCGAGCTGCTCGACGAGGACGGCGACGATCCCGAGCTCCGCGAGCTGCTCGAATCGTCTCGGGAGCGGCTCGATGCGCTCGAGGAGGAGATCCGGCTGGCGATGGTCGAGCGCGATCCGAACGACGACAAGAACGTGATCGTCGAGATTCGTCCCGGGGCCGGCGGCGAGGAGGCGGGGCTGTGGGCCGGTGACCTGTACCGGATGTTCACGCGCTACGCGGAGCGGCGGAAATTCACGGTCGAGCCGCTGTCGATCGGCGACGGCTCGTACACGTTCGCGATCAAGGGCGACGGCGCCTACTCGGTGTTCAAGTTCGAGGGCGGCACGCACCGGGTCCAGCGGGTGCCGGAGACCGAGTCACAGGGACGGATCCATACCTCGACGGCGACCGTCGCGGTGTTGCCCGAGGCAGAGGACGTGGAGGTCGACGTTGACCCCAACGACCTCCAGATCGACGTGTATCGGTCCTCGGGACCCGGGGGACAGTCGGTCAACACGACCGATTCTGCCGTCCGTATCACCCACAAGCCGAGCGGGATCGTGGTCTCGATGCAGGACGAAAAATCGCAGTTGCAGAACCGCGAGCGAGCAATGCGCGTCCTGCGCGCGCGGCTCTACGATCGTGCCCTGGCCGAGCAGCAGGCAGAGATGGCGGCCAGTCGGAGCGCCCAGGTCGGCACCGGCGAGCGGGCGGAGAAGATCCGCACCTACAACTTCCAGGAGAAGCGGGTCAAGGACCACCGGATCAACCTGCTCGTCCATAACCTCGACGCGATCCTGCTCGGCGAGCTCGACGAGCTGACCGCGGCGCTCCAGGACGACGAGAAGCGCAAGCGTCTGGCCGAAAAAACGGTGGCGTGACAGCAGACTTGCGCGAGTATTCGCGCCGCGCCACAATCGAGGTACCGGAGGTGGGATTGCGACGGATCGCGCAGATATTCGTGTTGTCGCTGCTCGGCTGGAGCGTTTGGTGCCCTGCCGCCGCTTTCGGCAGCACAGCGCTGGGCGCGCTGACCCAGCTGAGCGGCACGGCCGGCTGCATCTCGTTCGACGGATCCGGCGGGACCTGTGTCAAGGGGCGCGGAATCGACGCCCCGGAATCGTTGGCGATCACTCATGACGGGAAGTTCGCGTACGGCAGCTCGTACGGAGCCGGCAGCGGCGAGGAGGCGCTGAGCGCCTACCGGGTGCTGCCCGGCGGAGCGCTCGCGCAGCTCGTGGGCACAGCCGGGTGCTTCACCGATGACGGCCGGCAGGACGGTCTCGCCGCGATCTGCACCGTGGGCAGGACGATCGGCACCGGCGACGGCACCTCGATCGCGGTCAGCCCGGACGATCGGTACGTGTACGCGGTCAGCACGGCCACGCCCACCGGGGTCGCCGTGTTCCGGCGCGATCGCGCGACGGGCGCGCTGACCCAGCTTGCGGGGACGGCGGGGTGCGTCAATCCGGCCGGCGCGGTCTCAGGCGGGTGCGCGGTGGGGCGACTTCTGACCGGCGCCGACGGGATCGTGATGAGCCCCGACCCACAGGCACGGTTCGTCTACGTCGCCAGCTACACGGGACCGCACGTGGGGCTGGCCGTGTTCGCGCGCAATCCATCAACCGGCGCGCTGACCCAGCTGGCCGGCACGGCCGGGTGCCTGAGCAACGATGGTCAGAGCGAGGTGACAGCTCAACCCTGCACCAAGGTCAGGGGCATCGACGCCTTCAGCTCGCCCGAGGATCCCGTGATCAGCTCCGACGGGCGCAACCTCTACTTCTCCGCCTACCACAAGTTCGGCGACAGCACGACATCCGGAACGATTGCGTTCTCGCGCAATCCCGGAACGGGCGTGCTCACGCAGCTGCCCGGAGCGGCGGGCTGCTTCACCAGCACAGGCCTGGGCCCGGACGGAGCCTCGTGCACGAAGGCGCGGGGTCTCCGTGGCGCCTACGAGGAGGCGATCAGCCCGGACGGCGGCAACCTCTACGTCGGCGCCTACGACGCCCGGGCGCTGGTCGTGTTCAAGCGGCAGTCGAACGGAGCCCTCGTTCAGCTCCCGGGCAAGCTGGGGTGCATCAGCGCCGACGGCGGCAGCCAGGACGGACCGAACACCTGCACCGTCGGGCGCGCGGTCTCGTTCATCGAGACTCCAGCCGTGTCTCCCGACGGCCGGACGGTCTACACGTCCGGATTCGAGCCGGAGGGCGCCGTCGGCGTGTTCAGCCGCGATCCCTCGAGCGGTGCGCTGACACAGTTCCCCGGCCTCGCGGGGTGCTTCTCGCTCGACGGTTCGAGCGAGTCCGGGTTGAACACGTGCACGGTTGCCCGCGGGCTCGGCTACACCTACGGGGTCGTTGTCAGCCCCGATGGGGGGAACGTCTATGCGACCGGAGAGACCGTGACGGACGGAGGTTTCGCCACGTTCAGGCGCCAGACGACGCCGGTCTGCACGAGCGCGTTGGTCGCGGTCAACCAGGCGACACCGACGAAGCTGTCCCTGACCTGCCGCGACCCCAACGCCAGCCCGTTCACGCGAGCCGTGCTGGCAGGTCCGGTGCACGGCCGGATCAGCGCGCTCACATCCTCCGGAACCGTGCTTTACACGCCTCGGACCTCGTATGTGGGGCTGGACCGGATCATCTTCCGGGCCAGCGACGCGACTGGTCCGGGCACGCCGGCCGAGATCCTGATCAACGTCGTCAGGGACAAGACCAAGCCGCGGTGCAGCGGCATCGGGCTCGCCCGGGGCCGTGTGGCCAGGTTCCTGCGCCGCGGCCTGCCGATGCATCTGAGCTGTTCGGAGGCGGTGAGGCTCAGGGTCACCCTGTCGATCGGCCGGCACCTGGCGCGAAGCGTCGGAATCGCTCGCGCCCGCCTGATCAAGATCGCCTCCGGCAAGGCCGCGCTCGGATCGCGAGGCACCGCCAAGCTGCGGCTGAGCTTCACCCGCGGGGCCCGCCGGGCTCTCGCTCGCTCGAAGCCGCGCAAGCTGGGGGTCACGGTGACCGTCGTCGCGATCGATCTGGCCGGCAATCGCTCGATCAAGCGGGTCCATCTGACGCTGAAGTAGCGACCGGCCGGTCGCTACGGTGAGCCCATGTCAGCGTCGGTGTCAGACGCGTTGCTCGACGCCAGGGACCAGCTCGAACGGGCCGGATCGGACACGCCCCGGCTCGATGCCGAGGTGCTGCTCGCGTCCGCGATGGAGTGCGACCGCGCAGCGCTCGTGCTCGGCCGCGACGAGGAGCTCGACGGCGGCGTCGCCGGAGCGTTCTCGGCGATGGTGACGCGGCGGTGCGCCCGCGAGCCGGTGGCCTACATCACCGGGGTCAAGGAGTTCCGCCACATCACGCTGGCGGTCGACCCACGGGTGCTGATCCCGCGGCCCGAGACCGAGCTGCTGGTGGAGGTCGGCCTGACGCTCGACCCGGGCGCCTCGGTGATCGACGTGGGGACGGGGAGCGGGGCCGTCGCGCTCGCGCTGGCCCACGAGCGAGCCGACCTCTCGATCGGCGGGGTCGACGTGAGCGAGGACGCGCTCACGGTGGCACGCGAGAACGCGGCCCGGCTCGGGCTCGCCGTCCGCTTCGGCCGCTCCGACCTGATCGACCGCCCGGGGGAATACGACGCGATCCTCGCCAACCTTCCCTACGTCGAGGACGGCGCCAAACTGGCGCCCGAGATCGCCCGCTACGAGCCGCGCGGTGCCCTGTTCGCGGGCCCCGACGGGCTGTCGGTGATCCGCCGGCTGATGGGCCAGGTCTCGGGTTCGCGACTGCTGGCGCTCGAGGTCGGGGAGGGCCAGGCGGACGAGGTCGCGGAGCTGGTGCGCGAGGCGGGGTTTGTTGAGGTGGAGCGGCTGCGAGACCTTGCAGGCGTCGAGCGGGTCGTGGTGGGGCGGCGATGAGCGGGTCTGCGGAGGCCTTTGAGCGCTGCCTCGCGGTCGGTGGCATCGCGTTGTTCCCCGCTGACACGGTCTACGGGCTGGCGTGCGACCCGGATAACCGGGTGGCGGTGGAACGCCTCTACCTGCTCAAGCGCCGCCGGCTCGACAAACCCTCGGCGGTGATGTTCTTCGACCTCGAGCTGGCGCTCGAGGCGCTTCCAGAGCTCGGCCCGCGCATCCGCGCAGCGGCCGTACGACTGCTTCCGGGCGCCGTCACGCTGCTGCTGGCAAACCCGGCCGGGCGCTTTCCGCTCGCCAGTGGGGCCGATCCGTCGATCCTGGGCCTCCGGGTTCCCGACGTGCCGTCCCTCGCCGGTGTGCGGTGGCCGGCGCTGCAGTCGAGCGCGAACCGGGCCGGCGGCGCCGACCCCACGCACCTGGCCGATGTCCCGCAGCCGATCCGCGATGCCGTGGATCTGGTGATCGACGGCGGTGAGCTTCCGGGTACGGCCTCGACCGTGATCGATCTGCGCAGCTACGAGACGGATGGCGCGTGGTCGGTGATCCGGGCCGGGTTGGTCGGCTACGCGGAGCTGGAGGCGGCGCTCGGCCCGCCCGGCTGAGCGGTTGCTCGAATCCGGCCAGCCCCATTGATATGGTCGCTAGCCGTGAGCGTCGAGTTGCCGCCCGACTTCTTCAACCGGCCGGTCGCCGAGGTCGACCCTGAGATCGCCGAGGTGCTGATGCTGGAGCTGGAACGCCAGCAGCGCACGCTCGAGATGATCGCGTCGGAGAACTTCGTGCCCGTCTCGGTGCTCGAGTGCCAGGGTTCGGTGCTGACCAACAAGTACGCCGAGGGCTATCCGGGCAAGCGCTACTACGGCGGGTGCGAGTACGTCGACATCGCCGAGCAGCTCGCGATCGACCGCGCCAAGCAGCTGTTCGGCGCCGAGCACGCCAACGTCCAGCCGCACTCGGGTGCCCAGGCCAACGCGGCCGTCTATCACGCGCTGCTGCAGCCGGGCGACACGCTGATGGGCATGGAGCTGGCGCACGGCGGCCACCTCACCCACGGGATGAAGATCAACGTCTCGGGCCGGCTCTACGACATTGCGCCCTACCAGGTCGACCGCGAGACGAGTCTGATCGACATGGATGAGGTTCGGCGGGTGGCGCTCGAGCGCCGTCCGAAGATGATCCTCGCCGGGTGGTCGGCGTACCCCCGGTTCCTCGACTTCGAGCGCTTCCGCGAGATCGCCGACGAGGTCGGCGCCTATCTGATGGTCGACATGGCCCACTTCGCCGGACTCGTGGCGGCCGGGCTGCATACCTCGCCCGTGCCGTACGCCGACGTGGTCACAACGACGATTCACAAGACGATCGGCGGCGGCCGCGGCGGGATGATCCTGTGCACGGAGGAGTACGCCAAGAAGATCAACTCGGCCGTATTCCCCGGGCAGCAGGGCGGCCCGCTCGAGCACGTGATCGCCGGCAAGGCGGTGGCGCTGCGCATCGCGATGTCCGAACCCTTCCGCGAGCGCCAGGAGCGCACGTTGGCCGGCGCCGCCGCCGTGGGCGCCGAGCTGATCGCGGCGGGCGGTGGGGTCAACGTCCTGACCGGCGGTACCGACGTCCACCTCGTCCTCTGCGATCTGCGCGAATCGGAGCTCGACGGCCAGCAGGCGGAGGACCGCCTCGCATCCGTTGGCATCACGGTCAACCGCAATGCGGTGCCGTTCGATCCGCGCCCGCCCGCGGTGTCCTCAGGCCTGCGGATCGGCACTCCGGCGCTCGCGACCCGCGGTCTGCAGGTCGACGACTTCGTCGAGGTCGGCAAGATCATCGGCGCCGCGCTGCAGCCCGGTGACTTCGACGGCCGCCGCCCCGAGCTCGCGGCGCGAGCCGAGGCGATCGCCGAGCGCTATCCGCTGTACGCGGGTCTGAGCGCGCACGTCACGGCGTAGCGGCCTGCACGGCGGTTTTTGGCCCTGGCGGGCCCCGAATCCGGCGACCGGAGGCGCGCGATCCTCCCGGGCTGACATCCTACGCCCCGACCCATGAGCTACTGGGACGCCGTCTACGCCTTCATCGCCGCGACGGTCGTGGCGGCGCTGCTGACACCGCTCGCCGCGCGCTTCGCCTGGCGGATCGGGGCGATCGCGATGCCGAGCGAGCGCGGCCTGGCCGCCCGCTCGACACCGCTGCTCGGCGGTCTGGCGATCTTCGCCGGCCTGCTCATCGCCTCGGCGATCTGGATGCCGGACCAGATCCGGCTGCCGCGCACCGCCGGCCGGCTTGGCTCGAGCGGGACGGTGGACACGTGGGAGGTGATCGCCGGGGCTGCGGTGATCACGCTCGTCGGCGCGATCGACGACACCTGGGACCTTCGACCGATCCTCAAGCTGGCGGGGCAGATCGTCGCCGCGGTGATCGCGGTCGACGCGGGCGTGAAGGTGACCGACGTGACCCTCCCGTTCGTCGGCGCGCTCCAGTTCCCGAACACCGGCGGCGTGCTGAGCGCGATCTGGCTGATCGGCCTGATGAACGTGGTCAACTTCTCCGACGGCGTCGATGGGCTGGCGGCCGGGCTGTGCACGATCGACGGGATCGCCTTCTCGATCATCGCCTTCGACCTCGACGTGACCGGCGCCGCGATCCTGGCCGCGATCACCGCCGGCGCCGCGCTCGGGTTCCTGTTTCACAACTTCCATCCCGCCTCGATCTTCATGGGCGACTCGGGATCGAACCTGCTCGGCTACCTGCTCGGCGTCGTGGCGGTCGTGGGCTCCCTGAAGACGAATGTGGTCGTTGCGCTGATCGTGCCGTTGGTGATCCTCGCCGTGCCATTCCTCGACACCGGGTTCGTGGTCGCCAAACGCCTCAAATATCGTCGCAAACCCTGGTCGGCGGACGCGAACCACTTCCATCACCGGATGGCGCGGATCGGGTTCAGCCAGCGCCAGACCGTCGCCTACCTGTACACGTGGACGGTGCTGCTGGCCGGCCTGGCGATCGCGCTGCGGTTCATCCCGTACTCCGACCACCACGGCAACTACCGGATCGGCTGGCTGCTGCTGATGATCGCGATTGCCCTGATCGTGATCGCAGCGAGCGTGTACCTCGTGTACGTGCTCGAGATCCTCAAGTTCCGTCATCGCACCGCCCGCGCGATGCGCCGGAGCGACCCGGACACCTCCGAGCACCAGATCGACGAGCGGGTGAGGCAGAACCTCGAGACCGGCGAGTTCGATCGCGTGGAATAGTGCGGCCCGTGAACAAGGCCAATCTTCACCAGCTCGAGGCGTTCACGACCCTCGACGGCTCGCGGATCCGCGAGTTGGCTGGACCGGCGTGGACCGACGCCCGCCACCAGAGCCTGGCCGAGGCGACGGTGCCTCCGCGCGGGGAGACCGCGGAGCACTACCACCCGCGCAGCGAGGAGCTGTACTACTTCGTCTCCGGATCGGGCCGCATGCGACTCGGGGAGGACGAGACCGAGGTGAGTACCGGCGACTGCGTGGTGATCGTGCCCGGCACGCCGCACAAGCTGTGGAACCCGTCCTCCTCGGAGCCGCTCGTCCTCTTGTGCTGCTGCGCGCCGCCGTACTCGGACGACGACACCGTGATGACGGGGCGCTGAGCTGAGCGGCCTGACCCGGATCGAGCGGGCCTTCCTCGTCGCGATCGTGATCGTGACGGTCCTGGCCGGGGTCGCGCGGTACGCGAGCGGCGTCTCGGATGTGCTCGCGTTCGTGCTCGCAACGCTGTCCCTGGCCGGCCTGGCCTGGGTCGTGTCGTTCGCCACCGAGCAGGTGGGCAGCCGGCTCGGCCCGGCGGCCACCGGGGTGATGCAGTCGACGCTCGGGAACCTGCCCGAGTTCTTCGTGGTGATCTTCGCGCTCAACGCCGGCGAGCGCGTGGTGGCCGAGACGGCGATCCTCGGCTCGATTCTGGTCAACGCCCTGCTCGTGCTCGGCGTGGTGATCTTCGTGGGCGCCCGGCGCGCCTCCGACGGCGTGATGCGCTTCAGCCGCCGATTGCCGAACGACACCGCCACGCTGCTGCTCGTCGCCTCGTTCATCATCGTCCTGATCGGGCTCGCCACCGCGTCGCACGACCCGGCCAGCCACCACACCAAGACGATCTCGATCATCGGCGCGGTCGCGATCCTGATCGTCTACGGCCTCTGGCTCCAGCAGTACCTGCGCTCCGACCAGCCGCCCGCGGCCCCGCCGCACCGGCGTGGACCGTCGATGACCGTGAGCCTCGTGCTGCTGGGCGTCGCCGGCGCCGCCTCAGCGTTCGTCTCGGACTGGTTCGTGCACGCGCTGCAGCCGACAATCAACACGCTCCACATCTCCCAGGCCTTTGCGGGCCTGGTGATCGTCGCGATCGCCGGCAACGCAGTGGAGAACGTCGTCGGGATCGTGCTCGCGTACAAGGGCAACTCGGAGCTGGCGATCTCGGTGGTCAAGAACTCGGTCGCCCAGATCGCAGCCTTCCTGTACCCGCTGCTGGTCCTAGTCTCGCTGCTGACGGCCACCACGCTCACGTTCGGCCTCGCGCCCGTCTACATCGGGGCGCTGTTGCTGACCGCGATCGCGGTCTGGCAGATCACCGGGGACGGCGAGGCCACGGCGTTCGAGGGCGCCGCGCTGGTCGCCACGTTCGTGATCCTGGCGACGGTGGCGGCGTTCGAGTAGGGGGCGGGTGGGGGGCTGGGGGGCTGCCGCGGGGCGTGGGGGTGGGGGCGGTTGCGGTTGGCGGGGCGGTTTGGCGGCGTGAGGCGTCCGGGGCGTGGGGCGTGGGGGTTGGCGCGGTGCGGCCCGGCGGGCGGGCGGCGGTCCAAAGTTCCGAGGATGTCGAAACTTGCACAACTATCGTGCACCTTTCGACATCGTCCGCTCGGCGGGACCGGGCCGCCGCGGTCGCGCGTCCGTCTCGCGCCGCCCGGGCCCGCCGGCGACCCCGCGGCCCCGCCACGCCCGGGCCCGCCGGCGACCCCGCGGCCCCGCCACGCCCGGGCCCGCCGGCGACCCCGACGCCCGCCGCCGCCCGGGCCCGCGCCCGCCCCGGCCCCCGGCCGCCCGCCCCGCCCCGGCCCGCGCCCGCGACCCCGCCGCGACGTGCTACCTTACGTTTACGTAAGAATCAAATTTCGCCCCAGGGGTGACGATGCGCACCCCGAGGCCGTCCCAGGTGTCGCGGAGACCCCACTGGACGCCTTCCGAGGAGGAAAACCACCCTGCCGACTCTCGAGGCCGCACCCCAACGCTCCTTCCGCCGCATTGGCGTCCACGCCGAGCACGACTCCTACAAGTGGTGGGCGCTGTCGTGCACGAGCCTCGGGATGCTGCTGGCGACGATCAACTCGGGCACGCTGATCATCGCGCTGCCCGATCTGGAGCGGAGTCTGCACACCACCCTGCTCGAACTGGTCTGGGTGATCCTCGTGTACATGATCGCCTCGACCGTGCTCGTGCTGAGCGCCGGGCGGCTGTCGGACCAGTTCGGACGCAAGAAGGCTTACATCGGAGGCTTTCTCGTGTTTGCAGTGGCCTCGCTGGGCGCCGGATTCGCCGGCAGCGGCACGCAGCTGATCGTGTGGCGGATTCTCCAGGGCATCGGCGGTTCATTCCTGTTCGCCAACGCCGCGGCGATCGTAACCGACTCGTTCCCGCGCGAGCAGCTCGGCCTGGCGATGGGCACCAACACGATGGTGGCCGCAATCGGGCTCGTGATCGGCCCCGTCCTCGGCGGCGCCCTGGTGGCGATCTCCTGGCACTGGGTGTTCTGGTTCAACGTTCCGTTCGCGCTGATCGGGAGCCTCTGGGCCGGTCTCGTGCTGCGCGAGCTGTCCACCAGCGGGGAGGACAAGTCATTCGACGCACTCGGCACGATCACGTTCCTGATCGGGCTCACCGGGCTCGTGTTCGGCCTCTCCAAGGGCGGCCTATCAGGCTGGAACTCGCCGGCCGTGATTGGTGCTCTGATCGCGGCGGCCGTCCTGTTGCCGGCGTTCGTGTGGATCGAGCAGCACCAACGGGCTCCGATGCTCGACTTGGCCATCTTCAAGAACCGGTTGTTCGCCGCTGCCTCGGCCGCCGCGTTCATCAACGGCCTGTCGCGGTTCGCCCTGATGTTCCTGTTCGTGTTCTACTTCCAGGGGGTCCAGGGCAACTCGCCGATTCTCGCCGGCATCAAGCTGGCGCCGCTGGCGCTCGGGATGCTGATCTCCTCGCCGCTGGCCGGGATGTGGGCCGACCGTCGCGGCTCGCGCGGGATGGCGGTGGCCGGCATGCTCGTCGGGGCCCTGGGGCTCGCGCTGATGACCACCCTCGGACGCGACACCACCTACTGGGCCGCCGGGAGCTATCTGTTCCTGGTCGGCATCGGCTCGGGCATGTTCAATTCCCCCAACACGGCAGCGATGATGGGCACTGTCACTCCGCGCCGCCGCGGGATCGCGGCCGGCGCCCGGGTTCTGGTGCAGAACACCGGAGCCGTGATCTCTATCGCCTTTGTGCTGGCGGTCGTCACCTCTTCGGTCCCGAAGACGACCCTGTTCAAGGTCTTCTCGGGTCTCGCGAACCACATCACCGATACCCAACTGACGCCGTTCATTGCCAACATGCACACGGCCCTGTGGTGCCTGAGCGCGGTCTCGGTGCTCGGCGCCTTCGTCGCGGCCGCGCGCCCGAAGCACGTGGCCGAACCGGGCACCGACGGACCCGCCCCCGAAGAGGCGGCCGCGATCCGCCCGGCCGAGACGGTGATCTCGTGAGCGCGACTCGCGAGCGCTCGCTGCGGATCGGCGAGGTCGCCGAGCAGACGGGAACCACTCCGCGGACGATCCGCTACTACGAGGAGATCGGGTTGCTGCCGGGCGCCGGTGACCGGGCCCAGGGGCAGCACCGCTGCTACACGGCCGCCGATGTCGAGCGGATCAACGAGATCGTTCGCCTGCGAGACCTGCTCGGGCTCTCGCTCGACCAGCTGCGCCAGCTGCTCGAGGCCGAGACCGCCCGCGCTGAGCTCAAGCGCGAGTATCACGAGACCGAAGACCCCGAAGCCAGGCGCCGGATCCTCGATCAGGCGCTCGGCCACATCGCCAACCAGCTCGAACTGGTACGCGGGCGACGCAGTGAGCTCGAGCGGCTCGAGTCCGAGCTGCTCGACCGCCGCAGGCTGGTGAACAAGCGGCTGCGGGAGCTCTGATCGTGGCCAGAGCCGGTGTCGACCGGCGGGCGATGGCAACGCTGTCGGCCGGTCACCTGTTCACCGACATCTCGCAGGGCGCGATTCCCGCGCTGCTGCCCTTCCTCATCTCCAAGGACCATCTGAGCTATGCGGCGGCGTCGGCGCTGGTGCTGGCGGCGACGATCTCGAGCAGTGTGATCCAGCCGCTGTTCGGCCACATGTCGGACCGCGTCTCGCTTCCCTGGCTGATGCCGATCGGTCCCGCGCTCGGCGGACTCGGCGTGGCGCTGTCCGGGTTCGCTCCGAGCTACGGGTTCCTGTTTGGGTCGATCGTGCTCAGCGGCCTAGGTGTCGCCGCCTTCCACCCCGAGGGCTCGCGCTTCGCCAACTACGTCTCCGGGGCGCGGCGGGCGAGCGGCATGAGCCTGTTCAGCGTCGGCGGGAACATCGGCTTCGCGCTCGGTCCGGTGCTGCTCACGCCGTTGCTGCTGATCTTCGGCCTGCACGGGACCGTGTTCGTGATCATTCCGACCGGCCTGATGGCGCTCGTGCTGGCGCACGAGTTGCCGCGACTCAAGCGGTTCCGGACCGACGTGGTCGGCGGCCGGGTCCACCACGGCGGCGAGCATGAGGCGTGGGGTCCGTTCGCGATCCTGGCCGGCGTGATCGCGCTGCGCTCGTTCGTCTACTTCGGACTGGTGACGTTCATCCCGCTCTACTACGTCCATGTCCTCCACACGGGCAAGGCGCTCGCGAACGCGGCGCTGGCCGCGATGCTGCTGGGCGGGGCGGTGGGGACGCTCGTCGGCGGCCCTCTGGCCGACCGCTTCGGCCGGCGCACCGTGCTGGTCGGCTCGATGCTGCTGCTACCCCCACTGATCACCGGGTTCGTCCTCTCCGGGCCCGGGCTCGCGATCGTGTTTGCGGCGATGGCCGGCGCGGCGACGATCGCCACGTTCGCGGTGACGATCGTGATGGGCCAGGAGTACCTGCCCGGACGGCTCGGGATGGCCGCCGGGGTCACGATCGGACTCTCGATCGGCCTGGGTGGGATCGGCGCGCCGCTGCTCGGAGTCCTCGCGGACGCGGACGGGCTGCGGTCGGTGTTCGTGACGATTGCGCTGCTGCCGTTCGGCGCCCTGGCGCTGGCGCTCGCACTGCCGCGATCGGGCGTCCGCTGGACGAGGCAGCGCCGCCGCGAGCTCGTGCCCGCGGAGCAATAGCCGCCCACCGAGCAGGCTTCGGCGCATAGCAGAAATCCCTGCACACGGGCTGTTTTGCCTTAACAGTGGCCTCCGCAGGCAGGATCGAGGCCCAGAGTGACGTAACAATCATCCTGAACCGCGGTACTTGGTCTTGGACGCCAATCCGTGGCCTGAGATGAATCCAGCATCGGTCCCGGTTGGCCACTGCGTCACCTCGTCCAGCCTCTTCTAGTGACTTCTTCCAGCCCACGCATCCATCGCTGGCTGCCGCGCCTCGCCGCCGTGGCCGCTGCGTTCGTGGGGCTGGTCAACATCGCCTCGACGCTGACGCCGAACATCCGCTGGCGCGGGCACCTGCTGCTCAATTTCGAGCCGGTGGAGGCGATGCGCCTGTTCCACGCCCTGGCGCTGCCGGCCGGGATGGCACTGCTGCTGGTCTCGCCGTATCTGTTCAAGCGCCGCCGCCGCGCCTGGGAGGCGGCGATCGTGCTGATGCTGGCGCTGGGCCTGTTCGACCTGCTCAAGGGCCTCGATTTCGAGGAGACGGCAATCACCTGGGGCACCGCGGTGGTGCTGGTCGCCGGCGGCGCCTCGTTCCGGGTCCGTCACGACCCGATCACGTTGCGCTCGGCGGTCTGGCGGGTGCCGCTGCTGGGCCTGATCGGCCTCGGGCTCGCGGCCCTCGCCACCTGGGCCTCGCAGGGACACCCGTCGGGGATGACGATCCTGCGGGAAACGGGAGACCTGCTCCAGTGGCAGGGCGGCCCGGTGCACTTCCACCATCCGTGGGCGTGGATGCCGCTCGGCGTGCACGTGATCGAGCTGGCCACGCTGGTGTCGATCGCGTACGTGATCTTCCGGCCCCTGGCCGCCCCGCGCACGCTCCCCGGACCCGGGGCCCGAGCGGCCGCGACCGAGCTCGTGCGCGCGCACGGAACCGACACGCTGTCGTTCTTCAAGCTCCGCGGCGACAAGCAGTACTTCTTCACCGAGGACACCGGCGCGTTCGTCGGCTACCGGATCGAGAACGGAGTGCTGCTGCTGTCCGGAGACCCGGTCGGTCCGAGCGAGGCGTTCCCGCGGCTGCTGCGCGAGCTGCAGGCGTTCGCCGAGGCACGCGGTTTGAAACTGGGCGCCGTCGGTGCGAGCGAGCAGCTGTGCCCGCTCTATGAGGAGCTCGGGCTCCGGACGATCTACCTCGGCGACGAGGCGATCATCGAGCTCGACAAGTTCTCATTGGAGGGCCGCCCGATCCGCAAGGTCCGCCAGTCGGTGAGCCGGCTCAGCAAGGCCGGATTCAGCGCCGAGCTGCACGAGCTTGGCGAGCTGGGCGAACACACGCTGGAGCAGATCGAGGAGGTGCTCGAGCGCGGCCGCGAGGGCGCTCCCGAGCGCGGATTCTCGATGGCGATGGACTCGATTCGAGGACAGGAGGATCACCCGACGCTGGTTGTGCTGGGGAAGGACGCTGAGGGTGCGATCCGCGGCGTGCTGCATTTCGTCCCCTGTTACGGCCGCTCCACCGTCTCGCTGTCGTTTATGCGACGCGACCCCGCCACGCCTAACGGAATGACCGAGTTCCTGGTCGTCAAGGCGGTCGAGCTGCTGCGCGACCGCGGGCTCGGCGAGATGTCGTTGAACTTTGCCGCGTTCGCGAAGTGGATGCACAGCCCGGAGAAGCGCTCGGAGCGGTTCCTGGGCAAGCTGATCACGCTCGGCAACCCGTTCTTCCAGATCGAGAGCCTGTACCGGTTCAACGCCAAGTTCTTCCCTCGCTGGGAGCCGCGCTATCTGGTCTACGAGGGCGCGCTCGGCCTGCCCCGCACTGGGATCGCCGCGCTATGGGCCGAGGGGCAGCTGTGGAAGCCCGCGCTTCCGCGGGTGCGCTAGATGGTGAGGGGCATCGGGCGGCGTTGAGGCTAACGTCGCGCTAACGTTCAGGCTTCTTCACGACCTCCGGACTCGGTGGTCGGAAAGCGATCTGGGGGTGTTTCCAGGCGACGCCCCTGTTGCCCTGACGGTACCCTTCGCGCCCTTCCGACCCCTGCTCAGCTTGAACAGCGTTCTCAGACACCATGACGATGACCTGCCGTCCGCGCGCAACCGGCCTCGCCGGGGTCGGCGCGCAGCCTGCTCAGGGGCCACGCAATGTCGCTGAGTACGCCCACGATCTCTGAGCCGTCGATGCCCGTGCTGCGCTACTTCGATGTCGTGCTGCTGGTGGTGGCCGCCCCGATCATGCTCCTGATCGGCGTCTCGGCGACCGGCTACGGAATCGCGGCCGTGGTGTGGATCGCGTTGCGAGCGATCGGGGTCGCGGTGGACCGGGTCGCCGCGTCGGCGGATGCGCGCAGCCAGGTGGGCGTGCGGCTCGGGTACATGCTCGGGCGGCTGTTCGCCCTCGCGATCACCGTGATCCTCGTGCGCAAGTCCGACGGCAAGGATGCCGGACTGACTGCCCTCGCCGTGATCGTGTTCGCCTTCACCGTCCAGCTGGCGAGCACCGCCATAACCCGCCCGAGGTCAAAGTGAGCAAGGGCCGCAAGCTGTTCCTGGGCATCTTTGCCTTCTACCTACTGGGCTTCGTCACCCTGATCCTGATCTACGGGTTCACCCAGCACAAGAACAACGAGTTCCAGGTTCAGAACGAGTTCAAGCTGGTCAACTGGGTCGCCCTAGGGGTGTTCAGCATCAACCGAGCCGTGCTGTATCTATTCATCGCGGCGATTCTGACCACGGTCACGATGGTGTACGTCGCGCGGCGGATGCACACGCGCCCGAACAAGGTCCAGACGGCGGTCGAGGCGATCTTCTCGCTGATGCGCGACAACATCACCCGCGGGAACATGTCCGACGCGATGGCGGCCAAGTGGTTCCCGTTCCTGGGCGCCCTGTTCCTGTTCATCTGGTATTCGAACCTGATCGGCTACCTCCCGCTTCCCAGCAACACGGAGGAGAAGGTCAGGATCTTCGGCGTGCACCTGCCCGCGTTCGCGCTGTATGCCGCCACGGCCAACATCTCGGTGCCACTGGTGCTCGCGCTGATCGTGTTCATCGCCTTCAACTGGGAGGGGCTCAAGGCCCACCACGGTCTGCTCGGGTACATCAAGAGCCTGATCCCCAAGGGCGTCCATGGCCCGATGCTGATCCTGATCGTTCCGCTGGAGATCGTCTCGGTGTTCATGCGACTCATATCGCTGACGATCCGACTATTCGCCAACATCCTCGCCGGCCACATGATCATTCTGTTCATGACCGGCGGCCTTGCCGTGATCCTGGGCCTGCAGGCGCTGGGCTGGTTCACGCTCCCGGCCGGGATCCTGATCTACATGTTCGAACTCGGCCTGGTCGCCACCCTCCAGGCATTCATCTTCGCGACGCTGTCCGCCATTTATCTCGGCGGCGCGGTCTCTTCCCACTAACAACAAGGAGCTGAGCTCACAGTGCTTACACCAATCCTCCACTTGGCCGCGTCCTCCGGGGTCGGGGCGGGGCTCGGAATCGGCATCGGAGGCGGTCTGGGTGCCCTCGGCGCCGGCGTCGGCATCGGCATCATCTTCGGAAAGGTGATCGAGTCGGTTACCCGCCAGCCGGAGATGCGTGACGAGATCACGAGCATCCAATGGCTCGGATTCGCGCTTACCGAGGCGTGCTTCTTCTACGGGCTCGTCGCGGGCCTGATCTCCTACGTGCTCAAGTAGATGCCGCCCGTGCTGCACACAGCATCGAGCAGCGGCTCGTTCCTGATCTCGCCGAACGTCGGCCTGATGATCTGGACGCTGCTGCTGTTCGGGATCTCGATGTTCGTCCTGGCGAAGGTCGCGTTCCCGCGCATCTCGGAGGCGCTCGAGCGCCGACAGCACGCGATCGAGGATTCGATCGACGCAGCCGAGCGCACCCGCACCGAGGCCGATCAACTGCTGGCCGACTACCGCGAGCGACTCAAGGATGCGCGTCAGCAGGCTGAGGAGATCCTCGACCGGGCGCGCAAGGCTGCCGAAGTGCACGAGCGCGACGCGCAGAACGAAGCCCAGGCCAAGCGCGAGCAGCTTATGGAGCAGACTCGCCGCGATATCGAAAGCGAAACGCGCCGGGCGATCCAGGAGATCCGCCGTGAGGTCGCCGACCTGACGGTGATGGCGACCGAGAAGGTCACGCGCAAGACCCTCACCGAGGATGACCAGCGTCGCCTCGTCGAAGAGGCGCTCGGCGAGCTCGACTTCGCCGCGCTCAGCCCCGGAGGGAATGAGTAGCGGTGGAAGAGATCGCCCAGGTGTACGCCCGCTCGCTGTTCGAGGTCGCTCTGGAGCACGGCGACCTCGACGAGATCCGCGAGCAGCTCGGTCAGTTCGCCGACGCCCTGTCGGCGAACCGGGACCTGGCGGTGTTCTTCTTCTCGCCCTACTTCTCCACCCAGGAGAAGAAGGATGGGCTCGAGCGCGCCGTGAGCGGCGCCAACGAGCAGTTGATGAATTTCCTCGAGGCGCTTCTGGAACGCCACCGGATGCCCGCTATCTTTCGCATCCGCACGCGGTTCGACAGCTTCTGGGACGAGGAGAACCGGCTGCTGCCCGTTGAGGTGACCAGCGCGGTCAGTCTCGACGAGGAAATCGTGCGGAACATCGGCGATCGGATCCACGAGCAGACCGGCCGCAACGTCGAGCTCTCCAGTGCGGTCGACCCGGACATCCTCGGCGGGATCGTGCTCAGGGTCGGCAACTTCATCCTGGACGCCTCGATCAAGAACCGTCTGGAACAACTTCGCAAGCAAGTCGCGCAGGCGTAGCAAACAGCGAGCCGCGCCTGTCAAGGAGCAACACCTGATGCAGATCAAGCCCGACGAGATCACCTCAATACTGAAGAGCCGGATTGAAGGCCTGGACACCACCGGCGCCGACCTGACCGAGGTCGGGACGGTGCTGTCGGTCGCGGACGGCATCTGCCGCATCCACGGCCTCGAGAACTGCATGTCGTTCGAGATGCTCGAGCTGCCCCACGACGTGACCGGCCTGGCCCTGAACCTCGAGTCCGACAACGTCGGCGCCGTGCTGTTCGGCGACTGGGAGAGGATCAGCGAGGGCGACACGGTCAAGCGGACCAAGCGCCTGCTTGAGATCCCGGTCGGAGATGAGTTCCTGGGCCGGATCGTCGACCCGCTCGGCAACCCGCTCGACGGCAAGGGCGAGATCCATCACTCCGCCATGCGCCCGGCCGAGCACAAGGCTCCCGGCGTCGTCCAGCGCCAGCCGGTGAAGGAGCCGATGCTCACTGGGCTGAAGGCGATTGACTCGATGATCCCGATCGGCCGTGGCCAGCGCGAGCTGATCATCGGTGACCGCCAGACCGGCAAGACCGCGATCGCCATCGACACGATCATCAACAACCAGGACCGTGACCTGATCTGCGTCTATGTGGCCATCGGCCAGCGCAAGTCGACCGTCGTTGCGCTCGCCAAGACGCTCGAGGAGGCCGGCGCGCTCGATAACACGATCATCGTGATGGCAGCCGCCGACGAGGCGGCGCCGATCAAGTTCCTTGCCCCCTACGCCGGCTGCGCCATGGGCGAGTACTTCCTCTACGACGGACGCGCGGCGCTGGCGATCTACGACGATCTGACCAAGCACGCCTACGCCTACCGTCAGATGTCGCTGCTGCTTCGCCGGCCGCCCGGCCGCGAGGCCTACCCCGGCGACGTGTTCTACCTGCACTCGCGGCTGCTCGAGCGTGCGGTCAAGCTCAACGACGATCTCAAGGGCGGCTCGCTGACCGCGCTTCCGGTCATCGAGACGCAGGCCGGCGACGTGTCGGCCTACATCCCCACGAACGTGATCTCGATCACCGACGGCCAGATCTTCCTCGAGCCGAAGCTCTTTTACTCCGGCGTCCGGCCCGCAATCAACGTCGGGATCTCGGTTTCCCGCGTGGGCGGCAACGCGCAGATCACTCCGATGCGCAAGGTCGCGGGTCGGCTCAAGCTCGAGCTCTCGCAGTACCGCGAGCTCGAGGCGTTCGCCCAGTTCGGCTCCGAGCTCGATCCCGAGACCCAGCGGACGCTGGCTCGTGGCGAACGGCTGGTGAAGACCCTGAACCAGGCCGAGCGCCACCCGATGCCGGCCGAGGACCAGGTGGTCCAGATCTACGCGGCCACCAACGGGTACCTGGACCGGATCGTCGTCGACAAGGTCGACAAATTCCTGGCCGGGCTGACCGAGTCGGTCCGCGGCAACGAGCCGGAGCTGCTCAAGACGATTGCCGGTGGCGACTGGTCCGACGAGACCCAGGGCGGCGTCGATAAGGCGGTGGAGCGCTACGCCGAGGACTTCGGCTTCGATCTCGACGAGGAGGGCCACCCGCTCGAGGACTCCGAGGACGTGCCGCGCAGCCGGCATGACGAGGACGGGGACGACAAAGACGGTCAGGAGCAGGCCGAGGCGGCCTAGCGCCGCCTTCGTCCCAGGGGCATGGCCACCTCACAGCGCGACGTTCGCAACCGCATCGGTGCGGTCAAGAACATCCAGAAGATCACCCGGGCGATGGAGATGGTCGCGGCCGCAAGGCTGCGCCGTGCCGAGCAGCGGATCGAGGCGCTGCGCCCCTACGCGAGCGCGATCCGCCGGATGACACGTGAGGCCGCCGAGGCGGCCGGGAGCGTGCCCAGGCTTCCGATCCTGGCCGAGCGCGAGCAGATCGACCGGGTGGGGATCCTGCTAGTCGCGGGCGACCGTGGGCTGGCCGGCGCGTTCAACACCAACATCATCCGTGCCGGCGTCGCCGCGGGACGCGAGCATGGCGGCGAGGGTCACCAGGCCGTGTACTTCGCCTCCGGCCGGCGCGCCGCGTCGTCGCTGAGCTTCCGAGGACTCGAGCCCGCCCAGAGCTTCACCGGCTTCACCGACCGCCCGTCCTACGCCGACGCGCGCGGGATCGCCGACCGACTAATGGCCGCGTACATCGACAACGACGTCGACCGGGTGGAGGTCTTCTACAACGGATACATCTCGCCGATCTCCCAGGAGGTGCGACGCGAGACGTTGCTGCCGCTGCAGCAGGCGACCGTGCTGGCCGAGGAATCCGAGGACGGCGAATCTGAGAGCGAGACCGACGGGCGCCCCGAGAAGCGCTCGCTGGTGGAGTACGAGCCAGACCCGGAGGAGATCCTCAAGCGGCTCGTACCGGACTACGTCGAGGTTTCGATCTACCGGGCGCTGCTCGAGTCGACCGCGTCCGAGCACGGCGCGCGGATGACCGCGATGCGCAACGCGTCGGAGAACGCGGGCGAGCTGATCCAGGATCTGACCCTGGAGATGAACCGCGCCCGTCAGGCGGAGATCACGCAGGAGATCATGGAAGTGGTTGCCGGAGCCGAAGGGCTTGCGGGCTAGACCCGGGTAACACCTAGACTGGAGAGCAACATGGCTACGACAACAGAGACTTCAGAGCAGGCAGAAAAGCGAACCGAGAACATCGGCCGGATCGAGGAGATCCAGGGCGTCGTGATCGAGGCCGTGTTCCCGGACCATCTGCCCGAGATCAACACCGCGATCAAGGTCCGCCGGCCGGCCGCCGCGAGCGCTGAGGAGGACGTCGACATTGCGGCCCAGGACGACCCGTGGCTGATCTGCGAGGTGCAGCAGCACCTCGGAGACGACCGCGTCCGCGCGGTTGCGATGGACACCACCGATGGCCTCGCCCGCGGCACCGAGGTGGTGGACACCGGCGCGCCGATCACCGTCCCGGTCGGTCCCGAGACGCTGGGCCGAATCTTCAACCTGCTCGGCGAGACGATTGACCTCGGGGAGCCCGTCTCCGCCGACGTCGAGCGCTGGCCGATTCACCGCGACGCACCGAAGGTCGAGGCGCTGACCCCGACCACGGAGATGTTCGAGACCGGGATCAAAGTGATCGACCTGCTCGCGCCCTACGCCAAGGGCGGCAAGGTCGGCCTGTTCGGCGGCGCCGGCGTCGGTAAGACGGTGATCATCCAGGAGCTGATCCACAACCTCGCCCAGGAACACGGCGGGCTGTCGGCCTTCTGCGGAGTCGGTGAGCGCTCCCGCGAGGGCAACGACCTGTGGCTGGAGATGAAGGAGTCCGGCGTCCTCGACAAGACGATGCTCGTCTTCGGCCAGATGAACGAGCCCCCCGGAGCCCGCATGCGCGTAGCGCTGTCTGGGCTGACGATGGCGGAGTACTTCCGCGACCAGGAGGGCCAGGACGTGCTCCTGTTCATCGACAACATCTTCCGCTTCGTGCAGGCCGGCTCGGAGGTCTCCGCGCTGCTCGGCCGGATGCCCTCGCAGGTGGGCTATCAGCCGACGCTCGAGTCGGAGATGGGCCAGCTCCAGGAGCGGATCACCTCGACCAGCAAGGGCTCGGTCACCTCGATCCAAGCGATCTACGTGCCGGCCGACGACCTCACCGACCCGGCGCCGGCATCGGTGTTCGCCCACCTCAACGCGACCACGACGCTTTCCCGCGCAATCTCGGAGAAGGGCATCTATCCGGCCGTCGACCCGCTCGATTCGACCTCGACGATCCTCAAGGCCGAGATCCTCGGCGACGAGCACTTCGCGGTGGCCAACGAGGTCAAGGAGGTCCTGCAGCGGTACAAGGAGCTCCAGGACATCATCGCGATCCTCGGAATCGACGAGCTCTCCGACGAGGACCGGGTGACGGTCGGAAGGGCGCGCAAGCTCGAGCGGTTCCTCTCCCAGCCGTTCCACGTGGCCGAGCAGTTCACGGGCAC
The DNA here is from genome assembly GCA_963796645.1 of uncultured Solirubrobacterales bacterium. GTDB lineage: Bacteria > Actinomycetota > Thermoleophilia > Solirubrobacterales > Solirubrobacteraceae > Palsa-465. Next base: position 121,091 of record CAWCMQ010000009.1, on the reverse strand, counting down.
CCCAGGGGTGTACGTGCCGGTCGCCGAATCGATCCGCGGCTTCCAGGAGATCCTCGAGGGCAAGCATGATGACCTCCCCGAGCGTGCGTTCTTCATGAAGGGCACGATCGACGCGGTGGTCGAGGAAGCCCAGAAGGACTAGATGGCCCGGAGCAAGTTCCAGGTCGAGGTCCTCACCCCGGAGGGCGAGGTCTTCAACGACGAGGTCGAGATGGTCTCGACGCGCACCGCGGCAGGCTCGATCGGCGTGCTCGCCAACCACGAGCCCGTGCTCGCGATGCTCGACCCGACCGAGCTGCGGCTCTATACGAGCGAATCAGAGGTCGTGCGCTTCGCGCAGGCCGAGGGCTACATGCAGGTGGCCGGCAACCGAGCCCTGCTGCTCGTGGAGGAGGCGCACGCGCCGGACGCGCTCGACGTGGCCGATCTCCGTGACCGCGTCCAGCGCGCCGAGCATGAGCTCGAGGCCGCCGGCGAGGACACCGAGAGGCAGCGCGTCGCGCAGCGGGACAAGGACCGCGCCGAGCAGTTCCTTCGGATCGCCGAGAGCTCGTAGCCAGCGGCGGCCGGGGGCGCCACTTTAGGTCGGGTATCTATATTGGCGCCGATGCTCGACGAACGGACTCTGGCTGAGCGGCTGATCAGCTACGACACGTCGCGCCCCGACGTGATCGTCGCTGGGGCAGGATTCATCAAGGGGTGGCTCGAATCCCGCGACATCGAAGTGCACGACAACGACCACAACGGGCTGCCCGTGCTGGTGGCCGAGGTCGGTCCACGCGGTGATGGGGTGCCGACCGTGGTGTTTCACGGGCACCTCGACGTAGTGCCCGGCCACCAGGATCAGTTCGAGCCGAGGATCGAGGGCGACCGCCTGATCGGGAGGGGCGCTTACGACATGAAGGGCGGCCTGGCGGCGATGATGTGCGCGCTCAAGGACCTCGAGGGCCAGGAGCGCGTCCGCGTGCGCCTCGTCTGCGTGCCCGACGAGGAGTCCGAGGAGCTCGACGAGCGCTCCACCGACGGGGTTGTGGCCCGCGGTCTCGGCGGCGACTTCGCGATCACGGGCGAGCCGACCGACATGCACATCGGCGTGGAGGCCAAGGGCGTGCTGGTGATGCGGATCGAGGTCGAGGGCCGGGCCGCGCACAGCTCCACGCCGTGGCTCGGAGACAACGCGATCCTGAAGGCGATCGATGTGTTCCGCGCGATCGAGTCCCTGCCGTTCAGCCGCGAGTCCTCCCAGATGTTCGACCGGCCGTCGATCAACCTCGGGCGGATCCAGGGAGGCGACGCTCTGAACAAGGTTCCCGACGCGTGCACGATGGCGGTCGACGTGCGCTACCTCCCCGGCCAGGATCCGGGAGACATCCTCGCTCAGGTGAGGGCGATTCCCGGGATCTCGGTCTCGCGAACCTTCATCCATCCGCCCGTGACGGTGGCGCGAACCAACCCGTTCGTCCGGGCGCTGCGAGAGGCTGTCGCCCGCAGTAACCCCGACCGGGAGACGATGAGCGTGGGGCGTGACGGAGCATCGGACGCGGCGGCGTTCATCGAGGCGGGGATTCCGGCGGTGGAGTTCGGCCCCGCCGGGGCCGGTCACCACGGACCGGAGGAGTGGGTCTCGCTCGCATCGCTGGCGCGCTACCGGCGGGCGCTCGGCGACTTCGTCCGCACCCTTCCGATGTGGCTCGAGGGCGATGATCGCCCGGGCGAGCTGCGGGCGATCGAGGGCGGCTTGGCAGCCGGAGGACTCATGAGGCCCCCGGCCGTGGCGAGCCCGGACGGTGAGCAGGGGCCAGCATGAGGCTGATTCCCGATTCGCGGGGCGGGATGCTCTGGCGCGCGTTGCTCGCCGCGGTGATCGTGGTCGCGTTCACGGCGGCCGCGACCGCGGTTGCGGGCCTGCTCCAGTTCAAGCAGCTCGCTACCGACATCGGGGGAACGCCGCCGATCTCGCACGCGAACGTGACGATTGCCGACCCCGGCAAGCCGCAAACGATCCTCGTGATCGGCTCCGATCACCGCGCGGGTGAGCCGTTCCGCTCGGCCAACACCGACACGATGATGCTCGTTCGGCTCGATCCGAACTCGTCCACGGTCAACGTGCTCTCGGTCCCGCGCGACCTGAGGGTGCAACTGCCTGGAACCGGCGGCTCGTACTCCTCGAAGATCAACGCCACCTATTCGGTCGGCGGGCCGAACCTGCTCGTCAAGGTGCTCAAGACGCAGGTGTTCCCGGGGCTTCAGGTCAATCACATCATCGACGTCAACTTCGGCGGCTTCGAGGCGCTCGTCAACGCGATCGGCTGCGTCTACACCGACGTCGACCACCGCTACTACAACAACACTGCCTACACGGACTACTCGAGCATCGACCTGCAGCCCGGGTATCAGAAGCTGTGCGGGGCCGACGCGTTGTCGTTCGTGCGCTTCCGCCACACCGACAACGATCTCGTGCGCAACGCGCGCCAGCAGGCGTTCGTCCGCTGGGCGAAGGCGCAGTACGGCGCCTCGGCGCTGATTGCCAACCGTGACCGGCTGCTCAAGATCTTCGGCAAACATGCGCAGACCGACCACGACCTGCACACGGTCGATGGACTGATCAACCTGTTCAACCTCGCGGCCTTCTCGGCCGGGCACACGATCAAGCAGATCAAGTTCCCGGCGGTGCTCCAGCCGTGCGGCGGCGCGGTCATTCCGGCGTTCGGGACTCGAGCCGCTGTGGGCGTCGCCCCGTGCTACGTCACGGCTGACCCGCACACGCTGCACGCCACCTTCCGAGCGTTCATGACGCCGACGCACTCGCATCCCGGCAGCGGCGCCCACAAGGGCGGCACGGCTAAGCCGGCGTCGTCGTCGGGCGCCGGGGCCGCCGTCACCGGCGACATCCCGGACGGCAGGGCCCAGGTTGCCGCGCTCGGCGGCGCCGGGATGCAGGTGTTCTTCCCGCGGGTGATCGCGGCGGGCTCGCGGTACTGCACCAATGCGACGTGCGCGATCGGCCCGGTCGCCAACTCCTACCCGCGCGCGTACACGATCCGTGACCAGCGGCGTCACCTGCACGCGGCCTACCGGCTGACGCTCGAACTCAACTCGGTGCTCGGCCAGTACTACGGCGTGCAGGGCACGAACTGGCCGAACCCGCCGATCCTCAACGGCACGCACCAGGACAAGACCGTCAACGGCAAGCACCTTTCGCTGTACACCAACGGTGGCAAGCTCACGCTCGTGGCGTGGCGGACGCCGCACGGCGTGTATTGGATCTCGAACACGCTCACCTCCGACCTGACGAACGCCCAGATGGTGGCGATCGCCGGATCGCTGACGGCCGGTTAGCGCCTTAGCGCGCCCCCGATCCACTGGCCTCGCTACCCTCCCGCGGTCTATGAGCGCAGCGCGAGAGTCCATTGCTGTCATCGGCACCGGCTATGTCGGCCTCGTAACCGCCGTCGGCTTCGCCGAGCTGGGCAACGAAGTGTGGTGCGTCGACATCGACGCAGCGAAGATCGCTCGGCTCGAGCGGGGGGAGGTGCCGATCTACGAGCCGGGGCTGGAGGAGGCGATCGCCCGCAATCGCGGGCGCCTGCATTTCTCGACCGAGCTCGGCCCCGGACTCGAGCACGCGCGACTGCTGTTCGTGGCCGTCGGCACGCCGCCGACCTACTCGGGTGACGCGGACCTCTCCGCCGTCAACGCCGTGGTCAGCGCGATGCCGGCCTCCGACCGCCACGCGCTCGTGATGAAGTCGACGGTGCCGGTGGGGACCGGCGCCGCGATCAAGCGGACCTTCAAGGAGGGTGGCAAACCCAATTTCGCGTACGTGTCGTGTCCCGAGTTCCTCAAGGAGGGATCGGCGCTGCACGACTTCCGCGAGCCGGATCGGGTCGTGGTCGGCGACGACGGAGACTGGGCGGGCGACGCCGTGGCCGAGCTGTACGCGCCGCTCGGCAGCACGCTGCTGCGCACGGACATCCCCAGCGCCGAGATGATCAAGCTCGCCGCCAACGCGTTTCTGGCCACCAAGATCTCGTTCATCAACGAGATCGCCAACGTGTGCGAGGAGACCGGCGCGAATGTGCTCGAGGTGGCGCGAGGGATGGGCCTTGACCAGCGGATCGGAACGCACTTCCTCAAGCCGGGCATCGGTTTCGGCGGGTCCTGCTTCCCCAAGGACGTCTCGGCGCTGAAGCAGCTGGCCGGCAACTCGGGCTACCACTTCCAGCTGCTGACCGCCGTGATCGAGGTCAACGAGCTGCAGAAGCGAAGAGTGGTCGGCAAGCTGCACAAGCACATCGGGTCGCTCGTGGGACGCTCGGTAACGCTGCTCGGTCTTGCCTTCAAGGCCAACACCGACGACATGCGTGAGGCCTCCTCGCTGGTGCTCTCGGCGCGGCTGCAGGCCGACGGCGCCTCCGTGCGGGCCTATGACCCGGTCGCCGAGGAGGAGGCGCGCAACCTGATGGTCGGCATCGATTTCGCATCGTCGGCGCTCGACGCGGTCACGGGCGCCGATGCCTGTGTGATCGTGACCGAGTGGCCCGAGTTCGCCGAGCTCGACTGGCACGAGGTGGCGTCGCGCATGGCCGGCACGACCGTCATCGACGGACGCAACTTCCTCGATCCAGAGAAGGTCAGGGCCGCCGGGCTCACCTACGAGGGCATCGGGATCTGATGCAGGCGCTGATCCTCGTCGGGGGCGAGGGTACGCGGCTGCGCCCGCTCACCTCGACCGTGCCCAAGCCGGTCGTGCCCCTGGTGGATCGGCCGTTCATCGCCTACATGCTCGAGTGGCTTGGGCGCCACGGCGTCGACGACGTGATCCTTTCGTGCGGGTTCATGGCGGAGGGTGTGCGTCGGGTGCTCGGCGACGGCGAACGGTTCGAGATGCGCCTGCGCTACATCGAGGAGCCGCGGCCGCTGGGAACCGGTGGCGCGCTGAAGTTCGCCGAGGAGCTGCTCGACGAGCGGTTCTTCATGCTCAACGGTGACGTTCTCACCGACATGGACCTGACCGCCCAGCTCGAGCAGCACGAGCGCGCGGGCGCGCAGGCGACCCTGGCGCTCGTCGGGGTCGAGGATCCATCGCGGTACGGCCTGGTGCGCCTGGAGGACGATTGCTCGGTCCGCGAATTCCTCGAGAAGCCTGGCCCCGAGCAGATCGACACCAACCTGATCAACGCGGGTGCCTACATCCTCGAGCGGACGATCCTCGAAGAGATGGCCCCCGCCGGAACGAACATCTCGATCGAGCGCGAGGTGTTTCCGGCGCTCGTTGGCCGAGGGCTCTACGGCCATCCGTCGAACGGCTACTGGCTGGACATCGGAACCCCGGAGGGCTACCTGCAGGCCACCTACGACATCCTCGAGGGCAACGTCGAGACGGAGATCGGACGGCGCCTGGGCGAGGCGGGGCTGACGCTGAGCGAGGGTGGGCAGATCGACGGACGGCTGGTGGCGCCGGCCCTGGCGGGGGCCGGGTGCGTGGTCGCGACCGATGCGATCGTAGGCGGAAGGGCTGTGCTCGGGCCGGGTGTGAGCGTCGGGTCTGGATCTCACATCGTGGGGTCGGTGGTCCTTGACGGCACGACGGTGGGCGCGCACTCGACGATCAGCGGGTCGATCGTCGCGCCCCGGGTGACGGTCGGCGACGGCTGCCACATCCAGGGTGGTGTGGTGATCGGCGAGGGCGTGAGAATCGGCTCAGAAAACATCCTTGCCGCCGGCGCGCGTATCTTCCCCGGCGTGGAGCTTCCCAACGGAGCGATCAAGTTTTGAGCATCACGACCGACCTCGATCGCGACTCGATCGCGGCGATCGACAAATCGCGCCTGCTCGACGACATCCTCGCGATGCCGGATCAGCTCCGGGATGCGATGTGGCGCGTCGAGTCCGCGGGCCTCGAGCCCCACGACGCGCCCGGCGGACTGATCGTCGCCGGCATGGGTGGCTCGGGGATCGGCGGGGCGCTGGCCCGGGCGGCGCTGGGTGATCGGGCCTCGCGTCCGATCGTGCTTGCCCGCGACTATGCGCTCCCGGCCTGGACCACGCCGGACACAACCGTCCTGTGCGCGAGTTACTCGGGTGACACCGAGGAGACGCTCGCCGTCTACGAGGCCGCCGGGGCGCTCGGAGCCCGCCGGATCGTCGCCACCACCGGCGGCAAGCTGGCCGACGCGGCGCGCGCCGAGGCAGTGCCGGTGATTCCGATTCCGGGTGGATTCCAGCCGCGCTCCGCGGTCGCGTACTCGTTCGTGATCGCGCTCGAGGTCGCGGGTCTGTGCGGGGCCGGCGAAGGGCTGCATTCGGAGATCGACGTCGCGGCTGCGCACGCCGAAGGCCTCGTGGCGAGCTGGGGCCCCGACGCCCCCTCCGACAGCCTGGCCAAGGAGCTGGCGCGAGGCCTGCAGGGCACGATCCCGCAGATCGCCGGCGCGGGTCTGACCGCGCCGGTGGCTTACCGCTGGAAGACGCAGCTGAACGAGAACGCCAACACGCCGTGCTTCGCCCACGACCTTCCGGAGCTCGACCACAACGAGATCGCGGGATGGGAGGGGGCACCTGAGCTGGGTCGGTTCAGCGCCGTGTTCCTCGACGACTCCGACCTGCATCCGCGCGTTCGGCAGCGAATCGAGCTCACGCGAGGGCTGATCGCCGGTCACGCGGCGGCGACGTTCCGGGTCGAGACGATCGGCGAGACGCGCACGGATCGGCTCGTGTCGCTCGTCCTGCTGGGAGACCTCGTGTCGGTCTATGTGGCCGCGCTGCGGGGGGTCGACCCTACGCCGGTCGACGCGATCCTGCGGCTCAAGCGGATGCTGGCGACCGGCTGATCGCAGCCGGCTGCCGGATCAGGCGTCGGCCCAGCGATCAGGCGTCAGGCCTGCGATCAGGCGTCAGGCCTGCGATCAGGCGTCAGGCCTGCGATCAGGAGAGGGCGATCCCGCGCTGCTCGTAGAGCCGCCGATCGGCGGTGGCGAGCAGCTCGTCGACCGTGCCGCCGTCGCGTGGGAACGTCGCGGTGCCGATCGTCAGATCCCAGTGGGATCGGAGCCTCAGCGCGCGGCGGCGGACCGGGACCCGAGATGAGATCCGGTTTGTGACCGCGATCGCGCCCTCGGCGCCCTGCTCGGCGAGCAGCAGGCCCATCTCGTCTCCGCCGAGGCGCCCGACCACATCGTCGGCGCGGGCGGACTCGCGCAGGAGCTGCGCGGCGTCCTTCAGCAGCCGGTCACCGGTGAGGTGGCCCTCGGTGTCGTTGACGGCCTTGAGCCCACGCACGTCGACGTAGGCGAGCACCAGGGGCCGACCGTAGCGCTTGGCGCGGGCGAGCTCGCGCTCGGCCGCATCGAGGAAGCCGCGGCGATTGAGGATGCCGGTCAGTGAATCGGTCAGTGCGGCTGCGCTGACGACGGCGATCTCTCCCGCCTGCCGGCGCGCTCGCCGCCCGGAGCGCAGGGCCGCCGCCCCACCGAGCGCGGCAAGGGCGAGTGAGACTCCGATCGCCAGCCAGACAAAGCCCGGAATCACGCTGACGAAATGCTCGATCACGTTCGCGGTCGAGCTGCGCGATCCCGCCGACTGTCCCGCGGCGGCACCGCGCGAGTCCGACTGCGTCCTCGCCGCGGTGGGGGTACCGCTCGCCGTCAGCGTCGGCGTGAGCGCGGCCAGTCCGGGAGCCAGCGGCGAGCTGAACACGCTCGCCGATCCGCCGGCGCCGCGCGCGCCGCCACCCGCGAGTCCGAGTGTGGCGGCGAGGGTCGAGGAGAAAGCGTTGGCGGTGTGGCCGCCGGCGAGGGACGGTGAGGAAAGGAACGTGTTCGAGTTCGAGGAGCCTGGGGTCGTGGGCGTTCCGGGGGACGACGGATTCGTCGGCGTCGTCGGCCCGGTCGGGGTCGTCGGCCCCGTCGGGGACGTCGGGCCGGTGGGCGACGTCGGGCCGGTCGGCGACGTCGGCGTTGAGCCGGTCGGCGACGTCGGCGTTGAGCCGCTCGTCCCGGTTCCCGCGCCGCCCCGGTTGCTGCCGGGTTGTCCGACGCCGGTTCCAGGTGTCGACCCGGTTCCGGTGCTCGTGCCGGTCGTCGTGCCGCCGGTGGACGGGCCCGAGGGTGTCAGGCCGCCGTGAATGTGGGGGTTGCCCGTGGTGCCCGGCGTGTGTGGATTGCCGGTGGTGCCGGGCGCGTGCGGGTTGCCGCCGCCATTGCCGTGGTCGCCGGGGTTGCCGGCGCCGTCGCCCGGACCGCCAGCGAGCGCCCGGACCGCCAGGAGCGCCCGCGCTGCCACTCCCCCCCGGACCACCGGGGGCGCCGCCGCCCTGGTCGTGCGGGTTGCCGGTGGTGCCGGGCGGGTGCGGGTTTCCGCCACCGCCGCCGTAGTGCGGATTTCCGCCACCACCGCCGTAGTGCGGGTTGCCGTTGCCGCGAGCCATGCTCGCGCGTCCGGGCGGGCCACCGCTCGCCAGGCCGGGCGGGCCGCCGCCGGCGAGCCCGGGCGGCCCGCCGATGTAGTGGGGAGTTCCGTGCCCAGCGTGCGCGAAGGGACTACCGGCCCCGGAGCCATGCTCCCCGGGCTGCCCGAGCGCGGTGGTGGCGCCGATCGAAGCGCACGCCAAGACCGATGCTGCGATTCCCGCGCAGATCCCCTTGCTGCGAGTTTTCACTGTGGCCGATTCCGGACCGGTTCCAAGCCCGTTCCAGCTCCGTTCCGTGGGTGGACGTGGGTGCATCCTATGGCGTAATCATCGAGCGTGCAGTCACACCTAGACAAGTGTTCGAGCGGAGAACCCCCGCACATTGCCGAGAAATCGCCGCCCCGCCCGCCCCGTCGGCCGGCCAAGCAGGGAGCAGAGGACGGCAAAACCTTGACACACCCGTGGTAATGTTTGTCGGGCGATGGATGGACTGACGATCCACGAGGCGGCCGAGACCACGGGCTGGTCCGCGCGAATGCTGAGGTATGTCGAACGGACCGGGCTGGTCACGCCGGCACGGTCGAAGACCGGCTACCGCCTGTACGGGCCGGCCGAGCTGCAGCGGCTCCGCACCCTCAAGGAGCTGCTTGCCGGGTTCGACCTGCAGCTTTCCGACGTGGCGTTCGCCTCGCGGCTCGCGAAGGACGCGGACCTGCGGGCCGCCGTGGAGAGCTGGCTGGAGGCGACGCCCCAGCGGCCCGAGGACGTCGGCGCCGAGGACTGGCTGCGCTTTGAGCAGGAGAAGCACCAGAAGCTCCTGTCAGTCGCCTGAGAAACCTTGATCACACCAACTGTGGAGAGCCAATGAGCACGACTGCCGCGAAGACCGACTACAAGGTTGCCGACCTCGAGCTTGCCGACTTCGGGCGCAAGGAGATTCGGCTTGCCGAGCACGAGATGCCCGGCCTGATGGCAACCCGGCGTGAGTACGCCGAGCGGCAGCCGCTGAAGGGCGCGCGCGTCACCGGCTCGCTGCACATGACGATCCAGACCGCGGTTCTGATCGAGACGTTGGTGGCCCTCGGAGCTGAGGTGCGCTGGGCCAGCTGCAACATCTTCTCCACTCAGGACCACGCGGCCGCCGCGGTGGTCGTCGGTCCGGAGGGCACGCCGGAGGATCCGCAGGGCGTGCCGGTGTACGCGTGGAAGGGCGAGACCCTCGAGGAGTACTGGTGGTGCACCGAGCAGGCCCTGAGCTGGGGGCGGGAGGGCCCGAACATGATCCTCGACGACGGCGGCGACGCCACCCTGCTCGTCCACAAGGGGGTCGAGTTCGAGCGTGCGGGCGCGGTGCCCGATCCCGCCAGCGCCGATTCCGAGGAGTTCCGGATCGTGTTGGAGCTGCTCGAGCGCACGCTGGCCCACGATCCCCAGAAGTGGACCAAGGTCGCCGCCGAGATCCAGGGCGTTACTGAGGAGACGACCACAGGAGTGCACCGGCTCTACCAGTTCGCGGAGAACGGGACCCTGCTGTTCCCGGCGATCAACGTCAACGACTCGGTGACCAAGTCGAAGTTCGACAACAAGTACGGCTGCCGTCACTCGCTGATCGACGGGATCAACCGCGCCACCGACGTGCTGATCGGCGGCAAGATGACCGTGATCTGCGGGTACGGCGACGTCGGCAAGGGATGCGCAGATTCACTGCGCGGCCAGGGCGCACGCGTCGTGGTCACCGAGATCGACCCGATCTGCGCGCTGCAGGCGGCGATGGACGGCTATCACGTGCTGACGCTCGAGGACGTGATCGACAAGGCCGACATCTTCATCACGGCGACCGGCAACCGTGACGTGATCACCGCGGACCACATGTCGCGGATGAAGCACCAGGCGATCGTGGGCAACATCGGTCACTTCGACAACGAGATCGACATGGCCGGCCTGGGCAAGATCGCGGGCATCGAGCGGATCAACATCAAGCCGCAGGTCGACGAGTGGGTGTTCCCGGACGGGCACGCAATCATCGTCCTGTCCGAGGGCCGGCTGCTCAACCTCGGCAACGCGACCGGACACCCGAGCTTCGTGATGTCGAACTCGTTCACCAACCAGGTGATCGCGCAGATCGAGCTCTACGGCCACAACGACGTCTACGAGAAGCGTGTCTACACGCTGCCCAAGCACCTTGACGAGAAGGTCGCGCGGCTGCACCTCGACGCGCTCGGCGCGAGGCTGACCGAGCTGACCGCGCAGCAGGCCGGGTACCTCGGCGTGCCGCTCGAGGGGCCGTACAAGCCGGACCACTACCGCTACTAGGAGCCGCGCGCTCCGCGGCCGATGCGACGGGCGTCCGCACCGGCGCACGAGGTGGCCGACCTCAGTCTGGCCGCCGACGGTGCTGCGCGAATCGCCTGGGCGTCGGAGCAGATGCCGGTCCTGGGCAAGATCCAGGACCGGTTCCGGCTGCAACGACCGCTTGACGGGACGCGGATCGCGACCTGCTTGCACGTCACCGCGGAGACGGCAAACCTGCTGCTCACGCTGATCGCCGGGGGCGCTCAGGCCGCGCTGTGCTCAGCGAACCCGCTCTCGACTCAGGACGAGGTCGCGGCCGGGCTCGTGCTCGAGCATGGGGTCGGGGTGTGGGCGATGCGCGGCGAGGATCTCAACAGCTACGCAAGCCACGTGCGGGCGGCGCTCGCCACCGAGCCGCAGATCACGATCGACGACGGCGCCGACCTGCTCATCACCGCACACGAGGCCGGAGGCAGGCTGTTGAAGGGTCTGATCGGCGGGACCGAGGAGACGACCACAGGTCTGGTCCGGCTTCGGCGTCTGGAGGAGCAGGACAAGCTCGTCTGCCCGGTGCTCGCGGTCAACGAGGCGCGGACCGAGCGCGCGCTGAACGACCGGCACGGCACCGGCCAGTCCGCGATCGACGGGATCGTCCGCGCCAGCCACGTGCTGCTCGCGGGTCAGACCGTCGTGATCGTCGGCTACGGCTGGACCGGCCTGGGCATCGCCGAGCGCGCGCGAGGTGCCGGCGCCGCGGTGATCGTGTGCGAGGTCGATCCGCTCCGCGCGCTCGAGGCCCGGATGGCCGGATACAGCGTAATGCCCGCACTCGAGGCGGCCGAGCAAGGCGACGTGTTCATCACCGTGACGGGATCGCGGCGTGTGCTTCGGCGCGAGCACTTCGAGCGGATGAAGGACGGTGCGCTGCTGGCGAACGCGGGGCACTTCGACGTCGAGCTCGATCTCGACGACCTGCGCGAACTCTCGACCGGCGAAGTGCGACAGGTGCGGCCGCTGGTCGAGCAGTTCAAGCGTGAGGACGGCGGCCGGCTGAACCTGCTCGCGCGCGGACGCGTCGTCAACCTGGCCGCGGCCGAGGGGCATCCCGCCGCGGTCATGGACGTGTCGTTTGCGCTGCAGGCGCTGTGCGTAGAGGCGCTGGTTAGGAGCGGTTCGGAGATGCCGGCGGGAGTGCAGCCGGTCCCGAGTGCGATCGATCGCGAGGTCGGATACCTGAAGCTCGAAGCGCTGGGAGTGGAGATCGACCAGCCGACCGCCGAGCAGGAGCACTACCGCGAATCCTGGGGCTGAGCCCGGGCGCGTTTGTGTGCCACTGGCCCGCGGCGGCCGTTTCTGAAAGCATCCCGCCATGCCAGTAGCCACGAGGGTGGTCCGCGGCGGCATCGATCTAGGCGGGACGAAGATAGAGGCCGTCATCGTGGACGCCCGCAACAACGTGCTCGGCACCGCGCGTCATCCCACGCCGACCTCAGGCGGACCCCCCGCGATCGCCAGGCAGCTTGCATCGGCAATCGATGAGGCGGCGCGCGCCGCCGGCCTTGAGGCATCGGCACTCAGCGGTGTCGGCATCGGCTCCCCGGGAGTGATCGACGCCGAGGCGGGGACGGTCTCGAGCGCCCGCAACCTCCCCGACTGGGAGGGGACGTTTGCGCTCGCCCCGGTCGTCTCCCAGGACCTCGGGACGCCGGTGTTCGTCGGCAACGACGTCCAGGTTGCCACCGACGCCGAGTTCAGGCTCGGCGCCGGCAAGCCGTACAAGTCGATCCTGGGCGTGTTCTGGGGAACCGGCGTGGGCGGTGGCCTGATCCTCTCCGGTAAACCGTGGACGGGCCGCGGCGGGGGCGGCGAGATCGGCCACATGGTGGTGAAGATCGACGGCGCTCGCTGCACCTGCGGCCGGAAAGGCTGTCTCGAGGCGTACGCCGGCCGCGGGTCGATGGAGGCGCGTGCGCGGCGGCACGCTAAGAAGGGACAAAAGACCGATCTGTTCAGGCTGATGGAGGAGCGCGGGCGCACACGGCTGACGAGCGGCGTTTGGGCCCACGCGCTCGAGCGCGACGACAAGCTCGCCCGACAGATCATCGACGAGGCGATCGACGCGCTCGGCGCGGGCGTCGCGTCGGCGATCAACCTGATCGATGTCGAGGCGGTGGTGATCGGTGGCGGCCTGGGTGTGCGGTTCGGCCAGCCCTACGCCGACCGAATCGCCGCGGCGATGCATCCGCACCTGTTCAACGATCAGCACCCACCTGACGTGAAGGTGGCGGCGCTGGGCGACCTCGGTGGAGCGGTGGGCGCGGCGCTCCTGGCACGGCAAACTCGGCACTGACCCACGTGAGGGGCAAAGGCAGCTTTGGTGAAGGTTCCCTGTTGTCAGGTAGCTGTCGACTCTGGCAGGATGTTGAAGCGGGCCATTGGCGGCAGAGGGGAAGGGACGCAACCAACGCGCATCAAAACGGCACGAATGCCCAGGAGGAGAGAGGATGAATGCGGCCGCCGGGGACGATCGCTGAGCGCCCGAGCCTGATCGCCAGAATCGCGGCGTTGGGCGCGCTGGTCGCTGCGCTCGTGCTGGTGTTTCTGGTGCTGTTCTCGAACGGGTCGACGTACAACCTGCGTGCGAACTTCCTCGACGCGGGCGGTTTGGTGACGGGCGACGACGTGCTGATCGGCGGCGCCAAGGTCGGCTCCGTCTCGTCGATCGGGCTGACCCCGGATGGGCAGGCCGAGGTGGCGATGGGGCTCGACTCGAACGTCGGCCACATGCCAGAGGGAACCGTCGCGCGGATCTACGAGAACTCGCTCTCGGGAATCGCGAACAAGTACGTGGTACTCGAGCCCGGGACCGGTCCAGGCACGATTCCCGACAACGGCCTGATCACCTCCGACCACACCTACGCGTCGGTCAACCTCGACCAGCTGTTCGACACGCTTGATCCGCTCACCCGGCTCGGTCTGAGCCGCTTCATCCGCGGCGAGGCCGCGAGCATCAACGGACGAGCGAAGGAAGCGCACAAGACGCTGGTCTACCTCGCGCCGGCGCTGACCAGCACGAGCAACATCACCGCTCAGCTGGCCAAGAGCGAGCCGACGTTCGACAGCCTGCTCGTCCAGGGTGCGCAGACGATGCGGCAGCTCGGCTCGCGCACGCTGCAGCTGTCGCAGCTGGTGTCCAACACGAACGGCACCACGGCCGCGATCGCGAGCCAGAGCCAGGCGCTGGAAAACGCGCTCACGCTGTTGGCACCGACGCTGAACCACTCGACCGCCACGTTCGCCGGCCTGCGCTCGACGCTCGATGTGCTGAGCCCGCTGGTCGCCGCCTCGATCCCCGCTTCCCAGCACCTGGCCGAATTCGCGGCCTCGCTCGGCCGTCTCACGACCGCGTCGATCCCGACCGTCGGCAGCCTGAACGACCTGATCAGCAATCCGTCCGGCGGCGGCGACCTGATCACGCTGCTCCACGAGGCGCCCTCGCTGGCGAACACCGCGAAGGCCGTGTTCCCCCGCCTGATCAAATCGATGAACGACTCGCAGGCGCAGGTCGACTACTTCCGTGAGTACACGCCGGACGTGGTCGGGGCGCTGAGCAACCTGGGCCAGCTCAGCGGCTATTACGACGCCAATGGCCATTACGCGCGCACCCAGCCGTTCTTCGGGGCGTTCGGGGTGAACGGCGCCAACCAGCTCACGAGCCGTCCGCCGGCGCTGCGCTTCAACGGCCTGCAGACGGCGAAGAACCGTTGCCCCGGCGGTGCAATCCAGCCGTCCCCGGATGGCTCGTCGCCCGTCGCGGTGCCGGGATGCAACAAGACACTCACCCCGGCGGGGCCATGAGGCGAATCGGCTCGATCCTGTTCGCGTTCGTCGCCGTGGTGGCCGTCGCGGCCGTGATGAGCAGCTCTTCCCGCGGCAGCGGATCGCCATACGAGGTGCGGGCGATCTTCGACGACGCCGCGTTCGCGGTCCCGGGCGAGGACGTTCGCGTCGCCGGAGCGCCGGTCGGTTCGATCCAGTCGCTCGACGTCTGCACCTCGAGCATGGCCCCGTGCCCGCCCGGGTCGCCGCAGAACAAGGCCGCCGTAACGATCGAGATCGACAACTCGAGCTTCACGCCTTTCTATGCCGACGCCCACTGTTCGATCCGGCCGCAGTCGCTGATCGGTGAGAAGTACGTCGACTGCCTGCCCGGGTCGCGGTCAGCGCCGCCGCTGGAGAAGATCACCAGCGGGCCGGGCAAGGGCGCGTACCTGCTACCGCTCGCAAACACCAGCTCGCCGGTCGACTCGGACATCGTCCAGGACATCTCGCAGCAGCCGATCCGGGATCGCTTCGCGCTGATCCTCAACGAGCTGGGCACCGGCCTGGCCGCTCGCGGAACGGATCTGAACGCGGTCGTCCGGCGCGCGAATCCGGCCCTGGGGCAGACGGACAAGGTGCTCCAGATCCTCGCCCACGAGAACAAGGTGCTGGCGCGGCTGGCGACCGATTCCGACGCGGTCCTCGCGCCGCTGGCCAAGGCCAAGAACCAGCTGTCCGATTTCGTCGTCCAGGCGAACACGTCCTCGGTCGCGAGCGCGGCGCGAGCCAGCGACATCTCGCGGTCCTTCCAGCTGTTCCCGTCGTTCCTGCGCCAGCTCCGCCCGCTCGTGCTCGACCTCGGCACGCTCGCCGATCAGGGTACGCCGCTGATGGCCACGCTGGCCCAGAGCGCCTCGGCGGTCTCGCGCCAGTTCGAGGAGCTGACGCCGTTCGCGAAGGCGGCCCGGCCGGCGCTGATCGATCTCGGCAATAAGTCGGCTCAGTCGCAGCCGGCGCTCGTGGCGACGATCCCGCTCGCCCGTCAGCTTGACCAGCTCGGCACGCAGGCCAAGCCGGCGTCGGCCAAGCTGCGAACGCTCACGACCAGCCTGAACCAGACGGGCGCGATCGAGTACCTGATGTCGTTGCTCTACTACGGGGTTGGCGCGACCAATGCATTCGACAGCCTCGGCCACTACGCCCGGGCCGAGCCGCAAGTCGGCGCGTGCGCGGCGTACGTCAAGACGGTGACGCCGGGTTGCTCGGCCAACTTCGCCGGGGCGATCGCGGCGCCCGACGTCGGGACGGTCCCGACCGCGGTCCATGGCCGCCTCGCGCGCTTGGTCAAGGACGCGACCTGGCGGGTCAAGACGCCGACCGCCGGTGTGATGAAGGGGCTGCTCGGATACCTGATCGGGAGCGGCAAGTGAAACGCCGAACCCGACGCGAAGCGGGAATGCTCGGCAACCCGATCCTGATCGGTGCGTTGACCGTCCTAGCGACGATTGTTGCGGTCAGCCTGGCCTACCAGGCCAACAACGGACTTCCGTTCGTCCCCAAGTACCACCTCAACCTTCAGATCGCCGACGCGAGCGAGCTCACGCACGGGGCCGAGGTGCACATGGGCGGAGCCCTTGTCGGCAACGTCACGACGATCGACGCGGCACGCGACGCGGCCGGGAGGCCGATCGCGCTGCTCAAGCTCGATCTCGACAAGACCGTGCAGCCGCTCCCGGTCGACTCGCAGTTCGTCGTGAGGTTGAAGGGTGCGATCGGCCTCAAGTACCTCTCGATAACGCTCGGGAAGTCGAGCCGCACGTGGCCCAACGGAGCGACGGTCCCATTGAGCCAATCGAGCGCGGAGGTCGACCTCGACCAGGTCCTGGGGATATTCGATCCCAAGACGCGCGCGGGCGTCAAGGCCACCACGATCGGGTTCAGCGATGCGCTCGCCGGGCGCGGCTCCGACATCAACAACGCAATCGGAGCCTTCCTCCCGCTCGTCGCGGACCTCGGCCCGGTGGCGCGCAACCTATCGTCGAGCAAGACGGACCTCGGCGGATTCTTCCGCGGGTTGGAGGCGTTCTCGAGCGCGGTCGCGCCGGTGGCGCAGCAGCAGGCCGATCTCTACGTGAACCTCGATACGACGTTCAAGGCGATCGCGCCGGTCGCCGTCCCGTACCTGCAGGACTGGATCTCGCAGACGCCGCCCACCTTCAGCACGGTGATCAATGACAGCCCGCAGCTGCAGGGCTTCCTGCTCAACACGGCCGGACTGTTCGCCGAGCTCCGCCCCGGCTTCGCCACGCTGAACCAGAGCGCTCCGGTGCTCGCGGACGCGTTCGCCGCCGGGGCAAAGAACCTGCCCGGCACGACGGTGCTCAACCAGCAGCTGCTGAGCCTGGCGCAGCACCTCGAGGCCTACGGGCAGAACCCAGTGGTCAGCGGGGGGCTCAAGCGCCTGACCGTGACGGCCAAGAGCCTGCGCTCGCCGCTCGCGTTCCTCACGCCGGCCCAGTCGGTTTGCAACTACGTGACAATCTTCCTCCGGAACACCAGCAGCACGCTGCAGGAGAAGTTCGGCAACGGGACGGCGCTGCGCTTCAACGTGGTCGTGATCGATGACGTGCTCGGCGGCGAGGGCGTCCCGTCGCAGAAGCCGTACATCACCCCGGTGCCTCCTCACACCGAGGGGAACAACGGCGAAAGTGGGCCGCTTCACGTCAACCCGTACCCGAACACGGCCGCTCCGGGCCAGGTGCACGAGTGCGCGGCCGGCAACGAGCCGTACCTGCCGCATGCGGTGATCGGCAACCCGCCGGGCAACCTCGGGACGCACACCTCAAAGACGACGAGGCCGACCGGATGAGGCGCCACAAGCCGCGGGTCTCCAACCTCGGTGCCGGTGTGATCGGCGCAATCGTGATCGGGATCGCCTGCTACCTCGTGTTCGGCGGCTCGCTTCCGTTCTCCGGCACGCCGTTCCAGCTCAAGGCCGTGTTCACGAGCGAGACCGAGCTGCACATCCCCTCGCCGGTGCGGGTCGCCGGGGTCGACGTGGGCGAGGTGACCTCGGTGACCCATATGCGGGGCTCCTCGCAGGACGACCTGGTGACGATGAGCATCAACAAGAACGGGCTGCCGATCCACGCCAACGCGACGGCGAAGATCCGCCCGCGGATCTTCCTCGAGGGCAACTTCTACCTAGACCTGGCGCCGGGCTCGCCGTCGGCACGGGTGCTCTCGTCGGGGTCGACGCTGCCCGTGACCGCGACCTCGGGCCCGGTGCAACTCGACCGCCTGCTGTCGTCGCTGACCTCGAACGCGCGCACCAATCTCCAGACGCTGCTGCGTGGCTTCGGTGCCGCGCTCCAGGCGCCGTCGACCGCCGCGCAGGACGCGACGCAGGATCCGATCGTGAAGGGCCTGACCGGCGCGCAGTCGCTCAACCTCTCGCTCAAGTACTCGCCGGCGGCGTTCCAGGCCTCGGCGATGGTCAACCAGGCGCTGCTCGGCACCAGCCCAAACGACCTCTCGAAAGTCGTCTCGGGCAACCAGGAGGTGTTCAAGGCGCTGGCGGCGAGCGGCACCCAGCTCGCCAGCTTCGTGACCACGTTCAACGCCACGATGGCGGCTCTCAATGCGCGCCAGCAGGAGCTCGCTCAGACGATCGCGCTGCTGCCGCCGTTCCTGCGCCGCACCCAGACGTCGGACACCGCGCTCGACCGTTCGTTCGGCCCGACAAAGGAATTCGCCCGGGCGCTGACGCCGGGCATCCCGCACCTTGGCCCCGCGATCACCGCGGGGCTGCCGTGGCTCGAGCAGGCGACGCTGCTGGTCTCGCCCCAGGAGCTTGGCGGTCTCGTGCGCTATCTGACGCCGGCGGTCCAGAACACCGGCGCCACGATCGGCCCGACGATCTCGCTGCTCAACCAGGCCGACCTGCTGGGTCGCTGCTTCGACCACACGATCGTGCCGACCGGCAACGAGGTGATCTCCGATCCGCCGATCACCACGGGACAGCCGGTCTACCGAGAGCTGTTCCAGAGTGCGGTCGGGCTGGCGAGCTCGTCGCAGAACTTCGACGGCAACGGGCGCTACATCCGCGGCAACGCCGGGGGCGGCGCGACCCGCGTGCAAACACCGGGGCTCGTGGGCGCCGGGCCGGCGTACGGAAACGCGGTCGTGCCGACGCTGGGGACGCGTCCGGCGTTCGCGGTCGGCGCGAGCCCGCCCCCGCTCCAGCGTGGCGTCGCCTGCTTCCGCAACGCTCCCGCGTCGGTCAACAGCGCGAAGACGGGACCGGGCCCGTGAAACGCGCGATCATGGTCCATCGGCAGGACTTCGTAGCGATCCTCGCGCTCGTCGTGCTCGCGGTCGTCGTGGCCGGGTACATCCTGCTGCACCAGCCCTCGTTCGGGCTGGGCAAGAGCTACTACACGGTCAAGGCCCAGTTCGCCAGCGGCGCCGCCGTGACCGCCGGCCAGGGCCAGTCGGTCGACGTCGCGGGTGTGCAGGTTGGGCAGGTCGGCGGCGTCTCGCTCCAGGGCGGGCGCGCGATCGTGACGATGAACATCTACAAGAAGTACAAGCCGATCTACTACGACGCCAGCGTCCTGCTGCGGCCGCGCACACCGCTCAAGGACATGTACCTGGAGCTCGACCCAGGTACGCCGAACGCGGGGGCTGTGCCAGCCGGCGCGACGCTATCAGCGGCCAACACGAGCCCCGACATCAACGTGGAGCAGATCCTGTCAACGCTCGACGTCGACACCCGCAATTACCTCCTGCTCCTGCTCGCCGGCGGTGCACAGGTGTTCCGCAACGGCAGCTACACGGTCGCCGCGCCGACCCCGGCCGCGGTGGCTGCGCTGCAGGGAGTGTTCAAGCGGTTCGCGCCCCTGAACCGTGACACGCGCACGTTCACAGCGCTCCTGAAGGACCGCACGGTCAACATCAGCCGCTCGATCCACAACCTCCAGGAGGTCACCCGGGCGCTCGGCTCGGTCGACGGCAAGCTGACCTCGCTGATCAACTCGTCGAACACCAACTTCTCCGCGATCTCGTCCCAGGACGCGAACCTCGAGCAGGCGCTGACCCTGCTGCCGGGGACGCTCGCGGTGACCACCCGGACGCTCGGCAAGGTGCAGGCGTTCGCCAATCAGAGCACCCCGGCGCTCAAGGGCCTGGTTCCGTTCGCGCACGCATTCGGGCCCGCGCTCGCCGCGGCCACGCCGTTGTTCCGCGACACGACGTCCACGATCAAGAATCAGCTCCGTCCGTTCTCGGTGGCGGTTCAGCCGCTGGCCAAGATCCTCGCCCCGGCGTCGGCCAAGCTGAAGGTGGCGACGCCCGATCTGGTCAGCTCGGTCAAGGTCCTCAACGCACTGTTCAACACGTTGGCCTTCAAGTCAAAGGGCGCCCAGAGCTACCTGTTCTGGGGGGCGTGGCTGAGCCACATCGCCAACTCGCTCGCCAGCCTCCAGGATGCGCACGGCGCGATCGTGCGCTCGCTGTTCATGGGCACGTGCAGCCAGCTGCAGCTGTTCGAGGTCGGCCTGGCCAACTCCAACCCGGCGCTGAAGCCGCTGCTGGCACTCCTCAACGCACCTGACTGGAGCACCATCGGTGGAAAGTTCTGCCCGACGACGGTGATCCCGTGAACAAGCAGGCACCGAGCAAGGGCCGGATCCTGACGATGGTCCTGTTTGCGGCCTCGTGCATCGGTCTGCTGCTGTTCCTGTGGATCTCGTTCGGAGGCTCAGTGCCGTTCTCACCGGAGGGCTACCGGCTGCAGGCGGAGTTCGACCAGGCCGTCCAGCTGGCCCAGGAGTCCGACGTACGCATCTCCGGAGTCAGCGTCGGCAAGGTCATCTCGGTCAACCTCGATCGCCACACCGGCCTGACCAAGGCGGTGATGGAGATCGACTCAAAGTTCGCGCCCCGCCCGGCCGACACGCACGCGATCCTGCGCCAGAAGTCACTGCTCGGGGAGACCTACATCGAGCTCTCGCCAGGCTCGATGAACGGCCCGAAGCTGGCCGATGGCGCGATGCTACCCCCTGCGCAGATAGCCCCCACGGTCCAACTCGACCAGATCCTCTCCACCTTCGACCCGGCGACCCGAAAGGCGTTCTCGACCTGGATGATCCAGGGCGGGATCGCGCTGACCAATCGCGGGCAGGACTTCAACGAGGCGTTCGCCGCTCTTTACCCGTTCGCGACCAACGTCGACAAGGTGCTGAGCGTGATCCGGCGCGACGATGCGGCGACCAGCGTGCTCCTGCGCGAGAGCGGGCAGGTATTCGGCGCGCTCGCCCGCTCGCCCTCGCAGATCCAGGGCCTGATCCGGAATTCGAACGCCGTGTTCGCGTCGACGGCGGCCCGCGACCAGGCGCTGGCGGCGGCGATCAAGGCTTTCCCCGCGTTCACGGTGGCCACGCGCCTGACGATCGACCGCGTGCATCGGTTTGCGACCCTGGCCAATCCGCTGATCAACGAGCTTCGCCCGGCGGCGGTGCAGCTCACCCCGACGCTCCAGAAGACCGTGATCCTGGCTCCGGAGCTGCGCACGCTGATGGTAAACCTGGCGCCGCTGACCCAGGCGTCGAAGACCGGCGTGCCGGCCTTCAACCGCTTCCTGGGCGAGAGCGTGCCGTGGCTCAAGCGGCTGACGCCCTACCTTGGCAACTTCGTGCCGATCTTCAACTACATCAACACCTACCGCCGCGAGCTCGCCGCATTCTTCGCCAACAGCTCCGCAGTCTCCGAGGCCACCTCGCAGAACATCAGCCAGACCAAGCTCCTGCACTACCTGCGGATCTCGAATCCGGTCAACCCGGAGACGTTGACCAGCTACCAGCGCCGGCTCGAGAGCAACCGCGGCAACCCGTACATGACTCCGGGCGGCTACCAGCAGTTGATCAACGGGCTCCAGGTGTTCGGCAACTACGTGTGCACGGCCAACCCGCAACCCACCATCGGCCCCACAATCCCGCCTGATCTCGTCGCGGACCTCAAGAACGTGTACTACACGACGAAGTCGGGCGGCCCCCCGTGCAGAGCTCAGCCGCCGCTCGGCCAGAGCACAACCAACCAAAATCAGGCATTCCCGCAACTCAAGCCCTTGCCATGAGTTATAGACGTATATCCGAGGAGAGGTTGGGTGGACCGGGGCAGCCCGCTTCGCCGAGGAGAGATGAATCCCAAGAGCTCAATCCCCTGTCATGAGCACGGCCGGCAGACGAGCGGGCCGACCAACTGCCCCCAGTCCTAAAGGAGGACTCATTTGAAACGGAAAATCACGGCCATCACCCTGGTCTGCCTGCTGGTCGGTGCTGCCGCGGCTCTCGCCGCCAACACGTACTCGGGCACCAAGATGACCTTCAGCAAGGGCTCGGGCTCGGCGAAGAAGCCGGTCGCCGTCGGCTTCAAGCAGACCCTGACGGCCAACAACACCGACTCCACGAAGGCCGCTGAGGTTCTCGTCAACATCAAGACGAGCATCTACGGCCTGAAGTCGAATGGGTCGAAGTTCCCGACTTGTAGCGCCTCCAAGATGGAAGCGCTGAAGTCCGACTCGTTCTGCCCGAAGAAGTCGAAGTTCGCCCACGGGCTTGTGAACTCGCTGCTCGGCAACCCGAGCCTGGACAAGAGCAGCCGGGTCAAGTGCAACCCCAACCTCGACGTCTTCAACGCCGGCAAGGGCAAGCTGTGGTTCTTCTTCACCACCAGCTCCGCGCTGCAGTGCGCCGGCCTGACCACGGGCGCGACGCCGCCGTACCCCGGCACCATCAAGCAGCAGGGCAAGTACGAGGTCACGAACGTGCCGCTGCCGCCCGACGTCTCGACGAAGGTCGCCAACCAGCCGAACTTCTACGGTTCGCTGATCAAGGAGACCCTGAACTGGTACAAGGTCACCACCAAGGTCCATGGCAAGACCATCGGCAACAACGCGTCGGTCGGCTGCCTGCATGGCAAGCGTCCGTGGAAGATCACGTTCACCTCGACCACCAACGGCACCAACCGCAGCTCATCGACGGTCAAGGGCTCGTCGAAGTGCTGAACTGAAGTACCTGTACGCCAGGCGCCGTCCCGCTCCGGGACGGCGCCGGCGCGTGCACCGCGGCGTCGCCCTCTGCATGGGGCGGCGCCGCGTTGCGTTAAGGGGTGTTGTCCGGGCTCGCCGCCCCGGACCCGGGGCCGCTACGCGACCTCGAAGCGCTCGGCCCGCTGGGCCTCGCGCTCTGACTCGGTGAGCATCTGCACGAACAGCCACACGAGCGCGATCCCCATCACGATCGACTGCTCGAGCGCCATCAGCAGGCCGGCCAGGTTCTGGTCCTCCCGCGGGCTGAGCCCCCAGTAGTGAGGATGGTGCTCGTAGAAGGGATAGAACGAGTTCGGGGCGAACGCGAGCACGATGCCGAGGATCCCGACCAGGAGCTTGGTGCTGGTCATGTACGCGATCGGCCCCATCCCGCCTAGACGCATGCGGCTGCGGATCGGTGAGAGCACGTGCCACCAATAGAGGCCGCCGGCCAGCGCGAAGCACAGGTGCTCGAGCACGTGCACGCCGCTGTGGCGCAGGGCCGCGTCGTACATCGCCGGCACGTGCCAGAGCCACATCAGCCCGGCGTACGCGATCACCGCGAACACCGGGTGGGCGATGAATCCGGCGCGCCGCTCGGCCGCGTTCAGGCGCCGGGTGGCCGGCCGGAGCAACCCCTTGGTCAGCCCGAGGATCAGCAGGATCGGGGCGATGTCGAGCAGCAGGATGTGCTGAAGCATGTGCATCACCATCAGCTGCTCGCCGAGCACGTCGATCGGCGAGACGAGCGCGGCGAGCACCGCGATCAGCCCGGTGGCGAAAAGAACCAGACGGCCCACACCGGGTGGATGGGGTGCGCCCGGCTGCCGCGCGCGCCGCCACGCGCGGACGTACAGCAGCGCGAATGCCAGGACAAGCAGTAGGACGCCCGGTTCGAGTGACCAGGAGATCTGCGGACTCACAACTCGCAATTCTCCCAATCGACAAACGGACAGTGGGGGACTAGTCTGAAACCTGCAACGCACTCCATCCTTCCGAGCAAGGGGGTCAGCCGATGCGAATCGAGGTCAAGGGCCGCAATCTGCCCGTTTCCGATGACCTGAGGGAGCACGTCGCAAGGCGCTTTCGCAAGGTCGCGAGGCAAGTATCGGAGCTGGCCGAGCTCGAGGTGGAGGTCTTCGAGGAGCGCAATCCGGCGATCGCCGACTCGCAGGTCGCCGAGGCGACGCTCCACCTCAAGGGCGTCACGCTCCGCGCGCGCGACGCCTCCCCGGACATCGTGCACTCCATAAATCTGTGTGCTGACGAGCTCGCGGTGCAGGTCAAGCGCCATCGCGACAAGCGCCGCAAGCGCCGCGAGTCACGCGCCGCCGCGAGCCACGTGGACCAGCCTCCCGAGACGCCGGAGACCCGCCCGACCGGCATGTCGTCGGCTGCCTGACGCGGAGACGGTGCCGAGAGCCCGCCTGATCGGGGCGGCGGTTGCGCTCGCCGCCCTGTTCTGCTCACCCGGTCTCGGCCGAGCCGCGGACCTGCGGGTCAGCGGCAGCCGGCTCGTCGACGGTCCCGGGCGTGGCCACACGGTCCAACTGCGGGGCGCGAACCGCTCTGGGCTCGAGTACGCCTGCATCCAGGGCTGGGGTTTCTTCGATAGCCCCCACCCGGACCGCATCGACGGCCCGGCGATGATCGCGGCGATGAAGAGCTGGGACATCAACGTCGTTCGGGTGCCGCTCAACGAGGATTGCTGGCTCGGGATCAACACGCCGCCCGGGCGCGGCGGGGCGCCCTACCGGCGGATCGTCGAGCGCTACGTCGACGCGCTGGGCGCCGCGCACCTATACGTCGTGCTCGATCTGCACGTCGCCGCCCCCGGGGCGATCAAGGCGCTGAACATCGACCGAATGCCGGACGCCGACCACGCGCCGGCGTTCTGGCGCTCCGTGGCCAGCACCTTCAAGAGCAACCATGCGCTCCTATTCGACCTCTACAACGAGCCCCACTACGTCGACTGGAACTGCTGGCAGCACGGGTGTGAGATTCCGGCCAACCAGGACTACGGCCCCCAGCCGGCCTACCGAGCAGCCGGGATGCAGCAGCTGGTCGATGCGGTCCGCTCCACCGGCGCCCGCCAGCCGCTGATGCTCGGCGGGCTCAGCTGGTCACTCGACCTGAGCGGCTGGATCGCTCACGAGCCGCGCGACCCCCGCCATCAGCTGGTGGCCAGCGAGCACAACTACGGCCGGCTGGCGCCGTGCGGAGCGCCGTGCCAGGCGGCGATCCTCGCCGCCCACCGGCATGTGCCGGTCGTGTTCGGCGAGTTCGGCGAGACCGACTGCCGACAGGGGTACATCGACCGGATGATGCCGTGGGCGGACCGCCATGGGATCGGGTATCTGGGCTGGGCCTGGGACGCGCACGGCGGCTGGACCTGCAAGGGTGGGCCCTCGCTGATCACCGATTACGACGGGGCTCCCACGCCGTTCGGGATCGGTCTTCGAGACCATTTCCGGGCGCTGGGATTGTCGTTCAGACCCTGAGCCGAAAGGCCGATAAGGAGTTCTGAAAGCGCCCCCCGACCCCCCGAGAACCACTGCTACGCTAAGCCAATGTCCATCCTGGACCGCGCGCTTCGCATGGGCGAAGCGAAGAAGTTCAAGACCTATGAACAGCGCGTCAACCGGATCAATGGATTCGAGCCTGAGCTCGAGCATTACTCCGACGCCGAGCTGAGAGAGGCCGCCGAAGAGTTGCGCAACCGCGCTCGCGGCGGTGAGTCCCTGGACGATTTGCTGTTCGACTGCTTCGCGCTTGTGCGCGAGGCCGGCAAGCGCTCGATGGGGATGCGTCACTTCGACGTGCAGCTGATCGGCGGCATGGTCCTCCACGACGGGGCGATCGCCGAGATGAAGACGGGGGAGGGCAAGACGCTGACCGCGACGCTGGCCGTCGTGCTCAACTCACTCGGTGGCCGCGGCGTCCACGTGGTCACGGTCAACGACTACCTGGCGCGCCGTGACGCGATGTGGATGAAGCCGATCTACGACATGCTCGGCGTCACCGTCGGCGTGTTGCAGAACATGCAGCCCTACGAGGAGAAGCGCGACGCCTACGCCGCTGACGTGACGTACGGCACCAATTCGGAGTTCGGCTTCGACTATCTGCGCGACAACATGGCGACCTCCCTGGAGGAGAAGGTCCAGCACGGGGGTCGCCCCAAGCCCGAGGAGGGCAAGTCGCCGTACCACACGTTCGCGATCGTCGACGAGGTCGACAACATCCTGATCGATGAAGCTCGCACGCCGCTGATCATCTCCGGGGCCCCCGAGCAGGCCGCCGACCTGTACGCCACGTTCTCACGCCTCGCCCCGCAGCTGCAGCCGGGCAAGACGCCCGAGGGGATGGACCCCCGGATGAAGAAGGAGTACGTGGCCGACTTCGACTACGAGTTCGACGAGAAGCACAAGACGATCGCCGTGACCGAGCAGGGCGTTCGCAAGGCCGAGCGGTTCCTCGGCATCGACCACCTCTACCGGGCCGAGAACGGGCACCTGGTCAACCACCTGATCCAGTCCCTGAAGGCCGAATCGCTGTACAAGAAGGACGTCGACTACGCGGTGATCGACGGCGAGGTCAAGATCATCGACGAATTCACCGGCCGCATCCTCGAGGGCCGGCGCTGGTCCGAGGGTCTGCACCAGGCGATCGAGGCGAAGGAGAACGTGCGGGTCCAGGAGGAGAACCAGACCCTGGCCACGATCACGCTTCAGAACTACTTCCGCATGTACGACAAGCTCGCGGGCATGACCGGCACGGCCCTCACCGAGGCGACCGAGTTCA
Organism: uncultured Solirubrobacterales bacterium; assembly: GCA_963796645.1. Taxonomy (GTDB): domain Bacteria; phylum Actinomycetota; class Thermoleophilia; order Solirubrobacterales; family Solirubrobacteraceae; genus Palsa-465. The sequence continues at coordinate 94,677 of CAWCMQ010000009.1, read as the reverse complement.
TGAAGATCTACGACCTGCCCGTCGTCCAGATCCCGACCAACCAGCCGATGGTCCGCAAGGACAACAACGACCAGGTCTACAAGACCAAGGACGGCAAGTGGAGCGCCGTGCTGCGCGAGATCGAGGAGTGCAACGGGAAGGGCCAGCCGGTGCTCGTCGGAACGATCTCGGTGGAGGTGTCAGAGCTGCTCTCCCAGAGCCTCGCCCGCAAGGGGATCAAGCACACCGTGCTCAACGCCAAGCCGGAGCACGCGGAGCGTGAGGGCGAGACGATCGCCGAGGCGGGCGCTCCAGGTGCGGTGACGATCGCCACCAACATGGCCGGCCGCGGTGTCGACATCAAGCTCGGCGGCAACCCGGAGCATCTGGCCCGGCTCGAGGTGGCCAAGCTCGGCCTGCAGCCCGGCATGCCGGATTACGAGGAGCACCTCGAGAAGGTGCTTCCGGAGATCGAGCGGCGGATCGAGACCAACCGCGAGGTGGTGCTCGAGGCCGGCGGGCTCTACATCATCGGCACGGAGCGCCACGAGTCGCGGCGCATCGACAACCAGCTCCGTGGTCGTGCCGGACGCCAGGGCGACCCCGGCCGCTCGCGCTTCTTCCTCTCCGCCCAGGACGACCTCGTCCGCCTGTTCGCCGGCGAGCGGATCTACAAGATCCTCGACCGGCTTGGGACGACCGACGAGGAGGGCAACGAGGAACCGATCGAGGCCGGAATGCTGTCCAAGCAGATCGAGAAGGCGCAGCGCAAGGTGGAGGAGCAGCACTTCCTGATGCGCAAGCACACGCTCGAGTACGACGACGTCCTCAACCAGCAGCGCGAGGTGATCTACACCTACCGCGATGAGGTTCTCGAGGGCCGCGACATGAGCGACGCCGCCCGCGAGGAGGTCGTGAGCCTGATCCAGCGCCTCGTCGACGAGTACACCGCGGGTGACTTCGTCGAGGACTGGGATGTGGACGGCCTGGTCCGCCGCGTTGAGGAGATCTTCACGCCCAGCGAGGCGATCTCGGACATCGATCCACGTACGGTCGACCGCGAGGATCTGACGACCCGCCTCCAAGAGGAGGCGCTCGCCCAGTATGACCGGCGCGAAAAGGAGCTCGGCGAGGAGCTGATGCGCGCGCTCGAGCGGTTCCTGCTGCTGCAGATCATCGATCAGCGCTGGCGTGAGCATCTCTACGACATGGACTATCTGCGCGAGGGGATCCACCTGCGCGGATTCGCACAGATCGAGCCGCTGGTTGCATACAAGAACGAGGCCTTCGAGCTGTTCCGGGACCTGATGAACAGCGTCTGGGGCGACTTCGCGCGGCTGATCTTCCACGTCGAGGTGACCGTCGAGGGCGAGGACCCGGCCGGCCCGCCGCCGGTCTCGAGTCGGCCGAGCGCCCGCTCGAGTTCCTCAACCGGCAACCGCAACGTGACCTACTCCGGCGGTGGAATGGCGCAGCCGAGCGCGCTGGCGATGGCCGCGGCGAGCGCCGGCACCGCCGAGGCGGGCCCATATACCGACGAGGACCCGCCACCGGCGCCCGTCGTGGAGCAGCGGCGGGTCGAGGAGAACGAACAGATCGGCCGCAACGATCCGTGCTGGTGCGGGAGCGGCAAGAAGTACAAGAAGTGCCACGGGGCATAGGCGGGGCCGATGAGCGCCGGTGACGGTGTACGCGTCTCCGACGAGGACCGCGAGCAGGCCGCGCTTGAGATCCGCGAGCACTACGCCGCAGGCCGACTGAACGAGGACGAGCTGAGCGAGCGGCTGAACGCCGTCTACAGCGCCCGCACCGGAACCGAGCTCGCCGCCGTTCGCACCGACCTCCCGGTGCTGCCCGCCAGCGAGCGGGCCGAGCTCGCGCGGAGGCGAAGCGAGCTGCAGCGAAGGCTGTTGCAGGATGCGGGGGGCGGCGTGGGAGCGTTCCTCATCAGCACGCTGGTCTGGGTCGCGACCGGCGCGACCGGCACATTCTGGCCGATCTTTGTGGCGCTGGTGGCGCTGATCCCGCTGGTGCGCAACGGATGGCGGCTGTACGGCCCGTCTCCGGAGCTTGATCGCGTCGAGGCGGAGCTCGCCGCGCGCCAGCGGCAGCGCAGCCACCATGGCTCACGCCCGCGTGACCGCCACCGTCACGGTGGCGGGCGGCGCCTGTGATCTGCGAGGATCACGCCTCGTAGGGCACAACTGCACGAGGAGAGCTGCCATGAGAAGGATCCGGGGCCCAGGCCTGACGTATGCCAACGTCATGTCCACGATCGCTGTGATGCTCGCACTGGGGGGCACCAGCTATGCGGCGTTCAACCTGCCGAATAACTCGGTCACGAGCAAGAAGATCAAGAACGGCGCCGTCCACACGAGCGATCTGGCAAACGGCGCGGTGACGAGCAAGAAGCTGTCGGGCAATGCCGTGACGACCTCGAAGATCGCCAACGCCGCGGTCACGGGGACAAAGATTGCCAACGCTGCCGTCACCGGGACCAATCTCGCCCCGGCCTCGGTCACGGAGTCAAACGTCGTCCCCGGGTCGTTGACCGGTGCGGCGTTCCAATGCGCCGCCGGCGACCAGGGGCTCGACAACCGGCATGAGTGCTTCTTCAGGCTCGTGAGCAACGGAGCGACGTGGGCCCAGTCCGTCGCCAGATGCCGCGCACGCGGGTCGACTCCCGCGACGCTCGCCTCGCCGGCCGAGATCGAGGCGGCCGCGGCGACCGGCGGAGGCCCGTTCGCGGCGGGCACGTTCTGGACGAGCCAGATCGCGGTCGGGGAGTCGCCATTCTCGAGCTCGGCCGCATATGAGGCGGAGGTGAATAACGGCAGCATTGTCGCGCTGATCCCGGTTCCGGTCACCGCGACCACGGTGCCGTCGATCGCCTGCGTGTACCACGCGGCGGACGAGTCGTAGAGGCCATGAACCATCGGCGCGCGGGCGCACTGCTAGCCTGCGCGTCGATGGCTACCGCCTCCTCAGAGCCGCTATCCCAGCGTCTCGCGGCAATCCGCGAACAGCTCAAGCTGCTCGCGGACTATCTTTGACCCCGCTGCGCTGAGCGAGCGCGCCGACGCGCTCGAGACAGAGATGGGGGAGCCGAGCTTCTGGGACAACCAGGAGCGTGCGGCCAAAGTCAGCGCCGAGCACGCGCGCACGACCCGCAAGCTGACCACGTTTCGCGACCTCGAGCAGGACGTAGAGGATCTCGAGCCGTTGGCCGAGCTGGCCGAGGAGGACCCCGACATCGGCAACGAGCTCGAGGAGCAGATCCGGGCCGTGCAGACCCGGCTCGACGCGCTCGAGGAACAGCGGATGTTCGCCGGACCGTACGACTCCGGTGACGCGCTCGTGACGATCAACGCCGGCGCGGGCGGCACCGACGCCCAGGACTGGGCTGAGATGGTGCTGCGGATGGAGATGCGCTGGGCCGAGAAGCGCGGGTTCGCGGTCGAGCTGCTCGAGGCCTCACCCGGGGAGGAGGCGGGAATCAAGTCGGCCACGTTCATCGTGAGGGGCGAAAACGCCTACGGTCTCTACGGGAGCGAGAAGGGAGTCCACCGGCTCGTGCGCCTATCTCCGTTCGACGCGGCGCACCGGCGCCAGACCAGCTTCGCCGGCGTCGAGGTCTCGCCCGTCGTCCCTGAGGCGGCGGACGTCGAGATCGACGACGACGATCTGCAGATCGACACTTACCGCGCCAGCGGCGCGGGTGGGCAGCACGTGAACAAGACGGACTCGGCGGTCCGGATCACCCACAACCCGACCGGGATCGTCGTCCAGTGCCAGAACGAGCGCTCCCAGTCGTCGAACAAGGCAGAGGCGATGACGATGCTGCGCTCGAAGCTGCTCGAGCTCGAGGAGCGCAGGCGCCGGGAGGAGATCGCGCGCGAGAAGGGGGAGGCCCAGGACGTGAACTTCGGCTCGCAAATCCGCTCCTACGTCCTGCACCCGTACACGATGGTCAAGGACCACCGGACCGACTTCGAGATGGGCGACGCCAACCGCGTGCTCGACGGCGACCTCGACGGCTTCGTCCACGCCTACCTGCACAGCGCGGCGCAATGAGCGCGTCGGAGACCGATCCCCGCGAGCTCTCCCGCGATCCGAGGGCCGCGGAGGACGGCGAGCCGGCGGGCGCGCCTGTGGTGGACGGCGAGCCGGCGGCGGGCCGCCCGATTGCTCAGCGCGAGCCGCCCGCTCAGCCGAGCGCGCCGTACCTCGAGGCCGTGACCGCATACGGGTTTCGCGGCTCCACCCGCTTCCACGTGCCCGGCCACAAGGGCGGCGCGGGGGCGGATCCCGGCCTCCAAACGGCGCTCGGGCCTCGAGCGCTGCTGCTCGACGTGCCACAGGACATCGAGGGAATTGACGTCGGACCGTCGCCGACGCCCTACGAGCGCGCCGAGGAGCTGGCCGCCGCGGCATACGGCGCCGCGCGAACCTGGTTTCTCACCAACGGTGCATCGCAGGGTAACCACGCTCTGTGCCTGGCCCTGGCGGGCCCCGGGCGCCGCGTGGTGCTCCAGCGCAACTCCCACGCGAGCCTGATCGACGGGCTGGTCCTGAGCGGCGGCCTGGCGACCTTCGTGGCCCCCGAATACGACGCCGAGCTGGGGATGGCCCATGGGGTGACGCCGGATGCCCTGGAGCGGGTCCTGCGCGCGGCGCCGGAGGCGCGCGCGGCGTTCATCGTGTCTCCCACCTACTACGGAATGGCCGCGGACGTCGAGGGCTGCGCCGAGGTCGCCCACAGCGCCGGCGTCGCGCTGATCGTCGACAACGCGTGGGGTGCTCATTTCGGCTTCCATCCGGCGCTGCCCGAGTCGCCGCTGCGCCTCGGCGCCGACGCGATGGTGGCTTCGACCCACAAGATCGTCGGCAGCCTGACGCAGTCAGCGATGCTGCTCGTGGCCGCCAGCGACCGGATCGACGCCGGCGCGGTCGGGCGCGCGGTCAGGCTGGTCCGCTCCACCAGCCCCAGCTCGCTGCTGATGGCCTCACTCGATGCCGCCCGCCGGCACCTGGCGATTCACGGCGAGGCGCTGCTAGAGCGGACGATCGAGGCTTCAGCCCGGGCCCGGGCGGCGATCGACGCCGTGCCGGGGTGCGCGGTCGTCAACGAGGGCTTTGTCGGGCGGCCCGGGATCGCCGGCTGGGACCCGCTGAGGATCGTGATCGACGTCCGGGGGACCGGCTGCACCGGCTACGAGCTCGCGGCTGCACTCCGCTCGGCGTATGACATCTACATCGAGCTGGCCACGCACGCGACGCTTGTGCTCGTGCTCGGCATTGCCCAGCCGGTGGAGCCACTCGAGCGGCTCGCGCATGACTTTGCCGAGACCGTGCGGCGGATGGCGCGCCCTGGCGCTTCACCGGCTTTGGCACGGCCGCCGGCAGCGCTCGAGCACGAGACCGCGATCCCGCCGCGCGAGGCGTTCCTGGGCACGAGTGAGGCGGTTCCGGTCGACGATGCTGTGGGCCGCATCTCCTGCGAGTCGATCGCGGGCTATCCGCCGGGGGTGCCGGCCCTGTTGCCCGGGGAGCAGATCACCGCCGAGTTGGTCACCTACCTGCGCGAGCTGACCACCGCTGGAGCCAGGCTGCACGGCGCGGCCGATCCGACGTTCACGACCGTTCGGGTACTGGTGCGGGGCGAGGCGGATGCACGGCCGAGTGGCGGTCCCGCGGACGCCACATTTTTTGAGCGGTAGGCGTTCGAGCGGCCGCCGGGGTCTCCCGGGCGGCGCAAGGACTACGGTGCCCGGGCCTGGTGAAGGCCCGGGCACCGCTCACATCACTTGGTGACGATGATCGTCCCGTGCATATTGGTGTGGATCAGACAGATGAAGTGATACACGCCGGGCTTGATGAACTTGATCTTGCCCGCTGCGGGAACCGTCTTCGTCGTCGGATCACGGTCGAGAAGCCCCGTGTTCGCAAACCCGTTTCCGTGGGACTTGCCCCACTCAAGGATCGGCTGCTTGGGACTGCTCGGGAACGCGCCCTGCTGAGTCGGACCCGGCTTGGTCAGGAACGCATTGCCGAGGGTCTTCAGGTAGGCGACCGGCCCAAACGTGGCCGTGTGCACCTCACGGGTGTGCCGGGCCATCGCGAACGTCACGGTGGTCCCAACCTTGACCTTCAGCTTGTCCGGAAGCATCGCCAGAAGCTCCGGTCCGGTCCCCGATGAACCGCCGACGCTCACGTGATTCTTGGCGACCTTCTTGGAGGCGAGTTTCTTGATCGTGGCGAGATCGGAACTGATCTCGTTCTTCAGCGCGGTTGCATCCTGCGCCGAGGACGGAATCGACTGTCCCGTGGGCTTGACCACGATCTCGCCGACCATTCCTGGGTGCACGTCGCAGAAGAACTTGTACGTGCCCGCCTTGGTGAACATGACGTTCAGCGGGGCGGGCGGACCACTGCCGAGCGGCAAACCGGTATCGATCCGGCTCGTGCCGTCGTAGGTGGCCGTACCCTGCGGCGCGAACAGAGCCGGATTCAGTCCGACGCTCGGCACCTTGCCGTTGAACCAGAACAGCTTTCCGGCCGCGTCCTTGATCCCCTGCACCGTCTTTCCGGTGACGACCAGCGGCAGGTCCTGTCCGCTTGATCCCGGCAGGTCAACGGTGTGGAAACCAGCCAGCTGGAACGAGACCGTATCGCCGACGTTGATCGTGGTCTTGTTCAGGAAGAAGGCGTCAACGTCCGGACTGTACTTCTGCAGGAACTTCTTGCCCAGCACCTTCACCGCCTGGCCCTGTGCCGCTTGCGGCGGACCGGCGTAGACCGTCTTGGTTATCGCCGCCGCACTGGCCGGCAGTGCGGCAGTGGCGAGCGCTGCGCAGATGGGTACCACGACAGCACTGACTCTCTTCATCACACCCCCAGAGGTTGATTTGCGTAGGCGGCCCGACTTCCCGGCCATGGCCGCTGTGCGCCAGCCTACTACGCGGTGACGATGACTGCCGGAACCGGGTGGGGTGCGGGGCGACCGCAAACGGCGGTTGAAAACCCGGCGCCGGGTCACAGCGGGCTGGCGGCGCCCGGGCCTGCGTACGGCCCGGGCGCCGCGCACCTCATTTCGTGACGATGATCGTCCCGTGCATGTTGTTGTGGATCAGGCAGATGAAGTGGTAGACGCCCGGCGTCGTGAACTTGATCTTGCCCGATGTGGGAATCGTCGGCGTGCCGGGATCTCGGTCGATCAGGCCGATGTTGGCGAAGCCGTTCCCGTGTGAGGTCTTGGTCAGGAGGATCGGCATCGTCCTGCTGCTCGGGTAGACACCCTCGTTGGTCGGACCGGGCGGTCCGAACAGGTTGTTCGACAGCTTGAAGATGTACTTCTTTGGGCCGAACGTGGCCGTGTGGACCTCGCGCGAGCCGCGCGGGATCGAGAACGTGACCACCGTTCCCGCCTTGACCTTCAACGACGACGGGAAGATGTGGAGCAGCTCGGCGCCGTTTCCGGTCGTGCCGCCGACCAGCACGTGGTCCTTGGGCACCTTCGGCTTGGACGCCTTCCTGATCGCCGCCAGAGCGCTCGAGATCTGATTCTTCAGCGCCGTCGCGTCCTGAGCGGCGGACGGGATCGACTGTCCCGTGGGCTTGACCACGATCTCGCCGGTCATGAACGGATGGATGTCGCAGAAGAACCTGTACGTGCCCGCCTTGGTGAAGACCACGTTGAGCGGCTTCGGCGGTGCATTTCCGGTCGCCAGCCCACTGTCGATCCGAGCCGTGCCGTCGTACGTGGTCGGACCCTGAGGCTTGAACAGCGCCGGGTTGAGTCCGATGCTCGGCTCGTGGCCGTTGAACCAGAACAGCTTTCCGGCCGCGTCCTTGACCCCCTTGACCTTGCCACCCGCGGTGATCAGTGGCAGATCCTGGCCACTGCTGCCCGGCAGGTCGATCGTGTGGAAACCGTTGATCTGGAACGAGACCGTGTCGCCCACGTTGACCGTCGTCTTCTCCAGGAAGAACTGGGTCGGCTCCGGCGAGTACTTCTTCAGGAACTTCACACCCAGCACCTTGGCCGCCGTGCCCATCGCCGACTTCGGCGGCCCGGCGCTGACGGTCTTGGTCAGTGCGCTCGCGGCCACGGGCAGCGCGAGCATCGCCGCGGTCACGCAGGCCGCAGCGGCGAAACCTCTTAGCCCTCTCATAAAACCCCCAAAGGTTGCTTCTAGCTAGCGCGACCCTACTCGCGAGCATCAAGAGTTCCTTAATGCTGGGCAAAGGGGGGGCGCGGGGGGGCGCAGGGCGCTGCGGGGCGCGGGCGCCGCCCATCACCGGGATTTGGGGCCTTAGTTGCCATATGTGCAACTGCGATCCAACTGGTTCGCGGCTCCGCCCGCACACCGCGCCAGACAACCTCGCCAACCCCGCTCCCCCTATGGTGTGGGCCCGATGACCCCCGACACGCTCGCCGACCTGGTCGCGCGCGCGCTCGCCGAGGATGTCGGCGACGGCGACGTGACGACCGCCGCGACGGTGCCGGCCACGGTGCGCGCCGAGGCCGTGATCAGCCAGAAGGCGCCGGGGGTCGTGTTTGGGCTCGAGGCGGCGGAGCTGACGTTCCGGCAGCTCGATCCGTCGATCGCGGTCGAGCGCCTCACTCAGGAGGGTGTCTGGCGCGAATCCGGCCCCGTGCTGCGGATTAACGGTCCGGCGCGGGCGATCCTCACCGCCGAGCGGACGGCCCTCAACTTTCTCCAGCGGCTCTCCGGCGTCGCCACGCTGACCGCACGGTGCGTGCAGGCGATCGAAGGCACGGGCGTTCAGATCCTCGACACGCGCAAGACGACGCCCGGGCTTCGGATGCTGGAGAAGGCCGCCGTCCGGGCGGGCGGCGGCCGGAACCACCGCACCGGCCTGTACGACGAAATCCTGATCAAGGAGAACCACGCGGCGATGGCGGGTGGTGTGGGCGCCGCGGTCAGACAGGCTCACGAGCACGCACCCGAGCTGCCGCTGGAGGTGGAGTGCTCGACAATCGAGGAGATCGATGAGGCGCTCGCCGCCGGAGCCCCGCGAATGCTGCTCGACAACATGTCGGTGGACGAGCTGCGGGCCGCCGCCGAGCACGTGGCCGGGCGCGCCGAGCTCGAGGCGAGCGGAGGCATCACCCTCGAGACGCTCCGGGCGGTCGCGAGCACCGGCCTACAATTCATATCGGTGGGTGCGCTCACCCACAGCGCTCCGGCGCTTGACCTGTCTCTGATCCTTCATCCCCTGTCATGAACCTGCCGATGGTCGGCGCTACCGATGCGCCGCTGCTGCTCGAGAACCTTCCCGCCCTGAAGGACGAGGTACAGGCGCTCGCCCGTGAACGCGGCGCCGTGATCCTCGCCCACAACTACCAGCTGCCGGAGATTCAGGACGTGGCCGACTACGTGGGCGACTCACTCGGACTCTCCCAGCAGGCGGCGAACGCCGATGCCGAGACGATTGTCTTCTGCGGCGTTCACTTCATGGCTGAGACGGCTTCGGTGCTATGCCCCGACAAACGCGTCCTGATCCCAGATCTCGACGCCGGCTGCTCGCTGGCCGACTCGATCACCGCCGAGCAGCTACGGGAATGGAAGGCCGGGCACCCGGGCGCCGTCGTGGTCATGTACGTGAACACCACCGCCGAGGTCAAGGCCGAGACCGACTACTGCTGCACCTCTGCAAACGCCGTGAAGGTGGTGGAGCACATCTACCGGGAGCACGGCGGCGATACCGAGATCCTCTTCGGGCCCGACATGTTCCTCGGCGCGTACGTAGAGAAGACGCTCGGGTGCTCGATGCACGTGTGGGACGGCGAGTGCCACGTGCACGCCGGAATCCGGCCCGACGACATCTCCGCCGTGCGGGCCGCGCACCCTGGCGCTGACTTCCTGATTCATCCGGAGTGCGGGTGCTCGACCAGCGTGATGGAGTACGTCGCGGCGGGCGACGTCGACGCCGAGGGCGTGCACATGCTTTCGACCGGCGGAATGCTCCGCTACGCCCACGAGGCTCACGGAGGCACCGCGATCGTCGCGACCGAGACCGGAATGTTGTATCCCCTTCGGCGCGTGGCCCCGGACACTGAGTTCATCGCCGCCAACGAGGCCGCGCACTGCCGCTTCATGAAGATGATCACGCTGCCGAAGCTGCGTAACTCGCTGCGTGACGATGTGCACGAGGTCAAGGTCCCGCCGGCGATCGCCGAGCGCGCCCGGGTCCCGATCGAGCGCATGGTCTCGATCGGCTGAGCGCCGCTCAGACGGCGGACGCGTCGAACAGATCGATCCCCTGCTCGGTGGCCTCCATGACCGCTCTGAGCGTCGAGCGCTTGCGCTCGAATTCGGCCGGCGTGTAGCAGTGGACCTCGGCCGGCGCGCCCATCTCCAGCCCGTCCCACAGCGAGCCGGCCTGGTAGACCCGTTCGAGCCAAGGCATCCCCTCGTAGTACGAGGAGACAAGGATCACGATGAACTCCGGACCGCGCTCGCGCTGCGGCGGAGCACCGCGTTCATCGGCCACCCGCGCGCCGCTCAAAAGCGCCACCTCGATCGGCCAGCGATCGCCGACGCGGTCCAGGTAGCTCTGCAGCTCACGCCGGTTCAGGCTCGGCTCCGGCTCCACGCCACCGATTGTCGCGCTTGCGCGTGGGCGAACGCAAGTTCGAGCGCAGCGTTTGTCAGTATGTGGCGACCGCGTTCGCCATCTGGCCGAGCAGCACCAGTGCCTGCTCGTTCGACGGGCCGTCGATGAAGAACGAGAAGGCCATCATCTGGTGCCCGCGGCTGGCGCAGTAGCCCGCCAGGTTGGTGACGTAGTTGAGCGTGCCGGTCTTGGCGATGCAGCGCCCCTGAGCCGTGGTCCCAGTCGCGATCCGGCGGACCGTGCCGTTGACGCCGACAGTCGGAAGCGACCGCGCCAGGCCTCTGCCCGCGGGCGTATGCCACACCTTCCGGAGCAGGTCGACGATCTCGAGGGGAGAGGAGCGATCATCACGCGAAAGGCCCGAGCCGTCGACGATCTGAGGGTGCACGCGGTAGGAGGCGATCACCTTCGAGATGACGCGCGCTCCGGCCGAGATCGACCCGTGGTGGCGGAAGCGGACGCCGAGCTGCTTGGTCAGCAGCTCGGCGAACAGGTCGTCGGAGGGGACGTCCATCAGCTTCAGCATCACCGAGAGCGGTGGCGAGACCACGCTCGCGAGCCTCCGAGCTCGCCGCGGGGCGACGCCGGGCACGGTGGCGGCGGTGACCTGAACGTGCTGGGCCGTGAGCGTCGCCGCCATCTGCTTGGCGGCGAACGTGGCCGGCGTGTACTTGGGCGCCGATGCTCCGTGGTCGAAGGCGAGCGCAGTCAGCTGGCCGCCGAAATCGGGCAGATCGGGCGCGTAGCCGGTCTGGGGGCCGCCGCGACGGCGGTCGAACAGCGACTCGTCGCCGATCAGCTGCCCGGTGACCCGGTGGATTCCGGCGTCCGCCAGCCCGCGCGCGAGCTGTGCGGCCGTCGGCCCGTATCCGTACTCCCAGATCCGGTTGAAGGTGCCGTCGCCGAACGTCGGGTCGCCGCCGCCACGCAGGTAAAGGTTGCCGTGCCACACCCCCGCCCCGTCGAGGTGGCCGGTACCGAGCAGCGAGGTTCGCAGCCGCGCGGAGGGGCCAAGCTTGCGCTCGAGCGCGATCGTCGTATAGAGCTTCTCCACCGACGCCGGAGGGCGCTTCACGTCGGCGCCCTGCTCAAACAGCATCTCGTGGGTGGTCAGGTCGTAAACGGCCACGCCAGAATCGCGTCCGGCCTTCCGGAGCTTTTTGCGCAGGTCGCCCCGTAGCCTGATCAGCGTCGGCGACGGGCGCCGATGGCGCATGGCGACATCGCGCTCGATGACCGGGGCACCCTTTGCCGCGTTCTGGTTCTGGCCTCCGGAGCTCCCACCGCAGCCCGCGAGCAAACTGCCCGCGAGCACGGCAACGACGGCTCCAGCCGCCGGCAGTCTTCCCGGTACCCCCTTGCTCACGCCGTCAAGGATGCCGCATCGAGACGACGAACGCGGTCAGTCGAAGTCGGCCGCCGCGTGCGGGCCGACGCAGGCCACCGAGAGCCGATCTGAAACATTGCCGGCTACCTCCCTTACCTCCTGGATCGTGACCTGATCCAGTAGCTCGATAGTCCGGTCCGGATCTACGTCCTCACGGTAGACGATCGCCTGTTGAGCCGCGTACCGTGCGACAGCGCCGGTGTTCTCGAATGCGATCGTCCGAGCCCCGGCGGCATAGGCGCGGGCACGCTCGGTTTCGGCCTCGGTCGGTCCCTGCTCCCGAAGCTCGGTAACGATCTCCTTCATCCTCGTGTAGGCCTCGATCGCCTTCCCCGACTCGAGCCCGGCCGACAGCTGCAGCACGGGTACGTCCGCGTAGGAGTGGGCGACCGCATGCACGGAGTAGGCGAGACCCCGCTGCTCGCGGATCTCGTCGAACAGACGCGACCCCATCGACCCACCGAGCAGGGTCGAATAAATCGTCATCGCCGCGCGCTGCCTGGGGTTCGAGACCTCGACGCCGGGCCGGTAGGACATGCGTAGATGAGACTGATTGGAGTCGCGCTCCTGGACCCGAACGCGCGGGTCGAACGCGGGCGCGGGCTCGAACCCTGCCGGCTCGGGCGCGGCCTCGAAGCGGGTGAACAGCTCCTCGAGCTGTCCGTTCAGGCTCTCCAGGTTGCCGACTGCGAACGCGGCGCCGCGGCTCGGTGACCAGCGGCGGCCGCGGAAGGCAACGATGCCCTCGCGCGTGAACGTGTCTTTGATGTGCTCGGTGGTTCCAAGCACGGGCCGGCCAAGCGGATGGTTCCCGAACGCCGCCTCGTCGATCAGGTGCTCGGCCACCGTCGCGGGCTGATCGTTGGCCCGGGCGATCTCCTGGACGACCACTCCGCGCTCGCGATCGAGCTCGGCGGCGTCGATCCGCGGCCGGCCGACGAAGTCGGTGAGTAGATCGGCGGCCTCGGGCGCGCGCTGCGCCCGGGCGGTGATGTGGAACGCCACGAGGTCGTGGCTCGTGTACGCGTTCAGGACCGCACCGATGCCCTCGGCCGCCTCATTGACATCGCGGTAGGTGGGGTACTTCTCGCCCCCTTTGAACACCAGATGCTCGAGGAAATGGGCCATTCCGTTCTCCTCGGGACGTTCGGTGCGGGCGCCGGCATCAAAGGCGACTAAGAGTGTGATGGCGCGGGTACCCTCGACCGCGATGTTGTAAAGCGGCAGCCCGTTCGGAAGCTCCGTCTGCGTAAACGATGGCATCGACCGACAACGGTAGCGACAGCTGACCAAGCAGGATCGGTGATGCCGGGCGCATACGGCCCGATTCCCTTATTTGACGGGCGCTCCGACCATCCCCTTTATGCCCGATTTAGAGAACCCCCTGCAAATCACGTTGCAAGACCCCCGTTCGGAGGACATCGCTCAGGTTGGGCCGCTACGCTCCTCCGACCCTATGGCTACCTCATCTTCTTCCCAGCAGCGGACCCGGCGACGCGTTTCGCCCGTCGCCGCACCGGGGTCGAAAAGGACCCCCGAGCAGGCATCAGCAGGCCCCTCAGTCATCGAATTCCGCGGCGTCTCCAAGCATTACGCCGCCGGTGACGTCGGCCTCGATCAGGCGACCTTCTCGATCGATCGCGAGGAGTTCGTGTTCCTTGTCGGCTCGACCGGATCGGGCAAGTCGACGGTGATGCGGCTGCTGATCAAGGAGCTCGATCCGAGCGAGGGGACGATCCGGGTGGCCGGCCACGATCTCTCCGAGATCCGGCGTAAGCGGATTCCCTTCTATCGGCGCAACCTCGGCGTCGTGTTCCAGGACTTCAAGCTTCTGCCCAACCGGACCGTGTACGACAACGTCGCGTATGCGCTTCAGGTCACCGGTGGCTCTCGGCGAGAAATTCGCTCGAAGGTCCCGGACATCCTGCGGCTCACCGGTCTCTCGACCAAGCTTCACAACTACCCGGACCAGCTCTCCGGTGGTGAGCAGCAGCGCGTCTCGATCGCGCGTGCGTTCGTCAACCACCCGCCGCTGCTGCTGGCCGACGAGCCGACCGGAAACCTCGATCCCGAGACCAGCATTGACATCATGCGGCTGCTCTACCGGATCAATCGGGCGGGCACAACCGTGCTGGTGGCGACCCACGACCAGGCGATGGTCGACAAGATGCGCCGCCGAGTGCTTGAGCTCGCGCGCGGGCGGATCATCCGTGACGAGGCCACCGGGCTCTACGCGCGTGATGAGACCACGCGCGAGTTCGCGCAGCGGATGCGCAGTCCGGGTGGGCGTCCGGAAGGGGTCTAAGGATGCGGATCAGCTTCTTCCTGCGCGAATCCCTGCGCGCGATGCATCGCAACGCCGCGCCGGCGTTCGCGGCGCTTGCGACCGTGGTCGTGACGATGCTGGTGCTCGGCGTATTCATCCCGGCTGTCGAGGTCACCAACAACGCGGCCAACGATGTCCGCAGCCGTCTGCTCGTCGACGTGTACATGAAGAACAACGCCACGCGGAGCGACGAGCAACGGGTGCAGCACGAGCTGCTCGCCGTGCAGCACGTCAAGGCGGTGCACTTCGTCTCCAAGCAGCAGGCCTACGCACAGCAGTCGAAGTCCGATCCCGCGGCCTATGCGCTGCTCGGCTCCAACCCGCTGCCCGACACCTTCCACGTGGTGCCGGACAACGGTGCCAACGTGCTCGCGATTCGCAGCTCGCTCACGCGTAACGACACCGGCGTGATCGACCCATCGATCCAGAGCGTCTCGAACAAGAAGAACTACACGAAGAAGGCGCTCGAGCTGACCTCCGCCGTGAAATGGGGAGGGCTCGTCTTCGCCGCGTTGCTCACGATCGCTTCGATCCTGTTGATTGCCAACACGATTCGACTCTCGCTCTACGCGCGACGTCGAGAGGTCGAGGTGATGAAGCTGGTCGGAGCAACCGACTGGTTCATCCGCTGGCCGTTCGTGATCGAGGGTGTGATCGTCGGAGCCGCCGGGGCGTTCGTCGCGATCTCGGTGCTCGGCCTCACCAAGGTCCTGCTGCTCGACCCGTTGTTTGCGGGCTGGACGCTGATCGGCGGCATTCGGACGATTGCGTTCTCCGCCCTCGTGGCCGTGCTGCTCGCGGCCGGCGTGCTGGTCTCGGCGATTGGCTCGGGACTCTCGCTTCGCCGCTTCCTGAGGGTCTAAGACCCCGGGGGTTCACGGTCTCCTTTCTGGAGTCCGTGGCGCCTTGTTCCGGTCGAATGTGAACGTTCACAACCGTCTCTTAGTGGGTAGATCCGTCAGGTCAACCCATTGCTTGCTGGAACGGCCGGGGCAAGCAGGAAGAAGGGAGGGAACATGTCATCTGCCCTGCGAGGTCGCCGGCGGTCGCTGGCGTCACTGATCGTTGGGGCCATGCTCGTCGCCGCCGTGCTGCTCACCGCGGGTGGGGCCGCGACGGCTCGCAGCTCGCGTTCGGGGCACAAGCCCCGGCACACAGGTCACGGGCTGACCATCGCGAGCCAGAACTGGGGGACCGCTCACGGACAGACGGTGAAGCTGTTCACGCTGCGCAACCGCCACCGGATGACCGTCAAGATCACGAACTACGGCGGCGTCGTGCAGTCGATCTGGGTGCCGGACCGCTCTGGTCGCGTGAAGAACGTGGCGCTCGGTTTCAACAAGCTGAGCGACTACGTCAACGATTTCGAGAATCAGCCGTGGCCGGCCACCGGAGGATCGGGGGACACGTACTTCGGTTCGATCGTCGGCCGCTATGCCAACCGCATCGCGGGCGCCGAGTTCAGTCTGGGCGGCAAGGACTACCCGCTCGGTTCGGGACCGCCCTGCCCATCGAGTCCGACCCCGAACAACGGGGCGAACCTGCTGCACGGCGGACCGGACTCGTACAACACTCAGGTCTGGGACGCGACACCGATCTCAGGGCCGGGGTTCGTTGGGCTGAAGCTCACCTACACCGATCCGAACTGCAAGAACGGGTTCCCGGGAACGGTGCAGAACACAGTGACCTACACGCTGTCCAACAACAACGCGCTGAGGATCCAGTACAAGGCGACCACCGACGCGCCGACCGTCATCAACCTCACCAACCACACGTACTTCAACCTGGCCGGTGAGGGCTCAGGCGATGTCTACGGTCAGCTGCTGAGGATCAACGCGAACAGGTTCACGCCGGTCAACGAGAACCTGATCCCGACGGGCGTGTTCGCGCCCGTGAGCGGGACGCCGTTCGACTTCACGCATCTGAAGGCGATCGGCCGCGACATCCGCGACGCGGGCGCGCCCCAGGGCGACCAACTCGTGATCGCTCATGGCTACGACCACAACTGGATCCTGAACGGCACCGGCATGAAGCTGGCCGCCGTCGCCGAGGACCCGGGGAGCGGTCGGGAGCTGTCGACCTACACGACCGAGCCGGGTGTGCAGTTCTACACCGGCAACTTCCTGGTCGGCGACCTGGTCGGGACCAGCGGTAACACATACCGCCAGTCAGACGGGTTCACGCTCGAGACGCAGCACTATCCGGACACGCCTCATCACATCGGCGATCCGAACTGGCCGTCAGTCGTCCTGAATCCGGGGCAGACGTTCAACTCGGCCACCGTCTACAAGTTCGGGACCGTGGGACGGGGGCACCGTCACTAGCTAACGCGGGGATAGCCGGGTCGCGGTCGCGGCCCGGCTACTCTCCGATCGATGTATCAACGCCGTTCACGCATGCCGGGGATAGCGGCCACCGTGGTCGCGCTCATCCTCGTGCTCGTGCTCGGCATCTGGATCGGCGGTCATCCCAGCTGGGTCCCGTCACCGCTGCGAAGCGCCCTGCTCGACGACAGCGATGGGCGGTTGGTTCACGAGGCGCTCGACATCATCAGCCGCGACTACTACCGGCCGATCAATCGCAATGATCTGGTCAACAAGGGACTCACAGCGGCGGTGGCGAGTCTCAACGACCCGTACTCGCACTACCTGTCTCCGAGCGACTACCAGCACTTCCAGAGCGTGTCGAACCCGCATGTTGCAGGCGTCGGCATTGACGTGTTCCCGATCCCGCGTGGGCTGCGTGTGGTCGCGGTGTTCCCGGGTACGCCGGCGGCTCGTGCCGGACTGAAAGCCGGGGACCTGATCACCGGGGTCGGCAGCAAGTCGCTGGCCGGGCATGGGGACACGGCGACGGACCTGATCACCGGTCAGCAGGGCACAAACGTGACGCTCTCCGTGGTCACCGGTGGCAAGACGCGCCGGGTGACGATCCAGCGCGCGAACGTGCTCGTGACCAGCGGCGGCATCCTCAACTACCACGGCACCAAGATCGGCGATGTGCGCCTGACCAGCTTCACCGACGGGTCCGGTGCCGCCGTCCGCGCCCAGGTCAAGAAGGTCCTCGGGGAGGGCGCCAGGGCGCTGATCCTCGATCTCCGGGACAACGGGGGCGGCCTGCTCGACGAGGCGGTCAACGTCGCCAGCGTCTTCATTCCCGACGGAACGATCGTTTCCACCGACGGCCGCAGCCAGTCCCGGCAGGTGTACACGGCCAAGGGCGGGGCGATCTCGGCGAGCATCCCGATGGTCGTGCTCGTCGATCGCGGCACGGCGTCCGCGGCGGAGATCGTGACCGGGGCGCTCAAGGATCGCGGCCGGGCGACGGTTGTCGGCCAGCACACATATGGCAAGGGTGTCTTCCAGGAGATCCAGCCGCTGTCCAACGGCGGAGCGCTCGACATCACGGTAGGCGAGTACTTCACTCCGGACGGGCACAACCTCGGCGGCGGCGGCGTCCGCGAGGGCGCGGGCATCTCGCCCACCGTCTACGCGCTCGACAATCCGCGCACGACGCCTGACGAGGGGCTCGGGGTGGCCGAGCGCGTGGTCGCCTCGAAGCGTTGAGCGCCTCGGCTCCCGCCGCCGCTGGCGGCTCGCGCGTCGCCGTGGTCGCTCGGCGCGGCAAGTTCCTCGTCGCCGAGCCATTCTTCGGACCCGGTCCCCGCATGGCCCTGAGCCGGGACCGGAACTTCTCCGTCGGCGACCTCGTGGTCATCCGGCCGGCGCCCACGCGAGGCAATCGTGGCCGCGGCCGCGTGGTCGTCGCGCGTAGGCTGGGGCGACCCGACGTGGCGCGCGACGTGATCGAGGCGCTGATGATCGACCGCGGCCTGCGGCGGTCGTTCGATCCGGCGGTTGAGCACGAGGCGCGTGAGGGCGCGTTCGAAATGTCGGGGCGGCGCGACCTGCGGTCGCTGCCCACCTTCACGATCGATCCACACGCGGCACGCGACTTTGACGATGCGATCTCGGCAGCGGTGGAGGACGAGCGCACGTGGCGCGTGTGGGTGCATATTGCGGACGTCTCGTGGTACGTGCGCCCGCGGTCGCTGATCGACCGCGAGGCCTATCGCCGCGGGACCAGCGTGTACGTTCCCGGCGCGGTCGAGCCGATGCTCCCCAGCGCGCTGTCGAATCGCGCCTGCTCGCTCGTCCCGGACGAGGATCGCCCCGCGGTCACCGTCGAGATGCTGGTCAGCGAGCGCGGCGTGCAAAGCCCGGCCTTCTACCGCTCGGTGATCCGCTCGGACGCGCGCCTCGAGTACGGCCAGGTCGACCGGATCTTCGCCGGCACCGAGCGTGCCGCCGAGGTGTGGGGACCGTCGCTCGAGGCCGCGCGGGCCGCCGCCGCCGTGCTCGGCGCGCGACGCGCGCAGAGCGGAGCGCTGCTGCTCGACTCGGCCGAACCGAGCTTCAGCTTTGACCGCAAGGGCAACGTGCTGGCGGCCGAGCCTGAGCCCCAGACCGAGTCGCACCGCCTGATCGAGCACCTGATGGTCGCGGCCAACGAGCAGGTTGCGACGCTGCTCGAATCACGGCGCGTGCCGGCGCTCTACCGGGTGCATGAGCGGCCGGAGGAGACCGCCGCGAGGCGACTGATCGAGCAGCTGGCCTCGCTCGAGGTGCCGACCCCTCCAGTGCCCGGCGGTCACCTGACCTCGCAGCAGGCGGCCGACGTGGTCGGGGAGGCCTCGGTCCTGGTCGATGACTGGGTCAGGCGGACGGGTCACGGCCGGATCGGGCTCACCGGCCTCGTGCTGCGGGCGCTCAAACAGGCCTACTACGACAATCGCAACCTCGGCCACGCGGGGCTCCAGTCCCCGCGCTACTGCCATTTCACCTCACCGATACGCCGATATCCGGACCTGATCTGCCATCGCGCGTTGCTGTCAGCCGTGACCGGCGATGAGCCGTCTCCCGAGGCCTCGTGGGTCGCGTCCGCCGGCCCATGGTGCTCAGCTCGCGAGCGCGAGGCGATGATGATCGAGCGGGACGCCGACGACGTGGCGCTGTGTTTCATCCTCGCTCGGCAGCTGTTCGAGTCCGGTGACGCAGAGTTCGACGGCGAGATCGTCGGCGTGATCGGAGCCGGGGCATTCGTGGCCTTCGGGCCTGACCTCGCCTTCCAGGGCATGCTCGCGGTACGGCGAATGCGCGGAGACTGGTGGGAGCTGAACGAGGAGGCAACGATGCTCGTCGGGACGCGCAGCGGAAGCACGCTGCGGCTCGGCGACCCGGTTCGAGTCCGGGTCGATCAGATCGACGCTCCGCGCGGACGAGTGGATCTGCTGCCGGCATGGGAGGATTGAAAGATGGCCAAGGGACGCAAGCGCAAGGCATCTCCGGGCGACATCGCCACCAACCGGCAGGCGTCGTTTCGCTTCAACCTGCTTGAGCGGTTCGAGTGCGGGCTCGTGCTGCAGGGGACCGAGGTCAAGGCGCTCCGCGAGGGCAAGGCCCAGCTCAAGGACTCCTACGCGACGGTGCGCGACGGCGAGGTGTGGCTGATCGGCGCCTACATCCCGCCCTACGGGCCCGCCTCACGCGAGAACCACGAGCCCGAGCGGTCGCGAAAGCTCCTGCTTCATCGCTCCGAGATCGAACGGCTGACCGGCAAGACGCGCGAGCGGGGGCTGACGCTCGTGCCGACCCGGATGTACTTCCGTGACGGCCGCGCGAAGATCGAGATCGCGCTGGCCAAGGGCAAGGACGTCCACGACAAGCGAGACACGATCCGCAAGCGGGAGGTCGCGCGCGAGGTGCAGCGCGAACTGCGCGAGGCTCGCCGCTGACCGGCTCCGCCGGGTTTGCGCCTGACGAGACCTCAAAATCCGTGGTTACCCACCGCGAACGTGGGTAGACGTGAGCGCCATGGACGTTAGTGGTGCATTTCTGCTCATAGCTACCGGCGCGATCCTGAAGTGGGCCGTCACGGCTCAGGTCGATTGGATCAACCTCCAGACGACGGGGACCGTGCTGCTTGTGGTCGGCCTCGTGGCCCTGCCGCTGGCCGTGCTGTTCACCTTCTGGTCGCCGTGGCGCGACCCGCGCGAGGAGGCCCGTGTGATGGCCCCGCCCTCGACCTACCGCTGAGCCGAAGCTAACCGAACGTGCGCGGCAGGTTCGTCGCGTGCATGCCGACGACCAGCAGCGCGATCAGGCTGACGTACACGGCTCCCACGAGCAGGCGGTCGGTCGGCCTGACGCGGTAGTACGCCTGCTCCTTGGCCCCGCCACGCTTGATCTGCTGCCAGCGGTTGTAGCTCGCGTACCCGCCGATCAGCGCGAAGGCGAAGATCAGCATGTTGTGGAAGGCGAATCCGAGGGCGACCATGCCGAGCAATCCGAGCGCCCACATCCACGGTGCCATCGCCGCCATCGCGCGTCCGCCGTCGAGCGGCACCAGCGGAATCAGGTTGAACAGGTTGAGGAAGAATCCGGTAAACGCGAGCGCGCGCCAGATGTCGTTTCCGGTGGCATGCCAGACGAAGATGCAGGCCGCCGCCCCCACACTCCCGAGAATCGGGCCGGCGAGGCCGACGCGTGCTTCGGCGAGCGCGTTGTCGCCGAGTGAGCGCGAGGTGATGACCGCGCCCAGGAACGGGACGAACATCGGGGCGCTGGCCTTGATCCCCTCGCGTCGCAGCGCGATCACGTGCCCCATCTCGTGGACCAGGAGCAGGACGACGAACCCGACCGCGAACGGGAATCCCCAGATCCACGCGTAGGCGGCGATCGAAACGAACATCGTGCCTGCCGTGGTCAGCAGCTTGAGCTTCGGAAGCAGCAGCAGAATTGCCTTGAGCTTCGCGAACAGCGCGGCGATCGCCGCGATCGCCGGGCCGAACGTGCGCTTGAGCCACGATGGCTTGTGCTCCTCGAAGGGCGGACCGAACCGATCGTCGTCCTCGCCGGGCGCGGCGGGGAGCCCGGAGGGCGGGGGCGAGCTCGGCGTCAGCGGAGCCGGCGGGGGTGCGAGCCAGGTCGAGTCGGGTTCCATCTAATTAGATTGTGGCAGTCGGGTACGGGCTTCCCGCCGCTCTTAGGATCTTTTTCGGTTGCGGCCTAGCCCTTGACGAACTTGAAGAAGAAATGCCGCTTTGCTTTGGCGGTGGCGAGGAAGCGTTTGTCGGCGATTCCGATCTCGACGATCTTGTCGCCGCGGACCTTGAGCACGCCGTCGGCCTGGGCGTCGAACGGCAGCAGGTACCAGTCGTTCTTGCCGACCCGGAGGCGCTTGCCGACGTGCAGCCGCCGCGCATTCGCGGCCAGGCTGTTTCCGGACTTGACCCCCTCGAGTCGGTAGTGGCCGCGCGAGGTCAGCGCGATCACGATCCGACCCCGGGTCTTCCCCGCCAGCCCCGCAGGCGCCGACTTCAACAGGACCGAGTCCGCGTATTTGGCCCGGATCCCGAAGCGCGCGTGCAGGCAGAAGTCGTCGAACTGGAACTTCTGAACGGTGTACCGCGGCAGCAGCGCGCGGGCGCGCTGCTGGGTCATACCGAGTGCGAGCGGTCCGAGGTGCGTGCCGCTGATCGATCCGCTCGGCACCGGGCAGTGCGCCTTGGTGAATCCGATGTGCACCCCGCGGCTCATTGCACGCTTGCCGGCGCCGCGCGAATTGGAGGCGATCACGACGCAGCTGAGGAACTGGTTCTCGTCTGCGAGGCGCACCACGTAGGTCGAACCGGTCGCGCCGGGGATCGGTACCCCGTTGCGCAGCCACCGGAAGCTGAAGCTGGTCGGCGCGTTCGTCCACGTCCCCCGCGAGCACGTCAACGTGGAGCCGGACGAAGCCCTGCCGCCCAACACCGGCACCGCCGTGTCGACCGGTACGGTCGCCGGCGGGCTCGTGACGCCGGAGAAGACCTCCTCTACGTCGGCGTTTTGCGAGTCGGCGACGTAGACGTTCCGGGAACCGTCGACCGCGACGCCGTACGGGCTCCTGAGGTCGCTGGCGATCGCAGGTCCCGCGGTGGGCGGACCGGCGGTGCCGGTGCCGGCGAAGACCGACAGCTTCTCACTGGGGCTCACGGCCAGGACGTCGTTGTTCCCCACGTTGGCGATGTAGAGGTTCCCGCGTCCATCGACGGCGATCCCCCCGGGGTTGTTCAGCGGACTGCTCGTGGCGGGCCCTGCCACCGGCCCGCCCTGAGTCCCGTTACCGGCGACGATCGAGAGTGTTCCCGAGGGTGTCACTCCGGCGATGACGTTTGCGTACACGTCCGAGAAATAGAGGTTGCCGGAGCCGTCGATGGCCAGGCCTTCGGGGAAATTGAGCTTGCTGCTGGTGGCAGGACCCGGAGTGGGCGAACCGATCAGGCCGGTGCCGGCGAAGATCGAGAGCGTCCCTGACGGTGTCACCTTGAGGATGTTCGCTCCGGTCGCCGTGTCCGTCTCCCAGTCGTCGGCGATGTAGACGTTCCCGGAACCGTCGACCGCAAGGCCGAATGGCTGGAGGTCGCTGCTCGTGGCGGGCCCCGGCGTCGGCGCCGCTCCTCCTCCGTCCCCGGCGATGATCGACAGCGTGCCGGTCGGTGTCACCTTTTCGACGAGGGAGTTGATCTGGTCGGCTATGTAGATGTCACCGTGGCCGTCGACGGCGACCGCGGCCGGGTCGGACAGATCGCTGCTCGTCGCCGGTCCCGGCGTCGGCGGTCCCGCGTGCCCGAGCCGGCCGGCGACGATCGACAGCGTCCCCGACGGTGTCACCTTCTCGACGACGGCGGCCATGGAGTCGGCGATATAGAGGTCGCCGGCGGCGTCCGAGGCGACATCGATAGGCGAGGCGAGACGAGAACTGGTCGCACGACCCGGCGTCGGCAGCCCACTATTCCCGTCGCCCGCAACCACCGCAAGCATGCCCGCGGAGCCCGCGCTCGCGTCGGCGACGGCCACCGAGCCCCCCGCCATGCACGCGAATGCCAATACGCACACAGCCGCTGACCTCGTTGCGTTTCTCCGCATCGCCGCTCCAAAGGGGGTCGCCGGCCCGCCACCCGGTTTCCGGCAACCCACAAATTGCCCGCTCGAAAGCATAAGCCAACGCCGTTGTCCCAGGCGAGAAATTTGCCGCCGTGCCGCCCTATACTCGTATGAACACACATAACCCCCCGGGGACGACAGGCTTCGACGTGGTCGGTTCGTGGGGGTGGTTGCGAGTCGAGGTCCCGGGAGGCCTCGTAAAACACCCGGGAAACCATAAGTGCGGACACGCACAATTTCGACCTCGGTCTGGCTGCCGCTTAGTCAGCTGACCTAGGCTCGTCTCGGCCCTTTGCTCGCCTGCGGCGGGGTGCCGGGATCAACCAGCAGGCTCACCCGGTGAGGCTCGCTCCGACCGATCCGGGGACATCTTCAGGAGCTGGCTCCCGACAACCCCGCCGGCGCGGTGAGCCGGGAGTGAGACCAGAGCGCCGGATACGCTCGTAGACGCCACCTTTCGCGCGACCGCGGACGCGGGTTCAATTCCCGCCGTCTCCACCTTTGCAAAGAATGCGAATCGCCCTCCGCACATCCGGAGGGCGATTCGGTTTAAGGCGAGGGCGTCGAGAGTTGTGGCGGCTCGGTAGAAGGGACGGCCCGATGTCGGGCGTGACCAGCTCCATCCGAATTGGGCCGAGGATGCTCCGTAGTGCCTCAGCCGACTTGGCCGTACGGTGCTCGAGGAGCTCCTGGAGGCTGGCGGCGGGATGCGGGCTTGGATGCCCGCATTCCGACGAGGAGTACCCGCGACGAGAGCCGCTCTCGGAGGCGACAGCGGTTGTCGCGCCGCGACCGACCCCGAAGGGCCGCCAACCCAGCCGGATGAGCCCCTCGACACCGCACGAGGGACCAGGACCAGCATTCCGATCGCACCGTACGCAGCGCCCCCGGTCTGCAGCGATCGTGCGGCGGGACGCGCTTTCCGCGCTCAACAGGTTTTCTGGACGGAGCGGCTTGAAGTACCCCGAGACAGTCGAAGCGGGCCTAGTCCAAACTCCGCTGCATAGGGCGCTCGGCTCCCAGGGGGTTCGGCGTCACACGAGAACGCCAGTCCGGGCTCTTGTGGACGACGCCAAGACTTCGCCTATTCGCGCAAGGCGCAACCGGGCGAGGTGCTGCTAGGAGAGCGGCGCGTCAGGCCCCGGCTGGCGACTGCGTTGCGATGAGCGCGGCTGCTTGTTCCTCGTAATCGCCGTAGCCGTGCTCGCGCGAGAGCTCCAGGGCACGAGACGCGTGTTCGCGAGCGCCAGCGATGTCCCCTCGCGCGGCAAGCGCTTCGGCTTGGCCAAGGTGTCCGCGGGCTGCCCATAGCGGCAGGTCATTGGTCTCGTGGAACTGGGAGGCGAACTCCAGGTGCTCGTCGGCGCGGTCGTGGTCGCCGAGCACGTGGCCGAGCAGTCCTAGCCACAGTCGGACGTGGCCCACTCCTAGCGCAAGCCCCCACGCAATCTGCTCGGAGAAGGGGTCCAGTCGCTCGAAGAGTGCCTTGGCCGCCCTGACGTGCCGCGTTTGCACGGCGGCCTCGGCGTAGTACGCGAGCGTCAGAGCCATTTGGCTCGTCGAGGGGAGGTCCATGAAGCCGTTGTCGGCCGCGTCATCGAGGATTGAGCTGGCTTCGTCGTGGCGGCCAAGCCAGCACAGGGTGGATGCCAGTGCGGCTCGCCATGCGGTCAGGCCGGGATTGGCGGTGACGGCCTGCTCGATCATCGTGATGATCTCCTGTCCGCGGCCTTGGTTGATGCGGATGAAGGTGAGTTGAGCGCCGTAGCTCGTCGCCGAGTCGGCTGGCTGTGCCTTCTGCCCGATCTGAAAGGCCTGCTCGGCGAGATGCTCGCCCACGTAGAGGCGCCCGCGCAGCAGCTCCAACCCCGCGTGGCCAAACATCGAGAGCCACCGGATGGTGGGCTGTCCGAGTTCCTCGGCCAGCTCCCGCCACCGCCCGAGCGCGCCCTCGGCTCGCTCGAGTTCGCCCTGTTCGACACAGGCGTGGAACATGAGCGCCTGCGCCTGGGCCTCCTCGGCGGGATCGCCCAGTTGGTGGGTCAGGCCGAGGAGCTCGTCTGCGAGCGCCGATCGCATATCCAAGCTTTCGGCACTCCACGTGCTTCGGAATGCGCCAGCGAGCGCCTCGGCGAGGGCGTGCTTGTCTCCCGCGCTGCGGGCTAGCGCGATTGCCTCGTCTGCGAGCGCCCGGCGGCGTGCGAAGTCGGGGTCCCAGCTCAGCTCCTGGCCCTGGAGCGCGAGCAGGCGCGCGCGGCGCGCAGGATCGGGTGGATCATCAAGCTCCAGCGCGCGCTCGATCGCCGCGACCCGGTCACGGTCTACCTCTCCAAGTACGCTTCCTGTTGCTGGGCGGCTGTTGGCAAGTGCGGCCCTGGCGGCAAGCTCCGCGTTCTCGAGCGTCGAGGCGATGCGGGATGCTTCGAGCAGCGTCTCGCGGTGAGCTGGATCGCCAGTCTGGAGTTGGGCTGTGCCGAGCCCGATCAGCGCCTGGCAGCGCTGCGGGCTGTCCGCGTCGCCGCTGAGCTCGAGCGCGTCGCCAAACAGCTTCAGCGCGTCGGCGGGCGCGAGCTGCTCCAGCGCTTGCTGCCCGGCCCTGAGCGCGTAGTCGGCCGCCTTTGCCTTGTCCACCGACACTGCCGCCAGCCGCCAGTGCAGCGCCAGCTCCCCGAGATGCTCACCCGGATCGGCTCCGTAGAGGGCCTCGAGTGCCTGTGCGACGCGCTGGTGCGTGCGCGCTCGGCGGGTGGCGCCGAGCCCCTCGTACAGCGTGTGGTTGATGAGGGCGTGCACGAACTGAAAGCGGCCCACGCGATCCGATGACTCGGTCAGTACCGACGCGGCCACGGCCGCCTCCAGCTGGTCAAGTAAGCGCGCCTCATCGGTCTCGACGGTGGCTGCGAGCAGCTCCAGGTCAAACGAACGGCCGATCACTGCCGCGAGTCGCAAAGCCTCGAGCGACTCATCGCCCAGTCGCTCCACACGCCGCTCGATCACCTCGCGCACGCTCTCAGGCAAAGCGATCCCAGCCGAGCGATCCACGCTCCACCGACCCGTCTCTTCGTCGAAAACCAGCCCGCCCGACTCAGACAGACCGCGAAGCATCTCCGCCACGAAAAACGGGTTGCCATCCGTCTCCTGCGCGATCTTCGCGGCCAGCGCGAGTCCCTCGTGGTCGAGCTCATGCGCCGCCATGGTCGCCATGAACTCGGCCACCTCACCGGCGGCAAGGCCGTGCAACGCGATCCGTCGCACACTCTGCAACGAACGCAGATCAGCGAGCACGGACCCCAGCGGATGGTCCCTGCCGATGTCCGAGTCACGGTAGGTCGCGATTACCTGCAGTGATCCCTGCTCGATCCCGCGCACCAGATGCTTCAACAGCACCAGCGACTGCGCATCCGCCCAGTGCAGATCATCGAGCACCACACACACCGGCATCGTCTCCGCCACCTCGCCCAACAGACCAGCGACGGCGCCGAACAGCAGATAGCGCTCTGTCTCCGGGTCAGACGACTGTGGCTCGGGGAGGCCGGAGACGCGATTACCCAGATTGCGCACCAGCCGCGAAAGCTCTCCTCCATGACGTTTGGCGTGCCGCTGCAGCAGCTCCAGTGGAGCGTTTTCCACGAGCTGTGAGCACACCTCGATCCACGGCTCATACGGAACAGCCAGCTCCTCAGAGCACCCACCCCAACACACAGCAAATCCCTCGCTGTGCGCGCGATGGGCGCCATAGCTCGCCAGCCGCGTCTTGCCGATCCCCGGCTCGCCCGAGAGCAGTACCACCTCACGCCGCCCCGACCGCGTCATCGCCATCGCCTCCTCCAGCGCGGCGCGCTCCTCGACGCGCCCTACATACGCCACTGGTGGGACTGAGCGCAACAGCGCCGGGAGCCGCCAGCGGCTCGCAGCCTCGGACTCCTCAATTAGTGGAGCCCAAGCAACGGCGAACGCCTCCACCAGCTCGGCAAACCCCTTCAATTCAAGCTCACCCGCGGAGGAAAAGCCGACCCCGTCACATCGCCCAGCGAGGTTCTTGACCCACGACGAGACGAGGATCCCGTCCGTCGGCGCCTGCGCGCACAGCCGCGCCGCCTCGATCGACGGCATCCCGAAATAATCGCCATCCCGGACCGTCGACTCGCCAGCACCCAACCCGATACGTAGGTGCAACCGCTGCTCAGCCTGCCGATAGCGGCGCTCAAACAGCTGCTGCATCGCCACCGCACACTGCACCGCCGCAGAAGCAGAGCTGAACGCGACCATCAATCCGTCCCCGGTGTTCTTCACCTCCCGACCGCCCGAAGACACGATCGCATCGCGCAACAACTCAAAATGCTCCTCGCGAAGCTGATCCGCCCGCACCGGACCAACCGAATTAGCCAGCCGCGTAGAGCCGACTAGATCGGTCAGCAGGATCGTCGCAAGCTCAACCGACTCCGCCACCAAACCACCCCCTCGTCACAGCGCGCTCCCACGCGAAGCCTAGCCGACCGGCCCTACGCCGCAGTCCCGCGTTTCGCCAGACGCGAGACTGAGGCGCGACGCCTCCTTCGTCGCCAATGCAATCACGCGACACAGAGCTGACGTGGAGCCGAAAGCGATCGCCGCCGCCAGGCTCGCTTTCCGCGCGGAGCGGGAGCCCGTGCTCGGGCTGGGGAGAGGCTCGTCATGTTGTGAAGGCGGGAGTTTGCAGGCGGTGTGTGCAGCCAAGCGTCGGGCGTGGGCGTGCTATCAGCGGGCTACATGACAGGCGCCGGAGGGTTAGGCTGACTGGTAACTGGCGGGAGGCGCTCCCGCGGATACTGCAAAAGGGGGGGTCAACCGTGAACTGGATCGTCTCGCATCGGCCGTCACCCGCGATGCTCGTGGCGCTGCTCGCCTTGTTGATCGCGGCGGGCGGCACGGCGATCGCTGCTTCCCGCCTGGTCAACGGCGACAAGCTGATAAAGAAGGCCTCTCTCTCCGGCGACCGGCTCCGCGGCCACTCCGTCACCGGTGCGCAGATCAAGCTGAGCAGCCTCGGCACCGTGCCGGCGGCGAGCCACGCCGGAACAGCTAGCACGGCGACGAACGCCGCGAACCTCGGTGGCTCACCGCCATCGGCGTACCTGCGCGTGAGCGGGACGGCTGCGGACTCGGCGAAGCTCGGCGGGATGGTGCCGGATACCTTCGCCACCGGTCGCGCGAACGTCACGAGCACAAATGTCTCGGTCCTGAACAACTCCACCTCGACGCAGCTGTTCGCCGACAGCGCGTTGACAATCACGGGCTCAATGGCGAATTCGTCCGCCAGCCCGATGATCGTGCTCGTCAACCACACGGCCAACCAGCTCCGCATCACCACGACGCCCGGCGCGATCACCCCGCCAGGGACGGCGACCGACGGCTTCATCGCCGCCAGCGGTGGCAGTGTTGACGTGACCGGGATCAACGGCGGCATCATCCAGATGCAGGTGTTCGGCTCGGGCTCCGGGTCGAAGGTATGGACGATCACGATCAGCCAATTCCCGGGGAACCCGTCAACGCTCGTCGCCCAGGTTGTGACTGGCACGACAAACTAATCTGAGACGAGCGACCGCGCAGCGGAGCATCGGCTGCGGACACGCCTTGCTGCCGCCGGCCTCGTCAGTTCGTCACGTGATTTGCGGCGATCGCCCGCGGGCGATTGGGCTGTCGTGGGCGCGGTACCCGCGGCGTCACGGAAACAGGGCGCGACCGCATCGGGAGAACCGGTCCTGAGATTCGCCAGTTCCGCAACCGGCCGCGTCGCTGGCCACCTCGGCGTCGTGAGCGACCCGTCTGGGCCATGCTTATCCGCGGAAGGAGGAGCCGGTGCTTGCTCGATCCTGGCTAATTCCTGCCGCCCGGTTCCGCGGAGCTAGGCCGACGGCGCGACGATTGCATTCTTCGAGAGCGATCGTCCCGACGGGCCTCGAGCTGGCAATGCCTATGGCGACTCAGGAGGTGTGCACGGCTGCCGACGCTGGGGACTGCCTCGCCTTGGACGAGTAGCAACAGGCATCGATGCTCTCGCGATCGTTTCCTGTGCGATCGGAATGCTGGTCCTGGTCCCTCGTGCGGTGTCGAGGGCCTCATCCGGCTGGGTTGCCGGCCCCTTCGGGGCCGGTCGCGGCGCGACAACCGCTGTCGCCTCCGAGAGCGGCTCTCGTCGCGGGTACTCCACGTCGGAATGCGGGCATCCAAGCCCGCATCCCGCCGAGGAGTCTTTGATCTCCAGGACGAGACGAATCGCTGGAAGAGGAGTGCGATTTCTGGGCCGGATCACCCGAAGTCGCGACGAGTGGCATCAATGGTCTTGGCGACAGTCTTGTCGCTCACATCGAGCGCCTGCGCGATCGCTCGGTCGCTCATGCCGAGTTCGCGCAGGTGCGCCGCCTTCGCGGCGATCCTCAGAAACGGGGGTATTGAACCCGCATCAACGATGATCGCCTCCACCGGGAACGCGGCCGCGGTTCGAATTCTTTGCGTCCGCGTCCACCTTTGCAAAGAATTCGAACCCCCTCCGCGCCTGCTGGCCGGGGGGCGTTTCGATGAGAGCGAGCGCATCGAGGCTGGTGGTTGCCCGATAGAACGGGCGTGCGTGTATGGTGGGTGTTGGTCGCTGAGGCGACGTGTCGAGTCGATTCGGCCGTTCAAGGTGTCCCGGGAAGGATTCAACGCCCCGGGCTGACGTCCGCGGGCTCGAGCGAAGGGACGAACAATGGGACAGGATGAAAACGTCGCGATCATGCGGCGCGCTTACGATGCGTTCAACACGGGCGACATGGACACGCTCACTGAGCTGATGGACGAGACCGTGTGGCACTTGCCCGGCCGCAGCTCGATGGCCGGCGACTACGAGGGCCGAGGGGCGACCTTGGCGTACTTCAGCAAGCTGGCGCAGGAGACTGGAGGGACCTTCAGGGCCGAGTTGCAGCAAATGGCAGCGGATGGTGACAACCGTGTGGTTGGCATCCAGCGGAGCACCGCGGAGCGAGACGGCAAGCATTTGGATGTTTCCGACTGCATCGTCTTCCAGCTCAAGGACGGCCGGGTTACTGACGGTCGCGAGCACTTCGAGGACCTCTACGCCTGGGATGAGTTCTGGTCCTAGCCCCCGTCGCGAACACGCCCGATGGGTGATCGCTCCCGGGCAGACCCCACGACGATGGCCACCAACTACTGCAACTAGCCCGCTGTCTGCGGGGCATCTCGCAGGAGCGCGACCACGCTTCCGAAAGGGGAGAAATGATTCTGGCAACGACCCAGGTAGAGGATTTCGACCGCTTCCTGAAAATTTTCTCGACCACAGGCGCTGAGAAGCGAAGGCAGCACGGGTCCAAGGGTTCGACCGTGTTTCGCGATCCCAACGAGGACGACCGAGTCTGGGTGCTCTTCGATTGGGATGCATCGGGCTGGCAGAACTTCGTCTCCGACCCCGAGGTCCCGCCGATCCTTCAAGAAGCCGGGCACAGAGGTAAGCCCCAGGCGGCGCAGCTCGGCGGCCGGTACGACGCCTAGGACTCATTCGCAGTGATCGCTGCCGCAACGGCCAACGCTCGGCGGCAGCGATCCCGCGAGTTGCTCGCCTACAACGTGAGTTGATCCCACTGCGCGTCTGGCGCAGACGCAGGACTACTCGCGGACGGATTCGTTCAAGGCGAGAGCGGTGCTTGTGGCAGGCCGAGCGCCGCCACTAACCGGCGATCTTCACCACCTGCGTCTTGACCACACGCGGGCCCGACCGCGGCACATACGTGACAGTGACATTCTTGCGGACGCTGTGGTGATGGGCCAGCTGTCGCTTCTGCGCGGCCGACAGTGAGAGCTTGAAGCTGGCGCTGCCGGCGCGGCTCAGGGAGACCGTCTTCGAGCCGAAGCTCACGCGCCCCGGCCCCGAGACGCTGACGATGACGTACGCGACGCCCTTGACGTTCTTGGCCGAGATGCTCGTGATCCGGCCGGGGGCGAGAACACCGATGGACTCCTTCGCCCGGCCTGAAAAGCCCAGCGAGTCGGTCACGACCAGCGTCACCGAATGCGTTCCTGAGGTCGCGAACGCGTGGCTCGCGATCGCTCCGCTCGCACTCGAGCCGTCGTCGAACGTCCACTTGTACGAGGTCAGGCGGACCCCGGTGTTGGGATCGTGGGAGCCGCTTGCATCGAACCTGATCGCGGCTCCAAGCGACCCGGTGGCGGGCGTGTGGGTGAACACCGCGACCGGCGCCGCGACGACCCTCACCGCATGCGTCACCGTCGCGAGATTGCCGCGGGTGTCGACGAGCGTCAGCGTCACCTGGTGCGTTCCGACCGAGGTGAAGTTGTGCGACACGCCCGATAGCGAGGCGGCGGCGAAGCTTGAGCCCCCGTCGCCGAAGCTCCACGTAGTGCTGCTGAAACCGGTTGAGGACGCGCTCGCGCTCGGGTTGAAGGTGACCTTCGTGCCGGCCAGCGCGGTCGTCGTTGACGGCGTGAACGCCGCGCTCACCGTGCCCGCCGCGGGGTGCGATTCGCAGTTGACATCGCCGTTGCTCCAGACGGTCTGGGTGTAGTAGCGATCCCCATTGATCGACTGGTCGTAAAGCGTCCCGAGTGTGGCGGTGCCCCCGAGCACGGGCGAGTAGGCGTTCGGGTTGGTCGGGCCGCCATCGCTGTTGGTCTCGTTCACGGGCCCATAGGACTGACAGTTGTCGGCGATCTCGTTTTGGGTGGTGTTGTCGAGCCACGCGGGGGAGTCGGTGAGCGGATCGGTGATCGACTCGAGCAGCTCGTGGCTGAGGTCGTCGGCAACGACGTCGGCGACGTCGCCGTTGGGCTCCTGCACAAGGGTATTGACTGGGTTATCGCTCTGGCAGCCTTTCGGGTCCCCCAGCAGCGCCCCGAACGGCACCGACGCGTACACAACCTGGTTGGAGCTGTCGGTGAAGTTGCCGTGATAGGCGCAGAACGATCCCGGTGAACCGTCGTCGGCGCAGTCCTGAGCGTCCATGCAGACGTCCGTCGTGGCCGGGGTGATGACGAGGTAGAGGGGCGACGGGGACGCAATCCCCGTGTGCAGGTGATCGGCTGCGATCAGACGCGCCAGCTCGGTCTGGATCTGCGTGTCGGTCACGCAGTTCGCGTACCCGCCGGGCACACTGCAGTTCGAGCTGTCGAGCGACGGGAACGCGTGCGTGTCGGAGATCACCTGGCTGCCGGCCGAGAATCCGTGGTCGACGCTCGCGAATCCAGTCGCGTCGTAGTACTGGCGCGCGACGCTGAGTGTGTCGTCGGCGAGGCCGCTGTCGGCGGCCACATCAGTCAGGTACTGCTCGAGCACGTGCCGCGAGCTCGACGAGATTCCGCTTCCGCTCGGATCCCAGAACACGAGGTACGGCGCGGCCGTATGCAGCACCGGTCCGCCCCCATATTGGACCGTTCCGTTGTCGGCGAGAGGCGCTTGCCCCAGCTGCGGTTGCGCGACTCCCGGTCTGATCTTCGAACCCGACACTGATGCCGGATCAACCCCTGCCCGGAGCTGGAGACCGGCGCTCCGGCCATCGGGGAGGTGAATCACGAGGGCTGATGCCGGGGCGGCCATCAGCGCCAGGGCGCCGATCGCCACCGGTACTGCAATCGCCAAACGCCTTGAATTGCCCATGACCGCCCACCCCGACAGTCGATAATCCGTCCGAGCGGAGCTTATCGGTTCGCAAGCTCCCTAAGCCGACTGCACGAGGTGGCGCTCGAACGCCCAGACCGTCGCCGCGGACCGGGTTCGCACACCCGTCTTGTCAAAGATGTGCTGGACGTGGTGGCCCGCCGTCTTGGCGGAGATGCCGAGGGTCTCGGCGATCTCCTTGTTGGTCTTTCCGGCGGCGAGCGCGAGCAGGACCTCGAGCTCACGGTCCGTCAGGCCCGCGGGGAGCTCGCGTGGCCGTTTCGCCACGCGGTGTCCGGCCGCGGCGAGCACGGCGTCGACCGCCTCCGGGCACAGACGACCCTCGCGCGCGTCACGGAGCAACTCGGCTTCGGCGGCGAGGCCGTCAAGCGCGGGTCGGTGCGGGCGCCGCTCTCGCATCGCCTGGTAGGAGTCGGCCGCGGCGAGGATGCGCGCCGGTCGGTCAAGCCCCGGCGCGGACGTCTTGCGGTGGTAGCCGGCGCCGTCGAGCCGCTCGTGATGGGCACCCGCCAGCTCGCCGATCGACGCAAGTGCGGGCGCATGGGCGAAGGAGCGCTCGGTGAAGTATGGGTGCAGCTGCACGCGCTCCCAGTCGGTGAGACCGAACGGCCCGGGCTTCTCCCAAATCGCGTTCGATACCGCGACGCGGCCCAGGTCGAGCGCGAGTGCAGCCCGTCGTACGATCGCCACCTCGTCCTCCGGGAGACCGAGGCGCCAGGCAGCCGCCTCCGCCAGCTGAGACGTGCCCTCGGCGTGACCGCGCAGCCAGTAGGACTTCAGGTCGGTGAACGTCCCGACCACGCGGAACGCGGCGTCGATCTCGTCGCCGGTCATCCACCGCTGGGGCGGCGGTTCGGCCGCCATCGCCTGCTCCCAGATCAACGCGTCGTCGAGCCCATCGAGCAGCTCGTCATAGTGGTCGGTCGCGAGGGCGGCGAGGTGCGGGTCGTAGGCGCCGCCCGCGCGCTGCTCAATCACGTCCCGCGCGCGATCGGCCCCCCCGGCCGACAGAAACACCGAGATGTCGCGCGCGACATGGAGCACCCGAGCCGGCAGCGCGATCGCCTCCCCCGCGGCGGCGCCTGGGAACCCGTTCCCGTCCCAGCGCTCGAAGACGTATGCCAGATTCGAGATAACGCCGGGACCGAAGCCGAGCCAGCTGGCGAAGCGCTGAGCGACCTCGCAGTGCAGGGCGAAGGTCGAGCGCGCGATCTCGAGCGCGTTCTCGAGCGCGTGGGCGACCATCGTCTCACGAACCTCAGGCGGTCGTCCTTGTCCCACCACATCCATGAGGAACGCGCCGACCTCTTCGGGGTTGCCACCGTCGACGAGTGCGAACTTGGCACGCGGCTCGATGTCGTCCCCAAACAGCTCCGTCTGCTCGGGCGCATCCGATGTGCAGCCGAAGGAGTGCAGCAGCGAGAGGTAATAGGCGTCCACGAGCTCGGGCGGCGAGAGCTCCGCGAGCTCGCCGAGGCGGACCGCGAGGATCGCCGTCCGGAGCGCGTGCTCCAGCGGCTGACCGGTGCCGAGATCGGTCGCGATCGACATCGCGCCGATCACCTCCGCGGCGCGAACGGGCGCCTGGCCCCCGGACGATCGCGCTCCGGACGGAATCCGACCGTCGGATTGCATAGACCAGATCCTACCCCCCGGGCCGCCCGGCGCGTCAGACATGAAGCCAAAGGGGGAAGCCGCGCGCGTGCGGCTTCCCCCTTCATCGGCGGCGTTATGTCTACGCCACTGGCTGCAGGTGCTCGTTGGGGTCGATCGCCCCGAGGCTCTCGACGACATCGAGGGCGCCGTTACGCACCTGGGCGATGTACACGTTCATCCGAACGTGGTGCTGGCCGGGCACCATCTCCGCCGGACCGCCCGGGCCCTCGGCGATCTTTGCGTGGTCGAGCGCCGCGACGACGGCAGCCTGGTCGAGTGAGCCGGCTTCCGTGATGGCCGCCTCCCAGAGCTTGAGACCGCGGTACATGCCCGTGGATCCGCTTCCGGCGCTGAAATGGGGGCCGTGCGGGAACCGCGCGTTGTACCGGCCGAGCAGCTCCTGGCTGAACGGATCGCTCACCGACTGGTAGTAGTCGATGCACCCATACAGCCCCTCGACGTGCTCGGACGGCAGCGCGGCGACGAGGTTCTCGTCGATGTACGTTGTGACGAGACGCCCACCACGCTTGGTGAAGCCGGACTCGCAGAGCGCCTCGAGGAACGGGAAGCACCCGGGAGGCACGGTCGTGTTGAACACGACGTCCGCGCCGCTCGCGTTGATCCTGGCGACCGTCTCGCCCCATTCGGCGTGATCGATTGGGAAGTACTCCTCCCCGACGATCTCGCCGCCGTTGGCGGAGGCGACCTCGTGGACCTTCCTGTTCATCACCTGCGGCCAGAGGTAGTCCGCCGAGGGCAGGTAGAACGTCCGTGCTCCTGTCTGCTGCATCACCCACGGGATCAGCGGCTCGACCTGCTGTGCGGGGACGGCACCGGTGCAGAACAGGAGCGGGTGATACTCCTGCCCCTCGTACTGCTCGGGGTAGATGTAGAGCGTCTCGCCCTCCACCACCGCCGGCTCCTTGATGGCCTGTCTGGTCGAGCTGAAGATGCCGCCCAGCAGCACGTCAACGTGCTCATCCTTGGCGAGCTTGGTGGCGGCGGCCGCCGCCCGGGCATCGTCGCTTGCGCTGTCCTCGATCTGCAACTCGACTCGATGACCGAGCAGGCCGCCCGACGCATTGATTTCGTCCACGACGAGCGTCGCGGCATTGGCCTGGGCACCGCCCAAGGGTGAGAGGTCGCCCGTCTGGTCGGCGATCACGCCGATCTTGATTGTGTCTCGCATGACGTCGCTCCTATGCCTCGTAGCGGCCGCCGAGCTCCGCCACCTGCGGCCGCCCCTTGTGACCGGCCTCCTGCATGATCGGCGGCACCTCCGGATCGGTGGCGAATTTCTGCCAGCCGTCGAGATCCCAGTCGAAGATCACCCAGACCCGGTCGCTCTCGTTGGGGTCGCGGAACACCTGACAGCCCTTCGAACCGTGCTGCCTGCGCTTCTCGGCACCCTTCGTGGAGAAAACACTAGTGAAGCGGTCGAAATCCTCGACCGTGGTCGTCGCCAGAAGCATCCTGGTCCTCCTAGTTCGTTTCCGGCGTCTCCTTGGTTGACGCCGAGGCTGGCGCGAGTATGCGTTCGGGGAGGTAGGGAGCACATCGGGCAAATGCCCTATGCGGCGATCGGTTGGGGGGTGCTGCTTGACTTCGCCCGCCGGGACTACCGTCGGCGCGCGCGCGGGTGCAGCGCGGGCGATTGCCAGCCGGCGTCGGACTGATTGCGGCTGACGCCGGGTGGAATTCGGCCCGGGGCTCGGGGTCCGTCCACGAACGTGCCCTGGTGCGTGAGCGGATAGGACGGGCCGGTGACGGTGCTGACGCGGTTGGCGACGAGCATCTCTGCGTACGCGGGCCAGAAGTCTGGAATTGGCGGCGCTCCGGGCCGG
The DNA here is from genome assembly GCA_963796645.1 of uncultured Solirubrobacterales bacterium. Taxonomy (GTDB): domain Bacteria; phylum Actinomycetota; class Thermoleophilia; order Solirubrobacterales; family Solirubrobacteraceae; genus Palsa-465. The sequence goes on along the minus strand of CAWCMQ010000009.1, from coordinate 58,187 downwards.
CAGGTGCCGCCGGACATGCCGGGCTCGTCGAACCAGGAAAACGCGTCGGCCCACTTGTAGCCGGTGCTCGTGGACAGCGGGCCAAGGCCGCGCCCGGGCGGGTTGCACAGCACCTCGTTGCCGTCGCGGGCCGGGTCGGCGGTCTTCAGCGGACCACGGCCGCCTCCCTGCGTATCGACGACGAAGTGAACTCCGCCGAGCGCCTGGGCGATGCGCTGGCCGTAGTAGAGCTCCCTGGTCGTCCAGTCGAAGTGCGTCGAGTTCAGGAAGAACCCCTGGGCCTGGTGCACGCCGGCCTGCTGAAGCCAGTCGGCCGTCGTCTGCCAAGGCGTTGCGTCGGCGGCCCCGCCGTCGAGGTAGAGCACGAGGTGCGGGTCGCGCTCGAGCCGGTTGACGGACCAGGCGAGCTCGTCGTGCAGGCGCACGTCGCGCTGCTGCGGAGTCAGACATCCAGAGGTGATGATCGAGTCCACCTCGAAGTACATGACGACCTTGAAATTGCCAATAGCGTCAGCCAGGTGGTCGATCCAGGCCCGGTACCTGTCGGCGAACCCGTTGTTCGCTGTCAGGCCACAGATGCCGGCGTGCACGAGCGAGTAGGTGGAGAGCTGCACGACCGTGCCCGGCTGGACATGCTGGGTCCATTCCAGGTAGTTCGCGACCAGTTTGGTCGGGTTGGGCTCGTTCCAGTACCAGAACCGGCGTGAATTCGGGGCGGCGGCGAGGAACTGGAGCTCGCGCTTGGCGGTGGGGTCGGCGATCCGTGCGGCCGCGATGCCGGCATCTGACTTAGGCCCGGCGATGTAGAACGGCGCGTTGTAGAGCACGTTGCCGTACGGGGTCGCGGGCAGTCCGAGCGGGTTGGTGTCCTCGCGCGGGTCGAGCGGGTCGTCGCGGAGGATGGTGATGCGGGCGCTATGCACGGCTCCGAGGGGCTGCGGCCAGGCGCCGTACATATAGATGGCGGCGTGCACGACCGACGAGGTGTTCATGTGCTGGTCGTAGACGTGGACGTCGAAGCTGTAGCTGGTCTGGCCGGGGGCGAGGTGCACGCGAGTGTTCGAAATCGGGTCGAAGTCCAAGCCCGGCACGGCGTCGTTGCGCCTGACCCCGTAGCCGACCCATTCGTCGCCCACAGGGTTAGTGCGGGTGATCGTGACCTTCAGGTAGCCGGCGTGCTCGGAGACGGTGTAGGCGGGCGCGTCCAGCTGCACAGTGCCGAGCACCTGGATGGCGCGTGCGCTGGCGCCTGAGAGCAGCGCGAGGCCGACCATGGCGCCCAGGAGGGCAAGCAGCAGCCTGCGGAAGGGGATGTGGACTGTGGTTCTCATCGCGCACGTCTCTGCTTCTGTCATCGGACGCGCGGCCCGTTTTGAGATGCGATGTCCAGCTGGTCTGGACACTCGATCGGTGCAGGCGGCTTTTTGCTGCTCGCAGCGTCCATCCACCACGGAGTTCGCCCCTGGGCGTGCAGGGGCGTTTCGTGGCGTTGGGGGTGGTTCTGGCTTGGCTCTTGGCCCGCCTGCTGCTGTGCGGCCAGATGGGCGAGGGCGCTACCGCCAGCTTGCCGCGGAGCTAGGCTGCGCTCGCCCACAGCAACGCAAGGAGGCTATGGATGCCGCCGCGGATTCCGCTCCCCACAGATGACGAGCTCACGCCCGAGGATCGAGAGATCCTCGGGAGGCTGCCCCCGCTGAACGTATTTCGAATGGTCGCTGGGACCCAGCGCGGCCTGCGCCCGTTTCTCCAGCTCGGGAGTGCGGTGCTCTCGAACTCCTTGGATGCGAGGCGGCGCGAGATCGCGGTGCTGCGCGTCGCGCACGCGACGAGCGCCGGCTATGAGCGAGCGCAGCACGAGCGGCTGGCTCGGCAGGCCGGCGTGACCGAAGGGGTGATCGACGCGATCGCGACCGAGGAGCCGGTTTCCAGCCTCGATGAGGAGGCCAACCTGATCTGCCGCGTGGCCGACGAGGTGAGCCGGGACGTGCGACTGTCGGACGAGACGCTCGAGCAGCTCGTCGAGCGCTACGGCGAGCGTGAAGCAGCTGAGGTGATCCTGCTGGTGAGCTACTACAACATGGTCAGTCGGTTCCTCGAGTCGACTCGAGTCGAGCTCGAGGATGATCCGCCCACCGGCTGGCAGGCGCTGGGTGGCGGCCCCCGGCAGTCCAACCGACCGAGGAGCGGGGGATGAGGCTCGAAGGCAAGGTCGGGATCGTTGTCGGCGCCGGCCAGTCCCCCGGCGAGACGATCGGTACCGGAAGGGCAGCGGCGATCCTGTTCGCGCGTGAGGGCGCGAATGTGCTGCTCGCCGATCGCGACCTCGCATCCGCCCAGGAGACGGCCCGGATGATCGGCGACGCCGGAGGGGTGGCTGAGTGCGTGCGTGCCGATTGGACGAGCGCCGCAGACTGCCGGGCGATGGCGGCGGCGTGCGTGGATGCGTGGGGGCGAATCGATTTTCTTCAGAACAACGTCGGGATCGGCGCGGGCGACAACACGCCGCTGAACCTCAGTGAGGAAGGGTTCGACCGGATCATCTCGGTCAACCTCAAGGGGTGCATGCTCGCCTGCCAGGCCGTCGTGCCGGTGATGCGCGACCGTGGCTCGGGCTCGGTCGTGAACGTCTCCTCGATCGCTGCGCTCGCCGCCGCAGTTCGGTTGACCGCCTACAAGATCTCGAAGGCCGGGATCAACGCGCTCGGTCAGTCACTGGCAATCGAAAACGCCGCCCACGGCATCCGCGTGAATACGATCATGCCCGGGTTGCTCGACACGCCGATGGCGGTCGATGCGCGCGCTGCACACATGGGCGTGCCGCGCGAGGAGGTGGTCGCGCAGCGCGACGCGCTGGTGCCGCTCCGCAACGGTATGGGCAGCGGCTGGGACGTCGCTTACGCCAGCCTGTTCCTCCACTCGGACGAGGCGAAGTTCATCACCGGAGCCGTACTCCCGGTGGACGGAGGGCAGTTGGCGCGGGTGGGTGGCTAGAACGTGCCTCTCGCGCGCGTTGCGTTGCTGCCCGCCTGCTCGCTCGCGCTGGCGGCCAGCGTCGCCCTGACGGCTGCACCTTCCGGAGCGGGCGCTCATGGGCCCCGGACACGTGCTGCCGTGGCGAGGAGCGACCCGCGTTTTGCGGTCGGAAAGGTCGTGTTCCGGTTCCGGGATCGGGCCCGCCACCGCACGCTCGTGACTGTCATCCGCTATCCGGCGATGGGATCCCCGTCACGCGTCGATGTTCGTCACGCGCGACCGGCGATCGCCCATGGACCCTTTCCGCTGATCGTGTTCGCCCATGGATTCGACATCACCCCAGGACCGTACCGGCGGTTGCTGCAGGCGTGGGCGCGCGCCGGCTATGTCGTCGCGGCTCCGATCTTCCCACTGACCAATGCGAACGCTCCCGGCGGCCCGCAGGAATCGGACCTGGTCAATCAGCCACGCGACATGAGCTTCGTGATCAGCCGCATGTTGGGCGAGAGCGCTGCGCCCCACGGCGTCCTGGCGGGGCTGATCAGCCGCCGGAGCGTGGCCGTGTCGGGACAGTCGGACGGTGGCTCGACCGCGCTCGCGGTGGCCTACAACAGCAACTTCGTGGACCACCGCATTCGCGCCGCGGTAATCCTGTCCGGCGCCGAGATACCCGGGGTCGGCGGCTACAACTTCCCCGCTCCGGCTCCGCCGCTGCTGGCGGTCCAGGGCACCGCGGACACCAGCAACGCTCCGGCCTCGACGTACGGCTATTTCCACCTCGCGCCGCGACCGAAGTTCCTGCTGTCGCTGTTGGGCGCCGGCCACCTGGGCCCGTACACCGACGAGCAGCCCCAGCTCGGGATCGTGCAGCGCGAGACGACCGCCTTCCTGGACCGCTATCTCAAGCACAGGCACGGATCTCGAGCACGGATGTGGAAGGTCGGCGACGTTCCCGGCGCGGCACAGCTGGGCATCCACGCTCCGTGAGGACCTCCCGGTCAGCATGGGAACCCAGCCGCCCGCCGGCCAGCCGGCGCGGTCACCCCATAGGCGGCTGAATGGATCAGCTCCCCTTCATCGACACCCATTCGCGGCGGATTGACGCGCCGCCGGAGCTGGTCTGGACTGCTCTGATCGCGACGGTGCGGCGGATGGTGCCGCGGCTTCCCGATTGGCTGATCGGCGCCTGGGGGCTCCGGCCGGCGACAGCGCGCGGAGCCTGGGACGGAGCTGTCAAGGTGGGCGACAGGATGCCGGGCTTTTCCGCGGCCGAGGTCCTTGCGCCGGAACGGCTGACGCTGCGTGGGAGCCACCGGTTCTCCGTGTACGAGCTCGGCTTCGAGCTCGAGCGGAGCGCGGCCGGAACGACCATGCTGCGAGCCACCTCATCGGCAGCGTTCCCGGGGTTCAAGGGGAGGGTCTACCGAGCGCTGGTGATCGAGAGCGGGGGACACCGTGTGGCCGTCCGGCGACTGCTGGCGAGCGTGGAGCAGAGGACCGCGCGGCCCGGCTGACCCCCGCGCCGGGTCTCAGTCAGAGGTGCGCAGCAGGGCGCGGCGGGCGGCGATGATCGCCGGCACGAGCGGCTCGAGCAGGCGCTCGAGCGTGAACTCGTCATCGGTCTGGGAGGCGACGAACGATCCGTCGATCGCGGCAAGCGCGAAGTGCGCGAGCTGATCGGTGGTGGGACTGTTCGGATCGTCGCCGAAGGCGATCGCGATCTGGGCTCGCAGCTGCTCGAGCGCGAGCCCGCGCACCCGGCGCACGACGTCACGGATCTCCCCGTCCCCGGCAGCGGTGGGCTGGGCCGCGAACACGATCAGCAGCCGGAGAAAATCGGGATGGCGCTCGAGCGTGGCCGCGGTCGCCGCGACAACTCCTGCGAGGTGCTGGGACGGTCGTCCCACGCGCCGGTTCCAGGCGGGCAGGTCGGCAAAGAACCGGCGTGCGCCACGTTCCATGACCGCAAGGAGGATCCCTTCCTTGGATCCGTAGTAGTGGTAGACGGAGCTCATCGGGACGCCCGCCTCCTCGACCACGCGGGCGAGCGTCGCCGCCTCGAATCCGTCCTCGGCCATCACGCGCTCGGCGGCGTCGAGCACGAGCTCGCGGGATTTCACACCGCGGCGGTTGGGTGTCACCTCTGCTCGCACAGCCATGCGTGACAGGGTACCGCACATTTGTAGTTGACACTCCAAAACTCTTATTGTAGTGTGCGCTCCAATCTTGAGTACGGAGGAGAGCGATATGGATTTCGAACCCGGAGTTGAAGAGCGCGTGCCAGTTCTGATCGTCGGGGGCGGAGGCGCCGGCCTGACCGCTTCGATGCTGCTGGCGCGTCAGGGTGTCGAGCATCTTCTGATCAGCGCCCGGCCGGGGACCTCCGATCTGCCCAAGGCCCACGTCCTGAACCTGAGAGCGATGGAGGTGCTCGAGGACGTCGGCGTTGCGGACGCGATCGCGCAGCGCAGCACTCCGCCCGAGCACATGGCGGCCACCGCGTACTACGCGGGCCTGGCCGGACCGGGCCCCGACTACGGCCGGCGCCTGGCCCGGCTCGAGTGCTGGGGCGCGGGCGGGGATGACGAGAGCTGGCGGTCAGCCAGTCCGTGGCGACAGCTGAACCTGCCGCAGATCCGGCTCGAGCCGCTGCTCAAGGCACGGGCCGAGGAGCTCTCTCCGGGGAGGATCCGCTTCAACCACGAACTGATCGAGCTCGACCAGGATGCCGACGGTGTGGTCGCGAGGGTCCGCGACAACGGCTCCGGTCGTGAATACGTCGTCCGCAGCGACTATCTGCTCGGCGCCGACGGCGGGCGCCGGGTTGGCGGTTTGATCGGGGTCAGGTACGAGGGGCTCGGCGTGGTCACCCAGACCGCGACCCTGCACGTGACGGCGGACTTCTCGCGGTGGGCCCGGGATCCGGATGTCCTGATCCGCTGGATCTTCTCGCCCCAGTCCGGCGTGCTCGTGGTCATGGTCCCGATGGGGCCGGAGCGGTGGGGCCCGGACTCGGAGGAGTGGGTGATCCACCTCAACTACCCCGCCGACGACGCGCGCGCTCAGTCCGATGCGCAGGTTGAGGCCGACGCCCGAACGGCGCTGGGGTTGGGGGACGCCGAGATGAGGATCCACAAGATCACGCGCTGGTCGGTGGATGCGGTGATGGCATCCGCGTTCCGCGTCGGACGTGTGTTTCTGCTCGGGGACGCGGCGCATCGTCACCCGCCTACCGGTGGCCTCGGACTCACGAGCGCGATTCATGACGCGCAGAACCTGTGCTGGAAGCTGGCAATGGTGCTTGGCGGCGAGGCGGCACCCGAGCTGCTCGAGACCTACGAGGCTGAGCGTAGGCCCGTGGATCAGCGCAACGCGCAGCGCTCGCTCGAGAACGCCGTCAATCACTTCGAGGTCGGCGCGGCGCTCGGACTCAGCCCGGAGAACTCGGCCGAGCAGAACCTCAAGCAGCTGCGTCGTGTGTGGAGCGGCAGCCCTGAAGACGCCGAGCAGCGCGGCAAGGCGCTCAGAGCGATGCGCGCCCAGTCGATGGAGTTCAGCGAGCTGGCCGTCGAGTACGGCTACAGCTACGCCTCAGCCGCCGTTGTCCCCGACGGCTCGCCCCCCGCCGCATCGCTGGACGAGATCCGCGTGTACCAGCCCACGACTCGGCCCGGAGCCCCGCTGCCACATGCCTGGATCGACGACGAGGACGGGAACCGCCGCCCGATCAAGGATCTGGTCACGCCCGATCGCTTTCTGCTGATCGCGGGCGAGGACGGTCACGCCTGGTGCGAGGCCGCAGCGCAGCTCGCCGAGGAGTCCGGCGTACCGATCGACGCGGTCCGGATCGGGCACCTCGACGGGGATCTGTACGACCCTCGATGCACCTGGCTGCGCCTGCGCGAGATCGACAGCCGCGGGGCGGTCCTCATACGACCGGACCGGTTCGTCGCCTGGCGAGCGCGGACCGACTGCGCGGACCCTCGAGGCGTTCTCGCGTCCGCGCTGAGCCAGGTTCTGGCTCGGGAGATCGACGTGCCGGTCGCGGCGGGGGTCTGAGTGATGTTGAGAAACAGCGAAACAACCGAGCCCGAGGTCGACGTCGCGATCGTGGGCTACGGCCCCGTCGGCCAGGCGCTGTCGGCACTGCTCGGCCGCGCCGGTCACCGCGTGGCTGTGTTCGAGCGCTTTGAGGAGATCTACGCGCTTCCGCGCGCCGTCCATCTCGATCACGAGATCATGCGTCTACTGCAGTCGCTCGGACTGGCCGACGTGCTCGCGGAGGAGATGGTTCCGGTCCACGACTACCAGTGGTTTGGAGCCGACGGCGAGATTGTCCTTCGGTTCGAGATGCCGGGCCTGGCGCGCTCCGGGTGGGAGGCGGACTACATGTTCTTCCAGCCCGAGCTCGAGCACGCGCTCGACCGTCTCAACCGGACGCTGCCAACGGTGAGCGTCGACCGCGGGTGGGTCGCCGAGGCAATCGCGCACTCCGAGGCGGGCGTCGAGCTCACGGTCCGGCGCTGCGCCGAGGCCGGGACGGACGGTTCACGGATCGGCGAAACGCGCACCGTGCGGGCGCGCTGGCTGGTCGGAGCCGATGGCGCGAATTCGTTCGTTCGCGAGGCGAGTGGCATCAGCCGCCGTGACCTCGGGTTCCAGGAGCGCTGGCTGGTCGTCGACACCGAGCCACACGAGATGGAGGTTCTCGGCCATCTCCCGATCGCGTGTCAGTGGTGCGACCCTGCCCGCCCGACGACGCACATCCAGAGCGGGCCGCGGCACCGCCGCTGGGAGTTCATGCTCCTGCCCGGAGAGCGCGAGGAGGAGTTCGCCGACCCCAACCGGGTCTGGGATCTGCTCGAGCCCTGGTACCGGCCACAGGACGGCCCAGTGATCCGCAGCACGGTGTACGAGTTCCGCTCGATGCTCGCCGAGCGGATGCGCCAGGAGCGGATCGTGCTCGTCGGGGATGCCGCGCATCTCACGCCTCCGTTCCTCGGTCAGGGACTTTGCTCCGGTCTCCGCGACGCGGCCAACGTGGCGTGGAAACTCGATCTGGCACTGCGCGGGGTGGCGGACGAAGGTCTTCTCGACACGGTGGAAAGCGAGCGCCAGCCCCAGAACGAGGCGGTGATCGGCCTCGCGGTCGAGCTCGGGAAGGTCCTGTGTCAGCTTGACCCGCAGGCGGCCTCAGAGCGTGATGCAATGCTCCGCCAGGCGGGGTCACCGCCCCCGCTCGAGCTCGCCCCGCTAGGCGCCGGGGTGCTCAAGCGTCGCGATGCTGGCGGCTCGGATCCGCTCGCGGGCACGCTGGGCGTTCAGGGCGTCATAGCGCGCGACGGCGACGGCGGCCGCTTTGACGACGTTGTCGGCGGCGGCTTCGCGCTGATCGTCACGGCCGGCGACCCGCTGGCTGGATTCTCGGCAGAGCAGCGCGCGCTGATCGACATGCTTCCGATCACGGTCGCGTCACTCGATTCGGAAGCGCGCGGGGGCGTGAGGGACGTCGACGGCCGCCTTTCAGCCTGGCTCGCTGAGCATCGCGTTCACGCCGTCCTCGTTCGCCCTGATTTCTACGTCTTCGGAAGCGCAGCCTCGGCCGACGAAGTCGGCGCGCTGCTCGACGACCTCGCATCACAACTGAACAACACACTCATCAATCAAGGAGCCCCTCAGATGACGGACAGCACCGCCGCCATTCACCCCACGTTCCACCACTTCAACCTGAAGACGACGCGGCTGCAGGAGATGGTCGACTTCTACTGCGAGCTCGTGGGCGCCGAGGTGATCCACCAGGACGAGATGGGTGCGTGGATGACCAACGACTCGGCCAATCACCGGATCGCCCTGCTCGCGTTCCCGAACCTCGTCGACGATCCCGAGAAGGACACGCGGACGGGGATGCACCACTCCGCGTTTGAGTATCGGAGCTTCGAGGACCTGAACGCGAGCTACCTGCGGCTGAAGGAGGCCGGAATCCTCCCGGCCCTCTGTCTCGATCACGGGATGACGCTGTCCTACTACTACGCGGATCCGGACGGAAACAACGTGGAGCTGCAGGTCGACTGCTTCGGCGACTGGGCGACGTCGACCGAGTGGATGCGCACCTCCGAGGAATTCAAGGCCAACCCGATCGGCCAGTTCGTCGATCCCGAGCGGATCGCGACTGATCACGCCGCCGGAGTCGGCTTCGTCGAGATCCACGCCAAGGGGATGTCCGGTGGATACGCGCCCGAGCAGGCGCCGGTCGAGATCCCGTCATGAAGCTGTGCCGCTTTGATTCGGGCGGCCGAGCGTCGCTCGGTCTCGTCGACGGCGACGTCGTGACGGACCTGACGGCCGCGGACGCCGCTCTGCCGACCGAGCCGGCGGTGGCGCTCGAGAGAGGGATTGATCAGCTCCACGCCCTGGGACGCCAGGCGCCCGAACACGAGCTCGGTGCGGTTCGGCTGCTCGCCCCGGTGCGCCCTCGCAAGTTCCTCGCCATCGGGCTCAACTACGCCGACCACATCGAGGAGAGCGGGATGGAGGCGCCCAAGTACCCGGTGTTCTTCAACAAGCAGCTGACGTGCGTGGTCGGCCCCGACGATGACGTGCACATGCCGCGCGTCTCGAGCATGCTCGACTACGAGGGCGAGCTGGCGATCGTGATCGGTGCCCGCTGCCGCCATGTGCCCGAGTCACGAGCGGCGGAGGTGATCGCCGGCTACACGATCACCAACGACGTCTCAGTTCGGGACTGGCAGCTGCGCTCGCCAACGATGACGATGGGGAAGTCGTTTGATACGCACGGGCCACTTGGCCCATGGCTGGTCACCGGGGACGAGCTTGGCGATCCTCACGGCCTGGGCCTGCGGACGTTCGTCAATGGCGAGCTGCGACAGGACGGCAACACGAGCGCGATGATCTACGACTGCTTTCAGCAGGTGGCGCACCTTTCGGAGGCGTTCACGCTCGAACCCGGCGATGTGATCGCAACCGGCACCCCGGCCGGAATCGGCGCTGTCCGGCAGCCGTTTCCCGACGGCCTTCTGAAGGTCGGCGACGTGGTGCGGGTCGAGATCGACGGGATCGGCGCGCTCAGCAACACGGTGGTTGAGGAACCCGACGGTTACGTCGTGGCGGACCCGGACGCGGAGCCGGCATGGGTGCGCTGAGCGACGAGCTGCGCCGGTTCCTGGACGGGAACCCGGTGGGCGTTCTGGGCACGTGCGCTCCGGACGGAAAGCCGCGGCAGTCGCTGGTTTACTTCGCGCGCGACGGCGACCGCTTGTTGGTCTCCACGCTGACGGACCGGCTGAAGGTGCGTGACGTGCGACGCTCGGGTTGGGCCTCGCTTTGCGTGATGGGCCACGAGCCACCCTATGCGTCGGCGACGTTCTCGGGGCCGAGCGAGATCCTCGTCACGCACATCGGGCCGCCGACCGCCGCGATCGCACATAAGGTCACCGGTGCTGCGGAGCCGCCGGAGCCCCTGAGCGACGAGGCCCTGGCGAAAGCTGGGCGAGTGGTGCTAGCGATCTCGGTCGAGCGCGTCACCGCCGCGACGTACATCCCCTCGGCGGCTTGAGCTGGCGGCGGGCCGTCGACCCTCGGTCGCGCACCCTGGACACGCGGCGTGCCCCTATGGGAGACTCGCCGCATGGGATCGGAGACACCACCACAGTACGAAGCCACCGTGACGATCGGCAAGGGTGCAAAGCGGATCGAGCGCGCTGGGACGGTCACGATCGCGGACGGCCAGTTCACGTTGCGCCGCGGCTCGGGCGAGGAGATCGTGAGCGTGCCAATCGGCGAGGTCCAAGCCGGCAAGCACCTCATGAGCATGGGCGCCGCGGCCAAGCTCCGGATCGGAGACGACACCTACACGGTCAACCCGCCCCACAAGGGCGTCACCGGCGTACCGGGCAGCGTGGGGAGCACCGCGCGAAGCGCCGGGATCCTGAAGACTGGCCGCGGATTCACCAAGGATTTCCTCGCCGCCGTTCAGGCGGCCGGCGGCCAGGCCGGCTGACGTAGCTCAGCGGACGCGACGAGGCGCCCCGGTCTCGGTGAGGCTCGCCTCACGGAGCGTCAGGACCGGTGAACTGCAGCGGCTTGAACGGCAGGCGAACCCTAGCCCGTCTGGGTCCACGTGGTAATGGACCGCCTCACGGCGTGCCTGCCACGCGCCGCCGAGCGCTCGCACCGCCGGTGCGCGGCGAACGGCTCGCCGGAGCGAGGAGTGGTTTTCGGTGGACATTGGTTTCACTCGTTTCTCTTGTCTGCTTTGGGCACAACTTATGAACAGCTTGTATACAACATGCACTATCATATCGAGCCGTGATGGCCGGCTCTGAGTCGATCTCCGCCGCTCGGCCCGAGGCTGCGGCGCACCGCGCGTACGCGTTCGTGAAGGAGCGGCTGCTCGACGGCCGCTACCCGGGCGGGACGCTCCTGAGCGAGAACCGCCTGGCGAAGGAGCTCGGGATCAGCCGGACCCCGGTGCGCCAGGCATTCCTTCAGCTGGAGGTCGAGGACCTGCTCGACCTGTACCCGAGGCGGGGCGCGCTGGTCAAGCCGATCTCGGCGTCGGAGGCCGACGACGTGCTCGAGGCCCGCCTGCTGATCGAGAAGCACTGCGCCCGGCACGCGGCGACCCGGGAATCGGACCTGGGGCGCGAGCTGCGCGATCTGCTGGCTGAGCAGGAGCGCGCACTGTCCAGCAACGCCACGGACTTCATCCTCGCCGACCGCGACTTCCACCGAGCGATTGTGGCGGCGAACGGGAACCGGATCCTGACCCGGCAATACGACGGCCTGCGGGACCGGCTACAGCGGATGGCCGCCACCGCGGTGGCCGCCGACCCGAGACACATGGCGACCTTCATCGCCGAGCACCGGGATATCGCCGGCGCGATCGAGCGTGGCGACGGACGCGCGGCGGCCGATCTGATGGCCTCGCACCTGCGTCGCGCCCACCAGCTCGCGCGGCGATCGCGGTTCTGAGGCCGGTGGCCCGCTGAAGCGGCAGTGTCCCCGGATCCGGCGGCCGAGAAGTACGGATTGCGGCCCTCGAAGTACGGATCGGATCTCGCTGTTCGAGCGGATGTCAATCCGCCGGCTGCGGACTACCGTGAACTCATAGCCCGGAGTGGGCTCCGCTCGCGTGCGGAGCTTCCGGGTCTCGGAGTGAAAGGAGAACGCGGCTGCTCCGACCGACACCCCCATCCCAAATGTGGAGTGACGGGCCAAGCGCGTTCGGGGCAACACCTCCGGCGGCAAGCTCTAACCGGGTACGTGCCGTTGGAAGATTCAACGAAAGGCGCATCATGCGCAAGCTATTTCTCATGTTCGCTGCGCTATGTCTGGTAGCTGTGGCCGCAGTACCTGCATTCGCTGCTCACCCAACGGCAGGCAAGACCTACCGCGGGTCTATTCCTGCTGCCGCATACAACGGGCACCAGCCACCCGTCACCTTCAATGTCGGAAGGACTGGCAGGCACATCAACTCGTTCACGTGGATGGGCTTTGGATGTTTCGGTGCCGGTGGACCCGGAAATCCGTTCATTCATAACCCCTATCTGGAGAAGAAGATCGGGGTGATCACGATCCAGAGCAATGGCAAGTTCTCGATCAAGAACGCCAAGTGGACAACGAAGTCCTATGGACCGAACCAGCCGGCTACGACCACGTGGAGTACCGTCAACGGACGGTTTGTGACTCCGAAGAAGGCTGTCGGGACTATCACCTATCATCAGAGTATGGTGGCAGGTATGCCGCAGTCGTTGCACACCTGTAGCGGTACGGCTCACCATACTCCACCTATGAAGTTCACTGCTACTGCCAAGTGACCAAATAAGCGATGTAGGGCGGCAATTGCCGCCCTACATCTGGTAGTAAGACCTTGGCTGTGTCAGGTTGGGTGGCGCATAACGGTCTGTGAAGTTCAGCGGCAACGGAGGGGACGGATGAATTGAAGTGACGAGCCTCTTCTTCGGCGTCGCGTCCGACCGGGCAACCGTCTCGAGCTTCGGTTTCGGCTACGCCAATTCGGGGCCGGGCAAGTCGCCCGCCCTAGTCGTGCTCCCTTCAACCGCACCTCATCCACCGGTACGTTCTCCTGGCCCGCCGCCTGGCATCGCTGACCCATCGCTCGCTCCTCCCCGGGTGAATGCCGACGCGGCAGCGGCGGGTCGCCCTGGGGGCGAATGGGAGGGGGCGACGGCCGACCGGACTTGAACCGGCGCGCGGATCCGGATCCGGCTGTACCGTTCCCTCGCAATGAAGAGACAAATTTCCGGCTTAGTGCAAATTCCGCTGCTTGCAGCGCTCATCCTGTTCGCCGCTCCGGCGCTCGCCGCCGCGGCGCAGTCGTTCACCGTGACCTCGCCGACCGGCTTTCCGGCGGGCGGCCATCCCACCTACACGACTGGGATCAACCTCGACACGTCGGCGGGGAGCCCCGGCAAGGTGGGCATCACGCTCGCACCTGGCGTGCTGGCGAGCGTGAGCGCGAACCCGGGTTGCGTGAAGGGCGCCCCGCAATACACGGCGACGTGCCAGATCGGCACCGGCTCGGCGACGGCGCTCGGCCTGCTGAAGATCCCGTTGAACGCCTACCTGGTCAAGCCGCCGAGCAGCGGCGACCTGGTCGGGATCGACCTCGTCACGTCGACGAACATGGTCACGCACGCGGGCGCGGCGCTGGTCCAGACGGCGGGCAGCAAGGTCTCGACCGTCCTGCACCTCGATCTCGCCAGCCTCAACGGTCTGCAGGGCGCGATCACGAGCATGAGCCTGACCGTGGACGGGACGCTGCAGGGCAAGCCGTTCACGCGGATGCCGACGAACTGCTCGCCGGGTTCCTCGAAGCTCACGATCACCTATGCGAACAAGACCGAGACGAGCACGGCGTCGCCTGACTTCAAGCCGACGGGCTGTGCAGCACTGCCGTTTCACCCGAAGCTGACCGGCTCAGCGGTCCAGGACCTGCACGATGCCGGCGCGGCCGTCACCACGACGGTCACCCAGGGTGCAGACGAGGCGGCCAGCTCGTCGACCACGCTGCTGCTGCCGTGGCCGACGCTGGCGCCGAATTTCTCCTCCCTCGGCCTGGAGAACAAGCCGATCCCGGTCGGGAGCGCGAGCACCGCGACGCCGCTGCTGCCCACGCCGCTCGTGGGCAAGGTGTACTTCACCGGCACCCCGACCGCGCCGACCCTGACACTCCGCTTCCCGCCACCGGCAGTGTTGACGCTGGTCGGCAGCGTCAGCCTCGCCCAGCATTCGGTGGTGTTCTCGGACATTCCCGACGTGCCGGTCACGAATCTGACCGTGGCGCTGTTCGGTGGGCCGAAGGCATTGCTGGCAGGCGCGTGCAACTCGCCGACGGGCACACTCGGTGGTGCGTTCGGCGGCCAGAACGGGCTCAAGGCCACGGCCAGCCTGCCGATCACGCTCGCCAACTGTCCCGCGACCAAGCCGTCGGCTCCGAAGCTGACCCACGTGAGCTTCGCTCCACGCGCGTTCAAGGCGAAGAGCGGAACCCACCTGAAGTTCATCCTGTCCGAGTCCGGGACGGTGACCGTGGTGGTGAAGCGCACGGTTCACGGACATCGCGCCCATCACACGTGCAGCGCGAAGGCCAAGCGCGGCGCGAAGTGCACGGTGCACATTAAGAGGACCGTCCGCTTCAAGGCCAATGCCGGCGTGAACGCGTTCGCGTTCAAGACGGGCAAGCTGCCGAAGGGCACCTACACCGCTCAGGTGTCGGCCGTCGATGCGTCCGGGCACGGGTCGAACAAGGTCAAGCTCACGTTCCAGATCAAGTAGCCGCGCTGGCGAGAAGACCGCGGACGACCTCCACGAACAGGTCGATGTCTCGTTCGGTCGTCCGCCAGTTGACGATCGCGGGGCGCAGCGCGACCTTCCCCGCGTAGGTCGTGGTGCCGGCGTAGACGCGCCCGTCAGCGCGCAGCGCGTCGCCGAGCCGCTGGTTTAGCTCGTTCAGCCCGGTTTCGTCGACGCCCGGCGGGCGCGCGCGGAAGCAGACGATGTTGAGCGGCACCTCGGCCAGCCGCTCGAGCTCGGGCGCCGCGTCGACATGCGCGGCGAGGCGGGCCGCAAGGGCGAGGTGGCGCTCCACCATCTCCCTGTAGCCATCTCGTCCATACGCCCGCAGCGTGGCCCACACGGCCAGCGCCCGGGCGCGCCGCGAGTTCTCCGGCGCGATGAAGCCGAAGTTCGGGTGAGAGTCCTCCGACGAGGGCAGGTAGGCGGCGCCGACGTTCAGCGCGCGGGGCAGACGATCCATCTGGCGCACGAAGGCAAAGCCGCAGTCGTAGGGGACGTTCAGCCACTTGTGCCCGTCGGAGATCACCGAGTCGGCGCGCTCAATGCCCTCGGTCAGCGGCCGGACGGCGGGCGTGAGCCGGGCGAACAAGCCGAACGCGCCGTCGACGTGAAGCCATGCGCCATGGCGCTCCGCCAGGTCGGCCAGCTCGGCGATTGGATCGAAGTCGCCCGCGTTGACCTCGCCTGCATTGGCGATCACGATCGCCGGCACGGTGCTGCCTGCCAGCTCGCGCTCGACGGCGGCGAGGTCGACCCGGCCGACCGGATCGCGCGTGAGCCGGCGGATCGTCGCCTGGCCAAGGCCCAGCATGCCGATCGCCTGAACCGCGCTCGGATGCACGTAGCCGCTCGAGACGATCAGCGGAGCGGGCAGGCCGGCGAGGCCAACCTCCTCGACGTCGACGCCGAGCTGTTCGCCCCACCAGTCTCGTGCCGCGGCCAGCGCGACGAAATTCGCCATCGTCGCGCCGGTCGTGAGCACCCCGCCGAAGCCCTCGGGGAGCTCGAACAGCTGGCGCAGCCAGTCCACCGCCACCTGTTCGAGCCGAGCGGCGAACGGTGAGGAGGCCCAGGCGTAGGCGACCTGGTCATAGGTGGAAGTCAGCCAGTCGGCCCCGAGCGCGGCCGGGGTGCCGCCACCCATCACAAAGTGAAAGAAGCGGGGGCCGCTTGAGCGCATTGCGGCATCAGCGCCGCGGCCGGCGAGCTCGGCGAGCGCGCGCAGCGCGCCCTCGCCCGTCTCGGGCATCGGGTCCTGCCAGCGCTCGATCGCGCCCTCCGCGCCCGGGGGCACCACGGGGGCGTCCTCGAGGGCCGCGAGGTAGCGCCGCGCCTCGTCCGCGGCAAGGGCGAGCGCAGCGTCCAGTTCACCGAGCTCGTGGAGTGGATCTGCCACGAGTCAAACTCTACGGGTGGCGGGGCCCCGCGCGGAAGCGAGGCCCCGCTCGGCCCTCGATCAGGACAGAACCCGGATCGGGCGTGCCTCCACGTGTCCGTGGGCGGCCGCCGGGATCTTCGCGGCGAGCGCGATCGCCTCGTCATGATCGGCTACGTCGAGCACGTAGAAGCCGATGATCTGCTCGCCGCCCGGCTTCGCCGGCCCATCGGTCGCCGACACCGAGCCGTTCTGAACGGTCACCGTCGCGGCCGACGACGAGGGCTGCACCGGATCTCCGGCCTGGAAGGCGCCGCGGCTGGCGACCTCCTCGTAGAACGCGCCATAGGCGGCGAGCACCGCCTGACTCTCCGCGGAGTCCGGAGCGGGAAAGCCGGCCTCGTCGCCGTACAGCAGGAACAGATACTTCATCGCCACTCCTTCGGTCCTGCCGGCGCCAATCGCCGGCGGTTACGTCGAAGACGAACGGGATGCGAAGAAGGGGACAGGCGCCTCGATCACCACCACTTCTGCTCGCGTGCGCGATCGGTCCCGCCGGTGCGATCGAGCGCGTCCAACTCGGCCATGTCCTCTTCGGAAAGCGAGAAGTCGAACACGCTCGCGTTCTCCTCGATCCGCTCCCGATGAGTGGACTTCGGAATCACGATCGTGCCGCGCTGGATGCACCACCGGATCAGCACCTGGGCGGGAGTGCGACCGAGGCGGCCGGCCAGTTCGGCCACGGCGCCGCTGCCAAGGTGTCGTCCGGTCCCGAGCGGGCTGTAGGCCTCGAGCGCGATGCCGCGCTCGCCACACGCACCGAGCAGCTCCCGCCGGTATTCGAACGGACTGAACTGAACCTGGTTGACCACCGGTCGGGTTTCGGCCACCGCGAGCAGCTCGTCGACCTCCTGGAGGCTGAAGTTCGAGACGCCGATCGACCGGGCGTAGCCCAGCTTGCGAGCCTGCTCCATCCCCGGCCAGGCCCACGTCGCTCCCCGCTGCGGCCAGTGGATGATGTACAGGTCGACGTGGTCGACGCCGAGCCTCCGGAGGCTGTTCTCGGCCTCACGCGCCGGATCGGAGTGGCCGGGATAGAACTTCGTCGTGATGAAGACGTCCTCGCGCGGAACGCCGCTGTCGCGCAGGGCCTTCCCCACGCTCGCCTCGTTGCCGTAGGCCTGCGCGGTGTCGACGTGGCGGTAACCGAGCTCGAGCGCCCAGCGGACGGCGTTCTCGCACTCCGGCCCGTCGGGCGTCTGCCAGACGCCTAGACCGAGCACGGGGATCGTCTGGCCGTCAGTGAGCTGGTGATCGAGCTGCTCGGTGGTCATGTCGCTCTCCTAGTGTCGGTGGGCCGTTCATCCAACATAGCCGGGTGCCTCAGCTACAGCGCCTCGATCGTTTTCGCGTCCAGTTCGTCGAGCGAGGCGAGCACCGTGTCGGCGAGGCCGATCGCATCCTCGGCGGGCGGGAAATCGCGGTTCGGGACCGCCACCACCGCCATGCCGGCAGCCGCGGCGGCGCGAAGGCCGTTGGTGGAGTCCTCGATCGCCGCGCTCGAGCGGGGCTGCGCCCCGAGTTTGTCCAGGACAGCCAGATACACGTCCGGGGCGGGCTTGCCGCGTCGCACCTCTTCGCCCGAGACCGTGGCGGCGAACTCTCCGGTGAGCCCGGCGCCGGACAGCACCGCGTCGATCACCGGCCGGTTGGCCGAGGAGGCAAGGCCAAGCGTCCACCGGTCGCCGAGCCGCCTGACCGCCGGCACCGCGCCCGGCAGCAGCGGAAGCTCGCGCTCATAGCTCTCCAGTAGGCGGCCGACGACGCGCTCGTTGATCTCTTCCGGGCTGAGGCGAGCACCGAGCTCGTCGTGCAGGTAGCGAGACCATTCGGGCGCGCTCATTCCCATCATCGCCCGGGTCGCCTCGGGACGCCAGCTGCCACCGGACTCGGCCACGACAGCGCGGCGCGCGGTGTCCCAAGCATGCTCGGAGTCGACGAGCACGCCGTCGAGATCGAACACAACCGTCTGGATCGTCCGGGCGGGCGCGGGGCGCACGATCGCAAAACCTACAGCCACGACGGCGGTGGGCGGGCGTGCGAGACTGAGGGCCTCAGCTGGGTGCCGCGGTCTGTAGCATCCCGCGTCGCCACAGCGGCTCGTCGCCACCGCGGGGCCCCCAACTCGACCCAGGAGCCAGATGGCCAATCCAAACGCCGTGCCGAGCCTACGACCTGTCGACGCGCCGGCCCTCGATCGATTCGCGAGCGCGGTCGTGACCGCGGTGCCGCCGATCATGCTCGCGGTCGGGATGTGGTTCGGATGGACCGGGAACCTGCTGGGGTGGCAGGACCTGTTGATCCTGGCGCTGTCCTACATGGTGATCGGAACCGGGATCACGGTCGGCTTTCACAGGCTGCTGACTCATGGAAGCTTCAAGTGCAGCCGCCTCACGCGGGCCGCGTTCGCGGCGCTCGGCTCGGCGGCTGCCGAGGGTCCGGTGATCGACTGGGTGGCGACGCACCGACGCCACCATCAGTACTCCGATGTCGAGGGCGATCCACACAGCCCGCACGTCGGACACGGCCACGGCTTCCGCGGCGCGCTGGCAGGGCTGCTTCATGCGCACATCGGCTGGGTCTTCTCCGAGATGGAGGTCGCCAACGAGAACCGCTACGCCAAGGACCTGCTCGCTGACCCGATGATCCGGTTCGTCAACAACACGTTCGTGCTCTGGGTCTTCGCTGGGCTGGCCGTCGCCTTCGGCCTGGGCGTGGCGCTGACGGGGTCGGTGATCGGCGGCCTGACCGCGCTGCTATGGGGCGGCGCGGCACGCATCTTCCTGATGCATCACGCAACCTTCTCGATCAACTCGCTGTGTCACTTCTTCGGCCGCCGGGATTTCAAGACCGGCGATGAGTCCCGCAACCTGGCGTGGCTGGCGATCCCGACCTGGGGCGAGGCATGGCACAACAACCACCACGCGTTCCCGTGCTCCTACCGGCATGGTCTGCGCCGGTGGCAGATCGACCCCTCGGCCGCAGTCATTCGCCTACTCGAGATGACCGGACTTGCGTGGGACGTGGTCCGAATCGACCCCGCGCGCGAGGCGCGGCTGGCGCTGGCGCCACAGGCGTAGGTTGCTGGCGAGCACGAAGCGGCTCCGCGACGAGGTCAGATCGACCCTTCCTGAGCGTCCCTTCGCGCTGCGCTTCTGGGACGGCACGGTCGTAGAGGCGACCGAGCCGGACGCGCCCACGTTCGAGTTCAAGTCGCCGCGCGCGCTAGCCCACGTGCTGAGGGCTCCGGGGGAACTGGGGATCGGGCGGGCGTACGCCGATGGATTGCTAGAGGTCGACGATCTCGACTCCGGCCTGCGGGTCGTCGACACGTTCGAGCCGCCGCGGCTGTCGCTACGCCAGCAGGCGGGTCTCGGACTCGCCCTCGTGCGCGCCACCGGCCTGATGATGCCGCCGCGGCGGCCCTCGATCGAGCTGCGGCTGCGGGGCGAGAGGCACACGCTCGCGCGTGACCGGAGGGCCGTGCGCCATCACTACGACGCGGGCAACGAGTTCTTCGCGCTGTTCCTCGACCGCTCGATGACGTATAGCTGCGCGCTGTTCTCGCGCGGGGCGACCACGCTCGAGGAAGCGCAGGAGGCAAAGCTCGAGCTGGTCTGCACGAAGCTCGGCCTGAAATCGGGCGAGCGGGTGCTCGATGTCGGCTGTGGATGGGGCAGCTTCGCCCTGCACGCGGCTTCGCGCCACGACGTGAGCGTGCTCGGCGTCAGCTTGTCCGAGCCGCAGGTGGAGCTGGCGCGGCGGCGTGCGAAGGAGGCCGGGCTCGAGGGTCGGGTCGAGTTCCGCGTGGCTGACTACCGCGAGCTGCTCGACGGCGAGTTCGATGCGATCTCGAGCATAGGCATGGTCGAGCACGTGGGCGAGGAGCGAATCGACCTCTACGCGCGGACGCTGCGGTCGCTGCTTGCACCAGGTGGCCGCCTGCTCAATCACGGCATTGCGAAGCTGAAGGATCTCGACACCTCCGACGAGGGTGCGTTCTCGGAGCGCTTCGTGTTCCCGGACGGCGTGCCGCTGCCCCTCTCACGGATCGAGCTCGCACTCGAGCGGGCGGGACTTGTGACCACGCACGTGGAGGGGCTCCAGAGCGACTACGCGACCACGATCACCCACTGGATCGAGCGCTACGAGCGGCGGTATGACGAGGCGGTCCGGATCGCCGGGATCGAGCGAGCCAGGGTGTGGCGCCTGTACCTGCGCGCGGCTCGGCAGGGATTCGAGACTGGGTGGGCGTCGGTCTATCAGGTGCTGGCGCACCGGCCTGAGAGCTAGCGCCTGACCCTCGCGGTGCCGCTCACCGATGTGGAGTGGTGCGCGTGGTCGGTCGCCGACAGCCTGACCCGATACGAGCCCGCCCGAGCGTAGGTGTGGTGAACCGTGAACGTGCCGGACTTCGACACGTGGACCTTGACGCCATGCCCGTCACCGAAGCTCAGCGTCGCGGACTTGATCCCGCTCGCGTCGTGCGCGTAGCCTCGGACCGTCGTCGGCGAGCCACGGTGCACGGTCCCGATCCGATTCAGCCGCACGGTTGGCTTGTGCGTGTGCCTGACCTTCACGGACTGCGTGACCGTGGTAAACGCGCCGGTGTGATCGGTGATCTTGACCGTGATCGTGTGGACGCCGAGCTTCGTCGGCGTGAACGTCACATGCGAGCCGGTGGCCGTCCCGGGCTTGCCCGGCAGCGTCCAGCGGTAGCTGAGCGAGCCGCCGTTCGTGGTGTTGCCCGTGGCCGTGAACGTCGCCTTGTGGCCGAGCTCCAATGTTGCGGGACCATGGATCGCACCGGTCGGCGGCTTCGGCGGAGCGGGCGGCAGCGTCAGCTTCCAGACACCGCGTCCGTGCGTCGCCGCGTACAGCACACGCCCTGAGTGCGACACGGTCAGCCCGAAGACCGAATCCAGCGGGAGTCCGGTCCCCGCGCGCGTCCACGAGCTCGCGCCGGCGGCGAGCTCGAGCACGCCGAAGTCGGTGCCTGCGAACACCGCTCCCGAGACCTCGTCCTCGGCGATTCCGGTGACCGGTTGGTCGCCGAGGTTGTGGGAGATGTCGGTGAACGTCGCACGGTGGGTCGACGGGTTGTAGAGCACGTCGAACACGTGCCCGGGCGTCGAGGGCGTGTAGGCGTTGTAGCCCGAGTAGGAGATCCAGGCGTGGTCGGGGTTGCCGGGATCGATCGCGATTCCGGACACGAACCGTCCCGGCGTCGTTGGCGTGTCGATCCGCCGGAACTGCACGTCTCCGGGCGTATCACCGGCGTTTGTGGTCACGAACACCCGTCCGGTGCGCGTCGCGGCCCACAGGGTCTGGATGTCGCTCGGCGCGCGCACCGTCGCGACGACATAGTCGCCGGTGCGGTCACTGCCGAACGCGGAGGAGGTCAGGTTCCCGCCGAGCTGCACCCAGTCGCCGCACGGGTTGGCCCGGAACGGATCGAGGTTGTAGGCCAGGCATCCGTTCGCAATCAGCGCCTGCTCGTTGCCGCCGTTGTCGTCGGTTCGCCACACGTGCTCCAGCCCCGTGAACAGCCGGCCCGGGACCTTCGGATCGGCGATGAACGGGGTGTAGAACGAGCGAGCCTCGTCCGTGGCCTGGAGCGGGTCGTAGATGTCGATCCAGGTGTTCGGATCGGTCCCGTGGAAGTTCACCTCGGGCGTGGCGTCGTAATAGTTGTGGAAGCGGATCAGTGGTGTCACCGGGTCGAAGCCCGACTGGCCGCCGTCGCCGCCGATCGTCTCCCTCGCGGTCGTGGACGGCGGCGTAATCGACCAGGTGCCGTTGTCCTGGGTTCCGCCCAGCAGATCGCCGCTCGGGTTCTGCGGATTGGCGGACACGGATTGGAACTGCAGCGTCCGCAGGCCGGCGTTGAGCGGCGCGATCGCGTTGGGCACCGCTCCGAGCATCTCCTGGCAGTCGGTCAGGTCAGCTGCGACGAGCGGGGTCGGGGTGGCGGTCGGATCGCTCGAGTTGTAGTCCCACGAGCGCTTCGCGCACGACGTGCTCTCGTTCCGCGTGGTGCTGACGTCGATGCGCACGACGCCGCCGTCGGAGCCGATAAACGCCGTGTTGCCGTTGTTGGCGAACGCGATCGCGTGCAGGTCGGGGTGGATACCCTGGCCGTTGGCGACGCCCCAGCCGTGGGCGTCGCCCGCGTCGTTGGAGAGCACCGCGGTCATGTCCTGCCAGCTCACGGTCGTGTCGGCGCTGGTCGGTGTCCCGGCGCCGCCGTTGGTGGAGCGGATAACCGCGCGCCCGTTGGAGCGCGGCGGCGCTCCCTGTCCGTACTGGTCGTAGGCGGGGAGCTCGTCGTAATTCATCGAGCCCCCGTACCAGACGGTCCCGGCGGCCGCGCCCGCCGGGTGAGCAACGAATTCGTCGTAGCCACACTGGCCGTTTTGGCAGAAGCCGTAGGCGGCGAAGCCGGTGGTCCCGTTGGTGGGATCCGAGAGCATCGTCCAGCCCGGGTTGAGCGTCTGCGGATCGGTGCCGCTGTCGTCGACGAGCGTCGCGGCACTCTTGGTGTCGATGCTGTTGACCCGCCACGCCTCGGGGAGCGGCGTGCTGTCATCCCCGTCGAGGACCCAGTCATCGGAGGCATCTCCGACGTAGGCGCGGGTGTGACCGCTGACGCTGGCGAGATCGAACTCGGTCCGGTCGCCGGTGCTGTCGCCGACCGGGTTGTTCGGGTCGCTGAAGTCGTCCTGGTTCATGGTGTGGAACACCTGGCTCCAGGTCGTGCCGCCGTTGGCCGAGCGCCACAGCCCGTAGCCGACCACCGCGGCGTACAGGTCGTGGTTGTTGGTGGGATCGAACTCGAGCTTGTTGATGCCGCCCTGGAACCAGTCGAGGCCGCTCGACGCGGGGCTCGGGTTGGGCGGTGTCTGGTTGGAGAGGTTGCTCAGCTGCGTGAAGTGCGTGCCGCCGTCGGTGGACTTGTAGACGCCGAGTGCGGGCGCGTCCGGCGGGGTGAAACGGCCCCCGTTCACCGACGAGGAGCCGTGCCGAGCCACGTCGGTGCCGATATAGATCGTGCTGGCGTTGGTGGGGTCGACGGCGATCGAGCCGATCGAGCGGTTGGCGGCGACGGCGAAGCTGCCGGGCACCAGCGACCAGCTCGCGCCGTAGTCGGTCGACTTGAACAGGCCGAGCCCCGCCTCCGAGTCACTTGACCCATTCGGTTCGCCCGAGCCGGCGTACAGGGTGTGGTGGGCAGCGTCGTAATACAGCGAGCCGAAGGCGTTGGTCGGCAGGTCGCCGGGCGGGGGGGTCCACTGCACGTGGGCGGCAAGAGCGTCGTCGGTGCGCCAGATTCCGCCGCCGGCCGCCGCGACCCACATGCGGCAGTTCCCGGCTGTGCAGCTCGGGTCGATCGCGAGGGCGGTCACACGGCCGGATTCCTGGCTCGTCGGGCCGGTCAGACTCGCGGGCTCGAAGAACTGTGAGCTGGCACCGGGGACATTCGGGGTGAAGGGGCCGAGCTCACTCCACGGTCCGCTGACCGGCGCGCTGGCGATCGTGCTGCGCGGGACGCGTGAGGCCGTGGCTCCGCTCGGAAGGCGCACGTAGGCCTGTCGGCTTCTGGCCGCGAGGCGGTCGTCGACGTAGTTGCGCGGATATGCGCGGTCGCCCACCTGCTCGGCGGCCGGGCTGGAGGGTCCGCGCCGGTCCCCCTCCTTCCCGTGGCCGCGGTCGAACTTGGCCTGTCTAGCCTCGTCGGCCGCCTCATGGAGCGCGTTCGGGACCTCGCCGTCGTGCGCCCACGTCGGCGTAAGGTCGTGCCCGCGCGAGCCGCCGCTGATCAGGGCGACGACGCTTCCCGCGATGATCAGCGCGATCGCGGCAAGGGTTCCGATCAGGCGTGACTTTGCAGACAAGACCCACCTCCTCAGCAGACGCTCGTCGCCCGAGCGACGACCGCGAGAGCATACGCCTCCGGGCTCGGCCGGGGATTCCCTTCACACCGCTTGGCGCGAGGAGTAAGGTCGAGATTTGGGTTCCGGAAAACTCACGAGGAGAGACGCATGAGCAGAAGCGTTGTTGTCCGCCTCAACGTCAACGGGGAAGTGCATCACCTCGAGGTGGAGCCGCGCCTGTTGCTCGTCCATGCGTTACGCGACCACCTCGGCCTGACCGGCACCCATGTCGGCTGCGACACCTCGAACTGCGGCGCCTGCACGATCCATCTCGACGGGAACGCCGTCAAGTCGTGCACGGTGCTCGCTGTCCAGGCCGACGGTGCTGAGATCACGACGATCGAGGGGCTCGGCTCGGAGAACAACCTGCACCCCGTCCAAGACGCATTCTGGAACAACCACGGCCTCCAATGCGGGTACTGCACGCCGGGGATGATCATGGCTGCCTCGGCCTTCCTGGCCGAGAACCCGGACCCGACCGAGGACGACGTTCGCCACGCGCTCGAGGGCAATCTGTGCCGCTGCACGGGTTACCACAACATCGTCAGGGCGGTTCTCGCTGCGGCCAAGACCAAGTCCTCCATGGCGCCTGCGCCGGAGGTGACCGCATGAGCGTCACCGACGAGACCGCAGTGGCGGGCAACGGGGCTCCCGAGCCGCACGTCGGCCGGGCTCTGCGCCGCAAGGAGGATCCACGCCTGATTACCGGGCGGGCCCGGTACGTCGACGACATCCCGCTCCCCGATACGGCTTGGGCGGCGTTCGTACGCTCGCCCGAGGCCAACGCGCGGATCGTCTCGATCGACGCCTCAGCGGCGCTGCAGCGAGAAGGTGTGGTTGCGGTGTTCACCGGCCCCGACATGGCCGATCTCGGCGGTCCGCTGCCGATGGCCTGGGTGCCCCCGGGCGTCGAGGTCAACAACCCTGAACACTGGCCGATCGCTCGCGACGCGGTCAAGCACGTCGGCGATCCGGTCGCCGTGGTGCTCGGCGAGGATCGCTATGCGGTGATGGACGCCGTGGAGGACGTGCTCGTGGAGTACGACCCGCTGCCCGTGGTCGTGGATCCCGAGGCCGCGCTCGAGGGCGGTCCGCTGGTGCACGAGCAACTGGGAACCAACAGGGTCCACGAGTGGTCGCTGTCCGGCGGGGATCTCGATGCCGGCTTCGCCGAGGCCGAGGTCACGATCGAGCGGCGCGTCGTCAACCACCGGACGGCGGGAGCTCCGATCGAGCCGCGCGGCGTGCTCGCCGACTACCGCGCCGGCCAGCTGACGCTGTGGACCTCGACCCAGGTGCCGCACTTCGTGCGGCTGTTCCTGTCGTTGCTGCTCGGGATGAGCGAGGAGCGGGTCCGGGTGATCGCTCCCGAGGTCGGCGGCGGGTTCGGCTCCAAGCTCCAGGTCTACGGCGAGGAGGTGTTCGCCTGCTGGGCCTCACGCAAGCTGAACCGGCCGGTGAAGTGGATCGAGACGCGCTCGGAGAACATGGCGGTGACCCATCAGGGCCGCGACCAGATCTCCTACGTGAAGCTCGGAGCCAAGCGCGACGGCACGGTCACCGCATACCACGTGAAGATCATCGCCGACTTCGGCGCCTACAACATGCTCCTGACGCCGTTGATCCCGTCGCTCGGTGCCTTCGTAATGGGCGGGTGCTACAAGATCCCCGCCGTCCAGACGGACATCACCGGAGTGTTCACGAACAAGTGCCCCACGGACGCGATCCGCGGGGCCGGGCGGCCGGAGGCCACGCACATGATCGAGATCATGCTCGATCAGCTCGCGGCCGAGCTGGGGATGGACCCGCTCGAGCTCCGCCGGAAGAACTTCATTCCCAAGGAGGACTTCCCGGCCGCTGTGGCCACCGGCGTCGTGTACGACTCCGGGGACTACAACAAGACGCTCGACCGCCTGCTCGAGATCGTCGATCTGCCGGCGTTCCGCGCCGAGCAGGAGCAGCTGCGGGCCAATGGCGTCCACCGCGGCATCGGCTTCTCGACGTACACCGAGATCTGCGGCCTGGCTCCGTCCCGGATCACCGGGCCTGGTGGCGTCGGCGTCCAGGCGGGCGGCTGGGAGTCGGCGCTGGTGCGAGTGCACAACACGGGCACCGTCACCGCATACACGGGCTCGTCCGGGCACGGCCAGGGCCACGAGACGGCGTTCGCGCAGATCGTGGCCGACCGCCTCGGGGTCGACCCGTCGATCGTGGAGGTGATCCACGGCGACACGGGCACCGGCCCCGAGGGCCGCAACACGTACGGCTCGCGCTCGGTTGCGGTCGGCGGCGAGGCGCTGGCCAAGTGCGCCAACAAGGTGGCAGTCAAGGCGAAGGCGATCGTCGCCTACAACCTGGAGGCGGCCCCCGAGGACATCGAGCTCAGCGACGGGAAGTTCTCGGTCAAAGGCTCGCCGGACAAGGGCATGGCGCTCGCCGAGGTGGCGGGCGCGGCGTACCTGAACCTGGTTCCGGACGGGATGGAGCCCGGGCTCGAGGAGGTGACCTTCTACGACGCCGAGAACTTCGTCTTCCCGTTCGGCGCCCACGCCTGCATCGTCGACGTCGACGGGGAAACCGGCAAGGTCAAGGTCATCCGGTACGTGGCCGTCGACGATTGTGGCAATCCGATCAACCCGCTGCTGATCGACGGGCAGGTGCACGGCGGCATCGTGCACGCGATCGGACAGGCCCTGTACGAGCGCGTGCACTACGACGAGGACGGACAGCTCGTGACCGGCACGTTCGTCGATTACGCGCTGCCGACCGCGGCCGAGCTCCCGAGCTTCGAGCTCGATCGCACGGTCACGCCGTCGCCCGTGAACTCGCTCGGCGCCAAGGGCGTCGGCGAGGCGGGGACCATCGCCGCGAGCCCAGCGGTCACCAACGCCGTCATCGACGCCCTGCGTCCGCTCGGCGTCAGCTACATCAACATGCCGCTCAGCCCGATGCGGATCTGGGAGGCAATCTCGGAAGCCAAGGGAGGTGCGGCATGATCCCGGCAGAGTTCGACTACGCCGCTCCGGAGACGCTCGACGAGGCGCTCCGGGCGCTGGCTGAAGGTGGCGAGGACGCGAAGCCGCTGGCGGGTGGACACTCCCTGATCCCGCTGATGCGGCTGCGACTGGCCGCCCCCTCGCTGCTCGTGGATCTGCGCAAGATCCCGGGCCTGCACGGCGTGCAGCGCGAGAACGGCGACTGGCGGATCGGGGCCCTGACCCCGCACGCCGAGCTTGAGCACACGCCCGAGCTCGGAATCCTCTCGCGCGCCGCGGGCACGATCGCCGATCCGCAGGTGCGCAACCGGGGCACGATCGGGGGTTCGCTCGCTCACGGCGACCCGGCGTCCGACCTGCCCGCGGTGCTGCTGATCACCGAGGGGACCGTCACCGTCGTGGGGCCGGATGGCCAGCGCTCGGTGACCGCCGCCGACCTGTTCCAGGACTACCTGATGACAGCGGTGAAAGACGGCGAGATCCTGACCGAGGTCCGGGTCCCGGCGCTCGACGGCTGGGGCTTCGGCTACGAGAAGTTCAACCGGCGCAGCGAGGACTGGGCGATGGTCGCGGTCTCTGCCCTGGTCAAGCAGACCGGCGACATGTGCGAGGACGTGCGGGTCGGCCTGACGAACATGGGCCACGTCCCGCTGCGCGCGAGCGCGGTCGAGGAGGCGCTGCGGGGACAGCCGCTGGGCGCCGAGTCGATCGCCCGGGCGGCGGAGCATGCGGCGGACGGAACCACTCCGCCGGCCGATCTGAACGCGAGCGCCGACTATAAGCAGCACCTGGCTCGTGTCCTTTGCCGGCGGGCGCTGAGCGAGGCGGCGGGACTGACGTGAGGGTCGGGCGCTGAAACAGTTCGAGTCCGTGGAGGCGGCGAGCACCGCGCTCGCCGCCGAGGGCTATCTCGCCGACCGTCCGCTCGCGCTAGCCGTGCAGCTCGCGGTCGTGCTCGACCAGCCCCTGTTGCTCGAGGGCGAGGCCGGCGTCGGCAAGACCGAGGTGGCCCGCGCGCTCGCGCAGGCGATCGACGCGCGCCTGATTCGGTTGCAGTGCCACGAGGGCATCGACCTGCATCACGCCGTGTACGACTGGGACTACGCGCGGCAGCTGCTCGCCCTGCGTGCCGCTGAGAGTGGGGTGGACGAGGGCGAGCTGTTCTCCGAGCGGTTCCTGCTGCGCCGTCCCCTGCTCGACGCACTGCAGAGCCGAGGCGATCAGCCCGTGGTGCTCCTGATCGACGAGATCGACCGCGCCGACGACGAGTTCGAGGCGTTTCTGCTCGAGTTCCTGTCCGATTTCGCGGTCACGATCCCGGAGCTCGGGACGGTACAGGCCGCTCACCGGCCGACCGTGATGCTCACCTCGAACCGGACCCGTGAGCTCCACGATGCGCTCAAGCGCCGGTGTCTGTATCACTGGATCGACTATCCGGACGCCCAGCGCGAGCGGGCGATTGTGGAGGCGCGGATCCCTGGGGTCCCGGAGGAGATCGCGGCGCGAGTGGTCCGCGCGATCGGGCGCCTGCGCGAGCAGGGCGATCTGTACAAGCTTCCCGGAGTCGGCGAGACGATCGTCTGGGCGCAGGCGCTGCTGGCGCTCGGCGACGGGGCGGACCTCGACGAGACGCTCGGGGTTGCGCTGAAGGTCCACGAGGACGTCGAGCGAGTGCGCGAGCGGAAGGTGCTCGAGGGTGTCTGAGGCGGTCACTGACCGCCTCGGCTCCCTCGCCGCCGAGCTCCGAGCGCAGGGAGCGCGGGTCGGCGTGGGCGAGCTCCTGATGGCCCACCGAGCGCTGGCGGCCGTCGATCCAGCCTCGCGGGAGGACTCGAGGCTGGCGCTGCGGGCAGTGCTCTGCTCCAACCACCGCGATCTCGAGCGCTTCGATCGCGCCTTCCGTGCCGTGTTCGGGGACGGGCAGGCGCCGGGACATGATCACTCGCTCGATGAGCTCGGGGAGATCGAGCGCGCTGCATTGCCCCGCGCCGGGATCCCGGGAGAGGGCGGAAGGCCGCGAACGGCGCCGGCGGAGCCACACCCGGTTCCGGCGGCGTGGAGCGAGGTGGAGCTGCTGCGCAACAAGGACTTCGCCCGCTATACCGACGCCGAGATGGCGCTCGCGCGCGAGCTGATCGTCCGGCTGGCGCGGCGGGGGCCGACCAGGCTCTCGCGTCGGACTCGCCCCGCCCGCAGGCGCGGGCACACGCCGGATCTGCGGCGCACCGTGCGCGCATCGCTGCGCACCGCCGGCGAGCCGATCAACCGGCGCTGGCGGGCGCCGAGCTCGCGCCCGCGCCCGTTCGTGCTGATCTGCGATGTCTCGGGGTCGATGGCGCCCTACGCACGGATGCTGCTGCAGTACGTCCACGCGTGCGTTGCCGCGCGCCGGCGCGTTGAGGCGTTCGCGTTCGGGACGCGTCTGACCCGAATCACGAACGAGCTCGGCGGTCGCGACCACGATCTCGCGCTCGAGCGGGCCGCCGGCGCGGTGGTCGACTTCGCCGGGGGGACACGAATCGGCGCCTCGCTGGCCGAGCTCAACCGCGCGCACGGTCGGCGGCTCGGACGCGGCGCGGTGGTCGTGATCCTCTCCGACGGCTGGGATCGGGGCGATCCGGAGCAGCTCACGGCCGAGATGGGCCGACTGGGCCGCAGCGCCCACCAGCTCGTGTGGCTCAACCCGCTCGCCGCGAGTCCCGAATATGAGCCGCTCACCCGGGGGATGCGAGCGGCGCTCCCGCACATCGACCAGCTGCTCGCCGGCAATTCGATTGCCTCGCTCGAGCAGCTGGCGGCGATACTGGAGGAGATGTGAACGATATTTTCACCGACATCACCCGCTGGTCCGGGCGCGGCGACCGGGTCGCCCTCGCGACCGTGATCGACGTCCAGCGCTCGGCGCCGCGCCCTCCCGGCGCGAAGATGGCGATCAACGACCGGGGCGAGATCTCCGGGGCCGTATCAGGCGGCTGCGTCGAGGGGGCAGTGGTCGAGATCGCGGAGGAGGTGCTGAGCGGCAGCCCCCCGCGCCTGCAGCACTTCGGGATCCCCGACTCCGATGCCTGGGATGTCGGATTGCCGTGCGGTGGCGAGATCGACGTGTGGGTTCAGACGTACGAGCCCGGGCGATTCGAGGAGCTCGCGCGAGCCGGGGGGCGGGCCGCCGAGGTGACGCTGCTCGAGGGCTCCCAACCGGGCGCAAAGCTCCTGATTGAGGCGGACGGCACGCGCTCGGGGACGCTCGGCGCTCCTGAGCTCGACGACGACGCCGCCGCCACGGCCGAGGAGCTGCTATGGGCTGAGCGCTCCGAGCGGCGCGGGTCGCTGTTCATCGACGTGGTCGGGCCGGCTCCGCGCCTGATTGTGTTCGGCGCGGTCGAAGTCGCCGCCTCGCTCTGCACGCTCGCCCGCTCAGCGGGGTGGCGCTGCTACGTGGTCGATCCGCGCGCTCGGTTCGCGACGCCGGAGCGCTTCCCGGATGCCGAAGAGGTGATCGCT
The DNA here is from genome assembly GCA_963796645.1 of uncultured Solirubrobacterales bacterium. Classification (GTDB taxonomy): domain Bacteria; phylum Actinomycetota; class Thermoleophilia; order Solirubrobacterales; family Solirubrobacteraceae; genus Palsa-465. The sequence goes on along the minus strand of CAWCMQ010000009.1, from coordinate 27,510 downwards.
GCGTGGCCCGAGGAGGCGTTCGCCCGGGTTGGCGGGATTGACCCAGCGACCTCGATCGCGGTGCTGACCCACGATCCCAAGCTCGACGACGCGGCGCTGCTGATCGCGCTTCGCTCGCCGGCGAGGTTCGTCGGAGCCATGGGCTCGCGCCGCGCCCAGGCTGCGCGGCGCGAGCGGCTCGTGGCCGCCGGGATCACCGACGGTGAGCTCGAGCGGCTCGCGGCACCGCTGGGGCTCGACCTCGGGGCGGTCAGCGGCGAGGAGACCGCGCTCTCGATCCTGGCCGAGGTCGTCGCCGCTCGCCACGGCCGTGACGGAGGCCGGCTGTCGGCCGCGCGCGGGCGGATCCACGAGGTCACGGCTTGAGCTGCTGTGGTCTGATCCTGGCCGCCGGTGCAGGCACCAGGTTCGCCCGCGGGCACAAGCTGAGCGCCGAGCTCGACGGGCGACCGCTGCTCGACCACACGATCCGCGCGAGCTGTGCCGTGCCGGAGCTCGATCGGATCGTGGTCGTGCTCGGCGCCCGCGCCGACGAGCTTCTGGACCATATTGACTTTGGCCGCTCCGAGCCGGTGGTGTGCGAGAACTGGAGCGATGGCCAGGCGGCGTCACTTCGCTGCGGCGCAGCGGCGCTGGCGGGCGCGGACCGGATCATCGTCACGCTCGGGGACCAACCCTCGGTCACGCCCGAGCTGATCGCCCGCTTTCTCTCGGCACCGGGAGGCACCCGGGCCACCTACGATGGCCGGCCGGGCCACCCCGTCGTGCTCGGGCCCGAGCAGCTGGTCCGGCTGGGCGAGTTGAATGGGGATCGCGGGGCGCGGGGCCTGCTCGCGCCCGGCGCCACGATCGAGTGCTCGGATCTGACCTCGGGGCGAGATGTCGACACACCAGAAGATCTGGAGGCGATGCGCAATGAAGCTAGAGCAGGCCTTTGACGTCGCCGCACCCGTGGACCGGGTGTGGAAGGCACTGATCGACGTCGAGCACGTCGCGCCGTGCCTGCCCGGCGCGACCGTGACCGGGCGCAACGAGGACGGGAGCTACAGCGGGACATTCACGATGAAGATCGGGCCGACCACCGCGTCCTACTCGGGCAAGCTGGAGATGGATCAGATCGACGAGGGCGCGCGAAGGGCCAGGATGCACGCGAACGGGACCGATAAGCGCGGACAGGGCGGTGCCAAGGCGACGATCGAGTCGACGCTCTCGGAGACCGGCTCGGGCACCCACGTGGAGGTGGTCACCGACTACCACATCACCGGTCGCCTGGCCCGCTTCGGGCGCGGCGGAATGATCGAGGACATCTCCGAGCGCCTGCTGCGGGAGTTCGCCAAGCGCCTTCAGGACTCGCTCACCGACCACGATCACGAAGCGGTGGAGACACCCCCGCCCTCCGAGGCCGGCGCCGCGACCGCCTCCGCTCACGCACCGACCGCCCACACCGCGACCGAGGACACGGGCCCGCCGCAGCCGGCCGCCATCGCCGAGCCCGAGGACGCTCACCTCGACGCCGTCGCGCTGATGCGCTCGGTGCTCGCCGACCGAATTCGCCGCAACCCGATCCCGGTGGCGCTCGTCATCGGGTTCCTGCTCGCGATTCTGCTTCGCCGGCGGGCGCGTTGACGGACGTGGATGCACGGACGCTCGCCCCGCGATCGGACGGTGGCCGGGGGTGACCACCCAAGTGGACAAGGCCCGGACGCTGCTCGAACTCCATCGTCCCGGAGCGCCGCTGCTGCTCGCCAACGCCTGGGATGCCGGCTCGGCTCGCGTGCTCGCGTCATTCGGGTTCTCGGCGATCGCCACGACCAGCAGCGGCCACGCTGCGACGCTCGGCCGCCTCGACGGCTCGGTCAGCCGTGACGAGGCGCTGGAGCACGCGGCAGCGCTGGTGGCGGCGGTCGATCTGCCGGTGTCGGCGGACCTCGAAAATGCCTTCGCGGATGATCCCGCTGACGTCGCCGCGACGATCGCGATGTCGCTCGAGACGGGACTGGCAGGCGCTTCGGTGGAGGATTCCACTGGGGATCCGGACGACGAGCCGATCTACCCGTTCGCGGCTGCCGTGGAGCGAGTGGCGGCGGCGGTGGAGGTCGCCCATCGTGGTCCGGTGCATCTGGTCCTGACCGCGCGATCGGAGAACTTCCTTCATGGCAATCCGGACCTCGACGACACGATCCGGCGGCTTCGGGCGTTCCGCGAGGCCGGAGCCGACGTGCTGTTTGCACCGGGCCTGCGAGAGGCTGCCGACATCCGCCGCGTTGTCGAGTCCGTGGGTGGTCCGGTGAACGTCCTGGGTAGTCCCGGGGCGCCGTCCGTGGCCGAGCTCGCCGAGCTCGGCGTCAGCCGGATCTCGGTCGGCGGGTCACTCGCGTTCAACGCCCTGGGAGCGCTCGTGGAGGCGGCAACCGAGCTGCGCGAGGAGGGGACCTATGGCTACTTCGAGCGCTCGGCCGAGGGGATCAAGGCGGCGCGAACCGCGTTCCCGCCGCGACCCTAGCGGTCCTCAGCCGGGTGCCTGGCGAGGCGCCGCGTGCGATCACGCGGCAGCGCGCAGACTCCTCAGCGGAGGCCGCTCCACTGGTTCCCCTCCGGTCTCGGCCGGACCGTTCTCGCCGAGCGCCGTGAATGCGGCCGGAAGTGGTCCGTTCAGGCGGCCCTCCCGCTCGAGCCGGATGGCGACCGCGTGCAGCACCGCGTAGGCCATCGGGCCGAGCTCGCGCAGCGGCTGATGTGCGTTCTGGCGCACATCAAGGTCGACCTGAGCGAGTCCGGGCAGCCCCACCCGGGCGTGGGCGTCGAGCAGGAGCGCGATGTCGACCCCGTAGCCGGTCACGAACGGCAGGCGCTCGATCAGCTCGCGCCGCACCGCGATCTCACCCGCGAGCGGCTGCTCGATCGCGGCCAGATCCGGATAGAACAGGTTCAGCAGCGGCCGCGCCGTGAGCTCGGTTACGCGGCCGCCGCCTTCGGGCAGCGTGACCTCGCCGATCCGGAACGGGCGCCGATAGAACCCCTTGACGAACGAGATTCGCTCATCGCACAGGATCGGTCCAAGCAGCCCGCAAGTGAAATGCGCGCCGAAGTCCTCGGAGTCGGCATCGAGAAAGCAGATGACCTCGCCGCGCAGCTTCGGCAGCGCTCGCCACATCGCGTCGCCCTTCCCGAGCACCGGGCCGAGCTCGGGCATCAGCTGCTCCTGGTCGTAGACGGTCGCACCGTGGCCACGCGCGATTGCCGCCGTCCCGTCGGTGGAATGATCGACGACCACGATCTGATCGACGATGCCGAGGTCGCGGAGCGGGACCAGACGCCCCAGGATCGTCCCGATGGTCCGTGCCTCGTTGCGCGCCGGCAGGCACACGGACACGCTCGCCGTGCGCTCGGCTGCGAGCCGGTCGGGCGGGAAGTCGGTGTGGACGAAGGTGTTGCTGCGGTGCCAGGACCGCGCGCGGGCGGACATCAGTGAAGAGGATGCCAGGACTCAGTCGCGTGGCAGGCTGTCGGCGAACGCCGCCAGCTTCTGCGGGTTGCGCAGCGGCCGGCCGTGGCCGAAGCACACGAGCTCGGGCCGGAGCTCGGCGAGGCGGCGCATCGATTCACGATTGCGGGCCGGATCGGGGGTGAAGAACCACCTCGGCTCGTGCAGGCCCGGGACGCCCGTAATCGTGTCGATGTTGGTGAACACGTCGCCGCAGATCAGGGCGCGGTCGGACTCGCGCCAGAGCGCGATATGTCCGGCCGAATGACCGGGCACCTCGAGCACTTCGAACCCGCCCACGTCGTCGCCCTCCTTGAGCCGGCGCTCGACCGGATGGGGTGGACCCGGGAATGCCCGGCCGATCAGCTTGTTGATCGGGTGATCGGGCTGGCGTTCCATGATCCGGCCGTCCTCCATCGCGTCCGCGTCTCCGGCGCCGCACCACAGCGGAAGCCGCAGCGTCTCGCACACCTCGTGACTTGCCCCCTGGTGGTCCGGGTGCGCGTGCGTGACCGCGTGCGCGTCGACCGTGCGCCCGCTCAACTGACGCAGGATCCGCTTGGCCGCATGCCGCGAGCCGGCGTCGACGAGCACGTCCGCGACGAGGTACACGTTGATCGCGTGGGGCGGAAACCCGTCGAGCAGGTACAGGTCGTCGGCGAGCTTCTTCATCGGCGCGGCGCGAGCCTACACGGATCGAGGCTGGGCGGCGCCGAGCGCCTAGGATCACCGGAGAATGAGCGAGCGGCCGGACACGACCGAGGGGATGAAGGGAGGCGGCTATTACGACGATCACTCCGAGTACCAGCGCGCGACGGCCGCCAGCGCGGAGAGGTTCATCTCGGAGAGCGTCGCGGCAGCGCCGCTGCCGGCGGCCGGCCGCATGTTCGTGGTGGCCGACTACGGCAGCGCGACGGGACGGAACTCGGCCGCCTCCGTACAAATCGCGGTCGACGCGGTTCGCGCACGGCGCGCTGACCAGGCCGTGGCCGTGATTCACAACGACCTGCCCGGAAATGACTGGAACGAGCTGTTCGCCAATATCGCCTCGGTTCCGGCCGGGCCGTCGGTGCTGCCGCTGGCCTCGGCAGTGTCGTTCTTCGAGCCGGCTGCCCCGTCGGCGTCGGTGCACCTGGGTCTGTCGTTCTCGGCCGCGCACTGGTTGCGCAGCCAACCCGATGTCGTCCTCCCAGGCGGCTTCTACTTCTCCGAGGCCACGGGCGAAACGCGCGCCGCGCTGGAGGCTCAGGCCGCTTCCGACTGGATTGCCTTCCTATCCGGCAGGGCGGCCGATCTGGCGCCGGGAGGGCGGTTGGTCGTGCAGGCGGTCGGCACGGATCCGACGGTCGAGCCGCCGGGGTCCGGCGTGACCGCGCGAAGGCTGATGCTCGCGATGAGCGAGGTGGCCGACGACCTGGTCGCGGATGGCTCCTTCGAGCGCACCAACGTGGACCGTTACGTCCTGCCCGTGTATGCACGCACGCCTGAGGAGGCACGAGCGCCGCTGGAGGGACGGACCGCTCCGCTGCAAGACCGCTTCGAGGTGATCGCGTGCCGGACCGACCCGGTGCCGAACCCGTATCTGACCGCGTGGAGAGCGGACCATGACACCGCCGCCTACGGCCATGCGTACAGCGCTTTCGTGCGGGCGTTCACCGAGTCGAGCCTCCGGGAGCACCTGTTTGCCCCAGGTGTTCTCGAGCCGGAGCGCGATGCGCTTCTGGACCGGTACTTCGCGCGGCTGGAACAGCGGTTCGCTGCCGATCCCGAGCGCGACCGGTTCGAGGACTGGACGCTGACGGTCGTGCTCGCGCGCCGGTAGACGTCAGGGTCGCGCTTCGCGCAGGCGACGTTCGCTCCGTCGCGCCCATTCCGAGTCCCCGAACCGATCGCGGACGGCCTGGGCGCTTGCCTCGTTGTCATAGTTGACGCGTCGATGCTCGATCGTGCCGTCGTCGTGGACCAGCGCGTAGGCGCTGCGGGGGTCCCCGTCGAGTGGCATCCCGACGCTGCCCGGGTTGACCAGCTCGATGCCGTCGTCGCGTGTGCGCCTGAACTGCAGGTGCGTATGCCCGAACACGATCCGTCGCTCCGCGACGCCGGCCAGGAGCTCGTCGTCGGCCTCGCCCGGCTCGGGCACAAACGACTCCATGTCGGACCGCGGGGACGCGTGGCAGTACCGCGTGCCGTTGATCACCACCTGCTCGGGAAGCTCCCCGAGCTCGCCGGCGAGCGGTTCGCCGATCGAGCTCCGGCAATCGTCGATCGCGACGCTCAGGACCGGGTCATCGGGCACGTCGATCAGCGCCGTCCAGCGGTCGACGTTCCCGCGGATCCACGTCGCCGGCTCGAGCTCCCGGAGCGCGGCGATCGTCTCACTCGGCCACGGGCCGAACAGCCCGTAGTCGCCACCGAGCAGGAACCGATCGGCCCCCGCGGCACGGGCGTCGTCGAGGACCGCATCGAGGGCGGGAAGGTTGCCGTGGACGTCGTAAAGGACAGCCAGCATTAATCGAGTATTAGCATCGGGCTTGTGAAGGTGATCGGCAGCAAGATCGTGCTTCGGTACGCCACGCCCTCGGACGCGGGCAGTCTGCTCGAGCTCGGGTCCGATCCGGAGGTGACGCGGTTCTTCTCGTGGGGACCCTACTCTTCGGTCACCGAGCCCGAGGCCTACATCCGTGGGCTCGCGGGCGAGCGCGCGCGGGGCGAGCGGCTCGACTTCCTCATCGTCGAGCGAGCGTCGGGCCGGCCGCTCGGGGTGACCGGGCTGACGGAGCTGAGCAGACGTGACCGGCGCGCCGTCGTCGGCACCTGGCTCGGACGTCCGTACTGGGGAACCGGGGTCAACCGCGCCTCCAAGGCGCTGATCGCATGGCTGGCGTTCGAGGTTCTGGGCCTCGAGCGGCTCGGCGCCTACGCCGATCTGGACAACCCGCGCTCGCAGGCAGCGCTGTCCCAGATCGGCTTCGAGCCCGAGGGAACGCTGCGGCGCTGGCACCGCCACGGAGACGAGGTGCACGACGTGATCGTGCTGTCCTGGCTGCGCGAGGAATGGGAACGGTCCAAGCTGGCCCGGTCGGAGGAGGTCGAGGTTCGGGGTGAGCCCCCGGGGGTGTGGCTGCTGGCCTAGGGCGTTGGGGGCGCTACACCCCAATCGCCGCCTTCCAAACCGTCGTCGGCGCGGACTTCGGAATTTGCGCACTTGATCGGGCTGGGCCCAAACACCCGGCAGGCCGTGCACCCCGGACGGCCCTACTCCCGGCGCTGCTCCCAGCTGAAGCCGCGGACGGCAAAGAACAGGCCGATCGCCGCCCAGACGGCGATCACCCCGAGGGCGCTGATGTTCGCCCCCAGGCCCGAGTGGGGGTGGACCATCGCTCCTGAGAGGCCATCGATCAGGTGCTTGAGCGGGAGGGCCTGGGCGATGCCCTTGAGGAAACCAGGCGCCTTCGCGGCGTCGTAGAACACGCCGGAGATGAAGATCACGGGCAAGAACACCGCGTTCACGTAGGCCGGCGCGGAGTCGAAATTGGGGATCGCGTGCGAGAACGCGACCCCGAGGGACGCAAAGCAGATGACGCCGGCGGCGACGAACACGAACAGCTCGAACCAGTCCCGGGGCCAGCCGGTGCCGAAGAACAGCCGGCCGGCGACCGTGATGATCGCGATCTGGAAAAAGGTGTTGGTGATCGCGTTGCCGGCGATCGCCGCCACGTAGGAGCCCGCCGGCATCGGCGTGCCGTGCATTCGCTTGAGCACGCCCTGCTCGCGCAGGAAGGTCATGTTGAAGGCGAGTGCGGTGAAGGTGGTCGACATCACCGCCATCCCGGCGATCCCCGGCACGATCACGTTCAGGTCGTGCTGGTTGCCATGGAAGATCGCGCCAAAGAAGCCAAGGAACAGCAGCGGGAGCAGGAAGTTGAAGAAGGCGGCGCTCGGGTTGCGCCAGAACAGCCGGCGCTCCAGGCGGTACTGGCGCCAGGCAAAGCCGACCGCGTCAGCCATCGCCGGACTCCTCTTCGGACCCGGCGGTGAGCTCGAGATAGATGTCCTCGAGGGTCGGGCGGCTCACGGTCAGACCGTCGAGCCGCTCGCCCCGGGACAGGGCAATGCCTGTCAGCTCGTGCAGCAGCGTCGTCGGGTCCTCGGTCTCATGCTCGACGTACCCGCCGTCGCCGTTTCGGTAGACGACGCGATAGCGCGGCTCACCGCCGCTCTGGCCGAGCTCGCGGGGTGCCCCCTCGACCAGGATCTTCCCGTCCTTGATGATCGCCACGCGATCCGCGAGTGCCTGGGCCTCGTCGAGATAGTGGGTGGTCAGCAGCACGGTCTTCTCCAGCCGCTTGAGCGACCGGATCGTCTCCCACGCGTTGCGGCGAGCCGCCGGGTCGAATCCGGTGGTGGGCTCGTCGAGGAAGATGAGCTCGGGGTCGCCGACCAGGGCGAGGGCCAGGTCGAGCCGGCGCAGCTGGCCGCCGGACAGGGTTCGGGCCAGGGCGTCCTCCTTGCCCTCGAGGCCGCACACCGATATCACCTCGTCCACCGAGCGCGGATGCGGGTACATCGAGGCGAAATGGGCCAGCGCCTCGCGCACCTTGATGTGCCGGTACAGGCCGGTGCTCTGGAGCACGATGCCGACCCGCGAGCGCAGCGCTCGAGAGCGGTCGCCGGGATCCATTCCGAGGACGCTGACCTCACCCGCGCTACGGCTCCGGTAGCCCTCGAGGATCTCGACCGTGGTCGTCTTGCCCGCCCCGTTAGGGCCAAGCAGGCCGAACACCTCCCCACGGCGAACTTCGAAGTCGATCCCACGGACCGCCTCGAAATCGTTGTAAGCCTTGCGCAGGCCATGAACCTCGATCGCCAGATCTGGCACCTCAGTGATCATGCCAGCGTGCCGACCCTAGATACTTCGCGCCGTCGTGCGTGAAGTACTCAAGCTCCCTGCGTACCGCCGCCTGCTGGCCGCGTACACGCTCACCCAGCTCGCCTGGTCGGTGGGTACGCTGGCACTGGCCGTCCAGGTCTACCGCCGGACTGGCAGTGCGCTCGGCTCGGCGGGGTTCTTTCTCTGCGCCCAGTTCGTTCCGGCGCTGATCTCGCCCGCCCTGGTGGCGCGGATCGACCGGCGCCCGGCGCGGCTGGTGCTGTCTGTGCTCTATGCGCTCGAGGCGGTCGCGTTCGCACTGCTCGGATGGCTCACGTCCCATTTCTCGCTGGCCCCGCTGTTCGTGCTGGTCGTGATCGACGGCATCATCGCGCTCGCCGCTCGGTCGATCACCCGCGCTGCGACAGTGGCAGTGACCTCGCCCGTCGGCCTGCTCCGTGAGGGCAACGCGCTCGCCAACGCCGCGTTCTCGGTCTGCTTCTTCGTCGGCCCGGCCATCGGAGCGGTGATCGCCAACGCCGGAGGCACGCACTCGGCGATGTTCTTCAACGCCGGGCTGTTCGTCCTGATAACGCTCACGCTGGCGACGGCAAGGTCGCTGCCCGGCGTGCTCCCGAAGTCCACTCCCAGCCGCGGCCGGCTCCGCACCGCGCTGCGGCTCGCCCGAGATCGGCCCTCGATCCGCACGCTGCTCGGAATTCAGGCCGCCGGGCTGGTGTTCTTCACGATTTCGATCCCCGTCGAGGTCGTGTTCGCGGTCCATACCCTGCATTCAGGCCGGGGCGCCTACGCCGGGCTGCTATCGGCCTGGGGTGGCGGGACGGTGGCCGGCAGCGCGATCTACGCGCGCTGGCGCCTGCGCTCAGGTCGCAGCCTGATCGCGGCCGGCGCGGCCGCGCTCGGAGCCGGCCTGCTGCTGATGGCCGTGGCGCCGGTGCTCGGGATCGCGGTCGCCGGGGCGGCGATCGCCGGAATGGGGAACGGGGTGGAGGCCGTGGCCGCACGCACCACCCTTCAGGAGCACGTGGAACAGCAGTGGATGGCGCTGATCATGAGCCTCAACGAGTCGCTGTTCCAGGCCATGCCGGGCGCGGGGATCGTGATCGGCGGCGCGATCACGGCGATCTCGGGTCCGCGAGTGGCACTGGCGGTAGCGGCTGCCGGTGCGTTCGCGGTGACTGTGGCGGCGATCGTGATGCTCGGGCCTGATGCTCCGGATGAGCCCGAGGAGCCGCCACTAGAGACTCGATCGCCGGAGCCCGCCAGCAGGCGATAGCGTTCGGGCGGAATGGATTCCGTCCGGCGCGCCTGCATCGACATCGGCTCGAACACGACGCGGTTGCTGGTTGCCGAATGCGACGGGGAGACGCTCGTCGAGGTCCATCAGGAGCGGTCATTCACCCGGATCGGTCACGGTCTGGAGCGCGGTGGCCGGATCGCCGACGCGAAGATCGCCGAGGTGGCGGCTGTCGTGGCCGGACAGCTCGAGCGTGCCGTTGCGCTGGGGGCGCCGAACGTGCGTGCGGTGGCCACGGCGGCGATCCGCCATGCCGGCAACGGCCCGGCACTCGCCGACGCGATCCGGGAGCGCTGCGGACTATCGGTGGAGATCCTGTCCGGCGAGGAAGAGGCACGGTTGGCATTCCTGGGCGCGGCGAACGCGCTTGATCACGTTCCGGCGGGGGAGCTGGGCGTGGTCGACGTCGGCGGTGGATCGTCCGAGCTTGTCGTGGGGACGGCGCCCGACCAGATCCGCTGGAGCACGTCGTTCGCGGTCGGGTCCGGTGACCTGGCCGACCGCTGCCTGCACTCCGATCCCCCAACTGAGATGGAGCTATCGGCGGCCCGGGCCGAGGTCGAAACGATCCTGGCCGGGATCGACGTCCCGCACCCGGCCGAGGCCGTGGCCGTCGGCGGAAGCGCGACCTCGCTGTGGACGCTGTCCGGCCCGACGCTCGAGGCCGACGCCTTCGCCCGGGCGCTGCGCCTGCTTTCCGGCGAGCGGGCGGCAGATCTGGCCCGCCGGTTCGGGCTCGACGCCGAGCGCGTGCGGCTGCTGCCGACCGCGCTGCTGATCCTCCAGGGGGTCTCCGAGCGGTTCGGCGTGGCGTTGCGGATCGGCCGCGGCGGGGTCCGCGAGGGCGTGCTGCTGGAGGCGAGCGCATGAGTGCCGGTGTAGCCTTTTGTTCGGATTCTGCCGGGCAGCCCCCACGGGGAGTGTGACGTTGGCGATGGAGTATGCGATCGCCGGAGGAGTTGCTGGCAAGGAGCGCCTCGACTTGCTGCATCGCGTGCACGGGCCGTTCACATGTGCGCTGTTGGACAGCATCGGTATCGAGCATGGTGGTCGCTGTCTGGATGCCGGGTGTGGTGGCGGACACGTAAGCCGCGAACTCGCGGCAAGGGCCGGCGACACCGGGGCGGTGGTCGGGATCGATCTCGACGAGGTGGTGCTCGACCTGGCACGTTCGGACGCCCTGGCGGCCGGCATAACGAATGTCGAATTCCGCATCGGCGACGCCCGCGACCTTGACGCGGCCGGGTTCGACGTTGTGTTTGCGCGGTTCCTGCTCTCTCACGTTGGAGATGCGGCCAGCGTCGTGAGCGCGCTGGTGCGTGCGATGAGGCCGGGCGGGGTGATTGTCTTAGAGGACACAGACATCTCGGGGGTAATGTGCCATCCGCCGTCTGTCGCCTTCGACAGATTTGTCCAGCTCTACAGCGAGACGATCCGGCGCCGTGGCGGCAACGCCGACCTCGGTCGCATGCTTCCCGGGCTGCTTACCGGCGCGGGACTCGACGATGTTGGAGTCTCGATCGCCCAGCCGGTCGCCACAGACGGTGAGGTGAAGCTGATGGTCCCGCTGACGTTGGAGCGCATCGTCGATTCCGCAATCGCTGAACGCGTTGCCGACAACGACGAGATCGCGGACACCGTCGCCGAGCTTTATGCCCAAGCCGCCGACCCATCGACGCTGATGAGCGCCGCACGCGTCATTCAAGCGTGGGCGACGAAGCCGGGCGCGGTCTGACGCGGTGAGCGGCCGGCGCTCGCGACGGACGGATACCGTTCTGGCTGTGAGCCTCGACGAGCCTGGCCCGCCGCCACCACCCGAGCCGCCCCTGCCCCCGCGAGAGGCGCTGGCCGAGGTCCGGGTGCGCGCGCCGACGCGCGGTAACCGCCGTCTGGAGCGCCTGCTCGAGGCCGTCAACGCCGACGATCAGGTCAAGGCGTGGTGGCATGTGTCGGCGGTCAACGCCACGCGGAGGCTCGGGATGAGCGATCACAGCTGGGTGCACATCCAGATCGTCCTGAACATCGGTCTGCGGATGGCGCGTCTGCTGTTCCGGCGCGGCGTGGTGCCGAGCATCGTCGCCGACTACGGGATGAGCGAGCGCGACGCGGAGGTGGTGATTGCGGCCGGATGCCTGTTCCACTGCGTGGGCATGTCGATCCATCGCGACGACCATGAGCGCTACAGCCTGTTCCTGACCGCCGACAAGCTCGGCTCGCTGCTCGCCGGAGCCTACGAGGAGCCCGAGCGCTCGATCATCGTTGCGGAGGCGTTGCACGCCATCATCGGTCATCGCCGCAAGGGGGCGCCGTTCACGATCGAGGCGGGAATCGTCCGCGTCGCCGATGCACTCGACATGGCCCGCGGCCGGTCGCGGGTGCCGTTTGAGTCGGGGCATCAGAACATCCACTCGCTGTCTGCCTACGCGATCGAGGAGGTCAAGATCAGTCCGGGCCGAGACCGGGCTGTGCGGGTGGAGATCGCGATGTCCAACAGCGCCGGGATCTTCCAGGTCGACGAGCTGCTGGCGACGAAGCTCCGCGGATCCGGGCTCGAGGAGCACGTCGAGGTGATCGCAAGGATCGAGGCAGAGCACGAGCAGCGGCTGATCCCCGTGTTCCGGATCTGAACCCACCGGTGCCCGCAGAGGACCAACGCAGCCTCGCGCAGCGGACGATGGAGGAGCTGCGCTACGCGGCCCGGCTGAGGGTGCTCCCGGCGCGCGTCGCGACGTTCCAGCTGCGGGCACGCCTGCGCGCGCTGCACGCCCATGATCAGTTCAGCCTCGTCTCGGCGACGCGGCCCGAGAACCTGTCCGAGCTGCTCGCGCTCGCCCGCGGCCGACGGCTGGTGGTGGAGCTGGGAACCGCGACCGCATGGACGACGGTGTCGTTCGCGCTGAGCGAGCCGTCCCTGGAGGTCGTCAGCTATGACCCGATCCCGCACCCGGAGCGCGAGCGGTACCTCGGTCTGGTCGGCGCTCGGACGCGTCGGCGAATCATGTTTCTCGCCGCGCCCGGTGCCGACGGCCCGCGCGACGGGCGGCGCGTCGATCTGCTCTACATCGACAGCTCGCACTCACGCGAGGGCACGATCGCCGAGGTTCGCGCCTTCCGCCCGGTGCTCGCGCCCGGCTCGGTGATCGCGTTTGACGATTACGGTCACGCCGACTATCCGGGCGTCCGAGAGGCGATCGACGAGCTCGGGCTGAGCGGCACCGCCCGCGGGGCCCTGTTCGTCCACCAAGTCGTCTGAGCGCTACCAGTGAACGCCGCGCATCAGGTGCGCGAGCGCGACCTGCTCGGTCGACGCGTGCTCGGCCGGGTCCTTCTCGCCCTTGGAGGCGGCCGAATCGGGGAACACCTTGTAGGCGGTGGAGAGGACCTGGTCGATGGCCTTCGGGAACAGCGCGTACGCCACCTCGCCGAACGTGCCCAGGCGTGTGTTGATCTGCTTCGGCTTGGCCCGAATCGCCTCGCAGATCAGGTCGGCTGCCTCTTCCGGGGAAATCGTCGGGAAGCTGTCGTAGATCTTCGTCGGCGCGATCATCGGCGTCCGCACCAGCGGCATGTGGATCGTCGTGAAGTGGACATTGTCGCCGATGCACTCCGAACCGACCACGCGGGTCCAGGCGTCGAGCGCCGCCTTCGACGCCACGTAGGCCGAGAACCGGGGCGGATTGGTCTGGACGCCGATCGAGGACACGTTGACCACCAGACCTGACTTGCGCTCTCGCATATGCGGGAGCAGACCCATGATCAGCTTGATCGTGCCCAGGTAGTTGAGCTTGATCGTCCGCTCGAAGTCGTGGAAGCGGTCGTAGGAGAGGGCGATCGACCGGCGGATCGAGCGGCCCGCGTTGTTGACCAGGACGTCGACCGCCGGGTGGTCCGCGAGCACGCGGTCGCAGAGGTCGTCGACCGAGTCGGGGTCGGACACGTCGGCCGTGTAGCAGTAGGCCGTGCCGCCTAGATCCTCGATCTGGCGCTTGGTCTCCTCGAGCTTGTCAGCGCTGCGCGCCACCAGCAGCGGGATCCCGCCGGCCGTGGCGATCTTGAACGCCGCCGCCTTGCCGATCCCGCTCGAGGCGCCGGTGATCAGCACCGTTTTGCCATTGACGGCACCTTCAAAGCTGCGGTCCTTGAACAGATCGGGGTCGAGATTGCGCTCCCAGTAGTCCCACAGCTTGTCGGCGTAGGAGTCGAGCGGCGGGACGCTGATCTCCGATCCCTCGAGCGCGCGCTCAGTGTCGCGCGTGTCGAACTCCGCGGTCAGCCCGATGTAGCCGAGGACCTCTTCGGGAATCCCGAAGTCCGCCAGAACGGCCTTGCGCACGCCGCGCGCTGCCGGCAGCTGCATCAGCATCGAGAACGTTCCCTTGGGCAGCGCGTTCAGCAGCTTGGTGTCGATCCGCACCGACAGCTGGGGCGCATGGGCCGCGCGCGCGAACGCGTTCATCACGTCGCCCGATCGCTGGGCCTTCGGATTGCACAGGTGGAAGGCCTGGCCGTCGAGACCCGGCTGATGCGCGATGCTGTCCATCGCCGCCGCGACGAAGTCGACCGGCACGATGTTGGTGTAGCCGAACTCCGGACCGACGAGCGGGAACCAGCCAGGCAGGTAGTGCCGGGCCATCTTGATCGCGGTGAAGAAGTAGTACGGCCCGTCGATCTTGTCCATCTCGCCGGTGTGCGAGTTGCCGACCACGATCGCGGGGCGGTACACGCGCCACGGAACCTGTGTCTGCGTGCGGGCGATCTTCTCGGACTCGAACTTTGTGCGGTGGTACGGGTGATCGAGCTTCTGGCCCTCGTCGAACATGTCCTCACGGAACAGGCCCTTGTACATCCCCGCCGCCGCGATCGACGAGGTGTGGTGAAAGCAGCCGACCTGCAGCACGTTGGCGAGCTCGACCGCGTGGCGAGTGCCCTCGACGTTGGCAATTCGGTTGTGCTCCTCCTCGGCCGTCATGTCGTAGATCGCCGCGAGGTGGAAGAAGTGGTCAACCTTGCCCGTGAGCTCGGCGACCGCCTCGTCGCTCAGGCCGAGCCGGGGCAGTGCGAGGTCACCGGTCACCGGCTTGATCCGGTCTGCCGCCTCAGCGGGCCACTTCTCCTCGACCAGGATCCGGAGCTTTTCCTCCGACCCCTCCCGCACGAGCACGTAGACATAGCCGCTGCGCTCGAGCAGGCACTCAACCAGGTGCCGTCCGATGAAGCCGGTCGCGCCGGTGACGAAGTAGGTCATCTTGGCGGCCGGGTTACCAGCCGCCGCGCCAGTCGACGTTCGCCGCCCGGCGCTTGGCGGCATCCATCTTCGAGTGCTTGCGCTTGTCGAGCCGCCACTGGATCAGCGAGAGGACGAGGATCAGCATCGGGAAGAAGATGATCACCAGGAACATCGCGTTCGTGATCACCTTGTCGTTGGTCTCGCCGTACCAGCCCTGACCGCCGTTGTCGCGGGCGAGAGCGTCGGGGGCGACAGTCAGCAGGGTGACGGCGAAGACGGTCACCGCGGTCATGATCCGAGCGCGACGCATGTGTCCGGAAAGCGTACCTGAAGGCCGGGCTTCTACGCGGCCTTTGCGCCCTCGCGCGGCGCCACCGAGCTCAGGGCGTCGAGCAGCACCCGCCCGTACCCGGTACCGCGCCGGCCCACATCCATGTGGGTGATGGGAATCTCGAACACCTGGGCGCTCGCCGCCTGCGCCAGCTCGCGCTGCTTGCGCGGGGAGACGAGCTCGTCCCGGGTCGTGAGAACAACCCCGGTGGGCGCCGTGACCGACCCGAGCCAGGGGCGCGAATCGAAGCGGCCAAGCTCGCGGCCCGCCTCGGCAATGTCTCTGGCCGAGTGGCGCATCAGCTCCGCTTGCAGCCACGCCGTCTCCGGGCCCGGGCGGATGCCGGAGCGGCGCAGGCCCCCGCTGAGCGTCCGGCGCGGCGCGACCGCGAGCATCAGCCCGACCACGCCCAAGGCCCTGAACCGGCGCTGAGCCGCGACGTCCTGCCAGTGCTGGGCGGTCCCGCTCAGGATCAGCCCGCTGAGTACGTCCGGATGGTCACGGGCCAGGACCTGGGCGATCGCTCCGCCCATCGAGTAACCGACGACGTGCGCCGGCGTGGTGCCCAGCGTGCGTAGGACGGCGGCCGCGTCGGCGGCGCAGTCGACGAACCGAAACGGGCCGAGCGGCCGCAACCCGCGGCCGTGCCCGCGGTGATCGATCGCCAGCATGCGATAGCCGGCGTCCGCGAGCTCTCCGTACACCGGCCACCAGTTGAGGTCGGCGGTCGCGATCCAACCGTGCAGCAGCATCACCGGTTGCCCATCGCCGCCCGTGTCCCGGATGAAGAACTCGCCCCGGCCGGGGACGCGCACGGTCCGCGCCGGCGGCATCTCGATCGGGGGCTCCGGCGGCCAGGACTCGGGTGGGCGCATCGGCGCATCCTACCCACCTACCATCGGTGGAAATGGCCGTCGTAATCGCATCCGACCTGGGCAAGGACATTGCCGGAGAGCCGCTGCTGCGCGGAATCTCGTTCAAGCTCGAGCGGCGGGACCGGATGACGCTGTCCGGCCGAAACGGCGCGGGCAAGACGACGCTCCTGCGGATGCTCGCGGGCGAGGCGTCGGTCGACTTCGGCGAGCTGGTCTTCTCCAAGGGCGTGAAGGTCGCGCTCCACGACCAGCGCCCTCCGCGCGAGCGAGCGCTGTCGCTGCGCGAGTACGTGCTCTCGGGGGCGCGCGAGCTGGTCGCAATCGAGGAGGAGCTGGGCGAGCTCGAGCAGGCGATGGCCGGCGGCGCGCACGACGAGCAGACGCTCGGCCGGTACGCCGAGGCCCAGGCGCGGCTCGAGCACGCCGGTGGATACACCTGGCGCGAGCGTGCCCTGCAGACGCTCCACGGTCTCGGCTTCCGCGACGAGACCGACCTCGACCGTTCGCTGGACACATTCTCCGGCGGCGAGCTGACCCGCGCTTCGCTGGCCCGGGCGCTGGCGGGCGATCCGGACCTGCTGCTGCTCGACGAGCCGACGAATCACCTCGACATCGCCTCGCTCGAGTGGCTCGAGCAGCATCTGGTCGCGCTCGACGCGGCGGTGGTGCTCGTCGCCCATGACCGCTGGTTCCTCGAAGCGGTCGGTACCTCCGTGCTGGAGCTCGAGGCGGGACGCGGCAAGTTCTTCCCCGGCTCGTGGCACGCCTGGCGCAAGGAGCGCGCCGCTCGCGAGCTGGCTCTGGGCCGGGCGATCGAGCGCCAGCAGGCGGAGATCGCTCGGCTCGAGCGGTTCGTCACCCGGTTCCGGGCCGGCACCCGGGCGCGGCAGGCTCAGTCCCGGGCGAAGAAGCTCGAGAAGATCGACCGGCTCGCGCGCGATCCGTCCGATGGCGCGGGCCTCCAGTTCGCCTTCAAACCGCCCGAGCGCAGCGGCCGGGTCGTGTTCGAGATGCTGGATGGGTCGATCTCCGCTCCCGGCAAGCCGCTGCTCGAGGACTCGGAGCTATGGCTGGAGCGCGGCGAGCACGTGTCGCTCGTCGGCCCCAACGGCTCCGGCAAGACGACTCTGATCGAAGCGCTGGCAGGCCGGCGCGAGCTCGAAGCGGGCAAGCTCCGGACCGGGCACAACGTGAAGATCGGCTACCTCTCCCAGCACACCGAGGAGCTCTCCACCGGCAATGCGCGAACGGTTCTCGAGGCGACCCAGCGGCTGACCGGGCTGACGCCGAACAGGGCGCGGGCGCTGCTCGGGCGCTTCATGTTCTCCGGCGAGGAGGCGGAGAAGCCGCTCGACGGGCTCTCGGGCGGGGAGCGGCGACGGCTGTCGCTCGCGATCCTGGTCAACTCGGGCGCCAACGTCCTGATCCTCGACGAGCCGACCAACCACCTCGATCTCGAGAGCCGGGAGGCGCTGGAGGAAGCGCTCCAGGCGTTCGGCGGGTCGCTGCTGCTGGTCTCCCACGACCGCGCGCTGCTCGACGCGGTCGGGACACGAACGGTGGCGGTCGAGGATCACGACCTGCACAGCTACGTTGGCGGCTGGCCCGAGTACCTTCGCGTGCGCGAGGAACGTGCGCGCGAGGCGGCCGCGCGCAAGCAGAAGCCCCTGCCCAAGCGCAAGCAACCCGCGCCGGCTCGGAGGGCCAAGCGCAAGCCGGACACGTCCGTGCTCGAGCGCGAGATCGAGGCGGCGGAGGCGGCACTACGCGAGCTCGAGGAGGAGCTGGCCGATCCAGCCGCCTGGTCCGATCCGAGCCGGAGCGCCTCGGCGACCGCGCGTCACGAGGCCGCGCGGCGAACGGTCGAGCAGCTGTACGCGCGCTGGGAGCAGGTGGCCGGGTAGAGGACGCCGGACCGCCGCTGCGAGCTCAGCGTCCGCTCGACAGCAAGCTGGTGCAGGCGGGCGAGAGTCGCGCCGCGCCGCTCCCGTTCGCACCGCCCAGCCACCGGCCGACGTTGCGCAGGGCCGCCACCTCGCGCTGAAGTTCGGAGGCGCAGACACGGACGCTGTTGACGGTGCCGGCGATGCGGTTCATCTGGGCCGCCGGGGCCGTGGTGGCACTGTCAGCCTCCAGCGACGCGATCCGCCCGCTGTTCCGTCGCTCAGCGGCGCGAGTCCGGGCGAGGCTTTGCTCCAGCGAGTCAGTCTTGGACCGCAGATCGGAGACATTCGTCTCCAGTGCCGTGATCCGTCGCTGCAGCTGGCTCGTCGACGGCGCGGTGGCCAGTGCGGAGACGCCAAGACCGACCGCGATCATCGCCAGCAGCGCCAGCAGCGGGACCAGCCAAACGAGCGTGGGCCGCGGCGCCGTCGGGTTCGAACGGCGTTGAGTGCTCTCGGTGACGGCCGTGGTTCCCACTGACGCCTCGCCTCTGTATCGGACCCGCGGAGGCTCAGGTCAATGGTGAGTCGCGAGGATGGACGAGAGGCGTGTCCGCTGCCTGGCACCGGGCCGGCGGGCCTGTCCCCACGGCTGCCTAAAATTCTCCCCAGTGGCACCGCCAGCCCTCGGGTCTGCCCGCTCGGCATCCGGCCTCGCCAGTCCAGGGGATAGTCGACCGATCTCCTCCTCACGCGTGCGGATCGCGCTGATCGACGACGACAGCGGGCTGGTCACGGTGCTAGAGCGGCGCTTCGAGGCGCTGCGCTGGGACCGCGAGGTGCTGGGCTACGCCGCGGGGCCGGAGCACCTGGCGTCGATGCGGCTGCACGCGCTGATCGTCAACCCGGCCCTGACCGGCCTCGACTACATCGAACAGGTCTCCCGGGCGCTACCGGGCCTGGCGCTGCTCGTGTGCAGCGGCACCGCGCCCGTGGCCGAGCGGGTGCGGGCGCTGCGCGGCGGAGCCGATGACTGGATCGCCAAGCCCTGTCACCCGGAGGAGCTGGTGGCGCGGATCCAGGCGGTGTTGCGCCGGCGACGGGCCGGCGAGGTCCCGATCGAGGACACGACCATGTCCGCGGGCGAGCTCGCGATCCGGCCGGACCGGTTCGATGCCTACACAGGCGACGGCGCCGCGTCGCTCTCGCGCAAGGAGTACGAGCTGCTCTACCAGCTCGCTGCCGCCCAGGGCCGCGTGCTCGAGCGCGAGGAGATCTACCAGCGCGTATGGGGTTACACGATGGTTCGGGGCGACCGCTCCGTCGACGTGTTCGTGCGCAAGCTGAGGGGCAAGCTCGAGCGAATCTCGCCCGGGTGGCGATACGTTCACACTCACTTCGGCGTTGGCTACCGGTTTGCCGCGGAGCGCGTGGTCGGCCCGGACCCGGCGCGCGCCGATGCCCTACCGCCGCCTGTTCTCGAGAATCCCGTCACACTTCGGTAACACGAGGACCTGACGCAGTCGTCATCTTCCCCGGACTCTGGGGCACTTGCACCAACACGCTCGCATCGTGATCGCGGATCTCCACGCACTGCCGCTCGAGGAGGGCCAGTGAGACGACTCGCGATTCTCCTCGTCGCGCTGGTCGGCTTGGCCTTCGGGGCCAGCGGTGCCGCCGCGTCCGCCGGGACGCTTCCCCCGATCCGGCACGTGTTCATCATCGTGCTCGAGAACAAAGCGTTCGGCGAGACCTTCGGCCCTAACTCGGGCGCTCCCTATCTGGCGCAGACACTGCCACGCATGGGTGCGCTCGTGCCCAACTACTACGGTGTGACCCACGAGAGCCTGGGCAACTACATCGCGATGGTCAGCGGCCAGGGCTCGAATCCGCAGACGCAGATTGACTGCCAGTTCTACACCCCGTTCGTTGGTGGGCAGATCGGCGGGTTCGGACAGGCGCTCGGGACCGGGTGCGTGTACACGGCCAGCGTCAAGACGATCGCCAACCAGCTCAGTGTGCGTGGACTGACCTGGAAGGGCTACATGGAGGACATGGGCAACGCGGCCGGGCAGCCGAAGACGTGCCGGCATCCGGTGCTCGGCTCCCGCGACCCCACGCAGAGCGCCCGCGTCGGCGACCAGTACGCCGCCCGCCACAACCCGTTCGTGTATTTCGAGTCGATCCTCTCCTCGCCGATGTGCGCCAAGGACGATGTCCCGCTGACCCAGCTACCTGGCGATCTGCGCTCGGCGGCGACCACGCCGAACTACTCGTTCATCACCCCGAACCTGTGCGACGACGGGCACGACATCAAGTGCGTCGACGGTCGCACCGGCGGCCTGCCGGGCGCGGACCGGTTCCTGCGCCTGTGGGTTCCCCGGATCCTCAGCTCTCCCGCCTATAAGCGCGACGGCATGCTCGCGATCGTGTTCGACGAGGCCGAGGACATGCTCGACTGGCTCAAGTACCACCCCAAGGGGGTTCCCCCTGGCGGCGACGCCAGCGCCTGCTGCAACGAGCCACAGTTCCCGAACACCGTCAACAACGGCGGTCTCAACGTCGGCCGCGGCGGTGGCCGCACCGGCGCCGTGCTGCTCTCGCCGTTCATCGACCCGGGCACCGTCGACAGGGTCGCCTACAACCACTTTTCGCTGCTGCGTAGCATCGAGGACATCTTCGGTCTCGGTCACCTCGGTTACGCGGGGATGCCCGGGCTGCGGGCGCTCGGCGCGGATGCATTCACGTGCTACCGCCCGGGGACGCCTCGGGCACACCGCGGGCGCCTGCCGCGGGGATCGGAGATCGAGCTCGCGGCGATCGGCCGAGGCACCGCCCCGCGCCCGGTCGGTAAAGGCCCCGCCCCGCGGCCGGTGGTTGAGCTCAAGCTGTGGCATCCCGGCACGGTCAGGATCCGGGTTCTTGGCTCGGGCCGACGTCGCGCCCGCTCACTGCGGCGGCGCCATGTCGCATCGCCGTGCCACCTGGTGAAGATCGGGCTGCCCTACCGCCACGGGCGCGCCGTTCTCACCGTTCGCGCGTTCCACGGGGTCGAGCAGCGTACTCTTAGCTTCTGAGCATGAAGAACGTGCGCAATATCGTGATCGTGTGCGCGCTCGCCGCGCTGGTGGTGCTGATCCCGGGCGGAGGCACCGGGGCGAGCATCGCGATCCAGGCCGTCTCGCTCGCGTTCCTGGCCTCGCTCGGCTGGTTCGCGTCGATCATGTACCGGCAGTACCGGAGCGAGCTGTACGGGCTCGGCGACAACAAGCGGCTGACCCTGTACGCCGCGCTTGGGGTGGCCGCGCTGACGCTCACCGCCACCAGCAAGCTGTGGCGGACCGGTTCCGGCGAGGTGGTGTGGTTCGTGCTGCTCGGCGGCGCGCTGTACGCGGTGATCGCGGTAGCGATCTCAGCCCGCCGCTACTGACGGCTCGCGCACCGGCGCGAGCTCGACCGGGATCCCGTTTAGCACCGCGTTGCCCGAGAGCTCATCGATGAGCTGCTCGTCGGCGAGGATGTTGCTGTTCGTTCCAGCGTGGGCAGACGCGACCTGCTGGCTGGTGCCGGGCACGTCGTGCCCCCAGCCGTGGGGGAGGCTGACAACGCCCGGCATGATCGCGTCGGTCACCTCGACAGGAGTGACGATCGAGCCGGTGCGGGATCGGAGCTCGGCGGGCTCGCCATCGGTCAGCTGGTAGCGCTCGGCGTCGTCCGGGTGAACCTGCAGGGTGCAGCGCGGCTTGCCCTTCACAAGGACCGGCAGGTTGTGCATCCACGAGTTGTTCGACCGCAGCTGGCGCCGGCCGATCAGCACCAGCTCGCCGTTGCGGGGCGCTCGCAGAGACGCGCCGAGCCGCTCAACGTCGGCCACGATCTCCTCAGGCGCGAGCTCGATCATCCCGCTCGGGGTTCGAAGCGCCTCGGGCAGGCGTGGCTTCAGCGCCCCGAGGTCGATGCCGTGCCGAGCCTGCTCGAGCTTGTCGAGCGAGAGGCCGTCGGGGTCCGCGCCAAAGCCCTCGCCGTAGGGGCCGGTCCGGAGCATTAGGTCGAGCAGCCGCTCGGGCCCGGTGCGCGGAGCGAGCCGCTCGAGCACCTCGTCGACCTCGCGGCCGTGTAACGGCGACTGCTTGGTCTCCACCTCACGCTGGATCAACGCGCGTGCGACCTGCTCGTCGATCGTCGCGACATCGGCGTCGGGACCGAGCCCCGCCGCGATTGCGGTCAGGCGCAGCAGCGTGATCCACTCGTCCGGCAGCCCCGGCTCGGCGGGCAGCACCGGCGGCGAGTAGTTGGCGACGTTGCGCACCGCGAACAGGTACAGCGCCAGGTCGTAGTGCGACCGGCGCAGCGGCGACGGCGCGGGAAGGATCACGTCGGCGTGGCGGGTCGTCTCGTTGACGTAGACATCGACGCTGACCATCAGCTCGAGCTTGTCCAGCGCCCGGTCGAGACGGTCGCTGTTCGGCGTCGAGACGACCGGGTTACCGCTGATCGTCACGAGCGCCCGCACCTGACCCTCGCCCGGCGTCTCGATCTCCTCGGCCAGGCAGGCGACGGGCAGCTCGCCGAAGATCTCGTCCAGCCCGCGGACGCGGCTCTGCCAGCGGCCGAACCTGGTGCCGCGGCCGCGGCCCATGGGGCCGGCGGCGTTGGAGTGCCCGGCCGCGCCGAGCGGGAACATCGCACCGCCTTCGCGGTCGAGATTGCCGGTGAGGAGATTGAGCACGTCGACCAGCCAGCTGGCGAGCGTGCCGAACTCCTGGGTGCAGGTGCCGATGCGACCGTACACCGCTGCCGTGTCGGCATTTGCGAGCTCGCGGGCGATCCGACGGATCGTCTCGGCGTCGATCCCAGTCGCCGCCGCGGCGGCCTCGGGCCTGAAGGGCGCGGCCAGGGTTCTGATGGTCTCGATGCCTTCCGTCATCGCGGTGAGCCGCTCGCCGGGCTCGACGAGTCTCTCCTCGAACAGGACGTGCACGAGCGCGAAGAGCAGATGCGCGTCGGTCCCGGGGCGGATGAAGTGGTGCTCGTCGGCCTCCTCGGCGGTCCGGCTGCGACGCGGATCGATCACGACGATCTTGCCGCCTCGGGCCCGGAGCGCCCGCAGCCGTCCCCGCATGTCGGGAGCGGTCATCAGGCTGCCGTTGGACGCGAGCGGGTTCGCGCCGAGGATCAGGAGGTGGTCGGTGCGATCGACATCCGGGACCGGCACAGTCGTGCCCGTCCCGAACATCAGCGCCGACGCCTTCTGCTTGGGGAACTGGTCGACCGTGCTGGCCGAGTACATGTTGCGCGTGCCGAGCGCGCGCAACAGCACCTTGCCATAGAGCATGTTGTCGAGCAGGTGTGCGTTCGGGTTGCCGAGGTACACGGCCACCGCGTTGCGGTCCTCGGCCAGGATCGGCTTCAGCCGCGCGTCGATCAGCGCGAACGCCTCGTCCCACGAGGCCGGCACGAAGCTGCCGTCGGGCTGGCGGATGAGCGGCGTCCTCACGCGATCCGGATCGGCGTGCAGCTCCTTGAGCGCAAAGCCCTTGGGGCAGATGAACCCCTGGCTGAACACGTCCTCGCGGTCGCCCCGGATGGAGACGACCTCCTCGCCGGCGAGCGTCAGCTCCAGGCCGCACGTCGCCTCGCACAGTGGGCACGTGCGGTGTGCGGTTCTCGGCCCCTCGGTCACGGCGGACATGGCGACGATGGAGGTTACTGTTCTGCGGGAAATCAATCGAGTCCAGAGGAGGAGAGAGCAATGCCCTTGGGTCGCAAGCTCGTCGTGGAGTTCATCGGGACCTTCTTCCTCGTCTTCACCGTCTGCATGGCCACCAACCCCACGCATGGGGCCGGGGCCCTTGCCCCGCTGGCGATCGGCGCGTCGCTGATGGTGATGGTCTTCGCCGGCGGTCACATCTCCGGCGGCCACTACAACCCGGCCGTGAGCACGGCAGTGCTGATTCGGGGCAAGATGACCTCGAGCGAGTTCGGTCCCTACGTGGTGACCCAGCTGCTCGCCGGCGTGGTGGCGGCGCTCGTGGCGCGGGTCGTCAACGGCGGCGGTCACGCCGGCCCGTTCGCGAGCGGCGGCAAGATGCTGATCGTCGAGTTCCTGTTCACGTTCGCGCTCGCCTACGTCGTCCTCAACGTCGCGACCGCACGTGGCACCGACGGGAATTCGTTCTACGGGCTGGCGATCGGGTTCACCGTTGCGGCCGGGGCGTTCGCGGTCGGCAGCCTGTCCGGGGGGGCGTTCAACCCCGCCGTCGCGCTCGGCGCGCTGGTCCTGGGCATCTTCAAGTGGTCCAACATCTGGGTCTACATCATCGGCCCCTTCCTCGGTGGCGCCGTCGCGGCCTGGGTCTTCCTGTACGTGCAGCCAGCCGAGAAGCCGGAGGGCGACGTTGAGGCCGCGCGCGCGAGCGAGTGAAGGGCGCGAGGCGGTTGCTCGGGGCGGGGGTGGGCCGGTGACGCGTGCGCGGCGTGAGAGGGCGGCCCAGGTAGTTCGGCGGTTGCTCCGAGCGGGGGTCGGCCGGTGACGCGTGCGCGGCGTGAGAGGGCGGCGGATTGGCTGATCGTGATTGGGGCGGGGGTGCTGTTCGGGTCGCTATTCCTGACCTGGAGCCACCAGTTCTCGCCCGCCTTTTTGGCCGCCTGGGGCGCCTCCGAGCAGCTCCGCGGCGTTCCCCACGACCCGACGGCATGGCAGGTCTACTCGACCGCCGACGTCGTGCTGGCGGCGCTGGCCGTCTGCCTGGTGGTCGTCGCGCTGGCCGGCAACCGAGCCGCCCGGCTGGTCGCGATCGCGGGCTGCGGCATCGCGGTCGCCTTCATCCTCCATGCGCTGGGCCAAGCCCCCACGAATGGAGCCAACATCTTCAACCCGGCCTTGAACGTGCCGACCTACGCCCCCAACTCGCCGACGTCGGGGGTGGGGGAGATCGTGGCGCTCGTCGGCCTCGGGGTGGGCCTGTGCGGGCTGGTGGTGTCGTTCACGGCGGATTAGGGGGCGGGGATTGGCGGGGCCGGGGCTTGGTTGGCGGGCGGGGCGTGGTCCGGTCGCCCCGGGGCTCAGCGGGCGGTCGCGGGGTTTTGCGGGCGGCCGAGGGTGTGCGGTTGCGGGGTTTGCCCGGCGCCCAGGGCGGGTCGGAGCGGTCGCGAGGGCTTGCGGGCGGGTGGCCGGCGCCCAGGCCGCCCCGAGCCCACGCGCCAGGTGGTTGGGTCGCCGGACGCTGTCGGATTTGCGTTCATATTGAACGCAAATCCGACACGCTCATCCGAGGGTGGAAACGATCGCCGGCCCCAGTCGGGCGCAACTCCGAAAGCCCCGCCCAACCGGCCCAGCGCCCGCGGGCAGGTCGACCTTTCAGGAGGGCGTGAGTTACCTCGAAAACTCGGCTCTGGGAATCGGAAACTGGCGGATTGGGTCTGCTGGGCAGACCTGATCGCGCAGACCCGCCCCACGATGGCGCGTTTCGAGGTTATGGGGTGCGCGGAGGGCCGCAAACGCCGCGCCACCACCCACGCCGCCCGCACCCACCCCCGACGTCTCCCACCCCCGCCCTATCCTCGAATGGAGCATGTCGATAACCCCCGCAGACCGCCGGCGCGAGCTTCCTGACGAGCCTGGCGTCTACCTGTTCCGCAACGCCAGGGGTCGGGTGCTGTATGTGGGCAAGGCGAAGTCGATCCGCAAGCGGGTCGCGTCGCACTTCTCCAATCCGAGCACGCGGGCGGGGAGGGATCTGGTGCCGATGATCGACCACGTCGAGGCGCTGGTCGTGCAGACCGAGGCGGAGGCGCTGCTGGCGGAGCAGAACTTCATCAAGCAGTACAAGCCACGGTTCAACATCCGGCTGCGGGACGACAAGTCCTACCCGTACATCGCCATCAGTCTTGACGAGGATTTCCCTCGCGTCTATTTCACCCGCGAGCGGCATCGGCGTGATCGGGCGTACTTCGGCCCGTTCAGCAACGCCAAGCGGGTTCGCTCGACGCTCGAGGTGTTGGGCAAGGTGTTCATGTTCCGCTCGTGCGAGGGCCCTGAGCCGGGCCGGCGCAGCGGATCGCCCTGCCTCGATTACTACATCAAGCGTTGCGAGGCACCCTGCGTCGGCTACGTCAGTCGCGAGGACTATCGGCGCGGAATCGACGGCGTGATCGACTTCCTGTCAGGCCGCTACCGCGACATCGAGCGGTCGCTCGAGCGCTCGATGCGCGAGGCCGCGGCCGAGCAGCGCTTCGAGGACGCCGCCCGGGAGCGCAACCGCCTGCGGGCGGTGCGCTCGCTGCTCGAGCGCCAGCGCGTGGCCAACGAGTCGGTCGGAACGCTCGACGCGATCGCCGTGGCCGTGACCGAGGGCGAAGCGAACGCGCAGGTCTTTCAGGTGCGCGATGGCGTCCTCTCCGACCGGCAGAGCTTCTACCTCGACAACGCGCCCGAGGGCGACGTCGCCGAGGTGGCCGAGGCATTCATCCTCCAGTACTACGCGAGCGCGATGATGGTGCCGCCGATGCTGGTGGTCCAGCTTGAGCTCGGCCCCGCACCGGCGCTCGCGCAGGCGCTGAGTGAGCGGCGCGGCGCCCCGGTCGAGATCCGGGCCGCCGAGCGGGGCGACAAGCGGCGGATCCTCGAGCTCGCGGAGCGCAACGCGCGGCTGGCGCTCGATCAGGAGAAGCTCCGCTCGGAGCGGCGCCGGCAGCAGCGCGTCGAGGCGCTCGACGGGCTCCAGCAGGCGCTCGGCCTGGACACGATTCCGCTCCGGATCGAGTGCTTCGACATCTCGACCCTGATGGGCACGAACACGGTCGCTTCGATGGTGGTGTTCGAGGGCGGCGCGCCGAAGAAGTCCGACTACCGGCGCTTCAAGGTGCGCCTGGCCGAGGGCAACGGCGCCGACGCGGCCCCCGATGACTTCGCGTCGATGGAGGAGGTGCTCGGGCGCCGGATCGCGCGCTGGGAGGCCCAGCGCGAGGTGTCGCCGCACGACAAGGAATATGACCCGAGCTTCGCCGCACTTCCCAACCTGGTCGTGATCGACGGCGGCAAGGGACAGCTGTCGGCGGGGCTTCGGGCGCTGCAGGGCTTCCGCGAGCGTGGTGTGGTCGTGATCTCGCTGGCCAAGCGGATCGAGGAGGTGTTCATCCCGGGCCGAGCGGCGCCGCTGCGTCTCGCCCACGACACCCCCGAGCTGCAGCTGCTCCAGCGGGTCCGTGACGAGGCGCATCGGTTCGCGATCACGCACCACCGGATCCGGCGCGATCGCGCCATGACGGCGTCGATCCTCGACGAGCTGCCCGGGGTGGGGCCGGCGCGCAAACGAGCCCTGCTCACGCACTTCGGCTCGCCCGACGCGATCCTCGCCGCCTCACGGGAGGAGCTCGAGTCAGTCCCGGGGCTCCCGGGGAAGCTAGCCCGTGACGTCTACCGGGAGCTCCACAAAACGGGCGTATAGACCCGCCCGCACCCCCTAGCGCGTCAGCATCTCCGCGCTGCCGGCCGGAACCTCGACCGAGTACGAGCCCAGA
>CAWCMQ010000008.1:0-5206 GCA_963796645.1 uncultured Solirubrobacterales bacterium | reverse complement strand
GCGCGTAGCAGGACGGGATCGCGACTGTACCGAGAGATGTGTCGTGTCCGGAAAGCAGTACTGCGGCGAGCGGTCGCGATTCCGGCACCGCTGGTCGATGGCGCCGGCATGGGGTCGCCTCGAGCACCTACTGGGTCGGCGAGGGCGAGCTCCTTGCGCCGGTCTGTGGCCCGGGCTAGGGCGGCGTCGGTGGCGCGCCCGCCGCGGTGCCCGTCATCATCGATGAGCACGAGCTCGCTCTCGGGCCAGTCGCGCGAGAGTTGCCAGAGCAGGTCGATCGGGTGGCCGAGATCAAGAGTGCCCCGGATCAGGACACCCGGGATCCCACGCAAACGGCCCGCGTTCTTCGTGAGGACTCCATCCTCCATGAAATGGCCGTGGCTCCAGTAGTGGGTGACCAGTCGCGCCGAGCACAACCTGAACTCCGGGTCCTCGTAGCGCGGGGAGGGCGGCTGGCCGGGCGCACGCATCTGTCGGTCATCCCAGTCGCACCAGTTCTGCGCCGCCGGCTCGTGAACGGCTGGGTCGGGATCGAGCAGCAGCCGGTAGTAGGCGGCGCTGAGATGAACCGCCGTCACGCTCGGAGGGCGGGACGCCGGCCTGAAAGCGCTGCCACTCCTCGGGGTAGAACCGCCCGGCTCGGCGCGTGGCCCAATCGACCTCGCGCTGCGTGCCCTCCACGATCGAGAACAGCACCAGCTCGCTGACCGACCGCGGGTGGGCCTGGGCGTAGGCGAGCCCGAGCACCTAAACCCAAGACGCTCCCATCACCAGCCAACGGTCGATCCCGAGGTAGACCCGCAGCGACTCGATATCGGCAATCAGGTGTTGGGTGGTGTTCGCGATCAGCGCGTCCACGCTCCGTGCAGCGTTGGGCGTGCTGCGGCCGCATCCCCGCTGGTCGAACAGGACCACCCGGTACGCGGCGGGGTCAAACACATCGGTCCAGCTGGCGCTCGCGCCCGACCCCGGCCCACCGTGAAGAATGACCGCGGGCTTGCCGCTCGGGTTGCCGCGCCCTCTCCAGTAGACGCTGTGCCCGTCGCTGACATCCAGCCGCCCGCGGGCATGAGGCGAAGACAGTGGGTACGGCGCCGACACGCTCTCCGCAAGTGCCATGCGACTCAGCTTACGGCTCGTTGCCCTCAGGCGCAGGAGCCCCGTGGGCCCGGCCTGGCGCGCCACGACGACGCCGAATTCCCTGCAGTCCGCGCAACTCAGGGCCCCGCTGCCGGGAGAGAGGAGACCTCCCAGGCCGTGAAAGCGGGTCCGGACCGCACCGGGCGTCGCTGTCGGATTTAGCCCCCTGCGACACGCTTGAATTCGGCGATCAGGCTGCTTCTTGCGGGTGTGAATGCGGCAGCCAGGTCGGCCGGTGCTCCTGGCTAATGCATGTCGTCCTTGTCCTCGGTGCAGAACTCTGGCGCTCAGCATGTTCGTTTCGCCACCCGATGCAGCGGTCTGTGTCTCTTCGCCGCGTCGGGTTTTTACGGTGCGGAATGATGTACGATCGGATCAGGGTTAGTCGCTAGGTCCGATCAGCGAGGGTCGGAAGGGGATTGAAGGACGGCTAGCCTGCGTCGTTGGCGAAAGATGACTAATGCCGTGACGTGACGAGCTACTCGAGAACCGAGGAAGGGAAGACTGTGCCTGGCCGATCGACCAGAATTGTGCTCGCAGCCGTGGCGGCTGCGCTGCTCGCTGCGCTCACGGCGCCCACAGCGCTTGCCGGCACCGGGCCTGCGTGTTTTCAGATCGCTACTGACTCGCATGGTTTTTTGCGCCCGGCACGGGCGTGGATTTGGTGGACGTCAAGCCCACCACGGTGACGGTCGTCGTGAACTACATCAAGAGCTTCCCGTGTCTCGGACCGGGGCAGTTGTGGGCGGAGTTGGGCAAAGGCAAAACGGACGTCAGCTATCACGCGACCCAGCGCGTTGGTGCCGGGGACGTGAGCGACTCCTACCAGCAAAAGCGCTTCGACATGAGCGACCTAACGCCGAACACCGTCTACTCAGCGCGCGGGGGGCTGGGCTATGGGTTCCAGGACTACCGCACCGGGGCCGAACACTTTCGCACAGCTCCGGATCTCGCTCGCAACGCGGACATCGTCCAATTTGGGCACCTCGGACAGGGCGCCAAATACGCTTGGTCGTTCGGTTTCTCACCAAACTTCATGGCCTCAAGATTTGGTGAGCATTTCTCTCCATCGAGTACGGGACGACGGTCGAGCACGGGACCAGGGGTAAATTCGACCACCGCTCCCGGGAGCATCGGTGCTATCCGGTCCAGCGCTTTGACAACCGCTGTGCCAATGGTGCCTTCAACATAGATGCACCAGGGCTGCGCGATGGCGAGCCCAATCACCTCGTCACCTACGATGCCCGCCTGTTGGTCCGCAATACCGTGAGCGGCTCACAGCCAGGCCCAGCCTTCCAGTTTGCCTGCACCCCAGACGGCCATTGCTTGACGATCTCCGTTCTCGTCGCTAGCGCTCGTCTGGGAGCGCCGGCCGAAGGCGACGCTGCCGGATCTTCGGAAAGCAGCAGCCTCGTTTGCTGGCGGGGGGAGTGTCGGTTTGATCGAGTTGCAGCAGTCTCAAGCGCGACCGTCGTGAGCACGATCACGGCCGGAGCAGTGCGCTGTTGTCGACGGCGGCCATGGAAAGCTCCCCATAGGCGGCCATTGAATTTCCCCATTGGCGGCCATCGTTTCTCCCCATGGGTGGCCACGGTTTCTCCCCACGGTTCTGTCCTGACGGGTCGGTAGTCCGGCGCGTGTTGTTGTTAACGCGCGATCTGGAGGCCGGCCGGATGAAGAAACCGGAGGAAGCGATGGAGATCCTTGAGGCGTATGACCTGACTGGATCGCTGCGGAAGGCGGCGACGTTGGCGGGGTGTGATCACAAGACGGTCGCGCGGCTGGTTGCCGCACGGGAGGCGGCTGGTGGCGGGCTGCCGGAGCGTGAGCGGCGGCGGCCGTTGGTGGACGCGTTTGACGGGAAGATCGAGGAGTTGGTCGATCGTTCTCGCGGTCGGATCGGTGCTGATCAGGCGCACTCGAAGCTGGTCGCGATGGGGTATCAGGGTTCTGAGCGCACGACGCGCCGGGCGGTCGCGGAGGCCAAGCGTCGCTGGCGGCAGAAGCACGGGCGGCGCACACGGCCGTGGATCCCGGAGCCGGGGCTGTGGCTGCAGTGGGACTATGGCGAGGGGCCGGTGATCGCGGGTGCCAGGACAGCGTTGTTCTGCGCGTGGCTGGCGTGGTCCAGGTACCGGGTGGTGGTGCCGTTGCGCGACAAGCAGTTGCCGTCGGTCGTGATCGGGCTGGACCGGGCGCTGCGCAGGTTCGATGGCGTCCCGACCTACGCGTTGACCGATAACGAGAAGACGGTGACGGTCGAGCATGTGTGCGGGATCGCGGTCCGCAACCCGACGATCGTGGAGGTCTCCCGTCATTACGGGCTGACGATCGCGACCTGCGAGCCCGCCGACCCACAGAGCAAGGGTGGCTCAGAGGCGACAGTGAAGATCGCGAAGGCCGATCTGGTCCCGACCGACCACAACCTCCGCGACGAATACCAGGACTTCGCTGAGCTCGAGATGGCGTGCGAGCAGTTCATGGCCGAGGTCAACACGCGAGCGCACCGGGTCACGCGCCGGCCACCGATCGAGATGCTCGCCGAGGAGCACGAGCATCTGCACCGGGTGGCGAGGTTGCCGCACACCGTCTGTTTCGGGCAGACACGGAAGGTCAACTGGCAGTCCACGATCAGTGTGGGCGGCGCGATCTACTCGGTCCCGCACGAACTGGTCGACGAGCGCGTGTGGGCCAGGATCGACGGCTCAGAGCTGATCGTCGTGCACGTCGACGGGCCCGCCGGACCGCGGGAGGTCGCCCGCCATCAGCTGACCACTCCTGGCCGTCCGGCGCTCCGTGACGAGCACTATCCGCCGAAGCCGGCCGGCGCGCTTGACCGCAAGCCCAGGGCGCGCAGTCTGGAGGAGCGCGCGTTCCTCGCGCTCGGCGACGGCGCCGAGCGATGGCTGATCGCCGCGGCCGCCGCCGGCACGCCGCGGGTGCGGCGCAAGATGGCAGAGGCGATCGATCTCGCCAAGCTGCACGGCATCGAGCAGGTCGAGCAAGCGCTCGCGAGTTGCGCTCAGGCCGGCAGGTTCGCCGACGGTGACCTTCAGGCAATCCTCGCCCACCGACAGCGCCAAGCAGCGGTGATCCCGTTGCCGCTCAGAGCCACAGAGACATCATCGCTGCAACGCTCGACCCGCAGCTGGGAGGGATTCGGACGATGACCGTCACGCCACCCACCCCGCCGCCGTTGCCCTCAGAGCTCGAGCAGCTGCTCAGGCGCATGCGGCTGCCATACATCCGCAAAGCCGCGCCAGAGGTGATCGCGACCGCGACCGCGCAACGATGGGAGCACGCCGAGGTCCTGCGCGTGCTGTTCGCCGAGGAAGTCAAGGGCCGCGAGCAGGCATCGATCCGGAACCGCCGGCGCGCCTCAGGCTTGCCGGCCGGCAAGACGTTCGACGCGTGGGAACCAGACCGATCGGCGATTCCGACCAACACCCAGCGTGCGCTCCAGACGCTGGAATGGATCGACCGCGCCGAAGTGCTCGTGATCTGCGGCCCGAGCGGTACCGGCAAGAGCCACCTGGTCGAAGCGCTCGGTCACCTCGCGATCGACAACGGCAAGACCGTCGCGTGGCACACACTCGAGACACTCGCGCAACTGCTGCGCCGCCACCGCGCCGACGACAGCATCAACAAGGCGATCGGAAAGCTGATCCGAGCGGATCTCGTCGTCGTTGACGACGTTGGCCTGCTGCCCGTTTCCGCCGACGCAGCCGAGGCGCTGTTCCGCGTGATCGACGCCGCCTACGAGAAACGATCGATCGCGATCAGCTCGAACGTTCACCCGTCCGGGTTCGACGAACTGATGCCCAAAAGCATCGCGACCGCGACCGTCGACCGGCTACTCCACCATGCCCACGTGATCATCACCGAAGGCCAAGACAGCTACCGACTCGCCCAAGCGACCGCCGGCAAGGGGGTCAAGCCCCTGACCTGATCAGAACCCACAGCCCTAATGGTGGGGAGATTCGATGGCCACCAGTGGGGAGAAATCATGGCCACCAGTGGGGAGAAACGATGGCCGCGGATGGGGAGAAACAGATGGCCGTTGACA
>CAWCMQ010000007.1:0-792491 GCA_963796645.1 uncultured Solirubrobacterales bacterium | reverse complement strand
GCTGGGGGCCGGGCGGTCGCAGGTTCAAATCCTGTCTCCCCGACTAATAGGAAAGCGCTCACGCCGGACCTGCAGGAGATCCGTGCCGAGCGACGGCTCGGCTTGGCCTGCTACCGAGATCCGCGTTCTACGATTCCTTGCTCTCGAAATCTGGTCGGCGCTCTGATGAGCAGAGAGCGAGGGGACCGGGTAACAATAATCGCCCCATCCCCTGCCAACTCCCTAGGGATGACGATCGAATTTTGACATCGAACAGCTCGGAATCCTTTCAAGCGGAAAGCCGTTCGGCGCGGGCCGCGGCAAGGTGCTTGAGCCTTGAGCTGTTCGTCCAAGAGAGTGGCCGGCGGCCGAACGTAGGGGCTGAACGCCCGACAGCCAGGAACCGAGCCTCAGCCCCCGGTATCGTCGGTTTGGTGAGCATTCTCGTTCGGAGCGTGCCGGGATGCAACACAGAGGCCATACGCCGCGAGAGCTCCCCCGACAAGAAGCCCCAAGGAATTGCGAGCGTCGGTAGTCGTCACCTGACCGCGATCGCCGCATTGCTCACAGCGCTAGTCGCGGGCGTGGCGACAGCTTCGGCGTCGGCTGACATCAGCACCCTCGGGCTCAGCGGCTGGCAGGTACAGAGCAGCGTCCGTGTGAGCGTGGGCGGTGCTCAGGTTTCCGCGCCCCGCTTCTCGACGGCCTCTTGGTTGCACGTCCGTCCCGACGACGCTGGCGCGGTCGGGACTGAAGTCGGTGCGCTGGTCCAGGCTGGCCGATGCCCGAACGTTTTCTTCTCGACCGACATGAAGAACTGCTTCGGTTATATGAGCCGGATCGGGCCGGACACGATTCCGATGTTCGCGGTGCCGTGGTGGTTTCGCACGACGTTCGTCGGCCACCTGCACGGCTCACAGCATGCGCAGCTGATCATCAATGGTGTCGTCGGTCAGGCCGACGTCTGGGTCAACGGGAGGATGGTGGCGAGCCAGGGGACCGTTCAAGGCGACTACACGAGGTATCGCTTCGACATCACACAGCTGCTGCACCGGGGGTCGAACGGGCTGGCGCTTGAGCTCTATCCGAACGATCCGAACTCGATGTTCACGGTCGACAACATCGACTGGAGCCAGATTCCTCCGGATAACAACACCGGCATCCAGTTCCCCATCCAGCTGCACGTCAGTGGGCCGCTGGCATTGAGTGACGCCCACGTGGTCGAGCACAACGCGGCCAACCTGTCGAGTTCAGCGCTGACCGTCAAGGGGGACATCACCAACGTCTCCAGCAAGCGTCAGACGGGACGCGTATCCGCGGTCGTGAACTCGCCAGGCGGTTCGGCTACGGCACATCTTGGGCGAAGGATCACGCTCGCCCCCGGGGCTTCACGAGCAGTCGCGCTCCCGTTCCGGATCCATCACCCGCGGGTGTGGTGGCCGTATCGGATGGGCGGCCAGCCTTTGTACGGACTCAAGCTGGCCGTCTTCCAACGCCGCGCGGCAAACGATTCGGAGTCGGAGACATTCGGAATCCGCACCATCACGACCCGCTTGGTGGGGCCAGCGCCGATTGCGCCGCACGGGTCGCGTCAGTTTCTGGTGAACGGGAAGCCGTTCATATTCCGTGGCGCAGCGTGGTCCGAGGACCTACTGCTTCGCTACTCGTCTGCTGACATTTCCAAGCAGATCGCCCTGATCAAGAATCTAGGGCTGAATGGCATCCGCACGGAGGGCAAGCAAATGCCAGACGACTTCTATGAGCGAATGGATCGAGCCGGAGTCCTGATCGATGGGGGGTTCCAGTGCTGCGACGCGTGGCAGCTCCCAGGGAACGGCCAAGGCGCAACCAGCCGCGACTACTTCCTTCTCTACCTGTCGGCACGCACGATCGGGGAGAACCTCCGTAACCACCCCAGCGTGATGGACTTCAGCTGGAGCGACAACAACCCGACCCCTCAGCAGGAGGCGGTCTCCCTACGGGGATTCCGGCAAGCCGACTTCCCGGACCCGTTGATCGCATCCGCGCAATACAAGAGCAGCGTTCAGCTCGGACCCTCCGGCGAGAAGGAGGGCCCATATGACTGGGTGCCGCCGAGCTACTGGTACAACAGGACTCACTGGGATCACGGTGATCCTCGCCGCACCAACGTCGGGGGTGCGTGGGCGTTCGACAGCGAGGCAAGCGCCGGTGACACGGTCCCAACCATGGACTCGATCCGGCGGTTCCTCTCGCCGTTCGAACAAGCGCAACTGTGGCAGAACCCTGCCTACAACCAGTACCACACCGACTACGAGCCACAGATCGGCGGCTACTCGTTCGGAACGCTGTACAACCTCGACCACGCGATCAGCATGCGGTATGGGATGTGGTCGGATCTCGCAGGGTACGTGGAGAAGGCCCAGGTCCAAAACTACGAGACTCAGCGCGCGCAGTTCGAGGCGTATATCGACCATTCGACCGATAGCACCGCGCCGTCGACCGGCCTCGTCTACTGGATGCTCAACAGGGGCTGGCCGAGCCTGCTGTGGGTCCTCTACAACTACGATGGCGACCAGCCAGGCAGCTACTTCGGGGCCAAGGAAGCGAACAAGCCGCTGCATGCGCTCTACACCTACGACGATGGCACGGTCTCGATCGACAACATGAGCGGCGCTAGGCAACGCGGCATCTCCGTGCGGGCCAAGGTTTACGACCTCGCCGGCAAGATCCTGGATTCCCGGAGCGCGTCCGGCATCACGCTCCCCGATCAGCGCGTTGCGACGCGCATCCTGCATCCGAGAGTCCCAGCGGACACGGCGCCGCCACAACCTGCGCGAGTGTATTTCGTGGAGCTCGTGCTACGCCAGCGCCGGCGGGTCGTCGATCGCAACGTGTACTGGCTGACAACGCAGCCCGACGTCATCAATTGGGTGGCGACGACTGGATCTCCACAAGCAACGATGGACCGTTTTGCAGACCTGCAGAGTCTGCAGAGTCTGCCGCCCGCTCGACTCACGGTGAGCGCCCGTACGCGCCGGCAGCGAGGCTTGAATGGCAGCGACATGACAACCGACGTTACGATCAGGAATCGATCCACGAGCCACGCCATGGCGTTCTTCGTGCGGGCTGACGTGCGGCGCGGTTCTCGCTCCGGGTCGCCGTCCCCAGGCGACAACGAGGTGTTGCCGATCCTCTGGAACGACAACGACATCACCCTGTGGCCGGGCGAGTCGGAGACCCTTCATGCGTCCTATCTCCGCAGCGATCTACGCGGCCGCTCGCCGGTTATTAGCGTCGGCGGCTGGAACGTGCGAACAGTCAACGTCCCGGCGCGGTAGACGAGGTTGCTCACTCATCTTCGGCCGACCTAGACGCGCTCAAACGCAAACCCCTTCGGCGGAACAGCCGCGACCCCGCGCCCTTGCTCGGCGACGGGCTCAGGCCTGAACCGTCGTAACGGTATTCAACGCGGCGGTTGGATCGCTGTCGCTCGTCCCTCGAAGGGCGTCGGCTCGCGGTCCGCCGCCGTCGGCGGCCGCCCGCGCCATTGCGCATGCGAACCCGAGCGTGAGGGCCCAAAAGGTGAATAGGATCAGCAAGATCATTGCCTTCCATGCATCGGACGCACGCAGAAAAACTTGACTCTGATCCGACATGCCCTGGACACATGTCCGATCAAGTGCCTCTCCACCCGGGCCGCCTTACGGCGACTCCGAGCCAGTGGTGCTAAAACCACCGTTAGACCCACGGTTCCAGGAGAGGAGCAGAGACGTGACCAGCAGCGAGGATCCGACTCAAGGGCACGAGGCCGGCGAGCAGCCATACGCAGACCCCACCCAGGGCGTCGAGCTCGGCGCGCAGTCAGTCGAGGACCCATCCCAGGGGGGCGAGGTCGGCGAGCGGCCGGATGAGGATCCGTCCCAGGGGGCGGAGGTCGGCGAGCAGCCGTATGAGGATCCCTCCCAAGGGGTGGAGCTCGGCGAACAGCCACATGAGGACCCAACCGAACGAGCCTAGAGTCCCCACCAGTCTCGGATAGGCCGACGCAATCTCGGCCGGGGCTTCGCCACCGCCGAACCCTCTAGCCTCGGTACCGATGGAGCTGCTCGCGTACGAGCATGCGGACTTGGCTTTGACCGAGGCTCTTGAGACCGACCCGGTGGTGATGAGCGAGCTGGGCGGACCGACTGAGCCTGGGCGGCTCATTGAGGTTCACCAGCGGCGACTGCGGGAGCCGTGGTACCTCAAGATCGTTCCGGACCGCGCCGGGCCGCCGGCGGGGACGATCGGGATCTGGGAGCGGGAGCTGGACGGGGAGACGATTCACGAGACCGGATGGATGGTGCTGCCCGAGTTCCAGGGCCGGGGAATCGCAAGCGCGGGTCTGGCGCTGCTGATCGGGCGAGTTCGCGACGAACCCCGCTTCGAGAGCATGCACGCGTTCCCCTCGATCACGAATGCGCCGTCGAACGCGCTGTGCCGGAAATTTGAGTTCTCGCTGTTGGGACAGCGTGACTTCGTCTACGCCGGCCGGACGCTGCGCTGCTCGCACTGGATGCTGCCGATGCCCACCGCGTAACGCCGCATCACCCCATGCGGGTGATGCCGTGCGCCGGCCGCTCGTCGACGATCCCTAGCCGCGTCGAACCGCCGTCGACGCATATCTTGGAGGTGGACCGTGCCCAACCCCGTCAGAACTCGTCTCGCCGCCGTCATCCTGACCGGCCTCGCCCTCGCGGTGCTGCCGTCCGTCGCCGGCGCTCGTGTGCTTAGGGTGGGCACCTACAAGGGCATCCGCGGCCAGTACAAGTCGATCCAGGCGGCCGTCAACGCGGCCAAGGTCGGCGACTGGATCCTGATCGGGCCCGGCGACTACAAGGAGCACTCGGGTCGCGCGCCGGCCGGTCATGCCGACACGACGGCGGGCGTGCTGATCACGAAGGCTGACCTTTACCTGCGTGGGATGAACCGCAACAAGGTCGTGGTGGACGGGACCAAGCCCGGGTCCGCGCGGTGCTCGCGCAAGCAATCCGCCCAGGAGTTCGGCCCGGCCGGGCTGAGCGCCGGCGCTGGCCCGCGCGGCCTGAACGGACTGCTGGTGTGGAAGGCGACAGGCGTCTGGATCCAGAACCTGACCGTCTGCAACTATCTTCACGGCTCCGGTGACACCGGCAACGAGATCTGGTGGAACGGGGGAGACGGGAGCGGCAAGATCGGGGGCTACGGATACCAGGGTGCGTATCTCAGCGCGACGAGCACGTTCTTCAACGGCGAGACGACCGCGGCGCAGTACGGGATCTTCTCGAGCAACTGGAACGGCGGCACGTGGAATCAGACCTACGCGAGCAACTTCAACGACTCGGGCTACTACATCGGTGCCTGCCAGCAGCAGTGCAACCAGACCATCAACCACGCTCACGCGCAGTACAACGCGCTCGGGTACTCGGGAACCAACTCCGGCGGGACGTTGATCGTCAAGCACTCCGAGTTCGACCAAAATGAGGACGGGTTCGACACCAACACCCAGAACGCCGACTTCCCACCGCCACAGAACGGTGCGTGCCCGGGCAACAGGATGAGCCCGATCACGCACACGCACTCGTGCTGGGTGTTCATGGACAACTACGTCCACGACAACAACAACCCGAACGTCCCCTCGGCCGGCTCGGCCGCCGCGGGGCCGGTCGGAACCGGCATCTCGATCTCAGGCGCCCACAACGACACGATCATGCACAACCGCTTCGTGCACAACAACGCCTGGGGTGTGATCCTGATCCCGTACGCGGACAGCGGTAAGCCGTGCACGGGCGGCACGCTCAACGCGCCGATCCTCGGTCCCGGGGGCTGCCTGTTCGACGAATCAGGCGACGCCGTGCTGAGCAACACGTTCTCGCACAACGGGTCCTTCGGCCATCCGAGCAATGGCGACATCGCTCAGCTCAACCTCGAGGCCGGGCACCCGACGAACTGCGCGCGGGGCAACAAGGAGCCCGGCGGCAAGCCGGCCACCACGAGCCCGGTCGATTTCCAGCAGACCCATCCTCGCTGCGACGGATCGCCCGCCGCAGCGAACCCCAACCCAACGTTCCTGGGCGAGATTCTCTGTAACTCGCAGGTCTCACTGGTCCCGGGGCAGCCGCCCGCGTGTCCGACCGGCCAGTACCCGCGGCGCACGCACGTTACGATGCACGCGCTCCCGTCCGGCCTGAAGACGATGCCGGACCCGTGCAAGGGCGTCCCGTACAACCCGTGGTGCCCGGCGCCACACCCGAAGCCGGTCCCGCCGCCGAGCGTCGGCTGCAGCCTCAGGTTCGCCGGCGCCGACAGCATCGCGGACCGGGTCAGGACGCCGCCCGCGATCCCGGCGATCAAGCGCTGCTGAGTAACTGAGGCTCGGATGTTCGAGCACTGGCAGCAGGCGAAGGCGACCGTGGTCGCGGTCAAGGACCTCACTAACTGGACCGGCGACCCGAATTCAGACTGGACCCAGTCGACGCCGCACGAGTACGTGGTCGACGTGCGGCCAGACAACGAGCCTCCGTTCCGAGCCACGTTCCGCGACCCACACCTGCGAGGGCATCGGGACCACCCGACGAGGGGCAGGTGATCGACGTGCACTACCACCCGAAATCAAACGACGTCAAGCTCATCGCCGAGCAGTGGAAGCACTCCGATGACGAGCTCCAGGAACAGCAGCAAGCCGAGGACGCCAGGTTCGAGGCGGCCAGCAAGGCTGCGCCCGGCGAGTCGGCTCCGGAGGCGGCATCGGGCCCGGGTGTCGTGCATTTCACCGGCGGCGGTCGAGTACGCCGCATCGACGACACGAGCTCCGACGACGCCGACCAGCTCGCGAAGCTGGCCGACCTGCACGATCGCGGCGTC
The DNA here is from genome assembly GCA_963796645.1 of uncultured Solirubrobacterales bacterium. Lineage (GTDB taxonomy): Bacteria > Actinomycetota > Thermoleophilia > Solirubrobacterales > Solirubrobacteraceae > Palsa-465. The sequence continues at coordinate 785,648 of CAWCMQ010000007.1, read as the reverse complement.
CTCAGCGAGGCCGAGTTCGAGGCCGAGAAGGCGAAGGTCCTCGGCCAGGACTGACGGCAGGACGAGGTCCGGTCGCGTCTACGAGACGCGCCGAAGCCCGTCGAGCGCCACGTTAAGGATGTGGTCGATCTGGCTCGGCTCGGGCACCGTGAGCTTCGCGATTCCGGTGACCAGGTGGAGCACGTCGGCGATGTCGACGTCGGTACGGACAACTCCCGCTTCCTGTGCGCGCTCCAACAGCGGCTCGCCGGCGCCGTAAAGCGCCGTCCGGCAGCTCAGGAACACATCGGTGCTGCCGCCCTCGGCGAACAGCTCATTGATCAGCGCCTGCTTCGTTGCGACGTAGTCGACGAAGCGCCGAAGCCACGCGCTGAGGGCGTCCCACGGTGGCCGGTCGGAAAGCTCTCGAGCCGAGCGAGAGAGCGCCTCGACCTCGTCCACGTATACAGCCTCGATCAGGATCTGCCGGGAGGGGAAGTGGCGGTACAGAGTGCCGATGCCGACCCCGGCACGGCGGGCGATGTCCTCGAGCGACGTTTCGGTATCCGCCTCGGTGAAGGCCGCCCGCGCAGCCGCCAGCAGATTGTCGTAGTTGCGCTGGGCGTCCGCGCGCTTCGGACGCTCGGTGACGGTGGGGAGCTGGCTGGATTCGACGCTCATCGGGAAACTACTTGACAAACCGGAGGACCCCTCCGCTATAGTAAGTGGAGGTTGCCTCCACGTTGTTTCGGAGGATGCCTCCAGTTTAGCGCCAAAACCGCTCGCCGACAACACCTCGAGGCCCGCGGGGCGCACACCAAGTTTCACCGTCCGCTCGAAGGGAGCCTGCTTCGCCGTGCCCGATTCTCTGACCCTGCCCAGAATCGCCCGACGCCGTGGACCCAGCTGCGATCAGCCGGGACCGGCCACGCCCGGTCGCCACGCGCGTCGTCCAGACCAATCCAAAGCGCAGCACCCGAACTTCGTGCTCGCGATCATCCTCGGCTCGTACCTGATGGTGGTCCTCGACGTCTCGGTCGTGATCACCGCCCTGCCGAAGATCCATCAGGCGCTGCACTTCTCCGCCGCCGGCCTCTCGTGGGTCCAGAGCGCCTACGCGCTCACGTTCGGTGGACTGCTGCTGCTCGGCGCCCGTGCCGGAGACATTCTCGGCCGCCGCCGGGTGTTCGTCACCGGCATTGGCCTGTTCAGCGCTGCGTCGCTGGTCGGGGGACTCGCGCAGTCCGCCGATTGGCTGCTCGCGGCGCGCGCCGTTCAGGGCGCGGCCGCTGCGATCGCGGCCCCGTCGACGCTCGCGCTGCTGACCACGAGCTTCCCCGAGGGGCACGAGCGCAACCGCGCGGTTGCCGCATACGCTGCCGTCGCCGGTGGCGGCGGGAGCGTCGGGCTGGTGCTCGGCGGCATGCTCACCGACTGGATCTCGTGGCGTTGGGGGCTGTTCATCAACGTGCCCGTCGGGCTGGCCCTGATCTGGCTCGCGCCACGCTATCTGCCCGAGACCGAGCGGCGGCCCGGCCGGTTCGATCTCCCGGGTGCCGCCACCTCCACATTCGGGATGACGGCGCTCGTCTACGGGTTCGTCCGCGCCGCATCGAACGGTTGGGGCAACGCCGGAACCATTGCCTCGTTCGCGGTCGCGGTGGCGCTGCTGAGCGCCTTCGTGGCGGTTGAGCAGCGAGCCGAGCAGCCGATCACGCCGCTCCGCCTGTTCGCCAACCGGGAACGATCGGGCGCGTACCTGACCAGGCTCCTGGTCGTCGGCGCCATGTTCTCGATGTTCTTCTTCGTCACGCAGTATCTGCAGGGAGCCCGGGGCTTCAGCCCGCTTGAGGCCGGGCTCGCGTTCCTGCCGATGACGCTGGTGATGTTCGGGATCGTGCGGTTGGTACCCCGCCTGATCACCCGTTACGGCAACACGCGACTGCTGATCGGCGGACTGATGATCGCGCTGACCGGCATGGCGTGGCTCAGCCGGATCTCGATCGACTCGGCCTACCTGACCGAGATCGCGGCGCCGCTGGTCCTGCTCGGGTTCGGAATGGGGATGGCCTTCACGCCGCTGACGACATCCGGCATCGCCGGGGTGGCGGCTGCGGATGCCGGCGCCGCGTCCGGTCTCGTCAACGCCGCCCAGCAACTCGGCGGCTCGCTGGGGCTGAGCATCCTGGTCACGGTGTTCGCGTCCGCGCTCCGCTCCGCGACCGCGCACCCGGGCCTCGGCGTTCACGGCTTCGCAATCGCGCAGGACGCGCTCGCGCACGCGGTGGCCACGTCGGTCACGGGCTCGGCCGTGCTGCTCGCCCTCGGCCTGGTGGTCGTCCTGGCCACCGTGCTGCCGGCCCGGCTGCAGGCATCGGTCGCAGCCGAGGCCGTCGGCGCGAGCTGACCCCGTCACAAAATTCGCAAGCACAAGGAGACCCTGGAATGAACACTCAGCCAACACCCATCACCGACCAGACCGCGATTCGCCGCGTGGCGCTGATTCGCCCGCACCTGTCCGGATTCGAGCTCGTCCCGCTGCGTGCATCCGACCGCGGGGCCGGCGATCCCGGGGCGAGGGCGATCGGCATCGAGGCCGCGCGAAACGGCGCGGCGGGCCACGGGGCGATTGGCGCCGTGGCCGCGCGCAACGGCGCCGCGGCCCACAGGGCGGACGGCCGCGCCGTGGTCAGGCGTCCGTACTCACCGCTCCGCGCGCGCGTTCGCGGAACCTGCGCCGATCTGTGACGGAGATCCGGGTAGGCTGCTGCGCCAGAGCCGACGTGAACGCGACGCACCATCTGGCCCAGCTCAACATCGCGCGGCCGCGGGAGCCGCTGGACTCGGAGCTGCTGGCCGAGTTCGTCGCGGCGCTGGAGCCGGTGAACGCCGTCGCGGACCGGAGCCCGGGGTTCGTCTGGCGGCTCCAGACCGACGACGGCGACGCAACCGGGATCCGCGGGTTCGGCGACGACCAGCTGATCATCAACATGTCGGTCTGGGAATCACTCGCGGCACTGCGGGAGTTCGTGTACTCGAGCTCCGGGCCGCACCTGGCGGTGATGCGCAGACGCCGCGAGTGGTTCGAACGGATGGCCGAGTCCCACATGGTGCTGTGGTGGGTGCCTGCGGGCCACGTGCCCTCGGTCGGGGAGGCCGAGCATCGGCTCGGCCTCCTGCACAGTCATGGGCCGACCGAACTGGCGTTCACACCCCGTGAGAGCTTCCCGCCCCCGCCGGCCCCGCTGTCCGGCGCCATCATCGATGACCGCGAGCTGTGCCCGAGCTAGCCGCGACGGCCGAGCAGCTCGAGATCGAGACTGAGCACGGACTCGCGCGCGCCCACCTGCTCCGCGCCGAGCGCCCGGCCGCGGCCCTCGTCCTCGGTCACGGCGCCGGCGGCGGCGTCGGCGCGGCTGATCTGACCGCCGCCGCACAGGCGGCGCAGGATGAGAGCGTGAGCGTCGCGCTCGTCGAGCAGCCGTATCGGGTGGCCGGCCGGCGTTCGCCGGCTCCGGCTCGGCAGCTCGATGCCGTATGGATCACGGTCGTCGACTACCTGCGGTCCGAGGAGCTCGGGACACTGGGCGTGATCGCGGGCGGCCGCTCGTCGGGGGCCCGCGTCGCGTGCCGCACGGCCGCGGCCACCGGCGCGATCGGAGTGCTCTGTCTCGCGTTCCCGCTGCGCCCGCCGGGATGGGGCAAGCGGAAAGCAAGCCCGACCACGGAGGCGCCCAGTCGCCTGTCCGAGCTCGAGCTGGTCTCGGTGCCCGTGCTGGTGGTTCAGGGATCCCGCGACCCGTTCGGGATTCCGCCGGCAGGACCCGAGCGAACGGTGGTCGAGGTGCAGGGAGACCACAGTCTGCGGTCCGACCGCGAGGGTGTGCGCGCCGCCGTCAGGACCTGGTTGCGGTCACTGACCGGGTAGCGTCCTCGTCCGGGGGCAGCTCCTCGTCGGGCTGCGTCGCGGTCACGTCGGCGGCTATCGGCGGCGCCGCGCGGTTCCAGGGCCGCGCGTAGACGAGCCACAGCGTGCCGGCTCCAAGCAGCACGGCGCACAGGGTCCACCCGAGCGCCGTCGTGCCCAGGCCGACGTACTTGAGACCGGAGGCGAAGATCACGAACGCGATCGCGGGCCGCACGTAGCGATCGGGGATTGTCGAGGAGAGGAGCGAGCCGACCAGCACCGCGGGCACGCTGCCGAGGATCAGCGATACGGTCAACCCGATCTCGACGTGGCCGAACGCAAGTGCGCCGAGCGCCGCCGCGAGCGTCAGCGGAACCGCCTGCGTGAGGTCGGTGCCGACGAGCTGGTTGGCGCCGATCGTGGGATACAGGAACAGCAGCAGGACGATCATCAGCGACCCCGATCCGACCGAGGTCATGCCGACGATGATGCCGCCGATCACCCCGATCGCAACCGTGGCCGCTGGACGGGGAATCACGTCGCCGATGTGTCCCTGGCGCGTGTGGCCGCCGCGGCGGTCGAGGAAGAAGCGCAGGACCATCGCGCCGGCGCCCACGAGCAGGGCGGCGCCGAGCGCGGTCTCGATGTTCGTCTGTGCCGATTTGGCGTGGCCCAGCACGTGCAGGAGGTAGGCGCCCAGGAACGCCGCGGGAACCGAGCCGATCACCATCCAGCGCACGAGCTTGAGGTTCACGGTGCCGGCGCGCAGGTGAACCGCCGCGCCGATCGGCCGCATCACGACCGCGGCAACGAGGTCGCTGGAGATCGCCGTCGACGGCTTGACTCCGAACAGCAGAATCAGCATCGGCGTCATCAGGGCGCCGCCTCCGGCGCCGGTCATACCGACGAGCAGACCAACGATCGCGCCGCCGAGAACGATGTAGGGGTCAATGTGCACTTAGCCACCCATCCCGGTAGAGCTGGTAAGGCTAATCGACTTGCCCTAAAGCAACCTCCCTGACGTCGAGCAGCTCGCCGGGTGGCTCTCCGCCGAGCAGCCAGCCGTCGTCCACGAAGCTGAGCAATCCGCGGCGCGAGAGCTCGGAGAGCGCGCTCGTAACGGTCGGCCGGCGGGCGGCCACGAGATCGGCAAGGACCGAGTGGGTGAGCCGAACGGGGAGCAGCGTCCCGTCGCTGCGGACCCGTCCCCAGCGCCCCGCGAGGTGCCAGAACAGCATGTGCAGACGCACGTCGACGCGGGCCTGGTGCACGATCGCCATGTTGACCGCGAGATGTCGCGACCGCTGAACTGCCCGGCCGACCAGGCGACCCACCAATTCGGGGTAGCGGACCAGACGGCGGGCGAACTGATCGTCGAGGACGGCAAGCCGGCTCGTCTCGATCACCGTCCATCCCGTGGTCGTGAACAGCGTCGGCGAGTTGCCGTCCTCGCCGAGTCCCGGTCTGAGCACGTCACACTCGCCCAGCAGCTCGGCGCCGTAGCGGCCCTCGATCCCGACGCGCCTGAGCATCAGCCCCTTGAACACGAGCAGGCCGATGTCGCCCGGGAGGGTGGAGCTGGGCTCAGCGGGCCAGGGGCCGGTGGGAATCCGCATCAGCGGCGCCGTCAGCTCGTCGACCGCCTGCGTGCGGCGGGCAGGGGGAACCGCCTCGGCCAAATCGGGGTCCTCCCGCAGGACATGGCAGAAACCGGATGACGCTGGACGGGCGTTCACCAGCACCTACTGTGCCACGCCGCCCGCATCGGCGCGAGTAATCATCACCGGGCTTAGCTACCCGTTCGGTCGCGATCCGGATCGCGACCTGATCAATTCAGCTCATGCCGTGGCGCCGGCGGGGCGCGCGGCGACGCCCGAGGCGAGCTCGGCGAGCATCTCGCTGATCTCCTGAGGCCGCTCGAGCGGGCCCATGTGACCGGTCGCCGGCAGCACGACCACTCGACGCGCGTCCGGCAACGCGGCGGCGATCCGGTCCGCATGCGCCGGGGGCGTGAGCCGATCCTCGGCACCGGCGACCACGATCGCCGGCACGGTCAGGCGCGGCAGCGCGTGGTAGAGGTCCATGTCCGACAGCGCCAGCCCGACGTCGGCACGGACATCGGGTGGGCAGGCGACGAGCATCCGCTCGTAGAAGGCGATCTGCGCGGGAGTCGCGGACGGGCCGAAGGCGATGTATCGGACGATCGCCTGAGTCAGCGGAGTCGAGAACCGGGGCACGGCGGCGTGTGAGCCGAGCGTCAGGCTCGGCGGGAGGGTGCGGTTCAGCGCCTGCGCCAGCGAGGGCACGGGGACCAGGAGATGCTCGGCGAGCAGGTCCCCGACGCCGGTGTTGAGCAGGGCAGCGCCGGATACGCGACGTTCCACGTCGTGGTGCTCGGCCCAAGCGGCGATCGACATCGCTCCGAGCGAGTGTCCGGCGACGACCGCGCGCTGTCCCGCCGGGACCGTCGTCGCGAGCACGGCCTCGAGATCCTCGCCGAAGCGCTCGAGCGAGTAGTCCCCGTCCGACGCGGGCTCGCTGTGCCCGTGGCCGCGCAGGTCGTAGGCGACGACGTGATAACCGCGCGCCGAGAGCTCGTGGATCACGTAGACCCAGTACGTGAGCATCTCGGTCCAGCCATGGGCCAGGACGATCGTCGGGCCGTTGGGGTCGCCAAAGCTCTCGGCGTGCAGCCGCGTCCCATCGCGTGAGCGGATGGAGATCGGCTGCCCGGAGGGAGGCTCGGCCAGCAGCTCCTGCTCCGGATCCGACGCGATCCGCCGGAGATGGCGGCGCTGCGCGAGTGCCCCAGCCGCAAGCAGGGTCACCGCGCTCCCGAGCCCGACCGAGATCCGCCGCTGACGTGACCAAGCCATGCGCGGGGCAATCCTACAAGTCCGTAACTATCTCCGAGCCGTTCCACGCGTAGGATTCGCGCCTGATGCGCATCGGGCTTCTCACAGGCGGCGGCGACTGTCCGGGTCTTAACGCCGTGATCCGGGCCGTCGTGCGTAAGGGCATCGATGTGTACGACGACGAGATCGTCGGTTTCCGCGATGGCTGGCGCGGAGTGCTCGAGGACACCTTCGAGCCGCTGACGATCGAGTCCACCCGGGGGATCCTGCCCCGCGGCGGAACGATTCTCCACAGCTCGCGGACGAATCCGTACAAGCGCGAGGACGGCCTCGACACGGTTCGGACCACGTTCGAGAAGCATCGCCTTGACGGTTTGATCGCGATTGGCGGCGAGGACACACTGGGCGTCGCACAACGGCTGAATCAGGATGGCCTGCACGTGATTGGGATCCCAAAGACGATCGACAACGACCTCGGCGCCACCGATGTCACATTCGGCTTCGACACCGCACTGCACGTCGCCACCGAGGCGATCGACCGTCTCCACACGACCGCCGAGAGCCACAACCGGATCCTCGTTGTCGAGGTCATGGGCCGGCACGCAGGCTGGATCGCGCTGCACTCAGGAGTGGCCGGCGGAGCGGACGTGATCCTGATTCCCGAGATGCCGTTCGACATCGACGAGGTGTGCGCGCTGATCCGCCGTCGGCACGAACGCGGCCGCTATTTCTCGATCGTGGTCGCGGCCGAGGGCGCCGTCCCGAAGGCGGGCACAATGTCGCTGTCGGCTGGCGAGCTCGACGAGTTCGGGCACCCGCGTCTGGGCGGGATCGGGCGCCGCCTTGAGCAGGAGATCGAGAAGCGGACCGGGTTCGAGACGCGCGCGACGGTGCTCGGGCACGTGCAGCGCGGCGGCACGCCATCGCCATTCGACCGCGTGCTGGCGACGCGGTTCGGCCTGGCCGCGATCGACGCTGCCCACGATGGGGCCTGGGGGATGATGACCGCGCTGCGCTCCACGGACGTCGAACTGGTGCCGCTCAGTCAGGCGGTCGCCGAGCTCCGCACCGTGCCGGTGGAGGAGTACGAGCGCTACGGAGTTCTGTTTGGATGAATTCGGTTCTGACTAGGATGAGAGCAGTGGCTATCTCAGCTCGCACCCGAATCCACTCGTGACCGCGACCGACACCGCCACGACGAGCCTGGACAAGCTGTGCGTCGACACGATCCGCACGCTGTCCATGGACGCGGTGCAGAAGGCCAACTCCGGCCATCCGGGCACGCCGATGGCGCTCGCACCACTGGCCTACGTGCTCTACACGCGGGTCATGCGGCACAACCCGAGCGACCCCGATTGGATCGACCGCGATCGGTTCATTCTGTCCGCGGGGCACGCATCGATGCTCCTGTACTCGATGCTGTACCTGACCGGGTATCCGCTCACCCTCGAGAACATCAAGAACTTCCGTCAGGTCGGCTCGCCGACCGCCGGGCACCCTGAGCGCAAGTACAGCCCCGGGATCGAGGCCACCACCGGCCCGCTCGGACAGGGAATCTCCATGTCGGTCGGCATCGCCCTCGCCGAGCGCATGCTCGCCGCCCGCTTCAACCGGGACGGCCACGAGATCGTCGGGCACCACACGTTCGCAATTGCCTCCGACGGGGACATCCAGGAGGGCATCGCATCCGAGGCCTCCTCGCTGGCCGGCCACCTCGGCCTCGGCAGGCTGATCGCGTTCTTCGACAACAACCACATCCAGCTCGCGAGCCCGACCTCGGCCGTGATCTCGGAGGACGTGAAGAAGCGCTACGAGGCGTATGGGTGGCACGTCGAGGACATCGGCGACGACCTCTCGCTCGACCGGCTCGAGGACGCAACGCGCGCTGCGATGGCGATCGAGGACCGCCCCTCGCTGATCATGGTCCGCTCCCATATCGGCTACGGGAGCCCGCACAAGCAGGACACCTCGTCCGCACACGGGTCGCCGCTCGGCGAGGATGAGGTCCGTCTCACCAAGGAGGCCTATGGCTGGGACCCGGACAAGCACTTCTACGTGCCCGAGGAGGCGCTGGCGCATTTCCGTCAGTCTTGCGAGCGGGGCCGCGAGTTCGAGGCCGAATGGCAGCAGCGGTTCGACGCCTACCGCGATGTGTTTCCGGAGCAGGCGGCGCAGCTCGAGATGATCGAGGCGGGCGGCATGCCCGAGGGCTGGGATGCCGACGTGCCGCGGTTCGATCCCGCCGACAAGCCGATCGCGACGCGGAAAGCGTCTGAGGCCGCGATCCAGTGGGCGGCCAAGACGGTTCCCCACCTGATCGGCGGCTCCGCTGACCTGGCCACCTCCAATAACACCGACATCGACGGGGGCGGCGACGTGGAGAAGGGCGAGTACGGCGGCCGCAACATCCGCTTCGGGGTGCGCGAGCACGCCATGGCCGCGGTCGTCAACGGACTCGGGCTGCACGGATTCCGGGCCTTCGGCGGCACCTTCCTCACGTTTTCGGACTACATGCGCGGGGCGGTTCGGCTGTCGGCGCTGATGAAGCTGCCCTCGATCTGGGTGTACACCCACGACTCAATCGGGCTCGGCGAGGACGGCCCCACCCATCAGCCGGTGGAGCACCTCGCGGCGCTTCGGGCGATGCCGCGCCTGAACGTGGTCCGGCCCGCGGATGCCAACGAGACGGCGCTTGGCTGGCGATTCGCGCTCCGCAGCACCGAGGCTCCGACCGCGTTCGCGCTTTCGCGTCAGAACCTGCCAATCCTGGACCCGGGCGCGATTCCGGACGACGCGATAGAGCGCGGCGCCTATGTGCTGCGCGACGCCGACGGCGGCAATCCCGAGCTGATCCTGATCGGCACCGGGTCGGAGGTCTCATTGTGCCTCGAGGCAGCCGATGCGCTCGAGGGGATCCGGGTCCGTGTCGTGAGCATGCCGTGCATGGATACCTTCGCGGCGAGTGACGAGGCGTACCGGGAGCAGGTGCTGCCGAGAAGTTGCACGGCCCGGATCGCGGTCGAGGCGGCCGTCCAGCTCGGCTGGGATCGGTGGATCGGGCCAGATGGACGGTTCGTAGGAATGTCAACGTTCGGCGAGTCCGGGCCGGCTGCCGAGGTCTACAAGCACTTCGGGATCACCGCCGAGCGGGTCGTCGAAATCGCGCGGAAGTTGGTGGCACGATGAGCACGACCCAGGGAGTGAACGAGCGGCTGGCAGCGCTCACGGCAGCCGGTGTCAGCGTCTGGCTGGATCAGATCCGCCGCTCGCTGATCGAGGGCGGAGAGCTCGCGCGGATGGTTCGCGAGGAGTCGCTCCGCGGGGTTACCGCGAATCCATCGATCTTCGAGAAGGCGATTCTCGGCTCGGACGATTACGACCAGGATCTCGCCGAGATGGCACACGAGAACCTCGAAGCGGCTGAGATTTACGATCGTCTGGCGATCCGCGACGTCCAGCTAGCGGCCGATGTGCTGGCCGATGTGCACCGCGAGTCGGGCGGTCGTGACGGATTCGTCTCGCTCGAGGTCGCGCCCGACCTCGCCCACGACAGCGAGCGGACAATCGAGGCCGCTCGCACTTACTGGACCGCGCTCGACCGGCCGAACGTGATGATCAAGATCCCTGGGACCCCCGAGGGCGTGGGCGCGATCGAGCAGGCGATCTACGAGGGCATCAACGTGAACGTAACGCTCCTGTTCGCCGTCGAGGCCTACGAGAAGGTTGCCGAGGCCTACATCCATGGTCTCGAGCGGCGCCAGGCCGAGGGCCTGCCCCTGGATGTCAATTCCGTCGCCAGCTTCTTCGTCTCCCGGGTCGACACGAATGTGGACAAGAAGCTCGAGGCGCTCGGGCGAACCGACCTCGCCGGCACCGCGGCGGTGGCCAACGCGCGCGCTGCCTATCGCCGTTTCAAGGAGATTTTCTCCGGACCCCGTTGGGAGGGCCTCCAGCAGGCCGGTGCCGCTTTGCAGCGACCGCTGTGGGCGTCGACCGGCACCAAGAACCCGAGCTACTCGGACACGAAGTACGTCGATGAACTCGTCGGCGCGCACACGGTGAACACGATGCCGATGGCGACCCTCCATGCGGTCGCCGACCACGGAACGGTCACCGGCCCCACGGCCGAGATCGATCCGGCCGGCGAGCTCGCCGCGCTCGAGGCGGCGGGCATCGACATGGGGCAGGTCACCGACGAGCTGCTGGTCGACGGGGTTCAGCAGTTCGAGGACGCGATGAGCCGGCTGCTCGCCGGGATCGCGGAGCACCGGGCGGCGATCGCCACCGGCCGTCCTGCGACGATCGAGGGCCGGCTGAGCACGGACCTCGAGGCGCCCGTGGCAGCGCGGGTGCAGCGAGCCCTGGATGAGAACGTCGCGCAGCGGATCTGGCGCCGTGATCCTTCGCTGTGGGGAGGACCCGGGGTGCCGGAGATTGAGAATCGCCTCGGCTGGCTCACCGTCGCGGATCAGATGCTCGAGCAGGTGCCCGAGCTCGAGGAGTTCGCCCGGCACGCGCGTGAGGACGGATTCACCGACGTGGTTCTGTTCGGGATGGGCGGCTCCTCGCTTGGGCCCGAGGTGATCCGCCGCTCGTTCGGCGAGGTCCCCGACGGGCTTCGTCTCCAGGTCCTCGATTCGACCCATCCGGATGTCGTGCTCGCGGTCCAGGAATCGGTCGATCTTGAGCGGACCCTGTTCATCGTGTCGTCGAAGTCTGGTGGCACGGTCGAGACGCTCTCGCACTACGCGCATTTCAAGGCGCTCGCCAAACCGGAACAGTTCGTCGTCGTGACCGACCCCGGCAGCCCGCTGGAGCAGCTGGCTGCGGACGACGGGCTGCGGCGATGCTTCCTGAATCCGCCCGACATCGGCGGTCGCTACTCGGTCCTCTCCTATTTCGGCCTCGTGCCTGTGGTTCTGATGGGCGTCGACATCGAGGCCCTGCTCCACGGCAGTCAGGTCGCCGAGCAGAACTGCGCCCAGCATGACTCGAGCGAGTCCAACTCCGGTCTGTGGCTCGGGGCGGTGGCCGGAGAGCTCGCTCGCCAGGGCCGCGACAAGCTCACCTTCCTGGTCTCGGGCGCGATTGAGAGCTTCGGGCTGTGGGTCGAGCAGCTGATCGCCGAATCGACCGGCAAGCAGGGCCGCGGGATTCTCCCTGTGGCCGGCGAGCCGGTTGGCGACCCCGGCGAGTACGGCAGCGACCGGGTGTTCGCGTATCTGCGAGACGGCGACGAGCCGGACGAGCGCCTCGAGGAGGAGATCTCGAAGCTCGCCGACGCCGGCCATCCGACGCTCACGTTGCGCACGAACGGCCCCGGCGATCTGGGACGGATCTTCTTCCTGGCCGAGTTCGCCACGGCGGTCGCCGGCTGGGCGCTCGAGATTAATCCGTTCGATCAGCCCAACGTCCAGGAGGCGAAGGACAACACCAAGCGCGTGCTCGACTCGGGCTCGATCCCGGAGCTCGGCGAGGCGAGCGACGACGAGCTCCGCGCGCTGCTGGCCGACGCCAATCCGCCGCACTACGTGGCGATCATGGGCTACGTGCCGCCATCGGACGAGTTCGACGCCGCGATCTCCGTGCTTCGCGAGACGATCCGTTCCGCGACCAACGCCGCGACGACGTTCGGCTACGGACCGCGTTTCCAGCACTCGACCGGTCAGCTGCACAAGGGTGGGGCGCCGATCGGCCGGTTCCTCCAGCTGACCTCGACACCGCAGCGCGACGCGGAGATCCCCGGCGCGGGTTACTCCTTCGGAACGCTGATCGCGGCGCAGGCAGCCGGCGACCTTCAGACACTTCGGTCGCACGGGTTGCCGGCGCAGCGTGTCGAGCTCGGGAGCGATCCGGTCGCAGCCGTGAAGGCACTGAATCAACGGATCTCCGGGCTACTGAACGGGAGCTGAGGCAATGCAGATAGGGTTCGTCGGGCTGGGCAAGATGGGCGGCAACATGGTCCATCGGATCCGAAGGGATTCCGAGCATGAGGTCGTCGCGTTCGACTTCAACGACGCGGCGGTCAAGGAGGCGGAGACCCACGGCGCCTCCGGGGCCGGTTCGCTCGAGGAGATGGTGCAGAAGCTCGAGTCGCCGAAGGCGGTCTGGATCATGGTTCCGGCCGGCGACCCGACCCAGAAGACGGTCGAGGCGCTGATCGGTCTCCTGTCCGAGGGCGACATGATCGTCGACGGCGGCAACTCGAAATGGACCGAGTCGGTGGCTCGCCACGCCCAGTGCGCCGAGCACGGGATCCACTTCGTGGACGTCGGCACCAGCGGCGGCGTGTGGGGTCTCGAGGTCGGCTACTGCATGATGGTCGGAGGCGACGAGGAACCCGTCTCGCGGCTGGCCCCGATCCTCGACGTGCTCGCGCCGCCGGACGGGTGGGGCCACATGGGCGCCGCGGGATCCGGGCACTACGTGAAGATGGTCCACAACGGGATCGAGTACGGGCTGATGCAGGCCTACGCCGAGGGATTCGAGCTGCTCCACAAGTCCGAATACGGGCTGGACAACGAGAAGATTGCCAACCTCTGGGGCCACGCCTCCGTCGTGCGCTCGTGGCTGCTCGAGCTTGCCGCCCGCGCCTTCGCCGCCGACGGCAACGACCTGCACACGCTCGAGGGGTACGTCGCGGATTCGGGCGAGGGCCGTTGGACGCTGCAATCTGGGATCGACCACGACGTGCCGATGCCCGCGCTGACCGCAGCGCTGTTCACGCGCTTTGCGTCGCGAAACAACGGCGACTACACAGCCCGAATGCTGGCCGCCCTGCGCAACCAGTTCGGCGGGCATGCCGTGAAGAAGGCGTAGCGGGCGATGGCGGTCACCGCGACCGAGGCTCAGATCGGGGAGAACCCGCTCGTCGAGGGCCTCGAGCGGCTGCCCGTGCACCCGACGGTGCTGGTGATCTTCGGCGGCACGGGCGACCTCGCCCATCGCAAGCTTCTGCCGGCGCTGTACAACCTGGCGCACGAAGGGGCGCTGCCGGAGCGCTTCGAGCTCGTCGGCGTGGCGCGGCGCGAGCAGCCGGACGAGGACTTCCGCGCCATGGCCCGCGAATCGATCGAGCGGTTCTCGCGCCGGAAGCCCAACCCCGACGTGCTGGACGGACTGCTCGGCGACATGCGCTACGTCTCGGGCGCGTTCGACGATGACAACGTGTACGCCGAGCTGGGGCGCACGCTCGATGAGTTCGAGCAGGACGGGAGCCGGCGGCTCGATCGGGTGTTCTATCTGTCGACGGCGCCCCAGTTCTTCCCGGTGATCGCGGGCAAGCTGGGGACGGCGGGCCTGCACAAGGCCGAGGGGGCGGAGACTCGGATCGTGATCGAGAAGCCGTTCGGCTACGACCTCGCCTCCGCCCGCGAGCTCAACGCCGAGGTGCTGGGCGTATTCGACGAGTCACAGGTGTTCCGGATCGACCACTACCTGGGCAAGGAGACGGTCCAGAACCTGATGGCGCTGCGGTTTGCCAACGCTCTGTTCGAGCCCGTGTGGAATCGCAACTACATCGACAACGTGCAGATCACCGCGGCGGAGGACATCGGGATCGAGGGCCGAGCCGGTTACTACGAGGGCGCGGGCGCGCTGCGCGATCTGGTGCAGAACCACATGATGCAGCTGCTGGCGCTGCTGACCATGGAGCCGCCGATCGCGTTCGAAGCCAACCGTCTGCGCGATGAGAAGCTGAAGGTGCTCGAGGCGATCGTGCCGCCCTCGACTGACCAGGTTGCCTCGATGGCGGTGCGGGCGCAATACGGGTCCGGGACGGTCGCCGGCAAACGGGTGCCCGCGTACCGCGAGGAGGAGGGGGTGGCGGACGACTCGCGCACCGAGACCTTCGCGGCGCTACGGCTGCACGTGTCCAACTGGCGCTGGGCGGGCGTGCCGTTCTACCTGCGGACGGGCAAGCGGCTGGCGCGAAAGGTGACCGAGATCGCGGTCACGCTCAAGCCGGTCCCGCACATGGCGTTCAGGAGCGCCGGCTCGGTGGGGGTGCAGGCCAACCAGATCATCCTCACGGTCCAGCCCGACGAGGGGGTCTCGGTGTCCCTCGGCGCCAAGATTCCGGGTCCGACGATGCGGATCCGTCCGGTGAACATGGAGTTCCGCTATGGAACGTCGTTCATGTCCGAGTCCCCGGAGGCCTATGAGCGGCTGATCCTTGACGCGATGCGCGGCGACGCGACGCTGTTCACTCGCAACGACGAGATCGAGGCCCTGTGGGCGATCATCGACCCGATCCTCACGGCATGGCGCGAGGACACCTCCTCGCCGATCCCCAAGTACCCGTCGGGGTCCGCGGGCCCCGAGGAAGCCGACAAGCTGCTCGACCCCGGCCACAAGTGGCGTCGTCTGTGAGCGCGCTTCGCTGATGGGCGAGGACGTCTGGTCGGAGCGGGACACGAATCCCGATGCGATCGAGGCGGCGCTGCGCGAACTGCTGCGCGAGCGTCACGCCGCCAACCCGTCGCTCGCCCCCGCGCGGGTTCTGAACCTGGTCGTGGTGGTTGACCGGGACTGGAAGGGTGAGATCGCGAACCGCCTCGAGCGCGTCGGGCGCTACCACGCGTCGCGCACGATCCTGTGCGCCGTCGAGGATGGCCGCGACACGCTCGACGCCACCGCGGTGATGGCGTTCAACGAGCCGGCATCGGGCATCGGCGTGATTCATGAGCAGGTCGAGATCGACATGGGCCCCGAACACCTGGGGAGCCTGGACACGATCGTCGATCCGGTCCTCGTCTCAGAGCTGCCCACCGTGCTGTGGTCGCCCCACGGTCACGAGGAGGCGGTTGAGGCGCTGAGCAAGATGACCGACGTGCTGCTGCTCGACACCGACGACCTGCCAGACCCCAGGGCGGCGCTCTCCCGCGCGGGGGAGAAGCTTCGCGGTGCCTACGTCGTCGATCTCGCCTGGTTGCGGACGACCCCGTGGCGGGAGCGGCTCGCGGCCAGCTTCGATCCGGCCGATCGCCTCCCGTACCTGTCGGGTTTCGACCGGCTCGCCGTCCGGCACCGACCGGGTTCCACCGCCAGCGCGCTGCTGCTCGCGGGATGGCTGGCGTCCCGCCTGCACTGGCAGCCGCGCGTGCTTGAACTGGCTGGACCAGAGTCGCTGCGGGGCGCGGCGCGCCGCCGGGACGACGAGGTCAGGATCGAGCTCGAGCCCGCCGACCAGGATGTCCCCGGCCTCGCCGGAGTGACGGTGGCGTGCCCGTCCGGGTTCTCGCTCTCGCTGGATCGAGCGCCCGGCGGGCTGCGAGCCCGCGAGCGCCAGCCCGAAGGCGACGAGCGAGAGTGGCAGGTGCTGGGCGCCTCGCGCGGCGAGGGCGGCATCCTGGGCGAGGGCGTGCGCCAGGCGCTGCTGCGCGACCCCACCTATGGCCCGGCACTCGATGCCGCCCTGGAGATGTGCCCGCAATGAGCGTGGAGCTCGAGGTCGTTGCGGATCCCGCGCGCGCGTGCGCCGCGATGCTGGTAGGTGCGTGTGCGGGGGGCGGCCACGTCGTGCTCGCCGGGGGCTCGACGCCCAAGCTCGCGTACGGGCAGCTCGTGGAGGCGGTCGGCGCGGTTGGCCTCGACCTGAGCGAGACGACGCTCTGGTTCGGCGATGAGCGGTGCGTTCCGCCCGAGGACGAGCGCTCGAACCACCGGATGGTCACCGAGGCCCTGCTCGATCCGCTCGGCCCAGACAACCAGCCGATCGTCAAGCGGATGGAGGGCGAGCGCGGACCGACGGAGGGCGCCGCGGCCTACGAGCGCGAGCTGCGCGCGGCCGGGACACCCCGCTTCGACCTCGTGCTGCTCGGGATCGGCCCGGACGGTCACACCGCCTCGCTGTTTCCCGACCAGCCCAGCCTGCAGGAGCACTCGAGCTTCGCGGTCGGTGTGGAGCAGGCCGGATTGGAGCCGTTCGTGCCCCGGATCTCGCTGACCTTTCCGGCCCTCGGTCACGCCGATCGAGTCGTGTTCCTCGCCTCGGGTGCCGGCAAGGCCGAGGCGATCGCCAGGGCCTTCGGTCCCGAGGCCAAGCCGGACCCGCATATACCCGCGTCCCTTGTCCCCGGCTTCGCCGAGGAGGTGACGGTGCTCCTCGATTCGCCCGCGGCACAGCGCCTATGAGCTTCGTCGGCGTCGATCTGGGGGGGACAAAGGTGGCGGTGGCGGCGCTGCAGGGCAGCGAGCTGACCGAGTCCGTCCTGCACCCGACCGAGCTCTCCGGCTCCGATGCGCTCGTCGACCAGATCGCGAAGATCGTCTCCGAGGTCAAGTGCGACGGGCTCGAGGCGGTCGGGGTCGGTGTTCCGTCCGTGGTGGAGTTCGAGACCGGTCGCGTCGTGTCCTCGACCAACGTCCCGCTCGCAGACGTGCCGCTGCGCCAGGTCCTGTGCGACCGTCTCGGCGTGCCGGTGTTCGTCGACAACGACGCGACCGTCGCCGCTCTGGCCGAGGCCTACAGCGAAGATCTGAAACTGCTGGTCCGTGACCTGGTGATGATCACGGTCGGCACTGGGATCGGAGGGGGCCTGGTGCTGGGGGGCCAGATCTATCGCGGCGCAACCGGCGGCGCCGGCGAGCTCGGCCACACGATCGTCGGGCTCGACCTGACCGGCTCGGTGCCGATGCCGATGGGGACCTTTCCCCAGGCTGGCTCGCTCGAGTTCGCAGCCTCCGGACACGCGCTCGACCGGCTTGCGGCGCACGCCGCGGCCGAGCACCCGGAGTCCGAGCTCGGCCGCCTGCGCCAGGAGGGCAAGCAGGTGCTCGGCGGCGACGCGGTCGACGCAGCGCAGGACGGTGACGCCACGGCGTCGCGGATCGTCGAGATCTGGGGCCAGCGACTCGGGATCGGGATCGCGAACGCGATCAACACGTTCGATCCCGAGGAGGTCGTGATCGGCGGCGGGGCCGCACGCGCCGGAGATCTCCTGCTGGCCCCGGCCAAGCGGGTGGCGGCGGGCTACGTGCTGCCGGGCCTCGGCGGCCGTACCAAGATCCGGCTGGCCCGGCACGGTCCCCGCGCGGGCGTGCTGGGCGCGGCGATGCTGGCCGCGAACGAGCTTTCATCCACGCGCCATACCACGGAGGTGAGCCCATGATCGTCGCGTGTGGCTTCGACCACGCCGGCTTCCTGCTGCGCCCGCGCCTGTTCTCCGCGATCGAGGACGCCGGGCACGAGGTGCTCGACCTGGGCACCGATCGTCCCGACCCGATCGATTACCCGGACAAGGCGCTCGAGGTGGGGCGGGCGGTCGTTTCCGGGCGGGCCGCGCGCGGCGTCATCGTGTGCGGCTCGGGCGCCGGGGTCTCGGTCGCCGCGTGCAAGATCGACGGCATCTTCGCCGCCACGATCCACGACCACTACACGGCGCATCAGGCCGTCGAGCACGATGGGGTCAACGTCCTGTGCCTGGGTGGCCGGGTCGTCGGCTCCGAGGTCGCGGCCGAGATCGTGGTCGCATTCCTGAACGCCGTTATCAGCGATGAGGAACGGCATGTCCGCCGGCGAGCCAAGGTGGCCGAGATCGCGCGGACCGGGGGCGTCGAGGGCCGCTGACCGTGGAGATCTTCCTCGTTCGTCATGGGGAGACGGAATGGAGCGCGGCGGGGCGACACACGAGCCGGACAGACCTTTATCTGACCGCCGAGGGCCGACGGCGGGCGGAGGCGCTTGGGACTGAGCTGAACGGAATGCAGTTCGCGCTTGTGCTCTCGAGCCCACTGCATCGCGCGCTCCAGACGTGTCGGCTCGCGGGCTTCGGCGATCGCGTCGAGGTCGACAGCGACCTGCACGAGTGGGACTACGGCGAGTACGAGGGGCTGACGACGCCCCAGGTTCATGAGTCCGCGCCGAGCTGGAGCCTGTGGCGCGACGGCTGCCCGGGCGGCGAGCGGCCGGAGGATGTCGGCGCGCGAGCCGACCGCGTGCTCTCGCGGCTGCGCGGCGTCGATGGCGATGCGCTCGTGTTCGCGCACGGTCACGTGTTGCGGGTGATCGCCGCCCGCTGGATCGGGCTCCCGGTTTCGGGAGGGTGTCGGCTGGCGCTGTCCGCGGGGGCGATCAGCGCACTCGGATACGAGCATGACAACGAGGTGCTGACGCGCTGGAACACGTCCTGAACGGACCCTACGGTTCGAGGTCGTATGGGAAATCCGTGAGCAGCTCGGGCCCGCTGTCCGTGACGAGCACGAGGTCCTCGAGCCGGCAGCCTCCGAAGCCCGGGCGGTAGCAGCCCGGCTCGAGCGTGACCACGTCGCCGGCGGTGAGCATGTCGGGCGCACGGCCGAGCAGGGGTGCCTCGTGGACCTCAAGTCCCACGCCGTGGCCGAGCGAGTGGTAGAAGCCCTCTTCCAGGACCTGGCCGGGCTGCTTGGTGCGCTGCGTCGGCAAACCGGCCCGCTCGTAGGGCTCGCACGCGGCGGCGTAGACATCGAGGCCGGCGGCGCCGGCGCGCAGCGCCTGCATCGAGAGCTGCAGCGATTCGAGGGTCAGCGCGTGGTAGCGGTGCAGCTCGTCCGGCGGCTCGCCGACCACGAACGTGCGGGTCATGTCGGCGAAACAGTTCGACTCGGCATCCTGCGGCCAAACGTCGATGACCACCGGCTCGCCGGACTGGATCGGTCCCGAGCCGAGCTCGTGGCCGATCGCGGTCTGAGCGCCGTGCGAGGCGACGAAATGATCGGCCGTGCAGCCCGCGCCGACGATCGCTTCGCGGATCGCGACCTTGAGCCGCTCGCAGGTCAGCGCCTCGGCCCCCGCCCTGAGGCCGTCAGGTCCGGGCTCGGCGGCGCGCAACAGCGCAGCCGCGGACCGCATCCCCGCTTCGGCGGCCCGCTGCGCACGGCGGATCCCGGCAACCTCGAACTCGTTCTTGACCCGGCGGCGTGCGGTGAAAAGCGCGTGATCGGGCGTCGGCAAGACCCCCTCGGCCCGGAGCCGGTCGGCCAGCTCGAGCGGGAACTCGGAGGGGACGCTCACGTCTTGGGCGGCGAGCTCGAGGCACGCGCGGACGGTGATCGCGCACTCGGCCTCGTGGCGGTCGACTCCGCTCGCCAGCAGCTCGTCCCAGCCGTACTCCTCGAGCGCATGGACGGTCAAGCCGGAATTGAGCGCGGCGATGCGCGCGGCTTCGATCGAGCTGACGACCACGTGGCGTTCATCGCCGAGCTCTGCGTACAGGAACGGGTCGGGCACCATGAGCGGGATCTCATGGCGCATCTCGGCTGAGCGCAACGTGTCGGCATAGATCAGGACATCGGCCACGCCCGCATCTTGCCATGACGAATGTCATGCCTGATTTCGGCCGCGCGCCACTTACGCGATCGCGGTCCGCGACCTACTCTCGAGCCATGACTGCGAATCACACATACAACGGAGGGAATGCCGTGGTCGTGCGCGATCTGCGCAAGAGCTACGGCGATTTGGAAGCTGTGCGTGGAGTGAGCTTTGAGGTCGCGCGCGGCGAGGTGTTCTGCCTGCTGGGACCGAACGGAGCGGGCAAGACGACGACGGTCGAGATCCTCGAGGGCTACCGGACACGGACCGGGGGAGACGCGCTGGTGCTGGACATGGATCCGGCGGAGAGTCCCCGGGAGCTACGCGAGCGGGTCGGGATCGTCCTTCAGCAGTGCGGCGTCCAGACCGACCTGACCGTCACCGAGCTGGTCGAGATGTACGGCCGCTACCACTCGCGGCAGCGGCCGGTCGACGAGGTGATCGAGCTGGTGGAGCTGGGCGAGAAGCGCTTCGCGCGCGCCAGCAGCCTGTCCGGCGGTCAACGCCGCCGGCTCGACCTGGCCCTGGCGCTCGTTGGCGACCCGGACGTGATCTTCCTCGACGAGCCGACCACCGGCTTCGACCCGGCCGCTCGCCGGCACGCGTGGTCGACGGTGCGTTCGCTGTGCGAGCTCGGCAAGACAGTGTTCCTGACCACCCACTACATGGACGAGGCGCAGGCGCTGGCCAATCGGGTCGCCGTGATGCGGGCGGGCGAGATCATCGCGGCCGGGACGCCGGATGAGCTCGGCGGCCGGGACCTGCGTCCGACCGAGATCAAGTTCTCGCTTCCGGCCGGCTGGTCGCTCGGCGACATTCCGGAGATCCCGTCTGAGGGCCGATCGATGGACGGCGACAGGGTTGTGATCCTGACCCGCGAGCCGATCCAGGCTACGAGCGAGGTGACGGGCTGGGCGCTGGAGCGGGACGTCGAGCTGCGGGGCTTCTCGGTGGCACAACCGAGCCTCGAGGACATCTACCTGGAGCTCACGGGCTCCGCCGACGACAATCCCGTGCGCGAGGAGGCAATTCGATGAGTTCGGTCCTGACACCCTCACTGCGACGGGACTTCGGTCTCGTCGGCTGGCAGATCCGCTACGAGCAGCGCGCCTACTGGCGCAATCGTGGCCGCGGGATCTTCACGTTCGTGTTCCCGCTGATGTTCCTCGTGATCTTCGCGAGCCTGAACAAAACGGGACATCTCAGCTCGCGTGGCAACATTCCTTACGACGATTTCTTCGTCCCAGGAATCCTGGCCTATGCGGTGATCGCGACTACATTCGTGAACATGGCGATCTCGACCGCGATTCTGCGCGACGAGGGCGTGCTGAAGCGCATGCAGGGCACGCCGCTTCCGCGCTGGGCGTACGTCGCGGCGCGGATCGGCTCCACAGTGCTGATCGTGGCCGGAATGACCGCGTTGATGCTCGGACTCGGTGCGATTCTCTACGGCGTGCACATCCGGGCCGCGGCGCTCCCCGGGCTGATCGTGATCCTCGTGCTTGGCACGGCCGCGTTCACCTCGCTTGGGATCGGCGTCACACGGTTCATCCCGTCGGCCGAGTCCGCGCCGGTGTTCGTGAACCTCGCGATCCTGCCGCTGACGTTCATCTCGAACATCTGGTTCCCGACCGACAACATGCCGAGCTGGCTCCAGGAGATCGCGAAGTTCTTCCCGATCAGGGCGCTGGCCGACGGCCTGCAGTACGTGTTCGACCCCAGGCACGGTGGCGCGGGCCTCAAGGGCCAGGACGTGCGCACGCTGCTGATCTGGACGGTGATCGGTGTGATCCTGATGCTCCGCTTCCTGCGCGCGCCGCAGGGTGAGGCGGCAGCTGGATGACTCACGCGCCCGACATGAGGGCGACGCCGGATGCCGAGCGGAGGTGCGCGTGAGCGGGTCCACCCGCAGGCGCTGGCCGGGACCGTCGGCCAACGATAAGTCGATCCGCCTGGGCGGCCCGTTCCGCCCGGGCGGATTGCTGTCTCCGCAGACTCCGGTCCGATTCGGCGGAATGCTGCGCAGCGAGCAGAACCCGAACTCGGTCCGGATTGCGGCGTCCACCGTGTGGCTGGCGTTCATCCTGTTCCCACTCGCCGATGCGATCGGGAGTCGCCACAACCCGCTGCCGCATGGCGTGGTCATTGCCGGGGCGGTCGTGTTCGTCGGCGGCTACCTCGGGCTGGTGTTCTGCTGGCGCTGGCATGAGAGCGGTCCGCTGCCATTCGTGCTGTTCGGGCTGCTGCTGGCGGTGGCGACGTTCCTGACGGTGTCCGAGAAATCCGGCTGGGGCTTCCTGTTCACCTACTGCGCCGCGTGCGCAGCGATCATTGCGCCCGACGAGTACGTTGCGCCGGCCATCGGGCTGTGCGTGGTGATGGCCGGCGTGACCTCGGCGATCGGCGGAGCGGCCGGGGGCACCACCGTCGGAGCGGTGGCGAGCACCGCCGGGGTTGGGCTGCTGATGCTGCTGCTGCGCGACCTGCGCATCCGCAACTCGGAGCTGGTCCAGGCGCGGGCCGAGCTTGCTCGGCTTGCCGTTGCCCAGGAGCGCGAGCGGTTCGCGCGTGACCTGCACGACCTGCTCGGGCACAGCCTGTCGGTGATCGCGCTCAAGGCGGAGCTGGCCGGTCGGCTGCTCGAGGCGGACACCGGGAAGGCGGCACAGGAGATCGTCGAGCTCGAGACCGTCGCGCGCGGTGCACTGAGTGAGGTTCGCGAGGCGGTCAGCGGCTATCGCAAGCCGACGCTGGACGGCGAGATCGAGGGTGCACAGATGGCGCTCTCGGCAGCCGGGATCGAGGCGCAGATCGAGCGTCCGGCGGTGTCGCTCGACCCAGCCGCCGACGCATTGCTCGCCTGGGCGGTACGGGAGGGTGCCACGAACGTGATCCGCCACAGCGGTGCCCGGCAATGCACTTTGACGATCCGCGCCGGCCTGGACGCGATGACGCTCGAGATGCTCGATGACGGCCACGGTCCGGCGCCCAATGGCGGCAGCGACGGGCACGGGCTCGTTGGCCTCGCCGAGCGCGTCCGCGAGCTGCGTGGACGGGTCGAGGTCGGCGCGCGGCCCGAGGGAGGCTTCCGCCTGGCCGTCACGGTCCCCACCGCCGCGTCGTGATTCGCGTTCTGCTCGCCGAGGACCAGGGCATGGTGCGGGGCGCGATCGCCAGCCTGCTCGGGCTCGAGCCCGACATCGAGGTGGTGGCACAGGTTTCGCGTGGCGACGAGGTGCTCGATGCCGCCCGAGCAGCGCGCCCCGACGTGGCCCTGCTCGACATCGAGATGCCGGGGCGTACCGGGCTCGACGCGGCCACCGAACTCGCGCGGTCGATGCCATCGTGCCGGGTCCTGATCCTGACCACGTTCGGCCGCCCCGGTTACCTGCGCAGGGCGATGGAGGGCGGCGCCTCGGGGTTCCTGCTCAAGGACGCCCCGGCGTCCGCGCTGGCGTCGGCGATCCGTCGCGCTGTGGCGGGCGAGCGAATCGTGGATCCAGGGCTGGCGGCGGCAGCGCTCAGCGAGGGCGAGAATCCGCTGACCCCGCGCGAGCACGAGGTGCTCGCGGCCTCGCGTCGCCATGCCACGGTCGCGGAGCTGGCCGACGCCCTCTACCTCTCGCCCGGGACCGTCCGCAACCACCTGTCCTCTGCGATGCAGAAGCTCGACGCTCGCAACCGGGCCGAGGCCGTCCGAACGGCCGAGGAGATGGGCTGGCTGTGAGTCTCTCAGCGGGAGAGTGCGGCTGAGAGGACTCGAACCTCCACGGGCTTTCGCCCACACGGACCTGAACCGTGCGCGTCTACCAATTCCGCCACAGCCGCGGGGGCGCCTCAAGGTAGCAGCTTGCCGGACTGCAAAACGGCCGCGTACGGGTCAGGCCACTCCCGGCTCGGGACTCGCACAAGTTCCTCCCCGGACGCGTCGCCACCCCGGTGCCTGGGGCGCCACGATCTCGATTGTTGGGGCGGTCTGCGGGCGGCCTCCGTGTGAGAGCCGGTACCGTTGTGCGATGGGTCTTGAGGGCTTCGGGGATGAGCTGGTTCGTGGCGAGTACGGCCGCGCGGCGGGTCGGTCGTGAGCAGGACTGGGGATAAGCATCCGATGGATCCGGCGGAACTTGCTTGGCTCACTCGGAGCCAGTTCCTCAAGGCGGCCGGCGCGGCCGCCGCGGGGCTGGCCACAGTCGGGGTGAGCGCCCCGGGAGCGGCTGCTCGGCCACATCAGGGTCTGGCAGGCCCGGCGGCGGACGCGGCCGGCGCTGCGTCCCATCCGGTCCTCTCTTTCCGTTCGCGGCCTGATCTCCACCCTCCGCGCGTGACGGTCAGTCACGGTCAGGGGGCACTCGCCAACTCGGCTGATGGCTATTGGTTGCTGTCACCCGGCAAAGTCGGCGGACCCCAGTCTGGTCCGCTCATGGTGGGCGAGCAGGGGAGACTCGTGTGGTTCAAGCCCATGCCATCGCAGTGGTTTGCCATGAACTTCAGGGTTCAGCAGTACAGAGGCGAGCCAGTGCTCACATGGTGGGAGGGCACCTTCCTGGGTCAGGGTGAGGGGGTGATCGTGGACAGCTCCTATCGCGAGATCGCTCGGGTACGCGCGGGGAACGGACATATCGTCGATCCCCATGAGCTCGTGCTCACTCCTGAAGGGACAGCGCTCATAACGTGCTCGCCTTCGACCGTACCCGCGGACCTGTCATCCGTCGGTGGCTCGAAGCACGGACATATTTCCGAGTCGGTCCTGCAGGAGATCGATGTGCGGACCGGGCGCGTGCTCATGGAATGGCGAAGCCTTGACCACCTGTCCATCTCGGAGTCGTACATGCGACCCGGGGGTTTCTACGACTTCATGCACGCCAACTCGATCGACGTCACCCCGGACGGCAACCTGCTCGTCTCGGGTCGACATACCTGGGCCCTCTACAAGCTTGAACGGAGCACCGGTCGGGTGATCTGGCGCCTGGGAGGTAAGCGCAGCGACTTCGCCATGGGCACCGATACGCAGTTCGCCTGGCAGCACGACGCCCGCCACGTGGGCGGAACGATCACGGTCTTCGACGACGGTGCAGCGATGTTCCCCGCCCCGCAGCCCTGGCGCAAGACCCATTCACAATCGCGTGGGCTCGTGCTTGAGCTGGACGAAGCCCGCAAGACCGTGCGGCGGGCCCGCTCATACCGTCATCACCCGCCGCTGCTCGCCTACGGCTTCGGGAACATGCAGACCCTTCCCGGCGGGGACGTGGTCGTCGGATGGGGTGAGCTCCAGTTCTTCAGCCGGTTCGCACCTCACGGATCCCTACTCGAGGAGGCGCGCCTGCCTCGGGGATACGAGTCATACCGGGGGTATCACCAGCCGTGGAGGGGCGTTCCAGCGTATGCCCCCGCCCTAACCGCCACGCGGGACGCGGCTCGGGCGCGCAGCAAGTTGTACGCCAGTTGGAACGGTGCAACCGGTGTCAGCGCGTGGCAGGTGAGCGTCGGACGGCGCCCGGGGAAGCTGCGTCCGCTTGGCCATGTGAAGCAGCACAGCTTCGAGACCGCGATTGAGCTCGCCGCCACCAGTGGCTACGCGGCGGTCACCGCGCTCGACCACACAGGACGCGCGCTCGGTACCAGCCGCCCAGTCAAGCTCTGAGCTACCCTCTTCTCCGCGGCATCTAGGGGTTCCTTCCGGGGTGCCCCTCTCCGAGAAGCTCTGAGATGCCCGGCAGCGGCTCGCGAAAGCCCTGCAAAACAAGACCCCGCCGCTATCGTCTAGGGGACTAGGACGCCGCCCTCTCACAGCTATCGGGCGGGTGTCCGGTAGCGAGCCGGGAGTGACCGGGGAGGGCCGTAAAGCCCCGTCTCGCAGGGGATTCGCCAGTCCGGCGGGACGTAGCGGTAATCAGCGGTAAGCCACCGCGACGCAGCGGTCAGTGGTGATTCCCGTGGGAGGTAGGACCCGGAACCTCAGCCGAACTGAGAACACCTCCGAGCCGATCCGGGCTCGGGTAGGGGTCCTCGCCGTCCGTGGGCTCCTGGGGCCTCCCGTGAGGGCTCAGCGGGTGCGAGTCGTCGGCCCGACGAGATACGCGACCACGGCCACGATGCGCGCCATGAGCGCCACCGCGTAGCCGAACGCAACGACGACCACGGCAAGCACGGCGAGCACGAACACGACGCCGCCGATGAGGAGGATCAGGGAGAGAGCAATCATGCGGTCGGGATCAAGGGTAGATCCGCAATGGGCTAACCCGTAGCCGTAGCATTGCGGCGTGACAAGAGAACACATCCTCGCGGAGATCCGACGCACCGCCCACGAGAACGGCGGCATGGTGGCCGACCTGACCGGGCGCAGATCCCGCAAGACGTTCGCCGAGGCTGTCGAGGAGTGGCGCGAGATGCGCTACCCGACGTTCACGCCTCGGACCCGCGCTCGATATGACTCGATTGTCCGGGCTCATCTGATTCCCGCGTTCGGATCTCAGCGCGTGGCCTCGATCGACCGGACGATGGTCCGCAAGTACTTCGCCCGGCTGGCCGTCCGCGTCGAGGCTGGCGAGATGACCGGCGGGACGGTCCACAAGATCCATACCGTCTTGTCCTCGATCATGCGCTACGCCGCCGACGAGAACTGGACGCCTGCCAACCCGTGCTCGCGCGTCCGCGACATGCCGTCGAGCAAGCCGAGCCGCAAGGCCGCGTTCGTCACCCGCAAGGAGATCGACAAGCTGATCGAGGCGATGGACCCGCGCTACCGGCTGATGATCCGCTTCGCCGCCTACACCGGCCTACGTCAGTCGGAGATCTTCGCGCTGAGGCGTCGGCACGTTGACGTGCTCCATGGCCGCGTCCGCGTCGAGGAGGCGATCAAGGCATGGGCCAATGGTGCCCCGACGTTCGGCGAGACCAAGAGCGGCCGAGGTCGCACGGTCGGCCTGGAGCCCACCCTTGCCAAAGCCCTGACCGACCACCTGACTTCGCTCCCCGGCGGACCTGACGCGCTGGTGTTCACGCGGGACGACGGCGAGGCGATCCGCGCGACAAGCTGGGGCCGCAACTTCTGGCGCCCGGCGGTCAGGAGAGCCCTACCCGGTCGCGACGTGACCTTCCACCACCTGCGGCATACGTGCGCGTCGATGCTGATCGCCTCCGGCGCGAACGCGCTGGAGGTCCGCGACTGGATGGGCCACGCCAGCATCGCGACCACGTACGACGTGTACGGCCATCTCCTCCCGACGAACGTGGACGACCTCGCGAGCCGCCTCAGCGCCGGGCAGACCAACGTTGTACCGCTCGCTGGGAAGGGATAGCCGGGCGGCGCCGAGTCAGTCGACCTTCAGGGCCTCGTTCCCGAGAACCAAGCGGTCCCCTGGACGAAGTTCACAGCGACCAACGCGTACGCCATTGACGAGGGTGCCGTTGGTGGACCCTAGGTCCTGGAGAACCCAGTTCCCGTCGCGGAATACGAGACGAGCGTGGCGACGAGAGACGCTCGGATTCGAGAGCATCACATCACAGCTTTCATGACGACCGAGAAGCAGTTCCTGTTGTCCACCACCACCCCAGTCGAGCGCCAACAGCACCGCACTACCTGCAACACGGGCTGGACTAGGGACTCGAACGCGGCGCACCGCTGAGATCACCGCCCGGACAAGCGGGATGCGCCGTACACGAGCCGAACTTCGAAGGTTCAAGTCGCCAGTGATCCGCAGCGGATCAATCAGCCGAGCCCCGAGCAGGTGATCAAGTCGGCGGACGAAGGTCTCCTCACTGAGTAGGCCGCCTGCGTACGCTGAAGTCAGCGTACGAGCGATCTCCATTCGCGATGCTCCAGCGATACCCACTACGTGATTCTTGCGCCGCAAGGACCCCCTGTCTATCGCCTGCCGCCCTTTCCGCAACGATTCGAGGAGCGAAAGGCTGGCCGAGACGGCCCCGTGCGGTGCCGCGCGGCGCGCGCCCCCGCTACCCTTGCCTGCGGCGCCCTGTGGTGGATTTCGTGGGACCTACCCTTCCCGGCGTCGTGCAGGATCACAAAAGCCCTGCAAAAAAAGACCCCGCCGCTATCGTCTAGGGGACTAGGACGCCGCCCTCTCACGGCGGAAACCCGGGTTCGAATCCCGGTAGCGGTACTTCAGGGGCCCCGAAACGCACTAAGGTTTCCGCCGATCTAGCCGCGGTTTGACCTCGCCTGAGCGAGGTCAATGTCTCTGACCGCGCTTGCGATCGCGCCGAGCACCATGAACATCAGCAGTGCGACCACCGCGCCTGAGACGATGTACAGAGGCCACGCTCCCATCGCGTTCAGCGAGTAGGAGTGCCGGGTCCGCTTGGACCGTTCGTAGCCGGGTTCGCTGCGGAGTTGTCGCGGCAGGGATACAAGCCGCAGCCGGTGGGCAAGCAGCTCGGACTGGTGGCGGCGTTGAGCGGCTGGCTAGCGGCTTGGGATGTGGCCGTATCGGGGTTGTCGTCGGACGTGGCGGAGTGCTTCTGCGCGGCGCGGCGCGCCGTGCGGCGGGGCGCACCGATCGTGCGACGGTGAGCGCGAAGGGCGCCTGATCCGGCCCACCGCCAAGTACGTCGGCCCAGGGCCGCGCCGCTCTCAGAGCTGCGCTAGCTACTCGGCTAGCGCTTCTTGGAGCGGCGCCGCCGGGGCGCCCGGTAGCGAGGAGCGGCGACCCGCAGCCGCAGCGTCGCGTGGGCGCTGCGGCCCGCCACGCCGGCGGCCGACAATGGCGTGACGCTCACGGTGATGCGGTCACTCCACCCCGCGGCGGGCACCGTCAGCGTGCGGCGGCGGGCGCCGAGCAGGGTGTGGATGCGCCGGCCGCCGGCGGTCCGGGCGATTAGCAGATAGCGCGCCGCGCCGGCCGCCCGCGAGATGCGCACCACGAATGCCCGCGCGCGCCGCGCCACCCGCACGTGAGCCGCCCCCGGCCGCGCCGGGCCCGGAGCCCGGTAGCGCGTCACTGTCACCGTCCGCGGCACTGCTCCAGGACCGCCGACGAGGGCCGCGATCCGCCGCGAACCGGCCGGACCGCCGGCCGGCGTGAAGCGGAGTCGACCCGACGCGTGGCGGGCGGAGCCGAGCATCGCCAACAGCGTAGAGCCGCGGTACTCGGCGAAGCGCACCGTCACGCCCGGGTGCAGCCCGGCCCTGTAGACCAGAACCCGGCGATGGCCGCCTCCGGTGACCCGCGCCGACACCTTCAGCGGTGCATAGCCGCGCCCCGCGGAGACCGAGGCGATCGCCACCGATCCGGGGGCGGCGGAGACGCGCCACGCACCGCTCGCCGGATGCGGAATCGCCACCGCCAGCAGGTTCGCCCCGGGCACCGGCAGCGCGATCGCGGCCGCGTGGATGTCGGTCGTCGAGGGGACGATCGTCTTGTCACCGGGCGAGGTGAGGGTGACGCTGGGCACGCCGCCTGCGCCGCGCACGTCGAGTTCCTCCACCGCGGTCCCGGGTGACACGGTAACCCCGTCATCGGCGGCCCGCGCCCGGTCCCGGGCCGAGGCGACTCCCGAGCCCGACAGCGAGCTGTCACAGCCGTCCAGATGGACCTCGCCGCCGCCGTCCCACTTGAACACGAACCCCACCGAGGTGCTGGCCGGGCCGATCCCCACGGTCTTGCAGTAGCCGAAGCCGACGTCGTTGAAGGGGATCGTCGTGCCGACGCTGTAGGGCCCGAACGAGAAGCCGCCGTTCAGCGTGCCGCTCGTGATCCCCGCGGCCAGCGCGATGGTGGCGTCGAGGGAGCCGCCGATCGTGATCCCGAACCCGTCGAACCCCAGCGTGCCCGTTTCATGGAATGTCCCGTTGGTGCTGAAGGCGGCGTGGGCGCTGGTCAGCGGGACCCCGTAGATCGAGCCGCTGCCGTCGACGGTCATCACCGACGGGGTCCCGAAGGCCGTGCGAAGCGGCCCGGTCGCCTCCAGCGAGTAGATCCCGTCCCCGTGGGCGACCGAGCCCATCTCGGCGTTGCCGGTCAGCGAGCGCGGCGGGTGCAGATCGGCAGCGGCATCGAGGCGCTCCAGATAGGCGTTGCGGTAGATCGGCGTGCCCGGATACGGGTCGGCCGTGAACCCACCGGAGACGTAGTCGCCGTGATCGAAGGCGATCCGCGCGGCCGTGACGTCAAGCCCGGACGATCCGGCGCCCGGCTGCATCTGCAGCTCGGCCGTCCCCTGCCACTGCTGCGAAGGCCCGGCCCAGTCGATCGTGCCGCCGGACACCTCGAGCCCGGGGAAGACCGCGTCCGGGATGGCGATGCGCAGCGAATCGCGCTCCAGGTCGTCGGTCATGTCGGCCCGCAGGGTCGCCGAGCCGGTGACGCCGAAGTACGACGGCAGCTTCAGCGCCATCGGCATCGAGACCGACTCCGGGCCCAGGATCACGTTGACCGTGCCCAGCGCGTCGAAGCCCAGCACGTTGGCCACAAAACCGCCCATCGGCAGCGGGAACAGCAGGTCGCCGGGATTGTCGCGGGCGCCCAGGTAGGCGTGCAGCGAGCCATCCCACAGCTTGATGTCAGGGACGCCGGAGTGCTGGAGCAGGATGCTGACGGTCCCGCCCACCGAGTCGATCGTGTGCAGGTCGGTGTCGATCACGATCGCGGCGCCGGGCGCATCGGGGCGGATCTCCAGCCCATTGACATGCACCCCTCCATAGGCGATCGAGGCGTGACCGTTGGGATCGCGCGGGTCAGTGACGCGCAAAAAGCAGCCAGAGTCGACGTGGGCGTGGACGGCGCCGAACCGCAGGTCCAGGCAGCCGGCCTGACCGGGCGCCCCGGCGCCCCGGCCGCCGAGACCCTTCTTGCCGGTCGAGCCGCGGGCTCCGTACGGGATTGCCTCGACCTGCCCGCCAATGGAGAACGACTGGCCCAGCACATTGGGGTCGTGCAGTTTCCCGTGGACCAGCACCGCGACGCCGCCGCCGTCGGGTCCGGTCGACAGGTCCAACCCGTCGATGCCGTCGCCCTTGCCAACGCGGTAGAGGGTCTGCGGCCTGCTCCACCGCCGGCCGTTGACGGACGTCGCGATCACGGCGGTGCGATAGCTATCGTCGTTGATGTCCTTGGGCGTCCAGCCGGCGACCAACTCGCCGTTGCCCGCTTCTGAGAGCTGGTTGTCCTGACTCTCCAGCCGTGACGGGAACACGGGCGTCGCAGGCCCCGAACGGCGGCCGTGCACGAGGCGGACGACAACGCCCCGGCTGACGATGCCAGGGCGGTAGTAGGTCAGCCACACGCCGCGGGGCCCGCTCGCCAGCTCGGGATCGACGCCGGGAAAGCGCGACGTCGTCCAGTTGACGGCGTCGTTGATATCGCCATGGCCGCTGTACTCGCGGACGGTGACATCACGCAGGTCGTCGAAGGCGACGATCGGGCGATCGCCGTCAAGCGCCGCCTGGTGGCGGATGATGAGATTGTTGGCGCCCTTCCCGAGGTCGGCACGGGCGGCGGCGGGGGTGTAGGTACCGGCCGCGCCGCCCTGGAAGAACACGTGGCCGAGCGTCGTGTCGTCCTGGATCAGAGCGCCCGTGGTCCCGAAGATGCCGATCGAGACCGGGTTGCCATAGACGACGGCGCCGCCGTAGTAGTCCATCGTCGAGGTGATCCCGGGGCCGGTGAACGACGATCCGCCGTCGTCCGAGCTCCACACGAAGTTGACGTCGGTGCTCGTCCCCCCCGGCACCGCCACGACGTTGCCGGGGCGGTGGGCGAGGATCAGCAGCTCGTTACCCGTCGCCAGCGGCAGCGAGCCCTCGCCGATGTCCTGGTTCCCGCCGGGGCTGTTCATAAAGAACGGGCTGGTGTCGCCGGGGCCGGCCGGGTAGGTGATCGGCGCGTCGAAGCGGGCAGGGTCGCCGCAGCTGCGCACGCCTCGGCTCAAGCGGCAGTAGTTGTCCCAGCCCGCGGTGTAAGTGTGCTCGCCGGCCGGGCCGTGCTCGACCGAGCCAGTCGACCACGTGATGTGGGCGGCGCCGGCGTCGTCGACGAGAACGTGCGGGCGGTAGCCCTGGCCGATGTGGATCGGCGCGCCGGGCTTGGTCGATCCGGGCGGCGCGACCGCCTTGAGCCTCGGGACGGCCTGCAGCCCGGGATAGCCAGGCGTGGTCGAAACCAGCCGTGCCGACGAGGCCGTGGCGGTCAGCGCGCAGAGGACCGCTGCGGCAAGCCAGGCTCGCCCGACGCGCCCGATCCGCAGCCCCGCACGCACCCCAGAATCGTGTCATGCCCGTCAACCGCGATAGAGGCCCTCGACGTACCGCGCCGAGCATCCGCGTGGCGCTGAACATCGGGCCGAGCGTGCGCAGCGACGTGCGGCTGCGGTTTGTACGTCTGCCGCGACAACTCCGCGGCGAACCCGGCTACGAACGGTCCAAGCGGACCCGGCACTCCTACTCCCGACACTTCGGCCATCTCGACCGTCTCGTCTCCGCAATCAACACGTCGGAGACGATCTCGGCCAAGCCGCTCAGATTATGTACCCCTCATCCGGGCCCGATCACGCTGTTTGCGGAGACTTCTTGACCCGAGCACCATAAGCCGCGAGTTCCCATGATCCTCCTTATGGGAACGTTCCCATAAGAGCGATCCGGCACCACCAGCGGTAAGTACAACTTCGACACCTCCGAGACCAATCACAGCTGCACCACCCGCGACCACCTGATCCCGGTGCTGTACCTCAGCCTCGACGGAGTGGCCGAGTCGTACCACGACCGCTCCCGGATCTTGAACACCGGCGGCGTTGACCGCGGAGCCAAAGCCTGCGGTAACGACAACGAGACCCACGCTTGGGGCAAGATGACCCCGCCCACGTAACGCCCGGCCGGACATTTACTCAGCGTTACCGAGCAGGCGGACCGCGAGCGGGTGATCGCCAACCGCGCACCGATGAGTTCCTCGGTGCGCGGCTGTCTATGTCCTGAGAACCCACCAGGAAGCCCACCACCCGCCAATCCCGAGGACGGAAACCCCGTGATGACGACACCCCGCACGGAGCTCGACACCCGATTCAGCGAACCAGCAGCACAGCCCACGAGTTGGGAGGACACGCTCGAGGCGATCAAGCAGGCCGAGATCTTCTGGATCTCGACCGTTCGCGCAGACGGCCGGCCGCACGTCACTCCGCTCGTCGCCGTCTGGCTCGACGACGCACTGCACTTCTCCACAGGCCCGGACGAGCAGAAGGCGCACAACCTCGCCAGCAACCCGCGCGTCGCGCTGACCACAGGCGCCAACGACTGGCAGAGCGGCCTCGACGTGGTGCTCGAGGGCGATGCGGCCCGCGTCACCGACGCACAGCAGCTCGACCGGCTCGCCGCAGTCTGGGCACAAAAGTGGGACGGGCGATGGCAATACGAGGTCAGTCAGGATGGCTTTCGACACGGTGCCGGGACCGCCCTCGTGTTCGCTGTCCGCCCAGCGAAAGTCCTTGCCTTCACCAAGGGCGGCTTCAGCCACACCCGACATCGCTTCTGAGGCGTGGCGGCCACATACGATGCAGACCAGATGGCAGGCGCGAGCTCGCTGAGCGCCTCGGCTACTTCGCGGACATTGCGACCGGCGACAGGGTCACTGTCGCCCAGTCATGGATCATGCGGCACAGCGTTCGGTCGTGGGTGACGAGCACGACTGCGGCCGGCGTGCTGAGGAGGGCGTCGCACAATTCGTCGACGAGCGTGACCGAGAGGTGGTTGGTCGGTTCGTCGAGCAGCAGCACCGATGGTCGGCTCAGCAGGACGCGAGCGATCGCGACTCGTCGACGCTGCCCGACCGAGAGCTGGCCGAGCGGGCGTCCGAGGTCGGGGTCGAGCAGCAGTCCGGTCGCACGGATCTGATCGAGATCCCACGCCCCGAGCTCGTCGGCGGCCGTGCGGTTGGGGTTCCAGTCGTCCTCTTGCGCGAGCAGCCCGACGTGGGCACCGGGCGCGACGGTGAGCGTGCCGGTGTCGGGTGCGAGTTGGCTCGCGAGCACGCTCAGGAGCGTCGACTTCCCGGCTCCGTTCGCGCCGCGCAGCAGCAGGCGGCCGCGGGCCCCGAGCCGGATCGGCGAGTCGGACGGCTGGGTCACGCGCCCGCTCACCGCGATTCCGGTCGCCTCGAGCAGGATCGTGTCGCCCGTGTCCGCTGCATCGGGGGCGGTGAACGTGAGCGGATCCGGCGGCGCGGGGCCGCGCTCGCGTCGGAGATCGTCGATGCGGCGCTGGAGCAGTCGAACGGAACCCGCCGCTCGACTTTCGCGTCCGTGCTTGGCCGCGCCCTTGCCGGGCTGCCAGTGGTCCGGAGCCGCCGCGCGAGCCGCTACCAACTGTTTGGAGCGCTCTCGCTCGGCGTCGAGACTCGCGGCATACCGTCGGCGCCACTCGCGCAGCGTCCCGGCGCGCGCCTCGCGGTACGCGGGAAAGCTTCCGCCGAACAGGGTGCCGCCGGCGCCAAGGGCCGGGTCGAGGTCGAAGATCGCCGTCGCGACCGCGTCGAGGAGCCAGCGATCGTGCGTCACGAACACAGCGATCCCGAGAAACTCGACCAGCCACTGCACAAGCCGGTCCAGGGAGCTGTCGTCGAGGTGGTTGCTCGGCTCGTCGAGCAGCACGGCGCCGGCGGGGTCAGCCAGTGCGCAGGCGAGCCGCAGCCGGTAGCGCTGGCCGACCGAGAGGCTGGCAAGCGCCCGTTCGGGGTGGAACTGCGCATCGAAGGCGCCCAACGCTGTCTCGAGTTGCCGCTCGGCATCCCACGCGGCAAGTCGCTCGGCGCGGGTGAGCGCTTCTGCGTAGCGCTCGTCGGCGCCGCCTGCGCCGGCGGCGAGGCCAGACGCAGCGTCCTCGAGCGCGGCCAGCGCGTCGCGCGGCGCTCGCAGAGCCTCCGCACGCACGAAAGCCACGGTCGTCCCGTCTGGCGCGTCCATCTCCTGCTCGATGAGGGAGCGAGTCTCGGTCGTGCACCTCACGTCGCCGCCGTCGGGCACGAGCCTGCCCGCGAGCAGGCGCAGCAGTGTGCTCTTCCCGGCGCCGTTGTCGCCGATCACAGCGATGCGCTGACCGGCGGTGACGGTGAGGGAGACGCCGTCGAGCACGACGCCGTCGCCGAATCCCTTGCGCAGATCGCGCGCACGGAGATGCGGCCCCCTGCGTGAATCGGACGGCGCGAGGGCGCCGACCAGCTGTGAACGCATGGCGTTCCTTCCTGACGTGGTGACGTCACGGCCGGATGCCGCGACGAGCGGACCTAGCTCGAGAGGTCCGGCGCTACAGGAAGTTGTGCGGGATGCACGTCATGCAACATCGAAGTTACCACGCAGCGGCGTGCCGGTCTGCGTCGGACGGTTCACGCTCAGCCAGATCGGATGCTGTGGAGGTGTCCGATGGGGGTTCGGGAGATGCGCCGACTCCTCGCCGGAGCTCCACCTGGGGTATGAACCAGGCCGCGAGAAATGCGACGGCGCCGATTGGCGCGGCGATGAGGAACACCGTTTGGATCGACTCCGCGTAGGCAGCGGCAATGCCGTGATGGACGGCCTGCGGAAGTCTGTCCAGAATGGCCGGCGTGACGCTCGAGCTCGATAGCCCGGTTGGCAGGCGCGCGTGGCCGAGATGCCTGACCAGGTTGCCGACCAGCACGTTCGAGAAGACGGCACCGAAGATCGCGGTTCCGAACGACCCGCCGATCGAGCGAAAGAAGGTCGCGCCCGAGGTGGCGACGCCGAGCTCGGGGTAAGGAACGGCGTTTTGCACGATCAGCACGAGCACCTGCATCACGCAGCCAAGACCGACGCCGAGCACGAACATATAGATGGCCGCGACGAGCAGGCTCGTCCCGACCCCCACCTGAGACAGGAGCACAAGCGCGACGGTCATGAGCGCGGTGCCGGCAATCGGGAACGCTCGATAGCGGCCGGTCCGACTGATGACTATCCCCGATCCGGTGGAGCAGATGATGAGGCCAACCAAGAGCGGCAAAAGCCGCAGGCCGGAGGTCGTCGGCGACTCGCCGTGCACGATCTGGAAGAACACCGGCAGGTACACGATCGCGCCGAACATCGCAAAGCCGACGACGAACCCGACGACGCTTGTGACTGAGAACCCACGGTTGG
This sequence comes from uncultured Solirubrobacterales bacterium, assembly GCA_963796645.1. Classification (GTDB taxonomy): domain Bacteria; phylum Actinomycetota; class Thermoleophilia; order Solirubrobacterales; family Solirubrobacteraceae; genus Palsa-465. The sequence continues at coordinate 749,530 of CAWCMQ010000007.1, read as the reverse complement.
AGAACAGGTGCAGGGGAAGCACCGGCTCGGTGGCCCGTCGCTCTACGAACACGAAGATCACGAGGAGCACAACGCCGGTGACTCCGAACGCGATGATCGTTGGCGAGCCCCAGGCATAGGTCGTGCCACCGAGGCTCGTGAAGAGCACGAGAAAGCTCGCCGAGAACACCAAGACGGCAGCTCCCAGGTAGTCGATGACGTGGTGAACGCGGCGCAGGTTGCCCGGAACCTGGACCGCCACGACCGCGAGCGCGACGGCACCAATCGGAAGGTTGATGTAGAAGATCCAGTGCCAGGAGAGCTGGTCGACGAAGACGCCGCCGAGCAGCGGTCCGATGATGCTCGCGACGCCGAACACCGCCCCGAACAGTCCTTGGTAGCGACCGCGCTCGCGGGGGGAGACGATGTCCCCGACGATCGCCTGTGCGCCGACCATCAACCCGCCGCCCCCGAGGCCCTGGATGGCGCGGAACGCGATCAGCTCGCCCATGCTGCGGCTCAGCCCAGAAAGGGCCGAGCCGCACAGGAAGATGACGATCGCCGCTTGGAAAAAGAACTTGCGCCCGTACTGGTCGCCGAGCTTGCCCCAGAGCGGCGTCGAGACGGTCGCAGCGAGCAGATAGGCAACGACGACCCACGCGAGGTGTGACGCGCCGTGCAGGTCGGCGACGATCGTTGGCAGCGCGGTCGAGACGATCGTCTGATCCAGGGCTGCCAGGAACATCCCCAGCAGCAACGCGCTGATGATGATCAGCACGCGACGGTGGCTGAGCTCGAGGACCGGCGCCTCGTCCATCCCGAGAGCGCGCACGTCCGGACGGGACCACCGCAACGACATTGCCGACCAAGCTAGCCCCGCGCCAGCTTCCGCGCATCGGCGATCAGAACGGGTCCACTGTGCGGCAAACCACTGATGCATTCAGCGAGTCGTCTTGGGCCTGACGCGCGGCCGCTCGACCACGCGCGGAGACGGGCAGTTCTCACTGCGCGACACTCCCAAGATCGCCGACCCCGAGACAGCCGGATGAACAACCAAGCAGCGCCTATTTCGCCGAGCACGCACCGGCTGGCCACCTTCCGGCTCGATGTCCAGTACACGCGAGTCGCGCCGGCATTCCAGGACGCCGGGATTGGGACGATCCTGCTCAAGGGGCCGGCGTTCGATCAGCTGTTGTTCGACGGAACACGGTCGCGGGCGTACTCCGATATCGACCTGCTCGTCGACCCCGCCCGCCTCGGGGCAAGTGAGCGGCTGCTGGAGGAGCTCGGCTTTCGCCGCGCCGAGGAGGAGGCCGCGGTGCGCAAGCTCGTTCGGCGGGCCGGGATAGCCGTCGGCGTGCCCTGGGGCGCGCACGCCAGCGCGTGGGTCCGTGATCGTGACCGGTTCACCCTCGATCTTCACACCACCCTGCCGACGATCGGCGCATCCGCGGAACCGGCGTGGCGCGCGCTGCGCGCGCACCGCGTCACGATCACGGTCGTGGGCGCCCAGGTGGAGACCCTGGACCGGACTGCCTCAGCATTGCTGATCGCGTTGCACGCTGCGCACCACGGTCCGGATTGGAATCGTTGCCGCATCGACCTTCAACGGGCGTGCGATGTGTTGGAGCGCGAATGCTGGCACGCCGCGGCCTGTCTCGCGCGCGATCTGAAGGCCGAAGCTGCAATGGGAGTCGGGTTGGGAACCGTGAAGGACGGTCGTGCGATTGCGCGTGAACTCGGACTCCGGACCGAGCCGACGCTCGCATACCGGGTGAGGTGGTCAGGCGCGGCTTGGATCAACCGCCGTTGATCTGCGCTACATGTTCGCCGCGACAGCCGCTGCCACCCGACTCTCGCCGTCGTAGCGCTCGAGGCGCTCCGACAGTGCCCGGATGCCAACGCGCGTCTGGTTGTCGCCGAGCAGCGTCCGCACCGCATGCGCAACCGCGTCCGGATCCTCATCGGCGATCACACCAACGCCCAGTTGCGCAACACGCGTGGACAGCGGGAGCTGGTCGAACGCCTGCGGGAGACAGACCATCGGCACCCCTGCCACCAGCGACTCGTGGACGGAATTGCAGCCTCCGTGGGTGATGTGGATGCTGGCCCTCGCCAAGAGTTCCCTGGTCGGGACAAAGTCACGAACGACGACGTTGGAGGGCACCGGTCCGAGGTCCCCTCGGGTGAGGCTACGTCCGCCCGCGGAGATGACTACGCGCACCGGCAGGCGAGCCATGGCGGCGATCACGATCCGGAACAGCTCGGTCCGCCGGTTCTGGGCCGTGCCGAAGCATGCGTAGACGAGCGGTGGATCATGCTCACGATCGGGCGGTGGCGGGGGGGAGAGGAGCGGGCCGACGCACCGCCACTCCGCCGGAAGCCCCTGATCGCCCACGATCTCCTCGGTGGTGAAGATCAGCGTCGGCTCGGACGTGTTGTGGTGAAGGCCACGCACATCGGCGAGCTCGACCCCCCATCGACGCGCGATAGAGAGCCAGCTGCGCTCGAACCGCTCGCGCTCGGCAGAATCGGAGCGCCCGCCGGGCGCCCCGTCGCCCGGAGCCGCGGCGAGCATCGGAAACATCGGGTGCGAGACGATGCGCGGGATCCCGAGGTACTGCGCGGCGACCAACGCCCACATCGCCTGGCTATCGCGGATGACGAGATCGACGTCGCGGAAGTGCAGCTGGGGGATCAGACGCTCGGCCTCGGACTCCGTCGTCGCAGCGAGCCCGGCGGCGAGGCCCCCACCGGGTCCGCTCGGCATATTGGGCGATGACGGCTCGAGGCGCGCGCCGAGCCGATCGACCTGATCGCGCCATTCCTCGGGCGCCCACACGGTTAGCTCGTGGCCTTGCTTGGCGAGGACGCGGGCGAGCCTCATCGTCGCCCCGACGTGGCTCCGAAACGGGGCGTTGACGAGCGCGATCCGGGCCACGATCCGAGAACCGTAACCCAGCCGCGGACGGCGCTAGCATCCCGGCATCACTGGGGGCTCAGAGGACCGCATCGACCCAATCGCCGCGCCGGCGCTGTGCTATCTCGCGGCGCCAGACGTCGCGGTCGTCACCGCGTACTTCAACTCCCACAACTACGCCAGCAAGCGCAGAGGCTTTGAGCTGTTCAGGCACTCGATGGAGCGCTCAGGCGTTCCGCTGTTCATCGGCGAGTGCGCCTTCGGCGACGACGAGTTCGAGCTGGCGCCGTCGAGCTCCGTGTTCCGCTTCCGCTGTCGCGACGTGATGTGGCAGAAGGAGCGGCTGCTCAACCTCACGATCGATCGCATCCCGGACCGTTACACGAAGATCGTTTGGGTCGACGCGGACGTCCTGTTCACGAATCCAAGGTGGATCGTCGAGACGTCTGAGCGCCTCGACGAGGTTGCCGTCGTGCAGCCGTTCTCGCACGCGGTCCGCCTGCGCCCGGCGGAGACGAGCTATTTCGGGGGCGGCGAGCGCTCTCGCGGCTTCTGCTTCACGCGCTCCGCCCTGCCTGCCCTCTCACGACTGCGCTATCACATCCATGGGCACACCGGTTTCGCCTGGGCGGCCGACCGCCAGCTGCTCGCGGATCTCGGGCTGTACGACGCCGCGATCGGCGGCACGGCTGACCATCTCATGGCCCATGCGTTCAGCGGGGACTTCGGGTCGCCCTGCCTGAAGCTCGTGTTCGGCGGCGGGTCCGGCTACCTGGATCACTTCCGGTGCTGGGCAGAATCCGCGTGGGAGCGCGTCCGCGGCGAGTTGGGGTTCGTCAACGGCGCGGTGCTGCATCTCTGGCACGGTGAGACTGCCAACCGCGGTTACGTGCGCCGTTATCGGGAGCTCTCACGACTGGGATACGACCCGGCGCTTCACCTTTGCGCGGACCCGTGTGGCCTCTGGGCATGGTCAGACGAAGGCGCGGTCCTATCTGAGTGGGCCGACGGCTATTTCCGTGACCGCCGCGAGGACAGCACCGTTGGACTGTAGATCGATGAGCGCGCATCCGCAGCAGTTGGCCGCAGGGTTCGACGCGCAGAGCGCAAGCCGGGCCATCCTGCGCTACCAGCCGGCGTCGAATTGGGTGTCGGTATCGCGAGACCCGACGCAGCGGATGACGATCGGCCTCGGTTTTGACGTGAGTCGACCGGACGCGGCGGAGATGCTGGCGAGGGTTGGCCTCGATCCTCCGGTGGTGCGCAGCGGGCGCACCCCGATATCCGACGCACAGATGATCGAGCTGTTCGAGCTCACGCTGCACGTCGCGGTCGAGACGGCTGATCAGCGCGTCCCCGGATTCGCCGCCATGGCGCCCGAGAAGCAGTGGGCGCTACTCGAGCTGATCATGTGGCTCGGGCCGGACGAGGCCGAGGCCGTCTTCAGCGAGCTCGAGGGGCTATCGCTGCCATTGACGCACGAGGTTCTCGAGCCGTCGTCTTGGTTCGACGAGAGCCACGCGATCATGCCGGCGTCTCGGCGACCCGTGTCTGGCTGGTATGTGAACGTTCGATCCGCGACGACGTTCGAGTCGTTCGGGCTCGTTGCTGAGCTGGTGTCCGATGACGCCGATCTCCTTCACGCCGCCCAGGCGATGTTGCCACCGGGATGGCGACCGATCGGTGGGGCGCCCAGTGTGCGGTTCGGCCTTTGGACGGACGGTGCGGTCACCGTCGACGGGTCCCGAGTGGATCGATCACCGCATCGAGAGGCCTCGTTGCTGAAGCTCGGCGCGGTGATTCGTCACCACATCGCGACCGAGGCCCCCGGGTTCACATTCGTGCACGCCGGCGTGGTCGACGTCGGCGGCTGCGGAATCGTGATCCCCGGACGCACGTACACCGGCAAGTCGACGCTCGTCGCGGAGCTCGTCCGCCGCGGAGCAACCTACGTCTCCGACGAGTACGCCGTCCTCGGTCCAGACGGCGTGGTGCAGCCGTTCGCCAAGCCACTGTCGATCAGAGGCGGCGGACGCGGTTCGCTCGGTCAGCTCGTGCAGCCGCCGCAGGCATCGGTCGCCGACCGTCCGGTCCGCGCCGGTCTGATCGTGATCACGTCGTATGCACCCGGGGCTCGGTGGCGTCCAACGACCTGCTCGCGGGCCGAGGGCGCTCTCGCGTTGCTGCAGAACACGGTGTCGGCCCGGCTTCGGCCCGGTTCGGCCCTGCCGGCTATCGGCGGACTCGCTCGCTCCGCGGTATTCCTCGTCGGTCAGCGGGGCGAGGCGTCCGACACCGCGCGGGCGCTGCTCGAGACCGCCTTGCTTCAGTCCGAGGGCTCGACTACGTTTCCCGCGTGAGCGAGTCAAGGCCGCTTGCCCGCACGGACGGTCTTCTGACCGAGACGCTCGATGGCGAGCTGCTCGTCTACGACCTCAGCGGCGATATCGCGGTGCACCTCAACCGGACGTCTGCGGCGGTCTGGCGCGGTTGCGACGGCCATCGCACGGTGCCCGAGCTGTTGGCGCTTGTGGAGGAAGAGCTCGGATACACCGCGGACGAGGACGTCGTGCTGATGGCGCTCGACACTCTTGCCGAGCACGGCCTCATCAGCGGCGGCTACGCGGAGCGGGACGGGGCGGCGATTGCGCTTAGTCGGCGCCGGTTCTTCCGCCGGTTCGGGATGATCGGAGCGGCCGCCGCGCCGGTCGTCTACAGCATGATCGTCCCGACCGCCGCAGCAGCGGCGTCGACTGGTGGTGCGGGCGGCGGCTCGCAGCAGCCCCAGCAGCCCATCCAGCCCTCGAACCCGGGCGGCAGCTACCCGTAGCGTCAGCAGCCGAGTCGACGGTCACACTCCGCTTTCGGCCTTCACCCGCCCGCTCTTGATCGCGGCCAGGAGCGTCTTGTGGTCGCGGTCGTTCTGGTCGGCGTAGGCCTCGGCGAACTCGGCGATCGCGCGATCGAACCGATCGCCGCGCCCGAGGTAGGAGGCGATCGCAACTCGGTCGCCGGAGCGGGCGTGGGCGCGGGCGAGGGTCCATCCGCACATCTCGGCATATGGACCCATCAGCGCAGCCGACGAGGGATCGAGGCGGACCGAGAACTTCCAGTCCCACAGCTGGCGCACATAGAAGTCGCGCTGTTGGTAGTCGAGGCCCCGGTCGGCGTGAACCCACCCGAGCATGATGTCGCTGGCCGCCTGCATCAGGCGCTGGCCCTCGACCACCCGGCGGCCGTGGTTGCGCAGCCGGCTTTTGCCCACAAAACGCTCGAGCACCGAGGCCCCCGCCTCCTTCACCTGCAGGAACAGGGGGTCCCGGTCGGTGCTGCGCCCCTCGAACAGCACGATCCAGCACCGAGTCCCCACAGAGCCGACGCCGACCACCTTGCGCGCGATGTCGACCATCCGGTAGCCCTCGAGCAGGTGGCGGCGATCGTCGGGGAGGGATGCGCGGTAGCGACCGACCATCTCGTGAACCCGTTGATGCATCTCGTCCGCATCTCTGGGACCGAGGAGGTCAACCGCGCGCACGATCAACGGCGGGTCGCTGACGATCTGAAGCCTGCCGTCGACGACGGTCGTGAGCTTGGCGAACGCCTTGATGCTGTCCTTCGTCTCGGCCTTCGCCTGCGCCTTTCGGACGCGCTTTGCCACCGCCTTCTGCCGCGCGAGATTGTCGGCGGAGAGGAGTTGGGTGAGGGTCGCGGCCGTGAGTATCGAATACCAGACATCGAGGTTTCCCATCTCCGCGAATCTGCGCATCGCCTCGCGATACGAGCGCACCCCGGCGAGCAGCACGTCACGACGTCCAGCGCGGTCCAGGCCGGCGGCCCGTCCGGCCACGGCGAGGCTGGCGGCCAGTCGCTTGAGGTCCCATTCCCACGGTCCCGGCAGCGTCTCGTCGAAGTCGTTGACGTCGAACAGCAGCTCCCGCTCGGGCGAGCCGAATCCGCCGAAATTGGCCAGGTGCGCGTCGCCACACGCCTGCACCCGCAGCCCGGTGTCCGGGGTGTGGCTGAGGTCGGTCGCCATCTGCAGAGCCGCGCCGCGAAAGAACGCAAACGGGGATGCCGCCATCCGGCCGTAGCGGATCGGGACCAGATCCGCGACCCGGGAGCGGGCCTGCTCCTGGAGCAGTTCGACCGGGTCCGGTCGTCCCGGGGAAGGCGCCCAGGCCGCGTGATCCTCCCGTGGCACCCGCTGGCGGGCCTCCCTGCCGACACGCACCCGCTCCGCCCGGGTGACATCGGGCGCGGCGTTCGCCGCCACCGAATCACGGGTCAGGGTTGACCTCGCCGTGCGCGACCTCGTCCGAGAGCTTGCTGGCCTGCTCGCGCTCTTCCGTGATCAGCACCCCCGACCCGGCAGCGTGCGATATCGGATCGCCACCGCGGCCGCGGAGAATCACCGCGCAACCGACGGCGATCATCGCCCCGGCCAGCGGCCCCACGACGTAGACCCAATACGAGGTCCAGTCTCCGCTCACCAGCACCGGGCCGAACGAGCGGGCCGGGTTCATCGACACGCCGCTGACCGGGGCCGCCCAGAGGCCGGCCAGAGCGATGTAGCCGCCTACCCCGAGCGCGCCGAGTATGCCGACGTTCTGGGCCGCGGAAGCGGTCCCGAGGATCACGCTCACGAGGACGCCCGTCAGCGCAATCTCCATCAGTAAGGCCTGCCAGTCGTGGTAGCCGGGTCCCGGGAGCGTCGCGCCGAGGTGCTCGACGTTGCCGAACACCGCGAGCAGGAACAGGCACGCGAGCGTCGCTCCCAGCAACTGCACCACGACGTAGCCGAGGAACCGCCGCCACGGAAAGTCTCCGCGCAGCGCGAACGCCAGCGATACGACCGGGTTCAGGTGCGCGCCGGACACCGCGCCCATGAACAGGATGATCGCCATCACCATCAGACCCGGGGCGACCACCGCCGCGGCCAGGCTGATCTGTCCCTTGGCATGCAGGAGGCCGCCGCCGGCGGCGGCGAGCACCAGCATGAAGGTGCCCAGCATCTCCGAGAACAACCGCCGGTACTCGAGCTTGGGATCGTCGAACTGCTCCCGATCCCCGAACTCGAGCGTCAGCATCCGCTGGGCCCGGTCGGGGTCGTGCACGATGAGGCCGGGGGGTGGTACCTGGGTTGACATGAGAGCAAGGATGAGCGATCCAGGGGTGCACCTCATCACCTGATCCGGGTGATTAGCCTGCAACTACACGCACGGCACCTCGACCCTGGGTCTCGTCGGTCGACTCGATCAGGGGGAAGGTGAGCTGGGATGGGATCTGCAACGGCGGCCTATCGGCGAAGAAGTTGCTCCTGCAGCTCGCGGAGCTCCGGCGCGGGAGCAGCGCCGAGGTCGTCACGAAGACGCTGTCGGAGCTGTTCGTAGACCCGCAGCGCCTCAGCACCGTTGCCGCGGGCAACCAGGATCATGCATCAGGAGCGCGTGTCCGCGCTCGCGGTAGGGGGCCAGCTCGACGAGCTCGCGCGCGACGCGCTCCCCGGGCGCGAGCTCACTGCCGCCCACCCCGAGCGCTACCGCCGCGTATGCCTCCAGCGCGCAGATCTGGATCTGCTCGAGCCGGCGCCGGTACGCCTCGGCCCAGGGCAGGTCCTCGCCGGGCAGAAAGCCGCGGCGGGCCGTGAACAGCGCTACCAGCGACGGCCCCCAGCCCCTGCCCCATCCTCCTGAGCGACCGCTGCCTCGGCCCGGTGGATCGCCTCCTCGGCCGCCTCGAGATCAATCCAGGCCTCGGCTGGGAGCTGGACCCTGACCTCACCGCGGCCGAGCAGGACGTCACCGCCGAGGACCGCTCGAAGTCGGGAGAGCAGCGCACTCAGCGACGCGTCGGCACCTGCGGGTGCTCGCCACGGCCACAGGGCCTCGACGAGCTGCTCACGACGAGCCGGGACCGCGCGGTTGACGGTCAGGTAGGTGAACAGAACGCGCGCCTGTCCTCCGGGGAGCCCGGAGATGAGATCGCGGCCCGCCAACTCGACGGCGAGCCGTCCACACAGCTGGATTCGCGTAGCTGGGTTGCCAGACAAGGTCGGTGCAAGGAGAATCGCAGAACCCGGCAAGGTGGCGGTCCTAAGGTCGCATCGTGAGCAAAGGAGAGGGTCATGGCCAAGGTCATTCGGTGCCAGTGTGGGTTCCTCGGCAGAGGCGAGACCGTCGAGGAGGCAGCGGCCGAGATCGAGTTGCACATGCGCTCGGATCACCCCGAGCTAGTGGGCAAGGTGACTCGAGAGGACCTGGTCGCCATGGCCGAAGAGGCATAGCGGCTGCCCGGCACGCTGGGCGGTCGGCCCGGACAGAGGAGCATCAATGCAGCACGTAGCGTCGGATCTCAATGCGGGGGCCGGCCCGCTGGTGACCCCCGGCTGGCTAGAGCGCGAACTCGATCATCCGAGACTGAGGATCCTGGATGTCCGAGGACGACATCCGAGCTCGGCACTCCCGCACGCCAAACGCGCCGAGTACGACGCGGGACACATCCCGGGCGCAATCTTCATCGACTGGGAGCACGACTTCATCGATGCCGATGACCCGGTCCCTGTCCAGGTTGCGCAGGAGGGCGAGTTCGCGCGGCGGGCAGGCGAGCTCGGCATCTGCGAGCGCGACCTGATCGTCACCTACGACGACTACTACGGGATCTTCGCCGCCCGGATCGCATGGGCGTTCCGCCTACACGGAGCCGAGTCACGCGTGCTGGACGGCGGCTGGACGACGTGGCAGGAGCAGGGCCGGCCGACCACGGCTGAGCCACCTGGGTTCGAGCCGCGGCGATTCACTCCGCGGCTGCGTCCCAGGGCGAGGCGGACCCTTCCTGAAGTCCAGGCGGCGGTCGGTCGCGGAGCGACGCTCGTCGACGCGAGGCCGCGGCACCTGTTCGTGGGCGAGGCGGGTGCTCCCCACACCGGCCATATCCCTGGATCGCTCTGCCTGCCCTACCAGGAGCTGGTCGACGGCGCCACGGGGTTGTGGGCCGACCCGGCAGCCGTGCGGCGGCTCGCCCGCAACGCGGGCATCGATCCCGACCATCCGCCGCACGAGCTGATTGCGACCTGCGGCAGCGGAGTCTCGGCAACCGTGGCACTGCTCTCGCTGGAGCGGATCGGGGTCCACGCCGAGGGCGTTTACGACGGGTCGTTCAACGAGTGGAATACGGATCCGACGCGGCCCGTTGCGTACGGCGGCGTCGTCCGGACGGATGGGTGAACCAGGCGGCGATTGGCTGCCCCAAACCAAACGGAGGGACCAAGATGGCAAAGCTGCAGGCGAAGCGATTCGAGTCGCCCGATGAGGTGAGGCCGTTCCAGGACGGAAAGGGCAAGGTGGAGCTCGTGGAGCTCTCCGGCCACATGGTCGGCTACGGCACGTTCGAGCCGGGGTGGCGGTGGTCCGAGCACGTCAAGCCGCTCTCGGGCACCGACAGCTGCAAGGTCGAGCACATCGGCTATGTGCTCAGCGGCCAGATGAAGGTCGTGATGGACGGAGGGGAAGAGCTGGTGGTGTCTCCCGGCGACGCGTTCCACATGCCACCGGGACACGACGCCTGGATCGTCGGAGATGAGCCCTGCGTATTGCTCGACTTCGGCGGCCTCAGCGGCTACGCGAAGGCGACCTAGACATAGCGCCGGCCGGCGCCGGGGTCATGCGGGGTGGCCCCGGACGACCGCGCGCTCGACCCGTGCGCGCCGTTAGGTCGGCGTGCTTGAAAGGTAGGTCGCGCTCATGTCCTTCTCGGCGTGCTGCGCGGCCCCCTCCTCGAGCCGCCGGCGCACCGCTCTGAGGAGCGGGAGATCGAGGCCATGGTTCTCGGCCGCGGCGTCGGCGAGCGCGGCGTCCTTGGCCGCGAGCCCGAGCTTGAACGCGGGCTCGAAGTTGCGCTCGAGCATCGCACGTCCCTTCATCTGCAGGTAGGGCAGGTCGAGCGCGCCGCCCTTGACCGCCTCGAGCACGAGGGTCGGGTCCAGACCGAGCCCCTCGGCCAGCGCGAGCGTCTCGGCGGCACCCTCGACCACCGCCAGCACCCAGGTGTTGATCGCGAGCTTCAACTTCGTGCCGGAGCCGGCGGCTCCGACCCAGAGCGTGCGCACCGACACGGCATCGAAGATCGGCTGCACCCGCTCGCGCAGATGCTCGTCACCAGAGGCGAGGACGACCAGCTTGCCCTCCTCGGCGGGCTGCTTGGTGCCGAGCACCGGGGCGTCGACGAACGCGACGCCACGGTCCGCGGCCAGCTGAATGCACCGCTCGGTGCCCTCCTCGCCGATCGTGCTCATCTGCAGCCAGATCGCATCCTCGGCGATCGCCTCGAGCGCCGACTCGACGGACTCGAGCACCGCCTCCGCGTCCGAGACGATCGTCAACAGCACATCCGCGCGGTCGGCGGTCTCGGACGGGCTTGCACACACCGTGGCGCCGTCCCGGCCGAGCGGCTCTGCGCTTCCGGACGACCGGTTCCAGGCGCGGACGGTCAGACCGGCGTGGATCAGGTTGCGAGCGATTGGCAGGCCCATCGTCCCGCCGGCTCCCAGCACTGCCACGGTCTGGGCGCGCGGCGTCAACGCGTGTCCTCGGCCTTCTTGTAGGCGATCTGGAGCACCTCGGACCCGAAGAACACCACCAGCACCGAGGATACCCACCGGGTGAATCGGGGTGCGACGAGCAACCCGGCGACGAGCGCGGCGCTGGTCCACATCCCGAGACAGTAAGGGCACAGCAGCAGCTCGCCGATCGCGCGGCGCAGCCCACGTCCGCGTGGTTGCTCGCTGACCTCTCCCGGACCCGCATCCCCCTCGTAGCGGGCGAACGGTGCCCGCAGCGGGCTGGTCACCCGGTCCTTGGAGATCATCCGCGAGGCCTTGTGGCTGGCCACCGTCACGAGCACGAGGTCACGTCCGTCGATCCGCTGCGGAAGCTCCCTGCCGGACAGCCGGAACCAGGCCGCGAAGGCGCTCACGAGCGCGCCGAAAACGCTCATCAGCATGCCGTAGCTGCGCAGCGGCCGCTCTCGCGAAGGCGCGTAGCCCTCGAACGGGTCGACTGGGATGCTCCTGAGCACCATCCCTGTTCGCTACCCAGGCGCGCGAGATCGAACCACGCCGGCCCCACGAACACCCTCGCTAGCATCGCGCCGTGGCCCGGAAGCTCATTGCGGTGCTGGTCGTGCTCGTGACCCTCGGCGTGACCGCGTCTGCAGCCGATGGGGCCTCGGATCCGCTGTGCACGGGCAACTATGTCCGTGCGCCGACCCGGCCCGGTGGCAAGGTCCGGTTCGGGATCGATCCCGGGCTCGCCGGAAGCACGGGCGGTGTGCAGCTGCCCTCCGTGCCCGACAATCCGGCCAAGGATCTCGCCGCGGTCCGACGGCTGCGTCCGAAGAGCCGCGTGCTCGTGGTCCGACTCAACCGTCTGTACTGGTCCGATGGCGACGCGGGCATCGCGCACTTCAGCCGGCTCGCCCGCACGTACGGCCGCGCGGGTGACGAGGTCGAGATCCAGGTCCGGTATCACCCCGCCTCAGGTGAGGAAGGGAACCTGACCCGATGGGTCGCGTACGTCCGGCACGTGGTCGACGTGCTGGGAGCCAACCGCCACGTGGTCGCGATGACGATCACCAACGAGGTCAACATCACCGTCTCGCCGAACACGTCCGACGGCTCGTTCAAGGGCGCCGAGGATGCGCTGATCAGAGGGATCGAAGCGGCACACGCGGAGGCCGACCGACGGCACTACCGCCGGCTGCGGTTCGGCTTCACCTACGCCTACCGGCTCTCGCCCGCGGGCGACGCCGCCTTCTTCAAGTACCTGGCGGTGCACGGAGGGAGTGCGTTCCGGCGCGCGCTCGGGTTCATCGGCCTCGAGTTCTATCCGGGCACGTTCTATCCGCCCGTGATGGCTCCCGGTGACACCTATCGCAGGGAGCTGGCCCAGGCGGCCGGTGTGGTGCGTGACTGCTTCGCGCCGATGGCGGGCATCGGCTCCCGCGTGCCGATCTGGATCACCGAGAACGGGGTGCCGACGGGCGTGCTCTCGGCGACGCAGCAGGCCGCCGCGCTGAGCCAGCTGGTCCGCGCCGTCCACGATTACTCCCGCACCTACGGTATTACCGACTACCGCTGGTTCAACCTGCGCGACTCGGTCTCGAGCGGTCCCGAGACCCTGTCCGCGCTGACGTTCGCCACCGACGGGCTGCTCCGCGCCGACTACGTGCCCAAGCCTTCCTTTGCCGAGTACCGGCGCTTGATCGCTGCACTGGGCACACGCTCGGCGGCGCCGTCCAAGTCCGGCTCCGCGTCGCCGGTCGGAACCGGCTCTGAAGCGGGCTCCAGCGGGGCGTCGGGGAACCGCTCCGCGGTAGCCCGTGCGGTGCGCTGAGCCCACGCGCTGGTGGTCACGAACCCGAGCACCAGCACGGCGAGACCGAGCGTGGCGATGATCCACCAGCCCGCGTGCGTGGCGAGCGCGAAGTCCCGGCCGAGCCCGCCGGCCAAGCTCCCGCCGGCGATTGCGCCGATCACGGCCACGCCGAGCGTCATCCCGACCTGGCGGCTGGTCGACGCGACGGCGGCGGCGACACCGGCCTGTGACGGGGGCATTCCCGAAACCGCCGTGTTGGTGATCGGCGGATTGACGACCCCCGACCCAAACCCGAAGATCACGTAGGCCGCGAGCAGATACCCGGTCGAGGTCCCGGGCCTCAGCGCGGTCAACATCACTGCGCTGATCACGACCGCCGCACCGCCCGCCACCAGCGAAGGACGCGACCCATGGCGGCCCACGACACTGCCCGAGATCGGCGCGAACACGAACATCGTGGCCGCCATCGGCAGCGTGTAGAGGCCAGCGTGAAACGGTGACAGGCCGCGTACCTCCTGCAGGTAAAGGGTGTTGAGGAACAGGAACCCGCCGATCGCCGCGAACAGGCAGACCGCGATCGCGCTGGCGCCGGAGAATGGGGCGCTACGGAAGAAGCGGATCTCGAGCAGTGGCTCGGGGCGGCGCAGCTCGTAGGGGACGAGTAGCGCAAAGCAGGCGGCCGAGAACGCGAACAGGCCCACGATCTCCGGCGAGGTCCATCCGGATTGTCCACCCTCGATGATCGCGTAGGTCAGCGAGGCGAGCGCGCCGATCACGAGCAGCTGGCCGACGAGATCGAGGCGCCGCGCCTTGGCGGCGCGTGACTCGGGCACGAACGCCGCGGTCAGCGCGATCGCGACCAATCCGACGGGCACGTTGACGAGAAACACAGCCCGCCAGCCGCTGGCGTCGACGAGCGCGCCGCCCACCACCGGGCCGAGCGCCATGCTGATCCCGAACACGGCGCCCCAGACGCCGATCGCCTGGGCGCGCTCACGCGGATCCTCGAAAACGTTGCGCACGATCGACATCGCGACGGGGTTGAGCATCGCACCGCCGATGGCCTGCAGGACTCGAAACGCGATCAGCAGCCCGAGATTCGGAGCCAGCGCGCACAGGAGCGACGCCAGCGAAAACAAGAGCAGCCCGGTTTGGAACACCCGCCGGCGGCCGATTCGGTCCGCCGTCGAGCCCGACAGCATCAGCAGGCTCGCCAGCACCAACGTGTAGGCGTCGATCGTCCACTGTAGGTCGGACACCGAGGCGTGCAGCGAGCGATGGATCGCCGGCAGCGCGACATTGACGATCGTGGTGTCGAGGCCGACGATCAGCAGGCTCATGCTGCAGATCGCCAGCACCAGCAGGCGCCGGCGCCGGCTTAGCTCGGAACTCGGCGGCTGCGCTGCCTGAACGGCCATCGATTCGATGCTACCCACGGCGCCGCGCTCGTCGGTCCGGCCCCGCACGTGGGCGACCGGTTGCCGCTGGGCAACCTTGTAGCCTAAGTCGCTACCCGGCCCGGGCCTGAACCTTGCCATCAGCGAACACTGCCCAATCAGAGGGGCCGTCGTCGTTCCCGACCTCCAGCTTGACGGGGCGCGGCGGACGCGACGCGGCGACACTCGAGCTGCACAACGTCTCGAAGCAATATCCGGGCCAGCGCGAGCCCGCCATCGTCGATCTGAGCCTCAGTGTGGCGGCCGGCGAGGTGTGCGTGCTGGTCGGACCGTCCGGGTCCGGCAAGACGACCGCGATGCGGCTAATCAACCGGATGATCCCGCTGACCAGCGGGGACATCCTGCTCGGCGGCAAGAGCGTGCTGTCGCAGGAGCCCAACGAGCTCCGCCGCGAGATCGGCTACGTGATCCAGCAGATCGGGCTGTTCCCGCATCACACGGTCAACGAGAACATCGCGACCGTGCCACGCCTGCTCGGCTGGGACAAGGCCCGGACCGCCACGCGCGTGCGCGAGCTGCTGGAGATGATTGACATGGATCCAGACGAGATCGGGCCGCGCTATCCGGCGCAGCTCTCGGGCGGCCAGCGCCAGCGCGTCGGCGTGGCCCGGGCGCTCGCCGCCGACCCACCCCTGATGCTGATGGATGAGCCGTTCGGCGCGATCGACCCGATCAACCGCGCTCGTCTGCAGGAGGAGTTCCTGCGCCTCCAGGCTCAGGTGCGCAAGACCGTGGTGTTCGTCACCCACGACATCGACGAGGCGATCAAGATGGGGGACAAGATCGCGATCCTGCGCCAGGGCGGAGTGCTCGCGCAGTACGACACGCCGGCTGAGATCCTCACCACGCCGGCGGACGATTTTGTGGCCGAATTCGTCGGCGCGGATCGCGCGCTGAAGCGCCTCGGGCTGGCCACCCTCGAGGAGGTCGAGCTGCTCAAGCCGAACGGCCAGCCTGCGAGCCGGGAGCGAATGGCCAGGACCACGACGATCCGGGACGCGCTGTCGCAAATACTTGCCTCCGGCGGCGCGCCGCTGACCGTGGTCGACGGCGAGGGCCGGGTGCAGGGAATCGTGACGCTCGACCTGCTCGGCAAACTGCTCGGCAACGGCTCGCTGGCCGAAGGTCATCAGGAGCCCGTGGAGTGATCGTCTTCGCCGCCGGCCCCGTAATCCCCAACTTCGGCGGGGGAAGCGGGTCGTCATTCGCATGTGAGCGCGCCAACCGTCTGTTCTGCTCGGACTGGGTCTCTCACAACTGGGGCTCGGTCCTGTGGCCGGCGCTGCGCCAGCACGTCGTCCTGACCCTGATCGCGGTCGTGATCGGGTTTGTGATCTCGACCGCCCTGGCCCTGTTCGCCTACCGACAGCACTGGGCCGAGCGGCCGGTGCTGATCGTCACCTCGATCCTCTACACGATCCCGTCGCTGGCCCTGTTCGAGCTGCTCGAGCCGGTCCCCGGTCTCGGGCTCAGCCGGACCACCGCCGAGGTGGCGCTGGTCTCCTACACGCTGCTGATCATGTTCCGCAACACGCTCACCGGGCTGCGCGAGGTGCCCGCCGACGTGCGGGACGCCGCGGCCGGAATGGGAATGGGGCCGACACAGTCGCTGCTGCGCGTGGAGATCCCGCTCGCGATGCCCGCGATCATCGCCGGCGTTCGGATCGCGACCGTGACCGTGATCTCGCTGGCCACGGTCGCCTCGCTGATCGACAACGAGGGCCTAGGGGTGCCGATTCTGACCGCGATCTCGAACGAGGTATTCAAGACTGAGCTGATCGTCGCCGGGGCGATGGCGGTCGGCCTGGCGCTCGCCGCCGACGGGCTGCTGGTGCTGTTGCAGCGAGCGGTGACACCCTGGACCCGCGTCCGGACTGCGCGATGAACAACTTCTCCGAGGCGCTCAAGTTCATCGGCCGCAACGGGCAGATCCCCGGCGAGCCGCACCTCCCGACGCTCGTGCACCTGACGCTTGAGACGCTCAAGATCGCCGGAATCGGCGTGGCGATCGCGCTCGTGATCGCGATTCCGCTCGGCGTCTGGCTCGGCCACGTCCACCGTGGCTCGTTCGTCGCGATCAACGTCGGCAACGTCTGGCGCGCGCTGCCGAGCCTCGCGATACTTGCGATCGGGGTGGCGTTCCTCGGGATCGGCCTCGGCAATGTCGAGCTCGCGCTGGTCGTGCTTGCGGTACCACCGGTCGTCACCAACGCGTATGTCGCGATCGACGGGGTCGACCCCGACATCGTCGACGCCGCGCGCGGCATGGGCCTCACCGGCTGGGAGATCCTTCGCGATGTCGAGCTGCCGCTCGGGATCCCTTTGATCTTCGCGGGGATCCGCACCGCCGCCCTGTTCGTCGTCTCGACCACGACGATCGCCGCGCTCACCGGCTACAGCGGCAGCCTCGGAGACATCATCAACAACGAGACCAGCTACCACCTGCCTGGAGTGCTCGGCGCGGCGATCTGCATCGCCGCGCTCGCATTGCTCGTCGAGTTCACGCTCTCGATGGTGCAGCGCGCGCTCACTCCCAAGGGCCTCAAGCTTGCCGGCGCCGACGACGTGGCGCTGACAATCGCACCTGTGGTGACGGAAGGTGCATGACATGGAAATCAATTCAGGAGGATTCATGAAGACGCTCATGACAGGACTGCTCGCGCTTGCGCTGGCGGCGACGGTGGCGGCGTGCGGCAGCTCGTCCTCGAGCTCGTCAAGCAGCGCCTCGGCAACCACCAGCTCGAACGCGAGCGCATCCGGAGCGGGCAAGCCGGCGATCGTGATCGGCGACAAGAACTTCACCGAGGAGTACATCCTCGGTGACCTCTACCAACAGGCGCTCGAGGCCAAGGGCTTCAAGGTGACCCTCAAGCCCAACATCGGGTCCTCGGAGATCATCTGGAAGGCGGCCACATCCGGACAGGTGCAGATGTATCCCGAGTACACGGGCACGTACCTCACGGCGATCTGCAACAACAACATGCCGCCGACCAGCGCCAGCCAGACCTATGACCTGGCCAAGACCTGTGCCGAGAAGCACGGCTTCACTCTGCTCAACCAGACGCCGTTCTTCGACTCCGATGCGCTCGCGGTCACGAAGGCGTTTGCGGCCAAGCACGGACTCACCACGATCGCCGACCTCAAGAAGCTCGGGCACTCGGCCACCCTGGGTGGCGCCCCTGAGTTCGCGACCCGCTACGCGGGGCTCGTCGGACTCAAGAAGGTGTACGGGATCAACCCGACCTTCAAGCCGCTCGCGATCGGCATCACCTATAAAGCGATCGATTCCGGACAGGTCGACACATTCGACGCATTCACCACCGACGCCCAGCTGACCAGCGGCAAGTACGTCCTGCTCTCCGATCCCAAGCGCGTGTTCGGCTTCCAGAACGTCGCGCCGATCGTCAAGCAGAGCGTTCTCACCCAGGAGGGCCCGGCGTTTGCCGACACGATCAACAAGGTCAGTGCGCTGCTGACCCTCCCGGCGATCCGCAAGATGAACGCCGCCGTGGCGCTCGATCAGCAGGCGCCGGCAGCCGTGGCGCACCAGTTCCTGGCCGCCAACGGTTTGGCCTAGGACGAGCGAGATCCGGACCCGGCGTCCTGCCGGGTCCGGACCGCGGCGATGCTTGACTGCGCCGGCCCGATCGTGCAGGCTGGGCGGCGGAAGGCAATCGGCGCCTTGGAGGAGGTCAGGCTGATCGGGGGCCGCAGATCGGCACGAGCGCAGGGCACGGGTGTGCCCCGTGTGCGTGCGGTCGTAAGCTTGTGCCCGAATGCCCGAGCCAAGCCAGTTGCATCGCTCCTCCACCCGCGTAATGTCAGTCCTGATGGTGCTGATCGGGATCGCGCTGCTCGTCCGCACCCTGATCGCCGGCGGCGGCCCGATCGCCATCGGCGTGCTCCTCGGACTGCTGTTCATCGCGGCCGGCGGTGCCCGTCTTTACCTTCAGTACCGCGCCCAGTGAGAGCCGGCGCAGGCGCCCGTGACTGATCGCCCGGTCAGCTATCGCGCGCTGTTCGCGGTCGTGTACACGGCCTCGGTCAGCTCCGTGTACTTCGCGCTCGGCGTGGTCGCGCACCGTGCAGACGGCCTGACGCCGTTCGTGTTCCTGCTCGGCGGGATCTTCTTCCTGCTCTCGGCGATGACCTACGGCGAGGCCGCTGCGCTGCATCCCGAGCGCGGCGGGTCGGCCGTGTTCGCCCGCTACGCCTATAACGAGCTGATCAGCTTCATCGCCGGGTGGTCGATCGTCCTCGACTACACGATCCTGATCGCGGTCACTGCGCTGACCGTCCCGAGCTACCTGGCTGTCTTCTGGTCGCCGCTCGGACACGGCGCCCCCCGCGTGCTCGTGGCGCTCGGGGTGATCGCGTTCGTGGCGATAGACAACCTCACGGGCGTCAACGCGCGACGCCTGCGGCGGCGGATCGTGGTCACCGGGGCCGATCTGCTGATCCAGGCCGCCGTGATCGCGCTCGGACTGGCGCTCGCCTTCCATCCCCACCACCTCACCGAGAGCGTCAATCTGTGGACGGTGCCGACGCCGACCGACCTGGCGTTTGCGCTGCCGATCGCAGTGATCGCGTTCACCGGTCTGGAGGCCGCAGCCGGATTGGCCGGCGAGGTGCGGGCGTCCGGACGCGAGCTCCGCCGGCTGATCTTTCCCGGCTCGCTGGTCATCGTCTTCATCTACGTCGGTATCGCCGTGGTCGGGATCGCCGCCCTTCCCGTTCACGACGGTCACACGGCGCTTGGGACGACCCATTTGAACGCGCCGGTGCTCGGGATCGTCGAGTCCTACCGACCGAGCTGGGTCGCGGACACGCTCAAGTATGTGGTCGCGGTCGGGGGCGCCTTTGGTCTCGTCGCTGCCGCCGGCTCCTCGATGCTCGGCGTTTCCCGGGTGGGTTACTCGCTCGCCACCAACCGCCAGATCCCGAGCGCCGTCGGTCGTCTGCACGGGCGATTCGGAACTCCGTTCGTGGTGATCGGGGCCGCCGCCGTGATCGCCGGCGCGCTGGTGCTCCCGGCTGATATCGAACTGCTGGTCGGCATTTACGCCGTCGGCGCTCTGACCGCGTTCACGATCGCGCACCTGTCTGTGATCGCGCTGCGCTTCCGCGAGCCAGATCGCCATCGCCCGTATCGGATCCCGCTGTCGATCCCCTGGCGGGGATCCTCGGTCCCAGTGCCCTCGGTGATCGGGGCGGCGATGGCCGCCGCCGGACTGCTCGCGGTGCTGATCTTTCACACCGGCGCGCGCTACGTCGGGATCGGCTGGCTGCTCGGTGGTCTGACCCTGTACGTGGTCTATCGCAAGACCGAGCAGAAGCCGCTGCTGCGCCGGGTCACGATCCCGGAGCGCGCGCTCCGTCACGAGGCGCTGGAACCCGAGTTCGGCTCAATCCTCGTGCCCGTGTTCGGGAACTCGCTCGACGACGACATCGTCCAGACGGCCGGTCGGCTCGCGGGCGAGACGCGCGACGACGTCGAGGTCGAGGGGGCGACGATCGAGGCGATCTGGGTGTTCGAGATGCCGCTCTCGCTGCCGCTCGACGCGCCGCTGCCGGACACCCAGATCAAGCGCGCTCGCCAGGCGCTGGCGCGCGCCAAGGCGGTGGGGGAGGAGTACGAGGGCGTCGAGGTGGCGACGGCGATCGTGCGGGCGCGTCGGACCGGCCAGGCGATCGTCAACGAGGCACGCCGACGTGGGGTGGAGGCGATCGTGTTGGCCGCCGAGGAGCCCTCGCGCGTGCGCGGCGGCGCTCTGTTCGGCGGGGTCAGCGGGCCGCTCGACAACTACGTCGGCGAGATCACCAAGTATGTGGTGCGCAAGGCTCCTTGTCGCGTGATCCTGACCGCGCCGCCGGCTGGCTGGCAGAAGCGATTCGAGGGCGACGGCCTTCCGCCGCGTGCGGGCGACGAGTCGCAGGTGCAGACGAAGGCCGAGACCTGATGGCTGAGCGACGGCTGCCCGGACTGCAGCGCGTACTCGGCGTCAACGCGCTGTTCGCCACCGCCTACGGCAACGTTGGCTCGTCGATCTACTACGCGCTCGGGCTCGTGGCGTCCTTCGCGCTCGGGCTCACGCCGATCGTCTTCGTCATCACCGGCGTGATCTTCTACCTGACCGCGGCCACCTACGCCGAGGCGACGGCGATGTTTCCCGAGGCCGGTGGCTCCTCGAGCTTCGCCCGCCATGCGTTCAACGAGTTCTGGTCGTTCTTCGCGGCCTGGGGCCAGATGCTCAACTACGTGATCACGATTGCGATCTCGGCCTTCTTTGTGCCGCACTACATCGGTGGGCTGTTCTGGCCGGCGCTCAGGACCTCGCCGGGAGATGTGATCTTCGGCATCGGTGTCGTGGTCCTGCTCTGTGGGATCAACGTCGTCGGGATCACCGAGGCAGCGGCGCTCAACGTGATCTTGGCGATCGTCGACTTCTCCACCCAGCTCCTGCTCGTGGTGATCGGCGGAGTGCTTGTGCTCTCGCCCCAGACACTGATCAACAACGTCCACCTCGGCGTCGCGCCCTCGTGGAAGAACTTCCTGATCGCGATCCCGGTCGGGATGATCGCCTACACGGGGATAGAGACGATCTCCAACATGGCCGAGGAGGCCAAGGACGAGTCGCGCACGGTCCCGGCCGCAATCAGACGGGTGGTGGCGGCCGTGTTCGTGATCTACGCGGCGCTCCCGGCGGTGGCGCTGTCCGCGCTCCCGGTGCGGTGCGTTGGCAACCATTGCCAGACGCTGCTCGGGGTCAGCGAGGACAAGGGCGGATACGCGGGCGACCCCGTGCTCGGGATCGTCAAGTCCCTGCACCTCGGCCCGCTCCAGCACGCCGGCGAGGTCTATGTCGGGCTGCTGGCGGCGACGATCCTGTTCATCGCCACCAACGCCGGGATCATCGGCGTCTCGCGCCTGGTCTACTCGATGGGCCTCCATCGCCAGGTGCCGGATGGGCTGCGTCAGCTTCACCCTCGCTACCGAACCCCGTGGATCGGGATCCTGATCTTCGGTGGGATCGCCTGCATCACGATGATCCCCGGGCAGGCGGTCTTCCTCGGCAACATGTACGCGTTCGGGGCGATGCTGTCGTTCACGATCGCCCACCTGGCCGTGATCCGGCTGAGACGGATCGCGGCGGATCGAGAACGGCCCTACCGCGGGCCCGGGACGCTACGACTCGGGGGCCGCGACCTGCCGCTGTTCGCGGTGCTCGGGGGGCTGGGGACGTTCCTCGCCTTCGTCACCGTCACCGTCCTGCACATCGCCGTGGCTGCGGCCGGTGTGGGCTGGCTGTGCGCCGGTGTGATCGTCTACATCACCTATCGTCGGCGGCAGGGGCTCGATCTGGTCACAACGACCATGGTCGCGATCTCACGCCCCGCGGTGGAAACCGAGGCCGAGTACAACTCGGTGCTGGTCGCGTTCGACGACAGCGGCTTCGTTCCCGAGCTGATGGCGACCGCATCGCGGCTCGCTGCCCGCCGCCGCCGCGGCATCCACGTGATGGTCACGATCATGGTCCCGCCGACCAGCCCGATCGGCGCCGCCCTGCCCGAGCAGGAGGCCGCCGCGCAGTCGGTGATCGAGGAGGCCAAGGTGCAGGCGGGCCGGCGCGTCTCGGGTCACTGGGAGAAGGTCAGGCCGGGCCAGACTGGACGGCGGATTCTCCAGGAGGCCAAGACGATGCGAGCTGATGCGATCGTGATGCCGATGGCGCGCTCGAGCTCGGGCTTCAGTCGGACGCTCGAGACGGTGCTCCGCGAGCGCCCCTGCCGCGTGATCATCGAATCCGGACCCTCGCAGCGACCAAAGGGACCGGCGATCGCCGCCTGACGATGGACGCGCGGAGCCTCACCGGGCACGCAGACGGACGCGCGCTTGCGGCCACGGCGGCCGAGATCATCGGCACGGTCACGCTCGCGACGCTGGGTGTCGCAGCGCTCCAGGGTGTGGCGCCGGCCACCGGGCTCGGGGCGATCTACCTGCTCGCCGTGCTCGAGGTGGCGATCCGGCGTGGCGAGCTGCCCGCACTGGCGACCGCAGTGTTGAGTGTGCTGACCCTCAACTACTTCTTCATCGCCCCGCGCCACCGCCTCGCGATCGCGCACTCGCAGGACGTGGTGGAGCTGATCGTGTTCCTGATCGTGGCGGTGGTCGTCGGGCGGCTGGCTGCGACCGGCCGGCGACGCGAGCGCGAGGCCGAGAGCCGGGCGCGGGTCGCCAGCGCTCGCGAGCGGGAGGCCGTGCTGCTTGCCCAGGCGGCGTCCGCCATCCTGGCCGGGCAGAACGTCCGCACCCAGCTCGAGAGCCTCGGCAACCGGGTCGCCGCCGCGGTCGGCGCGCGGAGGGCCCGGGTCGTCCTCGAGCCGGTGCCGACACCCGCGCCCGATGAGCTTGCCCTCCCGTTGCGCTCGAGCGCGCGTAACGCCTGGCTCTACGTCGGCGACGATCTCACGTGGGACCGGTCCGATCTCGAGCGGATCGCCGACCCGCTCGGCAAGCTGATCGACGTCGCGGTCGAGCGTGAGCGGCTGGCCGAGATCGCTGCCGAGACCGAGGCATCCCGCCGAGCTGAGACCGCGCGCACGGCGATCCTGCACGCGATCTCGCACGATCTGCGCTCGCCGCTGACCGCGATCACCACCGCCGGGTTCGCCCTGCACCAGGCGTCCCTGAGCGAGGACGAGCGCGCCGAGCTGCTTGAGGTGATCGACGGGGAGTCAGCGCGCCTGGCCCGGCTCGTCGACGACCTGCTCGACCTGTCGAAGATCCAGGCTGGAGCGGTTGCCCCGCAGGAGGACTGGTGTGACCTCCGCGACGCCGTCGTCTCCGCGGCGGCGCAGTTGCGCACCGAGCACCCGCTCGAGTTCACGCTCGCCGACGAGCTGCCGCTGGTCAGAGCCGATGCCGCCCAGCTCGAGCGTGTGTTCTCGAACCTGATCGAGAACGCGATCAAGTTCTCCCCGCCCGGCGTTCCCGTCACGATCAGCGCCGGCGCGGGCGCGGGGAAGGTGACAATCCGGGTCTCGGACCGCGGCAAGGGGATCCCGCCGCAGTACCGCAGCCGTGTGTTCGAGCCTTTCTTCCGGATTCGCGGCCAGCGCGGTCCCGGCTCCGGCCTCGGGCTCGCGATCTGCCGGGGCTTCGTCGAGGCCAACGGTGGCCGGATTGTGCTTCAGGCCCCGAGCGGCGGCGGAAGTTCCTTCGCGGTCAGCTTCCCACTCCAGCCCCAGCCCCAGGCGGTCGCGTGAGCGGGCCGCGCGTGCTGGTCGTCGACGACGAGCCGCAGATCGTGCGCGGGCTGAAGATCATCCTGCGCAACGCGGGCTACGCGGTGGAGGCGGCGGAGACAAAGGAGCAGGCGCTCGCCGCGCTCGCCGCCCGTCCGCCCGATGCCCTCGTGCTCGACCTCGTGCTCCCCGACGGCGAGGGAGTAGAGGTGTGCGAGCAGGTGCGCCGCTGGAGCCGTCTGCCGATTCTCGTCCTGTCCGCCATCGGCGACGAGCGCGAGAAGGTCAGGGCGCTCGACGCCGGCGCGGATGACTACGTGACCAAGCCGTTCGGGACCGATGAGCTATTGGCACGGCTGCGTGCGGTCATGCGCCGCTCGCTCGAGGCCGGAGGAAGCCCCGAGATCGAGCTAGGCGAGCTGACCATCGACCTCGCTGACCGGCGGGTGGCCCGCGCGGGGGAGGACATTCACCTGACGCCGATCGAGTTCGACCTCCTCCGCGTCCTCGCCCAGCACCGGGGCCGTCTGGTCACCCATCGGCAGCTGCTCCAGGAGGTGTGGGGGCCCGAGTACGGCGGGGAGACGCAGTACCTCCGCGTGCACGTGGCCCACATCCGGGCCAAGCTCGAGCGCGACCCGTCGCGGCCGCATTACCTGATCACCGAGCCGGGCGTCGGCTACCGGCTCTCCGAGCATGCCGGGGACGCCTCTTAGCGCTTTCTCAACGCCCTGCGGTCGATTCTTACCACCGGCTTGACATCCGTCGTCGTACCGTAGGCGAGCCTCATGGCGCGCATAGAGATCCACGGGCTCCGCCGGACGGTTGGTCTGGGCGGTCTGTTTGCGACCGCCTACGGCAACGTCGGCTCGTCGATCTACTACGCGCTCGGACTCGTCGCCGCCTACGCGCTCGGGCTCACGCCGATCGTGTTCATGCTGGCCGGCGGCCTGTTCGCGCTGACTGCGAAGACGTACGCCGAGGGCGCCTCGATGTTTCCCGAGGCCGGCGGCTCCTCGAGCTTTGCCCGGCACGCCTTCAACGAGTTCGTCTCGTTCTTCGCCGGCTGGGCTCTGAGCCTCGACTACATCCTCACGATCGCGATCTCCGCGTTCTTCGTGCCGCACTACCTGGGCGCGTTCTGGAAGCCGCTCACGCATTCGCCCGGAGACGTGATCGGCGGCCTGGTCGTGATCGTGCTCCTGGCCTGGCTGAACATCCGGGGGATCGGCGAGTCGGCGAAGCTGAACTTCTTCCTCGCCGTCGCGGACCTGGTCACGCAGTGCGTGATCATCGCGATCGGGGCGGTGCTCGTGCTCAATCCGTCGCTGCTGGTCAACCAGGTGCACCTGGGCACGGTTCCGAGCTGGAACCACCTGGTCTTCGCGCTGTCGCTGGCGATGCTGGCGTACACGGGGATCGAGACCGTGTCCAACATGGCCGAGGAGGCCCGCGACCCGGGCAAGGACGTTCCCCAGGCGGTCAACCTGATCCTGATCGCGGTCCTCGGCGTGTACGCCGGAATGACCGTGGTGGCACTGTCCGCGCTGCCCGTCATAGGCCATGGCAGCCACGCGACCACGCTGCTCGGCCAACCGCCGCCGCACGGATTCCAGAACGACCCGGTGCTCGGGATCATCGACAACCTCGGGCTCTCGACCGCGGTGGCGCACGGGTTGCGGTACTACGTCGGGGTGCTGGCGGCGACGATCCTGTTCATCGCCACCAACGCCGGTCTGATCGGGATCTCGCGCCTGTCGTGGTCGCTGGCCGAGCATCGCCAGCTACCCGCGATCTTCGCCCGCCTGCACCCCAAGCACCGGACTCCCTGGTTCACGATCCTGTTCTTCTCAGCGTTCGCCGGGGTCCTGCTGATCCCGGGGCAGACGACGTTCCTCGGCAACCTTTACTCGTTCGGCGCGATGCTGTCGTTCACGACCGCGCATGCGGCGGTGATCGTGCTGCGCTTCAAGGAGCCAGATCGAGAGCGGCCGTACAAGATGCCGTGGAACATCCGCGTCCGCGGGCGTCAGCTGCCGATGACCGCGGTGCTCGGTGGAATCGGCACGCTGGCCGCGTGGGTCTCGGTGATGGTGCTGCACGTCGACGCGCGCTGGGTCGGGAGCGCCTGGATGGTGGTCGGCCTCAGCGGCTACGTGATCTTTCGGCGCCGCTCGGGGCTCGATCTGGTCTCGCATTACAAGATCGAGCATCGCGAACGCCCGGCCCAGTTCGTGGAGCTCCAGTACCGCTCGGCGATCGTCCCCATCTTCGGGACCGACGTCGACGCCTCGGCGCTGCGCGCCGCGGCCAAGCTGGTGGGCGAGGGGGCGCTGGTGGAGGCGATCTACGTCCTGCAGGTCCCCAACCAGCTGTCGCTGGACTCCGGGCTGCACGAGGAGGAACAGCTCGGGCTCAGCGTGCTCGAGAGCGCGAAGGTGACCGGCCGCAAGTCCGGCCTGAAGGTCCAGACGCGCATGATCCGAACTCGCAACCCGGGCGCGGCGATCGTCGCCGAGGCGGAGCACACCCGGGCCGAGATCATCTACCTCGCAACCGAGCACGCGCCGCCTTCGGAGCGGGCGCTGGGGCCGACCGCGTCCTACCTGCTCGCGCACCGGCCCTGCCGGGTGGTGATCGAGACGCCGCCCGCAAACGGCCGCGACAGCTAGCGGGACGCTAGATTCATGCGCCGTGATCGAGCGCACGGTCCGCGGAGCTGGCGCCACGCTGGCGGCGATCGAAGCCGGCGAGCCCGGCCGGCCCACGGTCGTCCTCGTCCACGGCTATCCGGACAGCAAGGAGGTCTGGCACGGGGTAATGGAGCGGCTCGCGCACCGCCTGCACGTGATCGCCTACGACGTCCGCGGCTTTGGCTCTTCGAGCAAGCCGCGCGGGCCGGCGGCCTACGACCTCTCGTACCTGGCCGCAGACCTGGAGGCGGTGATCGACGCGCTGGCACCGGATGGTCGTGTGCACCTGGTCGGCCACGACTGGGGCGGGATCGCCGGTTGGGCGCTGGCCTCGATGGAGCGGTTGGAGCCCCGGCTGGCGTCTTTCACCACGATCGCGGGGCCGTCGCTCGACCAGATCCGGCTCTCGCTGCGGCAGCTGCTCAGAAGCGGCCGCGTCGTCGAGCTCGTTCGCCGCGTGTACCGCTCTTGGTACGTGGTCATGCTGTGCGCGCCGGGCGGACCGACGCTGAGCTGGCGCGTGGTGCTGGCCGGCGGTCGCTGGGCCGCGCACCTCGAGCACGTGGAGGGAATGCCGGCTGACCCCTACTACCGGCGCCCAAGCCTGACCTCCGACGGCCTCCACGGCGCGAACCTTTACCGGCGCAACATCCTCATGCGGCTCGGCCGGGCGCCGGACGCGGCTCCCGCGCGTGTTCCCGTGCAGATGATCATCCCGACCGAGGACCGCTACATCTCGCCGAGCTACTACGCGGACGCAGAGAGGTTCGCCCCGCGGCTGGTGCGACGAATCGTGCCGGCGCCGCACTGGGTGCTCCACACGCATCCGGACGCCGTGGCCGACTGGGTGCAGCAGTTCGTGGAGGAGGTTGGGGCGACGTGACGAAACGCACCACATGCTCCTCAGACACCGTCCTCCGGGAATCGACTCGCAGCCGCGCACCATCGGAGAAGGCTTCGAATACATCGGCGAGCCAGCGGTCACGCTGCTGCGCTGGCTGAACGCCAATCACGTCGAATACATCCTTGTCGGGGCCATCGGCGAGGCCATCAGAGGCGACCGCACCGCTGTGGGACCCGTCGCGATCGTCCCCGCACCGTTCGGCCGCAACATCGAGCGGTTGTGCCGGGCCCTCTGGTCCGAGCACGCGCGGATCCGGATCGAGGGCGAGGCCGAGACGCTTCCGCTCAAGATAAACGAGGAGAAGCTGCTGCGGGGCGGGCGCTGGACGCTGCGCTGCGGCTCGCACGACATCGACCTCGAGGGTTGTCCGCGCGGGGCGCCGCGCTACCAGGAGCTGGTCTACGAGGCGGGTCGATTCCAGCTGGCGGCCGATCTGAGTGTTGACGTGGCCGGTACCGAGGACCTGGCGTACTACGCACACGTGCGGCTGACCGGAAGCCCGCCGGAGATCCGCATCATGCGTGCCGCGAGGGACCAGAAACCGGCATAGCAGGGCGCCGGCGTGGGTTAATCTGAACCCATGCCTGAACGCGCCAGGATGGCCATCGCCGGGGCGGCGGCCTCGATCGCGCTGCTGATCCTCATCTGGTTCGCCGTCTTCCATATCGGATTCGTACAGCGGGCCGACGCGTCGATCCTGAAGGGATTCGGCGATCTCGCCAACCACCCGGGTGTGAACTCCGTCGCGAGCTTCATCGCCGGGCTCTGCAACCCCAAGCCGTATGTCTACTTCTGCGCGATTCCGGTCGCGATTGCGATGGCCAGGAAGCGCTCTTGGGTGGCGCTGGCGATCATGGCCATCCTGCTCGGGGCAAACGTCACCACGCAGCTACTCAAGCCCCTGTTGGCCGCTCCGCGCCCGGACCATCTGGTCGCCCATAGCCCAGCGGCAGCCTCGTGGCCGAGCGGCCACGCCACCGCCGCGATGTCGCTTGCCCTGTGCATGGTGATCGCCGTGCCGGCCCGGTTCCGGCCGCTGGCGGCGGCGCTCGGAGCTGCGTTCGCGGTCGCCGTCAGCTACTCCTTCCTGACCCTGGGGTGGCACTTCCCGAGCGACGTCCTCGGAGGGTTTCTCGTCGCGGCGACGTGGACGCTGCTGGCTGTGGCGGCCGTGCTGAGCGCCGGCGCCCATGGCCCCGCGAGCGCACACGTCGGGCTCGGCCAGCGGCTCACGGTGCGAGAGGCGCTCGGGCCGCCGGCGGCGGCGGCACTGGCCGCGCTCGGGCTCGCGATCCTGGTGGTGATCTCACGCCCCGGCGAGGTCGTCGCCTACGCGCGCGTGCACCAGGCATTCGTGCTCGGGGCGGCCGCGATCGGGGCTCTGGGCATGGCGGTGGCGACTGGCGTGATGTTGACCCTGAGGAGGTGACGGAGCATGACCTCGTTCACGACGGTGCGGGTAGCGGCAGTGCAGGCAACGCCGGCGATCCTCAATGCCGAGGCCTCGGTCGCGAAGGCGATCAGGCTGATCGGTGAGGCGGCAGGCGCCGGGGCCGGCCTGGTCGTGCTGCCCGAGGCGTTCATCTCGCTGTATCCGTCCAACGCCTGGGCGCGCGTCGCGTCTTCGTTTGGCGGCTTCGACGAGCTCTGGGAGCGATTCTGGGCGAGCGCGATCGACGTTCCGGGGCCCGAGGTGGAGCGGCTGATCGACGCGTGTCGCGCCCACGATGTGGTGTGCGCGATCGGCGTCAACGAGCGCGAGAGCGAACGGCCCGGATCGCTCTACAACACGCTGCTCCTGCTTGGGCCGGAGGGCCTGCTCCACCGCCATCGCAAGCTGATGCCGACCCACCACGAGCGGCTGTTCCACGGGATCGGAGCCGGTGACGACCTGGGCGTGGTGCAGACCTCCGTCGGGCGGATCGGCGGCCTGATCTGCTGGGAGAACCGGATGCCGCTGGCCCGATACGCCGTCTACCAGGGCGGCCCGCAGATCTGGGTCGCGCCGACCGCCGACGACTCGGACGGCTGGCTCGCGAGCATGCGCCACATCGCGATCGAGTCAGGAGCGTTCGTGGTCTCAGCGCCGCAATACATCCCCGTGTCCGCGTTCCCGGACGATTTCCCCGTACCGCTGCCCGAAGGCAAGGACGTGTTCGGCCGGGGCGGTGCCGCGATCGTCGAGCCGAGCTGGGGCGAGGTGATCGCCGGGCCGCTGTACGACAAGGAGGGGCTGGTGATCGCCGACTGCGACCTTCGGGTCGGGCTCCACGCCAAACGGTGGTTCGACGCCGTCGGGCATTACGGGCGCGAGGAAGTGCTGCGCCCTCGGGCTCAGATCGCGCCCAAGCTCGATGGAGACCCGGCATGAGCGCCTACCACGAGGGCTCACGCCGGCTGCAGGATCGGTTCGACACCCGCCGCCTCGCCGACCGCCTCGAGGAGCGGTTCATGGGCGATGTCGTGATCGACGCGTCGGACCGCGACTTCATCGAGCGGATGGACATGTTCTTCCTGGCCACCGCAGACGCCGAGGGGCAGCCGCAGTGCTCCTACAAGGGCGGGGCGCCGGGCTTCGTGCGCGTCCTTGACGAGCGCACGATCGCGTTCCCTAACTACGACGGCAACGGGATGTATCTGTCTGCCGGCAACCTGTCGGTCAACCCCCGGGTCGGGCTGCTGTTCATCGACTTCGTCAGCGAGCGGCCCTCACGGCTGCGGGTCAACGGGATCGCCTCGATCGACGAGCGGGACGAGCTGCTCGGCCACTACCCCGAGGCTCAGTTCGTGGTGCGCGTACGCGCCACCCAGGTGTTCCCGAACTGTCCTCGCTACATCCACCGGATGCAGCTCGTTGAACGCTCGCGGTTCGTCCCCTCGGGCGATCGCCCAACCCCGGTGCCGGACTGGAAGCGCACCGAATGGGCGTGCGACGTGCTTCCGGCCGGAGACCCGGCGCGGTCGGCTAGGTGTAGGACCTGACCACGTTGTTCCGCTGGTGAGGTAGTCATCCGGTGCTCCTTGGAGGCTGAAGGTGCTCAAGCCATCAGTCCCAAGGAGGACACCGGATGAAGATGCACGCTAACGCCAGGCTCAGTCTGAAGGGTCGAGAGCTGCTGGTCGCTCGGGTTGAGGATGCGGGGTGGTCGCTGAGCGCGGCCGCCGAGGCGGTCGGGATCAGCGACCGCTCCGCGCGTAAGTGGATCGCCCGCCACCGGGCCGAGGGGCGTGAGGGTCTGATCGATCGCTCCTCGGCACCTGCGGTCGTCGCGAACCGCACGGACGAGCGTCGGATCGAGGTGATATCAGCGCTCAGACGGTTGCGGATGACGGGCGCAGAGATCGCTGAGTGCCTCGAGATGGCACTCTCGACCGTGTCGGGGATCCTGACCCGGATCGGGCTGGGGAAGCTCGGCCGGCTCGGCCTGGAGCCAGCGCAACGCTACGAGCGAGCTCGGCCGGGCGAGCTGATCCACATCGACGTCAAGAAGCTCGGCCGGATCCATGATGGCGCTGGGCACCGCTTCGCCGGCAAACCCGGCCAGCGGAGAGCCGCGGGCAGTCGCACCGACGCCGAAGGAGTCCGCCGCAACCTCGCCGGCTGGGAGTACGTGCACGTCTGCATCGACGACGCGACCCGCCTGGCGTACGTCGAAGTTCTCGAGAACGAGAAAGCGATCACCGCCGTCCGGTTCCTGCGCCGTGCTGTCACGCACTTCGCCAGCTACGGCATCACCGTCGAGCGACTGATCACCGACAACGGGTCCGCCTACCGCTCAACCGTCCACGCGATCGCGTGCCGCACCCTCGGGATCCGGCACCTCCGCACCCGCCCCTACCGACCCCAAACCAACGGCAAAGCCGAACGATTCATCCGCACCATGCTCGGCGGCTGGGCCTACGGCGCGATCTACCGCGACAGCAACGAACGCAACGCCGCCCTCGCCGGCTGGCTCGACTTCTACAATCGCCGCCGACCACACGGCGCCCTCAGCCACAAACCACCGTCAGCCCGCCTCAACGAGCTGAACAACCTCCTCGGGTCCTACAGCTAGCTGACGCGGTCGGCTACCGGAACCGGCCGGGTTCCCACAGCGGCTCATCACCGCCGTTGGCCCCACGACTGAGGATGAAGAGCAGGTCCGAGAGCCGGTTCAGATACCGGATCACCTCGGGGTTGAGCCCCTCGCCGGCGGCCAGGATCGCGAGGCGCTCCGCCCGTCGGCACACGGTCCGGCACACGTGCAGATGCGCCGCGGCCGGCGTTCCGCCGGGAAGGACGAAGGACTTGAGCGGCTTGAGCGTCGCGTTGACCTGATCGCAGCGCTCCTCGAGCCACGCCGTCTGCTCGGGCAGCACGCGCAGCCGGTCACGCTCGGGGTCGTCGGGAGCGGCGATGTCGGCGCCCACGTCGAACAGGTCGTTCTGGATCCGGCGGAGCCAGTCCGCGTATTCCTCGGGCAGGCCGTCGACAGTCAGGGTCAGGCCGATGAACGCGTTCAGCTCGTCGATGGTTCCGTAGGCCTCGATCCGCGGGTGCGTCTTCGGGACGCGGCTCATGTCGCCGAGGTGGGTCTCGCCCGAATCGCCAAGTCGCGTGTAGATGCGGGTGAGGTTGACCGTCATCGCCGTGTCAGTCTACGGCCCGCTGCCAGGTGCACGGCCGCGGTACGATCCCCCCGTTCAAGGTCGAGGGTGATGGGAAGCCGGTGAGAATCCGGCGCGGACCCGCCACTGTGATCGGGGACGCCAACCGCACATCTGCCACTGGCGAGGTCGACTCGCCGGGAAGGCGCGGTTGGTAGGCCCGTAAGCCAGGAGACCAGCCCTCGACCGCAAAGCCGATACGCCCTCGTGGAAAGGGGTGGCCCACTTGTCTCGGATCTCCAAAGCCTCCGTTCTCGGAGCCCTTGTGTCCGCCGTTCTGATCGCTGCCGCGTCCGCATCTGCAGCCGCCCAGCCGTCGGTGTTCGTGCGCGTCGAGGGAGCGGGAGCGACGCTGCTGCCGCAGACCCTGGTGCAAACGACCAGCGACGCGCGGGTCAAGGGCAACACGTGCCGCGGAACCAGCGCGGCCGGGGCCCTAAACACCGCCACGGGTGGCGACTGGGCAGGCTCCTACAGCGCCAAGTACAAGGATTACCTAGTCTCCTCGATCCTTGGCGAGAGCCCGTCTGCGAACAACTTCTGGACGCTGTGGATCAACGGCAGGAGCTCGAGCACGGGCGCGTGCTCGACGCCTCTGCACCCGGGAGATCACGAGCTCTGGTTCGACTGCGTGGCCGACGCGACCTTCAACTGCACCAACAATCCGCTCAGGCTTAGCGTCCCCGCCACCGCTCGGCTCGGCAGCACGGTCCGCGGGCACGTGGTGCAGCTCGACGGCGCCGGGCACAGCTCCCGGGTGTCCGGCGCGGCCGTCAACGGCCGCGGTGTAGCCGGCGTCAGCGGAACGGGCGGGTCCGTGAGGCTCGTCCCGCACCGGGCCGGGCTTCTCACCCTGCAGGCTGAGAAGTCAGGCGTCACTCCGTCAGATCCCGTGACCATCTGCGTCTATCGGCACCATCCATCGGAATGCGGTCCCGCGCTCGCGGGACCTCCGGTCCGAGTGCAGGGGATTCGCGAACACGAGGCGTTCAAATCCGGGCCCAGGCAGCTGCGAGGAACGGCGGGCCCGGACCCCTCGGGCCTGATCGACGTCAGCCTCGGTCTGTTGCGGCGCGCGCCGAGCGGTCGCTGCTCCTCCTATGACGCGCAGCGGGCCGCGTGGCGCGCGGCCGCGTGCTCGGCGGCTCCACCACGCTTCTCGGTCGGCTCGGCCGCCCACTGGTCGTACCTGCTCCCGGCCCCGTTGCCCGCCGGCCATTACCACCTGATCGTCCTCGCCCGCGACGGCAATGGCCGCCAGACCCGGCTCCGAACCGGGTCCTCAGCCCTCGACTTCTCGGTGAAGCGATGAGGCGCGCGACCCTCGCAGCAGCACTCGTACTCGCGGTCCTCGCTCCAGGCGCCGTGGCGGCTACCCGGGCCGAGATGATGGTCGTGGGGCGCGCCAAGACGCTGGTTGCGGCTCGCACCGTGTTCCTGCACAAGGCCCGGGTGAGGATCGGTCACCGTCACTGCGCTGTCCCGGCCGGTACAGCGCTGGCCGGGCTCCTGTCCCTGCACGTCGCGGTCCGCGTCACCGACGTGGCCGGATGCGATCCGGCCTCGATGTTCGTGCGCCGGATCGGGCCGGACGCCAATCACGGCGCCGCCGGCTGGGAGTACAAGGTGCAGCACAGCGATCCGTCGGCGGGCGCCGCCGACCCGGCCGGCAGGATCGGGGCCGGTCAGCAGGTCCTCTGGTACTGGTGCCTGCACGCCGGGGCCTGTCAGCGCACGCTCTCGCTGAGCTTCCTGTTCAAGCGCGGCGTGGCCAGGATCACGGCGCACGCCTACAGCGACACCGGTCGGGGCTCGATCGTCCCCGGTGCAACGGTCCATTTCGGCACGATGCTGCTGACAACGAACTCCCGGGGCTTCGTCGACGTACCCCAGACGCCGGGGCGCTACATGGTGTACGCCACCAAGCCCGGCCTGGTCCAGTCATTCCCGACCACCGTGGGCGTCGTGCCGTGAGGCTGATATCGCCGGCGCTGGTGCTGCTCGCAATCGCCCTTGCGCTGGGCGGATGCGGACTGGGAGCGGGGGCCGGTACCTCGGACGTGAGCATCAGCGTGACGCGCGGCTTCGGGTCGAAGCCGATCGCCTCGGTGACGAGGACCAAGGTCCCGGGCTCGGAAACCGTGATGCGGATGCTCGAGCGGAGCTTCCACGTACAGACACGCTATGGCGGCGGTTTCGTCGAGTCGATCAACGGCGTCAGCGGCGACTCTTCGCGTCACGATTGGTTCTACTACGTCAACGGGATCGAGGCGGCGAACGGAGCCGCCTCCACAGCGGTCGACCACGGGGACCGCATCTGGTGGGATTTGCACGACTGGAGCGCCACCAACACCGTGCCCGCGGTCGTGGGGTCGTTCCCCGAGCCGTTCGTGCACGGCTCCGGCGGCCGGCGACTGCCGACGACGATCGAATGCACGCCGGACGTCACCACGGCCTGCAACATGGTCTCCAAGGAGCTGAGCGGTGAGGGCGTGCCAGTGGCCAACCAGGGACTCGGCGCCGGGTCCGGACAGGACAGCCTGTCCGTGATCGTCGGCACCTACGGCGAGCTGCGCGGCGTCACGGCGGCGCGCCTGATCCAGCGCGGACCGGCGTCCAGCGGCGTCTACGCCCGCTTTGGCGGTGGTGGGCTTGAGGTGCTCGACCCCACGGGGCGCGTGGCGCGGACGCTCGGCCCAGGCGCCGGGCTGATCGCCGCCACCGCAGACCAGTCCGCCGCGCCCACATGGCTGGTGATGGGCACCGACCTGGCGGGGGTGTCGGCGGCGGCGCGGGCCCTCACGCCGGCACGGTTGCGCAACCACTTCGCGCTCGCCGTGCAGGGGGTAACCGACGTTCCGGTGCCGGTGGACGGCAGCGCATGAGTTACCGGCGGCACCCGAGCCCGCTTCACGCCGCGCGGGCCGCAGTCGCCGTCTCGTACTGCCTGGCGCTCGCCTGCGCGGCGCTGCTGTTGTCGAATCCGATCGCGCTCGCATCCGTGGCGCTCGCCGTCGGCTGCGCGGGCGTGCTGGCGGGCGTCGGGCCGCAGATGCGCCGGGCGGCGTTGTTCGCGGTCCCACTCGCGCTGACGATCGTGGTGATCAACGCGCTTGTCGCCCGCGACGGGTTGACCGTGATCGTGCGGCTGGGGAATCTTCCCGTTCTCGGTCACACCGATGTCACGCTTGAGGCGACCGTCTACGGCGCGGTCCTCGGCCTCCGCGCGGTCGCGCTGATCCTGTCCGCCGCGCTGTACACCGCGGCGGTGGATCCAGACGAGGTCCTGCGCCTGTTCCGCCGCGTTTCCTTCCGCTCGGCCCTGACCGCGACGCTGGCCACGCGGATGGTCCCGGTCCTCGCGCGAGACTCGCGCCGACTCGCCGACGCCCAGCGCTGCCGGCCAGGCCCGCCACCGTCACGGGTACACCTGCTTCGCGCCGCCACGGCCGGCCTCCTGGACCGAGCGCTCGACGTCGCCGCGGCACTCGAGGTGCGCGGGTACTCCGGGGCGCGCCGGCCGCCCCGCAACCCTCGACCGTGGTCGCGCCACGACCTCGCGTTCGCGGGCGCGGCCGTCGGCATCCTCGCGCTGGGGATCATCGGGGCCACGACGCCGGCCGCGGGGTTCAACGCGTATCCGGCGCTGCACATCGGCTCGGTCGGCGGCTCGCTCGCGGTGGCGGTGGCGCTGGTCGTGTGCGCGCTGCTGCCATTCGTACAGAGGCGGGGGATCGCGTGAGCGTGCTGGCACTCGAGAACGTCTCGTACACGTACCCGGGCGCGTCCAGGCCCTCGCTCGACCGGGTGAGCCTCGAGCTCGAGCCGGGCGAGCTCGTGGTCCTCGCCGGAGCGTCCGGCTGCGGCAAGTCCACGCTGCTGCGCGCCGCCAACGGGCTCGTGCCGCATTTCCACGGCGGGTCATTCACCGGCAGGGCAGTCGCGGCCGGACTCGACACCCGCGAGCACCGCCCGGGCGAGATGGCCACGGCGATCGGGACGCTGTTCCAGGATCCCGAGACTCAGATCGTGATGGGCACGGTGCGGGCCGAGCTCGCGTTCGGACTCGAGAACCGCGGGCTGGCGGCGGCGGCCGTTGCCCGGGGCGTCGAGGAAGCGGCGCTGGCGCTCGGCATCGCCGAGCTGCTCGAGCGCCCGACCTCGGAGCTGTCCGGCGGGGAGCTCCAGCGCGTGGCCCTCGGCGCCGCGATCGGAGGGCGCCCTGATCTGATCCTGCTCGACGAGCCCACGTCCCAGCTCGATCCGGTCGCCGGAGACGAGCTGATCGCGACCCTGCGCCGGCTCAACGAGGACTCGGACGTGGCGATCGTGCTCGCCGAGCACCGACTCGAGCGGTGCCTTGGTCTGGCCGACCGCGTGATCGCGATGGATCGCGGCCGGATCGTGTGCGACGCGTCGCCGGCGGGATTTCTCAAGTGGGCGATCGCCTCCGCCCCCGCGCTCGCGACTCCGGGGGCGCGGCTGCTGGATGGTCTGGGGATGACGCCGGCGCCTGGAGTCAAGGCCGCGCGTGCGGCCCTGCGACGCGCGGATCTCAACATCGACGGACGGCACAATCCGGAGCCCGGCGAGGGCCGCTCAGTGGCCGGTCGTGCCCCCGCACTTCGATTCGATCGCGTCTGGCACGAACTGCGCAACGGACCCAGCATCCTGCGCGGCGCCTCGATCGACATCGGAGCGGGGGAGAAGGTCGCGCTGATGGGTCGCAACGGCGCCGGGAAGTCGACGCTGCTGCGACACGCGGCCGGGCTGATGCGCCCCACCCGCGGTCGGGTCGAGACGGCCGGCCGGGTTGCGCTGCTGCTACAGAACCCGAACGACTACCTGATCCACGACACGGTGCAGCAGGAAGCGCCATCTGCGGCGCGGATCCGGGTCGGTCTGCACGTGGACCCCGAGCGAAACCCGCGCGATCTGTCGGTGGGGGAGAAGCAGCGGCTTGCGCTCGCGATCGTGCTCGGCGGCGACGCCAGGGTGGTCTGCCTCGACGAGCCGACTCGGGGCATGGACCGGGGGCTCAAAGAGGACCTGGCGCGCCTCCTGGCTGCGCTTGATGCGGCGGTGCTCGTCGCCACCCACGATCCGGAGTTCGCGGCCGCGTTTGCCGAGCGCGTGATCCTGCTCGCCGACGGAGCTCCGATCGCCGACGGCGAGCCGGCAGCGATCCTGTCCGGCGGCACCTACTTCGCAACCGAAACCGCCCGGATCCTCGGGGGCACGGCGCTGACGCCCGAGCAGGGCGTCGCGATGCTCGGGCACAGAGAGGAGGTGCCGGCATGAGCTGGCAGCTGGCAGCGTTCACGATCCTGTTCATCGCGCTGGCGACTGGCTTCGCGTGGTACGAGCGATCACGGCCGGACGCCCGGATCGTCGCGCTGGTGGCGACCCTGGCGGCGTTTGCCGCGCTGGGCCGGATCGCCTTCGCCGCCCTTCCGAACGTCAAGCCGACGACCGACATCGTGCTCGTATCCGGATACGCGCTCGGCGGCGCGCCCGGCTTCGCCGTCGGGGCGCTGGCCGGGCTGACCTCGAACTTCTTCTTCGGCCAGGGCCCGTGGACACCGTGGCAGATGGCGGCCTGGGGGCTCACCGGGATCCTCGGCGCCGCGCTGGCTCGGCCGACGCGAGGCCGGATCGGACGCGTGCCGCTCGCGATCGTGTGTGGGCTCGTCGGCTATGCGTTCGCAGCAATTCAGGATTTCGGCGACTGGGTCACCTACAGCGATCACAGCATCTCCGCGCTCGGCGTGTACGTCGGCAAGGGAACGGGGTTCGACTTCATCCATGCCGCCGGGTGCGTCGCGTTTGCGCTCGCGTTCGGTCCCGCGCTGATCCACTCGCTCCAGCGTTTCGGACGCCGTCTTGCGGTCACGTGGGGTCCGGCGGCTCCGGGGCGCGCCGGTGCAGCGGCCGCCACGGTCCTCGCCGTCGCGCTCGGAGCCTGGCTGGTCGGCCTCCCGGGCCCGACGGAGGGCTCCACCGCTTCCGCGGGCGGCACCCCGGCCGGATATCTGCTCTCGGCGCAGCACCGCGACGGGGGCTTCGGCTCGTCTCCCGGCGCGCCGTCCTCCCAGCTGTATGCGGGGTGGGTGGCGCTCGGGCTCGCCGCGGAGGGGCGCAACCCGCAGAACGTCAGGCGCGGCGGCAGCAGCTTGCTCGATTACATTCGATCGGGTGTCCCAAGCGCGCTCGACCCAGGATCGCTCGAGCGGACGATCCTTGCCGTCCGGGCGTCCGGGGTATCCGCCCGCCGGTTCGGGGGCCACGACCTGGTCGCTCGGCTCGAGAGCGACATCCGCCGAGACGGCTCGGTCTCGGAGCAGGTGAACTGGACGTCGTTCGCGGTCCTGGCGCTGCGGGCGGCGGGAGTCTCGCCGCCCTCGCGAACGCTCTCGTGGCTGATTCACCAGCAGGACCGGGATGGCGGTTTCAACTTCGCCACGGCCGGCGCCGGCAGCGATGTCGACGACACCGGAGCAGCGCTCCAGGCGCTCGGCGGCGCGCCGGGTGCCGGCTCAGCTCGAGGGCGCGCGATCCGGTTCATCCGCAACTCGCAGAACCGGGATGGCGGGATGCCGGCGCTCGCCGGCGGTCAGTCGAACGCCCAGTCGACGGCCTGGGCGATTCAGGGGCTCGTCGCAGCGGGCGTCGACCCGAGCTCGCTGCACCGGCGCGGATCGGTGTCGCCGATGCGCTTCCTCCAGTCCCTGATCGGGCCGGACGGGCACGTCCACTATTCGCGCATGAGCGATCAGACTCCGGTATGGGTGACCGCCCAGGCGGTGATGGCGCTTGCTCGTAAGCCGCTGCCGCTGACGCCCCTTGGGAGCCATCGCCACGGAAGCAACGGAGGCGGGTCGAAGACGAGGGCGGCCGCGGCGGCCGCGGCTGCGCGCCTGAGACACCGTAAAACGGCGCATAGCGCGGGGCCGGGCGGCGGCGTCAGGCGATCCGATTCGCCCGTCCTGCGCTACGCCGGCGACGTCGGGCTGGTGGCGGCGATCGCGCTGGCGCCGGTCGGCCTCGGATAACTTGACGACGACGGCGGGCACGGATCGATAGCCTCTCGCGCCCGATGCAGATAGGTGTCCCGAAAGAGATCGCCGATGGCGAGCACCGTGTCGCGCTGGTCCCGGAAGTGGTGCGGAAGCTCAACGGGCAGGGTCATGAGCTGCTGGTGGCTCCTGGCGCCGGTTCGGGCGCGTTGATCCCCGACGCGCAGTACGAGGAGGCGGGGGCCAAGCTGGTCGACGACGTGTGGTCGGCCGAGGTGGTGGTCAAGGTCGCGCCGCCGACCTCGGAGGAGATCGGGCGCCTCGGCCCTTCGAGTGTGCTGATCGGCTTCCTGGCGCCCCTGACCAACGGCGACGGGATTCGCGCGATCGCGGCCACCGGCGCCACGAGCTTCGCGCTCGAGTCGGTGCCGCGGATCAGCCGGGCGCAGTCGATGGACGCGCTGTCGAGCCAGGCCAACATCGGTGGATACAAGGCGGTGCTGATCGCCGCCACCGAGATCGGGCGGTTCTTCCCGATGCTGATGACTGCGGCGGGGACGATTCGTCCGGCCACGGTGCTCGTGCTGGGCGCGGGGGTCGCCGGTCTGCAGGCGATCGCGACCGCACGACGGCTTGGCGCTGTGGTGCAGGGGTTCGACGTGCGAGCGGCGGTCAAGGAACAGGTCGAGTCGCTGGGCGCGAAGTTCCTGGAGTTCGATCTCGGCGGTGATCTGGAGGGCGCGGGCGGCTACGCCAAGGAGCTGACGGCCGAGCAGCAGGGCCGCCAGCAGGAGCTGATGGCGGAGGCGATCGGGAAGGTGGACGTCGTGATCACGACCGCCGCGGTCCCCGGGCGGCGCGCCCCGATCCTGGTCACCGCGAAGGCGGTCGAGCTGATGAAGCCGGGATCGGTGATCGTTGACCTGGCGGCCGAGACCGGGGGAAACTGCGAGCTGTCCGAGCCGGGCGAGACCGTGCTCCGCCACGACGTGAAGATCATCGCGCCGCTGAACGTGCCGAGCACGATGGCCGAGCATGCATCGCAGCTGTACGCGCGCAACATCGAATCGCTGCTCGGGCTGATGATCTCCGAGGAGGGTGAGCTGAAGCTCGACTTCGAGGACGAGGTGATCGCCGGCGCCTGCATCACGCGGGAGAAGGAGATCGTCAATGCCGCCGCACGCGAGGCGATAGGAGCCACATGACCACCGTTACCGAGATCGCAATCCTCGTCCTCGCCGCGTTCGTCGGGTTCGAGGTCATCTCGAAGGTGCCGAACACGCTGCACACGCCGCTGATGTCCGGGACGAACGCGATTCACGGCATCGTCCTGCTGGGCGGGCTGCTGCTGATGCACGAGGCGCACGGCGTGCTCGAGCACGCGCTGCTCGTCGTCGCGATCGTGTTCGGGACGATCAACGTCATCGGCGGGTTCTTCGTGACCGACCGGATGCTGGGGATGTTCAAGCGCAAGGATCCGCCGAAGGGCGAGGACGAGCAGTGATCCTCGCGACGACCTTCCTGCAGAAGCAGAACTTCATCGACGCGCTGTACATCGTCGCGTTCTCGCTCTTCATCTACGGGATGAGCGGGCTGACCGGGCCGCGCACGGCGGTGCGCGGCAACATGATCGCCGCCGTCGGCATGGCGATCGCCGTGGTCGCGACGCTGATGACCCCGCACGTGCTGTCGGGCTCGTCGACGCCGTGGCTGATCGCGCTGGGCCTGGTGATCGGTACCGCGATCGGGCTCCCGGCGGCGCTGAAGGTGAAGATGACCGCGATGCCGCAGATGGTCGCCCTGTTCAACGGGGTCGGCGGCGGCGCGGTGGCGATCGTTGCCTGGATCGAGTACCGCCATCACTTCGCCAGCGGCGGCAGCCTGTGGGTGGAGAAGTCCGAGATCCCGACGCTGTTCGCCGCGATCGTCGGATCGATCTCGTTCTGGGGTTCGAACATCGCGTTCGGCAAGCTCCAGGAGATCCTGCCCGGCCGCCCGATCAAGCTGCCCGGGCAGTCGATCATCAACCTGGCTCTGTTCGTGATCGCCGTCGGCTCGGCGGTCGCGCTCGCCGCCGGCGAGCACTCGCAGGGGCTGTTCATCGTCGGGATCCTGGTCGTCTCGGCGCTGCTCGGGAACATGGTCGTCCTGCCGATCGGCGGCGCCGACATGCCGGTCGTGATATCGCTGCTGAACGCGTTCACTGGACTGTCGGCCGCGGCGACCGGAATCGCCCTCAACAACACGGCGATGATCGTCGCCGGCATGATTGTCGGCGCCTCGGGAACGATCCTCACCAACCTGATGGCGAAGGCGATGAACCGGTCGGTCCCGGCGATCATCGCGGGCGGCTTCGGCGGCGCCGTTGCGGCGCCCGCAGGCGATACCGACCGCGGACCGGTGACGTCGACGAGCGCTCAGGATGTTGCGATCCAGCTCTCCTACGCGCGCCAGGTCGTGATCGCGCCCGGATACGGGATGGCCGTCGCCCAGGCCCAGCACGCGGTGCGCGAGCTCGAGAAGGCGCTCGAGGCCAAGGGCGTGGAGGTCAAGTATGCAATTCACCCGGTCGCCGGGCGGATGCCGGGGCACATGAACGTGCTCCTGGCCGAGGCCGACGTGCCGTACGACCTGCTCAAGGAGATGGACGAAATCAACCCGGAGTTCCCGCGCACCGACGTGACGCTGGTGATCGGCGCCAACGACGTCACCAACCCGGCGGCCGAGAACGAACCCGGATCGCCGATCTACGGGATGCCGATCCTCGAGGTCGACAAGTCCGGCGCGGTGGTCGTGCTCAAGCGCTCGATGGCCTCCGGCTTCGCCGGAATCGACAACCCGCTCTTCTACGAGGAGAAGACCTCGCTGCTGTTCGGCGACGCCAAGCAGTCCGTGAGCGACATCACCTCCGAGGTCCAGGCCCTGTAGATAGAGTCAGCCCCGTCTGCTAACAGAAATCGGGAGTGACCCATGGATCCGAACCGGCT
Organism: uncultured Solirubrobacterales bacterium; assembly: GCA_963796645.1. Lineage (GTDB taxonomy): Bacteria > Actinomycetota > Thermoleophilia > Solirubrobacterales > Solirubrobacteraceae > Palsa-465. Next base: position 707,311 of record CAWCMQ010000007.1, on the reverse strand, counting down.
GACCGCAATCCCATTGTTCTCGCAACTCTCCGATGAGGAGGCCAAGCGCCTGGCCGCGTTCGCCACGGAGACGAGCATCGCCGAGGGGCAGATCCTCATGAAGCAGGGCGACTACTCGACCGAGTTGATCGCGATCGAGGAGGGCAGCGCCGACGTGCTCCGCGACGGCGAGAAGATCGCCTCCCTGAAGGAGGGCGACCTGATCGGCGAGATGGGGCTGCTCGAGCGCGAGCCTCGCAACGCCGACGTGATCGCGACCTCCCCGATGCGCGTGATCAAGCTCACGCACTGGGAGATTCGCCGGATGTCCTCCGACACGCTGGACCGGATCAAGAAGATCGTCAACGAGCGCCGCCAGGCGGGCGTTGCCGATCCCGCCCACTAGGCGGTCAGCACACGGACACGATCGCTGGTTAGCGGCCTGTCGCGCCACAGGACTCGAGATTCTGGGCGGAGACAGGTTCCTGGCCGCGGGTGAACCGTCTCGGCGGGGCGGCAGTGCGGCCGGGGTGCTTAAACCTACCCATTAGCGGGTATCCACCGTTTCTGATAGCTTCAGGCCCGCCGAATCCCCGGAATGCCGCCCCGGGGAACGGGGAACCCAATATTTGGGGCGAGTCTCGCGGTGATCCGCGAGATGCGCTGATCAAACAGCGCTAGCCCGTCAGCTAACTCCGTAGGCACCAGGCGCGAAATGCAATACCGCTACCGCGGAGGATTGCGCGCTGTCAGTTTTCTGCAGGTTTTCGAGGTCAAGTGTGTGCAACCCGGGCCCTCACGGGCCTCGGCGACACACGCACGCCGAACGTCACGGCCATATGGGACGCGTGCGCAGACTGATCGTGCCTCTGGCGCTGGCAATCCTGGCGCTCGGGGCCGGCGCGGCCACCTCGGGAGCCAGATCAGGTCCATCGGGTGGCTCGGGGCTGATCACCCAGGCAAGCTCGAACGGCATCGTCAGCAAGGACTCCGGAAACGCGGTCTTCAGCCGGACTCTGCGCCACGGCATGAACGGCGAGGACGTCAAGACGCTCCAGACCTGGCTGTCGGACATCGGATACAAGATCCCGGTCACCGGTCACTTCGGTGATCGGACCGAGCGCACGGTGAAGCACTTCCAGCGGGCCTACCATCTGTTCCCGGCGAGCGGCACCGTCGGGCGCCGGACCGCGGCCACCCTGTGGTCCGCCGTGAAGTCAGCGTCCAAGAACGCGACGATCACACCCCCGACCGGTTCTTCCACGTCCGGCGGGTTGGTGTTCCCGCTGAAGCCGCTCTCCCGTGTCGTCTCGCCGTCGTCCTGGACGCTCGATCAGGGCATCGACATCTCCACCGTCGGCGGCGCCTGCGGCTCAAAGGTGATCGAGGTCGCGATGGCCGATGGCACGATCGTCCAGGAGGGGATCGACGGGTTCGGCCCCTACGCGCCGATCATCAAGGTCGCGAGCGGCAAGTACAAGGGCCGCTACATCTACTACGGCCACGCCGCGCCGGCGCTGGTCAAGGTCGGCGCTCACGTGACCGCAGGCGAGCCGATCGCCGAGGTCGGCTGCGGCGACGTCGGCATTTCCAGCGGCCCCCACATCGAGATCGGGATCAGCGCCCCAGGGGGCCCGACCTGCTGCCCGGGCTTCCACGAGACCTCGCCCGCGTGGTACGACGTCGTGCTCGGCCTGTATCGCAAGGCCGGCGGTTAGACCGCCCCGCCCGAGCTTGATTTCCCCAGTCGAACGCGGCTCTGCGCCGATACCCTGCTCGCCAGTAGATTGACGGCATGCTCACCCGCGAGCGCGCAATCGAGGCACTGGTCGCCGAGCGGTTCGACGTGATCGTGATCGGCGGGGGTATCACGGGTGCCGGGGTAGCGCTCGATGCGGCATCGCGTGGCTACAGCGTGGCATTGGTCGAGAAGGCCGATTTCGCCTCGGGCACCAGCAGCCGCTCGTCAAAGCTCGTCCACGGCGGCCTCCGCTATCTGCAGAACTTCGACCTCGGTCTGGTGCGGGAGGCCCTGCTCGAGCGACAGCTGATGGTCAATCTGGCTCCGCATCTGGTCAAGCCGCTGCCGCTCGTGGTCCCCGCGTTCGATGGTGCCCGGCCCGACCGGCTGGTCGGCATCGGCCTGAACATGTACGACGTGATGGCGACGCCCCGCCTGCGCGGGCGCCGCAGCGCCCGGCGGGCCGAACGCTCCGCGAACGAGGGCCAGGACGTGGACTGGAGTCCGGAGCGCCATCGCGTGATCGACGGCGAGGAGGTCATCTCGCTGGTGCCCGCGCTGCGTTCGCGCAATCCCACCGGCGGCTACCTCTTCTACGACTGCCAGACCGACGACTCGCGCCTGGTCCTCACGGTGCTGGCCGAGGCCGAGCGCTTCGGGGCGATCTGCGCCAACCGTTTGGAGGTGACCGAGCTCGAGGGCGACGGGCAGGGGCACGGGATGGACGTCACCGTGCGCGACGCGGAGACCGGCGGCGAGCTGGTCGTGCGAGCCGACAACGTCGTCAACGCGACCGGCGTGTGGGCCGACCGCATCCGCCCCGAGGAGCTCCACTCCGAGGCCGAGGTCCCGACGATCGCCCCCAGCCGCGGAACCCACGTGATGATCGATAGCGGCGTCCTGCCGATGGACGCGGGCGCGATCGTCCCGGCCGGCGAGGGGCGCTCGATCTTCGCCCTCCCGTGGCTCGGGCGGACGCTGGTGGGGACGACTGATAACAACTACGAGGGGAATATCGATCACGTCCAGCCATCGGTGGACGACATCGAATATCTGCTCGACGCGATCAACACGTTCTTTGGCACCACCCTCGGGATCGGGGAGATCAGCGGCGCCTTCGCCGGCGTTCGACCGCTGATCTCGACCGGCGACACGCGCAAGTCGGTCGACATCTCTCGCAAGGCGGAGCTATATGAGACATCGAGCGGGATGCTCACGATCACCGGTGGCAAGCTGACGACGTGGCGGCGAATGGCGAAGATGGTGGTCGACCGGCTCGTCGAGCGCGACGGGCGTCAGGCCCCGTGCCGTACGCACGAGATCCCGCTCGGCGCCGCGATCGACCCCGCCGCGCTGACCCGGGTCGAGGGAGTGCCCGAGGAGTCCTACGCCGCGCTCGCGGGTCGCTACGGACACGCGGCCGAGCAGGTGCTCCGAGTGGCCGCCGAGCGGGGCGAGCTGGCCCAGCCGATCCTCGCCGGCCTCCCCGACCTCCTCGCCGAGGCTCCGTTCGCTGCGGTCAACGACCAGGCTCGCAGCGTCGGGGACGTGCTCCTGCGCCGGACCAGGCTCGGGCTGCTGGCCGGACGCGAGCTGTCGACGGCCGGCACCGAGGTCCCGCTGATCGTCGCCCGGGCGATGGGGCGCGTGCTCGAGTGGGACGAGCGCCGGGTGGAGCACGAGGTCGATCGCTTCCGCGAGGAGGCCAGCGCCGAGGGGCTTGCGATCGGCGTCGGCTAGCCTGAGCACCGTGGATGAGGTGCTCGATTTCTGCGTGCGGGTGCTCGGTCCGGTCGCCGCGGCGAACACCGCCGCAGGGGACGCGCGCGCCACCGAGGCAGCCGAGCGGACGGAGCTGCTGGCCGCGGCCGCGAGGGCCTGCCGAGCCCGGGCCGACCACGTCGAGGCGCCGGACGCCACGAGCGCGCCCACGAGCCTGGCCGCGGCGGTGGCGGTCGAGATGGCCGACGCCACCTCGCGGCTCCCCGAGCGCCACCGCGAGGCGCTGGCGCTGCGCGAGGCGCTGAGACTGTCCCACGGGCAGATCGCCCAGGCGATGGGGATCGAGCCGGCCGCGGTGGCGCCGCTGCTTGGTCGCGCGCGGCTGCAGCTGCGCGCCGAGCGCCGTGGGGGGGCGATCGACGCTTCCGGACCACCATGCGGCGAGCGCGAACGGGCATGGCGTCTGCTCGCGCTGCGACAGGACTCCGAGCCGCTTGGCGCCGACGACGATGCCTGGCTGTACGGGCACCTTGATGGGTGCGAGGGCTGCCGGCGCGCGCACGCCGCGATGCTCGAGGCGTCCGCCTGCTATCGGGCTTGGCGGATCTCGGAGCGGCCGGGTGGCGGCCTGGAAACCGTCGCGACGCAGACGACGTCGTGAACGCACCGGCGCGCCGGTTGCTGACGGCAACCGGCGAGCTCGCGCTGGGCGGCGGCCCGTGGCTGATGGGGATCGTCAACGCGACGCCGGATTCTTTCTCCGACGGGGCGATCGGACGCTCGCTCGAGGATCGCGTAGCGCTCGCGGCAGCGCTGCTCGAGGCCGGCGCCGACGTGATCGACATCGGCGGCGAATCGGGCGTCACCGATCGTCCCGCGGTTCCGGTGGCCAAGGAGATCGAGCGGGTTGTGCCCGTGATCGAGGCCGTGCGCGGCCGCCTCGGGGCGGTGATCTCGGTCGACACCTACAAGCCGGCCGTCGCAGCCGCCGCGATCTCATCGGGAGCCTCGATCGTGAACGACGTCAGCGGTCTGCGGGATCCACGACTGGCCAAGGTGTGCGCAGAGACGGGTGCCGGGCTCGTGCTGATGCACACGCGGGCGGCGCCGAAGCAGAAGCTCCTCGATCCGTCGCTCGACGGGCGCGCGGCACGCGATGTCGAACGGTTCCTCGGAGAGCGGATCGAGCAGGCGCTCGAGCTGGGGGTTCGATTCGAGCAGCTGATGCTTGACCCCGGGCCAGACTTCGGCAAGACGCCGTTCCAGACCGTCGAGGTGATGCGTTCGTTGCGCTCGCTGCACGCCTTCGAGCGGCCGCTGCTGCTCGCCGCCTCGCGCAAGGACTTCATCGGCGCAATCACCTCGCGTGCGCCTCAGGCCAGGCTCGCGGGCACGCTGGCGGCAGTCGCCCATGGCGTCGACTCCGGTGTGCACATGCTGCGCGTGCACGACGTGGCTGATGTGGCCGATTTCCTCGCCGTCCGCGCCGTGCTCGAGGGCGAGCGCGAGATCGAGCCGGACCTGCGCCTGCGCGACGAGCTGCGGCGGGAGCCGCGCTAAGGCGTCCGGATTCCGCCGACGCGACTGCGAGTATCTTCGCGCCGCCGTCGAGCAAAAACGAGGAGGAGGTCCGGGCGCATGAGGCTGTTCGTCGACACCGGTTCGGTCGCCGAGGTGGAGGAGATCGCCGCCTGGGGAGTGCTCGCGGGCGCGACCACGAACCCCTCGCTGCTGGCGCGAGAGAACGCCGACCCCGGGGAGATCATCCGGAGGATCTGTGACCTCGTGGGAGGTCCGGTCTCAGCCGAGGTGGTCTCCGAGGACCCGGGAGAGATGATCGCCCAGGGTCGCGCGCTGTCAGCGCTGCACGAGCACGTGGTCGTGAAGGTTCCGTTCGGCGCGGCCGGTCTGCAGGCGACGAGCGCCCTCTCGCACGCGGGCATCCCCGTGAACATGACGCTCGTCTTTTCGCCCACCCAGGCGCTGCTGTCGGCCGAGGCCGGCGCGCGCTACATCTCGTGCTTCATGGGCCGCCTCGATGATGTCTCGATCGATTCGACCGAGGTCCTGGCGAGCATCGTCACCGCGCTGCGTCCCGCCGGGGTGACCTCGGAGGTGCTGGCCGCCTCGATCCGCCATCCCGAGCACGTCGTGACCGCGGCAAGGCTGGGCTGTGAGGTCGCGACCGTGCCCGGCAAGGTGCTGCGATCAATGCTCTCGCACCCGCTGACCACCGCCGGGATCGAGCGCTTCAACGCCGATTGGGAGTCGCGTCCCGAGTTCGGAGCGTGGCTCGGCGGCATGACCGGACCGCTGGCCGAGACGTCCGCGCGCTAGATTCAGGTGCGCAGATCGCCGGCCGCTGCCACGACGCGGCCGGAGCCCACCGATTCACCGCCCAGGAGGTACATGATGTCCGTGCTCGACCGCGAAGCACTAGAAGCCAGCCCGCTCGCCGACCTGCACGCGATCGCATCGGAGCTGTCGATCGACGGCTACCGGCGGTTGCGCCGCGAGGCCCTGATCGAAGCGATTCTGGGCCGTCAGAGCGGCGAGGAGGGCGAGGAGCCCTCCGGGGAGGCCGGGGACGAGCCGTCCGGCGAGGCCGAGGAGGAGCCGTCGGGCGAGGCCGGGGACGAGCAGTCCGGCGAGGCCGAGGACGAGCCCCAGGAGGAGGCGGCAGGGCGGCGCCGTCGAGGCCGGCGGGGTGGCCGTGGGCGCGCGTCGGGCCGGGGCACGAGCCGCGGCGAGAAGGAGTCGGAGGACACGGAGGAGACCGGCGAGGCCGCGGACGAGCCTGCCGCCGAATCCGCCCCGAGCGAGCCCGAGGACCGGGTCGTCGAGGGCGTGGTTGAGCTGCTGCCCAATGGGTCCGGGTTCGTGCGCGTCGAGCCGCCGGAGCCCTCCGACCAGGATGTGTACATCTCCGCTGCCCAGGTCAAGCGCTGCGAGCTGGTCTCGGGCGACCGCGTCTCGGGACCGCGCCGCGCCCCCCGGCGCTCTGAGCGTTTCGCGTCGATGGTCAGGATCGACACGATCAACGATCGTCCGGCCGACGAGGTGGCCGACAGCACGCGCTTCGAGGACCTGCCTGCCGTGTTCCCGCAGGACCGCTTCCGCCTAGGCTCGGATGACCCCACGGTCAAGTCGATCGAGTTTCTGACGCCGTTCGGCCGAGGCTCACGCGTCACGCTCGTCGGCGCCTCGGGCGCCGGCAAGACCGAGGCGCTACGGCGATTGATGGCCGCGCTCGTCGGGGTTGAGGAGATCCAGATCTCGCTCGCGCTCGTCGGCGTCCGGCCCGAGGAGATCTCCGAGTGGAGCGCCGGAGGCAACCCCCCGAAGGTCGCTGTCGGTCTCGGAGCGTCCCCCGACGCGCAGGACCATGCTGTCGAGCTGGTGGTCGATCAGGCCCGCCGGATCGCCGCTCGGGGAGCGCATGCAGTCGTCCTGATCGACTCGCTCGACGGCCTGCACCCGCACGCCGCTCGCAAGGTGATGGCCGCGGCCCGCAACATCGCCGACGGCGGCTCACTCACCGTGATCGCAACGGCGTCGGAGCCCATCGGGGGCGAAACGACGATCATCGCGCTCGACCGTGGGCTGACGATCGCCGGGCGATTCCCCGCCCTCGATCTCGTGGCCAGCGGGACGATGCGCGCCGAGCTGCTGGTCGGCGAGGCCGGGGCGGAGGCGATCGCCCGGGCTCGATCAGAGGCGCTCGACTAGCTCAATAGGCGGTACAGCGCGTGCGGTGCCGCGGTCGCGCCTTATAGCGCGCTGCGCGGCCGCGGTTCCAGAGGATCTGATCGACCTCGGCGGCGCACGGTCCTCGGTGCTCGGCCACGATCAGCTCAACCGCGTGCACCGCGCACGCGCGGATCTCGACCTCCTCGGCCGAGCCATGCTCGATCAGGTCCTCGCGCTCGATCCGCGCGACCAGGGCCGGCTCGAAGCGCAGGATTCCGTCCAGCCGCAAAACATGGGGCACAAGGTTGTCGGCGAACATCGTCAGCCGCGGCACGTCGTCCGGGCGCATGACGCCCGCGCGGGCGAGGTCGGCAGCCGCGATCTGGGCACGCTTGAAGAACGGGACCTCGTGCCCGCCGTAGCTCGACACGTCGGCAAACGACCGCCACGCCCCGAGCAGCGCCGCCAGTTCGACTGCCGAGTCGCAGGCGGCATCGACCACGCCGGCGAAGCGAGAATCGTGCTCTCCGGCGACGTGCGCCCCGACGTCACGCAGCGACCCGGCGAACAGGCCCATCAGCTCGTGCTCCGGGTCCTGGTCCAGTGTCTGCGTGAGCTCGGACGCGCCGATCTGGGCCAGCTCCTCGGCCGGCCACGGTCCGTGTTCATCGAACCGCGCCCTGATCCCGGCCGCCACCGTGTCGTATCCCGATCGGCCCGGGCGCTTGCGGAGCGTCGGGAACCAGCCCGAGCCGAAGTTGACCGCGTCAAGCGTGAGCCAGAATGCCGCCAGCTCCTCGCGGGAGTCGCGGAACGGGTGTGGATCCGGTTCGGCGGGCGCCGCTCTCGGGAGGCCGGCGGCGTACGCCGGGACCGCCTCATGATTGATCGTCACGTGGCGTGAACGGCGCGCCACCTCGGCACAGGCATCGCGGATTCGGGTCACGAGATCGCTCATCGCTCCAGAGCATGAACGACCACTCGCGCCGCTACCGTAGTGCGGGCGCGATGTCCGAGCTTGCGTCCGAACTTGAGCAGCTGCTCTCCGGCCTGAACGACCCCCAGCGGGAGGCCGTGACGCACGGCGAGGGACCGCTCCTGATCCTCGCCGGGGCGGGATCGGGCAAGACGCGCGTGCTCACCCACCGGATCGCCTATCTGGTCGCGACCGACTTCGCCAAACCGAACGAGATCCTGGCGATCACCTTCACCAACAAGGCGGCCGGCGAGATGCGTGACCGTGCCGAGCTCCTCGTCGGCAGGCGCGTACGTGCGATGTGGGTGATGACCTTCCACGCCGCCTGCGCGCGGATGCTCCGCGCGCACGCCGACCGGCTCGGCTACACCCGCTCGTTCACGATCTACGACCAGGCCGACTCGCGCCGGCTCGTCAAGCGCTGCATCGAGGAGCTGGGCGTCGATCCCAAGCGCTTCACCCCCGGTGCCGTCCAGAACCAGATCTCGGACGCCAAGAACAAGCTCCGCGACGCCGAGCAGTACGGCCAGATGGTCGGCTCGTTCTTCGAGCAGACCGTCGCCGACGTCTACCACCAGTACGAGCGCGAGCTGCACCGGATGAACGCGATGGACTTCGACGACCTGCTGGTCCGTGCCGTGAACGTGATGGAGCTGTTCCCCGAGGTCCGCGAGCGCTACGCCACCCAGTTCCGTGACGTCCTCGTGGACGAGTACCAGGACACCAACCACGTCCAGTACCGCTGGCTGCAGCTGATCGCCGGCGAGCACCGGAATCTGATGGTGGTGGGGGACCCAGATCAGTGTCTGGTCGAGGGAACCCTGGTCACGATGGCAGATGGATCGCAGCGACCGATCGAGGCGCTCAAGGTCGGCGATCTAGTCCGATCCTGCCATGGAAGCGGCGATTTCAGGCCAGCGCGGGTTGTTCGTACTCATTCGGACGAACCAACTGAATGCATCCGAATCACGACGACAAGTGGGCGGGTCATCGAGAGCACTCCGGAGCACGTTCACTTCGCTGGGTATCGCAGAGGTCACGTTCCGCCAATGTTCGTCACGTACTTGATGCGGAGGCGGGATAAAGGCTGTCGAGTTGGAATCACAAGGACCCACGACCGCAACGGCAAGTCGGTGGCCGGGGTGATGGCCCGAGCGATGAAAGAACAAGCCGAGGCCGCGTGGGTAATCTCAACCCACGACAGCGCGACTGAGGCGCGTGCGGCGGAGGCCATCCTGTCGATCCGCTACGGCTTGCCGACAGTTCCGTTCGTCGCCTACCCAAGCACCGGTGGGGACGGTCTGATGGCGTCGCAACACTCGATCGATCAGATCTTTGCGTCGGTCGATTCGGATCTCGCAGGACTGCGTTTGATCTACGACGAGGGTTTGTGGCCGGAGACGCCACATCACGTACCGCAGAGCTACGGCTCCGGCCGTCGCAACGTCGTTCTCACACTGTGCGCGGAGACGTCGGGCTCGAGGGTCTACCACACCTTGTCCTTGGGAGGACGCGATCCCAGCCTGCGTCAAGAACTTGAGCAGCTTGGTCTCAAGGTCAGCGAGCCACGACCAGGGAACATTGGATGGCGAAGCGAGACCTACTTCCGCGATGTGCGCACTGCTCTCGAGATGTACCGTCGGATCGAGGCCGTTTCGGACGTTTCTCTCAGAAGCGTCGCGAGGTTCGGCGTCCGTCAGGCCGGACAGGTCAACTCGCTTCCTTTCATGTATGCATCCAGCGTGCGGCCGGGAATGTCGATGTTCACGGCAGAGGGTGACTACGACATCGTCGAAAGCGTCGAGACAACCGATCCCGGCCGGCGTGTGTACGACCTCGATATTGAGGAGACGCACAACTTCGTCGCGAACGGGATCGTCACACATAACTCGATCTACGGTTTTAGGGGAGCTGAGATCAGGAACATCTTGGGGTTCTCAGACGATTTCGCGGACGCGCGGGTAATTCGGCTGGAGCAGAACTACCGCTCCACGCAGACCATCCTGGATGCGGCGAATTCCGTCATCTCAAACAACCGTGGTCGGATGGACAAGTCCCTCTGGACCGATCTCGGCCAGGGCGACCCGATCAAGATCCGCGAGCTCGAGGACGAGCACGCCGAGGCGCGGTACGTGGCGGGTGAGATCCAGAGGATCGTGGACGAGGGGACCTCCCGGGCGGAGATCGCGGTCTTCTACCGGACCAACGCCCAGTCCCGCGTGCTTGAGGACACGCTCGTGCGAGCCGAGATCGCCTACCAGGTGATAGGCGGGACCAAGTTCTACGAGCGCGCTGAGATCAAGGACGCGATCGCGTATCTGACCGCATTGGTCAACCCGCAGGACGTGGGGGCCTTCACCCGAATCGTGAACTCGCCGCGCCGGGGGATCGGCACGACCTCGGTCTCGCGCGTGCTCGCCTTCGCGAACACGATGGGGATGACCGTGTGGGACACCGTCGCCGAGCCCGAGCAGATCCCCAACCTTGGCCCGGCTGCTGTGAAGGCGCTGCGGCGGTTCATGGGGACGATGCATGTGCTGCGCGAGCGGGCCGAGTCGGAGGGTCCGATTGCCGAGCTGCTCAAGGAGGTCCTGCAGGAAACCGGCTACACCGAGGCGCTCGAGGCGGAGCGCACGATCGAGGCCCAGGGACGGCTCGAGAACCTCGAGGAACTGGTCAACGTGGCGGCGGAATACGACGCCGCCGACGTCGAGGGCGAGCGCTCCTTGGACAACTTCCTCCAGCAGGTGGCGTTGATCGCGGACGCGGATGACCGCACCGACGACGATGGACTCGTGACGCTGATGACGCTTCACAACGCCAAGGGGCTCGAGTACCCGATCGTGTTCATGATCGGGTGTGAGGAGGGCGTCTTCCCACACTCGCGCGCGCTCGACGAGGGCGATCTGGAGGAGGAGCGGCGGCTCTGTTACGTCGGCATCACGCGCGCCGAGCGGGACCTCTACCTGACCTACGCGCGCACCCGCAACGTGTTCGGGGCACGCAGCTTCGGTGCCCCGAGCCGCTTCATCTCCGAGATTCCGGCCGAGCTCACCGACCAGGAGGGCCGGCCGGCGCGGGGTCTGGCCGCCGTCCGCGGACGCATGACCTCATGGGACAGCGGCTCGGCGCCGGCCGAGGCTCCGATCGCCTACCGGCTCGGCGATGACGTCGTCCACCCGTCGTTCGGCGATGGCGTGGTGACCGGGATCGAGCCGGGTGGGATCGTGGTGATCCGGTTCAGCAAGGATCGCTCGGAGCGCAAACTCGTGGCCGACCTTGCCCCGATCTCGCGGCGATGACCGGTAGCTTGGAGCCCATGACCGCGACGATCATCGATGGGCGCGCGATCTCCTCGCGTGTGCGCGAAGAGGTGGCCCACGACGTTGCCCGCATCACCGAGCGAGGCGGGCGGGCGCCGGGACTGGCGACGATCCTCGTCGGCGACGATCCCGCCTCCGCGATCTACGTGGCCAACAAGCGCAAGGCGTGCGCCGAGGCCGGCATCGCCGACCACCATCGCCATCTGGCGGCGGACTCGACGCATGATCAGATCGCCGAGGCGATCGACGACGCGAATCGCGACCCGGGGGTCAGTGGCATTCTGCTGCAGCTGCCACTCCCAAAGGGGATCGACGCCCCGTCCCTGACCGCACGGATCTCGCCGGACAAGGACGTCGACGGACTGACCCCGATCAGCGCCGGCCGGCTCGCACAGGGCGCTCCGGGTTTGCGCCCGTGCACGCCCGTCGGTGTGATCGAGCTGCTCGACAGCCACCGCGTGGAGCTCGAGGGAGCCGAAGCGGTCGTCGTCGGCCGCTCCGATCTCGTCGGCAAGCCGGTCGCGGCGCTGCTGCTGGCCCGGAACGCCACCGTGACGATCTGCCATTCGCGCACGGTCGACCTCGCCGGCGTTTGCGCTCGGGCCGATGTGCTCGTGGCCGCGGTTGGCGTCCCAGAGCTGATCGGCGCGGAGTACGTGAAGCCCGGTGCCGCGGTGATCGATGTCGGCATGAACCGGACCGACGACGGGCTCAAAGGGGACGTCGATTTCGATGCCGTCTCGCGCGTGGCCGGGCTGCTGACCCCGGTCCCTGGCGGCGTTGGCCCGATGACGATCGCGATGCTGCTGCGGAACACAGTCGCCGCAGCAACGCTTCAGCATGGCTGAGGAGGCCGCCTCCGAGGACTCATCCGTGCGTGTCCGGCGGGCTGATCCGGGAGAGCTGGTCAGCGCGGGATGTGCGCTCGCCCTTCTGCTGCTCATGTTCCTGGCCAAGTGGTTCGGGGTCGACGAGCTGCCGGGTCACGCGAGCGGCGTCCAGCGTTCGACAGCCGAGACTGCGTGGCAGGGACTGACCGTGCTGCGTTGGCTGATGCTGCTGACGATCTTCATCTCGATCGGCTCGCTGATCCTGCACGCCACCCAGCGCTCCCACGGGAGCACGAACGACACCGGCGGGCTGGTCGCCGCGCTCGGGACGGTCACGGCGCTGCTGCTGATCTATCGCGTGCTGATCAACCTCCCATCGCCGAACCAGGTGGTCGACCAGAAGTTGGGGGCGATCCTCGGCATCCTCGCCGCGATCGGAATCGCGCTCGGCGGTCACGCCTCGATGCGCGAACAACGGGCCAGATCACGAGTCGAACACAGGTCGAGAGCGCAGCAATCGGGGGTGGCGCCGGGTGCACAGCCGCGCTAGGGTTGCGCGCGTGCAGCACAGGAGGCTGGCAGGAGGGCAAGTGATGACCTCGAACATGTGCATCGATACCAATATCTGGAGGAGGGCGCAGTGAACTCGGACAACATCACGCGGGACGACTGGATTCTTGGTGGCCTCGCGCTTCTACTTGTGATCGTTCTTCTGTTCTTTCCCTGGTACTCGATCAGCATCGGGGTCCTTGGCTCGGTTGACCGTTCGGCGACCAGCTCGCCCTACGCGATCTGGGGTCTGCTCGCGCTGCTCGCGTCGATAGCGTTCATCGCCGATATTGCCGTGGAGCGGCTGTCCCCGCAGACCACGCTGCCGGCGATCAACAACAGCCGCGCAGAAACTCGGTTGGTGATTGTGGGCGCCATAGCCTTCTTTCTGGTGATCAAATTTGTCGCGCACATTGGTGATTTCGGCTGGGGCTTCTACGTCAGCGTCTTGGCCTTGATTGCGCTGATCTACTTCGCGCTTCAGGCACGGACCGCGGACACCGGTGCGTCCGCAGGCCCGAGGGCAACCCCCACATCGCCCGGGCCCTCGACGCCGCCGGCCCCGACGCCGCCCGCCGGTTCCTCGGAGCCGCCGCCGTCGTCGCCGCCCCCCGGCCCCTAGAAGTCGCATCGTCAGCTAGGCTGGAGCCCCGATGGATCTCGATCCGTCGAGGCTCCGCCGTGGCGAATGGACCGCGGCCGTCGGCGCGGTGGTTTTGCTCGCGTCGACGTTTCTGCTGCCCTGGTACGCGGTCAAGGGGCCCTACCGGCCGACTGCATCGCTGCTCGGGGTGGCCACCTCGCCTGACGGCTGGCACAGCCTCAGCGCCGTGCGCTGGCTGATCGTGGCCACCGCAATCGTGGCGCTGGCGCTGGCGTGGCTGCAGGCCAGCCGCCGGGCCCCCGCGCTGCCGGTTACGTTCAGCGTGATCGTCACCGTTCTGGCGTTGATCACCACGCTGATCCTGATCTATCGCGTGCTGATCAATGTCCCCGGGGCCGACTCGGTCGTCGATCAGCGCGCCGGCGCCTACCTCGGGCTGCTCAGTGCCTGTGCCGTCCTGTACGGCGGCTTCCGATCGATGCGGATCGAGGGAGTCGCGGAGCGCGACGGGCCGGGCGAGATCGAGACCGTCACGGCCGGCAGCGCGGGCGCTTCCTAGAATCAAGCGCCATGTTGCAACGCGACCAGGTTCTCCACGTCGCCCGTCTTGCGCGCCTCGAGCTCAGTGACGAGGAGGTCGAACGGATGGCCTCCGAGCTCTCGCACGTGCTCGACCACATCGAGAAGATCCGCGAGCTCGATCTCGATGGCGTCCCCCCGACCTCCCACGTGATCGACGTGGTGAACGCGCTCCGGTCCGACGAACCGATTCCGTCGCTTCCGGTCGAGGCCGTTCTTGCGGCCGCGCCCGAGCCGACCCAGGACGGGTTCGGCGTGCCGAGCCCGGGCGCGCAATGAGCGAGTTGATCGAGCTCACGGCTGCCGAGGCAGCCGAACGCGTCCGTGCCGGCGACCTTAACAGCGTCGAGCTGTTCGAGGCCTACCGCACTCGGGCCGAGGCGGAGGACCTGAACGCCTTCACGTGGGTGGCGGACGGCCCACCCGCGCCGAGCGCCGTCGAGCGACCGCTGGGCGGCGTCCCGGTGGCGGTCAAGGATCTCTTCTGCACCGAGGGCGTCCCGAGCCAGGCCGGGTCGCGGATCCTCGAGGGCTATCGGCCGCCCTACACGGCGACTGTGGTCGCGCAGCTCGCCGAGGCGGGCGCGCCGCTGCTCGGCAAGACCAACCAGGACGAGTTCGCGATGGGCTCATCTAACGAGAACTCCGGGTATGGCCCCGTCCTCAATCCGTGGGATCGCGGTCGGGTTCCGGGTGGCTCCTCCGGCGGCAGCGCGGCGGCGGTGGCGGCCGGGCTCGCGCCGTGGGCGATCGGCACCGACACCGGCGGCTCGATCCGCCAACCCGCCGCGCTGTGCGGGATCGTCGGGCTGAAGCCCACCTACGGCGCGTGCTCCCGGTTCGGGATGATCGCCTTCGCGTCGTCGCTGGACCAGGCCGGGCCACTCACGCGTGACGTGACCGATGCGGCCTTGCTGCTGCGGCATATGGTGGGCAAGGACCCGTGCGACTCCACCTCGCTCGAGTTCCCCGAGCAGATCGCCCTGCCGCGCTCGGAGAACCTGCGGGGCGTCCGGCTCGGAGTTCCCGAGGAGCTGGCCGGCTCGGAGGGCGGGGTGGAACCCGGGGTGCGCGAGCGGTTCGAGGAGACGCTGCGACTGGCCGAGAGCCTGGGCGCCTCGATCGAGCCGTGCCGACTCCCACACGCGCCGCACGCGCTGTCGGCCTACTACTTGATCGCCCCGGCCGAGGCGTCGGCGAACCTGGCGCGGTTCGATGGGGTGCGCTATGGGTTGCGTGTCGACGGCGACGCCGACCTCGAGACGATGTACAGCCGGACACGGGCGACCGGCTTTGGGCCGGAGGTCAAGCGGCGGATCATGCTCGGCACCTACGCGCTCTCGAGCGGCTACTACGACGCGTATTACGGAACTGCGCAGAGGGTGCGGACGAAGATTTCGGAGGACTTCAGGGCGGCGTTCGAGCGGTTCGACTTTGTGGTCACGCCCACGAGTCCGTGGACGGCGTTCGAGCTGGGCGCGAAGACCGACGACCCGCTGGCCATGTACCTGAACGACTTCTGCACGGTCCCGATGCCGCTGGCCGGGATCCCGGCGATCTCGATCCCGTGCGGCCTGAGCGATCAGCTTCCCGTCGGTTTCCAGCTCGCCGGCCCGGCGTTCAGTGAGAACCGGCTGCTCGACGCTGCCTACGCGCTCGAGCAGGCGATCGGCTTCGACGGAAGCGCGGCCCGCCGATGACCGGCGCCTACGAACCCGTGATCGGCCTGGAGATCCACGTCCAGCTGAAGACGCGAACGAAGATGTTTTGCGGCTGCGAGCTGTCTTTCGGGGATCCGCGCAACATCCACACCTGCTCGGTGTGCCTCGGGCTTCCTGGCGCGCTGCCGGTGGTCAACGAGCGGGCGGTGCACTTCGGGCTGATGATCGGCCTCGCGCTCGGATCGGAGATCGCCGAGCGTTCGCTGTTCCACCGCAAGAACTACTTCTATCCCGACCTGCCGAAGGGCTATCAGATCTCGCAGTACGACGTCCCTCTGTGCAGCGGCGGCGGCCTCGGCGACGTGCGGATCCATCGCGTGCACCTCGAGGAGGACGCCGCCAAGCTCGACCATCTCGGCCAGAGCGGTCGGATCCACGGAGCCGACCGCAGCATCGTCGACTTCAATCGCGGCGGAACGCCGCTGGTCGAGATCGTGACCGAGCCGGACTTCCGCTCCCCCGAGCAGGTCAGGGAGTGGCTCACTCTGCTGCGAGAGACTCTGCGGCAGCTCGGGGTCTCCGACGTCGACATGTCCCAGGGCTCGCTGCGCTGCGACGCGAACGTCTCGGTCCGTCTCGTCGGCTCGACCGAGCTGGGCACGAAGACCGAGCTCAAGAACATGAACAGCTTCCGCTTTCTCGAGAGCGGCGTCCGAACGGAGATCGAGCGGCAGATCGATCTGCTCGAGACTGGCGAGGCGGTTGTGCAGGAGACGTTGCACTTCGACCCCGTGACGGGCAACCTCACGCCGCTGCGCTCCAAGGAGGAGGCGCACGACTACCGGTACTTCCCGGAGCCCGATCTGCTTCCGCTGCTCGCCACCCCGGAGATGCTCGAGGCGGCGCGGGCGGAGATCGGCGAGCTCCCAGCCGATCGTGAGCTTCGGTTCCAGCAAGAGCACGGGCTGAGCCACGAGCTGGCCCGGCTGTTCGCGTTCAGGCCGGAGCTCGGAGACTACTTCGAGCGCGCGTTGGCCGCCGGCGACGGCGTCGGGGCGGTCGAGCTCGCGAACTGGATTCCGCAGCTGGTGGAGCGGATCGGCTCCGATGCCGATCCGGCGTCATCGAACGTTTCGCCCAAGAGCCTCGTCACGCTGGCGGCGATGGTGCAGTCCAAACAGGTCAGCCGCGACGCCGGACGCGATGTGCTGACCCGGCTCGTGGCCGACGGCGGAGATCCGAGCGAGATCGTCGAGCGGGAGGGGCTCGGCGCCCTTTCAGGGGACGACGGACTGGGCGAGATCGTCGATCGGGCGATCGCGGCCGACCCCGACGCCGCCGAGAAGGTCCGCGACGGCAATCGCAAGGCGATCGGCCCGCTGGTCGGCTTCGTGATGCGCGAGACGAAGGGACGCGCCGACGGCGGCGAGGTGACGAAGCTGTTGCTGGAGCGGCTGAGCGCCTGAGCTCAGTGGCCGGCGCCGCGGGAGAACTACTGATCGGTGCCGGCGCTTCGGGTCCGGCGGCTCAGCGCTGCGCCCATCCCGATCAGCAGCAGCCCGGCGCCGAGCGTCCCACCGAGGTCAAGTCCGGTGTTCGGGAGCGTGGAGCCGCTCGACTGGGTCGCTGCGGTGCCCCCGGTGCTCGACGCCGTCGTCGCAGTCGGCGTGGATCCGCTGCCGCTGCCGCTGCCGCCGCCGGTGCCCGACCCCGAGCCCGGGTTCGATCCGGAGCCAGAGCTCGAGGAGCTCGCGAGCACGACCACCGTCCCGTGCATGAACGGATGGATGCTGCAGATGTAGGCGATCGTGCCTGCCTGAGTGAAGGTATGAGACGCGCTCTGCCCCTTTTGGAGCAGCCCCGTGTCGAAGCTGCCATTGCTCGCCGTCGCGGTGTGCTCCGTGGGGCCGTTGTTCGTCCACGTGACCGTGTCGCCGACGTGAACCGTGATCGAGGCCGGGGTGAACTTGAAGTCGGAGATCGTGTCGCCCGGGTCACCGGCGGCCCGAGCCACTGGGCGGGCATGGTGATGGCGACCTGCCACGCTGGTGACGGTTCCTGCGTGCGTTACGCGGAACATGAGTCCGGGCTTGTGGCCGGCACTGGGCGCGGTCACGTGCGGTGCCTGAGGCCGAATCGGCTTGGCCGGCGTGACGATCTTGTGCGGCGCAGCGACGACCGTGGCGTGCTGGACGCGGTGATCGGAGCGGTGCCGGTGAGCGTTGACCAGGCCGAGCGGCACCGGCACGGTCACGGCGGCGAGGGCGGCGAGGGCGGTCGTGGGTGGGCGATGTATTGGCAACTTGCTCTCTCAGGACGCTCGGACCACCCTAAACCTTCCCTGATCTGGGCGTAGGATGGAAGACCCCAAGCGAGGAGTCATCCGATGTCGCGACTAATCAGGATGGACGAGACGGGCCATACTACGCTGGCCGAGTGGGTCGCGGGCGATCCTCAGGGCGCTGAACAGGCGCTTGCGGCGTTCCGCGAACAGCTCGACCGCGGTTACTTCGCCGTCGTCTCGGAGGGTGAGGGCCGCGCCGAGCAGGTGCGGGAGCTTCCACTCGACGCGCCACTGGTGATTCTGCGCCGCCCGATCGCCGGCGGCTAGAAGGGCTTCCGGCGGCGCGATGAGCTCACGGCCCGCCGCACGGGTGGCGCTGCCGGAGCTCGCCGGCGTCTACTGGCGCCCGCTCGCCAGCGACCGATCGCTGACGCGCACCGGGCGACTCTGGACCCTGACCACCGCCGCCCACACGATCCCGTTCGTCGCAGCCGCGACGCTGCTCATCGCGCTCAAGCCTGTGACCGCACCCGTGGCGGTCGTGCTGCTCGCTCACGCGTGGATCATCCCCGAGCTGTACGCAGCGCGCGGGGCGAACGTCGCGCGGCCGCGACCGGCGTCGGGCGCGGCCGCGGAACGCACCGCAATCGGCCTACTCGGTGATCTCGTCGGCCACGAAGCCCTCGAACTGCACCGGCAGACCGGCCTCGTGCTCGAGCGGGGGCGGCTCGGCGTCTGGCTCGTGGGTGAGGCGGGAGCAGTGCTGGTGCGCCCAGACGGACGCCGCGTCCATTGCTACTGCGTCAGGGTGGCCGATCCGCAGCTGCCATCCGCGGATCGGACGGCTCACCTGCTGTTGGCGTTGCGCGCCGACGAGGCGGGATTTGCGACCGTCGCCAACCTTGCCTTCTCGGGCGCCAGATGGCGGCTTCGCCGACGGCTTGAAGACCACTGCCGCGCCGCGCTGGACCGCGCGGGCGCGGCGGCGCGGTCCGATCGGGGCGACATGGGCGCGCGGCCCTAAGGCGCATCCGCGCTCAGGAACTTTGTACCCAGGGCCAATGTGGCGTTTATCCGCCGGGAGGATCATGCGTGCCATGAGTCGTCCAATCACATCGTCGAAGCTTCTGCTCGTCGCGGACTCCCGCCCGTCGTCGCCCGAGCCCGGCAGCGTCCCCGTACGCCGCTATCGCCTGGCTCGGCTGCGTCTCGAGGCTCGGTCCATCGACTCGGCGGACCGCTTCGACCACCTCAAGCGCGTCTACGACTGACGTTCCCCGAGCACGGTCGCCGGTTCTCGGGCCCGCTTCCTCGCCGCGCTACGCTTTGATCATGGAAAGCAGCGAGTTGGAAGCCCAGAAGAGCCGGTCGCCGATCCTCAAGAAGGCAATCGCGGGCGTCGTGCTCGTGGGAGCGGTCGCGATCGGGGTCTACGTCATCATCGGCGTGATCAAGGCGATCTTCTGGACGGTGATCGCGATCGCCGTGGTCCTTGCCGTCCTGTGGGCATTGAAGACACTGGTGTGGTGAGGGCTGGCCCGTGGACGGGCTAGGCCTGCTGGTGATCATGTTCTTCTTCGGCCTTGCCGGAGGGCTCGTCGGCAGGGCGAAGGGAAGCTCGTTTGTGATCTGGTTCCTGATCGCGGGGCTGATCCCGTTCCTCGGGCTGCTGAGCGCGCTCTTCTACCGCTCGGACAGCAAGGAGCTGCGGCGGCAGTGTCCAGGGTGCGGTCGCGTGCTCAAGCTGCACGACGCGGTGTGCACCTCGTGCGGGGAAGAGCTCGCGTTCCCCGATGTCGCGCTGCCCTCAGAGGCGGCGATGCGTCAGCGGACCGCCTGATGGTTGATTCCACGACCCCGCGTGCCGGATAATCCGGCTGATCTGCGCCGGATCGTCGTCCTCGGGCTCGCCAATACCTCCAGTATTGGCTTCGCCCTGCGTCCTTGCCCGGCTTGATCACCGAATCCCCCGGCCCCCACGCGGCCGCGGAATCAACCATCCATAACCCGGGAAACCCGCTGGTAGACTGGCCATTCCCGCCGTGCGCGGATCGGCCGCGTGCGCTCAAAGGCCGAGTTCTTAAGGCGAAAGGAGGAAAGCGCCATGCGTGCAGTCGACGCTCTGATGGAATGTCTCAAGGCAGAGGGTGTTGATGTCGTATTCGGCCTGCCCGGCGGCGCCAACCTCCCCACCTACGACGCCTTTTACGACGCTGGAATTCACCACATCCTCGTGCGCCACGAGGCGGGCGGCGGCCACGCCGCGGAGGGCTACGCGAAGGCGACCGGCAAGGTCGGCGTGTCGATCGGCACGAGCGGTCCCGGCGCCACCAACCTCGTCACGCCGATCTGCGACGCGATGATGGACTCGGTCCCGGTCGTCTTCCTCACCGGACAGGTCCGGACGGAGCTGCTCGGCACCGATGGTTTCCAGGAGGCGGACACGATCGGCATCACGATGCCGATCGTCAAGCACAGCTTCATGATTCAGCATCCGCTCGAGCTCCCGCGCTCGATCCACGAGGCGTTTCACATTGCCCGCACCGGCCGTCCGGGTCCCGTCGTGGTCGACATCCCGCAGGATCTCAGCCGAGCCGAGATCCCGTATGAGCCGGTGACCGACGTGCACCTGCCCGGCTACCAGCCGACCACGGATGGCAACCAGAAGCAGATCCGTCTCGCCGCCAAGGCGCTGGCCAATGCGCGGCGTCCGGTGATCTACGCCGGGGGCGGCGTGATCAACTCCAATGCGGCGGCCGAGCTGACCGAGCTCGCGACCGCGGACAAGTTCCCCGTTACCTGCACGGTGATGGGGCTAGGCGGATTCCCGGCGCCGCACGACCATTGGCTCGGGATGCTCGGCATGCACGGCACGCGATCGGCCAACTACGCAATGGACGAGGCCGACCTGATCATCGCCGTCGGGGCGCGCTTTGACGACCGGATCACGGGCAAGCTGTCCGAGTTCGCCCCGCGGGCGAAGTTCATCCACATCGACATCGACCCGGCGGAGATCTCCAAGAACGTTCCCGCTCACATCCCGATCGTCGGCGACGCCCGGAACATCCTGCCGCGGCTGACGGCCGAGTACCGGGCTCTGGCGGTCGATCCGAACCGGCTCGAGGAATGGTGGTCGCGGATCCACTCGTGGCAGGAGCGCTACCCGCTCGGCTACCAGGACTCCACCGACTCGGAGATCAAGCCGCAGTACATGGTGCAGGCGCTGTACGAGGCAACCGGTGGCGATGCGATCGTCACCAGCGACGTCGGGCAGCACCAGATGTGGACGGCCCAGTACTTCCACTTCGCCCAGCCACGTCACTGGATCAACTCCGGCGGGCTGGGGACGATGGGTTTCGGCCTGCCCGCCGCAATGGGCGCGAAGGTCGGCTGCCCGGACAAGACGGTGGTCTGCATCGCCGGCGACGGGTCGGTGCAGATGAACATGCAGGAGCTCGCGACCTGCGCCCAGGAGGGCATCGCGATCAAGGTGTTCATCATGAACAACGGCTACCTGGGGATGGTCCGTCAGTGGCAGGAGCTGTTCTGGGACAAGCGCTACAGCCAGGTCGAGATGGGTGAGTACCCGGACTTCGTCAAGCTCGCCGACGCGTACGGCGCCACTGGGATGCGGTTCACCGACAAGAAGACGCTCGTGCAGGACTTCAAGACCGCGATCGAGACCGAGGGCCCGGTCCTCGTCGACGTCCGCGTCACGCGTGAGGAGAACACCTATCCGATGATCCCCGCGGGCCAGGCGGCCAGGGACATGGTCGGGTGAGGGTCATGGGCGAACCAGGCACCAAAGAAGTTCTCTCCCTCGACGAGCTCGAGGCGGTCGCCGGGCAACGGACCGGCCGCAAGCACATCCTCTCGATCCTGGTCGAGAACAAGCCGGGTGTCCTGACCAGGATCTCCGGGCTGTTCGCGCGGCGCGGGTTCAACATCGACACGCTCGCCGTGGGGCCGACCGATAACGACTCGGTGTCACGGATCACCCTCACCCTCGACGGCGCGGTACATCCGATCGACCAGGTCACGAAGCAGCTGCACAAGTTGGTCAACGTGCTCAAGATCCGCGACCTCGAGCCGGAGGAGACGCTGGCCCGCGAGCTGGCGCTGTTCAAGATCTCAGCCGACGGGGCCAGCCGCGCCGAAGTCATGCAGATCTGCGAGATCTTCCGCGCCAAGATCGTCGACGTGACGAAGCGAACCGTTGTGGCCGAGGTGACCGGGACGTTCGGGAAGGTGGACGCGTTCGAGCGGCTGGTGCGGCCGTTCGGCCTGATCGAGATGGCCCGCACCGGCGAGATCGCGATCTCAAGAGGGCGCGGCGAGACGTAGTTGGGGTGACCGAGCTCAGCACCGCCCAGCGCCCGTTTCAGTGGCTGGCCGCAGACGCGCGCCGGCGGCTGGAGCGGAGGCTGAGCGGAGCGCTGAGCGCGGCACGATCGACGGGCCGGCCGGTGGTGGCGAGCAGCTCGTCGATCCCGGACGCCCGTGTCGACCCGACGGCCGTGACGGCCGCGTCGCGGCGTCCCAGCGAGCCTTGGTTCTGCTTTGAGCAGCCCGACCGCGATCGCTACGCGGTCGCCGCGCTGGGCACCGTGCGGACGATCGAGTCGAGAGGGCCGGACCGGTTCGCGGAGGTCGATCGGCAATGGACCCGGCTCTCGGCGCACGCCGTCGCGGACGCACCCGCCGGCCCGCCCGGATGTGGTCTGGTCGCCCTTGGAGGGTTCGCGTTCGCTGACGATGGGGGTGCCGGGCCCACCTGGGAGGGCTTCGCCCCCGCCTCGCTGGTCGTGCCCGAGATCTCACTCGCCCGGCGTGGCGACACGACCTGGCTGACGATCAACGCCGAGGTCGCTCCGGACGACACGGTTGAGGGTCTGCTGGAACGGATCGACGGCCGGCTCGAAACGTTGCGCAGCCGTGAGCTGCCGCTGCTCGACCCGGCGCCCGCCGGCCAGTACCGGGTGACGAGCCCGATGCCGCCGTCACATTACGAGGAGGCCGTGGCGCGGGCGGTGCAAAAGATCCGCGGGGGAGAGGCCGAGAAGGTCGTGCTCGCCCGCGAGGTGCAGGTGCGGGCGCCGATCGAGCATTCGGCTGAGGCGGTCGTCGGCCTGCTCAGGGAGGCGTTTCCGTCCTGCTACGTGTTCGCGGTCGGCCGCGGCGACGCGACGTTCCTGGCCGCCAGCCCCGAACTTCTGATCCGCCGCGAGGGCCAGCGGGCCAGCACGGTCGCGCTCGCGGGCTCGATCCGGCGCAGCGCCGACCCCGCCGTCGACGACCACCTCGGCGAGCAGCTGCTGCAGAGCGCCAAGGATCGCGAGGAGAACGCGATCGTGGCCCGCCGCATCGCCAGGACGCTCCGACCGCACGCGGTGTGGGTCACCGCGGCACGGGAGCCCTCACTCGTGCGGGTGTCGAATATCCAGCACCTCGGTGCCCCGATCCGGGCGCAGCTCGCCTCGGCCATCGGAGCGATCCAGCTTGCGGGGCTGCTGCATCCGACCCCGGCGGTCGGCGGCGAGCCGGCGAGCGTCGCCGAGCGGCTGATCCCGGCGCTGGAGGGACTCGACCGCGGCTGGTACTCCGGGCCTGTGGGCTGGACCGACGCGGCGGGCGACGGCGAGTTCTGCGTGGCGTTGCGCTGCGCGCTGCTGCGCGGCGTCGACGCAAACCTGTACGCCGGCTGCGGCATCGTGCGCAACTCCGACCCGGCGTCGGAGCTCGCCGAGTCGGAGGTCAAGCTTCAGGCGCTGCTGCCGGTGCTGGCGGGTTAGCGCCTGTCGCTGCCAGCACCGCCGCGGCAATTCGTCGGTGCAGGGCCAGGTTGTCCGCACGTTCGGTGCGGACCTCGATGATGTTCGTGCGCTCAGAGCCCACCGCGCGCTGCACTGCGAGCTGAAGGTCCTCGACCCCGTCTGGCCGTTGATACCCACTCCCATAGAGCTTGGCGGCGTGGGCGAAGTCGAGACCGTGCGGGGTGGCGACGTGCTCTTCGAATGCGTCCGTCTGGCTCGCGACCGGAAGGAAGTGGAAGATGCCGCCACCGTCATTGTTCAGCAGGACGATCGTCAGGGCGAGGCGGAGGCGCCGCGCGGCGAGGAGGCCACCGATGTCGTGGGCCAGGGCCACGTCGCCAATCAGCAGTACCACCGGGCCGGCGCTGGCTGCCGCCGCCCCGAACGCAGCCGACACTGTCCCGTCGATGCCGTTCGCACCTCGGTTCGAGAGCATCCGCGGAGCGTTCGAGCTCACGGGAAGGAACGACTCCAGATCCCGGATCGGCATCGAGGAGGCGACAAACAGCGTCGCCTCGGGCGGCAGCCATCCGGCGAGCCGCCGCGCGACCAGCGGCTCGGACAGCTCGGTGCCGAGCGTGTCCTCGATCGCGCGGTCGGCCAGATCATCGGCCGCGCGCCAGGACGCCAGCCAGTCACCGTCCGCTGGTGGCCGCGGATCGGCGTCGATCGCGTCGAGCAGCGCCCCCACAGGCGCGGCTATCCGCAGCCCGACCACCCCGTCCGGATCGTGCCAGGCCCCATCGGGATCGATCGCGATCTGGGCAGCGTCGAGTGAGGAGAGCCAGGCGCGCAGTGGCTTGGACGTCGGCAGGTCGCCAATCCGGATCACAAACTGCGGACGATGCTCGGCGGCGAACCGGGGGTCGCGGAGCAGCAGGTCGTAGTGCGCGATCGCGGCCGCGCCCCGGCGGGCGCCGGACAGCGGGTCGGCCAGCACCGGAAAGCGCGCCTGCGCCGCGAGGTGATCGAGACGGCGCGCCGACTCCGGATCGCGCTCGTCGCGACCGGCCACGATCACCACCCGGCCCGCAGGATGCGCCTCGCCACCTGTGATCCGCCGGGCGGGCTCGTGCTGAACCACGTACGGCCGACCGTCGGCGCGCCCGCTGTCCTCGTCCGGCAGCTCCGGGTCGATCACCAGCGGCTCCCGCAGGGGGAAGTTCAGGTGGACCGGACCCGGGCGGCCGTGGAGTGCGGTCCAGTAGGTTCGGCAAGCCAGCGTGCGCACCCAGCGCAGGGTGCCGGGCGTGGCCTCGTCAACCCCCACTTCGACGAACCACTTCACGGCATCCCCGTAGAGGCCCAGTTGGTCGATCGCCTGGCCGGCGCCGACGTCCCGGAGCTCGGGCGGCCGGTCGGCCGTGAGCACGACCAGCGCAACCCGCGCCTCGTGGGCCTCGATCACCGCGGGAGCCAGATTCGCGGCCGCCGTGCCGGAGGTGCAGGTGACCGCCACCGGGAGGCCCGAGGCCTTCGCTGCTCCCAGTGCGAAGAAACCCGAGCAGCGCTCGTCCAAATGCGACCAGCAGCGGATCCGCGGCTCGCGGACGAGCGCGAGCACGATCGGAGCGCTACGCGAGCCGGGGGAGGTGCAGGCGTGCCGCATCCCGCAGCGCGCGAGCTCATCGCAGTACGCGCGAAGCAGTAGATGGGAGTCGATGGCGGTCATGATCCAGTTTGAGATGACACCCGCGCTGGTGCTCCTACACGGATTCACCCACACCGGGGCAAGCTGGGACCCGGTGGTCTCCAGGCTGGGCGAACGCTACCTGTCGTCCGCTCCTGACATCCGCGGACATGGGACGGCCAGCTCGCTCGAACCGGTCACGCTCGACGCTGTGATCGATGACGTGTTCGCGCTGGCCCCGGACCGGTTCACGCTCTGTGGCTACTCGATGGGCGGCCGGATCGCGCTGCACCTGGCGTTCGCGGATCCGGCGCGAATCGAGCGGCTGATCCTGATCGGCGCCAGCCCGGGGATCGCCGCGCCGGACGAGCGCGAGCAGCGCCGGCTCGCCGACGAGCGCCTCGCGGCGGAGATCGAGACGATGAGCGTTCATGAGTTTGCCGAGCGGTGGGAAGCAACCCCGGTGCTGTCCGGGCAACCCGCGCGCGTGCTGAGCGCGGTCCGGGAGGACCGGCTGCGCAACACGCCGGCGGGCGTCGCCCGGGCGCTGCGCGGACTCGGTACCGGGCAGCTTCCATCGCTTTGGGGCCGGCTGGGTGAGCTGGGACCGCAGGTCTCGCTGGTCGTCGGCGAACGCGACGAGAAGTTCCGCCTGCTTGCTGCAGAGATGCGCGCGGCGCTCCCCGCGGCCACGCTGGAGGTGGTGCCTGGCGCCGGGCATGCCGTTCATCTCGAGGCGCCCGCCGCGGTGGCGGAGATCATCGCCGCGAGCTGAGGTACCACCCGAGTAGACCCTCGCCGAGGCCGGCTCCGGTCGGGACCGAGACGAATCCATTGCGCGCTGGAAGCGGATCGTCGCGGCCCTCGAAGATCGACAGCGTGGCCAGGCCACACGCGTGCTCAGGGCCGACGAGCGCGGCGGCGTGGAGCGCTGCGGCGATCCCGAGCGGTCCGTCGAAGGTGGAGGCGAGGTACACGGAGTAACCCGCGGCCCGAGCCCGCTGACTGGCCCTCAGCAGGCCGGCGATCCCACCGCACCGGGTCACCTTCAGACAGACCGCATCGCACACCTGGGAGTCCAGCGCGCCCGGGAGCACCGTGCTCTCGTCGAGCGAGATCGGCACGGGGGAGGCCGCCGCGACGGCCGAGATCTCCTCCAACCCCGATGTCGGCTCCTCGCACAGCTCGATCGCGGTCGGCGCCAGCGCGCGCAGGGACGCCGTTGCCTCCTCGGGCGACCAGGCTCCGTTGGCGTCGACGCGAATCGCCATCGCCGGTCCAGCCGCCGCACGCACGGCGGCAAGGCGACCGGCATCGTCGCCGAGGCCGACCTTGACCTTGGCGCACCGGAAGCCGTGCTCGCGGGCGATGGCAGCGGCCGCCGCTGCGGCGGCGCGGTCGGGGTCGGCGATCGTCGCGTTGACCTCCACGGGATCAGCCTCGGCGGCACCGAGCAGTCGCCACACCGGCTCGCCCACGCGGCGGCCTTCGAGATCCCACACCGCGAGATCGATCGCGGCGAGAGCCTGGGGCAGCACGGCAGCGTCGGCGCACGCCGCCAGCAGGGCCGTCGGCTCGACCCGATCGCCGTCGGCCAGGACGGTTCGGCAATCCTCGAGTGCCGCGCGGACGTCGTGGAGCGTGACGCCGTCGTAACTGGGCAGCGGCGCGGCCTCACCGAGGCCGATGAAGCCATCGGTGCTCTCCAGGCGCACGAGCAGCAGCTCGCGGGTGCCGATGGAGCCCCGAGCGGAGACGACAGGCGCACGCAGGCGCGCCTCGATCGCATCGATCCGAAGCTTCACCGGCTCAGGAGCAGGCCCGCCGAGAGCAGCATGCAGAAGGCCAGCTGGAGCATTCCGGTCTGGGCAAGCGCCTGGTTCAGTGACGGTCCGTCGGTCCGGTTGCGCACAATCCGGATGATTGGAGCTGCGAGCGGGATCGTCAGCCACGGCAGCAGCACCCACGGCCGCAGCGGCCCGAACAGCCACGTGACCGGACACAGGAGGTATGCGCCGTACACCATCGTCGCGTACAGGTCGCGCGTCCGTCGGCGGCCGATCCGCACCGCCAGGGTCCGTTTGCCGGCGCGGCGATCGGTGTCGATGTCCCGGAAGTTGTTGACGACAAGGATCGCCGAGGCGAGCAGCCCGACCGGAACCGCGAGCGCGAACGCCTCCCAGTGCAGGTGCTCGATCTGCACGAAGAACGATCCGACAACGGCGACGATGCCGAAGAACAGGAACACGAATAGCTCGCCGAGCCCCTCGTACCCGTAGGGTCGAGGCCCGCCCGTATAGAGCACGCCGGCGAGGATCGAGGCCGCGCCAACGAGCAGCAGCACCCAGCCCGCGACGGCGACCAGGTAGATGCCGGCGAGCACCGCGATGCCGAACGACACGTAGGTGGCGATCAGCACCTGCTGTGGCGGCACGAGGCCGCCCGCGGTGACGCGCACCGGACCGAGCCGATCCTCCGTGTCGGCTCCCCGTCGGGCATCGGAGTAGTCGTTCGACAGGTTGGTACCGACCTGGATGAAGATCGCGACGACCATCGCCGCGACGAAGCGCAGGGCGTGGAACACGCCGGCGAACCCGGCCAGCGAGGTGCCGACGAGCACCGGTGCGACCGACGCCGGCAGCGTCCGCGGCCGCGCGGCCATCAGCCAGATGCGCATTCCGCTCGGACTGCCGGCGGTCGTGCTCACGCGCGCCGGGGGAACTTCGAGAAGTCAGGTCTGCGCTTCTCGAGGTAGGCGCCTCGTCCCTCGGCCGCCTCCTCGCTCATGTAGAAGAGCAGGTTGGCGTCGTGCGCGAGCTGCTGGATCCCGGCGAGACCGTCCTCGTCCGCGTTGAAGCTGGCCTTCAGCATCCGCAGCGCGAACGGTGAGAGGGCGAGCATCTCGCCGCACCAGCGGACCGTTTCCTGCTCGAGCTGATCGAGTGGCACGACTGCGTTGACGAGGCCCATCTCGAGCGCCTCGCGCGCGTCGTACTGGCGGCAGAGAAACCAGATCTCCTTCGCCTTCTTCGGCCCGACCAGCCGCGATAGGACGCTCGCGCCAAAGCCGCCGTCGAACGAGCCCACCTTCGGTCCGGTCTGACCGAAGCGCGCGTTGTCTGCGGCGATCGTCAGGTCGCAGACGACGTGCAGCACATGGCCTCCGCCGACCGCATAGCCCGCGACCATGGCCACGACCGGCTTCGGCAGCCGGCGGATCTGGACGTGGAGGTCGGTGACGTGAAAGCGGCCAACCGCCTGATGCGCGCCGGCCTCGGCCGGATCAGCGCCGGTCACATAGCCGCCGCGCGAGCCGCGGACTCGCTGGTCGCCGCCCGAGCAGAAGGCGTCGGGGCCTTCGCCGGTCAGGATCACGACGCCGACCTCCAGGTCCTCGCGCGCACGCTCGAACGCGTCGGAGAGCTCGATCACCGTCTCCGGGCGGAACGCGTTGCGCACCTCGGGCCGGTTGATCGTGATCTTGGCGATCCCGGCATCGGCTCCGGTCGAGAGCTCGTAGCGGATGTCCTGATAGGCGGCGCCCGATTTCCAGCTGACTGACATGGGCGGCCGAGACTACCGTTTGCGCCTATGCAGCACTGGCTCACACAGGCGGCGGCGATGCATCCGGAGCGTCCGGCGATCGGCGGGTTGAGTTACGCGGCGCTGCTCGAGTCTGCGATCGGCACTGCCGGCGCGCTCGAGCGTAGAGGGGTGGGGCCCGGCAACCGCGTCGCGCTCGCGCTGCCTGCCGGTGGGGAGTTCGCGGCCGCGTTGCACGGCTGCTTCCTGCTCGGCGCGCAGGCTGTGCCGATCGACCTCAGACTCGGTGCGGAGGAGCGCGCGCGGCGGGCGGGGGACGCGGTGCTGCTAGACGAGCCGCTCGTCGCCCCGTGGTCGTCGGAACCGTTGCCACTCGACCTCGATGCCGTCGCGACCGTGATGCACACGTCGGGCACCACGTCGCGACCGCGTCCGGTAACGCTGACCTTTGGCAACTGGGTCGCGAATGCGCTCGGCTCGGCCGTCGCGCTCGGCCTCGATCCGCTCGAGCGATGGCTGTGTCCAATGCCGCTCGCACACGTCGGCGGGCTCTCGATCCTGGTGCGGTCCACGATCTACGGGACCACGGCACTCGTGCACGGCCGGTTCGACACCGACGCCGTGCTGGCGGAACTGAGCGATCCTTCGCGGCGGATAACGCTCGTCTCGCTGGTACCGACGATGCTCGCGCGGCTGCTCGACGCCGGCCTGCGTGAGCCACCCGCCCTGCGGTGGGCGCTCCTCGGCGGAGGCCCGATCGCCCCGGCACTGCTTGAACGTGCCGCACAGGCGGGCGTGCGCGTCGCGCCGACCTACGGGATGACCGAGGCGTGTTCGCAGATCGCCACCCATGGCTGGCCGCTGCCCGGCGTCGATCTGACAGTTGCAGAGGATGGAGAGGTCCTCGTCCGGGGTCCGACCGTGTCGCGCGGCGCGCTCGGCGCTGACGGCTGGCTGCACACCGGGGATCTAGGGGCGCTCGATGGTCGCGGTCGCGTGTCGATCATCGGCCGTAAGGCGGACACGATCGTCACCGGAGGCGAGAACGTGGCTCCGACGGAGGTCGAGTCGATCCTGCTCGAGCATCCCGCGGTGGCCGATGCTGGCGTGTTCGCGAGACCCGACGAGGAGTGGGGTGAGGTGATCGTCGCCGCCGTCGTGGTCAGGGAGGGGGAGCGGGTCTCCGCGTCGGAACTGCGTGACTATTGCGCTCGTCGGCTCGCCCGCTTCAAGCTGCCCAAGCGCATCGAGTTCGTCGACGAATTGCCGCGCTCGCCGTCGGGCAAGCTGCTGCGCAGGATGCTGTGAGCGGCCTCAGCGCGTGGCGGAACCGCTGCGCTCGTTCTCGGCCGCGACGCGCTCGGGCCGGGGGCCGACGAGCGACATGTCGCCGCGAAGCACGTTGAACAGCTGCGGCGTCGGCCTCTCCGCTCTCATCGGGCTTGATCGTGGGGGCCGTCGGCGCGACCGTGCTTGTCGCCTTCGGGTCAGTTTTCGCCGCATCTCTGCACCGCTCGAGTAACGCCACTCGGGTCACGCGGCAGACGCGCCCCCGCGCGGACCGTGTAGGGGAGCGCAGCGCCGTCGCGGTTATGATCGGCGGGTGTCTCCGCGCGGACAGGCAGTCGGCACCCGCCGGGCGCCGCAGACTGGGTCCGATACAGCGCAGGCTGGTTCCGGCGGCGCGCTCGACTTGACGATCGAGCAGCTCGCGACCAGCTCGGGCATGTCGGTGCGCAACATTCGCGCCCACCAGGCTCGAGGCCTCCTGTCGCCGCCGCAGGTGCGGATGCGGGTCGGCTACTACGGCCCAGAGCATCTCGCTCAGTTGCAGTTGATCCGCGACCTCCAGGACGAGGGGTTCAACCTCAGCGGGATCAAGGCGCTGGTGCAGGACACAGAGGGAACCGCCGAGCGGCTGCTCAGCTTCAAGCAGGCGCTTGCCGCCGATGGGGGCGGCGAGCTTCCGGAGACGGTGACGCTCGCCGAGCTCGGACGGCGCTTTCGGGTGAATGCCGAGGAGACGGGCGATGCCCTCGAGCGCGCACAGCGACTCGGAGTACTGGTACCGGTCGGCGAGGGCCGCTTTGAGGTTCCGAGTCCCTCGTTGCTCGCGCTGGCCGAGGACGTCGTCGCGCGGGGCATCGCGCTCCAGAGCGCGCTGTCAGTGCTGGATGTGATCCAGCACCACTGCGATTCGGTCTCCCGAACCTTCGTCAAGCTGTTCCTCGGCGAGGTCTGGAAGCCCTTCCAGCAGGCCGACATGCCGCCCGACCGCTGGCCGGAGATCGAGGATGCGGTACAGCGCCTGCGGCCGATCGCGGCCGAGGCGCTGATGGCGATCTTCCAGCAGCGACTCGAGACCGAGGTCGAGGCCGCGTTCGCCGAGATCGGGCGGAGGCTGGAGGAGAAGGCGCGGTGAGCGAGCAGTTCGACCGTTGGGAGCGCGCCGCGGCCGGCTGGGGAAGGCGTGCGGGCCGGGTGCGGGAGATGGGGATGCCCGTATCCGTCTGGCTGATCGATCATCTGGAACTCCAGCCGGGGCAGCGCGTACTCGAGCTGGCGGCCGGCCCGGGCGACACGGGCTTTCTCGCCGCCGAGTTGATCCGACCCGGCGGGACTCTGGTCTGCAGCGACGCGGCGGAGGCGATGCTCGCGGTGGCGCGCGAACGCGCGGAGCAGCTGGCCGTGGACAACGTCGAGTTCCTGCGGATCGAGCTCGAATGGATCGACCTGCCGACGGCGAGCGTCGACGCAATCGTGTGCCGCTGGGGCGTGATGCTGAGCACCGACCCGGCGGCCGCGCTGCACGAGACCCGGCGGGTACTGCGACCTGGCGGCCGGATCGCGATCGCCGTCTGGGACGAGCCCGCTGCCAACCCGTGGGCGACGATCGTCGGGCAGACGATGATCCAGCTTGGCCACGCCGAGCCGCCCGATCCCAACGCACCTGGGATGTTCGCGCTCGCGAAGCCGGGACGGCTCCAGGAGATGCTCGAGGCGGCCGGGTTCGTCGAGGTCACGGTCGAGGCGGTGGAGGTCGAGCGGGAGTATCCGGGGGTGAACGCGTTCCTGGAGGAGACACTCGACCTGTCGCTGATGTTCTCCGACCCGTACCGGGCGCTTGACGAGGCCGGCAACGAGAAGGTCTCGGCGCGGATGGCCACGCTCGCGGCTCCGTACACGGCGTTCGACGGGTCGCTCCGGCTGCCGGGCCGCTCCTTGGTGGCGGCGGCAAACGCCTGAACGCGATCTTGCACCCTGAAAAGGGGGTTGCAGGCCTTGGGCGCGACCCGTCTGGGGTTGACACTGGGCCGCATGCGAGTCCGAACTCTGCTCCCACTCGCGGCAGCACTGACGCTCGCCGCGCCCGCCGGCGCCCAGGCCGCGTTTCCGCACGTGGTCGCCGCCGGCGAGTCGCTGTACTCGGTCGCGGCCGCTGACGGCCTCACCGTGGCTCAGCTCGCCGCCGCGAATGGACTCGCCCCCGATGCGCAGATCACCGCTGGATCGACGCTCCTGATCCCGCCCCAGACCGGTGGGCCGGTGAGCGTGGGCTCGGCCTCGACGGCGGGCGCCGCCTCCTCCACGGCCGGCACCGCGTCGACCGTCGGCGACGGGGATGGTGACGCCGACGACGCGGGCGCCGCTGCGTCGACGGGCGGGACGACGTCCGCCGGAGGGTCGGCTGGCGCGGGGAGCTACGTCGTACAGCCAGGCGACACCCTGAGTGGCATCGCCGCGCGCGCCGGAATGACCGTGGCCGAGCTAGCGGCCGCCGACGGGATCGATCCGAATGCGCCACTGTTGTCGGGTACCGCGCTCCAGCTCTCCGGGTCGTCGGGCACGAGTTTCGTCTCGACATCGTCCTCAGCGGCGAGTGGGGCCTCGGAGCCGGTCGGCGCGACCGCGCAGGGCAATCCCAGCAACCCGCCCTACCCGACGCCCGAGCGGGTCAGCGCGTCGCAGATCGGCCAGATCGCGAACGCCAACGGCGTCCCGCCGGCGCTGGCCGAGGCCGTCGGGTGGCAGGAGAGCGGCTTTAACAACGACCTCGTCTCTGCCGCCGATGCCCGCGGGGTGATGCAGATCCTGCCGGGCACGTGGGACTGGATCCAGCGAAGCCTCACCTCCGGTCAGCCGCTCGCTCCCGCCTCGGCCGCCGACAACGTCCGCGGCGGCGTGTTGCTGCTGCATTCGCTGCTCGGCGCCACCGGTGGAGACCCGGCGCTCGCCGCGGCGGGCTACTACCAGGGGCTCAGCTCGGTCCGCCAGAACGGGCTGTACAACGACACGCAGCAGTACGTCAACAGCGTGTTGGCGCTGCAGCGGCAGTTCGGCGGAGGTTAGGCGGGGCGGCGGGCCGCGCGCGTGGCCCGCCCCCACACCCACCGCCATGTAGCCTGCCTCGTCATGTTCTACGACGACGACGCTGACCTCTCACTGCTCGACGGCAAGACCGTCGCGATAATCGGATATGGCTCCCAGGGCCATGCGCATTCGCTGAACCTCAAGGACTCGGGCGTGAATGTCGTGGTGGGGCTGCGGCCGGGCTCGAGCAGCGTCGCCAAGGCGGAGGCCCACGGTCTGACCGTCAAGGATCCTGCCGACGCGGCCAGCGAGGGGGAGGTGGTGATGATGCTGGTCCCGGACGAGCTGCACCGCCAGGTGTGGGAGTCGGGCGTCAAGGACGGGATCGCCTCGGGGAACATGCTGCTGTTCGGCCACGGGTTCTCGATCCACTACCAGGAGATCGTGCCGCCGCCGGATGTCGACGTCGCGCTTGTGGCGCCGAAGGGTCCGGGGCACCTGGTGCGGCGCCAGTTCCTCGAGGGCTCGGGGGTTCCGGGCCTCGTCGCGATCCACCAGAACCCGAGTGGCCAGGCGCTTGAGCTGGCGCTCGCGTATGCGAAGGGGATCGGCAACACCCGCGGCGGAGTGATCGAGACGACGTTCAAGGACGAGACCGAGACCGACCTGTTCGGCGAGCAGGCCGTCCTGTGTGGCGGCGTGACCGAGCTCGTGCGCGCCGGCTACGAGACGCTCGTCGACGCCGGCTACGACCCGAGGCTCGCCTACTTCGAGTGCCTGCACGAGCTGAAGCTGATCGTCGATCTGATGTACGAGAAGGGCATCGCCGGGATGCGCTACTCGATCTCCAACACGGCGGAGTACGGCGACCTGACCCGCGGCAAGCGGATCATCGGCGAGCCGACGCGCGAGGCGATGAAGCAGATCCTTTCCGAGATTCAGTCCGGCGACTTCGCGCGCGAGTGGATCGCCGAGAACCGGGCCGGCCAGGAGAACTTCAAGCGCATGCGCGAGGAGCAGTCTCGCCATCAGGTCGAGGTCGTGGGCAAGGAGCTCCGCTCGCAGATGGACTGGATCGACACCGAGTTCGACGAGTAGCCCCGCCGGCCGAGGCCGGAATGCGGTTAAATTCACGTGCCGTCGTGACTGGCGCTATCGAGGTGGAGTGACACCACCGGGAAGCGACGGCAGACAACGCCGCGCGCCTGGGCATGAACATCTCGCTACCTTCGAGGAGCAGGTATGACCCAGACCACGGTGAAGATTCCTGACCAGCTGAAGCCTGCCGACGGCCGTTTTGGTTCTGGTCCCTCTCGGGTCCGCCACGCGCAGCTGGCCAAGCTGGCGAGTGAGGGCGCGGCAGTGATGGGGACCTCACACCGCCAGAAGCCCGTGAAGGAGCTCGTCGGACGCGTCCGGGGCGGTCTGAGGGAGCTGTTCGCGCTCCCCGACGACTACGAGGTGGCGCTCGGGAACGGCGGGACCACCGCGTTTTGGGATGCGGCCACGTGCTGCCTGGTCTCCGAGCGCGCGCTGCACCTCACGTACGGTGAGTTCAGCTCGAAGTTCGCCGCGTGCACGCGCGGCGCCCCCTTCCTGGCCGAGCCGATCGTGGTCGAGGCTCCGCCCGGCGATGCGCCCGAGCCCCAGGCCGATCCGGGCGCGGACGTCCTCGCATGGGCCCACAACGAGACGTCCACCGGCGTGATGGTCCCGGTAACGAGACCGGCGAACGCCACCTCCGATCAGCTGGTCCTGATCGACGCGACCTCCGGGGCCGGCGGGCTTCCAGTCGACGTTTCCCAGACTGACGCCTACTACTTCGCCCCGCAGAAGGGCTTCGCGTCAGAGGGTGGGCTGTGGCTCGCGCTGCTCAGCCCCGCGGCCCGCGGCCGGATCGAGCGGCTCGCGACGCAGCGGCCAGGCGATCGCTGGATTCCCGAGTCGCTCTCGATCAGCACCGCGCTCGAGAACTCCGCAAAGGACCAGACATACAACACGCCGGCGATCGCGACGCTGTTCCTGCTCGCCGAGCAGCTTCACTGGATGCTCGAGCAGGGCGGCCTCGATGCGATGGTGACGCGCACCACCGCATCGTCAACGCACCTGTATGGCTGGGCCGAGAGGCATCCGATCGCGACGCCGTTCGTGGCCGATCCGGCGAAGCGCTCGTTGGTCGTCGGGACGATCGACTTCGACGATGAGATCGACGCGGCTGCGCTGGCGGCGACGCTGCGCGCAAACGGAATCGTCGACGTCGAGCCCTACCGCAAGCTCGGTCGCAACCAGTTGCGGATCGCGATGTTTCCCGCCACGCCACCCGATGACGTCCGGGCGCTGACCGACTGCATCGACTACGTCCTGGAGAACCAATGACTCGCGTCCTCGTGGCCGAGAACATCGGGCAGTCAGGGATCCACCTGCTCCGGCAGCACTTCGATGTCGACCTCGGCACCGACTGGGACCGCGATCAGTTGGCCGAGCGCATCGGCGACTACGACGGGATCCTGATCCGCTCGGCGACCAAGCTCGATGCCGAGCTGATCGAGCGGGCGACGCGCCTGCGGGCGGTCGGCCGCGCGGGTGTCGGCGTCGACAACGTGGACGTGCCCGCCGCCACCAAGCGCGGGATCGTGGTCGCCAACGCGCCGCAGTCGAACGTGATCACCGCGGCCGAGCACACGATGGCGCTGCTGCTCGCGCTTGCGCGCAACGTCCCGCAGGCCCACGGGTCGCTGACCGCCGGGAAGTGGGAGCGGTCCAAGTTCTCCGGCACTGAGCTCTACGAGAAGACGCTCGGGATCCTCGGCTTCGGGCGCATTGGCCAGCTCGTGGCCCAGCGCGCGCGAGGCTTCGGGATGAAGGTCCTGGCCTATGACCCCTACGTCGGCGCAGAACGCTACCGCGAGCTCGGCGTGGAGAAGGCCGAGTCGTCCGATGACGTCTATGCCGCCGCCGACTTCCTCACCCTGCATCTCCCCAAGACCCCGGAAACCGAGGGCTGGCTCGATGCCGCGGCGCTGGCCAAGTGCAAGGACGGCGTCCGCGTGCTCAACGTCGCGCGAGGTCCGCTGGTGGTCGACGACGATCTGCAGGCCGCGATCGACT
This sequence comes from uncultured Solirubrobacterales bacterium, assembly GCA_963796645.1. Lineage (GTDB taxonomy): Bacteria > Actinomycetota > Thermoleophilia > Solirubrobacterales > Solirubrobacteraceae > Palsa-465. Next base: position 670,968 of record CAWCMQ010000007.1, on the reverse strand, counting down.
CGGGCAAGGTCGGCGGCGCGGCGCTCGACGTGTTCCGATCAGAGCCCGTGACCGAGCATCCGCTGTTCGGCTACCCCAACGTGATTGTCACCCCGCACCTGGGTGCTTCGACCGCTGAGGCCACGGACCGAGCCGGTTTCCAGGCGGCCGAGCAGGTGGTGGCGGCACTCAGCGGTGGCGTCGTCACGAGTGCCGTGAACGTTCCCGCGATCTCCCCCGAGGACATGGAGGTGCTCGGCCCGTTCGTCGGGTTGTGCCGCTCACTGGGACGGATCGCGATCGAGCTCGCGGCAGGCTCGTCGATCGACCTGGTCCACAGCGAGTTCCTGGGCCGGATTGCCGACCGGGACACTCGCCTGCTCTCGATCCAGGTCCTGCTGGGCGCCCTCAGCGGTCACACCGAGGAGGAGGTCAACGAGGTCAACGCGCCGACGATGGCCGAGGAGCGGGGCATAGAGCTCGAGGAGACGAAGAGCACCCACGCGCGCGACTACACGGATCTGATCCGCGTCACCGTAGTGTCCGGCGAAGATCGCGTCCGCGTCGTGGGCACGCTGATCGGCCGCCGGAATCGGCCGCACCTGCTCGAGGCATGGGGCCAGCGTTTCGACGTCCAGCTCGAGGAGCACATCACCCTATTGCGCTACCGCGACATCCCGGGGATGATCGGCCGCGTCGGAACGGTGTTCGGCGCTCATGGCGTGAACATCGTGTCGGCAGCGGTCGGCCGTCAGCCCGACGAGGCCGACGCCGACGACGGTCGGCTCGCCGCAATGGCGATCACGACCGACGTGGCGGTGCCCCAGAGCGTGGTCGACGAGATCGTGGCCGGTGAGGGCTTTGTGGCAGGGCGGACCGTCACGCTATAGCGTGCGCGTATGCGCGCGGTCGTGATCGCCCGGCACGGGCCCCCGGAGGTACTCGAGGTTCAGCAGCGCCCGGATCCGCGGCCGGGACCCGGCGAGGTCCTGATCGACGTGAAAGCAGCGGGGATCAACTTCGCCGACCTGATGGCCCGCCAGGGCCTGTACCCGGACGCGCCGAAGCCTCCGTGCGTGGTCGGCTACGAGGTCGCGGGCACGGTGTCCGCGGCCGGCGCAGGCGTCGACGCGAGCCTCCAGCCCGGTGCCCGGGTGATGGCGGCGACGCGCTTCGGCGGCTACGCCGAGCGGGCGGTGGCGCGGATCGACGGCGTGTTCGCGCTTCCCGAATCGCTCAGCTTCGAGCAGGGGGCGGCGATCCCGATCACCTACATCACCGCGTGGGAAGCGCTGGTCCGGGCGGGGAACCTGCAGCCCGGCGAACGTGTGCTGATCCACGCGGCCGCGGGCGGGGTCGGGATCGCAGCCACGCAGATCGCCAAGCGGGCGGGCGCCGAGGTCTGGGGCACCGCCTCGCCGGCGAAGCACGAGGCGATCCGAGGCTTCGGCGTCGACCATCCGATCGACTACACACGCACGAGGTGGGAGCGCGACGTGCCGAAGCTCGATGTGGTCATGGACGCGCTCGGCGGGGCGAGCTTCAGGCGCAGCTACAAGCTGTTGCGCGCGGGGGGCCGGCTGATCTGCTTCGGCGCGGCCAACCTCGTCGAGGGCGAGCGACGCAACCTTGTGCACACCGCGAAGACAGTGCTGATCATGCCCCGCTTCAACCTGATCAGGCAGATGTCGGATTCGAAGAGTGTGATCGGCCTTAACATGCTGACGATCTGGGACGAGTTCCAATCCGCGTCGCGGTGGATGCCGGCGATGACCGAGATGCTGGCTGACGGGACGATCCGCCCGGTCGTGGCCGAGACGTTCGGCTTCGACCGCGCTGCCGATGCCCACCGGTTCATGGGCGAGCGACGAAATGTCGGCAAGGTGGTGCTCGTCCCGTGAATGTCGATATAAATTTGCGTTGATGGAGGGGGCACTCGACACCAGACCGCAATCGGCGACCGCCAGACCGCGAGCGCTGTCCGCGGCGACGATGTGCCAGGCGTTCCAGATCACGGCTTCAGAACGACCCGACGAGGTGGCGCTGCGGACGATCGGCGACGCCGTGCGGATTACCTTCGCGGACTACCGCGATCGGGTGCGGCGGCTCGCCGGCGGACTGCACGCGCTCGGCGTCAGGCGCGGGCACACAATCGGGTTCATGCTCACGAATCGGCCCGAGTTCCACCTGCTCGACACCGCGGCTATCCATCTCGGCGCGACTCCGTTCTCGATCTACAACACCTCCTCGGCGGAGCAGATCGAGTACCTGTTGGCCGACGCCGAGAACCGCGTGATGATCGTCGAGTCCGCGTTCCTCGACCGGGCACGGGCCGCGATCGCCAAGACGGGCAAGGTCGATCACCTGATCGTGGTCGACGCCGCGGCCGAGGAAGCGATCGGGCTCGACGAGCTTGAGCGCGCCGAGCCTGGAGTGGACTTCGACTTTGAATCGAGCTGGCGGTCGGTCGAGCCGGGGGACGTGCTGACGCTGATCTACACCTCCGGCACCACGGGGCCGCCCAAGGGAGTACAGCTCACCCATGCCAACGAGCTGGCCGAGTGTCGCGGGATCGACGCGGTGGCGACCCCCGAGCCAGGAGGATCGGTGGTCTCGTTCCTACCTCACGCCCACATCGCAGACCGCGGCCTGAGCCACTACGGCCAGATGGCCTGGGGCTACACGGTCACCGACTGCCCGGATCCCGTCCAGGTGTTCGCGCACGTCGCCGACTGCCACCCGACGTTTTTCGGCAGCGTGCCGAGGATGTGGGAGAAGTTGAAGGCCTCGCTCGAGGCCGGGATCGCCGCCGAGCCCGACGAGGCAAGGCGAACCGGGACGCTCGAGGCGATCGAGCTCGGGGTGCGCAAGGTGCGTGCCGAGCAGGCGGGGCAGACCGTGCCAGATGCGATCCGGGACGCCTACGCGCGCGCCGAGGAGCTGGTGTTCTCGCAGATCCGCGCCAAGCTCGGGCTCGAGCGCTGCGACTGGTACATGATCGGAGCGGCGCCGTGCCCGCTCGACGTGCTCGAGTTCTTCGCCGCGATCGGCATCCCAATCTGCGAGGTCTGGGGGATGTCCGAGACCGCATCGGTGGCGACCCTCAACCCGCGCGACGCGGTTCGTCTCGGCACCGTGGGTCCGCCGATCCCAGGCGTGGAGATCGTCCTGGCCGAAGACGGCGAGGTGCTCGTCCGGGGTGACACGGTGATGGCGGGCTACCGGAACCAGCCGCAGAAGACCGCCGACACGATCGACTCCGACGGCTGGCTGCACACCGGCGACATCGGCCAGTTTGACGACCACGGCTACCTGAAGATCATCGACCGCAAGAAGGAGCTGATCATCAACGCCGCGGGGAAGAACATGTCCCCGGCCAACATCGAGCAGCAGCTCAAGCAGGGCAGCCCGCTGATCGGCCAAGCGGTGACGATCGGCGACGGGCGCCCCTACAACGTCGCGCTGGTCGTCCTCGATCCGGATGCCGCCGCGGCGTTCGCGGCCCAGCATGGCCTGCCAGACTCGTCGGCCGCGGCGATGTCCGAGCAGCCCGCCGTGATCGAGGCGATCGACGCCGGCATCAAGCGCGCCAATGAGCATCTCAGCCGGGTGGAGCAGATCAAGCGCTTCAAGGTGCTGCCGGTTGACTGGCAGCCCGGGGGCGAGGAACTGACGCCAACCATGAAGCTCCGCCGCCGGCCGATCTCCCAGAAGTACGCAGCGGAGATCGAATCTCTGTACGCCTGAGGGCGGCTGGTACTGTTTGCGGGGCATGGCGCTCCGCCTCGACCTTCGACTTCTTCTCCTCCCCCCTCGGGGGGAATAGCGCGCCGGCGGCCGCATGTAGCCGCGAGACCAGCACCGAGAAGAAGCCAAGTTCGAGAGACACAGGAGTGACATGAGCCCCACGCAAGACCCCAACCGAGTACTGATCTTCGATACGACGCTGCGTGATGGCGAGCAATCGCCGGGGATCTCGCTGAACACCCAGGAGAAGCTGGAGATCGCTCACCAGCTCGCGCGGCTGGGCGTGGACGTGATCGAGGCCGGATTCCCGATCACGTCCCCCGGAGACTTCGAAGCCGTGCAGGCGATCTCGCGAACCGTCGAGGGACCGGTTATCGCGGGGCTGGCGCGCACCCACGTGGCCGACATCGACGCCGCGTGGAACGCGGTCAAGGACGCTCCGAGGGCCCGGATCCACACGTTCATCTCAACCTCCGATATCCACATCAAGTACCAACTGCAGACGACCCGCGAGGACGTCAAGGGGCAGGCCCGCGCCGCGGTCGCCCACGCCAAGCAGTACCTCGACGACGTGGAGTTCTCGCCGATGGACGCGACTCGGGCCGACGTCGAGTTCACCGCCGAGGTGTGCCAGATCGCGATCGACGAGGGCGCCACGACGATCAACATCCCGGACACCGTCGGCTACACGATGCCGCACGAGTTCACGGCCTATCTCGAGCGTCTGTACGGCTGCGTGCCGGATCTGCGCAACGTCGTGCTGTCCGTTCACTGCCACGACGACCTGGGACTGGCCGTGGCCAACTCGTTCGCAGGGCTGATGGCCGGAGCTCGTCAGGTTGAGGCGGCGATCAACGGGATCGGCGAGCGTGCCGGCAACGCCTCGCTCGAGGAAATCGTGATGCTGCTTCACACCCGCCAGGCGGACATTGGGCTGCACACCGAGGCCAACACCCGCGAGATCGCGCGCACGAGCCGGCTTGTGTCGCGCCTGACTGGCTATCCGGTGCAGCCGAACAAGGCCGTGGTCGGCCGCAACGCGTTCGCGCACGAGTCCGGCATTCACCAGGACGGGGTGCTCAAGGAGCGCACCACCTACGAGATCATGGACGCCACCGTCGTGGGCCTGGACGCCAACTCGATCGTCCTGGGCAAGCATTCGGGCCGCCATGCCCTACAGCAGGCGCTGTCGGAGCTGGGCCTCGAGGTCTCCGGCCAGGCGCTGAACACGGCGTTCAAGCGCTTCAAGGAGATCGCGGACAAGAAGAAGCAGGTCACCGCGATGGATCTCGAAGCGCTCGTCACGGACGAGCTGCGCGAGGAGATCGCCGGCTTCCAGCTCGAGTGGTTCGACGTCGAGGCCTCCTCGCGCCGGCCGCCGCACGCCACGGTCGGTGTGCGCACGCCCGAGGGCGACGAGGTCACGGGCTCGTTCACCGGTGATGGTCCCGTCGACGCGATCTTCCGCGCCATTAACACGGCAACCGGCGCCGACGCCCGCCTACGCGAATTCCGCGTCGATGCGGTGACCGGCGGACAGGACGCGCTCGGCGAGACATCGGTCGTGCTCGAGATCGGCGGCATCAGCGGCTCCGGCCAGGGCGTGTCCACCGACATCCTCGAGGCGGCCGGACGGGCCTACGTGCGCGCGCTCTCGAACGCGATCCGCCGCCGCAGCGTCGCCGACGAGGCCGAGGACGCGATCAGGCACGCGGAGGAGCCGGTCAAGGCTCCTTAGCCTGCGAGCGGCCCATCGCCATGCCCTGCCGGTAGCCGGCCGAAAGCACACGACCGCGGGGCTCGCGATCCATGAAGTTGGTGCCCATCGCCGCGGCGCTCTCGACGTTCGGAGCGATTGTCCGGACCTCGGCGCCGCGGCGACGCAGCGCCAGCGCCTCGAGCGACACCGCTGAGCGGGCCACGTTGCGCACGACGCCGAGCAGCGAATTGCTGCCACTGAGGTTGCCGGCCGGATTCAGGCAGAGCACCTGCGTCTCCCGTCCAGCGGGTGCGGCGTCGAGATTGGTCGGGCTCCAGACGCCCCCGTCCACGTACTCGCGCCCGTTGATCTGCACCGGCGCGAACAGCCATGGCACGCTGCACGAGGCCTCGACCGCCTCGCCGACGCCGGCCGGCGGGGCCTTGGGGCTGCCGAACACCACGCGGCGGCCCGAGGAGCGGTCGACCGATACCACGCGGAGGCGCCCGTCGAACCTGGCGCCGGAGCGATCGATGTCACGGCGCAGTGCGGACAGATCATCCTTGGGGCGCGGCAGCCGACGCAGCAGTGCCGTTCGCAGGACGGCGCCCCCCGGGGCGGACATGCCCAACGCGAGCGGGGCGAACATGGCCCCCATCGCGAGCGCCCACTCGCCGGCTCGCCGAGCGGCGTGGATCGCCGAGTTGGCGAGCGATCCGACCGCGTGCGGCGCTGCCAGCTCGAGCTCCCGGCCGATCGTTGCGGGACGGCGGGGGGACTGACCGGCGACCAGGTGGGCGGCGACAATCGCCCCCGCCGAGGTTCCGACGAAGTATTCGCAGCGCCTCAGATCCAAGCCGGTCGCGTCCTCGATGCCGGCGAGCACGCCCATCATCCAGGCTTCGCCAAGGACGCCGCCGGCGCCGAGCACCAGCACGTCCGGGCGACTCAACATGCGCCTCAGGCTATCGATGGCGGTCTGCGGGGCATCGCATGGGGCAGTTGTGCGTATGCGATAACATACGCACGTATGACGACGACCGTGCAGCAACCGGCCGCGCTTGGTCCCCGGATCAAGGCGCTCCGCGAGGCGATGGACCTCTCGCTGCGTGACCTGGCCGAGCGCTCTGGTGTGAGCGCGCCGATGCTCTCGCAGGTGGAGCGGGGCGACACCAGCCCGACCCTGCAACTCGCCACCCGCATCGCCGCCGGCCTGGAGCTTCGGTTGAGTCAGCTCCTGCGACTCGACGAGGACGGGGCGATCACCGTCGTCCGCGCCCCGGATCGGCGCAAGGGGCCGTCGCGCGCCCGAGGTCATTCGTACGAGATCCTCACTCCGCCGCTGCCCGGGCAGCGGGCAGAGCTCTCGCGACACCGCCTCGCCGCAGGCGCCGTGACCGGGGGCCCCGGCGATCCGCCGATGCACGAGCCCGGCAGCCGTGAGACCGCGCTGGTGGAGACCGGAACCGTCGTGTTGCATTGCGACGGCGAGGCCCACGAGCTCACGGCTGGCGACTGCGTGACCTTCGACGCCGATCTTCCGCACCACTTCGACAACCCCGGACCCGAGGAGGCCGTGCTGCTCGCTGTCGTGAGTGCCGGCCTGCGAAGGAGCTAGAGCATGCCCGAAACCCTGTTCGACAAGATCTGGAACGCCCACGAGGTTGCGGGTGGGCCGGGATCCAATCTCCTGTACATCGATCTGCACCTCGTTCACGAGGTCACCAGTCCGCAGGCATTCGATGGGCTGCGGCTTGCCGGTCGGCCAGTCAGGCGTCCCGATCGCACGCTCGCCACGGCGGACCACAACGTGCCGACCGACGGCACGCCGGTGGCGGCCCGGATCCGCGACGAGCTCTCGCGGGTCCAGGTCGAGACGCTCGAGCGCAACTGCGCTGAGTTCGGCATCCCGGTCTACTCACTCGGGTCCGAGCACCAGGGGATCGTGCACGTGATTGGCCCTGAGCTCGGGGTGACCCAGCCCGGCATGACGATCGTGTGCGGCGACTCGCACACGGCAACACACGGTGCGTTCGGTGCCCTGGCGTTCGGAATCGGGACCAGCGAGGTGGAGCATGTGCTCGCGACCCAGTGCCTGGTGCAATCGAAGCCGCGTTCGATGCGCGTCCGCTACGAGGGCGCGCTCGGCTATGGCGTGAGCGCCAAGGACCTGATTCTTGCCACGATTGGACAGATGGGCGTGGCTGGGGCGGTCGGGCATGTGGTCGAGTACGCCGGGCCGGCGATCGAGTCGCTCTCGATGGAGGGGCGCATGACCGTCTGCAACATGACGATCGAGGGCGGCGGCCGAGCGGGAATGATCGCGCCGGACGAGACCACATTCGAATGGGTGACCGGTCGGCCCGGCGCGCCGTCCGAGATCCCTGACTCCTGGCTCGAGCTTCGCACCGACGACGAGGCCGCGTTCGACCGAGAGATCGTGGTCGACGCCGCGGCGCTCAGCCCGATGGTCACCTGGGGAACCACGCCCGGAATGGTCGTGCCGGTCACCGAGACCGTGCCCGCGCCCTCCTCTGAGCAGGACGAGCGCGCGCTCGAGTACATGGGCCTCGAGCCGGGCCTCCCGATCCAGGAGATCAAGCTCGACCGGGTGTTCATCGGCTCGTGCACGAACTCCCGCATCGGTGATCTGCGCGAGGCGGCATCTGTCGTCGACGGGCGCCGCGTTGCACCCGACGTCTACGCGATGGTCGTCCCAGGGTCGCAGCAGGTGAAGTTCCAAGCCGAGCAGGAGGGCCTCGACGAGGTGTTCAGGCGCGCCGGCTTCGACTGGCGCGGCGCCGGCTGCTCGATGTGCCTGGGCATGAACCCGGATATCGCCGGTCCCGGGGAGCGAGTGGCGTCAACCTCCAATCGCAACTTCGAGGGACGCCAGGGGCGTGGCGCGCGCTCGCATCTGGTCTCGCCCAAGATGGCTGCCGCGGCCGCGATCGAGGGCCACTTCGTGGACATAAGGAGCTGGGATTCGTGAGAGCCATCGAGACGATCACCGGGCGCGTGTCGGTCCTGAACCGGGATGACGTGGACACCGACCAGATCATCCCCAAGCAGTTTCTGAAGCGGGTGGAGCGAACCGGTTTCGGTGAGTTCCTGTTCTACGACTGGGCGAAGGAGCCCGGTTGGGAGCTGCCCAAGAACCCGCTGCTGGTGGCGGGACGGAACTTTGGATGCGGCTCAAGCCGAGAGCACGCGCCGTGGGCGCTCGAGGACTACGGCTTCCAGGCGATCGTCGCTCCCAGCTTCGCCGACATCTTCCGCTCCAACTGCACGAAGATCGGGCTGTTGCCCGTGGAGTTGACGCCGCAGGAATGCGCGTCCATCGCGCAAGCAGGGGAGGCTCAGGTCGATCTCCGCGCCCAAGAGGTCCGCTGGCCCGGTGGCAGCGCGAGGTTCGAGATCGACCCCGAGATCAAGCACCGGCTACTGGGCGGCCTCGACGACATCGCGCTGACGCTGGGCGAGGCGGATGCGATCGAGGCCTACGAGCGCGATCGCGAGCGAGCGGGTCCGGTGACCACGGCGCTGTGAGCACGGCCTCCCGTGACTGGGACGCGGCGAGCTACGACCGCGTCTCCGACATCCAGCTGAACTGGGCGCTCGAGCAGCTCGAACGGCTGCCGTTGGACGGGGACGAGCTCGTGCTCGATGCCGGGTGCGGATCAGGGAGGGTGACCGCGCTACTGGCCGACCTCGTGCCGCGCGGACGAGTCTACGGGGTCGACGTCGCCCCGTCGATGGCCGAGCACGCTCGCGACGCGCTCGCTGGGCGGGCCACGATCCTCTGCCAGGACCTGGTCGATCTGGCCCTGCCGGAGCCGGTCGACGTGATCTTCTCCAACGCCACCTTCCACTGGATCCACGACCACGACTCGCTGTTTGCGGCGCTTCATCGAACCCTGCGCCCGCACGGCCGCCTCGTCGCTCAATGCGGTGGGCGCGGGAACATCGACTCGTTTCGCCGGATCGCCGACGAGATCGCAGCCGAGGAGCCGTTTGTGGCCTACTTCGGCGACTGGCGACGCCCGTGGAACTACGCCGGCGACGCCGAGACAGCAGACCGCCTGGAGCGGGCCGGGTTCGACGACGTGCGCACTTGGCTGCAGCCAAAGACGGTCTCGCCGGAGGATCCACGCGCGTTCGTGCAGACGGTGTGCCTGGTCCGCCACCTCGACCCGCTGCCCGAGGAGCTCCGCCGTCCGTACATCGACCGTGTGCTCGGGCGCACCGGTGAGCCGCTGGTGCTCGACTACGTGCGCCTGAACATGACGGCGCGACGCGACTAGCGCACAGGCGAGGTGAGGCTTGTGTGCGCTCCGGCGACCGCGCGCAGCACCGCCGAGCCCGACAACGAGAACTTGACGTTGAACACGTCGTTCCCGCCCACCCGGTAGCTGCGCAGCGTCTTCCACTCTGCCGGACCAGACGCTGGATCCGGAGCGTCCCCGATGCCGGGACCCTGCCCCATGCGACGACCCGGCCGTGGCTCACGTGCTGAACCACGAATGGGAACCGGAAAGCGGTGGCGGATGGCTTGGGCTTGCCGTTATCGAACAGCACGCCGGACTGATAGGTGTAGGCATACCCGTGCACGCCCGGGTCCTGATCGGTGAGCCGCCACCGGAGGATCGTCTGCACGTGCTGCTGCCAGAGCACGTATAGCCCGTCCTCCAGCCATCTGGCCTGGGTCATGAGCGGGATCCCGTGGGGATCCGGAGGATCCGTGTCCAGGAGAACTCGGTGACGATCACGCTCTTGCGCCCGCCGGGCGCGACGTGGTGCAGTCGCTGGGCGGCGGCGAGCGCCCGGTTGAGCCTGTAGATGTCGGGCACCGTGATGTCGTTGGCGCTCAGCGCATGCCAGTGCGGGCCCTTCGGCGAGTACGGATGCATGTCGATCGAGTCGAAGCGCGTCACGCTGTGGCAGGCCGAGTGGAGGTTCGGAGCCTGGTCGACCACGAGGATCACGTTCAGGCCCGCCGCGGCCGCGGCGCGGATCTGTGTATCCATGTACTGCTGCCACTGAAACGCTGGGTTGGCAGGATCGCCCGGGTTGGAGCCCGCGGCCGGAGCGGTTGGCTCGGCCTGGCGCCACGAGCTCGTAGCGGACGTAGCTGCCGCCGAGCGCCCGCGTCATCGGATCCCACCAGGCCGCCGCCGGCCACTGGTCCTGGGCCAGGCCGGTCGAAAGCGGCGCGACGACCGGCGCTCGAGTCACTGCCAGCGCCTGGCTCGGGAGCGCGGCTGCGCCGAGGGTCGCCGCCACGGCGAGAGCCGGCACAAGCCCTACCGCTCGCCTGGCGCGACCGCGTTTCCCCACCCGCTGCATGAGCATCGCTATGCGCTGCGCCTACGTCCGTGCCAGAGGTAGCCGGCACCGCCGAGCACCGCGACCAGCAGGATGATCGGCTGCAGCGCTCCCATGCCCTCGCTGCTCGTCCCCGACGTCACGGCTCGGACCAGCGAGCCGAACGGTGACCCGGAGGAGCCGCCGGCGGAGGCCGAGGCCGGGAACCCGCAGGCGGCCGCGGCGGCGTACGGAAAGGTCCGCATGCTCAACCCGAAACTGTCGGTGACCGGCCAATGAGCGACCGCACCGACATCCGATCCGACCTCGAGCCGGAGCTTGAGCCGACCGAGGCCAAGACGTTGCTCGGCGTCGGCGAGCGGCTCGACCGTGAGCGGCCGGTCCCGCGCCCGGGGTTCCGGGGCGAGACGGGGAGATACCTGAGCTCCGAGGTCGAATCGGCGCCCCAGGCACGTCCGCGGCGACTGAAGCTTCTGATCGCGGGTTACGCCGGTTCCGGGCTGGCCCTCCTCGTGGTCGCCCTGATCGGGGTGCTCGGGGCGGGCCCGCTGGCGAGCTGACCGGACGGCCGGCCGGCACGGTCATCCGCCGTGCTCGTGTTGGAGGTTGGCGCGGGCAAAGGGATGCAATCAGGCGCTCAGAGCTCGCCTAGGGGTGCGGCATCGACGAAGATGGCTTCAGCCTCACCGGCACCGCGCCGACTTAAACCATCGAGTGACTGATAGACCGGTATGTACATTGGGGAATCTTGCTTACGTGCGGGCCGAGGTCCGGACAGTCGGCAGTTCCCGGGGTCGTCGGGCACAATCGATGCGGCAGCGCGAAAGCGGCACCGTCTACCGGTCTCGCTAATCCAGTCTTCAGATAAGCCCGAGATCCTTTCCCAACACGAGCCTCCAGGCCAAAGTGACTGACGGAATGGCCCCGTCCAATCCCCCGCGCGGAGCCTCCTCGGGCTGGATCAAGCCGCGGACCGAGCACCACGGACTGATCCGCTACATCGAGGTGATCCGCGAGCGGGGTCGATGTTCGCGCTTTGGGGCTACTACGACGTGGGAACGGGGCTGCGAGAGAGCTCGGTGCTCGAGACCTGGAACACGCGGATCGACACGCTGGCCGCGAACCTCCACCGCTGGGACACCGGGTTCTGGTCACGCTACGACCTCTACCCGCACGTGATGAAGAACGTTGCGTCGTCCTTCTACCACACGCTGCACATCTCCCAGCTCGAGGCGATGACCACGCTCGTGCCCCATCCCGAGTTCCCGGCCACGCGCGCGCGGTTTGCCGCCTACGCGGCTTCGAAGGCGTGCCAGCGCCGCGCGTTCGTGCACAAGGCAGTGTTCAGGATGGCCGTGCCTCGCAACCGGTTCCTGGCTCGGCGGTTGCCCTGGATCAAGCGCCCGCCACAGTGAGCGCGTCAATCGTCCTCTGCTACCACGCGGTCAGCCCGACGTGGCCGGCGCCGCTGTCCGTGACGCCCGAACGGCTCGAGTTCCAGCTCCGGCTCCTGCGCGATCGCGGCTACCGAGGTGCCGGCTTCACCGAGGTGACCCGTGCGGAGCCAGGCCGCCGGCTGCTCGCCGTCACGTTCGACGATGCGTTCAAGTCGGTGCTGACGCTCGCGCAGCCAATCCTCGAGCGTCTCGGGTTAGTCGGGACGCTGTTCGTGCCAACGGACTTCCCGGAGCGCGACGGCCCGCTGGCCTGGGCCGGGATCGACCACTGGCTCGGCGGCGAGTTCGAATCCGAGCTCGCCCCCATGTCCTGGGCCGAGATCGAGCGACTGGCGGAGAAGGGGTGGGAGATCGGTTCCCATACCTGCTCGCATCCACACCTGACCGAGCTTGCCGATTCGGTGCTCGAGAACGAGCTCTCAGCCTCGCGCCGGGTTTGCGAGAGCCGGCTGGGGAGGACGTGCACGAGCATCGCCTATCCGTACGGCGATTACGACCAGCGGGTGATCGACGCAGCCGGCCGCGCCGGCTACACGGCGGCCTGCACGCTGCCGATGCGCCTGCACGCGGCAGCGCCGCTCGCATGGCCGCGGATCGGCGTGTACCACGCCGACGGCGACGCCCGCTTCCGGCTCAAGGTCTCGCCGAGCATCCGGCGCCTGCGCACCTCGGGCACCTGGACGCGCTTGGACGGCCTCAGGCGCAAGATGCACGCATAGTTCAGCAATCCCGTGCGCTCGCGGGGCGCTTTTGACCGCAAACCTCGGCATTAGCCGTCACGTCTGCCGCCGCGTACAGCCTGCGCACGTCTGGGTCGGGCTCAAGCACGCGCACCAGGTCCCCGAGTCCCAGCCGTCCCACGAGCTCGCGAGCAGGCTCGCCGCCGCCGACGGTCACACCCAGGAACGCCTGCTCGCCTCGGAGCCGCGCGAGCGCCTCGAGAAACACAACACCTCCCTTGCGCTCCCAGTCCCAGCCGAAATGCAGCACGATCGGCACGTCCCCAGGTCCAGCCCTGCACGCGCGGCGACGCGTTCGTCCGATCCCGCGGGCGTGAAGCGCGAGGTGTCGATCGCGTTAGGGAAGAACTCAACGCGGTCGGCGGGGCCGCCGCGGCTCCGAACGTCAGCCGCGATGTCGGGCGCGACACAGAGGATCCGGAACGTCCGTCGTCCGATCAGCCCGTACTTGACGACGTTCCGGGCGCGAACCGGAGCTCGGGTTTCTGAGGGCTGTGGATGTGCCACAGAACCGAGGTGCCGCCCGCCCGTCTCGCTGCGGCCACAGCCGGAATGTCGAACCGGGTGAAATGGCTGTGGAGGACGGTCGGGCCGTTGTTACCCAGCTGTAGTCAGCCACCGCCGTCGAGAGCACGAGCTGCGTCTCCCATCCACGTTCCGCGGCGGCCAGCAGGGATGCGCGCAGCATCGGGATGAAGGAGCCGCTATACGGGCCCGTGTAGCCGGCGAGCTGGACGACCCGCATCAGGTTGTTGCGTCGGCGGCGCCGAGCGTCTCGCGCAGCTTGCGCAGCGAGCGCGACGGCAGCTGCTGCACGTTGGCAAGGCTTAGGTCGAGCATGGTTGCGATCTCCGGGCCGGTCAGATCGCCGCCGAAGCGCAGGGCGATCACCTCCCGGTCGCGCGGGCGCAAGGTGCCGAGCGCGTGGGCCAGCTGGGGTGAGATACCGAGGTCGGGACCGGGCTCGGAGGACGGCGGCAGCTCGTCCTCGCCGACCCCGTCGTTCCCCAATCGGCTCCTCGCGTCGGAACCGCCTCCGTCGCTGGTGGTCGATCAATGCGTTACGTGCGATCGTCAGCAGCCAAGTGCGCTCTGACCCGCGACGCGGATCGAAGCTGGCCCACGATCTCAGCGCACGCTCGAACACGAGCTGGGTCATGTCCTCGGCGTCCGCACGTTCCCGCAGCCGGTAGGCGAGGAATCCGTACACGTCCCAGACGTGGTCGCTGTACAGCTGTTCGAAGTCAATGCTCACGAGGTGCCTGTCCTCGCAGATGCGATGAACGGCGGGATGGCGCTCATCGCAGCGTGGAGCGGCCAGAGCCTAGATACTCGGCCGGTCGCGCCCGAGGCTTGAGCAAGTGCGCCCATCAGCGGGCCGCCGCATCGACGAGCACGGCGTGCAGCGCGGCGGCGGCGCGCTCCGGGGTCAAGCCGGCGGCGCGGTCGCGAGCGGCCGTGCTCAGGCGCCGGCGGAGCTCTGGATCGCGCTCGAGGCTGAGCATCGCCTCGGCCAATGCCCGAGCGTCGTCGACCGGGACCAACATGGCTGCGTCGCCCAACGTCTCACGGTACGGGGCCAGGTCGGTCAGGATCGCCGGCGTGCCCGAGAGCGCGGCCTCGAGCGGGGGGAGCCCGAACCCCTCCAGCCGTGAGGGCATTACGAGCGCCAGCGCACCGGCGTAGAGTTGGGCGAGCTCCGCATCGGGCACGTGGCCGAGCACATGCACACCGTCCCCCGAAAGCCGCTCTCGTAATCGACCCTCGCCCACGATCACCAGGCCGGCTTCGAGCCCCTCGGCTCGTGCTTGTGAGAACGCCTGCACGAGCACCTCCGGGGCCTTGCGCGGCTCGAGCGCGCCGACGCTCAGGTAGTAGGAGCCCGGCAGACCCCCGGCGTGCGCCCGGGTGGGTAACCCGTCCGGCGCCCGGACGCCCTCTCGGATCGTGACCACCCGTTCCGGACCGAGCCCCCAGCTTGCGATCGCCTGCGCGCGTGTGGCGTCCGAGACCGCGACCACTCTCCGCGCCCGCCGGGCCAGGCTCCGGGGGCGGGCGATTCGATGCCAGAGCCGCTCGTAGGCGGTGAAGTCCGAAGGTCGGAGCTCCCAGCTGAGGTCATGCAGGCTCAGGACGAGAGCCACGTCGGATGACAGCGCGGTCGGCGCCGGGGCGGGAGCCCACAGCACGTCGATTCCGCCGAGCACGCGATCGAACCTCGGCCGGCCGAACGCTCCGGCGGCCGCATACGGCAGCCGGCCGGGGATGCGCATGCGCACGACCTCCGTCCCCGGCACGTCCGGATCGGACTGGCCGGCCGGCACCAAAACCCTCCAGTCGTCGCCGGGAAAGCTCAGCGCGAGCTCGCTCAGCAGCGTGCGCGTGTACCGCGCGATGCCGCGGCTGCCCGGCTGGACAAGGCTCCGGCCGTCAACGCCTACCCGCACGGCCCATCCACGAGATGCTTCCCATGCGCCGACGATCATGACAGCGACCCGGCCGTGGAGCGCGGGGCGCATGATCGCATGCACCGTGTAGGTTGCGGGCCGATGGCGGCCCACATCACCCTTCTTCCCGGCGACGGCATCGGTCCCGAGATAACCGTCCCGACGGTTAAGCTGCTGAACGCGATCGCCCCGGGGGCGCTCGAGTTCGAGGAGCACGTGTTCGGCGGCGCGTCGATCGATGCGCACGGGATCGCGCTCACTGATGAGGTTCTCGACGCCTGCCGCCGCTCCGCCGCGGTCCTGCTTGCTGCCGTCGGTGGACCCAAGTGGGACACCACGGATCCGTCGCGCCCCCGCCCCGAGCAGGGCCTGCTCGGTCTGCGCAAGGGCCTCGGCCTGTTCGCCAACCTCCGGCCGGTCAAGCCGCTCCCGGCGCTCTATGACGCCAGCCCGCTGCGCCGCGAGATCATCGAGCGCACTGACCTGCTCGTGGTTCGAGAGCTGACGGGCGGGATCTACTTCGGGGAGAAGACGCGCACCGAGGACAGCGCGTCGGACGCGTGTGTGTACACGCGGGAGGAGATCGAGCGGATCGCACGCGTTGCGTTCGGCGCCGCCCGCTCTCGTGTGACCAGCGTCGATAAGGCGAACGTACTCGAGACCTCTCGCCTGTGGCGCGAGGTCGTGCAAGCGGTGCACGGCGCGGAGTTCCCAAACGTCGAGCTCGAGCACCTGCTGGTCGATAACGCGGCCATGCGCCTGATCGCCGCGCCGCGGCACTTCGACGTGATCCTCACCGAGAACATGTTCGGAGACATCCTCAGTGACGAGGCGGCGATGCTGACGGGCTCGATCGGCATGCTCCCGAGCGCGTCGCTCGGCGCCGACGGGCCCGGGCTATTCGAGCCGGTTCACGGCTCCGCCCCGGACATCGCGGGCACCGGCGCCGCCAATCCGCTCGCGATGTTCCTCTCGGCAGCGCTGATGCTGCGCCACGGACTCGCTATGGAAGCCGAGGCGGCGGCGGTAGAATCTGCCGTCGATCGGGCGCTGTCCGACGGTCTGCGCACCCCGGATCTCGGGGGTGGCGCCGGTACCGAAGAGGCGACCCGGGCCGTCCTCAACCATTTCTAAGGAGCACACGTGGAACAAGCGGACCTCATCTGGCACAACGGAGAGCTCGTTGCCTGGGAGGACGCCAAGGTCCACGTACTCACGCATGGTCTGCACTACGGCACCGGGGTGTTCGAGGGTGAGCGGGCCTACGAGACGCCGCAGGGCCCGGGGATCTTCCGCCACCGCGAACACCTTGAGCGCCTATACAAGTCGGCCGAGCTCTACTACATGCCGATTCCGTACACGCTCGAGGAGCTGCGCTCGGCCACTCACGAGCTGATCGCCGCCAACGAGCTGCGCGAGTGCTACATCCGGCCGATCGTGTTCCGCGGCTACGGCCAGATGGGCCTGTATCCGCTCGATGCGCCGGTCGAGGTCTCAATCGCTGCGTGGCCGTGGGGCGCCTACCTGGGCGAGGAGGGCAAGCAGGTGGGAGTCCGCGCGAAGGTCGCCAGCTGGCGCCGGATCTCTCACGACTCGCTGATTCCGCACGCGAAGGCCTCCGGCCAGTACCTGAACAGCGTGCTGGCCAAGATCGAGGCGACGAAGTCCGGCTACCAGGAAGCGATCCTGCTCGATCACCACGGCTTCGTGTGCGAGGGATCCGGCGAGAACATCTACGCCGTGCGCGAGGGCAAGATCGTCACACCGCCGCACACCGCCGGCATCCTGGACGGGATCAGCCGGAAGTCGATCATGCAGATCGCGGCTGATCTGGGGATCGAGATGGTCGAGCGCGACCTCGCCCGGGCCGAGCTCTACCTGGCCGATGAGGTGTTCATGTCCGGTACGGCCGCGGAGCTCGTTCCCGTCCGCGAGATCGATGATCACGCGATCGGCTCCGGTGAGCCCGGTCCGATCACTCGCGAGATCCAGCGCGTGTTCGAGGATGCCCTGCACGGGCGCGATCCGCGTTACACGGACTGGATCGACGTGGTGAAGGTCCCGAGCAAGGCCGTCTGACGCGATGTCGTTGGTGGCTGGGATTACGCGAATTACGGAGCCGGCTGAGCTGGCCCGCCCTTAGTTCGCTTCCCACTGCCATCAGGAGATCGCCGCATGACCAAGATTCAGCTCTACGACACGACGCTTCGCGATGGAATGCAGGGAGAAGGCATGTCCCTGTCCGCAGCGGAGAAGGTTCGCGTCGCACATCGGCTCGACGAGCTCGGCATCGACCTGATCGAGGCCGGGTTTCCGAGCTCGAATCCCAAGGAGTTCGAGCTGTTCGAACTGCTCGCGGCCGAGCGGTTCTCGCACGCTTCGTTCGCTGCGTTTGGCATGACCCGCCGACGCGACAGAGCGGCCGACGAAGACCCGGCCCTGCGCGTGCTTGCGGAGTGCTTCGCCCCCGTATGCACTCTCGTCGGCAAGACCTGGAGACTCCATCTGGAGAAGGTGGTGAAGGTCGATCGCGCGGAGAACCTGCGGATGATCTCGGAGTCGGTGGCGTTCCTGCTCGCGCAGGGCAAACGGGTCGTGTACGACGCCGAGCATTTCTTCGACGGCTACCTCGATGACCCGGCTTACGCGCTGTCGTGCCTGGGCGCAGCGGCGGCGGCCGGGGCCGAGACGGTCGTCTGCTGCGACACCAACGGGGGCACGCTTCCGGACGGGATCTCGCAGGCGATGCAGGCGGTTCTCGCCGCCCTCGCGCCCTCGGGCGTCCGGGTCGGAATCCACTGTCACGACGACGCCGGATGTGGCGTTGCAAACTCGCTTGCCGCCGTGCAGCGGGGCGCGACCCACGTGCAGGGCACGATGAATGGCTATGGAGAGCGCTGCGGCAACGCGAACCTCGTCTCGATCATCCCCAGCCTCCAGCTGAAGCTCGGCTACGAGTGCCTGACCGGCGAGCAGCTCACGTCGCTGACGCCCGCTGCGCATTTCCTCGACGAGCTCCTGAACTTCACTCCGGACCCCGATCAGCCCTATGTCGGACGCAACGCCTTCGCGCACAAGGGCGGAATGCACGTCGCTGGGGTCACGGCCGACCCCGCCACATTCGAGCACATCGACCCGTCCGTGGTCGGCAACCTGCGCGAGGTGCTGATCTCCGAGCTGTCAGGAAAGGGCACCGTTCACGCCCGCGCCAAGGATGCGGGAATCGCGCTGGATGAGGCCGGGGCCGAGCAGGTCGTGGAGCGGGTGAAGGAGCTCGAGCACCGCGGCTACCACTACGAGGCCGCCCACGGCTCGTTCGAGCTGCTGCTGCGAAAGGAGACCGGTGAGTACAAGCCGCTGTTCCGGCTCGAGTCCTGGCGGGCAATCGTTGAGAAGCGCGCGGACGGGCGGGTTGAGACCGAGGCGACGATCAAGATCTGGGTCGACGGCGAGCGCTACGTTCGCACCGCCGAGGGCAACGGTCCCGTGAACGCGCTCGACCGAGCGCTCCGGGACGCGCTGGTGGAGATCCATCCGCACCTCGCCGACATCGATCTCGTCAACTTCAAGGTCCGGATCCTGGACGAGACCAAGGGCACCGGCGCGATCACCCGGGTGTTGCTCGACGCCTCGGATGGCGAGCAGGTGTGGGGGTCGATCGGCGTCTCGGAGAACATCATCGAGGCCTCGTGGGAGGCGCTCGTCGATTCGCTCGAGTACGGGATGCAGGTGGCAGGGCTCCAGCCGCGAACCGCCTCGTGAAGCCGTTGATCCCACTGGCGCGGCCGGTGCTGGGCGAGCCCGAGGAGGAGCACGTCCTCGAGGTCCTACGCTCAGGCCAGTTGTCGCTGGGACCGCTGCTGCCGAGGTTCGAGCAGGCGTTTGCCGCGCGGGTCGGCGCCGCGTGCGCATCGGCGGTATCGAGTGGAACAGCCGGACTGCATCTGGCGCTCAGGGCGGTCGGGGTCACGGATGGAGCCGAGGTGATCACGAGCCCGTTCTCCTTCGTCGCCTCCGCCAACGTCGCCGTGTACGAGCGAGCGCGGCCGGTGTTCGCCGACATCGACCCGGTCACCTTGAACCTGGCCTCGGAGGCCGCGGCGTCGGTCGTGTCCGAGCGCACGGCTGCGCTGCTCCCAGTGCACGTGTTCGGTTACCCGGCCGACATCGCCGGCTTCGAGCGGTTGGGCATCCCGATCGTCGAGGATGCCTGCGAGGCGCTGGGCGCCGTGTATGCGGACGGCGGCACGGTCGGAGGCAGGGGGCACCCGGCCGTGTTCGGGTTCTATGCCAACAAGCAGCTCACCACCGGCGAGGGCGGGATGGTGACGGTCGGCGACGCCGGGCTCAAGGAGCAGATGGACTCCGAGCGAAACCAGGGGCGCGCCCCGAACATGGATTGGCTCGACCACGACCGGCTCGGGTTCAACTACCGCCTCTCCGATGTCGCGTGCGCGCTGGGCCTCGCCCAGCTCGAGCGGCTCGACGAGATGCTCGCCGGCAGGAGCCTCGTGGCCGAGACCTACCGGCAGATGCTGGCCGGCGTCGAGGGCCTCGAGCTGCCGTGCCCGGACGCCGGGGGTGCGCGGAGGGGTTGGTTCGTGTTCGTCGTGCAGCTTCCACGTGAGCATGACCGCGACTCGGTCGTGCGGTCGCTCGGAGAGCTCGGGATCCCCGCCAAGCCGTACTTCCCGGCGATTCACCTGATGAGCTACTACCGCGAGACGTTTGGTCATCGATCCGGAGAGTTCCCGGTGTGCGAGGACGTGGCCGCGCGCTCGATCGCTCTCCCGTTCTTCCCGGGGATGACGGAGTCCCAGGTCGAGCAGGTGGCGGCGGCGCTGCGAACCGTTCTCGGGCGCTGAGCCCGCGTACCATCGCCGCCATGTCCCGCTTCTCCGAGCCCCCGCACGACGCCTTCCGCGCCCTCAACGACTCCCTCTCGTTCGACTGGCGCCTCGGGCCCTACGACGTCGCTCAATCCCGCGCCCACGCGGGCATGCTCGCCGCCCAGGGGATCATCTCGACCGAGGATCGCGACGCGCTGCAGGCAGCGCTCGATCAGATCGAGCGCGAGCTCGAGGCCGGGTCGTTTCCGTTCGCCGAGGGCGACGAGGACATTCACATGGCGATTGAGCGCCGGGTCACGGAGATCGCGGGGTCCGCGGGTGGGCGGCTCCACACGGCGCGCTCGCGCAACGACCAGGTCGCCACCGATGTCGCGATGTTCGTCCGCGCCCACGCGCAGCGGGCGACCGCGGCGATCGCCGGACTGGCCGGGACGCTGGTCGAGCTCGCCGAGCTTCACCTCGACTGGCCGATGCCGGGCTACACGCATCTGCAGCGGGCACAGCCCGTCTATCTCAGCCATCACCTGCTGGCGTACGTGTGGATGCTCCTGCGTGACCGCGACAGGTTCGTCGACGTGACTGCGGCGACCGGCCGCCTGCCGCTCGGCGCGGGTGCGCTCGCCGGCGTGAACTTCGACACCGACCGGTCGGCGGTGGCGGCGGAACTGGGCTTCTCGGCCCTGGCCGAGAACTCGATCGACGCCGTCTCGAACCGTGACTTCGTACTCGACTATCTCGCGGCCGCGGCCACCTGCGCTACGCATCTCTCGCGGCTCGGTGGCGAGATCGTGCTGTGGTCCAGCGAGGAGTTCGGGTTCTGTGAGCTATCCGATGCCTGGGCGTCGGGGTCATCGATCATGCCTCAGAAGAAGAACCCAGACGCCGCCGAGCTGCTCAGGGCCAAGGCGCCACGGATGGCCGGGCACCTGGTCGCGCTCCACGGCGTGATGCACGGCCTGCCGCTCACCTACAACAAGGACATGCAGGAGGACAAGGAGCATCTGTTCGACGCCGTCGACACCCTAGAGCTGTGCCTCGCAGCGGCGCAGGGGATGCTCGGCTCGATCAGCTTCCATCGCGAGCGGCTGGCTGCCGCCAGCGCCGATGAGCTGCTCGCCGCGACCGATATCGCCGATCTGCTGGTGCGCCGGGGTGTGCCCTTCAGGGAGGCCCACGGGATCGTCGCGGGCCTTGTTCGTATCGCCGTGTCCGAGGGCAAGCCGTTGTCCGAGCTGACGCGGGAGCAGCTCGCGTCGGCCTCCGACAGGCTCGACGACGAGTTCTACGCGGTCCTCAGCGATGGGGCATGGCTTGAGTCGAAGGTCTCCGAGGGAGGCACCAGCCTTGGACGGGTACGGGAACAGCTCGGGCGTGCGCGCGCCGCGCTCGCGTCGTGAAGCCCGCCTTTTACGAGCGTCCGGTCGTGGACGTGGCCCGCGACCTGATCGGGTGCGTACTCAGCCACGGCGGGGTGGCGGGCGTGATTGTCGAAACCGAGGCGTACCACGAGACCGAACCCGCCTGTCACGCGTTCGTCGGTCTGACACCCCGAACCAGCGTCCTGTTCGGGCGGCCCGGGGTTGCGTACGTGTACAGGTCGTACGGCATTCACGCCTGTTTCAACGCCGTGTGCGAGCCGGCCGGCACCGGTGCCGCGGTTCTGGTCCGTGCCCTCGAGCCGCTCGAAGGAGAGGAGCAGATGCGGTCGCGACGCGGGGTTGAGCGTCTCGAGAGTCTGTGCTCGGGCCCCGGCAAACTCACGCAGGCGCTGGGGATCGAGCTCTCACATAACGGGGACGACCTGCTCAGCGGGCCGATCCGCATCTCCTCCCGCCCCGAGGCATGGCGCGAGGTCAAGATCACCGCCGACACCCGGATCGGCATCACCAAGGCCATCGAGCTGCCGTGGCGCTTCTGCGCGACCGGCAGCCGGTTCCTGTCGCGGCCGGTCAGCAGCCGGTCGATCGCGGTGTAGCTGCGCCGCGGTCCGCACTCACCAGCTTCGGTTCGCGTACGTTGCGGGCGTCAGTGCCCGGTCGTGCCGCCGCCGAGGCCGGCTCCACCGGTCCCGCCACCACCGCCACCGCCGGTACCACCGCCACCGCCGGTACCACCGCCACCGCCGGTGCCGCCGACCACCACCACCACCACCACCACCGGTGCCGCCACCACCACCGCCCCCGCCCGTGGTGCCACCGCCCGTCCCGCCGCCGCCCGTGGTCCCACCGCCCGTGGTCCCACCGCCGGTCGTCCCACCGCCACCCGTGGTCCCACCGCCGGTCGTCCCACCGCCACCCGTGGTCCCACCGCCGGTCGTGCCACCTGAGGAAGACGAGCCCGACGTCGCCGCGCCGGAGGAGCCACTGCTCGAGCCCGATCCGCTGAGCCCGCTCGAGGACCCGGGCGTCGTCGTGCCGCTGCTCGACTGACCCTTGGCCGCCTGCTCGTTGGCGAAGATCTGGAGCGCCTGGGTCATGAAGTTCTGCCAGATGATCGCCGGATAGGTGCCTCCCTCAACGGGGGCACCGTTGTACATCGTGGCCATCGAGACCAGGCGGGTCGGGAAGCCGACCCACACGGCGGTGGTGATCTGGGGCGTCCAGCCAACGAACCACGCGTCACCGTAATTCGTGGTAGTTCCAGTCTTGCCGGCCACGTCGACTCCCGGGATCCCGGCGCTGGTAGCGGTTCCCGACGTCACGACCGTCGTGAGGATGTCGTGCACGGTCTGAGCGATCGAGGCCGGGATGATCCGCTTGTACGTGGGATGGTCGGTGATGTCCACGCTCGAGCCGCCGCAGACGTGGGCCGGGCACTGAATCTGCGCGATCCCGGTCGGCCCCTCCTTCGGAGCCCCGAGGCGCGGATTGAACACCCGGTTGCCGCCCGTGGCGAACGTCTCATAGGCGTGGGCCATGTCGAGCGGGGTGACCCCCTCCTTCAGACCACCGAGGATCATCGCGTAGTTGCTGGAGATCGGCGACCGGATGCCCATCTTCTTGGCCAGCCGCGCGATCCGGTTCGTCCCCACGTGGATCCCGACCTGCGAGTAAACGCTGTTGTCGGAGATCGTCGTCGCCTCGGTGAGGCTGATCGGCCCCGAATAGGTGTCGCCGAAGTTGTGGACGATGAAGTGCTCCTTGCCGGCGCTATTGGGCACGATGAAGTCCTGGGGCGCGGAGTCGATGATCGAGTCGGGCCCGTACTGGCCCGAGATCAGCGCCATCGCGAGCGTGAACGGCTTGAACGAGGAGCCGGGCTGCCGGTGACCCTCGGTGGCGAGGTTGAACGGGTAATGCGCGTAGTCCTCCTCGGGCCCGTTCGGCCCGTTGATCACAGGTCCGCCGACCATCGCTCGAACCTCGCCGGTCTTGTTGTCGATCGCCACGAGCGAGGCGCTCGGCAGCCCCGACCCGGTCGGCAGTTCGGAGCTGATCGCCTCCTCGGCCGCCCGCTGCATGCCGAGATCCAGCGTGGTCCTGATCTTGAGGCCTCCGTAGTAGGCGCGGTACTCGGTGACGTTCGGTGGCAGATGGTGACCCATCGCGGCCAGGATCTGGGGCCGCAGCCAGCTGGTGAAGTAGGGCGCCGCGCTCGGCTCCTCCGGCTGCTGGATGTCGTTGGCGGTCGGGAGCGGGGCATTGATCCCCTGCTCGTACTGCGCGTGCGTGATGTCGTCCTGCTGGAGCATGTCCTGGAGGACGACCTTGCGGCGATCGCGGGCCGCCTGGGGATGGGCGACCGGATCGAACGCGGTCGGCGAGGCGACCATCCCAGCGAGCAGCGCGGCTTCCCAGGGCTGGAGGACGGAGGCGCATTTCGGCCGCGCGACTGTCCGGCTTGGCCCGCTCGGTGGGGTCAGCGTCACGGTGCCGTCGCCGCAGCCGATCGATGCGGTGCTCGTGTACGTGGTGGTTGACGAGCTCGACGATCCGGGCACCGTCGTCGAGTCGTAGCCGTGGGCCTTCCCGAAGTACACGCGAGCGGCCGACTCGACGCCGTAGGCGCCGTTGCCGAAGTAGATCGAGTTCAGATATTCGGTGAGGATCTTCTCCTTGCTCCACTTGCGCGTGAGGTGGTAGGCGAGGGCGGCCTCGCGGAGCTTCTCGAACACGGTCCGGTTGTTCTCCTCGGCGAGCGCGTTCTTGACGAACTGCTGGGCGATCGTCGAGGCGCCCTGCCGGGAACCGCCGGTGACGTCGGCGAAGAAGGCGCGCGCGATGCCGCGGATGTCGACGCCCGGGTCACCCCAGAAGCGCTTGTCCTCGATCGACACGATCGAGCGGCGCATCCACGGCGAAATCTCGGAGAAGTCGTCGATCACCGCGTTGTTGGGCGGCGCGAAGATCCCGATCGGCCGCCAGTGGTCGTCGTAGAGGTAGGAGTTCTTGAGATCGTGCCTGTAGAGCTGGCGGTTCTCGAGCTGCGGCAGGTCAGACGCGACCGCCATCATCATCCCGAAGATCGTCGAGACGGCGGCCAGGGCGCCGAGGCCGCTGAGGATTAGCAGCAGGCGGAGTTTGCGTAGCCGCGGCTTGGGCGGGCGATCGCCACGACGCCCACGACCCCGCCAGCCGCGGCGCGGCTGCACGAGTGGGATGGGCGCGTCAAGCTCCTCGCCCTGCGTGGGAATGTCGACTACATCGCTCATGCGATCCAAGGCGCCGCAGGGCGGCTCTCTCGTGGCGAACCAGGTTGGTCGCCCGGCGCTGACCTCCGCGACCGGACGGCAACGGGCAGGGGTCTCGCCAGGGGGCGAGAGTCTAGCATTGGCCCGGATGGACCCAAAGGCCTCCACGTCTGCCGACAGATGACTCCCGAGCCGGGGGATCAGGCAGGCGCCGGGGCCGGTGCGACCGCGCGCGAGCAAGCCGCCTGGCTGGCCCGCGATGCAGTCGATTGCCTGCCTGAGGGAGAGCTCGAGCGCAAGCTCACCGGGGGCCGTCCACTGCGAGTGAAGCTGGGCATCGACCCGACGGCGCCCGACATTCACCTCGGGCACACCGTGGTGCTGAGCAAGCTGCATGAGTTCCAGGATCTCGGGCACACCGTGGTTCTGATCATC
The DNA here is from genome assembly GCA_963796645.1 of uncultured Solirubrobacterales bacterium. Lineage (GTDB taxonomy): Bacteria > Actinomycetota > Thermoleophilia > Solirubrobacterales > Solirubrobacteraceae > Palsa-465. The sequence goes on along the minus strand of CAWCMQ010000007.1, from coordinate 645,659 downwards.
GGCGACTACACGGCCCGGGTCGGCGATCCGAGCGGCCGGTCTGACATCCGGCCGGTGCTCTCGCCGGGGGAGATCGACCGCAACGCCCGGACCTTTCAAGAGCAGGCCTTCAAGGTGCTCGATCGAGACCGCGTCGAGGTTCGCCACAACAGCGAGTGGCTCGACATGGCAATGGCGGACCTATTCGCCCTCGCGCGGACCATGACCGTGGCGCAGGTCATCGAGCGTGAGGACTTCGCCAAGCGGCTTGCGGCGGGCTCGCCGATCTCGATCCTCGAGCTCCTGTATCCCCTGCTCCAGGGGTATGACTCGGTGGCGGTGCGCTCCGATGTCGAGCTCGGGGGGACCGACCAGAAGTTCAACCTGCTGCTCGCGCGTGACGTGCAGCGGGCCTACAACGTGCCCGAGCAGGTCGTTCTGACGATGCCGATCCTGCCGGGAACCGACGGTGTGCGCCGGATGGCCAAGTCCCTCGGCAACTACGTCGGTGTCACCGAGAGCCCAGGCGAGATCTACGGAAAGACACTGAGCATCCCCGATGACGCGCTCGAGACCTGGTACTCGCTGCTGCTCGGGCACTCGGTTCCCGAGTCCGTGGGCCCACGGGACGCAAAGCGCGCGCTCGCGCGCGATCTGGCGACCCGGTTCCACGATCCTGATGCCGCGGCCGCGGCCGAGCGGGAGTTCGACCGCGTGCACCGCGAGCGCCAGGCTCCATCCGAGGTCCCCGAGGTGCAGTTCCCGGCCTCCGGCGACTGCACCGTGCACCTGCCGGTGCTGCTCGCCCACGCATTCGGCGTCTCCACCTCCGAGGCCCGCCGCACGCTGGCCCAGGGCGGGGTCAGGCTGGACGGCGTGCCGATCGAGAACGGATCGCTGGACATGGCGGTCTCGGACGTTGACGGAAAGGTGCTCCAGCTGGGGAAGCGGCGCTTTGCGCGTGTGAAGGTGGGGGAGTGAGGCGGGATGGGCAAATGAGGGACGCGAGGGTGAGCTTGTGAGGGACGAGGGGCGGGCGAGTGAGGGACGAGGGGTGAGCTTGTGACTGTCAGCGGCGGCTTGCTGCGTCTCGACACGCCCGGCAACGGCCACATCGCCGACATCACCGCGGGGGTCGCCAGCGTGGTCCGCACCTCCGGAGTCGACCGCGGGCTGGTCACGGCCTTCGTGGTCGGGTCCACTGCGGCGATCACGACGATGGAGTACGAGCCGGGCGGAGTGCACGACCTTCAGGCTCTGCTTGAGCGCCTGATTCCGTTCGAGGGCGACTACGAGCACAACCGGCTCAATTACGACACCAATTCGCACGCGCATATGCGCGCGGCGGTGATCGGCCCGTCGGTCAGCGTTCCAATCGTGGACGGTGGGCTGGCGCTCGGGACCTGGCAGCAGCTGGTCTTGATCGACTTCGACGATCGCCCGCGGAGCAGGACCGTCACGGTCCAGGTGTTGGCGTAGGCAGCCCATCGGCCCGCCGAGCGATCCTCTGGCGCCTGAGTGCCGGGCACCGTCAAGCGCACCCGAGAGCGCGCCAGCGGGGCCAAGCGACCATTCGAACGTAGGACGAGACCCGAGTCCTGCGGGTCTTCCGGCGGCCCCTTAGCGCGCTCCGCGAGGTCCGTGGCAGCCGGTGTGGGCGGTGCGGCGGGGGCCGCGGCATCGGCGTGTGGGCGGGTGCGGCGGGAGCCGCGGTATCGGCGTGTGGGCGGGTGCGGCGGGAGCCGGCAGCACCCGGTGCGAGCAGCCCCGCCCAACCACGCCGCACGACGGGCGGAATCCGGCTATCTTTCGGGGCCGTCCAGCAGCGTGGTGATCAGGGCCCTGGCTTTTCCGGCAAGCCCAGTTCCCGCGCTATAATGGTCGGTCCGCCCCGGGATCCGCTTCCGGTTCCCGGGCGCGCTCTTGGGAGGAAACCCCTCCTAGAAGAGGTGCGACGGTCTTTGAAAACTCAACAGCATGCGCACACTCGACTGAATCCCTCGGTCGAGGTGTGTGTCCAGGTTCGATCACCGTCGCCAATCGGCCCTCGCGGGCCGGCAGGCCGACGGTGCCAGAATTGACCCCGTCTTGCGCTCCGAAGTCCTACGTGTACAACGGACTTCCCTGTGTGAGCGCAAGGGTCTGATCCCACCAGGGACAGACCCAGGTTTTTGCCCGAGTGACACAGTTGTGTCAATGCTCGGGTTGTAATCCCTGACGACTCTTTGTGATGGTGAGTGGTGTAACACCCACTTGCCAGTAGTTCTTCACGGAGAGTTTGATCCTGGCTCAGGACGAACGCTGGCGGCGTGCCTAACACATGCAAGTGGAGCGACGAACCAGGCTTCGGCCTGGGGCAAAGCCGCGAACGGGTGAGTAACACGTGGGTAACCTGCCCCGATGATTGGGACAACCCGAGGAAACTCGGGCTAATACCGAATGTGCCCTCCGGCCATAAGGCCGCTGGGGAAAGGAAGCTTCGGCCTCCGCATCGGGATGGGCCCGCGGCCCATTAGCTTGTTGGTGAGGTAACGGCTCACCAAGGCAACGATGGGTAGCTGGTCTGAGAGGACGATCAGCCACACTGGGACTGAGACACGGCCCAGACTCCTACGGGAGGCAGCAGTGGGGAATCTTGCGCAATGCGCGAAAGCGTGACGCAGCAACGCCGCGTGGGGGAAGAAGGCCTTCGGGTTGTAAACCCCTTTCAGTTGGGACGAAGCTTCGTCGGTGAATAGCCGGCTGGAGTGACGGTACCTTCAGAAGAAGCCCCGGCTAACTACGTGCCAGCAGCCGCGGTAATACGTAGGGGGCAAGCGTTGTCCGGAATCATTGGGCGTAAAGAGCGTGTAGGCGGCTCGGTAAGTCCGCTGTGAAAGTCCAGGGCTCAACCCTGGAATGCCGGTGGAAACTGTCGAGCTAGAGTCCGGAAGAGGCGAGTGGAATTCCTGGTGTAGCGGTGAAATGCGCAGATATCAGGAGGAACACCAATGGCGAAGGCAGCTCGCTGGGACGGTACTGACGCTGAGACGCGAAAGCGTGGGGAGCAAACAGGATTAGATACCCTGGTAGTCCACGCCGTAAACGATGGGCACTAGGTGTGGGGGGTGTCGACTCCCTCCGTGCCGACGCTAACGCATTAAGTGCCCCGCCTGGGGAGTACGGCCGCAAGGCTAAAACTCAAAGGAATTGACGGGGGCCCGCACAAGCAGCGGAGCATGTGGTTTAATTCGACGCGACGCGAAGAACCTTACCTGGGCTTGACATGTTTCTGACCGCCGTGGAAACACGGTTTCCCTTCGGGGCAGAATCACAGGTGGTGCATGGCTGTCGTCAGCTCGTGTCGTGAGATGTTGGGTTAAGTCCCGCAACGAGCGCAACCCCCGTCGCATGTTGCCAGCATTTAGTTGGGGACTCATGCGAGACTGCCGGTGACAAACCGGAGGAAGGTGGGGATGACGTCAAGTCATCATGCCCCTTATGTCCAGGGCTACACACGTGCTACATTGGCGCGTACAGAGGGTTGCGATACCGCGAGGTGGAGCGAATCCCTTAAAGCGTGTCTCGGTTCGGATTGCAGGCTGAAACTCGCCTGCATGAAGGCGGAGTTGCTAGTAATCGCGGATCAGCACTGCCGCGGTGAATACGTTCCCGGGCCTTGTACACACCGCCCGTCACACCATGGGAGTGAGCAACACCCGAAGCCGGTGGCCTAACCCTTTTGGGAGGGAGCCGTCGAAGGTGGGGCTCGTGACTGGGGTGAAGTCGTAACAAGGTAGCCGTAGCGGAAGCTGCGGCTGGATCACCTCCTTTCTAGGGAGCCCTCCTCGAGAGGGCACCGATCGCCGGAGGATCGTCGCTTTGACTCGGAGCTCTTCGGAGCCTCGGTCCGCGGCGCTTCCTCGAGCGCGATCGGCCGCTAGAGAATGTCGACCGGACCTGGCAGGTCGCACACTGCGCCTAGCGCGCGCTGATGCGGCTGCATGCTGTTGAGTTTTGAGAGACCGGCTCTCCGCCGGCAGCTCGCTGGACAAGATCCCGGGCTTCTGAGCGGGGGGTTACGCCTCTTCACGGACCTTGAAAACTGCACAGTAGCCAATGACACGGGTATCACCGGGAGGGACCGCAAGGTTCCTACCCAAGATCACCGTCAAGATAGTAAGGGCACATGGTGGATGCCTTGGCACCAAGAGTCGAAGAAGGGCGTGAACGGCTGCGATAAGCCGCGGTTAGGCGCTGAATAGCCATTGACCCGCGGATGCCCGAATGGGGAAACCCAGCGTCGGTAATGCGATGCTATCCCGCGTTGAACACATAGGCGCGGCGAGGACAAGCGGGGGAAGTGAAACATCTCAGTACCCCGAGGAAAGGAAATCAACCGAGACTCCGTGAGTAGTGGCGAGCGAAAGCGGAATAGCCCAAACCCGGCGTGTGTAAGCGGCCACGCGTTGCACGTCGGGGGTTGTAGGACATCTGGTCCGGACCGTGGCCGGTTCGGCGGAAGTTACAAAATCGTGTGATAGTCGAAGCGTGTGGAACCACGCACCACAGAGGGCAACCGTCCCGTAGACGAAATCGCACGGCCTTCCGCAGATGTTCCTGAGTAAGTCCGCACCCGTGAAACGCGGACTGAACCTGGGGGGACCACCCTCCAAGGCTAAGTACTCCTTGGTGACCGATAGCGGACTAGTACCGTGAGGGAAAGGTGAAAAGTACCCCGGAAGGGGAGTGAAATAGTACCTGAAACCGCGTGCCTACAAGCGGTGGGAGCGGCCTCGTGCCGTGACCGCGTGCTTTTTGCATAACGAGCCGGCGAGTTACTCGTCTGCGGCAAGGTTAAGCGATGAGCGGAGCCATAGCGAAAGCGAGTCCGAACAGGGCGACATAGTCGTAGGCGGTAGACCCGAAGCTGAGCGAGCTACCCATGGGCAGGTTGAAGCGGGGGTAAGACCTCGTGGAGGACCGAACCGACCTAGGTTGAAAACTGGGCGGATGACCTGTGGGTCGGAGTGAAAGGCTAATCAAGCTCAGTGATATCTGGTTCTCTCCGAAATATATTTAGGTATAGCCTCGGATAAATTCCGTGGCGGCCGTAGAGCACTGTTTGGACTAGGGGCCCTACCAGGTTACCGACTTCAGACAAACTCCGAAGACCGTCACGGTTACTCCGGGAGTCAGTTGCTGGGGGATAAACTTCAGCGTCAAGAGGGAAACAGCCCAGACCGCCAGCTAAGGTCCCTAAGTGTTAGCTAAGTGGGAAACGATGTTCGAATGCACAGACAACCAGGAGGTTGGCTTAGAGGCAGCCATCCTTGAAAGAGTGCGTAACAGCTCACTGGTCAAGTGTTCGAGCGCGGACAATGTAACGGGGCTCAAGCTAACCACCGAAGCTGCGGGTGTGTGAGGTCTTCGGACCGATCACGCGGTAGGAGAGCGTTCCGGCGCCAGTGAAGCAGCGGCGTAAGCCAGCTGTGGAGGCGGCGGAAGTGAGAATGCCGGCATGAGTAACGAAAGAGAGGTGAGAATCCTCTCCGCCGATTGCCCAAGGATTCCTGAGTAAAGTTCGTCTGCTCAGGGTTAGTCAGGACCTAAGGCGAGGCCGAAAGGCGTAGTCGATGGCCAACGGGTTGATATTCCCGTACCACGTCGCTTCCGTTTGACCGATGGGGGGACGAGGAAGGCTATGGGATCCCAGGCGATGGTTGTCCTGGGGTAAGCATGTAGGGGTGGCCCTAGGTAAATCCGGGGCCGCAACACCCGAGGTGCGATGCCAGCTGGCTCTAAGCCGGCGAGTCCCGGATGCCATGCCTCCGAGAAAAGCCTCTAGGGAGGAAGCGCGTGCCTGTACCAAAACCGACACAGGTGGGCAAGTGGAGAACACTAAGGTGATCGAGATAACCCTCGTTAAGGAACTCGGCAAAATCGCCCCGTAACTTCGGGATAAGGGGCGCCCCAGTAGGGTGAACCTCCTCGCGAGGGAAGCCCGAGAGGGCCGCAGTGAATAGGTTCAAGCGACTGTTTACCAAAAACACAGGTCTCTGCTAAGTCGTAAGACGACGTATAGGGGCTGACGCCTGCCCGGTGCCGGAAGGTTACGTGGAGGTGTTAGGGCTTCGGCTCAAAGCACCGAAACTAAGCCCCGGTAAACGGCGGCCGTAACTATAACGGTCCTAAGGTAGCGAAATTCCTTGTCGGGTAAGTTCCGACCTGCACGAATGGCGTAACGACTTGAACGCTGTCTCAACGAGGGGCTCGGTGAAATTGCAGTCTCGGTGAAGATGCCGAGTACCCGCGGCTAGACGGAAAGACCCCGTGAACCTTTACTACAGCTTGGTATTGGGGTTCGATGCATCTCGCTCAGGATAGGTGGGAGACTTGGAAGCGCCGGCTGCGGCTGGCGTGGAGTCAACCTTGAGATACCACCCTTGGTGTATTGGATCTCTAACTGTGCGCCGTGAATCCGGGCGCAGGACAGTGACAGGTGGGTAGTTTGACTGGGGCGGTCGCCTCCCAAAATGTAACGGAGGCGCGCAAAGGTTCCCTCAGCACGGTCGGAAATCGTGCGTAGAGTGTAAAGGCAGTAAGGGAGCTTGACTGCGAGACTGACAAGTCGAGCAGGTGCGAAAGCAGGCCTTAGTGATCCGGCGGTAGCAAGTGGAAGCGCCGTCGCTCAACGGACAAAAGGTACTCCGGGGATAACAGGCTTATCGGGCCCAAGAGTCCACATCGACGGCCCGGTTTGGCACCTCGATGTCGGCTCGTCGCATCCTGGGGCTGAAGTAGGTCCCAAGGGTTGGGCTGTTCGCCCATTAAAGCGGTACGCGAGCTGGGTTCAGAACGTCGTGAGACAGTTCGGTCCCTATCTGCCGTGGGCGTTGGAGAGTTGAGAGGATTCGTCCCTAGTACGAGAGGACCGGGATGAACGCACCTCTGGTGTATCTGTTGTCCTGCCAAGGGCACCGCAGGTTAGCTACGTGCGGATCGGATAACCGCTGAAAGCATCTAAGTGGGAAGCCGACCTCAAGATGAGCTCTCCCATCCCCTTGAGGGAGTAAGACCCCTGGAAGATCACCAGGTTGATAGGCCGGATCTGGAAGGATGGTGACATCCGTAGGAGACCGGTACTAATGGGTCGAGGGCTTGACGGATATTTGATATCCGTGCATTGGCACTGTGTAGTTTTGAAGGCCCGTGAGGGGCGGTCTCTACCGGTTTCCGGTGGCTATGGCGAGGGGGAAACACCTCTTCCCATTCCGAACAGAGCCGTTAAGCCCCTCAGCGCCGATGGTACTTGGCTCGCAAGGGCCTGGGAGAGTAGGTCGCCGCCGGTTCTTTACTCAGACCCTGCCTGTGAATTTCGCAGGTGGGGTCTGGTCGTTTAAGGGCGTGTCCAGTCTCCGAGGAGCTGGCGACACTGGGCTGGTCAGTGGCATTGGCATAGGATCCGCCGTGCCTCATCAACCACCGCCGACGCGCTTACCCGTGCCGCGCTCGACTGCGTAGGGGATCGAGATGACGGAGACGAACGCCTCCGAGCGCATAGACGAGAGGATCAGGGATCTCGGCGACTGGCGCGGACATACGCTCAGCAGGGTGCGGGGACTCATCAAGGAAGCGGACCCCGAGGTCGTCGAGGAATGGAAGTGGGCGAAGGCCACGAGCCCCGGAACACCGGTCTGGTCCCATAACGGGGGCATCTGTACGGGTGAGTCCTACAAGAGCGTGGTCAAGCTCACGTTTTTCAAGGGCGCCGCTCTGAACGATCCCGCGGGTCTGTTCAACTCCAGCCTCGAGGGCAAGGTCAGACGCGCGATCGACATCAGGGAGGACGACGAGACCGACGAGGGCGCCCTGAAGAAGCTAATTCGCGACGCGGTGGAGCTGAATCTGAAGGGCAGGTGATGCCTGGGCCTGCGGATCCGGCTCGCGGTGCCGAACGCCTGAGCCTGCGGGGGCCGGCTCGCGGTCCCGATCTCCTACGCGGCCGCGCCGCTAGCGCAGCCGCTCGATCCGCAGCCGGCGGGTCCCGCGCGGCGTCGGAACCTCGACGACATCCCCGGGCGAGTGATCCAGCAGTGCGCGGGCCACCGGCGATTCCGCGGACAGCTTGCCCGCTGCCCGGTCGGCCTCGGTGGGGCCCACGATCGTCCACGTCTGCGTGTCGCCGGTGTCCTCGTCGGTGACGTCGGCCGTGCGGCCGAACGAGAACACGTCGCTGTCGTGCTGGGCTTCGACGACGATCGCATTGCGCAGGCGCTGACGCAGGCGCTTGATCCGCGTCTCGAGGTGCGCCTGGTCCTCCTTGGCCGCGTGGTACTCGGCGTTCTCCTTCAGATCGCCGTGACCGCGCGCCACCAGGATGCGCTGCGCGATCTCACGCCGCCCCGCGGATTCGAGCCGAAATAGCTCGGTCTTCAGCGCCTCGAGCCCCTCCGGGGTGATCGCCTCGCCGTCCGGCCGAGGCTGATTCGGTTGAGCATTCACAATGCCCATGCTGTCAGGTTGGAGGAGCGCGCATCGTCTCGCGCCGCCGGCGATCGCGCGCAGTTAGGCCGACGGGAGCGACGAACTCACGCCCGTGGCACGATCTATCCAGACATGAAGGACCTGGTCAGCTTCTTCCGGAAGAACCCACAGGCGCTCGTGCTGCTGCTCGTCTGCCTGATTCTCGGGCTCGGCACGTTCTTCGTGGTGATCTTCGGGCTCGTGAGCGCCCACTCCGGCACGCCGTCCGGCGAGCCGAGTGGTCTGATCAGCGTGATCAGCGCGCTGACCTGACTTCTGCAGCTATCTGTTGGCCCGCTCGCGTGTGGCAGCGCCCGAGGCAGGACGCACCGGGGAGATGCAATGTGCGGGGCGAGCCGGCACGGACCCGCCCCGACGCATGCGATCCCAACGCAGCTCACGCCTGTGGGGATGCGGCCGCGCTTCTTCCGGCGGGTCCCCGAGGATGTCCTCGGTCCACCTCAGCCAGGTGCGCAGGCGGCTAGTTGAAGAATGGAACATATGTTCGAAAGAGTAGGAGGGGGTCCGGACGGAAAGATTCTGCCCTTATGCAGCGGATGTTATGTGCACGGATGGGTGATTGTCGTCCGTAGGACCCGCGCGTCTGCTGTCCGTAGGATTCGCGCGTGTGCCGCCGGTCGCCCACTACCGCGACCCCAGCGACGACCACACCTCGAGCTTCGTACGGACCCGTTCGACGACGGCATCGGTGAACTCGGTCGTTCCGCAGTGGCCGCCCAAATCGGGGGTCTTGACGCCGCCGGCCACGGTCTCAAGCGCCGCCTCGTAGACCGCCCTCGATGCGCGCTCGGCGCCCTCCCCGGCACGGTCGGCGGCGTGGCGTAGGACGGCGCCGCAGGCGAGGATCATCGCCAGCGGGTTCGCGAGATCCTTGCCGAGCAGGGCCGGCGCGGTCCCGTGCGGCGCCTCGGCCATCGCCACCGTTGTGTCGTAGCTGTCGTCGAACGCGAGCAAGACAGATTCGGCGCCGGCGATCGAGCCGAACATCGGCAGGACGAGGTCGGACAGACAGTCGCCGTCCCGGTTGAGCGCCGGGATCACGAGGGGCGTGTCGGTGGCGCCGGAGAGCAGGCCGGCATAGGTGGCATCGATCAGCACGGGCTGGTAGGGCACCTCGGCGTGCCGGGCCGCGGCCGCGTCGAGCTCTTCCTTCAGCATCCCCTCATACACCGGCGACACGGTCCACTTGGGCCCGCCGTAGACCTTGGCGCCCATCTGATCGGCGGTTCGGAAGGCGTACTCGGCCACTGCTCGGCAGGTCGACCGGGTGACGTGCTCCGTCCGGTAGGCGACCTCGGCGTCGGACCCGGCATCGCCCTCGCGACGCTCGTCGGCGCCGTAGGCGTCCTCAACCGCCATGCGGACGATCGAGATCGGGTAGTGAACGCCCGCCACCGTCGCCACGCCCGGCAGTCGGCGACCGGTTCGGACGATGACCTTTCCGTCGACCTCCTCGCGGAGGATCCGGTTCGGCGAGCCGACGTCGCCGGCGCCCTCTGGGGTGATCGTCGCGGCCTTCAGGCCGAGGCCGGCCTCCCGCATCGCCGCCGCCGCCTCGATGACCACCTGATTGTCGCTCGCGCGCCGGTTCTCGAGTGAGAGGTCGACGCGCAGGAGCTCGAGATCCAGCTGCAAAAGGGACGGTTCGAGGACGCGGAGCGACTGCTCGAGCAGCTCCTGGCCAGTCTCGTCTCCCTCGAGCACGGCGATCCTGACGGCGGGCATGGCGCCACGATACCCGCGTGGGCCGGCGGCGGCCATCGCAACCGCCGCCCGCGATCAGCCGGAATGCTTCAGCGTCCCGATCGTGAGGCCGGCGCGCCCGGCGCCGTTTGCGCGAGGTGGCGCGGAGCCTGAAGCGGCGATGGGGCGTGGGGCCCACCGCGTGGGGTCTCAGTTGCGTATATGACAACTGAGACCCCACACCCGGAACCAAACCGACAGCGAAATGATCCGGTTGGGCTCTGAGGTTTGTATATGAACCCTGAGACCCCACGCCCCCGGTGGCGGCCGCCCCAGGACTTCCAAGTTATCGACAGCCCCAGGGCCGCCCGAGGGAGGGCAGTCGGACGAGCGCCCTACGCCGGCGCCGGCACCGCCTCGACCTGCTGCAGCAAGCCGAGCGCGTCCCAGACCGTCCATTCCTCGGCGATCCTGCCGTCCGCGATGCGGAAAACCGAGATTGCGTCGACCTCGATCGCCTTGCCCGTCGGGGGAATACCCATCAGCTCGCCGACATGGGTGCCGGTGCCGGTCCAGCGTGCCACGACGCGGTCTCCGGCCGAGAACAGCTCGTCGACGCGCCAGTGACCGTCCACCGACTCCTGGTAGAGGCCTACCCGGGCCTTGACGCCCTCAGGCCCTTCGGCCGGTGGCGCCTGCGGCCCATGGGAGACGTAGTCGGCCGCGATGATCTCATCGGCGACCTCCGCCCGCCGCCCGTTGCAGAACTCCTCAAAGAAGCGGCGCACAAGCGCCTCGTTCTCAGTTGACATCAAGACCTCCTCAGCTCAGAGGGCGAGCGCCCCGCTACCCAATACGCACGTCACTACGCACGGGCGAGCCTCGCATATCACTTGGGGGCCGGATGAGGGAAAAACCCCCGGTGGAACCGGGGGACCGCCTAGAACCGCCAGCCCCCTTACGCCCCCGCGGCGCTCCCCAGCAGCTCATCCTGGTGCTCCGCCAGGGCTCCGATCACGATCGTCAGGTGTTCGTCGTAGTCGACCCCCAGCGCCTCGGCACCGCGAACAATGTCCTCCCGGTTGACCGCCGCGGCGAACGAGGGCTGCTTGAGCTTCTTCTTCACCGACTTCGGCGTCATTCCCACGAGCCCCTCCGGCCGAACGTACGCGACGGCCAGCACGAACCCGCACAGCTCATCGACCGCATACAGCGCCTTCTCCATCGGGGTCTCGCGGGGCACGCCCATGAAGTCGGCGTGCGAGGCCACGGCGCGCACCAGCTCGGGCGGGTAGCCGCGCGCCTCGAGCTCGCGAATCGCGTAGCGGGGATGACCGTCGTCGAGGTTCGGGTAGCGCTCGTAGTCGAGGTCGTGGAGCAGGCCGGTCATGCCCCAGAGCTCGACGTCGCCGTCAAACCGGGGCGCGTAGGCGCGCATCGCGGCCTCGACGGCCAGCATGTGACGGCGCAGGGAGTCCGACTCGGTCCACTCGCAAAGGAGGTTCCAGGCGTCTTGGCGCGAAATCCCCGACTGCATGGCGCTTACCCTAGCTGAGAGTTCACCAGCCGCACCGCCGCCTGAGGCATCACCAGCTACGCTGGGAGCTCCCGAGGTTGCAAACCACCCGGGCCACGTACCGATGGAAAAGTTCGTAATTGAAGGCGGCGTGCCGCTGTCCGGCACGATCGTTCCGGCAGGTAACAAGAACGGCGCCTTGCCGATTCTTGCCGCCTGCCTGCTCACCGACGACGAGGTGATCCTGCGCAACGTCCCGCGGATTCGGGACGTGGAGGCGATGGCCGCGCTGCTCCGGGACCTGGGCGCCAAGGTCGAGTGGCTCAGCGCGGGAGAGATGCGGATCGACGCGTCCACCGTCGGGCAGACGTCGGTCGACCCGGCCCTGTCGGAGAGCATCCGAGCGGCATTCCTGCTCGCCGGCCCGCTCCTCGCGCGCTTCGGGCGCGCGCACATGCCCCCGCCCGGGGGCGACGTGATCGGCCGACGCCGGTTGGATCCGCACCTCGATGCGTTTCGCGCCCTCGGCGCGCTGGTCGAGCAGAAGGCGACCGACATCGTGCTCACGGCTCCGCCGCTGGGGCTGAGCCCATGTGACTTCCTGATGGACGAGCCGTCGGTGATGGGCACCGAGAACGCGCTGATGGCCGCCGCGCTGACCCGCGGTACCACGGTCATCCGCAATGCCGCCTCCGAACCGCACGTGCAGGACCTGGCGCGGATGCTTGTGGCGATGGGCGCGGCGATCGACGGAATCGGGTCGAACGTGATGACCGTCCACGGGATGAGCAACCTGCGCGGGTGCACACATACGATCGCCCCCGACCACATCGAGATTGGCTCGTTCATGGCGCTCGCCGGGGTCACGGGAGGCGAGCTGATCGTCAAGGACACGGTGCCGCAGGACCTGCGGATGATCCGCCTTGTGTTCGACCGTCTCGGTCTGCGGACCGAGGAGCACGGCGCAGATGTGATCGTCCCCGGCAACCAGCAGCTCGTGATCCGTAACGACGCCGGCGATTACATGCCGAAGGTCGAGGACGGGCCGTGGCCGGCGTTCCCCGCCGACCTGACCAGCATCGCGCTCGCACTCGCCACCCAGGCCGAGGGGTCGGTGATCATCCACGAGAAGATGTTCGAGAACCGCCTGTTCTTCACGGACAAGCTGGTGATGATGGGCGCGGCGATCACGATCTGCGATCCACACCGGGCAATCGTCACCGGGCCGCGACCGCTGCGTGGTGGCCGGGTCGAGTCGCCCGACATCCGGGCCGGTATGGCGATGCTGATCGCGGCGCTGTGCGCCGATGGCGTGACCGAGATCGGCAACATCCGCCAGATCGACCGTGGGTACGAGCGGATCGATGAGCGGCTGCGTCACCTAGGAGCTCGGATCACGCGGCTCGATGACGTGCCGGTTCCCGCGTGACGGAACCCGTACCGTCCTGACGGAACCCATAGCCTCCGGACAGAGATGATCGATCGCATTCCCAGCGGAACGCGCGACGTTCTGCCCGACGAGATGCGGGAGCTCCGCGCGATGACCGACCGGATCCGCGGCGTCTTCGAGCGCGCGGGATACGGCGAGGTCTACACGCCTGCGCTCGAGTACGAGAGCACCTTCGATCGGGCCAGCAGCGCGGGCGCGAAGCCGTCCTACCGGATGTTCGACGAGCACGGGAACGTGATGGTCCTGCGTCCTGACATGACTGTCCCGATTGCCCGGCTGGCGGCCACGCGCTACCAGAACACCGAGCCGCCGCTGCGCTTCCACTACATGGAGCATGCCTATCGCGGCGTGCGCCCGCAGCGCGGCCAGTCCCGCGAGTTCCTGCAGGCGGGGGTTGAACTGATCGGCTCGCCGGCTCCGGACGGGACCGCCGAGGCCCTGTCGGTGCTGTGCGCAGCCCTCGACGCCGCCGGCCTGGAGACCTATCGGGTCGGGGTCGGCGACGCTTCGCTGTACCCAACCCTGCTCGAGGCGGTCGGCGTGCCATCCGAGCGGCACGAGCGGATCCTCGAGGAGCTGGTGATTGGCGACTTCGTCGGCGTCGAGCGCGAGGTCACGGAGCTGAGGTTGCCATCCGCCGATGCCGAGCTGCTGCTCCGCGTCCCGCAGACGCGCGGCGGCCCCGAGGTGCTCGAGGGCATGTCTGGCGCGCTAGAGCACGCGGTCTCAGGGATGAGGGAGGTCCACGCGCTGCTTGCGCCCGCGGTCGCGGCACGGATCATCTTCGATCTCGGTCTGGTTCGGAGCCTCGGCTACTACACCGGGGCGGTGTTCCAGGTCTACGACCCTGCTCACGGCGTCCCGATCGGGAGCGGCGGCCGCTACGACGAGCTGCTGGGGGAATTTGGACGCTCACTCCCCGCGGTCGGCTTCGCGCTCAACGTCGAGCGGCTCCACATCGCGCTGACCGGCGAGGAGAGCATCCGCGGACCGAGGACCGCCCGATGAGCGAGCTTCGGATCGCGGTTCCGCGCGGAGCGCTGTTCACGGACACCCTCGATCTTCTCGACCGTCTCGGCCTCGACACGGCCGAGGTGCGCGAGAATGATCGCAAGCTGCTGTTCGAGGGCGTCGGGATCGTGACCATGCGGCCCTCCGACGTCCCGACGTATGTCGAGGCAGGGGCAGCCGACATCGGGATCACCGGCAAGGACGTGCTGATGGAGCAGTCCGAGCGCGAGGTGTACGAGCTCGTCGACCTCGGCTTCGGCCGCTGCCAGATGGTGCTCGCGACTGTGGCCGGGGAGGACCGCGCGGCCGAGGCACTCCGGCGGCTCGGGGTGGTCCGGATCGCGACCAAGTACCCGCGGATCGCGGCGCGGCATTTTCTCGAGACCGGCCGCCAGGCCGAGATCGTCGAGGTCAAGGGGTCGGTCGAGCTCGCGCCGCTGACGGGGCTCGTCGAGGGCATCGTGGATCTCACCGCAACCGGGACGACGCTGCGGGAGAACGGCCTGGTGGTACGGGAGGAGATCGCTGAGTGCACGGCTCGGCTGATCGCCAACCCGGTCGCGCACAAGCTCAGGGCCGCAGCGATCGACCAGCTGCTGGAGCGCCTCGGTGGAGTGTGAGCTACTGACGCTCGAGGGCCCGGCGGCCGATCTCGCCTCCGAGCTGCGTGGCCTGGTTCCGGCTCCCGAGATGGTGCAGAGCACCGTCGCGGAGATCGTGGCCGAGGTCCGCGCGCACGGCGATGAGGCGCTGCACGACTACACGCGACGGTTCGACACGGGTGGAGCCGAGCCGCCGCCGCTCACGGTCGGCGCGGAGGAGCTTGACCGGGCTCGGGACGAGCTCGGTCCCGAGATCCGCCGCGGGCTGGAGCAGGCGATCGAAAACGTGGGCCGGGTCGGAGCGGCCGCCCTGGGCGAGGACCGTAGGGTGGAGTTCGAAGGCCATGCCGTGACGCTCAGGAGCGCGCCGGTCGACCGCGCCGCGGTGTACGTGCCCGGAGGTCGGGCCCCGTACCCCAGCACGGTCGTGATGGGGGTGGTCACGGCACGGATCGCCGGGGTGGGCGAGGTGGTGGTCTGCGCTCCTCCGAGCCGCGACGCGGATATCGACGATGTGGTGCTCGGAGCATGCCGGCTGGCCGGCGCCGGGACCGTGTACCGGATGGGCGGCGCTCAGGCGGTCGGTGCGCTGGCATACGGGACCGAAAGCGTGCCAGCCGTCGACGTGATCGTCGGACCCGGGAACCTGTACGTCCAGGAGGCCAAGCGCCAGGTGTTCGGACAGGTGGGGGTCGACGGGTTCGCGGGTCCCAGCGACCTGGTCGTAATCGTCGACGCGGGGGTCGATCCCGACGTCGTCGTGCTCGATCTGCTGGCCCAGGCCGAACATGGTCCCGGGACGCTCGTGACGGCGCTCTCGGATTCGCGGGGGCTGCTCGAGCAGCTCGCTGACGTGCTCGCCGGCGCCGAGGACACCGGAGCCGTCGCGCGCCTCATCGAGGTCAGCAACCACGAGCAGGCGCTCGAGTTCGCGCAGACGCTTGCGCCCGAGCACCTGCAGCTGATCGGTGAGCGCTCGGAGGCGCTGGCCGAGCGGATCACTCACGCCGGGTGTCTGTTCGTCGGCGCCGCGGCCGCGACCGCGTTCGGTGACTACATCGCCGGCTCCAACCACGTGCTCCCGACCAACGGCGCCGCCAGGTTCGCGTCCGCGCTGAACCCGAATCACTTCCGCCGGAGCTTCGCCGAGGTCCGGGTGACGGCCGCGGGAACGCTCGCCCCCGGCGGTGCGGCGATCGCGCGGGCGGAGGGCTTCGAGCTGCACGCTCGGTCGATGGAAGCGCGCATTCGCGACAATGAGGCGCGATGACGCGCTCCGCCGACATCGATCGCAGGACAAAGGAGACCGACATCCACGTCGAGTTGCGTCTCGACGGGACGGGCGACGGCGTGCGCGAGACCGGCGTCGGGTTCTTCGACCACATGCTCGATCTGCTCGCACGGCACGGGCGCCTCGATCTGGTCGTGAAGGCCACCGGCGACCTGCAGACCGGCGCCCACCACACTGTCGAGGACGTCGGGATCTGCGTTGGTCAGGCGCTCGATCGTGCGCTCGGTGACCGGGCGGGGATCGCCCGGTTCGGTCAGGCGACGATCCCGATGGACGAGTCGCGTGCATCCTGCGCGGTCGACATCTCGGGCCGAGGGCTGTGCGCCTTCCAGGCCGAGCTGCCGCCGGGCGCGATCGGGAACTTCGATCACGAGCTGACCGAGGAGTTCTTCCGCGCGCTCGCCTCCAACGCGAAGCTGACGCTGCATGTGACGGTCGAGGCTGGAACCAACGCCCATCACGTGATCGAGGCGATTTTCAAGGCGACCGCCCGAGCGCTCCGCGACGCCGCGGCGCTTGACCCGACCGAAACCGGCGTGCCGAGCACGAAGGGCACGATCGGGTGAGCGAGCCGGTGCGGATCGCGATCGTCGACTACGGCATGGGGAATCGCCGCTCGGTCCTGAAGGCGTTCGAGCACGTCGGCGCGGACGCTGCGATCACGCGGGACCACGACGAGCTCCGGGCGGCCGAGGGTCTGGTCGTGCCAGGGGTCGGCGCGTTCCCAAAGGCGATGGAGGCACTCGATGAGCTCGGTCTCACCGAGCTCATCCGGGCCCACGCCGACGCCCACCGACCGCTGCTCGGCATCTGCCTGGGCATGCAGCTGCTGTTCGACCGCTCCGGTGAGCTCGGGACGACCGACGGGCTGGGCCTGATCCCCGGCGAGGTCACGCAGCTGCGAGCCAATGGTCTGCGCATCCCGCACATCGGCTGGAACGAGGTCCGCTTCGAGCACCCCTCCCGGCTGACCTCGGGCCTGCCGGACCAGGGCCGCCCCTTCTATCACGTGCATTCGTTCGCGGTTCGACCTCGTGATGCTGATGATGTGGTCGGCACCTGCGAGTACGGGGAACGGTTCGCGACGATTGTCGGTCGCGGTTCGGTGTATGGCGTGCAGTTCCATCCCGAGAAGTCCTCGGGCGACGGGCTCAGGCTGCTGCAGAACTTCATCGGACTGTGCGACGCGGAGAAAGCCATCTCCGGGCGCGCGGCAGCAGCATGATCCTGCTACCGGCGATCGACATCCTGGGCGGGAAGACCGTGCGGCTGGCGAAGGGCGACTTTGACGCGAAGACCGTCTACGACGAGGATCCGCTCGACGCGGCCCGGCGCTGGGTTCGCGACGGAGCCCACGCGCTCCACGTCGTCGACCTCGATGGCGCACGCAGCGGCGAGCCGTCGAACCTGGAGCACGTGCGGCGGATCGTGGCCGAGCTCGACGTGCCGATCCAGGTCGGCGGCGGTTTGAGGACGATGGCGGCGATCGACGCCGTCGTGGCCGCCGGAGCGGCGAAGATCGTGCTCGGAACGGCCGCCTTCACCGATGTCGACCTGCTCGACAACGCGATTGCGGCCCACGCCGACCGGATCGTCGTATCGGTCGATGCCCGCGGCGGCATGCTCGCCACCTCGGGCTGGACCGAGCAGACCGAGATCCCGGTGGGGCCCGTGATCGAGCGCCTGAGGGATCGCGGCGTTCGGCGCTTCGTCTACTCGAGCATTGAGCGTGACGGTACGCTCGAGGGCCCCGATCTCGACGGCGCGCGTCGGGTCGCCGAGGTTGTGCGCGGTGGGTTCATCTACTCCGGCGGTGTCTCCACGCTTGACGACCTGCGTGCGCTGGCGTCGCTCCGCGCGGTCAACCTGTTGGGAGTGATCGTGGGCAAGGCCCTGTACGAGGCCAGGTTCACGGTTCGGGAGGCCCAGCTCGCGCTCGGACGCTGATGCATTACAAGCGCGTCATTCCGTGCCTCGACGTCGATGCGGGAAGGGTGGTCAAGGGGATCGGCTTCGTCGACCTCCGGGATGCGGGTGATCCGGTGGAGCTGGCCGGCCGCTACGACGCGGCGGGGGCCGACGAGCTGGTGTTCCTCGACATAACCGCCACGTCGGACAAGCGCGAGACGGTCGTGGAGCTGGCCCGTCATGCCGCCGATGAGCTGTTCATCCCGTTCACGATCGGCGGCGGAATTCGCTCGGTCGCAGACGCTCAGGCCGTCCTCGACGCCGGGGCCGACAAGATCTCCGTGAACTCGGCCGCGTTGCAGCGGCCAGAGCTGATCGATGAGCTGGCCGGGACGCTCGGCGCCCAGTGCGTCGTGTTGGCGATCGACGCGAAGTCACGAGCCGAGGGCGGTTGGGAGGCGTACCTGGCCGGAGGGCGGACGGCAACCGGCCGGGACGCCATCGCCTGGGCGAGCGAGGGAGCGCAGCGCGGAGCGGGGGAGATCCTGCTCACGAGCATGGACCGGGATGGAACCAACGAGGGGTACGACCTTGAGCTGACGGCCGCGATCGCGAGCGCCGTCGGCGTGCCGGTGATCGCTTCCGGCGGAGCGGGAGAGCTTGCCCACCTGATCGATGCCATCCAGGCCGGAGCCGACGCGGTGCTGTGTGCCTCGATCTTCCACTACGGGCGTCACACGATCGCCGAGGCAAAGGAGCACATGGCCCGGGCGGGGATCCCGGTGCGCACCGTGGCTGAGCAGGACGCGCGCGCGTGAGCATCGCATTCCCCGAGCTCCGCCATCCGATCGTGCAGGCGCCGCTCGCCGGTGGCCCCTCGACCCCGGAATTGGCAGCCGCCGTGTCCAACGCGGGTGGGCTCGGATTCCTGGCCGCGGGCTATCTGACCGCGCAGACGCTGGACGCTCAGATCGACCGGCTCCGGTCCCTGAGCGACCAGCCATTTGGAGTCAACATCTTCTGTCTGTCCGAGACAGCGATTGACGCCGCGGCGCTCGAGCGCTACGCCCGGCGGATCGAGCCGTACGCGGGCCGACACGGCGCGGAGCTCGGCGAGCCGCGGTTCGAGGACGACGGATTCGACGCGAAGCTCGAGCTCGTGATCGAGCGTGGGATCCGGATCGTGTCGTTCACCTTCGGCTCGCCGCCGCAGGCGGTGATCGAGCGGCTTCACGCGGCCGGAACGGCGGCGTGGGTGACGGTCACCGACGGCTCGGAGGCGGAGCTCGCAGCCGCGGCCGGCGCGGACGCGCTCGTCGCCCAGGGCGTCGAGGCCGGCGGTCATCGGGGCTCGTTCTCGGATGAGGACGGGAGCGGCGAGCTCTCGCTGCTGGTCCTGCTGCGCCTCCTCGCGTGGCTGACGGAGCTCCCGCTGGTGGCCGCCGGGGGGATCGCAGACGGCGCCGGGGTCGCGGCCGCACTGGCTGCCGGTGCCGTCGCGGCACAGATCGGCACCGCGTTCATGCGGTGCCCCGAGGCCGGGACGTCGCCGGCCCACCGCCGGGCGCTCGCCGCGCCGGGGCGGACCGAGCTGACCCGAGCCTTCACCGGTCGGCGCGCGCGCGGGATCGTCAACGAGTTCATGGCGCAGCACGGCGCGCACGCCCCGGCTGCCTACCCGCACGTACATCACCTCACGAGCCCGCTGCGCCGGGCGGCCCGGACGCAGGGAGACGCGGAGGCGATCAACCTGTGGGCCGGTGAGGCCCACGCGCTCACGCAGGAGGCACCCGCCGGCGAGCTGGTCAGCCGGTGGGCAGCCGATGCCGGCGTTGCGCTCGCCCTTGCCCAGGGGCGGCTGGGACCAGCTGATTCGCGCTCCTAACGGGCGGCTTGTCCTGCTCGCGCAGGCGCCCGCGAGGCCGCGAAATCCCGGCCCTATCCGGCAAGAATGCAGTTATATGTATGCCCGGCTGAGGAGTGGGGCCGCGGTTAGGCGGCCTCTTCCACGTAACCCGCCGCGGCGCACGCATCGCAATACGCGGCTGGCGGGACGCGAGGCTCGTAGCAGCCGGGACGGCAGCAGGTAGACGACCGCTTGGGACGGCCCCGCCCGATGCGGGCGGCGGCGGCATCCTTGAGCTCCTCGCGCATGCGATCGAGCTCGGCAGCGTGCTCCGCGCAGAACCGACGACCTTTCAAGGCCGGCTGCTGACAATGACTTCCACTACGACAACGCATAGACCAACCATCATATCAAGAACGCCCGAACGCACGTTCCGTGGGCACTCACTTGCGGCGGTTCCGAGAGGTGCTCTTGCCGCTCTTTTGCTGCTGTTTTGCGTGTGAGGAAGCCTTGTGCACGACCGCAGTGCGGCGAGCCACAGAGCGTTTCGGGAGCATCTGGTAAATGGTCGAGTAGCCAATCAGGTAGATCGCACTGGCGTCCGCGATCACCGGGTTGAATGCACCGTCGGGGAACGAGAAGACCCGGCGGCCGGTGCGCGCGTCGAGCCCGATCGTCGTGCGGGTCCCGAGCACTGAGTAGTAGACGACGCCGTCAACGATCGTCGCCGATCCCGAGATGCGACCCCCGGATTGGTGCGACCAGCGAACCGCTCCCGACTGCGCGTTGAAGGCGTAGAAATTGCCGTCGTAGGAGCCCATGTAAACCGTCGGCCCGAGCCCGGGTGTGTCCTGCACGGCCGGGGACGCATACACGTAGGCGCCGGTCCCAGTGGCCCACGCAAGCTGGCCGGTCTTGGCGGCAAAGGAGTACACCCGGCCGTCCGTGTTGCCCATGTACACCCGCCCGAAGGCGACCGCCGGGCTCGAGTAGAAGTTCCCGCTGCCGAAGCCGAAACGGGTCCCGCTCGTGCTGACGGCCCAGATCTGATGCCCGTTCTGCGCGTTCAGCGCGTACGCGCGCCCGGCGTAGTCCCCGAAGTAAAGAATCCCGTTGGACAGCGCCGGGCCACCCTTGACCGGGCCGCTCGCGTGGTAGGTCCAGTTCAGGTGGCCGTCGCGGGTCCGGATCGAGTACACGGTTCCGCTCTGGTCGCCGAAGTACAGCGTCGTGCCGTACACGATCGGCGAGGACTCGCTCCCGGCGGGCAGGCGCCGCGCCCATTCCTTGTGGCCGTTACGCATCGACAGCGCGATGATCTGCCCGTTG
Source organism: uncultured Solirubrobacterales bacterium (assembly GCA_963796645.1). Taxonomy (GTDB): domain Bacteria; phylum Actinomycetota; class Thermoleophilia; order Solirubrobacterales; family Solirubrobacteraceae; genus Palsa-465. The sequence goes on along the minus strand of CAWCMQ010000007.1, from coordinate 624,518 downwards.
CCGGGGCTGTGCGCCGTGGTCGAGAGCACCGGCACGAAGATCATGTGCTCGCGGACGCCGACCGCGGGGGATGCCGCGGCCAGGGTGCCCACCTTTCGCTCCCAGAAGCGATGGCCACTGCGCCGATCGACCGCCTTCACCGATCCGTCATCGTCGAGCGCAAACAGGCTGTTCCCGTAGATCGTCGGGGGGAACTCGAGCAGCGCGTAGTCGTTGAACCTCCAGCCGACCCGGAGCGGTGGCGTGAGCCCGCGGACTCCGTTGAACGCGCGCGTCCGGGCAGCGTCATACCCGTAACGCGGCCACTCGAAGTTGTTCACCACGCGGCGCTTGGTCACGGTGGTCGTGGTGGTCGTCGACGTGGTCGTCGTCGGATTCGTGAACGACAGGTTGGGGTGTGAGACGTTGCCGGGCGAGTGCAAGAGAACGAACGCCACCGCACCCCCCAGTACGACCAGCAGGATCGCCACGGCGACGAGCACTCGCCGCAGCCAACGCCGCGAACCGAGACTCGGCATTCGCAGAAGGCTACCCGCCGGTGCCCTGATCGGGCCGCACTGGCGCCGAGCCGCGCGCGAAGATGCGTGCGTGAGGATCCCAGACCCCGCGGAGATGATTGCCGGGTTACGCTCGACGCCGGGCGGTTCGGTGCTGCTCGAACGGCTGGGCGCCGCGCCCACCGTCTACCTGGTCGGCGGGGCCGTCCGCGACCTGCTCCTGGGCTTGCGCGCTCCGGACCTCGACCTCGTCGCCGAGGGCGACGCGCTAGCGCTGGCCCGAAGGCTGGATTCGGGAGCGGTCCTCCACGAGCGCTTCGGGACCGCGACGTTCACGGCGGACGGCTTCACGTTCGATATCGCTCGTGCTCGGCGCGAGACTTATCCCCGCCCGGGGGCGTTGCCGGAGGTCGAGCCGGCCGATATCAAGACGGACCTCGGGCGCCGGGATTTCACCGTCAACGCACTCGCGATGCCGATCGCAGGCGTCCAGGCGGGCTCGATCATCGCGGCCCCGAACGCGCTCGAGGACCTCGACCGCGCCCAGCTCCGGGTGCTCCACGACGGCAGCTTCACAGATGACCCGACCCGCCTGTTCCGGCTCGCGCGCTACGCCGGCCGGCTCGGATTCTCCGTCGAACCGCACACCGCGAAGCTGGCCGGTGAAGCGCGAGACGCCGGCGCAATCGGAACCGTCACCGGGCCCCGCATCGGACACGAGCTGCGGCTGCTCGCCTGCGAAGACGATCCAGTGAGCGCCTTCGTCGAGCTCCGGCGGCTCGAGCTCGATGCCGCCGTCCACCCCGGATTCGAGCTTGCGGACCCAGACCGTGCGAGAGGCGCGCTCGCGCTGCTCCCGCCTGACGGCCGGCGTGACCTCACGACCCTCGCGCTGGCCTCGGAGCGGGTCGAGGAGCTCGAGCTGCGCCGGCTGTTGGACGGACTCGGGTTCGAGAGCTCCGACCGGGCGGTGATCGTCTCGGCGGCGACACGCGGGCACGAGCTGGCGCGCGCCCTGGCCGAGGCTCCAGGTCCATCCGGCATCGCCGAGGCGGCATCCGGTGCGCCGCCCGAGCTGATCGCGATTGCGGGCTCGCTCGGGCCTTCCGAGCAGGCTGGCAGCTGGCTCGCGGGGCTGCGCCACGTCGGCCTGGAGATCGACGGGGCCGACCTGCTGGCGGCCGGAGTTCCGGAGGGCCCGCCGATCGGCAGGGCGCTCCGCGCCGCCCTCGCCGCACGACTCGATGGCCTCGCGATGGATCGCGAGGCGCAGCTCGCTCACGCGCTACGGGCCGCGGCGGGCAGCGAGTAGCCTGCGCGGCGATGCTCTCGCAGCCGAACTCGCTTCAGTGGGACGGGCGCCCCGGCCACTATGAGGTCTACTACGTCACCTTGACCGATCCCGCCACCGGCGTCGGCTTCTGGATCCGCTACACGATGGTGGCGCCGCTCGAGTCCACGGGCGCGGCCGCGACTTGTGCGCTCTGGTTTCTGGCCATGGATCCTCGCGAGGGGCGCGCGCGGACGTTCGCGCGCAAGGCGACCCTGCCGCTGGATCAGCTCCGGGCCGAGCCGCAGCCGTTCAGCTTGCGGGTCGGCGAGGCGCAGCTCAGCGACCGAGGTATGTCCGGCGCGTTCGAGGACGTTGCGTGGGACCTGCGCTGGGAGCCCTCCGAGCGGCACTACGAGCACGTTCACCCGGTCCTCCGGCGCGCGCGGATCGCGCAGACGGTGCTGGTTCTCCCGCACGCGGACGTTGCGATCGACGGCAGCGTGCGGTTCGGGGAGGAGCGGTTCGAGATCTCCGGTGCTCGTGGCGGGCAGGCACACCTGTGGGGCTCCAAGCACGCGCGGTCGTGGGCGTGGGTCCACTGCAACGACTTCAGCACGCTCGAGGGGGAGCCGGTGCCGGGTGCGTTCGTCGACGCGGTTTCGGTGTTCGTCTCGCGCTTCGGTCGAGAGGTGGGCCCGAACACGCCGGTCGTCGCCCGGATCGACGGGGCCGACTTCAGCTCCACCGCGCCGGCGCGCGTGCTCGCCAACGAGAGCACGTTCGCGCTCACCGGGTGGCGGTTCGAAGCGGTCGACGGGTCGCGAAAGCTGATCGGCGAGATTGATGCCGACCGCGAGCTGCTCGCGGGTGTCACCTACCACGATCCCGACGGCGAGCTGGCCTACTGCTACAACGGCGAGACGGCCTCGATGCGCCTGCACCTGTACGAGCGCTCGCACCAGGTCGGCGGGTGGGCGCATCGCTGCACACTTCAGGCAAGCGGCCGCGCGCATTTCGAGTACGCGCAGCGCACGCCGATCGACGGCCTCGAGCTGCTGACCCGGTGAACCTGCACGAGCCGTTCTACCGCGCCGGTGACCACATCGCGGTCCGGCTCCCCGGTGCCCAGGCGCTGTTCACGACCCGCCACGGGGGCGTCTCGCGAGGGCCCTATGAGAGCCTGAACCTGGGGCGCCTGACCGACGATTCACCGGAGGCGGTCGAGCAGAACCGCTCGCGGCTCGCCGAAGCGGTCGGGGTCCGCTTCGCCTACGGTCGCCAGGTCCATGGCCCGATCGTGCTCCGTGTCGATGGGCCGCCGGCCGACCCGCGCGATCCTCCCCATGCGGACGGGCAGGCGACCAGCACACGAGGCCTCGGGACACTGGTCTTCACCGCCGATTGCCTGGCGATCGCGATCGCAGGCGGGGGCGCCGTCGCATCGGTGCACGCCGGATGGCGCGGACTCGAAGCCGGCGTAGTCGGCGAGGGCGTGCGCTCGGTGCGCGAGCTCGGCGACGGGGGAGCGCTGAGCGCCGCGATCGGACCGGCCGCCGGTGTCTGCTGCTACGAGGTCGGCGAGGAGGTGCACGCGCGCTTCGCCGGTTGGGGACCCCAGGTCCGCGTGGGAGCAAACCTCGATCTCGCGGCGATCGCGCGGCTCGAGCTCGAGCGGGCCGGGGTTCAGACGGTTCATGACGTAGGCCTGTGCACGATCTGCTCCGAGCATTTCTTCTCTCACCGGCGAGATCACGGCGTCACAGGCCGACAGGCGGGGATTGCATGGTTGACCTGATCCGAGGGCTCGAGGCGGCTCGCGTGCGGGCGAACCTCGAGCGAGTTCGGAGCGAGATCGCTGGAACGGGCCGGGATCCCGGCGAGGTGGAGATCCTGGCCGCGGTCAAGTACGTGGCGCTCGAGGAGTTGGGAACCCTTGCCGAGGCCGGCGTATCGCTGCTGGGCGAGAACCGGGCTCAGGACCTCGTGGCGAAAGCGGACGCCTACCCCGACCGGTTCACGTGGGACTTCATCGGTGTCCTGCAGAGCCGCAAGGTCCGCCAGATCGTGCCCTACGTCCGCTACATCCACTCGGCTGCGACGGACTCGGCGCTCGCCCAGTTGGAGCGACACGCAGGCGCGGACACCCAGGTGCTCGTGGAGGTCAACGTGTCCGGCGAGCTCGGGAAGGGCGGCATCGCCCCGGACGAGCTGGGCGATTTCATCGCGCGCTCCCCGGTCCCGGTGGTGGGGTTGATGACGATGCCCCCGCTGGCGTCCGATCCCGAGGACAGCCGTCCGCACTTCCAAGCCCTGCGGAACCTCGCGGGCCGCCATCGCCTCAAGCACCTGTCGATGGGAACGAGTCAGGATTACCTCGTCGCGGTGCAGGAGGGCGCGACGATTGTGCGTCTTGGCACAAGCTTGTATGGTTGACCGCGCAGCCGGCGCGTCATAATCACGGCAGGGAAATCTTCCGGACCACCGAACCCTTCCACGACCATGGCCTTCCGCGACACCTGGCACCGCACGCTCGTCTACTTCGGCCTGGCCGAGGACGAGGCGTACGAGGAGGACGAGGTCGAGTCCTATCAGGAGCCGGAGGTTGAGCCCGACGACGCCTATCGCGAGCGGCCGAACGTCCGGCGCCTGAGCTCCCGCCGGCGCCGCGATGAGATCGACGACATCTTCGCCGACGACAGCGACGTGGATCGGCGCACAACGTCCCTGCGACCGGTCGGTGGGCGCGGCAACGGGCGCGGCGGCGACGTCCGGGTGCACTGGGTGGCGCCGAAGAGCTTCAATGACGTTCAGGACGTCGCCGACAAGTTCAAGGACGCGATCCCGGTGATTCTCAACCTCCAGAACACCGACACCGATCTGTCCAAGCGGCTGATCGACTTCTCGAGCGGGCTGACCTACGCGCTCGACGGTGGGATGCAGCGGATCGCCGACAAGGTGTTCCTGCTGACGCCGCGCAACGTCGAGGTCTCGGCGGAGGAGCGCGCGCGGCTCGTGGAGAAGGGCTTCTTCAACCAGAGCTAGTGCTAGCGGCGCAGCACCGCTACGCCGCGCACAAGCAACGCTGAGCCCATGTCGATCGTCCCGTTCGGGCGCTCGAAGCCGTTCGGAGGATCGAGGCGGGCCACGACCACTCCGCGTGCGGTGATCTGTGGCTCATACGTGCGCTGCGCGGCATCGAGCAGGATCAGGCCACGGGCGCCGGGTCGCAGCGGCTGTTCGGGGCGGTTCGGGAGCAGGAACCCGTATGCGTCCGGGGCCGCGCTGACCAGCGTTCCGGGCGGGACGTGGTCCAGCCGGCCGGCGAGCGAGGCGAACGTGTCGGTGGCGGGGGATGGCGGCCCCCACAGCAGCGCCGTGGCCGCAATCCCAGCCGCTGCGCAGGCCGCCCAGGCGGCGCGAGCCAGGGGGGATCGCGATCCAGGCGCAGTTGTCGCGATCAGCCCGCAGGACACCGCGAGCAGCGGGATCAGCTGCGAGGCGTAGCGAGCCGATTCGGGGTTGCGAAACGCGCACGTGGAACCAAGGGTCAGCGCCGCGCCGAGGAGCATCAGCGCCGGGCGGGCGCGGCCCGCCAGGCACGCCTGGACGAGGCCGGCGGCGGCTAGGAGCCCGAGCGGCCAGGCCTCACGGGCCAGAGCGCTGAGCGCCGGAAAACGGCCTGAGACGATCACAGCGACCACCGCGCCGGCGCTCACCACAACCGCGCCGATGCTCCGATCCTCGCTCGCGGCGAGCCACGTGAGCGCGAGCTTGAGCAGCACTGCCGCGGCAAGCGCCAGCGCGAGCAGCGCGAGCCCGCCGGCGGGCGACGCGAGCGGCGGACGCAGCAGCCCGATCAGCCCGGCGAGCGTGAACGCGCCGAAGCGAAGGGCGCGGCCGGCCATCGGCCGGGTCGGCGGCCGGACCATCATCGCGAGTGCGATCGCCACGAACACGAGCGCCCATTCGGGGCGAGCCGCAATGCAGAGGGCTCCGAGCAGGCCGGCCAGCCCGGCCCGCCCGCACACGACCGCGAGTGCGGCGGCGAGGGCCAGCGCCTGGGCGAGCGGGTCGGGTCCGGCGAAACCGCTCCAGTACGTGAGCCCCGGACTGAGCAGGACGGCGGCGGCGGCGATCGCGCCGGCGACCCGGGAGCCGCTCAGCCGGGCCGCCAGGAGCCCGGCGAACAGCACGGTGGCGGCGGCCGAGACCGCGGTCACCGCATCGGCAGCCTCGCGCGCCGGAACGGCGGCCGACACCAGTGCGACCAGCCCTGGAAACAGGGGCTTCAGCGCGGCGTCGATGCTGGGGACGAACAGGCTTCCACCGTGACCGAGCTGGACCGTCGGCGTCAGGTGGCTTCCAATTCCCTTGGCCATCAGCAGGTACTGGTAGCCGTCCGGGTAGATCAGGCCGCTGTGCAGGCTCGCGGCCCGCAGCGCCACGGCAAGCGCCGCCAGCCCCGCCCATGCGGCGACGTTGCCCGCGCGGGCCATCAGCGCGCTCCGTCGGCGCTGACCAGCCGCAACCGGGCGGCGAGGTAACCGGCGCTCTCGGACAGCCGGTAGAGATAGAAGCGGTCCCGAGTCACCAGCCACAGCAGGAGCCTCAGCGGCATCGCGGCGAGCAGCCTCGGCGCGAGGCGGGCGTTCGGGTCAACCGCGCGGCCGATCCCGTTCCACCACAGCCGCCGGCGGTAGTAGCTGCCCCGGCAGCGCTCCGCCGAGATCGACCATCCGGCCAGGAAAGCTTCAATGGCTATACAACGCGATCGCTCAAGCAGCGGCGGCCCGGCGTCGATAGCGACCCGGTGATCCTGACCGTGGCACTGGTCGCGGCCATCGCTGGGCTCGGCGCCGTCGTCGTTGTCCTCGCCACCCGGTTGCGTGGCGTGCGCTCGGAGCTTCGCGAGGCCCTGCTGAACTCACGCACCGAGGCAGAGACTGAGCTGCGGACCCGGCAGGCGTTTCTGGAGGATCTCGAGCTGGAGCTCCTCCGCGTGGCCAGGACGGGTCGTCCCGCATGCCTGATCGTCCTGAGTGCCAACCGCTCGCAGGGGGCGGACCAGCGCCACCGTGTGCGCGAGCTGGCCGCGGTCGTCCAGAGCGCGGTGCGCTCGGTCGACATCGCCTACCGGATCGCGGCCGACGAGTTCGCGCTGATCCTGCCGGACACCCGGGCCCGCGGCGGGCTCGTCGCGGCGGGCCGGATCGAGGAGGACCTGCTCGCCGACGGGATCCGCGATGGCAGCTTTGCGGCTGGCGTGGCCGAGGCCGGACCGGGAATCGACCGGCGTGCCATCTTCCGCCACGCCTACTGCGCATACCTCGCCGCCGGGCGGGACGGTGCGTCGACGGTTCTCGCATACTCGCCTGAGTTGGAGCGCGGCGGCGGCCCCGACGATCTCGCCGGCATGCCCGAGATCGAGCCGGTTGACGGCTCGCCCGCATAGCGATCGCAGGTCGGGCTTCGCCCACAGGTAGATTTGAGGCATGAAGGTCGGCCTGATCGGCGCTGGCAACATGGCGCGCGCGTTGGCGCGAGGCTGGGGTGACCCCGTGATCTGCTCGGACAGCGGTTCTGGACGGGCGCACGCGCTGGCGGCTGAGCTCGGCGGAGACGCGCTCACGAGCAATGCGGAAGTAGCCGAGCGCGCTGATCTCGTCGTCCTGTGCCATAAGCCGGCGCAGCTGAACGCGGTTGCTGAAGAGGTTGCCGGGCGTGCGAAGGCAATCGCCTCGGTCCTCGGTGGCACCCCGGTGGCGGCGCTGCAGGCGGCGTACCCCGGCACACCGGTGTTTAGGCTGATGCCTAACACTCCGGTCGAGGTGAAGCGCGGAGTCGTGTGCTACACGCCGGCCCCGGATGTCGACCCGGATCTGGAGCGCGAGGTGATAGCCCTGTTCGAGCGGGTCGCGACGGTGGTGGCCGTCCCGGAGCGACTGATCGACGCGGCAACCGTGGCGATGGGGGTCTCACCGGCGTACAACGCGGTGTTGGTCGAGGCGCAGGTCGACGCGGTCATCCGCTACGGACTGAGCGCGGAGCTCGCCTCCAAGCTCGTGGTCGAGACGCTGGCGGGAACGGCCGAGCTGCTGGCCGCTCGCGGCTACGACACGCTGTCCGTCAGGCGCGAGGTCGCCTCCCCCGGCGGGTGGACGGCCCGCGGTCTGGACGCGATCGAGCGAAACGGCGTGCGCAGCGCCTTCCAGGCGGGGATCGACGCGATTCTCAAGGGAGACGGCTGATGCTTGCGCTGGGACTCACACGCATCGACATCGCCAACTACGTCGACGCGCTGTTCACCGTCTACATCCTGCTGATCTTCGTCTACATCCTGCTCAACCTGTTGTTCTCGTTTGGCGTTCGCCCGCCGTACGCACGGTGGTCGGACGCGGTGGTCAACTTCCTGCGCGACGTGTGTGAGCCGTACCTGCGGATCTTCCGCCGCCTGATCCCGCCGATCGGGATGTTCGACCTCACGCCGATGATCGCGATCATCGTCCTCTACTTCGTGAGGACGATTGTGGTCAACGCGATCCAAGGCTGAGAAGTGGTGACCGAAGCCCAGGCGGCGACATCGCCGAGAGCCCGCGCGGCCGCGTTCACGCGGGCGGCGCTGTTGATGGTGACGGTCGTCGCACTCGATCAGCTGACCAAGCACACGATCGCCTCGGGCATCACCGAAGGGGACAGTGAGCACTTCGTTCCGGGCATCAAGTTCGTCCATGTGCGCAACAAGGGCGTCGCTTTCGGCTTCCTCTCGAGCGGCGGGACACTGGTGTTGGTGTTCACCGCGATCGCTCTGGGTGCGCTGCTGATCTACTTTCTCACGCATCCCACCCGCCGGTGGCTGTGGATCCCGACCGGCCTGCTGATCGGCGGCGCGATCGGGAACCTGATCGACCGGATCGCCCAGGGTTCGGTGACCGACTTCATCAAACTCCCGGCGTGGCCGGCGTTCAACGTGGCGGACATGGCGATCACATTCGGCGTGTTGAGCCTGCTGTGGGTGCTCGAGGGCAATCAGGGCCAACGAGAGGGCGAACCGCGAGACGAGGCGCGGTGAGCACCTTGGCCGAGGACCGGCTCGAGATCACGGTTCCGCCGGAGCGCGCGGGCATACGCCTGGACCGATTTCTCGCTGAGCCGCTCGGATCGCGCGCGCAGGCGCAGCAACTGATCGACGCGGAGCGCGTCACCGTCGACGGGCAGACGCGACCCAAGCGCCACACGGTGCAGGGGGGCGAGCGGATCGAGGTGCAGATCCCCGCTGCAGACCGCGGCGACGGCGAGGCCGAGCCGGCGCCGTTCGCGATCGTCTACGAGGATCAGGATCTGCTCGTGGTCGACAAGCCCGCCGGGGTGGTCGTCCATCCGGCCCGCGGACATCGCACGGGGACTCTCGCGCAGGCCCTGTCGGGCCGGGCGGCCGGGGGCGAGGAGCCGTGGCGGGCGGGAATCGTGCACCGTCTCGATCGCGACACCTCCGGCCTGCTCGTGGTCGCCAAGAGCAACGCGGTGCATCGCCGGCTGAAGACGATGATCTCCTCGCGCCGATTGCACCGCGAGTATCTGGCGCTCGTCGACGGCCATCCGCCCGCACGGTCGGGCACGATCGACGCCGCGATCGGACGGGACCGGCGGGACCGCGTCCTGATGTCGATCGACACCGCCGAGCCGCGCGAGGCGCGCACCCACTATGAGATCGAGCGATTGCTCCCGTCGGCCACGCTGCTCCGAATCAGGCTCGAGACCGGTCGCACCCACCAGATCAGGGTTCACATGGCAGCGATCGGCCACCCGGTGTGCGGCGATCCTCAGTATGGCGTCGCTCAGCGCTTCGGCCTGCGGCGCCAGTTCCTGCACGCGGCACGGCTCGCGTTCGAGCATCCGATGACGGGTGCGCCGATCGACGTCAGATCACCGCTTCCGAGCGATCTCGCGGCGGCGCTGGGCCGGGCTGCCGAAGCGTAGGCACGCGCGCAGATGGCAGCGAAAAAAAAGACGGCGGGGCGGCCCGTCCAAAGCCGCCCCGCCGAACCGTTGCGAACCGAGCCACCGGAGGTAGGGGAAGGGAGGTTCGGCCCGCGCGGCGAGCAATCACCGGAGGTAGGGGAAGGGTGATCGCCCGCTACACCTGAAAACGTACCGTGTCAGCAATACTTGCGTAAACTTTTTTACAAGTTTTTCTGCCAACGACCCCACTGGACCGGGTCGCGGCCCTGCCTCGGCCTTTTCCGAGGTTCGCGAATCGCCAGCCAGTGGGCAGTAATCCAACAACGAAAAGGGAGTAGTGAGCAGTGGCTCAAGTCGGAATCAAGGAGCTGCTGGAGGCCGGCGTGCATTTCGGCCACCAGACGCGACGCTGGAACCCCAAGATGCGCCGCTTTATCTTCGGTGAGCGGGACGGCATCTACATCATCGACCTTCTGCAGACCGAGGCGTTGCTCGACAACGCGCGTCGGTTCGCCGCCGACGTCAGTCGGCGTGGCGGAACGGTGCTGTTCGTCGGAACCAAGAAACAGGCTCGCGACGCGATTCAGGAGACTGCGCAGGCGGCCGACATGCCGTTCGTCAACCACCGTTGGCTTGGCGGCCTGCTGACCAATTTCCAGACCATCTCGCTGCGGATCAAGCGTCTTCACGACCTTGAGCGCTACGAGGCGGAGGGGCAGCTGCAGCTGCTGCCGACCCGCGAGCGGATGGCCGCGCAGGCGGACCTCGAGAAGCTCCGCGCCAACCTGGGCGGGGTCAAGAACATGCAGCGCGTCCCCGATGCCGTGTTCGTGATCGACCTCAAGACCGAGGCGATCGCGGTACGCGAGGCCCAGCGCCTGCGGATCCCGATCATCGGGCTCGTGGACACCAACTGCGACCCGGACGGGATCGACTACGTGATTCCGGGCAACGACGATGCGATCCGATCGTGCGCGGCGGTCACCGGAGCGATCGGCGACGTCGTCGCGGAGGGCCATGGAATGTTCCGCGCCGAGGAGGAGCGCGCCCGTCAGGAGCGCGAGCGGCGTGAGGCAGAGGAGCGCGCGCGCCAGGAGGCCGAGGAACGCGCCCGTCGTGAGGCCGAGGAGGCCGCCGCGGCAGCGGCGGCAGCCGAGGCTGCCGCGGCAGAAGCCGCTGCGGCCGCGGCCGCTTCGGAGACGGGCTCCGCCCCCGACGCCCCGCGCGCTTCCGAACCTGCTCCTGAAGCCGCGGTCTCGGGCGCGAGGGGCTCGGAGGCGGAGACCGCCCCCGTCGCGGAGGCCGCTCCGGTCGTCGAGACGCCTAAACCTGCTGCTGCTCCGCCAGAGCCAGAGCCAGAGCCCGCTGCGGCCAAGCCCGAGCCGGAGCCCGCGGCCGAGCCGGAGCCAACCGCGGCCGAGCCGGAGCCAACCGCGGCCGAGCCGGAGCCAACCGCGGCGGCGCCTGCCGAAGAAGCCCCCGCCGAGCCGACCGCAGAGGACAACTGATGCCGGAGATAACCGCAAGCGACGTCAAGGCGCTCCGGGACCGCACCGGGGCTGGGGTGCTCGACTGCCGCAAGGCGCTGACCGAGTCCGACGGCGACATCGAGAAGGCGGTCGAGCTGCTGCGCGCGAGCGGTGCCGCGCAGGCCGCCAAGCGTGCCGGTGCGGAGGCCCGCGAGGGCGTGGTGCAGAGCTACATCCACGCCGGCAACAAGATCGGCGTGCTCGTGGAGGTCGACTGCCAGACCGACTTCGTCGCGCGCAACGAGAAGTTCATCGAGTTCGCCCGCGACCTGGCGCTTCACATCGCCGCGGCGGCCCCGCTCGCGGTCACCGAGGACGATGTGCCCTCGGAGGACCGCGAGCGCGAGGAGCGGATCGCGACCGAGCAGGCCGCGGACCGACCCGAGAACGTCCGCGAGCGGATCGTCACCGGGAAGCTCGATAAGTGGCTCGATGAGGTCGTGCTCCTGCGCCAGAAGCACGTTAACGAGGACAAGCACGGCGGCAAGACCATCGAGGATCTCCGCGCCGAGCTCGCGAGCGAGACGCGCGAGAACGTCGTGATCCGGCGCTTCGCCAGGTTCTCGGTCGGCGGCTGACGTGACTGGGAACTCGAGCAGCCCGGCGGTCTACTCGCGCATCCTGCTCAAGCTCTCCGGGGAGGCGCTGATGGGCGATCTGGAATACGGAACCAGTCCGGCACGGGTGCAGACGATCTCGCGCGAGATCGCCGGCGTCCATGCCACCGGCGTCCAGGTGGCGATCGTCGTCGGCGGTGGGAACATATATCGCGGGCTGGCAGCTGCAGCCAAAGGGATGGACCGCGCGACCGGCGACTACATGGGCATGCTCGCGACCGTGCTGAACGCGCTCGCGCTTCAGGACGCGCTCGAGAAGGAGAACATCGCCACGCGCGTGCAGTCCGCGATCACGATTTCCGAGGTCGCCGAGCCGTACATCCGCCGCCGCGCGATCCGGCATCTGGAGAAGGGACGGATCGTGATCTTCGCAGCCGGGACCGGCAACCCGTTCTTCACCACTGACACCGCGGCCGCGCTTCGGGCGGCCGAGCTTCATGCCGAGGTCGTGCTGATGGCCAAGAACGGGGTCGAGGGCGTGTACACGGCCGACCCGGCGAAGGACCCGAGCGCCGAGTTCATCCCCGAGATCACGCACAAGGACGCGCTGACACGCGGGTTGCAGGTGATGGATTCGACAGCATTTGCGCTCTGCATGGACAACAATCTCCCGATCGTCGTCTTCAACATGGCTGATGGGCGCAATATCGACAAGATCGTTTCCGGAGAGCGAGTGGGGACCTTGGTGAGGACATGAGCGAGCTGACCGATGACCTGGTAACGGACGCACGGGATCGCATGGGCAAGTCGGTGGAGGCGATCCGGCACGAGTTCGGATCAGTGCGTACCGGCCGGGCGAGCCCGGCGCTGCTGGATCGGATCAGCGTCGATTACTACGGAACCTCAACGCCGCTCAAGCAGCTGGCCACGATCAGCGCTCCCGAAGCGCGCCTGCTGACAATCCAGCCGTATGACAAGAGCTCGATCAAGGCGATCGAGAAAGCCGTCATGGAGTCGGACATCGGTCTGCAACCGAACAACGACGGCAATCTGATCCGGCTCGGGATTCCCGAGCTCACAGAGGAGCGGCGCAAGCAGCTGGTCAAGGTCGTGCGACACATCGCCGAGGAGGGTCGCGTCGCGATTCGCAACATCCGCCGTGACGTGATGCACGATCTGCGCGAGCTCAAGGAGGGGGGCGACGCCGGATCGGACGATGAGCATCGTGCCGAGGTGGAGCTCCAGAAGGTGACCGACACCCGGATCTCCGAGCTCGATGACCTGCTCAAGCAGAAGGAAGAAGAGATCCTCGAGGTCTAGCGTGCCCCGAGATGAGGGCGCCCGGCTCGGGCTTGCCCGCTACGTCGCGATCATCACCGACGGCAACGGCCGTTGGGCCAAGCGCCGCGGCCTTCCCGTGGTGGCCGGGCACGAGGCCGGCGCCGACACGGTCAAGGCGAGACTGCGGGACGCGGTCGAGCTGGGCGTCGCCGAGATGACGGTCTACTCGTTCTCGACCGAGAACTGGAGCCGTTCGCCCGGCGAGGTGGCCGCGCTGATGGAGATGTTCGGCCGTCGCATCGAGGGGGAGACCCCGGAGCTTCACGCCGAGGGCGTGCGGATGCGGTTTATCGGCCGCCGCACCGATCCGGTCCCACCGAAGCTGATCGAGCGGATGGAATGGGCGGAGTCGGTGACGCGTGAGAACACCCGCATCACCCTGTTCGTCGCGTTCAACTACGGCGGCAGGGCGGAAATCGTCGATGCAGCGCGAACCTTTACGGAGGGAGACGAACAGGACTTCCGAGCCCATCTGTACGCGCCCGACATGCACGACCCCGATTTGATCATCCGCACCAGCGGCGAGCGGCGAATCTCCAACTACCTCCTCTGGCAGGGCGCGTACGCCGAGCTGGTGTTCCGTGACGAGCTGTGGCCCGACTTCTCCCGGCAGGCGTTCGAGGAAAGCCTGGACGAGTTCACCGCACGCAAGCGCCGCTTCGGAGGTCGCTAGCGATGCCGCCGACCAGGCGGCCCCGCCCGCAACCGCAGCGTGGACGCGCGCCGTCGCAACGGACGCGTTCGCAGGCACGACCGCGCTCGCAGCCGCAGCGCGCGCGCCGGCCCCGGGAGCCCCGGCGCGGCGGCTCGGATCTGTTCGCGCGGGTGCTGGTCGCGATTCCCGCGGCGATCCTAGCGATCGTGTTCATCGACCTCGGCGGCATCGCGTTCGCGCTGTTCCTGATCGCCATCGGGTGGCTGTGCATGCATGAGCTGTATCGCGCCCTGGGCCGGTGGCGCCCGCTGCCGGTCGTCGGCTTCGCCTCGCTGGCCGGAATGGTGATCGCGGCCAGGTACGGCGGCCTGAAGGACGTGATGGAGGTCGCGGTCGCGACACTCCCGGTGCTGTTCCTGGTCGCGCTCGGACGCGGTGGTAAGGGCCGTCTCACGATCACCATCGCGGGAACGCTCCTCGGCGTCTTCTGGATCGGGCTCGCGTTCGCGCACGCCGTGCTCCTCCGCCGGCTCCCTCACGGCAATGCCGTGCTCATCGACGTGCTGATCGGCACGTTCCTCGCCGACACCGCGGCCTACGCTGGCGGGAGGCTGTTCGGTCGTCGCCCGCTCGCACCCGAGATCTCGCCCAACAAGACCGTCGAGGGCCTGTTCTGCGGGATGTTGATCGCAATCGTGTCCGTGTTCCTGGCCGGGCTCAATCAGACCTGGCTCACTCAGGGTGACGCGCTCCTGCTCGGGTTGGCGGTCGCCGTGCTCGGTCCGATCGGCGACCTGTTCGAATCGGCGGTCAAGCGCGACGCTGGAATCAAGGACGCCGGCAGCGTATTCGGCGCCCACGGTGGCGCACTCGATCGGCTCGATGCAGTCATCTTCACAGTCGTCGCCGGTTACTACATCTGGATCGCTGTGATGCACTAGTGGGGTGCGCGAGATCGTCCTGCGTGTTCCGGCGCGGGCCGTCGAGGACGTGCTCGACCGGCTGCTGCCGATCATCCCGGCCGGCGTGCGCGAAGTGCGATCCGGCCGTCACGTCGAGCTGCGTATGCGCGGCGCCGAGCTTCCAAGCCGGGACGAGATCGCGCGGGCCGCAGGCCGCTCACCGCACCGCATGTGGGAGCACGAGGTCTCAGATGACTGGCGGCAGCGACGCGTTGACGATTACCAGCCGGAGCTGATCGCCGGTCGGCTACACGTGCGACCGGTGTGGGCGCCGAGTGCGCCGGGCGCGGAGATCGAGATCGTGCTTGCCGAGGCGCCGGCGTTCGGGGGCGGCACCCACCCGACCACCCGGACGTGCCTTGAGCTCTTGCTTTCCCTCGAGCCACGTGGTTCGTTCGCCGATCTCGGATGCGGGACCGGCGTGCTCGCGATCCTGGCGGCAAAGCTTGGATTCGCACCGGTGTCGGCGATCGACGTCAACCCGCAGACCGTCGAGGCGGCGGCGGCGAACGCCCGCCTCAACCATGCTGCGGTCGAAGCATCTGTGGGAGACCTCAGCCTGCAGTCACCGCCGCGGGCGGACGTCATCGCCGCCAATGTGCCTGCGGCGCTCCACGCCCAGATCGCGGATGGGCTCCCGGACGGGGTGCCGCACATCGCGCTCCTGAGCGGCTTCGAGCTGGAGGCCGCGTCCGCCGTGGCCGCGGGCTATGTCCAGCTCGGACTGCGCCAGGACCGCCGGATCGACACCGGAGGCTGGTCCGTGGTGGTACTAGAACGAGACTGATCCGAGCTTGCCAAGCGGGCTTCGCTTCGAAACACTCATGCTCAGTCAAACGAGGAGGGGACCGGCATGGCGGACTACATCAAGTTCCGGCTCACCACGGCGAAGGTGGGAGTGACGATGGCGTTGGCGGCTCTGATCACAGGGGTCGCCGAGAAGGCTCACGCGAGCTCGGCGAGCGCCTCCAACTCGCCGCCGCTGTTCGTCAAGCTCGGCAGCATCACCGGGCCCGTCCGCACGGTGCTGGCGAAGATCGAGGATAAGTGCATCACGCTCACCAACGAGCTTGTGCGTCTCGAGAAGAAGGAACGCACCGATTTCTACACGAAGGGCGAGATCAACAAGGTCTACGAGAAGACCTCCGTCGCGAACGCCAAGTTCCTGCCCAAGGACGGGACGGCAGCGAACTCGTCCAAGCTCGGGAGCCTCGGCCCGAACTCGTTCGTCCAGGGGAATCGCGCCGGCCTCGCGACCGGCGCCGTGAGCGCGATTGGGGGTTCCGGCGGGGTACAGTCGTTGCTGACGCTCCCAGGCACCCAGGGCGCGATCATCGTCGTCTGCCAGCCGGCTCCGGGGGGCGGCGAGGTGCAGATCCTGGTCAAGAACAACACCAGTCAGGCTGTGCCCGCCGTGCAGGACATCGATGGCTCGACCAAGGAGAGCACACTGGCCGGCGGGGGTCAGAGCACGCTCCTCGGCTCGTTCGCCGACGGCAGCGTGCACCAGCTGCACCTTCAGACGTTCCCCACGGGCGGGCTGCCGGCGGTCATCACCCTCACGGTCAGCGGGGCTCCGTCGTCCGCCAATCCCAATCAGCTGGCGATCGTCGGTCAAGCCGTGGCGGAGGGCACCTGAGCAATCACGCACCGCCAGCTGACAACCGAGCTGCCATGGGGGACCGGCGCCCGCGGGGTCGTCCTCAGCTCGACCAACGAGGTCGAGCTAGGCACGCGGGCCATGCTGCTGCTCGCGAACGATCTGTTCCGGTTGGACACGGTGCTCAGCGGCGACACGCTCCGGATCATGATCCGCAACTTGTCGAGCGGCGACCTTGAGACGAGATCTAGGTTCGACGGGTACCCAGGCGAGCACATCATTTTCGGTGACGCGGAGTGCTATCGGCCATCGCACTCGAGCGTCGAGTTCACCCTCGGCAGCGGCGCAGATCGAGTGACCGTCACCGTGGACCTTGCCACGCTGCGTTTTCCGGATCGCGGCACCGCGCAGGTGACCGCCCAGGCGATCGTCCGCGAGAGCCCGGAGGTGCCCTCCTAGAATCCCCGGCATGCCCCGCCGTGTGGTCATCCTGGGTTCCACCGGCTCGATCGGAGTGCAGGCGCTCGATGTGATCGAGCGTGCGGCCGGCGAGCTGCAGGTCGTGGCGCTGTCGGCCGGCACCGCCACGGAGCCGCTGCTCGAGCAGGCCCGCGCGCACGGCGTCGGTCGCGTGGCGCTCAGCGACCCGGATGCCGCCGCCCTCGCCTCGGAGTCGTGGACCGACGGCGAGGTGCTGAGTGGTCCCGACGGGCTCGTGCGGCTCGTGACCGAGACTCCGTGCGATCTAGTCCTCAACGCGATCGTTGGGTCCGCCGGTCTCGTACCCACCGTGGCGACGCTCGGTGAGGGGATCGATCTGGCCCTCGCCAACAAGGAGTCGCTGGTGGTCGGCGGGGAGCTGGTGATGGCGCTCGCCGAGGCGACGGGGGCGGCGATCATCCCGGTCGACTCCGAGCACTCAGCGTTGCACCAGCTGCTGGCCTCGGAGCGGCCCGGCACGGTCGACAAGCTGGTCCTCACCGCCTCCGGGGGCCCGTTCCGCGGCCGCCCGCTGTCCGAGCTGGAGGACGTGACCGTCGAGCAGGCGCTCGAGCACCCGACCTGGGCGATGGGCGGCAAGATCACGATCGACTCGGCGACGCTGATGAACAAGGGCCTCGAGCTGATCGAAGCCCATCACCTGTTCGGGACGCCATATGACCGGATCGAGGTGGTGGTCCACCCGCAGTCGATCATCCACAGCATGATCGCCCTCAACGACGGCGCGACGCTCGCGCATCTGGGTTATCCGGACATGCGGGTGCCGATCTCCTACGCCCTGCATTACCCGGAGCGCCACGACGTGCCCGTGGGCGCGCTCGACCTGATCGAGCTCGGGGCGCTGACATTCGAGGCGCCCGACATCGAAACCTTCGCCTGCCTTCGGCTCGCGCGCGAGGCCGCGCACGCCGGCGGCACGGCTCCGTGCACGATGAACGCCGCCAACGAGGTGGCCGTCCACGCTTTCCTCTCAGGCCGCCTGCGATTCCTCGAGATCGCGGCCGTGATCGAGGAAACGCTCGAGCGCCTGCCCGCGAAACAGGTTCATTCGTTCGGCTCGCTGGGGGATGCCGACGCCGAGGCCAGACGCGTTGCGGGCGAGCTCGTGCACCAGCGCGCGGCGGCTTGAGAGCCCCTTAGCGAATTCTTCAGGGCGCCGCGGGCCCGAGTTGCCACACTGGTGCCGTGTCCTACGTCCTCGCTTTCCTCGGCTTCGCCTTCCTCATCATCATGCATGAGGCCGGCCACTTTGCCGCGGCCAAGGCCGTGGGGATGAGGGTGGAGCGGTTCTCGCTGTTCTTCGGGCCGATGCTTTGGAAGGTTAAGAAGGGCGACACCGAGTACGGGATCGGACCGATCCCGCTCGGCGGATACGTCCGGATCACCGGCATGAATCCCAACGAGGAGATCCCGCCCGAGGCGGTTCCGCGGGCGTACTACAACCAGCCGGTGTGGAAGCGCATCACGGTGATCCTGGCCGGGCCGGCGGTAAACCTGGCGATTGCGTTCGTGATCATCTGGGCGCTGTTCCTCTCGCACGGACAGTCGGTGACTGTGAACCGGGTCGCCCAGGTTGAGAAGTCGACCCCGGCCGCGCTGGTCCTGCGTCCCGGCGATCGGCTCGTGTCGATCGACGGCGTCAAGGGCTCCCCGGAGGCGCTGCGCAACCAGCTCGGCACCCACCGCTGCGCGGGCGTGCAGGTCAACGGCTGCCCGGCTCAGACCCCCGCCGTGCTCGTCGTCCGGCGAGGCACCCAGCTGCTCACGATCAAGGTCACGCCCAAGTACAACGCCACTGACAAACGTCCGCTCGTGGGGTTCGAGTTCGCCGAGGGATCGCAGTCCGTCGGCCCGCTCCAGGCCGCGTCGTTGACCGTCACTGGGATGTGGGGGGTGACCAAGCAGACCGTCGGGGTGATCGCCCGGATCTTCGAGCCCCAGCAGCGCAAGCAGGTCAGCGGGATCGTCGGCGGTTACACGGTCACCCAGGAGTCGTTCTCCAAGAGCACCACGCTCGCGCTGCAGGTGCTGGCCCTGATCTCCCTGTCGCTGGCGATCATCAACCTGTTCCCGTTCCTCCCGCTTGACGGTGGCCACGTGTTCTGGGCGATCGCCGAGAAGGTGCGGGGCAAACGGATCCCGTTCGAGGTCATGGAGCGCGCCGGAATCGTCGGGTTTGCGCTGATCCTGATGCTGTTCGTGATCGGCCTGAGCAACGACATCTCGACCCTCAGCGGCAAGGGATTCAACATCCACTGACGGTCGCCGGCCGAGGCGGCTGCGATAGCTTTACCCGCACTGAGACCCCGATCTTGGACGCGAGGAGAGTATGGAAGGCAGCACGATCACGGCGGCAGAGGCACGCGCGGTTGACGCGCCCACGCTGACCGAGGCGCTCCGGCGCACCGCAGCGAACCACCCCGAAATCGTCGCCGTGCGGATGCCCGACGACAGCGTCTCGCTGACCTGGGCCGAGCTGCTCGCGCGCGTTGACGCGCTCGCCGGCGGTCTGGCGAAGCTGGGGGTCGAGCGTGGCGACACGGTCGCGATCATGCTCGGCAACCGGCCCGAGTTTCACATCGCCGACCTGGCCGCGGCGATGCTTGGCGCGACGCCGTTCTCGATCTACGTCACCTATCCGGCCGAGGAGATCCGCTACCTGTGCACGGACGCGGCGACGAAGGTGGCGATCGTGGAGCAGGCGTTCCTGCCCGTGTTCGAAGAGGCACGAAGGGACCTGCCCGCGCTCGAGCACTTGATCGTGATCGACGGCGAGGCGCCGGCGGGTGCGCTGTCACTCGATGAGGTCGAGGGCTCCAACCCAGAGTTCGATGCTGCGGCCACGGCCGCCGAGATCGGTCCCGACGACGTCGTCACGCTGATCTACACCTCGGGCACAACGGGCCCGCCGAAGGGCGTCCAGCTCTCGCACCACAACATCATGGTCTCGGCTCACGCGATCGAAGAGATCATCCCGTTCGGCCCCGGCGCACGGGTGATCTCGTGGCTGCCCGCGGCGCACATCGCCGAGCGGATGGCCCACCACTACATCCCCGTCATCTACGCCGGGACGATCACCTGCTGCCCGAACCCGCGGGAGATCCTCTCCTACCTGCCGCAGGTGCGCCCGACCTGGTTCTTCGCCGTCCCGCGAATCTGGGAGAAGCTGAAGGCGGGACTCGAGGCGATGCAGGCCTCGCAGCCCGAGGCGCAGCGCGCGCCGGTCCAGGCGGCGCTCGCGGCGGCGATCGAGCGCGTGCGCCTGCAGCAGCGCGGCGAGGCGGTTCCCGAGGAGCTCGAGGCCACCGTCGCGACGGCCGACGAGCAGATGTTCTCGAAGCTGCGCGAGATGCTCGGCCTCGACCAGGCAGTCGCGGTCAACGTCGGGGCAGCGCCGACGCCGACTGAGGTGCTCGAGTTCTTCCACGCCATGGGCATCGAGCTGGCCGAGCTGTGGGGCATGTCGGAGACCTGCGGCTTCGGGACCTGCAACCGCCCCGGCGCGGTCAGGATCGGCACCGTCGGACCGCCGTCTCCCGGCACCGAGCTGATGATCGCCGAGGACGGCGAGGTGCTGATCCGGGGTGGATTCGTGATGCTCGGGTACCGCAACCAACCGGAAAAGACCGCCGAGGCGCTCGACTCCGACGGCTGGCTGCACACCGGGGACATCGGCGAGATCGACGACGACGGCTACCTGAAGATCGTCGACCGCAAGAAGGAGATCATCATCAACGCCGCCGGGAAGAACATGTCGCCGGCCAACATCGAGGCGGCGATCAAGACCGGGAGCCCATTGATCGGACAGGCGTGCTGCATCGGCGACGCCCGCCGCTACAACACCGCGCTGATCGTCCTCGACGCCGACTATGCGCCGCAGTGGGCGGCACAGAACGGGCTCGAAGGTGCCTCGCTCGAGGACCTGGCCACCGAACCCAGGGTGCTCGAGGCGGTTCAGGCCGGCATCGACGAGGCCAACTCTCACCTGGCCAGGGTCGAGCAGATCAAGAAGTTCAAGGTCGTGCCGGGCGACTGGATGCCTGGCGGCGACGAGCTGACCCCGACGATGAAGCTCAAGCGCAGCCCGATCGCGGCCAAGTACCAGGCCGAGATCGACGCGATGTACCAATAGGCCAGCATCCGGCTGGCCCTCGTTCGTCCGCTCCTCCCGTCACCATGCCGCGCTCGTGTCTGAGCCGAGGTGGGGAAAAGGATTGCGTGGATGGCAGAGCCGAGCGCTCGGTCAGATGGGCTCGTGGACGGCCGGGTCGTTCCTGCTCTCGGCGGCTCCGGGAGCGGGAAAGACGCGGCCCGCGCTCGAGCTGGCCCGGGCCGAGCTGCGCTCGGGGCAGTCGACCGGGGTCGTGATCGCGTGTCCGACGGCGCCGCTGACCCGCCAGTGGGCGTGGGCGGCCAGCACGCTCGGGGTGCACCTCGCCCCGGATGCCGGCTCTCCGCGAGCGCCGAGCGGGTTTCACGGCGTCTCGGTCACCTACGCGCGGATCGCGAAAGCGCCCAAGACCTGGGCGAAGGCGCTGCGCAACGCGACCCTGGTCGTCGCTGACGAGGCACATCATCTGGGCGAGGAGCTGACCTGGGGTGACGCGTTCGCACATGCGTTCCGCAGCTCGGAGCGCTGGCTGCTGCTGTCCGGAACGCCGTTTCGCTCGGACGCGACGCCGATTCCGGGCGTGCGCTACGACCGCGCCGGGCTGGCGGAGCCCGACTTCTCCTACACGTACGCCGACGCGGTCAAGGACGGCATTTGCCGGCCCGTGTGCTTCGTCGCCTACGACGGCACCCTTTCGTGGCGAAGCGGCGAGGACGTGATCGAGTCGAGCTTCGAGACCGTGCTCTCGCGCCGGGAGGCCGGCCGGCGCTACCGGACCGCGATCTCCACCGAGCTGCCCGACGGCCTGCCGAGGATCCTGCGCGAGGCGGATGAGAAGCTGAGAACGATCCGCCGCAACGGCCACGCCGACGCAGCGGGACTCGTGATCGCCGCCGATTCGAGCCACGCGCGGCGGGTCGCGGCGCTGCTCCGGGAGGCGACCGGGCGCGCCCCGCTCGTGGTCCTGCACGCCGAACCCCGGGCGGCGGCCAAGCTGGCGGCGTTCACGCATTCCCGCGATCCCTGGATCGTCGCGGTCAACATGGTCTCCGAGGGCGTTGACATCCCGCGGCTCCGGGTCGGCGTGTACGCGACTGCCGCCAAGACGCCGCTGGTGTTCCGCCAGATCGTGGGCCGGTTCGTGCGCACGATCCCGGGTCGCCCGGCCGAGCCGAGCTGGCTCTACATCCCCGCCGACCCGATCCTCCGCGATCACGCCTCCTCGGTGGAGCAGGAGCTGAGGATCGCGCTGCGGATCGACGAGCCCGGCGATGAGCTCGAGCGAGCGCAGCAGCGCGAGGCTGAGCCGAGTCTCGAGCCGTCATTCGTGCCGCTGAGCGCCGACGTGGCGCCGCAGATGACGCTGTTCGGGCCTCCCGCCTCGGCCAAGACGTCGAGCTGGCCGCCCCCGGCGGCGGTGGACGAGGGTCCCGTCGAGATCCCGGCCTTCGAGCGCCGGGCCCAGCTCCGCTCCGAGCGCCACCGCCTGGTGTCCGATCTGCGGCGCCGGGATGGGGTCAGCCATCGCGAGATCAATGCCTGGCTGAACCGCAAGCTGGGCATCACGAGCGTCGAGCAGGCGACGCTCGATCAGCTCGAGCGCTCGGTCGAGCTGCTGCTCGGGCGGCTCACCTCGAGGCGCTGATCGAGCGCCACACCAGTTCGACCGGGTGGTGGATCGGGAGCGGGTGCCCGAGCTCGCGGAGGTGGAGGTCAAGCTGCGCCGCGCAGCCGGGGTTGCCTGCCGCAATCGCCTGGGCGCCGGTGTCGATCAGATGCCGTGCCTTCCGGGCGCCGAGCTCGGCCGCCGCCCGCGGCTGCAGCAGGTTGTAGACGCCGGCCGAGCCGCAGCACACGGCCGACTCGGCCCCGACCTCGAGCAGCTCGAGCTCGGGGATCTGGCCCAGCAGCCGGCGCGGCTCGGAGCGCACCCGCTGCGCGTGCTGCAGGTGGCAGGCGTCGTGGTAGACGATGCGGATCGGGACCGGACCGCGCGGGGCCCGGGGCTCCACGGATGCGAGCAGCTCCGAGACATCGCGGACCTTGGCCGCGAACTCGCGTGCAGCGTCGGATCCGAGGAGCTCGCCGTACTCCTTCATCGCCGCGCCACACCCGGCGGCGTTGACGATCACGTAGTCGAGCTCGCCCAGCGACTTGAACGCCGAGACGGTCGCTCGGGCGCGGGCGAGCGCCGCCTCCTCCTCACCGGAGTGGAGCTCGAGCGCGCCGCAGCAATCCGGCGCCTCGGGCGCGAGCACCTCGAAGCCCTCCGCCGCCAAGGCTCCGACGGTTGCCCGGTGCACGTCGGAGAAGAACACCCGCTGCACGCACCCGAGCAGCAGCCCGACCCGGCCGCGGCGCTCGCCGACCGCAGGCGTGCGCCGCGGGATCCGAGCCTGCCGAACCTCTCGCACCGGCGTGCGCGGCGCCACCTTGGCCAGGATCGAGACGCGGTCCGGAAGCCGCTCGGCGCCGAGCCGGCGCGCGGCCGCCAGCATCGGCACAAGCCGGCGCAGACGCTTGGGGTGGGGGAGGGTCTCGAACAGGAGCAGGCGCAGCGCCTGCTCAACCCCCGAGCGCTCATGGTGGCGCTCGACCTGCGGCCGCACCCGCTCGATCAGGCGGTCGTAGCGCACGCCCGACGGGCAGGCGGTCACGCACGCCATGCAGCCCAGACAGCGGTCGAAGTGCGTGACCATCTCGTCCGAGAGTTGCGAGCTGGCCTGCAGTCCCTCGTCGATGAGGACGATCCGCCCGCGCGGGGAGTCTGCCTCCTCGCCCCACAGCACGTATGTGGGGCACGAGTCGAGGCAGAAGCCGCAGTGCACGCAGTCCTCGATCACCGACCGCTCGGGAGCGCGCTGACCGTCGAACGCCGCCATCAGATCCCGCCCACGAACACGCCCGGGTTACAGACCCGCGCTGGGTCGAAGCGCTGCTTGATCCGTTCCATTAACTCCTGCGCGCCGCCGCCGTCGGCCCCCCAAGCATCGACCGCGCTGCGCAGCTCCGCGGGGGCGTCGAGGAGCACCGACCGCGCCCCGCGTGGGAGCCCGGAACGCAGCCGCAGCAGCGCGTCGGGCTCGACCTCCAGATAGCTCGTGCCCAGCGCCGCGCGGCCCACGAGCGTTCCCGAGCACTCCTCGGTGGCGCGGAGCACCGCCGCGAGCTCGCTCGGCCGAGCCGCGACTCGGAGCAGCGCGCGTCCGTTGTGCCCGCGCTGGCCCGCCCGCTGCCGTGCCCACAGGGCGTCGTCATCCTCGGTCGTGTCGACATGCTGAAGACCGGCCTCGCGCATCAGCGCCGCGACCCGCGAGGATCGGCGCGTGGCCTCGGCCCCGGCCGTTCGGGCCAGGATCCCGCCCCGCCCGGCCCGCCACGCGACGTCAAGCGCCTCGAGCTCCAGCGGCGCCCGCGTGAGCGCGATTGCCGCAGCGGAGAGGGCAGCGGGATCCGCGCTCGCCCCGAGCGAGGTGGCGCTGTGCTCGGGTAGCGGGTGCAGGCGCACGCTCACCGAGAGGATCAGCCCGAGCGTCCCGAACGACCCGGAGAACAGTTTGGCGATGTCGTAGCCGGCGACGTTCTTGATCACCTTGCTGCCCGAGTGAGCGATCGTCCCGTCGCTCAGCGCCACCGTCATGCCCACCACGAGGTCCCGCGGAGCGCCGTAACGATGCCGCAGGGGGCCGCAGTCGCCGGTGGCGATCATCCCGCCGACCGTCGCGTAGCGGTCGGTCCCGCGGCCGAGGGCCGGGTCCAGCGCCAGCATCTGCCCCTCGCCGGCGAACGTCTCCTGAACGCGTGCCACGGGGACCCCGGCCTCCAGTACCGCGGTCAGATCGCCGGCGTTGTGCTCCACGATCCGGCTAAGCGCGGTCGTGCGCAGCTCGAGCTCCGGCTCGTCGGTGGGAGATCCCCATCCTGCCTTGGTCCCGGCGCCGCGGATCCGCACGGCGTGCCGCGCATCGGCGGCCTGAGCCAGGGCGGCGGCCGCATCCTCGAACGTGCAAGGCTCGAGCGCAGCGGTCATCTAGTTGGTTCCAGTCGCGCCACTAGAACCGCGTGGCGACGCCCGCTCGCTCAAGCGGATGCTCGCGGTAGGGACCCGGCACCTCGCCGCACAGCCGCGGCGTGGGCATCACCTTGCCCGGGTTGGCCAGACCAACGGGGTCGAAGGCGCAGCGCAGACGGTGGAACACCTCGAGGTCGGGCTCGGAGAACATCGATGGCATGTACCCCTTCTTGTCGACCCCCACGCCATGTTCCCCGGTGATCGAGCCGCCGGCATCGACGCAGGCCTTGACGATCAGGCCCGCAAGCTCCTCCGCGCGCTCGGGCTCTCCCTCGCGGGCGGCGTCGTAGCACACGAGCGGATGCAGGTTGCCGTCGCCGGCGTGGAACACGTTCGCCACCTGGAGGCCGTACTCGTCCGCCATCGAGTCGATCTGGCGCAGGACCTCGGAAAGCCGCGTGCGCGGGATCACGCCGTCCTGGACGTAGTACGCCGGTGCCACGCGTCCCATCGCCGCGAACGCCGCCTTGCGGGCCTTCCACAGCAGCTCCCGCTCGGTCTCATCGAGGGCCACGCGGACATCCATCGCCCCCGCCCGGGTGCAGAGCGCGACCAGATGCTCGAAGCGCGAGGTGCACTCGTCCCGCGGGCCGTCCAGCTCCACCAACAGGGCGGCACCCGCGTCGAGCCGGTAGCCGGCGCCGGTGGCCTCCTCGGCCGCTCGGATCGAGAGTCGGTCCATCATCTCGATGGCTCCGGGCACGATTCCCGCGCCGACGATCTCGCTGACGGCGTCGCCGGCCGAACTGGTGTCCTCGAAGAACGCGACCAGCGTGCGTACGTCCTCGGGTTTCGGTACCACGCGGAGCGTGATCCTGGTGGCCACGCCGAGCGTGCCCTCGGAGCCGACGAATGCGCCGAGCAGGTCGTAACCCGGGGCGTCGCGGTCGAGCTCGACGACCGACCCGTCGGTGAGGACAACCTCGAGCCCAGTCACGTAGTTGGTCGTGAACCCGTACTTGAAGCAGTGCGCCCCGCCTGAGTTCTCGGCCACGTTGCCCCCAATTGAGCAGACGATCTGGCTGGAGGGGTCGGGCGGGTAGAAGTGGGTTGGGGCAACGGCACGGGAGATCGCGAGGTTCGTGACTCCCGGCTCCACCACGACACGTGAGTCGTCGAGCTCAACCGAGAGGATCTTGCGCATCCGCGCAAGCACGATCAGAACTCCCTCGGCAACCGGCAGCGCGCCGCCCGATAGCCCGGTGCCGGCGCCCCGCGCAACCCATGGGACGCCCGCCTCGTAGCATTTCGCCACGACGTCGCGTACCTGTTCCGCGGTGCTGGGGAGAGCCGCGGCCAACGGGGTCTGGCGGTAGTGCGCGAGACCGTCGGAGCGATAGGTCGCGAGCGCGTGCGGATGGGTGAGCACGTGCTCCGATCCGCAGATCCCCTGCAGTGAGGCCACGAGGTCCGCAGCGGACGCCATGGCTCAAGTATCCCCGATATGTAGGAGACGCTCACCTTGCGCGAGCGGCGGTGGACCGTCTGGCTAGTGGAGGTTGAGATCCACCGGGCGCGAATGGATCGCGGTGCCGTTTGGGTAGGACCAGGCGAGTCTCACGACGCCGCTGCCCGGGAACTCCTGCTGGACGTCGAAGAAGCCGTACGGGTTGCTCAGCGCGACGGTGCGTATGGTCTCGAAGCTGCCGCCGGAGGCAGACCGGAACTGGATCCGCACCGTGCCGGAAGCGGACCCGCGGGCATACCGGGCGGGTCGCACGTGCCCCCAGACCTCGAGCTTCTGGCTGCGCGGAGCCGAGGTGACCGGCATGAAGATCGGAAGTCGGTAGGCGGCCAGGGTCGCCTTCGGAGTGCCGTTGGCGAACCGCAGCCCGGTTGCGAACCCGCCGGCAGCGTTGGCGACGGGCGAATCCATCAGCAGGTACTGGTCGTAAGAGGCAATTCGCGGGTTGCGCCAGGACAGGTACTCCGCCCAGTTGAGGAAGAACGCGGCGAGCTTGGGAGAGGCCGCATAGGTGATCCGCTCCGGCGGATCGGTCTGGTAGCCGAACTCAGTCGAGTAGATCGGAAAGCGGTGGCTCGAGCCGTACACCTCCTGCAGGCGGTCGAGAGTGCTCTGGAGCTTCGGCAGCGCTGGGAAGTCGGCGAAATCGGGCTCGTCAGGCGTCAGCACGTTCGGCGGGACGCGGCCCTGGCCGTACGGGTGGTCGGCGAATCCGGGAGCCTGGAAGAGGGCGGGATGGGCCTTGCGGAAGGCCGCGGCGGACCCGGAACCGGTCGGACAGTCGCGGGCCGCGGCGGCCGAGCCCGTGAGCGGATGCAGTGACGCATCGACGCAGTAGAGCGCGCGCAGGAACCGGAGCGGCACCATCCCGTCGAAGTCGCCGGGGTGGCTGCCGCCGGTCTGCCCGCGAGGCGCCAGCTCGCCGATCAGGATCGTGTCGTGACCATGACCGGTGGCGCCGAGGGCCGACCAGGCCGCGTCGACGAGGCCGCGGTAGAGGGCCGGGGAGACCTCCACGGTCGAGTGGTCGATCGCCTGCGGAGCCAGATCGGGCCCGAAGTTCGGCTCGTTCCAGATCGACCAGTAGCGGACCCGCGGCAGCGGGGCGGCGGAGCCGGCGGGCTTGAAGCTGCCGCTGTAGCGCGTTCCGACTGCGCGCATGAACTGTCCGTACGCGGTCGCCGACGGCCTCCACTGGGGATGAGCCCCGGGCGGCGCCCCGGGCCCGGCCGCCCACAGCGGCGGCGAGTTGATCGTCAGGTCGACGGCGATGCCCCGGGCGGCCGCATCGCGCACGATCGCGTCGAACGGTGCCCACGCGGCTGCCGGGTAGGCGTTCGGGTCAGCGCCGTTGAAGCTTTGAGGCGGCGTCCTCGAGGTGGCGTTCGGAGCGAGCTCGATCCACGGCACGAACACCTTCACGACATCGACGCCGAGATGGTGCATCGTGTCGATCGTTGCGGCGGGATTGGAGCGCAGCTGCGGACCCGCCTCGAAGATCGAGATCAGCGGCGACCGGGTGAGCGAGTGGCTCGAGCTCGAGGACGAACCACACCCCGGGGCCAGGAGCGCGACGAGAGCCGCAGCCGCGAGCGCGGCCGAGCGTCTGCGGGGGACGGCAGGCAAGCGGGGCAGGATAACGGCGGCATTTTCACGGGGCATAACGCCTAGAATCGGCGCGCATGCTCATCCCCGCCCGCACGGGCGGCGCCTCCGTGCCCCGGTCCGGCTCGATGCCGCTCGCGACGAGCATTCCCGCCGAGGTTTGGATCGTCGCCGCCATCACCGCTGTCGGCGCGCTGCTTCGCTTTGCGATGCTGGGCAGCCAGAGCTACTGGGTCGACGAGGCCCAGGCGGCGAACGAGCTGCACCTGTCGTTCGGCCCGATGCTCTCCACGATCGGCCACGCGGAGCCCAATCCCCCCCTGTTCTTCATTCTCGGGTGGGTGTGGGCCAAGGTGTTCGGGACTTCCGAGGCCGGGCTGAGATCGATGTCGGCGGTGGCCGGGACGGCGGTGATCCCGATCTCCTACCTATGCGCGAAGGAGCTTGTCGGTAGGCGAGCAGGGATGCTCGCCGCGGCGCTGGTGGCGCTCAGCCCGTTCATGATCTGGTACTCGCAGGAGGCCCGCGAGTACATGCTGCTGACGCTGTTCTGCGCCGGCTCATTTTTGTTCTTCGCCCGCTGCCTGCGCTCGCCCTCGCGGGGGAATCTCGCCTGGTGGACGGCGTTCTCGGCGCTGGCCGTGCTGACGCACTACTTCGCGGCCTTCCTGGTTGCTCCGGAGGCGATCTGGCTGCTGGTGCGCAACCGTGACCGCGCCACGTGGATCGCGGTGATCGCCGTCGTGGCCGTGCAGGCCGTGCTGCTGCCGCATTTCCTGGGCCACGCATCGCATCCACGCGACTGGATCGGCGCGTTCCCACTCGCGATCCGGGTCAAGCAGGTGCCGGTCGCGTTCGGGCTCGGCTCGCTGTACCAGAGCTCGATCGTCAATTACGGGCTGATCGGCGCCGCCGGGCTCGCCGGAGCGCTGATCGTTCTGCTGATCGTCGGCGCCGACGCCCGCGAGCTGCGCGGGGCCGGCGTGGCCGCGGCGCTCGCCGGCCTCGTCCTGCTCGTGCCGCTGGGGCTCGCGGTGGCCGGGCGTGACTACTACATCGCCCGGGCGCTGATTCCGGCCTGGATCCCGCTCGCGGTCGTGATCGGCGCCGCCTGCTCGATCCCGAGCTCGAGAAACCGAGCCGTCGCGTATGCGGGTGGCGCGCTGTTCGCGCTGCTGATCGCGGGCTTCGTCTACGCGCAGGTAAGGATCGACACCCACAAGCAGTATCAGCGGCCCGACTGGAGGGGAGTCGCGGCCGCACTGGGAGCGCCGTCGGGGACGCGTGCGATCGTCGCCTACGACGGCAAGTTCGCCGAGGCGCCGCTGAACTTCTATCTCCGGGGCAGCAGCACCGCCGTGACCGGGCCCGTGGCACTGAGCGAGATCGACGTGGTCGGCAGCTCGTGGCAGACGCCGGCGGCGCATCTGCCGCCCGGGGTGCGGCTGATCGGCACCCGGGCGATCGACACCTATCGCGTCGCGAGGTTCGCGGTCCCGGCCGGCTGGCGGCTCGCTCCCGCGCAGGTCGCGCTCCGGGCCGGCTCGCTGCTCGGTCCCGCCCAGCCGCAGCCGGCGGTGCTGGTGCAGGTCCCATCCGCCTAATCTTCCGCCCGGTGCGAAGGCTCCTGACAACGCTGGCGCTGGTGGGCGCATGCCTGCTGATCGCCGCGCCATCCGGCCAGGCGGCCGCCGGCGCGAGCGTGATCGCCGACTGCAACGCCCACGGCAAGCTGACCCGCAGCTACACCGACTCTCAGCTCCGCAACGCGCTGACCACGATGCCCGCCGACGTCAAGGAGTACACGGACTGCTACGACGTGATCCAGCACGCACTGCTCGGCCAGGTCAGCGGCTCGCGCACCGGAGGCTCGGGCGGCTCGGCCGGCTCAGGCGGGTCGTTCCTGCCCACGTGGCTGATCGTCGTCCTCGTGCTGCTCGCCCTCGCTGGTCTGACGCTGGGGGCGATCGCGATCCGGCGGCGCAGCGCCAAGCCCTGAGTCGCGTCCTACACTGGGTCCATGGCCTCAGAGCGTCAGATCCATGTCGGCCAGGTGCCGATCGGCGGAGGTGCTCCCGTCGCGGTGCAGACGATGACCAAGACCGAGACCGCTGATCTGAGCGCGACCATGGACCAGATCGCCCGGGTCGCCACGGCCGGCGCCGACATCGTGCGCGTCGCCGTTCCCCGGGAAAGGGACGCCGAGGCGCTGAAGACGATCGTTCGCGGCTCGCCGATCCCGGTGATCGCCGACATCCACTTCAACTACACGCTGGCCCTCAAGGCGCTCGATGCCGGTGCCCATTGCGTGCGGCTCAACCCCGGGAACATCGGCGGTCCGGACAAGGTGGCGCAGGTGACTGCGCGGGCCACTGAGCTGGGCACGCCGCTTCGGGTCGGCGTCAACTCCGGGTCGCTCCCCGGCCATCTGCGCCAACTCGAGTACGACAACCCGGTCGAGGCGCTCGTCACCGCGGCGGTCGAGACGGTCGAGCTGATGGAGCGTCTGGACTTCCGGAACTTCAAGGTGTCGATGAAGTCGACGTCGGTACCGAACACGATTGCCGCCAACCGGCTGCTGGCCAAGCGGATCCCCTACCCGCTGCACCTCGGGGTCACTGAGGCCGGTACCAAGTGGTCGGGCTCGCTGAAGTCCGCGGTCGGGCTCGGAACGCTGCTGGCAGACGGAATCGGCGACACGATCCGGATCTCGCTGTCCACCTTCCATGCCGAGGAGGAGGTCAAGGTCGCCTGGGAGATCCTCAAGGCGCTCCAGCTGCGCGAGCGCGGGCCGGTGCTGATCGCCTGCCCGACCTGCGGCCGGCTCCAGTTCGACATGGACACGGTCGTGGCCGAGGTCGAGCGCCGGCTCGAGGCCTACGACGACCCGATCGAGGTCTCGGTGCTCGGGTGCGCCGTGAACGGGATTGGCGAGGCCCGCCACGCCGATTTCGGGATCACCGGAGCCAAGGACATGGGGATGATCTACTCCCGGGGCGAGCCGCTGAAGAAGGTCCCCACCGAGCGGCTGGTGGACGAGCTGTTCGCGGAGATCGACCGCTACTACGCGGCCGGCAAGCGCGTCGTCCGCGACGAGGCCAGCGCCGCCGAGGCGCGCGAGTGGCTGTCGGAGAACGAGGACGAGACCGCGATGACCCCCGAGCGGATGGCGGCCCTCGAAGCCGAGGCGGCCCGCGCCGAGGACGAACCGCTACGCCTCGACGAGTCGCTCTCGCCCACCGCCGGCCGGCGCTTCACTCGCGCCTGAACGCCGTGCGAGAATGCTCGCGAGCGCGAGCGACGCGAACACCACGATCGAGATGTCGGCGCCGATCCGAAAGCGCGCGTTGCCCCAGCCGGTGATCGTTGCGATCAGCGATGTGAACGCAGGGGCCAGCAGCAGCCACCGCTCGCGGCCGCCGGTGCGCGCGACGCCGAACCCGGCGAG
Source organism: uncultured Solirubrobacterales bacterium (assembly GCA_963796645.1). Classification (GTDB taxonomy): domain Bacteria; phylum Actinomycetota; class Thermoleophilia; order Solirubrobacterales; family Solirubrobacteraceae; genus Palsa-465. Next base: position 592,943 of record CAWCMQ010000007.1, on the reverse strand, counting down.
GATCAGCAGCGGGAAGTAGATGATCAGCCCGAGCAGGTCGAACCACCTTCGCCGCGGCTCGTGGTTGCCGATCCGCAACGGCTGGTAGAGGCTGAAGGTCCGCAGCACCCTGACCCCCGCGACCAGGACCGCGCGCGCGGGGTGATTGCCGATGTAACGCAGGCCGGGGGTGGGGGAGGCGTCACCGATCAGCAGCTGGTGGTGCGTGCGGGCATGCGCGAGGCAGTTGAGGCTCCACCAGCCGATGTCATGGCCGTAGTACGTGGCGGGGCAGTTCGCGGCCGAGATCACCGTGTCGTAGTTGCCACTCAGCGTCAGCTTGTGGAACACGACGGCATTGCGTGCCACCCACGGCGCAAGCACCAGCGCGCACGCCGCGGTCGCCGCTCCGATCCGGGTGACGCGGCCGGCGGTGGGCCGCCAGCTCGCAACCCAGGCCAGCAACGGCAGCAGCAGGAGCCCCTCGGTCCGCGCCAGCGTGGCGAGGCCGACGAGCGCGCCGAGAACTGCGGCGCGCCTGACCGTGGGAGCGCAGAGGGCTCGGGTCGCGACGAGCAGCGCGATCACCACCAGCAGCACGTACAGCGGCTCTGACTGGAGCGAGCCATCCGCCGTGATAAACGGGGGATACACGAGCGCGAGGACGGCGGCGATCCGCCCCGCCCGCTCCCCGCCGAGGCGTCGGCCGAGGAGCGCGATCAGGACCACATTGACGGCACCGATCATGCAGCCGGCGATCCGCTGCGGGAGCACGTGCACGCCGCCGAGCAGCGCCACCGGGGAGAGGACGATCGAGAACAGCGGCGGGTGCAGCGCGGTTTCGTAGGCATGCCCGAAGATCCGTCGCTCGTAGAAGTGCCCCTGAGCGATCAGGTTCGCGGCCGAGTGGTAGAAGCTCCCGTCACCCCCGATCCCGACCGGCTCCGGGGCGATCACGAAGATGTAGAAGAGGCGGACGGCGAGGGCGAGAAGAAACAGGGCCGCCCCCCGCAGGGGCGGCCCCTTGAGCGACATCGTTTCCGAGGTCAGCCGACCTGGGAGAATTCCTCGGCGACCTTTGCCCAGTTCACGACGTTCCACCACGCGTCCAGGTAGTCGGGGCGGCGGTTCTGGTACTTCAGGTAGTAGGCGTGCTCCCACACGTCGACGCCGAGCAGCGGCGTCTTGCCGTCGCTGATCGGGTTGTCCTGATTGGCGGTCGAGACGATCGCCAGACCGGAACCGTCGTGCACGAGCCACGCCCAGCCGGAGCCGAAGCGCTTGACCCCGGCGTCCTTGAACTGCGACTTGAAGTCGTCGAAGGACCCGAACGCCGAGTCCAGCGCCGCCCGCAGGTCGCCGTCGGGCTCACCGCCGCCGTCGGGCGACATCCACTCCCAGAACAGCGAGTGGTTGTAGTGGCCGCCGGCGTTGTTGCGAACCGGGCCCTGCTTGTCCTGGGGCAGCGAGGAGAGGCTCTGCAGAACCTCTTCGACGGGCTTGTCAGCCCATTCGGTGCCCTCCAGCGCCGCGTTGGCGTTGGTCACGTAGGCCTGGTGATGCTTGTCGTGATGCAGATGCATCGTCTCTTCGTCGATGGTCGATTCGAGCGCGTTGTACGCGTAGGGGAGCGGCGGGACTTCGTAGGCCATTTGACTTAGCTCCTAGCAGACGATTCTTCAGATAGTCTCGTTTCATATCAGATGCGTGCGGTGTGATTGCACGGCGAACCGGTGGGGACAGAGGAGGGGTTTCAATGGGGCGTTGGGGAATCACCGTGATCGTGATGGTGGTGATGGGAATTGCGGCTCCCAGCGCGCTTGCCGCGCACTGGTCGCTCGTGCCCGTGCGCGACGTTCCGGGGCAGAAGGCCGGGACGCCGGGCCAGCGCGATGCGAGCCTGTCGTCGGTCTCCTGTGCCAGGCCGAATGCGTGCGTTGCCGCGGGCGGCTACACGAATTCGCACGGAAAGAGCAAAGGCCTGATCGAGCGATGGAACGGCAAGGCGTTCTCGTTCCAGCCCTCCCCGAGTCCCAGCCACCCGGCGTTCCTCGGTGTCTCCTGCCCGGTTGCGGCGTTCTGCACCGGGGTCGGCAGCCCCTACATCCAGTGGGCCGAGCAGCTAGCCCACGGTTCCTGGCGCTACGAGCACGTCCCCACGCTGCGCGGGCGCTTGAGCACGCTCCGGGCCGTGTCGTGCCCGAGCCGGCGGCTGTGCGTTGCGGTCGGCTTCGTGGCGTATAAGAACGACGACTCCGATCCCAGCGCCGCCCTTTGGAACGGCCGTCGCTGGTCGATCAAAAAACTCCCTGAGCCCGCCCGTCCGGGCTCCGGCGGCGAGCTCAATGGGGTCTCGTGCCCCACCGTGCACACCTGTCTGGCCGTGGGGGACGTCAACCCGGGAGAGTTCGGACGGATGCTCGTGGAGCGCTGGAACGGCCATCGCTGGAGCGTGGTCCGCTCGGCGAATCCGCGGGGAAGCGAGCAGGAGCTCGATGGCGTCTCGTGCACCTCGGCCTCATGGTGCGAGGCGGTGGGGACGGTCCAGACGGACAGTTTCGGGGACGCTGTCGGCGTCGTTGAGCACTGGGGCGGCTCGAGCTTCAAGCTCCAGCACCCCGCGGCGCCGCCCGGTGCCGAGAGAACCCAGTACCGGTTCACCGCGGTCAGCTGCCATGTGCGCGGGTCGTGCATGGCCGTTGGAGTGACCTCGCTGGGCACGCTGGGAATCACCCTGAGCGAGCGCCTCAGCCACGGTCGGTGGTCGCTGCTACGCACGCCCAACCCGAGGTTCGGCGGCGAGCTGCTCGGCGTCTCGTGCTCTCGGAACGGCGCCTGCCTCGCCGTCGGCGACGAGCAGACCTACGCGGATCCGTACGCGCCGACCCACCAGCTGGCCGAGCGCTTCTCCTAATCGGGACCCCCGGGCGGCGGCCGCGAGGGCACTCGGGCGAGCCGCCGGTAGGCTTCGCGCCCTGCCATGACGCGACTCTCCGGCTACTTCCTGCCCACCGAACACGAGCCTCCGTCCGATGCCGAGGCGATGTCGCACAAGCTGATGGTCCGGGCGGGACTGATCCGCCAGGTCGGCTCGGGACTCTGGTCCTGGCTGCCGGCCGGCTGGCGTATCCACCAGCGAGTCGTGCAGATCGTGCGGGAAGAGATGAACGCAATCGGCGGGCAGGAGATGCTGATGCCGGTGCTGCACCCGGCCGAGCCGTGGCGCCGCACCGGCCGGTACGCGATCGAGGAGCTGTTCAAGCTCAAGGATCGTCGCGGGGCTGATCTGGTCCTGGCGATGACCCACGAGGAGATCGTGACCGGCCATGTCGCCGCCGCCGTGCGCTCCTACCGGGACCTGCCGCTCATCCTCTATCACTTCCAGGTCAAGGAACGTGACGAACCGCGCCCGCGGGCGGGCGTCCTGCGCACGCGCGAATTCATCATGAAGGACTCCTACACGTTCGACCGCGACGCCGAGGGACTCGACGTCCAGTATCAGAAGCACGTCGTCGCCTACGATCGGATGATGGACCGCTGCGGGCTCGAGTGGTACCGGGTCGAGGCCGACGTGGGAATGATGGGCGGGCTCGGGGCGCACGAGTACATGGCGCCCTGTCCGGCGGGCGAGAACGACGTCGCGCTGGCAGCGGGCTACGCCGCCAACGTGGAGGTGGCGTGCGCGGACGCCCAGCCGGTCGTCCTGCCTGAGCCGCTCGACGCGCCGGAGTCTGTGGACACGCCTGGGATGGTGACCGTCGAGCAGGTGGCCGGCGCGCTCGGAGTTCCCCGCGGCGCGCTGCTCAAGGCATTTCCGGTGATCGTCGACGAGGGCGCGATGAAGCTTGTGATGGTCCGCGGCGACCACCGCGTCAACGAGCACAAGCTGCGCGGAGCGCTGAACGGCGATTTCCGGCCCGCACACCCCGACGAGGTGTCCCAGCAGCTCGGGCCGCCCGGGTTCATCGGCCCGGTCGGTACACAGGTGCCGATCGTGCTCGACGCCGCGGTCGCGGCCGGCGGCCCGGGCTCCTATGTGACCGGAGCCAACCGGCCCGACACCCATCTCCGGGGGGTGCAGCCCGGACGGGACTTCCAGTACGAGACGGCTGACGTGCGCAGCGTCGTCGAGGGCGACACCGTCGGCGGCGCGGCAATCCGGATCGAGCCCGCGATCGAGGTCGGCAACATCTTCAAGCTCGGGGTTCGCTACTCAGAGCCACTCGGGGCCAAGTACCTCGACGAGTCCGGGTCTGAGCAGCTGATCTGGATGGGGTGCTACGGCTTCGGCCCGGCCCGGGCCGCGGCCGCGGCGGTCGAGCAGTACGCCGACGAGTACGGGATCTCGTGGCCGCGCTCAGTGGCCCCGTTCGATCTCGAGCTCGTCGTCCTCGGGCGCGAGGGGACCGAGGAGCGAGCGTTCGCAGAGCGTCTCTACGCCGAGCTCGGCGAGCGCGGGTTCGAGGTTCTCTACGACGATCGCGACGCGGGCCCGGGGGACAAGTTCGCCGACGCCGAGCTCGTCGGCTGCCCCGCACGGGTGACAATCGGCCGGCGCACGCTGTCGTCCGGAGAGGTGGAGGTGCAGGTGCGGCGCGGACGCGAGTCGCGAACAGTTGCGGTCCAGGGAGCCGCCGACGCGATCGCCGAGCTCTGGCGCGAGCTTCCCTAGCCAGGGCCGTGAGTCCGCTCTCCAAGCGGCGCCTGTTCGGGATCGATCGCTCGGGTCCGCCGCCGGTTCAGACCCGCTCGGACCAGCCGCTCAATCCGTGGACGCTCCCGAACGCGATCGGGTTCGTCCGCTTGGCCCTGATCCCGGTGTTCCTGATCGTCGCGTTCTCGAGCAGCGACGGCCGGAGCGCGCCGGCGGCGATCCTGTTCGCGGTGATCGGGTGGGCCGACTACCTCGATGGTTTCGCGGCGCGGCTGACCGGCCAGTACAGCCGGCTCGGGGCGCTGCTGGACCCGATCGTCGACCGCCTGCTCGTGATCTCGGGGATGGTTGTGTGCTGGCACTTCCAGCTCCTTCCCCGTTGGGCGATCGCGATCGTGGTGGCACGTGAGGTGTTCATGCTCGTACTGAGCCGTTACGCGCTGGCCCGGGGGGTCGAGATCAGCATCAACTGGTTCGGGCGCGTCGGCGTCGCGCCGATGATGGGGGCTCCGTTCTTCGCCATGCTCGGTCTGCACTGGCTGGCCCTGATCATGCTCTATGTGGGAATTACCCTGGCATTGACGGCCACCGTGCTGTACGTTCGCACTGGGGTTCGGGAGCTGCGGGGACGCAAAGTCTCAAGCTCAGCTTGACCCTCTGGGAAGCGCGGGTATACTCGCGCTTCGCCTCGCACGGAACAACCGCAGGACGGGAGGAAATCACCGTATGGACACGTTCCCCGACCTTGGCTCGCTGACGGACCAGGAGCTCAAGGAGCTGATCAAGCAGCTGACCGAAGAGGAGATGGAGATCTCCTACAAGCGTCGGATCCTGCACGGGAAGATCGACATCCTGCGCGCCGAGCTGGTCAATCGTCTTCGCAAGAAGGACGAGAGCGGCGAACTGGTGATCTCAGGCGCCGACGTTCAGCAGCTGACGGACATCCTCGCCGGCCGCGTCCCAGCCGCAGAGACGGACTAGCGTCCCGGAGCGTCGTGGCTCAGCACTGCCCAGAGTGCGGATTCGCGAACGCCGAAGGCGCAAACTACTGCCAGCGGTGCGGAGCCTTCATGGCCGGGTCCGAATCTCCGCCGGGGGCCACGACGGCGAGCTATCGGGTCGGCGAGACGGGCGAGATCGAGGAGGTCGAGCTCGACGACGTCGTCGCCCGGGGTGCGGCGCTGGTGATCCGGTCCGGAGGAGGCAGGGCGGGCGAGAGCTTCCCGCTTGAGACCGATCGCCTGACCATCGGCCGACGCCCCGACAGCGACATCTTCCTCGACGACGTGACCGTCTCGCGCGACCACGCGATCCTGGTGCGCCGGGGGAGCGACTACTACCTCGATGACTGCGGCTCGCTGAACGGCACCTACGTGAACCGCCGCCGCATCGAGTCGCACCGCCTGGCCGACGGGGACGAGCTCCAGGTCGGCAAATACAAGCTTGCGTTCCTGAGCCGCTGATGTCCGTGTCCGATACCCAAGAACCTGAACTCGAGCTCCCCGAGCCGCCGGACGAGAGCGGGGATAGGCCGCGTCAGAAGGCGGTCACGATCGGCGCGGTGTGCAAGGCGCTGAACCAGGAGTTCCCCGACATCTCGATCTCGAAGATCCGATACCTCGAGGATCAGAAGCTGCTCTCGCCGCGCCGGACCCAGGGCGGATACCGGCTCTACACCCAGAACGACATCCAGCGGCTCCGGACGATCCTGCGCCTCCAGCGCGACGAGTTCCTGCCGCTGCGGGTTATCCGCCAGGAGCTCGCGGGCGGCCGTACCGAGAGCGACGTCGCTCCGGCGGGCGACGGACGCTCCCGGCGTCGCGCCTCTGTCAGCCCGCGCGATCCCGGCGCGCTGTACTCGCTGGAGGACGTCGTGGAGGAGACCAGCGCCGACCCGAAGCTGGTCAAGGAGCTGGTGGAGTTTGGCGTGATCAAAGGGGAGCTGCGAGCCGGGGTTCGGTACTTCGACGAGACCGAGCGGGAGATCGTGCGCGCGGTGTCCGAGCTCGCTCGCTATGGCGTTGGCGGACGCAACCTGCGCGTCTTCCGCAGCTCAGCCGACCGCGAGGCCCAGCTGCTGCAGAGCATCCTTGCGCCGGCGCTGCGCTCGCGAAACCCGGAGCGGCGCAAGGAGGCGATCGAGGCGCTCGAGAATCTCGCGTCGGTGACCACCCATCTCAAGCATCTGCTGCTGATCCGCGATCTGCGCAAGATCGCGACCTAGTCCACGATCGGATGGACCTGCGCGAGTTCATCCGCGACATCCCCGACTTCCCGAGTCCGGGGATCGTGTTCAAGGACATCACGCCGCTGCTGATGGACCCGATCGCGCTCGACGCCGCCGTGACTGGATTGACGGCGTTCGCGGAGCCGCTCGGAGTCGAGCTGGTGGTCGCCGCTGAGGCGAGGGGCTTCATCCTCGGCGCGGCGCTGGCGCGCCAACTGGGCGCCGGCTTCGTCCCGGCCCGCAAGCCGGGCAAGCTCCCGTCGGAGACGGTCAGTGCCGAGTACGCACTCGAGTACGGGATCGACGAGCTCGAGGTGCACGCCGACGCATTTGCCGGCGGCGCGCGCGTGCTGATCCACGATGATCTGATCGCCACCGGCGGCACCGCTCGAGCCGTGTGCGATCTCGCCACCGGCCTGGGCGCTGAGATCGTCGCGTGCGCGTTCCTGGTCGAGCTCTCATTCCTGGGCGGTCGCCAGCGGCTGGCCCCCTACGACGTGTTCTCGCTGATCGACTACTCGAGCTGACGCAATGGCGAACGCGCAGCGCACCCGCAGGATCGCCGCTCCGCCGGAGCGGATCTGGGAGGTGCTGGAGGATCCGCACCACATGCCGCGGTGGTGGCCGGGGGTGGAGCGCATGGAGAGCGTGAGCGAGGATCGCTTCACGCAGGTGTTCACGACCAAGAAGGGTCGCCCGGTGCGGCTCGACTTCCAGGTTCTCGTCTCGGAGCCGCCCTGGCGCCGGTGCTGGTCGCAGGAGATCGACGGAACACCGTTCGAGCGGGTGCTGACCGAGTCGATCACCGAGATCGTGCTCGAGCCCGAGCCCCCGGGAACGGTCGTGACGATCGCGCAGCGGCAGAAGCTGCGCGGCTATTCGAAGACCGGTGGATTCATGCTCCGTCGCGCGACCAACACGCGGCTCGACGGGGCGCTGGAGGGGCTCGACCGGATCTGCGGCGAGTCCGGTTAGCGCCGTGGGGTTGACTCGGGACGCTTGATTAGGGCAAGCCCGTCAGCGCGCCTTGGAGGATGACCGTCCCGGGCTGACTCGGGTTGCGGGCGGTCTCGCGCGTGACCAGTAGCTGCTTGAAGTGACTGGCGTTCGCGGGCAGCGCGCCGGCCGTTGAGAGCCGTCCGTTGCTCCCGACGCCGGGGTTCACGAACCCGAGGATGTGGCTGTCCGACGACGAGTTGAACAGCCACACGGCGTACGCGTCGTGCTTGGAATTGGGGGGCACGTTCTGTGCCGCGATCAGGATCCCCGTCGTGCTGCCGCGGCGGAACACCTCCGCGACGCCTTTGGTCGAGGTCTTGGTCGGCGAGCTCAGGTTCACCTGGGCGACGATCTGCGGCGTTGCCGTGGTGGTGGAGGCGCTGGCCGTCGTCGTGGTCGACGTTGTCGAGGCGGCCACGGTCGAGGTGGTCTTGCTATTCGAGCCGCCGCCGCTGGTGGCGATCACGATCACCACGACGGCGGCGATCACCAAGCCGATGATCCCCAGCAGGATCGCGCCGCCCCGGCGCGAGCTCCGTGGCGCGGCCGCTCCCTCGCCCGGGCCGCCGGCCGTTGGCCGGACCTCGCGCTCCGCCGCAGCCGGCTCCGGCTCGCCGCCCGGCTCGGGTGGCGCGACCCGGGGTGCAGGGGTGGCGGCCGGCTCGCGTGGGCCGCTGTCCACGGGGATCTCCGGCAGCGGTCTGGACGCGAGCGGGCTCAGCTCGGAGGCGATCACCCGCGCCCACGCTCGTTCGGAGGCGGACTGAGCGAGCCGTTCACGGGTGTCGTCGCTGACCTGCTCGGGCAGCTGGCCCAGCAGGTAGTCGGTGATCAACGCCCGCCGCTCGGGCGCGACCCGCGTCTGCGGACCGAGCGCGTCGAGCGCCTGCAGTGCGCGCTGGCGCACGGCGGCGCGGTCGATCGAGAGCATCTCGGCGATCTGGTCGTAGGTCCTGCCGCGCTGCAGCACAAGCTGCAGCACGGCACGCTGGTCGGCCGGGAGGCTTTCGAGTGAGGCCATCTCGGTGCGTAGCGTAGAGAAGCCCATCACGGAATGATTCGCTCGGAGCTTCGGTTAAGGTGCCGGGCGATGAGCGTCGAGCTTCCGTTTCTGGCGACCCACGGCTTCGACGGCCTATTCGGTCTCGAGTTCACCGTGATGACCGACGAGCGCGCCTGCGGCCGGGTTGCTGTCCGTGATGAGCTCATGCAGCCGGCGGGCCTTGTGCACGGCGGCGTCTACGCCGCGATCGCTGAGAGCCTCGCCTCACTGGGCACCGCGGTCGGGGTGATGCCAGACAACAAGCTGGCGATGGGCCTGTCGAACCAGACGAGCTTCCTGCGGCCGATCACCGAGGGAACCATTCACGCCGAGGCGACGCGCAGGCACAGGGGCCGCACGACCTGGGTGTGGGAGGTTGAGATGCGCGACGACCGGGAGCGGCTCTGCGTCCTGACCCGTGTGACGATCGCGGTTCGTGATGCGCCGGGAGGCGAGGTTCCGCCCGTGCCCGGGGCTGCGTCCTAGCCGCTCGGCGCGCCACGCCCGAGCCAGTAGGCCGCAAACGCGTGGAGCAGGCTGTCGTTCGGGGCACTGACGTGGACCAGATGCGTCCAGGCCAGCCCGGTCAGGCCGACCGTCCCGGGACGCCGGGCGAGAATCACCGCCTGACCGGCGGCCGCCAGCGTGGGCGTGAACGGGCCGCCGGACACCGAGCGCGCGAGCGCTCCGAGGCCGTGCGGCGGCCGCGGCGTCCCGTACACGATCACGACATTGCCCTCCTGCAGCGCCTGGAGCAGCTGATTGTCGTTCAGCTTGAGGTTGTCGGCGATTATGGGCTCGGGCACATGCGCTCCGCTCGTCGGCGGATTTGAGTCATACGCGGGATGCGGCTGACCCGGTTGCAGCTGCACGTCGCCGAGGTCCCGGAACTGCTCGCCCACGGGCGTGGCGGCTCCCGACACGTTGGCCGCGTCCTTGCCCGCGAAGTAACCGGAGAGCAGCGCGATCAGGCCGACCGAGAGCAGCAGCGACGCGACCCCGATCGCGACGCGCTCGAGCGCGACGCTGACCCTCACTCGCGGGTGTGGACGGCGCGTTCGCTCCGCGAGGGGCGCGCGCCGTCGCCGTGCGCCCCCGAGGCGGCAACCAGCTCTGCGATCGACAGCCGGAGCTCCTCGGCGAGCGCTTCGACGTCCGGCAGCGCATCGAAGTCCGACACGAGGCCGAAGTTGAGCTGGCCGTTGTAGCTCATGATCGCGATCCCCAGCGCCGTGTTCTCGGCCAGCGGGACCATCGGGAAGATCGCATCGAGCTCGCGGCCGAGCATGTACAGCGGAACCTGCGGGCCCGGGACGTTTGTGACGACGACGTTGAACAGCCGCTGCCGCGCCTGCAGCCGCGCCGCCTGAGCCATGATCGTGGGCGGAGCGAACCCGCTCATCTCGGTCAGCACCTGAGCCCCGACCGCCTGTCCCGATTCCTTGACCTCCTGCATCGCGTTGCTGATCTCGAGCAGGCGCTGGATCGGATCGAGCACACCCACCGGGAGCGGTGCCCACATCGCTGCCACCCGGTTGCCGAGCGCCCCGCGCTCCACGTCGGCGCGGACTGACACCGGCACCATCGCTTTCAGCACGACGCCATCTGTGTCAGCTCCGTGCAGGCGCATGTGGCGGCCTAGCGCGCCCGCGACGACCGCGAGGACGACGTCGTTCACCGTGCCGCCGACGGCGTTCTTGACCGCCTTGAACTCGCTGAGCTCGCCCAGCACCCAGGTGAACCGGCGGTGCGGACCGATCCGCACGTTGAAGGGGCTTTCAGGAGCGGCCTGCATGCCGGCCCACGCCAGCGCACCGACTGAGACGAGCGCCTTGCCGGCTCGCTCGGTGACCTGCCGGGGTCCGCGGAACGCGGCCCGTACACCCCGGGCCACCTCTCCGGGCACCGTGGCACGCTCGACCAGCGCGTCGGCCAGCAGCTGAGCGTTGGTCGGCAGTGGCCTCGGGACCCACTCATGGTCGGGTGGAGCCACCGGCATCGGGTCCTGCGAGGTGTCGAACAGGATCGTGGCGATGTCGACCCCGGAGACGCCGTCGACGAGCGCGTGGTGCGTCTTCGACAGGACCGCGAAGCGCTCATCGGAGAGGCCCTCGACGAGCCACAGCTCCCACAGCGGGCGATCGCGGTCCAGCGCCTGTGAGAAGACCCGACCGGCGAGGCGCTTGAGCTCCTCGTCGCCGCCCGGGCGCGGCAGCGCCGTGTGCCGCACGTGGTAGGAGATGTTGAAGTGGGGGTCGTCGACCCATACCGGACGCCCCTGGCTGAGCGGCACGAACGCGAGCCGCTGCCGGTAGCGAGGGACCAGGTGCAGCCGCGCCTGGATCTCCTCCACGAACTCGTCATACGACGGCGCGATGCCGTCGAACACCATGCAGCCGGCCACGTGCATGTGTGCCGCGTCGCGCTCGAGATGGAGGAACGAGCTGTCGAGTCCGGTGAGCCGGTCCGGGTTTGCCACGGACTGGATTCTTGCAGGCGAAGCGCAGTTGGCCGCGGCCACCGGTATGCCGCGCGCGCCCAACCAAGAGGGGCCTCCCCTCAGGAGGCCCCTGTGACGGTCCTACGAGCGCGCTAGTGCTTCACACAGGCCGAGCGCGAGGTGCGGGTGATCCCGGTCCCGTTCGCGTAGGCGAAGCGGGCGCTGGACTTCCACGCGCCCGTCTTTGGGCAGGTGGATGGCGTCCGCATGTAGGCGTGGGTGCCCTTGCCGACCTTGTTGATGGTCAGCTTGAGCGCAATGAGCGTCGTCGACGGCAGCGCGGGCACGGCCACTGTCAGCTTTCGGCCCGACAACGTCGGGAGGAGGCTGATACCCCCGATTCCCGGCACCTGGATCACCAGCAGCAGGCCTCCGCTGCGGTTGTACGCAGTGACCGGCAGCATGTTTGAGACTCCGAGTATGCGCACAGTCGCGCTACCCGTGCCGAGCTGCGACCCGCCTGGGCATGAACCGGCCGCGGTGCAGCGCGGCGTAGCCTTCTGGTTGATCTTGGTCCCGGCCGGGAAGGTCAGCGTGACCGTCGTCGGCTGGACCTTGCCTGCGGCGGAGAACGTCACTCCGGTCGGTTTGCCGGGATGTTTCGCCGTGAACTTTTGCGAGTAGCTCTGCGAACCCGCAGCGACCGCAGCCCCGGCGATGCTCAGGACGAGGATGACGGTGAGCCATCTCGCCCTCCTGATTAGACACATCATGGGCTCCTCCTTTCCAAACGAAACCCCGCGGTTCGAACCTAGCGCGGAGCCTGGTGCCTGTCAGCCGCGCTTTCCCGCGGTTGCGCTCAGGGTTTTTCTGCGCATCGCAGCGAACTCTGGACGCGACGGGGTGGCGGCATCACGCGCGGATTGGCCGTCAGGGCCAAGTGTGACGCGGCTCACACAAATTGTCTCGTAGGCCTGCAACCCTCAGTTGGTCGTAATTCGACCTGCCGAGTCGTCCTTGCACGGTGCGAGGGCGAACGGGGGACCCACTGCCGGGTACGCATCTACCACCCGGCCGGGGCGAATCGACTGACCGGGACACCGGCCGCAGTCGTAGCGACGGATTGACGCGCAGCGATGCGTGCGATCTGCCGCGAGCCCGACAGCTAACCCCGTAGGCGCCGTCGATGACCAAAGGAGGTCCTCGTCATGAGGCCCAAGATTCGTCCGGCGCAGCTTGCTGCCGGCATGATCATGCTTGCAATTCCAGCCTCGGCGGTCGCGCTCGCCGCCGGTCAGGCAGATGCTCAGAGCGCACTCCAAATCAGCCTCAACTCCCGCCACATCGCCTACGGGGAGAACCTGAAGGTGACGGGCACGGCGTCTCCTGCGAACGCAGGCCAGGCCGTCGCGCTGCAGATCCGCAGGGCGGGAACCAGCGGCTGGCAGACCGTCGACTCGACCAAGGTCGGACCGCACGGTCACTTCACGTTCGCCGAGCCGATCAAGCAGTCCGGGCTCGTCCGAGCGGTCAGCACGGCCACCCGGCCGCGCGGAGCTTCGCCGCTGACCGGCAGCACGCCCTCGGCGACGATTGCACCGAGCGTCTCGCGGCCGTTCGAGGTCGCCTCGAGCTTCCGCGTCCGTGGTCGCTCGATCGACGCCCTCGCTGGCCAGACGGTCGACGTTCGCGGCAGGCTTGTGCCTGAGCGCGGCGGCCGGCGCGTCTTCCTCGAGGGTCGCTCGGGACGGCATTGGCACTGGCTGGCGACCACCCGCACCGGCCGGCACGGCGGCTTCCGCCTGCGCTACCGCACCGGAAGCCTCGGGAGCCGACAGCTGCGCGTCCACTTCGTCGGCGACCAGATGAACACCCACGCGACGCAGCGCGCCGGGCACGTCACCGTGTTCCGTGCCAGTGTCGCGTCCTGGTACAACGACGCCGGCGGGACGGCCTGTGGTTTCCATGCCGGCTACGGCGTTGCGAACCGCACGCTTCCGTGCGGCACCAAGGTCAGATTCCGCTACGGCGGGCGCACGGTCACGGCGGTCGTCGATGACCGCGGGCCGTTCGTCGGCGGCCGGGAGTGGGACCTGAACCAGAACACCGCAGGCGCGCTCGGCTTCGGCGGAGTCGCCACGGTCTGGTCGACCTCGTAGAGGTCTTCGGTTCGTCTGACGGGCTGGACGGCGTGCTTTAGCGCCGTCTGGCCTGTCTGCGAGCCTCCATTTCATGCGCTGTGTCGCCCATCTCGACATGGACGCCTTCTACGTCTCCGTTGAGCTGCGGCGGCGACCGGAGCTGCGTGACCTGCCGGTCATCGTCGCCGGAACGGGACCGCGCTCGGTAGTCACGACGGCGTCGTACGAGGCGCGGCGGTTCGGCGTCGGGTCGGCGATCCCAGCCTCCCGCGCGCGCCGTCTGTGCCCGGACGGCGTGTTCCTCCCGCCCGACTTCGGGTACTACCGCGACGCCTCCCGGGAGGTGATGGCGATCGTGCGCTCGCACGTGCCCATGATCGAGGTGATCGGACTCGATGAGGCATACCTCGAGCTCACCGGGGGTCCGGATCCTGTCGAGACGATGAATGCGCTGTCGGCGGAGATCCTCGAGTCGACTGGACTCGGCTGCTCGATCGGGATCGGCCCGAGCAAGCTCGTCGCGAAGGTGGCATCTGACGCCGAGAAGCCTCGCGGCTTTGTCGTCCTCACCCGGGAAGAGGCGTGCGAGCGGTTCGCCGGCTCGCCCTGCGGACTGGTGCCGGGGATCGGTCCGAAGACGGTCGAGCGGCTCCAGCGCTTCGGCCTGCGCACGCTCGGCGAGCTCGCGAGTGCCGAACCGGACGGTCTGGAGGCCGCGTTCGGGCGGCGGCTGGCGGCCGAGCTTCAGCGGCGGGCGCGATTCGAGGACGACTCACCCGTGACCCAGGAGCGCAAGGTTGTCTCCGAGTCCCGGGAGACGACGTTCGACTACGACATCGCCGACCCGGCACGCCTCGAGCAGATCCTCGACGGACTCGTGGCGCGGCTGTGCGCGGCACTGGTCGAGCAGCAGCGCTGTGGGCGCACGATCGGGATCAAGATCCGGCTTGACGACTTCTCCACCCACACCCGCGCCCGCACCCTTCCCGAGCCGGTGTGCGAGGTCGAGCAGGTGGGCGGCGTAGCCCGCGATCTCCTGAGGCGGTTCGAGGCCCGCCGCCCGGTGCGCCTGATCGGGGTGCGAGTGGCCGGACTGCAACCGCTCGAGGAGCGGGCCGGATTGCAGCTGACGTTCGGCGTCTGAAGCTAGTAGAGCGCGGACGCGAGCCGCCGGCGCGATTCCCGGGCCAGCGCGTTGTCCACGCCGAGTTCGTCGAGGACGCCAACGATCACGCGCCGGATGTCGTCGCGCGATCCATCGGCGCTCGGCAGCGCGCCCAGAAGCAGATCGAGGCCGCGCTCAGCATCCTCCGCGTCGAGTGCGGCGAAGGCCTCGCCCAGGTCCGGCTCGGGCTGCTCCTCGAGCTTGATCCGGGACGCCAGACCCTCGGCGGCGAAGTTTCCGGGAACCCGCTCGAGCAGCGTGCGCGCCTCGTCGGTCTCGCCTCGCTGATGCAGGAGCCGGGCGAGCGGAACCACCGCGTCGGCCCGGTAGGGCTCGAGTGAGACCGCCTTGCGGAGTGACCGCTCGTCACCGAGCTCCACCAGGTTGTCCGCCTCGGAGGGGACGAGCGAATCGAGGAACTGCTCGACCGCGGCCGGAGGCTGGGCGCCGACGAACTCCGCCACCACCTCACCGTCGCGGAATGCCTTGACCGCCGGGATGCCCTGGATGCTGAACGTGCGGGACAGCCCCGGGTTTGCATCGGTGTCGACCTTGACCAGCTCGACCGTGCCGGCGCGGGCCTGAACAGCCCGCTCGAGCACCGGTCCGAGCTGGCGACAGGGACCGCACCACTCGGCCCAGAAGTCGACCACCACCGGCAGCTCACGCGAGCGGTCGAGGACGGCGGTCTGGAAGTTGCTCTCGGTTACGTCCATACAACGTTGATGGTAGCCATCGCGCCTGCACACGCCGCGGCAGCCGCGCGCACCTCCCCGCGGCACGCATCGCGGCGCCGCATGCACTAGAAAGACAATGTGTCCGAGATCTGGGTGCAACGCGACGGAGTCCGGCTGTCGGTGTCCGACGATGGCGCCGGCGTCCCGGTGGTGCTCCTGCACGGCCTGACCGCGACCCGCCGTTACGTGGTGATGGGCTCCCGTTCGTTGGAGCGCTCGGGCCATCGTGTGGTCACATTCGATGCCCGCGGCCACGGTCGCTCCACGCCTGCCGGGTCGCCGGACGCGTACGGGTATCAGGACCTCGGACTCGATGTGGTCGCGGTGCTCGACGAGCTCGGGATCGAGCGCCCCGTCCTCGCCGGCGCCTCGATGGGCGCTCACACGGCCCTGTGGCTCGCGCTGGAACGGCCGGACCGGGTGGGGGGCCTGGTGGTCATAACGCCCGCATTCAACGCGGCCTCGAACGACGACCCTGCGCGCCTGGCCCGGTGGGACGAGCTGGCGGCCGGATTGCGACAGGGTGGGGTCGAGGGGTTCGTGCAGGCGTACGGCGAGCCGCGCGTGCCGCCGGCGATGCGCGACACGGTCCTGACGGTGATCCGACAGCGGCTTTCGGCGCACGAGCATCCTGCGGCGGTCGCGGACGCGCTGAGCGTGGTGCCGCGCTCGCACCCGTTCGGGTCGCTGGCGCAGCTCGGCGCGATCGACGTGCCGGTGAGCGTGGTGGCGAGCGGCGACGAGGCTGACCCTGAACATCCTCAGGCGATCGGGGAGCGCTACGCCGCGGCGATTCCTGGCGCGGAGCTCGTGCTCGACGAGCCGGGGCGCTCGCCTGTCGCGTGGCAGGGCAGCCAGCTCTCGAGGGTGATCGCCGCGCTCGCGGCCAGAGCCGGCGTGGGGGCATAGATGGGGGAGATGCGAGAGCGAATGCTGCGGGGTGAGCTGTACATCTCCAACGACCCCGAGAACGAGGCCGAGTTCAACCGTGTGCAGGAGCTGCTCGGCCGCCTCAACGCCACAGCGCCGGGCGCGTTGGACGAGCGCGACGCCGTCCTCCGACAAATGCTGCGCCACGTCGGCGACGGCGTGGTCGTGCGGTCGCCGTTCTGGTGCGAGTACGGTGCGATCAGCATCGGCGAGCGGACGTTCATCAACGTGGACGCGGTGATGCTCGACGTCGCGCCGATCACCATCGGCGCGTTCTGCCAGCTCGGACCGCGCGTGCAGCTGCTAACCGCGGAGCACGTGATCGACCCCGGGCCGCGGCGGGCGGGGTGGGAGTCGGGCGATCCGATCACGATCGCCGACAACGTCTGGCTCGGTGGCGGGGTGATCGTGTGCCCCGGCGCCAGCATCGGCCGCGACACGGTCGTTGGCGCTGGCGCGGTGGTCACCAAGAGCCTGCCCGAGGGGGTCCTCGCGGCGGGCGTGCCGGCGCGGGTGCTGCGAGAGATCGGTGAGGCCGATCGCATCGAGGTGCCACAGCAGTGAGCGATCGTGCCCCGCAATCGGTGGGGTACTCCGGGACGCCGCTGGTGCAAAAGCTTGGGATCAAGCCGGGCGCCCGGCTCGGGCTGCTCGGCGCGCCGGACGGGTTCGATCAGACGCTCGGAACGCTGCCGGACGGGGTCAGCGTGCGGCGCAGCGCGCGCGGACCGCTGGACGTGATCGTGGCCTTCTCGGTCAGCCGAGGTGAGCTCGAGCGGCGAATCCCGGTGCTGCGCCGGGCGCTCGAAAAGTCGGGGGGCCTGTGGATCGCCTGGCCGAAGCGGGCCTCGGGGGTGGCGACCGACGTGAGTGAGAACGTCGTCCGCGATCTCGGCCTCGCCGCGGGCCTCGTCGACAACAAGGTGTGTGCGATCGACGAGGTGTGGTCGGGCCTGCGGCTGGTCTACCGGCTGCGGGATCGGGGGTAGGAGCGCCTCGCGGGGTCGGGGCGCCCGCACTCAGGCGGGCGCCCGTGCCTCAGCCGAGCTGCACCCCGCCCTGGCGGCCGTTCGCCGGGGCTGCGTACGCGTTTCCGTGGAACGTCACCTGCACCTTCAGCTGCTCGTGCTTCGGCCGCTTGCCCCGGCCGGGCAGGTGCTGGAACGTCGTCGGCGCCGAGAATGTGCAGCTCGACGAGAGCGGTACCTGGCTCGTCGAGACGACCCGCTTGCCGAGCATGAAGTGGACGCTCACCTCGCCCGTGCACTCGAGCGAGGCGGGGAAGCGCGATGACGCGTTCACCTTGCCGCTCGTTGTGAATGTGTAGGGCCGCTTGGCGTCTCGGTGCGGCGTGGTCTTGTACGTGATCCGGGGAACCGGGCGCGGGGACGGCTCGGTGATGAACACCTGGTCGGTTCCCGTGGCCACGACTGAGGTGCCGTGATAGGCCACGATGCGGTAGTGGAACGGAACACCCGGCTCGAGGCCCGTGAGGGTCTGCGCCACGATCACCGGCGCGCTGCCGGCGGGGACGCTGCCACCGAACGTCTGCGAGCTGTAGGTCGGCGTGAGTCCGTACTGGAACACCCATATCGTCTTCTGACCGTGCGGGTTGATCACTCCGCTGACGGTCGCCGAGGTCGTGGCCACGTGGCCGGCCGGGCCGGTGGCCGCGGTCGGCGGAGGATTGCCGGCGGTCTTGAACTTATGGTCGAAGCCGGCGCCGTCGCCGAACTTGTTCATGGCAACCAGGCGGTAGTGGTAGACGGTGCCGGGCAGCAGGCTCGAGGCCGTCGCCTTCACCGCGACGTTCTTCGTGCCCTTGGCCAATTTGGCCGGGCTCGAGAGCCCGTAGGCCGCGGTCAGGCCCCATTGAAACTGGTAGGTCGTGGTGGCGCCGTTGGGGTTGATGGTGGCGTGCAGCACCGCCGACGAGGTCGTGATCGATGAGGTCGAGCCGCCCGAGATGGTGGGCGACGATGCTCCCTGGGCCACACCGACGACGAACATGCTCGTGACGGCCAGCGCTCCGAGCAGCTTCAGCTTGCGATTCATCCTGCCTCCCTCAGTCAGGTGGTCCTGGCCGTTCTATACCCGCCGCCGAGGATAAGTTGCGCGGGCGGGTCCTTCGGCGCCGGCGGTGGCGATGGCTCGGCTCGTGCGGACGACCGAGCCTGCGGGGCCGGCGGGCGGGCCTCTTTCGCGTAGTAGGGGCGGCGGGTGGCGGCGGATTGCGATTCATCCTGGCCTGGCGCCGTTTGCGGCGAGCAGGAGAGCTGGCCGGGGTGCTCGCTGGTCTCCTCGTGCTCGGCTCCGCCGGCCTGGCGATCTCCCGCGTCGTGATGAGGAGCTCGCACCATCGCAACCACCCCGGCGACCGAGCCAAGGCTGCTCACGCCAGCGGGCAAGCAGCAGCGTCTGGAGGCAGCGCCGTCGCCCCGGGCATCTCCGCCGAGTCGATCACCTGCCCGGCCCCGGCTCTCGGAGGACACCTGACCACGATGGTCTACCTGCCGGCTGATTACGCCGCGCGCGGGCGGCCCGACCCGGTGATCTACTACCTGCAGGGGCTTCCGTCCGGTCCCACGGCCTATCGCGGCTTCGGGTACCTCGCGCGGACCCTCAACCAAGCCAAGGAGAACGCGATCCTTGTCGTTCCGCAGGTCTCGCGGATCGCCGGGACCGACCCCGAGTATCTCGACTGGTCCTCCACCGATGACTGGCCGATGGCGATCTCCCACGACCTGACGCAGTGCATCGATCGCCGCTACAACACGATCGCCAGCCGCCGCGGGCGCGCCCTGATGGGCGTCTCGGCCGGCGGCTTCGGGGCCTTCAACATCGGTTTCCGCCACCTCCGTACGTTCGCCGCGGTGGAGTCGTGGAGCGGCTACTTCGCCGCCACGGACCCGACCGGGACCCACGTGCTCAACCTCGGCTCGGCAAAGGCGAACGCCGCGGCCCGGGTGCCCTACGGCGCCTCGATGCGGAGCTCCCTGGCGCGTTGGCCGTCACTCCTCGGCTTTTTCGTCGGGCAGGCGGACTCTGAGCTGGCAACGAACGAGCGGTTTGACCAGACGCTCAGCGCGGGCGGCATACGGCACGTGTTCGACACCTACCCGGGCGGCCACAGCCATCCGTTGTGGGCCCGCGAGGCACCGGCGTGGCTCGCGATGGCGCTGAACTTCCTCGGCACGGTCCATCGATAGGGGGCCGCCGGTGACGAGTGAGCACGTGCATCGAGACGCAAGTACCTCGGCGCCGAGAGCAACAGCGGGAATGAGAACCAGCTCGATTCCGAAACGCGGCTCACGAGTGCCGACGAGCGGGTCGCCAAGATCGCACTTCGGACAACTCCCGCCGAACGTCGTGGAGAAGCTGTATTCGCGGCTCCATGTCACCGACGACAACAATGCGAGCGCGGACCTGGCCAGAGACACCTGGACGGTCAAGGTCGGGTTCATCAACCCGGCGCTCTGGACGGCGAGCTACGACGGCACCGGACTGCGCGAGGTCTCGCCCGGCGGGAGCGACGAGCAGACCGTGCCCGCGCCGCCACAATCTCCCGTCGTGACGACCGGCCAGGCCTCATCGCCAAGCACACCGGTACCGACCGGTCCGGCGCCGAATGCCTCCGCGGCCCAAAAGCTCCTGAACTGCGTGCGCCGCGCCGACCAGAACGTGCAGAAGCTCGAGGCCTGTCAGCGTCGGTACACGCCCTAGCCGAGGCCGGTGGCCGAGCTTGGGGCAGGAGAGCGCGGCCCCGCACGGAACATCCTCGACACATGGGGCCCAGCCGTCTTCACGCACTGATCGACGGCGTGTTTGCAATCGCGGTCACGCTGCTCGTCCTCGACCTGCCGAAGCTCCCGGGATCGTCGGACTTCGTTCACCGGCTCGCCGACAATTGGCCGAGCTACGCCGCCTACCTCGTCTCGTTTGCGACGATCGCCCTGATCTGGATCGAGCACCACGGGATGATGAGCGCGGTGCGGTTTGTGAACCGGCGGTTTATCGAGCTGACGCTCGTGTTTCTCCTGTTCGTCTCGATCATCCCGTGGCCGACAGCGCTGGCCGCGGAGCACATCCGCGATGGCGGCACCTCGGCCCGTGTGTCGGCTCTCCTTTACGCCGTCGCGATGATGCTGATGGGCCTCGCGATGACCGCGAGCTGGGGATACCTCAGCCGGCGAGAGCAGCTCGTCGCCGAGCCGGCGAGGCCGGCGATGCCAGGGGGGACCCGCCGTTCCCTGCTCGGAGCACTCGCATACCTGCCGGCGATCGCGCTCGCGCCGCTGGTTCCAGCGGTCTCGTTCGCGATTGACGCCGCGATCGCGATCTACTTCGCCCTGTCGAGGAGCGAGGTCCCCGGGCTGATTCACCGCGCCGCGCTCGAAGACAGCTCGGGTTGAGCGGACAACCCTTGGGTTGAGCGGACACGCCTTGGGTTGAGCGGACACGCCTTGGGTTGAGCGGACAACCCTCCGGCGATCGGTCACGCCGACGGTCCTGGCCCAAGCACGTCCTCCCGGGGTTGACCCGGCGGTAGCATTCGAATTGAGGTGCCGAGGACCAGGAGGTCGCTGAGATGCGCGCCACCAAGACCGTGATCATGTTTGGACTGCTGAGTGCAGTCGCGTCCATCATCGGCCCGGCGTCAGCAGCTGCTCCCGCTCGAGTCTCGGTTCGCTGCTCCTTCAAGTTGCATGACGCGTCCTCCATCTACAAGGTCCAGGGGACCTACCGGGGTGGCTCTGCGACATGCTCCAAGCCGCTGGGCAAGGGCAAATACTCCGGCGCCTACCACGACATGGTGGCCCAGACATCCAGCGAGCGAGGTACTTCAAAGCTCTCATTCAAGACGGGCACCATCCACGGCAAGTACAAGATCTCAGGCCTGTTCATCAAGCGCAGATACAACGGCCAGCTGCATATCACTGGCGGCACGGGCCAGTTCAAAAACGCGCGCGGGACGCTCACGCTCAGATGCACCAAGGACCCGCCCGACGGGTCGTGCAAGGCGAACGGAAGCCTGGGCGGGATCTAGGGCGAGGGGGAGTCCCAGTTGCCGCCAGTTGCAACGCTCGATGCTCGAGGTCAGTGACGGCCGACCTCTCAGTTCGATCGCCGCGAGTAGGCCTCGATCATCTCCAGGACGATCTTTTCCGCGCTGGGGCGGCTGAGCTGCATGTCGAGTCGCAGTTGCTTCCACACCAGCACGTCGGTCGCGATCACGAGGGCTGTCAGCCGGCGCTCTCTGGAGGCGCGCGGCAGGCCCGCGAGGAGTTGCTTGAAGACTCTGTTTGCCCAATCGCGGTGGTAGGCCCTCCCTTTGTCCATCAGGTTGCGGATGGCAGGGATTCGGTCCTCTTGGGAGAGCATGCGTAGGATCGCCGTTCCGTGCGCCTCGTAGTGGTCGAACACGTTGGCGACCGCGCCAGGCAGGTGATCGACTAAAGCGGCGTCGCGGCGCTCCATCTCGCGCATACCCCACCACCTGTACGCGGCGGTGAGTAGCTTGTCTTTGGAGTGAAACCGGGCGAAGAGCGTCTGTTCGGTGACGCCCGCGTCGGCGGCGATCTCGCGTAGGCGGACCTCCTCATAGGCCCGCGTGCCGAAGTGCTTCCAGGCCGCGGCGAGCAGCCGCTCGCCGGTCGCGGCAGCGGCATCAGCTCGCGCGGACATCCGATATCGACGGGCCTGGGGAGAGGGGCTTGACGATTTCATCTTGGTAGGACTAAGATGAAGTATATGCGAATCTTCCAGACTCTCCTGGCGTTCAGCGGCAACGCCCCTCCGCAGCTAGCGCTCACAAGAGAGCTCGTCGAGCGGGGCCACGAGGTGCGCGTTGTGGCCCACAGCGCCGCGCGGGCACGGATCGAGAACACATTCCCGATGGTCGCGACCAGCCGGATAACGCCGCCCGCGTGGTCGTCGCGCACGCCGGAGTGAGGGTCAGCAAGAGAAGCTCCCCCGAGAAGCTGCGCCAGGTGATCTCCCGCGCCCTCGACGACCAGTCGATCAAACAGGGTGCCCGCGAGATGGCCACCGCCCTCGCACGCAGCGACGGTGCGACCGTCATCGCCAACGAGCTCGAGCGACTCCAGGTAGATAACGCCGTGCGGTGAGGTCCAGGTGTATTCGTCGCCGGTTGGGAGCAGCTAGGACGCCTTGCGTATGCAGGCTCCCGCGCCCCTTGCTTCATTAGTCCAGCAAACGGCACACCCAGGCTGACAGCGAGGATGGGGGGGCAAAAGGTCACACTCGGCGATCCGCGCCGGGCGAGGCTGACGTTAGCGCCGATAGTGGTGCCCTTCGTCACTTTCGCCGCAGGCGCCGAACCCAGCGTGACGTTGTGTTTCGCATCGGGGCCGTTCGGGACGGTCCTCGCCAGCTAGTAGGAGGTGACGCACGGCGCTTGGTTCGGGCCGGATTCTCCGACCGCGATCGCATCGACTCGGATTGCGGACCCGCCACACAAGGGCACAGCGTCCCGGCAACGGCTGGGAGCGGAGATAAACTCAGGAACGTGCTCATCAGATCTGTCACGGGCCATTATCGGGCGTCGACGCCGGCAGGCGGCCGACCACCGAGCAGCTGCAGGTGCTGGCAACGCCCTGGCCGCCCGACTATCGAGCGTTGGACGACGTGGAGATCAGGACCTTGAGGCGATATGTGTCGTTGCTGGCGGCACTGGTTTCGCTGCTGATCACTGCAGGAGCGCAAGCGTCCACTCCGTTTGCCAGGCGATCGATGGCCCACGCGAGAGTCGATGCGGCGAAGGAGTTGGCATCCGTGATGCTCCCGCCTGGAGCTAAGAAGGTCACTGGTGACCCTAGTGTCAACCACGGTCTTCGTCCCGAGGGCGTTGCCTGCTTCAAGAAGTGGGTTGTGGAGGACCACAGGTTCTGGCGAGTCGCGGGGAAGCCCGTCACGGCATGGGCGTCGATGCTGGAGCACCCGCCCAAGCGGACGGGCTCGATCGGGACCAGCTCGCAGGTAGACCACGGCAAGACAATCGCTTGGGCCATCTGGTTCTTCCTCCCCGCTCAGGCAAACGTGGTCAGCCGAATGCTGAGTATCCAGTTCCGTTTCGCGAGCGGTGGGCCTTCCAGCCACGATCGCAGGCGGACTGGTCGGCTTGCTGGTCGGTTGCATCATTTCAATTGCCGGCCGGTTCAGGGACCATCGAGTAGGTTGAACAAGGCCTCGCCTCTAGTCGCGGTCCCTGGCGTAGCAGCCCGGGGAGCCCCCGCAACTGCTCCATTTAATGCTCGATAATCGGGCGCTCAGGCCGGTGCGAGCACCTGCACCTCGGCGGTGACTATCTGCCCGCCGGTTTCGGTTTGGACGTGTTTGCGGACGCGGTAGCGGCCTGGCAGTGCGTTCTCGGGGATCCTCAGAGTCCACGTGTATTCGTCGCCCGCTGGGAGGACGATCGCCATCAGGTTGACCGCAGCTACGACAGGCTCGACCTCGACCCACGTTCCTGCCTCATCGCAGTCCAGGAAGTACTCGCTGCCGTGGCCGGTGGTGCTGATGCCGTGATTGTTCAGCGTGAGCTGGAGCTCGTCTCCTGGCCTGGCCTCGCTCGCAGATGCATGAGCTCCAGAGTCATCCCGGCCCAGCTAACCAGGCCCGGGGAGCCCCAGCAACCGTCGTAATCAATGCTTGATAATCGGGCGATCAGCTTGGCGGCGAGCATCGCGGCGGGTACGTCAGCCGCCGATGCGCTTGCCCTTTGCCGAGACAATCCTGCTGCCGCCGCAGATAGACGTTGAGTAGGGCCTGTGGGTGGAACTGGTGTAGATCTCCCAATGCTGTCCAGGCCGCGGCTGGATCCCGTCCTCGGCGAAGCGATAGCCCTTGCCGGAACGTTTGACTGCTGTCAGTACGCGCACGGTTGATGGGCCGCGGCCCTTGAGATAGTGGCTAACTCGGACCTGCGCAGGAGAGCTCAGCTGCGTGTCATCGGCGACACCAACGAGGTGGCCGGGCAGCATCACGCCAACAAAGACCACGCGTGCTGTTTTGAACTGCTGCGCGCGAGTCAAGCCGGCGCAACTGGCGGAACTACCGCTCACGGGTAGAGCCGCGGCTGCGACGCTCGTCGCCGGTCCGGACGCCATCGTCGGATGCGCGCTGCCGCATGCCGCCAGCATTAGCGCTGCGGCGCCGAGTACGACGAGTCCGCTAGTTCGACGTGCGATGTGCAAGGTCGGTCTCGTCAGAGACTACGGAGGCTCCGAGCCTTCCGTCCGCCGGCTGGTTGCTGCAATTAACGCTTGATAATCGGGCTTATGTCTACCGGTATCGCGAAATCGCCCTGGACGCCGCCGTGCTCCACCGCCGGCGACTCATCAGGCCAAGCGCGCCTCCCCGAACCGTGATCTGGTCGGCCATCGGGAACGCCACGATCGCCGCCGTCACCACGTAGCCGGCGACCCTGAAGCCCACCCGAGGCCAGGAATATCGTCACGACCGACACGACGACCACCGCCAGCAGGATCGCACCGCCAGCAGGATCCACCCAAACGGCCTGAGGCGGAACTTGCGAGCCACGCGATCAAGGCTGGCGGCGCTTCTGCGTGTTATGTCGACCTGAGAGGGTCCCCGGCGAGGAGGTCAACGCGATGCAGCTCGCCGGCTGGATCGGAACCAGCGAAATCAGCTGGCTTCACATCCCCGGTTGGATGGGCACCTGGTTGAGCCTGTTCAACAACTGGGAGACGCTGCTCGGCCAACTCCTGGCCGTGATCGTCGTGATCGGCTCGTACCTCGCCGCGCAATACGTCCGTGTCTGGAGACCACGGCGCCGGGGTCAACCGGCTGCCCGGATTGCCGACCGTCCCCCGGAACGGCCGATCGGATCGGTCCCGGCTCAGCAGCCGGCATAAGTGCCTGGTTGTTGGGCTCGCCCATTAGCCTGCACCGAGCAGCAAGACCTCGCTCACGCGCAGGTCCACCCGCGACCACGGAGAAGAGCCTCGGATGATCGGCGGTGACGGAACGCGCCGGGCGGCGGTCAGAGTAGCGGTGGCACTCGCAGTAATTGCGCTGGGGACCGCAGTGCTTGGCCCGAGCCTCCTCAGCGCGCTCAGCTCGGCGCCGGCGGAGGCCGCTTCGTCATCCAACACACCGAGCGGGGGCGCCTCGCTGGGCGGTCTGGCCCCCACAGGCAGCCGCCACCACAAGATCCCGGCGCCGCCGAGCAAGCGAAACCACGGCCGCTGGCTGAGCGACTTCGTCGTGACCGAGTACTGGCCGGCCCCCGAGAAGTGGTTCGTGGGCAAACGCGTGCGCACACCCGGCCTGAGCAGCCGGCATCGGATCGACTGGCTGTACTCGGCGATGGGCGTCTCGATGGAGGGCGAGGGCCTCGGGCTCGACAACCGCATGTACCACATCGATGCGCTCGGAAACGGTGGCTGGGTGACGATCGACGGAGCACCCACTTCGCCCGCGGACGGCTGGCGGGCTGGGCCGCCGTACTGGCGAGCAGGCGCCTATTGGAAGAACCGCCACGGTGGCGTCACGTTCCCGCTCGAGGGCGGGGGCTGGTCGGCTGGCCGCGGCCTCCGCTACGTGCCGCTACGCGGCGTCACGTTCGCGAAGGGCGCATCGTTGCCGCTTCGGTTCTATCGCTCGATCGCGGTCGACCCCAGCGTGATCCCGCTCGGGAGCCGCGTCTACGTTCCCGCCTACCGCCGCGACGGCTACGGCGGCTGGTTCGTCGCTCAGGACACCGGCGGAGCGATCGGCGGTCACCACATCGACGTCTACCGCTCGCCCCCGTCGAGCAGCAACGGCACCGGCAATTACCTGACCGGCCAGCGCGTCTACGTGATCAAGCCTCGACGCTGAGCCCCGCCCGGCCGCACTAGACTCTTCTCTGTCATGGCCAAGCAGCAGCGCATGATGAGGATCGAGCAGAAGAGCCAGCTGGCAGCTATGCAGCAGCTCGAAACCCGCTCCGATGAGGAGCTCGAGGCGGAGACCAAGTTCAAGTCCGCCGCTCAGGCGATCCTCGGTGCGCGGGCGGCCGAGCGCTACGACGCGAAGGCTGCGCGCGCCCACTTCCAGCGCGCGATTGCCGCCGCACGGCCACAGGAGCGCCTGCAACTTCGCCGTATGGCCGACGCCTCGCTCGCTCTCGCCGAGCGCCGTCCGGCCGATCTCAAAAAGGCGACCGAGAGGCTCGGAGTCGAAGCGCCGAGCTCGCGCCAGCTCCTGGGGCTGCGGTTCCTGGGCCTGGTCATGCCCCCGGCCAGCGCCGGGCTCCTGGCAAGGATCCGCGGCATCGTCCTGATCATCCTGCTGGTCGTCCTGGTGCTCGCGATTGGAATCGGGATCGTCAATCTGATCGCGCTCCCGTTCGGCGGGGTCTCTCTCGACCTGTCGATCTTCTACGGGATCGTGCTGGTCGGGATCGCTGTTGGCGTGCTCGTCTTTCTCGGGCGAAGAAGGCAGAAGCGCGCGCAGGCAGAGCGAGCCGAGCAGGCTGCAGCGCGAGCTCGCTGATCGTGTGCGGGCGCTACAGCCTCGCCACACCTGACCCCGGCGACATCCGCGGCCGGTTCGGGATCGATGAGTCGGTCGAAGTTCGCCGCCGCTACAACGTGGCGCCTGGTGACGAGGTGCTGGCGGTGACCACCAGCCGAGAGGGTGTGGCGCGTGGAGAGTTGCTGCGTTGGGGTCTGGTTCCGTCATGGGCGAAGACGCCCGACACGGGCCTGAAGATGATCAACGCGCGGGTGGAGTCCGTGCGCGAGCGTCCGGCCTACCGACGAGCCTTCGAGCGCTACCGCTGCCTGATCGTGGCCGACGGCTTCTACGAATGGCGCCGCGCGAGAACCGGACCGAAGCAGCCGTTCCACATCACGCGTGACGACGGTTCCCTGTTTGCGTTCGCCGGTCTGTGGTCGATCTGGCACGCCCCTGACGGGACCCGGCTTCGGACCTGCACGATCCTCACCACCGCTGCGAACTCCGCGATCGTGGACCTGCACGACAGGATGCCGATCATCCTCGAGCGCGAGCACGAGCGTCCCTGGCTGGACACGGCGACGCCACCTACTGAGCTCGATTCGATCCTCGTCGGCCTGCCGCCGGGACAGACCAGCATGCGGGCGGTCAGCCTCGCCGTCAACGACGCCCGCTATGACGGGCCGGAGTGCCTCGAGCCTGCCGCCGACAGCGGCCAGGCGGCCCTGTTCTGAGAAATCTAGTGTCGTGATTCAAAAATTGGATGGCAGTCGAGCGGCCCCTGGCGGCGCTGTGCTTCGTCCTCGTCGCCTCGCGCAGCGCTGCTGCGCATCGGCTCCTGTGTCCTCGCCCAGCATCCACCAGTGACCACTCTTGGTGCCACCGAGTTTCCGAATCACGACACTAGGCGGCTACAAACCTTCGCGCTTGGGCGAACTCGGTCATCCATGCGCCAAACGCCGCCGGCGCGAGCGGCCGGCTCAGGTGAAAGCCCTGGACGAGATCGCAGCCGAGCTCCGAGAGCCGCTCAAGCGTCTCCTCGTCCTCCACTCCCTCGGCGATGATCCGCAGCCCGAGATCGTGTCCCAGGTTGATCGTCGAGCGGACGATGATCAGATCGCTCTCGTCGCTGAGCATTGGGGTCACGAACGAGCGATCGATCTTGAGTTCGTTGATCGGCAGCTCCCTGAGCACGGCGAGCGACGAGTAGCCGGTCCCAAAGTCGTCGACAGACAGCCGGACGTTGAGCGCGCTGAGGCGATTAACCGTCGCCCTCACGCGGTCGGGATCGGACATCAGCATGCTCTCGGTGATCTCGAGCTTCAGCGCATCGGGCGTTAGCCCATAGTCCGCGAGCAACTGCGGGATCAGCGGTGGAAGATCACGGTCGAGCAGATTGCGCACGGACAGGTTCACGGCCACCGACAGGTCGTAACCGGCGCGCCGCCAGCGCGCGCACTCGGCGAGCGACAGCTCGAGCACCCGCCTCGTCAGAGGCCGGATCAAGCCGGTCTGCTCCACCACCGGGATGAACGCGGCGGGAGACAGAAGCCCGCGGTCGGGATGCTCCCAGCGGACCAATCCTTCGGCTCCCGACACCCGACCGTTATCGAAATCGACGATCGGCTGGAAGTGAACGACGATCTCCTCGGACTCGAGCGCTCGACGGACGTCGCTGAGCACGCTGAGCCGCTGCAGTGAATGGCCATCGTGGGCAGGCTCGTAGAACTTGCAGCCGCTCTGGGAACGCTTGGCTGCGTACATCGCCACATCGGCGTGGCGCATCAGCGTGTTGACGTCCTCTCCATCGCGTGGAAAGACGGCGATCCCCACCGAGGCGCCGACGTCGATCGATAGCTCTTCGGCGAAGAAAGGCGTCTGAATCGACGCGAGGAGCGTCCCGGCGACTTGTTCGAGCTTGGCCCGGTCCACGGTCCGCTGAGCCGGGAGCACCCCGAACTCGTCTCCGCCAAGACGGGCGACGAGCCCGTCCGGGCCGAGGGTTTCGGCGAGCCGAGGACCAATCTCGGCTAGGAGCCGATCCCCAACATCATGACCCAGCGTGTCGTTGACCTCCTTGAAGCGGTCCAAGTCAATCAGCAACATGCTCAGCGGGCCACCAGTGGCGGTGGCCTGGGCGATCTCGATGCCGAGACGCTCGCGGAAATGCTCACGGTTCGGCAACCCGGTCAGGTCGTCGGTGGTAGCGGCTCGATGCAGCTGCTCGCCCCGACGCTTGGACTTGAGCAGTTCGCCGACGAGGTATTGGAACACCACCAGGACCAGCGCGAACATTGCGATCCCGATCGTGCCGAGCCGAATCGACACGTATACGGCGGCCATCGTCAGCAGGGCCGAGAACAGCTCGGCGGCGAGAACCGGTGCGAATACCTCGTGTGTCTTTCGCACCAGCGACTCGCGCTCGAGGTAACACTGATAGCCGGCCACTCCGATGAAGTTGAGGATCAGGGCGATGGTGAAGGCGACGAACACGAGCAGGTAGTACGCGGCATCGCCGGTACCGACATGCGCCACATGAACCGCGGCGTAGAAGAACAGTCCGCCGATCAGGGCGAACCAGGTGTAGGTGACGAGGTTGTTCCGCAGGTAGTGGGGCGCCTCACGTGATCGGAACCAGACGGCTCCGATCGTGACCATCCCGATCAACGCGGCGGGCGGGCCACCGAGCAGCACGGCGGCCAGCATCAGCCCGAGAAAGCTGCCCGAGACCTTCAGCCGCGTGGCGCCGGTCTGGACGTACGTGAGCCCGCTGACCACCGTGAAAACGGTGATGACCGCCAGCGGTCCGGCCCTCCAGTGCGCGGTCCCCGCGGTAGCCGCGATCACGACGAGCGCCAGCGCAAACGAGCACGCGTGGGCGAGCGCGACACCGGGGCCCGGCGTGCGGCCTGCGGCGCTGCCCAAGCTTGGCGGACTGTTTTCCACGGTATTCCGGTGATCGGCCGGGGCCGCGAGATCTTCAGCGGATTCGGCTCAAGATCGGGTGCGAGCTGCCGATTGTCCGGAGTAACACACGCAGAACGACGAAGGGGCCCGATCTGGCGGACCCCTTCGCTGATTCCGATTAGCCACCGTGGAACCCCATGGAACCCTCCTAGTTCGGGGTACACACCGCTGAGGCGTGCGTTATGAGGTACGCGGGACCTTTGAGCTCAATCTCGCTGGTCTCGCGTGCCTCCCTACTAAAGCCTCCGGACGCCCCCACGTCATCAGTAGAGGGCCGTCTCTGTGCTGCCCGAAAATGCTGAATCGAGCGAAACGCCCGCCACCGGGATAATCCAGGGCATACCCGCGGCGCTCGGATCCGCCCTTCCCCAACCGAGCCGCGGCCGCGATCCGATGCCCCTCTCCCCCCTCCTCCAAAAATACGATCACGTCGTGCTCGATCTCGATGGCTGCGTGTGGGTCGGCGAGATGTGCACCCGCGGCGCCCCCGAGGCTGTGTCGGAGCTGCGCGCGGCGGGGAAGTCGGTCGTGTTCCTGACCAACGACGCCAGACGCTCGCCTGAGGATTACGTGCGCAAGCTCTGGTCGCTCGGGCTGATGGCGTCGCTCGAGGAGGTTGTGACCGTCGGCGGCGCGATTCAGCACGTGCTCGCCGAGCGTAGACGCGGAGCGGGCGCCTACGTGATCGGCTCACCCGCGATCCACCGCCACGTCGCCGAATCCGGTCAGCCGATCCTCAACGGCACTGAACGTGAGGCCGAGGCCGACGTCGTGGTCATCGCCGGCCACGATGAGCTCCACTTCGACGAGCTGCGCGCGGCGACCCAGGCCGTGCTCGCCGGTGCCGACATGATCGCCGCCGGACGTGACCGCACATTCCCGACCGAGGACGGCGAGTGGCCGGGAACCGGCGCGATCGTGGCCGCGCTGGAGTACGCGACCGACCAACGGGCCCATTCGGTCGGAAAGCCCGCGCCCCAGATCTTCCTTACCGCGCTCGATCGGCTCCCCGCTGGTGACACGCTGGTCGTCGGCGATCGACTCGACTCCGATCTGGCCGGGGCCGCTGCGGCCGGCCTCGATGCCGCGCTCGTGCTCACCGGCGTCACCACGCGAGAGCAGGCGGAGGCCGCGAGCGAGCCGGCGCCGGTGGCGATTGCCGATGATCTGCACCGCCTGCTCCTCGGGTCATGAACGTTGCCGTGATCATCAACCCTTCCGCCGGCGGGGGCCGAGCCGGCCGGGTCCTGCCCGCGATCCGTGACGAGCTCCAGAAGCTCGGGATCGAGCACCACGTAGAGATGACTCGCAGTCTCGATCACGCGCGCGAGCTGGCGCGAGCGGCGGCCGAGGCCGGCGAGGTCGCGGCTGCGTGCGGCGGCGACGGCGTTGTGAGCGCGGTCGCGGACGCGCTGAGGGAAACGGATGGAGTTCTCGGCGTGCTGCCCGGCGGCCGTGGCAATGATTTCGCGCGGGTGCTGGGGATTCCGCTCGAGGCGCCCGCGGCGTGCAACGTGCTCGCCACCGGCGTTGTGAAGGAGCTCGACCTCGGCCAGGCTGGGCAAAAGACGTTCATCGGGATCGCGAGCTGCGGCTTTGATTCCGACGCCAACCGGATCGCGAATGAGACCAAGGTGGTGCGCGGCAACCTGGTGTACGCATACGGCGCGCTGCGCGCCCTGGCAGGGTGGCGGCCGGCCACATTCACGGTCCGTCTCGACGACCGACCTGCGCTGACCATAACCGGCTACACGATCGCCGCCGCGAATTCGAAGGCGTACGGTGGAGGAATGTACCTCGCCCCCGATGCCTCGCTCGAGGACGGCCTGCTCGATGTCGTGATGGTCGAGCACGTGCCAAAGCGACGGTTCCTGCGGCTGCTCCCAACCGTATTCAAGGGTGAGCACGTCAAACAGCCGAGCGTCCACGTCGAGCGCGCGGCCGAGATCGAGGTGAGCGCCGACCGGCCGTTCACGATGTACGCCGACGGTGACCCGATCGGCGAGCTGCCGATCACCCTGCGGTCCCTGAAGGCGGCCGTGCGCGTGCTCGTTCCCCGATGAGCGCGATACGAGCGAAGATCCTCGCCGCACGAGCGGTGGGCGAGCTCGCCCGGCGCGCCGGGCGAGGCGGTGGGACGAGCCTCCCGGGCAAGGTCCTGATGCGCCTCGAGCCGCAGGCGATCGCCGAGCTCGGCGCCCGGCTCCCGCGCGGGTCCGCCGTGCTCTCGGCCACCAACGGCAAAACGACGACGGCGGCAATGGCGGCAAGCGTCCTCGAACGCGCCGGGATCCGGCTGGTCAACAATCGCGCCGGGGCCAACATGGCCGGAGGAGTGGCCTCCAGCCTGCTCGCGGCCGCCGGACCACGTCGCGAGATCGACGGCCAGCTTGGCCTGTTCGAGCTCGACGAGTTCTGGCTCGACCGGGTCGTACCGGAGCTGCAGCCGCGCGCGATCCTGCTCGGCAACCTGTTTCGCGATCAGCTCGACCGCTATGGCGAGCTCGAGACGATCGCCGACCGTTGGGCTGAGGTCGTGGCCGGGCTCCCCTCCGAGGTCGAGCTCGCCCTCAACGCGGACGATCCGCTGATCGCCGACCTGGGCCGGACAAATCCGCGGGCGACCTATTTCGGGATCGAGGACCGTTCAATGGCCCTCCCCGAGATGCAACATGCGTCGGACTCGAAGCACTGCCGCAGGTGCGGTCACGCCTACGTGTACGAGGCCGTGTACCTGGGGCACCTCGGGGTCTACAGCTGCCCGAACTGTGGGCAACGCCGACCGGCCCCCGACGTATCTGCCGCCGAGATCGAGCTGGAAGGCACGCGCGACGCGCACTTCACGCTGCGCACCCCGGTCGGCACCGCGCGCGTGACACTCCCCCTCCCAGGCCTCTACAACGTCTATAACGCGCTCGGTGCCGCATCGCTGTGCCTCGCGCTTGGGATGTCGCTGGAGCAGATCGTCGATGGCCTGCAGGCGGTCACGGCCGCGTTCGGACGGGCCGAGACGGTTCAGATTCAGGATGTTGAGGTGTCGATCCTGCTGATCAAGAACCCGGCGGGGGCAAACGAGATCGTGCGCACGCTCGCGCTCGAGGATGGCGAACTGGACCTGCTCGCGGTGCTCAACGACCGCACGGCGGACGGGCGCGACATCTCGTGGATCTGGGACGCGGACTTCGAGATCATCGCCCCGCGCATTCGTCGCGTGACCTGCGCCGGAACCCGGGCCGCCGAGCTCGCGCTGCGGTTGAAATACGCCGGCGTTCCGGACCAGCGGCTCCAGGTCACACCGGCGCTGCCGCAAGCGCTCGACCAGGCGCTTGCTGCGACGCCGACCGCCGATCCGGAAC
Organism: uncultured Solirubrobacterales bacterium; assembly: GCA_963796645.1. GTDB lineage: Bacteria > Actinomycetota > Thermoleophilia > Solirubrobacterales > Solirubrobacteraceae > Palsa-465. The sequence continues at coordinate 559,821 of CAWCMQ010000007.1, read as the reverse complement.
GCGGGCGGCTGTATGTCCTCCCGACCTACACCGCGCTGCTCGAGTTCCGCGAGGAGCTCGCATCACGGGGCCACGTGGCGCAGTTCTGGGAGCGCGATCGGGTGGTGGCGCATTGAGTGTGATCTGGCACGACCTGGAGTGCGGCAGCTACACGGTGGACCTGCCGCTGTGGCGCGAGCTGGCCGACCAGCACGGGGACCCGATCCTCGACGTCGGCGCCGGTACGGGCAGGATCGCGCTCGATCTTGCGCGCCGCGGGCACCACGTGACCGCACTCGACTCAGACGCGGATCTGGTGCGCGAGCTGCGCCGCAGAGCCGAGGGGCTGAGCGTCGACGCTGTCCAGGGCGATGCGCGCGACTTCCGGCTCGAATCTCGCTTTTCGCTATGCATCGTTCCGATGCAGACGATCCAGCTGCTCGGCGGCAGCGACGAGCGCATGGCCTTCCTGCGCTGCGCGCGGCTCCACATGGACGCGGGTGGCATGCTTGCGATCGCGATCTCCCACACGCTCGAGCTGTACGAGGTCGTGGACGGGATCCCGTCCCCGCTCCCGGACATCTGCGAGCTCGAGGGCGTCGTGTACTCGAGTCAGCCGACAGCAGTCCGTGCGGACGCGGACGGGTTCGTGCTCGAGCGCCGTCGTGAAGTCGTTGCGCTCGACGGCCGGCGAACCGCGTCAGACGACGTGATCCGGCTCGACCGGCTCAGCGCCACCCAGCTCCAACGCGAGGGTGCCTCCGCCGGCCTGATCCCGGCCGGCCTGCGCGTGGTGCCGGCGACGCCCGACTACGTCGGGAGCGAGGTGGTGTTGCTCGGTGCCTGAGCCGACATTGCGGGTCTGCGCCCTGTATCCGGACCTGATGAACATCTACGCGGATCGCGGGAACCTGCTCCTGCTGCAGCGTCGCTGCGAGTGGCGTGGGGTCGGCTTCTCGGTCCAGGCGAGCGATCTCGGCGAGCCGCTGGACCCCGATTCGGCCGACCTGTTCTACATCGGCGGCGGGCAGGACCGCGATCAGAAGCTGTGTGCGCTCGATCTCGCGGAGGTCAAGCGCGACGCGCTGCACGCCGCTGCCAACCGCGAGGCGGTCATTCTGGCCGTGTGCGGCGGCTACCAGCTGCTCGGTCATTCCTACGAGCTGGGCGAGGAGATCCTCCCGGGCGTCGGGCTGGTCGATCTCAGGACCATCCGCGAGGACGGGCCGCGACTGATTGGCAACGTGGCGATCGAGGTCGAGCTCGATCCAGGCGAGCGGCGAGTGCTGGCCGGGTTCGAGAACCACGGCGGCCGCACGCACCTCGGCCCCGGCGCCGAGCCGCTCGGCAGGGTCATCAAGGGCCACGGAAACAACGGCCAGGACGGATTCGAGGGGGTTCTCGCCGGGACCGTGATCGGCACCTACCTGCACGGTCCGTTGCTCCCGAAGAACGCCTGGTTCGCGGACTGGCTGATCGCGAAGGCCCTCGGGCTGAGCGCTCCGCTGGCTCCACTTGACGATCGCCTCGAAGCCGCCGCACACGCCGATGCCAGACACGCCGCCGGCGTCTAGAGCGATGCCCGCAGCAGCCGCGGCCGTGATCACCGCGGCGCTGGCAATCGCCTGCGCGGGATGCGGGAGCTCGGCGCCACAGGCGGCCACCACGACACGCTCGGTCGGCGACCGGCCAGTGCTGCCAGGCACGGGCAGACCACTGATCACGATCGGCGACAAGAACTTCACCGAGCAGTTTGTGCTGGGCGAGCTGTACGCACAGGCGCTCAAAGCCCGTGGCTATTCGGTGGTGGTGAACCGAGACATCGGCCCACCCCAGGTCTCCGTGCAGGCACTGCAGAGCGGCCGACTGTCGATGTACCCCGAGTATGTGAGCACCTGGAACAGCGTGATCGCGGGCTACAAGCGGCAGTTCCGCAGCCCCGCGGCGGCGCTGCTGGCCGCCCGCCGCGCTGCGCGTGCCCGCGGACTGCTGCTGCTTAGGCCGACGCTCTTCAGCGATACGGCGGCGATCGCCGTTACCAGCACCTACGCGGCCGAGCATGGGCTCAGGACGATTCGCGATCTGCGAAAGGTCGCTCCGAGCCTGACAATGGGTGCGCCCCCGCAGTTCCAGCAGTCGATGCCGGGGCTCGCCCAGCTCGAGCAGGGCTACGGCTTCGTACCCGCCGCGTTCAAGCCGCTCGCGATCGGCGCTCAGTATCAAGCCCTCGACCAGGGCTCAGTGCAGGCTGCGGACGTGAGCACCACCGATGCGCAGCTGCGTGGCGGTAACTACGTGCTGCTGCGCGATCCCCACCGCACGTTCGGTTCGGGCCAGGTCGTCCCGGTTGTCCCGCAGCGGGTCCTGTTCAGCGAGGGGCCCGCGTTCGCGCGGACGATCAACCGCGTCAGCGCGCTGCTGACCCTGAACGCGGTGCGGGAGCTCAACGCCGCGGTCGACGCTCAGGGCCAGGACCCGGCCCTCGTGGCGAAGCGCTTCCTGCAGGCACACGGCCTGGTGGAGCCCTCCAGCCCCTGATCGGGTTCAGCTCCCGCTCGATCCGAAGCCACCGGTGCCGCGCTCTGACCCCGCGAGCACGTCCACCTCGACCACCTCTGGCGTCTCCAACCGCACCAAGACGAGCTGGGCGATCCGGTCCCCCGCCTGGATCTCGCAGGTGGCAGTGCGGTCGGTATTGAGCAGCAGAACCTGAACCTCGCCGCGGTAGCCCTCGTCGATCAGGCCCGGAGCGTTGACCAGCGCGATCCCGTGGCGCGCCGCGAGACCGGACCGGGGCAGCACCAGTCCCGCCTGGCCTTTCGGGATCTCGACCGCGATCCCGGTCCGCACGCGGGCACGCTCGCCGGGGACGAGCGTGCAGTCCTCGAGCGCGTGCAGATCGAGCCCTGCATCTCCGGGATAGGCCCGTCTGGGCAAGGTCGCGCGCTCGTCGAGCCGCAGCACTCGCAGGCTCATCGGCGATCGTGTTCGAGCGCGAAGGGCGCGTAGCGTGCGGCCACGCTCGGCGGGAGCCGGACCGTCACTCGCGCGCCGTCCGGGGTGTCCTCCCGCTCCAGGTCCCCTGCGATCTCGTGCAGCTCGGCGAGCCGGCCACCCTCGTCGTACGGGATCAGCAGCTCGACCTCCTGGAGCGTCTTGGCGAACTCGTCCTCGATCCGCTCGGTCAGGCTCTCCAGACCCTCTCCGGTCAGGGCGGACACGAGCACTGCATCGGAATGACGGTTGTGAAGCTCGACCCGCTGCTCGTCACTGACCTCGTCGGCCTTCGCGAGGACGAGCACCCGGGGCGCCTCCTCGGCCTCGATCTCATGGAGGACCTCGTCCACGGCTCGGGTCATCTCCAGCAGCTCATCCTCCGGAACCGAGGCGTCGACCACGTGCAGGATCAGGTCTGCGAGCCGAGTCTCCTCGAGCGTCGCGCCGAATGCCTCCACCAGTTGGTGGGGGAGCTTGCGGATGAACCCGACCGTGTCGGTGAGCAGATAGTCGCGTCCGCCGGCACGCAGCACCCTGGTGGTCGGATCGAGCGTGTGAAACAGCCGGTCGCCGACGCCCGCGGAGGAGCCGGTGAGCGCGTTCAGGAGCGTCGACTTGCCGGCGTTTGTATACCCGGCGAGCGCAATCGACGGCAGGTGCGCGCGCTGGCGCTCGGCCCGCATGACCGAGCGGCTGGAGCGGACGTGGGCGAGCTTCCTTCGCAGGGCGCCGATCCGATCGCGCGCGAGCCGACGGTCGGTCTCGATCTGCGTCTCGCCCGGCCCCCGTGTGCCAATCCCGCCGTCGATCCGTCCGGCTCCCAGGCGCTCCAGGTGCGACCACAGGCCGCGCATCCGCGCGAGGTTGTATTCAAGCTGCGCCAGCTCGACCTGAAGCTTGCCCTCTGCGGTGTGCGCATGGGCAGCGAAAATGTCGAGGATGATCGCTGTGCGGTCGATCACCGGGAGGCCTAGGGCTGACTCGAGGTTCCGCTCCTGACGGGGCGAGAGCTCGTCGTCGCAAGCCACGAGGTTGGCGTCGGCGCGAGCCAGATCGGCCTTCAGCTCGTCAAGCTTGCCGGCGCCGAGGTAGGTGTTGGGATGCGGCTGGTCCCGGCGCTGGACCATCTCGCCGACATCGGCCAGCCCGGCCGTTTTGAGCAGCTCGCGCAGCTCGTCGAGCTGCCCGTGTCCCCCGTCGGGCACGGCCGCGACAAGGTAGGCGCGCTGCCGCGCGCGTCCCCGACGCTGGCCATCGGTGTTGTAGACCGAGGCCCGGTTGCGTCCGTGACGGCTCTGCTGCACTCCGAGGATGGTAGCCGCGGTCTACAGGCTCCGGATCCGCTCAACCGCCTCGAGCAGCCGGTCGTCGGGTGTGGTCAGGGAGATCCGGAAGAAGCCCTCCCCGTTTGGCCCGTAGGCCCCGCCGGGCGAGACTACGACGGCCGCCTGTTCGAGCACGTGCTCGCAGTAGGCCGCCGCCGACTCGAATCCGTCCGGTATGGGCGCCCAGATGTAGATCGTCCCCTTCGGCGGGTTGACCGTCACACCCGCCTGTGCCAGCGCGTCGCAGACGAGGTCACGGCGCCGCTGATAGACCGCGTTCATGGCACGCACATCGGCATCGAGTTCGGGAGCCAGCGCAGCTGCCCCGGCCAGCTGAATCGCCTCGAACATGCCCGAGTCGATGTTCGATTTCAGTCGCCAGTACTGTGCGATCGCCTCGGCGTTGCCGACGATCGCCGCGCAGCGCCAGCCGGTCATGTTGTAGCCCTTCGAGAGCGAGAACACCTCGACTCCGACTTCCTTCGCACCCGGGGTGGCAAGGAACGAGGGCGCGACGTAGCCGTCGTACGTGGTCTCGCTGTAGGCGTTGTCGTGGACGGCGAGAAAGTCGGCCCGGCCGGCCACTTCGACCACCTGCTCGAACAGCCCGTCGGGGACGATCGCCCCGGTCGGGTTGTTGGGGTAGTTGAAGAACATCAGCCGCGCGCGCTTGAGGTCGGCATCTGAGATCGCCCCCAGGTCCGGCGCAAAGCCGCGTTCGGGCGCCAGCGGCATCAGCACCGCGTCGGCACCCGCCATCAGCGGTCCGCCGGTGTAGACCGGATAGCCAGGATCTGCGGCCAGCGCCGCGTCGCCCGGATCCAAGAACGCGAGGTTCAGGTTGAAGATGCACTCCTTGGCCCCGATTGCCGGCATCACCTCGGTGTCGGGGTCGAGCGTCACTCCGAAGCGCCGCTGATAGAACGCCGCCACAGCCGCTCTGAACTCGGCCCGGCCGCGATTCGATGGGTACGTGTGCGTGCTCGGATCGGCCACGGCGCGCTGCGCGGCGGCCACGATCGGGGCGTAGGTGGGCGTGTCCGGATCGCCGATCCCGAGGCTGATCACGTCGATGCCCTCGGCGCGCTTGGCGGCAATCTTCCGCTCCAGCTCCGCGAACAGGTACGGGGGGATCCGCTCCAGGCGGCTACTCGGTCGCATCCAGCTCCTTTATGAACTCCGCGGCCAGGGTCCCCCTGTAGACGGGAACTGCCCAGCCGGTCAGGTTGATATGCATGTCCTCGCCGACTTCCACCTCGAGCTCGCCCCCGTCCAGCACCACGGTCACCGGCGAGTCGCCGCCATCGAGCACGTAGGCAATCGCAGCGCCAGTGGCACCGGTGCCGCTGGCTGTGGTCTCACCGACGCCTCGCTCAAAGATCCGCGCCCGAATCCGGCCCGCACCCGCGGGCGCGAACCACGAGACGTTTGTGCGGTTCGGGAACAGCGCGTTGTGCTCGATCTCGGGGCCGAACTGCGGGAGGTCGAGCTGCTCGAGTCCCTGCAGGTCGGACACCGCGATTGCGCACTGCGGATTGCCGACGTGGATGTGCCGGAAGCGCCAGTGGGCGCCGCCGGCGTCAAGCTCGCCGCGCCCGTCGGGAGGCCCGGTCGGGAAGTCCTCGCTCTGGGTGCGAGCGCGTCCCATGTCGATCGTGCAGACCCGCTCGGAGGTGATCGTGGCGCGAATTTCGCCCGCGCCCGTCTGGATCGAGAACGCGGCCGCCGGGGCACGGCCGTGGCGCCGCAGGTACATGATCGCCTCGCGTGCGCCGTTGCCGGACAGCCCGGATTCCGAGCCATCGGGGTTGAAGATCCGCAGCCTGGCCACGTAGCCCGCCTCGGTCGGCTCGGACAGAAGCAGGATCCCGTCGCTGCCGACCCCGGTGTGCGCAGCGCAGATCGCGCGGATGCGGCCGGTCGTCAGCTCGAACGGGAGCTCGGCCTGTTCGATGATGATGTAGTCGTTGCCCAGCGCGTGCCACTTCTCGAAGTTCACGCGATCGCAGTCTATGTTCCGCTGCCACGCGATGGTCTGGCGCCTGCGACATCTCCCGCCGCTAGGGCTCCTGGCGATCCTGATCGTGGTCTCGCTCGCGGTCCGGTCCGCGCTGCTGGACGAGCCGTGCCGGGTACCGTGCCGATCGGCCGGCGATCACGTGCTCGTGTTCGACGAGGACTACTACGTCAACGCCGCCCGCGTGATCGCGGGAATCCACCTGGCGCCCAACGCACGCTACGCCGAGGCACCCTCCGGCAGTGATCCGAACTCCGAGCATCCGCAGCTGGCAAAGCTGATCATCGCCGGATCGATCGAGCTGTTCGGTGACGGGCCGTTCGCCTGGCGGATCGGCAGCCTGCTGTTCGGGACGCTGGCGCTCCTGGGGCTGTACGGGCTCGTGCGCGCCTGCGGCGGTCGGGCGGGGATCGCCCTCGGATCGTGCGCCCTGTTGGCGGCCGACAACCTGCTGCTCGTCCACGGCCGTATCGGGACGCTCGACATCTACGCCCTGGCGGCGATGCTCTGGGGGGCGGCGCTGTACCTGCGCGGGTGGCCGCTGGCCGCCGGGATCGTGATCGGCGTGGGCGCCTGCTTCAAGCTGGTCACGCCGTATGTGCTGCTCGCGCTCGTGCTGGTTGAGGTTCTGCACCTGCGGCTCCCGAACCGAGCCCGCGTCCCGGCCTGGCGGCCCTTGCTGATCTGCATCGCGTCCTCCGCGGTCGTGTTTATCGCGCTGCTCGCGCTGCTCGACATCATCGCCCGGCCCTACGACCCGGTGGCCGGGCATTTCGTCACCGGCGGCCCGTTCTCGCACCTGGCTCACATGCTCTCGTACGCGGCCGGGCAGTCAAGCCCCCGGGGGCCGACCGGGATTGCCTCCTACCCGTGGCAGTGGCTGGTCGACCTCAAGCCGATCGTCTACCTCAACATCAACCCCGCGGAGCCGACCGCGGGGCTCTACGGGATCCATCCCGCGGTGCATTTCCTCGGGATGATCAATCCGCTGATCATGCTCCTCGCACTCCCGGGGCTGGTGGTGGCCGGCTGGGCCATGTGGCGGGCACGTGGGGCGGGCGGGGGCGGGGACGCCCCCGAGGCGGGCGACCTCGAACTCGACATCCTCGCCGTTGCCTGGTTCCTCGGGACCTGGGTGCCGTACGAGCTCCTCAGCCTGATCTGGAGCCGAACGAGCTACCTCTACTACATGGTGATCGTGATGCCGGGGATCTATGTGGCCGTGGCCCGCCTGATCGCTCGAGCACGCTCGCACCCGCGCCTGATCGGGGTGTGGGTGGCGCTCTTAGCGATCGCAGCGGTCCTGCTGTACCCGTTGACGCCGCTTCCGTGAGACCGGCGATCATGCGGGGAGCGTCTCCGTGAGCGCCGCGATCTGCTTGCCGACCTCGTCGGGATCGCGGCCCATCACGTCGATCACCTCGACTCCGGCGAGTTTGCGCATCCACGTGAGCTGACGTCGCGCGTAGTTGCGCGTGCGCCGCTTCATCGCGTCGATGTCCCCGCTCAGCAGCTCCTCGAACCCGAGAGCCTTGCGAGCCGTGACCGAGGCGCCGGCCAGGTTCGCCTCACGGGCCTCGCGCTCCGCCCCGGCGGCGACCATCTCGTCGACGCGTCGGTCGATCCGGGCATAGAGGTCATCGCGGTCCATCACCAGACCGATCAGCAAAGTGGGCCGGCGGGCCGCGTCGGTCCACAGCTGGGACTCCTCCTCGGGCGGCTCGAGCTCCCCCGAGTCGAGCAGTTCGAGCGCGCGAACGATGCGCTGGCGGTCGGCGGGCTCGATCTCGGCCGCCGCCCACGGGGCCCGCTCCGCCAGGATGGCGTGCAGCCCCTGCGGGCCACGGCGTTCGAGTTCCGCGAGCCACCGCTCCCTGACCCCCTCCGGGGGCGGCGGCCGAAGGTTGAGCTCGGTCAGTGCCGCGCGCAGGTACAGGCCCGTGCCCCCGACGACGATCGGTCTGCGCTCCTCGGCAAGCAGCGAGTCGATCTCCGCGTGTGCGAGCTCCGCGTACTGGCCGGCGCTGAAGGTCGCGTCGACGGGTAGGAACGAGATCAGCCGGTGCTCGAGCTGTGCCCGCTCGCGCGGTGTGGCCGCTCCGGTGAGCACCTCGAGCCCCGCGTACACCTGTAGGGCATCCGCCGAGACGGCCACCGGGTCCTCGCCTTGGGCGCGCAGCTCGCAGGCCACGGCGATCGCAATCGCGGTCTTTCCAACGCCGGTCGGGCCGAACAGCGCGATCACATCGGGTCGGGCCATGGCCGCAGTATCTACACTCCCGCGCCGTGAGTCTGGTGGACGGAAGAGTCCTGGTGACCGGTGCGACTGGCGGAATTGGAGCTGCGATCGCGCGCGGCCTTGCTACCAAGGGCGCATCGCTGGCGCTGACCGGCCGCCGAGTGGACGTCCTCGAGCCGCTCGCGACTGAGCTTGGCGCCGAGCCGATCCCATGCGATCTGTCGCAACCAGCCGAGGTCGACCAGCTCGCCGAGCGGGCCGGCGAGGTCGATGTGCTCGTCGCCAACGCCGCGATGCCGGGCACGGGCGACCTCATCGAGCTCAGCCAGGACCAGATCGACCGGATGCTGGACGTCAACCTGTCGGCGCCAATCCGGCTTGCCCGCCTGCTGGCGCCGGGGATGGTCTCCCGCCGCCGCGGTCACCTCGTGTTCATCTCATCTCTGAATGGCAAGGCTGCGACCCCCCGCACGGCGCTGTATTGCGCGGCCAAGTTCGGGCTTCGCGGCTTTGCCCTCGCGCTGCGCGACGATCTGCGACCCCACGGCGTCGGCGTCTCGGTCGTCTACCCAGGGTTCATCGACGAGGCCGGGATGTTCGCCGACAGCGGCGTGAAGCTCCCCTTCTATCTCGGCACGCGGTCGCCCAAGCAGGTGGCGGATGGAGTCATCCGAGCGATCGAGCGCAATCGTGCCGAGGTCACCGTGGCGCCCACGATGCTCCGCGTGAGCACCGATTTCGCCTGCCTCGCCCCCGGCCTCGCCTCGACGGTCAGCCGCTGGATGGGCGGCGACAAGCTCGCCGCCGCGATCGCCGAGGGTCAGGCGCCCAAGCGCTGAACGTCGCGCTTGGGGCGGCGCGTGGGTTCCCGCGCCGCGTTCCTCCGATCGCGTTCCTCCGCCGCTGCTCGCCGAGCGTGTTCCTTGCGCCTCCTAGCTACCGGTCAGCGCGTGCTCGCGCGTGACGCTCGCGAGCGTGGCGATGATCTCGTCGGCGAGCCGAGCGCCGTCGGCGGCACGCTCGGGCGTCGCCTGAATCCGCACCACAAGGTCGTCGCCGTCGAGCTCCTCGAGCAGCACGGTCGCCGCCGCTCGGGTCGGTGTCGTGATCTCCTCGTCGAGCAGGGCCTGGACCTGACTGGGACGGACGCCTGATCCGAGCCGCACTCGCACGTTGACCGGCTCTGGCTCGCGGAGCGGAACCACCGCAGCGGCGAGCACGACGTTGTTGGGAATCATGATCCGGTCCTCGCCCCGGGCCAGAGTCGTATAAAGCAGCCCGAGCGAGCTCACGACGCCTTCCACCGTCCCACCGACCGCGCCAGCCTGGAGCCGGACGCGCTCGCCAACCCGGAACGGACGCGCGCTCAGGAGCACCATTCCCGCGATCAGGTTCCCCAGCGTCTGCTGCGCGGCGAGACCCAGGATCACGGCGGTGAACGCGCTTCCGGCCACCAGCGTTCCGGGATGGACACCCGCCACGCGCAGCGCCACAATCAGGGTGATCGCGATCGTCAGCAGCCGGATCAGGAATCCGACGGTCCCGGCCGTGCCCGGATCCATCCGCCGGAACATCGTCGGTCCCGCGGCACGCCCGACATCTCGAGCGATCGCCCATCCGAGACCAACGAGGGCGATAACGGTCGCGATCCTCACCGGCAGGTCGACCCCGAAGAGCTGCTTGCGGTAGGAGTAGGCGACGAGCACGCCGATCAGCAGCGGGATCAGGATGGCCGCCTCCCGCCGAGCACGCCTGGCAGCACGCTGGCTCACGTCCATCGCGAGTCCTACTCGCTCCCACGCGTCGCTACGCGTCTCGAACATCCGCTCGAGGTGGAGGTCTTTACGTTCCTTGAAGGGTCGTCTCATCATCTCGTCGTCATTACCTACCACCGGACTCGTCCGACGGTTTCACGGGGCTCTGAACCGCCTGGCCATTCAAAGCTTCAAAACAGTTTCTGCTGCTCCCCTCTTTTGCGGGTAAGCAAACCGGGCATCGTCTCCACCTCCGGCACCGCTCGCGTCCGAGCGGGCATCATTCGCCCGCGCATCCGCTCCTCGGGCGCCAGCTCGGGGCCCTTCACCAGCCTCGATAGCCGCTGGCGCTCCTCCGCCGGGGCATAGGCGCCCCGTCTGTAGAGATCCCGGTACCGCGGCAAGAGATCGGGCCGATTGGCCTCGAGCCAATCGAAGAACAGCTGTTTCACGTCTCCACGAAGATGCAGCGCGATCCCGGTCACATACGACGCGCCGGCCTCCGTCGCCAGCTCCAGAATCCTCTCCACCTGGTGTGGCGCGTCGTTGACCCCCGGGATCAGCGGCGCCACCAGAACGCCGGTCCTAATCCCCGCCTGGGTGAGCTCGGCCACCGCCTCGAGCCGAGCCTTCGGGCTCGGCGTGTGCGGTTCGGTCGATCGCCACGCTCGCTCGTCAAGCGTCGGCACAGACAGGGCGGCACTGAACTCGGTTCGTTCGGCGATCTGCCGCATTACCGATAGATCCCGCAGCAGCAGCGGCGACTTCGTGAGGATCGAACACGGGTTTGCCGCGTCTCGCATCGCCTCCCAGATGCCGGTCATCAGCTTGTACCGGCCCTCAACCCATTGGTACGGATCGGTGTTGGTGCCGAGCGCGATGTGCTCACTCTTCCACGACGGCCGAGCCAGCTCCGCTCGCAACGCCTCGGGCGCATTGACCTTGACGACGATCTCGCGCTCGAAATCGCGACCGGCATCGAAGTCGAGGTACTTGTGGGTCGGACGCGCGAAGCAGTAGACGCACGCATGCGAGCAGCCTCTGTACGGATTGATCGTCCATCGGAACGGAACCTGGGACGCATCGGGAACCCGGTTGATCACCGACTTCGCTCGGACCTCGTAGAACCGGGTTTCGAGCGCCTCGGGCGCATCGAAATGACGCACAACCGCCTGGTCCCTATATCCGGGAAGCGAGGTGGTCTCTTCGGCCTCGATGCTCAGGTTGCTCCAGCGCACGAACACATGTTCGCACAGGGCGCGGACGGCCCCCCCGCCGGAGGCGTCGCGAGATCAGAGCCGCCCGAGCCGCCAGTTCGGCCGGGCGCCAAGGCGCAGAAGGTGCCCGAACTGGCCGAGCTGGAGCGCGATCGCATCCATCGAGAGCGACAGCTCTGGGTCCGGCACGCGACGGTCCTGACCGAGCAGCTCGATCACCGCCAGCGTCGACACTCCATCGCGGATCGGCACGAACATCGCACAACGCAGCCCTTCGGCAGCGGCGATCTTGAGCCTGCGATCCTGCGAGGAATCAAGGTCGCCGATCGCGATCGGGCGCGCCGCGTTCATCGCGTGACCGAGCTCCGAGCCGTCGATCGGTTCCGGGTGCTGCCAGGTGAGAGTCTGGAACGCGCTGCGCGTATCGCTGTCGCTGGTCCACATCGCGACACAACGAAGGGTTGACCGCTCGCCTGGAGCCCAGGCCGTAACTGCGTCCCAAGCGCCCTCGACGCCAAGGACCTTGATCACGTCCTTCAGGCCCATTCGCCATTCCGAAGCCGTACTGAGCGACGCGGAGAACGCACGTTGTGACGCCGCGGTCCACCGCCGCCGCGGGCGAGGTCCGTCGGGTTGCGACTCGCTGGCCCCCGGCTCCGAGGCACCCGCGAGCCGGCTCTCGATCTCGGCTTGCTCGACGCGCAGCTGCTCGAGCTGCTCCCGTAGCGATCCGGTCAGATGGCGCTCCTGCTCCAGCGCGGCGCCGATGGCAGCCGCCCTTACCCGAGCCTGATCCGCGGTCGCTGCGTGCTCGGCGGCCTGTCCGCGCGCGGTCTCCAGAGCTGAAACGGCCGCCTCGGCATCCACCTCGGCGAGGCGAGCGCCCACCTGCTCCAGCTCCTCGCGCAGCGATGCGGACAGCTCACGCTCGTGCTCCAGCTCCGTGCCGACGGCAGCCGCTTCAGTGCGTGCCTGCTCGGCTGCCTGCGCGTTGGCGTGCGCCTCGCCGCGCGCTGCATCCAGCGCTGCCGCCGCCGTCTCGGGGTCGGCGTCCGTGAGTTGCGCGTGGGCCAGCTCGAGCTGCTCGCGCAGCGACGCGGACGCCTGACGCTCCTGGTCGAGCGCGCCACGGACGGCGCCGATCTCACCGTGCAGCCGGTCAAGCTCGGCGCGAACGGTGGCAGCTTCGCCGCGCGCCTCGTCCGCGGCATCGGCATTTCCCCCGGCCTGAGCTCGCGCTTGCTCCAGCTCGCCACGAAGGGCGTCCGCCTCGGCGTGCACCTGCTGCAAGGCCTCGGCGGCAGCCGCGGGGTCCGCCTCTGTGAGCTGGGCACTCGCCAGCTCAAGCTGCTCACGCAGCGACGCGGACGCCTGGCGCTCGTGATCCAACTCGCCGCGGACGGCGGCCGCGTCAGCATGAGCCTGCTCTGCGGCCTGGGAGTGTCCGGCAAGCTCACGGCGTGCCTGCTCAAGCTCATCGCGGACGGCGGTCGCTTCGCCGCGTGCTTGCTCCAAAGCCTGGGCCGCACCCTCAGGGTCAGCCTCTGTGAGCTGGGCACTCGCCAGCTCCAGCTGCTCACGCAGCGACGCGGACGCCTGGCGCTCGTGATCCAACTCGCCGCGGACGGCGCCGAGCTCACCGCGCGCCTGCTCAAGGTCGCCCCGGACGGCGGCCGCGTCAGCATGAGCCTGCTCTGCGGCCTGGGAGTGTCCGGCAAGCTCACGGCGTGCCTGCTCAAGCTCATCGCGGACGGCGGTCGTTTCGCCGCGTGCTTGCTCCAAAGCCTGGGCCGCACCCTCAGGGTCAGCCTCTGTGAGCTGGGCACTCGCCAGCTCCAGCTGCTCACGCAGCGACGCGGACGCCTGACGCTCCTGGTCCAACTCGCCACGAACGGCGCCGAGCTCACCGCGCGCCTGCTCGAGCTCCTCACGGACGGAGCCGAGCTCAGCCCGCGCCTCCTCGGCGGCCTGCGCGTTTCCAGCCGCTTCGCCTCGTGCTTGCTCAAGCTCGCCCTGGGCAGTATCCGCTTCGCCCCGTGCCTGCTCGAGCTCGCCCCGGACGGAGCCGAGCTCGCCCCGTGCCTGCTCTGCCGCCTGCGCGTTACCGGCCGCTTCGGCACGCGCCTGGGCAAGCGCCTCGGCGTTCGCAGCCGCCTCGTCACGCGCCTGCTCCAGCGCCTCGCCGGCGTTCTCGGCCTCGGCCCGGGCCTGAGATGCGGCGGCCTCGCTCTTCTGGGCTTCGGCGCGAGCGCGCTGAAGACCGGAGTGGGCCTGCTGGAGCTCGAACTGGAGTTGCGCGGCGGCGGCCTGCGCCTCCTGGAGCGCGGCCCGAGCCGGACGAGCGGCCTCGGCGAGTTCGCGTTCGCGTGCCAGCTCATCGCCCACTCGCATCATCTCGGCGCGCTGTTGATCGAGCTCCGCCTCGAGGCGGGCCACGTCCTCGCGGGTGGCGTTCAGCTCCTCGAGCGCCTGTTCAGCGCGCTCACGATGTTCACGGAGCGCCTCCTGGTCTGGTTCGGGGGCCGACGGTTGACCGGATCCGGCCTGCTCGAGCGTCTGCTCGAGCCGGGCAGCGCGTTCCTGCTCCTGGGTCAGAGCGCTCATCAGCTCGTGCGCGCGCCGGGCGGCGGTCGCGGACGCTTCGTGAAGCGCCGCGATCCGCCGCCGCCCTTCCCCTAGCTCTCGCTGGAGAGCTTCCGACTCCTGACTCAAGGCCTCTCGCTCGCGAACTGCGGCATCCCGCTCACCGATCGCCTCGTCGCGTTGCTCAATGGCGTGGTCGCGCTGGGCGATCGCGTCCTGGAGATCCGCGCCGGCGGGAACCTCGAGTGAGTCCGAACCCGCGTCGTCTGCGGGCCTCAGGACCTCATCGGCTGCGACCTCCACCCCCGAGGCATTGGGGACGACCTCGATCAGTCCCCATTCCTCGATCACCTCATGCCGCACGTCGCCTGGGTCGAGTCGGCTCCAGCGCTCAAGCCGCATCAGACGGGCGCACTCCGACCGGGCGACGCGCGCCTCGCTCAGCGGGGCGGCGACGCCGCAGACGGCAACCGGCTCGCCATCGGGTCCCCGGACCGGGAAGCGTAGGACCGCAAGGGCTGGGCGATGCTCGAACGGCGAGATCGTGTACTCGAGCTGCAGCGGCTCGGTCGCTGGGCCGCCGTTGGACAGGAGCCGGGGCCCGTCGACGACCTCCCCTGGCGGTAGCTCCTCGTCGCTGTGGCCGAGCAGGCGCTCGACGCTCGTGCCGAGGAGCTCGGTGTAGCGGCGGTTGATTCGCGTGTACTTGCCGTCGAGGTCCTTCAGCCAGATCAGAGCTGGGCTGTCGTCAAAGCGCTCGCCCCATCCGTCCTGATCGGCTGGGTGCTCGTCGTGCCCGCCTCCGCGCGCGGTGAGCAGCGCGTGCCTCACGCCATCGGCGCTGCTGATCGCCTCTACGTCGAGGTTCATTCCCGCGACGGTGACAGTTGCGCGGTCGGCCTGACCTCTGAGCACACGGTCGATTTGTGGATCGCGCTCGATCAGCGACGCGGCGCCGTTGCATCGGCGCGTGAACTCCTCGGTGCTGCGCTCGACGAGTCCGGCGGGGTTGATCAGCGCGAGCGCCGGGGGCACCAACTCCCTGGTTCCGGTGGTCATCACACGCGCCTTCGAGGTCCGACTGCCACGATCCTCGGAATCGGCGTAATCGGCCGCCGCGCACGTGGGCTTTAGCCTCCAGTGGACGGATGTTCGACGCGCGACTCAGGCCGCGCCGCGCACGACCAGCGACTGCAGCCCAGACAGCGTCTGGCTGGTCGCGCCCGTGATCTCGACCTCGACCAGCTCCCCCGGGTCCGCAACGCCGCTGAAGTTCACGACCTTGTTGTGTCGGGAGCGCCCACGCAGCCGCGTCGGATCCGTGCGCGATAGACCCTCCACAAGCACCTCGAGGCTGCGCCCGATGAACCGCTGCGCCCGCTCGGCGGCCCTTCGCTGAATCACCTCGACGAGACGCTCAAGCCGTTCGACCTTAAGCTCGTGCGGAAGCGGGTCCGGCAGGGTCGCCGCCTCGGTACCGCGGCGCGGGGAGTAGATGAACGTGAACGCACCGTCATAGGCGACCTCCTCGGCAACCTCGAGCGTTTGCTTGAAGTCGTCCTCGGTCTCGCCCGGAAAGCCGACGATGATGTCGGTCGTGAGCGCGCAATCCGGGACGTGCTCACGGATCAACGCCACGCGATCCAGATAGCGCTCGCGCGAGTACGTGCGCCGCATGCGTTTGAGCACGGGCGTCGAGCCCGACTGCAACGGAAGGTGAATGTGCTCGCAGAGCGCGCCGAGCTGAGCGTGGGCCAGGATCACGTCCTCGCGCATGTCCTTCGGATGAGGGCTCGTGTAACGGATCCGCGCGATCCCCTCGATCGCGTCGATCCGCGCGAGCAGGTCGGCGAAGCTGACGCGGGTCTCGCGAGGCAGATCTCGACCGTACGAGTTGACGTTCTGGCCCAGCAGGGTTACCTCGCACACGCCGTCGGTCGCGAGCCGCTCGACCTCGGAGACCAACTCCTCGGCGCTTCGGCTCACCTCGCGGCCGCGTGTCGACGGCACGATGCAGTAGGAGCACACGCAATTACACCCGACGCTGATCTGCACCCAGCCCTGAAACTCGCGGGCTCGCTTGGCCGGCAGGTGGCCGGTGAAGCCCTCAAACTCGAAGTAGCCCTGCGCGCTCAGCGAGTCGCTGGTCAAAAACTCGGCCAGCTTGTGCACCTGGCCGGGCCCGAACGCGACGTCGACGAATGGGAAGCGCGCGAACACCTCCTCCTTGACCGACTGGGCCCAGCAGCCGCCGACGCCGACAACCCGGGTCGGATCCTCGCGCTTGAGCCGCTTCGCCTCCCCGAGATGGGCGACGAACCGGTCGTCGGCCTTCTCGCGGATCGAGCAGGTGTTGAACAGGATCAGATCGGCGTCCGCGCGCGACGGAGCCTCGGCGTACCCGAGCGACTCGAGCATGCCCTTCATGCGCTCCGAGTCGTGCTCGTTCATCTGACACCCAAACGTGGTCACGTGGTAGCGCTTCATCCGACCGCCAAGGGTAGCGGTGGGCCGCCTCGCGCAGCGCTCGTCAGCGCGGGCGGAAGCCCGGGAGCATGAGCTCGATCCGTGCTCCCCGGCCGCTCGGCGACTCGGTGGCGCGAACGCTGCCGCCGTGGGCCTCGGCAATCGCTCTGACGATCGCGAGCCCCAGTCCGGCCCCACCCTCCGCGCGCGAGCGTCCGGGGTCGAGTCGGTGAAATCGCTCGAACACGCGCTCGCGCTGCTCGGCGGGGATTCCGGGCCCATCGTCCAACACGACGAACCGGATCCGATCGGGGGCGACTCGCTGAACCTCGAGCCGAACCAACCCCTGCTCTTCCGCGGTGTGCGCGATCGAGTTGCGCGCCAAGTTCCGCAGCGCCTGGGCCAGCCGATCCGGATCCGCCTTCAGGAATCCCTCGGGAATCGGCCCCAGCTCAAACCGGCGGTCGGCGGTGAGGCTTAGACCGTCCCACAGGTCCTCGACGAATGGACTCATATCGAAGGTCTCCACGCGCAGGAAGTCGACCCGCTCGGATTGGACGAGCAGGAGCAGATCGTCGACGAGGCGGCTGATGCGCGTGATCTCCTCCTGCACCAGCCTCTCGACCCGTCGCACCTCCTCCCCACCCGGATTCTCCTGTGCGGCCAGAACCTCGAGCTGCCCGCGGATCACGGTGAGCGGGGTACGCAATTCGTGCGATGCGTCCGCGACGAACTCGCGTTGCCCGGCGAACGCCTCCGACAGTCGGTCGAGCATGTGGTTGAACGCCTCGGCGAGGACGCGGACCTCCGACCCGTAACCCTCGTCAATGCGCATCCGGGGTTCGAGATCACCGGCGTCGACCCGGGCGGCGACCTCCGCCATCCGGCGCAGCGGCGCGGTCACTCTCGCGCCAGCGAGGTACGACGCGAGGAGCGCGAGCACCAGCGCGACCGCGCCCGCGAGCACGAACGCCCGTGCCACGCCGTGCTGTGCGCGCTCGACGATCGTCAGCGGCTCGCCTGCACCGACGGCCACCGTGACCTGCCCGAGGGGCACGACTCGCTCGTGGATCCGCATGCGACCAACGTCGGGCACGCGCTGGGTCGAGAATCCCGGACGGGGGACCCGGAGTTGTCGACCGAACTCGTTCTCGCGTGCCTGCTCAGCGGCGGTCTCGCCGCTCTCGGGTGAGCCGCCAAAGAGCTCTGGGTGGTTGCTCGAAGTCGGCTGTCCGGGAATCAGCACGAACAGCAGCGTCGAGGTCGCGCTGTAGGGCTGCGCGCGCATGTAGCGGTTGGAGGCGGCGAGGATCCGCTCAGGGCTGCGTCCGTAGAACGGTTTCAGGAACTCGGTGAGCTGTCGGGTATCGCCGGCGATGTCGCGCTGAATCTGACTGGTCAGCTGCGTGCCGGTGCTCTCGTAGACGACGACGAACACGGCGGCAGCAGCAATCACGAGCACGCCTGCCACCCATGCGGTCAGCCGCCAGCGCAGGCTGGACGGCAGCCGCCCCCTAATCCGACGCATCGAAGCGGTAGCCCACCGAACGGACGGTGACGATCGGTGACTCGCGGCGCCCTCCGTCGGCGGCCTCGCCCGTTCCCGATTTACTGGCTCGCTTCAGCTTCCGTCTCAGGTACCCGACATACACGTCGACGACGTTCGTCCCTGGGTCGTAGTCGTATCCCCAGACCGCGCGGAGGATCTGCTCGCGCGAGAGGACGTGTCCGCGGTTGCGCAGGAGGTACACGAGCAGCTCGAACTCAGTCGTGGACAGGCGCACCTGCTGACCGGAGCAGAACACCTCACGGCTGAGCAGGTTGATCTCGATGTCGGCTCCCTTGAGCGTCGTCGCCGAGGCCTGCTGAGCCACCCTGAGCTGAGCTCGGATTCGTGCTGCCAGCTCGCTCAGCGAGAACGGCTTGGTCAGGTAGTCGACCGCCCCCGCGTCGAGCCCGGCGACGCGGTCCTCGATCTCGCCCCGGGCCGTCAGCGCGATCACGGGCAGTGTGGGCTTGGCTCTCCGCAGGGTTCCGAGCACCTCGAGACCAGTACGGCGCGGGAGCATCATGTCGAGCACGACAAGGTCGACGTCACCGGCGAGCCCCATCTCCGTTCCGGTCACCCCGTCCTGAGCGGATGACACCTCAAACCCGTGCGCCTTCAGGCCTCGTTCGAGAAAGTCGACGATGCCCGGCTCGTCTTCGATTACGAGGATTTTCTCAGCCATCGGATCGAGCGATCATAGGCTGAGCACTGATCGACGTGGCACGCCGAAGAGGTTTCTCATGTGCTCCTGAAGGGCGCTTCAGCTCGGAGGACGATGATCTTCGGTGTGCAGACGCGTGATCGTGCGGTGTCCCCTGTTCGGAGCTCGGTCCGGGTGACCCAACCCCGGAGGCGCGCACGCCTCGCTCTACTGGGCGGCGGAACCGACGGCAACGAGCAGCTGACCGCCATCACCGGAGTGATCCTGATCCTGCTGCTCGCGGTGATCGGACTCACGATTCTGCGGATCCGTCAGCTGATATCGGTGCACCTGTTCGTCGGCCTGCTGGTGATGGGCCCGGTGGCGCTGAAGATGGCAAGCACCGGCTACCGGTTCACGCGCTACTACACGCACGATCCCGTGTACCGGAAGAAGGGCCCACCGGAGCCGATCCTGCGAATGATCGCGCCGGTGGTCGTGCTGACCACGATCGCGGTGTTCGTGAGCGGACTGCTGCTCCTGTTCGGCGGGGCGCGCAGCAAGGACAGCTGGTTGGCTCTTCACAAGGTCAGCTTCATCGTCTGGATCGTGTTCACGGGCCTGCACGTCCTCGCTCATCTCCCAGGCCTCCCGCGGGCACTGCGAGCCACGCGCGAGCGAACCGCATCGCTCGGCCGAGACGGCGAGCTGCGGTCATCGACCGGCGAGGCCGGCCGATGGATCGCGACCGCAGGTGCGCTGGTGGCCGGCCTGGTGCTGGCGATCGTCCTGATCCCGGAGTTCCACTCCTGGACCACGGCGGCGGCGTTCCACCACCATCACCACGGGTAATCGCGCTCAGCGCGCGTATTCGACCGCCCGCGACTCCCTGATCACCGTCACCTTTATCTGCCCGGGATAGTCGAGCTCCTTCTCGATCTCGCGGGCGATCGCGTAGGAGAGCAGCGTCGCGGCGTCGTCGTCCACGTCGCCGGGGGCGACCATTACACGAATCTCGCGTCCGGCCTGCATCGCGTAGACCTTGTCGACGCCCTTGTGCCGGGTGGCGATCTGCTCGAGATCGCGCAGCCGCTTGACGTACTGCTCGAGTGATTCGCCCCGCGCGCCGGGGCGGGCGCCGGAGAGCGCGTCGGCGGCCTGCACGATCACCGCCTCGATCGTCTGCGGCTCGACCTCGTTGTGATGGGCCTCCATCGCGTGAGCCACGGCCTCTGACTCGCCGTACTTGCGCGCGAGCTCACCGCCGACCAGCGCGTGCGGTCCCTCGATCTCGTGCGTGACGGCCTTGCCGATGTCGTGAAGGAGAGCCGCGCGCTTGGCCGTCTTCGCGCCGGCGCCCAGCTCCTCGGCCATCATCGTCGCGAGCCGGGAGACCTCGATCGAGTGCGCGAGGACGTTCTGGCCGTAGCTAGTGCGGAACTTCAGGCGGCCGAGCAGCTTGACCAACTCGGGGTGCAGACCCTGGACTCCCGACTCGAACACGGCCTCTTCGCCGAGCACGACGATGTGGCCCTCGAGCTCGGACTTGGCCTGGTAGTACATCTCCTCGATGCGTGCCGGATGAATCCGGCCGTCCTGGAGCAGCTTCTCGAGCGTCAGCCGTGCGATCTCACGCCGCACGCCGTCGAACCCGGAGAGGACGACGGCTCCCGGCGTGTCATCGATGATGAAGTCGACGCCGGTCAGGTTCTCAAGGGCACGGATGTTCCGTCCTTCCCGCCCGATGATGCGCCCCTTCATGTCATCGGCGGAGAGCTGAACGACCGACACGGTCGTCTCGGCGGCGTGTCCGGCCGCGAGCCGCTGCATACAGACCGAGAGAATGTTCCGGACCCGCCGGTCGGCGTCCCGCTTGGTTTCCTCCTCGATCTGGCGGATCAGGCGGGCCGAGTCATGCCGGGCCTGGTCCTCGACTTCCTTGAGGAGCACCTGCTTGGCCCTGGCCGCAGACATGCCTGACACGCGTTCGAGCGTCCGCTGCAGCTCCTGACGGCCGTCGGACAGACCTTCGCGTTCCTGGTCGAGCTCGGCCTCACGATCGGCGAGCTTTTCCTCGCGACGCGCAAGCGCCGCCGCACGCTCAGGCAGGTTGTCGTTGACCGGCGCAGCACCATCGCCCCCCGCTCCGTTCGCGTTTGCCGGTCCCGGATTCCCGGCATCGTTCTTCGGTTCCTGTGTATGGCCAGTGACCCGCGCATACACCACCGCCGCAACCACGATTCCCACCGCGATGAGCGCTGCGGCACCGATGATTTCCATGGTCGTTCCTCTCCGTACAGCCTCAGTGGATCTGAGGCCGGTTCACTTCTCTGAAGTTGGAGCGACCGAGCGGCCCGTACGAGACGTCGAACGGATGCCGGGCAAGACGACTAAGCGCCGCGGGGGCGGCTGCTAGCTGGCGGTTTGTATGGCTTGTGAGGGTGGGTCAGAAGACCCGTTGGAGTTGGCCGTCAACTGTGTGTCCGGAATCCAAGATCTACGAGATTTGCTGGTGTTTTGCGGCCCGTGGGCCGTTCGTTCGCTACCGGCATCGTAGTACCGCTGGGGCCTCGGCGCAATCAGCGGCGACGCAGCCGGAATTGGGCCTTGCCGGTGCAGAAGCTGTGGGTGGCCGCACTCATCGTGCGGTCGGACAGTGACCCGTGCGCGGTGCCCTTCGTGATCGTCCCTCTGATGACGGCCTTTCCGTGGTGGCGGTGGTCGAAGAACACACCTCCGAACTTCGAGTCCGAGATGCGGATCGACGAGAAGCCATAGTCGTGGTTGATCAGCGGCCGACCCTTGGCGCACTTGTCGACGATCTCGTAATCGAGATTGCGCACTGCACCCCGCGAGATCGTGAACGAGATCGGGCGGTGCTGGGATGTCTTGCCTGTGTAGCGCCGGCTCACGGCGGCATAGGCAACGCCAACGGCGACCAGGCCAACTGTCACGGCCAGCGCGCCCAAGATCGCGCGTCTGGCACCGGGACGCATCATCGATCCTCCTGCCTTTGCGGACGTGCGCGCAAGCTACACGAAGCCGTGCTAGTCCGCACCCCGTACGTGGACGCTGAGCGCATCGAGCGCGAGCTCGCTGTCATAGCCCTTGCGCACGAGCACGCCGAGTGCCCGGTCCCGGTCGCGCCGGTCGCGCGGAGGGTCGGGGAACCGTCGCTGCAGGAGCTCAACCGCCCGGCCGAGCTCGTCATCTCCCTGCGGCTCGAACAGCGCCGCGGCGATCAGATCGCGGTCGATGCCGCGCTCGCGCAGCGTCCGCTCGATCCGGTCGCTGCCCCAGTGATCGAGCGTGCGCCTGTCCTCTGCGAACAGCCTGGCGTACCGAGCATCGTCGAGATAGCCCTGCTCATCGAGCGCCTCGAGCGCGACCTCAATCACCTCGGCCTCGCAGCGGTGGCGTTCGAGGTGACGACTCACCTCCGCCACGGTTCGCTCGCGCCGGTTGAGATAGGCATAGGCCAAACCGAGCGCGGTCTGAACGCGTTCGTCGGTTTCGAGCACCCGTCCGGCCTCCATCCGGTCTGGCTCCCCTGCCATCTATGCAGCTCGGTTCTCGACCTCCACCGGCTCCGCGTCTCCGTTAGCGCCGGCCAGCCGAGCGGTCTCCCCCTCGTCGCGCGACTCGATCGGCTTGACCAGATCACGGCCGATGTCGAGGGCGAGGTAGACCTTGCCTTCGATCTCCTTCGCCATGTCCGGATGCTCGTCGAGGAAAGCCTTGGCATTTCCGCGCCCCTGACCGAGCCGCTCGTCGCCATAGGAGAAGAACGATCCCGACTTGGTGATGATGTTGTGCTCGATGCCGTAGTCGATCAGGCAGCCCGAGGTCGAGATGCCCCTGCCGAACTCGATATCGAATTCGGCCTGCTTGAACGGAGCCGCGACCTTGTTCTTGACCACCTTCACCCGGACCCGGTTCCCGACCGCCTCGGTCCCATCCTTGAGCGTCTCGATCCGCCGAATGTCAAGTCGCTGCGACGAGTAGAACTTCAGCGCCCGTCCGCCCGGCTGCGTCTCGGGAGATCCGAACATCACGCCGACCTTCTCGCGGATCTGGTTGGTGAACACGCACAGCGTCTGGGTGCGGTTCAGGTTGCCGGCCAGCTTCCGCATCGCCTGGGACATCATCCGCGCCTGCACGCCCACGGTCTGATCCCCCATCTGCCCCTCCAGCTCGGCCCGCGGGGTCAGCGCGGCCACCGAGTCCACGGAGATCACGTCGACCGCGCCCGAGCGGATCAGCATGTCCACGATCTCGAGCGCCTGCTCGCCGTAGTCGGGTTGAGACACGAGCAAATCGTCGATGTTGACCCCGATCTGCTGCGCGTAGAGCGGGTCCATCGCGTGCTCGGCGTCGACGAATGCGCACACTCCGCCGAGCTTCTGCGCCTCAGCGAGGATGTGGTAGACCAGCGTCGTCTTACCCGAGGACTCCGGGCCGAAGATCTCCACAATCCGGCCGCGCGGAACGCCACCGATTCCAAGCGCAATGTCGAGCGAAAGCGCGCCGGTCGGGATCGCATCCACAGCCACCCTGGCACCCGGATCCCCCATCCGCATCACGGTGCCCTTGCCGAACTGCCGCTCGATCTGTGTCAAGGCCCCCTGCAGGGCTGCCTGACGCTTGGCATCGGACTTGGCATCCGCGCCCGCGCCGGCCTTCGCGCCGGCCTTCTCCTGATCGCTCATCTCCGTTCGGCTCCTTGTCTCATGCGCTTTGAACCCACCACGGTAGGACCGCCGGCGGACGGAACGACAAGTTCTCTTCCGGCCGTGATGACCCGTATCGACGCGTGGCGGGAAGTTAGGCGCTTGCAGGGAATCCGTCTCATGGCGTGCGTAGCACGTGGTGGTCCGTGCCGCTCTGTGCGGCTACGTTCGTTGACATCGCGTTGACAAACGCCGGAGCCGCGGTAGGGCGTATCCTTGCTCGAAGGCGCCGGCAACCGCCGGTCAGCCTAAAGGCAGCGGTCAGCCCGCAGGGGTGCCGCGGAGACGAGCAGGAAGGGACGCCCAGCATGGGCCTCCGCGCATACCTCCGCGGCGACAGCATCACGATTCCCCCGATCGAGGGCGAGAACCGCACGCTGACCCGGGAGAACGTCCCGGGGATCATGCTGCCCGTACGGGCGCCACCCTGAGCGCCACCACGAGCTGCTCGATGCGAACCCGAGCAACGCGCTACGGATCGCCGACGCCTACGCCTGCGTACGGGTGCTGTCCGATGCGGTCGCGTCGCTGCCGCCGAAGGTCTACCGCCAGGTCGGTGCCGGGCCGCGTCCCCGCCGGCGCTGACCAGCGACTCGCGGCGCTGCTGAAGCGCCCGTCGCCAGGGTCGACGTCCTGCGACCTGTTCGGGACGATCATGGCCAACCTACAGACCGCGGGAAATTGCTTCGTCGGCAAATTCCGCAGCGATGGTGAGATCACCCAGCTTGGGTGCTTGCCGCCGAGTCAGGTTCGGCTCGAGTTGCGCGGCAACGTGATCAGCTACTTCCTCAGCCGCGTGGATGGCGTGTTCGAGCTCAGCCTCAGCGACGTCCTGCACATCAAGGCGATGTCGAGCGACCACCTCGGCGCTAACGGCCTCCTCGGTCTCAGCCCCGTCTCTCAATGCCGGCTGGCGCTCAGCCTCAGTGCGAACTTGCAGGAGTCGGCGAAGCAGTACTTCGAGAATGGCTCGCGGCCGTCCGGCATTTTGAACGTCGAGGGCGCGAGCGAAGGCGCACTCAAGGCGATGACTGAGGAGTGGAAAAACCGGCAGAGCCTCCAGGCTGGGCGGATGCACTCGATCGCTGTCCTCGACGGGGATACGAAGTTCACGCCGATGGGGTTCAGCGCCGACGACAGCCAATTCCTGCAGCAACGCCAGCTGTCCGCCACCGAGGTCGCGCGAGTGTTCCGGGTGCCGCCCTGGATGATCGGGCGCCGAGCGGCGACTCGCTGACCTACTCGAACACGCTTGAGCAGAACCGCGCGTTCGTCACGCACTCGCTGCGGCCGTGGTTGACGCGGATCGAGCGCGCCTTCTCCAACGATCCCGAGCTTTGTCCGGGCGGCACGTTCCTCGAGTTCGACCTCGACAACCTGCTGCGCGCCGACGCCGCCACCCGATCCGAGATCTGGGCCGCGCGCGTTCGGCGATGACAAGCATCCCGGCATGGATGACCCGTCAACGAAGTCAGGGAGGCCGAGAGCCTGCCCCCGGAGGCAACTACATGAGCACGTCAAACCCGACACCACCTAACCCTTCCAGCGGTACGCCACCGGCGCCGCCGGCACCCAAACCGCCGACCGGCAATACGGGCGACACGCCATCGCGCCTACTCGAGCATGATGCTCGAGGCCGGCGGCAGGTACATCGCCGCCGCACCGGACGCCGGAGGACGCCAGCGAAATGCAAGCGATCCTCGCGAACCTCAAGGAACTGGTCGCCGACGTTGACGACGCCGCAGACCACGGCCGAGGACACCTCAGAGCAGCGCAACCGACCCACACCAGGACAAGTCGAGCAACGCGACGCGCCCATCCTCGAAACCGACGGCCGCAAGATCCGAGGTCGCATCCCCTACGGCATCGAGTCCCGCGATCTCGGCGGGTGGAAAGAGATCATCGAACCCGGCGCCCTGAACCGCGCCGACCTCAACGATCTCGTGGTCACCGTCGACCACGTCGGCTTGCCGCTCGGTCGCTACCCAACCACGTTGCAGCTCGAGGATCGCGGCGACGCGATGCACTGGTCAGTCGACCCGCCAGCGAGCCGCCGGGACGTGCGAGAGGCGATCGAACGCGGCGATCTGAAGGGCGGATCGTGGCGCATGGTCGTCGGCAAGGACGAATGGCGAGGCGACATCCGCCACGTCCAAGAGATCAAGGCGCTACGCGACGTCTCGATCGTCACCACTGGCGCCTACCCGGCAGACGCCGCCGCGGTCGAACTTCGCAGTCAACCCAACCCGGCCTCAGGCCAGGAGGACACCATGGCCAACCAGGCCGAACATCAGCCCACACTCGGCGCACTCAAAGTCGAGGACCGCGCAGAGAAGACCGACACCGAAACCAGGGCGTTCCAAGACGTCATCGTCGACTCGATCAAGGACGTGCAGGTAGGTGAGACACGATCGCTCACCAGTGCCGGCAGTCCACTCTCACCCGCCGACCTGTCAACCCAACTGTTCCAGTCACTGCGCCCATCATCGATCGCGCTCAGGTCAGGCATCCCAACGATCTCGACCACGCGCGAGAAGATCATCTGGCCGAAGTTGAACACCGACGTCAGTCCCACGTTCTATTCGCGAGGGCGGCACGATCGTGGCAGGCGACCCAGCGTTCACGCAGATCACCAGCGAGCCGCAGAAGATCGCGCACATCGTCCAGGTCTCGAATGAAGTGATCGATGACTGCAGACCCGCCTGTCGTTCGCGTACTCACCGAACACCTCGCCACGATGCTCGCACTCAAGTTGGACAGTGCCGTCTACGTGGGTGGCACCGCACTGCCTGGCATCACAGGCATGAACAACATCGCATCAACCCAGATCGGCGGCACGATCATCAGTGGCGGCACCGCAAGCGTCACGTCCTACCCAACACTGATCAAGGGCGTCGGTCTGCTGCGTGCCGCGAACGTTCCCGAGCCAACCGACGGATACGTCCTCGCTTGCCACCCGCTCGTGCAAACCGCGTTCGAGCAGCCTGCAGGACTCGCTCGGCCAGACCGTGCGAACCGCCGCCCGGCATGCCGAGGTTCTTCTGCTCAACGCAGCATCAACGTAGGCACCGCGTACCTCTACGCGCCCGATCAACTGGCGATCGTCAGGCGTCAGGACAGCACCGTCGAGGTCGACCGCTCAAGGCTGTTCAACAGTGACGAGTCGGAGATCCGAGGCAAGCTCCGGATGAACCTCATCTGCCCCGAACCCGAGCGCGGTCGTGAAGCTGACAGCCGGCACCGCGATGACCCGGTTTTTTTGAGCAACGCGATCGTGGAAACCGCCGGATACGGCGATCTCACAAAAACGGTCTCACATAGAACGCCGATGACGGCGATCGCGATTGATCCGGTTAGCGTGCTGCCAGATCCCGGCTATCGGGGTCTGTTGGCGTTTGCCGAGCGGGTGGGGCTGAACCTCGAGCCGTTTCAGCGGAAGATCCTGCGGGCGGTGCATCGGGCGAGCAGGCCGAGACCCTGATCCTGCTCCCCCGAGGCGCCGGCAAGACCACGCTGATGGCCCTCGTGGTCGTGCATCACCTGCTGACGGTCGAGGACGCCAGGGTGTACGTCGCGGCGAGCTCGCGCGATCAGGCGCGGATCCTGTATGAGGCTGCGGAGGCGTTCGCGCGTCGGCTCGATGACCCGCACATCGTGTTCCGTCATCTGGAGATGCGCTGGTGCCCGGACCCTGACGAGCCGACCGTGTTCGCGCGCTACTTCCGGGTGCTGCCCGCCGAGGGTCCGAGGCTGCACGGCCTGACGCCGACGTTGATGGTGTGGGATGAGGCGCAGGCCGTCACACGCGAGGACGTCTACCCAGCGTTGGCGACGTGCTTTGCACAAGTCACCGGGGTCGAAGCTGGTCACGGTCTCCACGGCCGGCCAGGGTGTCGAGAGTCCGCTCGGGCAGCTCCGGACGCGTGCGATGGCGCTTCCGTCGGTGAAGCGGCACGGTGCGCTGACCGAGGCCGCGCGGTCCGGATCTCGTGATGCTCGAGTGGGCGGTGCCGGCGAATGGCGAACGTCGACCACGTCCGCGAGGTGAAGGCCGCGAACCCGGCGAGCGTGGATCACCACCGCCGGCGCTGCGCGCAGCAGCGTAATCCGGCTCCCGGACCTCGCCTATCGGCGGTTCGTCGCGAACCAGTGGACCGAGCGCCAAGGACACTGGCTGCCGCCGGGCGCGTGGCAGTCGTGCGTCGGCGAGCCTCGAGTTCGACGGACGGCGAGCGGATCTGGATCGGTGTCGACGTCGGCGGGGAGCGATCATCGAGCGCGGTCGCGTGGATCAACGAGCGGCTCCAGGTCGGCGTCGAGATCTTCCACGGGGAGACGGGCGTCCTCGAGTGCCTGGATGCCGTGCGCGAGCTAGGACGGCGCTACACGGTGGTCGAGGTTGTGTTCGACCCCTGGAGGTTCGGTCAGGCGGCGCAGGAGCTCGCGCAGGAGGGCGTGAGGGTGGTCGAGTTCCCGCAGCACGACGGCCGGATGATCCCCGCATCACAGCGGCTTCACTCCGCGATCACCGAGAGGACGGATCACGCTCCCGGACGATCGCGAGCTTGCGCGTCACGCGGCGGACACGATCGCACGGCACAGCCGGCGCGGCTGGAGGATCGACAAGCCGACGAAGGAGACGAACATCGACGCGATCATCGCTTTGTGCATGGCGTTGGAGCGGTGCGAGGACAAACCGCGCGAGCCGAGGTTGCTCGGATGGTTGTGATTCAGCGTCCGTGCCTGAAGTGCGGCG
Organism: uncultured Solirubrobacterales bacterium; assembly: GCA_963796645.1. GTDB lineage: Bacteria > Actinomycetota > Thermoleophilia > Solirubrobacterales > Solirubrobacteraceae > Palsa-465. The sequence continues at coordinate 531,569 of CAWCMQ010000007.1, read as the reverse complement.
CCTTGATCCCGAGTGGAAGCTATTGCGGCGGCTGCCGGCCCGACTACGCGCCCCAGCGTCTACGTGGCCGGCGGTGGATGCGGAAGCGCGCGGTCGTGTTCAAGCGCGGCGGCTACATCTGCGAGCGGTGCCGAAACGCGATCTCGGAAGAGGTGCATCACGTTCGCGGGCTCGACGACAACCGCCTCGAGTCGCTGATAGGCCTCTGCCGCCGATGCCACCGCGAGGCCGAGGCCGCGAAGCGAGCGGACTAACTCAAGCTCGGTCGCTTCAGCGCCCGGACGTACTCCTCCAGCTCCATGATGTAGTCCCTCAGCGCGTCGATCTCAGCATCACTAGGCCGCTCCGCGTCGCGGATAGCGCGCAGCATCTCCTCCCGCTCGTGCTCGCGCACCAGTTGCATGGCCGCATCCCGATCGCCCGCTCTCGCGATGATCAGCACGCAGATCATCGAGCGAAGATGCTCGTCGTCGATCTCATCGATCGGTTTCTGGATCGCATCGGCGCCACGCTCGCGACACAGGTCGGTGACGGTTTTGATCCACTCTATGCGCTCTTCGAGCGCCTTCTTGGTCTCGGGGTCGAGATCGTCCTCAGTCATGTTGCTTGGGCCTCCTCTATCGGTTGTGCCGCTGATGCGTCCCACCAGCCGCCGGCGAATATGCGCAGTTCCCGGCGCTCCTCGGCGTACATGTACGGATCGTCGCCTGCCGCGTGTGCTCCTGCGCCAGTGTGGCGATCGCCACGATGTCGGTCGGCTCCTGAAGGAACCGCCGCGGAGGTGCCGGTTCGCGGGCCTTGACGACGATCTGCTCAGTGGCTGATTGTTCGGCCGTGATGCTCATTTGAGCCTCCTTGTGGTCTTGTTGACTGCTTGCTCGTTAGCTGAAAAGTGGCTAGCACCTCGCAGGTGGGTAACGGCAGGTAACGGCTCTCTACGTGTGCGCGCGTACGCGCGGGCGCGCGGAAAGGAGTACCTGCCGTTACCCGTTACCTGACTGCTAGCTGGGTTCATGCGTCCTCCCAGCCGTCTCGCACGCTGTAGAACGCCCACTGCAACGTCTTGCCGAACTGCGGTTCGGTCGCCTTGATCCGCCCCTCGGTGCCTGACTTCGCCCAGCCGAGCCGCTCCAGCTCGGTCATCATCGCGGCGGGCTCGCCTGGATTCGTGCGGGAGCGCAGATGCTCCATCAGCCACTGTGCGCGCACGTATCGGACGCCGGCCTTCACGTCGTAGAGCACGATGTCCTGCCGTTGCGTCTTGTCGAGCATGGCGAACCCCTCCCAGCGGGACGCCTGGTCGGCCATTTCGACCTCGGCGACAGCGGCCGTGCGCAGGTACTCCGCTCCGAGCTCCCAGGCGCGCGGAGCGAGCTCGCCAGCCTCCTGGTGCTCGCCGAGCAGGTAGATCAGGCTGACGGCATCCTGCACGCGAGCTGCAACGAGTCCGGGCTTCGCGCCGGCCTGCGCCGCCAGTTCGAGATTCAACTTCGGCGCCGACGAGCACGCCCCGAGCGGATCGAGCACGATCCGACCGCCATCGTCCAGGTAGAGACAAACGTGCGCTCTGCCGCCACGTCCGAAGACCTGAACGCGGTCGATCCGCTTCCCGACCTGATCCAGCCCTAGCACCTCGCTCAATTCCTTCAGCGATGCCACGGCACCGTCGTCTGGCTTGTACCGGGCGATGCTGCGGGCGATCTTGCGAACCTCCCGCTCACTCAGTGGCGGCTTGCAGCGGTCGCGGTTCTCGACCAGCAGCGCGGAGGCAATCGCAGCCTCACCGAACCCGCGTCGCCGCATCGTTCCAGCCATGCTCGCCAGCGTCGAGTTGCGCTGATGGGCGGGAATGTCACCCTCGACCGCCGGCGCCTTTCCGTTCTGCCGGCTTTCGAGTAGCTCGAGCAGCCATGCCGGGGCCGGCGCGATCGGCGCCTCATCGGGCGCTGTACGCCACTCATAGACACCGTTCGGGTGCGGACTCGGCGGCAGTAGAACGTAGCCGCCGGCGCCGCGACGTCGATGCCGTCCGGCAGAGCCCCGCGGCTATTGCTGACCTCGCCTCGCAGGTAGAGATGCCGGCCAGGCCGAGGTGTGACGGCCTCGACCGTCGGCGGCAGCGGCGCGTGCTCGGCTTCGAGTGCTTTCAGCGCATGCTCGTCGTCGACGTCCAGCACAAGCAAACCGGATCCGGTAGGCGTAGCGATGCCTGCCTCCGAGAATCGAGTCCACCACTCTCTGATGGCGGTCTCGTTAGTGGTGGCGTCGTGAAAGCCGCGATCCGTGAACGGCGTCTTGTCGCGCTTGACGGGGAAGATTGGCCTTCCTCTCTGCGCGTAGCCAAGCGCGGCCTCGAGCAGGACGGTCATGCCGCGGTGCCCCGCAGCTCGAGCAGCCTTGCGGTGATCGCGTTCGCCTCGCTCGCTCGCTCGGGCGGATGGCGGTCCGGATGGCAGAGTCGAACCGCACGAGCGATCAGGTCCCGGTCCAGCGCGGGACTGAAGCTCGCCCGAGCACGATCACCGGCACCGGCCACGTAGCCATCGCTGTAGCCGCGCTCATACGCCAGATCGCCCATCTCGCGGTCACGCCGCGCACGCCAACAGCGCCAGCAGAGCCTCTGCCAATCCTCGCCGTCGAACCTAGTCCCGCAGACAGAGCAATATCGGATGCCTGGGCTACGATGGTGGTGCGTCATCCGTCGCCTGCCTCGGCGGAGTTTTGACTTCGAGCCCGTTGCCTGCGGGCTCGTCGTCTTCTTATACCCCGAGCAGTTGCTCGAGGCGATGACGCGGGACGCGAAGACTGCGCCCCACGCTGATCACAGGCAGTTCGCCGGCGCGAGCAGCGGCATATGCCGCGCTGCGGCCGATCCGAAGCACGCGAGCGGCTTCCTCCACTGTGAGGACTGCCCGCTCTGTCATCCGCTCGCGTAAGAGCCGAGCATTTTCGCGAGCTCCACTATACCGAGAACACGCGCCAGTCGCTCTAACGAGTCTATCGACAGTCCAGCTTCGCCGCGCTCTACGCGCATCAGGTGCGCCTTATCCATCCCAGCGCGCCTAGCGGTTTCGCGCAGGCTGAGTCCGTTGGCCTCCCTCAGCGCCCGAATCCGAGTTATGTGCTGCTGTTGACTCGTCGTCATAGGTACAGAGTAGCGTCCAGATCAACGATCTGTCAAACAAGTCTTGATTCCTGTTGACTGCGTAGCTACACTGAAGACATGCCACCCCCCAGACTCACCCCTAATCAACTTGTCGCTTGGACCTCACGCGTGCGCGAGACATGCGCGACTGGACTCAGGAACAAGCGCCGAACACCTCAAGCCATACCTAGGTGAACGCTGGTCAAAGCGACCTACTCCGCCGCCGAGCCGTCCATAGAGAGCACGCTATCCGCCAGTTCACTGCCACGACCTCTATGCGTTCGCCCGCTGCTTTGACGTGCCTATCAGCTACTTCCTCTGCCCTACTACGTTGGACCCCCAGAGATCTGCCACGCCAACAGCAGCGAGACACGCCGCGCTGTACTATCTCGACATGTGTTCCACGTCCGCGAGACGCCAGCCGTGAGTCCTCCGCACGTCGTGCCTATGACCGCGCAGACACGCTGAAACTACGCCATGAGCAAGAACTTTGCCGCATAGTCGCCCACCGCGAGCACCAGTCGAGGACTTACTACGCGTGCGAGAGGGAGCAGCCATGAGAGGCTCAACCCGCAAACGAGCGCACCTAGACTTGCTACTGTGACACTGTTGACGCGCAGACAGGCGCTCGCAAGCAGAAGAGCAAGGCATTTCGCACGCAGAAAGAAGCGCAGCGCTATCTGTCTACCGTCATCGTCAAGTCAGCGAAGGAACGTTACGTCGAGCCGTCCAAGCAGCCGCTCCGCCAGTTACATGCTTCACTATGGCTTCCGCGCATCGGCGAACCGTGCGCCCGAGCACGAGACTGCTATTACGAGAAACCACGAGAGATACATCGCCAAACGCGATATCAGCACATACCGCTCCGAGCCTTGACACCCGGCCATTTGAACGCGCTATATAGCGAGCTCGAGCAGACACCTCTCTATCCCCACGCGCAGGCTCGTGCATACCGTCGTCCACCGTGCGCTCAACATGCTGTCCGTTGAGGAAAGCTAGTCCGCAACCCTGCGAGCGCGCAGACCCTCCCGCATTCGTCCACTACGTACTCAGACATATACCGCCAGCGAATTGCGACTATTCCTCTATCACGTCGCAGATGACCGCCTGTTCGCACTCTGGCGGCTCGCCGCACAAGCGAATGCGACGCGTGAGCTGCTCCGTCTGACCTGAAAAGCGCTCTACCTCGAGGTTCGCGTCTGCGTATCGACCGGCATCTTCTCCCTACCAGAGCCGTCCCACGTTCTCGCCGCCGAAGTCGCCGCGTAGTGAACGCACTATTGCGCTCGACGCCGCCACTGTCGCCGCTCTCCGGCAGCACCGAGACACGCAGCTGCTCGAGCGTGCCGTCGCCTTCCCCGCCTACAAGACCACTATCTTGTCTTCGCCTACGATATCGGCGTCCTATCCATCCCCCCGCGCCTGTCCGAACTGTTCACGCTGCATCGCAATGCTGCCGCGCCTTCCAATGCGCTCGCTGCACATCCTGCGTCACACGGAGCGCGACGCTTGCGCTCACCGCGACGCCGCCCGTGCCGTTGCACGTCGTCGCTCGTCCGCTCAGAACGACCCGAAGACCGTTCTCCGCGTGTATGCGCATCTGTTGCCGCACAGCGATGCGATAGCCGCTGAAACCGTCGCCGCGCGATCGCCCCAGACGTTGAGCGCGTCGTTTGAATCGCGCGGACCGACTGGACTGATCCGCGTCGCTGAATCGTGAGCAGCGCGAAGCACTCATCGAGGCTCTCGTCGCCGAGCGTTTCCACGACGCGAAGCATCCGTGAGAACACAAACGCCAGCGAGACGCCGAGCGCCATATGGACGTTGCCTGCCCCGCCTGCGCGCCCTGCCCCTCACACGCTGCTTCGATAGCCGCAAGCGACCGACGTCAGCCATCCCGAGCGCGCATAGAAGACCAGCCGTGCCCCGCATGCGCGCAGCCCCCCGTGAGTCGTGCAAGCACCGCCCCGTTTACACAACCGCGATCCACATTGCGCCATCGTTGACAAACCGTTGACAGACGCAGAGCCCCACGTCGTCGAAGTCCCGTAGTTACTGGCATCACGGCGCCGGCTCGATGGACGGAACGACAAGCTAGATCCGATGCCTGTGACAGAACAAGACGCACCGGTTACGGAAGCGCAACAAAGCAGTACCAATTCTGAACGTGGGTGGGGATGGCCTGTCCTTCGCATCGTCTGGCTCGACCCCTCAGGGAAGGGCGTCAGTTAGCTCGCAAGTGCGTATCCGGTTTGTTCCGTCTGGGTGGGTTTGTAGCTTGACGGGGTGCCGCGGCCTGGGTTTCTCGTTCGATCATGGAGTTCCAGGAGCGGTTTTCCGATGAGGATGCGTGTCGCGACTATCTGTTCGCGTGCCGGTGGCCGGAAGGCTTTCGATGTCGGCGGTGTGGCGGGTCGCGTGTCGGGGTGATGCATCGCCGGCGGTTGGTGTGGCAGTGCAAGGACTGTGGGTTGCAGACCTCGGTGACGGCGGGAACCGTGATGCACAAGTCGCGGCAGCCGTTGCGGACCTGGTTTTGGGCGGCGTATCTGGTCGCCACGCATCACCCGGGGATCTCGGCCAGGCAGCTGCAGCGCCAACTCGGGCTGTCGCGATATGAGACCGCGTGGCTGATCTTGCAGAAGCTGCGCCGGGCGATGGTCGCTCCCGAGCGCGAATCGCTGAAGGGGGAGATCGAGGTCGACGAGTTCTATCTCGGTGGCGAGGAACCGGGGCTCTCTGGTGGCCGCGCCCGCGGCAAGAAGGCGCTGATCGGGGTGGCGATCGAGGTTCGCGGCGCCGGCTCCGGCCGGTTGCGCCTGCAGATCCTCGACGATCTCTCCGCGCAGTCGCTCGGCGCGTTCGTGAGGGCCACGACCGCGCCCGGCACGATCGTGCACACCGACGGGTGGACCTCATACAACTGCCTCACCGAGCTCGGGTTCGAACATCGCAAGCGAGTCCAGCGCACCGACACCTCGGGCGAGCTGCTGCTCCCCCGAGCGCACCGCGCCGTCTCAAACCTCAAAGCGTGGATGCACGGCACCCACCGCTCGGTCAGCGACCCCCACCTCCAGGTCTACCTCGACGAATACGTCTTCCGCCACAACCGCCGCAACACCCCAATGGCCGCCTTCCAAACCCTCTCGGCCTCACCACCCTCCACCAGCCGACGACCTACAGCGAGATCACCCGAACAGCCGCCTAACACAAAACGGAACAAACCGGATACGCACTACCTCGAAAACCCGGCTCTGGGGAATCGGAAATGGCAGATTGGGTCTGCTGGGCAAACCTGATTGCGCAAACCCGCGCCGGGATGGCGGGTTTGCGAGGTTAAGCGGTGCGCGGAGGGCCGCCGACCGCACCACCCGAGCACGCGCCGACAGCATTTTCGGGCGGCAGGCTGAGAAATCCACGATATTCGTCGTCTTCTCAGCCAGCCTTCTCGGGTCACGTCCCGGAGGGCCCCTCCGCGAGACACGACGCGGCCAGCACGTCGGGGTCAAACGACGCGCGCACGCCGCAGCGCAGCTCGCCCTTCCAAATCGACCGGTGTTTGAGCGACAATCGCGGTCTTCGACGTCGGGGCGCGGGGCCAACTCAAGCGACCAGGTAACGGTGACAGTGCTAAAGAGGAGATCGATTGTCGTTGGGCATGCTCTTTGCTCAGCGGTCTCGGCTGGGAACGAGCCCGCCCATTCCCGGCACTGGCAACTGTCACCACTCACGGCCGGAATCTGGAACAGGAGGCTGCAGCAATGAGCAATCGTCCTCTCAGTCGCCCGGATAATTGCCGGGGCGCACCCGGCCCGGGCGCGGCGACCCGCACGAACGCCAGCCCGGGCGCGGCGACCCGCACGAACGCCGGCCCGGGCGCAGCGACCCGCACGAACGCCAGCCCGGGCGCAGCGACCCGCACGAACGCCAGCCCGGGCGCGGCGACCCACCCACGCCGCCTGCGCCGCTCGCTCGCGGTCGGCCTCACAGTGCTGATCGCCGCCGTCGCGCTGAGCGCGTGTGGCTCGTTCGACTCGGCGGCGTCTGGCCAGAACCTGATCAAGGACTACATCAAGAAGCGGGGCCAGGGCCACGTGACGCTGAAGTCGGTCAGCTGCCCTTCGGGCATCAAGCAGCAGGTCGGCGGGTCATACAACTGCAAGGTGACGCTGCATCTGGTCGCGGACAACACCGACCACTCGGGCACGATCACCATTCATATGGCATCCGGCAACAAGGTCGTGATCGAGGGTGCGCAGGACGTTCACGTCCAGTAGCACAGAGCGGACGAGAGTCAAACTGTGAGCAAGGTCCACCTACACGCGCCCGGCCATCACCATCACGACGATGATGAGGACGAGTCCACTGAGCACGACGGGACGACCGCGAGCGGCAGAACCCCGGCCGCGGCGACCACCAGCGCCCCCGACCCCCCAGACGACGCTCCCCCACCTCCTCCCGGCCCCTCGACCCGCACCAAGTCGCCCTGGACGGGCCGGCTCGAGCTGATCATCACGGTCGCGCTCGGGCTTGCCGCGGTGGTTGGGGCGTTCGCCGCGTACCGCAACGAGGAACGTAACCACGACGCCACGCTGCAGTTCAGCCTCGGCGTGCGGAACTTCGATAACGCGGGGCAGTTCTACTCCACCGGCAACGCGACGTTCAGCAACGATCAGGCGCTGTTCCTCGAGTATGCCAAGGCGATCCAGCAGAACAACAAGCAGCTGGCCGATTACATCTACAAGAACCTGATGGGGTCGACGCTGCAGGCGGCGATCAAGTGGTGGGAAGGGCCCAATGCCAAACGAGCGCATCCGGCGCGGACTCCGTTCACTCCGGACAATCCCGACTACAAGGTGCCCCAGATCGCCGCGGCGACCGCGAGCACCGACGCGTCGCGGGCCAACTTCTCGGACGCGCGCAAGCAGCAGGACAAGGCTGATAACTACACGCTCGTCGAGGTCATCCTCGCCACCGCCCTGTTCCTATATGGAATCGCGGGCGTTACCCGCAACATGACTGTGAAGATCGGGACGCTGGGCATCGGTCTGGCGATCTTCGTGGTCTCGATCGTGCTGCTTCTCACGTGATGGTCACCTGTCACGAGTGCGGCCAGCAGGTACCCGAGCGCAACTTCTGCGTCCGCTGCGGCGCGCCACTGGGGGGCGGGCAACGGCCCGATAGCCGTGGGTTCGCGGCCGCTCCGCACGAGCACCGCATGCTGCCGGCGATCGTCTCGAGCCTGTTCCCGCACCTACCGCGAGCGGACATGAACCACTACCGGATCGCGATGGGCGTCGGCACCGCGATCGTGCTCGGCCTTGGAATCGCCGGACTGTTCCCGCTCGCCCTCGCTGGCGCTGCCGTGCTGGTCCCGCTGCTGGCCGCCCTGTACCTGCACGACGTCAACGTGTATGAGGACGAGCCGACCCTGGTGATTGGGTTCACGCTGGCGTGGGGCGCGGCGTCGGGGGTCGCGCTGGCGCTGCTGGCGTTGGCGTTGGCGCCTGACGGTTTCGGCCAGCTCGCCACGGGCCATCAGCCGGGCGCGTTCGTGACCGTGATCCTGCTCCCCGTGCTCGAACTGGTGCTTGCGGTCGCCGGTCCGGCGCTCGTCCTCCTCCCCCATCGCCGTTACAACGACGTGCTCGACGGGGTCACCTTCGGGGCCGCGAGCGCCGCGGCCCTGTCGGCGACCGAGGTGATCGTCTACGGCTACAAGATGTTCTCCCATGGCCTGGCGCCGGGCGGGCACGTGGTCCCTTGGATCTGGCGGCTGCTCACGATCCGGCTGGCGCTGCCAATCCTGGCGATGGCGGCCACCGGCGCGGCCTGCGGGGCACTCTGGCTCCGCTATCGAGCCCCGGCGGCCGACCGCAACGCACTCGGGCCACTCGGCCACCCCATCCCCGCGCTGGGGCTACGAGCTGCGCTGCTGATCGCCGCGGCCGCCGGCCAACGGTGGCTGCCGGTGGGCGCCTGGTTCGTGACGCTGCTCGTCCTTGACGTGATCGCGCTTGTGTGGCTGCGATTCATGGTCCAGCTCGGATTGCGGGAGGAGAGCCAGGAGGTGCAGATCGGCCCCGACGTCCGATGTACGAACTGCGGCTCGATGACCCCGCGGCACACGTTCTGTGCTGAGTGCGGCGTGTCCCTGCGCGCGCTCCCGAAGCAGCCGGGAGAGGTGACAACGCCGGGCGCGACGCGCCTCGTCACTCGCAGCCGGATGCTCGCGTTCGTGGCCTTCATCGCGATCCTCGGTGTGTCGGCCGCTGTCATCAGCGCGGTCGCGCCGGCGCAGCAGCGCGCTCGGTGCCAGGGACCCGGTCAATGCGGGATCCCACCCCAGCTTGCAGCTCCCCTTCGAACCCAGACCGTGTGGCGCAGCTCCGAGTTCGGGTTCGCGCTCGAGTACGCGCCCGCCGACTGGAGGGTGCGCGAGCAGGGCCCGGCTGGCGTGGACCTGGCCAGCCGGGTGGCGCCGGTCGAGCTCGTGGTCGAGGGCGGCAACTCCGTGAGCGCCACGGCGCTCCTTCAGGCGAAGGTCTCGCAGCTTCGTACGCGCCTGCTCGGGTTCGCGCGGGACCCGGTCGCGGCCGACACGATCCTCGGCTCGGCGGTGGGTTACCGGAACGGTGCGGGTGAGGCCTACGTGGGCGCCGTGGACACGCCCCAGGGGGTCCAGGACCAGGTGCTGGTGAGTGTGCTGGCGGCGAGCGCGAACCACGTCGGGATCGTCGCCACGACGGTTACCGACGAGACGTCTCCGACCCTGCGCCGGCAGGTGTACCTACTGGCCGATGACGTGCTGAACAGCGTGACCTGGCCGGGAGAATCATGAGCGGCCCCGGGAGAATCATGAGCGGCCCCGGGCGAATCACCAGCCACTGCGGGGAATCATGAGCAACCCCAGGCGAACGGCCGGCGTGGTTTGCGCGGCGATCGCGATCGGGGCGGTCGCGATCTCCGGGTTCGCGCCCGGATCGCGCGTCGCCGCCACCCCCCGCGTCCTCGGCCCGGTGGCGCCGGGCCGAGTCCTCGACGTCTCGCTCGTGCTGAGGCTGCCCCATCCCAGCTCGCTGGATCACTTCCTGCAAGCCAGCGCCAATCCACGCTCGTCGTGGTACCGGCAGACCCTCTCGCCCACGACGTTCGGGCTGCGCTTCGGCCTCTCCGAGCGCCGCATCCGCGCGCTTGAGCAGGCGCTCCGGGCGCATGGGCTGACGGTCACCGGCGGGTATCCGCAACGGACCGCGCTGCGGGCGACCGGCACCGCGGCCGCGCTGGGGCGGGCGTTCGCGACTCGCCTGCAGGAGCGGCTCGACGGGCGTGGGCACCGCTACATCGCGCCGACTATCACGCCGACCGTCCCGGGCTGGCTCGGTCCGGACGTCGTCGGTGTCACCGGGCTCGACACTCGGCCGGTGCTCGTGGCGGCCGACGTCCCGTCCGGGGGGCTCTCGCCGCAGACGCTCGCGCGCGCCTACGACTTCGCGCCGCTGCGCAGCCAGGGCATCGACGGGGCCGGACAGACGGTCGCGATCGTCTCCTTCGACAGCTTCGCCGGAACCGACCTATCCGACTACGAGAGCCGGTTCGCGATCCGGGGCCCGGCGGTGCAGCGGGTCGCGGTCGACGGCGGGACGGAGCCAGGAGCCGGCCAGCAGGAGGTCGATCTCGATCTCGACACGATCCGCGCGATCGCGCCCGGTGCGCAGGTGCTCGACTACGAGGCCCCGCAGGGGATCGCCACCGACGCGGACGTGATCAACCAGATCGTCGCCGATCACCGTGCGCGGGTGATCAGCACCTCGTGGGGACGCTGCGACCTGCTGCTCTCGCCGGCCCTCCGCACCGCCGAGGAGCAGGCGCTCGCGGCCGCGCGCGCCTCAGGCATCACGATCTTTGCGGCCAGTGGCGACAACGGGGCCTACGACTGCCAGAGCGCCGACCTCGGCGATCAGCGCGTGTCGGTTGACTGGCCCGCGGCCAGCGGTAACGTCGTCGCGGTCGGCGGCACCCGTCTCGCGGTTCGCGAGGACGGAAGCTATCTCGCCGAATATGGATGGGAGGACGTGCTGCAGGGCGGGGGCAGTGGCGGCGGGCTGGCATCGGTCACGCCCCGCCCCGCATGGCAGCGAGGTCCCGGCGTGGCGAACGCGGAATCGAACGGTCATCGCGAGGTCCCCGACGTCGCCGGTCCAGCCGATCCGGCCAGCGGGATGATGGTGTTTGCGAAGGGCGGGCTGCGTGAGATCGGTGGCACGAGCGCGGCCGCGCCGTTTTGGGCCGCCGCACTGGCGCTGATGCGGGAGTACGCCCAGCGCCACGGCGTCCGGGACCTCGGCTTCATCGCCCCGCTGCTGTACCGGATCGCCGCCGACCCGTCGACCGCCAAGGCATTCCACGAGCCGGTCAGGGGCGGGAACCGACGCTTCCTCGTCACGCCCGGCTGGAACTACGTGTCCGGGCTTGGCTCACCGGATGTAGACGTGCTCGCCCGCGCGCTCGTCCAGGCGAGCCACCAGGGCTGAGCAAACCCAAAACCCCCGGCCCCCGAAGCTCCCCCTCACCCTCCCAGCACCACAGTCCGAAGCGGCTCGTAACTCGCGCCCCCCGGACCCAGGCGCGAGCGAAACAGGATCACCGCCTCCCCGGGAAACCGCAGTCGCGGGGGCTCCGGAAGCGACACGGCGCGGACCCGGGCACCCCGTCGGACCCGGGCCAGGGTCACATGGGCCAGGAATGGGCGCTTCTCCGGCTCGTAGAAGCCACCGGCGGTCAGCTCGCGACTGAGTCGCAGCTGCGCCGCCGCGAGTGCATCCGCCTCGTCCTCGAGCCGGACCGCGAGAAGGCTGGGACGCCGTCTCGGCAGCCAGATCGCGTCAGCGAATGACAGCATCGCCGGCGGGCAGGCGGCCAGCACAGAACACGCCGACGCGATCGCCTCCACCTCCGACGCCGGGCGCGAGCCGAGGAAGCACAGCGTCGCGTGCAGCGACGCCGGTCCCACCGACCGCAGCCCGTCGAGGTCTGCGACGGCCTGCTCGCGCCACTCGACGATCCTCGCGACGGGCTCCTCGCCAAGCTCGAGCGCGACGAACAGCCGGACCCGCTCGTCGCTCACGAAGCGCGTGCCGGCTGGGCCTGACCGGGGAGGTCGAGATCGCCGTCTCCGCGCAGCAGCCGGCGGAGCAGGTGCATTGCGACGGTCGTCGATCGATCGCGAATGTCGGCGCGGCCGCCCGGAAGCTGGGCGCTGCGCGTGATCCGCCCGCCGTCACGCAGCGCGACCGAGAAGCAGACGAAGCCGACCGGCTTGGCCTCGGTCCCGCCGTCGGGACCGGCAACCCCTGTGATCCCGACCCCGACATCGGCATCGAACCGGTTCACGGCTCCGGTGGCCAGCGCCTCGGCAACCTCGGTGGACACGGATCCGTGCGTGGCGATGAGCCCGGGATCGACCCCCACAAGCTCAGCCTTGGCCTCGTTCGAGTATGCGACAACGCCACCCACGAAATAGGCCGACGAGCCAGCCAGGTCGGTGATGCGGGCCGCCATCAATCCCCCGGTGCACGACTCCGCAATTGCCAGCCGGCGGCCGTGGAGCAGCTCGGCCACCTGGTCGTCGATCGTCGAACCGTCGAGCGAGAACAGGAACGGACCGTGCCTCCGGGAGATGAACTCGACCAGCGCCTCGTAGTCGGGTCGCGCCTCCGGCTCGTACGTGGTCGCGACCTCAATCTCGGCTCGGCGTAGGCAAGTGGTGATCTCGAGGCGCTCGAGCTCGACCCCCTCCGCGGCGGCCGCACGCAGCGTGTTCGCGATCTCCGACTCGGGAATCCCGAACAGCCGCACGATCCCGCGCCGATATTCCGGCGCGCCGGCGATCACGCGGCGAAACGCCTCGGTCTGCCGCGCCATCTCCCACATCGGCTGAAGCTCGCGCGGCGGCCCGGGTAGCACGACCACCGTCGGACCGTCCCGGCCGGCGGTCGGGACGACGAGTCCGGGCGCGGTGCCGATCGGGTCGAGGACGGTCGCGCCGTGCGGGATCACCGCCTGCTTGCGATTTGACTCTCGGACGGCATCGAGGTCGAGGCCCGGCCAGCGGGTCATCAGGGGGCGCAGGATCTCGGCGATCCGCTCCTCGAGCTCTGGATCGAGCACCATCTCCCGCCCCGTGAAGTCACCGACGATCTCGGCCGTGAGATCGTCGGCGGTCGGGCCAAGTCCCCCGCTCGTGACGATCATCGCCAGCCCCTCGCTCTCCATGTGGCGCAGGGCGGCCAGCAGGTCGTCGGGGCGGTCGCCGACGATCTGGATCATTGCGGCCTCGATCCCGACCTCGCGCAGGCGCTCGGAGAGCCACGGCCCGTTGCGATCACTGATGATCCCAGTCAGCACCTCGGTCCCGGTGATCAGGATTCCCGCGCGAGGTTTCACGGGCAGGTGGGTTTGGTCGAGAGTGGGATCTGGTGCGCTCCGCTCGGCTGGACCAGGAGGCGAATCGCGCTTGGCGAGGCCGCGACGTGGACCGGCTTGCCGTTGACCTTCATCTGCACCGAGTCATTGCCCAGCGTGACCAGGAGCTTGGGTGCGGTCTCGGTGGGGATCGTCTGTCCAACGTTGTAGGTCTGCTCGTTGATCAGCTTCTTGCCACTGGAGTCGACCACGCACACATAGATGGCGCCCGTCGGGGTGAGCTGGAGCTTGGCGGTCGTGGGCTTGGCCGGCTGGCTCGAGCTCTTCTGCTTGTGGCGGTGCCGGCGTTGGTGCGGGGTCGTTCGGGTGCCCGTCGGCTGCGGTGTCTTCTTGCTGCTGCCGCCGAGCGTTCCGAGCAGGTACAGGGCCACCACGACAGCCACCAGCACCATCCCGATCAGGGCCCAGGGAGGCAGCAGCGGGCCCTTGGCGGTCCGCTCGCGCTCCCGTCCGAGCGTCGAGAGCGGACGCAGATCCTGGTCGGAAGGCCGCTCGTAGCGGCGCCTGAACTCGTCCACGAGCATGCGGCTATCGAGGCCGAGGAAGTCCCCGTAGGTGCGGATGAAGCTCTTGGCATAGACCGGTCCCGGGAGCAGATCCCATTCCTCGTTCTCGATCGCGCGCAGGTACTTCGCCCGGATCTTGGTGCGCGTCTCGACCTCGGTGATGTCAATCCGCGCGCGCATCCGCGCCTCTCGCAGTGTGGAGCCGATGTCGGCCATCGCCCGAAGGCTACCCAAGCGAATTTCGATGACAGCCGGGTTTCACGGCCCGCCCCGCGAACCCGGGCTGGGCCAGAACGCTGGGAGCGCTCAATTTAGCCCTCGTCGTCGTCCGGAACCCGTACCGGCGGGCCCGCCGGCCCGTCGGCCTCGGCCAGGTGCGAGAGGATCCGGGGAACGTCAGCTTCGCTGATCAGCACCTGTCGCGGCTTGGACCCCTCGTAGCCGGAGATGATCCCCCGGCGCTCGAGCATGTCGATCAGCCGGCCGGCGCGGGTGTAGCCGAGGCGCAGCCTGCGCTGCAGCATCGAGGTGGAGGCGGTCCCCATCTGGGCGACGAGCGAGATTGCCTCCTCGAGCAGCGGATCTTCGTCGGGATGGAATTCGGGATCCTCGCCGGCGGCCCCCTCGGCGCTCTCCACTTCCTCGAGCAACTCCTCCTGGAACTCCGGCTCGCCCTGGCGCCGCCAAGCGTCGGTCAGCTCGGCGATCTGCTCCTCGTCGATGTATGCGCCCTGGATCCGCTGGAGCTTGGAGGAGCCGACGGGCGAGAACAGCATGTCGCCCTGGCCGAGGAGCGACTCGGCGCCGTTCTGGTCGAGGATCACGCGGGAGTCGGTCTGCGAGGAGACCGCGAACGCGATCCGCGACGGAACGTTGGCCTTGATCATCCCGGTGATCACGTCCACCCGCGGCGACTGTGTGGCCAGAACCAGGTGGATTCCCACCGCCCGCGCTTTCTGTGCGAGTCGGATGATCGAGTCCTCGACGTCGGCGGGAGCGACCATCATCAGATCGGCGAGCTCGTCGATCACACACAGGACGTAGGGCAGCGGCGGCTCGCCGCGCTTCTCGCGCGCGCGGTTGAGCTCGGGGAGGTTGCGCGTGCGGGCGAGCGACATCGTCCCGTAGCGCTGCTCCATCTCCTTGACCAGGTTCTGGAGCGCGTTGGCCGCCATTCGCGGGCTCGTGATCACCGGCGTCAGCAGGTGCGGGATCGAGTCGTAGTGGTTGAGCTCGACCTGCTTGGGATCGACCAGCACGAGCCGGACCTCGTGCGGGGTGGCGCGTAGGAGGATCGAGGACAGCATCGCGTTCACGCACGCCGACTTGCCGGCACCCGTGGTGCCGGCCACCAGCAGATGCGGCATCTTGGCCAGATCGGCGCCGATCGCGCGGCCCGCGATGTCCTTGCCGAGCCACACCGTGAGCGGCGACCAGTCCGACGGCGGATCCTGGAAGACATCGCCGAGATGCACGATCCGGCGCCGGGCGTTGGGGACCTCGACGCCAACCGCGTGCTTGCCGGGGATCGGTGCCAGGATGCGGATGTCGGTGGCTGCGAGCGCGTACGCGAGGTCGTCCTTGAGCGCCGAGACCTTGCCGACCTTGATCCCGGGCGCCAGGCGCAGCTCGTAGCGCGTGATATGCGGTCCGGTCACGCGGCCGATCACCTTCGCGTCGATCCCGAAGTGCCCCAGCGTCTCGAGTAGGGTCTTGGCGACCTGTTCTTGGCCCTCGGTGTCGGGCTTGGCGGCGTCGCCGGTAGAGCGGGTCAGGAAGCGGGCAACCGGCACGTGCCACTGGAAGTCTGGATCGTCGGTGATCGAAGCCCGGTAACGCCCCTGCGGGGTCAGATCCTCGGGGCGGACCTCGACCGCCTCGCGCTCGTGCCCCGCCTCGCGCACCTCGGTCTTCGCGTCGGCGGCGGCCGCGTCGTCGGCCGGGCCCTGGATCGGCGGCGCCTCGACGTGCGTGGCCCGTACGACCAGCTCAGCCGTGTCCGGCTCGGGCGGGAGTAGCGGAAGGGGCTCCTGCTCGACGCCATCGAGCTCCGGACTCTCCGAGGCCCGCATACGGGCGGCCGCGGTGGCCGGACGGCGGCGCGCGGGGACGTCCTCGGTGGTGCGTCGCAGCGCGCGACCCGTGTTGGCGACCTGCGTGCCGGTGGCACGGATCACCGAGGCCAGCGTCGCCCCGGTCACGAGGATTACGCCGGCGACGATCATGAACACCGAGAGGATCTGGGCGCCGAGCGTTGAGATCAGATGCGAGGTCGCCCACAGCTCGGCTTCGCCGACCACCCCGCCGCGGGTCTCGAACAGCTTCGGCTTCCAGAACTCGGCACCGTGCAGCGTGCCGGGTCCGAGGCCGAGCGTTCCGGCTGCGAGCGCCAGCGTGAGCGCCGCGGTGAGACACAGCACGCCGGTCCGCATCGGGCGGGCCGGAGGATGCAGCTCGCGGGCGAGCACCAGCGCTCCGGCTGCGACCAGCGCTGCGGGCACCGCGTAGCCGAGCGCTCCGAACACGAACCGCATCCCGGTGATGGCCCCGTTTCCGAGCGCTCCACCGGACCAATGCAGGTAGGCGACGCCGGCCAGGAACACCCCGGCGGCGATCAGGGCGAGGCCCGCGATGTCGACGTGGTGCGCCTCGAGCTTCGGCCGCGGGATCCCGACGGACCGGGCCGCCAGCAGGGATCTCTTGGCGCGTTTGGGCGGCGGTTTGCGTCGCTTGGAGGTCTTTCGGGCGGCGGCCATCTCCGAACAGATGGCTTCGACGGCGAGGGCGCGGCTCCTGCCCGCATCAAGACCCACTAAATATGCGGATTTCGCCCCCTACGGCCCCCTACCATCTGTGAAGAGATGGTTGATTTTGACCGCCCACCCCGCGTCCTCGTCGTCGAGGACGACGATGCGATCGCTCAGGTGCTCCAACGCTCACTGCGGATGGAGGGCTATGACGTGAAGATTGCCGGGGATGGGATCAGCGCGCTCGATCTCGCGCATGCCTTCCTGCCCGATCTCGTGATCCTCGATCTCGGTCTTCCCCGGCTCGACGGAATCGAGGTCGCTCGGACACTGCGCCAGACCGACGATGTGCCGATCCTGGTCCTGACCGCCCGCGACGCCGTCGAATCACGCGTGCAGGGCCTCGATTCGGGTGCGGATGACTATCTCGTCAAGCCGTTCGAGCGTCAGGAGCTGCTCGCGCGTCTGCGCGCCCTCCTGCGCCGCCGCCCGCCACGCGGGCAGGCGACGCTGACGGTCGGCGATCTGAAGCTGAATCCCGACACCCACGAGGTGTGGCGGGGGGAGCGAGGCCTCGAACTGACCCAGCGTGAGTTCGAGCTCCTCGAGTACCTGATGCGGAACGAGCGGATCGTGATCTCACGCCAGCGGCTGCTCGATGAGGTCTGGGGATATGACCCGTTCTCGATGACGAACACGATCGAGGTGTTCGTCTCCAACCTCCGGAGGAAGCTTGAAGCGGGCGGAGAGCCACGGCTCCTTCATACGATCCGCGGCGCGGGCTACGTTCTCCGCGTATAGACGCCTCCCGATTCGCTGGAGGCTGGCCGGCGGCTCGGCGGCGCTGACGTTCGTGATCCTGGCGTCGTTCGCCGTGATCGTCGGCGTGCTGACGACCAATCAGGTCCGCGGCCAGTTCGACGACGAGGTCCAGTCTGCCGCCGATCAGCTCAAACAGGAGCTGAACCGGCGCCTCACCTTCGACCATGGCGTCCTCAACGGCTGCACCCGCTACGTCCACCTGAGCGACTACGCGAGCACCGAGCAGGCCCAGATCCGGATTTTCGACGACAACAGTGGCGATCTTCTGTGTACGCAGGACCAGGTCAAGATCAAGGGCACGCACGCGCTCAACGCGCCGGTGTTCAAGACCGCGCCGCTCGAGGACCACGGCGAGTTCACCGACTTCGGCTACCGGGTCGGCGTCCGCGAGCTCTCGGCCCAGCCGGTTGGCCAGCTCAGGCTCCTCTACGCCCGCCCGCTTTCCGACATCGATCGCACGCTCGCCCGGGTTCGCTTCTTCCTGATTCTCGGGGTCCTTGGCGGAACCGTGCTGGCCCTGCTGGCCGGACTCGCGACCGCGCAGCGGGCCATGCGCCCGATCGTCGAGCTGAGCGACGCCGCGCGCGAGGTTGAGCGGACCCGCGACCCGACGCGCCGGCTTCCTCATCCGGACGCCGAGGACGAGGTCGCCGAGCTGGCGCGAACGCTCGAGGCGATGCTCGGCTCCCTCGGCGCGTCGCGCGCCGAAACCGAGGCGATGCTCGATCGCCAGCGCGAGTTCGTCGCCGACGCCTCGCACGAGCTTCGCACTCCGCTTACCAGCGTGCTGGCGAATCTCGAGCTGCTGACCGAGGAACTCGACGGCGACCAGGCGGACACGGCGCAGGCCGCGCTTCGCTCCACCCGACGCATGCGACGCCTGGTGGGCGACCTGCTGCTGCTCGCCCGCGCGGACGCCAAGCGCATCCAACCCCGCCGGCCGACCGACCTGGGGTCCGTCCTGACCGAGGCCGCCTCCGAGCTCGGCCCGATGGCTGACGATCACGTGCTGGCGATCGACGCCGGACATGTGGTTGTGGAGGGGGCTCAGGACGAGCTTCACCGGATGGTCCTGAATCTGATCGAGAACGCCGTCCGCCACACCCCTCCGGGCACGCACGTGACGGCGACGACCTCCGCCTTCGACGGGTGGGCGAGATTGGTCGTCGAGGACGATGGCCCCGGTATCCCGGAGCCGCTGGAGCGGCGCGTGTTCGAACGCTTCGTCCGGGGCGGTGGCGACGGCGGCCGCGGATCGGGACTCGGTCTGGCGATCGTCCGTGCGGTCGCCCAATCGCATGGCGGCAGCGTGTCGCTGGAGCAGCCCCAGACGGGGCAGGGGACCCGCTTCGTGGTGCGGATCCCGCTTTTGGGCGAGCATCCGGCCGGACCCCGCGCGCCGGTGACTCAGACCTCGACGACGACCGGCAACACCATCGGCCGGCGGCGCAGCAGGTCGTAGACGAACGCGGCGAGATCGTCGTGCAGAGTCTGCTGGAGCACGTCGATCTCGTGGATCTTGTCCTTGGCGGCCGCCGCGAGAGAGCGCTCCACCTCTCCCCTGATGTCCTCCACGAGCCCGTCGGCCTGCTCGATGAACGGTACGCCGCGGAAGATCACCTCCGGCGCGGCGACCGACTCTCCGGTCTGTTCGGAGACGGTCGCGACGACGATGAAGATCCCGTCCGCGGAGAGCATCCTCCGGTCGCGCAGCGCCACGTCGGCAGGGTCGCCGATGTCAACGCCGTCAACGAAGATCATCCCCGACTCCTCGGCCTCGCCGAACCGCGCACCTCGGTCGTTGATCTCCAGCGGCAGGCCGTTCTCGCCGCTGAAAACGTCGTCAGGGTCGATCCCGACCGCGTCGGCAAGCTGAGCATGGAGATGGATCCGCTTGAAGTCGCCGTGCATCGGCATCACGTATCTGGGCTTGACGAGGTTCAGCATCAATTTGAGCTCCTCGACGTAGCCGTGGCCGGAGGCGTGAATCGGCGCGTCGCGAGGGGTAATCACATCGCAGCCGATGTGGTACAGACGATCGACGGTCTCGTTGACCGCGCGCTCGTTGCCGGGAATCGGCGTGGCCGAGAACACGACGGTGTCGCCCCCGTGCAGCTTGATCATCCGGTGGTCGTTGTGGGCCATCCGCCGCAGCGCTGAGAGCGGCTCGCCCTGCGACCCAGTCGAGATCACGACAATCTTGTGGTCGGGCCAGTCCTCCACCTCCTGAGGCTGGATCAAGATCCCGTCCGGCACCTCGATGTGCCCCAGCGAGCGGCCGATGTTGACGTTCTTGCGCATCGAGCGGCCGACCAGAGAGACCTTGCGGCCGAGCGCCGCCGCCGCGTCGATCACCTGCTGCACGCGGTGGATGTTCGACGCGAAGCTCGTCACGATGATCCGGCCGTCGGCCCGCGAGAACACCTCCTCGAGGTGGGGCCCGACCTCGCGCTCCGAGGGCGAGAACCCGGGCCGGTCGGCGTTCGTGGAATCGCCACAGAGCAACAGCAGATCCTCACGCCCGAGCTCGGCCAGCCGCGAGACGTCAGCCGGTGCTCCGTCCACGGGCGTCTGGTCGAACTTGTAGTCGCCGGTCACGAGCACGGTCCCGAGCTCGGTGGTGATCGCGACCGCGCACGAGTCGGGAATCGAGTGCGTCATGTGGATCAACTCGGCCGTGAATGGACCCGCGGCGATCTCGTCGCCGGGGAGGACATCTTCGAGTGGCGCGTCACGGAGGTTGTGCTCGTCGAGCTTAGACCGGGCCATTGCGATCGTCAGCGGGCCGCCGTAGACGACAGGGACGTGGGACAGCTCGCGTAGGACCCACGGAAGCGCGCCGAGATGATCCTCGTGGCCGTGGGTGATGATGATCGCCTCGATGTCCTCCGCCCGCTCGCGAAGATAGGCGAAGTCGGGGAGCACAAGGTCGATGCCCAACATGTCGGCGGTCGGGAACCGCAGGCCTGTGTCGACGACGACGATCCGGCCCTCGTACTCCAGCACCGTCATGTTCTTACCGATCTCGCCCAGCCCGCCGAGCGGGAGGACCCGGAGCGTGCCGCTCACGCCCGGGCGGTCTGCAGCAGTCCGTGCCGCTCGAGCATCGACCGCAGCGTCTCGATTTCACCGCGAGCGAGCTCGACGTAGGGCAGGCGCGGGGCGCCAACGTCGAGTCCGAGCAGCTTCAGAGCGGCCTTGATGCTGCAGGCCGCCGGCGCGATCGCCATGTCCCGGTAGACGTCCGCGAGGCTCTGATCGATCTCGCGGCGGTGCTCCGGTTCGTCGACCATCCGGCGCAGCTCCTCGCCGAACAGGTGGCTCGAGGTGAGGATCCCACCCGGCTCGCCGAGGTCAAGCACGTCCGCGAGCATGTCGTCGTTGCCGGCGTAGATCTGAAGCCCGTCGACCTTGGCAAGGTTCGCGTGGTTGGCCTGCTTGACGCCGACGATGTTCGGGAGCTGCGCCAGCTCCGCGAGCAGCTCGTTCGGGAGGTCCTCCCCGGTCCGCTGTGGGATGTTGTAGAGCAGGATCGGGAGATCGGTGGCGCTCGTCACCCGCTTGTAGTGCTCGATGATCCCCCGCCGGCTCGGACGGTTGTAGTACGGGTTGACCGACAGCAGCGCGTCGGGCCCGATCTCCGTGGCGCGCTCGGTCAGCATCACCGCGTGGCGTGTGTCGTTGGACCCGACACCCGCCACGATTGTGCACCGGCCTCGCATCTCCTCCACGGCCAGCTCGATCACCCGCAGATGCTCTTCGTCGTCGAGCGTCGCCGCCTCGCCGGTCGTGCCGCACATCACCAACCCGTCAGAGCCATGGTCGACCAGGTGGTGCATGAGGCGCACCGCGGCGGCCTCGTCAAGCTCCCCGCGGTCGTCGAAGGGGGTGACCATCGCGGTCAGGATCGCGCCGAGATTCACGTCCACGGGTTGATTATCGCACCGGCGCCGCTACTACTGCGACTTGTGGGCGCCCCAGGCGAGCACCGACAGCGGCGCCATCACCCCGCGCTGCTCGTGGGCCGGCGCCGGAGCGGGCCGGTGAGCGGGCTTCGGGGGCTCGGAGACGACATGGGTGACCGGCGCGCCGGTCAGCTTCTCGATTCGCTCCGGCAACCCGGCGTGTAGCCATTTCGAGAAGCGCATCGGCAGCGTGGAGACGACGATCTCGTCGAAGCGCTTCGGGTCCCACGCCTCGGTCACGGCGACCACCGGGTCCGCGTTGCCGATCTGACCGTCGGCCTCGAGGCCGACGGAGCGAAGCTGCTCGAGCGCGGCGCCCAGCGTCTGCGTCGCGGCCGCTCTGCCTCCTCCGAACGGCGTCGCCGGGACGACGAGCACGAAGCTCACGAGCCCCGTCTCAGCCCGCGCCTTCAGGACGGCCAGCAACTCATCGGAGGTCGCGGTCACGTTGGCCACGACGAGCACGCTCCGCTTCCAAGTCAACTCGACCTCCCTGCTCAATAACGATTTCCGTTAGCGCTAACAACATAGCGAGCACGGCGGCGGCAACCAAGCGCGCAAAGCACGCCGGGTCACCGCCTTAACATCGACACAACGTTCCTCAGGCTGGGAGCTTCTCCGCGTCCCGCTCGCCCCTGCCGCGGACCATCGGCCCCGCGTATGCGCCAGGCTTCGGCCGTGCCCTTCCGCCGGGCAGCGCAAGGCGCAAAATCGTGCGCTGGACCATGCCCAGCTGCTGATGGAACGGCCCGCTGTTGTAGGGCAGGCCGTAGCGCACGCAGATCTCGCGGACCTTGGGCGCGATCTCGCCGTAGCGCGTACTCGGCATGTCCGGGAACAGATGGTGCTCGACCTGGTAGCCGAGGTTTCCGCTAATCACGTGGAACATCGGACCGCCGTCGATGTTCGCGGCGCCGGTCAGCTGCCGGACATACCACGCGCCCCGGGTCTCGTTATCGGTTTCCTCCTCGGTGAACGTGTATGTCTGGTCCGGGAAGTGCCCGCAGAAGATGATCGCGTAGGACCAGACGTTGCGGATGAAGTTCGCCGCCAGGTTCGCAGTCAGCGTGCGGCGAAACGGCTCTCGGAACGACTTGCGGGCGACCAGCTGGCTGATCAACTCGCCGCGCTTGGCGCGCTTGCGGCGCAGCTTGCGCGCCAGCCGTGTGGCCTGCACCTTCGGGTCGTGCCGACCGCCGTTGTTGCGCGCCTTCAGGGCAAACACGGCGGCGTCGATGCCGGTGGCCACCAAACCACTGATCAGGGGCCACGCGATGTAGTCCTTCTGAATCTGTGTGCGAGCCTTGCCCGCGATCCCCTTCAGCTCCTTGCGCACCTGCTTCAGGCTCTTGTCGCCGGACCGGATCGCGGTGAAGTCGAGATCGTGAACCGCGACCCCCCACTCGAACAACAGCATCAGCAGGACGTTGTAGAACGGCTGGAACAGGTACACCGGGTTCCAGGGCTGCTGGGGGTCGATCCGCATGATCTCGTAGCCGAGGTCGCGGTCCTTGCCGAGGATGTTGGTGAACGTGTGGTGGATGTAGTTGTGCGAGTGCCGCCATGCGTCGGCCGTCGAGGCCGTGTCCCAATCCCATTGGCGGGAGTTGATGACCGGATCGTTCATCCAGTCCCACTGGCCGTGCATGACGTTGTGGCCGATTTCCATGTTCTCGAGGATCTTCGCCATCCCGAGTGTTCCGGCTCCGAGAGCCCAGGGAACGCGCCACCGGGACGCGATCAGCTCGAGCCGGCCGAGCAGGGCGAGTCGCCGCTGCATCGCGATCATCGAGCGGATATAGCGCGCATCGCGGTCACCGAGCGACGCTCTGACCTGCTCGTGAAGCTCGTCGAATTCGCGTCCGATCTCCTCGATCTGCTCCGGCGTGAGCCGGTGCAGGGGATTGTCGGGCTCGCTGCTCGCGGCCGACCGATCTGTTTGATGTCCATTCTGGGTGGCGGTCGCCATGCGCTCTCCTCGTTGCTCGTTGCTTGCTAGTGGACTAGAGGTCGATTTCGACCGGTCCCTCAGGGGCGCTGATGCAGGTGCGGACCATCTCCCCCTCCTGGCCGTAGACGTTGCCGTTGCGCAGGTCGCGGACGCGTCCGGAACAGAGGGTCCCCACACACGTGTGGCAGATCCCCTCGCGGCAGCCGTACGGAAGCTCGAGCCCTGCCTCCTCACCAGCGACCAGGATCGGCTTGCTGCCGTCGGACTCGGTCTCGCAGTCGGAGGCGAGGAATTTGATCGCTCCCCCCTCTCCGTCGGCGCTGAGGCCCAGCTTTGGCTGGAAGCGCTCCATGTGCAGCCGTTCACTGTCCCCGCGCTCGTCCCAGTGCTCGCAGAACGCGTCGAGCATGTCCGACGGGCCAGAGATATAGGCCTCGCGGTCGGTCCAATCCGGGCACAGCCGGTCGAGGTCGTGCGGACCCATGCGACCGTTCTCGCGGGTCAGCTGCTCGTGGAGCCGAAATCCGTTGTTGTGCCGCGCGAGCGACCGCAGCTCCGGACCGAAGATCACGTCGTCTGCGTGTCGGGCCGAATGCAGCAGCACCGCATCCGTGAGCTCGTCGTAGTGGTCGAGGTGGCGCAGCATGCTCATGATCGGCGTCACTCCGCTGCCCGCGCTGACGAACAGCAGCTTGCGCGGCGGCGGGTCGTCGAGCACGAAGTCACCCTCGATGTCGCTGAGCGAGACGATCGTCCCGGGCCCAGCGTGGGTTACCAGGAAGGGGGAAACCTGGCCGGCGTCGACCCGCTTGGGTGTGATGCTGATCAGCCCGTCCTCGGCGTACGGGTCGGAGGTGAGCGAATACGCGCGCCAGTGGCGCACGCCGTTGATGTCGATCCCGATCCGGACAAACTGACCGGGCTTGTGCCCGGGCCAGCGGTAGCCGGGCTTGATCAGGATCGTCGCCGCCTCGGCCGTCTCCCGCTGTACTGACTCCACGCGGCCGCGGAGCTCGCGCGTCGACCACAGCGGATTGATCATCTCCAGGTAGTCGTCGGGGAGGATCGGCGTACTCAACGACTCGAGCGCGCGCAGCAGCCGGCGCTGGATCGGATGGACGTTCGGGGGAGCTCCCTTTTCGGGCATCTACTCGTGGGTAATATCCAATTCGGTGCGATCCCTAACCTCGTCGGCCCAACGTCGATCCGGGACGCGCGGGATGCCGCGCGCCGAGCGCGAGCGGCAGATTCTTAAGGTCGCTGGGCAGGCATTTGCCCGGGGCGGCTACTTCTCGTCCTCGATGGACGAGATCGCAGAGCTCGCGGGGGTGTCAAAGCCGATGCTGTACGCGTACTTCGGGTCCAAGGAGGGCCTGTACGTCGCCTACATCGAGCGCACCGGGACCGAGCTGCTCGAGCGCCTCGTCGGGGCGGCTCCGCTTCAACGAGACCCGCTGGCCCGCCTCGAGGCGAGAATCGAGGAGTTCCTCGCCTTCGTGGAGGAGCACCGGGATGGCTGGACGGTCCTGTTCGGAGAGCTGACCTCGATCCGGCCCGTGGCAGACGAGGTGGCCTCCCTCCGTGCTCAGATCACACAGGCGATCCGCCGCATGATCGAGTCCTCGCGGTCGGATGCGAGGCTCGCGCCCGGCAGCTCGGACGCGATCGCGCACGCAGTCGTAGGGGCCGGCGAGTCACTCGCCAACTGGTGGCTCGAGCATCCCGACGTTCCCCGCGAGCAGGTGGTTCACCTCTACCTGAACATGCTCAAGGCGGGACTGAACGTCCAGAGATACGAAGAGGGCCCGCGGACTCCGCGCGGGTAGACCGTCGCGCGGAGCGGCTCAGTCGAGCAGGTGCTCGAGGCCGACGATGGGCGACTGCGCCAGAGCACCGACGTGCCGGATCGCGAGCAGCACGCCGGGCATGAACGACTCGCGATTGATCGAGTCGTGGCGGATCGTGAGCGTCTGTCCGACATCGCCGAGGATCACCTCCTGGTGGGCCACCAGCCCAGGGAGGCGCACCGAGTGGATCGGCACGTCGCCACCCATCAGCCTGGCCGTGCGCGCCGCCGTACCGCTTGGCGCGTCGACCTTGGCGTCGTGGTGCAGTTCGATGATCTCCGCCTTCGCCATGTGGCGAGCCGCCTCCGCGGCAAACTTCATCATCAGCACCGCGCCGATCGCAAAGTTGGGCGCGATGAAGATGTTGGCCCCGGTCAGACCGGACAGCTGTTCGACGTCGAAGCCGGTGGTGCCGATCACGACGTGTACTCCGGCGGCGAGCGCTTCGCGTGCGTTCGCCACGGCCGTATCCGGCACGGTGAAGTCGACCAGCACGTCGGCCGCTTCGAGCACGTCTCCCAGCACAGTGCCCAGCGCCGGGTCGGCACGGCCACTCAGCTCCATGTCGTCCGCCCCCTCAACGGCGGCGCAGACGGTCTCGCCCATCCGGCCGGCCGCGCCCGCAACAGCAACCCGGATCGGGCTCACGCGCCCCTCCGCTCGCCCTCCGGGCTCGCCCCCATGGAGGGCGGGTGGGTCATCCGGCTGCCACCCCCGCCCCGAGCGCGCGCGCTACCCCTTCCTCGAACGTCGCCTCGTCCGGGCCGATTCCGGCACTCGAGAGTCGCTCCGGGGCCCACAGCTCGCGCGCGAGCTCGGCCAGGTCCTCGAGCGTAACGGCATCGATCCGCTCGACGACCTCGTCCAGCGACAGCAGCGGCGCGCCGGCGAGGATCTCCGAGCCGAGCCGGCTCATCCGCGCGCCTGTGGACTCGAGCGCGAGCAACACCCGGCCCTTCAGGTTCTCCTTGGCCCGATGGAGCTCCTCCGCGCTCGCGGGCTCCTCACGCAGCCGCCCGAGCTCGGCTCCAATCACGGTGAGCGCCTCGGTCAGGTTCTCTGGCCGGGTCCCCAGGTACAGGCCCACCTGGCCGGTGTCGTGGTACGCGCTGGTGAACGAGTACACGGCGTAGGCCAGGCCACGGCGCTCGCGCACCTCCTGGAACAGGCGCGAGGACGAGGTTCCGCCAAAGATCGTGTCGAGCACGCGCATCGCGAAACGACGCTCGTCGTGGCGGGAGAGCCCGGGGCCGCCGATGCACGCGTGGTACTGCTCGGTGTCCTTGCGCTCGAACCGCCGGCTCGTGCTGACCTCGACCAATGCCTCGGAGCCACTGGCGGGAGGCGGCGGCGACACCATGCCGGACACGCGCTCGGCCGTGAGCGCGACCAGCTGCTCGTGCTCGACCGCTCCGGCAGCGGCGATCACGATGTTGCGCGGGACGTACCGTGAGTCGTAGAAGCGGGTGATCTCTTCCGCCGGCGTGTCCGCGATCACGGGAGCGCGCCCGATAATCGCGCGGCCGAGCGGATGCTCGCCGAATACGGCGCGACCGAGCACGTCGAACACCTTCTCCTGCGGATCGTCGTCGTACATCGCGATCTCCTCGAGGATCACCGCGCGCTCGGAGTCGATGTCGTTCAGCGAGGGGCGGAACACCATGTCCGCCATCACGTCGATCGCCTGAGGCAGATGCTGGTCGATGACCCGGGCGTACACCGAGGTCGTCTCCTTGCCCGTCCCGGCGTTCAGCTCGGCCCCCATCGCATCGAAGATCTGGTCGATCTCGAGCGACTCGTACTTGGAGGATCCCTTGAACAGCAGATGCTCGAGCAGGTGCGAGAGCCCGGCCTGCGCGTCGCTCTCCGTCCGCGAACCGCAGCCGATCCAGAACCCGATCGAGACGGATCGGACGGAGGGCATTGCCTCCGTCACGATCCGGACGCCCGAATCGAGCGTCGTGAGCTGATGCTCCTCGGCCACGTCCCGGCGGCGCCTAGGAGCGCGGCCGGTCCGGGTCGCGATCACGAACCCGACCAGCGTCACGGCCGCCGTCACGACCGCCGTCACGACCGCCGTCACGACCACGGTCACGTCCGCGCCCGCGATCGCGGCCATCGCGATCGCCGCGGTCACGTCGGGGACCGCCGTCGCCGCTGCCGACGCTGGCGAGCTCCTCGGCGCTCTTGCCCGCGACATCCGGGTCGTCGGCGAGCCGCAGGCCGATCCGGCCACGTTCGCGATCGACCTCGACCACTCGGACGGCCAACTCATCGCCCTTGTTGAGCACCTCCTCGACCGTCGCGATCCGGCGGCCTGGAGCGATGTTCGAGATGTGGAGCAGCCCGTCGGTGCCCTTGGCGAGCTCGACGAACGCACCGAACGCGGTCGTCTTGACGACCTTGCCGGTGAACTCGTCCCCGACCTCGACCTCCTTGGTCATCGACCGGATCCGGTCCACGAGCGCGTCGCCGCGCTCACCGTCGGCGGCGTATACGAGCACCTGACCCTCGTCGTTGACGTCGATCTGAGACTCGAACTCCTCCTGCAGGGCACGGATCGTCTCGCCGCCCTTGCCGATCAGCAGACCGATCTTCTCGGGGTCGATCTGGATCGTGGAGATCCGCGGCGCGTGCTTGGAGAGCTCGGTGCGCGGATGCTCGATCACCTTCGCCATCTCACCGAGAATGAAGTGGCGGGCCGTCTTGGCCTGGGCGAGCGCGTCGCGCATGATCTCGAACGTGACGCCGGTGATCTTGATGTCCATCTGCAGCGCGGTGATCCCGCGCTCGGTGCCGGCGACCTTGAAGTCCATGTCGCCCAGATGGTCCTCGACGCCAGCGATATCGGTGAGGATGATGTAGTCGTCACCCTCCTTGATCAGGCCCATCGCGATCCCGGCGACGGGCGCCTTGATCGGTACGCCGGCGTCCATCAGCGACAGCGTCGATCCGCACACGCTGGCCATCGAGGACGAGCCGTTGGACTCGAAGATGTCCGACACGACACGGATCGTGTAGGGGAATTCCTCCTGGCTCGGGACCATCGGCACGAGCGCGCGCTCGGCCAGGGCACCGTGGCCGATGTCGCGGCGCTTGGGCCCGCGCATGAAGCCGGCCTCCCCGACCGAGAAGGGCGGGAAGTTGTAGTGGTGGAAGTATCGCTTTGTGGTCTCGAGCCCGAGCGTGTCGAGCCTCATCTCCTCACGCGTGGTACCAAGCGCGACGACGCTGAACGCCTGCGTCTGGCCGCGCGTGAACAGAGCCGAGCCGTGGGTCCGGGGGGCGATGCCGACCTCGACCGAGATCGGTCGGATCTCGTCCGAGGTGCGCCCGTCGGGACGCTTCTTGTGCACGGCGATACGCTCGCGGATCAGCGTCCTCTCCAGCTTGTCGAAGGCGCGCTGGGCGTTCGCGCGGTACTCGGCGTAGGTGTCGGACTCAGGGTCACCCGAGTACTGGGTCAGGACCTGCTCCTCGACGGTCTTGCACGCTGCCTGGCGCTCAAGCTTGTCCTCGACCTGAGTGGCCTGGTCGAGCGCCGCGCCATGCGAGGCCTTGATCTGCTCATACAGCTCCGGGTCCACCTGCGGGACCTCGACCTCGGTCTTTGGCTTGCCGGCCTTCTCGGCCAGCTCGCGCTGCGCCTGGCAGAGCTTCTTGATCTCACCATGCGCGATGTCGAGCGCGTCGAGGATCTCCGCCTCGGGGATCTCGCTGGCTCCGGCCTCGACCATCAGGATCGCCTCGTCGGTCCCGGCGACGATCAGGTCGAGCTCGGTGTTGTCGATCAGGTCCTCCTCGTTGGGGTTGACGACGAAGTTGCCGTCGACCTTGCCGATCCGGACCGCGCCCACCGGGGTCGGGAACGGCACATTGGAGACCATCAACGCGGCTGAGCAGCCGTTCATCGCCAGCATGTCGTAGGGGTTGACGTGGTCAACCGACATGGGGATCGCCACGAGCTGCGTCTCATACCGCCAGCCCTTGGGGAACAGCGGGCGGATCGGACGATCGATCAGGCGCGCCGACAGCGTCGCCTTCTCCCCCGCGCGGCCCTCGCGCTTGAAGAACGAGCCGGGGATCTTTCCGGCCGCGTACATCCGCTCCTCGACATCAACGGTGAGCGGCAAAAAGTCAACGTCACGGATATTCCCTGCCGTGGCGGTACAGAGGACCATGGTGTCGCCCGAACGGACGACAACGGCGCCGGAGGCCTGTTTGGCCAACTTGCCGGTCTCAAACGAGATCTCCTTGCCCTCGATCTCGACGGACACGCGCGTAACGGCGTCAGACATATTCAATTCCCTTCTTGCTCCGCCCTTCGGTCGGCGGAGTGCTTCGTTTCTCTTCTTTAGTTCCGAACGCATCGGATGGTAGCGGGCGGGGGAACCTCGCCCATCATCCGCGCCCGCGGCGCCGGCGTCGGGCGGGAGGTTCGAGAGTTAAGCGGACCAGTCGGTCCGGTTGTGATAACTTAACCGGACCGTGCAGTCCAGTTTACCTCCTCATCTCTAGGAGCCCAGAATGAGCGCCGCAGATTCCGTCCCTCTGCCCGCGGCTCAGGCCGCCGCCCCCCGCCCCGGTGACGCGCAGTCGCCAGCGCAGGCCGATCGAGCCTCCGCGAAGATCGTCGAGGCGCCTCGGCACACCGGAGACCGCCGCAAGTGGCTGATCCTTGTGATCGCCTGCCTGGCACAGTTCATGGTCGTCCTCGACGCGACGATCGTCAACGTCGCGCTTCCCTCGATCCAGCGCGGGCTCGACTTCTCGCCCTCAAGCCTTCCGTGGGTGGTGAACGCCTACACGTTGGTATTCGGCGGCTTCCTTCTGCTCGGCGGCCGAGCCGGCGACCTGCTCGGCCGCCGGCGCCTGTTTCTGGCCGGGGTGACGCTGTTCTCACTCGCCTCGCTGCTGAACGGGCTGGCCCAGACGAGCTCGATGCTGATCGTCGGACGAGCGCTGCAAGGCCTCGGTGGCGCGCTCGTCTCCCCCGCCGCGCTGTCAATCATCACCACGACGTTCACGGAAACCCGGGAGCGCACACGCGCGCTCGGGGTCTGGAGCGCGATCGCCGCGGGTGGGGGTGCCGTAGGCCTGCTGCTCGGGGGCGCGCTGACCGACCTCGCGTCGTGGCCATGGATCTTCATTGTCAACGTCCCGGTCGGCGTGATCGCGTTTGCGCTCGCCGCCCGGTTCGTGCCGGAGTCCCGGGTCGAGACCGCACACCGGTCGTTCGACCTGGCCGGTGCAATGACGGTCACGAGCGGGCTGGTCGTGATCGTCTACGCGATCGTCAAGGCGCAGGCATACGGGTGGGGCTCGGCCCGCTCGATCGGGCTGCTCGCGGCCGGCGCCGGACTGCTGGCCCTGTTCGCGTGGATCGAGAGCCGCAGCGTGGCTCCGCTGATGCGCCTGAGCATCTTCCGCGTGCGGACGCTGGCGGTCGGCGACGGCGTGCTGCTGCTGGTCGCCTCCGGCATGTTCGGAATGTTCTTCTTCGCCTCGCTGTACGTGCAGGAGATCCTCGGCTACAGCCCGCTTCAAGCCGGGCTCGCGTTCCTCCCGGTCACCGCCGGAATCGTGATTGGAGCGGGGCTCGCCCAGCAGCTGATCCGGATGATCGGCGTGCGCAGCGTGTCGGTGATCGGCGTCACGCTGGCGGCCGCCGGGATGGCGTGGCTAACTCAAGTGCCTGTCCACGGCTCCTACGTCGACGACCTGCTCGTGGGGCTGATGCCGATGAGCATCGGCATGGGCCTTGCGTTCGTGCCGATCACCCTGCTCGGCACAAGCGGGGCGCGGACCGAGGACTCGGGCCTCGCGTCCGGGCTGTTCAACACCGCGCAGCAGGTGGGTGGCTCGCTGGGCCTGGCGATCCTCTCGACGCTAGCCGCGAGCCAGACGAGCAGCCTGACCCACGGGCATGCGCCGACCCCGGCCGCGCTGGTCTCCGGATACCACGTGGCATTCGCGGCCGCCGCGGTGATGCTCGCCTCGGGCGCCGTGATCCTTGTCGTGGGCCTGCGCCGACGCCATCTCGAGAGCGTCCAGGTCGACCTCAGCCCATCCGCGGTGATCGCGTAGGACAATATGGACGAGATGGCACCAGAGGAGAGGCAGCTTCGGGCCGATGCCGAGCGAAACCGACGCCGTCTCCTCGAGGCCGCCGAAGCCCTCTTCTCCGAGCGCGGGCTCGACGTCGGAGTCGGCGAGATCGCCGAGCGCGCTGGTGTCGGTCGCGGAACGCTGTTCCGGAACTTCCCCACCAAGGAAGATCTGATCGCCGCGATCGTCGCCCAGCGAATGAACGACGCCGGCGAACGCGGCCGTGAGCTGCTCGGCGGCGACGATCCTGGCGAGTCGTTGTCACGGTTCCTTGACGAGATGGTCGGCTTCCAGCAGCTCAACCGTGCCCTGTTCGAAGCCGTCGTGGACGAGTTCCTGGCCAATGAGCAGATCCGCGCCGCCTACGACGGACTGCTGCAGACGCTGGAACAGCTCCTCGTCCGCGCCCAGGAGACCGGCGCGATCCGCTCGGACGTGGGCGCGCTCGACGTGCTGATGCTGGTCAAGGGCGTCTGCCAGGCGGCGATGTCGTTCCAACAGGTCGATCCCGGGATCGCCGAGCGTCAGATGGACCTCGTCCGCGCCGCGCTGGTGCCACCCTCGGGCGGGGGCACGCTGCGTGGTCGCAGGCCGACGATCGATGACATCGAGCGCGCGCACGCAGCGGCGCCGGTCGAGCCAGCGAAGCACGCCGCCGGCTAGCTGAGCTCAGCGGACAACCGCGTCCAGCGCGACCGCCGCGAAGAGCAGCGCCAGGTACAGCAACGAGTAGTGGAACAGCACCGCGGCGCGGGCCGGGACGAGATCGCGCCGCAGCCGCCAGGCGAGCACGAGCAGGACCGCGCCCAGGATCGCGGCCGCACCCAGGTACGTCGCGCCGAACGTCCCAACGGCGGCGGGAACGAGCGTCACGGCCACCAGCGCCAGCGCGTAACGGAGCACAGAGTCGGCAGTCGCCCGCTCGCCGCGCACCACCGGCAGCATCGGCACGTCCGCTGCGGCGTATCGCGGCGCCAGCAGCAACGCGAGCGCCCAGAAGTGCGGCGGCGTCCATAGCAGCACGATCACAAACAGGAACACCGCGCCGAGGCCGACGTGCCCGTTCGCCGCCGCCCACCCGGCCAGCGGCGGGATCGCCCCGGCAGCACCGCCGATGACGATGTTCTGTGGGGTGGAGCGCTTCAGCCACATCGTGTAGACGAGCACGTAGAACGCAGCGCCGACCAGCGACAGCACCGCGGCCTGGACCGTCGCGAGCGCGGTCAGAACGGCGAACGACAGGGTCAGCAGCGCGAACGCGAACCCGACGGCGCTCGCCGGCTCGATCCGCCCTGCCGCGACCGGGCGCGAGGCGGTGCGCGGGCCCATCACCCGATCGATGTCGCGGTCGAGCACGTGGTTCAGCGCGCTGGCCCCGCCGCATGCAAGCGCACCGCCCAGCGCGAGCGCAGCGAGCGCAACGCCGTCAGGCGCTCCATGCGCGCCCGCGACCATCGAGCAGACCGCGGTCAGCACGAGCAGCGACATGATCCGCGGCTTGGTCAGCGTCGCGTAGTCGCGGATCACAGCGGCGGTCGGACGCCGGCGACGGGGAGCTGGGAGCGCCCCCGCCGCAGCCGGCAGCGCCTCGACGGTGTCGGAGACGACCACCATCGACGCTAAGACCTCCCGCCTCGGGACAGCTTGCCCAGATCACTGGTCACGAAGCGTGGTGCAAACGGATACAGGTACGCCGAGCGTTCATCCCCGCGGCGGTCGATCAGATACAGCGCCTCGGTATGCGCGATGTCGCCGTTTGCCGGCGGCGCGACGAAGATGTGGTACGCCTTCCAGACATGGGCGAGCAGGACGTGGGTCCCCCGCAGCCAGTGCCACGACGTCACCCCGGCGAGGCCCCACTTGCGCACGGCACGGCGGGTGCTGGTCGGCGTGTCGCGGGGGTTGACGCTGACCACCACAAGCACCGGCCGCTCGGCCGCCGGGAGCGCGCGCTCGGCCGCCGCGATCGCCCGTCCCTCGAGCGGACAGGCCTGATTGCAGTACGAGTCGAAGAACACCAGCGCGGCGGTGTGGCCGTGCAGCGAGGCGAGCGAGAACCGGTGTCCGGTCTGGTCGACCAGCGTCGTGATCGGCGGTGCGGGGCGGACGCCCACCGCCCATGTGGCCTCGCCGTGCAGCCCGTTGCGCAGCGGTGTAGCCGCGGTCGCCGGCGAGCTCCCCGTGCCGCGCAAGAGGTGCACTCCGACGCCGATCCCCGCCCCGAGCAGCCCGGCGGCCGCAAGCACGGCCACGATCCACCCGGCACGGATGCGCGTCCCGTGCGCGGCCGGACGGATCTCCGCGTCAGCGCTCATCCAGCGGCCGGTCCCGAATCGCCTGCCTCGGTGGTGATCGGCGCGACCTCGGTCGGTGGCGGGTCCTTCGGCACGTTGCGGATCGTGCGGAAGTACCAGATCACCAGCCCGATCAGCAGCGCGATCGGCAGCAGCAGCGACAGCAAGGAGCCGGCGAGGAAGCTGCTGGCAATCGGAATCGATGGCATGGATCTCCTCTCTGGTTCTCAGGTCGTGAGCGCCGGCCGCCGAGTCCGTCGACTGCCCTCGGGTTCAAGCCAGCGATAAAAGCCGATCAACATCGTGATCGTGTAGGCGATGGAGCCTGGCACCCACATCATTCCCGCGGCGAGCTGCTGGTCGGTGATCGCGGAGATGCCGCCGGGCCGGTGGAGGAGAGCGGCGTAGTGTCCGTAGACCGGATGCGGGACGAGCACGAGTGTGATCGCGAGGACCCAGCCGACGATCATCGCGCCGACCACGTAGGCCACCCGCACCGGCCAGATCAAGCGTGGTCGCAGCGGGCCCGGATCGATCACGCGGGCCCAGAACAACAGCCCGAGGAAGAAGAACATCGCGTGCTCGAGGTTGTGGATCGGCGGCGAGGTCAGCGTCGCGTTGTAGGCCACGGGGATGTGCCAGGCCACGATCGCCGCGTTGAACAGCACCCACGCCACAACCGGGCCGGCGATCCATCTCAGCGGCTTGGTCCACGACGCACGGGCGATGGTCCGCCCCGCGGCGGTTCGGGTGCTCAGCGGCAGCGCCCGCCACATCCGGGGCCACGGTCGGCCGAGCAGAATCAGCGGCGGTGCCACAGTGAGCAGCAGGATGTGCTGGAGCATGTGCACCCAGAACAGCTGATCGGCGTAGGTGTCGATCGGAGAGTCCAGCGCGATCACCACCGTCAGCAGCCCGGCCGCGAAGGACGCGGCGCGCAGCGCGTCGTTCGGCATCGGACGCATCCGCCGCGACCCCATCCAGTACAAGAGCGCCGCCACCGCCACGTAGGCGAGTGACGGATCGATCGACCAATCCGCCCAGTTCACGGCTAGGGGCCCACTAGACCACGTAGAGGACGATCCAGGCGATGACGCCGATGGCGACGAAGAACGCCCAGTAGAACGAGCATGCCTCCACGCCGGCGCGGAGCAGGGCCTCGTCCTCGGCCGGTACGCCCTCCCGTACGGGGCGATCGATACCGCCCTCGCGACGCGCCCGCGCCAGGCTCGCCATCTGGATCTCGATCCAGTAGAGCCCGAACAGCGTGAACACCATGTAGAACCCGGTCCAGCCGAGGAACACGCTGGCGTAGCCGCCGCTGGCGGCGCCGAAGCCGAGCGTCGTGTACTCGATGATCTGCAGCACGATCGCGGTCAGACCGAGCACCAGCGCGACGATCCCCGACGACAGGGTGTCGGCCACGCGCTTGGTTCCCAGCCTGAAGATCACCGCGCTGAGCAGCAGCACCGCCATGACACTCGTGCCGAGGCCGAGTGACGGGTTGACCGCGCCGGGCCGCCACTGATGGTTGGTGTTCAGCGCCCGCAGATAGAAGTACGCGAACAGGAAGGCGAGGAAGAAGAACGAGATCACGCCGCAGAGCATGCGGGCACTGAGCCAGATCGCTCGGGGCTGCCAGTCGCGGGGCTCGGGCTCGATGTGTCCAGCGGTGGGGGCTGAGGCTTCCATTGTCGCTATGCCGTTCCGCCGGCCGGGGCAAGCGTCGACACCGGCGTCGGCTCCACGCCGTACGGATACGGATCCTCGTCGAACACGGGGATCCGGTCGAAATCATGCACCGGCACGGGCGTCGGAAGCTGCCACTCGGCGGACTTCGAGTGCCACGGATTCGCCTCGGCCGGCTCGCGCTTGAATAGCTGCGTCCAGATCACGTTGTAGAGGAACACCAGCATCGAGATCCCGATCATGAACGCGGACACCGAGACCCAGTCGTTCAGTCCCTGCAGGTGCAGCGGATACGTGACCACGCGGCGCGGTTGGCCGAGGAAGCCGAGCGCGAACAGCGGTGCGAAGGTTGAATTGAAGA
This sequence comes from uncultured Solirubrobacterales bacterium, assembly GCA_963796645.1. Lineage (GTDB taxonomy): Bacteria > Actinomycetota > Thermoleophilia > Solirubrobacterales > Solirubrobacteraceae > Palsa-465. Next base: position 495,649 of record CAWCMQ010000007.1, on the reverse strand, counting down.
AGATGAACAGCGTCCAGAAGTGGATCTTGCCCAGCCGCTCATTGAGCTTGAAGCCGGTCATCTTCGGCCCCCAGTAGTAGATCGCGGCGAAGAACGTGAACACGAGGCCGCCCATGATCGTGTAGTGGAAGTGGGCCATCGAGAAGAAGCTGCCGTGAGTCGTCACATCGCTGGGGACATCGGACAGGAACACGCCGGAGATACCGCCCCAGAGGAAGTTGAACACCCAGCCGAGGCAGAACAGCATCGGCACCGTAAACCGTATTCGCCCTCGCCACAGCGTTCCCATCGCGCACAGGAAGGTGAAGCCGGTCGGGAGCGAGATCAGCTCGGTCGAGAGCATGTAGAACGGCCGAAGGTCGGCGTTGATCCCGCTCACGAACAGGTGGTGCTGCCAGACGAAGAAGCTGAGCAGGCCGACGCCGAGCATCCCCGCCACAGCCAGCCGGTAACCCCACAAAGGCTTGCGCGCGAACACCGGCAGGAGCTCGAGCACGATCCCGAAGCCGGGTAGCGCGAGGATGTACACCTCGGGATGTCCGAACACCCAGAACAGGTTCTGGAACAGGTAGGGGGTGCCGCCGCCGCCGGGAACGAAGAACGTCGTCGAGATCGTCCGGTCCAGCGATCCCATCAGCAGCGTCGCGATCAGCATCGGAGCCGCCAGCATCATCAGCGCCGAGGTCGCCAGCACACTCCAGCAGAAGATCGGCAACCGCGACCACGTCATCCCCGGCGCGCGCATCGTAATGATCGTCGCGAGCAGGTTGAAGCCCAGGAGGGTCATCGAGATCCCGACTAGCGCGAAGAAGCCGATGTAGGCGTCATATCCCGCCGTGTTCTGGCCTCCGAGCGGCTGGTAGCCGGTCCACCCGGTCTGGAAGCCACCGAAGAAGATCGTCGTGAGCAGCAGCACGCCGGCCGCCATCAGCAGCCAGAACGTGAACGCCTCGATCCGCGGGAAGGCCATCCGGCGCGAGCCGATCATCAGTGGTACGACGTAATTCGCGAACGGCCCCAGGATCCCTGAGGTCATGATCCCCATCATCATCGTGCCGTGCAGGCCGACGATCGTCAGGTATTGGTTGGCGCCGAACACGTGCGTGGTCGGCGACAGCAGCTCGGTGCGGATGAACATCGCGTTCAGCCCGCCGACGAAGAAGAAGACGCCGACGCCAATGAGGTACTGCAGCGCCACCACCTTGTGGTCGGTGCAGAGCCGGAAGTACCGGCCGAGCCCGTGCTCCTCGCTCTCGTGCTCGGCCAGGCTCGGCGGATGCCCGAGCATCCGCCTGAGCGGGTAGTTCGCAAATCCGAGCCCGATCAGGAACCCGATAACCCCGACCAGGTACCCGAGCAGGATCGCGAGGTCGTTCTGGCCCGTGTCGCCGAAGAAGTCGAGGCTCGGGGCGTGGATCAGCGTCCCAATCCAGTACCCGATCCAGTAGCCGATGATCCCGAAGATGATCCCGGTCAGCAGGTTGAAGCCGATCAGCCGCCGCCACAGGGGAGGCCTGGCCGTGGCCGTCGCTGCAATCGCGCTCATCCGCCTCTCCTCTGCGGGTCGGGGAAGTAGGTCTTGGAGTACGGCGGCAGCACCTTGGTCGATGCCGCGTTGGCCCTCTGCTGCTGCGCGATCCAGATCGCGAACGCGCTCTTTGAGACCACCTGGCCGCTGTTGTCGAACATGTAGCCGTGCCACACGCCGCACAGCTCGGCGCAGTGGACGCTGAATCTGAGCGGGCCCTTGGTCTGCACGTAGGCGACGTTGTCAACGCCCGGGTTCGCGTCCGCCTTGACTCCGAGCTGATACGCCCAGAACGAGTGGATCACATCGAGCGAGGTCACGTGCAGAGCGATGTTCGAGTTCGCCGGCAGGATCAGGTGCGTCGTCTCGACGCCACCGTAGGCTGGCCAGCGGTACGTGAATGCCCACTGCTGCGCGATCACCTGTACCTGCAGCGGCGGGCGGGCCTTGAAGGACGCCGGCGTCGCGATCGGGTTCGGTCCCTGGCCGCCGCCCGAGCCATCCTGGAGCAGCCGGATCGAGCCGTAGGCGGCGAGGAACAGCACGATCACGGTGGTGACGATCAGCCACCAGAACTGGACGCTCGCGTTGCCGCGCACGGGCGGTCCGTCGGTGATCGTGCCGGGTTCACGCTCACGGAACGCGACCAGCGCGTAGCCGAAGTACACGAGCACCGCCACGGCGACCGGGGTGGCCACGCCGAGCAGCACGGTGTTGTCGGTCACCTGTCCCGACGCCTGGACCGTGCCGTTGCCCGGCGGCATCCCCGGCGCGAGCACGAAAACGACGATCGGGGTGAGGATCAGCGTTCCGATCAGCCACAGCACGACGACGTTCCGGAAGTGGTGCTTCTGATCCATCCTCAGGCGTCTCTCATACGACCTTGATGAAGCCGTCCATGTAGCCGACCGTCTGCATCGGGCCGCCGAACCCCTGGATCCAGCCCGCCGCGCACGGCACGAAGCACTGCCAGCGGAACAGGCCCTTGGCTCCGGTACGGAACGTGAACGTGATCGTCTCGTGGTCCTGGCTCAACGAGCACGGCGCGTTGTTGCACGGGTTCTTGGCGCTGTCCGGGATCCCTAAGAGCGGGACCGAGACACCGAGCTCGGGGATCGCGAAGATGTGCGAGGCGGCGTCGGGCGAGATCGAGTTCACCGTCTTGCCGTTGAGCGTGAACGTGCCGCCGACCGTCCCCTGGGACTGGGAGATGAATGGGTTGCGCAGGCCCGACTGTCCGTCGAACTGGTAGATCGTGACCTTGACGAGCGAGTTCGCCGGCACCGTATACGTGGTCACGTGGCGCCAGTTCTTACCGTTGGCGTCGACCGCGTAGTAGGAGACCCAGGTGGGATGCGGATCGCTGAGCTCGGCCGCGGGCACGGTCGCCAAGAACAGCTGCGTGGTCCCGGCGGACGTGCTCGCCGACGCGGAGCCCGGCACGTTGGTCAGATAGAGAACGATGTAGAGGACGATCAGTGCGACCACCAACACCACACCGACCGCCACGCCAATCGCTCGCCTTGCGCTTACGGTCAATCTGCTCCTCTCTGAGGCCGCGTTTATATACGGTGCCCCGGACACCGAACGACAAATGACGGAGATGTCATTTGCCCGTCATCTTCACGTCATGTCGTCGCGAGCTATGGTCTGATACCCGGAGAGAGAGACACGGGAGATGCGGATTCTGATAGTCGAGGACGAGGCCCGCATCCGCGCGTTCCTGGCGCGGGCGTTCGAGGCCGAGGGCTTCGGGGTCGACGTCGTCGAGGACGGCGAGCAGGGGCTCGAGCGTGCGCTCGCCGACGACTACGACCTGGTGATCCTCGACCTGTTGCTCCCCGGTCTCGGCGGGCTCGACGCCCTGCGTGTGCTCCACCGCCGGCGCGCGGAGCTCCCAGTCCTGATCCTATCGGCGCGCAGCGACCTGCAGACCAAGCTGCGGGGATTCGAGCTGGGTGCCGTGGATTATGTGGCGAAGCCGTTCTCCCTGGATGAGCTCCTGGCTCGCGCTCGGGTGCAGCTTCGCCACGCGCGCGTCACCGATGAGGGCATGGTGATCCATGTCGGTCGCCTGAGCCTCGACCTGGCCACCCGTCAGGCTCGCGTGGGCGCCACGGTGGCCGACCTCTCCGACCGTGAGTTCCGGGTGCTCCACTTCCTGATGGCCCACGTCGGACAGGTGATCAGCCGAGAGCGGCTGCTGTCCGAGGTCTGGGGGTACGACTTCGATCCGCGCTCCAACGTCGTCGACGTATGCGTCAGGCGTCTGCGGCGGAGGCTCGGGCCAAACGCGCCAATCGAGACCGTGCGAAATGCTGGATATCGCGCCGCGGCCTGAGCTGCACTCGACGCTTCGGCGCTACCGGGTCGAGTTGCTGTGGCTCGGCTTCGCCGCGCTCAACTACGCGGCGATGATCGCCTGGCCGAGCTGGGAGACGATCCCGTTCCACTTCGTCTGGATCAGCCTGACCCTCGTCTACGGCTTCCGGGTATGGCCGATGGGCGCAACGCTGATCGTGCTCGCCTGCGTGATGATCTGCACCGCGGCGTCGATCACGCTCGATGCGTTCAACGGAATCCAGCTCTGGGGCGAGCTGTTCGAGGTGCCGCTGATGGCGGCGATGTTCATCGCCATGGTCTGGCACGCGCGCCGGCGCGTCGAGGCGCAGCGGATCGCCGAGGACCAGGCGGAGGAGCGGCGCTCACTGCTGGAGCGCCAGGAGCGCTTCATCCACGACGCATCGCACGAGCTGCGCACACCGGTGACGATTGCGCGCGGCCACCTCGAGCTAATGCGTCCCGAGGTCGTGGATACGGGCGAGCTCGACGTCGCGCTCGAGGAGCTCGCGCGGATCGACGCGATCATCGAGCGCCTGCTGCTGCTCGCCAACGCCGATCAGCCCGACTTCCTGCGGATCGAGGAGATCGAGCTCGAGCCGTTTCTCGAGGATGTGTTCATGCGCTGGTCGGAGGTCGCGCCGCGGGCCTGGCGGCTCGGTCCGCTGGCCGCCGGGCGCCTCGCCGTCGACCCTGAGCGTCTGCGCACGGCCCTGGACGCGCTGCTCGAGAACGCGGTCAAGTTCACCGGCGAGTACGACGCGATCGAGCTGCGAGCCCGGGCCTTGGGCGGCGGCTCGGTGCTGATCGAGGTTGAGGACGAGGGTTCCGGGGTGCCGCCGGAGGCGCTCGACCGGATCTTCGACCGGTTCGCGCGGGCCGACGCCGCCCGTACCCGCTCTGCAGGCGGCGTCGGTCTCGGCCTCGCGATCGTCGACGCGATCGCCAAGGGACACGGCGGCCGCTGTACGGTTGCTCGGACCAGAACCGGATCGATCTTCGCGCTGACGCTGCCTGAGTTCGCCGCCACGCGTCCGGTCAGGTCCTCCCCGTCACTCGCCGGCTGATTCGAGCCGGTCGAGCTCCTCGGGCGCAAGGAGCCCGGCGTGGATCCTGCCGGCCGAGAACAGCGTCGGTGTGGTCACCACTCCGGCTCGCACTCCGGATTCGAAATCTCGCCTGACCCGCGCCCGGACCGCATCGTCGTGACGGTCGGAATCGAAGCGCTCGAGGTCAAGGCGCAGGACACGGGCCCGCTCCCACAGGTGCGGGTCCTCCAGTCTCGCCTGGTCGGCGAACAGCGAGTCGTGCATCTCCCAGAACCGTCCCTGGAGCCCGGCCGCCTCGGCCGCGCACGCGGCCGCCCAGGCCCGGGGATGGCTCGAGCGCACGGGAAAGTGCCTGAACACGCGCCGCAGCCGCCTGCCGATGATGCGCTGCTCGACGACCGCGCAATACGGGCATTCGAAGTCCGCGTACTCGATCACGAGCGGGGCGTCGACCGGACCGCGGACGTGGTCCTCGGCGTGCAGCGGAGGAACGGGCGCGGAGCCGAGGCCCATCGGTCAGCCTCAGCCGAGCGCGTCGAAGATCAGGTTGGCTCCGGGCAGATCGCCCGGCGAGGGCGCCTGGTAGCTCCAGCTGACCACGGCATCCGATCCGATCACCACGAGCGCCCGCTGGGGGAAGCCTCCCGGGTGGTAGACGCCGAACGCGCGGCACACCGCGCCCTTCGGCTCGAAGTCCGAGAGCTGCTCGATGCTCACTCCCAGCTGCTCGCGAAACGCCGTCTGCGAGTAGCCGGCGTCGCACGAGACCCCGTACAGCGTGGCTCCACGCGCGCGGAACTCCGGCAGAACTTCCTCGTAGAGATTGAGCTGGCTTGTGCACACCGGGCTGAAAGCGAAGGGATAGAACACGAGCACGGTCGTCTTTCCCTCCAGGTCTGCGCGCGTGAACTCGCCACCGTCCTCGCGGCGCAGCGTGAAGTCAGGGGCCGGCGTCCCCGGCGGGAGCACCCGGTCGGGCCCGGTCACTTGCGAAGGCCGAGCTCGCGCACGAGAGCCCGGTAACGCTCAAGATCACTCCGCTGCAGGTAGTTGAGGAACCTGCGTCGCCGACCGACAAGCATCAGCAGACCCCGGCGGGAGTGGTGATCCTTGCGGTGCGCGCGCAGGTGCTCGGTGAGGGAGTTGATCCGGTCCGTCAGCAGCGCGATCTGGACCTCAGCCTTGCCGGTGTCCGCGACGCTGGCGCCGAACTTCTCTACGAGCTCCTGCTTACGTTCCTTGGTGAGCGTCATGCGGCCGATGAGGCTAGCAGGCGCGCGTCAGGCGCAGAGCTCCCGGGTGCGGCGCACATCCTGCTCCATCTGCGTGACGAGCGCATCGACGGACTCGAACCGACGCTCGCCCCGCAGACGGGAGATGAAGTCGATCTTCAACGTCGTCCCGTAGAGGTCGACGTCGCGGTCGAGCACGTAGGCCTCCACGAGCACCGCGCGGCCGGTCCCGAAGGTCGGGCGAACGCCGACGTTGACCGCCGCGCAATCGCCGTCGGCCCGCGCCACGTACACCCCATGCCCCGGGCAGACCAGCGCCTCGTCGGGAACGATGTTGGCGGTCGGGAATCCGAGCGTGCGCCCGCGACGATCGCCCCGCACGACCTCACCACGGAGCTGGAAGGGCGCGCCGAGGAAGCGGGCGGCCACCTCGACCTCTCCGGCCAGCACCAGCGCTCGGATGTGACTCGAGGACACGATCTCGCCGTCGACTTCCACCAGCGGCACGACCCGGGTCTGGAAGCGCTCGTCGGCGCCCAGCATCTCCGGATCGCCAGCCGCCCGGTGCCCGAAGCGGAAGTTCTCGCCGATCGACACATGCGTCGCCTGCAGGCGCTCGACCAGGATGTGATCGATGAACTCCCGGGGGCCCTGCTCGGCGAATCCGCGGTCGAACGGGATCACCACGAGCTCTTGCACACCCAGCTCGGCAATCAGTTCGGCCTTCGCCTCCAGGCTGGTCAGCAGCTTCGGTGCCGCCTCTGGCCGCACCACTTGCAGTGGATGAGGCTCGAACGTGAGCACGGTGTCGTTGCCCCTGATCACCTCGCGATGCCCGAGGTGCACCCCGTCGAACTCACCGACCGCGATTCGGCGGGGGCGAGGGCCGGCGTCTGGAAGCATCGTCACGAGCATGGGCGCGGAAGCCTAGAGACTCGGGAGCTGCCGGCGGCCCCACGGCCTGCGTCGGCTGAGCTAGGACCCTAGCCCCGAAGCCCGACGACCGGCTTAAGGACGCCGTCTCGTCCGCCATCCGGCTCGGCCAGAGCGATCAGGCCCCCATCATCGGTCAGCCTCACAACGCCTGCAGCGTCCCCGGCCACGGCTCCGCCGTGCGCCGCCCGCCGCGCGTCCTCGCCGGCGAGCCGGACCTCCGGCATGAACTCGGCCAGCGCCAGGTCGAGCACAATCGGTGTCTCGGCATCCGCGGCGGCCAGGTCGAACGGCCCGATCCGCGTGCGCCGTAGCCGCTCGCAATAGGCATCGCCGAGATCGGCGATCAGGCTCCGCACGTAGGTGCCGGCCGAGCATTCGATCAGATAGTCGCGCCGGTCCCCGTGCCGGCCGAGCTCCTCGAAGCGGTAGACCTCGACCTCTCGCTCGGGCAGCTCGACCTCCTCGCCGGCGCGTGCGAGCTGATAGGCACGACGTCCCGCCACCTTGACCGCGGAGAACGCCGGCGGCCGCTGGCGGACCGTCCCCGTCGGGAGGCGCAGCGGGTCGGTCGGCACGATTCCGGTCTCCACGATCTCGCCCTCGGGGTCGCCCGTGCTGGACACGGCGCCGAACCGCGCCGTCACCTCATAGGTCTTCGGCAACGCCATCAGGAACCGCTGCACGCGGGTCGCCCGACCGATCAGCACGATGAGCAGGCCGGTGGCGAACGGATCCAGCGTCCCGGCGTGTCCGACCTTGACCCGGCGTGGCAGTGTGCGGCGCACGCGCGCGACGACGTCGTGAGATGTGATGCCGGCGGGCTTGTCGACGAGCAGAACGCTGTCGCGGCCCGTCACGAGGACAGCTGCTCTGCCACCTCGCCACGCAGGAACTCGACCAGCTCATCCCAGCCCATTGAGGTGCTGAAACCAGCGGCCTGCCGGTGACCCCCGCCCCCCTGGGCGCGGGCGATCGCGGAGACATCGACGCGATCGTCGGTGGCCCGCAGCGAGACCTTGCGAAGCCGGTCTCCGTCCGTGTCACCCATCCGATCGCGAATCAGCGCGGCGACCGCGGTGCCCTGGACGGCGCGAAGGTGGTCGACGACGCCCTCGGAGTAGCTCTCCTCGGCCCCGGACTCGGTGAAATCCGCGGCGCTCAGCGCGGTAACGGTCAGGCGCCCGTCGTCGAAGCGCCGGACGTTGGCCAGACCGCGTGCGAGCAGCGCCAGCTTCCCGTAGGGCACCCCCTCGTAGACGCGACGGTAGATCCCGTTGACGCTCACGCCAGCCTCGATCAGCTCGGCCGCCATCAGGTGCGCGCGAGCGCCGGTGTTCTCGTACATGAAGCGACCGGTGTCCGTGATCAGGCCCACATACAGCGCTTCGGCACACGTGAGCGAGGGTGTGACGCCGAGTCCATGCATCAGATCCCACACGATCTCGGCCGTGCAGGACGCCTCCGGGACGACCAGGTTGACCGTGCCGAACCGTGTGTTGTCGTGGTGATGATCGATGTTCAGGATGTGCGCCCCGGTACGCTGCAGCGCCTCCGCGGGATTGCGCTCGAGGTTGCCGCAGTCGAGGAACACAATCGTGCGCTCCTCGAGGTCGGCGGGCGGTTCGCTGACCAGCCCGTCAAGCGGGAAGAACCTGTACTCGTGAGGCAACGGGAACTCGGACGCGTCGATGAACATCACGCAGTCCTTCTGCATCTCCGTGAGGATTGATTGCATCGCGATCAGCGAGCCGAGCGCGTCGCCGTCCGGGTTTTCGTGGGCCACCACGATCAGCTTGCCCGCTCCTCGAAGCTCCTTGAGCACCTGCTCCCGGTCCGACCGGGCGCCGTTTTCAGTCATCGGACTCCTTGAGCAGGCGGCTGATCCTCATCCCCCGGTCGACCGACTCGTCGTATTCGAAGGTCAGCGTCGGCGTGTGCTTGAGCTTCAGCTGGGCGGCGAGCGTCCCCTGCAGGAAGCCATGAGCTGAGCGCAGGCCGTCCAGGCTCGCTTCGCGCGTGTGCTCGTCTCCGAAAACACTCACGTAGACGCGGGCATGGCGCAGGTCTGGGCTTGTCTTGACTCCGGTCACAGTGACGAATCCGATCCGCGGATCCTTGAGGTCCGTTGCGATTGCATCGCTGAGGACAGCGCGTAACGCCTCGTCGACGCGGCGCATGCGTCCGCCGGCCATCCTATCCCTCCCAGCTGGGTCTTGGGCCGAGGTTGCGGAGATCCTCCACGGAGGCCAATATCCGCTCCACCCGCACGCCATCCGGGCACCTCGCGTCGAGCCACCGCTCGACTCGGTCGACCGCCGCCGATAGCGTCGTCGGCGAGCCGCCGGTCAGCGCCGCGGCGAGCCGCGAGCGCTGCCACAGGTCCTGGTACTCGATCTCCGCGACGGTGACGCCGAGTCGCCGGTGGAGCTGAGCCTTGATCGAGGACAGCTCCTTTCGCTTGCTCTTGAGGCTTCCGGCCTCGGGGAAGTAAAGGTCGATCACGAGCACGGCCACGAAGCCGCTCCCGTCCATCGGTCCGATGCTCAGGCGAGCTCGCGCTCGACCTGACGGGTCGCGTAGGTCTCCAGCACGTCGCCTTCCTTGATGTCGGCGTAGTCGCGCAGGACGACCCCGCAATCGAAGTCGGTGGCGACCTCGCGCACGTCGTCGTTGAACCGGCGCAGGCTCTGGATCTCACCGTCGTAGACCACGGTGCCGTCCCGCACGAGCCGGACCTTCGAGCCGCGCGTGATCTTGCCCTCCGTGACGTGGGAGCCGGCGATCGTGCCCACCCGCGAGGCACGGAAGATCTGGCGCACCTCGGCCGTCCCGAGCGCCTCCTCGACCTCCTCGGGCGCGAGCATGCCCTGCATCGCGCTGCGCAGGTCCTCGATCGCTCGGTAAATCACCGAGTAGTGGCGGATCTCGACGCCCTCGCGCTCGGCGACCGATCGGGCCTCGCCGACCGGGCGCACATTGAAGGACAGGATCACTGCATCTGACGCAGCGGCAAGCATCACGTCGGACTCGGTCACGGCGCCGACCGCGCTGCGGATCACGCCGACCGAGACCTCGTCCTGCGGGAGCTTGGCGATCTCGTCCTCGATCGCCTCCAGCGACCCGGCGACGTCGGCCTTGAGCACCAGGTTGAGCTCCTGGAGGCCCTGCTTGAAGATGTCCTCGAGCGATACCCGCTTGCCGGCCTGGCGGGCCAGCGATTCGGTCTTGAGCCTGGTCGCGCGCTCGCCCGCGAGCTGTCGCGCGCGGCGCTCGTTCTCGACCACCCGCACGCGCTCACCGGCCTGCGGGACGCCGTCGAAGCCGAGCACCTCCACCGGCTCTCCCGGCCCCGCCTCCGCAACCCGGGTGCCCAAGAAGTCATTCATCGCACGCACGCGACCCCAGTGAGCGCCGGCGACGACCGCGTCACCGACCTCGAGCGTGCCACGGCCGATCAGGATCGTGACCACCGGGCCGCGCCCCGGGTCGAGCTTGGACTCGATCACCGTGCCTGAGGCGGGCGCATTCGGGTTCGAACGCAGCTCCTCCACCTCGGCCATCACGATAATCGTCTCGAGCAGGTCCTCGAGACCCTCCTTGGTCTTGGCCGAGACGTTGACGAACTCGGTGTCGCCGCCCCACTCCACCGGCTGCAGGCCGAGCTGCGTCATCTCGGTGCGCACGCGATCGGGCTGCGCGCCCTCCTTGTCGACCTTGTTGACGGCGACGAGGATCGGGACCTCGGCCTCCTTGGCGTGGTCGACCGCCTCCTGAGTCTGGGGCTTCACGCCGTCATCGGCCGCAACCACGATCACCGCGATGTCGGTGACGCTCGCGCCGCGGGCGCGCATCGCCGTGAACGCCTCGTGGCCGGGCGTGTCGAGGAAGGTGATCGTCTTGTCTCCGTGATGCACCTGGTAAGCGCCGATGTGCTGGGTGATGCCCCCGGCCTCCCCAGCCGCGACCTCGGTCTCGCGGATCGCATCGAGCAGTGAGGTCTTGCCGTGGTCGACATGGCCCATGATCGTGACGACCGGAGGCCGCTCCACGAGGTCCTCGTCGGCGTCCTCGAACACCGGCTCGACGATCGTCTCCTCCTCGGAGTGGACGATCTGCACCTCCTTGCCGAGCTCGGTCGCGAGCACCTGGATTGCTTCGTCGGACAGCGTCTGGGTGAGCGTCTTCAGCTCGCCGAGGGCCATCAGCTTCTTCATCACCTCGGGAACGGGCACGTCGAGGTACTCAGCCACGTCCTTGACCGTGGAGCCCGAGTTGATCTGGATCGCGTCCGGCTCGGCGACCGCGGTGCGTGCGGGACGGGACTCGGCTTCCTCGTCGTAGACACCGCGACGGCGCCGCCCGCGTCGCTGGCGGCGGGGAGGCTGGTTGGACTGCGGAGGCGCACTGCCGGGCGCGCGCCGTGAAGCCTGGGAGTCGATCACGACGCGGCGGCGGCCGCCGCCGCTGCCGGGGGCCCGCTCGCCCTGGAGGGAGTCGCGCGTCGGACGCTTGTGCTCGGCTCGCGCGGCTGGGCGCTCGCCGTTGCCCGCCTGCGGCGCCTCGCGGTCGCCGTCGGTCGGCGACGTCGCCGGCTTCTCAGCCGCTGGCGGTTGCGCGGCGGCGGTTGGCTGCTCGGCTGCGGCGGTCTTCTCGGCCGCCGGAGCCTTCCCGGCGGTCGGCGGCTTCTGCGCCGCTCGCCGTTGCCGGGGCCGGGTCCTCCGATGTGGCGGCGCGCTTGGGCGATCCCGACGCGGCCTTCTTCGGCGCCTGGGCCGGCTTGCTGTCGCCGTTGCCGAGCGCGCGCAGCGCTACGGCCTCGTCCACGCTCGAGGAGGCGGCCTTGACCTCGATCCCGGCCGCCTTCAGCTTCTGGAGGACCTCCTTCGCCGGGAGGCCACGCTCCTTGGCGATTTCATGCACGCGCTTGTTCATCGAACCCTGAGTGTAGGACCCCTAGGGGGTCGCTCCCTCGGCTGGTTGCGAACCTGCCTCGGGGGCCGCCGGCGCGGTCTCAACCGCTGCGGAGGAGTTCTCCTCCTCCGAGCCCGTCGCGCCCGACGCCGCTGCCTCCCCATCAGAGTCTGCGGCGTCCCCGGGCTCCGGAGCCTCCGGAGCTACCTGGTCGGTGTCCTCGTTCGCCAACGCCTGGTGCGCCTCGATCCCGCAGTAGCGCGAGCCGGGCAGGGCGGCGTTCGGGCAGCGGCGGCCGTTGGAGAGGATCGCCGCGCAGCGGCCCTGCGCCTCCTCCTCCTCGTAGCCGTGCTCGGCCTCCTCGGCAGCGAACTCGGTCTCCGAGCGGATATCGATCCGCCAACCGGTCAGACGGGCGGCAAGGCGCGCGTTCTGGCCCTCGCGCCCGATCGCCAGCGACAGCTGATCGTCGGGGACGATCACGGTCGCCTGCTTGTTCGCATCGTCCACCAGCACCTCGCGCACGCGCGCCGGCGACAGCGCCTTGGCGACGAACCGGGCCGGCTCATCGTTGTAGGGGATGATGTCGATCTTCTCGCCGCGCAGCTCAGAGACGACCATGCGCACTCGGGAGCCGCGGGGACCGACGCAGGCACCGACGGGGTCGACCCCATCGACGTGGGAGACCACAGCGATCTTTGACCGGTAGCCAGGCTCGCGTGCAACGCCGGTGATCTCCACCAGCCCGTCGGCGATCTCAGGCACCTCGAGCTCGAACAGCGACTTGATCAGCTCGGGATCGCGACGGGAGACGATGATGCTCGGACCCTTGGTCGAGTTCGACACGTCCTTGATCACGGCCTTGATCCGCTGCGAGTGGTCGTAGCGCTCACCATCGACCTGCTCGGACTTGGGCAGCAGCGCCTCGACCCGCTCGCGCAGCTGCACGAGCGTGTAGCGGGAGTCGGACTGCTGCACGATCCCGGTGATCAGCTCGCCGACGCGGTCGCGGTACTCCTCGAACATCATGTCGCGCTCGGCCTCGCGGATCCGCTGCAGGATCACCTGCTTGGCCGTCTGGGCGGCGATCCGCCCGAAGTCGTGGGGCGTGACGTCCTCCGTCTCGATCTGATCCTCGTACTCCTTGAGCTTCTCGAGATCGATCTCGGGCTCGGGCGGCTCCCGCATCTCACCCGTCTCGGGATCGACGGTCGGCTGCTGCTCGGTGGTCGCTTCGACGAGCAACTGCTCCTCGAGCTCCGGCGGGATCTTCAATTCCCACACGCGGAAGTCGCCGCTGTCGCGGTCCATCTCGACCTTCGCGTACGGCGCCGATCCGGGCGTCTTCTTATAGGCCGACAGAAGCGCGTCCTCGAGCGCCTCCATCAGCTTCTCCTGGGAAATGTTCTTCTCCGCGGCCAAGCCTCGAACGGCTTCCACGATCTCTCTCGACATGAGTCAGTCTCCGGGGACGAGGTTGGAGCGGGCGATGTCGTCGTACGGGATCGTCACGACGCCCCCTTGCGCAGCGATCGTCACGTCCTTCTCCGACGCGCCCACGAGCTCACCGGTCACGCTCTTGTGGCCATCGCGAGCCTCCCTGAGTCGGACGCGCGCGTGACGACCCAGGAAACGGCTGTAGTGCTGAGGCTTGGTCAGCGGTCGATCCTGACCGGGCGACGAAACCTCAAGCGCGTAGCGCTCGCGATAGTCAGAAAGCAGGTCAGACACGCGTTCGCACAGAGCCAGGCTCACGCCGTCTGGATGGTCGATGAAGAGGCGCAGTGTGGGGTGGGTAGGTCCCGAAATCACCTCGACGAGCAACACCTCAACGTCTGGCTCGGCCGCTGCCAGCCTGTCCTCAATCTCCTGGTTGGGTGCCTTCACTGTCTCCTCCGTCATCAACGTCATAAAAAAAGCGGGCGAGCGCCCACTTCCGGTACTACCACCGGGAAGCGCCCGGCGCGAAAGCTGTGGCGTGAGGGTAGCACCAGGCCTGTCACCCGGGGACCCCCGCCAATCCCGTCACAGCGGTCTCAGCGCCTCACGTAAGGGCGGCCCTGACGTTCCTACAGCTAGGACCGCGCAGCCGCAGCGCGCGCGCGATCGCGGTAGATCCGGTAGTCGCGGCGGCCCGGCTGCAGGCACGCGGCCAGGGCCAGTGGCTTGCGAGCCTCGGCGTGTCGTCCGAGCATCTGCAACGAGCGGCCGAGACAGAACAGCGCGTAGTCGTCGGTGGGAGCCCGCTCGATCACGGCCTCGAACTCGATCGCCGCCTGCTCGTAGCGCTGGGAGTGAAACAGCGCCCGTCCAAGCGCCTCGCGAATCGAGGTCTTGTCGGGCGCGAGATCGCGCGCGCGGGAGAGCGGGATCGTCGCCTGGTGGTTATGACCGGCCTCGAGCAGCTCGGTCCCGCGCTGAAACAGGTCGTAGACGTCTTCCATCGCTAGGAGTTTAGGCCCCGGCGGACGCTGTCGATCCGGATCGGTAGGCGTGGATCTGCGGGGGCAGCGCCCACAGCGCCCGCAGATACCCGACCGGTCCCAGCCCGGCCCGCAGCTGGCTGCGCAGGGCGCGCCGCTGAGCCTTGGTCGGGCGCTCCTGGCCGCCGGCGAACCGCGCCATCCGCAGGGTCCTGACGTAGCCGGCCGCATCGCCGGAGCTGCCGAGTCGGTGCTCGAGGGAAGCCAGCGTGGCACCGCCGTCGACCGCGCGCCCGCACCGTGAGAGCGCGCGCTCGAGCTCGGCGAGCAGCTCCGGCATCTCCGGCTCCCGAAGCCGGAGCGTGGCCCGGAGGACGAGCAGGCCGGCGATCGCCGCGGCGCCAAGCAGCAGGATCGCGGCAATCGGAAAGCCGCCGCCACCGTGCGGATGTGCCTTGCTCGCGAGCGATCCGGGGGTGCCGACACCGTGCGATGACGGGCCGGTTCCCGAGGAGCCGCCGCCGGGATTCTTGATCGGGGCCAGCGCCACATGGCCGCCCAGCGCCGGCGCGGCCGCCGGAGTCGGGTCGAACCGGACCCAGCCGTAATGCGGGAACCATGCCTCAACCCAGGCGTGCGCGTTGATGTCGCTGACCACCCATTCGTGCGTCGCGCTGTTGTAGGAGCCGGGTGTGAAGCCGGCCGCCACGCGCGCCGGAACACCACCCATTCGCAGCAGCAGCGCCATTGACCCGGCGAACTGCTGGCAATAGCCAGCCTTGGTCTTGAATAGGAACGCCTCGAGCGGGTACGCGGCTGGGGGCGGGCCTTCCTCATATCGGAACCCGTGTTGCAGGTAGCGCTCGACGTTCATCACGTAGGCGTACGGCGTGGCGGCGCCGCGCTTCAGTCGCTGAGCGAGGGCGTAAGCACGTCCGTAGGTCGAGTGCTTGAGCAGGCCGATGTCCTCCTGTGAGCTGGGCCCATAGGCCGCCGCGGCGTTGTTTCCGAATGGCGGAAACAGAAGCGTTGCCAGCGGTACCGGGCCGGCGGGAATGTGGCCCAGCGGAGTCGGGCTGGCGGGCAGGGGCGTCTGCGGTCCGGCCGGATCGATCGGAATGAACAACGTCAGGTAGGCGGGCAGAATCGCATCCGGATAATCGATGCCCGCCGTCTCGAGCTGGCCCGCAGAGGGATGCGGGTCATAGCTCGAGACGGTGTAGCTGTCGCCGGGCCCGAGCTCACCGCCCGAGAGCCACGTGCCGGTGCTCGGTCCGGCCACGAGTGACCCCGGCATGTGCTCCGGCGTCGCCGCGACGCCGGCGGCGATCACGTTCGGCGTGCGCATCGCCCGCAGCGTCACGTGGATCGTCTGCGTCCAGCGTACGAGCATGGATGCCGGGATCGTGAACTGCGGATCGGCGGCCTCGACGCTCGCATCGATCCAGCCGCGGCCGTCGAAAACGTCCAGGTTCTCCGCCTTCCAGTAGTCGGGGTGCTGCGCCTGCACATCGAGCACCTGGCGCCCGCTCCGCGGCCAGTGCAACGGGCCGTAGCTCTGGCGCCAATCGAACGCCTCCGGGTGCGCAGGCGCAAGGTCGCCCGCCAGCGCCTCATAGTTGAACCAGGGCGAGTGGGGGTCCAGGCGGGGCGCCGCGATCATCCCCGCCGCACCGGCCAGCACCGCCAGCACGGTGGCCATCAGCGCCTCGCCTCCGCGCAGCCGCTCCCCCCAGAGGAATCCGGCCACGAGGATGAACAGGATCAGCCCCTGCAGGTAGGGGAGCGACGGGCGCACGATCGTCGACGGGATTACCGCGAGCGCCACCAGCAGCAGCGCCACCAGCGCGCGCCGAGCCTCTCCGAGCGGCCTCGGCGCCAACGCCAGCACGAGCGCCGACGCCACCAGCAGCAGGCCGCCCCCGGCCACGATCACCATCCGCAGCCACTCGTTGACCCCGTTGTAGGGCACGAGCGCCCCTGGCAGCGCGGACAGCCCCGACCCGATCGCGTTCGCGGTGACGGCGAGGCGCACGTGCGTTACCCAGCGCAGCGGGATCCCGGACAGGGGCAGGAGCAGGAGCAGCGTCAGTACGGCCGCAGCCGGGATCACAACGCGCCGATATGACGTCACCCGCTGGCCGACGGCGACCAGCATCACGGCGACGGCAAGCAGTCCGAACAGCCTCAAGACGGGCGCCGGGCTCATCAGGGACGCCCACCGGACCGTCCCGTAGAACCCGAGCACCGCAAACGTGGCCAGGCGCACGCCGGGCCGCTCGCGTGCCGGCGCCCGCTCGCAGCTCGCCGCGCCGCGTGCCCCGCCGGCCGGCACGAGCACGACCTGATCGATCGCCGTCTGCCTGGTTCCGGCGGCGGCGCTCACGCGACCCGCTCCACGCGCGAGAACATTGCGGACCGGATCACGAAGCCGCAGCAGCCGGTCACCTCAAAGCTCGGCCTGGCCGATGTCCCCGCGCGAAGGCCATCGGGGACGACCAGGATCGCGGCCGACTGGCCGGCGCCGCTGAGCACGGCGGGCAGGCGGTCGACTCCTCGCGCAGCGACATAGAAGACCGCCCCCAGGCGCGCTCCGGCGTCGAGCATCGGCGCCCGTACCGCAGGTCCTCCCTCCACCAGCGCCAGCCGCGCGTGGGCGCTCGGCCACGCGACGAGGTCCGGCTCGATTGCCATCGCGCGGCGGTCCCCCGGCAGCAGCAGGCGGGCCCCCGACTTTCGAGCCAGCTCCAGGGTCAGGGAGGCAGCGGCACGCACGGCGGCGTCGAGATGGGCGGGCGGACCGTCGCCGCGGGCGTCGAGCACGACCAGCGGACGCGTGTCGCCGTCGGCTCGGAGCCGTCGCTCCAAGAGGCCCCTTCCGCGCGCCAGCGCGGACCAATGGATCCGCGATGCCGGTGTCCCGGGCCGGTAGGGCCGCAGCCCGTCCACGTCGACGGCGGCCAGCGGCTCGCCCATGCTGTGGCCGCCCGCGCTCTCGGAGCGACGCGCGCGCCTGCGCACCGCCCATCTGACCGGCTCGGTATAGGGGAGCACGAGCAGCTCCTGCTTTGGCGCAGCACTCCGGCGCTCGACGCGTGCGAGGTCGAGCGGATCGCGCACGACCAGCGACGGGGGATCCAGTGTTCGCAGACCTCGCCGGGCGAATCGGGTGACGACCCTTACCCCCGCGGAGCGGCTGCCTCGGATCAGGGACAGCGGCAGGCTGAGCGTGACCGGCGCGTGGGTCAGCGGGTCGTGCAGCTCGGCCCCCGGTAGGCCGAGTGCGCCGCGCCTGACCTCGATCGTCGTCTCCAGCGGCTCGCCCTCGACGACGCGGTCGCGCTGCAGCTCGCGCACGACCGTTGCGTTGCGTGCGCTGAGCCACACCCACGCGGGGGCCCCCGCGCCGATCGCCGCAAACGCGAACCCGACTACGAATAGCGGTGCGGCGTCGAACGTGAACGCGAGCAGGACCAGAACCAGCCCCGCGAGCGCCACGCTCGCCGCGCGCCTCACGAGATCGCTGCTCCGCTCACAGCGCCCTCACCGATGAGACGGCATCCGCGACCACGTCCCGCGCGGCACCGCGCGGCGTCTCCGGCGCGAGCATCAGACGGTGCGCGAGCACGCTTTCGGCGAGGGCCTGCACGTCGTCGGGCAGCGCGTGGTCGCGGCCGTGGAGCATCGCGTGGGCCTTGGCCGCCCTGAGCAGCATCAGTCCCGCTCGTGGGCTGGCGCCGAGATCGACCCGCGGATCCTCACGCGTGCGCCACAACAGCCGGACCACGTAGTCGCGCAGCGGCTCGGTGGCCGTGATCCGGGTCGCAGCGTCCTGGGCGGCGAGCACATCCGCGGCAGTGGCGACGGGCGTCAGCGTGAGGACGCGATCCCCCGCCTCGTGGTCGGCCAGCATCCCCGCCTCGGCGCGGCGATCCGGATATCCGAGCGAGATCCTGATCATGAAGCGGTCGACCTGCGCCTCGGGCAGTGGATAGGTGCCCTCGTACTCGATCGGGTTCTGGGTCGCGAGCACGAGAAACGGACGCGCGAGCTCGTGAGTCTGGACGTCGACGGTCACGCTGCGCTCCTGCATGCACTCGAGCAGTCCTGACTGGGTCTTCGGCGACGCTCGGTTTATCTCGTCGACCAGCACGACGTTCGCGAACACCGGCCCCGGCCGGAACTCGAACCGCTGCTCGCGCTGGTCGTAGACGTTGGTGCCGACCACATCGGCCGGCAAGAGGTCCGAGGTGCACTGGATGCGTGCGAACTGGCAGTCGACCGAGCGGGCCAGCGCGCGCGCGAGCGCGGTCTTGCCGACCCCGGGGTAGTCCTCGACGAGCGCGTGACCCTCGGCGACCAGGGCGACGAGCAGATGATCAAGGGTCTCAGGCCGCACCTGGACCGCGCGCGAGATGTTCTCGGCGATCCGCCGGATGATCGCCGCGAGGGCCTCAGACCCCTGCTGCGCTACGGGCGTCGGTTCTGACGGCTCCACCTCTCCCCCTCCGTGCTGTTCTGATCTGCTCCACTTCATCGAGGACCGCGCCGGCGACGCGATCCTTCCGGGCACGCGGAACCGGTCGCTCGGTCCCGGCCGCGCCGATGATCGTGACCTCGTTCTCGCCGGAGTCGAAGCCGATCCCTGCGATCGAGATGTCGTTGACCACGACGGCGTCAAGTCGCTTGCGCTCCAGCTTGCTCCGCGCGTACTTAAGAGCGTGCTCGCCGTGCTCGGCCGCGAAGCCGACCAGGATCTGGTCCGGCTGCCGGCGGGCGGCGAGTCCGCTGAGGATGTCCTCGGTTGGCTCGAGCTCGATCGTCGGCGTCCCGTGATCTTTCTTGAGCTTGGTGTCGGCCGCGCTCGCCGGGCGGAAGTCAGCGACCGCGGCCGCCATCAGCAGCACGTCGGCACGGTCGAAATGCTCGCCGCAGGCGGCGCCCAGCTCGGCAGCGGTGCTCACCGGGACCACCCGGATCCCTGCGGGCACGTCGACCGTGACGTTCGCCGCCACCAGCGTCACCTCGGCCCCTCGCCGAGCCGCCTCGGTCGCGAGCGCGATTCCCATCCGGCCCGAGGATCGGTTGCCGATGTATCGCACGCTGTCAATCGGCTCGCGGGTACCGCCCGCGGTGACTAGCACCCGGACGCCGGCCAGGGTCGGAGTTCGGAGCAGCGATTCGCATACCTCGAGCAGCTGGGCCGGCTCGGCCAGCCGGCCGATCCCGTGCTCGCCGTGGGATGCGAGCTCGCCCTCCCCCGGCTCGATGATCGTCACCCCGCGGTCGCGCAGCAGCTCAAGGCTCGCCTGCGTCGCCGCATGAAGGTACATCCGGTTGTTCATCGCCGGAGCGACGGCAAGCGGACACACAGCCGCGAGTGCCGCACTCGTGAGCAGGTTGTCGGCATGGCCGTGTGCGAGCTTGGCCAGCGTATTCGCAGTCGCCGGAGCGATCAGGAATACCTCGGCGCGCTCAACCAGCGCCAAATGGCTGATCGGCGCGCGCTCGGCCGGCGGCTCACCAGGGTAGGTGCCGCGCGCGGGGTCGGGCTCAAACTCGCTCACCAGCACCGGTGCGCCGGTGATCGCCTCGAACGATGCGCGCCCGACGAACCGCTCGCTGGTCGGCGTCTGGATTACACGTACCGAGTGCCCAACCTTGACCGCCAGGCGTGCGGCTTCGAGCGCCTTGTAGGCCGCGATCCCGCCGCTGACACCAAGGAGCACCCGGGCCATGGGGACTACCTACGCGGGGCCTCCAGCCCCGCGCCCTGAGACAGTTGCTTCGCCTCCGGCATCGCTTGACCGGTGGGCTCGGCCCACCTCTACCGGTAGTGGTACTTGAGCTTGCCCTGAGCGACCTCTTCGAGCGCGATCGTCAGGTAGTTCTTGGAGCGGGTATCGACCATCGGCGGCGGGAACTCGTCGAACGTTCCCTCGCCGAGGTTGTGGTAGTAGGAGTTGATCTGGCGCGCGCGCTTGGCGGCGACGATCACACTCGCGTAATCGGAGTCGACGTGCTCGAGCAGCTTGTCGATTCTTGGTGAGATCAAGGTCAGTCCGTTTCCTCGGGGCCTACAAGGTTAGCGGCCCGCCTGCCGGTGCTCGCCGCCAGCGCTCCCTGCACTATTCCGACCAGCTCGGCGGTTGCCTGCTCGAGCCGGTCGTTGACGATCACGTGCTCGAACTCCGGCTGGGCTGCCAACTCTCTGACCGCCGTCGCCAGTCGCTCCTGGACCTGCTCCTCGCTGTCGGTGCCGCGACCCACCAGCCTGGCTTTGAGGGCCTCGACGGACGGTGGCGCGATGAACACGGCGCATGCCTCCGGCATCGCCGCGCGCACCTGGCGCGCTCCCTGAACCTCGATCTCGAGGACCATTGGGCTACCCGCGGCCACCCGCCGCTCGAGCTCTGACCGCAGCGTGCCGTAGCGGTTACCCGAGTACGTGGCATGCTCGACGAAGTCGCCGGCGGCGATGCGCCGGTCGAACTCCTCGGGGCTGAGGAAGTGGTACTCGACGCCGTCGTGCTCGCCCGGACGGGGAGCGCGGGTCGTGGCCGAGACCGATAGCTCGAGCTCCGGGATGCGCTGGCGCAGCCCCCGGATCAGCGTTCCCTTGCCCACCCCCGAGGGCCCGGTGATCACGAATACCTGGGCCACTGGCTGTGGCGGCGCCGCACTTAGCGGCGCCGCATGAACGCAACCAGTTCCCCCCGCTGGCGCTCAGAGAGCCCGCCAATCGTCTTGCTGGGCGAGATCCGGCATTGCGAGAGGATCTTGTTGACCTTCACCCGGCCGTACTTCGGCACGGCGAGCAGGAGGTCGAAGACCTTTGCGGTCTCCAGGTAATCGGGCGGCTCAAGCAGGAGCTCGTGAATCGGCTGACGACCCGCCTTCAGGTCCCGTTTGAGCTGAGCACGACGGCTCCGGATGTCGTTTGCGCGTTGGAGCGCCTCCATGCGTTGCACTAGAGAACGTTCCGGCGCAGCGACGGGTTTGGTGGGCGATTCACTGACCGGCGGCATGGGCGGCGACTATACATCTTGGGGCCACGCGATCAAGACAAATGTCTCCAATTCGACTCGACCTCAGCTTGAGGTCGAGCATTGTCGAGGATGGTTACGGGAATAGGCAGGGTTTGCAGGGGGTTTTATGTGCTGTTAGCAACTATCGCTCCTAAAAGCCGCCGTTCGTGACGGCGGCATTTGGCTGGGGGCGGGAATTACCGCTGTTTGCGAGCAGATGCGCCAACTCGAGCGCGACCCGACGCCCGGCCGCGGGGTCCCTGAAACTTTCGGTACCGACGGCGACCAGATCTGCACCGGCCAGCAGCAGATCGAGTGCGTCTCTCCCACTCTGAACTCCGCCCATGCCGATCACCGGGATCCCGACCGCCGCCGAGACCGCGTGGACCTGGGCCAACGCGATTGCCTTCACCGCCGCTCCGGACACGCCGCCGGTCGTCGCCCCTAGCCACGGCTTCCCGGTCGACGGGTCGAGCGCCATGCCGCGGATCGTATTGATCAGCGACAGTGCCGAGGCACCTGCCTGCTCCGCCGCGCGGGCGACAGCGGGGACGTCGGAGGCGTTCGGCGTCAGCTTGACGATCAGTGGCTTGTCAGTGAGTGGGCGGACGCGCTCGAGCAGCCCCCCGACCTCATGCGGGTCGGCGCCCATCACCAGGCCGGTCTCGACGTTCGGGCACGAGACGTTCAGCTCGAGCGCCGCCACCTCGGGGCGCTCGGCGAACGCGCTCACCAACTCCGCCACCTCCTCGCGGCTGAAGCCCATCACGTTGACGATCAGCGGCACCGGCAGCCTCGCGAGCTCGGGGAGGTCGTGACGGAGGTAGCCCTCGAGGCCCTTGTTCGGGAGGCCGATCGAGTTGATCAGCCCACCGGCGATCTCCCACAGGCGCGGCGGCGGGTTGCCTTGGCGCGGAGCAAGCGTCACCGTCTTGGAGACGAACGCCGCGAACGGGAACTCGGCCGCCAGCCGCTCGGAGCCGAACGCCCTGGCGGCCGCGATCGCGTCGAACGTGCCCGATGCGTTGATGATCGGGTGCTCGAGCTCGAGCCCGCACAGCTCGGTCATGGATGCGTCACCCGCTCCAGGGAGTCGGCATCGAGAACCGGCCCGTCGACGCAGAGCCTGACGTAGCCGTCCCTGGTCGCGACCACGCATCCGAAGCAGGCGCCGAACCCACAGGCCATCCCGGACTCGAGCGCGAGCTGGGCGGGCACGGCGTGCTCGGCGCACAGCGCCCGCACAGCCTCGAGCATGGCGGGCGGGCCGCAGGCGTACACCTCGACATGGCGCTCGAGCTCGCGGGCGAGCAACTCGGTGATCAGGCCGTGGTGCCCGGAGCTGCCGTCGTCGGTGGCGATCCGCGGGTCGCTCAGCAGCGCCGCGCCCTCGGCATGAGCCGCGTCCCGGAACCCGAGGAGCACGGTTGCGGCAGCGCCAAGCTCATCCTGAAGGATGGCCAGCGGAGCGATCCCGACGCCGCCGCCGGCCAGCAAAGGCACACGGCCATCGCGCGGGTCAGAGAACGGCTTGCCGAGCGGGCCGACGAGCAGCAGCCCGTCACCGGACCCCAGCTCGCACAGGCGCTTGGTGCCCGGGCCGACGTCCTCGATCAGGAACGCCAGCTCGTCCGTCCCCGCCGGCGCGCGGAGGACGCTGAAGGCGCGCGGCAGGAACGGCCGCTCGCCCTCCCCTCCACCCCACCGCGTGGCGGCGGACAGCATGTAGAACTGGCCGGGCTGCGGACGGGGTCCGTCTGCGTCCTCGCACCGCAGCACGACGTAGGCACCGTGGCGCTCGGTGGCGATCACCGAGGCGGCCCGCCGGCCGAACGGAGCGGTCACGCGCTCGCGGGTCAACCCACTTCGCTCAGCTTTTGCGCGTGGATCTCCTGCAGCGAGAAGACCTCCGGCTCGCCGCGGCGGGCTGCCAGGATCGCGCGTGCGGCGGCCATTCCGCCCGACATCGTGGTGATGCACGGGATCCCTCGCGTGACCGCCGCCGTGCGGATCTGCCAGCCGTCGGTCCGGGCGCCGGTGCCGACCGGCGTGTTGATGACGAGATCGACCTCGCCGCGCTCGATCCAGTCGACCACGTTGGGCGAGCCCTCGCCGATCTTGTGCAGGACCTCGGTCGGGATTCCCATCTTGCGCAGCGCCTGCGCCGTGCCGTGGGTGGCGACGATCCGGAACCCGAGGTCGAGCAGCAGGGTCGCCAGCCCGGTCGCCGCCGGCTTGTCGCCGTCGGCAACGGTGATGAACACGGTCCCCGAGCTCGGGAGCCGGGCTCCCGCGGCCGCCTGCGCCTTGGCGAACGCCGTCGGGAAGTCCCTGGCGATCCCCATCACCTCTCCGGTGGAGCGCATCTCGGGACCGAGCAGCGAGTCGGCGCCCGCGAACCGGCTGAACGGCAGCACCACCTCCTTGACGCAAACGTGTCCGTTGGTGGTGTCGTCCGGCAGGTCGAGCTCGGCCACTCGCTCGCCGAGCATCACCCGGCAGGCCAGCTTGGCCAGCGGGATGCCGATCGCCTTGGAGACGAACGGCACCGTTCGCGAGGCGCGCGGATTGGCCTCGATCACGTGGAGCCCCTCCTCCCCGTGGATCGCGAACTGGACATTGATCAGCCCGACCACCCCGAGCGCCCGGGCGATGCCCTCGGTCTGATCGCGGATCTGAGCCAGCATTTCGTCCCCGAGCGCGTGAGGCGGGAGCACGCAGGCGGAGTCGCCCGAGTGGATTCCGGCCTCCTCGACGTGCTGCATGATCCCGGCGATCCACACGTCGGTCCCGTCGCACAGCGCGTCGACGTCGACCTCGATCGAATCCTCGAGGAACCGGTCAAGGTAGATCGGCTTGCCCTCCTCGGGTTGCACGCGGTCCAGGTACTCCTTCAGCCCGGCAACGCTGTACACGATCTCCATTGCGCGGCCTCCGAGCACGTAGCTGGGCCGCACTAGCAGCGGGAAGCCGACGTCGGGAGCGATCTCCAGGGCCTCCTCCTCGGATCGCGCGGTGGCGTACGCCGGCGCCTTGTAGCCGAGGCGATCGAGCAACGGGCCGAAGCGCGAGCGGTCCTCTGCGAGGTCGATCGCGTCGATGCTCGTACCGAGGATCGTGATCCCAGCCTCGTGCAGACCGGCGGCGAGCTTGAGTGGTGTCTGGCCACCGAACTGGACCACCACTCCCTCCGGCTTCTCGATCTCGCAGACGCCAATCACGTCCTCGAGAGTCAGCGGCTCGAAGTACAGCCGGTCGGAGGTGTCGTAATCGGTTGACACGGTCTCCGGGTTGCAGTTGATCATCACGGCGTCGCGGCCCAATTCCCGGACGGTCTGCGCCGCGTGCACACAGCAGTAGTCGAATTCGATGCCCTGGCCGATGCGGTTCGGGCCCGAGCCGAGGATCACCACGCTCGCGCGCTCACCGCGCTCGACCTCGTGGCTTGGGCCGCCGCGCCCCGGCCGCTCCCAGCCCGAGTAGTAGTAAGGAGTGCGGGCCGGGAACTCGGCCGCGCAGGTGTCGACGGACTTGAACGTGCGCTCGCCCGCGAACGGCGAGTCGGGCTCGCGGGCCAGCTCGGTCAGCTCGTGCAGGAACCACGGGTCGATGCTCGTGCGGCGGTGCAGCTCGTCCAGCGGGAGGCCACGGCGCATCGCCTCGAGCAGGTGGTCGAAGCGCTCGGGCCCGGGCTGCTCGAGCAGGGCGATCAGCGCGGCCTCGTCCGCCGGGGAACCGGGCTTCACGTCGAGCTCACGCGAGCGCATCGCCTTCGCGAACGCCTGCTTGAACGTCCGCCCGATCGCCATCGCCTCGCCCACCGACTTCATGTGGGTGGTCAACCCCGACTCGGCGCCCGGAAACTTCTCGAACGCGAACCGCGGCCACTTGACCACGCAGTAGTCGATCGCCGGCTCGAAGCTCGCCGGGGTCGCCCGGGTGATGTCGTTGGGAATCTCCTGCAGCGTGTACCCGACCGCGAGCCGGGCGGCGATCTTCGCGATCGGGAAGCCCGTCGCCTTGCTCGCCAGCGCGCTCGAACGGCTGACACGCGGGTTCATCTCGATCACCACGATCTCGTCGGTCTCGGGGTTGACCGCGAACTGCACGTTGGAGCCCCCGGTCTCCACCCCGACGGCGCGGATCACCGCGATTGCCTGGTCGCGCAGCGACTGGTACTGCTTGTCGGTGAGCGTCTGCTGGGGTGCCACGCAGACGCTGTCGCCGGTGTGCACGCCCATCGGGTCAAGGTTCTCGATCGAGCAGACGATCACCACGTTGTCCGAGTGGTCACGCATCACCTCGAGCTCGAACTCCCCCCAGCCGAGCACCGACTCCTCGAGCAGCACCTGCCCGATCGGCGACGCGGTCAGGCCGCCCCCCACCATCCGCTCGATCTCGGACTCGGACCGGACGACGCCGCCGCCGGTACCGCCGAGCGTGAACGCGGGCCGGACGATGAACGGCAAGCCGAGCTCGGGGAGCGCTTCGAGCGCGTCGCCGATGCTGTGCGCGATCACGCTGCGGGGCACCCGCAGGCCGGCCTCGGTCATCGTCTCGCGGAAGCGCTCGCGGTCCTCGGCCCTGTCGATCGCCTCGTAGTCGGCGCCGATCAGCTCGACTCCGTACTTGGCCAGGGTGCCGTCCTCGTGCAAGGCCTTTGACAAGTTGAGCGCGGTCTGGCCGCCGAGCGTCGGGAGCAGCGCGTCGGGCCTCTCGCGCTCAATCACCTGGGCCAGCGGCCCCGGGAGCAGCGGCTCGATGTAGGTCCGGGAGGCGACCTCCGGGTCGGTCATGATCGTGGCCGGGTTCGAGTTGACGAGCACCACCTCGTAGCCCTCGTCCATCAGCACCCGGCAGGCCTGCGTGCCGGAGTAGTCGAACTCCGCCGCCTGACCGATCACGATCGGACCGGAGCCGATCAGCAGGATCTTGCGGATGTCGTCGCGGCGCGGCATCGCTAGATGATTGATTCCAAATGGGTCGGGGTCGAGGCGTTCGGGGAACGAGCGGGGCGCGATGGACGGGAGGCGACGCGTAGCGGCGCTACGCGAGCCGACTGGCCAGCGTGCATCCGCGAAGTTATCCCGGACGCATCCGGCACGAACAATTTGGAATCAATCATCGCTATACCGTGGCCGCCTTGATCTCGTCGACGAACCGATCGAACAGGTACAGCGAGTCGTGCGGTCCGGGTCCGGCCTCCGGGTGGTACTGGACGGTCGCCCCCTGCACGTCCCGGAGCGTGAGGCCCTCGACGGTCCGGTCGTACAGGTTGATGTGGGTCAGCTCGGCCGCCCCGAAGTCGGTCTCCCACCGCACCGGCTCGTCGGTCTCGATCGTCTTGGCGCCGCTCGGGCCGAGCACCGCGAAGCCGTGGTTCTGGCTCGTGATCTCGGTCCTCCCGGTCGTCAGGTCCTTGACCGGATGGTTGGCGCCGTGATGGCCGAACGGAAGCTTGTAGGTCTCGAGCCCGACGGCGCGGCACAGCAGTTGGTGCCCAAGGCAGATGCCGTAGACCGGCAGCTTGCCGACGAGCTCGCGCACGGTCGCGACGACGTAGTCGAGCGCCCCGGGGTCCCCCGGACCGTTGGCGAGGAACACCGCGTCGGGGCGATTCGCGGTCAGCTCCTGGGGGCCGGCTGTGCAGGGATGGAGCTCGACGGTGGCGCCCCTTGCCCGCAGGTTGCGCACGATCGAGAGCTTCACGCCGGTGTCGATCATCGCGATCCGGGGCCCGTCGCCCTCGAGGATCACCGGCTCCGGCGGGGTTACGTCGCGAGCCAGATCGCGCCCGGTCATCGACGGCTCCTGCTCGATCATCGATCGAGCCTGATCCTGGTCGATCCGCTCGGGGAAGACTCCTCCGCGCATTGCACCCGCTTCGCGGATGTGGCGCACGAGCGCACGAGTGTCGAGATCGGTGATCGCTGGGATCCCGCAGTCGGTCAGCCAGGTGAGCCATCCCTGCTCGGCCCCGGGGGCATCCTCGCGGTCCGCGGCCGCGCGCATGATCGCGGCGCGAGCGTGGATGCCGTCCGATTCCATCGCCTCGGCGCTGGCCCCGTAGTTGCCGATCTGAGGGTAGGTGAAGATGATCAGCTGCCCGGCGTAGCTCGGGTCACTCATCGCCTCCTGGTAGCCGGACATCGAGGTCGTGAACACGACCTCGCCGACGGCCGCCTGATCGGCGCCGCAGGCTATCCCGTCGAGGCGGGTCCCATCCTCAAGCAGGACGTAGGCGCCGCTCATCGGCTCAGGGCCCTGGCCTCGGAGAGCATCCGCGCCCGGAACGCGACCGAGCCGGCGGCGAGCGTCAGCATCACGCGGCCGTACAGCGCGCGGCCGTGGAAGCAGCAGTTCGAGGAGCGGCTCACGTATCCGTCGGCGCCGACCTCCCAGCGGGCGTCGAGATCGACGAGGCACAGGTTCGCCGCCTCGCCGGTGGCGATCCTGGGCGTTGACAGCCCATACAGAGCCCCGCCGGATGTCATCCGCTCGATGACGAGCGGGAGCTCTACCTCACCCTGCATCACCAGCTCGGTGTAGAGCGCCGCGAATGCGGTCTCGAGGCCCGTCGTTCCCATCGGCGCCTGCTCGAACGGAACCTCCTTCTCGTGCGAGGCGTGCGGGGCGTGATCGGTCGCCACGCAATCGATCACGCCCTCCTTCAGCGCCTCGACCAACGCCTGCCGGTCGCTCTCTGCTCGGAGCGGCGGGTTCATCTTGAAGCGGCTGTTAAGCGTCCGGACGAGGTCGTCGGTCAGCGTCAGGTGATGCGGTGTGACCTCGCCGGTGACCCTGACACCGACCTCCTTCGCAGTCCGCAACGCCTCGATCGACTCCACACACGAGAGGTGCTGGAAGTGGGCGCGGGCGTCCTCGTAGCCGGCAATCGCGGCGTCGCGAGCGACCATCGTCGACTCGGAGATCGAGGGGATCCCCGCCAGGCCGAGCCGCGCCGAGACAGGGCCCTCGTGCATCACGCCGTCACGCGAGAGCGCCGGATCCTCCTCGTGCAGCGCGATAACGCCGCCGGCCAGCCGCTGGTACTGGAGCGCCTTGCGGAGCATCCCGGCCGAGACAACCGGCTTGCCGTCGTCGGTGAACCCCAGCGCGCCGGCGTCGCTGAGCTCGGCCATCTCGGTGAGCTCGGAGCCCTCAAGGCCGCGGGTGATCGAAGCCAGGAACCCGACCGGGACCCGCGCCTCCCGCCGGGCCGCGTCGACCACGGAGCGCAGCACCGCCGCGTCGTCGATCACCGGAGCCGTGTTCGGCATCGCGATCACCGCGCAGAAGCCACCCGCGGCCGCGGCGGCGGTGCCCGTCTCGATGTCCTCCTTGTACTCCTGGCCCGGCGTCCGCAGGTGGACGTGCGGGTCGACCAAGCCCGGGAACAGGTGGCGTCCGGCGCCGTCGATCGTCTCGCTGATGTCGGTGGGGGTCAGCGACCCCGGCTCGGCGATCTCGGCGATCCAGCCCTTGCGAACGAGGACGTCTCTCGGCTCGTCGAGCCCGGCACGAGGGTCGAGCACGTGGGCGCCGCTGATAAGTACGTCGGCGGGCGGCTGTTCGCGCTGAAAGAGCTTCTCGCTCATGCCACTGCCGCCAGCGCCGGCGAGCCGACGAGCAGCTCGTAGAGGACCGCCATCCTGACCGCGACCCCGGCCTTGACCTGTTCGCCGATCAGCGCCTGCGGGGAGTCGATCGCGTCCGCCGAGAGCTCGACGCCCCGGTTGACCGGCCCCGGGTGCATGAGCAGCTGCTCCGGTCTCAGCCTCGATGAGTTGATCTGATAGCGGGCGGCGTATTCACGCAGCGAGGGGACGTAGGACTCGCGCATCCGCTCGTTCTGCATCCGCAGCACGTAGACGACGTCGGCGTGTTCGATCCCGTCGAGCCGCGGGGTGGCGGTGCAGCCCAGCGCCTCGATTTCGCGTGGGATCAGGGTTGGCGGGCCGGCGACGGTCACCTGGGCGCCCATCCGCGTGAAGGCGAGGATGTTCGAGCGGGCCACCCGCGAGTGCATGACGTCGCCGACGATCCAGATCACGGCACCGTCCAGCGACCCAAGCCTGCGCCGGAGCGTGAACACGTCGAGCAGCGCCTGAGTCGGGTGCTCGTGCTTGCCGTCACCGGCGTTGATCACGCTCGCGGGCGTCCACCCGGCGACGAGCTGGGCAGCGCCGGCGTGCGGCGAGCGGATCACGAGCGCCGCCGGGTCGTAGGCGGACAGCGTCTGAACCGTGTCCTTGAGCGATTCGCCCTTGTCGACGCTGGAGCCGGCCGAGCGGATGCTCACGACGTCGGCGCTGAGCCGCTTGGCCGCGAGCTCAAAACTCGAGCTGGTCCGGGTGCTGGCCTCGTAGAACAGGTTCACGACCGTCCGCCCGCGTAGCGCTGGGACCTTCTTGATCTCCCGGCCGGACACCTCGGCGAACGACTCGGCGCGGTCGAGGATCCGCTCGATCCCAGCCCGGTCGAGATCCTCGATCGAGATCAGGTGTCTACCGATCTTCGTCATGCCGCCTCCCGTTTCGGCTCGTTGGCCGGGCCGATTGCCACCTCGTCGTAGCCGTCGACCTCCTCGACCCGCACGTTCACCCGTTGCTCCTGGCTCGTGGGGATGTTCTTCCCGACGTAGTCGGGTCTGATCGGCAGCTCGCGGTGGCCGCGGTCGACCAACACCGCGAGCTGCACCCGTGCCGGCCGTCCGTAGTCGAAGATCTCGTCGACGGCGGCGCGCACTGTGCGCCCGGTGTAGAGCACGTCGTCGACGATCACGATCGTCCGGCCCTCGACGGGGAAGTCGAGCTGGGTCGCGTGCACGATCGGCGCGCTGGGCCGGATCGCCAGGTCGTCGCGGTAGAACGAGATGTCGACGAACCCGAGCGGAACCTGGGTGTCGAGCAGCTCGCTCGTCAGCACGTGAATCCGCTGGGCAAGCACCGCCCCCCGCCGGTGGATGCCGATCAATGCGACGTTCCCGTCGGGGTTCTTCTCGACGATCTCGTGAGCGATCCGCAGCAGCGTGCGGCGCATATCGTCGCGGTCGAGTACGACCGTGGTGGCTACCAACGTGCTCCTTCCTGGCCTCTCAGGACCGGGTTAAAGGGGCCGACGCTCGGAGCGTAGCAGTGGCCCCGGCGGTCCGGGGCCGCATTTCCGCTATGTGCGGGCCGCGTTTCCGCTGTGTGCGGGGACCTGGTCCAGCTAGGTACCGGGAACCCGGTCCCGCGCCCGCCCCTCCGGGTCCCACGCCTCCCGGTTTCGCGCCTCCCGGTTCCGCGCCCGGCCTTCCCACTCCCGCGCCCGCCCCTCCCACTCCCGCGCCCGGCAGCCGTACAGCACGTGCCGGAGCCCCACGTGCTCGATCTCCCGTTCGAACCGGAAGCCAGCCTTCTCCATCACACGGCGCGACGCCACGTTGTCGGGCAGCGTGAACGCCACCACCTGCAACAGGTGCAGCTGCTCGAACGCAACCTCGAGCGAGGTGCGCGCGAGCTCGGTCCCGAGCCCCTCGCCCCATCGCCCCGGAACGATCGCCCAGCCCACCTCGATCTCGTGCATCTCGGCCACGAACGTGTGCTGCAGGCCGCCGCGGCCAACCATCTCGCCGGTGCTGCGATCGCGCAGCAGCCACAGGCCGAAGCCGTAGCGCTCCCAGTGCTCGACCTTGGCCGCGAGGCCGGAGGCGACCTCGTCCACACTCGGGGGCTCGGCCGTCGCCGAGACCCAGCGAGATACGCGTGGGTCGCGCAGGAGGACCTCCAGCTCGGGGAGATGGTCCGGGCGTAGCCGCTCGCACACCATGTGAGCGGTCTCGACGCGGTCTAGGGCGGTTGCGTTCACCCCGCGACCTCGGGCGTGGTCTCGGGCGCGGGCTCGGTCTCGGGTGGAGCCTCGGGTGCAGGGTCGGGTTCGGTTTCGCGGTCGGCCGGGGTGCGGTCGCCCCAACGGATCAGCTCGGGCGCGCCCCGTTCGGCGAACGGGATCTCGATCGTGTCGAAGTCGCGGGGCAGCACGGTGGCGGGGAACACCGCGCGCGCCTCGTCGCGCAGCACCGACACCGGGTACCGGGTGGAGAAGTGGGTGAGCGCGAGCAGGATCACCTCCGCCTCTCGTGCGAGGAGCGCGGCCTGGGCGGCGGTCGAATGCCCGGTCTCGGCCGCCCGGTCATGCTCATCCTCGGCGAACGTCGCCTCGTGCAGGAGCACGTCCGCCTGGTGAGCAGCGACGCGCAGCGACTCGCACGGCCGGGTGTCTCCTGAGATCACGATCTTGCGGCCGGGACGTGCCGGGCCGAGCACCTGCTCGGGGCTGACTCCTCTGATCGTCTCGCCCCGCTGCACGCGGCCAAACTCAGGTCCCGGGGCGAGACCAAGCCGCTGGGCCACCTCGGGATCGAATACCCCCGGGCGCTCGTCCTCGAACAGCACGTAGCCATAGGCGGGACCGCGGTGGACGACCGGAACCGGCGCGATCCGATAGCCGTCGCGCTCGAGCACGTCGCCGGGCTCGAGCTCGACCAGTTCGAGCGGGAACCGAACCCGTCCGGCCGTCCGCAGCGCCGTGGTCATGAACTGGCGCAGGCCCGGCGGCCCGTGCACCGCCAGCGACTGCTCGCGCCCGCGCAGGTCGAACGTCTTCAGCAGTCCCGGCAGCCCGAGCCAGTGGTCCGCGTGGAAATGGGTAAGAAAGATCTCGTCGAGGTCGGCAAGGCCGACCGAGCTGACCAGCTGCCGCTGCGTTCCCTCGCCGCAGTCGAACAGCATCCGCACGCCGCCCCGCCGCACGAGGACCGCGGGGAGACCGCGTCGCGCAGTCGGGATCGAGCCGGCGGTGCCGGCGAAGAACATCGACAGGTCCATGGCCGTCTCAGTCTGTCAGCCAACGACCAGCAGTTCGAACCCGATTTCGCTGGTCTGGACTCGAGCGATCCCCATCGTCAGGGATGGCGCGCGGCGGCGCTCGGTCGGGCTGCCTGGGTTGAAGATCTGAAATCCGTCGGGCGCCTGCTCGTGAAGCGGCAGGTGTGAGTGTCCAAAGATGACGGCGTCGGCGCTTGGGAAGCGGCGTCTGAGGCGTTCGAGCCGACCGCGTGCGGGGCCGGCGTCGTGGATCACGGCGATGTGTTTCTTGGCGATGGTGATGCTCGTCGTCTCGGGGAGCGTGCGTCTGAGCTCCGGTCCGTCGACGTTGCCGTGCACGGCGTGCACGGGCGGGCCGTAGCGGGCGATCTGGTCAAGGATCACCCGCTGCGTGAAGTCGCCGGCGTGGATGATCAGGTCCGCGCCGCGCAGCGCTTGGATACACCGTTCCGGGAGGCGCCGGTCACCGCGGGGCATATGCGTGTCGGAGATGATCGCGAGCGTGGCGGGCATGGGGGTCTCGTGGGCTCGGGGCCTCAGCGGTCAGGGCGCGGGCTTGGGGCGTTTGGTCTCATATACAGACCGAAGATCCCAAGCGGGTGCTCGACCCCCGTTACCGGAGATACGCTCGCCCGCCGCGCCCCTCACCGGACCCGCGACACTCCACTAAGCTCCTCTCCGGTCCCGCCACGGCGGGCATCCCCACGCGCCCGTAGCTCAGGGGATAGAGCGTTCGCCTCCGGAGCGAAAGGTCGCAGGTTCAAATCCTGCCGGGCGCGCTTCAGGTCGTGCGCCCCGGGCGCGCTGCAGGTCGCGCGCCCCGGGCGCGCTACAGGTCGCGCGCGGGATCCCGGGCGCTCCCGGGTTCCCTCCACCCCCGACATTAGGCTTGCCGCGTGACCCCGGCTGATTCAGGGCACGGGCGGCGTCGACTTCGGCCTGCTCTGCGCCGTCACGGATGGCTGATCGGCGGCGTCGTGGTGCTGGTTGTCCTCTGCGCAGCGAGCATCAACCTCTACGTGGGCGAGCGTAACTCGCGGCATCACGCATACGTGGCCGGGAACACGGGGTCGCCCAACCGGATCGATCTTGCGGTCAGCGTGCAGCAGGTCGACCCGGCTAACGACGATCTGGTGCTGCGCGTCCTGGCTACGCCCGAGGGGAATCTGGTGCGAACGGACGACACGCCGAGCCGGAGCTTCGTGGTCAAGCTGGGAACGGCCGATCCGCCGGTGCTCAATTACCCGGCGCGACAGCCGATCGCTGTTCAGACCGTGAAGGCAAGTCTCGAGAACAGCGGCACGTTCTCGGACTATCCGTTTGATCACTACTCGGGCGGGCTCGCATTCATTGCGGTCGCCGCGGATGAACCGCTCCCGCTCGTCGTCCGCCTGCGCGACATCGATCCGCTGTTTGTGACCAGGGCGCCATCGAGCGTCACCGAGGGGCACTTGGTCGGGTTTGAGATCCACATCAGCCGCACCCGAGGGACGCTGATTCTGGTCTGGTTCATGATGCTCATGATGTGGGCGCTGGCGTTGTCGGTGCTTGGTGGCGCGTGGGTGCTGGTGACGCGGCGGATGGGCATGGTGTGGCCGGCGTTCGGGTGGATGGCGGCCACGCTGTTCGCGCTGGTAAGCGTGCGCAACGCCGCCCCGGGATCTCCTGCAATCGGTTCGCTCATCGACTATGCCGCGTTCTTCTGGGCGGAGGGGATCATCGCCGCGTCCATCACGGTGGCCGCGATCAGCGGGATCCGGGTCGAGCGCGCGGCCGCCGGCTGACGAACCCCGCCCCCGCCCGAGCGCGCGGCCGCCGGCTGACACACCCCGCCCCCAGAACCGCTCTAGCGCGCCCGCCGGAGCGCCTGCCCCGTATCCTGCGCCGATCGGCGATCTGAACGGCAACACCTATCTCGTCACCGGCGCCAACTCGGGGATCGGACGCGAGACCGCGCTCGGTCTGGCCGCTCGCGGGGCGACGGTGTTTCTCGCCGGCCGATCCGAGGAGAAGACTCGCCAGGTGATCGACGAGGTCGCGTCCGAGACCGGCAACACGCAGCTCGAGTTCATTCGACTGGACCTGGGTGATCTCGCGTCCGTGCGCGGATGCGCAGACGAGTTCCTGGGCACCGATCAGCCGTTGCACGGCTTGATCAACAACGCGGGGCTCGCGGGCCAGCGCGGGATGACCGACAGCGGCTTTGAGCTGACGTTCGGCACCAACTACGTCGGGCCTTTCCTGCTCACCGGACTGCTGCTCGACCGGCTGCGGGAGAGCGCGCCGGCACGGATCGTCAATGTGTCCAGCATCGGGCATTACCGCGCCCCGGGAATCGACTACGAGGCGGTGCGCCAGCGCACCAAGAGCCGCACCGGGCTGCCGGAGTACTTCGTCTCCAAGCTCGGCAACGTGCTTCACGCTCAGGAGCTGGCTCGGCGGCTCGAGGCTGACCGCGTGACGACCTACTCACTGCACCCCGGCGCGATTGCGACAGACGTGTGGCGATCGGTTCCGTGGCCGGTTCGTCCGCTGATCAAGCGACGGATGAGCCCACCGTCCGAGGGGGCGAAGACGTCGCTGTACTGCGCCACCGACGCCGGCCTCGCGAACGAGAGCGGTCACTACTACGACGAATGCGCGCGGAAGGAACCGAATCCAGCTGCGACACCCGAGCTTGCCGCGGAGCTCTGGGATCGCAGCGTCGCGTGGGTTGATCTCCAGATGTAGGAAGAGGCCTCACGGCCACCACAGCCAGAAGCTCGGAGAGAACCGGCTGGCCGGGCTGTGGACGGCGTGAAGCCACTCGACTTCCGTCTTGCCGTGGTAGCGGAACTGCAACCGCATCCGGGTGAAGACGCCGTGCCTCACCCTCCACAGCCTGACCCTCATCGGCCATGGCCGAAAGGTGCCGAGTGCATCACTTGGCTTCCCGTTGTCGATCCAGATCGCGCCGCGCCCGCGGGCCCCGGAGCGCGTCCATCGCGTCCAGTGGATGTGGCCGGCCCACCAGGGGTTGATGTGAGACGGCCGCCGAACCGACCCTCGTCCCGTGAACCCACCGAGAATTCCGGTCCCGTCGCCCGTCACGCCAATGTCGTGGGGACGGACCCGGAGGCCGTGATCGGTCATGCGCCCGGTCGGCGCGCGCGGCAGCGAGGCCGCGGCCGCCGCAAACACGAGGCTCACCACGACGACCGCCGCCAGCGCAGGCGTCCGCACCCCAACGTAGCTCACCCTATGGACGGTAGCTTGCGGTTGGGAGATCCTGCGCAAGAGCCCGCCCGTCAGGCGGTGTCATTCGCGGCCGAGGCAGGCGATCCGACCCTTACCCCACCGGCGTCGTCTCCGCCGGTTGCACGCCCGCTACACCGTTGAGCGCCGCGACGGCATCGAGGACCTGACCCCGGTTGTAGTAGTCGGTGAGGATCAGGTTCGGGAGCAGCCCGCGCTGCTCCTCGCACTGCTGGGCGCGCTTGAGGATGAAGTTGCGCTGGACCAGTGGGACGTTGGGACTCGGCCGGGGCGGGAACACGTCGGCCCAGTTGTTCATCATCAGCAGCGGGTTGCCGGGCTCCCCGCGACTCGGTGGGCCGTTCTTTCCCAGACCGGTGCGCTTGCAGGTGAATTGACTCGGCTTCTGGGCGCCCAGCGGCGTGTCCTGGATCCAGTCAAAGCCGTTGGTGTTC
The DNA here is from genome assembly GCA_963796645.1 of uncultured Solirubrobacterales bacterium. Taxonomy (GTDB): domain Bacteria; phylum Actinomycetota; class Thermoleophilia; order Solirubrobacterales; family Solirubrobacteraceae; genus Palsa-465. The sequence continues at coordinate 459,642 of CAWCMQ010000007.1, read as the reverse complement.
CAGGCGTAGCGACCGCTCGGCGGCTTCTGGGCGAATACGACCACGTTGTGGTGGGCGCGGATCAGTTGGGCCAGGGTGGGCAGCGGCTGGCCCTGCTGGAGCGTGGCCAGGTTGCTGAACAGGCCGGCGCGCACAAACGCCTTCTGGATGTCGCGCTCGGCTACGTAATCCTCGTCAAACAGGATGATCACCTGATCGGGGTTGAGCTGGAGGAAGCGGTGGATCACGGCCAGGAAGTCGACCATCCGGGTCGCACCGAGCTCGCACAGCGTGTGGCAGAGCCAGATTTCGCGCGTCCCCTGCCGAGCGGCCCCGCTGAGCGATCGGCTGAACCGTTGGAGGGCCAGGCGGGCGATCGGGGAGAGCTTTGCGGCGACTCGGTTCAGCCGCTGCCCCTCGCCGGCGATGTCGGTGTACACGCGACCCGACGCGGTCGCCACCCCGTAGTGGGTCGAGATCTTGAACAGCCTGATGCCGTCCTGAAGCTGCGCGCCGATCGCCCGGTCCTGGTTGGGGATCAGCCAGCCCGGCGAGTCGGCCGCCGACATCGCGTTGTGCGTGCCGGCGAACACGACCTCGTCGAGACGACGGTCGCACAGCGCCGCGTACCCGTTGCACGCGCGCAGCGATCGCGCCGCCACGCTCGAGGTGGCGCCCGTGAACGCGAACGCGAGCCCGATCACCACGGCGCACGACAGCGCCACGCCGGCCGCCATGGCCAAGCGCCTCGGCGGCAGGCCCGGGCGGCGCCGCGCCCGAGGTTCGGCGGGAGCCACGGCGGTGAGCAGCTCGCCGGCGCCGATGTAGATCAGCATGGCTCCCCCGGCCAGGACCAGCACGCGGACGGAGAGCGCCGGGTCGATGAGCGCGAGCAGGCCGAGTGTGAGCACACCCGCGCCCCGCACGGCCCGGCCCCGGGGCGAGAGCGGGCGTCGGGTGAGCGCACGCACGCGCTCGAGCCCCGCCGCGGGCGAGTACGCCGTGAGCCACGATGCCGACGCGGCAGCCACGATCAGCGCCACCGCGCTGACGACAAGCGTCCAAGTCATCAGATCGCCGAGGAATACGCCCCAGAGCTCGTTCACTGCGCTCCGCACGTCGGAGCGACTCAGCTCCACCGGGCCGCGCACGTGGGCCACGGCGTAGCGACGCGCCAGCTCGAGCACCAGTGCGAGGACGAGGCCGCCAATCCCGAGGGCCACCGCGCTGCGGGTGATCGCGCGCCGGCGCTCGGGTGCGATCGCGATCGTCAGCGCGAACAGCACCAACGCGACCGGAGGCAGCAGTAACCCGAGGAGCTTCACCGTGTCGGCGAACCGCAGCGTCTCCGTGGCGAAGCTCCGCTTCTTGAACGTGAGCAGGATCGCCTCGGTGCGCTTGGGCATGTCGATCGTCAGCTTCGGGGACAGGTTTCGCAGGGCCGAGGTGATGACCAGCCCGGCGTCGGTGAGGTCGAACACGGCGTTTCCGGCGCTCCGGTCGAACAGGAAGCGGTGACCGTGCACGGCCACGAGACGAATCACAGAGGCGAACGGCGCCGAGGAGACAACCGCCCTGGTCGCCGACTGAACCAGCGGACGCGCGGCGATCAGGTCGGGCAACGCCGGCTCGAGCACCTGGACGGTGATCTCCCGCGCGATCACGCGCTCGATCGCAGGCTGGTGGACTGCGGTGACCGCGCGGTCCGCAAATGCCGGGGTGCTGACGAGCTCGTCGCGGACGTAGAGCGTCACGCCGCCGAGCAGCGCAGCGATGGCGGCCAGGCTCGCGAGGACGGTGCTCAGACCGGCCCGGGCAGCCCGGTGTGGCGGCACGGATTGGCGCTGGTTCTGCGGCCCGGCGACGTCGCCGGGTGGCTGCAGCGCTTCGTCACCCCTCGGAACTACCGACCTCTCCATTTGCTCCCCCAAATCACCCGCTAATCACGCCGGATTCGAGTGTTCGACGTAGATCGTACCGCCGTCGAACGCCCCGATCGCGCCCGCGCACACGTCCGGCCGCGTCCGATAGCCCAGATTCGATTTGGCGCAGGATCAGACGCCGAATGTGACCGGGACCCACCAACGCGTTCAAGCCCGGCCCCGTAACGGCCGTCAAGAGATGCGGGCGGCATTGCGAGCGTCCGGGGGCGTTCTGCCCGCCTGCCGCCCACCATTTCCCCCGCGGGCCACTCACGACCCGCGACCGCGACAATGCCCGTGTGAGGAGCGAGACCGTCACGGCCGCCGATCTCGAGGTCGAGTGGATCGGCTCGGGACCGACGGTGGTGCTCGTGCACGGAAGCATCGTCGACGCCCAGCGGACCTGGCGCCACCAGCGGGGTCTGGCCAAGCACTGGGCGCTTTGCCTCCCGAACCGGCCGGGGTTCGCGGGCAGCCCGCCGCTCGCCCGAGGCGACTTCGCGCTCGAGGCGCCGGCGATCGCCGAGCTGCTCGGCGGTGGCGCCCATCTCGTCGGCCACTCCTATGGCGGCGTGATCGCGCTGCTCGCGGCCACGCAGGCGCTCGGTGACGTCCGCTCGCTGGTCGTCTCCGAGCCGGGGCTGCTGCGGATCGCGGCCGGGAACCCGGCGGTCGACACGATGATCGAGCACGGAGACGAGATGTACCGGAACGCTCAGACGATGGAGCCCGCGGAATTCCTGCGCATCTTCCGCGCCGGTGTGCACTCGGCCCACGAGACGCCCGAGCAGTTGCCCGACTGGCTCGAACGCGGCGCGCGGATGGCGGCGCGCGAGCGGCCGCCGTGGGAAGCCGAGGTGGCACTCGACGACCTCGCGGGGGCGAGCTTCCCCAAGCTCGTTATCTCCGGCGGTCACTCACCCGTGTTCGAGGCCGTGTGCGACGAACTCGCGCAGCGGATTGGCGCCGAGCGCGCGATCGTCACGGGGCGTGGGCACACGATCCCCGCCACCGGCGAGGATTACAACCGGTGTCTGGAAGGTTTCTGGGCCGGGCCGGGCCGAGGCGCTGGCGCCAGCTCGGGCTGCCGAGCCCGGCCGTCCGGTTAGGTCGCCTGACACCGGGTAGCACCGGACCAGAAGATCCCCGATCGCGAGGCGGCGCGGCGTCCGGCAGGGCTGGGCCTCGGGGTGGCCGCGCCATGCGGGCGTATGAGGGAGGTCCGCATGTACAGGCAGGTTTTGGACCCGGTGTCCCATTCACTGGGGCTGACGTCGCTGTTCGCGATCTTGCCACTGGTGGTGCTGTTCCTGCTTCTGGGGGTGTTCAGGATGAAGGCGCACTGGGCGTCGTTGATCATCGGACACGTCCACGAACTCCCTGTTCGGCGGCCTCCAGGTCGCGGCGGCCCACAAGTCGTCGCTATCCCCGACCCTGCTCGCCGCCGCCAACAGCTCTGGTGGGGTGATCGCGAAGATGGTCTCGCCTCAGAATCTCGCAATTGGTGCGGCCGCGGTTGGCCTCGCGGGTCAGGAGGGAGACATCTTCAGGCGGGTGATCGGCTGGAGCGTTCTGCTCGCGCTCCTGATCGCGATCCTCGTGCTGCTGCAGTCAGGACCGCTCTCGTGGATGGTTCCGTGAGGCGGTCTAGTCCTCGAAGGTGAAGACGTCGAGCGTCTTGGTCAGTTCGAGCACCCGCTGCACCTGCCGCGGCCCGCGCCTGAGCGCCAGCTCGTGACGGTTGCTCTTGGCCCGCTCACGCGCCTGTAGCAGCGCGCGCAGGCCAGTGCTGTCCATGAAGTCGAGCCCGCTGAGGTCGATCACGAGCCACCCCGGGTTGGTCGCCTCGGCCTCGCGGAGCTGGCGCTCGAACTGCGGCACCGAGGTCAGGTCCAGCTCACCCCGAAGCGACACCACGACGCGGTCGCTCTCGGAGCGAGTCTCGATCAGCAGCTGCCCGGGCATCGGGCTATCGGGTCGTGCTACGTCAGGCATCGTTCACGATCTCGAACAACTAGGAACCCTGCGGAAAGATATCTGCACAACTCGCCAAGAGGTCACCTAGAGACCCGTGGGAGTGGGATCATCACCCGTCCCCAGAAAGACGCGGCCACCGAGGAAGGACGCCCTGTGAGGCTAGCACCCCGCCGGGTCTCGGAGGCTCATCTGCCGATCGGAAGCTCCGCCCACACGCGCTGACCGTCGGGATGCTCAGACCCCCACCGGCTGGAGAGATGATCGACGATCCGCAGGCCGTATCCGCCTCCGTGCGGATCCTCATCTCGGATATGCGCGTCCTGGCCGGCCATGCACGGATCGCTGACCGCAATCAGGAGTGAGCCTCCGTCCAGCGTGGCCCGAAACTCGATCAGCTGATCGGGACCGGCACCCGAATAGCGAACCGCGTTGGTGACCAGCTCGCTGGCGATCAGGCGTGCCTGCTCGCGCACGATCCAGCCGTCGAGCGCGTCGTCGACGGCCTCCCGTACGAGGCACGGTGCATCGTTATCGCAGCGCACCTCGAGGCGAATGATCTGTGCGGATGTATCGCCCACCTGTATTCAGGGTTACCCAATCGGAGTCGGGGCAACCGCACACACGATCACTGGCGGTTCAGGCGAACAGGCGCGGATCCGCGGTCGCGATCCCGTGCACGCCGAGAAGCCGGAGGCGTTCGATCACGGGGCGCTGGTTCACGGTCCACGCGTAGAGGCGGGCGCCGCGGTCGCTGACGTCCTCGAGCAGGCGCTCGTCGACCAACCGATGCTGGGCCATCAGCGCGTCCCACCGCCGCTCGGCCAGCCCGGCCAGCACGTGCAAGCGCCAGTCCCGCCAGCGACGGCTCATCCGAGCAACCCTGCCGCCGACGGAGATCCCGACCCGAGCCCGGGGTTCGAGCTCACGGACCCGGTCGACCACGGCCGCGACCTGGCACGAGATCAGCGTGCGGTCGAGCAGACCGTGGTGGCGCAAGCTCTCCAGCAGGGTCGCCTCGCAGCCCAGGTGCTTGAGATCGACATTGAGACCGATCTCGCGGAACCTGGGCCGGCTCAGGTACGCGAGCGCCTCGCCCAGCCTCAGGTTCCCGGACCGACGCGCATCGACGATCGTGTGCGCAAGCACCAACCCCCCACGTCCCGCGCGCACGTCGAACTCCACCATGTCAACCCCGATTTCGCGCGCGGCATCGAACGATGCGAGCGTGTTCGCCGGGGCGAGCGCGCTCGCACCACCGTGTCCGATCCGTTGACAGACGGCCGAGCTCATGCCGCAGAAGATGGCATCTGCGGCGGCGAAATGCTCCGACGGGACCAGCTGGTTAGACAATGGAGGCCCTGAGAAGGGATGATTCAGGCAGCCAAGGAGGAGACCCCATGACCGACACCACATCCGCCCGAGTGATCGCTTCAACCGTCGCCGCGCTGCCGGCATCCGCGGCCGAACGCTTCGGCGACCGGCTGGCCACCCGCCGCAAGCATGGCGATGAGTGGCAGGACATGAGCTATGCCGAGGCCGGCGCGGCAATCGAGGAGATCGCGCTCGGCCTGTCGGCGCTCGGCATCGAGCCCGGAGATCGGGTCTGCATGCTCGCCAATACGCGCGTCGAGTGGACGCTCACCAGCTACGGGATCTCGGCGGCCGGCGGGGTCGTGGTGCCGATCTACCCCACCAACTCGCCCAAGGAATGTGAGTGGGTGGCGGGCAACTCCAGGGCCAAGGCGGTCATCTGCGAGGACGAGGGACAGCGACAGAAGATCGACGAGGTGCGCGAACGTCTGCCCGAGCTCGAGTACGTGATCGGGATCGAGGCCGGGGCCGGAGAGATGACGCTCGACGAGCTCCGAGAGCGCGGCCGCTCACGCGACCCGCAGCAGCTGAGAGAGCGCCAGGGCGCGGTTGGACCCGAGGACGCATACACGATCGTCTACACGTCGGGCACCACCGGTCCCCCGAAGGGCGTCGTGCTCACCCACCGCAACGCGATGTCGGTCTGCCACATCGTCGAGGAGCTGGCGTTCGTCGGCGAGGGAGAGCGGATCTACCTGTATCTCCCGCTCGCGCATGTGTTCGCGCTGATCACGATGCTCGCCTCATTCGACCAGGGCACGGCCCTGATGTTCTTCAGTGGCGACACCAAGCAGATCCTGCCCGAGATCATCGAGACTCACCCCACCTATCTCCCGTCTGTGCCGCGGATCTTCGAGAAGCTGTACGCCGCAGCGATGGGCATGCAGGAGCAGGCGAGTGAGGAGGACCAGAAGCGCTTCCACCAAGCGATCAAGCTTGGCGTCGAGGTGAGACGGCGTGACGCCCACGGAGAGCCGGTGCCGGAAGAGATGCGGGCCCAGTTCGAGCAGGCCGATAAGCAGATCTTCGCCCGCGTGCGCCAGCTGTTCGGCGATGCCGTGCGCCAGGCGGTCAGCGGCGCCGCGCCGATCGCGCCCGAGATCCTGGAGTTCTTCTATGCCGCCGGTGTTCCGGTGCTCGAGGGCTGGGGCATGACCGAGACGACCGGCGTCGGGACCGTCGGGACGCTCGAGCACTTCAGGTTCGGTACCGTCGGCCGTGCGCTGCCCGGCGTGGAGTTGCGGATCGCCGAAGCGGATGGCGAGATCCTGATGCGCGGGCCGAACGTCTTCCGCGAGTACTGGCGCAACCCTGAGGCGACCGCGGAGACGCTGATCGACGGGTGGCTTCACACCGGCGACCTCGGCTCGATCGACGAGGACGGCTATCTCCGGATCACGGGCCGCAAGAAGGACATCATCATCACCGCAGGCGGCAAGAACCTGACGCCGGCGAACATCGAGAACGACCTCAAGCAATGTCGCTTCATCTCGCAGGCCGTGATGTATGGCGACCGCAAGCCGTACCCGGTCGCGCTGGTAACGCTCGATCCCGAGGAGATTGGCCCATGGGCCAAGGAGCGCGGGCTGCCCGAGGACGCCGCCGAGCTCGCCAAGACCGAGGAAGCGCGTGAGCTCGTGCAGAAGGAGCTCGACCGCGCCAACGCCAACTACGCCCAGGTCGAGCAGATCAAGAAGTTCACGATCCTCGACCACGACCTGACGATCGAGTCGGGCGAGCTGACCCCGACGCTCAAGGTCAAGCGCAACGTGGTCAACGACCGCTACGGGGACCTGTTCGAGTCCATGTATGGCCGCTAGGGACGCTAGATCGGGGCCGGGTTCGGATCCGGGGGCAGCGGGTTCGGATCCGGTGTCGGGGACGGCGGCGACGGATCGGGCGCAGGTGGCGCCGGAGGCCCGGGGACGGTCTGATGCGGACGATTGAATTGCATCGTGTCTGCTTCACGACTACCCCCGCCGAGCGTGTAGCAAGCACGGCGGCCGGGTAGCGATTGACCGATGAAGCTGCTCGTACTCACGGGCGAGCCGATCTCGGCCAGCCAGCTTCGTGACGCCGTCGGAGCCGGTACCGATCCGCGCGACGCCGAGGTCATGATCGTCGCCCCGGCACTGCAGGACAACCCGGTCAAGTTCTGGCTCTCCGACGCCGATGAGGCGATCGCCCGCGCTGAGGAGGTCCGCGAGCGGACAGTCGAGACGCTCGGCGCCGAGGGCGTGGCTGCGAGCGGTGACACGGGTGAAAGCGATCCGATGGCCGCGATCCAGGATGCACTGCTGACCTTCGACGCCGACCGCATCGTCGTGTTCACCCGCGGTCGGGACGGCCAGCGCTACCGCGAGGATCTCGATGAGCACGAGATCGAGCAGCGCTTCGGGCGTCCGGTCGACCACGCGACGCTATGAGCTCAGCCGCGCACGCAAATCGCGTGCGTTGGCGGGAGCAAATGCATTCCAGTCATTGTTGAAATAGGCGTACACGTCGGTCCGGCCGCGCCAGGCTGCTATCCGCTTCGCCCACTCCTGGAGCTCGCCCCGGGAGTAGTTGCCGCCTCGGCCGCGAGCGCCGTGGTGGAAGCGGACAAACCGCCACGACGCGGTGGCCTGCTGGGATTGGAACGGGCGTTCGGGGTGGTCGCCAATGGCCAGCGCTATCCCGTGGGCGCGAAGCGCTTCGAGCACCTCCGATGCGAACCAGCTCGGGTGGCGGAACTCGATCGTGTGCATGCCTGACGGCAGCGCCTCCATCCACGCAGCGAGCCGGGCATCGTCGCGATGAAAGTTCTCCGGGAGCTGCCATAGGACGGGACCCAGGCGTGCCGCCTCGATCATCGGCTCGAGCGGCTCGTAGAAGCGCCTGATCCCCTCGTCGATGTCGCTCAGTCGCCGGATGTGCGTGAGATAACGGCTCGCCTTCACGGCGAACAGGAATCCCGGTGGCGTCTGCTCAACCCACGCACGCACGGCCGAGGGGCGAGCCAGGCGATAGAAGGTGGAGTTCACCTCAACGGTGTCGAATCGCTCGGCGTAGAGCTCGAGCCAACGCCGTTTGGGCTCGCGCTCGGGATAGACCGGCCCTCGCCACGAGTCGTACATCCAGCCCGAACAGCCAATGCGTACCACCCTCATCGCCGGGGTAGGACTCTGGAGGTCAGATGAACCCTCCGCCTGGAAAAATGGACCGGTCGCCAGTGCCGATACCGCACCGGCCCTCGTCGTCCGGTCTGCGATCGGCGGTCCAGCAAAGCCAGGCCGGTGATCTCCGATGGCTGAGCGCGAGGTAGTCGTTGTCACCGGCGCATCCGGAGGCGTCGGCCGGGCGATCGCGAAGGAATTCGCGAGCCACGGCGCCGCCGTTGGCTTGATCGCGCGGGGACGGTCCGGCCTGGACGGCGCCGCGGCCGACGTGCGCCGCCTCGGCGGCACCCCTTACGCCCACGCTGCTGACGTGAGCGACTACGAGGCTGTCAGGGGTGCTGCCGCTGCGATCGAAGATCATCTCGGTCCGATCGACATCTGGGTGAACAACGCGATGACGACCGTGTTCGCGTTCCTCGACGACATCGCAGCCGACGAATATGAGCGAGCCACGCGGGTGACCTATCTGGGGACGGTGTGGGGAACCAAGGCCGCGCTCGAGCGGATGCTGCCGCGCGATCGCGGGACAATCGTCCAGGTGGGCTCGGCGCTGGCTTACCGCGGGATTCCCCTCCAGGCCCCGTACTGCGGCGCCAAGCACGCGATCAAGGGGTTCCAGGAGTCGCTGCGCTGCGAGCTCCGTCACCGCGGATCGGGCGTCCGCACGACCATGGTTCAGCTGCCGGGGCTCAACACGCCGCAATTCGACCATTGCCTGAGCAAGATGCCGCGACACCCGATGCCGGTCCCACCGATCTTCCAGCCAGAGGTTCCGGCGCGAGCGGTGTACTGGGCTGCCCATCACCGTCGCCGGGAGATGTATGTCGGCTTGTCCACCGTGTACACGATCATCGGCAACAAGGTCGCGCCCTGGCTGGCCGAACGGTACCTCGCAAAGACGGCCGTCGATGGCCAGCAGACCGATCAGCCCTACGACGGCAGAAGGGCGGCGAACCTGTTCGAGGCGGTGGACGCCGACCACGACGAGGGAGCGCACGGGATCTTTGACGACCGGGCGCACCCACGCAGCGGCCAAGCGTGGCTCAGCCGCCACCGGATGGCGTCGGGAGTGGGAGCGGGCGCGCTGCTCGCCGCCGGCGGGGCGGCGCTTCTCGCGCATCGATGCGCCTGAGCTGCAGCCGCTCGGCAAGCCGAGACGCGAGGGCCATGATCGTGATCGCGGGGTTGGCCGATCCCTGCGTCGGCATCACGCTCCCGTCCGCGATGAAGAGGTTCGGCACCTCCCAGGCACGCTGGTCGGAGTCGACGACGCTGCGCTCCGGTTCCGAGCCCATGCGGCAGCCGCCAACCAGATGCGCGTAGCGATCGATCGCCAGGATGTCCTGGGCGCCCGCCGCCTCAAGGATCTCCCTGATCGTCCGTTTCGCCGTCGCGATGTTCCTGCGGTCGTTGTCGCACTGCGAGTAGTCCATGCGGGCCACGGGGATCCCGTTCGCGTCTCTGACGTCGGACATCACCGTGACCCGGTTCTCCAGCAGGGGCAGAAGCTCGGACAGAGCCCCGAGCGTGTACCAGTGGTTGTAGTCACGCATGTACTCGCGCAGGGCGGCGCCCCAGTGGCCGTCGGCCAGCACGTGACGGGACCAGTCGATCGGCAGCGGCCCGACGGTTTGGATCGAGAAGCCACGGGCAAACCCCCGCGTCTCATCGGTCTCGTAGAAATGCTCCGATGAGATCTCCGGTGGCGGCGCCTTGTACATGCGCAGCTCGTCCGGAAAGCGCCCGGCGATCTGGGGCGCGCCCTGCACCATCACACATCGGCCGACCTGGTCGTTGCCGTTCGCGAGACCATGCGGGAAGCGGGAGCTGGTGGAGTTCAACAGCAACCGCGGCGTCTCGATCGAGTAGCCGGCCACGGCGACCGCGTCGGCTCTCTGGAACCGTTCCGAGCCGTCGTGGAAATACCCGACGCCGGTGACCCGCCCGGTGGCGTCGTCGACCTCGATCCGGGCGGCCATGGAGTCGGCGCGGATCTCCGCCCCGTGCTCGATCGCGTCGGGGATGTGGGTGACGAGCGGCGAGGCCTTGGCATTGACCTTGCACGCCTGCAGGCAGAACCCGCGGTAGATGCAGTGCGGTCGATTGCCGAAGCTTCCGTTCGTGATCCCGACCGGCCCGACCTTGACCTCGATGCCGAGTCTGCGGGCGCCCTCCCATGCGATCTCCGCTCCGCCGGCGATCGGATGCGGCGCATGCGGATAGCCGTGGGGATCGCCCCAGGGCCAGTACTCCCCAGCCACCGGCAGCTCGAGCTCGAGGCGCTCGTAGTGCGACTTCAGGTCCCGGTAGGAGATCGGCCAGTCCTCACCCACCCCATCCCGGGTCCTGACCTCGAAGTCCGAGGGGTGAAAGCGTGGACAGTAGCCGGCGTAGTGGATCATCGAGCCGCCGACGCCATGACCGGAGTTGTTCTTGCCCAGCTCCACTGGATCCGATCCGCCGATCACGCGCTCCTCGGTCCAGTAGAGCTTGTGCGACCCCGCCTCATCCGATACCCAATCCTGATCGGGGTCCCAGAACGGGCCCTTCTCGAGCACGACCACCTTCCAGCCACGGCGGGCCAGACGCTGGGCCAGGGTCGCGCCGCCCGCGCCGGCGCCAACGATCAGGAGGTCAACCGCGTAGTCGTCGTCATAGCGGGCCATCCGCTCGGTCGGCACCGCGCGGCGATGGACGTCGAGAAGGAATGCGGAGTCGTTGTCAGGCGGGCGCAGGGCGCCGCGGGCCAGTGTGCGCAACCGGTGCACGCTCACGCGCCCTCCACGTGCCGCTCGCGCGCGTCCTTGACCGGATCTCGCTCGAAGGCGGGAGCGCCTTCCCAGGACTCACGTTGCCCGATGCCGAGCCGGGCATATCCGCGTGGGTAGGCCGGACCGCCGAAGCCGATCTCGTTCCATGCCCAGGGGTGCGAGTAGAACGCCGCCAGCGCCTCTCGCATGACCACCGACCACACGCGCGCACACGGCAGCTCGTCCCAAACGCGGCCGTGGAGCGAGCCCTCGGAGAAGGCCTGGATGACCATGCGCTGGACCTCGCCGGAGGCGGTGTGGAAATCGGCCGCTCCGTGCTGGACGGCGGCGGAGTCGAGCCCGGTGGCCATGCGCCGGAAGGTCTCGCCGTCATCCGGCATGTCGGCGTAGCGATACCCCTCTCGCTTGCCGGAATACAGCTTGGCGTCGATCATGTTCAGCACCGGGATCTTCGGCTCCCGTTCCTGCGCAAGCACCACGTCGCAGAAAGTGCCCAGGGTGGTCGCCTCCGAGGCGGTGAAGAAGCGGATCGGCGGCACCTTTCCGACGCGCTCCAGCACGACCCGCCGCGTCACCTCATCCCAATGGCCAGCCTGATCGAGCACGTTGAAGTCCGGATACCGGCCATGCATCTGCGGTGTGATGCCGTTGCGCTGGCGCGGCAGGTCGTCCGGGTCGGCGAGGTCCCGGTCACCCCGCAGGTTCGGAAGGTGACCGGCGGCGCGGAAGTCCCGGGCCGGCATCAGCGCTCGCGCCCGAGCAGCGCGGCCGCGATCCCCATCCCACCCACGAGCGCCAACGAGCCGGGCGCCAGCAACGGCGGTCCCATCACGATGTTGAACAGCGGCTCGCGGAAACCTCCTGGTTTGCGCGCGACCCCGCGGACATGGGTCGCCACTCCCACAAGCCCGTCCAGGCAATACAGGGCGGAGAGCGCCGGCAGCCAGGTCTTAGCCGCGCGCTCCGAGCGGGTGGCGGCGAGGCCGGCGGCAGTGAGGGCGGGCGATAGCGCCACCGGAGTCCACATCCACTTGTCACCGAATGAGCCGCGAAAGTGCTCGAAATAGATCTCGATGCCGAGCGGCAGCGCACTGAACGCCGTGGCGGCGGCCAGCGTTCGCTGCATACGACCGCGGCGGAGGTTGTGCAGCAGACGCCTAGGCGGCATAGCGCTTGGCGTCCGCTCGCTTGAGCTCGAGGCCGTTGCCCGGACGCGAGAGATCGGGATACAGCGCACCGTCGCGCAGCGTGCACACCCCGTCGAACAACAGGTGCTCGATTCGAACGTGGTCGTGGAAGTACTCCAGGTGCACGAGCTGGGCAAGCGCGGTGGCCGGATGCGCGTGGATGGCCGGCCCGCAGTGCAGTGAGAGAGGCGTCGAGCGCGCGCGGCACAGACCATCGACCCGGAGCAGCTCGGTGATCCCTGCGCACCGGGTGACGTCGGCCTGAAGGACGTCCACGGCCCCGGCGGTCAGCATCCGCTCGAAATAGACGGCTTCGTAGCCATATTCGCCTGCCGCCACGTGCAGTCCGCCCGGCGCCCGATCTCGGAGCAGCCGCAGCCCGTCGAGATCGTCCGATGAAACCGGCTCCTCGAGCCAGCCGACCTGCGCCTCGGCGCGGAAGCGCTCGGCCAGCTCCAGCGCCTGCTTGCGCGAATACGCCCCGTTCGCGTCGGTGAACAGCTCGGCGTTCGGACCGATCGCGGCCCGGGCCGACCGAACCCGCTCAGGATCGGCGGACGGATCGGATCCGACCTTCATCTTGACCCGGGGAATGCCGCGCTCGACCCACCCGGCAAGCTGCTCCTGCAGGCGCTCAAGTGAGTACGTGGTGAAGCCGCCCGATCCATAGACGGGAACGTGATCGTGCGCCATCCCGAGGAGCTTGCAGAGTGGGAGCGCGAGCACCCGTGCCTTCAGGTCCCACAGCGCGAGGTCCACGGCGGCGATCGCCATCGAGCAGATTCCCGGTCGGCCCAGGTTGCGGATCTTACGCACCATCGCCGCCCACGAGGCCTGGGGCGCGAGCACGTCCCGGCCGCACACGATCCCGGCCAGCTTCGACTCGATCAGCCGCGCGGTCGAGACATCGGCGTAGGTGTACCCGATCCCCGTTTCCCCCCCGGCCGAGGCGTGAACGACCACGATTGTGGTGGAGTCCCAGCTCAGCGTCCCGTCCGCCTCGGGAGCGTCGGTCGGAACGGTGTAGGCAGCGACCTCGAGCTCCTGAACGCGTACCTCCGAAGATGAGACTGCTGCGGCCGTCATCGCCCGGGCAGGAACTCCTGCATCTTCTGCCGGAACGACTGCCGGATGATCCGGCTGGTATGGGGATCGCCGGACATCAGGGCGGAGCTGAGGGCCTTGGCCTGCTCGAGTGTGATGTGGGGCGGAAGCGGCGGGACCTCCGGGTCAGTGATCGCCTCGACCACGACCGGACGGTCCGCGGACAGCGCCTGATCCCACGCCGGCCCGACCTGCTCGGGCGTCTCGACCCGGATCCCCTTTAGGCCGACCAGGTCCGCGTAGGCGGCGTAGGGGAAATCGGGCAGGTCCTGCGACCCCTCGAACTTCGGATCACCTGACATCGCACGCTGCTCCCAGGTGACCTGGTTGAGGTCCCGGTTGTTGAGAACCAGAATGACGAGCCGCTGGTCGGGCCAGGCGTGCCGGTACTTGGCGATCGTGATCAGCTCGTTGATCCCGTTCATCTGCATCGCGCCGTCGCCGACCAGCGCGAACACCGGACGGTCGGGATGGGCGAACTTGGCTCCGATCGCGTAGGGGACGCCCGGGCCCATGGTGGCCAGCGTGCCCGAGAGCGAGGCCATCATTCCGGCCCGGAGCTTGACGTCGCGGGCGTACCAGTTCGCGGATGAGCCCGAGTCCGACGTCAGGATCGCGTGGTCCGGCAGGCGCTTTGAGAGCTCGTGGAAGACGAGTTGCGGATTGATCGGCTCCGCGGGCAGGTGCGCCCGGTGTTCCATCAGATTCCACCAATCCCCCACCTCGGCCTCGATCTTGGAGCGCCACGACCGGTCCTGCTTGTGCTCCAGCCGCGGGATCAGAGCGCGGAGCGTCTCGGCGCTGTCGCCGACGAGGTTGACCTCCATCGGGTAGCGGATCCCGAGCATCTTGCCGTCGAGATCGATCTGGACGCCGCGCGCCTGACCCTCCTCGGGGAGGAATTCCGAATAGGGAAAGCTCGAGCCGACCATCAGCAGCGTGTCGCACTCCTGCATCAGCGTCCAGCTCGGCTTGGTGCCGAGGAGGCCGATCGAGCCGGTGACGTAAGGCTCGTCATCGGGGAGCACGGCCTTGCCGAGCAGTGCCTTGGCCACGCCGGCGCCGAGCCGATCGGCGGTCTGCGCGACCTCCCGGCCGGCGTGCAGGCAGCCCTGACCGACAAGCATCGCAACCCGCTCGCCTGCGTTGAGCACCGCAGCGGCCCGATCGAGGTCGGACTCGCTCGGGATCACTCGCGGGGACACATACCCCGGCCCCGAGTGCACGGTGCCATGCTTGTGCGGAGGCTGCTCCACCGCCCCGGCCTCCTGAACGTCGTTGGGGATGATGATCGCGGTCACGGTCCGCTCGGCCAGGGCAATCCGGAGCGCGCGGTCGGTTAGATGGCGGATCTGCGCCGGCTCCATCGCGATCTGGACAAACTCGTGGGCAACGTCCTTGAACAGGGTGGTGAGGTCGATCTCCTGCTGGTAGTTGCCGCCCAGGCCGGCCCGAGCCTGCTGGCCGACGATCGCGACCACGGGCTGATGGTCAAGCTTGGCGTCGTAGAGGCCGTTCAGCAGATGAACCGCGCCCGGGCCAGAGGTCGCCATGCAGACCCCGACCTCGCCGGTGAACTTGGCGTGCGCGCAGGCCATGAACGCGGCCATCTCCTCGTGGCGGACCTGGATGAAGTCAGGCCGCGGGCCGTTGCTCGATCGCGTGAACGCGCCCATGATCCCGTTGATGCCGTCACCGGGATAGCCGTAGATGCGCCTCACGCCCCAGGTCGCAAGGCGGTCGAGGAGGTAGTCGCCGACGGTCTGACTCATGATTCCCTTTCGTGTCGCCAACCATCGAACTACCCGCACGGACGGGGGCTAATCGCCTCCGGTTCGACCATCTCACAGCTCGCTCTCGGCCTCCATCAGGGCCACCGCGGCGTCGATGTGGGCGAGGTGCGTGAGCCCCTGGGGGAAGTTGCCGAGGAGCCGGCCCGACCGCGGCTCGACCTCCTCTGAGAGCAGGCCGAGATCGTTGGCCCGGCCGAGCGTTCGGTCGAACACGTCTCGGGCCTCGCCGGCACTCCCCTGTCTCGCCAGACATTCGGCGAGCCAGAATGAGCAGCACAGAAACGCACCCTCTCGGCCCCGCAGGCCGTCCCGGCGCCGGTAGCGATAGAGGAGTCCGTCCCCGGCACCGAGTTCCTCTCGCACCGCCTCGGTGGTCCGGAGCATGCGCTCATCACGCCAATCCACGAACTCCACCGTCGGCAGCAGCAGCAGCGAGGCGTCAAGCTCCTGACGGTCGTAGCACTGCACGAAGATCCCTCGCTTGCGGTCGTACCCGCGACGCTCGATCGTCCTGCGCAACTGGTCACGAACCCGCTTCCAGCGGCGGGTCGGAGCCCGCCTCATGCACTCGTCGGCGAGGCGAATGCCGCGGTCGAGCGCCGACCAGCACAGGACCTTCGAATGGACGAAATGCTGCGGCTTGCCGGGCCACTCCCAGATGCCCGAATCCGGCTCGGTGCAGCGTCGCGCGGCGTGGTCGATCAGCGACGTGAGAAAGCGCCAGTCGTCGTCGGTTGGCGAGTGGCCCCTGCGGTGCCAGCGCCACGTCAGGTTGACCAGCTCGCCATAGGCGTCGAGCTGCAGCTGTCCCGACGCGCCGTTGCCGACCCTCACCGGACCGGAGCCGGCGTACCCCTCGAGCCGCTCCGCCACCTCGGCGACGATCCGGCGCTCCCCGCCGACCCCGTAGAGGACCTGGAGGTCCTCCGCGTGCCCGGCCGCCGAGCGCATGATGAATGCACGGAATGCGTCGGCCTCAGCCTCGCATCCTAGCTCGGCAAACGCACGCGAGCTGAAGCTCGAGTCGCGCACCCAGGCGTACCGGTAGTCCCAGTTGCGCTCGCCGCCGAACACCTCGGGCAGCGAGGTGGTCGGCGCCGCGGCAACGGCTCCGGTCGGGCCGTAGGTGAGCGCCTTGAGCGCGAGACCGGAACGCCGGGCGCCCGGCTCGTCGCGGCTCGCGAGCGAGATCGACTTTGACCACTTCCGCCACCAGCGAACCGTCCGCTCGAGTTCCGCATCAAGCTCGTCGGGATCCGGTTCCGGAGCTCCCTGGGCGTCGATCACCTCTGGCGGGCAGTACTCAAGGGACAGGCGCACCCGGTCCCCCGTGCCGACCTCGACCCGTCCGACCAGCTCGTGGTCCGGATCCTCGGTGAGCTCCTGATCGCACCACACCACAATCGCGTCGTTGCCACCGATCGCGCTGTGCAACCGCTTTCCATGGCGGCGAATCCACGGTCGTACCTGGCCGTAATCGAACCTCGGAGCGATCCGCAGCTCAAGATCCACCGCGCCGCGGACGCCGTCGATGACCCGGACAATGTGTCTGGCCGGCCCCGCGGCCTCGGCGTCCCGCATCAGGAAGCAGTCAGTCAGCCTGGCTTCACCCCGTGGACCGCTGACCACGGTCTCGAGCACTAGCGAGTCGTCGAGGTAGGAGCGCGAGTATTCCCACTCGCCGGCCGCGACCGGGGTGATCGAGCAGCTGCCGCCGTGTTCGCGGTCCAACAGGCTGGCGAATGCGCTGCCGGAGTCGAACCGCGGCAGGCAGCACCACTCGATCGATCCGCGGCGGGAGACGAGCGCGGCGCTGTGGCAGTCACCGATCAGTGCGTAGTCGGCGATCTCGGGGTACGGGCTCTTGGTCACTGCTAACCCACTACCCGCAAAGCGGTTGGGAGCCGGCGGCGCCGGGTAGCGCAAACGGTATGTGGGTCTATCTCGTAGCAGTCGCTCTGTTTGTATTTGGCGTTCTCGGAACCTTTGTCGGTGGCGGGTTCTTCACGGTGGTGCTGATACCGCTGGCGCTGATTGTCGCCGGGGCAGGCTTTGTCTATTCGACGCTGGGCGGCGCCGCACAGCGGGGTGTCGGTACCGACGGCGAGGCGGATCGCAGCTCGCCGCGGCCGCTGCCTCATCATCATCAGCGGCCGAGCGGCCGGGCGCCCACCACGCCTGAGGGCCTGGCTGACTCTCGGCGCGCGCAGCAATAGAGGGCGCGCGTTTGCCTCCTCCCCGCTCGGGTAGGCCTCGAGTTGAAAGCGAATGCAAAGGAGGCGCCAGTGAGTCTCACCGATAAGGTGACCGGACGAGTCAAGAAGGCAGTCGGCGATGTTGCCGACGACGCGTCGCTCCGGCAGGAGGGACGCAAGGAGGAGCGCAAGGGCGAGGCCAAGGACGAACTCGCGCGCGATCAGGAACGCGCCGATGCCAAGGCCGAGGAAGTGGCCAACCTCGAGCGCAAGACCTCGTAGCATCGCAGGACTCGGCCCGGGCGCGCGCACTCGGCGGGCGCCCGGGCCGTTCATCTCACTCGTCCGCGCTTCGCTGACCCGGCGCGGTTCCCACAGGCGGCTCGCTGGGCCGCTCAGTCGGGCGGCCCGAGTCATCGTCGAGGACCTCCACCGACCCGTCGGGGCCCCGCCTGATCACCGCCCCCTGCCAGGCACGAAGCGGATGCGCCTCGCTTCGCTGCAAGGACCGGCAGACGCTCCGGACGATGAAGAACACGAGGATCGGCGCAACCCACACGCCGATCCGCCAGAAATGGATCTGGGCCTTGTAATCGATGCCCATCCGGAAGAACAGTCGGTCGGTCGACCCGATCGCGAAGATGATCACCACCCAGCTCAGGAACGCCGCCCCGATCGCCGTCCGGATAGGCCGGTCGCGCGGGCGATCGAGGAGATCGTGGCGCCGCACGTCTCCGGTGATCCGGCGCTCGAGCCACGGCCAGGCGAACATCACGCCGAACACGACCAGCGGGAAGAAGGCTCCGCCCCAGAACGGGTTCGGGACGATCGTGTGGCTACCGATCGCCGGCTCCAGGTTCGGCATCAGCCGCAGAGCGCCGATCAGCCAGCCGATGTACCAGTCGGGCTGGGCGCCGTTCTCGGACAGATACGTGTGGTACGGACCCCACTGCCAGATCGGATTGATCTGTACGAGACCCCCGACCAGGAACAACACCCCGGCCACCGCGAGCAGGAGCCCGATCGAACGCAACGCGTAGGCCGGCCACATCGGTGTTCCGACCACATTTCGCTCCCGCCGGCCCGGACCGGGGAATTGGGAATGGTGCTGGCGCATGATCATCACCAGGTGAACCGTGATCAGGATCGCCAGCGCCGCCGGGATGATCAACACGTGGATGATCTCCAGGCGTGGCCAGAAGGCGCTCGATCCGGGGAACGGCCCACCCCACACGAGATAGGCGAGCTGCGCGCCCACAAACGGAATCGACAGGGCGACCGAGTAGGCGATCGCCAAGCCCATGCCGGACAGCAGATCGTCGACGAGCGAGTAGCCCGCGAACCCCTCGAGGATCGCGAGCATCAGCATCAGCAGCCCGATGTAGTAGTTGAAGTCCCGCGGCTTGCGGTAGGCGCCGGTGAAGAAGATGCGCGTCAGGTGCAGGACGATCGCGGCGATGAACACGTCGGCGGCCCAATGGTGCACCTGACGGAAGAGCAGGCCAGCCGGCACGTTGAAGCTGAGGTTGAGGACCGAACGGTAGGCCTCCGACATCTGCTCGCCGCGCAGCAGGGCGTAGGGCCCGTGGTAGATCACCTGCGCGTCGCCGGGGATGTAGTACAGCGTCAGGAAGATCCCGGTTCCGACCAACACCAGGAACGAATAGAGCGCGATCTCCCCGAGCAGGAAGGACCAGTGATCGGGAAACACGTAACGGAGCGCTGCCCGGATACCGCCGGCCGCTCCGAGCCGCTGCTCCGCGACACCCATGCCCCGCAGCAAGCGCCGGTGCAGGATGTGGTCGACGATCCTCATGACTCGGAGCGGCGAACGTTCCACCACGACGGCCCGATGCCCTCGTGGAAGGGGCCTGCGGCGCGGAGGTAGCCCTGCGCATCGATCATCAGCGGGAGCTGCGGCAGTGACCTTCCGGCCGGTCCGAACAGCAGCCTTCCACCCTCACCGGGCGCAAAGGTCGAGTAGTGACATGGGCAGGTGAACGCCGGCCCGACGCTCGTTGACTGTGACGTCGGGTAGCGGTAGAGCGAGATCGCACAACCGGCGTGAGGGCAGATCTTCGAGTAGGCGACGATCCCGCCGGGAGCCCATCCCCGTCGCGCCGGCGGCAGGTGGAGCTCGTCCGGCGGGAGCCGCACGACGATGATCCCCGACCCAAGCTGCTCGGGGTCGGCATGCTCGGGCAGGGCGGTGTACATCGAGCCGATCACGATGTCCGCGGCGCTGTACGGACGTCCCTCGTCGTCGACGAGCCTCACGCCCCGCTCCCACGGCGTCGTGTGGATGCCGTCGAGCTTCGGGCCCAGCGACGCGAGCGGCGTCGCGGCCGCCGTGATCGCCGCAGCGCCGGCGAGACCACCGGCTCCCGCGAGGAGCGCTCGCCGCGAGACCCCCTGGCCCCCCGCCTCGATGACCTGAACCACCTCCTCGGCTTCCTCCTCGACCAGCAGCGGGCCCCGCTGCTCCACGGCGGTCTCTTGAGGGACGACGAATTTCCCCGCCACG
This sequence comes from uncultured Solirubrobacterales bacterium, assembly GCA_963796645.1. Taxonomy (GTDB): domain Bacteria; phylum Actinomycetota; class Thermoleophilia; order Solirubrobacterales; family Solirubrobacteraceae; genus Palsa-465. The sequence continues at coordinate 439,661 of CAWCMQ010000007.1, read as the reverse complement.
ATCGCCGCGGCGGCCGACAGCAGGAGCGCCAGGCCGATCGACAGGCCGAGGAGCTGCGTATTGCCGCTGAGCACGACATAGATCACGGTGAACGCGAACCCGCACGCGGCGGCCAGCAGCAGGAGCAGCGCGACGATCGTCTCGGCCCGGGGATTCGTCGGCACGATCCGTTCGGCCGGGTCGATGTCCTCGGATTCGGGGGCGGGCGAAGGAGGTTGCCGGCGCGAGGCAGCCGCGCGCCATGATGCGCGCAGCGCCACGAGCAGTCCTGCGAGCTTCGCCAGCCGCCGCACCGGTCGGCCGCCCTCGGCGCTCATTCCCGCACCTCCCTCATCCCGATCTGAGCCTCTCACCGATTAGGCGGGCCACCAGGACCATCGCGGCCAGCGCCACGAACCAGGCGACGATCCCCTCGGGAATCGGGCCGATGTTGTAGATCCCCCAGCCGCCGGCGTCCTGCGGGTTCCTCGTCCACAGGATGTATCGCGCCAGCGAGTCCAGCTGGTGCTGGTCGATCTGCCTGGCGTCGAAGTGCGGCATCAGGTAGGGGCCCATCCGCACCGCCTCGGCGATCTCTTGGGGGGTCGCCTGCTGGAGGTTCGGGACCTGCGCCCCGATCGTGATGCCGCCGCGGGCAACGATCTGATGGCAGCCGGCGCAGTCGAGCGTGAAGTCGTGGAAGCCGAGCGCGAGATCGCCCTTCGACGGGTCAGCGGTGGGCGCCTGCGGACCACCGAACCGGCTGATGTACGCGATCAGGGCATTGATCTGCGTCCGATTGAACCCCGGTCTCGTGCGCAGCGGCTCATCCCGCGGTGCCTGCAGGGGCATACGCCCGGTCGACAGATAGAAGTCGACCGGCCCCGGACCCACTCCGATCAATGAGGGCGCAATGCCGCGGTGGCCCTCGAGCGCAAGCCCGTGGCACGACGCGCATGCGCCCTCGTAGAGGTTGTAGCCCTCGGCGATCAGTCCGGGGGAGCTCGGGAACCTCGCGGTGGGGTTCCCGGTGCCCGGCGGCAGTGGGGCCTTGTTGGGGGCGTTCGGAAGGCTTGTCGGTGGGCCTCCTGCGGTCTGGCCCGGGGCACCGGGAGCCGCTAGGCCGACCAGTGCAAGCGCGCCGAGGACGAGAGCAGCGCTGGCCCGCAGCCAGCGTGGCATACGCGGCGACCGCCCGATCCAGTGTCGGGCCAGACGTCTCACGCAATGCCTCCGGTCTGCAGCGCGCGCGCGTCCCGAGACCGCTGGCGTCGCTCCTCGGCGATCAAGCCGGCCACCGTGGCCCACAGGCCGACGACCGCCATGGCCAGCGTTCCGGCCACCCACATGATCGCCCCGGCCTGCGCCTGATCGACCAGCGGGTTGATACCCAGCGCTTGCCCCGGCGGTCCGTAGGCCGGATAGACGAGCGAGGCGTGGCGGTTGAGATAGGCGCCAACCAGCGCCATCGCCGGCATCGCCGCGAGCATGTAGATCAGCCGCCCCAGACCCCCCAGCCGCCGACTGGGAACCGGATCGGCACCCACCAAAGGCCACCACAGCAGCAGCCCGGCGACCACGTAGGCGATGTGTTCGCCGTCGTGAAGGACCGGGTGGCGAAGGGTCGCGTCGTAGAAGCCCGGCAGGTGCGTGAGCACGACCACGAGGCTGAAGCAGGCCAGACACGGCAGGGGTCCGGCGATCTGCGCTACCCGGCGCAGCGCCCGGGCCATCGCGCGCCGCTGCTGTGGCCGCGGCAGCGCCCGGATCAGCAGGAGCAGTGGCTGTCCCGCCAGCAGCAGCAGAGGCGCGAGCATCAGCAGGATCATGTGCTGGACCATGTGGACCGACAGCAGCCGATCGTCGTAGCTGTCGAGGCCCGACTGCAGCGCGATGAGGATGCACAGGAGCCCGGCCAGGAAGGCCACGGTGCGCCGCCGCGGCCAGCGGCCTCGCGCCCTGGTGACGCCCTGCAGGTACGCGAGCCCGCAAAGGCCGGTCACCGCCAGCATTCCGGGAGCGAGCTGCCAGTGCGAGACGAGCAGGCGCAGGGTCACTTACGCCCCTCCTCCGATGCCGCCACGCTCGCGCGCTCGGCCCGTTTCTCGACCACGATCCGCCCGATCGCGATGACCAGCAGGCCGGCGCCGAAGTAGATGGCGAAGCTCCCGAAGGTGAATCCGAACACGATCGATGCGAACGCGAACGCGGCCAGCGCTGCGCCGCTCGAGGCCCGCGGCTCGGCCCGAATTCGCGCGATCGGCTCCGGAGGGCCGCGGCGGATCGCTCGCCGTCCGGCCCGCACCGTCAGCGCCACCGCGCCGGCGTAGATCACGAGCACGGCGAGCGCCGAGACCGCCGGATTCACGCCCGTGGCGTCCCAGATCCAGTTGCCGATGTACAGGACGAGCAGGATGGTCCCCCACGCCAGCAACGGGATCGCGCCACCTCTCATGCGCCCACCACCTCGCGCTCGCGAGCCCGGTCCTCAGCCTCGTGGCGCAGATCGAGGAGCGGGGCATAGGAACGGATTGGCGGCAGCGGCCGGTCGAAGTTCAGCGGCGGCGGCGGCGAGGAGGTCGCCCACTCCAGTGTCTGTCCGAGCCAGGGGTCATCGCCCGCCGGCTCGCGAGCCCGCAGGGACACCCACAGGTTGGCGAGGAAGACGACGATCCCCAGCGCGATGATCCCGGCCCCGATCGACTCGATCAGGTTGAGCGTCCCCCACCCGGGATGTCCCGGGTAGCGCGAGATTCGGCGCGGCATCCCGTCCTGGCCGAGGAAGAACATCGGGAAGAACGTCATGTTCGTCCCGATCACCATCAGCAGCAGCTGCAGCTTTCCCAGCCGCTCCCGCAACAGCGCCCCGGTGAGCTTCGGAAACCAGTGATACACGCCGGCGAAGAAGCCAAAGATGCTGCCCGCGAACAGGGTGTAGTGGAAGTGGGCGATGATGAAGTAGGAGTCGTTGGCCTGGTAGTCGAGAACCGGCGAGGCGATGAAGATCCCGCTGAGACCTCCGATCAGGAACTGGACGAAGAAGGTCAGCGCGAACAGCATCGAGACGCGCAACACGAGCGAGCCGCCGATCATCGTCGCCACCGCGTCGAAATACTCGATTCCCGCCGGTATGACGAGCAGCGTCGAGGTGAAGGCGAAGTACTGGTTGGTCACCCCGCCGGTGGTGAACATGTGGTGGCTCCAAACCGCCATCGACAGGGCGGCGAAGGTCATGATCGACGCGACGAACGCCACGTATCCGAACCACCTCCGGTGCGAGTTCACCGAGATCGCCTCGGCCGCCGCCCCGAGGTAGGGGAAGAACATCACGTACACGACCGGATGCCCGAAGAACCAGAACATGTCCTGGTAGTCGATCGCGCCGTTGAACCCGGTGAAGATGTGCCCACCCAGGCGGTCGATGTACAGCAGCAGCATCGCCAGGATCAGCACCGGGAAGGATGCAACGACCATCAGCACGCTCACCAGCGCCGTCCAGGTGAACACCGGCATCCGCAGCAGGGACATCCCGGGAGCTCGCCGCCGCGCCACGGTGGCAACGATCGCGGCCGACATCATGGTCATGCCGACCGCGGCCAGGAGCACGCCGACGACCCACAGGTCCTGGCCGACTCCGGGCGTATTCGTGCTGTTCGAGAGCGGCGTGTAGGCGAACCAGCCGTCACGGCCTGGTCCGGTGTCGGTGAACCAGCCGGTCTGCATGATCAGGCCGCCCCACAGCCAGATCCAGAAGCCGGCGAGCGCCACCCGCGGGCCCGCGATCCCGGTGGCGCCGATCTGCAGAGGGACCAGATACATGGCCAGCGCGATCGCCATCGGCGTGACGAACAGGTAGATCATCGTCGAGCCGTGCATCGTGAACAGCGCGTTGTAAGTGTCGTCAGAGACCAGATGGTTGTTCGGCTGGGCGAGCTGCGCCCGCATGAGCAGCGCGAACAGGCCACCGAGCAGGAAGAAGGCGAGTGAGGCGACGCCCAGGTTCACCCCGATCCGCTTGTGGTCGGTGCTCAGGGCACGCCCGAGCAGCCCGGGGATTCCGGAGACGTCGGGCACCGTCGTGGCCCCGGTGCTCATGGCGCGGGTGTCCTGCCTTGGCTCGAGGCCCAGGCCCGGAACTGCACCGGGGTGACGACGTGAAGCGGAAACACCATGTCGGCATGGCGGAGACCGCAGAACTCGGCACACTGGTCGAGGTAGCGGCCGACGGCCGGGAAGCTCACCGTGACCACCTGAGTCGAGCCCGGGATCAGGTCGTGCTTGTAGCGAGCCTGCGGGAACCACAGGGCATGGATCACGTCGAGCGTCCGCATGTAGAAGCGAATCGACTCGCCGACGGGCAGAACCAGCGGCTGCCGGCCGACCGTGCCGCTGTGCACGCTGAAGCCGTAGTCCGGGTAGGAGAACTGCCATTCCCACTTCCCCGCCGTCACATTGACGGTCACGGCGGGGCGCTCGCGGTTGGCGACCGTGTCGACGCGGTGCTCGGCCGTGAAGGTGAGGTACAGGAGAAACGCGACGACGAGCGTCAGCAGGCCGGCGTACGCGCCCTCGAGCGGGTTGTTCTCGTGCCGGCGAGCCGCCTGCTCGGGCGCCCGGCGCCGGTAGCGAACAACCGCGAAGGTGATCGTGAGCACGACCATGACGAACACGCCGAGCGCGATCGGGACGTAGATCGCGAAGAGGTGCTCGTACTCGTGGCGGTTATCGACTAGGGCGGTGGCGGTCAGCGGACTTCCTGCCGGCGGGGAACGGCAACGCGCCTTGTCTACCCCGCGCGCGTCGGGGTCAAGCGGGAGTGCTATCCACGCGAACAGCGGTCGCCGGCGAGCCCCGCTCTGGGTCCGGGTGCTCGACACGCGAGCGCTTGCGGGCGGCGCCGGCGGCCTCTCCACGATCGATCCTCGCCCGCTGGGGTCCGATCACGTGGCGGGGATCGGCCGTCGATCTCGACCCGGCCCTGATCACGCTGAAGCGCGCCGCGAGCGCGCCTGCGCAGAGCAGCGCAGCCGAGATCGTCGCAGCCGGACGGGAACGCCCACCGCGACGGTGGAGCAACGTTGCGCCGGTCACGATCGCCGCCTGGGCGGCGTGGGTCAGGCGGGCCTCGTTGCCCTTCCGGTAGACGTCGCCGAGCTCGCCGAGCTGGAACTCCATCAGCTGCTTGACCGCAACCTCCAGCGCCGCCGCGCCGAGCGCCAGCCGCCGCGCCGGTCTCGCTCGCTCGGGCGGTGCGATCGCCGCCCCGATGGCCCCCGCGCTGAGGGCGGCGCCGGCGCCGAACACGAACGGCAGCGTGCGGCGCGCCTCGTGCCAGACCGGGACGGCCGTGTTCGAGATCAGCGCCGCGGTGTAGGTGGAGAGCGGGAGGCCGAGCAGCGCGGCCGTGGGGCGCGCCAGCCTAGCCGTGCGTGGGAACAGCCCTGTCCATGCGTTCGCGGCCGCGACCGTGGTAGCGGCGCCGCTTGCCCCGAGCAGCCACGATCCGATGCTCATCGGCGAGGTCGGCTTGAACATCCGGAACATGTTGATGAAGCGAAGCGGTCGCCCCAGGTCGGAGGTCAGCAGCGCCGGGCTGATGCTGATCGCCCCCATCGCCACGGCCCACGTGCGCTTGGCGAGCTCGTCCTCGCCGCGCAGGCCGGATGCGTACGCGAGCCCGGCCGACGCTCCGGCGAGGCCGCCGGTGAAGAAGTAGGACGGGACCTCCCAGGTCCACACGGGCCGCTTGAGCACTGGCTGGCCGTGGTAGGACCGGGTCTCCTCCCACGCGCCGCTCATCGCCGGCCCCCGAGCACCGCCGCCACGATCCCGACGCCGAGCGCCACGGCGGCGGCTCCGCTGGCCTTCCAGATCGAGCCGAGGTCTCGGACGGTGTCGTGCGGGTCGGGAGGTAGGCCGTAGACCTCGGGGTCATCGAGGAGGAGGAAGAACGCGCCGGCGCCCCCGATTCCGTCGTCGTCGTCGGCCAGATACAACTGGGCGCGGTCCTGCCCAGACTGTTGCAGCTGCGCGAGGCGATGCTCGGCGCGGTCGCGCAGGTCTGCCAGCTCGCCGAACTGGATCGAGTTGGTGGGGCAGGCTTGCGCGCAGGCCGGCTCCCGGCCGTCCTTGAGCCGGTCGTAGCAGAGGGTGCACTTCCACGCGCGTCCGTCGTCCTCGCGCCGGTCGATCACCCCGAACGGACACGCGGGCACGCAGTAGCCGCAACCGTTGCAGATGTCCGGCTGCACGACGACCGTCCCGAACTCGGTCCGGAACAGGGCGCCCGTCGGGCACACCTCGAGGCACGCGGCGTCGGTGCAGTGCTTGCACACGTCCGATGCCATCAGCCAGCGGATCCCGTCGCCCTCCTGATAGGTCTGGACCCCGGCGTCGAGCGCTCCATCACGGGCCGCGGCCTCGACCAGCGACGCGCCGTCCTGCACCCCGGCCGGCACCTTCTGCTCCACGAAGGCCACGTGCCGCCACGTGTTCGCGCCGAGGTCGACGGTGTTGTCGTAGGAGTTCCCGGTGAACCCCTGCATCGACATCGGGACCTGGTTCCACTCCTTGCACGCAACCTCGCACGCCTTGCAGCCAATGCACACCGAGGTGTCGGTGAAGAAGCCCATGCGGGGCTGGGCCTGCTCGCCATAACTTCCTGGCCAGGCATGGGTCTCGAGCTTCATCCCGCGCTCACCCCCGCGCGCCGGCGGTACTCCTCCACGAGCTCGAGCCGAGCCGGGCCACGCGGACGGCGTCCCGGGCGGATGTCGCAGGTCGCCGCCTTGTACTCGCTGATGTGGACGTTGTTGTCGAGTGCTAGCGGGAGCAGCTCGTTGGCTGAGTCACCGGTGACGATTCCCACCCCACCCCAGTGGTACGGCGCGCCCACGAGGTGCATGTCGCGGCCCTGGATCCTGAGTGGCTTGATGCGCTCGGTCACCAGCACGCGTGCCTCGACGGCCTGCCGGGCGGTGACGATCGTCGCCCAGGCGCCATGCTCGAGACCCCGTTGCGCCGCCAGTTGGGGAGAGACCTCGCAGAAGAACTCAGGCTGGAGCTCGGCCAGATAGGGCACGGTGCGAGACATGCCGCCCGCCGTGTGGTGCTCGGTCAGCCGGTAGGTCGTGAGCACGAACGGGAAGACCTCAGCCCCCTCGGCCTCAGCCACGGGGTGGTAGAGGTTCTCCCTGCGGGAGTAGAGCTGCCGGGTGGGATTGCGCTGCTGCCCGTAGAGCGGATTCGTGAACGGTGACTCCTGAGGCTCGTAGTGGACGGGCAGCGGTCCGTCCACGAGACCGCTGGGTACATACAGCCAGGCCCTGCCGTCGGGGTGCAGGACGTAGGGCTTGTCCCCCGCGATCGCGTCGAGCGCCCGCGCGTCGTCCCCTGGGACGTAGTCCGGCGTCTTGGTCGGCGGAAAGTCGGGGGTGTCGCCGAAGCTCGCCCATCGGCCTTGCTCCTCGTCCCACCAGACGTAGCGCTTGCGCTCGGACCACGGCTTTCCATCGGGATCGGCCGAGCAGCGGTTGTAGAGCATCCGCACGTCCTTCGGCCACGCCCATCCCCAATGTTGGGCGATCCAGTTCTGTACGTGGCCGGGATCCTTACGAGCCGACTGATTGACGCCGTCCTTGTAGATGCCGCAGTGGATCCAGGACCCGCACGCCGTTGATCCGTCGTCCTTGAGATCGTCGTAGCTCGCCAGGAACGAGCCATCGGCCGTTCGCCCGGAGACCTCCTGGAGCACCGCCTCGGCGTTCGGCTCGTGGTGCGGGCCGACGAGTGGGTAATCCCACGTCAGATCGAGGATCGGCCGGTCCTTCGGGTCGCTCGACCCGGAGAGCTTCTCGCGGATCCGCCCACCCAGGTGGTAGATCCAGTGCAGCTCGGAGCGGCACTCGCCCGGCGGCTCGCAGGCCTTGTGGTGCCACTGCAGGAGTCGCTGAGTGTTGGTGAAGTTGCCGTCCTTCTCGGTGTGCGCGGCGGCGGGGAGGAAGAAGACCTCGGTCTGGATGTCCTCGGCCCGGGTCTCGCCGGTCTCGTGCTCCGGCGAGTCCTTCCAGAACGAGGCCGACTCGATCGGCTGGAAGTCCCGCACGACGAGCCAGTCGAGCTTGGCCAGCGCGAGCCGCATCAGCTTCGAATTGGCCGAGCCGACGGTCGGATTCTGGCCGACACAGAACATGCCCTTCACCCCGCCGTCGAGCATCTTCAGCATCATCGCGTAGTGCGAATGATCACCGTTGATTCGCGGCAGGTAGTCGAAGCAGAACTCGTTGTCGTCAGTCGCCGCCTCGCCCCACCACGCCTTGAGCAGGGAGACCATGAACGTGCTGAGGTTTCCCCACACGCCGGTATTGGGCCCGTTCAGCTCCACGAACGTCGACAGCGACGGATGCGACTGCGGATGCGGCATCGGGATATAGCCCGGCAGGATGTTGTAGAGCGTCGGGATGTCCGTCGACCCCTGGATGTTCGCGTGGCCGCGCATGGCGAGGATGCCGCCACCCGGACGACCCATGTTGCCCAAGAGCATCTGGACGATCGAAGCCGCACGGATGTTCTGCACCCCGACGGTGTGCTGCGTCCAGCCGACTGCATAGACGATCGCCGATGTGCGCTCGCGGCCCGAGTTCTTGCACATCGCCTCGGCCACCCCGGTCACGTCATCGGGTGAGCACCCGCAGAGGTCGGCCACCACCTCAGGCGTGTAGCGCGCGAAGTGGCGCTTGAGGATCTGGAGCACCGAGCGCTCGTGCTGCATTTCGTTGTCGATTTCGGGCGGGTCACCGCCCTCGAGGCGCATGCCGTGGGCGCCGTGGGCCTGTTCGCCCGAGACATCGGCCTCCTGCTCTGACTTGCCGGCCGCCGCCTCGCTCGAGGTCTCGGCGTAACCCCATGAGTCGAGGTCGTAGGCGTCTTGCTCCTGGTTCCAGCCCGAGAACAGCCCGCCGGCGTCCTCGGCGTCCACGAACTCCGGTTTGATCAGCACCGGACCGTTGGTGTAGTGCTCGACGTACTCCTTGAACCACGCGTCGTGCTCGAAGATGTAGTTGATGATCCCGCCCAGGAACGCGATGTCGGTTCCGGCCCGGATCTGGATGTGGGCGTCCGCCATCGCGCTTGTGCGGGTGAACCGCGGGTCGACGTGGATCACCTTGGCGCCGCGCTCCTTGGCCTCGATCACCCATTGAAAGCCGACCGGGTGCTGCTCGGCCATGTTCGAGCCCATGATCAGGATGCAGTCCGAGTTCTGGAGATCCTGCTGGAACGTGGTGGCGCCGCCGCGCCCGAACGAGGTCCCCAGACCGGGGACCGTGGAGCTATGTCATATGCGGGCCTGGTTCTCGATCGACAGCGCTCCCATCGCGGTGAAGAACTTCTTGATCAGGTAGTTCTCCTCGCTGTCGAGAGTCGCGCCCCCGAGGAAGTGGATCCCGAGCGTTCGCTTCAACGGCTGTCCGTCTTCCGTCTCCTCTTCCCAGGTCTCCTGTCGCGCGCGGATGATGCGCTCGGCGATCATCTCGTTGGCCTGCTCGAGGGAGAGGTATTCCCACTCGGTCCCGCCGGGGCGCCGGTACTTGACCCGGGTCTCGCGCAGCGGCGAGTTGACGAGCTTCTCCGAGGCCGACCCCTTGGGGCACAGTCGCCCGCGCGAGACCGGCGAGTCCGGGTCGCCCTCGATCTGGGTGACCTTCTCGTCCTTGACGTAGACCCGCTGACCGCAGCCGACCGCGCAATACGGGCAGACCGACTGAACGACCCTGTCCGCGGTCTTCGTGCGGGGCGTCAGACGCTCAGAGCGCAGCGACTGGGCGGCCCGGCCGAGCCCGAGCGCATCCCCTCCCAGCTGACGAAGAAACGGCGGGGTCACGCGTCGTGCGCTGCGCATCGGCACGGCGATATTACCCCTGCCGGTCCTGCCGCTAACCAGCCTTGTCTTCTCCCTCCGGCGCCGGTGCCCCCGGCACATTCTGGTCCACGCGTTTGCGCTCCCAGTCCTCGCGCACCGCGGCCGTTTTGTCGCGCACACGCCCGCTCCCCTTGGCGAGCTGGTCCGCCTCCTCCTCGAGCTCGTCGGCGAGCTTCTCCGGATCGGAGTCTCTCATCACCCTACGGGCTACCCGCAATCGCGCGGCGCTTACACCCTCCGCCGGCTGGAAAGCCTTTGCTCGTATGGCGGTGGCAATCCTTGACATCGACGGAACCCTCGTCGACACCAACTATCACCATGCGGTGGCCTGGTACCGGGCCTTCCGCGAGCACGGAATCGTGCTGCCGCTGTGGCGCATCCACCGCCACATCGGGATGGGTGGCGATCAGATGGTCCCCGCCCTCACCGACGACGACACCGAGCGGCGGCAGGGCGACGCGATCCGCGACGCTGAGAAGCGTCACTACACGGAGCTGATCGGCGAGGTCGAGCCGATGGAGGGTTCACGGGAGCTGCTCGAGGAATGCAAGCGCCGCGGGCACACGGTGATCCTCGCCAGCTCGGCCAAGGAGGACGAGGTCGATCACTATCTCGACCTCCTCGACGCGCGCGAGCTCGCGGACGCGTGGACCACCTCTGCTGATGTCGACGCCACCAAGCCTCAGCCCGATCTCGTCAACGCCGCGCTCGAGCGCGCCGAGGCGGGGCCGGACGACGCGGTGATGGTCGGGGACACACCCTGGGACGTTCAGGCGGCGGGGCGCGCCAACGTGGCGACGATCGCCGTGCGCACCGGTGGGTTCGGCGCCGACGAGCTACGCGAGGCGGGCGCCGCGGCGCTGTTCGAGTCAGTGGCCGAGCTCGTCGCGCGGCTCGACGAGACACGCCTGCGCTGATCGGCTACGCCGAGCGCGCGCGGGCGGTCCATTTCTCCTCGATCCGCCCGAAGCGCCATACCGCCAGTGAGAGCAGCCACGCGAGCGCGAACAGACCGACGATGAAGTAACCGACAAGGTTCAGGTCCATGCCCGCGACCCAGCTCCAGAAGCCGCCGTGCAGCCCCAGACGTCCGGCCGCCACATTTACGAGCTCGATTGACCCGACGATGAACGCCACGGCCACCGACAGCCCCGTGAGGGTGAGGTTGTAGTAGATCTTGCGCACCGGCTTGGACAGGGCCCAGCCGTAGGCGAAGTTCATGAACGATCCGTCGATCGTGTCGAGCAGCGACATACCGGCCGCGAACAGGACCGGGAGGCAGAGAATCGCGTAGATCGGCAGGCCGCTCGATGCCGCACCCCCGGCGAGGAACAGCAGCGCGACCTCGCTGGCGGTGTCGAACCCAAGCCCGAACAGCAGGCCCACGGGGTACATCTGCCACGACTTCTCCACCCTTCGCGCGGTGCGGCCGAGGATCCGGTTCATCAGGCCGCGTTGGTCCAGGCGGCGCTCGAGCTCGGCCTCGTCGAACCCGCCCGCCCGCATCTGCCGGAAGATCCTGACGATCCCGAGCAGGACCACGAAGTTGATCGCCGCGATCAGATACAGGAACACTCCGGAGACGCCGGCTCCGACGATCCCGCCGACGTGGTTGATCGCCGAGCCGCCGTGCTGCAGCTGGGTTCCAAGGGTCCGCAGCCCGAGCGCGATCAGCAGCGAGAGCATGAACACGATCGTCGAATGGCCGAGCGAAAAGAAGAATCCGACGCCCAGTGGGCGTTTGCCATCGGACATCAGCTTCCGCGTCGTGCCGTCGATCGCGGCGATGTGATCGGCGTCGAACGCGTGGCGCAGGCCGAGCGTGTAGGCGGTGACTCCGAGGCCGAGCCCGAACACGCCGCCCTTGCCGAGGCTGAAGTGGTGTGGGACGACGAGCAGCAGCAGGGTCCCGAAGCCGATCACGTGCAGCGCGAGGACGGCGCCGCCGAGCTTCGCCGCACGACGCCATTCGGCCGGGCTGAGCCGGCCCCTCATCCTCGCGCCTCCAATGCCGCCGCGACCGCGGCCTGGCCGAACGAAATGCCGCCGTCGCCCGGCGGCAGCCTGATCGGGGTCAGGACCTTCACGCCGCCACGTGTCAGCTCGAGCCCGACCTGCTCGAGCAGCAGCCGGTTCTGGAACACACCCCCACTCAGCACAGCTGTGTCTAGGCCCTCAGCGGATGCGCTCCGCAGGCACATCTCCGCCGTCGCGCGGGCCACGGCCGCGTGGAAGCCCGCCGCCACAGCGGCCGGCGGGGTCCCCGATGCGATCTCCCGCGCGATCGCGCGCACCGCGCACCGCGGATCGAGGCTCAGCGCGGACCCGTCGTTGATCACCTCGATCTCGTACGTGGCGACGTGCGTCGCGGAGCTGGCGAGCGCCTCGAGCTCGATCGCCGCCTGACCCTCGTAGCTGACGGCGGCCCGCACGCCGCAGAGCGCGGCGACGGCGTCGAACAGCCGGCCCATGCTGGTGGTCGCCGGGGAGAGCTCGGAGGCCGCGGCGATCTTCGCCATCGCGTCCCACGCTCGTGGTTCGACGGAGCCGGCGAGCTGCGGCGGCAGCGGCTGCGGCGCGCCGAAGGACTCGGTCAGCCAGGCGCAAGCCATCCGCCAGGGCTCGCGCACCGCCGCTGCGCCGCCCGGCAGCGTCACCGGTCGAAGCCAGCCGGCACGGCGGAAGGTCGTTAGCCCGCCGACCAGCAGCTCGCCACCCCATACGGTGCCGTCGGTTCCGTAGCCGGTCCCGTCGAAGATCGCCCCCACGGCGGGCCCCTCGAGGCCGTGCTCGGCCAGGCAGGCCGCCAGGTGAGCATGGTGGTGCTGGACCCCGGTGTGCTCCACGCCCGCGCGCTCGAGCGCGTATGTGCTCGAGAGATAGCCGGGATGCAGGTCGTGGGCCACGACCTCTGGAGCCACCGCGAACAGCGTCTCGAAATGCGAGATCCCCTCGCGGAACGCGTTGTGGGTCGCGAAATGCTCGAGATCGCCGACGTGATGCCCGACCCACGCGCGCGACCCCCTGGCCAGACAGAACGTGTTCTTCTGCTCGGCGCCGCACGCCAGCAGAGGACGCCGGGCCGAGACGGGCAAGGCCAGCAGTTCGGGCACATAACCGCGTGAGCGGCGGATCGGCAGGGTGCGCCGCTCGCCGCCGATCGCCACCACCCGCACGACCGAGTCGTCGGTCCGGGTCTCGATCGGGCGGTTGTGGATCAACAGCAGGTCGGCGATCGGGGCAAGCCGCTCGATCGCCTCCTCGTCGCGGTAGGCGATCGGCTCATCCGAGACGTTGCCGCTGGTCAGGACGAGCGGGACCCCAGCGTCGTGCACAAGCAGGTGATGGAGGGGCGAGTAGGCGAGCATCACCCCCAGTTCGGGAGCGCCCGGAGCGACGGATCGCGCCACATCGGCGTCGGCCAGCCGCCGCGCGAGCACGATCGGACGCGCCGCCGAGCCGAGCAGGCGCTCCTCCTCGGGACCGAGCGCCACCAGCGCGCGCGCCGCGGGCACGTCGCCGACCATCAGCGCGAATGGCTTGTCCTCACGATGCTTGCGTGCGCGCAGCGTCGCCACCGCATGCTCGTCGTCAGCACGACACGCGAGGTGATACCCGCCGATGCCCTTGACGGCGACGATCTTCCCCGCCCTCAGCGCGCAGGCCGCGGCCTGGACCGCATCGCCCCCGTCGCCGGCCGGCGCCGGCCTTCCCGTGCAGTCGAGCAGCGTCACCGCCGGGCCGCAGCTCGGACAGGCGTTTGGCTGTGCGTGGAAGCGCCGATCACCGGGGTCCTCGTACTCGGCCCCGCATTGGTCGCACATCGCGAACGCCGCCATCGTGGTCAGCGGACGGTCGTACGGAACGCCGCGGACGATCGTGAACCGCGGACCGCAGTCGGTGCAGTTGATGAACGGGTAGCGGAACCGGCGATTGGCCGGATCGAACAGCTCTCGCAGACACGCCTCGCAGATCCCTGTGTCCGCGCTCACGGGCGCATTGGCCGACTCGCCCCGCGGGCTCTCGCGGATCGTGAAGCCACGCTCGCCGGTGGGCGAGCGTTCGTGCACCGAGATCTGCTCGAGCACGGCGAGCGGCGGAGCCTCGCCCCCCAACCTGGCGATGAACACCTCCACCGCTCGCTCGTCTCCCTCCACCTCGAGCAGAACGCCCGAGGCGTCGTTGAGCACGAACCCGTCGAGCCCGAGCTCGCGGGCCAACCGGTACACATAGGGGCGAAAGCCGACGCCCTGCACCGTCCCCTCCACGCGGGCCGACATCCGCACACGCTGGGAGGCGGTGGCGCTCACCCGACCAGCTCCTGCAGCACATGGTAGGCGCTGGCCTGCGCCTCCTGAATACGGGGGATGTGCTGCGAGCGGGTGACAATGACGTGGTCGGCAAGCCCCTCGGCCTCGATCCGTCCGCCGTCGTAGCCGACCAGCGCGATCGTCAGCAGCCGCTGGCGCCGGGCCTGCCCGAGGGCCTCGATCACGTTGACCGAATTCCCGGAGGTCGAGATCGCGATCAGCGCGTCCGGCTCGCGCGCGTAGGCGATCAGCTGGCGGGTGAACACCGCCTCGATCCCGATGTCGTTGGCGATCGCGGTGAGGATCCCCGGATCGTCGGCGAGATCGACGGCGGGACGCCGGGCAGCGCGGAAGTCGGCGACAACATCCATCGCGTCGGTCGCCGATCCGCCATTTCCGAGCGCGAACAGCGTCCCACCCCCAGCGAACACCCGCCGCAGCCCGTCCGCGGCCCGTCCGAGCGTCCCTGTGTTCTCGCGCAACGTCTGGGCGCGCAGCGCGCCAACCTCCTCGGCCTTCATCAGCACCGAGGCGCGCACGTCCTCGAGCACCTGCTCGAGGTTGTCCTCGCGCTCGGCCAGAAACGGGTAGAGGAAGCTCGATGCGCCAGCGTCATGGCCGCGACGAGCCTCCCGGCCACTCAGCAGGCCACGATGCTCGAAGAACACGTGCACAAGCTCCCAGAGCACGTGGTAGAGCGTCTCGACCAGCTCCTGACCGACGGACGGATCGGCAGTGCGCGGCTCGAACTCCCACTCTGCACCGGCGGCCGTGAACGCGATCGTGAGCGCGCCCGCCGCGCGCACCGCCGCGATCGCCTGCTGTCCGGCCACCGGCCCGAACGCGATCACGATGTCGTCGGGCCCCGCTAGCAGCTCGAGGTCATCGGCTGCCACCGCGATCGCCGGCAGCGCGCGCTTGCCCACGATCACCGGATGGACGAACTCCACCGCCACGTGCCGTGCGTCCGAGCGGGCGCCAGGGGAGTATCCGACCGCCACCAGCCGGCCTCCGCGGGCGAAACGCTCGGCCATCAGGTGGCACAGCCGGGCCAGCCGCTCGGCCTCCACCTCAAAGAACCGTGCGTTCGCCTCGGTGCGCTCGTCGAGCTGCGCCTGCACCCTGGCCGCGACCCCGCTCGAGAGCGCCGTCTCGCTCACGCCGGCACGCGCTCTCGGTGCGCGACCCCGAGCAGCCACTCGCGCCACGCCTCGACGCCGTCGCCGGTCCGGGCGCTGAGCAGGATCCTCTGCACCCCGGGGTTCACCTGATCGAGGTAGTAGAGGAACTTGTCAAGGTCGAAGTCGAGGTGCTCGAGCAGGTCGAGCTTGTTGACGACGACGAGCTCGCAGGTCCGGAACATCAGCGGGTACTTGAGCGGCTTGTCCTCACCCTCGGTGACCGAACAGACCATCGCGCGCACATCCTCGCCGACCCTGAATTCCGCGGGACAAACCAAATTGCCGACGTTCTCGATGATCAGCATGTCGATCTCATGGAGCGGGAGCGAGGGGAGCGCAGACCGGACCATGTTGGCGTCGAGATGACACTCACCGCCGAACCCCGAGTCGGTGTTGAGCTGGGTGACCGGGACGTGCAGCGACGCCAACCGGTCGGCGTCGAATGAGCCCTGCACGTCGCCCTCGAGCACACCCACGCGGACATCGCCCAGCGGTGCGGACAGCGTCCGCTCGAGCAGCGTCGTCTTCCCCGCTCCGGGCGCGCTCATCAGGTTGACGACGGCCACATCGTGGCGGTCGAAGTCGTCACGGTTGGCGCGCGCGATCGTGTTATTGGCATCGAGCGCGTCCTCGACGACCCTCACCTTGGTCCGGTGCATGCAGGCTCCTGTTCCTTAACTTCGATGTACTCAACCTCGAGCTCCTCGCCGGCGATCACGGTGACCGTCCCAGAGACGCAGCGCGGACAGCGGAAGGCCGGGATCGTTGGCTCCCATTCGTGCTCGCAGTCCTCGCAGCGCAGCCGGGTCTCGATCTCGGTGAGCTCGAGACGGGCGTTCTCGGCCGGGGTGTCACGGGCGACGATCTCGAAATAGAACTCCAGTGAGTCGGGCACGACCTGGCGGAGCGTTCCCACCCGCATGCTCACGACCGTCACCGGGCGATCACCCGAGTGATTGAGGGCGGTATTGAGAACTGCCGATGCGATCGACAGCTCATGCATCCCGCAGCTCCTCGATCGTCTCGAGCACGACATCGGCGGCCCGCGCAAGCGCATCGCTGACCGGCTTGCTCAGCCCGAAGCCGACGTCCTCCACCTCCTCCGGCTCGCACGCAACGACGAACACTCGGCCAGGCCAGCCGCCGACGTACTTGACGAAGCGCAGCACGGTTTGCGGGTCCATGCCGTGTGGGTCGAGCATCTGGCCGTCCTCGATCTGGCCATCCACATCGTCTGGATCGGCCTCCATCACGTACAGCGTCCCCGGCGCCTCACCCTGACGGCTGACGTCGATCAGGATCAGCGCGTCGTAGCCGCGCATGACCTCGTAGGCGAGGTCGAGGCCGCCGGAGCCGAAGTCGATCACATGGACGCCGGGCGGCAGTTCGCGCTCCTCGAGCAGCTTCGCCACAGCTCCGCCGAAGCCGTCATCGCGCAGCCACGCGTTGCCGATACCGGCCACCAGGATCTGCTTGGTTCGCTGCGCCGTGCCGCTCATATCGTCTGCACCTCGTGGGGGAAGAAGAACAGGTAGCGCCCGGTTTCTCGCATCAGGTCCTGACCGGGGTCGTCGTCGACGGTCACGGCGAGATGCACGCGGTCGTCGTAGTCGATGTAGATCCGCTCCAGCGTCGCGTGGCGTCCGTCGAGCATGCGGTCGAACACATCGCGTTCGGTCCCCGGCCGCAGCACCACCTTCGAGCCGCGCTCGAACGTGACCTCGCCGACGGTCGCGCGCTCTTCGCCGGGATTGTCGTCCGCGCTCGCGCCCGGCTTCATGCCACCGTGAAGACTGACGATCTCCTCGGGCGTGGTCGCGAATGCGCGCTCGAGCATCTCCCGCACCGCCGGGTCCTGGCACGCGGCGGCGGCCCGCTCCTCGTCGCTTAGCGCGTGAACGTGGAGGACGAGCGCCTCCTCGATCTCGGTGTTGTCGAACAGGCTGCCCTTGGACTCGGGCGCGATCTGGGGGTGATCGGGCAGCACGATCGCGGCTCCGAGCACCGTGTCATCGCTGGGTGACGCGAGCACGGGGAAGATGTTGACACTGTGGTGATCGCTCTCCAGAGGCGAGACGAAGCGCCCGGCTGAGATCCGCAGGACGATGTGGGTCGAGATCAGCGAGCTCATCAGCGCGGCGCCGCGGTCAAGCCCCGTGACCACGTCGGTCTCGTTGTGCACGCACGCGCGCACGCGCAGCCGGCCCGCGCCCGCGTCCTCGGAGCGGACGGTGAGACGGCCGCCGTCAAAGCTGACGGTCCGGCGCTCGCCGATCGGGACCGGGCCGATCTCGACTCGGTGTTCCCGGGCCTGGTGGCGCTCCCCGCTCGGCGTCAGGTAGCGGAGCGTTCCGGTCAGTGCGGCGCTCTCCGGGGCCTCCGCGAAGCACTCGAGACGGGCGTGGTCGAAGGCACCCTCGCATTCGCCGGCGTAGGTCGCCGGGTAGACGATCCCGAACGGGGTGGGAGTCGCATTCTTGGTCGCGGACGGCGTGTAGGGATACAGCGCGTAGCCTTCGAACAGCAGCGAGCTGACGAGCTGCTCAAGCATCGAGCAGCTCGCTCACGCAGGCATCGAAGCTCGGCAGCCCCCGCTCGGCGCGCCGGGCGTTGAGCGCGGCCAGCGTCTCGTCGCTGACCCGGATCCAGCCGCCGCCGGGGTAGTGCTCGGTGATCATCGCCCTCCAGGCCGAGACCGGCATCCCGAACTGCGCGCTCGCGCTCCACGGGACCGGGGTCATCTGCAGTCGCCCGTCGTCCCCGCGGTAGAAGATCGTGCCGTTGAAATGGAAGCTCAGAGGCACCGAGCCGTCCTGGAGGGCATAGAAGTACTTGGCCGCCGCCACCTCGAGGTCGTACGTGCAGGGCAGCTCCAGCGCAAACGAGGTCGATCCCGAGAAGCCAGGGATCACTGTCGCCACCCGTGCCCAGGCCAGGCCCTGCGTGGACGGCGTCCAGCTCGCCGGTGGCCCGAACAGCTCGGCCAGGCGCTCGCGGGTCTCCGGGTCGTAGCCGCGTCGGGACGGATCGATCATCACCTGGGCGGTGAGCGCGATCGATTGGATCTCCTGCTCGCTGCGATCGGTCGCGGTGGCGGAGAAGATCATCGTCGGAGCGGCCGCGAACGCCAGGTGTGCGGCACTCGTGATCACGAACTCGGGCTGCGGGATCGTCGGCGCGACGTCCTCGAACTCGGCGCTGAGGCTCATGTCCCCACCCCGGAGCGTGTCCGCGTGCGCTCGCGCAGCGCCGCGAAGAACGCCGGAACCGCCTGCTCGAGGGCAGCGCCGCCCGAGATCCCCTCCCAGCGCGATTTGATCAGGCCGACCAGGGCGTAGCACTGGTCGATCGGCACGATCGCGTATTGATGCGGCGTGGACATCCGGTTGACCACCAGCGCCTCCGCGTCGGGGTCGAGGTTGGCGACGCCCGGGTTGCGCTCCACGAGCGCCTCCCAGGCCGCGAGGTCGAGCTCGGACTCTGTGGCCCCGGCCGGGCTCGGGTAGAACGCCAACAGCCCGTCGCTGACCGTCGAGCGCATGAAGAACGCCAGCCCGATCGGGATCTGGAACCGCCCCCACATCTCGTCATCACAGTCGAAATCGTCGAACCAGACGGTGCGCATTCCCGAAGGCCGATACTCAGGGTCACCCGAGCGCAGCGCCCAGCACGCCTCGCAGGAACAAACGATCCGGCGCTCGGTGAGGTGCAGCAGGTGACGGTGGTCCTCGGGAATGGTCGTGTTGCACAGATCGCAGCGCTCGACCGGGGCCGCCGGACCGCCCGCGCGCGTCCCCAACCCGACCTGCGCGAGCGACCGCATCCGCGCGAGCGTCTCCGCCCGCTTGCGGGCCGCGACCATCGAGTCGAGCCGCTCGCTCACACCGCCACCCGGATACCGCCCGACTCGAGCAGGGGAACCGGAGTCAGCTGCAGCGGCTCGCCGCCCGCCGCCCGGCCCGCGCGCGGGAGGTCGAACTCCACGCCGCAGGCGCCACAACGCAGCATCGGGCCCTCCAGCTCGCCGCCGTGCAGCGGGGCGCCGCAGGCCGCGCACGCGTCGCGGTACGCGAGCAGCGACCCGTTCACACGGGCAAGCAGCAGCGGCTCGCCGTCGGCGGCAATCGCCGTCAGCGAACCGGGCGCGAGGCCGCCAAGGCCCTCGAGGGGAATCCAGCGCGCCGGAACGGGGTCCGGCTCGGGCGGGGGCGCGCCCGGCCCCGAATGCACCATCGGCAGCTCGAACGCGCCGACTGCCGCCGCCGGCTCGGTCACGCCCTCCACGTCGAGCCCGACCAGGTCTGGCGCGTGCTCGTCGATCGCCTGCTTGATCGCCAGCTCGAGCGTCGCCCGCGAGGCCGCACACCCGTTGCAGCTCCCCTGCAGCGCCAGCCTGGCCACCCCCTCCTCGATCGAGAGCAGCTCGACGTTGCCGCCGTGGGACTCCATGTACGGGCGGACGGTGTCGAGCGCCTCCAGCACCCGCTCCTGCAGCGGGACCGGATACAGGTCATGGATCAGGAGCAGGCTGGCGACGGCGCCGTCCTGTGCGAGCTGATCGAGAATCGTCGCCCCGGCCTCACGTGAGGACTCGATCGTCTCGACGATTCGCGTCAGGCCGTCTCCGTACATCGCGATCACCGTCGCCACCAGCTCCTGCGCCAGCTCCCTGGCGTGCGGGTCCGGAAGCGCGTCGACCTGCGAGGACAGCTGCTGGACCCGGTCGAGCAGCTCGCCGGGAAGCGCTTCTGAAGCCATGTCTAACCCTAACTGAGCCCGGTTGGCGTGTGAATCACCTTCCGCACGCGGCCCTTGCCGGTGTACATGTGCACGCCGCACGGCAGGCATGGGTCGAAACTCCTCACCGCCCGCATGATGTCGATCCCCTTGAAGTTCTCGGGACCGTTCTCCTCGAAGATCGGCGTGTTCTGGACCGCATCCTCGTACGGGCCGGGCGTGCCATAGGTGTCGCGTGGGCTCGCATTCCACGGCGTCGGCGGATACGGCTGGTAGTTGGCGATCTTGCCCTCCCGGATCACCATGTGGTGCGAGAGCACACCGCGGGCCGCCTCGTGGAATCCACAGCTGACCGCCTGCTCGGGAACCTTGAACTCCTTCCAGCTCTTGGTCCGCCCAGCCCGGACCTCCTTGAGCGCCCGCTCGAGGCAGTGCAGTCCCACGAGCGCAGCGTAGGCCTGGTGGTAGGACCGAGCCCGGTCACGCTCGACCGCGTTGGATTTCTCTGGCACCTTCCACTCGAGCTCCATCTCCGGCATCGCCGCGGACTTTGGGAGCACCATCTGGATCGAGTGACCGGTCGCCTTCAGGTAGCCGAAGTCGACCAGCCCAGCCTTCGCCGTGCACCATTGACGCGCGAACGGACCGCCGCCCGTGTCGCAGCACACGTGGGTGTCGGTGCGCTTGTCGTAGATCCGGGGTGAGACGACCCAGCTGTACTTATCGGCGAAGTCGCGCTTCTGCGGCTTCGGCAGGGTCTGCTTGTTCCATGGATGGTTCTTGTCGACGGGGTTGCCCAGCGGATCCTGGGTCACGAACGTCGGCTCGTTCTCCCACGAGTCGAAGTACGAGCTGCCGAGCAGGATCCTGATCATCAGGTTGATCTCGACCAGGTCGGTCGTGACGAGCTCGCCGTTGATCGCGATCCCCGGGGTGATGTAGCGCTTGCGGCCCCAGTCCGTCATCGTCTTGTAGTCGTAGTCGACGAAGTCGGGGTCGTCGAAGCAGCCCCAGTTGACCAGGTTGGTGTCGCGGTAGCCAACCATGTCGTAGCCCGGCAGCTCCTGCAGGAAGAAGTCGTACAGGTCGTCGTGCATCGGCACGGTCCGCTTGACGTAGTCCATGTAGCGCATCAGGCGCACGTAGTAGTCGGTCAGGGTCTGATGCGTGATGTCCGCGCTGCAGCCGCCGGGCATGATCGTCGACGGGTGCGTGTGCCGACCGCCGAACAGGCAGTACATCTCCCGGGTGTAGCGGGCGACCTGCAACGTCTCGAGGTAGAAGCTGCCGGTGAACGGGTTCAGCGCCCGCATGATGTCCGCGATCGTGTTGTAACCGTGGATGTCCTTATGGGGCGCCGAGGTGTTCTCTGCCTTCGCGAGCAGGGTGGGGTTGGTGTCCTTGACCATCTGCTCGCAGAAGTCCACGTTCGCCATGCAGTCGTTGAAGATCGCGTGGTCGAACATGTAGTCGGCGGACTCGGCGAGGTTGAACGCAAGGTCGCCGAGCGGCGGCGGCTTGACCGAGTAGGCCATGTTCTGGTTCAGGCACGAGCACGTGCAGTGGTTGTCCCCGCAGATGCCGCAGATCCGGCTCGTGATGAAGTGCGCGTCCCGCGGATCGATGCCCTTCATGAAGATGTCGAAGCCGCGGAAGATCATCGAGGTGCTGTAGCACTTCAACACCTGGTTATTGGAGAAGTCGATCTCCGTATGGATCCCGAGGCTGCCGACGATCCGCGTGATCGGATCCCACGACATTTCCTTGACGACGACTTTTTGCCCGGTGGGGGACTCGGTGGTGGCCATCTGCTCTCCTAATGAAGACTCGTAGCGATCGGTTCTGGTGCCGGGTTACCAGCGCTTCTGGTAGCCGGTGCTGAGCGCCGGCCCGCGCTTGCGCCACTCGGGCTCGATGTCGAATTTCTTGTCGATGTTCCGCTTGCGGAAGTACCGGAACACGGGCCCGTAGGTGAACTTCTGGAACGACGCGCCGGCGTTCCCCCACGGATCCGGGTCCATGAACGGCATGTACTTGTCGGGGAAGCCGGGCATCGTGCACGCCATGCAGATGCCGCCGACGTTCGGGCAGCCACCGATCCCGTTGACCCAGCCGCGAACCGGAACGTTGCACTTCGTCACCGGGCCCTTGCAGCCGAGCTTGACCAAGCAGCGGTGATCGGAACCGTACTCGCTGGCGAAGTTCCCCTGCTCGGTGAAGCCCGCGCGGTTGCAGCCCTCACGCACGGTCCGGTCGAACAGCCACTTAGGCCGAAGCTGTTCATCCAACTCGGGCACCGGCGCCATCCCCGCCAGGTGGAACACCAGGTACATGAGCGTCTCGGTCATATTGTCCGGCTGCGCCGGGCACCCGGGAATGTTGATGATCGGAAGCCCGGCCTTGGAGCGCCAGTTCCAGCCCAGGTAGTCGGCGACGCCCATCGCGCCCGTGGGGTTGTTCTTCATCGCTGGGATGCCGCCGTACGTGGCACATGTGCCGACGGCCACCACGGCGGCCGCCTTCGGCGCAAGCCGGTCAACCCACTCGTTGAGCGTGATCGGCTGGCCATCGGCCGGATTCACGCCGAACCCCGTCCAATGGCCCTCACCGTTGATCTCCTCGTTGCCGAGCGATCCCTCGATCACCAGCACGAACGGATCGAGCTTGCCCTGCTCCGCGTCGTACCACGCCTGGATGTACTCGTCTCCCACCTCGAAGGCGATCACCTGGTTGTGGATCACAACTCGCGGCATGCCGGGAATCACGCCCTGGATGATGTCCTCGAGGCTCGGATTGGTGGCGCTGGTCATCGCCACCGAGTCCCCTTCGCACGACAGCCCGATCGTCATCCACAGCACATGCGCGGTGATCTGCTCCGTCTCATGCTGTCTAGGTGCGTACTCGATACCCGTCGCCATCGATGCTCCTCTCTGAGGACTCAACAGATCCGCGGAAGCGGATCTCCAACCAGCTGATCCATCACCCTCCTGCCGCCGAAGCTCGTCTGCACCAGCACCATCCCGGGTGGCTCCGTGCGCACCTCGCCGATCGCCGCGGCCTGCTCACATCCTGCAACCGCCCGAATCGCCCGGAGCGCCTGCTCGGTCGCCTCGGGTGACACAAAGGCAACCAGCCGGCCCTCATTGGCCACGTACATCGGATCGATCCCGAGCAGCTCGGCCGCCGCAGCGACCACCGGTGCCACCGGGACATCCGCCTCGCGGACGACGACCGACACGCCCGAGGACCGGGCGAGCTCGTTCAGCACCGAGGCCACGCCTCCGCGAGTCGCGTCGCGCATGCAGTGAAGCTCCTCACCGGCCGCGCCGAGCAGCGCGTCGACGGCCGGCCACAGTGAGCAGGTGTCCGACTCGATCTCGGCGTCGAGCTCGAACTGGTTGCGCGCCAGCATGATCGCCGTACCGTGCTCGCCGATCGCGCCCGAGACCAGAATCTGGTCGCCGGGGCGGATCCCCGCGGGCGAAACCTGCGCGCGAGGGTCGACCGCGCCGATCCCGGTTGTGCACAGGTACATGCCATCGGCGGCGCCCCGCTCCACGACCTTCGTATCGCCGGCGATGATCTCGACGCCCGCAGTCCGCGCCGCTGTGGCGATCGCCTCGACCTCCTCGCGCAGCACGTCGGCGCTGAGACCCTCCTCGAGGATCATCGACACCGTGATCGCGACCGGCCGCGCTCCGGATACGGCGAGGTCGTTGACGGTTCCGTTGACCGCGAGCTCGCCGATCGACCCACCGGGGAAGCGCAGCGGCTTGACCACGAAGCTGTCCGTCGTCATCGCCAGCGCGGCGCCCTCGATCGTGAGGGCCCCGGCGTCGCCGAGCGCCGTCAGCGATCCCTCGCCTTGCGCCAGGGCCGGCACGAGCAGGCCCTCGATCAGCGTCTGGCTCGCCTTGCCGCCGGCCCCGTGGGCGAGCGTGACCTGCTCATCGCGGAAGCGCGGCCGCTTGGAGCGCGCGGTCTCGATGATCTCGATGATCCGCTGCTCGCGGCCGCTGGTGGCGGACTCGGATGGAGTCACACGGCCTCGCGCTCGCGGGCGAACCGGCCGAAGTTGTAGTAGGCCGCGCACGCCCCCTCGGGCGAGACCATGCACGTCCCGATCGCGTGCTCGGGGGTGCACGCGGTGCCGAACACCTTGCACTCCCAGGGCTTGATCACGCCCTTGAGCACCTCGCCGCACTGGCATGCCTTGGGATCGGCGACGCGGACGCCCGGGACCTCGAAACGCCGTTCGGCGTCGAAGTCCGCGTAGGCGTCCGACAGTCGCAGAGCACTCTGTGAGATGAACCCCAATCCCCGCCACTCGAAATGAGGCCGCAGCTCGAACACCTCGGCCATCACCTCGAGCGCACGAAGGTTGCCCTCCCGGGGCACCACTCGCGTGTACTGGTTCTCCACCTCGCAGCGCCCGTCCCCGAGCTGGCGCAGGATCATCAGGATCGATTGCAGGATGTCGAGCGGCTCGAAGCCCGAGATCACCACCGGGCGCCCATAGTCGGCCGGGATGAACTCGAACGGCCGCCCGCCCACGACCGTGCATACGTGACCGGGTCCGATGAACCCGTCGAGCCGGAGGTCGGGCGACTCCAGCAGCGCCCGCAGCGGCGGGACGATCGTCACGTGATTGCAGATACAGGAGAAGTTCTTCATTCCCTCGGCCTTGGCGCGCTTCAGCGTCAGCGCCGTCGACGGCGCCGTCGTCTCGAACCCGATCGCGAAGAACACCACCTCCCGGTCCGGGTTCTCGCGCGCGATCCGGAGCGCGTCCAGCGGCGAGTAGACCATCCGCACGTCGGCGCCCTGCGCCTTGGCGTCAAGCAGCGTGTAGTCCGAGCCGGGCACGCGGAGCATGTCGCCGAAGCAGGTGAAGATCACACCCTCGTTGCGGGCCACGGCGATGCCGTCGTCGACCCGTCCCATCGGGATCACGCACACCGGACACCCGGGTCCGTGCACGAGCTCGACGTTGGTGGGGAGAAGATCGTCGATCCCGTACTTGTAGATCGAGTGCGTGTGGCCGCCGCACACCTCCATCACCTTGTAGTGCCGGCCGGGCTCGAGCTCGGCGAGGATCTCGCCCGCCAGCACCTGTCCCAGCTGTGCATCGCGAAACTCGTCGACGAACTTCATGCCCGCACCGCCCCGAGATGCGCAATCGCGACGCCGGCGTGGACGAGCAGCTCGTCGCCGACCGCGACCGGCTCGACCAGGTCCGTGGCGATTCGGTGGCGGGCGCGATCGCCGTCGGCGCACACGGCCACGCCGTCCCGCAGCTCGATCACCCGCATCACGATCCCCTCGTCACTGCAGGTGACGCAGTGCTCCTCACCGACTCCGCACCCCGCCGCCTCGCGCTCGCTCATTCGATCACGCTCGCCTTCAGCTCCTCGAGCTCCTGCTCATAATCGGCGCCCATCTGCTCGAGCAGCCGGAGCGTGGCATGGGCCTCCTCCTCATCCACCTTCGAGAGCGCGAAACCGACGTGTATCAGCACCCAGTCCCCCGGCTGGGCGCCGCCATCGTCGTCGGCGAGGAGGCTGACGTTGATGTTGCGGCGGACCCCGACCACGTCGACCTTCGCGATCTGGTTGACCGGGTCGACCAGCTCAATTACCTGACCGGGTATCGCCAAGCACATGAGCCCGTCAAACCTCCAATCGGAAGATCATGGTTGCAACGTGAACCGCCCGGCCCGCGTCGGCCACGGGCGCCGTTCTATCACTGTCGACGGCGCCCCGCCAGTCGCTGTAAGGGAAGTGACCGTAATCCGCATTACCAGGTTGTGGGGCATTTGGCACCCGGCTTAGACTTGGCTACGACCTGCCCCGGTTCCAGCCGTGGAGAGAGGCAGCAAGGTGGAGAGCGACGGCAAGCGCAACATCGGCAGGGCCGACCCGATCCCGTCACGCTGGCGTTCCCAACCACGCGCCCGCCCCAGCTCCTTCCGCTATCTGCTCGATCTGGACCTCGATCTGGCCGACGAGCTGGACGTCAGGATGCGGATGGTCGCCCGTCCGGCCGTCACGGCGATGACGGTCGACGCCGACCCTGGCGACGTGACGCTCGGGCAGTGGCTGGGTGCGTCGGTCGGCGGTCCCGGGGTGCTCGTGCTCGACGGAGTGGTGGCGGTCAACGTGAAGGTCGGTGACCGTGTCGCCGCCGAGCTGATCGGCGCGGGCGACATGCTCCAGCCCTGGCAGACCGATGATGAGGAACTCCTCGTGTGCGACATCGGCTGGCGGGCGCTCGTGCCCTCGCGTTTCGCGCTCCTCGATGAGGGCTTCGCACACCGCGTCCATCCCTGGCCCAAGATCACCGAGGCCCTGCTCCGGCGCGCGGGCAAGCGCACCAGGCGGTTGAACGTGCAACGCGCGATCTCCGCCCAGCCGCGCCTCGAGATTCGCCTCGCACTGCTGCTGTGGCACCTGGCCGCTCGATGGGGCAAGGTCGAGCCGGGGGGAATCCGGCTGCCGATCCCCCTCACCCATCAGCTGCTCGGACGACTTGTATCGGCCGAGCGTCCATCGGTGTCGCACGCGTTGTCCAGGCTCTCTCATGCCGGCGTGATCAGCGGCCACGGCGACGAGTGGCACCTGTATGGAACGCTCCAGGACCGGCTCGCATCGATGACCGAGCCCGAGAGCAGCCGCGTGCAGCAGCTGGTCGCGGCGGCCGTGAAGCAAAGCTGATGCGCAGGGTCGAGTTCGCGCCGGGACAGGATCGCATCGAGGCCCAGGTGGTTCACGTCCTCTGGCTGACCAGTGGGCTCGGCTGTGACGGAGACTCGGTGGCGATGACCGCGGCGAGCGCACCGAGCATCGAGGACCTGCTGCGAGGGGTGCTGCCCGGCACGCCTCGGCTCGCGCTCTACAACCCGATGCTCGCATACGAGAGCGGCGAGGAATTCGTCGCCGCCTTTCATAGAGCGGCGGCCGGCGAGCTCGAGCCCTTCATCCTCGTGCTCGAGGGCTCGGTCCCGAACGAGCAGATCAACGGCGACGGCCACTGGGCCGCGTTCGGGGTCGACCCCGATACGGGCCAGCCGATCCCGACCTGCACGTGGATCGACCGCCTCGCCCCCAGGGCCGCCGCCGTGCTCGCGCTCGGCACCTGCGCCGCCTACGGCGGGATTCCGGCGATGCGGGGCAATCCCACAGGTGCGATGGGGCTGCGCGACTACCTCGGCTCCGGGTGGAGCTCAAGGCTCGGGTTGCCGATCGTCAACCTGCCCGGCTGCCCGGTTCAGCCGGACAACATCACCGAGCTGCTCCTGGAGCTGGCGCTGTGCGTGGCCGGCGTGCAGCCGCTGCCCGAGCTCGACGAGCAGGGCCGCCCCGCGCAGATGTTCACCCGCACGGTTCAGGAGAGCTGCGGGCGGGCCGGCTTCGCCGAGCAGGGCGAGTTCGCACAGACGCCGGCGGACCGGCGCGGCTGCCTGGTGAAGCTCGGATGCAAGGGCCCGGTGGTCAAATGCAACGTCCCGGTGCGTGGGTGGGTGGGTGGCGTGGGCGGTTGCCCGAACGTCGGCGGGATCTGCATGGCGTGCACGATGCCAGGGTTCCCGGATCGGTTCATGCCGTTCATGGAGCCGACCGGAATCGGCTTGGTGGCGGCCGCCGGCGCGCGTTTTACCTACGGTCCCGTGATGCGCAGCCTGCGCTCACGGGCAATCAAGCACCGGTTTGACCGCGAGCCGCAGTGGCGACGGGCCGGCAGCGACCTCGCAACCGGCTACAAGCGGAGATGGTGAGGAGTCGTGCCGACGCGAGTCATCTTCCGCTGCGAGTTCTGCGACGCAAGTCCGGAGCCCGAGGTCCAGTCCGCACTCGAGCGTCAGGTGCGCGAGCTGGCCTTCGGCGAGTACCTCGACGTCTCCCCCGGACGCTGGCTGGTCTGGCTCGGGGGCGGTCCGCTCGGACCGCGCCGCTATGCCTGCCCAAGTCACCGCGGTGAGCTGACGGCGTTCCTGCGCCACCACTACGGCACCGTGGCTCCCCATCCTTGGAAGATGCCCCCCTACCCGCACACGCACCGCTCGGCCGACACCGAGCGGGCGATCCGGCACGGCGGGCTGTCCTCGAGTCCGAAGTGGGGGCTGCAGTGAGCCAACATGACGTCCTGCGCCGCACCGTGTTCCTGGACGGCGAGAACAAGCCGTTTTGCGAGTTCACACTCGCGGACGCCCAGGCGCGTGCGGCCGAGCTGACGGCCGCCACCGGTTGGGGCCCGACTGCGCGGGTCGCCTCGGTTGCCCGCGGCTGGACCGAGCTCGCCCGGGCGATGCAGAGCGCCAGCGCTGCGACCGTGGCCGATCTCGACCCCGAGACGGCGGTGGACTTCGCCGCGCGGCTATGGGTCGTACCGCCGGGCGGCAGCCTGCTGTAGGGCAGCGGTCTGCCGGAGCGCGGGCGTCATCGCACGTAGGCTTCGAGATCCTCCGCGATAAGCCGGTTGCGATCACTCAAGCTGGGTAGCCGGAACCAAGGCACCGGTACCCGGAGCGAGGAGAGCGATCGACGTGGACGACCTTCAGGTGCAGCGCGGACGGCGCACGGATGCAGGCACTTCCAAGCGCGGAAAGACCAGACAGGACACCGAAGCCCACCGCGCGAGGGAGCAGCAGGCGAGATCTCACGCCGAGCAGGCCCGAGAGAAGGTGGCGCACAGAAGGGCTCGACAATCGGGCGCCGCGGGATGGGTATCCGACCGCGCGTCGAAGTGGAGC
The DNA here is from genome assembly GCA_963796645.1 of uncultured Solirubrobacterales bacterium. GTDB lineage: Bacteria > Actinomycetota > Thermoleophilia > Solirubrobacterales > Solirubrobacteraceae > Palsa-465. The sequence continues at coordinate 410,786 of CAWCMQ010000007.1, read as the reverse complement.
CTGGAGGGTCCGGATTGGAAGTTTCTGGAGCGTCAGAAGTATCTCTGGAACCCGCTCATGGACTATTGGTTCCGGATGGAGGTCGAGGGCTGGGAGAACATTCCCGAGCCTCCGGTCCTGCTGGTCGGGATCCACTCGGGCGCGCCGTCCGTGTGGGACGCGTGGACGATCGGCGCCCAGTGGTGGCGGCACTTCGGCGAGAGCCGGATCGTGCACGGCACCGCGCACGACGCGCTGATGGCGGCGCCGGGCTTCGGCTGGTACTTCCGGCGCATGGGCGTGCTCCCGGCCGCGCCGGACAGCATGGCCGCGGCGCTGGCCGAGGGCCACGACGTCGCTCTCTGGCCCGGCGGCGAGCGTGATTCGCTGCGGCCGTGGACCAAGCGTGACGAGGCGGTGCTCGCCGGTCGTACGGGCTTCGTCAAGCTGGCGATACGGAGCGCCGTGCCGATCGTGCCGATCGCGACGATCGGCGGTCCGGACTCGATGCCCGCGCTGGCGAGTGGCCGCCGTCTGGCGAAGCTGCTGGCGCTGGACAGAGTGGCTCGGCTGAAGATGTTCCCGATCGCGCTGCAGGCGCCCTGGGGTATCTCTCCCGCACTGCTACCGGAGTTCCCGCTTCCGACCAAGATCCGTACGAGCTTCGAACCGGCGGTCGAGCTCGAGACCGACCCGAAGCTGGCCGATGACGACGACTACGTCCGCGCCAAGTATGAGGAGGTTCGGTCCTCGATCCAGGACGGCATGGACCGGCTCGCGCGGCGACGCCGGCTGCCCCTGTTCGGGTAGGTCCGCGCGCCCCGGCCCCGGCGCGCCCCGACGTCCGCCCGCCCCGGCGTCCGAGCGCCCCGGCCCCCGAGCGCCCCGCGACGGTCAGGCCGCGGGACGCCTCGCTCGAGGTCAGGCGTGCGCCGGCTCGCGTGCGCCGCTGCGATCCGCACCCTCCTTGGCCGCCTCGGCCTGGACGAGCTGCCGGTTGACGTGCTCCCAGTCAAGGTTGCGGAAGAACGCCTCGACGTACTGCTTGCGGCCGTCCGGAGTGGCGCCGTAGTCCCGGGCGTACGCGTGCTCGTAGACGTCGAGCGCCAGCACCGGGACCATGTTGTAGACGGCCCACAGGTTCTGCGTGTCCATGATGTAGTTGAACAGCGACCCGTCGTTGAGGTCGTATCCGACCATCACCCAGCCCCGGGCGGCCGACGCCGCCTTGCGCACCGCCTGCTCCCACTCCTTGACGCCGCCATGGAACTCGGTGTCGATCAGCTCGGCGAACCGGCCGGTCGGCTCTCCGCCGTCGCCGCCCAGATGGCCGAAGTAGAGGTCGTGGTTCTTGTAGCCGAGCAGCGCGAACGTGTAGTCGACCGAGACCGCGCGCAGCGGCGAGTAGACCTGGTTGCCCTCGATCTCCGAGTAGTCGAACGCATTCAGAGCCCTGCGGCACTCGTTGACCTTCTTGACGTAGCCCTCATACAGCTTGTAATGGTCATCCATCGTCTGGCGAGAGATGCCATCGAGCTGCTTGTCGAAGGCCGGAAACTTCCGCGGCCTGATCTCTTCCCACGGCATGAGCCGCTCCTTTCGTCGTTTCGTGTCTCCCCTTTGCGCTACCCCGGGCGGTGGCACGAAAACGAGGCTGTCAGCGGCCCTACCGCTTCTTGCGGTCCACGGCCCGCTCCAGCTGCGCCTTGTTCATGCTCGAGCGCCCGTCGATGCCGAGCTCGCGGGCCTCGTTGTAGAGCTGGTCACGCGTGCGGCCCGTTGCCCGGCTGGTGCCGGACCGCCGGCCGCCTCGGCGCGAGGAGGACATGTCGTGAGTCGATGTGCGCGAGCGTGTCTCGGACTCACCCGACCGCGCTCGCTCCTTGTTCACGGTCCGCGCCGCAATCTCCTCGGCGCGCCCCTCGCTCGTGCCGCGCTCGCGCTGACTCTCCTTGATGTGCTCGTACTGTCGAGCTCGCTTCGTGCCCTTCTTGACTCCCCGCGGGGGCATTCGTCACCTCCATCGATCAACCTGAACGTGACACGGGACTACCCCTCGAGTCGGTCGTGAAACTGGTGCACCCGCCGTCGTCGCCGCAGGGGCACGGCGAACCACAGCGCAGAGACGAGGACCGCCCCCAGACCGCCGACGACGATCGCTGTCGCGGCACCGAACAGGACGTCTGAGATCAGCACCAGGATCCCGGTGAGGCCGACCGTGAGGAACACCATGGCGGCGATCGTGAGCTGGGTTCCGACCCTGACCAGGTAGGCCTTCTGGTGGCGGCGGAACAGCAGCCGATGGTGGATCGAGGGCGCGATCAGAAGCACCGCCGCGCTGGCGATGCACAGCAGGGTCACGAAGTAGACGTAGCGGTCGAATGTCGAGACACGCCGAAAGCCGGTGTTGAACGGCACGATCAGCAGGAACGCGAACAGGACCTGGATTCCGGCTGAGGCGACCCTCAGCTCGTTGAGCAGCTCAACGGTGTTGCGATCGAGCCGCTCCATTTCCGATTCGTTGCGGTCGTCGTCGTCGACCTCGATCTCGCGTTCGATGGTGTCGAGTGCCACAAACCTTCGCTTCCCCGCTCCAAGCAGCCAGAAACGGTCGCGTAGGGCCGCGGACCACCGGGTACCCGAGTCGGCATGGCCTCGGAGCGCTTCGATCTGATCGTCCTGGGCGCGGGACCGGCGGGTGAGGTCGTTGCGTCGCGCCTGGCCGCCCGAGGCTTCGCCCCGGCGCTGGTGGAGGCCGAGCTCGTCGGCGGCGAGTGCGCGTACTGGGCGTGCATCCCGTCCAAAACCCTGCTGCGCCCCCCGGACGTCGTGGGCGAGGCTCGGCGGGCCGCCGGCGTCGCGCTCCCCGTGGCCCGCTTCTCCAAGATCGCCGAGTACCGCGATTACATGATCCGCAACCTCGACGACAGCGACGAGATCAAGCAGTACGAGGAGGGCGGAACGAGGGTGTTCAAGGGCCGTGGATCGCTCCGTGGTCCCGGCGAGGTCGAGGTGGACGGCGAGCTGCTGTCAAGCGACCGGATCGTGATCGCCACCGGCAGCAGTCCGACGATCCCGTCGATTCCAGGGCTCGACGAGACCGGCTACTGGACCAACCGCCAGGCCACGACCCTGACCGAGGTGCCCGAATCGGCAATCGTGCTCGGTGGCGGCCCGGTCGGGATCGAGCTGGCGCAGCTACTTCACGGATTCGGCACCCGGGTCACGCTGGTGGAGGCCGCAGACCGGCTGCTCGCCCGCGAGGAGCCACGCGTCAGCGAGCTGATTCTGGCGGCGCTGCGCGAGGACGGAATCGAAGTGCATCTCGATGCCGCCGTCCGGTCGGCAGCCCCGGAAGGCACAGCGAAGGTGGTCCATCTGGCCGATGGGACGGCGATCGTCGCCCGCGAGCTGGTCGTCGCGGTCGGCCGCCGACCGAACGTCGAGGGCCTCTGCCTCGAACGGGTCGGCATCGAGCCTTCGGAGCACGGGATCGATGTGGACGAGCGTTGCCGCGCGGCCGACGGGATCTGGGCGATCGGAGATGTCACCGGCGCGATGCCATTCACGCACGCAGCCATGTACCAGGGGCGGGTCACGGTGGCAGACATCGCCGGGGAGAGCGCACGTGCCGATCTCACGGCGGTGCCCCGCGTTGTCTTCAGCGATCCCGAGATCGCGGCCGTTGGGATGACGGCGGAGCAGGCCTTGGCCGCGGGTATCGATGCGGTCACGCAGCGGATCGCGCTCAGGGACTCGGTCACCCGCCCCTGGACGTACGAGCGCGAACCGCGGGGCGAGCTATCGGTGCTCGTGGATCGCCACCGCCACGTTCTCGTCGGAGCATGGGCGGTGGCGCCGCTGGCCAGCGAGTGGATTCATTACGCGGCCCTGGCGATCAAGGCACAGATCCCGCTCGCCGTGCTCAGGGATACGGTCGCTCAGTTCCCCACCTACACCGAGGCCTACCTAAAGGCGTTCGAGAAGCTGGATCTCTAGGTGGCGCCCGCCACACGCGCAGCGTGGCGGACGCTCACCCGAAATCGCGTCTATGCCGTCGCGCTCGCCTCCGAGCCGACGTGCTGCTCGTGGCGGCCCTCGGCGATCTCCTCGACCACCTTGGCGCAGAACGCCGGCAGGTCGTCGGGCTTGCGGCTCGTGACCAGACCGTTATCGACCACGACCTCCTTGTCGACCCAGTCGGCCCCGGCGTTCCGCAGGTCGCTCTTGAGGCTGGGCCACGAGGTCACCGTGCGTCCGCTCGCCACGTCGGCCTCGACCAGCAGCCATGGCCCGTGACAGATGACGCCCACGGGCTTGTCCTGCTCGAAGAAGCCACGGACGAACTGCACGGCGTCGTCCTGCATCCGCAACGCGTCCGGATTGGCGACGCCGCCCGGAAGCACGAGACCGTCGTAGTCCGACGGGTCCGCGTCGGACACCGCCAGTGCGGCATCAATCGTGTCGCCCTTGTCGAGGTGGTTGAACATTTGAACCTCGCCCCTCTGAAGCGAGATCAGCTCCGCCTCGGCGCCGGCCTCGCGGACGGCCTTCAGCGGCTCAGTCAACTCGACTTGCTCAACTCCCTCGGTGAACAGGAATGCCACACGCTTGCCCTCTAGCTCCTTGGCCATAGGCATTGACCTCCAGTTTGTGTCGTATCAGGTCCTCCATTTCGGCTACCCGAGCCGGGAGGCCCGAAACGATCACCGCGGTACGGGCACCGCAGTTTGGCTGGCCATCGCGGCGCCCAGCGCACAGACCCCGAGACTGACGAGTGCCGCGCCGATGATCGCCGCGCCCTGGCCGGGGCGCAGGACCCCGTCGGACAGTCCCAACTTGACCACGGCTGCGGGCACACCGAGCTGCGCGGTGACGATCAGCGCCGTCCACACCGGCGCCCTCACCACCCGTCCCGCGAGCACGTGAACCGCGACCATCCCGACAATCAGCGCAGCCGTCAGCTCCAGATCGGTCGCGCTCTGGACCAGCGCACGGACGTTGAGGCTCGCTCCGAGCACGACAAAGAACACCGGGACGAGAAAGCCGGCGGCGACGCCTGACACCTGGTCGGAGAGGCGGTGCGGACCACCCTCGGCGGCGACAATCAGCCCGGCCGCGAAGCCAGCGATCATGATGCTGGTGCCGACCCATTCGGCCAGCGCGCACAGCGCGAACAGCGCCAGCAGCGCGACGCGGAGGTCGAGCGCCCAGACACGGGACGCCGATTCCTCGCGGAGGATGCGCACGCGCCAAGTCCGGTTCAGGTAACGGCCGATCACGAGCACGAGGGCGGCTCCGAGAGCCACCGCGATCGCGCCCAATCCGGCCCGTGCGGCATGCGACGGGTTGAGCACCAGCGGCACTGCGACGATCGTCGCGATGTCCGCCACCGTCGCCCAGGCCATGGCCAGCAGCGCGCGGTCGGCGGTGATCCCCGCCTCCTCGAGCGCAGGCAGCACGATCGCCGCCGAACCGGTGGCGAGCAGGATTGCCCACACCGCGGGATGCCCGACGCCCAGGGCGTGCGCGATCAACAGCCCGCCGCCGGCACCGAGAGCCGCGCTCACCGCGACCGCGATGGCTCCCCGCCGCAGCGAGCTCAGCAGCGCGCGGTTGCGCAGCGGCACGTGCATGCCGGCGACCATCATCAGCACCGCGAAGCCGATGTTCGCGAGGAACGCGATCGTCGGATCGTCGGGCTTGATCAGGCCGGCGCCCGTCTTCCCGAGCGCGATCCCGGCGAGCAGCTCGCCGACCACGACCGGGATCACAAACTTCCTCGAGGCGGATAGAAGCGGGCCGGCCAGGCCGCCGAGCACGATCACCGTGAGCTGCCCGAAGCTGGCCATCGCCCGACCATATCCGCCGCCGGAGACGGGGACTAGCGAGCCGCAGTGGCGGCCGGTGTCCACTCCACGACGGCGAGCGGAGCGGAGGTGGCGAACACGCGCGCGCTGGCCGGGACATAGCCGAATCGCCGCGCCAGCGGCCGCTCGAGGCCGATCACGGCCGCGGGACGGAGCGATGAGCGGCTGAGCGAAAGCACCGTCCACAGCCGGTGCCGGGCCGAGAGCGAGCCGGCGGCCTCCGGGCTCCCGGCAAACACGTAGGTGAGCACGGGCCGGAGCCGCCGCAGCCGTAATAGGCGAGCGGAACCGCGACACCCGGACTCGTCGGCGAGACGACGACATCGCCGGCGCGGCGATGGGCCTGCACGTAGTCGACGACACCCCGCGCGTCGGCGTAGAACCCCGACGTCTGGTGGCTGGCGATCAGCCCGGCAACGGACACGGCGCAGACCGCGGCCGCCGCCGCGACGGCCGCGATTCGGGGACCTGCTCGGACACGATGCGGTCGAGTGCTGGGCTGTGGCCCGCGGCGCAATCCGCCACCGGACGTTCGTGCTCTAGCGGTGGCCGGGCCCCGGCCGCGCAACTCGCGTCCCCGGCACGATTCCCTCGAGTTTCCGAGCCCGTAATGACGGGGCGACTACCCTTGTATTCATGTTCGGAATAGGCCACAAGACCACACTGATTGATCCCTCGGAGGCGCTGTCGGGCCGCTCCGAGCCGATCTCGGTGCCGGACCGCCACGCGGTGCTCGGCACGCCACTGCGCCCGCCGTTCCCCGAGGGCCTCGAGCAGGCCGTGTTCGGCCTCGGCTGCTTCTGGGGCGCCGAGAAGGTGTTCTGGGAGGCCCCCGGCGTCTACACGACGGCGGTCGGCTACGCCGGCGGGTTCACCCCGAACCCGACCTATGAGGAGGCCTGCAGCGCGCGGACCGGCCACACCGAGGTCGTGCTCGTGGTGTTCGATCCGACGAAGACCTCCTACGAGGAGATGCTCCGGCTGTTCTGGGAGAACCACGATCCGACGCAGGGCATGCGTCAGGGCAACGACGTCGGCACCCAGTACCGCTCGGCCATCTACACGTTTTCGGACGCCCAGGCGAAGGCCGCCGAGGCCTCACGTACCGCATACGCGGAGCGCCTGCGCGCGGCGGGCTACCCGGAGATCACGACCGAGATTGAGCCCGCCGGCCCGTTCTACTACGCCGAGGATTACCACCAGCAGTACCTGCACAAGAACCCGTGGGGTTACTGTCCGAATCACTCGACCGGCGTGTCGTGTCCGATTGGTTTGGGCGTTCCGGTGAAGCCGGCAGCTCCGGCCTGATCGGCTTCAGCTCGGGCGTGCATCGCGTGCCGGCGAGGCCGCGCCGCCAGCCCGACCGTTGCCAGATTTGTCCCGCCCATCGCGCTGCCTCGGTACACTCGCCGCGGGTAAACGAAGGCGGGGAAAAGGGGCAAGGTCATGAGCCGGGGTTTGTTCGAGAAGTCAGCCGCGGTAGCGGTGTTGCTGATTTCGGTGGCAGTGCTATCGACAGCCGTCGCGGGGGCAAAGTCCAAGCGGCTCCGGCTATCGGGGGTGGTTGTCAAGGAAGTTCCCCCGACCATCGCTGGCAATGGGCCAAGGACGATCTCGGCGCTTTACCAGGGCAAGAAGAAGGTGGGCAAGATGAACTTCAGCAGCAATTGTGCGCTTGACGAGTGTGTCGAGGGCGGTTACCTGCACATCAAGGTCTTCAAGCTCAAGGGTGAGCGCTTCGGAACGCTGTACGGAAATTTCAAGGACAAGCTCCATGGCATTCCCCCCAAGTCCGCGAAGTCGGCGGTGGGAACGCTCTGCATCTCTCAGAAGAACCACAGCTCGGGCTGCGTGGCGGCCACCATCACTCCCGCAGCAATTGCTTCGACCGGGACCCACTTCAAGCTCGTGATCGGCTGAGACTGGCGCGGGGCTCACTGGGTGGCGAGGCGTCGCATGCAATCCGTCTACGGGATCGCGACCGTGAAATCCAGGTTCGGGGTTGCCGTGGCGGGTGCGTTGCCCGAAAGCGTGACGACCTCAATCGCGTTCCCCGTGCATGCGTACGTCCCGGTTACCGAGGAGGCGTCGATCGGCTGCGCGAACTCCGGAACACCGGCGAAGGCCGGGTTGTTGACCACGGTCACGACGGGCGCGACGTGCGAGGCGACGATGTTGGAGCTGAGCGTCAGGCAGTAGTAGCCCGCGTGGCCGCCGGGGCGTGCCACCGCCGTGAACCCCTTCGTGCGGTTGGGGTCCAGGCTGGGGGTCGTACCGGACCCGACCCACGCATATGCCCGCGCGGTTCCCGCGGGCCCGGGGTTTCCGTTCAGGCCAGGCAGGCCCTGCAGCCCTCGCGGCCCGATCGCGCCCTTGGGCCCCTGCTTGTTCCAGGTCAGCTTCTTGTCGTGCTTAGCGCAGCCGTTCGCCTTGTACAGCCCGCCGTTCTTGTGATTCACACAGACGGTGATGGTTCCACCGCTCGAGGACGCAAACGCGTATGCGGCGCCGGCGGCAACCGCCAACGCGACGGCGCCCACTGCCATCCCTGACTTCGACAAACGCCCCATGAGGCACCCCTTCGCTCGTGAACCGGCCGCTCGCACGCCAATATAACCCGCAGTCAGTGGCCCGGTGTGCGACCACACAGCGCCCCGCCCTCGGACGTTGTCCGATTTGCGTTCAATATCAACGCAAATCGGACACGCTCAGCCGGGCGGCCCGAACGCCTCGGACACGCCGCCGGGCTGCGGCCGAAAGCCGCGGCCGGCCCAGACCGCCCGGGTGCCCGCGCCTACCCGCCTGCGACGGCCGGCAGGATCGTGATCTCGTCGCCGTCGCTCACCGGAGTATCGAGACCGTCCAGGAAGCGGATGTCTTCGCCCCCGACGTAGACGTTGACGAAGCGCCGCAGCCCGCCGTCCTCGGCAATGCGGCTGCGGAGCTCGCCGTAGCGCTCGTACAGGGAGTCGAGAACCTCGCCGACGGTCGACCCGTCCACCTCCGCGGTGGAGTCGCCGTCGGTCGCGGCTCGGAGCTGAGTCGGGATCTTGACGCTGACTGCCATGTCGCCCGTATACATATCAGGCCGGGACGCGAAAACGATCGGCCGCCGCCTCGAACGCCTCGACGTTCGCCTCGATCTCCCACGTCTCGAACGTTCCGCGCACGCAATCGAGCGTCTTCAGGCCCTCGCCGGTGATGTAGGCGACCACACGCTCGTCGGGATCGATGTCCCCGCGCTGAGCCAGCTTGGCCAGGACAGCAGTGGTGACGCCACCAGCGGTCTCGGTGAAGATGCCCGTGGTCCGGGCCAGCAGCCTGATCCCATGACGGATCTCGTCGTCACTGACGGAGTCGATCGAGCCGCTGCTCCGCCGGGCCAGATCGAGCGCGTACGGGCCGTCGGCCGGATTGCCAATCGCCAGTGACTTGGCGATCGTGTCCGGCTTGACGGGCCGGCAGAAGTCGTGACCCGCCTCGAACGCGGCGGCCACCGGCGAGCAGCCGGCCGCCTGGGCGCCGTTGAACGTCGGCAGCTCGCCCTCGACCAGCCCGAGCTCGATCCACTCCTCGAATCCGCGGGCGATCTTGGTGAACAGCGAGCCGGACGCGATCGGCGCGACCACCCGATCCGGAAGCGCCCAACCGAGCTGCTCGACCGTCTCGTAGGCCAGGGTCTTCGACCCCTCCGCGTAGTACGGCCGCATGTTGATGTTCACGAACGCCCACTCGTGCTCGCCGGAGAGCTCGGTGCAGAGGCGGTTGACGTCGTCGTAGTTGCCGCGCACGGCGACGAGGTTCGTGCCATACACGCCGGTCGCGAGCACCTTCTGCTCCTCGAGATCAGATGGGATGAACACGTAGGACTCGAGTCCGGCCGCGGCGGCGTGGGCCGCTACGGCGTTCGCGAGGTTGCCGGTCGAGGCGCAGGCGATGGTCTCGAAGCCGAGCTCCCTGGCCCGCGCCAACGCGATCGAGACGACTCGGTCCTTGAACGAGTGCGTCGGGTTGGCGGCGTCGTTCTTGATCCACACCTCCCGCAGGCCCAGCTCCTCGGCCAAACGGTCGGCGCGGAGCAGCGGCGTCCATCCCGCGGGGAGCGTTCCCTTGGGAGGCGACGACACGGGCAGGAAATCGCCGTAGCGCCACAGCGAGTGGGGCCCGGCCTGGATCCGGCGTCGAAGCTCGTCAGGATCGATCTGATCCCTCGGGGCGTAGGTCACCTCGAGCGGGCCGAAGCACCGCTCGCACACGTACCGCGCGTCAAGCGGATACGTCGTATGACATTCCTTGCAGCTAAGAGACTCTGGCGGCATATGTTGAAAAACCTCCGCCGGGGTCTGTGGTCGGAGGTCCAGTGAAACCGCCTATCCACATCTCCCAGGCTAATAGTTGGAGCCTGATGGAATTGGCACCTTTCCCTTGCGGGAGGTTGCCGGGGTTTCGTAGGGCCAGTCCCTCCACCCCTCTTGATGCGTACTGCTATGTGGGCGGCAGTATACCCAAAGGAGAAGCGTCTATGACGGGGGTAGCGGGGGCCGCCCCGGAGGCCCGACGGGGGCCGCCCCGGAGGCCCGACCGGGGCCGCCCCGGAGGCCTGACCCGAGCCGCCCCGGCCCCCGCGGAGCCCACCTCCAGCCCATCGGACCTAAAGCAAACGTAACGACCGCGCTCCGTTGGTGTTCGGGTCTGCGGCATGGCCGCCACGTCGACCGATCCACTCGCGCGCCTGGAGGAGACGCTCGCTCTGTCGGGGAGCGCTCCGAGCAAGCGCATGCTGATCATCGTCAATCCGTATGCGACAACGGTCTCGGACCGGCTCAAGAACCTGGTCGTATATGCGCTGCGTGGTAGCTACCACGTCGACGCGATCGACACCGAGGCTCGGGATCACGCAACCGAGCTGTGCCGAGACGCTGCCCGCGAAGGCTATGACGTGGTGGTGGCCTTCGGTGGGGACGGGACCGTCAACGAGGCGGCCAACGGCCTCGCCGGCTCGGACACCCCGCTGAGCTGCCTGCCCGGCGGGCGCACGAACGTCTACTGCCGGATGCTCGGGATCCCGACCGACGTCGTCGACGCGACCGAGCACCTGCTGCAGATAGCCGACGACTGGCGCCCGCGACACGCCGACATCGGCATGATCAACGATCGCGCGTTCCTGTTCTCCGCCGGTGTGGGGCTCGACGCGAGCGTGGTCGAGCGAGTCGACGCTCATCCGCGGCTGAAGGCCCGCTTGGGCGAGTGGTACTACACGTGGACCGGGATCGGGACGTTCAACCGCCACTACCTCGTGCGCCCCCCGCGTCTCGAAACCCACGTCGGAGACGAGGTCGTCCCCGGCGTCACGGCGATCGTGCAGAACGCGGCTCCCTACACCTACTTCGGCGACCGCCCGGTCGACCTGGCTGAGGGAGCGGCGCTCGACAGCGGCGACCTCGCCGGTGTCGTGCTGAGGCGCGCTAGCCCGATCGACATCCCCACGATCACCTGGCGAGCGCTGTCAAAGCACGCACGGCTCACCTGCCATCGCAAGGTGCACGCCTTCTCCGGGGTACAGGGGTTGACCGTCCGCTCCGCCGACGAGCGCCTGCTGCCACTGCAGGTCGACGGCGACTACATCGGCAAGGCCGACGAGGCCGTCTTCACGATCAGGCGCGGCGGCATCCTCGTCGTCTCCTGAGCCCCGGCCCACAGGGTCATGACCCCCGGCCCTGAGGGGCGTGACCACACCCGCCGGGCGTGACCACGGCCGCTGGGCCGCCTATGATCGCGGCCGTGCGCCGTGGTCTGCTCATGCTCGCTTGCTGCTCCGTCCTGGTGATCCCGGCGCTCGTAGTAGGGCTCCCGGGGCTCTCCAGCGCACGGCCGCTGCCAAGTGCCCCGTCGTGTCCGATCTTCCCTGCCAACAATCCGTGGAACCAGCGGGTGGATGGGCTGCCGGTGGCGAAGAACTCCGCCAGACTGATCGCGAGCATCGGGCTGAACGACCCGGTGCATCCCGATTTCGGCTCCGGCCTCTACGGCGGCGGACCGATCGGGATCCCCTACGTGGTCGTCTCCAAGCACACGCACCGGGTGCCGGTTCGCTTCAAGTACTCCTCCGAATCCGACCACGGCAAATATCCGATCCCGCCCGGGGTTCCGATCGAGGGGGGCCGCAACTCGAGGGGCGATCGCCATGTGCTGCTCGTCGACAGGGACTCGTGCAAGGACTATGAGCTGTACGCCGCCTACCCGCACGATGGCGGCAAGCGCTGGTCGGCGGGCTCGGGTGCGATCTTCAACCTCCGCTCCAATCATCTGCGTCCCGCAGGCTGGACCTCCGCCGACGCCGCCGGCCTGCCGATCCTGCCCGGTCTCGCGCGTTGGGATGAGGTCAAGCGCGGCGTGATCGACCACGCGCTCCGCTTCACGGCACCGTGCACCGCGGCCGCGTACGTATACCCGGCTCGGCACATCGCCCACGAGCCGTCGTGCCGTGGGCTCTACCCGCCAATGGGACTCAGGGTCCGGCTGAAGGCCAGCGTCGACATTTCGCATCTCCCGTATCAGGCACGGATCGTGGCGATCGAGCTCAAGCACTATGGCCTGCTGCTCGCCGACAACGGCTCGCCTTGGTACATCTCCGGTGCGCCGAACTCTCACTGGAACAACAGCGCACTCCATCTGCTCGACCAACTGACCGGGCGCGACTTCGAGGTCGTCGACACGAGCTCGCTGCCACATCCGGGTCTCTGACGGGGGCGAACACGTGCCGGCTCAACGCTCTATTAGAGCGTGGGTACCCCCGCGCGCATCACGGCCCGTGACCTCGAGCTCCTGGCGTTCGTGGCCGAGCACCGGATCGTCACGGCCGAACACGTGCGGCGGCTGCTCGGCTCATCCACCTCGGTCGCATACGCGCGGCTGCGGGCGCTGACCAAGGCAGGCTTACTGACCCGCGACAAGGTCCTGCACGGTCACCCCGGGTGCTATCTCGCCACCCAGAGCGGCCTGCGCACCGCCGGTACCGGCTACCGCGCGCAGCGCACCGACCTGAGCAGCTTCCACCACGACCTCGGCGTCGCATGGCTGTGGCTCGCCGCCCATGCCGGGACCTTCGGTTCGGCCCGCGAGGTGATCTCCGAACGCTCGATGCGCTCCCGTGACGCCTCCGCCGACCGGACCCGCGAGACGCAGGGGGTCAGGCTTGGGGGTGTCGGGCCAGGCGGGCGCGAGCGCCTTCACTACCCCGACCTGATGCTCGTCTCCCCGGCGGGGAAGCGGATCGCATTTGAGCTTGAGCTGACCTCGAAGGGGCTCGCGCGGCGGGAGAAGATCCTGACCGGCTACGCCGTCGACCGCCGGATCGACGCCGTCGTCTACCTGGTGCAGAACCGCACGGTCGGCCGGCGGATCCAGGCCTCGGCACGCCGACTGGGGATTGCCAACCTCGTCCACGTTCAGCTCGTGACCGGTCTCGAGCGTGACGGCGGCCGTCCCCGAACGCTGAGCCGGGTCGCGGCCAGATCCACGCGCGAGGCGGCCCGGTGACCGAGAAACCGCCCACGCGCCGTGCCCCCTACTGGCTCGTGCCGGTGTTCGCGGTTCTGCTGCTGTCACCGCCCGGCTGGGCAACCGCCGTGACGATCGCCGCCGCAATCGCCGGGCTCTCGTTCCGCGCCATCCGCGACAGCGCCCAGCACCGCGCGGAGGCGATCCGCCAGCAGGCCGCCGGTCCGTCGACGAGGCTTGGTTGCGACCGCGACGGCAGAACCGTGACCCTGAGCGATCGCGAGCTCTCGGCGCACGGCCTGATCGTGGGCGCCAGCGGAGCTGGCAAGTCGACCACGCTGCTGCGGATCCTTACCGATCGCGTGCGCCGCGGCCGGCCGGTGGTCGCGCTCGATCTCAAGGGCTCCCCCGCCTTCGCGCGTGAGCTCGCGCAGGCCGCGGCGGCGGCCGGTCGCCCATTCCGGCTCTGGACCCTGGATGGTCCCAGCCTCTGGAACCCGCTCGAGCACGGAAACGCCACCGAGCTGAAGGACAAGCTGATCGCGTCCGAGCGCTTCACCGAGCCCCACTACCAGCGGGCCGCCGAGCGCTATGTCCAGACCGCGCTGCAGGTTCTGCAGATCGCTCAGCCAGACCGTGCCCCGAGCCTCGACGACGTCGTCGAGCTGATGGAGCCCCAGCGGCTGGCATCGCTGGCCCGTGCCCTTCCCGCCGACCGAGCCGAGCGACTGCACGACTACATGGCCTCGCTGACGCCCGATCAGCTGAGCGCGGTGCGGGGGCTGGGCACCCGGTTGGCGATCATCACCGAGTCGAGTGCCGGCCGGTTTCTGTCACCACGTGCGGGACCGAGCGACCCGCCATCGATCGACCTGCACAAAGCGCTCGAGCACGACGGCGTCACGCTATTCAGCCTTAACTCGAGCACCTACGGCAAGCTCGCGGCGCAGATCGGGACGCTGGTCGTCCAGGATCTGACCAGCGCGGCCGGCCGTCGGCTCGCCGGCGCGGAGCAGCGCGAGCAGGCGATCATCGGGGTCGACGAGTTCTCGGCGCTCGGAGCCGAGAATCTCCTGCACCTCCTCGCGCGTGGCCGCGAGGCCGGGCTGCCGGTGCTGCTGGCCACACAGGAGATGGCGGACCTCGACCGGGCGGCACCGGGGCTCCGCGATCAGGTGCTCGGAATCGTCGGACTGAAGATCGCGCACCGCCAGGACGTCCCGAACTCGGCGCAGACGATCTCGCAGCTGGCGGGCACGATCACGGCCTGGGAGGAGACGGAGCAGCTCGGCGGCCGCTACTTCGGCGGCCACCCCACGGGACGGGGGACCCGCAGGCAGGTCGAGCGGTTCCGCGTGCATCCGAACGAGGTCAAGACGCTGCGCACGGGCGACGCGGTGCTGATCTCGAAGCTGCCGAGCACGCGCGTGCGGACCGTTCGCGTCGAGGCGCCGCAACGAGGGCGCGACGGCCCGGAGCTCGGCTAGCCGCCGGCTTCGGTCGCTACCCGGCGCCCGGCGTAACGCGGAAGGCGTCGAACACGGCGTCGATATTGCGCAGCCGGTTTATCGCCTGGTCGAGCGAGCGCGTGTCCCCCACCTCGACCACGAACCGGTTCCTGACCATCGGATGGCTGACGGTGCAGCGGGCCTCGAGGATGTTGATCCCCGCCTCAGCGAACGTCCTCGACATGTCCTCGAGCAGCCGGTGGCGGTCCCACCCGTCGACCTCGATCTCGACCCGGAATGACGTGTCGGCGTCGCCATCCCACGACACGGGCGTGAACCGCTCGGGGTCCTTGCGCAGTACGGCGACGTTGGGACAGTCCTCCCGGTGGATCGTGATCCCGCGTCCCAGCGAGATGTAGCCGACGATCGGATCACCGGGCACGGGACGGCAGCACTTCGCCATCCGGAGCATCACCTCGTCGATTCCCTCGACCGAGATCCCGTAGCGCGAGGATGAGGTGGTCGGCCGGGAGCGGCGGCGGCGCGTCTGCAGCAGGTCGTCGGTGGCGGTCGGCTCGGACTCGGCCGCCTCCCCCTGCTTGAGGCGCTGCATCACCTTGTTGACAACGACCTTGGGCGAGATCTTGGCGCCGCCGAGCGCGATGTAGAAGTCCTCGCCCTTGCGGAAGCCCATCTCCCGGATGACGTCCGCCAGCAGCGGCGAGCCGACCAGCTTCTGCGCCGGCAGCCCCTGCTTCTTCAAATGCTCCTGGAGCAGCTCTCGTCCGGTGTGTTCGGTGTCCTTGCGCGACTCGGCCTTGAACCAGGCCTTGATCTTGTTGCGCGCCCGCGTGGTCTTGACCAGCGCGAGCCAGTCGCGCGAGGGTCCGCGCTCGCGCTTGGACGTGAGTACCTCGACGATGTCGCCCGAGCGCAGCTGGTAGGACAGCGGCACGATCTTCCCGTTCACCTTGGAGCCCACGCAGCGGTGGCCAACGTCGGTGTGAATCTCGTAGGCGAAGTCGAGCGGCGTCGCGCCGGCCGCCAACGACTTGACCTCGCCCTTCGGCGTGAACACGAACACCTCGTCCTCGAACAGGTCGACCTTCAGGGTGTCCATGAACTCCTTCGGGTCGCTCAGATCCTGCTGCCAGTCGAGCAGCGAGCGCAGCCACTTGAGCTTGCCGTCGGAATCGCGCAGGTTCGGGCTGCCGGGCGGCCCGGGCCTGGTCGCGCTCTCCTTGTACATCCAGTGCGCAGCGATCCCGAACTCGGCCATGTCATGCATCTCTCGGGTTCGGATCTGGATCTCCAGCGGCCGGCCCTCGGGCCCGATGACCGTCGTGTGCAGCGACTGGTACATGTTGAACTTGGGCATCGCGATGAAGTCCTTGAAGCGCCCCGGCAGCGGCTTCCACAGCGAGTGGATCACCCCGACCGCCCCATAGGTGTCCTTCACCGAGCCGACGATCACGCGCATCGCCGTGAGGTCGTAGATCTCGTTGAACTCACGACCCTTCTTGGTCATCTTCGAGTAGATCGAGTAGAAGTGCTTGGCGCGGCCTGAGATCTCGGCCTCGATCCCGAGCTCGTCGAGCTCCTTGGACAGGTATTCGCCCGCCTGGTTGACGTAGCGCTCGCGCTCCGCGCGCTGCTGTGCGACGAGCCCCTTGATCTCGTTGTACTTGCGCGGATGCAGCGTCTGGAAGGCGAGATCCTCGAGCTCCCACTTGATCGCATGGATACCGAGCCGGTGGGCGATCGGGGCGTAGATGTCGAGCGTCTCACGCGCCTTCTCGATCTGCTTCTGCTTGGGGAGCGCCGAGATCGTTCGCATGTTGTGAAGGCGGTCGGCCAGCTTGATCAGGATGACCCGGATGTCCGTGGCCATCGCGACCATCATCTTGCGGTAGTTCTCCGCCTGCGCCTCGTCGCGTGACTGGAACGTGAGGCCGGTCAGCTTGGTGACCCCATCGACGAGGCCGGCGATCTCCTCGCCGAACGCCTCCTGCACCTCCTCGAGCGAGGCGGACGTGTCCTCGACCGTGTCGTGCAACAGGGCGGCGCACAGGGTCTCGGTGTCGAGCCGCATGCCCGCGCAGATCTTGGCCACGCCGACCGGGTGGATGATGAAATCCTCTCCGGACTTGCGCCGCTGGTCGGCGTGGTGCTCGCACGAGTAGACGAACGCCTCCTCCACGCGTGCACGGTCGATCGCCAGCGCCGCTTGCTCAGCGTGCTCCTCCACGATCGCAAACAGATCACTCAGCAGCCTGCGCTCGGTCGCCGTCAGCTCGGCCCGATCGATTGCCGCCCGCGTGTCGCCGTGCTCGACCCGGTCCACCGGGATCCGAGAGGCAACGAGGGTCGAGCCGCCTTGAGCGCCGTTCCCGGGCGGAGCGTCGCCGGGCTCGGGCACGGCCTGACCCGAACGCGAACCGTCGCGCTTCAGACGCTTCGCTGGGGTTTTCCGCTGCTCAGGTATGTTCGTCCGTCCTCGTATCGGGCTTGATAGGCCCTGTACGCGGGCGAGCGATCGAGCGTTGTGGGCGCCGTGCTCGCAACCGCCAGGGCCGGCAGATCCCGGTCGAGGCTGACGAGCTCCAGCTCCACGAGGACCCGGATCAGTCGGCCGGCCAGACGCGCCGGACGACCATGGGGGCCATCACCGCGGAGCAGGCTCTCGAGCTCCTCGCCGGCCACCCGATTCCGTGGCCTGAGGCCGCGGAACAGAGCGGTGAGCGAAGTCCGAAGGCCGTACTCCAACTCATGTATCTGCTCAGCAAAGCGTAGCTCAGGTACGCCCCACGCCAGATGGGTAAAGCCGGATCCTCCGCACAGAGCCCTATGGGCCTCTGCGCTGGCGGGCGGGTCGAGCGCAACCACGTGGACGAAGCGCTCGGCGAGCCGCGGGTCCCGCGCGAGGGCGTGATGGCCGACGAGCGCGAATCCGCCGGTGCGGGCGGCCAGGCCACCGATCCGCCGCGGAACCTCGGCGCACACCGCGAGCACCTCCCCGCCGGCCGCGATCGCGTCCGCGAGCACGGCGAGCGGGCTCTCACCGCGGCGATCGAGCGTGGTTCGCCGAGGACCGTCGCTCCCCGGCAGCGCGGACTGGCCGTCGTCCACCGCGGGCGCGACGGTGCCCGGCTCGAGCTCGAGCTCCTTGAGCGCGGCAGCCAGGTAGTCCTCGGGCTCGCCGATCACCTCGATTGGAGGCGGTGTGCAGAGCTGCGCGTGGCGGAGCACGAGACGCGGCTCGACGGCGCCGTTGTAGACGTTGCGTTCGAGCCGGAAGCTCGCGTCGACAGGCTCGCCCGAGGGAACCGCGAGCCGTCCGTCACACCCGAACGCCACCGCCCGCGCGATCGCCCCGCCTGACGTCACGGCGAACCGCGCGTGACGACCCTCCCCCATCGTCCGCACCTCGCCGAACCGGGCGCCGGCGACGAGCAGGCGCGGGCCCGGGTTGCCCATTCCGCACGGCTCGAGCGATTCGAGCTCCTCGGCGAGCGGCAAGCCGAGCTCGGAGCCCGAGACGATCCCGTCGACGCGCTCGACCGGACGAAGCAGCTCCGGGGTCAGGACCGCATCGGCGTGCCGTTCGATCGCCTCGGCGAGGGCCTGAACACGGTCGCCGCTGATCGTGAGGCCGGCGGCGGCACGATGGCCGCCGTAGCGCTCCATGTGCTCAGAGCAGGCGTGCAGCGCAGCGAGCAGGTCGAAGCCGGGAATGCTGCGGCCCGAGCCGTGACCGACGCCGTGATCGTCGAGGGCGATCAGGATCGCCGGGCGGTGGTGGCGCTCCACCACGCGCGAGGCAACGATTCCGATCACGCCGGGATGCCAGCCCTCGGCGGCGAGCACGAACGCGCTCCGCGGCCCGGCCTGCGTGACCAGCGCCTCCGCCTCCCAGGCGATTCGCTGCTCGACAGCGCGTCGCTCGGAGTTGACCGCATCGAGCTCCTCGGCAATCTCCCGGGCCCGCTGGGGATCATCGGTCAGGAGCAGCTCGAGCCCCGCATCGGCACGCCGGATCCGGCCGGCGGCGTTGATCCGCGGGGCGAGCCGGAACCCGAGCGAGCGAGCGTCGATCGCGCTCGGATCGACCTGCGCGACCGCCATCAGGGCGCGCAGTCCGGGGCGAGTCGTATTGGCGAGCGCCGCGATCCCCTCCCGCACCAGGCGCCGATTCTCGCCCTGGAGCGGCATCAGATCCGCGACGGTGGCCAGCGCCACCAGCTCGAGATCCTCGGAAACCGTGGTTGCGCTGAGTGCCTCGGCGAGCTTGTGGGCGACCGCGGTCCCACACAGATCCGGGCTCGGGTAGCCGCAAACCGCCGGATGCACGATCGGGCAATCGGGCAGCCGGCCGTCGGCTCGAGGAGCGTGATGGTCGGTGAGCACCACCTCCAGTCCGGCCTTGCGCGCTGCGGCGATCTCCTCCACGGCTGTGATCCCACAGTCAACGGTGATCAGCAGGTCGGTTCCGCGGGTGCGCAGGCGCTGGACGGTCCCGAGCGAGAGGCCGTATCCGTCCTCGAGACGGTCGGGCAGAAACCAGCTCACGTCGGCACCCAGCGAACGCAGCGCGCGCACCATCACCGCGGTCGCGCAG
Source organism: uncultured Solirubrobacterales bacterium (assembly GCA_963796645.1). Lineage (GTDB taxonomy): Bacteria > Actinomycetota > Thermoleophilia > Solirubrobacterales > Solirubrobacteraceae > Palsa-465. Next base: position 391,371 of record CAWCMQ010000007.1, on the reverse strand, counting down.
ACTCCGTCCACGTCGTAGTCGCCGTGAACCACGATCCGCCGGCCGGAGCGAACCTGGGACTCGATCACGGCCACGGCCGGCTCGATCCCGGCGAACGCCTGCGGACGATGGGCCTCGCGCGGGTTGAGGAACTCCCGTGCGGGCCCGACCTCGGCGAGGCCGCGGCGGACGAGCACCTGAGCGAGGACGTGGCTGACGCCGAGCTCGCGCTCGAGCTCGATGGCGGCCGCCAGGTCGTAGGCAGGCACCAGCAGCTGGGCCTGCGCCGGATCGGCGGCGGGCGCCGGTTCGATCGCGTTCAGGGCAGCCTCAGGCACGCTGCCAGGCTATGGCCAGCACCCGACGGATCCCCGGTCAGCGGCCGACCGGCGCAGAATCGACACAGATTTGCGACGGCGGCGCGAGGTTTTTGGGCCGCCCGCCCGCGGCACGGGGACCCGGCGGCGCCCCGCCCGGCCTCAGGTCAGCCCGATGCCGGCCTGCTCGTGCATGCGCTCGCGGCGGACGCCCTCGAAGTAGACGAGGGCCATGCCGATGAGCGCGCCGGGAATCGCCTCGAGCGCGGTCGAGATGTGGGTGTCATGGCGCCCGGGGATGTGGAAGCCATTGATGATCAGGCCGAACAGGACGGCGCCGATCAGCGCGCCGAGAAATGCGCCGACGATGCCGCCCCAGAAGTGGTCGGGCAGCCACACCGTGAAGTGCCAGAGCGCGAGACCCATCATCACCCACGCGAGCATGCCCATCAGCCAGCCCTCCCGAAGGTCGATCCGCCGCGGTCGGCCATCAGCGACGTCTCCCGTGTCGGCCCTTGGAGCGGGACTTCGACGCGCCCTTCGGCTTCTCGACGCGCGCGACGCCCTCGTTCTCAGCGACGTCCGGAGCCGGTGCCGGCGCGCCGTCGCCGACACCCCCGCCGTCGCCGACCTCCGGGGCGGTTTCCGCCTCCCGCTGTGGGGACTTGGTCGCCGCTGGGGCCTCGGTCGAGGCGCTGTGCGAGGTGCGCTTGGTCAGGGTGGAGGTGCGGCGGCCCGGCGTCGCGCGCTCGATCTCGAGATCGCGCTTCATCTGCTCGAACTCGGCCGCCGAGACGGTCTCGGCCTCGGGCTGGGTCAGGCGTCCGGTGCGGCGCGGGCGCTTGGCGACCGGATCCATGTCGGCGCCGGTACCGGCGTAGGCGGGCACGAAACCGAACTCCTCCTCGATCCGGTGGCGGCGAGCGCGGTATTGCGGCTCGCGCTCCTTCCAGTGCGTCAGCACCGGCGAGGCGATGAAGATCGACGAGTACGCGCCCGACGCGACTCCGATCAGGAGCGCAAACGCGAAGTCCTTCAGCGTCGCGCCGCCGAACAGAAGCAGGGCGATGATCGGCATCAGCGTGCACGAGGTCGTGGCCAGCGATCGGGTCAGCACCTCGGACATCGAGCGGTTCACAATCTGTGAGAACGCCGCGCGCGGCATCCGCGGCATGTTTTCGCGGACGCGGTCGAACACGATGATCGTGTCGTAGAGCGAGTAGCCCAAGATGGTCAGCAGCGCGGCCACGGTCGCTGTCGTCACCTCCCGGCCAGTGAGGGCGTAGACGCCGCTGGTGATCAGAAGGTCGTGCATCAGCGCGATCAGCACCGGGACCGCAAACTTCCACTCGAATCGGAGCGCCACGTAGGCGGAGATCACGAGCAGCGAGGCGATGATCGCGACCAGGGCGCTGTTGGCGATCGTCTTGCCGAACGTGGGGCCGACGGACGTGGAGTCAAACGATCGCAGCCCGTACTTGGAGGCGAGACCTGAGCGCACCTGGGCGACCTTGGCCGGCTCGAGCACCTTCGAGGACACCTGATAGACGTTCGGGCCGAGAGCCTTGTTGGTGACCCGCTGGACCTCGGGGTTCGGCGCCCCGACGCCGGATATGACCGAGCGCACCTGGCTCTCGCTCGCGCTCCGCTCGAGGCTCGCCGTGATCCGGGTGCCGGAGGTGAAGTCGATGCCCAGGTTCAGGCCCTTGCCGCCGATCGCCAGCGCCCCGATCAGCAGGATCAGTCCGGACATCGAGAAGAAGTAGCGCGAGGCGCCCATGAAGTCGAAGCGCCACTCCCGCTTCTTGCCGCCGGCGCCGAGCGCGGACGGGCTGGCGATCATCCGCGAGTCGCCCATCGTCATCAGGATCGCCTGGGTGGCCAGCACGGCCGTGAACAGCGAGACAATCGTGCCGATGCCGAGCGTGAACGCGAATCCCTTGACGTCGGCGGTGGCCAGCACGAACAGGATGAACGCGGTCATGATCGTCACCACGTTCGCGTCGATGATCGCGGTCAGGCCCTTCCGGTAGCCGGTCGAGATCCCCTGGCGGATCGACCGCCCGCCGCGGATCTCCTCCTTGACCCGTTCGAAGATCACGATGTTGGCGTCCGCCGCGACGCCGATCGTCAGGATCAGCCCCGCGATGCCCGGCAGCGTCAGGGTGATCGGGATCAGCTTGATCAGCGCGTAGAAGTAGAGCGCGTAGACGATCAGGGCAACGGTGGCGATCACGCCGAGCACGCGATAGAACGCGATCAAAAAGATCGCCACCACGAGCAGTCCGGCCAGACCGGCGAGCAGGCCCTGGTGCAGCGCCTGCTTGCCGAGCGTGGCAGACACCTGGGACTCGGAGATCAGCTTCAGCCGGATCGGGAGCGCGCCGAGACGCAGCTGAGTGGCCAGGTCCTGGGCGGACTGGATCGTGAACCCGCCGGTGATCTCGGCCCCGTTGTCGCCCGGGATCCCGTCCGGGTACTGCTTGTGATCGATCTGCGGAACCGTGATCAGCTTGTTGTCGAGCGCGACCGCGAAATGCTGGTTGGCGTTCTGGCCGACGCTGACCAGATCGCCTCGGTGGGCGATCGTCGAGGTCACCTGCTGGAAGGCCTTGCCGCCGCTCGAGGTGAACCCGAACGAGACGTCCGGCGCTCCGGTCGAGTCGGTGCTCTGCTGCGGATTGCTGATCTGATTGCCGAACAGCGACACGTTGTCCTTGAGGACGAAGAACTGCGCCGTCGGACTCCCGAACGCGGTCGGATGCGCCTGATTGGCGTCCGCGGCCTGGAGCACCACGGTCCCCGGCGGGACCACGACCTGCTCGCCCTCAGACGCGCTGACCCCGGCGGGCAGGCCGGAGAGCAGGTCCTGCACGTTGTCATCGGGTCCGGAGAGCAGGCAGTGCACCCCCGGCGTCGGCGTGGTCCCAGCGTCCTTGGCCGCCTGCGCGCAGGCAGCGCTGCCGGGAGCGCCAAACATGTAGTACTCCGAGCCCAGGCGAGCCGGGTTCGAGGTCCGCACCGACGGCTGCTTTGCCGCGAGCTTGACCGCGTCGTAGAGGTTCATGCTTCCGGCCCCGGGCACCCCGGGCGTCCCGCTCGTGCCGCTCGTGCCGCCCTGGCTGATCGCGACCGCGTTCGGGTCGAGAGTCAGCAGCTGGCTGGACACGGTCTTCCCGTTCGGGGTGAGCGCGTTCGCCTCCCAGTCGTAAAACTCGAGCCTGGCGGTGGTCCCAACCTGTTTCTCCGCCCTGGCGATGTCCTTCACGTCGGGCAGGCCGACCGTGATCTGGTTGCCGCCCGAGGTCTGGATCTCAGGCTCGGTGACGCCGAGCGCATCGACGCGCTCGCGCATGATGTCGACGGCACGCGAGAGGGCATCCTGGGTGACCGTCGGAGTCTGCGCGGTCGGCTGCCCCTGGTAGACCAGCTCGACCCCGCCCTTGAGGTCGAGCCCGAGGCGGGTCTTCTGCGAAACCATCACCAGCACCGAGACGCCGAGCAGCAAGAGGACGAACAGCAGGATGAAGCCGTGGCGCTGACGATCACTCATCGACTGAGGTGGAGGTTAGTGGTCATCCGGGGGTGGCCACTAGTGGTGATTGGTGGGCGTGAGCACGAGGAGCACCCCGCCTTCCTCGTCATCGTAGGCGGGAAAGATGTCCGCGACTGCGTTGGCAGGGATATCGAACTCGGCGTTGACCTCGACCGGCTTGCCCTGGATGCGGACCTCCCACTCGAGCGCGGTCCCGAGATGGTCGGAGCCGTCCTCGAAGTGAAGCCCCAGGACCTCTCGGATGGGCCGTCCGATCGCCTGCTCGGTCTTGATCCCCGTGAGCTCGAACGAGCCGCGGCCGCAGTCGACGATCCGCCCCTCCCGGTCGCAGGCAAAGAAGGCTGCGTTGGGGGCTGGGTAGTAGTCGTCGAGCAGCTCGAACAGGTAGGCGAACCCGCACTTCTCGCAACCGCGCGTCTCGCGGCGGAAGCCCTGCGTGCGCTGCAGGCCGAGCGAGCGGTTGCCGCAGTGGGGACATATGAAGTAATGCTCGTGAGACATAGGGCGTGTTGGCAGGATAGCCAGGGCTGCGGTGGCTGCTGTGAGCGGGAGCGCCTTCGTGCGCCGAGACGCGTCCGCGATCCGCGCGAGTCGTCTCGTCGGACGCTGCGCACCCGCTCCGGGCGTGCTGCCGCCCTGGCTATCCGACCGCCCAAGGATCTCACTCGTGATTAAGCGTTAGAGAAGAGTCATCGGGCCTGGGGCCTGGACGCCAAGGTGCTCGTAGGCGCGCCGGGTGGCGGCGCGGCCGCGGGGGGTGCGCTCGATCAGGCCTCGCTGGAGCAGGTACGGCTCGTACACGTCCTCGATCGTGTCCTGCTCCTCGCCGACCGCGACGGCAAGGGTCGAGAGGCCGACCGGCCCGCCGCCGAACTTCTCGCAGATCGTCCGCAGGATCTCGCGGTCGAGCCGGTCAAGCCCCTCGTGGTCGACCTCGAGCATGTCTAGCGCGGCGGCCGCCACGGGCGCGGTCACGATCCCGCCCTCGCGCACCTCAGCGTAGTCGCGCACGCGCTTGAGCAGCCGGTTGGCCACGCGCGGCGTGCCGCGGCTGCGCTGGGCGATCGCCACCGCTCCGCCGTCGTCGATCTCGACTCCGAGCAGCCGGGCCGAGCGGCGAACGATCCGGGCGAGGTCGGCGGCCTGGTAGTGCTCGAGCCGGTGCTGGATTCCGAACCGGTCGCGCAGCGGGGTGGTCAGCAGTCCGGCCCGCGTGGTGGCGCCGATCAACGTGAACGCGGGCAGATCGAGCGTGACCACTCTCGCGCCCGCCCCCTGCCCGACCGTGATCGGCAGCGCCCGGTCCTCCATCGCCGGATAGAACGTCTCCTCGAGGGCACGCGGCAGGCGGTGGATCTCGTCGACGAAGAACACCGATCGGGGCTCCAGCGCGGTCAAGAATGCCGCGATGTCGCCCTTGCGCTCGAGCGCCGGGCCCGCAGTCTGCACGAACGGGACGTCGAGCTCGGCCGCGACGATCTGCGCCAGCGAGGTCTTGCCGAGCCCGGGCGGACCGGCCAGAAGCACGTGGTCGAGCGCCTCCTCACGCGCCGCCGCGGCCGCGATCGAGACCGCGAGCTGGTCCTTCAGCGGCTCCTGGCCGACGAAGTCCAGCAGCCGGCGGGGCCGCAGCGAGCCGTCGAAGTCATCCTCTGCGAGCGCCTCGGGCGCCTGGATCCGCTCCGCGGCCTGGCTCACCCCGCCGTCCTCCGAAGGCCGGGAAGATGGTTCATCGGCGTGCCGTCCTCAGTGCATCGGCGATCAGGTCCTCTGGCCGCTCGCCGTTGGCGCCGTCGAGCAGCTCGTCGGCCTCCTGCGGGGTGTAGCCGAGGCCGAGCAGCCCCTCGCGGGCGAGGCCGCGGGGATCGTCAGCACGAGTGATCGAGATCGCGTCGTCGGGAAGGCTCGTGCCGACCTTCTCGCGGAGCTCGACGATGATCCGTTCCGCCGTGCGCTTGCCGATGCCGGGCACCGCCTGAAAGCGGGCCGAATCCCCGGCGGCGAGCGCGGCGAGGAGCTCCCGCGGCGGGCCGCCAGAGAGGACCGCGAGCGCGACCTTCGGCCCCACCGACTGCACGCCTAGCAGCATCAGGAACAGCTCGCGCTCCTCCTCTGTGGCGAAGCCATACAGGGCCAGGGCGTCGTCGCGCACGACCAGATGCGCGTGCAGCAGCACCTGGTTGCCGACCGCGGGCACGTGCCGAAGCGTCTCCGCTGAGACGGCGAGCCGATAGCCGACCCCGGCGCACTCGACCACCACGTGGTCCGCGCGCCGAACCGCCACCGTGCCTGAGACCAGGGCGATCAAGAGCGTGCCACCGCCTGCGCGAGCGGCGCCCGGTTGAGCTCGCAGATCGCCACCGCGAGGGCATCGGCCGCGTGGTCGGTCGCCGGCGGGGTGCCGAGGCCGAGTAGGCGCGCCACCATCCGCCCGACCTGATCCTTGTCGGCACGTCCGTGCCCGCAGACCGCGGACTTGACCTGCTGGGGCGTATAGGCGCGCGAGGGCAGCCCGCGCTGTCCGGCGGCCAGCAGCACAACACCGCGCGCCTGTCCGACCGCGAACGCGGTCCGCACGTTGGCACCGAAGTAGAGCTCCTCGATCGCGAGCGATTCCGGCCCGTGGAGGTCGATCAGCTCGCCCACACGGGCGTGGATGTCGGCCAGGCGACGCTCGAGCGGAACGCCGGGTGGGGTCGAGATCACCCCCTCCGCGAGCACGCGCAGACGCGAGCCGTCGGCGCGCACGACGCCGTAGCCCGTGTTCGCGGTTCCGGGATCGATGCCGAGGACGACCATGTGGGGGGATTCTGCGCGCGCGCTCGGACGCCTCCATTCGCCAGGCGGGTCGCGTATCCCCCACCTCCCTCCAGGGAAATGGACGAAATGCCGATATCGCCAATGCATGTTGAGACGGGGTCAGCAAGACGAGCTGCTGCGTGAAGTCACATGGCTGCGCCAGCGGGTGGCCGAGCTCGAGGCCGACCGCCTGCGCGGCCTGCGCCTTGACAGCGTCACCGGACTGCTGAGCGCGCGAGCGTTCCGCGGCAGGCTGTCCGAGGAGGTAGAGCGGGCTCGGCGCTACCAGCGCGCGCTCTCGGTCGTCGTGGTCTCGATCGACGATTTCAGCTCGCTCGAGCTCCGACATGGGTTCAAGGCCGGTGACGAGCTGCTGATGGCGGTCGGCAAGCGGCTCAGTGAATCGACCCGCGCACACGATCTTGTCGGCCGCACCGGCCAGGCTGAGTTTGGTCTGCTGCTTCCCGACACCAGCGCGGATGGCGCGCTGCCGTCGCTCGAGCGTCTGCTCGTGGAACTGGAGGTCGTCGGCGAAGGCGTAATCCGAGCCGCCGGAGCCTCGATGGGCGTCGCGATGCTCCAGCGTGGCATGACGGCCGAGGGCCTGCTCGCGAACGCGCGCCTGGCGTGCGGGCACGCGCAGGAGACCGGCGGCGGCCGGGCGGTGCTGGCGGCCGAGACTGGCTCCGAGCGAGAGGGCGAGGGCGACGGAGCCCAGCGCGATGCGATCGAGGCTCTCGCGGTGGCACTGCTCGAGCGCGACCGCTACACCGGCGAGCATTCCGAGGCCGTGATCGATATGTCGGGCGCGGTCGCCCGCAACCTGGGACTGAACTCGGTGGAGGTCCAGCGAGTCAAGTCGGCCGCGCTGCTGCACGACATCGGCAAGGTGGCGATACCCGACGAGATCCTGCACAAGCCGGGACCGCTGACCGACGACGAGTGGAAGCTGATGCGCGAGCACCCAGTGATCGGAGAACGGATCCTGCGCGTGCTGCCAGGGCTCGGCACGGTCGCGCGGATCGTCCGCCACGAGCACGAGCGCTGGGACGGCGGCGGCTACCCGGACGGCCTGGAGGGCGACGCGATCCCGCTCGGGAGCCGGATCATCATCGCCGCCGACACTTACCACGCGATCACTTCGGATCGTCCCTACCGAGCCGCCCGCTCGCACAGCGAGGCGGTCGAGGAGCTGACCCGATGCGCCGGGACCCAGTTCGACCCCAACGTGACGGCCGCCCTGATCGGACACCTGTACGGGCAGCGTCAGGCCGGCGCAGCAGCCTGAGACAGTCTCAAGGCGCGATCAGTGCTCGTCGGCGGCCGGGACCTGCTTGATCCCGAGCACGCTGAGGAAGAAGCTCGAGAGGATCGTCTGAACCCCGAGCATCAGCGCGACCGCGGCGGGAATCGCGAGTCGCAGCGAGTCTGGGTAGTTGAGGTGCTTGAACGACGAGTCGTCCCAGCGCACGAACGCGATCACCGACAGCGTCACCGCGGCGAGCAGCAGCAGGCCGCCGACGAGGATCCCCGCCTCGAGCGAGAACAGCCCGCGCGCGCGTTCGACGAGATCGCTGTCGGGCAGGAACCCCTCCGAGGCTGCGTAGACGCGAGCCAGGACCGCGAACCACACGGCCTGGAAGCCGACCACGATCGCCGCGCCGGCGTACAGCAGCGTGTGCACGTCGAGCGTCGCGCCGATCACGTTCAGCGGGCCCGGGAGCACGGCGATCGACAGGATCAGCCCGAGCGCGATCAGGATCAGACCGGGATAGAAGAACAGCCAGCGCGGGCTGTAGAGCAGGAAGAAGCGCAGCGTGCGCCAGCCGTCGCGCCAGGTCCGCAGGTGCGGCGGCCGGCTGCGCAGGTCCGGCGACAGCGTCGTCGGGACCTCCGTGATGTTGAGCTTGTATAGCGCCGCTTTGGCGACCATCTCGACCCCCAGCTCCATCCCGGGGCTCTGGAGGTTGAGCTTCGGCAGCGCGTCGCGCCGGAACGCACGCAGCCCGCAGTAGAAGTCGCCCACGGGCGCGCCGAAGAACAGCCGGCCCATCCAACTCAGGCCTGGGTTGCCGAAGTACTGGTGCAGCGGTGGCATCGCGCCCGGCGCGATCCCGCCTGCAAAACGGTTGCCCATCACGAGGTCGGCGCCTGCGTCGAGCTTCTCAAGAAAGCGGTCGAGGTGCTTGAAGTCGTAGGAGCCGTCGGCGTCTCCCATCAGGATGTACTTCCCGCGAGCAGCGGCGAATCCGCCCTGCAGAGCGCTGCCGTAGCCGCGCGCCTTGACGTTCACGACTCGGGCTCCGAGCGACTCGGCGAGCTCCTGCGAGCCGTCGGTGCTGCCGTTGTCGGCGACGATCACCTCGCCGGGAACCCCGGCCTTCGCGATCGCCTCGTTGGCGGCCTTGACGCACGGCGCAAGTGACTCCGCCTCGTTGAGGCAGGGCATCACGATCGAGACCGTGTACGCGTCCGACTCGTGGGTCGCCTCGGGTCCCGGACGCTCGGACTCGGAGAGCCTGTCTTCTGTGTACGTGTTCATCGCGAATTCACCGCGTCGGCCACGACCCGCGGTCGACGACGGCTGAGGTTACCAACGGGTCCGGGGCCTCCCGGCAGACAACTACGCCGCCGAGGTCGGCGAGAGAAACTGACTGTACTGTGTCGCCCTCATGATTGGCTCGCAGTCAGCCGTCCAGACTCCCACCGCGCCTGACCGCGCGAGCGACGCGCCATCCCCGCGCGGCCGTCTGGACTCGTTCATCGACACCCCGGTGGCGATCACCTGCCTGGTCTGTTTTGTGCTCGCCGTGATCAGCGTGATCGTGATCTCGTGGGTGCCGAGCTCCGACCCGTGGGCGTGGATCGACTGGGGCCAGGAGCTGGCCTCGTCGTCGATCCCGGTCGGCCTCGGCGGTGGTCCGTCGTGGAAGCCGTTCCCGGCCTTCTTCACCACGATCTTCGGGTTCTTCGGTCATTCCGCTCCGAACCTGTGGCTGGTGGTGACTCGTACGGCCTCGCTGCTGGCGCTGGTGGCGGCGTTCAGACTCGGCCGCCGCTTCGCCGGCCCGCTGGCCGGGATCGTGGCTGTGCTTGCGCTGTGCCTGGCCCAGGACTGGATGTTCTACGTCGCGCGCGGAGCCTCGGAGCCGGTGGTGGCGGCTCTGACCCTGTGGGCGATCGACCGGCATCTCAACGGCTCGCCCCGCGTGGCGTTCTTCCTCGTCTTCCTGGCCACGCTCAACCGGCCGGAGTTCTCCGTGTTCATGTTCCTCTACGCCGTGTATCTGTGGCTGCGCGTGCCGGGCACCAAACCGCTGGTGATCGGACTGCTGATCCTGGTGCCGGTCGCCTGGCTCGGACCGCCGAAGATCATCACCGGAAACGCTTTCCAGGCGGGCAGTGCGGCGCTCGGCGGGAAGGGGTCACCCGGGACCGCGTTCGCCGAGCTGAAGAGCAGCGTCGGGCTGCTCGGCGTCCCGACGCTCGTGTTCGCCGCCGTCGGGCTCGTGTTCGCGTACATCCGGCGCGAGAAGGTCCTGTTGTGGTTGGGCGCCGGGGCGATCGCATGGGCGCTGATGGTCGCGATCATTACCCAGGTCGCATATGGCCTGCCCCGTTATCTGCTGCCTGGCGGCGTGATCGCGTGCGTGCTGGCCGGCGTCGGGGTCGTCTGGCTGGCCGAGGCGATCGCCGGCGCGCTCGGCGCTCGCCGGCAGCAATCGGGCGTGGCCACAGCGACGGTGGCAGTCGGCCTGCTGCTCCTTGCCGCCACGCTGCCGTGGTCGATCACGCGTGCGCGCGCGCTCGTGCACCAGGGTCACCAGGCCGACATGGCGGCCACCTACCAGAAGCGGCTGTTCGCGGCCGTCGATCAGGTCGGGGGGACGCTCCGCGTGCTGCCGTGCCGCTCGAGCCAGGTCGCGGTGAACCACACGATGGCGAGCGCGATCGCGTGGAAGCTCAAGGTTCGGCTCTCGACCGTGAAGCCGCTGATGCGCGGAACCGGATTCGTGTTCAGCGCTCCACACACGAGTGTCACCGGCACCACGCCGCCGATCGCCCACGTATCCGCCAGGACGATCCGGACAATCGCCGTGGTCGGGCCCTGGCGGGTGTTGGAAGTCACCGCGCGCGGCGCCTCGGCGACACCGCACTGCGCGCCCGGCGACCACCGCCGGGCGTAGCTGACTCGCCGCCGGCTGCGAACCGCGGCCCTATCCCCGCGAGAACCGGCAGCGCAACAGCGTCCCGAGCACTCGCAGGCCGTCCACCGCGGTCAGCTTCTTGCCCTCCTCGGTGCTCCGGGCGCGGTAGTGGACCGGCACCTCGAAGATTCGCTCCCGCTGCTGGATCAGGCGGGCTGTGATCTCAGGCTCGATCGCGAACCCCGGGCTGCTCAGGGGCAGGGCCCGGAACACGTCGGTCCGGATCATCTTCTGGCAGGTCATGATGTCCCGCATATAGACGTTGAAGAGGATGTTGCAGGCCAACGTCACCGAGCGGTTCCCCAGCACGTACAAGAACGAGTGGCTGGAGTAGCCGTCAAACGCGCGGACTCCGAAGCAGGCGTTGGTCAGGCCCTCCTGCAACGGCCCAAGCAGCAGCGCCAGGTCGGCGGGCTCGTACTCGAGATCGGCGTCGAACACCGCCGTGAACTCTCCGCGCGCCCGCGCCAGACCGGTCCGCACGGCCTCGCCCTTGCCCCGGTTGGCCCGATGCTCGACCAGCTGCACGCGGTCATCCCATGCCCGCTCGCGCAGGATCTCGCGCGTTCCGTCGGTGGAGCCGTCGTCGACCACGATCAGCTCGAAATCGGTCGGGAGCTCGGTCGCGATCAGCTGCTCGATCGCGCGGACGACCCGCTGGCGTTCGTTGTAGACAGGCATCACGATCGAGAGCATGGGCGCGGCGCACGCTAGCGAACGCGCTCGCTATCGGAGAGGATGCCGGGGTGGATTTCGAGAAGGCGGGATTGCTTGACGGTCTTAGCGACGATGCCCGCCGGGCGCGGCTGCGTCTGCTCGAGCAGCTCGAGCGGGACGGCTTCAGCCTCGACGAGCTGACCGCTGCCGTGAAGGAGAACCGACTTGCGTTGCTCCCGGTCGAGCGCGTCCTCGGCGGCCTCCACACGGTGCAGGAGGTCTCCGAGCGCACCGGACTGCCGCCCAAGCTGATCGTCCGCTTCCGCCGTTTGCAGGGCCTGCCCGAGCCCGGGCCTGACGAGCGCGTGTTCAGCGAGGAGGATCTCGAGGGGCTGCAGTCAACCAAGCTGTTTCTCGATTCGGGCTTCAGCGAGGACGCGCTGGTCCAGGTCACGCGCGTGCTCGGCGAGTCGATGGCGCGGCTCGCCGCAACGGTGACGGCCTCGTTCGTGGACACGTTCCTGCAGGCCGGGGACACCGAGGAGGACGTCGCGCTGCGCTTCGCCACGCTGACGGAGGAGCTGACGCCGAGACTCACCCCGGTCCTCGTCGCAACCTTCAAGGCGCATCTGCGTGAGAGCGTGAGCCGCGGGGTGCTCAGCCGGGCCGAGCTCGAGGCGGGTCAGCTCCAGGGGGAGCAGGAGGTGGCGGTCTGCTTTGCCGACCTGGTCGGCTTCACCCGGCTCGGCGGCCAGATAGACGTCGCGCAGCTGGGCAGCGTGGCCGGCCGTTTGGCCGAGCTCGCGGCCGAGGTGGTGGTCCCCCCCGCGCGTCTCGTGAAGACGATCGGGGACGCCGCGATGTTCGTGAGCGCCGAACCCGGACCGCTGGTGGAGGTCGCGCTGTCGCTGGTCGAGGCGGTCGAGGAGGCCGAGATGCCCGCCTTGCGCGCGGGTGTGGCGGTCGGACCGGCGCTGCAGCGGGCCGGAGACTTCTACGGCCACTCGGTCAATCTCGCCAGCCGCGTTACCGGGATCGCCCGCCCCGGCAGCGTGCTGTGCACGCAGGAGGTCCATGATGAGGCGGCCGGGCGGTTCGAGTGGTCGTTCGCCGGCAGGCACCGGCTGAAGGGCGTCAAGGAGTCAATCCCGCTCTACCGCGCCCGGCGCCCGGAGTCGGCGGCGTCCGCGGGCCCCGAGGACGAGTCGTCTAGGAGACCGCGAGCAGGTCGACCACGAAGACGAGCGTCGCGTTAGCCGGGATCGCAGGCGGGCTGCCGGCCTTGCCGTAGCCGAGCGACGGCGGGATGATCAGCTCGCGCCGGCCGCCGACCTTCATTCCGGCGATGCCCTTGACCCATCCGTCGATCACGTTGCCCGTGGTCAGAGCGGTCGAGAACGTCTGGTGGCGCTGCCACGAGGAGTCGAACTCCTTGCCGCCCTTGTACAGCACGCCCACGTAGTTGACCGTGACCGTGCTCCCGGTCGTTGCCGTTTTGCCCGTGCCCGTGATCAGGTCCTTGATGATCAGGGTCTTGGGCGCCGGCCCCGAGGGCGGTGTGACCGTCGGCTTGGCCGACAGTTGCGACGGAGTCGCGACCGAGCTCGTGCTGCTCGTTGTGGTCGTCGAGGTCGTCGTCGGGGTCGCGGCGACCGAGGCCACCGTGGCACCAGCGCTGGGCGCAGGCTGGACGCCCGGGGCCTTCGAGCTGCCGCAGGCCGACAGGGCGCCGCTGAGGACGAGGATTCCACTGGCAATCAGGAGTCGCTTGGGCATCAGAACGCGAGAGGGTAGCGGGACACGCCACTCGTGGCTTGCGCCACTAGATGATCGAGTCCATCTATCTAGCCGGCGATCCGTTCCAGGACGTCGGCATCAACGTCGAAATTGGCATGCACCGCGCTCACGTCGTCGGACTCCTCGAGCGCGTCGATCAGCTTGATCAGTCGGCTCGCGTCCGCCTCGTCGACCGGCACTCTGGACTTCGGTCGCTGTGCCACATCGGCGCTGTCGATCTCGACTCCGGACTCGGTCAGCGCACCGCGCACGCGGCCGAGGTCGGCGGGCTCGGTGATCACCTCGAACACGTCCTCGTCGAGCGAGATGTCCTCCGCTCCGGCGTCGATCGCTGCGATCAGGTCATCCTCGTCGTAACGGCTGGCGTCGACCACGATCACGCCGCGCTTGTCGAACAGGTACGAGACGGAGCCAGGCTCGCCCAGGTTGCCGCCATGCTTTGAGAGGAGGTGGCGCACGTCGGCGCCGGTGCGGTTGCGGTTGTCGGTGAACGCCTCGATCAGCAACGCGACGCCGCCGGGACCGTAGCCCTCGTACAGCACGGTCTCGATCTGATCGGCGTCGACGCCCTCCCCCGTGCCCTTGGCGACCGCTCGCTCGATGTTGTCCTTCGGCATCGAGGCGTCACGAGCCTTCTGGACCGCGAGCGCCAATGACGGGTTGCCGTCCAGATCGCCCCCGCCCTCACGGGCGGCGACGGTGATCGCGCGGGCGAGCTTCGTGAACTGCTGACCCCGGCGCGCGTCGACGATCGCCTTCTTGTGCTTGATCGAATGCCATTTCGAGTGACCCGACATAGCTTGAGAGTCTAGATAGGCTGCGGAGCATGAAAGCTCTCCCGCCCATCATGGCCGCCGTGCTCGCTCTGGGCCTGGCCGCCTGCGGCTCCAGTTCCAGCTCGAGCTCCAGCTCGACTTCAGCCGCCTCCTCGTCCACCAGCTCCGCGGCGGCTCCTCCGGCCTCCGGCGGCGCCGTGAAGGTGACGATGAAGAACATCGCCTTCAACCCGTCGGCCCTGCACGCCAAGGTCGGGCAGACGGTGGAATGGACCAACGAAGACCCGGTCTCTCACAACGTCACCTACAGGGGCGGCCCGAGATTCGTCTCCTCGCCGACCATGCCGCAGGGCGCCAAGTTCACGATCAAGCTCACGCAGCCCGGCACGATCCATTACGTGTGCACCTTCCACGCGAACATGATCGCGTCGATCGTCGTCTCGAAGTGAGCATCAATCCGGCGATCTTCAAGGCCTATGACATTCGCGGCCTCTACCAGCAGGAGCTCGGCGCCACGACGGCGGAGCAGATCGGGCGGGCTTTCGCCCGCGTGATCTCAGAGCTCGAGGGCAAGCCGACCTTCGAGCTTCGCCTCGGCCTCGGCCGCGATATGCGGCTGACCGCGCCGGAGATGAGCGGCGCCTACCGCGACGGCATGTGCGCCGAGGGCGCGACCGTGCTCGACGTCGGGCAGGTCGGTACCGAGATGCTCTATTTCCTCGTCGGCTCGCGTGAGCTCGACGGTGGCCTGATGTGCACTGCCTCGCACAATCCAAGGGCCTACACAGGGGCGAAGCTGGTCAAGCGCGGGGCGATCGCGCTTTCCGGCGACGCAGGGATCGGCGAAGTGCGCGCACGGATCGAGGAGGGGCTCCCCGACCCACCGGGCGGTGGCTCGGTCCAGGAAGCGCAGGTCTATGACCAGTTCCGCGAGGCGGCGCTGCGATTCATCGATCCCGACGCGATCAGGCCCCTGAAGGTCGTGGTCGACGGTGGCAACGGCATGGCGGGACCGATGGTCGGTCCGTTGCTCGACCGCCTCGGGCTCGAGCTCGACGAGGCCTACTGGAAGCCCGACGGGAATTTCCCCGATCACGAGCCCAACCCGCTCCTGCCCGAGAACCGCGAATTCATCATGCGCCGGGTCGTCGCCACCGGGGCTGATCTCGGGATCGCCTGGGACGGCGACGCCGACCGCTGCTTCTTCATCGACGAGACCGGCGCATTCGTCGACGGCGACTTCCTCACCGCACTGCTCGCCGAGTCGATGCTGGCCAAGCATCCTGGCGCCACTGTCCTCTATGACGTGCGCGCGAGCCGGGCGGTGGCCGACGTCGTGGAGCAGGCCGGCGGCCGCGCCCTGGTCAATCGGGTCGGGCACGCGTTCTTCAAGACCCGGATGCACGAGGAGGACGCCGTGTTCGCCGGCGAGGTCTCCGGCCATTACTACTTCCGCGACTTCTACTGCGCCGATTCCGGCACGATCCCGGCGCTCCTGATCCTCGAGCTGCTGTCAACGCGCGGCGCCCGCATGTCCGAACTGCTCGCGCCCTACCGATCGCGCTACTTCATTTCGGGAGAGATCAACTCCGAGGTCGGCGACCAGCGGGCCAAGGTCCAGGAGCTCGCCGCGCGCTACGCAGACGCGCGCCAGGAGCGGCTCGACGGCATCTCGATCGACTACGACGACTGGCACTTCAACGTCCGCCCGTCCAACACCGAACCCCTGCTCCGCCTGTGCCTCGAGTCGTTGCGATCGAGCGAGGACATGGAACGCCGGCGCGACGAGGTGCTCGGCGTGATCCGCTCGTGACCGTCTCCAGCGAGCCGCCGAGCGCGGCCGAGTCGCTTGCCCTCGCCGCCCGCGCGGGCATTCACCGACTCGCCGTGCCGACCCCGTTCCTCGTCGGCCGCGTCAACTGCTACCTGATCGAGGACGACCCGCTGACGCTGGTCGACACTGGCCCGAACTCGGGAAAATCCCTCGACGAGCTGGAGCGGGCGCTGGCCGAGCACGACCGCACGATCGAGGAGCTTGGGCTGATCGTGATCACGCACCAGCACATGGACCACCTCGGCCTGCTGGAGATCCTCGAGCGCCGATCCGGGGCCGAGGTCGCGGGATTCCACGCCCTCACCGGATATCTGCGGAACTTCTCTCAGAGCGCCACCGCCGACGACGAGTACTCGCAGGCGATCATGCGTCGCCACGGGGTGCCGGACGATCTCGCCACCGTCCTCGGCTCGGTCGGTGCCGCGTTCCGGGCCTTCGGCTCGAGTGGCCGGATCACGCGCGATCTGCACGACGGGGACGAGCTGGCCCTGCGCGACCGCCGCTTCCAGGTGTTCCATCGCCCCGGTCACAGCCCCTCGGACACGATCTTCTGGGATGAGCAGCGGCGAATCCTGCTCGGCGGCGATCACCTGCTGGCTCACATCTCCTCCAACCCACTCATCTCCCGCCCGCTGGTGCCCGGAGGCCCGGAGCGCCCGCACGCGCTGATCGACTACATCGACTCGATGCGGGCGACGCGCGAGCTCCCGGTGGAGCTCGTGCTCTCGGGACACGGCGATCCGATCACCGATCATGTGAGCCTGATCGACGAGCGCTTTCGGATGCACGACCGACGCGCCCGAAAGGTGCACCGGATCCTCTCCTCGGGACCGCTCAGCGCCTATGAGATCGCGCTGCAGATCTGGGGCAACGTCGCAGTCACGCAGGCCTATCTCACGTTATCCGAGGTGCTCGGACATCTCGATCTGCTGGTTCGCGACGGGCTCGTGCGCGAGCTGAGCGAGCAGCCGGTGACAAGGTTTGAGAGCGTTCAGTAGCTATCCGCAGCATCGGTGAGGAAATTCACCGCTGACTGTGCGATGCGGAATGCCGATAAACCTGGGGAGATGCACCATCCCATCGATCCTCCGCCCGCGGGCTCGCCGCCCGAGCCAGCGTCCGCCTTAACTTCGGTCACCCCGGAGTACCCGGACCTGCTCGCCCGGCTGCCGGTGGTCATCTATGTGGCCGAGGCCGGCGAGCAGGGGCGCTGGGACTACGTCAGCTCCCAGATCGAGGAGATCCTCGGTTTCTCACCCGCGGAGTGGTCGGCGGATCCGACGCTGTGGCTCGCTCAGATTCACCCCGATGATCGGGAGCGCGTCGTGGCCAGCGAGGCGATGCACGCCGCGGGGGGCTCGGACACCGGTCCGACCGAGTACCGGATGGTCCACCGCGACGGCCACGTCGTGTGGATCCGCGACGACGCCGTGCTCGTTAGGGATGCCGCCGGGCATCGCCGCTGGCACGGAGTCCTGTCCGACATCACCGCGAACAAGCAGAACGAGGCGGAGCTCGAGCACCGCGCCGCGCAGCAGTCGGCGGTGGCCAGGCTCGGCGAGCACGCCCTCGAAGGAGCACGACCGACCGAGTTGATGCAGGAGGCGGTCGGTTACGCGGCCGAGCTGCTCGATGTGGACGGGGCCGCCGTGCTCGAGCTGGTGCGTGAGGAGGACTGTCTGATCCTGCGCGCCGCGATCGGCTGGCCGGACGCGATCATCGGGACCACGCGCACGCCGACCGGCACCGCGTCGCACGCGGGCTACACGATCGATCACCGCTCCCCCGTGGTCGTCCCCGACTGGCGGGCCGAGCGCCGCTTCGCCATGTCGGCGATGGTGCGCCAGATCAAGGCTCGAAGCGGGGCGACGGTGCCGATCGACGGCCAGAGCGCCCCGTTTGGGGTGCTGGGGGTGCAATCAAAGGAGCTGCGATCGTTCAGCGGCGGGGACCTAGACTTCCTTCACGCCCTCGCCAACGTGCTTGCCGACGCGATCGAGCGCCAGTCGACCGAGGACCGGATCCGCCACCAGGCGCTGCACGATCCGCTCACCGGGCTGCCGAACCGCGCCCTGTTCCTCGATCGCCTCGAGCACGCGCTCTCGCGCCTCCCGCGCCGCGAGTCGCTGGCCGCGATCCTGTTTCTCGATCTCGATCGCTTCAAGCTCGTCAACGACAGCCTCGGCCATCAGGTTGGGGACGAGCTGCTCGCCGCCGCGGCACCCCGGCTGCGGCAGGCGGTACGCGCAAGCGACACGGTTGCCCGTTTCGGTGGCGACGAGTTCGGGATCCTGCTCGAGGACATCTCCGACGAGCACGCCGCGATCGAGATGGCCGAACGTATCGCCGCCGTGTTCACCCGGCCCTTCGTGCTCGCCGGTAGCGAGCACTTCGTCACCACCAGCATTGGGATCGCGCTCGCCCGTGGAGGCGAGCTGGCCACCGAGCTGATCCGCGACGCCGACGCGGCCATGTACCGCGCGAAGGAGCGCGGCAGCGCGCGCTACGAGCTGTTCGACGAGGCCATGCGTGACCGCGCGATGATCCGGCTGCGCGTGGAGAACGATCTTCGCCGGGCGCTCGAGCGGGGCGAGCTGCGACTGGAGTACCAGCCGGTCGTGACCCTAAACAAGCTTGAGGTCGTGGGCGCGGAGGCGCTCGTGCGCTGGGATCACCCCCAGCGCGGCGTGATCGGACCAAGCGAGTTCATTCCGGTGGCCGAGGAGGACGGGCTGATCGAGCCGATCGGCCGCTGGGTCCTCGAACAGGCGTGCCGCCAGGCGGCACGCTGGTACCAGTCCCGTCCCGACGACCCGCCGATCAGCCTCTCGGTCAATCTCTCGGCGATGCAGTTCGCCAAGCGCGGCTTCCCCGAGACCGTGGCTGACGTCCTCCGCGCGACCGGGCTCGATCCGGAGTGTCTGAGCCTCGAGATCACCGAAAGCGTGATCATGCGCGACACTGAGGCGGTCTCCGACGCGCTGCGCGATCTCAAGGCGATCGGGGTCAAGATCGTCCTCGATGACTTCGGGACCGGCTATTCCTCGCTCGCGTATCTGACCCGCCTCCCGCTCGACGCGCTCAAGATCGACCGCTCGTTCGTCGATGGCCTCGGGGTCGAGGCGCCGGACACCGCGGTCACCGAGGCGATCATCGCGATGTCCCGAGCGCTATCGCTGCGGGTGATCGGCGAGGGCGTCGAGACCGAGCGGCAGGCGCAGGCGCTGGCCGCCCTCGGGTGCCACTCTGCCCAGGGCTTCCACTTCTCCCCTCCGATCCCGGCGACAGAGTTCGCCACGCTGCTCAGGGATCCGCCGTGGCGCCCGGCCGGCCAGACGGCGGAGCAACCCTAGCGGTAGGCCGAGGTACCGGGCCGCAGCGGCGACAGCGTCGCGGTCCGGCACTCGTAGGTGCCGCCTGGAATCGACGTCCGCAGGGTGGAGGTGTCATTTGGCGGGATCACCTGCAGGCCGTAGGCGGTGGTGCACCCGACCGGCGACGCCATCCCGTGGGTGACCCCGATCCTGAACGAGGCGCTCTGGCCCGTCTGGAGGGTCAGTGATACCTCGGGCGCGGTGCCGAAGAAATCGCGCGTCGTGCGTGTCGTCACGGTCGGGAGCCCGGCTCCCGTCTTGTCCAGGAACAGGATCCCTGGATATCCGAACGTGTGGCAGCTGTGTGAGCTCGAGTTGCGCAGCGCGAATCCCAGCAGGCCGTGCCCGGTCGCGCCCTGCTGTCCGAGGAAGCTGAGCGTCAGATCGGCGGCCACGCACAACGGCGTCCCGGACACCGTGGTGGTGACAGTCGCGGTGGTTGTGGCGGTGCTCGCGCTCGAGGACGTCGTGCTGCTGGTCACGGGAGCCGTGCTTGAGGTGCTGGCGCTCGACGAACTGGTGGTGCTGGCGCTGTTGCTCGAGCCCCCGCACGCGGCCAGGACGAGCATGGACACGAGCGCGGCGGGCGTGAGCAGACGTCTCATGCAGGGAGGTTTGGCGATCGCCGGTCAGGATCCTCCTGCCCGCCCGCTACTGGCTCGCTCCATTTCCGGCGACCGTGAACATCACTCCCAGGACCCCGTGGCGGGCGCTACGGTTCCTGCGTGCACGCCGAGTCCCCCGTCGAGCCGGACGCGAACCCAAGCGACGGTGCACCGCATCCGCCTCCGCCCGGGACGCATCCGCGCCCCCGGCCGAGGCGCAAGATCGACTGGGAGCTGATCGCCTGCGGGTTCAGCGGTCACGTGCTGGTAGGCCTCGACGCCGCCGAGGTCGGGCCGCAGGACGCGCTCGTCGTGCGCGAGCAGGGATCCCTGCGCTGGCACCGCTGCCTGCGATGCGACAGCTGGGTCGCGCTCGCCCGCCCCGAGAAGCCGATCGAGCCGCGCGTACCGAGCCGCGAGGAGATCGTCGTGCCGCTGCGCGGGAAGGCACTTCGCGACAAGGTGGTGCTCCGCGTGATCGCCGTCGATCGCGCGCTCCACTTCACGATCCTCGTTCTGCTCGGGATCGCTGTGCTTCTGTTCGCCTCCAACGAGACGAGCCTGCGCGACACCTACTACAAGATCCTGACCGACATTCAGGGCGGCGTCGCCGGCGGCCCGGTCCAGAACACCGGCCACGTAGGGATCCTCCACGAGTTCGACAGGCTGTTCTCGCTGCGCTCGGGGACCCTCCGCGAGGTCGGGATTGGGCTTGTCGCATTCGGCTTGCTCGAAGGGGTCGAGGCGGTCGGTCTGTGGTTCACAAAGCGCTGGGCCGAATACCTCACGTTCCTCGCGACCACGATCCTGCTGCCACTCGAGATCTACGAGATCATCCACCGCCGTTCGGCACTGAAGATCATCGGCTTCCTGATCAACCTCGCCGTCGTCATCTACCTGCTGTATGCGAAGCGCCTGTTCGGGCTTCGGGGCGGAGGCGCCGCCGACGAGGCCGAGCGCCGCCACGCGGTGAGCTGGGAGACGATCGAACGAGCGACGCCGCCGGACGGCGCGGCGATCGCGGCCGGAACGGCTGCCGGGTGAGCCTCCCGCCCGGCCAGGTCGAGCCGGAGGTCCATCGGATCGGCCGCGAGCTGGCCGCCAGCTTCCCGTCTGCCAGCCGGCATCCGGTCCGGGCGCTGGACGCGCGGGCAATGGAGCTCGCCTCCAGCGACCGCGAGCTCCGGGCCGCCCTGTTCCGGTTCGTCGACGTGGTCCCGGCGTGCCGTTCGCTCGACGATCTGGCACGGCATCTCACCGGCTTCCTGAACGAGGTCCCGGACACCCCGCCGCCAATCTCGGCCGCGATGCGCGTCGCCAACACCAGGGCAGGCCGGGCCGCGCTCGGCGCCGCCGCCGCCGGTGGCGTGCGGCACATGGCCCACCGGTTCATCGTCGGCGAGTCGCCGCGGGCCGCGCTGGGCGTGTTCAAGGGGCTGTGGGAGCGCGGCGTCGCCAGCACGGTCGACCTGCTCGGCGAGGCGACGGTCACCGCAGCCGAGGCCGACAGCTACGCGGGTCGCTGCCTGGACGCGACCGAGCAGCTCGCGCGGGCGACGGTCTCCTGGCCGCACCGCCCGATCCTCGAAGCCGACGGGATCGGCCCGCTGGCTCGGGCCAACGTGTCGGTGAAGATCTCCGCGCTGACCCCGCTGCTGCGGCCGGACGCGCCCGATCGCGGCCGACGGGACGCGGCCGAGCGCCTGCGACCGCTGCTGCGCCGGGCTCGCGAGCTCGGCGCCCATATCCACATCGACATGGAGTCGCTGGACTCTCGTGAGGCGGTGATGGAGCTTGTGCTCGACGTCCTCGCCGAGCCGGAGTTCGAGGAGGGACCATCGGCCGGGGTCGTCGTCCAGGCCTACCTGCGCGACTCTCCCGAGCAGCTCGAGACCGTGTTGCGGTGGGCGACGGGCACGACCCGGAAGCAGCCGCTGCAGGTCCGCCTGGTCAAGGGCGCCTACTGGGACCACGAGCTGGTCCAGGCCCGTCAGCACGGCTGGCCCGCTCCGGTATTCGAGGTCAAGGCCGACTGCGACCGGAACTTCGAGACGCTGACCGAACGCCTGATCGAGGCCCGGCCGTCAGTTCGGGTCGCCGTCGCGTCGCACAACCTCCGCTCGGTTGCCCATGCGATCGCGCTCAGCCGGCTCTACGGCGGCAACGACCGCGACCTGGAGCTACAGGTCCTGCGCGGACTCGGTGACGAGCTCCAGGACGCGCTCGCGAGCCGCGGCTTCCGCGTGCGCACCTATTGCCCGGTCGGCGATCTCGTCGCCGGCATGGCGTATCTGGTCCGCCGGCTGCTCGAGAACACCAGCAACGAGTCGTTCCTGCACGAACAGGCCAGCGGCACGCCGCTGGAAACCCTGCTCGCGGCTCCGTAGCGCGCGATCGCTCCAGGCTCGCCAGCGTATGGCGCGGGAGGCGCGGTACGGGTCGCGGCGCTCCAATTTGCGTCCAGATTTTCGGGCCCGATCGCGGTTGCCGAAGGCCAAATTCCGACGCGACGGTTGCAACTTGCGCATTACGCCATTTGTAGGTATTTTCGGCCGTACCGGGTAGTTCAACCGAACGCGAGCCTCGAGGCGGCTCTTGCGGACGGCAATAGCACGTGAACTTCCAGCGCGCCTGGCAGGGCGTAGCGGAAGGAGAGACAGGGGTTGATTGAGAGACAAGGCAGCGAGCCCTCCTCTGCGCAGGGTCTGCAATTTACGGGAACACGGTCTATCAATAGACCGGCAACTGGTGTATTAGTCGACGGAGGCACCGGAACGTCACTGCGGCCGCTCCCGGAGGGAGGCGCCGGAACCTCACTGCGGCCGCTCCCGGAGGGAGGCGCCGGAACCTCACTGCGGCCGCTCCCGGAGCGAACCGGCCACCGTGACGGCGGCTCACTCGCAGCTCCCCCCCTGAGCCAGGGAGCGCCGGTCCGCGGTGCGATGCCAGCCGTGCGCGACGCGGTATTCCGACGGCTGCTTGCGGTGGCGGATCTCGCCGCCGCCGCCGGTGGCGTCGCCGTCGTTGCGACCAGCTCGAGGCACCAGCTCAACTGGATCAGCATCGCCAGCCTTCCGCTGATCGTGCTGATCGCGAAGGTCACGGGCCGCTACGACCACGACGAGCTCGTCCTGCGCAAGTCGACCCTTGACGAGATGCCGAAGCTGCTCAGCCTGGCCGGGGCGTTCGCACTGCTGTGGTCGGTGGTCGCGTTCTTCTTCGGCCTGAAGATGCACCTGGGCGGAGGCGGCGTGGCGCTGCTGTGGGCTTCGACCGCGGCCTTCCTGGTGCTGGCGCGGTCGACCGCGCGGATGCTCGCCCAGCTCTCGGCACCGCGCGAGCGGGTCCTGATCGTTGGCAGCTCACTCGCGCGCAACCAACTCGCCCACTCGCTCGTCTCCGACCCGGGCGCCCGGCTCGAGATCGTCGGCTTTCTCCCGCTCGAGGACGAGCGCCGGTCGCCCAGCGACTGGGGTGAGCGATCCCGCCGTCGCCGCAAGCTCCGCTTCGAGGACCTCGAGCCGCTCGTGCATGAGCTCGATGTCCACCGCGTGTTCCTGATCCCGACCAGCGCCGACAACGAGACGATGCTCGAGGCGGTCAGCCGCACGACCGCGATCGGCGTCAAGGTCTCGATCGTGCCGCGTCTGTTCGAGGTCGTCGGCTCGGCGGTCGAATTCGACACCGTCGGGGGCGTCACCGTGCTCGGCGTGCGTCGCCCCGGGCTCTCACGTTCCTCGAAGGCGGTCAAGCGGGTCATGGACGTGGTCGGCGCCTCGATCGGTCTGCTCCTGCTCTCGCCGGTGTTTGCAATCGTCGCGGTCGCGGTCAAGCTCGACAGCCCCGGCCCGGTGTTCTTCCGCCAGCGCCGCGTCGGCCGCGACGGACAGGTGTTCTGGATGGCGAAGTTCCGCAGCATGATCGACGGCGCCGAGGCCCAGCGGGAAGCGCTCGAGTCGTTCAACGAAACCGATGGCCTGTTCAAGATCAGCACCGATCCGCGCGTAACCCGCGTCGGCCGGCTGTTGCGGCGCACCTCGATCGACGAGCTCCCGCAGCTGTTCAACGTGGCTCGCGGCCAGATGAGCCTGGTCGGCCCCCGGCCGCTGGTGCTCGACGAGGACCGGCTGGTCGAGGGGCGCCATCGCGAGCGCCTGCAGCTCGCGCCGGGCATGACCGGTCCGTGGCAGGTGCTCGGACCGACCCGCCCGCCGCTGAGCGAGATGGTCAAGACCGACTACCTGTACGCCGCCAACTGGTCGCTGTGGAGCGACATCAAGATCGTCGTACGCACGTTCGCGCACGTGGCGGGCCTGCGGGGCGTCTGAGAGCAACCGGGCCCGTTTAGATTTAACGGGCGATGCCCGCCCTGTCCCCGTTCGCCAACGAGCCCGTGCTCGAGTTGCGGCGGGCGTCGGTGCGCGCAGGTCTCGACGACGCACTCGCCCGGGTGGACCAGGAGCTGCCGCTACGGGTCCCGGTGATGATCGGCGACGAGGACCGCGCCGCCTCCACAGGACAGCTCACGTCCACCGACCCCGGGGAGCCTGATCGCGAGGTGGCAACCGCGCCGGCGGTCTCCGAGGCCGACCTGGCGGCCGCCGTGTCGACGGCCCGCGATGGGTTCCGGATCTGGTCGCGGACGCCCGCGGTCGATCGCGCCGGTGCGCTCGTGCGAGCGGCCGGGTGGCTGCGCGAGCGGCGACTCGAGCTCGCGGCGCTGGAGGTCCGCGAGTGCGCGAAGCCGTGGCCGGAAGCGGACGGCGACGTGTGCGAGGCAATCGACTTCCTCGAGTACTACGCCCGCGCGGCGATCGAGCTCGAGGCAGGCCGGCCGCTGCTTCAGGTTCCGGGTGAGCGCAACGAGCTTCAGTACCGCCCGCGGGGGATCGCCGGCGTGATCGCGCCCTGGAACTTCCCGATCGCGATCCCGTGTGGGATGACCGCGGGAGCGCTGGCGGCCGGGAACGCGGTGATCCTCAAACCGGCGGAGCAGTCACCCGGGTGCGCCTACCGCATCGTCCAGGCGCTGCGAGCCGGCGGGGTGCCACCGGCGGCGATCTCGCTGCTGCCCGGCGAGGGCGACACGGGCGCGGCACTGGTCGCCCACCCAGAGGTCGACACGATCGCGTTCACCGGCTCGCTCCAGGTCGGTCTCGAGATAGTCCGTGCGGCCGGCCAGACGGTTCCCGGGCAGAAGCACATCAAGCGCGTGGTCGCCGAGCTCGGCGGAAAGAATTGCGTGATCGTCGACGCCGACGCCGACCTCGATGAGGCCGTGCCCGCAGTCGTCTCCTCCGCATTTGTCTACGCCGGGCAGAAATGCTCAGCCGCCGCCCGCGTGCTCGTGCACGAGGCGATCGCGGATGCCGTGATCGAGCGTGTTGCCGGCGCGGCGCGGGTGCTCGTCGTCGGCCAGGCCAGTCAGCTCGGCACCGATGTGCCGCCGGTGATCGAGCGCGCGGCCCAGGAGCGCGTCCAGCGATACGCGACGCTGGCCGAGTCGGAGGGCAGGATCGTCGCCACGGCCACCCCGGTCCCCGACCGAGGGTGGTTCTGCACCCCGATGGTCGCCGCCGACCTGCGCTCAGGCTCAGCGGTGCTGAATGAGGAGATCTTCGGCCCACTGCTGGCGATCGAACGGGTGCGTGACGTCGAGCATGCCTGCGAGATCGTCGACGGCCTCCCGTTCGCGCTCACCGGCGGGCTGTTCGCGCGCGATCCCACCACCGTTCGCTACGTGCGCGAGCGCACGCCGGTTGGGAACCTGTACGTGAACCGGGGGATCACCGGCGCGATGGTCGGGCGCCAGCCGTTCGGTGGCAACCGGCTCTCCGGCACCGGGACCAAGGCCGGCGGCCCCGACTACCTGCTCCATTTCGTCGAGCCGCACACGATCACCGAGAACACGATGCGCCACGGCCTCGAGGTGTAGGCCTGCTGGGACGTCCAGGAGTTGGGGCGGAGGTCTTGATTTCCGCGGGCAACCGGTCGATCATCGGGGTAGGCAATGCTCGTGCCTCCCTCAGATGCGTGGAAGCTGGTACTGGCGATCGCGCTCGCGGCCGGCATCTTCGTGAGCCTGTACGCTCGCGCGCCTCGTCAGGCGATTCCCGGCGTCGAGTTGCGGCGGCTGGTCATCTCGGCGCTCGGGCTGTACGCCGTGGGCGCGCTGGCTTCGGTGACACACCATCCGATGCTTGCCGCGGTGGTCTACGCGGCCGGGATCATCGTCTGCGCGTTGGCGGCGTGGCTCTCCCGCGGATCTGACTCCGAGGACCCACCCGACGACGAGGAACCCGTCGACGAGCAGCCTCCTCCCGAGCCCGACGGCGTACCGACCTTCGACTGGACCCAGTTCGAGCGCGACTTCCGTGCCTACGCCGACCGCGACGGGCATGACCGCCCGGCCCGCGAGCCAGCGGGCGTCGACTGACCGTCACGCCAGCCGTTCACAACTCGGCCAGCACCCGCGCGGCCGCCTGCTCACCGGAGCGGATCGCGCCGTCCATGTAGCCGGGCCAGCGCGGTGACGCGTCCGCGCTGGCGTAGTGCAGCCGCCCGAACGCCTGGGCGAGCGGATCGCGTAGGGAGGTGAGGACTCCGGGCGGGTTGAAGCTTCCGTAGGCGCCGCGCGTGTAAGGCTCGGCGGCCCACATCATGTCGACGTAGGCGATCGGCGCGAGCGCCTTGGGACCGAAGTAGCGGGCCAGGCACTGCAGCGCCGCGGCCCGTCGATTCGATCCCGAGGCGCCGTAGAAAGCGCGGCTGTCGTTCCCCTCCATGAAGCCGACCAGCACGCCAGGCCGGCCGTCGGGAGGAGAGTTGTCGTAGGTGATGCGAATCGGGCCGGTCTCCGACGTGGCGGTTCCGCTGAGCCCATCCTCGCGCCAAAACGGCCGCCGGTAGATCGCGTTGACCTTCAGCACCGATCCCATCGGCTGGCGCTGCACGAACTGGTCGTGCGCCGCTGAGAGCGGCGGGTCGAAGCGGAGCCGGCCGAGCAGCGTCTTCGGAACGGTCAGGATCGCATGCCGGCACGTGAAGCTCGCACCGCCGGCGTGCAGGGTCACGCGCGAGTCCTGCTCAATCGCGGTGATCGGCACGCCGAGGTGCACGCGCTGGCCGAGCCGCCTGGCCAGCTTCTCGGACAGCTGCTGTGGACCGCCGACGAACCGAATGCTCTGAGCGGAACCGGTGAGCGTTTCGAAGTCCCCTCCCACCCCGGTGATTGCCGCCAGCAGGTCGAGCAGCGAGATCTGGTCCGCCTCTTCTCCGTAGACGCCGCGGATCGCAAGCCCGGCGAGGTTCTGCGCCTCGGCGGTGTGCAGGTTGTCGGTGATCCAGGTCTGGATCGTCTGCTGATCCCAGCCATGGGCGCGCGATGCCGTCCACGGCCGGTCGGCCGCGACGCCCGCGGCCATCCGGTTGAAGGTGCCGATCGTGACGGCGAGCTCGGCCAGCGCCGGCGGAGCCGCCGGCGGAATGTCGCCGGTGTAGGTCCGTCGCCTGCCACCCGCGTAGTAGACGTTGCTGCCATCGGAGTAGGTCGGGAAGGTCGCCACACCGAGCTCCTTCGCCAAGGCCAGGACCCGGCTCTGACCCGGTCCGGCCCACTGTCCCCCGAGCTCGGCAACCTTCCCCGGACCGAGTCGATGATCGAAGTTGCGACCGCCGACGCGATCGCGCGCCTCGAGCACGATCACCGACCGCCCGGCGGCGCGGATGGCGCGAGCCGCGGTGAGTCCGGCGAGACCGGCACCGACCACGGCCACGTCGTAGAGCTTCGGCCTGGGCGTGCGCCCGCGAGTCCCGGCCGCCGCCGCGCCCGGTCCGAGTGCCCCGGCCGCAGTCCCGACGCCGGCGACCAGCAGCTCGCGACGCCGCAGGCCCGCGTGCGAGGCGCGCTCCCGGCTAGCCACGGCCGTTCGACGACAGCAGCAGCTCGTGCAGCCTCGTCTCGCCCGCCAGCTCAGGGTGAAAGGCGACCGCGATCACGTTGCCCTGCCTGACCGCCACGGGGTGCTCGTCGACGCTGGCCAGCACCTCGACCTCATCTCCCCGATCGGCGATCCACGGCGCCCGGATGAACACCGCGTGCACGGGCGCACCCTCAATCCCATCCAGCTCAAGGTCGGTCTCGAACGACTGCAGCTGGCGGCCGAACGCGTTGCGCTCGGAGCGGACGTCGAGCAGGCCGAGATGATCGCGATCGAGCATGATCAGGCCCGCGCATGTCCCGAGGGTCGGGGTGCCACCGCTGATCAGCTTACGGAGCGGCTCGGCAAGCCCCTCGCGCTCGATGCCGAGCGTCATGACCGTCGATTCGCCACCGGGGATGATCAGCGCGTCGAGCCCCTCGAGATCGTGCTCCGTGCGCACCTCGCGCGGCTTGGCCCCGAGCGCGCGGACGATCTTCGCGTGCGCCTCAAACCCGCCCTGCAAGGCGAGGATGCCGACGCTCTTGGGCATGCGGCCTACCAGCCGCGCGGGGCGAGCAGCTGCTCGGCCTCGAGCTTGGAGGTCTCGAGGCTGACCATCGGCTGGCCGAGGCCAGTCGACGCGGCGGCGATCCGTGCCGGGTCCTGGAAGTGCGTGGTCGCCTCGACGATCGCGCGGGCGCGCCGCTCGGGATCCTCGGACTTGAAGATCCCCGAGCCCACGAACACGCCCTCCGCGCCCAGCTGCATCACCAACCCGGCATCCGCTGGGGTTGCGATCCCGCCGGCGCAGAACAGGACTACCGGAAGCCGTCCGTCGGCCGCCACCTGACGGACAAGGTTCAGCGGGGCCGCGAGCTCCTTGGCCGCGGTCGGAAGCTCCGCCTCGTCGAGCATGGTCAAACGGCGGATCGCCCCGCCAATCATCCGCAGATGGCGAACGGCCTCGACGATGTCGCCGGTTCCTGCCTCGCCCTTGGAGCGGATCATCGCCGCGCCCTCGCCGATCCGGCGCAGCGCCTCGCCAAGGTTCGTGGCCCCGCACACGAACGGAACCTTGAACGCCCACTTGTCGATGTGGTTGGCCTCGTCGGCCGGGGTCAGCACCTCGGATTCGTCGATGTAGTCGACCTCGAGCGCCTCCAGCACCTGCGCCTCGACGAAATGGCCGATCCGCGCCTTCGCCATCACCGGGATCGTGACCGCATCCTGGATGCCCTTGATCATCTCCGGATCGCTCATGCGCGCCACGCCACCGTCGCGCCGGATGTCGGCGGGCACGCGCTCCAGCGCCATCACCGCCGCGGCACCGGCGTCCTCGGCGATCTTTGCCTGTTCGGCCGTGACGACGTCCATGATCACGCCGCCCTTGAGCATCTCCGCGAGGCCGGCCTTGACGGTGAACGTCGACTCGTCGCGCGGGGTGCCGTTGTGCTCGCTCATCTGCGGTGAGTGTAGCTTTGTGGCGCGATGTCCGATCAATCCGTGTTCGTCGCCCTTAACGGACGGTTCGTCGCCACCGAGCTCGCGCGCGGCCCCTGGGACCCGAACGCCCAGCACGGTGGCGCGCCCGCCGCGCTGCTGATGCGTGCCCTCGAGGCGCTCCCGGCCGCGCCCGGCCTCCAGCTCGCGCGCGTGACCTATGAGTTCCTGCGCCCGGTGCCGATCGGGGAGCTGGTCACCGACGCCGCCGTCGTCCGTCCAGGCCGCCGCGTACAGCTGCTCGAGGCCTCGCTCGCCAGTCCCGACGGGCTCGAGCTGGTCCGCGCCCGGGCGCTGCAGGTGAGGCGCGCCGACGCCCCGGCGACCGCGGTCGAGGATTCTCCGACGCCGCCCGGCCCCGACCAGGGCCGGGACAACGACCTGCGCTCGCCGCACCGGCCCATGTTCGCGCCGGACGCGATCGAGGTCCGGTTCGTGTCCGGGCGGTTCATGGGCGGCGGCGCAGCGACCGGGTGGTTTCGCCTCGTGGCGCCGATCGTCGCCGGGGAGACGCCCTCCCCCCTGCAGCGGCTCGCGGCGGCGGGCGACTTCGGCAACGGGATCAGCGCGCTGCTGCCGTGGGACGAGTACCTGTTCATCAACCCGGACCTCACGCTCTACATCGAGCGGGAGCCGGTCGGTGAGTGGATCTGCCTCGAGGCCAAGACGCTGATCGCGCCAGAGGGGATCGCGACCTCGGAGAGCGTGCTGTTCGACGAGCGCGGGCGGGTCGGCCGCGCCACACAGGCGCTGCTCGTCGCTCCCCGCTGAGGCGGCTACTTCAGGCGAAAGGCCTTGATGCGGACGTCGTACTGCTGCGCGTCCCGCGCGTACACGCCATAGGCGAGCGCCTGGATCAGCGACAGCAGCGCGGTGTGCGAGCGCACGAAGGCCGGCGTGTTCGACGAGTAGTAGAGCCGGATCCTGGCCAGCCGCGCGACCTCGGACAGGGTCGCGTCGGTGATCGCCAGCGTCGGCGCCTTGCGGTGGCGGGCGAGCTTCATCGTCCGCGTGATCAGTGGGTGCGGCCGACCGGCCGACAGGCCAATCACGAGCGTCTGCTCGTCGATCCGGCTGAGTCGCCCGAGCGCCTCCTGCGACGGGCTGGCGACGATCTCGGCCCGCAGGTCGAGCAGCATCAGCAGGTGCCGCAGGTAGCTGGCGAAGAACGCCATCTGGTCGGTACCGGCGATCAGCACGCGCTCGGCGGAGACGATCGCGTCGATCGCCGCCTCGACGTCCGAGCGGGAAAGCTTGTGTGCCGTGTCCTCGACGTTCACGTGATCGGCTGCCAGCGCGGCCTCGAACTCGGTGTGGTCGAGTGAGAACAGGGGCGTCGCGGCGCCGACGGCATCGGCCCCGCCGGGCGGTCGGCGCCGGTACTCGTCGCGGGCGGCCTGCTGGAGCTCGGGGAAGCCCTCGAAGCCGAGCGCCTGCGAGAACCGGACGACCGTGCTCGAGGAGGTGTTCGCGCGGCGCGCCAGTTCCTCGGCCGTCTGGAAGGCAGCCTCATCGAGGTGGTCGACGATGTACTGCGCGACGTCCTTCTGCGAACGGGAGAACTCGTCGAAGCGAGCCTTGATGTAGGCGGATAGCGCCTGGTGGCCGCTCGAGCTCTCGGGAACGGCGGTCGGAGTCGTTGATTGCTTCATCGGTCCGTCTCATTCGACGCTCCCCTTCACCGTTCCTTCAGCCCCGCCGAACCCTCGACTGTTATGTGTAGTGGAACCGCGGGGTAGTCAGCGAGGGCGACGCCTCCGCGCTTCCGGCAAGGGATCACAATCGCCACCACGGCCCGCGACGCGAGATTGAACATGGATGTCAACGACAGCGATCAGCAGGCGCTTCTCCCGCGGCCGGGCCTCCCGTCGCGCCTGTGGCGATCCGTTCTCGCAGTGTCCGTCTCCATGGCGTGCCTGCTGCTCGCCGTGCCGGCGCCCGGAGCCCGCGCGCGGACGTTTCACACGGTGCTTCAGGACGACGGCCTATCGCTGTTCGCGCCCACGTGGCTTCCGCAGTTCATGGCCAAGCTGCGCTGGCTCGGCGTCGACGAGCTGCGGATCTCGGCCGAATGGAAGATCGAGGCCCCGGATCCGAACTCGCCCGTCGCGCCCCGGGAGTTCCGCATCGACGATCCGGGCGCGTACGACTCACCGGGGATGAAGCTACTCGACCGGGCCGTCCGCGCGGCCGCACGCGCGGGCATCGGCGTGATCATCGACCCGGCGTTCGGCGCGCCGCTGTGGGCGACCCTCCATCCGACGGCCGGTGCGTTCCATTCGAACATCGACGTCGGCAAGCTGGTGGCCTGGGAGACGATGCTGGCGCGCCGTTACAACGGCTCCTTCGTCCCGGCCGGCGAGCACACGCCGCTGCCTCGGGTGGGCACGTTCACGCTGTGGAACGAGCCGAACGGGCCGACGTTCCTCCAGCCCCAATGGCGCGACGGTGTCGCCGCCAGCGCCGACTGGATCCGCGAGCTGACCGAACTCGCGTACCCGGCGATCAAGCGGGCATCGCCGGGGGCAACCGTCCTGATCGGAAACACCAGCAACGCCGGCTCCGATGTTCCCTCGGGTTCCGACGGCGTCGCGCCGATGGCCTTCATCCGCCGGCTGGCGTGCGTGGACGCGCAGCTGCACCCGATCACCGACGGCGCGTGTGCGCACTTCCGGACGGTGCCGGCCGACGGCTTCGCGCACCACCCGTATGAGCGCGACGCCCCGCCCTGGGTGCCGTCGGGTGCCGGCCAACAGGGTTGGGCCCAGATGGGCGATCTG
Source organism: uncultured Solirubrobacterales bacterium (assembly GCA_963796645.1). Classification (GTDB taxonomy): domain Bacteria; phylum Actinomycetota; class Thermoleophilia; order Solirubrobacterales; family Solirubrobacteraceae; genus Palsa-465. Next base: position 359,267 of record CAWCMQ010000007.1, on the reverse strand, counting down.
CCCCAGCTCCAGTCCCTGCTTGACCGGCTGGTGACGATGCACCGGTTCGCGCCGGGAGCGAGCGACCTGTGGCTGACCGAGCAGGCCTACGAGTCCAACGCCGAGCTGTCCAACCGCCCCTGGAGCGAGCCCAGCCAGGCGCAGATGAACGCCGCCTCGGAGTATCTGGCCTGGCGCGATCCCCAGACAACCTCGTTCGCGCAGTTCCTCCTGCGCGACACGCTGACCTACGAGACGCTCGTGTTCCGGTACCGGACCGGCCGCCCCGCCGCCCAGCTCGCGGGCACCTGGACAACCGGCCTGATGCGCGAGGACATGACCGCCAAGCCCGCGCTGGCGATGTTCCGCTCCCCGGTCGTGGCGCGGGTATTGGCCGGCGCCGGGTCGGGCGGTGGCGGGTCGAGCGGTGGCGGTGAGCTGCTCGAGGTCTGGGGGCGGGCGCGGCCGGTCCGAGCCCCGACCAAGGTTCGGATTCAGGTCCGATCGGGCGGGGCATATCGCGACGCCGGGAGCGCCGTCACCGACCAGAACGGCATCTTCGATACCGAGGTCGCCGTGGCGCATGTTCGACCGGGCCTCGAGGTGCGGTTTCAGTGGCTCGCGCCGACCGGGACCTGGCAGTCCTCGCCGAGGACCGGGACGCTGCCGATTCCGGGTCCGACCTAAGAGTGCCGGGGGCCGCGGCGTCTTTCGCCGGGCGCCGTGGGGTGCGGCGCTTTCGCCACGCGCCGTGGCGAGCCAGGAGGCCGCGGCCGCCGGGCGGCTACTGCCCGAGCTGCTCCCGGCGCTCCTTGTTCTCCCTGTGCTCGCCCATCACGAGCAGGACCACATAGATGATGAGGAAGTTCACCAGGATCCCAATCCCGAGGAACGTCACGAGCAGCGCCAGCGTCTGCCCTACCGAGTCTGTGGCGAGCACCATCATCTACCTGGGAAGCCTACCTGAACCACCCGCCGATCACGGCCCGCGCGGGAGCGGCGGGGCGTGGCGATGGCGGGCCAAGGGGTTCGCGGTGGCAGGCTCTCCGGGGCCGCGCAAGGTTTGCCTATCCGCCGACACCGTTCGAACCGGAGCCCGCCTGATCAGCCGGTACCGTCCCACCCACGGCCCGGTAGCTCAGTGGTTAGAGCAGCGGACTCATAATCCGTCGCGCGCAGGTTCGAGTCCTGCCCGGGCCATCGAGCAGGGACCAGTCCGCGCTTCACGCACCACGCGAATACAGCATCGGGCACTTGGAGCAAACGGGCATGAGGCCGTGCTGGTCGACGGTCTCGCGCAGCTCCGTCAGCTGAGGTCCATGCCAGACGTCGGCGACGCCGGAGGTGGCGAGTTGACCGACCGCCAGCTCGGGAAAGAACTTGCAGGTAATGGCCTCGCCGGTCGGAAGAACATCGAGGCGGCTGTTGATCGACAGGCAGCGAGTCCGGCCGCTGGCCGGCTCCTCGCTCCCGGCCAGGAACCCCTCGAGGCTCGCGTCGTCGATTTCCGGGTTGTAGCGCACCTTCGTGCGCCAATCGGCGTTCTCGATCCGGGCCAGATCGCTGCGAAGGTTGCTGATCGCAGAGGGGTTGAGCGCGAACGTGTATGAGTGCCAGCTCCCGCTTCCCCGCGGTACACGTGCCGCGACGCTGGGAAGGTGCTCGGCAACGTAGTCATCCATCAGCGCGGCGGTCCGCGGGGAGATGTGCCACGGGTAGCTGAGGTAGACCGCGTCGACGCCTTCGTCTTGCAGGAAGGTGACGAAGTCGAACAGCTTCCCCACCATCGACTCCTGGAACACACAATTGACTGTCACCTCCCCGTGGTAGTCACCAGCTTCCCGCTCCTGAACCAGGAGGCGGAGGCCTTTCATCGTGCGGCGCCACGACAGCGCTCCGCGCAGGGCGTCGTGCTCGGTCTCGAAGCCATCGAGCGCGATGAACATCTCAAGGCGATCGGAGATGGTCAGCAGCGAGTCGAGGCGCTTTTCGATGTAGACGCCGTTGGTGCACACTGACGTCCAGCGTCGGTGCTCGGCGAGCAGCTCGACGAGGTCGTCCCAGTCGGAATAAAACAACGGCTCACCACCCCAGAGGAACACGTTCGCCCTGCGCTCGCGCGTCGCATCGAGGACCTCGGCCACCACACCGATGTCAAGATCGCGGTTGCGGTCTTCGGCTTCGAGGGTCTTGTGGTGCCCGTCGTCGCCCCACTGGTAGCAGTGGTGACAGCGCAGGTTGCAGCGGTTGGTGAGCTTGAAGGAGACCTCATCGGGCAGCGGTCGAACGACCTGGCGCTCTCGCCGTCCGACGAGCGCGCCGGGCGCGACACGGCGCAGCTTCTCGAATGCCACGCGGTCGACAACGGGAGTGCTCTTCACGTGGGTCATGAGTCGTTCCTCCGCCTTGCAGTTGTCTGGGCGATGGGATGCGTCGATGCGTTGTAATACCTCGCGCACGCGGTGCAAACCGAGAACAGCTCACGCCGGAGGTGGGAGCGAACCTCCCCCGCGCGCTCGCCGTGCCAGATGTCGATCAAGCTGCGGTCGTAGATATTTCCAATCGTGATGTCGTAGAACGAGTGGCACGTTGTGACATCTCCGCGAGCCGAGATCTCCGCGTACATCCACGGTACGGCGCAACGCTGGTGGTGACCGGCCATCGCCGTCCAATCGGCCGAGAGGTATGCGGCGATCGTTTCGTTTTCCAGGGTGTGCGGCTGGCTGAAGAACCGGATGCCGCGCTCACGGCATTCGTCGCGCACGCGACGCATCTGGCGGCCCACCGAGTCGGCATCGACGGTCGCAAACACTGCTGGGTCGCGCACGTAGGCGGCGGCGTTTGGCGTTGTCGTCACTCCGAACTTCTCGTGGGCGACACGCGCGTAGTGGCGATGCTGCGCAGCCGTCACGTAGCTCTGCATCTCAATGCTGACGGCGCCGAGTTGCGAGAGGTCAAGTTCGAGGAAGAACTCCTGGATGGTGTGGTGGTTGTCCGGCGTCACGACAAAGCAGACGCCGAGCTCGGGATACGGATTGCCGGTTTCCTGTTTGAGACGGTCGATCGCATTGATCCCGCGGATCGCGCGGTCGTATACGCCCGCACCACGCTGCGCATCGTTGATCTCCCTCGGGCCATCGAGCGAGACCCACACCCGGGTTGGATTCGCGGACACAAGTCGATGGGCGTGCCGGGGAAGGGTCGTGCCGTTCGTCGGGAACGCAACCTCACAGCCCGCATCTCCGAGCACCTGGAGAAGTTTCCAGATGCCGCGATACAGCAACGGCTCCCCGCCGAAGAACTCGACGTACGGCTTCCCGGGTAGACACTCCTCGAGCCGCTCGAGAAGCACGTCGAGATCGAGCTCAGCAAGGCTGGGCAACGACGTATATGACCCCGATTCGCCCCACTCGTAGCACATGTTGCACCGGAGATTGCAGCGCTCGAGCAGCTGGATGACGAGCCACGATGGGCCCCCGGTGACAGGACGCAGCTCAGCCGCGGTCACCCTACCGCCTCCGCGACGAGTGGATCGAGGTCCTGCTCGCGGGCCTCGAGCAGCCTGAGATGGAGATCCTCGAGCACGGAGTGGTCGAAGCCCGTCTTGCGCCAGCGCTCGAAGTCGATCCCGAAGCCGAGCTCCTCCCACAGCGCACCGTTCTTGGCCTCCGGCTGGCCCCACGGGCTGAGAAGCACAATGGGCGTGGCAGCAGCGAGTGAGTCGAGCAGCGTGCCGCCGCCCGGCTTGCTGACCACGGCCATCGCCTCGCGAACATTCACGTGTGCCGCGGGAAATCTGCGCTGCGATCGATAGCGAACCTCGCCGTCGGGGCGAACCTCCCCGAGCGGTGGGAAGGTGAGGTCTCCGGCGGCGTTGCGTACCCAAGGGTGCCACTCGGGATCGCTCACGTAGCGCCGGTCGAGCGGTCCTCGGCCGTCCCAGTCAGGGGAACCGGGACCGAGAACATCGAGCGCATAGCCGGCTAGAGACAACTCCGTCAGCACGTCCGCGTAGGTCCCCAAGCCCCAACCGCCGCCGTGGGCGACAAGCCGCTGCGCTCGCTTGGCGAAGGGAAGCGGAGCACCCGCCGGCACGGGGAGACGCATGCCCAGGGCGCGCCGTCGCCAGTTCCACAGCCAGAGCTCCCGCCGCGCGACGCCCGCCGGCTCCTGGTGGACGCGAAAGGAATCGCTCTCGACGGCGTCGATGCGACAGAGGTCGAGTTCAATGCGTGTGTCCGGCACGGCGGCCGCATAGCGCTCGAGCACGGGCAGCCAATATCCGGACCAGACGAGAAAGCGGGCACTGCCGTCTCGTCGCCAGGCGCTGAGCAGGCGATTGATGCGTTCGTGGTCGAGGCGCCCCTCGACGCTCCCGGCCATCCGTCGACCGGCAAGCGCAAGCCGGAAGTCTCGATGGAAGGCCTTCTGGTGCATGAGGTGGCGTTCGATGTGCTCGCCCGTGAACCAGCCCTCGATGACCTCGACGTCGACTCGGTACCCCGCGTCGCGCAACAGTTCCTGATGCAGCAGGGCCGCGACATACGAACCGAGGCCAACAGCAGACGTAAGTACGGTGAGCGGCGTCACTGCCGGGGCATTGAGTCGATGAACGAGGCGAGATCAACCAGCGACTCGAGGTGCTCGTAGCTCAGCCGCTCGAAATCGACTTCAACCGCCAGGCTGGCCTCGATCTCGAGCATGAACTGCAGCAGCTCGAGGGAGTCCAGGCCTACATCGCTGAGCACACTCGCGTTATCAGGGAGATTCTTGAGCTCCGGATCGCCGCGGAGGCCGGCGAGAACGTCCTTGAGCGCGAGGACGGTGGGCATTCTGTACCTCCTCAGCTCCCCCTGGGCGATCGGTTTGGGCTCTCCGCGCCGCGCCGGACGGCAAGCCGGAGCTCACTCGCGACCGGCTGTGGCGTGCGCAGCGTTGCCCGGTACTTCATTTGCGTGCGGACCGAGGAATCAGACAAGCGCGGCCTTCTCGATCTTCCCGTTCGCCGTCCGGGGCATCGTATCGACGATTTCGATGGTCTGTGGGACCATGAATGGCTCAAGCCGCTCGCGGCATGCAGCGCGAAGCACGGCCGGCGTTACCTGGCTGGGGTTGTCCACTACGACGAAGGCGTGAATGGCCTGACCGAGAACCTCGTCAGGCCGGCCAACCACTGCGGCCTCGTGCACACCGGGCGAAGATCGCAGCGCGGCCTCGACCTCGGCGGGAGCGACCTTCTCCCCGCGTGACTTGATCACCTCGTCCATCCGCGAGACGAAATAGAGGTACCCGTCATCATCGAGCCGACATAGGTCACCGGTGTAGAGCACAGCCTCTCCCGGATCCGGTCCCGGGCGAAGGCGTCGAGCCGTTTCCTCGGGGCGGCGCCAATAGCCGGCCATGACCGTCGGACCACGTACGACCAGCTCACCGACCTCGCCAGCCGCGACGACACGATCCTCGGCGTCGACCAGCCAGATCTCATTGCCAGGGATGGCAACGCCGACGCTGCCAGGCTTCCGCTCAAGGTCGACCGGCGGCAGATACGTACAACGCTTGCATTCCGTCAACCCGTACATCGAGAAGATCTGTGCCCTTGCAAAGGCGCCGCGGAGCCAGGCCAACTGTTCGGTCGCGAGGGCGGACCCAGTACTTGTGATCGTTCGGACGCCGGTCAGGTCCCAGCGCTCAAGCGAGGGCAGCCTCGCCAGCATCGCAAACATGGTCGGTACCCCTGGGAAGACGGTCACTCCCTCACGGACGATCGTGTTAAGGATCTGTCCAGGGAGGTCGAACGACCGCTCCAGCACCAAGCGTGCACCGGCCCGCACACTCATGATCATCTGATAGAGGCCGTAATCGAACGACAACGGCAACGCGCAGAGCAGCACGTCACGGCCCGTGAGACCCAGGTAGCCGCTAATCGCGGTCGCTGCTGCATCCACGTTGTCGTGGGTCACCATTGCGGCCTTGGGATCTCCGCTACTACCGGACGTGTAGACCAACGCCGCCAGATCCGTGCGAGCGGGGACGGGTAGGTCGTCGTCAACGTGTGATCCGGCCGCCACGGCGTCATCCAGCGTTACCGAGTGAGCGAGGTGGGACAGGTCAGCAAGCGCGGAGGGAGGGCCAGTGACGATGACGGCTCGGAGCTTGGTCACTCCGGCTGCCGCGGCGACACCTACCAGGGATTCGTCCGTAATCAGCGCGGCCGCATCAGCGTCCTTGAGTAACCATGCCAGCTTACGGATGGGCGTCCCTGGGCTGATCATGACCACCACGGCCCCGCACATCACGACCGCCCAGAAGCCGACGGCCGCCGTGATCGTGTTTGGGCTGAGTACGATGACTCTGTCACCGGCCCGCACGCCGGACGCGCGGAGCGAGTGGGCCAGAGCAGTCGCGTCGTGTCCGAGCTGGCCGTAGGTCAGAGTCGCTCCACCCGCCCTGATCGCCTGGACGCCAGGCGAACGGAGCGCCGACTGAGTCAAGAAGTCATGGAGCATCTCACGTGCCGGTTGTCGAGCCGCAGTCCGCAGACCCGAAGAGAAACGCTGCGATGGTTGGACAGCGGCCCTGTCAGTCAGTCACCGTCCTGGGTGGACACTCCCATCTCACCATGGTGTTGTCAAGGTGCGGCTCGAACCGGCTACTTTCGGCGCTCGTTCTTGAGCTTTGCTCACCAACGCTGACCACGAACGAGGTTTCAACTGGCCCATCGTCCGCATCTACTACCGAGGTTTCGCAGTCGGCCAAACGCAGCAGAATGGCCTTCGGCGAGTGAGTACAGGACCAGCGCGAGGGATCGAGCCCGGCGAACCGCACAAGAACGGTTAGCAGGAGAGGATCTGCGGGGACCCAGATATCACCTACACGGATTTCCGCCCACTGATGCAGCGTCCCCAACGGCGGCGCCACGATGAGCCCGCCTGCCATCCTCGCCTCGACTCCGCGCTGTTGGCACTCGCTGACAACGATCATCGACGCCGTCACGCAGTCAGCAAGTCCTGTACGGCGCGCAAAGTCGAGATCGCCAGATAGGGTCTCGGGGAGGTAAAAGTCGAGCGCCGCGGCTTGATGCAGGAGACGTTGAACACTTGGGGGAAAGGTGCTGTCCGAGCTCGCCATGCGCACGTTGAGCGTGGCGGCAATCTGGTCGGGACCGATCACGGCCCGCACGCGCCGCCCTTCGGGCAACAGCACATCTACAGGTGTGCCAGGGCTTGCATAAGTGCGATACCGCAACCAGACCATCCGCGAGCCAGACCGGGCAGTCTCGGTGAGGGAGTCTGCCCACGACCGCATGGTCCTCAGGTAAATGCGCGCAGATCCGAGCCGCAGAGCGATGTAGTGAAGGTCGCCCCACGAGTACCTGCTCTCGCCTTCGAAGGAAGATCGGGGCAGTCCGCGATCTGCGAGGAGATTCGCAATTTCGGATGTGATCCCGAACTCAAGCTCGGCTCGCCGGGGGGTGACGTCATACACCCTCGCGGCTGGGGGGATTGCGCGTAGAGCCGCTATCCAGCGATCAACCGAATCGAGTGACACGGTGGAGAGTCCGTGGTCTTTGGCGTTCATTCCCATAGAGCTTCACTCAATGCTTTGGCTAAGGACACGCTACTCAATTACTGAAGGCCTCATGGTGGAGACGCAAAGATGGAAGTCAACCCTTCGGGGCGCGCGAGCCACACGAAGGTAGGGTCCCGCTGCGACCAGGTCGAGCCAGAAATACTCGTCTAGTGCGTATCCGGTTTGCTCGGGTTGGCGATGGGCGCGTGACTGGGTGGCGGGCCGGCGAGCGCGCCCGCGGCCCGGGCAGGCGCCCGGATAACGCCACTCTCGGTTCGCGCCCGGAGCCGAGAGTGACGTTGGCGCCGCTGGTGGGGGTCATCGTCACCTTCGCGCGCGCCGCCGCGCCGAGTGTGACGTTTCCCGAGGCCGAGAGCCGAGAGCCGAGAGCCGGGAGCCGAGGCCGGGAGCCGGGTCGGCGGCGAGCGGGGAACGGGCGCCGGGGCGGGCATAACCTCGAAAACTCCGCTGCGGCCCGCGAGCATTCGAGGTTAAGTCTGCCCATCAGACCTAACCCGCCATCCCCTCCGCGCCAGGTCCGAGTTTTCGAGGTTACTCCCGCCTTCCCGCCGTCGCACTGGACTACAAACCCGGCGTGCCATGCACCCCAACCTGAGCCAACCGGACACGCACCACTCGTCTTTGTCGAGCTGCCGGCCTATGGCCTCTTCATCCATCGACGCCGGCACGGCACGTCGGATTGAAACCCTCCCTCAGGCTCGTGGCTCACTGTGGCCATAGCCTTGCCGGTTGTTGCTCTCCTGAGAAATGCGTGTGGCCAGAACGATTGTGCCCATCTGCGTGGCGCAGCCCGCAGCTGTTCGCGCGGAGATGCGCAACGATTCCTCGAATTCACGACTGCGAAGGAGGAACGGTGGAATACCGGCAACTCGGGCGCTCCGGCCTACGTATCTCGGCCATGACGCTCGGCACGATGGGGTTCGGTGGCGGCGGCGCGTTCGCCAACGTCGGCACCGGCGACGTGCAGGACGCCCGGCGTCAGATCGACCTGGCCCTCGAGGCCGGCGTCAACACGGTCGACACGGCGGACATCTACTCGACGGGAAAGGCGGAGGAGATCGTCGGTGAGGCGCTTGGGTCCCGCCGGGACGACGTCATCCTGGCCACCAAGGCCCGCTTTCCGATGGGCGACGGGGCGAACGACGCGGGCCTCTCCCGCCACCATCTCATCCGGGCCTGTGAGGCCAGCCTGCGGCGGCTCGGCACCGACTACATCGACCTCTACCAGCTCCACGAGTGGGACGGGCAGACGCCGCTCGAGGAGACGCTGGGCGCCCTCGAGCACCTCGTCCAGAGCGGCAAGGTGCGCTACGTCGGGTGCTCGAACTTCGCCGGCTGGCAGGTCATGAAGGCGCTCGGAATCGCGCGCGCGGAGGGGTTGCCGGTCTTTGTCAGCCAGCAGGTGTACCTGTCGCTGCAGGAGCGCTCGGCCGAGTACGAGATCGTGCCCTCGGCGCTCGATCAGGGATTGGGCCTGCTCATCTGGAGCCCGCTGGCCGGCGGCCTGCTCTCGGGAAAGTACCGCCGTGACCACCCGGCGCCCGAAGGTTCCCGGCACGCCACCGAATGGGACGAGCCGCCGGTCTACGACGAGGACAAGCTCTGGGACACCGTCGATGCGCTCATCGAGGTGGCTGAGGAGCACGGCGTGTCCGCGGCTCAGGTCGCATTGGCCTGGCTGCTCGGGCGCCCGGCAGTCACGAGCCTCATCGTCGGCGCCCGCAGCGAAGAACAGCTCCGCGATAACCTCGCGGCGATCAACCTGCAGTTGAGCGCGGAGGAGCACCAGCGCCTCGAGCACTTGAGCCGCCCGACGCTCATCTATCCGTTCTGGCATCAGCGGAAGACCGCGGCCGATCGGCTCGGGATCGGCGACCTGTCGCTGATCACGCCCGGTCCCGTGAACGTCATGGGGCGTGCGGCACGCGCACGCAGTTCTGCCCGTCGAACCCGAACGCGCTGACGAGCAACATCCACCCCGCCGAAGCGCACAGGGCCGCACGAAGGTGTGTGCTGTGACTGTCAGCGCTCACAGGTTCACGAATGCGGCGCCGCGGTGGCCGCTCCGACGTCGCCGAACCAATCCGGCGATGCGCAGCGTGCGTCCGATGACTGATCGACCGTTGCATCAGCCTCACTTGCTGATTAAGATCGCGCATAGCTTGACCTCGCCAGACAGTCGCAGGCCGATGTCGCGAGATCGCGGCAGATCTGATGCACGTGGGCTCTCGCCGACCGAGGCACTTGTGGCCGGGATCTGGTCCGAGCTACTGGGTCAAGGCGATATTGGCACTGAGGATGACTTCTTCGACCTCGGTGGCGATTCGCTGCTGGCGCTCTGTCTAATGGAAGAGATTGCGGAGCGGACCGGAAGGGACCTACCGCTGTCACTCCTCCTGGAGAGAGCGACCATCCGGCATCTGGCAAGTGCGGTCGACGCACAGGGAGTACAGCCTGGCAGGTGGTGGGGGATCAATGTTGATGGACAGCGATGTCCGCTCTTTTGGATCCATGGGTGGTCTGAGCTGCGCTCCGTGAGAACCTACTTCGACGCCGACCAGCCGGTATTTCAGATTCAGGATCCCGTAGCGCGTCGTTGGCAGGTCCCGGAGTCGGTCGAGCTATCTGCTCGCCGTTACGTGGAGGACTTGCGCCTCATCCAGCGCGAAGGTCCGTACCAGCTGATCGGCTATTCATTTGGCGGGCTGATCGCTTACGAGATGGCGCAGCAACTTCTTGCATGCGGGGAACGTGTCAACTTCCTGGGATTACTCGACACGCCGGCACCGGGATACGTGTTCCCGCTGTCCGTGAGACTCCGCAAGCATACGGCCGAGTTGCGGGCCAGAACCTGGCTTGACAGAGGTGCGTACATCCGCCACACGGTCCCGGCGATCATCAGGCAACGGCTCCTCAACAAGCTTCCCCACGATTTGCCGGTGCCGACGCCGCCGGGATCAATTGATCGCATTGATTACCATCCCACCAGCTACCCCGGTCACATCGTGTTGTTCTGGGCCACTGAAGGTTGGGCACGACTAAATCGCACCCCTGATTTTGGTTGGGAACGTCTCGCCGACGGAGGCTTGAGCGTACGAGTCGTTCCCGGTCGTCACCATACGATGGCGGACGGCCCTAATGCTCGTACACTCGCCCGTCATGTGACGGAGTGTCTGACCCAGGCATGACGGTCGATTTTGACCCGGGGTACTTGAATTACATCCGGCATTCGCACGGGCCCAACCGCGGTCGCCACTGGCGAAATTCTCCTGATGCCACAGTGTTGGTGGGCCGTCGGTTGGGTTGTTGGCTAGGTGATCGTGAAGGTCTTGGTGGCTGCGGTTCCTGGTGTGCCTGCGCTGAGCGCTCGTACATGGAGGGTGTAGCGCCCGCTGCCACAGCCAGTGAGCAGACTGCCGAAAGCCACAACTTCGAGGCAGCTTTCGGATAGTGTCGGTGGATGGAGGACAACAAGGGAGGCAGCGATGCATGCGGTGCTCGTCAGCGTGAAGCTCTCGGATAACCCGGACCCCACCATTCTGCGCGAGCAGGTCGTGCCGCGGGTCAAGGAGCTTCCGGGCTTCGTGGCTGGTTATTGGACCCGGGGCGACGGGGTCGGACGATCGATCGTCGTCTTTGACTCAGAGGAGAACGCGCAAGCCGCGTCCGACCTAGTGCCGTCGATGGTTCCTTCCGGAACCACCATCGAGGGCAACGAGGTCAGCGAGGTAGTCGCACACGCTTAGCGGCGAGTTGTGGCTCCGCCCGCCGCGGGTTATCTCTGATAGGCGCCCTCAGGCAACCGCTGTCCAAATGGTCGATGGCCAGCGGGCGCGTGGTGTCGCTGGAGCGGCCCCTCCTCGTCGGACGCTGAGTCTCTCTCAGAGTCGGAGGCCGACGCTGGCCGGGCTCATCGGGGCCCGCTGCCCACTCACGCCGACTCGTGAGCGGAGCCCCGGGTAACCCTCGTCGATCGCTGTCCCCTCGGCCGAACCCCCTTCGTTGACGAGAAAACACCACCCAAGGAGGCAAAGATGGGTCGCGTCATCGTCATCGAGTTCGTGTCCGTAGACGGGGTCATGGAGGATCCGGATGGCAGAGGAGGTTTCGCCCGCGGAGGATGGGCCTTCCGCTACGGGCCCGAGGCCGTCGCCGGCGACAAGTTCAAGCTCGGCGAGCTGCTTGACACCGGCACGCTGCTCCTCGGCCGCCAGACCTGGCAGCTCTTCGCGCAGATCTGGCCGTCGCGCGACGACGCATTCTCGACCAAGATGAACGCCATTCCCAAACTCGTCGCATCGCGAACGCTCACGCGCGTCGACGCATGGCAGAACTCAGACCTGCTTCAGCGCGACCTCCACGCGGAGGTAGCCGCGCGAAGGGCGACGCAAGATCTCATCGTTGTCGGCAGCGCAAGCGTCGCCAAGAACTTGATCGCGCACGACCTCGTCGACGAGTTCCGGCTGCTGGTCTTCCCGCTGGTCATCGGAGCCGGAACACGGCTGTTCGACGATGGCACGCCGGTCGAACTGCAACTCATCTCAACCGAGCAGGCTGGAGCAGCCGCACGGCTCATCTATCAACGAGCGAGCGCCGCGTAGAACACGCGCCGTGCGTGCCCGCGCCGGCCGCCGCTGTCCAGTGCGGCAATGCGGGACCGCGTTTTCGCGCGTCAGCATGATGACGCTGCTCGGGTCCTGCAGCTAGCGAGCCCGGCGAGGCATTGCAAACGTTACGAATCGTTCCGCTGCTCTGCGCGACCGGATCGCTGTTGAGCGACCGTCGACCTAGGCTTTCAGCGATGGCCCGCTCCGACACTCTGCCCTCAACCGGAGCGCTCGAGGCGGTCCGGCGCCTAGCCGGTCCCTCGGCCGCGATTCTCACTGTCACGCGCCTTGAAGGCGGCCAGCACGCAGACACGTGGAGGATCGACACCGAACATCCCGCGTTTAGCGCGGTCGTTCGGCAATTCCCCGCTGCAGACTCTGCTTGCGGGCATGAACAGCTCGTGCTGCGGACTCTCGACGGGCTTGGAGGCTTGGCGCCCGTGCTGCTGGGCGGCGACTTGAGCGCCGAGTGGTCCGATCATCCGACTTCTGTGATCAGCTCACTCGACGGTGTTGCGGACATCACTCCGGCTGATCCGGAGAGGTGGGCGCACGAACTCGGTTGCGCGCTCGCCGTGGTACACGCGCTGCCGAGCGAGCGCCTCGTGGGATTACCGAGCGTGTTCGATCACAGCGGAGGCTCTCCGGATGCCTTGAAGGGTCCGCTGGCGGCAGAAGTTCGGTCTCGCTGGGCGCAGGTCACCGCTGCGCCGGAGGTCCTCACCCACTCCGACTATTGGTCAGGCAACGTCGTCTGGCGTGACGGAAGGCTGACGGGCATCGTCGACTGGTCTGGCGGGGCACGTGGTCCACGCGGCTTCGATCTTGGCTGGTGCCGGCTTGATCTCGTTCTCCTGTTGGACGAGCAAATCGCCGACGTCTTTCTCAGGGCCTACGACGCCGCGATCGCCGGGCCGACCGGTGACATGGGCCTCTGGGATGGCTGGGCGACCGCACGCTCGCACGATCGGGTCGAGACCTGGGTCCCGAACTATGCGCCCCTTGGACGGGCCGACCTGGACGAACACGAGCTTCGGCGACGCCACTCGCGATGGACGACCCGGCTCCTGGAACAAACCCTCGGGCATGATCGCTGAGCGCAGAGCAGCCGGCAGTAATTCGTCGGTGTTGGCGCTCGGCTCCGGCGAGCCGGCCCTGAAGAAGGTAGGCGTGATCGCGTTCATCCCGACGGGCGGGAAGCGAGGGCGGCTGCTGAGCATCACCGCGACCCAGCAAGCGCCACCCGGCAGCCTGTCCCTCTCACACGTTCTCGAACTCGCGCGAAAGACGGTCAGCGGGAAGCTCTATTAATGCGCAGCGGCGCGGACATGCCGTGACGAACTGTCCTGCTCCGTCATCTACCTGAGGTTGCCCGGATCGTCGTGGAACTTCAGTGACGATCCTCACGGGTTTGACAGTCACACCGTAACGGGCTGGCGGTCTCGTGACGGTCGCGGTTCTTCTCGGCAACGATGAGGGCGTGACGCTCGATCGCGATCACGAGCTTGGCGAGGTCGCGGTAGCCGATGATCCTTCGGAACTGCTGCTCTGCGACGAGCATCCCGGCCGCGGTCCAGCGCTTGCGCATGTCACCGTCCCGCCAGCGCTTCACGTTGCGCTGCGTGTAGCGGACGATCTCGATCATTGACTCGCACGGGTTCGTCGAGGACAGCGTCTTCGCGAGCTGTCCATCGATGCCGAGCCGCATCAGCGTCAGCGTGTCCTGGAGGCCTTCGCGGAGCGAGCCGGCCGCGTCGGGCCAGGTGCGGTCGAGCTCTGAGGCGAGCAGCTCGAGCCGTTCCTCGGCAAGCAGCGGGTTCGTGAGCGCCCACGCGCCGCGGATCCTGGCGAGGATCTGCGGCCGGTCCCGCTCGGGCAACAGATCGGTGACGTTCCGTTCCTTGTGCCGATGACACCGATGCACGAGGGCGTGCTCGCCGAACACGTCCTTGATCGCCTTGCGCAGCGCCTTGCCGCCATCGATCACGAACAGAATCGCCTGCTCAGGGTCGAGCCCGCGGTCGACGAGGTCCGCGAGCAGCATCGAGACCAGCGTCGCGTTCTCCGTCGAGCCTTCCCACAGGCCGAGCGGGATCTTCACGCCCTCGGTCGAGATCCCGAGCGCGACGACATGGATCCGGTCGGCGATCTCCAAGCCGTCGAGCATCATCACCGCCAGGCGCACGTCAGACAGCGAACGGCTCATCAGCTCGCCCAGCGCGGTGCCGGTCCGCTCGATGAACAACTCCGACACCGTCGACTTCGACGTCGACGAGCTCTCCTGCTCGACGTCCTCGCCGACCGGCTCGCCCACCTGCGCGAACTTGCGGGTCGAGACGCCGGCGAGCACCCGATCCATCACCGCCCGCGTCAGCGGATCCCGATCAGCGAAGTACTCGTAGCTCTGAACCGGCAGCTCGTGCTCGTCATCGGCCGTGCGCATCCGCGGCCGGCTGACCGGAACACGCCGACCACCGAGCGTCATCGACCCGTCCTCGTGACCGTGACGCTTCGCCGTCCGCTGCGGGTTCTGCTTGTGCTTCGGGCCCACGACCTCATCGACCTCGCGCTCCATCAGATCGTGAACGACACGCAGACCGAGACCCACGCTCAGCGCGAGCAGTCCGTCCCTCGCAGCCCCAACGAGCTCGCCGAGCGCTTCCTGAATCTCCGCAGGGAGCGGCAACTCCGAAGCCTCCGCGGTCGTGACGACCTGCGGGCCGGATACCTTCTTCATGGCGGTTCCTCCTGTCCTCTCGGACTTCTTTGGCACCCCGAACGCTCCCAACCGGAGCGGACGAGGCGGGAGGACCGCCACTCAAAGTTCTACGAGGTTCCGGACAACCTCTCTACCTTCCAGCTATGGCCAATAGGGTTGAGATCCGCAGCCGGGGCAGGGTGTTCAACGAGCTTGCCGACGAGTATGACCGCCGCCGACCGGCTTACCCGGAGGCGCTCATCGACCGCGCCTGCGAGGTGGCGGGCCTCACTCCCGGAGCCGGGGTGCTTGAGATCGGCTGCGGCACTGGTCAGTTGACGCGCAGCCTGCTCAGACGGGGCCTGCGGGTGATGGCGGTCGAACCTGGCGAACAGCTGATCGCACGGACGCGCGATCAGCTGGCGGATGCCGGTGAGGTGGAGTTCGTGGGCGCGCGCCTGGAGGACGCACCGGTGCCGCGCGCGCACTACCGGGCGGTGTTTTCGGCGTCGGCGATCCACTGGGTCGATCCGGATGTGAGTTGGCGAAAGATCGCCGACGCGCTCATCGACGGCGGAACGGTCGCACTGGTCTCCTACTTCGGGTTGGAGGACCCGCGCAGTACTGAGGATCAGCAGGCTCTCCGCGCCACGCTGGCGAGGATCGCGCCCGAGCTTGCCGCGGAGTGGCCGAAATACCGTGACCTCGATGACACGCTCGCCGGCGCCGAGCAGCGGCAGGGCAACGTGTCGGAGGCGTGGGCATGGCTCGGGAGCTACGAGGTGGCGCGCGGGTATGTCTCTGACCTGTTCGAGGACGCTCAGCTTGCCGCGATGCCGATCCTCGTTGAGCACACGGCGGATGCGCTCAACGCCCTCCTGGGCACCATGTCCTTCTGGGCGTGCCTCTCGCCCCGACAGCGCGACGCGCTCATCGCCGAGAACCACGCCCTCCACAAGCGGCTCGGCCGGCCAATCCGCTCGAGCACGGTCGCCTGCTTGCTAACGGCGCGGCGGGCGCAGTCGCTTCACGGGCTGACGCGGAAGCTGCGCAACTGACCCGCGCCGTAGGACGTGTGTGGGGTGCTCAGCAGCCGTAGCGGGATCCGCGTCGTGTGCGAGGCGGGGCTCGGCACGCACCCGAAGGTGTGCAGCGTGAGTCTCCGCGTCTGCTGGGTGCGCGTCGTCCGTCCACCAACGCTTCCGAGCACCGTCGCCTCGGCCCCGTGGCAGGAGTACTGCCACGCCTGGGGCACGTAGAGCTCGATCCCGAACCGGGATGGCTGGATGCACGTGACCGTCAGCGGCAGGCCGTGCTGACGAATCTTGGAGAATCTCGGCACGCGTCCGCGGACGGCAGCCCGACACGGGGTCGGACTGAAGACGTACTGCGGGGGTGCCGGATCCGCGCGGCCGAAGACGTCAACGGCCCGCGCGCGCAACCGGTAGATCCCGGTCAGGCTAAGGCGCGGCAGATGGCAGGAGCCCCACGGCGCCGGAGCGGCCGAGGCGGCCGACAGCGAGCACTGAAACTTGACCGGGAGCGTGTCCGACGGCGCCGCTATGTCGAATGCGGGCCGTTCCCATGCCTGCGCCCCGGTGTAGTTGTCGTTGGGCTCCGGCGGAGTCGCGAGCGTCGTCTGCGGCGCCTCACCGTAGGTATTGAAGAGGAAGTTAAGGCCGCCTGGAGCGTAACCCTGCGTCTCCTCCGCGATCCCGATGGAGTTCTCGCCGTCGGGGGCATTGTGTGAGTAGATCCAGCACTGATATGCCCGGCAGCCCGAGGTCTGCTGCGTGCCACACGCCGTATTCGTGCCAATGTTGATGCTGCACTGAACGTTCGTGTCGGGCAACAGCACCTGGATGTGGAAGACGGGAGTGCGAGCGCCGCTGAGAATCCCCCCGTGCTGGTCGGAGACGGCGCCGGACATCACAACCCTGACGGCGGAGTCGGACTGGACGACGTCTGCCGAGGCGACCGAGTTGCACCACGCGCACCCGGCGAGGATGACGAGTACAGCCGGCAGCCAGCGCCGGACGACGACGGTACCGGCGAGCCGGCCTTCGGACGGTGCGCCAGCGCTGCGCCCCGCCGTGCTCCGCGGCCGACAGCCCCTTGAACCTCTTCCCACGTCTGGTCCCCTCACCCTCGGTCCGCAATTCCGGCGGGCAATTTACCAGGCGGCCCAGCCGTGGTGGTGGGGCGGCGCTCGTACCAACAGCGAATTTCGACACCCCTTCCCTGCTAGGTTCGTGTGGCTATGCAGGTTCGTGATCTTCCAGGGTCGCGAGTGCCAGCGGTCGTGAACGGCGTGGCCTACGCGCTTGATCCGATCGGCTACATCCGATGGTTCTCTCGCCGATACGGGACAGTGTGTAGCCCCCGCTTCCCTGGCCTCGGGCCGATCGTCAGCGTGGCTGATCCCGAGCTGGTTCGACACATCTTCACCGGCGATCCCTCGACGTTCCACGCCGGCGAGTCGAGCGTGCCGGTGCTCGAGCCGACGGTCGGCGCCAATTCGCTGCTGACGCTTGATGAGGACCCGCACCTGCGCCAACGCAAGCTGCTGCTCGAGCCATTCCACGGGAAGAACGTCCGCCGCTGGGAGGCCACGATTCGCTCAATCGCCGAGCAGGACGTCGAGAACTGGCCGGTGGGCAGGCCGTTCGAGTTGCACGAGCGCACGCGCGAGATCACCCTGGAGGTGATCCTGCGGGCCGTGTTCGGCGTGCGCGAGCAGGCGCGTTTTGAACAGGCACGCTCACTGGTCAAGGAGTTCGCAAATCGTGCGCATCCGATCAGCATGTTCCCGTTCGTCCGACGGGACCTGGGACCGTGGAGCCCATGGGCGCGATTCAAGCGCGCGCGGGAGGCGCTTGACACCTTCCTCTACGAGGAGATCGAGCGCCGCCGCGTGGAACCCGACGTGGCCGAGCGAAACGATGTCCTCTCGCTCCTCTTGTGCGCCACTGACGATGCGGGCGAGCCGATGAGCCGGCAGGAGCTCCGGGATGAGCTGGTGACGGTGCTCGGAGCCGGGCACGAGACGACGGCGACCGCACTGGCATGGGCGTTCGAACGTCTGCTGCGGACTCCGCGCGTGTTGGACCGCCTCATCGGATCACTGCCCGATGGAGACGAGTACCTCGACGCCACGATCAAGGAGACGCTCCGCCTGCGGCCAGTCGTAACCGACGTCGGTCGCAAACTGACGCGCGACATCGAACTCGGCGGCCATCACATCCCTGCGGGCGCGCTCGTGATGCCGGCGATCGCCGCGATCCACTTCCGTCCGGACCTTTATCCCGAGCCGGACGAGTTTCGTCCTGAGCGCTTCCTGGAGCGGACGCCTGACCCGTACACCTGGATCCCGTTCGGTGGTGGGGTGCGCCGCTGCATCGGCGCCTCGTTTGCGCAGTTCGAGGCACGGGTGATCACGCGGACGATCCTCGAACGCGTCGAGCTGCAGGCCGTCAGGAGCCGACCCGAGCGATCGAAGCTCCGGAACGTCACCGCCGCACCCGCGCACGGATGCCGGGTGGTGCTCAGGCGATTCGTGCCGGCAGTCCGATCCGCGAGCGCGGGCGCTGCCGCGCCCGATGAATCGCTGGCGTCAACGCCCTCGGACAGCGTCTCGACTGGCTGAGCCTCCGCACCGGCGGGCTCGGCATGAAGACGACGGCACCGCCTCCGGGGGTGGCCTGTGGGCCACCCCCGGAGAAGCCGGCGCTGCTAGTGGGACGAGCTCGCGCTGCCGCCGTGGACGACCGTCGTCGACTGGCGGGCGGGAGGCGCGCCATTGCCGCTGCTGCCTCCTGAGCAGTCGCGAATCAGCTGCTATCCCGGCGCCAGACAACGCAAGGTGTACACCGCTGAGCCTGAGTTGGCCGCGGCGTGGTCACCAGTATCCGCTCATCAACTCTCGGGACCACTGCGGTTGACGTACCGGGCCTCGGGGACCGAATTCGGTCATGTAGGGCTTGATATCGAGTACGGGCGTGCCATCAATCGCGTCGAGCGCACGTACCGTGAGGGTGAGCCCAGTCACCGCCACCAGCTCACAGCAGCTGACACCAATCCTGTTCGGCCGGCGCTTGTTGCGCTGGGCAAACACTCCGACCTTTGGCCAGTCGGGGTTGTTCCGAGGCCTCCGGGCGTCGCGCTCGAACGAGGCCGCGTCGACGCGATCAAAGACGTACACGAGCTCGACGTGGGAGAACCCGTCGATCCCTTGCAGGGCACCCGGAGCGAAGCTGGCCTCGTCGAGCTCGACCCGCGACAGCACGTCGCCCCAATCGTCGTCGATCGCCTCGGTGCGAGGCGAACGGACCCAAGCAATCGGCTGCATCGAGAAGATCGGCGTCGACATCTGCCCTCCTGTCGGTCCTGGTCTCGACCAGAGCGCCTGAGCGAGTCCTAGCGGCAAGCCCTGGTCAGGGGGAACGTCTGAAACTTTCTCCGCCACACCGGTCAGACCACGATACATTTGGCCCTCGGACGGCTGGCTCAGTCTGGGGAGCGTAACCCGCGACAAGACGGAGGTCGCGCCTCACGGCGGCAGAGCGAGGCTTCGCCCGGGCGATCGAGCGAGGCAGCCTCGATCAAACGACTGTTCGCGGCCTCAGGTCGGCTTCAGCGCCGTCGCCTGGAGGACGGGGATCGGTGATTGGACATCGGGGCCGGGTGACCGGTAGCGTGCGGATCATGTCCGTCGATTGGCCAGCGCTCCCGTACGAGCAGTGGCGGGCTACCCGCGACACGCTACACGCCCATACCCAAGTGCTCGGCAAGCTGGCGGTGGCACTTGCGCCGCCCGAGCCGCAACTGCAACACGCGGCGTTGCGCCTGACCGCGCGCGGCTGGGAGACCGGCCCGCTACCAGCGCCGGACGCCTCGGGAGCGCTCGTCGTAGCGCTCGATCTACGCACCCACGATGCGGTGGTCGAGCACAGCGGCGGCTACGTGGAACGCGTTCCGTTGGCACCGAACCGAATGGTCGGCGAGGTCACAAGGGAGGTGTTGGCGGCGGTACGCCGCTGTGCCGGCGCGGTCGAGATCAACGCGACGCCGCAGGAGGTGTCGTGGACCGTGCCGCTCGACGAAGACGACGAGCACGCGCACTATGACCCCGGCCAGGTCGCTGCCTACTTCAAGGCGGCGACCTATGCCGCGCTTGCCCTCGCCGAGTTCCGCGCGCCGTATCGCGGACGCACGACGCCGGTCAACGCATGGTGGGGATCGTTCGACCTGGCGGTGAACCTGTTCTCCGGCCAACCTGCCGATCCGCCATCGGACGACTTCATCATGCGCAATGCGATGGATGCGCAGGAGGTTGCGATCGGGTGGTGGCCGGGAGATCCACGCTACGGGAGGGCGGCGTTCTACGCCTACGCGCACCCGGCGCCGGAGGGGTTCGCGACCGCGACGCTGTCCCCCGCGGCCGCCCGGTGGGAACCGTCGCTCGGTGAGTACATCCTCGACTGGGACGACGTTCGCGCCGACGTGCACCCGCACGAAGCCGTGCTCGAGTTCGCTCGCTCGGCGTTCCGCCACGCCTGCGCGGTGTGCGAATGGGATCCGGCGCTCCCAGCCAGCACCGACGGGAACCCACCGCCCGTCGCCTGAAGCGACCAGTAGGCGCGTCCACCCCAGTCACACCCAAGGTTTGCCTCGAGGCGCGCATGTCGATTACAGCCAGCGATGAGTTTGCGTCCCGTCGGCCGTTTGACGAGGTGCCGAAGTACACACCTCAACACAGGAGACGCAGACGATGTCCTTCGCGATCGCAGACAAGACGGTGCTCGTGACCGGAGCCAATCGCGGCCTCGGCAGGGCACTGGTCGACGAAGCACTCAGGAGAGGCGCGAAACGGGTGTACGCCGCATCGCGCCAACCGATGGTCGTTCGGGACCAGCGGGTCGCACCCGTGATACTGGACGTGACCGACCGAGCGCAGATCCAGGATGCAGTCGAGAGAGTCGAATCTCTCGACGTCCTCATCAACAACGCGGGCGTGTCGGTTCCCGATGACTTGAGCGGTCGTTCCGCTTTCGAGCAGCACTTGGCGGTCAACCTCTACGGGACACTCGATGTGACACAAGCGTTCCTGCCACCGCTAACCCGCAGCCACGGAACCGTTGTCAACATCGTGTCGCTCGGCGCGGTGGCCGCGGTGCCCGTGCTCCCGGCTTATTCGGTCTCCAAGGCAGCCTCGCTGTCGGTCACCCAGTCGCTGCGCGCTCTCCTGGCGGGCCGGGGCGTGAGCGTTTATGCCGTCATGCCCGGCCCCATTGATACCGACATGGTGCGCGATCTCGAGATTCCGAAGACACCGCCTGAGGATGTGGCGCGGGCCACGCTGGACGGCGTGGAGCGCGGTGAAGAGGAGATCTTTCCCGACCCGATGTCCCAGCTACTGGCAGACGGCTGGCGCGCGGGCGTGGCGAAGCAGCTTGAGCGCCAGAACGCGGCGCTCGTGGCGGCCGAGCCACTCGCGGCGTGAACGAGAGAACAGAACCGTGGAGACGACGATGACTACCCACACGACCGCCTCGCGTGAAGACTGGCTGGCCGCGCGCGCAGCGCTGCTGGAGCGCGAGAAGGAACACACCCGCACGGGCGACGAACTCGCACAGCAGCGACGGGACCTCCCCTGGATGCCGGTCGAGAAGCAGTACACGCTTCAGACGGCTGACGGCCCGAAGACACTCGCCGAGCTGTTCGACGGCTGCTCCCAGCTGGTCATCTACCACTTCATGTTCGGCCCCACCTACGAGGCCGGCTGCCCAGTCAACAGCTCGATCGCCGACTCGTTCGACAGTCTGATTCCGCACCTGAAGGCTCGGGACGTGACGTTGATCGCCGTCTCAGGGGCGCCGATTGAGAAGCTGCTGGCTTATCGCGAGCGGATGGGGTGGAACTTCAACTGGGCATCGAGCTACGAGCGCGACCTCAACGCCGACCTCGGTTACTCGAGCAGCCCCGAGCAGACGTGCGAGGCGATCAAGCCGATTCTCGACCAGCTGCCTCGAGTTGCCTTCCGCAACGCAAAGGCTGCCGGCACGGACATCTACGGATATTTGACCGAGCTGTTTGGGTTCACTGCCTTCGCGCTCGAGGGCGGGGTCGTCTATCAGACATACTCGACGACCGGGCGCGGGGTCGAGTTCCTGATGCCCTACTACGGGTTCCTCGACCGGGCGCCGAAGGGACGCGACGAAAACGAGGGCTGGCAGCTGTGGATCCGTCGCCACGACGAGTACGGCATCACGTGATGAGCGTTCGCGGCCACAACACCGATCAGCGTCTTCTGCTGGCTTGCGCGCAGGCCGGGGATGAGCGGGCCTTCCGCCGGCTCGTGGAGCCGTACCGGCACGCGCTCGAGGTTCACTGCTACCGGATGTTGGGGTCCGCGCTGGACGCCGAGGACCTGGCGCAGGAGACGCTGTTGCGAGCGTGGCGGGGGTTGGAGCGCTTTGAGCCGAGAGTGCAGTTTCAGACGTGGCTTTATCGGATCGCCACCAACGCGTGCCTGGACGAGCTCGAGCGTCGCCCTCGGCGCCCCGAGCCGATCGATCCGTTCCCGGACCGTCCGTCGGACGAGATGGCTTCGCCGACGTATGACCCCGCGGCGCGTTACGCGATTCGGGAGGGGATGGAGCTGGCGCTGTTGCGCGCGATCCAAGAGCTGCCCGGTCGCCAGCGCGCGGTGTTGATCTTCCGCGATGTGCTCGGCTGGACCGCCCCGGAGGTCGCCGAGTTGTTGGAGTCGACGGTCGCGTCCGTCAACAGCGCGCTACAGCGCGCACGCGGGACGATCGATCAGCACCTGCCAGAAGCAACGCAGACCGCAGCCGATCCGGCGGAGCGCCAACTGCTCAACCGTTACGTGGCCGCGTTCGAGCACGACGACATAGACGGGCTTGTCGCGGTACTGCGAGAGGACGCAACGCTACGAATGCCGCCACTAGCGTCGATGAGCGGGGGGCCCCAGATCGCCCGATTCTTCCTCGAGGACATCGCTCAAGGCGATCTGACGCGGATACGGCACAGACCGACCTGGGCGAACGGCAGGCCCGCTGTCACCATCGAGGTGCGAGCCGATGACGGCACCTGGATTCCGCACGGCATCAGCGTGCTCGACATCGAGGAGGGCCAGATCGCGGGGATCGACGCGTTTCTTGACCCCAAGCTGCTCCCGAGATTTGGAGTCCCCGTCGAACGCTAGAAGCCGCCGGCCGAGGTACGCGAAGTTTGCCGTCGCTCGGAGTGAGACGGCGCGGCCAAAACTTATCCAACGCTTCGGAAGCTTTTCGCGGTGAGTCGGCGTCCAAATCTGTAGACGGACGACCACACATCGCCGCCCTGACACCCCTGACCATATCCATCGCACCACCTGCACGGAGTGCCTGATGCTCACACCTCAAACGCGCAATATCCTGGCTCGCCTCACCCTAATTGTTGGGGCAGTTACGGTGCTCGCCACCGGCGCCGACCATCTCTACGAGTACTCGGCGAATCAGTTCTCGACGGTGCCCACGATCGGCACGCTGTTCCTGTTGAACTTCATCGCCGCTACGGCGGTCGGGACGGGTCTGTTGCTCCCCCTGCCACGCGTTGCAAAGCGCTTCGCCGTCCCAATCCGCGCGCTGCTCGCAGTCAGCGGGATCGGGATTGGTGCCATGTCGCTCATTGGGCTCTGGATCAGCGAGAGCTCGAGCCTGTTCGGCTTCACTGACTACGGCTTCCGCACAACAATCGTCGTGGCGGTCGTCGCCGAGTCCGTGGCCATCCTGGCGCTGACGGCCTACCTGGCGCTGGGCCGCTCGTGCACGCCGATCAGACGCGCGCTGGCTGGCTAGCTCCGCCGGCGGTGAACACGTGGACGCAGGATTGTCACCACGACCGGCGGCGAGGCGATCCCGTTGACGACGACAACCAGAGTCGCTTGGCCTGGCGTGACCGTCCGTGGGAGCGCAAAGGAGGTCGTGGAGACTGCCCGAGGGGCAACCGACATGCTCGTCATGGCGGTCGTCCTGGCGTAGAACAAGCGACGGGAGCGACGGCTCAGAATTCGTACGAGCGGGTAGTTCGTAGCGTCCTGGAAGTCGTCGCCGTAGGCGGACCCTTGGGTGAGCCCGTGCAGCTGACGTCCCGTGAGCCTGTAGGTCTTCCCGGCCGTCAGCTTCCTGCGCACCGACATAACCGTGGGTCGCCAACTCCGTTTGGGCGTGCCCTCAGGGTTGTAGAGATAGAGCCGGCCAAGCCGGGCGTCGAGCAGGATCTGTCCAGTCGGAAGGATGAGCATGTATCCGTAGCTCGACGCCTCCGAGGACGAATTCGGAGCGTCAGGTATCCGCTTCAGTGCTCTGCCGTTGAACACGAAGAAGTGTGCAGGGGGGCGGTAATCGCCCGGGCTGGCCTCTAGCAGCACATCGCCGTCGGGCAAGACGGCACCGGGGCCGTCGGCGATGTCATATTGCTTGCCGGCGATGATCGGCAGTGCCGGGCCCGGGCTCCATTTTCCAGCGCGAGCGTCGTAGATCGCGCTCTTCCCGTTGGCGCCGGTGGCCACGACCTTGCCATCGGGCATCAGGAGAGCTGGACCGAGCTCGCCGTCAGCGTCAACGAGCGAAGCCGGCGTCGAGCCTGCGCTGTGCCAAGCTCCCGTGGTTGGATCGAAGATCTCGGTGTTGGGGGCGTCGGTGATGTCGACCGTGAGGAGCTTGCCGTTCGGCAACAGCGTCCATCCTTCCTCACCGTTCCCATCGGCCTTGCCGGCACCGGTTGGAGTCCACGTCAGGGTCGAGGCGTTGAACAGGGCCTGATCCGCGTTTCCGAGGTATCCGGAGACGCCAAGCATGAACTCCCCATCAGGAAGCACGGCGCTCGGAGCGTCGCCGATACGGACCCACTCTCCCGTGCCGCCGGAAGGCGGGGCGACGCGGGTCCAGCGGTTCGCCACCGGGTCATATATCGCTCCCTGGTTCGTCTCGACGCCACTATGACCAAGGTTGTCCTCACCGCCCTCGATCAGCACTCGGCCGTCCGGCAGCACCGCGGATGCAAACGAGATCGGCCCGTACCCGGCAGGCAGCCATGCTGCCCTCCTCCAGCTTCCGCGGAGATAGCTTCCATCGCGGTCTGGGCTCAGGATCCACCAACCGCTGGTACCGCTCTCGTGTGGCCCCTGGTCCTGAACGAGGACCCGACCGTCGGTGAGCAGCAGCATTGCGCCCGGGTTAAACGGGGCGGGGTGCGCGAGACCGCTCCAAGGAGCTGCGACCGGCTGGGCGGGCCTGCGCGCTCGAGCGTACGCGGCTGCAGGGACGGCGCTCGCGATCAGCGCCACGAGGACAATTCCCAACACGGTGCGCCGGGCACCGAGTTCGCTGGCCAGCTTATGCCTCGTCAAGACGACCACCCCCACCGTACGAGCACCGCTCGCACGACACATCGAGATATTGGATCTACCACCGCCGCCCCAGGGAACTACCCCAGACTCTCCTGAGGCCGCAGCTCGATCGGGAGACCGTCGCCGGGGTATGGGCCCGTGGCGTAGTCGATGAGCGGCTCGTAGCCCGGCTCCACGTGCAGCGAGTAGCGAAGCAGCAACTGATGGATGATTGCCTTGACCTCCATGCTGCCGAAGTGCATCCCGATGCATTTGTGGACGTTGCCGCCGAAGGGCACCCAGGCGTACTTGTGGCTCTGGTCCTCCGCCCGCTCGACGCTGAAGCGCCCGGGATCGAAGGAGTCCGGGTCATGCCACCAGGGCTCCATGCGCTGGGTTTGGAAGATCCCCAGCATGATTGTGGTGCCGGCAGGGATGTAGTGCCCGTCGATGGCGGTGTCGACGAGCGCCTGGCGGGCGAGCATGCCAACCGGAGCATTGATGCGCAGCGTCTCCTTGAAGACGAGGTCCATGGCGGGGAGCGCGTCGAGGTCGTCGAAGCTGATCGCGTCCCTGCCGAGAGCGAGACATTCGGACCGTACGCGGTCCTGCCACTCGGGATGGCGCGCCAGGTACCAGCCCATCATCGCCGCGGTGATGGTGCTCGTGTCGTGCGCGGCCATCATCGTGAAGATCATGTGGTTGACCACATCGTCGTCGGAGAACCGCTCCCCGTCGTCGCTCTCCGCACGGCAGAGAACGCTGAACAGGTCCTCGCCGGCCCCGGCTCGCTTGGCTGGAATCTGCCGGCGGAAGTAATCCTCGAGCAGCCGACGGCTGCGCAGCCCACGACCCCAGCGCCCGAGCGGCAGCTCGCTCCGGATGA
Source organism: uncultured Solirubrobacterales bacterium (assembly GCA_963796645.1). Lineage (GTDB taxonomy): Bacteria > Actinomycetota > Thermoleophilia > Solirubrobacterales > Solirubrobacteraceae > Palsa-465. The sequence goes on along the minus strand of CAWCMQ010000007.1, from coordinate 333,114 downwards.
TGCCCTGCCCGCCGACGACGACGTCGACGAACGCACGATTGATCTGGTCGGTCTCCGGACCGAGCCGCCTGCCCATGAACACCTCGGTCGCGATATCCAGCGTCAGCTGCTTGGCAGCGCGGTAGAGCCGGATCCGACCGGGCCGCCAGCCATTGATTCCCCGAGCGATCGCTGCGTTCATCGTGTCGAGATACGCGATCAGCCTCTCGCGCTTGAACGCCTGCTGCAGGATCCGGCGGTGGTGATGATGCTCCTCAAAGTCCATCAGCATCACGCCACGCCGGAAGAACGGTCCGATGAAGAAGTTCCAGCCCTCCTCATTCGAGAAGGCGCGATCGCGATTGGCGAGCACCGTGCCGATGCCCTCTGGACCGAGGACGCGGACGACCCGTCCGCCGGGTCCGCCACCCCACGCCACGGTGCCGTAGAGCTCGTAGCCCGTCCGCGCCTGACCGATCGGATCGGTCAGAAAGTCGAACACCTGCCCGACAACTGGCAACCCAGCCTCGCCCATCACCGGCCTCAGACCGCTCCCTGGCGGCGGCGCGGCCAATGGCTGCGGCCCCGGCGTCGGCAGCGCGGCGATCACACCTCCGACGGCGTTCCGCGCCCGTAAGGCCAGCGTCGCCGCATCGGCTTCGCGCAGCCCCGCGGCGAGGGAGGCGGTTCGTGACATTGATGCGGCGATGACATTCACACCGTCGTCTCCAACGCTCGGCCCCCGCCCGGGGACGGGTGCGCAGGACAATCCTGAGAGACCCTACGACAAACGCGGACCGATGGCGCACGCCGCCGCGTCGCCAGAGACGCGGGAGATTCCCTTCTGCCTCATTGCCTGTTCTCAAACACGAGGCGATAGTGGTCAAGCAGCTCGCGTTCGAAGCAGACCTGATTGGCGCTGACTCCGGAGGTGAACGCGAGGCGGAAGTCGGCGCTGGTGAGCCAGCGCGGAAGCAGTCGGAGCTTGAGCAGCGTCTTTCTGAAGCTCGGCGCTTGGATCCGAGCGTTCCACCGGTTGATCGTCTCGATGTAGTCGAGCCGGCCGCTGATGCTCGAGACGAGCCGGAAGTGCGGCCCGGCGCATCGGACGACCTGCTCCTGACCGAACGGCAGCCAGGAGCCCGGGAACTGGCGGCCCAGGAGAGCGATGTACCACTCGTCCGAGTCCTCCGGCGGGACCCCACGGAGGGCCTCCAGGTCGATCCGCGAGGCCGGGATCATGTTGCGGCCGAAGACCATCGTCTGTAGGTAGAAGCGGCCACCCGGCGGCAGCACGCTCGAAACGCGGGCAAACAGGTCGTGGTAGATCTTCTCCTGACGTCCCGCCTCATAGTCGTCCGGGGAGCAGAAATGTTCAAACGCGCCGAGGCTCGCTACGGCGTCGAAGGTGCCGAAGCGCCCCCGGTCGAGCTCGCGGGCGTCCTCGAGGTAGACCTCGAGCCCCTGCCGGCGGCAAGCCGCCAGCTGCGCCGAGGACAGCGTCACCCCCACCCCGGCCCCTCCGCGCGCCCGGACATAGGCGAGCAGCGGTCCCCAGCCGCAGCCGAGGTCGAGCAGGCGACGCTGGGGCCCGATCCCGATCTGCTCGGCCACGTAATCGTGCTTGCGCCGCTGCGCCTGCTCGAGGTCGAGCGAGAAGTCCCCATCGAACTTCGCGCCGCTGAAATCGGGCAGCTCACCGAGGCTGAGCCGGATAAGCCGGTCGGTCAGCGAGTAGGTGAAGTCGACGTCCTTGCGATCCGCCATCCTCCACCAACATACGACCCGTGAGGCACGTGCGGATTCAGTCGCTCGATCACCTGGTCCTGACGGTTGCCAACCTCGAAGCGACCGTCGCCTTCTATGAGAAGCTGGGGATGTGGGATCCGGATGGGAACTTGGTCGAGCTCTCGCACGCCGCCCAATGAGACGTGCGGGTGTAGGTTCCTCGCGCGATGAACGACACGTATACCCATGGCCACCACGATTGGGTGCTGAGAAGCCACCGCTGGCGCACGGCACAGAACTCGGCCGGCTACCTGCTGCCCCATTTGCGGCCCGGCTTGAGTCTGCTGGATGTTGGTTGTGGTCCGGGGACGATCACGGTCGACCTGGCTGCGAGGGTGGCACCCGGACGGTGCTCGGAATCGACCGCGAGCGTGCCGTGATCACGGAGGCCGGACGGCTTTCTCCGGCAAACCGCCCCGACAACATCAGGTTCATCACAGGCGATGTCTACTCACTCGAACTCGACGACCAGTCATTTGACGTCGTGCATGCGCACCAGGTGCTGAGGGGGCGACTGTTCGGCGGCCCGGCGGGTGGTTTCGATCAATGCGGTCAGCGCCAGCCAACCTCGAAACTCCGAGGCCTGAGGCTCCGGCTCAAGCAGTCGGCCCTCAATCGGCTCCTCGTCCCCGTCGAGCTCGATCACGATTCGAATCGTCATGGCATGAGGATCGCTGGTCGCGACCGCGTTCGCATTGGGGAGGATCCCCTGAGTTAAGCTGGTCCGAGAGGAGATGCTTGAGCGCGAGCATGAGCTGGATGCGATCGCGGCCTGGCTGTCGGTTGCCCGCAACGGCCACGGTCGGATCGGTCTTGTGCTTGCCGGTGCCGGGCTCGGCAAGACGGCGCTGCTTGACCGGGCGGTGCTCCTCGGGTCGGACCACGGCTTGCGCGTGCTGACCGCGCGCGCCGGCGAGCTCGAGAGCGACATGCCGTTTGGCGTCGTCCGCCAGCTCTTCGAGACCACCGTTCGTGAGCTGACAGATGCCCGACGGAACGCGGTGTTTGCCGGCGCGGCGGCGCCAGCCCGATCGCTGCTCGACCCAACCGAGTCGCTCGGGGGCGTTGATCGTCTGGCTGTGACACACGGCCTCTACCGCCTGCTGGCCAACCTCGCCGGTCGCAGCCCGATGCTGCTGGTGATCGACGATCTGCATTGGGCCGACCCGCAAACCGCTCGCTGGCTCGCGTACCTTGCCACGCGCCTGAAGGACATTCCGGTGCTGGTCCTCGCTGCAGCCCGTCCCTCCGATCCCGACGGTGAGGAGATCGTGGCGCGGATCGCTGGCGCTCCCGGTGTCAGCTCGACGGAGCTCGAGCCATTGGGAGCCGGCGCCGTGGCCGAGCTGGTGACCGTTCATCTCGGCCAGACGGGCGATCAGGAGTTTGTGGCCGCCTGCCATCAGGCAACGGGTGGCAACCCCTTCTTCTTGCTCGAACTGCTGCGTGCCGTGGCTGCCGATCAGCTCGATCCGACCGCGGCAACCGCCGAGCTCGTACCGGATCTCGGGACGAAGGGAATCGCACGCTCGATCCTTGTGCGCTTGGCCCGGCTCGGGGACGGGGCCGGGCGGCTCGCAAACGCAGCCGCGATCCTCGGTTCCGACGCGGAGCTCCGCCACGCCGCGGCTCTCGCCGGCCTCGAGACTGACGAGGCGCTCGAAGCTTGGGACGCCCTGGCGCTGGGCGAGATCCTGCAATCGCGCCAGCCACTTGAGTTCATCCATCCGATCGCCCGCACGGCCGTTTACAACGAGCTGCCCCGGGGCGAGCGCACCATGGGCCATCGCAACGCCGCTGAACTGCTCGCCAGCGATCACGTGGACCCTCAGCGAATCGCGGTGCACGCGCTGGCATGCGAGCCGGCCGCCGATCCACATGTCGTGGCCTGGCTTCAGAGCGCCGCAGGCAGCGCGCTGCTCAACGGAGCGCCCGACGCCGCCGCCCACTACCTCGAGCGTGCGCTCGAGGAGCCGCCGCCCCCGGATCTGCGCGCGCAGCTGAAGCTGGAGCTGGGACGCGCGCTGATCGGACTCGACAGCGCTCGAGCCGCTGCAAGCCTTGCCGGGGCAGCCGAAAGTCCGGATCTCTCCGTGCGGCTGCTCGCACTTCGCTGGCAGGCCTACACGCTGTCCTTCGCGGGCCGGCTGGAGGAAGCCATGGTTGTCTACGACCGGGCAATCAAGTTGGCGTCGCTGGACTCAGAGACTGCGTTGCATCTGACCGGGACCCGCGAATTCTTTGCCGCCTGGTGGGGCGAAGAACCCAACCGTGCCGAGCGGCGGCAGCTCGTGCAGGAGCGAGCCGGGAAATTGACCGGGGACTCGGCCGGTGAGCGCCAGGTACTGGGCGCGGCGGCGGTTGCCGCCGTGATGGCCGGGACAGTCTCGGCCCGCCAAGCCATCGATTTCGCCGGCAGGATAAGGCGCTCTCCGATCCAGTGGATCGAACGCGAGGGTGACGTGACCCAGGGCGCGGACGCGTTCGTCCAGATCGTCTGCGACGACCCCGACGTAGTCGAGCTGTTTGAGAACCGGGCAATTCCGCAGTGCATCAGGGAGGGCAGGACGGTTGACCTCGGTTTTGCCCAGAGCTGCCTCGTCATAGCCAAGTTTCGACAGGGCGCGCTGCCCGAGGCGGAGGCGACGGCGCGCAGCGGCTGGGAGCTCATGCGAGCCGTGGGCGAGGGAGCCGCGGTCGTCTACTGGTGGTCGGCGGCCGCGCTGATCGAGGTCCTGATGGCCGAAGGGGAGCTCGAAGAGGTCAGTGCGGTCTTCCAAGAGACAGGCTTCGGGGAGCAGCCGCCAACCGTCGTGATCTTTCCTTGGCCGATCGTTCTTCGCGGTCAGCTGGCGATCGCGCAGGGTCGTCTGGCGGAGGGGGTGGAGATCCTGCGTGAGGCCGGTGCCTGGCTTGAGCAGCGCGGCTTCAGCAACCCGGCCTACATTCCCTGGCGCGCGCGACTCGCACCCGCGCTGGCCACGCTCGGGCGTGTCGATGAGGCCCAGGCTGTGATCGCGCCGGCCGTACGGCGCGCCCGCGAGTTCGGTGCCCCGTGGGCGCTGGGAATGGCGTTGCGGGTCAGCGGTGCCGTGACACCGGGGCCGCGAGGCATCGAGCTGTTGGACCAGGCGCTCGACGTGCTCGAGCCGTCGCCCTGCCGGCTGGAGCACGCGCACGCGCTGCTCGACCTTGGGGCTGCACTTCGCCGCACCAACCAGCGCGCCCGGGCACGCGAGCATCTCCGCTCGGCGCTTGACATGGCCCATCGATGCGGCGCCACTCCGCTGGCAGCGCGATGCGCCGAGGAACTGGCGGCGACCGGCGCCCGGCCACGTCACGCGCTGCTCTCAGGGGTCGAGTCACTGACCGCCAGCGAGCGCCGCGTCGCGGACCTGGCTGCGACCGGCCTGTCGAATCCCGAGATCGCGCGGCACCTGTTCGTGACCCGAAAGACCGTCGAGGCTCACCTCGGCCACGTGTACCAGAAGCTCGACATCAGCTCACGGCAACAGATCCTCGCTGCGCTTTCGCAGGCTCGTTAGCGCGGGTTCGACACCCTGGGATGTGGTTCCCTGATTTGGGGCTACGAGCGAACATTGTCGTCGTAGGCGTCTCGGGCGCCATGGATCTCGTGGATGTGAGTCTCAGACCATAGTTTGATCGCGCCGACGACCGGCAGGATCGTTTGACCCAGTGCGGTGAGCTGATAGTCGACCCGAACGGGGACGGCGGGGGTTATCGTCCGGGTCAGCAGGCCATCCCGCTCGAGTTGCCGAAGCGTTTGCGTGAGCATCTTCTGGCTGACGCCTGCGATCCGCCGTGAGAGGTCGCTGTAGCGCAACGGTCCGTCAGCCAACGCACTGAGAACCAGCGTGACCCACTTGTCGCTGATGGCATCAAGTACTTGGCGGGATGGGCATTCGGCGACGTACGCGTTGTAGTCCTGACGCGCGCGCTCGCGGCGCTGCGCTGCGGTCATGGTCGGCATGTCACACCTGCTCGTTGGGTACGCACTTCTAGGTGCCTTCTTCCCAATGGAGAGTAACAGCCCTATCGTGCGTCAGGCAAGCCAACGTACAGGAGGATGTCCATGAAAGCGGTCGTCATCCACCACTTCGGCGGACCTGACGTGCTCGAGGTCGCTGAGCTCGACAACCCGGAACCTGGACCCGGCCAGGTGCGGATTCGAGTGCAGGCCGCGGCGGTGAACCCAGTCGATGTCGCAACCCGCGCCGGCTGGCTCGTCGACAACGGGCTCATGCGCGGGACTGGCCAGATCGGCATCGGCTGGGACCTCGCCGGCACGGTCGATGCGCTCGGCCCTGGTGCCGATGGCTTCCAGATCGGCGACAAGGTGATCGGCATGCGTGACCTGCTGAGCACGCCGATCGGAGCCCAGGCTGACTACGTGGCACTCGATATCGACGCGATCGCGCCCGCTCCACGCAGCATCCCGCCGGCCGAGGCGGCAACCATCCCACTCAACGGCTTGACCGCCGCCCAGGCGCTTGACCTCGTCGGCCTCCACGACGGCCAATGGCTGCTCGTTACCGGCGCCGCCGGTGCCCTCGGAGGCTTCGCGCTGCAGCTCGCTGCGCTGCGCGGCCTGAGGACAATCGCGGTCGCCTCGCCCAGCGACGCGGCGCTTGCGCAAGAGCTTGGCGCACACGAATTCCTCGCCCGTCCGGACAACCTCGGCGCCGCCGTGCGCGCCCTCGTTCCAGGTGGTGTCGACGGTGCGATAGACGCCGCCGTCATCGGAGTCTCAGCGCTTGACGGGGTTCGCGACGGCGGCTCGTTCGTAGCCGTGGCCGCCGGCGCCGCACCGCTCCCGCTGCGCGGTACTCGGGTTCACAACGTCTGGATCCGCAGCGATCGTTCCCGCCTCGGCGAACTCGCCGCACTCGTCGACGCGGGCCGGCTCACGCCACGCGTTGCCGCCACCCAGCCTCTGGACACGGTTGCCACCGCACACGAGCGGTTGTCCGCCGGCGGCCTACGAGGCCGCATCATCTTAGAACCCGACCAATAGGACCCCGAGTAGCCCGCCTGCTTCCGCGGCCGTACGCCAACCACTGCGCGAGAGCCGTCGACGGGCTGTCATCCTCCGGCGTAATGAACGCTCTTTCATTGGGATCGCCAGCGACGGTGCCGTGCGGAGCGAGCCGATGGCGGCCAGCGTGCCCGTGAAGGCATGCCTGAATGGCGGACGCACACGCACCGAGCACGTGGCGGTTCCGCTCACTCCGGCCGAGCTCGCGGCTGACGCCATCGCGGTGAGCCGCGCCGGCGTCTTCGCCGTGCACGTGCACCCTCGCGATGCGCTGGGCGTAGAGACGCTGCACGCGTCCGCGTGCGACGCTGCCGTGGCGGCTATCCGCGCCGCCGTCCCGGGTCTGCCGGTCGGCCTCTCGACGGCGGAGGCGATCAATCCCGATCCGTTCGCCCGCGCCGCCGCGATCAGGCTCTGGCGCACACCGCCCGACTTCGTCTCGGTGAACCTGTCCGAGCTCGGCTGGGCCGGGATCATCCGTGGCGCGTTGCACGCGGGCATCGGCGTCGAAGCTGGTCTGGCCTCCTCGCGCGACGCGGACGAACTTGTGCGCAGCCCGTTCGTGCACCGTCTCGTCCGGGCGCTGATAGAGGTAGATGGCAGCGTCGATGACGCGCGCGCAATCTCCGAGCGCCTTCCGACCGGCGTGCCACAGCTCTGGCACGGCTATGGGGAACGCACCTGGAACGTCGTGGCGGCTGGTGCCGCCGCCGGACATGACGTTCGCGTTGGCCTTGAGGACGTACTGGTGCTGCCCGACGGTCATCCCGCAGGCAATAATGCGGAACTCGTCGCCAGCGCCTTGGCGCTCATCGGTCACGTGGCATAGGCGTCAGGCAACCGCTGAGAAGAACGCCGACGAAACCGCGACCGCGGCCGGTCAGCTCCGCGTGATCGTCATTGAGAAGCGCGAGCCCGCAGGGCCGAACGAGGCCTTGGATGCCACCTTCACCGACCCGACCTGCTTCTTGCCGCGAGTCAGGAAACCAGTTCCGGCACCTGACTTGACGTGTTTGGTGCCAATCCCGCTGAGCGTCCAGCTGACCTCGAGCGAGGCCTTGCCGCCCAGTCCGGTGATCGTCGCCTTCCCGAGACACTGATCGAGGCTGATCCCCTGGTCGGAGCACCTCATCGTGCTCTTCCCAGCTCGCTTTCCGTTCTCGAAGAACACGAGCTTGACCGTCTCGGTGCCGCTGATCTGGGACACCTTGGTCGAGGTCACCTTGCCGGTCACCTTCAGCTTCTTCTTGGCCGCCAGCGCCGGGCTGCAGGCCAGTCCCGCCACGCCGCACGCGATCGCCGCACCCACCATCAGCCGTCTTGCTTCGATCCACATCAGAACCCCCTAATTCGCCTCTCAGCGCGAACTGTATATGGAGACGAGCGTCTGGCGCTTCTACGGGGCCCGGGCATGGACGGCGGTGAACGCGATCGTCTGCGTCCACCATGCCGGATCAGCACAGTGAGCGAGGAATGTGTCAATCGAGCCGTCGTCGAGCTTCCCGGAGGCCAGCAGCCCGGCGCGCAATTCGATCACCGTCCGCTCCCAGTACCGGGCCCAGGGAGAGCCTCCGTTATATACAGCCGTCTCCGCCCTCGCCCCCACGCTCTCCAGGCCGAGCCTCGCCAGAGTCGCGGGGAGCCGGCGACCGATGAAGTAGTCGATTCCCTGCTCGCTCGACCAGGCCAGCCAGCCATCCCAGAATGCGCGAACCTCTGGAGGTTCGGCGACGCTGACCGGCAGGAAGTCGGGCTCGATCAAGAGGATCGCGCCGCCCGGGCGCAGGCTCGCCACGAGGTTCGCGACAGCCTTCTGGGCATCCGCGACATGGTGCAGGACGGCGCGGGCCGTCACGAGGTCAAAATCTCCGGGAGCGATCGGTCCGGCGAGAATGTCGCCCTGGCGCAGCTCCAAGTTCGGCGCGACCGCATCGGCAAGCGACAGATCAAGGTCCACCGCCACGGCCTCTCCGCCTGGAGCGATGCGCTCTGCGAGCCACGCAGAGACCGAGGCATTGCCACAACCGACCTCCAGCGTCGTCGCCCCCGGACCGATCCCGAGCCCGTCGATGTAGCGGCGGTGCATGGGATCGAGCAGCCGAGACATCAGCGCGAGCCGTTCGCGCTCTCCTTCCCGATGATGATCGAGGACGTACTCGGGCATCCCATGCTCGCGCACCCGCGAGTGGACCTACGCTACCCGATGAGTTCGGCGCCGTCGCCCAGTCTCGTCGAGGCCGCAACTCGGGGTTAGCTTTCGTCTGACGGCCCGTTCAACGGCTGACGAATCCGAATAGGTGGCCGGCGACGTTGCGGATCTGGATCTCCTCCGAGCCCTCGGTGATCCGATACCGGCGGTGGTGGCGGTAGATGTGCTCGAAAGGCTTTGCGCGCGTGTAACCCATTCCCCCGTGGATCTGCATAGCGCGGTCGGCGGCATCGCAGGCAAGTCGGTTGGCCCGGTAGTTGCACATCGACACCCGGTCACTGACGCCGCGGATCCGGTCTCCGGAGTCCATCTCCGCGGCCGTCGCGCGGATCAACGTGCGTAGCAGCGCGACGTCGGTCGCGAGTTCCACCAGCGGCCACTGGATTGCCTGGCGCTCTGACAGCGGCTTGCCGAACGTGATGCGCTGCTTTGCGTACTCGACGCTCTCGCGGACGCAGAAGTCCGCCACCCCCACGCCCGACGCAGCCTGCCGGATCCGGTTCTCGTGCACGAAAAACAGTGCTGTTTCAAGTCCGCGACCCTCCTCGCCGAGGATCGCGCTCGCTGGGACCCGCAGGCCGTTGAGCAAAACCTCCGCGTGGTCCGAGGGCATGTTGAAGGTCCAATGGAAGTACGGGATCTCGTAGCCGGGATCGCTCGTCTCGACGATGAACGCGGTGATGCCGAGGGGCTGGCCGGGTCCGCCAGAGGTCCGTGCGAACACGATCGCGTGCTCCACAATTCCGGCTCCGCTCGCGAACCGTTTGGCGCCATTGATCACCCAGTCACTGCCGTCTCGCACAGCGCGCGTCTCAAGCCAGGTCGCGTCAGAGCCGTGGTTCGGCTCGGTCAGGTTGAAGCCGAACCCGGCCTCGCCCGCGATCGCCCCGGCCATGAACTGCTCTTTCTGCTCGGGGGTGCCGAAGCGTTCGAGGATCAGCGGGAACACGAGGTTGCCGACGACCGAGGCTTCGGTCTGCAGATCGTTGTGGAGGCCGAGTCCCTTCCCCGCCAGGTGGTCGCGGATCACCGCCATCCCCAGGTTCGTGCCGTCGAGCCCGCCCATCGAGCTCGGCAGCGCATAGCGGTAGAAGCCGGCCTGATCAGCGCGCCGGCGCATCTCGCCCAGGAGCTCGAGCCACTCGCGACGATGGACGCCGCCGTTCTCCCAGTCGGTTCGCCGCCACTCGCGCCGGTGGTCGAAGAACTCGATGTGCTCCTCCTCAAGCGGCTTGATCTCGCGCTCGATGAACTCGTCGAGCCGGGTGACGAACTCCGCGAGGTCGGTGGGTATCTCGGTCATCGGTCCTCCGGGAGTAGGTGGCGTGGGTTTGAGATGCGCAGCTTCGCGATCACCGTCTCGCGGATCTCTTCATATGCGTGCGCGAAGTCGACCGAGCCGGCACGGATCGCGGCGCAGAGGTCGGCGTCGCCGGTCGTGTCCGGTAGGCCGCTCAGGAGCTCGCGCTCGACCTGTGCCAGCACGTTCACGGCGACGCGCGCGTGGAAGCTCAGGCGGCCCTCGGTCGCCGGCATCACCTCCTGCTCGAGAAACTCGCGCACGGCGTGGACCAGCTCCGCGCTGGTTGGAATCCCACGGCTCATGGTGCGAGCGCCAGCAGCACGTCGTACTCCTGCTCCCACACACGCCGGCCAATCGCCGCCAGCTCGACCGATGGCTCTGACCCGGAGAGGTGGCGCCACGCCTGCAGCATGCAGGCGCCGCCCCACCAGACCGTCCCGAACACCTCCCACCAGCGGACCGTCTCGCGGTCGACCGTGCGGCCGCTTATGCGCTCGTAACCCCGGAACAGATCCTCGTAGGTGCCAAAGCCCCCGACCGGGTGCTCGCAGCCAAAGCGCCACGCGCGCACACACAGGTAGCCAAGGTCCTGGCACGGGTCACCCCGGTGGACGAGCTCCCAGTCGAGCACGGCCCGGACGCCGGCCTCTCCGATGATCAGGTTGCCGAGGCGAAAGTCGCCGTGTAGCACGACCTCGAGTTGCGGCTCTGGGCGGTTGCGCTCGAGCCACGCGAGGCCCAGCTCCAGCGCCGGACTCCGGTCATCGAACGCGTGGATCATCGCCGCTGTTTCGGTAAGCGGGTCCCGAGCGTCGAGATTGGGGATCGCGTCGAGCGGAATCGAATGAATGCGAGCGAGGATCTCGCCGCATTGCTCGGCCAAGCGCGGGCGGACGGCGGCGAACTGCTCGTCGCGCAGGATCCGCCTCGCGATCGTCTCGCCCTCGAGTCGCTCCATGATCAAGAACGAATCGTCGCGCGCGACGATCTCGGGTTCAGGCACGCCGACACGCGCTGCGGCCTCGAACGCGATCGCCTCGAGCCTCACCGGTGCGCGGCCACCGCGATCCCTACGGAGGACCAGCGGCATCCATATGCCATCCATCAGTGCGTCGAACGACCACGTCTCGCGGCTGGCGCCCCCGGTCAGTCGCCTGATGTCGCGTATCTCTACGGCGTCAGGTACGAGCTTCAGTAGATCCTCGGAGAGCACCGGCGAAGTCCATCAGAACGCGCGCCGTCCCGCGCTTGCAGTCAGCCCGGGGGATCCACGCCGGAGGCCGAGAGGTCAACCCGCGCCTGGAAGTCGGCGGTGGTGTTCTCGTGAGGGAACGCGTCCTCGGGAACCTCGACTCCAAGGGGCCGGCAGATTGGCTGCCAGCCGCCGCCGGGTCGCCAGTCGATCAGCCGACCGGGCGGCACGGTGCGACGGACCTCTTCGTTGTGCCGTTCGTATGCCTCGATCGCATCGGCCTCGGTACGCCAGCCCGGCTCCAGACGGGCGAGCACGGAGAGGTTCATCGCACGACGCCGCGCCCAGTCCGGTCGGTCGGGCGGCACCTCGCTGGTCAGGGACGGAAGGATCGTCCGTTGAAAGCTGTCCCACCAGATCTGCGCGGATTCACGCGTGGAGAGCAGCACGACCGCGTCCGGGCTATCGGCGAGGAGCTCCCGCCAGAACATCGCTGCCGGAAAGTCGACCGTGGCAACGTATTCCCGGCGCAGCCAGTCCCACGGCACGGACTGACCCGCTGCGGCCCGCTCCCAGTGCTCGGTGTCACCAGGGCGCTCGATCAACTCGAGCATGTGGTAGCAGCGACCGCCGAGCAACCGCTCGAGTGCGACCTTCAGCGAGTTGGTTCCGGTTCGCCCGAGTCCTGCGCCGACGACCCTCAGCGTCATGACCATCCCTTTGGTTGGAGCGGGTCAAAGCCTATCCGCAGGTGACACCCCGACGCCGTGGCGGACCCGGCCGTCGCCGGCCCAGGCTAAAGGCGACGACTCGGCTGCCGATACGGTGGCGTGGGCAAGGATCGGGGACCAGCTTGGCGGCGCACGATCGCCGGCCGGGCGCAACGGCCTGTGGCTGCCGCATGCCTGACGCTCGGGGCGGCTCTCGTCCTCCCGGCAAGCGGCGCAGCCGCGGTCAAGCTGTCGGTGCCGTGCCACGGTGCCAAGGGTGGCGTGCCCGGTTTGATCGCCGCGATCCAGCGGGCCAACCGGCATGGCGGCTCGATCACGCTTGCGACCGGCTGCACCTACACCCTGACGAGCCCGCGCTTTGGCACCAAGCACAGCCCGATCGGTCTCCCGCCGATCGCCGCACGCGTGACGATCCAGGGCCGGCGCAGCAGCATCGTCCGGCGCAAGGGATCGCCTCCGTTCCGGCTGCTTGAGGTCGAGGGCAGCAGCTCTGCGGGCCTCGACGTCGCCGGGCTCACGATGCAGGGGGGCGACGTGGATCAGAGCGGCAATGGCGGCGCGATCCTCGTCCTCAAGCAAGGTTCCCTGGCCGTGCGCGACTGCGTCATGAACGGCAACTCGGCCATCAATGGCGGGGCGATCGACGCCAGCGGCGCGTCGGTCAAGATCACCCGGAGCCGGTTTATGGCAAACGAAGCCCTCACCGCCGACGGTGTTGGCGGCGCCGTGCTCGTCGAGCAAGGACCGCTGACAATCGACTCGAGTCTGGTCACGGGAAACCATTCATCCGGCGGCGGTGGGGGGATCAGCGGCCAGTCGATCGGCCCCCGGTCGCAGCTGCTGCGGATCACCAACACGACCATCTCAAACAATCACTCGTTCGAAAACGGTGGCGCCGGGGTCCTCGCGTTCGGACCCGAGCGCCTGATCATCACTCGCAGCACGATCTCGGGCAACGACTTTGCCGGGGTCGGGGCGGCAGGAGCCGGCGGCGGAATCTTCAACGCCGGCCGGATGACGATCACCGATAGCACGATCTCGGGAAACATCGCCGGTGGACCTCGGTTCCAAGACGCTCTCGGAGCCGGGATCTTCAACGCCGCTTCGGCCACGGGCACGATCACCGCCAGCACGATCGCCGGCAACCGCTCCGTCGGTCCCGGGGCCTCGGGCGGCGGAATCGTCAACGGGTCACAGCTGACCCTCACCGCGACGATCGTCGCCGACAACCAGGGTGGCAACTGCACCGCCCGCGTGCGCGACGGTGGCTATGACCTCGAGACCGGAAGCAGCTGCGGCTTCGCCAAGCACTCCGTGAGCGCCAGTCCCCGGCTGCGAGGACTCGCGGCGAACGGCGGGCCGACGCTGACGATGGCGCTCGGCCTCGGAAGCCCGGCGATCGATCGAGTGCCCGCGCGCGCAGCGTCGTGTCGTGGCGGCACCGACCAGCGCGGAGTCCCGCGGCCGCAGGCTCAGCGATGCGACATCGGAGCCTTCGAGGTCGTGGCCACCAGGACGGTGCTGCGGGCCTTCAGACACGGCAATCGGATCCGGCTGACGGCCCTTGTGATGCCGGCTATTGCGATCCCTGGACCGCCCCACGGCATCGTGGTGTTCAGAAGCGGGAGCCGGATCCTCGGCACGCGCAGGCTCGACGGCCGGACCAAGGACGCCGTCACCCTGACGGTCCCGCGCCACGCGACCAAACAACGACTGACCGCGAGCTACCAGGGCTCGTCGCTGTTCCTGCCGAGCGCCGGCCGCAGCTGATCGCGGCCGCTCAGCTTCTACCGGCTCAGCAGCGCCTCCAGCGGCCGGGTGTTGAGCACGTCGGCGGCCGTGGCCCACCCGCGGCGGGCGGTGGCGACCGAGAGCGTGATGTTGTCCAGGCCTGCCGGGGAATGCGCGTCGGTAGAGCACACGATCGAGACGCCGGCGCGCAGCGCATCGCGCACGTGCTCGCCGCTGAGGTCGAGCCGGGCGGGCAGGCCGTTGACCTCGAGGGCAACGCCGTGCGTCAACGCCACGTCAAAGATCCGGTCCAGATCGAGCGCGTTCTCCGGGCGGCGGTTGATGAGGCGGCCGGTGGGATGGCTGAGACAGCGGACCGCGGGATTGCGCAGCGCCTCCTCCACCCGTTTGGTCATCTCCGCGCGAGGCATTCGCTGGCCGCTGTGCACGCTGGCCTGGACCCAGTCGAGCTCGTCAAGGGCGTCGTCGGGGAGGTCAAGCCGTCCGTCGGGGAGGATGTCGCACTCGATCCCTCGCAGCACCCGGAACGGCGCCAGCTCCGCATTCGCCGCCGCGATCTCCTCCCCCTGCCGGCGTACGTCGTCGGCGGTCAGCCCCTTCACCGCCCCCACCGCCGGCGTGTGGTCGCAGATCGCCAGATACTCATAGCCCCGCACGCGAGCGGCGTGGGCCATTTCCGCGACGCTCGCGCGCCCATCTGACCACGTCGTGTGACAGTGGAGGTCCCCGCGGATCCGTCCGACCTCGAGGAGCTCCGGCGGGTCTCCCCGGAACGGCTCCTCGCGCAGCTCGGGCGGGCACCACGGCACCCCCAGGGCCGCGTACACCGCAGCCTCGTCGGGACCCGCGGGGAGCGGCTCGAGCGCCTCGACGTAGTCGGGCGATCCCGTCGCGCGTATCAGCGCGGTCCCGACCCCGTTGGGCTCAGGGAGGGTCAGCTCCACCGGGATGCCGTCCACCGTGACTCCGATGGCATGGCGCTCGCGCTGCTCGATCACGGCGACGATCTGGGGCAGCTCCGCGAACCGCGCAAGCACCGCAGCCGGACGCGAGGCTGCGCGGACGACCGCGAGCTGGTGGCAGGAGTCAGACCAGCGCCGCACGTCGCCGGCGGGCTCGGCATCGAGGGCATGTGCGATGCCCCCGACGAGCTCCTGGGCACGGTTGAGCCAGATCCCCCGTGGCGAGCGGGCCTCGGTCTCACGGGCCAGCGCCGACACGATCTGCGACTCGATCTTCGGCCCGATGCCAGGCACGTCGCGCAGCCGGCCCGCGGCGGCCGCCTCCCGCAACTCGGCGGCCGTGCGGATGTCAAGAGCGCGGGCGATGTCGATGGCCCGCTGGGCGCTCAGCCCCAGATAGCGGCCCAGGCCGACGAGATCGGGCACCAGGTCGCGCTCGAGCTCTGCGAGCTCCGCGATCTGTCCGGTGGCCACGAGCTCGCTCAGGCGTGCCTCGATCCCGGGACCGATGCCGCGAAGCTCGCGGCCGCGTCCGGCGGCGACGAGCTCGGCGACCGCTGCCGCGCTGTGCCGGACGGTCTCGGCCGCGCGGCGATAGGCACGGATCGTGTACGGATTGGCGTCACCGAGCTCGAGCACTGCTGCGAAGGCGTCGAGCCGGTCGGCGATCTCAGCGTTGTTCACTCGCGCTCGATCCTAGAGCCAGGAAAGCGGTAGGTTCCGGCCGATGGACCGATCAGACGGCGCGGAAAGCGTCGCCCGCGAGCTCATCGACGCATTCTGCGCCGTGGACACGGGACGGATGCGCGCGCTGCTCGCCGACGAGCTCCGTGCCTACATCACCAATCCAGACGGCGGCGTCGACGAGGTCGGTGCGGACGAGTACATCCGGCGCGTGGAGGCGATGGACCTACCCAGCGCCCAGTTTGGCGTGACGATCACGCAGCTCGTAAGCCCTAGACCCGAGATGGCGATCGTCATGGTTGAGGTGAGGGCCGCTCGCGGCGCTCGGACCTTGCACAATCACGCGGCCCACTGCCTGTTCACCAGAGCTGGCCGGGTGGTGGAATGGTGGATGGTTGAGGCGCTGCCGGCGGAGAGCGACGCATTCTGGTCGCCGTCTGAGCAATGACCTGCCCCGAGCAAGGGCGTCCGTGCTACCCGGCGCGGGCTCTGGAGCGCGCGCTCACCAGCACGACCGCGATGACCGCGAGCACACCGCCGATCAGGAAGCCGAGCAGGAACGAGAAGCCGAGGACGCCCCCGGTCTGTTCCGGGAGTGAGAGCAGTTCCAGTCCCGTCACCGGCTGACCCGTGGGCGCGCAGTAGAAGTGCGTCGCGCCCTGGGCGCTGCCACCGTTGTTGGTCATCGGACCGCCGTTGGTGACGAGCTGCTCGCCGCCGCAGCTCCGGACGCGGAGCCGATGAGTTTTCAACCCGACGGAGGTCAACATCGACATGACCACGATATGCACACTTCAAACCGCAGACGCGGACATCGCATATGACGTCCACGGTCCACTGCCCACAGCCGACGGACGCCCCCCGCTGCTCATGATCGGTCAGCCCATGACCGCCAGCGGGTTCGCCACGCTGGCGTCGTATCTCCCCGACCGCACGGTGGTCACGTATGACCCACGCGGTCTCGGCCGGAGCACCCGCAAGGACGGCCGGGTTGATAATTCGCCCACCGTTCAGGCGGAAGACGTCCACGCCTTGATCGAGGGCCTCGGCGCCGGTTCGGTCGAGATGTTCGCGAGCAGCGGCGGCGCCGTGACGGCGCTCGCGCTCGTCGCGGCCCACCCCGAGGATGTGGTCACGCTGGTGGCACACGAGCCGCCGCTGATCCGTGTAGTACCCGACGCCAGTGGCGCCCAGCGCGCTCTCGCCGGCGTTCGCGACGCCTACGAAGCCAACGGGTGGGGTGCCGGCATGGCCGCCTTCGTCGCCATGACCTCGTGGCGAGGCGAGTTCACCGGCGAGTACTTCGCTCGGCCCGCGGCGGATCCGGCCGCATTCGGGATGCCCGCCGAGGACGACGGCTCCCGCGACGACCCGCTCCTGTCCGACCGGTCGTGGGCGGTCACCAGCTACCACCCAGACGTCGACGCGCTGGCCGCCGCGCCAACGCGTGTCGTGATCGCCGTGGGCGAGGAGTCAGATGGCACCTTCACCGGGCGGACGTCGCTGGCCACCGCCGATCTGCTCGGGCAGCACGCGACCGTGTTCCCGAGCCACCACGGTGGCTTCCTCGGTGCCGAGGGCGGGTACCCGGGCCAGCCAGAGGCGTTCGCGCGCAAACTCCGTGACGTGCTCGACGATAAGTGATGTGAAGCCGGGCCTCCGCACCGGCGCCGCTCGGCGACGGTCGTATACGCTCGGGCCGTCGCATGAGGGAAGGCGAGGATCGACACACCGGGCTGTTCGAGTCTGAGACGACGCGGCGCGGGTTTGTCGGCGCTGCCGGAGCGATCGGGCTGTTGGGGCTTGCACCTCCCGCCCGCGTTCGCGCGCTGCTCGACTCGGCGCGAGCGGCCGGAGCCGTTGGGCGCTTTCTCACCGCCGCCGAGCTCGATGTTCTGAGCGCGCTGACCGACCGCCTCGTTCCCGGCCCCCCTGAGGACCCGACCCCGGGTGCCCTCGAGGCGGGCGTGGCGCATGCGATCGATCTGCTGCTGGCTGCGTTCGAGGTCGAGCCGCCCCTGATCCACGCCGGCGGTCCCTTCTCCAATCGAGCTGGGTCACATCACGACGACTTCGCCGACTTCGTTGCGCTGGATCGGCAGGCCGAGCTCGGATGGCGAATCCGGCTCGAGGGAACCCGCGGGCTCCCAGAGCGCGAGTTCGCCGGACCCGTCACCGGCCTGCAGGAGGTCTACCGCAACGGACTCGCTCATCTGGACCAGCGCTCACGTCGGGCGTACGGATCCGGCTTTGCCGTGCTCTCGATCAACCAGCAAGAGGCGCTGCTCGCGGACCAACGCGACGCCGAGCTGCAGACGTTCATCGGGGCGGCGCTGGCGAACACGCTCGAGGCGATGTATGGCCCGCCCGAGTATGGAGGCAACCGTCATCTCGCCGGGTGGAGCTCGAACGGCTGGGCCGGCGACACTCAGCCACGCGGCTTCTCGCGCGCGCGTGTGATGACCCCTGACCGGACTCCGGCCCGCGCATACGCGCCGGCGCCTGACACGCTCGGTATTCGCGGCCTACCTGACCTCTCGGGTCGGCCGACCCCACGCGACGCGTGGTGGCTTGGTCGAGGGCGCTTCGGACGGCGATGAGCAAGCCCTCGGTGATCATCGTCGGCTCCGGGGCGGGCGGCAGTGTTGCGGCCTGGGCGCTGCGGAAGGCGGGGCATCCGGTGCTGATCCTCGAGAAGGGCCGGAATCTGCTTCCTGGCCTGGGGACCAAGGGCCCGATCGGGTCGTTGTTCTCAAACGACGAGGTCAAGGGAGGCCGCTATTTCGAAAATCAGGACCCGATCCTCGAGCCGCGCACGAGCCGGACCCAGGCCGAAGCCAGACGCGGCGTGGAGCGGTCGTTCACCGGCGATGTCAACGATCTGCCCACCGTCGTCGGCGGCGGGACCGTTCACTGGGACGCGAAGGTGCCTCGCTTCTGGCGCCACGACTTCAAGGGGCGCTCGCTGTACGGGCCGGTGCCGGACGCCAACGTCGCCGATTGGCCGCTCACCTACGAAGAGCTGGAACCGTTCTATGACGAGGTCGAAGAGCGTCTCGGGGTCCAGGGTGATGTTCACCGGATGCCGGCGCGGACACTCGCCCAGGCACCCCGGCGCCACCAGTTCCGGATGCCGCCGAACCCACCGATGTACGGCGGGATTCTGCTCGCCGAGGGCGCGCGCCGCCGCGGTCACCATGCCTATCCGTTCCCGATGGCGGTGCACTCGGTGTCGCACGACGGAACCCGCGCGTGCAACTCGTGCGGGTTCTGCTCGGGTTTCGGATGTCCGATCAATGCGCGCGGCGGAGCCGCGCTCTCGTTCCTGCACGAGGCGCTGCTGAACGGGGCCGAGCTGCGCAGCCGCTGCATGGTCCATCGCGTCGACGTCACGCGCACCGGTCGCCGGGCGCGCGGGGTGTCGTACATCGATGGGCACGGACGGCGGCGGACCGAGCGCGCCGACATCGTGATCCTCGCGCCGTCGGCGATCGAAACCGCCAGGCTCCTGCTCCTATCAGCCGACTCGCACCACCCGCACGGTCTCGGCAATCGCTCGGGACAGGTTGGGCGCAACCTGATGTTCCACTACTTCACGCTGGGCATCGGGCTGTTCAGCGAGACGGTGCACGCGTGGCGCGGGCCCTCCACGACGTTCACGATGGACGCTTTCGTGGGCCCGGTGCAAGGTCGAGCCGCCCGCGCCGCTGGACTGCCGTATCTCAAGGGGGGCATCTGCGAGGTCGGCGGCGGTGTGCTGCTGCTCGAAGAGGCGCAGCTCTACACCGGCCTTCCGACCGGGTACGGGACCCTGCTGAAGGACCTGCTGCGCGGCCTCGCCCTGCGCGATCACATCGCCGGGATGCAGCTGGTCGGCGAGGACCTCCCTCAGCATGCCAACCGGGTCGACCTCGATCCTCGCATCCGCGATCTCCATCGACTCCCCGTTCCTCGCATCACGTATTCACCGCATCGGCACGAACTGGCGGCCTCGGCCTATTTTGGTCCCCAGTTGTCAGCGATCTGCAGGGCCGCACCAGGCATCAACCGGTCTGCCCAGGCGCTCGTCGACCAGCTGCAGGGTCAGGCCGGCAACCCGTTCAGCGGGTCGAACTCGACGGCGCACATCATGGGAACAGCACGAATGGGCGAGGACCCGGACACGTCGGTCGTCGACCCGGTCGGTCGCCTGCACGAGCTCGACAACGTCTACGTCGCCGACGCGTCGGTGTTTGCGTCATCCGGAGGCTTCAACCCGACGCTGACGATCATGGCGCTGGCGCTCAGGATGGCGCGACACCTCGCCTCAGCGGCCTGACGGAGTCGCCAGCGCCCCCGGGCATAGGATGTGCTTTCCATGAACGCTTCCGAAGGGCCTGTACTGGTCGCATTCGACGGGTCGGCGGCGGCGCGCGAGGCGGTGGCCGCAGCCGCAAGGCTGCTGTCAGGGCGTCGGGTGATCGTCGCGACCGTCTGGCAGGAGGGTCTTGCCTACGTGGCCTCGAGCGGCGGGCCGGACATGGGAATGCCCTCGATCGTCGACCCTTCCACGGCGCGCGATATCGACCGCGGCGCGCACGAACGCGCCCAGCGCGTTGCGACCGAAGGGGCCCAGCTCGCCCGATCTCTGGGGATGGACGCCTCCCCGATCGCAATGCCCGATGCGGGCGGCGTTGCCAACACGATCCTGGACCACGCGCATGAGCACCGGGCGGCGGCCATCGTGATCGGCTCCCGCGGCCTCAGCGGTCTAAAGGCAAGGTTGGAGGGCAGCACGTCAAAGGCCGTGTCGAAGCACGCAACGTGTCCGGTGATCCTCGTCCACGAGACCGAAGCCGACGAACAGGCGCGCCGTGAGCCTCGGGTAGGCTCAGACGATGAGTGAGACCGTCCGGATCGAACGCGGTTGGATCATCATTGACGGGACGCGGCAGGACGATGGCACGATCAAGCTCGGGACCGGCGGCGAGATGCGCTTCAGTCCGTTTGAGGCGATCTCACAACGCCAGGATGCAGGGATCACCTGGGGCCACATCCTCAAGGCTTCAGTGCAACGCCTGGCTTTCTGGCGCCGCTAGATGGTGCCCTTGATCCGTCGCCCGCGGCGGCCGCCTACAGCGTTACCGTGACGCGCAGGTACGTCGCGGAAATCGAGGTGGGAGCCTCGTCACCGTTGACGTTGTGCTCGTTGCATAGGGCCTCGAGCTCGTCCTGCAACTCGGCCTCTCGACCGTCGGCCGCTGCCGCCGCGAACGCATTCATCGTCGGCCCGTAGCAGTCCCTGAGGTCCGAGGCGAGCTCCGTGGGCTGTCCGGGGGAGTTGAACATGTACGTCGCCCGCTCGAACGAGATCATGTCCTCGGAAACGCCTGCGGAGCCAAACCGCTCGACCACGTTGTCCGGCACCCCCCACGTCACCGGGCTCACGAATCCTTCCGGAGGAGGCGGCGAGTAAGACGCGCTGATCTTGAGCAGCTGAGCGACGAACGTGGGGTCGTTGGGGATCCAGTTGCCCATCACGATCCGACCGCCCGGCCGTGTGATCCGAACCATCTCCTTGGCCACGTCGAATGGACGCGGGGCGAACATCGCACCGAAGATGGTCACGACGAGCTCGAAACTGTCGTCTTCCAGCTGGTGCAGGTCGGTCGCGTCGCCCTCCTGGAACCGGCAATTCGTCAGGCCGAGACGCTCCGCCCGCGCGTTACCGGCCTCGACGAGGTTGCGCGCGATGTCGACGCCAAGCACGTTGGCACCGAGTCGCGCCGCCGGCACGGCGGTGGTTCCATCACCGCAGGCAAGGTCCAGAACCTCGAGTCCTTCGCCGATGCCGAGCTGCTGGACGAGCGCCTCACCGCTCTCCCTCATGCTGGCCGCGATCCGGGTGAAGTCTCCCTTCTCCCACAGCGCCCGGTTCGGATTCACAGTCGTGGTCCCGTTCGGATCCATCCTTAGCTCCCTCTCGTCCAGATTCGAAACCATCTCCGCGATGCTGCCCTCGGCGCAAGATCGTACTGCTCGCCCCAGACCCGGCCCCGTCACCGCCCGCGATCGCTTGCCGCATACAGCCGCCAGCCGTCCGGGATCCCCTTGAGCGATCTGACGCCGCGCTCCTCAAAGCGGAGCTCAGAGCCGGCGACGAGATCCTTGACGGTGCTGGAGACGAGGACCTCGCCCGCCCCGGCCAGTGCCCCGACGCGCGCGGCGATGTGCACCGCAATTCCAGCCACGTCAGCGCCGATCAGCTCGACCTCACCGCAATGCACTCCGACCCGCACCTCGAGTCCGATCGCGCTCGCGCTGGCGACGATCGCCCGGCCGCACTCCACAGCACGGGCAGGCCCGTCAAACGTCGCCAAGAAGCCGTCTCCGAGTGTCTTGACCTCCCGGCCGCGAAAGCGTTCGAGCTCACGCCGCACGGCCTGCTGATGGGCCGCCAGCATCTCACGCCAGCGTGCGTCGCCGAGCGCGGATGTGCGTTCGGTCGAGCCGACGATATCGGTGAACATCACCGTCGCGAGCACGCGGTCCGGCTCCGGCGTTGAGCGCATTCCGGTCAGGAACCCTTCGAGCTCGCCCAGCACCGGCTCGGCGTCTCCCGCCCACGGGAGATGGTCAATTCCGGGCAGCTCGACATACCTGGCCCCTGGTATCTGCGATGCGAGCTCCTGGCCGGCCCGCCGATTCACGACCCGGTCACCGTGGCGGTGCAGCACCAGCGTGGGCACCCGGATCGTGGGCAGGATCGCGCGCACATCGATGTCGAGGAACATCTCGAAGATCTTCCGCACCATCCCCGGGCTCGCGGCTGAGCGCTCGAGGCGCGCTGCAACCTCGAGCGTGTACGGATCTTCTCGGCGCTCGGAGCGAACAACGCGACGGTGCCTCGCGCGTCCTGGCCCCAGTAGGGCGCGATGAACGCGTCGGCCGACTCTCTCAAGTGCGTCGGCCGGCGAAGCCCTCGCCGAACAGCGTCGCGGTGTCCGAACCGGCCGCGTCCATCACGGCCCGGATGTCGTCGACGCGCTGCTCGAGCGTCGGTACCTCAGCGACTGGGTCGGACAGGCCTGTGCCGCGCCTGTCGAAGATGATCAGGCGCGCGAACGAGGCGACGCGGTCACAGAATTGAGCGAACGCAGGCAGTTCCCACTGGATCTCGACATGGGTGGCAAAGCCGAGCACCAGGACGACATCGAATCGGCCCGCGCCCACGACCTGATAGGCGATCGAGGCGCCATCGGACTGGGCGTAGCGAGTGGCCGGCATGCTCAGCCTGTGTATGCCACCGCTACGGCTGATGTCAAGACGCGGGCGGCGAGTGCCAGCCGTTGCGACCCCTGTCAAGGTGTGCGACGATCGCGCTCGCATGGCGCGCGCCGGTGGCGGGACGCGCGCGGGACCGAAGAGAGATAGGAGGGGCAGCAATGGGCTTCTTGGATCGCATGAAGGGAGCGGCGGAATCGGTGCAGGCCGCTACCAGCAAGGTCGGCGTCGGCGCGTCCGCCGGTCAGATGGCTCTGGCCAACCGGGCGCAGAAGCTGACCAAGGTCGGCGTCGACACGCCGGCCCACATCGACTCGATGACCCCGACGGGCAACACGGATACGCCCGGAGGCACGGAATACGACATCACGCTGACGATCACGCCGAGCGGTGGCGACGCCTACCAGCTCACCACGAACCAGTACATCTACCCGTCGAACCCGTTCACCCAGGGCGAGAACGTGACGGTGAAGGTCGACCCCGACGACCACAACGTCGCGATGATCTTCGGCCACGCGTGATCCGCGGCGACCACGACGAACCAACCTGAAAGGGATCGAACATGGGCTTTATGGACAAACTGAAGGGCACCGCCAAGCAGGCGGCCAACCCGGCCGGTCAGGCCGGCCAGCGGGACAAGATCATGCGGATCAACAAGGTCGGCGTACAGACCACCGCCACGGTCGACTCGATGAAGGAGGTCGGCACGCAGTTCGGCGGCGGCCACCAGATGGAGTTCAGCCTCACCGTGCACCCCGAGGGCGGCGACGACTACCAGGCGCACGTCTCGCAATCGCTGCATGACGCGACCCTCCAGGGGATCGCCCAAGGCGGAAAGATCCTGGTCAAGATCGATCCGGAGGATCCGCAGTCGCTGCTGGTCTGGGGCGCGGCGAGCTGAGCAGCCCGTCACGAACCGGTTAGGCGCTGTTGACCTGGGCCCCGTGCCGGGAGATCAGCACATGCAGCTTCGAACCGCGGTAGGCCAGATCGTGGTTCGCGCACCCGCCGGTGAAGTGCAGCGTCAAGCTGTCCCGGTGGACCGCGTAGTAGCTGGCGAACAGAGTCACGGTTCCGCGGGTGCCGACCGCGCACGCGGCGTCGTCGCTGGCCTTCACGCGGACCGGAAGCACGATGCGAACACCGAGCAGACCGAATTCGTGGACCTTCGGCGAGAGCTTTGACTTCCCCGACACCGACATGACCAGATCGCGCGCCGGACCCGAACTCAGCGCATCCTGGCTGCACGCCTTGCCCGTCGCATTGCCCTTCGTCCAGCTCCCGCGCCCGTGGGTGTAGGACGACTTGACCCCGTGGCGGGTGCCCTTCGGGGCACCGCTCACGGTGAACGCCCACTGCACGTCACCACCGGTCGGCACGCCGCCGGGTTTGAGCGGGCACGACACGCCCGACTTCGCGGCGGCGCCGGCAGAGACCAGCAGCATCGCGATGAGAATTCCCCACACGCATCGAGCGAGCGTCTTCATGGCCGCGGACTATATCCCGAAGGAAGCTGTGGCTTCGCCGACGCGGCGTCCAACATGGTCCGGGACCGATGGCGCCCGGGACCGCAGGAACCGGCGTCTGAGCCGCTCTCGACCTCGTAGATTCTGTAGGTCATGGCTGGAGCAAGCGCGAAGGATCGCGGCATGACGCGGCGGGGGCTGCTGTCCTGCACTGCCTCAGCCGCGCTCACCGTTGCCCTCGCCCCGCGGAGCGGGTGGCATCCGGTCCGCGCGACACCGGCGGGTGAACAACCGCTCGCGCTCATCTATCGGGGGCCGGCGTCCTCGCCGGGCATTCCCGCGGACACGGCAGCGTTCCTTCGCACGTGCTCGCAGCACTTCCGCGTCGAGTTCTGCGGACCGCATCCCGGCGACCTGCCGGTCGAGGCCGGCACTCTGGCGCGGGCAGCGCTGTTCGTACAGCCCGGAGGTGGCGATGATTTCGCGGCCGCCTGGGATGCGGTACGGAGCTACGGCGGCCCGCTTCGCAGGTTCATCCATGATGGCGGCCGATACCTGGGGATCTGCATGGGCGGCTACCTGGCCGGCTCGGGACCCGGATTCGACCTGCTCCCGGGGAACTGTGACGACTACACCAAGACCCGGCTCGCCGCGGTGAGGACGGCCCGCAACGCGGTGATCGCAGTCCGTTGGCCGACACCGCACCGGACCCCCGTCCGCCGCGTCTTCTACCAGGACGGTCCCTACTTCTGGCTGCGCCCCGGAGCGCGCGCGCGAGTCCTCGCGCACTACACCAATGGTCTGATCGCCGCCATGACAACCCCGTATGGAGCCGGGACGGTCGGGGTCTGTGGCCCCCATCCCGAGGCCAACCGTTCCTGGTACGAGCAGGCCGGACTCAGGTACCCGGGGGCCACCTACGATCTGGGGCACGAGCTCGTCGACGCGGTCATGACCGGCTTCAAGCCTCGCTCTGGCGTCGAGGCCCGGCTCGGCTGATCCGTCAGCCCAGCGCGGCCTCGGCCAGCAGCTCGACCTGGCCGACGTCGGCCGAGGTGGGGAAGCAGATCACCTCGTCGGCGCCGGCGGCCTCGAAGGCCTTCAGGTATCCCCGCACTGTCTCGGCATCCTTGGCGGCGCTCGCTACCACCCGCTGCGCATAGTCGCCGAGAAAGGCGTAGTAGTCGCCGAGCGACTGCGTCGCCTGCTGCTCGGCATTGTCACCGAGTGCGAAGTAGAACAGGACCATCGTCCGCGGCTTGCCCTCACGGCCGGATTTGCTCCAGGCCTGCCCGAGCTTCTCGCGACCCTGCGCGAACGCCTCCGGCGTCCCGCCGCCGAGCGTCCAGCCGTCGCCGTACCGGGCCGCGCGCTCGTAGGCCACCTCCGCCGAGCCCCCGATCAGCAGCCCCGGCCGCCCGTTGCGCGCCGGCGCCGGGCCGACGCCGCGGTCTCCGTGCCAAATCGCCGACATCTCGGACAGCTGCTGCTCGAAGATGCGCCCGCGGCGGCGGAACTCGACGCCGCTGACCTCGAAATCGTCCGGCCGGCCGCCGATCGCCAGACCGAGCGTCAGCCGGCCGCCGGACAGCGAGTCGATCGTGGCCGCCTGCTTGGCGAGCAGCGCCGTGTTGGAACGCAGCGGGGCGATCAGGATGTCCGTCACCAGCTCGATTCGCTCCGTCACCGCCGCCGCAGCGGCGAGCGCGATCAGCGATTCGTAGTTCGGGTAGACGATCCGGTCGATCGTCCCAAGGCTCGAGAAGCCGGCGTGCTCGGCGTGTTTGGCCCACTCGACGATCCCAGCTCGATCGACTCCGCGGACTGCATTCGGAAGGCCGATTCCCACGTTCATGACGTCTCCTCCTCGGCTGTAGGGTTGATCGGATGCTTGTAGGGAATTTAGAGAAGCTCCCGCGGTGGGCCTCTGAGCTGCTCGAGCGGGCACGCGTCGGGCACCTCGGTCTGCTCGACGCCGAGCGCAGGCCTCGCGTGCTTCCGATCACCTTCGCGATCTGCGACGGCGCCCTGTGGACGACCGTCGACAACAAGCCAAAGCGCCCGGGTCGCGTTCCCGCGCGCGTGGGCTGGCTGCGCGCATGCCCCCAGGCCGCGGTCACCGTCGACCACTATTCCGACGACTGGTCGGAGCTCGGGTGGGTTCAGCTGAACGGCGAGATGACGGTGCTCGATTCGGCTCCGACCGGCACCGTGCTCGCGGCGCTCACCCGTCGCTACCCGCAGTACGAGACCGATCGGCCGCCCGGACCGCTGATGCGGCTCTCGGTCAGGCGAGCGGTCTGGTGGCGGGCTCGCTGACCTCGGGGAGCAACCGATCGACGAGCTCGAGCGCGGGGCGACCCTCGAACATCGTCATCGCGTCCGGCCGGTACAGGATCAGCGCCAGGCTCGGCGCGATCATGAAGTCCGCTGCGTTCGGCCTCCGGGTTGGTCGAGAAGAAGACCCGGCCGATGACCGGCATGATCAGGCGCCGGGCCAGCTCTTGCCGGTAGAGCAGGTAACCGAGACGTCCGTCCTCAGACGCCGCGGCCGCCGCCGCCGGGTCTCGCACTGACCACGTGAGGGGCAGGCGGCGCGCAGTCATCTGCAGGGGGCCGTTGGCCCAACGCTCGGCCTCCTCCACCATCCGCTTTCGTTCGGGGTCGACCGGTAACAGCGGCGGCTGAGGTTGACGCTGATCCAGAAACCGCGCGATCTGGTGGTTGGTCGAGATCCGCTCATCGCCGCACGCCAGCGCCGGCACGGTCCCGAGCAGATCGCCGAACCGCAGTGCAAACGGGCGGTGGGCACCGGCCTTGCGCGTCTCACCGCCCGAATCGAAGCCGTGCAGCCTGACCACGAAAGCGTGGGTCAGTGTGACCACGTCGACACGCTGGTACGACACGCGCTTGTAATCGAGCATCATCATTGCCGACCGGCAGGCGTGCGAGCCCGGGATCACGTAGAGCTTGTACACGGGGGGAAGTATCGCCGCCGCGGGCACTAGCTGTTAGCGGCCAACTCCGCGAGCCGCCGCATCGACGCGCTGATCCTCTCGCGCTCGAGGCGTGACGCAAACGGTCGGCCGCCCTGGTGCGGCCGACCTGCGCGCGCTGCTTCCGCTTACTTTGCCACCGTTCTGCCGTCTACACGGCAAACATCGAGCTGGAGGTGAGTGATGGGAGCCATACATGTACACGAGTTCATGACTCTCGACGGCGTGATCGACACGCCCACCTGGACGGCCGAATTCGGGTTCGACCCCCAGATGGGCCAGGCGATCGCCACGGTGACCGGGAGCTGCCGCGGCATCTTGCTCGGGCGTAACACATACGAGATGTTCGAGCCGTCCTGGTCGACACGGACCGCGGAGGACGATCCGGGAGCGCCGTTCTTCAATGACACAACTAAGTACGTCGTCTCCGCGACCCTCGAGAACGCGACGTGGAGGAACTCCGAGCTAGTCGGGCGATACGACCCCGAGCGGATCCGCCGGCTCAAGGACGAGGTCGACGGAGACCTCTACGTGAGCGGCAGCGGCCCTCTGGTCCGGGCGATGCTCGCCGACGGCCTGGTCGATGAGCTCGACCTGTTCGTCTACCCGATCACCCGCGGGGCCGGCCCGCGGTTGTTCCCGGAGGACGGCGCCCCCGGGAAGCTGTCGCTTGCCGACTCCAAGGCGTACACCAACGGCGTCGTGTTCCTCGCCTACCGGCCGCAGTAAGGTCACCCGGCCACCCCCCCACCTCGGCCACCCGGGATGATTCCCGGTCCACGATCGGACGCGTAAGGAGCGAGACATGGCGAAGACAGTGGTGGTCCTGGGAGCGAGGAACCTGGGCGGAGCGATCATCGACCATTTCCTCGAACTCGGCTGGAATGCGGCCGGGGTTGCGCGCAGCGCGGATACGCTCGAGCAGGTGCGCGATAGGGGCGCCCTCGCGATCGACGCCGACGCGGCGGACATGACGTCGCTGCGCGACGCGCTCGCCGCAGCGAAGACAGAGTTCGGCTCGCTCGACGCGATCGTCAACGCGGTGACGGCGGCACGGCCGCCGGCCGCCGGTCCGTTCGGGGGCGGCCCGCTCGCGACGGCGGACGTGGAGGCTTTCCGGGGCTGGACGGTGGCCGTCGCGGAGCAGGCGTTCGTGTTCCTGTCCGCGGGTGCCGCCGCGTTGAGCGCGGGTGACGGTGGCGCGCTCGTGCAGATCACCGGCGGCTCGTCGCGGCGGGCGATGCCGGGCAAGGGGCTGTGGGCTGCGGGCGCATTCGCGGCTCGCGCGCTCGTCCAGGCGGCCGCCCAGGAGCTCCGTCAGGACGGCATCCATGTGGCACTGCTCGCCGTCGACGCGACGATCGAATCACCGAAGACCGCCGGCTTCACCCGCGACGCGCCACGCGAGGCCCTGGGTGATCAGAGTCAGATCGCGGACGCAGTCGCATTTCTCGTGCAGCAGCAACCCAGGGCCCTCACCCACGAGCTGGTCGTGACCCCGGCCGGCGAGCGCTGGGTGCCGTGACCGTCGGCGCCGGATAGCGCCGTACTGTGGTTCGCGTGCCCAAGCCCGAAACCGAGTTCTTCGACACAAAGACGCTCCCGTGGAGTCCGGGGGAGCGGCGAGGCGTCTCCGAACGGGTCCTCGCTCGTGATCCGGACGGCGGACTGCTGACCCGGCTCGTGCGCTGGGATCCCGGGCTCGACACCTCCGACGGGGGTCCGGTCACGCACAAGCACGCCGAGGAGGTGCTGATCCTCTCCGGGTCGATGCACGATCTGACCCTCGATCGGACGTTCGGCGCGGGCCACTACGCGTGCCGGCCTCCGGGCATGGCTCACGGGCCGTGGCGAACCGCCGACGGGTGCACGATGCTCGAGATCCGGTACGAGGCCGCGCCGGCCGCCGGACTCAGTGGGACGCGGTCCGGTTGACGATCGCGACGTAGGGCCGGCAGGGCTCGTTGCGCAGGCTCGGGCACGGAGGCAGGCCACCGGGGACGCTGACCCCCGGAACCACCGGAAGGATCAGGCTCGAGGGCGTCCGCCGCGAGAACGTGATCCACACCCTCGTGATGCCCGACGTCGGCTTCGCGTGGCTGAAGGACCAGATCGGCTGAGTCCCGTTCGGAGCCGAGATCGTCACCCTGATCCGCGAGCCGGCGCGATACGCGTGGCCCTCGTAGTAGAGCGGGATCACCACCTCAACGAACTTGTGCCGTGGCATCGGCCGCAAGCTCGCGGCGGTCTCGCTCGGGATCGGCTCGAGCAACGTGCTCGGTTGCTTGAACAGATTGTTCGAGCCGGTGGCCAGCCGGCGTTCGCTGGCACGGATCCAGCCGTTCTGCACGAACGTCTCCTTGCCGTCCGGCCGCACCTCGCTCACCGTGGCCTGGAGATCGACATCCGGGGCCGACGAGCGCACCCAGAGATGAACGGCACCCGCCCCGATCACGGTCGTGCTGGCCTTGAGCGGCGCCGAGACGTACGAGACGGCGGTGCCGGACGGGCTCTGTTCCCACTTCCACTGCCACACCGAGGCGTTCGACCAGAGCCCCCCGCTCCCGGTGTTGCCCGGATAGTCGTTGGGGGGCAGCGCCCTGGGGTTAGACGCATACCAGCTGATGCCCCGATGTGCGGGCGGTCCGGCGTTCAGCACCCCGCCTGACCCCAGGTACAGGTGCTCAGCGGTTGTCCCCGGGATCGGGAACGAGGAGAACGAGCACTCGAAGGTCGGATAGGGGTCGCCCGGGGTGACCGAGCCGAGCGGCGATTTGCCGGCGCCGCTTTCGAACAGCACCCGGACCTCCGGGAGCTTCTCGAACGCCGCGAGTGCGCCTGCGTAGGTCGGGATCGTCTGAATCGGGTCGGCCGGGAGCGTCTCCAGGTCCTTGACCCCCAGCGCCGCCTGGTAGATCACGGGGGACCCGGCGTGGATGACCAGCTGGTTGAGGAACGGCGCGCGGTGGGCGACGAACAGCGACAGGAAGTCGTACCAGCGGTCGAACGTGTACGGGTCGAGCGAGTCGACGTGCGCGCCGTTGGTGAATGTGAACCACTTACGGTTCGTGCCCGTGAAGTGCTCGGCCAGGTCCGGGCAGTGCCCGCCGGTTTGCTCATCCTCCCACTGGCAGGCCATGAACGTGGGCGCCTTGATCTTGTGAACGAACGTGATCGGGTCGAGCGGATCGGCCACCTTGGGTACGTAATGGGAGTTGGCACGGATCTTGGCCAGCAGGTTGGCGGCTTCGCCATGGAGCGTCTGGTCGGCCTTGCACTGTGCGTCGCCCTTCTGAATCTGCTGGTAGGCGTAGGGCTGGCCGCGACCGGGGCCCGCGGGCTGGGCCTCCTGCTGGCGCTGCTCGGCCCACGCCACCGCGAACCCGGTGTTGAGAATCCCGCCCGGATAGAGGGTTGTGGCTGTCGTGTCGATCGTCGAGAGCGGCGAGATCGCCGCGAGGTCCGGCGGGTCGAGTTGGGCGGTGAAGAGCTGGCTGATCGCCCCATAGGAGATTCCCATCATCCCGACCCGGTGGCCAAGCACCCAGGGCTGATGGGCGATCGTTTCGATCACGTCATAGCCGTCGAGGTTCTGGAGCGACTCGAAGAAGTCGTAGGCCCCGCCCGAGCAGCCGGTCCCGCGCATGTTCACATCGACGACAGCGAAGCCCATCAGGTTGGCGAGCACGGCAATGCCGTTCACTGGCCCTGCGGGGTTGGCGTAGCCGTAGCCCGAGTACTCGATCAGCGTCGGATAGGGCGGCAGGTAATCCGGTCCGTTGGGCAGGTGAACCCCCGGGGGCAGCCCAGGCTCGCCGGCCGGGCTCGTCGGCGGATGCACATCGATCGCCAGCTTCGTCCCGTCACGGGTGGTCAGGTAGGTGTAGCCGCTGTCCGGGATCTTCTGGTTGTAAATGCTGGGATCCCAGGGCGCGGCCGCGTCAGAGTGAACGGTGATTGGTCCATCGGTGGGGCCATGCGGATCCAGGCGCACCCGATAGCCGGTGCCGGGCCGCACGTTGCGAAACAGCAGGCCGCCGAGCGAATCAGCGCGCTTGGTGACCAGGGTTCTGCCGGTCGCGGTGAGCAGCGACAGCTTGGCCCCGGCCGAGAGACCGGTGACGTACACCTGGTCGGCGCTGCCGTGCGCGCTGAAGCCAGCCGCCAACGCGCTCGCCCCCGACCCGCTGCTAAGCGCCGCCAGGGCAAGGGCGACCAGCCCCCGCTTGAACAGTGCGCAATTCCACCCGCCGATGCCTCTCCGCACGAGCGGGACTGTTCCACATTCGTCGGGTCGGTGCGCCGGTTCGGCCGTTGACAAGTCGTTCACCGTACGATTACGGTCGGAGCGTGGGCGCAGTCAGATCTCTAACTCAGCGTATGGTGCCGGCGGTCGTGTGCGTCGCGCTGACAGCGCTGCTCGGTGCCACGCCGGCCGCGGCGAAGCTGTCCGGGATCCACAAGATCCGCCACGTCGTGATCATCATGCAGGAGAACCGGTCGTTCGATTCGTACTTTGGGACCTTCCCCGGCGCGGACGGGATCCCCGGGCTGGCTGGGAATCCCGGCAAGGTCCCGTGCGTGCCGGACCCGATGCGCCACGACTGCCAGAAGCCGTACCACAACCACATCGACTCGAATGCAGGCGGTCCGCACATGGCGGTCGACGCCAGGGCCGACGTCAACGGCGGCAAGATGAACGGGTTCATCGCCAGCGTCGAGTCCGGTCACCCTGACACCGACCGCTTCGCCTGCCACGAACCGATTCTGACCTACTCTTACCTCCTGCAGGTGCTCAACGGACCACCGACCTGCCTGGACGTGATGGGCTATCACGACGCCCGCGAGATTCCGAACTACTGGTCCTACGCGCGCCACTTCGTGCTCCAGGACCACATGTTCGAACCGGACGCGTCGTGGAGCCTCCCCGCGCACCTGTACATGATTTCCGGCTGGTCGGCCTCGTGCCTGAGCATGCTGGATCCGATGAGCTGCCACACCGACCTCGGCACTCCCGATAGCGAGGGCCTCCCGCCGTCGAACGGCAGCGACGCCGCGTTGCTCGGGCTGCTGACCGTGAGCGACAAGGACGACAAGACCACGGGCGAATACGCCTGGACCGAGATCACCTACCTGCTGCACCGTCACCACGTCAGCTGGCGCTACTACCTCACCCAGGGCACCGAGCCCGACTGCGCCGACGGCGCGATGACGTGCACGCCGGTGAAGCAGAAGGTCGAGACGCCGGAGATCTGGAACCCGCTGCCTGATTTCGTGGACGTCCACCAGGACCACCAGATCGGCAACATCGTCCCGGATACCCAGTTCTTCGGTGACGCCCATCGCGGCAGGTTGCCCGCCGTCTCCTGGGTGATCCCTTCGGGCGATGACTCAGAGCATGCTCCGGCACTCGTCAGCGTCGGCCAGGACCACGTCGTCCGGGTGATCAACGCGATCATGGCCGGACCGGATTGGAAGTCGACCGCAATCTTCCTGGCCTGGGATGACTGGGGCGGCTTCTATGACCACGTCAAGCCGCCGAGGGTCGATGGGGCAGGCTACGGGATGCGAGTTCCGGGGATGGTGATCAGCCCGTACGCCCGGCGAGGTTACATCGACCATCAGACTCTGAGCTTCGACGCTTACCTGAAGTTCATCGAGGACGATTTCCTCGGCGGCCAGCGGATCAACAAGAAGGACGGTCGCCCGGACTCTCGGCCCGATGTGCGCGAGAACGCGCACATCCTTGGAAACCTCGTGCGCGACTTCAACTTCAAGCAGAAGCCACGCCGGCCGATGCTCCTCCCCCGGATCCCACCGAACAAACTTCCGCCGAACCTGATCCCGGTTCTGACCAACCACTGACGTCGGCGGGCGCGGCGATCATGTCAGCGGATTGCGAGATCGCAGGCAGGTGAAGGCGCGCCGCCGCGGAATGATTACCGTGCACTCATGACGGAACCACCGCACGAACAGCAGCCGCCCGGGGCCAAGCCCACGGTCCAGCAGTGCCCCAACTGCCACGCCATGGTTTCGACCGACGTGGATTTCTGCCCGCGGTGCGGACAGGACCTGCGTCCAAAGGACCGCAACCAGGGCGCCTGGATCGCTCTCGCCGTGGTCCTCGCGCTCCTGATCGGTGGCGTGATCGCGTACGCGATCACGCAAAGCTCGGGTAAATCGAGCAAATCGACCACGAGCCATACGTCATCCACGACGTCCACGACGCGGACGATCCCCACCAAGACGGTCAGCTCGACGAGCACCGTCACGGCTCCGACGAAGACGGTCACGAGCACGTCGACGTCGGTCACGACCTCGACGACCTCCACGACCACCACCACCAGCTCCTCGAGCACCTGACCGGGCTCGATCCGCTGGCGTGAACCGCATCCGCTGCTTGAATCGTCGAGCGCGAGCGGAATGGAGGAGAGCGGGATGATCGAGCGGATCGAGGACATGCCGGCGGGGACGATCGGGTTCCGAGCCGAGGGCAGGCTCAGCCGTGACGACTACCGCACCGTGCTCGAACCGGTGCTGCGGGAGGCGATGGACGCCGGCGAGGTGCGGATGCTGTTCGAGCTCGCCAGCTTCGACGGACTCGAGGCGGCGGCCTGGCCCGAGGACATCAAGACCGGGCTCGGACTGGGGCTCGGCCACCATCCCGCATGGAAGCGCTCGGCGATCGTGACCGACGTCGATTGGGTCGCAAGGGCGTTCCAGACGTTTGCCTGGATGGCCCCGGGCGAGGTCAAGGTCTACCCGCTCGCGCAGCGCGACGCCGCGCGGGAATGGATCACGGGATAGCCGGCTCGCACCCGCGGCGAGCGCGCTAGCTCGAGCCGAGCAGCTTGGCCTTCTGCGCTTGGAACTCCTCGTCCGTGAGCGCGCCGCGGTCGTGAAGGTCAGCCAGCTTCGCGAGCTGGTCGACCACGTCAGGCTGAGCCGACGCAGCGCCGGGAACCACCTGGCCGCCCGAGACCACCTGGCCGTTCACCATCACAACCCCGGGGATCGCCCCGCTGGCCGCCTGAGCCTTCATCTGCTCGATGTACCCGGCCACGTTGCCACTCTTCACGGCCTCCATCATCCCCGCCCGCATCGTCGCCGAGCGCTCGGCCTGGTCGTGGCTGACCCCGGGCGGAAAGACCTGACCCTCCAGAACGGCGATCTTGTCGTGATCACCCGGGTCGTAGATGACCTTGCACTGCCAGCCCTGCATCGGATCGCTGCCCTTGAATGCTTGGCTGAACGTCGCCTCGAACGGTGGCTCGCCGTCGGGCTCGACACGCACCGTCACCTTCATGTGATCGGTGACGTTCATCGAGGCGTTGAACCCGGAGCTGCTCGAACTCCGCCACCTGGTGTCGGCCTCGATGACGGTCGCCCACGCGACCTTGCCCCCACTCTCGGTCAGCTGGTCAACGAGCTTCTTCTTGTTGCCGAACATGCATCCTCCTCGGATGGGCTCCCGCTCCTGATGCCCTCTGTCAAAGACTGAGCGCGAATCTTCGCAGCGATCGCCCCCCACGACAAACACACCCGCCTGGGTCGGCCGAACCGCCTGACGCGCACTTGCCTCGGGGCGCCGGGGTCGAATAGGGTCGCCCACGAGCGCGGCCGGGGGGGTCGCCTACTTCCGTCAAAGGAGATCCAGATGACCACCACTTTCATTCTGCACCGCGTGGCCGATTACGACGCATGGCACCGTGTCTACGACAGCGTCGCCGAGCTTCAACGCCAGGGCGGAGTCACGGCCAAGGCGGTCTATCGGGCCGAGGGTGACCCGAACAACGTCCTCGTGATGCACCAGTTCGCGAGCCCGGCCGAGGCACACTCGTTCTTCGAGAACGCCGACCTGCGCCAGGCGATGCAGGAGGGCGGGGTCGACGTCGGCTCCGTGCGGCTCGAGTTCTTCGAGGACGCGTGACGCTCAGCCAGTGAGCCGGTAGCTCACCACGCCCCCGTTGTCCTCGCCGATCGCGCGGCCCTCGGCCTCGAGCAGGTCGAGGTGCCCCTGTGTGTGGGCGAGCCCGAGCACGAGCCGTGCTCCCTCGGGCTGCCACTGCAGGCGCCGCGCCAGCTCGAACGGAGTCGCCGGTCCCCCTTGCAGAATCGCCTCGAGCCGCGCGGCCCGCTCGCTGCTGTGCGCGCGCAGGCGCTGGGCCAGGACATCGATTTCCGCGAACGCGCGGCCGTGGCCGGGCATCACGATCCGCGGCCCCAGTGAGCTGAACCTCGGCAGGCTCTCCATGTAGTCCACGAGGCTGCGGCGACGCGCTGAGCACTCACCTCCGTCGAGACTCGGCACCGGGATTATCCGAGCCAACAGGTGATCACCGCTGAGTAGGAAACGCTCGTCGGGGTCCCACAGCGACAGATGTCCGTCTGCGTGCCCCGGCGTGACGAGGCACCGAAGCCGGCGTCCGCCGGCCGAGACCGTATCGCCGTCGCCCACGGTGGTGATCATGTCCCAGTGGGGTCTCCGGATCACGCGGGCAACCGCGGCATCGGCCTCGGCGATCAGGCTGCGGGCCAGTGGCTCGGGGACGCCGAGCCGAACGAGCAGGTCGTTCCTCGGTCCGGTCGCCGGCGGTTCCACGAGGCTCGCGACCTCGGGCAGACCGCACACGATGCGCGCATCGGCGCGTGCCGCCAGCACGGCCGCAGCGCCGCAGTGATCGGCGTGGTGATGCGTGACGATGATCTGATCGATGTCGTCGAAGCGGAGGCCGTTTGCGCCCAGCATCGCCTTCAACCTGGCCGGCGAGCCGGGCTCGAGCGTTCCCGGATCGACCACGGTGATCGGGCGTTCCAGCAGGACGTAGCAGTTGACCTGTCCGACGCGGAACGGAGTGGGCAGACTGACGCGTCCGACACCCTCGGGCAGGGTGTCGACGAAGGCCGGGAGCGCTGCTGGCATCGTCGCCACCGTAGCGCCGGCCGCCGGCCGCCGCGCGCGCGATCCGCCGAGCGCCTGCGCCCGCTCTAGAGTCCCGACATGCAGGCAGAGCTTGTCATCGCCGTCGCGCTCGGGATCGCGTTCGCGGTCACCAACGGCTTTCTCGACGCGGCGAACTCGATCGCCGCCTTGGTCGCGACGCGCGCAGCGACGCCGGTCCAGGCACTGGTGCTTGCCTCGGTGTTCAACCTGCTCGGGCCGCTGCTGCTCGGCGCCGCGGTCGCCAACACGATCGGTGGGATCGTCAGCGTGACGCCGTCGGCGGCCGATCAGGTGATCGGTGCCGGACTCGCGGCCGCGGTGATCTGGAACTTCGTCGCCTGGTACAGGGGTCTGCCCTCGAGCTCCGGTCAGGCGCTCGTCGGCGGCCTGGTCGGGGCGGCGCTGGCACAGGGCGGGATCGACGCTGTCAACTGGGGCGGGATCGAGGGCGGGCATCCCGTGGGGGTCTTCGGCACGTTGATCTCGCTGGCGATCTCCCCGCCCCTGGGCGCGCTCGGCGCGCTGATCGTTGTCCGCGTGCTCAGGACCATCGGGCGCCGATCAACGCGACGCTGGCGCGGCCCCGTGCGTGACGGGCAGTGGGTGACGGCGGCCGCGCTGGCATTCAGTCACGGCGCCAACGACGCGCAGAAGTCGGTCGGCGTGATCGCCGCGCTGCTGCTCGCGGCCGGGAAAATCGACTCGCTCGCTGCCCCGACCTGGGTGACCCTCGCGTCTGCCGCGGCGCTGACCGCAGGCACGGCACTCGGCGGATGGCGGATCATCCGCACCGTGGGTCGAGGCATTTACCGCATCCAGCCGCTCGAAGGCCTGGCATCGACGGCGGCGTCGGCCGCGGTGATCTTCGGCGCCTCGCTGGCCGGAGCGCCGACCTCCACATCGCAGGTGGTGGCCTCATCGATCGTCGGCGTCGGCGGCGGACGGCGCCGCTGGCGGCACGTTCACTGGCAAATCGTCCGGCGAATGGGTGTCGCGTGGCTGATCACCCTCCCGAGCACGGCGGCGCTGGCAGCGGTGCTTTCGGTTATCTGGGGATGGCTCATATGAGCCGCGGCCGCTGGTTCTTGCCCGAGACCCCCGACGTCCTGGGCCTGCTGCGCGCTCAGGTGGCGGTGACGATCGAGGGAATCGACACGTTCGGCGCCTGGGCGAGAGGCGACGCCGGCGCCAACCAGCGTCTGCACGAGATCGAGCGCCGCGGGGACGCGGCCAAGCGCGAGCTGCTCGGCGCGCTGCGCGCCGCCTTCGTGACACCACTCGAGCCCGAGGACGTGTTCGCCCTCTCGCGCGGAATCGACTGGATCCTCTACCACGCGCGCGATCTCGTGTCCGAGGCCGAGGTGCTGGGCGCCCCCCCGGACGAGGTGATCGTCGAGATGGGGGCTCTGCTCAGCCAGGCCGTGCGCTACATCGACGACGCGCTGGCCAACCTCACCACCAATGAGGACGCCGCCACCGCAAGCGCCGATGAGGCGATCAAGGCCGAGCGGGAGCTCGAGCGCGTCTACTACCGGGGCATGGGCACGGTGCTCGACCTCAAGGGCCGCAGCGGGCGCATCTCTTACCGCGAGCTCTATCGGCGCTGCGCCCGGATCGGCGAGACGGTCATCGACGTCGCCGAGCGGATCGTGTACGCCGTTGTGAAGCAAAACTGAGCCCCAGACCTCGGGCCGTGCGTCGTCGGCGCGCCGCTCAGAGCGTTGCGGTGACGCGGCTGATCTCGACCAGCGAGGTGACGCCCTGCCTGAGCTTGTCGAGCGCGTCGTCGCGCAGATGCTTCATCCCGGACCGACGCGCGGCGGCGGCGATATCGTCCGGCCCGCGGCGGTCGAGAATCATCGTCCGCAGCTCTTCGCCTACGGGCATCACCTCGTAGAGCGCGACCCGGCCGTCGTAACCCGTCCATCCGCAGCGGATACAGCCAACCGGCTCGAACGCGTCGCCCTCGTTCAGACCGTATTCGGCCCGCACCGCCTCGGACAGCTCGGCCGGCTGCTTGCACTGCACGCACAGCGTTCTTGCCAGCCGCTGGGCGACCACGCAGTCGATCGCGGCCGAAACCAGGAACGGCTCGATGCCCATGTCGATCAGCCGGGTGATCGCGCTCGGTGCGTCGCGAGTGTGCAGCGTGCTGAGCACGAGATGCCCCGTGAGCGCCGACTGGACCGCAATCTGAGCCGTCTCCTGATCGCGGATCTCGCCGACCATGATCACGTCAGGGTCCGCGCGCAGAATCGTCCGCAGCCCGGTGGCGAAGGTGACGCCGGCCCCCGAGGACACCTGCATCTGCTTGATCCCGCCGATCGGCGACTCCACGGGATCCTCGATCGTGAGGATCGTCCGGTCGCCGTCGTTGATGATGTCGAGCGCGGCGTACAGCGTCGTCGACTTTCCAGACCCGGTCGGGCCAGTGACCAGAACCGCGCCGTAGGGCCTGGTGATCGCGGAGACGAACTCTTCGCGAGCGTGCCCATCCATGCCGAGCGAGCTGAGGTCGCGGACGACTGATTGGGTGTCGAGGATCCGCATCACGATCCCCTCGCCGTTGATCAGCGGCAGCGTGACGATGCGGATGTCGACTCGCCTGTTCTCGATCATCAAGGTCACGCGGCCGTCCTGCGCCACACGGCGCTCGGCGA
The DNA here is from genome assembly GCA_963796645.1 of uncultured Solirubrobacterales bacterium. Lineage (GTDB taxonomy): Bacteria > Actinomycetota > Thermoleophilia > Solirubrobacterales > Solirubrobacteraceae > Palsa-465. Next base: position 294,129 of record CAWCMQ010000007.1, on the reverse strand, counting down.
TGTTCAGGTTGGCCATCACCTTGATCCGCGAGACCACAGCGGCCGACATCGAGCGTGAAAGGGTGGCGGCATGGGTGGGGATCCCGTCGATCCGGAACAGCACCTGCATGTCGGCCGACTCGGGGTTCCAGTGGATGTCCGAGGCTCCACGATCGACCGCCTGGGCGATCATCGAGTGGACGAGCTTGACCGCCGGGGCGTCCTGGCTCAGATCGGTGATCTCGATCTCCGGCTTGGGCTCCTCAACCTCGCCGACGTTCGCGTCGAGCTGGTTCAGGCGCGTGATCAGCGCCGCGATGTCTGCCTCCGCGGCCACCGCCCGCGAGATCTCCATGCCCGTGATCATCATCACCTCGTCGACGGTGACGATGTTCGTGGGATCGGCCATCGCCAGCACGAGCGTACGGTCGGCGAGGAACCCGACCGGCACCGCCTGCAGGCGCTTGATCAACTCGCCCGAGATCAGGTTGGCCGCCCCCATGTCGATCTCGTACGTCGACAGATCGACGTAATCGATCCCGAGCCGCTCGCTGAGCGCACGCGCCAGCTGGTGCTGACTCATTTCGCCCGACTCGATCAGGATCTGGCCGGTCGACTTGCCGCAGTCGCGCGAGCGAGCGACCGCCTGATCGACCACCTCACGCGACGCGAACCCTAGCTCCGCGATCACGTCGCCGATCAGCAGGCGCGATCGGCCGCGCTGCCGCGGGGGCACGAGGCCGCGCGGGGTGCCGGGCTGCTCGACGGTGGACGGTGCGGAGGGCGGAGCCGCTTCGAGGCTCATAGCCCTCAGCATCGGCAGACCGGGCGACGGCCTTTACGTCCGTCGCGCGATTGTGCACCCGCGGTCGCGGCGCGCCGGCGCGACCGCGGGTGTCAGGACCGTCAATTCTTCGCGTGCCCGGTGAACTCGATCACCTGCTGGAACGTGGATCGGTTGGTCCAGCGCATCGTGAACGGGATCAGGCCGGGGATGAAGTGGATCCGCTCGGCGGTGGCGCTCGAGTGCCAATTGGCCGGGTTCGGACCCTGGCTCGCGGCCAGCTTCACGGCCGCGGCCTGAATCGCCGCCCACAGAGACGCGCGGCAGCGCTTGAGGCTGCCGTTGCCGCAGTAGTGGCGGCTGTACGGTCCCCGGACCTTCATCCCGAGCTCTGAGCGCAGATCCTTGGACACGTATCCGAACCATCCCGGATCGAACGACGGCGTCGAGCTCGTGGGAATCCGCTGGGCGAGGGTGTCGGTGAGCGGACCGAGCACGGGGCTCATGACCGCCCTGGCGATGCCATCCCAGGCCGTGTCCATCACCGCCGCGCCCGGGGCGTCGATGTTGCCGTCAAGATTGCGGTCGATGCGGCTGGCGCCGTGCGCGCGCCAGTGGTCGATCAGCGTCGCCGCCTGGGCCGCCAACCCGCTCGGTGGAGAGCCCCCGTTCAGGACTCGCCGAATGATCGGCCAGACCGCGATCGCGCGCAGGTCCTCGGTCGCGGCCCGGTTCATGATCGAGACGTCGTTGTTCTCATGCATCCCGTGCGTGAACCCCCGGTACAGGTGCACGCGGTGGACCGAGCCGTAGCCGTAGTTGTCCGAGGCCGCGCCCCAGCCCGGTGCCGGCTTGTTGTTCCAGTTGGTCAGGATGTCGGACCGCGGGGCGATCATGTGGGGGTGCGCGTTCAGCCCGAGCCAGCCGCGCCAGTCGTACTTTCCGGTGCCGAGCGCGGGGAGGCTCGGATCCGTCCCCGGCGCCATGATCGGCAGCCGCCCGGATGAGAAGTAGGCGATCTGGTGGCTGTCGATGTAGGGCCAGTTGAACGTCGTCCCAAAATGATTGATGGCCTGGAAGAACTCCTGGGGCGAATGGACCCGGTTCGAGTCCAAATCGCTCAGCGCAATCTCCCCCGTCGGCTCATCGCCCCGGGTTGAGCGGTCCAGCGCGACCGCGTACGGGCGGCCGTGGTCGGTGACGGTGCCGCTCACCGGCCCGTGCACGGTCTGCCAGTACTTCACTTCGTGCGCGGGCTGGCCGTCGCCGGCGCCGATTCGGCCGGCATCGAAGAGCTGCATCGCGCGGCAGTGCCCCTTGTACATGTAGTGCGTGGAGGTGCGCGTCGGCTTGCTTCCGTTGGGGTTGCAGAGCTGCTCGAGGAACTGCTGCTCGTTCTGCGAGTCCGCGCTGGTCAGGCTCCAGGCGAAGTCACGGCCGCGGCCTATGAACACGTACGGCGCGATCGGAGCGATGATCCCGCGGGCGTCGATGCCCCCGCCGTGGAGATCGCCCTGCATCACGATCTCCGGGTAGTAGTAGCCGAGCTGGGGGCCCATCACGGCCAGCGGGTGCCCGTCGGCCGAGTGCTTGTTGCCGGCGATGATGAAGTTCGAGGCCAGCCGGCGGGAGGCGACCGTGGCGTCGACGGCCGCGCTCACAGGGCTGCTCTCCGAGCCGGAGTCGATCACCATCGCGCCCGGCGTCGGTCCCTTGGGGACGCCGTCGTAGGGAAACGCCTTGGAGATCGTCGTCGGCGCCTCGGGGTCGTTGACCTCGCGGAGGTCGCGGAACACCTTGGTTCCCGCCTTGGCCCCGAGCCGGGCCCGGAGCCGCGCCAGGAAGGCCGAGTTTGCGACCTCGCTCCCGCCGCCGTTGCCGAAGATCGAGCCGATGAACGCAAAGCCCGCGATCGCATCGGCCAGCTTCGCGTGTGGGAGCTTCGGACCGGCCTGCTGAGAAGACGCCTCATAGGCGTTGATCCCATCGACCCAGTCCTGCAGATCGCGCAGCACCTGCCGTCCCTGGGAACCCGCGCGCCGGAGCACGTTCTCCTGCCGCGCGACGAACTTGATCGCCTCGGTGCTGGGCGTGAACGAGCGCGCAGAGGTGACCAGCCCGAAGGGGTTGATGCCCGGGGCGTCGAGCGTGGCAAGGTAGGCGGGTCCGAGGCCCTCGAGCAGGAGCAGGCCGCGATCCTCGGCCGCGACCCAGCCGGAACCGAACATCACGTCGTCACGCGTGCGGCCATAGATATGAGGGATGTCGTAGCTGTCGCGGAGGATCTGAAGACCCGGTCGCCCCGTTCTCTCGCTCCGGATGATCGGGCCCGTGACGCCGAACTTCTCCGACAGGTAATAACGCCGGAGGTCACTGCTGGTGACGTTGCCCTCGAGGGGGGTGAGCGCGTCGTAGAGCTTGCCCTGGTCGGTCGAATATTGGGTCGCGGGGAGGCCGCCGAACTCCCCCGGGGCCAGGATGTTGAACGCCGGGCCGGAGTAATCGACTCGCGCCTGCGCCGGCGCCACGATCAGAAGGCCGACTGCCAGCGCAGACACGACGCCGCCCACGAATCCTCGCACGATGGCTCTCCTCCTTCGCTCTCACTCGGGGCCGGGTGGGTGACCGGCGCGGCCACCCTAGCACCCGACCCTCCACAGCCACCGCGAGTGCGGTTAGGCTGGGGTTATGGGGCTTGGAGAGAGCTCACCGCGCGGCGCCTACGCGCGGCTGCGCGTCGCGCACGTGCTCGCGGTCCAAGCCGCGCTGGAGGATCACGTCAAACGCCTGGACTGGTCCCGGGAGGAGATCGAGCGCCACCGCACGGCACGCCTGCGCGGCCTGCTGAGCTTCGCTCGCGAACGCTCGCCGTTTCACGCCGCCCGCATGGACGACATCGATCCCGCCTCCGCGACCGTTGACGATCTCGCCCGGCTGCCGCCGATGGTCAAGCAGGAGGCCCAGCGCGAATGGGACGCGATCGTCACCGACCCCAGCCTCACCCACGCCGGGGCCGAACGGATCCTCGCCGAGCAATCGTGGTTCTCGTACACGCCGTCGGGCGCCCAGGTGTTCAGCTCAGGAGGATCGAGCGGCGTGCGCGGCGTCTACGTCTGGGGCTGGGAGACGCTGATCACGCTCGCCTGCCTGGCCTGGCGGACGCAGCTGCGGGCGGAGCGCCGAGCGGGTACCGACGCCGCTTCGGCACGTCTTGTCGTGCTCGCGGCCGGCGAGCCGCCTCACGCCAGCACGCCGCTGTTCGACGTCGCCACCACGGCAGGGATGGAGACGATCGTGATCCCGGCCGGCGACCCGTTCGATGAGATCCAGGCCGCCGTCGCGCAGGCGCGGCCGACCCACCTGGTCGGATACGCCTCGGTCGTCGCCCGGCTCGCTCGCGCTTCGGTGGCCGGAGAACTCGAGATCGCGCCGATCCGCGTCAGCACGAACTCCGAGCCGCTGAGCGAGGAGGACCGCGAGATGATCGTGACAGCGTGGGGCGCACCGGTGCACAACCTCTGGGGCTCCACAGAGATCGGGGTCCAGGCGATCGGGTGTGGCCAGGGCGAAGGTCTGCACGTGTGCGAGGACGAGGTGGTGCTCGAGCGAGTCGACGAACATGGCGTACCGGTCCCGCCGGATGCGCCGGCTGCGCGCACGCTGGCGACCGGTTTGGCGAACTGGACCTTCCCGTTCATCCGTTACGACCTCGGCGACCAGGTGCGGCTGCTCGGCGGCAGGTGTGCGTGCGGGAGCGCGCTGATCAGGGTCGCGGACATCGAGGGGCGGCGCGACGACGACTTCCGCTACGGCGACGGGACGATCCCCGCCAGCGCATTCCGCTACGTGCTCGGGACTGACCCGGCGATCTCCGAGTATCAGGTCCGCCAGACGACCGCCGGCGCTGATGTGCTCGTGGTCGGCTCACCCGACCACGACGCCCTCGCCACCGCGCTGACCCAGTCGCTGCGGCGCCACGGGCTCGCGGACCCGGATCTCCGCGTCACCGCAGTCGCGCGGATCGAGCGCAACGCCGCCACCGGCAAGCTCAAACGGTTCGTGGCGCTGCCCGATCGGTGACGCGTGCGATGCCGCTACCGTGAGTCCGGTGCGAGTCGCGACCTGGAACGTCAACTCGGTCAAGCAGCGCATGCCGCGCCTGCTCCTGTGGCTGGACGAGCGCCGGCCGGACGTAGTCTGCCTTCAGGAGACCAAGCTGGCCGACGCGGCGTTCACCGAGCTGCTCGGAGACGAGCTCTCGTCTCGCGGGTATTCCGTCGCTCTTCACGGCGAGCCGAGCTGGAACGGGGTCGCGATCCTCTCGCGCGTAGGGCTCGACGACGTCGTCACCGGACTCGCGGGCGCGCCCGGGTTCCCGGATCCGGAGGCGCGGGCAGTGTCGGCGACCTGCGCGGGCATCCGGATCGTGTCGGTGTACGTGCCCAACGGCCGGGTGCCGGACTCCGAGCACTACCGCTACAAGCTGGCATGGCTCGCCTCGCTCCGGGACGCTGTCGCCGCCGGTCCGGAGGCGACCATCGTGTGCGGCGACATGAACATCGCCCCGACCGACGAGGACGTGTTCGATCCCGATGCCTACGTCGGGCAGACGCACGTCACCTTGCCCGAGCGCACGGCGCTGAGCGAGCTCCAGGGGCTCGGCCTACATGACGTCGTCCGCGATCGCTGGCCGGACCGGAGGGTGTTCACCTACTGGGACTACCGGGCGGGAATGTTCCATCAGGACCTGGGCATGCGGATCGACCTGGTTCTGGCGAGCACGCCGGTGGCCGAGCGGGTCAGGGCGGCCTGGGTGGACCGCCACGCCCGCAAGGGAAGCGGACCGAGCGATCACGCTCCGGTGATCGTCGATCTCGACGAGGCGCCCGACGGGGACATCGGGCCGGTGGTCCCACCACCCTCGGCGCCGGCGGCCAGGCGCGGAACGAAGAAGCTGCCCCAGGCGGGCTAACCGGAGGCCGGTCTTCGGGAGCGGCGGGCGCCGGCGGTCAGGCCTTGCGGTCGCGATCGCGTGACGGCTGCACGCGCTTGGGCTCTCCCGGCATCTTCGGATAGTCCGGTGGATAGGGCATGTCGCCGAGTCCTTCCTGCGTGTCGTGCTCGTACAGGTCGAGCAGCGGCTGCAGCGAGTGATGGACATCGTTGATGGCGGCGTGGCGGTCGCCCACCTCGGCAAACCGGGCCGGCATCGTCACGACGGTGAAGTTCTCGGGGGCGACACCGCTGAGCTCGTCCCAGTGCAATGGCGCCGAGACGGGCGCACCGGACTTCGCGCGCACGCTGTAGGCCGAGGCGATCGTCCGGTCGCGCGCGTTCTGGTTGTAGTCGATGAAGATGCGCTCGCCGCGCTCCTCCTTCCACCACTTCGTCGTCACCTCCCCGGGCAGCCGGCGTTCGAGCTCACGCCCGAACGCAATCGCTGCGTGGCGCATGTCGGTGAACGTCCAACGCGCCTCGATCCTGACGTAGATGTGGATACCACGTCCTCCCGAGGTCTTCGGGAAGCCCACGTAGCCGAGCTCTCCCAGCAGTGCCCTCGCCTCGCCCGCCACGCGCACGGCATCGGCGAAGTCGGTGCCCGGCTGCGGGTCGAGGTCGATCCGCAGCTCATCCGGGTGGTCGACGTCCTCGCGGCGAACCGGCCACGGATGGAACGTGATCGTGCCCATCTGGGCCGCCCAGGCGACGACCGCGATCTCGGTGGGGCACACCTCGTCGGCGTCGCGGCCGGATGGGAACTGGATCCGCGCGGTCTCTACGTAGTCGGGGGCGCCGCGGGGGATGCGCTTCTGATAGAAGGCATCGCCGCCGCCCCTCTCGCGCGTGGACAGGACGATGCCGGGATGCACTCCCTTCGGCCAGCGCTCGAGCGTCGTCGGCCGCCGCTCGAGCGCGCGCAGGATCCCATCACCGACGGCGAGGTAGTAGTTGACGACATCGAGCTTGGTGATCGCGGGCGAGCGCTCGGTGTCCGGGAAGATCACACGGTCCGGGCTCGAGACACGCAACTCGCGCCCACCGGCGTCGACAGTCGTTGCCTCGGACGCTCCCATTCTCTGCGCCCTACGGTACCCGAGCGCCCCGATCCACGGCGATCGACTGACGTTCGCTCAGGCGGCCGCCCTGCGCTCTACCAGCGTGTCCGCCAGAGCGTCGGCCAACTCCGTCGGGGCCGTCCGCCACGGGTCGTGCCGCCGGGCCATCAGCTCGAGGTCGGCCTGGCTCACCCCGAAGTCCCGCGCCGCGGCGAGGATCGCCATGTAGCGGAGCACCGGGTTGTTGAGCGGCGGGCGGTCAAAGCCTGCGTTCACGCTTAGGGGGATCCCCGCTCACACGGAATCGGAAACGGCGGAACCCGCGCGGCCACACCACGAGTGCCCTTTCTGGTAAGTTCTGAAAGAGTCTTTCAGAAATGGAGCAGCGGAATGGCAAGGGAAACTCGTCGACGGATCTCTGACCCCAGGTCACTCGAGGCGCTCGCCCACCCGCTGCGCCTCGACCTGATCGATCACCTGATGGCGGCCGGACCGGCCACCGCCTCGGCGTGCGCGCGGGCCGTGGGCGACACGCCGTCGAACTGCAGCTACCACCTGCGCGTGCTGGCGCACGTTGGGCTCGTGCGCGAGGTGCCGTCCGAGGACGGCCGTGAGCGCCCCTGGGAGGCGCTCGTGACCGGGTTCGACACGGGCGAGGCCGATCGCGCCGCCCCGATCAGCTCGCAGGAGGCCCACCTTCTCGAGATCTCACTCCAGCACGACCAGCGCCGAATGCGCGAGTATCTCGCACGCCGTGATCGCGAGCCCGCTCGCTGGCGGCGGGCCGAGATCTACGACGGATACACGCTTCGCCTCACCCCGGAGGAGCTGATCGAGCTGCGCGCGGGGCTCGACGCGCTGATCAGGCCGTTCATCGCCGCGACCCGCGAGGGCACGGCGACGGAGGCAGAGCTCGTTTCCTTGGGTGTTCAGGCCTTCCGAGCTCCGGTTCGATGACCGCGCTGCGTGACCGCGGATTTCGCCGCCTGTGGCTGGCAGGGCTGATCTCCGACAGCGGCGATTGGCTGCTGCTGGTCAGCCTCCCGATCCTGGTCTACCAGTACACGGGCTCGACGTTGGGCACGGCGGCCGTCTTCCTGCTCGAGCTCGCGCCGCCGGTCCTGCTCGCGCCGCTCGCCGCCCGAATCGCGGACGGCTTCGACCGGCGGCTCACGCTGGTGCTGATCAGCGCCGCTCAGGCGCTGCTGGTGCTGCCGCTGCTGGGCGTTCACGGACGCTCTCAGCTCCCGCTGCTGTACGTCGTGGTGCTCCTGCAATCCGCCCTCGCCTCGCTGTTTGACCCGACCAAGAACGCGCTGCTGCCCACCCTGCTCCCGGCCGACCGCCTGCTGGGCGCGAACTCGCTGCTCGGGCTGGGTCAGAACCTCGGGCGTCTGGTCGGCGGCTCGCTCGGCGGCTTGCTGCTCGCCGCCGGCGGTGGGTTGTCGCTGATCGTGCTGGCCGACGGCGCGAGTTTCCTGCTCGCCCTGGTGCTGGTCGCCGGGCTGCCACGGGACGGCGCGCGGTCACGCACGCGAAAAGAGCCCGCCCTGCGACTCACACGAGCCGGGTGGCGTGAGTTGCTGCGTGCCCGTCAGGTGCGGGGCGGACTCGTGGTGCTAGCGATCTCCAGCGTCGCGCAGGGCATCTTCGTCGTCCTGTTCGTCGTCTTCGTGGCCCGGACGCTCGGTGGTGGCGCGGCCGAGATCGGGTTGCTTCGCGGCGTGCAGGCGATCGGAGCGATCGCGGCCGGCCTGGTCCTGGCCCGTTCTCGAAGAGTTGCCGCGGGCGCGCTCACCGCAGCGTCGGCAATCGTCTTCGGCGTCCTCGACCTGGCCGCCTGGAACGCTCCGGTGCTGACCACCAGCGAAGCCTTCTATGTCGCTCTGTTCATCGCCGTCGGCGCACCGGGCACTGGGATCGCGGTCGGCCTCACCACCGTGGTCCAGCAGGCGACGCGGGAGGGCCATCGCGGGGCGGCGTTCGCTGCGGCTGGAGTGGCGACGAGCGCCGGCCAGGCAGTCGGCATGGTCGCCGGGGGCCTTCTCGCAGATACCGTCGGCGTGGTCCCGATTCTCAACGCGCAGGGAGCGCTGTACCTCCTGGCGGGAGCGGTCGCCGCAGGAGCGCTCGTCGGAACCGCCGTGCCACCCGAGCGGACGGGCAGCGTCACCGGTCGGCCGGGGGCCGCGATAAGGCAAGATCCCCTCCCCCGCCCCTAGGAGAGAGCACTTGCCCAACGGCGCTCAGGCACTCATCCGAACGCTGGTCGATTCCGGCGTCAAGACCTGTTTCACGAATCCGGGAACCTCGGAGATGCATTTCGTCGCCGCGCTCGATTCGGTGCCGGACATGCGGGCGATCCTGGCGCTGTTCGAGGGGGTCGCAACCGGCGCCGCTGACGGATACGCCCGGATGGCCGAGGTGCCCGCCGCGACGCTGCTCCATCTCGGTCCCGGCCTCGGCAACGGGCTCGCTAACCTCCACAACGCGCGCCGCGCTCGGGTCCCGGTCGTGAACATCGTCGGCGACCACGCGACCTACCACGCTCAGTACGACGCGCAGCTCCAATCCGACATCGAGACGGTGGCGCGCAACGTGTCGCGGTGGGTGCGAACCTCGCGCAGCACGACCGAGGTCGCTCGCGACGCCGCCGAGGCGGTGGCTGCCGCGATGGGGCCCCCCGGTGAGGTCGCGACCCTGATCCTGCCCGCCGATGTCTCCTGGAGCGACGGCGCGGAGCCGGTGGCGCCATCCCCCCTCCCCACTCCGGCGCCGGCCACAACCGATGTCGTGGAGTCCGTCGCGACGAGCTTGCGGGGTGGCGGCAGGACCGCGATCCTCCTCGGGGGGCGGGCACTGCGGGCCGATGGACTGCTGGCGGCGAGCCGGATCGCCGCGGTCACCGGGACCAAGCTCCTCGCCGAGGTGTTCCCCACCCGCGTCGAGCGGGGCGCCGGGCTGCCGGCGGTGGAGCGCATCGCCTACGTGCCCGAGCTCGCGATGGTCCAGCTGAGCTCTCTCAAGCACCTGATTCTCGTCGACGCCAAGGCTCCGGTCTCGTTCTTCGCCTACCCGGGCAAGAAGAGCTACCTCGTGCCGGATGGGTGCCAGGTTCACGAGCTGACCGCTCCCGACGCCGACGTGGCCGCGAGCCTCGAGGCGCTGGCCCAGGCCGTCGGGGCGCGGGATTCCGCGCCGTCGCTGCAGTCGCCGTCCCGGCCGGCGTCGCCGACCGGACCCCTGACCGCCGAGAAGGTCTGCCAGGCGATCGGTGTCGTGCTGCCGGAGGGCGCGATCGTCTCCGACGAGGCCCAAACCTCGGGGCTCACGCTGGCCGCCAACACGGTGGGCACGCCGCGACACGATTGGCTCACCCTCACCGGAGGGGCGATCGGCCAGGGCCTGCCGGTCGCGATCGGCGCGGCGATCGCGTGCCCGGATCGGCGCGTGTTCGCGCTCGAGGCGGATGGCTCGGGCCTGTACACGATCCAATCGCTGTGGACGATGGCGCGCGAAGGTCTGAACATCACGGTCGTGATCTTCAACAATCGCTCCTACGGGATCCTCAACGTCGAGCTCGCGCGGGTCGGGGCTCGAGCGGCCGGACCGAAGGCCGAGGCCCAGCTCGACCTCAGCGGCCCGGATCTCGACTTCGTGGAGCTGGCCAAGGGCTTCGGCGTTCCCGCCCACCGAGTCGATACCGCCGAGGCGCTCGTCAATGCGCTGCAGGGGTCGGTAGCGGAGCCCGGCCCGCACCTGATCGAGGTCGTGATCCCGACGGTCTTCAGCCCCCGACAACTGCGCGCGATGCCGTATGCGCTCCGGGCGCTGACGGCGCTCCCCCGACCGGTCGCGAGCGCGGTCAAGCGCCGCCTGTATCCCTGATCAGCTGACGCCGAGCGCCGCCCGCAGGCCGGCGAGGTCCGAGGCCCCGAACACCACGCGGTTACGCGTGGCGACATAGACGAGGTCGAGGTCGACGCCGGCACGGGCGATCTGCCGCGTGAGGTCGGCCAGCACCCCGGGGCGGTCATCGACATCGACCACCACGACCTCGCGCTCGCGGGTCACCGCGAGGTGCGAGATCCCGAGGAGGTGCCGAGCGGCCTCCGCGTATGGCACGAGGATGTGCAACTCGGCCCGCTCACCGCTGCCGATGCAGGTCGCGGCAGCGATGTTCACGCCGGCGTCGCTGATCGCGGCTGCAACCTCCGCCAGCGCTCCGGGAGTGTTATCAATGTCGATTACAAGATCGACTGACATCGGATCGCTCGGGGTGCCAGCCTACTGCGCCAAGGGGTGCCGGTGGGCGGAGATGGGTGTCGCCGCTTACCCCAGCTCGGGCATCACCTCGGCGGCGAGCCGCTCCATCTGCTCAACGTCGTCCACGAGGGGGTTTAGGAGGATCATCTGCGCGCCCGCGTCGACGACCTTGCGCAGCCCCTCTACGCAGGCCGCCGGAGGGCCGCTGACCGCGACGTCCGACAGGCCCTCCCGCCCGTAGTGGTGGGCCAGCGCGCCGTCGATCCGCTCGTGCGCCCGCGCTGGGTCCTCGTCGACATGGACGTACACGCGCTTGGCGATCCTGAAGCTGCCGGGGTCGCGGCCGCGGGTCGCGAGCTCGTCTCCGATCACGGTCACCTGATCGGAGAATTGGGCCGTGGTCTGCGAGCCGGCGCCGATGAACCCGTCGCCCAGCCGCACGGCGCGGCGGAGCGCATCGGGATGATTGCCGCCGAACCACAGCGGCGGGTGTGGCTTCTGTACCGGCTTCGGCTCCATCGAGGCTCCGCTCAGCTGCCAGAAGTCGCCTTCGAAGGTGATCTCCGACTCCGTCCAGCAGGCCTTCATCAGGGCAATGCCCTCATTGAAGCGGGCGATCAACCGGTCAGGGCTGACGCCGTATGCGGCGAACGGCCGCGCGCGGCCACCGGTCCCAACTCCTATCTCGACGCGCCCGTCACTGATGCAGTCGACGCTGCTGATCGCCTTGGCGAGGTGAACCGGGACATGCAGCGGGGTGACGAACACCGCGCACCCCAGCCGGAGCCGGTCGGTACACGCGGCCGCATAGGTCATCGCCTCGAGGGGACTGAGCGTTCCGGCCGTGCCGAGTATCTGCTCCTGGGTCCACGCGCCCTCGAACCTGAGTTCCTCGGCGCGCGCGAGGTGTGCCCGGAAGCCGGCGGCGTCGAACCCCTCAGGCCCGGCGTATTGCGGGATTGAGATCGAGAATCGCATTCACGGAACGGTGGCACAAATCGCGTGCCGCGCACCCGGGCCGCCCCGGCTGCCGGATCAGCGTCGCCGGCGTTCGCCGAGCGTGACCTCGCCCGTTCCGTCAGCGACCAAGCAGCGTTTCGCCGACGGACAGGAGATCGCCGTCATCCCCGTGCAGTAGTCAGGTGAGCCACAGAGGTCAACGTGGTGGCCATCGGCGTCGAGCAGCCTGGTGAACTTCCAGGCCCTGCTCCCACCACCCGGATTGCTCGTCGCAAACAGATTGGCGTTCTGGTTCAGCGCCACGCACAGCGATCGCGACGGGCAGTCGACGGCCACGAGCAGGACCCCCGGGATCGTGGGGCCGATGAGGAATCCCTTCCACGCGCTCGGGCCGCCTCGCGGGTTGGTCGATGTCAGGACGTCTCCCTGATCGTCGACGCCGACGCAGAAGGAGCTCGACGGGCACGAGATTCCGGTGCCGCCGAGCAATTTCGGGATCGCCGTTCGCGTCCACGCCGACTGTCCGCCTGTCGGATGGGTCGAGATCAGAACCCTTCCGCTGATCGCCGCGCAGAACGCTGCCGAAGGACACGAGATGCCGGCGATCAGTGAGCCAATTCCGCCATTCACCAGCGCGCGCCTCCATCCCCGAGGACCCCCGGCCGGGTGCGTCGATGTGATCACGTTGCCGGAGTCGTCGGTGGCCGCGCAGAAGCGTTCGGACGGGCACGAGATGCTCTGGAACTGATTCTGACCATCGAGGTGAAGCCGTCTCCAGGCCTTCGACCCGCCCGTCGGATGCGTGGAGACGAGCACGCCGCCGTAGTTGTCAACCGCCACGCACAGCGATGGCGACGGGCAGGCCAGTGCATGCGGGAGGATCGCCCGTGTACGGGCGAGCTTCCAAGCGCTCCGGCTGGCCAGCGGATTGCGCGAGGTGATCACGTTGCCAGCGTCGTCGATCCCGGCGCAGAAAGAGGAGCTCGGACAGGAGAGCCCGTTGATGCTGTTGGCACCATCAATCGCCCGGAGCCGCCAGCTGGGCGAGCGAGCGCTTGCAGCCGCGGAGGTGATTGCGTCCCCGCCCAGGGCGACGCCCGCGCACAACGACACCGACCCGCACGACACCGAGGTGATCTGCGGAGCTGCCTTGAACACGCGCAGATGCCACGAATGGGCGCCTCCGGTCGGTCGCTGCGAGATGAGCAGACCGCCACGGAAGTCCGCCGCGGCGCAGAACGTGGTCGTGACACAGGAGATCGACGTGAGCTCGCCCAGGCGGTCGATGTGCGCCCTCCGCCAGGTGTGCGCGCGTGCCGGCCGAGTCGAGCGCAGGATGTTCCCGGCCGTGTCGACGGCGATGCACAGGCTCGCACCTGGGCACGAGACGCTCAGCAGATGTCGGTGCGGATCGGTCGCGGCCACGTGCCAGGTATGCGCTCGTGCCGGACGAGTCGAGACCAGGACCCGACCCGCCGCGTCGACAGCGACGCACAGCGACGTTGTCGGGCATGAGATCGCGTTCAGTCTCCTGCCTCCGTCGATCTCGGTGGTCGCCCATCTCGGCGACCGGCTGAGCGGATGGCTGGAGGTCGAGACCTGACCCGCATCGTCGATCGCGGCGCAGAACGACCGTGCCACGCACGCGACGCCGGTCAGATTGGCAGCGCCCACTCCGGCGACGTTCTCCCGCCTCCAGGCGCTGGCGTCGCGGGTGGGGCGTGTCGAGAGCACAACGTAGGATCCGGTGGTGGCGGCACAGAGCGTCGCGGAAGCGCAGGAAATCGAGGACAGCCCGTCAACGACCTGATGTGAACTCCAGGCCCGGAAGCCACCGGCAGGACGGCGGGAGGAGAGGATGTTGCCGACGTCGTCGATCGCCACGCACTCCTCTCGTGACGGACAGGAAATGCCGGTGAGGTGATATGCGGTCCCGAACGGCGGGGTGTGGTCGACCAGCCGCAGCCGCGACCATGAGAGCGGACCGACGCCCAGCGCCGCGCCGGTAGCTACGGCGGCCAGCAGGGCGAGCGCTCCTACGAGCGTCGCGAGTGCGCGTCGCACCGTCGATCGTCTGCCCCGCTGTCCCATCCGGCCTCCCTTGCGCCGTTGGTGCCCGCTCGAGCCCGACACCGTATTGGCGGCAGACACCCTAGACAAGCGTTCGGCGAGTCACGTCAGGACGGGCTCACCGCGGACATAACGCGTGGAATTGACGACCACGTGCAGCGCCGCGCAGGTGGCCGACGCAACGCACCAGTAACAGATCGCGTGGATCGCGTTCAGCTCCAGATAGGTGAGCACGACCGAGGCGCTGATCGCCATCACCGTGAACACCATCCCGGCCGTGCGAGCGCGCTGTCCGGGCAGGCACGCGGTCACGAACAGAAGCGCGTAGCCAATCAGCCCGAACACCGGCAACGGGATACCCGCCACGTGTGCATATTGGGAGTGCTGGACCGTCACGCAGCCGCCCGAGGTTCCGCACAGGGGCGGCACGTGTCGGAGATAGACCGTCGTCAGGTAGGCCGCGATCGTCAGGCCGGTGAGGCTCAGTGCTCGCGAGATCCAGGTCAGCTTGTCCGTGCAAATCATGCGCTGCCAGGACAGCTCGCTACCCAGGATGCGACTGCAATAGGTCATCTACGAATACGATCGGGCGGGATTCGCGCCCGGACATCCGAATCGACCCCCCAGCCGAGCCTCGGACAACTACTGACATGCATCCAACCGCCACGAAGCTCAGGGACCGCCGAGTCGACGCTCGGCGCCTCGGGCTTCGACCGGCAAGCGCCGAGCAGGCTCGCGAGGCCACCGGGTTCTCGATCGGCGGGATTCCGCCGCTCGGCCATGACAGCCGGCTGGAGACCTTGGTCGATTCCTCGCTGCATCGGTTTGCGACCGTGTGGTGCGCGGCTGGCACCCCGCACGCGGTTTTCGAGATCGACACCGAGGCACTCCTCTGCGCGATCGACCCTGAGACCGTCCTCGACGTGGCCTGACGATGGCCACCTGGGCCGACGTCATTGACGCCCGGCTGGCTCGGGCGCCGAAGCGGCTGGCCGCCGCTTACATGAAGGCTCGGACCTCCGACGCCGGCTAGCCGAAGTCGACGATCGCGGCGCTGTAGGGCTGCAGCTTCAGCATGTAGATGCCACCGCCTCCGGGCTTGATCTCGAACGACCTGTTGCGACCGCGCCAGCGAGCATCGGGACCGATCGTCTGGCCCGCGAACGTCTCGCCCGACTTCGCGGTGGCGCTGGGGGCGGTCAGCCGGCTGACCGTGGCCGGCGAGCGACCGTTGCCCATCTGTATCCGTGACTTCAGGGTCTGGCCCGACTTATTGATCAGCAGCAGCTTGAGCCCATTCTTCGAGTCCACCGCCCAGGCCTTCACGCGATGCCCGAGCGGGCTCGAGATCGACACGTCCTCGAGCTTCGCGCGGGGGCCGAGCATCTGGGCAAACACGGCCAGGCCGTAGGCCTCCGGCAGCGGCTCGATCCCCTTTGGGCCAATGTGGAACGGGGCGTTGGCGTACGTCGGACGCATGTGCCAGTTCACCCCCGCGACGCCGAGCTGCATCATCTCGAACAGGGCGTCGGGGGCCCACAGAGCAGTCGCGAATGACTCGGCCAGGCGGCTGCGGCCGCCACAGGTGACTGAGTTCATCTCGGTGACGCGGAGCGGCACGCCCTTGGAATGGGTGAGCGCGAACACACCGCTCAGCGTGCTGGCCAGGCCGCCGGCGTAGCGGTCCTTGAGGAACGCATAGACGCCGGGGGCGTGAGAGTTGACCTTCTTGCAGGTCGCGGTGGCGTACCTGTGGAACGAGATCGCCTGCGGCGCGAGGCTGCCGAGCGCGAGCAGCTCGGTCGGCCACAGCTCGCTCGGATACGTGAGCTCGGGCGCTGTCAGCGTCGTGCCCGGGACTGCCCGGAGGATCCGCTTGGCGTACTCGACGTACTCGGTGCGGTACTCCTCGGGGGTGTAGCCGGCCGTCCAGTGGCGCGGGGTCGAGGACAGCGTGCTTCGGATCCGCTCCCCCTCGAGCCACGACTCAAGCCGGTACAGATCGGGCTCATTGCCCATCCCGAATCCGGCCAGGTGATTAGGCCCGATCGTCTTCAGCGCCGCCTTGGCGAACTGCGCCGCCATCCGCGGCGAGTGGACGGCCATGTTCACGTCGAATTCGAGCTTGAGGTTGTCCCGGTGGGCGAGCGACCGGAGCTGCTCCAGCCACGACGGCGTGAGCTCGAACACGTAGTGCGGAGCTCCGGCGGTTGAAACGCCCCAGTAGGCCTCGTCCGATGAGCGCCCGCCGAGCCTCAGGATCATGCGCGATCCGTCCTGCGGCCGCATGATCTTGATCATCCGGTCGAACAGTGGTCCCGCGGCCAGGTACTTGTCCACCTCGTTGTCCTCGGCCGAGAACCCGAAGAACCCGCGCTCGATGCGCTGACTCTGCCCGGTCAGGCTGAAGCTGGCGGTGACGACGTTCGACGCGTTACCGCTGGCCGACGGAGTGGCGGCAACGAATAGCGCCACGCACACGGCCGCGAGAGCTAGGCTGCACCGCCCCAATGGACCCCACACGCTCGGCACGCTAGCGAAGTTCGACCGCAACCGTCGGTCTCTAGAACGTGAACGTGATCACGAGCCGACGGTTCTTCTTGGAGGCGGGCGGGGCAATCGCGTTTGAGTGGCCCTTGCCGACGGCCTTCGTCGTGCCCTTGAACCCATCCTTTACGAGCGTGGAACAGGCCGCCTTCGCCTGGGCCTTGGTGAGCGAGACGTCACCCTTGCCCTTGCTGGTGTACGCGGTGCACGTGATCGACCGCGCGCCGGCCAGCAGCTTGGCGACCTGGCTGAGCTCACCGTTGACCTTGCCTGACAGCTTGGTCGAGCGTTTGCCGAGGCCGAGCGTGATCGACGGGCCTGCGAGCAGATGGACGTTGCCGCTGATCGTCTGCGAGCCGCTGCGGCTCGTGCCGCCGGTGACCGTTGCACGCACATTCAGGCCGAGCGCCTGGTGCGCGAGCGCCGAGCGGCCGGCGTCGGTGAGGTTCAGCGTGGCCGATAGCGAGGTCGGCGAATGTGAGGACGTGGCCGTGCCATCGGCGAGCAGCTTGCCGCTGCCCGACCGGACCTGGATGATGCACGAGGCCAGCGTCCCGATCCGAACCGCACAGCGCACCGGGGTCGAGGCGCCGGCGAGCAGGGGCGTCTTCGGCCCCCCGAGCAGCTTGCCCTGGATCGTCGCACTCAGGCCGGCCCTCGGGACGACTACAGCACTGACCGGCAGCTCGACCGACCCGATGTCTGTGCCGTCGCCACCGGGCGGATCGATCAGCCCGGGGACGTTGATTGTGCGCGAATCGCCCCGCTGATCCGTGGTCCCCGACTCCGCGTGACCCTGGTCGATCACCGGACTGGTGCCGGCGGGGAGCATCGTCTGCGTCGGCCCACCGTGGTTGCCCAGCGTGCTCAGCTGAGGGCTGACGCCCTCGATCATCGCGTGGCTCGAGAGCATCGGCGCGCTACCGGGCGCCTGAACGAGGCTGAATGCCCCGTCGAAGCCACCGCTGGTGCTGGTCGACGGCCGCGCCAGGTCCTGCGCGGCCCCGGCCGCCGTGTTCCCGGCGACGATCGTGCTGGAGAGGCCGGCCTCCCCGCTCAGCAAGGAGGTCGAGCTCCCCGGCTTGTATTGGGCGAGATAGATGCCGCCCCCACCGCCGCTCGCGCTCGCGCTGTTGCGAGCGATCGTGGAGTTATCGAACGAGATCGAGCCGCTGCCCCCGTGGCCGTGCGTCAGCAGCGCGCGGGTGGACCCTCCATAGGAGAGACTGGCCCCGCCGCCGTGGGTGGCCGTGTTGCCGCTGATCGTCGAGTCCGAGACCTGCACCGCGCCGTAGACGTACTTCGAGACGAGCAGGCCGCCTCCGAACGAGTTCGTCAGCCCGTGGTTGCCTGAGATCGTGCTATCGACGATCCGGACCGGGTTGCCGGATGCCGCGGCGCCGACCTCGACGCCCGATCCGAGCACGGCGCTGTTGCCGCTGATCGTCGTGTTCTTGATCAGCGTGGGGTTGTACTTGGCGAACCGCTGGGGGTAGCTGGCCGCCCCGATGACCTCAATGCCCCCGCCACGATGGGCCGTGTTGCCGGAGATCGAGGAGTTCAGGATGGTGGTCCCGTACTTACTGGCCGAGAGCATTCCCCCGCCGACGTTGGTGGCCGTGTTGCCGCTGATCGCCGTGTTCGTGATCGTCGTCGTCGTCTCGAGCGCCGAGGAATAGGGCTCCCGGTAGATCCCACCGCCGTCCCCATCGCTGGTCGTGCCCGAGGTCGCGTGGTTGCCGGTGATCTGGCTGCCGGTGACGATCAGGTTGTTCGAGCCGGCGATGCCTCCGCCGTCGAGCGCTGTGTTGCCCGAGATCGTGCTGTCGGTGATCGTCAGGTCGTACTTGTTGCTGCTGGTCCCCGTCGACGGCGCGACCAGGATCCCGCCGCCCGCCCCGGTCGCCGCCGTGTTCCCCGTGATCGTGGAGCCGGAGATCGTGACCGGGCCCCGGCTGTAGACGCCGCCGCCGCCCTGAGATCCCGTTGCGGTCGTGGTGGAGCCGGAGATGAGGTCGTTGGTCAGCGTCAGCGGGGCGGACTCGCCACTGCCCGGCAGGTCCTCGATCGCGCCGCCGGGCGTGGTGCCGGAATGGCCGTCGTCGAGCTTCAGGCCGGAGATTGCAACCGGCGCGCTCGGCGGGGCACTGATGTTGAAGATCTGATGCAGACCCCCGCCGCTGACCGTCAGTGCACCGGCGCCCGGGCCGGTGATCGTGAGCCCGCCGGCGTCAGTGATGGGAAGCGCGCTGCCGACCGTGATCGTCCCGGTCACACCGCTCTGGAAGTTGATCGTGTCAGCGAGACCGTCGGCGTTGGCCTGGGTGAGAGCCTGACGCAGCGTGGTGCACTGGAACGAGGGCGCCGAGCCAGTGCACGCGACAGGGGTGTCGCCGGTGCCGGTCACCGTGTACGTGTTGCTCGCCGCCTCGGCGCTGGAGACGATCAGGGCGCTGGCGGTCAGGGTCGCCCCCGCGACCAGCGCGCTGCGGCGCCTGAGGCCCTCGAGGCGACGTCGATCCCGGGCCACTCGCCTGGCGTGTGCCCGCTTGAACGATCTGATCGACACCCTACCTCCAGTTAGTCGTGGCCCCGTGGACGGCGCGTGAAAACTACAGTGTCGGGCCGATGTCCTGCAAGCAGCCCATGATCGAGGCGGTCCGGGGGGGATTGACCCCCGGTCTCGAGGCCGAGATCCTGGATTTCTGGCCGGCCATAGGCGGGCTCGCGGCCGATGAGGCGCGACGCCGCCTGCCCGACGTTGTGTGCGTGCTTCGCTGCGACGGGATTCTGGCCGGGCTGACGACGGCACACGCGGCCGATGTGGCGCTGATCGGTGGCCGGCGCTTCTGGATCTACGGGAGCGCGCTCTCGGTAGATGCGGCCGATCAGGGCCAGCCCCTGATTCGCGAGACGCTCACGACACTCGAGTCCCGATTCGACGGCTCGCGCGGCTCGCCGATCGGGCTGTGCGTGCTCACGAGCGACGAGGAGCGGCGAAGCCGCCCCGAGGTCGTCTGGACCGATCCGGAGATGACCTACGCCGGCTACCTGGCCGACGGCCGGCAGGTGCGGATCGCCTACTTCGAGAACGCCGACATCACGCGTCGCGAGACCTATGGTTGACCCGCGCTGGCAACTCACCAGCGGCTACCGGGTCGAGCCGTTCGCCGAGCAGAGCCTCGTCTCGAGCGAGGACGCGATCGCGCTGTGGACGAGTGAGGGGGTGCTCGGCCCCGAGGAGGCGCAGCGACGGGTTTCGGAGATCGTGCTCGTCGCCACCGATGCCGAACAGCGGCTGTCGGGAATCTGCACGGCCTATCTGCAGCACAACCAGCAACTGCGGACGGAGCTGTGGTACTTCCGGGCCTTCGTGGCAAGCGCGCACCGGCAGTTCAACCTCGCCGTGACGCTCGCGCTTCAGGGGCGGGACCACCTCGTGAACCGCTATGTCAGCGGCTCCGACAGGCGCGGCATCGGAATCATCTTCGAGGTCGAGAACCGGGGCCTCCAGCGCGCGTTCCCCGAGGCTCGGTGGATGCCCACGAACTTCCTGTTCATCGGCGAGAACGAGCACGGCGCCCACGTGCGCGTCCACTACTTTCCGGGAGCGCACGCGCCCGAGCCGTCGTAGGCTGAGCCCTATGGGAGGGCGTACGACTGCGCGGTCGTTGCGTCGCTCGCCTCGGCGAGTTCGGGAAACCGCGCTCCCGGCAGCAGGGCGACGTCGAAGATCTCCTGCACGAGATCGTCAAAGCGCAGAAAGCCGGCGACCGAGCCCGTCCGCAGATCGACCATCCACACGCCGCACTGGCGCTCCTTGAGCCGGCGGGTCAGCGGGAGCTCGCCGAACGTCGAGGACTCGCGGATCTGCGAGAGCCCCACGAATGCGATCTCCCCGATGAACGCGAGCCCGCGCGTGAACCCCGGTAGCTCGGTGACGGTCTCGACCGTCCCCGCCTTCACATCGGCGACGCACAGCGAGCCCGTGCCGGACTCGAGCAGCCACAGCCGTCCGTCATGCCAGCGCGGCGAGTGCGGCATCGAGAGCCCGCCGATCGCGACCTGCGACGACGCCACGTCGATCAGCACCCCGCCGTCTGCCTTGTTCGCGCGCCAGCCGCCCGCCTCGTCGCTGGTGCCGAGCGCCGTCACGTACGCGATCCGATCCTCGATCACCGCCAGGCCGTTGAGGTGACACCGGTCCTCCGGAAGCAGCCGGGTGATGAAGGAGGGCGCCCAGCGGGGCACGAAGCTGTGCTGCGCGTCGAGCGTGGCGAGACACGAGAACGCCGTGGCCACCAGCCACAGCTCCCCTCCGGCGAAGGCGAGATCGTGCACGGCGATGTCGCCCGTGACGTGCCGGTTGCGGGGCAGGTAGCAGGCGTCGTGGCTGCCCGGCGGGTCCAGCTTCATCGCCGCTTCGGGCATGTCGCGGAGGTCCCACACCTCGGTGCGGGTTCCGAGCGCGATCCGTCCCGGCGCAACGGCGATCCCCATCGGCTTGTCGTATCCGCGGAAGTGCGTGTTGAGCCCATCCTCACGGGCGCGCGCACAAACCACGCGGCCGGATTGGTAGGTGGTGATCAGCAGCGAGCTCGCTGTCTGAGCCAGCGCCCGCGAGAACGTCTCGGTGGAGACGCTCGCGAACGGCGAGCTCGAGTCGCCGTCGGCCCCCGGCAGCGACGCCCGCCGTGCGCCCTCGAGCGGGCCGAGCAGCGCCTGGTCGTAGTCGATGCCCGCGAACGCGCACAGCCGCTCAAGCTCGCGACGCGGCTCGGCGAGAAGCCGCTCTCGCTCTGCGCGGTAGCGCCGCTCCGACGCGAGCAGGCCCAGCTCCGCCGGCATCGGCTCATCGGCGTGGGCGGCCACGAACGCGAATCGCGCCCCGGGCACCGACTCTGCCAGCGTCGTCACCGATGGATTCGCGTCCCCGCGGCCGGCCACGAGACTCGCCACCGGCGCGTCGGTACCGCTGCGCAGCGATTCGATCAGAAAGCCGGCGTCGGTTCCCGGCGCGGTGACGACGAACAGCGGGATCAGCTCGCGGGGCTCGGGCACGGGCCGAGGCTAGCGAGCCGGAGCGCGGCGACTACCCGCTGCTCTCGGGCTCCGCCTCCCGGCTCGGCTCGTCCTCGCCGCCAGCCACATCCTGGGCGTTGATGTGCCGCGTCTCGGCGCTGCCGGGATCCTCGAGCCGAGCTTGCGTCTCCTCGGTGCGCGTATCGGCATCCGGCGTCTCGAGGCGGTCCACGTCCTGCACCCGCTGTGCGGTGCCGTCGCCGTCGGGCACGAGCGTCGCGTAGGAGTTGTTGTCTGCGCGGAGCTCCTGGTCGGCGCGATCGATTCCGTAGTGGTCGCGGAGCACGCGCTCGGACTCCGGCGAGATCCCGTCCTCGGCGTCCACCTCGGGCGTATCGCCGATGTGATTCTTGCTGTACGGGACCCGCAACTCGCCGTCCTCATCCTTGATCCGCGCGAGCGGTACGAACGCCATGCGTTTGTCACCGATGCCGAACGACGCCTCGACGGTCACCCAGGCCGCCTCGCCGTCACCTTCCAGCGCGTAGATCTCCTTGACGGAGCCGATCGGGCTCCCGTCCTGGTCGGTGAGCTTCTTTCCGGGCAGGCTGCTGACATCTTCAATCGGCGCGGTCATGGCTCTCCTTCCTCGAGTGCACTCTCTAGGGGCCTACCCGTCTGCCGGCCGATCATTCCTTCTGAGCAGTTTCACGCGCCGAACCGGCGCCGGGCGAAAAACCGCCCTGTTAGCCTCGGACGCCATGCGCGCTCTTGTGCCGGCGCTTGCCCTTCTGCTCCTGGCCGGCTGCGGGTCCTCGCGCGGGACGCACAGCACGAGCTCCGATCCCGTCACCGCGGCGATTCCGCAGGGCCGGCCGCAGGCGGTCGAGCCCAGCGCGGGGCAGCAGGCGGCGGCCGGGGGGAACACCCCGGTGGGCGACGTGCACGCGCACGCACCGCCGCTCTCCCAGGTCAAGAACGAGCTGCAGATGGAGCTCGTCGCCGTCCGCGTGTCGAGCGCCAAGTACATCGACCCGCTGCAGTTCGTGACCGTCTGGGGCCGGACCGATCAGGGCGTCGATGCGCAGATGCGGGTCGGTGCCCCGATCCTGGCGCCATCTCGGATCAAGGTCCTGGCAATCATCCCGAACTGGTTCGCGGGCCAGCCGCTGGTGTACTTCGAGCTGCTCGAGGGGCCCGACGCCGGCAGGATCCAGTACGTCGCCGAGCAGATCACCAACATCGCACCGGTGGGGATCCTTCAGCGCGGCCAGGTGATCGCGCGCTACGCACCGACGGGAACCGCGATCGAGTACGGGTGGTCGACGATCAACGGGGTGACGCTCGCGGCCGCGACCAGCGGTTACACGGAGGGACAGGTCACACCCGCGGGCAGATCGATGCGGGCGTGGCTGAACAGCCTCGGTGCAAACGCGGGGCCGTCCTGACGCAGCTGCATTCGATAGGTTTGGCGAGTGTGGGGTCTCCTGCGGCGGTCGGAGCACACGATCGCTGATTCAGCTTTGAGGGCGCTCGTCGCCGCATTGATCGGCGCCTTCGCTCTTGCGGTGTCCGCGTCGCCGGCCGCAGCCCGGTCGAGCTCCGTGGTCAGTCTCAGCCTCAGCGGACAGCGGACGCCGGTCCCGCCATCGTTTCTCGGGATCTCATTCGAGTACAACGAGCTTCCGAAGTTCGAGAGCACGGGGAACCTGTTCGACCGGATGATCTCCGTGCTGCACGCCCGCGACGGGTCGCCGATGCTGATGCGACTTGGCGGCCGCTCCGCCGACCAGGTCTACTGGGACCCGCCCTCCTCCACGACCGTGCCGGGGTTCGTCTGGGTGATTCCACCGGACTGGCTGCCGGACCTCGCCAAGCTCGTGCGCCGGGACAAGCTCAAGGTGGAGTTCGATCTCAACCTCGCCGTGCACTCTCCGAAGATGGAGGCCGCGTTCGCCCACGCCGCCGAGAAGGCATTGCCGCACGGAGCGATCACCGGGTTCGCGATCGGCAACGAGCCGGACCTGTACAAGATCCAACCGTGGCTCTACCAGGAGCGGATCGGCAGCACGATCTCCTCCACCCCGCACTTCTGGAACGACCACTACACGCCGCGCGAGTACCGCCGGGACTACCGTGCGTACGCCCGCGCTCTGCGCCGGGCGATCCGCAGGGTCCCGCTCGAGGCGCCCGACAGCGCGTTCCCGACCAAGGCCTGGTCGTCGGATGTGACGAGCCTTGGCCGCTTTGCTCCGGCCTCGATCTCAATCCACCGCTACGCCACGGCCTACTGCAAGATCATCAATTACAAAAACGCCCCCACCGTCTCGACGTTTCTCAAGGACGGCACATCCGCGGGGCTTGCCGACACGCTGCACGGAGATATCAAGCTGGCCGAGCGACACTCGATCGCTCTCCGGGTGACCGAGATGAACTCAGTCACCTGTGGCGGCGAGAAGGGCGTCGCAGACGCATTCTCAACCGCCCTGTGGGCGCCCGACGCGCTGTTCGAGATGATGAACGCCGGCGTTCAGGGGGTCAACTTCCATATTCGACCGAAGCTTCCCAATGCGCCCTTCCACATCGACTCGGGCGGCGTGGAGCCACTCCCCGAGGTCTACGGGCTCTCGATGTTCGCGCGGATGATCGGGCCGTCGGCCCAGCTCGAGGGGCTGACCCCCCGGCTTGCACCGCACCTGAGGCTGAAGGCATGGGCCGTGTCCTCCACGGACGGTCTCAAGCTGATGCTGATCAACAAGACTCCGAGGCGGATGGACGTTCGCTTCAACCTCCCGGGCGCCCACCGCGTGGCCACGATCGTGCGGATGCTCGCGCCCTCGCTGCGGTCGATCACCGGCGTGACCCTCGCCGGGCAGTCGATCGGCTCGGACGGACGCTGGCACGGCCAGCGCCTCACCTACTCATCGACCCCGTCCAACGGCGTCTACAGGCTTCCCGTCCCGCGTTACAGCGTCGAGATGGTGAAGCTCGGCCACGTGTAGCTGCCGGTAGTCAGGGCAGCAGGACGATCTTGCCGCTGGTGTGCCGGTCGGCGAGCTCGCGGAAGGCGTCCTGGACCCGCTCGAGCGGGAACGTCCGCGCGATCCGGAGCTCCAGTTCGCCGTCGGCGACCAGCTCGGCGAGCTCGGCCAGCAGCTGCGCGGTGGCGATCGCGTGTGTTCCCTGTCCGCCCACCCCGAGCCGCTGCACGGCCTGGAAGTCAGCGATCGTGTTGATCCGCTCGGGAGCAACGCCGAGCGCGATCGCCAAGTCGACGTAGCCGCCGCCGAACGTGTCGATGAACGCGTCGACGCCGGACGGCGCCGCGTCGCGGATCCGCTGCTCCTGGCCCTCCCCGTAGCGGACCGGCACGATCCCGTGCTCACGCAACCACGCGTGGTTGTGCTCGCCGGCGAGCCCGATCACGGTGGCGCCGGTCCGCCGCGCCAGCTGCACTGCCACCGACCCGACGCCCCCGGCGGCCGCCGACACGACCACCGTCTCACCCTCCCGCGGCGCGACGGCTTGAACCGACGCATACGCGGCCATGCCGACGACGAACAGTGACCCCGCGACCTCCCACGAGAGCGACGGAGGCTTGGCAGTCAACTGCGCGGCCGGGACCGCGACGAGCTCGGCGTGGCTTGCCCGCACTTCGGTCCAGCCCAGGACCTCGTCTCCGGGCGCGATTGCGTCCACGCCCTCGCCGACAGCCCGGACCACGCCGGCCAGATCGGTGCCCTCGCCGGACGGGAACGTGGCCGGCCAGCGCTCGTGCAGGCGTCCCTCGCGAATCCCGATCTCCCCCGGGTTGATGCCGGCGGCGCGCACTTCCACGAGGACCTCGCCGGCACCCGCCACCGGGTCCTCCACCTCGCGCACCTCCAGTGCCTCGACCCCGCCGTAATGGTCAAACCGAACCGCTCTCATGCCAGCTCCTCGCTGATCGCCGATTCCCCACCATAGGCAACGGGGCCCAGGCCTTGAGCTTCACTACCGCCGGTGATCCCGGCCGCCAAGACCGCGTCCGGCGGTGCGGACGCGGAACCTCCGGTTGAAGCTGTGACCGGCGGCCCTAGTAGCCGCCGGGGCCCTTGCTCTTGGTTGTCGTCGTCCTCGGAATCGTCGTCGTCGTCGGAGGCGGCTTGACCGTCGAGGTCGGGTGTGACGTGGTCGGCGGGGGCGGCGGCGCCGATGTGGTCACCGGCGCGGCCGACGTGGTCGCCGGAGCCGCGGTCGTGGACGCGGTGGTGACGGCCGCCGTCGTGGTGGCCGGCTTGGCCTGCGGCTTCTTGTGCTTCTTGTGCTTCTTTTTCTTCGGATCAGCCGTCTTGGTAGTGGAAGTCGTCGTGCTCGAGGTAGCTGCGGCCTGAGTCGAGCTTGAGCTCGAGCTCCCACCGCCGCAGCCCGCGATCACAACAGCGGCTGCCAGTGTGGAAAGTAGCGCTCGTTTCATGTTGGCCGGGCTCCTGTGGTCAGTCGAAGAACTTCGGGTTCAGGGTACAAACGTTTGCGGCGCCCGAATGTTGCCCCAACCGGTCACTGATGAATCGGACGCTGGACAAGTGTAGAGCCGAGATCGGTCCCGGATGGTCGTGACAACCGCTGCCGCCTTGGCCTGTAGAATCCCCGCGCCCGGCAGGCGTGTGGTGTTCCGCCCTGGTCTCATGGGACGATGGAGGCGTTTGCGTAACCCCTTTTCCCTCGAAGGCGCGGCGATTTCGCTCGCACAGCCAGCGGAGGAAATTTGGAGACCGTGAAAGGGATCTTGGCTGATGCGCAAGGGCGATGACGTGGGACAACGAGTGGGCGACGGCGAGGACTCCGCCGGCGTCGACCTTGATGATGCGCATCCGGCGGTCCGAGGAGACGCGGCGGCGAGTGCCGTAGCCACATCGGGCCAGGGACCTGGCCCCGCCGCCGGGTCGGCCCCAAGCGAGCCTCCGGCGGTCCAGTTCGAGTCCAGTTCGCGGTCGACGTGGATCCTGATCGTGTGCTGCGTGGCGCAGTTCATGGTGATCCTCGACCTGAGCATCGTCAACGTGGCGCTGCCGTCGATCCAGTCGAGCCTCGGCTTCTCCTCGGCCGATCTGCAGTGGGTCGTCGATGCCTATGCGATCACCTTCGCGGGCTTCCTGATGCTGGGCGGCCGCGTCGCCGACTACGTCGGTCAGCGGCGCACTTTCGTCTCGGCGCTGATCCTGTTCTCGATCGCGTCGTTGGCCGGCGGCGCAGCCCAGGACACGACGATGCTGATCGTCGCCCGGGGCGTGCAGGGCTTCTCCTGCGCCTTCATGGCCGCCTCGTCGCTGGCGATCATCACCTCGACGTTCCCGCCCGGCCCGCGGCTGAATCGCGCGATCGGTCTGTGGGCCGCGATGAACGGGCTCGGCGGAGCCGCTGGAGTGCTGTTCGGAGGGATCATCACCCAGGCGCTCAGCTGGCGCTGGGTCCTGCTGATCAATCCGCCGATCGGGATCGCCGCCGCGGTGATCGCGTACCGGGTGGTGGCCAACCGTCGTCGCGCCAAGGGCGGCCCGAGCTTCGATCTGGCGGGCGCCGTGACGCTGACCGCCGGCCAGATGGTGCTCGTGTACGGGGTCGTGAAGGCCGGCGTCAACGGCTGGAGCTCGTTCGTCGCGCTCGGTCCGATCATCGCCGGCATCGCGCTGCTGGTGCTGTTCTGCGTGATCGAGACACGCGTTGCCTCCCACCCGCTCGTCCCGTTCAAGGAGCTGACGAAACCGCTCCAGACCGCGAACACGATCGTGGTTCTGTTCAGCGGAGCCCTGTTCCCGATGTGGTTCCTCAGCTCTCTGTACCTGCAGCAGGTGCTCGGACTCTCCCCGCTTCACGCCGGCCTCACGTTCCTGCCGATGGCGCTGATGATCATGTTCGTCGCCCGGCGCACCGGGTTCCTGGTCAGCCGCTACGGCGTGCGCTCGGTGCTGGGCGGCGGCCTGCTGATGATGACCGCCGGGATGCTTCTGTTCACGAAGATCGCCGCCAGCGGCAGCTCGATCGTGTACGTGATGATCCCGGGGCTGCTCACGGCCGCCGGCATCGGGATGTCGATCGTCCCCTCGACGATCGCAGCCACCCAGGGCGCCAAGCCCGGCCAGGCCGGGCTCGCGTCAGGCCTCGTGAACACCTCACGCCAGGTCGGCGGCGGCCTCGGCCTCGCAGTGCTGATCACGCTTGCCACCCAGCACTCGAGCAACCTGATCGGATCGGGCCAGCCGGTCCCCGAGGCGCTGACCAACGGCTTCCGGCTCGGCTACTTCATTGCTGCGGGCCTCTGCGCGCTGGCCGCCGTCGTCACGTTCCGGATGGTCCCCAAGCAGGCGGCCGCTCCCCACGCCGGCCATGCCCCGGCCGCCGAGGATGCCTCCGGTGGCTCGCACCGCCGCCGGCTGTCGATCGCCGCGGCCGTGGCGATCGTGATCGCGGGGTTTGTCGCGGTTGACTTCGCGTTCGGCGGCTCCAGGGGAGCCCCGATCGGACAGTACGTGACCAAGGACACGTACAGCTACGTATCCGAGCCGCAGCTGCATCCGCCGATCGCCAAGGCCGACGTGGCGCCCCAGGACCTGAACAAGCTGGCCCCGGGATACATCTTCCTGACCAATTTCTACGACCTGAATTATCCCCCGATCGTCGGCCAGAGCGGCCCACTGATCCTCGACGGTGGCCTCTCGCCCGTGTGGTTCAGGCCCGTGCCCGAGGATGTCGTCGCCGGCAACCTCAGCCTGCAGCACTACAACGGCAAGCCTGCCCTCGCGTGGTGGCAGGGCTTCATAACCAACGCCGGCGCGACGACGAGCGGCACGGACGTGGTCGTCGATCAGCACTACCGCACGATCGGGTCGGTCAGCGGCGCGGACGGCTGGGTGCCAACCCTGCACGAGGTCCTGGTGCGCGGAAACCACGTCTGGGTCACGGCGAACAAGAACCTGCCGATGGACCTCTCGCGCTACGGCGGTGCCTACAACGGCGCAATCATCGACTCCGCGGTTCAGGAGTACGACCTGAAGACGGGCAAGCTGCTCTACAACTGGGACGTGCTGCGCCACGTCGCGCCGGGCGACTCGCAGGCCACGCTGCCAACCAACGGCTTCCCCTGGGACGCCTACCACGTCAACTCGATCGACCTGCTCGGCAACGGCAAGATGCTCGTTTCGCTACGCAACACGTGGGCGGTCTACCTGGTCGACATCGCCACCGGGAAGATCGAGTGGACGCTCGGGGGCCGGCACTCCGACTTCAAGTTCGGGCCGGGCGCGGCATTCGAGTGGCAGCACGACGTCGCCCTGCGCTCCGCGACCAAGGTGACGCTGTTCGACGACCACTGCTGCCAAGAGACGGGCGGCGGCACCTACGTGTCCCCCACCGGGGCATCGCGCGGACTCGTGCTCAACCTGGATCAGAGCGCTCGCACCGCGACCCTGGCCGCGCAGTACAGCAAGGGCCCGGGCTACGACTCCCAGTACATGGGGAGCACCGAGCTGCTGCCGAACGGAAACGTGTTCGTCGGCTGGGGCTCACAGCCGAGCTTCTCCGAGTTCGACCGCACCGGCAAACTCGCCCTAGATGTGATCCTCCCCCATCCGGATCTGAGCTACCGGACGACGCTGCACCAGTGGGTCGGGCAGCCGCTGTATCCGCCGGTCGGCGCGGCCCGCGTGAAGGCCGGCCGGACGACCGTCTACGCGAGCTGGAACGGCTCGACGCAGCTCGCCGGGTGGAGAGTCCTGGCCGGTCCCAGCGCGGCGTCGCTGACACCGCTGAACACGGTCGGCAAGACGGGATTCGAAACGGCGATCCCGATCCGCCAGAGCCAGACGGTCTACGAGGTTCAGGCGGTGGACGCGACTGGCCACGTGCTCGGTACCTCCCACCCATTCGGGGCCGGCGCCGGCTGAGCCGGCTGATCCCCACCGTGGGTCAGTGGCTCCCCGCCACTCAGAAATCCAGTACATCGTGTATCCGGTCCCGGTACATCGGGGTATCCGGTCCCGGTACATCGGGGTATCCGGCCCGTTGCGCTCGGGAGCGTCCGCCGCCACGACGGCGGATTTCGTCTGGACCGCCTACCATAATCGTGTAGCAATTTGGCCGAGATCCCGCCGTGGCATGGTCGCGCCAGCGGTCGATCTCGACTAAGACGCGTACTATCAACGGGTCGAGAACCCTGCGGCACCGGCTTTGTGGGAGTGCCAGCCATAAGCAACAGACCAAGGGAGTAGTCCTTGCGCATTTTGATTCTTGGTGGTGACGGCTTCTGTGGCTGGCCCACGTCCCTGCACCTCTCCGCCTGCGGTCATGAGATCGCGATCGTCGACAACCTAGCCCGCCGCAACGCGGACAACGAACTCGAGGCGGAGTCCCTGACTCCGATCACGCCTCTCGGTACCCGGCTCGCCGCCTGGCGCGAGCTCACCGGGCGCGAGATCCCGTTCCACCGTCTCGACGTGGCGAAGGACTATCGCGAGCTGCTTGACCTGCTCATCGAGTGGCAGCCGGAGGCTGTCGTTCACTTCGCCGAACAGCGCGCCGCCCCGTACTCGATGAAGAGCTCGTGGCACAAGCGCTACACCGTCAGCAACAACGTCAACGCCACGCACAACCTGCTGGCGGCGATCGTCGAAACCGGACTCGACACGCACGTCGTCCATCTCGGGACGATGGGTGTGTACGGGTACGGCACCGCGGGGGTCAAGATCCCCGAGGGCTACCTGCGGGTTCGCTTCGAAAACGACGAGGGCGACGAGGTCGAGCAGGAGATCCTGTATCCGGTCAATCCGGGCAGCGTCTACCACATGACCAAGACCCAGGATCAGCTCCTATTCGCGTTCTACAACAAGAACGACGGGACACGGGTGACCGACCTTCACCAGGGCATCGTCTGGGGCACGCAGACGGCCGAGACGCGGCTCGACGATCGCCTGATCAACCGCTTTGACTATGACGGCGACTACGGCACGGTGCTGAACCGCTTTCTGATGCAGGCCGCGATCGGCTATCCGCTGACCGTCCACGGCACCGGTGGTCAGACCCGGGCTTTCATCCACATCCAGGACACGGTCAAGTGCATCCAGCTGGCGATCGAAAACGCGCCCGAGCACGGCGAGCGCGTCCGCGTGTTCAACCAGATGACCGAGTGCCATCGGGTCGAGGACCTCGCCAAGCTGGTCGCGAGCCTGACCGGCGCCGAGATCGACTACGTGGAGAACCCGCGCAAGGAGGCGGCTGAGAACGAGCTGTTCGTTGAGAACAGCCAGCTCGTGAACCTCGGTCTGAACCCGATCCGCCTCCAGGACGATCTGCTGACCGAGGTCACGGAGATCGCCCGGGCATACGTGGATCGGTGCGACCGGAGCAAGATTCCGTGTCGCTCGAAGTGGATTCAGACCAAGGAGCCGGCCGCGCCGACCGTGTAGCGCCGGCGTTCCGGACGCCGCTACTCGTACTGGAGCGCCTCCAGCACGTTCAGCCGGCCGGCCCGCCGGGCCGGGAAGATTGCCGCCACGACTCCGGCCAGGATCGCCGCGATCACGAACACGATCAGGGTTCCCACCGGGATCGTGAATGCCGTGTACTTGATCGCCACACCCACCATCCAGGCCAGCGCGATCCCGACCGGAATCCCGAGCGCCGCACCGATCAACGCGGTGATGATGCTCTCGTGGCGGATCATCCGCCGCAGCTGGCGCCGGCTCATCCCGACCGCCCGCAGCATGCCGATCTCCCGCGTGCGCTCGAACACCGTCAGCACGAGCGTGTTCACGATTCCGAACAGACTGACGACGATCGAGAGCGAGAGCAGCACGTAGAGCAGGTTCAGCAGCATGTCGAGACCCTGCAGCTGGTTGCTCGTGAACTCGGACTTGGTCTGGAGCTTGGCGTCGGGGTAGGTGTCCAGCGCGGCATTGAGGCGTGCTGTGTTGGCCGCCGTGACGCCGCCCTGGACGTTGACGAACGCGAAGACGTCCTGCGGGTTCGGATAGTTGCGATCGAACAGCATGTTGGAGATCGTGATGTCGCCGTAGGGCGAGGCCCCCTTCGGCGGCGAGCTCACGCCCTTGAGGATCAGCGGCAGCCGGACCCCGGACGGGGTCTCGAGCGACAGCGGTGACCCGACGTGCAGATGCAGGGCGTTGGCGTAAGCGCTGGAGACGAACGCGCCGTCGGCACCGAGCCCGGCCGGCGTCTGCGGCCCCCCCGCCTTCCACTTGAGCGAGATCACCCGACTGACGTCGGGGGTCACGCCGGTCACGTTGACCGTGGAGCCGAAAGCGCGCCCATCCCCGGCCCGCACGCCCGATACGAGCTCCACTCCTGGCACTTTTCGAAGTGCGTTCTCGGCCGAGATCCCGATTGGCGTGAAGTTGTCGCTCGAGGTGATCGCGTAGTCGGCCACGAACACCTGTTTGACCGAGCTCTCGAAGCGCGTCCGCAGCCCCGCCGCCAGCACGCCCACCAGTGTCACCAGCGCCAGCCCGATCATCAGCGCCGAGGCGGTCGAGGCGGTCCTTGCCGGCGCTCGGGCGGCGTTCCCGCGGGCGAGCGCGCCGGCCGCGGCTCCGAACCGCGCCGCCGGCCAGCCGAGCACCCGCACCAACGGCGGCACCAGTCGCGG
The DNA here is from genome assembly GCA_963796645.1 of uncultured Solirubrobacterales bacterium. Taxonomy (GTDB): domain Bacteria; phylum Actinomycetota; class Thermoleophilia; order Solirubrobacterales; family Solirubrobacteraceae; genus Palsa-465. The sequence goes on along the minus strand of CAWCMQ010000007.1, from coordinate 261,806 downwards.
CGCGAGCATCGCCACGCCGACGAACAGCACGGCGGCACCGATCCCAATCGCCAGCAGTCGCTGGGTCGTCGACATCGAGCTGACCAGCAGACCGACGAGCAGCAGCGCCAGGGCCCCGACGATCGTGAGCACCGCGGCGTGCCCGCTGAACCGGGCAAACCGCGAGCGTGGAAGCACCGCTCCCTCCCGCACGGCGGCGATCGGGGGCACGCGCGTCGAGCGCAGCGCCGGCCTGAGCGCAGCCAGCAACGTGACCAGCACGCCTACGAGCAGAGAGATCACGATCGTGCGGGTCGCGAACACGGTGCCGGTCTGAGGAAGGTCGATCCCGAACGAGACGAACAGGGCGTTGAGCGCCTTCGCCAGCCCGAGCCCCAGGAACAGTCCGACGACCGAGGCCAACAGGCCGATCACGAACGCCTCGACCATCACCGAGGTAAGGACCTGACGGCGCGTGGCGCCCAGGGTTCGCAGCGTGGCCAGCTCCCGCGTGCGCTGCGCGATCGTGATCGACAGCGTGTTGGCGATCACGAAGCTGCCGACGAACAGCGCGATGCCGCCGAACGCGAGCAGGAACGACTGGAAGATGCTGAGAAAGCCGCTGGTGTCCTTGCTCGCCTGCTTGGCCTGGCCCTGACCGGTCCTCACCTGCGCGCTTGCCGGGAGCAGCGGCCTGATCGCGTTGACCAGCGCCGAGGATGAGACTCCGCTGCGGGCGGCGACTGAGATCTGGTCGAGCTTCCCCTGCTTGTGGAAGATCAGCTGCGCGGCCGGGAGCGTGAAGATCGTCATCGACGCGCCGCCGAGCGACGAGACGCCCTCGAACTTCACCGTGCCCACAATCCGGAACCGCTGCACCGGACCGCGAGCCACGACCCCTACCGTCTGACCGATCGCAAAGCCGTTCTTGCTTGCCGTCGATGCATCGATGTCAATCTCATTGGGCGCGCTCGGCCAGGTGCCGCCGGTGAGCCGGAGCGGGTTGAACCGCGCCCCGCTCGCGGTGTGGCTGAACGCCAGACCGGGCGCACCGTGTCCCGAGATCACCTTCCCGTCGCGACCCACCAACTCGGCCTGGTCGGAGATCCCGCCGGACGCCAGCGCCACCTCCGGCAGCGCTTGCACCTTCGTCAGCAGCGAGGCAGGCAACGACGGCACATCGGGACCGCCGCTCCGCGTGTCGCTGCTGATCGCGCTCTTGCCGGTGATCACCGCGTCGGTGTTCTTATAGGCCTGTGTGAACACGGTCGAGAAGGCGGCCTTGATCGTGTCCGTGAGGATGTAGGTGCCGCTCACCATCGCCACGCCGAGCACGATCGCGACCGCGGTCAGCGCCGCTCGCAGCTTGCGCCCGAGCAGCCCCCTGAGCGCGACCCGGATCACGACTGAAGCGTGCTCATGACCTCGAGCACGTCCGCTGCGCTGGCCTCGGTCAGCTCCTTGACCACGAGTCCATCGGCTAGGAACAGGATCCGATCGGCGATCGACGCTGCGCGGGGCTCGTGGGTGACCATCACGATCGTCTGCCCGTACGAGCTCGTCGAGTCGCGCAGCAGATCGAGGATCTCGCCGCCGGTCTTCGAGTCGAGGTTCCCGGTCGGCTCGTCCGCGAACAGGATCGTCGGGCGGGTGATCAGCGCGCGTGAGATCGCCACCCGCTGCTGCTCCCCACCCGACAGCTCGGCCGGCCGGTGCTTGCGCCGCTTGGCCAGACCGGTCTTTGCGAGCACCTCCTCGAGCCAAGCCTCGTCCGGCTTTTCGCCGGCGATGGCCAGCGGAAGCACAACGTTCTCCTGGACCGACAGCATCGGGAGGAGGTTGAAGAACTGGAACACGAAGCCGATGTGCTCGCGACGCAGCAGCGTGAGCTTGGCGTCGTCGAGACCGGTGATCTCGGTTCCGGCGATCGAGATCGTTCCGCCGGTCGGCCGATCGAGACCGGCGAGCGAGTGCATCAGTGTCGATTTGCCCGAGCCGGACGGTCCCATCACGGCAAGCAGATGGGCCTGCCCGACATCGAGTGAGACACCGCGCAGCGCTTCGACGGCCGTGGCGCCTTCGCCGTAGCGACGCGTGACGTTCCGCGCCTCCACGACCTGCCCGTTCCCGGAGTTCGTCTCACTTCGCACGTTGTCAGACATTGATTAGCAAGCTCTCACGCTCGGTTGGGGTCCCCACTCGAGGGAAGCAGATACGCAACGAGTGAGACGTCGAAGGAGAACTACTGATGAGTGCTGCTGCTGCTGCTGTGATCCTCAACATTGCATTTTCCGCTCTGGTGATTTTTGGCATCGTGGGCCTGCTGGGCTGGGCGATCGTGAGCGACAGAACGATGGTTCACATGCTCGCCGTTCGCGCGGCGCGGCTGCGCAGCCATCACCGCGCACGCCACGCGGCCTCGAGGACGCGCCAGACCGTCACCCAGTCCTGACCGCGCCGTCGGACCGCAACGCGGTCGCCGCGGCATCCGAACATCCGGCCGGGCTAGTCTCCGCGCCGGATGTTCGATCACGTGACGATCCGGGTCGCCGAACGAAGCGCCTCCGAGCGGTTCTACAACACCGTGCTGCGCCCGCTCGGGATTGACGAGACCTACCGAACCCGGACGTTCTCCGAGTGGCAGGACTTCTCGCTCGCGGCGGCGGATGGGGCGAATCCTCCCACCCGTCGCCTGCACGTCGCCTTCGCCTCGCCGACCCGCGAGCAAGTCGACGGGTTCTGGCGTGCCGGGCTCGACGCGGGATACGCCGACGACGGGCACCCGGGACCGCGACCCCAGTACCGCCCCGAATACTACGGCGGCTTTCTCCGTGATCCCGACGGGAACAGCGTCGAGGCAGTGCACCACGCAGCGCTGCGGCGACACGGGATCATCGATCACCTGTGGATCCGGGTGTCCAACCTGGAGGCGAGCGGGCGTTTCTACGCCACGATCGCCCCGGCCGCGGGTCTCCACCTGCGCTACCAAGGACCAGAGCGGGTCCAGTACGGCCGCGATTCCGAGCAGCGTGGCTCGTTCTCGCTCGTCCCGGGTCAGCCCACCGAGCACCTTCACATCGCCTTCGGAACCGACGACGATGATGCGGTCCGGCGCTTTCACAGCGCTGCGATCGAGGCCGGTTATCTCAGCCACGGGGAGCCGCGGGAGCGCGCCCGCTACCACCCCGGCTACTTCGCCGCGTACGTGCTCGATCCGGACGGGCACAATGTCGAGCTCGTCAACCATCATCGCGACGGTTGACCTCGCCGATGCCGCCGGGTGGCGATCACACCAGCCGCGGCGCTAACCCGAACCGCTCGAACGCCCCGGCCAGGCGCCGCTCGTCGTATGGCTGCTCGGGAAAGCGCACATAGGCCTCGGGGTCGCTCGACTCGGTTGACCGCACGATGAACGCCGTGACGTCCACGATCTCCTCCCCGCGCAAGCTCAGCACGTTGAGCGCAAACGGCAGGTACGTCCCCGTATCCCCGTCCCAGGAGTAGAAGGCGAGCGCCGGCTGCCCGTTGGCGGTCGTCAGCACGGCGCGCCAGCGCCACGCGCCCGAAAGCGGGGACTGCCGGGCCCATGTCTCGATCTCCTTGCGGGTCCGATACCAGCTGGCCAGCGGCGGCATCGTGAACGTCGCGTCCTCGGCGAGCATCGCCGCGAACGCCTCCACGTCACAGCGCTCCCACGCGTCGACGTACCGATCGATCAGCTCGCTCAGCGCCTGATCTCCAAGCGACCGGAGGGTCGCCTGCTGGCTCTGTTCGGGCACGCGCTCCTCCACCGCGGCGCGGGCGCGCTGAAGAGCGCTGTTGACGGAGGCAACGGTCGTCTCCAGCATCTCTGCCGTCTCCCGGGCCGAGAAGCCCAGCACGTCTCGCAGGATCAGCACGGCACGCTGGTTCGGAGCCAGATGCTGCAGCGCCGCGATGAACGCCAGCTCGACGCTCTCCCGACGCTCGTAGCGCGCCTCGGGCGCCGCGTAGCCGTCCTCGCATCCGAGGGCCTCGTCCGGGTAGGGCTCCACCCACACGGATTCGATCACCGGCTCGCCCGGCGCGACGTGCGGATCAGCCGCCGGACCGTAGTCGATCGGCAGCACCCGCTTGGGCCGGCGCGAAATCTGGGTCAGGCACGTGTTGGTGGCGATCGTGTACAGCCACGAGCGAACCGAGCTGCGGCCTTGGAAGCCCGTCAGGCCGCGCCATGCTCGAAACAGGGTCTCCTGCACCGCGTCCTCGGCGTCATACATCGATCCGAGCATCCGATAGCAATGCGCCTGCAGCTCGCCCCGGTACGGCTCGACGACGCTCGAGAAGGCACGCTCGTCCCCGGCCCGGGCCGCCGCAAGCGTGCCCGAGTCGAGGTCGGCCCCCGCTGGGGTTCTGCTCATCTGCACTGAGACCTTAGACCCTCCGGCCCTGAGAAACTCATCGGGGCGATTAGTTTCGCCCGGGCCGCGAGTCAATTCATGCAGATGCGCCCACCCGGTCCGAGCCCGCTCGTCCACCTGGAGTTGCATACAGGCGCCCTGGACGCGGCATGCTCGTTCTACTGGCAGCTGTGCCGCTGGCCGCAGCGGTTGATCGAGACCCCACAGGGGGGCTATTTAGCGCTCGAGCTCGGCAGCCTCGGCGGCGGCGTCGTCGAGTGTCCGACCGAGCGACCCCTGTGGCTGCCGTACGTCGAGGTCGGCGAGATTCACGGGACCACGGAGCGGGCGGCCGACCTCGGGGCGAGCGTGCTGCTCGAGCCGCGGGAGGGACCCGCGGGATGGCGCAGCGTGGTGGCCACCGAGGCCGCGGGCGAGATCGCGCTCTGGCAACCGAAGCGGTGATACACATGCGCCATGCGCCTGCGTCCACCGACGCCCGCCGACGCCGAGGCCGTGATTGCGGTGCTGACCGCCCGCGACATGGTCGACATCGGCGAGCCCCACTACACGCTGGCCGACCTCAGGGATGAGTGGCGCGCGAGCGAGTTCGACCTCGGCGCGGATGCGCTGCTCGCTGAGGACGAGCGCGGTCAGGTGGTCGCCTACGCGGTCACCCGCAGGCCGGGGACGCTCGTATCCGTCGCCCCCGAGCACGAGGGCCGTGGCATCGGCGCGCAGCTGCTCGAGTGGGCGGAGAAGCGCGCCGTCGAGCAGGGCCGCGATCGCCATCGACAGTGGATCGGGCCAGGCAACGAGCGGGCCAAGGAGCTTCTGTCCCGGTCCGGCTACCGCTACGCGCGCAGTCACTGGCGGATGATCCGGGTGCTCGACGGTCCCCTTCATGTGCCCCCGAACCCGGACGGCCTCGTGCTCCGACCGGTCGATGTGCAGCGCGACGCCGCCTCGCTCTACGCACTCGATGCGGCAGCCTTCGCCGCGGTTGTCGGCGCCGAGCCCGTGTCCGCAGAAGCATTCTCCGAGGAGTTCCTCGGCGCGCACAACGTCGCCCCGGAGCTCAGCCTCGTCGCCGAGCGCCACGGGGCGCCGAGGGCGTTCCTTCTAACTCTCCGGTGGCGGCAAGAGTCGGCCGGCTACGTCGACATTCTCGCCGTCCACCCCGACCACCAGGGGCGCGGGCTCGGGACAACGCTGCTCGAGCACGCCTTTGCCCGCTTCGCCGCCGCCGGCCTGGGCAACGCGCAGCTCACCGTCGCGTCGGACAATCCTCGAGCGGTCACGCTCTACGAGCGGGTGGGGATGAGCGTGAAGTTCCGTTACGACACCTACGAGCGACCGCTTGTCGCGCCCATCCCGCCGGGATAACGTTCCGGCATCTCGACGAAAGGATGTGGGGTAATGAGCTCGTCGTACGACTATGTGATCGTCGGCGCCGGTTCGGCGGGGTGCGTGCTCGCCGCTCGGCTGTCCGAGGACCCCGATGTGAGCGTCTGTCTGCTCGAGGCGGGGCCCGTCGACAGCGCCGACGAGATTCATCTTCCCGCGGGCGTCCTCGCGGTCGGGCAGAGCAAGTACGACTGGGCGTTCATCTCCGACCCTGAGCCCGGCCTTGGCGGCAGGCAACGGGTTCTCCCACGTGGCCGGACGCTCGGCGGCTCCTCGTCCACCAACGCGATGGTCTATATCCGAGGCAACCGCGCCGACTACGACGGCTGGGCCGCGCTGGGCCATGCCGGGTGGGGATGGGACGACGTACTGCCCTACTTCATCCGGGCCGAGGACAATGAGCGCGGCGCGAGTGAGCTCCACGGCGCCGGGGGACCGCTCAGCGTGATCGAGAACCGCTCTCGGTTCGCCACCTGCGAGGCATTCATCGAGGCCGGACGGCAGGCTGGACTCGCACTCAACGAGGACTTCAACGGGACCGAGCAGGACGGCGTCGGCTGGTATCAGGTCACCCAGCGAAACGGGCTGCGATGCTCGGCCGCGGTGGCCTATCTGCACCCGGTGCTGGAGCGCCCGAACCTGACCGTCGAGACCGGGGCGCACGTCACCCACCTGTTGCTCGATGGCGCTCGTGCCACGGGAGTCGAGATCGATCAGCGCGATGAGCTGCGCGAGATCCGCGCCGAGCGCGAGGTGATCCTCAGCGCCGGCGCGTACCAGAGCCCGCAGATCCTGCTGCTGAGCGGGGTCGGGCCGGCTGCGGACCTGGAGCTGGCCGGGATTCCGCTCGTCCACGAGCTCCCCGTCGGCCAGGGGCTTCAGGACCACCTCGCGACGTGGATCACCTACACGACTGACGAGCCGTCGCTGCTCACGTCTGAGACCGAGGAGAACCTTGCCCTCGTCCAAACCGAGGGCCGGGGGCCCCTGACCTCGAACTTTGCCGAGTCCGGGGGCTTCCTCCGGACTCGGGACGATCTCGGCGCGCCCGATATCCAACTCCACGCGATCCCCATCCTGTTCCCGGAGGCCGGGGCGGGCGAGATCCTCGTCGATGGATGGGCGGTGTCCGCCTGCCTGCTCCGGCCCGAGAGCAGTGGCTTTGTCAAGCTGCGCTCCCGGCTGCCGACGACCAAGCCGCGGATCCTGCACAACTACATCGTCAGCGACGCAGATCGGGCGACGATGATCGCGGGCGTCAGGCGATGCCTCGAGATCACCGAGCAGCCCGCGTTGCGGTCGGTCTCGACCGGGGCATTTGGCGTCCCGGACGGGCATGATGACGCCGCGATCCTCGCGCACATCGAGCGCAACTCCACGACGCTCTACCACCCGGTCGGCACGTGCGCGATGGGCCGCGTGGTCGACTCGGAGCTGCGGGTGCTCGGGCTCGACTCGCTGCGGGTGGTCGACGCCTCCGTGATGCCGACGCTCGTCCGTGGCAACACGAACGCGCCGACAATCATGATCGCCGAGCGGGCCGCCGACCTGATCCGGGGCACGGCCCCGGCGACTGCGGCGACGAGCTCCGAGCCCGCCGCCGTGTAGTCGCTACGCCGGGTGAGCGCCGAGCGCCTTGGCGAGGCGGATCTCGCGCGCTCCGGAAGGATCGAGCAGCGCCGCGAGGGCCGCCTCGTAGTTCGGGAGCGCGAGCACGGTCCCGTCGTGGAGCACCATCAGGAACCGATCCATCGTGCGGAGGAAGGCACGGTCGTGCGACACGGCAACGACCGTGCCCTCGAGGGTCCCGAGCGCATGCTCGAGCGCCTCCGAGGAATCGATGTCGAGGTTGTCGGTCGGTTCATCGAGCAGCAGCAGGTTGTGGCCTTCGAGCTCCAGCACCAGCACCTCGAGCCTGGCCTTCTCGCCCCCGCTGAGTGTGTCGTAGCTGCGCCGCGCCGCATCGGCGAGGCCGTAGCGGGCGAGCGCGGACATCGCGGCCTGGACGCCGCCGCCTCGCACGCGTTCGAGAACCGTGTCGAGGACGACGCGGCCGGTGAGGTCGCCACGGGTCTGGAGCTGGGTGAACACACCGGGGCTGACGCGTGGACCGATCACGAGCTCCCCCGCGTCAGGATTGCGGTTGCCACCCAGCGTGCGGATCAGCTCGCTCTTGCCTGAGCCGTTCGGCCCGATCATCCCGACCCGCTCGCCGAAGTGGATCTCATCCGAGAACGGGGCCACGAGCCCCTCGATCCCCAGCCCACGCAGATCGAGGACGCGTCGCGCAGAGTCGCCGCCCCGCATCCTCACCGCGATCGACTGGTCAGCCACGGGCGCGGGCGGTGGCCCGCCCTCGCTGAACCGGCGCCAGCGGGTCTCGGCAGCATTCGCCTTCTTCGCCCAGTCGCTCGAGTAGCGCGCCCGTTCCTTGAACGTCTTCATCAGCCCGTACAGCCGCCGCTCCTCGTCGCGCCAGCGTCTCACCGCGTCCCCCAGCCGGCGCTGGCGCTCCTCGCGCGCCTGCGGGTAGGTGGTGTAGGAGCCGCCGTGCACCCAGGCGCCATTGCCCTCGAGGGTGACGATCGAGTCGACCGCGCCGGCCAGCACCTCGCGATCATGCGAGATCAGCAGGACGGTCTTCTTCGAGGCGCGGATCCGGCGCTCGAGCGCGAGCTTGGCGGGCACGTCGAGGAAGTTGTCGGGCTCGTCCAGCAGTAGGACGTCGGCGTCGGAGCCGAATAGGACATCGAGTACGAGCTGCTTGCGCTCGCCTCCGGACAGGGTCACCGACCGGCGCCCGGCCAGCTCCTCGAACGGAGCGCGGACGATTCGTCGGCACGACGCATCCCACTGTCCCTCGAGCTCGTAGCCGCCGAGGGCCGCGAAGTCCGACATCGAGGTGCCGAGTCGCATCCCGGCGTCCTGATCGCCGGAGTCGAGCTCGGCCTCGGAACGGATGATCTGCTCCCCCGCTCGGCGCAGTGCGAGCGGCGCGAGCGAGAGCAGCAGCTCGCGGACGGTGCGCCTGTCGTCGGAGACCCCCACGTCCTGCGGCATGTAGGCGACGATGCCGCCGGCGGCGGTCTCCCCCTCGTCCGCAACCAGCACGCCGGCGATCACGCGCAGCAGCGTGCTCTTCCCCACCCCATTGGTCCCGACCAGCCCGACGTGCTCGCCGGATGAGACCTTGAACGAGACATCGGAGAACAGGACGTCCCCGCCGGGATGGGCGTAGGTGAGGTGCGAGACGGCGACATGGCCCATGCCGACATGCTGGCACGGGCGCTCTTACATAGATCTAGCGCTCACCCAACGGTTCTCTTGCGCGCGGCTCCGATCATTGCCTGGCAAGCGAAATCGAGCTTCAAGGAGACCCTCAAATGACCGCAGTCGTGATTTTTAACGTGTTGTTCGCAGTGCTGGTGGTGGTGGGCATCGTGTCGCTCCTCGGATCGGCGATCGCCTCCGACCGCACCGCCAACGTCCGCCTGCACCGACGCTCGCGGCGCCGCGCGCGGAGCGCGGCCCGCGGTCCCGTACGCACGGGCGCCCGGTCGACCGCCAATCTCGGCGCCTGACCCCCTGGCTGGCGGAGCTCCGCTAGCGGATGCGGTGGTCGTCGTGCCTGAGCGCGTCGGTGAAGCGCTTGGGCACGGCCGCCGCGTCCCCCTCCTCCCATAGCGTCAGCACGACCAGCTCTCCGCGCTCCGGCCGGCACACGTAGACCACATCCCGGCGCTCGAGGTCGCGGACGAGCACCGTGCCGGGTGAGCTCTCGCTGACCCGCCCGGCGGCGTGCGCGCGGGCGACCCGTGCCGCGACCTCGGTCTTCGCGTCAAGGGTCCCGCGCACGCGCTGGCGAAAGCGCTCGGCGGCATGGTCGGTCACGGCTACGAGCATCCCCGAAAGTAGGATGCCAGCCTGATGCAAGAGCCACCCCTGCGTGCCGGCGGCCCGCACTACTACACGCTGGCACCGGACTCCAACGTGGGTGGGGAGGTCTACGAGCGCGAGCTGTTGCGCCGCCTGCCTCAGCACGGGGTCGATCTGGTGCTGGGGCTACCGCGTGACCATCGGGTCGCCGCCGCGCCGCCCGGCTGGGAGGTTGAGGTGCTCAGCCACCGGCTCGGCCTGCACTGGACCCTGGCCCCGCTGGTGTTCACTCCATTCGTGGTCCGCCTGCTGCGCCGGCGCCGAATCGATCTCCTGCGCGGGCACTCCGTGCGGCACACCGGCCCGGCGCTGCTGCTCGGCCGCGCAATCACGCGCGCGCACGTCCCGATCGTCCTACACCACCACCATCTCAACCCCCGGTGGGCGTCGCTGGAGGCGGCGATCGCCGGGCGCGCCGACGCCGTGATCACCGTCTCTGATCACGCCCGTGCTCAGCTGGTGGCTGCAGGCGTGCCGAGCGAGCGTGTCCACGTCGTGACCGAGGGCGTTGGGCGGCCCAGCGGGACGGGCTCGAACCACGATGTCGAATGGCCGCGGCGGGAAGGACTGCGGCTGCTCTACCTCGGTCGGCTGGAGGATCGCAAGCGGCCCGCCGTGGCGCTCGACACACTCGCGGCGCTTCAACGAGCCGGCACGACGGCCTCGCTCGTGATCGCCGGTGACGGGCCGAACCGAACGGATCTGATCCGGCGAGCCGCCGCACTCGGCCTCGACGGGGCGGTCCGCTTCGCCGGCCGCGTCCCGGAGGCCGAGAAGTGGGCACTTTACGACGGCGCCGACGTTCTCCTGTTCCCATCCACACTCGAGGGATTCGGACTCGTGGTGGCGGAGGCCCAGTCGCGCGGCCTCCCGGTCGTGGCGGCGGTCGGGACCGCCACCGTCGAGGCATTCGACCCCGGCCGCAGCGGGTTACTGGCCGAACCCTCCGGGCAGCCGTTCGCGACCGCTCTCGCCGGCCTGGTCGATTCTCCACGCCGAGCGGAGATGTCGGCGCACGCCAAGCGCTTCGCGGCTCGCTTCGATTGGGATCGCTGTGCCGCCGGAGTCGCCGACGTCTACCGGGCCGCGATCCTCAGTCCAAGTAGTCGTACGCGACCAGGGTGAGGAACTCGATCAACTCGGGCGACAGCGCCACTCGCTCGAACACCTCGCGGGTCTCCGCCGGGCGTCCCGAGCACCAGGTCTCCTCTCCGACCGACTCGCGGATCCGCGCCGTCTCCTCGTCCAGCACCTTTCGCACGCGTTCGGGGGTGACGATGCTGCCGTCGTCAAGCGTCACGCCGTGACGAACCCACTGCCAGATCTGCGAACGTGAGATCTCGGCGGTCGCCGCATCCTCCATCAGCGAGTTGATCGCCGCGGCGCCGCGACCGGCCAGCCAAAACGACACGTACTGAAAGCCAACGCTGACATTTGTGCGCAGCCCGGCCTCGGTCACCTGGCCGGGGGTGGCGGCGAGGTTGAGCAGGTCGGCGGCGCTCACCGACACGTCGGGGCGCTGACGCTCCAGCTGGTTCGGAGCGCCGTCGAGCCCCGTCTCGAACACCTCGCGCGCCACCGCAACGAGGTCGGGATGGGCGACCCAGGTGCCGTCGTAGCCCTGCCCCACCTCTCGCTCCTTATCCGCGCGGACCCCTTGCAACGCCTTCTCATTTGCTGCCTCGTCCCGGCGCGAGGGGATCAGCGCCGCCATCCCACCCATCGCGTGCGCTCCGCGGCGGTGGCACACCGCCGCCAGCAGCTCCGTGTAGGCCCGCATGAACGGGACGGTCATCGTGACAGCGCCGCGGTCGGGAAGCACCATCTCCGGCCGATCGGGGAAGCACTTTATGGCGGAGAAGATGTAGTCCCAGCGCCCGGCGTTCAGCCCGGCCGAATGGTCGCGCAGCTCGTACAGGATCTCGTCCATCTCGAACGCCGCCGGCAGTGTCTCGATCAGCACCGTCGCCTTGATCGTTCCCCGGGGGATCTCGAGCGCGTCCTGCGCAAAGCTGAACACGTCGTTCCACAGACGGGCCTCGAGATGGGACTCGAGCTTCGGGAGATAGAAGTACGGGCCGGACCGGTTCCGGATCAGACGTCGTGCGCAATGGAAGACGTAGAGCCCGAAGTCGAACAGCGCACCCGCCACCGGCTCGCCGTCCACGACCACGTGACGCTCGGGCAGATGCCAGCCTCGAGGCCGGACGAGCAGCGTGGCCGGACGCTCGCCCAGCTCGTAATGGCGGCCATCCGAGCCGTCGTAGGTGATCGTCCCGTCGATCGCGTCACGGAGGTTGATGTGGCCCTCGACCATGTTGCGCCAGGTCGGGGCGTTCGCGTCCTCAAAATCGGCCATGAATCCGTCCGCGCCCGAGTTCAGCGCGTTGATCGTCATCTTCCGCTCGATCGGGCCGGTGATCTCGACCCAGCGCTGCCGCATGTCCTCCGGAGCCGGCGCCACGGTCCAGTCGCCCTCGCGGATCTCCCGTGTCTCGTCGAGGAACTCGAGCAGCTCACCGGCCGCGAACCGCGCTCTCCGCTCGGACCTCCGTTTCAGCAACTCGGCGCGGCGCCCGCCGAACCGCTGCTCGAGCTCGGCCACGAACTCCAGCGCGTCCGGTGTGAGCACCTCGTCGAAGCCAGGCTCCATCGCCCCGCGCAGCTCGAGTTTCGCCTGAGTGGTCATCGTCCGAATCCTCTCAGCCGAAGCTACCCCGACCCTCGTGCGGGCAAGCGGAAGCCGTCGGGTGTGTTCGGGAGCAGGCGACCGGCCTGAAATGCGCACGCGCCGAGCAGGTGCAGGAGGGCGAGGCCGACCGACTCGCGATCCCCCCTGCCGGCGGCTTCGGCGGCCTCGCGTGCGCTGCGGGCGAGTCGTCGCGCGAGCTCGCCGCCGGAGGGCGCCGGGCTGCTGCCCGGATGGCGGCGGTCCAGCCACTCGGCCCCGCTGCCGTGCCGCACGAGCTGGCGGCAGAGCCTGGACGGCGTCGCCCGGCTTCGGTGGCTCACGATCGCCGACCGGCGCTCCTCGATGCTCCACCCGACGTCCTGGAGACGGAAGCACAGGTCGGCGTCCTCCCCCGCGCGCGCGTCCTCGATGAAGCCGCCGGCCTGCTCGAAGGCGGAGCGGCGCACCGCGCAGTTGGCGGTCTGGGCATAGGGACGGGCGGCGCTCTCAAGCGTCGTTAGCTGGCTCATGCGCGCGCGTGAGGCTCCGTGCCGCGCGGTCAGCGTCGGACGGTCCGCGACATCGACGATCCACCCAGCCAGAACCGCGGTCGACCCGGCCGGCTCGACCGCGAACAGCTCGTCCACCAGTGACGGCTCCGGTGCGGTGTCGGCGTCGATGAACACGAGCCATTCGCCGTTGGCGATCCGAGCCGCCTGGTTGCGCGCGAACGCCGGGGTTCGGATCCGCGAGGCGTCGATGATCTCGGCGCCGCCGCGCCGCGCCGGGCGAGCCCCCGCTCGGTTGTCGGCGACGATCAGCTCATCCCCGGGCGCGAGCCGCAGGCCGCTGAGCGCGGCGAGCAGGCGCTCGAGATCAGCGTCCGCGCCGGCGAACGGCACGATCACCGAAACGGTCGGCCGGGTCATGTCCTCACGCGGCTCTCAACCAGGCACAGCAGTCCGATCAGCATTGTGATCACCCCAGCCAGCGCCCAGCCGGGCAGCCCGCCGCCAACCGCGAACAGAATCATGATCGCCCCCGCGCAGACCGCCTTCTCATGGCTGACCTCGCCCAGTAGCCGCCAGCGGAATGCGAGGTGGCCGAGCAGGTAGATCGCCACCCCTCCACACAGGGCAAGCCGCGGTGCGGTGGCGAGTGACGACCCCGCTGATCGGGCCAGAAATCTGACGCCCACCGCGAAGATGATGATCCCGGCGACGATCGGCAGGTGCAGGTAGCTGTAGGAGTCCGCCGCGGCCAGCACCGGGTCGTCGTACTCGCGTAAGCGCTCACGCGCCGCGTCGGCAGCGCGATCGAAGTACGTCCACCACATGCCGATCGTGATCAGCAGGCCCAACGACACCGCCGCGATCAGGTCGACATTCACGGGCCGCCCAGCGGCGCCGACGCCGATCGCCACGATCGACTCGCCGAGGCAGATGATCACGAACAGCCCGTAGCGCTCGGCGAAGTGCGCCACGGCCACACGCTGAAGCCCATGCAGCCGCTCACGGGTCAGCCAGGCCGGGCCGGCGTAGTCGATCGCCACCGCAATCGTCCACAGCACGGCGCGCGGGCCGGCGTCGAGAAACGAGCCGACGACCAGCAGCACCATTCCCAGCGCGACGGTCCCGGCAAAGCTGCCGATCGAATACCACGACGCATTGCCACGGCGTGACGCGTCAACGTAGAGCGCGAGGTGGAGCATGCGCACGACCGCGTAGGTGACCGCGAACAGCGTGGCCTCGCTGCCGAACGCACGCGGCACGGCCAGTCCGGCGACGAAGATGAACACCGTCGCCAGGAGCAGAGTCGGGCGCAGCGTCGGCGACGTCATCGCCTGTGCGTTGGTGGCCCACACGAATGCCGACCAGGCCCACCAGACCAGCGCCAGCACCAGCATTGACTCGCCGAACCGCGTCCAGGTCGGGTCGTGGTAGAGCAGCGCCGTCACCTGCGTGACCGCGAACACGAACACCAGGTCCCACAGCAGTTCGACCGGCGTCGTCTGCCGGTCCTCCTCTACGCCAGGCGTAGCTTCCGCGAGCTCCTCCACCGGCCAAGTATTGTCGCGTTCAGACCTCGGCCAGCGCCTCGTCGAGCCGGCGGCGCGGCGCGCTCAGCGTGGTCGCCGACGCACCGATGTCATGCCACGGGTCACCGTCACGCTCGATTCGCTTCACGAGCCGGTCGATCGTCCAGCGTCCGGGGCGCGTCGCGCGGTCCTCCAGCTCCTCGAGGTGAAGCGGTGCCGCCGCTGGGGCGCCCGGCCGTGCACGTACCGAGTAGGGAGCCACCGACGTGCGGCCGTAGCCGTTTCGCATCACGTCGATCAGGATCCGCTGCTCGCGCTTGGCCTTGCGCTGCTCGATCGTGAACAGCTTCGGCTCGCGCGCCGCCGCCACCACGGCCACGTCCCGCGAGAAGGCGCGGGCCTCCTCGAAGTCGGCGCGACGCTTGAGCGCCACCACGATGTGGTACCCGCGCGAGCCGGAGGTCATCGCCCACGGCCTGCAGCCCAGCTCTTGCAGCAGCGCGACGATGCTCCGGGCCGCCCTTCTGATCTCGGCCGGGCGGTCGAGGCTTGGATCAAGGTCGAAGATCACCCGGTCAGGGCGTTCGAGCCGATCGGCCCGGCATGGCCAGCTGTGCAGGGTGATGCAGGCCTGATTGGCCAGGTAGATCAGCGTCGCCGCATCGGCGGCCATCACATGCTCGACGGTGCCGCCGCGTTTCGCGACCGTGACCCTGCGGATCCAGTCGGGAAAGTGTCCGCTGGCGTGCTGCTGGATGATCCGGTGGCCATCGATGCCGTCGGGGTAGCGCTCCAGGTTCAGCGGCCGGCCCGCGACGTGCGGAAGCATCACCGGCGCGACACGCTCGTAATACCGGGCCAGATCAAGCTTGGTGATATCGGGCGGAAACAGAACCTTGTCCGGCCGGCTGATCTCGACCGTGCGGCGGCCGGCGGTTATCGCTGCCGCGCTCACGACGGCACCTCGCGGATGACCTCGGAAGCCGGCTTATCGGTCCGGAGGCCCTCGTAGCGGGGATGGCGCAGCTTCCCGTCCCGAGTCCATTCGGTGAAGCCGATCTGCGCCACGAGCTCGGGCTCGGCCCAGTGGGCCGCTCGCGGCAGCCCATCTTTGCTGAACGGCGGGGTCGCTCGCTCGCGCCGCTCGAGCTCGTCGCCGAGCAGCTCGAGCGCGGCGGCATCGAAGCCGGTGCCGACCTTCCCCGCATAGCGCAGGTTCTCGCCGTCGTAGTAGCCGACGAGGATCGCGCCCAACCGCTGGCGGCTGCCCCGCGGCGCCGTCCAGCCACCGATCACGAGCTCCTGCGCCTGCACGCACTTGAGCTTCAGCCAGTCCCGTGAGCGACTGGCCACGTACCGGCTGTCCGCCCGCTTGGCGATCAGTCCCTCCCAGCCTCGACGGCAGGCCTCGCGGAGCGCCTGCTCCCCGTCGCCGCGACGGTGCGGGGTGAAGCGAAGGCGACCTTGAAATTGGAGCGCGTGGCGCAGCTCGGACTTACGCTCGAGCAGCGGCCGCGAGCGCAGGTCGCGGCCGTCGAGCTCGAGCAGGTCGAACACGTAGTAGTAGACGGCGACCCCGGTGCTCCGTGCACGAACCGGATCGTGGATCTGCATCCGCCGCTGCAGCCGCTCGAAGCTGGTGCGTCCCTTATCGAACGCCACAATCTCGCCGTCGAGGAGCAGATCCGGTCCGGGTTGCTCGAGCGCCTGCACGATCTCGGGGTAGCCGGCGGTCAGGTCCTGTCCGCTGCGGGAGAGCAGCTGCACCCGGCCGCCGGATCTGATCGCGCCGCAGCGGATCCCGTCGAGCTTGCGCTCGAACACCCAGCTCGGATCCGTGAACGCATCGTCGCTGAGCACCGCCTTCATCGGCGCATATGAGCTCATTTGCGTTCGTTACCCGGACGGCGCCCGCCGCTACACCGCGACGTGCTCACCGCGATCCTGGGCGGGCGCGCCGTCTCGCGTCTCGGCCCGCAGGCGTCCGAGCATCCGCTCGTACTCGTCGTAGCGGCGCGTCACCCGCAGCCACGACCAGCCCGGTCGACGGCGCAGCTCGCGGCTGCGATCGCGGTCGCCGGGGCGCGGCTTCGGGTCTGGGAGCGCGCTTGATTCGACCGCTGGGCGCGTCTTGAGCTCTCGGTGCTCGGCGATCGCGGCGGCGAGATCGGGCGCCGGCCCGTCGTCCTCGAGCAGGCTGGCCTCGAGATGCGAGCGCAGGACGAGCAGCTCGCGCTCGGTCGCTCGGCGCGCGCGCTCATGACGCGCGTCACGGAACGCGAATCGATCCCACGCCTTCGCGAACGAGATCATGTTCGTCCGTCCGCCGGCCCGGTGGGCGGCGAGCATCGGGCAGATCCCGTCTTCGTGGGTGTAGGCGCCGACGATGATCTCGCTACTGCGGATGCCCTCGAGCATCGCCACCTTCGTCTCACGCGGTAGGCAATCGATCGTCGTCCGAAGCTGCGTGATGGTGGTGGAGCGCCGTGTTCGCATAGGGTTCATCGCCTGCCGGGACCGGCCAGGCCCAATCTAGCGGCGGCCGTCGGCCCCCTCAACCGATTCCCTTGGCGCGAAAGGAACCTTGCAGATGAAGCTTGGAGTGCACGTCGGCTACTGGGGGCTGGGCATGGGACCGGAGGACCAGCTTCAGGTCGTGCAGGAGGCCGAACGCCTCGGCTATGACTCGGTCTGGACGGCCGAGGCCTACGGATCCGACGCCGCCACCGTGCTGGCGTGGCTCGCCGCGGGCACGAGCAAGATCCGCCTCGGCTCGGCCATCTTCCAGATTCCCGGACGCAGCGCAGCGATGACCGCGATGACCGCGGCCACGATCGACGAGCTGTCCGGTGGCCGAATGCTGCTGGGAATCGGCTCCTCGGGGCCTCAGGTGGCGGAAGGCTGGCACGGCCAGCGGTTCGCGCGCCAGTTGCAGCGCACGCGGGAGTACGTGGCCGTGGTCCGCATGGCCCTCGCGCGCGAGCGCGTGATCTACGAGGGCGAGACGCTCGTGCTGCCGCTCCCCGACGGGCCGGGCAAGCCGCTGAAGCTGATGATCACCCCTAAGCAGGAGCGCATACCGATCTACCTGGCGGCGATCGGACCGAAGAACACGGCCCTGGCCGGCGAGATCGCCGACGGCTGGATCCCGACCTTCTTCTCACCCGAGTACGTGGCCGACTTCCGCACTTCGCTCGAGGAGGGCGCCAGCCGTGCCGGGCGCTCACTCGACGGTTTCGACATCGCTCCCACCGTCAACGCTTACGTGTCCGACGACCGCGAGCTGGCGCGCAATCTGATGCGTCCGGTTCTCGCCCTCTACATCGGCGGCATGGGCTCGCGCAAGCAGAACTTCTATAACAACCTCGTCCAGCGTTACGGCTTCGAGGACGCGGCCAAGGAGATCCAGGATCTCTACCTGGACGGCAAGAAGCAGGAGGCCGGCGAGGCGATCCCAGACGACCTGATCGACATGGTGTCGCTGTGCGGGCCGCGGGATGTCGTGCGCGATCGCCTCGCCGCCTACCGAGACGCCGGCGTGGGCACGCTGATGATCACTCCGATGGCGTGGACGACGGACGAACGGATCGCCCAGCTGCGCGCGATCTCCGAGCTGGCGGGCTAGCGATAACAGCGCCCCAGCCGCTGCGCATCTTCCTGGGCGCGTTCGGCGAACCCGGCCACGCGTTCCCGATGCTGGCGCTCGGCGCCCGGCTGGCCGCGCGCGGGCACGAGGTCACGTTCGAGACCTGGACCCGGTGGCAGGAGCACGTCGAGCGCGAGGGCATGCATTTCGTGGCGGCGCCGGAGTACCCGGTGTTTCCCACCCTCGAGCGCCCGCTGAAGCCCTACGAGGCCGTGGTGCGGGCGTGCGCCGAGACGAGCCTGGCGCTCCGCGAGTGCGCCCCGGACGTTGTCGTGCACGACATCCTTACGCTCGCACCGGCCCTCGCCGGAGAGCTCCAGGGCGTGCCCGTCGCGACCCTGGTTCCGCATCTGTACCCAGCCGGCGCGCCAGGATTGCCCCCGTACGCGCTCGGCGCCCGCCGTCCCCGAACCGCGCTCGGCGGCCGGTTCTGGACCGCGATGGAGCGAGGAGTCGAGGCCGGTCTGCGGCAGGGGCGCGCCGAGCTGAACGAGACCCGGCGCAAGCTCGGGCTGCCGCCGACCAGCCGCCTGCACGGGGGCATCAGCGCCGAGCTGTGCCTCGTCGGCACGTTCCCAGCGCTCGAATACCCGCGGGACTGGCCACCCGAGGTCCACGTCGTTGGGCCGCTGATGTGGGAGCCCGCTTACCACGATGTCGAGCCGCCACCCGGAGCACAGCCGCTGATCCTGGTCGCGCCGTCGACCGCACAGGACCCGGACCACCGGCTCCTGCGCTGCGCTCTGCTCGGCCTCGGCCATGAGCCCGTACGGGTCCTGGCGGCGACCAACCGCAAGCCGATCCGCCAGCCGGTCCCGGTGCCCGGCAACACTCGCCTCGTCGAGTGGCTGTCGTACTCCCGGACGATGCCGCGCTGCTCGCTCGTGATCACCCACGCGGGCCACGGAACGCTCGCCCGCGCGCTGGCCTGCGGCTGCCCGGTGGTGGCCGTGCCCCACGTCGGCGACATGGGCGAAAACGCCGCCCGCGCCGATTGGGCCGGCGTTGGGGTCCGCCTGCCCTGGCGCCTGCTCTCGCCGGCGACGTTGCGGCTCGCCGTCGGCCGCGCGCTCGAGAACGAGGGTCTGCGGACACGCGCGGCCACGGTCGCCGACTGGGCGGCCGGCCACGACGGAGCCGCGCGCGGCGCGGAGCTGGTGGAGGAGCTCGCGCTCAGCCGTCGCGATGCGTGCGCACGAACTCGATGAGCTCGGGCGCGTCACCCTCGAGCCGGTCCACCGGCTCGCCGTAGCACGTGCGCAGCTCCACCACCGCGTGATCGTCGCTGAGCTCGAGCGCGCGCCACGTGGCGCCGTTGTCCTCCCAGCGGGTCAGCGCCTCGATCGTGAGCGGAGGGCGTGTCGGCTCCGCCATGGTGGTCAGGTCGCCGGGTGCGCCTGCGCCCAGGCCACGATCTTGTCCGAGCCCTGCACCACGGTCCCATCGTCGGTCACGAGCGCCGGCACCCACGTGTTGCCCGTCAGCCGCTTTACCTCCTGCCGGCCCTTGGTCTGGTTGAAGACATCGGGGAGCATGCCCAGGCCGTA
Organism: uncultured Solirubrobacterales bacterium; assembly: GCA_963796645.1. GTDB lineage: Bacteria > Actinomycetota > Thermoleophilia > Solirubrobacterales > Solirubrobacteraceae > Palsa-465. The sequence continues at coordinate 242,203 of CAWCMQ010000007.1, read as the reverse complement.
CGAGCGGATGACCTCCGGGTGATAACCGGCTTGCACGAGCGCGCGGTTGGCATTACCGCACGGGTGGCCGCCCGGCCTCGGGGTGGTCGTGAACGTGCCGTAGCAGACGTAGAGCTTCATTGATTGAGCCCGATGTTACGCCGCGGGCCCGTCCCTGCGCCCGCGTCCCGACGACGATCAGATCTCCGCCCTCCCCGCGCGTAACGTCCGCGATCTCATGGGCGGGCTGGGGCCCAACGTGGATGCGATCTTCAAACGTCGGGGACGGTTCAGAGGTGTGACTTTTTTTACCAGACCCTCGTTCTCAGAGGAATAGGCTGTCGCTAGCTCTTCTAAGAAAATTCTCACGCGGCTCTGGGTCTCGGCTCTGCTCCCAAACAGGCCATCGCTCAGAGGGGAGCAACCAGTACCGGGTCGTTCGCCGCAGACTGCCCGGCGGGGGTCGTGATGGTCATATTCAACGTGGTTCTCATGGCGCTGATAGGCGCTGCAATCGTCGGGTCCCTGATCTGGAGCATCTGCACCCAGCACCGCCACTATGGCTGTGCAGACCTCCGCATCCGCCGTCGTCTACAGATCAGCGTGAGGCTCGTTACGCCCGACCAGCCCGAGCTCGCGGGCGGGTCGTCCTTCGGTACGGAGATCATCTAGTCGACGCATCTGAGCACGTTGCTGGGAGGTCGACGTTTCGCGTCTACCTCCCAGCAGGGCTCGGGGACGCAGGAGGGGAAGACCAAGGTCGTGGATTGAGATGGACACGGACACTCTTGCCGCAATCATCCGGGAGCAAAAGGGCCTGCCTATAACGGACGCTGAGGCTGAGGCGATCGCCCAGACACTCGATACGTGTCACGACGATGAGGGATTCCTTGCGACCGCGCTCTCAACAGTGAGGCTCCTCGCAGACCGGCTCGAGCAGTCGGCAGACGATGGGCTCCTACACACGTGACTCCCACGGACCTTCGCTTCGCGCCGATCCTCTCGCTCAAACTTGGCAGCGGCGCGCTGGCAGATTGGTACCCCGTAAAGCAAGACGCCCGACAGTGCGGGCGTTTCGGTAGCTCTGGGGGTGGGACTCGAACCCACAACCTAACGGTTAACAGCCGTTTGCTCTGCCAGTTGAGCTACCCCAGATTATGGTGTGCTGCGGTTCTCAGGCTGCGAGAACGCATCAACTTTAGCGGGAACCACGGCGATCCCGGCCTCGACCTCGGCATGGCAATTCGAACAGAGCAAGACGCACTTGCGAGCCTCGGCCCGGAGTCTCGCAATTGACTGGGTGACCCCGTTCCAACTGATCTGCAGTCGCTTCTCGGAGGGCACCAGGTGATGGAACTGGAGCGCGCCAAGGTACCGGTCGTAGCCGCAGAGGCAGCAGCAGCCGCCGGCCTCCTCCACGAGCATGGCCTTCAGCTTTCGTCGCCGGCGCGCCACTCGGTCCATGCGGCATCGCTTGCATCGGTAATAGCCGCGTCCCTCGATCACGAACTCGGTCTCGCCGTGGTGCAAGCAGGTGAGAGTGACTCTCGAAAGGCCCGCAGCCTTCGCCTCGGCCCCTGCCTCTCCGTGCCTAGGTCCCGCGCGGTTCTTCGTGCGGAGCTCGTAGCGCCGCAGCCAGTGGCGAACTGCAGTCCCACTCAACCCAACTGCCGCTGCGATCTCCCTGATCGTCATCCCGCCCTCCACCAGCGACTCGAGTCTCTCGCGATCGATCCCGCCCTTCGGCGCATGTTTCTCCTGCGCTGCGGTCTTCAGGCCGTGCCGCTCCATCCAGCGCGCGACGGTCGACGGGTCCTTGTCGAACCGACACGCGATCTCGTCCACGTCGAGCCCCTGCGCCAGCAACAGTCTCAGTGATTGTGCGTCCACCGTCCGAGCCTCCTGACCTTTGGTCGAACATATGTTCGCATCTAGACCGGACAGAAAGCCCTGCTCAGTGCGCTTTTTCACGCTCCGGATACGCTGACGGAATGCGTCCGAGCCTGATCGAGTTTCCGGCCGACGACCCCGAGCGCGCTCGTCGGTTCTGGTCGGAGCTCCTGGACGAGCCGATCGCGGAGCGCAGCAGCGACGAGGGCCGGGGCTGGCAGACACATCCCGGCGGGGTCGCGGTCGGTGTCCATGAACGCGGGCGCGGTCCGGGCGACACAGCGTCGCTGCCCTACTTCGAGGTCACCGACCTCGAAGCCACGCTGACACGCGTCGCAGACCGCGGCGGCCAGGTGATCCACCCCGGCGAGCGGTTCGCGATCTGCCGCGACTGCGAGGGCAACCCGTTCGGCCTCGCGGCCGTGGTTCTCACGAAGGACGATCCGGCGGCGTTGTAGCGGCGATGCCGCTGCAGAACCGGGTCACCCCCACCGGCGAGCTGATCGCCACGCCGCACCGCGGCCTCGTCTACGGCAACCGCGGCTGCCTGCACGATCCGAGCGGACGGATCGTCCGCGGCCACGCCACCAGACGCTGGATCGCCTGCCGTCTCGATTTCAAGGGCTGGCACCGCTCACCGCTGCTGGCACCGGGGAAGTTCACCGAACTGTTCTTCCTCGATGAGGCGACCGCATTCGCCGCCGGACACCGCCCGTGCGCGCTCTGCCGGCGCGACGACTACAACCGCCTTCTCGAGCTCACCGGTGCTCCGGGCGCTGACGCGATCGACGCGCAGCTGCATGCTGAGCGGCTCGACGGCCGTGGGCGCCGGCTGCTGCCTGCACGCGCAGGCGAGCTCCCCGACGGCGCGTTTGTGATCCACGACGGCACGCCTCATCTCGTGCTCGGAGATACGCTCCGCCGCTGGAGCCCGGCCGGCTACGGTGAGCCGCAGCCCGCTCCACGCAGGGTGATGCTGCTGACACCGTCGACGCTCACGGGCGTGCTGCGGGAGGGCTGGTCCGGCACAGTTCCGCTCCTTCACGGAACCGTCCGCGGCGTTGGCGCCAGCCGGCCCTAAACCGCCTTTTCCAGGCGCGTCACGACGCCGTGAATCGCCTCCAGCGCGGCCTCGCGCTCGCGGGCCAGGTCGTTCACGCCCTCTCCACCCTGTGCCCGCGCGCGGACGATCGCGCGGTCGAGGCGCGCGAGCTCGAGCAGCAGTCGCGCGTGATGGAGCCGGTCGATGGTGACGTCCTCCCCCCGTCCGGCCCGCTCGACCAGGTCGGCGATCGTGCGCGCCAGCTCGTCATCGCCGGCGGGCAGGTCGGACATCGGCGTGCGGCAGCGCCCCGACAGGTGGCGGGCGGCACGCCGATAGACGCCGCTGGTCAGCAGCTCGTCCGGATCGATCTCGGCGAGCGCGTCGTCTCCCGCGTCCGGCAGCACGATGCAGAGGGCCAGGAAGCCGCGTTCGGCCTTGACCCCGTGCCCCAGCGGTGCGGTTGCCGAGGCGGGCCCCACCGGACCAGAGCCCGCCGGACCGGCGCCGACCGACCCGGCGCCCGTGCCCGCTCCCGCGCTGCCGTTCGTGCCGCCGGCCGCGACCAGCGTCGCGAGCCGGCCCTCGGGCAGCTCGAGGCGACCGCTGGCCTTGCGCATCAACTCGTCGCGTAGCGCGCTGGCGGGGAGCGCCGCAAGCACGGGCTGGAGCTCCGCGAACACCGCGTCCTTGCCCTCGGCGCTGCGGAGGTCACCACGCTCCAGGATCCGCTCGACATGGAACACGACGAACGCGACCGACTGCTCGACGCGCTCCCTGAGGGCGTCGGCACCTTCGCGCTCGGCCAGCTCGGCCGGGTCGGCCCCCTCGGGGAGTGGGACGACCCGCAACTCCATCGGCGGCTTCCGATCGGACGCGATCCGCGCCGCTCGCAGCATCGCGTCCTGACCGGCGCGATCGGCGTCGAGGCACAGCTCGAGCACATTGACGACCCGGGCCAGCTCGCGCACCTGCTCCTCGGTGAACGAGGTGCCCATGATCCCGACGGCGTTGCGAAGCCCGGCCTGGTGGAGGGCCAGCACGTCGGTGTAGCCCTCGGCGAGGATCATCCGTCCGGCCTTCGCGGCAGGCGCGCGCGCCTGGTCGATCCCGAACAGCTGACTTCGCTTGTGGTAGAGCTCGCCGTCGGACGTGTTGAGGTACTTCGGCTGTTGGTTGTCACGCATCGCGCGGGCGCCGAATCCGAGCACGCGGCCGCGAGCGTCGGCAGACGGGAACATGATCCGCTCGCGGAAGCGGTCGTACACCTGCCCAGGGCGATTGCGGGAGCGCTGAACCAGGCCGCCGGCGAGCAGCTCCTCGTCGCTGAAGCCGGCGGACCGTGACGCCCGCAGCATCCGGTCCCAGGCGCTCGGCGCGTAGCCGACCCGGAACTCGCGGAGGATCTCCTCGGAGAGCCCGCGCTCCAGGAGATACTCGCGGGCCGGCGCGGCCTCGCTCGACTCCCACAGGAACCGCGCGTAGTAGCTGGCCGCTCGCCCGAGCAGCGAGTACAGGCGCTCGCGGCGCTGGCGCCGAGACGCCGCGCCGGGTTCCTCGGCCTCGGTCTCGAGGGTCAGGCCGAAGCGATCGGCCAGCGACTCGAGCGCGGCCTTGAAGTCGACCCCCTCAGTCTCCATCACGAACGTGAACGGGTCGCCGGCGGCCTGGCAACCGAAGCAGTAGTAGTGCTTCTCGTCGGGCCGGACGTGGAACGAGCCGGTCCGCTCCTCGTGGAACGGGCAGAGGCCGAAGTAGCTGTCGGGGCCCGCGCGACGCAGATCGGTGCGCGCCGAAACCAGCGCGACCATATCCACGGCGTCGAAGACGCGGTCCCGGGAATCGGCGGTATAGCGGCTCACGGTGCGAACGCCACCGGCACGCTGAGCTCCTCGAACTTCCCGATGCAGTAGCGATCGGTCATCCCCGCCAGGTAGTCGGTCACCCTTCGCGGCAGCTCACCGTCCGGGACCGAGACGGGGATCTCGTCCGGATTCGCGCAGTAGTGATCGAACAGGGCTCGGATCACGAGCTTGATCTTCTCCCCCTCGCGCGTGGCCTGGGGTCCGAGGTACACGCGGTCGAACATGAATGAGCGCAGCTCGGTCATCGCACCGGCCGCCCGCTCGCCCTGAACGATCGCTCCGGCCCGCTCCGAGTGCTCCACGAGGTCGTGCACGAGCGCATCGATCCGCCGCGGGCCTGTGTCGCCGAGGATCTCGATCGGCCCGGAAGGCAGATCGTCGATCCCGATCACGCCCGCCCGGACCGCGTCGTCGATGTCGTGGTTGATGTAGGCGACGCGGTCCATGAGCCGCACGATCCGACCCTCGAGCGTGGCCGGCTCCTGCGACCGCCCGGAGTGGCTGACAATGCCGTCTCGAACCTGCTCGGTGAGGTTCAGCCCCTGCCCGTCTCGCTCGAGCCTGTCAACGACCCTCAGCGAGTGCTCGTGGTGCAGGAACCGCAGATCGAAGCGCTCCTTCAGACACCAGTCGAGCGCGTCCTCGCCGATGTGCCCGAACGGCGGGTGGCCGAGATCGTGGCCGAGGCCGATCGCCTCGACGAGGTCCTCGTTGAGCCGCAGCGCCCGCGCCACCGTCCGTGACACCTGCGTCACCTCGAGCGTATGGGTGAGCCGGGTCCGGTAGTGATCCCCGGTCGGCGCCACGAACACCTGCGTCTTGTGCTTCAGGCGGCGGAACGCCTTACAGTGGACGATCCGGTCCCGGTCACGCTGAAACGGCGTCCGCAATCCGCACTCGGTCTCGGCTCGCCGGCGGCGGGCGGGATACGAACGTGTCGCCAGCGGCGACAGCTCGGCCTCCTCGCGCGCCCGGATCCGATCGCCGAACGCGTCGGCGACGGGGCCGCGGGGATGCTCATAGCCTGCGATCAGGGCTTGCTCGTCCACACTCCGATTCTGACAGCGCCGCTGCAGCGGCCGGTTGCGCCGTTTCGAAGTTGTCGCAATCTGCGCAGTCGGAAGCGGGCGCCGCGACATGCGAGCCCATCGGCGCGCCCCGGCCCACCCCTCTTTACACTTCTTTCCTGACGACGGGATGGCGTCCATGTCTGCACAAGCGCTCCGGTGCGGCCGGGTTCTTGCGGGCTCGTTGCTCGCGTGCGTCGCGTTCGCGTCGCCTGCCGCGGCGTGGCAGCCGGAGGCGGCCCAGTTTGGAGTCGGTTCGCAGCTCAATCTGCCCGTGCGGATGAGCGACGGCACGGTGCTGCGGGCGAACGTCTACTACCCCACCAACGCCAAGACGGGCGCCGAGGCGTCCGGGTCCTTCCCGGTGATCCTCTCCCAGACGCCCTACGGGAAGGACAACAGTGAGTTCAGCTCGCTCGGCGCAGGGGCGAGCAACTACCTGGTCGGGCGCGGATACATCAACGTGGTCGCGGACGTGCGCGGCACCGGTGGCTCGCAGGGTGAATGGGGCCTGTTCGACCCGATCCAGGGCCACGACGGCGCGACGCTCGTCAACTGGGTGGCCGGGCTCCCGCACTCGAGCGGGAAGGTCGGGTTGTTCGGTCCGTCGTATCTGGGCATCAACCAGTTCGAGACGGCCGCAGACGCCGGCGCCCAGGACGTGAAGGCGATGTTCCCGATCATCTCCGGCAACGACCTGTACCGCGACACGGCGTTCGCGGGCGGCTTCCCCGACATCGAGTTCTCGAGCTTCTACCTGGGGCTGACGGCGGGACTCAACCTGCTCCTTCCGGCGCAGGAGCACAACCCGGACTTCGCCACCGCTCTGATCCAGCACGTTCACGACCTGACGGACTTCGACACCGCGCTGCTGACCGGCGCGGAGACGGGCGGGGATGCGGCCTACGACCAGAGCTACTGGGGCGCGCGCAACCCCAACCAGTACATCCCGGCGATCGTCCGCGACGGCATTCCGGCGTTCGTCGTCGGCGGCTGGTACGACCTGTTCCAGCGCGGCGAGCTGCTCAACTACTCGAGCTTCCAGAACGTGTTCAACCACCGACCGATGCTGGGGCCGATGAGCCCCACCGAGCCCGTCACCACGCGCTACCAGCTGCTCCAGGGACCGTGGTACCACGTCACCGCCGGGATGGGGCTCGACTACCACGGACTCGACCTGAACGGCCTCGAGCTCGCCTGGTTCGATCACTGGCTGAAGGGCGTCGATACCGGGATCACCGACACCGCGACCCCACTTCACCTCGAGGATCTCTCGAACGGCGGCTACCGCGAAGTCTCGCGCTATCCCCTGAACCAGACCACCCCGACGACGCTGTACCTCGGCTCGGGCGGCGCCCTCAGCCAGACCGCTCCGACAGGCTCGCCGGCCCCCGACAGCCTCGTGTTCACCGGCACCGAGATCCCGTGCACCACCTCGACCGAGCAGTGGGCGGCCGGTCTCGGCGTGCTCGCTCTCTCCTACTTCGGGATCAAGGACCCGTGCACGCAGAACTCCTCCCCCTCGCAGCTCGGGCCCGGCACGCGCAGCTACACGACCCCCGCGTTCACCAGGCCGACGATGCTGGCCGGGCCGATCGGCGCGACGCTCTACGCCACCTCGACCACCCGGGACACCGAATGGGTCGTCCAGCTCTCCGACGTGGCGCCCAACGGGAGCGCGCTTCCCCTCACCTCCGGGCTGCTCGAGGGCAATCAGCGGGCCCTGAACCGGTCGATGACGTGGTCGGCTCCAGACGGCAGGCCCCTGCTGCCCTATCACCCCTATACGAAGGCGACCCAGACGGCGGTCGTGCCGGGCAGGGCCACGCGGTACGACGTGGAGGTGTTCCCGACACTCGACACGCTCGCGCCCGGTCACCGCTTACGCGTGACGATCGCGACCTCCGACTTCCCGCACGCGCTCCCGTCCACGACGCAGGCACTGGGCCTGCTTGGCGGCGTCTACGGCCTCGAGCACTCGCGGGTGTATCCGTCGAGCATCGAGGTGCCACTGACCAGCGCCACGGCGTCAGCGCCGGTGGCACCGAGGACCGCGCTCGGCTGTCCGGCTGCCACGGGCCGGCTGCAGGCGCACAGCCTGGGTCCAATCCGGCTGGGGATGACCAGGCGCTCGGCGCGCGCCGCGTTCGTCTCCAGCAGCGCTCGCGGCCGGCGCTACATGGACTTCTTCTGCCTGAGTGGCAGCGGCATCCGTGTCGGCTATCCGTCGCCGAAGCTGCTGGGAACGCTCGGCGCGCACCAGCGTCATCGGATCAGCGGCCGTGTGATCCTCGCCCTGACCGCCAATCGGCACTACTCGGTGCACGGAGTGCTGGCCGGGACGAGCCTTCGGGACGCGAGCCGACGGCTGCACCTGCGCCGCGGCTTCGTCGTCGGCCGCAACACGTGGTATCTGGCTCCGAACGGGTCCGGGCGGACCGTGCTCAAGGTCCAGCACGGAGTCGTCGAGGAGATCGGCGTCGCCGATCCGGGACTGACGGCGGACCGGCGCTCCGCCCACCGCTTCCTCACAAGCTTCTACTAGACCCCCGGCGCGGATGGGTGCGCCCTACGCCGCCCGCAGCAGCGGCCGCAGCCGGACGTGGGCGTGGTGTTCGGCCGTCTCGGTGATCGCGCGCTCGGCCTGGCGCAGGGCTCGCTCCGAGGCGTCGGGAGCCTCCGCCAGCGGCTGGCCAAGGGCGCCGACCAGGAACCGGTAGCTCTCCTCGTCCAATGTGAACGCGGCCGCCTCACACGAGCTGCACACCACGCCACCCGCCGCGGCCGAGAAGCCCCCGAGATGCTCCACCTCGCCGCACGTGGCGCAGGAGGCGAGCTGGGGCACGATCCCCGCCGCCAGCAGCAGCTTCAACCGAAACGCCAGCCCGTTGGACGCGCGGGCCTGAGAGATCTCGGTGCTGAGCAGCGCGAGCTCGTTGGCCAGCAACGTGAATACCTCGGGATGCGGGTCCGAGGTCTCGAACATGCGGGAGACGGCGTCGCAGGCGCGGGCAGCGGCGTCGAGCGTGGCGGCATGCTCCCGCAGAGCGGCGTGGACCGCGACCGTGTCCGCGCTCGAGACGGTGAACAGATCGCCACGTCCCTCGTGCAGCACCATGCGAAGCCGGAAGAACGGCTCGAGTCTCGCCCCGAACCGGCTTCGGGACCGGCGAGCGCCCTTCGCGATCGCGCCCAGGCGCCCGTGTCGTGGCGTGTACAGGTGCAGGATCCGGTCCGCCTCGCCGTAGCGAATCGAGCGCAGCACGATCGCCTCGGTCTTCAGCGGGGCTGCCATGGCCCCCACAGGTCCCGGGATCTTGAAGCTATACTTTCTGAAGCAATGACAATCGTCACCTTGTACACCACCGATAACTGCTCGAAGTGCGTCGGCGCAAAGGCGCTCCTCGCGCGCCGCGGCATCGGCTATGAGGAGATCAATCTGGCAAAGGACCCGGACGGTCGAACCGAGCTGATGGCGCGCACCGGGATGTTCACCTTCCCCCAGATCGTGATCGGTGACGAGACGCTCGGCGGCTTTGAGGACCTGATCGCCGCCGATCGCCAGGGCCAGCTCAAGAACCTGGTCGCGGCCGCCTGAGCGCCGCCGGGCGACTGCGCCGGACCCGTGGCCGCGCCTGGCAGCGCTCGCACACGTAGGTGCCCCGTCCCCCGACGACGATCTTTCTGATCGTGGTGCCACACCGCGGGCACGGCTCGCCCTCGCGCCGGTGCACGAGGAAGCGGTCCTGGAAGGAGCCGCGGGCGCCGTCGACATGGCGAAAGTCGTCGATCGAGGCGCCCTTGGCGTCGATCCCGGCCGACAGCGCGTCCTCGATCGCGTCGCGCAGCAGCTCGAGCTGCGCTCCGGTCAGTCGGCCGGCGGGCCTGAGCGGGTGGATCCTGGCGCGGAACAGCGCCTCGTCGGCATAGATGTTCCCCACGCCGGCGATCCGGCGCTGGTCGAGCACCCACGCCTTGACCGGCGCGGATCGCCCGCGCGCCGCGCGGCGCAGATAATCCGTCGTGAACTCGGGCGTGAACGGCTCGACGCCCAGTCGCTCGGCGAGGTACTCGTCGCGCGCTGTCGCTCCGAGCATCAGATGGCCGGTCCCGAACCGACGGGGATCCACGTACACGAGGCGATCGCCGCCGTCGAGCTCGAACCGGACCCTGGTGTGCAGTGGCTCGGGATCGGGATTGAACAGCAGCGCGCCGGTCATCCGCAGGTGTACGAGCAGAAAGCGCTCGCCCGACAGCTCCCAGATCAGGTACTTCCCTGCGCGGCCGATTCGGTTGACCGGCGCGCCGGTCAGCTCGGCCTGAACCGGGCCGGGCGGCGCCGGCCGGGTCCAGCGGGGATCAAGGATCTGGGCCCGCTCGATCGTCCGTCCCTCCAGATGCGGCGCCAGCTGTCGGCGGATCGTCTCGACCTCGGGTAGCTCGGGCATCGGGGCGCCTTACAGGAACGGATGACCCGGCAGCCCGACCTGATCGGCCCCGGTCAGCCACCTCAATGCACTGGCACCGACGTCCGCCATCGCCCCGTCATGGCGGCGAGAACCATCACCGCGGAACCGCGCGAGCAGCGGCACGTGCTCACGCGTGTGATCGGTGTGCGCGGCCGTCACGTCGCAGCCATGGTCCGCGGTCAGGATCAACAGGTCATCCTCGCCGAGGAGCTCGAGCCACTGGCCGATCGCATTGTCGATCTTCCGCAGCGCCCCGTGGAAGCCCTCGACGTCGTGACGGTGGCCGTACACCTGGTCGGTCTCAATCAGATTCGTGAACACAAGGCCTTTCTCCAGGCTCTCAAGTAGCTCTCGCGTCTGCGCGAGCGACCGCGCATTCGTGGCGCCGGGATGCTGCTGATCGATCCCGACCCCCGAGAACAGCTGCCCCACCTTACCGACGGTGTGCACCGGCATACCTCTGGCCTGAATCTCCTGCAGGTAGCTGCGGGTCGGCGGCGTGAGCGAGTAGTCGCGCCGCCCGTCGGTGCGCTCGAACGCCCCAGCACGACCCGCGAACGGTCTGGCGATCACGCGCCCGACAGCATGTTCTCCCGTGAGCCCGTCGCGCACCCCCTGACAGACCTCGTACAGCGCCTCGGGTGTGACGATGTCCACATGGGCCGCGATCTGCAGCACCGAGTCCTGGCTCGTGTAGACGATCAGCTCGCCGCCATCGAGATGCGCGGCCCCATAGTGCTCGATCGCCTCGATTCCGTTGTAGGGCCGGTTGCACAGCACTCCACGGCCACTGAGGCTGCAGACGAGCTCGATCACCTCAGCCGGGAAGCCGTTTGGGTAGGTCGGCGGCGGCGCGGGCATCACGACGCCCATCAGCTCCCAGTGCCCGGCGGTCGAATCCTTGCCGGGGCCGAGCGGGCGCAGCCGACCGTGGAGCGCGGGCGCAGGCGCAGGCGGGACACCGAGCAGCGGGATGATCGAGCCGAGCCCGAGTCGCTGGAGCGCAGGCAGGCGCAGACCGCCGGCGGCCTGCGCTAGATGCCCGAGCGTATTGGTGCCGGCGTCTCCGTAGCGCTCGGAATCCGGGAGCGCCCCGGCACCACACGCGTCGAGCACGACAACAAAGGCTCGCCGCACGACGTTCAGGCGCTGCTCGAGCCCGACAACACCAGTGAGCGCCTCAGCGGCGAGAACACCGCGTGGTCGACCGTGTGGAACTCTTGCGGGATCGCGTACTCGTCGAGGACGATCTCGGCCCGCTGCTCGAACGCGTGCATGGATCGAACTCGCCGTGGATGCCCCGAGATCTGCTCGATCGCGTCGAGCTCGACGGCCGGCACGCCGTCCACCTTGGTGATCGTGGAGCGGATCAGGGTGAGCCCAGGATCACGGTGCCTGGCCTCCAGGACCATCTGCCGACGCGCGTGGCGCAGGGCCTGCGGCCCGTTCGGGGGACCAACGTTGCGCGGGAAGCGCCAGACCGCGACGACCGAGTTGCCGGAGGTGAAGGTCGCAACCAGGGGTCCTTGGCCGGTCGCCGCGCTCCAGTCGGTCGGCGCGCGCAGGGCGATCCCGGCGCCGGGGTAGCGGAGCGGTCGGAAGGCGCCACCGGCGCTGGCTGCCGTGTTCGGAACCGGAGTGCGTGAGTTGCCGCAGCCCGCCAGCAGCACAATCGCGCACGCGCATAGGGCGACCATCGCCCGCGCCACAACTGCCATCCTCAGTCCTCCCCGTCCCAGTATTCGAGCCGTTCGAGCCGTGCGATCAACCCGACGCCGCGGAAGGCGATCTTGTTGGAGCGCGGGTAGTAGCAGACGTCGGCCGGATCGCGGGTGCCGTAGGCGAGGTAGCGCATCCCTTCGGCCCCGGCTCGGAACATGTGGGCGACGCCGGTCCCAGCCGGTCGCGACACGACATGACCGCTCCGGACGGGGATCTCCTCCTCCCCGAGCACGAGCGCGCCGTCGCCTTCGAGCACGACGAACAGCTCCTCCTCCACCGAGTGGCAGTGCTGCGCCGTCGATTCCTTGCCGGGCGCGACCTCCACGTGCTGCAGACCCGTGTTCACCGATCCGGCCGCGCTGCTCACGCGGCGGCGCGTACGCACGACCCGGGGGCGCTCGATCCGTGTGGGCTCGACGTCGCGGACGTTGACGATCGTGGATGGGCGCGGCCCGGCACCGGCCGGCAGCTCGGGCGACCCGAGCTTCGCCTCGCGGATCCACTGGATCGGCTCTCCGTCCTGCATACCGGGCAGCGTCTCAACGGCGCGGTTGCCCACGCGCGAGAGGCCCTGGCGCGGGAAGCGCGGGCTCTCGTCCTCGAAGCGCGTGCCGAAGGCGAGCACGTCGAGCCCGTCGAGCCCGTGCAGCGAGTGCGCGCCCTCGCCGGGGAGGTAGACGATGCAGTCGCCGGCCCCAATCTCGCTCACCTGGCCGTCGTGCCAAGACAGGCCGCGGCCGCCGAGCACCCAGAAGATTTCCTCCTCGCGGCCGTGCTCGTGGACTGGGGTTGACCAGCCGCCATCGGCCACCTGAAGGCGGCTGAGGCCGACTCTGATCGAGCCGGCGCCCTCGCCCAGGGCTGACCAGATCCCGCGTATGTGGCCGACCTCATAAGGCTCGCGTTCGGCCTCGTCAAGATGCGTGATGCCCACGCTGCGGACTCTACGACCCGCGGTGCACCTGCGCTCGCGGGTGCGCGTCGAAGTACACGTCCCGCAAACGATCGGCCGACAGATGCGTGTAGATCTGCGTGGTCCCGATGTCGGCGTGACCCAGCATCTCCTGCAGCGAGCGGAGATCGCATCCGCCCGCGAGCAGGTGCGTCGCGAACGTGTGACGCAGCGTATGCGGGCTCATCTTCGCGTCTAGCCCGGCGGTCCGGGCGTGGCGCTGCACGATCTTGTAGAGCCCCTGCCGGGAGAGCCCGCCGCCGCGCAGATTGACGAACACGCGTTGCTCGTCTGCAAGCCCGACCAGCCGCGGACGGACGCGCTGCAGATAGGTCTGGAGCGTCTCGATCGCCTTGCTCCCGATCGGGACGATCCGCTCCTTGGAGCCCTTGCCGCGGGCTCGCACGATCCCAGCCTCGAGATCGATATCGCTCAGCCGGAGGTCGATCGCCTCCGATGCGCGCAGCCCGCACGCATACATCGTCTCGAGCAGTGCGCGGTCGCGAACGGCGGCCGGCGACCCACCGCGAGGCTGTGCGAGCAGCTGCGCGACCTCGTCGCGGGTCAGGACCTTCGGGAGGCGCCCCCGGGAGCGGGGCGGGCGCAGCTCGGAGGTAGGGTCGTGGTCCAGCAGCTGTTCGCGGCGGAGGTGACGATAGAACGAGCGCAGGCAGGCGATCTTGCGCTGCAATGTCGCCGGCGCGACCGGTGGCCGCCCCTCGCGGCCGTCGGCGAGCTCGGAGACGAATTGGGCGAGATCACTCGGCCCCACCTGCATCGGGTCACGGCCGATCCGGCCCAGAAACAAGCCGAACTGCTGGAGGTCGGAGCGATACGCCTCGAGCGTGTTCCGCGACAGCCCGCGCTCGAGTTCGAGGTAGGCGAGGAAGTCGAGCGTGAGCTCACTGAGACGGCGTGCCGGCGCCTGAACCTCGATGGTCGCCATCCCAGCTTATTCGTGCCGGGCTGCGCGCCTCCTGCCAGACGCGTGTGAGCGGCCGCCTAGGAGCCGCCGCCGCGCGCCGCCTTGAGCCACAGGAGCGCGATCAGCGATTTCGAGTCCTCGCACTCGGCGATCGCGTCGTCGAGTTGCCCGAGCGGCCACGGCACGATCTCGATCCGCTCGTCCTCCTCGGCGGTGGCCCCACTCTCGTCGTCGGAGAGGTCCTTGGCGAGGAACAGCCACACGCGCTCATCGGAGAAGCCGGGGCTGGTATAGAAGCTGTGCAGCTCGTCCCACCGGGCCGCCCGCTTGCCGATCTCCTCGGCCAGCTCACGCTTGGCCGTGGCCAGCGGCTCCTCCCCGGCAACGTCGAGCTTCCCGGCCGGGATCTCGAGCGAGGCGCCCTCGCCGATCGCCTCACGCGGCTGACGGGTCAGCCAGACGTGCTCGTCGTCGACAGCGAGAATGCCGACGGCGCCGGGGTGCCAGACCTTCTCGCGCGTGACGATCTCGCCGTCGGCGTGCCGGAAGCGCTCGGTGCCGACGCGGACAATCCTGCCCTCCCAGACGACCTCGGAGCCGATCCGTTCGAACTCGCTCACGCCAGCTCCTTCCGTGCTGCTTCCTTCACCAGCGTGATCGCGACCTCGAGCATCCCCTCGAGCGCGTCCACCGACACGCGCTCCCCCGGCTCGTGGTTTCGCTCGGTGCCATTGGCCAGGTTGGTGCTCGGGAGCCCGGACGCCCGCAGCGCGTTGGCGTCAGACCCACCGCCGGTGATGATCTGCCGGGGCTCGTAGCCGCAGGCCCTGAGCGCTCGCTCAGCCACCGCGACCTCTCGGTCCTTGGGCCGGCACCGGTAGGCACGGAACATCACCTCGACGGTGACGTCGAGGTCACACTCGCCGGCATTGGCCGCGTCCTGGAGATGGTCGATCAGCTCTGTGGCGACCTGCTCCACGCGCCGGTCATCGAGCCCCCGCACCTCGGCCTCGATCGTGCAGTGCTCGGGCACGACGTTCGTGGCCGTCCCGCCGCGGATCGTGCCCACGTTCGCCGTGGTCTCGGAGTCGAGTCGACCGAGCCGCATGGCGGCGATCGCACGGGCCGCGACCTCGATCGCGCTTCGGCCCTCCTCCGGCCTGATCCCGGCGTGAGCGGCACGTCCGCGGATCTCGGCCACGACCCGGTCGTAGGTCGGCGAGGCGATCACGATCTCGCCGATCGGCGTGGCGTGGTCGAACACGTAGCCGAATGAGCTCCGCAGCCGGGAGGTGTCGAACGCCTTGGCCCCGTGCAGCCCGTTCTCCTCGGACACGGTGAACAGCAGCTCCAGTCCGGCCTCCGGGCGCGGACCGGAGCCGGCGTAGCGGCGCGCGAGCTCGAGCAGCACCGCCACCGCCGCCTTGTTGTCCGCTCCGAGGATTCCGTCACCGGCGTTCTCCCAGCCGCCGTCTCGGAGCACGGGGTCGAGCGGCGCGGTCGGCGGCACGGTGTCGAGGTGGGCGCATAGCAGCAGCGTCTCGTCCGCCGCCCCGGGGATGCGGGTCAGCAGGTTGGCGCCGTCGGAGCCGCCGTAGCCGCGGTCCTCCTCCACCTCGAGCCCGAGCGCCCTGAGCGCGGCCGCCACCCAGTCACCGCACCCCCGCTCGTGTCCGGACGGACTCTCAATCCGGCACAGCTCCGCGAATGTCCGGTGAAGCTGCTCGCGCTCCGAGTCGCTCGCGCGCCTCACGAACCGGTTTCGACCGCCGGCTCTGAGTCGGCCTGAACCGCCGGCTCGATCGCCTCGGTGTGCGCGATGGCAGCGCCCACGAACTCGCGGAACAGCGGGGCCGGGCGCTCGGGACGCGACTTGAACTCCGGGTGATACTGCGAGGCCACGTAGAACGGGTGTGTGCTGCGATCGAGCTCGACCACCTCGACCAGGCGCTCGTCGGGCGAGGTCCCCGAGCAGACCAGTCCAAGCGACTCGAGCTTGCGGCGCAGGTGGTTGTTGACCTCGTAGCGGTGGCGGTGGCGCTCGTATACGACCGGCTCGCCATAGAGCTCGCGCACAACGGTGTCGTCGTGGAGCTTGACCGGATCGGCACCGAGACGCATCGTGCCGCCCATGTCGGCGATCTCCTTCTGCTCCGGCAGCAGGTCGATCACCGGGAACGGGGTCTCCGGGTCCATCTCGGTGGAGTTGGCGCCGTCCATGCCGGCCACGTGACGGGCGAACTCGCTGACCGCGACGTGCATCCCGAGACAGATGCCGAGGTACGGGATTCCGTTCTCGCGCGCGATCTGCGCGGCCCGGATCTTGCCCTCGAAGCCGCGGCCGCCGAAGCCGCCGGGGATCAGCACCCCATCGACCTGCTCGAGCCGAGCCGTGACCTCCGGCGTGCTCACCGACTCCGAGTCGACCCAGTCGATCGCAACCTTGGCCCCGTGGTGGACGCCAGCGTGCTTGAGCGCCTCGGCCACCGACAGGTAGGCGTCCTCGAGCTGGACATACTTGCCCACGAGCGCGATCCTGACCGTGCGGTCGGCCTCGCTGGCCCGGCGGGTCATCGCCGCCCAGCCGCTGAGGTCGGGCGGCGGGGTGTCGATGCCGAAGTGCTCGCGGAGGATGAACTCGTCGACGCCCTCGTTGCGGAACACGAGCGGCACCTGGTAGATGTCGGGGACGTCGTAGGCCGAGACCACGGCCTCCACCGGAAGGCTGGCGAACAGCGCGATCTTGCGCCGGATGTCGTCGGAGAGCACCGACTCCGAGCGACACACCACCATGTCGGGCGCGATACCGATGCGCCGCAGCTCGTTGACCGAGTGCTGCGTCGGCTTGGTCTTGAGCTCGCCGGCGTGCCCGATGTAGGGCACGAGCGTCAGGTGGATGAACATGCAGCGGCGCCGGCCGACGTCGACCGGGAACTGCCGGATCGACTCCAGGAACGGCAGCGACTCGATGTCGCCGACAGTGCCGCCGATCTCGGTGATCACGAAGTCGACGTCGCTCGACTCGGCCATCAGCTTGATCCGCTGCTTGATCTCGTCGGTGATGTGCGGCACCACCTGGACGGTCGCGCCGAGATAGTCGCCACGCCGCTCGCGCCGGATCACCGTGTTGTAGATCCCCCCCGCCGTGACGTTCGACGCGCGGCTGGTGTTGGCGTCAGTGAACCGCTCGTAGTGGCCCAGATCGAGGTCCGTCTCAGCGCCGTCCTCGGTGACGAACACCTCGCCGTGCTGGTAAGGCGACATCGTCCCGGGGTCGACGTTGATGTACGGGTCGAACTTCTGGAGCTGGACGCTCAGTCCCCTGGCGACGAGCAGACGTCCGATCGACGATGCCGCGATGCCCTTGCCGAGCGAGGAGACGACCCCGCCGGTGATGAAGATGAAGCGCGTCTCCGGTGAGGAGCTGCTGGCGGCGCGTCGCGGGTCTTGGGCCATCGATCGATCCTTGAGTGTAGTGGACGATCTCACCGTAGCGCCGCGGGCGGACGCGAACACCCCACCCGGATCACGCAGCGCGCAGCAGCTGACGGGCGTGCTGGCCTGCCGCCCGGTCGCCCTCGCCCGCACCCAGCATCCGGACGATCTCGCCAACGACCCCGTCGTCGTCGAGTGCGCTCACCTGAGTGCGTGCGGGCGTAACCGACGCGTCCTTGTCGATCGTGAAGTGCCGGGCCGCCAGCGCAGCCACCTGCGCAAGATGGGTGATGCAGAGGATCTGGCGACCGTTCGCGAGCTCGCGCAGGTGCTCGCCGACCGCCTTGGCCGTGTGCCCGCCGATGCCGGCGTCGATCTCGTCGAACACGAGCAGCGGGGCGGCCTCCGGGTCGTCTCCCCCCTCGCCGTGGGCCTCGCTCAGCAGTGCCAGCATCACGCGTGACAGCTCGCCGCCCGAGGCGATCTCGCGCAGCGGGCCCGACGGCATCCCGGGGTTCGGCGCGAGCCTCAACTCGACCGCATCGGCACCGTTGGCCCCGCAGCCACCCTCGCGTGGCTCGACCACAACCTCGAACTCGGCGTCAGCCATCGCCAACTCGCCCAGCCGTGAGCGCACCCCGGCCGCAAGCTCCGGAGCGGCGGCACGCCGCGCCTGGCTCAGCTCGCGAGCGATGTCGTCGCGCTGCTGGACGGCGCTTGCGTACTCGGCCTCGGCTTGTGCGAGCGCCTCGTCGGCATGCTGGAGCTCGTCGCGCCGGACGCGGCACCGCTCCGCGTGCGCCAGCACGTCGGCGATCGAGCCACCGTGCTTTCGCATCAGGCGATCCAGCACCGCAAGCCGCTCCTCGACCTGCTCCAGGCGCCCGGGCGCGGCCTCGATCCCCATCACGTAGCGCCGCAGCTCGGCGCCGAGATCCTCCGCCTCGTAGCGCAAGGCGTTGAGCCGCTCGGACAGCGGGCCGAGCGCGGGGTCGAAGCCCGCGACCTGTTCGAGCGCGACAGCGACCTGGGCCAGCGTCTCGCCGACGCCCTCGCCCGCCTCGGGCGCGATCGCCTCGGCCCCCGTCGCCGCGGCGCTGTGCAGGGCCTCGAGATGCCGCAGTCGCTCGCGCTCTTGCACGAGTGGCTCCTCCTCCTCGGAGCTCGGTGCGGCAGCCTCGATCTCGTCCAGCTCGAACGACACCAGGTCGAGCTCGCGCTCCCGCGCTCCCGCCAGCTCGCGGAGCTCCTGGGATCGGCGCTCGAGCGTCCTCACCCGCTCGTGCGCCTGCGCGACGAGCGCCCGCAGCTCGATCTGCTTGGCACCGATGTGCGCGTCCAGGATCTCGAGCTGGGCCGCGCTCAACATCAGCTTGCGGTGCTCGTGCTGCCCATAGAACGACAGCAGCCGCGGCCCCAACTCGCGCAGATCGGCGAGCGTCGCCGAGCGCCCGCAGACGTAGGCGCGGGTGCGCCCGTCCGGCCACACCCGACGCGCGAGCACGATCTCCTCGGCGTCCTCGGGGAGGCGCTCCGCGGTCGCCGAGTCGAGCTCGGCCGGCCGCGCGAACACCCCCTCCACGTACGCCTCAGACGCGCCGGCGCGGACGATCCCGCTGCGCGCCTTGCCGCCGAGCAGCAGGTCAAGCGCGTGGGCCAGCAGCGTCTTGCCGGCGCCGGTCTCGCCGGTGAGCACGTTCAGTCCGGGCGCCAGCCGCAGCTCGGCTCGCTCCATCAACAGCAGGTTCTCCACGCGCAACTCGTGCAACATGCCGACGGTGTACCAGCCGGGGACGACGGATCCCCGGGGCGCGGGGCGGCGGGCGGGGCGCGGGGCGGCGGGCGCGCCGAAGCGCGCCCCCTACGGCGCCGCGGCCAGCCGCCCGAACTTCGCCCGCAGGCGCTGGTAGAACGACGCGCCGGCGAGTTGGGCCAGGCAGCCCTGGGCATCGGCGAAGCTCACCTCGAGCTTCTCGCCGGCCGGCAGCACGCAGACCGGGCGGCCATCGACGGTCACGTCGACCGGTTCCTCGCGCGAGCGGTTGATGATCGAGAGCGTGTCATGGGGCGCGACCACCAGCGCCCGCGCGGTGAGCGAATGTGGTGCGATGAAGGACACGACGTAGCCCTTCACCCCCCAGGCCATCACCGGGCCGCCGTTGGCGAGGTTGTAGCCGGTGCTACCCGCCGGGGTGGCGACCACGAGTCCGTCGCAGCGTACGCGCCCGATCTCGTCCGTGGCCACGCCGTACTCGAGGTCCGCCACCCGCTTGCCCGGCTGGCGGTGCATCGAGATGTCGTTGATCGCCAGCCACGCCCCGCGGCTCCCCGACACACGGATGCCGGGCAGCGTGAGCACCTCGAACTCGCCCCGGAACGCGTGCCGGAGTCCCTCTTTCGCGTCCTCACGCTCGACGCTGGCGAGAAACCCGATCTCGCCGAAGTTGACCGCGAACACCGGCACCCCGGTACCCGCGTACGTTCGCAGGGCGTTGAGGATCGTCCCGTCGCCGCCGAGCGCGAAGCAGATGTCGACGTCGTTGCTGATGCGCGCGTTGAGCTTCAAGCAGCTGCTCGGCTCGAGCTCGTGCTTCGAGGTCTCGTCCGGGTCGAGCCGGAGGACCGCCCCGGCCTCCTCGGCGAGCGCGACCAGCGTCTCGAGGGCCGGCGCCGTTTCGTCGGGACGGCGGTGGGTGAATAGCGTGGCTCGGCGGACCGGGTTCACGGCTCGACCTCGCGCGCCGCCGCCTCCAGGTCGTCCACCCCGCCCCGCTCGCCCTCGGCCAGCCACGCGAACGTCTCGAGGTTCCCCTTCGGCCCCGGCAACCCGGAGCTGGCGAAGCCAAGCACCGAGGCACCGAGCTCGATCGCCACCTCGGCGACCTTGATCAGGGCGCGGCGGCGCGCCGTGGGGTCGCGGACGACGCCACCCTTGCCGACCGCCTCACGGCCCGCCTCGAACTGCGGCTTGATCATCGGCAGGCAATCGAATCCGGAGGCGGAGCAGGCGAGAACCGCCGGCAACACCTTGGTGAGCGAGATGAAGGACACGTCGATCACGATCAGGTCTGGTGGGTAGGGAAGGTCTTCTCGTGCGAGCGCACGCGCGTTGTGCCGTTCCAGCACGGTCACGCGCGGATCCGACCGCAGCCGCCAGTCGAGCTCACCATATGCGACGTCGACCGCGATCACGTGCGCGGCGCCGCGTTGGAGCAGGCAGTCGGTGAAGCCGCCGGTCGAGGCCCCAACGTCGAGCGCCTTCTTGCCCTCGACCGAGAGCCCGAGCTCGTCCAGCGCGTTGGCGAGCTTGACCCCCCCGCGCGAGACGAAGGCCGGCCCGCGCCTGACCTCGATCTGAACGTTGGGGGGCACGAGCTGACCCGGTTTCTGAGCCCGGCGACGGTCCGGGAGGAGCAGCACGTCTCCCGCGAGCACGGAGGCCGCCGCCTGTGAGCGGGAACCGAACAGCCCTCGTTCGGAAAGCAGGCTGTCGAGGCGAATGCGCTTCATCGGACCGAAAACGGTACGTGATCGAGATCACACTCACTTCGCCGCGGGCGCGTGATGATTGTCTTGGCCGTTCGTTCGGCCCAACTCTTCCTCACAGCGATCAAACGCAGATACATCTCTCCTCCTGGAACGGCCCGCTTAGGCGGGCCGTTCTGCGTTCAGGCGCAGGCAACCGGCCCGCCTGGGCACGAAATGCACCCTCGGCTTCGGGTGCGGGTCTGCCAACGGCGTCAGCTGGAGGTGCATCGGAGCGCTGGTCCCGGGCAGCAACAGCGACGTCCCTGCGCCCGCGCGGCGGCTGCCCAGGCAGTAACGAACCGCAGCGCATCCAGCCCACCAGCTCCCCGGTACTTCGGCACGGGCCGAAGCCTACGCGACCCCCGTCCGTTCCGCCACGGCGGCCTCGATCCGCTCGGCGATCCGCTTGCCGGTGAACCCAACCTCCTCGTGCAGGAGCGCGGGGGCGCCGTGCGTGACGTAGCGGTCGGGGAGCCCGACACGCAGGATTCGCGGCGTCACACCAGCGTCGGACAGGGTCTCCCACACCGCCGAGCCGAAGCCGCCGGCGAGCACGCCCTCCTCGACGGTGACCAGCAGCTCGTGCTCCGCCGCCAGCTGCGCAGCCAGACCGGCGTCGATCGGCTTCGCGAACCGGGCATCGGCGACGGTCGCCGAGATGCCGCTCTCGGCCAGAATCGATGCCGCCTCGAGGGCCTTCTCCACTCCGCTCCCATAGCCAAGCAGCGCAACCCGTTCGCCCTCGCGCAGGATCTCGCCGGTGCCGATCTCGATCGGCTTCGGGGTCGCGGGGAGCGGAACCCCGACCCCCTCGCCGCGCGGATAGCGCAGCGCGACCGGGCCGTTGTCGTGGAGCAGCGCGGTGCGCAGCATGTGGATCAGCATCGCCTCGTCGCGCGGGGCCATCAGCACGATGTTGGGCAGACAACGCAAATACGCGATATCGAACGCGCCGTGGTGCGTCGGCCCGTCATCTCCGACCAGGCCGGCGCGGTCCATCGCGAACACCACGCCGAGCTTCTGCAGGCAGACGTCGTGAACGATCTGGTCGTACGCACGCTGCAGGAAGGTGGAGTAGATCGCGGCCACCGGCTTGCAGCCCTCGAGCGCGAGGCCAGATGCGAACAGCACGGCCTGCTGCTCGGCGATCCCGACGTCGTAGTAGCGGTCCGGCAGCTCGCGCTGAAGGATGTTCAGCCCGGTGCCCGAGTTCATCGCGGCCGTGATCCCGATCACCCGCTCGTCGCGCCGGCACTCCTCGACCAGCGCCTCGCCGAACACCTGCGTGTACTGCGGCGGCTTGGGCGTGGCGGGGGCGCTGTTCGTCGGGCTAACGGCCGGTGCGCCGTTGGCGATCGATTTCGGCTTCGCCGCATGCCACTTCTCCATGCCCTCGAGGCCGCCCTCCTCGGCTGGGGCAAAGCCCTTGCCCTTGACCGTCGCACAGTGAACGACGACGGGCCGCTCGGCCGCGAGCGCCTCTCGTAGGGCTCGGCGAAGCGCGCGCACGTCATGGCCGTCGATCACGCCCATGTAGGCAAAGTCAAGCTCCTCCCACCACAGGCCGGGCGCCCAGAATGCCTTGATGGACTCCTTGAAGTGGGGGCCGAAGCGCTCGAACGTGGCGCCGATTCCGGCCGGCAGCTTGGTCAGGCCCCCCTCGACGCCCTCCCGCGCGTGCCACAGTTTTGGGTTCAGCCGGATCCGGTTGAAATAACGACTCAGCGCGCCGACGTTCGGGGCGATCGACATGCCGTTGTCGTTGAGGAGCACGACGATCGGAGTGCCCTCGCCGCCCGCTTGGTGGACCGCCTCGAAAGCCACGCCGCCGGTCATCGCCCCGTCGCCGACGACCGCCACGACATGACCGTCCTCGCCGTGGCCTCGCCGCATCGCCTCCTTGATCCCGACTGCGTAGCCGATCGCTGTCGAGGCATGACCGGCGCCCATGATGTCGTGCTCGGACTCCGGGATCGAGCAGAATGGCGCCAGGCCCTCGTATTTGCGGATTGTGTGCAGCTGGTCACGGCGGCCCGTGAGCACCTTGTGCGGGTAGGCCTGGTGGCCCACGTCCCACAGCACCTTGTCGCGAGGCGAATCGAGCAGTGAGTGCAGCGCGACCGCGATCTCGCAGGCACCGAGATTCGCGCCGAAGTGCCCGCCGATCTCACCCACCGTGTCGATGATGTGCTCGCGCACCTCCTGGGCGACGGTCTGCAGGTCCTCGTCGCTCAGACCATGCAGGTCCTGCGGGCGGTCGACGCGTTGAAGGAGATCTGACATCAGTAGGTTCGGGTGGCGATGAAGTCGGTTATCTGTTCGAGTTGCTCGGCGCCGTCGGGAGCCGCCTCGGCGAGCGACTCGAGGGCTCGCTCGTGCGACGCGCGGGCCAGGGACCGGGCCCCGTCCAAGCCGAACTCGGTCACGTAGGTCCGCTTGCCAAGCCTTTCGTCGCTGCCCTGCGGCTTACCCAGCGTCTCCTCAGAGCCGATCACGTCGAGAATGTCGTCCACGATCTGGAAGAGCACGCCGAGCTCGCTCGCATAGCTGCGGAATCCGTTGATTGTGGCAGGTTTGTGCGTGCTACCGAGGAGCAGGACACACTGGACGCTGGCGGCGATCAAACGCCCGGTCTTCAGCTCGTGGAGGTGGCGCAGCCCGTCGGGCCCCGCGGCGGCGGTTCCGGACACATCCAGGTATTGCCCGCCGACCATCCCCTGTACACCGGTGGCCGCCGCGAGCTCTGCGGCGGCGGCCAGCACGCCGGACGGCTCGCCGCGCTGCTCGGTCAGCAGATGCCGAAACGCCTCGGCGTACAGCCCGTCGCCGGCAAGGATCGCCACGTCCTCGCCGAAAGCGACGTGGCACGTCGGCCGCCCGCGACGCAGGTCGTCGTCGTCCATCGCCGGCAGGTCGTCATGGATCAGCGAGTATGTGTGAATCAGCTCAATGGCCGCGGCGAGCGGGAGCACCGAACGGGGATCCAGGCCGACCGCCTCCGCCGTGGCCAGCGCGAGCACCGGCCGGATGCGCTTGCCGCCGGCCAGCAGCGAGTAGCGCATCGCCTCCTCGAGCCCGGCGATCGGCCCCTGGGACGCGCCGAACCGGAGCGCGCTCAGATAGCGCTCGATCTCGGCACGCAGGTGCTCCGGATACGCCGCGTCGGCGGTGGGCACCAGATGATCTAGGCGGCAGGAAGCGGTAGCTGCCCCGGCAGATCCGGCAGTGGTTCGAGCACGGCGCCCACCTGCGCGTCCACCTGTGCGTTCGCCTCGGCGGCGAGCTGCACGCATTCCTCGATCAGTGTCAGAGTCGCTTCGGGGTCGAGCTCTCCGGCGCGCAGCCGCTGGGCAGTCTCCTGCAGCCGGGCGCTGAGTTCGATCAGGGCTTCGGTCACAGCTCGGAGGGTAGCGCGGGAGGCGACGAGCAGGGGTTTCTGCTCGCCGCCAGCCCGTAGATGGTTGATTCCGCGACCCCGCGTGCCGGATGAATCCGGTTGATCGGCGCCGGATCGTCGTCCTCGGGCTCGCCAATACCTCCAGTATTGGCTTCGCCCTGCGTCCTTGCCCGGCTTGATCACCGAATCCCCCGGCCCCCACGCGGCCGCGGAATCAACCATCTGGCACTAGGACGCCGTGGTGGCGCGATGCGTGGGCGCCGGATGGGACCGGCGGGTCTGCGCACGGCCGCTCAGGACAGCACCGACGCCGCCGATCACGCCGACCACCAGGGCTCCGATGGCCCACAGCACGCCGTGGATCGAGAACGAGAACGCGTGGTCCAACGACCAGGCGCCGGCTCCGATCGCCGCCAGCGCGAAGCTGGCCGCGGCAAGGACGAGGTTGTACTCGTAGCCACCATTGGTGGACCAGATGCCCTTGGCGAAGTGAACGGTGATCACGGCGGCGGTCATCACCGCGATCAGGATCGCCGAGGCGAACGGCGTGAACAGGCCGAGGGCCAGCAACAGGCCGCCGCCGAACTCCATCGCGCCCGCGGCGGCAGCGTGGAACCGACCGGGCTTCAGCCCGATCTGCTCGAAGAAACCGGCGGTGGCCTTGAGACCATGCCCGCCCCAGATTCCAAACAGCTTCTGTGCGCCATGGCCGGCAAACAGCAGGCCGACGACGAGGCGCAGGATCAGAAGACCGAGATTCATGTGATTGCCTCCCAACGGAAAGTGGTTGCGTGCACAAGCATAGCATGTTCATTGTGCACGCAACCAGTTTGCCCGGAGGGCGCCGCGGCGAAACATGGGATTCGACCGTGCCGTCTCAGGCGGTGCCGTCGAGCGCCGCATTCACCAGCGCGTCGGCGCGGGCGTTCCTGGCCCGGGGCACGCTCGTGATCTTCCAGCGGTCGAAGCCCCGCAGCGCGCTGGACGCCTGCTCGTACAGGGGCTTCATCGCCGGGTGCTTGACCCGGTAGGCGCCGGTCAGCTGCTTGGCGACCAGCTCCGAGTCGTTGACCAGCTCCACCTCACGTGCACCGAGCTCGGCCGCCCGCTCGAGGCCCCGCAGCAGCGCGCGGTATTCGGCGACGTTGTTGGTGGCGACGCCGATCCGCTCGGCCAGCTCGTCGAGGACCTCCCCATCCGGCTCGGAGATCACGACACCGATCGCCGCGGGACCGGGATTGCCGCGGGCGCCGCCGTCAACGTGAACGATCAGCCTCAGCGCGTGAGCGCCGGTCAATCGCTCGCCAGCTCGGGAATGTCGCCGGCGACGCGTGCACGCCGGCGGTCACGGACGCCCCGCTGACCGCCGCCGCCCCCGGCTTCCGAGTCGCGGCGCGATCCCTTTCGCCGGTCGACAATCACCGTCACGTTCGGGTCGTCCGCGTAGTACGCGGTGAGCTTGTCGAACAGCTCGTCGGCCAGTGGCTCGGGAACAACGCAGTAGATCATCGCCGGGGATGCTATTCGACGGCCAGGAATGCCTGCATCGAACTTGTGTCCACCGCCCTCAGGGCAGCGCCAGGACGCCGTTGTCGTCCGAGACCGCGTTCGGCTGTCGCTCCTCGGCCGGGAGCTCGTCGAGCTCGTAGCCCTGGCCCGCGACGCGGACGCTCGGGACCTCCTCGGAGAGGTCGACCTCGTAGCGATACCAGCACAGCTCCCACGAGACGACGATGTTCACGAGACTCGGCCCGGTGACCGCCGGGAGCACCGACACCTCGGGGAGACCGAGTGAGCGGGCAACGCCGGCCACAGTCCGGGTGTGCTCGGAGCCGTTGAACAGCTGGACCGCGGAGGCGGTCTTCTGCTCGGCACTGGTCGGGACCGCCCGCACATGGCGCGGCTCGCGCACCTGCTCGCGCCGGCGGTGGAGGGCCGGCGTCGGTGCCGGCTCGGGCGCCTCGTAGGGCTCGTCGAAGGCGTATCCGGCCTCGCCGCCCTCGGGCTCGGCGGCGGGTTCGCGACGGGCGCGGAACCGACCGAGCAGCGAGCGCCTCCGCTCGGAGCGCGAATCGCCGTCGCCCCAGGACGGAACCGTGCCCTCCTTGACCCAGCCCTCGTGCAGCGCGCGTGACTTGCAGAGCTCGCACACCGCGTGGCGCTCTCCGCCGTGCAAATAGATCTCCGAGCGCTCGCCGCGCAACAGCGTGCGCCCGCACACGTCGCACACCGTGTATGCGGTCGAAGTACGAATGTCCCTGGTAGCCACGGGTCCGAGGCTACCAAGCGGCCTCGGACCAGCGCGCAAGTCGCGTGTCGATGCGACTTACGCCTTCACGGCCTCCTTCTCCGCCCTCGCCGCGTCGACGATCTTCGAGGCGAGGTGGCCGGGGACTTCCTCGTAGCGCAGGAACTCCATCGTGTACTCGCCCTGACCGCCGGTGATCGACCTCAGGTCGGGCGCGTAGGAGAGCAGCTCCGCCATCGGCACCTCGGCCTTGACCTCGGTCATGCCACCGCCGCTTGGTTCCATACCGAGCGGCCGCCCGCGCCGGGAGTTCAGGTCGCCGATCACGTCGCCGACCGCGTCCTCGGGCACCGAGACGGTGGCCAGCATGATCGGCTCGAGCAGCACCGGCCCCGCATCCGCGAGCGCCTGCTTCATCGCCATCGAGGCCGCCACCTTGAACGCCATCTCGCTTGAGTCCACGGTGTGGTACGAGCCGTCATACAGGCGCACACGCACGTCCTTGACCGGATAGCCCGCGACGACGCCCTCGTGCATCGCCTCGAGCACGCCCTTCTCGACTGCGGGGATGAATCCGGTCGGGATCACGCCGCCCTTGATCGCGTTGACGAACTCGAACCCCTCCCCCGTTTCGCGCGGCTCGATCTCGATGTGGCAGTCGCCGAACTGGCCGCGGCCGCCGGTCTGCTTCTTGTGGCGCCCGTGTGCTTTGGCCGACCTGCGGATCGTTTCCTGATAGGGGACGCGCGGCGGCTTCAGGTTGACCTCGGCGCCGAAACGCGCCTTCAGCCGCTCAACGATCACCTCGACGTGCACCTGGCTCAGCCCCGCGACGATCTGCTCGCCCGTCTGGGAGTCTCGGTGCAGGTCGATCGTCGGGTCCTCCTCCTGGAGGCGCCGCAGCGCGGTGAACACCTTGTCCTCGTCGCCCTTGCTCTTCGGCTCCACCGCAAACGCCATCACCGGCGCCGGCAGCTTGATGCTCGGCATCGTGATCGGCTGATCGCGCTCGGCGAGCCAATCGCCGGCCTTGGTCTCCTTGAGCTTGGCCACGGCGCCGATGTCGCCGGGGCCGAACTCGGTCGCTTGACCGGTGCCCGCGCCGTCGAAGGTGACCAGCTGGCCGATCCGCTCCTTGTTGTGGGTGCGCGTGTTGAGCACCTGCGAGTCGTGCTTGAGCACGCCCTGGTAGACGCGGAACATGTTGATCCGGCCGGCGAACGGGTCCGCGCGCGTCTTGAAGACGTAGGCGTACATCTCCTTGTCCTCGCTCGGCTCGAGCGTCACCTCGCCGATCTCGAGGCCGCCGTGCTTGACCGGCGACGGAAGGTCCTCGACGATCGCGTCGAGGAGGCGGTTGGTGCCGAGGTTGCGCGTCGCGATCCCGCACGTGACCGGGAACATCGCGCCGTGGTTGGTGCCCTCCTTGAGCGCGGTGACGATCTCCTCGTGGGAGATCTCCTCGCCCTCGAGGTAGCGCTCCATCAGGGCGTCGGACGACTCGGACACCTCGTCCATCAGCTTTTCGCGGTACTCCTGCGCCTGGTCCTGCATCTCGTCCGGGATCGGGATCTCGCTGCAGTTGTCCTTTCCGGTGCCCTCGTAGCGGTAGGCCTTCATGTCCACGAGATCGATCACGCCGCTGACCTCGTGCTCGGAGCCGATCGGGATCTCGGTGGCGACCACGTGCGGACCGAAGGTCGACCTGAGGCTCTCGAGCGTGCGGAAGAAGTCGGCCCGCTCGCGGTCGAGCATGTTCACGAAGACCAGGCGCGCGAGGTCGAGCTCGGCGGCGCGCTGCCACAGTCGCGTCGTGTGCACCTCGACGCCCATCACCGCGTTGATGACGAACACGGCCGACTCGCTGACTCGCAGCGCGCCGAGCGCGTCGGCGACGAAGCTGGAATCCCCGGGCGTGTCGAGCAGGTTGACCTTGCGGTCCTGCCATTGAAAGCTCGAGAGCGCAGCCGAGATCGACATCTGGCGCGACTTCTCGTCCGGATCGGCGTCCGACACGGTCGTCCCCTCGACCACGGACCCGAGCCGGTTGACCACACCCGCCTGGAACAGCAGCGCCTCGTGCAACGAGGTCTTACCACTGCCCCGGTGGCCGACGAGCGCCACGTTGCGAATGCGATCCGCGGCCTTGTGCATGCGTTGCTCCTCTCTCTCGAACGCCGAAATGTGACCTTATCGAGTTGGCGCACGCCGTTTGGCCCCCGCCGCCCGCCGCCCCGGCCACCTCGTCGATGCCCTCCGGCCGACGGTGTCTCTAGTCGATCTCGCCCTGCAGCTTCGAGCGCAGTCGCAGCACCGCCTTGGTGTGCAGCTGCGAGACGCGTGACTCGGTGACGCCGAGCACCTCGCCGATTTCGCGCAGGGTCAGGTTCTCGTAGTAGTACAGGGCGACGACGAGCTTCTCACGCTCGGGCAGTGCCGCGATCGCGTCGGCGATCCGGTCGCGCAGCTCGGACTGGTCGACCATGGCCTGAGGGTCGGGGGCGCCGCGGTCCGGGAGCGTGTCGAGCAGCGAGACCTGGTCGCCGGTCGAGTCCGAGACGTTCCACAGCTCGTCGAGCGCGACGATCGTGGAGTTGGAGATCTGCAGCAGCGCGTCCTGGAAGTCCTCGATCGAGATGCCCAGCTCGGCCGCCATCTCCTCGTCGGTCGGCGCCCGTTGCAGGCGCGCCTCGAGCTTCATGTTCGTGCGCTCAAACTCGCGTGCGCGGGCCCGGACCGAGCGCGGAACCCAGTCGAGCGTGCGCAGCTCGTCGATGATCGCGCCGCGGATGCGAGTGATTGCGTACGTCTCGAACTTGATCTCCCTCGAGAGATCGAAACGCTCGATCGCGGAGATCAGGCCTCCGAGCCCGTAGGAGATGAGATCGGCCTCTTCGACGTGGGCGGGGAGCCCCGAGCCCATCCGTCCGGCGACGTACTTGACCAACGGCGAGTAGGCGACGACCAGGCGCTCGCGCGCGCGCTCGTCACCGGAGGCCTTGTACCTCCGCCACAGATCTTGGAGCTCGATCGCCTTGACGTTCGTTTCCACTTCCTCAACCCCCCGAATCGCGCGTCATGCTCGGGGATGAGCCCGAGCGTAAGCTGTCCGGAGACGCGCCGACTCTACCCGAGTGTAGACCTGAGTCGTCGAGATGGTGGCGTGTCCGAGCAGTTCCTGGATGGAACGCAGATCGGCTCCCCCCTCGAGCAGATGCGTCGCGAACGAGTGCCGCAGCGCATGCGGATGTGCGTCCGCGAGTGCCGGTACCTGGGATGCCGCGAACCTCCCCCAGGTGCGCAACCGACGCCGCACATCCGAGGTCCCGAGCCGCCGGCCGGACTTGGACAGGAACAGTGCCGGGTCGCGGTCGCCGCTCCCGAGGGCCGGCCGCGCGCGTTGGAGATACCGCTCGAGCGCCCGCAGCGCATGTTCTCCGGCCGGCACGATCCTGGTCTTTCCCCCCTTGCCGTGCACGCGAACCGTCTCGGAGTCGAAATCGATCGAGTCGACGCTCAGCGACACGAGCTCCTCGGCCCGCAGCCCCGATGCGTACGCGAGCTCGAACAGTGCTCGGTCGCGAAGCTCGAGCGGGGTGGTGGCGGGGATCCGGTCGAGCAGCGTCGCGACCTCCCCGGGCTTGAACACCTGCGGCAGCCGCTGCGGCTTCTTCGGCGAGCTGAGCAGCTCGGCCGGGTTGTCGGTGCGCGTCCCGAGTGACGTCTGCGCGCGGAGCAGTCCGCGCAGTGCCGCCAGCTTGCGGGCCACCGTAGAAGGCACCAACCCCCGCTCCGACAGGCTCGCCGCGTACCGGCGAAGCGGGCGCACGTCGATCGTCGAGGGCTCGAGGCCGTGCGCGCTCGCCCATATGGCGAACTGCGAGCAGTCGATCGCGTAAGCGTGGCGCGTCTTCTCGGCCACGGCACGTCGGCGCAGATCGGCATCGAAGGCATCGAGCGCCGTGCGCCATGACGGCGTGATCGAGTCGGGGGACATTTGCGCTTCCGCTATTCGGCGCCGGTAGCTCGCAACCCTTCACGTGATGTACACCGGGGTGCCGAGCGGAGTCTCCGAGTAGAGCGCGATGACGTCCGGAATCGCCATCCGGATGCATCCGTGCGAGGCCGCCGAGCCGAGCGACGAGAGCTCGTCGGTCCCGTGGATCCCGGCGCCGTTGTAGATGCCCATCCATCGCGCCTTAATCGGGTCCTGGGGGCCGGGAGGGATCGTCTGGCCAGCGAGCGAACCCGCCCAGGCGCTGTTCGGCACGTGCCACGACGGGTTCACCTGCTTCTCCTCGATGTGGTAGAGCCCTGCGGGAGTCTCGAGTCCTGCCATCCCAACGGCGATGCGGTAGCTGCGCACGAGCCTCAGACGCTTCCACAGCCGCAGCGTGAAGGCGCCGCGGTCGACCGTGATGATCGTCGGGTAGCGGGCGGCCAGCGTGCCCGAGCTGACCTTCGGCGAGGTTGCGCTGACCGGAACGGCGATCGCGCGGTTCGAGTCGCCGCTCAGCGCGTCGTCGATCCGGGAGATCAGCTCGGCCTGCTGCACCTCGACCCCAGTGTGGCTGGCGACGGTGCCGATCGAACTGCCCGAATAGGAGATGCTCGCATCGACGGCCGATCGGTCCAGGTGGTGGGCGACCTGCGCGGCGAACCGCGCGATCACCGCTCCCGAGAACATCAGCTGCGGGTCGATGTTGGCGTGAATCTCCCCGCCCGTGAGCGATCGCAGCGCGCGCGTGAACAGGTCGTCGGAGCGGCTGCGGTCGAGCGCCTGCTGGACGCTCGCGCCGGTGTCGATCGCCAGGTGCAGCCGCCGCGGCGTCAGTACGAAGCGCTGCTCGTGGTAGCGCACGACGAGCGGGCGGCGCAGCCGGGCCGCGTAGGCCGCCTGCAGTCGCCCGGCCGCCTGCGAGGTCCCCATCCCGCCGACGTCGATCCCTCCGATCCTGATTCCCCTGGCGATCGTGTGGGCCTGCGAGGAGTCGTAGGCGAGCAGTACCGCGGCACCGCCGAACAGAACCGTCAGCGACGCCACCACAGCCCAGAACGATCGAGTCCACACGGGCCGAACGCTACCCGTGGGCGCCCGCTTACGCTACGTGTACCAGCGTCCCGATCGGCGTGTACGGCCAGACCTGGCCCGCGGAGCCGAGCATCATCTCGACGCACCCGAGGCTCTGCGGGAATCCGTACTGGGCGCGGGTGAACGCGTGAAGCGCGTCCCCGCCGTTGAAGTAGCTGACGAACTGGATCCCGGGGTCGCTGTAAGTGCTGCCGTCGGGGTTCGTCCCGCTCATCGTCGTCGTGCGGAGATGCTCATAGACGGGGAACGTGCCCGGGTCGGTCGGACGCGAGGCGATCCCGGTGTTCACCGGGGTGGTCACGAGCGTCTTGCCGTTGTGCCAGAGGTTCAGCTGCTGGCCGCTCAGGCTGACATTGACGAACGAGTAGCCGAAGCTCGAGCGGTGCCCGGCGACCGCTGCATCGATCAGCGCCTTCCACACGGTCGCGCCGGCAACACCGTCGGTGGTCATCGCGTGATCGTTCTCAAACGCCATCAGCGCGCCCTGGGTCATGACGCCGGCGGCACCCGGCGACCAGAAGCTCTTCAGCGCGCTCGGGACGTTCGGGTAGCTCCACGAGAACGTGCCCTGCGGCGGGTGCACCGCGGCGGCCTCCTGGGCCTGCTCGGTGCCGGCCACATGTGGACCCTTGAAGCTGAGCGGGAGGTAGCCGAGCTGCGCCAGCAGCTGCTGCAGGCGCAGCGTGGAGCCGGCCGGCACGGTCCAGCTGCCGGTGTCGGAGGTCGCGCTGGCCTGGCCACCGACAAGCTGCACGCCCTTCGGGAGCGCCACCGATACGTGCGCGCCGAGGCCGTAGCCGTAGCCCTGGGGGTCGAACACCATCGTGTGGCTGTTGACCATCTGCCAGGTGCCCGGCGTGGTCGGCGAGACCGGTGGGCGGTTGGTTCCGAGCGCGGCGCTGATGCTCTTGCTGAAGGTCAGCGTGATCTTCGTGTGCGGGGTGATCTGTGCGCCGGGCGCAGGGCTTGCCACCGCGCTCGCGGCCGACCCGGCCGGGAACCAGCTCACGACCGCCGGCTTCGAGGTCTCCCAGGTCCGCGGGGCGGCGGCGACCAGCGCGGTGCCGGCGGCGGCCGTCCGCTTGAGCCGGACCTCGGTGAGCGGGCTGTGCAGGTCACGCCGGACGAGATTGCCGGCCGTGCCGTAGCTGAAGGTTCGGACCGGCTCCTTGAAGCGCAGCACGATCGGAGAGCCGGACTTGAGCGTCAGGTAGTGCTCGCGGAGGCTCGCGCTCGGGGTCATCATCGTCAGCTTGAGCTTCTCGGTGCTGCCGGCGAGCCAGGAGATCCATCCGGGCCGCTTGACCGTGACCTCGATCTCGACCACTTTGTGAGCCGAGATCAGCCGCTTGGGCCAGATCTGGTCGCCCTTCAGGTAGACGGGCACCGGCTTGGCGTGTGGGCCGCTCACGACGCTGATGCTCTCGATCTTCCCGCCGCCGAGCGGCATGCCGACCCGCGCGAGCGCGACCGAGTCCTCGGTCAAGCTTGCCTTGGCGGACACGATCAGCAGCGCACCAGCGGCCAGGATGCCGAACACCAGCAGCAGGATGCCGCCGACGATGAACCGGCCTCGCCGACCGGATCGCTTTGAGGCGGTCAATCCCTGAGAGGCCCGTGCAGCCGATCTCTCGGGGTTGATCGCAGGACGTAAGTATGAAACGCGCGCCACTACGTGTCTCCTGAGTTCGCGAATGCTAGCGGCATGGTGCACCGATCAAGCATCGCTGGACATGTCTTAACCAAATTTGCAACACAAGTTTCAATTCAGCCCGCCGGGTTCCTGCTTGCGGGAGGCCCCTAGCCGCCCATCTCCTGCTCGGCGGCTCTTCTGGCCAGATTATGGTCTAAAGCGGCGAGAATGTCCTCGCGGTTGCCATGAGCGGCCTCGTAGCTGCGCAGCTGGACCAGCGCGTCCGTCTCGAGCGACGAGATCACCTCGATTAGCTCCGCCTCGGTCAGCTCGTCGTCCGCGAACCCATCCGCGTCGTCGGCCGCCCCGGCCGAGAGGACGCTCGGGCTCCGCCTCAGGAACTCCTCCACCTCGCGGTCGTAGCGGTATTCGCCGTCGCCGCTTCGCAGCAACGGTCGCAGCCGCTGATGCGCGCGGAGCTTGAGAATGGTCTCGCGGGTGGTGTAGCGGTACTGGTAGCCGGTGGCCTTGAGCCGCCGGTTGTCCAGCCCTCGCCCGTAGCGAAGCTGGCGGACCAGCTCGAGCGGCACGCGCAGCCCGATCCGGCGCAGCTGCCCGACCGTGAACGCAAAACCCCATGGCGGGAGCACCGGCAGCTGGCGTTTGCCGAGCAGCGAGACGACCTCAGACAGGGCCAGCACGCCATCGGCCGCGACGTTGAAGGTTCCGGGCAGCTCGTTGCGCACGACGTGGACGAACGCGCCGATCACGTCGTCGTCGTGGACGAACTGCAGCCGTGGGTCGAACCCGAGCACGGAGGGGATGACCGGGAGGCTGAGCAGCATCAGCTGTGAGGAGCCAGGCTCCCCGACGAGCGCGTCGGCGACGCGGAGCACCGTCACGCTGCGCTCCGGGTTGCGCGCCGAGAAGTCGGCCAGCAGCCGCTCGGCCTCGACTACGTCTCGCTCGATCGCCGTCGCCGGCGACCGGGCCTGGGGCATCTCCTCGCTGA
Source organism: uncultured Solirubrobacterales bacterium (assembly GCA_963796645.1). GTDB lineage: Bacteria > Actinomycetota > Thermoleophilia > Solirubrobacterales > Solirubrobacteraceae > Palsa-465. Next base: position 207,947 of record CAWCMQ010000007.1, on the reverse strand, counting down.
AAAACGCCGGGTCCTCGGCCGCGGAGCCGTAGGCGTGGGCGGAGGACTTGAACACGAGCTTGCGCACCGTGTCGGCCTCGCAGGCCTCGAGCACGCTGCGGGTGTCGATCATGTTGACCTGCCGGGCCCGCCCGGGCGTGGCCAGCAGCGGGTCGGCGAGCAGCCGCGTGTCGATCACGGTGTCGATCGCCGCGGCGTCCAGGATCCGCCGCAGCACGCGGGCCTGCGCGTCCACGCGGACGAACTCGGTCCGGTCCAGGGCGTGCTTGGGGTCGGTGGTGTCAACCCCGATCACCGCCTCGATCGCGGGCTCGCGCTCGAGCACCTGGGCCAGCCGCCCGCCCCACCAAGACGACAGTCCCGTGATCAGAATCCGTCTGGAGGCCATCGATACTCCGGTTGCTATCCGAGCCACACGCTTCTGCGCGCTGCGACCATCTCGAGCAGGTTCTCCTGAATCAGGCCCCGGATCTCCTGCGCGCGCGGCGGCTCACCGGGTTGATCGAGCGCGATCGGCTCGAGAAACCGGATCTTGAACTTGGCCGGGAGCAGCACACCGGAGGTGATCGGCAGCGAGGGCAGCCGCCGCAGCGGCGCGAAGCGAGCCAGGACGGGGCCGGACTCCTCAGACCCGACGAGCGCGATCGGAACGATTGGGACCCGTGCGCGCACCGCCGCCTCGATCGGGGCGGAGTCGAACTCGCGCAGCCGGTAGCGCTCCTTCAGCGACTTGCGCGCGCCGCGGCTCCCTTCGGGGAAGGCCAGCACCAGCTCGCGCTCGTCGAATAGCAGGCGGTGCAGGTTCGCCGGGTGCGCGGAGACCGTCCCGATCTTGGTGGCGAGCATGCCAACGCCGGGGAGGTGCCTGAAGTTGCGCTCGGTGGCGAGATGGACGGCTCGCCGGCGCGGATGTTCGTCGCGGACGGCCTTGGCGATCATCGCTCCGTCGGACGGGAGCGCACCGGCGCGGTTGGCTACCAGCAGGGCGCCGCCGTCGGCGGGAATGTTCTCGACGCCCTCCACCTCCACGCGGAACCAGTAGTGGTACAGAAACCCGTACACGGTCCGGTCGACTAGGCCCTCGACGCGCTGAGAGCGGCCCCAGTCGGTTACCTGCCGATCGGGCTCAAGGCCGGGGAGCTGGTTGCGCAGATCGCGGGCGGGCTGCGCGGGGAGCTGGTCCGACGCGGGCTCGCCGCGCGTGCCCCGCACCGCCGAGAACTCCACCGTGGTCCCGGTGTCGCTTTCCTGCCGGTCTGCCATCCGGGCGATTCTGGCAGGGCTCACGCCGCCAGGACGCGTCGCAGAACTCGATGAACCCGGCGCCGGGCCGCTCAGCGGGTGATCGCGCCCTCGGCGGCGCTCGAGACCAGCTTCGCGTACTTGCTCAGAGCGGGACCGGGATTCGGCTGCTCCGGCCGCTTGTAGGTGGCGAGACGGGCGGCGATCTCGTCGTCGGAGAGGGCCACGTCGAGCCGGCGGTTGGCCACGTCGAGCGTGATCTGGTCGCCCTCCTGGACAATCCCGATCGGGCCGCCCCGAACCGACTCGGGGGCCACGTGTCCGGCCATCAGGCCGTGGGTCGCGCCGGAGAAGCGACCGTCGGTGATGAGCGCGACCTCTTCCCCCAGCCCCTCGCCGACCAGCGCAGCGGTGACGGCGAGCATCTCCCGCATCCCGGGTCCCCCGGCCGGACCCTCGTTGCGGATCACGATGATGTCGCCGGCGTTGATCCCGCCGCGCGTCACCGCCGCCATGGCGTCCTCCTCGGACTCGAATACGCGCGCGGGGCCAGTCTGCTCGCGGCGCTCGTGGCCCGCGAGCTTGACCACGCAGCCCTCCGGCGCGAGGTTGCCTTTGAGGATCGCCAGGCCGCCCGTAGGCTTGATCGGGTCATCGAGCCCTCGCACGACCTCCTGGCCCTCGGCCTCGGTGGCGCCATCGGCAATCGCCCCGACCGTTTCCCCCGTGACAGTGATGGAGCCCTCGTGGAGAAGTCCGGCGTCCTTCAGCCGCTTGAGCACGAGCGGGACGCCGCCGGCCTCGTACAGGTCGGGGGCCACGTACTGGCCGCCCGGCTTGAGGTCGCACAGCAGCGGGGTGCGTTCGCTGATCTCGTTGAAGTCGTCGATCGAGAGCTCAACGCCCATCTCGTTGGCGACCGCCAGCAGGTGCAGGACCCCGTTGGTCGAGCCGCCACTGCACGCGATCGCGGCGATCGCGTTCTCGAGGCTGTCACGCGTGATGATGTCGCTCGGGAGCAGGCCGCGCTTGAGAGCGTCGACCACCAGCGCTCCGGCGTCCGTGGCGACCTCGGCCTTACGCGGATGGGTGGCCGGGACCATCGAGAACCCCGACGGCGAGATGCCGAGCACCTCAAACGCCATCGCCATCGTGTTGGCGGTGAACTGGCCGCCGCAGGCGCCCGCGCCGGGCGAGGCGACCTCCTCGATCTCGGTCAGCTCGGCGTCGGTCATCCGCCCGGCGGCATGGGCGCCGACCGCCTCGAACACCTCCTGGATCGTCACGCGCTCGCCGTGGTAGATCCCGGGATAGATCGACCCGCCGTAGAGCATCACGCTGGGGACGTTCAGCCGGCATAGCGCCATCACCGTCCCGGGAATCGTCTTGTCGCAACCGCTGATCGCGATCACGGCGTCGAACATGTGGGCGGCGCACACGAGCTCGATCGAGTCGGCGATCACCTCGCGGCTGACCAGCGAGGCCTTCATCCCCGCCGTGCCCATCGTGATCCCGTCCGAGATCGCGATCGTGTTGAGCTCCATCGGCGTACCGCCCGCCGCGCGGATCCCCTCCTTGACCTTCGCGCCCAGGGCGCGCAGGTGGAAGTTGCACGGCATCGTCTCGATCCAGGTGTTGGCGACCGCGATGATCGGCTTGCTCAGCGCTTCGTCGTCGTAGCCGATTCCCTTCAGGTAGGCGCGCGCCGCCGCCCGCTCCGGACCGTCGGTCAGAGCTCGGCTGCGGTGCTTGAGGTCGAAGGATCCGTTGGAGTCGCTCATCGCGCCGGGACTGTACCGGGCCGGGATCGGAGGCCGCGAGTGGCGGGGCTCGGGGGTCAGCCGGCGCTGTCGGCGATGCGGGGCGCGTGCGCTGCCCCGGCTTGGCGCATCCGCGCCTGCTCCCACTGCGAGAGCCGCCACAGATCGCGCTTGACCGCGGCCGGGTCGAGTTGGCGCCCGGGCAGGTGCATGTTCGCCGTGCGGATCAGCCGCTGCTCGTCGCCGGTCAGCGCCATCCACTTGGCGAGCACGTCGTCGGAGTCAGGCAGCCTGGCGCTCCCGTACGGGCGCGTGTCGTCAGGAAACGCCACGCAGTACTCGTTGAGCAGCCGCCGGGTCTGCGGAATGAACGCGACGATCGGCCGGTGCGGGTAGATCAGGTACGCATACGGGGCGCCATGCTCGTCGCCCGCGTCGACGGCGCGCGCCTGCGAGCCCCAGACGCGGATGAACCCCAGGTCCCGGTACATCGCCCACTCCTCCTCGTTGACGCAGGAGCGCAGCAGCGCCCGGGCCCGCTGCTCGGCTCGACGTTCGCGTCCGGGGTCGTAATCCAGCGTCGGCACCCGCTTGCGCCGCGCGCGATGGCGATCCCAGGCCTCGTCCAACTTCGGCAGGATCACGTCCGACAGCAGGGCGATGGCTACGAGCGCGGTCGCTGCGAGCGCCAGGAGCACCGCGACCCGCGACCTACCGGCCGCCCGCCGCGCGCGGGAAGAAGATCACGCGCTCCGCGTCCCGGGGAATGTCGTCGAACGAGCGCACCATGCGTGCATCCCTTCGTCCGCTCTCGGCCGCCGTCGGTACCGCCGCCCAGAGGCCCGCGTCGAGCTGCCGGCGGAATTCCTCGATCAGGCGCAGCTCATCCTCGGCGAGCTCCACATCGCCCTCTGCGATCAGCACTTCACCGTGTCCAGGCTTCATCCGCAGAAAACGCACGCCGGGATTATGTCAAAGCGGCTCGCGGGCTACACACGCCACGCACGCCACGGGGGCCACGCGCGCCACGCACGCCACGCGCGCCAGGCGGCCACGCGGATCCCGCCGATCACGAATCGCCGCGCGCTCCCAGGCCGAGGACGTTGACCGGCCCGGCGCCGGCCCCAAGCTCCTCGAGGCCCTGAGCGACGGCCGCCGATGCCATCTGCTTGGCCCGTCTTGCCGCCTCGAGCGGATCATCGCCCCAGGCCAGCCGCGCCGCCAGCACCGACGAATGCGTGCAGCCAGATCCGTGCGCCGCCCCATCGGCATACCGTTCGCCCGGGATCTCGACCAGCCGCCGCCCGTCGAAGAACACGTCGATCGCGCGGTCGCGATGGCCGCCGGTGATGACGACGTTGCGCGGGCCGAGAGCGAGGATGTCCCGCGCCAGTGCCTCGACCTCGTCGTCGTCCGCGCCGGTCTCCCCGCCCACGCCCACCTCCCCGCCCGGGGCGGCCTCCCCATCCGCGCTGCCGCGCGCCGCCGCGCCAACCAGCGTCCGCGCCTCAGGCAGATTGGGCGTGACGACCGTCGCCCGGGGCAGCAGTAGGCCGACCAGTGCCGACCGTGCCGAAGCCTCGAGCAGCTCGGCGCCTGACTCCGACACCATCACGGGGTCGAGCACCACCGGCGTGGCGGGCGGGAGCAGATCGAGCCCTCGCGTGACGGCCTCGATCGTCGCGACCGTCCCCAGCATCCCGATCTTGACCGCATCGACGCCGATGTCCGAGCTCACGGAGCGCACCTGCTCGACGATCGTCTCCGGCGGCACATGGTGGATCGCGGTGACTCCGGTCGTGTTCTGGGCCGTGATCGCGGTAACTGCGGTCATCCCGTGCACGCCGCAGGCGGCGAACGCCTTCAGGTCCGCCTGTATCCCGGCGCCGCCGCCCGAGTCCGAGCCGGCGATCGACAGCACCCGCGGGACGCGCCGCATGGAACCGCTCATGGCAGCGAGAGTAGCTACGGCACGATCGTGAACCTCCCCCCCGACTCGCGGCGCACGTAACCGCACAGCTCCAGCTCGGCCAGCGCGGCGAGGCCCACATCCGGCGCGAGCCCGGCGCGCGCGAAAGCCCTTGAGGGCTCGAGCCCCTCGGCAAGCTGCTCGAGCAGACCAGCCAGCTCGTCGTCGAGCGCCGGTCGCTGCACCACCGCGGCGGAGCGTATCCCGGCGCCGAACAGCGCGTCGAGAACGTCCTGAGGGTCGCGGATCAGGACCGCGCCGGCGGCGATCAGGCCGTTGGGGCCGGCGGCAAGCGGGGCCGTCACCTGACCCGGAACCGCCCCGACCGGCCTGCTCAACCCGCTCGCGACGCGCGCGGTCACCAGCGCCCCGGAGCGCACCCCCGCCTCGACCACGACCGTCAGGCGCGCCATCGCGGCGATGATCCGGTTCCGTGCCAGGAACGACCAGCGCCGTACCTCGCTCCCGGGTGGGAGCTCTGACACCGCCGCTCCCTGCTCGCGGATCCGCTCGAACAGGCCACGCCGGCTGGGCGGATACGGCCGATCGCACGGCCCGGGAAGCACAGCCACCGTCAGACCGCCCCCGTCCAGCGCACCCGCGTGGGCCGCGGAGTCGGCGCCCGAGGCCATCCCGCTGATCACCGCGACGCCCGACGCCGCCAGCCCGCGTCCGAGCGACTGGGCGATCTCGAGCCCGTAGCCAGACGCCCTGCGCGCTCCAACCACGGCGACGGTGTCATGCGCCGTCAGCTCGAGGAACCGGCCGAGCCCGCCCGTCACGTGCAGCACCGCCGGCGGCGCCTCGAGATCCCTCAGCCCCCGTGGATAGTGCTCCTGGCAGCGGCACAGCAGCTCGACACTGGACTCCTCACAGCGCGCTCGCGCCTCGTGCGGAGCAAACCGTCCCAGGTCGGCCCAGATCTCCGCACGCCGGTCGCCTGCCACCGCCTCGATCAGGTCATCGTCCGGAAGCGCGAGCAGGGCTGAGATCGCGGCCCGGACGGTCTCGAGATGCCCGGCCAGCCGAGCGAGCAGCCACGCGCGCCGCAGACACCCGTCACACGCGCTCATGCGGCCACCGCATCCTCCGAGCCGCCGCGCTGACGCAGGCTGAGCGCCGTCATGAGATCCCCGTGCGCGACCATCTCATGCCCCTTGAGGTCCGCGATCGTCCGGGCCACGCGAAGCACCCGGTGCAGCCCGCGCGCGCTGAGCGCCCCGAGCGCATAGGCACGCGAGATCGCGCTCTCGGCCCGCTCGTCGAGGCGCACGTGGCGCCGGACGTCGCGGCTGTCCATCTCGCCGTTGCAGCGGGCCATGCTGTCGACCAGACGCGCACGCTGACGCTCGCGAGCCTCGGCCACCAGTGCTTCCGCGCGGGCCGAGTCGATCACCGGCGGCGCCCGCAGCTCGCGCGCCCGGGGCCGCTCGACGTTGACCAGCAGGTCCATCCGATCGAGCAGCGGCCCGCTGAGGCGGCGGCGGTAGCGCCGCAGTTCCGCCTCCCCGCAGGCGCAGCGGTCACCGACGCCGGCGAACCCGCACGGGCACGGGTTGGTGGCCGCGACGAGCATGAACCTGGTCGGGAACGAGAGCGCGCGTTGACCACGCACGATCGAGACCGAGCCGTCCTCCAGCGGCTGACGCAGCGCCTCGAGACTCGAGCGCTGGAACTCGGACAGCTCGTCGAGGAACAGCACCCCGTGGTTGGCGAGCGTTGCCTCGCCGGGACGCGGCGGGTTCCCGCCCCCGACCAGGCCCGACGGCGAGATCGTGTGGTGGGGCGCGCGGAACGGCCGGCTCGTGATCAGGCCGTCGGCGTGCAGCCCGGCGACGCTGTGCACCCGCGTGACCTCGATCGCCTCCGTGCGTGTCATCTCCGGCAAGATCGACGGGATCCGCCGCGCCAGCATCGTCTTGCCGGTGCCGGGCGGCCCCTCGAACATCAGGTTGTGGCCGCCGGCGGCGGCGATCTGCAGCGCGAGCAGCGGCATCGCGTGGCCGCGGATGTCGGCGAGGTCCGGGTAAGCGTCCGTGCGCACGATCCGATGACTCGGCGGCGGCAGTGGCGGCGGTCCCGGCGGCGACTCGGCTCCCTGGATCACCGCGGCCGCCTGGCCGAGATCCGCAACCCCGGCGATCTGAAGGCCCTCCACCAACCCGGCCTCGCGGGCGCGCTCGCGCGGCACGACGAGGCGTCCAAAGCCTGCCCGCCGGGCGCCTTCGGCCACCGCCAGGGCCCCGGGGGAGTCGCGAAGCTCGCCACCGAGCGACAGTTCGCCGAACACCGACCAGGCCCGGAGCGCCTGGGCCGGGATCTGGTCGCTGGCCGCCAGCACTGCGAGCGCGAGCGCCGCGTCGAACCCCGGCCCGACCTTGCGCAGAAACGCCGGCGCGAGGTTGGCGGTGATCCGCGCCTGGGGAAAGTCGAAGCCGGAGTTCTGGATCGCCGAGCGGACACGGTCCCGGGACTCCCTGACCGCAGCGTCGCCGAGCCCGACGATCGTGAACGCGGGCAGCCCGGAGCGGATGTCCACCTCGACCCACACCAGCCGGGGATCGACGCCATCGATCGCGAATGTCGCAACGCGTGCGAGCATGCTCCCGACGCTACGCCCGATCGTCTCAGGCGTGGGTGGAGCACTGTGCCAATTCTGCGGCAATCCCCGCCGCAATTGACACACAATTGGCACGCGCCGTGACCCAGGCGTAAGACGTCCCGGCGTAGTTTGGACGGGATGAGCGCCGACGCCCGACACGCCCTCGGTCAGCTCGGGGAGCGGCTGGCCGCCGAGCACCTGATCCGCCGCGGCTACAAGATCCTGGAGCGCAACTTCCGCACCAAGTGGGGCGAGCTCGACCTCGTCGCCTACGACGGGCAGGCGCTCGTGTTCTGCGAGGTGAAGTCTCGGAGGTTGAGCCCCGGCGAAGCGGCGGTGTTCGACTCGCTGCATCCCCGGAAGCGGGCCCAGGTCCGCCGAATGGCCGGCGTGTGGCTGTTCGAGCGCAGCGACCGGCCGCGGGCCGACGAGCTGCGCTTCGACGCGATCGGGGTGGTGTTCGACCGCGCGGGCGGCCTGGTCGCGCTCGAGCACCTCGAGGGCGCGTTCTGACGACGGCCCCCGCGGGCTGCGCCGGCCTCCGCGGGCTGCGCCGACCTCCCGGACGGCCGTGGGCGCCTTACCCCAGCGCCAGCTGCTGATAGGCGGCCGACTGGAACGACAGCCGGTGCAGCGGCGAGACGCCGAGTCGCTCGATCGCCTCGCGGTGCTCGGGCGTCGCGTAGCCGACGTGCTGCGCGAACTCCCAGCCGGGGTGGGTGCTGTCGGCGCGGCGCATGTAGCGGTCGCGCGTCTCCTTGGCGATCACCGACGCGGCCGCGATCGCGGCGCTCTTGGCGTCGCCGCCGATCACCGCCAGCTGATCGAACCGCAGCTCGGCCACCGGGAAGCCGTCGCTCAGGCAGATGCAGCCGGGACAGGCCACGCGACCCAGCGCGTCGCGCAGCGCCGCGAGGTTCGTGACGTGCAGGCCGCGCGCGTCGATCCCCGGTGCGCAGCGCGTGATCACGGCGACCTTCGCGGCCAGCCTGAGAATCACCGGGAACAGCTCCGCGCGCCCCTCCGACGTCTGCTGCTTGGAATCGTTGAGCGCGCCGAGAGCGCGGACGTCGGTCGGCCCGATCCGCCCGAGATCGAACAGCACCGCGGCGGCGACCAGCGGGCCGGCGAGGCAGCCTCGCCCAGCCTCATCGGCACCGGCCACGAACCGGTGGCCGAGGCCGCGATCGAACGCGAACAGCTTCCGAGCCGCTCGCTTCGAACGGCCGCCGCGCTTTGCTGGAGCCTTAGAGGAAGCCGATGCGGTCCGGCGGCCAGTAGGTGAAGAACGCAACGCCGATGACCCAGCTGTCGGGAACGGGTCCCCAGAAACGGCTGTCGTCGGATTGACCACGGTTGTCGCCCATCATGAAGTAGTCGCCGGGCGGAATCACGATCGGTGTTCGGAAAGTGCAGGAAGGATCTCCGCCGCACGGCGCGATGTAGGAGTCGTTCTCGCGCACGCCGTTGCGGTACACGTGGCCGTTGATGATCGAGATCCGGTCGCCCGGGCCGCCGACGACCCGCTTGATGAACGTCTGACTCGACTCGGCCGGGGTCGGCTTGTCGCACGGCTGCGCGTGGCCCGCGCCCTGGTTGGGGTTGCCGCACACGGGTGGCTCCGGATCGGCGCCCTTCGGCGGGTGGAACACGACGACGTCGCCGACGCTCGGGTGGTTCACGAGCCGGTTGGTCAGCACCCGTTGCCCGATGTGGAGGGTCGGCTCCATCGAGCCGCTGGGAATCCGGTAGGGCTTGACGATGAAGGCCTGGATCAGCAGTGCCAGCGCGACGGCGATCGCGACCGTCACTACGAGCTCGAGAATGGACTTCAAGGTCTTGTTCGCCTGTGTCTTGCTTCCGGGCACGCTCTACAGAAAGCCGATCCTGTCAGGTGGCCAGTAGGTGAAGAATGCCTTGCCAATGATCCATGACTTCGGCACTGGCCCCCAGAAGCGGCTGTCCTCGGAGTCTGGCCGATTGTCCCCCATCATGTAGTAGTCGCCCTTCGGGATCGTGATCGTGCCGGGGAAATCGCACGACCCGGCGCCGTTGCAGGGCATGATGTAGGAATCCTTCTCCCGCACGCCGTTGCGGATCACGTGCCCGTTGACGATCGAGATCCGGTCACCGCCGACGCCAACGACGCGCTTGATGAAGGTCTCCGACGATTCCTGTTTCTGGACCACGCCGCACGGCCTCGAGGCGTCCTGCCCGGCGCCGTTCTCACCCTCATTGGGGTTCGCGCAGCCGTCCGCGTAGTTCTTGGGCGGGTGGAAGACGATGATGTCGCCGACGTGGGGCGTGCTGAAGTGCGTGCCGATGCGGTCGACCAGGACTCGCTGGTTGATGTGCAGCGTTGGCAGCATCGACCCGCTCGGGATCCGGTACGGCTTGACGAGGAATGCCTGGATTCCCAACGCCAGCCCCAGCGCGATCGCGACGATCACCACCAACTCGGCGATCGAGCTCGTGACCGACTTCTTGTTCGCGGTCACATCTACGCGTCGCCGGCGGGGGCGTCCGTCGCGGGCTTGGGATCCTCAGCGACGTCCGCCGCAGGCTCCGCATTCGCGGTCGCCTCCGGCTCCCCCGGGTCCCCAGCCTCAGCAGCGGTCTTCTCCGGCTCGGGCTCTGCAGCCGCGGCCTCGGGCTCTGCAGCCGCAGGCTCGGGCTCTGCAGCCGCGGCCTCGGGCTCTGCAGCCGCAGCCTCCCCGGCGGGCTCAGCCTCGACGGCCGGCTCGGCCTCCCCAGTGGCCTCGGTCTCACCAGCAGCTTGCTCGGGCGCGGCGGGCTCGATCTCGCCCGCGGCGGCGGCCTCGGCGACCGAGGCCTCCTGCTCGGCCTCGAGCTCCTCGGGCTCGGGGCCGAACAACAGCTCACGCTGGATCGTCTCCTCCGGCCCGGTCGAACGCCGCTCGCGCACCCGGGCTCGCTTGCCGACGCGACCGCGCAGGTAGTAGAGCTTGGCGCGCCGCACGTCGCCGCGGGACGCGACCTCGATCTTCTCGATCTTCGGCGAGTGGAGCGGGAACGTCCGCTCGACACCAACCCCGAACGACTGCTTGCGGACCGTGAAGGTCTCGCGCGCGCCGTGTCCCTGGCGCTTGATCACGACACCCTCGAACACCTGCGTCCGGCGGCGAGTCCCCTCGATCACCTGGAAGTGGACGCGCAGCCGGTCGCCCGCGCCGAAGGTGGGAACGCGGCGCAGCTGGGCGCGCTCAAGTTTGTCGATTACGGTGCTCATTGCAAGTAGAAGCGCCGGCAACACCGGCGAGTACCGGTGATGGGGCCGGATTAGCGCAACTGCGCAGGCCCCGCCCGCGCGGCGGCCTATGGTAGCGGACCGGCCTCGGGGCGCTCCGCCCGCATTCGGCTCTGCTCCAACCGCCACGCGCGGATCCGCGCGTGGTGCCCAGAGAGGAGCACCTCCGGAACCTCCCAGCCGCGGTGGTCCGCCGGCCGCGTGTAGTGCGGATACTCGGGCGCCCCCTCAAGCGCCTCGCTGAACGACTCCTCCACCGCGGAGTCCTCGTGCCCGAGCGCGCCCGGTAGCTTGCGGATCACCGCGTCGCAGACGACCATCGCCGCGAGCTCCCCGCCCGCCAGCACGTAGCGACCGATCGATACTCGATCCGAGCAGAAGTGCTCGAGCACCCGCTCGTCGAATCCCTCGTAGCGGCCCGAGAGCAGGGTCAGGGCGGGCTCGGTCGCCAGCTCGCTGACCAGCGCCTCGTCGAGCACCCGCCCACCCGGCGTCAGCGCGACCACTCGGCGACGATCAGAAAGCTCCGCCGGATCGGTTCCGTACCGGGCGCGCAGCGCGGCCTCCACCACGTCCACGCGCAGGACCATCCCGGCCCCGCCCCCGAACGGCGTGTCGTCGACCTGCCCGGCGCTCAGCGGCGTGTGGTCGCGATAGTTGACGCAGCCGAGCTCAAGCCCGGCGGCGAGCGCGTTTCGCACGTGGCGCTGGGACTGAAACCAGTCGAAGGCCTCCGGGAACAGGGTGAACACGTCGATCTCCATCACATCTCTCCGAGGAAGGCGAGGTTGATCTTGATCTCGCGCCGCTCGATGTTCACGTCTCGGACCGCATCGCCGATCAGCGGCACGAGTAGGTCGGCGCCCTCGGAGGCCCGTGCGACCTCGAGCACCTCGCAGGAGGGGAGTGCCAGCAGCCGGCGGACGGTGCCGACGACCACCGAGCCGTCGATCACGGTGCACCCCTCGAGATCCTCCGCCCACCACTCATCCGGGCCCAGCTCGGGCGCGTCGACCCGCGGGACGAGGAGCTCCGAGCCGCGCAGGCGTGCCGCGGCGTCCCGGTCCTCGTGGCCCTCGAGCCGCACCAGCGGACGTCGGTCGGTGCCGGCCCGGCGGGTGATCTCTAGCGTTCGGTCACCCACCTGCACGAGCGCGCCGAGCACGAGCAGCTGGGGCCGAGGGTCGGACACGTGGAAGGTGCCGTCGAGCCCATGCGGGCTGCCAACCCGTCCCGCGCGCAGCCATCCGCGGCTCGTTTCCAAGCTGGCCTAGGAGTCGACGATGTCCACGAACACGCGGCGCTTGTCCTTCACCGACGCGGCCTTGACCACGGTCCTCAGCGCCGCCGCGGTGCGGCCGCCGCGACCGATCACGTTGCCGTAGTCGTCGTCGGCCACCGAGAGCTCGAGGATGATCGAGCCGTCATCCTCCCCGGACTCTTTCACGCGAACCTCCTCCGGGCTGTGAACCAGCCCGCGAGCGAGGTACTCGAGCAACTCCTTCATGTCGGCGCTCGTAGCTACCGGATGCCCTGCGTGTTGAGCAGCTTGCGGACCGTGTCTGTCGGCTGGGCGCCGCGCCCGAGCCAGTCGCGGATGCGCTCCTCGTCGAGCACGATCGTGGATGGTTCGGTCTGCGCGTTGTAATGCCCGACGGTCTCGATCACACGTCCGTCGCGCTTGGAACGCTGGTCGGCGACGACCACCCGCCAGATCGGGTTCTTGCGTCCGCCGATTCGTCTCAGTCGAAGTCTTACGCTCATTTCGCTGACGAGGTTAGCGTGCCGCTGCTCAACGCGCCTGTCGCATCAGCGCACCGAGGTCAGGCATCCGGCCCTGGGAGACCTGTCGCATCACCTTGCGCATCTGATCAAACTGCTTGATCAGCTGCTTCACGGCCTGGACGTTGGTGCCCGATCCACGCGCGATCCGCAGCCTCCGCGAGCCCTTGATCAGCTCCGGGTGGCGGCGCTCCTGCGGCGTCATCGAGAGGATGATCGCCTGGATGCGATCAAAATCCCGCTCGTCGACCTTCGCGCCACGAAGTTCCTTGCCGAGGCCCGGAATCATCCCGAGCAGCGACTGCAGCGGCCCGAGCTTGCGGATCTGACGCAGCTGCTCGAGGAAGTCGTCGAGTCCGAACTCCTGCTTGCGGAGCTTGCGCTCGAGCTCGGCCGCCTGGTCCTGATCGTATGCCGACTCGGCCTTCTCGATCAGCGTCATCACGTCGCCCATTCCAAGAATCCGCTGGGCCATCCGGTCTGGGTGGAAGCGCTCGAACTGGTCGAGCTTCTCGCCCGTGGAGGCGAACAGGATCGGCTTGCCGGTGACCGCCTTGACCGACAGGGCGGCGCCGCCGCGTGCATCGCCGTCGAGCTTGGTCATCACGACGCCGTCGAACTGGACCACCTCGGCGAACTGCTCGGCGACGTTGACTGCGTCCTGGCCGGTCATCGCGTCGACGACGAGCAGGATGTCGTGGGGCTTAACCGCCTTGCGCATGTTCGCCAGCTCGGCCATCAGCTCCTGGTCGACATGGAGGCGACCGCTGCTGTCAATGATCAGGACGTCCTTGCCCTCGCTCTGCGCTCGGTCACGGGCCCAGGCGGCGATCTTCACGGGATCGCGGTCGGTGCCCTGCTCGTAGACCTCGGCGCCGGCCTGGGTCCCGACCTTGACCAGCTGCTCGACCGCCGCCGGCCGGTACACGTCGCACGCCGCCACCGCCACCGAGGATCCGTGCTCCTCGCGCAGGTAGCGGGCTAGCTTGGCTGTCGCGGTCGTCTTGCCGGAGCCCTGAAGGCCGGCCATCAGCACGACGGTCGGTGGCCGCGGCGAGAACGACAGCTCCCGGGCCGCCCCACCCATCAGCTCGGTGAGCTCGTCGGAGACGATCTTCACCACCTGCTGGCCGGGGTTGAGCTGGCCAATCACGTCGGCCCCGAGCGCGCGCTCGCGCACCGCGTTGGTGAAGCTCTTGACGACCTTGAAGTTGACGTCGGCCTCGAGCAGCGCGAGCCGGATCTCGCGCATGGCCGCGGAGACGTCCTCCTCGGTCAGCGTGCCGCGCCCGCGGACGTCCGCGAGTGTGACCTGGAGCTTCTCGGCTAGGGAGTCGAACACCCGATCCGACTTTAGCGGCCGGGCGGCTCCAGACTGCGCGAGTTCTCGCCGCTGGCGTTGTCGCTGAACGCCTTGGCGATCCCGCCGAACGCCTCGGCGAACTCGGACGGGATCACGAAGATCTTGTTCGCGTCACCCTGGGCGAGCTGCGGCAACATTTGCAGGTACTGGTAGGAGAGCAGCTGGCGGTCGGGCTTGCCCTCATGGATCGCGCTGAACACGGTCTCGATCGCCTTCGACTCGCCCTCGGCGCGCAGGATCGCCGCCTGCTTCTGGCCCTCGGCGGTGAGCACCGCCGCCTGCTTCTGGCCCTCGGCGGTGAGGATCTGCGACTGCTTGACGCCCTCGGCGGTCAGGATCGCCGCCCGGCGATCGCGCTCGGCCCGCATCTGCTTCTCCATCGCCTCCTGGATCGTGCCGGGCGGGTCGATCGACTTGATCTCAACGCGATTCACCCGGATCCCCCATTTGCCGGTTGCATCGTCAAGCACACCGCGCAGCTGGGCGTTGATGTGGTCGCGGCTGGTGAGCGCATCCTCGAGCGACAGCGAACCAATCACGTTGCGCAGCGTCGTGACCGTGATCTGCTCGATCGCCTGGAGCGGGTTGGCAACCTCGTAGGTGGCCGACTTGGCGTCGTTGACCGTGAAGTAGAGAACGGTGTCGATCTGCACGACGAGGTTGTCGGAGGTGATCACCGGCTGCGGCGGAAACGAGACGACCTGCTCGCGCAGGTCGATCAGCGGCTTGAGCCGATCGACGAACGGCATCAGGATCGTCAGCCCCGGTGACAGCGTCCGGTTGTAGCGGCCCAGACGCTCGACGATTCCGGCCCGCGCCTGCGGGACGATCCGCACCGTCCGCGCGAACATGATCACCAGGAAGACGACTACGACGATGGCGACGATTGCACCAGCCATGCCCCTCTCCTATCCATTCATTCGGTAACGAGCGCCGTGGCGCCTCTGATTTCAACGACCTGGACCTGCCTGCCCTGCTCAATCACCTCGTCATCATCGTACGCGCGGGCCGTCCAGACCTCTCCGTCGATCCTTACGCACCCGACCGCTTGGCGATTGTTGATCTCCTCGAGGACCATCGCCTGCTTTCCGACCAGGGCCGCACTGCCGGTCCTGATCTGAGGCGGCACCTTCAGGTGCGCGCGGGCGATCGGTCGCACGAACGCGAGGGTCATCAACGAGGCGATGACGAACACGACCCAGGACACCACCTCGCTGCCGCCGGCCAGGTCGACCACGGCCGCCAGCCCGGCGCCCAGCGCAAATGGTGCGAGGAAGAAGCTGGTGGTCAGCATCTCCCCGATCCCGAAGACGCCCGCGAGAATTATCCAGAACACCCATCCTGACATGCGGCCGCGAGCTTACAGCCAAGGGCCTCGGACCGCGAGAGGGTCCAGATTCGACGCGTCGCGGGCCATCCGACCCGGGCGTGTTCGGCCGAGCCCGCTCCGGCCTAGCCGACGAGCGCCCGGGCGAACTCGTCGGAATCGAACGGACGCAGATCCTCGAGCTGCTCGCCGACGCCGATCAGCTTGACCGGGATCCCGAGCTCGTGGGCGATCGCGAGCGCGATCCCGCCCTTCGCCGTGCCGTCGAGCTTGGTCAGGACGAGCCCGGACACCGATACCGCCTCCGAGAACAGGCGCGCCTGGCGCAGGCCGTTCTGGCCGGTCGTGGCGTCAACGGTAAGCAGCGTCTCGTGTGGCGCCTCGGGGATCTGCTTGCCGATCACCCGACGCACCTTGGCGAGCTCGGCCATCAGGTCATCCTGGGTGTGGAGCCGCCCCGCCGTGTCGATGATCGCCACGTCCGCCCGGTCGCGCAGCGCGGTGGCCACGGTGTCGTACGCGACCGACCCGGGGTCGGCGTCCGGCGGCCCCTTGACGAAGGCCACGCCCGCGCGCTCGGCCCACTGCTCGAGCTGCTCGACGCCGGCGGCGCGGAACGTGTCAGCGGCCCCGAGCACGACCGAGCGGCCGAGCTCCTTGCGCAGATGCCATGCCAGCTTGCCGACGGTCGTGGTCTTGCCGGTGCCGTTGACACCCGCCACGAGAATCACGGTCGGCTGCGCTGTCAGGTCGATCCGGTCATCGCCCGTGCGGGCGATCTCGGCCAGCAGCTCGGTGAGCCTCTCGCTGAGAGCCTCTCCCCCTGTGATCTCGCCGCCGGTCGCCTCTCGCTCGAGCTGCTCCACCACCTTGGCGGTGGTCTGGGCGCCGACGTCGGCGTAGATCAGCGCCTCCTCGAGTCGTTCCCAGCTCTCCTCGCTGAGATCCTCAAACAGCGTCGCCTGGATCTCGCTTGTGAGCGCCTGCCGAGTCTTGCGCAGGTTCTCTCGCAGGCGCCGGAAGCGCCCGACGCGCCGTTCCTCTCGTTCCGGCTCGGGCTCAGTGTCGGGCGGCGGTCCGCCATCGACGAGGAACAGGTCATGCCAGTCGCGAGCCATGCGGCGCGCGACGTTAGCAACGCCGCGCGGCTACGCCGCCTCTTCCTGGGGCAGCCGTCGCGAGATCACCTTCGAAATGCCGTCGGAACCCATCGACACCCCGTAGAGCGAGTCCGCGGCCTCCATCGTGCGCTTCTGGTGCGTGACGACGATGAACTGCGCGCGGCGCGAGTACTCGCGCAGCAGCTGCAGGAAGCGGTCGATGTTCAGGTCATCCAGCGCCGCCTCGACCTCGTCGAGGATGTAGAACGGGCACGGCCGCGCGAGGAACACCGAGAACAGGAACGCGAGGGCGGTCATCGACTTCTCGCCGCCGGACAGGAGGGTCAAGCGCTTCATCTCCTTGCCCGCCGGCGTGATCTCGATCTCGACTCCCAGCAGATCCTCCTCCTGGGCCTCAGCCTCGCTCTCCACGTCCTCGTCGCCGGCTCCGGCGTCCTCGTCGGTCGGAGGCGGCTGGCCGCCGAGCACTCGCGGCGCGCCATCCCGCTCGGTCACCAGCCGCAGCCGCCCCTTGCCGCCCGGGAAGAGCTGCGCCGAGAGCTCCTCGAAGTTGCGCGCCGCGGCCTCGAACGTCGCCTCGAACGTCTCGCGGATCTGGCGATCGGTGTCGGCGATCAGCCTCTCGAGCTCACGCAGGGCCGTCTCCAGGTCCACGCGCTGGACCTCCAGCTCCTCGACGTGCTCGACCGCCTCGGCGTACTCGTCCTGCGCGAGCGGATTCACGGGTCCGAGCTGCTCACGCCGGCGAGCCAGGCGCTCGACTCGCGTGATCAGCGCCTGGCGCTGCTCGTCGTCGAGGGGGTCTTCGGCCGCCGTCGCCTCGAACTCGAGTCGAGCTGCGAGCCCGCGGAGCTCCTGCTCGCACTCCTCGACCTGGTCGCGTACGCGCTGGAGCCGGACCTCGGTCTCGGTCAGCGTCTCGTTCTCGCGATGAAGTTCGGTGTGCAGGCCGGCCTCCTCGCGCGCACAGGCGCGCAACTCCTCCGCCACGTGCTCGCCGGCCGCACGGTCGGCGGCCAGCGCAGCGTCGAAGGCCGACTTCTGCGCCGCGATCGCCTCAAGTGCGGCCGCAAGCCCTTCGATCACCCTCCCGAGCACTGGCCGGAACTCCTGATTGCGCGCGATCGCCGCCTGGAGCTGCTCGATCCGCGCGGCGCGCTCGCGGCGCTCACGCTCGGCCCGCTCGAGCATCCCGCGCTCGGCCGCCAGCTCCGCGACCAGCTGCGCGCGGCGGCCGGCGTTCGGACCGTCGTCCGGCGCGGAACGACGGCGCTCGATCACCGCGCCGAGCCGCCGTTCCTCCTCGGCCGCCTCGTCGCGCGTGCGGACAGCCGCGCGGTGGGCGTCCGTCGCCCGCTCGCGCTCTGACTCGGCCTCAGCCAGCGCGGCCGCGGCCCGCTCCAGCGCTGCGCCGGCGTCGAGCTCGGCCTTGACCGCACTCTCGCTCGTGTTGACCAGCTGCTCGCGGCGGTTGCGCTCGGCCAGCACGCGCTCCTCACCGCCCGCAGGAGCCTGGCGCACCTCGCTCGCCGACGCCGACCAAACGCGCCCGGAGGTCGTGACAGCGACTCCGGCGAAGTTGGCCGGGACGTCCTCGATCGCGTCGACGACCCAGATGTCGTGCAGCAGCGCCCGCGCAAGCTCGAGCGCGTCGTCGGGGCCGCGGACGATCTCCGCCAGTCGGCGGGCACCCGCGGTCGGGAGCCCGGACGCGCCCGCCGGCGGTGGCCCGGACCGGAGCACCAGCGCCCGGCCGCCGTCCGCTCCGGCGCGGTCAAGAAGCTCGCGGGCGGCGTCGCGATCGGACACGACCGCGGCTCGTAGCCGGCCGTCGAGAGCGGCCGCCAGCGCGAGCTCGTAGCCGGACTCGACCTCGAGCTCATCGGCCAGCGATGCCGGCGCACCCGGCAGTGTCGCCTGGCTGCGCAGGAACTGATTGACCGCGGCCAGCTCGCCACCCACGCGAGCGGCCTCGCGGCGCGTGGACTCGACGAGGCGCTCTGCCTCGCGCAACGCTCCGCGCACCCGCTCGAGCTTGGCGTCGGTCAGCTCCCGCGCTCGCAGCTTGTCGCCGACCGTCTCCGCGCACTGCGCGGTCTGCTCGCGGGCTGCCGCCAGCTGCGCCTCGAGCTCGACCAACTGGCGCGCCAGCTCGGCCTCGCGATCCCGGTCGAGCGCCTCCAGCGCCGCCTCGAGCGAGGAGATGCGGGCGGCCGCGCCGTCGTCCGGCACGTCCTCGCCGTGCTGCGCCCGAAGCGACTCGAGGCCGGCCTGGGCCCGCACGAGCCGCGCCTGAAGATTGGTCTCGGCGCCCCGCGCCGCCTCGGCTCGATATCCAAGTCGCTCGGCTGCTGACTGCGCGACGAAGCAGCGGCGCGAGAGCTCCTCGCGTTCGGCGCTGCGGCGGGCGAGGGCGTCCTCGGCGGCCTCGCGTCGCTTGGCCACTGCCTCGAGCCGCCGCTCAACCTCCGCGCGGCGCGCGCGAGCCTGCGCCGCCTGCTCACGGGCCTCCTGAAGCGCCTGCCCGCGCGAGCGCAGCTCGTCGCGGGCGAGTTCCCAGCGAGCCTCGAGCGATTGACGCTCGAGACGAGCGTGGAGCTCAGCCGCCTCGGCCTGGCGCTTGAGCGGCCGCAGGCGGGAGCGCGCCTCGCGCTCGACGTCGAGCGCGCGGTCGAGGTTCTCCTGGGTCCGCGCGAGCTTCAGCTGCGCGCGGCGCCGGCGCTTGCGGTGCTTGCCAAGGCCGGCCGCCTCCTCGATCAGGAGCCGCCGATCACGCGGCTTGGAGGTCACGATCGACTCGACGCGCCCCTGCGAGATGACCGAATGCATCTCCTTGCCGAGGCCGGTGTCCGAGAGAACCTCGATCACGTCGACGAGGCGGCAGCGGGCTCCGGCCAGCCGGTACTCGCCCTCGCCGCTGCGATCCAGGCGTCGAAGGATCGAGACCTCGGGTACGCCCAGCCCGAGCGTCCCGTCGCTGTCGTCGAGCACGAGCTCGACCTCGGCGCTCTTGCCAGCCTGGCGCCCGGGCGTCCCGCCGAAGATCACGTCCTGCATCGACTGCCCGCGCACGGCGACCGGCGACTGCTCGCCGAGCGCCCACAGGACCGCGTCGGTGACGTTCGACTTGCCGGAGCCGTTCGGCCCCACGATCACGCTTACGCCGGGGCCGAACTCGAGCTTGGTCCGGTCAGGGAAGGACTTGAACCCCTTCAGGGTGATCGACTTCAGGTACATGGCGCCGTACCTACTCGTCGAGTGCTTCGAGCGCCGCCTGTGCGGCTTCCTGCTCGGCGTCCTTCTTGCTGCGACCGGTCCCCCGTCCCACCTCCACGCCCCCGATCGTGGCACTGATCGAGAACGTGCGGTCGTGCGGCGGCCCCTGCTCCTCCACGACCGAGTAGCTCACCAACGCGCCGCGCCTCGCCAGCCGCTCCTGCAGCGCCGACTTGTAGTCGACCGGATGCTCGAGCGCGTCCTCGATCTCGGGCGCGAACGCCTCGACCACCGCCGCCGCCGTCCGCTCGTATCCAAACGCCAGGTAGCAGGCTCCGATCACGGCCTCGATCACCGACGCGAGCACCCGCTCCGTCGTCACGAGCGCACGTACGCTCGGGCCTGCCGATGCTGGGGCGGCGGCTCGGAGCCGCTCCGGGATGCCGAGTCGCTCGGCCACCGCACGGCACGAGCGCCCCGAGACGGCCTGGGCGCGAATCTTGGTCAGTCTGCCGGCGCCGAAGCGATCCGCCTCCAGCCGCGGATACAGGTGGGCCGTCACCCCGAGCGCCAGCACGCTGTCGCCGAGGAACGCCAGGCGCTCGTAGGAGTCCGAGCGCCGGGGTGTCCAGGACGCGTGCGTCAACACCGGCACCGCCAGCTCCCGGGGCAGCTGCTCCAAGAGGTCGGCCAGCGACGTCGTGGTGGCGCCGCGACGTTCGCTCGGACCCGTGCTCGTGTCGGTCACTCAGTCTCAGGGCTCTGGCTCGCTGCGGCCGAGCGATGTCCATCGCCATCCGCCGCTCCGCTCGCGAGCACGAACTCGACCGCCTGACCGACGGTCAGGATCTTGCCGGCCTCCTCATCCGAGATCTTCACGCCGTAGGAGTCCTCCAGCTCCTGGACCAGCGTGTACAGATCCAGCGAGTCCGCTTCAAGGTCCTCCTTGAAGCGCGTCGACTCCTGGATCCGCTCGGAATCCACCTCCAGCTCATCCGCGAGGTGGTCGCGGATCAACGAGAAGACCTGCTCGCGATTCATCGGCCCGACACCGTAGCCGTCGGTTCGGACGGGGCGTCCTCGCCACCGTCGGGTCGATTGCTGCGGAGCGCGCCGGCCCTGAGCAGGGCCTCGCGCGTGCGGCCGACCACGTCCTCCTGAACCCCCTTTGCGGCCACCTCGATCGCGCGGGCAAAACCGTTGCGGGTGAAGCGACCGTGCGCGACGACTCCCACTCGGCGCAGGCCGAGCATGTAGGCGCCGCCTGGTCCCTCGGGATCGATCTCGTCGCGGAGGTGCTGGATCGCCGGCGTCAGCAGCCAGCCCCCGAGCTTCGACCGGGCGCTGCTCATCGCGGCGTCGCGGAACGCGCGCATCGTCCGCCCGGAAACGCCCTCGATTAACTTCAGCGTGATGTTGCCGGTGAATCCGTCCATGACCACCACGTCGGCGACGCTGTTCATCACCTGGGTGCCCTCGATGTTGCCGATGAAGTTCAGACCGACGCTGCCACCGGCGGCGAGCTGCTCATGCACCTCGACGAGCTCGGGCGTGCCCTTGGCCGGCTCCTCGCCGTTTGAGAGGAGCGCAACTCGCGGCTGCTCGACGCCCAGCACGGCCTGCGCGAATGCTGAACCCATGTGGGCGAACTGAACCAGGTGCTCGGGTCGGCACGTGACGTTGGCGCCGACATCGAGGAGCAGGACGGGAGGGTTGCTTGGGACGGGCATCGGCAGCGCGAGCGCCGGCCGGTAGATGCCGCGATCGCGCTTGAGATTGAACAATCCGGCCGCGAGCGCCGAGCCGGTCGAGCCGCCGGACACGAGCGCTTGGGCTCGGTCGTCGGCCACCGCCTTGGCGGCCTGCACGATCGAGGCCTCGGGAGTGGAGCGAACCGCGAAGGCGGGGTCGGCGGCCTTGGCGATCGACACCGGGGCGTCGACGACATCGACGTTCTCAGGCGTGGCGCCGATCTCGGCGGCGGGGCCGAACAGCAGGACGGAGATGCCCTGCGCGGCGGCGCGGGCGGCGCCCTCGGCGACTTCCTTGGGGCCGAGGTCGGCCCCATTGGCGTCCACGGCAACGGTGATCATCGCGTTGCCGTCAGAGGGACGGCTCGTCCGCATCCGGGACGATGACGTCGCGGCCCTTGTAGCTGCCGCAGACCGGGCACACCCGGTGTGGGCGCCGCGGGCTGTGGCACTGCGGGCACTCGTTGTAGCTCGGCGCGCTGATCTTGTGCTGCGACCGACGCTGGGTGGTGCGTGCGTGAGACTGCTTCTGCTTGGGAACGGCCATCGCCGAGAGGTTACTCGAAGCGCAGTTCGGACAGCTTGGCCCAGCGGGGATCGGGCTCACGCTCGTGATGATGCTCGGAGCCGGCCTGGTTCAGGTCGATCCCGCACACCGGGCACAGACCGGCACAGTCGGGACGGCAGAGCAGTGTGGCCGGCAGCACGAGCGCGAGCGCATCCCGGGCCCAGGCGCGCAGGTCGAGCACGCCGCCCTCCACGTACGGCGAGGACAGCTCATCGTCCTCGCCCGGCTGCGACACCTCCCGCGCGTCGACCTCGAACGTCGGGCCGGCCGGCTCGAGACAGCGCATGCACGGGCCAACCAGCGTGGCCTCGAAGCGCAGCCGGAGCGCGTAACCGTCGCCGGTCGTTCGTGACACGTCGAGCCGCGCGTCCACGAGCGAGGGGTCGACCGGGTAGCTCTCTCCACCGAGCGTGAACGGCTCCATCGCCACGGCGAGGTCCAGCCTGCGGCCCTCGCCGGCCGTGAGCCGCAGTCCGCCAAGGTCGAAGCTGTCCGTCCGCAGCGGCATGAGCAGAGATTAGCGTCGGGTAGGCATCATTCCCGGTGTGTCCAACTGGTTTCGCACCTACGGCTTCGCCGACATAGACCCCGGCCTCACGATCGGCTCCTACCCGCTCGATGCGGACGACGTGGGGATGCTGGAATGGCTCGGGATCGACCGCATCCTCAACCTGGTCGAGGACGAGGAGTACCGGCCGGGCGAGCGCGATACGGTCGAGACCGCCCTCGTCCGAGTCGGCATCGAGGAGTACCGCCTCAGCCTCACGGACTACGGCGGGCTTCCTCCCGCCGCGCTCGAGGCTGCGGTACAGGAGGTCTCCCAGTGGCTCGACGAGGGCCGCCGCGCCTACGTCCACTGCCGCGCCGGTTGGCAACGGTCGGCGGCGGTGGCGGCAGGCGTCGTGGCGGTCCGCCGAGGTCTCGAGATCGACGAGGCGCTCGCCTACGTCCGCGCCCAGAAACCGAGCGCCGACCCGCTGCCGCACCAGCGCGAGGACCTGCACACGTGGTGGTCGCGACGGACAGGGGGCGGTTCGGGTGTGGACGGCGGCGGGGTGCCGGGCCAGCCCTAGTGTCCCGAGTGGTTAATTCGCTGGCAGTAGCTGGTGATGGATTCGAGGATCTGGTCGGCGGTTTTGGTCCACACGTAGGGCCGGGGGTTTTCGTTCCAGGTTTCGATCCAGGCCCGGATGTCGTGGTTGAGCTGGCGGACCGAGGTGTGGGCTGAGCGGCGGAGCTTTTTGTTGGTCAGCTCGGCGAACCAGCGCTCGACGAGGTTCATCCACGAGCTCGAGGTCGGGGTGAAGTGCAGCTTGAACCGCGGGTGGGCCAGCAGCCAGCGTTTGATCTCCGGCGTCTTGTGCGTTGAGCTGTTGTCGAGCACGAGGTGCACGTCGAGCTCGTTGGGGACCTCGTGCTCGATAGTGCTCAGGAATTTCTTGAACTCGGCGGCTCGGTGGCGTGAGTGCAGCCGGCCGATCACCTTGCCGGTCGCGAGGTCCAGAGCGGCGTAGAGGCTGGAGGTGCCATGGCGCTTGTAATCATGGGTCGCGCGCTCGGGCACCCCGGGCAGCAACGGCAAGATCGGCGCGGTTCGATCCAGCGCCTGGATCTGGCTCTTCTCATCAACACAGAGCACGACCGCACGCTCGGGCGGGTTCAGGTACAGGCCGACAACGTCACGGACCTTTTCGATGAACAGCGGGTCCCGGGACAACTTCCAGGACCCCTGACGGTGCGGCTGGAGCCCAAACGCCCGCCAGATCTGCGAGATCGCCGTCTGGGAGAGCCCGACCTCTTTAGCCATCGACCGCGTCGACCAATGCGTGGCGTCCTTGGGTGTGCTCTCCAACGTCTTGGCGATCACCTGCTCGACCTTCTCATCGGTGATCTTGCGCGGCTGGCCAGGACGAGGCTCATCACACAACCCGTCCAAGCGATCCTCAGCAAAACGGCTGCGCCAGCGAGTGACCGTGCCGCGCCCAACCCCCAGTCGCTCCGCGATCTCGGTGTTATTCAGCCCTTCAGCCGCGGCCAGCACGATCCGCGAGCGCTCAGCCAACGCCTGAGCGCTGGTTCGCCGACGCTCCCAGGACTCCAACTGAGCGCGCTCATCGACACTCAACACTATCTCGACAGCAGTAGGTATAGGCATACCCAACCAATAACCCAACTGCACCAAAATTAAACACTCAGCACACTAGTCCGCTGCCCGCAGACGGCGGGCGGTGACCTCGTCCGCGCTCGGGATGTCGTCGAGCAACAGTTCGTCGGCGGCGTCGACGCTGCGCGCGGCGATCGTCACCTGGTTGAGCTGAGGCAGTTCGCGCCCCTCGGCCACCGCGCCGTGCTCGGCGAAGCGCTTGGCCCCGGGGATCACCCGCGCCTCGTAGGACCCGATCGTCTCGTTGTATGCGGCGACCGTGCTGTTGAGCCGCTTGCCGAGCGTCGACAGCAGTCCCGAGAGCTTGACCAGGCGGCCATGCAGCTCCCGGCCGAGCTCCGAAACGGCCTGGGCCGACTCCGCCACGCGCTCCTGCTGCCATCCATATGCGATCGCCTGCAGCATCGCCAGCAGCGTGGTCGGCGTGGCGATCAGCACCCGCTTAGCCATCGCCTCCTCGATCAGGGTCGGGTCGGCCTCGAGCGCCGAGCCATAGAGATGCTCGCCTGGCAGAAACATGACCACGAGGTCTGGCGCCGAGTCGAGACCGGCCCAATACGCCTTGTCGGCTAGCGCCTTGACGTGCTTGCGCAGCAGGCGGGCGTGGTCACGCAGGTGGCGTTCGCGCTCCTCCTCGTCCCGAGCCTGGTAGGCGTCGAGCACCCCCTGCAGCGGCGCCTTGGCATCGACGACCACGTGCTTCCCGCCCGGCATCCGCACGATCAGGTCGGGCCGCAGGGTGCCGTCGTCGCCACCAAGCGAGGACTGCTCGAAGAAGTCGCAATGCCGCACCATCCCGGCGAGCTCGACCACGTTGCGCAGCTGCATCTGGCCCCACTGGCCTCGGGTGTTCGGCTTGCGCAGGGCCGTGACGAGTGCGCCGGTCTCGCTCCGCAGCCGCTCGCCGGTCTCGGTCAGGGTCCGGAGCTGGGACTCGAGCCGGCCACGCGATTCGCGGCGCTCCTGGTCAAGTCGCACCAGCTGCGCGTCGACCTTCCCGAGCTGCTCCTTGATCGGGGCGACCATCTGCTCCACCGCCTGCTGGCGTTTCTCGAGGTCCCCCTTGGCCTGCACCTGCACGGCCTGAAGCTGCGAATTGGCCATCTCCGAGAGCTGCTTCATGCCGGACTGGAGCGCCTCGGCGCTGAGCACCTTGAACGACTCGGCCAGGCGCTCCTGCGCGGCGGCGAGAGTCTGCATCCGCTCCTGCGCGAGCGCCCGCTCGTGGTCGACGGCGCTGGAGGCTCTGATCAGCTCGCGCTCGAGCTCGGCTGCCCGCGCGGCCTCGTGGCCCAACGCGCGCAACCTCGCACGCAGCGCCAGCAGCACGGCGCCGGCGCCGAGGATCAGTCCGAGAAGCAACCACAGGGCATTCATCTCGATCGAGCATGGCGCTGCCGTCGGACGGAACCAGGTCCTTGCAAGAATCGATGCAGTGAGCGCCGACGTGATCCGTCGCAGGGTGATCGTTCATGGTCGTGTGCAGGGAGTCTTCTTCCGCGACTCGCTTCGCGAGCGAGCGCGCACACACGGCGTCAATGGCTGGGCGCGCAACCGCGCCGACGGCACTCTGGAAGCTGTGCTCGAGGGACCGCCGGAGGCCGTGGCGCGGGTCGTGCGGTTCGCGGAGACCGGGCCGCCGAGGGCTCGGGTGGAGGAGCTCGAGGTGCGGGACGAGGCGCCGGAGGGCCTGATGGGGTTTGAGATCAGATAGGCGGGGGGCGGCTCGGGTGGGCCGGTTGGCGGCGGCTCTTCGCAGGGGCGCTTGCCGCCATTTCGGCCCGCGGCGCGCGCCCGGGCCGGGATAACGTCACTCTCGGCGCGGCCGCGTGTTGCGAATGTGACGATGACCACCACTATTGGCGCCGACGTCACTCTCGGCTGCGAGCGCGAACCGAGAGTGACGTTTTCCGCGGCCGGGGAGCAGATTCGGCCCCGCCGCCTGGGGGTGGTGCACGCGCCGCCGCGCCGACGCCGCCCCCAGCCCGCGCCGGCGCCGGTGCCGCCGCGCCGGCGCCGCCCCGCCGGCGCCGCCGCCCCAAGAAACCGCCCCCACCCCCTCGAAACCCCTAACCCTCCACCGCCCGCTCAAACGCCTCCCGAGCCGCCCCACCCCGCACCGCGAACACGATCCGCTCCAACCCCGACCCGCCACCGCCCCCCGACCCGCGACCGCCCCCCGACCCGCCACCGCCCCCCGCGTGCCTCCGGATCTCCTCGACCTCGATCCGTGCCGCCTCCTCGAGCGGAAACCCACCCACACCGGTCCCGAACGCGACCAGCGCCAGCGACCGGGCCCCCAGCTCTTCCGCGACCCGCAGCGTCGACGCGGTGGCGCGGCGGATCACGTCAGCCGACGTCGGGCCGCCGAGCTCCATCGTCGCCGCGTGGATCACCCACCGACACGGCATCGCGCCGCCAGAGGTCGCTACGGCCTCGCCGAGGCCGATCGGGGCCGCGCGGCGGCTGTCAGCGTCCACCACCTCGCCGCCCGCTCGGGAAATGGCGGCGGCCACGCCGCCCCCGTGGAGCAGCTGCGTGTTCGCCGCGTTGGCGATCGCGTCGACCTCAAGCGTCGTGATGTCGGTCTCGAGGACCTCGATCGCGACCGAGCCGTCGGGCACGAGGCCCCGGCCCCCTACGAGACTTCGGCCGGCTCGTCCTTGCCCGCGAGGCGGTCGCGACCGCGTTGGACGGCCGCGATGAACTTGGTCAGGTTGACCTCGAGGGTGTTGAGGATCTCGTCGGCGTAGTCCTCGGCGCCGAGCCGGATCTCGCGCTCGCGGCCGCGGGCGTCTTCGATGATGTCCTCGGCGGCGCGCTCGGCCTGCTTGGTGATCTCCTCCTCGGAGATCAGGCGCTCCTGGCGCTCGCGGGCCTCCTTGACGATCCGCTCCGCCTCGCGCTTGGCCTCGGCGAGCATCTCCTGCCGCTCCTTGACGATCCAGCGGGCCTGCTTGATCTCCTCGGGGATCGTGGCGCGCATCTGATCAAGGATGTCGTAGATCTCTTCCTTGTCCACGCGCACCTGGTCGGTCAGCGGGACCGGCTTGGCGTTGTGGACGAGATCGTCCAGCTTGTCGATGAGTACCAGGACGTCCATCGCAACCTCTGTTTCGTCAGCGGCCGAGCCGTTCCTTCAACGCTACGGCAACCTCGTCGGGGACCATGTCCTCGATGTTCCCGCCGAAGGTGGCAAGCTCCTTAACACCGCTAGATCTAATGAAACTGTACTTGGGCGAGGCCATCAGGTACACGGACTCGATCTCGGGGGCCTGCCGGCGGTTGAGCTGATTCATCTCCAGCTCGTACTCGAAGTCCGAGATCGCGCGCAGTCCCTTCACAATCGCCTTGGCGCCGCGCTGGCGCGCGAACTCGACCACAAGAATGCTGAACGGTTCCACGGTCACGTTGTCGAGCGATCGCGTCGCATTCTCGACGAACGCCACCCGCTCTGAGGCTTCGAACAGCGTCCCGCCTTTGCGCACGGGCAGATTGACGACCGCGACGATGACCTGGTCGAACATCCCGGCGGCGCGCGTGATCACGTCGAGATGCCCATAGGTAACCGGGTCGTAGGAGCCGGGACAAACTGCGATGCGGTTATCGGGAGCCATGGATTCTGATCAGGGTGTCGCCGTATCGGCGCTCGTCCAGGAGGGGGAGCCCGAGCTCGAGCGGTGTTCGGCGGTCGCTCTCCGCGACGATCCGGGCATCCGGTGCGAGCACCGGTCCCAGTACGTCCGTGAGCTGTCGGCCGAGCGTGCTCGCGTGGCGGTAAGGGGGATCGAGGAAGATCAGATCGTATTGACGCGCGTCCAGCCGTGCCCGCTCGAGGTAGCGAAGCGCCGGCGATCGATGCACCTCGCCCTCCATCCCGAGCGCGGACAGGTTGCTCCGGATCGCCGCCACAGCGGCCGCGGCGGAGTCGACGAACACGGCCGAGAAGGCCCCACGTGAGAGCGCTTCGAGCGCCAGCGCCCCCGAGCCTGCGAACAGATCGAGGACCCGCGCCCCCTCGACCGAGCCGAGCACCGAGAACAGCGCCTCACGCACGCGGTCGGAGGTCGGGCGGGTTGCCCGCCCGCGCGGCGCCACCAAGCGGCGCCCGCCGAACCGCCCCGAGACGACCCTCATCGGCTCCTCACGCCCGGATCGGCGCCTGCGCCTCGGCCCCGTAGAGCGCCTCGAGTGCGTCGGCGAGCAGCGCGTTCTCGGCCAGCTCGAGCCGCGGATCCTCGCCGGAGATCCGCTGGGCGTGAAGCCGGGCCCGCTCGAGCAGCTCCGCATCGCGCGGGAGCTCGGCCACCCGCAGCTGCGCCAGGCCGTGCTGCCGAGTGCCGATCAGCTCGCCCTCGCCGCGCAGCCGCAGGTCGATCTCAGCCAGCTCGAAGCCGTCGGAATGCTCTGCCAGTGCGCGCAGCCGCGCTGAGTCCTTCGGCCCGAACAGCAGGCACAGCGAGGCGTGGGCGCCGCGCCCGATGCGACCGCGGAGCTGATGCAGCTGCGAGATCCCATACCGGTCCGCATCCTCGACCAGCATCACGGTGGCGTTCGGCACGTCGATCCCGACCTCGATCACCGAGGTCGCCACGAGCACGTCCGCCTCACCGCGCGCGAACGACGCCATCGCGTCGTGCTTCTCGGCCGGCCGCAGCTGCCCGTGCATAAGCACGACGCGGAAGTCGCGCAGCTCGCCCGTGCGCAGCCGCTCGAACTCGGCCGTTGCGGCGCGCGCCTGGAGCAGTTCAGACTCCTCCACCAGCGGGCAGACGACGAACGCCTGGCGTCCGGAACGGAGCTCCTCGCGAATCCGGTCGTACGCGCGGCTGCGCTCGCGCTCGCTCGAGCACACGAACGTCTCGATCGGCTGGCGCCCGCGCGGCAGCTCTCGCAGCAGCGTGAAGTCGAGGTCTCCGTAGCCTGCCAGCGCGAGCGTGCGCGGAATCGGCGTCGCGGTCATGTGCAGCACGTGAGGGCTCTCGGCCGACGCCGACCCGCCCTCGAGCGCGGCGCGCTGGCGCACGCCGAACCGGTGCTGCTCGTCGACGACCACGACCGCGAGCCGCGCGAACGAGACCGGGTCCTCGATCAGCGCGTGGGTGCCGACAATCAGCGACAGCTCGCCACTGGCCAGCTTCGCGAGCAGGTCGCGGCGGCGGGCCGCCGGTGTCGAGCCGGTGAGCAGGCCGACCGTGACCAGCTCGCCCGGCATCAGCGCCTGGATCGTCGCGAAGTGCTGCTCGGCGAGGGTCTCGGTCGGGGCCATCAGCGCCCCCTGATAGCCGCGCTCGACCGCGCGCAGCAGCGCGTACAGGGCCACCACGGTCTTGCCCGAACCGACCTCACCCATCAGCAGCCGCTGCATTGGCCTCGGTTCGCCGATGTCGGCGTCGATCGCCTCGAGCGCCGCCTGTTGATCGCCGGTGAGCGGGAACGGAAGCAGCGCGTCCAGCCACCGGGCCGTCAGCTCGCGAGGGCCGTCGAGGACCGATGCGGTCGCGGCGCTTCGCCGCAGCCGGCGGCGGCGCATCAGCGCGAGCTGGACGAGCAGCAGCTCGTCGAACGCAAGGCGCCGCCGGCCCGCGTCCTGGTCCGCCTCCACGACCGGGAAGTGGGCGGCGTGGAGCGCCGCGGCGCGATCCGGGAGCCGCTCGGAGACCCGCATCCGGGCCGGGAGCGGCTCGAGCACGTCCGCAATCGCACCGGCATGCTCCTGGACGAGCGCCAGGATCTGGGTCGAGCTGAGGCCGTCCGTGGCCGGGTAGTGGGCGACAGCATCGGCGCCCGTGGCCGCCTCGGCGGTCGGCGCGTGGGCGGAGACCCGGAACCGGTTGCGCGCCTCGAACTTGCCGTGCAGGACAAGGCGCGTGCCGGCCGGGTATTTCTGCGCTAGCCACGGCTGGTTGAAGAACGTCGCCTTCATCACGCCGGTCTCGTCGGCCACCGCGGCCTCCACCAGCGGCCGCATCCCTCGCCGCCGCACCGAGCGCGAGCTGATGCTGCGGACCTGGACGACCACGGTCGCGCTCTCGCCCGGGACGAGTTGCGCCACGGCGCGCGCCTCGCGGCGGTCGCGCGGGAGGTGAGAGAGCAGGTCGCCGATTGTGCTCAGGCCGAGCACCGCGGCCGCGCGCTTGGCCTTGGGCCCGTCAAGCCGCAGGGCACGCGCGAGCCGTGAGGGTCGCGGGTAGCGGACCAAGGCCGCTTGGAGCTCCTCGGGCTCCAGCGGGCGAGCAGTGGCGAAGGCGGTCGCGGACATCAGGGCGCGATCGGATGATGACCTCTGGGGCGGTCGCCCCTCATGCCGCCGACAGCCGCCCGCCCTCACTCAGCCGACAGCAGCCACCAGTAGCTCTTCTGGCCGCCGTCGCTCAACTCGAACTCGACCTCGCCCGCGGCGAGTGCCTCCACAATCCCATCCTCGAGCGGCGCATCGGCGCCGCGGAGGCAGGTGATCAGCTCGGCGTTCTCCGCGAGGCGCTCGAGGACGTCGCGCAGAGTCTCGCGCGGATTGCCCCACGCGACGATCTTCTCCTCCACGAAGCCGACGGCGTCGCCCTCGCGGAACCGGCCCTGGACGTCGTCGCGCGCGGCCGGGGCAACCGCGCCGGTGCGCACACGGTCGAGCGTTTGGTTCGTGGCCTCGGCGTTCTGCGCCGCGGTCCGGTCAGGGTCGATGCTGACGGCGGCCGCGAGCCCGGCCTGCGGCGAGCGCGACGGGACCACGCACACGGTCTTGTCGGACAGCTCGGCGGCGCGCTCGGCCGCCATCACCACATTGGGGCTGTTCGGCAGCACGATCACCTGCTCGGCGCTGATCGCGTGGATCGCCGCCAGCAGGTCGTAGGTTGAGGGGTTCATCGTCGGCCCGCCGTCGAGCACGCGGATCCCGAGGCTCTCGAACAACCTCTTCATCCCCTCGCCGGTGACCACGGCCAGGGCGCCGCAGACGGCGGGCTCCGGCGCCGGCGCGAGCCGTTCGTCGCGCTGCTGGATCTGCTCGCGCATGTCGGCCACGTCGAGGTGCGATACGGCGCCCGCGTCCCCGAACAGGGCGGTCGCGGCGTTCGGGTCGTCGGTGTGGACGTGGACCTTCAGCGTCGACTGATCGCCGACCACGAGCACCGAGTCGCCGAGCTGCTCGAGTGACGTGATGAAGCTCCGCGCGTCGAGGCCGCTGCCGCTGACAGCGAAGTTGGTGCAGTACCGGTAGGTGGAAGAGGCGTGCTGTGGGTGGGTCACGCGCGCGATCGCCTGGTGCTCGATCGGCAGCGCGTCGGTGCCGCGCAGTGCGCCGACGATCCCCGCCAGCAGGACGGTGAGCGCGTAGCCGCCCGCGTCCACGACCCCGGCCTCGCGCAGCACCGGCAGCAGGTCCGGCCCGCGCTTGACCGACTCCTGCCCGGCGTCGAGCGCGCTCTCGATGATGTTCGCGATCACCGCGTTCTGCTCCTCGATGCTGGCCCCAGCGGTCAGCCGGCCGTTGGACATGTGGGCGAGCTCGCTGGCCACGCGATGCGCCATCTCCCTGACCACGGTCAGGATCGTGCCCTCGGCAGGTTCGCGAACCGAGCCGTAGGCCTGGTCGGCCGCGCGGGCGAGAGCCGCGCCGATCAGCACTGGGTCGACCAGCTCGCCGGGGCGGCTGGCGAGCTCCTCAGCGGCACCACGGATCAGCTGCGAGAGGATCACGCCCGAGTTGCCACGGGCCCCGAGCAGCGCCGCGCGGGCAACCGACGCAACGATCTCATCCCGCCCGATGTCGTCGATCGTTCGATCCTGAGAGGCGCCGGACAGCCGGTCGAGCTCGATCATCACCGCCCTCAGAGTGAGCACCATGTTGTCCCCCGTGTCGCCGTCGGCGACCGGGAACACGTTGAGGTCGTTGACCTCCTCCTTGCGCGCTTCCAGCGCCGCCAGGCCTGCTTCGACCAGCGCGCGAAAGCGAACGATGCTTGGATCGGACACCGGCCGTCAGCGGGCTCGGTGGCGGCTGCTCCGTGGCCGCACGGGCAGAGAGGGCGGGGCGGACGGGGCGGGCGGGGCGGGCGGGGCGGGCGGGCCCTTCGTCATAAGCACTAGCGCGCTTTGACGACCTTGCCGGCCTTCAAGCAGCGCGTGCAGACGTACACGCGGCGCGGCGTCCCTGCATCGTCGATCCGGACGCGCTGCAGGTTCGGTTCGAACCGCCGCTTCGTGGCGACCATGGAGTGGCTTCGGCTGTTGCCAAAAGCGGGGCCCTTGGCGCAAACGTGACAGACCTTGGACATCGCGGCGAGTATAGCCCGGACGCCCAGACCGCCCGTTTCCCCGAGGCGCTCCGAGCCCGCCGAGCAGCGGCCCGCCAGGGCCTGCACGGCCGCTTGCGGCGGCTCGCCCGGCCGTCAATACCATCGACTCACGGAGGCCCGTACCCCCGCCCTGAGCGGCGGGGACCCGAGCACAGGTTTCAGGTTCGGATCTCACCTCATGGGTAAAGAACGGCACCAATGGCTCGCATAGCCGATCCACAGTTCCGCCTGCTCGGAGACCTGCAGTTGCCGGACCGCTACGAGCTGCGCCGGCGGATCGCTAAAGGCGGAATGGCATCCGTATGGTGCGCCCACGATCGCGAGCTCGGACGCGATGTCGCGATCAAGCTCCTGGCCGAGCAGTTCGCCCACGACCCGGCCGCGATCCGCCGCTTCAAGCGCGAGGCGCGCGCCGCCGCCCGCCTGTCCGGTCACCCGCACGTGGTCACGATCTTCGACGTGGGCGAGGCGATCGATCCCGCCGATTCGGGGCGCCGGGGGCTGCTGGTGATGGAGTACCTGGCCGGCGGCACCGTGGCCGACGCCCTTCGCGTCGGCGAGGTCAGCCGTGACGACGCGCTGCGCTGGCTGCACGAGGCCGCGTCCGCGCTCGACTATGCCCACGGCCGCGGCGTCGTGCACCGCGACATCAAGCCGGCGAACTTCCTGCTGGACCGCGCCCGGGTGCTGCGCGTCGCCGACTTCGGGATCGCTCGGCTCGCCAGCGAGGAGACGATCACGGGCACCGGCCACATGCTCGGCACCGCGGCCTACCTGTCTCCAGAGCGCGCGCTCGGGCATCCGGCCACCGAGGCCAGTGACCGATACGCGCTCGCGGTCGTGGCCTTTGAGCTGCTGACCAGCGAGCGACCGTTCACCGCCGAGCACTTCGCCGCCCAGGCACGGCTCCACGTGGAGGAGTCGGTTCCGCGCGCCAGCGGCCGCGACCCGTCGATCCCGCGTGCGGTCGACGCCGTCCTGGCCCGGGGGATGTCAAAGCGGCCCGAGGATCGCTGGCCGACCTCGGCCGCGTTTGTCGACACGCTCGATCTGGCCCTGACCGAGCGCGCCGGCCGCCGCATCCGCCGCGGCACCGCCGCCTCGGCGGCGGCAGCAGCCGGCTCCGCGGCCGCCCCCGTCGCGGCAGCCACGCACGCGGCCACTCGCCCGATGCGAGGGCAGGCCGCACCGATCGCATCACCGCGCCGGCTGCAGTTCACCCGCGTCCGCCCGGAGCGCCGCCTGCCCCGCCGTGGGCTGGCGATCGCCGCCCTGGGCGCGGCTGCCCTCGCGGTCGGGATCGCCGCGGGCGCGAACCACGGCTCCTCGCACGCACGGGTCACCGCCAGCACCAACCCGGCCACCCTCCCGCGGACAGCGCACAAGGCCGCCCACCGCGCGACCCACCATCGGGCCGCGCACAAGGCCCCGGCTCCGGCCGCGGCGGCGACCGGCACCCAGGCCGCCGCGACCACGCCCGCGCCGACGGCCGGGGCGCTCGAGGCACAGGGCCACCAGCTGATGCTCGGGGGCAATTACGCGGCCGCGATCCCGGTGCTCCGCCAGGCGGTCGCAGCGGCTGACCCGAGCAGCCTCACCTACGCCTATGCGCTGTTCGACCTCGGGCACTCATTGCGGATGTCCGGCGATCCACGTGCGGCGATCCCGATCCTCTACAAGCGGCTCCAGATCCCGAACCAGACCGGCGTCGCCCGCGCCGAGCTCCAGGCAGCGCTACAGGCCGTCGGCGCCCAGGTCAACGGCGCCGGAGGGCCCGGCCACGGAGCCGGGCCGGCGGGGCACGGCAAACACAAGGGTCACCCCTAGCTGGTTGATTCCACGACGCCGCTCCCTGGCCCCCACGCGTCCGCGGAATCAACGACCTAGCTGGCAAAGCCGGTCGGCCCGCGCCGGCCGCTCAGCTCCTGCTTGACCGCCAACGAGGCGAGGACCGCCTCCGCGGCATGGCGCCCGGTGTCGCGCTTGGAGCCGCCCTGGACTCGCTCGAGCCCCTGCTCCATCGTGTCGACGGTCAGCACCCCGAAGCCGCAGGGCACGCCTGTCAGCAGCTGGACCTGCTGGATGCCGCGGGCCGCCTCGGCGCACACGTAGTCGTAGTGGTCGGTCTCGCCGCGGATCACCGCGCCGAGGCAGACGATCCCGTCGTAGCGGCCGGATTCGGCCGTGTAGCGGGCGATCAGTGGCAGCTCGAACGCGCCCGGCACCTCGAAGCGATCGACCGCGTCGATGCCGGCCTCCTGCAGCGCCGTCGTCGCCCCCGCCTCCAACCGATCGGCCAGCTGCTCGTAGAAGCGCGCCACGCAGAGCGCGACGCGTCGCTCAGCCGCCATCAGCGGTGCGCCGGCGATCCTTGTCCTGCTCGGCCTGGATCATCTCCTCGTCGAGCGCCAGGCCCTGGTGGTGCAGCGTATGGCCGAGCCTCTCGCGCTTGGCCCGGAGGTAGGCCTCGTTGTGGGGGTTGGGAACATGCTCGATCGGGATCTGGTCGCTCACCGAGAGCCCGTACCCGGCGAGGCCGGAGATCTTCTTCGGGTTGTTGGTGAGGATCCGGATCGAGGTCAGGCCGAGGTCGACGAGGATCTGGGCGCCGATTCCGTAGTCGCGGAGATCGGCGGGGAGGCCGAGCCGGAGGTTGGCGTCGACGGTGTCGAGCCCCTGCTCCTGCAGCTTGTAGGCCCGCAGCTTGTTCAGCAGCCCGATCCCACGGCCCTCCTGCGAGAGGTAGAGCAGGACGCCGCAGCCCTCACGCTCGATCATCGCGAGTGCCGACTCGAGCTGCTCGCCGCAGTCGCAGCGCAGGGAGTGGAAGACGTCGCCGGTCAGGCACTCGGAGTGGACGCGGACGAGCACATCATCAACCTCCGCGACGTCGCCCTTGACCAGTGCGACGTGGTGCTTGTTGTCGACGAGGGAGCGATAGCCGACGGCGACGAAGTCGCCGAAGCCGGTCGGGAGCTTGGTCGAGACGACGCGCTCGACGAGCTTCTCCGTCCGCCGCCGGTAGGCGACCAGGTCGGCCACAGTGACCATCTTCAGGCCGTGGCGCTCGCAATACGGAACCAGGTCCGGGACGCGGGCCATCGTCCCATCGTCGTTCATGATCTCGCAGATCACACTGGCCGGGATCAGCCCGGCCATCCGGGCCAGATCGACCCCGGCCTCGGTCTGTCCCACGCGCTCGAGCACGCCGCCCGCCTTGGCCTTGAGCGGGAATACGTGGCCGGGCTGGACCAGCTCGCGCGGCGAGGTCTTGGGATCGATCGCCACCTGGATCGTGCGTGCGCGATCGGCGGCGGAGATGCCCGTGGAGACCCCGGAACGGGCCTCGATCGAAACCGTGAAGGCAGTCTCGAAGGCCGACTCGTTCTTTGCCGCCATCAGGTCGAGCCCGAGCTCGTCGCAACGCTCGTCCGTGAGCGCGAGGCAGATCAGTCCGCGACCCTCCTTGGCCATGAAGTTGATGACCTCGGGCGTCACGAACTGCGCGGCGATCGTCAGGTCGCCCTCGTTTTCGCGGTTCTCGTCGTCGACGACCACCACCATCTTGCCCTGGCGGATGTCTTCGATCGCCTCTTCAATCGTTGCGAATGGGGCTTGGACCGAGCTCATGTTCTCGCTCCGATGGAGTGCTGCAACATCTTCTCCACGTATTTGGCCAACACGTCGACCTCCAGATTCACGGTCGTTCCGGGCTCGGCACTGCCGAGATTCGTGCTTTTCAAGGTCTCTGGTATCAGAGAAACGGTAAAGGATTGGCCATCCACGGCCGCCACCGTGAGCGACACGCCATCGGCGGTGATCGAGCCCTTCTGCACCACGTAGCGCAGCACCTCTTCGAGCGCCTCGATCCGCATCCGCCGTGCGAACCCGTCGTCCTCGACGTCGGACACGTTGCCGACTCCGTCGACGTGACCCTGGACGATGTGGCCGCCGAGCCGGTCGCCGGCGCGCAGCGGCAGCTCGAGATTGACCGGGTGGCCGGGCTCGAGCTTGGCGAGCGATGTCCGCGCGACCGTCTCGTGCATCACGTCGACGTCGAAGGCGCCGTTTCCAACCCAGGTCGCGGTCAGGCACACGCCGTTGATGGCCACGGAATCGCCGACCTCCAGCTCCTCGCTCAGACCTGTCTCGATCGTCAGCCGGATGCCATCAGACCCGATGTCGACCTCGAACACGTTCCCGAGATCCTGAACCAGGCCGGTGAACACTCACCACTCCTTCATGCGGGCTGAGATCAGCAGGTCCTCGCCGACGCTCTCGCACTCCATCGTCAGCGCGTGAGCCGCCTCGGCGACAGCCTCGACGCCCTCACCCTCGAGCGGCACGCGGCTGGTTCGCCCCCCGAGCACGATCGGGGCGAGGAACAGCCGCATCTCGTCGACCTCTCCGGCGTCGAGAAACGCCCCGGCGAGGTGCGGTCCGCCCTCGAGCAGGATCGAGCCGATTCCCGCTGCGCCGAGCTGATCGAGCGCGGAGCGCACGCGCGCGGGTTCGTGCTCCCCCGTGGCGACGATCACCTCGGCGCCGTGCACCTCAAGCGCATCGGTGGCGGTCCGCGGCGCTGCGCGCGAGACGACCACGGTGAGCGCGATCCGCCTGGCGTCGCGAACGAGCTTTGAGTCCAGCGGCAGCTGGGCGAGCGAGTCGAACACGATCCGCCGCGGCTGGCGCTCGACGCCCTTCACGCGCGCGGTCAGCTGCGGGTCGTCGGCCAGCGCGGTCCCGATTCCGACCGCCACGGCGTCACACTCGGCGCGCCAGTGATGGGCGCGGAAGCGGCTCGGCTCGCCGGAGATCCACTTGGAGTCGCCGCTGCTCGTGGCGACCTTGCCGTCGAGCGACATCGCCGACTTGAACATCACCCACGGGCGCCCGGTGCGGGCGTGCTTGCGGAACGGCTGGTTCAGCAGCCGCGCGCGGGAGGCCAGGTCCCCGTCGGCCATCACCACGTCGATTCCCTCATCGCGCAGGATCCCGAGGCCCCGACCGGAAGCGTGCTCGCTGGGATCGTCGGACGCGATCACGACGCGGTTGATGCCGGCGGCCCGGATCGCCTCGGTACAGGGCGGTGTACGGCCGTGATGGCAGCAGGGCTCGAGCGAGATGTACAGCGTGGCGTCGCTGAGATCGCGACCTCCGGCCGCCTCGATCGCCTCCACCTCGGCGTGGGCGGAGCCGACGGCCCGGTGATAGCCCTCGGCCAGTGTCTCCTCCTCAAGCCCGATCACGGCGCCGACCAAGGGGTTCGGACTCACGCGTCCTCGACCCTGCTCGGCCAGCTCGATTGCTCGGGCGAGGTGGCGGCGATCGGTGTCGGTCTTGAGGTCCATCTCGATCCTAAGGATAGGACGCCCCCGCGGCCGCGAGAGCTCGAGCTAGGACCCGCAGACGCCGCCGCGGAGCCGGTACACGCTCATCTCCGGTCCGGGCCGGTAGTACTGGCGCGGGTAGTAGTCGATCGACCAGTCGAAGCTGAACGGCACCGGATGGGTGCCGGCCGAGAACGGGCTGATGTGGTAGACGAGCCGGGCCCGGCTGGCAAGCGCGGCGTAGTACTGGACCGCCTCCGGCGCCGCCTCGGGCTGGGCGAAGGCGCGCCCGGCCTGGAGCGACCCCACGACCAGCCAGCAGAAGCCGTGCTGCACGTACTCGTCGAGCAGGGCTGGGCGCAGCGTGCGTTCGTACTGATCGACCAGCACGAACCGACGCTGTCCGGCCGGGAGCGGATTGCCGTGCTCGTCCACGTCGGTCAGCCAGGTGGCGAACCGCCACCAACGCTCGCCGCTCGGAGTCCACGGAAGCGAGTGGCCTATGTCGGCCGCCCAGTTGTCGGAGACCACGGGCTCGACCACGATCTTGGCTCCGGCGGGGACGTGCCCGACCATCCAGGCCCGAGTCAGATTGCGGGTGTCGGGCCGCGCGAGCACGGCGTCGTTGTGGAGCACAGCCACAAGGCTCTGGGCGAGGATCAGGACCGCCATCAGCGCTCCGACGAACGACGGGCGTAGCCGCGTCCTGCGCGAGATCCAGCGCACCGCCTCGACCGCCCCGTAGGCGCCCAGCACGGCCACGATCGGGAAGATCGGCATCAGCCAGCGGCCGAAGAACCGCTGCTGGTTGCCCATGAACACGATGAACGCGATCGGTGCGGGCAGTAGCACCAATGCCATCGCGAACCGCCGCCGCGCGAACAGCAGCACGGACCCGCCGATCGCGGCCAGCGTCGGGCCCCACCCGAGGCCCCACGTGAACGTCCACAGGTAGTACGTGATCCCGCTCCCCGCGGTGCTCCCCAGCTTGACCGGGTCCTGGCCGGCAGCCAGCGAGGCCTGCGAGGAGAGCCCGGCCTGGAAGGCCGAGAAGTCGAGCACCGCGTACGGGTTCGCGATCAGGAACCCGACCAGCGCCAGCAGCAGCGCCAGCCCGAGCCGCCGCACGGCCCGCCATACGGACTCGTCCGCGGCATCGCAGATCGACGCCGCGACCAGGCACACCAGCGTGATCCCGCCCGTGTATTTGGTCGCCGCCGCGAGCCCGATGGCGATCCCGGCGATCGCGTAGTCGCGCCGGCGCCCGCGCCGGATGACGCCCGCGACCCCATACAGCGACAGCGCCACGGGGGCAAGCGTGGGAACGTCGTTGAGCGCCAGGTGGCTGTAGAAGACGGGTAGGAAGGCGACGCTGAGAATCGCCCCGGCGAGCAGCCCGACATTCCGGTTAAACAGGCGCGCCCCCGCCAGATAGGTCAGCCAAACGGTGATCGTTCCCAGCACCGCGGCCACCACCCGGGCGACCACGAACACACTGGTGGGATCGGTGGCGTAGGCGCGCGTTACCGCGTCGGCGCTCCCGAACCACAGCTCGAACACGATGTGGAGCAGGTACGAATAGCCGGGCGGATTGAGGAAGTAGTGGGGATTGAGGTCGTGGCCGAAGAAGGCCACAGCGCGCGGGACGAAATGGGTCGCCTCGTCGACGTTGTAGCTATACGGCAGGCCCTGCTTGATCCCCCACAGGCGCAGCACCAGCGAGCCCGCGAGTAGCACCACAAGCGCCGGGCGCTGCCAGTCGCGCCGCCGGCCCGAGCTCGATCGAGGGCCCGGACGCAGGCGCGAGCGAGGCCCCGCGGGGCGGCCGGTTACGGCGGGAGCGGCTGGTGGCCGGGTGAGGGTGGCGCTTTCCATAACCTAGTCGTCCAGTATCCCGACCGGACCACACGGTTGCGGCGCTCGCGAGGCGCACGCCCGACGCGCGCCGAGCCCGTGGCCCCCCGGCGGCCGCCGTGCATTTATGCCGGGAGACCTCGATACCGTTCGGTGAAGCGTCATGAAGCTGATCATCCAGATTCCCTGTTTCAACGAGGAGCGGCAGCTACCGCTGACCCTCAGCCGGCTACCCCGGGAGGTTTCCGGCTTCGACACCGTCGAATGGCTGATCATCGACGATGGATCGACCGACCGGACGATCGAGGTCGCGCGCGAGCACGGCGTCGACCACATTGTGCGGCTGACCAACCACAAGGGCCTCGCGGCCGGGTTCCAGGCCGGACTCGACGCCGGCCTGAAGCTGGGCGCCGACGTGATCGTCAACACGGATGCGGATAACCAATATGAGGGTGGCGACATCCCGAAGCTCGTCGAGCCGATTTTGCGGGGTCAGGCGGACATGGTGGTCGGCGACCGCCAGGTCGAGACGATCGAGCACTTCTCGGGCCTGAAGAAGCTCCTGCAGCGTCTCGGCTCATGGGTGGTGCGCCAGGCGTCCTCGACCGCGATTCCCGACACGACCTCCGGATTCCGCGCCTACAACCGCGAGGCGGCGCTGCAGATGCAGGCGGTCTCCTCGAAGTTCACCTACACGCTCGAGACGATCATCCAGGCCGGCAAGCTGCTGGTGGCGGTCGATCACGTGCCGATCCGCACCAACCCGAAGACCCGCGAATCGAGGCTGTTCCCGTCGATGGCCGCGTACGTGCGGCGCAACGCGATCTCGATCTTCCGCATCTACTCGCAGTATGAGCCGCTGAAGGTGTTCTGGGGCGGCGCGCTGGTCATGGGCACGCTCGCGCTGGCGGTGTTCATCCGGTTCGTCATCTATTTCATCGAAGGCCAGGGCAAGGGTCACGTTCAGTCGCTGATCGCCGGCGCGGTCCTGTTCAACGCGGCGATGCTGCTCGGATCGCTGGGCGTGATCGGCGACCTGCTCGACGCTCAGCGCACGCTCTCGCAGCGTACGTTCGAGCGGGTGCGGCGGATCGAACTGCAGCTCGGGGTCGAGCCCTCGCACTACGAGCCCGGTGCGCCCGCGGGCACCGAGACGCCCGGCGCTGGCACCGAGGACCCGGGGCCTAAGGACGCGGGCGCCAAGGAGCCGGGCGCCAAGGACGCGCCGACCGACCCGGCGGCCACGAAGACGCCCCCGACGGGCGGCGATCGTGAGGCACTCGAGGTATGAGCGCCGCCTCGTCAGGAGCGACGCAACCCGTTCCGACCGGCAACACCTTCGACAAGTACGGCTCCACCAACCCGGTCGTCCGCCGGCTGATGAGCTGGTTCGAGTCGACGCTTGACGAGCTGTTCACCCGCGCAGCGCCGCGCTCCGTGCTCGACGTCGGGTGCGGCGAGGGCGTTCTGACCGAGCGCTGGGCGCAGCGGCTGGGCTCTGGGCGGATCGTCGGGATCGACCTGGACGATCCCAAGCTCCAGGCCGAATGGGCCGGGCGGCGGCGCGAGAACCTCGAGTTCATGACGATGGCGGCCGACAACCTTCCGTTCAGCGACAACGAATTTGAGCTCGCCGCCGCTATCGAGGTGCTCGAGCACGTTCCCGACCCCGAGCACACGGTCGCCGAGATGGCGCGCGTCGCGAGCGCACACCTGCTCGTCTCGGTGCCCCGCGAGCCGCTGTGGCGCGGACTGAACATGGCCCGCGGCGCGTACCTGAAGCAGCTCGGGAACACACCCGGCCATGTCAACCACTGGTCCAAGCGCTCATTCGTCGAGCTGCTGGGCCGACACGGCGAGGTTCGCGAGGCCCGGTCGCCGTTTCCGTGGACGATGTTGCTGGTAGCCGTGTCCTGATGACGGGCGAGATCGAGACGGTTCACCTGCCCCCGGTCGGGGAGCCGCCACCGCACGCCCCGCCGGAGCAGAAGGGCTCGTACGCATCGGGGGCAAGGGTCCTCTCGATCGGGATCGCATCCACCGGGATCTTCACCTTCGCGTACCTGGCGGTAGCGAGCCACGTGCTCTCGAGCCAGGCCTACGGTCGCGTATCGCTGCTCTGGGCCGTGATGTTCGTGGTCCTGTCGGTGATCTACCGCCCGGTCGAGCAGCTGCTCTCGCGGACGATTGCCGACCGGCGCGCCCGCGGCCTGCACGGGCATCCGCTGCGCGTCCCGGCGATGATCCAGTTCGGGTTCGCGGTGCTGTTCCTGATCGCCGCGCTGATCCTGCGCCCGCGGATCGAGCACAACCTGTTCGACGGCTCGAGCGCGCTGTATTGGATCCTCGTGATCGGGGTGCTCGCCTACGCGGCGAGCTACTTCGCCCGCGGCTGGCTGGCCGGTCACGAGCGCTTCGCGCTGTACGGGGCCCTGGTCTTCCTCGAGTCCACATCGCGCTTCTTGTTCGCGTTGATCGCGGCGATCGGGATCGGCACCGGCCAGAACGTCGTCGCGGCCGGGATGGCGGTAGCGCCGTTCTGCTCGCTGATGGTGATCCCATTCGCGTTCTCGCGCCACAGGATGCGGGGGCTGGCCGGGATCGAGGTCGCCGACGCCGCCCGCGAGGGCCCGGCGCACGCGCAGATCGAGGAGGCCTCGGTCAACCTGTCGTTCAAGTTCGGGACCGGGTTCGCGTTCGCCGTCGTCGGGATCATGCTCGCCGAGCAGACGCTGATGAACGCCGCGGTGCTGATCGTCAACCACACCTCGGGCCGCGCGCTGGCGGGGTTCGTGTTCAACGTGCTGCTGATCGTGCGCGCGCCGCTGCAGCTGTTCCAGGCGATCCAGACCTCGATCCTCCCGCACCTGGCCGGGTTGGAGGCGAAGTCGAGCCCCGACGAGTTCCACCGCGCGATCCGTCTCACGATCTCGGCGATCGCCGCGTTCGCGGGCGCGGTCGCGCTCGGGCTGCTGCTGATCGGGCCGTTCGTGATGACCGCGCTGCTGGGCAACAAGGGCTTCCACTACGGACGCGTGGGGCTGGCCGTGGTGGGGCTCGGGATGGGCCTGCACCTGGTCGCCGGGACGCTCAACCAGGCCGCGCTTGCCCGCGGCCGGGCGGCGCTCGCCTCCGTCGCCTGGCTGACCGCAGCGGCCCTGTTCGTGGTGTTCGTCGCCACCAACACGATCTCCAACGAGGTGACCCGCGTCGAGGTCGGTTACTTCACCGCCGCACTCGTGCTCTGCGGCCTGCTGTCAATCGTGTACCGGCGAGGACCGGCCGAGTCGAGCGCTCCGCCCACTCTGGCGCAGGCCTAGCTCAACTAGCCGATCAACCGCCGCTTGACAGGCTCTTGCAGGTCGGGTCGTTGGCCGCGGCCTTCTCGAGATCCGCGCTCTTGAGCCCGTTGAGGCTCGACCCGATCGAACTCATCGAGGACTGGACGCTGGTGCCGAGCGCCTGCGCCGCGGTCTGGAACGCCTGAGGGCTACTGGTCGGCAGCGAGCCCGCCTTCGTCTCAGCCTGGGCCAGGGCCACCTTCAGCGCCGTGAACGCGCCGACCAGCGTGGTCGCGATCTGCTTGCCGTTGCTGATGTTGGGCGTGCCGGCGGCCTTCAGCTGCGTGACCGCCTTGTCGGTGTCGGCGACGATTCCCGCCATGAAGGTCTGGAGCGCCTTCTTGCCCTGGGCCGCGTTAGTCAGTGATGAGAGATTGAGCGAGCTGCTCCGGGCCTGGACGTCCTTCTCGAACGGACCGATCGTGGCGCAAATCGCCTTCACATAAGCGGCCGGTGTGACCCCGGACGAACTCGATCCGCCGCAGCCAGCCAGGGCCGCGGTGGTCGCGAGCATCGCCAACCCCGCTGCAAACTTGCGCCTCCGCATGGCAGGCACCCTACCGAATGTTCCCTGGGGCGGCCCGCGCCGCCGCCTCGATCCCCTGATACGCGGCCGCCGGGTCGTGTGATCCGAACACCGCCGAGCCCGTCACGAGCACATTGGCGCCCGCTTCCACGCACCCTCCGACCGTCTGCTCGTGGACGCCGCCGTCGACCTCGAGCGCGACGTGGGCCGGCAGCGCGCTCCGCATCCGGGCGAGCTTGTCGAGCGAGGCGGGAATGAAGCGCTGGGCGCCCCAGCCGGGGTTGACGCTCATGCACAGCGCCATGTCGAGCGAGTCCTCGGCCACCTCGACCAGGACGTCGGCCGGCGTCGCCGGGCAGATCGCCGCGCTCGCGGTGCAACCGGCCTCCCGGATCGACTGCAGCGCGTAATGCAGATGCGGGGTCGCCTCGACATGCACGGTGATGTTGTCCGCGCCGGCCCGGGCGAACTCGGCCACCTGGCGCTCGGGCCGCTCGATCATCAGGTGCACGTCGATGATCGCGCCCGCCTGGTGGACACGGTCGGCCAACGCGCCGACGATCAGCGCGCCAAATGTGATCGGCGGCACGAAGTGGCCATCCATCACGTCCACGTGGATCACGGAGGCGCCGACGGCAAGCACCTCGTCGATCTGCGAACCGAGCCGCGCGAAGTCGGCCGAGAGGATCGACGGCGCGACCCTGAGTCCGCCCAGCGGGCTCTCAGACACTCGCCTAGACCGCCTTGAGCATGCTGCCGT
Source organism: uncultured Solirubrobacterales bacterium (assembly GCA_963796645.1). GTDB lineage: Bacteria > Actinomycetota > Thermoleophilia > Solirubrobacterales > Solirubrobacteraceae > Palsa-465. Next base: position 163,709 of record CAWCMQ010000007.1, on the reverse strand, counting down.
TGCAGTGGTTGCAGGCCACGATCGCGGTGCTGGACATCCGCACGATCGTGGAATGCTCGCCGCAGTTGGGGCACACCGAGACCAGCTCGTAGCGCTGCAGGCAGTAGACGCAGCGATAGCGGCCCGGGACGGCGGTCGGCCGCAGCCACGGCTCTCCGCAGTTCGGGCATTCTGGACCGAGCTTGACGGGGGGATCGGTCACGTCGTCTCTAGGTTAACGAGCGCGCCCGCCGTCACGGCAAAGGGCGCTCAGGCGCGCCGCAATCTGGCGATGAAGAACCCATCCGTACGGTCTCGGTCGGGGAGCAGCTGCACGGGGGCGCCGTCGGCGCTGAAGTCAGGATGGACATCCAGGAAAGCCTCCACCACACGGACCCCCTCGGCCTGTGAAATCGTGCACACCGAGTAGACGAGGGTGCCCCCCGGTGCCGTGGCCGCGCCGGCGGCGGTGAGGATCCGGGTCTGGAGCAGGGCGAGCTCGGCGATCGAGTCCGGCGAGGCACGCCAGCGGATGTCGGGCCGTGACTGGAGCGTCCCGAGACCGCTGCAGGGCGGGTCCACGAGTACCCGGTCAAACGGGGCGCCGGGCGCGGGTGCGGCCGCATCGCCGGTGATCACGTGCACGCAGCCGGTTTGCATCCGCACGCACATCCTCCGCAGCGCCTCGGCGCGGCCGGGATGGCGCTCGACCGCCACTATTTCCCCATCGTCGCTCATCAGCGCGGCCAGATGTGTCGTCTTGCCGCCCGGGGCAGCGCAGAGGTCGAGCACGCGTTCACCGGACTCGGGCGCGAGTGTCCGCACAACCCGCATCGATGCCCGTGATTGGGGTGTGATCGCACCGGCCGCGAACAGCTCCGAGCCGTGTGCGTCGAACGGGCCCGCGAGCACGAGCGCCTCGGGAAGCGCGGGGTCTGGCTCGGTCGCCACGGGCAGCTGCTCGGCCACAGCCGCCACGTCCGAGACCAGAGTGTTGACGCGCAAGGCCGATTCCGCCGGGTCGTTGACGTGGCGCAGCAAGGAACGTGCCTGCTCGGGCCCGAGCTCGTCGAACCACAGCTCGGCCAGCCACCCCGGTACCGAGTGGCGCAGCGCAGCTCCGGCCGGGGTGCTGTCGTCAAGTGCATCGAGCAGCCCGGGGCCCTCGCGCACGACCCGGCGCAGCACCGCGTTCACAAGCGCCGCCCCGCCCCGCGCCTCGCGCTTGACCAGCTCGACGCTCTCGTTGACCGCGGCGTGGTCGGCCACGCCGCCGAGGAACAGCAGCTGAAAGCTGCCGAGCCGGAGCGCCGCTAGTACGGGTGGATCGAGGTCCTTGAGTGGGCGCGAGACCAGCTTCGCGATCACGTGATCGAGGGTCCCCCGACGCTGCACCGTCCCATAGGCCAGCGCCATCGCCAACGCCCGATCCCGCCGATCCAACCCCCGGGACTCGGCCTGCAGCGCCCGATCGGCATAGGCCCCCTGCTCGAACACGCGGCGGATCACCACGAACGCACACCGGCGGGCCGGCGCGACGTCGCTCACCGCCGATGTCCGCGCAGGTACTCGGCGCCCGTCATCTGACGCTTGCCGGGCGGCTTGACCGCCAGCAGCTCGAGCGCGCCCTCGGCGCAGCCGAGGACCGGCACCGGTCCCGCGAACGAGACCGCGCCCGGAGGCGGGCCGCCGTCGCTGACCGCGCGGGCCTCGCCCACCCCGAGCAGTGTGCCGTCGGTCAGCCGGATGTATGCACCGATGTGGGGCGTCAGCGCGCGGACGATTCGCTCGAGCTCGCTGGCGCTGCATCCGGGATCAAGCTCCCGATCCTCGGGGGAGATCTTCTCGGCGTAGGTGGCGAGGGCGTCGTCCTGCTCGGAGCATTCCGGCCGCTGGTCGAGCACCGAAACGAGCAGGTCGCCACCGATCTGCGCAAGCCGCGGGGCGAGGCTGCCGTAGGTGTCCTCGGGGACGATCGGCTCGGCCTGTTGCGCGCAAACCGGGCCGCTGTCGAGCCCCGCGGTGAGCACCATGATCGACACCCCGGTGGTCTCGTCCCCGGCCATGATCGCGCGCTCCAGCGGGGCCGCGCCGCGCCAGCGAGGGAGCAGCGACGGGTGTACGTTGAGCATCGGGTACTCGGACAGCAGCGGCTCCTTGATCAGCGCCCCGAACGCACACACGCACACCGCCTCGGGCGAGGCCGCCGCGATCCGGGCCCGAGCGTCCTCGTCGTTGACCGACGCGGGCTGATCGACCGGGATCCCGAGTTCGAGCGCCGCATCGGCGACCGGCGGCGGCGCGAGTCGGCGCCCCCGGCCGCGTGGCCGGTCCGGGCGCGTGACGACCAGCGCGGGCCGGTGGGGAGAGCCGGCGAGCCGGCTCAGCACCGCTGCCGCGAAGTCGGAGGTGCCGAGAAAGACGGTCCGCAACCTAGTGACTCACGACACCAGCGCTCAGGCCGCCTGCTGAGCCTCGCGCAGCGTCCGCATCGCTTCCTTGCGCTGATCGCGCGGCGTGCGATCGAGAATCAGAACGCCGTCGAGATGGTCCATCTCGTGCTGGATCACGCGCGCCTCGAGCCCGGTCGCCTCGATCAGGACCGGCCGCCCACGCTCGTCGAGCGCCTTGACGCGGACGTGGATCGGGCGCTCGACGTCGACGGCCACGGCCGGCAGGCTGAGGCAGCCCTCCTCGGCGATCTCCTGCTCGTCGCCGCGCCATTCGATCTCGGGATTGATCAGCGCCGAGACCGGGGCCTGCTGCTGCACGCGGTAGACGAGCACCCGATGGAGGACACCGAGCTGGGTGGCCGCGAGCCCGACGCCCATTGCATCGTTCATCAGCTCCCCCATCCGCGCTATCTCCGACCGCAGCGCATCGTCGATCTGCTCAATCGGCCGAGCGCGGGTGCGCAGCACCGGATCACCAAACTTGCGCACGTGGGCGAGCGCCGCGTTCCGGCGGGCCGCGAGCTCGGGATCGAGCTCTGGCTCGGGCTCGGGAGCCTCATCCTCCTCGGGCTCGACTTCAGCGCTGTCGATCGTCTCTTCCGACACGCTGGCAAGTTTAGTGAGGCGCTACTGGGGATCGACGTCGACGCTGACGCTGACCCCGCGCCGCGCGGCCGCCGGCGCGATCGCGTCGACGGCCCGCCCGACCGCTGCGATTGCGGCCGCCCGCTCCCCCGCCTTGATCACGAGCTGGCTGCGGGCGCGGTTGCGCAGGCGGAACAGTGGCGCCGGGCCAAGCACGGTCGCGCTGGGCGGCGTGATCGCCGCGCGCAGCTCACTGGCCACCGCGGCGGCCGCCTCGGGCGCCTCGGCCGAGCAGACGAGCCGGATCAGGGATGAGAACGGCGGGTAGCCGAGCGCGCGCCGGCGAACCAGCTCGTCGGCCAGGAAACCGTCGGAGTCGTGGCGGGCGGCGAAGCTGATCGAGCGGGCCTCGGGCGCCAGCGTCTGGACGAGCACCCGCCCCTGGGCACCGGCCCGCCCGGCGCGCCCGGCCAGCTGGGTGACCATGGCGAAGGTCCGCTCCTCGGAGCGGAAGTCGGGAAACCGCAGCGTCTGGTCGGCGTCGAGCACGACCCCGAGCGCGATGTCGGGAAAGTCATGGCCCTTGGCCACCATCTGGGTGCCGATCAGCAGCCCCGCCGGTGCCGCCCCAAAGCGATTCAGCGTGGCCGCGCGCTCGCCCAGTCCGGCCGCATCGGCGTCGAGCCGCAGCACCGGGAAGCCGGGGCCGCCGAGCGCCTCGGCGAGTTCCTGCTCGAGGCGCTCTGTGCCGGCCCCGTGACGCGCCACCGCGACCGATGCGCAGCTCGGGCAGCGGCTCGGGACCGCCTGGCGATGGCCGCAGTGGTGGCAGGCGATGAAGCTTCCGCTGCGATGCAGGACGAGCGCGACCTCGCAGTTCGGGCACATCCACACCTCGCCGCACGAGCGGCAGGAGAGGAAGTTTGACCAGCCTCGCCGGTTGAGCAGCATGATCGCCTTGGTCCCGGTGGCGCGGCAGTCGGCCAACGCCATTCTCGTCTCGGGGTGCAGCGGGTGGTGCAGGCCGCGCATGTCGAGCACCTCGACGTGCGGCAGGGCGCGGCCGTCGATCCGGCGTGAGAGCCGCAGCCGCGGCGTCCCTGACACGCTCTCGGGCCGAGGCGTGGCGCTGCCGAGCAGCAGCACGGCATCGTGCTGGCGCGCGCGCTCCTCGGCGACCGCGCGGGCGTCGTAGCGCGGGTCCCCCTCGTGCTTGTAGGAGCCCTCGTGCTCCTCGTCGACGACGATCAATCCGATCTCGGGCAGGGGCGCGAACACGGCCGAGCGCGGCCCGACACAGACCCGCGCCTCGCCGCTGCGCATCCGCTGCCATTCGTCATAGCGCTCGCCCTGCCCGAGCGCGGAGTGCATCACCGCCACGACGTCGCCGAATCGGGCCTCGAAGCGGTGCAGCGCCTGCGGCGTGAGCGCGATCTCGGGGACAAGCACGATCGCGCTGCGACCGGCCGCGAGCGTCTCCTGGACGGCGCGCAGGTAGACCTCCGTCTTGCCCGAGCCGGTGACGCCGTGAAGCAGAAAGCGCTCGTGCGCGCCGGCGCGGATCCCGGCCAGGATCGCTTCGAGCGCGGTCTGCTGCTCGGCGGTCAGCGGCGGCGCAACGACGCTCGCCGCACCGACCCGGTGGGACACGGGCCGGCGGCGGCTCCGGGCGCGCCGCAGCGCCACGAGCTCGCGGGCCTCGAGTCGCCGAAGGCTGGCCGTGCCGAGCTCCGAGGCGACGCTCTCGCCCCGCGATGCGAGCGCGGAGAGAATCGTCCGCTGACCGTCGCTCAGCCGCGACTTGCCCGACTCGAGCGCGGCACGACCGGCGGGGGTCAGCTCGGCCAGGAGCACCTCCTTGGCCCGCATCCCCCCCGCGGCGCCCGGCGCGAGCAGCAGCCCGAGAGCCCGGGCGGGCGTCGAGCAGTACTCGCGTGCCATCCAGCTCGCTAGCGACACGAGGTCGGCGGAGAGCCCGGCCTCGAGCACCGCATCGGGAGCCGCGAGGCGCTCGGGCGCGAGCTCGGAGCGCTCGGCCAGCTCGACCACGACGCCGAGCGTTCGGCGCCCGCCGAACGGCACGCGCAGGAGCGACCCCACCGTCACCTCGGTCTGATCGGCGCCGAGTCGGTAGTCAAACGGTCCCCGCACGGCGCGGGTTCTGGTCAGCGGCTCGACGCGAGCGATCACATTCATCAGGCTTCGGCAGGGTAGATTGCCCGCAGGATGACGAGCGACAGCGTCGCCGAGGGGCTACTGACGGCTGGGATCCTGTCCGCCTGCGATCGCGTGCTCGGGGAGATCGGGCGTCGCCATCACATGTTCGGGTGGCTGCGCACGCCTGGCGCGGCGACCGACGCATGGCTGGTCGTCGACGCGTACTACCCCGGCAACCGGATGGTCGTCGCGGGTCACGGCGTCCACGACCGCCTGCTCGCCGAGATGATCCCGGCGCACGGCCTGCGGCTGTTGCTGATCGATCCGGAGGAGCTGGCCGAGGACCCGGCGGGAACGGATGCGTGGCTGCGCCGGACGATCGCTGAGCTACCCGAGGTCGTGCGCCCCACCGGGCAACTTCCCGGCGCCGAGGGCCCGCGTGAGAGCCCGGTGGCGCAGGCGCTGGTGACCATGACCCGGCCGGAGCGGATTCAGCCGGCGCGGCCACACGGACGGCGGCGCCCGTCCTACCCCAGCGATCAGGCGGTCGCGGCCGGGTTCCTGGTCGGCATCGCGCTGCTGGTGGTGCTCGGGGCCGAGTTCTACATCGGCCTGGCCGAGGTGGCCCTCGGCACCGGCCACGTGCTGCTCGCGTTCGGGATCGCGCTCGACGCCTGCACGCGCGTGCTGGGGATGGTCGCGGCCGAGCGGGCGGGACAGCGCGCCTGGGTGCTGCCGTGTGTGATCGGCGGCAGTCCGGTGGTGGCGATGTTCGCGCTGTTCCAGCGCTCGGGGCCGGTGTCGGTCGACCCCGCGCCGCTCGCCGGCCTGATGTCAATCGCCTCGATGGCGATCATCGGGCTGGCGCTGCTGGCGATGCTGCTCGGCATCTGAGTTCTCGGATCGTTATGGTCAGCCCCGTGGATCCACCCGCCGGTGAACAGGTCTTCTTCCACGGCCACCCCTCGTGGCGGTCGATCCTGAGTTTCTATCTCCGCGGGCTGCTGATCGCGATCGTGGCGGGGGTGGTGGCCGGCCTGATCACGCGGATCACGGGCAAGAGCGTCCAGGTCGCCTGGGTGATCGCCGCGGTGCTCGTCGTCTTCACGATCGCGGTCGTGATCGGGCTGGTCAGGCGCATCACGGTCACCTACACGATCACCAACCAGCGCCTGACGATCCACAAGGGCATCCTGTCCCGCGAGATGCACGAGACGCGGCTCGCCCGGGTTCAGAACGTCAACACGATCCAGACCTTCGTCGACCGCCTGCTGCGTGTCGGCACCGTCGACTTCGACACCGCGGCCGAGTCGGGCTATGACTTCAAGTTCGTCGGCGTCTCGGACCCGCACAGCATCGTTACGGTCGTCGACAAGGCGATCCACGAGATGCAGCAACCGGGTCCGCCCGCGGCGGACCCGACCTCGGACGTCGGGTAGCAGCCCGCGGCGCGAATGCGCGCCCCGGCGGGGCGCATGCGCCGCCCCGAACTACGCCGCGACGGTTGCTCCGCCCAGCCCAGCGGCGGCGCGCAGTGCGTCGGCCTTGTCGGTGCGCTCCCACGTGAAGTCGTGGTCGTCGCGCCCGAAGTGGCCGTAGGCGGCGGTCTTCTGGTAGATCGGCCGGTGCAGCTTGAGGTAGTCGCGGAACGCGCCCGGGCGCAGGTCGAAGTGCTCGCGCACGAGCTCGAGGATCTTCGCCCGACCCACCTTCTCGGTGCCGAACGTCTCGACCATCACCGACACCGGATGAGCGACGCCGATCGCATAGGCGACCTGGACCTCGGCCCGCTCGGCCAGCCCGGCCGCGACCACGTTCTTGGCCACGTAGCGGGCCACGTACGCGGCTGAGCGGTCGACCTTGGACGGATCCTTGCCCGAGAACGCACCGCCGCCGTGGCGTGCCATGCCGCCGTAGGTGTCGACGATGATCTTGCGCCCGGTCAGGCCGCAGTCGCCCATCGGGCCGCCGATCACGAACCGGCCGGTGGGGTTCACGAGCAGGTTCTTCTGGAGCTTGCGGGCGTCATAGAGCTCGGCCGGCAGCACCGGCAGGATCACGTGCTCCCACAGGTCGTCCTTGATCAGCGACTCGGCGCCGTCGCGGTGCTGGGTCGAGATCAGGAGCTTCTCGATCTCCGCCGGCCGGCCGTCGACGTAGCGGACCGTCACCTGCGTCTTGCCGTCGGGGCGCAGGTAGGGAACGATCTCCGCCTTGCGAACGTCGGCGAGGCGCTTGGCCAGCTTGTGCGCCAGCGAGATCGGCAGCGGCATCAGCTCGTCGGTCTCATTCGAGGCGTAGCCGAACATCATCCCCTGGTCGCCGGCGCCGGCGAGGTCAAGCTCGTCGTCGTCACCCGGGTCGGTGCGCGCCTCGTACGCCTGGTCGACGCCCTGCGCGATATCGGGCGACTGCTTGTCGATCGCGTTGATGACCGCGCAGGTGTTGTAGTCGAATCCGTACTCCGCGTTCGTGTAGCCGATCCGCTTGACCGTCTCGCGGGCGATGGCCTGGATGTCCACATAGGTGCTCGTGGTGATTTCACCGGAGACGACGACGAGGCCCGTGTTGACCAGCGTCTCGCAGGCAACGCGGCCGGTCGGGTCGTCGCGCATCACCGCGTCGAGCACGCCGTCGGAGATCTGATCGGCGATCTTGTCCGGGTGCCCTTCGGTGACGGATTCTGAGGTGAACAGGTATTCGTTGTCGGAAAGCATGGTCATGAGATCTGGAGGGTCAGCTCCGCGGTCGAATCGTCCTCCCCACTCGTCGAGCTTAGGCCCACCGCGCGGATCCGCTTGAGATCCGGTTGCAGCGCCGTGATCGTGGCGCCGCGCGTGAGGCCTGTCTGCTCGCCGAGGCTGAGGAGCTGGCTGAAGTCGAGAAAGAGTAGCGAGGTAACCCGTTGAGGGTTACCACTCATCGCCGAGGAGAACTCGCGCTCCTGGGCGATTGCGTGCTCGTGGCGCACGACGGCGGCGATCCCGTCGAGGCTGGTGGAGATCACCACGAGGCCGCCGGTGACGGCGTAGTCGAGCTCGAGCCCGGGGGTCAGCGCAAGCTGATGCGCGGTGATCCCCGCCACCGAGCGATCGTTGAACAGCGGCACCTGACCCGAGCCCGAGGCCGGCGGCGGGAACAGCTCGGACAGCGGCACCTCGAGGCCCGCGAGCCGCTCGCTCGTCTGAGCCTGATCCTTGGTTCGGGTGATGATCACCAGCGACGGCGGATGCGAAAGGTTCGCGGCCGGCGCGACCGCGATTGCGGTCTCGCCGTGGAAGATCGACTCGAGCGAGGAGACGTTGACCCCCTCGGCCTTCAGCGCCCCGCCCAGGCGCTGCAACAGCGGCGCGATCCGACCTGCAATCCCGGCGGCCGCCGCCGCGCCGAGCAGCCGCGGGGCGGAGCGGTCAAGGCCGGTGAGATCGAGCACGAACGGGGAGCCGGCCGGGATCAGCCGCTCCAGCGTGGGAACGAACGGAGCCGGCGGGCTCGCTGCGACGCGTGCCAGTGTCGGGTCGAGCACGCTGTGGACGGTGATCCGGGCGCCCGCGGGGCTCGGCGAGGCGGCGATGCTCACGCCCGCCATGGCCGGCGAGTAGAGCAGCGATCCGAGCGCGCCGAGCGCGCCATGCTGCGCTCCGAGGAGGCGCCTGACCCCGCTCGCCGACGCGAACGCCTCGAGCACCCGGTCGGCCGGAGCTCCGCTCTGCGCGTGACGGAAGGCGGCGTCCGTGGACAGCGCGGCGGTCGCGCCGGTGCCGGCGTCGATCGCGGCCCGCACGCTCGCGTCGTCGCCGACGACGAGGTAGTGCTTGACGAACGCGAGCTCGGTCCCGGCCGGATAGCGGAGCAGCTGCGTGCCGCGATAGCTGCCGCCGCTCACGGCGCCCGAGCGCAGTGCGAACGCCCGCGCGCGGGCGTGGTCGGCGACGTCGAGCACGAGCAGCGAGTCGGCCGTGGCGGTGGGAGTGTTGAGGAACGCGAGCGCGGCCTCCCGGCCCAGCCAGGGGCGAATCTCCGTCGCCCAGCTCGCCGAGGCGCTGCCGCCGGCAATCGCGGCGAGCCGCCCGGTGATGCTCTGGCCAAGCGTGGTGAAACCCGGCAGCCGCGCGGCCAGCTCGAGAGCCTGCCTGACCGCCGGACGCCCCGAGTCGGTCGACAGGTGGACGTAGGCGAGCGCGTCGGCCGGAACCACCGCCGCCGCACCCTCCGCGGGCGGAGCCACGCCGGAGCCGCCGATCAGCGCGATCGCCGCCACGCCGGCGAGCACCACCGTGACGAGGCCGGAGATCAGCGCGAGCAGCCGCCTCCGCGCGACGCGCAGCCGCTTCTCCCTGAGCACGGGCGCCGCTGGCGCCCGCAGCTCGACGATCCCCTGCATCGGGCTCGGCACGCCTGTCAATAAAGCACCTGACGGCGATGCGCGCGCCAGTTCGGCTGGATGGCGCGGCCGGCTACGCGGCGCGGCCGCGCTCGCCGCGGCCCCGGCGCTCGCTGCGCTCGACGAAGTCGACGATCACCGGAATCCCCTCCAGCGCATAGCGCTCGCGCAGCCGGTTCTCGAGGTAGTAGGCGTAGTCACGGGTGACCCGCTGGCGTGAGTTGACCTGGATCGAGAAGCGCGGCGGGCGCTCGGCGGTCTGGGTCATGAACAGCAGCCGCAGCCGGTGGCCCTTGGGACCGGCGCCGGATGGCGGCTGGCGCGCCGCGGTCGCCTCCGAGAGGAACCGGTTCAGCTGCGGAGTGGGGATCCGTCCGCGACTGCGGTCGGCGAGACCGACCGCCTCGAGCAACAGCCGCTCGATGTGCCGGCCGGTCTTGGCGCTGGCGGTCAGCACGCGTGGCCGCAGGCGCAGCTTGCGGTGCGCCCGTGCGCGCTCGTGGTCGAGGTCGAGCCCGCCGTCGACCAGGTCCCATTTGTTCAGCACCAGCGCGGTGGCGCAGCCGCTCTTCATCGCCAACTCGGCCACCCGGAAGTCCTGGGTCGTGATCCCGTCGGTGGCGTCGCAGACCACGAGCGCGACGTCGGCCCGCTCGGCCGCGCGCCGCGAGCGCAGTGAGGTGTAGTACTCGAGCGACTCCCCCACCTTGGCCTGGCGGCGCAGGCCGGCGGTGTCGATCAGCACGAGCTCGCGTCCCTCGAAGCTCAGCGGCAGGTCGATCGCGTCGCGTGTGGTGCCGGCGAGATCGGAGACGATCACCCGCTCGGCCCCGAGGAAGCGGTTGACGAGCGAGGACTTGCCGACGTTGGGCCGGCCGATCACAGCGAGGCGGATCGGCTCATCGGTGTCGGCGATCTCGTCCTCCTCGGCCGGGCTGCGCTGCACGATCGCGTCGAGCAGGTCGCCGGTCCCGAGCCCCTGTGCGGCGGACACGGCGACCGGCTCGCCCAGCCCCAGCCCGTGGAACTCGGCCGCCAGCGGCACATCGGACACCGTGTCGACCTTGTTGGCCGCGACGATCACCGGCAGCGGCGCGCGGCGCAGCAGGTCGGCCATCTCCTGATCCCCGGGGCGCAGACCCGCCTTGGCGTCGACCACGAGCACGGCGAGGTCGGCGTCGGCGAGCGCCGCCCGTGCCTGCTGCTGGATCTGGCGCGCGAGGTCGTCACGATCCTCAAGGTCCACCCCGCCGGTGTCGATCAGGGTCAGCGCCCGGCCGTTCCACTCGGTCGCGAGCTCCTTGCGGTCTCGCGTGACGCCAGGCTGTTCGTGTACGACGGCCTCGCGGGATTCGCTGAGCCGGTTGACCAGCGATGACTTCCCGACGTTCGGATAGCCGACGATTGCGACCTTCATCACGGGGCCGACACTAGCGGCCCGCCGTCGCGGCTACCCGCGGCTACAGATCCGTGCCCGCGCCCGCGCAGTAGCCGAGCCCGCCGGCCGCGCGGTTGCTCCACAGCGACTGGACCGCGAAGATCGTCCCGCGGTCGCCCCGCGTCTTCCCCACCGCTCCGGGGATCGGCATCACGTTCGGCGTGCCGCGACCGTCCAGCAGCGTGCCGACCCATGCGCACTTGTCGCCGTTCTCGTCCTCATCAATGGCGTCATACCAGCCGCCGAGGAAGTGCTGGCCGGCGAGGCCCGCACCGCCGGTGAGCTCCTCGGCGCCCGGGTCGGTCACGGTCTCCTCGATCTCGTGACCCAGCACGATCGAGAAGCCGTCGAGCCGCCCGCTCCGCCCGGGGGTCACATAGTTCTCGCCGCACACGTTCGCGCCGCCCGAGTTGATCGCCAGCTGGTAGGGCATGTTCGTGTACGGGATCCCTGCCCGGATGCCGTTGTAGATCCCCTTCTCGACCCCGGGCTGGGTGTAGTCGTGGAACGCGCAGTAGCCCTGTGAGAGCGCGTTCGGATCGCTGAAGTTCGGCGGCTGCGCGATCACGATGTCCGTGTCGATCAGGTCCCTGGCGTGGAAATGGCGAACCGCGCGCGCGGCCTCGCGGGCCAGCTGGGTGTACGTGTTCTTCGCCCCGCCGGGGTTGTCGGCTGAGGTCCCACGCAGCACTGCGGCGGGGTCGGAATCGTCGACCCAGATCCCGGCCAGCTGGTGCCTCGGATTGGTGATGTAGCGCCGGTGGCCATGGGCGTCGGTTTCGAAGTACTGGCTCTGAAGCCCGGCCCACGGCGTTCCGCCGAGCTGCGACACGAACCCGGCCATCCGCGACCCCGCCCCGTCGGGATCGCAGCGCAACGTGTGCCTGAACACCCTCACCTCGTGGCACGCCGTCCCCTTCGACCACGCGCCCGCCTCGCCCCAGCCCCAGTAGACGATGTAGATCCGCGGCCGCAGCTGCACACGCCCGCCGTAGTAGGACATGTTCCCGGGCCATGGAAGCGTCGTCGCGGGCAACTCGGGCAGCCCACACGTCCCGAGCGGGGAGGGCAGCAGACCGTTCTCCGGGCACGGGGGCGGTGGCAGCGTGAGCGTGGAGTGGGCGGCGCCGATCAGGTGAGTGAGCAGCAGCGCGCGCTGCTGGCGCAGCTCCTGCTTGACCGTCGGCATCAGGATCGGCTTAGCGGACGCGGACATCGCGCCGGCGCCGACTGTGACCGTGACGGCAAGGGCTGCCGAGAGTCTGAACACGCCTCCCGCGCGCATCTCATCGATGGTAGGCGCACGCGGCGCGTGCAGTCAAACGGCTACCGCAGGAGCGCGACCACAGCCTCGACCACCTCGGGCAGGGTCATCCCGGTGGTGTCGAGCTCCGTGGCGTCCGGAGCGCTCTGGAGCGGGGAGTGCTCGCGCGTCTGGTCGCGCTGATCACGGATCGTCTGCTCGGCCAGGATCGTCGCCGGATCGACGCCGAGCTCGGCCGCGCGCCGGCGGGCCCGCTCCTCGGGCGCGGCGGTGAGGAATACCTTGAGCTCGGCGTCGGGCGCGACCACGGTGCCGATGTCGCGCCCCTCGGCCACCCAATCACCGGCGCTCAGCAGACGCCGCTGCTCGGCCACCATCGCCCGGCGCACCTCCGGCTCGGCGGCGACCCGCGAGGACGCCTCGGAGACCTCCGGCGTGCGGATTGCGGCCGTGACGTCGCGGCCGTCCAGCAGGATCCGCTCGCCTAGCTCGAGCTTCAGCGTCGGCGCAACCTGCGCGGGGTCGACGCCCAGCTCGAGCGCCGCCAGCGCCACGCACCGATACATCGCCCCGGAGTCCAGGTAGGTGAACCCCAGCCGCTCGGCCACCGCCCGCGCGACGGACGATTTGCCCGCTCCGGCCGGCCCGTCGATCGCGATCACCATGGTCAGGCGAGCGCGGCCAGGTCGCCCGTGAAGTCGGGGTATGAGACCTTCGCCGCCTCGGCTCCGATCACCTCGACGCCGTCGATCGAGGCAAGGCCGGCGACCGCGCCGAGTAGCGCCAGGCGGTGGTCTCCGCGGGCGTCGATCCGCCCTCCCCGCAGGCCGCCGGTGCCGCGCACGACGAAGCCGTCCGGAGCCGCCTCGATGTCAGCGCCGAGGCCGCGCAGCCCCTCCACCACGCTGGCAATTCGGTCGGACTCCTTGACCCGCAGCTCTGCGGCTCCGCGGACGATCGTCTCCCCCTCGGCGAAGCAGCCGAGCAGCGCCACCAGCGGCAGCTCGTCGATCGCGAGCGGAACCTCGTCGGCCTCCACCGTCGTGCCTTCGATCGGCGCGCCGGTGACATCGAGGTCGGCGACAGGCTCGTCGGCGGCAAACGCGCCCACCGGCTCGAGTTCGCCGAGAACGATCGCGCCCATCCGCTCGAGCACGCGCAGGAACCCGGCCCGGGTCCAATTGACGCCGACATTCTCGAGCACCAACCGCGAGCCCGGGACGAGCACTCCGGCCGCGATCATGAACGCGGCCGAGGAGAGATCGCCCGGAACCTCGATCGACTCGAGCTCGAGCTCGTCGGTGTTGCCGACCGTGGTCCGGTAGCCGGCCTTCGCGCTTCCCTCCCGGGCCAGCGGGGCGCCGGCGCGCAGGAGCATGCGTTCGGTGTGGTCGCGGGCGGGCACCGGCTCGATCACGGTCGTCCCGTCGGTCACCATCCCGGCCACCAGCACGCACGACTTCACCTGGGCGCTGGCCACCGGCAGCTCGTACTCGATCCCCTGCAGCTGCGTTCCGTGGACAGTGAACGGGGGGAAGCGGCCCTCGCGCGCGTCGATCCGCGCCCCCATCTGCCGCAGCGGCTCGGCGATCCGGTCGACGGGCCGGCGGCGGATCGATTCGTCGCCGTCAAGCGTGAAGCTGGCGCCGGCCTGGAACGCCAGCCAGCCGGGGAGCAGCCGCATCAGCGTGCCCGCGTTGCCGACGTCGATCGTCGTCTCGGGGACCTGCGCGTCGCGCAGGCCGCAGCCGCGGATCAGCACGTCGTCCTCACGCTCCTCGACGATCGCGCCGAGCGCCCGCAGCGCACCGAGCGTCGAGCGCGTGTCGGCCGCATTCAGGTATCCGCTGATCCGCACCGGCTCCAAGGCCATCGCCCCGAGCAGTGCGGCGCGATGCGAGATCGACTTGTCCGAGGGCGGTCGCAACCGGCCCTTCAGCGGACCGGAGGGATCGAAGCGCGCGTTCATGCCCGGGCCACCGGGAAGCCGAGCCGATCCACCAGCTCGAGCGCGCGCTCGGCCGCCCGCTCGCCGGAGATCCAAAGCGCCACCACGCCCTCGCTCATGTCGGCGGTCGGGTACAGGGCCATGTCGGTGATGTTCACGCCAGCCCGGCCGAGCTCGAGCGCGAGCTGGGCGATCACGCCCGGGCGGTTCGGGACCGAGGCCCGCAGCTCGAACAGCGACCCGCCGGCCAGCTGCGCCTCTAGCAGTCGCTTGCGGTCCGCCGCGGCGTCGTCGTTCCAGGCCGTGATCCGGTCGGTGTCGGCGGCGGCCAGCGCGTCCCTCACGGTTTGCAGGCGCGAGATCGTCTCGTCGATCTCGGCCGTCAGCGCGTCGCGGTTGGAGACGTAGATGTCGGTCCAGACCGTGCTCGACGCGCCGGCCACGCGGGTGGCGTCCCGAAAGCTCGGGCCGGTGGCCGGAAGCCGCGTATCGCCGGCCTCGAGCGCTCCGGCGGCCTGCGAGACGAGCACGTTGGCGAGCACGTGCGGCAGGTGCGAGACGGTGGCAATCACGGTGTCGTGGGTTTCGGGGTCGATCGCCACCGGCTTGGCCCCGAGCCCGTGAAGGAGCCGGTACAGGCGCTCGTAGAGCAACCCGGAGGTCTGTTCGGTGGGCGTCAGGTACCAGGTCGCGCCGTCGAACAGGTCGGCGCGGGCGTACTCCACGCCCGATGTCTCCGCACCCGCCAGCGGGTGGCCGCCGACGAAGCGCGGATCGCCGTGCGCAGCGACAACGGCGCGCTTGGTCGAGCCGACGTCGGTGATCACGCAGCCGCTCTTCGCGTCCTTGAGCGCGGCGCTCACGGTCTGCTGCAGCGTCCCGACGGGCGTCGCGACGAACACCACCTCGGCGCCGTCGACCGCCTCTGTGACCGACGTGGCGGCGTGATCGAGCACGCCGCGGTCGCGCGCGGTGGCGAGCGCCTCAGGCGCTGCGTCGAATCCCGTCACCGACAGTTCGAGACGCTCGCGCGCGGCCAGCGCTACCGAGCCGCCGATCAAGCCCACGCCGATGACGGCGATCCGCACTACCGTCCGGCGCCGCGGCGGGCGCGGGCGGCGGCGGCGAGGGCGTCAAGGGCCGCCACGGTGGTATTCCAGTCGATGCACGCGTCGGTGATCGACTGACCGTAGATGAGCGCCTCGGGAGCGGCCAGTTCCTGCCGGCCGGCGACCAGGAACGACTCGAGCATCACGCCGACGATCGCACCGTTCCCGGCGGCGATCTGGGCCGCTACCTCGCCCGCCACGGCCGGCTGGCGGCTCGCGTCCTTGCCGCTGTTGTCGTGCGAGACATCGATCACCACGCGCTCGGGCAGGCCGGCGGCTCCGAGCAGTGCGAGCGCCCGCGCCACGCCGTCGGGGCCGAAGTTCGGTGCCTCGCGGCCACCGCGCAGGATCACGTGACAGTCGCGATTGCCGCTGGTGTAAAGGACCGCCGGGGTCCCATCGTCGTCGATGCCGGCGAACGCGTGTGGTGCCGCGGCAGCGCGCACCGCGTCGACCGCGACCTGCACATCGCCGTCGGTCCGGTTCTTGAACCCGACCGGCATCGACAGGCCGGATCCGAGCTGACGGTGAATCTGGCTCTCGGTCGTGCGGGCACCGATCGCGCCCCAGCACACGGCATCGGAGATGTACTGCGGGGTGATCGGATCGAGAAACTCGCAGCCGATCGCGAGGTCGAGTGCGAGCACGTCGAGCAGGAGGTCGCGGGCGAGCCGCAGCCCGGTGTTCACGTCGCCCGAGCCGTCGAGGTGCGGATCGTTGATCAGCCCCTTCCAGCCTGTGGTCGTGCGGGGCTTTTCGAAATACACGCGCATCGCGATACGAAGGTCCGCGTCCAGTCTCGCCGCCTGCTCGCTGAGGCGCCGGGCGTACTCGCGGGTGGCATCGACGTCATGCACGCTGCAGGGTCCGACGACCACGAGCAACCGGTCGTCGGCGCGGTCGAGGATCGCCTGGATCTCCCTGCGCCCTCGTCGTACGACCTCGGCGTGGCGCTCGCTGAGGGCGAGCTCGTCGAGCAGCTCGATGGGGGCAGCCAGCGGCTCAACTCGCTCGATCCGCTGGTCCCGGATGTCCCCGCCCGACCGGGACCTCGCCGTCGGGATGGCCCGAATGCGCGGCACCTCAGGCCTCGACGAGCGCGATCGGGGAGAGGGTCTTCCCACTCAGCGCGGCAACCGCCGAGATCTGAGCAGCGAACTCGGCGAATTCGTCCGCCGCCAGCGATTGCGGGCCGTCGCACATGGCGTTGTCCGGGTCCGGATGCACCTCGACGATGATCCCGTCGGCGCCGGCCGCGGCCGCCGCCCGCGCGAGTGGCAGGACCAGCTCGCGCCGCCCGGCGGCGTGGCTCGGGTCCACCACCACGGGGAGGTCGGATAGCTGCTTGAGCACCGGCACCGCCATCACGTCGAGCGTGAACCGGTAGGCGGTCTCGAACGTGCGGATTCCCCGCTCGCACAGGATCACCGCGTCGTTGCCCTCGTTGCGGACGTACTCGGAGGCCAGCACGAGCTCCTCGAGCGTGCTCGCGAGGCCGCGCTTGAGCAGCACCGGGCGCCCGCAGCGGCCGGCCTCGGCCAGCAGCGCATAGTTCTGCATGTTGCGGGCGCCGATCTGGATCACGTCGGCGACCTCGGCCACGGCGTCGAGGTCGCGGGCGTCGACCGCCTCGGTGACGATCGGCAGGCCGGTCTCGAGTCTGGCCTCGGCGAGCAGCCGCAGCCCCTCGTGGCCGAGACCCTGGAACGCGTAGGGCGAGCTGCGGGGCTTGAATGCCCCCCCGCGGAACATCGTCGCGCCGGCGTCGCGAACCGCGCGGGCCGTCTGCAGCGTCTGATCGCGGGACTCGACCGCGCATGGGCCGGCGATCAGCGCGAACTGTTCGCCACCGACCTTGCACCCGCCGATGTCGAGGACGGATCCGGCTCGCTGCCCGGGTTCGTCGTCCTGGTCGCTGGCCGTCGGTTTCGTGGAGATCCTCATCTTCTGCTGGTCCTTTCTGCGCCTGAAACTCTAGGGAACGGGGTCCGATCGACTAGGGCGCTCGGCGTTCCGGGGAGCCCGCGCAGTGCGGGCGGCGAGATGCCAGAGCCGAGCGCCTAGCTAAATCGCCAGGCGTAGAAGGGCGCGTAAAAGGACCAGCCGAGGGATGTGTGGCGTGGCTCGTTCATACGCGTCGTCGGGGATTGTGGCAGACGGGCGGCGATCGGCCAAGCGCTCGTTTGCGGGGCCGGCGCCCGCGCGGCCCGTCAGACCCTCAAGCGCACCTACAGCAGCAGCTCTTCCAGCGCCCCGGCGAACGTCTCGTTCTCGGCCTCGGTGCCGATCGTCACGCGCAGCGCCCCCTCGCGGCCGAGCGAGGCACCGGCACGGACCAGCACGCCCCGCTCGCGCAGGCCCTCGACGACCGCCGGCTCCTCGGACTCGGGCGGCAGCCGCAACCAGATGAAGTTCGCGTCGGACTCCGCCACCCACAGCCCCATCCGCTCGAGCGAGTCGACGAGCACGCCCCTCATCGCGATCGTGTGCGCGACGCGACGCTCGACCTCGTCCTGGTGGGAGAGCGCCTCCACTGCAGCGGCCTGCGCGGCCGCGTTGAGATAGAACGGCTGGCGCACCTGGTCGACCGCGACGCGGAACTCGGCCGACCCGCACAGCGCGTATCCGACCCGCATCCCGGCCAGGCCGTAGACCTTCGAGAACGTTCGCAGCAGCACGAGATTCGGGAACCGGCGCAGCAGCTCAACCGAGGCGTGGGGGTCGCCGAGCGCAAGCGAGAACTCGCAATAGGCCTCGTCCAGGATCACGCACACGTGGCGCGGCACTCGCTCGAGGAACGCGCCCACGGCGTCAAGGTCGACCGCGGTCGAGGTCGGGTTGTTGGGGTTGCAGATCAGGATCAGCCGCGTCGCCACGGTGACCTCGTCGGCCATCGACTCGAGGTTGTGGCGCTCCGCAGCGTCGAGCTGGACCTCGATCGCGCGCGCGCCCGAGGACGCGGCCAGGTGCGGGTAGACGCTGAACGCCGGCCACGCGTAGAGCACCTCGGCGCCCGGCTCGAGCAGCGCCTCGCCGGCCGACAGCAGGATGTCGCATGAGCCGTCGCCCAGGGCGATCCGGTCCTTGGCGATCCCGTACCGGTCCGAGAGCGCCTGTCGCAGCGGCGTGTACGAGGGATCGGGATACCGGTGTGAGCCCGCGAGCGCGCGCATCGCCGCCTCCACCACCTCGGGCGCCGGCGCGAAGCACGACTCGTTCGACGCCATCATCGCCATGTCGGCACCCAGGTCGTACCCGGCTGCCACCGGATAGACGGGGATCCTGCGGATGCGCTCTGCGAACTCCAGGGCCATGGTGCGACCTATTGTGCCGACTCGAGATCGGCCCTCAGCTGCCGCGCCTCGCCGAGGTACACGTGACGCGGCTCGTGATCGTCGTCGGCGTAGTAGTGCACGAGCGTCCTGATCACCCGCGGCATCGACCCGGGGACCGGAACCTCGCGGGCACACAGCAGCGGCACGTGCTCAAGCCCGAGCCGCCGCGCGGCGACGGCGGGGAACTCGGCGTTCAGATCGTCTGTGAGGGTGAAGATGCAGCTCACCATCGCGTCCGGGCCGAGCGCGTTGCGACGCATCAGCTCTCGCATCAGCTCGTCGGTGGCTGACAGGATCGCGTCGGCTTCGTTGCGCTCAACGCTGTTGGCGCCTCTGAGCGCGAAGAGCCGCATGGGCGCGAGATTGTGCCAGAGGTCCGAGCGGGCGTCCCGGCGCGTCCACCTCGTACACGCTCGCGCAGCCGAAGCGGTGAACCGAGAGCAGCATCGGCTCGAGCGTGCGCCGTAGGTTTGCGCTGGTGCTGCAGTCGGCGAGCACGAACCGCGCACCGGTGCTGCGCACGAACGTGCGAGCGGCTCGCGGGGACAGCGTGCCGTCGAACAGCGCCTGGGCGGCGTGCGCACGCGTGAAGCAGTGCGGCTGGGACCACAGGCAATCGCCGACGAGCGTCCGGCGCCCGGTCCTGCCGGGCACGGCGGCGCCGAGATAGCTGCGCGTCAGCACGCCGCCGGGGGTCGGATTGTCCTCGAGGTAATCGAGCGCGGCCCGCTCGTCCCGGGTGATGAAGTTGGCGTTGTCGGGCGTCGGCGAGGCGAGCTGGTGGGCGATCCGGAGCTCGTCGGCCGTCGCGGGGATCGTGAACAGCGCCACCGCCGCCAACGCGAGCGCGGTCCGGTAGCGCAACCTGCGCCAACTCACGCTCTGCACGCCCTCCACCGCCAGAATCGCCAGCGGCACGGTGATCCCCTGGAAGGCGTGCAGCGGCGTCGCGCTCGCGCCCGAGGCCGAGAACAGGAACACGGCGTAAGCCGCGACCGGCCACGCTCGCGTCGCGGCGGCGAGGAAGGTGGTGGGCCGGTGGCGGTAGGCCAGCACGGCCGGCAGCAGGAGCGGGAGAATCGCGAGCGTGATCGACCAGAGCGGGAACGAGTGACGGCTGGCCACCCGCGCGAGCTCCCACGAGAGATCGCTCTTGCCGAGCAGGAAGTAGTAGAGGAGTGGCAGCCCGGTTAGCACGATCGTGTTCAGCGCCAGCCGCACCGCGGGCGGACGGCGGCGGGTGAGCGCCCACATCAGTGCCTCGCCGCCGACGATCACGACGATCAGCAACTCGCCGTTCCATGGGTGGAGGAGGCTCGCCCCGGCGCCGATCAGGCCCGGCACGTAGCCGCTGCGGCCGGCCGTGCGCAGCCGGTCGTAGAAGACCAGCCCGGCGACCTGTGCGGCGAGCGCGAGCAGGCCGAACGTGTACCCCCACGACAGGAAGCCGGGGAACAGGTCCCCGATCACGCCGACCGAGCCATAGATGATCGTGAACGAGCCGAAGAACAGCGCGAGCACGATCGCGGCCAGCCGCGCGCGGCTTCCGTCGAGGCTGCGGTGCGAGTACTCGCGCACGGCGTAGAAGGTGGCGCCCACCGCGACCGGCTTCCACAGCAGCAGGGTGACCCACGGCGCGATCCCGAGCGCGGCCAACCCGCCGGAGATCATCACCGCGGGCTGGAAGTAGTCCGCAGGGGTCGAGCGTAGGACGAACAGGTTCGAGACGAGCAGATGGTGCGAGGCGCTACGGATCCAGGCCAGGTACTGGAGCTGGTCGACGATGTACACGCCGTCGGTGCCGGTCCAATCGCGCCCGTTGACGATCACCTGCCAGAGGTCGAGGCCGAGCACCCACAGCGACACGGTGGCAAACACGACCAGCACCGCGAGCTCGGCACGGTCCAGACGGCGCCGCGGGCGCGCGGTCGCCGCGGGCAGTCGAGCCGTTCCAGGAGCTGTTCCAACCTCAATCCGCATCGCATCGAAGCTAACACTTAGCTGCTTTTTGTTGTGCCCGCGAACCTCCGAGCTTATGCGAAGCTGACGCGCGGGGGCTTACTGCTCGAGCTTCTTCTGAAGCTCCTTGGATGCCTGCCCGGCGGACCCGCCCATCAGGTTGATGTGATGGGCGTTGAGGAACATCCCGGTGGTGGGGATGAACGCAAACACCAGATAGACCGTGATCGCCATCGCGGCACGGCGCAGTCTCAGGCTGGTGCCGAGTGCCGCGAGTGGCAGCAGCCAGATCACGTACCACGGTACGAGCCACGCGAGGCTCGCGATCAGCGCAACCGTGCTCCATCCCGCGCCGCTCAGCCAGTCGCTTCGCCGGCGCAGGACGAGTGCCACGGTCACGACCAGCGCCACGTTGGCCAGCCTCAGCAGCCCGGGCGTGCCGCCGCCCACTCCGAGCAGCAATCCGACCATGTTGGGGAAGCTCCACGGCGTCAGCAGCGTGCTCTGATCGACGAGGTTCGGCAGCGTGAGACCGAACACCGCCAGGTAGTCGATCGCGAGCGGGACCGCGGCCAGCGCCGCGCCGGTCGCAACCCGGATCCGCCGCGGGTTGGTCCGCACCGCGAACAGCAGGAACGGGAGCAGCAGGATTGCCGTGAACTTGACCGCCACCGCGAGCATCAGCATCGCGCCGGCCGAGCGGTCGCGCCGGGACAGGAGCAGCGCGATCGCGGCGGTCGAGGGCACGAGCATGAAGAAGTCGTTGTGGAAGCCCGCGATCCCATACATGAGGAAGATCGGGTTGGCCGCCACGAGCAGCACGGCGAAGCGCGGGTCGCGCCCGAGCAGCCGCGCGCACTTCCACACCAGCCCGACGAAGATCAGGCTGAACAGGACCGTCACCACCTTCAGGACCCAGTAGGCGACGCCCAGCGGCAGCAGCGCGAGCGGATAGCTGGCGATCGTGAACAGCGGCCCGTATGGGCTACGCAGGTGGTACCAGGTGGCGAACCGGTACACCGGGTCATGGATCTCCTGCGCGATCACGTGGTTGTAGGGATTCAGGTGATGAAGACCCCCGAGGCGCGCGTAGCCGAGGTAGTTGAACGTGTCGGTGAGCTGCAGCGGCGGGCTCATCAGCAGGATCACGTGGAGCGCGATCACGCACAGCACGATCACCCGCATTGACAGCGTGCGGACCGAGGCGAGCACGACGAAGTAGGCCGCGGTCATCGCCACCAGAACGACGGAGAAGCCGACGTTGAGCGCCGTGGCGTTGTGCGTGAGTGTCCCGAACAGCCCGTTCAAGGGTCCGGCCTCCCAGCGCGGGAACACATGCGTGCTCTGGGGCACCAGCACACTGGGCCCGGCGGTGGCGAACACGACGACCATCAACGCGCCGATAACGATCGTCGCGAGCGCGAAGCGACCCGCGAGCGGGTGCAGCGTTACGCGCGGAAGGCGCCGGATCCGCAGGCGCTCGGCGAGCGTCCCAAACCCCGGCAGCGCAACCGCGCCATCGGCCTGACCGGCACCCGAGACCGAGCTCGAGGCGAGCACGGCACGGCTATCGAGCTGGCTTGGGTCCGATCGCATCAGAGGAATAGTGCCGTTTGGCCTTTGCGGGTGAAGCGCGGGTCCGATTGGGATCTCGTTAAGGCACGGCGTTCCGCGCACGCCGTCCCAACCGGATAAGTACCCCGATGAGGCCGAACAGGTGCATGGGAACCTAACATCCGCGGGCGTGAGCGTCGGCACGGTGTCAGGTGAGCTGCACGCTGCGCCGGCGAGCGACGCGCACCGGCGCGCGCTGAGCAGCCGCAGCATGATCATCGTCGGCGCCCTGACCGTGCTCGCCGCGGTCCTGCGTTTCGCCGGGCTCGGACACCAGGGGTTCTGGTTCGACGAGGGGAACACGGCCCTGCTCGTGCACTTCTCGCCCGGCAAGATGCTCGGGCTGATTCCACAGTCGGAGTCGACGCCGCCGCTGTACTACGGCCTGGCCTGGATCTGGGTCAGGATCTTCGGTTACGGCGAAGCGGGGCTGCGCTCGCTGTCGGCGCTCGCGGGCGTCGCGACGGTGCCGGTCGCCTACGGGACGGCGCGCAAGCTGATCTCCGAACGCGCCGGGCTGATCGCGGCCGCGCTGACGGCCTGCAACCCGTTCCTGATCTGGTACTCGCAGGAGGCGCGCTCCTACTCGCTACTGGTGCTGCTGACCTCGCTCGCGCTGCTCGCGTTCGCGTACGCCCGCGCCGAGCCGACGCCGCGTGTACTGGCCGCGTGGGTGATCGCATCGGCGGCTGCGCTTGCCACCCACTACTACGCACTGCTGGCGATTGTCCCGCAGGCCGTGTGGCTACTCGCCGCGCACTGGCGCAGACGCGGAGTGCAGGTCGCGGTCGGCGCGGTTGGGCTTTGCGGGCTGGCGCTGATTCCGCTCGCGCTGAGCCAGAACCACACGGGTAACGCCAGCTGGATCGGGAAGATCGCCCTCGGTCCGCGGCTCGGCCAGATCATCCCCCACTTCCTGATCGGGACCGGGGCTCCTGCCTACGACGTTCTCGAGCCGCTGGCCGCCCTGATGGTGATCGTGTCGTTCGTGCTGCTCGCGGTCCGCTCTGCACCGGCTCAGCGCGACACCGCGCTGAAGCTCGGGGCGCTCGCGCTCGGCGGATTGCTGATCAACCTCGTGCTGATTGCGGTCGGGATCGACGACCTGATCACGCGCAACCTGATTGCGCTGTGGCTCCCCGCCGTGGTGTTGGTTGCCGGCGGCTTCGCCGCCGCGCGCGCCGGCGTGGTCGGCATCGTCGCCGCCGCGGTGTTGTGCGGGACAGGGATCGCGGCCGCTGTGGGGGTCGCGACCGACCGCTCGCTCCAGCGCCCCGACTGGCGCGTGGTGGCGCGGGTGCTCGGACCGGCGCCGGCGCCGGGCTCGGCGGGACGGGCGATCCTGCTCCAGCACTATCGCGACCTGCTCCCGCTGTCGCTGTACGTCTCGCACCTGTCCTTCTGGCGCCATCCACAACCTGAGCGCGTGAGCGAGCTCGACGTGGTCGCGATCAGCGCGCCCCGGGAGCGGCTGTGCTGGTGGGGTGCGGCGTGCAACTTGTCACCGACACCGATCCAGTCCACCTATCCGATCCCCGGCTTCCGCGAGCTGTGGGTGCGCCGCGCGAACCAGTTCACCGTGATGCGGCTCGTGGCAGCGCGGCCGGTCGAGCTCACGCGGAGCGAGATTGCCCGCGCCCTGACCTCGACGACGCTGCCTCGGGACGGGCTTGTGTTCCAGCGCTAGCGAGTGAGCTCAGCTCGGCCGCGTTGAGCGTGCGGTAAGCGCCGGGCTTAAGGCCGCCGAGCTCGAGCGGACCGAAGCGGATCCGCTCGAGGCTCCTGACCGGATGGCCGACGTGCTCGCACATGCGCCGCAGCTGGCGCTTGCGCCCCTCGTGGATCGTGAGCTCGAGCGTGTCCGGCCTGACTCGCGTCACCTCGGCCGGCGCGGTGAGCCCGTCCTCGAGCTCGACACCCTCCCGCAGCGCCCGCAGGGCGCGCTCGCGGACGGGCGGGCGGGCGACCACGGCGCGGTAGGTCTTCGGCACCTCGAAGCTCGGGTGGGTGAGGCGATGCGCGAGCTCGCCGTCGTTGGTGAGCAGGATCAGACCCGTGGTGTCGATGTCGAGGCGGCCGACGGGATATAGGCGGGTGTGGCTCGGCACGAGCGAGACGACCGTCGGGCGGCCCTGCGGGTCGCGGACGGTCGAGACGACGCCGCTCGGCTTGTGGACCGCGTAGACGACACGCTCCGGGGTGGCCGCGAGCGGGCGGCCGTCGACGTTGATCTCATCGCTGGGCTGGACGTCCCGGGCCGGATCGAGCTCCACGTCTCCGCCGACCGTCACCCGTCCGGCGCGGATCAGCTCCTCGGCGGCACGCCGCGAGGCCGCACCGGCCGTGGCTAGGCGCTTGGCAAGACGCATCGCCTGCCACCATAGACAGCATGGATATGACATTGGTGACGCGCAAGCTCGAGGAACTCGAGCAGCCGCGCTACCGCACCGGACAGATCTGGAAATGGGCCGCGCAGGGCGCCGGAGAGTACGGCGCGATGACCGATCTGCCGCTGGCTCTCCGCGAGGCCCTGGCCGACGAGGTGCCGTTCTCGACGCTGCGGCTTGACCGCGAGGCCCACGCCCGAGACGGCACCGTCAAGGCGCTGTTCAGCACGCACGACGGCCGGCCGGTCGAGGCGGTGCTGATGCGCTATCGCGACGGCCGCCGGTCGCTGTGCCTGTCCTCGCAGTCCGGCTGCCCGCTCACCTGCACCTTCTGCGCCACCGGCCAGATGCGGTTCGCCCGCAACCTCACCGCCTGGGAGATCCTCGACCAGGCGCTTCACTTCCGCCGCGTCGAGCCGGTCGACCACGCCGTTTTCATGGGCATGGGCGAACCGATGATGAACCTCGACGCCGTGCTCGACGCGTGCTCGCGGCTCCCCGATCTCGGCATCACTCACCGCCGCACCACGATTTCGACCGTCGGCTGGATCCCCGGGATCGACCGGCTCACCGACCAGCCGATGCCACTCCGGCTCGCGCTCTCGCTGCATGCGGCGGATCCGCTCCTGCGCTCACAGATCATGCCCGTCAACGACCGCTACCCGCTGGCGGACGTGATCGCGGCCTGCGAGCGCCACTACGCGCGCAAGCACCGCCGGGTGTTCGCCGAGTACGTGATGCTGGCCGGGGTCAACGACTCCTTTGCCCAGGCGGTCGAGCTCGCCGAGCTGCTCGATCCACGCGTGTTCAAGGTCAACCTGATCCCCTACAACCCGACCGGATCCGAATACGAGGGCTCGAGCCCGAAGGCGATCGAGGCGTTCCGCGCCGAGCTCGATCGCCGCGGCCTCGGCGCCACCGTCCGCCTGACCCGAGGCCGAGAGATCGACGCCGCCTGCGGGCAGCTCGCGGCGGCGGCTTCCTAGCGAGGCCGGACTCCGCGCCGGGGCACGCTCCCGCGCATTCCCCGCCCGTGCGCTCCCGGGCCGGGGCACACTCCCGCGCATTCCCGCCCGCGCGCTCCCGGGCGCTCCCGTGCCGGGCCGGGGCGCATTCCCGGGCGCTCCCGCGCCCCATTCCCGCCCCCCGCGCGCTCCCGCGCGCCGGTAGGGTGGCGGCTCCTGATCGACTGAGCGAGATAGGGGATCCATGAGCGACGACGCGGACCGTGCCCAGCGAGAGGCGTGGAGCAAAGCGGCCGGAGCGTGGGGGCGCCGGCAGGCCGAGATGCGCGCGACCCTGGCACCGCTGTCCACGTGGCTGGTCGAGGCGATCGACCCGCAGCCGGGCCAGCGCGTGCTCGAGCTGGCGGCCGGGCCGGGCGAGACCGGCTTCATCGCCGCGCAACGGCTCGGAGACGACGGGACACTGGTCAGCAGCGACCAGTCGGCCGAGATGGTCGCGGTGGCCCGGCAGCGCGCCGCTGAGCTTGGGCTGAGCAACGTCGAGTTCGCGGTGATCGACGCGCAGCGGCTCCTCCTCGAGCCCGACAGCTTCGACGCCGTCGTCTGCCGCTTCGGCTACATGCTGATGGGAGATCCCGATGCTGCACTCAAGGCCACGCACAGCGTGCTGCGGCCGGGCGGTCGGCTGGCCCTCGCCACGTGGGATACGCCGGACCGCAACCTGTGGATGGCCGCGCCGGGGATGCAGCTCATCGCCCGCGGCGCGCTCGCGCTCCCGGACCCGAAGGCGCCCGGGCCGTTCGCAATGGCCAACCTCGACGAGCTGCGCGACCGCCTTTCAGCGGCCGGTTTCCACTCGCCGCACGCCGAGCAGCTCGGGTTCATGCAGCGCTACGCGAATTTCCACGACTACTGGGAGGTGACGATCGACCTCGCCGCTCCGATCGCCGCCGCGCTGGAAGGCCTCGACGACGCGGCCGCCTCCGAGGTCCGTGACGGCGTCCATGAGGCGTTGCGCCAGTTCGAGGCGGCCGACGGAAGCCTCGAGGTGCCCGCCCGTGCCGTCGTGGCATCGGCACGGGCGTAGGGCCGCGCGTGGCGGGGCGTCGGCACGGGCGCGTCGCAGGGGTGAGCCTGAGGGCCGCGTGGCGGGGGTAAGCCTGCGGCCCTACGTGGCTGCGCGGGCCTCGCCGGCCTTGAGCAGCCGCTCGCGCAGCTCCTCCTCAAGCTCCGGCGATGGGTCGAACGCACTCGGATCCGGAAGGTCCTGGAGCGCGTTCAGGCCGAACAGCCGCAGGAACAGCTCGGTCGTCCGGTACAGGACGGCACCGAACTGCGACCGGCCCGCCTCCTCGATCACCCCGCGCTCGAGCAGCGTGGTCGCGGCCGACTCGGCGTTCACACCGCGGATCCGCGCGATCTCGGGGCGTGAGACGGGCTGCAGGTAGGCGATGATCGCCAGCGTCTCGGCCTGCGCGGGAGTCAGCGGCGGTGTGCGCGGACGCGCCAGCAGCCGCCGTGCCGCCGCCTCCGAGTCCGGATGGCTGCTGAGAACCCAGCCGCCGGCCAGCTCGCGCAGGACCAGTCCGCGCCGTTCGAACTCGTAGTGCTCACGCAGTCGCTCGAGCGCGGTCACGACCTCGTGCAGCTCCGCGCCGGTGGCGTCCGCCAGCGCAGCCGCGTCGACGGGCTCGGAGGACAGGAAAAGCAGCGACTCGAGCATCTGCTCGAGCGTGGCGGAGTCGCTCATGCGCTCAGCCTCGCCGTCTCGGCCTGGCGGGTCGAGTCGATCGTGATCTCGCCGAACGGCTGATCCTGGTGCCATGTGAGCTCGCCCTGCTTGTACAGCTCGAGCACCGCGAACAGCGTCACCGCGACCGTCACACGGTCAGCCTGGGCGACCGCATCGTCGAACTTGAAGGTCCCTCGCCTGAGCAGGTTGCGCAGGTGGGCCAGCCGCTCGGCCACGGTCACCTTCGGCACCGCGATATGGCGGATGTCGACCGGCTCGGGCAGGCGGAGCAGGTCGCCGATCGCGCTGGCGAGCCGCATCGGGTCGTACACGGCCGCCGCATCCGCCAGCGACGCACGCCGCAGGGACGGCGGCAGCGGGGCGGAGCGGAACCGGTAGCCCTCCTGGGTCCCAAGCCGCTCCTTGAGGCTCGCCGCCGCTGCGCCGTAGCGGTGGGCATCGAGCAGCCGCGCGAGCAGCTCCTCGGCCGCCTCCCCGGGATCGAGATCGATCTCCTCGATCTCCTCTCCCGGCAGCATCAGCCGCGATTTCAGCTCCAGCAGGGCCGCGATCAGGACCAGGAACTCGGTGGCGGCCTCGAGGTCGAGCTCGCCGCGCTGCTCGAGATGGTCGATGTAGGCGATCACGACCTCGGCCAGATCGACCTCGAGCAGATCTATCTCCTCGCGGAGGATCAGCGTCAGCAGCAGATCAAACGGACCTGCGAACACGTCGAGGTCCAGCTCGAGATCCACGAGTCGCACGGCGCAGACGTTAGCGGCGCTACCGGACTGGCCCGACGCCCATCGCCCTGCGGACGTCCTTGAGCGTGTCGGCGGCGATTGCCCGCGCCTTCTGCGCACCCTCCTCGAGCGTCCGCTCGAGGCCCGGTTCGTCGGCTCTGAGCTCCTCATAGCGCTCGCGCACAGGGGCCAGATACTCGACCACAGCGTCCGCCACGGCCTGCTTGAACGCGCCGTAGCCTGCGCCGTCGAAGTCCCGCTCGACCTGCTCAGGCGTCGTGCCCCGCACCACGGCGAGAATGTCGATGAGGTTCGAGATTCCAGGCTTTTCCGGGGACTTTGTGATCCCCGATCCGGAGTCGGTGACCGCGCTTCGCACCTTCTTGGCGATCACGTCGGGCTCGTCCAGCACGAGCACCGTGCCCTGGGGAGTGCCTCCCGTGGTCGACATCTTCTTGTCCGGTGCCTGAAGGTCCATGATCCGGGCGCCGATCTCGGGCAGACGGACCTCGGGCACGACGAATGTCTCCCCGAAGCGCGCGTTGAACCGCACGGCCACGTCGCGCATCAGCTCGACGTGCTGGCGCTGGTCCTCGCCGACCGGGACGTCGTGGGCGCGGTACGCCAGCACGTCGGCGGCCATCAGCACCGGATAGGTGAACAGGCCGGCGGACACGAGCTCTCGCTGCGCGCCGGACTTATCCTTGAACTGGGTCATCCGGTTCAGCTCACCGAACGAGGTCACGCTCGAGAGCAGCCAGCACAGCTCCGGATGCTCGGTCACGTCGCTCTGGCGAAAGAAGATGCACCGTTCGGGGTCCAGGCCGGCCGCGAGCAGAATCGCCGCCGTGTCGTACACCGACTCGCGCAGCGCCTCGGGCTCGTAGCTGACCGTGAGCGCGTGCAGGTCGACCACGCAGTAGAGCCCCTCACCCCGGTCCTGACCGGCCACCCATTGGGTGATCGCGCCGATGTAGTTGCCGAGGTGCTTACGGCCCGTCGGCTGGATCCCGGAGAAGATGCGCATCGAGCCGCGCAGGGTATCGAGGTGTGGGCGACGTGGCCCGGGCGGGGGCTCGCAGGGCGGCGCGGGGCGGGGTGGCGGGGCCGGGGGGGGGCGGGCGGGGCCGGGCGGGGCGGGGCCAACCCGGGCGGGGCGGGCGGGGCGGCGGGGCGGGCGGGGCGGGCCTCGGCGGGGCGGGCCCCGGCGGGGCGGCCCGGGTGGGCGGCGCGGGCGGGGCGGCGGGGCCGGGGCGGGGCGGGCGGGGCGGCGGGGCGGGCGGGGCGGCCCGGGTGGGGCGGCGCGGGCGGGGCGGCGCGGGCGGGGCGGCGCGGGCGGGGCGGCGCGGGCGGGGCGGGCCCCAACGTCACACTCGCTCCCCGCCGAGCGGCGAGAGTGACGAACGACCCCACCACCAGCCCCAACGTCACACTCGCCCCGCGCCGAGCGGCGAGAGTGACGAACGACCCCACCACCAGCCCCAACGTCACACTCGCCCCCCGCCGAGCGGCGAGAGTGACCTTTTCCGCGCCCGTGCTTGTCGACGCGCACCAGCATCGCCCACCGCTCGCGCCACCGCTCGCTCACGATCGCACGCTCGGGCGGGGTGGGCGGGCAGCCCTAGCGCGCGGGCGTGGGCGGGGTGGGCCTACTTCGGGAGCGCCTGCGTTCCCGACCCGACCCCGACGGCGCCAGCGGGCCCACCGCCGGCCGCCGAGGAGGTCCGGCGGCGGTCCGACAGCAGCCACGCCGCCAGAACCCCGGCGATGGCGCCGCACAGGTGGCCCTGCCACGAGACGCCGTAGTGCGGCACCAGGCTCGAGAGGAGCGCACCGCCCCACACGGCGGCGACGATGGCGCCGGTCAGCAGCTCGAACAGGTTCCGGTCGAAGATCCCCCGCGCCAGCAGGTAGGCGGCGTAGCCGAACACGACGCCACTCGCGCCGACGGTGCTCACGTGCGCGGGCGCGATCAGCCAGGTGCCGAGACCGCCGATCACGATCACGATCCCCGTGACCAGTGCAAGGCGCCCCGCTCCGGTCAGGGCGATGATCACGCCCATGAACAGGAAGGGGATCGTGTTCGAGATCAGGTGGGCGAAGCTGACATGCAGGAACGGCGCCGTGAAGATGCCCCAGATCCGCCCGACGTTGCGCGCGTAGAGCCCGTCGTTGTCGAGATTGTTGCTGTCGAGGGTGTTGACGATCTCGACCAGCCACATCACCGCGACGATCGCCAGCAGCAGCTCGATGCCCTCGCGCTGGGTCTGTCGTTTGATCAACGCGCCCCGGGATTCCATGGCCATCAATGGTAGAGGGAGGCGGTCGCGGGCTCGGCCTAGGGCCGCCCGGCCAGGATGAAGTCACAGGTTGGCTCGGGACGTGTGCCGCGACGTTCGACGCGGTGATGCGACTGGCGCCGGAGAAACGCAACAAATTCGGGTCCGCCGGTGTGTCCGCGGCTGAACAGTCACGCTGATCGGGACTTCTCAGCCTCGGTCACCCCGGGCGCCGCAGTTTGTGCCGTAGTGCGTATCCGGTTTGTTCCGTCTGGGTGGGTTGTAGCTTGACGGGGTGCCGCGGCCTGGGTTTCTCGTTCGATCATGGAGTTCCAGGAGCGGTTTTCCGATGAGGATGCGTGTCGCGACTATCTGTTCGCGTGCCGGTGGCCGGAAGGCTTTCGATGTCGGCGGTGTGGCGGGTCGCGTGTCGGGGTGATGCATCGCCGGCGGTTGGTGTGGCAGTGCAAGGACTGTGGGTTGCAGACCTCGGTGACGGCGGGAACCGTGATGCACAAGTCGCGGCAGCCGTTGCGGACCTGGTTTTGGGCGGCGTATCTGGTCGCCACGCATCACCCGGGGATCTCGGCCAGGCAGCTGCAGCGCCAACTCGGGCTGTCGCGATATGAGACCGCGTGGCTGATCTTGCAGAAGCTGCGCCGGGCGATGGTCGCTCCCGAGCGCGAATCGCTGAAGGGGGAGATCGAGGTCGACGAGTTCTATCTCGGTGGCGAGGAACCGGGGCTCTCTGGTGGCCGCGCCCGCGGCAAGAAGGCGCTGATCGGGGTGGCGATCGAGGTTCGCGGCGCCGGCTCCGGCCGGTTGCGCCTGCAGATCCTCGACGATCTCTCCGCGCAGTCGCTCGGCGCGTTCGTGAGGGCCACGACCGCGCCCGGCACGATCGTGCACACCGACGGGTGGACCTCATACAACTGCCTCACCGAGCTCGGGTTCGAACATCGCAAGCGAGTCCAGCGCACCGACACCTCGGGCGAGCTGCTGCTCCCCCGAGCGCACCGCGCCGTCTCAAACCTCAAAGCGTGGATGCACGGCACCCACCGCTCGGTCAGCGACCCCCACCTCCAGGTCTACCTCGACGAATACGTCTTCCGCCACAACCGCCGCAACACCCCAATGGCCGCCTTCCAAACCCTCCTCGGCCTCACCACCCTCCACCAGCCGACGACCTACAGCGAGATCACCCGAACAGCCGCCTAACACAAAACGGAACAAACCGGATACGCACTTGTGCCGAAAGTCCGCGCCCCACCGCACGCCCCGCGGTCGCCCCCAAGCCCGGCGCCCCCGGGCCCCGCGCCCCCCAAAGCCCCGCGATCCCCGCGCCCACCACCCCCACGCCCCACCGCCGCCCCACCCCGCCACCGTCCCGCCCCTACCCCTTCAAGCACTCGACCGCGATCGCCAGCGCCACCTCGGCCCGCTGATGCAACGACTCTCGCAGCACGAATTCCTCCGGGGTGTGGGCGCCGCCGCCGCGGGGCCCGAGACCGTCCACGGTCAGCTCGATGTCGGGTGCGAAGTGGCTCGCGTCGCTGGCGCCGCCGCGGGCTACGCCGACGATCCGCCGCCCGAGCCGGGCGCCGGCGCGCTGAAGGAGGCCTTCGGTGGCCGATCGGGAGTCCATCCCGGGCCACAGCCGCTCCATCTTCGCCTCGAGGGCGACGCCGTCGATCTCAGGGGCCACCGCAGCCTCCACCGGGTCGAAGGCGTCGATGTTGTCGGCACGCAGATCGAAGATCAGCTGGCCCTCCGGGGGGACCACGTTGAACGCCTCGCCTGACCGGAGCACGGTCGGGACGACGCTGAGCCGGTCGGTTCCGCGAGGATCGTGGTGGCGGGCGACCGCGATCGCGGTCTGCGACAGCGCCAGGAGCGCGTTGCGGCCGCGGTCGGGCGCGCTGCCGGAGTGTGAGGCGCGGCCGCGGGCGGTCACCTTGAGCGTCCCGGCCGCCTTGCGGCGGACGACCACGCCCTCGTCGCCGTCGGCAGTCCGCTCGCCGGCCTCGAAGCACAGGCAGGCGTCGTATCCGGCGAACCGCTCGATGTGCGTGAACGGCTGGATCCGCCACTCCTCGTCGGTCACGAACAGAACTGCCAGCTCGGCAAACATCTCGGGGTGGGTCTCGAGCGATCGGGCCACGCCGAGCGCGAGGACATCTCCGCCCTTCATGTCGGCGGTGCCCGGACCGTAGAGCCGGTCGCCGTCGTGCTTGAGCGGACCGTGCGACTCGTGCGCGATCACCGTGTCGACGTGCCCGAGCAGCATCACTCGCCGGGCGCCGGAGCCGGAGATCCGCGCGATGAAGTCCGGCGCGCCGCCGCGGGTCGAGCAGGGCACGCGCTCGATCGCCGCCTCCGGGGGCAGCAGCGCGGCGCACAGGGCGAGAGCCTCCTCGGCGCCCGCTAGGTCTCCCGACGGCGAGGAGACGGCGACGAGGGCCTCGAGGTCTCGCTCGGCCCGGAGAGCGATCTGCTCGGCTTCGGTCGCGATCAGCGGATCCACGCGCTCAGCCTATGGGTCCGGACCCCGTGGCCGCCCACCAAGAGCCCGCGGGCCCTACGCGATGTTCGCCGAGGTGAGCTCCGCCTCGTTGCGCAGCTCGCCGCCCGCGTGCAGTCGGACGAGGGCGCTGACCGCGGTCTTGGTGAACTGGCGGCCGACGAGGCGGACGCACTCGGCCAGCGCCTCGTCATCCGGCCTTGGATCGGCGTACGGCCGGCTGACGGTCATCGCGTCCCAGGCGTCGGCCGCGGCCAGCAGGGCAGCGCCCTCGGGGATCTCGTGCGCCTTGAGGCCGCGCGGGTACCCGCGGCCGTCGGGGCGTTCATGATGGGTGCGGATCCACTCGACCTGCTCGGGCGACAGGATGTCCTCGGCGATCCTGGCCGCCAGCTCGGCGTGGGCGCGGATCTGGTCGCGCTCGGCTTCATTCAGCGGCGCGGGCTTGCGCAGGAGGCCATCGGGGATGCCGATCTTGCCAACGTCGTGGACGAGCGCAGCCTCACCGAGCAGGCGCGCGCGCTCCGGCGACCAGCCGACCACGTGGGCGAGCTTGCCGACCAGCTCGGCCACGCGCTCGGAGTGGCGGCTCGTGGCCGGGTCCTTGGCGTCGATCGCGCGGGCGAGCGCGCGGAGCCCGACCAGCGCCCGCGAGCGCTCGAGTCGCTCGGCCCGCTCCTGAGCCGACAGCTCGTCGATGATCTCGGGGTCGTAGATCCAGCACTGGTTGCGACCGTGCGCCTTGCTCCAGTACAGGGCGCTGTCGGCGAGACCGAGCAGCTGGGTGGGGTCCTCGGACACGGTCGTGTCGCAGATTCCGGCCGACACGGTGACGCCGTAGGGATCAGCCATCGACTCGGCGATCGTGCGCCGTGCCCGCTCGACCGCGACCAGGGCCTGCTCACGCGTGGTGTCGGGAAGCACCCAGGCGAACTCGTCACCGCCGACCCGGCCAAGCGTGTCCTCCGCGCGGGCGAGGCTGCGCAGGCACTCGGCGACCCGCACCAACATGTCGTCGCCGGCCTCGTGGCCGCCGGTGTCGTTGAGCCCCTTGAAGTGGTCGATGTCGAGCACAGCGACCGAAAGCGTGCTCCCGTGCCGGCTCGCGCGCGCGGCCTCGGCGCTGAGCCGCTGCTGGAGAGAGCGGTGGTTGGCCAGACCGGTCAGTGGATCGCTCGATGCCTGGGCGGCGAGCTTGGCGCGATCGTCGATGCTCCCGATCGCGGTGGCGAGCAGATCGCTGAACTCCATCAGTCGCTCGCCGTCGTCCACGCCAAAGGCGCGGATCCCCTTCCCCGCCACGAGAACCACGCCCCAGATCCGGCCCTCGACGCGGATCGGCGTGACGATCAGCGAGCTGTAGCCGAGTCGCCCGACCGCGCTGGTCGGCGCCTTGCGATCCATCGTCGCCGGCAGGCCGGTGAGGATGGCGCGCTCGACCTCCGAGCCTGGCTTCACCGGGAACTCGGTCCCGGGCAGGTAGCGGCCGCCGGGTTGACCGGCCCAGGAGCCCATGATCACGGCGTGTCCGGGTCGGTCCAGCTTCAGGATCGCGGCTGCATTCCCATGCAGGAGCGCCGCGGCCTCGGTCGCCACGAGCTCGTAGATCCGCTCCGGGTCCTCGCCGCCGACCGCCGCGGTCGCGACGCGACGCAGCGCGCCCTGCTGCTCGGCCAGCCGTTCAGACCGGGTACGCAGCGCCCACATCCGGCGCTTGCCGTCGACAATTGCTCCGCCGAGCACCAGGTACGCGGGGGCGGCGATCGCGAGCTGTGACAGGAACACACCCTGGACCGCGTCCGAGTCGTACAGCAACGGGAGCGCGTGGACCATGACGCACATGCCCAGGTACAGGAACGCGACCGGGCGCCCGAAGAAGTACGCCGCGAACACGCCGACGAAGAACAGGTAGATCCACGCTGGCGAACCGGCACCGCCAGTGGACGCGATCGCGAGCGCGATCACCACCAGCCCGCCCGCCGGCGAGAGGTGAATCAGCCAGTTGGGCGCCCGGCGCCAGTCGATCACGACGATCGAGAACAGCGCCCAGATCAGCGTGATCGCCGCGAGCGCCAGCACCGAGCCCCGATGCGCATGCGTGACCCCGGGCAGCACCGCCAACAGCGCCAGTGTGACCGCCCCGATCAGATAGAGCAGGCCGCCGAGGACGCCGGCAAGGCGTTTCTCGTCTGGCTCGACCCTGCCGGCTCGAGCCAGCCGTAAAAGCTGCCGTTTCACCGCATCGTGCTGATTCAAATTTTCACTGCCCCCAAAGGTCAGAACCCTCTGAGTGGTCAATATCGGCTTAAAGCTACTAATCCCTTAGCCCGGAATTGCAATTCCGGAGAAAACGGGAAATTGCTGTCAGCTCAATGGTTGCCGGACCACCGGACGTCGTGCCGCGGCGGCCTCGTCGAGGCGCCTGACAGGCGTCGTGTAGGGCGCTTGGAGGGCGACCGACGGGTCCTCGCGCGCCTCGCGGATGATCTCCGCCATGATTTCCGCGAAGCGGTCGAGCGTCTCCTTGGTCTCGGTCTCGGTCGGCTCGATCAGCAGCGCCTCGTCGACGATCAGCGGGAAGTAGACCGTCGGGGGGTGAACGCCGAAGTCGAGCAGCCGCTTGGCCAGGTCCAGCGTCTTGATCTGCAGGTCACGTTTCATCGGGGCGCCGGATAGCACGAACTCGTGCATGCAGAGCCGCTCATAGGCCTCGGGAAGGTACTCGAGCACGCCCTCGCGCCGTAGCCGAGCGAGCAGGTAGTTGGCGTTCAGCACCGCAACCTCGGACACCTCGCGAAGTCCCGCCGCGCCGAGCGAGCGGATGTAGGCGTAGGAGCGGACGAACACCCCGTAGTTGCCCTGGAACCCGCGCAGGCGCCCGATCGACTTGGGACGGTCGTAATCGAGCTCGTAGTAGGGCTCGGATGAGCCGTTGGCGCCCTGCTCGCGCCGGATCACCTGGGGCAGCGGCAGATACGGCTCGATCCGCTCTGACACCGCGATCGGCCCGGCTCCGGGACCACCGCCGCCGTGAGGCTGCGTGAACGATTTGTGGAGGTTGAAGTGGACGATGTCGAAGCCCATGTCACCGGGCCGACAGATGCCCATGATCGCGTTGAGATTCGCCCCGTCGTAGTAGAGCGTGGCGCCGACACCGTGGACGATCTCCGAGATCTCCTCGATCCCCGGCTCGAACAGCCCCAGCGTCGAGGGGTTGGTCAGCATCAGGCAGGCAACGTCCTCGTCGGCCTTGTCCCGCAGGTCGTCAAGGTCGACGTTCCCGTGCTCGTCCGTGCCGATCTTGACCACCTCGTAGCCGGCCATCGTCACCGTTGCCGGGTTGGTCCCGTGCGCGGTGTCGGGCGTCAGCACCTTGGTGCGGTACTCGCCCCGGTCCTCGTGGAACGCGCGGGTGAGTAGCACGCCCGCGAGCTCGCCGTGCGAGCCCGCCGAAGGCTGCAGCGAGACGTGCGGCAGCCCGGCGATCTCGCCTAAGGAGTGCTGTAGCCGCCACATCAGCTCAAGCGCGCCCTGCGCGTGAGCCGGGTCCTGAAGCGGGTGCAGCTTCGCATGGCCCGGCAGCGCCGCAACCCGCTCGTGAAGCTTGGGGTTGTGCTTCATCGTGCACGAGCCGAGCGGGTAGAAGCCGGTGTCGAGGTCGAAATTGCGCTTGGACAGGCGGTTGTAATGGCGGACGATCTCGGGCTCCGAGACCTCCGGCAGGCGCGGCGGCTGTGCGCGACGCAGCGCCGCCGGGAGCAGCTCGTCGAGCGGCTTCCCGGGCACGTCGAGCGCGGGTGCGACGAACGCTCGCCGGCCGGGCTTGGACCGCTCGTAGATCGTGAGCTCGTCGTCGGCGGCGGCGATGAAGCTCCCCCGCGGGGCATCCGGCCCCTCGTTCTGGTGCGAACGCTCGGCCTCCGGCCTCACTAGACCACTCGCCGTCGGCTCGCTCTTGCTCACGCCTTCACCTCCTCGTACGCCTCGAGGCCGCTGGCGACCGCAGACTCGAGCACGCTCGCGAGACGGTCGATGTCCCGCCGTGTGCGCTGCTCGGTGATCGCCACGAGCAGGCCGTCGGAGAGGTCGGGGTAGTCATTTCCGAGCGCGTAACCGGGATTCACGCCCTGCTCGCGGCAGCGCGCGATCACGTGACCGACCGGGGCGTCGAGCTTGAGCGCGAATTCCCGCACCACGGGCTGCTGGTGCAGCAGCGTGACGCCCTCGATCGCCCGCAGGCGCTCGCGTGCGTAGGCGGTGCGTTGCAGCATCAGCTCCGCGAGCTCGACGACCCCCCGCCTGCCGAGCCAGCTCAGGTAGATCACGCCCGCCAGCGCGTTCAGCGCCTGGGCGGTGCAGATGTTCGAGGTCGCCTTCTCGCGCCGGATGTGCTGCTCGCGCGTCTGCAGTGTGAGCACGAAGCCGCGCTTGCCGTCGAGATCACGCGTCTCGCCGGCGATCCGGCCTGGCATCCGCCGCATCAGCGCCTCGGTCGCGGCGAAGAAGCCGAACGAGGGGCCGCCGAAATCAAGCCGATTGCCGAGCGTCTGCCCCTCCCCGACCGCGATGTCGATCCCGCACTCGCCCGGCGTCTTCAGCAGCGCGAGCGGCAGCGGATCACAGGCGCAGATCGCGAGCGCACCCACGTCGTGCGCGGCCTTCGCCAGCGGCTCGAGGTCCTCGACGGCGCCGAGGAAGTTGGGCTGCTGCAGGATCACCGCGCTGACGTCGTCGCCGAGCTCGGGCAGCTCGGTGATGCCCGCGTGCAGGGGCGCGTCGACGACCTCCATCCCCCAGCTGTGGGCCATCGTCCTGAGCGTCTGGCGCGAGTGTGGGTGCACGCCACGGGAGATCACGAACTTGTCCCCATGGCTGGCTGCTTTGGCCACGTATCCGGCGGCGCCGACCGCGCTCGGCCCCTCGTACACCGAGGCGTTGGAGATCGGCAATCCGGTGAGCTCCGAGATCGCGGTCTGGTACTCGAACATCGCCTGCAGGCCGCCCTGCGAGATCTCGGGCTGGTACGGCGTGTACGGCGTCAGAAACTCAGAGCGCAGGATGATCGAGTCGACCAGCGACGGGATGTAGTGGTCGTACATGCCCGCACCGAGGAACGACAGCTCGTCTTCGGTGGAGACGTTGCGGGCCGCGAGCGCCCGCAGCTCCTCGAACACCTCCTGCTCGGACAGGCCCGGATCGAGATCCACCTCGCGCGCCAGGCGCAGGGTCTCCGGGATGTCCGCGAACAGCTCCTCGATCGAGCCCACGCCGATCGTGGCCAGCATCTCCCGGCGATCGTCGTCGGTGGCCGAGACGTAGGAGCTCACGACAGCGAGCCCTCGTAGGTTGCTGAGTCCATCAGCGCCTCCGCCTCGCTCGGATCGGACAGCTTTACCTTGACCAGCCAGCCCTCTCCATACGGGTCCTCGTTGATCGTCTCGGGCTTGTCCGAGAGCGCCGAGTTGACCTCCACGACCTCGCCGGAGAGTGGAGCGAACACATCCGAGACCGCCTTTACCGACTCGACCTCGGTGTACGCGTCGTCCTTCTTGATCTGGGTGCCGATCTCGGGCGGGTCGTAGAACACGACTTCACCGAGTGCATCCTGCGCGTACCAGGTGATGCCGAAGGTGGCGTTCTCACCGTCCACCCGAGCCCAGTCGTGCTCGGGGTGGTACAGCAGGTCCGATGGATAGCTCGGGTCGGCCATGGTCAGGATCCCTTTCGCTCGGGCCGGTACAGGGGCTTGCGCTCGACTGTGGCGGGCCGCGTTGTGCCCCGCACGTCGATCTCGATGCGCGTGCCGGGCTCGGCACGCTCCGCGGAAACGTACGCCATTCCGATGCCGCGCTCGAGGCTTGGTGAGAAGGTGCCGCTCGTGACCACGCCGCCGCCGCCGACGGGATTGCCCTGACGAGCGATTCCGGGGCCGTCGATCAGGAACGGGACGAGCTTCTCCGAGGCTCCGGCCGCGCGCGCGGCGGCGATCGGGCCCGAGCCGATGAACCCGGTTTGCTCCTTGCAGCACCACCCGAGCCCGGCCTCGATCGGCCCGCGATCCTCGCTCAGGTCGTTGCCGTAGAGGTGAAAGCAGACCTCGAGCCGCAGCGTGTCCCGGGCACCGAGCCCGACCGGGACCGCCCCGGCGTTCATCAGCGCGTTCCAGACGGGCGGTGCGCCGTCGGGGCCCATCAGCAGCTCGACTCCGTCCTCGCCCGTGTAGCCCGTCCCGCACATCAGCACGCCGACGCCGGCGATCGCGCGCTCGCAGCAATGCATCCTGGTCGGCAGCTGGCCGTCGGCCAAACCGCGGATGAGCGCTCGCGCGCCCGGTCCCTGGACGGCGAGCATCGCGAACTCGGCCAGGCGATCGATCACATCGACATCGAAGTCACCGGCGTGGGCCCGGAACCACGCAAGGTCCTTCTCGTGGTTTGCCGCGTTGGTGACGGTCAAAAATTCCCGCTCGGCAAGCCGGTAGGTGAAGAGGTCGTCGAGCACACCGCCGTCTTCGCGGCACAGGACGCTGTACTGGGCGCCGCCCTCGGGGATCCGGCGGACGTCGTTGGAGAGCAGGTGCTGGAGGAACTGGAGCGCTCCCGGCCCGCGGGTCTCGATCTCGCCCATGTGCGAGACGTCGAACACACCGACAGCCTGACGGACGGCCAAATGCTCCTCGCGGATGCCCGCGTACTGGACCGGCATCTCCCACCCAGAGAAGGGCACGAGCTTCGCGCCCGCAGCGACGTGGCGCTCGTAAAGGGGGGTGCGGCGTAGCGCGGTTTCGGCGGCGGAGGACACACCCGCAGGCTAGTACACGCCGCATGCGGAAACCGGCCGCAGCCCGAGCGTCGTTCGCCCGCAACCCAGGGGCCCGGCCGCGCTGCGCACGGCCGGCGATCGGCCCGCGGTTGGTCTAGCGGTCCTTGAGGAACGACGGGATGTCGATGTCGTCGTCGGAGATCTCCAGCGACGAGCGCTGGCGATCGTCCATCGTGACGTCCCGGTCGCGCCGGGCGCGCCGCGTGGTCTCACGCGCGGTGCTCGGGCTGGAGCGACCGTGGTCGAAGCCGGTGGCAATCACGGTCACGCGGACCTCGTCGCCCATCGAGTCGTCGATCACGGCACCGAAGATGATGTTCGAGTTCGAGTCGGCGGCGCTCTGGACGATCTCGGCGGCTTCGTTGACCTCGAACAACCCGAGGTCGTGTCCGCCGGTGATGTTGAGCAGGATCCCCATCGCGCCCTCAACCGACTCCTCGAGCAGCGGCGAGGAGATCGCGACCTTGGCCGCCTCGGCGGAGCGGTTCTCGCCGGCCGCGGAGCCGATCCCCATCAGCGCGGTGCCGGCGTCGTGCATGATCGTGCGGACGTCGGCGAAGTCGAGATTGATCAGGCCGGGGATCGTGATCAGGTCGGTGATGCCCTGCACGCCCTGGCGCAGCACGTTGTCGGCCTCGCGGAAGGCGTCGAGAATCGTCGTGCGCCGCTCGACGATCGCCAGCAGCTTCTCGTTCGGGATCACGATCAGGGTGTCGACGTACTCGCGCAGCCGTTGAATGCCGTCCTGGGCCTGGCGAGCCCGCTGGGTTCCCTCAAACGAGAACGGCCGGGTGACGACGCCCACGGTCAGGGCGCCGATTTCGTTCTTGGCGATGTCCGCGATCACCGGCGCCGCACCGGTCCCGGTGCCGCCACCCTCGCCGGCCGTGACAAACACCATGTCCGCGCCCTTGAGCGCCTCCTTGATGTCGTCGCGGGACTCAGCGGCCGCGCCCTGGCCGATGTCCGGATTCGCGCCCGCGCCCAGCCCCTTGGTCAGCTCGTGCCCGATGTTCAGCTTGATGTCGGCATCGCACATCGCGAGCGCTTGGGCATCGGTGTTGCAGGCGATGAACTCCACGCCACGCAGGCCCGCGTCGACCATGCGGTTGACCGCATTGGTGCCTCCGCCGCCGACGCCGACGACTTTGATGACTGCCAGGTAACTGCCGCTTTCCATAGTGACCGTCCGACCCTCGAGGTAGCGTTGAGTGTTTGTGCTATTCCGCCGGGCTGCCGGAGTTTTGCACGTTAAGCGCTTGTGATGTGCGCCGTCAACGCGACCCTACCCCACGCAACGTTTGTTGCAGATCGCGCAATTCTCGATGGCCACCCGAGAGTTGGCGATTTCGTAAGGTGAACCTCAGGTTGAGGGTTAGCCTCCAGGAGTAGTGCTCTAGGGGGTCGTGGCGGTGGGGCTGGCGGCGGTTGGCGCGGCGGGCGAGCTCGTGCCGGCGGCGGGCGTCCCAGTGGCCGTGCCGGCGGCCGTGGCGCCGGTGGCGGTCGCAGCCCCGCTCGTGCCCGACGTGCCGGTGGAACCGGTCCCGGTGGCGGTCGAGGATCCGGAACCGGCGGCGGGACGCTGGGGGTCGGTGACATCGATGTACAGGGCTCCAGCCGAGGCGGAACCGGCCAGCACGGCGGCGACCGCGTCCCACTTGGCGTCCAGACGGCTGGCGTCGCCGAAATAGATGCTGGGACCGTGCCGGAGCTGCGCGACGAGGCCGTGCCCGGCGATCGTGGTGACCTGGCTGACGTGGGCCAACAGCTGCGGCGGAGCGGCGGCCAGCACGGCGACCGCCGCGAGCGCCTGTGGATCGGTGATCCGCGATCCGCCCGGCGGGACGCGGAGCGGGATCACCGGAAGCGAGCCTGTCGCGGGGACGTCGTGGAGCACCGTCCCGTCGGCCGCCACGGCCAGCGAGCGGCCGTCGACGGTGATCGCCCCCACGGGAACCTGCTCGATCACCCGTATCAGGAGACCGTGCGGGAACTGCGTCGTCACCTGGAGGCGCTTGACGACCGGGTACGGCGCCACCACGTTGTTCAGCTGACCCATCTGCACGTCGAGCGTGGTCATGTTCAGCGCCGCCCTGACCAGAGCGGCTCGGATCCGCGCCGCGTCGGGACCGCTGGCGCCGGTCACCCGCACGCGCTTGACCGCCACGAGGGAGGAATCGCGGAGCCACAGCCATGCGCCGAGGAGGAGCACGATCACGACTCCAAGGACGGCGAGCACGCGCGGGCTCGGGGCCCGCAGCCGCCGCCCGCGCGAGACAGGGCGACCCCGGAGGACAACCCCGTTCGGCGGCCGGCGAGCACCGCGCCGGCCGAAGCGCTCGAGCCAACCCTCCGCGATCACCGGCGCTTCCACTCGCTCGGAAACGGGACCGGGCCGAGCGCCTGGACCTCAGGCTCGAGCTCGACCCCGAACTGCTCCTTGACCCGCCGCCGGCCCTCGGCCATCAGCGCGATCACGTCCGCGGTGGTGGCGTCGCCGTGATTCTCGACGAAGTTCGCGTGCTTGGCCGAGAAGCTCACGCCACCGATTCGAAGCCCGTGAGCGCCGGCGGCCTCAAGCAGCTGTCCCGCCGTGCGGCCCTCCGCACGGGGATCCTGGGGGTTCTTGAACGTCGAGCCGAACGTTTTGATCCCCGACGGCTGGGCCGCCTTGCGACGCGAGCGCATGTCGGCGAGGGTCCCCTTCACCTCGTCGACGGGGGCCGGGGTCAGGGCGAACGAGGCTCGGGCGACGATCTCCCCCGGCTTCAGGTTGGAGCTGCGGTAGGCGAATCCGAGTGCCTCCGGCTCGCGCCGGTCGGTCCCAGCCGCCGTGACCACGTCGATCCACTCGAGCACGCGCGCAAGCTCGCCGTCGTAGGCATTGGCGTTCATCCGGATCGCGCCGCCCACGGTTCCCGGGATGTTGACCCCGAACTCGAGACCCGCGAGCCCGACCCCCGCGGTGCGGGCGGACACCGTGGGCAGGCGGGCGCCGGCCCCGCAGTGCACCTGGGTGCCGTTGATCGCGATCTCTTTGAGCTTGCCGTCCAGTTTCAAGACCAATCCGCGGACTCCCTCGTCCGCAATCAGGAGGTTCGACCCCGAACCGACTACCCCTACCTGCAGCTGTTGGGCGTCGGCCCACGCGAGCAGCCGCTCGAGTTCCTCGATCGTCCCGGGACGGGCGAAATGCTGGGCCCGCCCGCCGGTCCGGACCGTCGTCAGCCGGGCCAGGGGAAAGTCGTTCTCGATCCCCGGAGGAGTCGCTTCCATCGCCCGCAGGGTAGATGGCCGGTCGGCGGTTCAGGCGGGCCCGGCCGTGACCGCGGTGCCCGCCGAGACCAGCGAGCGTCCGAGCTCGTCGACGTTGCCCGCCCCCATGAGAACGCAGACATCGCCGTCGCGAAGCGTGCCATCGAGATAGCGTCGGGCGTCGTCGAACGAGGGCAGCCAGGCCACCGGCCGGCCACCGCCCGCGTCCGCAGCGGCCGCGGCCACCAGGCGCCCGTCCACGCCCGGGTGATCGTCGGACCGTTCGCGGGCCGGATAGATCGGGAGCACCGCGATCCGGTCCGCACCTGAGAGCGCCTGGCCGAACTGGCGGCTGAGCGCCCGGGTGCGGGAGAACAGGTGCGGCTGAAACACCGCGACCAGGCGCCGGGCCTCGAGCGTCCGCGCCGCGGCCACGACCGCCGCCACCTCCGTCGGATGGTGCGCGTAGTCGTCATAGAGCGCGGCGCCCGAGCGATGGCGCCCGAGCAGCTCGAAGCGGCGGCGCGCACCCCGGAACTCGGCCAGCGCCGCCGCCGCACGGGAGGGGTCCGCGCCGGCGAGCGCGCTGGCGGTGAGCGCACCGGCGGCGTTCACCGCGTTGTGGGCGCCCGGAACGTGGAGGACGACCTCGATCCCACGCCAGCCGAACCTCGAGCCACCCGGCTCGAGC
Organism: uncultured Solirubrobacterales bacterium; assembly: GCA_963796645.1. GTDB lineage: Bacteria > Actinomycetota > Thermoleophilia > Solirubrobacterales > Solirubrobacteraceae > Palsa-465. The sequence goes on along the minus strand of CAWCMQ010000007.1, from coordinate 120,089 downwards.
ACCGCGTCGGCGGCGTCGTACGCGACCGCGCCGGCCGGGCACAGTGCGCGCAGCTCGGGCCGATCCCAGACGACCGCCCGGTCGCCCGCCCGCTCCATGAAGCTCCTGAACGTCTCCTCGAGATCGAGACGAGATGCGTAGGTGGAGTGATGGTCGAGCTCGGCGTTCGTCAGCACGGCGATCTCGGGCAAGAGCTTGAGCAGCGAGCGGTCCGACTCGTCGGCCTCGATCACGATCCACTCGCCGGTGCCCCAGCCGGCGTTCAGGCCGGTGGAGCACAACTCACCACCCACTACGTACGACGGATCGAGGCCCGCGCCCTGCAGGGCCTGCACGACCATCGCGGCGGTGGTCGTCTTCCCGTGGGTTCCGGTGACCGCCACGCAGCGGCGCAGCGCGGCGATCTCCGCCAGCAGATCCGCGCGGTGCAGCTCACGACCGGCAGCAGACCGGCGCTCGGGATTGTCAGGCGGGACTGCCGTGGAGTAGACGACCTCCGCGCCGGGCGGGACGTTGGCCGCGGCGTGCCCGATGCTCGGCTCTATCCCATGCTCCCGCAGCCGCTCGGTGTACGACGATTCGGCCCGATCCGAGCCGGAGACGCCGGCGCCGAGCGCACTCGCGATCAGCGCCAGACCGCTCATGCCGGCACCGCCGATGCCGACAAAATGCAGCCGGCGCGAGGACCACTGCGCTTCGCTCACGCCGGTTACTGCTGTGGCTCGAGCACGACGACCGGGATCTCGCGATCGGTCTTGCGCTGATAGTCGTCGTAGGCCGGCCACTCCGCGGTCATGATCGACCACAGCTCGGGCCGCTCCTGCGCCGTCGCAGTGCGAGCGTGGACACGGAAGCGACGGTCGCGGACCTGGATCGTCACCTCAGGGTCCTGGCTCAGGTTCAGATACCAGGCCGGATGCGCGGGCGCGCCGCCCTGTGAGGCGACGAGCAGGTAGTCGTCGTTCCACCGCCCGTAGATCAGTGGCGTGCTCCGCGACTCGCCGGATTTCCGGCCCGTCGTCGTGAGGATCAGGACGCTGGCTCCGCGCCAGTCGTGGCCTTCCTCGCCGCCCGTCTCGACGTAGCGCGTGACGTGCTCTTGGCCGAACAGCATCGTCCGCTGTACCTCGCTTCCTGGTTCTCGGTTTGCCCCCTCAATCTAGCGGGCGCCGTCGGGCGTCTTCGCGTCCAAACCGTGCCCGCTCAGCCTCGCGCGACCGCCAGGATCTCGCGAGCGATGTCGCGCGCCGCGTCCGGCCGGGCCACGGCGGCGGCGGATCGAGCCATCGCGGCGAGGCGTCCCGGATCGGCGAGGAGGCGCCCCACCTCCTGGGCCAGTCGCGGACCGGTGAGCTCGGAGTCAGGAATCACGATCGCCGCCCCGGCACTCTCCATGAACCGCGCGTTCGCGGTCTGGTGGTCGGCCGTCGCGTACGGGTACGGGATCAGGATCGCCGGCCGCCCCGCCGCCGCCACCTCGAAGATCGAGCCGCCCGAGCGGGCTACCACGAGGTCGCTCGCGACCAGCGCCTCGCTGAAGTCCGAGATGTAGCCCCGCAGGTCGTAGTGCGGGCCCGGGGACTGGAGGTCGGCCAGGTCACGCTCGCCCGCCGCATGTAGGACGTGGAACCGCGCGCCGGCGAACGCCGCGACCGCGGCCACGTTGATCGAGCGCGCGCCCTGCGAGCCGCCGAACACCAGCACGCAGGTCTCATTGGGGCCGATCCCGAAGCGCCTTCGCGCCGCAGCCCGATCGCTTGCCGGCGGCGGCACCGGACGGCCGGTGAGCAGATAGCGCTCGCCGGTTCGGCCCGGGATCGGGAACGCGAGGCACACGCGCTGGGCCAGCGGGGCGAGGAGCCGATTCGTCAGCCCGAGGTGGCTGTCGGCCTCCATCAGGACCAGGGGCACGCGCCGCAGCACGGCGGCCAGACCGACCGGCCCGGCCACGTAGCCACCCGCTCCGAGCACCGCCGATGGCCGCAACCGCCGCAGCATGCGACGCGCCTTCATCACCGCGCCGGCATCGATCAGCGTTGCGCTTGCCGCGCGGGCCGGACGGTGCCGGTGCAGAGGCTCGACGTGCAGCGTCTGCAGCTCGTAGCCGGCCACCGGCACCAGCTCCAGCTCGGCGCGCTCACCGCCGATGAACGCGACCTCGGCTCCGTCAGCGCGCAGCGCGTCGGCGACTGCCAGCGCCGGGATCACGTGCCCGGCGGTTCCCCCCGCCCCGATCACGATCCGTGGCGCGCTCACGCGTGGGCGGCTCTACCGCCTGAAGTCGCCGTGTTGCCGGCCGGGCGATGTTCAGGAGAAGGCCGATCGAGGCGAGCATGATGCATAGATTCGTGGGGGCGTAGGAGATGAACGGGAGCGGCACGCCGGTGAGTGGCGCCAGCCCGAGCACGACAAAGATATTCAGGATTCCCTGGCAGAGGATCAGCGATGTCAGCCCGGTCGCCAGCAGCTTCGCATACCGGCCCGCCGCTCTGCGCGCGGTGCGTAATCCTGCGTACGCGATCATCCCGTACAGGAACACGACGCCGAAGATCCCCAGCACACCGAGCTCCTCACCGATCACCGCCAGGATGAAGTCGGTCTGGGCTTCAGGGAGGTAGAAGATCTTCTGGACCGAGCGCCCCAACCCGACGCCCAACAGCCCACCCGAGCCGAGCGCGATCTGGCCCTGCACGGCCTGGAACCCTGCCGTCGACTTCGACGACCACGGATGCAGGAATGAGGTCAGCCGCGCCTGCTGGTAGGGCTGGGCCATGACCAGCACCATCACGGCGGCGACGGCGAGCAGCGCCAGCATCGCGAGATAGCGCAGCGGGATCCCGGCCGCGATCAGCAGCGCGGTGATGGTGAACGCGATCACGAGCGTCGTCCCGAGGTCGGGCTCGACCACGATCAGCAGCGCCGCCGGCGCCGCCACCACCGCCACCGGCGCCACCGCCTGGCGGAAGCCGCGCATTCTCCGCGGGTGATCGGCCAGGTAGCGGGCGACGTAGAGGACGAGCGAGATCTTCATCAGCTCGGAGGGCTGGAACTGGATCGGGCCGGCCGAGAACCACCGCCGCGCACCATTGACCTGGACTCCGAACCCGGGCACGAGCACCAGCAACAACAGCGCGAACGAGCCGAACAGCATCAGGCTCACGAGCCGGCGATCGAGCAGCGCCAAGCCCCGCCGCTCGAGCAGATGCATGGCGCCGAGGCCGATGCCGCCGAAGATCAGATAGCGGACGAACTCGCCGGTCCCGGTTCCCCGACCATTCAGCACCCCGAGCGGTGATGAAGCGCTGTAGACCATGACCGCCCCGAATGCGAGCAGACAAAGGGTGGCGGTCATCAGCATCCGATGCTCGATCGGAGGCGCGACCCGCCGTGCCGACGCGCGCGAACGGGTCCGCGTGGCGCCGCGGCCCTCGCCCTCTGCTCGCCGTGCCCCGACCGCCCCCGCGGCCCGGGTCATCAGCGCGGTCCTCCCTTGACCAGCGCGCGGAAGTCCTCGCCGCGCGCCTCGAAGTTGCTGTATTGGTCGTAGCTCGCGCAGGCCGGCGAGAGCAGCACGATCTCGCCGTCGCGGGCCACCGCACGGGCGGCGGACACGGCATGCATGAGATCGCCAACCGCGTGCAGCGGAACGCCGGTCGCCGTCAGCGCCCGGCGCAGGTCATCGGTCGCCTCTCCAATCAGATAGACGGCGGCGCACCGCCCGGCGACCAGAGGGGCAAGCGGCGAGAAGTCCTGGTGCTTGCCGCGGCCACCGGCGATCAGATGAATCCCGCTCGGGTAGGAGCGCAGCGCGACGATCGTGCTGGCGACATTGGTGGCCTTCGAATCGTTGACGTAGGCGACGCCGTCGACGACCTCGATCAGCTCGAGCCGGTGCGGGACGCCACCGAAGGAACGCAGCCCGGCGACGACGGCGTCGCGGTCGACGCCCCGGGCCAGGCACAGCGCGGCGGCCGCCATCGCGTTGCGACGGTTGTGCTCGCCCGGGAGCGCGACCTCGTCGTTCGCGAGCAATGGCTCCTCGTCCCACCAGAGGTAGCCGGCGCGGTCTGCCAGCTCGGCCTCCGCCCCGACCCCGAACGTCACTCGTCGGGCGCAGCCGCCGATGTCCTCGATCGCGAGATCGTCGGGGATCACGGCGATGTCATCGTTGCCCTGGGACGCGAAGATCCTCAGCTTCGCGGCCACATAGTCCTCGTAACTCGGATGGCGATCGAGATGGTCAGGCGTGAGGTTCAGCAGCGCGCCGGCCTCGGGCGAGAACGCGATCGTGTCCTCGAGCTGGAACGACGATGCCTCGCACACCACGGTCGCCTCCGGACGCTCGCGGTCGACGAGCGAAGTCAGCGGGGTCCCGACGTTTCCGGCCACCGCGACGGGCAGGCCGGCCTCGCGATGAATGTGCCCGAGCCATTCGGTCGTGGTCGTCTTTCCGTTGGTGCCCGTCACCGCCACGAACTCGTTGGGGAGCATCCGCCAGGCAAGCTCGAGCTCTCCGATCACGGGCATCCCGCGCGCACGTGCGGCCAGGACCGCCGGAGCGGTCTGAGGTACGCCGGGAGACTTGATGAGCGTCCCGGCGCGGGCGGCAAAGACGTCGCCTGACGCATCCAGGTGGACTTCGACGCCCGCCGCGGAAAGCCTCCCCTGCGCCGCCGCCAACCCCGGATCGTCCGCCGCGCCCGCATCGCAGCCGATCACCTCCTCGCCGCGGGCGCGAAGCGCCAGGGCCGCGGCCACTCCCGAGCGTGCCAGCCCGATCACCAGGTACGGCCCGGGCGGGAGCGGCGGCCGCGTCTTAGTCACACTGCCCGGCCGGGTCAGCCACGGATGCTCAGCTGGTAGACCGTGAAGCCGATCGCCCCGCAGGCCGCTGCGACGATCCAGAAGCGCAGGATGATCTTCGTCTCCGACCAGCCCTGGAGCTCGAAGTGGTGGTGTATCGGCGCCATCAGGAACACACGTTTTCGGAACGTCTGGAACCAGAACACCTGGATCACGACCGACAGCGCCTCGATCACGAAGATGCCTCCGAGCAGGACCAGGAGGACCTCGGTCTTGGTCATGATCGCGAGTCCGGCGATCGCGCCGCCGAGTCCGAGCGAGCCCGTGTCGCCCATGAAGATGCTGGCCGGGAAGCTGTTGAACCAGAGAAACCCGATGCAGGTACCGACCAGGCAGGCCGCGAGCATCGTGAGATCGCGTTGCCCGGTGGTGATGAAGGTGATCCCGATGTAGGCCAGCAGCACGATCGCTGCGCAGCCGGCCGCCAGCCCGTCGAGCCCGTCGGTGAGATTGACACCGCTGGTGGTGCCCGCCACGACCATGTAGATGAAGACGGGATACAGCGGGCCGAGATCGATGTTCACGTCGACGAACCGGAACTCGACCGTCGGGGCCAGATGGACCTTCTGGGTCGCCACCCACCACAGCCCGAGTGAGATCGCGATTGTGATGATCAGCTTGGTGCGTGCCCGCAGGCCGAGCGAGCGCCGTTTGACGATCTTCGTGTAGTCGTCGGCGAATCCGAGCAGCGAGCACGCGAGCGCGCCGCCGAACACGCCCAGCGACTGCCAGTCGCGTCCGGAGAGGATCAGGAACGGCAGCGCGAACGCGGCGAAGATGATGATCCCGCCCATCGTCGGCGTCCCCGCCTTGGTCTGGTGACCCTCGGGGCCTTCCTCGCGGATGTTCTGACCGAACTCGCGGTTACGCAGGAACTCGATGAACTTGGGGCTGAGGAACAGGCAGATCAGCAGCGATGCGGTGCCGGCGATCAGTACCCGTCCCGAGGAGACCGGACCCATTCAGTCCTCGCCGCCGAGGGCCAGGGTTTGACAGACGACCTCGAGTCCCACGCCCCGCGATCCCTTGACCAGCACCACATCGCCAGGTGCGGTCAGCTCGAGCGCCAGCGACGCCGCCTCGTCCGCGTCCTTGACCGGATAGGCCTCGCCGTCGAATCCCTCGGTCATCGCCTGGGCCAACGGCCCGACGGTGATCAGCAGATCGACTCCGGTCCGCTCCGCATGCGCGCCAATCTCGACGTGGTAGCGGCGCTCGTCGGGTCCAAGCTCGAGCATGTCGCCGAGGATCGCGACGCGGCGCAGGTGGGCGCCGCGGTCGGCGACCGCGGTGAGCTCGTCAAGGGCAGCGCGCATCGACATCGGGTTGGCGTTGTAGCAGTCATCGATCAGGGTCATCCCCCCGGGCAGGCTGACCTGCTGGCCGCGCCCGGGCGACAGCGCCAGCTCGACCCGGCCGCTCGGCGTGACCCCGACAGCCTTCGCGGCGGCCACCGCGGCGAGCAGATTCGTGCGCATGTGAGCCTGCCTGAATGGCACCTCGAGCCGGATCTCCTCGCCCATGTGGTCGACCACCAGCTCGTCGCCGTCGGCACGCGCCAGACGGACATCGGCGCCCGCGAGCCCGAACGTGACCGTGTGCACGTCGTCGCGCAAATGCGGCTTCAGCAGCGGCTCGTCTACGGGAACCACGGCAGTCGCGTCGGCGCGCAATCCGGCGATCAGCTCTGCCTTGGCCGCGGCTACGTTCTCGATCGATCCCAGCAGCTCGAGGTGCACGGGTCCGATCGTGACGATCACGCCGACGTCGGGCTCGGCGATCGTGGCGAGCTCGGCGATCTGGCCCACGCCGCGCATCGCCATCTCGAGCACCATCACCTCGGTCCCATCGGGCGCGCCGAGGATCTCCAATGGCACCCCGATCTCGGTGTTGAAATTCGCCCGCGACGCGATCGTGCGGACCTTCGGACGGAGCAAAGCGCTGAGGATGTCCTTCGTCGAGGTCTTGCCGGTTGAGCCGGTCACCCCGATCACGCTCGCGCCCAGCTCGCGTCTCCAGGCGGTGGCGAGGCGGTGCAGTGCGTTCAGCGGGTCCTCGGCGGCGAGCACGACACCGTTCCCGTTGGCCGACGCTGCCGCGTGCTCGGGCGAGGTAAGGACTCCCCATGCGCCCGCGGCAAGCGCGTCAGCGGCGAACCGACCGCCATCGTGGTTGGATCCGCGGAGCCCCACGAACAGCGCGCCGTCGCCCGCGGCCCGCGAGTCGATCGTGACGCGCGATGGGCCGACGCCACCGCTTCCGAGCGCGATCGGAAGGGCGCCGGCTGCCTTCGCGACTCGCTCGGGCGACCACGCTCTCATCGCGCGAGTGATGCGCCCTTGAGTGCCTCGCGAGCCACCGTGACGTCGTCGAACGGGATCTTCCGACCGTCCTCGAACTCCTGGCCCTGCTCATGTCCCTTGCCCGCGATCACGACCACATCGCCCGGATCGGCCTCGGAGATCGCCTGTGCGATCGCCTCCTGGCGGTCGGCGTTGTGCGGCGTGTCGCCACCAGCCCCGGCGAGGATCTCCTCGATGATCGCCTCGGGGTCCTCGGAGCGCGGGTTGTCAGAGGTCACAATCACCGAATCGGCCAGCCGGCGTGCGATCTCGCCCATCATCGGTCGCTTGGCGCGGTCGCGGTCGCCGCCGCATCCGAACACCACGTGCACTCGTCCGCCGCCGGCCAGCGTCCGTGCGGCGCTGAGCACGTTCTCGAGCGAGTCGGGGGTGTGTGCATAGTCGACGAGGACAGCGAACTTCTGGCCCTCATCGACCGTCTCGAACCGGCCCGGCACCTGCCCGGCGGTCTCGAGCGCGCCCGTGATCGCGTCCTGCGGCGTGCCGAGGGCACGCGCGGCGGCAAGCGCTCCGAGCACGTTGTAGACGTTGAAGCGGCCGCGCAGGGATGAGCGCAGCTTGACGGGACCGTCGGGCCCACGAACTGTGAACCGGGAGCCGGTGATGTCGAGTTCGATCTCGGTCGCCCGGTAGGTCGCCTCCCGCTCAAGCGAGAAGGTGACGGGGTCGCCGAGCTCCGCGGCGAGCCGCCGGCCGTACTCATCGTCGAGGTTGATCACGGCGGTGCCGGGCTCGGCCGTGAACAGCTTGCGCTTGGCGGCGAAGTAATCCTCCATCGTCGGATGGAAGTCGAGGTGATCCTGGGTGAGGTTGGTGAACACCGAGGCGCTGAAGTGGATCGCGTCCGCCCGATGAAGCTCGAGCGCGTGCGAGGAGACCTCCATCGTGCAGGCGACGTCGTCGTGGTCGAGCATCTCTTTGAACGTGCGCTGGAGGTCGATCGCCTCGGGCGTGGTCCGCTGCACCGCGTGCTCGACTCCGCCGATCACGCTCTTGACCGTGCCCAGCAGCCCGCTCTGCCGTCCGCCCGCCTCGAGCAGTGCTCGGGTCAGGAACGCAGTGGTGGTCTTGCCGTTGGTGCCGGTGACGCCGACGACGCTGAGCTGCGCGGTCGGGTCACCGTAGAAGCGCGCGGCGGCCGGCGCCATCGCCTCTCGGACGCTCGGCACACGAACCTCCGTGACGCCCAGGTTCAGCGGCCGCTCGACGACGAGGGCGACCGCCCCATGGGAGATCGCGTCAGGGGCGTAGTCGTGGCCGTCGCGGCTGAACCCGGGCACGCAGAAGAACAGCGTGCCCGGGGTTACCGTGCGGTTGTCATACGCGAGGCCGGTGATCTCGGGGTCGTCGGTGTTCCCATCTCCGCCGGTAGCGGGGCCGGGAATCAGCTCGTGGAGCCGCATCGCGGCCCGAGTGTAGTGTCAGGATCAGCCGGAATCCTGGCCGAAGCCACGGGCCCGCGAGGCCAGCTCGCGCCGCTCGATCACGCGATCGACCAGCCCGTAGGCAAGCGCTTCCTCACCGGTGAAATAGCGATCGCGCTCCATGTCGGCGTGAACCCGCTCGATCGACTGTCCGGTGTGCTTGGCGTAGATCTCGTCGATCCGCGCCCGTAGCGCCAGCACCTCGCGGGCATGGATCTCGATGTCGCTCGCCTGCCCCTCGAACCCACCTGAGGCCTGGTGGATCAGGATGCGGCTGTTGGGAAGCGCCATCCGCTTGCCCTCGGCGCCGCCGGCGAGCAGCAACGAGCCCATCGACATCGCGATCCCGTAGCAGATCGTCTGCACGTCGGGCTTGATGAACCGCATCGTGTCGTAGATCGCCAGCCCCGCGTAGATCGAGCCACCGGGTGAGTTGATGTACAGCGAGATGTCCTTGTCGGGATCGTCGGACTCGAGGTGAACCAACTGCGCGACGATCAGGTTCGCGCTCTCTTCGTCGACCTGCCCCCCGAGGAAGACGACGCGGTCGTTGAGAAGCCGTGAGTAGATGTCGAACGAGCGCTCGCCGCGGGCGGTCTGCTCGACAACCATCGGAACAAGTGGCATGGGGTCCTCCTGGACGGGTGCTAAAGTGCAACCAATTGGTTGCACCGTCACCGTAGCATATGTGCAACCTTTGAGTTGCACATAGGATCTAGACCGAGGAGGATTGCCATGACCGACCGGATCGAGCGCGAGGTGCTGGTTGAGGCCTCTCCCCAGGAGGTCTGGGAAGCGATCACCGAAGCGGGTTGGCTCGCCGACGAGGTCGAGCTCGAGCTGTGTCCCGGCGGGGACGCGCAGTTTCGATCCGGCGATCAGGTGAAAACGGGCTGGGTCGAGGACGTGTCCGAGCCCGAGCGCCTCGCGTTCTGGTGGGCGGTCGACGGCGAGCCGGCCACCCGGGTCGAACTGACTCTGATCGACGAGCGGATCGCCACACGCCTACGGGTAGTCGAGACGCGCCCCCTCGACGTGCTGGATCTCGTCGGAACGCCGCTCCCGGGGATCAGCGGCAGGTCCTTTGGGCCTGCGCTGGTGGCCGCGTGACCACGCCCTCCGAGCTCGACCGCGCCGGCGCCGTGTTCGGGGCGCTGGCCGACCCCACGCGCCGCGCGCTCCTAACCGCGATTGCCGACCATCCCGAGATGACCGCCACCGAGCTCGCCGCCGAGCTTCCGATCTCACGCCAGGCCGTGCTCAAGCACCTCACGTCGCTCGAGGATGCGGGCCTTCTGGACCGAGAGCGCTCGGGCCGCGAGGTGCGTTATCGGATGACCCCGGAGCCGCTGTCCGATGCGATCTCGTGGATGACCGAGGTCGGCGTGCAGTGGGACGACCGGCTGGCGGTCCTGAACCGCCGACTCGACCCGCGCTGAGCTCGATCGGCCCAGCCTCGCGCGGGCCGACCGAGGCCCCGGTCTCTAGCAGGGGTGGATGCCGAGGTACGGAACGGCCCAACCGACAATCTTCTGGAACGCGGGCGCAGCGACCGAGCCACCGTAGATCGCGCCCTGGGGTCGGTCGACCATCACTGCCACCAGAAGCCGCGGATGGTTGGCGGGAACGAAGCCGATGAACGACGCGGCATAGGCGCTGCTCGAGTACTGCCCGTTGATCACCTCGTTCGCCGTACCGGTCTTGCCGGACAGGCAGTAGCCGGGGATCGCCGCACCCGAGGCCGTCCCGCCGTCCGCGAACACGCCCTCGAGCATTGTGCGCAGCTGCGCGGCGGCCGTCTGGGAGATGATCCTGTGCCCAGCCGGCAGGTGGGTGACCTTGCCTCCGATCGACTGCACGATGTGCGGGGGGCGGAGGATGCCGCCGTTGGCGATCGCCGAGTATGCGGTGGCCATCTGGATCGGAGTGACCGACTCGCCCTGGCCCATCGGTAGGTTCCCCATCGACGATCCGGAGTACTGGGAGGCATGGAGCACGATTCCCTGCTCCTCGCCGGGCAGGTCGGCCCCGGTTGGCGCACCGAACCCGAATCGGTGCACCCAGTAGTCGAAGCGCTGGGCGCCGAGCTTCATCCCGATCTCGTCGGCCCCGATGTTGCTCGAGACCCGGAGAATGCTCGCCACCGACAGGGTCTCGTCGCCGTGTGCCTCGGCATCGTGGATCTGGCGATCCGCAACCTGGAGCACGCCCGGGATGTTGAACTGGGTGTCGGGCGTGACGACGCCGTCCTGCAGAGCACCGGCGACCGTGACCGCCTTGAAGGTCGAACCCGGCTCGTAGGTGAAGCTGACCGCGCGGTTCTCGGTCGCGTAGGAGGGCGTTCCGGTGAGGTCGTTGGCGTTCACGCGGGGCCAGTTGGCCAGAGCGAGGATCGAGCCGCTGTTCGGATCCATGACGATCGCCGTCGCACCCCGCGGCGAGTACTGGGCGCCGACCCCGGCGAGCACCTGCTCCACCTCACCCTGGAGCGCCGAGTCGAGCGTGAGCCGGAGCGTCTTCCCGGCCTCGGTCGGGCGCTCATCGTCGATCGAGATCGGCTGACCGATGGCGTCATTGACGATCCTGCGCTCGCCGTCGCGTCCACGCAGCGCGCCGTTGTAGCGGTACTCCAGCCCGCTCAGTCCCTGATCGTCCCAGCCAACCGAGCCGAGCACCTGGGACGCAGCCCACGAGCGCGGGTAGACCCGGCGGACCTGCGGGATCACGGTCAGGCCGTCAAGGTGCATCTTGTTGATCGTGGCGATGCGGTCCCCCGGGACGAGGTGAGCCAGGTATACGAACCCGGTGTGCCGGCGACTGAGGTCAGTCAGAAGCGTGTTCACCGGCTTTCCGAGCAGCGGAGCCAGTTTCTGCGCCATCCCGAGCGGATCCTTGATCAGGTACGGGTCAGCGGCGAGGTCGTCAGCCGACTCGCTGATCGCGAGCTCGACGCCGTTGCGATCCTCGATCGTCCCCCGCTCGGCCGGAATCGTCACCTTCGTCACCTGCTGGGTGACGGCGGCACGGCGCAGCGATCCCGCGCGCACGGCGCCGAGATAGGTCGCGCGCAGCAGCGCGATGCTGAGCAGTGCGATGAACGCGGCGAACAGGATCCCGATACGCCGGTCGACCGCTCCCATCGCTACTGCCCGGTCACCGATGCCCCGCCGCCCGTCGCCGCCGCCGACGCGGCGCCTGTGCCCGCGCCCAGCGTGGTCGAGGACGGCGTTCCGCTGCTCGTGATTCCGTTGGACGGCGTTCCGCTGCTCGTGGTTCCACTGCTCGTGGTTCCGCTGCTCGGTGTTGCCGGCGTCGCCGGCGTGGTCGGAGCCGACGGCGTGGAGACGGTCGGCGCCACCGTGCCCGTCGCCGGGGTCGACGGCGTGCTTGTGATGGTCGACGTGGAAGTACTCGCGCCGGGCGGGACCGGCGGCTGGGTGATCGCGCCGTTCGAGCTCAGCATGGCCGCGAACTCAGCCGGGTCCGGCGCCTTGATGTTCGCGGCCGCGCGGTTGACATTGCTCGCACGGGCGCGCAGGAACCCGACCCCACCGGGCGCCGGCATGACCATCCCGAGCCCGCTCGCGAGGCGCACGATCCGCTGTTCGTCCTCGAGCGAGGCGACGCTGTCGCGCAGCAGCTCGTTGCGGCTCTGCAGCGCGGTCCCCTGCTCGATCGCGCGTCCCATCGTTGCGCCGAGCTTCAGCACCTCCACCTGCATCGCGACGATTCCCGCCAGCATCACGCCGAGCACCGGAATCCAGGCCCGGCCACGAATCAGACGGTCCAAGAGCGCGTGATCGGGCATCGCGCGCACGAATGCCGCGGCCCGCGCACCGATCGACGTCCGGGCGTGGCCGCGCTTCGGCGCTGTCCGTCGGGCCGCGCCGGCCGCCGCCGTCCTGCCTCCTATGGGTCCCGAGACGCGCCTTGGCGCCGGGGCGGGGCGCGCCGTCCGGCGATGTCCCGGCGCGGCAGGTCGTGGCGTCGAGGCGGACGTGGACTTGGCGGACGCGGACTTCTTTGTCGCGCCCGAGGCCTTCACCCTCCGGCGGGCAGCGGGCGTCGTCGCAGTGGGCGTCATGGTGTGACCTCCAGCTTGCGGGCGGCACGCAGGTGCGCCGACTTCGCTCGTGGGTTGGCAGCAATCTCGCCCGGCGTCGGCGCTACCGCGCGTCGGCTCAGGATCTCGGCCTCGGGCGAGCGTCCGCAGACGCAGACGGGAAAGTCGGGCGGGCAGATGCACCCGCGAGCGCGATTGGCCAGGAACCGCTTCACCCGCCGGTCCTCGAGCGAGTGGAACGAGATCGCGGCCAGCCGTCCGCCCGGCCGCAGGATCTCCCACGCCGCGGGCAGCGCGGCGTCGAGCTGCGCGAGCTCGTCGTTGACCGCGATCCGCAGTGCCTGGAAGGTGCGCCGCGCCGGATGGCCGCCGGCGAACTGGGCGGGCACCGGGATCGCGCCCTTGATCACGTCGACGAGCTCCTGAGTGGAACTGAGCTCTTGGCGACGGCGCGCGCGCACGAGCGCGCGGGCGATCTGGGTCGAATATCGCTCCTCGCCGTACTCGCGCAGCAGCCGAGCGAGCTGGCGCTCGTCCCAGGTGTTGACGATCTCCTTGGCGGTCAGCTCCTGATCGGGGTCCATCCGCATGTCGAGCGGCGCGTCGTACGCGTAGGAGAAGCCGCGCGCCCAGGTGTCGACCTGCATCGAGGACATTCCCAGGTCCAGATACACCAGGTCGGCATGGATCTCCTCCTCGGCGAGCTGACCCAGCGCGGTGACGAAATCGGCCCGGATGAAGCGCGTGTGGCACGCAATCTCAGCCGAGAGGTCGGCAAATCGCTCCTCGGCGAGCGGATCGCGGTCGATCCCGATCAGGGTTCCGGTCGGCCCGAGCCGATCCGCGATCAACCGCGCGTGCCCGCCGCCGCCGACCGTGCAATCGACCGCGACCTCGCCCGGATGCGGATCGATCAGATCGATCAGCTCGCCGGCGAGGACCGGGATATGCGTCTGGGTCATGTCAAGGAGTGTTGCCAAGACTTGCCGCAAGGTCGGGGGCACGCATCAGCACGTCCTCGCTGTAGTCCGCGTAGGCAGCGCGGTCGAACACCTCGATGCAGCGACCGGAGCCGGTGACCACGACGTCCTTGTCGAGCCGGGCGTAGGTCAGGAGCTTCGTCGGGATCATCACGCGGTTGGCGGAATCGAGCTCGGCCTCAAACGAGAAGTTGAAGAAGAACCGCTCCAGGTCGCGGGCCTCGGAGGAGAGCGGACTGTGGGGAGCGAGTGACGCGGTCGTGTACGAGTCGTAGCCCTCGGAGGTCCAGATCGACATCGACCGGGGCGCGTTCGGGTTCGTCTCCCACGACAGCGCGAGCACGACTCCGGACGCGAGCGCGGCACGGAATTTCGCCGGCACCGTCAGTCGGTGTTTCGCGTCGAGCGAGTGTTCGAAGGTTCCGCGGAAGATCAAGGGTTCTCATCCGGATGGCCGAAATCCGAACCCGGGTGGCTGGGTGGGAGGAGCCCTGCCACCCGGGTTCCTGCATGCGGGCGCCACAGTAACCCACTTCCTCCCACAATGCAACCCATCGACCAACTTTTCTCCCACCTCGTTTTTCCCACGCGTCATGGACGCGAGAAACCCCGGCGCCGCGGGCTGTTCGGCGTGTCGCGGCGGTCGTCGGCGGGTGACTGAAACCTGCACGAACCGGTGCAGGTCAGACGCTTGGGCGCGCGGTTGCAGGACGGCGCCGGTTCCGTCCGGTGAATGTGCGTCGGGTGGGGCGTTGTGGGAGACGCCTGCAGCCGCCCCCGACGGGGCCCGGACCAAGCCGAACCCTACAACGCGCTCAGCGTCACGCGGCCACGCCGTCGACCAGCCGGTACCCGATCCCCCACACGTTGACCACCAGTCGATCGCCTCGTGCGTTCAGCTTCCTGCGCAGCCGGGATGCATGCGAGTCGAGCGTGCGTGTGTGGCCCTCGGAGCGAAATCCCCACACGACGCGAAGCAGCTCATCACGCGTGAACACACGCGTGGGCTCGGCGGCGAGGACGCGGATCAACGCGTACTCCTTCTTCGAGAGGTGAATTGGGTCGCCGTGGAGCCACACCTGGCGTGCGGTGGGATCCACCTCCAGCGGGCCGACGCGCATCCGGCCCGATCCCGGTCGGCGCCGGCTGCGCCGAAGCAGGGCAACGATCCGGGCACGGAGCTCTGCGTAACTGAACGGCTTGGTGACGAAGTCGTCGCACCCGCGCTCGAACCCGCGGAGGCGGTCGAGCTCTCCGCAACGGCCGCTGAGCGCGAGCACCGGGAGGTCCGGGTCGACCGGACTGGCCACGCGGTCGCCCTCCCGAACCTGGCGGACGAGTTCGAGGCCATCGCGCTGGGGCAGATCGAGATCGACGATCGCCAGATCGGGGAATCCGCTGCGCAGCTGCCGTCTGGCCTCAGCCGCCGACCTCGCCTCCAGGAGCTCGAACCCGTCCGCGGTCAGGTTGTCGGCGAGAAACCGCCGCGTCGGCTGGTGGCCTTCAACGAGCAGGATCGTCGCGAGTTCTTGCTCCATGACCATTAGAGGGTCCAGGCGACGGATAATCACCCCCCTCTTGGGCACGAATCCGCCGGATTGGAGGCGCTCTCGTGCAACATCGCTTTCAGGCGCTGCGGCTGGGGAGGAATCCCAAATATGATGGCGACGCCGCTATGTACCGACGCGGGAACTACACCTCCGGCGAAGACTTCGTGCTCGAATACGGAGAGCTTCGCTTCACCTTCAACGAGCGCGACTTTCGCGAGCGCTGCGAGCAGGCCGCTCGGAAGCTCGGCTTTCTCCCCGGCTCCGTCGAAGAGGACGAGGCGGAGGACCTGATCAACCTCGTCGTCAACGGCGAGGTCACGGATCCGGCCTCGGCGCTGGGCGAGCACGTGAACGACTGCTGGCCGGAGCTGGTCGGCCCCTCGGAGCGCTCACTGGTGCACTGGCTCCGCCGCCTGATCTTCCGCAGCGCCTGGCTTGACCAGCGGGTCAAGGAAGGCGAGCTCGACGTCTCCTTCGACGACGACACGAACGGGTTCGTCTACATCCAGCCCGATCGCGGCGGCGAGCCGATCCAGCTCGCACCGGAGCCCAGCTGGAACCGCGTCGCGTACGTTCGCCGGTAACGGCCGTCGCCGAGCGTCCTGCCGGCGCCGAGCCTCGGCCGGCGCCGCCCGCGACACCCCGGGCGCCTACCCTGCGCCGCCGAGGGCCGAGAAGTGCTGGTTGGTGGGCGCTGGGTTGTCGAGCAGCAGCTTCGGCACGGTCACGAACCGGTAGCCGCGCTTGCGCAGATCGGCAATGATCCTCGGCAGCGCCGTCACCGTCTGAGAGCGGTCCCCGCCGGCGTCGTGCATGAGGATGATCGCCCCGGGACGCGCGCCGCTGACCGCCGAATGGACGATCGCCGCGACCCCCGGCCTCAGGTAGTCGTCGGTGTCGACCGTCCACATCACCATCAGCATCTTGTACTTGTGCAGGAGCCTCAGCGTGGAGTTGTTCCACGAGCCGTACGGCGGCCGGAACAGACGCGGGAACGACGCCCCATACTGCCCGATCGCCGAGACCTGCTGAAGCAGCTGGGATTTCTCCTCGCCGGGCGAGATCTGGCCCATCGGAGCGTGAGACTCGGTGTGATCGCCGATCGGGTATCCGAGCGACACGATCTCGGAGGTACCAGCGTGGAAGTACTTCTCCTCGATGCCGACCTCGAAGAAGGTTCCCGGCACGCCCGTGCGCTGTAGGACGGAGAGAATCTGGGGCGTGTAGGGCCCGGGGCCGTCGTCGAACGTAAGGGCGATCTCCCTGTGCTGTGAGCCCGCGATCCGTACGTACGGCGTGTAGTGCAGCGTGCGGTTGATCGCAGCCGTCTCCGCTCCCCGCTCCTGACCCGCGAACGAACCCGCGCTGACGCCGCCGAGGACCTTGAGCCGTTGGAAATACGCCGCCGTCGTGTGGAGGGCCTTATGAGCGGCGGGGCCACCGCCGGCCCCCATCGACACGCCGATCGCGAGCGCGAGCAGCGCCAGCACGGCCAGCGCCACGGCTCGGCGGCGGACGTGGTGCGGTTGCACCCGGCGCCTGACGACAGGGGTCAGCGGCCCGATCGGCGGGCTTGCCCCGGCGCGCTTGCGTGTGGCGGTGGTTCCGTCGTCCATCGGCTGAGTCCCCAGACGCGCGATCGCCCGGCGCCTGAACCATGAGTCAATCAGACCGGGCGATCGCCGCCGGGATTGAGCCAAAGCTTGCAGCCCGAAACCCCCATGCGGCCGGTGATTGGCGGCGACCCGCGGCTCTCGCTCCCACTACGCTGCGCGTGGCATGCGGACACCAGTCTGGGTCGTGATCCCCACCTACAACGAGGCCCTCACGGTCGAGAGCATCGTTCATGCCGCCGCCGCCGAGCTGCAGAAGGTCGTCGACGGCCAGTTCAGGATCCTGATCGTCGACGACAACTCTCCCGACGGCACCGGCGCAATCGCCGACGGGCTGGCAGCCGAGTCCGAGCATGTGGAGGTCCTACACCGGTCGGCCAAGAGCGGGCTCGGCCAGGCCTACCTGGCCGGCTTCGGGCGGGCGCTGAGCGCCGGGGCCGAGCTGATCGCGGAGATGGACGCCGATTTCTCGCACGACCCGAAGTACCTGCCGGCGCTGCTTGAGGCCGCGAACGAGGCAGACCTCGTGCTTGGCTCCCGGTACGTCCCGGGAGGGGGCGTGCGCGACTGGGGCCTGCTGCGCCGGCTGATCAGCCGTGGCGGCGGCATCTACGCGAGAACGATCCTCGGCATCGACGTCAAGGATCTGACCGGCGGGTTCAAGTGCATCCGGCGGTCGGTACTCGAGACGATCGATCTGCCCAGCGTCCGGGCCGAGGGCTACGTGTTTCAGATCGAGGTCACCTACCGTGCGCTACTTGCCGGATTCACCGTCCGCGAGGTGCCGATTGTTTTCAGCGACCGCACAGAGGGGACAAGCAAGATGTCAACGCGGATCGCGGTCGAGGCCATGTGGCTCGTCCCACGGCTCCGACGCAGCGCCCGTGCTGCGATCTCGCACTCGGACGTCCGGCCCGAGAAGATCAAGACCCCCAACTAACGTAATCTCAACCCTGACCAAACCGCCCCCCGATCGACCGGCGGGCATCCTTCTTGGCTGATGAGTATCCGCGGTCCGCTCGGCGCCACCCCTGAGAGTGGCGCCCTTGAACTGAATGCGGCTGCGCTCGAGACGCGCAGCGCGTCCTCGCACGCTCGGCTCGGCCAGCTCGGGCTGTTCGGCTTGCTCGCCACCGGACTCCTGATCTCGGTTGCGGCCGCGCACACAGACGCGATCCTGCCCGAGTCAGCCCGGCCGATTCCAGGCTGGCTCGCGGGCCCGTTCGGCGGGGCCAACTTCGGCCTCGGCGTCTGGCCGCTGCTGGTGGTGCTGGCACTGATGTTCGTGTCCTACGCGATCGCCGCACAGGCGGGCAGCCGGCTTTCGGCACGCGCGGTGGTGATGACGATCGCCGCGTTGCACGCGCTCGTTCTGCTCGCCCCGCCGCTGCTGTCAACCGACGTGTTCAGCTACCAGGCCTACGCGCGGATGGGCTCGCTGTACGGCGCGAACCCCTACCTCCAGGGCCCACATGCGATCGCGCTCGACTCGGTCTATCCGTTCATCGGCTGGAAGTGGGTCAGCACGCCCACCGCCTACGGCCCCGTGTTCACGTTGTTCAGCTACGTGCTTGCGCCGCTATCGATCGCCGCGAGCGCGCTTGCCTACAAGGCGATTGCGGCGCTCTCGAGCCTCGCGCTCGTGGCGCTGATCTGGAACGCGGCCCGGTTGCGCGGGCTCGACCCGGTTCGCGCCGCGGCGCTCGTGGGCCTCAATCCCCTGCTCGTCGTCTACGGAGTCGGAGGTGGTCACAACGACCTGTTGATGCTGGCGATCTTGACCGCGGGTATCTACCTGATGCTCGCCCACCGAGAGCGCGCCGGAGCAGGCGCGATTGTGGTCGCGGCGGCGGTCAAGCTGACAGCCGTGCTCTTCCTTCCCTTCGCACTCGCGGGCGCCGGGGGCCCGAGGACTCGGCCGCGGCGTCGCGACGTGCTCGTCGGAGCATCGGTCGTGGCGACGTGCGTGTGCGTGCTCGCGTTCGGTGCCTTCGGCACGGGCCCGCTCCACATGCTCGCGACCGTGCAGAAGGGACAGGCCGAGGGTGACTGGCACAGCATCCCGGGGTTCATCTCCACGAAGCTGGGACTGGTGGAGGCGGGTCGTCTGACCGGGCTGGCGCTCGCCGCCGTGTTCGCCGTCACTCTGGCGTGGCTGGTGCGCCGCGTGTGGCAGGGCCGTCTCGACTGGATCGACGGCGCCGGCTGGGCCACGGTCGTTCTGCTGATCACCGCGAGCGCGCTGCTGCCCTGGTACGTGGCCTGGCTGATCCCACTCGCCGCACTAGCCAGCGACCGCCGGCTGTGGCGAGTCTCGCTGGTGATGACCGGGATCGTGATGGCGATCCAGATGTTGGGTTATGTACCGCACACTGCATAACGTGAATCGACTAGCCCGGCGGGGCTTAAGCGCCCTACCATGAGTCTGGTGAACGGTCAGCAACCCACGCTGGAGAGCAGGAAGCTCTCGCTGCTCAGCGTTGTCGCGCCGATCTACAACGAGGAGGCCACCGTCGACGAGTTCTACGCGCGCGTGTGCGCCGCGCTCGAGGGCCTCAGCTTCGAGCTCGTGCTGATCGACGACGGGTCGACGGATGCGTCCGCGGCGATGCTCGAGCGCCTCGCAGCAAACGATCCGCGGGTGCGCGTGGTGTTCCTGTCGCGCAACTTCGGGCATCAGACCGCGCTCACGGCTGGGCTCGACCACGCGCAGGGCGATGCCGTGGTGATGCTCGACGCAGACCTGCAGGACCCGCCCGAGCTGATCCCGCGGATGCTCGATCACTGGCGCTCGGGCTGCGACGTCGTGTACGCGGTCCGCGAGGAGCGCGAGGGCGAGTCGCGGTTCAAGCTCGCCACCGCGCGCTGGTTCTACTCGCTGTTCGACAAGCTCGCCCAGGTCGAGCTCCAGCACAACTCGGGCGACTTCCGGCTGCTCGACCGGCGCCCGCTGAACGCGCTGCTCTCGATGCGCGAGCGCAACCGGTTCCTGCGCGGTATGACCGTCTGGGTCGGGTACACCCAGGCCGCGGTCCCATACAAGCGGGACCCCCGCTACGCCGGTGAGACGAAGTACACGGTATCGAAGATGATGAAGTTCTCGCTCGACGCGATCTCGTCGTTCTCCCACCGCCCGCTGCAGCTGGCCACGCTGCTGGGGTTCCTGATCTCGACGCTCGCATTCGTGGCGATCCCGGTGGTCATCGTGTTGAGGATCCTCGGGTCCTACCTCCCCGGGTTCGGCGCGATCACGATCACCGTGCTCCTGCTCGGTGGGATTCAGCTGATCACGATCGGAATCATCGGGGAGTACGTCGGCCGGATCTACGACGAAGTCAAGGGCCGGCCGTTGTACCTGGTCCGCTCGCGGCGGAACTTCAGCCAGGCCGAACCCGAGGTCTCCGCCCAGCCGATGCGGATCCCGTCGGAGACCGTTCCGCCCGAGTCCTAGCGACGGTAACGGCCGCGGCTCAGCCGCCGGCCGGATTCGGACCCCGGGCGCGGTTCGGACCCTCCGCGGGCGGGTCGTCCTCGCGGTCGGCCGGACGCAGCGGACGGACCTCGGCTCCGCCCCGGCTCTCCGCCGCAGTCTCCTCGAGCGCCGAGATCCTGCCCGCCAGGCCCTTGATCGCGTCGGCGATCGGGTCGGGCAGATGGGCCCAATCGGCGTCAGGACCCTCGAGCCGCCGCCCCTCGACGCGCACTGGATGGCCCGGGTTGCCGACGACCGTGGAGTTCGGTGGCACGTCGTGGATCACGACACTGTTGGCGCCGATCTTCGACCCGTGCCCGACGGTGATCGGACCAAGCAGCTTGGCTCCGGAGCCGATCGTCACGTTGTCCTCCACCGTGGGGTGCCGCTTGCCGGTGGCAAAGCCCGTCCCGCCGAGGGTCACGCCCTGGTAGAGCGTGACGTCGTCGCCGATCTCGGATGTCTCGCCGACCACCACACCCATCCCGTGATCGATGAAGAAGCCGCGGCCGATGCACGCGGCGGGATGGATCTCGATCCCCGTCACCGCGCGCGAGAAGGCCGCGATCATCCGCGGGATCGCGGGAACGCCGGCGGTGTGGAGCGCGTGCGCGACACGGTGAGCGAGGATCGCGTGAACTCCCGGCCAGGTGGCAAGGATCTCGGCAGAGCCGACGCCCCGCGCGGCCGGATCTCGGCTGTGCGCGGCCGCGACGTCACGGCGAATCTCCGCCGCGGTGCGCCTGATCAGCCCGTGGCGACTCATCGGAGAAAGGGTATCGAGGCGCTTGGCCCGGTCCGTCGGCTCGGAGACGTGCCCTACGGCGCGAAGAACGGCGTCGAGACGTAGCGCTCGCCCGAGTCGGGGAGGATCGTCGCGATCCGGGCGCCCCGCGACTCGGGCCGGCGAGCCACCTTCATAGCCGCCCAGACCGCGGCCCCGGCCGAGATCCCGGCCAGGACGCCCTCCTCACGGGCCAGCTTGCGCGCGGTCTCGATCGCGTCCTCGTCGTCAACTGGGATCACCTCGTCCAGGAGCTCGCGGTTCAGTACCTCGGGGACGAACCCCGCGCCGATCCCCTGGATCCTGTGCGGCCCCGGGCGCCGGCCGGACAGGACCGCGGACGCGCTCGGTTCCACCGCGACGATCCGGCAACCGGGGTTGTGGCGCTTGAGCACCTCCCCCACCCCGGTGATCGTCCCGCCCGTCCCGACGCCGGCCACGAACACGTCCACCCTGCCGTCGAGCGCATCCCAGATCTCGGGGCCGGTCGTCCGCCGATGGATCTCGGGGTTGGCCGGGTTCGAGAACTGGTCGGGCAGGAACACGTCCGATCGAGTCGACAGGGCCCGGGCCGCATCGACCGCTTCGTCCATCCCGCCCAGCGACTCGGTGACCTCGACGGTTGCGCCGTAGAGCCGTAGCAACGACTCCCGTTCGCGACTCATGCCCTGGGGCATCGTCAGCACCAGCTCGTAGCCCTTGGCCGCGCAGACGAACGCGAGCGCGATCCCGGTGTTTCCGCTTGTCGCCTCGACGATCGTGGTCGATCCGGGCGAAATCCGCCCCTCTCGCTCCGCCGCCTCGATCATCGCCACCCCGATCCGGTCCTTGACGCTGCCGCCCGGGTTCATCGACTCGAGCTTCGCGAACACCTCCGCCTCCAGCCCGGCGGTCATCCGGGCGAGCTCAACCATCGGCGTCGAGCCGACATGGTCGGCAATGTTGGTCGGGATTCGGGCCATTCGGCCCCAACCCTACGAGAAGCCCGGGCGGGGTGCTCACGCGCGAGTGCGCCGGGGGTGTGCCGGCTACCCGGGACGAGCGCAGGTGGTGGCCACCGGCCCCTTCGTCCGGCAGCGCTCTAGCTTGAGCGCGGCCTTGCGGAACGCGAAGTAGGCCGGCTTGGCGATGAACGAGCCGTTCTTGAACCGGAGCAGACCGGCGTAGCTGAACACGCGGGTGGAGCTGTACGCCTGCCCGGCTTCCTGCGCCGACGCCCACGTGTAGTAGTCGAACCCCAACAGGTTGAGGCTATGCCGATAGCGGGCGAGCAGCGGCAGCAGCTGACCGATGTTCTTCGCCTGGCCCTTCTCGGTCGTCGCGATGTCCAGCTTGCCGTTGACCTTGCCCAGCGATGAAGCCCAGCTGACCTCCGTGGCAACGATCGGCTTGCTGCTATCCCCATGGCTATCCATGACCCTGCGAACCCGCTTGAGGATCGTGATCACACCGTCGGGGTGCGCGGTGTATGGATGGACCGCAACGACGTCAAACTGACGGCTCGCCCCCGGTACCTGATAGATCGATTTGAGCTGAACCCACGAGTAGTTCGGCATCCCGCCCAGGACTACCTTGGCGCCCGGATCCGCGCGCTTGATTGCTGTGTGGGCGACCCGGAGAAGCGCTACGTAGGTACGTGAGATCGGTGTGAGTGGCCAGAAGGTGCGGATGTTGGGCTCGTTCCAGATCTGCCACATGCGGATCGGGATCTTCGGTGTCCCGCCAGTCCAGAACTTCCCATGCGGACCATATCGATGGACTAGCGCGGCGGTGAACGCGCCGTACGGCCCGTTGCGCTCGGGAGGAGGGAATTCCTTTGGCTTGTGCGGGGCTGTGTCCCACGGCGGGGCGTAGATGACGACCGGGAGCACAGTTAGTCCACGTGCGGCCGCGAGCCCCACCACCTCATCGAGGGGTCCGAACTTGGTAGGCACGCCGCCGGCGTCGGTGAACTCCGACTTCTCGGCCGCCGGGACGTCGCTCCAATGCGCGTACGGCTGCGCCGCCGCCCAATCGAATACCACCCGGATGCTCTCGACGCCGCTGGTGACCATCTTGTCCATCTGCCGGGAGATGTCGACGCCGGGAGCGGTAACCGGGAACAGCGGACCGTCCACGTTCATCCCCACGAAACCGTGCGGCACGCGGGCGGAGGCCGCCGTGGCGCCGGCCGGGACGAGCGCCGGCACGAGCGCCGCAGCCAGCGCCAGCAGCACGGCAGGCCGGCGCATCAGATGTGGTACATCGCCGAGCCGGCCGCACGGGCCTCGGCTTCGGCGATCTCGGCGACCGTGGAATCCGCCAGCACCGCGCGCGCCGCCGCGGCCGCATCCGCGAACACACCCGTCGCCCCATTGCCGACCGAGCCGTCGAGCACCTCGACCAGCTCGAGCACAGTGATCTCGTCGGCTGGCCGGGCGAAGCTGTACCCGCCCTTGACACCGCGCTGGGATCGAAGCATTCCGGCGCGCCGGAGCGTCGCGAATAACTGCTCGAGGAACTGCACCGGGATGTCGCCCCTCCGTGCCAGCGCGGCGATCGGGACCGGAGTGCTGTCCCCGCGGCGATGGAGCTCAACCAGCGCGCGCAGCGCGTACGGGGACTTCGTCGTGATCGAGATCATGGCCGCCTGCGATCGTAGCGATCGCGGCGGTGGCTATATCCAGCCTCGCTCGGTGGCGATCAGCACGGCCTGAGCACGGTCCATCGCGCCGAGCTTGCCGTAGACGTTGTGCAGGTGCGTCCTCACGGTGCTGGTGGAGAGCCCCAGTTCGCTGGCGATCTGCTTGTACACCATCCCGCGGGCCAGACGCCGCAGGACGTCGATCTCGCGTGCAGACATCGGGCAGGGATCGATCTGGCGCGGACGCCCGCCGGAGCTGGGGAGCGGCAGGTCGTACATGACCGTGCGCAGCTCGGCGGGCGTCACGCCGACGATTCGAGCCACCGAAAGCAGCTCGGATGGGGAGACCGAACCCCCGAACACGTAGTGGGCAAGCATGTCGGCCAGACGGACGATCGCCGTCTCGCCGTCGCAGTCGTTGGCATGGTGGCGCTCGATCACGCTCGCGATCGACTTGGGCAGCCCCCACCGGCGAGCGAGCACGCCCCCGACGAGTGCGTGATCGACGCCGAGCTCGCGGCGCTCGCGCTGCAGGCGCTCCTCCGGGGTGCGCGCCTCGCCGTGCACCTGGCGCGGATATCCGGGGTAGGCGTGCACGAGCACCAGCTTGCCGATGTCGTGCAGCAGCGAGGTGACCATCAGGCGGTCGCGCGCCTCATAGCCGAGCTCGCGGGCGAGCCGGTCGGCCGCGCGCTGCGTGGCCACGGCATGCAGCCGGAAGCGCTCGGGGATGCCCTGCCAGACGGCCGTGCGCTCGAAGAAATCGAAGGTCCGGGCTCGGCTGGCGATCGAATGGACGGTCCGCGGGGAAAGCACCTCGACCGCCTTAACGGCGCTCTCGACTCGTCCCCGCGAACGTCCATCAACCTGGTTCGCAAGCCGCAGGACGGCGACCGCCAGAGCGACATCGGCTTCCACAGCCGCGACGACATCTGCCGTCGGGGGGTCCCCCGCCTCGAACAGCCGCATCACGCGGTTGCGTGACTCGACCAGTACCGGGAACGCCTCGAGCGCCTCGAACGCGGCAGTCAGCCGCCGTCCGTGACCCTCGTTGTGATGGCGCTCCCGAGCCGCGTACGGGTCGGTCGGGGCCGTCTTGACTGAAGCGATGGAAGCCACCGGAGGTTCGCGGGTCCTTTTGTCTGATTCGGACAGGGTTTTATGGCGTTGGGGGGGTCCTGCCGATGTTCGCTATATCGGCAAATGTTCGATGCCGGTTTAGCTCTTAATTGGACGCTATCTGCACGGCCCGGTCAATACGTGCAAGCGTCTCCTCTCGTCCCAGCAGCGCGAGACTCTCGAAGATGCCCGGCGACACCGTGGTTCCGGCAATCGCCACCCGGACGGGCTGGAAGACCTTTCCCGGCTTGGCGCCCGTGCGCTCGACGATGCCGCGCAGCGCCTGCTCGATCGTGTCAATCGTGAACGGGTCGGCGGCGGCGAGCGCCTCGCGCGCGGCCTGCAGCATCTCGACGCCGCCGTCCTTGGCGATCGTCTTCTGGAACGCCTTTGGGTCGTCCACCGGTCCGTCGAACACGAACCCGACCAGCGGCCAGAACTCCGACAGCGTCTGGATCTTCTCCTCCGAGACCTCGACCGCCCCGCGCAAGCCGGTCCGCCCAGTGAACTGTTCGAGCCGCCTGACCAGCTCGTCCGTGCCGAGCTCTCGGAGCCAGCGGCCGTTCATGTGGCGCAGCTTGCGCTCGTCGAACACGGCGGGGTTCTTGGACACCCGCTCCAGCCGGAAGCGCTCCGCCAGCTCCGGCAGGCTGAAGTGCTCCTCGTCGGCCGCAAAGCCGGCGCCGAGCAGGGCGATGTAGTTGTCGACCGCTTCGGCCAGGTAACCGGCATCCCGGAGCTCCTGTACCGAGGCCGCGCCGTGGCGTTTGGACAGCTTCTTGCCGTCGGGGCCCAGCAGCAGCGGCAGGTGTGCGTAGCGCGGCGCGGGGACGCCGATTGCCTCGAGCACCAGCAGCTGTTTCGGCGTGTTGGATAGATGGTCCTCGCCACGTACCACGTGCGTGATCCCCGCATCGTGGTCGTCGATCGCAACGGCGAAGTTGTAGAGCGGCGAGCCGTCCGCGCGAGCGATCACGGGATCGTCCATGTTGGCGTTCGGGAAGCTGGTCGATCCCCGGATCACGTCATCGACGATCGTGTAGCCGTCGTCGGGCACGCGCAGGCGAACCGCTCCGGTGCCTGACAGCTCTCCTCTGAAGCCGCGGTCCGCCCCGTGGCGCTCCTTGTATTCCCTCACGTCGTCGGCGGTGGCAAGCGAGTGATAGGCGTCGCCCGCCTGAAGCAGCTGCCGCAGGACCTCGGCGTGGCGCTCGGCGCGCTGAGTCTGGAACACCGGCTCCTCATCCCAGTCGAGCTGGAGCCAGCGCAGCGCGTCGAAGATCTGCTCCACGTTCTCGGCGGTGGACCGCTCGCGGTCGGTATCTTCGATCCGCAGCACGAACGTGCCGCCCTGACCACGGGCGAGTAGCCAGTTGTACAGAGCCGTCCGGGCGCCACCGATGTGGAGCGCCCCTGTCGGGGATGGAGCAAAGCGAACGCGCATGAAAGAACAGCTCCCATGCTAATCGGCGCCCACGTATCGAACGCGGGCGGTCTGGCCAAGGCAGTCGAGCGCGGCGCCGAGCGCGGGTGCACGGCGATCCAGATCTTCAACCAATCGCCGCGCATGTGGCGTCCGACCGCCTACGGCCAGGACGACTTCGCGGATTTCCGCGAAGCGATTGGCCCGACCAAGATCGACGCGGTCCTGATCCATGCCGTGTACCTGCTCAACTGCGCGTCGGAGGACAAGGAGATCCGGGACAAGACACGGACCTCGCTGATCCAGTCGCTCAGGGTCGGAGCCGGCATCGGAGCCGCCGGGGTGGTGCTCCACGCAGGCTCGGCCAAGCAGGGCGACGTGAACAAGGCGATCAAGCGGGCCGGGAAGGTGATCGGACAGGCCCTCGCTGAGTCAGAGAAATGCGAGCTGCACCTCGAGGACACCGCGGGCGCCGGCGGAACGCTCGGTCGCTCCTTCGAGGAGCTCGAGGCGCTGATCAATGCCGCCGGCGCCGACCCGCGACTTGGGGTCTGCCTCGACTCGTGCCACCTGCTCGCCTCCGGGTACGACGTGCGGACGCCGGCCGGGCTGAAGAAGACGCTCGACGAATGCGACCGCACGGTCGGCCTTCGCCGATTGGGATCGCTGCATCTCAACGATTCCCAGGCCGCGCTCGGAACCAATCGAGACCGACACGCGATCCTTGGCGAGGGGGAGCTCGGCGAGCGCGGCTGCGCCGTGTTCGTGTCCGAGCCCAGATTCGAGAAGCTTCCGTGCGTGCTGGAGACTGGCAGGGACGGCGGCGCCCCGAGCGCCGAGGACGTGGCGTTGGCATTCAAGCTGCGAAAGCGCGGGACGGCGTCCCGCGCGCGCAGCAGAAAGGGTGGCGGCAAGAAATGAGCGAACGGGAGTCCGACGCACTCGTCATCTTCGGCATCACCGGAGACCTGGCGAGGAAGATGACGTTCCGGTCCCTCTACCGGCTCGAGCGACGCGGGCTTCTGAACCTGCCGGTGATCGGCGTGGCGGTCCAGGACTGGACCGCCGATCAACTGCGCAAGCACGCGCGCGACTCGATCGTCGCGACCGGGGAGGAGCTTGATGACGACTGCTTCGAGCGCTTCGCGCGGCGGCTGGACTATGTGAGCGGCGACTTCGACGACGAGCAGACCTACGCCCGGGTCGCCGACGCGCTGGCCGGCAGGAGCAATCCGACGTTCTACCTCGAGATCCCGCCCTCGCTGTTCGCGCGTGTGATCGAGGGCCTGGCGCGGGCGAAGCTCCTGACCCATGGCGAGCGGGTCGTGGTCGAGAAGCCGTTCGGGCAAGACCTCGACTCGGCCCGCGCGCTGGCCGCCGACCTACACCAATTCGTCGACGAGTCGCAGCTGTACCGGATCGATCACTTCCTGGGGAAGATGGGGCTCCAGGAGATCCTCTACCTCCGCTTCGCCAACACGATGCTCGAGCCGGTGTGGAATCGCAACTACCTCGCCTCCGTGCAGATCACGATGGCCGAGAGCTTCGGGGTCGAGGACCGGGGGCACTTCTACGACCCGGTGGGCGCGCTTCGGGACGTGGTCGTCAACCACCTGATGCAGCTGCTCGCAGCCGCCGCGATGGAACCGCCCTCGGGTGCCGATCCGGAGACCCTGAAGGACGCCAAGCTTGCCGTGTTCCGCGCTACCGCCAACGCCGATCCGAAGCACTATGTGCGTGGCCAGTACGAGGGCTACCGCGAGATCGAAGGCGTCGCGCCCGATTCTCAGACCGAAACGTACGCTGCGATGCGGCTCGAGATCGACAACTGGCGCTGGGCCGGGGTGCCGTTCTTCATCCGCACCGGCAAGCAGATGGCGGTTGGGCAGACCGAGCTACGCCTGGTGTTCAAGCACCCGCCTCGACTGCAGTTCATCACCTACGCGAATCGTCTCCCCCAGCCCAGCCAGATCGTGTTCAAGATCGACCCCAGCACAGGGATCCGGATGATCCTCGACGCCCACCGCGCCGACATGCCGGGCCCAACCGAGATCCAGCTCGACATGGAGTTCGCGCAGGAGGGCGGCGAGGACGCCACGCCATACGAGGTCCTGCTCCACTCGGCCCTGATCGGCGACAGCACCTACTTCACCCGGCAGGACAACATCGAGCAGACCTGGCGCGTCATGCAGCCGCTCCTCGACCACGCACCGCCCGTCATGCCCTACGCCAAGGGGTCGTGGGGGCCGACGGAAGCGGATCGCCTGACCGCCAGGTTCGGCGGCTGGCACGGCCCCTGGATCCCAGCCTGAGGGGCGGGACGGGCGGGCGGGGCGTTCGCGGGGCGCGGGGCGCGGTTGTGGGGGGCGGGGCCGGTTGTGCGTGGCGAGCGGGGGCAGCTGGGCGGGTGGCGGGCCCGACGGGGCGGACGGGGCGGGCCGGGGCCCGGCGGGGCGGCTGGGGCCGGGAGAAACGTCACAAATCCGTACGAGCAGGTTGAGTTTGGGCGATTTGTCACGCATAGCGGGAGTTTCTGCACAAGCCCGCGCTCGAAGTCTGGGTTTGCGCCGTTAGTCGGCGCCCGGCGCGCGCCCCGACGGGAACGGCCTGCACCCCGGCCGCCGCCCGACCTGACGATGTCGGATTTGCGTTCATAGTCAACGCAAATCCGACAGTCTGGTCGTTCCTTACCGCCGTCGCCGTGCCCGCCACGCCTCGCCCGCCGAGCAACCGCCGTCGCCGTCGCCGCGACCCCGCCCCGCCCCACCGGCCAACCCCCACCGACCGCCCGCCAAGCACCCGCCACCGCCCCGCCCGCCAAGCAACCGCCACCCGCCCCGCCCGCCGTGCAACCGCCAACCGCCACCGACCGCAACCGCAGCCAGTACGATCCCCGCCATGCGCAGGGGTGCGTTCAGGCTCAGGTCACGTGCGTGGCTGATCGTGCTGTTGGTGATGGCGGCCTGGCCCGCGGCGGCGTGGGCAGGGCAGAGCGCCAATCCGATCGGCCTGCTGTATCAGTCGACTGGGATCAGCCCGCCTGGGGCCAACAACTGGAGCTGCCGGCCGAGCGCCCGCCACCCGGAGCCGGTCGTTCTCGTCCACGGGACCCTGTTCGACCAGACGCTGACGTGGAACGTGATGGCACCCGTGCTCGAGCGAGCGGGCTACTGCGTGTTCGCGCTCGATTACGGTCACCGCGCAACGCGGCCGATCGGCCAGTCGGCCCGACAGCTGGCCGCTTTCATCGACCGCGTGCTGAAGGCCACCCGGGCGCGGCGGGTCTCGCTGGTCGGCCATTCTCAGGGCGGGATGATGCCCCGCTATTACCTCAAGTTCCTCGGCGGCACCCGGTATGTGGACGACCTGATCGGACTGTCGCCGTCCAATCACGGGACGACGCTACCGGTGGCGGGGCCCGTGGGCAAGTACGCCGACTGCCCGGCGTGCTCACAGCAGGTCGTGGTGTCCGCGTTCCTGCGACGGCTGAACGCCGGCGATCAGACACCAGGTCCCGTCTCCTACACCGTGATCGAGACGAGCCACGACGAGATCGTCACCCCGTATCAGTCGGCGTTCCTACCGGCCGAGGGCGGACGCGTCACCAATATCCTCCTCCAGCACGACTGCCCGGCCGATCCAGCCGAGCACGTGACGATCCCGTACGACCCGGTGGCGATTCAATGGGTCCTGAACGCGCTCAATCGCCGGGGACCGGCCGACCCCGATTTCCACCCCGACTGCACAGGCCTGGCGCTACTCGCCGGGTAGGTGGGGGCCGGACTCGCGGGGGCCGGACTCGCGGGGGCCGGAATCGCGCGAGGCGGAATCCCTCGAGCCGCGCCGTGGTGGGCGCGCTCGCGGCATCCCGCCGAGAGCGTGGCCGCCGCCGACCCGCATCCGCGGCAGTTGTTCCCCGACCAGCATCAGCAGCACGATCACGATCACCACGAACCCGATCGTCTGGAGCGTCTTCGACCCGACGATCGCGGCGATCACGCTGGCGGCGAGCAGCAGCAGGAGCACGATCCCGACCGGGGTGATGCGGGTGCGTCCCTCCATGCCGCGAGGATACTCGGGGAGGGCGCGGGCCTGACCGCCCCCGCCCGGGCCTGACCGTCGCAGGCCCGTGCTGACCGGAGCCGTGCGCGCCCCGGGACCACACCCCCCTCGGACCGCCCGCCCGGGCCTGACCGCCGCACGCCCGTGCTGACCGGAGCCGTGCGCGCCCCGGGACCACACCCCCCGCGAACCGCAACGCAACCGCCAGCCCGGGCCGCAGTCCCCCGCCGCGCGAACCGCGACCGCCCGCCCCAGCCCCTACGCGGACGCCGCCACGGCGGCGCTTTGGCCCGCGAGGATTGCCTCGCCGAGCAGCGCGTCGAGCTCGGCGTGCAGCGACGCGCTCCGGGTGACCCGGAATCCGGGGCCGAGGCGTAGCCGGCGGGGGCCGCCCGTGGTGGTCAGCTCGATCACCACGTCGCACTCACCCGGGAAGCCGCACAGGAGCTCCTTGAGCTCGCCGAGCACCGTGGCCGGAAGGCTGCCGGCGTCCAGCCGCAGGCGGAGCGCGTCGGGGACGCGGACCGAGGCGGCCTCCTTCTCGGTCGCCACCTGTACCTCCTCGGCGCTCGGCTCGAAGCGATCGATCTGCTGGGCCACGACGCACGTCTTCTCACGGTCCTTGTGGTCGACGCGGCCGCGGACGATGACGATCGAGTCGGTTGCGAGCGCGCCCTCGTTCTCGGCCAGCGCCTTGCCAAACACGAGCAACTCGACCGAGGACTCGAGGTCGTCGAGCGTGGCGAACATCATCGGATCGCCCTTCTTGGTGCGAATCCGCTTGGCCGCGATGATCATCCCGCCCACCGTCACCCAGTCTCCGTCCCGCCGGCTCGACAGCTCGGCCAGTGAGCAGTCCACCTTGACCCGCAGCGCCGCGCCGACCTCCTTGAGCGGGTGCGCCGAGATGAACAGCCCGATCGCCTCCTTCTCGGCGGCGAGCAGCTCGGCGCGATCGAACTCCTCCGACGGGATCGGGGCGTGGCTCGGGGTGGCAAAAGCGGCCGCGGCGGCACCCGCGCCGCCGGGCTCAGGACCGAGATCAAAGATCGATCCCTGGCCGATCTGCGCATCCTGCTGGGCCTTCTGGCCGGCGCCCTGGGCCTGCTCGAGCACCGCCAGCATGCCCTTGCGCGAGTCGCCCGTGGAGCCGAAAGCACCGCACTTGATCAGCCCCTCGATCGCCTTCTTGTTGACCGCGCGGCCGTCGACGCGGGCGCAGAAGTCCCAGAGGTCCGTGAACGGGCCATCCTCCTCGCGGGCACGCTTGATCGCCTCCACAGCGGCGAAGCCGACGCCCTTGACCGCATCGAGGCCAAACCGGATGTTGCCCTCCACGACGACGAACTCGTGGTCTGAGAGGTTCACGTCCGGGGGCAGGATCTGGATTCCCATCTGCTCGGCCTGGGCGACGAAGAACGGAACCTTGTCCTTGGTGTCCATGACTGAGGAGATCAGCGCGGCCATGTACTCGGCCGGGTAGTTGGCCTTGAGCCACGCGGTTCGGTACGCGATCAGGGCGTAGCAGGCGGAGTGCGACTTGTTGAACGAGTAGTCAGCCGAGCGCTCGTTGGTCGTCCACAGCAGCTCGATCACGTGCTCCTCGGTGCCCGATGCGCGGCACCCTTCGAAGAACTCGGGCTTGAGCTTGGCCATGGCTTCGCGGTTCTTCTTGCCGATCGCCTTGCGCAGGTCATCCGCCTTGGCGCCGCTGAAGCCGGCGATCTCCTTGGCGATCTGCATTGCCTGCTCCTGGTAGACAATCACGCCGTTGGTCGGCTCCAGGATCAAACGCAGCCGCTCATCCGCGTAGGTGACGGTCTCCGGGTTGTGCTTGCCGCGCGTGTAGGTGGGAATGTTCTCCATCGGGCCCGGGCGATAGAGCGCGTTGAGCGCGATCAGGTGCTCGAGCTCGGACGGCTTGACCCGTTTGAGCGTCTCCCGCATGCCCTCGGACTCGAACTGGAACACGCCCACCGAATCGCCTCGGGCCATCATCTCGTAGGTCTTGGCGTCGTCTAGCGGCAGCGTGGTCATGTCGGGCCGCTCGCCGGTCGAGCGCTCGATGATGTCGAGCGCGTCCTCGATCACGTCGAGGTTGCGCAGCCCGAGGAAGTCCATCTTGAGCAGGCCGATCTGCTCGATCGGCTTCATCGTGAACTGGGTGACGGTCCGGAACACCTTCTCGCCGTTCTCGTCTGTGCCCGCGTCGGCGATCTGCAGAGGCACGATGTCGGTCAACGGCCGGTCTGCGATCACGACCGCGGCCGCGTGAATCGAGGAGTTCCGCACGATCCCCTCGAGGCCCTGCGCGACCTCGACGATCTGGCGCGCCGTCTGGTCGCGGTCGACCTCGCCCCGCAGCGGCTCGCCCGGCTTGAGGCAGTCCTCAAAGCTCGGCGGGCGGCCCATGATCGGATCGGGGATCAGCTTCGCAAGCCGGTCGCCGGCGCCGTAGTCATGGCCGAGCACCCTGGCAGCGTCGCGGGTCGCCGCGCGCGGGAACATCTTGCCGAAGGTGACGATCTGCGCTACCGACCCGCGGCCGTACTTTTCGGTCACGTAGCGAATCACGCGCTCACGGCCGCGGACCGAGAAGTCGATGTCGATGTCCGGCATCGACACTCGCTCGGGGTTCAGGAAGCGCTCGAACAGCAGGTCATACCGGAGCGGATCGACGTCGGTGATCTGCAGGCAGTAGGCGACGATCGAGCCGGCCGCCGACCCGCGACCAGGCCCGACGGCGATGCCCGAGTCCTTCGCGTACTTGACGAAGTCCCAGACGATCAGGAAGTAGCCGCTGAAACCCATCCGCTCGATCACGTCGAGCTCGTAGTCGGCGCGCTCCATCGCCTCGACGGGCGGCGGATCGCCGTAGCGGCTGCGCAGCCCGGCCTGCACGAGCGCACGCAGGTAGACGGCCTCGGAGCTGCCGTCGGGCGTCGGGTAGCGCGGGATCAGCTGGCGCTCGAGCTCGAGCTCGACATCGCAGCGCTCGGCGATCTCAAGCGTTGAGGCGATCGCCTCGGGCCATTCGGCGAACGACTGCGCCATCTCCTCGTTCGAACGCAGGTAGAACTCATTCGTGTCAAAGCTGATCTTGGGCTGGCTCAGCGTCGACTTGGTCTGCACACACAGCAGCGCGGCGTGATGGTGATAGTCCTCACGGCGCAGGTAGTGGACATCGCCGGTGCCGACCAGCGGCCGACCCACCTCGCGCGCGATCCGCACGATCCCCTCGTTCGCGCGGTCCTGATCGGCGAGCCCGTTCTTCTGGACTTCGAAATACACGTTCTCCGGACCGAACGCGCTCAGCATCAGATCGGCGTGCGCGCGCGCCTCGGCCGGACGTCCGTTCAGCAGGTGCTGGCAGAAGCGCGACTGCAGGCAGCCGGTCAGCGCAATCACGCCCTCGGAATGGGCGGCGATCTGATCCATGTCGACCGATGGCTTGCCGCGCTGGTAGCCCTCGAGGAACCCCGCAGATGAGAGCTTGACCAGGTTCCGGTAGCCGGTCGGCGTGGCCGCCAGCAGGGTCAGGTGAAACCGGTCCAGCCGCCCCGGGGCCCGCCTGGCGTGGTCCTCGACTACGTACACCTCGCAGCCGAGGATCGGCCTGATCCCGTGCTTGCGGCAGGCGGTGAAGAGCTCGACGGAGCCGTTCATCACGCCGTGGTCGGTCAGGCCGAGGGCGGGCTGGCCGAAGGCCGCGGCGCGGGCCGCGAGCTCCTCGATCTTGCAGGCGCCATCGAGCAGTGAGTACTCGGAATGGACGTGTAGGTGGGCGCAGGAGGAGCTCATCTCAGCCGGTCTCCGAGCATAGGCTCAGGCGCGGACATTTGGGCGCGCGCCCGCGCCCGGATGCACGTTTCAGCCGCTCTGTGCGCGCTCGAGCCAGGCCCGGACGAGCTCGAGCGGCTCCGGATCGCCGACGATCACGGTCCCGGATGGACGCTCCCCCGTCAGCACCGCCGGCAGGAGTTGAGATCCACAGACGATCTTCGTCGCCACCGCTCCGAGCGTGGCGTCGCTGACCAGCGGCCGGTCGGCGCCCCGCACGTGCAGATACGGACCCGAGTCGTAGGCGATCGTGAAACGCTCCTGACGGCTCCAGTCGGGGTCGATCATCGCCGCGGCGAGCAGCAGGGCCGAGCGCGCATCGATCCGTAGCTCTCCCATCCGAACCGGCGTGCGGAGCAGGCGGGCGAGCGAGTCCGCCACCCTCCGCCGTCCACGCAGCCGCGCCGCGCCGCGGCGAAGCCGTCGCCGCAGCCGTCCCGCCGCCAGCAGCCGCGCCGCGACGCGAGCGTCAGTGGCGGGGGCGGGGAGTAGCACCGCGAGCACCAGCGCGGCACCATCGGGGTCGGTCCGAGCGAGCGCGCGGAGCGCCTGCGGCAGCCATTCGCGGCTCGCGGGAACCAGCTCCGCGTCCGGCTGACGCGCCGACTCGCGCAGCCGCACCAATGCGGCCGAGAGCCGCTCGGCCTCGACCGTTCCAGATGGATCGGGCGGATCGCCTGGCAGCTCCAGGTCAACTCCGCGGATCTGGGCAAGCCAGTCCCGGACCTCCTGGACAGCCACGTAGGCGCGCGCGACGCGTTGCTCGGCCTGCTCGCGCTCGGTGGCCTCGGCCCCGAGCGCGGCCCGCAGCCCGCTCAGCTCGGCTCGGAGCTCCGCCAGTGTCGAGCTGAGCGCGGCATCCGCCTCGGGCGGCGCCGTGCCGCGTGCGGCCCGCAGCTCACTGACGGCGCCGCGCAGCTCGGCCTCGGACTTCGCACCGCGCGCGAGTTCCTCGCGCAGTGCCGCCAGGGTCTGGTCGGTGGCTTTGCCGGCAGCTCGGCCAGCGATCAGGCGGTGCTCGCGCTCAAGCCACAGCAGGCCGTCCGTGCCGGTCGGCCCGGCCGGCCCTCGCGGGGGCGGCGCCGGCGCGGCCGCCCTCGCCACGACCAGCTCTGCGTCCAGGCGCCGGGCGTCGGTTCGAGGTCGCGCGCGCAGCTCCTCGACGCGTCGCTCGGCCCGCTGGCGGGCCGTGAGCGCGGCGCGCGTGGCCTGCTCGGCCTCGTCGACGCTCCGGCGCAGCCGTTCGAGCTCGAGCTCGAGCTCGGCGATCCGAAGGTCTCGCTCGTCCCCGTCCGCGAATCCAGTGGCCTCGAGGCTCGCCACGCGCTCCTCCAGCTCCTGGCGCAGCGCCTGCTCGGAATGGGCGCGCTGCTCGGCTGTGCGCAGGCCTCGTGCCCGCTCACGGGCCAGCACCGCCGCCTGAGCCAGCTCGACCTCGAGCTCGTCGATCCGCGCTTCGAGCGCCCGCGCCTCGGCCTGGACCTCGATGACCCTCCGTGCGGCCGCCTCGGCCGCCAGCTCGGCGGAGCGGATTCGGCGGAGGCCGAGCGTCTCCTCGTCGGCCGGCTCGCTCGCCTCGGCCGTGACCGGCACCGGGAGCGGCACGACCACCGAGCCGAGCTGGATCCACGCCCGGGAGCCCGCGCGGCTAGCAACCGACGCTGGCACGGCGAAGCTCATCTGCCAGGTTCCGGGCGCCGCTCCGGTCAGGCTCGGGGGCTCGGGCATGGCCGGATAGCGGTGCCGCGTCCCCTCCGCCTCGATCACGAGCATCGCCTGCCCGCTCCAGGTCGGGCGGCGCCGTCGCCAGCGGCCACTGACCCTAACCGTGAGGCTCTCGGCTCCCTCGCCCAGCCATTCCACCGCCTCGATGCCCAGCGCGGACGGCAGGCCGGGAGGTTCAGTCATATCGGCGACGGTATGCGCCGACGCGGACGGACAGGTAAGCGCGGTGTTCGGAGCTACAGATCGCGCCCCGCGGCGGCGCGCGCCGCCGCGCGCTCGCTCATCTGCGCCCGCAAAGCCCGCGCTTGTGCGAGCAGCGACTGCGCTTCATCGAGCTCGCCGCTCGGGGCGGCGGCGTTCTGCCGTGCCGCCGCGAGCTCGGCACCGAGTCGCTCAAGCTCATCGCGTAGCCCACCCGCCTCGCTGCGCGCGGCCTCGCAGGACACGGCAACGCTGGCGTGCTCGCCCCGGAGAGCTTCCAGCTCGGCGGCCAGCCGATCGCGTTCGGCACGCGCCGAGGTCAGCTCGCCCTTAAGGTCGTCGACGCGCGCTGCGAGCACGACGGCCGTCGACTCGACCTCGCTCAAGCCCTCAAACGCCTCGCGCAGGTGATCGAGCTCGCCTCGGAGCTCCGCCTGGGTGCCATGCAGTCGATCCTGCTCGCCGGCCCTCACGGTCAGCTCCGCGCGCACCCGCGCGAGCTCGCCCCGCGCCTCGGCCTCACCGGCGGTGCGGCGCTCGAGCTCCGCGCGCAGGGCGGCGGCGGTCGCGGGAGATTCGGAGTCCTCCGGGGCCAAGACCGCCGGGGCCGACGCCTCAGCGGACGACCCCTCCGCGGACGACCCCTCCGCCGGCGACCCCGACCGAGCCGACGCCTCAGCGGACGACCCCTCCGCGGACGACGCCTCAGCGGACGACCCCTCCGCGGGCGGCGCCTCGGGGGGCGACGGCTCCGTGGGCGCCTGGCCCGCACCGCTCTGCGCGAACGCTCCGGCCGGCAGCGGGATGCTGACCTCGCCGAGCACGAGTGACGTGTTGCCCTCCATGCTCGGCTGCAGCCAGGCCGGCAGCGCGAACTCACCATTCCACGTGCGCGACTTGAACGGACGGCCGCGCCGGGTACCCGACACCGCCGGGACCGCGTGCCTGCCGTCCTCGGCCTCGACGACCAGCATCGCGCGATCGGTCGACGGCCGCTGGCGGGTCAGCCAGCGGCACCTGACCGCGACAACGATCTTGTGCGAATCGAGCGGCGATGACCTGATCGCCTCGAACTCGAGCGGGTGTTCAGCGTCCATTGCGTCCAAGATTCGCCCCCGACGGCACCTAGCTTATCCGCTGGCCGGAAATCTGTGCATCGCCGAGGGCGCACCGATCGTCCGGCGCGTGGCCGGCGCTCGCCACCCCCGCGGGCTCACTCAGCCGCGTGGTGGCGTTGGGCGACGATCGCGCCGCCGATCACGAGACCGGCCACCGCGGTCATCACGACCTTGCGCCGGGAACCGTGCGAATGCCGCCTGAAGTACAGCTTGCCGCCTTGCCAGACGACGAATCCGAGGATCTTGTATCCCATGCGATCAGACTACCCGCGATCGCGGTGGCGGACGCGCCAGGCCAACCGCGACTGCAGCGACCACAGCTCGATGAAGCCGGGTGAGGCGGCCTGCGAGAACAACCCGCCGGACTCGGCGAAGGTCGCGAGCTGGGCGTCGTACACCGCGTAGGGCGAGGAGCGGGTCACGACGCGAGCAGAGCCCTTGTACAGCTTCAGGCCGATCGTGCCGGTGACCTGACTGTTGGCCGCATCCATGTACGCGTCGAGGTCCGTGCGCAGCGGCTCCCACCACAGGCCCGCGTAGACGAGATACGCCCACCGCTGGTCGAGCGTTGGCTTGAGCTGGTTTTGGTGAATCGTTCCCACGAGCTTCTCGAGCTCCTGGTGGGCCTGCAGGACGATCGTGGCGGCCGGAACCTCGTAGATGTCGCGCACCTTGAGCCCGACGATCCGGTCCTCGATGTGGTCGACGATCCCGACGCCGTGCCGCGCCCCGATCTCCCCGGCGCGCTCGATCAGCTCCACGAGCGGCAGTCGTTCGGCGTTCAGCGCCACCGGAAGACCACGCTCGAATTCAACGCTCACGATCTCGGACTCGTCGGGCGCGTCCTCGGGCCGGGTCACGAGCCCGAACACGTCGTCCTCCGGGGCGTGGTCGAGATCCTCGATCCAGCGCCCCTCGCTCGAGCGGCCCCAGAGGTTGTCGTCGACCGAGTACGGGGCGACCTCGCTGCCGCCCTTGACCGGGATCCCGTGCTCACGCGCGTAGGCAACCTCCTCGTCGCGGCCCATGCGCCAGGTGCGCACCGGCGCGATCACCTTGAGGTCCGGAGCCAACGTAGCGATCGTCGCCTCGATCCGCACCTGGTCGTTGCCCTTGCCGGTGCACCCATGGGCGATCGTGTCGCAGCCGGTGGCCAGCGCATGCTCCACCGCCAGCTTGGCGATCAGCGGTCGGCCTAGCGCAGTGAACAGCGGATAGCCGAGCCCGTAGATCGCGTTGGCCTTGATCGCCGGCGCCACGTACTCGTGGACGAATTCCTCGCGGGCGTCGACGACCAGGCAGTCGACCGCGCCGAGTTGCAGCGCCTTGCCGCGGACCACGTCGTAGTCCTCGCCTGGCTGGCCGAGGTTGACGGTGAGCGCGATCACCTCCGCCTCGTATTCGTCCTGGATCCACTTGAGCATCACGCTCGTGTCGAGACCGCCGCTGTAGAGCAGCAGCACTCGATTCACCTCGCCGGGATGCGCGATGTAGGTGGCGGTGGGGTGATGGATCGGGTCGGACATCGGGACCGGGAAGGGTATTGAGGGCGGCCGCAGTTGGCGGCGTGCCCGGTTAGCGGGCCCGCGCGCGCGGACCGCTTTCCGGCGCCCGCAGCCGGCGCTGGATGTCCCACCACAGCGCGTCGTAGGCGAGCGCCGCCCGCGATCCCGGTGCGAACATCGCGACCACGTTGCGCTCGAGCCCCATCCGCTCGACCTCGTCGGCCGACGGAACGGCGGCTCCTAGCATCGTCACGTGGTGCATGCCCCGGAGCTGCGCCATCACCTCGCGATGCAGCGACTTGCGCACCTCGACCATCGAGAAGAACGCCAACACCTGCGGGCCATTCACCACCGAGGCGAGCTGCTCGAACGTGCGCGAGGACAGCGTCGCCGGGATGATCGGCACCAGCAGTGCGTCGGCAGCCTCGAACACGCTCTCCGACACGAGCGAGATGCTCGGCGGGCAATCCAGGAACACGTAGTCGTATTCGCTCTGGAGGGGCTCGAGGACCCGGGAGAGTCGCGCCGTCGGTTTCTTGAACGCGTCGAGCGCCAGATCCATGTGCCGGTAGGAGAAATCGGCCGGAAGCAGATCGAGTCCCGGATGGTCGGTCCCCTTGATCGAGCGGGTGACCTGGCCTCGGCGCCGAAGCAGCTTGCGCCCGCCGCCACGGACCTTGGGCTTGATCCGGAACAGGTACGTCGAGGCCCCCTGGGGGTCGAGGTCCCAGAGGAGCGTCCGGAATCCGTCCCGAGCGGCGAGAAACGAAAGGTTCGCGGCCGCCGACGTCTTCCCCACGCCCCCCTTGATGTTGTAGGTGGCGAGCACGCGGCTCAACCGAAGGTCTCCTTCATCAGCGCCCGCTGGGACTTGGAGGCGAACGCGCTGAAGTGCGCGGCGAACTCGTCGCGCGCGGCCTGCTCGTCCGCGCCGAGTCGCTGCACGAGCATCCCCATCGCCATCAGCGCCATCGGGCCGCCGGGAAGCGCGCACACCTCGTCGGCCAGCGATTGCAGCGTGGCGACCTGGACCTCGCGATCCTGGTGGCGGCCGAGCACGTCCTGAAGCCCCTTCAGCGACTTGATCATCGGCCGGACGACCTCCGCCGGATAGATCGGCGCCCCGAACAGCTCGAGCAGGTAGCGCAGCTCCTTGCCCTTCTTGCGCAGCTCGTGGTAGGCCTCGGGCGGGCTCGCCCGGTCGATCGCCCGTCCCATCCTCACCATCCGGCGGTAAACCTTGGAGATCCGCTCACCCGACACGTCGGCGATCGGCCGGGGCGCGTCGGGTCGATCCTCGTCCGGCAGCTCGGGCAGCTCGGCTAGGAACACGGCCCAGTCGGCGAGCAACGCCCGGGCGCGCTCGGAGCGCAGGGCTCGGGTCATCTCGCGCCGGGCGGTCAGGCGACGACCGCGCAGCACTCCGAGCAGCGGGTCAAGGTCGGGCTGGATCTGCTCGGGGAGCATCGCGCGGTAGTCGTCGAACTCCAGCACGTAGACGTCGAGGTCACGAGCGTCGCCCGTGACCTGTTGAAGCCACCGGAACTCGGCACGGAACGTTGCCAGTCGCTGCGGCGGAAACGTGCGCCGCAGCTCTCGCTGCACTGCACGACTGCGCCGCACGGCGACCCGGAAGTCGTGCAGGAACTCGCTGTCGATGTCCGCGATCGTCCCGTCCAGGTTGGCCTCCATCACGTCGAGCAGCCGTACGAGCACCCGCACGGCCGCGCCGTCGCTGCGGTCGCCGGCATTCAGCGGCACGTCGATCTTCGAGGAGACCCCGCCGGGGACGAGCCCGGCAGCGCGAACCGCCTCGTCGACCAGCGGCTGGTCGGCGGCGCGGAAGCCGAGCTCAGTCTCGAGCCGTTGGGTGACCCGTTCGAGGTCGCGGTCATAGCCGCGCACCGCCGCGAGTCGGAGCCGCGGCCGCAGCGGCCTGTGCAGGCTGCTTGAGGACACCAGGGCAGGCTCCTCGAGCGTCATCCGGACGACCGTCTTCTCGGCTCCGTCGAGCACGCTGAGCTCACGGTCGCGGCTGTGGATATGCGCGAGCGGCAGCAGCGCCCGCACCTCGATCACGTCGGCGAGCGCGTCACGGAACGCCCCGAGCGGAAGTTCCGCAGCGGGCAGCGGCTGCGTCGGCAGCGTCGTGGGCAGGCTCGCCAGCCCCTGCCCGGTAGCGATCTCGACCAGCGTCAGCCGCCCGCGCTCGTGCTCACAGGAGAGCCCCTTCGCGTGCAGGAGGCCATCGAACGTGTCGTAGAAGGTCCGGTCGGTCTCCCGTGCCCCGTGCTCGGCCAGCGGTAGGTGCGCCGTCAGCGTGTCGCCCGCCTCTGAGAGCGTCATCGCGTCGGGGGGCAAAAAATCGAGCATTAGGCCAGGCCTTGCAGGCGCCCGAGCGCCTCCGCGATCTCCTCCTCGGTCACAATCAGCGGTGGCTCGAGTCGAATCGTTCCGGGCCCGGTGGCGTTCAAGACCAGCCGCTGCTCCAGCAACGCGGTCCGCGCCATCGCGGGCGCATCATGACCCTCCGCGAGGTCAATCGCAAGCATCAGTCCCCGGCCCCGGACCGCGCGCACGTAGCTGAGCTGCTCAAGCCCCGCCCGCAGCCGAGCCCCGAGCTCGCGCACGCTGGAGAGCAGCTGGGGATCGGAGCAGACCTCGAGGGCAACCAGCGCAGCCGACGCAACCAGCGGGCCGCCGGCGAACGTCGACCCGTGATCGCCGGCCTCGAACACGTCCGCGAGGCGGGGGCCAGTCACCAGCGCACCGATCGGCAGCCCGCCTCCGAGCGCCTTGGCACTGGTCAGCGCGTCCGGGATAACGGGCGTCTGCTCGTAGGCCCACAGCGTTCCCGTCCTCCCCATCCCGGTCTGGATCTCGTCGAACAGGAGCGCCGCACCGGTCCGATCGCAGGCCTCGCGCGCCGCAAGCAGCAGCTCATCCGCCAGCACGTTGATCCCGGTCTCTCCCTGGATCGGCTCGAGCAGCACCGCGGCCGTGCGCTCGTTGACCGCGGCCGCCAGCTGCTCTGGATCCTTGGGCACGACCACGAACCCGGGAACCAGGGGCGCGAACGGCGCCTGCTTGGCCTCCTGCGGAGTGGCGGACAGGGCGCCGTAGGTCCGCCCGTGGAACGCGCCCTGGACGACGACCACGTCTCCGCCGGGCCGAGCGCGGCGGGCCAGCTTGAGCGCTGCCTCGTTGGCCTCGGCACCCGAGTTCGTGAGGAACACCTTCCCACCCAGCGAGCTCTCGGACAGCCGCTCGGACAGCCGCAGCGCCGGTTCCGTGTAAAAGAGGTTGGTGGCGTGCGTGAGGCGCCCGACCTGCTCGCGCACCGCCTCCACCACGCGCGGATGGCAGTGGCCGACGTTCAGGACCGAGATCCCAGCCAGGAAGTCCAGGTACTCGTTGCCCTCGTCGTCCCACAGCTGGCAACCCGAGCCGCGCACGAACTCCACCGGGTTGCGCACGTAAGTGCCGATCGCGTAGCGGGCCTCGAGATCCTGGAGTTCGGCGAGGCTCATTGCCCGGCTCCGATCTTCGTGCCCTGGCCGGCGTCGGTGAACAGCTCGAGCAACAGTGAATGCGGCACGCGTCCGTCGACGATATGCGCGTGCGAGACCCCTCCGTGGATCGCCTCCATGCAGGCCGCGAGCTTTGGCCTCATCCCGCCCGCGACGCTTGGCAGCACCTCGGCGAGTTCGGAGACCGATACCTCGGAGATGACGCTCCCGGGGTCGCCCGGATCGCGGAGCCAACCCGGCACGTCGGTCAGGAACATGATCTTGTACGCCCCCAGTGCCGCGGCCACGGCGCCGGCGGCCTCGTCGGCGTTGATGTTGTATGAGTGACCTTCACGGTCGGCGCCGACGCTCGCGACCACCGGGATGTAGTTCTCGGCCACGCGCGTGAGGACATCGACGTCGACCCGCTCGATCCGCCCCACAAACCCGATGTCCTGGCCGCTCGGCGCGGCCTGGCGGGTCGCGCGGAACAGCAGGCCGTCGTCACCGCACAGCCCCACCGCCGGCTGGCCGTGGCGGTTGATCAGGAGCACGATGTCCTTGTTGACCTTGCCGACCAGCACCATCTTCGCGACCTCGACCGTCTCTTTGTCCGACACGCGCAGGCCGTCGACGAACCGGACCGGGAGATCGAGGCGCTCCATGTAACTGGTGATCTCCGGGCCGCCGCCGTGGACGATCACCGGGTTCATCCCGACGTACTTGAGCAGCACCACGTCGCGCGCGAACTCCTCCTTCAGCGCCGGCTCGGTCATCGCCGCGCCGCCGTACTTGATCACGACGGTCTTGCCGTGGAACTCCCTGATGTAGGGAAGCGCCTCGAGGAGGGTTGCGACGTCTCTCATGCGCGCGTCACGTCGTGTAGTCGGCGTTGATCGTCACGTACTCGTGCCCGAGGTCGGAGAAGAACAGCTCGGCCTCGGCGCCCTCGCCCGGCAGGCCGATCTCGTACTCCACCTCGCCGCCCTGCACCGACTGCTTGAGCGCGTCGGCGTCGTGGGGCACGTACGCGCCCCGCGCACACACCTGCACGCCCTCGATCGCGACGTCGACCGCCACCGGCGCGAGCCCGGCGGTCGCGGTCCCCACCGCCTGCACGATCCGGCCCCAATTCGGGTCACCACCGTAAAGCGCGGTTTTGACCAGCGAGGAGTTGGCAACGCTCCGCGCCACGCCATCCACCAGCTCCGGGTCTCCCCCACGCACGACCACGCGCCCAACCCTCCTGGCGCCCTCGCCGTCCCGGACCACATCGAGCGCGAGCTGGCGTAGCAGCGCGTCGAGCACCTCACCGAAATGGAGCTCGTCCGCGGTCTCGGGTTCGATCCTGACTCCCGAAGCCCCGCTGCACTGCAGGATCACGGTGTCGCTCGTGGAGAGCTGCCCGTCGACGCTCGCGCGCTCGAACGAGCGCCTGACCGTGACCCCCAGCAGCAGGTCGGCGGTCTCAGGTGACATCGCGGCATCGGTCTGGACGAACACGAGCAGCGTCGCGAACCCGGGCGAGATCATTCCCGCGCCCTTGGCCTGTGCCGTCAACCGGACCGTGCCGCCGTCTAGGCGCACGTCGAGGCAACCCCGCTTGGGAAACGCATCCGTCGTGCGAATCGCCTCGGCGAACTCGGCGTCCCCGTCCTGACGCAGGCGCCCGGACACGGACGCCACGCCCCGCATCACGGCATCCATCGGCAGCGGGACGCCAATCACGCCGGTCGAGGCGACCGCCACCGAGTCCTCCGCCCCCACGCCCGACGCGATGGCGGCGGCGCCCTGCATCTTTGCGGCGTCATCAAGGCCCCGGCGACCGGTGGCCGC
This sequence comes from uncultured Solirubrobacterales bacterium, assembly GCA_963796645.1. Taxonomy (GTDB): domain Bacteria; phylum Actinomycetota; class Thermoleophilia; order Solirubrobacterales; family Solirubrobacteraceae; genus Palsa-465. Next base: position 76,016 of record CAWCMQ010000007.1, on the reverse strand, counting down.
GTTCGCGTTGCCCGAGTTGACGACCACAGCTCGAACGTGATCGAGACGGCAGCGCTCCATCGTCAGCAGCACCGGCGCCGCGAGCGTGCCCGAACGTGTGAACCGCGCCGCGCTCGTGGTCTCGCGCGCATCGGAGACAACGATCCCGAGATCGAGCGCGCCGCTGTCCTTGATCCCGCACGCGACGCCGCCGGCCCGGAATCCCTGGGGCAGACCGCCGGCCTCCTCGGACGCGTTGCCCGGAGCCTCGATCCAGCGCGATCGGAACAGACCGCTCACGTAATCCCCTCGCGCTCGTCGAACCCGAACATCAGGTTGAGGTTCTGCACCGCCTGTGAGGCGGCGCCCTTCCAAAGGTTGTCGATCGCGCCGAACACGATCACCCGCCCGGTCCGCTCGTCGCGGTGCACGGAGATGCGGCAGATGTTCGTCTCGCGCACGTCGCGCACGCCGGGCGGACGGGCGGCCAGCTCCACGAACGGCTCGCTCGCGTACGCGTGGGCGTAGAGCTGCTCCAGGTCGAGCGCGTCGGCCCCGTCTGCGGGCGTGACGTAACACGAGACCAGCTCGCCCTGGTCGAGCGGGACCAGATGTGGGGTGAAGGTGACCCGAACCTCGGCGCCCATCGCCGCGAGCTCCTGCTCGATCTCCGGCGTGTGACGGTGACGGGGCACGCCGTAGGCATTCAGGTTCTCGTCCACGGTCACGAAATGGGTCTTCTCCGTGGGCGCCCGGCCGGCGCCGGACACGCCGGACTTCGCGTCGATCACCACGTCGTCGATCACGCCCGAGCCGGCAAGCGGCGCGAGCGCGAGCAGCGTAGCGGTCGGGTAGCAACCTGGGTTGGCGACGAGATTCGCGTCGCGGATCTGGTCGCGGTAGCGCTCCGGGAGACCGTAAACGGCCTCGGCCAGCAGCTCCGGCGCGGTGTGGGCCTTGTACCACTGCTCGTAGGTGTCGGGATCTCGCAGCCGGAAGTCCGCGCTGAGATCGACGACCCTGACGCCACGCTCGCGCAGATCCTTGACCAGCGGCGCCGACGCGCCGTGCGGATAGGCGACCACCGCCGCGTCGGCCTCGCCGTGCCGGTCGAGATCGAGCTCCTCGAGCGCGAGCGGAACCCGGTGATACGGATAGAGGTCGGTAAGCGAACGACCGACGTCGCTGCGGGCCGTCACCGCGGCGAGCTCGAACTCGGGATGCCGGTGCAGCAGCCGCGCGGTTAGCGCGCCGGTGAACCCGGCCGCTCCGAGAACCACGACGCTAGGAGGCACGGATGCGCCCCTCGAGCTGGGCGGAGAGCGCCGCGACGATCGCCTGGCGCTGGGTCGCCACCTCCTCGGCCGTGAGTGTGCGGTCGGGCGCCCGATAGGACAGCCGCAGCGCGACCGAGACGTTGCCCCCGCCCAGCCGCTCGCGATCCCGGTAGACGTCGAAAACCTCGGCGTGGGCGAGCAGCGGACCGCCGGCTGTCGTGACCACGTCCAGCACCTGCTCGGCACTGGTCGTCTCGCTGACCACGACCGCGAGGTCCTCGCGGACCTCGGGATAGGTCGTGAGGTCCTCGTAGATCGGGATCAGAACGGCGTGCTCGGTTGCCGCATCGAGGTCGAGCTCGAACCCGGCCACGGTCTTGTCGATCTCCCACTCGGCCGCGACCAGCGGGTGGATCTCGCCGACCCAGCCGGCAGGCTCACCGCCGATGGTGATCGCGGCCGCGCGCCCTGGGTGCAGGAACGGGCACAGCTGCACCGTGAGCGACCACGGCACGCGCAAAGCGTCGAGCAGCGCGCCGAGCACACCCTTGGCTGCGAAGAAGTCGGCCTGCGGCGGCTGCGGCTCGCGCCAGGTCGGCCTGCGGACGTCACCGATCAGCACGCCGCCGACATGATGGGGCTCGTGGGCGAGCCCGGTCTCGTGATCGGGCAGGTAGACGGCCCCCGCCTCAAACAGCCGCAGCGCGTCGGCGCCGTGCGCGAGGTTGTGGCTCGCGACGTCGAGCAGCGATCCGAGCAGCGTGGTGCGGAGCTGGGACTGCTCGGCCGACATCGGATTCTCGAGTTCGACCACGTCATCGCCCGGCAGGCGCAGCTTCCGGGCGAGCTCGGCGCCGACGAAGCTCCAGCCAACGATCTCATCGAGCCCCTGGGCGGTCAGTGCATCCGCCGCTTGGCGACGCAGCCGCTGGCGGATGGTGAGCCGCCCGGACGCGTTACGGCGGCTGGGCAGCGTCGCCGGGAGCTTCTGCAGGACGTCGAGCCGCGCCACCTCCTCGATCAGGTCCGCTTCGCGGGTCACGTCCCCGCGTCGGAACGCAGGCGGCCGGACGTCCAGCCCGTCCGGAGCGTCGGTGGTCTCGAATTCGAGTGCCTCGAGGATCGCCGCCGCGCGTCGGCGCTCCACCGGGGCGCCGAGCAGGCTCTCGATCCGAGCGTCGCGCAGCCGGATCGTGAGCGGCTCCGGGCCGGGGCCGCCGATGTCGATCGTGCCAGGGACGGCGCGGGCGCCGCACAACTCGACCATCAGCCGGGTCGCCACGGCCTGCCCGTCGATCGCCTGTTCGGGCTGAAGCTGCTTTTCAAACCGGGTCGAGGCCTCGCTGCGAAGCCCGAGCTTGAGCGAGGTGCGGTGGATGTTGGCGCCGTTCCAGTTGGCGGCCTCCATCAACACCCGAGTGGTCTCGGGCACGACCTCCGAGCGTGCGCCGCCCATCACGCCGCCGATCGAGGTCGGCCCGTCCGCATCCTCGATCAGCACGATCTCGGGGTCGAGCGTCCGGACCTGGCCGTCGAGGGTCTCCACCGTCTCGTCCGCCTGCGCGCGTCGCACGTTCAGCCGCGCGCCCGCGACGCGATCGAGGTCGAACGCGTGCAGAGGCTGGCCGGTCAGCAGCATCACGTAATTGGTGATGTCGACGACGTTCGAGATTGGACGCTGGCCGGCCGCCATCAGGCGGGCCTTGAGCCATGCGGGGCTTGGGCCGAGCTTGACGTCTTCGAACACCCGCGCGGTGAAACGCGGGCATAGGTCGGGGCATTCGACCGTAATCGAGATCCCGGGCGGATCGCCGTCGGTCCCCGTGTCCTCGGCCCACGGAGCGGGGGCCAGCGGCGCGCCGGTAGCGGCATGGACCTCGCGCGCGACCCCGTAGATCCCGAAGCAGTCGGGACGGTTCGGGGTGACCTCGAGCACGAGCACATCGGTCGAGATCGAGAGGACCTCGGTGAGCGGGGATCCCGGCGCCAGGCCGTCAGCCTCGAGCACGATGATCCCGGCGTGATCGGTCCCGATCCCGAGCTCGTCCTCGGCCAGGATCATCCCGTTCGACTCGATCCCGCGCAGCCTCGCCTTGCCGAGCTTGCTCCCGCCCGGCATCACCGCGCCAGGCCGGGCGACGGCGACGGTCTGGCCGGCCTCCACGTTCGGGGCCCCGCAGACGATCGTGACCGGCGCCTCGGCGCCGAGATCGACCTGGCACACCTTCAGGCGGTCGGCCTCGGGGTGCTGCTCGGCCGCGATCACGCGGCCAACGACGAAGTTCTCCAGCGCGGCAACGCCGTGGTGCTCGACGCGTTCGACCTCGGTTCCGGTCATCGCCAGCCGCTCCGCCAGCGCATGGGCGTCGAGCTGCGGAGCGGAGTACTCGTGCAGCCATTCGAGCGGGACGCGCATCAGTGGTCGTCTCCGTGATTACGGTCGCACCGATAGGCGTCACCGGCGGATGCTGACGAAGGACGCAGGAGACGACGCGCAGCAGCGCTGCGCGAGGCGACGAGGACGCGCGGCAGCGCCGACAGGGAGGCCTCGAATGCGAGCGTGATTGCGGCGGCGGCCACTAGCCGAACTGCTCCAGGAAGCGGACGTCGTTGTCGTAGAGGAGCCGCAGATCGGGGACGCCGTGCTTGAGCATCGCGATCCGCTCGACTCCCATGCCGAACGCGAAGCCCTGGATCTCCTCGGGGTCATACCCGTGTTCGCGCACGTGCGCGAACACGTTCGGATCGACCATCCCGGCGCCGAGGATCTCGATCCAGGCGGTGCCCTTGCACAGCGGGCATCGCTTGCCATCGGCGGTGATGCCGTCGGTACAGTTGAAGCAGGAGACGTCGACCTCGACGCTCGGCTCGGTGAAGGGGAAGAAGTGCGGGCGCATCCGCACCTGCCGCTCCTCGCCGAAGATCGCCCGCGCGAACGTCAGCAGGGTGCCCTGGAGGTCGGCCAGGGTGATGTCGGTGTCGACCGCGAGCCCCTCGATCTGATGGAACTGCGGCGTGTGCGTGGCATCGGAGTCCGGGCGGTACACGCGACCCGGCATCACGATGTAGATCGGCGGCGGCTGGCGCTCCATCGCGCGGATCTGCACGGGCGAGGTGTGCACCCGGAGCAGGGCGGTGTCGGGGTCGAAGATGTCGTCCGCGGGCCTAACGTAAAAGGTGTCGGTCATCAGCCGCGACGGGTGCGTGAGCGCGTGGTTGAGCGCGTCAAAGTTGTAGTAGACGGTCTCCACCTCGGGCCCCTCCGCCACGTTGAAGCCGAGACCTATGAACACGTCCTCGATCTCGCGCCGGGTCCGGGTGATCAGGTGCAATCGACCGAGCGCGGGCAGCGGGTCGGCGGGCAACGTGACGTCGACGCGGTCCTCGATCAGACGCTGGTCGAGCTCGCGGGTGGCGAGCTCGCCCTGCCTCTGCTCGATCGCAGCCTCAAGCTGACCTCTCGCCTGGTTGGCGGCCTTCCCTGTCGCCGCGCGCTCTTCGGCCGGCAGGCTCGCGACGTTGCGCAGCAGGTTCGGAAGCTCCGCCTTTCGGCCGAGGTAGCGGATCCGCGCCTCCTCCACGGCGGCCGTGTCGCCGGCCGCCTCGATCGCTGCGGTCGCCTCGGCACGTATCTGCTCGATCCTTTCGGTCATGACGCGGGCGTGATCCTAGTCACCTCGTAGAGCGCGACCGTGGCCGCCATCGCCGCGTTCAGCGAGTGGCTGGAGATCGGGATGTGAGCGGTCACGTCGGCGCCGTCGATGAGGTCGCTCGGGAGGCCCTCACGCTCGGATCCGATCATCAGGGTGACCTCGGTGGATTTCGGAACTTCAGCCAGCGCTACTCCGGAGCCCGCGACCAGCGCGATCCTGCGGCCTGGCAGCTCGTCGGGTCTCGAGAGCCGGGCGAGGGGCACGCCGAACACCGCGCCCATGCTCGCGCGTACGGCCTTCGGGCTGAACGGGTCGGCGCTGCCGGGGCCGAGCGCCACGCACGAGGCGCCGAACGCCTCGGCGGACCGCAGCACGGCCCCGATGTTGCCCGGATCGTGGACGCCGTGCAGGTAGACGCAGATCGGCCCGATCGCCTCGGCCGCCCACCGCTCCTCGTACACGGCCAGCGCCCGGGTGCCGGATGCGAGCCCCGACGCCTGCGCGAGGAGGTCGGCCTCCACCGCGATGCCAGGCAGCCCGCTTCCGGTGGCGGCGTAGCGCTCCACGGGCTCCCAGCCGGCGGCGTCGGCGGCCGCCAGCAGGTCCTCGCCTTCGGCCACGAAGCGGCCGGCCCGCTCCCGCTCGCGCCGGCGCGTCCGCAGCTTGCGAATCTCCTTGAGCCTCTGGTTCTGTGAGCTGGTGATCGTCATGGGAACAAAAAAGGCGCCCTCCTGGTGGAGCGGCGCCCGGGTGGCGGTGCTGGTGGGGTGTGGCTGGAGCTCAGCCGTCCGCCAGCGCCTCGCGGGCGCGGTCGGCAAAGCGTCGGAAGGTGTCGGCGTCGCGGACGGCGATGTCCGCGAGGATCTTGCGGTCGAGCTCGACGCCCGCCAGCTGGAGACCGTGCATGAACTGCGAGTACGACAAGCCGTGCTGGCGCGCCCCGGCGTTGATCCGAGTGATCCACAGCCGGCGGAAGTCCCGCTTGCGGTTTCGCCGGTCCCGATAGCGGTACTGGTCGGCCTTCAGCACCGCCTCCTTGGCGGTGCGGTAATGACGGCTTGCGTCTCCGCGATAGCCCTTCGCGAGCTCGAGCGTCGCGCGGCGCTTCTTGCGCGCGTGCGTGGAGCGCTTGACCCGCGTCATGACCGCTTGGCTCCGAGCAGCGTCTTCACGCGCGGCTCATCGTGCTTGGAGATCACCGCCGGCTGGGCCTGGCGACGCTTGCGCTTGGGCGACTTCTTCTCGAGGATGTGGCTCGTGAACGCGCTGCGGCCGCGCACCTTGCCGGTGGCGGTGACCTTGAAGCGCTTCTTGGCGCCCGAATGCGTCTTCATCTTCGGCATGACCGGGCCTAGTAAAGCAGACGGCCGCTAGGCGGCAGCGTCGCTGGAGGCGCGGCTCTCGGCCTCCGCGACCTCGCCGGAGGCGTTGCTCTCAGCCTCCGCAACCTCGCCGGACGCGTTGCTCTCGGCCTCCGCAACCTCGCCGGAGGCGTTGCTCTCAGCCTCCGCAACCTCGCTGGAGGCGTCGCTCTCGGCCTCCGCGACCTCGCCGGTCCCGTCGGCGGAGGCCTTGTCCTTGGCACCATCGCCGCTGAGCACGGCCTTGGACGGCGCCAGCATCATCGTCATGTTGCGGCCGTCCTGCAACGGCGTCTGCTCGACGATCGCGATCTCCGAGAGCTCCCCGGCGAGACGGTCGAGCAGCGCCATTCCGCGCTCCGGGTGGGTGACCTCCCGGCCTCGGAACATGATCGTGATCTTGACCCGATCCCTGCCGAGCAGGAAGCGCCGCACGTGGCCCTTCTTGGTGTCGTAGTCGTTCTGAGCGATCTTCGGCCGGAACTTGATCTCGCGGACGGTGATCTGCTGCTGGTGCTTGCGAGCGGCCTTCTGCTTCTGCGCCTGCTCGTACTTGTACTTGGAGTAGTCGAGGACGCGGCAGACGGGCGGTCGGGCATCCGGCGCAACCTCCACCAGGTCGAGATCGCGCTCCTGCGCATAGGAAAGGGCGTCCGAGGTCTTGATGACCCCGATCTGCTTACCGTCCTCGCCCACGAGTCTGACCTCGGGTACGCGAATCCGGTCGTTAATCCGGGTCTGGTCCCGTTCGGGCGGGCGCCGGTCGAACCTACGGGGAACCGGCACTAGAACTGAAGGCGGCGGGACGTCAAGCGGCGCCGAGCCGTATGTGGTGACGCGGGTGGATCAACGATGGCGAGTATAGCGTCGCAGCTACCCGCTGGCACGGGTTCCCACTTCTTCGCTCAAACGGTCGATGAAGCTCTGCACCGGCAGCGATCCCTCGTCGCCGCGCCGATGCTCCCGCAGCGCGACAAGATCTGACTCCTGCTCCCGATCGCCGACCACGAGCATGTACGGGATCTTGCGCAGCTCGGCATCGCGGATCTTGCGGGCGATCGACTCGGTGCGATCGTCGAGCTCGGCGCGCAGTCCGGCGGCGGCGATCCGACCGCGCACGTCAGCCGCGTAGGCGTTGTGCCGGTCCGCGATCGGCAGCACGATCGCGTGCACCGGAGCCAGCCACACCGGCAGCTCGCCCGCGAAATGCTCGAGCAGGATCCCGATGAACCGCTCGTAGGAGCCCATCAGCGCCCGGTGGATCATCACCGGCGTGTGTTCAGCGTTATCGGCGCCGGTGTATGTGAGCTCGAAGCGCTGCGGCATGTTGTAGTCGAGCTGCACGGTCCCGAGCTGCCATGACCGCCCCAGCGAATCGGTCATGTGCATGTCGATTTTCGGGCCGTAGAAGGCGCCGTCGCCCTCGTTGAGGTCGTACGTGAGGCCCTGGGTCTCGAGCGCGTTTTTCAGCGCCGCCTCGCTGAGATCCCACAGCTCGTCGGAGCCGATTCGCTGCTCGGGCCGCGTCGAGAGCTCGAGCCGGACGTCGATCCCGAACACGTCATAGGTGGCGAACGCGAACTCGAGAGCGCGCGCGACCTCATCCTGGATCTGGTCCTCGCGGCAGAAGATGTGGCTGTCGTCCTGCGCGAAATGACGTACGCGCAGCAGCCCGTGCAGCGTCCCGCTCGGCTCGCGCCGGTGCAGCAGCCCGGGTTCGAAGTACCGGAGCGGGAGGTCACGGTAGGAGTGGCGGGTGAGCGAGAACAGCTTGCAGTGCCCCGGGCAGTTCATCGGCTTGAGCGCCATCGCCCGGTCCTCGTACTCGGTCACGAACATGTTTCCGCCGTACTTGTCCCAGTGGCCCGAGGTCACCCACAGCGAGCTGTCGTAGAGCTGCGGCGTCTTGACCTCCTCATATCCGCGGGCGCGGTTCATCTCGCGGCTCAGCGCGACTAAAGAGTTGAACACCTCGGTGCCGGCAGGCAGCCAGAACGCCGCTCCGGGAGCGACGTCGGAGAACGTGAACAGCCCCAGCTGCGGACCGAGCTTGCGGTGGTCGTTGGCCCGCGCCCGCTCCATCCGCTCGAGGAACTCTTCGAGGTCCTTGTTGGAGAAGAACGCCGTGCCGTAGACGCGTGTGAGCATCGGCTTGTTCGAGTCGCCGCGCCAGTAGGCGCCGGCCACCGACTGGAGCTTGAACGCCTTGATTCGCTTGGTCGAGGGGGCGTGCGGCCCGCGGCAGAGGTCGGTGAACGGACCGTTGGTGTACAGCGAGACGGTCTCCAGTGGATGGTCTGGATCGGCGTCACGAGCGAGGTCCTCGATCAGCTCGACCTTGTAGTCCTGGTGCTCGGAGCGGAAGCGCGCGAGCGCATCGAGGACCGAGATTTCCTCGCGCACGAACGGCTCGTCGGCGGTGATGTGCTCGCGCATCTTGGCTTCGATCCGGGCGAAGTCGGATTCATTGAGCGTCGTCCCCTCGGGGAAGTCGAAGTCGTAGTAGAAGCCGTTCTCGATTGGCGGCCCGATCGAGATCTTGACCCCTGGGTAGAGCTCCATCACGGCCGCGGCGAGCACGTGTGCCGCATCGTGGCGGATCAGCTCGAGCGCGTCGTCGCCGCTGCGCTCGGTGATGATCTCGAGCTTCTGCGGACGGTCCCCGTTGGTCGCAGCAGGAAGCGGCCGCGCGAGGTCACGGGTGGCGCCGTCGACCTTCACGGCCAGCGCGGCTCGGGCCAGGCCGGGTCCGATCGCCGCGGCGGCATCGGCGCCGGTGGCGCCCTCGCTCAGGCTCAGGATCGTTCCGTCGGGAAGCTCAAAGTCCATTCGACGGCTGATGCTAAGGGTTGGCGCGGGCTACAGGCAGGGATCAGCGAGCAGTGCTCGCCGCCCGCTGCGGCGTGCCGGCGGCCGGCCTGACCCGGAAGCGGAAGTGACCGAGCCGGCGGACCAGGACGATGAAGGCGGGGCAGAGTTCGCGCGGACGGCACACCGGCGTCTCGAGCTCCTCGACCGTGCCGTTGAAGGTGCCGGTACACCACCGGCCACCAAACGACTTCGGGCTCAGAGTCACACGCACGCGCGCGTGGGCCTTCGCCCTCGGTGCCGCCTGCGAAGCGGCGTGAACGCACTTGCCGCTGCCGCTAGGACCGGCGACGTCCACCACATACTCGCGGTTGAGCGAGCCGATGTGCCCGGAGCGGTCCGGAGCCGTGAAGTGGACGATGAAGCTCGTACCCGGACCGCCGTTCGACGGCTTGGCGGTCACGTGGCCGCCGCCCGCCAGAGCGGCCGCTGGAATCGCTGCGCACAGTGCCAGGACCAGCGTCAGCGTGCGCGCGTGAGCCCTGCTCCTCATCGCCTCGAGTCTATCCCCCTGCCGAGGACCCGACCCACGCTACATTTACGAGCCCCAGGGCGATTAGCTCAGCTGGGAGAGCGCCGTCTCGACAAGGCGGAGGTCGCTGGTTCGAGCCCAGCATCGCCCACTTTGGCCTGAATCCGCTCCACTCTCGACGTCCCCTCGGATCAGAGTTCGTGCAAGTCAGGGGACGCCGGGGAGGTTGTTCTTGAGTTCGGTGAGGCCGCCGAGGACGGCGACAAAGTAGTTGTTGACCGAGGCGAGCTTCGACTGGGCCAGGTTGAGATACGTGGCACGGACGATCCCACCCGGGGCGAACTCCATCATCGCTTCTCCGCCCAATTCGAGTCCTTGGAGGATCTTCGTCTTGGAGGCGAAGTCGAACAGGCCCTTCTTGATCCAGGTCAGCGTTTCGGGGTGTTGCCAGCCTACCGCGGCGAGTTTCGCGTAGACGGCGATTCGCTTGGCTTCGGACAGCCCGGTGCTGTCGAGGCCGGTCAGGTAGACCCCGTCCATGTCTCCGGTCACCCGGCACAGCAGCTTCTTGATCGCCTTGATCGTGTCGCGGATGCACTTGCCTGCATCACCAGGCAGATCGCCGGTGCCGTCGGCGAGACCGTCGAGCGCGGGGTTCTCCTGGTAGGGACGGTAGTAGGTGCCGCCCTGCACCGGCTCGGGCTTCAGCGTGAACGCTCTCACGTTCGACGGCGACTCCCTCGTGATCCCGTTATCGGCGTAGTTGAACTTGATGTCGATCTGGCCCTTCTGGCTGTAGCCCTCGATGTCCTGCAGATACTCCGGCGCCTCGGCGAACCGGGTCTTCAGGCGGCTCTCGACCGCGTCTCGCTGAGCCTTGGTGAGCTTCGCGTCGGCGATCGACTTGCGGATCGTGGCCTGCTCCTCGGGCGTGTAGCTGCGGAACGCGACCAGGCCCTTGTCCTGCTCGTCGAACCCGAGGTACTTGGTATCGATGCTGTTGACGTTCTTGGGCTTAAGGTTCTCGTGCTTCCACACCGCCCCCTCCTCCAGGTTCTTGACCGTCGCCGGCGAGCGCCCGCGCACCCCGATCAGCACCTGCTCCTCCTCGGCGATCCGCTTGAACGCGACGTAGTCCTCGTGGGCCAGCCCCCACAGCCGCTGCATCTCGGTGAAGTTCAAAAGCCGACCGACCGGCACCGCCTTCAGGCTGGTCAGAGCCTGGCTCTGGATCTCCTCGCGGGCCCGGAGGATCGTCTTGCCCACCACCCCGGTGCGCTGCAGCAGCTCCAGGCCGAGTTCCCACGCCCCGACCGTGATCGCCTGCTCGTTGATCACCTTCGACGAGCTCTCCCCCAAAGCATGGAACAGCGCGCTCCAGTCGCCGGTCAGATACGCCGACTCCAGCAGCTTCATGTATCGGGCGACCGCCTGCTCAACCTCGGCCTGCACTCCGTCCCACACCTTCCCCGCGGTGTGTACGAAATCATCCGCGACCTGAGCCTCGAACTGCAACCGCTCCTCCGGCGTGGCCACATACCAGAACCATGCCGAGAACGCCGCCGCGTGATACAGCCTCGAGAGCACCTTCGACGCCCCCGACCCCAACGCCGAGATCAGCGCCGCAGGCGAACCGTATTCCTTGACCAGCGAGGACCCCGACTCAAACAGCTGCGCGATCAAAGTCGCCGACCCCTCCGCGTAGCCACCGAAGAACTCCAACGGCCCCGAACCCCCCACCGACGGCGGAGCCGGGGTCACCCGAACCCGGAAGCTGGTCGAGTCCTTGGCCAGCTTGATCTCCTTCGCCGAGAGCCCCGGTCGCTTGTCCGCATCAACCACCAGGCACGCGTCACCCGGATCGCCCTTGCTCGCATGCGGATCGAGCGTCACCGCGCTCGTCTGCGTACCCCCAACCAGAGTCCGCACCCGCATCAAGAACGAGATCGTCTGCCCCGGCTTCACCGTCCCAGCCAACGCCGGCGCCGGCTTATCGACCGGCACCACCTCGATCTGATGCGGGGGGGAGCCGCCCGCATTGTCCTTCCACCCCGGGGCGAGCGGAGAGAGGCACAGCGTCTGGAACGAGCTCAGATCCCTGACGTGACCCGTCACGTACCACGACCCGCCTGCATCGACCGACGGCACATCCTTACTCGCCTTGAAATACAACAGCGGAATCGAAACCGTGAACTTCCCGCCCTGACCAACCGCGCGACCATTCCCGCCCGGCCGCGACGGATCGTTGTACAACGCCAACGCATTGATCACATACGTCCCATCGCCCGTCACCTTCAACGTCAACGTCTTGACCTTGCTCGCACCCGGCTCGATCGTCCCGAAATTGATCGGCAGCGCTCCCCGCGCGAACGCAAGCTTGTCCAACTGCTGAGTCGGATCCGCCGGCGCCGGATCCAACGAGAGCAACTTCACCCCGGTCAACCGCGCCTTCGAGGTGTTCGCCAAACGCACCCGGACCTTGATCTCCTTCGGCGCGAGCTTCCCATCGTTATCAGCCTCCAGGCTCACCTTCCCCGGATCCGCCGCCATCGTGATCTTCAACGCCTTCTGCACAACCGGGAACGACGTACTCGCACTCTTCGTCAGCGCCGAACCATCCGCCCCCCTCCCGCTCGCAGTGATCCCAAGCACAGCCGTGCCCGCCTTCACCCCCGCAACGGAGTAGCTAAACGTTCGCGATTGCCCAGCCGCCAACGAAAAGCCCGAGGTCCCCGCAGGGGTCGACGTCACCTTCACCGAGCCCCCGCTTCCCACCTTGAGCGCGCCGAGAGAAACGCCGCTCACCGGACCCCCACTGGCCGAAACGGTCACCGGCACGGAGAGCGAGCTGCCGACGCTCAGGCCGCCCGGCGGAACCTTCGGTGACACCGACACCGACAGGCTTTCCGCGGGCGCGCTGAGGTTCCTCCACGTGATCTCCTCGCAGTCCCACCCGGAGTAAGGGTTGCCCTGATTGGCCTGCTGCTCCGCCACGCACTCGCTGTAGCTCGGCGCCGCTGGAGGACTGCCGTATACCCCCCCAAACTCGTAGTAGGAATAGCCAGTCATCGTGCTACTGGACGCGCTGGTGATCACGTAGGCCCAGCCGTATGTGTCGTCGCTTTCAAGGACGTTCCCGCTGCCGTTGCTGATCGAGCCAGACAGGTGGCCGTACACCCCGCCACAGGGAGTCCCGAAGACGGAGGTTTCGCTGAGGCCGGCGATGTTCGTCGAGGTACCGGAGGTGATCTGCCACGAGTCGTTATACGCGCCCGTCGAGCGGTACAGCTGCCAGCACCCGTTGAGATTCGGGTTCGATGCAGCGAATGCCGGACCGGACCAGATCGCGAGGAGCATCGCGCTCGTGATCGCCTGCAGGAGCAAGGAGATGGCGTACCGCACGAACCGTCTACGCCTGCGCACGGTGCTCCCGTTCACGTTCTGGAGCCAACGGCGCGCCGATCACAAAGCATCGTGGCGACGAGCACCGCGAGCAACGAAACCAAGCGGCGGCGGTTCGTCGCCCCCACCATGATCACTGACACGCCGACCGACTGGCCCGGCCGTAATCGTCACCCTCATGACTTGCCCCTCTCGTGACGGCTTCGCCCTCGATGCCGACTAGCGCGAACCCTAGTCCTGTCGCGCCTGGCAAGCAAGCCGCCGGCAGCGTCACCTACGCACTGATGCGTAGGTGACACGGGATACTTGGTTGACCCGGTGCCCTCAAAGTCAACGCACGAGGAGGTCCCGAACGCCGATCGGCTGCTACAGCTGATCGGCGATACCGAGGGGCTCGTCGAGATCCCCGAGTTCCACCGTGAGCTACTTGACGCCTTGCGTCGCGCGGTGCCTTGCGACTGGGTGTCGCTGAACGACATCGGCCCGCCGGCCACGATCGCCGTGATCATCGACCCGCCGATGAATGCCGAGCAGCATCAGATCTTCGCCCGCTACGCACACCAGAACCCGCTCGTTCGAACGATCGCCGAAACCCGAGACGGTCGCGCGTTTCGCATCTCAGACGTGATCACCCAAGCAGAGTTTCATGCGCTCGAGATCTACACCGAGTTTTATAAGACGATCGGCATGGAATATCAGATCGCGTTCACGCTACCCCATGAACAACACCGGATCCTTGGTGTCGCGCTCAGCCGGAACGGCAACGCCAACGACTTCACCGACGCCGAGCGCGACCTGCTCAACCAGGCCCGCCCCTTCCTGATCCAGGCCTACCGCAATGCCATCCGCTACAGCGAACTGCTCGCCGGACGCGACGTTCGCCAGACCACCGCGCGGACCCCTCGGCTCGAGTCGCTGATCGCGCTGGGACTCACCGGTCGCCAAGCAGAAGTGCTCCAACTGCTCGCGATCGGCACCGCCGAGCGCGAGATCGCCGCCATCCTAAAAATCAGCTATCGCACCGTCCAGAAACACCTCCAACACTGCTACCGGCAACTCGGCGTCACCAACCGCTCACAAGCCGGCGCGATCGCCTGGTCCACGATCGACGCCACATCCCCACGGCGACCCGCCCAAGGTGAGCACTGACCGCCGCATAGCTCGCGGATGGAAGAACGATCGTCTCCGCGCGGGGAACGCCGTTGAGCGGAGCGTCGGAACCGCGGCGAACGGCTCCCGCGCAGCGGTGTGCCGGCTACGACCTAGCGCCCGCGAGGCTGAGCTCGTGGCCGCCGCTTTAGGTCAGGGTACTTCGCGTGGTACCAGCCTGAGCGAATGTGAGGTGATCTCAGAGCATCGAGCGGAAACGAACACGGCGGTTGTGACCTAACAGGTCCTCGCGGGTTGGGTTCGAGCCCAGCATCGCCCATTCGAAGGCTCGCCCTCGCGGCTGGCTACGGATAGGGACCCGTAGCTTCCAACCTACGAAAGTGCCCGATCCAGGCCGACGACCTTCGTATGGCGTTGACTTACCTCGTCACGGGCGGCGCGGGCTTCATTGGGTCTCACCTCACCGATGCGCTCGCTGCGGATGGTCATCACGTCGTCGTTCTCGACGATCTCAGCACCGGCCGCGTCCGGAATCTGACCAGCGCACTGGCATCCGGCAACGTCGAGTTCGTCGAGGGCTCGGTTCTCGACGCTTGCGCCGTCGATACCTGCCTGCGAGGCGCGGATGCCTGCGTCCACCTCGCCGCATGGGTCGGAGTCGGACGGATTCTTGACCACCCGCTGGAAGGTCTGCGTGGCAACGTGCTCGGCGCCGACATGTGATGGCTGCGGCCGCCCGCCACCGGGTCCCGCCGGTGTTCTCGTCGAGCTCAGAGGTGTACGGCAAGCTCAACCAGACCGGGCTGTCCGAAGGTGACGATCGGTTGCTCGGGTCCCCGGAGAAATCGCGTTGGAGCTACGCGATCGCCAAGGAGTTCGGCGAGGCGCTTGCCAATGCCTATTCCCAGGAGCTTGGCCGTCAGATGACGATCGTTCGACTGTTCAACACGGTCGGACCGCGCCAGGCCAGCGCATACGGGATGGTGCTCCCGCGATTTGTGCGTCAGGCGCTCGCAGATCAGCCGCTCACCGTTTACGGCGACGGAACGCAAACCCGATGCTTCACCGACGTCGGCGACGTCGTCGCCGCGCTTCGGGCGCTCACCGACTCGGAAGCCGCCGCCGGCAGAACTTTCAATATCGGCTCGGATAAACCCGCCCGAGTGCTTGATCTCGCGAACCGCGTGATCGCGCAGAGCGGATCGAAATCAGTCGTCACGTTCGTGCCGTACGCAGAGGCGCACCGCCACGGTTTTGAAGAGCTCGGCAATCGCTCGCCGGATACCACGGCTCTGCACACGCTGACCGGATGGAGGACGGAGCGAGCGCTGGAGCAGACGATCGACGCCGTGATCGCCTACGAGCGCGATCAACAGAAACCTTGGACGATGGCCGAGGCAAGCCCGGTCGCCGCTGCTTTGGGGCCATCCAGCCGCTTGGCTGCGTGATGAACACGGCCGCCTCGAGCGGAGACTCGGCCGCGGCCGCTAAGGCGGATCAAAGGGGAGCGGGCGTCCGATTGTTCGTTGTCCTGCTGTGCGTCTTTTCGACGGCCGAGGCGTACGCGGCGCTCGCCGTTGTGATCCTGAGCGGCAACATCGCGGCGCTCTACGGGATCCTTCCGTGGCTCGCTTTGGCTGCGATCGGCGCCTGTGTCCTGATCGCGCTCTCGGCGGTCGTGGAGCAGTCGCGCAAACGATTGCGCCGGCGTCGGTGCAGACAGGCGACCGAGAACCTCGCTTCGCTCGCTGCCCGAATCGGATCGCTGACCGACGCCGAGCGAGAACGCTCGCTGAGCGACGTGATCAAGCACCTTGAGCTCACGCGGGATGCGCTGGAACAGATGCCGGACCCGGAGGCCCGTTGCCGACTCGCCGCGGCCGGGCTGTCTGGCCGGGTGGAGCCCGAGCTGGATGAGTCGCACCGCCCGTGGCACCGCGTGGCTGCCGCCGCCGTCCTCGGCCTCCTCGGCTCGACGGACTCGATAGCGCCGCTTTCACTCGCACTCGACACGAGCGACGCCGACGTCGCCTACGCGGCGGCCGAGGCGCTCTCGAGGTACCCCGAGCCGGAGGCGTGCGAAGCGCTGCTCGATGCCCTCACAGCCGAGAGGCTTCCGCCGGCGCGCATCGCCACGCTGATCGAGACCTTCCCGTGCCACGATGCCCGCGAGCTGATCGAGCTGCGCGCCAGCGCGGATGACGCGAACGTGCGTTACTGGGCGTGCTACCTGTTGGGAAGGCTCGGGGACCAGGTCTCGCTCCCCGTCGTTGAGCGTCTGGCACACGATGCAAGCGAGGACGTGCGCGCGAACGCCGCCGACGCGATCGCGTGCTTTCAGGTACACACGGTGCTGGGCGACCTGCTCGAGGATGAAAGCTGGGTGGTTCGCTCCCACGCCGCCAGATCGGCTGGAATCACGGGCGAGCCGACCTTCGCCCCCCTCTCGCGAAGCTGCTCGAGGATCGCGCATGGTGGGTGCGCCAGAACGCTGCGAACGCGCTCGCAAACATCGGCGACGCGGCGATTCCGGTGTTGGCGCGGCAGCTGCGCTCATCGGATCGCTTCGCCCGCAACAAGGCCGCGGAAGTCCTGGTCCGGATCGGCTACGCCGCCGAGCAGGTCCAGGCGTTGCGCGAAGGCGGCAGCTCTGGCGATGAAGCGAGGCGGTTCCTGATCGATCTCGGAAGAGCCGAAGCGCTCGCGACAATCGCCGCGGCCGCGAAGACCACCTCCGACCCCGCCCTACGCTCGCAGCTGATCGGGGTTCTGGATGGGATCGGAACAGAGGCGGCGGACATGGTCGCGCGAGCGGTTTTCGCTCAGGCTGAGATCCCGAGTGTCGAGAACATCTCCCAGACGACCGACGACCCGCAACTCGAGACGGCGGCGAGGACATGACCTCCGGGGTCGAGATTGTGTTCGTGGGATTGCTGGGCTACTTCCTGATCCTCAACTCGCTCTATCTTGCGATCACCGTCGCCGGGCTCGCCGACCTTCGCCGCCAACGCAGGCGCCGCCGGGCCGTCGACCTCGAACTCCTACTCGCCTCGCCGACGATGCTCCCGGTGAGCATCCTGATGCCCGCCTACAACGAGGGCCTGGTCCTCGGCGACGCCGTCAGGTCGCTGATGGCTTCCGACTATCCGGAGTTCGAGGTCATCGTCGTCAATGATGGATCGACTGACGCGATGCTCGAGACCGCGATTCTGGATCTCGAACTCGAGCCGCGGGACCTCTTCCACCCTGCCCCGCTTCCGACGGCCCACGTCCGCGGCATCTACGGATCGCGCCGCTACCCGAACCTGTGGCTGGTCGATAAGGAAAACGGTGGTTGGGCCGATGCGCTCAACGCCGCGCTTAACCTCGCGCGCTACCCATTCGTCGCGCACGTTGACGCCGATTGCCTGGTCGAGCCGGATGCGCTCATGCGTTCGATGCGGCCGATCAACTTCGAACCGGACGAGATCGTCGTGGTCGGCTCCCAACTCAGAGTCGCGAATGGCCTGAAGCTCGACGGGGGAAAGATCACGGAGAGCGCTCTCCCTCGCCGCCTGGTCGAGCGGTTTCAGCTCGTGGAGTATCTCAGCGCGTTCGTGCTCAACCGACTTGGCTGGGGGCGTCTCAACTCGGTCCCCGTGGTCTCCGGCGCCTGGGGAGTCTGGCCGAAGCGGCTCCTTCTCGAGCTGGGCGGCTTCTCGACCAGCGAAACCCATGGCGACATCGAGGCCACGGTTCACGCCCACGCCTGGCTCAGGTCGAAGGGCACCCCCTACCGCATCGTCAACGTGCCTGACGCGGTCGTGTGGACGCAGGTGCCCACCACCTGGCGCGACCTGCTGGTCCAGCGCAAGCGCTGGCAACGAGTGGTCTTCGAGGTCCTGTGGAAGTACCGCGGCTTGATGTTGAATCCCCGCTACGGCTACTTCGGAATGATCGGCATTCCCTACCTGTTCGTGTTCGAGGGGCTTGGCCCATTTGTGGAGGTGGCCTCATACCTGCTCGTCGTGCTGCTGGCCGTAATTGGCCTTCTCAGCTATCAGGCGCTGCTGCTGTTCCTCTGCTTCTCGTTTGGGCTGACGGCGTCGGTCAGGATCCTCAGCCTGCTCGCGGACGTCCTGTACTTCAAGGTCTACGCGCGGCGAAGCCTGCTCGCCCTTGCCGGTGTCGCGCTGCTCGAGCCGCTCGTGTTTCACCTCGCCCAGCTGCCCTCGCGAATCGCGGCGTTCCCCGAATTCCTCCGCGGAGAGCACACGCACGAAACGATGTCCCGTGAGGCCATCGGGGAGACGTCCCCGCGCCACGTCGAAGGCGTCGGCGCACCGTAGGCCCGGATGCCGACGCTAAGCTCAGAGTAGATCGCACGTTGGGTCCTCGCCCTTCGCCTCGCGCGCGA
Organism: uncultured Solirubrobacterales bacterium; assembly: GCA_963796645.1. Lineage (GTDB taxonomy): Bacteria > Actinomycetota > Thermoleophilia > Solirubrobacterales > Solirubrobacteraceae > Palsa-465. The sequence goes on along the minus strand of CAWCMQ010000007.1, from coordinate 57,498 downwards.
ACCCACCCGGAGGACGAGAGAGAAGGCCGCAATGTCGGCCCAGGACACCCCTCTAACGGGCGATCAACTGCTCGCGGCTGTAACGAAAGCAATGGTCGCGTTGCATGAGCGCTACTACCAGCGCCCGCCGGCCACGGCCAAGACGCTTCTGCTCGACGGCGAGCTACTTGTGTGTGTACTCGGCGGCGTGTACACCGATGTCGAGAAGACGATGATCGAAATCCAGCGCGGACCGATCGTTCAGGAAACGCGCAGCGCATTCCAATATGCAACGGAACAAAAGTTCATCGCTGCCGTCGAACGCTTATCTGGCCGCAAGGTACTCACGTTCATCTCAAATCACCATGTCGGCCCCGACATGGAGGTCGAGGTGTTCATACTCGGACCGGCCGGGCCCCGCGAGTAGAGCCGCGTCCGCAGGCTCCCGCGAGCTTCACACGCCGCGAGGATGCTCTCGAAGCGTCCCGAGAGTCGTGCAAATGGAGCGGAGTAGACTGAGCCGATAGGCCATTTCACCGCTGCTGCGAAGCGACTTCGCGCAGAGCACCGTCGGCCAAATCTCCGAACGGCGACCTCACGGACAGTTTCGTCTCGAGCGACGGAAGAGCCATCCCCTATAGAGCGGTCGTATGCCCTTGGTGGCTATCCGCTCGGGAAGGACAACCGTTGTGCAGACCGCTCCCTGGATCGAGCCCGTGGACCGCGGGTGCCGACTGATGGCGCCGACAGCCGAGGCTCGTCGCGCCCTGGAAAGGACCTTGGCATGCCAGTCTTCTTCTTCACCGTAGAGCAGCAGGAACGCGCCGTCGTCGAGCGATTCGGCAAGTTCGTTCGAGTCGCCGGACCTGGCCTGCAACGCAAGTCACCGTTCGTCGAAAAGGTGGCAGGCCGGATGAGCCTGCAGGTGGAGCAGCTGAACGCGGACATCGAGACCAAGACCCGGGACAACGTGTTCGTTGTGGTCAAGCTCGCGATCCAGTACATGGTCGGGGCCGACCAGGACAAGGTCAAGGATGCCTTCTACAAGCTCGACGACCCCGAGGTACAGATGACGTCCTACGCCTTCGACGTGGTCCGCTCCCACATCCCCACGATGGACCTCGACGAGGCCTACGCGGACGCGGACACCATCGCGAAGCACATCCAGGACACCCTGCAGACGCAGATGGCGGACTACGGCTACGAGATCATCAAGGCGCTGATCACGAACATCGAACCCGATCAACGGGTCAAGGACGCGATGAACAACATCAACGCCGCGCGTCGCAACCAGGAGGCCGCGACGGCCCAGGGCGAGGGCGACAAGACCCTGCGGATAAAAAAGGCCGAGGCGGAGTCGGAGTCGATGCGTCTGCATGGCGAGGGTGTGGCGGCAGAGCGGGAAGCGATCGCTCGAGGATTGAAGGACTCGTTGGCGATCCTGGCCGACGAGCAGGGCATCGACCCGAAGGAGGCGATGGGTCTGGTCGCTCTGACGCAGTACATGGACACGATCCGATCAGTCGGCGAGCACGGCAACATGACCACGCTGCTTCTTCCCCACTCGCCGGCCTCAGTGGGTTCCCTGATGGACCAGGTCCAACAGGGGATGCTCACGGGCAACCTCGCCGCGGACAGCGCCAAAAGCGGCGGTAATGGCACCCGCCCCGGTCGTGCGCCATCCCCGCAGGTTCCCCCAACGACGCCTGGCGGGGGTCGATAGATCACGGAGGCGAGAACGCAGATGAAGGACGGCGGTAGCCGGGGCATGCTCGCGTTCCTCGGTGTTCCGGCAGACAACCGACTCTTGGACGACGACCTCGGCAACCTGCCCGACGCCGAGCAATATCGAGACCTCGTTGTCTCCAATCGAGGACACGAGCGGCTGGTCACGGCGGGATCCGTCCTGACCGGAGTCAGCCTGATCGGCGGGGCGGCGATGTTGCTCTACGGCGGATGGGAGCTCCTGTTCGAGAGCGGGGGTGCGTTTGACGTTGTCCTCGCCGCAATCGGAATCCTGCTTATCGGTACCCACTGGGGGTGGGTCCACGTTGCCGAGTACGTCGGCCTCACGCTCGACGACCGCCAGCGGCGGCAGTCTGACCAACGCAGTCAAGAATGGCTCGCCACGATTCAGCCATATCCGCGTTTCAGCGTCTCGACCAGTGTGCTCGACGACGCCTCGACGCGTGTCGAACGCATCCTGCACAAGCCGGTCCTGACCTCCCGTCGAACCTTCACGTTCATCCGCGACCCAGACGCCGAGGAGACCTACGACGCCGGAACACCGGCGGAGGTGATCGCCACGGCGGTCGAAACTATGCGCCGACAGGCGCGGCTTGAAACCGACCGCAGCCGCGAGAACTGGGAGGCGGCTGCCACTGCCTACGGAGCCGCAATGCTCAGCGCCGAGGACGACCAACAGCAACTGGCCGCGGAACGGGCCGCGGCGACGGCGCTGTCCGAGCACATAAACGCTTCGCTACTCGAACCACCATTGGTCGAATAGCTGACGCCGCCGCCCCTCCCCGCTCAGCGCTTGATCAGGAACGCCTGCGCAGTCGGCGATTGGATCACGGGTTCGGGTCGGCCGGCCATGAACTGGTCAACGGCCCTCCCCGCGCCGGGACTCTGGAGCACGGAGCCGTAATCGTCGAACAAGATTACGCCGCCGGGCACCATGCGTGGATAGAAGAACTCCAGGCAGTCGCCGGTGGGGTCGTAGAGGCTCACGTCGATGTGTACGAAGCAAAATCGCTGATCCGACACGTCGGCGAACCGAGCCGGGATCCAACCTGGGTACAGCTCAACCCTGAAGCCGGCCAGCTTGTCGCGTGCCTCCTCCGCGGTCGCATGGGTGTCGCCACGGCGCCAGTAGGAGCCATCGAGCGAGGCCGGGTCCGGCAGACCAGGATCCGCTCCGTGCGCTGGGCGGCGGCGGCGAACAGCAGCCACGCGTCCTTGTGGTAGATCTCGTCGGCGCTGTAACAGGCGGAATAGCCGAGCCTGTCCGCCGCTGCGATCGCATGCAGAAGCTCGGGCGCGGGCTGCTCGGGAAGCATCTGGAAGCTGATCCGCATGGCGGGCATTTCTGCGAAAGCTGATCCGTTTACGCCAACCCCCGACAGCCATCTTGGCCGGATCGTTCGGTAGCAAACCTACCGTCCACGGGAGAACCGGTCAAATCTCGGGAAGGCACCGCGCCCTACACGCGAGCGGGGGCCGGCGGCCCAGTCATCCACTCCCCGGCCAGCATCGTGGCCTCCACGGCCAGGAGCTCGTCGAGCACCAGCAGGTCGGCATCGAGCCCGGCCGCGATCGCGCCCTTTCGCTTCTGCAGGCCGAGCAGGCGGGCTGAGTTGGTCGAGGAGATCAGCACCGCCTCCTCGACACCGATCCCGAGCCAGCGGACGGCATTCTGGACCGCCCCCTCCATCGTCAGCGTGCTGCCGGCGATTGTCTCGCTGTCGGCGAGCATCGCCCGCCCGCCGCGGACCGTCACCGGGCGATCGCCCAGCCGGTACCTGCCATCCGGCATCCCGGCCGCCTCCATCGCGTCGGTCACCAGCCGGACTCCGAGCGCTCCCTTCGCGCGGTAGAGCAGCCGCATCGCCACAGGGTCGACGTGAACGCCATCACAGATCAGCTCGCAGCTGATCGCGTGCAGATCGAGGACCGACCCGACGACCCCCGGCCGGCGGTGGTGGAACGGCGGCATCGCGTTGAACACATGCGTGGCCGCGGTCGCGCCGACGCGGACGACCTCCCGAACCTCCGCATCGGTCGCGCGCGTGTGGCCGATTGACGCCACGACCCCGGCGCGCACGAGTTGCGTGACGAGCGCGGAGGCCCCCGGCAGCTCGGGCGCCAGCGTCATCAGCCGGACGCGTTCAGCGCCCGCCTCGAGCAGGCCCTCGAGCTCGGCCGGGTCAGGATCCCGGAACAGGCCCGGATCCATTGCGCCTGGCTGTTCGGGGCTGATGAACGGTCCCTCGAGATGGGCACCGAGCAGATTCGGAGCCGGGCACCGGGCGATCGCGGCGAGGGCGTTGCAGAGCTCGTCGATCGGTGCGGAGGCAGTCGTCGCGAGCAGGCCGGTGGTCCCGTGGAGGCCGTGGAAGCGCGCAACCTCCACGATCTCCTCGGGATCGGAGGTGTTGCACTGCGCGCCGGCGCCGCCGTGCACATGCGTGTCGATGTAGCCGGGAACGAGCCAGCGGTCACCGAGCTCGACCAGCTGGCCGTCGTGCCTGCTTCCCACGCTCGAGACCGGATCCACGGACGCGATCCGGCCTTGCTCGACGACGACCTCACCGGCCACGGTCCCGTGTGGACAGACGATTCGATCGCTGCGCAGCCGCACGCGGCGGGCGCTACGACGCTGCGCTCGGGGCAGCCGCCCCCGGTTCTGGAGCGGTGGCTGGCTGCGCTGCGCTCTCCGACGCCTCGCCGCGCGGGCGCCCGAGCACCAACGTGATGATGTAGGAGACCACGACGCCGACGATGATCAGCGGCTCGACATTGGGTCCGGCGTTGCCGGTAAGCAGCGTCGCCAGGACGACCGCCGAGAGCGGCAGCCGCAGGACCGCGACGACGCCCGCGCCCATCCCCACGGCGACGCCGTCCTGAATCGGAAACCCGGGCAGATGCGAGGCCAGGATCCCGCCGGCCGCGCCCAGGAACAGCGCCGGGAACGTCGGCCCACCGCGATAGCTGCCGAGCGAAAGTGAATACGCCAGGCCCTTGATCAGGATCAACCACGCCAGCGCGGAGATCGACCAGGTGGAAGCCTGGCTGACGAGACCGGGGAGCTGGTCCTGACCTGAGAACAGCACCTCGTTGACGCTCTTGTCCGTGATCTGCGAGAACGCGATCGCGAGGCCGCCAATGACCAGCGCGATCGCCGGCAGGAGCACGAGCATCTGGCGACTCGAGACGAAACGGTAGGTCAACTTCCCGCCCCGCATCACAAAGTGCGTGACCACGCCGATCACGATCGCGAGCGCAATCGTCCAGCCGAACTCTCCGAGCTGGGGATGTCCGACCGCGCTCAGGGGGAGCGGTCCGAGCGCGTAATGGCTCGTGCTGAGGCCCGTGAACGAGCCCATCCCAAGCGACACGAGCGTCCCAATCCCGGCTGCCAGCAGACCGGGAACCAGGATGACCCTGAGCTTCGGGCCGCCGAGGCCCGTCGCTTCGATCAGGATCACCGCGGCGATCAGGGGCGAGCTGAAGATGAACGCCAACGCAGCGAAGCTTCCGGCGGCGGCGACCACGAGCAGCGCCTGGGGCGGGGTCTCGCGGCGCGAGAGGCTGATCAGGAGCGTCGCGAGGCCCGCGCCGAGCGCAATCAGCGGCGCCTCCGGGCCGAGCACGAGCCCGAATCCAATCGTCGCGAGGCCGGCGAGGATCACCCCGGGAAGCACCTGAGGCCCGGCCGGGCCACCCGCAGCCAATCCGTCAGCTGGGATGTGGCCGCCCTTGCCCGGCAGGCGAGTGATCGCCAACGCGGTGATCAGCGCGCCGATCGCAAGCACCGGGAGCGGCCACCATTTCGGGGCGCTGCTGTAGCCGAACGCGTGCGGCAGATGGGTGTAGAACTCCTGCTGGAGCTGGTAGATCCCCTCGAGGAAGCACCAGGCGGCGAGCGCCACCACCACGCCGATGATCGCCACCACGACCAGCAATCCGACGTACTGGGCGCTCCGGATCGTCGCGTCGGCCTGCTCGGCGGTCAGCTCAGGCGCGTTTTCGGTGGCCATCTGGGTTCCGACCCTAGGGTCCGTGCTTGGCTCATTCATCACCCCGTTCGGATGACCGGCCGGGTCGAGCGCATCACCCCTTTCGTGCGATGACAGGCGATCCGGCATCGGTCAGGCTTGCCGATCAGTGGGCCAAGTCATCCTGCTATCCCTGACCGCGTCGCTCAATCCGACGCTGATCGCAGCGACGACCGTGATGCTGCTGCTGGACAAGCCGGCGCGACTCATGGCGGGCTACCTGCTCGGCGCATACATCACGAGCATCACGCTGGGGCTCGTGATCATCTTCTCGCTCCCTACGTCGAGCACGACCAGCACAACCGAGAACACGCTGAGCCCATCGGTGGACATCGGGCTCGGGGTGCTGTGCCTCGCGGCCTCGTTCGTCTTCTACACAGGCCGGGCGCAACGTTTGAGGGAGCGACGAGCGGCGCGCAAGGCGGCAAAGCCGGACAAGGGCCCGCCGCGTTGGCAGCGGGAGCTGAGCAAGGGATCGGCCCGGCTCACGTTTGTCGTCGGCGCGATGCTGACGCTGCCCGGCGCCTCATATCTTGCCGGGCTCGACGAGCTCCACAAGCTGCATTACTCCACCGCGGCGACCGTGCTCGTCGTGGTCTGCTTCAACATCGTGATGCTGTGGCTGCTCGAGGTCCCGCTCGCGTGCTTCGTGATCGCTCCGGACTGGACGCCCCGGGCGATCACTCGCGCCAAGGCGTGGATCAGCCGCCACGCCCACATGTTCGCCGTGAGAGGGTTCGCGGCCGTTGGTGGTCTGCTGATCATCAAGGGCCTGGTCGGGCTGTTGGGGTGATGGGTGAGGACCTGGTGATCCAAGAGCTGGATGCGCTCTCCGCCGAGCTCAGGGCGCTCAAGGGAGAGCTCGAGCATCTCAGCTCGGGCGCCGTCGGCGGAGCCTCAGCCCGGGCCGACGACTGAGAAAGGCGGTCGGCCGCGCGCCGAGAGACTGGGCGCGCGACCGACGTTTCCGCTCGACCGCCTGGATCCGGGGCCGTGCAGAAGGTTGGGCGGGGAGGCTGGATTCACGCCGTGGCTCTCCGCAAAGCTGCTCGCGGTCGACGAAGGCAGCAGAGGGCGTTGCAGCGCGCGGCACATGCGTGCCCCTCGTCGCCGACCAACTGGTCTGCTGCTTGCTCGCTCATGATCCGGCCCTTATCCCAGACACACTTCCGCCAAAGGCGAAACGTATGCCGGACCCATCATACGGGTCTTGCCAAATCTGAGACCAAATGGCTCGACAAAGGCTGATCGTCGTTGATCCCGATGGCGTGACGCTGCGAGGCCTGCTGTGCGCGAACGGCAGCGGCACCGGGTTCTGCGTCCGGCCGAGCTGAAGCGCCTTCTCGCCGGGGTGAACGACAGGGGGCGAGCTAGTCGGTGGAGAACTCGCGCAGCGCCTGCTTCGCGCCGCCCACCACCGGCTCGCCGTGGGCGAGCAGCATCAGGTCGAAATCGAGGTCGAGCAGCCTGCGATAGGCGGCCTTGAGCGCTCGCTTCGTGTCCTCGGGGTCGTCCATCAGCTGGTCGGGAACGAACGAGAGCGGACCAGCATCCGGGGGCCGGATCACCCCGTCGGCACACACGAGTGCCCGGTGGGCGGGAATGTAGAGCGCCGTCTCGTCGGGACAGATCGCATCCACCTCGTGGACCACGACGCCGCCGGGCAGCTCGTCCCCGAAGTCAAACGGCTCCGCGGACCCGCGTCCCTCGAGCTCGTAGAGCCCGTTGCGCACGCAGTGGACCTGACAGCCGAACGCGTCGCGCAGGCGCCAGGCCTGGCGATCGTGGTGGCGGTTTGACATCAGGACGTGCTCGGGCACGCCGTGCGTCTCGAACCACTCCAGACCCTCGGGCGGGATCATCGCGTCGATCAGCACACGCTCGTTGGCGAGGTAATACGAGCTCACGTCGGTGTGTATGTGTTCGTGGCGCGAGGTCCAGTGCCAAAGCCCGGGAGAGATCTCTTGCATGGGCTTAACCTAACCCCTCGTTCGCGAGTTAGCACTTTCCGGTTGACCTGTCAACTATACTTGGGTCTATGGCAACCATTGCTACGTCCGGCCTTGAAGGCGCCTCCCTCGAGGCGTGGCGCAGCTATCTGCAGAGCCACGCGTCGATCGTCCGGGCGCTCGATGCCGAGCTCGTGGCCGAGCAGGGCATCACGACACGCGACTACGAGGTGATGCTCTACCTCGCCCAGGCGCCGGACCGCAAGCTGCCGATGTCCGCGCTGGCAGAGAGCACGATGCTGACCCGCTCGGGCATCACCCGGCTCGTCGACGGACTGGTCGGCCACGGCCTGATCGAGCGCATCTCGTGTGAGAGCGACGCCCGCGTCTCCTACGCCCATCTGACCGATGTCGGCTACGTGAAGCTGCGCGATGCCGGCTGCACCCACATCGCCGGCATCCGCCGGCTCTTCCTCGAGCACTTCACCGTCGAGGAGACCGACCTGCTCGCCACCCTCCTGGCCCGGCTTCCCGGCGCTCAGCAGGGCGGCGCCTGCACCGTCGAGTAGGCCTGGCACGGAGCCGGCGCGGGCGGGCTGCGGGGCCGGGCTGCGGGGCCGGGCTGCGCCGCCCGGGCGAGCGCCGGGGCTCGCGGCGCGATGAGGGTGTCGAAAGTTGCACGACCGTTGTGCAACTTTCGACACCCTCCCGACGCGCTGACCGGCTCCCGTCGGCACCGTCCATCCAACACTTGAGCACTCAATACTTGACTTCGCAAGCACCTCTGCTAAGCTGGTTGTCGAGTCAAGTATCCCCATTCTTCAAGGAGCTTCAATGTCAGCCACAACCATCTCCCCCGCGCAGATCCCAGCCGGTACCTACACCGTCGACCCCAGCCATTCGAGCGTGGGCTTCGAGGTCCGGCACATGGGAATCGCGACCGTCCGCGGCGCCTTCCGGCACTTTGAGGGCTCGATCGACGCCACCGGCGATGCCCCCACGCTCAGCGGAACTGTCGAGGTCGCAAGCGTCGACACGGGCGACGAGAACCGCGACGGCCACCTGAAGGCGCCCGACTTCTTTGACGTCGATCGCCATCCGGAGATCACCTTCCACACCACCGCACTCGAGGCGACCGACGACGGCCGCCTGCGTCTCGTCGGCGAGATCACGATCAAGGGCATCACGGAGGCGATCGAACTGACCGGCACCGCCGGTGAGGGCGGCACCGACCCGTGGGGCAACGAGCGCATCGGCTTCGAGGTCGAGGGCGTGATCGATCGCCGCAATTTCGAGCTGAAGTGGAACCAGACCCTGCCGAACGGCAACCTGCTTGTCTCCAACGAGGTCAAGCTGATCGTCAGCGTCTCGGCCGTGAAGGGCGCGTAGACGATGCGCATCCTCGCGATCTCAGGCAGCCTCCGCGCAGCGTCGCACAACACGGCGCTGCTGCGGGCTGCCGCAGAAGTCGCTCCGGCCGGAGTCGAGCTCGAGTTCTACGAGGGCCTCGAGTCGCTGCCCCCGTATAACGAGGACCGCGACACCGAGCTTCCGCCGGCCGAGGTCGCGGCGCTTCGTCTCGCCATCGACCGGGCGGACGCCGTCCTGTTTGCCACCCCCGAGTTCAACGGAACGATGCCGGGCCAGCTCAAACACGCGGTCGACTGGGGCTCCCGACCCTACGGGAGCTCGGCATTGTGGGGCAAGCCGGCCGCGGTGATCGGTGCCAGCATCACCGACTACGGCGCGATCTGGGCCCAGGACCATCTGCGTAAGGCGCTTGGGATCGCGGGCGCACGTGTCCTTGATGCCGAGCTACCGGTCGGCAAGGCTCCCGACCACTTCGACGAGGACGGGGTGCTTGTCGACCTCGAGTTGCGCGATCGGCTCGCGGAGATCGTTGGAGCGCTTTCCGGCCGAGACCGGCAGCTGGCCGAGGCGGCGTAACCTCAGGTCCATGGCCCTGCAGACCAACACCCCGGCGAGCCCGCCTATCTCCCCCGAGACGACGATGGGCACCGTGCGACTCAACGTCGCTGACACGGGCCGCTCGCGCGCGTTCTACGAGCGGGCGATCGGACTGCGTTCGTTCGACCAGGATGACGGCAGCGTCGCGTTCGGCCCGAGCGCCGAGGAGCCGCTCATAGAGCTGCACGCGGACAGCACCGCGCCCGGGCTCGATCGCCGCCGGACCGGCCTCTATCACCTGGCGATCCTGGTCCCCTCGCGCCCCGATCTGGCGCTCGCGCTCCCGCGGCTGGTCCAGGCGCGCTGGCCGCTTGACGGCGCCTCCGATCACCTGGTCAGCGAGGCGCTCTACCTCTCCGACCCAGACGGCAACGGGATCGAGATCTACCGTGACCGCCCGCGCTCAGAGTGGCGCCGGTCCGGCGACCAGCTCGAGATGGCGACCCTGCCGCTCGACCTTCAGGACGTGATGAGCGAGCTGACCGAGGAGCACAGTTTCCAGGCGCAGGCTTCCCCGGGTACGCGCATCGGCCACGTCCATCTGCAGGTCGCCGATCTCAAGCAGACCGAGGCCTTCTATAAGGGTGTCCTTGGCTTTGACGTGATCGTGCGTGGTTACCCGGGAGCCCTGTTCGTCTCCGCCGGTGGCTACCACCACCATGTCGGCCTGAACACGTGGCACAGCGCCGGCGCGAGCCCGCCCGAGCCGGGCGCGATCGGGCTGCGGTCGTTCGAGGTCGTCCTGCCGAGTGACGAGGACCTCGAGCGTGTGCTTGGCCGCGTCCGCGAGGCAGGACTCGAGACGTCGGTCAGCCATGGCGCGACGCTGGTCCGCGACCCATCGGGCAACGCGGTGCTGCTGCGAAGCGCTGCCTCCTGAGCTCTTCGCGCTCCGATCGCCCGCTACGCTTGCCCCTTCCCGGCGACGTGGCGGAGTGGCTACGCAGCGGCCTGCAAAGCCGTCTACACCGGTTCGATTCCGGTCGTCGCCTCTAGAGCTGCAGAGATTGCTATCGGCGCTCGCCGCAGCCCCCCACAGGGGAAATCTCTCCCTGGTGGGTCAAATGGCCAGTGGGCGTCAGCGCTTGGCGCGTGCATGAACCCTGGGGTCTCGCCAGTCCCGCCGCCCGGGGTCGAACTCCCGGTTGGGGATGTCGCTCAGAGTCGCTCACGCCTCTCGACCGGCTTTCGCTCCGAGCCGCCAACAAACCTATGCACGGCTTGGGCATGGCGACCGTCGCGTCGAGAGGAGAGCTGGGCGCAGCAAGGCCCTGGCCGATCGTCCTGCGGGGCGAGTGACGCTCTCAATTCACTCCGGTCTCACTCGCCCCGCTGGGACGTTCGTGCCCGAGTCCCAAACCGCGAGCTGCCGTGACCAAACCCGCCGGTGCGCGGCGCGGCTGCGGTCTCCGGCCGGGCGGCTCAGTGGGCGGACACGACCGGACGACGGTCGGCCCAGGGCGCTGCTTCCTCCAGCTGAGCGGCCAGCCGAACGAGCAGATCCTCGCGGCCGTATGCGCTCACGAACTGAACCCCCACCGGCAGCCCCTCCGCGCTCCAATGCAGCGGGAGGCTGATCGCCGGCTGACCGGTCATGTTGAACTGAGCGGTGTAGGGAATGAAGCTGACAATCCGCTGGTCTTCCACGTCGGGGCCTTCATTCGTGAACCACCCCAGAGGCGGTGGTGGCGCGCCGAGCGTCGGGGTCACGAGGATGTCAAACGCCGACCACCACTCGGCCATTTGGCGGCTCCACATACCGATCCATGCACGGGCATTCAGGTACTCGACGGCATTCAGCTCGCGGCCCGCCTGGCGGTAGGCGACGTTGCGCGGCTCAATCTCTTCATCCTCGATCGGCCGACCGAGCAGCAGCTCGAAGGCGCGGAAGGTCGCCTCGGTGTCGGCGGCGACGATCACCTTGAACACCGGCACGAGCTCCGACTCGAACATTGCCGCAGGTCCGCCGGGCTCGACCGCATGACCCAGCGATTCGAGCAGGCCGCAGGCCTTGGCAACCGCCTCGCAACACTCGGGATGGTCCAGATATTCCCCGGCGCCGGGTCGGTCGAGGAAGCCAATGCGCAACTGTCCAGGATCCCGCCCGACTTCTTCGCTTAGAGGCCGTGGAAGTGGTGGGGCGTAGTACGGCTCCCCGGGCATCGGCGCGCTGATCGTGTCCAGGATCGCGGCGGTGTCTCGCACCGTGCGGGTGAGCGAACCGTCGATCGTGCCGCCCGCCCATGCCTCGCCGATCAGCGGGCCCTGGCTCACGCGCGCCCGGGTCGGCTTCAGCCCGACCAGGCCACACTCGCTGGCAGGGACGCGGATCGAACCACCCCCGTCGTTGGCATGCGCCGCAGCGACCATGCCGCTCGCCACGGCGGCCGCCGATCCCCCGGACGATCCCCCGGTGGAGTGCTCCCGGTTCCAGGGATTTCGAGCGGGCGGGAAGCTTTTCGGCTCCGTGGTCACTGCCGTACCGAACTCCGGCACGTTGGTCCGGCCGAGCACCACGAAGCCCGAGGCACGGAATTGCTCGGCGAGGAACGAGCTGACTGGCATCGTGGCCGAGTGCATCGCGCCGATGCCGAACGCCGTCGCCTCTCCGGCAACGACCGCGCCCAGGTCCTTCAACAGGAAGGGTACGCCGCGGAAGCGTCCATCGGGGAGATCGCCGAGCACCTCCTCCCGCGCCTGCTCGAACCGCGTGCGGATCACCGCATCGAGCTGCGGATTCAGCTCCTCGATCCGAGCGATGGCCTCGTCTACGAGCTCCGCAGGGCTTACCTCGCCGCTGCGGACAAGGTCCGCCTGCCCGGTCGCGTCGAGCCACGCCGTGTCGATGCTCTGGGCCACGCCCGTGAACCTAACCGATCGCCTCGCCTTTGGCCAGCATGACGGGGAGCGGCGCTGCTGCTCCTCGTCGAGGCTGTCCTGTGAATCCCCTTTGGGTCGCGACTGCGTTTGGGCCGTAGACGCTTGGCCGCTACGGGCGCTGGCGGTGAGACCGGCGCGGTTGTTGTCGTGGTCAGGCGGTTTGTTCGACTTCGGCCGGGTCGGTTTTGTCGAGGGTGACGGTGTAGCCGAGGGCTTCGAGTTGGCGTTGCAGGCGGCTGGCGCGGTGCTCGACTGAGTAGCGCTTGCGTTGCCAGTTCGGGCCGAGGTCGCGGTAGGGGACTTGGTCGCGGACGATGTGGTAGTAGGCGACGAGCAGGTCGTGGCGGATCGCGCCGATCGCTTTGGGTTCGCCGCGTCGTCCGCGGAGCTGTGCGAAGTGCGAGGCGAGGTAGGTCTCTTTGGTGCGGACCGCGGCCCGAGCGCACTCGGTCAGCTGCGAGGTCAACCACTTCGGCCCTGGGCGGGTTCGACCCGATTTCCGTCGGCCGGCTGACTGGTGGTGGCCGGGGCACGCGCCGGCCCAGGAGGCGAAGTGCCCGACGGTCGGGAACACGCTCATGTCCAGTCCGCATTCGGCGATCAGGACCTGCGCGGCGTGGGCTTGGACGCCGGGGATCGTGGATAGCAGCTCGATGATGTGGGCGTGCGGGGCGAGCACGAGCTCGATCCGCTCGCTCAGGTGCTGCAGTTCGGTATCGAGCGTGTCGATGTGCGCGAGCAGCTGCGCGACCATCACGCCGTGATGCTCGATCGTGAAGCGGTTCTGGAGCGCTTCGCGGAGCTGCGGGATCTTGGGAGGTTGCCCGGATCGTCGTGGAACTTCAGTGACGATCCTCACGGGTTTGACAGTCACACCGTAACGGGCTGGCGGGTCTCGTGACGGTCGCGGTTCTTCTCGGCAACGATGAGGGCGTGACGCTCGATCGCGATCACGAGCTTGGCGAGGTCGCGGTAGCCGATGATCCTTCGGAACTGCTGCTCTGCGACGAGCATCCCGGCCGCGGTCCAGCGCTTGCGCATGTCACCGTCCCGCCAGCGCTTCACGTTGCGCTGCGTGTAGCGGACGATCTCGATCATTGACTCGCACGGGTTCGTCGAGGACAGCGTCTTCGCGAGCTGTCCATCGATGCCGAGCCGCATCAGCGTCAGCGTGTCCTGGAGGCCTTCGCGGAGCGAGCCGGCCGCGTCGGGCCAGGTGCGGTCGAGCTCTGAGGCGAGCAGCTCGAGCCGTTCCTCGGCAAGCAGCGGGTTCGTGAGCGCCCACGCGCCGCGGATCCTGGCGAGGATCTGCGGCCGGTCCCGCTCGGGCAACAGATCGGTGACGTTCCGTTCCTTGTGCCGATGACACCGATGCACGAGGGCGTGCTCGCCGAACACGTCCTTGATCGCCTTGCGCAGCGCCTTGCCGCCATCGATCACGAACAGAATCGCCTGCTCAGGGTCGAGCCCGCGGTCGACGAGGTCCGCGAGCAGCATCGAGACCAGCGTCGCGTTCTCCGTCGAGCCTTCCCACAGGCCGAGCGGGATCTTCACGCCCTCGGTCGAGATCCCGAGCGCGACGACATGGATCCGGTCGGCGATCTCCAAGCCGTCGAGCATCATCACCGCCAGGCGCACGTCAGACAGCGAACGGCTCATCAGCTCGCCCAGCGCGGTGCCGGTCCGCTCGATGAACAACTCCGACACCGTCGACTTCGACGTCGACGAGCTCTCCTGCTCGACGTCCTCGCCGACCGGCTCGCCCACCTGCGCGAACTTGCGGGTCGAGACGCCGGCGAGCACCCGATCCATCACCGCCCGCGTCAGCGGATCCCGATCAGCGAAGTACTCGTAGCTCTGAACCGGCAGCTCGTGCTCGTCATCGGCCGTGCGCATCCGCGGCCGGCTGACCGGAACACGCCGACCACCGAGCGTCATCGACCCGTCCTCGTGACCGTGACGCTTCGCCGTCCGCTGCGGGTTCTGCTTGTGCTTCGGGCCCACGACCTCATCGACCTCGCGCTCCATCAGATCGTGAACGACACGCAGACCGAGACCCACGCTCAGCGCGAGCAGTCCGTCCCTCGCAGCCCCAACGAGCTCGCCGAGCGCTTCCTGAATCTCCGCAGGGAGCGGCAACTCCGAAGCCTCCGCGGTCGTGACGACCTGCGGGCCGGATACCTTCTTCATGGCGGTTCCTCCTGTCCTCTCGGACTTCTTTGGCACCCCGAACGCTCCCAACCGGAGCGGACGAGGCGGGAGGACCGCCACTCAAAGTTCTACGAGGTTCCGGACAACCTCGATCTTGGCGCGCATCCTGCCTTTGGAGAGCTCAGCGAGCTGATCGGGATCGCTGACACCGGACAGCAGCGCCTCGAGCATCGCTCGAGCGGACTTCGAGTAGCTCGTCGACGCGACGCTTGAGATCTTGATCCCGGCGTCCTGGAGGACCTTCTCCAAGCGCTGGATCGTCCGGGTGCGCTCGTTGTTCTGTGCCGCGCGCAGCCGTGTGAGGTCTCGCAGCCGACGGATCTCCGGCGGCGGCACGAAGCTCGGGCGCACCAGCCCGTGCTGCACGAGCTGGCAGATCCACTCCGAGTCTTTGACATCGGTCTTGCGACCGGGAACGTTGCGCAGGTGATGCGCGTTGAGCAGCCAGCACTCGAACTGGCCCTCGAGCGCTTGGAAGACGGTCTTCCACGTAGATGCCCGTGGCCTCCATCCCGACGAGCGTTACACCCGCGGCTGCCAGCCACGCCGCGAGCTCCGTGAGCCCCGGCAGCGTGGCCGCGAACGTCTGCGTCTGCTGCTCGAATCGGCGGCGGCCCTGGCCCGGCACACGCGACGTGGCCACCACGTTGTCACGGTGCACATCGAGTCCCGCGCACCGCTCTACCATCACATCCACAGCTCAGCTCCCTTCGGACGGCAATTGGATCCTGTCGCCCGGAGAGGGCCTCCCATGGATGATGAGTCTGTCCTTCGCGCTCCCAGCAGCAATCAACGGTCCCACAGGCCTCCACGCCACGCTGCCGCACGGGCTCTAACGCACCAAGCCTCGCCGGCGTCGATCCGGGCGTGAAGGATTCCCATTCCTCACAGGAAGCGGCGCCAGCCGCCCGACACGCTGTCGCTCAAACCGTCCAGCTCGGCTGGCACGCGGCTCGGCGGTGGGTGGGTCGTCAGGAGCGGAGCTGTCAGATTTGGTGGTGTGACTGTGTTGCGGCGGTTTTCAGGCCTCGGGCGGTCCGCGGCGGTCAAACCTGAGGCCGTATAGCTGCCAGGCGCCGACGACAGAGATATCGGCGCAGATAATGGGCGTCGAACGGCCAGCTGCACTCGTACTCACTAACACACGAGCATTCCGAACATGCTCGACCGGGGCGCGAGGGAGCGGGGGCTTGGTGTGGCTCGGGTGCGGCTGTCAGTGTGGGCTGGGTGGTCCGGTTTGGGTGGAGGTGAATGTCCAGGCAAGGTCGGGGAAGGCGAGCGCACTGCGCGTGGCCTGGACAGGTGTGGTGGTGAAGCGGGCGTCGTGGAGGTAGGTATGGATGAAGTTGCGGGCGCTCGCGGGGAGGTTGTGCAGCTTGGCGAGCGTGGTTGGCGGCACTTCGATCGTGGCCTGCATCGTGCGTGGGTTGTTGTCGAGTCCTCTGGCGCGGGGGGTGAGGCGGATGCTGTCGAGGGTGTGGAGGATGAGGTCGAGGCGCTCACCCGTGGAAAACCGGATGCGTAGCCGCGCGGGCGTGCAGTACACGTTGAAGTTGGGGATCTCGCCCGTCCAGTCGCGGCCCTGCGCAGCGCGGGTGTAGGGTCGGTCCTCGCCGGGGCCGAGGGCCTTGTCGGAGCGGTCGCCGTGGCGGTTGTCGAGTAGGTGTCCTTGCGGCGGCTGGCCGGTGCGGTGGAAGCGCCACGCCCGGCTGCTGTGTTGGGTGATGTCTTTCTGCCAGAAGCCGGTGTGTCCGCGGGAGTCGAGTCCTTCGACGCGCAGGGTGCGGTGCACGGCTCCGACGCCGACCTTCTCGATGCTGATCGCGCTCGTGATGCGGCCTGGGATCTTCGGCTGCTGGATCCACGCTGGCGAGGGAAGCTGGATCGCCGGGTCGTGCGCGCCGCGCTGGTTGTAGTAGCTGTAGCGGAAGAAGATGGGGTCGTTGCCGGCGATGTCGAAGTCGTACAGCCGCGTGTACATGTCGCCGAAGCGGTCGATGATGAAGATCGTCGACCCGCTGGCCGAGAGGTTCACGGCCCGCAGGCGGCCGCGGTGGGGGGCGCACATCTGATAGCTCATGTCGGCGGCGAGCCAGGGATCGTTGTAGGTCAGGCGCTGGCCGCCACCGTTGAGCATCCAGATGTGGGAGACCTTGTCGGCGCCGACGGGCTGGCGGTTGCCGGCGGTGTCGACCCAGAAGCGGTCCTCTCGCGGCGAGATCACCGACCACGACCAGGCGAGGATGCCGCGCGGAAGCTGGCGGCCCGGGCCGCGCCAGATGTTCGTCCAGCGCCTGGTCCAGTTGAAGTACCTGGGTTCGCGGAGCGCATAGTCCATCGTGTAGACGTGGCGTTGGCGGTCGAGCGCGATCATCTCGTCGTCGTCGGCGGAGATCGAGGCCACCTGACCGGCGAAGCAGGCAGGCACCGGCAGCGCTTTCCACGGCTGGCGGATCCCGGTCACTTCGCCGTTCGACTTAAACCAGATCCGCCCCCGGTTGACGACGAAGTCATAGCGACGGTTGAACGTCTGCGTCGCCGTTCGCAAATAGACGAGTGGCGGCAGGCCCCTCGGCGCATTTGTGCGGGCCCTCGGCCCCAGTCCGTTGCCGCGGTCCGGGGTTGTGTCGACCCATGTCTCCCGGTCCCCGGCCGTGCCGCCACCCAACGATGCGCAACTCTGCTCGCGGGTGAGCGCGGAAACCGCCGCGTGCGCAGCCGGCGGCACGACCGACACGACGCACCACACGGCAAGCAGCGCCGCATAGCGACCCGCGCGTATCCGCGGTGCTCGTAGCCAGCCCGGCATCGAGCACGCACGCATCACAGCCCTCATCGGGCCTCGATCGACCGATTTCTCACCAACGGGAGGTTGATCTCCGAACGGGTCGACGCGCATCGGTAAGAACCGCGCATCCAGCGCCGTAGAAGTTACGTCCGAACGAGCCGGCGGCCGGGATCGTCACCCTCCGAGCCTAACCGGACAACTGTCCCATACGTCCCGCAGAACGACCGAAACCCCCGTGCCTCCGGGGATTCCGAAGCACCGCTAGCGGGATTCGAACTGACCGACGGGGATGTCGCTCAGGACCGCTCAGGACCGCAAGCACAGCGGTTGCGCGCTTTGGCGACATCGCTCAGGACCGCTCAGAACCGCTAGCGGCGGCGTCCGACTGTCCCACGACTGTCCCACGGGACCGGTTTAGGTAAGCCTCTACGACCGGCGCGCGAACCTCAAGAATCTCGAGCGCCTCGGTCACCTGCTCGTGCTGACCCGACTCCACGAGATGGGCCACGCCGACGAGCGAGAGTGGGCCGCCGTTCTTCGCTCTAGCCACCTCGCCCACGACGGAACGCCGCCGCCTCGGCGCCAGGTCGATGACCCTGGGCTCAGGACGCGGTAGCCCTGGAACTCACCGCTCGTGGCTGGCCTGGAGCTTGCGGGTCATGGCAACGCCGAACCAGCCACTTGAGTCTGCCGAAGCGTCCGACCTCGGACATCCGATCACAACCGCACCAGCCGGCAGCCCGGTTGCCGGGGCTGGTTGTATGGGAAGGCGCCGCATCGCCGTCAGCGGTGGGAGTGCCGTCCGGTCAATGGCGACCAGCCACACTTGCGCTTCCAGCTCGCCACGCCGTTGGACGCGCCAAACGGCTATTGGAGCCCGCTGACCGCGACCGGGGTGGTGGAACCGTCGACGGGTATCCCGTCACCCAGCTCACCGTCGAGGTTGTCGCCCCAGCAGTCGACGCCGCCGCCCTGAAGCAGCGCGCACGGTAGCCGCCGGCGGCGGAGACGGCGATGGCGTTGGTGAGTCCGCTGACCGCGACCGGGCGCTCCAGAACGTGTTCGTGTATAGCGGCTGGGTGTCGGGCGGCTTTATCGTCCGACCGAGCAGCTTCCCCTCGGCTGTGAACTGTCCATAGGTGACTGTCCAGGAGCAGGCGCCGGGTTTTGCCGGTGTCGATTCAAGGCTCCTCCTCGCTCGCCGCCGTAATGCCCCCGGCTGCGGCAGCATATACCGGCTCGCGACGGCGCTGACCATCGCGGCCGAACCCCCAACCGTCACGTCCTCAATCCAACCACCTGCTTCAAACGGTGCCAGCGCCGCTGAGCGTCATTTCTACGGTAGGTCATGGCCGGCGCTTCCGCTTGTTGATGATGTGGCAGCTGAGCTCGGGCGTGACGCCAGGGTACGAGCCGCCGGGGTAGTACGCCCGCCCCGGCTGAACTCCCCGTGCGGGAAGGTTGTCGCCGTGAAGGGGGTGGCGACTTGATCCTTCCCCACTTGTCCCGTTCCGTTCCTGGCGGCGGTGAATCGTTCTTGGCGCTCATGTCAAGCGGCCTCGTCTTCGTCGAGGAACCGTGACAGCGGCGGCGGAACGCGCAGTGGTCTCCGTCCGGCCGACCGTTCCAGCCGATCGACGCGACGCGGCGCGGCGCTCATAAGTCCGCGAGTCACGACAGTGACGGCGACCGAGTCCACCACGATGATGCACACGCTCGGTCGAACCGCGCAAAACGCAAAGGTCGTGCCGGGCGTCGGACGTCGCTTCAGCCAATGACGCGGTGTCGGTCGGATTCGGCTCGTCTTCAGAAAGCGTCGGATCGCCACATGGGCCGTCAGCCAGGTTGCCTCGGGGTCAACACGTTGCTGCCAGCGCTGGATCGCGTGCGCGGAGATCCTGATGTCCCTCATCGGTTGCCTCCAGCCAGCTGCAGGATCTCGTCGCGGACGGCGTCAGGCATGCTCAATCGCGTCTGGCCTCCGATCCGCCTTGACTGGAGAATCGGTACGTCCGCGGGCACCGCTGTGGCAGCGGATCGGGCCGCGTTCCGGTGGTGCGCTTGCACCGTGGCCGGCTCCATCCCCATCGCATGTGCGATGTCTTCGATCGTGAAGTCGGCCGCCGTGGTCGATCGCTCCGCACAGGCGGCGAGATACGTCCTGGTGGGCGACTCCACGCCAAGGCGGTTCCACACGGCGCGGGCCTTCTCGGCTTGCTGCTCCGTCGGAGCCGCTGCCTCGGAACTGCCAGATGGAGCAGCACCGAGCAGGTCATCGATCCGCTGCCGGAGTGCCAGTAGTCCGGGCCGGCTGAATTCGGTGGTGAGCGTCAGTTCGACCCGGTCGGTCGGACGCTGTGGTTCGGTAGATGTCATACGGCAGAACTGTAGATAAGCCTGCCTCAGGTGTCAATAGGTAACCTGGTTAGCATCTTCTGTGTGCTGTTCTCATATACGTGTACCTGTGCGTGCGCGCGTACGCGTGCGCATGTAAACGCGACGCGCATACGCGCGCGCATACGCGCGCGAGGCAGCTGCGGCGGCTGCGTGTCTTGCCGAGCGGACTCGTCCAGAGCCGCCAGGGATCAAACAGCCGGCACCAGCGCCCCGAGCACCGGTGGAAGGGTCGCGGGCATGGATGCGCGCAATGCGACGATCTCGTGCGCGGTGATGGAGCCACGCTCGCGATGTGATCGCGGTCGCGAAGCTCGGGCGCCCGGCGCCCCATTCTCGGAGAAACACCACGACGCGCACGTTCCCCCACGGTGCGTCAGCGACATCGCGCGGACGACGCTCTCGGCGGGCTCCCCAAAAGGCTCCCCAAACTCAGGACTTCCGACAGCACCTGAGCGCAACTCAGAACAACAGCCCTCCCCCGCTCCGTTGCTCTGACTTGCCCTGAGTTGCTCTCAGTTCGCCGGCCGCCGCGCTGCAAAGCCGTCTACACCGGTTCGATTCCGGTCGTCGCCTCTAGAAGAATGGCTGCAAACGGGCGACATTCTCATCACCGGCTTACAGCGACTGCGCAACCGCTCGGTTACGGCTCCCCAAGGGCTCCCCAAGCGTTCAGCACTGCTTCCCGCGCCTTCACCCCACAAGCTCAGCCACGTCCGCAATCGCCGCCAGCTCGCGGGCACGGGCGGGATCGAGACGCCCCGCGCCGGCGACCTCGGCGTTGGCGGCACCCGCTCCGAGCCCGGCGGCGGCTGCGGCCGCCCACGGTTCCCCGTCAGCCCGCGCCACCACCATGCCGGCCAGGAACGCGTCGCCGCTGCCGACCGGGTAGCGGCCACGAGCTGAGCTCGAACCGGTGAATGCCCGCCCGTCGGGATCGACCAGCACCATTCCTGCTTCGCCGAGCGTTATCGCCACCGCGTGACCGTCGCCACCAGCCCGGTCCCGGATCGTCCGCGCCGCCGCCACGCCGCAGTCACCGTCGGGCACGGGTTCCTCGAGAAGCTCCGACGCTTCGTAGGCGTTGATCTTGACCAGCGCCGGTCCGGCGTCCAGGGCCGCCCCCAGCCACGGTCCCCGCGAATCGACCACCGCAGGCAGCCCGACCGCGGCAGCGCGGGCGATCAGCTGGGCGTAGCCATCGACCGGCGTCCCGGGCGGCAGCGATCCGCTGAGCACAAGCCAGCCGGTGGAGTTCAGCATCGAGGCGACGATTCCCGCGAGGTCCGACCACGCCTGGGCTGTGCCGGGCGTGCCCGGCTCGTAGAACTCGGTTAGAGCACCGGTGGCCCGGTCGGACACCGACAGGCACGAACGGGTCTCGCCGGGTCCCCAGGCGAACCGTCCCAGCACGCCCTCGCGGGCCAGCGCCTCGCTGATCCACCGGCCGGCATGACCGGCCAAAATTCCGGTGGCAGTCGCCGGGGAACCAAGCACCGCGCTCACCCGGGCAACGTGCAGGCCCTTGCCGCCCGGCAGGACCACGAGCGAGCTTGGGCGGTGGATCTCGCCAGGCGCCAGCGCCTCGACCTCGATCAGCCTGTCGATCGACGGGTTGCCCGCCACGCAGACGATCACGCCGTCTCCTCGACCTCCCCGAGAGCGCGGAGCGCTTCGGCGAGCGTCGGCTGGGCGGGAGTTCCGCCGGCGGCCCGTGTCGACAGCGCACCGCACGCGCACCCGAGCGCGATTGCCCGCTCCACCGGCTGGCCGTCGAGCAGTGCCGCGAGCACACCGGCGTCGAACGAGTCTCCCGCCCCCACCGCGTCGACCGCGGCACCGACGACAGGAGGCCGGACGCTCACCGGATCGACCCCGGCCCCAGCGGCGAGCGCTCCGTCGGCCCCGAGCTTGACGGCCACCAGCGGTCCGCGGGCGGCGAGCCGCCGCGCCGCTTCGCACGGATCGCCGCCACCGGCGATCCGGACGGCTTCGACGCCGTTGGGCAGGAGGACGTCGACGTCTGGAAGCAACTCCCAGAGGCCTCCGTCCCAGCGTTCGCTCGGGTCCCAGTTGGGATCCACCGAGGTTGAGCCGCCGCGACGGCGGACCGCGGCCAGCATCGTCCCGAGGGCCGGGGTCAGCGCGGTCTGCAGGAAGAACGAGGAGACGTGAACGTGGCGGGCCTCGGCGAGCAGGGCGGGGTCAACGGCCGGATGTTTGAGCGCCGCGATCGCTCCCGGAAAGGTGAGGATCGCCCGGTCCTGATCGCGGGACAGAATCACACTGAGGCCGGTGCGGGCGCCCGGGTCGACGACGAGCCCGTCGGTCTCGACGCCTCGCTCGCGCAGCGCCTGGATCATGAAGCGCCCGAATTCATCGTCGCCGAGCACCCCGGCAATCGCGGTCCGCAGCCCCAGCCGAGCCGCGCCGCAGGCGGTGATCGCCCCCGAGCCGCCGATCGTGAGATCAGCCGAATCGATCAGTCGCTCGGCCTGCCCGAAGGCTGGCTCGATCGTCCCGCCGCGGAGGATCAGGTCGGGGTTGCAGTCCCCGAGGACGAGCAGGTCGAGGTCAGCGGTCGGCACGACCTGCAGGGGCGCACGGGCGGTAGGTCTTGCCGCCGAGGTCGACATCGAACAGGGCGCCGGTGATCCCCACGGCGAGATCGGCCGCGCAGAACCTGGCCGTCGTCTCGCCATCCTGGGTGTACTCGGCGTTGAGTACGGGCTTGCCTGCGCGGAGGTATGGCGTCGCGTCGCCGCCCAAGCCGGCGCACGGGTCGTGGTAATGGTTGCACTCCTCGATGATCATCCCGTCGAAGCGCTTGACATTGGCTTTGGCGTTGGCCGGATCGTTCTTCTGGAAGACAGCGAGCCCGTGGGCGTGGGCATCGTAGGCCAGCCAGCGCTCGAAGCCGGCTGAGTCGGCTCGGGTCAGGTGCCAGCCACCCCCCGGCACGCCGGTGTCGCCGTGATTGGTGTACCCGTCGAGGTCATCCGGCTCGATCGCGTCCTGTCCCTCACGCCGGCACCAGCCGAACCGTCTGTCCAACCCCGCCGCGATATCGACGGCAGCGCCGCGGAGGGTCCAGCGGTGCCCGGGTACGTAGTGGCGAAAGCCGGCGATGTTGAACCACCACTCATCTGGATACCCCTGCATCTCATACCGATGCGCGGCGTGGCCGTAGTCGGCCGCAGCGAAGTTCGCGTCGTCGGGGAAACCGCTCTGGTAGGCGCCGACCTCGACGTAGCAGATGCTGTACTTGCCGGATCGGTGCAGCGCCGCCACCACCGGCGAGCGCCCCGTGGGGATGCCGGCTCCGGCACGGTTGGAATCCTGGAACAGGTCGGTGTCCCAGATGGTGGCTGACCCCGGCCTGGGATAGCGGGCGCTGATCGCGGGCAGGCCAGCCAACCCCGGCTTGGCGGGTCCGATCTCCCAGTACCACTGGTTCTGGCCGGTCGGGGGTCGCCTGTACCTCCGCGCCCCGGCCGGCGCAGCGGCCAGCAGCCCGGCGAGAGCGGCCACAGCCATAGCCAGTGCGATGCGACTACACGCGTCCACTCGCTTCACGTGGCCATTGTTCACCGGATTGCCTGCCCCGAGTCGGCGTCGAACAGATGGACCTCGGCTGGGTCGACGCCGAGGCGGATGACGCTGCCCTCGGCGGGGCGATCCCGTGGCGCCAGCCGCGCGACCGCGGCGGCACGGTCGCCGTCGCCGGCCAACAGCAACGACTCGCCGTCCTCGGGAGTGTCATTGGCCAGCTCGGCGGCCACCGACCCGTGGACGATCACCTCGTCGCCCATCGGCTCGACCACCGAGACGTCGAAGTCCAGAGACGGCATCCCGTCCACGGCGGGGCGCAGCGAGTCCGGCCGCACGCCGACGATCAGCTCGCGGTCGTCCAGCCCAGCACGCTCAAAGGCGAAGTCCCCGGCGCTGACCCGGCCGTCCCGGACCCTGCCCCGGAGCAGGTTCATCGGCGGGCTGCCGATGAACCCGGCAACGAACACGTTGGCCGGTCGGTCGTAGACCTCCTGGGGCGGCCCGAGTTGCTGCAGGCGCCCGTCGGAGAGGACGGCGATCCGGTCCCCGAGGGTCATCGCCTCGACCTGGTCATGCGTGACGTAGACCGTGGTCACGTCGAGGCGGGCGTGCAGGCGCTTGAGCGCGGCGCGCATCTGGACGCGGAGCTTTGCGTCGAGGTTTGAGAGCGGCTCATCGAGGAGGAAGACCTCCGGCTCGCGAACCAGCGCTCTGCCCATGGCCACCCGCTGGCGCTGGCCACCCGAGAGCTGAGCCGGCCGCCGGCGCAGCAGGCCCGCCAGGTCGAGCATCTCGGCGACCTCGTGGACGCGGCGGGCGATCTCGCGCCTGGGGATCCGGCGCTGGCGCAGCGGGTAGGCGAGGTTGCGCGCCACCGTCATGTGCGGGTAGAGCGCGTAGTTCTGAAAGACCATCGCAATGTCACGGTGACGGGCCGGAACGTCGTTGACGACACGGTCGCCGATCCGGATCGTGCCCGAGGTCGGCGTGTCCAGGCCCGCGATCAACCGCAGCGCAGTGGTCTTGCCGCAGCCCGAGGAGCCAACCAGGATCATGAACTCGCCATCCGCGATCTCCAGCGACAATTCGTCGACGGCCACCGTGCCACCGGGGAACGCCCTGGTCACCTGTTCGAGCGTAACCCCAGGCATCACTTGATCCCGGTGAATGCGATCGAGCGGATGAACCAGCGCTGGGCGACCAGGAACAACACCAGCATCGGGATCTGGCTCATCACGGTGCCCGCCATGAGAAGGTTCCACTCGGTGCTGTGCGCGCCCTGGAGCGTGGAGAGGCCGAGTTGCAGCGGCGCGTGGCTGGCGGTGCCGATGATGATCAGCGGCCACAGGAAGTCATTCCAGGACCACAGGAACTGGATGATGGCCAACGTGGCCAGCGCCGGCATGGAAAGCGGCAGGACGATCTTGACCAGGATCCCCAGGCGTGAGGTGCCGTCGATCCGGGCGGCCTCCTCGAGCTCGATCGGCAACGTGCGGAAGAACTGACGCAACATGAAGATCCCGAACGCGCTGCAGAGGTTTGGCACGATCAGCCCGCCGACGGAGTCGACCATGCCGAGCTTCTTGACGATCAGGAAGGTCGGGATCAGCAGGACCTGAAAGGGCACCATCAGCGTCGCCAGCAGCACCACGAACAGCACGTCGCGACCGAAGAACCGGATCCGCGCGAAGGCGTACGCGGCCAGGCTGCAGAACACAAGGTTCCCGGCCACGGTGGCCAGCGAATACAACGCGCTGTTGATGAAGAAGTGACCGAACGGCACGGCCTTCCACGTCGCCGGGTAGTTACCGAAATGCAGCCCCGAGGGGAGCAGCACGGGCGGGAAGCTGCTCGCCTCCGGTTTTGTCTCCAGCGACAGGATCACCATCCAGACGAGCGGGACGAGCATGATCGCCGCCACCGGGGCCAGGAACAGATGCCACGGGCTGAAGGGCAGACGCCGGCGCGGCCGGCCCGACGTGGCGGGAAGCCGCGGGAACCGATCGACGGTGGCTATCGGCTCGACGGCGATCCTGGCCTCCTCATGAGCTGTAGTAGACGCGGCGGCGGCCGATCCACAGCTGCACCAGCGTGACGATCATGATCGCCACGAACAGCACGTAGGCGATCGCCGCTCCGTAGCCGCCGTTGAAGAACTGGAAGGCCTGCTGGTACAGGTAGTAGACGATGACGGTCGTCGATCCGAGCGGGCCGCCGCGCGTGGTCACATAGATCTCGTCGAACAGCTGCAGGGCGTTGATCGTCGACCACACGACAAGGAACAGCGTCGCCGGTC
Organism: uncultured Solirubrobacterales bacterium; assembly: GCA_963796645.1. GTDB lineage: Bacteria > Actinomycetota > Thermoleophilia > Solirubrobacterales > Solirubrobacteraceae > Palsa-465. Next base: position 31,701 of record CAWCMQ010000007.1, on the reverse strand, counting down.
CGAGCAGGGGGACGACGATGCTCCGAAACGTGCTGAGCCGGCTGGCGCCGTCCATCTCGGCGGCTTCAAGCAGGTCGGCCGGAATGCCCTGCAAAGCGGCGAGGTAGATGATCACGTCGAAGCCGAGCCAGCCCCAGACCGTCATCGCCACGATGCACCAGAGGGCCTGGTTCGGATCCTGGAGGAACTGCTGCTGGGGGAGTCCGACCGCGTGCAGGAGGTAGTTGACCAGACCGAAGGTCGGGTCGAGCAGCCACAGGAAGATGATCCCGGTGGCCACCGTGGATGTGACCAGCGGAACGAACACGGCGAGCCGGTAGAAGCGGATGCCACGGATCCGTCGGTTCAGCGCGACCGCGAGACCGAGCGCGCCGAACACCGAGACGGGCACGAACACCACGGTGTAGAGCAGCGTGTGGCCGATCGCCGAGCGAAACTGCGGATCCTTGGCCAGCGCCCGATAGTTAGCCAGGCCGACATAGTGAGCGGGGGCAATGAGGTTGTTGGCCTGGAGCGAGAGCAGCAGCGACCAGCCGATCGGGATCAGCGCAAAGACCGCGATCAGGATCACCGCAGGGGCCACGAAGGCCCACCCGGCCAGATGCTCGGAGCGAGCCAGCCGGATCAGCAGACCGGGACGCTGATAGCTGACCGATCGCCCTGTCGATGCGTCCACGCTCATCGGACGTCGCCGGCGTCGTTACCCCGGCGCAGCGAGCACGCCATCGACCTGCTGGGCGGCCTGCTGGAGGGCCTGCTGAGGTTGGGCCTTGCCAAGCAGGACGGCCTGGACGGCCTGCCCGATGGCGGAGGAGATCTTCGGGTAGACGGCGAGGACCGGCCGAGCCTGCGTGGCGTTGCCGAGATTCTTGACCCACAGCCCAATCCCCGGGTACTTCGTGATGAACTGACGGTAGCCGGGCAACTGGCTCACCGAGGCCCGGATCGGCAGATCCCCGGTCATCTGCGCCCATTTGAGGTCGATCGCCGGCGAGGTGAGCCACTTCAGGAACTGCCAGGCCGCCTGCGTGCGAGCCGAGCCGTTGTTGAACACGACCCAATTGTCGGGCCCCGAGATGGTCTGGTGGTTGAGATCGGCGGGCAGGATCTGCACGCCATAGGGGACCTTTGCGGCGGTGATCTGGGACAAGTCCCATGGGCCGGTCCACAACATCCCGATGTGTCCGGAGTTGAACAGAGGCAGATAATTGCCGCTGCCGTTGTCGAGGTAGATCGAGTTACGCTTGGCCAGCGTCTGGAGCAGGGTGAGCGCCTTGATACCGGCCGGCGAATCGAACGCGGCGTGCTTGCCGTCCGGCGAGAGGATCGAGCCGCCGGCCTGCCAGAGCATCGCCCAATAGCGCCACACGGTGTCCTCGCTGCCATCGTTGACGTAGGCCCACCCGAACTGCTTCTTGGCCGGGTCGGTGAGCTTCACAGCCGCGTTCTCGAAGTCCGTCCAGGTCCAGTTCGAGGTGGGGGGCGAGAGTCCGGCCTGGGCGAAGAGCTTCTTGTTATAGACCAGGGCGAGGTTGTCTACCAGCGCAGGGACGCCCACGATCTTGCCGTTGACCGTGGCCACCTGGCGCGCGACGCTCCAGAAGTCATTCCAGTGAAAGCTCGGGTCGGCAGCGATCAGCTTGTTGAGACTGACGACGCCGGGGTTGGTGGCGATGTTGGGCGCCCACGAGCCATATAGGTAGGAGATATCGGGAGGCTTGCCGCCGGCGATGGCAGCCAGGACCTTCTGCAGCGCGTAGTCCGAGTTGCCATAGGACTGCACCGACACGGTGACGTTGGGGTGCGAGGCGTTGAACTCCGCGGCCAGCTTCTTGATCGCCACGGCCTCGGTCTCGGTGTACCCCTCCCACATCACGATGTTCACGTGACCGTGGCCGGTCGAGGTAGAGCTGTTGCCCGATCCACCGCAGCCGCTCACCAGCAGGACCGCGGCGATCAGGATGAGGGTGAGGGGTTTCATGATGCCTCCATTGGTCCTCAGCGCAGGACAACGGACCTCGTCAGGTGCTGGGGGCGGTCGGGGTCGAGACCTCGGACCTCGGCCAGCGCCACCGCGGCCCGCTGCAGGTTGACCAGCTCGGCCATCGGATCGATCTCGCTCTGCACGACCGACGCTCCGGTGGACCGAATGTCCGCGACCAGCTCGGACTGGGCCTCTCCGACGAACCAAACCAGGGTCCCCGGCCCGGCGACGCTGATCGGACCGTGGCGATATTCCATGGCCGGATAGGACTCAGACCAGGCCCGGCCGGCTTCCCGGAACTTCAGTGCCGCCTCGGCGGCCAGGCCGATCGTCCAGCCGTGGCCGAGAATGACGACCTGCTCGAACTCCGACGGATCGACCGGCAGCGGCCCCGCGAGCGCAGCCCGGGCGTCGGCGATGGCCGGATCAAGATCAGCCCCGAAATGAGCACGCAATAGCGCCAGCGCCGTGGTGGCAAACCGGGTTTGCACGATCGACACTTCGTCGGCGAAGTCCAGCAGCACGGCGTCGGTCGCGCCTTGCACGACCGGCGTCCCGTCAACGGCTGAGATGGCCACAGAGGCCGTGTCGGGGGACAGGGCGGCGAGGGTGCGCACGACCTCCGTCGTCGTCCCGGATCGCGACAGAGCGATCACCCGCTCGTAACGCCGCGAGGTCGGCGCCTCGGAGGCCACAAACGCATCGGTCTCGCCGAGACCGGCTGACTCACGCAGGTCGGCGACGGCTTGGGCGATGAAGTAGGACGTGCCGCAGCCGATCACGGCCACCCGTTCGCCTGCAGCAGGGAGCTTGGCGCTGACCGAGGGCAGGAACTCAGCGGCGCGCTGCCACATCGCCGGCTGGCTCTCAATCTCCGACGACGTAACGCTCATTTGTGCACAAGATATGCCTCAGTCGAACAGAATGCAACAGCTTGTGCCTCAGATTTTGCTCGATTGCCAGCGCGCGACGTAGACTTGCGCGCATGCAGCAGGCGGAGCGCCTCGGCGCGATTATGGAGCGGCTCTCGCTCAACGGCAGCGTCAGCGTGGTCGAGGTCGCCCAGGAGCTCGAGGTCTCGGCGGCCACGGTGCGCCGCGATCTGCGCTTGCTCGAGAACCAGCGGCTGCTGGGCCGCATCCACGGAGGCGCCGTGCCGCAGGGTGTGCTCTATGAGCTGCCACTGCGCTACAAGAGCACCCGGCAGCCGGACCAGAAGCGCCGGATCGCGCGCGAGGCGGCCACCCGGGTGCTCGACGGCTGGGCGATCGGCCTGACGGGAGGAACCACGACCACCGAGGTGGCGCGGGCGCTGGTCGACCGGCCTCGCCTCACTGTGGTCACGAACGCCCTCAACATCGCCGCCGAAATCGCCGTGCGGCCTAACCTCAAGCTGGTGGTGACCGGAGGCGTGGCTCGAGCCGAGTCCTACGAGCTGGTAGGCCCGATCGCCGAGGCCAGCCTCGAGGGATTGAACCTAGACATCGTTTTCCTTGCCGTGGACGGGATCTCCCCCGACGCGGGTCTCACCACCCACCATGAGATCGAGGCGGGCACGAACCGCGCACTCATCAAGCGCGCCAGCCGAGTGACCGTCGTGGCCGACTGCTCCAAGATCGGCAACGTGGCCTTCGCCCGGATCTGCCAGTTCGGCGAGATCGACGAGCTGATCACCGACGACGGCGCCGACCGTGCCGCCGTGGCCGCGATGGAAGATCGCGGCGTAACGGTTACGGCCGTCTGAGCCGGGCCCGGATCCCGGCGGGCATCAGCTCTCCATGGGCCTCGATCAGCTCGTCGACCATCGAGCCGATCGCGTCCAGGGTGAGCGTAGCCCCGGCGTTTGGGTCGAGCATCACGGCCTGGTAAACGTGGTCGCGGCGCTCCTCGAGCACGGCGCGAACCGTGAGCTCGGCGACGTTGACGAACGTCCGGTTCATGGCTGCGCATTGCGGGGGCAGCGTCCCGATCCGCTGTGGGTGCACCCCGTCGGCGTCGACCCGGCAGGGCACCTCGACGCAGCAGCCGGGCGGCAGACCGTCAATCAGGCCATCGTTGCGGACGTTGCCGTACTCGAGCCTGGGCTCGCCGGTCAGCAGCGAGTGGATGTACCGCGGCGCCAGCTCGCCCTCGCGGGTCAGAGGCAACGTCTCCCCCGCGGCCAGACGCCCCCGGATGTCCTCATATTCCTTGAGGTTCTCACGCGATCGGCGCAGATACTCGTCTACCGGGATGCGGTAGCGCTCGAGCTGGTCGTCGTGACGCATGAACCATGGCACGTACTCAGCACTGTGCTCGCTGGACTCGGTTGGAAAGTAGCCGAGCCGCCGATAGAGCTCGATCCGCACCCGCCGGCCCAAGCCGTCGGGGTCGCGCTCGATCGCCTCGTCGAGTCGGCCGTAGAGGTCCTCGCCGTCATGTTCGAAGCGCAACACGAACGCCTGATGGTTGAGGCCGGCGGTAAGAAAGTCGATCTCCTGCTCCGGCACCCCGACGATCTCGGCCAGCTGATCGTGGGTGTTCTGCACCGAATGACAGAGCCCGACCACATGAGGGTGACGGCTGCCCTCCCAGACCGCCCACGGGAGCATGGCCATCGGGTTGGCGTAATTGAGCAGGAGGCCCTGAGGGCAGAGCTCGGCCATGTCGTCGGCGATGGCCAGTAAGACGGGGATCGTCCTCAGCCCGCGGAACACGCCGCCGACCCCAAGGGTGTCGCCGATCGTCTGGCGCAGACCGTACCGAGCCGGGATCTCGAAGTCGCGCAGCGTTGCGTCGAACCCACCGACCTGGATCTCGTTGACGACGAAGTCCGCCCCGTCGAGCGCCGCACGGCGCTCAAGGTGGGCCTCGATCTGCAGGTGCGCGCCGGCGGTCTGGTTGATCGACCGGGCAATCTGTTCGGCCGTAGCCAACCGCTCCGCATCGATGTCGTGCAACACGATCGTCGCGGCTTCGAGTTCGGGGAAATCGATCAGGTCCGAGAGGAGAACACGCGTGAACTCGACGCTGCCAGCGCCGATTAGGGTGATCCTTGGCATGTTCGAAATTGTTTCACTTAGCTGATAAGCGCGCAAGAACGTGCATGTGCTCCGAAGCGTCCCATTGCGACAGCGAGATCACCGCGCTTGCCCGGATGCCGAGACCGGACTGCTGCTCGCCCGTGAAGAGGCGGTCCCGCGGCGGCCTTCGCGCGTTTCGAGACCGATGGTGTCAGTCAGGCGCTGGGGTGGCGTTTCCGCGTCGGGTGATGTTGAGCGCGCCGGCCGCCGCGCCAAGGCGAAGTGCGTCGCGCGGGGGCAGCGCGCACGCTTCGCCGTGAAGGCGAGCGTGCTCGGAGGTTCCGGACCTCCTTTGAGCTCGGACGAGCGGGTGGACACCGATGTCGGTAACCCCCGTGGGCTCCCCGAAAGGCTCCCCAAACCTTTGGGTGTATGGCCTGCAGACAAACGGGTTCTGCCAGCTGCGCCGCATATCACGGATCTCTGCGGCCGCCAGCCACCGCCAGCACGAGCCTTGATGAGGAGTGGATGGTGTTGCGGCTGGTGCCGACCGGCGCGTGTCGGAACTCCATGATCGCGGGGGTGGTCCCGTCCTGGTCGTCGCTGGTGAGGACGAGTCGGACCCGGTGCCCGACCGCGAACCGTCGCGCGTTGGTGACAAGCGGGATCCGGTAGGTGGTGATCGCACCAGGGACGACGATCTCGGCCTCGCGGCACGGAAGCTCGAGCGAACCGTTTGAGCTGGCGGCCGGATCCACGCGGCGGAGACTGGCCCGTAGCCATCCGGCGGTCACGTCCTCGACGGTGTTGTCGGGTGCCACATCCTGGAGGGTCACGATCCATGCCGTATCGAGAGCCGTGGCGCTGGCATGTAGCTCGAGCTCAATGTCGCCGACGACATCGAGCGCTTGCTCCAGCGCCGCGCTGGTCCAGACCAGCTCGGACGGTGGGTCGGCGTCGCTTGACCCTGATCGGCGCAGCCCGGCGTCGAGCACCATGAGCGACAGCTCGCCTGGTTCCCCTTCGTCGTCGGCGAGCTCGCCATCGGCCCGCAGGCTCAGCACGCGGGGTTCGCTCTCCGCCGGCGGCCAGACGTCACTCGTGCGCCACTCGTCAGCCCCGGGCATCCAGTAGCGGATCGCAGGACCCTCGAGGATGCCGGTGTCCTGACCTTTCAGCCAGTGATCGAACCAGGCCAGCGCCTCGATGTGGAGGCTCTCCCACGGCCACGTCAGCCCGAACTCGCCGAGCATCCCGACCCGGACGACCGGTGCGTTGACCAGCGCGCCCATCGCAGGGAACGTCGACGGCAGGTGAAGCGGGACGTTCTGCCAATCGCAGCCCAGATAGGTCGGCACCTCAACTCTTTCCAGCAGCGGCATCAGGTTCCGCTCATCCCACCACTCATCGCGCAGTGGGTGCTCGACCGCCATCGTCCGCCACAGGTCGTCCCAGGGGTGCGGATCGTGGTGCAGCTTGAGCGCCGCGTGCAGGACGGCGACCGACGACTCTCCGTTCATGGTCGCGAACTTGCGGTGCAGCGGCGCCGTGCGCAGGATGTCCCGGGCAGCGTCAACCAGCGTGCTGCGCCAGAACCGGTCACTGCGCTCCGACGTGAGCCCCACCATGGCGAGGAACGGCGTCACAAAGCTCGAGCTGAACAGCCCATGGTGCATCACCGCCTCATAGAGGTCGGTGGTGACAGCCACGGGGAAGATCGCCCGCAGGTGCGCCGGACGCTCGACCGCTGCCTCGAGCTGAGCCATCGCGAAGTAGCTGATGCCGATCATCCCAACGTTTCCGTCACACCACGGCTGCCCCGCCGCCCACTCAACGAGATCGTGCAGGTCACGACGTTCCTGGGCGTCGAAGAACCCGAACGTCCCGCCCGATCCACCCGTCCCTCGCAGGTTGGCGATCACGTGCACATACCCGCGCGGCACCCAGAAGTCGGTCGCGCCGGCCTCGATGAACCCCATCGGTGCGCCGAGATCCTGAATCTGCCGCGGGTACGGAGACGCCGCGATCAACGCGGGAAACCGGCCATCACCATCCGGCCGGTGCACGTCGGCCAGCAGCCGGATGCCGTCACGCATCCCGACGGCCACGTCCTGATCGCATCGCATGCCATGCGCCGGCTCGGACAGGTTGCGGTACTCGCGCCCCGTCGTCTGCGGGCCATTCAGATGACGCTGCCCCCGCCCGACGCCAGCCACCTTGGACACCGGCTTCATCCCTCCATCGATCTACACAGCCACGACCCGATGCCGAAGGCTAACGAGCGCGATCGCGCGCCGCCTGATGGCGATGGCCTCGCCATGCGGGACGATCTGGGCGAGGCCGTCAGTGATCGTCGGGGGTGCTGGCGGCCTGGCCGCCACTGCGCGCCCAGAGTGCGCGCATGTCACGAAGCACCCAGGTGAGCGACTCGTTGGGTATGAGGTAGCCGCCGATCCCGCTGGTGTGCAGGATGTCGTAGCTCCGCCCGGACACGTCGGCCAGGCGCGCGGCTGGGTCGGTGGTGGGCTCTGGAGGAGTGGGGATCACTGCCGTGATCGTGTCCGGGCGTTGCTCGATGACCTCGATGCGGTAGTCGCCATCGATGACGGCGCCGAAGTACGCAGCTAGAGCCGCTTTCGGATCGGCGAGCAGCTCGGAGCGCATCTGCGGGTCGGTGCTGAGCAGCCGATAGTGCTCAGTGAACCGGTCGCTGCTCAGGAGCGTTCCTTCGCGACGTGGTCCCGGTATTGCTCGCGCATCTGCAGCAGCGCCACCTTGGCGTCCTGCGGCAGGATCCAGACGAACTGGTCGCCGCTGCGCCACAGGTCCATCTGGTTCACCACACGCTCGTGTTCGCCGCCGTCGGAGTACGTGGGCGGGATGACGAGATACAGGGTGTCCGGGCGCTGGACGCGCACCTCGAACCGCAGGCCCTCCGGTACGTCGACCCCAAGCTGCGACAAGGCCGCCGCCGGATCCTCGGCCACTGAGGGATCGCTCCAAGCGAGCCTCGTCAGGGCCTCCTCGACGTCACCAGCGCCAAGATCATCGCGGTTTTCTCCTGGCTCACCCGTCACGCGCGCAACCTACCCGCCGAACATGCCGCTCGGCGTCGCGTCGGTCTCGACCTCAATCAGATTCGGGCCTTTGCTGGAGAACGCTGCGGCCAGCGCCTCGTCGAACTCGGCGGCCGTCTCCACGCGCCGCCCCTCGACGCCGTACCCGGCGGCGAGTGCCACGAAGTCGATGCCGGGGAGGTCGAGACCTGGCAGATCCGTCGTCTGGAGGTAGGCGCCGAACTCCTTGAGGGCCCCGTAGGTACCGTTGCGGGCGATCACGAACGTCACGTCGACACCGTGCCGAGCAGCCGTCCAGAGGCCGGTGATCCCGTAGTGCGCGCTGCCGTCGCCGCTGATGCAGACGACCGGCCGCATCGGATCGGCCAAGGCAAGACCGACCGCAGCCGGGATGCCATACCCGAGCCCTCCGGCCGCGGAGCTGAAGAAGCTGCGCGGCCTGGTCACCGGAACCCGCTCCCACCAGTTACCGAGCGAGGGCACCTCCGAGGCGAACGCGGCATCGGCGGGCACACGATCCCGGAGCACGTCGAGCAGCGCATCGGGCTGCATGGGCACGGCTGAGCGATCGGCCGCGGGCGGGATCCGTCGCTCCGGCCGAGCGCGCTCGGCTGGAGTGACCCGTGCCGCGAGCATGGCGAGCGCTTGCGCCGGGTCACCGACGATCGCGTCGCCCACCGGCGCGCGTGCCGCCTGTGACGGGTCCGCGGTCAGCGCGACAAGCTCGGTGCCCTCCGGCAGGTACGGCCCCTCGGCCCAAGCGTGGTAGCGGAACACCGGTGCGCCCGCGACGATGACCAAATCGTGTCCCTCGAGCTGCTTCCGAACGGCTCCGATCGTCACACCCAGGGTGCCCTGGAAGCAAGCGTGGTCGGTGGGGAAGGAGATCCGCCCGACCTCGATCGCCAGCAGGGCCGGCGCTGCCAGCCGCTCGGCGAGCGCCACCCCAGCATCCCATCCGCCCGCCGCGTCGACCTCCGCGCCGAAGATGAGGAGCGGGCTGCGGGCCGCGTCGAGGCGCTCGGCGAGAGCTCTGATCGGCTCGGCCTCGGGCGCGGGACGGGCGGCGACCCGTCGCTGGACCAACCCGCCGACGTCGCCGCCGGCTTCCCCGCGCCAGTCATCGAGCGGGACCGACACGAACACCGGTCCCCTCGGCGCACTCGCGGCGAGGTGCGCCGCCCGCGCGAGAGTCGCGGGGACCGCCGCCGGAGACGGTGCCTCGAAGGAGCCCTTGACGAGTGGCTTGGGCAGATTAATCGCATCAACGTTCGTGAGCTGCCCCTCGAGCGTGATCAGCGACCGCGCCTGCTGGCCGCTGATGAGCACCAGCGGCGTGCCGGCGATCTGCGAGTTGACGAGCGCCCCCATCGCCTGGCCGACACCCGCGGCCGCGTGCAAGCTGACCAGCACCGGTGCCCCGGTCGACTGCGCGTAGGCGTCCGCCATCGCCAGCCCGGCGCCTTCCTGCAACCCCAGCACATACCGGAAGTCCGACGGGAAGTCGTCGAGGAAGGTCAGCTCGTTCGAGCCAGGGTTGCCGAAGAACGTGCTCATCCCGAGCGAGCGGAGGAGCTCGTAGGCAGCGTCGTGAACGCTAGTCATCGGCGGTCGCGTCGATGCTCGTTCGGCACGGTGGCGATCCTACTGCGCTCACTATGCTGCCTACGTCCTTATCAACGATGGCGGTCTGGGCCGGTCGTTGGCCACGCCGACGGGATCGAGGTGGAACGCCGTGGATGGATCGTCGACGTCAAGTGGGGCGGCGGCTGCGTTGCGCGAAGCCGGTGTGCGATCTGTGCTCGAGGTCGGAGACGACGGGTATCAGGATGCGGTCGCCGGGTTCGACCTCGGAGTCACCGTTGCGCCCGACGTGGTCGTCGATGCGGGGACGCCGGGTGAGGTCGCAGCGGCGGTCGCGGTCGCCGTCGACCGTCGAGAGCCAGTCACGGTCCTCGGCTCGGGACACGGGCGGCTCAGCGAGGTCCGCGGCGGTCTCGCGATCACGCTGCGGTCCATGGACGCGGTCGAGGTCGACACCTCGTCCCAGACCGTGCGCGTCGCCGCGGGATGCACCTGGGAGCCCGTTCTCGCCGCCACGACTCCGCTCGGGCTGGCTGCCCCGTGCGGCTCGGCGCCAGCAGTCGGCGTGGTGGGGTACGTGCTGGGCGGGGGACTCGGCCCGCTCGCCAGCGCGTTTGGCTTCAGCTCCGACCATGTGCGGTCGTTCGACATCGTCACAGCGGCGGACGGTGCCATCACAGTGTCCGCGGAGTCGCATCCCGATCTGTTCTGGGCGATGCGAGGAGGCAAGGGCGGGTTCGGCGTGATCACGGCAGTCACCATCGAACTCCTCACGGTGAGCCAGATCTACGGCGGCGGGATCTATTTCGACACCGGCGACGCGGCCAGCGTACTCGCCGCCTACGCGGAGTGGGCGCCGGCGCTGCCGGAGTCCTCCACGACATCGATCGCACTGCTGCGCCTGCCTCCCTCCGACGCCCTGCCCGAAGCCATCCGCGGGCGGCACGTCGCCTACGTCCGATTTGCCAGCCTCGATCCCGTCGCCCAAGCCGAGACCCAGCTCGCCGACATGCGCGGCGTGGCCAAGTCGCTGCTCGACACCGTCGGCGTCCTTCCTTACGGGCACATCGGGAAGATCCATGGCGACCCCGTCGCACCGATGCCGGTCGCCAACGGCGCGGAATCGCTCGCGTCCCTTGGGGCCGACACCGTCGCGGCGGTCCTCGCTGCAGCGGACCTGGGCTCGGATCTGCCGCTCTCGTCAGTCGAAATCCGGACCCTCGGGCCGGCAACGAGGCGCCAGCCTCCGGTGCCCGACGCCGTCGGTGGCCGCTCAACCGCGCACCTACTCAACGTCTACGCCGCACCCAACCCATCGCTTGACGACGAGGCCCGGCTCGAGGCCGTCCGCGCCGTTCTCGATGCCGCGGCCCCGTGGCGCGCACCGGTGAATCTCGTCAACTTCGTCGGGCGCGCCGACGCGCCCGACGCGATCGAGCGTTCGTGGACCCCCGAGCAGAACGATAGGCTCGATGCGATCCGCGACACGCACGACCCCGACGCGCTGTTCCCGTATGGAAGGCACGGCACGCGGCGGCCGGAGTGAATCCATGACTCCGTCTCGCCGGGGCGGCGTGCTAGCGGGAGCAGCGGTCACCCTAATGAGTTGTCGTCTATTACGGCGGGCTCGATAAGGCGGGCCAGTCGCCGGTCCGAGCCGGTCGCTCGCCGCGAGAGCAGGAGCGAGGTCGGGTGAGGACCGACCGCGCCGGTCCTCCTGCGCTGCGCGAGCGGGCCGCGTAACCTCGCGTCCTGCTCCTCGGTAGACGGTCGCACCGGTCGTGAATGGCCGGTGCGCCCGAGGTTTTGGATTGGCAGCGCCCTATGGACAACCGTCGCTGCCTGATGGCCCGCACCTGAACGTCAGGCCATCGACCGAGGCACTGTCGTTTGTCGCGACGTTCGGTGCCGTCACGTCGCCGTTGCTGCTGACCGTTATGACGGTGGGCTGCTCGGTGCCGTCCGAGTCCACGCCCGTTGCGTGCGCCAGGCGCGCAGGGCGAAATCCTGCCGGCAGTGTGAAGATCGTCGCTCCCGCCGTGCCACACCGAAAAGCCGTGCCCTCAAGGTGCACGAACCCAGCCGCGTCGCGGGCGTAGGCAACCGTGAAATTTACGTTGCTGCTTCTGTCCACCCAGGCGTTAGGGGCGCCCGCCGTGGCGCAGCTGCTGGCAAGCGACCCGTTGACGACCCCCGGTGCGTTCGTGAAACTACCGCCGGAGAGCGACGACTGTTGGACGTACCTCGACGCGGGCACGCCGCCCAGCTCACCCGAGTTTGTTGCGTTCACGGCGTTGGTCGCGTGTCCGGCGTTCGTCGCGCTGGTCGCCGAGTCCGCCTTCGATGCGGTTGGGACCTTGCCGAGCTTGCTCAGGTTGACCTGGGCCCCTGTGATCGTGTGCTTGCGCAGACGGTTGCCGGACAGCGAGCCCTTCTTGATCAGTTTGTCGCCCTTGACCATCGCCACCGCAGCGAAGGCGGTCCCGCCGAGCGCGACGATCAGCGCCAACAGCGCGACCATCATTGCAGGCGACGGGGGGCGCACGAAACGTCTAATCATGATCCACCTCTCGAGTGTGGAACGCCCCGACGGCGTCCCTCCGGGACCGACTCTTAAGGGGAACCGCGGGATTGTCAAACCACGTAACGGCCAGCCACACCCGCGCACCCCTGTCATGCGGCGAGTGTTGCCGGCGATCCTACGATTGGCTGCTGCGCACCGGATTGGGTGGCAGCGGTGCGACGGACCGCCGCTCCGTCCACGTGCCACACCGACGGCTTCGCTGCTCCCGAATCCGTCCGAAGAGCGGGAAAATTCGCCGCTCAGTTTGCGTTGCCGTGGACGCCTCAACGAACGCAGCAAGTAACCGACCCATGAAAGTAGACCGAGATGGGAAAGATTGTGATCAGCGAGAACGTGTCGCTCGACGGAGTCGTTCAAGACCCGGCCGGCGATGAGGGCTTCAGGGTCGGCGGCTGGGTCGGCCGGATCACGGACCGCCCAGAGGTGGGCAAGCTCGCGCTCGACGAGGCCTTGGGCACCGAGGCCCTGCTGCTGGGTCGGCGGAGCTACGAGTGGTTCGCCGCGCGGTGGCCATCCCGAAGCGGCGAGCTGGCGGACACGTTGAACAGCCTGCCCAAGTACGTCGTCTCCTCGACCCTCGAGGATCCCGACTGGAACAACTCGACGGTTCTGAAGGGCGACGTGATGAACGAGGTCTCGAGGCTGAGGCAGGAGCTGGACGGGGACATCGTCGTCTACGGCAGCTTCCAGCTCCTGCGCGCGCTGATGGAGCACGACGTTGTCGACGAGCTGCGGCTGAAGGTCTTTCCGGTCGTGCTCGGCGGCGGCGAGCGGCTGTTCGGCGAGATCGGACACAAGAAGCCCATGCGTCTCGTCGACAGCCAGACCCTCGATGGCTATGTCGCCTACCTCACCTACGAGCGCGTCCTGGACGCCTAGCGGGCGCAGGGCGACGACAGGATTCCTAAAGAGCTCGCGCGTTCCCTACGCCGGGGGGGCGGGGATCACGCCGAGCTGCTGCATCATCGCCAGCATGTCGACGACTCCCCAGTGCTCACCGACGAGGCCATCGTCGTTGAACCGCATGATGTCAATCAGCTGCACATCGAAGCTCTGGCCGGTTGCCGGCATCCCCATGAACTCGCCCTGATGAGTTCCGGTTGCCCTGACGCGCGCGACGGCCTTGTCACCGTCGGCGACAATGTCTTCCGGGTCCATTCGCAGATCAGGGAACGCGGCGCGGTACATGCGGAAGAACGCCAGGACACCGTCCTTCGTGGGCGCGAGGCCGGGAGTCTCCTCGTGTTCGACGAAGTCGTCAGCCAACAAGATCGCTCCCCGGCCGCTCGCCGTCAGACATCCGACCGCCGATGCGTATCCTCCTGCACGTGATTTCGGCGAGCGGGTCGAGGCGAGCGGTGTGGTAGGCGCGGACAGCGCCCTCGCCACTGGGGAGGGGCGCGCCGTAGCGGTCGACCACTCGGTTTCACCGCTTGCCTGGCAGATCCCCGTGCTGGTCGGCGTGATCACGGTGGCCGGCCTGCTGCTGCGGCTTCCCTCTTTCGGTGACTCCCTGTTCGTCGATGAGGTGGGCGCGTACTGGATCGTGACGGGCCACGGGCTTGGCCAAGTCCTTCATCTGATGGGCGGGCAGGTGCCCTCGCCCGAGCTGAATCCGCCGCTCTGGTTCGTATTTGCCTGGGCGAGCGAGAAGGTTTTCGGTGCTTCGGCGGAATCGCTCAAGCTCGTCTCATTATTGGCTGGGACCGCGACGATCCCGATGACCTACATGCTTGGGCGCCGGACCGTCGGTGTCCGCACAGGCCTGGTGGCGTGCGCGCTCGTGGCGCTCAGTCCGTTCCTGATCTTCTACTCGACCGAGGCGCGACCGTATGCGCTACTCGTGTTTTTGGGCCTGCTCTCAACGCTGGCATTGCTGCGGGCTCTGGACACCGGCGGCCGCCGCTGGTGGGCGCTGTATGCGGTTTGCGCTTGCGGGGTTGCGTACACGCACTACACCGGCGTATTCCTGCTCGTGGGTCAGTTCATCTGGGCGTTCATCGCCCATCCGAAGGCTCGGCGTGCATTGACAGTCGCGAGTGCGGCCGCCGCAATTGCCTTCATTCCTTGGGTACCGAGCCTGATCAAGACGACCAAGTCTCCCGGTACAAAGCTGTACGGGCAGCTGGAGCCATTCAGTTGGCACTGGGTCAGGCTAGACCTCGGGCACTGGGCCATCGGGCACCCGTACCTCACTGTCTCCAGGGTCCCCGGTCAGCTGGCCGCGTGGCTGATCGTTGGCGGTGTTGCCCTTGGCGCGCTGGGAGCGGTTCTCGCCTTGAGGTCCGCGAGACGCCTACATAACCGCGTTCACCTGCGGCGAGACGTCGTGCTCGTGCTCGTGCTCGCGTTTTCAGCACCGGTCGGCGCGGCGATCTACAGCGAACTGCGCGAGAGTGTCTGGGGGGCCCGCAACATCATCTCGTCGTGGCCGGGATTCGCGGTGCTCGTCGGAGCGCTATTGATGTACGCGCGAGCGCCGTTCCGAATTGCCGCGGTCGCTCTCGTCATCGCGGGTTTCGCGATCGGAGGCCTAAAGCTCTCCCAGACCTCTAACCAGCGCCCGGATTATCAATCGGCTGCTGCCTACATCGATCGCACCGACCATGGCACCGCCCCCGTAGTCGAAGCGGGGGCGGCCAGTCCGGGACCGCCAACTGAAACCGAAGCCGCCTTGGCGCTCGACCAAACGCCCCAGCGCCACCAGGTCTTGCGGATCGGCCTCCCGCCTCTCAATGCCGTCCTTCACGCCCCCGCGTACACGAGGTTGCCGGTGCCCTCCGGAGAGGTGATCGCCCATGAGGCTGCAGCGCTCGCGGGCAACGGCACGCTGTTCATCGTTGTCCCGACCACCGTCACGATCGCCCGGCTCGAGACGGTTCGGCGCAGGCACATACGTGGCGGCACCGGCGCACTTGGCATATTCGCCTCGTTCCTCGGTGCGCTGCCGGAGCGTTTCCGTCCAGTGACCTCGCGGACCTTCCCCGGGTCCGCACCGATCACGGTTTACGTATACCGCGGCTAACCGAGCTACGTCAGCCAGCGTGCGGGTGCGAGGACGACGTGGAACCCGTCCGGGTCGGGAATTGTCGTCCCATGTTCGGCCCAGTAGGGGTTGGCCGGACCGACGGGCTCGATGGCGAGGCGGGCCGCGGCCGCTTGCACCGCCTGCTCATCGCCGAGGTGGAGCACCAGCAGCGATTCCGGATGTGGTGTGGGGCCGTGTGACGCGCGATGCGGATTTGCATCCTGACTCCTTAACTCGTCTCGACGGCTCGATGCCCCCGCGTCCGGCGTTCCGGCGTCGGAACGCTCTCCATCGCCGGACGGCGGTGGCTCGGATGTGAGTCGTACCAGCCCGCGTAGGCGCGTGCGAGCGGCGCTGCGGTGATTCCGTGGGCGAACACCGATAGGCCCACGGTCAGGTATGCCGCCGTCACGATCGTGTTGGCGCCCGGGAGCCGCGCCTCCTGAACGGCAATCACCGCGAACACGATCGAGGCCAGGCCTCGCGGACCGAACCAACCGAGGAACCCCACGGTTCGCCCGGCCGCGCCGCTGCCGATCATCCCGATCGCGACGGGCAGCATCCGGACCACGGTCAGACTCAGCACCGCGTACAGCGCGATCTGCCAGGTGACGTGCTCGAGCGCGGGACCCAAGAGCACCGCGCCAAAGATCAGGAAGGTCACCCCGCCGAGCAGTTCGCCGAGCTCCTCGTTCAAGCGGGATGCCTCCTCCGACTCCTCGCGGAGCCGCGCGCCGAAGATCGCTCCGGCCAGGAACGCGGCGATGAAGCCCGAGCCGCCCAGGCCGACCGCGAGCCCGTAGGCGAGCGCGGCCGCGGCGACCGGCACCACCTGCAGCCACGATCCCGTGATCAGGTTGCGCCGGCGTGCGAGCGCGACGAGTAGGACGACGGCCAGTCCGGCCGCAGCGCCACCGACGATCCCGTAACCGATCTCTTCGGCGACGATCTTCAGCGCGTGCTGGCTCGTCGATGCTTTGTCTTCGACATCGGCCGCCGCGAGCGCGATCAGCAGCAGCGGGACGCAGATCCCGTCGTTGAGCCCGCTCTCGACGTTCAGCCCCTGACGGATGCGGGAGGGCAGCCGGGGCTCGGTCACCACCGCCTGGCCGAGCGCAGCGTCGGTCGGCGCCAGCACCACCGCCAGCACGAGCGCCTCGGCGGCACTCAGCCCGGTGAAGAGCCCACCGGCGATCACCCCGCCGAGGGCAATCGTCAGCGGCAGCCCGATCCCCAGCAGCCGCAGCGGCACCGAGTACTCGCGCTGGAGCGCACGCAGCGTGATCCGCGAGGCATCGGCGAACAGAACGACAGCCAGCGTGGCCTCGGCCAACGTGCGGACCGACGAGCTGGTCGGCGTGACAGTTACCTCGTCGACCACGAGTGGGCCAAGCAACACCCCGAGCGCAACGAACGCCATCGCGGGGGTGAAGGGCGTGTCGGTGAGACGGCGCGAGACCAGTGCAACGACAAGCACAGCTCCAGCGACCATCGCCAGTTCCCATTTCACGTGCCCGATCGTGAGCCAGCCGAGGCACGCCGACATCCCCCAAAAGAGATGATCCCGAGAGGTCACCCGTAGCGGGGAAGCTAGTGCGGCGTGAGCCGCTGCCGACGTCAGCCATCGTCCCGAAGACGATCGTGCAGTTCGCCGGCCGGACGGCCAGCCCGACGGTCCCGGTCCAGATTCAGGCTGACACCGGCACGGGCTTTCAGACCGTGACCACGGTGACCCCGGCGGCGGACGGAAGCTGGCAGACGCGGCTAGCGGCGACCAAGACCGCCCGCTACAGAGCCGCATCGGGCACCGGCGTGAGCGAGACGCGACGGCTGATCGTGATCACCCGTGCGATACGCGTGCGAGCCACACGTCGTGGGATCGCCGTCCACGCGGTTCCCGCCGCGCCGTACGGACGGATCGCGCTCGAGTTCCGGCTCCGGGATCGCTTCGGCTGGTGGATCGTCGCGCGCAAGCGGCTCGACTACCTGTCCAACGCGACCTTCCCGATCCACCGTCGTAGCCGTGTGCTGGCGAGAGTCGCGCTGCTCGGCCCTGACCACTGGACACCGATAGCCGCCAGCCCGGCGATCCGCGTCGGCCACCGCTGAGAGCCGGGCGCCCGCGCACCAGCGCGGACGCCCACTCCCCCGGTCCGTCTAACTGGCCGTTCCGGCCGCCACGGCGGCGGCCTTCGCCGACCCGTTGTGCTGACCGTTTCCGAGCCGAGCCTCGAGCTCGAGGATCCGCTGCGTTGTCTTCACGACCGTGTCGGGATTGAGGCTGATCGAGTCGATTCCGAGCTCGACCAAGTACTCCGCCATGTCCGGATAGTCGGACGGCGCCTGCCCGCAGAGCCCAGAATGGATGCCGTTGCGTGCACATCCCTCGACGGCGAGCCGCAGCATCATCTTCACGCCCTCATCGCGCTCGTCGTAGTCGAAGGCGACGATCTCGGAGTCGCGATCGACCCCGAGGGTGAGCTGCGTCAGGTCGTTGGACCCGATCGAGAACCCGTCAACCGTATGTGCGAATCGATCGATCAGCAGGACGTTGTTCGGGATCTCGCACATCGCGTAGATCTCGAGTCCGTTCTCACCGCGCTTGAGCCCGAGATCCGCCATCTGCGCGATGACCTTCTCGGCCTCCTCGACCCGGCGCACGAACGGGATCATCAGCACGACGTTGGTGAGGCCCATCTCCTCACGAACCCGCCGCATCGCCTTGCACTCGAGTGCAAACCCCTCGACGTAGGCCGGGTGGGCATATCGCGAGGCGCCACGGAAGCCGATCATCGGGTTCTCCTCGTGCGGCTCGAAGTCGGCGCCCCCGAGCAGGCTCGCGTACTCGTTCGTCTTGAAGTCCGACATCCGCACGACGACCGGCTTGGGCCAGAATGCGGCCGCGATCGTCCCGATGCCCTCGGACAGTCGCTCGACGAAGAACGTCTCGCCGTCCGGGTGCAGCCAGGTCAGGCGCTCGATCTGAGCGCGTGCCTCCGGGTCGGTGACCCGTTCCGGATGTACCAGCGCGAGCGGATGCGCCTTGATCGACTCGCTGATGATGAACTCCATCCGCGCGAGCCCGACGCCGTCATTGGGTAGGAACGACGTCTTGAACGCCAGGTCCGGGTTGCCGAGGTTGATCATGATCTTCGTTCTCGGCCTCGGGATCTCCCCGACGTCCGTGCGATCAATCCTGAACGGCACCTCGCCGGCGTAGATGCGGCCCGCGTCGCCCTCTGAGCAGGAGACGGTGACGAGCTCCCCACCCGGAACCGTCGTCGTGCCGGTGCCGGTGCCGACGACTGCCGGAACACCGAGCTCGCGGGAGATGATCGCTGCGTGACACGTGCGACCGCCGCGGTTGGTGACGATCGCCGCCGCGGTCTTCATCACCGGCTCCCAGTCGGGGGTCGTCGTGTCGGCGACCAGAACCTCGCCCGGCTTGAATTCGTGCAGGTGGGCGACGTCAGTGATCAGGCGGGCCTTGCCGCTGGCGATCTTCTCGCCCACCGAACGACCCTCCGCGAGGATCGCCGTGCGGCCGTCCCCGAGCACGTAGCGCTCCAGCAGCGTGGCCTTGCGCTGTGAGGCGACAGTCTCGGGACGCGCCTGCACCACATAGATCTTGCCGTCGACCCCGTCCTTCGCCCACTCCATGTCCATCGGGCGCCCGTAGTGGCGCTCGATCTTGATCGCGTAATCGGCGAGCTCGAGCGCGTCGTCGTCCGTGATGCAGTAGCGCTCGCGGTCGGACTTGGGGGTCGGGATGTTCCGGACGGTCTGCTTGATCTCGCCCTCGACGAACACCATCTTGATCGCCTTGTCGCCGAGCATCCGGCGCAGCACGACGCGATGGCCCGTTTCGTACGTGGGCTTGTGAACATAGAACTCGTCCGGATCCACGGCGCCCTGGACCACGTTTTCCCCAAGCCCGTAGGCGCCGGTGATGAACGCGACGTCCCGGAAGCCCGACTCGGTGTCGAGCGAGAAGAACACGCCAGACGCGGACAGGTCGGAGCGGACCATCTTCATCACGCCGATCGACAGCCCGACGGAGAAGTGATCAAACCCCTGATCGATCCGGTAGTGGATCGCCCGGTCCATCCACAAGCTCGCGAAGCAGCGGCGGCAGGCCTCGAGGAGGCTCTCCTCGCCGGTGATGTTGAGGTAGGTCTCGTGCTGGCCGGCAAAGCTGGACGTGGGAAGGTCCTCGGCCGTGGCGGAGCTGCGAACTGCGAGGCTCACGTCCTCGCCGTACTGCCCCTGCAGGCGCTGGTAGGCGGTGATGATTTCGGCTACGAGGTCGGCCGGCAGCCCGGCGCCGTAGACGATCTCCCGCGCGCGCTTGCCGCGCCGGGCCAGGTCGGACATGTTGTCCTCGTGGAGGCCGGCGAGTGCCTCGCGTAGCGGTTCCAGCACTCCCGCGGCGTCGAGCATGTAGTGATATGCCTGCGCAGTGATAGCGAAGCCATTCGGCACGAGCACGCCCTGGTCCGAGAGCGCGCCGTACATCTCCCCCAGCGAAGCATTCTTGCCGCCCACCAGAGGAACGTCGCCAATCCCGATCTCCTCAAAGAACCGGACGTATTTGAACTCAGACATGACCCTTTCCTTCCCTTACGGCCGGTCGCGCCCGGAGTCGGCAGCTGAGGGATTCCCCCGGTCGCGGGCGGGTGCTGACAAGCGACAGATGGCATTTCGTAAGCTGACAGGAGTGGTCCGGGCTGACATCGGTACAGACCCGAATCGTCGCTGCGGCCTTCCACGATCGGCCGACGAGGCCGAAGTGCAGGCGAGGCGCCTCGCAGGTCTCGCTCAGGCTCAGTAGCTCGCGCGGATCAGGTTCGGTGGCGGCCCCGATGTCGTCAACAGGACGCAGGTCTAGGATCGGTCGATCTGCAACCGGTTTGCTGCGGATTCTGATTCACCACGATCAGGAAGAAGGCCGCAATGGGCCCAACATCAACCACCACGTGGCAGTCCCCGTCGAACGTCTCCGACAATGCCGGGGCCGGGCGTCGTGAACTCGATCGGGACGACCGGGAGTTGGTGGCGCTGGTCACCACCGTGCTCACCGACTCGAGTCTCAAGGAGGAACTGCGACTAAAGATCCATCACGAGATCGAGGATCTCCTTCGTGACACGCATGGGGACGTGTACAGCGCAGCCGTCCTCGAGGTCCGCGGCGAAGTACCCCACCACGGGGGTCACCCCGCGCTGCTCGATCACGACCCTGAGGTCGCCCGGCTGCTCGAGGCGATGCTCGTCGATCCCACTCTGCACACTGACACACGCATGAGGCTCTACCAGGAGATTCCCCAGCTGGTGGAGAGCGCGCACGAACATTCGGGCTAAGCCGCCTCCTGCAGGCACAGCCAACCCCGTCGCGCATTTGCCGGCGCCACGAAGGCGCCGGCGGTTGCGCGCGCGACAATTGCCGTAATGCACGTTCTCCACCTCGACGCCCCGAACCGGACTCGACTCTGATGTGGCCAGCTGCTGAGGACCCAGCCTCGGGGCCGCTGGCTGGAATTCGGGTGCTCGATCTGAGCCGGATCCTCGCCGGTCCGTTTGCGACGCAGATCCTCGCCGACCTCGGCGCCGACGTGATCAAGGTCGAGCGCGCCGGCGACGGCGACGAAACACGGCGCTGGGGTCCGCCGTATGCGGCCTCGGGGGATGCCGCGTATTACTTCTCCTGCAACCGGGGACGCCGCTCGATCGCCCTTGACCTCCGCGACGAGGAGGACCGGAACGTCGTCCTTTCGCTCGTCGCCCACGCGCACGTGCTCGTGGAGAACTTCCTGCCCGGCGCGCTCGACCGCCTCGGGCTCACCGATGCTGTGCTGAGCGGGCGCAATCCGCGGCTGGTCCACGCTGTGATCTCAGGCTACGGTCACGACAGCAGCCGGCGGCTGTGGCCGGCGCTCGACTTCGTCGTGCAGGCACACAGCGGCATCCTTAGCGTGACCGGCCCCGATCCCGACACCAACGTGAAGGTCGGCGTCCCAATCGCCGACCTCTCGGCGGGGCTGTACACGGCAATCGGAGTGCTGGCTGCACTCAGGAAGGTGCAGGACACCGGACAGAGCGAGCGCGTCGAAGTGTCGCTGGCCGAGGCGTGCGGATCGCTGCTGCTCAACCAGGCCATGAATCATCTGATCGGCGGGCTCGAGCCGCGGGCGCTGGGCAACGTGCACCCAAACCTGGCGCCCTACCAGGTCGTCAACGCGAGTGACAAGGGGATCGCACTCGCCGCTTCCAGTGAGGTTCAGTTCGAGCGCCTGTGCGCGGTGCTCGGGCTCCAGGCGCTGGTCGACGACGAGCGCTTCGCCACCAACCCGGCCCGGGTCGCCAACCGCGCCGAGCTCGAGCGGCTGCTCGAGCAGCGCCTGTCCGAGCGGACCGCCGCCGAGTGGGTCCGTGAGCTCAACCAAGCCGGCGTCCCCGCGGCTCCGATCAACACCGTGAGCGAGATGCTCGCCGACCCGGACACGCAGGCCGGGCTCGTCGCGACGTTGCCCGACGGCATGCGTCAGCTACGAACGCCGATCCGAATCGGCGGCGATCCTCTCCCCCTGTCCAGCCCACCCCCGGCGGTCGATCAGCACGGCGACGAGATCCGCGCCGCGGCCCTGGGCGACCACGATCCGGACTGATCCGCCCGGGCTGTCCGCGCACTTGCCCGAGGCTATACTCGGCGACCTCGCGGCTGTAGCTCAGTTGGCTAGAGCGTCTGCTTGCCATGCAGAAGGTCGAGGGTTCGAGTCCCTTCAGCCGCTTCACGAAAGCCCCGCTAACGGCGGGTTTTTTGTTGCCTCGATGGCCTCCGATTCGGACTCGTCCAGTGCCTTTTCCGCGCTTCCAGTGCCCAATGGTGCCCAATCACGACCCTCCACCAGCGCGCGGAGCCGGTCTAGTTCGGCCCCGTCGCGGCGCATCGTGTGCGCGTACACGCGGAGCGTGAACCCCGGATCGGTGTGCCCTAGCTGCGCGATGACCTCGGGCATCGGCGTGTTCAGCGCGGCGAGGATCGACGCGAACGTGTGCCGCAGCTTGTGAGCGGTCAGGCCCTCGGGCAACGGCTGCCCGCCGCGCTGGGCGAGCAGCACGTCGGCTCGGCGTGTGACCGGCTCCATCACCCGCTGGCGGGTGTTGTCGACGCGACGGCGCGCTCCCGTCGCGGTGACGAACACCGCATCGTCCGGGCCGGTTGCGCGGCCCGAGGTCTTGTGCGCGATCAGCTCGTCGCGCAACGCGGGGAGCATCTTCACGTCGCGCATCCCGGCTTCGGTTTTTGAGCCGACGTACAGCCAGCCGGTCGCGAGGTTCACGTCGCGCCAGTCGAGCGCGCACGCCTCCCCCACTCTCAGCCCCGCGAGTGCGAGCGTGGCGATCATCGCCCTGCGCCCGCCTGTGAGCGCGTCCGGTGCCGCGTCGAGGTCGTCTGCGGCTTCGAGCAGCACGGCGATGTGCTCGGCGCTGTCGAGGTACACGGGCCGGCGGCGCTCCCGCTTCGCTTTGCGGCGTTGCGGGTTGACGGTGAGCGGGTTACGGTCGACTAGCCCGCGCTCTTCGGCGACGGCGAGGATCGAGCCGAGTAGCACCAGCGTCTTGTTGATCGTCGTGGTGCCCAGCTTGCGCGTTAGCGGCTTCGGATGCTTCGGATGGTCGAGGTTGTATGCGAGCACTCGCTCGCGCGCGAGCAGGCGTCGTGCGCCGTCCGCGAGCCGGTCTTCGCGGTAGCGGTCAACCTCGGCGACCGTGATCTGTCGGGGCGTGTGCTGCGAGAAGAACGGCAACAGATGATTGGACAGCAGCGAGCGATACGTCTTGGCCGTGTGGAGTTCCCACCCGCGCTCATTCTGCGCGTACCACTCGGACGCGAACTCATGGAAGGTCTGCTCGGCCGCCGGGGCCTCGACGGGCGGCGCTACTGGCGGCGTCCACTTGCCGCGCTCGACCTGCGCGAGGGTGAGCGTCAGTTCGGCCTCGGCCTTGCTGCGCGTCCACCCGTCCGCGTCGCTGCCGAGCGTGAGATAGCGGCGTTGGCCGTAGGCGCGGAACCTGAGCGCGTACACCGTGCCGCGCTCGGCGTGTTTCTCGACGACCTGGCCTGTTGCTGGTCGCGGCATCACTTCACCCCCATATCGGTAGCTGCTCGCCGGTTAGCTGCGCCACCACGTCCTCAGCAGCGGCCATCGCACGTTCGCACTGACGCCGATCCGCCGGGTCGTAGAAGTGGTCCCTGAGTGATTCCTCGCAACCGTGGCCGACGCTCTCGAAGATCGAGTGGAGCGTTTCGCGTCGGCCTTCAATCTCGACCGGCTCAACCGTTTGCCAGCCGATCTGATCGAGCACGTCGACCAAGGTTCGTACGCGCGCCGCGTCGACCGCGACAGAGGTCAGGGCCTCGCCCCGGTTCGTCGCGTAGTGCAGGCGTTCCGCCGCGCCGCTCAGAGCGAACCGCAGCTCGTCAACGATGCACGGTAGGTCGACGGCTTCGATGCGGACAACGGTCACGTTGTCGGTACGTTCCTGAGTGCTCATGGAGACTCTGACTCCTTGGGCCATGCCCCCGGCCGTTTGCGCGGTGCGGGGGCGATTTTCGTGTATGGGAACACGATAGTCGCGCTGCGTACCGGGATCATCCGTGGTACGTGCTGATTCTTGCCCGGAAGGGCGATGCGGACGGCCGGCTTGAAGTGCGCGATAGCTGCGGGTAACGTCATCGCGTGCGTTGGGTGGCGGTCGCAGCGATCATCGTGGTGGGGGGGCTCGGATTCCTGTACATCGGGACGACGCATCGGGACCGGTGCCTCAAGGACGGCAACGTCGGATGCTCGATCCTGCCCTGGAGTGGTCATCCGTCGCTTCCCAGCATCCTGTCGAGTCCATAGCCGGCGCTTCGAGTCCACGCAGGCGGGCAGCATCCGGTTTCCGGTATGCCGCTGGGAATCCGTCCGCGCTGGCGCATAGGGTCGCGGCCGGCATGGGGAAGTGGGTCGCGATCATCATCCTGGCGGTGGCCATTCTGTTGGCGACCGCAGCGTGGTACGGCGAGCAGAAGTACAAGGACTGCCTGTACGTCGCTGTCGGCGGGACGCAGGCGAACAACACCGGAAACACCAGCCGAGCGCCCCTTGCGACTGAGCCAGTGGGCACGATCCACTGTTCGCGCTCCCCGTTCTGATCGGACCCGCGCTGGATAACGACCAGCGTTCATGCGTTCCACCCTCCGGGTTGCTCTCGCGACGTCGTGCGGTTATGGCAGCGATCACAGAGGCCGCGAAGGTTCGACGGGTCGTGCCCACGCGGCCCGAGCGGCCCGAGGCCGTCCAGATGGTGGACCGTGGTGGCGATCCCGCCACAGTCAGCGCACAACGGATGGCGTCGCAGGTAGGCGCGGCGTGTTGCCCTCCATGACGCGTCATAGCCGCGCTCGGAGGCTGTCGGACGGGTGTCGACCCATCGGTGCTCGGGGCATCGCCTCTCGTCGCTGAGCGCGCCGCAGACGGTGCAGGCCCGGAGAATCGTCACGGTCCGGCGACCTTGCTTTGGGCGGGCGGGCTTCCCGGCCTCACCCGCCCGGCAGACTGTTCGGGACGCTGGTCGATAGTCCTGCGTGCGACGCGGTGCTGCTCGCAGTAGTGCGACACGTCCTCGCAGTCATGCGCCGGATGCGTGCAACCAGGGTGATCGCAATGCCACAGGTGCGGCCAGCACTCGCACAGACCGGCGGCGACCAGCTCGGGACATCCCGGTTCGGCGCAAACCATCATCGGCGTCACACGAAGCCTCTCGTCCGGTAGTTGCGTTTCTTGTTCGGGTCGAGCGTCGACAGCGCCATCGCCAGAGCTATCGCGGCGTCTATCGGCGCCTCCCGGCCGCGCTGTTTCGCCAGCCGCCAGTGTTCGCCGACCTGACGCACCCCGGCCGCGAGTACGTGCGCCGTCAGGTCCGGGTCGTCCGGGTGCTGCAACCGGCCGGTCGCTATCGCATCGGCCAGTCGTGCCGAGGCGAGGCACATCGGGCCATGTGCCTGCGAGTGCGTCGCGACCTTGACGCGCGGTAGCTCGCTGTCGATCCGTTGCGCGAGGTGTTCGCCGCCGGCCATCGGGTCGAGCACGAACACGCACCGGGGCCAGCGTTCGGCCATCGCCTCGCACACGCTGAACACGTCCTCGACCGGCAGCGATGTGCCGTCACCGGGCGGCGTGAGGATTGTCGGCGAGTGAACGAGGATCGAATCCTCACGCTCGGGCCTCCACACGGGCACCAGTGCGGTCGAGTCGATTTTCCAGCCGAGGTCGACGCCGACGTGTACGCCGGTCGCGCCCTCGGGAATCTCCAACCCCGGCCGCGCACACGCACGCCATTCCTTGTCGCTGATCGCCGCGTCCTCGCCGGCCGACCATACGCCGCATGTGAACCGGCGCCATTGCCACTGTCGCATCGAAGCGGTCCGCCGCCGTTCGAGTTCGGCCCGGTCGATCCAGCTAGCCGGGTTGGCGGTAAGCACAACGTCGAGGTCGTCCACGTCATCGCCCGCGTCGAGCGCCCATTCGTGATAGCCGAAAACGCCATCGCTGACATGCCGGTGAGCGCCGTCACACTGCAGTCCGGGCATCGCGTGCGCCCGAGCGCGCAACCGGCCGAGCGGCGTCGACTCGTCATCCCCGGCCGTGCTGATCGCGATCAACTGGCCGCCGCGGGGGCCGAGGCCGTCGCGCAGAATCCCGTACAGCTCAGCCGAGCGGTGCCGGTGCAGTTCGTCGACGAGCGCGAGCGTCGGCAGCTGGCCGTCCACCGTGTCCGTGTCCGAGGCCAGCACGCGGATACGTCCGCCGAGATCGTCGTTAACGATCTCGCGCTGCTTCACTTTCAGCCGCTCCGCGAGCGCCGGGGAACGGCGGACGAACCCGACGACTGCCGTAGCAGGATCGACGCCTGGTCACGGCTCGCGGCGACAACGATGCACTCGGCGAACGGCACCGAGAGCAGATGCCACAGCGCGACCGCACCGAGCAGCGAACTCTTGCCGTTCTTTTTGGAAGCAGGCAGACGAGTTCGCTCGACCCGGCGAAGTAGTCGGCGAGGATCGTCCGCTGGAACGCTTCGAGCACAAGCGGCTGCCCGTTCTCGACCGTCAACACGCCCGCGGCGAACCTGTCGAACGCCTCCAAGTCGGTCGCCGTGATCGTCGTCATCTTGGCTGCCTCTTGCGCGCCAGCTCGTCAACCTCGGCCAGCGGATAGGCGACCGGCGCGCTGCCCGCCGTGGCGGCGAGGTCAGCCCGGAGCATTTCCCACCGCAACTTCATCGCCGCGACCGACCCGGCCCGCGCCTGATCCGACACGACGCGCGCCAGCTCGTCCGCATCCATCGGTGGCCGCCTCGACCGCGCGAGCTCGCGCGCTGCCTCGACCGCCGCGGCGAAGTCCGCATATACGCCCGCCCCTTCGCGTCGGCCGCGAGTCAGCCAACCCTTGACCGTCTTCTCCCGCACGCCGACAGCACGGCACGCATCCGCCATCGAAACGCCCGCAGCGACACGCTCCAACAGCGCGCCACGAACCTCGGGAGTGAACCTAGACGCACTCATTCACGACCCCCCCGCGCGGTCCCGGGACCGCGATTGTGCGATTGCGTACAAGTGGCCGCCCGGGCAGCACGCCGTTCGCGCTCATGGCCTCAGACCCGCCCTCCCGACCGTTGACACGGCGCGCGCCATGCCCGACCCCGGTGGTCGCTGTGGGGGGGTCCGATGGTCCCGTCCCACCCCTTTCCGGTCTGTTGGGGTCCCCGGTTGGGCAGCGCCGCTCGGCGTCCGCGGTAGGAGGCAGCCGGGCCGAGTGACGCCGCCCCGTCCCGGTCATGGGCGGCCAGGCGATTCGGGGCCGCTCACGCTTGTGGACATTCGTCGTCATGCTTCGCCCCTGAGCAGCGGGTCGAGCTTCCCTGCTTTGAGTAGCCGGCTGATCTCTTCGGCGCTCATGCCTTGTAGCTGGTGGCGGGTGATGTGGGCGGGTCCTCCGGCGTGCTTGTGTCCGTGAGCGCCTTGATCGATGTTTCCGGTTTGCGTTTCGGTCTCGGTTTGGTCGTGTCGGGCTGGCTATCTGGTTCGGCTGGCTGTGTCTGGATGCCGAGCACGCCATCGAGTTCGCCGGCTCTGGAGTGCCGTGTTGATCTCGCGTTCGTTCATGTACTTGAGTGCGCTTCTCGGTATCTGTGTTGGCGTGGTCATGGTCATGCCCTCGCTGCCACGGTCGTGACTGTGCGTGGCTGCATGCCCGCCTTCGCGTTGCCCTCGGCGCCGCGTGCGAGCACGTCGACCAGCGTGTCGACTGGTGTGCGCTCTTCGGCGTGGACGCTGTCCCGGCCTTCGATCACGACGCCGAGCGGGCCGTGGCGGAACGGCTGTTCGCGTGCCCACTTCGCGAGCTTCAGGTCGTACCGTTGAGCCATTCGACGGCGCCGAACATCGCGGCGAGATCGGCGGCATTCTCTGACGGTTTCGAGCGCGTTGAGGTAGGCGCGTTGCCGCGCGTCCTTGCCCTGTTCAGCGCCTTGGCCCACGCCGCACGGTGCTGGTCGATCAGGTCTGCGAGCCGGTTGCCGCGTTCGTCGAGCACGACGGCGACCGCCGCGAGTTCGAGTTCGAGTTGTTCGATGCGCTTCGCGTGTGTCGCCCTCACCTTCGCGAGGTCGGGCATCTTGCCGCCGTCGCGGTAGGCGTCTTCCGCCTGGAGCGAGTGTCCTTCTCGCTTGCTTGGCGGCCGCCTTCGCGTCTGCGAGTTCGCCTCGCAGGCTGCCGTACCGTTCGCCTGTGTCGTTGAACACGGCGTATGCCTCGGTGACCTCGGCCGGCGGGTTCGGCGGGAGCGGGAAGTGGGCGGTGGGGTGCTTGCTGCTGGCTCGGTCAATCATGTGTCCTCCTACGTAGTTGGGGTTTGACTCGGGGGTGCCGGTGTGTCGCCGAGCAACTGATGAAGCCGGGCGACTGCGGCGCGTAGTTCCCAGCGGCATCCGTTTTCGGTGGGACTGGGGGCATGTCGTAGATGACTGCGGTGAACTCTTGGACGTGCGCCTTGACGCGCTTCCACGCCCAGTCCGGGTTCTCGCACGACAACTCGCGGTAGCGCCGAACCGGGACGTACGGCGTTAGCGGGGAGGCCGGTTTCATTGCGCGGTCAAACTCGGCGCTCAGCGTCTGCATCGTCGCCTGGTGCGAGCGTCGCTCTCGGTCCTCGACTGCCTCTAGCGCCTCGCTGATCGTCGCGGGCAAATGGGCAGGGTCTGCCCTTTCGCGAACCGCATGTACTCGGTGGCCGTTCGTCGCGGGATGCCCACATCGCGCAGCCACGGCAGCCACTCGCCGTGTTTGCACAGGGCCTTCGCTTCGAGCAGACATTGGCCGGCGCGGTGGGCGTGGTGAACGGCGAACTCCCACGCGCTTTGGGCGGCGTTGTGCTCGGAGCGGACCTCGCGGGCGAGCTGGTCGAGCGGCGAGTCGGGTATGGCGGCTAGGGCCTCATCGTTTCTCCTTTCGGGTGGTCGGGGGACGACGTTGGGGGGACGACGTTGGCGTTGGACGTGTCCCCTGCCCCTTAAGGGGGGGCAGGGTGGGGACGACGTTCCTTTTCGGGCCAACCGGGTCGCAAGGGGACGACGTTGGGACGACGTTGGGGACGACGTTCTCGGGGCGCATTTAGTCGTCCTCCCGGTACGGTCGAAGCGAGTGGTAGAGCACGGTTTTTCCGTCGCGCTGCTGCTCGATGTAGCCGTCCTCGGCGAGCAGTCGGAGCGCGAGCGCCTTTGCCTCGTTCTGTCCCTTCACGGCGTCGCGGAGGTCCGCGTTGGAAATCCCGAACGGGCGTTCCTCGATGGCGATTGACGTGTGCTCCATCAGCCGTGTGGACGGAATTGCCCCGCCGTCCCCGTGCTCGTCTTCGGGCTGGACGACCGGCGGCCCGTAGGTGCCGCCCCCTAGCTCGATGTGAACGGCGCGCGGTAGTCCGCTGAATCGGTGGCGTCCCGGATGAGTCCGACCTTGCCGGTGTGCTCGCGGGTGAACGCGTCGATCACCGCGAGCCTGTAGACGACCTCGTTCAGGTCTTCCTTGGCTTTCGTGCCGCGCGAGCGGTGCTGATTGTCGTGGCCGGTGTTGTCGAGGATCACGGTCGTGGTCCCGGCTCGCGAGAGGGGGACGACGAGTTGCCCGATGAACTTGGAGTAGTCGTCTGCCAGTCCTCGGCGAGGCCCACGGACGTGAGCGCCATGCGCGAGCTGTCGAAGACGACGAGGTCGGTGCCGGCGGCGGTCGTGGCCGTTGGCCGTCCACGACAGGCTGAGTTGCGGCCAGGCGTGATAGGACAGCCGCTGTGCGCATGCGGCGGCGAGCGTGCCATCGCGTAGTTGCGCGCGGCCAGGTCTTCGAGCTGTCGGCCGCAATCCCCTCGGCGCTGTTTTCCACGTCGAGGATCCGAACGGTGCCGCCCGCCTCGACGACGCCGACGGCGACGACCAGCGTCGCGAGGGTCTTTCCGGTTCCGGCTGGCGCGGGAACGAGGTATCGACTCCCGGCTTTCAGCCACCCTGAGCATCCGGGCACGTAGGACGGCTCGGGGACGCCGTCGCTAATGACGGCGATCAGGTCGACGTGGCTGTCTTCGAGCGCCTTTGCGGCCAGGGTCGACGCGTTGGGCTGCCGGTCATCGTGTGGCGGCGGCTCGGATCCGGTGTAGGGCTGCTGGTAGCCGTTCTCGTACGCCACGGCTCGGATTCGATCGCCTTGGTGTGCGGCCCGGTCCTGATCGGTCTCGGGTTGTGGGGTGCTGCCGTCGTCGCCGTGCCGGATCGCCCAACAGCGCCAGCACACCTGGTCGGCTCTGGAACTCCCGCTGACGAGCGGGTCGTCGCAGCATCGGCATCCGGCGTGACGGCGCTCATGCGGCCTCGGGACGGTCGAGGTGCTCGCAGTCAGCGGTTGAGCACGTCACTGATTGGCTTTGGCCCATGCTCGGGGAATGCCAGTGGTCCACGCCGCCGTCCGTCGCACCGGTCTCGCGCTCGGCACGGGTCGGCCGGCCATCACGGCGGCGAAAGCAGCCATCGCACCAGCCCAAGCCCCCTGAACCGCGGCCGTCCGCAGTAGTGGCACCGCAACGGCTCAGGCGGCTTCACAGTCACGCGCACACGTCGGCGACGAGGGGCGGTCACTCGCGCTCACCCCGGATCGGGCAGCAGAATCCCGCGCGGCGTATCGCTCGCGTTCGCCTGCGCGGCGGCTGGCGTGCTGGCGGCTCGGGGACGCTGGCCGGGTGCTTGCCGTTCGCGGCTGCGCTGGCAGGGAATCGCCAGAGAGCGCGCCTGCCGCTGGTCGGCTGTCGGACGCCGCCCAAGTCGACGGCGTGCGCGCGAACGTAATCGGTGCTGCGGCCGATCAGCTTGGCGAACTCGGCAACGCTCAGCAGCCGGTCGCCCTGGATGCCGTCGCGGTCGTCGAGCAGTTCGACCACCCGCAGCGCGACCGCCTCGATGGACTCCGCGTCGAGTCCGACCGTGCTCATCGCGCCCACCCCCGCCGGCGCGCGCGCCGGTCGAGCCGCCCATCAGCCCACTTGTTTGCGGCGACGGGCCGTGGGTATTCCGGGTCACCGTCGCTAGGGCCTGAGCCGTCGCCGCCGTCGCCAGACCGGGCAGACGAGCG
Source organism: uncultured Solirubrobacterales bacterium (assembly GCA_963796645.1). GTDB lineage: Bacteria > Actinomycetota > Thermoleophilia > Solirubrobacterales > Solirubrobacteraceae > Palsa-465. The sequence continues at coordinate 727 of CAWCMQ010000007.1, read as the reverse complement.
GGTCGTTACGCGCCGCGCCCGTGGCCGTCCGGCTCCGCGCGCTCGCGTCCGGCGTTCCGCAGACTGTCCGGCGGCCGGTCGTGGCGACCAGGTTGCGTTGTCGAGCAGCCATCGGCCGTCGTCGCTGAGCACGGGCGCTTTCCCGACCGCGAAGTCGACCCGGAAGTCGTGGCGTCGATCCCACGCTTCCCAGGCGGGGTTCGGGCGGTACCTACGGCGTCTCATCGTTCGCTGTTGGTTCGACTGCTCTCATGCACGCGTATGAGTGCGCCGGGTAGATGGCACTCGCTCGCCGCTCAACGCCGCCCTTTTCGGTGCGCGCCGGCGGCATGAAATGTTCACCGAACCTTGCGAACAGCGTCAGGCTATCGCAGCCCCCCGAACGCTCACCGGCCGAGAAACGGATTACGTCCGCCCGAGCAGTCGTCCTCGATCAGTTGGTCCCATCGCGTTTCCGAGAGCGGACAGTCGATGAGATCCCAGAACTCGCGCAGACGGAGGCAGAGCTGCTTTCGCCATCAGGTTTGCGAGACCGTCGTTGATTTCCCTTGAGCTGTGAGAGATGCGCGTCACCAGACGGGTCACGCCGTTGATCGTCTTGCGGTACATGTGATGGTGCGCATCGTCGCGCTCCATCCCTTTGTCGAGCAGTGCGCGCTCGACATCTGAGACACGACGGACCGCCACTACTCAGGGCGTTAGGCTGAGGCGCGTTCGCGGAGGTACG
>CAWCMQ010000006.1:0-13231 GCA_963796645.1 uncultured Solirubrobacterales bacterium | reverse complement strand
CAGATGATCGCGTATCGGAGCGCTCGGACACCTCGCGGGTCTGGAGTGCCGTAGTTTCCCGCGCAGCCGGGAGGGCTTTTACGGTAGTTCCGGCCGGACTGCGTGTTGAGACTTCGGCATGAACATGCGCATGTGTAGAAGAACCGTGCTCGTGCCCGTCGTCGCGGCGTTGGCTGTCGCCGCGCCGCCTTCAGCGGCCGCGGCCGGAGGGTCGGGACGGCTCGTCGTCAGAGCACACGGCGCCAGCGCGATCATCGAACGCAATCCGTTTCGGTTGCGAATCGTCTCTTCCACGGGCGGATTGGCCGAGGTCGCGAATCTGCGACCCGGCCCGGACGTTCTGCCGACGACGATCGACCCGATCCCGCCTGGCACCGACGCGCAGCGCAGCGGCCAGCTCTACGCCCCGCTGTCGTTCCTGGTCGGGCACGAGGCGATCGACCAGTACCCCGGCGGCGTCTGGGCCGGCGACCTGATGAGCGGGTCGCGCTCCGGGATTCAGTATTCGGCGCGCCGCGTGATCAGCGCGCGCCGCGCTGGCTCGGGCATCGTGCTCGAGCTGTCGACCAACGACCCCACGGGGCGCACGCTGGAGGTGCACGTGGCGCCCGCCGGTGAAGGATTGATCCGGGTGTCGGCTCGCCCCCATCCGGCGCTCGGCGTGGCGATGATGAGCGATTCGTTCGTGTCCTCAGCCGCCGAGGCATTCCACGGCTTCGGCGGCCTGCACAATGCGATCGACCAGCACGGACGAGCGCTGTCGACCTTTGACGAGGAGGAGAACATCCCCGGGATCGGCACGCCGGGGACACCGTCCGGAATCCTGTTTCCGAACGGGCCCACGGCCGTGTTCTACTCCCAGGCTCAGTTCATCTCGTCCCGTGGCTACGGCTTCCTGCTCGACCAGCCGCAGCTCGCCAGGTTCAGGCTGGACTCCGATCGCCCCAACGCGTGGAGCGTCGCAGCGTCGGCCGCGGAGCTGAGCTATGTCGTCGCGCCCGGGAGCCCGAGGCGGGCCGTGACCGATCTGACCGCCCGCACCGGGCGCCAGCCAGCGCCGCCGGCTTGGGCACTCGGCCCGATGCTCGACCGGCTGGTCAAGAACGGGGGCGTGACCGAGGCCGAGTACGAGGCAGATCTGAACCAGGACATCGCGAACATCGACCGCTACCGGTTGCCACTTACGGCCTACCGGATCGAGGGCTGGGGCTTCCGCAACTCAGACAACGACGGAATCGTGCTCTATCATCCCCGAGTCCTGAGCTTCGCCACCCAGTCGAAGATCATCGCCGAGCTCCACGCTCGGCAAATTCATCCGCTCGCCTACCTGCGCCCATTCATCACGCCCGGTTCCGCGCCCGACCGCGAGGGCCTGACGGTCCGCCGGGCCGATGGTCAGACCTACACGACGACGGGGACGCTCGGCCAGCATATCGCCCTGCTCGATTTCACCAATCCGGCGGCTGTGCGGTTCTGGAAGCGGGAGATCGCGAAGATCTTCGACCTAGGGTTCGACGGGTTCCATGCCGACTTCGGCGAGGAGGTGCTCTACGACATGCACTTCCACGACGGTGAGAACGGGAGCACGATGCACAACCGCTACGCGATCCTCTACCAGCGGGCCAACCGTGAGGCGATCCAGGCCTACGAGCGCCGGCATCCGCTTCGCAAGCTCTGGTTCTTCAACCGGGCCGGCTACTCGGGCAGTCCCGGGTCCGCGGCATACGAGAGCGGAAACGTCCCCGGTGACGAGGCGACCGACTGGAGCCAGGCCTCCGGTCTCGCGTCGCTCGGACCCGACATGCTGAACCGCGCCGTCGGGGGCGCGTACGGGTTCGCGACCGACATCGGCGGCTACTACGACTACACGTCGCCGCCGACCACCAAGGCGCTATTGCTTCGCTGGGCCGAGTGGTCCGCGCTGAGCCCGATCTTCCGACTTCATGGCTCCGGGAAGGCCGGAACCCACACCCCATGGTCGTACGATCAGCAGACCGTGCGCGTGTATCGCCGGCTGTCGCTGCTGCACGAGCGCGCCGCGCCCCTGATCCTGCGCCTGTGGAAGGAGGCCGACCGGACCGGAATTCCGCCGGCCCGGCCGCTGTGGCTCGAGTTTCCGGGCGACCGGCGTGCGGCCGCACAGGAGCAGGAATGGATGCTCGGCGACAACGTGCTCGTGGCTCCGGTCGTCACCGAGGGCGCGACGAGTCGCAGCGTCTACCTCCCGGCCGGGTGCTGGCGAGATCCCCTGACCGACCACACGTATCACGGTCGGGGCTACGCGTCGGTTCCGACGCCGCTCACGAAGCTGCCGTACTTCTTCCGCTGCAGGACCACGCCGTTCCCGGCTCGGTAGCCGAGCGCGTCAGCCGCCAAGTCCGCCGAATACGGCGAACGGGCTGAATGGGGTCGCGTAGGGCGCCTCCTCGACGGCCTCCTGCTCGCTTCCCTGGGCGGTGACCGTGCTGCCCGCGGGCGCCTCGGCACGGACCCGCTCGGCCAACGCGTTCGCGGCGTCCTCGTCGGTCGCACCGAGGACGACGAACTGCCAGCGCTGCGCACTCGGGACGCCCTCGCCACGAAGCCGGTCGGCGAGCTGCTCGGCGTCGCGCTGCGACGGGCACTGGACCCGGACCTCGTACTCGGGGAAGCCCTGCTTCTTCGATTCCTCGCGCTCGCTCTCGATCAGCTCGCCGTGCTCGGCGGCCACCGCCGCCTGTGAGTCGGGCAGCGCCGCGTCCGGGTCCTCCCATTCCTCGGCGGTCGGGTGCCAGCGCCGCAGCTCGGTCGTCAGTTGCCAGTCATGCTCGTCCGCAAGCGAGCGAATCGCCTTCGCGGCGGCATCGATCTGGTCACGCGTATCGGCGTAGCAGAACACCTCGGAGCCATCGCGTGAGACCGCAACCCGGTCCGCGAACGAGGTGCTGAGATCGTGTTCGCGATCGAAGTTCTCGAGCCGGTCAATCAGCTCGCGGGCGGAACGTTCGTCGTTCAGGTCTACGCGCAGGCGCCAGTCGTCACTCATCCTCAGCAGGTTATTCGAAACGGCGCCGACTACGGTCACCCGGTGACGCCCTGCACCGGATGGCCGTCCTCGAGGTAGACGCACTTCTCCGCCCCCACACCCGCCGTCACCCGGCGACGGATCGGTCCGCTGAGCAGCTCGGTCGCCTCATCAAGCTCGGCGAGGCGATGGTCTTCGATCTCGCTCTCCTGCAGGCGGATGACCTCGAGCTGGCGATCGGTGAACGTGCCGCAGTCGAACAGGAACCGGACTCCGCCGGGGCGATTGGGTCTAGGTCTCAGGAAGTCGACGCATACCAGCCGGCCCTCGACGACCTCAAGATCGCACTCCTCTCTGGTCTCGCGTCGGCAGGCGTCCCAGGGCGACTCTCCACCCGCGTCGATCTGCCCGCCGGGAATCGTCCAGCGCTTCTTGTAGGTCGGTTTGAGGATCAGCAGGCGCCCACTGCCGTCGAAGATCAACGCGCCCGCCGATCCCGGGATCCGCGGGGGTTCGAACGTCGGCGGTGGATCGGTGCTGTTCACGGTCCCTCGAATGATCGCTTACAGCGGAACCGTCTCGCGCGCGCCCTCTGCCTGACGGCGCTTCAAGAGCCACCACGCGGTGACGAGATCCTCGGTGCGCCGAAGATCGAGGCCGGTCAGCTCACAGAAGCGATCGACCCGGTACCGGATGCTGTTTCGGTGCAGATTCAGCGCGGTCGCCGTGGCCTCGACGTTGCGGTTAAGGTCGAGCAGCGCGGTCACGGTCCGGGTGAGCGCGAGACCCGCCTGACCCCGCGCGTCGAGCTCGCCGAGGTGTCGCTCGGCAAGGCGCTCCGCGAGCGTGTCGGCCTCGGTCACGAGGGGGAGGGGCCCGAGATCGGGGAGGTCGACGACGCCCGTGACACCGAACGCGAGCGCGACGGTCAGCGCCTCGGCGGCCTCCGAGAACGACGAGTGGGCGTCCCGGAGCACCGTCGCGGGGCCCACCGCGATCGCCACGCCCTCGTACTCGTCGGGGATCCGGGGTGTGACCGCGAGCAGCCGGCCACCCACAACCACGTGCAGCCCTCGTCGCTCGCCGGTCGCTCCGCTTTGCCGGATGTGAGCCTCGAGCGCCCCGGCCACGGCCGGGTCCGGGCAGGCAACGCGAACGGCAAAGTACGGAGAGTCCAGCGAAAGTCCGTGGAGCTCGGCCTCGTGGGCGAGCCGCTCGGCGGTGATGCGACCACTGGATAGGTCCCGCAGGAAGTCGGCTCGCCGCGCGGCGTCGCGGCGCGCTGCCGCGACCTCGAAATCGCGCTCGGCCTCGACGAGGACGTCCGCGCACATCGTCGCCCACTCCCATAGCGCGTCCTGCATCGTGAACAGCGCGGCGTCGTCGATGCCGAGCTCCTCGGCGTGCTCGGCCACGACCGCCATCACGAGCCGCGTGCCGAGCTGGAAGGTGCGCTGGTCGAGCGGTCGGCCCTCCGCCGCCCAGACGCGAGCATGCGCGGCGATCGGCTCGAGGTCGACTGTGTCAGGGGTCCGACCCAGCCGCAGCTCCGTGAGCCCGATCTCCAGGGTCGTCCGGATGTTGCGGCGCAGTGGGTCGACGTCCTCGGCGGCGTAGGCCGGGAGTTGCTCGCGCAGAAGCTCGACGAGCTCGGCGACGACCCCGTCGATCCTCGGCTGCAGGAATGCAGCGGCGCGGGAGTAGGCCTCGGGCACGCCTTCGCCGGTGTCCGGAGACCGTGGCGGCTTTGCGCTGCTCATGGCCACAATCGTCGCAGATTTTGTGCATAAGCACAAAGTCTTCTACTGGAACTTTGGCCAGATCCCCGTTGTTCTGGAGCGGGCTAGCGGCGACTATGTACTTATAAACAAGAGAGAGGTGATCACAATGACGACGATCTCAATCCCATCGGTGTTCATCGTGATCGCGGCAGCCGCGCTGGTCGCGCTGGTCGTCGGGACCATGCTCGCCGCGCTCACATGGGTCTCCGACCGCCTGGCGCGCGCGCCCTCCCGATCCCGGTGAGGCGAGTCGCCCGGGGCCGCCGGCAGTCCGGCGGCCCCGGGGCTCGTCAGAGCTAGCCGACCTTGGTGATCGTCGGGTAGTGGTAGGTGCCGTGCACGGCGCTTGACTTCGGCCAGTACATGCGGAGGATCACCTCGAACTGGCCCGACGGCGGGGACGGCAGCCAATTGGATTGGTGTCCTGCCGGCGCACTCGACTGGAGGTAGATGTCAAGTGAGCCGTCGGCGCCCCGCTTGACGCCCGGCGTGTACTGGTTGATCGCGTACCGTCCGAGCGGGTTCGAGACCAGGAACAGGTTCGAGTTGTACGCGGTGAACGACCAATACGCGTGGACGGGCGGGTAGCCGCCGGCCGGGATGTGGATCACGTACCGGTTGGCGCCGTTCAGGAGGGCGCCGGTGTTGTCGAAGCTGCCGACCGGATACATCGCCTCGGACGGGATGTTCGCCGCGAGGCCGTACACGGCCACGACTGCGCGGAGGTTGTAGTCGGTGCCGAAGTTGCCGATGTCGGACGGCGCCACGTACCAGCCGTTGTGCTTCGGCGCGGATGCCAGCACGATCCCGGCTCGGATCGCCAGCACCTTGGCGGGCCCGCCGGCAACGGCTGCCCGGAGCCCGGCCAGCACGGCCGCCGGCAGATGCTCGTTTGAGGGGTGAAGGCTCGGGCCGATGCCCACGGTCTTCAGCTCGCGGAGGATCGCCGCGTCACGCGCGGGCGGAGGGTTCTGCGCCATTGCTGTCCCGAGCGCGTCGAAGAACCCGAGCCCGGTGGGGACGGTGGCGCTCGTGTGAGTCTTGATGATCTTTGCCGGTCGGGGGGGCGTGTATGCCAGGCCGACGCGCCTGAACGCCTTCAGCGGCACCAGCTTGTAACCGTCCTGGACCTTCTGGACCGCGGCCAGGTCGGACGGCCCGTGGACCAGGGTTCGCCCACAGATCCAGATGTGGTCGTACTTGGACGTGATCCGCGGCAGGCCGGAGGGAGTCTTGCCGTGGAAGTTCGGCCCGACGATCACGAAGCTGTGGGCGCCGTCGCCGGTGGCGCGCGTGCCGACGTAGTGGAAGTCGTTCGTGTAGGGGTCGATGAACTCCATCACGTAGTAGCGATGATGGGAGACCTTCGGCACGTGGAGGACGAGCGGGCCCTTGCTCAGGTCGAGATGGCCCATCGTGTAGAGGGTGTCGTTGTTCGGCGCGACGAAGACCTGGTGTGCGGCGTCAGCGAGGTTGCGCACTTCCCGCGGGGGCGGCCCGACGTGGTCGTCGCCGTCGTCGAGCGCGCGGGACTCGAGCTCAGCGAGGGCTGGGTCGTCGACGAGCAGCTGCCGCTCCCGGAGAGGCTGGCCGCGAACTTCACCCGGATGCTCGAGCACGCGCTCGCGCCCAGCAATGCGTGGCGGATCCACCGCCGCGCCAGAGCCGCCGATCAGCCTGAGATCGACTCAATCGTGATCCGGTACACGGAGAAGGTGATCGCGAGCATCTCCCTGAACCACCTGGGTACGACGGACCCGCCGCCGCTCGTCCATCTGGCGCTCACGGGGTTCGTCGCGTTTGCCGAGGCGGCGCTCGACGAGGCACGGGTAAAGCGGGTGGCACCGCAGAACGTCATGCAGCTGCTGTCGGACACGCTGGTGGCGACGATCCACGCGTCGTGTGCGGCCGAGGAGCGCTCGGCCGGCGGCCGGCCCAGAGGCTCCTCACGAACTGCCTGACGTTGCTGATGGACGCCGGCGGTCCGGTGGCCCGCCTCAGGCGGCCACGCGCCGCCGACTTCGCGTTCACTCAACAGCTCAGCCCGGAGCTCGCAACACCGGGCTGGCGGCCCGTGTTCCTCGATTACCTGCACCTCGGTTTCACGAACGCGACGGCGTTCAGCCCCACGGACACGGTGCCGCTGTCCCATCGAGCCAAGTACGCGATGCTCGTGCAGGCGACCGTCGCGCTGGCGCTGTTCGGACTCGTGGTCGCCCGAGCGGTGAACGCGTTCAAGTAGGGCGAGCGTCAGGCGCGGAGCCCGGTATGCCGAATTACCTCAAAGCAGCGTGATCAGTCCCCGGGCGCGCCTGCGATACGGGCGGCCGGCCCGGCTCGCTCAGTATGCGGCCGCAGCCGGCCCTACGGCCAGGCCGGGTTGGAAGGCCCGTCGATCGTCGGCCCGGTGTACGCGTTGCCGCACACGACCCCGTAACGCTGGAAGTTGTGCAGGAAGAACTCGAGCTTGGTCTCTCCCAGGCCGCCGTTGGCGAGCGATCCCGTGATCGTGTTCATGATCGATGTCGGCGGCACGTCGGTCAACTCGTCGGGCTTCTCGCTGAGCACGAGTGCCAGCGCCTGGCGGCCACTGCCCCAGGGGCTGGGCGGGTCATGAAGCGAGAGCGAGGTCCAGTCGGCCGCGTTGACGCGGTACCAGAGTTGGTCGAAGCGGCCTCCTCCCTCGTAACCGCATATGTAGTCCGACGGGGGGCGACGCGTGCTCGGAAGCTTGTGGCGCAAGTAGCGCGGGTTCAGCTTGCTCTCGAGCATCGCGTACGGCTTATAGGCGACCGGCATCAGGTGGTCGTAGATGAACCGCTCGGCCCCGACCTGGAGCCGCTGCAGGACCGGCTTGGTCAGGTCCTGCGAGTTGATCTGGAAGTTCGGGCTGGTGCCGGCCGCCGTCAGCTTGCCGTAGTCGGTGAGGATGACGTCGGTGTAGCGGCCGAGGCCGCCCTCGGCGCTGCAGTACATCTTCTGCAGGACCGGACCGAGTTGTGCCGCAGTCGTGCTCACCTCGGAAGCGAGGCTGTTGCCGTTCTGCGCGAAGTTGAAGCCGTCTCCCGCCAGGTAGCCGGTCGCGCTGACGTCGTTGAGAATGTTCCCCAGCGCGGCATACTCCTCGGGCGCGAACGTGTACGCGAGCGCCGAGAGCACGTTGAACGAGTCGGAGACCAGTGAATCCCAGCGGCCACCGGCAATCAGCGCGTCGTTGGAGACCGTCACCGCGCCGCGGATCTGCTTGGCGATGTCGTAGAGATCGACGAGCGCGTTCGTGCAGCCCGGCCCGTTGTTGAAGACGCCCCCGAGCAGGTTCATGTAGGTCGTCACCTTCGAGCGCAGCGAGATCTCGTACAGGAGGTCGTCCCTGACGGTCGACCAGTCCGCGGTCGTGCAGCCGCAGCTTGCGGGCGGGTTCTTGTTGTCCCCCAGCGCGGTGCGGATGCTGCCGTAGGTCCGAGCCAGGTCACAGAACTCGAAGCGGACATCGGGCGTGGCGGGGTCGTAGCACGAGGAGGCCGGGCTGTACTCGAGCGGGACGAAGCGGGGCGTCCCGTTGCCGCGCCGCATGCCATTGCTGATGTATTTGAGGACACCCTGCTGACCGGGCGTCGCGCCGGTCGGCCACGGGGCACTTGCGCCGTAAACGATCGTCGCGAGCGATGGGCCGATGATGTTCTTGACGGCCGCACCGGTCACCGGCACGTAGTTCGAGTCGGAATCACTACGCAGCAGGCCCTGCAGCCTGGCGCTCTGCCCGGTGAGCACGCTGGCGATTTGTGGGGCGTAGGACTCCGGGAGCGATCCCTGGGGGGCGTCGTTCCGAATTGCGACTGAACCCGCCATCGCGTAGCCGCTGTTCCCACTGCTCAGGTAGCCGCCCGCCGACAGCGAGCGGTTCCAGATCTCGGCGCTGCCTCCCAGCGCCTCGATGTCGGCACTGCTGTCGTCGGCCAGCGGTTGCAGCGTCGAACCGGGGTTGAACGGATTGCCGATGCTCTGCATAAACACGAGCTCCGAGCCGGTGCTGAGGTTCGCCGCGGCCGCCAGCACGGTGTTCAGCGATTGGATGCCCGCCTGATCCTGGCCACGGCCGGGGCAATTGGTCGCCACCGCCTGTTGTGAGACCGGCCGCAGCGTGTAGCCGTTGACCACGACCAGCGCGTAACCCCCGTCGCAGGTCGGCGTGTCCGGAAGCGTGAGCGTGTACCGCGCGCTGCCGACGCGGATCACATCGACATTGCCGGCACTGCCCTGGGCGTGCGTGTTGTAGGAGACGTAGCGTCCGGTCACGAACGAGAAGTTGCCCGTGGACAGGCTCTGCTGGAGGTAGCCGCGCAGCTCGCCCTGCAGCCGTCCGGCATCGGTCGCGCTCCCGGGGTTGAACACCCCGGTCGGCTGGCCCTTTGGCGGTGATTTCGTCGGCACGCCGATGGCGGCCCAGCCCCCGGAGATGCCGATCGTGCTCGCCTGCGGCACGTTCGTGACCAGGTTCAGCGCCGTTCCGTAGGCGCTGTTGACATAGTTGCCGGGCAGCGCCGCCAGGACCACGAGGTACCCGCCGCTGTCGTACTTCTTGGCCGTTAGCTCGGCGAGGCTGGCGTCCAGAGAGCTCCCGCTGATCGGCAGGTCCTCGACCTCCTGGAGGCTTGTCCGGTTGAGCACCAGCAACTGCACGGGACTCGTGCTGTACGGGAAATGCTGAACGTTGCATCCGACCTGATTGGCCAGGCAGTTGCCGCCGACCTCGATTTCGTATCCGCCGCCCGCGTGCGACGCCGCAGTGTCGATCGCGGCTCCGATCGGCGGATATCCGCCGGCCGCGGCGCGCGCGCCCGGCTTTCTGGCCAGAGCGGTGGACCCTGACAGTGCCAGTGCCCACACCACAACGGTTATGAGAAGCGCCCCGGCCCTGAAGCCTGGGACGCGGCCCGTCCACGTCCAGCGACCCACGTTGCCCCTCCTTGCCCCGGAGTTCCGTTCCGCTGCGGAACCCTACCGGGTCTTGCCGACATCAGGCGCCTCAGCGACGGCGGCCGTTCTGCGGTTCACACATGGCGGCCACCCGCAGTTAGGTTCCGGCAGCGGCGGAGCGGCACGTCGCCCGGTCGGGTGGCGCCACGGCGGTCGTCGCGCAATCGGCGGGCGTGGGCCGTTCGGCCGGACGAAAGCCGCCCGGCAGCCCGCGGGAGTCGATGAGGTGGCGGTAGGTGCCGACGGCCGCGGTGGGGCGACGGACGAGCCGCGGGTCGGTCCGGACATTCACGGTATAGAGGCCGAATCGGGCCGAGTAGCTGCCCCACTCGTAGTTGTCGGTCAGGCTCCAGTACATGTAGCCGATGACCGGTACCCCGGCCTCCCGAGCCCGCTGGACCCAGTAGAGGGTGTCGCGCAGGTTCTCTGACCTGGTGACCCCATCGGCGCGCGGTTTCCCGTTGTAGGTCGGCATCCCGTTCTCGGTGATCAGAACGGGCCGGTGGGGGAACTGGCGATGCATCGATTGCAGCGCGGTGTACATACCGAATGGATCAAGCGGGATGTTCCAGGAGGTTCCGGCCGCGAGCTGCAGGAGGGTCGTCGTCTGGTTGTAGGCCGGGTAGTAGTAGTCGAGGGCGACGTAGTCGAGCTGGTGCTTGACGGCGTTGAGGAACGGGTCCGTCTCCACGCTCGCGAGCGGTCCACGGCCCGGCCACGCGTAGTTGCTCGAGACCATCGCGTGGGGGGAGTAACGGTGGATGATCTTGTAGGCGCGCTTGTGCGCGGCGATCAGGTTCGCGCGCATCTTCAGCACCTGCGCGTCGGTCAGCGGGTAGTTCCCCTTCTCGATGAACTCATAGAAGAACTCCTCGTTGAAGGTCAGCCAGTACTTAACCTCGTGGCCGTAGCGCTTGGCCAGGACGGTCGTCAGGGCGGCGAAGTCGTTCACCGTCTTGCGATTGGTCCAGCCGCCCTGGCGGTAGACCCACATCGGGTAATCCCAGTGGTTGAGCGTGATCAGCGGCTGGATGTGGAAGTGGGCCATCCGCGCGAAGACCCGGTCGTAGAAGCGCAGACCGCGCTTGGAGAACACTCCGGGACGCGGCTCGACTCTCGTCCAGTTGATCGAGATCCGATAGATGTTGATTCCCATATGGGCCGCCAGCGCGATGTCGGAGCGGTATCGGTCATAGAAGTCGGCTGAGTTCCCGTACGGGTCCTTATGCGAGCCAACCGGGTGGGGACCATCATCGCGTCGGATGTAGTAGTTCCAGTTGCTGTTCGTTGTGTGCCCCTCGCTCTGGAAGCCGGAGCTCGACACGCCCCAGAGGAAGTTGGCCGGCAGCTTCTGCAGCTTCGCGCCGGCGGGCGCAGCCGCGGCGGCGAGCAGCACGGAGGCTGCGAGGAGGGCGAGCGTTGGTCTCCGGATCGACATTGAGGCGAGGTCTCCTTGGGTCAGTGCGAGAACAGCGAGAGGTCGATGGCCCCGGCCATGGCGGCATGGCCGCGGTCATTGGGATGCAGTCCGTCGCCGCTGTCGAAGCCTGGTCGCAGCCACGCCGGGTGACTCGGGTCACGGAGGGTGCGGTCGAAGTCGATGATCCCGTCGAAAACGTGCGTACTGCGGATCCAGCGGTTGATCTGATTCCGCTCGGATTCGATCCCAGGCGTCCAGTAGGCGTAGCGGCCGAACGGCGAGAGGGTCACGCCAATCGCTCTGAGGTGGGCCGCATGAATGCGCCGCACGGCCAGCTTGTAGAGAGAGATCATCCCGGCGGCCGAGATCTTGCGGTGCGCGAGGCACCCGTAGAGCGGTGCCGATGGTGGCTCCGTCGGATGCGTGATGTCGTTCACGCCCTCGTCGAGGATCACGTAGCGAACCCGGGTCTGGTGCAGCGCATCGCGGGACATCCGCTTCAGCGCGCTCTGGCCGTAGCACGGCGAGCTCTCGTGGAGGTTGTTGCCCGCGATCCCGGCGTTCAGAACCGCGCGTTCTGGAAGCGAGCGCGCCCGTCGAAGTCGCGTGGCCAGCAAGTCCACCCAGTCGCGATTCGCGTCCAGAGTCGAGGCGTAGCCGGCTGTGATCGAGTCGCCGAGGGCGACGATTGCTCCCGCCTCGGAACTCCGCGCCGTGACATCGACGCCCCCGATCCAGTACCAGCTCGTCGATGTCGTCGCGAAAGCAGCTGGGCTGATGCTGCCGGCGGCATCGCCGGCGCCCGAGACGTAGTTGGTGTGGTTCAGGCTCCCACCGACCGTGGCGACTCCGGTGGCACCGGGCGCATAGATGCTGATGGCGAGGGTCTCGCCAGAGCGAACTCTGAGTCGGACCGGATCGCTGGTGAGCTGGTGTCCGGGTGCGATCCGTGCCATCGCCCGGCCCGAGAAATGAAGCCGGCGGCCGGTACCGGGGCGGATCGCTGCGCCCTGAGCGGCGATCGCGATCCGGACATCGGAGAAGCTCGCCGTCCGGCTGCCGAACACGTTGCTCACGCGCACGCGCACGCTTGGACCGCCGAGGGTCAGGTGAACCATGTCGCGGACGGTCCTCCCACCGGTCCCGCCGTAGAACGGGACCGCGCCGGCCAACAGCCCCGGCTCAACCGGCGATGTGCTCCAGCTCCCTACCCAGATCGGAGTCGCGAAGGCACCACCGGGCATGGCCAGCGCGGCGGTGACCGACGCGAGCATCGCGAGCAGGGCTGCGCTGGCAAATCGGCGGGGTGGCGGCATCCGGCGCTCTTGAGTCATGACGCGAGCAACGTAGCACAGATAAGACAAGAACGACAATATGTCTTATATCGGTACATCTATGTGATACTGTCGCAGGCATGCCGAAGACCGAAGAGTCGGAGATCGCCAGCGCACGCGAGTCCACGCTCGCCTACCGCCAGGCGATGGGTGAAGAGATGAGCGTGGCGCGACCGACGCCGGGCGAAGCCTTCAACGCTGCCAGAGAGCGAATCAGAGCCGGGACGAAGCTCGACATGGTGGCGCTTGCCGATCAACTCGGGATCTCGCGCGCGACGCTCTACCGCTGGACCGGTGATCGCGATCGGCTGCTTGCGGACGTCGTGGTCGCCGAGCTGCGCGACCTTGTCCTCGCCGCCGACCGCCACGCCGGTGGCAGAGGCGTAAAGCGGCTCGAGCAGGGCACCAACTGGTTTCTCGACACGATCGCTGGGCTTCCAGCCCTGCGCGCATTCCTGGTCAATGAAGGCGATGGCGGACTGCGAATGCTCACGTCGCCAACGGGCCCGGTTCGGTCACAGGTCGTCGAGACCGTCACCGAGCTGATCGCCAGGGAGCAGACCGACGGCAGCTACCGTCCGCCGGCGCCTCCGGAGCTCCTCGCCGACGGCATCGTCGCACTCGCGGAGCGTTACCTGCACAACGGCGGCGATCCGAGTCTGAACCCGGATCCCGCAAACGCACGGACGATCGTCGCCCTGCTTCTGCGCGAACC
>CAWCMQ010000005.1:0-155853 GCA_963796645.1 uncultured Solirubrobacterales bacterium | reverse complement strand
ACGCCTGAAGCGGTCACATCGTCGTCGTGGCCGCTTCGCACCAAAGGCGGGCATCTCACCGGGCCAGTCGGCGTGGCCGTCTTCGGCGGGGACCGGAAGTGTGGCGAGCGATAGCCGAGACGATCTCGTGTTCCTCGGAGACGAAGCGCGCGGCTGAGACGTACAACGAACTGTCCCACGACGCCTCGAGGACCGGGCACGGGATCGCATCGGTGTCGACGAGGTGGGGTGCCGCGAGGACTGAGCCGGCCGCTGAGAATCAGTCAGCGGCGCCTCAGCGCCGACCGTTGTGTGTGCGTGGGGTGACCCGCTCCAGGTCGCGTTTGACGTCGTGCTCCGACTCGCGCAGGCGCGTGAGCCGCGGCGATTTCGTCGTGCGGCCGGTGAGCAGTGTTGCTAGAGCGCAGGCTAGGAAGCAGGCTGCTCCCAGAGAGATGTTCCAGTTCGCGACGTGCGGAGCGATCGACGAGCTAGTCGAGGGAGCGATCAAGCCGGCAACGGCCGAGATGCTGAAGAAGACGCAACCGAGCAGGTTGGTCGCTGGTTCCCACCATCCCGATTGGTTGCGGGCGGGTAGCCAGCCGCGCCGGGGCGAGGCCCGGTAGGCGATCGCGCCCGAGACGAGGAAGCAGAGCGACCCGAGCGTGTTCGGCCGCCAAACGAGCTTGTGGTAGGTGGCGTTGTGCAGCGCCGCGTGCATGGCTCGAAAGGTCGTCACGTTGAAGAACAGGGTGCCGGCGGACTGGATCGCCGCGGCCTGCGACGCCGCCGGCCTGCTGTCAGGCGAATGACGCTCGGAAAGCGCGAGCGAGGTCTGCAGGGCCCCGCCGGCGGTGAACAGGATCGAGCCGACGAAAACGTGACCGAGTCGGCCCGCTCGCCAACGAGGCTTGCGTAGCCCGGGAACGGCGCGACCAGGAAGCAGGTCGAACCGGCGGCGAAGAAGAGCGCCATCCAGCGCTCACGAATCATGACCGCACCTACGTGTCCTTGCTCTACGCCGGGGGCACCCGGGAGGACCGCGGGAATGGGTTTGTCGCATTCTGAGCGGTCGAGGTCGGCGGCGGTGCCTAGCGGGATCTCGTCGACGGGTCAGTGTGTCGGCTCTTTGAATGTTGTGGCGGTCGCCGAGGGGTTGTGCCAGCGACCGTGGGGGGCGATGAGCTTGTCGGCCTGCTTGGGTCCCCAGGTGCCCGGGTTGTAGGGGTGGGCTTGGTGGTGGTTTGCGAGGATGGGATCGACGATTTCCCAGGCGGCTTCGACTGAGTCCTCTCGGGTGAAGAGCGCGCCGTCGCCGGCTATGGCGTCGCCGAGGAGCCGCTCGTAGGGTGCCTCTTCGCCGGGCTGGGTGTCGAGCAGGAGCAGCTCGCGCTGGTCGCCGATGAACTCCTCGCCGGCGCGTTTCACTCGTGCGGCGAGCGCGATCGCGGCGTCGGGAGCGAGCCGGAAGCGCAGGTAGTTCGCCGGGCCCCCCGTCGGCCAGGAGTCGGCGAACAGTTGCTGCGGCGGCGGCTTCAGCTCGACCAGGATCTCGGACACGGTCTCGGGCAGGCACTTGCCGGAGCGCAGGTACCACGGGACCCCCGCCCAGCGCCACGAGTCGATAAAGAGCCGCAGCGCGCAGAAGGTCTCAACATCGGAGTCCTTCGCCACCCCGGGCTCGTTGCGGTAGCCGACGAACTGGCCGCGCACTAGGTCGTCGGTGCTCAGCGGTCGCATCGCCCTGAAGACATCGACCTTCTCGCTGTGCAGGGATCCGAAGCCTCTGTACGTTGGCGGCTCCATGGCGAGCAATGCGACCACTTGGAAGAGGTGGTTCTCGATCACGTCGCGCAGGCAGCCAGCGGTCTCGTAGAATCCGCCGCGGCCCTGTGTGCCGAACTGCTCGGCCAGCGTGATCTGGACACCGGCGATGTAGTTGCGGTTCCAGATCGGCTCCAGGAAGGAGTTGGCGAAGCGAAAGTAGAGGAGGTTCATGATCTCCTCCTTGCCGAGAAAGTGATCGATGCGGAAGATCGAATCCTCGGGAAATACCGATCTCGCGACGCGGTTGAGCTCGCGCGCGGAGGCGAGATCGCGCCCGAACGGCTTCTCCACGATCACGCGCGCCGTCTGTCAGGCCCGCGCGGCCGAGCCCCTCGATCACGGTCCCGAACAGCGACGGCGGGATCGCGAGGTAGAACGCAGGGCGCTCGGCGTTGCCGAGCGCCTCCTTGAGCGCCTTGAACGTCGCCGGGTCGTTGTAATCGCCGTCGACGTACCCGAGCAGCGCGATCAGGCGGTCCAGGGCTCGCTTGTCGTCGGTCCGGCTGGTGGCTTGGGCGATGCTGTCGCGGACCCGCGTGTGGAGTTGCTGGAGGTTCCACTTCGAGTAGGCGATGCCGATCACCGGAACGTTCAGCGCGCCTCGCTTCACCATCGCGTAGAGGGCGGGAAAGATCTGTTTGTGGGCGAGATCGCCGGTCGCTCCGAAGAACACGAGGGC
Source organism: uncultured Solirubrobacterales bacterium (assembly GCA_963796645.1). Classification (GTDB taxonomy): domain Bacteria; phylum Actinomycetota; class Thermoleophilia; order Solirubrobacterales; family Solirubrobacteraceae; genus Palsa-465. The sequence goes on along the minus strand of CAWCMQ010000005.1, from coordinate 153,368 downwards.
GTCGGACCGCCGGGAATCAGGGTGGGCGTTGTTCGTCATCGTCGTTCCGGCGCCGGCCGGACGATGACGTTGCCGTACAGCCAGCCGGGCACGGTTCTCCGCTTCAGGGGTTGTTTCGGCGTGATTCGGGGATCTCGTATAGATCCTCGCCGAGCTGTTTGATTTCACCGGCGGCGATCGCGCGGTGAAGCGTTGTGGTGAAGTCTGACTCGGGCCAATGGCTACCCCAGCACAGCTCTTTGATCTGTGCGAGTGTCAGCACGTGGTTTCCGCTTAGGGCGTGGATGATCTCCCGCACCTCTGCCTCGGCTCGGCTGTGAGGCCAGGGCGTCGGTGACCGCGAGGGTTGCGTGTCGGTTGGGGCGTTACTGCTGTTGGCGTCCGGGGCCGCCTTCGCGGGCCTGTCATTTCGAGGCATGTGGCTCCTCTGTTTGAGAGGGATCGTTGCTGTGGGATGGATCGTTGGTGAGAGGATGCTGTTGTTCGGCGCAGTGGGTGCAGAGGGCGCGTCCGGCGGTCCCGTCCTGGCGGTGGGCCGCTGTGATCTCCTTGCCGTACGGGCAGGCGTCGTCGGTGTGGTAGACGGCGCGGTGGCTTGGGGAGTACTCGCGAGATGTTGTGTGGTACGCCGCGACGGCGCCGCTCCCGGTCGTCCGGTCGGGCGCCGTCGAGCTCGTTGCGGTCGCGGTGGCGGTCGTGTGTGGGTCGAGGATGCGGTAGGCGAGCAGTTTCACGCGGTCGGTGACCAGGAACCACACGAGCGCGTAGCCCCACACGAGGAGCGCGTATTTCCAGGGGAGCGCGGTGACGAAGATGCCCGCGACGGAGATCACGGTGGCGATGATCTCGGCGCTGGTCACGGCGATCATGAGCTTTCGCGCTGGGCGGATCGACCAGAACGGGCCGCGCGTGCGCGTCAGGTAGATCGTCATGCTTCCCGCGACCGACAGCATGAGGTACATCATGGTTTGGAGTTCTGGTCGGCTGAGGTCGATGACCTTGTCGCCGAGGTAGAACAGGCCGAGCGCGGCGACGGGGCCGACGGTCCCGATCACGGAGGCGATGCCGAGGACGAGTCGCATGTTCCACGCCTCGGGCTCGTGCTTGTATTGGACGTTGTCGTAGGCGATCGAGAGGATCGCGCCGTCGTTGAGCAACGCGAGCAGCACGATCATGATCGCGGTCACCGGGAAGAAGTTGAACAGCAGGATCACCAGCGTGACGAACCCGAGCACGCGCAGGGTCTCGGCGATGCGGTAGATCGCGTAACTGTTCATCCGCTGAACGATCCGGCGGCTCTCCTTGATCGCGTCGACGATCACCGACAGGCCGGGGGTCATCAGCACGATCGAGGCGGCGGCGCGGGCGGCGTCGGTCGCACCGGAGACGGCGATCCCGCAGTCGGCTTTCTTCAGCGCGGGCGCGTCGTTGACGCCGTCGCCGGTCATCCCGACGATGTGCCCCTCGGTCTGGAGGACGTCGACGATGTGGAACTTGTGTTCGGGGAAGACCTGCGCGAAGCCGTCGGCGTCCTCGATCGACGCGGTCACCGCTGCGGTCTCGTGGCGTTTCGCGTCGCCGAGGCCGCCGGCGTCGAGGATGTTGGCGCCCAGCCCGAGCTTCTTGGCGGTTTCCTGGGCGATCGCGAGCGCGTCGCCGGTGACCATCTTGACCTTCACGCCAAGCTGCCGGGCGGTGGCGAGCGTCGCCTTCGCGTCTTCTCGCGGCGGGTCAAACAGCGGCAGCACGCCGATCAGCTGCCACGGGCCCTCGCCTTCGGCTCGGGCCACGCCCAGAGACCGAAAGCCGCGCGCCGCGAACTCGTTCACAGCCTGATCAACCAGACCCTTCACCTCGCCGGCGTTCGCTGAGAGCTTAAGGATCACCTGCGGTGCGCCCTTGGTCACCTTGAACGTGGTTCCGTCCGGTGCGTTGACGGTGGCCTCTGTGCGCTTACCGACCGGGTCAAACGGTTGAAAATGGGCCACGTCATATGAGTCGAGTGCGGCGTGGTCCTTGACGCCGTCAAGGACCGCCAGGTCGATCGTGTCGTCATCGTCGGCGCGTGACGCCAGCGCGGCATCGAGGATGACCTCATCCGCGGTGATGTCGTTGACGGTGAACGGATCACCGAGGGTGAGCTTGTTCTGGGTCAGGGTGCCGGTCTTGTCCGAGCACAGCACGTCGACGCCGGCGAGCTCCTCGATCGCGACCAGCCGGCTGACGATCGCGTTCTTGGTTGCGAGCAGACGCGCGCCGACCGCCATCGTCACCGACAGGACCGTCGGCATCGCGACCGGGATCGCCGCGACGGTCAGCACCAGCGCGAACTGCAGCGTGGTCAACAACGGGTCGCCGCGCAAGATCGAGACCGCGACGATCAGCCCCACGAGAGCGAGCGCGAGGACGATCAGGTACGTGCCGATCTTCAGCACCGCGCGTTGGAAGTGGCTGACCGTGTGCGCCTCCGCGACGAGCTGCGCGGTCTTGCCGAAGTACGTGTTCGTGCCGGTGGCATAGACCAGCGCGCCGATCTCACCCTGGCGAATGATCGAACCCGAGAACACCGCTTCACCGGATGTCTTCTCGGCCGGCAGTGACTCGCCCGTCAGCGCGGACTGATCGACCTCCACCGGGTCGCCGTCCAGCAAGCGCGCATCCGCGGGGACGATGTCCCCCGTCCGCATCCGGATCACGTCGCCGGGCACCAACTCACGCGCCGGCGGAGTGACCCACTTCCCGTCGCGCAGGACGCGCGCTTTGATCGCCAACTGCGCCTTGAGCGCGGCGATCGCCTTGCCCGCCTGGTGCTCCTCGGAGAACCCCACTCCGGCGTTCGCGACGAGCAGCAGAAGGATGATGAAGAAGTCCGCCCAGTGCCCGAGCGCGGCCGACAGAACCACCGCCGCCTCGATCATCCACGGGATCGGACCCCAGAAATACGCCAGCAGCGCCCGCAGCGAGCTGGTCGTCTCCTCCGCGATCTCGTTCGGCCCATACTTCGCCAGACGCGCGTTCGCCTCGGCGCCCGTGAGTCCGTCCGCCGATGACTGCAGCTGCTTCTCGACCTCGGCCAGCGGCAGCTCCTTCAGATCCGTGCTCGCAGGAGTTGAAGATCCGGGGCCGGCCTCGGGACCGGTGGCCGACGGTGTGCGAGAGGAAGGTCGCGTGGGCGCGCGCTCGCCAGCGGGCTCTTGCCTACCTGTGCTCATGCTGCGGTCCTCTCTGCTTCGGCGCTGTACTCACCGCGGCGGGCCATCTGGTCGCACTCGCGCGATGGCACAGCGCTCGCTGCGCCGCCGTCACGTTGGCGTCCTCGCTATGCCAGATCTCAAGCGCTGGCTGCTGGATTGCGCGGCCAAACAACAACCCCAACGCCCACGGGGCGCACGCGCGCGACCGCAAATTCTCAGCGATGGCCAGCAGCGTCTGCGCCGTCAGGTGGTCTGGTCCCATTTCCAGTTGCGGATCTCGGGCAGGTCCTGGCCGTGCCGGTCGATGTACTGATTGTGCTCGACGAGCTTGTCCTGCATCGTCTGCTTCAGGTAGCTGCCGGCCGCGCCCAGGCCGGGGACCCGATCGACCACGTCTCCGACGAGGTGGAAGCGGTCAAGCTTGTTCTGGACACGCATGTCAAACGCGGTCGTGATCGTCCCCTCCTCGTTATAGCCACGGACGTGCAGGTCGCGGTTATGCCGGCGGTAGGTCAGGCGGTGAATCAGCGAGGGATAGCCGTGGAACGCGAAGATGATGTGCTTATCGGTGGTGAACAGCGAGTCATAGTCGCGGTCGCTGAGCCCGTGCGGATGCTCGCTAGCGGACTGCAGCTTCATCAGATCGACCACGTTGACCACCCGGACCTTCAGGTCAGGCAGCTCGTCTCGCAGGATCGACACCGCGCCCAGGACCTCGAGCGTGGGCGTGTCGCCGCAGCAGGCCATCACGACATCGGGCTCGCCGTCTTGGTCGTTGCTGGCCCACGGCCAGATCCCGATCCCCTGCGTGCAGTGCACGACCGCCTCATCCATCGTCAGCCATTGCGGTGCCGGGTGCTTGCCGGCGACGATCACGTTGACGTAGTTGCGGGTGTTCAGGCAGTGATTGGCGACCGACAGCAGGCAGTTCGCGTCCGGCGGCAGATACACGCGCACGATGTCGGCCTTCTTGTTGACGACGTGGTCAAGGAACCCGGGGTCCTGGTGGGTGAACCCGTTGTGATCCTGCTGCCAGACATGCGAGGCGAGCACGTAGTTCAGCGACGCGATCGGCCGTCGCCACGGGAGTTCCTTGGTGACCTTGAGCCACTTGGCGTGCTGGTTGAACATCGAGTCGACGATGTGGATGAACGCCTCATAGCAGTTGAATAGGCCGTGGCGGCCGGTGAGCAGATACCCCTCCAGCCATCCCTGGCATTGGTGCTCTGAGAGCATCGAGTCAAGCACCCGTCCGGCCCGGGCGAGGAACTCGTCGCTGGGCTCGATGCGGCCCTCCCACTGGCGCGAGGTCACCTCGAACACCGCGCCGAGCAGGTTTGAGACCGTCTCGTCCGGACCGAACAACCGGAAGTTGCCCTGAGCGTCGTTGAGCTCGACGACATCGCGCAGGAACCCGCCCAGCACGAGCGTGTCCTGGCCATCCACCGCGCCGGGGGCGGGGACGTCGACCGCGTGCGCGTGGAAGTCGGGCAGGCGCAGGTCGCGCAGCAGCAGACCACCGTTGGCGTGGGGATTGGCGCCCATCCGCCGCGCGCCCTTCGGCGCCAGCTCGGCGAGCTCGACGATCAGCCGCCCGTCATCGTCAAACAGCTCCTGCGGCCGGTAGCTGCGCATCCAGGCGTCGAGCTGCTCGACATGCTCGGGGTGATCGGCGTCGACGAGCAGCGGCACCTGGTGGGATCGGAACGTGCCCTCGACCTGGACGCCGTCAACGACCTTCGGTCCGGTCCAGCCCTTTGGTGAGCGCAGGATGATCATCGGCCACCGCGGACGCGTCGCGGCTTCGTGCTCCCGCGCGTTGCGTTGGATCTCGCCGATCTCCTCGATGACCGTTTCCAACGTGCCGGCCATCAGCTGATGCATCGTCTCGGGGTCATCGCCTTCGACGAAGTGCGGCGTCCATCCGCACCCGCGGATGAACTGATCGAGCTCGTCTCGCTCGATCCGCGCGAGCACAGTCGGGTTGCTGATCTTGTAGCCGTTGAGATGCAGGATCGGCAGGACCGCACCGTCGCTGACCGGGTTCAGGAACTTCGTCGACTGCCACGCGGTCGCCAACGGCCCGGTCTCGGCCTCACCGTCCCCGACCACGCAAGCGACGATCAGCTCGGGGTTGTCAAACGCCGCCCCGAACGCGTGACTGAGCGAGTAGCCCAGCTCGCCACCCTCGTGAATCGACCCCGGCGTCGTCGGAGCGACATGACTCGAGATCCCACCCGGAAACGAGAACTGCGTAAACAGCCGCCTCATCCCGAGCTCATCCTGGCTGACGTTCGGATAGATCTCGCTGTAGCTGCCCTCCAGATACGTGTTCCCGACCAGCGCCGGGCCGCCGTGCCCCGGACCGGCGACATAAATCATGTCCAGGTCATGCTTGGCGATCACCCGGTTCAGATGCACGTAGATGAAGTTCTGCCCAGGCGTCGTCCCCCAATGCCCAACCACCAACGGCTTCACATCCGAAAGCTCAAGCGGCCGCTTCAACAACGGGTTGTCATACAGATACAGCTGGCCGACCGACAGATAGTTCGCGGCGCGCCAGTACGCGTCCATCTTCGCGAGCAAGTCCGGGGAAAGCACATCGGGCACAAGGACCTCCAGGATTAGCGGACCCTTGGAACTCCGGCCGTGCTGCCGGCCTTCACGGGCCGACATCACGATGAATGCCCCCGATCACCCAGAGTACTCCGAACGCCAATGCGGTGCACGACCCAGCCGGACGGCGAGGTGATCCGGGTGGCCCGCCAACCATGGGCAAAAGCGACCGCTCTTGCGCATCGTGCTGGCGCTGGGCCAGACTGCCCACTCCGATCCCGCGGATCCAGTAGTCGACGCGAGCAGCACCGGGCTCCCGCTCTGGTGATGACTAAGGAGTCGACGAGAGCACGGTTTTGATCGCGAACGGGTGTGGCGCTCGCTCGCACGAGCCCAAGAGGCCCCGCTCCGATTAGCCTGTGTGCGGCATCGGCTGGTGCCGATGGTGCCGGCGTTTTGCTCGCTCGAGCAGGACGAGAGCACGAGCCAGCCCTCCGAGCGATCGCGTCTGCCCTCGGACTCCACGACTCAGTGTCAAGGCCGGATCCAACGCAAGGACGCCCGCTGAGGAGAGTTCCGGTCTGGTGCTGAAGCGAAACGGTTCGCCGTCGCTTTCGGATTGAACGCGGAGCAGTCACGACCACGTGGGCAACGAGATGGCGGCAGTTGGTGCGGAGCAGAGACCAAGTGATGCGTTGTTTTCGGTCGGCATGCTCGAGGTGGGACCAGGCGTAGGCGTGTATTGGAAAGCCGTCATCTGACTGACAGGGGCCCTGGCGGCGGGTGGATTGCGAGCTACATTGGGATCGTGCAGGCCTCAGGTGTCACTGAGGCAGGAGCTTTCCGAGCGAGTGCGCGGACCGCCCGCGATCGCAATAGCTGGGACTGTTCGCTGATCGCTCATGTGCGGGATAGGCGCCTACTGAATGATGAGCCGGACGGCCGGACGGGCGACCCATGCGTGGAGCGCGGCGAGCCGATCCTGAGGGCCACGCTGGCTGAGTTTCGTCGTTTGCGCCGGCTCGACGATTTCCGGCCGCCGCGGCCGGCCGCGAAGGGCAGGCCGATATGCGCTGGCATCGGCCTGCCCGGCGCCGAAAGCCCGCTGCGGGCTATTTGTAGCCAGCGTGCTCTCGACTTGGAGGTTGATGTGAAGCTCATTTCGGTTTCCGACAATTTGATCCAGCTGACCCGCTTGCGGTTCGTCAACGCGTATCTGGTTCGTGAGGAGGATGGGTTCACGCTCGTGGACACGACCACGGGCGGTGCCGCGGACGCGTTGATCGCCGCTGCCGGTCGCACGGGAGGGGAGATCCGTCGGATCGCGCTGACGCACGGTCATGGTGACCATGTCGGCTCGCTGGACGCGCTGAAGGGGCGTCTGGGCGATTCGGTGCAGGTGCTGATGCCTGAGCTCGACGCGCGCATCCATGCCGGCGAGAAGGTCACCGAAGGTAAGCTTCCTGGGGCTTGGCCCAAGCTCGAGACGGTGCCGGACGTCCGCTTGGTCGACGGGGAACGAGTTGGAAGCCTTGAGGTCGTGCTGACGCCGGGGCACACGCCGGGGCACGTCGCCTTCATTGACACGCGCGATGGTGTACTGATCGCCGGGGATACCTTCACCGCTTACGGTCGCCTGGCGGTCGCCAGCCACTTCTACCTCCGGTTTCCGTTCGCGGCGATGGCGAGCTGGGACAAGGCGAAGGTGCTCGAGTCGGCCACGTATCTGCGCTCGCTCGATCCGGCCGTGCTGGTCGTCGGCCACGGTCCCGCGGTTCGCGACCCAGGGGCGGCGATGGACCAGGCGATTGCCCGGGCCGGGGGCTCTGCCGCACGAACGGCGGCGCCGGTTCAAGACGCGGACGCGGCTGAGAGGAGTATGCGATGACAGCCTCACAGCGGCTCATCTTGATGTTGCGGGTCGTGCTTGAGGTCGGTGTCGTCGTCGCGCTTGGCTGGTGGGGCTTTCACACCGGCGACAGCGCGGTCGCGAAGGTCCTGCTGGGTATCGGTGCGCCGGTCGCCGGGTTCGGCTTCTGGGGGGCCGTGGACTTCCACCAAGCCCGACACGCGGAAAGCCTGCGCCTGGCCCAAGAACTCGCGGTTTCAGGGCTGGCCGCGGTGGCCTGGTACGCGGCCGGGCAGCACGCGCTAGGGATCGCGCTGGCGGCGCTCTCGATCGGCTACCACGCGCTCGTGTACGCCTCCGGCGAGCACCTATTGAGATCAAGCCACAAACCGGCGACCAGCTCGTCGAGCGGGATCTCGGTCGCGCGGTGACCGGCCTGACAGCAAGTGCACGGCTTGCGATGCGGTGAGGTCGTTGTCTGGGCGTACTACCGGAGCGTTGATCGGCGGCACGTTCGGCGGCGGGTTCGTGCTCGCCAACGCCAGCACCCCGCTCGGAGCGCAAACGACAGCCGGGTTTCGCATCCTTGCCATCGTGGGTCTGGTTGGGCTGTATCTCGCCGCAGGAAAGGCGAGACGGCAGGTGCGCGTGCGCCATCCGCAGGTGAGCCGACCAACAAGCGAAGCCAGCGTGAACCTATTCGGCCGTCGATACTGGCTGATCGTGACCGCCGAAGCGGCCCTCCTCGGACTCGGGATCGGGCTGCTGAGGGCCTTCGGGACCCCCCAGCCGACCAACGTCGCGTGGATCACGCTGATCGTCGGCCTTCACTTCATCGCCTTCCGCTACGCGGGCGTATGGAAGTACAGCATCACCCGGTCGGCCGCAGTCCTAGTCGGCCTCGGACTGGCCGGGCTCGCTCTCGCCGCAGCGTCCGAGCCGGGATGGACGAGCTTCGTCAGCGGGGTGCTCGCAGGATTCGTTCTGCTGGCCGGCAGCCTATACGCGATCTCCAGAGAGCTCCTGCAGAACGCAGCCGAGCGGCCTGCTGCATCACGACATCGGCGGCAGCGGCAAGCCCACCGCTCTGATCCATACAGGGTTCGCTGACAGCCGGGTCTGGCAGCTCAACGGCACACCTACCCCGGCGCTGCCAGCTCGTCCGGTCCGATCCCGGGCTTCGGGCGCACCCAGCCGTAGCTCTGCTACTACCCGATCACGCGAGCTGGTGGAATCCGCTCGCACAAGCACGCCTACGGTCCTCGCGAGCTGATCATCGAGAACATGGCTGGAAACGTCTAGGCAGCGAAGGACCGCGTCGACGCGAAAGCAGCACTCGCCGCCGACTCCCTCAAGGCACCCGCCTATCGCCAGTTGCGCGTCGATCACCACGCGCGGCTCCCTGCCCCGCAATCAAAAGACCGCAGGCGTCTCGCATCTGCCCTCCTTCGACGACTAGGCCGAGGAACGGTCAGGTGCTCGCGGTACCTTCGAGCGCGACATGAGAACGACGACGGATACGCCACTGGATCGCGTGGCCGAGCGCCAGCGGGCGGTAGCGCTCGCACGGCATTACCGCGAGGCGGAGGGCCTTTCGATTGCGCAGATCGCCCAGCGGCTCGGTCGGACGCCCGCGACCGTGAAGGGGTATTTCTACGATCCGAGCGGCGAGAAGGCGCGGGCGGTGAAGGCGCGCTATCAGGGGGTGTGCCGGGGGTGTGGTGCTCCGACCCAGCCGCGTAACGGCAAGGGTGACGCCTACGCGTACTGCAAGGGCTGCCATCCGGGCGCCGCCGGGAGGGCGCTGACGCGCGAGGCCGTGCGTGAAGCGATGCGGCGCTGGCGGTGCCTGTACGGCGCGGCGCCGTCCTCTTACGATTGGTCGCGCACGCACGCGCGCGAACGCGGGCGCGAGGCAGTTGCGCGCCTGGGCGCGGGGGCGTGGCCGGCTCCGGCGACCGTGATCGACCTGTACGGGTCGTGGGCCGCGGCGCGCTCAGACGCGTTTGCGGACGCTTGACGCGGGTTGGGGTGGAGGCTTCCGCCGCCGCATCCGGTACCTGCCTGGCGGGATGCCAGAGAAGCTCGCTGAACTGGCCGGCGCTGCGGAGGCCCCGGTGGCCGCCGTGGACGGGTGGCACGAGCTCGCGGTCGCGAACCCGACGTTTTTGCTGGAGCGGCTGGGCGGCGAGTGCACGGACCTTCAGGGTCTGCGTGAGCTGACCGTCAATGGGCTGGACGCGATCGCGGCGCTCGGCGCGGGCCGCTCCGGCCGGGTGGTGTGGGATCTGCACTGGGAGCGGTTCGACGGCTCCGGTGGCGGGGTGCGGAAGCTGTCGGTGATCGACACCGGGTCGGGGATGACCGCCGGGCAATTGCGCCACTACATCAACCAGCTGGCGGCGAGCGGCCGCGAGCAGTCGCCGACCGGCAACTTCGGCGTGGGAGCGAAGGTGGCCGCGGGCTCCCGCAACCCGCACGGGCTGGAGTACCGCTCCTGGCATCAGGGCGAAGGCTCGCTGGTGTGCTTCAAACGCGACCCGGACGGGCGGTGGGGACTCGAGCCCCAGCGGTGGGCGGACGGCCACGTCGATTATTGGCGGCCGCTGGGCGACGCGGAGAAGCCATGGCTTCTCCGCGGCCGGGATCACGGCACCCAGGTTGTGCTGCTCGGCGAGCACGAGCGGCACGACACCACGCTGGCGCCGCCGAGTGTCACCGACGCCCGACGGCACTGGATCACCCGCTACCTGGCCGGCCGCTTCCTGCGCTTCCCGTCGCGGGTCGAGGTCCTCGTGCACGAACACCACGGCCCCGATACGCACCCACCGCGACGGATCCACGGCGAGCAGCACCACGTCGAGCACCACGCCGTTGCGGCAGGAACCGTGGCGCTGAGCGACGCGATCGTCCGCTGGTGGGTGCTCGACGACGACCACCGAGCGCGACGCCGCGAGGCGGCTCTGTGGGCGTCGAGTGGTCACGCCGCCGCCGTGTTCGACGATGAGCTCTACGACGTGCTGGCGCCGACCCGCGGCGGGTACGGGCGCCTGCAGGACTTCGGCATCCGCTTCGGCAACGAGCGAGTGGTCCTGCACGTCGAGCCCCAGGTCGAGGCCGGTCGCGTTCAGTGCAACACGGCGCGGACGACGCTGCTGCTCGACCACGAGCCATTGCCGTGGGCACGGTGGGGCGAGGAGTTCGCCGCCGCGATGCCGGCCGAGATCCTGCGGCTCCAGGAACGCGCCGCCGGCACCGACTGCGCGCCGCGCCGAGAGGCGATCCGCAGCCGCGTGGGCGCGATCCTGCCGCTGTACCGACTCAGCCGCTACCGCCCAACCAGAACGCCCAGCCCACGGCCCGACGAGCCGGGCACCGCCCGCCCGGCCAACGAGTCGACCAGCCCACCCGCGCCCAAGCGTCCAGCACCCAGCACCGAGCCGGCCGCGCATCCAGCGTGGGCATCCGTCCAGCCCGAGCCCGACCACCGCCTTGCCGGCGGCCAGGCGCCGGCGGACGACCGCGGTGACGACGGGCCCTCGATCGCGAGCGTCGATCTGCCCGACGTCGCGTGGATCTCGGCGCGAGACGCAACCCGGGCGCCGGGCGACCTCGAAGACCAGGCCGCCCGCTACCACCCCGCCCGCCACGAGCTGACGATCAACGCCGACTTCCGCGCGATCACCGACCTGCTCGCACACTGGCGTGGACGCTACCGCGGCGTCCCCGGCGCCGACGCGATGATCGAGGCGCAGGTCCGGGAATGGTGCGAGCAGATCCTGGTCGAGGTGGTGCTCGCCGCCCGCAACTCGCACTGGAGCGCGGAGCAGCTCGACGCACTTCTGTCGCCGAGCTCGTTCACCGCCGCCCTGCTACCAAGACAGCTGCTGCACGCCACGCTACAGAGACGACTCGGTCAGAAGCTCGGGCCGGCGCGGAGCGATCACGCCGAATCCACGGCCGACCCGGGCACGGCACACCCGTCTCACGCCAGATCACGCCAGCCAGGAAGTGCGCCGCAGCAGCGGCACGAGTCAGGAGAGCAGGCGACATGAGCCGGGCGGTCCCAGAGCAGGCGCGAGGACTCGCGGCCGCGCTGGAGGTGCGCTTCGCGCGCGATGCTGAGCTCGCGACCGAACTGGCCGACGCACAGCGGCGGCTCCAGCGCGCCAACGATCGCCTGTGGTCAGGCCTGCATCCCGACGGCATCGCCATGATCTACGGCGAGCATCCGGCCGCAGTCGAGATCGCAACCGCGCACAACCGCTCCGAGATCCTCGACGAACCCGACCCGCTGCGCTCGGTCCAGCAGGTGCACTGGAGCATCCACCAGGCGTTCACCAGCTACCAGAGCGCCGCGGAGCGACGGCGCCAGCTCGCTGCCGAGACCGGCGAGCTCGCGGGCGAGCTGATGACTACGCTGGTCGGCGCGGGATGGTCCCAGCAGGACGCTCGCGACGCGAACATCCGGAGCCTGATCTGGCCGGAGGTTGACCAGTGAGCGCGATCCTGGACGCGTTGGTCAACGAGCTGATCGACGGCGACGACAGTGCGCTCGCGCGCCTCGCTGACAAGCTCGCCCCACTGCTCGTGGACCGCCTCGTTGCACCGGCAACCGGCGAGGGCTGGCTTCGCGGCGCGGACGAGATCGCCGACTACATCGGCAGCCCGCGCAGCCGGGTCTACGCGCTCGCGTCCGCGAGGCGGATTCCCGTCCAGCGCGACGGCTCCGCGCTAGTTGCCCGCCGATCGGAGCTCGACTCGTGGCTGCAAAATGGCGGCGGAAAGCGGCCGTAACGCGCGCGGGCGAAGCCGGCGGAGCCGCCTGGTGCACAGGCCGGGCGGGCCGGCAGGCAACGCGCACGGCCAGGTCGACGCTGCTGCGCGCACGCGCTGTGCCGGCTCTTTGATCCGAAGATGAGCACAGACAGCGACGCGTACCGCAAGTCCACCCGCCGCCCGCCGGCACTGCTCGGGGGCACGGCTACCAAGCTCTGCCGGCTTCAACGCGCGGCCGCCCGATTCAAAGCTGATAACACGTGTCCGACGTTGAATGCCAGGAGCCGCGGCTCCGGGCGCGAGCACACGAGAACGGAGCTCCACATGTCAAGGACCGCCGGTACGGGACAGAGCGAGAGCGCAATCGTGACGGTGAGCGGCCTGCCCGCCGGCCACCTCGGCCATGTCAGTAAGGCCGCGCGTGGCCACCGTTTCGGGCGGCGCTGCTTCTCGACGGAGCATCCCCGGAACGAGCATCTCATTCGCGCGGCTGCTGGCGATACCGATCAGGACTCCAACCTTCGGGTGCTTTGGGGGCCCTCCAAGCGGACCGACAGTGCGGGCATCGAAGCAAGCGCGTGATGGCGCAAGGCAAGCTCGAGAGGGTCGAGAAGCATCCCGGCGTGTATCGACGCCACGTCAAGGATTGCCCGCGTCAGGGCCGCTGTCAGTGCGCCTACGTGCTCGTCTACAACGGCAGGGCCGAGACGTTCCGCACCCTGGCCGAGGCGGATGAAGGCAAGCGCCTCGCGCAGCGTCAGGCGAGGCTGGCGAAAGCGCACGCGAGCGGGCACCATCGGGGCGTCCCTGAGGCCGAATGCCCGGAGTGCGAGCGGGAGCGCGCAGCGCGAGAATCGGCCGGAGGGACGTTCGAGGCCTTCGCGGCCGCCTGGTACGCCGAGCACGAACACGAGTGGGAGCAGCGGACGCGCACGGACTATTCCTGGCGGCTCAACAGCCACCTGCTGCCATGGTTCGGCGCAAGGCGTCCCTCGGAGATCGACGTCGATTTCGTCGACCGTTACAAGGCGCACAAGCTGGCCGAGTCGGCGAGGTTGCAGAAAGAGTGGGATGCGTGGCACGCAAGCCGAGGCGAGAAGCCGAAGGCTCGGCCGCTGGGCCCGCGTACGATCAATATGACGTTGATCTTGCTCTCCGCGATCCTCGACGCCGCCGAGGAGCGCAAGCTGATCGAACGGAATCCTGCCGCTGGCAAGCGCCGCCGCGTGAAGGAACGCAAGCCAAAGCGGACGCAGCTCGACACAGCCACCGCGATCGAGGCCCTGCTGTTCGCCGCGGGCGAACTCGACGCGGAGGCGCAGGAGCACCCGCAGAGCAAGGTGCGGCTCCTCCCCCGTCGCGCAATCGTGGCCACCTTGCTGCTGAGCGGCCCTCGGATCGGCGAACTGGTCGATGACCGCTGGGCCGACGTTGACCTCGCGAATGACCGCATCCAGTATGACTCCAAGACGCCCGCGGGATGCCGGTGGGTGAGGCTGCTTCCGGCGCTTCACGACGAGCTCGCAACGCTGAAGGCGCAGCGCGACCCCTCCCCCGATGACTATGTGTTCGGGACGGCGCGCGGCGGCAAGCAGTCAGAGTCGAATATCCGCAACCGCGTGTTGAGCAAGGCGGTCGAGCGGGCCAACGAGCAACTTGCACGAGCGCGAGAGGCGCCTCTCCCCCACCTGACGCCACATGGCTGCCGGCGGACGTTCGCGTCGATCCGCTACGCGCTCGGTGCCTCGCCGGCCGAGGTCATGGCCGAGCTCGGGCACACGAACCCGTCGCTGGCGCTCGCGGTGTACGCGCAAGCGATGCGGATGAGCGAGAAGGAGAAGGCGCGTCTCCGCGCGCTGGTGGAAGGCACGCTCGGCTCCCTCGGGTCAAGATGGGATCAAGATGACGGCCGCGAATCTCCGCAAATCGCCACTATCGAGAGTGCAGAGGCGAACGGGCGAAAAGCGGCCGGTAGCAGGAGAAAGGTCGGCCAGCCGTGACCATCCGCAAGTGATTTAGACACTTGCCATGCAGAAGGTCGAGGGTTCGAGTCCCTTCAGCCGCTTTCGTGCACGGTAATCCGGGGTTTTTTGTTGCGCAAATTCGTCCAATGGTGCCGGAGATGCCGCCGCCGTGGACCGCCGACAGGCTTGAAGCTATGCGGCGCGCTGCTCGAGCTCGGTGTACCGCTCGAGCGTGATCAGCACCGCGCGCATCTGGTTGCGCTGTGTGAGCACGACCTTCTCGAGGTCGCCGTCGTCGAGCGCGGACAGGAGCCGGTGCAGTTCGCGCATCGCCTCGCGGACCGTCGTGAGTTCCTCGTTTGAGACCCGCACGCTGTTCGTCGGCTCGCTCATCGAAGAGACACGATAGGTCCGCCGGCGGACGGACCCGTCGACACTTTCGTCATCGTTCCGTCCGCACTCTTCGCGACACTGGGCGCCGTGTCTCCTGCAGCGGCACTTGATCCGTCGGCGGTTCGCCTGGGTCGCGCGCGGGGGCGCTACTTCCGGGAGAACTTCGCCCAGGGCGGAATCGATCTGGTGCAGATCATCCCCGAGCTCGTGACGAATGCCGACGCGGCGATCGCCGCCTCGGGGCGCGAGTCGGGGCGGATCACGCTTGCTGTGTGTTCGCCCGATCCGGAGTTCCTTGCGCTGTGGCGGGCGCGGATGCGCTCGTTGCGCTCACCGGCGCTGCTGTCCTGGCGCCATGAACTGCGTTGCACCGATGACGGCGAGGGCGTCGACGCGGCGCTGATCGACGGCCGACTCGGCGCGCTCGGGGTCGCGCCGCCCCGGGCGGGGCAGCGGGGCCTGTTCGGTCGTGGGCTCAGGGACGTGTGGTTGGCCCAAGGCGCTGGGCGGATCGAGGGCGTGCGCGACGAGCGGACGGTGGAGTCGTGGTTCTTTCCGGCCCCTGGGGATGACCCGTACGCGTTCATTCACGTCCGCGACCAGCCGGCAGACGCCGCCGATCTGAAGGCGCTCGGGGTTGCGGCCTCGGGGACACGGGTGACGGTGCCGCTGGCGGCGGTGCGGTTGCCCGCGGCGGGCCGATTGCGTGCTCTGGTCGCCCAGCTCGTGCAGCTGCGACCGGTGCTCGAGGACCCAGCTCGCGCGGTGTATCTCGATCAGCCCGGACAGACTCCGCAGCTCGTCACTTACCCGGCATCCGAGCCCGACGGCGAGCGTCCCGTCCTGTTCGACGACGAGGTCCAGGTCTCGGCGAACGTTGCGGCGAGGATCGTCGTGCGGCGCTCCAAGGAGCCGCTGTCGCAGGGGTTCTCGCGCGCGACCCGCCGTGGCGGGCTCGTGATCCGCTCCGGGCGGGCGGCGCACGAAACGACCCTCGCAGGGTTCGAGGGACGCCCCGGCACGCGACACCTCTACGGCGAGGTGCTCTGCGACGCGATCGAGCAGCTCCAGCGCGACGCGCTCGACAAGCCGCGGCCCGAGCTCGTGGTCAAGGTCGACCGCTCCGGGCTGAACGAGCACCACCCGATCGTCGCCCGGCTCTATCAAGCGATCGACCGGGTGCTGCGACCGATCGTCCAAGCCGAGGAACGGCGCGCCTCATCGCATCTAATCGGCGCTCCCAAGGCGGTGACCGCCCGCGACCAGGTGGGTCTGCGCGCGCTCAACGACCTGCTGAAGTCCGCATTTGACCAACCCGGCACGGCGGCCTCCGAACCGGGAAGCCACGCGACCGACAGGGCGCTAGCCGAAACGTCCGCGACGATTGAAGAGCCGCACACTTCTGAGGGGCACGAGCGGACGCCCGATCAGCCAAGCACCGCCGCACAGGCGCTGTGGTTCAAGCAGTCGCCGCTGCGACTCCACCCAGGCGAGAAGCGGACCGTCACGCTGCTCGCCGACCCGGAGCGCATCCCGGCGGGCACCGCGGTCGAGATCGAGGCCGACCCGGGACTGTCGGTGATGCTCCGCACGAACACCGTGCCCGCGCCAACCTCGCGCGGCACGTGCGCGGTACCGCTGAACATCCGCGCACGGGTCACGGTCGAACCGGGATCGCGGCTGTCGGTACTCGCGGCCGCCGGCGAGCACACGGCCGAGCTCGAGATCCTGATCGTCCGGCACCGCGCCTCCGGGTGGGTCAGAGAGATCGCCCGCAAGAACGAAGACCAGACGAGCGAGGCGGAATTCGACCCCGAGACGGGCATCGTCACCGTGTACGAAGGCCGACGCGAGTTCCGCGAGCTCGAACGCGCCGCCCGCCACGCCGGCTACCCCAAGAAGCGCGCGCCCGAATACGTCCCCTACCGGATGCTCGAGGTCGAAGCCGCCGCCAACGCCGTCTACGCCTGGGCCGCCGAGCAGATCCTCGCCCGCCGGCTCCCCGAAGAGCGCCCGTCGGACCCCGCCGAATACGCCGCCGCCGCCCGCCACGAACACCAGACATTGCGCCACAGCGCCCACCACAGGCTGATGCAGGCATTCCTCGAACCCGAAGTCTTCGACGGCGCCGTCACACTCGCTCGAACCCCGCGGCCGAGCACCGCCAGCCAGTTGCGCCTGGTCGGAACCGACCACGCCTGACCGGTCCCGTCAAACGACCTCGCGAAGCGCTCCGTCCGGCACAAACCACGCATGCCGCTGCTTGGTGACGGTGGCGATGCGATCGTAGTCGCGGTCGTAGTGCACCAGCGGGACGTCCGCCGCTTCCGCAGTGACCGCGATCACGAGGTCGGCCGGCGGGACCCGGCGGTGGTCAGCGCTGGCGGCCATCGCAAGTTGCACGTCGCGGGCTCGCAACCACAGGGACGGAGGACACGGGAGGATCTCGAACGCATCGAGACGCTCGGCCAGTGCGCGGGCGCGGGTTTCGTTGGGCGTCAATCGGAGCAGCTCAAGAATGATCAGGTCGCAGACCAGCACTCGCCCCGACCGGACTTCGTCGTTGAACCATTCCGCGAGCTCCGGATACCGCCGGTCGCGCACCCACGTCCACACCGCAGTGTCCACCAGCGAGGGACCCGTGAGCACCGCAGGCTGAGGTTTACTCGACGTGCGCTTCGCCACGGCGCTCGCGTCCAGCCTTCACATCCGCCGGCGTCCCGTCGATGTCCTGCAGCACATCGAAATCGGCGAGCACCGACCGGCGCGCGACCTCGCGCAGCGCGGAGTTCACGGTCGCGCTGAGCCCCCGCGTGCCGAGCGCAGCCTGCGCCGCCACCAGGGCTGCCTCATCAACATCGACGGTCGTTCGTGCCATACGCATCATTGTATCGCATCAAGATGCTCAACCGTGAGCTCAGGAGGCGTTGCCATGCAGAAGGTCGAGGGTTCGAGCCCCTTCAGCCGCTTGACAGGAAGCCCTCCAAATCGGAGGGTTTTCGTGTCGGCCACCAAAACGACAAAGCCCGCCGATCGGCGGGCTTTGCGCAACAACCGCTCTGGCGGGGCTTTTCTCCTCAGACAGGGGCGGTTAGTGCTGCCTGGCGATGGCTTTGCAGGCGGCCGACTGGCGTTTGGCTTTCCCAACCACGCCAGACAGCGATCCGCTGCTCTTGGCGGTGTAGCTGGTCCGACCGGGCGTGAGCCCGGTGACGCTGTAGTGGACCGTCCCCTTCCACGTCGCCGCGGCGCCCCTGCCGCCGGCGGCGGTAATCGAGCCTCGGGTGGGGACGTAATAGCCGTTGACCACCATGAAAGTGTTGGCCGACACCTTGGCGCACAGCGTGCCCAGGGCGGAGCGCCTGAACCGGACGGCGATCAGGCCTGTGAGGCTCACACCCTTCATGTCGACCTTGCTCTTGAAGGTGCCACCGGCCACGATCGCTCGCAGCGGCAAGCCTGCCGCCGCGGCCAGCGATCGGAGCTCGTCGATCGCCTGGCCGCGAAGCTTGCCCGAGAACGTGCCGCCACCTTCGATCCCGATTGCGTTCTGTCCCACGACCTTCCCGCCTTTGGTCTGGTGGTAGCCGACCGAGGCCGAGAATGCCTTCGCGCCGGCTGCCGCCGCCCGCACACCGGCCATCTCTGACCCAACGGCGGACGAGCGCGGTGCGAGCGCCGCGACACCGGTAGCCGCCAGCACGGCGCCACCGACGGCCGCGATCCTCGATGGCTTGAGCGTCCCCCTCATGCTGGCCTGGAATCTAGACGACCTCGGCAACATACGCGACGCCGGGCGGGGTGAGATGCTCCCCGCGAGATGGGGACGGCGGCGACGCCGTGGAACTTGGCATTGCCGTGACCGGGTGCGTCGAACGGCGGATGGTCCGGCTGGCAGACGCTCACGTGGCGCGGGGTGACCAGCGCGATGAGGTATCTGGTGACCGCATGCTCCACGCATGCGCTGGGGTCGTTCTGGCTGGTGTGGCCGTAACCGTCGTAGGTCAGCAGCACGGCGTTGCCCAGCAAGCGCGCCACGCGGCGGGCGTTGGCGAATGGTGTCTGCGGGTCAAATCGAGTGCCGATCACGAGGATCGGATGCTGGGTCGAGGCGTTCCACGGTCCGGTGTAGCGGTCGGCGCTTGCGACGGGCCAGGAAGCGCATGGCGCCCACAGCCACCAGCCTTGCACGGGGCCGGCGATCGGGCTGATCCGGGTGAGGCGCCCGATCACCGTTGGCCATGCCTGCGGGCCTTGTCGAGGCGGCGGCTTGTCGGCGCATTGGAGCGCCACCGCCGAGTTCAGCGCCGACTGATAGCCGGGCCTGGCCTGTTGAAAGTCTGTCTCCAGCGCCGATCCGTCACCGCGCACGGCTTGTTGTAGCCCGGCGGCGAGCTGTGACCATTGCTCCGGGCTGCCGAGCCGGGAAAACAGGTCGACGAGCAGGTCACCGTAGCTCAGGCGACGCTTGGGGGCGGCGCCTGGTGCCGGAATCGGGCCTCGCCGGAGCCGCGCCAGCAGACGGCTGACCCGTGAGATCACCGACCCGCTGCCCGCGAGCGCACAGCGAGCCGGCCCCGCGTGCTGGCACAGCGACGCAAACTTGGCCCACACCAGATCGGTGTCCGTCACGCCGTTGGCGACTTGCGCCTCGGTTGACGTGGTGAACGCCACCGGGTCCACGACACCGTCGAGCACCATTGCCCGAACCCGCCTCGGGAACATGTTCGCGTACGTCTGGCCGATAAACGTGCCATAGGAAACACCGAGATAGGTGAGCCGCCGGTCGCCGAGCAGCCGGCGCAGATAGTCCAGATCGCGCGCGGTGTCCGCGGTCGAGACGTGAGCCAGGAGCCGGCCGCTGAGCGCCACGCACCGCTTCACGAACTCTGTCGTCTTGGCGACGTAGCCCCGCGACGCCAGCGCTGTGGTCGGTACCGACCAGTCGCTGCCCCAAAATCGCGCCTGAGCTCGTGTGTTTGCGAAGCACCGCACGTGGGTGGAGTCGCCGGTGCCCCGCGGATCCCAGCTGACCACGTCAAACCGTCCCTGGCTCAGCGAATCCAATTCGGCTCTCGGGGCGGCCCGGAGCGTCGCGACGCCCGGCACGCCGGGCCCGCCGAAGTTGACAAATAGCGACCCAATCCGCCGCGCTGGATGAGCCAGCACGAAGCGAATCACCGCCAATGAGATCGTCGGCCCCTCAGGATGCGCCCAATCCAACGGAACCCGGACCCGCGCGCACTGCAGCCGCATACCACAGGCCCGCCACCCCACCCGCGTCGTCACGCGAGCGCCGTAGGGCCCCCGCGGCGAGGTCAACGCGGGCGCGCGCGCCGCACCTATATCACCGCCGAACAGCGCTGTCAGGCCAGCCGCCAATACCACCAGCCACCGCAGCGGCACGACGCGCACCCATCCCGATACGCACCGCCCAGCCATCCACAAGTGGAGGCGAGCGGCGATCAACGCGCGCCGGGCCGAGAAGCGCCGCACCCCTAGACCCTAACCGACGCCACACGCAACCCCGGGCTTCCCGGCACGTTAGCCACCTCCGCCGCCCGCTTTGAACAGCATCGAATGCCCTCGCTGTCTACAGCCCGTCTCGGCTCGTGTGACGTTAGCTCGGCGTGGCTATGGCGGTTACGTGTGCGCCGATCCGGTCGAAGATCGCGGGCTCTCCTTGAAAGCTGACCCCTCGGGCTTTGACATCGGCGAGCTCGAGCAGCCCGAGCAGAAGACCCATGATTGGCATGGGCGGGCCCGCGAGCGTCGCGTCGGGGCTCTCGGCTGAGCCCAGTCGGATCTGGATCGTGCCGTCCTGCGCCTGGATCACGATCGGTTCATCGCCGGTCTGAAGCTCGATGGTCACGGGTGGAGCGTCGGGGTGTCGGTCGGTGAGCATCGTGGCGAGTGCTCCCGCGAGCCAATGGCTGCGGACGGCATCGCGGGGGTTCTGCTCATTCATCAGCGGCATACCCCAGCGGAATAGGCCGTCCAGCACCGGCCGGAGCTCGTCGCCGCGCGGGGTGAGGCGGAACAGCGTGGTCGCGATCGGCGGCGGCGCGTCCTCGCGTGTGATCACACCAGCGCGCTCGAGCTCGCGAAGCCGCTCGGCGAGCAGGTTGCTGGCGATTCCCGGCAGGCCGTTGCGCAGGTCGGTGTAGCGGGAAGGACCCCGCAGCGCGAGTTCCCGGACGATCAGCAGCGTCCACCGGTCGCCCACCACATCGAGCGATTTTGCGATCGCGCAGTACTCGTCGTAAGACCTCATGGGTTAGTTAATTTAGCAGAAGGTAGACCTGTTCGTCTTAGTACTTGATTTTCTTTTCCAAATGGTTTAGAACTCCTTCTCGACCCGTTCGATCCCCTCCCGAGGAGGACACATGAGACGCAACAAGCCGTTGATTCTGACCTCGCTGCTGTTGGCGGCGTTTGTGATCAATCTCGACACGACGATCGTCAACGTCGCACTGCCAACGCTCGTACGCGAGCTGCATGCGTCCACCTCGCAGCTGCAGTGGGTCGTGGACGCGTTCAGTCTGCTGTTCGCGGGATCCGTGCTGGCCGCCGGCAGCCTTTCCGACCGGTTCGGGCGAAAGGGAATGCTGCTCGCAGGGCTATCGGTCTTTGGACTGGCGAGCCTCGCCGGTGGGCTGACCGACAGTCCCGGCACGTTAATCGCAGCCCGCGCGGTGATGGGTGTCGGGGCGGCGATGGTGTTCCCCTCCACGCTGTCGCTGCTCACGAACACGTTCACCGAGCGACGCGAGCGCGCTCTCGCGATCGGTCTGTGGGGCGCGATCACGGGCGTCGCGATCGCGCTCGGTCCGATCGTCGGGGGCTGGCTGCTCCAGCTGTCGAGCTGGCGCAGCATCTTCTTCGCGATGACTCCGGTCGCCGCCGCCGCCGGCGTGCTGACCGCCCGCTACGTCTCCAGCTCGCGGGACGACCATGCGCCGCGGAGTGACCGCGCCGGGTTCGCGCTCTCGACCGCGATGATCGGGCTGCTGATCTACACGATCATCGAGGCCCCGAGCCACGGTTGGGCAAGCGCGCGGACCCTCGGCAGCTTCGGGTTGACAGCGGTTCTGGCGGCGGCGTTCGTGGTCCGGGAGCGGCGCACCGAGGAGCCGATGCTCGATCTGAGCCTGTTCGGCAATCCACGGTTCACGGCAGCGAGCGCCTCCGTGGCGATCTCGTTCTTCGCGCTGTCCGGGTTCATCTTCCTGGTCACCCAGTACTTCCAGTTCCTTAAGGGGTACGGCCCGCTGTCGACCGGTGTGCGGCTGCTGCCGGTGGCGTCAAGCGTCGCGGTCTCGTCGATCCTCGGCGCCAAGCTTGCCGTGCGGATCGGCACCAAGCTGGTCGTGGCGGCCGGGCTGTTCTCGATGGCCGCGTTCTACCTTTGGGTCGCCACTGCGACGGTGGGAACCAGCTACGTGACGATCGCCGCCCAGATGGTCGTGCTCGGAACCGGGATGGGCCTCACGAGCGCGCCCGCCACAGAGGCGATCATGGGCGTGGTACCGAAGGCGAAAGCCGGCGTCGGCTCCGCGGTTAACGATGCCACGCGCCTTCTGGGCGGCACCCTCGGCGTCGCCGTGATCGGCAGCGTGTACGCGTCGCTCTACGCCAGCCGGCTCACGAGCGGACTTCCGGCGCGACTACCGGCCACAATCGCACGCACTGCGCACGCATCGGTCGGGGCCGCCCTCAACGTTGCGGGCAGGCTGACCCATGCCGGTCATCCGGCGCTCGCGGCGACGATCCACAACGCCGCCAGCTCGGCCTTCTTCCACGGCTTCCACACCGCCGACTACGTCTCGGCCGGCGTCGTCGCCGCAGGCGCCCTGATGGCGCTCGCGTGGCTGCCCGCCCACCCGACGACCAGCAGTCAGGACACGCCAGAGATACAAGCACTCGGATCGCCCGCGGCGGCCGCAGCGGGCAGCTGACCTACCCACGACGACCAGGAGACAGACCACCATGAGCAATCACCAGCTGACAACGCGCCCGACCGCCTCCGGCTCCGGGGTCGGTCGGGCCACCGGATTCGAGCTGGCGCGACCCGGCAAGGCCGGCGGGGCCAACATCGACTCCGTGATCGAGCGCAACCGCGTCTTCGCCGCTGCCGGCGGCCACCAGGGAGCCGTCGTGTTCCCCAACCTGCGCCTGTTCGTGATCACGTGCCTCGATCCGCGCACCGACCCCGCGCACTTCCTCGGCCTCCACCTCAGCGACGCGATGGTCGTTCGTAACGTCGGCGGCCGGGTCACGCCGGAGGTCATCAACGACATTGCGTTCATCGGCCAGATCACCGAGACCGTCCTGCCCGACGGGCCGCTGTTCGAAGTCGCCGTGATCCACCACAACCAATGCGGAACCGGCGCGCTCGCCGACGACACCTTCCGCCGCCGCTACGCCGAGCGAATCGGCGCCGAGGAGACGAGCCTGCGAGAGCACGCCGTACTCGACCCGGTGGCGACGGTGACGCGTGACGTCGAGCGCCTCCGCTCCACACGCGCCATCTCCCCGCGTATCACAGTGTCCGGCCACGTCTACGACGTCACCACCGGCCTAGTGGAGACGGTCCTCCCCGCTGGCCGCTGAGGAAAGTGAAGCGCCCGAACGACGCCACCCGGAGCACTGCGACGTCGCCAAGGCGGTCACGCACTCGAGCATCGTCGTGAGGCGGCGGCCGTGTTGCCGACGTTGTCGGGGCGCAGGTAGGCTCACCGAGATGATCAAGCTGGTATTCAGCCTGCGCCGGCGACCCGAGATGACCCGCGAGGAGTTTCAGGCCTACTGGCGCGAGCACCACGCGCCACTCGTGTCCCGTCACGCCGAGACGCTCCGAATTCGCCGTTATGTCCAGACGCACGCCCGCTCATCCGAGCTCGCGGCCGCGCAGAGCGCAGCGCGCGGCAGCCTGCCCGACGTCTACGACGGCCAGGCCGAGCTGTGGTGGGACAGCCTGGATGACGTCATCGCCGCCGCCTCGACCCCGGCGGGTCAGCAGGCCGCGGTCGAACTGCTGGAGGATGAACGGCGCTTTATCAACCTCGAAGAATCCCCACTGTGGATCGGCGAGGAGCACGTCGTCGTCAACTCGATCTGATGGACTGAACGCGGGCCGGTTCCTCGGGACATGAAGACCAGGACCGCATTCTCGTGCGCACCTGGGCTGAGCTAGGTTCTGCGGCCCGACGGTTGCTCGAGGCCGTCGGGTGACGAGGCCGCTCCGCACGCTCGTGGTCGCCGAGCTGCTTATCACCGCCGTGGTGGTCTCTGCCTGCAGCGATCCCGGAACGACCACGATCGCCCGCAGCGGTACGGTCGGCCAAACGCTGAGGGGACCCGGAGGACTGCAAGTGCAGGCTGTTCGCTACCTGCCTCGCGTCCCGGCGCGGCGCGACGTCTCCGGGCTGGCCACGCCGCGGCCGCGGACGCACTTCTCGGCCTTCCTGATTCGCATGTGCATCGCCACGATCAACCTGCCCACGATCGCGCCGCAGAGCTTCCACCTCGCCCTCCGGAACGGCTCTGAGGCGCCGTTGAAGTTTCCACAGACCGTGTTCGCCGACGACCTTGACCTGCTGGGCGAACCCGGCTGCGAGCGCGGGCACATTGTGTTTCAGGTGCCGCAGAGCGAGCGGCCGAGCGCTTTGAGGTTCGATCTCGACTGGGGCACAACCGACATGCAGGGCTTCACCAACAGCACGAAACTCCGCTTCGAATGGACACTCTAGGTCCTGCTTCGACCGCCCACGGGCAGCCCGTTGCCGCCGGGCCAGGTGAGATGCTCCCCGCGAGATGGGGACGGCGTGGCGATACAAGCTGTTCAAGAGCGGTCGCATTCCCCCGACCCTGCAGGCCGCTGCGCCGGGCGCGCTCGTGGCCGTCGAGGGCATCTCGCTCAAGGTCCACGGACGATCCGTGAAGCTGCCGGGTCTGCGCTCCGGACACTCGGTGAACTTGAAGGTCGGGGCGCTCGTCGTCACCCCGCGTCGGATGCTCGGGAGCGTGGGGTACTACGTGCTCGTCGACTCTGCCCTAGGGCTCGGTGAGGGCCCGCATCGTGTCAGCTTCGCGAGCGACGGCGTGAGGCTGACCTCGGATCTCCGCACGTTGTTTCCGCAGGGAAGCGGAGAGGTCGAGTTTCACTGGGACGTCGAGCTCGACCCGACGGTGCTGTCCTCGCTTCCGTCGGACCCGCTCTCTGTGGCACTGCCCGAGCAGGTGGCGGCGCTCGTACGCAGCTGTCTGGGCTGAGTCGTTCTGGGCGAGCTCAACACAGTCGCCAGCGTAGGCTTGATGCATGCCGATTCCTCGCTTCTTCAAGGGTCGCGTCGCCAAGGAGGAATCGGTGTCGGTCGGGGACCCGCGCCTCGAGGGCTGGGAGACGGTCAGCATGTTCGAGGACGAGAGGACGGCCGTCGCCTGGCGCGACCAGCTGCGTGCGATGGGTGTTGACGCGAGCTGTGTGGCCGACCATGCGCCGGACCGCTTCGGCCGGGGCGACATCTACCTCGTCGTCCCGCCCGAGCAGTGGTCGCGAGCGAGCGAGATCGTCGACAACCTGGAGTGAGCCTCCGCGTTGACGCGGGCATGGATCGTGTTCAGCGTCGTTGGCCGTGACTGACCCGGTGACCGCTGGCGTAGAAGAACCGCCAGCCGACGGGGTGCAGCGTGATCTTCCAGCCGCGGGCAGTTCGTCGATGAAGAAAACGCGTCCGGTCTGATCAAAACACTCGGCTACGAGCGCCCAGAAATCATCAAAGCTCGGCGAGCAAAAGATCGAGTTCGTCCGCCGTCATCGCAGGCAGACGGTAGTAAAACGGGACTCCTGGACCGAGCCAGGAGTCCCGTTCTTGCGCCGGTCAGGTCGCCATCGCCTGCGTTATTTCTTCTTGTTGATCTTGACGGTGAAGTTCAGCTTGCTCTTGTTCTTGGAGTACTTGCCGTAGCCGGCCGAGAACTGCTTGCCGGTCCAGCCCGGGATCTTGCCGTTGTACTTGTCAAGGAACGTCGTGAAGTAGTTGCTCGCAGCCGAGCACGACAGGTTCGGACTGGAAACGGTGTACCGGCCGGCGGGAAGCGTGACTCCCCCTGAGTGGTCGTTGTGCAGGACGGTGAAACTGATGCCCTTGCACGAGGGTGCTCCGCCCTTGCCCTTCTTGTTGATCTTTACCGTGAAGTTGAGCTTGCTCTTGTTCTTGGAGTACTTGCCGTAGCCGGCTGAGAACTGCTTGCCGGTCCAGCCCGGGATCTTGCCGTTGTACTTGTCAAGGAACGTCGTGAAGTAGTTGCTCGCAGCCGAGCACGACAGGTTCGGACTGGAAACGGTGTACGGGCCGGCGGGAAGCGTGACTCCGCCCGAGTGGTCGTTGTGCAGGACGGTGAAGCTGATGCCCTTGCACGATGCGCTCGAACTGGCGAGGGCGCTGGCCGCGAACATGCTCACACCAGCGAGCATGATCGCAAGCGACACAGCGGTGGCGGTCCGGCTAGGTTTGAAATTGTGCATGGGCCGACTATAAGCCGGGGCCCGATCTCGGTGCTCAAATTGGAGTATTTATGTGGCAATTGCCACGCCCCGAACCCGTCCTGACTGTTCGACTTGACCTCCGGTGTCCTGACCCAGTTGGGGACCTGGACGACCTGTTTGCGATTTTCAGCGACCCGGACGGCTGGTGGTATGACCTCGGCGGTCGCCATGTCGACACCATGAGGACATATCCCTCCGACGACCAGCCACGGCTGGCCTACGCAGACCGCCCGATCAGCGCATTTCACGGCCGGGCAGACCCGGCATCCTGAGCGCTCGCGGGCGGTTCGGCGGCAGCATCGACGTCAGGTGTATCTGGCTCCAGGGAGGACCAGTCGCTCGCGGCACTTTCCCGCTGGATCTCGGCGTTCTCCCTGCGACCGCCTGCTGTGTCGCGCGTGCGCCGCTGGATCTCGCGTTCGCGCCGCTCCTCCATGCGCGCCAGCCGCGCGTGCTCGCGCTCCTCGGTGGCGCCCTCGCGCTCATCGGCGACACGCTCACGCTGATCTGCCGCTGACTCACGCTCGTCGGCCAAGCGCTCACGCTCGCCGGCAAGGCGCTCACGCTCGTTCGCGATCCGGTCACGCTCATCGCCCACCCACTCGCGGGTGCCCAGTGACCGCTCCCGAGCCTCGACGGCCTGCTCGCGCTCGTCGAGCAGCCGGCTGCGCTCGTGCAGCAGCTTCGCCCCCTCGATTTCCAGCCGCTCGGCACGCTGGGTGATCTCCGCGCTGCGACGCTCGATCTCCCCTCCTCCGGCGTCATCACGCCGCTCTCGCCAGCCGGCGCGCAACCGCTCCAGGTCTGCGCTTTCTGCCTCAAGCTCCGCTGACTCACGCTCGAGCTTCGCACTCCGACGCTCGAAATCGGCCCACACCGCGTTGCCAAGCCGATCCCACGACGCAGCGGCTTCCTCGTGCCGCCTCGCGCTCTCCTCGTGCACGCGCATCGCCTCGTCGGCACTCGGTCCGGTGCGGCCCGGCACTACTTGCCGCGCCCTTCCTCGCTACCGCCGCCGCGGCCGGTCTCAATGGCACGTTGGCCGATATCGATGCGCATCAACACTCTCCCCTGTTCGGCCTCCAGAAGCGTACTCGTCCAAATCACGATACGTCGATGAGGCGCCGGTGAGAACCTGGACGCGTGCTGTCACGACCCCGTGGTATCAGTCAAATCCTGCCGCGTCGGCTACCGGCATCTGTGGTTCGAGGAGAAATGCCTCGATCGAGGAACCACCGTCGTCGCTGCCGCTCATGAACGTGCGGACGGTACGGCTGGTCAACCGCTCGACGGCTGCGACGAGCTGCGGCCCCATCGCACGTTGCAGTGCGTCGCGCTGGATTCGGACGAGGTCGGACTTTCCGGCCGCCAGGAGGTTTCGCTCTGCCCTGGTCGCACCGTCCTCGAACACGCACACGACCAGATCCTGGTGGATGAAGGCGCGCGATTTGGTCGCCCCCCGCCCGGTGAAGTCCGCGATGAGCTTGCCGAGCTCGTTGGCGAGTGCTGCGTTCAACGCACCCCCAGACAACCGTTCTTCGGCTCGCGACATGCCGGCCTCACCCCTGTCTCGTCGGTGGTCGAGATCCACACGGGCCGAGAGGGAAGAGCACCCGGGCGAAACGCTGCGGAAAGCCAGCATACTGCTCGCGTGTGATTCGGCTGCTATGCGTTCGGCGTCAGCTGATCAGGCATGCTGGCGCTGAGAATGCTCGCGACAGCGCCCGAGTCACGCACCGAGACGCCGTAGCGCGTGAGAACGTACCTGGTATGAGCGTAGGCGGCTGTGCCCTGAAACCCAAAGTCGAGTGTGGCGCGAATCAGCGACGCGTGCTCAAGCGCCTGGAGTGCCTCGGAAATCAGCCCGTATAGGACGAGCCCTGGCGGCTGTGACGCGTCGAGTTCCTCGCTGCGCGGTAGGTACAGCCAGTTGGCCACGTCGTAGGCCGAGGGACCCCAGCCGAATGGATCGACCCAAGGCGGCTCGTCATCGTGCCCCCCCTCCCCGGTGAAGGCCTTGGCCATCACCTCGACGGCAAGTTGGATCAGCGACAGCGCGCTGAGACGGTCCACGGTGGCTTGCAGCAGCGCGCTGCTGTCGGCTGTTGCTGACTCGTCTCTGTCCTTGCGGCCCAGGTGCACGATCGGTCCCTTTGCTAACTCCCGATGCCCGCCGGCGCCAGCATACCCTGACCGATGAGTCTGGCCGGTGATCCTGGTCTCCGCGCCCGCACGCCGCGCGCTTTCAGGTGCCGGCTACGCGCGCCTGGATCAGCTGACTCAAACCTCTGCGTCTGAGTTGGCGAAATTGCACGGCGTGGGACCGACGGCGATCGCCGCGCTGCGCGCCGCCCTTGATCAGCGCGGTCTGTCGTTCCGCAGCTGACGCTGGAGCGGTTGAGATCCCGCGCGCCGGACGGGGCGCTGCGCGCCGGTCATCCCGATTGGGTGATGCGCCGCCGATCCGCTCCCGACATGCTTCGGGACGTTCCGTGACCGGCACCAGCGATCCGGGGCGAGTTGTTTCCCTCTGCCACGCCTGATCCATCGTCGTCGAGACAGTTCGCTGCACCCGGACCGCCCACTGAGGCGGGCCCTCGGGTGCCCCGAACGAGCTTCCAGCCTGCGACCTACAAGAGCCTCCAGACCGGAGGAATCCAAAGAGCGAGGATTGTATGAGCGACCCGTCGAAGCGCCCCAATGTCCTGGTCATCCTCACCGACCAGCAGCGGTTCCCCACCCCCTACGAGCCTGAGGGGCTGCTGCAGTGGCGCCATGACGAGTTCGCCGCCGAGCGCACCCTTCACGAGACAGGCGTCAGCTTCACGAAGCACCATGCGATGGCCACCGCTTGCGCTCCGAGCCGGGCGTCGTTGCTGACGGGGCAGTATCCGTCGCTGCACGGCGTCTCTCAGACCGATGGGCTGGGAAAGGCCGTCGATAGTGACGACATGTTTTGGCTGTCGCCGGACACGGTTCCGACGATGGGCGATTGGTTTCGCGCCGGGGGCTATCGGACGTTCTTCAAGGGGAAGTGGCACGCCGCGCATGTGGCGCTCCCGGACCCCAGCGGCGAGGGTTATCTGCTCTCGATCGATGACGATGGGAACCGCAACGAGGAGAACATCGCCGCGTACCTGAAGGCTGACCTTCTCGATCCATTCGGCTTCTCGGAGTGGGTCGGGCCCGAGCCCCACGGTCTGGGCAAGCACAACACCGGATTGCTCAAGGACGTGTTCACGGCGGATGAGACAATCGGGCTGCTGCAGCGGATCGATGGGGACGACAGCGAGCAGCCGTGGCTGACGGTGTGCTCGTTTCTGAATCCGCACGACAGCTCGTACTTCGGTGTGGTGGGGCTGCTGCAAGGTATGCGCTACCACCCGTCCCAGGTGCCAGACATCCCGAAGCCGCCGACGCACGACGAGGATCTCTCGACCAAGCCGGCGTGCCAGCAGAGCTATGTCGATGAGTGGGCGAAGATCGGCGCTCCGCAGCCGTGGATCGAGACCCATCGCAAGTTCCACTATCAGTGCCAGCACACCGTCGACGACCAGATCGCTCGCGTGCTCGACGCGCTGCGCGCAACCGGAGGCTATGAGAACACGATCGTCGTGTTCAGCTCTGACCACGGCGACATGCTCGGCGCCCACGGGGGCATGCACGAGAAGTGGCACAACGCCTACGAGGAATCCCTCCACGTGCCGTTCGTCGTGTCGGGCCCGATGATCAACGGTGGCGCCCGCGAGGTCGACCTTCCGACCAACCACGCCGACCTCATCCCAACGCTGCTGGGCTTCGCCGGGATCGACCCGGACGCCGCGCGCGAGCAGCTAGCCCGTGACCATACCGACGCCCGTCCGCTGGTCGGTCGCGACCTCTCAGCAATCGTCCTGCATGGCGCGGAGCATCCCTCTGAGCCGCTGCTGTTCACCACCGACGACGAGATCAGCGAGGGCGCCGCTACGGGTGCCAGCCCAGTCACAAGGGTGGCCAAGAAACTCCGCATCTACTCGACGGTCGCTCAGCCCAACCACCTCGAAACGGTCATCGCCGAGGTCGACGTTCAGGGCGAGAAACACCTCGTGAAGCTCTCCCGCTATTTCGACAATGCGCAGTTCTGGACCGTCCCCGGCGAGCGCGACGAACGGTTGCACCGCCGCAAGACCACCACCGTGACCGAACCCGCACCCGACGAGTACGAGCTCTACGACCTCACCGCCGACCCGCTCGAGCAACGCAACCTCGCGCACCCGAGCTATGCGACCGACGCCTCGCGCGGTCTGCAACGCGAGATGCTGGGGCTGCTCATGGATCAGCTCGCGTCGAAGCGGCTCGTCCCAGCGACCGGCGAGGTACGGGGATATCGACCGCCAAGCCCCGCCTGACCGCCCGCCACCGCATAGGACCTGGCATGGCTGGTGACCGCGACCAACCCGGCGCTCGCCAGCCGGCGTCCCTGTGGCTGCGGGAAGCCATGGGCTCGGCGCCCGATGCGCCGAGCCTGACCGGCCAGGACCGGGCCGAGGTGGCGATCGTCGGGGGCGGGTACGTCGGGTTGTGGACCGCGATCAAGATCAAGCGCGCACGCCCTGGCTGCGACGTCGCGGTGGTCGAACAGAGCACCTGCGGATCCGGGGCGTCGGGCCGCAACGGGGGGTTCGCGCTCACCTGGTGGCCCAAGCTGTCGACGCTGTGCCGGCTGTTTGGGGAGAGTGCGGCGCTGCGGCTGTGCGAGGCCTCCGACGAGGCGATCGATGAGCTCGAGCGCTTCTGCTCGGAGCACGAGATCGCGGCAGCCTTTCACCGCGGCGGCTTTCTCTGGACCGCGACGACGCCCGCTCAGATCGGAGCCTGGAATGACGCGCTGCTCGCAACCGAGCGACGCGGCCGCGAGGTATTCGTCCGGCTCACACCTGATGAGGTCGCGCGGCGCAGCGGCTCTCCTGCACACCTCGCCGGCATCCTCGAGCCGCGGGCGGCGACCGTCCATCCCGGACACCTCGCCCGCGGCCTGCGACGCGTCGCGCTGTCCCTCGGAGTCCGGATCTTCGAGCACACGCGCGTGGAGAAGCTCGACCGCAGCCGACCCGCGGTGCTCACGACCCCGAGCGGGATGCTGACCGCCGACCGGGTCGTGCTGGCCACCAACGCATGGGCGGCCGGATTGCGCGAACTCCGCAACCGCCTGGTCGTCGTGTCGAGTGACATCGTGGCGACCGCACCGGCTCGGGACCAGCTCGAGGCGATCGGGTGGACGGACGGTGTGGCCGTCTCGGATTCTTTGCTGATGGTCGACTACTACCGAACCACCGACTCGGGGCGGGTCGTGTTCGGCAAGGGCGGATGGACGATCGCCTTCGGCGGTCACCTTGGGAGCGCGTTCGCCCGCAACCCGCGCCGGCTGAGGCAGGTGGCCGACGTAATGCATCGCATCTACCCCTCGCTTGAAGATGTTGCGATCACTGATGGCTGGAGCGGCCCGGTCGACCGCCCGGCCATGGGGCTGCCGCTGATCGGTCGCCTCGGAGGACGGCCTCACATCTTCTACGGCGTCGGATGGTCCGGCAATGGCGTGGCGCCGTCAGTCGTCGGTGGCCGCATCCTCGCTTCGCTGGCGCTCGATCTGAAGGACGAATGGAGCAGATCTCCGATCGTCGACGGGGTACCCGGACGCTTTCCGCCCGAGCCGATTCGCTACCTCGGTTCTCACATCGTTCGAACCGCGGTGGCGGCCAAGGAGCGCGCGGAGGTCGAGGGCCGCGAGCCGCGCCCGATCTCGCGGGCGCTCGCCCGCCTCGCGCCGGGGTCATTCGCGTCCGGGCGTCCGGAGAGCGGTTAGGGCGGCGGGCGAACCCCCGATACGCTCCGCTCATGTCAGCCGTCGAGCCTGACCTCGCCATCGAGCCGGGACCAGAGCATCTGGCCGCTACCGCGTTCATTGACACCGAGCATCCCGTGGTGCGCGGGTTCGCTGAGGATGCGGTCCTCGGCGCCTCGAGCGACACCGAACGCGTGCGTCGGCTGTTCGCGGCAGTCCGGGACGGGATTCGCTACGACCCATACAGCGCATCGAGCGACCCGGCCGACTACCGTGCCAGCGCCGTGATCGAGCGCGGGGCCGCGTACTGCGTCCCGAAGGCGGTGGTTCTCACCGCTGCCGCGCGCTCGCAGGGCATCCCCGCGCGGCTCGGCTTCTCAGACGTGCGCAACCACCTTCAGTCGCCGCGGCTGGCGGAAATCATGGGGACGGACGTGTTCGTGTACCACGGCTACGCGGACCTGTACCTGGACGGAGCCTGGCACAAGGCCACGCCCGCTTTCAACGCGTCCCTTTGCGCGCGCTTCGGCGTGGCTCCGCTCGAATTCGACGGCACTGAGGACGCGCTGCTGCATCCGTTCACCGGCGACGGCAACCGCCATATGGAGTACATCCGAGATCGCGGCGTCTTCGCCGACCTTCCGCTGGAACGGATCTTCGCGGCGTTCGCGGCCACCTACTCGGGATCTGTGCTCCGCAACGCGGAGGTCGAGGACCCCGCGTTCACCGAGTGAGCCACGCTGGGCTTTCAGCCACCGAATAGCTTGCGTTTGACGTTCTGGTAGCCGCCGTTCCAGAAGATGCGATAGGTCTCGGCGTTGGTGAACTTTGAGAGGTCGGCGTTGAAGGTGACCGCGCGGGCGATCCCGTCGGGACCGAACTGGGCGACGGTGCCGCCCCGCACGAACTCGTTGACCTTGACCGGGAAGTCGAAGACCTGCTCGCCGAAGCGCTTGACCAGCGTCCAGGTGTCTGCGGCCGGATGCAGCATCCCCACCGGACTCTTGGCCATCTGACGGTAGACGGAGATCCGCTCGAACACCGAGAGCGGGGAACCGTCGGCATGCATGATCGAGAGGAAGTCGACGTCACCGGTGACCGAGCGCCACCCGGAGCTCGTGGCCGAGCAGGGGGGCGTATCGACGCAGAACTGTAGGACCCGGTTACCGCCGCCCTCATCGAGGAGACGCACCCCATACTTCGTGTAGCCGTTGGGCAGGACGCTTGGATCCACGGAGTTGTGCTGCAGGTTCCATCGGAGGTTGAGCTCCCCGTTGCTTGCACCGTCCTCGAGGTACTTGACGTATCCCTGGTCATAGGCGGGGTGGTTGAACTCGTGGCTCCGATCGAGCCGCCGCTTGAACGCGGTCGCCCACTGCGGATCGTCGGGACCGAAGCCTTTGGCGCGCATCTCCCGGGCCAGCTCCGCCTCGGTCGGCGGCTCACGGATCACGACCCGCCCCAGATCGCCGTCCCGATAGCCCAGATAGTTGATGTCGTCAATTGAAACCGTCTTGATCTTGATCTGCTCGGGCTTCAGCACAGCACCGTCGTTCAGCCACTTGAGCGACTCGGCGGCGCGACTGCGCAGCGTGATGATCAGCCGGTTGCGCTCCGCGAACCCTCGCAGGTACGCCACCTGGTTCTCCGAGAGCCCATAGAACTTGCGCAGGTCGGTTGTGAGGAACTCGTAGCCGGGAACCGCGTCCGCCAGAGCCGCGAGCGCCCCGCGAGCGCCGACGCCGTCCGCGATCGCGTTCAGTGTCTCGCCGACCCTCACGTACGAGGCCTGCTTGATCGTGTTGAGCGCCTCGGTCGCGGCCGGCAACCGCGTCAGCAGGCCACTCGCGAGCACGAGATTCCCACCGACCTCGGTCCAGCCCTTCGCCTCCTCCTCGACGGCAGCGTAGTAGCGGCCACTCGACTCATCGTTGGCTAGCTGCGTGTAATGAGCCAGCACCTGCTGATCGACCCGCTTGTAGAAGTCCGCGATGTTGCCCGCGAGCGCGGGCGCGTTCTTGTACGCCAGCAGCGCCAAATTGCCGACCCCGTTCAAAAACAACGCTCGCTGAGCCGGATCGTCCTTGATCGAATCCCACAGCTGAGCTTCCAGATCCGCGTACGAGACGATCGCCGAGGGCACCCCGATGATGCCCTTCGCCAGCAGCAGCGGCAGATCCTTGAACACCCCGGACACGGCCCCGGCGGTGAGATTCCAGATCCCATGAAACACGCCGACGCCGAAATAGGCCACCTTGGCGGGGAAGTTCGCCTCAGGCGGGGGATCGCGGAAATCGCGATCGTCGATCCCAACCCGGTACTCGCGGTCACCCAGCACGGAGATGTCCCGGCCGGCGACGCTGTTCGTGATCGACCCGGCATCGTCCAACACGACGGCGTCAGGAGTCGGCACGTGAACCACCGCACGCGTGCCGCCGCCGGGGAACTCAGGCGATTGCACATCGGCGTACGTCGCCGTCGTGCGCACGATGATCTCCAGCTCGCGGCTCTGACGAGGCACCAGCTCGAATGCCTCACTGGGCTGCGGCGGTGTGGTCAGTGACGGATTCTGGATCGGCAGGCCCGCGGTCTCGACATGACCGTCACTGGCGTTGCCCTCGAGCTCCGGGACCATCGGATAGATCCCGGCCTTCTGTGTGTAGGAGAGGTTTTCGACCTTCAACTTGACCGTGAAGACGGTGCCCGCCCTGATCAGCTGAGGCGCATTCGGGCTCTTGACCTCGCGGCCCATCTCAGAGCTGAGAACCAGCAGCGGCGAACCCACCGTCAGCCGCGCGGACCCGACAGCGCTCACCCGACCGCCACCCGCCTGCCCGCCGATGGCGAGCACCTCGACATCGTAGGTCCCGTCGCCGGAGACCTCGATCTCGTACTTGACCTCAACCGACTGGCCCGGCTTCAGATCGCGGCCACTCGATGGCGACGGACCGGTCAGCAGCTTGAGCGGGATTTGGGCCACCTTGGCGCCACCGACTGCGGAATACAACGGCTTCTGCGCGGTCACCGCCGAGACGGTCTGCTGACCGGTGTTCTTGATCGTCGCCGTCGCATTCACCCTCTGCGACTCGAGCTTGCCGTCCTTGGCCAGAACCAGCCGCAGACTCTGCCTGGACAGCGTCACCCTCACCTGGAGCGGCTGTCCCACCTGCGTGACCGTCGAAGCGTCCGCGGTGGCCGTGGCGCCTCCCTGGCTGCCGGAGGCGTGCATCGACAGCGTCACCCGGCCGGCGCTCTTGATCGTGTAGGTCATCGAGTACGAGGCGCTCTTGCCCGGCGCCAGCGTTGTGGGTGGCGCCGGGGTGGGCCCCGTACCCTGGGACAGCGCCGCCGCCGGGGAGACCTTGAGCGGCGGGCTGACCGTGATCCCGGTGATCGCGTCGGTCGACGACGGGTCGGTGAGCGTCACCTTCGCCACGAGCTTCTGACCGACCGCGGTCGAACCGGCGGTGAGCGGCTGGCCGTTGGCTCCGGTGAGGGCGATCGACGCCGAGAAGTGGGGAGTCGGCTCCAGCAGGTAGTCGCCGGAGGCGCCGTTCTGTTGGTCCTGAACGAGGATCGAGCCCTCGTTGTTGACGTCGACGGGCGCGGCGAGGGTGCCGGTGAACGTGCCGGAGACCATCGACGCAGCGGTCGTCACGTGCCCACCGATCCACACCACCGCAACGCATCCGCTCGCCTGGCAATCGGAACCGACCACCTCGTCGCTGTCGTTGATGGCCGTCGGGGTTGCCGTATCGCCCGAGTGCAGCAGCGGCAGCATCTGCACCGTGCCATTGGCGAGCTCGATCGCCGGTGCACCCCCCGAGGTCCCGATCACGTCACCCTTGTCGTTGAGATCACGTGGGGTTCCGGCGAGCACGATGCTCGGGGTCTCTCGGGTGCCGTTGACGCCTGAGGGGAACAGGTAGGACGGTTGCCCGATCATCGATCCGCCGACCGCGATCTCACCGGAGTCGTTGATCGAGATTCCGTCAACGACTCCGCCGGGATCGGTCAGCGTCACGGGTACGGTGGCGAACTGGTACGCGGACGTGCCGCCGGTTGGGAACGGCGCGGCCACGTACTGGCAGGGCGTGTAGCTCCCGTCGTTTCCGCACCAGATGCCTGCGGTGTTGCCGTTGCGGCTGGCGGCGGTCAGCTCGGCGACGCCGTTGTAGCTGCCGGTGAAAGGCACCGTCGCCGTGTGCACGGTCGGCGACCAGTACACGGGATAGCCCCTCGAATAGTCCATCGAGTCGGCGCACTCCTCGCCCCCGAATACCGCGCCCTGCGCGTCGATCGCGTCGGCATAGCCGTTGATCGCCGTCGCGCATATGGCGGCGGACGGAATCGACAGTGGGGTCACGCCGCCGTTGCTCCAGATCTCCGGGACCGGGCGTTCGCCCACGGGGATGTACGAGCCGGCAACCTGGTTGCTGTCGTTGACCGAGTTCCAACGGGTCCCGTTGCTTGTCGGCAGCTTGATCGCAGCAAACGTGCCTGCCGCTGCCGCCGACGGCACCACGCCGCCGATCGCCGTGAGAACCACGACGAGCACGAGCGGCCGCGCGCGACACCAGGACCGCACGCTCACGCGCCCAATGAGGCGATCGCCCCTATCACCCATCACACTGCCCCCTTCTGTCATCTCGAGATGCGAGCTCGAGCCGACGCGAAGCTTAGCTCAACCGTCGAGCGGGACCTCGGGTCGACCAGTGCTGCGGACTAGCGACTCACTGGGGGTCCTGAAGCAGGCCGAGCACGTTGCCGTCCAGGTCGGTCACGCTGGCGACGAGCCGGCCGCCACCGACGTCGTGGGCGGGCTCCTTCACCGTGGCGCCCGCGGCAGTCACCTCAGCCAGCTTCGCCTCGATGTCCGCCACGTGCCAGTAGGCCACCGGTGAGGTCATGCCCTGCGGTCCACCGCCCGGCACCAACCCGATCTGCTGGCCCGCCGCCTCGAACCCCACGTAGTAGGGAGAGTCGGTCTGCGGCGGTACGCCGAGCAGGGCGGCGTACACCGCCTTGGCCTTCTCCAGATCGGAAACCGGATGCAGCACGGTCTGGATTCCCTGGGTGGACGCAGTCATGGTCACTCCTGATGTCGTGGGTCAAATCGGACCCGGGCGGATTGTTCGTGGTTAAGACGAACCGGCGGCTCGGAAATCGACAGCCCGATCCCTGAGCGCCACTCTAGCTCCGGCCTTTGCCAGCTCACGGCTAGGCTGACGCGACCCCCAGGGCGCCGTGTAGCCTTGCGCGCTGGCCAACGCCGTCTGGAAAGGGAGGATGCTGTCGCGCGGTTGGGGCGAACTGGGGCGGGCGTGAGAGCCGGTCTGGGAGCGATCCGATGCCGGCGAGCGCTGGCCGCCGCGATCCTCGTCTCGTTCGGATCGCTGACGCCGGCGCTCGGAGTGGCGCGCGCAAGCGAGCGCGTGTCCGCGGTCAACGTGAACCTGTCCGCTTCCGGCGGTCGGCCGGTGTCGCCGGATTACCTCGGGCTGTCCGTCGAGTACACGGAGCTGGCCACCTACGAGAGCGCGGGTCATCTGTTCGACCGGATGCTCTCGCTGATGCGCGCCCACAACGGCCGGGCGCTGCGATTCCGCCTCGGGGGGACGACCGCAGACGAGGTCTACTTCAACCAGGCCGGACCCCGACCGGCGTTCGTGACAAACCTCGACCCCGCGTGGCTGCAGCAGCTTGGCGCGCTCGCTCGGCGCGACCGCCTCCGGGTCGAGCTGACGCTGAATCTGGCTGTTCATTCGCCGACGATGGCGGTCGACTTCGCGCGGGCGGCGCTCGCGGCGCTGCCGGCGCACGCGCTCGGGGGCCTGGCGGTCGGAAACGAGCCCGACCTTTACAAGCGGCAGGCGCGCTACCAGCAGGAGCGGATTCCGAGCACGCTGCCGTCCACCCCCGCCGACTGGACCGACGGGTACTCACCCGCCCGGTACCGATCCGATTACGCCACCTACGCGTCCGCGCTGCACGAGGCGGTGCCGTCGATTCCACTCAGCGCGCCGGAGCTGACGTTTCCCAGCCTCACCTGGCCGGACGACCTGCTCGGCCTGGGCCGCCTCGCCCCCAGGGTCCTCTCGTTTCATCGCTATGCCGCGGCAACCTGCACTCGGGGCCAGCGCGCCCGTGCCCCCACTCCCGTGTCGTTCCTTTCCGCCCACTATTCGAGGGGCTTGGCGCACAGCCTGCACAACGACATCGCCCTGGCCCACGCACATGGGCTCCAGCTGCGTGTGTCCGAGATCAACTCGATCAGCTGCTCGCGCACCGGAGGCGTGGCGAGCTCGTTCTCGACCGCACTGTGGGCGCTCGACACGCTGTTCGAGATGATGAGCGCCGGGGTCGACGGGGTCAACTGGCACATCCGACCGGACCTGCCGAACTCACCGTTTCACATCGTCGCGGGTCGGCTGGAGCCCCTCCCGGAGCTATACGCGCTGTACGTATTCGGGCGGATGCTCGGACCCAAGCCGAGGCTCGAGACGACGACAGTGACCCCCCGGTCCGCGTCCACGCTCAAGGCCTGGTCGCTCGGGTCCTCAACCGGGTTGCGGCTGTTGCTGATCAACGAGGGCCCCAGACCGGTTCAGGCCACGGTGGCAGTCGGAGGAGCCTATGAGCGGATGCTCGTCACCAGATTGCTGGCGCCGAGCCTCGCGTCGCGCAGCGGTGTCACCTTCGCCGGGCGCCGGATCGGAAGGGATGGCGCCTGGCACGGAAAGTTCAGGCTGTCGAAGATTGGCCGGACGAACGGCAGCTTCGTCGTCGATGTCGCGCCGTACAGCGCGGCGCTCGTCGACGTTCGCTGACCCCGGCCTATTCCCCCGAGACCGGGTTCGAATACGATCGCGGCGTGAGCGATCCCGCGCCGCCACCGCGGCGGCAGCCGTTATCCGCACCGGACCTGAGGGCGCGCCGAGCGAGGGAACGAGCCCGTCAGGTTCGCCGGCGACGGCTCGTCGCCCTGCTCGGGCTCGGCGTGGTGGTCGTGGCGATCGGAGCGTTGCTGTCAACCGGGTCCGGCTCCAGCACGCGTGCGAGCGCCTCCACCGCAGCGCGACATCACGTCGTCAGGATGCGGCCGGTAAGGATCGTCGTCGAGGCCAGCGGTGACCTGCTGATCCACTCGCCGGTCTGGGATCGGGCACTGGAGCTCGGCGGCGGCAATCACTACGACTTCGCGGCGCTGTTCACGAAGATCAGGCCCTACATCCGGAGCGCGGACCTGCCGCTGTGCCATGTCGAGACGCCGATGACCCCTTCGCCGCCAACCGGGTATCCGATCTTCAACACGCCGCCCGCGCTGGCCCCTGCGATCCACGCCACCGGATGGCTGGCCTGCTCTACCGCCGCCACGCATTCGCTGGATCAGGGGGAGAGAGGCGTGGTCGACACGATCCGAATCCTCGATCACGCCCACGTCTACCACACCGGAACGTTCGTGTCGGCAGCGGCCCAGCGCACGCCGCTGATCATGACGATCAAGGGCGTCCGGGTCGCATTCCTGGCCTACACCGAACTGACCAACGGAATCCCGTCTCCACACCCGTGGTCGGTCAACCGCGCCAACGCGGCTCAGATTCTCAGCGACGCCCACCGCGCGCGCCTGGACGGCGCGAAGGTCGTGGTCGTGAACATCCATTGGGGCGACGAGAACGTCCCCGAGCCGAGCAGCTTTCAAATGAACCTGGCCAGGAAGCTCACTGCATCGCCCGACATCACGGCGATCGTCGGCCAGCACGTCCATGTCGTACAGCCAATCCGCAGGATCAACGGCAAGCTGGTCGTGTTCGGCGAGGGCAACCTGATCTCGAACCAGACCAGCGCCTGCTGCCCCGCGGCCTCACAGGACGGGATGATCGCCCTGGTGACGATCACGGTCGACAGCCAGGGGGCGCGCGTCAGCTTCATCCACTACGTCCCGATCTGGGTCCAGCATCCGACGTTCGAGGTACTTCCGGCCGGAGTCGCGTGGCGCACGGATCCGGCGGACGCCGCCGAGCTGCGAGCGTCCTACGCGCGCACCGTGTCCGTCGTGGGTCGCAGCCGTTGGGTGCAGCCGATCCCCGCACATCTGGGCTAGCGGAGTACCGCACCCTGCCTCGGGGTTCGGGTGCAGCTCCAGCGGCGCTGAGCGGCGCTCCCGTAGCTCGCCGGCTCGCCCGATCTGGCCGTGCGTGGCCGTCTCGGGCGAGCCAGCCCAGCTCCCCTGACGTGCGCCCCCAAACGTGGCCAGAACCCTGGCGGCGGGCGAATTTACGCGGGCACGTCGAGCTTCGCCCCAGGGGAACACCCCAGGGTTTTCTCCGACGAGATTCTTACGCCGCTCTCGAACCACGCTGCCCCGCGGTGGGTCCCAGCGGATAGGCTCAACAGATGGCCGACCTGACCGTGGGGCAGCGAGCGCAGAACCTGTTCGTGAGGCTGCTCGCCGCGCTTCCGCCGCGCCTGCAGGTTCGCCTCTCGGGCAAGCCGGCGGTGCAACTCGACGGGGACACGCTGCTGCCGGAGGTCCAGCTCTCGCTGGCGCTGTTCGAGCGCCGCGGCGAGCCGCCGCTGGAGACGCTTCCACCGGCGCAGGCCCGGCTGATGCGCAGGCATCTCGCCGCCGTGTTCTCCGGGCGGCCGGTGCCCGTCGGCCGGGTTCGCGACCTTCAGCTCGACACGCCGGTTCCCCTCCCGGCACGGCACTACGCGCCGGCGGAGCGTGGCGGTCCGCACCCGCTGCTCGTCTTCTACCACGGAGGCGGCTTCACCTACGGCGATCTCGACACGCACGACGGTGTCTGCCGGCTCCTCTGCCGGCACGCCGGCGTGCACGTGCTGGCGGTCGATTACCGCCTTGCGCCCGAGCACCCGTTTCCGGCGGCGGTCGAAGACGCCCGCGAAGCGCTGCGCTGGGCCCACGCGAATGCCGAGCGCCTCGGCGCCGATCCGGAGCGCGTGGGGGTCGGTGGGGACAGCGCCGGCGGCAATCTGTCCGCGGTCGTCTCCCAGCTCGCCACCCATGACGGCGGCCCCACGCCTGCGATCCAGCTCCTGATCTACCCGGCGACCGACTTCACGAGTAGACATCCCTCCCGTGAGCTGTTCGCCGAGGGGTTCCTGCTCACCGACTCCGAGATGGACTGGTTCGAGGACAACTATCTCGGAGGCGAGCAGGCTCAGGCGAGCGATCCGAGGGCGTCTCCGCTGCTGGCCGAGGACCTCTCTGGGCTGCCGCCGGCGCTCGTGATCACGGCCGCGTTCGACCCGCTGAGAGATGAGGGCGAGGCATACGCCGAGGCGCTTCGCGCCGCCGGCACGCGGGCGATCCTGCGCCGCTTCCCGGGCTTCATCCATGCGTTCATCTCAGCCGCCGGAGTCAGCCGTGCGAGTCGCGACGCGGTGGTCGAGATCGCCGGCGCGACGAGGGCGATGTTCGCCTCGGCGCCCAGTCCGCGGCAGGCGGAGGCAGCCCAAAGCGTGGAGCTGCCCGACGCGGTGAGCGGCTAGCCCGTCTACAGCTGGATCGACTTCAGCGTCAGGAACTCCTCGATCCCGTAGGGACCGAGCTCGCGACCGTGCCCCGAGCGCTTGAACCCCCCGAACGGTGCGAGCGGATTGAAGGCGGCGCCGTTGATCTCCACCTGTCCGGTGCGCAGCCGGCGGGCGATCCCGCTCGCACGTTCGACCGAGGCCGAGTACACGCCACCGGCGAGACCGTAGTCGGTGTCATTGGCGATCCGGATCGCGTCCTCCTCGTCCTCGTAGGGCTGGATCACGAGCACCGGGCCGAAGATCTCCTCCTGGGCGATGGTCATCTCCGGGGTCACATCGCTGAACACGGTCGGTCGCACATAGAACCCACGGTCGAGTCCTTCGGGCCGGCCGGGCCCGCCGACGAGGAGTCGCGCCCCCTCCTCGAGCCCCTTCTCGATATAGCCCTGGACCCGGTCCTGCTGCGCCTGCGAGGCGAGCGGTCCGAGCTGAGTGGCCGGATCGGCCGGGTCGCCGAGCTGCGTCTGTGACACCGCCGCGGCGGCGATCTGCTCCACGATCTCGAGCTTTTCGCGCGGCACCAGCATGCGCGTCAGAGCCGAGCAGGTCTGCCCGCAGTTGATGTAGCACTTCTGGATTCCGTTGACGACGGCCTTCTCGAGGTCAGCGTCGTCGAGGATCACGTTGGGCGATTTGCCGCCGAGCTCGAGCGCGACCTTCTTGACATTGGCGGCGGCCAGCTCGCTCACCCGTCGACCAGCCCGGGTCGAGCCGGTGAACGACACCATGTCGATGCCAGGATGTGAGGCGATTGCCTCCCCGACCACCGGCCCATAGCCGGTTACGATGTTGAGCACGCCGGCCGGAGCCCCGACCTCCTCAAAGACCTCCGCCAGGGCAAAGGCGTTCAGGGGCGTCACCTCGCTCGGCTTGAGCACCACCGTGCACCCGGCGACCAATGCCGGCGCTACCTTGGCCGCGATCTGGTGCAGCGGATAGTTCCACGGGGTGATCGCGCCAACCACGCCGACCGGCTCGCGCACGATCAGTGAGTTACCGATCTGCTGCTCCCATGGAATGTGCTCCACCAGGTGAGCCATCGAGCCGAAATCCATGATCGGCAGCGCGGTCTGAACCATCGTCGCGAAGGTGATCGGCGATCCCATTTCCTGCGAGATCAGGCTCGAGAGCTCCTCGTGGCGCTGCTGGAGACGCAGCGAGATGTTCGTGCAGAGCTCCACCCGCTCCTCCAGCGCCGTCGCTGACCAGGATCGAAATGCCTCCCGAGCGGCTGTCACGGCTCTCTCGACGTCCGCGGGCGTGCCCTCCGGAACTCGGCCGAGCACGTCCTCGCTGGCCGGGTTGATCACGTCGATCGTTCCGGCACCCGCCGGCTCGATCCACTGACCGCCGATGTACAGGTGCTCGTGAGTGATCAGGGTGGGTGTCGTGCTCATGCTGAGACCTCCCGGGCCGGCGCTGAGGGTCGTGAACGGATCGCTTCGGTGATGTGCTCGGCCGTGCGCGACGCGAGCGCCATGATCGTGATCATCGGGTTGGTGCCCGACGGGGTCGGGAACGCCGAGGCATCTCCGATCCATACGCCGGGAACGTCGTGCAACTCACCCCACGGGTTGGCCACCGACCGCTCGGGATCGGAGCCCATCCGCGCGCTCCCCATCTGATGAGCGGAGAACATCATCAGACCACCCGCGCGAGCCGGGATCCGGCGTGCACCGGCGATGAAGAGGTCGAGGTCATCGCCCACCCGCCACGCGGGCAGCCCCTGGGCGAGCACGAAGACGCGGCGCGCCCCGGCCGCCACGTGTGCGCGGATCTGCCGCTCGAGCGCCTCGCGGGTGTGATGCAGGTCGACGGGGTCGGTGACCTCGTACCACGGGACGCTCGCGCCCGATTCATCGATCGTTACCTGTCCGCTGCCGCGGTCTCGGACGAGCCCGATCATCGTGCCGCACTCTCGGAAGTCGCGCATCAGCTGCTTGTGCTCGGCGCCCGAGGTGAACGGGATCGCCGAGGCACCCAGACCGGTCGTGTACTGAACGCCCTCGAGCAGGAAGCCATAGCCATCCTTGAGGTTGGCGAACTCGTTCACCAATCCCGAGTGGGGAGCGCCCCACCAGGCCTGCATGTCCTCGCCGTAGTCGCCGACTGTGGCCGAGCATGGGTGCAGACGCAGGTAGCGTCCAGCCGCCGGACCACCAATGCCGGTGCGTAGAAGCACGCCCGGCGTCTCGAGCGACCCGGCGGCCAGCACGACCTGAGGCGCGCGCACGGTGACGGCGGCCGACGACGTCCCGTCCGACCACACCGCTGAGACGCCGGCAGCGCGGCCGTCCTCGACGATCACGCGCTGCACCTCGCAGCCGGTCAGGAGCTCGGCCCCGTGGTCGGCTGCGTCCTGGAGGTAGGTCCTCAGCGTCGACTG
The DNA here is from genome assembly GCA_963796645.1 of uncultured Solirubrobacterales bacterium. Classification (GTDB taxonomy): domain Bacteria; phylum Actinomycetota; class Thermoleophilia; order Solirubrobacterales; family Solirubrobacteraceae; genus Palsa-465. The sequence continues at coordinate 109,314 of CAWCMQ010000005.1, read as the reverse complement.
CTTGGCGCCCGACTGATCGCCGAACCCCATGTAGCCAGCCATCGCCGGATCGTGGCGCGCCGGATCCCAGTTGCGAAACACGGTGGCGAAGGACCAGCCGAGCCGCTCGGCCGCCCGCTTCATCGCCTGGGTCGGCCGGTTGAATTCCGAGCACTGGTCGTTGACGGACAGCCGCTCCCACACATCGTCGAGGTGCCGATCGAACTCGTCGCTCGCAACGTCGGTCAGGCCGTATTCGGAAGCCCACTGCTGACGCACCCAGTCCTTGGTTCGCAGCGAGTTGGTCCAGTTGATCACCGTCCCGCCCCCGAGGCACGAGCCCGCCTGCAGCGTGATGTTGAGGTCGGCTGTCGGCGTCGGGCCGCCGCGCCAGTACAGGTTCGACCATGCCCACAGCTCGAGCTGGTTGAAGTCGGCCTCGTTGTGGTAGGCGCCCCGCTCGAGCACGACGACGCGGCGGCCGGCCGCGGCAAGCTTGCCGGCGATCACCCCGCCACCGGCGCCCGAACCGACCACGACCACGTCCGCCTCGAGCGTCGTGTCCCCGTCCGGCACCAGGGGCGTGATCGTCTTCGGCGTCACCGGCGGAGCCGAGATCGGACCGGGGTAACCGAGCGTCTTCCAGAACGGATTCTGGCCCGTCGCGGGATCGACGTTCGCGTAGGAGAACATCAGCGTCAGCGCGATCAGCGCCCCCACGCCCGCCGCCGCCTCAACGGAGGAGAGCGCGAGGTTGGTGAATGTCTGCTCACGCGATAGCTGCGACATTCCGTCGAAGCCCTGCGCCGCCAGGACGTCCAGCAGCTCGGCCAGGCCGGCAGCCTGATCCTCGGGCATCGTCGCGAGCGCCATCACCAGCGCCTGGTCGGCACCGACATCGGTTGCAGCGCGCGCCCAGAACCCATCCTCATCGGGCACGCGCTCGATCGCCGGAACGACCGTGTTGCACACCACGCGCAGCGTCGCGAGCTGCGCCTCGGTCAAGTCGATCATCCTCAGCCTCTTCCTTTCGCCAGCGCTCGGTCCCCGGACAGCGGATGGGGTAGGCGCGACACTACTATCTACTCGCCGAGGCACCAATGGTGTGCGGCGGTCCCCCGACCGCGTCCCGCCCCCCGGTCGCCCGCGCGCGAGCCCGCGGCCCGGCCCCCAGGCGCCCGCGCGCGAGCCCGCGGCCCGCGCGCGAACGGGGAGGCGGCTACCCGCCGCAGCCGACCCAGGCGCCGGCGCCCTGGTGCTGGTAGATGGTCTGCGCACACGCATCCTGTCCGGCCGGCGTTGACAGGTTGCAGCCGTAGTTGGCGGCCGTCGAGGGCAGGATCTGATACCGCCCGGTGGCGCCCGACGAGGCGTTCGTGTTCGACGACCCGGTCGAGTAGTTGGTGCCCGACTCCGACGCGCAGGCGGGTACTCCGGCCGCTCCGGTCGAAGTACCCGTGGCCGGGCTCGAGCCGGTAGCGGTCGCGCTCGAGGTTGGCGCGGCAGTCGCCGGCGCGCCTCCGAGCATCCGCTCGAGCAGCGCGAGCGAGGACACCGTCTCGGCATCCGTCGCGGCGCGGCCCTGCGCGACGCCATCCTTGATGATGTTGCGGCCCGGGACGCGCCGGCCCAGCTTGTGCGCGACCTGCTCGTAGACGTGCTCGTAGGCGCGCGCGTGGGCGGACGTCGGTGGTTTCGCCGCAGCGATGGCCGGCGCGGCGGCCGCGAGCGCGACGCCCGCGGGAAGTATCAATCGTTTCACTTGGGTTTCTCCTTCATGATCGTGTTCATCGTCCAGCAGGCGTGCTGTGTCCCGGCGTCCGGGAGCACGCTGATGTTGGGCGTGGGTCGCACCGCTTCAGCGAGTGCTTCAGAAGGCCACACGTCACACGGACGGAGCCTTGACGTGGGCGGCCGGTTGTCTTCGGTGACCGCCCGACAGCCGCCTCGCACGCGAGGCAGCCAACGATGCTTGCGGTACCCGGGCCCAGCGACGACTAAACCGCGGCCAGCCCGCGACGGACGGCGGCGGGGCCGGCGATCAGGACGTGGCGGCGCCCGATCGGCAGCCCGTCAGGCCCAGCTGCCGAGCCACCGCGAACCGTATCCGTCGCTGCCCCGGTCACCGCCGCATCGATACGCTCCTGCATTCCCTGCCTCTGCTAATTTGCATACTATTTATATACCCAGTTGCATACTTTGAGTCTGCGCAAATGCTATCCTTCTCGCCATGCCGGCCGCTCGAGACCTCAACCCGTTTCGCTTCTCCGGGCCTCTGCCCCCTGAGCAGATGATCGATCGCGATCCCGAGGCGGACGACCTGCTCGCGCTCGCCGACGGGGGACACTCATTTCGCCTCGTCGGACCCCGTCGCTACGGCAAGACCACGATCCTCCGCCGCGTCCTCGACAGCGCCGGACGCGAGGGCATGGCGACCGTGCTGGTCGATCTTCAGGACGTGCTCTCGATCGCCGAGATCGTCGTCCGGATCGAGCGCGGTTACGATCGCCTGAAGGGCCCGGTTCGGCGCCACGTCGAGAACCTGTTCCGGACCTGGAACATCGGCCTTTCCCTCGGAGGCGGCGGGTTCACGGCGACGTTGCAGCGAAACCCACACGTCGACGCCGAGTCAGTCCTGCTCCGCCTGCTCGAGCTCCCCGCCGCGATCTTCGATCGTGACGGGACGACGAGCCTGATCGTGTTCGACGAGATCCAGGATGTGCTCGCCGTCCCGGGGGCCGACGGGAAGATCCGAAGCGTCATCCAGCATCACGCGGACGCCGCGACGTATGCCTTCGCGGGCTCGGCACCGGGCGTGATGCAGCAGCTGTTCGCCGATCCGAAACGACCGCTGCTCGACCAGGCTGTCCCGCGCAGCCTCGATCCTCTTCCGATCGCCGCCGTCGCCGAATACGTCTCGCTCCGCTTCCAGCAGACGGGCCGTGACGCGGGCGCCGCGCTGTCGCCGCTACTCGAGTTCACGCGCGGGCACCCACAGAGGAGCATGATGCTGGCCCATTACCTGTGGCAGCGCACAGCTCGGGGAACTGTCGCCGATGAGGGCACGTGGGTATCGACGCTGGATCAGGCCGCGAGCGACTCCGCGCAGCTGATGCATGCGATCTGGCGCGCGCTGACAACCAATGAGCGTCGCGTCGCCCGCGCGCTCGCGGTAACGACCACGCCGCTGCACAGCGAGGAGACGGCCGCGGCCGTCGGGATCAAGCGGTCGAGCATCGGCAAGGCGCTCGAGAGCCTGATCGGCAACGCAGACGTCATCAACGTCGAGAGCAGGCCGCGGCTCACCGACCCGCTGTTCGAGCTGTGGCTGCAGACCCGCGGCCTAACCCCTGCTGGAGCCGAGGACCGCGGGAGCTGAGGGCGGATATGCGACATCGAGACTCCCATCACCACGCATCCGCGCATACGTCTCGCTCGGCGTCGTAACACCGTGGCGCTCGAACGATTCGGCCGGGCTCACCGTCTCCTGGCGCCGCGGCTTGATGCCGAGCAGCATCGGCCCGGCGAGCGGGACCGTCGCCGGTGAGGCGAGCCCGAGCAGCGCGACCTCGAGCCTGGGTAGCGCGGCTACGGCGCGGAAGCCGATCCGCATCGGCGGCCGGATCAGGACGTCGAGCGCGCGTGGCTGACGGATGCCGCCGAGCTGCCGCTGCCAGCGCGGCAGCGTCGCGATGATCGCCACCCGCAGCGTCTTCGCCAGCGCCCACGCGAACGGCCGGACCACCGGCGGCAGCGGCGGGAACATCACCTCGGCGTTCATCAGATGATCCATCGCCTGCTGCGTGGCCTCCGAGGCGGCGAGCCGCGGTCGCATGCGCTCGAAGTACTCGCGCACGCCGTCGCGGTTCCGCGGTACGCGGTCCGGATCGATCGTCTGCGCCTGCGCTGCAATCGCGCACTCCTCCCAGTAGCGGCGTTCGTCCTCCTCTGAGAGCTTGCCCGGCCCGTATCGCTCGTACGCGTAAAGGATCGAGTGCCACGCCGTCAGGTGGATCCAGAGCTGCGAATCAGGGTGGTTGGCGTCGTAGGCCAGGCCGCTCACCGGCTCGGTGCCGACCGCCTTCGCGTGCACCTTGATCAGCACCTCGGACGCCTTCACGACCGAGCGTGAGTCGCCGAACTTGAGCGTTGCGAAGTACCTGAGCGTCCGGTCGTAGCGCACCCTCGGCTGGCTGTAGATCTTGCTCGTCGCGTCAACCGCGGCGACCAGGAAGGGGTCGAGCTCCTCGACCACCACCGAACGGCTGAACCCGACCGTCAGCGACGTCGGGTAGCTCCACACCCGCCAGGTGATCGAGTCCGGTCCGAACCAGCCGTAATCCTCCATCGGCGTGCTGGCGCGGTTTCGCGCCCGGCGCACGAGCTCGATCAGGCCGGGGCGCCTGCCCGGACCGCCGGCTGCCGGACGCGGAGCGGCCGACGCCGAGTCTGGCTCCGGTTGCCCATTCCTCTGCTGCACATCGCCGTTCGAGGTTGCCGGCGGTGAAGACGCATTGGCTGCCATCGGATCGCTCCTGGGTTCGGAAGAGGAGAAGCTCGCCTGGATCGAGCGGGAACTACTCTAGCGTATATACGCAAGCGTAGCTAGCTTGATACGCTTCGGCGGATGGCCACCACCCCTCCTCGCCGCCAGCCCCGCATGCCGATCGAGGTCCGCCGCGAACAGGCTCTCGACGCAGCACTGCAGCTGATCGCCGAGAGCGGCTATGGCTCGATCACGATGGAGGCCATCGCCCGGCGGGCCAGGCTCGCCAAGCCCGTCCTCTACAACGCCTATCCGGGCCTCGGCCCGCTCCTCGCCGCGCTCCTCGAGCGCGAGCAGCAGCGCGGGCTGCAGGCGCTCGCCGCGGCGATGCCCCCACATCCGGTCGAAGCGGATCCGGCCGCGCTGCTGCTGTCGTGGCTGTCGACCCTAGCCGAGGTGATCGCAGCCGACCCGCGGCCTTGGCGGCTGATCCTGGTCCCACCGGATGAGACCCCGGAGGTGGTGCGTGCGCGCGTGGAGGCCGGGCGCGCGTTTGCGCTCGCGCAGATCCACGCCGCCGTCGGCGCGATGCTGGACCGCCCCCGGGCGTCGAAGCTCGACTCCGAGCTGACGGCCGAGATGGTCCTGGCGATGGCCGAGCACGGGGCCAAGCTGCTGATCGACGACCCGGCCCGCTACCCGCCCAAACGCCTCGTCGGGTATGCCCGATCGCTGCTCGGCGCGCTCACGACGTAGCCCGGACCGCGTCTAGGGGACAGCTGCGCGAGTGGCCGGAGACGCGGTCCCCCCGTGCGTGGCGACGCTGACGTGCACGGCCTGCGGCTCCTCTTGATCCGCGATCGGGATCGTGACCTTCCCGGTCTGGCGGTTGACCGGGACGCGATGGACGGTTGGAGCGGTCGCGTCAGCGGGATCGCCCACCGTGATCACCAGCCCGTTGGGATTGGGAACGTGCGCGTCGTAGCTCACCTGAAGGCCGCGCTCGTCCCGTACCGCACTGATCGTGGGCGCCGGCGGCGCGGGCGGCACCGGCGGCGCGGCGGCCAGTGACGCCTCGTGAGCGACCGCGGTCTCGAACAGTGCGTCCGGGTTCCTGTATTGCGGGTGGCCGCCCGGCCCGCGCGGGCTCGAATCGTCGAGTGGGTTCGGGTCGTCTGGCGGCGGCTCGGTCCCGCCCCACCGTCCAGGCCACGAAGCCCAGTCGTCGACGCCTGGCGAATCCGAGATCGTTTGCAATGTGAGCGGCGGGCCCGGACGCCCACCGTCGGCGACGTCGAACCAGGCTCCGGTCCAGTGGACGCCGGCTGAAAAGTACGAGGCATGGGAACCCCGCGCCGGATACACGACGGGCTGGTCGCCGACGCGCTCGACGGCGTTCCACGGCCGTTGGCCGGCGTGCTTGTGTTGCGCATAGACCGCCAGGTCCGGGATCGCACCGGTGGGGTCGAGGCGGAGCTGGATCATCTCCCAGTCGCCCTCGTGCAGGCCCGCCTTGATTAACGGCCCGACCAGGTTGTAGTCGTTGTAGAAGTAGAAGAACCAGTAGGCGAGCCACACCCGACCGTCGGTCCCGGTCGCCCAATGTCCGTAGACCCGGTTGGCGTATTGGGGCTGAGAATGGAGCGCCCGAGCCTGCGCCGGATAGTCGTGCGAGGGATCGCCGATGCGGTCATCCGGGGATACCGCCTCGCCGTTGGCGTAGTGGACCGGTGCCAGGAAGCTCAACGACAGGCCGGCGCCGGCGCTCGCGATCACGGTCCCGTCCACACGGCGAAGCTGATTGCCAGGGTTGTCCGTCCACTCGGAGGCGGCGTCGGCGAAGTACGGCTCCTGGCTGTCGTAGCGCAACAGCGGAACGTGGCGCGGCAGCAGAATCGCCGGATCAGGGGTCGCGGCCATGAGCTCGACCCAACCTAGCAGCGGCCCGCCGGCCGCCGGACCGCACTACAACCGATCAATCCGTCCAGGCCGAATGGAGGTCCTGACCCTGGCTCAGCGACCGCGCCAGACCGGCTGGCGCTTCTCGAGGAACGCGCCGATTCCCTCCTGGGCGTCCTCGGCGATCGCGTTGCGGCTCATCACGTCCTGACAGAGCTCGTAGGCGTGCTCGAGATCGAGGTCGATCTGCTCGTAGTAGGCCCGCTTGCCGACCTGGATCGTCGCCGTGCTCGCCGCCGCGATCTGGCGGGCAAGCTCGCGGGTGCTCGCCTCGAGCGCATCCGGCTCGACCACCCGGTTCACGAGCCCCCAGTCCGCGGCGGTGGCGGCATCGATCGGCATCCCGGTGAGCAGCATCTCCAGTGCCCGCTTGCGGCCCACCGCGCGGCTGACCTCGACCATCGGCGTTGAACAGAACAGCCCGATCTTGACCCCGGGCGTGGCGAACCTCGCCGTGCTGCTGCTGACCGCGAGATCGCACGCGGCGACCAGCTGGCAGCCGGCCGCAGTGGCGATTCCGTGGACCCGGGCGATTACCGGCTGCGGGAGCTCGTGGATCGCGACCATCATCCTCGTGCACGTGGCGAACACGCTCCGGTAGCCGTCGAGATCGAGGCCCCGCATTTCCCCCAGGTCGTGGCCGGCACAGAAAGCAGGGCCGGCGCCGGCGAGCACCACGACCCGGACGTCTGCATCGTCACGAAGCGCGCCGAGCGCACTGATCACCTGATCCATCAGCTCGACCGACAGCGCGTTTCGCTGCTGGGGCCGGTTCAGCGTGAGGATCGCCAGCTCACCGTCGCGCTCGGTGATGAGCAGCTCGTTCGTCACAACCTCCATCGCTCAACCCTCCTCACTCGTCGATCTCAAAGGATCTTACGCCGCGCTTGCGGGTCCCCGGGATCGCGCTAGGCTCGCGTCGTATGCTGCCTCGGGGAGCGCGAGTGGCGATTATCGGGGCCGGTCCCAGCGGACTCGTGGCGGCCAAGCACGCGCTCGAAGCCGGGTTTGACGTGACCGTCTTCGAGGCCTCAGACGAGCTCGGCGGCCAGTGGAACACAACCGCCCCACACAGCGGCGTGTGGCCCGGCATGCACACGAACACGAGCCGGGCGCTCACAGCGTTCTCGGACTTTCCGGCGCCCGGGGACTATCCGCTCCACCCCGCGGCTGAGCAGGTGCGGGCCTATCTGCAGGCCTTCGCCCGTCAATTCAGGCTCACCGAGCGAATTCGCCTGCACACCCGTGTTGGGACGCTGCGGCGCGGATGGAGGGTCGACGGCGAGCCATTTGATGGCGTGATCGTGGCTTCGGGGCGGTTTCTGAAGCCGTGCCTTCCGCCTGGTGTGGGCGGGTTCCGCGGGCAGGTGATCCATGCGTTCGATTACCCCGGTTCGGAGTCATTCCGCGACCGGCGCACACTGGTCTACGGCAACGGGATCAGCGGGCTCGAAATCGCGTCCGACCTCGCTCCGAGCGCGCCCGTGACGTCCGCGTTCCGCAAGCCTCGGTACGTGATCCAGAAGGTCGTCGACGGGGTCTCATCGGACTGGCAGTGGTACACGCTGTTCGGTGCGCTCGAACGCCGTTATCTGAGTGGAGATGAGTGGGCGGCACGCCAGCATGCGCGGGTGGTTCGCGTCGCCGGGAACCCCGCTGACTTCGGTGCTCCGGAGCCCGATCCCGATATCCGCGTGGCCGGTATCTCCCTATGCCAGGACTACCTCGCTCAGATCCGCGACGGGAGCATCGTCTGCCGTCCCGCGATCGCGGACATCGCCGGGGACGTCGTCACCTTCACCGATGGCTCGGCAGAGAGATTTGAGTCGATCATCTGTGCAACCGGCTACGAGCTCGACATCCCCTTCCTGGACCTCGAGACGCGGCGCGTGCTTGAACCGGGCCTCAGCCTCTACCAGCGCACCCTTCACCCGGACCTCCCGGGGTTCGGGGTGATCGGCCAGTTCCTCGCTCAGGGGCCTTACTTCCCGCTGGTCGAGCTGCAGGCGCGCTGGATCATCGCGGTCTGGGCGGGCGACGCCGAGCTGCCCGACGAGACGACGATGCGCCGGGCGATTGCCCAGGGCCAACCGCCGCTCGACGCGCACAATGCGCTCGCGCTGACGCTCTCCGAGGAGCTCGGAGTGTCGCCGGACGTCGACGCCTGGCCTGAGCTCGGTGAGGCGCTGACGTTCGGGCCGCTGCTACCTCCCCGCTACCGCCTGTCCGGGCCGGGCGCGCAGCCAGGCGCTGCAGACCTGTTCCGTCAGCAGCTCTCAGAGTCTCCCCAGGCCGCGGTGCAAGCGGCCGACCTCGAGGCGCTCCGAGGCTTCGGGGATCGACACCCGGGATGGCTGGCAGAAGCGATGTGATCGTCGTCGGGCTCGGCGCGATGGGCAGCGCGGCATGCGCGCAGCTCGCCGAGCGCGGCGTGTCGGTGACCGGGATCGATCAGTTTGCCCCGCCGCATCCATGGGGGTCGACCCACGGCGACACACGAATCACTCGGCTGGCCATCGGCGAGGGCCGGGAGTACGTGCCGCTCGTGCGCCGCTCCCATCAGCTGTGGCGCGAGCTCGAGCAGCGCACCGGCGCCCGGCTGCTCACGCAGCCGGGGATCGCGATCCTCGCCCACCCGGCGAGCCCGTTCCTACACGAGACCCGCGCGTCCGCCCGCCTCTACGGAATCGAGCACGCAGCTCTGAGCAATGCCGAGGTCCGGGACCGGTTTCCAATGTTCGCCGTCGACGAGCTGACCGAGGCGTACTACGAGCCGGAGGGTGGTTACGTGCGGCCGGAGGCGGCGGTGGCGGCGCAGCTCGAGCTCGCTCGTCGTGGCGGTGCCGACCTCCGGTTCGGTGAGCGCGTCGGGCGTTGGAGCGCATCGGAGAACGGCGTCGTCGCCACCACCGACCAGACCACCTACGAGGCCGATCAACTGCTCCTGTGCGTCGGCGCGTGGATCGGCGAGCTGTTCCCAGACGGCCGCGAGATCTTCGCCGTGTATCGGCAGCTCCTCTATTGGTTCCCGATCCGCGAGGGCCACGAGCAGCTGCGAGACATGCCGGCGTTCGTGTGGGAGCTTGGCGGCGAGAAGCGCGGGTTCGTTCACCTCGATGGGTTCTATGGCTTTCCGGCGATTGATGGTCCGCGCGGTGGAGTCAAGGTGGCATCGGAGTCCTACGAGCGCACGACGACGCCTGACGGCCGTCAGCATCCGGCGACCCCACAGGAGAGCCATGACATGTACGAGCGTTGCATCGCACCGTTCCTGCCCTGGCTTGGTCCCGAGCCGCTGCGAACAGTCTCGTGTCTCTACACGAGCACGCGCGGCAGCCGGTTCGTGATCGACCGTCACCCCGAGCACGATTCCGTGCTGATGGTGTCGGCTTGCTCTGGGCACGGCTTCAAGCACTCGGCAGCGATCGGCGAAGCGGCAGCGCAATTGCTGACCGCGAGCGCGCCAGACGTCGACCTCGGTCCGTTCAGCCTCGCGCGGGTGCGCGGCTAGCTGGAAACGGGACCGCGCCGACGAAACCACAGCGAGGCCTCGAGGCGGTGGTGGCTCTGCGTCGGCGCGGGCGCCGCTTCGATCATCGCTTCGGGATGGTTGGCCGCGAGCCACGCCGTCCCGAGCAGGATCTCGAACTCCGGATTGAAGGCCATGAACGCCTGCAGCAGGTACTGCTCGTTCCAGCCCCAACCCGAGAGCACCCACTGCTCGGGGTAGTCGCGGGGCAGGAAGATGTCGTGGACGTGGACGACCACCCCCGGCTCCAGCCGAGGGACGACCTCGCCGAACAGATACACGACGTCGCCGCCGGTCTTGACCACATGCGTGCCATCGATGAACAGCACGTCCCCGGCGGCGAGCGCCTCGAACACCGACAGCGGCATCTCTTCGACCGGCTGCTTGACGAACCGCGCAATTCCCTCAACTCCATCGCGCAGGAAATCCTGGGGATACGGGTCGATACATGTGATGTCCATCGCCCCCGCATGGTGCTCGCGATTCACGCGCGCGGCGAGCAGCGAGGTCCAGCCTGACCCGGTCTCGACCATCCGAGCCGGTTTGAGGTGGCGCAGCATCGCGCCCATCGCCCACGAGTCGTAGTAGCCGAATGACGGATTGGGCGCGAAGTACTCGAGCGGATCACCAGTCGGCTCCTCGGGAATCTGCATCGGGGTCTGCTTCGCCAGTTCGCCGAGCAGCGCCAACTGGCGCTCACCTCGCCAGTCGATCCCCGGGCGCTCCGGCGGCTGCTCGGGCCAGACCCGTGCACGGGTCCTTGCCTGTGACAGCACCCGGGTATCCGGGACCGGGCTATGGAAGTGGGTCAGGCTCGGCCAGTAGAACAGCGGCACGTCGGCGGGTGCGGTTTCGGGCCGGGTGGGCGCGGTTTCGGGCGGGGCGGGCCGGGGCCGCGGAGATGGCGGCGGCTGCCGGCCGGGTCCCATCGCCGGGCGGCGGTGTCGCCCTCTCCCCCGAACCGTGCGCCGGGCGCGCTCCCGGACGCCCGCGAGGGCGAGTGCGAGCCGCACCGAGCGGCGGGCCTGCAGAGCAGTGAGCCGGGTCCGCACGCTCGCCAGCTCCGCCTCGCGGCCCGCCAGCTCCTCACGCAGCCTCTCCAGTTCGTCGCCGCCCGGCACCGGGGGGATGGGACTGCGCTCGGCCACGCGGCGAGGGTAGCGTCAGGCGCCGTCAACGGCTGGGACCCTTTTCAACGACCGCTCGAGCCAATAAATTCCCGTCATCGACTCGGGCGCAGCGAATCGGAACCTTGTTCTCGCGGCGATGGTGTTCGCCGTCGCGATGACGTTCATCGATCAGACGATCGTCGCGATCGCGATTCCGAAGATCCAGAGCGAGTTGTCGCTCTCCCCGACGGAATCCCAATGGGTGATCAACGCCTATCTGCTGTCCCTCTCGGCGCTGTTCGCATTCGGGGGAAAGCTCGGCGACGTGCTCGGCCGCCGCCGGATGGTGATCGTCGGAGTCATCGGCTTCGCGCTGGCCTCGGCCGCGTGCGGCTTCACCCCCAAGGGCAGCATCGCCGCAGCGTGGATCATCACCTTCCGCGTGCTCCAAGGCGCCTCGGCGGCGCTGCTGTTCCCGGCCGCGGTCGGGATCGTGATCGCCGCCTTCCCGCTGCGCGAGCGCGGCCGCGCGATGGCGATCTTCTTTGGTATCTCAGGCGGCCTGACCGCGATCGGCCCGATCGCGGGCGGATTCCTGACGCAGTGGACATGGCGAGCGATCTTCTGGATCAACGTCCCGGTCGCGATCGTGGCCCTCGTCCTGATCTGGCGCTCGTGCCTCGAGACCGAGCGCCACCCGGCCAAACTCGATTACCGCGGCACGGGGTTGATCACCGGGGCGATGACACTGCTCATTCTGGGGCTGCAGCAGTCCGGCACGTGGGGGTGGACGAGCGCGAGAACGCTGGGCTGCCTGATCGTTGGAGTGGTGCTGATGGTGGCGTTCGTCTCCTGGGAACGACGCGCCACCGAGCCGCTGATCCGGCTCGAGATCTTCCGGGACCGCGCGTTCTCGGTAGACACGGCCGCGCTCGGGATGATGTCCGTGGTGTTCGTGCCGTTCTTCTTCTTCGGGAGCGTGTACGCGCAGGTGTCGCTCGGCAAGACGCCATCGAACGCCGGCGAGTACATCCTGTACTTCTTCATCGGCTTCGTGATCATGGCCCAGGTCGGCGGCCGGATTCTCGACCGCCGCGGCGCGAAGCCCGCGGTCGTGGGCGGGAGCGTGCTGGGGGCGATTGGGTTCTATCTCCTCGCCGGCAAGCTCACAGACCTTTCGCTGGGTGCCCAGTCGCTGAACGTGGCCATCGCCGGCGGCGGGCTCGGTCTGATGCTCGGCACGGCGAGCACCGACGCCGTCAACCGCGCCCCGAGCACGAGCTACAGCGAGGTCACCGGGATCACACAGACGGCGCGCAACTTCGGAGCCAGTCTCGGCCTCGCGATCCTCGGCGCGATCCTGATCCGCGAGAACAAGACGAACATCACAAACGCGCTGACGAAGGCCGGCGTCCCCCATCAGGCAGCGCAACGTGTCGCCGGCTCATTCGGCTCCGCCGCGCCGCGGGGCGGCTCGGCGACCGGACAGCCCCACGCGCTGGTCCATAGCGTGCAGCTCGCGTTCGCGCACTCGACGCAGACCATCTTCTACATCATGGCCGGGGTGATGGCCGCGACCTTCCTGGTCACGGTCCGCTGGCTCCCGCGCGGCCGCATGGAGCCGGTGCCTGAGACAGCCCCGCCCGAGACGGCCACGCAGATTGAGTCATGAGCGGCTCGACATCCCATCCCGACGCTTCCGCTGAGATCGTCACCAAGCTGAGCCCCGTCTCGGTGCCCGAGACAGTCGCACGGATGAGAGCGATCCTGGCCGACAAGGGCCTCAAGGAGTTCGCCGTCGTCGATCACAGCGGCGAGGCGGCGGCCGTGGGGCTGCAGTTGCGCGATACGAAGGTGGTGATCTTCGGCAACCCGCAGGCCGGCACCCCGGTGATGGAGGCAGCACCGCTGGCGGCACTCGACCTCCCATTGAAGGTGCTGATCTGGGCCGACGACGAGCAGACGAAGATCAGCTACGCGGCGCCCGCGGCGCTGGCCGCGCGCTACGGACTCTCCGACGAGCTCACCGCGCGGTTGGTCGGGATCGATGCGATCACCGACGTGCTGGCGGGCGGATAGCCGGCCCGAGGCGATCGCCACCGCCGGGAACGGATAGCGTTTCGCCATGGCGACCACTGCCGACCCGATCGAACGCCTGCGCGATGCGCTCGGCGTGCGCCGTGGGCCAACGCCCTGGCGCACCGTGACTCAGGAGGACATCGACGCGTTCGCGCGGATCACCGGCGATCACCAGTGGATCCACGTCGATCTCGAACGTGCGCGGCGCGAGTCGCCGTTCGGCACCACGATCGCCCACGGCAATCTCACGCTGAGCCTGATTGACGGCCTGCGTGAGCAGATCTCCGCCCGTGACGCCGCCGATCTGGAGCAGGTGGCGCTGGGAGTCAACATGGGTTGGAATCGCGTGCGCTTCCCCGCCCCGGTGCCGGCCGGCACGCGCGTGCGGGCCACCGCGGAGCTGGTCTCAGTGGAGGAGAAGGGGCGCGGATGGTGGGAGGTCGTGGACCGATTCACGGTCGAGGCGGAGGGCGCTGACAAGCCGGCGTGCGTGGCTGAGTCCGTCGGGCGGCTCCTGCTCCGCGACACGTAGGCACCGCGCGTGCCGACCCTCGACATCGTGGTTGAGGGGATGCTTGACGGACGAGGTGCCACTGCGATGCCCCACGGCCATGGGTAGGGCTCAGGTCAAGTCGGCCGTCACGGGCTCGCGCTGAGCCGGATCAGCCCGCGTGCTCGCGGGCGAGCCGAGCGGCGCGGCGAGCACGCACCTCGATCTCGTCCGGCTCCTCGGTCCACAGCGAGCGCAGGAACCTGGCCACGCGGCCCTCGGAGTTCGGCGCGGACTGCGGATACGGCGCGCGGCGTTCGCGGCGTTCGCTGCGTTCGCGGCTGGGCGCCCGGCCCTCATGGCCCGGAACGCGGCGCTCGCGCCCCGGCGCGATCGTGTCGACTTGGATGGGTCCGGCGTAGACCGGCATCGGATGCGTGTTCATGTCGATAAGTACAGCCGCTGAATCGAAGGCGAACCTGAGTTCTCCACAAGAGGAAGCTAAGGCCAAGATGAGAGGTCTCCTATGGAGCGACGGCGAGCTCGCGGAGCGGCCCGGCCAGAGCGCGGGCAAGTTCGCTGTCGACCCGGACGGCCTCATCCAGCAGCGCCTCGATCAGCGCCGAGAGCGCTACGCGCAGCTCGGCTACGTCCAGGCCCCTCACCAGTGACGCTGTAAGCGGCAACGTCTCCTCCGCAGGGAGATCGTCGGTCCCACGCGCCTGGACCGCGGGAAGCCCGTGGCGTACGCACTTCAGGGCGAGAACCTGGTCTCGAGCGCCGCTCAGCATGTACTCGGCCTGCCAACGTCGCCCGCGCGCGATGCTCGAGCGCGCGTGCAGCGCATACAGCCACCCAAGCCCGATCAGGTCTGCGGGCCGCTCCGCGGTATCGATGGGCGGCCGACCGATGGCGCCAAACAGCAGTTGAAACGCGGGCCCGGTGGCTCCGAATCGGTCCGCGCGCCAGAACGACACATCGACCTGCAGCGTGCTCGCTAGAAGGAACACTCGATAGAGCGTCCCCGCGCGGTTCACGTCCAGGTGGTGCACCGCCCCCTCCTCGCGATACATGCGCTCGGTCCAGTCGGCCACCACCAGCTCGCGGGCCGCATCGTCGGGAACGCACAGTGCCAGGTCGATGTCAGACCACCGATCCTCATGTCCCAGCGCTCCGGACCCCAGAAGCGCGGCGCCGGTGACTCGCCCATCGGCGCGTGCGGCGCTCACCAGCGCGTCTCGCAGCCCCTCCCGCTCCTTCGCCGTGAACACGAAACAGAGGCTACGACGTGGGCTGAGCGTGCTGTGGCTGACAGCAGCAACTGGACTGCCACAGCATCCCCCGGCTACCTTTGTCGGATCAGGCTGCGAGCAGCGACAACGATGACCGCGCTGATACTGGTCGGATGTGGGTCGACGACCTCCCACTCCACCCAGCGCGATCCGGTCACGACGGAAGCACAGATCCCCACGGGCCACCCGCAGGCGGTCGAGCCCGTGGCCGGCAGCGCATCGTCGGGATCGGCGCAGACGAGCCCGACGACGAGTTCGACTTCCACCGGTCCAGACCGCCCGCCGACAGGCCCGGCGACGGTCACCAACGCCCCGGCGAAGGGGGCGCCGACCGACGCCGAGGTCCGCGCTGCGGCCGCACGGTTCAAGGCGGCGGTGGCGCGTTACCACCTCGATCAGCTCAATCTCGCCGGCTCGCTGCTCCCGCTGTCCTCGCTGGCGCCCGGCGTCTGGCACGTGAGCATCGCCTCGTTCTACACCGACTACGGCCTGCCGGTGGCCTGTGGAGGCATCCTCCACGTCTCGGAGCTTGGCGTCGCGAACAAGACGCTCCCGTGCGGCACCGAGGTGACGTTCGTGTACGGGAACCGCGCGATTCGCGTGCCCGTGATCGACCGCGGCCCCTACATCGCCGGGCGCGAATGGGACCTGACCGGGGCAACCGCCGAGGCCTTGCACTTCCCCGGTCTGGGCCCGATCAAGTGGCGGATCGGCTGACGCCGCGGTCGCCCAGCGCGCGACGCGCGGCCGGTACGTAGACCAGCCACGTGACCAACGTCAGCGCCGCGGCGGTGCACAGCGTCACGACGAAGCCGACCTTCAGCAGCAGCGCGCCGATCACCGCTCCGACGAGCATCGCGAGCACGGCCGAGATGCGGCGAACCGAGCCGAGCCCCGATCCCCCTGCCGCCGGCGACTCGGCAGCCAGACCCGTGAGCGTGAGCGTCAGCACCGTTGTCGTCAGGTCCGGAACTCCGATTCGCCGCACGGTCGCGTTGCGCACGCCCATCGCGAGGGCGAGCAGCGCGATCACGACGTCACCCGCCAGCGACCGCGGACGCACGTTGACGGCGGCGGCGACGATCGCCGCCAGGATTACCAGCACCACCTCGGTCCCGAGCCCCCGCGCGACATGGGCTGGGTGGCGGTCGCCACTGCGTTGCGCGAGCACGCCGCCGACCGCCGCCCCGACCAGGAACGCGCCGAGCGAGATCAGCGGCGCGAGCACCGGGAGCCCGCCGCTGCCGGCGATTCCGAAACCGAGTAGGACGATGTTCCCGGTCATGTTCGCGGTGAACACCCGCCCGAGACCCAGATAGCTGACCGCGTCGACGAGGCCCGTGGTCATTGTCAGTA
Source organism: uncultured Solirubrobacterales bacterium (assembly GCA_963796645.1). Taxonomy (GTDB): domain Bacteria; phylum Actinomycetota; class Thermoleophilia; order Solirubrobacterales; family Solirubrobacteraceae; genus Palsa-465. The sequence goes on along the minus strand of CAWCMQ010000005.1, from coordinate 93,035 downwards.
CGAGCAGCGCCCGCGCCAGGGGTGACCTGACGCTGCGGGCCGCGGACTTGAACGAGTCCAGGTCGAGTCGTGCGGGGTCGGCGGCCGCGGCCGTCTGGCTCATCTCTCACCTCGAGTCGGTTGGCAGGTCTCCAGCGGAGCACTCCGCTCGTGACGGAGCGTCAGGGGCGCGGGGCCGGGGTCACCGGCTCCACGGCGTCCGAGCGCGGATCGATCAGGATCTTCGCGTGGGCCTCGGGGTCGCCGAGTGCGCTGAACGCCGTGTCCACCCCGTCGAGCCCCACGGTCCCGGTGATCAGGGGGCGTGGGTCGACCTTGCCCTCGGACAACATGTGCAGCGTGTCGCGAAACTCGAGCGGCGTGTAGCCGATCACGAAGCGGAGGTCGATCTCCTTGTTGATCGCCATCGCGGGGGTGATCTGGTCCTTCCCGACGCACACGCCGACGACGACCACGCGTGAGAACAGCGGCGCGCCGTCGATGATGCTGTCGATCACCCCTGGCACGCCGACGCATTCAAAGATCACCGGGTGCTTCGGCCCAGCGCCGAGCGTCTCCCCGAGGCGCCATACGTGCCACCAGCCGATGGGCAGCTTCCCCAGCTTCTCGCGCGTGCTCACCGCTAGCTCGAGCGCCGAGGGCATGTCGTCGAGATGCCCGCGGCCGGTGACCGCGCTGTAGGGCGACGCCGTAGCGGGGTCGAGCACCACGTCGGCCCCGCACGCGCTGGCCAGAGCCCGCCGTCCCGGCGAGTAGTCGCTCGCCACGACTGTGCGCACGCCCTTTGCCTTCAGTAGCAGGATCACCGCCAGGCCGATCGGCCCGCACCCAATCACGATCGCGACCGTCCGCTTGCCGACCTGCCCACGCCGGACTGCGTGCCACGCCACCGCCATCGGCTCGGTCAGCGCCGCGATCTCGGGCGCCAGGCCGTTGGGCACTGGCAACATCATCGACTCTTCCACGAGCACCTGATCGGCGTAGGCGCCGGGCGCGTGCTCGGAAAGGCCGACGGTGTCCACGCCCTGGCTTCCGCGGAGCAGCGGCAACGCCACCACCTGCGTTCCGCTCTGTGTCTCGCGCCCACAGCCGGGGCCGAACTCGGCCACCTCGCCGCAGAACTCGTGACCAAAGACGATCTCCTGGTTCGAGCGGCCGAAGCGGTCGTACCCCGCGCGCTCGGCCAGGTCGGCCCACACGTCGAGGCCGTGCCGCGCGTGCAGGTCAGAGCCGCAGATCCCACAGCGGAGCACCTCAATCCGGACCTGGCCCTTGCCGGGAATCGGCTCGGGCCGCTCCACCACACCGAGCTCGGCCTCCTTGCAGACGACCGCCCTCATCGTGGTGCGGAGTCCCGAACGGTTCTCACGCCTGAATCTTCGCACTCCTCAGAGCACGTATGCGATCAGGCCCGCAACCAGTCCGTAGAAGAAGCACGCCTCAGTGAGCGCGAACCCGAGCCACTGGATGCTCGTGATCTCGTCGCGCATCTCCGGCTGGCGTGTCACCGATTCCATCGCCTTCGAGAACACCATCCCGATTCCGACGCCCGCACCGATCGCGCCGAGCCCTCCAGCCAAACCGATTGCCAGCGACCGCATGCCCGCCTGGCCCGCGTCGGTCAGCGCCGCCGCGGCAATGCTGAGTGCGTGAGTGGTCATGTTCGGAACCTCCTTTTCACATACAGTCTGTACGTATTATAGATACAGATTGTATGTATGTCAAAGCGGCCGGGGGCCGGGTCCCGCCCCCAAGCGCCGCCAGCCGCCCCCCCAGCGCCGCCCGCCGCCCCCCAGCGCCGCCAGCCACCCCCCAGCGCCGCCAGCCACCCATCAGCGCCGCCAGCCACCCACCGGCACGCCACGATGTCCGATTTTCGTTGATATTCAACGCAAATCAGACATCGTATCCGGGGGCAACCCGCACCCCCGACGCCCCCGGATTTTCGACGCCGTCGGGTCGGCAGGGGCCCGCCGCGGACCCACTTCAACGCCATCCGCGCTCCCGCCGGGCTTCGCCCGGCCGCGCGGCGGGAGACTGTCGGATCTTGCACAACTGTCGTGCACAATCCGACATCGTCCCCCCCGCCACCCCCCTCCGCCCCCAGCGCCACCCCGACCCGCGCGCTAGTCGCGTACGTTTCCCGGACCCGTATCCGTACGCGGGCACGACGATCTGGGCGCCCGGTCTGACGACAATCGTTTAACCGGAAGCGATTGGTCCGTCCGGTGACGGTGTTGCGGGTGCGATCCCTCGCTCATACATCCGACCGCCTCTCGGAACAACGAGACGCGAGAGTTCGACTCTCTCAATCGCTACTCAGACCGTGGACCCGGATCGACCACGGCGGTCGGGATGACCACCACGGGCCGGTCGGCAATGTGGAGCAGCTCGTGGGAGACGCTGCCGAGCAGGGCACGCAGCCGGCCGCGGCCGCGCGCCCCGACCACGATCGCGTCGGCGTGCCGGCTTCGCGCCACCTCACATATCGCCTCGGCGGGCGGCCCCCCGATCAGCTCGGTCTCGTAGGTGGGACCGGCGAGTGGCGCACGATCCAGCGGGAGCTCGCGCAGCAATGCCTCGCCGCTGTCCCGGTGCTCGGTCAGAAAGCGATCGAAGTTGGGGGAGCCGAGAAAGTCCGGGGGAAGCTCATACGCATGGACGATGAAGACGCGGCCCTGCGGTCCGGCCTGCCGCGCCGCAAATAGCAGGGCGGCCTGGGCCGCCTCGGATCCGTCGTATCCCACCACGACCGTGGGCGTTGCTTCGATCATCGCGATCACCTGCTTTCGTGCGCCAAGGACCTCCGTCGTGTCTGGGCTGACAGAGCGACTGTAGCCCTGGGATCGCAGTGCCGCATCGTGTTGCAGCCCCCTCCCCACTGCGTACTTAGTTCGCACCCGCCCGTCCCGCCAGTTCGCACCCGCCGCGATGACTTTCCTATCGGCCTCGGGTCATAACCGGTGGCGCGCGGCAAATGTCACATCCAAATCACGCCCTGGGGCGTACAACAGGATGAGGTCATGCCGCCGGCCGTCGAAAGCTGATGCTCGCTCCCGAACAGACCCTCTCCGAGCTCGCGCTTCCCGCGCTCGATCTGCGTGCGCTCGCCCGCCGGGCGGCCGCACCCGTCCTGGTGGGCGGCGCCGTCGTCGTGCTCGTGCTGTTCATGGGCGGCCGCGCGGGCGCGCTCTCCGATGTCGTGCGTCGCACGCTCGCGGTCAGTCCGGCCTGGGCCGTGATCGCGATCGGCTGCGAGGTGCTGTCGATCCTCGCCTACATCCTGCTGCTGTCACTCGTCGCCGGGGGCGCGAGCGCGCGGATCGGAAAGCGCGAGAGCGCGCAGATCACGCTCGCAGGCACCGCGGCCACCCGGCTGCTTCCGACGGCCGGCGCCGGTGGCGCTGCACTGACCCTGTGGACCCTGCGCCGCTCGGGGCTCAATGCCCACGGGGCGACGCGCACGCTGCTCGCGTTCCTCGTCCTGCTGTATTCCGTTTTCCTGGCCTCGATCGTCGCCGCCGGGACACTGCTCACGATCGGTGTGGTTCGTTCCCACGGTCCGGTGGCGCTCAGCGCGGGCCCCGCGGCAGCTGCCACCCTCGCGATCGCAATCGGCCTCGTTCTCGCCGCTCGCCGCCGCAGCAAGCCGGCTCCCGCAGGCGAGCCCACCGCAGACCGCGAGCGCCCGGCCAGGAGCCTCCGGACCAGGCTTGATGCCGGCGCGCACGCGCTCGGCGACGCGATCGACCACGCGTGCCGTCTGCTCCGTGCTCGCGATCCGCGACTGCTCGGGGCGATCGGCTACTGGGCGTTCGACGCGGCCGTGCTGTGGGCGACGCTGCACGCGTTCGGCGCCGCCCCCTCGCTGCCGGTCGTCGTGCTCGCGTACTTCGTCGGCCAGGTGGCCAACACGCTGCCGCTCCCCGGCTCGGTCAGCGGCGGGATCGCAGGCGTGCTGATCGCGTTCGGTGTCCCTGCCGCGGTTGCGATCGCGGCCGTGCTCGCGTATCGCACGGTGGCTGTATGGCTCCCGTCGCCGCTGGCGCTCGCGACGCTGCCGGGCTTCCGCGCGACGCTGGCGCGATGGAGCGCCGAGGACGCCGCCGCGAGCTGACTCCCCAGCCCGCGTCACGCACCCCGAACCCCGGAACCCCGACGCTCACCCGGACCGCTTGAGCTTGCCGTGCCGCTTCGCGTACCGCTCGCCGGCGCGGAACACCACCAGCCCGAGCGGGATCGACACGGCCCCCAGCAGCAGTAGCGGCCAGAGGTCCGCCCACCTGACACCGGCGCCGTCCAGGACCGCGGCGCGGATTCCTCGAAGCGCATAGGTGGCGGGCGAAATCGTGGACAGCCACTGCATCCACTGAGGCAGAACTGACACGGGGTAATAGACCCCCGAGACGACGAGCAGCAGTCCCTGGGCGATGAACCCCAGCTGTGCGCCCTTCTCGGGTGAGATCAGCGGCAGCACGGCGGTCACCATCCCAAGCCCGACGAACGACACCGACGCGACCGCGAGCAGCACGAGCGCCGAGGCGAAGTCGGCCTCGTGGAAGTGCAGGCCGAAGAACAGCGCCACCACCGCGAACAGCAGCGCGGTCCGCAGTACGCCGAAGAGCACCGCGAACAGGCCCATGCCGCCGAGGTGCACCGCTCTGGACAGAGGGGCCATGAACGTGTACTCGATCGTCCCCTCCCACCGCTCCCACGCGACGGTCTCGGCCAGGATCTCGAAGATGACCCCGAGGTAGGACCAGATCACCGCGCCGATCAAAAGCGTGGTCGTCGCCCGGTTCACGTTCAGGTGACCGCCCGTGGCTTGCACGCCCTTGGCTATGAACACGATGCTCAGCGTGTTCGCGACGATCCAGATGAAGAATGCGAGCTCCCACCACCCGTAGCGCTTGGTCAGGTAGGCGTTGCGCTCGACCACTCCTCCCAGTCCGATCAGCTGCCGACGCACGCCGCGCGCTGGCTGGGTCACACCGATGCTCATACCGATACCTCCTCGTCCTCATCCAGCGCGGCGCCGGTCGCGCTGAAGAAAGCCTGCTCGAGCGTCGTGGCGCCGTACAGCGAGACAAGCTCGTCAGCTGGCTCGAGCGCGAGCAGCCGGCCGGCGTGCAGGATCCCGACCCGCTCCGCGAGCATCTCCGCCTCCGCAAGGTCGTGAGTGCAGAGCAGGATCGTCGTGTCGTGGTCGGCGCGGATCTCCCGAATGAATGCCTGCACCTCGCGCTTTGAGCGAGGGTCGAGACCGGTCGTCGGCTCGTCGAGCAACAGCAGCACCGGAGAGGTCAAGAGCGCCCGCGCCAGCGCCACCTTCTGCTGCATCCCCCGAGAGAGGTCCTCCATCGGCTCCGACGCCCTCGAGACGGGAAAGCCAACGCGATCAAGGATCTCCGGCACCCGGGCTCGGGTGATCCTCGGCGTCAGCCCATAGAAGCGCGCCGCATAGGAAAGGTTTTCGAGCGCCGACATCCGCTTGAAAAACGACGCCTCGACCGACACGCGGTTGACCAGCCGCCGCACCGACGCCGCCTCGCGGACCACATCGTGCCCGAACACCCGGGCGTTGCCGCCGTCCGGCAGCAGCAGCGTCGAGAGCATCCGCACGAGGGTCGACTTGCCGGAGCCGTTCTGCCCCAGGACCGCGACGCACTCGCCCCGCTGCACCGTGAACGAGACGTCTGCGAGCGCCATCCGCAGGCCGCGTCGGCTGCCGCGACGGCGATGAAACTGCTTATCAAGATGGGCTACATCGACTGCGAACAAGGTCTGCTCCTACGGGGACGGGAAGTGGCCAGGGACCAGCGACCGAGGCGGAGCTCGGCCAGCGCGGCTGGAGGTTCACCGTCGAGTAAGGAGCATCGGCTCCCAGACTACCACCGCCTGAGCGGACGTAGATGGCGATCGGCCGCAGTGAAGCGATCTCATCGGATCACCCGCCCCGGAAATCATCGGCCCCTTAAATGCGACTCGCCCGGCGCTCCCCAGAGACGCCAGGCGAGTCAGTCGCAGCCGTGTCGAGCTACTTCAGCGTCGGCGCGACGGTCGCGCTGCCGAGCACGTCACCGGCAGCCACGACGTGCTTGCCCGCGAGGCGGTTGATCAGCCGCGCGGTAAAGGCCGTGATCTTGGCCGTGCCAGTCGCCTTCCCACCGGCCACGGTGACACCGGTCACGGTGGCGATGCGCACCGTGTGGAAGCGGGCAATCAGCACGCACCGGATCCGGGCGTGCCGCGCGCCAATATGGCGGCAGAAGCGCGCCACGTGACCCCGCACGAGCGCCCACACGGAGACACCATGCTTGTCGGACAGGATCGTCGGCTTGCGCAGGGACACGGTCTTGGTTCCGTTCGAGACCGAGATCCCGCCCTTGTCGCGGATCACGCCGTGCATCGTCTTGAGGTTCAGACGTCCTCCGGAGATCGGGAACGTGAACGTGCCGCCCGACGCCGTGGCCGGCGTCAGCGGCGTCACGGTGATGTGGTTGGCGGACAGGACCGTTACCGCCGCCGACGACGGGGTCAACGTCGTCGTGCCACCGGTCACCTTCGAAAACGCCGCGAGCGCGACACCGGCCAGCGCGAGCGAGAGCACCGCTGCCAATGCGACCACCTTCATGACTCGGGTCATTGAGCCTCCCTTCCGTACGTTTGCATTTCGGCCGTCGGAACACGATCCGCGGCGCGGAGTTGCGCAGGGAGGTCGAAGTAGGCGCGCTCAGGCGGCGGTTGAGATGTGCAGCCGGACGGTGGTCCGATCCTCACCCGGTCGCACCTCGACCAGGTCGCACATCTGATTCATCAGCCACACGCCCCGCCCAGATGGCCAGTCCGGAGCGGGCTTCACGCGCCCGGCGAGCGGAGTGTCGAAGCGACCGTGGTCGGTCACCTCGCAGACCGCCCGATCGGCGAGCGGCCACGCACGCACCGCGAACGGCGGCCTGCCGTGCATCAGCGCGTTCGTCACCGCCTCGTTGACCGCGAGGACGAGATCGGCCACCCGAGAGGGGGGAATGCCGATGGCCGACGCCCAGTCCGCGATCTTCGATCGCACCCGTCTCAGGTCTCCATCGGCCTCGAACGCGAGCGTCCTGCCGTTCGGCTCAGCCAGCGGCCACTCGTCCGAGGCCCACAGCCCGAGCGGCTCGGCGTAGCCGGCACTTGCCGTGCGGCACGCTCCGCAGACCAGGTGCGGATGGGTCCGCTCGGCGTCAGCGAGGACGCCGGGATCGAGCCGGGCCGCGTCGTAGGGGCACAGGATATGTACGTCGGCACCGTTGAAGGCGATGTTGATCAGCGCCTCGTGACGGGTCGCCTCTACGGTCTCGGCGGTCGTTCGCTCCGGCCAGATCGGCTCGCCGATGAACCGGCAGCTGCGCGATCCCTGGCCGGCGATCCACTCGCGCAGCTCGGGGATGATGCGCCCGGGGTTGCGTCCCAGCAGGTTCATGTCCGCAAACCTGACCGCGTCCGCCTCGCGGCCCAACGTCCGTCTCATGTCGGGGATCTTCGCGCCGGGCACCGCGACCATCACCGCCTCGTCGGCGTCGAGGCCGTGTCCGATGAACGCGCACGTGGCGGCGAGAAACTCTTCCCGCTCGGTGTACATCAGTGCGTCGTGTTCGAAGCCCACAGTCCCTCGCACTTCTGACGGCATGCAAAACCCTGCGGTGGCGCACGCCGCCGCAGAACCCTTGTTGCGGATATACCCACCTTCTCATTCCGCTACGCGAGGATTTTGTGAAATCCGCTACACGCGGAGCCGAGAAAGAGGGGGTGTGCCGGCGGGCGGGCGCGCCAGACGAGGCTGCCCACTCGGGGAACGCGCCAGCACGCCCCACACACAGGCTCGACAGCCATCCCGCCGGAGGCAACGGATGCACGAGAAAGTAAACGTTTGAACCAGTGAGGCTCCAGGAAAGCCGACCCCGGCTATACGCTACGGCCATCCCTCCGTCCCTCTCCACCGCCCTCATTCGCGGCTGAGCCATGCCCGATCCATGGCAAGAGCCCGTACGCGGCGGGTATCCGGATCGCGGGCTGCTGATGCTCTCGGGGCGGGACCAGCTCCACGAGATGTTGGCCGGCAGCACGCCCGCGCCTCCGATCTCGCGCCTGACCGGGATGCGCCTCGTCGACGTCGGGACCGGGGCGGCGACGTTCGAGCTTCCCCTCACCGATTGGCTGCGGACTCCCCAGGGCGCGATCTCGATCGGGCCACTCGTGATGCCGGCCGATGCGGCGATGGCCTGCGCGATCCAGACCACGCTGCCGGCGCGCACGCCGTTCAGCACCTCCGAGCTAACGCTGCGGCTACTCGCTCCCGCCCGGCTCGGCCGGACGCTCAGGGTTCACGGTCGTGTGATCCTGGCCCGACAGCGGATCGCCCTGGCGGAGGGATCGCTCATCGACGATGAGGACCGCCTGATCGCGCACGGAAGCACGCTGTGCCTGATGCAGCCGGAGGTGGCGCCGCCTGCTGGTCCGACCCCCACCGCAGGCGCCGACCCGCCCGAGCAGCCGACCCGCACGCCCGATCCGTGGGAGCGCCCAGCGGTCGGCGAGACCCTGTCCCAGGACGTGTTCGAGGACATGGACGGACTCGGCGTGCTTCGAGCGCAGCTCGCTGGCGAACTCCCGGCCCCCCCAATTCAGCACCTCATCGGCGTCACGCTGACCGCCGCCGAGCCGGGTGAAGCACGGTTCGAGATACCCGCCTCGGAGTGGTTGTGCGCACCGTTGCGCGGTCGCGTGCAGGGCGGCGCCGTCGCGGTGCTGGCTGAGTCCGCGCTCAGCGCCGCAATCCAGACGACCGTCCCGGCCCGGGCTGCGCTGGCTCCGGTCGATCTCAAGGTCAATTATCTGCGGCCGCTCGGGGCCGACGGCCGGATCGCCACCGCCCACGGGACGGTCGTTCACGCCGGCCGCCGCATCGCCGTCGCGAACGCCACCGCGATGGACGCGGACGGCAAGCCGATCGCTGTCGCCACCGGGTCGGCGATGATCCTGCCCGGTCGCCCCGCATCGCTCGGGGCGGTGGAGGCTTGAGCCGCCCGACGGCCGCGATGGTGGCGCTGCTCATCGCATGCATGCTCGCCGCCTGCGGCACGGCGGATCGACAGCTACCGGCGCAGACGACGCCCTCACCCGTGGCAAGCTCGGCCGATCCTCCCTCGCACATCGCCGTGATCCTGATGGAGAACGAGGAGTTCAGAGACATCGTCGGATCCTCCTCCACGCCGTATATCAACAGCCTGGCCCGGCGCTACGCGCTGGCGCGCTCCGCCTACGCGATCAGGCACCCATCGCTTCCCAACTACCTGGCGCTCGTGGGCGGCTCGACGTTCGGCATCAGCAGCGACTGCACGGACTGCAGTGTCCCGGGATCCGGGCTCGCGGGAGAGCTGAGCGCCCGGCACGTGAGCTGGAAGGCCTACATGGAAGACCTGCCCCATCCGTGTTACACGGGCGCGAGCAATGGCAACTACGCCAAGAGACACGACCCGTTCATGTACTTCCGCGCGCTCGTGCGCGACCCCGCGGAGTGTCGCCGAGTCGTGCCGCTCGGACAGCTGGCCGGCGATGAACGCCGTGGCCGGCTGCCTCGCTTCATCTGGATCACCCCGAATCTGTGCCACGACATGCACGACTGCAGCCCCGCCACGGGTGACCGGTTTCTGCGCGGGCTACTCCCCGGACTGCTCGCGGCGCTCGGCCATCGCGGCCTGCTGATCCTGACCTGGGACGAGGGCGTGACCAACGATGGCTGCTGCAGGCTCGCGTCGGGAGGACACATTGCGACGATCCTGGCCGGCGGCGCCGTCCGCCCAGCAGCGCGACTGAACACGCCCGTCGATCACTACTCGGTGCTCCAGCTGCTCGACGACCTGTTCGGTCTGCCACGCCGGGGAGGCGCGGCGTGCGTCTGCACCCCGTCGCTCGCACCGCTGCTCCGCGGCCACTGAGCAGGCACCGGTCGGACCTCATAGGCTCTGGGCGATGCTCCGCAAACACGCGGCTGTGATCGTCCTCGCCCTGGCGCTCTGGGCCGCGCCCGTTGGCGCTGCCCCGAAGCTTCCGATCTCGCATCACGGGCGCTGGCTCACCGACGCCGCCGGACGCGTGGTGATCGTGCACGGCATCAACATGGTCTACAAGCTCGCGCCCTACTACCCGGCGGGCGCGGGGTTCGGCGCCGACGACGCCACGTTCCTGCACAGCATCGGCTTCAACGCGGTCCGCGTCGGCGTGATCTGGAGGGCAGTCGAGCCGCATCCCGGCGTCTATGACTACCGGTACCTGAGCCGGATCGCCTCGACGGTCGCGACCTTGCTGCGGCACGGGATTCTGTCGCTGCTCGACTTCCACCAGGACATGTACAACGAGCGCTTCCAGGGTGAAGGCGCGCCCGACCGGGCCGGTCCGGGACGATGGTCTTCCCGCCGTCCCAAAACTCGGCTTCCCGGCCAACTACGAGCTGATGCCGGCCCTCCAACATGCCTTCGACCACTTCTGGAACAACAGCCCCGGGCCGGGTGGAGTCGGTCTGCAGGATCGCTACGCGGCGGCATGGCGCCAGGTGGCCTCCCGGTTTCACTCCGCACCTGGCGTCCTCGGCTACGAGCTGTTCAACGAGCCGTTTCCCGGCACCGGCTACGCCGCCTGCCTGCTGCCCGCCGGGTGCCCCGGATTCGACGCCAAGCTGACCGCCTTCAACCGCCGGGTCGACCACGCGATCCGGATGGCGGATGGGCGCACGCTCGTGTTCTATGAGCCCAATGTCCTGTTCAACTTCGGCTTTCCGACCAATGTCGGTCCGCTCGAAGATCCGCACGCCGGCTTCTCGTTCCACGACTACTGCTTGAGTAGCGAAGCACAGGGCTGCTCGTCGCACGCCAAGACGATCGGCAACGCCGTATCGTACATCCGCAGCACCGGAGCCGCTGGGATTCTGACCGAGTTCGGCGCCACCAACAGCGCCCCCGATCTACGCTCGATGCTGTCCCTGGCCGACAGCAACATGATGCCGTGGCTCGAGTGGGCCTACTGTGGCTGCGGCGATCCGACCACATCGGGGCCCGGAACGACCCAGGCAATCGTGATCGATCCGCACAAGCCACCGTCGCCGTCCAACCGCGAGGCGGGGACCCTTCGCGCGCTCGTGGAGCCGTACCCGCAGGTGATCGCCGGAACGCCCCTGGGCTGGAGCTTCAACCCGTCGACGAGGACGCTGAGCTTCCGCTTCACGACAACGCGCGTCGGCCGCAATCGCCGATTCCCACGGTATTCGGCCACCGAGATCGCGACCCCGAGCCTGGTCTACGGGGGTCACTACGCGGCCAGAGTGCGCGGTGGAGTGATCGCCTCGGCGCGCGGCGCAGGGATCCTGCGGGTGCTCTCGTGCCCGGGCGCGCGGACGATCAGCGTCACGGTCACGCCCGCCGGCAACAACCACAGCTCCTGCAGGGTCACGAAGCGCTGAGCGGCTCCGGCTCGGCCGCCGGCAGCGGCAGATTGGGCCCGAAGTTGACGCGCATCATCGCTCCGCCACCCGGGGCGTTGCCGGCTTCGGCGAACCCGCCGTGCGCCTCGGCCGCCTGCCGGACAATCGCCAGCCCGAGCCCGGACCCGGGCTTCGAGCGCGCCTCCTTGGCCCGGTGGAAGCGGTCGAACACGAACGGCAGGTCCTCCTCACGGAACCCCGGCCCGTGGTCGCGGACCGTGACCGTGCCGTCACGCAGCGCAACCTCGACGCCGCCGGCGGGCGGACTCCACTTGACCGCATTGTCAAGCAGGTTCGCGATCGCCCTGGCGATGCGATCCCCCTGCCCTTGAACCAATGTCGGCTCGAGCTCGCTCGCGACCTCGAGCTGCGGCGCGCGACGTCGGGTCCGCGTGACCGCGGCCGCGACGATCTCATCCAGCCGTACGTCTCCCATCTCGCCGCTCGGCTTCGATCCACGCGCCAACTCCACGACGTCGCTGACCAGCCCCGTGAGCTCGTCGAGCTCATCGATCATGTCGGCACGCAGCGCCTCCCGATCCTCCGGCGAGAGCAGCGCCTCGTCGCGCAAAAGCTGCAGATTGGCGCGGATCGAGGCGATCGGCGTGCGGAGCTCGTGCGATGCGTCCGCGACGAGGTTGCGCTGCGACTGCACAGAGCGCTCGAGGGCATCGAGGGTGGTGTTGAAGGTCTGCGCCAGCCGTGAGAGCTCGTCGTTGCCCGTGACCTCGAGGCGCTCATTCTCGAGCCGGTCGACGCTGGTGGCGATCGACTCGGTCTGCCTGGTGAACCGCGCGATCGGCGCCAGCGCGGTGCGGGCCACGAGGATCCCAAGCAACGCGGCAAGCGCGATTCCCGCGGCGGCGATCAGGACCAGCAACAGCACCTGGTTGGAGAGCGTCCTGTCGACGTCGGAGACAGGCAGCCCGACCATCAGCGCACCGCGAGATCCGACTCCATAGACCAGCACCCGCAGGTGGGTCGAGCCGACGTGGGCGTCGGTCGTGAAATGCCCGCTGCCACGCCCGGCCAGTGTCTTGATCGCACCGCTCACCGGCATCGCCCGGCTCCCGGAGCCGACGCACACGAATCCGTTCTGACGGACCAACTGCACGTCTCCCTGAGCGCTGCCGAACGGGCCTCCGCGACTAGTGTCGAGCCCGAGCCCCGCATCGCAATCGCTGCCGCGGGTGATCCCCAGGATCGAACCCTGCGGCCTGCCCCCCTGTCCGCCGCCATCCGGGCCTGGGCCGCCCTGTCCGGAACCCGGGGGCGGCTTGACAACGCCGGCGCGGACCAGCAGCGGCTGGGCGAGACTGCGAAGCGAATGGTCGACCTGCCCCAGCAGCTCCGACCTCGTCCCCGCGTAGGCGGAGATGGCCACGGCGATCACCGCGAGTGCCACCGCGACCCCGGCGGCCAGGCCAAGGCGCGCGCGAAGACTCACTCCGGCGCCTCCCGCAGCGCGTATCCCACCCCCCGCACGGTGTGTATCTCGGACACCGCGCCGGCCTCCTCGAGCTTGCGGCGCAGGTATCCGATATAGACCCGGAGCGCGTTGGAGGTGGGACCGAAGTCGTAGCCCCACACGCGGTCGTAGATCAGGCTGTGCGGCAGCACGCGGCGCGGATTGAGCATCAGCAGCTCCAGCAGCTGATACTCGGTGCGGGTCAGCTCCACGAACTCGTCGCGCACGACCACGCCGTGGCGCGCCGGATCGAGCCGCAGCTCCGCGAACGACAGTTCGCCGTCAACGCTGGCCTCGCCGCCGGCGCGTCGAAGCAGCGCCCGGAGCCGCGCCTTCAGCTCATCGATGTCGAACGGCTTGACCAGATAGTCATCGGCGCCCGCATCGAGGCCGTCGATCCGATCAGAGACGGCGTCGCGAGCGGTCAGCATCAGCACGGGGACGCGATTTCCCTCGCGGCGCAGCAGCCGGCAGACCTCGAGCCCGTCGATGTCCGGCAGGCCGATGTCAAGGACCACCGCGTCGGGCACGGCGGCGGCGACCTCGGACAACGCGCCGGCGCCGCTGTCGGTCAGCCGCACCTCGTAGCCGGCGAGCGCGAGCGCGCGCCGCAGCACGTCGCGCAGGGCGCGGTCGTCGTCGACAACGAGCAGTCTCATCAACCCATTGTCCTGGTTGGGCCGGGCCGGCGCGAGAGATTCCTACGTAGCGCTTACTCGCTCGCCGGGCACGGTCACCCACCGCGGGAACCTCGGGCCACGGTCGATGGCCGGCAACATCGCGGCCACGTACACGATCAAGGCGAGCGTGCCGGCGGTCGAGACCACCCACAGAGCGGTCGGATCCCCTACTCTGACCGCCGCGGGGATCATCGCCACCGCGACCGTCACGAACGCTGCCAGCCAGGGCACGCGGCGCAGGCTGAGCGCCTCCCAGGTGGCGAGCGGCACGAGCAGCGCGAAGTAGTAGTAGGCCAGGTGCGTGGAATCGCACGCGCAGCGCAGCAGCCCAAGCAGCACCAGCAGGGCGAGCGGGTCGAGCTTCGCTCCGCGCCTCAGCGCGTGCGCGCCGACCGCGACCACGAGCGGCGCCGCGAGCACCAGCGCCACCAGGGAAGCCTGTGCGCGAGAAAGGCCGAGCGGCAGCATCCGCGCGTCCGCGAGCTGGCCGGATGGCAGGTGGAAGGCCGAGGCGAGCGGCCACCACGGGCTCAGCGGGTTGACCAGGTTCGTATGCCCCTCGCCGTGCAGCGCTCGCGCGAACGCCGACGGATCGGCGAGCGGCGCGGCGCCGGCGAGCACGACCGCGATCGAGCCCGCGATCGCGGCACTCGCCATCCGCCGTCCCGGAAGCGCGATCAGTACTGGCGGCACCGCGATCAGCCCCCACGGTTTCGTGCCCACAGCCAGCCCGAGCAGCGCCGCCGCGAACACGCTGCGGCCTCGGACCGCGGCGATCACCGAGGCGGTCGCGAGCACGGCCGTCAGCACGCCCTCAGGATGACCGGCCGCCAGCGTGTCCCGGAGAACCGGGCTCAGCACGAGCACCACCGCGGCCATCACCCGTGGCGCCCGGCTCGGCACGGTCGCGCCGTCGCCGGCGACGAGCCAGGCCGCGAACATTGCCAGCGGGATCAGGCAGGCGAGCGCGCCGAGCTGATAGGTGAGCAGCGTGCCGCCTCCGAACAGGCGCACGGCCTCGGCGGCCGGAACCCGGACCAGGAGCGAGGTCAAGCCGATCGTCGGCTGGTGCGCGAGGTAGGCACCGAGATCACCGTGCACGAGTGCGGACAGTCCGGGAGCGGCATTGTCGCCCAGGGTCATGCCACCGGGCACGTAGTCACCCGTGGCGGTCGCCGACAGGGCGATGTCGGCGAAAATCGCCAGGCAGATCAGGGCTGCGGCCCAACCGATCCGCCTCCGCGTACGCGTGGCGGGGGTCGATCCCATACGGGGCGTGCATCGGCCATCCGCGGCCGCTGCTTGAGCTACGGGACTACTGCTTCGCGCCCGCCCGCAGGACGGCCGCGAGGATCCCGTTGACGAACGCGGGGGCCTCGGCGCCGCAGAAGCGCTTGGCCGTCTCGACGGCCTCGTCGATCGCGCCCTCCGGAGGGATCGCGTGCTCGCCCGGCACCGCGTCTGGATACAGCAGCTCCGCGAGCCCGACGCGGAGGATCGAGCGCTCGAGCGGGGCGATGCGCTCAAGCGACCAGCCCTGGGCGTGCTCGCGGATCAGCTCATCGAGCTCGGCCTGGTGCTCACGGACGACCTCGGCCAACGCGAGCGTGAACGCGTGCGCGTCGCGGGGAAACACCTCCTCGAGCGGCCGTCCGAGAAGGTCGCTCTGATACAGCGTCCACACCGCGGCGCGGCGCTGCTCGGTCCTACGCACGGCTCACGTATTCGCCCGAGCGAGTGTCGACCCGCACCCTGTCACCGATCTCGACGAACAGCGGGACCTGGATGCGCGCACCGGTCTGCAGCACGGCGGGCTTCGATCCGCCGCCGGATGCTGTGTCGCCGCGCACGCCGGGCTCGGTCTCGGAAACCTCGAGGTCGATCGCGCTGGGCAGCTGTACGTCGGCCGGCTCGTCGTCGATGTAGAGAACGTCAACCTCGTCAGATTCCTTGGTCCACTGGAGCGACTCGGCGATCGCGTTCTCGGGGATCGTGAGCTGCTCGAAGCTCTCGGTGTCCATGAAATGCGCGTCGTCGCCGTCCCGGTAGAGGAACTGCATCTTGCGGACCTCGGTCCTCACCGGGCGGAACTTCTCGCCGGCACGGAACGTCCGGTCGATCACCGCCCCGTCGCTGGCCCGCCTGAGCTTCGTGCGCACGAAGGCACCGCCCTTGCCGGGCTTGACATGCTGGAACTCGAGGATCTTGAACACGGTCCCGTCGACGTCGATGTGGTTACCGTTTCGAAACTGATTGGTCGAAATCATCCGCGGGCCAGTGTAGAAGGCCCGCCGGGATCAGTCCGTGACCGTCAGCTGCTTGGGGATCGAGGTGAGGATCTCGCAGCCCTCTTCGGTCACGATGACCAGGTCCTCGATGCGGATCCCGAAGCGTCCGGCAATGTAGATCCCGGGCTCGACCGTGACCGCGTTGCCGGCCGTGATCTCGCCCGTGGCACGCTGCGACAGTCGCGGACCCTCGTGAATCGCCAGGCCGACGCCATGCCCGAGCCCGTGCCCGAAGCGCTCGCCGTAGCCGGCGGCGGTGATCACATCGCGCGCGGCGGAATCGACGGCGCGGGCGACGGCTCCCGCTCTGACCGCCTCGAGGCCGGCCAGCTGTGCGGCCAGAACCATCTCATAGACTTCGCGCCGCTCGTCGTCCACCGCTCCGACGGCGACCGTGCGCGTGCAGTCCGAGCAATATCCGTCGAGCTCTGCACCCCAATCGATGGTGACGAGCTGGCCGGGAGCGATCCGCACGTCGCGCGGGGTGGCGTGGGGCAGTGCGCCGTGCGGGCCGGCGGCCACGATCGTGTCGAAGCTAGGGCGGCGCGCCCCGAGCTCGCGCATCGCGCGCTCGAGCGAGGCGGCCAGCTCGCGCTCGGTCCGTCCCGCCAATCCGTCCGCGAGGACCTCCTCGAACGCCTCGTCCGCCAGTCTCGCCGCCGCCCTCATCGCCTCCACCTCGTCGGCCTCTTTGACCAGGCGCAGGGTCTCGACCGGAGAGCCCGCCGCCACGAGCTCGACGCGGTCCGGAAGCAGCCGGCGCAGCCGCTCGTATTCGCGGACCGTCACGTGGGCGTCCTCGAATCCGAGCCGGAGCGGATCGATCGGGAGCGCCTCGGCCACCGCCTCGACCAGATCTCGTGGAGCCCGCCGACGCTCGAACGCGGGATCGACCTCCTCGGCCGCCTGCTCGACATAGCGGAAGTCGGTGATGAAGGTCCTCGTCCTCGGTCCCACGAGCGCAAGCCCGTTCGACCCGGTGTAGCCGGTCATGTAGCGGACGTTGACCGGATCGGTGACCAGCATCACGTCCACGTCGGGCTGGGCCAGCAGCCCAAGCAGTCGCTCGGCGCGTGCTTTCACTGGGTCAGCTCGTCTCTGATCATCTCCAGCGCGTCGCGATAGCCCTCTGGCCCCTTGCCGGCCACGCGCCCGATGCAAAGGTCGCGGATCACCGACTTGCGGCGCCACTCCTCGCGCGAGTCAACGTCCGAGAGGTGGACCTCGACCGCGGGCAGGCCGGTCATCTCGAGCGCGTCGTGGATCGCATAGGAGTAGTGGGTCCACGACCCCGGGTTGAGGATGATCGCGTCGGCCAGCCCCTCGAGCCGATGCAGGTGCTCGACGAAGTCACCCTCATGGTTGGTCTGAAAGAACCTGGTCACGAGGCCGACCTCGCCCGCCCGCTCCTCAATCAACCGCTCGAGCTCCTCATAGCTGAGCGTCCCGTAGTGCTCGGGGTCGCGTCGGCCGAGCTGATCGAGGTTGACCCCGTGCATCACCTCGACTCGGTTTCGGGCGATCGCGCTCATGCGGGCGACAACTCTCTCACGGCGGCTATCAGCGCACGAGGACTAACCAGACAACCCGGCCGCGCGACGCCGGGAGCGTCGAGCAGGACGAACGGCACCGGACCCTCACCGACGCGCTTCTTGTCGCGGGCGGTCGCCATCACGACGGCGTCCGGATCGACGCCGTTCAGCGAGGTCGGCAGGCCCTGCCGCACCAGCAGTTCACGCACCTCCTCACGCAGCTCCGGTAGCTCGGAGAGCCTGAGTGCGGCAAGCAGCCCAAGCCCGACCGCCTCACCGTGGCGGTAGCTGGCGTAGCCGGTGGTGGATTCGATCGCATGGGCGACCGTATGGCCCAGGTTCAGGACCTGGCGAACGCCACCATCCCGCTCATCGCGGGCGACGATCCGCAGCTTGGTCCGCACGCAGGCCTCGATGATCGCCGGCGTGCTCGGGTCGGCGCCGGAGCGAACCCGCTCCCAGAGCTCACCGCCCGCGATCAGCGCGGTCTTCACGACCTCGGCCGCGCCCGCTGCGAGCTCCTCGGGCGGCAGCGTCCGCAGGACATCGGGGTCGGCGATCACCGCGGACGGCTGGTGGTAGGCGCCGACGTAGTTCTTGGCCTCCGCAAGGTCCACCCCGGTCTTGCCGCCGTAGGCGGAGTCGACCTGGGCCACCAGCGTGGTCGGAACCTGGACGTAGCGGACCCCGCGCTGAAAGGTGGCGGCGCAGAACCCGGCCAGATCGCCCACCACGCCCCCGCCGAGCGCGATCACGACGTCGCTTCGGGTCATCCCAGCCCGCACCAGCTCGGTCCACACGATCTCGGCGTGGGCGATCGTCTTCGACTGCTCGCCGGGCATGATCGCGACCCGTCCGGATTGGGGCTCGAAGGCCGAGCCGTAATGACGCGCGACCAGCCCGTCGGTGACCAGGAAACGGCGGCCGGGCACGCTCTCGGGCCAGAAGCCGCCGGCGAGCAGTCCGCCACCGATATAGGCGGGGTAATCGCCGGACTCGCTCATCGCCCACAGCAGCTTCGTGTTCTCCGGCATGCCCTCGAGCGCGGCGAGCACCGGCGCCACGTCCCGTGCGCGCTCCCCCGGCAGGGTGACGTCGGCGAGCGCGGCGTACAGCGGTTCGCGTTCGGCGTACAGGCGCGCGAACTGCGAGCGCTCTCGCGCCAGCGGCCGTCCGCTCCCCGCAGCGCGCTCCCAGGCGGTATCGGGGTCTACGTCGATCCACACGACGAGGTGGCGGCCGAGGGCCTCCCGTACCGCTGCCGAGGCGACCGCGCCGCCGCCGAGCGCGAGCACGCAGGAGTCCTCACGGTCGATCAGCTCGAGCGTGATCCGCTCCTCGTCGGCTCTGAACGCCGGCTCCCCCTCCTCGGCGAAGATCTGCTCGATCGGCTTGCCGACCCGGTCCTCGATCACGCGATCGATGTCCACCGCGGTCCGGCCCAGCGCCTCCGCGATGCTCTGCGTGGCGGTCGACTTGCCGGCTCCCATGAAGCCGATGCAGACGATGCTGCCTTCGCCGGTCAGGGCTCGCGCCATCCGATCCGCTCCTTGTACGCGAGTAGGGCGGCGCGGACGTCGTCGATGTGATCGCCTCCGAACTTGCGCCGATAGGCGTCGGCGAGCACGAACGCAACCATCGCCTCGCCCACCACCCCGGCGGCGGGGACCGTGCAGGAGTCGGTGCGCTCTCGGAGCGCCTCGGCCGGTTCATGGGTCGAGATGTCAACCGAGCGCAGCGGTTTGGTGAGCGTAGGCAACGGCTTCATCGAGCCACGAACCACGAGCGGAGCTCCGGTCGTCATCCCCCCTTCCACGCCTCCGGCGCGATTTGTGGGCCGGTGGTAGCCGTGCTCATCGTCGTAGAAGATTTCGTCGTGAGCCTGTGAGCCGGGCACGCCGGCGACCTCGAACCCGTCGCCGATCGACACCGCCTTGATCGCCTGGATCGACAGCAACGCCTGGCCAAGCAGCCCGTCGAGCCGAGTCTCCCACGATACGTGCGAGCCGAGTCCCGGAACCAGGCCGAATGCCCGCACCTCAAACACGCCGCCCAGGGACTCGTTCGCCTTGCGCAACCGGTCGATCTCGGCCACCATCGCCGCGCTCGCGTCGGCGTCGAGGCAGCGCACAGGCGAGGCATCGACCTCGGCGAAGTCCTCGGCCGTGAGGTCGTCTCGGCGCGGCGCGCCGACCGAGGTGATCTGGATCACGTGGCTGTGGACGCTGACCCCGACCGCCGCCAGAAACGCCTTCGCCACCGCGCCGCCGGCCACCCTCGCCGCGGTCTCGCGGGCGCTGGCCCGCTCGAGGATGTCGCGCACGTCGCTCAGGCCGTACTTCTGGGTGCCGACCAGGTCGGCGTGGCCGGGACGGGGCAGGTGAACCTCGGCCGCCGGCGTCTGGACCGGCCACGGGTTCATGCGCTCCTCCCAGTTGGCGTAATCGCGGTTCATCACCTGCAGCGCGATCGGGCCACCGAGAGTCCGGCCGTGTCTGACCCCGCCAGTGACGTCGGCCTGGTCACGCTCGATCTTCATCCGGCCCCCCCGCCCGTGGCCGAGCTGGCGGCGATGGAGATCGCGATCGATCGCGGCGCGCTCGATCGCAAGGCCTGCCGGTAGGCCTTCGATAATGCAGGTCAAACCGGGTCCATGGGACTCGCCGGCAGTGGTCATGCGTAGCGCCATCGGCGCTGTAGGTTACGGACGGACCGTCCTCAGCAGCCGTTCGTATCCGTCGTCGGGTCCCCGCTCAGGCTCTTCACCGATGCGTCGCACTGGATGTACTGGATCGGCCGGAACACCGTCACCCCGTCATAGAGTGGGTAGTTGCCGAGGTTTCCAGATCCTGGGTGATCGTGCTGGCCGTGATGTTGACGTTGTCGCCGATCAGCGCACCGTCGAACACGCCGGCCGCGCCCAGCGTGCAGGAGCTGCCGACCTTGATCAGACACACGCCGGTGTTGACGGTCACGCTCGAAGTCGGCGCGTAGACGACGAGCGACTGCGTGACCGGCGTCGACATCTGCGTGCAGACGCCGAGCACCTTCAGGGTGCAGCTGGCGGTGTCGCCGATGTTCACCGAGGTGGCGTCGTCGTAGCCACCACCGTCCCCGACCACGTAGACCTGGAACTGGCTCGGCGCGACGGTGCCGCTGAGCAGGTTCGTGATCCCGGTGGCGGCGGTGAAGTTGCCCTGGTTTGATCCGAGCCCGTCGCTCTGGCAGCGCGCGGAGTTCGGGCTGTCGACGAAGATCCGCACCGGGGCGCTCGAGGACGGATCGACCTTGACCGTGCCGGCCGTCACGTTGAAGTTGCAGAACACGTAGTCGCCGGGCTCGAAGGTCACCGATTCGTTTGAGTTGGACATCGTGAACGAGTGCGTCGCGGACGAGTACCCGTCTGACCCGACCTTGTTGCTGACGCTCGGGCACCCGCCGCTCGCCGGGCAATCGACCTTCGACGCGGCGATCTTGATCGGCGGCCGGTCGATGATCTGCGACTGGGACACCGTCCCGCCGTTGACGGTGCTGACGAGACTGCCGCTGATCGTCGGCGCGGCGATGGTGGCGAGCACACTCCCGGACGACGTCGACAGGTTCACGCCCGCAAACACCGACGGTAGGGTGAGCGTCCCCCGGGCGTAGATGTCGCCGTTGAAGGCGACTGCCGTGTTCAGTCCAACCGCGCTCAGCCCGTTGATCGTCACGTTGTTCATACCCTCGACGGCCTGCAGCGGCGCGATTGGAGCCAGGACCACCTCCTGGCGCGCGTACACCTTGTTCGAGCCGTTGTCGTCCCACCCGAGCGAGATGATCTTCGGGTAGTACTCGCGCTCGGCACCATTGAGGAAGTTCGTCTGACCGGGAATGAACTCGGCCTGCTCGTAGGCGTGGTTGCCCAGCGCCTCGGTGTACGCGGCGCTGCCGCCGCCCGAAGTCTGCGGGCACACGCCGGCGGCGTTCACGGCGGCGGTCGTGAGACCGGTGACCTGGGCGCTGGCGTCAAGCGTGACCGGTAGGCAGTCGAGCACCGTGCTCAGCCCGAGCGGACCGCCATTCAAATTCCAGTCGTCGATGTTCGACTCCGCCTGCGCATAGAGGATGCGCTCGATGCCCGCGTCGGATGCCTGCTGCGCACGCCGCACCCGGGCGTCGCGATTCGTGAGATCGCGCGAGGACAGGGATTCGGCGACGGCGGCCGCCCCGAAGCCCATCGCGATCACCAGCAGCGCGAGCACGAAGAACAGCACGTAGCCGTCCTCCGCGCCGAGCCGCTTCGACATCCTCGCGGTGATCATCCGATGTTCACGCCCAGCGTCAGGCCGACCGAGTTGTTGACCTGGTTGGAGGGCACCGAGTTCGCGAACACGGTGCTCATGTACACGGGCGAGCTCTGGCCGATGTCGTTGCGGCCGCCGTTGTTCGGCACGACGGCGACTACAACTCGGCGCGCGTCGTCGATCGTGCTCGAGCAGCTGCCGAGGGAGCTGCTGCAGCCGACGTAGGTGTCGGTCACGTACGTGTAGACGGTTGCAGTGTCCGATCCAACCGTCACATCGGTTTGCTCCGGTGTTACCAGCCCGCCGGATTGGACGAGCAGCGGCTCGGCCCCGGTCGCACATCCGGACCACGGCGCGACGCTCGAAGCCACGCCCTCGGAGGTGTTGTCGTAGTTGTTCTCGATCAGGTAGCCCGCATTCGAGCTCCCGCAACCGCTCCCCGAGGCGACGAAGTCATTGGGGTCTGTGTGCGTGGCGGTCGAGAACGAGAGCTTGGAGTTCGTGCCGGCCGCCGGCGCGGAGCTCATCGCCAGCGCGCTGAACCCATTAGCGTTCGTCTTGACCTCCTGGCGGATGTTCTCGATCTGCTGGTCGGCAACCGCAACGAGCTCGGACTGGCGCTGCGCCGCCAGCGAGCTGTCGCTGCTGCGTGAGAACAGGACCGCGCTGGCGCCGATGATGATCACGGCGATCATCGCCGCGACCAGCACCTCGACCAGCGTAGCGCCGTGCTCGGCCGCCGGGTGCAGTCGTCGCCTGCTCACGCGAAGTTCCTCAAATCGACGCCCGTCTGGACCTGGATCAGATTGTTGATCCCGCTCGCGGTGTGCGTCTGCGTCGTGTCGAGCTGGCTGATCGCCTGGACCTGGAGCGCGAGGCTCAGATAGGCGGGGTTGGTCGCGGGGAGCGTCATCGAGCTGTCCGACGAGCTGGTCGGCGCGAAGCTGGCCGAGCGGATTCCGGTGATCTCGCTCACCGCCGCGCCGGTTCCAGTCCCGCTGGTCGGATTCGACACGGTGATGCTGAGCGGGTTGCCGGAAGCATCCTGGGACATCGCCTGGCGCAGGTCGCGCACCATCTGCTCGAGGCCCGACTCGGCCTGACGGGCGGCGCTGGTGCGGCTCGAGACGGTGTTCTGCTGCCGGATCGAGGTGACGATGAAGTACAGCGGCGCCACCACGACGACCAGCGACAGGATGATGTACCAGAGCAGCTCGACCAGCGTGACGCCCTGCTGAGCAGTCAGCCGCCCGCGGATGTCATTGAGCATCTCAGTAGCGTCCGGCGGCGTCGAGGGCGATGTGATCGCCTCCGGACGCGAACAGCATCAAGCGGACCGTTACGGCCACATGCTTGAGGTGCCGAAGCTTGGACGCCACCGACCGCGGCAGGCGGAGGTGGAGCTTGACAGTCCCGTTCTTGATGCCGCGAACGCTCCCGCGACCGATCACAACTGACTGCCCCCGGCCGTGCTTGATATGCGCCTGGCTCGCGGCGTGGCGCGAGATCGACAGCGTGACGAGTCCGTCGGCTGCCTCGTTGGACCTGACGCGAACCGCGATGCCCGAGCGCACGACCGAGCTCAGGCCCTGCGGGATTAGCTGCAGGTGTGCTTTCAGGTACGAATGCCCGGTGTGGCCGCCGCCACCGCCGCCGCCACCGCCGCCGCCGCCGCCGGACTTCGGCTTGCCGACCGTGACCTCCTGGCTGAAGCTCGCCTTGTTGTCACCGCGGTCGGTGACCGTCAGCGTCACCGCGTAGACGCCGGCCTTGGCGAAGGTGTGGACGAGGCTCGCGCCATACTGCGGCGGCGTTCCGTCACCGAAGTCCCACTGGTACCCCGCCTGCGGGATCATCAGCGTCGAGTCGGTGACCGACCCGTCGAAGGTGACGACATCGCCGGGATCGATCGGGCTCGGTGCGACGAACGTGGGCCCAAGATCGACGAGCGGCGCACAGAATGGGGCGTTGGGGTCGCTCTCGATCATCCCCGCGTTGCTGAACTCGCGCGCCAGCGTGTATGAGCCACCGCCCATGCCGTGGGTGTCGACCTTCACGTCGGGGCGCGGGCAGCGGTCGTCGATCTCGGCGTTGCCCTGACTGAACCAGGCGTTGAGCCAGGGGTCGCTGATCGCCGCGATCTGTGAGCGGCTGAGCGCGCTCACCATCCGGAGGCCGGCGTCGGTTGCCAGATCGACCGGCGTCGGATTGGGCCCAAGGGCCGGCACATTGACGGGATCGCAAGTCGTGTAGGCGCTCCACGGCAGCACCGAGTACGCGATCTGGTGCCCATCGACGGACAGGTAGGAGTGATACGAGCAGAACTGCTGCGCAGCGGCGCTGTTGACCGAGCACCAGGTGCCGCCGTCGACGCAGACCTCGACCCCGGGCGGGAGCATGACCGCGAGCAACGGCGTGTAGCCGGACTGCGTGCGCCCGATCAGACCCATGTCGGTGACCATCTGGCGCAGCTCGGGCTGGATGTCCGAATCGAGCAGGCAGACGGAGTTGGTGATGTCGGCCCCGCTCGCCGTTGGATCGGTGGGATCGTACGAGGCCCCTGAGGGCGTGCAGTTCTGAGGGTTGGGGTAGTTCCTGCCGGGCGCGGGCAGCACGGCGTTGGGGAAGCGACACGTCGCCTCCCCCGTCACGCCGTAATCGATGCAACCCCCGCCGTAGAGATGGACGTTGCCGGCGCGGTCGTTGACGTTGGCGCCGTCCCGGTATTGCGTCGGCACCGCGTACGGCGAGCCCAGTCTGCGGCTCGCGTTGGCGACGTTCTTGAGGAAGCCCTCGAGGTAGTCCCGGGTCGTCGACCAGTCCTTGCGGATCGGATCCCACGTGACCGCGAATGTCTCTGTGGCATGCAGCACCGAGCCGCCGGCGTGGAAGCAGAGCGAGCCGGTCGGCAGGATCGGGCCGCCGAGGTCACTCGAGAGCCACGGGTCCGTGCAGCTTCCGCCCACGGCCGGAATCGGAGTTCCGGGCAGCGTCGCCACGCCCGCCTTGCCTGATGCGCCGCCGTTGATCACGAGCGCCTGCGCGCCGGTCGCCATGGCGAGCAGCGCGGTGAGAGCCAGAGCAATGGTCGTCATCGCGCGGCGCATCACAGACCTCCGATCGTCAGGTCGCGCAGGTCGACGATCGCGCCGAGGCCCGACTTGTACGGGAACAGAGACAGCGCGCTCGAGTTCGAATGCGCGAGCAGCCGGCGGCCGAACCCGGAGACCTTGTTGCGGGCCTTGTTCGCCGCGGACGCAGAGCGGTAATGGGTGGCGGTGATCCCGGTGATTGCGAACATCGCGTACGGACCGACGCCCTTCGCCGTCGTCGGCGCGATGCTCTCGATCTGGTTCTGGCCCAGCGACATGACCTGGCAATCGATCGGTCCGGGCGTACAGCTTCCGGGTCCAATGAACCGGGTGCCGGGCTGGACGGCGAACAGCACGCGCTTTCCGCCCTTGAGAACTCCGAGCTCGACCAGGAGCGGCGTCTGGTTGTTGGGCAGTGTGCCGTCGCGCTCGAGCGAGCCGATCTTGTTCACGCCGCCGTGGCTCGCGGTGATCGAAATCTGAACGTCGTAGGACTCGGTCTGGGTCAGGCTCGAGGTCGTGGGCTTCGGCTTGCCGGTATGGATCGGCGATCCGCCGCCGCTGCTGCCGCCGCCCGTCGTGCCACCGGTGCCGCCGGTCGTCGTCCCGCCGGTGCCGCCGGTGGACGTCCCGCCAGTACCGCCGCCGGTAGTGCTACCGCCCGTCGTGCTGCCGGGCGTAGTGGTAGCCACGGTGGAGGTTGTGCTGGTGCTGGAGCTGCTCGAGCCCTTCGGCTGGGTGAACGGGTTACGCCCGCGGCCCTTGAGGTTCGAGTGCCCCGGAGCGGTCGAGACGGTGACCACGGGAAGCGCCCTGCTCGGAAGACTGCCGCCGGTCAGCTGGCCGTGCGGCACCGCCGCCACGGGAACCTTGGCCGCCGGCTTCGCGAGCACGACCGGCACCGCGACGATGCCGACGAGCAGCGCCACGGCGACGGGCCATAGCCGCTTCTCGCGGAGGTCCTTGATGATGGAGTTGAAGAAGCTCATTTCACGGGGTCGCCACGGCGGGGGTAGCGGGGGTGGCTGAGGATGAGGCGCCCGTCGAGACGGTCTGGCCGGAGGACGGTGTCGCGGGGCCGGTCGGGCTGGCGCCGTTCGTCAGCCCCTCCGACGACGGGATCAGGTACGTGCTGGCGGCGATCGACGCGGAGATCTGGGGGAACCCGTTCGGTCCGGGGCCGAGGCTGATCGCGTTCAGGGTCATCAGTCGTCCGGTCACCGAGACGCCCTTGTTGTTGGCCACCACGAACCGCTGGACGCGGCCCAGGAAGTCGGCGAGATGGAAGAAGTTGCCACGGAAGGTGAACGTAAACGGCTCGGTGGGGAAGCCGGCCGGGCCGACGGTCGCGCCCGGCGGCAGCGCCGCGGCCGCGGCCTGGGTCGCCGCCGCGGTCCCGGGCAGCGGGGTTGTGCTCGAGTTGCCTGACGCCAGCGCCAGGTCACGGAAGTCGACGTGCGCGGCGGTCGCCGCAGCCTGCAGCTGGTAGATCATCGACGGCACGTTGTCGTCGGTCGGAACGGCGGCTCCGAGCCTGACCAGGGTCGCGAAGTCAGTCGAGAAGGAGCGGCGCGCGGCCTCGTTGGAGGCGACCGACTGGCGAACGGAGTCGAGCTTCGCCTGGGCCGCCGTAACCTGGGTGCCGAGCTTCGCCGCCTCGTCGCGCTTGGGCTGTACCACGAGCAGCCAAGAGCCGACGATCGCAACGAGGGTCACGACGATGATCACGACGATGCGGTCGCGGCCGGTCATTTGGACCCCCCTGGCGCCGAGGTGCTGACCGGGGTGGTGGTGGTCGGCGGAACGCCTGCCCCCGGCGTGGTGGCCGTGCCCGGGGTCGTGGTTGTGGCGCCCGACGTGGTCGTCGTCGACGTCGTCCCGGTGGTGGATGTCCCGGCGGCGGCGGTCGAGGCCGTGGGGGCGGTGGCCCCGGCCGCCGTGCCGGTTGTGGCGGGGGCGCCGGGCAACGGCTGGAAGAAGACGACGAGATCGAAACCGGGCGTGTTCGGGGGGCAGCTCTGGCCGGCGCCGCCGCCGCTGGCCACCGGCGCGGCGGCTGCGCCGCCGGCCACATCCTGCTTGAGCGAGTCGGCGAGCGTCACGCGGGTGACGCCGTTCATCACGCGCATCCTCGACATCAGGCGGGCGACGTCGTCCTGGGTCTTGGTGCAGCCCTGAAGCTCGAACGCGGGGGCCGAGATGTCGCCGCGCAGCGTGCTGGTGGAGCCGGCACCGCCGACACTTCCGCCCGGGCCGTTGACGCTGACCCCCGGCGCCACCGTGCCAAGCAGTGACTGAAGCGAGGTGTTGGCCGGTACGACCTTCGACAGGTCGGATAGCGCGGCGTGCCAGTCGAAGCGGGTCGACGCGAGCTGCCTGACCGTCTGCACGCGAGCCTGGGCAAGCTGGGCGAACTTTGCGTAGTTGGTCAGGCGCGTTGCCACGGCCTGCTCCTGCGCGGCCTGCTGCTGCAGGCTGGCCAGCTTCGCCTTGCGGGAGGAGATCGTGTTGCTGGTGAGCACGTAGATGCTCACGAAGGCGAGCGCGATCCCGAGCAGCGCCACCACCACGTACGCGGGCCCGGTCGGAAGCCTGCCGGGACGTCTACCGCCGCGCGCGGCATCCGACGGGATCAGGTTTACGGCCTTCACGCCGCCGCGACCTCGACGGTCGTCAGGCCAGCGGCCACGACGAGGCGGCCGGCGTCAACACCGCCGAACGCCCCAGGCCGACCCTCGTCGACGAGCCCCTGCTCGAGCGTCAGCCCGATCTCCTGGCCCAGCTGGTCAGAGAAACCGGGGATCGCGATCGCAGGCCCGGTGAGCACGGCGCCGTCCACCTCGGCTGAGCCGTGCTGCATCGCGTGGTAGTCGAGCGAGTTGCGAACGTCGTCGGCAATCCGGCGCACCCCTTCGGAGAGCACATTGCGGGCCTCGACCACGATGTCGCGATCGCCCTCGATGTCGTCGATCGACATCAACAGGCCCACGTGCTTGAGCCATCCGTGCGCGTGCTCGAGCGTCAGCCCGCGTCGCTCGGCGAGCTCCTGGGCCATCGTCTCGGTGCCGTGGGTGACGACGCGCGTGAACACACACGTGGTCGAGACGGCGACCGCGATGTTGGTCATGCCGCCGACGCTGATGTAGAGCGTGGCGCCATCACGACCGGGGCGGTGGAGCGCCCGAATCATCGCGAAGGCCGAGAGGTCGATGCCCTGAGGCCGCAAACCGGCCCGGCGCACCGCCTCAAGCAGGCGATCGATCATGTCGCGCCGCGCCGCGACGAGGACGACGCGGGAGCGCGGACCCTCGCTGGTCTCGACCAGGCCGAGCGAGTGGTGCTCGAGGACCGCTTGGTCGACCGGCATCGGAATGTGGTCCTGAGCCTGGAAGCGGATGGCGGAGTCGAGGTCCTTGGACTGCTCGAGCGGTGGGAAGTCGACGGTGCGCATCACAATCCGCTGGTTCGCGACGCCGATCCGGACGCGCCGGCTCAGCTTGTGCTCGGCGAACATCTGCTTCAGCGACTCGGCGAGACTGTCGACGTCCATCACCTCGCCGTCGCGCACGACGCCGGGCGCCAGCTGCGCTGACGCGGCACGGTGGACGGCGACACTGCCTGAGCCTGCCTCGACGGCGGCTACATATCCAGGCTCGATGTCAAGCCCAACGACGGTCTTCCCTGCTGCGTATCCCATGAGGCTCCAGTCAGTGATCGGCCAACAAGTGCCTCGGGTTGAGCGTGTCCAGTCTCGTCTGGACGCTCGCCCACAAGGCCTCGACAAGTGATCGACAGACGCACTCGCACGCCCGGAGGCATGCTTCGCGGCGCGCGTCTCGGGACGCGCTCGCCACCGTCAGAAGTGCCCCGACCCCGCGCCCGCTCAGCCCATCGAATGCAGGTAGGCGTGAACGATCGCCGGCCCCACGAACAGCCCGATCAGGCCGCCCAGGGCCAGGAACGGCCCGAACGGAACCGCCGTCTTGCGCCCGCGAGCGACTCCCACGCGCGCCATCACGACGGCGCCCGCGATCGCGCCGGCGAGCACGCCGGCGAACAGCGCCGGCGCCACCGCTCGCCCGAGGTACAGGCCGAGCACGCCGGCGAGCTTGACATCGCCCATGCCCATCCCGCGTGGATAGGCAAGGGCAAAGAAGAGCAGGAAGCCGGCCGCGGCCGCCCCCGCGATCAGCTGCTCGGGAACCCCGGCCGGGTCCGTCACGAGCCCGATGCCGATCGCCGCGATCGCGGCCGGCAGTGTGATCTTGTTGGGGATGATCCGGCTGTCGAAATCGATCAGCGCGATCGGCACGAGCACGGCAACGAGCACCAGACCCAGTGCGATGTCGCGCACCCCGTGCTTGGTGAGCACGACCGCGATGGCCAGCAGGCAGGTTGTCAGCTCGACGATCGGATAGCGGGCCGAAATCGAGTGATGGCAGTTCCGACAGCGTCCGCGCAACATCACCCATCCCAGCACGGGCACGTTGTCGTACGCCTTCACCGGCGTGCCACAGCTGGGGCAGTGCGATCCGGGTGAGACGAGTGACTCGCCGCGCGGCAGCCGATAGGCCACGACATTGAGGAACGAGCCGATCACGAGTCCACCGAGGCCAACGAAGGTCACGGACAGCGCGGGAATCTAGATCGTCTCCTTCACGGGACGGCGGACGGGGGGTTGTCTCATGTCGTCTGTATCGGGTCAGCGGTGCGGTGACTTAAACGCGGACGGGGCGGACCTCTCGGCCCGCCCCGTCGACAGTGGCTTTGCCAGCCCTGGAACTACCAGGTGCCGTTGTTGCAGCCTCCGCTGTTGGGCGAGGCACTGGCGGTGCAGGTCCGGCTCACGCTTCCATCCGCGTTCCGCGTGATGGTGAACGTGTTGTTGTTCGACGACGTCGAGGTCACCGAGTACCCAGTGGCCGAACCGGTCGCGCCGGTCAGCTTGGCGCCGGTCGTGTCGTTGAGCGTCGGCTCAACGCCCTGCAGGGCGCTGACGCTGGTGTTCGCATAGCTACCGTTGTTGTCGGTCGCCAGCGTCTCAGCCGCAGTCTGCGCGGTACGGGCCTGCGACTTGGCCTGAGCGTCGTTCGCCTTCGTCTTCTGGTTGAGGAAGGACGGGATCGCGATCGCGGCAAGAATGCCGATGATCAGGATCACGACGAGGAGCTCGATCAGGGTAAAACCCTTCTCATCCTCGGCGCGACGACGGAGCTTTGAGAGCATGGATCCTCCTGGGGATCGGTTGATTGGGTCTCCATGCCAGATCCCTTCGGTTCCTTTGCCGACCGTGGCTACGACAGCACTCAAGCCGTGGTGGCAGCCCGACTCCCTCCGTTCCCCGGGAGGTCCGTGGCTTTGCGTCTCACCCTCGCGGATGGTTTGCCTTTGGCACCTCGTGACTCTGGCAAACCAGATATCGACAGCACCCACCAAAGAGTTGACTGTCACTGGACAAACGGTCGAGAAATTGCCTGCGTGCCGGGGTAAACCCGTGCCACCACGCGGCTTCAGGCGGCCGCGTCAGGCGGGGTGCCGCCGGTCTGGGCGTCACGCCCAGGATGAAACGCGCCGTCTCCCCCACACCACGGGCACTCAACCTCGTGCGGCGTGCCGCCGAGGTTGGAGATCAGCTTGCCGGTACCCCGGCAGGCGCTGCACGTGGAGCGATCCTCGGCGTCCGGGCTCAAGCGTCCGGCTCCCCGCGGACGGCCAGCAGCATCCCGTCACCCACCGGCGTGACCGTGCCTGTGAAGCTGTCGTCGTTAAGGAGCCTGAGGGTGAAGTCGCGCATCATCGCGATCTGCTCGTCCGTCCAGTGCCCATCGCTGCGTCCCTCGGCGACCGTGCCCGACATCAGCACATTGTCGACCGCAAGCAGCGATCCCGGGCCGAGCAGCGGTAGCACATGCTCGAAATACTGCCCGTACTGGGCTTTGACTCCGTCGACGAATGCCAGGTCGAACGGTCCCGTGAGCGATGCCAGCCCGGTGCGCGCGTCCTCAAGGTGTAGCTCGCAG
Source organism: uncultured Solirubrobacterales bacterium (assembly GCA_963796645.1). Lineage (GTDB taxonomy): Bacteria > Actinomycetota > Thermoleophilia > Solirubrobacterales > Solirubrobacteraceae > Palsa-465. The sequence continues at coordinate 62,154 of CAWCMQ010000005.1, read as the reverse complement.
CGATCGGCGACACCGGCCCGCTTCAGATAGTCACGCGCGGCGTTGTGTCGCTCCTCGTCGATCTCGAACGACACGATCGTGCCGCCGGCCGCGAGGCCACGGGCCAGATACAGCGTGGAAACGCCGATCGCCGTGCCGACCTCGACGATCCGCCGTGCTCCCCGGGTCAACGCCAGTACCTGCAGCAGTCGGCCGGTCTCGGGAACGACGATCGGGATCCCGTCGCGCGCCCCGTGGGCCTCCATCTCGGCGAGCACTGGATCGGACTGCGGCCGGAGCCCGGCCAGATAGTTGCTGACGGCTTCGGTGACGATCACGCGGCGAGACGATAACTCACGCCACGGAGAGTCTGCGTTCGACTGCCGCGGATCGCATCCGCGGCCGCCTGCCGGTGGCGGACGCGATCAGCACCGCCACTACCGGCACGATCACGGCGAGGTAGGCCGCGAACTGCACATCCAGGCTGGCGATTCCCGAGATCGTGTGGAACACGAGCCAGAACCCGAACGTGGCCGCCATCGCGACAATCGGCAGCCCTCGGGTCGTCGCCTCCCACGCCACCAGCGCCAGCACCAGTGGCACCTGGTAGTAGACGTGGTTGGACGGGTCAAGCAGGCAGCGGACCGCGAACAGCAGCGCGAGCAGCGCCAGGCAGTCCGGCATCGTCCGCTTCGAGGCCCGCGCCAGCGGAAGCGACAGCGGGATCGCCAGCAGTACCGCCAGCTCCCGGGCGTGGTCCGAGACCAAGGCGGGCGGGAAGTACGCACGCTCGACGCCTGGCGCGACGTGCAGGTGCGCCAATGGCCACCAAGCGTCGACCGGGTGAGCGACGACCGAGGTGCTGGCCCCGATCACGATCCGGCCGAAGTGCGACGGGCTGGCGAGATACGCACCGAGCGCCCATCCTGCGCCGACGCCGACGCCTACGGCGAGCGCGAGCATCCGGGTCCGCCCCTCACGCGCGGCGAGCAGCGCCGGCGGGAGCGCCAGGACGCCCCATGGCTTGTTGATGATCGCCAGCCCCAGCACGAGGCCGGCCGCGGTGCTTCGGTTCTCGCCCGCGAGCAGCACGGCAACGATGCAAAGGACCGCCCCAGGGCCTCCTCCGGATGTCCGAAGCGGATCGCGTCGAGCATCGCCGGCGCCAGGAGCAGCAGGCCGACCACGCAGGCCTGTGCCGCCGGCGGCTGGCCGGCCGCACGCATCCTGCGCGCCAGGACGAGGCCGAGGGCGCCGACGGCGAGCATGCATTCGAGTGCCCCGAACCGGAAGATCGCGTGCTGAGATCCGACGGCCAGCTTGCCGAGCAGCGCCCCGGGTGCCCGCAGCAGCACCGACGCCCCGGCGCCATTGGTGGGCAACGAGGAGAAGAACGCGCCCAGATGACCGGCCAGCAACGCGTTCATCGACGGCGCGTAGTCGACCGGGTAGTCGCCCATCGTCTGCACCCCGAAGCCCAGCCACGCGACGTATATGGACGCCAGCAGCACAAGCCCGCAGACCCCCGCGAACAGCAGGCGCGATCGGACCGGTCCCGAGGGTTGCATGCAGGGTTTATCGGCTCCGGCGCCGGGTTACGCGAATCCGCTCGCGGCCCTCGCCCGGGCGGCCGCCCGGCGCGCAGGTCTACTTGATGCTGTTGTAGACGTTGAACAGCGGCAGGTACATCGAGATCACAATCACGCCGACGATTCCGCCGACGAGGATGATCATCGCGGGCTCCATGATCGAGGTCAGCGCCTTGATCGAGGCCGAGACCTCTTCCTCGTAGAACTCGGCGATCTTGGTCAGCATGGTGTCGAGCGCGCCGGTCTCCTCGCCGACGCCGATCATGTGCGAGACCATCGCCGGGAAGACCCTTGACTTCTCCAGCGGGTCAGAGATCCGCCCGCCCGACTTGACCGAGGTGATCACGTCGTCCATCGCCCGCTCGACCACGGTGTTGCCGGCGGTCTTGCCGGTGATCTCGATCGCCTGGAGCACCGGCACACCGGCCGTGGTGAGCGACGCGAACGTGCGCGACCACCGGGCCAGCGCGACCTTCTGGACCACGTCACCGATCTTCAGCGGTATTCGAAGCTTGAAGGCATCCCAGTGTGGACGACCCCACTTCGAACGCTTGACATAGACGAAGGTGCCGATCACGACCGCGACGACGATGAACAGGATGTACCCCCGTTGGGTCAGCAGGTGTGAGAACTCCACCATGACCTTGCTCAGCGCGGGGAGGTTCCCGTGAAACTCCTTGAACACGTTCTCGAACACCGGGATCAGGAACGCGACCAGGGCCAGCAGCACGATCACGGCGAAGGTGATCACCATCGTCGGGTAGATCATCGCGGCGCGCACCTGGCGCTTGAGCGCGGCGTCCTTCTCGAGCTGATCGGCCGTCCGCAGCAGGCATTCCTCGAGCACCCCGCCGGCCTCGCCGGCGCGCACCATCGCCACATACAGCGGGCCGAACACCTTGGGGTGCCGGTCGAGCGCGTCCGACAGCAGAAGCCCTGCTTCGACATCCTGCCGGACCTGAGCGACCGTGTTGGCGAGCAGCTTCGACTCGGTCTGGGTCTCGAGCACGTGGAGCGCCCGCAGGATCGTCATCCCGGAGGTGACCATCGTCGCGAGCTGCCGCGACGCGACGGCGAGGTCCTTCGCCTTCACGTGGGCGAACAGCTCCAGGTTCAGTTCCTTGGAGCGGTACTTGTGGCCGATGTCGATGACGACCAGCCCGCGCTCCTTGAGCTGATCGGCTACGTCCTGCTTGGAGTTCGCCTCCACCTCTCCCCCGGCCGGCACCCCGGCCAGGTCCATCGCCTTGAAGACGTAGGTGGCCATCGCCTACACGGCCACCGGCTGACCGTTGGACGGGACGCCGAGCAGCCGGCGCAACTCCTCGGCGGAGTGCGCGCGACTCTCGGCCAGCTGCCGGGTGATCTTGCCGGAACGCACGAGCTGCGCCAGCGATGCGTCCATCGTCTGCATCCCGTGGGCGCCCCCGGTCTGGAGCACCGAGTAGATCTGGTGGCTCTTGGCTTCGCGAATCAGGTTGCGGACCGCGGGGGTCGGGACCAGGACCTCGGTGGCAACGCAGCGCCCGGCGCCGTCCGCGGTAGGCAGCAACGTCTGGGTCATGATTCCCTGCAGCGCGACCGACAGCTGGGCGCGGATCTGCCCCTGCTGCGAGGACGGGAACACATCGATGATGCGGTCGATCGTCTGTGGGGTGTCCTGCGTGTGCAACGTCGCGAACACGAGGTGGCCGGTCTCAGCCGCGGTCACGGCGGTGCCGATCGTCTCGAGGTCCCGCATTTCTCCGACCAGGATCACATCGGGGTCCTGGCGCAGGGCCGCCTTCAGCGCGTCGGCAAAGCTGGTGGCATCGGAGCCGAGCTCGCGCTGGTTGACGATGCACTTCTTGTGCTGGTGCAGAAACTCGATCGGGTCCTCGATCGTCATGATGTGCTCTTCGCGGCTGGCGTTGATCACGTCGATCAACGAGGCCAGCGTGGTCGATTTGCCCGAGCCGGTCGGTCCAGTGACGAGCACCAGCCCGCGCGGCTTGTTCGCGAATTCGGACACCACCGGCGGCAGCCCGAGCGTCTCGAGCGGAACCACGTCGAACGGGATCAGTCGAAACGCCGCTCCAACCGAGGAGCGCTGGAAGTACGCGTTCACACGGAAGCGGCCGGCCCCGGGGATCTGGTAGGCGAAGTCGAGCTGCCAGTTGTTCTCGAGCCGCTGCCGCTGGGCGTTGGAGAGGATCGAGTAGACGATCTCGCGCGTGTCTGTGGGGGTCAGCGCGGGATAGCCTTCCATCGCGGCCAGGCGCCCGCGGATGCGGAGCATCGGCGGTGCTCCGGCGGTCAGGTGGAGGTCGGATGCCCGGCGGTCGATGACCTCGAGCAGCACCTCGGCGAAGTCAAGTTCCATGCGCAGGGTCTCCGTTCCACGGCGAGGGGTCAGCGGGGTCAGGGCTCCGAGATGAACGAGTGCGGGAATGAGGGGTCCGAGGAGCAAGCTGGGCGAGGACGCAGGAGCGACGCTGTAGCAGCGCTACAGCGAGCTCCGAGGACGACGCACCAGCGACGCTCATCGGACGACTCAGACCGCGATCGTTCATCGAGGGGCCCAGCATCAGTTGCCGTATCGGCAACTCAGGACGCTCCCGTTACACGGGCGACTTCGGCCATGGACGTGAGTCCAGACTTGACCTTGTCCAGTCCGTCCTCCCGGAGCCGGCGCATTCCCTCGCGCACGGCAACCGCGGCGATCTGATCTGCCGAGGCACGTTGCAACGTGAGCACTCGGATCTCCGGCGAGAGCTGCATCACCTCGAACAGCCCGATGCGACCGCGATAGCCCATGCCGCCGCAGCGGTTGCAACCGACCGGTTCGTAGGCCTCGATGTCGAACTGCGCCGCGAAGCCATGATCGCGCAGAACCTCGGCGGGGATGATCGTCCGCGACTTGCAGTGCGAGCACAGCGTCCGGGCCAGGCGCTGGGCGACGACGCATTCGATCGCCGATGCGACGAGGAACGGCTCGACGCCCATCTCGATCAGGCGAGTGATCGATGACGGCGCGTCGTTGGTGTGCAGGGTCGAGAGCACCATATGACCGGTCAGCGCGCCCTCGACTGCGATCTGCGCGGTCTGGCGGTCACGGATCTCGCCCACCATCAGGATGTCCGGGTCGGCGCGCATCATCGAGCGCAGGCCGGTGGCGAACGAGAGCCCGGCCTTGTTGTTGACCTGAACCTGGGTGATGCCCTTGATCTGGTACTCGACCGGGTCCTCGATCGTGATGATGTTCTTCTCGGGCGTGTTGAGCTCGAGCAGTGCGCTGTAGAGGGTGGTCGACTTGCCCGAGCCGGTCGGCCCGGTGCTCAGCACGGCTCCGTGTGCGCGATGGAAGGCTCGGCGGAAGCGTGAGAGCTCGTGGTCCTGGAGGCCGAGCTTCTCGAGCTCGAGGTCGATCGAGTCCTTGTCGAGAATCCGCAACACGACCGACTCGCCGTGAACGCTCGGGATCGTGACCACGCGAACGTCGACGTGCCGGCCCTCGATGGTCAGGCCGACGCGGCCATCCTGCGGGATCCGCCGCTCAGCGATGTCGAGGTCGCTCATGATCTTGATGCGCGAGACGACACCGGCCACCATCCGCTTCGGCACCGTGGTCCCGTCGATTAGCACGCCGTCGATTCGCATCCGGACGCGCATCTCGCGGCCTGGCCGGCCCTGATCGTCGGGTTGCGGCTCGAAGTGGATGTCCGAGGCTCCGCGCTCCGCCGCCTGTGCGATGATCGAATGCACCAGCTTGATGACGGGGGCGTCCTCGGCCGACTCGCGCAGATCGACGATCTCGACTGGCGCGGCGCCCTCCTCGCCATCGTCGACGGCCTCCTGGACCGCATCCTCGAAGCGGTTCATGCGCGAAATCAGCGACGAGATGTCGTCCGCCGATGCAACCGCGGGCTTTACGTCGAGATGCGTCATCAGCGCGATGTCGTCGATCGCCAGCACGTTGGCCGGATCGGACATCGCCAGCAGCAGCGTGTTCTCATCGAGGTAGGCGACCGGCACGGCTCCGTAGCGCTTGGCCGAAGTCGCGCTCAGCAGGTTGGCCGCCGCCATATCGATCTTGAACTGAGAGAGGTCGAGATGGTCGAGCCCGTAGCGCTCGGCGGTGGCCATGGAAAGCTGCTCTGACGTGATCACGCGCTCCTCGAGCAGGACCCGCTCTGGGGCCATCCCGCGGGTGCGCGACTCCTCGATCGCACGCTGCGCGCGCTCGGTGTCTACGTAGCCGAGCTCGACGAGCACGTCAGTCAGAAACCGTCCCGATCCTCCCCGCTGGCGCGGCGGCGTGATGCCCACACGCGACTCGGCACCCGGCTCGACCCCCGACTCGGGATCGATCGCGCGCAGGTGCGGGGTTGGGTCGGTCATCGTCCTCCGAGAGCAGCTCGCATCACGTTTGGGTTGGCGGCGAGGCCGGTGAACAGCTCAAAGCTGAGCGCTCCCTGCCCGATCAGAAGCGTGAGTCCGTCGACCACGGGCACCGCCTGCGCTCGAGCTGCTTGCACGAGTTGCGTCTCCGCTTGGCTGTAGACGAGATCAACCACGCACCGGTACCGGTGCAAGTCATCGGCTTCAACGGGCAATCGCTTAAACGTCGAGTCCGAAGCGTCCAGACCACTGGACGTGCAGTGGACGAGGATGTCGGCCGGCTCGGCGATCTCGACCGCCTGGCCACCCAGCTCGGCGCACAGCGCCACGGCCCGCTCGGCGGTTCGGTTCCATACCCGGACCTCGCGGGCCCCGGCATCGAGCAGCGCCCAAACCGCCGCCCGCGCGCTGCCCCCGGCGCCGAGCACGAGTGCGGTCAGGCCGGCGGGGGGAAACGGAAGCGCCTCGATCAGCGCCGGCGCGTCGGTGTTCTCGGCCTGAATCCCGTCACGCTCGCCGAACAGCAGCGTGTTCGCGGCACCGATCGCCCGGGCACGCAGGCTCGCGGTGTCGGCCAGAGTGAGCGCCGCGTGCTTGTGCGGAATCGTCACGTTGGCGCCGCGGAAGCCGGCCGCCGGCAGCGCCCTGACCGTCTCGGCGAACAGCGGCGGTGGCACGGGAAGCAGCTGGTAGCGCCATGCGTGAAGCCCGGCCGCCCTCAGCGCGGCATTCTGGATCGCCGGCGAGAGACTATGGGCAACCGGCCACCCGAGCACGCCCAGCCGAGTGCGTTCACTCATTCTCGCCTCAGCAGTGGACCGGCGAGCCGCCCCGCCGCGCGCGGGCGTTCTGGTAGCGCGCGGAATCACGCAGGAACTGCTGGTAGTTCGACGAGAACACGCTCGAGCCGTTGCCGCACACGCCGGCCACGAAATACAGGTAGTTCGTCCGCGCCGGATGGGCCGCGGCGTTGATCGCCAGCATTCCCGGGTTGCCGATCGGCGTCGGCGGCAGGCCGACGTTGATTCGCGTGTTGTACGGAGAATGCGCTGCGAGCTGAGAGCTCGTGAGCGGATGCGTCCAGTCGTTGTACTGATAGCGGGTCGTGGAGTCCATTCCCAGAGGCATGTGGTCCTTCAGCCGGTTGTAGATGACCGAGGCGACCAAGGGGTAATCGTGATGTGTCGCGGCCTCGTCCTCGATGATCGAGGCGATCGTGAGCACGTCATACGGCGTCAGGTGACGGGATCGCGCATAACTGAAGTTGACCCGCCCGAACTGCTGTTTGAACGTCTTCAGCTGGTCGGCGACCAGGGTCGGGATGCTGACCGGCGTGCGCAGCTGATAGGTCGAGGGGAACAGGAACCCCTCGAGGTCGGGAGTCGAGCGCGGCGCGCCGTAGTGGACCGGGTTGAGCAGGCGCGAGCGGCGCGTCGCGTCGATGTAGCTGCCGCGGATGTTCTGGCTGCGCAGCAACGCACTGATCTGCTGGCGGGACTTGCCGTCGATCAGCGTGAGCATCGTCGTCGGCGCCGCCAGCGGCGGCGTGCTCAGCTCCTTGAGCACGTCCCCGTAGTTCATGTCGAGCTTGAACGGATACGTGCCCGAACGCAGGTCGCTGCGCTCGCCAGCGATTGTGGCGCGTAGCTGGAAGAAGAACGCCGACGAGACCACGCCCTTGCTCTCCAGCAGGTTCGCGATCGAGCTCACGCTGGAGTGCGCGGGGATCGTCACCGTCACGCGGCCGTGACCAGCGCCGTGGAACGGCTGGAACAGCTCGTTGAGGAACCAAAGGACGGCGGCTACCAGCACGAACGCGAGCACCGCCGACACCCGTCCCCCGACCCGAGCGAATCTCCGCCGTGGCTTGCGCGGGCGCCGGCGGGGCTGCTGCTTCTCGTCCTTCAGCCGCTGCGAGCGTGCGACCGTCTTGATTCCGATCGGCTGCTCGCCGTCGTGGTCGGCCTCGCCGTCTTGGTCGGCCTCGCCGTCCAACATCTGCAGGTCATCATCCTCGGGACGATCGGGTTCTGACTCGGGTTCCGGGTCAGGGACGAGGCCACCGGCCGGCGCGAGCGCGCCGTCGGGCTCGGACGCCGGTACCGGCGTGGGCTCCGCCGCGCGCTCGGCCCTGCGTCGCTCGCGGTCCAATCGTGCGGCCTCGCGCTCCTCGGCGCTGCGCTCCCCCCAGTCGGCCATCAGTCCCCCCTCGCCGTGAGCCAGCTCTCCAGCAGATGGGCGGCCGCCCTCGAGTCCTCACTCGCACGTCCGGGAGAACGCTCCGCGAGGCGCGTGGTGAAGCGTTCGTCGTACAGCTCAACTGGAACCGGCAATGCGCTTTCGAGCACAGTGGCGAACTCTCGCGTCTCGGTGGTCTGCGCGGTATCGGCACCTGACAGCGACAGCGGTAGTCCGACCACCACCCTCCCCACGTCGAGATCGTTGACGAGCGCACGCAGGCGCGCCAGTCCGCGCTTGGACCGGGGTGCGAGAACCGGTTCGATCGGGCTGGCGAGCACGCCCGTGGGGTCGCTCACCGCGCACCCGCATCGAGCGCTTCCGTAGTCGAGCGCGAGCACTCGCATGACCTTATCGACTGAGAGCAGCCTCGATCGCCTCGCGCGCTGCCGTGAGCGCGTCGGGAATCTTGGCCACGTCCCGGCCGCCGGCACGTGCGAGCGTGTCCCGTCCGCCGCCGCCCCCACCGACCAGCTGGGCGGCGGAATGCACGATCTCATTCGCCCGAACGCCGCGCTGCACCAACGCAGGCGACACGCTTGCGATCAGGTCGACACGGTCGTTGCCGGCGCTTGCGAGCACGATCGCGGCGTCGCCGAGCCTCGCCTTCAGCCGATCGGTCAGGTCGGGCAGCGTCTTGGCATCGACGCCCCGCACCGAGGCGAGCAGGACATTCGCGCCCTCTACCTTCACCGCGCTGCCGAGCAGCGCGTCGAGATCCACCGCGCCCTCGCCATCCGCGCCCCGGCGAGCCGATTTCTCGAGCTCGCGGGCACGCGTGCGCAGCTCGGATACCGCTGTGGGGACCCGCTCGGCGGGAACCCTCAGGACCTCCGCCGCCTCGGCGAGGGCGCGATCATGACGGCGCATCAGCGCCACCCCATCGGGGCCTGTGATCGCCTCGATGCGTCGGACGTTCGCCGCGCTCGAGGTCTCACTGAGGATCTTGAACAGCCCAACCTCCGACGTGGAGTGGACGTGGGTGCCGCCGCACAGTTCGCGTGAGAACGATCCGTCCCCCACCTCGACCATCCGCACGACGTCGCCGTACTTCTCGCCGAACAGCGCCATCGCGCCGAGCCGCTTGGCCTCGGGCAGGGTTGTGGTCAGGGCCCTCACCGGCTGGCTCTGGACGATCCAGTCGTTGACCTGGTTCTCGACGTCGGTCAGCTCGTCTTCGCTCAGCGCGCTTCCGTGCGTGAAGTCGAACCGCAGCTTGTCCGGGCCGACATAGGACCCGGCCTGGCGGACATGGGTCCCGAGCCGCTGCCGAAGCGCGGCGTGCAGCAGGTGCGTGGCGGTGTGGTTGCACTCGGTGGCGTGCCGGGCCGCCCGGTCGACGTGGGCGTGGACCCGCTCGCCCGGCTTCAGCTCGCCGCGTTCGGCCACGACGGTCACGACCTGGTCGTCGCCGAGACGGACGACGTCCTGCACGCGGGCGAGGCAATCGCCGTCGGCGCACTCGAGGAACCCCGAGTCCGCCACTTGACCACCGCCGGTGGCGTAGAACGGCGACTCGGTCAACTTCACCAGCACGTGCCCGTCCTCGCTCGCCACGGCGCCGACGGTGGTCTCGCTGTCGGTCGTCTGGTAGCCGACGAAGTCGGTGGCGAACCCCGCACCGCCCGAGAGGGCCAGCGCCCGCTCGCGCAGCTGCTCGTGCGTGCGATCCCGGCCCGAGCTCTCGCGCGACTGCCGTCGCTGCGCGTCCATGAACGCCTCGAAGCCCTGTTCGTCGACGCCGAGATCGTGCTCGGCGACGATCTCCAGCGTGAGGTCGATCGGGAAGCCGTAGGTGTCGTGCAAGCGGAATGCGTCCTCACCGCTGATCCCCTCCGCCCCGCTCTCCTGCGCTCGGGCGATCAGATCGTCAAGCAGCCGGCTGCCCTGGGTCAGGGTACGGCCGAATCCCTCCTCCTCGGCGTCGAGCCAGCGCGTCACGTCCTCGCGGCGCTCGACCAGCTCGGGGTAGGTGGAGCCCATCAGTTCGGTCACCACGTCGGCGTAGCGACGCAGGAAGCCCGAATCGAGCTCCAGCGTGTGGCGACCCTGAAGGATCGCCCGGCGCATGATCCGCCGCAGCACGTAGCCCCGGTCCTCGTTCGAGGGCACCACGCCGTCCGCGATCAGGAACGTCATCGCGCGGCCGTGGTCGGCGAGGACCCGGAGCGCTCGGTCGACCGGGTAGTCAGCGCCGTACGTGCGGCCCGAGAGCTCCTCGCCGAGGGCGATCAGCGGCGCGAACTGGTCGGTCTCGAACACGGTCTGCTTGTCCTGAAGGATCGCGGCGAGGCGGTTGAGACCGAGGCCGGTGTCGATGTTCTTGGCCGGCAACGGGGTCAGCGTGTTCAGCGGGTTCTGGTCGAACTGCATGAACACGAGGTTCCAGTACTCGAGGAAGCGCTCGTTCTCGCCGCCGGGCAGATCATCGGCCTTGCCGAGCTCAAGTCCCCTGTCCAGGTAGAGCTCCGAGCACGGACCGCACGGCCCGGTCGGCCCGACCTGCCAGAAGTTCTCTGAGCGCGGGCACTCGACGATCCGCTCACGCGGGACCCCGACCTCGAGCCAGGCGTCGATCGCCTCCTCGTCGGGTCCGAGCCCAAGCTCGTCGTCGCCGGCGAACACCGTGATCCAGATGTCCTCCTCGGGAAAGCCGAAGCCCTCGCGGGAGAGATCCCACGCGTAGCGCACGGCCTCGCGCTTGAAGTAGTCGCCGAACGAGAAATTGCCGAGCATCTCGAAGAACGTGAGGTGCCGGGTGGTCGTGCCGATGATCTCGATGTCCGCTGTGCGGAACGTCTTCTGGCACGACGTGGCCCGCGGATGCGGCGGTGGCTCGCTGCCGAGAAAGTACGGCTTGAGGGGGTGCATCCCGGCGACCGTAAAAAGTGCTGAAGGATCGTGTTCCGTGGGTATAAGGGACGCCGACTGCAGCACCTTATGGTCGCGTTCCGCAAAGAAATCGATATAGATCTTCCGGATCTCGTCGGAGGTCATGGGAGGAGTGTATGCAGGTGCGGCCAGAAAACCTGGCCGGAACCGTAAGCACTTTTGTCTGCGGGACGTGTCCGTCCGATAGAGACCTTAATGACGTCTTTCCGCCGAGCAATACTGCTCATAGCGGGGGTTTTGGGGATGACGTTGGTCCCTGCCTACACAGCCGGCGCCAGGGCCCGCGTTCACGCTCACGGCTTCCGGCTCTCCTCGTCGTATTACGTGGTCCACGAGAACAGCGGCTCCGCCGTGATCACGGTCATGCGCTCGAGTGCCAGGCGCACGGCCTGGATCGGGGTCGTCGCGTATCCCGGGACCGCCGACGCCAGAACCGACTTCACCCCGGAGAAGAAGATCATCAAGTTCGTTCCGGGCCAGAAGAGCGCCCAGTTCAGGGTTCCGATCGTCGACCACCACATGCCTGGAGCTTCCCGCAGCGTCCACATCGGCATGTTCGACGGCTATCCGATCGGGATCAGCAAGCCCCGTAACGCGCTGTTGAAGATCGTCGACGACGACACCATCAGCCTGACCCGCAACCCGCTGAATCCGCTCGCTCTGATCACGCCGCCGCCGGCCACCGACGTGCTCCAGGGCGCCCTCGCTTACATCGACTGGAAGCGTTCTCCCGCCGCCAAGCTGGAGCGGCGCTGGCGCCGCCGGCATCCCGGCGCGGCCGCCGCTCTGAAAGTGATCGCCGACGAGCCGAGCGTCACCCGGTTCGGCACCTGGGACGGCCGCCACGTCGCGCTGCACGTGTCTCAGTACCTCGAGCAGGCGACGCACTACGAGCCCTCCAGCGTGCCCGAGCTCTCCACCTACAACCTCTCCTCCCACAGCTGCAGCCATGGGTCTGACTCGCGCTCGCGGGTGCGCGCCTACCACCGCTTCGTCCAGGGCCTGGCGCGCGGGATCGGGGCCTACCGAGCAATCCTGTTCCTCGAGGAGGACGCGGTCATGACCGTCGGCTGCCTCAGCCCGCACGGCCGTCAGGTCCGCGTGGCTGAGCTCCGTTACGCGATCGATACCCTCTCGCGGCTCCCTCACCTCGTGGTCTACGTCGACGGCGGTGCCGCCGACGCGCTCGGCGCGGGCCGGACCGCACGGCTGCTGCGCGATGTCGGCGTATCCAAGATCCAGGGCTTCTTCCTCAACTCGACCCACTTCGACTGGACCAGCCGCGAGATCCAGTACGGCGAGGCGATCTCGCGGATGACCGGCGGCAAGCACTTTGTCGTCAACACCTCCGAGAACGGGCGCGGCCCGCTGAAGCCGCCGAACCCCGTCCGTCAGGGCAACGAGATCCTCTGCAACCCTCCAGGCCGCGGCCTCGGCCCGAAGCCCACGTTCAACACCGGCTACCCCAAGGTCGACGCGTTCGCCTGGATCGCGTACCCGGGCCAGTCCGACGGCGCCTGCCGACCCGGCGCCCCGAAGGTGGGCGCGTTCTGGCCGACCTGGGCCCTCGCGCTCGTCCGGAACGCCGACTACAGCGTCCGGTAGACGTCCTCGGGTGTCTCCGGGTCGCGGGGGCGGGTCGCATCCGCCCGGGCCGCGGCGAGACCCGATCAACTGGCCAAACTCACCCGCCCGGACCGGTTTGGGTCAATTCGTCGGCCAGGTGCCGATCAACCGCGCAACCGCCAAGCTGAGACCTGCCCCCGCGACCCCCGAACCACCCCGGGACGCCTCATAACCTCGAAAACTCACGCCTCCGAGCTGGGTAGACGACTTTGAGCCGGATTTTTCGGGGGCAAACGTGAAAGCTCGATCTGCACGGCCGGGTTTTCGACGTTACGGGGACGATCGGAGTCGGAGCCCACACCGGAGCCCACACCCCGCAACCGCCCCCGCCGCCCCCTACCTCAGAAAATCGATCGACGTCATATACGTCGTGTAGCTGCGGTAGTCGCCGTGCAGCCACAACAGCTTGATCGATCCGCCGTCGGGCCCGCGGGGGACGACCGGGCGGACGTTGTTGACCCCGGGGGTGCGGACGACGGTGGTGTGGTGCCAGCTCGCGCCGCCGTTCGAGGTCGTCCAGCGCTCGATCTCGAACCAGCCGCCGACCTTGCGCGACATGTACAGGGTCGAGGGGTCGCTGTGGTCCAGCGACAGGCCGCCCGAGTACTCGCGCTCGATCGTCCCCGGGCTGATCGTCGGGCCACCGAAGGTGAGGAAGTGGTTGACCCACCGGTGGCCGTCGAAGCGCGCGTACCAGTACTCGTGATCGCCCGAGGAGGGGAAGGTGGCGTACACGATCACCGGCCGGCCGTGATGGTCGAGCGCGACGTCCCACACCCACCCCGAGGCGTGCGCGGCGGGCCCGTTATAGACCAGCGAGGCCTGCCGGGGCAGGACCGGGCCGTGGCCGATCCGGGCGATCCGCCGGCCGGCGGGTGTCCACAGCCAGCCGTGGCGGTACGACATGTAGTAGATGCTGGTCGTCATCTCCCGCGGGTGGCCGTCGGTGAATGCGAGCGCGATTCGGTCGTAGCCGTTGGAGTCGACCTTCACGTACGGGCGCTCACCCGGGTTGTCGATCAGCTTGTGTGCCGGGCTCCAGCGCCCGTCGATCGAGCGCGTGGCGTAGTCCTGACCCCAGTTCGATCCTCGCCAGAACAGGTACAGCCGGTTGTGCTCGGCCGGCAGCAGCTCGGGGTTCGGGTAGGTGAAGCCGCGTCCGCCCGGTAGCCGCGAGCGCACGTTGCGTTTCGGCCCCCAGCTGGTGATGTCCTCGGGTCGCAGCGTCGTGCGGTAGTTCATCCGCGGCCCGTTGTGCCCTGACCAGAACACGGTCAGGCGCTTGTCCGGCTCGACGAGGATCGAGGGGCTGCTGTGGTCATCGCGGAACTGGTAGCCGACCACGTGCGCGCGGATTATTCCGAAGCGTGCGTCGTAGGCGCCGATCGTGATCGCTCCGTGCCAGTCGATCCAGCCGACGAACGTCTGGTCGTACTGGCCGATCACACGGATCGCCCGCGGGTCCGCGAACCAGCACCACGAGCCGTGCCCGAATGTCCCGAAGCTCGAGCGCGCCTGCGCCGGGGCCGCGAGGCAGGCCAGCATGCCCAGCGCAGCCAGGACCCTGATGCCCCAGCCGGCAATTCTGCCCCCGACCACCGCCCTCAACCTCATGCGGCCGGGCAGTCTATGCCAGGCGTGCTTCTGCTGTCGGTTCAGTGATTCCAGCTCGGCGCCGATCCGTGCGCGAGCAAGTGCGGCCGGCCACCATAGAACGGGAGCGTGTCGATCCGGCCGTCGTTCGGCGGCGCCAGGAAGCCGCCGCGGTCGACGAGCACGCTGGCGCCATTTCGTGAGATCGCGGCTCCGACCACGCTGTGCCCGTGCACGAGTACTTTCCGAAGCCTGCGGGAGGCGATCGTGAGCGTCCATGCCTGGCTCGTGTCCTGTCCCTCGTACTCGGCCAGCAGCCTGCTCCCGTCTGCCGAGAAGCCCACCGGGACGAAGCCATTCATCAGTGCCGGCACGCGCCGGTGGGTGAGTCGCACCTGATGCGACCCGTCCGCGCGCATCGTCCAGATCTCGTACGCGGGGGCGTGCTTGGAGCGCAGGTGCTCGCGGTCAAAGGCGATCGTCCTCGGGCCCCACACCGGGTCCAGGCTGTGACCATCATGGGTGAGCGATCGCCGGTGCGTGCCATCCGCTCGCACCACATGGATGTCGATCCGCCCCCGCAGGGCAAGTGACCGCGCGGACGCGTAGGCGATCCGGTCAGTTCCGTCTGAGGCGAAGCTGGCGCCGTAGATCGCCCCGTGCGCGATCACCCGATAACCCAGCGTCCGGGTGTCGATCACGGCCAGACCCGACGGCCGGGCGCTGCCAGGATCGGTGCTAGCGAGCGCGACCACCAGATACCGCGAGTCCGGAGCCCACGCGAGCGCGGTCGCGGTGGCGACCGAAATGTGGAAGAACCGCCGGCTCACCCGGCCCGCGGTCCGGTACAGGGTCAGCGCCGAGCCGTGCGACCCGACCCGCGAGGCGGCGATGATCGCCCCGCTCGGCGAGATCAGCGGGGCAGTCCCGGGCCCGAGGTGCCGGGGCTGAGCTCCGCCCGCGCTCGCCACCCACACCTGCGGCGCACCGGCTCCGCCCCGCACGTAGGCGACCTTCCACCCGGCAGGCGAGGCCCCGGCGGCACCGGGCGTCATCGCCAGGACCGCAATGCAGACGAGCAGACCTCCCCGAGCGAGCTTCATGGCGCGGGAAGGCTAACGCCGCGCCGCGATCGCCGCAGACCGTCTACCGCGTAATCGTCGCCCACCCGACCACGAGGTCGCGATCCATCAGGCAGGCGAGCTGGCCCGGAGCGGCGCCATCGAATGGCCGCTCGAGTTCGACGGCGAGGCGGGCGTGGGTGCCCGGTACCGCGTCCCCGTCGATCCGCGCACCGATCGATTGCGTGTGGTAGCGCAGCTTGACCTGGTTGACGCGGTCGGCCGCTCGATGCAGCCGCACGCCGCGGAGGCTCACCCGCTCGCTCTGAAGCGCGGAGTGCGGGCCGATCGTCACGCGGTTGGTCGCCGAGTCCTTGTCGATCACGAACACCGGCGCTCCGGCGGCGACGCCGAGGCCGCGCCGCTGACCAACCGTGAACCGGTGCTGCCCACTGTGAAACCCGACGTGCTCGCCGTGCTGATCGACGATCTCGCCGCGGCGATCGCCGAGCGCGCCGTGGCGAGCCAGGAAACGGGCGCGGTTGGTGCCGGCGAGGAAGCACAGGTCCTGCGAGTCGGCCTTGCCGGCGACCGGCAGCCCGGCGCGCGTGGCGAGCTCGCGCACCTGCGGCTTGGTCAGCTCACCCAGCGGGAAGCGCATGCGCGCAAGCGAGCCCGGCGACAGCGCGGCCAACATGTAGGTCTGGTCCTTGGCCGGATCAGCGGCAGCGCGCAACAGCGGGCCACGCTCGTGGTCGGCCTCGGCGACCCGGGCGTAGTGCCCGGTGGCGAGCCGCTCGCAGCCAAGATGATCGGCGAGCCCGAGCATCGCGTCGAGTCGCACGTGGCCGTTGCAGCCGACGCACGGGTTGGGAGTCTCACCGGCCGCGTATCCGGCGATGAACGGCTCCACGACGCCAGCACGGAACTCGTCGCGCAGGTCGATCGTGAAGTGCGGGAGGCCCATCTGGTGCGCGAGCGCGCGCGCCTGCGAGACGGCCGAGGCCGAGCAGCAGCTTCGCTCCGCGTCGTTCTCGTGATCGGCCCACAGCTCCAGCGTGACCGCCACGGCCTCGCCGTCCTCCGAGCATCTGAGCGCCGCGACGGCGCTGTCGACGCCACCGCTCATCGCCACCAGCGTGCGTCCCTCCCGTGGCGGATCCAGCGAGGCCGACCGCCGTGCGGCGCCTCCGAGCGCGCGCGCCAGCGCGTCGGCGGCGAGCTCGGCGGCGTGAAGCTTTCCGGGGCTGAGGCCGCCGAGCTCCTCGGCAATCGCCGGCGCCCCGATCCGCGCCGCGTCGAGGATCCGTGCGCCACGCACGAGCGTGACCGCGGCGCTGGCGGCCGCGAACGCCGCTCCGCAGCCCTCGGCGTCGAAGCCCGCGTCGCGCACGCGCTCGCCGTCGATCGCGACCGAGAAACGGATCTGGTCGCAGCAGGCGCCGCCGGCGGCGGTGACGCTGACCGCGCCCGTGGGCTCGTGGCCGGCGCCTTGCGGCGAGGTCAGGTGGTGTTCGAAGGCGACGCTTTCCACGCCGCCGAGGATAGAGCCGCTACGCCAGCGCGAGCGCGTCTGAGATGCGCTGCTCGATCTCGAACCGGTCGGTGAAGCCGACGATCGTCGATGCCTGGCCGTGGGGGTCGATCACCACGAGGGTCGGGGACTGGTTCACCGGGACCTGGTTCGTAACCACCGTGTAGCGGGTCAGCTCGTTCAGCGGCACGGTGAGCTTGAGCACCTTCCGGCCGTGGGCCGGTACGCCCGCGAGCTCCTGCTTGACCGCGTGGTCGTCGGCCTCGGCGGGGTTGTAGAACAGCATCGCGATGACGCGGTGCTGCGCGAGCGCGCGTGTGACCACGTCATACCGATGCTTGGCCGCGAGCGCGGCTGCGGTCGCCGTCGACCTGGGCGTCGTGGCCGGCTTGGTCCGGGCTGCGCTGGCCACGTTCTGAGCGGTCTTGACTGCCGCCGCCGCGCTCGCCGGGTGCGCGGCCGTCGTCGCGGTCTTCAGAGCGCCTCCGCCGGGCGGAGTCGATGCCCCGACGGTCCCGCCGTGGGCCACGCTGGCGGCGGCCGAGGTCCCGACCGCGGCCTTGGCCTTGGCGATCGCGGACTGGTACTGCCCCGCGCCCTGCGAGCTGGAGTCCTTCGAGCTCGGCTTGAGCATCGTCACCCACAGCGCGAAGAACGCGACGGTACCCACGAGCAGGGCAATCATCGGCCTCGAGACGTTGTCCATCAGCGACTACTTCGGCAGACAGCCGCAAGGGCATGAGTATTTCCCGTGCCTGCGGACGCCGGCTGGACCGCTCAGGTGAGACGGAGCCCGAGCTCGCGCAGCTGCGCGCTGTCGACCGGGGACGGCGCCCCGGTCAGTGGATCGGCGCCGCTCGCCGCCTTCGGAAAGGCGATCGTCTCACGGATCGTGTCCGCGCCGGCCAGCGCCTGCACGATCCGGTCGATGCCCATCGCGATGCCGCCGTGCGGGGGCGCTCCGTGTCGAAGCGCATCGAGCAGGAAGCCGAACCTCGCCTGCGCCTCATCGGGGGCGATCCCGAGCAGCTCGAACACGCGCTGCTGGACGGCACGCTCATGAATACGGATCGAGCCGCCGCCGATCTCGGCACCATCCAGGACGAGGTCATACGCCCGTGCGAGCAGGTGGGCTGGATCGTCGAGGTCGCCGACCGGCGCGGTGAACGGATGGTGCGCGGCGTCCCAGCGCCCGAGCTCGGCGTCCCAGAAGAAGGCGGGGAACTCGACGACCCACAGGATGTCGTGCCGTCCCGCGGGGATCAGATCGAAGCGGGCTGCGAGCTCAAGACGAAGCGCGCTCAGCGCTTGCCCGACCGTGGTCGCCTCGTCGGCCACGATCAGCAGAAGATCACCCGGCTTGCCCTCGAGGCGCTCGGTGGCCGACGTGATCTCCTGGGGGGTGAGGAACTTGGCGATCGGGGAGCGCCAACCCGGCTCGTCGCTCTGCACGAACGCCCAGACGAGTCCCTTGGCCCCGTGCTGCTTGGCCAGATCGGTCAGCGCATCGAGCTCCGAGCGGGGGAGCTCCCGCGCTCCCGCGTTGATACCCCGCACCACGCCACCGGACTGAAGCGCGCCCGAGAACACCTTGAACTCGGTGCCTCCCAGCGGCTCTCCAAGGTCCCTGAGCTCCATCCCAAACCGCGTGTCGGGCCGGTCGATCCCGTAGCGCGAGACTGCCTCGGCGAACGTCATCCGCGGCCAGGGCGGCGGAGCCACGTCGAACCCGGTCCGCTCGAACACCGCCCCCATGACCGCCTCCATGCACTCGATCACGTCGTTCTCCTCCACGAACGACATCTCCAGATCGAGCTGAGTGAACTCGGGCTGGCGGTCGGCACGCGTGTCCTCGTCACGGAAGCAGCGAGCGATCTGGTAGTAGCGCTCGAACCCACCGATCATCAGCAGCTGCTTGAACAGCTGCGGAGACTGCGGAAGCGCGTAGAAGGTCCCGGGCTGGACGCGGGCGGGAACCAGATAGTCGCGAGCGCCCTCTGGCGTCGAGCGCGTCAGGTACGGAGTCTCGATCTCGAGGAAGTCCTGTTCGTTGAGGATCTCGCGCATCGTCGCAACGACCCGATGGCGCAGCGCGAGCGTGCGCTGCATCGGCGCGCGACGAAGATCGAGCGCGCGGTGTCTGAGCCGCAGGCTCTCGTCGACCGAGACGTCCTCGTCGAGCGGGAACGGCGGCGTGTCGGCATCGGCAAGCAGCGTCGCCTGCTCGACCGCGAGCTCGATCTCGCCCGTCGGGATGTTTGGATTGACGTTCTCCTTGGTTCGGCGGGTGACCGTGCCCGAGACCGCGATCACGTCCTCCGAGCGGAACCGGTGGGCGAGCTTGTGGGGCTCGGGCGCCGTGTCGGGATGGAATACGAGCTGGACGATTCCGGAGCGGTCCCTGAGATCGATGAAGATCAGACCGCCGTGGTCGCGACGGCGGTGAACCCAGCCGGCGACGCGGGCCTGCGTCTCGGCTCGCTCGGCCGTGAGCTCGCCGCACCATGCGTCCCGGTACTCGTTGGGTCGGGGTGCGTGCTTCATGACAGGCGGCTTCCCCTGAGGATCGTCGGGATCACGCTGTCGGGTTCGGTCACGTGCTGATCGCCGGTTTCCATGTTCTTCAGTGAGACTCCCTCTTCGCCGACGATCGCGACGTATCGCGCGCCGATCCGGTCGGCGTGCTTCAGCTGTCCCTTGAGCGAGCGTCCCGCGAGCTCGAGCTGGGCCTGGAGGCCGGCGCGACGAGCATTCTCGCTCAGCACGAACGCGATCCGGCCCCGATCGCGGTCGGCCACGGCCACGAACAGGTCGACCAATTCCGGTGCCAACGGAGGCTCGGGGCTGGCCATCATCATCCGCTCGACCCCCGCCGCCCAACCGCAGGCAGGAGTGCTGGGTCCGCCCAGCTGTTCGATCAGGCGGTCGTACCGCCCTCCCCCACCCACGCCGGACTGCGCTCCGAGCGCGTCGCTGGTGAACTCGAACAGCGTGCGCGTGTAGTAGTCGAGCCCGCGCACCAGCGTCGGGTCGAGTTCGTAGGCGATGCCGGCCTCGTCGAGGAGTGCGCGCACGGCGGCGAAGTGCTCGGCGTCGGCGGGCTCGAGCTGGTCCATCAGTTTTGGCGCGCCCGCCATCACCTCGCGCGTGCCGGGGTCGCTGGCGTCAAAGGCGCGCATCGGGTTCAGGTCAATGCGCGAGCGCACCTCGGCGGAGAGACGGTCCTCGTGCGCCCGGAGATAGGTCTTGAGCTGTTCGCGGTAGTCGGCCCGGGTCTCGGGCGTACCGAGGCTCGCGAGCCTCAGCGTGATCTCCCTCGCGCCGAGCGCGTCGAGCAGGTCAGCCAGCAACACGATCAGCTCCGCGTCGGTCTCGGGCGTGTCCGAGCCGATCGCCTCGGCTCCGACCTGCCAGAACTGGCGGTAGCGCCCCCGCTGGGGCGCCTCCCTGCGAAAGAAGCTCGAGAGGTACCAGAGCTTGACCGGCTGGGGCAGCTTGTGCATCCCGTGCTCCATGTACGCGCGACACACCGGCGCCGTCCCCTCGGGACGGAGCGTCAGTGACCGCCCGCCGCCGTCATCGAACGTGTACATCTCCTTCTGCACAATGTCGGTCGCCTCGCCGACCCCGCGCGCGAACAGCTCGGTGGCCTCGAAGGTCGGAGTCTCGATTCGCCCGTACCCGGCGGCACCGAGGATCCGAGCCGCGCGTGACTCGACCACTTCGCGGCGCGCAGCATCCTCGGGAAGCACGTCGAACGTGCCGCGTGGCGCCTGAATCACTGGTTCGCTGCGAGCTCGCGCAGGAATGGATTTGTCGCGCGCTCTCGCTCCAGCGTGGTCAGCCCCATGTGCCCGGGGTACACGATCGTCCCGGGCGGGAATCGGTTCGTCAGCGTCTCGATCGAGCTCAACAGGGTCGGCCAGTCGCCGCCCGGAAGATCCACCCGCCCGACCGAGCCCTGGAACAGAACGTCGCCGGAGAACAGCGCGTCCTCGTCCTTGACGGAGTAGGTGACGTGCCCGGGGCTGTGTCCGGGGGTGAACAGCACGTCGAAGGTAAGGTCGGCGAGTTCGAGCGTCTCGCCCCCCTTCACGGTGTGATCGGCCTCGTAGCTCTCAAACGGACCGAAGCCGGGCCACGGGACGTAGTCCATGATGTTGGCCAGCACGATCCGCTCAAGCTCCGGGCAGTAGACGGGCGCCCCAGTCGCGCGGGCCAGCGGCGCGACCGCTCCAATGTGGTCGAAGTGGGTGTGCGTGAGCAGGATCGCCTCGACGGTCTTGATCCCGAGCGCATCGAGCGCCTCGATCAGCCGATCCGGCTCATCGCCCGGGTCGACGACGATCGCCCGGTCGGAGCCCTGCTTGCGCACGAAGAAGCAGTTCTCCTGCACGGGACCGACCGTGTACATGCGCACATCGATCATTTCGCCGCACCGCCGGCCTTCTTGCGCATCCGCCGCCGGTACAGGAACAGCTCCATGTAGTAGCCGGCCGGTATGTACAGGAGCAGCGCGATCACGGCGAAGCTCGCCGCGATGCCGATCCTGTTCTTGCCCTTGGTCGTGAGGGCGAGGAACGCGAACATGATCACCGCGGCGAAGCCGGCCCGCATCATCGACGACTTCCAGGTCGGCGGCGTGGTCAGCCGCTTCTCGCGCGCGTCCACCTTCGCCTGCTTCTTCTTCTCCTCGGCGCTCAGGGGACGCCCCGTGCGGCCGCGCGATTCGATCGTTCCAGCGGCGTTTCCGCGGTGCTTGCTCCGGCGCTTTCGCTTCGTCTGTGCCATCGGGACTTAGAGCTTACGAAAGAACGTCCTCCAGAACGCGGCGATTGCGGACAGAAATTCCGTCCGGAAACCCCGCGAACGCACTGCGTGGCGCCAGACCGACCAGCTCCGCCTCCGCCACGGGCGCCGTTCGCTCGATCGCCTGCACCACCTCGGCGAGCGTCGTCCGGGTGTGATCCTCGATGTTCGTGGAGACCTGGGCGACGTTGCGGTGCTCCAGCCACAACCCGATCGCACGGACCGCGGGCAATCCGAACTCCCCTCCCTCTCGGATCTCGGCGGCGATCGTCTGCGCGTCGCGCAGGCTGGCCGATCGCGCCAGTTCGACGTTGAAGGCGACCAGTGGCGGACGGGCCGCGACCAACGCCGCGCCGGCCGTGGGATGGAGCCGGTCGGGCCCGAAGTCGGGCCTGAGCTCACCGTCAGCCAGGCGTTCGGCCAGCGCCCCCGGACCGCCGCGCCGCAGCTCGGCCCGGGTTCGGCCGCCGGCGAGTTCGCCGTACAGGAACACGGGCAGCGCGAGCTGCTCGCCGAGCAGATCGGCGAGCACAAGCGCCTCAGCGCACGCGGCCCCGTGATCGGCATCGTCCAGGTAGACGATCGGCGCGACGTCGATCGCCCCGACTCGCGGGTGCGCGCCGATGTGCCCGCGAAGATCGATTTGTGCGACCGCCTCGCGGGCGCCGCCGAGCACGGCGCGGGCCAGGGCACCGGGCTCGCCCGCCAATGTGAAGACGGTGCGATGGTGGTCGGGATCGGAGTGGACGTCGAGCACCGGCGCCCCGAACGCCTCGCCGATCCGGAGGATCGTGGCCGCATCCCGTCCCTCGGACACGTTCGGAACGGCCAGGAGCGTGCTCACGAAGCGTGCTCGTCCAGCACCCAGCGACCCTGATCGAGAACGGCGCGACCACCGATCTCGAGGCTCGCGTCCACGATCACGACATCGAGGTGGATCGGTACCGAGACCGTCCCGCCGATGCCGGCGCTGGCGCCGAACGCGACGTGAACCGTCCCGAGGATCTTCTCGTCTTCCAATACCAAGCCGGTCAGCGTCGCCCGATCGTTCGTGCCGACGCCGAGCTCGGCCAGATTGCTGCCGGGCTCTCCGTGCACCCGCAGCCGCTCGAGGAATTCGGGGCCGAGGCCGCCGCTGGCATCGACGATCCTGCCGCGCTGCACCGTCAGTGTTGCCGGCTCGGGACTCAGGCCGAGCGGTGCCAGGCTCTCGGCCACGACGCTTCCGTCGCCGCCGAGCGGCGCAATGAAGCCCTCGCCACAGGGCAGGTTTCCGAACGCGCCCGGGCTGCGGATGTCTCCGTCATCGGCGAACCCCTCACGGCCGGTGAGGTCGAGAACGAGATCGGAGCCTCGCGGGCACGTGACCCGCGCCTCGGTCGCGTCATCGAGCAGCTTGGCGACTGCGTGCGAGCGCGCGGCCATCGTGTCGAAGTCGACCGCCATCACCCGGGAGAGCATGTCTGCGGTGACGCCGGGCATCGTCGCGCCGCGGGCGCCGTTGTCGGTGGCCCGCTTGCGCGCGGCGGTGTGGCTGAGCGAACGCGATGTCGGCGCAATGAACACATCGCACGCCGCGAGCGCCGCCGCAAGCGGGCGCGCCGGCTCGGTTCCATTGGTCTCGCGCTCGTCCATCACCCCGAGCACCGCATCAGCGCCGGCGGCCGCGGCCTCGGCCCGGAGCGCCTCGCCGATGTCACGAGTGCTCTCGTCGACGATCACGAGGACGTCCTCCCCCTCAGCCACCGCAAGGCAACGGTGGACGACGGTCGCGATGGCGGGAGCCAGGTCGGCCATGGGCTTGGATCATATGGCGACGTGATCACAGTCGAGACGCCGCACCTAATACAGTCGCTGTAGTTGGTCGGTCACGGCTTGGGGGCCGACGACCGATCCGTCCCGAGGAGGGTGGTCTATATGAGGTTCTTGCCGGTGCTTCGCAGAGGGATGACTTGTGTCACCGCGACGACGGCTCTGATTGCGCTCGGTCCAGGTATCGCGCGAGCAGCCGCCTGGCTCAATCCGATCCCGCTCAACAGCTTGAGCGGATCGGCGCCATCGGTTGCCGTGGATGCAACCGGTAACACGATCGCTGCGTGGCAGACGAACCCATCGCCGAACATCGTGCAGGGCGCTTTTCACGCGTTCGGAGCGACCGGCTTCAAGCAGCTCCCGGACATCGCCAACGATTCGATGACGCCGCTGGATAACACCGAACCGGTGATCGTGATCAATCGCTCCGGGAACGGCCTGGTCGTCTGGATCCACGACGCGGGTCTCAGCACCACACAGGTCGACTACCGCACGATCTCACCTGGAGGCATCGTCGGGACGACCGTCCAGACGCTCACTTCAGTAGCGATGGGCGGCTTCACGCATCCGGTGGCGGCGATCAACGACAGCGGCGCCGCAATCGTCGCCTGGCAGCAGAACGGCAGCACCATCGAGGCCGCCAGCCGCGCGAGCCTCGGTGGTTCGTTCCTCCCGAGCACGCCGGCAACCCTCGACACGAACGGCACCGGCTCGCCCTCCGTGGCGATCGACAACTCCGGCCACGTGATGGCGGTATGGCCGACCGCGGCCACGGCGGGAGCACTGTTCTACAAGACCACCACGGCCGGCGGAGCATGGCCTGCCCTGGCCTCAGCAGTGTCCAAAGGTGGCCACGTCTACTCGGACCAGAGCCTTGCCTCCAACGCGAACGGGCAACTCGTGCTCGCATTCCAGGACAAGACCGTCGACACCGTGATCTCCGAAACGGGCGGAAGCATATCTGGCGGTTTTGGCATGACGCCGACCATCAACACCCTGTCCGGTACGGGCATCGGTCACGGCCCGAGCGCGACTGTCGCCGACAGCGGCGCCGCGCTCATCGGCTGGACGATCGGGACCAACGTGCAGTTCTCCCGGCGGCCGGCGGGCGGCTCATTTCCAAATCCCTCGGGAGCACAATCGATCACGCCCGTCCCAACCATCCCGGACAACTTCACCCTCGCCGGCGACGCTCGCGGCGACGTGATCGCCGCGTGGTACGGGTTTGAGATGAGCGCGATGCACAACGTCGTCCGAGCGGCGGTCAAGCCGGCCGGATCGAATGCGTTCGGGGCCTCGCAAATCATCTCCGACAAGACCAAGGACTCGGTCGACCCCGTCATCACGTTGGATCGCAACGGCGACGGCATCGTCGGGATGCAGCTCGGAAATAGCCCGAGCGGAACCAGCGTCTCCGTATATGACGCGTCGGGACCACAGCTCGGCAAGCCCACCGGGCCGACCAGCCTGAGGGCCGGAAGCACCGCCTCGCTGTCGGTATCCGCGGTCGACGGGTTCTCTGGTCCGCCCACCGTGCGCTGGAGCTTTGGCGACGGCAGCGCCGTCGTCAGCGGAACCCACGTGTCGCACAGGTTCGACAACGTGGGCCGGTTCACAGTCAAGGTGACAGCGACGGACCGCGCTGGCAACTCCTCG
This sequence comes from uncultured Solirubrobacterales bacterium, assembly GCA_963796645.1. Lineage (GTDB taxonomy): Bacteria > Actinomycetota > Thermoleophilia > Solirubrobacterales > Solirubrobacteraceae > Palsa-465. Next base: position 36,985 of record CAWCMQ010000005.1, on the reverse strand, counting down.
TCCGCGACGCTGATTGTCAACGTCACAGCGCCACCGAACCGCTGTGTGGTGCCGCGCCTCAAGGGCAAGACGCTGTCGCAGGCGAAGACGGCTCTGAAGAAGGCCCACTGCAAGCTGGGCACGGTTCACAAGCCGAAGAAGCCGAAGCACCGCAAGCTGCGCAAGCTCGTGGTCAGGAGCAGCTCGCCCGGGGCGGGCAAGATCCGCCCGGCCGGCACGAAGGTGAAGTTGACCCTGGCTGAGGTGCCCAAGAAGAAGCACCGGTGAGCCGTCAGGTCCAAGCGGCGGACGAGAAGTTCCACAGACCGTGGATCGCCATCGCGACGGCGAGGCGCCCGCTCAACCGCCTGACCCGTGGAAGCCCTCCGGATGGTCCATGGGACCTGCTGACGCGGTTCCGTAGACAGATCCCATCGAGGCTTGGTTGCGGACGGCCCCGGACAGCATTGGCTAGCCTTGCCGTCACCACCCGCCGGAGTAGCTCAGTCGGTTAGAGCAGCGGAATCATAATCCGCGTGTCGGGGGTTCGAGTCCCTCCTCCGGCATCGACGTTTGCTCGGGTAATCCCAGGTATATGGGGGGTTCTCGGCGCTCTTACCCGGAGCAGCCCGGTGCCCCACGAACCCCTACAAACGTTAACGCTGCGCGGTATCCGCCGATCGCGCGAACTCTTCCGCATCCCGCGGGCACCGCCTTTTGCCCTTGGATGGCGCCGCGTGCCTGCAGCGACGCTGCGAGGGGCTTCGCGACGTCCGGCAGGGACGCTCTCATCTTGTAAAGCTACTCTTGACAGATGCGGATGTAAAGGCTACCTTGACAGCATGGATGAAGCGCGGTATCCGGCGCAATTCGACAGGGAGGTGATGGCGATGCTGCTCTCCACCAACGTGCAGCTGGTCAACGACGTGCTTCGTTCCGATGGCGACGCCTCCGGTCAGGTAATGCGCGCGATCGCCGCGACACGAAGCCTCAACTTGATCGTCGAGGACACGCTGCGAGCGCTGGTTGAGCAGGCGCGCAAAACGGGGCATACCTGGGCGGAGGTCGGCGAGGTGCTGCATGTCAGCCGCCAAGCCGCGTTTCAGCGCTTTGGGAGTGGGCCCGCGCCCCCCGACGTGACGGGAGCGGTGGCGGTGGAGGGCGCCGTCGAACGCGCCGTTGAAGTGTTGCAGGCATTCCTCGACGCTAGGTTCGAAGATGCGCGTGCCGTGTTCGGCGAGCGGATGCTCGACGTCTGCTCCACCGAGTTGATGGCTGATGTGCGAGAAAAGGTGCACGATGAGGGCGGAGAGGTGCAGGCGCTCGGAACGCCCGTCGTGTCGGTCCGCGACGGCTACACCGGCATCGATATTCCAATCGCGCTCGACCGCGCCGATGGGATCGGCCGAGTTGTCCTGGACGCCGACCGCCAAGTCGCCGGGTTCTTCGTTCGGCGCGCAGAGGACCTGCCGTGAACCAGCGTCCTCCACGTCTCTCGCCCCACCGGCTCGCGGCAGGGCTCCTGCTGCCGCTGGCCGGCTACCTGCTGATCCGCGCTCTCGTCGGCTCGAGCACGACGGCACTGCTTGTCCTCACCGCCATCCCTGCGATCTGGCTACTCGGGCTCTGGATCGCCCGTCGCCGGATTGATCCGATCGGCGTCGTCACACTCGTCACGACCGTCATCGCGCTCGCCGCGTTTGCCCTGACGCACGGCGACCCGTTAGCGCTCAAGCTCCGCCGCGGAGTGGTGACTGGACCGATCGGGATCGCGGCGCTCGTGTCGGTCGCGCTTCGCCGGCCGCTGCTGCTCCTGCTCGCCGAGCAGACGGCAAAAGCCAACCCGGACCTCGAGGCTCGGCTCGCCAACCCAGCCCGGCGACGCTTCGTGACAGTGCTGACCGCGATCGTCGGGCTGTTTCTGGCTATCGATGGCCTCAGCCAGATCGTGCTCGCGCTAACCGTTCCGACCGGGTCGTTCGTGGCCGACTCAACCGCCGTGCGAATTGCAGTCATCGGAGCCGGCGTAATCGTCACCGCGTGGTACATCCGCGACCAGAACAAGCAGATAAACAGCCCGCGGCCGCGATCGTCTCCCGCCAAACGCGAGCGCTGACGATCGCCCGCCACCCGCCGCGCGCCACGCCCAGTTCAGCAGGCCTGACCAGTTCGCCGCCATGACCGCACGTCTGGCACTCACCATGCCGGGCAGAAGGGATCGATGCCCTGCATTGACGACGACTCCTCGCGAAGTTCATCGCCATGCCGGCTGAGGGATGGACGAAGTCCAGCAGCACGCCCTCAGCGACCCGCACCACTCGAACGCCCAACGGAAACGGCTGCGATGTTGATCAACGTGCCGGAGACAGCCCGATGGGCGAGACCTCCTTTCGTGGCCCGACAGGCATCTCACGATCCCGCCAGCGCGCCCCGCGTTGCGCGGCCTGGAGGGCAGACGGCCGTCAGGCAGCGGAGACGCGCATCCATCACCGAGCGGGGCTCTGGCTTCGCCGGAGCGGAGGGCGCGGCGCGCCCCGCTGGCCGCGCATTCCGAGACTCGAGCCGGCCCGTTCGAGATACTCGTCGCGTCAATAGAGCAGGTCGCGTCCTCAGTCAGTCCTCGTCGTGGAGCACAGGCGCGTACGAGAGCCCGACGATTGCGCCCTCCGGTGACTGCAGCCTGGCCACCGTCTGACCCCACGGCTCCTGCCGCGGCGGGTGCAGCAGCTCGTATCCGGCCTGCTCGAGCTCTCGTGCCGCCGAGCCCACCGCCGCGGCGTCCACGACGTCGAACTCGATGCTGACCTGCGGCACCGGCCGCTCCGCTGGCCAATTCGCTGTCCCGAAGCATGCATCGGCGGCCTGGGAGAGCGGCCAGATACCGAAAGACTTAGAGCCGGTGATCTGCTCGCTGTGGTAGTAGTCGCCGCCCTCGCTCTCCAACGGCAGCCCAAGCGCGTCGACGTAGAGCTTGCGACTGGCGGGCGGATCGGGCGCGATCACCGCCACGGTCGAGAGAAACTCGATGTTCATGCCACCTCCTCGTTCGGACCACACTCGGCCAACGATCCAAGCAGGTTCCACATCCCGCGCGTGGCGGGGCTCCGCGGGCAGCTGTTGAGCTGACCGTAGCGGCAGCAGAGCAGAACTGCCTGGTAGGCATCGGGCGCCCACGGCCGGGTCCGAGCCGGTCGACGATCCGTCGTACTGGACGAGCTGCATCGGCGGGCTGTCAGGTTCTTCGGGCGATGCGTGTCTAGGAAGGTATGCATGTCATCTATCTCGTTACCACGATTCTGGCGGCGGTTGCGAACGGCTACGCCGCCTCGTTGAACTTCGTCGGCGCCGAGTCGGTCAAGGTCGTCGCTGACCGTGTACAGGTCTCTCGACGATGGATGGTCCCGCTCGGGACGCTGCTGGCCTCCGGCGCGGTCGGACTTCTCACGGGCTTCGCCGTACCGGCGCTAGGGGTCGCTGCGGCGATCGGCCTAGTCGTGTACTTCATGTGCGCTGTGACCGCTCACGTCCGAGTCGGAGACCGCCAGGCCGGAGGAGCCGTGTTCTTCTTGGTCCTGGCGGCGGCGGCCCTGACCACCAGCATCGGCTACCACAACCACTGGTGAGCGATCAGATCGTGGGAGCGGGGAGCTGACGATGGACGAGCGCGAGTGGCTGACCGAACGGTTCGAGCAGCACAGACCGCATCTCCGTGCGGTCGCCTACCGGATGCTCGGGTCAGTCAACGAAGCCGACGATGCCCTGCAAGAGGCATGGCTGCGGATTCGCGACCAGGATCCCGCGACCGTGGAGAATATGCGGGCCTGGCTGACGACGGTCGTCGGCCGGGTGTCTCTGAACATGCTGCGCGCGCGCAGAGCACGACGCGAGGAGTTCTCGGTGTACGTGCCGGATCCCGTGGTCAGCTTCGAGGATGATGACCTCGAACACGAGACGCTTCTGGCCGAGTCCGTGGGTCTGGCGCTACTCGTCGTGCTCGACTCGCTCACCCCCGCCGAGCGACTCGCATTCGTGCTGCACGACGTGTTCGGGGTGCCATTCGCCGACATCGCCACCGCGCTTGACCGCTCCGAAGCCGCCGCCCAGCAGCTCGCCAGCCGCGCCCGCCGGCGCGTGCGCAACTCGCCGGAACCCGACCGCGACCTCGCAGGGCAGAGACGGGTCGTCGATGCGTTCTTCGCCGCCTCGCGCGAAGGCGACTTCGATGCCCTCATGGAGGTGCTCGACCCTAACGTCGAGCTGAGGATCGACGGCGGCGTGCTGCGCGCAGAGGCCTCGCTCGTGCTGCGCGGCGCGGACGCCGTCGCCACGCACACGGCCACCTACTCAAAGCTCTACCCGTTCGTCAGACCCGCGCTCGTGAACGGCGCCGCCGGGGCCGTGGTCTCACCCCCCGGCCGCGTGTTCTCGGTGATGGCCTTCACCGTCACGAACGAAAAGATCGCCGAGATCGATGTTCTCCTCGACCCGGAGCGACTAGAGGAGCTCGATCTCAACATCCCGCCAACCGCAGGCAACCACCGTTGATCGCAAGCGAGGTTTCCGCGCAACTGAGGGCGCTCGTCTGCCTGGTCGAGATCTGCGTGCCATCAGGGAAGCAGGACACGTTAGACGTCTGCTTGGTCCGGGGAGAGCAGCTGGCTGCCCGACCGTCACTCGAGTTTCTCGCTGCGCGTTTGCTGCGCCAGGACTTGTGCTCGGGCGCCGGCTGTGACCGCGGCGCTACCGTGTACCAGGCAGATGAGGCGGCGGAAAACGTCCGTGCTATTTCACTTGGCTCGTCATCGCATGTCGATTGCCGTTGTCGTCGTGTCGGGCGTGCTGGTGATCGCTGGCTGCGGGTCGTCGAACGCGTCGAGTAGCACGAGCAAGAGCCCTTCGAGTGCTTCGAGTCCTTCGAGCTTCGCGCAATCCCAGCTCGCGGCCGCGCGTTGCATACGTACCCACGGGGTGCCGGACTTCCCGGATCCGACCTTCGGCGCTGGCGGCGCTCAGGTCAACCTCCAGACCCCTCGGGGTATGCTGACCTCGCCGGGGTTCGAGGTGGCCCAGAGGCAGTGCGCAAAGCTAGGCTTGGAGCTCGCGGGCTATGTCGCGTCCCAAGAGAAGCCGTCCGGCGGCGCCATGGCGCAGATGCTGGCGGTCGCCGAATGCATGCGTGCGCACGGAGTGCCGAATTTCCCCGATCCGGCGAGGACCTACCCCGCCAACCCCGCCAGGTACAGCTCTGTGGCGAAAATGAACGGCGTGGTCTGGGCGATCCCAAAGTCGATCGACCTCCAGGCCCCCGCGGTCAAGCAGGCCGCGAGCGCCTGCGGCTCGACCGCGGCCGCGGTGATCGCCCCCTGACACTGCGTGAGGCCGCGATCGCGAGCGGCGCGCTCGCTCCGTTCGATTCGGGCCCGTTGGTGACTGTGGCGGAAACTCTTACCCGCCTGACGAGCGTCGAGAGCGCAAGCCAGGTGCGGCTGACCGCTGCTCGCCGTGAACGCGCAAGCTCGTCGCACCGCGAAAGCAGGGCCGAGCGCCGAGCGATGAGCAGCTCTCGCATCTCGCCATACGGAGGGCGCTGGACCGGTCACCCTCGGCGGATGCGTGCCCGGGACGATTTGTGGCATTTCGACAATCGGCAGGATCGGGCGACGATCGAAGCCACGAGTCCTCGGGGCGCCCATATCGCTGCTCCTGACCGAGAGCGGGCAGCGCCACGGCGGCCGCCGACGTGGCTGGTTGCACCCAAACTCGGAAGCCCTCTCGTCGCTCAGGACGCGAGATCTGGCTACTGCTTTGCAGCTCTTGCCAGCGGTAAGCGGAAGCGCGCGCTGGTCGCGGAGCGCTGAGGGTGTGGCGCCGGCGGGCTTGAGCACGGCGTCGCGTGCGCGCGCTTGATTCGAGAGGGCCCACCGCGGTCGCGGCCCGGCAGCCTGCGCGCCCGCTCGACGGGCTTCTGGGCCAGACACCAATGGCCGTTTGGGGGACGTGTGGTCAGTCGTCGCTGGCGGCGATCTCCGGGGTGCGGCGGACGACTCGCTCGATCAATCGGGTTCGGACGGTGTCGAGTTCGGATAGGTCGCCGAGGTCCGGGGGCACCTCGTCAGTGATCTCGACGGCTGGTAGCTCCGGCGGCGGTGTACCCGCCTTCCAGGTCGAGACGGCGATCGGCGCGTAGACGCGGTGCAGCGCGAGCTTGGCAACGGTCTCGTCGCGGTCAGCGCAGAGGATGATCCCGACGCTCTCTCGGTCGTCGCCCAGGCGCAGCTGCTCGTCGACGGCGTTGAGGTAGAAGTTCATCTTCGAGACGAACTCGGGCTGGAACTTGCCGATCTTCAGTTCGATGACGACAAACCGCCGCAGGGCGTGGTGATCGAAGAGGAGGTCGAGGAAGAACTCCTGGTCGCCGACGAGCAGCGCTCTCTGGCGGCCGTAGAACGCAAAGCCCGTGCCCAGCTCGAGCAGGAACTTCTGGATGTCGGCGATCAGCGCCTGCTCGGGGTCGCGCTCCTGCGCGTCTTCGCCGAGCTCGAGGAAGTCGAAGACGTAGGGATCCTTCGTCGCTTGTAGAGCTTGGTCGGCGTCGCCGGGCTCAAGCGCGGCGGCGAAGTTGGTCACGGCTGCGCCCTGGCGCTCGTGCAGCCCCAGGGCGATCTGCCCCTGCAGCTGTCGCACGGACCACCGGTTCTCGGCGGCTTTGGCTGCGTACCAGAGGTACAGCTTGGGCTCCTCGGCCCACGCGTCGAGGAGCACCTGCTGATGGGACCAGCCGATTTGTGCAGACAGCGTCTGCACTTTCTCGGCCTCGGGCCAGACCGCCGCAAAGCGGCGCATGTAGAACAGGTTGCGGCGCGAAAAGCCGCGCGCCGAGCCGGTCTCGACGCGCAGGTCCTCGGCGATCCGCCCGACGATATCGTCGCCCCAGCCCGCGGCCTGCTGCTGGGCGAGGATGTCCCGGCCGATTGACCAATACAGCTTCACGAGTTCGGTGTTCAGCGCTCGCGCGGCCCGCGCCTGCGACTCACGGATCTGCTGCTTGAAACGATCCACGAGCTCGCGATAGGTCGACGTCGAGGCGACGGTTTCGACATCGACGCCGCGGCGAGGAACAGGGAGATCAGGCATCGCCCAAAGGTACGCGCTGGCGCGGACCCACCCGAACTGCCGTAGCTGTCGGTCCTCGCACGTTCTCCCTCGCACCGCCCTGTCTGGGACGCCGATCGCCCCCGCCGTGGCTACATGGTCCAGCCGATGGCGCGCTCAGGGAGCACGCGCGTTGCTGCCCGACATCGCCGCCAGCGCACCGCGCCCGAGCGGCGCTGACCCGGGCGCGCCGGACTGACGGGCCAAGCGCGAGGGGCGCGTCCGTATCTCAAACGGCATTGACGCCAAAGCATCGACGAAGTGTTCACGCGACGCCGAAGGCGTCGGCGACGGCCGCCGCCCATCCCCCGTACAGATCGATCACGGTGGACGGCGCTGGCCATTCTCCGGCCTGTAGTCGTTTGAGCGCTTCGCCGCCGCGCCGGCGTGCGTGCGTGCGCGACCGGTCGTACGAGGACGGCGCAGCGCCGTAGCGCGCTCGCCATCCGCGCATCGCTTCGCGAACCCGATCTCGGGTCCATTGCGGCGCAATCGCGCCGGGATGGCAGCGTTTGCAATACGCGTAGGCGTCGCCCTTGCCGTTGCGCGGTTGCGTGTAGGCGCCGCAGCCGCGGCACACGCCCTGGTAGCGGGCCTTGACCGCGCGTGCCTTATCGCCAGTCGGATCGTAGAGATACGCCTTGATGGTTGCCTCTGCGCGTCCCAGCCGACGAGCGATCTCCGCGATCGACAGACCCTCCTGGTCGCGATAGTGGCGGGCGAGTTGCACCGCCCGGCGCCGTTCCGCGACCCGGTCGAGCATCAGAACCCCCAACCTACCGGACGTGCTGGGCAGCCCAGTCGTGCGCAAAGAAGGGTCCGCCGGGGCTGGATCTCCCCTCGTGCTGCCGCGACCGGCAGGTGACTCCAGACCTCGCGACCTCCCGCCGTGGCCACCCGTTCCCGGCTGAGCCCTTTGTTAGCATCCGCCAGGTCGTAGAAGTAGGCCTTGACGGTCGCGGGCGAGCGGTCCAGGCGATCAGCGATCTGCGCGACAGAGAGCCCCTCGCCCTCGCGGAAGTGGCGCGCCAATGCGACGGCACGGCGACGCTCGACCACTCGGTCGTACGCCGCCGAAGGTCGACCCGAGGCCATGCCTTCCAGGTACTGCCAGCACCGATGGGGTCCCCGATATCGATGTGGTCCCGGTTTCCGCGATAGGGCGTCCGCCGGTTTTTCGCCAAATGGAACGTCCGCGTATAAAAGCGGGGCCGTTTGGGACGATCGCTGGCGTGGCAGAGCAGCCGTCCCTCGCCGGCACCGGCCGGCGCGTCCTGCGTCGCCGCGGCACTCGCGCCCCTCCGCGCCGACCTCACGATCGTGTTCGTGGCCGAGCGCTCGTGCGCCGGTCGACGCTCTGGCGACTGCCTCGCAGCCGTTGCGATCGTAGAGCGGCGGCGGCGGCGGCGCCGAGAGCGATCATCGCCGAGATGCGCTTTGGGCACATCGGCGGCTACTAGGGCGCCGGCGCTCGAGATAGCGAGAAACGAGAGAAGCAGGGCCGCGCCCAACGAAGTGCTTTGCTCGCAAAGATCCTCGCCGTCGTTCGGATGTCCTTCATCGTCGTGGCGACGTCGCAGCCCGGTCGCCAGCGCGCGGTCTGTCTGGCGCGTCACTTCGCACGGGCGGGGAGAGCCAGACGGTTTGCGATGTAGGGAGAGGCGCCCGAAGGTAAGGTTCTGATTGTGGGCCCCTCAGTCAGGCCCAGCGCTGCCTGGGTCTTGCCCGCGGAGCCCTGTGCCGTTAGCCAGCTGCGGCGCCGAGCCGTGGAGTTCGCATCCACGGCGGGCGCTTCGGACGAGGTGATCCAGGCGATCGCCCTCGCCGTCTCCGAGACCGTCACCAACGCGGTCGTTCACGCCTACGATGGCGAGGACCGCGGGCAGGTCCGTGTCAGCTGCCACGTGGAGGGCGTGTACTTCATCGTCGAAGTGGCCGACGAGGGCGTTGGCATCGGACCACCTCGCGACTCTTCTGGGATCGGGCACGGGTTGGCGATGGTGGGCGCTCTGGTGCAGAGCCTCGATATCGCCCCCGGCCCCGCCCGGTGCGGCACAGCCGTGACGATGGCCTGCGGTCCGGTCCCGGCGCCCATCGCGCCGCCCGGCTTGGAGATGCTTTGCGCGCTCGCGCTGGAGACCGTCGCCGACGTCTCGTGCGTGGATCTCGTCCACGAAGGTGTGCTGCGCCGCATCGCCGCAGAAGTCGCGGACGATCCCACCCTGACCACGTGGCTGCGTGCAGCGGTGCCTCCCGCGAAGCCGGGCACGGCGACGTGGTCGGCGCTGCGCGAGGGCGGCGCGCGCCTCATCGTCCACGACCCCGCTGTCCCACGCTCGCCGGGAGGGACCGGTGAGCGCCTTGACCTCACCTGGTGGGTCGCCGTCCCGCTCGAGAAGTCCGACGGAACCCCAGCCGCGCTCTGGGGGCTCGGTGGCCGCGGGGGTGGACATGCGGTACCGCCCGAGGAGGTCATCAGCATCCTCGCCGATGCTGCGCGCGGCAACCTCGCGCATCCTGCCGAGCGCGCCGCGCTGCGCGATCGGCTGGCGATGGTGCGCCGTTAGGACTCCCTACGGAGCACCTCCACCTGCTGCTGGGGCGCACGGTCTGGAGCGCTCCGATACTCGCGGGCGGTAGCACGCTACGACCCGCATCCTTGTCCGTGCCGCGCTCATCGCCAGTGTTTCTCAGGGTTCCGCGTCGCCACATCGACCGGCTCTTCAACAAGGGACGACGCCCGTCGGACGCCGGGGTTGAACCTCGCAAGAGCGGAGGTCGGCGCTGCGCCGGGCGTTGGGTCGGCAGGCTGCGTGCTTTCTTCGCAGGGTCTCGAGGGGTTTTCACGGATAGCCGTACGACCTGCCCCCCTATCGTCGGCAGTGATGAAACATGATGCGCTCGCCGCGGCGACCTTGACAGCAGGCGGACTGGTTTCGAGCGGTTCCCGTCCTTCGAGGCGCGGACATTGCTGGCGCGGTGCTCGCCGACTCTGTCTCGCCGGGCAAGGCCGTACTTGGCTCGACGGTCCTACGACTGTGCCCGATGGCGTCCAGAGCTGAGCACAAACAACAAGCGCGAGCTCGGCGCCTTGCGGAGGAGCAGGCCCGGCTTGACCGCACGCGCCGGCAACGACGCGTCTACATGCTCGGCGGGGTCGCGCTCGGTGCGGTCGCGGTGGTCGCAGTGGCGATTGCGGTCTCAACCCGCGACGGTGGTTCGACCGGACTCAGGAACGGCAATGGCGAAGCGGCGCTCGTCGCCCAGGTCCGGCGGTTTCTCGATGGGATCCCGCAGTCGGGAGCGACGCTCGGCAACCCGGGGGCGCCTGTGACGATGACCTACTACAGCGACCTGCAATGCCCGATCTGCGCGCAGTTCGCACTAAGCAGCGGCTTCCCGCAGCTGGTAGCCAAGGATGTGAGGGCGGGCAAGGTGAAGATCGTGTACCGCGCCTTCGAGACAGCGACGCGCGATCCGCAGACATTCCAGGCCCAGCAGGTCGCGGCGCTCGCAGCCGGGAGGCAGAACCACTTCTGGGACTACGTCGAGCTCTTCTACCGCCAGCAAGGCACCGAAGGCACGAGCTATGTCACCGAGAAGTACCTCAACGGGCTCGCAAAGGAGGTTCCTCCGCTGAACCTCGATGCGTGGCACAGCGCCCGTAACGACTCGTCGCTGATCGCCGAACTACAGTCCGACCGGCAGACCGCAACCACGGCCGGCGTTCAAGGCACGCCGACGCTGGTCTTCCGAGGCCCACGCGGGAAAGCGCAGACGCCCGACGCCGTGCCGAGCTACGACCAGCTCCAGCAAGCGATCAAGTCAGTCACCTGACGGTGCCGAGCGGGCGAGACGATCCCGACTCAAACCCTTAGTGAACTCGCCAACAGAAGAGGCAGTCGGCGATGCGCAGGGCGACGCCGCGAGCGGCCCGCTGACCGAGCGGCGGGATCGAGCACGTGATCGGCTCTCGGAGCGCGTCACTGGGCGCCGCGGTTAGCGTGCTGGCATGAAGCGCGGTGGTGCACTCGAACCGGATCCAAGACTGTTGAAACTCGTTCGCTGCGTTGCCGCAGACGCCTGGTCCCGTTCCACGGGGGCAGCACGCTCGAGCTCAATGGCCGTGCCGCTTTCGCGGATCCGGTGCTCGCGGTCGGCCGGCTGAGTCCAAGCACGCCACCAGGCAGAATGCTCTCGCAGCCCGTCAGTAGCGAGGAGATCAAATCGATCATGTTGCGAGCCTCCTCCTCGCGTTACCGGCCGAATGCCCCGCTGGCAACCGCCTGCCCCTCGGCTGCACTGTTTACTTGTACGCATGCCCGTACGATGGCTGCGCATGGGGGCCGGGTCTCACCCCACCGCGACCTGCAGCTTCTGTGCGCGCGCCGTCGAGGCGCGAGAATGCGGGCGATGAGCGAGAGCTCGTTTGAAACCGATGCCGGCGAGAGCGAGCGCCCCGCCGCTCCCGGACCGCCGGCACCCGGGTCCGGCGACGAGGAGGCGGGCCACGGCCGGGCACTGCGGCGGTGGCTTGCCTCTAGCGCGCGGCGCGAGCGGCGGCTCGAGCAAACCGGGAGCGAGCCCGATCCGCGCTTCACGTTCGCTAACGAACGCACCTTCCTTGCCTGGAACCGGACTGCGCTCGCCCTGATCGCGGCTGGCCTGGCGGCGGCGCAGTTCCTGAAGTTCAACCTGCACGGACTGAGGCTGATCATCGCGGTGCCACTGATTATGCTCGGCGCCGGGCTCGCTGTGGCGAGCTACCTGCACTGGGAGGACAGCGAGCGCGCAATGCGCTTGCGGCAGCCGCTGCGCTACTCGTGGATGCCGCGTGTGCTCACCGGCGGGATCGCGGTGATCGCCCTGTGCGCTGGGATCCTGGCCGTGGTCGACCGGTTGGTGCATTGAGCCCGAGGGAGCCTCACAGCGCAACGGGTGAAGCCGCGACGCTCTCACCCGAGCTGAACGATCCCGGGCTGGCGCGCGATCGCACCAGGCTTGCCTGGACGCGGTCGGCGCTGAACATGGCAGCGAGCGGCACCCTGATCGCGCGCGCCGGCTTCGCGGCGCACCTCGATGCGGTTGGGCTCGTAAGCGCGATCGCGATGGCGACGATGGCCCTGCTTACGTGGCGCCACGGGCGGGCGATCTACCGCGAGCGCGGCGTTGCCGGCGCGTTCCCGCATCATCAGCCGGGCGCGCTCGGCCTGTTGACTACGGCCACGCTGCTCACTGCGGCCGTCGCGATCCTCGTGACGATCGTGATCTGACGATTCTCTTCGACCCCCGTGCAAGCCCACCGGACCTGCGCCGCCAACGGCGATGCGCGGCCGGACCTCAGGTGGGCTGCTCTGCGAGCTTCTCGTCCGTCTCGACGAGGGCTGGGAAGGCCTGCACGTCGCGATCCGTCGGACCGATCACGCGCGCCCCATCCGTGACCCGGGACTACGGCCTCGGCAAGACCCAACGACATAAAAGGACGGCGGGTGTCAGGGTGAATAAGGAAGTTCGGCAGGTCTCGCTGCCGCCCGCGCCTTACGTCGCGACCCTCGTATTGTCTCCAGTCATGCGATGGCGACAGGTGCGGAGCGGTGATCTAGCCCGGAGGGACCGAGCCCGCGACTGGGAGCGCACCGCGCGCCTGACGCTGCTGCTGGCCGTCTGCGCCGGCCTTCTGGCCGCAGCCACGAGTCCTCGTTGGGACGTGGGCGACCTGCTCGTTGGCGTGTACTTCGCCGCTGTCAGCCTCATGCTCTGGGCTCAAAGCGCTCGGATCCGGCTGGCACGATCAACCGCGCCGTTCACACACACCGTTGCGATTGTGCTCGGCGCGGCTTTTGCCCTCGGCGTGCTGCTGGCGGTGGTCGATATCTCCACGCACGGTGCGCTCTAGCGCTCGCGCCGCAACCGCTGCGTGCGGACCTCGCAACATCCCGCTCAACCGGCGGACCTCCTGATCCGATCTAACGCCTACTGTCGGCGTATGCGCGACGTGCCCCAGCTGTTTCCATACGGCACGCGCGGCAATTACGAGCGGGTTGCTCTGACACCGCGGTGTGAGGCGGAAGGGCTTACACGCGTGTCCTGGCTGCTGCTCCTCGGTGGAGTCGGGCAGCACAGGCAGCACCCTATGGAGGACGAGAGCGTTCATCACCCGACCGCGGCGCTTCGGCGACTCGTGGCGTCGCGCCTGAGCTGTCGGGATCTCCACGCCTTGCTGAGATGCTGCAGCGCGGGCAGCAGCCCACGTTCCGAAGAGGCGCGTAGGCGTCTCCGTGGCCGTTACGTGCCTGGGTCGGGGCGCCCCAGCCGCGGCACACCCCGCGCTACTAGCGCGCCCTGACCGCCTGCGCCCTCCGCCCGGTCGCGTCGTAGAAGTACGCCTTGATCGTGGCTGGTGAGCGATCCAGCCGCTCCGCGATCTGCGCGATCGACAGACCCTCGACCTCACGCTAGTGACGGTGAGAGCCACTGCGCGACGACGCTCTACTACTCGGTCGGCCGGGTGCCCTGGTGACATTCGCCGTGATGCTCCCGACGCTGCCGTGGGCAGGTGGCGGTCTCGTCGGGGCGCTGTCCTCGATTGATCACCTCGCTTGCGGCACGCAGGCGCGAGCCGCAAGCCAGCTTCGTAGCCAGTGGCGAACGGCAGTCCTGGATCAAGTCGGAGCGACATCCCGGCGCTTCGAGGCGAGCTCGAGGACGACCTTCGTGTATTCGTGCCGGGCGACGTCATCGGCCGTCCTTTACGAAAGCGCCACCGCCACCGCGATGCCCGGGCGCGGCGGCGATGGTACGGAGGCAGTTCGCGCCTATGCGCCGAACCCGCTGGCGGCGATGTAGGCGGCCGGGTTGCCGTTCGGGTGAACGAGCACGGTTGGGGCCAGGCACTTCGCGGGTACGCTGACCTGCCCCTGGAGCTCGGCGTCGCCGCTGAGCGATATCGGGACCGACGCCGTCGTGCCCACAGCTGCCGTTGCTGCTCCGCAGTACAGCGAGGCGCTGACCGTCATCACCGGCCCGGGGGTTCCGTTTCCAGGGATCACGAGCCCGCGGATACGTACACGGAGCCGGCCGTCGCGGCGCAGTCGCGCCTCCCCCTTGCTCAGCATCCACGGGACGTTGCCCGCCGCGGCTCCGTTGAGCTTGGGATCGCTCGGCACGCTCGGCGCGAGCGACGAATCCAGCAGCGCCGCGCCGCGGTGGTCTGTGCTCTTGCCGCCGCCTTTACTGCCTGCTGCGCTCACGGCTGTCGCCGCGGACCCCGCGAGTGCCGCCGCCGAGAGTATTGCCACGGCTGTGCCCTTCGATATCTGCATCCTAACCTCCATGGTCGATCGTTTGGCCGAGCCACCGGAGGCTGCGATCAGCCTCACCGCACCGCTGGGCTCATGATCCGAGGACGTCATGGATCGCGCGATTCTTCCCCTACCCAAGCCCACGAAAAGCCGGACCTCCGGGCGACGTGCCACAGTCCCTGGGCCAGGTGCCGCACCGCCCGGGCAGCTGCTCCGAGACGGCCGCTGACCTCGACGTGAAGCTTCGGCCGTGTCAGATGACCGTCGACCTCATGGGTCTCACGCGCGAGGATCTGATTGATGATCTCGGTGACCCCGCAGGCGCGGCGACCGTGCCCGGGTGCATGAAGCGCTCGGCGATCAGCGTGTTCGCTGCACCCGATCCGCGCCTTCCACGTCTCCGATCGGGTTCTCCAGCTTCTCCAGAAAGGTCCAGAAGCGCTTCGCGTCGCGACTCGGGCCGGGACGCTTGCGGCGCACGGCTCGAAGCGGGCGGGTGAGATCGACGCCGGTGACCCTGAGCGCGTGCAAGCTTCCCGCCTGCACCTCGGCCTCGACCGCGAGGCGGGAGATGAGCGTGAAGCCGCCCTCCAGTACAGCTCGCTTGAGGCTCTGGGTTGAGGCACTCTCGAGCGTCGGCTCAAGCTCTGGCCCGCGGACACGCGCAAGCGCGGCGGCTGCCACCGCCCGGGTGCCTGATCCCTGCTCGCGCGTCAGGTAGGGCGCCGTCGCGAGCGCCGCGACGGGCACCCGGCGATGCCGGGCCCACCGATGGTCCGCTGCGACCACGGCGACGATCTCGTCGCGGCAGATCGTCAGCGCCTCGAGTCCGTCGGCCGCATCGAGCGACTCGAGGAAGCCGATATCGACGTGCCCATCCCGCACGTGCGCCAGCACGCCGTGGGAGTTGATGATCTCCACGTGGGTACGCTGCGGCGTGGGTTCGCCGACGCGAAAGCCGGCGAGCCATCTCGGCAGCAGGAAGCCGCCGATCGTGTGGCTCGACGCGAGCCGCAGCGTTGGCGAGTGCGCGGCGTGGATCGTGACGACGTTTGCCGCGCGTGTGAGCGTTGCAAGTGACTGCTTGGCTTCTGGATACAGCAGCCGTCCGGCATCGGTCGCGCGGACGCCGAACCGTCCGCGCTCGAGCAGCGAGGTGCCCAGGCGCCGCTCGAGCCCCTGCAGGCGCTTGCTCGCCGCCGACTGCGTGAGCTCGAGCGCCTCGGCGGCGGCGCCGACGGTCCCGCTCTCGACCGCGGCGATGAACGCCGCGAGCTCGTCGGGGTCCAGGTACGTTCCCGCCCCATCCATTCCTGCCGGGACTATATCTATGCTGGCGCAGACTGGAAGATAAGCGCCGCGCGCGTGACGATTGTGTCGGTGACCCAGCGCGCGTTTGTGATTGACCAGGGCCGGTGCATCGGCTGCCACGCGTGCACGGTCGCTTGCAAGGTCGAGCACGGCGTCGAGCTGGGAGTCTTCCGGACGTGGGTGAAGTACATCGAGCGCGGCGAGTTCCCGGACGTCCGCCGTCATTTCGCGGTGCTGCGCTGCAATCACTGCACCGACGCTCCGTGCGTGGAGGTCTGCCCGGTGACCGCGCTGTACAAGCGCGAGGACGGGATCGTCGACTTCGATCCGCAGCGCTGCATCGGCTGCAAGGCATGCCTGAATGCGTGCCCGTACGACGCCCTCTACATCGATCCCGACTCGCAGACCGCGGCGAAGTGCAACTTCTGCGCCCACCGGGTCGAGCTCGATCTGAAGCCCTCGTGCGAGGTCGTCTGTCCGGTCGGCGCGATCGTCTCCGGTGATATCGACGACCCCGAATCAGAGGTCAGCCGGCTGCTCGGCACGGCCCCTTCCGCGGTGAGAAGCGCGGAGCAGGGCACGGGCCCGAACGTGTACTACCTGGGTGCCGACTCGGCGGCGCTGGACCCGCTGGCCGCCGGCGGCGGCGAGGCGTACCTGACGACCGAGGTGCCGCGCTCCCAGCGCGAAAAGCTGGCAGTACTGAGCAGCGAGGCGCCGGCGACCGCAACGACGGACGTCGAGCATCCGCCGCCGTGGGGCTGGAAGGTCTCGAGCTACTTTCTCTCAAAGGGCGTCGCCGCCGGCGCAATGATGCTCGCCGCGCTGCTGCTCGTGCTGGGCGGACACGGATCGGGTCTGGCCGACATCGTCCCGGGAGTGCTCGCGCTCGTCGGGATCGCAATCACCGGGGCGTTCCTCGTCTGGGACCTCAAGCAACCGAGGCGCTTCTACTACCTGTTCACCAAGCCGCAGTGGCGCTCATGGCTCACACGCGGGGCGCAGGTGATCAACGTCGCGGCGGCGCTCGCGCTCGCGTTCACGCTCGCGGCGATCGTTGGGTGGGACGGGATGCGCGATGACTTGCGCTGGGTGCTGATTCCCGCCGGCGCGTTGCTCGCCGGGTACACGGCGTTGCTGTTTAACCAATGTGAGGGACGCGACCTGTGGCAGAGCCCGCTGCTGCTCCCGCACACGATCGTCAACGCGCTGATCGCGGGCGCAAGCGCGCTCGCAATCGCGGCGACCGCCGTCGATGCGCCCACGGTGCTGACACACGCCCTCGGATGGACCGTGGTGCTCGGTGTCACGGGCAGCGCCGCGTTGATCGCGCTCGACACGTTCGGACGCCATCCGACCCGGCAGGCCGAGCTGGCAGCACGCAACCTATACCGCGACCGGTTCGCGAAGCGCTTCTGGCTCGGCGGAGTGCTCGTCGGGTTGGCCGCACCGGCCGCGCTGGGTGCCGCGTTCCTCCTCGCAGGCGGTCTGGCCCTGCTGGCCGGCGCCGGAGCGTGCGCGCTCACAGGACTGTGGTTCTACGAAGACGCGTGGGTACGCGCGGGCCAGAGCGTGCCGTTGAGCTGATGAGCGGCGGGATCAAGCGCACCGGCGCACGGCGCCCCACGGGATACGGGTTCACCAACGCCGTCGCCCGGGACTATCCGGAGCGTGCGGCCGATGACCGCGTGGTCGAGTACGACCCGAAGGCGTGGCCGCGCAAGCTCCGACGCGAGTCGATGCTCGTGCCCACAGTGTGTTTCAACTGCGAGTCCGGCTGCGGGCTGCTGGCCTACGTCGATACTGAAACGTTCGAGATCCGCAAGCTCGAGGGCAGCCCGGACCATCCCGGCTCGCGTGGACGCACCTGTGCCAAGGGTCCGGCGACGATCAATCAGATCACCGACCCGGAGCGGATCCTGTATCCGCTGCGCCGCAGGGCGGCGCGCGGCGGGGGCGAGTGGGAGCGGGTGAGCTGGGATCACGTGCTTGACACCTTTGCCGAGCGGATGCACGAGGCGTTCGCCGCGGGCCGGAACAATGACGTCTGCTACTTCGTCGGGCGTGCCGGGGAGGACGGGTTCGCCGAGCGGTTCCTCGAGACGTGGGGCTGTGACGGGCACAACTCGCACACCAACGTTTGCTCTTCCGGCGGGCGCACGGGGTACGGGTTCTGGTCTGGTAGCGACCGGCCGTCGCCTGACTATGCAAACGCGCGGTTCATGCTGCTGATCTCCGCGCATCTCGAATCGGGGCACTACTTCAATCCCCATGCCCAGCGGATCGTCGAGGCTCAGCAGCGCGGCGCGAAGATCGCGGTGATCGACCCCCGCCTGTCGAACACCGCGGCACGTGCTGACTACTGGCTGCCGGCGTGGCCGGGGACGGAGGCGGCGGTGCTGCTGGCGATGGCCAAGGCGATGCTCGACGAGGATCTGTTCGACCGCGAGTTCGTTCGCCGCTGGGTGAACTGGCGCACCTATCTGGCACACCGCGCACCCGATGACGAGCCAACGTTCGAGAACTTCATCGGCGCGCTGAAGGCCGAGTACGCGCAGTACACCCCCCGCTACGCGGAGAGCGAGTCGGGCGTGCCGGCGCAGACGATCGTGCAGGTCGCGCGCGAGGCTGCGCGCGCACGGCCCGCGTTCGCGTCACACATCTGGCGGGCGGCGGCCGCCGGCAACCTGCACGGCTGGCTCGTCACGCGTGCAGTGATGTTGCTCAATGTGCTGACCGGCTGCGTCGGCGCTCGCGGCGGGGTGTCCCCCAACACGTGCAACAAGTTCATCCCAGAGCCGTGGCGCAAGCCGACCGCCAACACGCAGTGGAACGAGCTTTCCTGGCCTCGTGCCTACCCGCTCGCGCACAACGAGATGAGCGTGCTCTATCCCCACTTCCTCCACGACGGCGCGACCCAGCCGGTGCTGTTCACGCGTGTTCTGAATCCGATCTGGACCTACCCGGATGGTTACTCG
Source organism: uncultured Solirubrobacterales bacterium (assembly GCA_963796645.1). Classification (GTDB taxonomy): domain Bacteria; phylum Actinomycetota; class Thermoleophilia; order Solirubrobacterales; family Solirubrobacteraceae; genus Palsa-465. Next base: position 18,264 of record CAWCMQ010000005.1, on the reverse strand, counting down.
TGGCTGCGGGCATTGCGCGACGAGAACCGGGTCGGGCTACACGCCGCGCTCACCCCCACTTGGTCTGAGACCGCGTGGTGGGCGGACTACGTGCTGCCGATGGGGCACGGGCCCGAGCGCCATGACACCCACTCCTACGAGACGCACGCCGGCCGCTGGCTCGGCTTCCGCCAGCCCGTGCGGCGCGTGGCGATGGAGCGGATGGGCGAGAAGGTGCAGTTCACCTACGAGGCCAACCCCGGAGAAGTCTGGGAGGAGGGCGAGTTCTGGATCGAGCTGTCCTGGCGCACCGACCCTGACGGCTCGCTCGGGATCCGCCAGTACTACGAGTCGCCGTATCGGCCGGGGGAGAAGATCACGCTCGAGGAGTACTACCGCTGGATGTTCGAGCACTCGGTGCCCGGCCTGCCCGAGAAGGCGGCGGCGGAAGCGCTGACCCCGCTCGAGTACATGCGCCGCCACGGCGCGGTCGAGATCGCGCGCGAGGAGTATCGCCAGCACGACGCGCCGTTCGAGGAACTGGACGACGCCAAGGTCCGCGGTCGCGAGCAAACGATCACCAAGGTCGCATTCGACGGCTCACACCTCCCCCTGACCGGCCGCCCCGACACGGTCGCCGCGCGCGTGGACGGGGTGGCGCGCCGCGGCTTCAACACGCCGTCGCGCAAGCTCGAGCTGTACTCCGAGACGCTGGCAGAGTGGGGCTGGGAGGAACTCGCGACGCCCACCTACGCGCGCACACACGTCCACCACTCGCTGATCGACCACGAGCGCGGGGAGTACGTGCTGGTCCCGACCTACAGGCTGCCGACGATGATCCACTCGCGCTCGGGCAACGCCAAGTACCTGAACGAGCTCGCGCACACACACCCACTGCTGGTCTGCCCGGAGGACGCCGAGCGGATCGGCGCCGCCACGGGCGAACTCGTCCGTGTCGAGACGGAGATCGGCTGGTTCGTGATCAAGGCCTTCGTGACCGAGGGGATCCGCCCGGGTGTCGTCGCGGCCTCGCATCACATGGGACGCTGGCGGCTGCGCGAAGATCAGGGAATGGAACGGTGGTCCTCGGCCCTGGTCGACATGCACGAGGATGGCGACACCGTCGGGTTTCGCCAGGTTCACGGCGTGCGCCCGTGGCGCTCGAGCGATCCCAGCTCACAGCGCGTCTGGTGGAACGACGCCGGCGTTCACCAGAACATCACCTTTCCCGTGCACCCCGACCCGATCAGCGGGATGCACTGCTGGCATCAGAAGGTTCGCCTCCGCCCCGCCGGCCCCGAGGACCGCTATGCGGACATCTACGTCGACTTCGCCCGCGCGCGCGAGGTGTATCGCAGGTGGCTGGCATTGGCCCGGCCGGCCAGCGACGAGCTTCGCCGGCCGATCTGGCTGTTCCGTCCCGTCAAACCGGTGCTCGATGCATATCGCCTGCCCAACGATCAACAGACCCGCGAGGTACGGGAGGCCTTGACACTCGAGCGACCGAGCCCGTTCGAGTTTCACAAACTGGTCGACTGGTCGCCCGAAGCGGCTTGGGGCCCGCTCGGCGCTCCCCCAAACAGCGCCCTCGCCTGACCCCCACACGGACCCGGCGACAGCTCCAATCCCGGTCGGTTGGCGCCGCACGGAGGGTCACCGACTAACGAAACAGAGATCATGCCGAGCGCGCCCGAGTCGTGCAATGTCTCCTCAGCGGAGCCGGCTCCGCGCGACAGGAGAGACGATGATCGCGCCGCGCACAGCTGTGATCTAGTCCAGCGAGTGGGCGCGTCCGGATCGGATCCGCTGGTTCGGCGGCTTCGCCAACGAGCGAACCTTCCTGGCTTGGCATCGCAGACAGCGCCCCGATCCCAAGCAGCGACCGGACGTTGAACCAGACCCTGAACCCGAGAACGAAACGCACCTGCCGCGGCGACAGGCCATCGCGTCGCAGTTCCGCTGCCAGCACCGTCCCGGGCGCCGGCGCCCCCGCAAGCACGTTCCCGGGGCCGAACAGCAGCAGATCCGCGCGAACGGCACGCCAGAGCGAGATCTCACCCGACGCCAGCCGACGCTGATCCACCGTTCCGCGCCCCTCTCGGCAGCCGCCCGCGAATTCCTCGCACTCGCCCCGAGCGCTTCCAGGATCTGACGATCCGCTGTGCGACCGCCGGCATCCCGGCGCGTTCTCGCCCCGGGATGCCACGGCGAGCAATCACAACGCCTTCGAGCGAGGCCCGCGCTGAGCCTGACGACAGAGTGCATCTGGCACGAACGCCGAGCGCGAGCAGGTGCGCCACGGTAGCCTCCATTGCGATGGCTGTATCCGCTGTCCCTGCCACCACCAGCACGGCGGCATTACTCGTTCAGGCGGGTCGCATCGCGCGGCGGCTCCCCGATGTTGCCGCCATCTGGGGGACGCGGCGCCTCGATCCTATGCTGCGGGAGGAGGTGATGCTCGCCGTCGCGCAGGCCAACGCGTGTCGCCTATGCACGCTGGCGCACCGGAGGTGGGCGCTGGCCGAAGGCGTGACCGACGCGGAACTCGCCGCGCTCGAGAACCAAGACCCCGGACAGTTCGACCGGCGCACCTGGGCTGCGCTCGCCTGGGCCGATGCACGTGCGCGCGCTTCGCTCGGGCCGGTGCCGGCGGAGTTCGAGGACGAGCTCGCGCGCTACTACAGCGCGGCCGAGCGCGATGACTTGGACCTCGTCACCACGGTGATGACGGTCGCCAACCGCTCAGCCAACACCTTCGACGCGCTGCTCGCCCGGCTGCGCGGGCGCCCGGTCCCCGGAAGCCGTCTGCTCGACGAGCTCCTAATCGCCACGGGCGTTGCCGTGTCGATTGCGCCGGTGGCGGGATACCTTGCCCTCACGCGCCACAAGGGCCAGCACTGAATCGACGGTCCGGGGCCGCCACAATCGAGGCGTCCACGCCACCTGCCCGCCGTCCATCATCCCATGTTCGCGCGGGTTCTGTGGTCGCTGATAAGCCGGGACGAGCGCGCGGACTACCGTGCGATCCGTCGAGCTCCAGAGGAGGAACGCCTAACGCACACAGCGCGGCGTTGAAAGCCGGCATCGCCTCGCGCCACACCCCGTCGACGTGCAGCTCGCTGTGCCCGGAACACGAATAGGTCCGTGCCCATCATGCAACCAGCCGCTGTGATTGACGGTGGTTTCGCATGTCAGAGAACCCCTGCGCACGGGGATCCCGGGTGACCGGGCGACGGCCGTGAGGACCACCGCCTTGGGAACGCAGCACGCCGCGCCGTGCTCGATCACGTTGCAGCGACCTAGTCGTTCGGGTCACCTGAACGCTGTAGGGGTCGTAGCGGATCTCGTCGCGCGCGGCGTCGAACAAGGCGGCAGATCCGCTCCGGCCCTTCCTTCGCTCCGCCAACCGCGCGCCTTGCGAAGGCGCAAACAACGGGGTGGCAGGCGTCTATGAACACCGGTTGACGCGAAGTGTTCGGGCCCTGGAGACGCTTAGATGGGACGGGGCCGAGTCGAGCAGCACGCGATGCCGGGGATGCGAGCATCGCATCGCGACGCTTGATCCAATGGCCCGTGCTTATTGGCGGCGGGCCGTTCCGAGTACGTGCGTCGCGACCGGGACGACGATCGGAATCGGGGCCACCCACATCCTTCGCTCCTGCTCAATCTCAAACCCGGCGGCTTCGATCGCAGCGGGGGTGTCACGAGCGGTGTGGCAGCCGCCGAACGCCTTGGGCCAGAACATGCGGTCAACGAGGTGTTGAGTGCGTGCGATCCGCGGGTCGTGCGAGAGCACGTGCTCGTAGAAGCGCAGCTCGCCCTCAGGGCGCAGCACACGCCGCAGCTCCGCCAGAGCGACGGCCTGGTCTGGAACGGAACACAGCATCAGGCTGGCAACAGCGGCATCGCAGGAGCCGTCTTCGACCGGTAGCTGCTCCGCAACGCCGTCGAGCACCGTGATCGCGACCGCTGCCCGCGAGGCCGCGACCCTTGCCCTCTCACGCAGGAACCGCTCAGGCTCAACAGCGATCACCTCGCTGACCCCAGGCGGGTAGTGCTCGAAGTTCGTGCCGGCCCCAGCACCGACCTCGAGCACGCGGCCGGAGAGCCCGCTCAGCAACTCACGTCGATGCTCGTGCATCTGCGCCGACTCATGCTGCGTCAAGAGTGCGTAGAACCGGGCAAAAAGCGGATGATGCACCTGTTTGACTGAGACCACCGCTCAGCCGTCCCCACAGTTCACGTAATCCATACCCGGCATCCGCGCAGTATTACCGACGATCTGTCCCCGCAGCATCGAGCCGGCGCACCCGATGGGCGGACACCGCGGGAGCGGGCCGCCGCCGCTATCGGACCGAGATCTTCGCCGCAGGTTCGCCTCGTAACTGAGGAGCGTGTCGAAGGGAGGCGCGCATCCGCACTCGGGCGGACAGAACTGTGCCCAATACGTCTCGGCGCCGGCGAGCCGGGTCGCAGTCGCCGGCAGCACCTGCGGCAGCAGCGGGCATCTGCCGGCGCGTGCACGTGCTCACTTCTCGTTAGTGGCAAGGGTGAGGAACGTGCTCGCGGCCGGGGAGAGCGGGGCTTTGCGGTGGACGAGCCCGACGGTGCGGGTGATCTTGGGCCGGGCCGGACGGATGGTCGCGCCGCGTCTGTGTGCCTCGCGGGCGAGCGGGGCTGGGAGCAGGGCAGCTCCGGCGCCGGCGAGTACGAGTGGGACGATCGCTTCGCGCGCGGCGGTTTGCACGGCGATTGTCGGTGTCACGCCGACGCGGGCGAGTGCTTGTTCGAGCAGGATTCGTGTCGACGTGCCCGGCGGGCTGACGACGAGCGGGGTCTCCGCCAGTTCCCCGGCTCCGAGTGGGCGCTCGTCCGGCGATGCGGGGTCCGGGGGGAGTACGAACAGCAGTTCCTGCTTGCTGAGGGGGTGGGCTTGCAGCTTGTGATCGCGGATCGGTAGGTGCGCGGCCCCGAGCTCGCAGTCTCCTTCGCGGACGAGGGCGCGCACACCGTCGTCGATCATGCCGGCGTCTGACCGTCGCCAGGTAGTTCCGCGTTCGTAGCCTCCGGTGGTTTCGACAGCGAGTCGGGGGGCCCTGGGCGCAGCGCGGTGACCGCCTCGTCCACCGATGGGAAGAGTCGGTCCTCTCCGATGCGTTCGAGCAGACCGCTTCGTGCCAGGCTGTTGTGTACGTGTTCTCCCGCTCTGGCGATCGCGAACGAGATGTGATCGCGGTCGAGCGCGTCGAGCACGTCGCGAAGCGAGCGTGAGCCGGTGTAGTCGAGGTCGCTCATCCCGATCGCGTCGAGCACGACCGATCTCGGAGGTCCGTCGGCGCGTGTCAGCGCGGCGTGCAGCTGGTCACGGAAGTGGACGGCGTTTGCGTACCAGAGCGGTGTGGCGAACAGCACGACGAGCACTCCCGGCACCTGGACCGGCTTCTCGGGGCCGCTGATCGGGGTCCAGCTGGTGGTCTGAGGGATGCGGCCGAGGACGTGCAGTTGAGGCCGGGCGCTGAGACGCGTGCGATCGAGGATCGCGAGGCCGACCGCCACCGCGATGCCTTGTTCCACGCCGACAAATGCGACTGTGAGCAGGGTGATCACGGCCAACGCAAACTCGAACGGGTCAAAGCGCGCGATCGCGAGGAGATCGCGGCCATGGAAGATCCGCGTCGCGACGTACAGGAGCACCCCCGCCAGGGCCGCCACCGGCACATCCTTCAGCACCACCGCCGCTGGCACGAGTAGCGCTATCGCCGCTGCGGCGCCGAGACCGGCTGCCTGCGTGCGCCCGGAGGCCGCTGCCACAGCCGCGGTTCTCGGCGGGCTCGCGTTCACGGGAAAAGCCCCGACGAGGCCGGCCACGATGCTCCCGGCGCCGGTTCCGAGAAAGTCGCGGCCCACATCCACCTCGTAGCCTCCCTGGTCGGCGAACGCGCGGGTAGTCGCCGCCGACTGGGTTACGACCACCAGCGCGACGACGCCAGCGATCGGCGCCAGCCTGCCGAGCGTTGACCAGGACAGACCCTCCAGCCCGAACCGCGGCGCACCGTGAGCCAGCCTGCCAAGCACTGCGACGCCATCGCCGTGAAGTCCGAGGGTGGCGACGAGGATCGTGGAGGCGACGAGCCCCACCAGTGCGCCGGGGAGCCTGCGGTCGACACGTTCTGCGATGACGATGATCGCGAACACGACCGCCCCGATCGCCAGCGCCCAGCCGTTGGTCCGATCGAGGTGGCTGCCGGCGACCGCGATCCGGTGCACGGTGCCGCCGCCGGCCGCCGCGAGCCCGAACAGATCGGGGATCTGACGCACGACGATGACCACGGCGACACCGGCCAGAAAACCGGTGATGATCGGCGCCGAGAGGAACTCGGCGACCCACCCGAGACGCAGGAGCCATACCAGCGCCACTAGCACCCCCACTGCCACGGCCAGGATCCCCACGAGGTCCACGTAGCGGGGAGAACCGATCGGCGCCAAGTGGGCAATCCCCACCGCAAGCAGGGGGGCGATCGTCGAATCAGCGCCCACCGACATCTGCGGATTGGACCCGAGCAACGCGAACAGCACCGTGCCCGCGACGAACGCGTAAAAACCAGTGATCAGGGGCATGCCCGCCAACCGGGCCGTCGCCAGCTGCTCTGGCACAGCGATCACCAGCAGCGTCAGCGCCGCGAGCAGGTCGGCCGGCACCCACGACCGCCGATACCCACGCAAAGACGAAAAGAACACCACCGCCGGCAGCAACCGACCCGCCCGGTCTCTAACGCTCGCGAACATGCGCCCATCATCGTTCATCACACGAGCGCTCCACGGACCGGGATCCCGACTAATCAGTCAAAGCCAACCGAGCGACACCTCCACCACAAGTGCGCACAGGACGACGCTCCTGCTCCATCATCAGCAGGAGCATCCAGACGCCGTTGGCGAGGGTCCCCAAACGCGCGGCAAGGAGAACCGCCGAGGCTCCTCCGGAGCCCGATGTTCGCATCGCCGCGCGGAAGCAGGCGTCTGACGCCGGCGACAAGACGCCTGCTGGTCGTCCTTTGCGCTCGTCTGCTCGGCTGTCGCTCGGACGCTCGGTAAGTGCGCGATGCAGCGCCGGCGGCGTTAGCCATCAGCCGAGAACGGAGCGGTCATACGCCCGGCCCATGAAGCTCTCAGGAGCGGCGATTTGCGGGGGGCCGGGAGCTATTTCGCCGATGACGTTGCCTGGGAAGCGCCCGACACGCTGCCGACCGGCGGCGTCATCCGTGGCCGCGACGCGGTCCTCGAGCAGTAGGGTGGAACGATGGGAAGGCAGGCAGGCATCGTGCTTTACGTGTTAGCGCTGGTAACCGTCGTGGTCGGCGTGGACGTCTTGTTCTTCAGGCATCGGTTCTGGGAGCGCCTGATCGTAAACGTCGGGATTGTCCTGGTGTTCGCGGCGTTCTATTTGAGGTTCCTGAAGCGAGCATGAGCGGGACGCCCCCGATGAACGCAGCCAACGACAACGCCGCTCGGAAAGGTCTTCGCGGATGGTGGGCATCTCCCCCGCGACCCGGCATGCAACGCCTGATCAATCCATGGGAATACCGCCACCTCCGCGCCCTTGGGATGCCGACCGGGTCACGCTCGCGTTTCTCGTTGGCACGGCGGCACTCGCGGCCGGCAAGCAGGTGACCATGTTCCTCACCAAGGAGGCGGTCCGACTCGCGCTGCCCGGATACGCCGATGCCGTCGAGGTGCCTGGGGCGCCTCCCGTTTCGCGGCTGTTCCAGCAGTACGCCGACAGCGAAGGCCAGCTCTACGTCTGCCCGGTCTGCTTCAACGCCCGCCACCTCGACGACCAAGCGATCGTCCATAACGCGCGGATCGCCGGGGCCACCCCGCTCTGGGAATGGATCGGCGACGGCGCCACCGCCTTCAGCTACTGAGCAGGCAAACGGTTGGGCGGCTCATGATGAGTGTGACCTTCCATGACCTGGCCCGAGGCTCTCGGGCCCCGGGCTGCCGCCCCAGTCGCCGCGGAGCGCGCGGCAAGCGTCGCTGCACGCGCGCCACCACGGTCGTCACACTGACCCGAAGCGGGCACGCGGGGCTTAACCGGGTCTCGTTCAGCGGGCGGATCGGGCGTAGAGTGCTCGCGCCGCGGGGGTACGAGGCGGCGTTTACGGCGATGAACCGCGCCGGGAGCTCGTCCACCCCGAGATTGCGCTTCAGAGTCGTGCGATAACGCTGGCTGACCGGTGATCCCGCGGCCGGCGCGGGGAGCGTGTCGGCCGCCGCGCCGGCGTGTGATCCCGCCCCTGTCTGGCAGGAATTAGGAAGCTCGGCGCGCTTGTCGGACCTGGAGGCGGGGGCCAGTCGCGGACGGTCAGGCGAAGGCACTCCAGAGCGAGCAGGTGGCGGCAAGTGATCAAGCAGTCAATACGGATCAGTGCGACCCGGCCGGCTGGCAGTGCTGTAGCTGTCACCGTCGGGAGGACTGCTCATCACGAACTAACTACGAAGGAGGCAGAGAAATGAACAGTGACACGCGTGGTCGAGGGCCGTCGCGAGGCGATTTCTTGAAGGGGCTGTGGGCGACCGGGGCCGGGCTTGTAGCGGGCTCGGTCAGCGCCGGCAGCGGCCTCGCGACCTCCCCCGCCGAGGCGGCCGAGGCGCCTGTGCTCCGTCCGGGCCGTCATGCGCATGGTCACGGGGGATCGCCGGCGAGTGGCGTCGACTTCGGCCGGATCTTCCCTCACCTGCCGCCATTCTCGGAGGCGAATGACACGGTGCGCGCCGCGCTGCTGGAGGTCGGCAAGCGGGGCGGGATCATGGACGCCGGTGATCAGCTATCGGCCGGACCGAAGGCGTTGATCGTGGATCCCAGCGTGAACGGCAACCCGACCGCGGCGGACCCGTACGGCACCAATCCGGATAACCCGACCATGGCGGCTGGGTCAACGTTCGTCGGACAGTTCGTCGATCACGACATCACGTTCGATCAGACATCGACGTTGGGCGTGCCGCAGAACCCGTTGATCTCGCGCAACACGCGCACGCCGGCGCTGGACCTGGATTCGGTATTCGGCGGCGGCCCCGGGGTCCGTCCGGACCTGTATGTGAAGGGCGCGGACGGGTCGGCCGGTCCGAAGCTGAAGCTTGGCTCCCGCGGGGTGCATGAGGACATTCCCCGCGTCGGCAACGGCGACGGGACCTACAGCGCGCTGTTGGGTGATCCGCGCAATGACGAGAGCGTGATCATCGGCGGGCTTCACTGCGCGCACATCCTGTTCTACAACCGTCTGCTCGACGAGCTCTCCGAGCACGATCTGCGGCGCTTTCCCTCCGCGCAGCACGCCGACCGGCACAACCGCTACGTGCGGTTTCGGATCGCCCGGGAGGTCACGCTCTGGCATTACCAGTGGCTGTTGGTCAACGCGCACCTGCCGCAGATCGCCGGCCAGGCGGTGGTCAACGAAGTTCTGCGGCGCGGCAACCGGTTCTATCGCCCACCGGCGGGGGATGGGTTCATGCCGATCGAGTTCGCCGCCGCCGCCTACCGGTTCGGCCACAGCATGGTCCGCCCGTCCTACCGCGCCAACTTCACCAGCGGCACCGGCGACAGCACCACCCCCACCGCCGACCCATTCTTCGCGCTCGTCTTCGACCCCAACGAACCCGACTTCTCCGCTCCGGTCTCCCACGACCGGGCGACCTGCTCGGCGGCTACCCGGCACCCCGCCGCTACATCGGCTGGCAGACCTTCTTCGACCTCGGCGACGGCCAGGTCAAGAACAACAAGAAGATCGACACCACGATCTCGAGTGTCCTGTTCACGCTCCCGCTGCCGGCCATCGCGCCGCACACCCAGACCTCACCCACCGTCCTGCCGCAGCGCAATTTGCTACGCCAGCTCACCTGGGGCCTACCCTCCGGCCAAGTCGTCGCCCGTGCGATGCGCGTCCCCGGCCTCGGCGCTTCCGATCTGGGCGAGATCGGCTCGGTGTACCGGCCGTTCGCCTCCCGCACCCCGCTGTGGTACTACATGCTGGCCGAGGCCGAGCACATGGCCGGCGGGCTGCATTTGGGGCCCGTCGGCGGCCGGCTCGTCACCGAGACGCTGATCGGCCTGCTGCGCGCCGATCCCACCAGCTACCTCACCGTGCACCCGCGCTTCAGGCCGTTCCTGGGCACGGACCTGAAGCTCGGCCCGACGGTCAACCCGAACATCACTGGCAACCGCGGATACACCCGCGCCCACTTCCTCCACTACGTCGGCGTAGTCACGCCCAGCATCTACCGCTGATGCGAGCGATGGCCGCCGCACTGCTGAGCCCCACGCATATAGCCATCGTGCTGACCGTCCTGCTCTTAATCGTCGGCCCCAAACGGCTCCCCCAGGCCGGGCACGGGCTGGTGACCGGCGTCCGGGAGTTCAAGGACGCGCTCGCCGGACGTGGCGTCGCCTCGATCGCCAGCGCTGACACCGACGTGCTCACGACATCTGACACCAACTCAACACCAACCCGAGGAGGGACAGCATGACCGTCACCAAGCGACCCATCGCTTTGCGTAGTCGCCGTGATTCCGCCCGGGGTGCCGATGCGAGACCTGGTCGCTGGTGGTCGGGTCAGCCGGTCCCGGAAAAACGATCGGAGGTCGTAATGACAACACTGTTTCATCGGCTCCGAGGCCCGTTGCAGGGCGTGCGGCAGCTACCACGCTGATCCTTGGCCTCGTTGCCACGGCCCTGGTCTTCAGCTCGCCCGCGAGCGCCCAAGCCAGGCCTTGTTCCGACGATGTGACGAGCGCGCCGGCCGGTCCTGCGACCGTCTCGGCGGCGTCGACGTCTTTTGGCAGGGTGCTGGTCGTCGGTTCCGGCCCCTACGCCGGTTGCTCTCTGTACCTGCTCACCTCAGACCAACTACACGCGCTGTCTGGCGCCCAGTTCGCGTGTAGCGACAATCCGAACGTCCTAAACGAGCCTTGCGACAGTGGCCTCTGGCCGGCGCTCCTCACCAACGGCGCTCCTCGCAGGGCCAGGGGTCAACCCGCACCTTCTTGGGACGGTGACGCGCACCGACCTGCCAGGCTTGTCGGCGGTCCACCAGGTGACCTATGCCGGTCAGCCGTTGTACCGGTTCTTCCTGGACCAGGCACCGGCGACACGCAAGGCGTCAACCTGGATGATCCAGTGACCAGCCCTGCCGGCATCTGGTACCTGGTCAACCCGCGTACAGGCACTCCCGCAACGGGCCCGGCTCAATTGCAGCTCGAGACCACTCCCGTCGGCGACGCGGGGACCGACCAGACCGTGCTGGCCGCAACGATGAACAATGACTTCAGCGTCTTCCCCGACGCGACCTTTCCCGTCTACACCTTGAGTAGGCATCGCAGCCACGCGTGGAGCGACGGGAGAAGTCACGAGAGGGGCCACGAGAGCGCCTGTCGGGAGCAGTGCTCCGTCCACTGGCCACCGGTCCTCACCTCGAGCCGGCCCGAGGCTGGGGCCGGCGTTGACGAGCATGCCCTCGGGACCATCGAAAGGCCCGACGGCACCAAGCAGGTGACATATGACGGTCGGCCGCTGTACCTGTTCAACAACGACGCCTACATACCGGGCATTACCGGGACGCAGAGCATCAACGGAGCGGGCGCAAACACCCCGTGGGGCGTGTTCAACACGATCCCGCCACCGCGCTAACACCCGCCACCTGCCCGAGCGCACCCAAAGCCCCGGCCGACTCAATCGGCCGGGGCGTGCTCACGCCGTCCTCGGCCCAGCTCACCGACACCCCGACCGACGGGCGCGTAACGACTCCCTTGACTGCTCGCGGGCCGCGCCACCGGACGATCCCTAGTGGCCGAGGGACGCCCAGCCTGTCCCGGCCGCCAGTCGAGCTCCGGGTGGGGCATGTCTGGTTACGACGTCTCTGTGACTAGAACCTCGATAATCGCGCGGGTCGTTTTCCCGGCGGACACGTGAACCCGAACATGAGCATTCGTGCCAGCTGCCGTCACTGATCGGTGAACCCAGCAGCACACGGCCACTGCACCATCCAATCGGCTTCGAAACGTCGAGCGTCATCCCTGAACCGGGACCCGCCTCGAGACCGGCAGTCTCCCGGACCATGGTTTGACGACGGCAGCGTGGAGCTACCGAATACCGCGCGATTCGCAGCGCAGGATCGAAGTTACCTGGCTTTCGGAGCCCCGAGAGTCGGCCCCGTAGGGCGCGAGATGATCGATAGCGCACCTGCTCGGTGACGAAACGGAGCTGCCGCTGCCCGGGGCTCCCAACGGCGCGCGCCAGGAGGTGTCTGATCTGAAGTGCGCGGTGTCAGCGGCGTTGGGTTCGGACGGCGGAGGCCATCGATGGCCGTCTATCAACGGATTCTGCGCGCGAGTGCGGCGCCAAGAAGAGCAAAGGTGCTGGCGGAGGCGACGTTGAGAGTCGCGAGGCGAGGGTGGTGGCGGGTCCTGACGAATGCGACCGCGCTGGCGGCGTGGATCGCGTCCACGACGGCCCCGGTGCGCACGACGGTCGGTGTGGTCCATTTCCATAGAATCGCTGCCTCTATGAAATGGCGGGCTCCGAGGACCCGCGCGTAGATGATCACGTTTTCATTGGGGTCTTGACCCGAGACGGCCGCGAGCAGGGCACGAGGCCGTACCAGCAGCCCGCCACCTACGAGGGCCCGGGCGCCGATCAGGGCGACGGAGAGCTTGTTATGACCGGTCATGGCTCGATTCCGGTCGTTCTGCTGCGGCGCGATGGCGTGCTCGACGCAGAGGCGGAGTGCATGACTGGCTCGTTTCGATCATGTGGTTCCGCGCACGCCCGGTTCAGTGACGAGACGGTGCCGATCGCTTCCTTCGCCATCGCGTATGGCTGCTGCAGCTCGCCCGCGGCGGAATGTGGGCAGCACTGCCCGCTCGCGTTGGCCCTCGAGTTCGAACGCCAGCACCGCGTAGGCGGCGAGCGCGGTGACGAGCAGGCCCAGGAGTCCCGCGGCGTGCTCCCAGAAACTGACCTTACTCAACTGGTATACGCCGGCCATCGCGAACCGTAGCGCCGCCGCAGCGAAGATCACCCCGGGCAGCGGTTTCGCGGAGGCGATAGCTGACGCTGACGCGAGGAGCACTCCACCCGACGCGACCAGCAGCAGTCCCAGCGTCCCGCTCGTTGCTCCGGGCTTCGCGGCGATGTGGATCAGGCCGATGGCCAGCCAGCTGGTGGCCAGCACACCGACCGCAGCGCCGGTCGCCCCATCCCGAGCCATGTAGCTGAGGATGCAGGCGAGCAGTTGCAGCACGAACGGCACCGCGATGAGGATCAGCCCGGCCTGGACCGTCTCATCACGCGGCGTCCAGTGCAGCTCGACGCCGCTTTGCACCAGCGACGCGATCGCCAGCCCCGACATCCCAAGCGTCAAGGGAGAGCCGAGCGGCCGAAGGAAGATCCGCACCGGCGGTGGCTCGCTCATCCCACCGTTCCTTCTGGCATCCGAGGGGTTCAAGCGGGGCTCACCGCGCCCCGCGAGCGGCGAGGGCGCTCGCCAGCGCGGTGGCGCCGATCCCCGAGAGGATGGCGCGGCGGTGAATCGAGAGCCAGGTGACGGGGTCGCGTGAATATGCCTTGTCGTCGAACGGGCCGTGTGCGCGCTGATCGGCCTCGTCGTCACGGGGTTCTCCGACGTTGGACCCGAGTCGTGGGAGGTTCCTGTCGGTCTGCTGGCCGCTGACGCCGGTGCGCGCCAGGTAGAAGTCGGCGACCTTCGGCGCGATCCGCTCGCCGAGGATCGTATAGGCCGTGGAGATGCCGATCCACATGTTGCGCCGGGGATGCTCGGCGAGGAACACGATCCCCTTGGCCGGCAGCTCGGGCTGGAAGATCGGTGCGACCGGCATCGGGTGCTTGGGCATCTTGTTGAGGTTCCAGTTGAACTGCGGCGTGTTGAGTCCGGGCAGCTGGATCATGCAGACCTTGACCTTGCTCTTCTCGTGCATGAGCTCGGTGATGACCGACTCGGTGAAGCCCTTGACGGCGTGCTTGGCCCCGCAGTACGCGGACTGAAGCGGAATTGAGCGGTAGGACATCGCCGAGCACACGTTGACGATCACTCCGCGGTTGCGCGGCCGCATCCGGGCCAGCGCGGCCCGGGTGCCGTTGACTTGGCCCATGTAGGTGATGTCGGTCATCGTGCGGTACTCCTCCGGGGTCGTGTCCCAGAAGAAGGCGAGCGCGCCGACGAACGCGACGTTGACCCACACGTCGATCTCGCCCAGCTCACGCTCGATGCGATCCGCCGCCGCATCAACCGCCTGGTTGTCGGCTACATCGGTCACGATCCCGATCGCCTGACCCCCGGCGCCGCGCACGTCCTCGACCGCGCCGTCAAGACCCGCTTGACCGCGGGCGAGCACCGCCACGTCATAGCCGCGCTTGGCGAACTCGCGGACCGTGGCCCGCCCGACCCCCGCGGTCCCGCCCGTGACCACCGCAACTTTGCGTCCGCCCGGTGATGCCATTTCCGTTCACGCTCCTTTTGGTGACGCTCAGTTGACCTGGTGTAACTCGTCGGTTGTCGCTACCCGAGCGCCTGCGCTGAAAACGACGGCCGTGCGAGCTCTGACAGATGGCTGGGGCGACGGGTTTTCGGCGGGTAGGGTCGAATGCATGACGGCCACTCACCGTGTGGATGGGTTCGCTCCGCTCCGCGCCTACGCGCTCCTGGGCGATCTCCGCGCGGCCGCACTGGTCGCGGACGACGGCGCCGTCGATTGGCTGGCCGTGCCCGCGATGGACAGCCCGCCAGTCTGCGCAGCGTTGCTTGACCCCGCTCGCGGCGGATCGATCGCACTCGCTCCGACGATCCCGTTCGAGGTCACCCGACGCTACGTCCCCGGGACGATGGTGCTCGAGACGACCTTCACCACCGCGAGCGGAGTGCTCCGCGTCACCGACGGTCTCACGTTCGGGGCGCTCGGCACGCTGCCGTGGGCAGAGCTCGCGCCGCCTCATCGAGGTCGATGAGGGAGAGGTGCCGCTGGCCTGGGAAGTACGACCCGGGCACTGCCTGTCGGCCGGCAAGAGTCCGTGGGCGTACGTACGGCGGGAGATTCCGGTGCTGCTCGTCGGCGACTACCACCTCGCCGTCGTGGCCGAAGGGGTCGGCGACCCGGAGGTGCAAAGCGACAGGGTCTCAGGGCGAGCGCTCCTCGCCCCTGGGCAATCCGCGCTGCTGGCCGTCGTTGGCACCGAAGCCGAGCCGGTGCACGTGCCCCGTGCTGCCGAGATCCGCGTGCGCATGCAGCGGACCGTCGAGACGTGGCAGCACTGGTCGAGCCTGACCGTCTATGACGGCCGATGGCGCGACCTCGTGCTGCGCAGCGCCCTGGCGCTCAAGGCTCTGACTATGAAGGCGACCGGCGCAATCGCCGCCGCGGCGACCACGTCGCTGCCCGAGCAGCTCGGCGGCGAACGCAACTACGACTACCGCTACGCCTGGATCCGGGACTCCGCCTTCGCGCTCGACGCCATGAGCCGCCTCGGCCTGCCCGAGGAACTCCACGCCGGGCTGTCGTGGCTGCTTCAGGCCGTCGGCCACGACGCTCCCGCGCTGCGCGTCTTCTACGCGCTCAGCGGCGAGCCCGTGTCCGGCGAGATGACCAAGGTGCAAAACGTTCCCGGCTACCGGAATTCGCTGCCGGTCAATATTGGCAACGGCGCCGCCAGCCAGACACAGCTGGGTGCCTACGGCCACCTGCTCGATGCCGTCTGGCACTACACCACGCACGGTGGAATGCTCTCCTCAACGACGGCGACAATGCTCGCCGGCATCACCGACCACGTGTGCGACATCTGGAGGTCGGCCGACGCGGGGCTGTGGGAGCTGGGCACCCGGGAGCAGTACACCAGCTCGAAGCTCGGCTGCTGGATGGCGCTCGATCGAGCCGTTCGCTTGGGCGAAAGCGAGCAGATCAGCAGCCCTCACCTCCCCCGCTGGCGCTCCGAACGCGAGTGGATCCGCGCCTGGATCGAGGAGAACTGCTGGTCGGAGGTCAAGCAGTCCTACACCTTCTACGCCGGTAGCGACGAGCTCGACGCCGCCGTCCTGCTCGCGGCGCGATTTGGATTCTCCGAGCCCGAGGACCGAAGGCTGAACACCACGATCGACGCGATCATGGCCGAACTGGGCGCCGGCAGCGCGCTGCTGTACCGCTACAGCGGCCAGCAGGGCAAAGAGGGCGCCTTCCTGGCCTGCTCGTGCTGGCTCGTCGAAGCTCTCGTGCACGCGGGGCGCACATCCGAAGCCGAACAATGGTTCACCGAGTTCGTCAAGCACGTCAACGACGTCGGGCTGCTCACCGAGGAGATCGATCCGGCCACCGGAGCCCTCCTCGGCAACCTGCCCCAGGCACTCACCCATCTGGCCCTGATCAACGCCGCGACCACGGTTGACGCCGCGCTTGACGGCAACTCCTGAGCTACGCGGCGGCCGATCCCCACCCACCCGGGACAGCGCCCCTACGCACGCTCGAGAAGGCACCGGCCGGCGGCGGAATCAGCCGGGCGAGTTCGAGCCCGGCTCCGGCCCGGCGCGCCGAGCTGAGATCCGCGCGAGCAGGCGTAGGGAGCCCAGGATGGCGGCCGAGGCGACCAGCCACATCGCGGCGTATCCGTGCGTACCGGAGAGAGGACCGGATCCGAGTTGGACTGCGATGCCCGCGAGGAGCGGGCCGAGCATGATGCCGACGCCGCGGCTGATGCTGTACAGGCCGGTCACCGACCCGTGCTGCTCCGGGGGCATCATCGGCATCAGCAACGCGTAGGGCAACGTCATCGTCACCCCGCCGCCGAACGCGATCAGCGGTATCGCAGGCACGATCAGCAGCGGCGTGGCGGTCAGCAACGGTACGAGCAGCCCCACCCCGTAGACCCACAGGGCGATCCGGATGATTCGTACCCGGCCGTAGCGGTCGGCGAGCTTGCCGCTCAGCGCTGCGGCCACGAGAATGACGAGCGCGACCGCGCCGATGATCGCCGAGGTCTGCAACAGCGAATATCCGAGCCCGGCGGTGAGCCACAGGACGACGAAGGACTTGATGGCGGCGAGCGCCAGCTCCCACAGGGCGTTGGCGGCCAGGAAGGCGCGCAGAGCCGGATGCTCGGAAAGGAGGCCGCGGATCCGAGCGACCGCCTCCCGGAACGTTCCCGACTGCCGTTGATCCTGGTCCGGCACGCCGCGGCGCCACAGCAGCAGGATGGTGAAGCTCGCGCTCGAGGCAACCAGCACCCCTGCGGCAGCCGCGAACGGCACGGCCTGCCCGACGGCGAGCAAGACTCCGCCGCCGCCGAGCGCAAGACCGGTTCCGGCGCCTCGGGCAACCGCCTGGACGCTCTGCGCGCGGCCGGCAATCTGGTCCTCCACGAGATCGGGGTACAGCGCCCGATATGGCTCGTAGGCGACGAAGTACGCGGCGAAGAACACGATCACACCCGCCACGATCAGGAGCAGCGATGATGCGACTCCGATCGTGATCAGCGCGATCGCGACCACGGGCGTGGCCGCGAGTACGAACGGCAGCCGGCCGCCGAGTCGGGTGTGCAGCTGATCTGACCACGTCCCGACGAGTACCGGGAGGATCACGGCAGCCAACCCCTCGGTGCCGACGATCAGGCCGATGATGATGCTGGAGCTGACGAAGTGCCGCGCCAGGACCGGCACGTAGGTGGAGACCACGGTGATCGAGAGGGCCAAGCCGAGCGTCGGCAGGGCCAACACCGCCAAGGAGCGCCGCTCTCCTCCTCGGAGATCCCGCTCGCTCCGGGTCTGCGGCGCGACCTGGGAGGATTCCGAGGCTAGGTCAGTCATGGGGCCGGTCTCGCGGCGCTTCGGAGGCTGTGGCGGTCGCGACGTCACGCGGGTACGTGCGCTGGGCGCGCAACGTCAGCAGCCCCCCCGCGCCCAGCGTCACGAGGAGGATCAGCAACGCGGCGTGGAGTCCGACCGGGCTGGCGTTGGCGCCAAACCCGTGCTGCCCTGCCGTGGTTTGGCGGCGTCCGGCGTTGACGGCGTCCGCGAGCAACCCGAAGAGCAGGGGGCGCTCGCCACTCCGGCGCGGCGGAGAACCGTGCGGACGGCTTCGGCGCGCCCCCACAGCCGGGAGTGCATGATGTCGAGTCGGGCGGCGTCGAGCGGAGGATTGCGGGCCGCGAGCGCCGCCGCGGCGACCACGAACAGCGGAAGCGAGAGCACCAGCGAACGGCTCAACAGCGCTGGCACGAAGCACAGCGTGGCGATG
>CAWCMQ010000004.1:0-887138 GCA_963796645.1 uncultured Solirubrobacterales bacterium | reverse complement strand
CGGGGATCGCCGCCTGCACGGGCGCTGGGATGCTCTCGGCGGGTTGAGCGGCGATGCCGCCCGCGGTGGCGCGTTACCCGGAGGCGGTGTGGTCGAGGAACTGCAGTAGCTCGTGGGCTGCCAGCTCGATCGCCTTATGCCGCCACTCCGCCGCGCGATAGTGGCAGGCGATGATCCCGGAGCGGTGGATGCGGCGGAAGTCGCCGATCACGAACGCGTACCTGGCTTTGGTCTGTTCGGCCGCGCCGTCGGTCAGGCCGAGAAACCACTGCGCGTATTTCTCCCACCCGTGGCGCTCCAGATATGCATTTTCTGCCGCAGCGCGCGGCTGCACGTCCCCCCACTCGCTGCGCAGCACGTACTGGCGCTTGGCGACCAGCTCGCGGGCATGCTCGATTCCGACCTGGTTGACGCTGTACGACGCCACGGCACAATTCTGCCCACCCCCGCTTCCCGTGAAAACCTCGCGCCCGATGCCGGCGACCGCCATTGCATACTTACAGGCCGTGCGGGCCGCGCGGATCTCTCGTGTTGACACGGCCGGCGGCGTACTTGACGAACGGTCTTGACTGGAGCTACGCGAGTGAGTGGAACCACCCGAACCAGTCCCGCGGACATCACTGCCAAGGTCATCGCTAGCTTCGACGGTTGCCGCGATGAGCGGCTTCGCGAGCTGCTGCAGGCCCTTGTGCGTCACCTGCACGAATTCGCCGCGGAGACCGACCTGAGCCAGCGGGAGTGGCAGGCCGCGATCAACGCACTGACCCGCACCGGCCAGGTTACTGACGAACGCCGGCAAGAGTTCATTCTGTGGTCAGATGCGTTGGGACTCTCGATGCTGGTCGACGCGCTCGGACACCCGCTGCCGCCTGGAGC
The DNA here is from genome assembly GCA_963796645.1 of uncultured Solirubrobacterales bacterium. GTDB lineage: Bacteria > Actinomycetota > Thermoleophilia > Solirubrobacterales > Solirubrobacteraceae > Palsa-465. The sequence goes on along the minus strand of CAWCMQ010000004.1, from coordinate 886,262 downwards.
GACTGAGTCGACCGTGCTTGGACCCTTTTACGTCCCGGGCTCACCGCTGCGTGAGTACGGCGCGAACATCGCCGAACTGGAGGCCGGCGTCCCGGCCTGGATCCACGGTCGCGTGCTCGATGTCGATACCGGGATGCCGGTGGCTGGAGCTGAGCTCGATGTGTGGCAAAACGGCGAGAACCGGTTGTACGCCGTTCAGGATCCCGCAGCGCCCGAGCACCATCTGCGCGGCCGGTTTTGTACGCGAGAGGACGGCTCGTTTGCGTTTTTGACCGTGCGCCCGGTCCCGTACCCGATTCCGGATGACGGGCCGGTCGGGACGATGCTTGACGCGAGCGGGAGGCACCCGTGGCGGCCGGCGCACATCCACGTCGTCGTGCGCGCCGACGGCTACGTGACGCTGGTAACGCACATCTTCGACCAGGACAGCGAGTACCTTGATTCCGACGCCGTGTTCGCGGTCAAGTCGTCTCTGATCCGCCGCTTCGAGCAGCGCGAGAGCGACGACCCCAGACGCCCACCGGGCATCGACCGGCCATGGTGCTCGCTTCAGACTGACATCGTGCTCGCGCGCGGCGTCTCGAGCCTGGTTGACGACGATGGACGCACGGCATGATCTGACCTTTGCATCGTCGCTGAGGCGGTCACCGGACGTGAAGCCGTCCAGTTGGCGAAAGCGATAGCCAGGGGCGTGCGTGCTGTCCGCGCGGAGCGGGACCGCCGCCGACCCAGTCGGATGCTCGTTTTGTCGCCGAAGGAGGGCCTTCGATGCTTGGGCGTTCGGGGCTGCTGATCTTCTCAGGAGGTGGGCTAACACGGGTCCGGTTTTGCCGTGGCCGCGTGCTCGGTTCGTGCTTTGAGCTCGAGCTTTGCGATCGTCTCGCGGTGGACCTCGTCGGGTCCGTCGCCGAAGCGCAGCGCGCGCATCCCGGCGTAGATCTGGGCGAGCGGTAGGTCCTGGGAGAGCCCGGCGGCTCCGTGGACCTGGATCGCGCGATCGAGCACCCGCTGGCCGACGTTCGCCGCGGCGACCTTCAGCTGGGCGAGCTGAGATCGCGCGGCTCGCCCGCCGACCTGGTCGACCGTCCACGCCGTGTGCAGGGTCAGCAGGCGCAGTTGCTCGATCTCGATGCGGGACTCGGCGATTTGGTGGCGCACCACGCCCATGTCCGCCAATCGCTGCCCGAATGCGGTGCGCGCGAGTGCCCTGTCGGTCATCAATTCGAGCGCGCGTTCGCACATGCCGACCGCGCGCATGCAGTGATGGATCCGCCCGGGGCCGAGCCGCGCTTGGGCGATCTCGAAGCCGCGGCCTTCGCCGAGGAGCATGTTCGTGGCCGGGACGCGAACGTCGTCGAACCGGACCTCGGCGTGTCCGGAGGGGGCATCCTCGAAGCCGAACACCCGCATGTTGCGTACGACCTCGACGCCCGGGGCGCGCGCGGGCACGAGAATCAGCGAGTGGCGAGCATGCCGCCGGGCGCTTGGATCGGAGAGCCCGAAGAACAGGAACACCTCACAGCGTGGATCGGACGCGCCGCTGATGAACCACTTGTGTCCGTTGACGAGGTAGTCGTTCCCATCGCGGGAGATCGTCGACTGGATGTTGGTCGGATCCGACGAGGCCGAGTCGGGCTCGGTCAGGGCGAACGCCGAGCGGATCTCCCCCTCGAGCAGCGGATACAGCCATGTCTCTTTCTGCTCGGCAGTTCCGAACTGCGCCAGCACCTCCATGTTGCCGGTGTCGGGGAAGCTGCAGTTGAAGATCTCGGGACCGATCAGCGACCGACCCATGACCTCGCACAGGGGCGCGTACTCGAGGTTCGACAGGCCTGGTCCGTAGTCGGGGTTGGGCATCCAGAGGTTCCATAAGCCGGCGTCTCGCGAGGCGCGCTTGAGATCCTCGATCACGGGCGGGATCGCCGTCCCACGAGTGCGTTCGACGAACGCTGCGACTTCCGGCTCGGCCGGATACACGCGCTCGTCCATGAACGCGACGACTCGCTCTCTGAGCTCACGCACCTTCTCGGACAGCTCGAACTCCATTGGGGTCAGGCCTCCTCACGCTCGTAATCGGGATTCGCGATCCGCAGCCGCCGCCGCACGCTCGCGCGAAGCACCGCGAGGACCTCTGCCCGGCGGTCATCGAGCTCACCTTCGCGGATCTGTTCGACCAGACGTGCCTCGAGCTCCGCCAGCGGAGCATCGTGCCCGAGCAACTGCGCCAGGTCGCGTTCGTCCAATGCGCGCAGATCGGGGCCGAGCTCGAGCTCGCGCAGCGCGATCGCTAGCAGGTTGGCGGCGATCAGCGCCTCGAACGCTCCGTGCCCGCCGAGCGCCGGGCGCACGTTGACGGTCAGATGCTCCGCGGCGGACGCGATCAGCTCGTTGGCTGTCGGGCGGTCCTCGGGCACGATCAGGCCAACAACTCGAGCAGGTCGTATTCGGTCTCGGCGACGCGGCGGCCGATCGCCGCCAGCTCGACGGAGCGGTTGCGCCCGGACACGTGCTCCATCCCGCGCAGGACGCACAGCGCGCCCCATTTCAGCGTTCCGAGCACCTCCCAGAAGTGAACGACATCGGGATCCACATGACCGCCGCCCGCCTGCTCATAGGCGCGGTAGAGATCAGTGCGCGAGCCGAAGCCGCCTACCTCAGCGTCGTCGTTGCCAAAGCGCCAAGGGCGCATGCAGAGGAACCCAAGGTCTTCGAGCGGCTCACCCAGGTGCGCGTACTCCCAATCGATGACCACGCGCAGGCCATCCTCGCCGACGATCAGATTCCCGTTGCGGAAGTCGCCGTGGACGAGCCGCAGATCGCCGGACGAGTCGGGTCTTCGCTCCAGGCACCAGCGCAGGCCCAGCTCGAGCGCCGGGCGCGGCGCCGGTCCCCGGTCCAGGAACCGGCGCACGAGCGTGAACTGCTCATCGACGCCGCTGTGGGGCAACTGCGGAACGTTCGCCGTGTCGACCGAATGAATTTTTGCCAGCGCCCACCCGACCTCAGACGCCAGCCTCGACCGCACGCCAGCGAGCTCCGGCTTGCGAGCAATCGCGCGCGGCCGACTCTCGCCGTCCACTCGCTCCATCAGGTAGCAGTCGCGCAACCCCAGCTCCGCCGGCGGCGCGCCGAGCGGTCGGGGAACCGGCGCGCCCGCTGCGTGAAGGGCGCGGTGTAGCGCGAGCTCCACATTGCGGTCGATTTCGGCTACATCCCCGTCGCCCGGCTCAGCGCGCCCCGGGAAGTCGCGCCTGAGGATCAGTCCGTGTCGCTCGCCGGCCGCGTCGACGGCGTCGAATGACCACGTTTCGCGGCTCGCGCCCCCGGTCAAGCGCTCCAGCCCGTGCACCTCAACGGGTCCGGGAAACTCCTCGGCAAGCGCCACCGCCAGCGCTTTGGCCAGCTCTCCGGCAATCGGCATCTGCGACACGGACGTATGCAATCACGCCGGGGAAGCAGAGCGAGCCGTGCCGTCCGCGCTTAGCGGGGCTCTGGGCGAACCGAGGTGAAGCGCCGCGGCAAGGTCAATGCGGGGCTAGGTTCGAAGCCGCCGCGAGTTGTCACTCGGGAACGCTCGGCGGACGATATGGCGGAGCGCCACACCCGTTCGCTGTTGCGAGAATCGGCACGCGATCAGATTCGAACGTATCTCCTTCGTTCGGCCGGCCAGGGCTCGGCTTGGCCCCGGCTGGCTCGGGCTATCGGAGGTTGCGCCGGTCGTTGACCCCGAGTTTTTGCATTGCTCGGTAGAGGTGGGATTCGATTGTCCGGACTGATAGGACGAGTCGGTCGGCGATCTCGGGGTTGGAAAGTCCCTCGGATGCCAGCTTGACGAGCTGTGCTTCGCGCTGTGTCAGTTTGACGCTGTTCGGATCGAGCTCGGTGATCACGGGCGCCGGGCCGCCTTGGCCGCGTGAGTGGAGCTCGCGGCTGCGTGCGGCGGCCCTGCGGGCTGAGTCTTGGCGCGCGTCGCGTGCGAAGGCGTCGGCTGCGTTGGCGGCGGCCTCGGTCGCGTAGCGAAGCGCTCCGATCTGCTCCAGCTCGTCGACGACCGAGATGAGGGCTGGTCCGTCGTTCGTCGCCGCGGCGGCGACGTGGGCTGCGTAAACGCTGACGAGGCGGGCGTCGCATCGCTCCCGCAGCTCGGCGAGGGGCGCGTGGAGGCGTCGTGCGGGCACACCGACGCGGAACGCTTCGTAGGACAGGCGAGCCGCGTGCACCGGGCTGGCGGCGAGCTCTTGCGCCGCGTCGAGCAGCAGTTGCTGCGCGCGCTGGTAATTCCCCTCGGCGTGGGCGGCCCAAGCTCGCGCTCGGATGATGTAGGGCAGTTGATGCGCGAGTGGCCCGTCGTCGCCCAGACGCGCGTGGCATCGTTCCAGCGTCGGGCCGATTGCCTTTCGGTCATCGGTGAAGCAGGCGATCGTGACGCGCATCGCGGTCACGACCGCAAGCAGTCCGACCGGGTCGTGGCGCTCTAGCTCGGCCTCGGCCTCGGCCGCCATCGTCCCCGCCTCCAGGTAACGGCCGGCCAGGACCCGTAACGCGGCCAGCGAATACGCCGCCTGACCCGTCGTGGCGGGATCGCTTTGCCGTACGCCCTCCTCGAGCGCTGTCGTCATCCACGCCTCGAGCTCGGTCCAGCGCTCGCCGGTCTCCAGCGTGACCCGGCTCCAGAGCGACAGGGCGATCGCGTCGCTGAGGCTCCGTAGCGGGATCTGGGGACGAAGCTCGCCCGCCAGCTCGTGAGCTTCCCGCGTGCGACCGCTGTAGAACAGGTTGGCGACGTGAACCGGTTCGACCTGGTGGCGGACGTGCGCGTCGACCGCATCGGTGGAGAGGATCTTGGTCGAGACTGAGACGTCGAACCCGAGACGCTCGAATGAGGCGACGCGGAGGCGTAGTGGCTCGAGCTGCTGTTGCCAGCCGCGCCCGGGGAACCATGATGCTGCGCGGTCCAGGAGCTGTTTGAGCTCGTCCGGTCGTTTCAGTCCCCAGTGCAACACTTCGCTTTGTTGCTCTAGGTACCTCAGCCCCTGTTCCTGGGTCTCGATCTGGGATTCGGCCGCGACCAGGACCGCCTCGGCCTGCGCGAACCGACTGCGGACGGTGTGGGCACGCGCGAGCAGTAGCGCCGCATTCATGCCCGCTCCGGCGTCGAGCGCCCGCGACGCCAGCGTCGCTCCGAACTCGGGATCCCCGCTGAGGTTGGCCTCGCGCGCCGCGGTGAGCATCAGCTCGACGCCTAGCGTCTCCTCGCAGTCGATCAGCCACCGCGCGAGACGCACCGCATCCCCCTGCTCGGGCGCCTCTCGTTTCTGCACGGTCTCCACGAGCCGCAGCCGCACGTCGCGGCCGCGCAGCGAGGGCAGCCCCGCTCGGATCACCTCACCGTAGAGTGGATGCGCGAGCCGCACCTCAGCGCCGCTCGATGCCCCATCGATACTCACCAGCCCCCGGGCCTCTGCCGTGGCCAACGGCTCAGTTCCGGCAAGATCAAGCATCTCCGACAGCCGCAGCGGCTCTCCGAGCGCGAGCAGCTCTAGCGCCGGCTGCACATCAGCGTCTAACCCCGCCATCCTCGTCGTGATCAACTCACGAAGCGACGCGTTGATTGCCGGTCTCACGGACAGACGCCACAGCTCGTTGACCTCCTGCAGCGAACCGTCGGCCAGCGCACCCAGCACCAGCTCGCGCACATAGAGAGGATTGCCGCGACTGGTGTGCGCCACCCAGCGGCGCGCCGCCCGCTCGACCGGCCCGCCGACCATCCGCTCCACCAGCTCCTCGGTGTCGGGCTCGTCGAGCGATCCAATCTCCATCCGCTGGGCGCCGGCGTCCTTCCACAGCGACACGATCGCGTCCGGGCAAGGTTCGTCGCTGCGAATGGTGACGACCACGAATGCGGCGCCCGTGCTCGCCAGGTGCAGAACCAGGGTCGCCGAAACCGGATCGAGCCATTGCGCGTCATCGACGCCCAGCACCAGCGGTCGCTCCCCGGCCTCGCCCCGCAGGGCGTGCGCGGCCCGCTGCATCAACTCGAACGGGTCATCGGAGCGCGCCGCAGCCGGGATCGCCGCCACAAATGCCCCAAGCGGAAGACTTACAGCGCTCCGCGTGGCCTGAATCCAGTGAACAGCGGCGCCGGCGTTTTGCGCGGCGTTCACGGCGTCGCGCGCCAGACGCGACTTGCCGACCCCGGACGGGCCGCCCAGGACAACGGCCGGGAGGTCCTCGGCCCGCGCCACCGCGATCTGTTCCAACTCGCCTGCGCGACCCACCAACGGCGCTAACGGTCGAGCGGGCACTAGCGACAGCCGTTGCTCACCTGGATCCCGCCGCCGTCTGATCGGCGCGGAGATGCCAGACGTCGACCGGAATGCCGAGGGCAGGGTTCTCGATTTGGCGCTCACGCCGCATCCCGAGCTTGACCGCCACGCGCTGAGAGCGCTCGTTCTGAGGATGGATCACAGAGATCAGCTCCGGCTGCTCGAGCCGCCCGAGCGCATCATCACGCGCCGCGATCGATGCCTCGGTCGCCAACCCGCGCCCCCACACCGCCGGGTCAAGTCGCCAGCCCAGCTCAGGCACCGACCCCGCAGCCGACAAAAACGACGGGACGAACGCCAGACCTGCGAACCCGAGAAACGCTCCGCTCCGCTCGGGCTCCAGCGACTCAAGCGCCCACGGACCGAAGCCGTGCCGCTCCCAATGAGCACAGATCACCGCGTAGAAGCCGGCGATCGCACCCTCGTCAACCGGACGATTCAGATACCGCGCGACGTCGGGCTCTCGGTTGATCCGCGCCATCTCCCGCTCGTCCTCGGCGCGCCAGCGCCGCAGCAACACCCGTTCGGTCCTGAGCTCGTCCACCCCTCCAAAGTACCGAGCCAAGCGCGCAGGAACCCGTCACGCTTGTCCGGTGCGACCCCCGCCCATCGCAAGAGTTAAGTAGTCGCTCACTCAAGACAGTGCCGACCGCGCACGGCACGCTTCGGACATCAACCCAGACCCAAGCCCCCACGAAGCCCGAGCACGGGTCCGAGCGAAAGGAACGAAGCGATGTCGAGCACCCAGATCTCAACGCACCACCAAACGCGAGCCGAGCACAAAGAAGCCGGGTTCGGCATCTACCTTGCATTCATCCCCTGGGTGCTGTTCGCCTTCATCGCCCAGCACTCAACGCTGAAACTTGCCGCGATCGCAGCGCTCGCGGTCTCGGGGGCGATCGCGCTCCCGTCGCTGCTCAAAGGCCGCCCCAAGCTGCTCGAACTCGGAGCGATCCTCGCGTTCGCCGGATTCACCCTCGTCGCCTTCAACGCCGATCCAACCACCAGCGAATGGGTCGCCCGCTACGCCCGCGCGATCGCAGCCACGCTCCTTGCACTGATCGCGTTCGGCTCCTTGCTGTTCGTCCCGTTCACCGAGCAGTACGCCCGCGAATCGGTGCCGCAGCAGTACTGGTCCTCACCACGCTTCAAGCAGATCAACCGCCAGCTCACGACACTGTGGGCGACCGTGTTCGCCGCCATGGTCCCCGCCCACGTCATCGCCGGCGCGATCGACACCCACCGCGCCAACCTGATCTTCAACTGGGCAATCCCAGTCGTCCTGATCATGTGGGCCGCGAAGCGCACCGCCGCGGCCAGCAACGACGCAGGCGAGGAGACCCGATGACCAACAGCAGCTTCCGGAAACGGCACTTCGACTGGAAAGTCGCCACGTACCGCGCCAAAGACCACACGTGCGCCCGCAAGCGATCCACACCACCACACCATCGGAAGGCGCGCATGCCCTGCCCGACGATCAGCGACAACACGCAGTGACGAGACACACAGGGGGGTTCGCACACTCTCCACACACAAGTGGACCATCCGGACACGCCCGAGCGACCACGAATGCGAGACTCATCCAAACGCCGAGGTTCGCCCAGCTATTCGCCACAAGCACGTCTTCTCTCGCGCGCTCTGTCGCCGAAACAGTCGCGACTTGGGCGAGTGCCCGAACGGTGGGTGCAATCGTCCCACGAGAGTCCCGACAGACCTCGCCCACTGGCAGAGCTCCCTCAGCAACACTGGCCTCGGCCGATGCGCGACCCTTAGCTAACCCGAGGTCAGCCGGCGCCAGGGCTCGCGCCCGGTTCGGGCCTCCGCCGATCGGCAAACCCGATCGCCCACGCCGGAACGCGTGACTTGGCCTCCTCCGCCGCCGAGGCCGAGATCGTGCCGTTCGCGGCCTGAGCGTCGAGACGCATGGACGTGTCCCGAACCACCGCATCGATGATGGTCTGCCTAGCCACGCCAGCATCGCCAGCGACTTCAGCGATCGACCTTCCCTCCCCCTGGTGAAGCCGTCGCGCAAGCTCGCCTCGCTTGATGCCGAGCACCACGGCCGCGACCGCGAACTCATCGTGAAAGAACTGGCGAAGGACGACGCGTTCAGACTGACTCTGAGCCCCGGCTTCGACGCCACCCCTGACCGCCCCGCCGAGGCCATCCGCCACGGCCGGGCCGTCGCCGTCAGCGAGCGGATTGCCGAACGCGTCGGCACCCGCGCTGGAGCGACCCTTGCTGCGAGAAAACCAGCGGGCGAACAGCATCGACCGGATCGTATACCGGGGGGCTATCGCGAACCGGCGCTGTGGCGATGGCGACGTGCCTCTAGGGCGCCAGGCAGCGCTACGGCTAGCAGCGACGCGTTCTTGCGAGGATGAGGAACGGATCGAGCAACTGCTGGCCGAACTTCTTTGAGTTGCCGCGGACGGCGGCAGAGGCTAGGGTTGCTCTCGTGGGCGTTCGTGGGTTGCCTGGGGTGATGGGTGTCGTGTTGTGTTTTGCGCTGGCGGTCAGCGCCGGGGCGGCGCGCGCTTCAGTCACGATCGGCAGCGATCTGGCCAGCCAGGCCACGAACGATCACAACTGTGACCCGAGCGGGCCTGACGCCGGTTGCACGGTGATCCAGACGGCTCTTCCGGGCCAGCAGCTGACTGCACCGTTCAGTGGGCTGATCGTGCGCTGGCGCGTGCGGGACTACGGCTCAGGCACCGTCACCCTTCGAATCGTTCGCCTCCTCGGGAGCACGGGTGGCCTGCCGCCGTGGACGGTTAGCATGCTGCGTTCGAGCGTTGCGCAACAAGCCGGCAGCTCGGGGGTGGTGACGTTCGCGGCGTCACCCCCATTGCCGATCAGCGCCGGCGACACGATCGGTGTCACGGGCTCTGGGGACAACATCGCGGGCGCCTTCGTGGGCGCCGCGTCGGGTGCCAGCGACACGATCATGGACCAGAGCGACCCGCTCGACGGTATGACGGAAATGAGCTCGAACATCAATAGCCAGAACGTCGATTGGCTCTACAACGCCGACATAGTCGCTCCCCCCACCTCGACGGTGAGCACGGGGGCGTGTCCGCACGGCTCAACCGCGACGATCACCGTGACCGCCGACCCCGATCCGGCCACCGGGCCCAAGGCGGCTCACTACACGATCGATGGCGGTCCCGAACAGGTGATCGGGACGACGGGCATCCCCGGCACGGCGACCGTCACCCTGCCGCACGGCACCCACAGGCTCGAGTTCTGGGGCGAGGACGAGCTTGGCCAGCAGGAGGCCACGCACCATGTGGTCACGGCCGGCTGCGTCACCGTGGCGAAGCTCACGACGCTGTCCGAGACCAACTCGACGTTCGCGGCTGGCAGCGCGTCGACGCCGGTGACCGGGCAGACCGCCCGCCGGCATCCCCAGGGCACCACATTCTCATTCCGGCTGGACCAGTCGGCCACCGTGAGGGTCCAGCTGAGGCGCGCGAGCGCCGGCCGGCGGGTGCGCGGCGTCTGTAGGCCGGCGAGCAGACAGCTGCGACACCACTCGAAGTGCACGCACTACGCCACCGTGACGAGCCTCACCCGGACCGGCCACGCGGGACAGAACGATCTTCCGTTCACCGGCCGCATCAGAGGCAAAGCCCTCCGGCCCGGCCACTACCACGCCGTGTTCACGACCAGGGACAGCGCCGGCACCTCCGGCCCACGGTCGATCGCGTTCACGATCGTCCGCAGCTGAAGGACTAGCCGCGGTTCGGACGCCGGTTCCGGGCGTCTGGGTCTAGCCTTTCTGCGTGGACGCTCCCGAGGCACAGTACGTAGAGCGTGACGGAGCCCAGCTCGCGTATCAGGTTGTCGGCGAGGGAGGCGTTGATGTGCTCGTGGTGGGCGAGACCGCTCAGCACTTCGACTTGTGCTGGACCGACCCGTACATCCACGAGGTGTACGAGCGCGGTGCTTCCTTCTCGCGCACGGTCTACATGCAGCCGCGCGGCTTTGGGCTCTCCGAGCGAATCCCGTACGTCCCGACCCTCGAACAGCACGCCGATGACATCCTCGCCGTCATGGACGCCGTCGGGATGCGGACGGCGACGCTGGTCGGTGCGCTCACCACGTCCGGGCTTACCGCGCTCGCCGCAGCCCGCGCGCCTGAGCGGGTTGCGAACCTCGTCCTGTTCAAGCCGATCGCTTGTGGCCCACTCGCTCCAGATGCCGAGCAGCACGGATGGACGAGCGCTGACGCCGCCGACTACGTGTCGCGCTGGCTCCCGGCCGTGGATCGATGGGGAAGTGGTGCAGTGATTGAGGTGTATGACCCAGTGCAGGGCACCGCCTACAACCGCCGGCTGATGGCGATGATGGAACGCTGCTCGGCGACGCCGGCGACCGCACGGCAGTACTGGGAGTGGTTCGTACGCCTCGACATCAGCGATGTCCTTGGCGCCGTACGGGCGCCGACCCGAGTGCTGTACGCGCCGACCTCCCCGGAACCGGAGGCCGTCGTGCGCCGGGTGTCCGAGCTGATTCCGCAGGCCAGCCTCTACCACCTGCCTCCGACTCCCGCAGGGGCAGCCATTGGTGAGGCGTGGATCCCGGTTTGGCAGCATGTCGAGGAGGCCGCGACGGGCGCCCGGCACTCACCGGACGCAGACCGGTTCTTCGGGACGATGCTGTTCACAGACGTCGTCGGGTCCACCGAGTTGCTAGCCCGGATCGGCGACGCTGAATACCGCGCGCTTCGCGCCACACACGAACGGCGGGTGCGGCTCGAGGTCGAGCACAGCGGCGGTCGGCTCATCAACGTCACCGGCGACGGCACGTTCAGCCTGTTCGACGGCCCGACCCACGCAGTGCGGTGCGCTCACGAGATTCGCACGGCGGCCGAGGAGCTAGGCATTTCGGTGCGCGCCGGCGTCCACACAGGCGAGCTCGAACGCACCGGACGTGACTTCACCGGGTTGAGCGTCCACGTCGGTGCACGAGTGGGCGCCATGGCCAAGCCCAATGAGGTACTCGTGTCTCGGACAGTTCGCGACCTCGTGGCGGGCTCTGGGCTCGCGTTCGTCGAACGGGGCGCACACACGCTGAAAGGTGTGCCGGGAAGCTGGCACCTGTACGCACTCGCGGCCGCCGATCAACCGGCGATTCTGCCGACCGAGAGGTCACTTGAGACGCCGCTCGATCATGTCGCGCTGCGCACCGCCCGTACCGCTCCCCGGGCAGTGCGAGCGGCCTTGCGAGTCGGCAACGCGCTGCAGCGTTACCGCGCCCGCGGCGGGACAGATGGCGTCCAGAGCGGCCGATAGGGACCGCGACCGCCGCGACACACGCTTCCGAGTTCTTCGTGTTGCACCGGTCTGACCCGCACTTGTAGTACCTGTTCAGCTTTCCGAGGACCGGGGATGTCGATCAGCTGTCGACCGGCTGCCGCGCGCGGGCACGCCGCGCAGCATACGCGGCCACCTGCCGCTCAAACTCCGGCCACCACGGTGGTTCGTCGTCCCCGCCGCCACGTGGAGCCTCGGGACTGAGACTTGGTGCCCCACCCGCGCCTCCATCGTCGCAGTCCTCCTCCTCCTCTCTTGTGGCGAGATGAATCGCAACACCCATCGCCACGCTGCTCAAAGCGAACACCGAGCCGGTGAGCGCCATCATCCACACTGGCCCGCGGTCCACGATTACTACAACCCACGCCCCCCAGGCGCCCGACAAGCCGGAGCACGCGACCAACGGGCGAGCCACGCGCGGCATCCTCACTCGGAGCGCAATACTCAGCAGTGCCAGGTTCAGCGCCTCGACGACCATGACGCAGAGGATGATCGGGTAGCTCATGAGTGGCAGGTGGGGCGAGCGACTCGGTGCCATCGTCCCACGTTTCGCTCGCCGTGACCAGTGCCAAGAGTTTTCCAATCCCGTGATGAGGTCTGACCCGGGCCCTCGTTGGCGCGAGCGTGGTTCGGCGCTTCGGTCGCGAAGGCTTCCGCAGCACGCTCATATCCCGCGGCGAAGCCGTGGAGCAGCTCGCCCCTGAGCTGCGTAGCTTCGCCGGACGGCCTCCCAGGGCGAGAGGGAACCTTCTCGATGTGCACCTTCTGGTATGTCGAAGCCCTCACCCGCGCGGGGCACTTGGACGAGGCGCGGCTCGTCTTCGAGAAGATGCTCACCTACGCCAACCACCTCGGTCTCTACGCCGAGGAGATCGGACCGACGGGTGAGCAGCTGGGCAACTTCCCCCAGGCCTTCACCCACCTGGCACTGATCAGCGCCGCCACAAACCTGGACCGCCAACTCGGCTGACTGTGGCGGGTGGGCCGGTTCCGCCCTCACAAGCAGGGTCGCTGGTTCGAGTCCAGCACCGCCCACTTGGAGCCGGGGGTGTCGCCTTTACGCGACGGCTTGCAGGTGACGGAACGGCTCGCCGCGCAGTTCTGCGACGAGCGCGTCGACGACTCCCTGCTCATCCTCCTCGCGGCCGTCTGTGACAGCGCCGATCACGGCACGCTTGCGTTCCAGAAGCGTCGCGATCGTTTCATCGATCGTGCCGGCCGCGAGCACGTACGTCGCGTTGACCGCGTCGTGCTGCCCGATTCGGTGGCAGCGGTCCTCGGCCTGGTCGTGCTTGGCCGGCGTCCAATCGAGTTCCAGGAATGCGACGTTCGACGAGCGCGTGAGCGTGATTCCTTGCCCGGCAACCTCGATCGAGCACACGATCGGTCGATTCGCGGTGCTCTCCGTGCCTTGGAACGCGCGCACCGCCTGATCGCGGGCGCGCTGGCTGTCCTCACCGAGCACGTGCAGCGCATCCGGGAACCGCTCGAGCACCGCGTGCTGGATCTCGCGGTGGCGGGCGAACACGACCAGTGGCTCGCCGGAAGACAGGAAGTCGTGGATCCAGTAGAGCGCGGCTCGGAGCTTGCCGCGCGCGGCAAGCAGCTTCAGCGCGTTGAGTCGCACGAGCCGCTCTGCCCTCAGTGCCGCCGCCACCTTCGCGTCGAGCTGGCGTAGGTCGAGCGGCTGGGTTCGCAGCCAGGCGATCACGTCCTGTTCCGCGAGCCGGTAATCAGGTTCGTTGTCCAGCGTCGACCGGCACGACGGCGCGCGTCTTCGCCGGCAGCTGCGGCAGCACCTCGGCCTTCAGCCGCCGCGCGAAGCACCGCGCCCGCAGATGCCAGTGCAGCCGCTGGTGCGCCCCGGGGCCGCGGAAGCGCTGGCCGAACTGCGCGCCCGAGCCGAAGTCGCCGAGGCGCCCGAGGATCCGCAGCTGTGAGATCAGCTCCGGCGGGCGGTTCATCACCGGTGTGCCGGTCAGCGCCAGGATCAGGCCCTCGTCGGGCACGGCGGCGCACAGGCGCTGAGCAGCCTGTGTGCGCTTCGCGCCCGGGCTCTTGCAGTAGTGCGACTCGTCGAGGACGACCGCCCGTGGCGCCAGCGGAGTAAGGGCCTCGAGCCTGCCGGCGACGATGTCGTAGTTGACCACCGTCAGGTCTGCCGCGGCGAGCGCTCCCCGGTTTCCGTCGAGCATCTGCGCCGAACGGTCCGGTAGCCACCGACCGATCTCGCGCATCCAGTTGAGCTTCAGACTCGCCGGACAGACCACGATCGCCGGGTAGGCACCGTCGGCCTCGATGGTTGCCAGTGCCTCCACGGTCTTGCCGAGCCCCTGCTCGTCGGCGAGGAACGCGCGCCGCTGCTTCAGCAGGTACTGCACGCCGGCGCGCTGAAAGGCCTTCAACTCACCGCCGAGGCCGGGCACCGCGAGCGGAGCATCGGTCGCGGCAGATAGCGCCACGAGCCCGGCGGCGTGCGCGTGCTCTTCGCGGACCTGTTGGAGACGCGCGAGGGCGTCCGGCGCCACCCACGGGCCGTATCTCGAGATGTACTCGTCGAGCTGGGGCACCCAGAATGGATCGGCAGCGATCGCGGGCAACATCTCGTGCTCGCGCTGTCCGTGGCGCCTGGCGCCGGCCGCCACGCCGGGCAGCCGCGCAAATTCATCCACCATCCCGATGTCGTGCCCCGGGGCGAGCACGAACGTCGGCTGCTCGTGGACTTGGGAGAGCTCGAGCACGGCGGGCGGCGCCGGCTGTCCTGCCTCGAGCGCCGCCACGCACCGTCTGGCCGCCCGGCTGATCCATGCTTCCAACGCCTGAGCGTCGATCAGGCGCCACGATTCGAGCGTCAGGGGCAGGATCGCGCCCCCTCGGGCGGGGAGCGCACGATCTCGCAGCACGGTCGGGAGGCGCTCGTTGTCTCCGAGCAGCAGGAACACCGGCGCCTCGCGCGGGCCGTCGACCTCGATCGTCCCGCGCCAGGTGGCGGTGCGTTCGAGCCAGCGCTCGACACCTGGATCGACTGAGCGCAGGTCGAGCTCGGCGAGCAGCTCCGCGATCCCGACCGCGCTCGCCTGGACCGCAGCCAGCCCCACGGACCCGGCTGGACCGTCCAGCAGCCGGAGCCCAATCGCCTCGGCCAGCGCGCGCGCGAGCGGGGCCTGGTCGGACCCGATCAGGATCCAGCTCCCGCCCCTGCGATCACGGCGCAGCTCAACGTCGTAGGCGAGCGACGCCACCGTCGGCTGCGGGCGTCGTACTGGTCCGAGCACGACTTCGGTCAGCGCGTGGCGGGCGTCGTCGGTGAGGCGGAGCCGCGGGTCATCGTCCAAGCAGGAGCGCAGGATCTCCGCGGCATGTTGGTCGACCGGCAGCAGTCCGCGTTCGATTGCCGATAACCGGCGGGCTCCCGGATGCTCAAGCAAAAGCTCGACCAGGTCTCGAACGGTGTCGGTGGCAAAGCTGAACCACCAGTTCTCATCTGCCCGGGCGAGGTCGACCAGCACCTCGTTGGGCGAGCGCTTGGCGCGACGGCGCTCGAGAGCCCGGCCCAGCGCATCGGAGACTTCAAGCGGATAGGGCACAGACTCGAGCAGAACCGCCAGTGCATGCGCCCGATCGGGGTCGAGGGGCACCCGCCACACCCGCTCCTCGGGATCCCAGCGACGTCCCGGGACCGCGCGCAGCAGCAATCGCAGGCGGTCGTCGTACGGGAACCGGAGGACCGCCTCTCCCTCGGCGAGCGTCGCGATGAAGGCAGCAGGCACGAAGCATCCAAGTTAGAACCCGGCTCGGATGCGGGGAGCCACCCCCGGGACCCGTCGCGAGTAGGTAGCTAGTGCGGAGGTTTGACTGAGCTATTGAGCAGGTATAGACTCCGACGCATGCCAGGAACGCAGATGCCTGTGTCTCATTCGGGGGAGGTGGTCATGATCACGTCGGGTCCGTTGTCGGTTCGCGAGACGCGCGAGGGCGGGGTTCACCGCTTGACGCTGATCGGTGAGCTCGATCTCGCCACGGCGCCGCTGATTGAAAGCGCATTCGACGCCGTCCTGCGGGACGACAGTGCCGAAATGATCGTCGTGGACCTCACGGAGTTGAGCTTCATGGACTCGACCGGGGTCCACCTGCTGGTGCGGATGCGCGCCGCCTGCGAAGACGCCGATCGGCTGCGGGTGATCAACGGCTCGCGTGCGGTTCAGCGAGTCCTCGACCTATCGGGCGTTCGCGCTCATCTTCCGATCATCTCTCGCGACAGTGACCCGTTCGCACGGCCGCCTCGATGACGCGGCGACGCAGTCCTCGCGCGTGAGGCCGCGGGGCCGCGGAGGCCGGCGCCGCGCAAAACCGTACGCGTGAATCGTGGAACCCGCGCTGTACAGCATCGGCGTCGTTTCTCGCATGGTCGGCGTGCCTGTCTCGACGCTACGCACCTGGGAAGAGCGCTACGGACTCGTGATTGCGGTCCGCTCCTCGGGCGGCCAGCGGCGTTATACGCGTAACCAGCTCGCGCAACTGTCGTTCGTCGTCGAGCAGCTCGAGCAGGGATTCTCACCGGGCGATGCTCACCGTCTGCTCGCCGAGCGCATCGACCTAGGCGGTGCGCTGGTTGACGCGCGCGAAGCCGATCCGCAGGCGGAGATACTGATCCTGATCGCCGAACGCGACCGTTTTGCGGCGAGCCTCGAGGATCATCTTCTGCGCACAGAAGGATTTCGCGTCGAGATCGCCGCGTCCGCCGACGAGGCGGAGCGGAAATTTGACGAGTTCGAGCCGCACATTGTGGTCGTCGAGTTGCTGCTCTCAGGTGGTGTCGGTGGTCGGCTGATCGAACGGCTCAAGCAGGCCGGGGCGACGGTGATCGCGGTTTCGCCGCTCGCGGCGAGCGAGGTTGCTGCCGAGTTTGGGGCTTCTGCGTTCCTGCAAAAGCCGATCGACCCACTGGTCTTCGTGTCGACCGTTCGTGACCTGCTCGGGACAAGCGCGATCACCCGGCAGCGGTCGATGCGACAGTGACCGACCGTCTCCTGAGCGGGAGCGGCCGACTTGACGCGATCCTCGGCGGCGGCCTGCCCGCAAACGCGATTCACCTGGTCGCCGGGCCGCCCGGCAGTGGCAAGACGATTCTCGCCGAGCAATACGCGTTCACCAACGCCACGGTTGAGCGGCCCGCCGTGTACCTCTCGACGGTGTCGGAGCCGCTTGACAAGCTGATCCGCTTTGGGCAGACCCTCGAGTTCTTCGATCTCGCCAGCATCGGACAGCGGGTCCTGTATGAAAGTCTCGGCGAAGATCTCGAAGAAGGCGGCTTGCCGCGAGCGCTGGAGCGGCTTCGGGCGGTCCTGCGCGAGCGGCATCCGGGCATCGTGATCATCGACAGCTTTAAGGCACTCGCGGCCTACGCGGCAACGCGGCGCGACTTCCGAAGTTTCCTCTTCGAACTGGCCGCGGACACCAGCGCTGTGGCGGGCTCGAGCTTCTGGCTTGGCGAATATGACCTCGCCACGATTTCCGGCGAGCCTGAGGCCGCGGTGGCCGACAGCATCCTTGGCCTGGGCTCCCGCCGGTCGGCGGAGCGCTCCAGTCGCGTGCTGGAGGTGGTCAAGCTGCGCGGGAGCAACTACCTGTCCGGCCAACACTCATACCGCATCAGCGCGGCCGGCCTGAACGTCTTCCCGCGGTTGGCCGATACCGTCGACGCTTCGGACTACGACCTGGGTGCCCAGCGAATATCAACAGGCATCGAGGCTCTCGATGAAATGCTCACGGACGGTTATTGGCCCGGCTCATCAACTTTGTGCGCAGGTCCGTCGGGCATCGGAAAGACGCTCATGGGCCTGCACTTCATCGTCGCCGGCACTGTCGCAGGTGAGCGTGGGATCATCGCCAGTCTCCAGGAAAACCCGACCCAACTCGCGCGCATGGCCGGAGCGTTCGGCTGGGCGCTCGATGACGAGGTCACGATGATGTACCGCTCACCGGTCGACCTATACGTCGACGAGTGGATCTATGAGTTGCTTGATGCGATCGATCGGCTCGGAGCCAGACGCGTCCTGATCGACAGCCTCACCGACGTGCTGTTCGCGAGCGGCGACGAGATCCGCTTTCGCGAATACATGTATTCGCTGCTCCAGCGCTGCTCGCGTGCGGGCGTCAGCCTGTTCATGACCACCGAGCTACCAGACCTCTTTGCGGTCACTCGCCTATCCGAATACGGCGTATCCCATCTCTCAGACAACGTACTCGTACTGCAATACCTCCGTGACGAGGCAACCATCCGCCGCGCGATCACCGCGCTCAAGACCCGCGCCAGCGGCAACGACCCGCGCGTCCGAGAGTTTCGCATCGGACCCGAAGGCATCACGATCGCCGCCGGCCGATGACGCCGGCTGCGGCATTTCTCGCCGGACCGGACGGGGGCCCCGCACTGGTCGAGCGCGATCCGACGTGGTAGTCACTTAGCCGCCGGTTAGGCGAGACGGTTACCGTCGCGCGCGCGTGTGTCTGGCGTGAACAGCTCATCGGGGTTGCCGGGTTTCCTGGACAGATACGCCGGCTGGATCGTGGCGCTACTCGTCCTGCTCGCGTCGATCCTGTTCGTCGAGCTGACGCAGATGCAGCCCGAGTACGACGCCTACGGGTGGCTCGTGTGGGGCCATCAGGCGCTCCACCTCGACCTCAACACGAATGGTGCGCCGTCGTGGAAGCCGCTTCCGTTCCTGTTCACATTCCCGTACGCGCTTGCGGGCAGCGCGCAGCCGTGGTTGTGGATGGTGACCTCGACGGCCGGCGCGTTCAGTGCACCCGTGTTCGCCGGTCGGATCGTCTACCGGCTTACCGGGCCAACTGGCGGTCGTCCCTACGCTCGCATCGCCGCAGCGGTGTTCGCCGGCGTGGGCATCCTTGGACTCGTGGGGTTCTGGCCGCTGGTGCTGATCGCCAGCTCGGACCCGCTCGTCGTAGCCCTGTGCCTGGCCGCGATCGATTGTCATCTCTCGAACCGCCGGCGGCTGGCGTTCGTCCTGCTCGTGTTGGCCGCCCTGGGTCGTCCGGAGGTGTGGCCATTCGTCGGTCTGTACGCCGTCTGGTGCTGGCGCAAGGTGCCGGCTTCGCGGGTGCCGGTCACGGTTGGGATTCTTGCGATCCCGTTGCTGTGGTTCGGGATCTCCGCGCTGACCGCGAAGACCTGGCTGCGCGCGGGCGACGTGGCGCTCGGCACTGCGAGCGCGCTCCATCACCACGTCCTCTCCGGTGTCCTGAGCCGCTTCGGGGGCCTGTACGAGTGGCCGATGTGGCTCGCGGCTGCGGTCGGAATCGGTTTCGCGGTGGTCCGGCGAGATCGCGCAGTGCTCGGGCTGGCGGCCGCGGCCGTCGCCTGGGCGGCGATCGAGATCGCATTCGCCTTCCACGGCTGGCCGGCCGAGGGTCGTTACATGGCCGAGCCGGCCGCCGTCATGGTGGTGATAGCCGGCACCGGCGTCGGCAGGCTGCTCGCCTCGGCTCCGACCGTGAGCGCGCCGGTGCGATGGGTCGAGTTCGCCGCGGTGCTGGTGCTGCTCGGAGCGCTGGCGCCTGTGGCTCGTCAACGCGCTGACGTCCTGCGGGTAGAGGTCAACCAGCGCCAGGTCGCGGGGCTCAAGATCGACCGGCTGGCCAGCGTCATCGAGCAGGTCGGCGGGCCAAACCGGATCCTCGGTTGCGGCACGGTCGTCTCGATTGTCGGCTACCAGAGCACGCTCGCCTGGGAGCTCGGGCTGAACGTTGGCTACATCGGTCACAAACCGTCCAAGGCAATCAAGCGCGGTTACCCGATTGTCCTGTTCGAGCCGCACCGTTTCGGATGGGAGGTGCGGCCGATCCACATGCTGCGAGGCGATCGAGCCCAGTGCGACCATCTCAGGGCACACACCCAGTTCGGCCGGGCTGTCTAGGGTGTGCAGATGGGCGCGGAGTGCTTGCAAGCGGCCAGGAGGTGGACGACGAGGGTAGGCCCGGCCGGAATCAGGGTCGGCACAGTCCTCGCGGTCGGTCTGGTGTTGGCTTCTGTGCCCACATCGATCGCCGGCGGACAGTCAGCCGGGCCGGCGTCGGTTCGTGTGAGCCTGACGATCGGTCGCCCCCTGCTGAGGGTCCCTCCGTCTTACCTTGGGCTCGCGGTCGAGTATAACGATCTGCCCAAGTACGAGCGGCAGTTCGACGCCTTCACCAGGCTGCTGGGCGTGCTGCGACCGCCGGGTGAACACAACCCGCTGATCATGCGGCTCGGCGGCGAGAGCTCGGACAGTGCCTTCTGGGAGAACGACGACAGCACGCTCGTCACGCCGCGCTACCGACAGGGCCACCCGTACTCGCTGACCCCCGCGTGGATGGACCAGCTCCGAGCCATCGCGAAGTCGGCCGGACTGCACCTGATCCTCGACCTCAATCTGGCGGCCCATTCACCCAAGATGGCCGCTCAGGTGGCCTCCGCGGCGAAGAGCCAGCTGCCGTCAGGAAGCGTGATCGGCTTCGAGGTGGGCAACGAGCCCGATCTCTACACCCGCGGGTTTGTGGGCTTGACGCGCGTCAAACAGCACGGGCCCGGTTCCTGGGCCCGCCGCTTCACGATTCCCAAGTACATCGCGCTGTTTGGCGCCTACGTCCGCGCGATCAGACGCGCCGTCCCCGGAGCCCCGATGGGCGGCCCATCCACGACAAGCGCGGACTCGGCGTGGATTTCCCGGCTCGTCGAATCACCTCAGGCCAAGAACCTCTCACTCATCACGGCGCACGAGTATCCGGTGCTCAACGGCTGTGCGGTTCCCGGACAGCACCGATATCCGTCGGCCACCAAATATCTGAGGGAATCGCTGGTGCAGGGGGCGGCTCGGTTGACACGCACCGTGGTCAGCGATGCCGCCGCGGGGGGCCTGAGCCTGCGGATGACGGAGGTAGGGTCGAGCTACTGCACCGGAATCCCGGGCCAGAGCGACACCTTCGCCACCGCGCTCTGGGCCCCCGATCAGCTGTTCACGCTGATGTCCGCCGGAGTCAACGGGGTCAACGTGGAGGTGCAGACGAATCACCCCAACTCCTCGCTGAACTACGCCCACGGGGCGATCATTCCCGAGCCCATGTTCTATGGGCTGGCCCTGGTCGCGAGGACCCTCGGCCCCGGCGCGCGGCTGATGCGCGTGACGGAGCGGGGAGACACGCAAACGCTGAAGGTTTGGGCCGTGCGTTTGCGCGACGGGTCATTCCACGTGCTCTTCATCAACAAGACGAACCGAGCTGCGTCGGTGTCGCTGGGCGCGCCGTCTGGCGTGAGTGGTGCGGCCATGCTTGAGCGACTGACAGCACCGAACGTCCACTCGAATAACAGGGTGACCCTGGCCGGACAGCGGCTCGGGGCAGACGGGAGCTGGAAGGGCCGGCTTGTGAGCAAGGATGTTCGCGAGCGCGGTCTGTCCTACCAGGTACGCGTGCCGGCGTTCTCCTCAACGCTGCTCTCGGTATCCGCGACCGGCAGTCGCTGAGCGGCGGCTAGCCAGCCGGGAGCGTCAGCAGCGCGGCGCTGCCTGCGGGGATCTTCACCCGGTATTTGCCGGCGCGGGGAACGACGCGGATGACGGCCGGCTGCCCGTGCAGCTTTCCGGTCGTCGTGGTTGAGCCGAACGTCTGCCCGCCGAGGGTGATCCGTCCGGTGGACTCGAGGTGCGGCGCCAGCAGTCGCTTGAGTGAGCCCGTCGCGTGCTTATCCGGGACACGAAGCGAGAGCGGCGCCGGGCCCGTGCTGTTCTCGTTGATCAGGGCGATTCTCACGGTGCCGTCAGTCGCGCGCGTGGCCCAGATCTTGAGGCCGGGGCTCGAGCCCGAGATATGGAGCAGGCGTGACCCGGGCGGCGCCGCCTGCGCGAACATCATCAGGCCGTAGTAGACAGGCTGCACGTTCGCAGCTGCGTGGCTGCCCGGGTGTGCGAAGACGAACAGCTGGGCCGGAGCGCGAGGGTTGCTGAAGAAGTTCACCCCGTCCACGCCAACGCGTGCCATCTCGAACAGAGCATCGACCGCCCACAGCGCAGATGCGAACTCGCTGGCGGCGCTCTTACCCTGGCCGCACGACATGCTGTTCATCTCGTCCACCCGCATCAGCAGGTGATGGCGATGGGCGAGCGACACGGTCGAAGCCACGCTGTTTGCCAGCCCTCGGCTGGACCTCGGCGCAAAAAGGTGGGCGACGGTCGGATACCACACCGACGACGGCGGCTTGAAGCACTGCTGCAGCGGATAGTGGTGGACCGTGACGGTCGCCAGGCGGGGCGCGGAGGCGGGAAGGAAGCGGGGCGTGTAGCCGATCCACTTCGGAGAGCCGACCGCCGGTCCGGCGAGCGGATACGCCGGCAGCACCCCGAGCATCCGCCTGACGTCGTGCAGGTAATCGGCGTAGTTGTAGCCGTGCGGTCGGCCGTAGTACCTGCGGTGGTTGAGCACGAACCAGGCCAGAGAGCCGTACAGCTCCGGCTCATTACCCGGCTCCAGTGCGGCGATCGACCCCTTGCCGATCCGCCGGAGGAACGTCTTCGCCTCGTACTTCGTCAGCCTGCGGTTATTCGCCTCGAGGTTGATGCCCAGAATCAGGCGGGCATCGACCGCCTGCGAGAGCGCGGACATCACCTGCAGCCAGGTGCGATCCAGATTGATTCTGACCCCGAGCGGTCGTTTCATATGCGGCACCGGGATCCAGGACCAGTCGCTGGTGTCGCCGCCGATCCGTAGCACCGGCATCTGGCCCGGCGCGATGTTGCGAATCAGCTGCTCGAAGGCGGGATTGAGCGCGGTGGGGTCGTTCCCCGCGTAGGCCTCGATGGAGGTGAACTCGAGCGACAGGCCGAGGAACCCAGCCGGGATTCCGCGGCCGTAGGGCTTGCCGACGGAGAGCAGCGTCGCTCGGGCGGCTGTCCCGGTCGGGCTCACGTAGCCGGATGCCCGAGCGCGCGCCGGGTGCCTCCGCGTCACCGCGAGCGCGAGAGCGGTTGCGACCGCCGACACCGCAAGCGTCAACGCCAATATCGTGAACCGTCTGGACGTGGGAGCAGGGTAGACGAAGCCGCGTGGCCGAACGGTCATGGCCGCATTGACAGTCAAACCGGCGGGTGGGATCCTCAGCGCTGGGATCTGGAGAGGACCGGTGCCGTGGCGATCACCGCGGACGAGATCGAGCGTGAGAAGAAGACGTTGCCCTTCGGCTGGGGCCGTTTCGGCCGCGCGCTCGATCGCCTGACCGAGATCTCGGGACCGGACGAGTCGCTGCTCTCAACCTGCGTCGCGATGAACCCGGAGTACCACCAGGGCGGCCGCCACGTCCCCGGGACGGTGCTCAGCGTCGCCAGCGAGTTGACTAAGTCCGTCAACGTTGTCCTGGCCTGCACGAACGAGCGGCTGATCATGATCACGACCGCGATGAGCGGCGCGCCGCGCGACGACATGACCATCTCATTCGATGGCCTGGAGATCGTCGAGCGCGGCCGCCGGGTATTCGTGCTCGGCGTGCCCGAAGGGCGAATCAAGATCCGCGGGGCACCCAAACAGCAGATCCCACCGTTTCTGGAGGCGCTGGAGGCGCGGGCCCGGCCCGCGTCAGAGCCGAGCCCGTCGGAGGAGGGAAGCTAACCCTCGACCATCGTGACGATTGTCTCCGGACGAACGCCGTCGTGCCTCATCGCCTCAGCCGCCTCGGGACGCTGCATCGCCTGCTCCCACTCCGCGATGTCGGGAACCTCGACGACCAGCCCGACCCGATTCGATCCCTCGCCGTCGCGGAATGCGCGGGCGGTCATGCCCAGCGGCCGGAAGAACTCCTCGCGTTTCGGCGACGCGAGCCAGTGGTCGACGTCGTCCACCTCATGGAATACGAGCAGGGTAGGCATCTGCGCCCCTTTCCTCAGTGGCGCCGCTGCGCGCCGGTCGATTGGTTAGGCGGTCAACCCTACCCGGGGCCGGCGAGACGATGTTGGGGCCTCCGGTCTGCATATCAGACCAAACGTCCCACGCCAGGGGATTCTGGAACAGTTAGTGGCCGCTTGGCACCAACCGCACGAGCGGGATCTCGCGCCCAGCCGCCGAAGCCCAGGCCCGGTAGTCGACGAACTGCGGGAACACGCGGTCGGCGAGATCCCAGAGCCGTTTTCGCTCGGCCTCGTCGCGCACGACGTCGGCACGGAATGGCAGACCTCCGAAGACCACGTCCGGATGGGCGCGGAGATTGTGGTACCAGGCCGGATCCCTTGGCTCACCGCGATAGGACGCGACGATGATCACGCAGTCGCCGTCGTTGAAGTACAGCGTGGCGGTTCGCCGCGGCGCGCCGGTGCGAGCGCCGCGGGTCTCGAGCACGGCCGAGGCGACTGGCCCGGTACTGCCCAGGCGCCCCCGGGTGAGCGACAGCAGATACGGATCCGCCTTCCACGCGATCTTCTGCGCCAGCCACATCCCCGGCCTGGTGATCGAGAGCCGGCAGATGGCGAGGTAGAGCCGCCCACGATGTGCGAGAGGGTCGACGTAGCGCAACCTGGGATGAGTGCTCACGGCTCCGTCTCGGCTACCGCGGGTCACGCCACATGCATGCGACCGTCGGCTCGCCCGGCGGCGCCGCGAACTCGCCGACCTGGACGAACCCGAGCCGCTCGTAGCGCGAGTCGTTGGCGCGGTTGCTCGACTCGAGATAGGCGGGCATGCCGATTTCGTCAAGCTGCTCCAGGTTCGCGGCCAGCAGACCCATTCCCTTGCCCTGGCCGCGATGGTCTGGATCGGTTCCCAGCAGGCTCAGGTAGTAGTGCGGCGCGTCATCAGGATGGTTGACGTCGAAGGTCTCCATCAGCTCGAGCACGTCGTCGGCATGCTGACCCAGCTCCTGCCGCAGCATCGGCGGGATCTGGGCCTCGGCCTCCTCAGTGAGCTCGGGCTGGCCGGGCGGCACCCACAGCGCGGCCGCGCCACCGTCGTCGGTCGTCCACACCCAGCCGTGGGGCACGGCGCTGCGGACGTGGAGGCCCCAGAGCACGCGGTGCTGGTCGAGCCGCCGTTCGTCGTCGGGGAACGCCCAACTCCACGTGGGGTCGTCGTAGAACGCGCGGGCGAACAGCTCGGCCACGTGAGCGGTGTCCGCGTCCGTCACCTGTCTCATGCCAGCACCCTAGCCAGTATCGACATCGAGCTGGGCGGCGATCAGCAACGCCGCGCGCTCCTGGGTCACGTACGTTGCGCGGAGCGCGGTGACAGCATCTTCCGCGTCGGCGCGCACCGGCGGAGGGTTCGTGACCAGCAGTTCGCGCACGTCCCGGCCGAGCTGCTCGCCGCCGACGCGGTCCGCGAGCGCCCCCAGGGTGTCGGCGCGGACGCGCGCTCCCTCGACGAACGAGGCGATCACGGTCTCCCGGCTCAGCGGCGCCCGCCCGAACACGCGGGCGTGAAGCACCGCCGGATTGACGCCGTGGGGGCGCACGAGAGCGCGACGCTCTTGCTCGGAGAGGCCGGCGGTGGTGGCGATATGGTCGATCGCCCGGGTCAGGCCCTGGGCGTCGACTGGCAGCGAGGCCCCTAGCTCCGCCGGCAGGCGGGAGATGAGAACAGCGTGGTCCGCGGCAGCTTCGCTCAACAGCAACTCGACGCGCGCGCGGTGGGTGGGCTCCATGCCCTCACGGTAGCCATCGGTCTTGGCACCGGGATAGACTGATGAGGTCACTGGGCGCGAGTGAACGCTAGGGGGCCATGGCTTCTTCGATCACCCATCTTCCGCCCGGGCACGAGCCCGGTCCGCAGAGCAGCAGGGGCGCGAGCATGCGGCCGTTGAAGCGGCTGGCCGGAGCGCCGTTTGAACGTCACGAAAAAGGGGTCTCACTCCAAGTCGAGCCGATCGAGGCCGTGCGCGGCGGCACGCTGCGCGTCGTGCTCACGCTCGAGGCCGGCGCGGATGGCGAATCGCAGCTCCAGGTGGGGCTCGTCTGCACCCAGTACACCGACGTCAAGCACGAGCACGTCGATGCGAACGGGGGAACGAGCACGAGCCGCGTGATCGAGCGCACCGATGTGGTCGCCGAATGGCGTGATGTCGCGCATGGGACAACCTCGCAGAACTTCGAGTTCACGATCCCGCCCGACGGCCCGTTCTCATACGAGGGCGCCACCGTCTCCTGGGCCTACCGGATCACCGCACGACGTCCCAAGCGTCACCACATCGATCCCCACCAGGACGTGCCGATTTGGGTGAGCCCGTGAAGCGCCAGCACAGCGCCAGCGACTACTTCAACCTGGGAATCGCGATCGTGGTGCTGGCGGTGCTGCTCGGAGCCGGCATCTATCTGATGGTCAAAGGGATCAGCGATCACAAGACGGGCCAGATCATCGGAGGGGCATTTCTCGCCGTTATCGGGGGGATCGTGCCGGCGTTCCTAGTCGTGCTGGGGCTTCAAAAGGCCGCGCGCAGCACGGTTCCCGGCTTGGCGCCCCCGAAGATCGCCGTGACCCTGACGAGCGAGCAATTCTCTCCCGGCGACCAGGTCACGGGCCGAGTCGATGTGACCGAGAGCGGGCGCCTGAGAAAGCTCGAGGTGCTGCTCCGCTGTCACGACAGCGGCCCGTCGTACAAGGGCATCAGCTGGAGCACCGCGAGCTCCCCACTCGCGACCGGAGCTCTGGCCGCGCCTGCGTCCTACAGCTTCTCGATCCGGGTGCCACACGACGCCCCGCCCACGTTCTCGCTCGGCGGCGCGACGATCTGGTGGGATGTCGACGCGCGGTGCGATGTGATCGGCAGCGACCTCCACGTCCCGCAACGGATCGAGGTGGCGGCACCCGTCCGGCGGTGACCCGGGGCGTTGGTCGTGAGCCCGGTCGCCTGATATGACTCGCCGCCACAAGTCCTGCGTCCAATCGGGGCCGCACGCATGGGCGGTCCACCACCGGAGGTGAACATGTCGGGAGACTCTCGACGTCGAGGTCCGTCGGGTGCCATGGTCGTCTCGATCATTGCGCTCGTCCTCGCGCTCACGGGCACTGCTGTTGCCGCGAAGCACCTGATCAGCGGATCTTCGATCAAGAAGCACAGCATTCCGGGCAACCGGCTCGCCAATCACAGCATCACCGCGGCCCAGGTCAACAAGTCCAAGCTGGGCACGGTGCCTCACGCATCAGTGGCCGATACCGCCGCCAACGCGGCCAACGCGGCCAAGCTTGGTGGTGCGGCTCCGGGCGCGTTCCTGCCCTCATCCGCGCTGACGCGGTGGAGCTTCGCGATGAACAAGGGCGCCGGCTCGCGGGCGATCACGATCGGTCCGCTGACGCTCACCGCCTCCTGCGAAGCGGATACAACCAAGACCGACGCGAAGCTGGTGGCGACGACCAGTGAGGCGAACACGTTCGTCACGAACGATCCCGAGGCCCTGCCGGGCATCGCCGGCGCGATCATCAGCTCTGGCGCCGCCTATACCGTGGTCGAGCAGGACACCGCGATGGCGGACGACGGCAACTCGAATGCGTTCGCCGCGTTCGACGGACAGGGCAAGCTGGCCGTGTTCTCCACCGCCCAGACCCTGGCCGTGGCGATCAACACGCCGAGCGCCGACTGCCGCTTCTTCGGCTACCTGGTGAACGACGCCTAGAACAGCTGGCCTTGGCCGGGCTCCGGTTCATCTATCTGGGGCCCGGCCGCCCCACCTGCATCAGCCGTGCCCGCCTCGTTCTCGGGCGCGCCCTGATACGACGCCGCGGCGGTGGCCACGTCACGCGGGTATGTGTGGCGGGCGCGCAGCAGGAACACTCCCGCCGCACCCAGCGTCCCGAGCAGCAGCAGGAAGCTGATCTCGAGTCCGCGGGCCGCGCCGGGGGAGATCACGCCGGGATGGGTTCCGATCGGAGCCTGCTCCGGCGCGATGCCGGCGATCGCGTCGGCCAGGGCCCCGAACACGAGCGGGGCGAGCGCCTGCGCGAGCGAGCGCACCACCGTCCGGGTGCTCTCGGCGCGGCCCCACAGGCCGGGGGGCATGATGTCGAGGCGCGCCGCATCGAGTGGCGGATTGGCGGCTGACAGCAGCGAGGCCCCCGCGACGTCGAACCACACTGCGGGCGTCAGGTGACTGCCGAGGAGTCCCGGCACCAGCAACACCGCGGCGCCGATGTAGCACAGCGACGGAACCCACACCCGTACCTCGAGGAAGCCACGGCGCAGGAGCGCATCGGTGACCCGGCCGCTTACCAGCGTCCCGATCATCGCGCCGCCCACGAGCAGCGCCAGGACCAGCTCGGCCTCGGCCTGGCTCGCGTGATAGTGGCCGCGGACGAACAGCAATGCGAACGTCGACAGGCCGGCAAAGTAGAAGTAGCCGAGCGACGAGCTGATGATCATCAGCATGTTGGTTGGGATCGAGAGGATGTAACGGACGGCGGGGACGATCTCGAGCTTGCGCGGGTCGTCCTTGAGCACGAGCTTGGGATCGGGCTCGACGCCGAGCCGTCGCACCGCCTCGTGGGCCAGGTCGTCGACATCTGGCTCCGCCCCGTCGCCCTCCGTCGGCGGTCCGGCGGCACCGCCCGCAACCGCGAGGTGGAGATCCTCGACACCCGGCTCGAGCCGGCTCTGCCCTCCCCGCAGGGGCTCGGGAACCGTGCGGTAGAGCTCGCGGGCGAGGAAGAAGCCGGGGATCCCGAGCAGCAGGAAGGCCGCCCTCCAGGTGATCAGGCTGGCCGCGGTCCCGCTGATGATGAAGCCGAACGCAGTGCCGGCGATCTCACCGCCCAGGATGTACGCGTACACGCGCCCACGTTCCCGGGCCGGGAAGTAGTCACCGGTCAGCGACGCGATCGCCGGTCCCGCCGTGGCGGTGACCGCGCCCAGCAGCACGCGCGTGAACAGGAGGTTCGAGTAGCTCGAGGCGAACGCGCTGGCGATCGAGGCAACGCTCCACATCAGGATGCTGAGGGACAGGATCGGGATCCGCTTGAAGCGGTCGACCAGCAGCCCCACTGGGATCGTGAAGATGGCGCCGATCAGCAGCGAGACCGAGCTGAGGAGGCCGATCTTCGTGTTCCCGATGTGCAGCGCGTGCTCGAGCTGGGGCGCCACCGCGCCGACGGTCGCGTTGTCCGCGCCGTTCAGGGCGAGCACGGCGCCGAACAGGATCACCACCCGGGCGCGGGCGGGTCCCCCGACCCGCCTGACCACCTCGCCGCGAACACGGTGGGCGGTCCATCTCGTGGCGCGGAGCGTCAGGTCCCCGGCGCGCGCTGCGACGTCCCTCCCCGCCACGTCAGCCGGGTGCGGAGCTCATGGCGGACGTGGCGGCGATCGGATCCTGCCGGCCGGGTTCAGCGCGAGGTCGTCGCACCCAGTGGAGTATTCCCGACCGACCCGCGGTCAGTCCCAAGCGCGGTCGCTCAGTCCGGGCCCCCGAGCACGTGCCGGTCCAGCCAGTCGTTGCGGAACGCGTCTCGGGGATCGAGCCGGGCTCGCAGGCGTCTGAAGTCGGCGAGACGCTCGTAGAGCGGGTCGATCTCCTCGGCCTCGGCCAGGAACAGCTTTCCCCAATGCGGCCGAGCGCCGAACTGGCGGAGCACCGCTTCGATCTGCCGAACGACCCGCTCCACCTCGGCCTGCCGGCGCCGCCACGTGAAATGAATACCGACCGTTGGTGTCCCGTGCTGCGGGCTCATCCACAACGAGTCACCGCCGATCGCGCGGATCTCGGACACGAGCAGCAGCGGGCGGATCGCATCAGCCAGCGCACGCACCGACTCGATCGCGTCCACGGCCTGCCGGTGCGGGATTAGGTACTCGGACTGAATCTCCTCGCCGCTGCTGGGGGTGAAGCCCATTCGGAAGTGCGGCAGGCGATCCGACCAGGGCCCCGGCAGCCCGAGCTGGGCGGTGCAGTTCGCGGGGTCCAAGCCGGGGATCGGGTGTAAATCGGCGGTTGCCGCCGGCGCCCCGAACAACGTTGCCGGAGCCTCGTACCACGAGCCGCGGCGCTTGATCCAGACCTGGTGGACGCGCTTTCCCCACAGCGTGAAGACGCTGACGCTGTAGCCGGCGCGCATGATCTCGTCGAAGTTCTCGAACAGCGCCGCCCACTCGAGATCCCTATAGACGCGCTGGCTGACCTCATAGCCGGGCTGGACGTCGAGGGTCAGCCGGAGGACCGCTCCGAGTGCCCCGAGCCCGACGACGATTCCATCGAATTCCGGGTCCTCACGAGTGCTCGTCACGATCTCGCCGTCGGAGGTGATCAGCTCGACGGCGGACACGGCGGTGGCCAGGTTGCCGTTGGTCTCGCCCGATCCATGGGTGGCGGTCGCGACAGCTCCGGCCACCGAGATGTGCGGGAGTGAGGCCAGGTTGTGCAACGCCAGGCCGGCGGCGGTCAGGCGCTCGGCGAGCTCGCCGTAGCGGATCGCCCCAGTCACGCGAACGCTGCGCCTCGTGCGGTCGAGCTCGCACTGGACCGGAAGCTCGGCCAGGCTCACGAGCTCCGCAGAGTCGCCAATCCCGGTGAACGAGTGCCGCGACCCAAGCACATGGATCCGCTCGGCGGCGGCGATGATCTCCTGCGCCTGCTCGACGCTGGCGGGGCGATGTACGGTCCGCGCCTTGTAGGTGTGGTTACCAGCCCAGTTCGTGCATGGCACGACCGCACCCTAGCGGCGAGCCAGCTAGGAGCGTGCGCCAGGAGGAGCCGGCGGGGTGGACAGGCGCGCCGGATACAGGAATTGCCCGATTCCGTCCAGTGGCTCACCCGGATCACGAGGTGAGAATCGCTGCAGCTCGGAGTTGACGCTGTAGCGGGGGCCGAGCAGCACCCGATCATCGCGGATCCAGGTGTAGAAGCGGTCGAGCGGACGCGGTGGTGGGCCGCCAACGCGGATCCCGCGAAAGTTGTAGACGCCACCGTGGCAGGGGCAGACGAACGAGGCCGCTGCGGCTACAAACCGGACGGGACAGCCGACGTGGGCGCAGCGCGACGAAATCGCGATCACGCGGTCGTAGGCGTCCTTGGCCGGACCGTCGATCGCGATGCTGTGACGTCGGATGTAGGCGATGGACTGACCCGGCTGCCCGAGCCCAGGCTCGATCGTGATCACCACGGGCGTGTAGGTCGAGTCGCTGAAGCGCGAAACGGGTCCGATCTCCTGCCAACTCGCCGCGGGCCGGTCGAATACGGGCCCGAGTGCGAAGCCGAGCGCGGGCAGGGCGATGGCGGCGCCGGCCGCGGCTCCCGCGCCGTACACGCTGGCGGTCATGAACCGGCGCCTGGTGACGGTCTCGGTCGCGGTACTGGCCGGGCGGGTCGCCCGCGGCTCGGCGACGCTGGCGCCACCGTTTCTCTCGAGCCGCCCCTGCGTCCTGGTTCTGGCGACGATCCCTGCGGCGCTCGCGCTCCTGGCCGGCTATCTCGGCTACCGGCGGGCGCGCGCCTAGGCGCTTGTCAAATGCCGGGCACGAGAAAGCCCAGATCCCTGCCGCCGCCGGCGCTGCACGCGTTGGAGGCCGAGATCATGGAAGAGGTGTGGCGCCAGGGCGAGACCACGGTCAAGCTCGTGATGGAGGCGCTGAACGCCAAGGCAAGGCAGCCGCGCGCCTACACCACCTACATGACGGTGATGCGGCGCCTTGACGACAAGGCCCTCCTGACCCGCAGTCGCTCTGGGCGGCACGATCGTTACACCCCGCGGCTGACGCGCGAGGAGTACCAGAGCCGGCGTGCCGGCGCGGAGGTGGCGGACCTTGTCGACGAGTTCGGCGATGTGGCCCTCGCATACTTCGCCCGCAGCCTCAGCACGCTGGATCCGGCCAGGCGCCGGGCACTCCGACGCCTGGCCGAGACCGAAGAGCGTTAGCTCCGCGAGGAGCTGGTGGGGCGGGACCGCGAGGCGGCGCCTGTGCGCGACCGCGAGGCAGCCCCTGTGCGGGACCGCGAACGCGTGCTGGAGCCGGTTCGACGCCGTGACGCGGACGAGCGCCGCTTTGTGCTGCTGCCGGCGCGCTGGTCCCGCGGGACCTCGGTCCGAACCACGTCCTTGACCAGGCGGACCAGTTCAGCGTTTAGGAACTTGGCCATGCGCTCCTCCTCGCGGCGGATGCGCTTGGCGAGCTGCGCCGTATCACGATCGCCGACCTCCGTCGCGAACGTCTCGATCCGCGTGTAGAGAGCGATCTCGACGTGCTCCTCGCGCAACTCCTCCTGGGCGTTGCGCAAATGGGTCTCCGGCTGGCTCGTGACCGCAGCACGAGCGGTGCCAAGCTGTCCCTTGACCGCGGCGACCGCCTTGCCGGCGACCTCTCCCACGGCACCCGGAACGCTGGACGGGCCCGATGACGGCTGGCCGCCGAGCTGTTTGATCCTGGCAGCCACCGAGCGCTTGTGTTCACGCGTCTCGGTCAGGTGCTTGCGCAGGCGCTTCTTGTAGCTCTGCTTCTCGGTCAGCGCAATGTGCGCGGTCAGGTCAGCCTCGAGCTCGGCCTCCTTGGCGTGAGCTTCGCTCAGCCATTGCACGAGCTTCGTATCTCTTTCGTTCAGGGGCTTCTTGGCACCGGGCATCGGTGTTGCTCCTTTCTGGATTCGGTCAGTTGCTGCGGCCGGCGAGCGCGAGTGCTCGCTGCACCGCGGACAGCACGGTCTGGCGTCCCTGATGGGCGCTCTCGAACAGCTGAATCGCCGCGAGCTGAGCGGGGTCGGAGACGCTGATGCGCTCCACGACGTCACGGGCATTCAACTGCCCGTAGCCGGGCCATGGTTCCTGTACGTGCACCTCGGCTCCGGCTCCGGACTCGGCCCCAGGTTCGGCCACCTCGGCCGCCAGCGCCGGCTCCTCGGAGA
Organism: uncultured Solirubrobacterales bacterium; assembly: GCA_963796645.1. GTDB lineage: Bacteria > Actinomycetota > Thermoleophilia > Solirubrobacterales > Solirubrobacteraceae > Palsa-465. The sequence continues at coordinate 853,772 of CAWCMQ010000004.1, read as the reverse complement.
CGTGCTCGGGCGCAGCAATGTCGGGCGCATCGAGGTCGATCGCCGGCCCGCGATCGGGCAGCGGGCCGAGCGATGTCGGCTCGGCCGGCACGGGCGTGGCGGGTGTCTGCGGCTCGGGCCACGCTTCTGGCTCGGGCGACGCTTCTGGCTCGGGCGACGCTTCTGGCTCCGCCCACGCTTCGGGTTCGGTGCCGCGGACGAGTCCGGCCGCCTGCACTGCCAGCGCGAGGCCTCGTGACGCGAGTCCCTCGCCACCGCGCAGGACGAGCGACGTCGCGCGGACACCCCAGCGGATTGGCAGCGTGATCAGTTCGCCCGTCATCGTCTTTGTCCTACCCAACCGCCCACAAACGAACCGTGCCGCACGAGCCAACAACAAAACCCGCGCGGGATCGCATAACGTCTCCCTATCCGAGGGAAGTATCGTCCGGACAGCTGACTTCGAGCGAGGGAGGATCACGATCGTAGACCTCGACCTGAAAGCGATCGTCTCGGACGCTGGCAGGCTCGTCGAGCGTTTCGGCGACGAGGCGTACTTCGCTGCGCTCTGCGTGCGAAGCGGCATCGTGGGACCGCAGCTGCCGCACCGCGTCGCCCAGATGATGCTCGCGTTCGAGCGCTTTGGCCTGCTCGGCGGCGCGATCTCAGCCGGCGCGATCCGTCATGGAGACCGGATTGCGCTGATCGACGAACGGGGCGAGCTGAGCTACAAGCAGCTCGATGAGCGCTCGAACGCGCTCGCGAACGCGTGGCGTGAGCACGGACTCGAGCCGGGCGAGGGCGTCGCGATCCTGACTCGCAACCACCGCGGTTTCATCGACTCCGTGTTCGCGGCGGCGAAGTGCGGTGCGCGCATCATCCTGCTCAACACCTCGTTCGCCGGCCCGCAGATCCGCGAGGTTGCCGGGCGGGAGGGCACCGACCTGCTCGTGTACGACGACGAGTACGGCGAGTTGCTCGGCGACGAGGAGCTTCCGCGAGGTCGCTGGCGGGCCTGGACCGACACCGACGACGGCGCCGACGACACGATCGAAGCGCTGATCGCGCAAGGCGGGACGAACGCGCCGCCGAAACCCGGCGAGACGCCCAGGATCACGATCCTCACCAGCGGCACGACCGGAACACCAAAGGGGGCGCCGCGGAGCGAGCCGCGCTCACTGGCGCTGATCGGCGGACTGCTGAGCAAGGTGCCGTTCCGGGCCCGGGAGACGACGGAGCTGTGCGTACCGATGTTCCACGCGCTTGGATTCATGCAGGCCGTAGTCGGGATCGCCCTTGGCTCGACGCTCGTCGTCCGGCGCCGGTTCGACCCCGAGCAAACGCTCGCGAGCCTCGAGGAGCACGGCGCAACCGCGATGGTGGTCGTCCCGGTGATGCTGCGGCGGCTCGTCGATCTCGGCGAGGATGCGATCGGCGCCCGGGATCTCTCGGCGTTGCGGATCATCTTCGTCAGCGGCTCGGCGCTCGGTGCCGACCTCGCCAAGCAGGCGCTGAAGCTGTTCGGGCCCGTCGTCTACAACCTGTATGGCTCCACCGAGGTGGCATACGCAACGATCGCCACGCCGGAGGATCTCGAGGCCGACGCCGGATCGGTCGGCAAGGTCGTCCGCGGCTCCGTGATCAAGATCCTTGACGACGATGGCAATGAGGTCCCCCGCGGCGAAAGCGGACGGATCTTCGTGGGCAACCTGTCTCAGTTCGAGGGCTACACCGGCGGTGGGACAAAGGACGAGGTCGGGGGACTGATGTCGTCCGGCGATGTCGGCCATTTCGACGATGAGGACCGGCTGTTCATCGACGGGCGCGATGACGAGATGATCGTCTCAGGGGGCGAGAACGTCTTTCCCGCCGAGGTCGAGGAGCTCATCGCCGGCCACGAGCAGATCGAGGAGGCCGCTGCCGTCGGGGTCGACGACGAGAAGTTCGGCCAGCGCCTGAAGGCGTTCGTCGTGCTGCGAGACGGCTCCGAGTTGAGCGAGGATGAGGTCAAGCGCTACGTCAAGGAGAACCTCGCCAACTACAAGGTCCCGCGCGAGATCGTGTTCGTCGATGAGCTCCCGCGCAACCCGACCGGCAAGGTCCTCAAGCGCGAGCTCGAGGAGCGGGACACGGAGCAGGCTCCGAGCTGATTCAGAGACCGGCGCACGCGCGTCGACCCTCGACTATGCTCCCCGGCGTCCATCGTTTCCGCCGCGGGAGGTAGAAAACATGGAGCTAGCGAACGCTGTACGGGCACCGCATCGTGCCCGCCTCGCCGTCGCAGTTGCTCTCAGTCTGTGTGCCGTTTGGTTGGTCCCGGCGAGCGCGTCGGCATCCGGTCTCCGGTTGCTGCCGCGCGGTCCGCTGGTTGATCTCGGTTGCGCCAATCCGGCCAACCATGGTGTCGTCGGAAAGCTACTGTCGGCCGCGCACGTAACGGCCGGCGGGCCCCTGCGTTGCTTTGCCAAGGCCGTAGCGCACGGCCGCGGTCAGGGGCCACAGATCACGTCTGGGCCGGTCGGCCTCGGGCCGTCGCAGATCCAGTCGGCGTACAAGCTCGCCGGGCTCAAGTCCGGCGGCCGCACGGTCGCGATCGTCGACGCGTTCGACGATCCGAAGGCCGAGTCTGATCTGGCCACGTTCCGCAAGACCTATGGCCTGACGGCCTGCACGACCGCCAACGGCTGTTTCAAGAAGGTCAACGAAAACGGGGCCGCGAGCCCCCTGCCATCCGGTGACTACGGATGGTCCGAGGAGATCAGCCTCGATCTCGACGCCATCTCCTCGGCGTGTCCGGATTGCCACATCCTGCTGGTCGAGGCCAGCTCGGCGAACACCCCGGATCTAGACAAGGCGGAGGATGCCGCAGCCGCCTCGCCGGGTGTGGTGGCGATCTCCAACAGCTACGGGGGCGCGGAGGCCTCGAGTCAGCTCTCCGATGACGCTCACTTCAACCACCCTGGGATTGCGATCACCGCCAGCTCAGGTGATTCGGGCTACGGCGTGAGCTGGCCCGCTTCGTCGAAGTATGTGACGGGGGTGGGCGGCACGACGCTGAACACGGCCGGCAACGCGCGCGGCTGGAGCGAGGCCGCATGGTCGGGCGCGGGCAGCGGATGCTCGGCGTACGAGCCCAAGCCCTCGTGGCAGACGGATGCCGGCTGCGCCAAGCGAACGGTCGCCGACGTGTCCGCGGATGCCGACCCGAACTCCGGACTGGGGGTCTACGACACGTACAACAGCTGCGGGTCAAGCGGTCTGTGCGACTTCTTGATCGGGCTTGGTGCCGTGCAGGGCCTCGACGGTTGGGCTCAGGTCGGCGGGACGAGTCTCGCCTCGCCGCTGGTCGCCTCCGTGTACGCCCTGGCCGGCAACACCCCGTCGATCACATACGGGAACTGGCCATACGGCCACTCCGGCTCGCTGTTCGATGTGACCAGCGGCTCGAACGGAACCTGTTCGCCGTCGTACCTGTGTACAGCGGGTGCGGGCTACGACGGGCCGACCGGCCTCGGCACGCCGAACGGCATCGGCGCGTTCTAGGAATCACTCGGCTGGGCGGTCCCGGGCGGGTGCCCGGGACCGCTCCGCCCGTCTAGACTCGGCGCGTGCTGATCCTGCCGCCGGGACACGCCGAGACCGTGCTCGTGCCGCGCCGACTGGGCAAGCGCGAGCGCTGGATGATCGCTGCCGTGCTGGGCGCTGTGGTCGTCGTGATGGTCGCGGTGGTGATCTCAATCGGCAGCACCGCCCGCACCACTGCGAACGGCTGCGTCGACGTGACCATCTCCGGTCCGATCGGCGGGGAGGAGCTGTATCGATGTGGCGCGGAGGCGCGGAGCCTGTGCGCGTCGGTGGGTCACCCGGGAGGGATCACGGGCGCTCCGGCTCAGGACGTGGCTCGGGTGTGTCGCCGGGCCGGCCTTCCGGTCGGATAGCGAGCGTCCGTGCGCGGTAGGCTCGAAGGTCGATGACCGACCCGGCCGCCTTCCGCTCGCAGTTCCCGGTGCTTGAGCGTTTGTCCTACCTGAATGCGGGGACCGAGGGGCCGCTCCCGGGCCGTGCCGTGACGGCGGTAAGAGACCGGATCGAGCTCGAGGCCGAAGGCGGACGCTGTGGCCGTCCCTACTTCGATGCCCTGATCGACCTGGCCGGACAGCTCCGCGGGGCCTACGCCTCCGTGCTCGGATGCGACCCGGCCGAGATCGCGCTCACCGGGTCCACGACCGACGGTGTCAACACCGTGATCTCGGGACTTGACCTGCGCCCGGGAGACGAGATCCTCACCAGCGACGAGGAGCACCCGGGCCTGCTGGCGCCGCTCGGCCGCGCCCAGGTCCGGCACGGCATCAAGATCCGGGTGGTGCCGTTCGCCGAGCTGCCCAATGAGGTGAGGCCGTCGACGCGGCTGGTGGCGTGCTCCCACGTCTCGTGGGTCGGCGGCAAGGTGATGGACGTCGACGAGCTCCGGGCGGCCGGGGTCCCGTTCCTGCTCGATGCGGCCCAGGCGATCGGAGCGATCCCGGTCGATGTCCGCGCGCTCGGGTGTGACTTCTACGCCTGCTCGGGCCAGAAGTGGCTGTGCGGCCCTGAGGGCAGCGGCTGCCTGTACGTCAAGCCGGAGCGGCTCGACGACCTGCTCGTCCCATGGCCCGGCTACGGGTCCCTCGCCGACCCCCACAAGCCGCTCGAGTTCGAGCCCGCGGAGGGTACGGCCAGGCTGGACCACGGCTTTCCCGGCGGGATGCGCAGCGCCTGGGCGCTCGCCTCGTTGGACGTGTTCTCCGAGGCGGGCTGGGATTGGGTTCATGGGCGCGCCGCGGCGCTCGCAGAGTCGCTTGCAGCGCGGCTGTCCGAGCGTGGCCTCGAGGTCGCGCCACGGCACCGCTCCACCCTTGTCTCGTGGAGCTCAGCCGACGTCGATGAGGAGGTGGCCCGGCTTGCCGCCGAGGGGTTCGTCGTCCGCAGCATCCCGGACGCCGGTCTGGTCCGAGCCTCAGCGGGTGCCTGGTCCTCCGAGGACGAGCTCGAGGCGCTTGTCGGCGCCGTCACGGGCTGAGCGCGGTTACGCGATTCGCTCGGGGTGGGTGTAGACGTTGACGCTGTCGACGCGGGCGAAACCGCACAGCGTCATGCCCCGGTCGGCGGCCAGCGCGACCGCCAGCGAGCTCGGTGCGCCGACACCGATCAGGATCGGCGCGCCCGCAACCGCGGCCTTCTGAACCAGCTCGAAGGAGAGCCGGCCGCTCACGCACAGCAGCCGCTCGCCGAGCGGCAGGTCGCCGTGCAGCAGCGCGTGGCCGATCACCTTGTCCATCGCGTTGTGGCGCCCGACGTCCTCGCGGGCATAGAGCAAGTGACCGTCCGCGTCGAACAGGCCGGTCGCGTGAAGCCCGCCCGTGTGCTCGAAGCCGGGCTGCTCGAGGCGGGTCGGCAGCTGAGCGGCGAGCTGTGCGGAGATCGTCGGTCCCGCGGCCAACGGCGCGCTGTCGACCGCCACCTCCTCGAGGGCGCCCTTTCCGCATACGCCGCATGAGGAGGTCGTGTAGAACCGCCGCCGTCCGGGATCCCGTCGGAGCGGTCCCTCGACCTCGATCGTGTTGGCGGCGAGGTCGTCGGTGAGCCGCGCCGGCCGCGGGCCGGCGATCAGGCCCTCGGTGTAGAGAAAGCCGAGGGCGAGCTCCTCGTCGTGCCCTGGCGTCCGCATTGTCACGGCAAGCGGCTCTGCGTCGACCCGGATCTCGAGCGGCTCCTCGACCGCCACCTCGTCCTCGCCCGAGGAATGACGAACCCTGACGTAGGCGTGTGCCATCACAGCAAACGTTACGACGTGGAGCCCAGCCCCCGATCAAGCGACGCGACAAGACGATCGAAGGTGACGTCGAGGTCGAGTGGGAGTCCGAAGCCTCCGTCGAGCTCGAGCGTGACGAATCCGTGCAACGCAGCGCGCACGATCCGGACGCCGTGCAGCGCGTCATCGCCGTCCAAGCCGTAACCGCGCAGCACCGCGACCATCACATCGACGAGCGCCTCGAACGAGTCATCGGGATCGCGGACCGGCTGCAGCGCGGCATACATGCCCGGATGCTCCCGCGCAAAGCCCCGGTAGGCCACGGCCACGGCCGCGAGGGCGTCGGTCCCGGCGACGCCGGCCGCCGCGCTCTGGAGCACGACGGCGAGTTCCTGAGCACCGCGCACGGCCACGCGCCGGCGGAGGTCCTCCAACCCGTCGACGTGCGCATAGAGCGATGGCGAACGGACTCCGAGCTCGCCGGCCAGCCGGGCCAGCGACAGCTCCTGAAGGCCATCTCGATCCGCGAGCGCGGCGGCCGCGGTGACTACCGACGCCGAATCGAGGCCGACCCGGGGCATCAGCCCGCGGCCTGCTCGGCCCGCGCGATCGCCTCGTCCATCGCCGCGCCCGGGCTCGGCACCGGCGCACCGTGGCCGACGACCAGCAGGGATGGGTCGAGCGCCCGGAGCGCCCGCGCGGACTCCAGGTCCAAGGAGCGGTTCCACGTCCCCATCGTCGCGAGCGGGAAGCGGAGGTAGTAGTGGCTGGTGACGCTCGGCCGGCCGATCGTCGTGTAAACGTCGCCCGCGATCAGCGATCGATCGCGCGTATCGAGGAACGCCACGTGCCCGGGTGTATGGCCAGGGCTCGCCACGACCTCGAGGCTGCCCACTCGGTCACCAGGCCCCAGCCGAGTGTCGGCCTTGGTCTTGACCGCCTTCCATGAGCCCGGGAGCTTGCCGTCCACCACCTTCTCACCCTCGAGGATCTTCGCGTCGAGCTCCGGGATCAGCACCTCAACGGAGTCGCCGAGCCGCTCCTTGAGCGCGTCGAGCGATCCGGAGTGATCGGCGTGGCCATGTGTGAGCGCGATCCGGCGGATCTCAATGCCGGACTGACTGGCGGCGGCGATCACATCGTCGGCCGCGGACATCATCGTGTCGACGAGCGTGTAGCCGTCGTCCTCGCGGACGAGGTACGCGTTCACGAAATGGAACTTGTTGAGAAGGGTCAGGTTGTCGGTGACGCTTGAGCTCCGCATCGGGTGTCCTATCGGTCGTGACTAACGTAGATAGGAGTATACCTAATAAGCTTAGGAAGTGTCAAGCGGGCTCGGCGCGAACGCGGCGAGGGCCTCCCCCTGGCCCTCGCGCGCGGTCCTCTTCAACTTATCCCCCCGATCGTCAGCCCATCGGGGTTGAACGCTACTTCGGTCAGGCTCAGGCGGCCGGACAGCTCGCCTCGGCGGCCGCCTGCTCGGATGACGGCACCTTCGACTTGATGATGTCGATGCACACCTGATGGGTCGCCTGCTTGATCGCTGCCTGGTTCCCGGTTCCGGCCACGTCGCAGATGTGGTCGAGCTTGCCCTTGAAGCTAGCGGGGATGGTCGACTGTGATGCGATCGCGGCCTTGCAGGCTGCAACCGCCTGGGCGAGGTCCGGGTTGGCCGTGCCGCCGCCGGCGGCCGAGCTGCTGGCCGCCGCGGTCGAGGTCGAGCCCGCCGCGGCGGTGCTCGTTGAGGCGGGAGCGCCGCTCGAGCTGGACGAGGAGCTGCTGCCGCAGCCCGCGATCGCGATTGTCCCGGCAACGGCTACCAAAGTGCAGAGTGTCCTGGTCATACAGCCTCCTTGAGTTATGGACGGCGTCGCGCGCCCCAGACGCCGAACCTGAACCCTAGCGGTACCACGGGCGGTCTTCGGTCTCGACCTGGGCTCGGTTTGGTCCCAGGCGCTAGGGTCGGACCTCAACCGTTCCAACCTGGAGGTGAGCTGAGATGGCCGCAATCACAGGAAGTTCCACGGCTGAGATCAACGCTCCGATCGCGAAGGTGTGGGAGCTGGTCGAGGACGTCGAGAGCGCGCCCGAATGGCAGGGCGGTCTCAAGGCCATGAACGCGATCGAGCGCGATGCCGATCGCCGCGCCACGCTCTGCGAGGCCCACACGGACGCGAAGGTGACGACGATCAAGTCGACGATCCGCTTTGCCTACGACGGCCCGACGACGCTGAGCTGGACCCAGGAGAAGGGCGAGCTCAAGTCCGTCGAGGGGAGCTGGACGCTCGAGGATCTTGGTGGCGAGAAGACCCGCGCGACGTACACAATCGAGGCCGAGCTCGGCCGCAAGCTCGGGCTCGTGATCCGCGGTCCGCTGGTCGGAGTTCTTCGCAGCCAGCTGGCCGGCGCGCGGGCGGGTGAGCTGAAGAAGTACGCCGAAGGCTGACAGCACCCTTGCAGTCCGGCGCCTCACCAGGGATGAGCGCCGGTGCGCCGAAAGGCCTTCATGCTTCGAACCCGCATGAAGGAGTGAATCGATGAGCGAGTCCGATAGATCCGGCGTGGCCCTGCTCGCGCGCGACGTGGCGCCGCCCTGGGACCTGCTCTCGCCGAGGTTTCCCGTTGTCCGTCGTGGCTATGACCGCGACGCAGTGGACGAGTACATCACCGAGCTCGAGCGCGAGGTCGAGGAGCTTCGCGCCGGCGGTGACACCACCGGGGCTGTGACCGCCGAGATCGAGCGGATCGGGGAGCAGACGGCGGCGATCCTCCGGGTCGCCCACGAGCAGGCGAGCGAGACCACCCGCCGTGCCCACCAGGAGGCCGACCGCTGCCTTGCCGCCGCAGCTGCCAACGCGGTCGCGATGACCGAGGACGCCAAGCAGCAGCTGCGTCAGCTCGACGGCGAGACCGAGGCGGTCTGGAACGAGCGCGCACGCCTGCTCGAGGACGTCAAGCAGGTGGCAACGTCCCTGTTCGGGCTCGCCGAGGATGCGCTCGAACGGTTCCCGCCCGAATCAGAACGAGTAACCTCCGGTCCGCCGCGTGCGAGTGCGGTACCGGTGCCGGTTGCCGCGCAGCCCGTCGGCGGGGAGGTTGTGCCCGAGGGGCAGGCCGACGAACATCTGGGGAGCGAGGAGCCTCCCAGCTACGTCGAGGCTGTGTCGGAGGAACAAACCTCAGAGCTCCACCTACACGACCTCGACGGGGAGGAACGCGAGTGACAAAGCATCGAGCAGGAGCCTTGCTGGCGGTGGCGGCGCTGGCGGTTGGCGCCGCCGGCTGCGGAAGCTCTTCGAGCAGCTCGAGCGGTCCCAAGCCTCTGACCAAGGCTGCGTATGAGCAGCAGCTCGGTCCGCTCTTGAACAACCAGGTCGCCCCGGCTCTCCGCACAGCGCTGGCCAACGGTGGGATCGCCAATCCGCAGAAGCTCGCCGCTGCGATCGCCGACGTCAAGCTGGCGCATGACCGGATGGCGGCGGTGACTCCTCCGAGTGCGATCGCCGACCTACACGGCCAGGCGGTTGTCGCCCTGGCCGCGATTCAGGCTGACATGGTGAAGCTGCGCACGGCGGAGCTCAACAAGTCCCGCTCGGACGGTTTGGCGGCACTTCAGTCGCTCAAGTCCGACGCTACGAAGATCGTCAATATCGGCAACGAGTTCCAGTCACGCGGATTCTGAGCGAATGACGCTCAGGCGTGCGATCATGTAGGGCATGTCTGACGGAGAAAGCTTTGAGGACATGGTTCGCTCGATCGCCGAGGAGGTCGGGCGTTCCGTCGAACACGTCGTAGGGCAGGTCGACGTCGAGGAGTTCGCGTCCGCGATGGGTTTGGATCCAGATCGAGCCAGAGAGTGGGTCGAGAGCGCCGGGAGCTGGCTGCGGGAACGTGCCGAGACCTTCGGTGAGGAGGTCGCCTCGCGGGGCAGCTGGGTACATCCCACGCCCGCCGGCGATTCGCCGCCGCGCCCGCGCGCCGCGTCCGAGTCGGTCACTGACCACGAGGATCCGTTGCGTCGGGCCGGGCCGGGTGCGCTCGATCTGCCAAGCGACGAGCAGGGGCTTGCGCTGGCGGCATTGGAGTCCGGTCGGTGGATCGTCGAGCCGGGCAGCGAGACGCTCGCCGCCCGCGGCGATGGTCCGGGTCCGAGCGACGCCCTGGGCCTGTTTCGCGAGCTTCTGGTCCGTGACTGGATCTCGACGGATGGCGAGGTCACGCTGGCCGGCCACCGTGCCCTGAGCCGCTGGTTCGACGCGGCCGATCGCTGACCCCGGCTCGGGTGACAACGGAAACGGCCAGTCCGTGGCGCCCGCTCGCGGCGCCGGTTGCACGCCACCCCGGATGGACAGTCGCCGCCGGCATCGTGCTGCTCTCGATCGCGTTCGTGGCGGCCACCGGGATGCGTCCGGAGTTCGACGCCTACGGCTGGCTGGTGTGGGGCCGGCAGACGCTGCACTGGAACCTCGATACGAACGGTGCCCCATCCTGGAAGCCACTCACCTACATGTTCACCCTGCCGTACGCGCTGGCCGGCAGAGAGCAGCCGTGGCTGTGGATGGTGACTTCGGTCGCGGTGTCGCTGAGCGGCGCGTTCTTCGGCGGCCAGATCGCCTATCGGCTGACGGGCCCGGCACCCGATCGGATTTACGCGCCGATCATCGCCGCTGTATTCGCCGGGCTCGGCATATTGGCGATCGACGGCTACTGGCAGCTGCTGCTGATCTCGAATTCCGACCCGATGGTCGTCTCGCTGTGCCTGGCGGCAATTGACTCACACCTCTCGGGCCGTCCCCGGATCGCGTTCGCGATGCTCTTCCTGGCCTCGTTGGGACGTCCGGAGGTGTGGGCATTCACGTTCTTCTACGCGGTCTGGATGTGGCGTTCGGTTCCTGACATGCGACTCCGGAGTGCGATCGGGCTGTGCCTGATCCCGCTGCTCTGGTTCGTGATTCCCGCCCTTACATCGAAGAGCTGGTTCCGGCCCGGTGACCTGGCGCTGAACTCGGTTCGCGTGCTCCACGGCGACAAGTTCACCGGCGTGTTCGGCCGCTACTTAGACCTGTTCACCGTGCCGATGAAGGTGGCTGCCGGCGCCGCGGTGGTGATGGCGTTTGTGCGGCGAGATCGCGTGTGGCTCGGGCTGATCGGTCTCGCGCTGGCCTGGATCCTGATCGAGATCGGCTTCGCGTTCTACGGCTGGTCGGCCGCGCCGCGCTATCTGATCGAACCCGCCGCGGTGATGATGGTGCTCGCGGGCGCGACCGTCGGACGGGTGCTCACCGGCGAGCCGAAGACGATGGCCGCACTGCGGTGGGCCGGCCCGGTGGCCGTCGCCGCGCTGGCGGTGGCACTCGTCCCGACCGCTCGTGGACGAGCCCGCGATGCGCATGTCGAGATTCTCAACCGCCGGCAGGCCGGGGTTCAGATCGATCGCCTGCACAAGGTGATCGAGCGCGACGGCGGCGCGTCTCGGATCCGCGCCTGCGGTCAGCCGGTCACCGTGCTCGGGTTCCAGAGCACGCTCGCGTGGGAGATCGGACTCAACGTCGGCAACGTCGGCTTCCGCCCGGGACGCTCGATCCACCGCGGCCTTCCGATCGTGCTGTTCAAGCCGAACCATCTCGGCTGGATCGTGCAGCCGATCCACACTGCACCCGCCCTGCGCGCGCAATGTGCGCGGCTAAAGGCGGCCACGGATCCGAACTAAGTGAGCTCTCCGGCAGAGCGCGTGGCGCGTTTCATGTCCTCGCTCGACAGCGAGGTGCGGGAGATCGCACCGGGCGAGTGGGGCCTCACGCTCGACGCCGCCGGCCACCGGCTCGACGTGGGGGTGTCGATTAGGGGGGAGTTTGTCCGGGCCCAGGCCGCCGTTCTGCCGCCCGGCCTGATCGACCCTCACCAGCTTCTGTACTGGAACCGGCAGGCGCCGCTCGTGTGCTTTGCCGAGAATCGGGCCGGCGAGGTGTTCGTGTGCGGTGAGCTTCCGCTCGAGGCGATTCAGACTGAGACGCTCGACCGCTTCCTCGGGCTGCTGTTGGCCAGCGCCACTCGCGCCCGCGAGTTCGCGTTCGAGCGCGGCCCATATCCTCCCGGGTCGTGACCAACGGCCTCGAGCACAGCGTCCGGGTTCAGCTCCGGTGGCGAGATATGGACATGCTCGGTCACCTCAACCAGTCGGTCTACCACGAGCTGCTGGAGGAGGGGCGGGCGGCGTTGATCACCGAGATCATCCGCCGCGTGGGCGTGGACCACGCGCACGGGAGCTACGTCCTCGCCCACGTCGACCTCGATTACCACGCCGAGGTCCGCAAGGATCACGACGAGGTGGAGATCGCCGTCCGGGTCGCCGAGGTGGGGCGGTCGAGCATCAGGCTCGAGCACGACGTCAGGCTGCCCGACGGCACCGTTGCCGCGTCCGGGAAGACGATCCTGGTGGCCTGGGATCCGGTGACCCGCGGCAAGCGGATGCTGAGCGAGTTCGAGCTCGCGGCGCTGACTCAGCCCGAGCCCGACGTGGTCTGAGCCGCGAACGCCCGGTCGAGGAGAGAGAACAGCTCGTTGAAGTGACGCTCGCTCGCCTCCTCGTCGTAGACCGCCGTGTCGGACATCGTGTAGCCGTGCATCGCGCCCGAGTAGATCTCGGAGCGATACGCCACGCCCGCGTCGTCGAGGGCCTGTTCGAGCGCCGCGACGTGCTCGGGGGTCATGTTCGCGTCCTGGTCGGCGTGGCCGAGGTACACCTCAGCCTGCAGCTGCTCAGCCGAGAGGTGGGGCGAGTCCGGCGCATCGGTGACCAGGCCGCCGCCGTGGAAGCCGCCGAGCGCGACGACCCGGTCCGGATGTGCGGCGGCGATTCGCCAGCCCATCCTTGCGCCCAAGCAGTAGCCGGTGATCGCGACCGGCCCCGGGGCGATCGTCGCCAGGTAGTCAAGATAGGCCCGGCCGTCCTGCACTATCCGCTCCGGGGTGAGCGCTTCGAGCAGCGGTCTCAGCGACTGGAAAAAGGCGGTGTGGCTCTCCGCGTCCGCGAAGTCCGGCACCGGCCCGACCGGGTCGCGGCCGGCACGGTAGAAGATGTTCGGAGCCAGGACCGTGTAGCCGCGGCTCGCGATCCGATTGGCCATCTCCTCGATCCGCGGGCGCAGGCCGAACGCGTCGATCAGGAACAGCACGGCGGGATGGGGCTGGTCGTCTGGACGCGCCAGGTAGGCGTCGGCGACTCCGTCATCGGTGGATACATCAACGATCGAAGTAAGCATGCTCGTAGGATTGCAGCCCGGGGCATTGCACAGTCCCGAGGGGCTTCATCCGCATCACCTACGGCCAGGTTTGCGGAGATACCCGGATACGTCGCCGTGCCGGTGGCGCGATCATCGATCCATGCTTGATCGCGAACAGCAGGCCCGCATGCACGATGAGGAGAATCGTGCCGAGTTTGCGATCCGCCATGAGGAGGAGCGGATGGCTGAGGTCGAGCGTGCGCTCGAGCGCGAGCTCAAGGAGTTCGAGAAGGACGAGGAACAGACCAAGCGGCGGATAATGGACCAGTGGCGCCGTGAGCACTGGGGCCGTGAGCCCGAACATCCTCCGACGTGGGAGAAGCGGGAGCGGTAGGTTCGCGGTCGAGCGGCACGCTGCGCTGCAAGCTCAACGCGGACGTGTTCCCCGAGACCAACGCAGCGTTAGCTGCACACTGACGATCATCCCAGCCTCCGCGGCACGTGGCCCCGGCCGCGAACCCTGGGGGCAGGCTCGTGTTCGAACGAGGCCTTCCGCGGCGTAGTTTGTTCGCGCCGTGTCTGTGGGTGTGCTCGGATGTGCGCTCGCGAGGTTCCACAGATACTCAGGGTATGCGGGAAGCTGATACCCCAGAAGATCAACCGCAGTTCGAGGCCAACGTTCAGATCGACCAGGGTCTTCGCTTCATCGACCGCCATGGCGTGGCCACCATCTCTCACGGTCATCTGACGCTACGTAAGGGCAAGGGGGTTGTGATCGTCGATGCACCGATCACCGAGGTGCACGCACACAGGACCAAGTTGAGCGCCGGCGCGGCGACGAAGATCTCGATCGGCGAGGAGCGCTTCACAATCGAGCCGCTGCGCGTGCGTCGATTCGTGCCGGGCACCCCGGAGGGCGCAGCGGTTTCGCGCCAGCGAGATCTGAAGAAGATCAAACAAGGCAAGGAACTCACGAGGACATTCCTCGACGTGCTCGCCGCTGAGGGCGGACAAGTCGACGAGGGTTGACCGCCGATTGTGGCCTCCCCGGTTGAGAACAGCGGATCGGTAGTTCTTGCGGATGGCGCCGCCAGCCGATCCGTGCGAGTGTCTCCCAACGGCGATCAAACAAACCCAGGGAGGAAACCGTGATCTTCATTACGACCTACAGGATCAAGCAGCTCAGTAAGGACGAGACCAAGAAGCTGATGGGCGTCTTTGCTGAGAAGGGGGTGCCGTCGACCATCAGGGCGCATTACGTGGCTGCCGACGGAAGCCAGGGCGTGTTGATCTCGGAAGCTGATGATCTGGAAGAGGCCTATCGGAACCTCCTGAACTACTCGGAGTGGATCGAGTACGAGACCAAGCCGTTCCTGACGATCGAGCAGGCGGTGCCCCACATTGCGGACTACATGAACAGCTAGAAGGAGAGATCACGTCGGGCGTGCTTCGCCCGGCGGCTGTCCGAACAGACCGCTCGAGCGGGATGCCTGCGTGGCGCTCGAGGTAGATGTCCACGAACTCGGCGAGAGCATCATGAGGCGGCAAGCGTGAAGAGGTGAAGGAGGGCGAAGCCTTCGACACTGCGGGATCATCGGCTGCTGCTCGCTGAGCCCGGTCAGCGAAACCGTCGCGGCTCCGGCAACGGCGCGGATGGCACCGACGTCCTTGCCGCCTGGCGGGCGACAACGCCCTAAACAGAGCGGCCGTCGCGCCGCACGGTCCGCCCGGCTTCCGCATCGGGCTACCAGCATCAGCGAGACCAAGCCACGGCGAGGTCGTGACCGCTCCGCACCACAGCGAGAAGCACGTTTTTGCGGTGTGACCGTCGTGGTGCCTGTTTCAGGCCCCGGCGCTCGCGAGCTGGTGCGGCCCGAGGTCGCGCTCGCTGACGCGCAGTACTGGAACGAACAAGACATGGACGAGGTGATCGCCAACAAGCACATCCAGGTACTGGTCAGGCCGGACTCGAGCGGCCGAACGGCGCCGCGACCGGGTTGGACCGGCGGCCGCCGGTTGTCGCGGACGCAGCGGCCCACGAAAACGATGACCCGGACGACCGCTGCGACGGCGCGTGCGTTCACCGACGAGCTCGACGGGCGGCCAGTGTCAGCAAGCCCCGTCCCACCGATGTTGTCCGCGGTCGTTTGCTGCAAAGTTGGGCGTGTGCCCAAGGTAATCGATCTCCTGTCCCGACCTGTCTACGGACTCTCTCAGGTGGACACGCTGCTCGGTTTGCGTACGGGCACGGCGCGCCGTTGGATCGACGGCTACGTAAGAGCTGGCAAGAGTTATCCCCCGGTGGTGCGGGAGGTCTCCACGGGCGACGAGGCGGTGACTTGGGGCGAGTTCGTGGAGACGCGGCTCCTCGCTCAGTACCGCGATGCCGGCGTGCCGGTAATCCGGATGCGTCCTGCAATCGACATGCTGAGAGAGCAGCTCCAGAAGCGGTATCCGCTCGCGTCGGCGCGCACCTGGCTGGACGTCGATGGTCGGGAGCTTGTCTGGAAGGTCCAGGACCAGGTCCGACTAGAGCGACCGCTCGCGCTGGTCGTCGTCCGAACGGGACAAGCCGTCCTCGACTGGTCGCCGCCCGCTGACGCTTTCCGTCGCTCTATCCAATGGACCGACGATGGCAACCGCCGTCAGCCAAGGCTCGTCCACCCAGATGTCGATCTCGACCAGGTGCAGATCGACCCATTGCGCGGATTCGGCGAGCCCGTTGTTCGAAATGTGCGGACGGAGAACATCGTCGAGCTGTTCCGTTCCGGCGAGTCGCCCGAGGGAATCTCTGAGATGTACGAGCTAGAGCGGGAGGCTGTGCTTCAGGCGCTTCGCTACGAATTCCGCCGTGCTAACGGCGCAGCCGCCGAATCGGTCGCCGCCTGAGCGCTGACCCGGATCGTGACCGCAGACCGAAGACGAGATCCTGTCCTCGCGGATGGTCAACCACCCGCTCACGCAGTACATGTTCTGCTCGCCCGGCGAGGGTGCCGTTGCGCTTGTGCTCGCGCGCGGGGAGAGGCTCCGCGCCGCGCGGGGCCCAGTCTTCCTCCGGTCGGTGGCGTTTCGCACCCGCAGGTTCGGCTCGTTCGAGGTGTTCAGTCCGTCGATCCCGATCGAATCCGGGCCGTCGCCGACCTCGGAGGCGGCCGCAACGGCATTCGAGCAGGCCGGGATCGGGCCGGAGGACGTCGACATCGCCCAGCTCCAGGACACTGAGTCCGGGGCCGAGGTGATGCATTTGGCCGAGACCGGGCTATGTCAGCACGGCGAGCAGGAGGGGCTGATACAGAGCGGTGCAACCGAGATCGGTGGTCGCCTTCCGGTCAACACCGACGGCGGCTGCCTCGCGGGGTGGAACCTGTTGATCTCCAGCTACAGATTCATCTCGCGGACCGATTGCTCGTTGACCGCGTAGAACCAGGGACCGTCGCCGCTCTCGGCAGTGATCCGCTCGATGCCGGTCCAGTGGTGGACGAGACGCGTCAGCCAGCCCCATGTCGCCAGGTCCCTCTTGCCCGCGATCCAAAACACCCGAAGACCTGCGTCCCGAAACCGCTCGACCTGCTGCGGTCGCGTGCGGATGTGCCTGTCCCGCGCTAACTATCAAGTCGCGCGCCGCGACCGCCGGAATCAGTCCGGGTCGAGCACGCCCAGCGGACATTCCGGGATGAGCTTGTGTCCAGCGTGAACCGTGTCGCGGCGGGCGGTTTCCAGAGCCTTGCCAAGTCCGAGCGCGCTCTCATCAACGTAGAACCGGAGGTGATCGCGTGAGAGAGGGGTTCGGCGCCAGGCGTTGGGATTCGCCGAGCCATTGCGAAATGCCTTCGCCGCCACCTTCGCGAGCGTCGACGGGCTGATCCCGTGCTCGCTCATATACCGCTGGATCTTCATCGCGAAGAACTGCGTGGTCAGCATCAGTCCGGTCTCGCCGTACCAAGAGCCGAGACCCCAGTCCTCGGGCAGCGGGTTGAACGCACCGGCCGGGTGCTTGTCGAAGCCGATGACCAGTGCGAGGTCGGCCGAACCCGCAGACAGCATCGCGTGAGCGGTCGTGAGCGCCGAGCCACCGGTGGCGCACCCGTTCTTGACGTTGATGAACGGGATCCCGGTCAGCCCGAGCGCCGCCACCGACGTGTCGGCATTGCCGGCGGCATCGGACCCGCCGGCGGCGAAGTCGATCTCCTCCCAGCGGACACCGGCATCGGCAAGGGCAGCGCGTGCGGCAACCGCGGCCATCTGCAACCCGGGGACGCCAGGATGGCGACCGAACGCGTGGATGCCGATCCCGACGATCCCGACGTCGTCCGGCGGTGATCGCCCACATGCATCGGCTCGTTCAGACCCGATCGGGCTGTCAATCGGGGCCGAGTGTAGAAGCCGACGTGCTAGTGCCTCCACACATCGGCCCAGCGTGCGTCCAAGATGCGACTCGCTCTCGCGCGTGCCAGCCGGAACTGCGCGATGCCGCGCGCCCGGGTCGAGTACAGCGAGATAAGCCACGCAATCGCGTGGACGTCGTCCTCAGGGAGGGCGGATGCGATCCCGTCGGCTTTGAGAGAGTCCACGCTGTCGTCGCCGAGATATTCGAAGAACGTTGCGAGCGAGTTTTCGAATGCGTCATCGACTGGCTGGTCCCGCAGGATGGACTCCGCGAGGTGACCTGCGCTCCTGGCGGCCAACTGGGCTTGCCGCGACGCACGTTCGACCGACTCTGCCGAGAACCGCACCATCGGCGGCACGGTGCTGACTTCCACCACGACGAGGCCAACAGCCGTAGCGACGCAGCGTTGTCGGCGGCCGCCGGCTGCTCGCAATCGGCGTCCGCCGTGCTTGCACGCGGGCGCCAGGTGGTGGATACTCCAAGCGTTCAGATCTGGCGCCAAGTTGGGGTGTTGTTGGTGCGTTGGCCGGTGCGAGTTGGGCTCGGTTGTGTCGCTGCGATGGCGTTGGTCGCTGCGCCCGCGAGTGCCGATGTCCTCGCGGTCTTCGCGGTCGCGAGGCCGCCCGGTACGGCCATCGTTCGCGTGAACGCGGGCACAGGAGCGATCACGCAGTTGTACGCGACGAACCAACTTTGCCACCCGAGCGTTTCGAGCGACGGCACGAGGATCGCGTGGGAGGTCATTTTCGAGAACAACGTTGTCGAGAATGTGGACGACCTCGGGACCGGCCAGGAGCACTTCGTTGTCAACCAGTCCGGGACCGCGGCGACAGCCGAAAGCTCGCCCGCGATCTCACCGGATGGACAAACGCTGTTGACCGGCGGTCGGTTCGCCGCCTCGCCGTCGGTCACGCTTTACAGCCTCGCGACGTTCCCTGCCGGGCCATTCGGCGTTTCGACGTTCCAGACCCAGTACTCTGTCCCAGGAGGGGGCTACGTGTACGATCCCGTCAAGAGCGGATCGCTCATCGCTTTTGTAGTGGTCGGGTCGTCTGAGCAGGGGCTCGTCGTCGGCCAACTCGGCGGTGTCGCCTCACCACTACTGAGGGGCGACTACTTCGAACCGGCGCTGGGCTCGCCGGGCGGCCTGCCGACCCTGGTGTTCGAGACTTTCGCAGGCGGGAGGTCGCTCCTCGCTTCGCGTCCGGTGCTGCCGCTCTCTGATTTCCCCGGGCCGCCCCAGTCGTTGCCGTTCGACACCGCCAACGCCTACGACCCTGCGTTCACCGCAGACGGGCGCTACCTCGGGTTCGTCTCGGGCCCCCCCGACCACAGCGACGCCCGCCTGTTCGTGTGGGACACGCAGACCCAGACGATGATCAACCCCGCCGGAGTCGACCTCGGCGACGCGGGCGTCTGTGGTGCTGCGGAACCGTACGAGCTCTACGGGGATAAACTAAGCCTCTTCGAGCACACTGTGTTCGGCCGGACTGGAATTACTCCGGCCGGCGACGTCAATTTCCGCATCGCGCAGGACTCGGCGGTTGGGATCTTTGTCCAGCGCGTCATTGGCCACCATGAGCTGTTCGGCCGGCGCGTACCGAGGCTCAAGGTGGTCGGGCACGTCCCGCTTGGCAGGTTCAGACCGGGGCGCCGGCACGCGCACTGGAACCTGAAGGTGAACGGCCGCCGCCTCAAGCCCGGGACGTATCAGGTCACGCTGCGGGCGCTCACCGCTGCAAAGCAGATCCGCGAGTTCGCGGTTCCGCACTTGATCCGCGTCCGGGCGCCGATCCATATCCACTCCTGAATAACCACCCGCGGCGATCCGCTGCTAAGCCTGGCATTAGTAGTTGATGCTGTCGGTGCGGTCCTGCCTGACGTAGATCTTCCCGTTGGATAGGTGATCTTGTGGACCACCTTCACGGGATCCTCGGTAGGCGTGCAGTGCGTGACAGCGGGGCCTATTCGACGTCCCGGCTCTCCCATGCCCCGAACGTTGTGCTGTCGTCGGCGATCCAGGAGATGCGACCGTTGCAAGATCGTCCCAGAGCAATTGCCCCGGCTGTGGACGGCGAAGGGAATACGACATCCTTGATGAGAGTGCCGACGGCGCCGTCGATTCGGATTGATCCGTCAGCCACGAGCTTTTCGTGCTTCTCGCGGTAGGAGGCGTTCATGGTGCTGTCCGCCTTGCCGACCCCGTGCCAGTTACCGACGACGGTCGAACCGGCCAGCATCGTGAACTCGCCGTCGATCTGCCGGGCGCTCGCGTCGACGCCAACCTTCTTGTTTCGTAGATGAAATACGGGCGAGATCAGCGCGTCACGAGACGACGGGGGCACGGCTTGCGTCTCCTTAACGCGAATCGCGTCGACTCCCAGGACGGGCAGCGTGATCTGCAGCTGCCCGATGAAGTAGTCCATGTCTGAGGCGTGGGCTTTAGCCCGGATCCACCGATCCGCTGGGTTCCGGCGGGTGAATGGGCGATCTGGCCGGTTGAGCCCGGTCGGCTGGCGTGATCGGGCGTGTCCTGGGTTGGTGTTGCCGGCTGAGCGCGTGCGCGGAGGCGTTCCGTGGCTGTTTCGCGCAGCGGAGATCGCGCCCGGTTCGGGCGGAGGTTCGGTGCTTGTAGGTGGAGCGTGGTGGCGCCCGGTCAGGCGGCGGGGATCGCGCGGATCCGGTCCAGCGCGGTGAGGTAGTCGCCTTGCCAGGGCCAGCGGGCGGGGAGGTGCAGGGTCCAGCGGCGGCCGTGACGCGTCAGTCGCCCGGCGATCTGCAGCAAGCGACGGCGGATCGTCCGCGCGGCGCGGACAGTTGTGTCAGGAAGCCCGAGCCGTTGTGTCCATCGGAGGAGGTTGTGCGCGAGCGCGCCGAGCACGGTCCAGGCGCCGTTGGCGGCAAACTCGCCGGAGGGGAAGTGCGCCAGTGCCTGGTCCTTGAGGTCAGCGATGACCTGCTCAACGACGGCGTGATCGCGATGCTCGGCCTCGACGACCGTGAGATCGTCGGTCCGGTTGGTGACGAACGCGAAGTGACGGCAGTCAGGCCATAGCTGTGCTTGTTTGCCGAGCAGCCGGGTGCGGCGAGCGATCAGCCGCCTGCCGCCGTAGCTGGTCTCGGCTATCTGCGCCTCCCCTTCCTCGGGATAGTCCTCGATCGTCTGCCACGCGTGCTCGTCGATCCCGTCGACTGCCTTACGAACGTTGGGGATCATCCGTACGCCGATCGAATATTCCAGTCGGCTCGCGTAACGGACGCCCATCTTCCGTGCCCAGCATCGGGCGCCGCCGTGCTTTGTGATCGCGTCGCGGAGTCCCTTCAGCCCGGCGCGCTGGAACTCCCGGTAGCTCGGCCATTCGCTTCGATCCGCGAGGAAGTGATCGAGCTCGGCCAGGATTCGGGCCTTGTGCCACTTCGGTAGTTGAGAGCTCGCCACTGGCGCGTTTGCGTAACGGGTTTCGGTCAATCTACGAGTCGTCAGCGGGAGCATCGATCAAGTGGGTGCTCCGTCCGGTCCGAGCGAGTGGACGATTACAACCAGCTGCTGCGGATCGAGGGTGAGCTCGGCGGCCGCGCCCGGTTACGCAGGTCGCGAAGCCGTTGCGATCGCTGGAGGGCAGGCCGGGAGGCGTAGAGTTGCTCGCGGCAACGACCCGACGGTCTGCAGTCATGCTGAGCCTCGCATTCGTGAAGTTGGAGGGATCGGGCAAACGCGATCCGGATCCGGTCCTCGCCACCAACCGTGGGATCGACCCAGCACGGGAGGAGCGCCTGCTTGAGCATCTGGGCGAAGTCGCCAGCGCGTGTGCCGCGTTTCGGCAAGCAAGCGAATCGGGCGCTCCTCATCTGCAAGCGCGCATCGCGTACGAAATTGCCATCAGCTCGACCGACGCCTACATGGCGGCGTGGGCCGAGCATGAGCTCGGGGTGATGCTCGAGCAGCACGGTGATATTGCCGGAGCGCGCCACGCGTACGAGCAGGTCATTGCCAGGAAGGAGCGTGACACCCTCGCGATGGCCGCGTCCCGTCTCCGCGCGATCGCGCCCGGGTGAGCGGGATCGTGGAACTGAGACGACACTCGATGACCGCGGAGATGATCGACCCGGAGACGGGGAGCCTCACGTCGACACCGATTGAAGTCCGCTTCGACCCGCTGACCGATCACAGCTCGCGGATCCTCCCCGAGCGGGGGCTGATGCCGGCAAACGACTTCGATCTCGAGGCGTTCGCCGATGAGAGCCAGCCGCGCTGCCCGTTCTGTCCGGAAAGGATCGCCCAGCTGACGCCAAAGCTCGCTCCGGGGGTTCATCCCGAAGGCACGATCGCTCATGGAGAGGCTGTGCTGTTTCCGAACCTGCACGCGTACTCGTCTCACAGCTGCGTGTCGGTCTACTCCCCGCGGCTGCACTACCTGCCTCTCGAACGGATGACGGAGCGGTTGATCACAGACAACCTCGCTGCGCAAGTCAGCTACGCGAGGGCCGTCATGGCGGTCGATCCGGCGTCTGGGTGGGCGTCGATCAACGCCAATCACATGCTGCCCTCGGGCAGCTCCCTGTTCCACCCGCACCTTCAGGGAATCGTCGACTCGGAGCCCACGACGCTGCAGCGCATGCTCGCGAAGGTTCCCCAGGATCGCTACGAGGACTACCTCCGGACTGAGCGCGCCGCCGGTGAGCGTTACCTCGGGGACACCGGCCGGATCGAGTGGCTGGTCAGCTTCGCTCCAATCGCCCCGGCCGAGCTCAGAGCGTTCATCGGCGGGATCGCCTCGCCAGCCGAACTCGACGACGACCTGACCGCCGAGCTGGCGCACGGTCTCTGGCTGGCTCTGACGGCGTACGCCGAGATGGGGTTCGAGAGTTTCAACCTCGCCGTTTACGGAGCGCCGGCTGGCACCGCCGGATACCCGCTCAACCTGCGGCTCGCCTGCCGCTCGAACCTGGGACCGTTCTACCGGTCAGACTCGACCTTCCTCGAGCGGTTGCACTGGGAGGGCGCGATCGATCTGCCCCCCGAAACGATCGCCGAGCGGATCGGCGAGCGCTTCAGCCGATGACCGACGCGACCCCACCAAGCGGCAGGCGCGCTCCCCCAACCGACTGGGGCTGGACCACACCCAACGGCGACGACAGTCCAGCAATCCGCAGCGACACGACGACATACGTAGCCGCGCTGCTCGGCAGCTTTCGATTGCTAGAAGCGGCCGGCGCCTGCGAGCTGATCGCAGCGACCGTGATCGAACCCGACCGCACCGCCAAGCCGCCGACGTGGTGGAAGGCCGTGGCTGACGCTGCGCGCACGTACCGATCCGCGATCCACAACGCGGTCGGACAAGGATTCCGTCCGATCGACGACTGGTCGCACTTCGGCGGATCCCCGGATCGCGACCTTCGGCGCGAGCGAACACGGCTCCGCGACGAGCACCGAGGCTGGCTATGCGGGATTCCCGGCGGAGGCGCCTACGTCGCCTGGCTGAGCGCATACCTCGCCGCCGCGGAGCTCGATGGCCAGCGCGCCCTCACGAGCCTCGAACGCTGCACCGCGATCGCGCAGGAGTTCATCGAGATGCCCACGCTCGCTCCCGAGGCCTCCGTCTACGAAATCCTGCAAGCGGCGGCCAACGCCCTGGTCCTGTTCCTGCCCCTGGGCCAGCATCCGTTGCGGGACATGCGGCGCTTTGCCTTCCGCCCCGCCTCGCTTCAGACCGGCTACGGTTCCTGACCGATGCCGTCGATCTTCACTCGAATCATCGAGCGCGAAATCCCGGCCCACATCCTCCACGAGGACGACGACTTCCTCGCATTCCTCGACGTCCGGCCGATCCGCGAGGGGCACACCCTGGTCATCCCGAAGACCGAGGTCGACGACATCTTCGACCTACCAGATCCGCTGCTCGCCGGATTGCTGCCGTTCGCACGGCCCGTCGCGAACGCGATCCAGCGGGTGACTGGAGCGACACGCATCGGGATGGCCGTCCTTGGCCTCGAGGTACCTCACGCGCACATACACCTCGTGCCGATCGACGGACTACACGACCTCGACTTTCGCCGCGCCCGCCCCGCAGCCGACGACGAGCTCGCCGCGGCCGCCAAGCGCATCCGCGCCGCGCTGGCAGCCTGAACCGAGCGCGCTCGACGCTGAAGCGTTGGTGCGCGGCGCCGCAGTCCTCGCGCCTGAGCCCCTGATCGTGAGCGCAACGCATACCCCGCGGCCGGCTCCTTCGGCTCATCTTGGCGACCGGCTCGAAGTCGACGTCCGTGGCCGGATGGGCTGCGACCGACCTGGGAACGCAGCAGTGGCGCGCCGAATGCTTTTTCGAGCAAGGTTTGGGAACGATGGTCTGAACTGGCCCCACTGTGATGGTTTGAACTGGCTCCACCTCCGTCCGACCGGCGGCCGACTGTTCGACGCTCATCGAGCTCGAGCGGGAGGCGCCAGAGGGAATGGGATCCAGGGTGGAGCAGTTCGAGCAGATCAGACGGGACCGTGATCGGGAGGGTCTCTCGATTCGGGGGTTGGCGGTTCGGCATGGTGTTCATCGTCGGACGGTGAAGCAGGCGTTGTTGTCGCCGGTGCCGCCGGCGAAGCGGGCGCCGGTGAGCAGGCCGGCGCCGAAGCTCGGTGCGTATCGGGCGGTGATCGACGAGTGGTTGCTGGCCGATCGGACCGCGCCGCCGAAGCAGCGGCACACGGCGAGGCGGATCTGGCAGCGGCTGGTTGATGAGCACGGTGCTGACGTCGCCGAGGTGACGGTCCGGCAGTACGTGCGGGCTCGCAAGCGTGAGCTGGGGTGGCCGGTCGGGGAGGTGTTCGTCCCGCAGGTCCACGCTCCGGGTGTGGAGGCGGAGGTCGACTGGGGCGAGGCGCTGGTCGTGCTCGGCGGTGTGTCGGTGAAGGTGCATCTGTTCGTGATGCGCGCGTCGTTCTCCGGCGCGGCGTTCTGCCAGGCGTCGCTGGTCGAGATCCAGCAGGCGTTCTTGGAGCTGCATGTGCTGGCGTTCGAGTGGTTCGGCGGGGTATTCCCGAAGGTCCGGTTCGACAACCTGAGATCGGCGGTGAAGAAGGTGCTGAAGGGCCGCCGGCGGATCGAGACCGACAGGTTCGTCGCGCTCCGCTCGCACTATCTGTTCGCGTCGCAGTTCACGACCCCGGGCCTCGAAGGGGCGCATGAGAAGGGTGGTGTGGAGGGCGAAGTCGGCCGCTACCGCCGAAATCATCTGGTGCCGGTCCCGCAGTTGCGCGATCTCGCTGAGCTGAACGCGATGCTGCTCGCCGGCTGCGAGCAGGACCTTGGCCGGCGGATCGACGGGCGGCCGGTGACGGTCGGTCGGTCGTGGGCGGTCGAGCGGCCGTTGCTGCTGGCGCTGCCGGCCGAGCCGTTCGACGCGTGCGAGACCGCCGTGCCGCGCGTCGACGCGAAGTCGTTGGTCACGATCCGCCAGAACCGCTACTCGGTCCCAGTCCGGTTGGCGGGGTTGAAGGTCTCAGCCAGGATCGGCGCCAGGGAGATCACGATCAACCATGGCGGGCGGGAGGTCGCGCGCCATGAGCGGTTGCACGGCAAGTTCGGGACTAGCGCCCAGCTCGATCACTACCTCGAGCTGCTCCAGCGCAAGCCTGGCGGCCTGGAGCATTCGGTTGCGCTCAGCCAGGAGCGCGATCGCGGCTCCTGGCCTGAGTGCTTCGACAGGTTGTGGGCGGGGCTGATCGAACGCTACGGACGCTCGGACGCCGCCCGGCAGATGGTCGACGTCGTGTTGCTCTGCCGCGAGCACGGCCCCGCCCGGGTCGAGCTCGCGGTCCGCGGCGCCCTGGCCGCGGGCGCGATCGACGGACGCGCCGTCCAGCTCCTCGCTCGCCGCACGTCTAGCACCACGCACACCACGCCGATGCCGCTCACCGGCCTCGACGCGCGCCTGGCGGCGCACGAGCGTCCCGCGCCGGACCTGACCGATTACGACCAGCTGCTCGGAGGATCCCGATGACCACAACGGCCCGCAACGCGCAGACCGCCGCTTTGGAGGCGCTGATCGAGGCGCACGCGATCGAGCTGAAACTCCCGACCGTCCGGCGCCGGTTCAAAGCGCTCGCCGCCGAAGCCTTGCGCGAACAACAGACCCCGGTCGCGTACCTGGGTGTGCTGCTCGAGGCCGAGATGTCAGAACGCGCCGAGCGGCGCGAGAAACGACGCCTGATCGACGCACGGTTCCCGCAGATCAAACGGCTCGAAGACTTCCGGTTCGCCGACAACCCGAAGGTCCCGCAGGCCACGATCGCCGCGCTGGCCGAAGGATCATGGATCGATGACCGCGAGAGCGTGATCTTCATCGGCGACTCCGGCACCGGCAAGACGATGCTCGCTACAGCCCTCGCCGTCTGCGCCTGCCACCAAGGACGCCGCGTCCGGTTCACCACATTGGCTGCGCTCGCGAACGAGCTCCAGGAAGCCCAGGGCAACCGCGAACTCGAACGAGTCGTCGGACGCTACGCCCGAATCGAGCTTCTCGTGTGCGACGAGCTGGGCTATCTCGCCTTGCCCGACGGTGCCGCCGAGCTCGTCTTCCAGGTCCTCTCCGCGCGCCACGAACGAGGCAGCCTGATCGTCACCACGAACCTGCCGTTCGGGGAATGGACCAAAGTGTTCCCAGACCCGCGGCTCGCGAAAGCGGTCGTCGACCGGCTCACCCACCGAGCACACATCATCGACACCGGCAACGAGAGCTGGCGCTTCCCGCACGGCCTCGAACGCCGAGGACGCAAGAAAACATGACCCCCCGCCCCGGAGCCGCGCCCGCGGCTACCGCCGCTCAGGCACTCGCCCTACCGGCTCGGCCCTCGCGACGACAGCCGCGGCATGCCATCCAAGAGGGCGATCAGGCAACATCAACAACAACAAACACCGACGCCAGGCAGAGCCACTTCAAGCCATCGCGCCGGGGCCAATGCAAGCCATCGTTCTCAAAGGTTCCCTGGTTGCCGCGTTTTCTTGCTCAACGGCCGCTGCGAACGGCGGCTACTGCACAGACTGTCTCCAGCTTCTCACGCTTCTGGTTGGCGGAACGCCTCGCGCAACCATGCCCCATCGACCCGGCTCCATCGAAAGTCCACAGGCTCAAAGCAGTGGTGCACAAACCCCCGAAAGGTCACCGCGCGAAGCCGATGTTCGCCATGTTCGTACTCGTGGCTGATCCCATCGGGAACGATGTCATGGTCATCGCTAACGAGGACGTCGCAGCCGGCAAGCAGCGCGCCGTAGACGATCGGATCGTCCTCGGGGTCCCTGGTCAGGGCCGGCGCCTCAGCGGCATCGAACGGCGGCGGCCCGACGGCACAGATCGCCTCGAACTGGCGGCGGAACCTCGCCGCGTCCTCGAGTCGGACCGATGGATCTAGTTTTCGGCCGACCTCTCGGACCTTCCGCTCGAACTCGTCGAATAGCGCCGTGAACCCGGCGGCCACGTAGTCGTCCGGCGTTTCGTAAGGCAGACGCTCACCGAGCGCGGCGCGCCGGTAGTCGGCGATCTCGACCAACTCGTCGAACACCGGATCGGCGTGTACTTCGCCGCCTTCGTTTGCGGCGGTTTCCGTGAGCAGCTCGCGGTCAAGCTGAAGATGCTTCGCCTGGTAGGTCAGCGCGCCGTAGGCCAGGACGACCCACAGTTTGCGCGGATGACTGCCTGCCACCAGCGCGGCCGGCAGCGCGACGCTCGTGTCGATCGCGACGAGAGGCACCGAGCTGCACAGTACGCACAGCCCGCGATGGATCAGCTGTCACCGGAACTGTTCATCGCGTCGCGGATCGCATCCTCCGTCACGCCGCTGAAGCGCGCATCGAGCTCGGCGACCTCCCCGGCGAGGTCGTAGTTGCCCTGAAGAGAGGCCAGAAGCGCAGCGAGGGGAATCCGGATCTGCCTGCTCGGTAGCCGGACATGCGGAACCTTCTCGTCGTCAACCCAACGCCGAACGGTCTTTTCGGACACGTTGAGTAGCGTCGCAGCTTGCGCGACAGTCAATAACTGCGGGCGTGAAGCGATCTGGCGCACTACTCGTCTGTCGGACAGCATAGCCCATTTCTGGACATCAATGGACATACAGACGAGAAGTTTCGCAACTGGCCTTCGCTGGAGCGAGGCCCCTCGAGGACGCTCGCTCCGTTGGCGGCGCCAGAGGCTTCCATCCGGAGAGTCCGGATTCGATCCTGCGCGATCCTGCTCTAAACCGAGCGCGACTACAGGGCCCAACCCGGCCACCGCGTGGAGTGGAGGTCCGGCATGGTCGCCTCTACGTGGCGTTCAAGCGGGCTATCGTGCGCGTATGAGACGGTAAACATCAATCGCCGGTCCCGTAGTCGCAAATAGCGTCTGGGACGCGATTGCGAGGGCCGGCGGCCCGTCGCTTGTCGTAAAGCTTGCCGCTCCATAGAGATGCTCGGTCTTCCGCCAGCCTGTCCCGGGCTTCGTTGCAAGCCAGATGCGACCGGTGCATGGACACTGATGCTCGCCGCCGACGCTAGACGACCCGAACGCGACGGCACCGGGTCCCACGGCATTTGTCACCAGGGCCGCTCGTTTGGTGCGTGGGAGGACGAATGCCGTGGTCGTGGCCGGGACGTTGCCCAGCCAACCGCGGCGAGGCTCGATGAACAGTTCGCCACCTGCAAGTACACCAGAGCCTGTCACCGTCGCAGACGCAATCGGGTGTCGAGGCCCGAGTCTCGCAACCGGCCGCACGTGGCCCCTCCACCCGTACTTCGGCCTTTTGAAAACGTCAACAGTTGCGCTGGTCGCCGCGAACACGTACGACGCGGAAGCGCCGACAACACGAAGATCCTGGGAGGACTTAGGGTCGACTAGGGTCGCTGCCGGCTCGATCTTTCCAGACCATCCTCCTGCTGGGCGATCAAACACCACCGCCGAGCGATGGCCGCCTGAAGGTCCTATCGCGGTCGCGGCGACGATCGCGCCCGATGCGACCGGACTGACCACGCTCCGGCTGCGACTCGAGGTCAGCGTAGCCGTCGGGCTCGCCTGATCGTGCCACCCGGAAGCCGGTCGAACAAAAAGGTCGATCCGCGACCTGTAGGGCCCGAGGCTCTCCTCGACCACGATAGCGCCGCTGGATATTTGCGGGTAGTTCGCCTGCGTTCCCCCGGGGTCTCTCAACACAGCGGCATCAGCCTGGCTACGCCATCCCCCGGCCCATCGTGAGAAAACATATGTATTCGCCCCACCGCTTCCAAACCCAACACCAACGACCGCGGTGTCTGACGCCGCGGCCGCATCGAATTGCACAGGTGCCCGCGCTAGTCGTAGCTGAGCCTCGTAATGCACGCCCGTCGTCGCCGTCGAGCTATGAATGGCAATCAAAGCTCCGACCGCTACGCCGGCTGTCACAAGAGCTCTTTTCCGATTCCACATGAGGGTGTCCCGGAGGGCGTCCGCTTAAGTGTGTAGGCGGTGGTGGATGGTGTTAGTCGGGCAGTCGGTCTCCGAATTGGATCTTGAACGCAAGGAGGGCTTTCGTCTATCCCCGGCTGCGGGTTCATTGGGGGACGGCGTTCTGGATCGCTAGGTAGATCAGTTTGCGCGCTGCGTCCTCGGTGGGGAACTGGGCCTTGGTCTTCACGGCCTTTCGTGGTTGTGGGTTCAGCGCCTCGATCGCGTTGGTGGTGTACAGCCCTCTTGCGTTGCCCAACAGCATCCTCGGGCTGCAGCTCATCGGGGTGGCCTCTCTCTAGCCGATCAGCGCGTCAGACACCGAGTTACGGGTCGCCAGGACGACGTCACCCGGCGCAAGCGCTACTCCGGAGCGCTACTCCACGAGCACCCGCGCGGCCTGTGTAGGGCCGCCATCGCAACTATGGGTCCGTGAAATCCCCGGCGCCGGCCCGTACTCGTTGAAGCACGTGGGTCAGAGCTTCCAACTCTTCCCGGCGCAGCGGGGACGTTCCGAAGCGGATCTCGTGTAGCGCCTCGGTGGCGGACGACGCGACCTCGCGCCCGGCATCCGTGATCGTCGCGAGCGTCGTGCGTCGGTCGTTCGGGTGTGGCGTGCGCTCCACGTATCCGAGCTTCTCCAGTCCGTCAACGAGGTTGGTCACGCTGGTGGGGTGGACCTGCAAGCGGTCGCCGATCCTGCCGAGCGGCAGCGAGCCGGACCGACTGAAGTAGAGGAGCATCAACGCCTCGTAGCGCGCGAACGTGAGCTGGAAAGGACCCACCGTCTCGTTCAGCCGTGCCAGCCAGATCTGCTGCGCGCGCATCACTGAGGTGACCGCCATCATCGGGACCGATGGACCGCGGCCCCAGCGTTTGCGCCATTGGCGGCCGGCCTCTTCGATCGGGTCGAAGCGCAGTGGAGGAGGCACGACGGACAGCTTGTCATGTGTATCGGCCGGGAAACGGCCGGCCTGTCCGTGCCGCGACCGCGAGGGAAAATAGTTTGACTTCCGACTATCGGGACCCCTATGATTTTGGCCGATATGGCGGTCGTCGACAACGTCCCGGTTTCCGAAGAGCAGTGGCGCGCCGCGTATGCACTGTCGCCGGCGCGCGACGCTCCGTTTTCGACCATCTCCGGCGAGCCCATCAGGCCGCTGTACACCGGCGCCGACATGCCCGCGGACGCGGACGCCGCGATTGGTCTGCCCGGCCAGTTCCCCTACACCCGTGGGGTGTACAGCTCGATGTATCGCGGCCGGCTCTGGACGATGCGGCAGTTCGCCGGCTTCGGGACGGCTGAGGAGACGAACGAGCGCTTCCGCTACCTGCTGGACCACGGCCAGACGGGTCTCTCGACCGCGTTCGACATGCCGTCGCTGATGGGCCACGACTCCGACCATCCAAGATCGCTGGGCGAGGTCGGGCGGGAGGGCGTCGCGGTCGACACCGTGCTCGATATGGAGACGCTGTTCCGCGGGATCCCGCTCGACGAGGTCACGGTCTCGATGACGATCAACGCGCCGGCCGCGATCATGCTCGCGTTCTACGTGGTCGCGGCCGAGCGTCAGGGCATCCCAAGCCAGCATCTCGGCGGAACGATTCAGACCGACATCCTGAAGGAGTACATCGCCCAGAAGGAGTGGTGCTTCCCGGTTGATCCGGCAATGCGGCTGGTCACCGACATGATCGAGTGGTGCTCGGCCGACATGCCGCGATGGCATCCGGTGAGCATCAGCGGGTACCACATCCGCGAGGCCGGCTCGACGGCCGCCCAGGAGCTGGCGTTCACGCTGAAGGACGGGCTGACCTACGTCGAGCAGGCGATTGAGCGCGGGCTCGATGTGGACGATTTCGCCCCCCGCCTCAGCTTCTTCTTCAACGCACAGATCGACTTCTTCGAGGAGATCGCCAAGTACCGCGCCGCGCGCCGGATCTGGGCCCGGGAACTGCGCGAGACGTACGGCGCGAAGAACCCCAAGTCGTGGCTGATGCGTTTTCACACCCAGACCGCCGGCGTCTCGCTGACGGCTCAACAGCCGCTCAACAACATCGTGCGCACCGCGATCGAGGCGCTCGCCGGCGTCGTCGGCGGGACCCAGTCGCTGCACACGAACTCCTATGACGAGGCCCTCGCCCTACCCACCGAGCAGGCCGTTCGCATCGCTCTGCGGACACAGCAGATCATCGCGCATGAGACGGGCGTGGCAAACACGATCGATCCGCTCGGCGGCAGCTACTTCCTCGAGGCGCTCACCGATCGCATGGAGGAGCAGGCTTACGCGTACTTCCGCAGGATCGACGAGCTCGGAGGAATGGTGGAGGCCGTGAAGCGGGGGTTCCCCCAGCGCGAGATCGCCGATGCTGCCTTCACGCTTCAGCAGGAGATCGACTCCGGTCAGCGCATCGTCGTCGGCGTCAACGCCTACATCGAAGGCGATGAGGCGGAAACGACGATCCTGCGGATCGATCCGGCCCTCGAGCAAAAGCAGGTGGAGCGCCTGCGCGCTGCGAAGGCGAACCGAGATGGGGTTGCGGTGCAGACCATTCTGACCGACCTTAAATCCGCCGCCGACATGAGCCGCAACGTGATGCCGTTGCTGATCGATGCGGCCCGCGCCCACGTTTCCGAAGGCGAGATCGTCCACGCGCTTCAGCAGGTGTGGGGCGACTATCGCGAGCAGCCGATGTTCTAGCGGCTCAGGACCGCGCAGGCACTGACGCCGGGGGCGCCATAGACCTGTGTGAAGCCGACCCGGCGCGGTCCCGGAGCCTGGCGCTCGCCGGCCTCGCCGCGCAGTTGAAGCACAACTTCGTGAATCTGGCGCAGACCAGATGCGCCGATCGGCTCACCATTCGCGAGGCAGCCGCCGTCGGTGTTGACCGGAAGGCGACCACCGATCTCGGTTGCACCGCTCTGTATCAGCCCCTCCTGCTCGCCGTGCTGACATAGCCCGGTCTCGGCCAAATGCATCACCTCGGCCCCGGACTCAGTGTCCTGGAGCTGGGCGATGTCGACGTCCTCCGGCCCGATCCCGGCCTGCTCGAATGCCGTTGCGGCCGCCTCCGAGGTCGGCGACGGCCCGGATTCGATCGGGATCGACGGACTGAACACCTCGAACGAGCCGAACCTGCGGGTGCGAAACGCCACCGACCGGAGGAAGACTGGGCCCCGCGCGGCGCGGAGCCTCTCCCCGCGCGCGAGCACAAGCGCAACGGCACCCTCGCCGGGCGAGCAGAACATGTACTGCGTGAGCGGGTGGTTGACCATCCGCGAGGACAGGATCTCCTCTTCCGAGAGAGGGGTTCGGCGCCAGGCGTTGGGATTCGCCGAGCCATTGCGAAATGCCTTCGCCGCCACCTTCGCGAGCGTCGACGGGCTGATCCCGTGCTCGCTCATATACCGCTGGATCTTCATCGCGAAGAACTGCGTGGTCAGCATCAGTCCGGTCTCGCCGTACCAAGAGCCGAGACCCCAGTCCTCGGGCAGCGGGTTGAACGCACCGGCCGGGTGCTTGTCGAAGCCGATGACCAGTGCGAGGTCGGCCGAACCCGCAGACAGCATCGCGTGAGCGGTCGTGAGCGCCGAGCCACCGGTGGCGCACCCGTTCTTGACGTTGATGAACGGGATCCCGGTCAGCCCGAGCGCCGCCACCGACGTGTCGGCATTGCCGGCGGCATCGGACCCGCCGGCGGCGAAGTCGATCTCCTCCCAGCGGACACCGGCATCGGCAAGGGCAGCGCGTGCGGCAA
Organism: uncultured Solirubrobacterales bacterium; assembly: GCA_963796645.1. Taxonomy (GTDB): domain Bacteria; phylum Actinomycetota; class Thermoleophilia; order Solirubrobacterales; family Solirubrobacteraceae; genus Palsa-465. Next base: position 821,194 of record CAWCMQ010000004.1, on the reverse strand, counting down.
CCGCGGCCATCTGCAACCCGGGGACGCCAGGATGGCGACCGAACGCGTGGATGCCGATCCCGACGATCCCGACGTCGTCCGGCGTGCTCATCTCGACACCTCGTCCACCGGCTCAAACGCGAACGTCACGACGCCGTCCTGTTCACGACCCGGCGCCGGCATCAGGGTCAGCTCCATCGGCATCCCGATCTGAAGCTCGTCGGCATCGGCGACGGTCAGGCGTGTCTCAACGCGGACCTCGCCGGGCAGTTCGATGTAGCCGACGCCGAATGGCTCGAACGCGTCGGGGTCATTCACCGCGTATGGCGGAGATTTCGGCGGGAAGCACTGGATCGTCCACGACCACAGCGTCCCGCGGCGGCCGAGCAACCGTTCGCTCACCTTCAGAGACGTGCAGCGCGGGCATGAGGGCTGATTCGGGAACGTGACCACCTCGCACTCGTCGCACTGCGAACCGATGAGCCGCAGCTCGCCGCCGGCTTCGACGAACAGTCCCTCGCCCACCGCGCGTGTGCTGGCCAGGCTCATGCCGCAAGTGACATCGACTGCACAGCCTCCGGAGCAATCCCGACCATCGCCAGGATGCGGGCCACGTAGAACTCCGTGGCACGGTGTAGCGCCACCGCTCCGTTCGGCCGGTACCAGTGCCAGACGCTGTTGTAGAGCCCTAGGATCGCCCGGGTCAGCAAGCGGGGATCACCTTCAGGAATGGCTCCCTGTTCCATCGCGCGGGCCAGGAACGTGGCCCAGGAGAACTCGAGGTCGCGGATCCTCTCCCGCACGGCCTGCCGAGCCTGCTCCTCTCGGGGCGATTCGCGCTGACTTGCCAGCAGTCCCTGCTCGGCGACAAGCACTCGGTTGCGGTGGATGTCACGGTCGCTCAGCCGGAAGCAGTCCACGAGGATCGCCAGCAGTGCATCGAGCTGCATCGGGTGCTCTCTCGCCAGACCCTCGAACCGCGCGTGGAACTCCTCAATCGCCTGGTCCATGATCACGAACAGGCAATGCTGCTTGGACTCGAAGTAGTGGTACAGCGCTGTCGGACCGACGCCCACATCCGCGGCGATATCAGCCCATTTCGTGTCCTCATAGCCGTCCCGGCCGAACCGGTCTGTGGCTGCATCGAGGATCTCTGCGCGCTTCGCGCCCTCGTGGCGCCGGTCGTGCGCCGATCCTGACCGGTTCGACTGAGACGAACTCATGTCATGTACAGTATCAGACCCTCAGGATCCCGCCAATGCCCTAATGGCGGGCTTCTACGCACTCTTCTTGGTCATATACTGACCCCACTTCACATCGCTACCAAACCCGACCATGCAAGCCATTCAACTACGACAATGGAGTAGCGAGCCGGAGCTCGTCGAGGTGGAGACGCCCACCCCCGGTCCCGGTCAGGTGCTCCTTAGGGTCGACGCCGCAGGTCTTTGCCACAGCGACCTACACATGATGGAGTGGCCCGAGGAGGTGGTTCCCTACACGCTGCCGTTCACCCTGGGCCACGAGACGGCCGGCACCGTTGCCGCACTCGGGCCGGGTGCGAGTTCGGTCTCGGAAGGGGATCGCGTGGTCGTCTACTCGCGCTGGGGATGCGGCGTCTGCTGGTCGTGTCGGCAGGGCATCGAGAACCGGTGCACGCGGTCGGGCGACGAACTCGGCGGATTCGGTGGCGGCGTCGGCAGCGATGGGGGACTCGCCGAGTACATGCTGGTGCCCTCCACGCGTTACCTGATCGGGATCGGCGGGCTCGAGCCCGCCCTGGCGGCGCCCCTCACGGACGCCGCCCTCACGCCCTATCACGCGATCAAGCGGTGCTTGCATCAGTTGGTACCAGGCGCCACGGTCCTCGTGATCGGCGTCGGCGGGCTCGGCCAAGTGGCCGTGCAGCTGTTGCGTGGTTTGAGTTCGGTTCGAATCGTGGCGCTGGATTTGCGCGAGGGCGCGCTGGAGCTGGCACGAGTGGCCGGGGCCGATCTGACGATCCCTGCCGGCGACTTGTCGCCACAACAGCTGCGCGCTGAGATCGGCAGGCAGGGGGCTGCGCTTGTGCTCGATTTCGTGGCATCGGATGCGACTCTGGCGCTGGCGGCGGCGGCCGTATCGATCGGCGGCGACATCTGCTACGTCGGCCGCGGAGGCGGCTCGCTTGCGATGGATCCGGGCAAGCTGCCCTATGAGTGCTCGGTGACGCTTACAAGCTGGGGCACTCTCCCCGAGCTGGTCGAGGTGGTCGCGCTGGCCCAGTCAGGCGTAATCCAGCTCGAGGTCGAACGAGTCACCCTCGATCACGTGATCGACGCGTACCGGCGGCTGAACCGAGGCGAGGTCAAGGGGCGCGTAGTCGCGGTTCCAACGCGTTAGCCCGCCCGGGATACGCCTTTCCTCTCGAATCGCCCCGGTAAAACGCGATTCGAGAGGTTCCCACCCGACACGTCATGGGACCGCATCAAAGTGAGGTCACTTCAGGTCGTAAGTGGGCGACCCGGAGCCACGGGAACGTCTTACTGGCTTGACAGCGCACCGGACACCTATTATGCTGAACCGAAGTAAGCTCACTAAGCCACGTTCCCCGGGCCACCCTGCCGGCTGGGGGAGGAGAGGTGATGGCATGACTCGTGCTTGTCGTGTTTGCCTCCCTGACTGACGCGGCAACCGGACGACGCTCAACGAAGGAGAGATCCACACGGCCATGAGTGTGCTGACTGACCCCACCACCTATCCGATCTCCTCAGGCGCGGCCCGCCAGCTCGAGCGGCCGCTGTTCGGCCACGTCATCGATGGCGAGGTCGTCCCTTCGCACGACGGCGCCACGATGCCCGTGATCGACCCGGCGACCGGGGAACAGGTTGCGAGCGCTGCCTCCGGGTCTGCCGCGGATGTCGAGCGGGCTGCTCAGTCCGCGCGTGCGGCGTTTGAGGACGGCCGGTGGCGTTTCCTCGCGCCGCTCGAGCAGGAGCGCCGCCTGCGCAAGCTGGCCACGCTGCTCGGAGAGCACGCGGACGAACTCGCGGACCTCGACGTGATCGATTCGGGTCTGCTCCGCATGTATGCCGGGTTCATCGCGCAGTTCGCGATCGACGGGCTCGAGTATTACTCGGGCTGGCCCACGAAGTTGCACGGGACGATTCCCGCGGTCCCGAACGAGTTCGTGGTGCAGCAGGTTCGAGAGCCGGTTGGCGTGGTCGGGTCCGTGGTCCCGTGGAACGGTCCCACGGCGGCGGCCGCCTTCGGGCTGTTTGCGCTCTGTGCCGGCAACAGCGTCGTCCTCAAGCCTGCTGAGCAGACTCCGATGACGGCCGTGGTGGTGGCCGAGCTCGCACTCGAGGCGGGCATCCCTCCGGGCGTGTTCAACGTCGTCCAGGGCACGGGTGAGACCGTCGGTGCGGCTGTTGTCGCGCATCCACAGGTGGATGTCATCTCGTTCACCGGCTCGGTGCAGACGGGCCGCGCGATCCAGGCGTCGGCCGCGGCGCGCGTGAAGCGGGTCTGCCTCGAGCTCGGCGGCAAGAGCCCGTCGATCATCTTCGGCGACGCCGACCTCGATGCGGCCGCCGCGGCCGTGATGATGGGCATATGGGGTGCGTCCGGACAGGTATGCACGTGCAACACGCGCGTGCTGGTCCACGAGAGCGTCTATGACGAGCTGCTCGAGCGCGTCGTGGACGGATCGCGCGGTCTGCGCATCGGCGGCGGCTTCGAGCCGGACGTCGAAATGGGACCGGTCGTGTCGGCGGCACAGCTCGAGCGCATTCAGCGCTACGTGCAGATCGGGCGCGAGGAAGGGGCGGAGCTGGCGCTGGGCGGTGAGCGGCATGGTGACCGCGGTTACTTCCATCAGCCGACGATCTTCACCTCGGTTCGCAACGACATGAGAATTGCGCAGGAGGAGATCTTCGGTCCGGTGACGGCGATGCTGAAGTTCTCGTCGGAGGAGGAGGTCTACCGGATCGCCAACGACGTCGAGTATGGGCTTGCCGCCGGCGTCTGGACCAACGACCTGAACACCGCCCACCGAGCCAGTCGCGCTCTTCGAGTCGGGACCGTATGGATCAACACCTATCAGATGGTCAACCCATCGGTGTCCTACGGCGGCGTCAAGCAATCCGGCCACGGCCGCAACCTCGGCGAGGCCTCGCTCGACGACTTCACTCAGCTTAAGAGCGTCTGGACGAAGGTCGGCTGACGCTCCCGATAACCCCAGCGAGACACAGGATTCGACAATGACCCACGCAACAACATCCGTGAGCGCAGACCCGGGGCTCCGTGCGATCCAGGACCGGATCGAGGCCACCGACGTCCTCTACCGGTATGCGTCAACCATCGACAGGTTCGATCTGGACGGACTCCGCGCCACGCTCACCGACGATCTGTGGGCACAGTACGGCAACGCAGACCCGGTGATTGGCGGCGACGCGGTGGCCGCCTGGATCGCGGAGGCGATCGAGCCCGTGATCTGGCAGCACCACCTGCTCAGCGTCTATCACGTCGAGGTGGACGGCGACGAGGCGAAGGCGCTCGTCTACCACACCTCTCACCAGGTGTTCGAGGAGGAGCCGGAGAGTGCGAAGGTGCTCGTCGGCCGTTATCACAACGAGCTCCGGCGCGAACCGGATGGCTGGAAGATCTCGAAGCTCGTGCTTGAACTTCTGTGGGGCGAGGCGAAGATCGATACGACCGGCTACTTCGCGCTGGTCGGAGGACGCGGACCGACCGACTGAGTCGATGGGCGGCGTGGCACAGCGCGCGACGGAGCCGTTCGAGCTCGCCAACCGACTCCGCTTGCGAAATCGGCTGGTCGGCACCGCCCATGGCGCCGGGCTCGTCGCGGACGGGCTTGCCCAATCGGCAGATGCCGAGTACTGGCGCCGACGGGCCGCCGGCGGCGCGGCGATGTTGATTGTCGGCGGCACGGTGACCGCACCAGAGTCCACCTGGCGGCGGCGGATCGTGACTGAGGCGTGGCGTGAAGAGGCCCTCCCGGGCATGGCTCTCCGCGCTGAGGCGATCCGCGTGGAGGGCGCGGTCGCGGCCTGCCAGCTCGTTCACTTGGGACGTGAGACGACCGGTGCCGAGATGTGGTTCGCGCCGGTCGCCCCTTCCGCCGTTCGCTCGCCGCGGGAACCGGTGCGCGCGAGAGTCCTCACCGAAGATGACGTTGACGACATCATCGAAGGGTTCCGCGTCTCGGCTGTTAACGCCGCACAGGCGGGCTTCCAGGTGGTCGAGCTGCATGCGGCGCACGGTTACCTGCTCGCCCAGTTCCTCTCGCCGATGAGCAACCTCCGGGCTGACGCTGACTCGCCTGCCGGCCGTACACGGATCGTCTCGCGGATCGTCGACGCAATCCGCGAGACGGCGCCCGGGCTGCTCGTTGGCATCCGGGTGTCGGCCGAAGGAGGAGATGAGGCCGGGCACACGCTCGACGGGCTGTGTGAACTGCTCCCGCATATCGCCCCGCTCGTCGACTACGTGAACCTCACGGTCGGCGTGAGGACGACGTACGTCAAGGACATGGGAACCGAGGAGCCACCTCTGCTGGGAGCGATCGACCGGCTCCGCCCCCTGGTCGAACGGCCGATGCTGGTCTCACAGGCTTTCCGTCGCGGGTCCCAGGTCGAGCGAGCGCTGGCGGCCGGAGCCGACCTGGTTGGGATCGCGCGGCCACTGATCGCCGACCCGGACTTCCCGGCGAAGCTCCTGTCGGGACGCGAGTCGCAAATCCGGCCGTGCGTGTCGTGCAACGAGGACTGCCGCGCCTTCGATCCGGTTCTGCTGTGCTCGGTCAATCCGGAGTTGGCGCCTCCCGGGATGACGCGCCGACCCGCCGCTGCGCTGTTGGCGCAGCGTGGCCGTGGCGCGGGCGACGGGCGCGTGGCTATCGTCGGGGCTGGACCGGCGGGCCTCGAGTGCGCAGTGTCACTGGCGGGCCGTGGGGAGGTCGTCCTATTCGACGAGCGCCCGGCGATCGGCGGACAACTGGCGATCGCTGCGGCGGCGCCGCACCGCCGTGGCTGGCGGTCGCTCCTGGACTTCTATGCGGCCGCGCTCGACGCGACACCGGGCCTCACGGTCCAGCTCGGCGTGCGAATGACCGCCGCGGAGCTGCACGGCTTCGGCGAAGTCGTGATCGCCGCCGGTAGCGACGAGGTTCTACCCAATCTTCCTGGGATCGATCGTGCCGTATCCGCCTCTGACGCGATTGGCGCCCGCATCGCTCCCGGACCGAACCTACTGATCGTTGATGACGGCTTCGGATCCTGGCTGTGCGCGAGCGCGGTCGAGCTGGGCGTCGAAGCTGGAGCCGAGCGGATCACGGTAGTCACGCCAGGCGCCGCGTTCGGCGCGGCGCTACCCGCGGAAGGGCGGACCCAGTTGCTCGCGCGTCTGCAAGGTGCGCCGCTCGACGTCCGGCCGCTGACCGCGTTGGCAGCGATCAGCGGTAGCGGCGCAGAGGTGCGCAATCTCCTGTCACAGCAAACCGAGACGATCGCCGTCGATACAGTGATCGTCGTCGGCGAACGCCGTGCCCGCGATTGGAGGGCGCTGTTGCCGCTAGACGCGACCGTCCGGGTGATCGGTGACGCCCAGGTTCCGAGACGGGTTGCCCACGCGATCTCCGAGGGCCGGGCCGCCGCCGAGGCGATCAAGCTCGCCCCGTACCGCGACGAAGTCAGAGCTCCGGCATGACCACCGACAACTCCAATCCACGCGCCGCGGTGATCGGCGCCGGTCCGTCAGGGTTCTACGCGACCGATCAGCTGCTCGACGCCGGCTTCGAGGTGGATCTGATCGATGCCCTTCCCACTCCCTTCGGGCTGATTCGGTCAGGCGTCGCTCCGGATCACCCGAAGATCAAGTCGGTTACCCGCGTCTACGACAAGACGGCGTCCAAACCTGGTTTCCGCTTCTTCGGGGGAGTCGAGCTGGGGTCGGACATCAGCCGCGGGGATCTGCTCGAGCGCTACCACGCGGTCGTATACGCGGTCGGAACCGCAGACGACAACAAGCTCGGCATCCTCGGTGAGAATCGTCCGGGCTCCTATCCGGCGACGCGGTTCGTTGCCTGGTACAACGGGCACCCGCACGCGGCCGAGGAGCACTTCGACCTGACCGCCAGAAGGGCGGTGGTGATCGGCAACGGGAACGTCGCGGTCGACGTCGCGCGCATGCTCGTGCTCGAGCCTGCGGAGCTGGCCGGGACCGACACGGCTGATCACGCGCTCGCTGAGCTCGCAAAGGCACAGATCGAGGAGGTCGTCCTGCTCGGTCGGCGTGGACCGGCGCAGGCCGCCTTCACCAATCCGGAGCTGCGCGAGCTCGGCGAGCTGTCGCGGGCGGATGTTGATGTCGACCGGGCGGAGCTCGAACTCGACAAGCACAGCGCACGCTGGCTCGAGTACGAGGCCGATGCGCCCGCCCGGCGCAACGTCGAGCAGCTACGGCAGTTCGCGGAGCGCGAGCCCGGTGGGCGCAGCCACAGGATCAGCCTGCGCTTCCTGCGCTCGCCGGTGGCGCTCCTCGGCGAGGGCGAGCGCGGCCCTGTTGCTGCCCTGCAGGTCGTTCACAACCGGATCGAGCCCGATGGGCGCGGTGGGCTGCGCGCGGTCCCAACCAGTCGGCTGGAGGAGATCGAATGCGGCCTGGTTCTGCGCTCGATCGGCTACCGCGGACGGCCGGTCGACGATGTGCCGTTCGATGAGGATCGCGGTTTGATCCGCAACGTCGGCGGCCGCGTCTGCGATGAGGAGTCGCGCTCGCACCGCGGGGAGTACGTCGTCGGCTGGATCAAGCGTGGCCCGAGCGGCGTGATCGGAACCAACAAGAAGGATGCGGCCGACACCGTCGCCAAGATCGTTGAAGACGCCGACTCGGGAGCCCTGGGGGAGCCGATCGGCCATGACCCTGGATGGATCCTCGAGCGCGTATCTCACGCCGTCAGCTGGAGTGGCTGGTGTGCGATCGACGAGCGCGAGCGCAGCGCCGGCGAGCTGGCTGGGCGGCCGCGGGTGAAGCTCGTGCGGCTGGGAGATCTGCTCTCCGCCGCAACCGGGTAGCGGGAGTCATGCTCGACGGCAAGGTTGCGCTGGTCACGGGCGCCGGGCAGGGGATGGGACGCGCGATCGCAATCGAGATGGCGACCCAGGGCGCAGCTGCCGTAGCCGTTTCCGACCGCGACCACGACTCGGTCGCGCAGACCGCACGGCTGATCGCCGACGCGGGTGGCGAAGCGGTCGCGTTGGACTGTGATCTGCGCGACCGCGAACAGATCGCGGCGATGTTCGACGACGTGGCCGCAGCATTCGGCGGCCTCGATGTGCTGGTCAACAACGCGGGCGTGATCGAGACAGCGCTCACGTCCGAGACCGCCATCGATGCGCTACCCGAGGAGGTCTGGGACACGGTCTACGAGATCAACCTCAGGGCGGTGTGGCTCACGACCAAGTTTGCAGCGCCGTACCTGCGCCGGTCGAGCCGGGGCCCGAGCATCGTCAATGCCGCGTCGGTGTCCGGGCTGATCGGCTTCGGCCGGGCGCCGATCTACTGCGCCAGCAAGGCCGGGGTCATCCAGCTGACCAGAGCCGCCGCAATCGACCTCTCCCCAGAGGTCCGATGCAACTGTTACTGCCCGGGGGTGATCGGAACGCCGATGGCCCGAGCGTTCATCGACAAGGCCGAGGATCCGATTGCGCAGGAGCACGCCATGATCTCCACGCAGCTCGTCGAACGAATGGGCCGGCCCGAGGAGGTGGCCAAGCTCGCGTGCTTCCTCGCCTCCGACGATGCCGCCTTCATCACCGGCGCCATCGTCACGATCGACGGCGGCGCGCTGGCCTGGCACGGCGTCCGCGAGTAGCGGCGGCGGGACGCGTCCGCGCTGCTTGACGCGCTCCCCCACCTTACCTAAACTGACCTCAGGTTCGTGCTCAGGAGATCGTCCCGGCCGTCGCGCCGACTTTCCGCCAGGATTCGGAATCATCACGGCTTACCCATCTAAGGAAGCCGCGCAGATTTTTCCGATAATTTACTTGACATCAGTTCAGTTATTCGCTTATTATCGCCTCCAGCTCGCTTCCCCGTAGGACCGGCCCAGGACAGCTGGGCCGTCACGGGATCGGGCCCCGAGGAGACCGGAGAGACAGCGTGATCAGCGATTCCGCCATTACCGATGCCACCCGTGGCCAGATCGCCACGCCGGTGTTGCTTGTCGAGCAGCTTTCAAAGACGTTTCCCGGCACCCGGGCGCTGACCGACGCCTCGATCGAGATCCGGGCCGGGGAGGTGCACGCGCTCGTCGGCCAGAACGGGTCGGGAAAGTCGACGCTCATCAAGACGCTGGCCGGCTACCACACGCCGGACCCGGGTGCGGTCGCCGAACTGGCGGGCGAACCATTCGCGCTCGGCCACACGGTTCCGGACGGGCTCCGGTTCGTCCACCAGGACCTCGGCCTCGTCCTGGAGCTGAACGCGATGGACAACCTCGCGCTGCGGGGCGACTTCATCCGGGGCTTCGGCGGACGGGTTCGCTGGGCGGAGCAGGCACAGGAGACCTACCGAATCCTCGAACGCTTCGACGTCGAGATCGACATCCACAGTCCGCTCGCCGAGGCCACGCCGGTCCAACGCACGATCGTTGCGATTGCGGGCGCCCTCCAGGGCTGGCACGGAGGCGGTGGAGTGCTCGTACTCGACGAGCCGACAGCCGTGCTCCCGCACGACGAGGTCGAGCGACTGCTAGCGATGGTGCGTGAAGTGCAGCGCAGCGGCACCAGCGTTCTCTACGTCTCGCACCGCCTAGACGAGATCTTCGAAATCGCCGACCGGGTCACGGTGCTGCGCGCCGGTCGCGTGGTCAAGACGCTTCCGGTGGCCGAGGTCGACCACCGCAGTCTCGCGCAACTGATGGTCGGTTCCGACGTCGACCCGGACTACCGAGCTCCCGTTGCTGCGCGGCCCGACTCGCCGGTTGTGCTCGAGCTTCGCGAGGTCCACGGGCGGCGCCTGCGCGGGCTGGACCTGGACGTGCATCGTGGCGAGATCCTGGGTATCGCCGGCCTCGCTGGAGACGGCGTCAACGAGCTTCCGTACCTGATCGCAGGTCACCCGCGTCACCCGGCCAGCGGAAGCATCCGGCTGCCGCAGCGCGCGACCGAGTGGATTGACGTCGCTGACGCCGGCGCTCTGGGGATCCCGCTCGTGCCCGCCGACCGCGCACACGAGGCGATCATCCCGGACTTCGCGGTCAGCGAGAACATGACGCTGTCTGTGCTCGACCGGCTCGGGTCGCGCGGAAGGCTCAGCAAGGCGGCCGAGCAGAAGCTGGTCGAACGGTGGACGCAGCAGCTCGAGGTTGTGACGTCGAGCCCGGAAGCGCTGATCTCGACGCTCAGCGGTGGCAACCAGCAGAAGGTCGTCCTGGCTCGCTGCCTGGCTCGCGACCCGGAGTTGCTCGTGCTCTCCGAGCCGACCGCGGGCGTAGACATCGGAACCCGCGTCGCGATCTACGAGCTGCTCGCGCGGATGGCCCGTGACGGTCTGACGGTGATCGTGTCCTCGTCAGATCTGGGCGACCTGCTCGCGATGTGCACGCGAATTGTCGTACTGAGGAATGGACGCGTCGGCGCCGAGCTCGGCGGTGACGGACTCACTGAACACGCACTGGTGAACGCAATAGAGGGAGAACGGAGTGCCGACGGTGCAAACAATCGAACCCAATGACGTTGTGCAGTCCGCCCCGGCGGACGTACCGGTCCCGTCCGGGCGGACCAAGCCCCACTCGACACCGTCGCTGGGGGCACGCGTCCGGAAGGGGCTCGCGTTCAGCAGCATCGGAGCCATATACGTCTGGCTCGGGATCGTGGTCGTGTTCTCGATCTGGGTCCCGGACACGTTTCCGACGACGGCGACGGTGAAGCAGGTTCTGAACGCGAACGCGATCACGGCGCTGGCCGCCCTTTCGATCACGATCCCGCTCGCCGCGCGCGTGTTCGATCTGTCGTTCGCCTACACGATGACGCTGACGGGGGTGATCGCCGCCCACTTCTTGTCCGTCGGCGTGCCGCTTCTTCCGGCGGTTCTCCTGGGCCTCGGCGCCGGGGTCGTGATCGGTGTCGTGAACGGTGTCGTCGTGGTCGTCATGCGGATCGACTCATTCATCGCGACGCTTGCGACCGGGTCGCTGATCCAAGCGCTGATCACAATGGCGACGGGAGGCACGGCGATCATCAGCACGAAGCTCCAGGGCGGGTTTACGAAGATCGGCCAGACCAACGTGAGCGGCTTCACGCTCCCCGTCGTGTACGTGCTCATCGTCGCGGTCGCGATGTGGTTCATGCTCGAGCACACGGCAGCCGGCCGGCGGCTGTATGCGACCGGCTTCAATCCTGACGCCGCGAAGCTCGCCGGAGTGCGCGTCGATCGTTTGCGCTTCTTGTCACTCGTGGCCTCCGGGTCGCTCGCCGGGGCAACGGGGCTCGTGCTCGCCTCGACGATCGGCTCAGGAGACCCGGCAGCGGGTACGTCGTACCTGCTGCCAGCGTTCGCAGCGGCGTTCCTGGGCGCGACGCAGCTCAAGCACGGGCGCTTCAACGCATTCGGCACGCTGATCGCGGTGCTGCTTCTCGGCACCGGCACGACCGGCTTGGCGCTCGCAAACGCGCCTCAATGGGCTTCGGACATGTTCGTCGGAGTCGTGCTGATCGCGTCGCTGGCCGTGACCGGAATCCAGCGCCGCGCGACCGTCGGAGACGGCGGGAGGCTCCGGCTCCTGCTGGCGAAGCTGCGGCCGAGCGAAGCCTGAATGCACCTTTCACCCCACCAACCCAATCCCCGTGAGGAGGAGACAACAGTCATGTTGAACTTGACGCCGGCGCGGAGCCGGATCCGTCGGGCCGTCGGCGTTGCGGCGGGCACTTTGATGGTTGCCGTCGCAGCCGCAGGCTGCGGTTCGTCGAGCAGTTCGAGCGGCGGCAGCGCGAGCAGCGGCAGCGGCACCAGCAGCGCGAACATCGCCGCCGCCCAGCAGGTGGTCACCCAGGCGTTGCAGCGACCCACGACGATCACGGTCTCCAAGCCGGTCGGCAAGAGCGTTCCGGCGGGCAAGAAGCTCGTGTACATCAGCTGTGGCGTCTCGGTGTGCCAGCTGCAGGGCCAGATTGTCTCTCATGCGGCACAGATGTTGGGCTGGACGACGTCGAGCGTCACGACGGACGGGACGCCGACCAGCGTGCAAGCCGCGTACGACACGGCCCTGCGCCAGGGTGCGAACGCGATCGTCACGACTGCCGCACTGCGTGCGGAAATCGCGTCGAAGATCCCGCAGCTGAATGCCAAGGGTGTGGTCATCTCTGACTGTTGCTCGACCGATCCCGTGGCCGCTCCTTTCATCTACAACACGAGCACCCCGCCGCAGGCGGCGGTCGGTGGTAAGTATCTGGCTGCCGAGGTCGTCTCCGACAGCAAGGGCAAGGCGAACACGCTGTACGTGAACATTCCCGCGTTCACGATCCTGAGCTCCCTGGGAGCCGAGTTCAAGACCGCCTACACGCAGTACTGCTCGAGTTGCGGGTACGCCTCGATCGACGTGTCGCTGACGCAGCTCGCGAAGGCTCCGAACCTGATCGTGTCCTACCTGCGCAGTCACCCGTCGGTGAATTACGTCGCGCTGTCGGTGGCCAACGAGCTCGACACCGGGCTTCCCGCGGCACTGTCGGCGGCGGGCCTGTCGCACGTAAAGATCGTCGGCCAGGGCGGAGGCCCCACCGACTTCCAGTATGTGGCGAATGGACAGGAGCTGGCGCTCGTGCCGTTTGACTACTACAGCGTCGATTACCAGATGGTCGATGCGCTGGCACGTCACTTCGCCGGCGCGCCGGTCCAGCTCACCCCACCGCCGATGTGGCTGGTCACAAAGGCAAACCTGCCGAGCAGCCACAACAGCCTGTTCCCGAACGTCCCAAGCTATCAGAGCCAGTTCCTGAAGCTCTGGGGCAAGACGGCCTAGTACGAGCTCGCGTCGAATCCGGTTGGCTCCTGTCCGTTGACGGGGGCCGGCCGGGTCGCCGGCTCGGATCGAGGAGCGACAGATGCTGGATGAGCCGAGCGCCAACTTCATCGGCGAGCTTTCCGCGAGCGGCCGGCCGCCCCTGCACGAGCTGAGCCCAGCCGAAGCGAGGCGAGCGGGCGAGCAGATGGTCGAGCTGTACGGCGAGGGGCCCAGGATGGCGCGGGTCGACGAGTTGGCGATCGAGGTCGCCGACGGTGAGCGGATCACCCTCCGAGTCCTTGTCCCGCACGACACCGCGCGGGGTGTGATCGTGTACTACCACGGCGGCGGCTGGGTGACCGGCGCCCTGGATCAGTTCGACACGCTGGCGCGCCTGCTTGCGCACCGAACCGACTGCGCGCTGGTGCTGGTCGACTACCGGCTCGCGCCCGAGCACCGTTATCCGACCGCCGTGCAAGATGCCTGGGCCGCCTTGGAGTGGGTGGAGGCGAATGTGAAGCAGATCGCGGGCGCCATCGTCCCGCTGATCGTTGCCGGCGACAGCGCGGGCGGAAACCTCGCCGCGGTCGTCTCACAGCAGGCGCGCGCGGCCGGGCCCGAGATCGCACTACAGGTGCTCGTGTACCCGGTCACCGACTGCGATTTCGATACGTCCTCCTATCTTGACCCGCATAACCAGCTGATCGTCAGACGCGAGACGATGAAGTGGTTCTGGGATCACTACGCGCCCGATCCCTCGGCGCGCACGAGCCCCGACGCTTCCCCGCTGCGCGCGGCCAGTCTTGCCGGGTTGGCGCCGGCCGTAATCGTGACCGCCGAGCACGATGTGCTGCGCGACGAAGGCGAGGCCTACGCTCGGCGCTTGGCTGAGCACGGGGTCCGGGTGCAGCACAGGTGCTTCGAGGGCCAAATGCATGGCTTCTTCATGATGGTGGGGCTTATACCTGGCAGCGCCGCTGGCCTCGACTTCGTCGCCCAGGCAATCAATCGCGAACTCGATGTCCACTTCACCGACGCCGTGGTCGTGGGTGCTGGCTTCGCCGGTCTGTACGCACTTCACCGCCTGCGCGAGATGGGCCTGAGCGTCCGCGCGTTCGAGCAGGGCGATGGGGTCGGCGGCACCTGGTATTGGAACCGCTATCCGGGTGTGCGCTGCGACATCGAGTCCGTGGACTACTCATACTCATTCTCGGAGGCGCTCGAGCAAGAATGGGAATGGAGCGAGCGGTACCCGACCGGGCCCGAGATCCTGCGGTATCTGAACCACGTCGCCGACCGTTTCGACCTTCGCCGCGACATCCAGCTGAACACTCGCGTCACCGAGGCCTGCTACAACGAGGCGACCGGGCGCTGGGAGCTCCTGACTGAGGAGGGCGCTCGGTTCTCGGCGCGCTACTGCGTGATGGCATCAGGCTGCCTGTCTTCGGTGAACCGCCCCGGCCTCGACGGTCTCGACGAATTCGAGGGAAAGTGGTTCCACACCGCGCGATGGCCGGATGACGGAGTCGAGCTCGACGGCAAGAGCGTCGGCGTGATCGGCACCGGGTCGACCGGGATCCAGCTGATCCCGCAACTCGCCCGACAGGCGGAGCAGCTGTATGTCTTCCAGCGCAGCGCCAACTTCAGCATGCCGGCCCACAATGCGCCGCTCGATCCCGAGTTACAGCGGGCGGTCAAGGCGGAATATCGGGAGCGGCGCCGGCTCGCACGCGAGTCGCTCAGCGGAGTTCCGCGCTCACATCCCGACGCGGTCCCGCACCGCTCAGCGCTCGACTTCACGCCGGCGCAACGCGAAGCCATCTATGAGCGCGGATGGGCGGAGGGCGGAATCAGCGGAGTCCTGCTCGCCTTTAGCGACATCAATGTGAACGCCGAAGCGAATCGCACTGCCGCCGACTTCGTGCGCTCCAAGATCAGGGAGATCGTCGACGATCCCGCGACCGCGGAGGCACTGTGCCCGACGACGCATCCGATCGGAACCAAGCGTATCTGCGTGGACATCGACTACTACGCGACCTATAACCGCGACAACGTCATGCTGGTCGATGTTCGCAGTGACCCGATCGTCCGCGTCAGCACCCGAGGGATCAGGACGGCGGGTGCCGAGTACGAACTCGATGTGATCGTGTTTGCGACCGGCTTTGACGCGATCACCGGCGCGGTTCTGGATATCGACGTGCGCGGCCGAGGTGGCCGCCGGCTGAAGGACAAGTGGTCTGAGGGACCGCGGACCTACCTGGGACTCGCCACGGCCGGCTTCCCGAACATGTTCCTCGTCACCGGGCCCGGAAGTCCGTCGGTCCTGAGCAACATGGTCTGCTCGATCGAGCAGCACATCGAATGGATCGCGGATTGCATCGCTTACCTCCGCGAGCAGGAGTGCGACACGATCGAGGCGACGCCCGAGGCCGAGGACGGCTGGGTCGCCCACGTCGCCGACGTCGCGCAGGCAACCCTGTTCCCCCAGACCAACTCGTGGTACGTCGGCGCCAACATTCCCGGCAAGCCGCGCGTCTTCATGCCGTACCTCGGCGGAGTCGGCGCCTACAGGACACACTGCGACGCCGTTGCCGAGAACGGCTACCACGGGTTTTTGGTGGCGCGGTCATGAGCACCGGTACACGCATCCTGACCGGTCACGAGCGCTGCCTGTTCATCGACGGGCAGTGGGTGCATTCGTCAGACGGGCGGCTCACCGAGGTCATCAACCCGACGACCGAGGAGGCGATCGGCGAAGCCGCGCTCGCGGGTCCCGCAGACCTCGATCGTGCCGTCCGCGCCGCGCGAGCGACGGCCGATACCGGGCCGTGGGCGGAATCGACGCCTCGCGAGCGAGCGGGCATCATGGCCCGGGCCGCAGAGTTGATCTCCGAGCGCGCTGAGCTATTCGCGCGGACGATCACGCTGGAGGTCGGCTCACCGGTCGCGATCGCAAACTGGCAGCCGCTCGCGGCGAAGCTGTACCTGGAGTGGTACGCCGCGCACGCCGCCTCGTATCCGTGGGAGGAGGAACGCGAGGGCCTTCGGGGCCCGATGCTGGTCCGCCGCCAGCCGGTCGGAGTCGTCGGCGCCATCGTTCCGTGGAACTTCCCGCTGGCTCTGTCCTTCCCGAAGCTGGCGCCGGCGCTGTTGACCGGCTGCTCGGTCGTGCTCAAACCGCCCGAGGAGACGCCGCTGTTCGGATACCTGCTGGCCGAGGTGTTCCAGGAGGCGGGGCTGCCCCCAGGCGTGCTCAACATCGTTCCCGCCGACCGGACCGTGAGCGAGGAGCTGGTCAGACATCCCCTCGTCGACAAGATCAGCTTCACCGGCTCGACGCGTGCGGGGCGTCGGATCGCCGCGCTGTGCGGTGAGCAGATCAAGCGCTGCAGCCTCGAGCTGGGCGGAAAGTCCGCTGCGATCGTGCTCCCTGACGCGGACCTCGAAGCGGTGATCCCCGAGCTGGCCCCGAACACGATGCGCAACAACGGTCAGACCTGCACGAACCAGACACGGGTGCTCTTCCACCGCGATCGCTACGAGGAGGGTGTCGAAACGCTGACGGAGGCGATCGAGACATTTCAGGTGGGCGATCCTGCCGATCCGGACGTCTTCATCGGCCCGCTGGTCAGCGATGTCCAGCGTGAGCGGGTCGAGGGTTACATCGCCGCCGGGATCGACGAGGGGGCACGCCTGCTGCTGGGGGGCGCTCGCCCGGATCGCGACCGGGGGTACTTCGTGGAGCCGACGCTGTTCGCGGACGTGCAGAACACGATGACGATCGCGCGCGAGGAAGTCTTCGGGCCCGTCGTCTCAGTGATCCCGTACGACGACGAGGATCACGCCATCGCGATCGCGAACGACTCGGACTACGGATTGTCCGGCAGCGTCTGGGGCCCTGACGCCGAGCGCGCGAAGGACGTCGCGCGGCGGATTCGCAGCGGCAACGTCGCGGTCAACCAGCACACGCTCGATCCGGCTGGGCCGTTCGGCGGCTTCAAACAATCGGGAGTGGGACGGGAGAACGGCGTCGAGGGAATCGAGGCCTACGTCGAGCTCCAGTGCATTCCGTACGTGCGATGAAGATCACAGTCGCCCTATCCGCAGGCGCAGACGCGCCGTTCGAGATCGCCGAGGTCGAGCTTGACGAGCCTCGTCCCGACGAGGTTCTCGTCGAGCTCGGCGCAGTCGGCGTGTGCCACAGCGATCTGACGATGAAGTCGGTCTGGCCACAGGAGATCTCCCCGATCGTGCTCGGTCACGAGGGGGCCGGCATGGTGGTCGCGGTCGGTGACGATGTCAATACGGTCCGGACCGGGGACCACGTCCTCCTCAGCTACCGCAGCTGTGGCTCCTGCCCCGAGTGCTCGGTCGGCCACCAGCCGTATTGCCGCAACTTCCGCTCGCTCAATGGAATCGGCACGCGGGTCGACGGCTCGATGACAATGCACCGCAACGGCTCCCCCGTCTACGGCTCCTACTTCGGGCAATCGAGCTTCGCCTCTCACGCTCTGGCCTACGAGTCGAACGTCGTGGCGATCGACCGGGAGCTCGATCTGACGGTGGCGGCTCCCCTCGGCTGCGGCGTGCAGACCGGCGCCGGGACCGTGCTGAACGTGCTCAGGCCAGGCAAAGACGCCTCGCTCGTCGTCTTCGGCGCCGGCGCCGTCGGTCTCTCTGCGTTGATGGCTGCGAGTGCCACCGGCGTGACGACGATCATCGCCGTCGACCCGGTGGATAGCCGCCGCCAGCTTGCCTCCGAGCTCGGCGCGAGCGCGACGATCGACCCTGCGGCGGACGACGTGCTGGATGCAATCCGCACCCTGACCGGCGCCGGCGCGACGCACGCGCTGGACACCAGCGCCAAGGGTGCGGTCATCAACCAGGCGATCGAGGCGCTTGCCCCGCGCGGGACGCTGGCGCTGCTCGGGATCGGCATTCCGGAGTTCCAGATGGACGTTCGCAGCATGATCAGCGGCGGCAAATCGGTGCGCGGAGTGATCGAGGGGGACGCGGTTCCGCACGAGTTCATCCCGCGGCTGATCGGCCTGCACAAGGACGCGCGACTGCCGATCGAGAAGCTGATCCGGACCTATGAGTTCCAGGACATCGACGCCGCATTCGCCGAGGCACGAAGCGGCGAGGTAATTAAGCCGGTCCTCACATTTTGACCTGAATTCAGGTTGCATTCGTCACCAGGAAAGGGTACAGTTTCGCCATGGACGCCCAGATCGTTGCCGCACTTACCGAGGATGTGCTCGAGGGCGGCCGGGTGGTCATCGACGTGGATGGCGTCGAGATCGGCATCTTCCGGTTGGACGGGCAGCTATACGCGTGGGAGAACCGCTGCGTCCACGCCGGCGGACCGGTTTGCCAGGGGACGCTGATGAACCGCGTCACCGAGCGTCTGGATGCGCAGCGGCGGAGCCTCGGCGACGATTTCGCCGACGAGCTTCACATCGTTTGCCCATGGCACGGCTACGAGTACGACGTGCGAACCGGCGAGCATCCGGCCGACTCGCGGCTGCGCCTTCGCAGTATCGACGTCGAGGAGCGCGGAGGCGAGATCCTTGTCAGGCTCTGAGCGCATCGAGGCCACGCGAGCGCTGCTCGCCGATGATCCACCGCTCTCGCAGGCCGATTTGTCTGCGCTCCTGGCCGATGCGATCAGGCTCTACGTGTCGCGCTCGGGCGATCCATACGGCGATGAGGCGCTCGCCGGCCTCACGGTCACGCCCACCGAGGCCTGCACGGTCGCGACGGCGCTTCTTCACTCGCAGTCGTTGTCACCGTTCGAATTCTCCGTCTGGTTCTCAAGCAGCGGGAGGTAAGTAGCACATGCCCGTCGATCCGCGTGTCAAGCCGCTCGTGCCGATGCACGACCGCTTCACCTCCGAGCGCGAGATGCTGGCCCACGCTCGCAAGGAGGCGGACCGGCTCGGACTCGACGATTACTTCGTCGTCGACGTCGATTCCCACCGCGACCCGAGTTCGGTGTGGCCGGCCGTCCTGCGCTATATGGAGAACCCGGTGATGCGGTTCAACTCGCAGCACGACCTCGAGGTGATGGGGGTCACGCAGTACGTGCCCACGCCGGGCGGGAAAGGCTTTCAGTTCCAGTCGATGCACGGCCGGATCCCGCACCAGGAGCTCACCCGCGAGGATCTCGGGCCGATCGACGTGCCAAGGGATGTCGAGCTGTGCCGCCGCGCGATGGACGCGATGAGCATCGACGTCCAGGTCGTGTTCCCGACCTCCTTGCTCTCGCTTGGCATGTCGCCGATGCCGATCGGCGAGTCGCAGGTGGCCTACGCCTACAACCGGTGGATGGTCGAGGAATTCTGCAGCCAGGAGGAGCGGCTGAAGTTCCTGCCCTTCCTGCCCTTTCAGGATCCGGACATGTGCATTCGGATGATCCGCGAATTTGCGGATAACCCGAGCGTTTGCGGCTTCCTGGTCACGAGCGTCCGCTACGACCCGGTGCACGACAACAAGTACATGCGGGTGTACGCGGAGATCGAGGAGACCGGGCTGCCGCTTGCCTTCCACGCGGGGCCCACCTGGGAAGACGACTGGATGAAGACCATGAACCGCTTCATCTCGATGCACGCGATCTCCTTCGTGCACTGCAACATCGTCCACATGACGAACTGGCTGATCAATGGTCTGCCGGAGCGGTTTCCACGCCTCAAGGTGATCTGGGTCGAGAGCGGCCTGGCGTGGGTGCCGTTCCTGATGCAGCGCCTCGACCACGAGTACCTGAAGCGCACCTCCGAGGCGCCCCTGCTCAAGCGGCCGCCCAGCGAGTACATGCGCGAGATGTACTACACCTCGCAGCCGATGGAGATGGACGACCTCGGTCTGCTCAAGTCGACGCTGGGCGCGATCAACGCCGAGACCCAGCTCGTGTATGCCTCTGACTGGCCGCACTGGGACTTCGACCTTCCGAGTGTCTTCCTCCACCTCCCGTTCCTGAGCGAGCAGGCGAAGCGGAACATCCTCGGCCTCAACGCCGCCCAGCTGTTCAACCTCGACGTTCCTGCGCTGCGGTCGGGAACTGAAGTCAGCTAAGGTGAGTCGCCGGTGCGCGCTGACGCAGCCATCGCGGGCCTCGGGATGACCGAGATGGGCAAGGTGTTCGGCCGCAATGCCACCGATTTCGCGGGCGAGGCGATTGCACTCGCGCTCGACGACGCCGGGCTGCAGGCGTGCGACATCGACGGTCTGCTGATCAACGGGAACCACTCGAGCGAAATGACGCCGACACTTCAATTCTCCCTCGGCCTCACCGACCTGACGCTGGTCAGCGCGATGAACTCGTTCGGGTCGACTGCGACGACGATGCTCCAGTACGCCGCGCACGCGATCGCATGTGGACAGGCGAGCGTGGTCGCCTGTGTGTACGCGGACGCGCCGCTCGCCGACGGGCGCTCGATCTCCGAGTCGGCGTACAACGGCAAGCGGTTCAGCGCCCCCGGGTTCGCCGGGCTGAG
The DNA here is from genome assembly GCA_963796645.1 of uncultured Solirubrobacterales bacterium. Lineage (GTDB taxonomy): Bacteria > Actinomycetota > Thermoleophilia > Solirubrobacterales > Solirubrobacteraceae > Palsa-465. The sequence continues at coordinate 800,722 of CAWCMQ010000004.1, read as the reverse complement.
GTCCGCCTACGGCGACTACGGACCGGCCAACACGATGTACGCGCTCGCGCTGCGACGGCACATGCATCTGTTCGGCACAAGCCACGATCAGCTCGGAACGATCGCGGTCGGCCAGCGTGCATGGGCCCAGAAGAATCCTCAGGCGCAGATGCGGGGACCGATGACGCTGACGGACTATCACGCTTCGCGCTGGGTGGTGGAGCCGCTGCACCTGTTCGACTGCTGCCTGGTCTCCAACGGTTCCGTGGCAGTGATCGTGACCTCGGCGGAGCGGGCTCGCGAGCTGCGGGCGCCCCCGGTGTACCTCCGTGGTTTCGGGCAGTGCGCCCCCGGCGACCCGGCCCGGACCGAGCGGGATCCGGCGATCCACACCGGCGCGGGCAGGTCCGGAGCGCTAGCCCTCGCGCAGGCGGGAATCGAGCTGTCCGACATCGACGTGCTCGAGCTCTACGACTGTTACACGTACACGGTTCTAGTGACGCTCGAGGACTACGGGTTCTGCGAGAAGGGCGAGGGAGGTCCGTTCGTCGCCGATGGGAAGCTCGGGCCGGGCGGCTCGCTGCCGTGCAACACCGGCGGCGGTCAGCTCTCGTCGTACTACATGTGGGGGTTCACGCCGCTCTCGGAGGGCGTGATTCAGGCGCGAGGGCAGGGCGGCGAGCGTCAGACCGATAAGCACGACCACGTGCTCGTGTCCGGCAACGGCGGCGTCCTGAACTTCCACTCCACCACGATCCTCAGCAAGCACGAGCACTAGGAAGGCGATGTCAGCGACCACTGGCACGGCTAAGCCGATTCCGACCCCAGACGAGGCGAGCGCGCCGTTCTTCGCCGGCGCGCTGCAGGGGGAGCTGATGCTGCTGCGGTGCCGCTCATGCGAGACGTTCATGTCGCCCACGGCTTATCTCGGGGTTCCGTTGCGGCCGCGGTGCGTGCATTGCTTCTCGCCCGAGCTGGACTGGGCCGCCTCGAGCGGCAAGGCGACCCTTTACAGCTTCGCCGTGATGCACCAGCTCTATGACGAGGCGTTCGCCGCGGAGCTTCCCTACAACATCGCGGTCGTCGAAACCGAGGAGGGCGTCCGCCTCACGAGCCAGGTTGTCGACTGTCCGAACGAGGAGCTGCACATCGGGATGGCGCTGCAAGTCACGTTCGAGCAGCGCAGCGAGCAGGTGGCGATCCCGAAATTCAGGCCGGGGGCATGAGCTACGAGCACGTGATCTACGAGAAGCGCGATCACGTCGCATACGTGACGCTCAACCGCCCAGAGCGGATGAACGCACTCGACAAGCACTCTCATACGGAGCTGATCGAGATTTTCGACGACTTCGCCTCCGACGCGGACGTCTGGGTGGCGATCATCACCGGGGCGGGAGAGCGAGCGTTCTGCGCCGGCAATGACCTCAAGGCCACCGCGCAGGCGTCAGCGAACCGCGAGAGGCGGGTCGACCCGAGCTCGCGGTTTGCCGCGATAACCCGTGGCTACAGCTGCCCCAAGCCTCTGATTGCGGCAGTCAATGGAGTCGCTGCGGGCGGCGGCTTCGAGATCGCGCTCGCGTGCGACATCGTGGTCGCGGCCGACACCGCACGGTTCGGCCTGCCGGAGCCGCGCGTTGGCCTGATCGCCGGCGCCGGCGGCATCCACCGGCTCACGCGACAGATCCCGCTCAAGCATGCGATGGGAATGCTCCTGACCGGCCGGCTGATCTCGGCGGAAGAGGGTTACAGGCTCGGGTTCGTCAACGAGGTCGCACCGGCGGGAGAGCTGATGTCCGCTGCAACCGGCTGGGCGGAGCAGATCCTTGAGTGCTCGCCGCTGCTGATCCAGCTGACGAAGGAGGCGGCCCACGACGGGTATGGCCTGGACGTCGACGACGCGATCGCGCGCGACTGGGAGCGGCGGATCCCGCGGATGCTCGCTTCCCACGACTACATCGAGGGGCCAAAGGCCTTTTCGGAGAACCGCAAGCCTGACTGGACAGGCAGGTGAGGAGGTGACCCTCAAGCTCGGTCTCAACACCGGGTTCTGGGCCTCCTCGGCGCCGTCGCCGAGGACATTCGAGGCGATCATTGAGGCTGAGCGGCTCGGATTCGACTCGATCTGGACCTCCGAGGCCTACGGCTGCGACGTGCTGACGCCGCTGGCGTGGTGGGGGTCGCGAACGGACACGGTCAGGCTCGGCACCTCGATCATGCAGATGAGCGCGCGGCGCCCCACCGCCGCCGCGATGGCAGCGATCACGATGGATCACCTGAGCGGCGGGCGCTTCGTCCTTGGTCTCGGGGTATCGGGACCGCAGGTCGTCGAGGGTTGGTACGGCGAGCCGTTTGCCAACCCGCTCGCGCGTACGCGCGAGTACGTCTCGATCGTGCGCGACGTGATCGCCCGAGAGTCGCGCGTGGCCTCCGACGGACCGCACTATCCGCTACCAGTAAGCGAGCGAGAGGGCATCACCGGGCTCGGCAAGCCACTGAAGACGACCGTGCATCCGCTGCGCGAGCGGATCCCGATCTTCCTCGGCGCCGAGGGGCCCAAGAACATCGCGCAGACAGCCGAGATCGCCGACGGCTGGATGGCGCTGTTCTACTCCCCACACCATCACGACGAGCTCTACCGACCTCATCTCGAGGCCGGCTTTGCGCGGCGCGATCTTCCCCCGGACGGGTTCGAGATCGCGGTCTCGCTCGACTTCATCGTCCACGACGACGTCGAACAGGCGGCCGACATGATTCGCCCCCGACTCGCCCTCTACTTCGGCGGCATGGGCGCCCGCAGCATGAACTTCCACCACGAGGTCGCGGTGCGGATGGGCTACGGCGCCGAGGCTCGCAAGATCCAGGAGCTGTTCCTGGAGGGCAAGAAGGACGAGGCGGCCGCCGCCGTGCCGACGAAGCTGGTCGAACAGCTGTCGCTGATCGGGCCTCCGGACAAGATTCGGCATGACCTGGAGGCCTGGCGCGGGTCCGGTGTCACGTCGCTGCTGATCGTGGGTGGCCCCGAGCTGCTGCGACAGGCGGCGGAGCTGGTCCTGGGGTAGCGGTGAGGTGATGGAGGATCGAGCCACACCCCTGCAGGGCGTCCGAGTGGTCGAGACCGTCGACGGCAAGGGTGAGATGTGCGGGCGCATCCTTGCCGATCTCGGCGCGGATGTGATCAAGGTCGAGCCGCCCGGCGGATCCGTCTCTCGCAGTGACGCACCGATGCACGAAGGGGTCAGTCTCCCGTTCGCAGTACGCAACGCCGGTAAGCGGGGCGTCGTGATCGACGTGGACCGTGCGCGCGGGCGAGCGCGACTGTTATCGCTGCTCGCCGGCGCCGACATCTGGGTGCAGGCAAACCAGCCTGGCACCCTGTCGGACCGCGAGGCGCGCTCCCACAACCCGGCGCTCGTCGTGCTGTCGATGAGCGACTTCGGCCAGACCGGGCCATATCGCGACTGGACGGCGACCGATCCGGTTCTGCTGGCGATGGGCGGCGTGCTCAGCCGCTCGGGGCTGCCCGGACGCGAGCCGCTACTGCCGCCGGCAGAAATGGCGGTAGCGCTGACCGCAGCTCAGGCGGCGTGGGCGGCCCTGGCCGCCTACTGGAACCGGCTCGAGACCGGGACCGGCGACCACATCGACTTCTCGTTGTATGAGGCCACGGCCCAGGCGATTGAGCCCGCGATGGGCACAGTTGGGACCGCACAGGCCGCCGGCTACGAGCCGACACGCGACCGCCCCGCGCCCGGTCCGTATCCGATCTTCCGCTGCCGCGACGGATACGTGCGGGTCGTCCTGCTGGCACCGCGCCAGTGGCAGGCGATGCGTGAGTGGCTGGGTGACCCGATCGAGCTCAGGGACCCGGAGCTCGAGACCATCCGTGGCCGCGCGCTGGCGGCGGATCGCCTCCACGCGGTCTTCGAGCAGCATTTCGCCGAGCGCGGCAAGCATGAGCTGGCGCGCGAGGGTCAGGGGCGCGGGGTGCCGGTCGCTCCGCTCCTGAACGCGGCCGAGGTCCTTACCGCGGAGCACTTTCGCGTGCGGGGGGCAATCGCCCAGCGTGAGCTGGCGCCGGGAATCGCGGCAGATGTTCCAACCGGATTCGCCGAGTTCGACGGAGTGAGACTGGCAGCCGGTCGCCGCGCGCCCGACGTGGGGGAGCACGACGACGACGTCCTGGCCGAGCCGAGCGCGTCGCCGATGCGACCGGAGCACCGGTTCACTGACAGCGCTCGTCGACCCCTTGAGGGTCTCCGGATCCTGGACTTCGGCGTGATCGTGTTCGGCGCCGAGCTCGCGAGGCTGTTCTGCGAGCTCGGCGCTGACGTGATCAAGGTCGAGAGCCGAGCGTTTCCCGATGGCGCCCACGCGTCCCCGGTGCACTTCGCGATCGGGCACCGTGGCAGCCGGAGCGTGGGCGTGAACCTGCGCAGCGAGGAAGGCGTCGAGCTGGTCAAGCGCCTCGCCGCCCGCTCCGACGTGCTGCTGGCCAACTTCAAGCCGGGGACGCTCGAGAAGCTCGGACTGGGAGCGAACGTCCTGCGCGAGCTCAACCCGGGGCTCGTGATCCTCAGCGGCAGCGCGCTCGGCGCGAGCGGACCGTGGAGCAGCTGGATGGGATACGGGCCGCTGGTGCGAGGGGTATCAGGGCTGACGAGCCTGTGGCGCTACCCGGACGACGACGCCAGCTTCAGCGACTCGACCGTGATTCATCCCGATCACTATGCCGCGCGCCTGTCAGCGATCGCCGCCCTGGCCGCGCTCGTTGGGCGACGGGAATCGGGTCTCGGCGCCGTGATCGGCGTGTCGCAGGCCGAGACGATCCTCCAGCAGCTCGCGAGCGTGCTCGCTGCCGAGTCGCTGGTCGCGGGCACGGTGCAAGCCGCCGCGCCATGGGGCGTGTACCCGTGCGGCGGCGACGATGAATGGTGTGTGGTCACGGTTCGCAACGACGAGGACTGGCGGCGACTGCGCCAGGCGCTTGGCGAGCCGGCCTGGGCGGCTAGCGATGATCTTGCGACCACGAGCGGCCGCGTTGCCCACCGCCACGAGATCGACGCGCAGCTGTCGGCCTGGACACGGATGCGCGCTGCGCGCGAGGTCGCGGCCTTGCTCCAGCGCGCCGGCGTGCCGGCGGGGTTCATGCAGCGCCCGGAGGAGTACGACGACGATCCGCAGTTTCAGGCGCGCGACTTCCTGCGCACGTTCGAGCAGCCCGGGCTGTCGCCGCGGCCGATCGAGAACGCGCCGTTCCGCTCCGAACGGATCCCAGCGCCGGAGCACCGGCCGGCGCCGGAGCCGGGGGAGCACACGCGGGAGATCTGCGCTCAGGTGCTCGGCATAGATGACGAGACTGTCGACGAGCTCCTCGCGGCCGGTGCGCTCGAGGAGCCGACGCCGACCGCCCCGCTCACCAGCGCGGTCTCCGACGCCCGCAGTCCGGATACCAGGGCCGTCGCCAGTCCTCCGGCGTAGGCCCGGTACCAGAGTCCGCGGCCGAGAACGAGGAGGTCGATCGGTTGCTCGCGGCCGGTCATTGCGCTGCGATCCTGACCAGCGTCTTGCCGACCGTCTCGCCCGCGAGCATCCGGACAAGTGCCTCTGGAGCGTGCTCGAGCCCATCGGCGATCGACTCGCGATAGCGCAACTTCCCCTCTTTCAGCCAGCCGGCGACCTCGCGCTGCATCTCGCCCATCAGGTGGACGTGGCTGCTGCCACGGAATCCACGCAGCGTCAGCTCCTTGGCCGTGGCCAGAAAGAGATTGCGCGGCCCCGGAACTGGCTGGGCGCGGTCGTACTCGGAAACGGCGCCGCATAGCGCAACGCGACCGTGCCGCCGGAGCGCGCCCAGCGCGGCCTCCAGATGATCGCCGCCGACACAGTCGAAGTACACGTCAATGCCCGCGGGCGCGGCCTGCGCGAGCAGTTCGCTCACCGGACTCTCCTTGTAGTTGAACGCCGCGTCGAGTCCGAGCTCATCCCGTATATAGGTGACCTTCTCCGCCGATCCGGCGCTACCGATCACCCGGTGGCCGCGGAGCTTCGCGAAGCGCGCAGCGAGGCTCCCGACTGCTCCCGCCGCAGCCGAGACCCAGATCACGTCTCCGTCGCGCACCGACGCCGCCGCAAATAGCCCGGCATACGCGGTTAGGCCCATGCCGCCGAGGGCGCCGAGATAGGTCTGCGGCGGCGCGAGTTCGGTGTCAAGCCGCGCAAGCGTGGCCAGGCCACCCAGCGCGCGGTCCTCGGCTGGCACGACCGCATAGTCGCGCCAGCCAAGGCCATGCCACACCACGTCACCCGCTGCAAAGCCGGATGCTCGCGACTCGATTACCTCCCCCACGGTCATGATCCCGTCCATCGGGCGACGGCGCTCGAATGCGGGGAAGTAGCCGTTCGGCTCCCGCTCCCGCAGCCGAAGTCGCAGACCGGGATCCACCGAGGTCCACGTATTCCGGACGAGTACCTCGCCCGCTCCCGGCTCGCGCACAGGCACCTCGACGATGCGAAAGTGGCGCGGCATCACCTCGTCACGGGGATATTCGTGGAGCTGGATCTGGCGTCCGGTGAGTGGCATTTGGGGTGGAGAAAGGGGGGTCCGTACTAGTATACTGACCTGAGCTCACTTCAGCTACACGATTGGGATGCTCGCGATGGATCGGGCCAGATTCGAAGGAAAGGTCGCTGCCGTCACCGGTGGCGGCGCCGGCATCGGCGAGGCAATCTGCCGTCGTCTGGCCGAGGAGGGAGCGACCGTCGCCGTACTCGACATTTCGCTGAATACGGCGAAACGCACGGTGGACGCGATCGGTGCCGGCCTTGCGCTCGACGTGGACGTCTCCGATAGCGGACGCGTCGATCGCGCGGTCGAGCAGATCGAGCGCGAGCTGGGCCCGGTCGAGGTCTTCGTCAACAACGCCGGTGCCGTCGCGCTCGATCACGTCGAGCGGGTCACGCCCCGCCTGGAACGCCAGCGCGAGGAGATCGCGGCGGACGGCTGCGCCCACACGCCGCTCGATGCGCTCGTGCGCCTGACGGACGACGAGTGGCGCTCGCTGCTGTCGGTCCACCTCGACGGGACCTTCTACTGCACGCGTGCGGCGGCGCGGGCGATGACCCGACGTGGTTCGGGGGCGATCGTGAATATGGCGTCGATCTGCGGGATCGAGGGCTGCACCGGGCATCCCCAATACTCCGCTGCGAAAGCCGGGATCCTGGGTTTCACGAGATCCGCCGCAAAGGAGTTGATCGTGCAGGGAATCCGGGTGAACGCCGTCGCTCCCGGCTTCGTCGACACACGCAGGCTGAAGGGCTCACTCGGTGCGGGCCGGCGGGCCGAGCTCGCGCGCACGCCGGCCGGTCGCCTCGGGACGCCCGAGGAGATCGCGGCGGCCGTGGCGTTCCTGGCCTCCGACGACGCGGCCTATTTCGTCGGAGCGACGCTTAGCCCCAACGGTGGGCTGCTGACGGCGGTTTGATCAGGCCGTTACCGGCGCGCGGTCCCTGCGGTATTCGTAGAACCCCCGGCCGCTCTTGCGCCCGAGCCGGTTGGAGGCGACCATCCGCTTCAGTAGCGGCGGGGGTGCATACTCGGGGCGCTTGTACTCCTCGTAGAGAGAGTCACAGACGCTGTAGAGGACGTCGAGCCCGATGAAGTCACAGAGCCGGAGTGGGCCCATCGGGTGACCGCAGCCCAGCTGCATGCCCTCGTCGATCGCCTCGGCGTCGGCAAAGCCCTCCTCGAACATCCTGACGGCGGCCATCAGGTACGGGACGAGCAGCATGTTGACGATGAACCCGGAGCGATCACGGGTATCGATTGGGGTCTTGCCGAGGCGTTGCACGAACGCGCGGCCCGCCTCGATCGCCGCCTCCGCGCTGTCGAGCGCGACCACGACCTCGACCAATCGCATCACGGGCACGGGCGAGAAGAAGTGAAGGCCGATCACACGCTCAGGTTGCGGGACCGCGGCGGCGAGCTGGGTAATCGGGATTGACGACGTGTTCGACGCGACAATCGTGTGCGGTGCGAACGATCGCAGCTGTTTCGGAAAGGACGCGCGTCTTCTCCTCGACCTTTTCAGGAACGGCTTCGATCACCAGGTCGACGTCAGCCAAGTCGTGCAGATCCACCGTCAGCTGAATGCGCCCTAGCGCACTCTCCAACTGGGCGGCCCCCAGCCTCCCCCGCTCCGCGGCGTGCGCCAGGGACTGACCGAGGCGGACGCGTAGACGCGCGAGTGCGTCGTCATCGATCTCCCGGACGATCACGTCGAATCCGGCCACCGCGCATGCCTCGGCGATTCCAGACCCCATCAGCCCGCCGCCAAGGACCGCGACCCGTCGGATCTTCATCCCTCGCTCCATTCGCCAAATACCTCCGCCGGTTATGACATCGCGTCAAGGCGTCTTGAACTGACCTCAGTTTAGCTGATAGACTCCTCGGCGCGATGCAACTTGCGCTGACAGCCGGGGAGAAGCACGTCCAGGAAGAGGTCAGGGCCTTCCTCGTCGACCACGTCCCGGCGCAGCTCCCGCACACGCTCGATGAGCGCATCGCCGAGTTGCGCCGCTGGCAAGGTCGCTGCTACGACGCGGGATACGTCGGACGTGCCTGGCCCAGGGAGTTCGGCGGGGGTGGCATGGCCGCAGTCGAACAGATCATCGTGGATCAGGAGCTGGCGGCAGCCGGCGCGCCGGAGTTCGTCAATGTCGTGGGCCTCGACGTGCTCGGACCGTCGCTGTTGCGGTTCGGTGACGACCAGCAGCGGCGCCGTTATATCCCCTCGATCCTCTCGGCGCATGAGATCTGGTGCCAGGGCTTCTCGGAGCCGGACGCCGGATCGGACCTTGCGTCGCTGCGAACTCGTGCGGTTGAGCACGACGATCACTTCGTTGTGAGCGGCCAGAAGACGTGGGTGTCATGGGGCCAGTTCGCCCGCTGGTGTGGAGTGCTCGCGAGGACCGAGGAGGCGCGCACCGACCGGCCTCGTCACAAGGGCATCTCGCTGTTGATCCTCGACATGGAATCTCCCGGCGTCGAGGTTCGTCCGATGACGCAGATCACGGGCCACGACGAGTTCTGCGAGCTGTTCCTCGACGACGTCGTCGTGCCGAAGGAGAACCTGCTGAGCGAGCGCGGTGACGGCTGGAAGATCGCGATGTACACGCTTGGCCACGAGCGGGGTACCGCCGCGCTCCCCCGCCAGGTCAAGCTCCGCACCTGGCTGGACCGTCTCGTCCGCGTGGCGGGCGAGCGTAGGCTCGATGACGAGCTGCTGCTCGACGATCCCCACGCTCAGGTGGCTCTCGCCCAGGCGCTGATCGGCATCGAGGTGCTGCGCCACCACGCCTATCGGATCGTCGGGGAGTTCCTGGGCGGCGGCGCCGTCGGCCCTGACAGCTCGAGCGTGAAGCTGTTGATGGCGGAGGCCGAGCAGCGGCTCGCTGCCACGGCGCTCGAACTGCTCGGCCCAAGCCTCGAGCAGGCCGACCCAGCGACCCTCGACGAGGACCAGTTCTGGCAGGAGACGTATCTGTATTCGCGTGCGGCCTCCGTGTACGGCGGCACGGGACAGATCCAGCGCAACATCATCGCCGACCGCGTGCTCGCGCTGGCGCAGGAGTAGCGATGGACCTCGAGCTGAGCGACGAGCAGACGTGGCTGAGCGAGTCGGTCGGCACGCTGCTTGCCCGCGAGTGGGTTGCGCTGGAGGCTGTGACCGAGGCGAGCGCCGAGCGCCGACGCCGGGTGTGGGACGAACTGGTTGCCTTCGGTGCGCTTTCGGTCGCCGCCGAGGACGGAATCGGCGCCGTAGAGGCATGTTTGATCGCGCGATCACTGGGCGCTCATCTTGCCGCCGTGCCGTTCGTCGCCAGCGTAGCTGCCAGGCTTGCGCTGGCCGGTGGGCCTGTGACTGAGTGGCTCGAGGACGGCACGGCGCTTGCAATCGCGTCGCTCGAGCCGGGCGGGAGCTGGTCGAGCACCGAGACGGCCACAACGCTCCGGAGCGACGGCGCGGGAGCGGTGCTGGCCGGTGAGAAAGTGGCAATCGAGCAGGTGGACCTTGCCGATCGGCTCGCCGTCGTGGCGAGGTTTGATGCCGAGCCGGCACTCGTGTTTGTTCCGAGCGACGCAGCGGGGGTCGTGCTTACGCCGCGGCCGTCATTCGACACGACACTGCCGATGGCCGCGGCGCGCTTCGAGGACGCTCCCATCGAGGGCACTTCGCTTCTCACCGGCGCCACCGCGCTGCGGGTGATCGAGCGGCTGAGCGTCGCCGGTTCTCTGCTTGCCGCCGCCGAGGCGATCGGCGCCGCTGACAGGATCCTCCGAGAGGCCTGCCTCTACGCGGGCCAGCGACGGCAGTTCGGACGCAGCATCGCCGGCTTCCAGTCGCTCCGGCACATCCTCGCCGACATGTACGTCCGTTGCACCAGCGGGTGGTCGGCGGTCCTATACGCGGCGGCCGCCATGGACGAGGGGGCGGAAGAGGCCGCGCAGACTGCCTCGATCGCCAAGGCCTACGTCTCGCGCGGCGCTCGTGAGGTCGCCCACGGCGCGATGCAGGTATTTGGCGGCATTGCCTTCACGGCGGAGCATCCCGCCCACCGCCTGCTTCGGCGCATCGTCGTCCGGGAGCAGCAGTTTGGGGACGGCGCCCATCATGAGCGGGCGCTCGGCCGCTCGCTTGTACGTCATAGCGTGGTGGAGACCGCGGCCGCATGAACACCTCATTCACCGACCCGACCGCACAGCGCCTCGAATCGATCTCGACCGGCGCCGAGCCCCAGATCATCGGCCCGTATCTCGCGCGGGTGCTGCACGATGACCGCTGGCGGGAGTGTCAGGTCGCGCTGATCTCAGGCGGGAAGTCCAACCTCACCTACCGGGTGGCGTCGGACGCAGGCGAGGTGGTGCTGCGCCGGCCGCCACTCGGTCACGTGCTCCCGACCGCCCACGACATGGTGCGCGAGCACCGAGTCCAGTCGGCGCTCGAGCGGACCGAGGTTCCCGTGCCACGGATGCTCCACCTAAGTCAGGCCGACAGTGTGCTCGGGGCGAGCTTCTACGTGATGGAGCGCGTCGTTGGGCATATCTGCCGCAACGGGCTCCCCCCTGGCTACGCCGAAAGCGTGGCGCTTCGCGAGGCGATCGGCCGCGCCCTGATCGGGACGCTCGCGCAACTGCATTCGGTCGCTCCAGCGGATGTCGGGCTCGCCGATTTCGGACGGCCCGCCGGATTCATGGAACGACAATTGCGCCGCTGGTCTGAGCAGTGGCAGCGCTCCAAGGTCGTGGATCTGCCGGCGCTCGATGCACTCCGAGACGAACTGGTCAGAAAGCTGGCGCCCCAGCGGGCGTCGACCATCGTCCACGGCGACTATCGACTCGACAACACGATCCTCCACACGAGCAGCCCAGGAGAGATCGTGGCTGTCCTCGACTGGGAGATGAGCACGCTCGGGGATCCGTTCGCGGACCTCGGGGCACTCCTCGCGTACTGGAGCGAGCCGGGCGACGACGAAATCTTTATTGCCGCGCGGATCGTTCCGCCGGTAACCGCCGCGCTCGGTTTTCCAACCCGCGAGCAGATCATCGAGTCCTACGCGCTGGCCACCGGGTTCGACGTATCGGACCTACCGTGGTACCGCGCGTTTGCATATTTCAAGCTGGCCGTCGTATGCCAGGGGATCGCGGCGCGCGCGGCGGGCGGCGCGATGCTCGGCTCAGGGTTCGACGAGGCACAGGGCTTGGTCGAACCACTTGTTCATGCCGGCCGTCACGTGCTGGCCACGAGTTAGAACACGAGGAGAGGAAAGGGCGGCCGAGCGTCTGTCGGATCTGATCCGCGCAGCAGCTCTTGGCGCTCAGCGTGTCGCCATGCCCCCGTCGACGGTCAGCACCTGACCGGTGACGAAGCTGCTGGCCGGTCCGAGCAGGTAGAGGATCGACTGGTCCAGCTCGCCGCGCCGCCCCCCGCGGCCGAGCGGGATCTGCTCGGTCAGCCACGCGGGGAAGCTTTCGGCGTCGTTCCCCAGCCCAGCCGTCATCTCGGAGGCGAAGAACCCCGGCGCGACGGCGTTGACGCGGATTCCGTAGCGCCCCCACTGGGACGCGAGCTCTCTGGTCAGTCCGATCAGCCCCGCCTTCGAGGCGACATACGCGGCGTCGGCGATCTGCGCGATCGAACGCAGCCCCATCACGGAGGCCACGTTCACGATCGAACGGGCCCCTGCCTGTCGCATGTGCGGAGCGGCCAGGCATGAAAGCGCGTAGGGCGCCACCAGGTTGACATCGACGACACGGGCGAACGTCTCGACGGTGGAGCGCAACGCCGGACCCGCCGCGCCCATGCCGGCATTGTTCACGAGGCCATCGATTCGCCCGTGGCGACTCACGACGGTTTCGATCAGTCGCTCGCGGTCGGCATCGTCGGTGACGTCGCAGGCGAGCGTGTCGACGGCGCCGCCGAGGTCGGCGCGCAGCGTTTCCAGGCGCTCCGCTCTTCGGGCCGCGAGCACCGGGCGCGCTCCATTCGTGACCAGCGCACGCGCCAACTGCTCCCCGAGTCCCGAGCTCGCGCCCGTGACCAGGACGACGAGTCCCTCGAGGCTGCTCATACCTGGGCCTAGAAGGCAGCGATGCTGGGGACGATGCGAAGCGATGGGCGCAGCTCGAGCTCGCGCCGTTGGAGCTCAAGTGCCCGCACCGGGCAGCCGACGGCGTGCTGGGGCCACGGCACGTAAAGCGGACGCGAATGCGTTTGACAGACCGCGCACCCGATCCCGGAATTGCGGCCGTGGGTTTGGCTCAACTTCTTCATCGCGGGTGCCTCTCTCTCATACGGGTACGGGCTGCCGGTAGCGCTGACTCTCGCGTCGAGCGATCGCCATGTGGTGAACCTCGTCGGGACCGTCGGCAATCTGCAGGATCCGCGCGACCGCGTACAGCTCGGCCAGCAGGAAGTCCTGCGAGACGCCGGCGCCGCCGTGCGCCTGGATCGCGCGATCGATCACCCACGTGGCAACCTCAGGCGCGGCGACCTTGATCGCCGAGACCTCGATCCGGGCGCCGCGGTTGCCGACGGTGTCCATCAGCCACGCGGTCTTGAGCACGAGCAGTCGAACCTGTTCGATCCGCACCCGCGCCTCCGAGATCCACCGCTGGACCACGCCGTGCTCGATGATCGGGCGCCCGAACGTGGACCGCGCTGCGGTCCGCCGGCACGTCATCTCCAGCGCACGCTCAGCCATGCCGATCGCCCGCATCGCGTGGTGGATCCTGCCCGGACCGAGCCGCTCCTGCGCGAGCCGAAAGCCGTCGCCCTCCTCGCCGAGAAGGTTGGCGGCCGGGACGCGCACGTTGTCGTAGATGACCTCGGCGTGTCCTCCGTGTGGTCCGTCGTCGTAGCCGAACAGACTTGTCGATCGCAGCACTGTGACTCCCGGCGTGTCGTTTGGCACCAGGATCATGCTCTGCCTGCGGTGCCGCTCGGCATCGGGGTCGGTGACGCCCATCACGATCAGCAGCTTGCACCGGGGCGACATCGCTCCCGAGGTCCACCACTTGCGGCCGTTTATCACGTAGTGATCCCCATCGCGTTCGATCCGGGTGGCGATGTTGGTCGCGTCCGATGAGGCAACTTCCGGCTCGGTCATCGAAAATGCGGACCGGACCACCCCATCGAGCAGCGGCTCGAGCCACTCCTGCTTCTGTGCCTCGGTGCCGAACAGCGACAACAGCTCCATATTGCCCGTATCGGGCGCGGAACAGTTAAGCGCCTCCGGCGCGATCCACGGGCTACGTCCCGTGATCTCGGCCAGCGGCGCGTACTGCGCGTTCGTGAGCCCCGCACCGTTCTCGTGCGTGGCCGGCAGGAACAGGTTCCACAGGCCGCGCGAGCGCGCTTCCGCCTTGAGCTCCTCGATGATCGGTGGGGTAGCCCACCTGTTCTCGGCAGCCTCGACCTGCTCCCGGAACAACGGCTCAGCCGGGTAGACGAACTCCTCCATGAACGCCATCAGGCGCTCGCGAAGCTCGATCGTCACCCGGTCATCGGAGAAGTCCATGATCGCGTGGCGGTTCAGCTGTTGGTCCAGACCGGATCGCGCTTCTGGAGGAACGCCTGCACGCCCTCGCGCGCGTCGTTGGACTGGTGGGCGACGTTGCAGGTCATGCTCTCGAGCGCGATCAGCGTCTCGGTGTCGCCGTCAAGTCCGCGGTTGGCCGCCAGCTTCGTAATCCGCATCGTGAAGGCGCTCTTGTCCTTCATCGGCGCGATGAACTCGGTAACCGCCTGATCCAGCTCGTCGGCGGGGGCGGAGATGTTCGCCAACCCCCAGTCCGCGCACTCGACGCCAGAGAGCAGCTTTCCGGTCAGGAGAAGCTCCTTCGTGCGCCGAAGCCCTATGTAACGAGGCAGCCGGTAAATCGGACCGGCGCCGCCGAACAGTGCGCGACGAATGTGGAAGTCGCCGATCTTCGCGTCGTCGGCGACGACGGCGAAGTCGCACGAGATCATCAGCTCGAACCCACCGGCGACGGCGTAGCCCTCGACGACGGCCACGGTCGGCTTCTGGAGGTTGAACGCCCTGTCGTAGGTCCGGGCCGAGACCTGAGCGATCTCAACCGAGTTGTTCGTCGTCCCGAGGAAATCGGCGTCCAACATGTTCAGGTCCGCGCCCGCACAGAACGTGTGGCCGCGCCCGCGGACGAGCACCACGCGCACGTCGGGATCGCGCTCAGCGCGCTCGAGCGCTGCGCCGAACTGAGTCAGCAGTCCCCAGTTCACGCAGTTCTTGACCTCGGGGCGGTTGAACCAGATCGTTGCGACCTGGTCGACCACCTCGTACTGCACAAACTCCGGCTCCACCCCCACCGGATCCGCCTGCAGCTGAACGCTCATTTCCTCGTACCTTCCTGTTAGCAGTACCAAACTGAATTCAAATCATAGCAGTTGGCGGCCATTATGCAAGCGACCTGCTCCGAGCGGTCAGAGGGCCACGATCCCCCAGGCCCGCAGCGTTCTGGCGAGAAGTCTTGGAATCGCCGGCCGAGAAGGTACTAGACAGTCGTGCAATACTGAACTGGATTCGGTTTATGATAACAGCCATGGCACCGGTCGAGGCAATCACGATCCCGCTTCCACACGTGGGTTCGGTGAACGCATGGCTGATGCGCGGAGATCCGGTCACCGTCGTCGACACGGGCCCGCGCAGCGAGCAGGCGCTCGACGCGCTCGAGCATGGGCTCGCCGTGCGCGGGTTGCGCGTGGAGGACATCGAACTGGTTATCGCCACGCACCACCACCATGACCACGTCGGTCTCGCCGCGACGATCCGGGAACGAGCCGGCGCGCGCATCGCGGTGCTCGACCGGACAGCGCACTACGGCGACCGCTACCTGGAAAACGTCACGCGTGATCGGCTGTTCGCGCGCGAGCTGATGGCTGGGCACGGGGTGCCCGAAGACCTGTTCGGGGTTACGGACGCTCTCTGGGACTACATCGGGGCGACGGCTGAGAACTTCGATGCCGACGTGCGGCTGACGGACGGCGATCAGATCCGTGCGGGGGGCCGAGATTTGCGAGTGGTTGCCCGTCCGGGGCACAGCGGAACGGACACCCTGTTCGTCGATCCGACCGAGCGGCTCGCCTTCGTCGGCGACCACCTGCTGGCGAGGATCTCACCCAACACCGAGATCTACAGAACCGCGAACGGCGGTCGATCGAGATCACGCGTGGATTACGTGAACGGTCTCAGGCGCACGGCCTGGATGCCGCTCGAGCGGCTGCTTCCCGGGCATGGACCGGCGGTCTACTCGGCGCGCGAGCTGGTTCGGCGCGAGCTCGCACAGCACGCGCGGCGATGCAGGCGGATCATCCGGATTCTCGAGCGGGGCCCGGCGACTGCGTTCGCGGTGGCGCGAATCCTGTGGCCCGACGCGATCGTCCGCGAGCAGCCGCTGCTCGTGGTGTGGGAGGTACTCGGGCACCTGGATCTGATGCTGACGACCGGGATCGCCGTCGAACAAGTGGACGAAGCGGGGCGCTGGCGGTATTCGCTGGCGCGGCTCGCAACCAACGATCGAGGAGCGCCGCGGCTTGCCCAGGCCGGCTGATATCGCGCAATTCCCCGTCGCGGCCCCGGATGACCCCCGTGAGATGTTCGATCTGTCCGGCCGGGTGGCGCTGGTCACCGGCGCCACCCGGGGACTTGGGCTTGCGATCGCTTCCGGCTACGCCGGCGCGGGCGCTCACGTGATCGTCGTCAGCCGCAGACTCGAGGCCTGCGAGGCGGTCGCGGCGGGATTCCGAGCGAGTGGAGTTCGCGCAACCGGCCTCGCCTGCCACGTCGGCCGTTGGGACGAGCTCGAACGTCTCATCGACGCTGTCTACCGGCAATTCGGTCGCATCGATGTGCTCGTCAACAACGCAGGGATGTCGCCGCTCTACGAACGGCTCAGTGGGGTGACCGAGGAGCTGTGGGACAAGGTCATGGGTGTCAACCTGAAGGGCCCGTTCCGCCTCTCCGCGCTCACCGGCGAGCGAATGGCCGCCTCTGATGGCGGCTCGATCATCAATGTCAGCAGCACGGGTTCGGTCCGACCCACGGGCGACATCGTTCCCTACGCGGCGGCCAAAGCCGGGGTCAATGCAATGACGGTCGGGCTCGCGGACGCGTTCGGGCCGAAGGTTCGGGTCAACGCGATCATGCCCGGGCCGTTTCTGACGAGCATTGCCAAGAACTGGGACATGGACGCGCTCGCCGAACGGACGGAGACCTTTCCTCTCCGGCGCGCCGGGGAGGCGCGCGAGATAGTGGGCGCTGCCCTGTACCTGGCCAGCGAAGCCTCGTCGTTCACGACGGGGACGATCCTGACAGTGGATGGCGGCGCCCAGTGGAGCATGCCGGGTGGGGGCGGGACACGCTCGACTGGCGGAGGAGATCGGCCATGAGCAAGCCGGTGCCCCGATCTCGCGGGCCGCTGTGGCTGCGCGCGGTGCACCGGCTCGAGCGAGCGATCGGCCAGCCGCTAGAGACAGCTCTGCACAGCGACACGTACTTCGACTTGATCACGGAGATGTTGCGCGTCCGGGCCAGTACCGGCCGGACCCTGGAGGGAGCGTCACGGCGGGTGTTACATCTGCTCAACCTGCCGGCGGGCAGCGACATTCGTCGCGTGCGTGAGCAGCTTGCGCGCATGGAGCGCCGGCTGGCGGCCCTGAGTAAAGAACTGGACGACACCGATGTCGATCGCGCCCACCAGGCCGCGCCGCACCCCCGGTAGGCCGGAGATGACCCCGAGCCTCAGCCCCGCCGACCTGGTGACACGGGTCAATCGGGATCTCGAGCGCTCACTGCTGCGTGCGCGCAACGGCCTCCGCTACGTACGCGGAAGCTCCAAGCCGAAGGTCGGCGCAACCCCGAAGGAGACTGTCTGGCGGCGAGACAAGGCCCAGTTGTGGCGATACCAAGGCGGACGGGTTCGCTATGGGCCGCCGGTACTGATCGTCCACAGCCTCGTCAGCCGCAGCTACATCCTCGACCTGCGCCCTGGCAACAGCGCCGTTGAGCACCTCGTGAACGCCGGCTTCGACGTGTTCATGCTCGACTGGGGCGTACCGGACGAGTTGGATGCGAACAACGACTTCGCCACGTACGTCGACGAGTACCTGCCACGCGCGGTGGCGGCCGTGCGCCGTGAGACGGGCTGTGCGGAGGTCACGATGGCCGGCTACTGCCTCGGCGGAGTGCTGGCAATCCTGTACGCGAACGGTCGACACGACGCCGCCGTTCGCAACCTGATCTTGATGGCGACACCCGCGAATTTCCATGAGATGGGGCCGATGGTGGCGGCGCTGCGAGAGGGACGGTTGAACCCCGCCGAGCTGATCGACGAGACCGGAAACGTCCCGGCGGACGTCCTCTACAGCGGCTTCTTCATGATTGCTCCGACGACCCCGATCGCCCAGTACGCGACTCTGCTCGAAAACCTCTGGAACGACGAGTTCGTAGAGGGTTACCAGGCGATGGCGCAGTGGTCGCGGGATCACGTGCCGTTTCCCGGAGCGGCATTCCGGGAGGTAGTCGAGAAGCTCATCCGCGGCAACGCTTTGATGACCGGGGAAATGCGCGTCGGCGGCCGCAGGATCGAGTTCTCAAGGACCGCCGCGAACGTCCTGATCGCGATGGCGGAACGCGACAACGTGATCCCGCCGGCAGCCGCCGAACCGTTCGTGGAGTTGGTCGGTTCCCCCGAGCGCCGCGAGGCGTTGCGTCTGCGAGGCGGCCACGTCACGTTCGGGACCGGGCGTGAGGCGTTCAAGCACACGCTGCCGAGTTTGGCCGCGTGGATTGCGGCGCACAGCGACGCAATTACACAACCCAGGAGACGCTGAGATGAAGATACGACCGCTCGACCAGCGCGACCGACCTGCTCTGGAGGACTTCCTGCGACGGATCCCAGAGGGTGACAGGACGTTCTTCAAGGAACCGGTCGACGACGACGCACTCACAACCTGGTTCGAGACCGGCGGCGGCCGCTGGGTTGCGATCGCCGATGAAAAGGTGCTGGGTTACATCGCGGTCCAGCCGATGCACGCGTGGTCCAGCCACGTCGGGGAGATCAGGTTGATAGTCGACCCCGAGCATCGCGGTGAGGGCGTCGGGACGGCCCTGGCCAAACACGCGATTGTCCAGGCATTCCGGAGCGGACTGTCGAAGCTGGTCGTGGACGTGCTCGCCAACCAAGAGTTCACGATCGAGATGTTCCGCGCCCTCGGGTTCGATCCCGAGGCGCTGCTGACGGGGCAGGTCCGCGATCGCAGCGGCCGCCTGCTCGATCTGATGATCCTGGCCCATACGGCTCCAGACGCGTCGGCGGCGGTCGTGGCTGCCGGGCTGGCGGACGCATGATCGTGTTCCCGACGGCCCACCGGATTTTCAACGGACCGCCCGGATTTGAGTAAACTGAAGTCAGTTTATGTCCGACAACTTGTTGAATGCCGACATCCCTGACCAGGGCGCATGGGCAGTCGCCGCGCTGAGCCTCGACATCTACGAAGCCGCGGTACGGGTGCTCACCGAGCTCGAACGGCTGGCCGCTCGTACGGCCTCCGAGCCGGCCCGCTCGCTAACGCGCGCATGGGCTGACCTGACGCGCGACGCAACGGCTGTTCAACTCTCGACCGCCCGATGGGTCCTCGATCTATGAGTGACACCGCCGATTCATGCCAGGACGGCGGGGGGCTCCACTGGGAGAGCCACGGAGACGGCCATCCCGTCCTTCTGATCATGGGCTTGGGCCTGAGCGGCGGTGCCTGGTGGCGAACTGTCCCGGTTCTGTCGCGCTACTTCCGCGTGATTACGTTCGACAACCGTGGGGTTGGCCGATCGAAGTCGCTCACCTACTCCTATACGACGGAGGCGATGGCGGATGATGCCGCCTCCGTGCTCGACTGCGCTGGTATCGAGCGCGCCAGCGTCTATGGCATCTCACTTGGTGGGATGGTCGCCCAGCAGCTCGCGTTGAGGCATCACAGACGAGTGGAGTCCCTGGTGTTGGGTGCCACGCATGCCGGCGGGCCCCGGGCGGTCCCGCCAGAAGAGGAGGTGCTCGCGTTCTTCCGCCGCCGACCCGACCTGCCGCAGGAGGAGGCGACCTGGGCTTCCGTGCCGTACAACTACGGGCCGGCTTGCCGTCGTCGTCATGCCGGGCGGATCGCCGAGGATGTCGCGCAGCGGCTGGCTCACCCGTTTCCGGCCGATGCGTACCGCGCGCAGCTGTATGCCGCGCGGTTCCATAACTGCCTTGGCCGCCTGTCTCGCATCCGGGTTCCGACGATGATCGTGCACGGACGGCACGACCGTCTGATCCCGGTCGCCAACGCCGAGTTGATCGCGGGTCGTATGCCACACGCCTGGCTCGAGATCCTCGAGCACTCAGGTCACCTTTATCCGACCGAGCAGCCGGACATCGATGAGCGGATCTCGGCGTTCCTCGCCGCAAGTCAGGGCTCTGATGCACAGCGGTGACGAACTTCGGGTCGCCGACGTGATCCGCGAGGCCGCCGTCGAGCGGGGGGACGCGCTGGCGATCGTTCACGGCGAACGGGAGATCACCTTTGCTGCGCTCGACGAGCGCTCCAACCGCCTCGCCCAGGCATTACGCGCCCGCGGAGTAGGGCCCGGCGACCGGGTCGCCTACCTCGACCGTACAGCTCCTGAGGTGATCGAGCTCCTCTTCGCCGTCAGCAAGCTCGGAGCGGTGATCGTTCCGATGAACTGGCGGCTCGCGGCACCGGAACGCTCGGCCGTGCTTGCGGACAGCCGCGCACGCGTCCTGATCGCCGGCGCTGGATTCGCTGAGTCTGCGGCGGAGCTTGTCGATCGCCAGAGAGGTTTCGCGGAGCTGGTGGTCGTGGGGCAAGACGGTGCCGGCGACTACGAGCGGTGGCTGACAGAGCATGAGGCGCTCGATCCGGGCCATCGCGGCAAGAGCCGTGACGTGGTCGTGCAGATGTACACGTCGGGCACGACGGGCGTGCCGAAGGGCGTGCTTACGACTCACCGCAACCTCGCGGCGGCGGCGGAGACCTCGCCGCGGTGGGAATTCGACGCCGATTCCGTGAGCCTGACGCCGTTGCCGATGTTCCACATCGGCGGCATCGGCTGGACCTTTGTGGGGCTGTGGAACGGAGCGACAACGATTCTGGTGCGGGATTTCAACGCTACGGGAGTGCTCGACACGCTCGAGCGGCGCGGGGTGACGAACGCCGTGTTCGTGCCGACGATGCTTCAGCTTCTGTGTGAGGTTCCGGATGCTGCGAGACGCGATTTCTCGGCACTCAGATCGATCGCCTATGGTGCCTCGCCGATTACCACCAATGTGCTGAGGGCTGCACTACGCACCTTCCAATGCTCTCTGTTCGGGATCTACGGGCTGACCGAGACGACCGGTGCGATCACGCAGCTTGACCCCGGCGATCACGATCCTGACGGACCGCGCGAGCACCTGTTGCGCTCCGCCGGCAAGCCATACCCGTGGGTCGAGCTGCGGATCGCGAATCCGGCCACCGGAGCGTCGCTTGGTCAGGACGAGGTCGGCGAGGTGTGGCTGCGAGCACCCAACGTCGCGAGCGGGTACTTCAACCGGCCAGACGAAACCCAGGCCGCAATCACCGGCGACGGATGGCTTCGGACTGGCGACGGCGGCTTCGTGGACAAGGAGGGCTACCTGTTCCTGACCGACAGGATCAAGGACATGATCGTCTCCGGCGGCGAGAACGTCTACCCGATCGAGGTCGAGGAGGCCCTGTCTCAGCACCCGGACGTGCTTGAGGTGGCGGTGATCGGTGTTCCGGACGCGCAGTGGGGGGAGAGCGTCACGGCGCTGATCGTGCCGCGACCAGGGGTCGACCGCCGAGCCGAGGAACTGGTCGCCTTCGCGCGGGACCGGCTCGCCGGATACAAGCTGCCGCGCTCGATTGAGTTCGTCGACGAGCTCCCCCGTACGCCCACGGGAAAGGTGCTCAAGCGCGAACTGCGGGAGCTGTTCGCAGCAGGCGCATCGGCGACCGTTGAGTGATCCGCGCGTGATGGCCGCTGGGCCCGTGCGCGGGTGACGCCGTACTTGAACTGAAGTCAGCTTGGTGGTAAGGTGCTTGCGCGTTAGCTGGTTATCGGCTAATGCGGCTAACCAAGACCACCTCCAGGAGGTAATTCCAGACATGCCGACGCAGACCAAGTCCAATCCGATCAGCGAGAGCATCGAGACCGCGACCGAGAAGGTCACCGCGCTCAGCGAGAAGGCCGTTGAGAACGGCAAGAAGACGAGCTCCGTCCTGGTTGACTCCTACGAGAAGACGGTGTCCGCGCTTGCTGACTCTTACGTCAAGGCGGCACGGTCCTCAAACGTCGAGTGGATCTCGACCGTCGCCGATGCACAGGCCGACTTCGCACGCGAGGCCGCGAAGTCGTACGCGAGCACAGCCCGCACGCTGGTCGACTGAAGTAAACGGCCCTCGCAGTTCGAAGTCGCGGGGACGCCGGCTGTCCTTGTACGGCTTCGGCGGATCCGGTGGCAGCGGTATGCCATCTCGGTGGGTCTCGCTGCCACCGCTCCGCTGGGCCGGTCGGGCTCCGTTCGATGCACACTACCAGCGTGACTTGAACTGAGTTCAGGTCATATGCTAAGCTCCGCCTGTCCCGGACGAGCGCTAGCTGCGTCGGTTATGCAGGCGGCCTGTGGTCTGAAGCCCGACCGCGTGAAGAACGAAGAGTTGCCTCGCCGGCGCTTCCTGCTTGACAATTGACACGAGGAGAGATGGATGTCCACCTTGGCTTTCCAGCCTGACGCCGAGCGTTATTACGCGGAGGGCTATTGGCGCGCCGGCGACCTATGGGCTGATTTCGCCAGGATCGCCGGCACTCGGCAGTCCGAGGACGCGCTTCGCGCGGGCGAGCGGAGCATCAGCTACGAGGACCTGCGTCGTGCGTCGATCGGGCTCTCGTCACGGCTCGCCGCGAACGGAGTCCTCCGTGGCGAGGTGGTGTTGCTCCTTGGCCGTAACTCGGTCGAAGCCGCGGTCGGCCTGTTGGCCTGTCTGCATCTGGGGGCGGTCGCCGCGCCGCTGCCACCGATGTTCGGCCCCGCGCAGCTCTCGGCGCTGGCAACCCAGGCGCGCGCCAGGGCGCTGATCGCGTTCGGCGCCGAGGCAGAGATCGAGAAATGCGAAGGGATGCGAGATGAGATCGAAGTTGTGCTCCCGCTGCGTCCCGCGGACATCGACACGCTCATCTCCACCTGGGCTCCGGAAAATCGCGAGCCGATAGTGGCTGACGACCTTGTGGTGCTACTCCACTCCTCGGGGACGACGTCGGTTCCGAAGGGGATCATGCACTCCTCGAACACGCTGCGCTACGCCACCGAGCAGATGCTCGAACGATGGGAGCTCACTGCGCGCGACACGAACCTTGTGGTGTGCGAATGGGGATTCGTCGGCAGCCTCGTGTTCGGATATCTCGTGACGCTGCTGTCGGGAGCGACCGGCGTCCTGCTGCAGCGTTGGGACGCGGATCAGGCGCTTGTGCTGACGGAACGGCATCGCTGCACCTATGTCCTCTACATGCCGACCCACGGCGCCGACATCATCCGCGCCGGGCGCGAGTCCGATCGCGACTCGTCGAGCCTTCGGGTGCTGGTCGCGCCCGGTCTGTCGGAAGAACGCCGCGTCGCCATGCGCGAGGTCTTCGGTCTTCCGCCGCTCGCCGATTACGGGCTTTCCGAAGTACCCGGGCATGTCACTCATTGCCTTTCCGAGCCATGGGACAAAACGGTCAAGACCGAAGGCCTGCCGTTCCCGGGGACCGACATCCACATCCTGGACCCGCTCGGGAAGCCCGTTCTGCCGGGCGAGGTCGGTGCGGTCGTCGTAAATGGTCCCAGCCGATTCCTCGGCTTTCTCGCCAACGACGCGCTCACGCGCGAGTCGCTGACCGAGTGGGGTGGCTACAAGACCGGCGACATCGGTCACCTCGACGCCGACGGCCACCTGATCTACGGCGGTCGCAGCAAGGACATCATCCGGCGCGGCGGAGTGACGCTCGTACCGGCTGAGATCGAAGCCGCGATCGTCAAGCACCCCGCGATCCACGAGGTAGCGGTGGTGCCGGTTCCCGACGAGCGGCTGGGTGAGCGGGCCTGCGCGGCCCTCGTCGTGGAGCCGGGATCCGAGCCGCCGAGCCTATCCGAGTTGCAGGACTTCCTCGCGTCCCAGGGTTTGTCGAAGTACTCGTGGCCCGAATCGGTGGAGGTGTTCGAAGACTTCCCCCGCACGCCCTCGCTGAAGGTCGTCAAGCGCGATGTCGTCAAGGCGATCATCGATCGCGCGGCAACGCCCGCGTAAGCATCGGTACTGATGAGCTTCTTCGAACGGTATTTCGAGGCGCTCGACGGACCGGATCCATACTCGTCGCTCGACTTCGTCTCGGACGACATCGAGTTCGCCATCCAGTGGGCTTCAGGCGTAGACCGCAGGAGCACTCAGATCCTGGGCGGGGTCGCGGACCTGCGGGCGCTCATCGACGCCGGCGACATGAGCGACTGGGCTCATCACGTTCTTCACTCGGGAGAGGATGGCCGCGTCGCGTTTGCGCTGGGAGAAACGCGATATCAGAGCGGCGAGCGGATCGGCACCTTCCTCGCGGTTGCTGAGCTCGACCCCGAGGGCCGGATGTGCAGGTACCTGGTCGCGCGCACGCCCGCAATCGCATTCGAGCACTAGACAGCAAGCCGCAGAGTCTCTAGACTAAACCGACTTCAGGTCAAACCGACAAACCTTGAGGAGAGGGACCAGTGGCGATAGATGAAACCGCGGTGACCGACGCGAACGCAGCCGAGGCAACTGGCCGGCGGCTCGGTGGATGCCCGGTTATGCACGAGGACTTCTCGCGCATGCGTGCCGTCGGGTCGCACTGGGAGTGGGCCGATGAGCTGCGCGAAGGCAGCCCGGTGTACTTCAACACGTTCGCCCAGGGGTACTGGATCTTCACGCGCCACGACGCCGTCCGAGACATCTACAAGACCCCGGAGATTTTCTCGAGCGAGTCGTTCACACCGTGGGACCCGGAGCCGATCTACCGGTTCGTTCCCACGCAGATCGACGCTCCTGACCACATCAAGTACCGCCGCATCCTCAACCCGTGGTTCTCGCCGCGCGCGATGGACGAGGCCGAGCCGATGATGCGCGAGCTCTGTCGCAAGCTCGTCGAGACGACCGCGCGCGATGGTCGGTCCAACTTTGTCAACGGGTTCGCGCTCCGATTTCCCACCGAGGCGTTCCTCGCAGTCATCGGCGTCGACACTGCGGACGCGGAGATGTTCGTGCGGTGGGTGGAGGACTTCTTCGCGGGCCTGGGGGGCGGCAGCGAAACGCTGGAGCCGATGGCAAAGGCGCTTGACGGAATCCGCGAATACTGGGTTGGGCTACTGGCGGAGCGCCGAGACGATCTCGAGCCGCGTGAGGGAGACCTCGCGTCCTACCTGATGCACGCCAGCTTCGATGACCGGCCGCTGACGGACACGGAGATCCTAGACATGCTGACGGTGCTCGTCCTGGCCGGACTTGACACCACGCGTGCGGAGCTCGGTTATATGTTTCGACATTTGGCGACGCACCCCGAGCACCGGCTTGCGCTGATCAACGATCCGCAGCTGATCCCGTCGGCGGTCGAGGAGGTCCTGCGCTATTACACGATCGTGTTCGGCGATGGACGCAAGGTCACGCGCGACGTTGAATTCCACGGCGTCCAGCTGAAGCGCGGCGACATGGTGTACGGCCTCGTCTCCGGGGCGAACCGCGATCCCCGCGCGTACGACCGAGCTGATGAGTTCATCCCGGACCGCAAGCGCAACAACCACATGGGCTTCGCGAGCGGCCCGCACCGCTGTCTCGGTCAGCATCTTGCGCGTCGCGAGATGCAGATCGCGGTGGAAGAGTGGTTGCGCGCAATCCCCGAGTTCAGGATCGCCGGCGATCAGCAGCAGCTCGTCGAACGTGGAGGAGGTTCGATGATGACGCTCACGGACCTCCCGCTCGAATGGGATGTGAAGTCATGAAGATGACGGTCGACGGCGAGCTGTGCATGGGCCATGGTCGCTGCTACCGGCTGATGCCCGACCTTCTCAGCTCCGATGACGAGGGCTTTGTGACGATCCGAGATCAGACGATCGAAGTCCCGGCCGACCAGTGGGAACTGGCCGAGGAGGCGGTGGGCACTTGCCCCGAGGAAGCAATCTCGCTACTCGGGGACTGACCCCGCTCGAAATCGAGTCGACCTCAGTTCCGCGTATTATCGAGTCGTACCCGATCCTGCAGGAGGCGACCGTGCCGGCGCCACGCCAGGCTAGCCGAGCGAAGACGAACGAGGATGGACGTCGGACGTCCTCGCGCAGCAAGCGGGAGGCAATCCTTACCGCCGCGACGGCCTACTTCGGCGAACACGGATACGAGGACACAAAGTGGGCGGACGTGGCCGCCCAGGTGGGCATCGGTTCAACGGCGCTGTACCACTACTTCGAGTCCAAGCTGCACTGCCTGTACGTGATCATGGCCGATGCCCTCGATTCGTTCCTCAGCGACTTTGAACGGATCACGAGCGAGCACGAGGATTACCTTGACGCGCTTGTGTCGGTTCTGCGGGCGTCGTATGACCTGAGCGAGCAGGAGGTCCTACGCAACCGGGTTCTCGTGGCGGAGCAGGGCTTGATCGGTATTCCGCGCCAGTCCCGCCGCGAAGAGGAGGCGCGTGAGCTGGCACGTGCGAGAACCCGCGACCTCGAGTTCGCTTGGGCCACGTTCCTCGTCCGGGGGATGGAACAGGGTCACGTCCCCCAGGCCGATGCCCGGCTGCTGACGCGCGCCGTGCTCGGTCTCTACAACAGCATCTGGCACTGGTATCGCCCACGAGGGACGATCGGGCTCGACGAGATCGCGGACTTCTTTATGCGCCGGCAGCTGGCGGTGCTGTCAGTGCCGCCGAAGCTGGCCGACCGGAAGACGAAGTCGCGCTAGCACTCGCCGCGGCTTGTCGTCGCCGGCGGCGGAGAGGTCGGCCAATGTTCTATGGCCCACCCGCTGAAGATCCTTCAGATACTCGATGTGGGCGAGCCATGCCGGCGTCGCCTGGAGCCCGTCCGCGAGGCAGACGGTGTCGCAGTGAGCATCCAGCAGCTCAACGGTGAGCTCAGCCAGCCGTTGAGAGGCGGTCTGAACGTCGCTGGCGACGAAAGACATGACTACGGCCTCGCGCTATCGCCCGGCCCGTCCTGACGGACGATCCTGTGCGTGTGCCGCTGCCGCCGCGGCTCGCTCCGAACCGGTGGGCTCGGAGCGATGATCGGTCCCGGCCGCCCTGACGATGTGCGGATTCAGCCACGGGCTGACCTCGATCACGGTTGGATAGGTGTAGAAGTGCTCGCTCACGGTTCCTCCACGTCTTGCTAACATTCGAGCTGAATTCAGTTTAGGTTGTTCGCATTCGCATGTCAAGATGGATACGGAGACATCGAGTAGGAGGCATCACATGGACACGCTGTATCCGGTCGGTGATCGACTCGAAAGGAAGGTCGCGCTGATCTCGGGCGGCGCGCGAGGCATGGGCGAGAGCCACGCTCGCGCCATGCTGGCTCAGGGTGCCAAGGTCGTGATCGGGGACATCCTCGATGAGGAGGGCGAGGCGCTCGCAGCGGAGCTCGGTGATGCCATCACCTATGTGCATCTAGACGTCACCAACCGGGACGACTGGGCGAGAGCGGTGGCAACCGCGCTTGGCCGCTACGGGCGGCTCAACGTCCTGGTCAACAACGCCGGGATCGCCACCCCCGGAAGCATCGGCCGCTGCACGCCTGAGCAGTGGGACGCGGTCATCGCCGTCAACCTGACCGGCGTGTTCAACGGGATCCACGAAGCGCTCGCCGCACTCAAGGCGGCGGCACCGAGTTCCATCATCAACATTTCCTCGACTGCCGGACTCCAGGGATACGGGCATCTGCTCGGCTACAGCGCCTCGAAGTTCGGGGTGCGAGGATTGACCAAGTCGGTGGCCCTGGAGCTGGGGGCCCACAACGTCCGCTGCAACTCCGTGCATCCCGGAGCGGTGGCCACGCCGATGACAGCCGGCGTCGACGCCTCGCAGAGTCACGTGGCGATGGGCCGAGTGGGCCGGTCCGAGGAGCTATCGAGCCTGGTGGTCTTCCTCGCGAGCGACGAGTCGAGCTTCTCAACCGGCGCCGAATTCATCGCCGACGGCGGAGAAACCGCCGGGCTCGCCTCGGGCACGCTCGGCTGAGTATCCCTTCACGAACTCGCGTCATGAGAAGGGAGTCGTGACCAACGCCAACGTAGTCGTGCCCGCCGGCCACCGGCCGTGCGCCGCTGCCCACGGGCCGTAGCCAGTCGCGGCTCCGCGGGAACGAGCGTAGCGCTACTCCGATGCGCTACTCCGCCTCGACGGGACGCATCGCTCACGAGGGTCTTCACCCCCGCATCGCCCGGCCGGCAAGGCATCTCGAAAAGCGGGAGCGACGGGACTCGAACCCGCGACCTCCGGCGTGACAGGCCGCGTACAGCCCATATCGGCGTGATTCGTCTCGGTGCGTGACGTGTCGAAAAGGCGCACGGGTGCAGGGGATTCGCGCCCTCGACGCCCGTAAACGCTGAGGATCGCTCTCAGTCGAGTCCCGATCGTTCTGGCGTCTATCTGGCGTCATGGCGGGCCATCCAGCTTCCTCTTTTCAGCCATGTACCGAGCCACTATCTCGTTGACGTCCTCCGGTCGAGGGAAACCGTTGACCTCAGCGGACACGCGCAGAGACAGCGCATAGATCAGGACCGCAGTCCCAGCAATCGCTGGGTCCTGGTCCGTCATCTCAAGCCTGACAAGGACGTGGTCAGGCGCGTGGTCGACCACGTCGTTCAGCCCTTGGAGCGAGGCGTGCGTCCGAGTGCTCCCCGATCGAAACAGCAACTGATAGGTCGCGACGAAGCCTGCCAGCGGCGCGTCGTCCAGTCTGAGGCGGGGCCTCCAGTGCTGGTCTGCCTTCCTCGCCCGAGCTGCTAGATCGGTAGGACCCGGATGCTCCTCGGCCGCCAGCGCCTCGAACTCAGCCAACAGGTGCGGCGCTAAGGCATCAACTCCCAAGTCGCGATTCCATTCGTTGTGAGCCTTGATGCGCTCGCCTGCGTCCTCCGATTTCCAGAGTGCGTGATTCGGTTCGGGATCAGTGGCGATCCACGCCAGGATCGTGGCGTGTTCGGCAAGCGAGCGAATTAGCATTCTGAGATTGGACGTCCTGCCCGACTCGAGCGCATGCACGACGTCTTCCATCAGGGTCGTCGTTTTGGCGACAAGGGCAAGTTGCGCAAGCCGGTAAGCGGGAGCGGATCGGCTCAGGATCTTCGGGAATTCGGGCCGCACGAGATCAATCAGCGCGTCCGCGGCACGACCGATGACGTCCACCCTCTTTTGCCGAAATGCGTTGGCGAAACTCATACGGAATACGAGCGTTACGGCCCCGGGTCGCACACATAGGCGTACGCGATGCGGTCGGCGGTGAGATGGGGCCTCGACCAGGCGCACGCCAGCCTCAACCCGGTGTGGTCAAAGCCGGGCCTGGGCGCGGGGACGTAGCCGATCAGCCCTACCACTCCGTAGCAGCCGGTCGTTGATGCTGAGCCGTCGCTGGCGATGGGGCAGTCGACCTCGACCGGGCAGGCGAAGGTGGCTCCGCATTTCGTGAAGGGTTTGGCGGGGATCGGCGGGTCCGCCTTGATGCAGTATCCCCACCCCGGTATCGGCGACGGGCCGGTGAACGTGAGCCGGTAGCACAGGTGAAATGTCGCCCCAGGTGCCGTCCGGCCCGGTAGAGCGTGACCTGGGCTGGGATGGGCCGAAAGTGGCCGTCGATGCAGTCCGGGTTGCAGTTGTCTACGTGGTCGATGCCGGTGGCGACCGCGACCCGGCCTCCCCATCCTTGCCAGTGAAGCCGGGTGATGTAATTGCTGCCGTCCGCCGCCAAGACGATCCGAGCCGGATGCTGTTCAGGGTTGGTCTCGTTGCGGAAAGCGGTGTAGTAGAACGTCGGGTTCGGGGCCGCGCCCTGTGATGTGACCGCCGAGGTCGTGCTGGTCGTCGAGCTCGAGCTAGACGAGGACACGGTGACCGTGTGGGTCGTGACGATGACCGTTTTCGTGGTGCCCCCGCACCCGACCAGGATCGTCATCGCGAGCAGTGAGCCCAACGCTGTTCGCGGCACGAGCGCACGCTATCCCACGAGACCCAGGGGTCCAGTGCACGGTGGGGAATCTAGCCGAGACCAACCCCGAGGCCGTGCACGAGTTTCTTGGTGGGTCCTGACCGGAAACTGCCGTACCGACCGCAGCCGACATTCAACAGCGACCGCGGGGATCGCAGCCTGAAATGGGGTCTTGGCCCCATATAGCCGCGCATGACGTTTGGCGATAAGAGCAACAAGCAGGACGCCGAGGGCATCGCCCCAGCCCTTGAGCGATAGGGACCGGGCGGCCGTCAAATGCGCCCCTTGATTTCGACGGCCGCCCAGCGTTCCTCGTCCTACCCGGAGCATCGCCCGTTAGGGTGTTCGGTCCGAGCGTCGTCCGACTCAAGCGCCGTTGCCGGTTTCTTGACAGATGTCCCAGCGGAAACCGCGGTCTAGGCGAACGCACAAAAACGCTGTGCGCACCCCGAACGACGCCGCCAGGTGCGGGAGAGAGTCGTTCTAGCTACGGACGGCCAATCCTCAAGCTCAGACCGCATTCACTCGAAGGAGGTCATGCCAATGGTGGCGAATCGCCGGTTGAAGACCCAATCGCAGTGATCCGGGGGGCCCACCATTGGCAAACACCGAACCGCCACCGCCCGATGAGTAGTCCTCACCCCCCGTTTATCCTCACCCGCGATCATCACTCGCCCATGGCTGTCGCTCTCAAGACCACACAAACAAGGCACCGCACGTCTCAATACTCCACGCGCACGCGTATCAAGCGGCTCAGCGACCGACTGGACCGTGAGCGAGACGAGAGAATCCGCAAAGTGATCTCGGCGCAGCTCGCCGCGTTCGAGCGGCCACCGCGCGGCACGTTCGACTGACCCGTCCACGGCCGCCGCGAGAATGGACGGGCAATGGAGCAGCTACAGGAGCGCGCCCGCCAGCTTCGCGCGGCGGGCAGCAGTTACGAGGCGATCGCCGAGGCGCTGACCGGACCGGACCGGTATGTGCTGGTGGGGGACGTGTACGCGTTGGTCAATCCGGGGAAGTCGAACAAGCAGATCATTGCGTGGAAGCTGAAGCACGCCATGAACGACGACGACCGGTTTCAGCCGTGGTTGGAGACGTATCACCCCGAGCTTTGTCGATGATCTTCTTCGGCATCGAACGCCAGGGCCGATAGGGGAGAAACCTGCCGTGAGGCAGGGTAATCTTGTAAAGCACAAGTTGGATTCATAACCGCCGATCGCTAGTACAGCGGTCAAGGAGCCCACAGACGAGGAGCCCGACACGGGCCAAGTTGAGGGCCACGACGGTTCGGCAGACGCGAACGAGGAGCCCGACGGGGCCAAGTGAGCTAAAGCCCACGGAACCGTGGTCGGCACGAGAACACCGAAAGGGTGTGACCGACCAATGTCCAGAGCTCTACGCCTCGCGCAAGAGGCCCAAGAGATGTTCAAGCAGGCCGACGCGGAGAACCGGCCGCTGACCGCCAAAGAGAGAACCTACGCCCAGGGTCTGCTCGACGAGGCTCAGGAAACCGCCGCGCATGAGAAGCGGATCACCGATATCGGCCGGCATCTCGGGCCGGTCGGGGATGCGCTCACCGACCCGAACGCCGACTGGATTCGAGGTGGTGGCAGCGGTCCGGGCGACGTGTTCATCAAGAGCAAGGGTTGGCAGGCGATCGCCAATCCCGGCACCCGCGGCCAGCAATGGACGAGCGGAGCGGTCGAGGTTCCGGCGTTCCACGGCAAGGGCATGTCCTACGGGATGAAGGCGGGGACGCTGCTCGAATCCGGCCAGGGCTCCGGTCTGATCCCGGTCCCGGACGTGTTGCCGGGCGTGGTCGAAACGCTGTTCGAACCGCTCGGCGTGAGCGACGTGTTCGCGCAGGGACAGACGGCCACCAACAGCATCAGGTACATCGTCGAAGGCACCGCGACGAGCGGCGCCGCTGGCGTTGCCGAAAGCGGCACGAAACCCGCGAGCGATCTCGCGTTGAGCACCGTCGACGAGCCGGTCAAGAAGGTCGCCACCGTCCTGATCGTCTCGGATGAGCTGCTCGAGGATGTCGCGAGCGTGCAGACCTACCTCAACAGCCGATTGACGTTGTTTTGCCAGAGAGAGGAAGAGAGGCAGCTCTTGAGGGGCGCCGGCACTAACGAGCTCGTCGGCGTGCTCGACAACGCCCGCAGCATCAACAAGTACGCCGCAGGCACCGTCGATAACAATGCGGTCGCGCTCGCGAAGGTGATCTCGAATACGCGCGGGTCGAGTTGGCTGGAGCCTGACGCGATCGTCATGCACCCCGACAATTGGCTGAGCACCAGGTTGCTGACCGACACCGCCGGCCAGTTCTTCGGTGGCGGCCCGTTCATGGGTCAGTATGGGCAGGGGACGCAGACCGGCATGTTCGGCGACGCGCTGTGGGGCAAAAGGGTCGTGCTGAGCACGTTCGTCGGCAAAGGCACCGCTCTGGTCGGCTCGTTCGGGCAGGCAGCACGGATCATGCGACGACAGGCCCCGACGATCGAGGTAACGAACTCGCACGGCGATCTGTTCGTGAGCGACATGGTCGCGATCAGGGCCGAGGTTCGCGCGGCACTGTGCATTTTCAGGCCGTCCGCTTTCACCGCCGTGAGCGGCCTGACCTGATGACAACTTCGGCGTTGCTCCTCCGCGCGTCGAAGACTCCCCCACTGAGGAGTCAGCACGTCCGGGGATCGGGTGTCGGTAGTCACCCGATCCCCGAACTAACTACCGCAAGAGAGCACCGATGCAATTCACCGAGACACAGCAGGAACTTCTTGTCAACGCGTACCTACTCGCACGCGAGGGCAAGGGCCAGGTGATCGCTGATCACGCCTATCCCGACGCGCACGAACTCGCCGAGCACGGATGGCTCGAGCGCCGCTCCGAGGCGAACGGCGATCTGTCGTGGTTCTGGACGCCGCAGGCCGAGACCGCACTTGACACCAGCGCGCTCCTACACAGCGCCGACGACCGGCAGAACTAACGGCCCGGCGGTTGGGACTAGTGCGCGACTTCTGCCTGGCTGAGCCGTTATCGGTGATACAAGGTGGGCGGGCGGCTCGGATTAGGGGCGATGGAGCCGCCCGCCCGGCGTTCGTCCGTGAACTCTCCTCTTCCTATCACTGTGCCGTAAGAGTGCGGCAAGTTCGGCTGCAGCGATGAAGAGCGCACGCGAGCAGTACGGGCGCACGTGCTGGTACCCAAGCGCCGCCGAAACTTCCTGCCAGTTACGGATCGCAACAGCCGAGTCGCCAGCCGAGAGCGCAAACCACCCGCCACCGTGGGCGGACGGGATGGCGTGGCGCCCCAACCCCGCGGTGATCCCCTCCGCCCCCTGGGATCCCTCGGCCGCGAAGCGCGCCACGCCCCCGGTTACAAACGCCCCCGATCTACTTCACCAAAGTTCGCAGGAGCTGCACAAAACTGCAACCCGTCGCAGACGGACGTTTGAGTTGAGGCTCTCCAACATTCGTCCAGAAACTGGTCAATGGGTTACGTCGAGCGTCCATACCAAGGGAGGGTCGCGAGCGCCAGGATCGTCCATGAAAGAGCGCCCAGTCGTTCCCTTCGAAGAAGACGCGCGCCCGTGAAAAAATCGGTTAGCCAATGAACGAGGACCGAACTTGCGCACGATGCGGCACGAGCTTTCGGCCGACACGCCGTGGTCACCTGTATCGCAGCCCTGGCTGCCGCCATCTTGGCCCACGCTTGACTTTGGTTCCCGCGCCCGATCAGGACGCGGTTGCTCGCCTGTTTGACGAGGCTCGCGCTCCCGGGGAGACGGTGCGGCCGGACGATTGGCATCCCGGGCCCGCCGGGTTTGCTGAGCTCGATCGGTGGGACACGGTGGAGCAGCGCCGGCGCTGGTTTTTGGTGTTGTCCGAGAGCGGTCGGCTCTAGTCAGGGGCGGCCCGGGGGTCCTAGTCCCGGCGCCGAGTGCTTTGGCATGATTGTTGATGTTGCGGTGTTGGTTGAGCACAACTTCCACACCTGACGCCCCGGGTCTCGGATAGGGCCCGGGGCGTTTCTTTTCTGGGAAGGCTCGCCGCACGGTCCGCGTTTTTAGTGCTGCGCGCAG
The DNA here is from genome assembly GCA_963796645.1 of uncultured Solirubrobacterales bacterium. Lineage (GTDB taxonomy): Bacteria > Actinomycetota > Thermoleophilia > Solirubrobacterales > Solirubrobacteraceae > Palsa-465. Next base: position 766,832 of record CAWCMQ010000004.1, on the reverse strand, counting down.
GGTTTTCGGTCGGGTCTGTCTGGCAAGATGGCAGCGTGCTCAACCTGGAACACCGGATCGATGTTGTCGCCGACTGAGCGGCGAGCGCCTTCTCTCCGTGAACTCGCGGCGCTCGAGGCTCGCGTGCTGAACGGCCTAGAGGACATCGCTGGTCGCGACCGTCCCTGCAGGCGCGCCTATGTGAATTCAGTGGCGCGCCGTGTGCGTCCGGTGCCCACCGCCCGCCGCTCGCTGGGCGGCGCTCGACGTCGACCGAATGCTCGTCGGCGCCATGTCTCGACTTCGAGCGGTTCGGATCCGCCTGGTAGTGATGAGCCTCCCGGCCTAGCACCGGGGGGCGACCAGCATCGACGTGTAGTCACTGGTGGCGTGCGGTGAGCGCGCCGCGCGATCAGGACGCGTACCGGCGCCGTCTGCGTGATCGGGTGCGGCAGGACGCGCTCTGGCGTCCGCCTGAACAGGATCAGCTCGAACTGTTCTCGGATCTGAGCGGGTTGCGGCATATCAGCGGGCCGCTCAATCGGTTTCTCATGCTGCGGGGAACGGCGGTCGCGTGAGCGCTCGGACCGATCAGGCCGTGGCCGAACTGGTCGAGCGCATGACACGGGCGCTCGGACGGCCTGTCTGCACGTCGGAATGGGTGATGGCGGACGACTACCGCGAGACGCATCGGAAGGTGCGCGCCCGCTACCGCGTGTGGCGGTGGCGCTGTCCGGTGTGCGGCGGCGGTCTCGAGGACCCGGACCTGATCTACCGGCCGCTGGCGGTTGACAGCGACGGCAGGGTGCGCTGCGAGGCGTCCGGCTGCTCGCCTGACGTGATCGCGACAGAGGTACGGATCAAGCTCGCCACCCAGACGTTGCTCGAATCGTTGGGGATCGGATGACCGACGCCGATCGAATCCTCGCCGCGATCGACGCCTACCAGGGTGGTGCGGGACCGAGCGAGATGCTGCTGTTGCCGCCGCCGAGCTCGCCGATGGAGGTCGCGCGAGCGCTCGTCAAGGCGAAGTACATGCACGACACGACGTTGGCGCTGCGACATTGGCGCGGTGGCTGGTGGGCGTGGAAGGGTCCGCGCTGGGTTGAGATTGAGCAGCGCGCCGCTCGAGCGACCGCGTACGCGTTCACCGAGAACGCTTTCTACGCGGCTGGAGACAAGGTCAAGCCGTGGGATCCCAACCGGCACAAGATCGCTGATCTGCTCGACGCGCTCGCCGCGATCGTGCATCTACCGGAGAGCGTGTCGATGCCGGCGTGGCTCGACGGCACCTCGTACGAGGGGCTGGTGGTCTCCGTCGCGAACGGGCTGCTCGATGTCGGCCAGCGTGAGCTGCTTGCCCACGATCCGAGGTTCTTCAACGCGACCAGCGTCCCGTTCGACTTCGATCCAGACGCACTTAATCCTGGACACTGGGATGTCTCGATGCGGCGTGCTCGCTGCTCGCCGATCGTCTCGCTGATCGTCGTAGGATCCCGGCCGGCGGCGCCGAACGGCTGCTGCGCGCGCTCGTCAAGCATGGTCTCGACGAGCGGGCGTTGTTGCCTGCGGCTTATCTCGCGCTAGAGCTCGATCATCGCTGCGAGAGGGAGGCGTTGTGACGGCACGGCTGCTCACTGCTCGCACCGTCGCGGACATGCTCGACGTGACGCCGGCGACTGTGCTGCGCTGGACGCGCGCCGGCGAACTGCCGGCGTTGCGGTTGCCATCCGGGCAGATCCGCTACCGGGAGGATGAGCTCGACGATTGGCTGGGGGAGCGGGCGACGCCGGGACGAGGAGTGCGAACTACCACGACCGACGCCGCCCAGGTCGGACGCTACAGCGCCGGCGACCCCGAATCCTTGCCGGGTTCTACGGATGTGCGCGCCGAGAGGCTGGAGGTAGCATCGGTGGCGCGAACTACCACGCGCGGGACGGCCCGCGCACCCGAAGATGAGGAGTGAAGATGCCCGCCCTGACGAAAGGCTCTGTCTTCAAGGCCCGCAACGGTTACGGGATCCGCTGGCCCGAGAACGGCAAGCGACCGCAGCAGACCGGGTTCCGTACCAAGACCGAAGCGAGGACGTGGTTCGGCGAACAGGTCGCCCCACGGCTAGATCGTGGCGCTCCGAGCGCCGAGGTCCGCTTCGATGACTTCTGCGAACTGTTCCTGCAGCGACACGGAGCATCCGTCTCGGAGCGCACGGTTCAGACGCTCAGAGAGCGGCTCACAGCGGCTCGCGCAACGTTCGGCGACTGGACCCTTGCCGAACTGGAGAACGCGGCGGCCGACGTCGCGACGTGGCGCGGATCGCTTCCAGAGGGCAGCCGCTACCGGCTACTGCTCGCGCTCAGGCAGACGCTCGCGGCCGCCGTCCGCTGGCAATACATCGCCCGCAATCCGGCGGTCGACGCCGGCCCGAACCCCGAGCCGAGCGCCGAGGAGCTCCACCCGTTCACGGTCGCCGAGATTGACAAGCTCGCGGCCGAGCTCGGTCCGCCCTACGGGCCACTGGTCGTGTTCGCCAGCGAAACCGGACTGCGGACAAACGAATGGATAGCGTTGGAGCGCCGCGACGTGGCCAGAGATGTATCTTCGGCCGTGACGGTCCAGCGCCGCTACGCGGACGGGCGCCTGACGCCTTATCCGAAGACCGTCGCCTCGCGCCGGCGCGTGCCGCTAAGCGATCGGGCGCTCGAGGCACTCGACGCATTGCCGCCCAGGATCGACACGCCGCTCGCCTTCCCCGCCGTGAGAGGCGGGCACATCGGCCTCGATACGTGGCGCACGCGCGAGTGGTATCCGGCACTCGACGCTGCCGGGATCTCGCGGCGTGGCCCGTACTGCTTACGGCACACGTTCGCGACCGAGGCATTGGCCGCGGGCATCAGCATCTTCGAGCTGGCGCGGCTGATGGGCACGAGCGTGAAGGTGATCGACCGCACCTATGGGCACCTTGCCGTCGAATCCGAGGACGCGATCCGGGCGCGGCTGAACGCGAGAACCGATCGTTCTGGCGTTGATCTGGCGTCAGATCAAGAGTGACGGGTGCCCACTTTGGGCAGCCAAACCACCGCCGTTACAGGGCATACGTGAAGCGGGAGCGACGGGACTCGAACCCGCGACCTCCGGCGTGACAGGCCGGCGCTCTAACCAGCTGAGCTACGCCCCCGTTGAAGGGGGTCTCCAGTATTGCAAGGACGATTCTTGCCCGTCCGCGCGCAACTTTCGGACGTCTGGCGAGTTTAGGGCCTCGAATCGACCCCGGAGGTCGCACCCAACCCGGCCGTGGGTGCGCTTTAGGGATCGGCGGCGAGGACCCCTTGTGGGTCCTCGCCGTGTTTAAGGGTCGCGGTTGCCGAAGCCGGGCTGAGAAATCGGAGGTATAGGCCGGTAGTGGGTGTCCAGTTGGCTCAGGTTGGGGTGCGTGGCACGTCGGGTGTGTGGTCCCGTGCGATGCGGGGCGTGAGTGACTCGCACGTGCGTATCTGGCTTGTTCGGGCTGGGCTGGTTGGCAGCTGCGAGCTTCACGGATGCGGATCGGCGAGCAGGCGCGGGGGGTGGGGGCTGCTGCTCGGGGCGGATCGTGCGGTCTTGAGCCTGCGTCTTGCGATCCGACCGTCGCACCTCGCCGGTGATCGCGGTTCTGGCGCTCGTCGGACTCATCGCCGTTCTGCGGCCGGCGAGCTGACCGGGTCCGGTGGTGTGTGGTCGCGTGCTGACGCGATCGGGGTGGGGAGAAATGCAACAAATCCGGTCCGCCGGCGTGGGCGCGGCGGCAAACTCACGCTGGCGGGGAATTTCCAGCCTCGGCCACTCCCGGCGGCTGGGTTTGTGGCAAAAGTCCGGTCCGGTTAGACCCAGACTGAGGCGCACGACCTCGGGGGTGTGGTAGCACGCGCCGATCGCCAGCCTCAGCCAACCCGAATACGCACGACTTCGCAAACCCGGATCTGGGGAGGCGGGGTTGGCGGTGGGCAGAGCGCGCTCGCCGCCGGCTTCGGTGGGCCGGAGCGCGCTCGGCACGACCTCCCGCCGCCCCCTATGGCCCGGCCTCGGTCGCAGTCCGCCCGCGGCGGGGCGCGAGCGGGCTCGGCGCCAGCCGGAACGCTTTGCGGACGCCCTCGGGCAGGTACCAATTCCAGCGGCCGAGGAGCTTCATCGTCGCCGGCACGAGCAGGGCACGAACGATCGTCGCGTCGAGCAGGATCGCCGCCGAGAGCCCGATCCCGAACTCCTGTAGGCCGACGAACCGGCCCGCGGTGAAGCCGGCGAAGGCGGCGATCATGATGATGGCGGCCGCGGTGATGATCCGCCCCGTGTGCTCGAGGCCGTAGGCCACCGAGTGGTCGTTGTCGTGGGTGAGGTCCCACTCCTCGCGCATCCGCGAGAGCAGGAACACCTCGTAGTCCATCGAGAGGCCGAATAGGACCGCGAACAGGAAGATCGGGATCCAGCCCTCGATCTGCGAAGAGGTCTTGAGGCCGAGCACGTCGGCCCCCCACCCGTGCTGGAAGGTCATTACGAGCACGCCGTACGTCGCCGCCACGGACAGCAGGTTCATGAACACAGCCTTGATCGGCAGCACGACTGAGCGGAACGCGCGAAGCAGCAGGAAGTAGCTGATCACGAGCACGGCCAGGACGAGCCACGGGAAGGCCCCATACGCCTTGGCCAGGAAGTCGACGCCGAACGCCGGCGCGCCTGTGACCAGGACGCGGGTGCCCGACGGGAACTGCGCGGCCGGAATGTAACGGTTGCGGATCCGATGGACCAGGTCGACCGCCGTCTGGGTCCCCGAGTCGCTGTAGCCCGCGGCTCGGATCTGGGCGATCTGGTTGGTCGGATCGAGCAGGCTCGCCTGGCGGGCCCGCTGGCCGGTCACCACCGCCGGTGCGGCCACCGTCGACGGATCGATCGAGCGATCGGCCCGCAGCAATGCGGCGAGCCGCAGCTCGGCGCCCCGCACGTTGGCGGCCAGCGCCCCGCCGGGCCGGCCGGTGTCGACGACGATCTGGTTCGGCGCCAGGGCGCCCGGCCCGAGCGTGTGCTCGAGCACGATCAGGCCGTTGGTCGCGTTCGTGCCGCTCGGCACGCCGCGGTTATCGCCGCTGGTCAGCTTCAGTTGCAACGCCGGCAGCGCGATCAGGAGCATCACCCCGGCCGAGCTGACCAGCACCGGGATTGGATGGCGCATGATCATGCGAGCCAGGCGCGTCCAGAAGCCCGTGTCGCTCGCGGCGCGCCGCTCGAGCACGCGCTTTGGCACCACTCGGAAGCGGTTGACCCGCCGCCCGAGCAGCGACAGCATTGCGGGCAGAAGCGTGGCGGAGGCCAGCACGCTCACAACCGGGACGAGCAGGCCACCGATCCCCATCGAACGGATGAACGGCAGCGGCATGAAAGCCAGCAGGGCCAGGCCGACGGCCACCGTCATTCCCGAGAAGATCGTCGCGCGCCCCGCCGTCGCCATCGTCTTCAGCAGCGCCTCGTGCGTGTCCTCGGTGTGCGCAAGCTCCTCGCGGAAGCGGAACACGACCAGCATTGAGTAGTCGATTGCGATCGCGAGCCCGATCAGCGTCACGATGTTGGTCACGTAAGTCGCCATCTCAAGGATGTGCGCGACGATCCACACCCCGCCGAGGGTCGTCGGAATCGTGACCGCCGCGAAGGCGATCGGCACCACGACCCCACCGAGGGTCGCGAACATGTACAGCAGCACGAGCAGCGCGATCGGGACCGCGATCGACTCTCCTCGCGCTAGATCCTGGTTGTAGAGCGGCTGAGTGTCGTGGTTGATGGCCGGAAAGCCGGTCACATACAGTCGCGCACCGGGCACCGATCCGACCGCGCCCCGGACCGCGAGCGTCCGATCGGATGCCTTCGCATTCTCGAGCGAGGTCTCGAGCTGGACGTAGTAGACCCCTCCGCCGGCAGGCAGTACGGGCCCCGCCTTGCCGTTCGCCAGCGCGGCAGCGCCCCGTTCCGCGGCGGCCTGGACGGCGGCGCGGTTGACAGGGGCGCCCGTCGGCTGGGCGACCAGCGTGAACGCCCCGTCGCTGCGCTCGTGGAATTTGCTCCGAAGCAGGTTCAAGCCGCGCTCGGAATCGGACCCGGGGACGCTGAACTGATTCGACAGCAACGACCCGACGTTCGACGCCGCCGCGATTCCCAGAACGCACAGCACGAGCCAGCTCACCAGCACGATTCGGCGATGGCGCAGCACTAACTCGGTTGAACGCCTCATCCCATCGACGATGGTACGGAATGCGCTCGGCCTGCTAGCGGGACGGCGGGGACCAGCCGCCGAACACCCGCTCGAGCTCGAGCGCCACCGCGATCGACACGTGATCCTGGTCGGGGGCGGCCGCCACCTGTACCCCAACCGGGAGGCCACCGTCGGTCAATCCAAGTGGGACCTCCGTAACCGGTACGCCGGCGAGATTGAACACGGCGGCCGGAGTTAGCAGCCAGGTCCGCCCCACCGTGCGCCCGTGGCGGGGGGCGACACGCTGGTGGGCGGGGTGCAGCAGCACTCCGTCCCCGATCGCAGCTCGGAGCTCCTCGGCGAGCTCGCGGCCGGCGTGCAGCAGCCTCTCCAGCCTCCGGCCCTCGGCGGGCGGAAGCCGCTCGGCGGCCACGGTGAGCCGGGTCGGCATCGTGTGCGGTCCGCCCCGGGCGAACATCCCTCGCACCGTCGGAGCCGGCTGCCCTTCCGCATCGAGCAGCGCTCTCGTCGACTGCTCGGCCCCGGCCTGGAGGGTCACCAGGAACGGGAGCAGCGCCCGCCGCCATGAGCGCAGCTCGACCCTGCGCACGCTCGCGCCGGCCGCGAGCAAAGCTCCCACAGCCCGTTCGCGCGCGTCTCTGAGCTCGCGACTGAAGCGCACGAGCGAGCTGTCCTCGACCGTCGTCACGCATCGGCCCTCGAGCGAGACCGCGGATGGATCCCCGAGCGTGACCGCACGGCTCTGTGGATCACCGGCGTCTGGCCCGCTCATCACCCTCAACAGCGGCATCAGATCCTCGGCTCGGCGCGTGAGTGGGCCGGTCTGCAGCATCACGCTCGCATCGCCCGGCGCCGGTGGGTACATCCCGCTGTTTGGCACGACCCCCGGCGAGGGCTTGTGCCCGAACACCCCGCAGAAGGAGGCGGGGACGCGGATTGAGCCGCCGATATCCGAGCCGACGCCGAACGGCGAGCCGCCACTGCCCACCGCGGCGCCCTCGCCCCCCGACGAGCCGCCGGCCGCGCGCGCTGGGTCGTAGGGGTTGTTGGTGCGCCCGTAGACGTGGTTGGTGGATTCGATCCACAGCGTCAGCTCCGATGTGTTCGTGACGCCGAGGGGGATCGCGCCGGCGTCCACGAGGCGCTGGACCACCGGCGCCGAGTCGCTGCTGCGATACCCGGCTCGCGCCACCAGGCCGGCCGACTGCGGCATCCCTGCCACGGCGATCGATTCCTTGACCGTGAACGGCACCCCGAGCAGGGGCGGCAGCTCGCCACCGTCGCGGACGCGCTGATCGGCGAGCGCGGCCTCTCCGCGCGCCTGATCGAAGCGGTCGGCGGCGATCGCGTTGATCCGTGAGGCCTCACTCCGGTGACGCTCGATGTGCGTCTCCACGACCTCGGCGGCGGAGACCTCTCGTTGACGGATCGCGCGCGCGAGCTCGAGCGCCGAGCGCTCAGTGAGCGGTCTCATCGCCGGGCCAGATCAGGCCCATGACGCTCTCGGCGAATCGCTCATAGCGCTCGGGCGGGTAGCCGGACGGGTCGGTCAGCATCATTCGTGCAGCCTGCTCGCCGAGGTCGCGCAGCGCCCTCGCGGTCAGCTCAACGTCCAGCTCGGGAAGCTCGGAGTGATCGATCGCCCAGGTGACCAGCCGCCCGATCCGATCGAGCGCCTGGGTGCGGTTGGTCTCGACCAGCTCGCGCACGATCGCCGGGGTCCCGTCGGGAGGCAGCAGGATGATGCGCCAGGTCGCCGGCCGGGTCCCCACCGCGTCGAGGAACCGCCTGAACGTCGCCAGCAGCAGCGCGTCGGGACCGAGCTCCGGGGCGTTGTCGGGAACCACATGCTCGAGCTGCTCGAGCGCGCACCGCTCCTCGCGCTCGATCAGCGCGCGCAGCAGGGTTCCGAGGTTCGGGAAGTGGTCGTAGACGACGGGACGCGTGACACCCGCGGTACGCGCGACGGCCTCGATCGAGACCCCGCTGTAGCCGTGCTGGAGGATCACCGCGAGCGTCGCGTCGAGAAGATGCTCGCGCCGTTGCTCGGGCGGCATCCTCGGCGCGTAGCGCCGACGCGGCTTGCCCTCTAGCTCTTGCGGGGTGGAAGCCGGGGGATGGCTCATGCCGCGCGCAGGCTACCGAGACGGGCGACGAGGCGGCAGGCTAACGCCAGCGGCGCTTGGCTCCGTCCATGATCCGCTGTAGGACCTCCTCGTCCCAGCGGTTGGTTCGCAGCAACCGATAGCGCTCGGCAACCACGCGCATGTAGGCCTCGGTCTCGGTGCCCTCGCCAATCATCTGCGCGTCCTGAAGCATCGCGACCACGGGCGTGTATTCGGTCTCGAACCACAGCGCCGCTGTCGTGGCTCGATCGAGCGCTTCGTGCCGATCCCGGCTCGCACGGAAGCCCCACGCCTCGATGCTCTCGGCAAGCGTTCCGTAGTACCAGGGATCCGGCAGCCGGATCCGGACCCTGGCCTCTTCCGGGAGCGGGACGCGCTCGAAGAAGACCCGCTCGTGCGTCTTCAGCGGCAGATCGGCCAGTGTGATCGTCCGATCGGCACCCACGCGCGTCACCACGTCCGTGACGTAGGCATCGATGTCGGCGTGTCCGAGCGCGTGGGCGACCGAGACCCGGTGATGGCCGTCGCGGACGAAGCAGATCTCGCCGAGCCTCAGCACGTCGATCGGCGGCATCGGCTCGCCCCGCCGCACCGCGGCGGCGATCTGTTCCCAGCGGCTACGGACCCGGCCCGAGGTGGGGCGGAAGCGCCGGTCGAAGTCACGTGAGCGATCGACCGTGCCGACGATCAGGTCGAGTGGGATGACCCGCAGGCCAGCCCGGTTCTCGCTGACAAACCCGAGCGCTGCGACCACCTCCTCGTAGGGGAGGATCATGCCGACGTCGTCGGGCTCGAGGCGCATCTTGGCCGCGAGGCGGGCCGCCGTGGCGCGGCGCCGCGCCCTCAGAAAATCGTTTTGCGCATCCAGGCCCGAAAGGCCGGTGGACCGCACGTTTGGCATCGGGTGCGACTAGACGGCGCTCGGTGACTGAGGCTCAGGCTGCGGCTCGGGCTCGGCCGCCGGCGCATCCTCGGCGAGCAGGCTCCGCCCGGAGTCGAGATCGAACAACTGCAGGTGTTGCGAGTCGAACCACAGCTCGGCTTCCTGTCCCTGCCTGATGCCGCTGTCCGCATCGAGCCGGGCGACCACCTGGCTCCCCTCACGGGAGTGCGGGAGGTCGGCCGCCCCGGCGTCCTGGGCCAGCTCCTCGAGCTCGCTCGCCGATACCTTCTCGGACTCGACCGCGAAGTAGGCGTAGTACTCGCTCCCCATCGACTCGAGCACGTCGACCTTGACCTTGAAGGTGTGCCCGCGCCCGCGATCGGCGACCAGGCTCGCGTCCTCGAAGTGCTCGGGGCGCAGGCCGGCGACGATTCCGCCATGCCCGCCGCCCTCGCCCGACTCGAGCTTGCGGCGAAGCTCGTCGGGGATCTTCACCGGGCCGATCGGGAGCTTGACGCTGTCACCGTCGATCTCGCCGGGCAGGAAGTTCATCGACGGCGAGCCGATGAACCCCGCGACGAACAGGTTGTTCGGGTGGTTGTAGAGCTCGCTCGGCGGTCCCACCTGCTGGAGGACGCCGGCCCGCATCACCGCGATCCGGTCGCCCAGTGTCATCGCCTCGGTCTGATCGTGGGTCACGTAGATCGTGGTCGTGCCCAGCTGCTGCTGAATCCTCGAGATCTCGGTCCGCATCTGGACGCGGAGCTTGGCATCGAGGTTCGAGAGCGGCTCGTCCATCAGGAAGACGCTCGGATCACGGACGATCGCGCGGCCCATCGCTACCCGCTGGCGCTGGCCGCCGCTGAGGTTGGCCGGCTTGCGCTCGAGGTGCTGCTCGAGGTCGAGGATCCGGGCCGCCTCGTTGACCTTTTGGTCGATTTCGTCCTCGGGAGTCTTCGCCAGCTTCAGCGCGAAGCCCATGTTCTCCCGGACGGTCATGTGCGGATACAGCGCGTAGTTCTGGAACACCATCGCGATGTTCCGGTCCTTTGGCGCGCGGTCGTTGACCACCTGGCCGCCGATTTTGAGCTCGCCCCCTGAGATGTCCTCGAGCCCCGCGACCATCCGCAGCGCGGTCGACTTACCGCAGCCGGAGGGGCCCACGAGGATCATCAGCTCGCCGTCAGTGACGTCGAGGTCCAGATGCTTGACGGCCTCGAAGCCGTCGGCGTAGCGCTTGGTGATGTCTCGGAATTCGATCTCAGCCATCTGTCAGAAGCTCCTTGTCTCTTATCCCTTGACTGCTCCGGCCGTCAGGCCCGACACGATCCGGCGCTGGAAGACCAGGACGAGCAGCAGCACGGGAATCGTGACCACTATCGCCGCAGCGGCGATGTCGCCGTACGGAACCGTGAACTGCGAAACGCCGGGGAAGCTCGAGATCGCCGCGGGAACCGTCTCCGCACGCGTCGTCGAGGTCAGCGAGATCGCGAACACGAAGTCGTTCCAGCAGATGATGAAAACGATGATGAACGTCGTTACGAGGCCGGGCATGGCCAGCGGCGCGATCACCTTGCGGAACGCCTGGAACGGCGTCGCCCCGTCGACCTGGGCCGCCTGTTCAAGCTCCCAGGGGATCTCCCTGAAGAACGCCGACAAGATGTAGATCGAGAGCGGCAGGGCGAACGTCATGTACGGGATGATCAATCCCGGCCAGGTGTCGTAGAGGCCGATCTGGCGCCACAGGTTGTACAGCGGCCCGACGAGCGAGATCTGCGGGAACATCGCCACGCCGAGCGCGACCGCCAGGATCGCGCCCTTGCCCCGGAAGTCGAGGCGGGCGATCGCGTACGCGGCCGACGAGGCGATCACGACGGCCAGGGCCGTGGAGATCAGCGCGATCCCAATCGAGTTGCGAAGCGCGCTGGTGAAGGTTCCGAGCTTGAAGATGTCCGAGTAGTTGGACAGCGTCCAGTGATGCGGGATAAAGCTCCCGTCGGTCGCCGAGGCGGACGTCTTCAGCGACAGCATCAGGATCCAGATGATCGGCACGAGCGAGACGATCACCACGACCGCGATCGCGATCGACCACCCGCTGTACTGACGTGCGCGGTGTTTCATCGCTCACCTCCACCCGGCGAGGCGCCGGCGCCGAACACCTTGATGAACATGGTCGCGATCAGCGCGACGAGGAGGAACAGCAGCACAGACACCGCCGAGCCGAGTCCCAGGTTCAACCGGTCGAGCAGGGTCGAGTAGTTGAGCATCGAGATCGACTCGGTGTTCTGCGCGCCCTGTCCGAAGATGTAGATCGTGTCGAAGATCCGGAACGCGTCGAGTGTGCGGAACAGCAGCGCGACGAGGATCGCCGGCTTCATCAGCGGCAGCGTGATCCGATAGAAGCGTTGCCACGCGGTGGCGCCATCGACGCGAGCGGCCTCGTGCAGCTCGTCGGGTACGAGGGCGAGCCCGGCGAGCAGCAGCAGCGCCATGAACGCGGTGTTCTTCCAGACCTCGGCGATGATGATCGCCACGTACAGACCGAAGGTGTGGCTGAGCGGATCGCTGGTGATCCCGACGAGCTTCGGGATCCACCCGCTGTTGAGCGAGAACGCGAGCTGCCATGCGTACGCCGCCACCACCGCGACGATCGCGTATGGGATCAGCGCGATCCCGCGAACCAGACCCCGGGCGAAGATCACCCGGTGCATGACCAGCGCCAGGCACATGCCGAGCACGAACTCGATCGACACGCTGATCACGGTGATGATCACCGTGTGGAAGACGTCCTGCCACCACACGGGAGCGCTCAGCACGTGGCCGTAGTTGGCGAGGCCGATGAACTTGCTCTGGCTCGGGAAGCGCAGGTCCGAGCGCTGCAGCGAGAGGGCGACAGCGTCAATGATCGGATACGCCGTGACCGCGATCATCACGATCACGGCCGGCGCGATCAGGATTGCGGCGAGGCGCCGTTCGCTCCGGACGCGGGCGCTCACCGCCCGGCGGCGTGGGGCGCGAGCGCCGGGGGCTGCGACAGCGCCGGTGCTCACAGCAGCGCTCCCGACGACAGCGACAGCTTGATCTCGCTACGCAGCGTGCTCACGACGCTGTTGGGGTTGATGCTCGAGGTGGGCGAGAGCGCCTTCTGGATCGCCAGCGTGATGTCGGCATAGGCGGGCGTCTGCGGGCGCAGACCGTAGGTCTGGAGTTGGCGCTTGATCAGGTCATGGAACGGATATGCCTTGTCGAACGCGGCGTCGCTGTAGATGCTGGCCGTCACCGGAGCCAAACCGCCCTTGATCGCGTCAGTCTTCTGGTTGGCCGGCTGAATCAGGCAGCGCGCGGCGTCAAAGGCGAGCGCCGGATGGCTCGAGTGCGACGAGACGCCCAGGTTGTAGCCACCGATCGAGACGTGCGGCGCGATCCCTGGAACCACCTGCGGGAACGGCGCGTAAGCCATCTGCTTGGCGACCTTGGGGTTGGTCGTCTGCGCCGACTGCCAGACGAAGGGGTAATTGATTTCGAACGCAGCCTTGCCGCTGTCAAATGCGACGTCAGAGGGTCCCTCCTGCGCGACGTTGAGCGACGGGTCCGCGGCGGCGGAGGTCGCGAGCTCGTGCATGACTGATGCCGCCGTCTTCGCCGCACCGCCGATCACGACCTGGTTGTTCGGGCCGAGAATCTGACCGCCGGCCGAATCGACGAGCGAGTTGAACCAGACCGTCAGACCCTCGTACTGGGCTCCCTGCTCCTCGATGTAGTGGGGCTTGCCCTGCTTGGCCAGCGCCACCGATTCGTGGATCATCTGGCCCCACGTCTTCGGTGGGGTCTTGACGAGATCCTTGCGGTACCACAGCAGCTGGGTGTTCGAGTTGATCGGCACCGCCCACATGCGCCCGTTGATGGTCGCGGTCTTGACCGGTCCGCTCAGATCCTGCCCTCGGATCTCCGAGGCGAGGCTGTCCGGGACGGGCAGAATCCACTTGGCGCCGGCGAACTCGGCCGTCCAGTCGACGTCCATCGCGAGGATGTCGATCGACGGGTCGTTGGCCGCGAGCCGGCGCACGAGCGACACGCGTTGCCCGTCGGAAGAGGTCGAGAGGAAGCTGATCTTGATCGTGTACTTTCCGCCGGAGGCCTTGCTGCAGTCCGCAGCGGCCTTGGCGAACGATCCCGACGGCTCCGGGAACACGTACCAATTGAGCGTCACCGGACCTTTGCCGGAGCCTCCGCAGCCGGCCAGCAGCACAATCGCTGCGATCGCTCCGGCGATCATCGCCAGGCCACGCAGCCTTACTCTCAGGACCCTTTCCAACAGTCCCTCCCTCCTCTGTGGGCGATCGATTGCTACCCGGTCCCCTGGGTCGCTAATCCGTCGTTGCGCACAACGCGCATCGCGTCCAGTCAAACGGTGGGCCAAGCTGGCGTAGGCGCCGGTTGTTCTCGTGCCATTCGCGGTTCAGGTGTCGGCCGATCACCACCGCGGCAACCCGCTCCGCGCCCGCGTGCTTGAGTGCGGCGGCAGCACTCTGAGCGCTCGCGCCGGTCGTCCACGTGTCGTCGATCAGCAGGACCGATTCGCCCGCGAGGTCCCGAGTCGCCGCGAATCTGCGGGCATCGAACTCGTGAACGCGCACGTCGTGGTCGGTTCGCTGCAGCAGCCGCTCATGTCGTTTGCGCGTCGGCGCCGTGAGGGACCCAACGACCTGGCGCAGAGGATGATGCTCGTCGCGTCGCCGGTCGCTCGAGGGAACAGAGGTGACGAGCGCGAACGCGTCCGCGCGCGCGGCGCGGGCGACGCATTGCTCGTGCGCCTCGAGGAATCGCCAGAGCACGGCGGCGAGACCGACGCCGAACCGTCGGGCGGTCCGGCCCCTCAATCGCTTGTACCCGCGCAACACATGGTGAAGCTGCTCGAGCGCGACGCTGTAGGAGATCGGGGCCACGGCGTCGAGCCATTGCTCGCCATGCGTGCATGCGTAGCAGCGCCGGTAGCCGTCGGTCAGGTTGAAGCAGACCTCACAAACGCCGGGCCCGCGGCGCGGGAGCAGCATGAAGTTGCCGTACAGCGCGGTCAGTTCCGCGACCGACGGCACGGCCGGCTACGCGACCAGCGGGCCCGACGCGGTTAGACGCTCGACGCTCGTCGTGATCTGGTCGGGCCGGGTGAAGACGTGCGCGGCCGGATTGTCGCCGAGCGCTCGCGCCCAAGGCTGGCTCGACACGAGCGACTCGTGCAGGAAGACGGGGCGGCCGTGCGCCAGCGCAAGCCGCGCCTGGATTCTCGTTCCGCTCGTAGCACCCGCCTCGACGATCACGGTCGCGAGTGCCAGCCCCGACATCACGGCGTTGCGCCTCCGAAAGCTCGCGCGCGTCGGCGGAGCGTCGGGCCAGAATTGGGAGACGACCGCGCCTGTGCGGGCGATCTCGCGCTGCAGATCCGCGTTCTCCGGTGGGTAGGCGCGGTCCGCGCCGGTCCCGATGACCGCGACCGTTCGGCCCTCTGAGTCGAGCGCCGCGCGGTGTGCAGCCGAGTCGATTCCGGCCGCGAGCCCGGACACGACAGCGAACCCTTCGCTCGTGAACTGCCTGACGATCTCCATAGTCAGTGAGAGGCCCGAGCGGCTCGGGTTTCGCCCCCCTATGACCGCAATCGAGCGAGCGTCCCGGGGAAGCAGTTGGCCAGCGATGAAGATCAGTGGCGGGCGGTCGTGGACGGCACGCAGGTTCTCGGGGTAGTCGTCGTCGAGGATCGTGAGAAGGCGGAGACCGGATTTGCTCCACCGCGCGATGTCAGCCTGCGCTGCGGTGGTGTCGGGCTCGAACAGCGTCGCCTCCGCGCCGAGCACCTCCGATGCGCTGCCCGCCTCCTCGACCAGCTCCATGCACTCGGGCCAAGGTCGCGCTCCGATCCTCAGGAGGGTGACGAGAGCAGCTGTCTCTTGCGCCTGGCCGGACATCGGCGGCCGAGCTTAGCGTCGGGTCCAGCGGCTGCTTTGAGTTACGAGACCGGCCGGGCGGCCGACGCAACCGCGAGCATCTGCTGGTTGCTGAGGATGTCCTGGAGGGTGTTGGTGAGCCAGTACACGGCCGGCCCGTCGCGCCACGAGATCAGCCGCAGGTGCTGCCCCTCGTAGTACAGATGCATCGTGCGGCCGTGCATCTTCATCGCGTGGCTGATCCCGGTGAGGATCGGGGCCTTGGTCCAGGTGGTGCCCTCGAGGTCGTAGTACTGACCGAGCCCGCCCTGCGCGACGACCACGACGTAGGCGGGATGCCCGTTCAGGCGGTAGGAGCGCGTCTCGTCCAGCGGAGCCCCTGCTGCAGTGACCCGGTTGACCGGGTAGTAGGTCCGGAATGGAACGGTGCTCGCCAGCGTGTGGGCCTGCTCGAGCTCGTACGGGATCGCCGGGGTGAGTGGCGGTGGCGGCGGAGCGGGCGCCCGCTTATGGTGACGCTTGCCCGCACCCGGGTGGACCCGCGGTACTCCTCCGCCTCCGTTCAGGAACGCGTGCACGGTCTGCTGGATCTGGGCGTGACTCGCGGTGACGTACGACGGCCCGAGCGTGGCATTGAAGACGACTTGGCGAACCGGATGGCTGGCCGACTGCACGACCAGTTCGAGCAGCTTGAGCACGGCGTCGGTCGAGCGGATGTCGGTCGTCGCGTACTTGCCGAAGATCCTCTCGATCCCGTTGCGCCGGGCTAGCAGTCCCGAGGCGCCGAGCTGGTTCTTGATCTGGCGCAGGAAGTCCTGCTGGCGAGCGCTCCTCACAAGGTCGGTGTCGGTGTGCCGGTAGCGGACGTAATGCAGGGCGTCATCGCCACACAAGCGCTGGTAGCCGGGCTGGATGTTGATCTCGTCGTAAGTCTGTCCCGGGGCGAGCCCGAGGTTTGAGTGGTAGTAGCGCCGGTCAACCTGGACGTACACGCAACCGAGGTAGTTGACGAGCT
This sequence comes from uncultured Solirubrobacterales bacterium, assembly GCA_963796645.1. Lineage (GTDB taxonomy): Bacteria > Actinomycetota > Thermoleophilia > Solirubrobacterales > Solirubrobacteraceae > Palsa-465. The sequence goes on along the minus strand of CAWCMQ010000004.1, from coordinate 750,658 downwards.
CCTTGAAGCCGAGGAAGTTGATGTCGATCACGTGGTTGATCGAGATGCCGAGCACCTGTTTGATCGTCTTGACGGTCAGCTTCGGTCCGCCCAGCGTGTACGCGGCGTTGATCTTCTGGACCGTCGGGCGCTGGTGCTCCGGGTGGAGCGTGACCTTCAGATCACGTGGAATCGAGAGCATCGTCGTCTCGGCCTGATTCGGATCGAGCCGAACGAGGATCATCGTGTCCGAGTGCGGCGGCGAGCTGGCGTCGATCGCCGTCTTCGCTCGCTTGTCCGAGCCGATCAGCAGCAGCGTCTGAGGGCCGCCGGCGTTCGCCTGCGACAGGAGAGAGCCCAGCTTCAGCTGCGGACTCTGCTTCAGGTAGTCGGTGAACGTCTTGACCTCGAGCAGCGCGCCGGTGGCGAGCGTCGCCGCGACCGCGGCCACGACCACGAGGCAGCCGATGAACATGCGGCTGAAGAGCCGCAGTCTCGGGCGACGGCGCCCGCGCGAAGCTGGGAGCTGAGGTTCGAACGTCGACATCTGAGCGCCGTGATCGGCGGCGCCAAGGCCGGGGTTGAGACCTATCTAGCTGGTGTGCTCGGCCGGTTCGGCCGGCGGTACGGTCTCGGTAGCTGCCGTCTGCACAGGCGCCGGAGGCGGAGCGGTGGCGGGCGGGGTCAGAGCCTCATCCCGATGCTCATGCTCATCCATGTTCAGCGCCGACTTGAAGTCCCGCAATCCCTTCCCGAGCGAGCGCCCCACCTCGGGGAGCCGCTTGGGCCCGAGCACCAGAAGAGCGATCACCAGAACGAACAGCAGGTGTGTGGGCTGGAGAATGTCGCCGATCACGCTTGACAGCTTAGCCGGTGTTGAGGGTCGGCCGGATCAGTAATTCGCCGCACTCCCAGCGGTTGGGACTCCGACGAGTTCGGGTGCAAGCCCGCGAGCCGCCCGAAGCGCCCGCCCACCGGGGTCATACGACGGGTCGTATGCCGTGATCGCACCCGCGGCAACCCGAAACGTCCGATGGATCAGGCGGAGGCATTCGGAGACGTGCTCCACGCTCGGACCGCCGGTCGCGGCGTACTGATTGGCCCGGGCCTCGTCGGCGTCGATCACGTCGAGGTCGAGATGGACGTAGACGCGAGTGACGCGCTCGGAGAGGTCTGTGGCGGCGCGGGCGAAGTCAGTCGGGTCGATCCGATCTGGAACGACGAGGAGATCGGAACGGCGGAGGCGCTCTCGTTGATAGGGCTCGAGATCACGAACCCCGGCGAGGATCACGTTGCGCGCCGGGATCGGCCTGTGCCCGGGGATCGTCGCGCGCAGGCCGGCCCAGCCGCGGCCGGTCAGCATTGCGAGTGCCATCACGTCGAAGAACCCCGACACGTTCTCGTCCGGATCATCGAAGTCCGCGTGGGCGTCGAACCAGATCACGCCCAGGTCTTCGGCCCCGATCCCGGCGGTCGTGCCGAGGCTGCTATTGCAGTTGCCCGCCAGCACCAGCGGGAACGCCCCGTCCGCCACCGCGCGACTGACGTGGTGCTGGAGCCGGCGGATCAGCTCCATCACCCTGGCTATTTCAGCAGCCGACTCTTCCACGGGCTCGACGTCGTCTCTGGATAGCCGGCGGTGGGGCGACTGCAGCCCGTCCGTCAGGAGCCGATCGTGGGCGAGGACGTCCGCGCCCTTGCCCATGCTCACGCTTCGCAGGCCGTTGTGAAACGGCCAGCTGATCAGGCGGACGTCGCGAGATGGGTCTGGCGGCGGGCTGGTCAAGCGCTACGGCCCGACCACGACCGGCTCGGACCGCGAGCGGCCGGGGGCGAACGGGTAGTCCGATTCGTGCGCGGTGGTCGCCCACAGGTGGTAGGTCTCCGAGCCGTTGCCGCGGAGGAAGGTGTAGGTGGCCTTGAACCTCCCGTCGCGGTCGGTGTAGAGATGACCGATCTCAGCGGAGCCGCCGTGCCAGCCGATCCGCAGGACGACGAGCTCGCCAGCTGGCGGAACGTGACCGCCTCGTAATCGGCCGCCGATCCCGATCGTCCCACCCCAGTGAGTGCGTGACGGGCTGAGCTTGAGGGTTACCGATGCCGGCACGACCAGTCGTGCGACCGTCGAGATCGCCGGCTCCACGGTCGGCGCGCCCTGGTAGACCGCGCGCACGATCCGGGACGGCCCGGCCGCGAGCCGCGCGCTCCAGGTGCCGTCCGATGCAGTCCTCACCGAGGCGACGAGCTTGAAGTGCTGATGGCCATCGTCGGGCGCGGCCAGAACCAGCACTCGCTGGCCGCCGAGCGCGTTCCCCTGGCGAGTGCCGAGCCAGCCGCTGACCGTCGCGTCCGAGCCGAACGGAACGTGCTTCGTCTTGACGAGCACGCGACGCGGAAGCAGCACGACACGCTTGAACACCCACCGATGCCCGACGCGAACGCGGCGTCTCACGACCCGCGGATGGCAGCGAACGACCGTGATCGTTCTTGTCTGCGCTGGGATGCGGACCCGGACGCGGCGCCCACGAATCCGCTCGATGATCCACTGCGCGGGAATCGTGACCCGCTCCCGCTTCTTCCCACACCTGAGCGTATTTGCAATGTGCGCAAACGACACCGTGCTCACCGCCGGCTGGCGAATGCTCAGAGTTCTCACGGCCGGCGCGGAGGTGGCGACGTGCCCATGCGCATCCTCGGCGTTATTGGCGGCAACGCAAACGAGCCGGTGAACGCCCACGCCCGCCACCGCCACCCGCGCGTCCGAACCACCAAACCAACGAGCCGGCCCCGAATCCAGCGAGCAGGAGACTCCCGAGATCCCCGACGGTCCCGCCGCCGCCCTCACGCCCATGTACTGCGTGCCGGCGGTCGACGCCGCATCATTCGGGCCGGAGAGGGCGAGTGTCGGAGTGATGTTGTCGACGTGGATGGTCTTGGTCCAAGCAGAACTCGAGGTCCAGACGTCCGCAGCATTCATGGCCTTCAACGTCAGCGGGAACGAGCCGGTCCCGGACGGCGCATAGTCAGCCGTATTGACCGCCTGATTGAACGTCGGGTCGGGGCACTGATGCCAAGCTCCCTCGTACGCCGCCGACGACGGGCCGTAGAGCACGTGTCCCTCGACCACCGCCTGTGTCAAGCAGACCCCGGACGGGTCGCTGGCATGGAAGCTGACCGGCCACGCCCCCCGTACCCAGCCGCTGTGTGAGAAGAGGTCGTCGGTGGGGGAGGTGGTGAGGGTTGGGGCGCGGTTTTCCTCGGCGCGCAGTTGGATCTCATAGACCGTGAACTGGGCGTAAGAGTTCTGTTCGCGTCGCATGTCTTGTCTGCGCAGACGAGCCGCCAGCCGAAATATGGAGGACCTGAATTGCGGCGAGTTCCATCGTGCTCCAGTTCCGTGCGCCCGACGCTCTCCGCCTTTCCAGTAGAAGCCGCCTCCGTGCCCGGTGTGCGGGTTGATTCCGACCATCGACGTACATGTCAGCTGGAGGCACCCATGCTCCGACGACAGCAATGCCCGCAGAGCGTTCTGTCTGCCAACCGGCGCTGCGCCCCCGACTTGGCGGTGGCCTTTGGATCGAGAATGAGGCCATTGATCGCGGGCAACCGGCGCTGCGGCAATCGCAGTATCCGTGGCTTCGCGACCGGCCGCATCACGCCGGGGCCACGGGTCCATGTGCCGCACGACCCAGATCCAAAATGTTCCGGCCCGCGCCGCATCCGCGATTCCAAGCATGACGCAAACGTACGCTCCGAGGGCGGAACCGCGGCCGGATGCATGACTGCACCGAACTCAACGCGGAGGAACGGGACAGGTAATTGATACGACGTACGGCTGCCGAGGCGGGCGTCGCGCCTCCCGGTGTCACCGAGTACACCGTCACTTGAGACCGAATCGCAGCCGGCACCAGCGGGCAGCGATGCGACGCATCTGCGAACGCCGGGATTCGGTGGCCCTCCTGGCCCGTCGGGTTGCTTCACAGTGGCAATCGCCAGGCATGCGACTAGCTGATTCTGGCGGTCCAGGTGATGCTGATCCGCCCCCACGCTCGCCACAATCTTTGCCCCTCCACTCGAAGCCACGATCTTGCCCTTGGCGTTGACGCTCGCCCACGCCCGCACCGAGCCGGCGATGTACTTGGGGTTGAGCTTCACGGGGTCGATTACGTGGTTTCGGATCTGGCGGCCGCCGACGCTGTTGGCCGGGAGGTGAAGGGCCGCGTAGGAGGTGCCACCTAGGGCGACGAAGAGGGCGAGGTACGCGACCGCGTTGGATCGAATATGGCGTGTGAGTCGAGTCATGCCCTGCCTCCTCGTGGACGGAGATGAGACCACACAATCGCGGCATCTACTAGCGCGCGGACGGAGATCTTTGCGCTTTTGTTGCAGAAGGTGGGAGTGTTGTGACACTCGCCGGTCATCCGAGCTTTCCTGGCTCGAACGGGGCTCGGGGGCCCACCGGTCCTGCCGGATGGCTGTTGCCGCCCGACGGGCTATCGGAACCGGACGAGCCGGCGCTCGCCCCACCAGAGGAGACGGTCGGCTGGGCCACCGATGTCCCCCCAGCCGCCACGGTCGAGATGCTCACGGTGCTCGCCGTGCTGGCCGGTGGCGCGGCCTGGGGGTGGCTCCGGTGACCTCCCGACCGCACTCGAGCCGCTCCGTGGTGGGCGACCGCGGCCTTCGGCTTGACGCGTTGGGTGATGCGTAACCTCGAGTTGGCAATCTGATCTACGCCTGCCGCGACGTGTCCAAGCTCCCGTGCGACTACCGGCGCCGTCGGGCCCGGGACCCGTGGCGACGCGCCCCCGCCGGAGCTGGCCGCAATGATCGCCGCCGCCCCCACCACCAGCACGGCGGCCGCGGCCACGCTTGCCCACCCGCGGCGACGCGACGTCGAGGTGTCGGCCTCGCCTCCGGCGCTGGCGGCTTTGCGCCTCGCGTAGGAAACGCGCCTAGGCCACCGAGGCGCACGAGCCCGATCATCCGTCGCCCCGTGGCCGCTCTCGAGCGCGACGTCGATGCTCGCTCGCGGCGTCTGAGCCGCTCCAGGCTCTGGTGGCGCCTGGAGCGCATCCTGGACCGAGGCCGACTCCTCTCCCCAGAAATCCGACGCGCTCGGCGGCGTCGCTTCGGGCGGGCTCCCAGCTGGCTCTGGCTGGCGCGGGGGGTCCGCGCTCGGGCCGAATGGCACCAGCTCGTCCCTTGAGCCGAGCCAATCACGCGGCAGACGGACGACGTTGGACTCGCTCCCTGCTGGCGGTCCGGGTTCCTTGTGCGGTCCTTCCGATTCCACCTCTTTGCAGACCTTCTTTCGCCGAGGGCCGACGAATGGCGTCCTCCTGGGGCGGTATTATACGCACTGAATTCGTACCAATTTGTCTCAATTAGAAGAGCTGAGCGTGGATCACAGCAACCTTGAGGACGAATCGTTCCTGACCGTGGCCGAGGTGGCCGAACTCCTGAAGCTGAACCAGCAGACGGTTAGGAACTGGATCGACCAGGGCTCGCTGCCGGCGATCCGGATGGGTCGACGGGTGCGGATCAAGCGCTCTGACTTCGAACGAGTCGTTGCCGAGAGCTACAGCGCCGGCACTGCGGCGCCGGCTCCGAGTGCGGGACCGAGTGCTGAGGACTTCTGGGGCGGCACGCCTGTCGGTCTGGCCGAGCCGGACCCGGGGCTTGGCCCGCGTGACGCGACACCCGCGGCTCTGGGCGAGTCCCCGTCCACGTCCCCGGCCCCATCCGAGTCCCCGTCCACGTCCCCTAGGCCGGCCAACGACGAGCGTGCTGCCCACTTTCACCACGGCAAGCCCGACGACGATCGCCGATGAGCTTCAGTGAGGACCTGGATCGGCAACGGGCGCAGGTCATGCGCCGGGTTCGGCAGGCCAGCAACGTGTGGGCCGACGCAATGCGGGCGCACAAGCTCGCGCCTCCTGACGCCAGGTTCGCGGACCGGCTCCGGGCGCTCGCGGACGCCGCTTCGACGGAGCAGGTGGCGTGGGAGCACGCGCACGCGGCGGGCCTTCTGTGGCGCCCGGTCCCCGGTGCGGAGAACGCTGAGCCTCCGTATGAACTGAGGCCCGATAGCGGGCGTCGCGGGCCCGACGACCTGTGGGTCCGCTTCGATGCCGCCGTCGCAGCGCTGAACCAGGCGATCACGCAGCCAGACGCCGCCGCGGTGGCCGACGCGTTTGGCGAGGTCGCGGAGGTTGCCGCGGGACTCGCTGAGGCCGTTGCGGGCGAGGACGCGCAGACCACGGCTCGGGCGGCGGCCCGCGACGTGGCCTGACGGGCAGCCCCCACGGCTCGGGCGGCGGCCCGCGACGTGGCCTGACGGGCAGCCCCCGCAACTCTGCACCGCCCTCCCGTGGGTAGGCTCGGCCGGGAATGCCACCGATTTCACGCTCCATCCACCTCCCGGCCCCAGGCACCAAGCGGGCGATCGTGATCGGTGCCGGCTCGTTCGGCACGGCGGTGGCGGTGCTGCTCGCCCGCGGTGGTCTGCGAACTACGCTGCAGACGCGAACAGCGGAGCAGTCCCAACACCTCGCCGAGGACCGCGAGAACCGGGTCTACCTCGCCGGGGTTGAGCTCCCGCGCGAGCTGCGGATCGAGCCGGCGGCGGCCGGCCTCGCGCGTGCCGACTATGTGTTCCTCGGCGTTCCGGCGACGAACATGGATGGCGTGGTGGAGACGCTGAAGGAGCGGGGGCTCCCGGCGAAGGCGGCGATCATCTCGCTGGCCAAGGGCCTCGTGCCGCCCCTGGGCGCGCCGCCGACGCTGATCCTCAGCGACCGCTTCGGCGACGCGCGGGTCGCTTGCATCGGGGGTCCGGCGCACGCGCGCGAAATGGTTTCCGAAGGGGCCGGGCTGGTGGCCGCCTCAACCGAGGAGTCGCTGGCGACCGCCCTCGCCGCCGTATTCACCCGGGCCGGCGTGGTGTGCGAGGAGTCGAACGACCCGATCGGCGTCGAGCTGGCCGGCGCGGCCAAGAACGCCGCCGCGCTCGCGTCGGGAGCCACCGAGTCGCAGGGCCTCAACGCGGCCGGCGCGGCCGCCGGCCACATCTTCGCCGAGGTGTGGCGCTGGGCCGAGGCCCAGGGAGCGAGGCCGGAGTCCATGATCGGCCTGGCCGGCACCGGGGACCTGGTCGCGACGGCGCTCGCGCCCGAGAGCCGCAATCGCCGCGCCGGTGAGCTGCTGGCGCAGGGGGTGCCATCGACCGAGATCCCCTCGCGCGTCGGCCAGGCGATTGAGGCGCTTGACTCGGTCCCGCTCCTCGCCACAGCACTCGAGGCGGCGAACATCGAGGCGCCGGTGACGCACGCGCTCGCCAGCCTGATCTCCGGCCGGCTGCCGCTCGAGGAATGGGTCGCAATCGTCCGGACGACCGTTCCGCCACCGGCTCGCTGGCGACCGGCCGTCAGGCTGGGCTTCTGGATGCGGCTTCGCGAGCGGATGCGTGCATGGTTCGCGCGTCACACCGCCTGGTTCCGCAGAAGCGAAGCGAATCGCCACGAAATGTTTACGAACGCTGAAGCCGGAGGTGCAACCCTGAGCGCTGAGCACGATCAAAAGGAGAGAGACGATGCCGCAGATCATCGTGACAGCGGATCAAACCGGTGACCGTGGGGAAGGCGTAGTGATGTTGCGCGAGCGTGTGAACATCGCCGACTTCGACAGCGAGCACTTCGCGAACATGCTGGTGGAAAGGCTCGGCTGGGCGGTGGGCGACGCGCACGACGCCGAGCGGGACCGCGACGCAAACCTAGAGCAGCCTGACCCGGTGGCAACGCCGGAGCCGGCCTCGCACGCGCGAGCCACCGCGGCGGCAAGCTCGTAGCGCTAGCGCGCCTCGGCCAGGGTGGTTAGGACCGCCTCGTACACCCCTGCCCCGTAGCCCTCGCCGGCCACGCGGACGCCGGGACGTCCCGCGAGCTCCTCGGCAAGCGTTGGATCTCGCTCGAGTGCGTTGGCCATCAGCCAGAACGTGCCGACGACCGGTGCGGTGTCGATGTCCTCTCGCGAATCGCCCGCTGCGATGCAGTCCTCGGGGGTGTAGCCACGCGCCTGCATGTGCCTGGCAACGGCCCGGGCCTTCGAGGCCGAAGTGGGAACGAGGTGGTATGCGTGGACGATGCCGAGGCCGGGCATCGTGTGCTCGCGGACGACTCCGTTATCGACCAGGCGCAGGCGCTCGAGGCCCGCTCCTGACAGGAGCTCAGCGACCTCATCCAGATCGACCGAGCCCCGGAACAGATGGGACACCTCGCGCCCGACCGACCATGGCGTGTGGTACTCGAGCCGCCCCGCGAAGTGCTCGAGCAGCAGCGCCGGCGCACCGGTCGCCTCGATCTGATCGAAGATCGTGCCGTCCTGGGGTGATGGGACTAGACCGTCGGTGAGCCATTCGAGGTCGCCCTCCAGCACGAGCCCGCAGCCCAGCTCGAAGATGTAGGCCGAGGAACCGATCAGGCGCGCGCTCTCGAACACGCTCGTCTGCCGCCGCCCCGAGTACAGGACGACCTCGACCTCGGCACGCCAACACGCCTCGAGCGCGCGCACGGACCGCGAGGAGAACCGGCCGTCGCCCCCGCGCAACAGCGACGCGCCCGGGCCGAGCAGAGTCCCATCGAGATCCACGTACAGGCAGCGCATCGAGCGGGCGACCATACTGGCTGAAGGTGTCGACGCTGCGAGATATCGAGCCCTGGGAGTCGCTGCTCGAGTCCGGCCGCACGGACGAGCGACTCGTGCACGAGGACCTCTATCGGGCGCATCCCGCTCGCTACGCCGCGATCCCAGACGGGCTGCACCCGCTGGTGCACGACGCGCTCACGCACGCCGGGATCAGCGAGCTCTACGCGCACCAGGCCCAGGCGCTCGAAGCGGCATTCGAGGGCCCGACGATCGTCACCACCGGAACCGCGTCGGGCAAGTCGCTTTGCTTCCAGCTCCCGACGCTCCAGGTGCTGAGCTCCGACCGTGCTGCGCGCGCGCTGTTCCTGTACCCGACCAAGGCGCTGGCGCAGGACCAGGCGCGGGCGCTCCACGCCTTCGGCCTGCACAAGGTCGTACGGCCCGCGATCTACGACGGCGACACGCCACGGCAGGAACGGGCGGCGATTCGCAAACGCAGCAATCTGTTGATCACGAACCCGGACATGCTGCACGTCGGGATCCTTCCCCACCACGAGAACTGGGACGAGCTCCTGTCGAATCTGGCCTTCGTCGTGGTGGACGAGGCGCACGTGTACCGAGGCGTGTTCGGCTCGCACGTCGGCAACGTGCTGCGCCGGCTGCGCCGGGCGGCATCGATCCACGGCTCGCAACCCCGCTTCCTGCTCGCCAGCGCGACGATCGCGAACCCGATCGAGCTCGCGGAGCGGCTCACCGGAGTCAGTCCCTTCAACCTGATCGACCGGGACTCGGGGCCGAAGGCGGCCCGGCGTGTGGCGATGTGGAATCCGCCGCTGCTCGACGAGGCCCTGGGGGTCCGAGGCTCGGCGTTGTACGAAGCCGCCGAAGTGTTCTCAGATCTGGTCGCTGCCGGAGCCCGAACGATCTGCTTCATGAAGTCGCGCAAGGGCATCGAGCTGATCCTGCGCCACGCGGTCGACCGGCTCGAGCCAGAGCTCGCGGAGCGGATCGCTCCGTATCGCGCAGGCTATACGCCGGCTCAACGCCAGGACATCCAGCGGCGGCTGACGACTGGCGAGTTGCTCGGGGTCGTCGCTACCGATGCGCTTGAGTTGGGGATCGACATCGGAGAGCTCGATGCTGCGATCTGCGTCACCTTCCCGGGGACGGTGGCGAGCCTCAGGCAGATGTGGGGCCGGGCAGGCCGGCGGGGCCGGGGGCTTGCGGTCTACATCGCCGGCGAGGACGCGCTCGATCAGTTCTTCTGCCGCCACCCGGACGAGTTCCTGGGCCGGCCGGTCGAGGCGGCGATTCTCGATCCCGACAGCTCGGAGATCTACGCCGAGCATCTGCTCTGCGCGGCCCACGAGGCACCGCTGACCGAAGAGGACATGCCGATCCTCGGCGAGCACTGGCTCCCGGCGGCGGAGTCGCTCAGCGCCGCGGGTCTGCTGCGCGAGCGCGCCACCGGATTCGTGCCGAAGCGCGCCGACGACTACCCGGCCGCGCGCGTCGCGCTTCGCTCGGCGTCGGCCGACAGCTTCGTTCTGATCGACGTCGGCTCCGGGGAGGTGATCGGCTCGATCGAGGCGGGACGCGCGTACTCGACCGTGCATGAGGGCGCGATCTACCTCCACCTCGGGCGCTCGTATCAGGTGCTCGAGCTTGACCTGAGCTCCCGGCGCGCCCTGCTCGAGCCATTCACCGGCGACTACTTCACCCAGGCCAAGCGCGAGAGCATGACCTACGTCGAGCGCCCGCACGAGCGGCGCGAGGTGATGGGAGTGACCCTGTCGTTTGGCTCGGTCGTCTACTCGGAAACCGTCCTCGGCTACCAGCGGAAGGCACTTCAGGACCACGCCGTGATCGATTTTCAGACGCTCGAGCTGCCGACGGTCGAATTCCCCACCCGGGCGCTCTGGTACGAGCTTGACGAGCTGATCGGCGCCGATCCGTTTCCCGCCGATCAGCTGCTGGGCTCGCTGCATGCGCTCGAGCACGGGCAGATCGCGGTGCTGCCGCTGATCGCGATGTGCGATCGCTGGGACATCGGCGGGCTGTCCACGAACGCGCACCCGCAGACGGGTGGCCCGACGATCTTCATCTACGACGGGCATCCGGGCGGAGTCGGGATCACCCGGCGCGGCTACGACCAGTTCGAGCGGCTCGTCGGCGATGCCCAGCGCCTGATCGGTGAGTGCCCGTGCCGATCGGGCTGCCCGTCGTGCGTCCAGTCGCCGAAGTGCGGCAATCTGAACGAGCCGCTCTCGAAGCGCGGCGCGCTGGAGCTGCTGGGCCGGCTTACCGAACGCCGAGCGTAGCGCTGCCGCTCGTGGCGCTCGACGTGGAGGACATCCACCCCGTGATGTCTCCGAGCGAGCTCAGGATCGACTGGGCGATCTTGGGCGTGCCCTGCTTGAGCCCGAGCTGGAGCAGGTCGACGAGCGCGACCCGGAAGGCCACGCTGCCCTGCGCTCCTGCGGCCGGGGTGGTGGGACTCGCCGCAAACGAGCGGAGCTGCGATGTCGATGCCTTGCCGATCACCAGCTGGTTGCCGACGACCCCGATCGTGAGCGTCGTGCCGGATTCACGGACCTCATAGAACCCGCCGCCGAGCGACTTGATGCTTGTTGCCTTGGAGAACACGTCCTTGGGCGCACCGGCCAGCTTCGCGAGATCGCTCGACGCCGTGCTCGGATCGCTCACCTCGGCCCGCGCCATCGTCGTGTGCGTATCGCTGGCGACGATCAGGGAGCCGGTGAGCAGGCCGACCTCGCTGTTCAGATCGACGCCGGTCTTCTTGCGCGCGTTCGCCTGGCGAGCTAGGAACTTCGCGTAGCTGACCGGGTTGACCGCCTGCGCCGCCGATTCGGCGAACTGGACGATGTGGGCCGGATCCTGGATCCCGACCGTGATCGGCATCGTTCCCGCGAGCGACGGGGAGCTCGAGGGCGCGAAGGGAAGCTCGGCCTGGGTCAGATGCCCACCGCTGGTGTCGAGCCGGTACTGGAAGTTGAGACCCGTCGAGTTGGCGCTGATTGTCACCGCGTAGCCGGTGAGCGCGGCCACCCACGGGACGCGCCGTGCCTTGGCCGCGCTCGGCTGGGAGAGCGCGCCGGTGAGGTTGCCGAAGACCTGGACCAGGGCGTCGGTGGGCAGGCCCGCGACCAGGCGTGAATAGTCGGTCTGGGTGATGCCGGTGTCGTGGGCGTGACGGTCGAGGGCGCTCTCGACGCTGGCGGTGGACGGTCCGAGCAGCGCTGTCGCGTCGTCGATCGCGAGCGTTGTCGTGCCGGCCTGGTAGAGCGTCGCGCCGTCGTGCGAGCCGATCGAGTGAGCGCCACCGAGCTTGCCGACGAGCGACTTGAGCTTGCCGGCGTCCTTGGTGACCCAAACGAAGAGGAAGTTCGAGCTGGCGCCCGCGCTGCTCAGCTGCGACCCGGTCGCACCGAACATGATCGGATTGCCGAACAGCGGCTTGACGTCGCCCTGGTAGTCGATTCCCAGCTGCTGGATCCTCGACATCAGCGCGCTCTCGCCCAGACCTGCGATCGGGAACTTGGCGATCAGCGCCTCAGCGTTCTTGACCGCCGCCGAGCTCGGATCGGTCGCGACGCTCAGCACGACCGGCGAGCTGGCCGGGAAGTAAGACAGCTCGGTGGTCACCGGGCTGCTCGATCCCGATGAGCTCGAGCCGCAGCCGGCGAGTAGTACGAGCGTCAGAGCAAAGCAGGCCCCCGAAGCGATTATCCGTCGCATCTAGGGAGAGAGTATCCGCTGCGGATGCGTGTCGCGCAGATCAGGCTGCTATTCCAGGTCGCGAGGGCGCACGAGCGCGTCCAGGCGGGCACCGCCCGGGCGGAGCCTGCTCCACGGAGCGTCGAATGAGAGGGTCGCGAGGGCCCCGGTCGGAAACTTGCGCTGGACCTCGTCGATCTCCGGGCCGGCGGCGGTGCCCCGACGGACGCCGGCGAGCTTCAGGACGAGCATCTGAAGCGACGGGTTGTGGCCGACCACCATTACGGACCCCACATCGGCCGGCACCTGCGCAAGGCGGGCGAGGATCGCATCGGCGCTCGCCATGTACAGGTCGTCCTCGATCAGCAGCTCCCCGCCCGGCGCGACGCCGCGGAACGTGTCCACCGCCCTCCGGGCCGACGAGCAGAGCACCTGGTCCGGATGGACATCATGGGCGGCCACGTGCCCGGCCAGCAGCTTCACCGCGCGCTTGCCGCGCGGGGCCAGCGGCCGATCGTGGTCATCGAGCCCCGGATCGTCCCAGCTCGACTTGGCGTGACGAAGGACGAACAGCTGGCGTGCGGCGGCCATCGACACGATTCTCGCGCCTAGTGACCCGAGCGTGACTTTTCCCGCGCGACTCGCATCTACAGGGCAACCCGATACCAAGGAGGTCCTCTGGATGAGGCTTCAGCGCAATACAGCGGCGGTCGCCGCCACCGTCATCTCGCTCATGGGCGGCGGTGGAGTGGCATGGGCCTGCACGGGACCCGGTGATCCGGGCTCGTACTCGACCACCAGCACCACGACCACCACCGACTCCAGCACGACCACAACGACGTCGACAACCGCGGCGGCCGCGGATAAGACCGTCCGCAGCCATCACAAGAAGCACGATGCCCGCCGGCACGCGCGCCGGCACGCGCGGAGGAGCTGATCGACACCTGGGACGGGAGCCTCGGTCCCCCCGAGGCTCCCGTCCCAGCTCCGTTTCGAGCCGCTAGCATCGCCCGGCCAGGGCGAGATAGCTCAGTTGGTAGAGCACACGACTGAAAATCGTGGTGTCCCCGGTTCGAGTCCGGGTCTCGCCATCGCCCGGGGGGTGGCATCCGTGCCGTGACCGGGGACGTCGTCCGGTCGGTTCGAGTCCGGGTCTCGCCATCGCCCGGGGGTGGCATCGGGCCTATTCTCTTGATCGATGAGTGTCTATATTGATGCTCATGGATGAACTGCCGGTCGTCGAACTCGAGCCGCAGAGGACGCTTGGGCAGGGCTGTTGCGCACATGTGGAGCTGGCGCTGTCTCAGTCAGGGGTCGACGAGCTCACCGCGGTCGCCAAGGCGCTGGCTGACCCCGTGCGCCTGCAGATCGTCGATGTGCTGCGCCGCCAAGCGGGCGAGGTGTGCGTCTGTGATTTGGAGAGGTTGTTCGACATCTCGCAGCCGACGCTCTCCCATCACCTGCGGAAGCTGCGCGAGGTCGGTGTGGTCGGAGTCGTGCGGCGGGCGCAGTGGGCGTACTACTTCGTCATCCCCGAGAAACTCGAGCCGTTGGCCTCATGGCTGAGCTGAGTGAACCGACCGCCTTCTCGACCTCGTCGTGCTGCTCGGCTGAGGCGCAGGCGAGCTGTTGCGAGCCTGCAGAAAAGGTGACCTGCTGCGGTGAGGATGCGAGGAGCGGTGCGTGCGCCTGCTCGGCCGCCCGCCCCGGCAGCTCGCCGGAGGACGTTCGGGACACGGTGCGCAAGAAATACGCCGCGGCCGCTCGCGCGGCGGCGGACGAGCACGCGGCGTTATGCTGCGGCTCCGCTGAGCTCAGCGGTGCAGACGCCCAGGGTGTGTTCGGTGGCGGCCTCTACGGCGAGGCGGAGACCGAGGGCGCGACCGCGACGGCCGTGGCCTCGTCACTCGGGTGTGGCGTGCCTACCGCGGTCGCGGAGCTTCATGAGGGCGAAACGGTGCTCGACCTCGGGTCGGGCGCGGGCGCGGACGTGCTTATCTCCGCGCGCCGCGTGGGCGCGACCGGGAGGGTCATCGGCCTGGATATGACCGACGAGATGTTGGAGCTCGCCCGAGCCAACGCGGCGGAGGCCGAGGTGGAGAACGTCGAGTTCGTCAAGGGCTACATCGAGGACATCCCCCTTCCCGACGCGTCCGTCGACGTCATCGTGTCCAACTGTGTGTTGAACCTTTCCGGGGACAAGCCGAGCGTGCTGCGCGAGGCCTCCCGGGTGCTCAGGTCCGGTGGCCGCTTCGCCGTCTCCGATGTCGTCGCCGATCCGGGAATGGATGAAGCAACGCGCGCGAGCATGGCGGAGTGGAGGGGTTGCATCGCCGGCGCGCTCACCGAGGACGAGTTCCGGGACGGACTCGCCGCCGCGGGCCGCGCCGACGTCGAGATTCGCCGCACTCACCAGGTCCACGAGTTCGCCAGCGCGGCCATCATCCGCGCCCGCAAACCCTGACCTATGGGCCCGCGTCCGGCTCTGCTGCGCCGCGCTGTGGCCGAGGGCATCGGGACGTTTGCGCTCGTGTTCGCCGGCTGTGGCGCAATCGTTACGAATGGCGAGCGCCACGGTGCGCTCGGCGTCGTCGGCATCGGCCTTGTGTTCTTCCTCGTCCTGCTTGCCGCGATTGCCGCGCTCGGGCATGTCAGCGGCGCGCACTTCAACCCCGGCGTCAGCCTCAGCTTCTTCCTCACCCGCCACCTCCCGGCCAGGGACCTGGTCGCGTACTGGTCGGCGCAGTTCGCTGGTGCCATCGTGGCCGCATTCCTGCTGCTCGCGGTATGGCCCGGCCATCCGGTAGACCTCGGAGCGACCGTGCCGAGCATCGCCGTCGGCCGGGCGCTGCTGATTGAGGCGGTGCTGACCGCGCTGTTGATGCTGGTCATCATGAGTGTCGCCACCGACACCCGCGCGATCGGGGCCCCTGCGGCCATCGCCATCGCGGCCGCAGTCGGCCTGGCGGCCGTTGCCTTCGGGCCGCTGACGGGAGCGTCTTTGAA
This sequence comes from uncultured Solirubrobacterales bacterium, assembly GCA_963796645.1. GTDB lineage: Bacteria > Actinomycetota > Thermoleophilia > Solirubrobacterales > Solirubrobacteraceae > Palsa-465. The sequence continues at coordinate 735,289 of CAWCMQ010000004.1, read as the reverse complement.
CACCGCCCGGTCGTTCGGGCCCGCGCTCGCCTCCGGGCAGTGGCAGGACTTCTGGGTGTACGTCGTCGGGCCGCTCATCGGTGCGCCGATCGGCGCGCTGACCTACGAATACGTTCGGGGCGAGCGCCCTCAGAACCCGCTCCAACCCACTCCCACAGAAGCCGAGGACGCCGATGGCGACCGTCCTGTTCGTGTGCCTGCATAACGCCGGGCGCTCCCAGATGAGCCAAGCCCTGTTCGAGCGCGCCGCGCGCGGCCGTCATCGTGGGCTCTCGGCTGGCAGTGAGGCCGACCCCGACGGTCACGTTCACCCGGAGGTCGTCGAGGTGATGCGCGAGCTCGGCGTTGACCTCGCCGATCGTCGCCCGCAGCGCCTCACCCGCGAGCTCGCCGAACAGGCGGACGTCGTCGTGACCATGGGCTGCGGCGACGCCTGCCCCTTCATCCCGGGCAAGCGCTACATCGACTGGGACCTCCCCGACCCCAAGGGCCAGCCGGTCGAAGTGGTCCGCGTCACACGCGACGACATCGATCGCCGGGTCGGGCAACTTGTCGCGGAGCTTGATACCACGCGGCCTTAGGCAGGGGCGCTTCCCCCCAAGGTAGGGTGCGCACGCATGTCTGAGGAGCGAAGCACCGGCTCCGGCCGGCTTCTGTTCGCGATGGCGCTCGCGAGCGGGATCACCTCGGTGCCCAGTGCCGCAATCGTGCTGGCGCTTCCCACGATTCACCGGCATTTCGACGCGTCGCTCACCCAGCTCGAGTGGACGGTGACCGGCTATCTGCTCGCGTACTCCGCGCTGATGATCGCCGCCGGCCGGCTCGCCGACGTGTTCGGACGCATTCGCCTTCTGACCCTGGGGACCGTTGTGTACATGGTGGCCTCGGTGCCGGCCGCGCTCGCATCGAACCCCACGATCCTGATCGCGGGGCTGGTCGGCGTGGGCGTCGGAGGGGCGGTCCTTACGCCGGCCTCGCTGGCGATCGTGACCGACGCCTTCCGGGGCGAGCGCCGCGGAATGGCGGTGGGCGTATGGGGCGGGGCGAGCGCGCTGTTCTCGGGCGTTGCCCCGGCGATCGGTGGCGTGTTCACGCAGGAGACCTCATGGCGGTGGATCCTGTGGCTGAACGTGGTCGTGGGGGCTCTGATCCTGGTCGGCGTGCGGCGGGCTGCCGAGAGCTACGACGAGGAGGCCAGCCACCACGTCGACGTGACCGGGATCGCCCTGTCGGTCGTAGGCCTCGGAGCGCTGGTGCTCGCGTTCAACGAGGCTCCGACTCCGTGGGCGTTTTCTTCGGCGAGCTTCGTGCTCGTCCTCGCCGCCGGACTTCTGCTGCTGACCGGGTTCGTGCTCCTTGAGCGAAAATTGCGCGATCCGCTGATCGACCTCGCGATGTTCGCCCGCCGGAACGTGTCGGGAGCGAGCATCGTCATCTTCATCCTCAACTTCGCGTTCGGTGCGGTGCTGTTCTTCCTCCCGCTGTTCCTGGAGGAGCAGCTGGCGTTCGGCGCGCTGAAGGCCGGACTGCTGCTGCTGCCGCTCAGCGCTCCGCTGGTCGTCGCGATGCCGCTCGGAGGTCGGCTGTTCGAGCGGCTCGGACCGGTCCCGCCGATCGTCGCTGGAATGGCCTTGGCGGGCGTCGCGATGTTGCTGCTGGGCAACGTCTCGGCGTCGACGAGCTACGCCGAGCTCTGGCCGGCGCTGGCATTGCTCGGGCTTGGCGTCGGCACCGCGCTCACCCCGCTGAACCTGGCCGCGCTGAATGCGATGCCCACGCGTAATCACGGCACGGTGGCGGCGATCCTCGCGATGCTCGCCGGCGTCGGCGGGATGTTCGGCGTGGCTCTGACCGGTGCACTGTTCGAGCAGCTCCAGACCCGCGACATCGTGAGCGCGGCGGTCGATCGCGGTGTGCAGATCACCGACAGCGCGGCCCGCGCCCTCGACGGCCTGATGTCCGGCACACCGAGCTCGAAGCATGCGCTTGCCCACTATCCGGCGGCCCTGCACTCGGGGTTGACGTCAGCCGTTCACGAGGGGTTCGTATCGGCGTTCGCCGGAGCGATGCAGCTGTCGCTCGGTCTCGTGATCGTGGGGATCGTCATGACGCTCGTGCTGATACGAAGGCAGGGCGAAAAGGTGGCGCTGCCGATACCGAACGTCACGCAGCCATTCTCGGGACTGTCACCGCGCCCCTAGCGCCCCTAGCGGCGGCTGCTCAGAGGCTGATCATCCGTTGCGGGTGACGCGAGCGCCGTGTCGAGCGTGGATCCTCCGATTGCCGTCCGAAATGCGGCGCCGAGGACCTCGACCTTCTGGAGGCGTAATGACAGTTCAAGCTGGTGAGGGCGCGACGCCGCCCGTGGCCGACGCGAATGCACAGGTACGGATGCGTCTTCCGTTCGCCGACACCGAGGATTTCGAGGATGCACGTCGGGGGCGGGTGGGTTCGCTCTCCGATCCGGTGATCCGGGCGACCAACGGTCGGGTGGTCTGGGATGCGGGTGCGTACTCGTTCCTGGACGCGGGGTGCCCGGACAGCGTCAACCCGAGCCTATGGCGGCAGGCGCAACTGAACTCCATCCACGGCCTATTCGAGGTGACCGAAGGGATCTACCAGGTCCGCGGGCTTGATCTGTCGAACATGACGATCGTCGAGGGCACGACGGGCGTGCTCGTGATCGATCCGCTCATCTCGACCGAATGTGCGGCCACGGCACTGGCGCTGTACCGCCAACATCGCGGCGATCGCCCGGTGACCGGGCTGCTGTACACGCATAGCCATGTCGATCATTTCGGTGGGGCTCGCGGCGTTGTGTCCGCCGAGGATGTCGCCGCGGGGCGGGTGCCGGTGCTCGCGCCGACGGGTTTTCTGGAGCACGCGGTCAGCGAGAACGTCTACGCGGGCGGTGCGATGACGCGGCGCGCGACGTATATGTACGGGGCGCTGCTCCCGAAGGGCCCGACGGGTCAGGTCGGCGCCGGGCTCGGGCAGACGACGTCGACCGGAACGATCACGCTGATTCCGCCGACGGTCGAGATCGCTCGTACTGGCCAGGAGGAGACGATCGACGGCATGCGTTTGGTGTTCCAGCTCACGCCAGGAACTGAGGCTCCGGCCGAGATGAACTTCCTCTTCCCGGACCACAGAGCGCTGTGTATGGCCGAGAACGCGACTCACAACCTGCACAACGTGCTGACGCTGCGCGGCGCGGTTGTGCGCGACCCGCACGTCTGGTCGGTCTATCTCGACGAGGCGATCGGCCTGTTCAGCGATAAGGCCGACGTGCTGTTCGCCCAGCATCACTGGCCCCGGTGGGGAGCTGAGCGGATCGTCGACTTCCTCGAGAAGCAGCGGGACCTGTACGGCTATATCCACGACCAGGCAGTGCGGCTGCTGAATAAAGGGTTTGTGGGCAGCGAGATCGCGGAGGTGCTGCAGTTGCCGCCGAAGTTGGAGCGGGAGTGGCATTGCCGCGGTTACTACGGTTCGCTCAACCACAATCTCAAGGCCGTCTACCAGCGCTATCTGGGGTGGTTCGACGGCAACCCTGCACACCTCTGGCCGCATCCGCCGCAGGCGGCCGCCGAGCGGTACGTTGCTCTGGCGGGCGGAGCCGACGCGCTGCTCGCACACGCCAGCGAGGCCTTCGAGCGCGCCGACTACCGGTGGGTGGTGGAGGTCGTCAACCACCTCGTGTTCGCCCAGCCGGACAATGCCCAGGCCAGGGAGCTTCAAGCCCGGGCGCTGGAGCAGCTCGCGTACGGGGCCGAGAACGGAACCTGGCGCAACTTCTTCCTGATGGGCGCCCAGGAGCTTCGCAACGGCGTCGCGGGGACCGCCGCCTCTGTCCCGTCGGATTTCATCGTCAGTCTCACCACCGAGCAGCTGTTCGATGCGCTGGCGGTCCAGATCGACGGGCCGCGCGCAGGCGAACGGGTCATCACGATGCATTGGCGGTTCACCGACATTGGCGAGGAGCACAACGTCACCCTCCGGCACGGCGTTCTCACACATCGGCGGGGCGCTGCGCCCCAGCGCGTCGACGCGACGATCAGCACCGAGCGTTCGGCGCTCAACGAGGTGATCGCCGGGTCGGCGACGATCGAGGCAATCGCGACAGCAGGCCGACTCAACGTCGACGGCGACGAGGCGGCGTTCGGGGAACTGCTCGGCCTGCTGGACCCGCCCGACCCCAAGTTCGCGATCGTCACCCCCTGACGCCCGTCGTCGGAGTCCGTCCATGCCGTGACCGAGGGCCCCGCCCAGCGACCTCAGCGAGTGCGCCGGCTGGTGAACCCCGCTTGGGGAAATCCACAGCATTTGGTACCGTGAGCAGCGGCCCTTCCGGGCCCCTTATGCGTGACGCTCGCTGACATTCGCCACGACTGATTGACCGGCATCGCGACCGGTCATCGCGAATGTCCCCCGTCCCGTTGGTTTCCCGGAAGGGGTCTCGATGTCGTCCACGCTGCTCGCCGCTCAGCAGATCACGCGGCGCTACGGAACCAGAACGGTCCTCGATGGAGTCGGTTTGCGCGTCCACGCTGGAGCTCGGATCGGGCTGATCGGCCCGAACGGCGCCGGCAAGTCGACGCTGCTCCGCATCCTGGCTGGTCTCGAACGACCCGACGGTGGCACCGTCCGTCGCCTCGGGACCGTGGGATACCTCCCCCAGATCGGCGGCGCGGGCGGCCCGCAAACGACCGTGCGGCGCATGGTCCTCGAGCGTGTCGGCGTCGCCGCTGCGAGCCGGGAGCTGGAGCACTCGTCGCGGGCGCTGGTGGCGGGCGAACTCGATGTGATCGAGCGACATGCCGCCGCACTCGAGTGGTGGCTGGCCCTTGGTGGCAGCGATGTCGATGCGCGGATGACGACTGCACTCTTTGAGCTCGGGCTCGATGAGGAATTCCTCGAGCGTCGTTTGGGGGGCTTGTCCGGAGGTCAACGATCGCGGGCGGGGCTCGCGGCGCTGGCGGTCGCGCGGTTCGACGTCGTGCTGCTGGACGAGCCGACCAATCACCTCGATGACGATGGGCTGGGGCGACTGCAAGCGCTGCTCGACGCCCATGCTGGTGCGGTCGTCCTCGTCACCCACGATCGCGAGCTGCTTGCAGACGCGGTCGCTCAGATCGTCGAGCTGGACCCATATACGGGCCGCGCGAAGCACTTCAACGGGGACTGGCCGTCGTTCGAGCGCGAGCGCGACTGCGCCCTGGCGCGGGCCAAGGCCGAACACGAGCATGCGCTCGCGCGCCGGTCACGCCTGCTCGCGGCCGAACGCGAAACCCGACGGCGGGCGGCCACCAGCGCTCGGAAGGCCCGCACGCGACGTCGCGACAATGACAAGAACTCGCGCGAGTGGGTGAAGATGCGTGCCGAGGAGATGGCCGGACGCGCGCGCAAGATGGGAACGCGGGCCGGACGAGCTGAGATTCCGGAGCGCCCTCGGGAGCGTCCGGCGCTGAACCTCCAGCTGACCGAGGGCGAACGCCGCCGGCCGTGGATTGTCGCGCTCGACGGATTCGTACTGGATCGCGGGGCATGGTCGCTCGGACCCCTTGACCTGGCAGTCGCGCACGGAGACCGGATTCTCGTCACCGGGCCCAACGGCAGCGGAAAGACGACACTGCTCGAGGCACTCGCGGGAGAGCTGCAGCCGGCGCGCGGGAGTCGGCGGGCGGCAACGGGAGCGGTCATCGCCCAGCTCGATCAGGTCCAGCGCGGGCCGGACGACCAGGTGACCCTCGCCGATCACGTGCGCACGCTTACGGGCCTCGACGAGCGCTCCGCGCGGGCAGCGCTGGCCGGTTTCGGGCTGGGGGCTGACGCGGCCGGGCGAAGCGTCGTGACCCTTTCACCCGGCGAGCGGACGCGAGCCGCGCTCACGGTCATCGCCCATCAGCGAGCGACCTGCCTGCTGCTCGACGAACCGACCAATCACCTCGACGTGGAGTCGCTCGAGGTCTTGGAGGCGGCCGTACTCGGCTGGCCTGGAGCGCTGGTCGTCGCCACCCACGATCGCCGCCTGAAGCGCGAGCTTCGGCTCGACCACGAGCTTGCGCTATGAGACCAATCCGGCGGCACGAGGCGCGCCGCCGGATTCGAGCTCAGTTCGTCTACTGGTCGGTGGCCAGCTTCGGCGGCATCTGGTCCGCCGGGGCGGCCGGGGCCTCTTCACCGGGCAGGGGCGCCATTTCGGTGCGCCAGACGTTGTTCAGCGACACCTGCAGATAGGCCCAGAACGCCGGCGCGATGAACAGGTACAGGATCAGGCAGATCCACCCGTTCACCGGCTCCTTGCCGGAGACGCGCGCCGCACCCATGACCCGCTTGGTTCCCCGCCAGTACGTGATCAGCGCCGGGACGATGATGATCCCGCCGGGGAACAGCGCGAGCAGCGAATTGGTCGGGCTCTTTCCGAGGTCGTAGCCCTTCGACTGACCGTAATCGCGCAGCTCGCGGTTGATTCGGTACCACCACACGAGGTGGTAGATGCCTAGTGTGATGATCGGAAGCAGCGCCGCCGCCCATGGGCTGCGGAGCTTCACCCGCGCATCGGTGCCTGAAATCTGCAACTCCTGCGCCACGCCAACCCCTCTCGTTTGTCCTGAATCGAGTTGTGCGGACGCTACTGCACCGGGGTGACGATGCTCAAGGCCCGTCCGGATCTAGTCCAGCGCCCGCGCCGCGTGTGCGCGCAGGAACACCTTCTGCTCATCGTGCATGTTCTCGGGCAACCTGCGGAACCACTGGCACCCCGGTGGCGCGTCGACACCGCCGACGGCGTGGGCAGTGAACGCCAGGCCGACCGGAGAATCGAGCCCGTTCTCGTAGTGGCTCGGATACTCGATGTACCCGAGCAGTTCGCCCACGCGCACGGTCAGCCCGAGCTCGGCGTCGGCCACACGCCTGACGGCGTCTGCCGCCGGCTCGCCGAAGCGGACGGTTCCCCCCGGGAGATGCCACATGCCCCGGCATGGTTCGATATCCCGCAGCGAGAGGAGAACTCCGCGGTCCGGGTCCGTGATCACGACCTCGACGGTCAGGCGCGGGACCCGGCTGAAGATCCAGTCAAACTCCTCCTGCGGAAGTGGGGCGCGCATTCCCACAGGGCCGTGACCCTCTAGAGCGATCGCAGGAAGCTGACCAGCGGCCCATTGACCTGCTGCGGATGCGTGAGGTTCGAGGCGTGAGGGGCGCCGTCGATGCGCACCACCCCGGTACACCCGGACAGCCCGCTGCACAGCTGCTCCGCCAATTCCATCTCGATCGACTGGTCTGCCGTCCCGTGGAACACGATCGCCGGGCACGAGATCTCGGCCAGGCGGGGAGTGATGTCATCGCGGTCGAACAGCGTGTTGCCGGGCTCGAGCATGTTGTTCGTCGGCATCGCTCGCCACTTCTCGACCCACGGCACGGCGACCTCTGGATCCCCGATGATCAGGGTGGCGATTGCGCCCGTCAGGTCGTCGACCGGGCCCACCTGCAGCCAGGTCTCCTGCATCTGTCGATACAACGGGAGGCGCTCGGGATCCTCGACGCCGGACTGGGTGTCGATCAGGACCAGCGCACGCACCCGCTCGGGTGCCAGCAGCGTGGCTCTGAGCGATAGGAAGCCGCCCTGCGACATCCCCCCGAGTACGGCCTCACGGACCTCGAGATGATCGAGGAGTCCCAGGCAGTCGCGGGCCGAGTCCCAGTATGTGAACGGCTGCCCGTCGAACTCCGTCTCGCCGAACCCCCGCTCGTCCCAGGTGATCACCCGGAACTCGGGCGAGAGCGCCTCCACCTGCGGCGCGAACATCTCGCGGTCCATCAGGAAGCCGTGGGAGAAGATGACCGGAGGTCCGTCCCCTCCGCTGTCCTCGAAGCGGATTCGCTGTCCGTTCACGTCGGCGAATGGCATTTGTCCTCGATCCTTTAGGAAGCGGCGCGACTCTACCGCCCGGCACCGGTGCCGAGGAAGATTGCCCGGCGACCGGTACGCCGGCGCTACCTTGGTTCGTAAGTCATCGAACCAAGGAGACGGGCCATGAAGATCGGCATCATCGGGGCGGGGAACATCGGCGGCGCGCTGACCCGACGCCTGACCGCAACCGGCAACGAGGTCTCGGTGGCCAACTCGCGGGGGCCCCAGACGCTGGGCGAGCTCGCCGAGGAGACCGGCGCGACGGCGGCGACGCTGGCGGATGCCGTGCGAGACGCGGAGGTCGTGATCGTGACGATCCCGCTCAAGAACGTCCCCAAGCTGCCCCGCGAGGTGCTCGACTCGCGGGCCGCGGGAGCCCCGATCATCGATACCAACAACTACTACCCGCAACAGCGGGATGGGCGCATCGAGGAGATCGAGAACGGATTGCCGGAGGCGCTCTGGGTCCAGCAGCACGTGGGCTCCCCCGTGGTCAAGGTGTTCAACAACATCTACGCCTCACACCTCCAGGACGGCGGCAAGCCGGCCGGCGTGGCAGACCGGATCGCCCTGCCGGTGGCCGGTGACGACCCTCAGGCCAAGCGGATCGTGATGGACCTGGTCGACCAGATCGGGTTTGACCCGGTCGACGCAGGCGGCCTCGATGAGTCCTGGCGCCAGCAGCCGGGCACCCCGGCCTATGGCACCGATCTGCCCGCCGAGCGGCTGCGTGAGGCGCTCGCCGCCGCCAGTCCGGAGCGTCCGCCGGAGATGCGCGCCGGCTGAGCGGCCGAGGCTCGGCTACCGGGCCGCAGCGCCGAGCTCGAGCCCCAGCGCGACGAGCACCACGCCGAGCGCGCGCTCGATCCGTTGCCTGACCCGTCCGCGGCCGAGCCAGTCGCGGGCGCGGTCGGCGACGAGAACGATTCCGGTACACCAGGCCGTGTCCAGCGTGACCTGGATAACCGCGAGGACGATCACGGTCGGCAGCACCGGCCCGCTGCGCGGCAGGAACGGCGGGAAGAACGAGATCGCGAACACGGCCGCTTTCGGGTTCGCGGCGATCGAGAGCAACGAGGCACGGAAGGCCGCGCCGGGGCCGCGGCCGCCGGCCACCGACAGCTCGGCGCTGTGTCCCGACGTTCTCCAGGCCTGGACACCAAGCGCGATCAGGACCAGCGCGCCGAACACGTGGAGTCCGTCGAACAGCAGCCGGTTGGCCTCGAGCAGCACCGAGAGCCCGGCGCCGCCGGCGATCACCCAGCAGAACAGGCCGATCTCGTTGCCGGCGACCGCCGCGAGCCCCGAGCGCCGCCCGTCACGCAGGGTGCGATGCAGGAACACGGCTGTCGCGGGTCAATCACATCCCCATTTTCGGGCATCTGACCATGGATCTGCGCCGGAGTGATTTCTCTTGGCGATTGGGTAGTCCAACATCACCATGATCCGCATGGCAAATCAGACATTGACCCGGAGCTATCCCGCGGTTCCCAGCTCGGTCCCGGCGGCACGCCGGGAGTTGACCGAGCTTGCGCATGCCGCCGGAGCGTCTCCGGAGAGCCTCGATGCCGTCCGGCTCGCCGTCTCCGAGGGCCTGACCAACGCCGTTCTGCACGCCTACCCCGATCGTCCCGGGGCGGTCCACGTCACCGCGGCGGTTGCGGGGGGCGAGCTGTGGGTGCTGATCGCCGACGACGGTTGCGGACTCGAGGCGCGGACCAGTCGTCCCGGGCTCGGGCTGGGCCTCGCGCTGATCGCTCAGGCGTCGGACGACTTCACGGTCGTGCCCCGGTCCTCGCGTGGGCTGGAGCTGCGGATGCGATTCACGCTCGAGTGCCCACACGCGCCGCGGTGGTTTGACTCCGCCGCAACTTCCGGGGTCTCCCGGCGTTTCTCCACGATGATGTAGCACGCGGGGCTCGGGGCCGACCCCTAGTCGATGGCAATCGCTAGCCTGACCGCGTCGTCCCCGGAAAGAGGAGAGCCAAGGATGCTCGCCAAGCGCAGAATCTGGATCGCAGTCAGTTTTGTTCTCGTGGTCGCATTTGCCGCTGCCGCCGGCACGACCGCGTTGGCCGGCGCCCACGCGGCCAAGGCCCGAACCGCGGCGCCAAAGATCCCGGCGCAGGCGGCGGACTGCCAGCCCTACTCGGCCACGCCCTGCCTGCTGCCGTTCCCCAACAACCTGTTCACGCGGCGTGACCGCACCTCGGTCACGGGACTGCGCGTGCATCTCCCCGCCGGCGCGATGCCGATCAGCAAGACCGCGCAGCGCCTGAGCGTCGCGCCCTACGACCGCAACGATGGCTTCAGCCCGGGCAGCGCGTTGATTGTTCACGTCCCTGGTCTCGACAACGCGACCGCGTTCGCCAAGACCAACCCGGTGCCGCTGAGCAACATGTCGAAGGCGTACGCCAAGCGCCAGCCGATCGTCGTGATCGACGAGCAGACCGGCAAGCGGCAGCTGATCTGGTCCGAGCTCGACACGAACATCCCGACCGCCGGGCTCAAGCTCACACCCGCGGACACGAACCTTCTGATCCACCCTGGCAAGGACTTCACCGACGGCCACACCTACGTCGTCGCGCTGCGAAACCTCCGCAACTCGAGCGGCCATCTGATCTCCGCGCCAGGCTGGTTCAAGCGCCTGCGCGACGCTCGCAAGCTGCTGCCGGCCGAGCGCTCTCAGAAGACCCGCTATCAGAAGATCTTCAAGACCCTCAAGCGAGCCAAGATCTCGCGGTCAAACCTCTATGAGGCCTGGGACTTCACGGTCGCCTCGCGTCAGAATCTGACCTCACGGCTGCTGGCGATTCGCAACAACGCCTTCGCCCAGCTCGGTGACCACAACCTCGCCGACGGCAAGGTCCAGGGCAATGCCCCCGGCTTCACGGTCACGAGCACGGACATGCTGACCCCGCAGTTGAAGAGGGTGCAGGGCACCTTCCAGGTTCCGTGCTACCTGACCGTTTGCGGGCCGTCGGCGACGACCGGCTTCCACTACAGCTCGAGCAAGCCCGATGCGACTCCGACCCAGATCAAGGGCAACGTTGCCACGGCGCAGTTCGAGTGCATCATCCCGACCTCGGCGTCCAGCGCCCATCCGGCCCGGATCTCGCTCTACGGACACGGTCTGCTCGGCAGCCACGACGAGGTCGAGGCGGGCAACGTGGAGGACATGGCGACGGAGCACAACCTCATGTTCTGCGCCACCGATTGGTGGGGTCTCGCCGACCCGGACACGGGCTACGACGCGAGCGTGCTCGGCAACCTCAACCTGTTCGAGACGGTCGTCGACCGGCTCCAGCAGGGTGTGCTCAATACGCTGTTCCTTGGCCGGGTGATGCTGAACGCAAAGGGGTTCGCGACCAACGCCGCGTTCCAGTCCTCCGGTCATCCTGTGGTCGACACCTCGCACCTGTACTACGACGGAAATTCACAGGGCGGGATCGAGGGTGGGCTGACGACCGCCGTGGCGCCGGACTTCCGCCGCGCGGTGCTCGGCGTCTCCGGGATGAACTACGGCAACGTTCTGGTTCAGCGGAGCGTCGACTTCGCCCCCTTCGGGTCGATCATGGTGGCGGCATATCCGGACCTGTCGATGTACTCGGCGACGCTCGATCTGATCCAGCAGCTGTGGGATCGAGGGGATCCGGACGGCTACGCCCAGTGGATGACCTCGCACCCGCTGCCCAACACGCCATCGCACACGGTGCTGATGCAGATCGCCTACGGTGATCACCAGGTCAGCATGTATGCGGCGGCCGTGGAGGCCAGAACGATCGGTGCGTCGGCCCACGAGCCGGCACTCGACCTGAACACAAACCGGGCCCGCGACCGGAACCTGTTCTACGGCATCCCGGCGATCGGCCACTACCCGTTCGGGGGTTCGGCGATCGTGATCTGGGACGGTGGCCCCGGCCTCGTCCAGCCGCCGCCGTTCGGAAACATGGCGCCGGTGGACAGCACGACAAATCAGGACCCGCACGAGTTCGTGCGCAGCAGCCCCGCTGCCCGCGTGCAGAAGTCGGCCTTCCTCGAGCCGAACGGCTCGGTGATCGACGTCTGCGCCGGCAAGCCGTGCCACACGTACAACTACACGCCGTGAGCGACGGGTGACCGCGCGCGTCGCGCTGGCGACGTGCGCGGTCTTCCCCGAGCTCGGCGAGGATGATCCGCTGCTGCTCGAGCGGCTGCGCGGGCTCGGAATCGATGCCGAGCCCGCGGTATGGGATGACCCCACGGTCAACTGGGGCGCCTTCGACCTCGTGGTCATCCGCTCGACATGGGACTACTCGCTGCGGCGGGACGAGTTCCTGGCCTGGACACGACGCGTTCCGCGGATCCTCAACGGCGCCGACGTGGTGGAGTGGAACACCGACAAGCGCTACCTGTCGACCCTCGCGCACGCGGTTCCGACCTGCTATCTGGAGCCCGGCGACGAGCTCGAGGCGCCCGAGGGCGAGTACGTGGTCAAACCGGCGATCTCGGCCGGCTCGCGGGACACCGCGCGCTACGGCCCGGGCGAGCACGAGGCGGCGGCCGCCCACGCTCGCCGGCTGCTCGCCGGTGATCGCGTTGTGATGGTGCAGCCCTACCTGGGCGAGGTCGACGCCGACGGCGAGACGGCGGTGATCCACTTCGGCGGCGCCTACTCCCACGCGATCCGCAAGGGCCAGCTGCTGCACCGAGGCGTCGCGCCGTCGGACGGAATCTTCCTTAAGGAGAACATCTGCGCCCGCGTGCCCGATGAGGCCGAGTTGCGGGTCGCCGCCGAGACGCTCGATTCGCTCCCCTGGCCGCGCGGCGATCTCCTGTACGCACGCGTCGACTTGATCCGTGCCGCCGACGGCACGCCGAAGGTGGTCGAGCTCGAGCTGACCGAGCCCTCGCTCTTCGTCTCGTTTGCCGACGGTGCCGTCGACCGGCTCGCCCGCCAGATCGCCGCCGCCGTCTAGCGTCGTGAGCTGAGCAAGTGCTCGAACATCTCGAGCTGTGGCTCCAAGCCCGCCTCGCGGGCGCAGCGGACGATGTCCTCACGCTGCGCCGGATCGAGCCTTGCCGCCTCGCGGGCCAGCCGCTCCTGCGACTCGAGCGGGAGCTCCGGCACGATCGGCAGCAGCTCGGGCCACAGCTCGTGCTGGGCCGCGGAAGCGACGATCGCCTCCAGCACGCCCGGCCGGTCGAGCGCCCCGAGCTCGGCGAACTCCTTGCGAGTGGACTCGCTGAGATGGCTGATCAGGTCGAGCACCTCGATCCACATTCCCTCTGCCGCCGCGGCATCGACGATCGAGTCCCGCCGTGCTTGCGGGAGCAGACTCACCAGGTGGTCGAGCGAGTCCTTCGACTCGAGCACGAAAGCGACGCGAAGCAACGAGGCATCGTCGAGGACCGCGAACGCGGCGCGCACGGAGTCCTCGTGAAGGTGGCCGACGAAGCGGCCCATGGTCACGTATTCCTCGCGGCGCAGCAGCTCTCTGGTCACCGCAGCAATCCGCGCCGGGGCGATGCGGGTGATCACGGCGCTGGCGCGGCGCGGGTCGAGCTCCACGGCCACGTCGGCGAGGAACTCGATCGGCATTGTGTCGGCCATCTCCACCGCGCGGTCGGGATCGAGCAGGCCGGCGATGCGAGCGGCCAGCACCGGACCGAAGGCGCGCTCGCCGATCGTGGACACGACGCGGACCGGCAGCACCTTGCTGGCGGTGGCGAGCCGGGCGAGCGCGCTGCCCTGGGCGGTGAACAGCAGCTCGGTCACCTGCTCGCGGAGTTGGCGCAGGTCGGCGGCGGGGATCGGTTCGAGGTACGCGAACTCGTCCGGCTCGCGTCGTAGGAGCCGCGCCAGCTTGAGGATCTCCGCCCGGATCTCCAGCGTGCTGTTCATCCGAGGACCCTTCGTACCGGAATGCGCAGCAGCTTCGGGATGTGGCTGAGCGCCTGGTCCCCCGCGGCGGCGAGCTCGCCGGCCTGCCGGTGGCGAGCATCGCGAACCGCTCCGGTGAGATCGCGCAGCTGATCCTCGGTCAGCGCCGACAGCGACGACGGCGGCGTGTCTCTTAGCTCGGCGGCGAGCGCGTTCAGGCCATCCCGGGACATACCTCGCCTCCTTTCACCGCCGCCCGCGCTTGCGCGAGCGTTTACGTACAGCACCATTATCCGGGGTAATTACCCGGAACAGCCTACTTCTGTGCCGCGACGGTCCGCAGGAAGGGCACGAGGTGGGAGAAGAATGCGTTGTGTGGATATGCCCCGTTGGGGTCGTTGTGCGCGTAGGTCGCGTGGCGATCGATCAGGGTCAGGTGGCTCATCGGGATATGCGACTGGTTGGCGAGGAGCTTCGTGGCCGTCAGAACCGCCGTGCTGCCCAGCGCCGCGGCAAAGGCATAGAGCCGCAGGCGCTTGGGCAGCCGCTTGCCCATCGTGTCGTTCACGTGCAGGATGCTCTGGGCCGGGTTGGCAATTCCGTTTCCGATCGCGCCCGTGTCGAGGGTGAGCCGCGACGGGAAATACCACTCGGTGCCATCGGCGTTATCGATCCCGAGCCCCGAGAACATCGTTGCGAATCGCTTGATCGGCGTCAGCGCTCCGGCGCCGTTCCAGCCATAGGGCGGCGACCCGGTGGTCGCGATGCCCTTGCCGAGGTGAGCCTGGGCTGCGGCCAGCTCCGGCGGGGAGGTGCCGACGTTGAGGGCGAATCCGTACTGCCCGAGGTTGGTGACCGGCACCGATGGCTTCAGGTCAGCGGGCAGCAGCGGGAACTGCTGTCCGAGCGACCGCATGTTGGGATTGAGCAGCGCGCCGAGTGAGCCGGTGGCGTTGAACAGTCCGGCGAACGGTGCCGCGATCCCGCCGAACACGAGCCAGGGGGAGCTGCTCGAAGCGTTCAGATGCTGCAGCGACGAGGTTGCATCCGCTGCGCTGAGCGCGCCAAAGCTCGCGCCGTCGATGTAGACCAGCCCGGCCAGATCGTCGGCTCCGGGCTTGCCCTTGAAGTTCCAGGTTGCGTACGCAGTCACCACGCTGCCGCCAAGCGAGTGGCCGCCGAGCACCACCCTGCCGCCGAGCTTGCGGGCGGCTGCTATCACGCGGTGCAGGTCTCCGACCGCCACCTGCATCCCCCACCGCTTGGCGAATGCGACGCTGGCATTAGGGATGAACTGAAAGTGCTTCTTGATCGACTTGTTGGCGAGGAAGCCGAGGTAGTAGTTGAACAGCTGGGTGCCGTTGATCTGGTGACGCTTGGCCTTGTTCAGCATCGACTGGTCCTCGAGCAGGTTCTCGCGTCGCTCGACCGACCAAACCTGCCAGCCGGGCAGCGATGAGGTGATCCACTTCGCCAGCGGCACGAAGTAGGCGCCGCCGGCCGATGTTCCGGGCTCGAGCACTAGCACATTCTTCGCCTTCCGCGGGCCGACCTTGATCACCCCAACCTTGTTGTACTTGCTCGGGGTTCCCGCGGCCGGGAACCCGGCCATCCAGGTGACCTTCGTGGCCGCGCTGGCCGTACCGGCGGCGAGGGCGAGGATGGCTGTTGTGATCGTGAGCAGACGCAACGGATGACCTTTCTGGCGGGGCGGCGGCCAAGCTTACCGCTGCCCCTCGGGGCTCCGAACATGGACCATGCGGCGAGCGCGGCGCGGGAAGATTCGACATATGGGAGCGCGACCCAGGCGACGGCGAGAGTTGCGAGGATGAGTTCCGTGTTGCGGGTTGATTAGGGCCGCCGTCGGCGAGCCTTCGCCGGCCGATTGTGAATTAGATTTCCGCCGGGACCGCAAACTCGGAGGAGGAGAACCTATGAGAAGGAAGACAAGGTCGCTCTTGACCGTCTTCACAGCGCTCGGTTCGGTTCTGGCGCTGGCCGCATGCGGTAGCTCCTCGAGCTCGTCGTCGTCATCATCGTCGTCGGGTTCGGGAAGCACCACGGGCGGTAAGTCGGGCACGATCACCTTGCTGATGGGGACCGCGCCGGACTCGCTGGACCCGCAGTTCGGATACACGACCCAAGCTGCCGAGCCGGACTGGCTCACGTACCTCGGGCTCGTCACCTACGCCCATGCCAACGGCACGGCCGGCACCCAGCTGCTACCGGGTCTGGCGACTGCGCTGCCGACGATCACCAACGGCGGCAAGACCTACACGGTGACGTTGCGCAAGGGCCTGGTGTTCTCGAACGGTCAGCCCGTCAAGGCGAGCGATTTCGCCTGGACCGTCCAGCGCGCGATCAAGATTCCGTGGGGCGGTTCCGGAACCTTCCTCACCGCTCAGATCAAGGGCGCCACGGCCTTCTCGAAGGGCCAGGCGAAGACGATCAGCGGCATCACGACCGATGACAGCACCGGCAAGGTCACGATCACGCTGAACGCTCCCTACGGCGCGTTCGACAACGTGCTCGCGTTCCCGTCAATGGGCGTCGTGCCGAGCGGCACGCCGTACAAGAACGAGCCGAACAGCCCGCCTCCGGGCGTCGGTCCGTACATGATCACGAACATCGTCCCGAACGCGTCGTTCTCGCTGGTCAAGAACCCGCACTGGGCGGCGATGAACATCCCGAACATCCCGGCGGGCCACGTCAACGTGAACGTGAAGATCTCGTCGAACATCGACTCGAACGCGCTATCGGTGCTCAACAACAGCGCCGACGTGTTCGACTGGGCCGACACCATCCCTGGCAGCCTGCTGCCGCAGATCCAGTCGCAGGCGTCGGACCGGTTCGCGAAGAAGGTCATGAACTCGACCTACTACATCTTCATGAACTCGAAGGCGAAGCCGTTCTCGAGCTCGCTCGCGCGTCAGGCGGTGATCGTCGGACTGGATCGCAACGCTATGAACCGGCTCAGCTCGGGCACGCTGATTCCGGCGTGCTACTTCCTGCCGCCGGGCATGGTCGGACACCCGACCGCGCCGTGTCCGTACGGCGATCCCGCCAGCGGCGGCAACATCGCCAAGGCGAAGCAGCTCGTGCAGCAGTCGGGGATGGCCGGAATGCCGGTCACGGTGTGGAGCGAGACGCGCTCACCGCGTCAGCAGTGGATGACGTACTACACGTCATTCCTGAACCAGATCGGGTTCAAGGCGACCCAGAAGGTGATCGCCGACGCGACCTACTTCTCGACCATCGGGAACCTGAAGCTCAACCCCCAGACGGGCTTTGCCGACTGGAATCAGGACTTCCCGAACCCGATCGACTTCTACCTGCTGCTGCAGGGAGGGTCGATCCTGCCGACCAACAACGAGAACTTCAGCCAGGTCAACGACCCGCACATCAACTCGGAGTCGAACAAGCTCGGTCAGACGCCGACCGACAAGCTCAACTCGATCGCGAGTCAGTGGCAGACGCTGGACGAGTACACGGCCAAGCAGGCCTATGAGGCGGTGTTCGGGTATCAGACGTTCCCGGCGTTCACCTCGAACCGCATCAACCAGAACTACGTGTTCCACCCCCTGTACGGGTGGGATTGGAGTTCCTTCACCCTCAAATAGTTAGATCAGTGGGCCGGGACGGGTAGGCTGTCCCGGCCCACATCTGATGGCGACCACCTCCGCTTCCGGCACCGAATTCTCAGGCGATCTCGAGACCGCCCTCCGTGGCGAGGGCGAGGATCTTCCGCCAGGGATAGGACCGTGGCGGCTGGCCTGGCGGCGGCTGCGGCGCAACAAGACGGCGCTCTTCTTCGGAGGCGTGTTCATCGTCATCGTGCTGCTTTGCCTGGCGGCGCCGCTCTACTCCAAGGACATCGCGCACGCCGGGCTGGCCCAGGAGTTCCTCGATCACCCGATCCACGTCGGAGGCAAGTCCGAGTACGTGGTCAGCACGACCGGCATTCCGATCGGCCCGACCTGGCACAGCAAGTTCCTGCTCGGCGCCGATGACAACGGCCGCGACATCGCGGTCCGGCTGCTCTATGGGGGCCGCAACTCGCTCGAGATCGGATTCGTCGCGACAATCCTGACGATGGTGCTCGCCGTGACCCTCGGGATCTGGGCGGGCTATTACCGCGGCATTGCCGACGGCGTCATCACGCGGGGCCTCGACGTGATCTGGGCCTTCCCGGCGGTGCTGCTCGGGGTCGCGCTCGGCGTGTCCCTGGCGGTGGGCGGAATCGGGCCCATCAAGGGAACCTCGCTGATGGTGCCGGCATTCGTGATCGGGATCGTCTATATCCCGTACGTCGCGAAACCGGTGCGCGGCCAGGTGCTCGCCCTGCGCGAGCGCGAGTTCGTCGACGCCGCCCGCCAGCAGGGACTGAGCCACCGGCGGATCATGATCTCCGAGGTCCTGCCGAATGTGGCCTCGACGATCGTCGTGTTCATCCCGCTGATCCTCGCCAACGCGATCCTGCTCGAGGCCGGGCTGTCCTATCTCGGAGCCGGCGTTCAGCCGCCAAACCCGTCGTGGGGAACGATGATCTCCGATGGGGTGCGCACGATCCCCGCCGCCTTCCACCAGGTGCTGGTCCCGGGGATCATGTTGGTGCTGACGGTGATGTCGATCAACATCTTCGGCGACGGCCTGCGCGATGCGCTTGACCCGCGGGCCAAGGTGAGGATCGCGCACTGATGTTCCGCTTCGCGGTTCGCCGGATCCTCGCGATGATCGTCGTGATGTTCCTGATCTCGGTGCTGACGTTCCTGCTGTTCGAGGCGATTCCCAACGGCGATCCGGCGCGCCGCCTTGCCGGTCGTCTCGCCACCGCGGACGAGATCGCCCTGATCCGCAAGAAGTACGGCTTCGATAAGCCGCTCTACGTCCAGTACGGGGTGATGATGAAGAACATCTTCACGGGCAACGCGTACTCGTACACGCAGGGGTTCAACGTGATCGACGAGATCAAGGCGGGGCTGCCGGCCACTCTGTCGCTGGCAATCGGAGCCGGAATCCTCTGGTTACTGTCGTCGATCGTTGTGGGGACGCTGGCCGCGATCAGAGCCGGGAGACATACCGACCGTGTCTTAACCGTCTTATCGATGTTCGGCGTGTCGTTCCCGCCGTTCTTCTTAGGCGCCGTGCTGATCTACTACCTCGGCTACAAGGCGAACATCTTCCCGTTGGGGGGCTACGTCCCCTTAACCTCCGACCCGTGGCAGTGGTTCGTGCACATGCTGCTGCCCTGGTTCACCCTCTCAGTGCTGTTCGTCGGCTTCTACTCGCGCATCCTGCGCTCGACGATCCTCGACACGATCAACGAGGACTACGTGCGCACCGCACGCGCCAAGGGCCTGTCGGAGCGGCAGGTGCTGATGCGCCATACGCTGCGTAACAGCCTGATCCCGATCATCTCCCTGTGGGGACTCGATCTCGCTCAGGTGATCGGCGGCGGCGCGATCCTCACCGAATCGGTCTACAACCTCCACGGCGTTGGCCAGCTTGCCGCCGATTCGATCGGCCGGCTGGACATCGTGCCGATCCTGGTGATCGTCCTGCTCACCGCCTTCGTGGTCGTCGTGATGGCGGCACTGATCGACATCCTGTACGCGTACCTCGACCCGCGGATCCGCCTCGGGTGAGCGCCACGCCCGGACCGGATGGGCCGCTGCTCGCGGTCGACGACCTTCGTGTCTCGTTTGCGACCGAGGACGGCGTTGTTCACGCCGTCGACGGCGTCTCGTTCACCGTCGACAGAGGTGAGGTTGTGGCGATCGTGGGCGAATCCGGATCGGGCAAATCCGTCACGGCGATGACGCTGATGGGCCTGACCCGCGGGCCCAACGCCAAGTTCGAGGGCACCGCGACTTTCGAGGGCCGCGATTTGGTCGCGGCGCCGGACGCCGAGCTGCGCAAGATCCGCGGGGCCGGGATCGCGATGGTCTTCCAGGATCCGATGAGCTCGCTGAATCCCGTCTATCGGATCGGCGATCAGATCGTGGAGCAGATCCGCGTCCACGACCACGACATCTCGAAGGCTGACGCGATGGACCGCGCGATCGAGGTCATGACCCGGGTTGGAATCCCCCATGCCCACGAGCGCGTGAGGGCATTCCCACACGAGTTCTCCGGTGGCATGCGCCAGCGCGTGATGATCGCGATGGCGCTGTCCTGCTCGCCCAGGCTGCTGATCGCCGACGAGCCGACCACCGCGCTCGACGTGACGATCCAGGCCCAGATCCTCGATGAGGTACGCCAGCTGCGCTCGGAGACCGGCGCTGGCATCATCCTCGTCACCCACGATCTCGGCGTGGTGGCGGACGTCGCCGACCGGATCGTCGTGATGTACGCGGGCCGGGTCGTCGAGCAGGGCACGCTCGACGAGATCTTCTACGACCCCCAGCACCCCTACACGTGGGGTCTGCTCGGCTCAATCACCCGGGTCGACCGGGACCGCTCCGAGCGCCTCCCGGCGATTGCGGGCCTTCCACCGTCGCTGGTCTCGCCTCCGAAGGGCTGCCATTTCCGTCCCCGCTGCCCGCATGCCTTCGATCGGTGCGTGGAGATCCCGGATCTGACCGCGGGTCTGCCGCAGGCGCCCCAGCATCTTGACCGCTGCTGGCTCGAGCCCGAGCGCAAGCGCACCCTGCGTCAGATCGGCGACCAGATCGGACTCGCGAGCGAGGAGACCGTGGTCTCGTGAGCGTTTCGGAGCCCGTCCAGAGCGACCTGACCCCGGACAGCAACGGCGGCGGTGCGCTGCTCGAGGTCGATCACCTTGAGGTCCTGTTCCCGATCAAGTCCGGCGTCGTCATCGACCGTAAGGTCGGCCACGTCCACGCGGTCGACGACGTCTCCTTCGAGCTCCGGGAGGGCGAAACGCTGGGCGTGGTGGGCGAGTCGGGCTGCGGAAAGACGACGCTGATCCGTTCGCTGGTGCGGCTGATCGACCCGACAGGCGGCTCGATCCGATTCCGCGGCAACGACATCACCCGCGCGAACCGCGGTCAGATGCAGCCGATCCGCCGGGAGATGCAGATGGTCTTCCAGGATCCGCAGGCCTCGCTGAACCCACGCAAGCGCGTGGCGCAGATCCTCGCCACGCCGCTCAAGATCCGTGGCGTATCGAGAGACGCGCTCGAATCGGAGATCCGCAAGCTGCTCGATCTCGTCGGTCTGCATCAGGAACAGCTGAATCGTTACCCGCACGAGTTCTCGGGCGGGCAGCGCCAGCGGATCGGGATCGCCCGCGCGCTGGCCATGAACCCCCAGCTCGTGCTCCTCGACGAGCCGGTATCGGCCCTCGATGTCTCGATTCAGGCCCAGGTGATCAACCTGCTCGACGAGCTCCAGGATGAGCTGCACCTGTCCTACATGTTCGTCGCCCACGACCTGAGCGTGGTTCGGCATGTGTCGGATCGGATCGTCGTCATGTACCTCGGCAAGCTGATGGAGATCTCGCCGGGCGACGAGCTCTACAGCAAGCCGATCCATCCGTACACGTCGGCTCTGCTGAGTGCGATCCCGATTCCGGACCCGGAGGAAAACCGCGCCCGCACGCGAGAGGTCGTCACCGGCGAGCCGCCCAACCCGATCCGGCCCCCCTCGGGCTGTCGCTTCCACACCCGCTGCCCCCGCGCGACCGATATCTGCAAGCAGGTTGAGCCGCAGCTGACCGAGTACGCGAACGGTCACCTCGCGGCCTGTCATCACCCGCAGTTCGTTGACGCTGACGAGATCGCCGCGGCGAAGCGCTCCGACGCATCGCCCCTCTCGGCCGGCGACAGCGCTCCAACGCTCGACTAAGGCCTCCGCTAAGGCCAACTAAGGTCCGCGGCTGCGCAACTGACTGCGTTATGCCGATGGCAGGAGCGCGCTCTCAGTCCATCCTGATACCAGGATGAAAGCGACGACCAGGAGCGCACAATGCATCCCACAGTCACATACGCAGTCGCCACGGCGCGAGTCGAGGACTTCCGGCGGGCCTCGAAGCACGAGGACAGGCAGCGCAGGTCGGGATCACGGCACGACGGCGGCCTCTTCACGCGATACTTCGGACATGCGGGCGAGGCTCACCAGCACTCACTTCGTGGGTCGAGTCGGCGAGCTCGCGGAACTGGAGCTCGCGTTACGGGAGTCCACTGACCGGCGTCCCGTCCTCGTCCTGCTCGGAGGCCAGTCGGGGGTGGGCAAAACCCGGCTCGTGGCCGAGTTCGAGCGCCGGCTCGGAGAGCAAGCCCTGGCGCTGCGTGGCGAGGCGGTAGAGCAGGGGGACGGCGAGCTCCCGTACGCGCCCCTGCTCGGGGCCCTGCGTCCTTTGGTACGAGCGCGCGACGGAGCGCTCGAGGCGCTCAGCTCGGGCAGCCGTGCCCAGCTCGCGTCGCTGCTCCCCGGGCTTGAAGACGGTGGGTCGGTGGTGCGAGACCGCCAGGATCCCTCGGCCCAGCTGCGGCTGTTCGAGGCACTGCTCGAGCTCCTCGATCTCCTCAGCGAGGCCCGTCCACTGGTCCTGATCCTCGAGGACATGCACTGGGCGGACCGCTCGACCAGAACCTTCGTGTCGTTCCTCGCTCGGAGCCTGAGGCAGGAGCGCGTGATGCTCGTGCTCAGCTACCGGGCCGACGAGCTCCATCGGCGGCACGCGCTCAGGCCGCTGTTGTCCGAGCTCGAGCGGCTCGATCGCGCGCGGCGGATCGAGCTCTCCCCGTTCGACCGCGACGAGCTGGCTGAGGCGCTCGCGGACATTCTCGGCGCCGCACCGAGCATCGAGTTGGTGGAGCGCCTGTTCACGCGCAGCGAGGGAAATCCGCTCTACACCGAGGAGCTGCTGGCCGCCGGCCTCGACGGGCGCGGCGCCGCTCCCCAGAGTCTGCGCGATGCCTTCCTGCTCCGGATCGAGCGGCTCTCACCAGATGCGCAACGGGCCGCGCGCGCGATCGCGGTCGGCCGGCGTCTCGACGAGAACGTGATCGCCGAGCTGACCGGGATCGAGCACGAGGCGCTCAACATCGCGCTTCGAGAGGCGGTCGCCGAACAGGTCTTGATCACCGACGGCGACGGGCGGTTCCTGTTCCGCCACGCCCTGCTCAGGGAGGCTCTGTACGACGACCTGCTGCCCGGAGAGCGCGGCGAGCTGCACCTCTCCCTCGCGCGCGTGTACGAGGCCACCCCCGTGGGTGAGGACGACCGCGAAGTGGAGCGAGCGGCGATGATCGCGACCCACTACGCGTCGGCCGGCGACCAGCCGTCGGCGCTCCGAGCGACCGTGCGCGCCGCGCTTGCCGCCCGAGAGGTGCGCGCCTACGGTGAGGTGGCCCATATGGCCGAGCGCGCACTAGAGCTGTGGCCGCGGGTTCCCGCCGAGGCCCGCACCGGCGAACTCGACCAGGTCGACCTGATCACGCTGGCGGCCAGTGCGCATATGATCGCTGGCGACCGCGCGCGCGGCGAGATCCTGCTCCAGAACGCCCTGGACGAGCTCGACCCGGAGACGGACCCGCATCGCTACGCCGGCCTGCTCGAGCGCCTGGCTCGCGCTCAGTGGGTGATGAACCGCGGGCTGCTGGGGGTGGAGACAGCGCAGCGAGCACTGTCGATGCTTCCGGAAGATGACACCAGTGAGGAACGTGCGGCGCTGTTGGCGTGGCTGGCGCGGACCCGGTTCCTCCGTGGCCGCTTCAGGGATGCCCTGCACGACGGCGAGGGAGCGCTGGCGGCGGCGATCGCGGCCGGCGACCGCTGCGGTGAGGGGGAGGTGCTGAACACGCTGGGGATGACACAGGTGGCTCTCGGTCAGGTGGAGGAGGGCTTTGGCCGGCTTCGGCAGGCGATCGACATCGGGCGCGAGATAGACGATCTCGACGGCATGGGCTACGCCTACGCGAACCTGGCCGACATGCTGTGCGTCGCCGGGCGGACCGGCGAGGCGGTGGAGATCGCGCGGGAGGGGCTCGAGGCGATCCCGCGGCGGATGAGCCGCAGCCACGACTGGATGATGCTGACCCTCTCGGACCTCGCATTTGTCGCGGGCGACTGGGAGACATCGTGGTCAAACCTCGGCCCGCCCCCCTCCCAGCTGAGCGGAGTGCTCTTGATCTTCCGGCTCCTGCGCGAGGCTGAGCTGGCGCTTGGGGTCGGCGACGAGGAGCTCGCGGAGCGCTGCGTCGAGGAGGCGGCGCCGCTGGTCGCGACGTCCTCGGAGCCGCAGTGGATCGGCTCGCTCGGCGTGCTGCTCGCAGAACTGCGAAGGCGCCAGCGCGATCTGCCGGCGGCGCGCGCGGCCGTGGCGAGTGCGCTGGACCGGATCGAGGTGTGCACCGACGACGTGGCCAGAATCGCGCGGATCTCGGCTCTGGGGACGACGGTGGAGGCCGATTTCGCCCAACGGGCGCGGGACCTGCGTGAGAAGCCGGACGAGCGGGAGGCGATCACCCGCGCACGGCTCCACGCTCAGCGGCTCCGTGCTGCCGCCACGGAGGGCGGAATTGTCGAGCAGGCATGGAGTCTCGTCGGTGCCGCCGAGCTCGCCCGTGCCCGCGGCCGCAACGATCAGAAGCTCTGGGCCAAAGCCGCTGACGCCTGGCGCAAGATGGATCGGCCGTACCCGCTCGCGGTCATGCGCTGGCACCAGGCCGAGGCGTCTGTGGAGGCGGGAGAGCGGGAGGCGGCGGCCGACGCCGCACGCGAGGCGATCGCGATCGCCAGCCGCCTTGGCTCGCGCTGGCTAGCGGGCGAGGCGACTGCGCTCGGGGAGCGCGCTCGGCTGGCGCTCCGAGACGCGGAGCCGGGCGACGTTCCGGCGACGGACGCAAACGGCGCTGCTGCTGACCCGTTCGGCCTGACCCCACGTGAGCGTCAGGTGCTGGCGCTGATCGCCGAGGGCGCCACCAACCGTCAGATCGGCGCCGCTCTCTACATGGCCGAGAAGACCGCGAGCGTGCATGTCTCGCGGATCCTCGCGAAGCTCGGTGTGCAGAGCCGAACGCAGGCGGCCGCGGTCGCGCACCGGCTGCATCTGGACGCTTAGTCGCTCAGCCCGTGGCGGCGAGTCGGCGCTCGACGAACGCGGCCTGACGCGCTCCGCTCAGCCGGACCTCGAGCTCGCGGCGAAGGATCGGGCGCAGGAGCACCGAGTCGGCGAGCGGTGGGCCGTCGGCCTCGGCGCGGTCGGCGAGCAGCATCAGGTACGTCTGGGCGCTCGCGGCGCGAATCCGCACGAACAGCTCGGGGCAGGAGAGCCCGGGCAACGTGACCGCGGCGATGACGACGTCCGGTAGTGCATGTTTGTAGGTCTCCCACGGGAGCTCGCCATCGGCGACGGCCAGGCACTCGTGGCCGGAGCTGCCGGTTGCGCGGCGCAGCAGAAATCTGGTCACCGGGTCCGGATCGGCGATCAGCACCCTCAGCGGTACGCGGTCCGCCTGGCGCGGAGTCCCGGCCGCGCGGAAGGCCGACAGCACGCCGGATCCACTACCGCGCGTGGATTGGCTGTGGGCGGTCAGCTCCTGGGTGAGCGCCTAGATGACCCGAGGGTCGAACTGGGCGCCGGCCGCGCCGGCCAGTTCGTCCAAAGCCTCGTGCTCGCGATAGGCGGCGCACGCGCAGACGATCCGCGACTCGAGCGGGATCTGCGCGCCGCGCAGCCGATCGGGATAGCCCAGACCGTCCCAGCGCTCGTGGCTCGAACGCACCAGCCTCGCGACGTGCTCCATGCCGAACCGGCCCGCGATCACCCGCTCGCCGACGATCGTATGCAGCTCGATGAATCTGCGGGCTCGACCCGACGGCTTGTCCGGGCTGGCGAGAATCGAGTTGGGAATCGCAACCTTGCCGACATCCCGCAGGTGCGCCGCCGCCTCGAGGTCGTCCAGCCGGCAGTCGCGGACGCCGAGCCGTCGGCCGACGCGCTTGGCCAACTCGCCGACGTCGGCCGTGGTTCGGCTCGAGACCACCGCGTCGATCGGATCCTCGGGCGGCGCTCCGAAGGCAACTGGCTCGCACTGGTCGTCCGGCACGTGCGCTCTGCGGTCGGCGCGCTCGATCGCCTCCGCCGGGCTCGCTGCATCCTCGGGCAGGACCACGGCTCCGTCCGACGGCCAGATCGCGAACCCGTCGCCGATCTCGAACAATGCCGCATGTGCGTCAGCGCGCACCGCGTCGACCGCCTCCTCCCGTCCGGCCGCGAGCACCGCGAACGCGGCACCCCGGGCGCGGTACACGACCGCGCGATCGCCGACGGCGTTGGTCAGTTTGGCAGCGAGCCACGCCATCAGCGCGTCCCCGCACTGCTCCCCGTAAGCGTCGTTGTAACTCTTCAGCCCGTCGATGGGAAAGCTCAGCAAGACATGGCGCGGACCCTCGATCGCGCGGGCGAGATCGGTGCGTAGCTGCTCGACGTCCGGAAGCCCTGTGGCAGCGTCGATCTTCGGCCGGGCTGCCGGCCGCTGTGCGGAGGTCTGCGCGCTTGCGAGAACGCCGAGGGTCGCCAGGAGCGCGATTGTCCCGCCCGCGACCACTGCCACCAGCCACACCCCGATACCTGCCACTGCCCCGAGCACTACGCTCAGCGTGACGGTGAGCGCCACCATGCCTCCGACCGCCAATTTGTGCAAAGGACTCATGTCCCAGGTCTCGACGCGTTTGCCCGGTTGCACAACCGCACCTGCGTGCAAGCCACTTCCGTAGAAGCTACGGAGCCGGCGCCTGACGTAGGCTGGGAGGATGCGCACGCCCGCCGAGTGGGAGCCACACGAACGCACGCTGATGGGCTGGCCCTGCCGGCTCGAGCTGTGGCGCGAGAAGCTCGATCAGGCGCGCGCCGACTACGCCGCCGTCGCCAACGCGATTGCCGCCTTCGAGCCGGTCACGATGATCGCCAACCCCGGGGCGGACTCGGCGCTGGCCAGGTCGGCGTGCGCTGCCGGCGTCGAGATCGTAGAGCTGCCGCTCGATGACTCGTGGCTGCGCGATTGCGGACCGATATACGTGCTCAAGGATGGGCGCCGGTGTGCTCTTCACTTCGGTTTCAACGCCTGGGGCGAGAGGTTTGAGTCGTGGGACCGGGACGCCGCCGTGGGCGCGCTGATCGCCGACCGTCTTGGCGACGAGGTGCTCCGCATTCCGATGGTGCTCGAGGGCGGCTCGATCCTCACCGACGGCGCCGGCACGCTGCTGACCACCGAGCAGTGTCTCCTGAATCCGAACCGCAACCCGTCGCTCTCGCGGGAGCAGATCGAGCACACACTGATCGAGCAGTTCGGGCTCGAACGGGTCGTGTGGCTGGGGAGGGGTCTGCTCGAGGACCGCGACACGGATGGCCACGTCGATCTGATCGCCGCCTTCACTCGGCCCGGCCAGGTGATCCTGCAGACGGTTGGCCCGGACAACCCGAACTACGAGAACTGCGAGGAGAACCGGGAGCGACTGACGCGCGCTGGGATCGAGGTGCTGGAGATGCCGCACCTGACCTACGAGGTGCTCGGTGGCGAGACGGTCGCGGTCTCGTACCTGAACGCGTACCTGTGCAACGGCGCCGTGGTCGTCCCCGTGGCCGGCGCCGAGTCGGACTCCGAAGCGCTGCGGGTCTTCGGCGAGGCGTACCCTGGGCGAGAGGTGGTGGCCGTACCGGGTGCCGTGCTGTCCTTTGGAGGTGGAGGGCCGCACTGCATCACCCAGCAGGTTCCCGCGATCGATGTCTGAAGAACCGAAGCTCCTGAGCGCGTATCCCCCGCCGTCGTCCCCGGCGCGCACCAGGGATCCCGAACGCGCGCCGCTGCGTGTCGGTCTGGTGCAGGAGCGCTGGCATCCCGATCCCGAGGAGCATCGCGACGCGCTGGCGCGGGGGATCCGGATGGCGGCAGCCGAGCGAGCACGGATCGTCTGCCTGCAGGAGCTGACGCTGTCCCCATACTTCGCCGTCACGCCGGATGGGCCCGGCTCATCCGGCGCGACGCCGGAGGACCTTGATACCGGACCGACATTCGAGTTCGCCTCCTCGCTCGCCCGCGAGACCGGCGTGCACGTGCACGCCTCGCTCTACGAACGCGCCGACGCCGCCGACGGTCTCGGGTACAACACGGCGATCATCGTCGCGCGGGATGGCCGGCTGGCCTCGCGCACGCGCAAGCTTCACATCCCGGTGACCGCCGGCTACTACGAGGATCGGTACTTCAGGCCCGGTCCGGCCGGTCCGGACCCCTACCCGGTGGTGGCGCTCGGCACCGGCCAGACTGCCGCCACGCTGGGCTGCCCGACATGCTGGGACCAGTGGTTCCCGGAGCTCGCGCGCGCCTACTCGCTCGCCGGAGCTGAGGTCCTGATCTATCCGACAGCGATCGGCTCCGAGCCCGATCACCCCGGTTTCGATACCGAGCCGCTGTGGCAGCAGGTGATCGTCGCCAACGGGATCGCGAACGGGACGTTCATGGTCGCGATCAACCGAATCGGACACGAGGACCCGCTGACCTTCTACGGCTCGAGCTTCATCTCCGATCCCTACGGACGCATCCTCGTGCAGGCGCCCCGCGACGAGCCCGCGGTGCTGGTCGCCGACCTTGATCTCGACCAGCGGCGAGACTGGCTCGAGCTGTTTCCGTTCCTGAGCACGCGGCGGCCGGAGGCGTACGGCCCGCTGACCGCGCGTCCGGCCAACTAGTCGAGATCCACACGATCCGCTCGGCCGCCGAGGGTCGAGTGAGGGTTCGAGATGGCTAACAGGGATCAGGCGCTCGATGCTCGCGTTGAGGCCGAGCTGCGGCGACTCGCCTACCGCGATCACCTAACCGGCCTCCCGAACCGCATCGCGATGGCGGACCGGATCGAGGCTGCGCTCGTGCGCAGCCGCCGGGAGGGGACGTGCGCGGCGCTGGTGTTCGTCGACATGGAGGGTTTCAAGCGGGTCAACGACGCCCTGGGGCACACCGCAGGCGACGATCTGCTGGCGCTTGTCGCCGACCGGCTGCGCGTCCTCGGTGACGCGCGCGTGACCGCGGGCCGCCACGGCGGGGATGAGTTCCTGCTCCTCGTCGACGACCTCGCACGTGACCCACAGGCAGCCGCGCGCGAGCTCGAGCGGATCGGCTCCCAGCTGCTGCGGTCGCTGCGTGAGCCGTTCACCGTCGCCCGCTCGTCGTTTGAGATCAACGCCTCCGCCGGCGGCAGCATCTTCCCGGTCGACGCCGAGAACCATGCCGAGCTCGTCGACCATGCCGACCAGGCGATGTACGTGGCCAAGCGCGACGGAGGTGCGCGGATGGTGCTGTTCGACGAGCCCGAGAGCCACTCGGTGCTGGAGCTGGAGTCGACGCTGAGGGCTCGGCGGGCGCTGGCCAACGGCGAGCTCGGGCTGTTCTACCAGCCCGTGGTCGAGATCGCTGACGGCGCGGAGCTCGGCGGCCTCGAGGCGCTGATCCGCTGGCGGGATCCCGATCGTGGCCTGCTGCTCCCGGACGCGTTCCTGCCCTATATCGAGCACTCACCGCTCGTCGAGGAGATCGGCGAGTGGGTGTTCGAGGAGGTCTGTCGCCAGCTCGCACGCTGGGGCGAGCGCGGCTTCCTGCCCAGCGTCAGCTTCAACATTCCCGCCCGTCAGCTCCAGCATCCGGGATTCGCCGAATTCGTGATCCAGACTGCGGCCAAGCACGGCGCTGAGCCCGGCCGGCTCGCGGCCGAGATCACTGAGACCAGCCCGGTGGCCCTCGAGGATGTGCTGCCCACCCTGGCCACACTGCGCGAGGCGGGATTCGTGCTCTCGCTGGACGATTTCGGCACCGGCTACAGCTCGCTCGCGAGGCTGCGGGCGATGCCGTTCACGCTGCTGAAGACCGACCGCAGCTTCATGTCCGGGATTCCCGGCGACCCGGTGGCCGAGGAGCTGCTCGAGGGCATCATCTCGCTCGGCAAGACGCTCGGGATGACCGTGATCGTCGAAGGGGTCGAGACCGCCGAGCAGGACCGCGAGCTGCTGCGCCTGGGGTGTCGCATGGCTCAGGGCTATCACCTGGGCGCCCCGGCACCGCCGCATGAGATCGAGGCGCGGTGGGCTGCGGTTCGCTCCAGCCGAGCGGACCGGGGTGCCAACGGTTAGCCCTGAGCCGCCGCACGCCGATCATCGGCGCTCGTCCAGGGCAGCGCGTAATACACGGCAAGCCCGAAACAGATGGCCAGCGTGATGTAGGGCGAGACGATCGCGAGCACGGTGGCCAGGCCGTACGGGATCATGCCGAAGAACGAGCGCCTGATGACCGAGCGGCGCTGCTCGAGCGTCAGCTTGCGCTCGAGCAGGTGGGTCTTGGCGAACAGGATGTGCCGGTTGAGCGTTAGGAAGAAGACCGACATGACCAGAAATGAGCCGCTGTAGACGGCCGCAGCGAGGTGCTCGCCCTGTGACTCCCTCAGGTACGCCGCCATCAGCGACGTCGCGAACGGAAGCGCGCCGATGCTCAGCAGCAGCAGCAGGTTCAGCGCCAGAATCGTATGGTCGGCCTCACGGAGCCGGCTGATCATCGCGTGATGGTTGATCCAGATGATCCCGATCGTGATGAACGAGGTCACGTAGGCAGCATACGTGGGCCACATCCTCAGCAGCGCGTGACCGAGTGACTGTCCGGTCGTGGACGGGACCTTGATGTCGAGCACCAGCAACGTGATCGCGACCGCCAGCACGCCGTCGGAGAACGCCTCGAGCCGGTTCTTGCTCACGGCGAGGAATTCGTCGGCGGAGTCGCCGCTCCTGTTCGATCAGACCGCGATCGCCGCGAACTGATCGCCAAGCGCACCCAGGACCTCGGCCCGGTGCCCCGCGTCTCGGCACACGGCCACAATTGCACCACCTGAGCCGGCGTAGTTGGCGCCCGCTCCCAGTTCCCGCGCAGCGTGGATCATCGCCACGTGGCGCGGGTCGAGGCGCAGCATCCGCTGGCGCGCATCGAAGCTCGCGTCCGCGCACCCGGCGAACGCCCCGATGTCCTGCCGCACGAGCGCGGTCCTTGCCTCACGGGCGACCTGCGCCAGGGCGCGCATGCCCTCGGTGACGGTCGCGTCGCCCCGCCCGAATCGCGTCCGGAGCCCGTCGTGGATCGGACCCGAATCAGCCGCCGCGTCGGTCCGCCACGCGAGGACCAGCGGCGGCAGACGGCTCGGATCGAGCGGCTCGAAGCGCATCGAGGTGAAGTCCATGAACGTGAGGCCGCCGTAGGCCTGGGCCACGCGATCCTGGAGCCCGGCCGCGACCCCGAGCTCCTCGGTCTCGACGGCCAGCGCGAACGCGGCCAGACGATCCGGCGTCAGGTGTACCGAGAGCAGTCCGGAGAGGGCCCGGGAGGCTGCGATCACGATCGCGCTCGACCCGCCGAGCCCGACGCTCCGAGGGATCGACGTCTCCCAGCGGATCGAGGTGTTCTGGGCCCGAGAGTCGAATTCACGGGCGAACCGCCGCGCCGTCGCCGTGACCAACGGGCTCGGCGGCTCAGTTGCGGCCTGCTGCGTAGCCCGCGCCTCGGCGGCAGCGGTGAAGCGGTCGATTGCCACCGCCAGCACGGCGCCCCCGTAACCGTCTGACGGATTGCCCGCGAGTGCGGCGCGCGCCGGCGCCCGACCCCGACCGATCGCCTCATCGAGGCTCACCTAAGCCAAAGCGCCACCGACTCACGCAGGCGCTGCCCGAACTGGGGGTCTCTGAGTGCATATTCGATGAACGTCGCGCAGTAGCTCTCGAGCGAGCCGATGTCGTGGCGCCGCTCTCCCGATGCGAGCGGGACGGCCACGACGCGCCCGCCGCCATCGATCAGGCGCTGCAGCGCCGTGGCGAGCTGAACCTCGCCACTGTCGTCCACGTCGGTCTCGCGCAGAGCCGCGAACAGCCGCGGGCCGATCACGTAGCGGCCCATGATCGCTGTCCGGCTCCCGACTGCCGCGGGATCCGGCTTCTCGACCACGCGCTCGACCTCGAACGGCGCTCCGTCACCGCTCGATCCGTCCACGATCCCGTACCGCCTGACGGCGTCGGGATCCACGTCGGTTACCGCCACAGCGACGTCGGCCGCGGCGTGCTCGTAGGCCTCGATCAGCCTCGGCACGATCCCGACGCCCGCCGAAGCGGGCGTCTCGATCATCGCGTCGCCGAGGGCCACGACGACACCGGACTGGCCGCTGAAATGCTCGGCGTAACGCAGCGCATCGCCGAGCCCGGCCGCCTGCGCCTGGCGCGTGTAGAAGATCTGCAGCCCGGTGCGGGGATCAATCAGCGGACCCGTTCCGAGCTCGGGCTGGGCGTCGAAGTGATCCTCGATCGCGCGCTTGCGCCGACCGGTCACGAACAACACCCGTGAGATCCCCGCACGCACGAGCTCCTCGACCACATATTGCACGACCGGTTTGTCGACGATCGGCAACATCTCCTTGGGCTGCGAGCGGGTGGCCGGGAGCATGCGGGTGCCCAAACCCCCGACCGGGATCACCGCATCGGTGATTGCGCTCACGTCGGGGACGCTACGCGACCAGGCGGTCGGCAGCCACCGGCCGCCTGCTGAGCGCCTCGCGGTAGCCCGCCGCCAGCCGCTCCAGGGCTGCCTCCCAGGTGCGACCCCGGGCCGCGGTCAGGGCGGCTCGCCGCATCCGCTCGCGCAGCAGTGGCGAGTCGAGCAGCGTCTGCACGGCGTCGGCCAGCGCGCCGGGGGTGGGCTCGACCAGCAGACCCGTCTCGCCGGGCTCGATCAGCGATCTCGGGCCGCCCTCGTCGACGGCGATCACCGGCAGGCCGCTCGCCTGCGCCTCGAGCACGACCTGACCGAAGGTGTCGGTGCGACTCGCGAATATGAACATGTCCGCGGAGGCGTAGGCGCGGGCGAGATCCCGACCCGAGAGCCATCCGAGGAACGTGGCCGAGTCGCCAAGCCGGTCCCGCAGCCGCTCCTCCTCCGGCCCGCCGCCGGCGAGGACCAGGTGCAGCCGCGGGTCGCGCCAGCGCGCGGCGAGGAATGCGTCGGCGAGCAGGTCCACACCCTTCTCCCGCGTGAGGCGCCCGGCGTAGAGAAGGTTGATCTCGCCCGGCAGCAGCCCGTCGAGTCGCAGCTGCGGATCGAAGCGCGCCATGTCGACGCCACGGTCCCAGCGGCCGATCCGCTCGGCCTCGATCCCGAGCGACCGCAGCCGCTCGTCACTCGCGGGGCTCGGCGAGAGCACGACGTCGCACTGGCCGTAGAACTTCCCCAGGGCGATCGCTGCCAGCGCCTCGAGCTGCTGCTGGCCGCTGCGCAGGCCGGCGTAGGCAGCCAACTCCGTGTGGTAGCTGCCGAGCAGCGGCAGCTCGAGCATCCGCGCGAGCAGCGCTGCCTCGATCCCGGCCGGCCCCGGGGCGACCACATGCACGAGGTCGTAGCGACCCTCGGCCAGCGACTCGACAATCGCAGGAAGACTCGGGACGCCGATCTCGAGCCCGTGGTAGAACGGGATGTCGACTTCGGCGACCGCGCTGAGGCGGCGGTCGACGTCGGGGTCGGTTCCGATCACCTCCACCTCGAAGCCGGGCACGCCGCGGTCACGAATCTGCTGCAGCGTATGGGTCACCCCGTGCACCCCGCCAACGCCATCGGCGACCAGTGCCACGCGCAGCCGATCCCCATCGGTGCGCGTGAGCTTGGCCTTCTCGCGTCCGAGAAACGTGCCGGCGGCCGCGTACGGGATTGCCGGCACGCACGCGTCGAACAGCTTCAGCGCGCTCTTCGAGAGATCGATCCGCCCCGACTCGACCATCTCGATCACTTCGTTGACGACCCCTGCGAGCTTGCGCTCGTGAATGCGCTTGGCCCGCCGGTAGAGGTCTGGGTGACTCAGCTGACCGTCCTGCAACAGCCGCAGGAGCTCGGACTCGTCGATGTCCAGGTCCATCGAGACGAGCCAGGACCGCAACAGCGCCAGCGCGTCCTCCGGCCCGAGGTCGGTGCGCGAGGAGCCGTGCCTGACGTCCCCCTCGCTCATCACCCGTTCGACGATCTTCAGCACCGCGACCGGATCCGGCTGCCCCGCGCCCTCGCCGCGACCGAGCGCCCGGATCGCGAGCGCCATCGCGGCGTGCGTCCACTTTGCGGCGCTCCCCTGGTCACCGTGCGCGTCGGCGCGGCCGGCGCGGATGTGGGCAAGAAACTCTTCGGGCGTCGCCGCTCGCGGGGTCTCCGTGAACGTGCGCCCGATATCGATTCCGGCGTGGTCGTCCGAGCCCCCGATCGCCGTTCCACCGTGGGTCTCGATGTAGACGAACGCCGGCAGGTTCAGCTCCTTGGCGCGGGAGCCGTTGCGCGTCTCCCAGATCGGGAACAGCTGCGCCAGGCGGCGCCGATGCCGTGGCGTCAGCGGTGCCTCGACCGCGTAGAACGGGTGTGCGAGCGCGGCCGTGATTCCCAGGCCCTGGAGGTACTCCGCGCACGCCTCGACGTCGCCGCGGTGCTCCTGCAGCCACTCGTGGTCCTCCGGAGTAATCCCGTAGCAGAGCACATGCACCGCCTGCGGCTCACCCTTGAACCAGGTGGTCAGCTCCTCCGAGATGAATGTGTCCGGCAGGTGCGCGAGCTCGAGCGCGCCGGCGATCGTGTCGTGGTCGGTGATGGTCACGAAGTCCATCCCGCGGCGCTTGGCCAGCTCGTAGACCTCCTGGGGCGGCGTGGCGCATTCAGGCAGGTGCAGAGACCGCTGGATTCCAAGCTTTGACAGCTCCGACGCTGTCGAGTGGACGTGCATGTCAGCCCTTGTCTTTTCGTTCATGGACACAGGATTGACCTGCAAAGCGGGTCGTTCGTGAAGAACGAGGGCAACTCTTGTGACCTTTTCGTGAACGGGAAGATGGTCCGAGCGCTCGTCCGAGAACCTTGCGTGGGTGACGATCGACGTCTCGGATCAGACCGTGATCGAACGCGGGGGCCTGCGCATCGAGGTCGCCTCGCGCCCTTTCTCGTTGACGGTTCGACGAGGCGGAGCGCGGCTCCTACGGGCAGCCGGGGCGTGGATAGCCGACGGCGAGGTCCACGACCTGTTCGTGCGCTTCACCGAGGGGGTGGTGGCGCGAGAGGAGATCAGTCTCGTGGAGCGCGCGCTCCGCGCGACGGTTCTCGAGCACTCATCGGAAGGGGTGACGCTGGGCCTGCGGTTCAGTGGCGGCCGCAAGGGCACGCTGGTTGTGGAGCTCTCGGGCGACGAGCAGGTCATGTTCACGATGGAGGTGGACGGCGACCCCCTGCGTCTCGGGCTCGACTGGGATCGCCGGTCTGAGGAGCGATTCGTCGGTCTCGGCGCGCGCCACTGCACCCAGCTCGACCAGGCCGGCCGAACGGTTCAGCTCGGTGCCGATCGTCGCTACACCGGTCC
The DNA here is from genome assembly GCA_963796645.1 of uncultured Solirubrobacterales bacterium. Classification (GTDB taxonomy): domain Bacteria; phylum Actinomycetota; class Thermoleophilia; order Solirubrobacterales; family Solirubrobacteraceae; genus Palsa-465. Next base: position 700,154 of record CAWCMQ010000004.1, on the reverse strand, counting down.
CGACTGCCCTCCGGAGATGCTGGCCGAGGGCGGGATCCCTCAGGGTGACTGCGCGCCGGCGCCGTGGATGATCTCCAGCCGCGGCTATGCGACGCAGCTGCTCACGGCGGCCAACGGTGTCCGCTTTGACCTCGCAGGCGAGCGCGCGTCGGTGTCTTCGCGGGCTGCGGCCGGGCCGCTTCGCCTGCGTGTGCTGTGTGATCCGACTCCCGCCGCTCGGCTACGCGCCTACTGTCGCCTCACCGGCTTTCCGATGCTGCTCGCCGAGTGGGGCTATGGGTTCTGGAAGAGCCGTGACGTGCATGAGCACCAGGACGACGTGCTCGATGACTGGCACGGGTTTCGCCGTCATCGGATCCCGCTCGACGCGATCGTGATCGACTCCCCCTGGGCGACCCAGTACAACACGTGGGAGTTCAACCCGCATCAGTTCCCTGACGCGCACGGGATGATCTCGACGATGCGGGCCGACGGCGTGCGGACCGTCGTCTGGGTGACTCCGTGGGTGAACCTCGACTCGCGCGACGGTCAGATCCCGCCCCAGCCCGAATCGGAGCGCCTGCACCGCGAGCCGGCGCCGAACTATGCTCCGGCGGCCGCAGCCGGCCATTTCGTGCGCGAGCCCTCCGGCGACCCGTTCGTCAGCCAGTGGTGGATGGGGACGGGTTCACCGGTCGACTTCACCTCGGCGGCGGCAGAGGAGTGGTGGCGAGGGTTGGCCTCGCGGGTGCTCTCGTTGGGGGTGGAGGGGATCAAGGCTGACGACGGTGACGGCTATTACATCCCCGACCATGCGCAGCTGGCCGATGGGCGCTCGGGTGCAGACGCCGCCTGGGCGCTCGGCGGCTTGCACCGGGAGAGCCTGCAGCGCGCGCTTGACGAGGTGCACCCCGGCTCGGGCGTGCTGTTCGGGCGCAGCGGTTGGAGCGGTCAGCACGCGGTCGGTCACACTTGGGGCGGCGATCAGGCGTCCGATTTCTGGTCGCTACGGGTGCTGCTTGTGGCGACGCTGAGCGCCGCGTGCAGCGGCTTCTCGAACTGGTCGCACGACGTCGGCGGCTACCTTGGGCATCGACTCGTCGAGCGCTGCCGATCCGAGCTGCTTGTCCGCTGGCTCCAGTTCGGCTGCTTCACGCCGTTGATGCAGGCGCACGCGCGGATGCCGCAGGAGCCGTGGTGCTACGGCGAGCGCGTGCTCGACCTGTACCGCGGCTACGCGCTGTTGCACGAGATGCTCGTGCCCTACGTGCGCGCCGCCGCACGGACGGCGTCTCGCAGCGGATTGCCGATCATTCGCCCCCTGTGCCTGACCGACCCGAGCGATCCTCGGGGGTGGTCGATCACCGACGCCTACGGCTACGGCCCGGCGCTGTGGGTGGCGCCGGTGCTCGACGACGGAGCCCGCGAGCGAGAGGTGGCGCTGCCGCGCGGCGATTGGATCGAGACCTGGTCAGGCGAGGTTGTCCGCGGTGGCCGTGAGGTGACGGTGCCGGCGCCGCTTGACCGCATCCCGGTGTGGGTCCGGGACGGTTCTTTGATCGTCAGTTACCCCGCGTCGCATGTCGTCCGGGGGCTGGGCGACGTTGACGAGCGCGAGCGGCCGCTGGTGGCCACTCTGTGGGGAACCCCCCGGCTCGGGCACACCGCCGTCCGGCTTGCGGACGGAACCCGGATCGCCTGGCGGCGGGGCCGGTGGTCGGTGAGCCCGGAGCGGGACGTCAGCTTCGTCGTGGTCAGCTGACCTTCTTGAACTTGTGCGCGAGCACGTCCTGGCGCCCGATGCACGCCTTGGTGTCGCTGACCTTCGTCAGCGTCATCGTCTTGTTCTTCAGCTTGAACTTGTACTTGCCGGTTCCGGTGCACTTACCCGAGCCGCTGGTGTCGGTCAGCGAGATCGTCTTCTTCTTGATCGTGTAGTTGCCCTTGACCACCGACTTCCCGTTGTCAGAGACGTTGTAGTGGCCCTTGCCCAGGACGATCGTCCACTTGCCGTCCAGCCCTCCCTTGAGGGTGTTCGGGCCCTTGCCCTTGATCGTCGTCGTGTAGGTGCCGGCGATGCCCTTGGCCAGGGCCACCGACGCGACCACCAGCGTTGCCAGCAGCGCGACGACGACTGCAACTCGCTTCATAGGAATGTGCCTCCGTTGGATGGTTTACCCGGCCCCTTCGGCGATCCTGTCAAATTGCCTTACGCGCCGGTAAATGCCCTGGACTGCTCCGGGAAGGCTGAACCGCCCTCGTCCAGGCCGACTCTCGCGTGCAGCCGCCTGAGCGGCGCCGGCGCCCACCAGTTCCACTTGCCGAGCAGCTCCATCAGCGACGGCACCAGCAGCGCGCGGACGATCGAGGCGTCGATCAGCACGGCCAGCGCCGCGCCGAGGCCGAGCTCCTTGATGAACACGAGCTTCGATGTCGCGAAGGCTCCGATCGCGACGGCGAACAACAGCGCCGCCGCGGTGACGATCCGCCCGGTGCGCTCGAGCCCGGTCGCCACCGCCTCGGAGTTCGGGGCACCGCCGTCGTACGCCTCCTTGATCCGGGAGAGGAGGAACACGCCGTAGTCGGTGGCGAGGCCGAACGCAACCGCGAACAGCAAGATGGGCTGGGTCGCGTCGAGCGCGCCCTCGCTGTGGAATGAGAGCAGGCCCTGGAGGTGGCCGTCCTGGAAGATCAGGACGAGGATCCCGAACACCGCGCTCAGCGTCAGCGCGTTCATCAGCACCGCCTTGACCGGCAGGACCACCGATCCGGTCATCAGGAACAGGATGATCAGGGTCGACGCGATCACGACCGCCAGCACCGCCGGCACATGCGCGGCCAGGCTGTACTCGAGGTCGACGAACGACGCGGTCTGGCCGGCCACGCCGATGTAGAACGGCCGCTCGATTGCCCGGATGCGATGGACAAGTTGCTGGGTTGCGCCGCTCAGCGGCTCGTCCCGTGGTGCGACCTCCAGCAGGGCGTTAGAGGTTCCGGCGGGCTGGGCGGGCGACACGGCGGATACGTCGGGAAGCCTCTCGATCTCGGCCCGCCAGCTGAGTCAGCTGCGGCGAGCCGGCCGGCACGCCCACGACCACCTCGAGCGGAGCCGTGCGGTTGGGCGGGAACTGTGAATTGAGCGCCACGTCTACCTGCTTGGCGCTCGCGCTCGGCGGTAGCACGCGGGCGTCGACCGAGATGAACTTGATGCCGAAGAACGGCAACCCCAGGATGATCAGGACGCTCGCGCTCGCGATCGCGATCCGTCCCGGCCGCCGCATCACGAACTGAGACAGGCGATACCAGGCGCCGCTCTGCGCTGGGCGCGCATCACGGTCAGCCGCGCGCGCCAGCCGTTTCGGCGCCAGCGCGTTGACGCGGGGGCCGAGGACCGCGAGCAGCGCCGGCAGCACGAGCAGCGCCAGCGCGGCCGCGAGCAACGCGACGAGCGCCCCGGCGATGCCCATCGAATAGAGAAAGCGCTGGGGGAAGATCGCCAGCGAGGCGATCGCCATCGCGACGGTCACCGAGCTGAACATGATCGTCCGTCCCGAGGTCTGCATCGTGCGGATCAGCGCCTCGACCCCGAACCCGCGCACGGCCGCCTCCTCGCGATAGCGGCTGACCATGAACAGGCTGTAGTCGATCGCGAGCCCGAGCCCGAGCCCGGTGACCAGGTTGAGCGCGAACACCGACAGGTCAACGAAGCTCGAAACGATCCGGAGCGCGAAGAACGTGGCCACGATTGCCAGGCCGCCCAGCAACGGCGGCAGCAGCGACGCCACCAGCGAGCGGAAGAACAGGAGTGAGAGCAGGAAGATGATCGGGAAGGCGAGCAGCTCGGCATGCGCCAGGTCGTGGCTGACCTGGGTGTTCGCCTGCGCGTTGGCCATCGCCTGACCCCCGAGGGTCACGTCGTGCTCGGCGGAGAAGCTGGTCTGGATCTGCTGGGCGACGTCCTTCAGCGCGCGATCCGAGAGCGGTTTGAAGTACGCCAGGGCGTAGGTCGAGCGGCCGTCCTTTGAGACCATCCCGGGGTTGTGGGTGTCGTAGTAGGTGAGGACGCGCGCGACGTCAGGCTGGCGTCTCAGCTGCGCCGCGACCTCGGCCATGCGGCCCCGGGCGGCGGCGCTCTGGACCGGTCCGGACCTTACGAGCGCGACGATCCCGGCGTCGATCTGCCGGCCGCTCGCGGTTTGGAAACGGTTGGTCGCCTGCACCGACTGTGTGGCGGGATCGTTCGCGCCGTACGGACTCAGCCGCTTGGCCACACCGAATCCGAACGCGCCGGCGATGACGGCGCCGATCGCAGCCAGGATCAGGACCCGGCGGCCGTTGTCGTGCAGGAAGGTTGCGAGTCGCGTCAGCATCGCTACTCCTCTTCGGTCTCGGTGAGGCGCCGCTCGGCCGTCTCGCACCACTCAACGAATGACTGGCTGGAGGTGATCCCCAACTCCAGCGTCAGCGCCGGGCCTGCCGCAAACCCCTTGGCGTGCGTCTGCATTTCGCGCAGCTGCTCGAGCTTGCGCTCGGTCCGGAGCCGCATGCGCCGGATGTTCTCCACCCGCTGCTCGGGCAGGACGCCAGAGAAGAACAGCTTCAGCATCCCCTCGTCGCGCAGCTCGTACAGCAGCTCCGCATCTGAGCTGAGCCAGCTCCGCAGCGCCTCATGCCCCGCCTCGGTCAGCTCATAGACCGTCCGCGCCCGGCCTCCGGTCGGCTCCGGCCGCCCCCGCACCAGCCCCTGCTCCTCCAGCCGCTTGAGCTCGGGATAGATCTGGCCGTAGCTCGCGGCCCAGAAGTGTCGCGTCGACTTGTCGACGAGCTGCTTGATGTCGTAGCCCGACGTGATGCCCAGCGCCAGCATCCCGAGGATCACGCGGCCGGTGGGGGTGAGATCGGATGGCATATCTCGGGACGATATATCGGGACGAGATATATGTCAAGGGGGGCCGGGGGGTCGCGGGGCGGGGTTGCGGGGCGGGGTTGCGGGGCGGGGTTGCGGGGCGGGGTTGCGGGGCGGGGGGCGGTCGGGGTTGCGGGGCGGGGTTGCCGGGGCCCTCTCGGGCCGCGCGCGGGGCGGGTACGGGCGCATCAACCGGAGGCTGGGTGCGAAACCCACGCATATCGTCGCTTTCAGACCCAGCCTCCGCCGGCGACCCGGCGGCCCGGCGACCGCGACCGCCCCCCCCTCGACCTACCGGCGCTTGCCCTCCCAGGCGTCCTCGAGCAGCTCGCGCAGCGCCGGCGCGTCAGCGCGGCTGAGGTCGACGCGGACCGCGGCCAGCCGCTTGCCCCACCAGACCTCGCTGCAGATCTCGGGCTGGGTCTGGACGGCGGTCAGGATCCCGGGCTCATCGAGCATCACGTTCATGCGCTGCTCGTCCCAGAGGGTGGCGAAGATGCGCCCGTCGACCCGGAACGAGGGGCGGCCGTGGTGATCGCGCTCGACGCTGCCGTCGAGGGATAGGGCCAGCGCGCGCGCCTCCGGGACCGAGATCACACGCCCGGCCTTCGCTGGCCGAGTGGTGCGTCCGGGATCATGATTTGGAGTCTTGCATCGATCACGATCTCGGCCGCGGTCACCGCGCGACGCGTTTATGCTCGCGCCGTGCACATCACCGCGCTGACCGCGCCGGAGCAGAGGGTTCTCGGCTGTCTGATCGAGAAGCGCTGGACGACCCCGGACCAATACCCGTTGTCGCTCAATGGGCTGCGGCTCGCGTGCAACCAGTCCACGAACCGCGATCCCGTCACCAACTACGACGAGACCACGGTCCGCGACGCCGCACAGGGGCTGTCCCGCTATGGCCTCACGCGGCTCGCCAGCGGCCACTCGAGCCGCGCCACCAAGTACCGCCACCTGGCCGAGGAGGGGCTCGGCCTCGGTCGCGATCAGCTCGCGGTGCTCGCGGTGCTGCTGCTCCGCGGCCCTCAGACGCCCGGCGAGTTGAAGGCGAGGACGGAACGGATGGCTCAGATCGCTTCGCTGGCCGAGATCGAGACGATCCTCCAGACGCTGATCGAGCGTGGCTACGTCCGCCGGCTCGGCCGGCGGCCGGGGCAGAAGGAGGACCGCTTCGAGCAGCTGCTGGGCGGCGCGGGCGAGGATGCCACGACAACCACCGCGCCGCAGAGCAGCGATGCGCAGCCCCCAACGCAGGCCCCGCCGGCGCAGACCCCTGTCGTATATCCGGCACCGACCGAACAACCCGCCGTCTCCCCCGACGGCGAGCTCGAGGCGCGGGTCGGGGCGCTGGAGGCAGAGGTCGCCTCACTGCGCGCCGCGCTCGCGCGCCTCGAGTCGACCCGCTAGATATCTCGATTGCTGAGGATCAGCCGGTTCGGATCGTGCGCCTGCTCGATCGCCCGCAGCCGCGTGAACGTCTCGGAGTCGAACCCGGACGCCGGGTCGGTTCCCGCGACCGCCGAGCTGAGCATCGCCCGATCGGCCTTCCATGGCGCGAGGCGCTCGGTCAGCTTGGCCAGGCAGTCGCCCACGACGGACGACGCCTCAGGTGTCGGAGCGATGCCGCTGGCGAAGAACGAGTAGCGGCCCGCCAGCCCGGCCAGGGCGCCGTGGTCCGCCGGCGGCCGCGCCAGCGCGCCGCCGAGATGGCGGATCTCCACCACGGTCAGGGGTGACACGGCGTCGGTGCCGAGCAGCTCGCCTAACAGCTCGAAGCCCGCGCTATCAAGGTCGTTGAACAGGAAGCCCCCGCCGTTGGCCGGGGAGGGGTTCTCGGGGTCGCCGGCGATGCGCACGAGCTCGGCGGGCACAAGTGACTTGCACATGTCCATCACCTCTCCGGTGCCGCGCAGCGGGGCGATCCGCTCGGTGCCCTCCTCCTCAGAGCCGATGTTCATCGCCAGGATCGCGGCGAACTTGCGTCCGCGCAGCGGCGGCGGAGCGGCCTCGACATCGGGGACCGACAGGTATCGGAACACCAGGCTGAGCGCCTCTGGCGCCTGCTCGGTCAGCGCCTGAAAATGACCGAGCACCTCCGGTGCGCGTTCCGCCGGCCACAGGATCATCCCGCCGAACGCCTCCGGCAGTGGATGGGCCAGGCACTCGATCGAAGTCACGATCGCCGTGCGTCCGCCGCCGCCGCGCAGCGCCCAGAACAGGTCAGGATTGGTCTGGGCATCGACATGCGTCGCCTCACCCGAAGCGAGCACGACATCGAGCCCGACGAGGTTGTTGCAGGCAAGGCCGCGGGTGCGGCTGAGCCACCCCACGCCGCCGGTGAGCGACAGCCCGGTCACACCGACGGCCGTGGCGAAGCCGAGCACGGGTGCGAGCCCGTGCTCGCCGGCCGCGTCGGCAACATCTCCGGCCAGCGCCCCCGCCTGGGCGCGGGCGACGCCTCGCGCGGAGTCGACACTCACCTCCCGCATGCTCGAGGTCTTGAGCAGCAGCGCGTCCCCGAGGGCGCCGAGCGGCTCGGAGCCGTGTCCCGTGGTCTGCGGCGCCACGCGCAGCCCGTGCTCGGCGGCAAACGCGACGGCCGCCTGCACGTCCTCCACAGAGGCCGCCTCGAGAACTGCCGCCGGCCGCTGGTCGATGGCGAGATTCCATGAGCGTCGTGCTCGATCCCACCCGTCCTCCTCGGCGACGGTGACCGTGCCGCGGACTGTGGTCCGCAGCTCGTCGTAGTTGAGATCAGTTGAGGTCATGCGTACAGGATGCCCAGTTGCTCACGTCGGCAGCGCGAGCCCGACCAAATACGTGGCGCCGCCGACGATCACGCCGGCCAGCGTCATCTCGAGCCCGGCCGACCACCACGAGCGCAGGGTCACCAGTGACTTCGCCGCGCCGACCAGGAAATGGGCAATCAGGGAAACGACCGCCGCCGCCACGATCGCGGTGGTGCCGGTCGTGATCATGAACGGGATCACCGGGACAAGCGCACCGAGCCCCGTGGAGATGCCTGCGGCCAGAGCGGCCTGGACCGGATCCCCACCGCTGTCGATGCCGGCCCCGAACTCCTCCACGGCCAGGGCCTGGAGCATCGCATCGGGGTGTTGGGACATCCGCGCGGCGAGCTCGTCGGCGGTCTTCTCATCGATCCCCTTGAGCTGGTAGAAGAGCGACAGCTCCTCCTTCTCCTCCTCGGGGTGCTCGGCGATCTCCTGTCGCTCGCGCTCGATGTTCGCGGCGTGGACCTCTGTCTCTGATCGCTCGGCCAGAAAGGCGCCGGTCGCCATCGAGAGGGCCGAGGCGATCGCGCCGGCGAGCCCGGCCGTGAGGACCGCGCTCGAGCCTCCGGTCGCTCCCGACACACCCGCGACGATGCCGAACACGGCGGCAAGCCCGTCGTTGGCCCCGTAGATCGCGCCCGAGATCCAGCCACCGCCGGTCTGGTGCCACTTCTCGCGGCCGAGAATCCGGTCCAGACGCGCTCGCGCCCCTGGCACGGCGAGCGGTGCCGCATTTCCGCCACTGTCGGATGACCCGGATCGGATCTCCTGGACGGCGAGCGAGTGCGAGCGTTCGTCCTTCCGGATGTCGCGCAGAAGCGTGTCGGTGACCGGATCGCCCGTCGAGCGCTTGTACAGGTCCTCGACCTCCTCGTCCTCGGCCGCCTCGCGCGCGGCCAGGAGGCGGTCCACAGGGGCGATTCGCGCTTGCAGCCGCAGCCACAGCGGGACCCGGACCGACCCCGAATCGGGAATCGTGATCTCGAGCTCGGTCATCCGCCGTTCGAGCCGCTCGCGGTGGCCGCTCTCGGCCCGGGCCATGCGGCGCAGGATGTCGGCTTCGCGGTCGGGCATCCGGGCCGCGATCAGCTCGTACACGGCGCCCGCCAGGATTTCGCCCTGCCACGCCTTGAGCAGACGCTCGCGGACTTCGTCGGCCATTGAAGGCAGCGTAACCCGCGCTCGCTAGCCTTGCCCGGCGGTGCCCCGACCCTTCCGTTATCTGTTCGTGCTGCTCGCGCTCGGCGCGGCGCTGGCGCTCGCCGCCTGCGGCAGCTCGACCTCGACCAGTTCGAGCGCCGGCCACAAGCATTCGGGCATCAAGCTCACGCCGGGCGGCGGCAAGGGCGCGAAGGCGCCCCCTGTGGCCAAGCGTGCCGTCCCCGCCCTCGTACCGCCGCCGGGTGCGCCGCCCCGAAGCGTGCACGTCCCGGTATTGACCTACCACCGAGTTGCCCCGGCGACTGCGGTCGGGCTTCCGGATCTGAAGGTGAGCCCGGCCACCTTCGTGGCGGAGATGTCGGCGTTGCACGCGGGCGGGTATCACACGATCAGCCAGGCGCAGCTGTTCGATGCGCTCTACAAGGGAGCGGCGCTCCCGCCGAAACCGATCATCATCTCGGTCGACGACGGATACGTCGATGACGTGACCCGGATCCTGCCCGCGCTCAAGCGGTTCCACATGGTGGCGACGTTCTTCGTGATCACCGGACGGATGACCGAGCCGGGATTTCTCAATGCCGACCAGATCCGCGAACTCGATCAGGCCGGGATGGACGTGGGCGATCACTCGACCCATCACGTCGATCTGCGCCTGATCACACCGGACGAGCTCCGGATGGAGACCTCGGGGTCACGCCACGTGCTTGAGCGGGTGCTCGGTCATCCGGTCTATTTCTTCGCGTATCCGTTTGGCGATTTCAATGATTCCGTGCTTGCCGCGGTCCACGCCGCGGGCTACACGATGGCCTACACGACCGCAGGCGGGACGACCGAGAGCACTTCCGCACCGCTGACGATGCCGCGGGTGCACATCGGAGCCGCCGAGACACCGAGCGGCCTGGTGTCACTGCTCGGCAGCGAGTAGCCGATGCCACCTCAGCTCGAGTTTCGTGACGCCCAGGTCGATGCCGGGGAGGGTGGTCGCCTGGCGCAGGAGATGCGAGACGAGATTTCGGTCATGTATGACGGGCTCGAGCTCGACGGCGACACGATGCCACGCGCCGGCCCGGACGAGCTGAGTCCTCCGGGTGGCTCGTTCGTCGTTGGATATTCCGACGACGACGCGGTCTGCTGCGGTGGGGTCAAGCCGCTCGATCCGCGCACCTGCGAGATCAAGAAGATGTACGTCGTGCCGGCGCGGCGCGGCCAGGGCGTCGCCCGCGCGCTGCTCCACGCCCTCGAGGACACTGCACGCGCGCTTGGTTACGAGATCGCACGGCTCGACACCGGACCGAAGCAGCTGAACGCGCGAGGTCTGTACGAGGACGAGGGCTACCGCGAGATCCCCGATTTCAACGGGAATCCGGTCGCGGTCTTCTGGGGCGAGAAGCCGCTTCGGCCCTGATCTTGGGTTTCGCCGCTGTCGAGCGGTGGAATGCTGAGAAGCGGGACCGCGCAAACGGAGGTAGAGGATGCGTGGATCGAAGGTTCTCCAGGCCATTGGCCTGGCCGGGTCACTGCTGGTCGCACTGGCCGTCGGAGGTACCGCAAGCGCCGAGGCTGCTGGCAGCTACGTGCTCAGCACCACCGACCACGGATCCTCGTACTCGCCCACCTTCACCGGCAACGGCCGGATCGGAGTCCGCGTGCCGGCCACCGGGCAGGGCTACGCCGGGGGCACGGTTCCGGCGCAGTCTGAGCTCGCCGGTTTCTATGCGCAGCCACCCGGGGGCGTCCAGCAGCGCGCGAACACCCCCACCTGGTCGACGCTGAACTTCGTGGACGGAGGCACGCCGTTCTCACTCTCGAGCGGGAGCATCAGCGCGTGGAAGCAGTCGATCAACTTCCACACGGGTGTGATCACCACCACCGCCCGCTGGACCGCGCCGAACGGACATCAGACCGATCTGAGCTACCAGGTGCTGACGGATCGGGCGCGTCAGTTCGTCGGACTCGTGCGGCTGACCGTGACCCCGCACTGGTCGGGCACGGCGACGGTCGACGACGTGATCGATAGCACGCCCGCCAACCTCACAACGCAGGTGTCGAAGGGCTGGGACGACGCCGCGCATCGCGACTGGGTCAGCGTCCAAACCGAGGGGACCAAGATCAGCGCGGCGCTCGCGAGCCAACTCGGCGTCAGCGCCGACGTGAGCCCGACCTTCACCCACATCGACCAATCGACCGATCAGAGCGTCGGCCAGGAGGCCAGCTTCCCGGTCACCGACGGTAAGACCTACACCTTCACGAAGTACGTCGGGGTCGAGTCCTCTCAGAATGCCTCGGACCCGACGACCGCGGCCCAGAATCAGGCCGCCGGCGCCGCGGCCGCGGGCTGGGGGAGGCTGGTGGCGGCCAACGATGCGGCCTGGGCGGCCCTATGGCAGGCGCGGGTCGACGTACTCGGCAACCCAACCATCGCAACCGACGTCAATGCGAGCCAGTTCTATCTCTGGTCCAGCACCCGGGCGGGCGTCGACTGGAGCATCTCGCCCGCCGGCCTCTCGTCCAACGGCTACGACGGCCACATATTCTGGGACGCAGAGACATGGATGTATCCGTCCCTGCTCGCGCTCCACTCAGACCTGGCGGCGGGGATGAACGCATACCGCTACCAGCGACTCGGCGCCGCCGAGCAGCACGCCGCGGACACCGGCTACCAGGGCGCTCGTTTCCCCTGGGAGAGCGCGCTCGACGGGACCGAGCAGATTCCACCGCCCGTCTCGGTCAACAGCGAGGGTGTGTATGAGCAGCACATCACGGCCGACATCGCGCTTGCGCAGTGGCAGTACTACGTGGCCACGGGCGACCGTCACTGGCTGGCGCAGCGCGGCTGGCCCGTGCTCTCGGAGGCCGCCAGGTTCTGGGCCTCCCGTGCGACTCTGGGCGCTGGCGGGGTCTACCACATCAACGGTGTGACCGGGCCCGACGAGGAGAACCCGGACGTCAACGACGAGGCGTATACGAACGTCGGGGCGAAGACCGTGCTCGCCGACGCCGTCCAGGCCGCACGCGTCCTCGGCCGCAGCGCGCCCGCCAAGTGGTCGCAGATCGCCTCGAAGCTGGTCGTGCTCACCGACGGGGCCAACGGCATCCACCCCGAGTTCGCCGGCTACGGTGGTCAGCTCGTCAAGCAGGCTGATGTGACGCTGCTGCAGTACCCGTGGGATTTCCCGATGTCCCGGCGGCTGGCTCAGGACGACATCAACTACTACGTGCCACGCACCGACCCGACGGGGCCGTCGATGAGCGATGCGGTCAACTCGATCGACACCTCGGCCCTCGGCTCGCCTGGCTGCGCGAGCTTCGTGTACACGCAACGGAGCTACGAGCCGTTCATCCGCGACGCGTTCGACCAGTTCTCCGAGACCAAGACCGGCGGGGCGTTCACGTTCATGACCGGGATCGGAGGGTTCCTGCAGGAGTTCATCTATGGCTACACCGGGTTCCGCTGGCGCGCGGGCAGCATCCCGCTCAGCCCGGCGCTCAACTCTGGCCTCGGCGGCGTCGTGGTTCGGAACCTGGGCTGGCACGGCAGGCGCCTGACGATCTCCGTCGGGCCGCGGTTCACCACCGTCACCCTGAAGAGCGGTCCGGCGGTGACGATCAGCACCGCGTCAGGCGCGCACCGGCTCGCCACCGGGCGAACCCTCAAAGTGAAGACCCGCCGCCCCGACCAGACGCCGACGGCGGACACGGTCCGCTGCGGCGCCGCCGTGGCGTCGAGCGCCCAGCCAGGCGCTCCCGCGCTCGCCGCGGTCGACGGGAGCCCCGCCACCGATTGGCTGCCGGTGTCGCTGCCGGCGACGCTGACCGCCCCGGTGGCAAACGGCTCGCGACGGCTGCGGACGGTGACGTTGCTGTGGGGCCGCCAGTGGCCGCCGGCGCCGGCGCCAAACGTCCACCCGCCGGCCGGTCCGGTCACCACCCTGCGACCCACGAGCTACCAGCTGCTGGTGTCTGCGGACGGCCACACCTGGCACGTGATCAGGACGGTCAACCGCACCTCCGGGACACTCGACGTGCTGCGCTTCGCGGCGACGCGCGCGCGGTTTGTGCGCGTCGACATCACTGCCGCGAGCGGCTCCATGGTCCCGATGCTCGAGGAGCTGACCGCGACCGGATGAGCCCCTAGAGAATCCCGATCTCCGAGTTGTCGCCGACGAGGAAGCGGTAGGCGCGCGGCTGGCGATGGTCGCGCCCGATGTGGACGTTACGCCCGAGTAGTGAGGACTCCATGCGGCCGGCCAGATCGCGCACCGATGAGCCGGCGAGGAGGATCGAGTGCTCGACCTCGGCGTTCTGGATCACGCAGTCGCAGCCGATCGCCGTGTAGGGGCCGACGTAGCAGTCGCTGAGGAGCGCTCCCGCGCCGATGATCGCGGGCCCTCGGACGGCGCAGCGCTCGAGCTTGGCGCCGGGCTCGATCACGACTCGTCCGTCGACCTGGGAGTCGACGAGCTCGCCCTCGACCTTGCCGACGATCGTGTCGAGCACGAGACGGTTGGCGGCGAGCATGTCGTCCAGCCGCCCGGTGTCTTTCCACCACCCACGGACGATGTGGGGCTCGACTCGGCGACCCTCGTCGACGAGGTGCTGGATCGCATCGGTGATCTCCAGCTCACCCCGGCCCGAGGGCTGGATCGCACGAGCGGCGGCGTGCACGCAGGGTGTGAACATGTAGACGCCGACGAGCGCCAGGTCGGTCTTTGGCTGCTGCGGCTTCTCGACCAGTCGCACCACGGCGCCGTCACGAAGCTCGGCAACGCCGTACTGGTCGGGGTCGGGCACCGGGGTGAGCAGGATCAGGCTGTCCGGCTGATGGTCGCGGAACGATGCGACCAGGTCCTGGATCCCGCCCTGAAGCAGGTTGTCGCCCAGGTACATCACGAACGGGGAGTCGCCGAGGAACGCCTCCGCTGTGAGCACGGCGTGCGCGAGACCGAGTGGCTCGTCCTGGACGATGTAGGTCAGGTTCACGCCGAACTGCGAGCCGTCGCCCGCCGCGGCCCGGATCTCATCGCCGGTCTCCGGCGCGATGATGATCCCGACGTCGTGGATCCCGGCCTCGGCCATCGCCTCGATCCCGTAGAAGAGGACGGGCTTGTTGGCCACGGGCACGAGCTGCTTGGCGCTAGTGTGCGTGATCGGGCGCAGACGCGTTCCCTTGCCTCCGGAGAGGATCAAGCCCTTCAGGTCTTGCATGGCCGGGGAGGGTACCCGGCTGGGCCAGGCGTGCGGTACCCGGCCCGGCCCCAGGGCGTGCCGTACCCGGCCGGCCCCCAGGGCGTGCCGTACCGACCCGCCGGCGGCGCCGGCCCGCTAGTACGCCCCGCCCAGCTTGCGGTGATCCCAGCTGGCCATCCGCTGCGGGACGAACTGCAGCGCGACGCGCTTGGTCGCCTGAGCCCGGATTACCTCGAGGAACTCGGGCCCGCCGCCCCCGCCGCCGCCCCCGTAGCGCTCGAACAGCGAGGCGCCGAACTCGGCCACCCGGTCAAGCTCGCGGTGGATCACGGCCTGGGCCTCGATCATCACTCCTCGTAGCTCCTGGTACTGCTCGCCGTCCTCGATCTGGAGGGTGGTGCGGGCGTCGCGCTCGAGGTTGCGGACCTTCTGGGACTTGGCATAGGTCCAGGCCCAGATCTCATTTCCACGGACCAGGTACCAGAGCGGCATCAGATGCGGCCAGCCGTCCCGGCCATTGGTCGCGCAGATGACCACGCGCTGCGCTTCGAGGAACGCGTCGACCTCCGCGGAGGTCATCTGGATCTGCTCGCGCCGGCTCAACCGCTTATCGATGCCGCGGCGGCGCCGACCGCTTCGGCCGTCTCTCGCACCGCCTCGCGCGCGTCCTCGGGCTCGAGCACAACCGCGTCCCCGGCCTCCTTGAGCACGTCGCGGACGAGATAGCGCAGGCCGGCGAAGCCACGCTCGACGATCACCGATCCATCCTCCAGCTCGGCCACGACGCGGCGCTCCTCGCGAGCCCACCGGGCGCGCTCATGGGAGATCCAGACGCGGGCGCGCCTGCTCGCCGGGACCTCTCCGGTGCGGGGCCAGCCGTCGACGTCGGCGGCGGGGTCGACGTCGGGCCGGGGCTCGAAGGTCTCCTCGGTGGCGAGCGCCGACTTGATCCGGTCGAGCCGGAAATGGCGGACGCTGTCCCGGGTCGGGTCGAAGGTGGCCACGTACCAGCCCTCGCGGCCGTTGATCAGCGCGTACGGCTCCACCGTGCGCGATGAGAACTCGTCCTCGTTCTGCTTGTAATACTCGAACGAGAGTAGGCGGCGCTGGGAGATCGCGCGCGAGACGACGGCGGCGATCTCCGCATCGTCACCGCCGGGCGGCGCCACCTGAAGTCCCTCGTGCACCGGATCCTCGCCGAGCGCGGCCACGACCTTCTTCCGCACTGACGCCAGCGAGCCCTCCGGGATGTGCTCGCCGATCAGATCGATCGCCGCAACGAGCGCCTTCGCCTCCACCGGCAGCAACCTCGCAGGGCGCGCGAACGAGTCACCGTACGGCTCTGGATCGACCTCGATCATCCCGTCGGCGCCGATCTCGGCGTAGAGCACGTACGTGCCGGCGCCGAAGTTCACGACATTCAGCACCGAGATGTCCTCGCGCAGTTCCTGATCTGAGATCTTCAACTCCCGGCACAGGACCTCGGCGTCGAGGCGCCGGGCGGCGCGACCGGCGTCGATCAGGATGCTCGCCAGCGTGACCAGACGGGCGAACCGCTCGGGCCGGATCGCCGCCTCGGGATGATGCCCATTGCCCTCCTCGAGGTCGCTGTCCTCGCGGCCGGCGTCGAGCGGATCGGTCGTGCCGGCGGCCACCGGGGCCGCGAGCTCGGGCTCTCCCGTGTGGCGCTCGGTGAGCAGCCGCAGGCGCTCGCCCAGCTCGGCCGCGAGCTCGGGCGGCCCGACGATCCGCGCGTTCTCACCCAAGCCAAGGACCCAGGCCACGACCTGACGGGCGTTCGCGTAGGGGGTGACGAACAGCAGGTCGCCGCCGTCCCCGGCCGACCGGATCCCACCGTAGCGGCCGAAGTGACGCTCGATCTGCCACGCGATGCGGTTGCCGATCCAGATCTCGGCGGTGCCGATCGGATCGCCGAACTGCCAATCGATCCGGTTCGCGTACGCGCGAGGATCGAAGTCCGCCGGCCGTTGGAAGTCGTGCTCGGCCTTGGTCGCGTAGCCGACCTTGCCGCGGATCCGCGAGAGCCGGAAGACCCGGATCGCGTCACGCTCGTGCGATCGTCCGACGACGTAGAACTGCCCGCCCTGATAGAGCAGCTGGTAGGGGTCCACCCTTCTCGTGCCGAGCTCGTCGCGCTCCATCGTGTAGTAGTCGAAGACGACCGTCTTGCGGCGGAAGATCGCGGTTTCGATCTTGGCCAGGCGCTGCGAGACCTCGTGACCGCCGGGCGACCCGGTGATCCCGAGCGCGACCGTGTTCTGCTCCGGCGAGGTCAGCGGGCTGGGGCGACCCCAGGAGATCTGCTGCAGCGCGAGGCGGAGCGGCTCGGCGTAGGCGAACTCGCCGTCGAGCAGCTGGAGCGCGGTGTGCAGCGCGGCGAGCTCTTGATCGGTGAACTCGATCGGCGGCAGATGGAAGTTCTCGGGTGGGAGCGAGTAGTTCTCCTGCTCGACCAGCCCGTCGACCGGCTTCTCAACCGCGAGCATGATCCCGAGCGCCTCGAGCTCCGAGCGGTCGGCGTAGAAGCGACGGGCGAATGCGTCCTCGTTCATCACGCTGTAGCCCTCGACGTCTCGCCGGATCTCCGGCGCGGTCACGGGCCGCCGCTCTGCCATCAGATACGAGATGAGCGAAAGCTGACGAATCAGCTTCTCGGTGTCCTTCGCCATGTGTGAGCAACTGTAGTTGGGCGGCGAGCGCGGGCGGGCCGAGGACGCGTGGACGCTGCGCTATTTGCGCAGATTTGGAGCGAGGTTGTGACGCGGCGCTGCGCCCGCGTTACGCGGCTTCGCGCTCGGACTCGGCCGTGGGCGCGAAGAACGCGCCGCCGCCGATGCCCTTGTCGTATGCGGTCCACTGCTCCCCGGTCGCGAGCTCCTTCTCGAGCCGGTCGAAGCTGCCGAGCCGACCGCCGAGGTTGTCGATCATGTGCACGAGCGTCGCCTCGCGAGTGCAGGGGACGACCGGGCTTCCGTGCTCGAGCGAGCCGTGGTGGCTGAGGATGATGTGCAGAAGCGCCTGCTCGAGCTCGGGCGGGAACTCGTCGAGGCGCTCGATCGCCCTGCGAACCCGGTAGTAGCCGAGGGGGATCTCGCCGTACAGCCGGCCGCGGTCCGACATCGAGATCGCGCCGCCGTGCAACTCGTATGCCTCGAGCTTGCCGATGTCATGCAGCAGCGCGCCGGTGACGGCGACGTCACGGTCGATGCCGGGGAACGTGGCCGAGATCGCTCCGACCGCCTGCGCCACTGTCAGCGTGTGCTCGAGCAAACCGTGCCGGTACGCCTGGTGGTACTTCTTGGCTGCCGGGGCGTCACGGTACCGCGCCCAGGTCGGCGTGTTCTCGCCGAACACGATCGCCAGCAGCCTCCGCAGGTGGGGATTCTGGACCGTCGCGATCAGCTCGCGCAGGTCGGCCTCCATTTGATCCGCCGCCCGGGTGGGTCCGTCGTGGAGCTCCTCGGATGCGTACTCGTTCTCGTTCGCCGGACGCACCCGCTGCACGGCCAGCTGTGGCCCGAACCGCGGATGGATCGAGAACCGCCCGCTGGCGTGGACGACCTCCCCGGGCGCGCACATCTCGCGGGCTTGCTCGACCCCGTCCCAGATCATCGCCGGAATCGTCCCGGTGCGATCGCCGAGCATCAGCTTCAGATAATCGCCACCGTCGCGGCGCCGGCGCACTTCGACATCGCGCACCAGCAGGGCCTGCGCGATCTCAGAACCATCTGCAAATTCGCGAACTTTCATCGCGCAACGAAGATAGAGTGGCCTGCGGACGGCAGCCAATGGAATCGAGCGCAATCATCACCGGAGGAACGGGCGGACTCGGCGCCGCGGTCGTCGCGCGTCTGCTCGACGACGGGTGGCGGGTTGTGGTGCCCTGGATTGTCGAACGCGAGCTCGAGCGGGTTGAGGAACGCCCCGGGCTCGAGCTGATCCAAGCCGATCTGTTCGATCCGGATGCAGTCGCGGCCGTGGTCACGGCCGCGGCCGGCGAAGAGTCAGCTCCGTTACGCGGGCTGGTGAACCTGGTCGGCGGGTTCGCTGCGGGCAATCGCGTACACGAGACGCCGATCGACGAGTTCGAGCAGCAGTTCCGTCTCAACCTGCGGCCCACCTACCTGATGGCCGCTGCGGTGCTCCCCCACCTGATCGACCGGGGTGGCGGTTCGATCGTGTGCGTCGGCACGCGCGCGGCGCTGCAGCCCTTCTCCGGGGCCGCCGGCTACATCTCATCGAAGGCGGCGGTGATCGCGTTCGCCCAAGCGCTCGCGGTCGAGTACAAGAACGACGGGGTACGGGCCAACGCAATCCTGCCGAGCGTGATCGACACCCCGGCCAACCGAGCCTCGATGCCCAAAGCCGACCATGACCGGTGGGTCAAGCCGGCCGAGATCGCCGGCGTGATCGCCTATCTGCTGTCCGAGGACTCGAAGCCGACCAGCGGCGCCGCGATCCCGGTCTACGGCCGAGCCTGACACGCTGTTTAGCCCGCCCATTCGATGGGCATCGCCGACGTGAACGTTCACACTGGCTGACCAGCTAGATAGGATCAATGCTTATGGAACGTAAGTGGTGGACGCTGCTGGTCGTCTGCGTCGCGACCTTCATGCTGCTGCTCGACATCACAATCGTGAATGTCGCGCTGCCGAAGATCGCCTCCGATCTGCACGCGAGCTTCTCGGACATTCAGTGGGTGATCGACGCCTACGCGCTGACCCTGGCCTCGGTGCTGCTGACCACCGGCGCGCTGGCCGACCTGCTCGGCCGCAAGGTCGTGTTCTCGATCGGCCTGGTGCTGTTCTCGCTGGCCTCGCTGTTGTGCGCGCTGTCCCCGAGCGCGCTCTTCCTGATCATCGCGCGGGCCGCGCAGGGCATCGGCGGGGCGATCATGTACTCGTGCGGGCTGGCTCTGATCGCGCAGGAGTTCCACGGCCGTGAGCGGGGCACCGCGTTCGGGATCTGGGGCGCGGTCATCGCGTCCGCGGCAGCGGTCGGACCGCTGCTCGGCGGGGTCCTGACCGAGGCCTTCGGCTGGTCCTCGATCTTCTTCATCAACGTCCCGATCGGAGCCGCGGCCGTCGTGCTGACGATCGCCAAGGTCGAAGAGTCGCGCGACCCCGAGGGCAAGCGGATCGACTGGATCGGGACGGTCTCGTTCACCTCGTCGCTGTTCCTGCTCGTGTTCGCGATCATCCGCGGCAATGCCGAGGGCTGGGGGAGCACACTGATCGTGTCCCTGTTCGCCGGCGCGGCGATCCTGATGGCGGTATTCATCGTCTCCCAGTTTGTCCAGAAGGAGCCGATGTTCGACGTCACGCTGTTCCGCAAGCCGACGTTTGGAGGCGCGTCGATCGTCGCCTTCACGATCTCTGCGGCGATGTTCTCGATGTTCCTCTACCTCGTCCTGTATCTACAGACGATCCTTGGCCTGTCGCCGCTTCAGACCGGGCTGCGGTTCCTGCCGTTCACCGTCGTGTCGTTCTTCGTGGCGGCGCTCTCGGGCAACCTGTCGACCCGGGTGCCGGTCCGGTTCTTGCTCGGCGGTGGGCTGCTGCTGACCTCGATCGGGTTGCTGCTGATGCACGGCATCACGGCCTCGTCGGATTGGACTGTGCTGCTCCCCGGGTTCCTGGTCGCCGGCGCGGGCGTCGGCCTCGTCAACCCGGCCCTGGCCTCGACAGCGATCGGCGTTGTCCCGCCCCAGCGCAGCGGGATGGCTTCGGGGAGCAACAACACCTTCAGGCAGGTCGGGATCGCAACCGGGATCGCGGTCCTGGGGGCGATCTTCGAGAGCTCGATCTCGAACCACCTCGGCTCGAAGCTCGCCGGGACCCCCGCAGCCGGCCGCGCGACGGAGATCGGGCATGCAGTCGCGGCGGGTGGCGCCGGTCAGGTCGTGCGCTCAGTGCCGGCCGGACAGCGGCATTTCGCGGCCCTGGCGATCCATAGTGCGTTCGTGTCGGCGATGAACGAGATTCTGATCGTCGGGTGCATCGTCGCGTTTGCAGGATCCGTTCTGGCGGTATTGCTGGTGCGCAGTAGCGACTTCGTCACCTACGGCGCGCCCGAACCGGCGGCGGCGGCGGCCGCCTAACTCATTTCAGGGTCCAGGCAGGAGATCGACGGAAAACGTGATCCAACCGCTGTTTGAGCACCGACTCACGCTGGCGGGCTACAGCACCCGGGTACTCGAACTCGAGGGCGACGGGGTGCCGATTCTCCTGTTCCACGGCTACGCCGACAGCGCGGATACGTGGCGCCACTCCCTGGCGCGGCTCGCTCGCGAGGGACGGAGGGCGATCGCGGTCGACCTGCCCGGCTTCGGCACCGCCGACCGCCTGCGCGAGGACCCGATCCTCCCGCAGCTCGACCAATTTGCCGCCGCGGCGTTGCGCTACCTCGGCCGGCGCGGGCGCGAGCCGGTTCTAGCGGTCGGCAACTCCCTGGGCGGGTGCGTGGCGCTGCGCTTGGCCGAGCGCCACGGCTCGGAGCTCGCCGGGGTGGTCGGCGTCGCGCCGGCCGGCCTTCAGATGACCCGGCTGCTGCACATCGTGCAGCGCGATCCCGTGCTCCGGGCCCTGCTCGCGCTGCCGAGCCCGGTGCCCAGCGCGGTGCTCCGCACCGCGGTCGCGCGGCTGTACACGAGCCTCGCCTTTGCGGCTCCGAGCTCGATCGACCCCGCCGTGATCTCCGCCTTCACCTGGCACCACCGCCACCGCGCGAGTGTGGCGAATTACCTGTCGATCGCTCACCGCCTGATTCCCGAGCTGCGCGATCCGTTCCAGCTCGCCGCCATCTCCGTGCGGGTGCTGCTCGTGTGGGGCGATCGCGACCGGCTTGTGTTTCACCAGGGCGCCGATCAGCTCCTTACCACCGTGCCAGGCTCGAGGCTCGAGCTGCTGCGTGGCATCGGCCATTGCCCGCAGGTCGAGGCCCCGGATCGGTTCGTGGAGCTGCTGTTGCAGTTCGACTCGGAGCCGACGGCGCTCGCGGCGTAGCGTTTCGACTCACGCCACGTAGAGCTACAGCCCCGGCGGGTGCCGCACGACGAACTGGTTGAGGTTCGGCTCGTCGGCGCGCCGGTTGGACCACCGCGATCCGGTCTCCGCCAGAGCCACGGTGTCGAACCTCAGCCCGGCGACATACATGAAGGTGTGGCCCGGAGCGGCGAACACTGTGATCCACTTGCCCGGTCCTGGCTTGCCCCAGCTCATCAGCTGACCCGAGGTCATCGTCGTGTTCAGCAGGCCGGCCGCTGCAAATACGAAGCTGAGCGAGCCGGAGCAGTCGTAGCCGGTGTCGATGTAGCGTGCGTGGCCGCCCCCCCAAACGTAGGGGAGGTGGGCGATCTCGTTGCCGGCCGAGATGACCGTCTGGACTGCGTACGGCGCGTTCACCGGCGCGATCGCCAGTCCGTTCGACGTCAGCGTGGCCTGGCTCGAGTTCGCCGAGAGCCCGCTCGCGGTGAGCTCGCGCCGGATCACGGCGTCGGAGACCGGCTGGGCGAGGCTGCTGCCGGAGCCGGAGCCACCGGCCGACGCCGGGCCCACGCTGACCGCCGCCGGCGTCCCTGACGCCCCGCCCGAGGTGGCGGCGGCGCCGGCCACTGGCTCGATCGCCTGCGGGTGAGCCTGCGGCGCGGACGAGTTCGTCACCGGGCTCGGCTGCGGGGTCGGTGTCGAGCGCTGCTGCTGACCGCAGCCCGTCACCGCCACGACGATGGCAACCACGCTCAGTGCAGCGGATTTGCGCACGGGATGGAGTATGGCGTGCGCCACATGGGGAAGCGCCAGCCGTCGTTCAGTCGTCGAAGTGGCCTCCGTAGAGCGCGAACACCGCGCCCTGCGGATCCTGGACCACCCCGATCGTTCCGGGCCCGATCGGCATCGGCCCGATCAGCTGCGTGCCGCCGAGGTCCGACACCCTCGCGAGGTCGGTCTCGACGTTCGCGCTGCCGAAGTAGACCAGCCAATGCGGCGGGGCGTCTGGCGGCATCACCGGGCGAATCCCGCCGTTGCCGTGTCCGTCGCGGTTCGAGACCACCAGGTATGGCATCTCGGAGCCCTCCATCGGCTGGCTCGACCAGCCGAACAGCTCCGCGTAGAAGCCCGCTGCGGTGTCCATGTCAGTGGTCGCGAGCTCGTTCCACGACAACGCGCCAGGGGCGTTGACAAGCGAGGCGCCGGTCATCGTCTTCGGCTCCCAGACCATGAAGTAGGCCTGTCCGGGGTCCTGGACGACCGCCATCCGCCCAACGTCGAGGACGTCGAAGGCCGGCGCGTGCACGGTGCCGCCGAGCTGCTGCGCGCGCTCGGCCGCTTCGTCGGCGCTCTGCACAGTGATGTATGAGTTCCAGGCCGGAGGGACTCCGGCATCGCGCTGCTGCTGCGGCTGGGAGGAGATGGCGGCAACCGGCTTGCCGTCGAGCAGCATCATCGAATAGACGGCGCCGTCGCCGACAGGATTGTCCTGCGCCTCCCATCCGAACAGCGCCGAGTAGAAGGACTTGGCGCCGTCCTGGTCGGTGGTCGCCAGGTCGGTCCAGCTGAAGGTCCCGGGGGTGTAGTTCGTTCGTTCGCCCATAGATGCGACCCTACCACCGTCCCGGACCCGCGATCGCTCTGTGCCGTGAACAGCACATAGACTTCGTCCATGTCCGATTTCACGCTCAAGAATCTCAAGGAGCTGGAGGATGCCGCCGCGGGGCGGGGCTCCGGTGTCGAGGCCCGCTTCGCCCGCTCTCAAATCGACTCCGAGCACCTCGGCGTCAGCCTGTTCCGCTATGGGCCGGGCGTCCGCAGCCCGCTAGGTCACCGGCATCGTGAGCAGGAGGAGGCCTACGTGGTGGTCGCCGGCTCGGGCCGCGCAAAGTTGAACGACGAGGTCGTCGAGCTCGGGCAGTGGGACGTGCTCCGGGTGGCTCCGAGCACCACCCGCGCGTTCGAGGGCGGACCCGACGGGCTCGAGTTGATCGCGATCGGCTCAGACCGGCCCGAGGGCGGCGACGGCGAGCGCGTCGACGACTTCTGGACCGACTGAGCGCCCCCGACGCGGCTCCGGGCGTCGCTATGACCGCGCGATCGAGGCCGGATCGGCCCGGTCGAGCCGGGTCATGGTCACGCTCGCCTCGAGCTCGGCGCTGGCGGCGCCCCGGTACACACCCTTGATCGGGGGCACGTCCGGATAGTGGCGGCCGTGACCGATCTTCACGTGGTTCTCGCCCGTCAGCCCCCGGTTCGTCGGGTCGGCTCCGACCCAGATCGGCTCGCCACCGCCCGGGTGCGTGGGATCCGAAACCGGGAGCAGCGCCTCGAGCCACGCATGGGTGTCCACCTCGACCGACTCCTGACCGCCGTCCGTCGGCGCGGCGAACAGATACCCCGACACGTAGCGGGCGGCGATCCCGTGGTGGCGGAGCAGGCAAAGCCCGAGGTGCACGAAGTCCTGACACACGCCGGCGCCCGCTTCGAACAGGTCGGTGATCGTGGAATCTACGTAGGTGGCGCCCTGGCGATATTCGAACCGGTCCGGGATCAGCTCGGAGATCAGCAGCAGCGTGGCCAAGGGGTTCGACGCCGCCCGTGTCGTCGACAGCAGCTCCCCGAGCGCCGGATCGCCGGCCGCATCGTCGGTCTGTAGGAGAAATTCTCCCCCCGCCTCCAGATACGCGGACTCGCGCAGTGCATCCCAGGTGGCTTGGGGCGGGTCGGAGGCCTTCTTGGTGGCCACGCGCGCGCGCACGTCGATCGTCAGCTCGCGGTGTGGGCGGGAGACCTCGAACTCAACGACCTCGGTCCCGAAATAGTCGGTGTGCCGGTGCAGCCGAACCTCGGGCATCAGCCGCACGCTGAATTCATCGCAGCGCTGGCGTCCGTTGGCGTGAGGTTTGACCCTGAGCGCGTTCAGGTTGTCGACGACGTCGGCGTCGTACTCGTACCGCGTCAGGTAGCGAATCGCGAAGTTCATCTCGGAGATCATGCCGCCCCCTACAGATGTACTGCGGCGAGAGCGGCGATGGCAAAGTAGCGCTCGTCGATGTCTCGGTCGACGAGCTCAAGTTCAATCTGTACCCGTTCCAACGTCTCGTCGAACGCGCTCTCCGTCGCCGGTGTGCGCCGCTGCAACTCCAGATCGGCGATCAGTCGCCCGAGCCGGAGGACCGGCGGCGAGGATCGGGGCTGCGCGTCGGCCGTGGCGAGATCGTCGCGAAGCGACTCGGCCGAGGAGGCGACCGAGCTCGGATACGAGTTGTCGTAGAGCAGAAACTGGGCCACCGGCTCGAGCGTGGGCGGCTGCCGGATGGCCCGCCTGTAGGCCTGTACTCCGCCGACCGCGTGCAGCAGGGCCAGCGCCTCGGACTCATGTCCCCCCTCGATCGGCGACGGGGGCACCGCGACCCGAAGCATCCGCAGCACCATGTCCGCCTCCTCGATGTGGCCGCCCGCGTCGAGAAACGCGCGGCCCTCGTCCCTGAGCATCGTGCGGGACACGAGACCCCAGAACAAGGCGCAGCGCTCCTTGACCTCCTGGTAGACGGAGTACGGACCGGTCCGGAGCGCCGCGGGCAGGTCGTAGCGGCCGAGGGCCAGGAAGAACGAGTTCAGCGCCTCCCACATCTCGGTCGATATCACGTCGCGCAGCGTGGCGCCTCGGTCGCGCGCGCGTGCGACACAGGACACAACCGAGGCAGGGCTGTCCGTGTCGAGCGTGAGTAGCCGCGCCACCTCGTGGCGCCCCAGCTCGAGGTTGGGCTCGGCGACCCCCGGGCGCTCCCGCGTGCGCTCCCCGGGCGCGGGCGGCTTGGCCCCGATGATCGCGAGCACCCCCTCCCAGCTGAGCGCGATTCCGCGCTCACCCGGGACGCCCGCGACGTCGGCGTGGAATGCGCCGTCGAGCATCCGGGCGGTGTGCTCGGCCCGGGTGAGGTCGCGGCCGAGCCAGAACAGCTCCTGGGCGATCCGAGCGAGCATCACTGTTGCTGCTGGGCCTGGCCGTGCCAGCCGCCGTAGCGGACGTCGGGGAGGCGCGGCGGCCGGTGGGGGGGCAGCGTCCCCGGGGCGAGATCGCCGACGGTGCCGTCATCGAGCACCCACGTGTCCTTGGAGCCGCCGCCCTGCGAGGAGTTGACGATCATCGAGCCCTCGCGAAGCGCGACGCGGGTAAGCCCTCCGGGGACGATCCTGATCTCCTCGCCGAACACGGCGAACGGACGCAGGTCGACGTGGCGCGGAGCCAGCTTTCCGTCACCGGTCTCGGTCGGCGCGGTCGACAGGTGCACGAGGTCCTGCGCGATGAACCGATCCGGCTGCTCATCGATCAGCCGAGCCTGGGCCTCGCGTTCGGCTGCGCTCGCCTGGGGGCCGATGAACACACCCTTGCCACCGGACTCCGAGGTCGGCTTGACCACCAACTCGTGCAGGTGCGAGAGCACGTGCTTTCGAACCCGGTCGTCGCTGAGCAGATAGGTCGGGACGTTGTCGAGGATCGGCTCCTCGCCCAGGTAGAAGCGGATCATCTCGGGCACGTAGTGGTAGACGGCCTTGTCGTCGGCCACGCCGGTGCCGATCGCGTTGGCGATCGCCACCGTGCCCGACCGGTAGGCGCGGACGAGCCCGGGGACTCCGAGCATCGAGTCGGGGCGGAACTCGAGCGGGTCGATGAAGTCATCGTCGAGGCGGCGGTAGATCGTGTGGACACGCTGGAGCCCGGCGGTGGTTCGCATGTAGCAATGGGCGTCACGCACGACCAGGTCTGATGCCTCGACCAGCTCGACCCCCATCTGCCGTGCCAGGAACGCATGCTCGAAGTAGGCCGGGTTCATCGGTCCCGGGGTCCATAGGACGACGGTCGGATGGCCCTCGGCCGCGGGCGCAACCGCGCGCAGCGCATCGAGCAGCAGCGACGGGTAGTGATCGACGCCGCGCACGTGATGACCGGCGAACAGGTCGGGCATCAGCCGCGTCATCGCGCGCCGGTTCTCGAGCACGTACGAGATGCCCGACGGAGTCCGCACGTTGTCCTCGAGGACGCGCCAGCGCCCGTCGCCGCTGCGGACGAGGTCACAGCCGCAGACGTGGCAGTAGACGCCGCCCGGCGCGCGCACCCCGTGGACCGGGCGGGCGAAGCTCGGGCGGCTGACGATCAACGACCAGGGGACGATCCCGGCACGAACGATCTCGTGCGCGTGGTAGACGTCGTCGACGAACGCGTTCAGCGCCCGGATGCGCTGGGCCAGGCCGCGCTTGATCGCGGTCCATTCGGCCGCGGTGAGCACCCGCGGGACGAGGTCGAGCGGAAACGGCCGGTCCCTCCGCTCGCCGTCGCTGCCCGAGACCCCGAAGGTGATCCCCTGCTGCATGAAGATCGCGTCACGGCGCCGGCCGGCGGCGAGCAGCGCGTCCGGCCCCAGGCGCTGCAGGGTCGCGAGGAGCGGCGCGGCGTGCGGGAGCGGAGCGCCGCCCGAGTCGAGCAGTTCATCGCAGCACCCGGTTGGCACGCGGTAGCCCTCGATCGGCTGCGGATCGCTCATCCGCTAGGTCTACCACCGTGCTGGCGGGCCCGCCACGACCTCATGGCCAAGATCCGTGGCCGGAGCTTGGACGGGTGGCGAAGGCTACCCTTCCGGCCGATGCGAATCCTGATCACAGGCGCGGCGGGAATGCTCGGGACCGACCTCTCTGCGGCCGCCGACAGCGCGGTGGCGCTCTCGCGGGAAGAGCTGGACATCACCGACGCTGCGGCTGTGAGCGCGGCGATCGGCGCGGCGGCGCCCGACGTGGTGGTCAACTGCGCGGCATACACGAACGTCGACGGGGCCGAGGAGGCTGTCGCCGAGGCGATGGCGATCAACGGCGACGGTGCCGGCAACGTCGCCCGGACGGCCGGCGCGGCTGGGGCCTGGACGATCCATGTCTCGAGCGACTACGTGTTCGACGGATCCAAGCGCGAGCCGTACGTCGAATCGGATGCGACGGGTCCGCGCTCGCGCTACGGGGCATCGAAGCTGGCCGGGGAGCAGGCGGTGGCCGCGGCCGCGCCGGACCGACACACAATCGTGCGCTCGTCGTGGCTGTTCGGCACAGGTGGTCCGTGCTTCCCGGCCACGATTCTGCGCCTCGCGCGCGAGCGCGACGAGCTGACCGTGGTCGATGATCAGGTCGGCTGCCCGACGTTCACCGGCCATCTGGCCGGCGCGCTGCTCGAGCTTGCCGCCGCGCGCCCGCTCGGCATCGTCCACGTCGCCGGCTCGGGCCAGTGCTCGTGGTACGAGTTCGCGCATCGGATCGTTGCGGGTGCAGGGCTGACTTGCAAGATTCGGCCGGGCCGGACCGAGGATCTCGCCCGCCCCGCGCCGAGGCCGCCCTACAGCGTGCTCGCGAGCGAGCGGGACGCGCCGCGGCTGCCGCCGTGGGAAGTCGGGCTCAAGGAGTACCTGACCGCGGCTCGGGTGGCGGCCTGATGCGACTGCTCGTCTGCGGCGGCGCCGGCTTCATTGGCTCGAGTTTCGTGCGCCTGCGTGTGCGCGACCACGGTGACGAGGTCACGGTGCTGGACAAGCTGACCTACGCCGGGCGCAGGGAGAACCTCCACGACGTGATCGATCGGGTCCGGTTCGTCCACGGGGCGATCGAGGATCCCCTGGCGGTGGCCGACGCGGTGTCCGGCTGCGAGGCGATCGTCAACTTCGCCGCGGAGACGCACGTCGACCGCTCGATCTCCGGACCCGAGGCGTTCATCATCACGAACATGCAGGGAACCCACGTGCTGCTCGAGGCCGCGCGCGAGCACGGCCTTCGCTACGTGCAGGTTTCGACCGACGAGGTCTACGGCTCGATCGATGAGGGCTCGTTCACGGAGGAGTCGCCGTTGGCGCCCTCAAGTCCCTACAGCGCCACCAAGACCGGCGCTGACCTGCTCGTCTCGAGCTACTTCCACACCTACGGCCTGCCGACGCTGATCTGTCGCGGCTCGAATAACTACGGTCCGTATCAGTACCCGGAGAAACTGATCCCGCTGATGATCCTCAACGCGCTTGCCGGCGACAGTCTGCCGGTCTACGGCGACGGCCGGAACGTCCGCAACTGGCTGTTCGTGGAGGATTTCGGGCGCGGCATCGGCCAGGTGCTCGCCGACGGGGTCGCGGGCGAGGTCTACAACTGCGGTGGTCCGGACGAATGCGAGAACCTCGAGGTCGTTCGCGCGATCCTGTCGTTGACCGGTCACGACGAGTCGCTGATCGAGTACGTAACCGATCGTCCCGGGCACGACCGGCGCTACTCGCTGGCGGCCGACAAGCTGCAGGGACTCGGGTGGAGGGCGCAGGTTCGCTTTAGGGAGGGGCTGGAGCGCACGGTGCGGTGGTACCGCGACAATGCGTGGTGGTGGGAGCCGGTCCGATCCGGCTCCTACCGGGAGTACTACGAGCGTCACTATGGGCGCGCTCTGAAAACGTGAGCTCGGGTACCGGACCGGCGGCCCGGGGGCGGCATGCGCCACCGCCCGAGGTGCGCCTGCCGATTCAGCGCGAGCGCCTGCTGCAGGCCGCAGCCACCGAGTTCGCGGAGCGTGGCTTTTCGGGCGCGAGCTCGGAGTCGATCAGCCGCCGCGCCGGGATGTCGAAGGCGACCTTCTACGAACACTTCGGCAACAAGGAGGACTGCATCGTCGCGCTCTTCGACGTCGCAGGGATGCGGGTGGCCGTGGCGATGGCCAGCGCCGCCCGAAGCGCCGGCCGGGCCGACGCCTCGGAGCGGATGAAGGCCGGCACGCGGGCGTTCCTCACCGCACTGGCCGAATACCCCGAGTACGCACAGACGCTGCTGGTCGAGATCATCGGTGCGGGCCCGAAGGCGGCGCAACGTCGCGACCAGATCATGCAGCAGTTCGCCGACCTGCTGGATGCCGAGAACGAGGCAGCGGCGAGGCGCGGGCTGAGCCGGCGCTTCGCCTCTACCTACGACTCGTTCGCGATCGTCGGGGCGATTACCGAGCTCGTCTCGCGTCAGGTCCGCCTCGGTGAGCCGCGCGACGTGCTCGAGCTGGCACCCGTGATCGACCGCCTGATCGACGGGGTTCTGGCAGTCTCTCCCGCTCCGTGAGCTCGCTGCGCGCGATCCACCGCGAGGTCATCTCCTGCCGGCGATGCCCGCGGCTGGTCCAGTGGCGCGAGGAGGTCGCCAGGGTCAAGCGCTCGGCGTTCGCGGATCAGGAGTACTGGGGCCGGCCGATCCCCGGCTTCGGCGATCCTGGCGCGCGGCTGCTCGTGCTCGGGCTCGCGCCGGCCGCGCACGGCGGCAATCGCACCGGGCGGATCTTCACCGGTGACCGCTCGGGCGACTGGTTGTTCGCGGCGTTGCACCGAGCGGGCTACGCGAACCAGCCGGAGTCGGTTTCCCGCGACGACGGCCTGGAGCTCTCCGACTGCTTCGTCACCGCGGCCGTCCGCTGCGCCCCGCCGGCCAATCGCCCGCTCCCCTCCGAACGCGACAACTGCCTTCCGTACCTGAAGCGCGAGCTCGACGCGCTCGAGCGCGTGCGGGTGATCGTGTGTCTCGGCGGCTTCGCATGGGACGCCGCGCTGAGGGTGCTGGGTCCGGTGCGACCACGACCGAAGTTCGCGCACGGCGCCACGGCCGATGTGGACGCATACAAGCTGCTCGGGTGCTACCACCCGTCTCAACAGAACACGTTCACCGGGAGGTTGACCGAACCGATGCTCGACGAGATCTTCGATCGGGCGCGACGGCTGAGCGGCTAGATGCTCGAGCTCGCCGACCTGCGCCACAACTTCGACCAGGTGAGGGCGCTGGATGGCGTCTCGCTGGAGGTGGCGCCCGGCGAGATCGTCGGCCTGGTCGGGCGCAACGGGGCGGGGAAGACGACCACGATGCGCGTGATCATGGGCATCGTCGCGCCCGATGTGGGCACCGCGACCTGGTCCGGGCGGCCGATCGGCGAGTCCGAGCGACTGCAGTTCGGCTATATGCCCGAGGAACGGGGGCTGTACCCGCAGATGAAGCTCTTGGAGCAGGTGGCGTACTTCGCCGAACTCCACGGGATCGAGGCCGAGGCCGCCACGACGGCGGCGCGCACGTGGCTCGACCGCCTGGGCCTTGGCCCGCGCGCGGAGGAAAAGCTGATCGCGCTCTCGCACGGCAATCAGCAGCGGGTGCAGCTCGCGGTCGCGCTCGTGCACGAGCCCGTGCTGTTGGTCCTCGACGAGCCGTTCGCCGGCCTGGATCCCGAGGCGGTCGAGTCGCTCTCCGACGTGCTGCGCGAGCAGGCCCAGACCGGTACAGCGATCCTCTTCTCGAGCCACCAGCTCGAGTTGGTCGAGCGCATCTGCCACCGGGTCGTGGTCCTGGAGCAGGGCCGCGTGCTCGCCGCCGGCACCTTGCGCGAGCTGCGCGAGCGCTTCCCCGCCCAGCTGCGTGTCAACGTCGACGCACCGCCTGACTGGTGCGAGTCGCTCAGCGGGGTGGAGCTGGTCAGCGAGGACGCCGACGGCGTGCTGCTGCTCGTCGCCCCTGGCACTGATCCGCAGTCGATTCTGCGCGCTGCCCAGGCCGCCGGACCGGTCGAGCACTTCGCCTTCGAGTCCGCCGGGCTGCTCGACGTCTACCGCCACATGGTGTCGCTGTGACCGCCCCGGCGACCGTCCGCCTGGTGGCCATGCGCGAGATCAACGAACGGCTGCAGGGACGGCTGATCCGGATCGTCACCCTGCTTACCGCGCTGCTCGTGGTCGCCGCGATCGTGATCCCGTCGCTCGTTCGCAGCTCGAGCAAGCCCGTGACGATCGGATTGCTGGGAGCGCGCGCGGCGCAGCTCGAACCGGCGCTGACGCGGACGGCGAACGCGGCTCGGGTCAAGATCAAAGCTGTGAGCGTCAGCGACGCGGCCGCCGCCCGCGCGGGCGTCAGGAGCGGCAGCTACGCGATCGTGCTCAGTGTCGGACCGCGGGTGGCGCTGGCGATGGTCAAGCAGTCGCTCTCAGCCCAGGACCGAGCGCTGCTCCAGCTTGCCGTACAGAGCGCGGGGCTGAGTGCCGCCCCGTCGGTCCCGGTCATCACCGACGCGCTCCAGCCGCCTCCGCGGGACAAGGCCGCGCGCTCGGTCGCCGCGCTTGCGGCCGC
The DNA here is from genome assembly GCA_963796645.1 of uncultured Solirubrobacterales bacterium. GTDB lineage: Bacteria > Actinomycetota > Thermoleophilia > Solirubrobacterales > Solirubrobacteraceae > Palsa-465. The sequence continues at coordinate 668,964 of CAWCMQ010000004.1, read as the reverse complement.
TCTGCTGATGTATCTGAGCCTGGTCATGTACGGGGCTGCGGTCGCCAACGGGGTGGCGCAGGAGAAGACCTCGCGCGCCGCCGAGGTCCTGTTCGCCGCCGTGCGCCCGGGGCGTCTGCTGACCGGGAAGATCGTCGGCATCGGCTCGCTCGGCCTGGGACAGCTGGCGATCGCCGCGATCGCGGGCCTGATCGCGAACGCAGCCGTGCACAGCACCTCGATCCCGTCCAGCGTGTGGGTGCTGCTGCCCGCCTTCCTGGTCTGTTTCCTGCTGGGGTTCGCGCTGTACGCGTTTGCGTTCGCGGCGGCGGGCGCGATCGTGGCGCGGCAGGAGGAGGTCCAATTCGTGACGATGCCGTTCGCGATGCTGCTGCTGATCGGCTACCTGCTCGCGTACGCGGCGATCGCCTCGCCGAACGCGACGTGGCTGCGGGTCGTCTCGCTGCTGCCGCCGCTGAGCGCGACGCTGATGCCCGCGCGGATTGCGCTCGGTCACGTCGCACCGTGGGAGATCTTCGTCTCGCTCGTGCTGATGCTGCTGGCGATCTGGGCCACGGCGGTGGTCGCCTCTCGCATCTATCGCGTTGCGCTGATGCGCGGCGGAGCACGCATCGCCTGGCGGACGGCGCTGCGGCTATGAGGCTCAGCGAGCTCCGGATCGCCGATCCATCCCGCCGCTGGGCCGCGCTCGGGTTCGACGTCTCAGACGAGTGCCTCGAGCTTGGCGGGGTGACGGTCAGGCTGGGCGTCCCCGGTGAGGGCATCACGGCCTGGTCGCTGGAGGGGATCAACGTCGCTCAGATCGACGGGTTGCCGACGGTCCCGGTTTTCGCGACGCGCGGACCGGTCGCCCATCCCAATGGCGCAATCGGCATCGATCACGTCGTGATCGTCAGCCCCGACTTCGAGCGGACGGCCGGCGCGCTCGCCCAGGCGGGACTCGAGCTGCGCCGGATCCGTGACGCCGGGGGTTTCCGGCAGGGCTTCCGCCGCGTCGGGCCGGCGATCCTCGAGCTCGTCGAGGCGTCGGGGGCGCCGCCCGGGCCGGCTCGGTTCTGGGGTTTGGTGGTGATTGTGCGCGATCTCGACGCGCTCAAGGAGCGGCTCCACGACCTCCTGGGGACGATCAAACCGGCGGTGCAGCCCGGTCGCCGGATCGTCACGCTGAAGGCGACGGCAGGCCTCGCCACGAAGCTCGCGTTCATGGATCCGGAGGTCGCTACGCTGGCATGAGAAGTGCCGCTCAGCAGCTTCAGCCCTCGGACGCGTGACTGGTTCACCAGCGCGTTCGCCGAGCCGACACCGGCGCAGGCGCAGGCGTGGCCGGCGATCGCCTCCGGCGAGCACGTCCTGATTTCGGCGCCCACCGGATCGGGCAAAACGCTGGCTGCGTTCCTGTGGGGAATCGACCGGCTGAGCAGTGCGCCGGCCGATCGCGAGCCCGGCATCCGCCTGGTCTACGTCTCGCCGCTGAAGGCGCTCTCCTACGACATCGACCGCAACCTGCGAGCGCCGCTGCGTGGCATCGGCGCCGAGCTGACGGTGGCGGTGCGGACCGGCGACACGCCACAGCGCGAGCGCCAGGCGATGCTGCGCCGGCCTCCGGACATCCTGATCACCACCCCGGAGTCTCTGTATCTGATGCTGACCGGCCGCGCGCGGGAGCTATTTTCACAGACCGATTGGTGCATCGTCGACGAAATTCATGCCGTGGCCTCGACCAAGCGCGGCGCTCACCTGGCGCTGACGCTCGAGCGTCTGAGCGAGGCCGCCGGACGCGATGTGCAGCGGATCGGCCTGTCGGCGACACAGAACCCGCTCGAGGAGGTCGGCCGGTTCATGGTCGGCCCCGGGCGCCACTGCCGGATCGTGGACACCGGGGTCCGGAAGCAGCTCGATCTGAGGATCCAGGTACCGGTCGAGTCGATGGTCGAGCCGGACGACACTCCCGCGCCCGAGCTCGATCCGCTCGCCGGCGGGGAGAGCACGCGGCGCTCGATCTGGCCCGCAATCTACCCCGAGCTGCTCGAGCTCATCCAGGCCCACCGCTCGACGATCCTGTTCGTCAACAACCGCCGCGGAGCGGAGCGGCTGGCGATCCGCCTGAACGACCTTGCGGACCGCGAGATTGCGCGCGCCCACCACGGATCGCTGGCCCGCGAGGAACGGCTTGTGGTGGAGGAGATGCTCAAGGCGGGCGAGTTGCCATGTCTTGTCGCCACCTCGTCGCTCGAGCTGGGGATCGACATGGGGGTGGTCGATCTCGTGATCCAGGTCGAGTCGCCGAAGTCGGTGGCGCGCGGGCTGCAGCGGATCGGCCGCGCCGGACATTCGGTCGGCGACGTCAGCCGCGGCCGGATCTTCCCCAAGTTCCGAGCCGACCTGCTCGAGTGCGCGGTCGTCGCCCGCCGCATGCGCGACGGTGCGATCGAGACCACCGTCGTCCCCCGCAACCCGCTCGACGTGCTGGCCCAGCAGATCGTTGCGATCGCCGCCGCGGCGCCTGACGATGAGCCGGTCGACGTCGACGGGCTCCATGCGCTGGTGACCCGCACCCACACCTACGCTGAGCTGAGCCGCGGCCAGCTCGAGAACGTCCTCGACATGCTCGACGGCCGCTATCCGTCCTCCGAGTTCTCCGAGCTGCGGCCGAGGATCGTCTGGGACCGGCTGAAGGGCACGATCAGGGCACGCCCCGGGGCTCGGCAGCTCGCCGTGACGAACGCCGGCACGATTCCCGACCGCGGTCTGTACGCGGTCACGCTTCCCGACGGTCGGCGCGTCGGCGAGCTCGACGAGGAGATGGTCTACGAGGCGCGACCCGGGCAGACGTTCCTGCTCGGCGCCACGACCTGGCGGATCGAGGAGATCGGGCGCGACCGCGTGATTGTCACGCCCGCCCCAGGACTACCGGGCGCTGTGCCGTTCTGGAAGGGCGACGGCATCGGTCGCCCAAAGGAGCTCGGGGAGGCGATCGGCGCCTTTGCGCGGTGGGCGGTCGAGCAAACCCCCGAACAGCTCGTCGAGGCCGGCTATGACCTCGATCGGCGCGCGGCCAAGAACCTGGTGGAGTTCCTTGTCGAGCAGCAGGCCGCCACTCGGGTGATCCCGTCCGATCGCGCGATTGTGGTTGAGCGCTTCCGTGATGAGATCGGCGACTGGCGCGTGTGCATCCTCAGCCCGTTCGGCGGGCGCGTGCACGCCGCGTGGGCGCTGGCGCTGAGCACACGGATCCGAGACGAGCTCGAGCTCGAGTCCGACGCGATCTGGTCCGATGACGGGATCATCGTCCATCTCCCCGACGCGGACGAACCGCCCGGAGCCGATCTGGTTCTGATCGACCCGGACGAAGTCGAGGACAGGATCGTCTCCGAGCTCGCCTCGAGCGCGCTGTTCGGAGCCCGGTTCCGCGAGAACGCCAGCCGAGCGCTGCTGATCCCCCGCGCCCGACCGGGAAAGCGGACGCCGCTGTGGCAGCAGCGACTGAAATCGCAGTCGTTGCTCGAGGTGGCGCGCAAGTACGACGACTTCCCGATCGTGCTCGAGACCTATCGCGAGTGCATGCGCGACGTACTCGATCTCACCGGCCTCACCGAGCTGCTGGCCAAGCTGCACCGGCGCGAGCTGACGTTGGTCGAGGTCGAGACCCCGACAGCGTCGCCCTACGCGTCCTCGCTGCTGTTCGACTACGTCGCCACCTACATGTACGAGGGCGACACGCCGAACGCTGAGCGCCGGGCCGCCGCGCTGTCGCTTGATCGCGACCTCCTGCGCGAGCTGCTCGGCCAGGAGGAGCTGCGTGACCTGATCGATCCGGATGCGCTGGCCGAGGTCGAGGAGGATCTCCAGTTCCTCAGCGAGCGCCGACGGGTCGCTACGCGTGACCACCTCCACGACATGCTGCGCGCGATCGGCGAGGTGACCTCAGCGGAGGCGGAGGCGCGCACGGTTGCCGGTGTCGAGGCCGCCGCGATGCTGTACGAGCTCGAGCGCGAACGTCGCGCGGTGCGCGTCCGGGTCGGCGGCGAGGAGCGATGGATCGCGGCAGCCGAGGCCGGCCTCTATCGCGACGCGTTGGGGGTGGCGCCGCCGGGCGGACTTCCGTCGGCGTTCCTCGAAGATGTGCCCGACGCACTGGAGGAGCTCGTGATGCGCTACGCCGCGACGCACGGGCCGTTCACCACCGCCGAGCTGCGCACTCGCTACGGGATCGACTTCGGACCTGCGCTGAAGCTGCTCGAACGCTCGAGCCGCCTCGTGCAAGGCGAGCTGCGCCCGGGCGGGAGCGAGCGGGAGTGGTGCCATCCCGAGGTTCTGCGGCGGTTGCGGCGGGCATCGCTGGCGGTGCTCCGCCGGGAGATCGAGCCCGCCGACCAGCGCGCCTGGGCGCGCTTCCTGCCCGCCTGGCAGAACGTCGACCGCCATCCGGCGACCGGCGCCGGGATCGACCGCCTGCGCGAGGCGCTCGTACCACTGCAGGCGCTGGCCCTCCCTCCGGAGGTCTGGGAGCGCGAGATCCTGCCGCGGCGGGTCGGTGCCTACTCGCCCTCCTGGATCGACCAGTTGTGCGCGAGCGGCGAGCTCGTGTGGATCGGGGCCGGCGCGCTCGGCCGGAACGCCGGACGCGTGGCGCTCTACTTCCGCGAGGACCTGACCGCGCTCGGCCCGCCACCGGTCAAGGGCGCCGAGCCAGATTCGCCCGCGCACGACGCCGTCCGGGCGCGGCTTGCGGCCGGCGCCTGCTTCTTCACCGATCTGCTCGTCGACGTCGAGCTAGCGCCGGAGGAGCTGCAGGAGGCTCTCTGGGATCTCGCCTGGGCGGGGCACGCGACCAACGATGCGTTTGCGCCTCTGCGGGCGCCGCGGCTGACGCTCGCCCGGGCGCAGCGCGACCGCAGCCGAGCCACGCGGAGCGGTCGCTTCGCCGCCCGTCGACGGGGAGGTGCCGCGGCTCAGGTGCAGGGTCGCTGGTCGCTGACCGAGCCGCTGTTCCGCGGTGCTGTCGACCCGTCGGCCCGCCGCCGGGCCCTGGCCGAGCTGCTGCTCGAGCGCTACGGCATCCTCACTCGCGAGCAGGTGCTCGCCGAGGGTCTGCCCGGCGGGTTCTCTGGCATCTACCCCGAGCTGTCACAGCTCGAGACGCTCGGGATCGCGCGCCGCGGCTATTTCGTCGAGGGCCTTGGTGGCGCGCAGTTCGCGCTGCCCGGTGCGGTCGAGCGGCTGCGGGCGCAGGCCGATCGCGAGCAGCCGCCGCTGGTGCTCTCCGCGGTCGACCCGGCACAACCGTATGGGGCAGCGCTGGCCTGGCCCGAGCGCACCGCCACGCGACGTCCGACCCGCGTCGCCGGTGCCTCGGTCGTGCTGGTCGGCGGTGAGCCGATTCTCTACCTGGAGCGGGGCGGACGGGCGCTGCAGACGCTCGTCGCGCTCGAGGACGAGCGGCTTGAGCCGGCGTTGGAGGCGCTTGTGGACCGGGTCCGTCTGGGCCAGGTCAAGCGTCTCGCGCTCGAGCGGATCGACGGCGAGCCGGCGCTCGGCTCGCGCCTGGGAGCGACGCTCATCGCGCTCGGCTTCCAGGAGGGCCCGCGGCGACTGACGCTCAGCGCCTGACGCCGTGCCCGAGGGCGACACGATCGCGTACGCGGCCAACCGAATGCGCCCCGTTCTGTGCGGTCGGATCCCCGACGAGATCCTGACCCCGCACCCGCGGCACGCGCGCGACCGCTGGCCCGAGCGGCTGCAGGGACGGCAGGTGCGCAGCGTCGACACACACGGCAAGCACCTGTTCGTGAGGTGGGATGGCGACCTGGTGCTGCACTCGCACCTGCGCATGACCGGAGCCTGGGGCGTGTACTCGGGTGGGCGCCGCTGGGGACGGTCTCGCTCGCGCGCATGGCTTGTGCTGAGCGCGGGCGGGAGCGAGGTGGTGCAGTTCGACGGGCCGGTGCTGGAGCTGATGACCGAGGGGCGGTCGCGGTTCGATCAGCGCCTCACCGGTCTGGGCCCGGACGTGCTCGCCGACGAGTTTGACTTCGATCGGTTCCTCGCCCGGCTGCGCGCGGACGATCAGACACGCCCGTTCGGCGACGCGCTGCTGGATCAGCGCAACGTCGCGGGGATCGGCAACATGTGGAAGGCCGAGGCGTGCTGGGAGGCCGGCGTGGATCCGTGGCGCGGGCTCGAGGAGGTGTCGCGGTCGGAGGCGATCGCGGTGATCGAGGCGGTCCGGCCGCGAATGCTCCGCTCCGCGATCGAGGGACCGCGGTCCGTGAGCGCGCGCATATACGGGCTGGGCGGCCGGCCGTGCCCGCGGTGCGGGACGCTTGTACGCGCGCGAGCGGGGGGCTTCGGCCGCTCGCCCTCCGGGCTCGCAAGCAGCCCGCCGGCCCCCCGCCATCCGGCTGGCGACGACAACCGCACGACATACTGGTGCCCGGGATGTCAGCACTGAGACGCGTCGGCCACAAGGGCGCCGATCTGATCGCGCCGGGAAACACGTTCGCCAGCTTCGACGCCGCGCTCGCGGCCGGCGTGGACATGATCGAGTTTGACGTGCTGCCCGAGCGCGGCAGCCGGCGGCTAATCCTCGCCCACGACTACGAGGACGCCGAGGCTCGCACGCCGCACACGCTCGAGGAGGGGCTGGCGCACCTGAGCGGCACGGCGTTCGACGGCGTCGAGCTCGACGTGGACCTCAAGCTGCCCGGCTACGAGGCGCGGGTGCTCGACGCGCTGAAGGCGCACGGGGTGCTCGAGCGCTCGCTCATCTGCTCGCAGTACCGGGACAGCCTGGCCGTGCTGCGGGCGGCCGAGCCGTCGGTCCGACTGGGCTGGTCGGTGCCGAAGTTACGCCGCGATCCGTTCCGGTCCCGCGCCCTGGCACTGCCGGCGCTCGCCGCATTGCAGGGCGCGCGCGCGGCGCTTCCGGCTCGGGCGGCGCGAGCAATCCGGAAGGGGGCCTGCGATGCGCTGATGGCGCATTGGCGGCTGGTCACGCCGCGGCTCGCCCGCCGCGTCCGCGAGGCGGGCGGCGAGCTATACGTCTGGACGGTCGACGAGTTGCCGCGCCTGCGGGAGCTTCAGGCGCTCGGCGTGACCGGCGTGATCAGCAACGATCCGCGGCTGTTCGCAGCGCTCGCGGCCTAATCACCCGATCGCGCACACGGAGCTGCTGTGATGCGCCGGATCGCCGTAGTCGGCGTCCGGATGTCCGGTGGAGGTCACCAAGGTGCTGCTGCCGAGCAGTCGTCCATTGCGAGTCCACGTCACCTGCGCCACCCCACGCAGGAGGCCGGCACGGGGCACGAATGACTGCTGGATTCCGGTCTGGCGCAGGCCCAGCCTGGAGGTCCCGATTGGAACCGACATCTCCGAACCGGGAACCGGCTTGAACACGTGTTCCTTGGTGGACCAATATTCGACCTGGAAGCTCATCGATAGTTGAGCGTCGAAACCAAGGCTCGGCATCTGCGCACGGATGCCGATCACATCCGGATAGCGACTGGTGTTGCAGATGTTGACTGTCGCCCAAAGCGCGCTGGACCGCTCGGCCTGCCTCACCGCGGTCCGCATCTGGGACGGCGAGGGGCCGGGGTTGCTCTGCGCCTGGGCGACCGCGACGCCCCCCAGCGCCAACGCAGTCGCCGCAATGACCGTTGCGAGACGGACGTTCACAAGTAGCACCATAGCGAGCCTGTGATGGATTCTGGAGATCGTCGTAGTACTGATGTGATCGGCACCGTGACCGCACCGGCTGAGCCCGCCGCGCCGTCCTCCTGGGATCGGTTCGAAGCGCTCTATCGCTCAAGTCGTGACGACGTCTTTGCGTACGTGGCGACGCTGCTCCGCGACCGCGCGACGGCCGAGGACGTGACCGCGCTGGCATTCGAGCGCGCATACCGCCGCCGCCGGACCTTCGACCGCCATCGCGGCGAGGAGCGGGCGTGGCTTTTCGGCATCGCCCGCAATGCCGCCCTCGATGAGCTGCGCCGCCGCCGCCGGTTGGCCACCCTGGTGACCGATCCAGAGGACGGGAGCGAGCCGGCCGCCGAAGACCACGCCGAGGTGGCGCTGCGGCGCACCGCCCTGCGGGCGGCGCTGAACGGGTTGTCGGCGCGCGAGCGGGAGATTGTGGCGCTCAAGTTCCATGCCGGGCTCAGCGGCGCGCAGCTCGCGCAGGTGCTCGGCGTGAGCGAATCGAACGCGGGGACGATGCTCCATCGCGTGATGGAGAAACTGAGGAAGGCGTGCAATGAGACGAACTGAACAGCCCCTCGATCCCGAGGTCCTCGCCCAGCTCGACGCGATTGACGCCACGCTGGCCGGCGACCCGGTCGATCCCCAGTACGCAGAGCTGGCCGAGCTGGCGCTGTTGCTCGCCGCCGACCGGCCAAAGGTTGACACGGGGTTCGCGGCGCGACTTGATGAGCGTGTCGAGCGGCGCTTCGCGGCGCCACCGGCTGCCGGGGAACCGGCGCGGCCCAGGCGGTCGTGGTCCTTCGGGCAGCTGGCGGGGATCGCGAGTGCGGCTGTCGCGGCCGTGGTCGTGGTCGTGGTCGTGGGCTCCAGCGGGGGTGGCGGATCCCAGCGTGTCCCGGTCACCGCCTCCTCGACCGTCGCCGCCAGCTCGGCCGGATCGGCTGCGTCGTCGGCGGCCCGCGGCTCGGTTGCACGCACCAACGTGCCGACCGCGGTCACGAAGACGAGTGCCGATCGGGCCGGGACGATTGTGGGGCCCTCGGGCTCGGCGGCCTCGACCTCGGCGTCGGCTCTCGCCCCCCAGCCGCCCTCCAACGGGCGCAAGGTCGTGCAGTCGGCGAACCTGGCGCTGAACGCTGACTCGAGCCGGATCGACGATGTCGCCCAGGAGCTGTTCGACGTCGTCGGGCGCCAGAACGGGATCGTCAACAACTCGACCGTCACTGCCGGGACCGGCGGCTACGCGCAGTTCGAGCTGAGCATCCCGAGCGCCAGCCTGACCGCGACGATGTCCCAGCTCTCGCAGATGCGCTACGCCCGCGTCGCCTCGCGCACCGACACCACGCAGGACGTCAACGGCCAGTACGTCAGTGCCGGGCGACAGCTTGCCGACGACCGCGCGCTGCGCACCTCACTGCTCAAGCAGCTGGCCGGCGCGACCACGCAGACGCAGATCGACAGCCTCAAGGCGCAGATCCGAGACGCCGAGAACGCGATCGCTCGCGACGAGGCAGCGCTCCGGTCGCTGGGCAACCGGATCAGCTACAGCCGCGTCGAGGTCACGATCAACTCGAGCGTGCTGCCGGTCGTGCACGGCCACTCGAGCGGCGGCTTCACGCTCGGCAAGGCCGCTCACGACGCCGGCCGCGTGCTGACGGTGGCGGCCGGCGTGGCGCTGATCACGCTCGCCGCGCTGGTCCCGGTGCTGCTGGTCGGCGGTTTGCTGTGGTGGCTGGCCATGCTGCTGCGGCGCCGCCGGCGCGAGCAGGCGCTGGACATGGCGTAGCGGGACGACGCGTCCTTTGTGGTATTCACCCAGCGGTGCGTGCTAGCGACGAGGACACGATCGCGCTCCTGGCGCGAGTGCCGGTATTCGAGGCGCTGGCGCCCGAAGACCTGGCGGCGGTGGCCGAGGTTGCGGTGCCGCGGTCGTTCGAGGCCGGCGAGGTCGTGTTCCGTGAGGGTGACGCGAGCAACACCTGCTACGTCGTGCGCACCGGTCACGCCCGCGCCATCCGCAGGCACCCGGACGGACGCTCGATCACGCTGGCGAGCTTCGGCCCGGGGGACATCTTCGGAGAGCTGGCGATGTTTGACGACGAGCGGCGCTCGGCCACGGTGGAGATTGCCGAGCCCACCGAGGTGATCGCGATCCTCGGCGGCGACATGCGTAGGCTCCTGCGCGAGCACGCCGACATCGCGGTCAAGCTGATCGTCGGTCTGGGACGTCGGCTGCGTGAGACCAACGAGCGACTGTCCCGCCAGTCGTTCCAGACCGTGCAGAGCCGGGTGGCGTCCGTGCTCTCCCAGCTGGTCACCTCAGCGCAATCGCAGGGCGCCGACGAGAGCGGGGTACTGATCGTCTCGACCCAGGCCGAGCTCGCCCAGCTCGCCGGGTCCTCGCGTGAGTCCGCCAGCCGGTTTCTGGCCGTGCTCGAACGGGCAGGAATCATCACTCAGGGTCGTGGCAAGCTCGTGGTGCACGACCCCTCCGCCCTCGAGCGATACGTCTATTAGGTCCACAGTTGAACGCGACTAACGAAGAGTTCTCGGCCGGGGGCGTCGTGGTGCACGGCGATCAGGTGGCGGTAATCGTCCCGATCAAGCGCGACGCGGCCGGGAACCAGGTGCTCGGGCTGCCAAAGGGCCACGCGGACGGCGACGAGACACCGGAGGAAACCGCCACGCGGGAGGTCCGCGAGGAGACCGGCGTCGAGGCCGACCTGATCGAAGAGCTCGGGGATGTCGAATACGCCTACCTGCGCAACGGCCGTCGCGTCTGCAAGCGCGTGCGCTTCTATCTGTTCAAGTACCGCTCGGGCGATGTGGCCGACCACGACCACGAGATCGAGGACGCACGGTGGATGCCGCTGGACGAGGCCGCCCGCTCGCTCACCTACATGGGAGAGCGCGAAATGGTTGTCCGCGCGCTATCGCGCACAGCGGCGGATCGGTAGGCTGGCACGGTGCGCGTACTCAACTTCTACTCGTCGGTGTTCGCCGACCAACTCCGTCGCGGCCGCAAGACGGCCACGATCCGGCTCGGCGACAAGTCGCACAAGTACCGCAAGAACGACTGCGTGCTCGTGACGATCGGCTACCAGCATTCGCCGCGAGAGAAGATCTTCTACGCCGTGATCGATCAGGTCGAGGTCAAGCGGGTGAAGGACCTCTCCCCGCGCGACATCGAGCACGACAATCCCGAGTTCCGCCGCGTCGACGAAATGGTGCACTTCCTCGAGCAGATCTACGGTCGCAAGGTCGAGGTCGATGACACCGTGACCGTCGTGCGCTTCTCGCAGATCATCGAGGACCGACCCGGCGTTCGCGACCGGATGCACGGCCTGGGGGCAGCCCAGAACTGAGCTCGGGGGGGCGTGCCGCCCGCCGGCGCCCGCTCTGGCGCCTGGGCCGCCCCGCCCGGGTGCGGGGGCGCACTCCAGCCCGCCCCGCTCCCACGCGGCGCGGAGGCCCGCCCCAGGCCGGGTGCGGAGGCCCGCCCCAGCCCGCCCCGCTCCCACGCGGCGCGGAGGCCCGCCCCCAGCCGGGCGCGGAGGCCCGCCCCAGCCCTAATTTTCCTGGCACTCTTCACACGAGAGTGCCAACTCGTGGCGCAAACGAGCTATAGTCGTTGCAGTTGGCACTCTGAGCCTACGAGTGCCAAGGCATCATCCCCTTTCCATCCGGAGGTTTGCATCAATGAAGCTCAAGCCCCTTGGCGATCGGCTGATCGTGCGGGCAATCGAGGAGGAGGAGACCACTGCGAGTGGCATCGTCCTGCCCGATACCGCCAAGGAGAAGCCCCAGAAGGGCAAGGTCCTGGCCGTCGGTGACGGCAGGGTCAACGAGGACACCGGCAAGCGCACCCCGCTGGACGTCGCCGAGGGCGACGAGGTCCTCTACAGCAAGTACGGCGGCACGGAGATCAAGGTGGATGGCGAGGAACTCCTCGTCCTTCGCGAGTCCGACGTGCTGGCAAAGGTCCAGTAGACCGTCCCAGGAGAACTAGAGACACATGGCACACAAGGAACTGAAGTACGAGGCGGAGGCCCGCAAGGCGCTCGAGCAGGGCGTCGACGCGGTCGCCAACGCCGTCAAGGTAACCCTCGGCCCCAAGGGCCGGTACGTGGTCCTCGACAAGAAGTTCGGCGCCCCGACGATCACCAACGACGGTGTCACGATCGCGCGTGAGATCGAGGTCGAGGACGTCTTCCAGAATCAGGGCGCGCAGCTCGTCCGCGAGGTCGCCACGGCGACCAACGACGTGGCCGGTGACGGCACCACCACGGCGACCGTGCTCGCTCAGGCGATCGTCCGCCAGGGTCTGAAGAACGTCGCTGCCGGCGCCAACCCGCTGGCGCTCAAGCGCGGCATCGAGAAGGCCGTCGACAACGTCGTCGCCCACATCGAGAAGCAGGCCGTCGAGATCTCCGGCAAGGAGCAGATCGCCCGCGTGGCGACCATCTCCGCCGGCGACGACGAGATCGGCGACGTGATCGCCGACGCGATCGACAAGGTCGGTAAGGACGGCGTGGTCAACGTCGAGGAGGGCCAGACGTTCGGCATGGACCTCGAGTTCACAGAGGGCATGCAGTTCGACAAGGGCTACATCTCGCCCTACATGGTCACCGACCAGGACCGCATGGAGGCGACCCTCGAGGATCCATACATCCTCATCGCCAACCAGAAGATCGGCTCGGTCCGGGACATCCTGCCCGTGCTCGAGCAGACGATCCAGTCCGGTAAGCCGCTGCTGATCATCGCCGAGGACGTCGAGGGCGAGTCGCTCGCGACGCTCGTGGTGAACAAGCTCCGCGGCACCTTCACCGGCGTGTCCGTCAAGGCGCCGGGCTTCGGCGACCGCCGCAAGCGGATGCTCGAGGACATCGCGATCCTCACCGGCGGTGAGGTGATCACCGAGGAGATGGGGCTGAAGCTCGAGAACACGCAGCTCTCGCAGCTCGGTCGCGCTCGTCGCGTGGTCGTCGCCAAGGACACCACGACGATCGTCGACGGTGCCGGTGAGCACGACGCGATCAAGGGCCGGATCAACCAGATCAAGAACGAGATCGAGAACACCGATTCGGACTTCGATCGCGAGAAGCTCCAAGAGCGCCTGGCCAAGCTCTCGGGTGGCGTTGCCGTCGTCAAGGTCGGCGCGGCCACGGAGACCGAGATGAAGGAGAAGAAGCACCGCGTCGAGGACGCGCTGCAGGCCACCCGCGCCGCCCTCGAGGAGGGCATCGTGCCGGGCGGCGGTGTCGCGCTGCTGTCGGCGCAGGGAGCGCTCAAGATCGACGCCATCGACGACGCGGACGAGCGCACGGGCGCGAACATCGTGCACCGCGCCCTCGAGGAGCCGCTTCGTCAGATCGCCGAGAACGCCGGGCTCGAGGGCTCGGTCGTGGTCAACGATGTCCGCAAGGCCAAGAAGGGCGAAGGCCTGAACGCGGCCAACGGCGAGATCGTCGATCTCGTCGCCGCCGGGATCATCGATCCCGCGATGGTGACTCGCTCGGCGCTGCAGAACGCGGCCTCGATCGCCAAGAACATCCTCACCACCGAGGCGATCGTCGCCGAGGTGCCTGAGAAGGACGGTGGCGCTCCGGGCGGCGGCGGTATGCCCGACATGAGCGGAATGATGTAATCGTCCTAACAGGCGAGTGTCTTGCGAGGGCCCGGCGCACAGCCGGGCCCTCGTGCGTTTTGGGGGTCGTGCGGTGGCGGTGCGGTTCGGTGGCGGGGGCTGGAGGCGTGTGGGCCGGTGCGTTGTGGGGCGGTGCGTTGTGGGGCGGTGCGGTGCCGGGCGGTGCGGTGGCGAGGCCGGAGGCGTGAGTAGCCTCGCAAACTGGCCGCCGGCGGGCGCTCGGTCGAGGTTGAGTCTGCTGAGCAGACCTATTCGTGCATGCTCGCGCCTGCGGTGTGGTGTTTTCGAGGTAATCCTCGCTCGCTCGGTGCCGCCGGGCCGCTGCTCGCTCGGCGCCCCCGGCTCGCTGCTCGCTCGGTGCCCCGGCAGGCAGAGAAACGTCACAAATCCGCTCCCGCGTATGCGAGGGAGGTCCGAAACTCCCTTCAAGTGCGCCTTTCCAGCCTCGGCCAGGCTGGGAGGCGCGGTTTGTTGCGAAAGTCTGGGCCATCAAGTCGCCCCCGCCCCGCCCGGCGGCGGCGCCCGGCAGGCGGCCCGGGCATCCCGTCTCCCCTCCCGCCCGGGGCCCCTCATTCCCGTGCCCCGACTCCCGCCCGCGCGGCTCGGATTCCCCGGGCGTTGGGACGTCCGGTCTCATATACAGACCGAATTCCCCAACAGGAGCACGGTCGCGTCAACGCGCCCTCAGCGCGCCAGCTGCCCATCCCGACCCGGCGCGACTACGCTTCATCCGCAGCATGGCCGCATCGCGCTCAACCGACCCCTACAAGACGCTTGGCGTGAGCCCGAGCGCGTCCGATCAGGAGATCCGCAAGGCGTACCGGCGGCTGGTTCAGCAGTACCACCCCGACCATAACCAGGGCTCCGTCGACTCGGCCAGGCGGTTCGAGGAGGTCCAGGAGGCCTATGCGCGGATCCGCGAGCTGCGGATCAGGGGCGAGCAGAGGGCCCAGAGCGCCCCGCCGCCACCGCCGCCCTCCGACCCGGCCGTAGAAGACCGGCTACGTGACCTCGAGCATCAGGTCCATCAGGCCCGGGCGGCGCGGGAGCGGGCCGAGCGGGATGCGCGCGAGGCCGCGGCAGATGCACTCGGCCGTCGGCCGACCGACGAGGAGCTCGGCTATGTCACGACCGACGACAGCTTCTCGAGCATCCTGGCCGACGCGGCAGACCGGCTGGCCGACAAGCTGTCCGGGGCACGGGACCATCCGGTGACGCAGCGGGTCGAGGACCTGATCGATGAGCTCGAGGGCTTCGTCAGCGACCGGACGCGCCGGCCCCGCGACCGCTAGCCGGCGCAACGCCCTCGGTCAGCCGCTCGTAGATCTCGCAGGTGCGGCGCGCCACCTCGCCCCAGTCGAACTGGAGGATGTGCTCGCGGGCTTCGGCCACGACCTGCGCACGGGTGCGATCGTCGGCGAGCACCTCCTCGAGCACGGCCTCGAGCGCGGCGGAGTCCCGGGAGCGGAATCGCACGCCGACGGTGCCATCTCCGGGCACGACCTCGCGCAGGCCGCCGGTGTCCGCCACCACGCACAGGCAGCCTGATGCCATCGCCTCCAGGGCCACGAGGCCGAACGGCTCGTAGATCGAGGGCACGATGCACAGGTCGGACACGCGGTAGAGCGAATGGAGCATGTCGTCTCCGACCCAGCCGAGGAAGGTCCCGTAACGGGTCAGTCGCAGCCGACGGGCCTGGCGCTTGAGCTCGGCCTCGGCGGTGCCGGTTCCCGCCACCACAAAGCGGACGTCCCCGAGCCGCCTGATCACCGGCGCGAGGGCATCGAGCGCGAGGTGGAAGCCCTTCTCGTACACCAGCCGGCCGACCAGCAGCACGAGTCGCTCCTCGGGCGCCGCGAAGCGCCGGCGCAGGCCAGGCAGATCCGGAACCACCGGCTCGAGGTCTCGCGGATCGATCCCGTTCGGGATCACGGTCATCCGCGCGGGGGAGACGCGGAACACCGAGGTCACGTGGCTGCGCATGTACTGCGAGCACGTGATCACCCGATCGGCGCGACGGACCATCGCCCGCTCGACGGCATGGATATGAGACTGCGGGTGGTTCTGGACCCAACCCTGGTGGCGCCCAAATTCCGTCGCGTGGACGGTGGTCAGCCAGGGCCGGTCAAACTGGCGCGCCACCATCTCCGCGGCACCGGCGACGAGCCAGTCGTGCGAGTGGACGACATCGAACTCGAACCGCTCACACAGCTCCGCACCGAGCTCCCGCATATCGGCGTTCATCGTCTCGACCCAGCCGACGAACGCCTCGGGATCCTTGGGGAACTCCGGCTCGCGCACGCGGTGGACGACCACGCCGTGCCGCTCCTCCTCGGCGGCCAGATGACCGCCTCCACGGGTCAGGACGTGTACCTCGACGCCCTCGGCGACCAGGTGCTCAGAGAGCTTGCGGACGTGTCTCGCCAGGCCCCCCTCAATCACGGGCGGGTATTCCCAGGAGATCAGCAGAACGCGCATGACGCGCCCGGGACCCTACCGACCCAGGGGCGCAAACCGCGGGGAGCGCCGCTCGACAAAGCTCTGCACGCCCTCGGCGAAATCGCCGCGCGAGAACGATTCGAACATCAGGCCGTTGGCCCGCTCGAGCGCGTCATCGAGCTCGCGCGACATGTCGCCGTAGACCTGCTGCTTGATCACGGCCATGCTCGCCGGCGAGCACTGCCCGGCGAGCTCGCGCGCGTAGCCCAGCGTCTCGCTGAGCAGGCTCTCGCCGGCGACCGCGCGATTGACGAGACCGAGCTCGGCCGCCTCGGCGCCGAGCACGACCCGTCCGGAGAACAGCAGGTCCAGAGCTCGCGCCGGCCCGACGAGCCTCGGCAGCATCCACGAGATCCCATGCTCGGCGATCAGGCCGCGGCGCACGAACGCGGTGGTCAGCTTCGCGTCCTCGGCGGCGAAGCGCAGGTCGCACATCACTGCCATGACCAGCCCGAGTCCGGCACACGGCCCGTTGATCGCGGCGATGATCGGCTTGCCGATGGTCAGCGGAAAGGTGACCGGCCGCGCGTCATGGGCGCCGCTGACCGGCCCGTTGCCATCGCCGGCGAGGGCCTGGAGGTTCTGCATGTCGGCACCGGCGCAGAAGCCGCGGCCCGCGCCGGTGACGACGATCGCGCGCACGTCGTCGTTCTTGGCGCACTCCGACAGCAGGTCGAAGTAGCGGGCCTGGAGCTCACCCGTCCAGGCGTTTAGGCGGTCGGGCCGGTTCAAGGTCAGCGTTGCGACCCCATCGGCAACATCGATCAGGACGACATCGGTCATTCCTCATTCCTCCTCGGGGAAGACGAGCCCGACGCCGCCAACCTGAACCGGGCCACCGGCTCGGCCGGCGAGCGCGAACTCGACGGGTCCCGGGTCGGCTTCGTCGCGGACGAATGCGACCCCGGGCAGTTCGCCTATCACCTGCTTCCAGCGCGCCTGGACCGCTTCCGGGTCCGGCACGCCGATCGTCACTCCGGTCACGTGCAGCGGTGCGCTGCGCTGGTCCCAGTCGGGTCCGCCCCACCGCCACGCGGCGGCGGGCCGGGGAGTGCTCAGCGACACGATCGCGCCGCGCATGTCCCCCGGGTGCAGGTGAACCTCCTCGATGTCATCGAGCGAAACCTCGAACACCTCGCGCACGCCCGCCTCCCGGGCACGGCTCCGGGCGGCCGCCAGATCATCGACCTGGAACATGACCATGTAGCCGCAGTCGCCGCCGCGGCGGTCGAGCAGGCGCCCGGCGGCGGTCCCGTCCCGGACCGGCGAGACGATCTCGAGGAACGTGTCGCCGAGCGCGAACACGGCGTTGTGCAAACCGAAGTAGTCGACGCCGGGATCCGCGAACGGCTCGGCGAGTCCGAGTTCGGAGCGCAGGCGCGAGGCGACCGGCTCGAGCTCACGCGCAGCGAGCACAACTTGACGGATCCGCGGCGGCACAACCGCGCAGCCTAGACGCTGGCGTCGTGATTCAAAAATTGGATGGCAGTCGAGCGTCCCCTGGCGGCGCCGGCGCGGGACTGCGGCCCGCTCGGCATCCGGCCTCGCCAAACTGGGCCGCGCCCGCGTCGTCCGGCTGTCCTCGTCGCCTCGCGCAGCGCTGCTGCGCGTCGGCTCCTGCGTCCTCGCCCGGCATCCACCAGTGACCGCTCTTGGTGCCACCGAATTTCCGAATCACAACGCCTTGCGTCGCCAGCCGAAGCCCCGCGAGGCTAGAGCCGCTCGAACACGGCGAACCCGTGCTCACCGATCACCGCCGGCAGCGGTTGGCGCGAATCGAACGAGCGCTCGTCGCCGCTCAGCACATCGCGCCAGCGACCGCCCGGGCCGGCGAGCGCGCCCGAACCCGATCCGCCGCGAAGACCCACCGCGACCAGCACCTCGTCGCCGCGCAGGAAGGCGCAGCACTCGGGTCCGGCGTCGATCGGCTCGTAGCCGCCGTCCAGGAACGGTCGCGGTCGCCGGGCGCGTAACCCGAGCAGTCGCAGCGTCACGAACATCTTCATCGACTCGGCATCGGGTGGTGACCCACCCATCAACCGTCTCAGCATCGCCTGGTAGAAGTCCCAGTCGACCGGGCGGCGGTTGTCAGGATCGACGAGCGCCCGGAACGGGAGCTCGTCGCCCTGATAGACGTCCGGCACGCCAGGGGTGGTCAGCTTCAGGACGAGCGTGCCCAGCGCGATCCGCTGCCCGGCGGCGGCGAGCCGCTCCACGAACGGGTCGAAGTCGGCCCGGAAGCCGGGGTCCGCGAGCAGCGAGCGCAGGTAGCGCGTGACCGCCTCCTCCCAGTCCAGGTTCTGCTCGACCCAGCTCGTGTTGCGCTTGGCCTCGCGCAGCGCCTTCTGCGCATAGGCCTCGATCCGCTCGAGCTCGATCGGCCAGGCACCCACAAGCGTCTGAAATAGGAAGTAGCGCTCGACCGGATCCGGCGCCGGGCCGTCGCCGATCTGGAGCCAGCGCTCGACGTGGCCCGACCACTCGCCCGGCAGCCAGGACAGGGCGGCGATCCGCGCCCGCACGTCGGCTGAGCGCTTGGCGTCGTGGGTCTGGGTCGTTAGCAGCGCCAGCGGGAAGCGCTCCGCTCGCTCCGCGGCCGCGGCGTGGAACTCCTCGACCCCCAGCCCGAATCGCCCCGGATCCCCGCCCACGTCATTCAGAGCGAGGAGCCGCCCATAGCGATAGAACGCCGTGTCCTCGACGCCCTTGGCCGTCACCGCCGGCGTCGTCTGCTGGAAGCGGATCACGAACTCATCCGGCGCGGGACGCTCGAGCAGCAGCGCCGAGGCCAGGTCCGGGTCGACCCCCGAGAGCGCGGCGCGGTCCGCTGGCGCCACCGAGCCGGTCGCGGGGTGAACGTAGGTCCGGTACACCGGGAGCGCCGCGAGCGAGGTCTCGAGCACTTCGCGCGGAACGATCTCGGCGACCCGCAGCAGGCGCTCGACCTCGGGGGCGAACGTCCCCCGGATCTGCTCGAGCTTCGCCTCGTGCGCGACCTCGGCAAACGTCCGGTGATCACCCGACACCGAGGACCACACCCGGGTTAGCGCATCCTCGGCGGCCGGATCGACGAACGCCGCACAGGCATCGTTGAGGAACTCATAGCCGACCGTCCCGCTGACGGGCCAGTCCCTCAGCCGCTCCCCGGGGCTGAGGATCTTCTCGACCCACACGCGCTCGGCCCCGGCGTCGCGCAGCCGCGCAAGGTACCCGGCTGGGTCGGCCAGTCCGTCGGGATGGTCGACGCGGAGCCCGTCCACCAGGCCTCGCGAAACCAGCGACAGCACGAACCCGTGCGTGGCCTCGAACACCGCGTCGTCCTCCTGCCTCACCGCCGCCAGGTCGTCGATGTCGAAGAACCGACGCCAGCGACCCGAGACGGGGTCGAGGTCGAAGAACCTCGAGCGCAGTGAGGGATCGGACCAGAACCGGTTCTCGTCCGAGGCGGCCATGTGGTTGGGCACCACGTCGAGCACGATCCCCATGCCGGCGCCGCGAGCCTCGTCGGCCAGCCGCTCGAACCCCTCCGAACCGCCGAGCGAATCGGATAACCGGGCCGGATCGACGACGTCATAGCCGTGCGTGGAGCCTGAGCGGGCCTGCAGCGACGGCGACAGGTAGAGGTGCGAGATCCCGAGATCGCGCAGATACGGCACCAGCGCGCACACGTCGGCAAAGCCGAACTCCGAGGTCAGCTGAAGCCGGTAGGTGGCGCGGAGCTCGCTCACACGATCCGCTTGAGCACCACGATCGACCGGGAGACGATCGGAACCTCGGTGCGGGCGCCAAAGTTCACGCTCGCCGGATCGGCGGCCGGATCGGCGGTCGACAGCTCGAGCGCCCACTGGGCGCCGAAGCGGCGCCGCGGAAGCATTATCTGCCGGTCCTCGTGGTGGGCGTTGAACAGGACGAGGAACGAGTCATCCTCGACGTCCTCGCCGTACGGACCGGGGGTCAAGATCTCCCTGCCGTTGAGGAACATGCCGAGCACCGGCTCACCGCTCTGCCAGTCCCGCCGGGTCATCTTCAGCCCGTCGGCTCGGAACCACCACACATCCGGCAGCCCCGAGCCCTTGACCTCCTTCCCGCGCAGGAAGCGCGCGCGCCTGAACACGGGGTGCTCGCGCCGCAGCGTGATGAGCCGACGGGTGAAGTCGCGCAACCGGGTCGCGTCCTCGTCGTCCTCCCAGTCGAACCAGGAGGTCTCATTGTCCTGGCACCAGCCGTTGTTATTGCCGCCCTGCGTGCGCCCCATCTCGTCTCCGCCGAGGAGCATCGGCGTGCCCTGGGAGACGAGCAGCGTGGTGAGGAAGTTGCGTCGCTGGCGCGCGCGGAGCGAAAGCACCTCGGGGTCGTCGGTCGGGCCCTCGGCGCCGCAGTTCCACGAGCGGTTGTCGTCGGTCCCGTCCTGGTTGTCCTCCAGGTTGGCCTCGTTGTGCTTATGGTCATAGGAGACGAGGTCGCTGAGCGTGAAGCCGTCGTGGGCAGTGACGAAGTTGATCGACGCGAACGGCTCGCGCCCGTCCGACTCGTACAGGTCGGAGGACCCCGACAGGCGCTCGGCGAAGGATCCGTTGTTGGCGTAGCCGCGCCAGTAGTCGCGCACCGTGTCGCGATAGACGCCGTTCCACTCGGACCACAGCACGGGGAAGTTCCCCACCTGGTAGCCGCCCGGGCCGACGTCCCACGGCTCGGCGATCAGCTTGACCTGGGAGAGCAGCGGGTCCTGGTGGATCACGTCGAAGAACGCCGACAGGCGGTCGACGTCGAAGAATTCGCGGGCCAGGGCTGAGGCAAGATCGAACCTGAACCCGTCGACATGGCACTCGGAGACCCAGTAGCGCAGCGAGTCCATGATCAGCCGCAGGACGCTCGGGTGCACCGGGTTGAGCGAGTTGCCGGTCCCGGTGAAGTCCATGTAGTACCGCCGGTCGTCGGGCATCAGGCGGTAGTAGGAGGCGTTGTCGACCCCCTTGAAGCTGAGCATCGGGCCGAGCTGGTTTCCCTCGGCCGTGTGGTTGTAGACGACGTCGAGGATCACCTCGATTCCGGCCCGATGCAGGGCCTTGACCATCCCCTTGAACTCGCGCACCTGCTCCCCCCGGGTGCCTGTGGCCGCGTACTCGGAATGGGGGGCCAGGTAGCCGATCGTGCTGTAGCCCCAGTAGTTGCGCAGCCCGCGCTCGGATAGGAACGATTCGTCGGAGATGTGGTGGACCGGAAGCAGCTCGACCGCGGTCACGCCGAGGCTCGACAGGTACGCGAGTGCCTCCTCCGATGCCAGCCCGGCGTAGGTTCCGCGCAGGTCCTCGCGCACACCCGGATGACGCATCGTGAATCCCTTCACGTGCGTCTCGTAGATCACCGTATCCGCAAACGGGGTCCGCAGCGGCCGGTCGCCCTCCCACAGGAATGCGTCGTCGATCACGACGCACTTGGGCATCGCCGCGGCGTCATCCTCGTCGTCGAGCTCGAGGTCGGCGTCCTCCTCGCCGGTCGGCACGTAGGGCAGCACATTGGCGTCGTGCGCCCAGTCGACGACGCCGTCGATCGCCTTCGCATACGGATCGATCAGAAGCTTGCTCGAGTTGAAACGGTGACCGTCAAGCGGCGCGTAGGGTCCACGCACGCGATAGCCGTAGCGCTGGCCGGGTCCGACGCCGGGCAGATAGCAGTGCCAGTTCAGCGCCCGGCGCTCTGGCACCTCGATGCGCGTCTCGTTGTCCTCGTCGTCGAACAGGCACAGCTCGACGCCCTCGGCGTGCTCGGAGAACAGCGAGAAGTTGGTGCCGCCCCCATCCCACGTCGCCCCGAGCGGGAACGGGCGTCCAGGCCAGACCTCGGTCATGCGATCAGCGCTCCGGACATCGAGGCCAGCTCGACGTACCCGTCCTGGACCGACAGGTCCGCGTGCGTCCCGACGACGACTGTGTCGCCCTCGCAAGGGATCCGCCCGGGCATCCGGGCGAAGTTGCAGACCAGCTCGAAGCGTCCACGACGAACCCGCAGCCACCGCGCCTGCTCATCGAACTCGATCGCGTCGGCGTCTCCGGCCGGCAGCTCGCGCCGGACCTCGAGCAGCCGCGCGTACAGCTCCGTGGTCGCCTGGTCACGTCGTCGCGTCAGCTTCGAGCGAGCGAACGTCTCCGGGTCCTGGGGGTCGGGCACCTCCTCGCCGTCGAACTGGGCAAAGGTGGCGAACTCCCTGCGCCGGCCCTCGCGCGTTGCGTCGGCGATCTCGCGGTCGATGTGGTCCGAGAAGAACTGAAACGGAGCCGTCTCGCCGTACTCCTCTCCCATGAACAGCATCGGCACGAACGGCGCCATCAGCGTGCAGAGCGCCGCGAGCGGCCGAGCCTCGGCCGGCATCCGGTCGCCGAAGGCGCGGTTCCCGACCTGGTCGTGGTTCTGGGAGAAGACGACGAACCCCTCGGGCGGGACATCGTCGGCGCGAGCGCCGAAGCGGCGGCGGCGAAAGGCGGAGTAGGACCCGTCGTGCACGTGCGGCCGCCGATACGCCTTGGCGAGCTGCGAGACGAGGCCGAAATCGACGTAGTAGCCGTCGCGCTCATCGCTGAGCAGCGCGCGCAGCGCGTGGTGGAAGTCATCCGCCCAGGCGCTGTCGCAGGCATAGCCCCCGCGGGTCACCGGCCGCATCACCCGCGGATCGTTGAGTCCGCTCTCGGCGATCACCAGCGCCTGCGGGTTGACCTCGTGCACCCGCCGGGCGATCGCCGCGACGATGTGCTCAGCGCTCGAGTCGAAGATGGCGTGAATCGCGTCGAGCCGCAGTCCGTCGAGTCCGAAGTCGCGCACCCATCCGGCCGCGCTCTGCAGAACCCATTCCCGGACCGGGTCGCTGTCGGCGTCGTCGTAGTTCATCGCTCGGCCCCACGGTGTCTCATAGTTCTCGGTGAAGTAGGGGCCGAACGCGTCCAGGCTCTTCACGCCCGAGGTGCCGACGTGGTTGTAGACAACGTCGAGGATCACCGCGAGGCCGGCGTCGTGCGCGGCCCGGACGAACTGCGAGAGCCCGAACGGGCCGCCATAGGAAGATTGGGCGGCCGAGATGTAGACCCCGTCGTATCCCCAGCCGTGGGCGCCCGGAAACTCGGCCACGGGCATGATCTCCACCGCCGTGATCCCGAGCTCGGCCAGCTCGCGCAGGTGTGGGATCGCCGCCTCGAACGTGCCCTCGGGGGTGAAGGTGCCGATGTGCAGCTCATACAGGACCGTGTCCTCGAGCGCCGGCCAGGTGGCGCGCCCGATCGGGGGCGCGGGCGCGAGCACGCGCGACGGTCCGCGGAGGCCATCGGGCTGCCATCGCGAGGCCGGGTCGGGGAGGCGCTGCCCGTCGAGCACGAACCAGTAGTCGTCACCGGCCCGGGCCGGGGCGGTCACCTCGTGCACGCCGAACCCGGCGTCCTCCATCGGCGTCTCGAACCCGGCCACACTGAGCCCGACGGACTCGGCCCGCGGTGCCCAGACCCGGAAGACCGTTAAGCCGTCATCGAGTGGCCGAGCGCCCAGCGGTCGCTCCCACGGGTAGTCCTCCGCGCGGCCTCCGGCCCCGCGTTGTGACGAGGGCGGGCTCCCTCCGGCCGCCCGTAACCGTTCGCCCCTCGGGCTCACGTCTTTGGGCTCACTCGGGTACGAGCCAGACGGCCGCGAGCGGCGGCAGGGTGATCTCGGCCGACACGGGCTGCCCATGCCATGGGATCGGCTCGGGCTCGACCGAGCCCAGATTTCCGATATCGCTGCCGCCGTAGAACGTGGAGTCGGTGTTGATCGCCTCGCGCCAGCGCGTGGCGCGGGGCAGGCCGAGCCGGTAGCTCTCGCGCGGCACCGGAGACAAATTCGCGACGAACACCAGCACGCGCTCGCCGCCGCGGGACTGCCGCGCGAATGCCACCACGTTGCGGTCGGCGTCGTTGGGCTCGATCCACCAGAACCCCGCCGGATCGGAGTCGAGCTCCCACAGCGCCGGCTCGTCGCGGTAGAGGCGGTTGAGATCCCGCACCAGACTCTGGATCCCCGCGTGCCCGGGACGCTCGAGCAGGTGCCAGTCGAGCGAGCGCTCGTGGCCCCACTCCTGCTCCTGGGCGAGCTCGCCGCCCATGAACAGCAGCTTCTTGCCCGGATGGGCCCACATGTAGGCGTAGAGCGCGCGGAGGTTGGCCAGCTTCTGCCAGCCGTCCCCGGGCATCTTCGAAACCAGTGAGCCCTTGCCGTGGACGACCTCGTCGTGTGAGAGGGGCAGGATGAAGTTCTCGCTGAAGGCGTACATCAGGCTGAAGGTCAGCTCGTGGTGGTGGTAGCGCCGGTAGATCGGCTCCTGCTGGAAGTAGGCGAGCGTGTCGTGCATCCAGCCCATGTTCCACTTGAAGCCGAAGCCGAGCCCACCGAGGTACGTGGGGCGGGAGACGCCCGGCCACGCCGTGGACTCCTCCGCTGCCGAGATGATGCCCGGCTCCTGGGCATAGATCGTCTCGTTGAGCTGTTTGAGGAACGCCACCGCGTCGAGGTCCTCACGGCCGCCGAACTCGTTTGGCACCCATTCGCCCTCACGCCGCGAATAGTCGAGGTACAGCATCGACGCCACAGCGTCGACGCGGATTCCGTCGATGTGGTACTCACGCAGCCAGAACAGAGCGTTGGAGATGAGGAAGTTGCGTACCTCGTGGCGGCCGTAGTTGAACACCAGCGTCCCCCAGTCGGGATGCGCCCCACGCCGCGGGTCGGAGTGCTCGTACAGCGCGGTGCCGTCGAACCGCGCGAGCGCGAAATCGTCCCGGGGGAAATGAGCCGGAACCCAGTCGATGATCAGCCCGATGCCACTGGAGTGCATCCGGTCGATGAACGCGCGGAGGTCATCCGGCGTGCCGTACCGCGGAGTGGGCGCGAAGTAACCGCTGACCTGATAGCCCCACGAGCCGCTGAACGGATGCGCCATCACCGGCAGAAGCTCGATGTGCGTGAAGCCCATGTCCTTCACGTAGGCGCACAGCTCGTCGGCCAGCTCTGAGTACGTCAGCGGCCGGTTGTCCTCGAGCGTATTCAGGCGCCAGGAGCCGAGGTGGACCTCGTAAATCGAGATCGGGGCGCTGAGCGGCTCCGCGGCAGCGCGGGCCTCGAGCCACCGGGTGTCGGCCTCGCTCCATCTGTGCTCGGCTCTGGTCACGACCGAGGCCGTCTGCGGCGGGTGCTCGGTCTCCTGCGCGTACGGGTCTGCCTTCAGGCGAAGCTCGCCATCGGCGGCGAGGATCTCGTACTTGTAGCGCGTTCCCGGCTCCACGCCGGGGAGGAACAGCTCCCAGATCCCGCTCGCGCCGAGCGAGCGCATCGGGTGCAGCCGCCCGTCCCAGAAGTTGAAGTCGCCCACCACGCTGATCGCCCGCGCGTTGGGCGCCCATACCGAGAATGCGGTCCCGAGCACCGGTGGGTCGGACTCCATCTCACGGACGTGGGCGCCGAGCTTGTCGTAGAGCTGCTCGTGGCGGCCCTCGCCCATCAGGTGGAGGTCGAGCTCGCCGAGCGTGGGGGCGAACGCGTAGGGATCGTCGATCGTGAACGTGCCGGCGTCGCCGTAATCAACCTCGAGCTGGTAGCGAAGCGGCAGCTCCATGCCGGCGGCCACCCCCTCGAACACGCCACCGGGATGAATGCACCTAAGCTCGAACGTCTGCCCGTTCGCGAGATGGACCGTGACTGCGCGCGCGGCTGGGCGCAGCGCCCGGATCACCACGCCGGCCGGATCGGGATGCGGGCCCAGCACGTCGTGAGGGTTCGGGTGCTCGCGCCGCACGAGCGCGTCCAGGTCACGGGATTGGGGACTGCTCGGCGAGCCCTCCAGGCTCGCGTTCTGACGGCGGCTCCCGGCCTCCGGCCTCACGTGATCGCTCGGCTTGGCCTCGCTCATTCGCTCTCCAGCAATCTCCGGATCCCCGCAACCGGAATCGACACCCAGTCGGGGCGATTGTCGAGCTCGTACTGGAGTTCGTAGATCGCCTTCTCCAGCTCGAAGATCGAGAGCACGTTGGCGATCGCCGCCTCGCCGGCCGGCATCAGCGCCGACTCGACGACGTCGAAGTAGTGGGTCAGGAAGCGCTCACGTGCCTGCTGCTCAAAGCCCTCGGGCGCGCGACCCTGGTGCATGATCTCCACGGCCGAGGTCACATACGCAAACGAGCGCAGCATGCTGGCCACATCTCGCAGCGGCGACCGCTTCTGCCGCCGCTCGGGGAGCGAGCGCGCGGGCTCGCCCTCGAAGTCGATGATCACCCAGCCGCTCGGTACGTACAGGGTCTGCCCGAGGTGATAGTCGCCGTGGGTTCGGATCGAGCGGCCGCCGACGCCGATCTGCGAACGGGTCTGGAGGCGCTCTCGCACATCCTGGCCGCGCCCCATGATCGGCGCCACGCGCTCGTCGTCCGGCAGCCGGACGAAGATCCGCTCGATGTCCTCGTCGATCGTCGCGGTCAGCAACGAGATCGATTCGTGGCTCGGCTCCTCCGGCGCGAAGGCGGGATCGGAGGCGTCCGAGGCCAGCGTGTTGTGCATTGTCGCCGTGACCTCGCCGAGGCTCTCGAGTCGATCGAGGAACACCTCGGGGCTGGTCTGGATCTCCTCCAGCGCCAGCTCCCAGCCGCCGCTCGCGTCGGGCAGGAACTTCTGCGCCACGCCGAGCGTGGCCGCGAGCGCCTGACCGTCGTACTCGTACCACCCGTGCAGCGGCGCGATGCTCGGGAACTCGTGTCCGGTGAGGAACCGGAGCACCTCGAGCTCGGGATTGATCCCCGGCTCGAGCTTGCGGAAGACCTTCAAGACGAGCTTGTCGTCGAACACCACCGACGAGTTCGACTGCTCGACGCCCATCGCGCGGACGACCGTCTCGTCGCCGATCGCGGCCACGCCGTCGACGTGGTGAAAGCTGAAGCGACCCTCGGATGCCTCGAGCTCCGCGTCCGAGTCGATCCGCCGGATCAGCTGCCGTGCCTGCGCCGGATCACTCAGCGCATCGAATCTGCCCGGGCCGAGTGGGAGCTGGTAGAGCTCGTGCGTGCCGGTGGCGAAGCGCGCCTGCACCAGGGCGAGAACCAGCATCGGATCCTCGCAGAGCACCGCGCTCTCCACGAGCTCGACGCCACTCACGTTGCGGGACTTGGACGCGTACCAGCGCTGTTGCTGGATCCACTCCCCCAGCTTGTCGAGGTCGACCAGCTCCTCCATGTCGGTGACGCTCTCGGCGGGCTCAGTCATCCTGGGACTCCTCGTCGGCGACGAGCTCGAACCAGTAGAAGCCGCGCGGGGCCAAGGTGAGCAGGTAGGAAAGCTCGCCAATCCGGGGGAAGCGTGAGCGCCCGAACAGCTCCACCGGGTATCGACCCTCGTACGCGCTCAGATCGAGCTCGACCGCCTGGGCCGAGCGCGCGACGTTGTGGACGCAGAGGACGAGGTCATCCTCGAAGCGGCGCAGGTGGGCAAAGATCCGCGGGTTCGAGGGCTCGATCGGCTCATATGTCCCGAACCCGAACACCGGGTGCTCCTTGCGTAGCGCGATGAATCGGTGGATCCACCGCAGCAGTGAGGTGGCGGTGCGCAGCTGCGCTTCGACGTTGACCGCCTGATAGCCGTACACCGGGTCCATCAGTGGCGGCGCGTAGAGCTGTGCGAAGTCGGCTCTCGAGAAGCCGCCGTTGCGGTCTCCGGTCCACTGCATCGGCGTGCGCACCCCATCGCGATCGCCAAGGAACACGTTGTCGCCCATCGCGATCTCGTCCCCGTAGTAGAGCACCGGTGAGCCCGGCAACGAGAAGAGGATCGCGTGCAGCAACTCGATCTCGTCACGGCCGTTGTCGAGCAGCGGGGCGAGCCGTTTGCGGATGCCGAGATTGAGCTTCATCCGCGGATCTTTGGCGTACTCCTTGTACATGTAGTCGCGCTCGTCGTCCGTGACCATCTCGAGCGTCAGCTCGTCGTGGTTGCGCAGAAACAGGCCCCACTGTGCGTTCTCGGGAATCTGCGGCGTCTGTTCCAGAATCTCATAGATCGGCACGGCCTCCTCGCGCCGGACCGCCATGAACATGCGGGGCATGACCGGAAAGTGGAAGGCCATGTGGCATTCGTCGCCCTCGCCGAAGTACTGGACGACGTCGGCCGGCCACTGGTTGGCCTCGGCCAGCAGCACGCGGTCCGGATAGCGCTCGTCGACCTCGCGTCTGATCCGCCTCAGGTACGCGTGCGTCTCGGGCAGGTTCTCGCAGATCGTCCCCTCCCGCTCGTAGAGGTAAGGCACGGCGTCGAGGCGGAACCCGTCGAGCCCGAGGTCGAGCCAGAACCGAAGCACATCGAGCATCGCGTCCTGAACCTCGGGGTTGGCGTAGTTGAGGTCGGGCTGATGGGAGAAGAACCGGTGCCAGTAGTAGGCGCCCGCGACCGGGTCCCAGCTCCAGTTCGACGATTCGGTGTCGATGAAGATGATCCGCGCATCCTTGTAGCGCTCATCGGTGTCCGACCACACATACCAGTCGCGCTTGGGGTTATCCGGGCTCGAGCGGGACTCCTGGAACCAGGGATGGTCGCTCGACGTGTGGTTCATGACGAGATCGGCGATCACTCTGATTCGCCTCGCGTGCGCCGCATCGATCAGCTCGTGCACGTCGTCGACCGAGCCGTAGTCGGGGTGCACGTCGGTGAAGTCGGCGATGTCGTAACCGCCGTCACGCAATGGCGAGCGGTAGAACGGCAGCAGCCAGATGCAGTCGATCCCGAGCCACTGGAGATAGTCGAGCTTTTCGGTCATCCCGCGGAAGTCACCCGACCCATCGCCGTTGGCGTCGTAGAACCCGCGAATGTGGATCTCGTAGAAGACCGCCCGCTTGAACCACAGCGGCTCGGCCTCGAACCACTGGCGGTGCTGCGCGGCGGCGCTCGCGGCGGCCTGGTCCTGGCCGTCGTTTCTCCCTCGCGCGTTTTCACCGGCGATCAGGTGGGTCAGCGTAGGCGGTCCGACGCTCACGGCTCGACCACGTTCAGGTGCGCCTGCCGAACCCCCGGCTCCAGTCTCACGTAGTTCGGGCCGATCCGCCATTGGAAGCGCTCACCAGACAGGAGATCGTGCACGCTGAAGCTCGGCGGCAGCCCGAGGCTCGCCGGCACGATCGCGAGTCCTTCCTGAGTCTGATGCGGATCGGTGTTCACGACCGTAACCACCGTATTGCCCCGAGCGTGCTTTGCGTAAGCGATCAGCGCCTCGTTTGCCGTGTCGAGGAAGACGATGTTGGACAGCTCTTGAAGCGCCGGGTTCTCGCGGCGGGCCTGATTGAGCCGTTGCACGAGCGGGAGCAGCGGCCCGTCCAGGGCTCGTTCCTTGATCTCGTATTTCTCCGAGTTCAGATATTCCTCGGATCCCTCGCGCACCGGGGTCGCTTCGAACTGCTCGTAGCCGGAGTAGATCCCGTAGCTCGGGCTGAGTGTCGCGGCCAGCACGAGCCGGGCCTCGAAGGCGGGGCGGCCGCCACGTTGCAGGTAGGCGTGGAGGATGTCCGGCGTGTTGGCGAAGAAGTTCGGCCTGAAGTACTCCTGCTCTCCCGAGTACGCCAGCTCGGACACGTACTCGGCCAGTTCGTAGGGCGAGTTCTTCCAGGTGAAGTACGTGTAGGACTGGCTGAACCCCACCTTCGCAAGGTGGCGCATCACTGCCCGTCGGGTGAATGCCTCGGCCAGGAACACCACGTCGCGATCGTGCTTGTGGACCTCCTCGATCAGCCAGGCCCAGAACGCGAACGGCTTCGTGTGCGGGTTGTCGACCCGGAACACCTTCACGCCGCAATCGACCCATTGCAACATGATCGCTCGCAGGGCGTCCCAGAGCGCGCGCCAGTCCGGCGAGTCCCAGTTGACGTTGTAGATGTCCTGGTAGCGCTTGGGCGGGTTCTCGGCGTATTTCAGCGTCCCGTCGGGGCGGTGGTGAAACCACTCCGGATGCTCCTTGAGCCATGGGTGGTCGGCTGAGCACTGGATCGCGAAGTCAAGCGCGATGTCGATGTCGTACTCGGCCGCGGCCGCGGTCAGCGACCGCAGGTCGTCGATCGTGCCGAGGTCCGGATGGACGGCGTCGTGGCCGCCGGTCTCGTCGCCGATTGCCCACGGCGAGCCGGGATCCCCCGGGCCCGCGGTGAGCGCGTTGTTCCGTCCCTTGCGGTTGGTGTGTCCGATCGGGTGGATTGGCGGCAGGTAGACGACGTCAAAGCCGAGCTCCGCGAGCTTCGGCAGCACTCGCTCCACGCCGCTCAGGCCACCCCACGAGCGGGGAAACAGCTCGTACCACGAGCCGAATCTCGCCCGCGCGCGGTCCACCTCGATCCGCTGCGGCTGCGCGAGGCTGGTCTTGCCCTGCCGCGGCTGTGACCGTTCCACCGCCTCGAACAGCTCCGGTCCGAGCGCCACGTCGTGCTTGGCCGTCTCCGGGATACCCGTGTCCTCGAGCGTCTCGAGCGCGTGGGCGATCAACGTCCGGTCGCCCTTGTTCCGGGCGTTCTCGGCCGCGGTGCGCAGCAGCACTATCCCCTCGGACATCTCGCCGAGGAGATCGTGCTGCCCGGCCGCGAGTTTGCGCTCGAGCTCGTCGCGCCAGGTGCCGAAAGCGTCTGTCCACGCCTCCACCGTGTACTCCCACGATCCGATCCGATCCACGTCGAATTCCCCCGCCCACCGTACGCCGTCGAGGTGCGCGTCGATCCGATGCATCTCCGACTCGCGCCAGCGGTCCTCGCCCGGGCCGCGCGAGCGCACAACCGCCCGCAGCATCTCGTGACCGTCGCGGAAGATGTCGGCTTCGATCCGCACCGTGTCCCCGACGCATCGCTTCGCGGGGAAGCTCCCGCCATCCACGGATGGCGACGGGTATTGGATCTCGATGCGCTGCGGCGGTGATGGGTCCACGGGGACCGAAAGTATCCATCTCGCCAGGTTGGGTAAACCATGCGGGCGTGAAACCACTACCGCGATCGAGCGGCGTGCAGCTGCATTTGACCTCGCTTCCGGACGGGAGGCTGGGCCCGAGCGCCTACAGATTCGTCGACTGGCTCGAGCGAGCGGGCCAGTCGTGGTGGCAGATGCTGCCGCTCGGTCCCCCCGATCGCCACCACTCCCCGTACAAGGCACGGTCCGCGTTCGCGGCCTGGCCGGGACTGATCGCCGACCGCCGCGCGCCGGTTAGCGCGAGCGAGCGGCTGGACTTCATCGAGCGCGAGCGGTTCTGGATCGAGGATTGGGCGCGGTTCGCGGGCCGCGGTGCGGTCGCCGACCAGGTGCGCTTCGCTCGCGAATGGGAGGCGTTGCGCGGCTACGCGGCCGATCGTGGCGTGCGGCTGTTCGGCGACGTGGCGATCTACATTGCGCCGTTGAGCGTCGATCATCGCGTCCATCCCGAGCTGTTCCAGGCGGGCCTGGTGGCAGGCGCCCCGCCCGATTCGTTCTCCGCCATCGGCCAGCTGTGGGGTAACCCGCTGTACGACTGGGCGGCCCTGCGCCGCCGGCGCTACCACTGGTGGGTTGAGCGCCTGCGCCGCACCACGGCGTTGTTCGACCTGGCCAGGATCGACCACTTCCGCGGGCTCGTCGCCTACTGGGCCGTGCCCGCCGGATCCCGCACCGCGGTCGGAGGTCACTGGAAACGGGGACCTGGACGAGCGCTCTTCGACGCGCTGTTCGCAGAGCTCGGCGAGCTGTCGCTGGTGGCCGAGGACCTCGGTGTGATCACCGCGCCCGTTCGCAGATTGCGTGACGAGCTTGGCCTCCCGGGGATGCTGGTGATCCAGTTCGCGTTCGAGCCCGATGAACCTGAGAGCCCGCACCGGCTCGAGCGCCATCCCGAGAACGCGGTCGTCTACACCGGCACGCACGACCACGACACGCTCCGCGGTTGGTATGTGTCACTCGACGATCAGCGGCACCGCGCGGTCCAGGAAGCGCTGCGGGA
The DNA here is from genome assembly GCA_963796645.1 of uncultured Solirubrobacterales bacterium. Lineage (GTDB taxonomy): Bacteria > Actinomycetota > Thermoleophilia > Solirubrobacterales > Solirubrobacteraceae > Palsa-465. The sequence goes on along the minus strand of CAWCMQ010000004.1, from coordinate 637,138 downwards.
CGGCGGGTTCATCGAGCGCCGTCCCTGGTGGGGATTGATCAGGCTCACGATGTCCTCGCCGGCCCGCGTCGCGATCCTGCAGGCACAGGATGTGCTTGGGCTCGGAAGCGAGGGCCGGATGAACGATCCCCGGCGCGCGACCGGGAGCTGGGGCTGGAGACTGCAGCGCGGTGCGCTCACGCGCGGTCTCGCGCGGCGTCTGCGCGAGGCTACAGCGGAGGCAGACCGACTTGGAACAGCACGGCGTTGAGCGTGCCCTTGGCCCGCCGGTAGGCGTACGTCAGATCCGCCCGCAGTCGCTTCAGCGGTGTGATCTCGTAGCTGATCATCGCTTGCGGCTGCGCCCTCGTCGGCAGCCCGTCGTGCCCCAGCACCGCCAGCGCCCGCTCGGCGATTGCGATCTGCCCGAACGCCGTCGGGTGCACATGGTCGGCCATCACGAGGTTGCGGCCGCCGAAACCGGCGAGGTCGAGGATCAGCGCGCCTTGCCTCCGCGCGTTGTGCTCGATGATCGCATTCAGCTCGCTCACGTTCGCGCCGGCCCTCGGCTGCCCGAGGTCGAGTGGGGCGGTGACCGCGAGGACGCGGTCGCATCGATCCGACACGAATGCGAGCGCGCGCCGGTGCTCCGTCTCGAACCGCGATGGGTCCCAGTCGAGCGCGCGCACGTCGTTGACCCCGATGTACAGGCACCCGAGCTCGTAGCGGGCATCCGGGTGCGCGGTCGTCCGCTCGAACGCCGGGACCTGCTGTGAGAGCACATCGCCGACGACCGCGCCGTCGACCGCATAGCTCGTGAACGCCAGGCCCGTCGCCCGCGCCACCCACAGGGCCCAGGACTGCAGCGCCACGCCCCATTGGAGCTCGCCACCGCCGTTGGTGATCGAGTCGCCGAACGCGAGCACGCCGAGACGGTTAGCGGTCAAGGGTGCGAGGGTACCCGAGCCCGTGATAATCCCGGCCGTGTCCGTCACCTTCCAAGCAGGCAGCGAGGATGTCCGCCGCGCGGCCAATGAGCTCGCGGAGCGGATCCCGGCGCCCCTGGCGCCGCTGGCGCGCCTCGCGTTCAACTACCGCTGGTCATGGCTGCCAGGGGCCCCGGAGCTGTTCCGCTCGATCGATTCGGAGCGGTTCGACCTGTGCCTGCAGAACCCGGTCCGCCTGCTCAGCGAGGCGAGCCCCGCGACGCTGCGGTGGGCGGCCGAGAACCCGGAGCTGCGCGAGCGCGCGGCCCGGCTCGAGGCTGCGCTCGTCGCCGATCTCGAACGGCCGGCGCGCACGGAGACGATCTCGGCCGACCGTCCTGTCGCCTTTCTGTGCGCCGAGTACGGGATCCACGTCTCGCTTCCGGTCTACTCCGGCGGTCTTGGGGCGCTGGCCGGTGATCTGCTCAAGGAGGCCTCCGACCAGGCGCTGCCGTTCGTCGCGGTCGGCCTGATGTACCGAAAGGGCTATTTCCGTCAGCGCATCGACGCCTCCGGCTGGCAGCACGAGTACTGGGTCGACACGGATCCCCAGCGGTTGCCGACGGCACTCGTCACTTCGGGCGGGGAGCCGCTGACGATCTCGGTGCCGATCTACGGCCGGCGCGTGACGGCGCGGATTTGGCGCGTCGATGTTGGCCGGGTGCCTCTGTTCCTGCTCGACACCGAATGCCCCGAGAACGACACGATCGAGCGCTGGATCACCGCCCGGCTGTACGACGCCGATCCGGATACGCGGCTCTCGCAGTACGTGCTGCTCGGTGCCGGGGGTGTGCGCGCGCTCGCGGCGCTGGGGATCGACCCTGGCGTGATCCACCTCAACGAGGGCCATGCCGCGCTGGCACCGATCGAGCTCGCCGGCGAACTTGCGGATGGGAAGTCCTGGGAGGACGCGCTCGCCGAGGCCCGCGGGCGCACCGTGTTCACGACGCACACGCCGGTGCCGGCCGGCAATGACACCTACCCTCCGGCGCAGGTGCAGGAGGCGGTCGGTGGCCTCGTCTCCGAGCTGGGGTTCGACGTCTCGGCGCTGATGCGCCTCGGCCGCACCAACCCTGACGACCTGGACGAGCCGTTCGGGGTCACCCAGGCCGCGCTGCGCCTCAGCCGCTCCGCGAATGCGGTCAGCCGTCGTCACGGTGAGGTGGCGCGACAGATGTGGCACGCCCTGTGGCCCGATCGCGACGAGCCACCGATCGGCTACGTGACCAACGGCGTCCACGTGCCGACCTGGATCGGCGCCCCGATGCGCGGGCTGCTCGAGCGCGCGCTCGGTGACGAGTGGCTGGCGCGGGCCGCCGACCCCGAGGCGTGGGCGTCGATCGACCACGTCCCTGCCGGCGAGCTCTGGGCGGCCCGCGAACGCCAGCGCACCGAGCTGGTGGAGTTTGTCCGCGCCCGCAGCATGCTCGACAGGCTCAGCCGCAACGACGTGCGCGAGTACGTCGAGGCCGCCGCCCGCGCGTTCGATCCGGGCGTGCTCACGATCGGCTTCGCGCGCCGCGTGGCGACCTACAAACGGCTCGAGCTGCTGATGCGAGATCCGGAATGGACGATTGCACTGCTGGGCGGCGAACAGCCCGTCCAGGTCGTGCTCGCGGGTAAGGCGCACCCCCGGGACGAGGAGGCCAAGCGCTCCCTCCAACGCCTGTTCGGCCTCAAGCAAGCGCGGATCATCGGCGAGCGCGTGATCTTTCTCGACGACTACGACCTCGCCTCCGGCGCCTCTCTCGTACGTGGGTGCGACGTTTGGCTGAACCTGCCGCGGCCGCCGCTGGAGGCGAGTGGCACCAGCGGCATGAAGTCTGCCATCAACGGCGGCCTGCAGTTCAGCGTGCTCGATGGCTGGTGGGCCGAGGCGTACGACGGAGGCAACGGCTGGGCCCTGCCGGGGGAGGTTGACTCCGACGCGGCGGCGCAGGACGACCGCGATGCGGACCTGCTCCACCGGTTGCTCGCCGACGAGGTGACGCCGGCGTTCTACGCCCGCGGTGAGGATGGGATCCCGGCCCGCTGGCTTGAGTTGATGCGCGCCTCGCTACGCTCCATCGGGCCGCGATTCTGCGCGTCTCGCATGGTCCGCGAGTACGTCGAGGGTCCCTACCGCGGGGCGTGACTTTTCCGCGCGCCGACGGGAAGATATGCGGGGTCGCCGGCGTCATTAATTTCAGTCGACCTATGGCCTCCCCAGCAGACAGATCCGAACCCACCCCGCGGCAGCTCGCCGATCTCTCCGCCCTCGCGGACGGATCGCTCGATCCGGCTCGGCGTGCGGAGGTCGAGGCAGCGATCTCCAGCTCACCCGAGCTGAGCGCGCTGTACGAGCGCGAACGGCGTGTTGTCGGGGTGCTGCACGAGGCCCGGGCGACCGATCGCGCGCCTGCGGCGCTGCGGGCGCGAATCGAGGCCGAGCGCCCGTCACGGCGGGCTCGCTCTGGCCGGCGCCTGATCTACGGCGGTTCGCTGGCGGCCGGCCTTGCGGCGCTGGCGCTCGCCGCGGTGCTGATCCTTCCCGCCGGCACGCCCGGCGCGCCGTCGGTCTCGCAGGCCGCCGCGCTCGCGGTGCTCGGTTCCACCGCCCCGGCGCCGGCCGACGATCCCACAGCTCCGGGGCTGAAGCTCGGCCAGGCGGTCGGCGACGTCTACTTCCCCGATTGGTCGCAGCGCTTCGGCTGGCGCGCCACCGGGCAGAGGATCGACCACATCAACGGCCGGGTCGCCGTCACCGTCTACTACGAGTGGCACGGGAAGCGGCTCGCCTACACGATCGTTGGGGCCCCCGCGCTCGCTACGCCCGCCACGGCCGCGCGGAGCCTGAATGGAACTCAGCTGCGCACGCTCACGATGGCCGGCCGGACCGTCGTCACCTGGCGCCGCGACAACCACACCTGCGTGCTCTCGGGCTCCGGGGTCTCGGGCGCCGAGCTGCAACGGCTGGCCGCCTGGAAGGTCCCGCTCGGCTAGACGCCCCCGCCCCGGGCGTCTTGGTCCGGTTGGCCTTCGCGCCGCTCGCGCCGGTCACCGCTGCGCCGCTCGACCCCGAGCGCCCACAGCCGACCGTCGGGGCCCTCCTCGATCCCCGGGACGCCCCGCTCGAGCAGCTGCCTGGCCAGGGCGCGCGCGGCATCACTGGTGATCGGACGCAGCACGAGCATCTCGTCCGGATCCGGTTGGCGATCCGCCCCGTTTGAACCTCCTGGGTCCATCCGAGGGATGAATCGGCATCAGCTCGCGGGCCCTTGAGAACTGGATCAGGTTCTAAAGGCGGAGATCGACCGCTCGATCAGAGATGACATCCGCGACCAGGCAGCCGGCGGGCTGGCGCCGACGATCACGGCGCTCGTGTGGGCTCCGGCGACGAGGCAGGCGAGCTCGATGTAGTGCGCCCCGGAGATCGTCGTGTAGGAATCGCGAACACAGCTGCCATGGCCGCTGCGGAACCTCAGCCCACTGCCCGCATCGAGCCGGACCACGTGTCGGTCGCCCTCGTCGCCGTTGTGGTCGACCCGGAACGTGGTCCAGTTTGTCGTCGACTCCGCGCCCTGCTTGGGCGTGATGTTCAGGTAGCCGATGACCCGGTGCTCTCCTCCGTAGAGGATCGCGGTCGCGGTGCCGGCATCCCCGTGGGCCCGGCGCCAGCCGGGCGGGTACTGGAGCGCCGCCCCGTCAGGGATGCTCACCGTGTGCCAGCCCTGCGGAGCGGGACCGGGCCGCAGCCAGCTGAACTGGTTCTGCTGGTGAGACCCGCTCCCGCACCCGGCAAGAGCTATCGCTGAGATCGCTGCCAGGGCGGCGCGTCTAGATGTTGCCGTCCCCATCGCTGGGGCCACCGCTGTTGTCGGCGTCGTGGTCCCCGCCGCCGTTCTGGGGGATCCCCGCCGTGGACGAGCCGCTCGATGAGCCGCCGCCCGAACTCGACGAAGCAGCGGCTGTGCTTGTCTGAGACGCCGCGGGAGCGCTGCTCGAGGTGCTCGACGAGGACTTCGAGCCGCCACCGCAACCGGCCACGACAAGCGCGATCACCAGCATCCCGGCGGCCGCGTAGGTACGCATCATTTTCGGCATTTCTTCAAGACCTCCATGAACTGAGTTTCCGGCCTACTCCTTCTTTCAGTAGGACGCCGCCAGCCATGATTCCTTCCATGATCACCGTTCGAACTGCTCCGAGGGCTCCTGCGTCAGTGATCGCGCCACGCGCTGGCGGGCGCGATGCAGGCGGGTGGTGATCGTCGCCTCGCGCACCCGCAGCGCCTGGGCCGCCTCCCCGTAGGACAGCCCCACGACGTCGATCGCGATCAGCGCGTCGCGAAAGTCATCGGGCAGGGCGGAGATCGCCGCGTACAGCTCGTTGGACTCGATCTTCGCCTCCGGTCTCACGGCTGAGCGATCCTCCATCAGGTCGAGATCATCAGGCAGCGCCGTGGTCTGCGGGCGCCGGGACGCCGTCCGCCGCGTGCTGAAGAAGGTGTTCCGGAGCACGCGAAGCAGGTAGCCAAGGTCGTCCTCGGAGCGCAGGATGCGCGGCTTGCGCAGCACGCGGGCGAACGTCTCCTGGACGAGGTCCTCGGCCTCCTCCCGTGAGCCACAGAGGCTCCACGCGGCGCGATACAGCCGATCGATGTGATCGCCGAGCGCCTGTGGGTCGAGCTGACGTTCGGGGGACATGCGCGCCGTGGCCAGCATACGGGTCCTCGCCCGCGCGCCGCGGGTCCGCGCGGTCGGCTCAGTCCTGGAGGTCCGACAGCGGCCGCGGCGGGGGGCCGACGTACTTCGCGGTCGGCCGGATCAGCCGTCCCTCGCGCTTCTGCTCGAGGATGTGGGCCGACCAGCCGGCCGTCCGCGCGCACGTGAACATCGGCGTGAACAGCTCGGGCGGTACGTCGGCGAAGTCAAGGACGACGGCCGACCAGAACTCGACGTTGGTGGCCAGCACGCGATCGGGCTTGCGTGCCTGGAGCTCCGCGAGCGCGGCCTCCTCGAGCGCCTCCGCCACCTCGACCCGCGGCGAGCCGAGCGCGCGCGCCGTGCGCCGCAGCACGCGCGCACGTGGATCCTCGGCGCGATAGATGCGGTGGCCGAAGCCCATCAGGCGCTCGCCGCGGTCGAGCAGGTCCTTGACGTAGCGATCGGCGTCGCCCACCTGGTCCAGGTCGTCGAGCATCTTCAGCACTCTGGAGGGGGCTCCGCCGTGGAGTGGCCCGGACAGCGCGCCGACCGCGGCCGACAGCGCCGCCGCCACGTCGGCGCCCGTCGAGGCCACGACGCGCGCGGTAAACGTCGATGCGTTCATCCCGTGCTCGGCGGCGGAGATCCAGTACGCGTCGATCGCCTCGACGTGCTTCGGGTCCGCCTCACCGCGCCAGCGAATCAGGAACCGCTCGGCGATCCGCGTCGCCTTGTCGACCTCGCGCTGGGGCACGGGTGGCTGGCCGATGCCTCGCGCCGACTGGGCAACGAACGACAGCGCCATCACCGAGGCGCGGGCCAGGTTGTCGCGCGCCTCCTCGTCGGGGATGTCGATCAGCTGGCCGAAGCCCCATTGCGGGGCGAGCATCGCCAGCGCCGACTGCACGTCGACGCGGGGGTCGCCCGAGTGCACGTACAGCGGGTGCGGCTCGGCCGGCGGCATGCCCGGAAGCAGCTTGCCGTCGACCAGCAGACCCCAGACCTGCCCGAACGGCACGTTGCCGACGAGCTCCTCGATGTCGACTCCCCGATAGCGGAGCGCGCCGCCCTCGCGGTCGGGCTCGGCAATCTCGGTGGCGAAGGCGACTACTCCCTCGAGCCCCGACTGTACTTCGGCTGTTGCGCTCATCTGTTCGTGCTCCTGTGGCGGCGGTCTGAAAATCTGTGTCGCTCAAAGGCTAGTGGGCGCGCGTAAAGCGACCGTTATAGGCTGCGCCGCCATGTCCTCGCTGATGTTCGAGTCGGCCTTCGACCTCGCGGCCCGCGTGCGCTCCGGCGAGCTGAGCGCCACGGAGCTCGTGCAGGAGTCGCTCAACCGGATCGAGGAGCTCGAGCCGCGGATCAATGCGTTCACGCACGTGGCCGGCGACTCGGCGCTCGCCGTCGCGGCCGAGATCGGGCCCGGCGATCCGCGCCCATTCGCCGGCGTACCGATCGCGGTCAAGGACAACCGGCCCGTCCAGGGGATGCCGCTGACGATGGGGAGCGGTCTTTTCGGTGGCCTGGTGGCCAACCACGACGCTCACCTCGTTCGTCGCATCCGGGAGGCGGGGTTCGTAATCGTCGGCAAGACCGCGATGCCCGAGTTTGGGATCCTGCCCACGACCGAATCCAGACGCTTTGGGCCGACCAACAACCCGTGGTCGCTCGACCGCACCCCCGGCGGCTCGAGCGGGGGCTCGGCGGCCGCGGTGGCCGCGGGCATGGTGCCGATCGCCCACGGCAACGACGGCGGCGGCTCCACCCGGATTCCCGCCGCCTGCTGCGGGCTGGTCGGGTGCAAGGGCGCGCGCGGACGGGTTTCGGTCGGCCCCGATGTGGGGCAGAGCTTCCTCGTCGTCGACGGCGTTCTGACCCGGACCGTGGCCGAGACCGCGGCCCTGACCGACATCCTCGCCGGCTACGAGCTCGGTGATGCGAACTGGGCGCCCGAGCCGAGCGAGCCGTTTGCGACCGCGGCCGCGCGCGAGCCGGGCCGGCTGCGGATCGGACTGACCGTGGAGTCGCCGCTCCCCGACGCGATCGTCGATCCTGCCTGCGCGCAGGCCGCGCGTGACACCGCGGCGCTGCTCGAGTCGCTCGGTCACACGGTGGAGGAGTTCTCGCCCCCATGGGCCGGGCTCGATCTGCTCCCCGACTTCACCCGCTATTTCGGTCCACAGACGGCGATGATGGTGGCGGTCGGAGCACGCATCGCCCGGCGCGAGCCGACCGAGGACGACGTCGAGCCGCTCAGCTGGATGCTCTATCAGCACGCCAGAGAGCAGGACACGACCAGCTTCCTGACCTCCGAGAGCCGGCTCGAGATCGCCGCGCGCGGGATCGTGGCCGGACTGGGTCGCTTCGACGTCGTGCTCACGCCGACCCTCGCCACCCGGCCGCTCCAGACCGGCGAGGTGCACGGCCGCGGCCCCGATCCGTGGAGTCACTTTCAGCGCTCGGGGCTGTTCGTCCCGTTCACGGCGCTCGCGAACGTGACCGGTCTTCCCGCGGTCAGCCTGCCGCTCTACCAGGGCGACGACGGGCTCCCGACCGGCGTCCAGCTGATCGGGCGGCCGGTGGGCGAGGGCACGCTGCTCGCGCTCTCGACTCAGCTCGAGCGCGCGCTGCCGTGGGGTGCGCGCCGGCCGGCGCTGTAGCCACCCTAACCGACCCCCAGCACCGCGCGCATCGACTTCGGGACCACGCCGAGGCGCTCGGCGTCGGCGCTCCCGTGGCGTGAGGTCATCGCGATCTCGAGCAGCTCGGCCTCGTCCCAGGTCGCGAACGCCGCCGGGCCCGTGACCAGCTCGAGCAGCTTCAGTGAGCGGCGGACGACGGGCTGAGGGACCGAGACGATCAGCCGGCTGCGGTGAAAGGAGCGGAGCGCGGTCTCGACGATCTCCCGGTAGGACAGGGTCTCCGGCCCTGCGAGCTCGTAGCGGGCGCCGTTGGACCGGTCGGCCATCGCGCCGCCGGGAAGCGCCGCCATCACGCAATCGGCCACGTCCTCGGCCCAGATCGGCTGGAACGTGGCGCGGCCGGATCCGGGAATCGGCATCAGCGGCAGCAGCGACATCCGCTGCAGCAGGGTCAGGAACGGGTCGCTCGGCGAGTACACCCAGCCGGGCGCGAACACGGTGTGGGTGAGCGAGGACTCGCCCAGCGCCCGCTCGGCCACGGCCTTCGCCTGCATCAGCCGGGACCGGCTCCGGGTGGAGGCGCCGAGCGCCGAGAAGAACACGAATCGCTGCACGCCCGCTCGCTCGGCCGCCCGCACCAGCCGCCACGTGGCCACGCCGGCCAGTTCCTCGATCGAGCCGGTCGGCTGATCGCGGATCACCGACGCGAGGTGCACGACGGTGTCGACCCCGCGCAGCGCGTGGCGGAAGGAGAGGTGGTCGGATAGGTCGCCGAGCGCAATCTGGACGCGGACGCGCTCGGGTCCAAGCCGACGGGGGTCGCGGACCAGGCAGCGAACCGGCGTTCCGCCGGCGGTGAGCCGGCGCAGCAGCGGCTTGCCGATCGTTCCGGTGGCGCCGGTTAGAAGCAGCACGGCGGGGAGGCTACCGACGGACGTCGAGTCTGCCTTCGTACAATTGGCCGCTCCCCAAGCCAACCGAACCGACAGAGAGACCAGAGAACCTATGGCTTACGTGATCGCCGAGCCCTGCATCGGCACGAAGGACAACTCGTGCGTGGAGGTCTGCCCGGTCGACTGCATTCATCCGACTCCCGACGAGCCGGACTACGACCAGGTCGAGATGCTCTACATCGACCCTGAGGAATGCATCGACTGCGACGCGTGCGTCGAGGCCTGTCCGGTCGATGCCTGCTTCGCCGAGGACCAGCTCCCCGACGAATGGCAGAAGTACACCCAGCTCAACGTTGACTACTACACGAACCGCTGAGCGGAGCTAGCTGAGGCGGCCGAGCGCCTAGGCCATCGGCAGCGACATGCCGGCCGGCTTCGGCGCCGCGGCCGGCGCCGGGTCCTGCATCACCGGCAGCTCCATCGGCGAGAGCGCGACCAGGCCGCGCGCGGCTTGGTGCAGCGCCTGCGCCGCGGGATCGTCGGGGTCGGCGAAGACCAGTGGCGTGCCGGAGTCGGACTGCTCGCGCAGCCCCACCGTCAGCGGCACCTTGGCCAGGAGAGGCACCTCGAGCTCCTCGGCCAGCAGCTGACCGCCGCCCTCGCCGAAGATCTGGAAGCGCTCGCCCGACGGGGTGACGAACCCGGACATGTTCTCGATCACGCCGGCGATCTCGAGCTTCAGCTTCGATGCCATCTCGGCCGAACGCCGCGCGACCTTCTGCGCCACCGGTTGTGGCGTGGTCACGATCAGGAACTTCGCCTGCGGGAGCAGTTGCGCGAGGGTCATTGAGACGTCGCCGGTGCCGGGCGGGAGGTCGATCAGCAGGTAGTCGAGCTCGCCCCACTCCACGTCCTCGAGGAACTGCTGGAGCGCCTTGTGGAGCATCGGGCCGCGCCACACGACCGCAGCGTCCTGCTCGACGAAGAAGCCGATCGACATCACCTTGATGCCGTCATGCGCGGTCAGCGGGACGAGCTTGCGCTCGGCGTTCACGTGCGGACGCTGGGCGCCGAGGCCGAGCATCCGAGGCTGCGAATAGCCCCACACGTCGGCATCGAGCACGCCCACCTGCTTGCCCTCGGCCGCGAGCGCCGCGGCGATATTGGCGGTCACGCTCGACTTGCCCACCCCGCCCTTGCCGGAGCCGATGCAGATCACGTTGCGGACCTGGGCGAGCGCGCCCTCGGGGAGGGAGCCGCGACCGAGCTTGCGGCCGAGCGCCGCCTTCTCGTTGTCGTTGAGGACGTCGAAGCTGAGGTTCACCCCGACGACGCCGTCGAGCTTGCGGATCGCCTGTGTCACGCCGGTCTCGAAATGGCTGCGGATCGGGCAGCCCGCGGTCGTCAGCGAGACGGTCACGTCGACGACGCCGTTTTCATGGACGTCGACCGAGCGGACCATCTCGAGCTCGACGATGTCGCGCCGCAGTTCGGGATCGATGACGGAACGCAGGGAGTCGATTACTTGTTCACGAGTAGGCATGGGTCCATTGTAGGCGGGCCCGGCGCATGCGCCGGGCCCCTGCGGGCGCATGCGCCCGCAGGCCGGGCGCGCATGCGCGCCCGGCGGACCCGCGAGTCAGCGGCGCTTGGCCCGCACAGCGGCGATCTTCACCGTCCGGGCGGGGCCGCGCCGGTTGGTCGGATCGAGCGCGTCGACGGTGACGGCGCCCCGCCTACCGGGGAACGGATCCGTGATCACGAGGTGGGTCCGCCGCACAATTTCGAACACCTGCGAGCGGTCCGAGAGACGTACGAGCACCTCGTAGCGGCTGGCGCCCGCGACCCGCCGCCAGCTGATCGAGAGCTTGCCGTGGGCGCGCCGGGCGCGGAGCTTGCCCGGGCGGGCGAGGCGCGTGAAGCCCGCCGACCGGAACGACGCGACCGCGAGCTGATGCCCCGGTCCGTTGGCATCCTCGACCAGCGCCACGATCGAGCGCTTCGGGGCACCGGACTGCGGCGTGAAGCGGATCGTCCCCGTGGCCCTGTGGGCAATCCCGATCACGTGCGCGATCCCGTGCCCATGCTCGGCGAAGGTGATCCGGCGCCCGTCCAGCGCCGAGACGCGATAGTGGAGCACGCGCTGAGAGCCGTGACCGGTGACGTGCGCCTTGATCTTCAGCGCCGGCAGCCCGTGCGCGACCGCCACCTCGCTGATCGGGACCGACCCCGGGGCGGCCGTGATCGTCCAGCGTCCGGCGAGCGGGTGGCGGAGGCCGACGAGCGTGGTGTCGGGATCAGCGCCCTGAAGAACGATCGCGTTGGCGCCGGCGGTGATGCTGTGCCCCCGCGGGTCGGTGACGCGCAGCGTGGGGTCTCCGCCGGTGCCGCGCACGCGGAACATCGCCGACGGCAGGCCGCCCGGCAGGTTGACCGCGTAGGTGTTGGCGGCCGCCCGGCCGGCGAGCGGCGAGGTCTCGGCGTACGGCGAGTAGTCGCAGCTGAACAGCATCGGCTTGGGCGCGCTGTCGCCCCAGTGGTAACCGACACCGAAGTTGATCGGAATCGTGCCGATCGGCGTCGGGACCGGGAGCACCGTGCAGAAGCCGACGCCCTTGCTCGAGACGACCGCGCCCACGCTCAGGCACGGACTCAGCTTGATGGTGAAGACCTTGATGTCGATCTTGATGTTGCGCAGGCACGCCTGCACGCCCCCCTGGGCGTTGAACTTGCCGCTCGACGGATACACGAAGCCGGACACGCCACCGTTCAGCGATACGAAGCTGATCCCGAATTGGAAGCCGCCGGCGAACTCGAAGTAGTCCGGGTACTCGTACAGCCCGTACGCGCTGAACAGCGGCACGTCGGCCCCGGCGATCAGCGGCACCTTGAGTTTGGCCGTGCCGCCGATCGCGAGCGTGAACCGGTCGAACGTGCGGCCGGCCAGCGGGGCGAGCTCCGGATCGACGTTGTCGGGCATCGTGTACTTGTCGTCCGGGCTGGCAAAGGCGGCGAACAGGACGCCGCTCTCGTCCACGAGGTTGGCGGCGCTGATCACGATCTGGCCGGTGAGGCGGAAGGGGTTCAGTCCCACGGACGCGCCGATCGAGTTGAGCAACACGGTGTGGAACGGCGGGAACAGGTCGGGCTGAGTCGGGGGCGTGAAGTCGACTCCGAACCCGGCGCCGTAGAAATTCCCGTGCCGGATGTGGATGCCGAAGTCCGGCGGCTGCGTCGGCGGCCCCGACGCGTCGATGGCGATCTGGCTGCCCGGGAGCAGGACCTTGGCCGTGCCGTTCCACGAGTCGTCGCTCTTGGTGTATGAGAACGAGAGGTTCGAGACGAACAGCGGCCCGAGCCAGAGGTCGGGCACCGACAACCCGAGGCCGTCGTAATGCAGTCCGTTGACGTTGTCGGAGATCATCGAGACGGTGCCCGAGGCCGCGTGCTTGCCTCCGAACGTGAACGGCGAGGGCAAACCCATACCCACCTCGACCTTGCTCTGGTGGTAGATCAGATCGATCGAGAGATGGCCGCTGATCGGCAGCGAGCCGAGGAACTTCGGTGTGTTCGTCGCCGGGTCGATCTTGACCAGGTGGAACACTCCCTGGGAGTTGGGCTTGACCGTGAACTGGACCGGGAACGTCTGGGTCAGGAACGGGCCTACGCGCACGGAGAACAGGTTCGCCCCGTGGACCGAGACGTTGCCGTTGGAGTCGTAGACAGTCGTTACGCTCTCCGGTATCGGGACGTACAGGCCGTTGATCGCGACCGGGCCGGCGATCGTCCCCACCTCGAGCGTCTTGGAGGTTGGGCTGGGGCGGCTCTGTGACACCTCGAAGCAGTCGTTCAGCTTGCCCCGGCTGTTGACGTCGAGGATTCCGAAGCCGTAGGTCTTGATGCAGTCTGAGCGGTTCGGTTGCTCGCCCTTGGCCGGGTTCTCGCAGTCGAACGTCTGCGGATCGTTGATCGCGTTCAGCAGTGTGCGGCCGGTGATCGTCACCGGCGCGGTGGCCGAGGCGTGGCGCCCGAGCGTGTCGGTCACGATCAGCGTCACGTGATAGACGCCGTTGGCGGGGAACGGATGCGCGAACACCGGACTGCTGCCGCAGTCGGTGTCGACGGTCGGCGTAGCCGCCCCGACGATCGTCCAGTGATAGTCGGCGATGCTTCCACTCAGCGAGGGCCGGGAGGCGAGACCATTGAAGCCGGTCGCTCCGAGCATCGGCACCGTGTGCACCATCTGGAACAGGGCCGTCGGCTTCGATGGTGGCGTGGTCGTCGTCGTGCTCGAGCTGGTCGTGGTCGTGGTCGGCGGCGGGAGATCCGGTGGCGTGGAGTGGTGCGAGTCCTGGAGGTACTGGATCTCGGTCTGGCTCAGGGGCCGGTTATAAACCCGGATCTCGTCGGTGTCTCCGCCGTAGCGGTAGTTGGAGTAGTCGCAGGGCGGTCCTGCCGGCAGCGAGCTAGGCGGCGGCGTGGGCTGGCCGGCATACAGGCCGGTGTCGTCGGGATAGCCGGTGCCGGGATCGGTAGAGGTGTTGTAGTCGAGCGGATGACCTACGACCTGGCTCTCGGCCAGCGTGCCGTCGATCCACAACCGCATCGTGTTGCCGTCGTAGGTCCCGGCGATCGCGTGCCAGTGCCCGTCCCACAGACCCGAGGGCTGGGACTCGGGCGTGGCAGTCTCCTGGTCCCCGTCGTTGAAGGTCGTGGTGTCGAACTCGAGCCCGCCGGTCGGGCCGGTGATCAGACCATAGGCGAGCCGCTTACATCCGTCGGCGAACGCCTTGCCGAGAACCATCCGGTTGGCGCCGGGATTGACCGAGTCACGCACCCACCCCATCACGGTGACCCCCGCCGTGGGACGGAGCGCCGCGGTGTCCGGGACCGTGACCCCGTTGTCGCTGTAGCCCATGTTGAGCGCGCCCTGGAACCGGCCGTCGTTGATCGGCGTCCCGCTGGCGGTGGCAGCGAGGTGGTTCGGAGACGAGTCGGGCGTTGTGCCCGTCGGCGTCGTCCCGTCTCCCGAGGTGCTCGTGTTCTGCAGCGTGTCGAGGTGCAGCTGGACCGCCGGGGTCGAATTCGAGTCGGCGCCCGCGGTCGCGACGAGCAGCGAGCAGGCAGCCCCGAGGCCCAGTAAGACCAGCGTGGCGATCGCCCGACGCCACCGCACCCGTGCGTCCATGGCCCGACTATCCCAGTCGGACAGACGCGTTGCAAGGTGAGTTCCCTAACTACCGCCGGCCGGGGCGCCGGACAGGCCTATGCCCTGCCCACCCGCTTAAAGACCGACGGGGCGCCACTTCCGTGGCGCCCCGGCGGTTGAGGGAGGAGAGGTACTTCGCTCGCCGGCGAGGTTATGAGGCCGGCGAACCCTTCCCACCGGGCGCTCTCCTGGGCGCCGGGCGGGGGAAATCGATTCAGACCGAGGAGCCGATCCGGTCCTGGGCCTCGGAGACGATCTTCTCGACGCGCGCGCCGACGACGCCCGACTGCTTCTCGAGGTCACGTCGGACCGAGCGCACCTCACGCTCGAAGCGGCGGCGGTTCTGACGAACCGTCCGCTCGAGGCGGCTGCGACGCTGCCGAAGCTCCCGCTCCACGCGGGTCCGCGTCTTGCGCACCTGGCGCTCGAAGCGGTTGCGCGCCGTCACACCGCGGCGCTCGTAGCGCTTGAGCTCACGCTCGGCGCTGGCGCGGGTGCGATACCTGGTCGCGAGACCCTTGACGGTCGAAACCAGGTTGTCGCGCGCGAGGAGGCTCGCGCCGACCGGCACGAGCACGACGCGCTCGGCCAGGACCTGGGCCTGCTCGACGGCCGTCTTCGGCTGCGTCGAGGTGCTGGTCGCCGCCGGCCTACGGGCCGCGGCGGGCTTTCGGGTAGTGCTGCTCTTCTTAGCCGTGGCGGTCTTGCGACCCGCCGGTCTGCTGCTGCTGGTAGCCATTGAGTCTATTGCTCCCTTTAGAACTCGGATCTGTGAAATAAGCCTTGGTCGACTTCCAGAATAGCCGAACACATGTTTGTACCCTGGGACCCGGTCTCCGTTACATTTCTATGCAGATTCCGTGATCAGACCGCGTACCCGTTATGCCCACAGCGGCGATGCGAGCATCGCCTATCAGGTATTCGGCGACGGCCCGGTGGACCTCGTGCTGATCAACGGCCCGGCCTCTCACCTGGAGGTGATGTGGGAGGAGCCGAACACGGCTCACTGCTTCGAACGGCTGGGATCCTTCGCCCGCGTGGTGATGTTCGACCGGCGTGGAACCGGCCTATCGGATGCCGTCACACAGCCCCCGACGCTCGAGCTGCAGATGGACGATCTGTGCGCCGTCCTAAACGAGGTCGGGCTCGAACGCACCGCGCTCTGGGGCGCCGGTGACCTCGGGCTCTCGGCGCTGTTCGCCGCCACCTATCCCGACCGGGTGAGCTCGCTCGTGTTGTCCTCGGTCTCCCCCCGCGGGACAACCGCGACCAGGCCCGAGCTCAAGGAGGTGTTCCTTAACGCGATTGAGAACAACTGGGGCGATGGGACCCTGATCTCGGTCTTCGCCCCAAGCCAGGTCGGCAACCGGGCCTTCGAGGAGTGGTGGGGCAGGATGCAGCGGGCGGCGGTCAGCCCCGGGATGGCGCGCCGGCTGATCGAGATGATCTCGGAAACCGACCTGAGTGCCGTGCTGCCGACGATTCGCGTGCCTACCCTGGTCACCCACCAATCCAGCGACCACTACATCCCGGTCGAGGTGGGGCGCGAGGTGGCGGAGATGATCCCCGGGGCCCGCTTCATCGAGTACGCCGGGCAGGACAGCTACGGCTGGACCGAGGCTCCGGCGATCGACGACGTGGAGGAGTTCCTGACCGGCCGCCGGCCCGCCGGCGAGGTCGACCGCGTGCTCGCGACGGTGATGTTCACCGACATCGTCGGCTCCACCGAGCACGCCTCGCGGATCGGCGACGGGCGCTGGCGCGACCTACTCTCCGAGCACCACTCGATCATCCGAAACGAGCTCGAGCGCTGGCGCGGCACGGAGGTCAAGACGATCGGCGACGGCTTTCTCGCCACCTTCGACGGGCCTGCCCGAGCGGTTCGCTGTGCCGCCGAGATCGTCGAGGAGGTCGAGGCCCTCGGCCTGAGACTGCGGGCCGGCCTGCACACCGGCGAATGTGAGCTCGTCGGCGATGACGTCGCCGGGATCGCGGTTCACATCAGCGCGCGCGTGATGGCGTGTGCCGACGCGGGCGAGGTCCTCGCCTCGAGCACGGTCAAGGACCTGGTCGTCGGGTCCGGGCTGCAGTTCGAGGATCGAGGCCTGCACGCGCTGCGCGGCGTCCCCGACGAGTGGCATCTGTACGCGCTCGAGCGCGCGGGCAACGGGAACTAGTCAGTATGGATGCGGAGTTGGGGCTGGCCCTCGGCGTTCGCAGGTTCGCGGGTTAGCCTCGGCGGTTGTAACCGACCGCTGCGGCCAGTGCCGCATACGAAGGAGGACCAGCCATGCCGGACGTTAGCTCGACTGCCCCTGCCCAGGTGTCGACGTGGGTCGCGATCGATCAGCATAAGCTCTCGCTGGTGGCCGGGATCTTGCCGGCGAGCGGCGGGACGCCTGAGGTGGTTCGCTTGGAGAACATCGAGCGGGCGGTCCGCCGGTTCGTGGAGAAGCTGGGCGGCCCTGAGGGGTTGGCGGTCTGCTACGAGGCCGGGCCGGGCGGCTATGAGCTTCACCGGCTGCTGTCGAGGATGGGGGTGGCGTGCGATGTGGTCGCGCCGTCGTTGATCCCGATCCGCGCGGGTGATCGTGTGAAGACCGATCGTCGTGACGCGAAGAAGATGGTGCGCCTGTATCGCGCTGGGGAGCTGTCGTTCGTGCAGCCCCCGTCGCCGGAGCAGGAGGGGCTGCGTGATCTCGTCAGGGCCCGCGATGATCTGCGCCGCGGCCGGACCGCGACCAGGCATCGCGTCGCCAAGCAGCTGTTGCGCCACGGCCACATCTACCGCGACGGGAAGAGCTGGACCAAGCGCCACGAGGCGTGGGTCGCCGCCCAGCGGCTGACTGACCCGCTCGCGCAAGCGGCGCTTGAGTTCATGCTCGCGCATCTCGCGACGCTGGACGCGCAGCTGGCCGCGATCGATCAGCGCCTCGAGCGGGTCGCGAGCTGCGAGCCGTGGGCTGAGCCGGTCGCTTGGCTGTGCTCGTTCCGCGGGGTCGCTACCCGGACCGCGCTCGGGCTGTTGGCCGAGATCGGCGATTTCCGCCGGTTCGCGTCGCCACGGGAGTTGATGAGCTATCTCGGCCTGACCCCGTGCGAGTACTCCTCCGGCGCCCAGCAGCACCGAGGGCACATCACCAAGACCGGGAACACACACGCGCGCAGGCTGCTGATCGAGGCGGCCTGGCACTACCAGCACCGCCCCCGCCAGTCCGCTCGCGCCGCGCAGCTCGCCGACCAGGTCCCGGCCGAGATCACTGCCAGGGCGTGGCAGGCGCAGATCCGCCTGTGGCAACGCCACCGAACGCTGACCCAGAACGGGAAACGCTCGACCGTCGCGACGACCGCGGTCGCGCGCGAGCTCGCCGGCTTCGTCTGGGCCGCGATGGTCCAGGCCCCATTCCGCGAACCACTCGAGGTTGCCGCTGCCTGACCATCCAGACCGAACCTGCTGGGGTGGGGCGGCCAGCGCGACCCACCTGAGAATCCTCGAATAGGTCTATGCGATCCCGACTCGCGAATCTAGTGCGAGGCAGCTCACGACCGGACACTGCCATGCGGTCCCGACCCGCGCATCTCAGAGTGACCAGTTGTCGTTGCCGTCGCGCTGACCGCCCGACCCCAGCACACCCACCACCATGAACAACAGCAACGACACCAATTTCGACCGCCCTCTTGACACGCGCATCCATCTCAGACCTACGCCGGCGCGAGCCCGGTGCGGGCGATCCAGGCGCTCGGCTGCTCGAGCTCCTCGAGCGTGGGCAGCGCCTCGGGGCTCGAGAACACGTGGCGGAGCGCGTCGGTGCCGCCGGCCTTCACGATCTCGTCGCAGAAGTACTTGCCGCGCTCGTACTGGCGCATCTTCATGTCAAGGCCGAGCAGCTTCGCCACCAGACGTGACATCGTCGACTGCGACTTGCGCCGGCGATCGAGCGCCTCGCGCAGCTTGGGCAGCGACGGGAGCAGATCGGGCGCGACGGCGTCCATCACATGCTCGGCGTGGCCCTCGATCACCGCCATCACCGCCTGAACCCGATCCAACGTCGCGCGCTCGGCGTCGTTGGTGACGAGCGAGATCAGGTCTCCGTGGCGTAGTGACCCGGCGATCCGACGCAGCTCGTCGCCGCTCGGCATCCGCAGCTTGCGCGGCGTCTCGACCCTCACCTCGGCGCTCTTCAGCAGCTCCTTCACGAGCCCGGCGACATGGCCATGGAGCCACGGCACGCCCGCGAACTGCACCGCGTGTGTGACCTCGTGCAGCGCCACCCAGGTCATGAACTCCTGCTCCTCGGCGCCGAATGCATCGACTGCCTGGCCGAGATTCGGGAGCACGAACAGCAGCCGTGGCGGGCGATCGTCGACCGCCTCGTCGAGCAGCACAAGCTCGTATTGACCGAGCACCCGCTGGGCCAGGTAACCGAGCACGACTCCGACCTCGGTCGAGAGCGCGAAGCCGATCCCGAGCTGCATCGCTGGCTTGAGCGGCCCCATGCCCTCGCCGGCGCGCTCGAGCACCGGGTCGAGCAGCACCCGCATCGCACCTACGTTCGAGGAGATCCACTCCTTGCGGCTGATGCCCTCCGGCTCCGGCAGCGGCCGCGAGGGGGTCAGCCCGGTATAGGCGATGACGCGCGCCTCCGATTCGACCGCCAGCGCGCTGAGGTCGGCTCTCGGCAGGTTGCCGTTGCCGGTGCCCGCGATGTAGCCGGCGATCTTCTCCGCCAGAATCCAGTCGATCATGTCGGGATCCGTTCGAGCTCGGCGAGCGTGTCCGGCGTCCGTGCCGCGATCACCGGAGCGCTCGGATGCGCGTCCAGCGGGGCAGCGAGCGGGCCGTCGAGGCCGGGGAAGCAGATCAGTCCGCCCGCCTCGCGCACGATCAGCTGGCCAGCGGCCGCATCGACTCCGCGGCACTTGCGCAACGTGACCATGCCGTCGAACCGGGCCGCGGCGACCTGGCACAGCGACACGGCGATCGCGCCGACGGTGCGCAGGCGGTAGGCGGTGCTCACGAGCGGCTCGATCGACGCCTGCACCCAGCGTGGATCCGCGGCCTCGATCCCGAGGACCTCAAGCCGGCCGTCGCGGCTGCGGCGCTCGGAGGCCGAGGGGTCGAGCCGCTCGCCGTTGAGGTACGTCCCCTCGCCGCGGCGGGCCCACCATTCCTCGCGCATCCCGAGGTCATAGATGAAGCCGAACTCCACGTCCGCCATCGTCGTCCCGGCGGCCACGGCGATCGACACCGCATGGCCGGCGATGCCGCGCTTGGCGTTCAGCGACCCGTCGATCGGGTCGATGATCACCCGGATCGACGGATCGCCGTAGTCGATCTCGCCGCGCTCCTCGGATATCGCCTCGAACCGGAATCCCTCGTCGCGGATACGCTGGAGCTCGCTGAAGACGACGCTCTCGGCGGCGGCGTCGATCACCAGCGTGCGGTCACCGCCACTCCCGCGCGAACCGGTCTCGACCGCCCGCTCGGTTGTGGTGGAGGCGTCGGCGAGCACGTCCTGGACGCCCTGCACCGCGCGGCGGCAGGCGCCGAGCCAATCCGCCTCGAGTGCCGATCGAGTTGAAGTCATCGCCGGACCTATGCTGTCAGACGTGGCGCTCACGCTTGATGGTCTGCTTCCCGCTCAACGTCGCGCTGTCACCTATCGCGGTGGCCGGCTGCTCGTACTCGGACCGGCCGGCACCGGCAAGACACGCGTTCTGATGGACCGATTCCGCTGGCTCGTGGAGGAGGGGTGCGCGCCGGAACGGATCGCGCTGATCGCCCCGACGGGCGCTCGCGCCGACGCGATGCGAGAGGAGCTCGAG
Organism: uncultured Solirubrobacterales bacterium; assembly: GCA_963796645.1. GTDB lineage: Bacteria > Actinomycetota > Thermoleophilia > Solirubrobacterales > Solirubrobacteraceae > Palsa-465. The sequence continues at coordinate 616,920 of CAWCMQ010000004.1, read as the reverse complement.
CAGACGCTTGAGCACGGTTACGAGCAGCTGTTCGTCCTGACACCGGTCGAGCTCGCGGGCGCGGTGCTCCACGACGCCGGCGAGGAACCGCTCGGATCGCTGCTCGGGCCTGACGACCGGCTCGCGATGCTGCTGGACCGGATCGACGAGCTCTCGCTCCAGCACCACGACTTCGGCGGCAACGTAAATGCGCTGCTCGGCGCGTTCGTGCGCAAGATCGATCGGCTCAAGGCCGAGCTGATCACCGTCCAGGAGTACGCAGCCTGGGCCAACGGCGCCGCCGATCCGATGGAGCTCGAGTTCGCCGACGTGTATCGGACCCACGAGCGGATGCTCGCCGACGCCAGCGCCGGCGACGCCGGTGATCTGATGACCGCCGCCCTGCGCGTCCGAGGCGACCGCGCGCGTCGGTTCGACTGGGTGCTCGTGGACGACGCGCAGGAGCTGAGCCTGGCCGCGTGCCGGCTTGCCCAGGGCCTCGGCGGCGAAACGCTGACCGCGGCGGGAGATCCGGCTCAGGCGCTACGGCGCTTTCGTGGCGCGGGCGCCGAGCGTCTCGAGAGCCTCTCGCAGGGCGCGGAGCTGATCGCGCTCGCGCGAAGCCTCCGTTGCCCGGGACGTCTTCTCCAGGCCGGCGCCGTCGCGCTCGGCGACGCGGCTGTGGCCGAGGTCGAAGCCTCCGAGGGAGGCGAGGTGGAGTTCTGGCGCTGCGCCAACGATCGCGCCCAGGCGCAGTCGGTGGCCGTAGATGTCGAGCGGCTGATCGCGCGGGACGGGGTCGCCCCCGGCTCGATCATCGTGCTCGTCCCCTCGATCGCGCGGGAGGGGCAGTCGGTCGCGGTCGCGCTCGAGGAACGGGCGGTGCCGCACCGGGTGATTGGCGAGGCCGCGTTCTTCCAGCGTGCCGAGATCCGCGACGTGCTGGCATGGCTGCGGCTGCTCGCCGACCCCTCCGACGCCGGCGCGGTGGTCCGGGCACTGGCCCGGCCGCCGATCGAGCTGCGCTCGGTCGACATCGCACGCTGCACGCAGATCGCGCGGCGCCGTAAGCTCGACATGGTCGCGGCCCTCGCCGCCGCGACCGAGTCCCCCCAGGTGCCGCCCGAGGCGCGCGAGCGGATCCGCATATTCCTGAAGCTCTACCGCTCCGGGATCGCGGCGATCGACACGACCCGCCCAGACCTGTACGTCCACCGGCTGATCGATCGCCTCGGGCTGCGGCGCCAGCAACTGTTCGCGGCCCAGGCCGATGTGGTGGAGCGACTGCGCGCGCTCGCGCGGTTCGGCGAGCTCGCCGCCGCGTACGTGAACCGCGCGCCGCAGGCGACGCCACGCGAGTTCGCGCGCCAGGTGGCCGCGGTCGCCGATTTCGGCTTGCGCGAGGAAGAGGAGCCGTCGCTCGCGCGCTCAGGCGCAGTGCGGGTGCTGACGGCGGTCGCGTCCGGTGGGGTCGAGGCCGAGCACGTGTACATCGTCGGCCTGCAGGCCGGGGTCGCGGTGCCGGCGCCCGAGCGCGTGCCCGACGCGCTCCTGCACGAGTCGCTGCCGGCCGACGACGACGAGAACCAGCGCGTGATGCTCCGCCACGCGCTCTACACAGGGGTGACCCGCGCGCAGGCGCGCGCCGTGCTGTGCTTCCCGGCGGCCAGCGACCGTGGCGCACGCCGGACGCAGGCGCCGCTGGCCGAGGAGATCCGCACCGCACTCGGTGCCGAGTGGGAAGACCGCGACGAGGAGCTGTTCGGACCGGCGGAGACGCTCCATTCGACCTATCGCCTGCTCCGCGACGAGCTGCTCGAATCGACGATGCGCGCCGGCGGCCGGCTCGGTGAGCTGCGCTTCGACACCGACCTCGACGTGACCCATGCCGTCGTGCGCTATCTCGAGCTGCTCAAGGTGGCCGCGCTGATCGCGCGCCCCGAGGGCCAGACCGTGGCCGAGGGTCTGCGTGACGTCAACGCCCGGATCCTCCAGGCGGTCACCTCCGAGCAGCGCGAGATCTTCACCTCGTCGGTGCTCGACGACTACCTGCTCGATGCCGACCGCGACACGCGCCGGCGCACGCAGGCGATCGCCGCCCGTGACGAGCCGTCACTCGAGCCGTTTCTGCCCAAGCGCGGGGAGGGTGTTGTGCTCTCGGCCTCGGACATCGACACCTACCGGACGTGTCCGCTGAAGTACAAGTTCGCGCGCGTGTTCCGGATTCCACAGGAGCCTACGATCCACCAGCGCTTCGGGATCCTGGTCCACCAGGTGCTCGAGCGTTTCCACGCGCGCGAGGACACGACCGGCTCCCTGGCCGAGCTGTTGGGCCTGCTCGACGCCGGCTGGCGCCGCGGCGGCTTCGGTGACTCCGAGGAGGAGCGCCAGCTGCGGGGCAAGGCCGCCAGCGCGCTGACCCGCTACCACGAGCGCTTTCAGTCATCGGAGTCCGAGCCGATGTGGTTCGAGCGCCAGTTCACGTTCCGGCTCGGGCCGCACCTGCTGAGGGGTCGGGTCGATCGCGTCGACCGTCTGCCCGGCGGCTCCTACGAGCTGATCGACTACAAGACCGGCCGGCCGAAGACCTCGACCCAGCTGCTCGACGACGTCCAGCTGTCCCTGTATGCCGTGGGCGCGCGTGAGGCCTGGAGCCTGGAAGCCTCCCAGCAGGCCTACTACTACCTGCTGGACGATCAGAAGGTGACCGTGCCGCTCGACGACGGCGACCGCAGCGAGTGGATCCGCGAGATCGCGGTCGAGGTGGCGGAGGGGATCCTCTCGCAGGGATTCGAGCCGACGCCGTCGGTGGCTGCCTGCTCGGTGTGTGACTACCGCCTCGTGTGCCCCGCCGCGGAGCGGTAGCCGCGTTCAGCCGCGCCCGGGCGGATCGTCGGGGCCGCGCTGGCGCAGGAACCGCTGCAGGTCCCGGGCGATCGTCTCACCCGAGGGAAGCGGTCCGGGGTCCTCTTCGTCCTCGGCGCCGGCCGCCTGTTCGAGCCGCTCGACGAACGCCTGCACGTCGGGGTCGCTCTGGACCGCGAGGTTGACCTGACGTTCGTAATCGGCCGCCGCCGTCTCGAGCTCGGTAGCGTCGACGGCGATCCCGACCAGGCCCTCGAGCTTTCGCACGAGTGCCAGCGCCGCCTTTGGGTTTGGGGTGGCGGCGATGTAGTGGGGGACGGCGGCCCACAGGCTGGCGGAGGGCAGGCCGGCCTCCTGGCACCCCGCGTGCAGGACGCCGACGATTCCGGTCGGACCCTCGTACGACGACGAGGTCAGTCCGAGCCGTGCGATCAGGGCCGGATCGGAGGCGAGGCCGGTGACCGAGATCGGGCGCGTGTGGGGGACGTCGGCGAGCAGCGAGCCGAGCGTCACCACGAGCTGTGCGCCGAGCGCCTCGACGAGCTCGACGATCAGCTTCGAAAACGTACGCCAGCGGAACGAGGGCTCGCTGCCGGTGACCACGATCAGGTCGCGCGGCGCGCGCGGGATCCGCGCCTCGTACAGCTCCACGGCCGGCCACACGATCGAACGTGTCTGCCCCTCGACGAGCTGGATGCGCGGCCGGGTCGCCTGGTAGTCGTAGAACTCCTCCGGATCGATCGTGGCGAACCGGCGGGCGTTCAGCGCGCTGCCGACGAACGTCGCCGCCGAGGAGGCGGCGTCGGCCGCGTCGTTCCATCCCTTGAACGCGCACACCACGGCCGGGGCACGCAAACCGTCGGGTCGGTGTTCCCACTGCAGCGGCTGCATCCGATTCACCGTACATCATGGGCGTGTGAGCGCCGGTCACTTGATCACCACGCTGAGGGCGGGAGCCGCGGTCGACGGCGTGTTCGCCTGCGTCCGCAAGGACCGGCTGAACACGCGCACGGGAGGTGCCTATCTCGCGCTCGAGCTGCGCGACCGCAGCGGCACGATCCCGGCCCGGGCGTTCCGTGACGCGGACGTGCTCTCGGGCCGCTTCGAGCGCGGCGATCTGGTCCACGTGCGGGGCCGGGTCGAGCGCTTCCGGGATGAGCTCGTGCTGGAGGTCGATGACATCGCGCGCGCCGGCGCGGACGTCGACCCGGCGGCGTTCCTGCCCACCGCCTACCGGGACGTCGACGAGCTCGACGGGTTCCTCGAGCACCTGGCCGGCGAGGTGTACGACCGCGCCTATCGGGAGCTGCTCGAGGCGCTGCTCGCGGACCGGCTGTTCCGGCAGGCGTTCCGTCGTGCGCCGGCGACACGATCGGGCCATCATGCGTACCTGGGCGGGCTGCTCGAGCACACGGTCGCGGTGGCAACGCTCGCCCATGAGACCTGCCAGCTGCATCCGCGGCTCAACTCGGATCTGCTGCTGACCGCGGCGGTGCTTCACGACATCGGCCGGACACGGGAATTCGTCTACGGCGCCGAGATCGGGGTCACCGACGAGGGTCGCCTCCTCGGTCACCTGATGATCGGCCAGAGGATGATCGACGAGCGCGCGCGTGGGCTCGATGAGGAACGCCGCCTCGCGTTGCTGCACTGCGTGCTCTGCCACCACGGCCCAGGGTCAGCGCCGGGCGGCCGGTTCGGCTCTCCGGAAGCGGTCGCGCTCTACCGCCTGAACGCACTCGACGCGAGCGTCAAGGGTGTGCTCGAGCACGGGCTGGGCTAGATCCCGTCTTGGTTGTAAGCTGCGCGGGGTAACACTGGCGCTCCTGGGCTGAGCGCAGGCGATGGAAGCGAGGGGCTTATGGTGCGGAGGTGCATGGCTTCACTGGGCTTGGCCCTGGGGCTGACGGCGACGACCGCGGTCGGCAAGAGCGGGAGTCACAAGAAGAAGAAGAAGGCAGAGCCGACCTACCGACTCGTGTTCGACGTTGAGAAGGCGAGCTACGGCTCGACAATCTCCGTCGCCGGCCTGTCTCAGAGCGAAAGCGACAACTTCAAGGCGACCGCCACATATCCCGGGATCAAGGTCCCGGGCCATGGATCGGTCTCGATCAAGCGAGCATCGCAACGCGAGGAGTTCTCCTCCGACGGGAATGGTCCGGAATTCGAGAAGACCGGCAGCGGTGGGTTGGACTGTCACGGAGATCTGTATTCCGATCCGACCCTGCCTCCGCTCGTGACCGGCAGCTCGACGAACGGCAATCTCTCGGTCAAGGTCGAGCTGGCCAAGTCGGTGTTGGTCGAGCACGTCACGGGGCATACCTCGACGAGCAAGTCGTGCGATCAAATTCCCTTCTTCCCCAACGGCTCGATCGTGCTCGTTCCGGCGTCCCAGGCTCATCCAAAGGCGTACATGCCGGCGATGCTCACGGCGAAGCTCAGCGTCTCGTTGGGCAAGCTGCGAAAGCTGCAGAAGGACGGCAAGGCACTGAAGATCGATGTCGACTCGACCGACAACATCGTTCAGCGACCGCCGGCCGACTGCTCAATCGGAGCCGATGAGACCTGCGACCAGCACATCGGATGGCGGGGGTTCGTCGAGATCGCGCGTACGGGCTAGCGGCCGCCCCGTAGCATCCGCCCCGGCGCGGCACGGGCCTGGTGGCCCATCCAGTCTTCAAAACTGGCAGGGCCGGGCAGCCCCCGGCTTGGAAGGTTCGATTCCTTCGCCGCGTCGTGGCGCGGCAGCAAACCCATGGTGGACACTCACCAGCCCCGTCTCGATCGACGTCAGCCTCGATATCCCCCTACTCGACCTCCACAAAGACCTCCCAGCCATCTACTCGCACACGTTCAAACTCGCCGATGCCGGCGGCCCGTTTCTCGGAGTATGCGTTAAAGACCTGCCGCCAGGCACATGGAGCGGAACGGTCGCGTTCACCGACAACACCTCGGGCAAGGATGACAACGGATACACCTATGCAGAGTCAGGATCAGCCGCCTACAAGCTGAACGGCGCGGCCGCATCCCTCGGTGGCGACGACCCCGAAATGGCTGTCGAAGCCTTCGGCGATCTAACGTCGTTCTCATATCACTTTGTGCAGAACGCGGGCTGCATAAACGACAGCATCTGGTCCCGACCCGAACTCCCCGCCCGGGATCGGGATTCTCGTAGCCGCAGCCGGCCCCTATGGCGGGTCCAGCTATCCGGACGGTACGCACAAGTACATTATTTTCTTTCCAGGCTTGAGCTTTCAAGGCGTATTCACAGCCTCAGGCAGCACCGGCTGCGATTCAGGTCCCACCCCAATCACCACCGGCCCCGGCGAAGTCGACGCCCAGCCGGCGCCGTTCGGACCCTCTTTCTCGCTAGGAACCGATCCGACGCACCTGGTCGGCAGCCTCAGCGGCACCGACCCCGGCTCCGGCACCGTTGAACGGCACTGGAAGTTCACATGGAACCTGCGGATCGTGAACAGCCCCGACTCCGACAGCGACGGACTCAGCGACTACCTAGAAAAAGCCAAATACGGCACCGACCCGCGTAACGCGGATACCGACGGCGACGGCTATACAGACGGCGAAGAGGTCGCGGCCGGAACCGACCCGCTCAATCCGAAATCCCATCCCAACAATTGACTTATTCCGTGCGCCGTCCGCCACGCGGCGTAGCGACGCATCGCTACCCCCGGCGGCGGCCGAGCCCGCGATCCGAGCTGCCCACTCAAAAGCCCACGTGGTCTACAGCCGCTTAGATCGAACCGCGACAGCTCGCAAGTATCGCCAGCGGCGGGCTCAGCGTCTGCGCTTACGGACCGCGGCTGCTGCTGAGATCGAACTGGGGGAAGCCGTCGGACGGGGTGCCATTGGCAAAGGGCTACGCGTGGGCCGGCGTTGGCGGTCGAACCGTGCGGCGGGGGATCGTGACGCCGGAGCCTGGTTCGAACCGGCCGTAGAGCACCTCGGGATCGAGGTCGACCTCACCTGGCCATTCGATCGTGCCTGTCTCCGGGTTGACCCGGACCTGCTCGAAGGCGCCGCGGTTCTCTCGGATCGCAGAGAACACGTGGCCACGCCCAAGGACGCCTTCGAGGTCGACATCCTTGACGGCTCCGTCGGAGAAGGTGAGCCTGACCCACCAGCCATCAAGCGGTTCGACCGCCTCGATCTTGATCAACTCGCTCACCTCAGCGGTTCCACGGATTCGGTCGGCTGTCCGGCGCTCGCACGATCCCAGTTTGCCATGAGTTCAGCCCGATGCTCCTCAAGCCATTCGCGCACGAGCCGCAGCGCCCGTCCGGGGAGCGAGCCGGCGAACACCTCGCCAGTCTCGATCACGATCAGCGCCTCATCGCCTGAATACCGGGCATGAAAATGCGGCGGCGGATGGTCGACGAAGTACATCTCGATCACAATCCCGTAAAACGCGCTGATCCTCGGCACGGCGATCGATCGTGTCGAACCCGCCGGACGCGACCCCGGGGGTGGCAGCGGGCGCTTGACGAGTAGGTCGCGACCGCCGCCGGTGATTGGGAGTTGATTGTCGCGTTCAGCCGGAAGACGGCACCCGCGCTCGACGAGAGTTGGCGGCGGGCTTGCGGTTAGGGCGCGGGCCTCCCAGCCAGTCGCCGTATCGCGAGCGTGAGCAACTGCGGTTCCTGAATTCGCTCGGGCCGAGATGGAAGCCCTCACGGAAGTATTGGAAGCGCCCTTACTCGCAGTCGTCCGGGCTCGATGACGACCAGGCTTCCTTCTTCGAGCGCTGTCGTGACCGTAGGCAAGTTCGCGAGCAGCAGGTCAGCCTGCCGCCCGGGATGTCGCTCGGTGCCGTGGCGGAAGAGGACGACGGACGGTTTGTTGGCCTGCCCGGGTCGCGAGCAGCGTTCCGAAATCGGTGTCGGCGGAAATGACGATTCGACTCTCCGCATCGGCGCGTTCGAAGATCTGAACGTCATGCGCATCCTGCATCTGGTAATCGCGAACGTGTGTGGCATCGTGACCGGCCGTCCGAACACCTTCAGCCACACGCGGCGACAAGGCGTTATCGACAGAAACCTCAACCGGCAGCTGACAGCGGCAGTTCGCGCTCGCGCACCGCTTCGGCGGCGTACTGGAGCGCCTCGCGTATGTCGTCTGCCTCCAGGTCGGGATAGGCGTCAAGAATCTCTGGCTGACTCATACCGTCGGCGACCATTCCGACGACTGTGGCGACCGGGATGCGCAGGCGGCGGATGCCGGGAACGCCATCCATCTGATCTGCTCGAACGGTGATCCGAGTGAAGGTCATCGACTTGAGGCTACTCGCAGGCGGCGACAAGGCGCAAGCGGATCAACCGACGCGGGAACTTTGTCCCGAACCTCGTCCCAAACGCGGCAAATCTAACTGGCGCTAACGAGAATCACCTCCACAAAATCCCTGCAACTCGTCTTCTGAAGAATCCGGATCGCTCTTCAAAACTGGCAGGGCCGGGCAGCCCCCGGCTTGGAAGGTTCGATTCCTTCGCCGCGTCGTCCCAGCACACCGGGCAATTCTTGCTCCGCGCGTGCGCAGAGTGAAGCTGGACCTGGAACCCGATTGAGGAGAAGTAAGGGCGCCATTTCTCGCTCCGACTGCTTGGGCCCGAGCGGCCGCTGCTAGGCTGGCCGCATGGTCAGGCGGCATCACGGTGTGCCGCCTCCTCCTGCCACATGACGCGGATGTCCAGGACCGGACTGCGCCTTCTCATCCCTGTCGCGCTGACCGGTGCGTTATCGGTCGGCGCGCCAGCGATCGCCGGCGCCGCCGGGTCGCGGGTCCGCATCGTGCAACCCGTCGGCCCAATCGTCACTGCGCGTTCGGTGGATGTCGTGGTCGAGACGCCCCGCAGCCTGAGGTTCTTTCGCCTGCAGGTCGACGGCAAGACCGAGACCGGCTCCATGCGGCGTATCAGCGCAGGCCGCTACGCAGGACGGGTCAGCTTGTCCGGATCGCTCGGGATCAGGAACATCACCGCCCAGGTCACCTCGACCGGCGGCGGGCGCGGCTTTGCCCTGCGGCGGCTGATTCTGGCGCGACGCCAGGCGGGCTACGTGCGGCTTGCCGTTGCACGGCGCGCGTCAGGCCGTCTGCACGTCCGCCTGCGCACCGGCCCGGCGGCGGACACAGTGAGCGTGCGCCTCAATGGTCGCGATGTCACGCGGGTCTTCCTGGGCTCCGGCCGTCTGGTTGGGGTCGCCACACTCACGGCACGCGACGGTCTGCATTTCGGGCGCAACGTTCTCGTGGCCGAGGCTGCGACGGCGGCCGGCGCCTACGACAGGCAGGCCGCCGTCGTCGATGTCGCGCGCGATCGTCCGCTCGCGGACGCCGGCCGCGACGTCCGCGCGCTCGTTGGCGCGGTCGTGCGCCTCAGCGGGCGGAGCTCGATCGGAATGCTGCGCGGACGATTGGCCTATCGCTGGGCCGCCGCAGGCCGCCCGCAGGGATCCAAAGCCAGCCTGGGTCGCGCCGCGTCGCCGACCCCGACGTTCGTACCCGACAGGCCAGGGCGCTATCGCCTGCGCCTCACCGTCCAGCAGCTGAACCGCGCGGGCCGGACGATCGGCCGAGCTGCGACGGACGACGTGAACCTGGTGGCGCAGACGCCGTCGAGTCCTATCGGCATCCCGATCAGCACGACCGTGCCGAACTCGCCGACCTCCCGTGGTGGGGTGGCGATTCGCTTCGCAGGGAAGGCGTACTCGCTGCCGTCGAGCGCCGCCGTGCTCGTCACGATCATTGATCCCGGGACCGGCGCGGTCGTCAGCAGTACGTCGTACGGATCCGACCCCGGTTCCGCTGTGCTCGCGCAGGTGGCCATCCAACGCGCCTCGCAGACGACTCCGGATCCGATCGTCGCGATGGTCGCCGACCAGCGGGTCGCGCCGGTTTGGGACACGGTGGTGAAGCTCGTCGCCGGTATCGGGACGAGCAACGGCGGGAACCTCTTCCCGGCCGGGAACGGCTGGAGCGCCGTCGGCGACCCGACGACCGGTAAGGGGGTCGTCGACAACGCGGCGCTCTCTACGAACAACGGCGCCATCACCGGCTGGGTCCAGAACCAGGCCAATCTCGAGCGCTTCGCGTTCGTGCCGGGCGGCTACGTCTCCTACGCCACGCAGGCCGCCGGCTCCACGAAGTACGTCGACGTCGTACAACTGCCGTCGCAAAGCGGCGCGACCTTCACCTCCGCAGACGTGCGCGCCGGCTGCCCGCAGAACCCGTCCTCCGCGGGCGGCTTCCACATCCTCACGTTCGATGCGATTTCGATGCAAAAACTGTCGGAGCGCACCCTCACGACGGCCTGCGACGGCGGCTGGATCGAGGGCAACGTCGAGCAGCTGATCACCTCGCTCGACAACGTGGCGGCGGCCAGGTCGGGGAACGACGACGGACGGGGAGCGGAGCTGGTGGTCCTTCAGACCGTCGGGACCAAACCAATCCCGACCGGTTACTTGAGCGCGAGCACGGCCGAGGCGCTCGGTGACGCGATCGCCGGCGTGGGTGGCGATCCGTCGAGCTTCCTCAATCTTGTCGCGCAGAACGTCACCGGGCTGCCTTTCCAGGGCGGGAACCCGCCGGTGCATTACGCGCTGGTCGGCGGGGCGTACGTCCTTCCGGACGGCACGAAAGGCACGCTCGGACCGGCTGCCGAAGCGAACTCGGGGACCGCGGCGAACGGCTCGAAGGCTGGGCGCGCGCTTTGGGGAACGCTGCGGCGCGGGACGCGCTGGGCGTATGAGCCGGCGACCGCAGCGTCGTTGCCGCCCGCGAACCCCGACCTCAACACCGTGGCCTACCAGAAGGCGACACCATGGCCGTTCGCCGGCACCGGCGGGACAGTCGAGGCGGCCGACCAGCACGCGGCGTTCCGCGACATCTCCAACCAGGTCCTCCAGGTCGCGGCCCCTAACGGCACGTACCCAGGAGGCTCCTGCTCGCTCGCCGGCACGCCGATTGTTTCCGGGAGCGCCGACGTGCGCCAGCTCTACTGCGACGAGGTGATCCAGCCGTCGCTGCAATCGGACATCAACAATGCAACGCGACCCTCCAACGCCACCTACAGCGCGGACACATTCCGGACTGTGAGGAGTGGCCTCGCAAAGGAGGCCGGATGGGCCGCGAACGTCTTCAATCTCTGCCGGCTGCTCGCCGCGGCCTACTACGACTCGAGCAGTCAGACGGCCCCGATCGCGAGCATCGTCTCCCAGGTCCAGAACGTCGTCGATCCACCCCACAGCTCGATCGTCGGGTCCTGGCTCGACGTCCTAGCCGACGGCCTCAACCTGGCGTCGGCGATCGGATACTTCGCCAACGAGGAGGAGGCAGGAGTCGCCGCCGCGATTAACTACTTTTCCGCCATCGGCTACCTCGCGAACGACGGTCTGTCGAAGGACAAGTTCCAGTTCGACGCCAACGACCTGCCGACCAAGGCGGCTGAGCGCGGGCAGGCGCTCGCTGCGGCGATCCAGCGGCTCCCGGCGATCTATGCGACGGATTACGGAAAGCTCAGGGCGGTGCAGGGCATCGGCTTTAGCGACAACACGGTGAACGTGACGGCCGAGAGCATCGCGCTCGGCCGTTGGGCGGTGGATCAGTTGGTTCCGCTCGTGGCCCAGGTCCACTGGGTCAACAGCCAGATTCTCAACCAGCAGACGACCCCGATCACCTGCGGGCTGGTGGCGCAGTACTTCTTCAACCAGGACTCGCGCGCCACCTTTGGCGTCGGCCCGCGCATGTATCTCGCCCGGCAGGCCGAGTTCTTCGCCAGCCATAACGAGCCGCGCGCGCTCCCCAAGTCGCTGTTGAACTTCCTGTTCAACCCGTTCAACCTCGATCAGAACGGCACCGTCGTCTCCTTTGGCTTCCCCAAGCAAAACTTCCTGTGGCGCATGGCGTCACCCGTTGCGTGGAACTGCCGAGCGCATTAGGAGCAGCCGGGCTGCCAGCCGCGGAGCCCGGACATTGACGATCGTCCGGCAACATCGGTCCGCACGGCTCGTCGCAGTGGGCTATGAGGAACAGGCGACATTGGTCGCGGCCGTGGCCGAGTACGGAACGCGACCGATGTGCGCCATCAACGAAGAACAGGTCGGCCCCTGAATCTCAAGAAAGACCCGCTCCTCGCCAAACGCAGTCTCACGCGAGAGCGCTCTTGTCGCCGTAACACTTGCCTGGCGGCTCCGGTCCCGCAGCCACGGTCTGCCGCTTTATATCGGAAACGCTATATGTCATACTAGCTATATGAGCCCATCACAGATGGTGCGACAAGCCCGCCTGGAGGCCGGTCTCACGCAAGCCGCCCTGGCCGCCCGACTCCGCGTCTCCCAGCCAATCGTCGCTCGCCTCGAGAGCCCGGGCGCCAATCCGACCTGGGACACGCTCATTCGCGCGCTTCGCGCGACCGGCCACGACGTCCAACTCACCAAGCGGCCTGCGGTGGCGGTGGACGAGGGTCAGATAGCCGAACGCCTCTCCCTCACGCCGGCGGAGCGTTTGAGGACATTCCAAAGCTCACACGACAATCTCGAGCGTCTGCGCGGAACCGCCCGGAAGCGAAAGCGATGATGGTCGCCCGCAGGCCACCCCTCCGCGCTGACGGAATCCTGCGCCGGCTGACCGCGCGCGGCGTTGACTTCGTGGTGATCGGCGGCATAGCCGCGGTGCTGCACGGATCGGCGCACAACACGTTCGACCTCGACATCTGCTTCGCGTCAGATGCCGGCAATCTTCATGCGCTCGGAGAGGTGTTGCAGGAGCTAGATGCGCGGCTCAAGGGGCTCGATGACGACGTCCCGTTCGTACCGGACGCTGACACGTTGCGACGGATCGAAGTGCTGACGATGGTGACCGAGCTCGGCGAGCTCGACGTGCTGGCGCGTCCAGCTGGAAGTCCCGGCTACGAGGCGCTCTGTCGCAACGCCGATCGCTTCGACCTCGACGGGTTCTCGGTTCTCGTTGCCTCCATTGATGACCTGATTGCGATGAAGACGGCAGCCGGGCGCGCGAAGGACTTGAGCGCGGTCGAAGAGCTCGAGGCAATCAAGCGGCTCGGTACCTGAGCGGTCGCCTGACGGGCCGGCGGCTCGTGAAGCGCGCCAAGGGCTTTCCACGGCGCGGTGTCGCCGCCGCTATGTCGTTCGCCGGCGGCTGACGCGATCTCTCGATATCGGCAGAGTCTTTCGGGCGTTCTCTCGGCGGCGCCCAGACGCGCGACACGATTTCAGCGTGCGAGAGCAGTCGCGGCATCCGGCGGCCCACATTTGCCTGAGGATGGCGCGGCGGTCTCTGCGAGACTCCCGCCGCAGAGCGCGCCGCCGACGCGTGCGAGTCTGAACACCCCTGACGATCCGGGACCGGGCGACCGTGCGTTCGTGACTTGTCCGCCGCGAAGCCCCACTGCGATGGAGGTTGTCTGAATGAATCAGGACCGTTCGCACGCTATGGACCATGTCGTATTGGTGCTGTTTGAGAACCGCTCGCTCGACAACCTTCTTGGTCATCTGTACGGGCCGAAGGACGGCAAGACGTTCGAGGGCGTGATCGGCAAGGACCTCAGCAACCCGATCCCGGAGTGGGCCGAGCATGGCGCTGAGCGCAAGACGGTCCCGTACACGGTCGCGACGGATATGGATGCGCCGAACCCGGACTCCGGTGAGGAGTATTTCCACACGAACACGCAGCTGTACAACTCGCTGGACGAGCACAACCGATTCAAGATCGGTGATGCGGTCACGGCTCCGTGGAACGTCCCGCCGCCGGGTACCGAGCCGACGATGGACGGGTTCGTGACCGCTACATCAGCACGTTCACCGGCGAGGTGGGCCGCCAGCCAAGCTATGAGGAATATGCGCAGATCATGACTGGCTACACGCCCGAGCAGGTCCCGGTGTTGAACGGGATCGCGAGGGCGTTCGGTGTGTTTGACCACTGGTTCTGCGAGGTCCCGTCGCAGACGTTCATGAACCGTTCGTTCTGGACGGCGGGGACCTCGTCGGGGTTCGTGACCAACTCGCCGGCGCTGAAGTGGACGACTGAGAACACTGCCGAGACGCTGTTCGACAGGCTGGAGGCGCACGGGCGCACGTGGAAGGTGTACGTGCTCGAACCCGCACGGGTCTCGTTCACGGGCTGGATTCACATGCCGCGCCTGAAGGACCGCCTTGCGACGCACTTCGTGCCGTTCTCGGAGTTCGAGCGCGACGCCGCGAATGGGACGCTGCCGGACTTCTGCCTGATCGAGCCGCATCTGATCGCCGGGCACGGGGACTATCACCCGGCCGAGGGGCGATCGCTGATCGGCCACGACGTCAACCTTGAATTCGATCCACCATCCTCGATCTTGGCGGGTGAGAACTTCCTTGACCGCATCTACCGGGCGATCAAGACCGCCGATTCCAGCGAGGGGTCTAACGTCTACAACGCGACGTTCTTCATCGGCTGGGACGAGCCTGGCGGAACTTACGACCACGTCCCACCGGGACCGATACCCCCACCGGACTCCAGCGCACCCGCGGGGCAGTGCGACTTTAGGTTCGACCGCTCCGGCTACCGAGTGCCCGCGATCATCGTCTCCCCCTGGATCTGGGACCTCGGCGACGCGTTCACAGACCGGGACGCCGCCGCGCGCACCTTCGATCACCTGCTCGCACGCGACACCCCGCGCGACCCCGCCACCTGGCCCGACTTCCAGCCCCGACCGGTGCCGGACTGGCAGCTGACCAGGGTGCAGCTCGGCGAGGTACTCAGCACCCTCGGCAAAGCAATCGGCCCCGGCCTCCTCGAACACGCCACACAATCCGGACTCCCAGTCCCGGCCGAGCTCACCGACCCCGACCACCCACCAACACCAAAGCAGCTCGCCGACTTCATCTTCGGGATCGCCGCAAAGTACTTCCCGCGCCTGGTCCCCGAAGCCACCGAAGAAGCCCAGACCTACCGATAGGACAACCGTTCGCCGTCCGGCACGGGTGAGCAGCACACGCCCGCGCCAACGTCGCGGCTTAGCGCTTGCAGACCAGATTGAGGTTGTGGACGGGGCGCGTGATGTGTACGACTCGGCGTTTACAGGCAATGTGCTCGATTGGGTCGCCTGCTTCGACCGTGTAGGTCCCCCGCTTGACCAGGAGGCCGTAGTAGCCGAGGTCGTACGGGTGAGCGGCGCTGCTGTGTAGGCTCGGGGCGGCGACATAGACCACCTTGAGCGTGCCGTGTCGCTTGACCAAGAATTCGATCGTCACGCCGAGATCCGGGGTTGGGGTCCCCGGGGGGGTTTGGATTCCGCCCCGCGGGATCGCCTTGCCGTGCTTGTCCGCCAGTCGGCCCGTGACTGCGATGCGGTTCGAGATGATCGCGTAGTAGTCGTAGCCGACTCCGATCCCGTTGATGTCACCCCCGGACCACATGTAGTCGCTCCAGCCGTTATAGGTGGCGAATTCCGGATATGTGACGTCTCGGGGACCAGCGAGATACGTGCACGTCCTATCGATCCCGGCCCTACAACTCGAGACCTTCTTGGCGATGTCCGGGAACGTCCAATGTGCTGCGGTGGGAGAAATTGGCGTGAACCTGATCGTGAAGCGCTGTCCGACGCGAATCTCGTGGGGCGAGATGCGCTCGGTGCCAACCGCCGTCTCCACCAGCAATGGCGAGGCGGGGAGCAACCCCGGGTGAGAATTGCAGTCGGCGCCCGGGCAGCAGGTCTTGTCCTTCCCCGGGACGCACGGCCGCTGGTGCGCACCCAGGTTGGGTACAGTAGCCGCCGCCGCTTTCCAACGGCCTCCAGAGCTCGCGCCTGCTTGCGCACCGAGGGCCCCGACGAGGATCGCCAACGCCAGCAGCACTGCCGCCGCGCTCACGGGCCGCCCCGCAGAACGTGGGCGCATTCCGCGTTTGCTCCCTCGCGCCACCACGCCCGGAAGTCTACCCTGGCGCGGGTTCGGCCATGTGGCCATGCGCCAACCCGTTTTGACGAGGCCGAGCGCGAATCTCTCGACTGCTTAACTAGTAACCGCGGACAAAAGCCCTGCAAACGGGTACGTCAAGACTCGCAGGGCGAGGCGGCCCCGGCTTGGAAGGTTCGATTCTTCCTTTGTTCATAAACCACGCCGCGTGCTCAGAGCACCCATGGTTCACGGATATTTACTACGGGCGTGACGAAGCTTTCAGCCTGCATCCGAACGAGAAGGGTCAGCGCGCGATGGCCGCCGCCGTTCTGCACCACATCGCACAGCACGGCTTATGAGGCAGCCAGACCACGGGCCTGGCGCCTGCCGCGAATGGGCTACTTCGCCCGTCGGCGGATCGTGAATCGGATTGTCACCGCCGTGCCGAGTTTGCCGGCAAGGGCCGGTCGGGCGCTCAGCGTGTAGTGCCCAAGGCCGAGCGCGTTGCCCCCCGCCCGTCCGGTGAAGTGGAAGCTGTTGACGCCAGTCGTGTCCAGATGAGTGAACCGGCCCTTGACGACGGTTAGCGCGCACGGCTTCTGACCCTTCTTGTGCCGCCCGCTGTGCTTCACGCAGCGTTTTCCTGAGCGCACGCCGCGGAGCGCCGCAGTGACTGTGAACGTGGTCGTCGCCGCGAGCGTGTCGCGGTAGCTCACGGTCGTGCCGGTCACGGTTTTATGCTGCGTCCGGACGACCGACGGGCCGGACGCCGCCGCTGCAAACACTGTCGGACGAAGCGACAGTTGCGACAGCGCCGGCGTTGGCAGGGGCCTGACCGTGACGGTGACGGTGGCACGAGCCGAGACGAGCCTCCCATCGCTGGCGGCCACGCTAAAGCTGTCACGCCCGGAGAAGCCGCGGCTCGGCGTGTAGATCACGGAACCCGCTCCGGTCAGCGTCCCCAGCGTGCCGTGGGCCGGACGGGTGACCGCCGACACGGTCACTCGGTCCAGGTTCGGGTCGGCGCAGCCGAGCGCCACCGTCACGGCGTGCCCAGCAGTCGTGCTCGCTGGACGCGGCGCGCAGGTCGGCGCGAGCTCCCGCGTGATCGGCACGATCGCCCCATCCGTGCCTGTCGCGTTGAACTCGGAGGCGACATAGAAGTCCGTGGTGGCGGCGTCGGGACTCCCGGCCAGCGCGGCGGCACCGTTGAGCCCTGAGGTGAGCGTCGTGCAGCCGGTGGCGCTCGTCACGCCGATGCAGTTGATCTCGGAAGCGAGCGCGCCGCTTGCAGACCGTTCAAACGCAGCCACGGCACCGTCGCCGCTGCCGCCATTCGCGGCGGTGTAGATCCGGCTGTCGGCGGTGACCGCCACCGCGTCGACGCCGAGCAGGCCGGCGGCGGGCGTGCACCCGGTGCTGAGCGTCGCGCCGTAACAATTGAGCTCGGTCGTGTTGATGCCGCCGTCCCCGCGCAGCGTAAACGCGGCGAGCGTGCCTCCGCTGCCGCCCGACGGGGGGACCGGCGAGGCGGCCACGTAAAGCCGGGAATCCGAGCTGATGGCCAGTCCGCGCGCCCCGAGCAGGCCGGAGACCACATTCGTGCACGACGAAGTGGCGCTCCCCACGCACCCGTCAAAGCTGCCCACGCCGCCACCCGGGTTGAGGCTGAAGGCCGTCACCATCCCGTAGTCCGCGGTGTAGTCGGCAGACGTTACGTACACCGTCGGGCCCGCGACACGTACGGCCGTCCCGGCTTCGATGTACGCCGTGGTCGTCGAGCATGAGCCTGACGATCCGGTTGTCTGTACGCACCCAGACTCGGTTCCGAGCGAGCCGTCCGCGAGTGTCGGGATCGAAACGAGTGAGCCCTCGGTATAGCCGAGGAACGACGCAACGTACACGGTGCCACCGGAACCGACCGTGACGGCGGTGGCGAGTCCCATTCCGTTCGCGGCGGTGCAGCCCAGCGTGGCCGCGTCCGCCGGGCTCGAGGCGCAACCGAGCGTTTGCTTCAGCGACCCGTCGGCGTTGACAGAGAAGGCGACGAGAGCATCCTCCGCGGTCGCCACGTACACGCGGCCCTGCGAAGAGACAGCGATCGCCTGGGGCTCGGCCAACCCGTGAGCAGTCGTACTGCATGCCGTGCTCGCCGTGTCGCTGATGCAGTTGAGCACCGGCCCGAGCGCACCGGTCGGGGAGCGGCGGACGGCTACGACTGCGCCTGATCCATAGCTCGACACCATGTACACAGTCCGGCCGTTCGGGCTCATCGCCAGGCCGTCGGGCGCCTGCAGCGCCTGCGAGGTCGCGACGCACCCGGTGGCGAGCGCCGTCGTGCCCAAGCAATGGGTTCCGGGGAGCAGCTCGAGCCCGCCCGCCGCCGGTGGCGCTGCAGCTGCTGCGGCAGGTGCCACGGACACGCCGCACAGCACAGCCAGCAAAACGATCGGTCCCCGGATCCCGGGACCGCCCCGGTCAGTCCGCCTGTGCCCCCAACACATCCTCACCGCGGCGCAGTAAATCCTCTCCTGCTCACGTTGTCAACGACCCTTGCGAGCTAAGCGCGCGTGAATCCGTGTCCCGAACCGTGTCCCAAGATGCCCAAATCTAACCCCAGGGACCCTCATCTAGGCCACCTGATCCCGCGAATCCGCGGACAAAAGCCCTGCAAACGGGTACGTCAAAACTCGCAGGGCGAGGCGGCCCCGGCTTGGAAGGTCCGATTCCTTCGCCGCGTCGTGGGTGGAAGGGCGACTCGGTACCGATCGGCGCCCCCGGGCGGCTCCCTCATGGCGCTCCGCAGTACGGCTTCAGGACGGATATCGTCCGCGCGATGCTCCACGTCTTTCACCGAGAGCATGCGGGGCGACCGCGGAGGGTTCTGTGGCTACTCGAGGAGATCGGCGAGCCCTACGAGTTGACCATCATGAACTGGGAACAGGGCAGCGGGGAAGAGCACCGAATGCGCCAGCCTCTCGGACGTGTGCCCGTCGTGCAATTCGACGATGGCTACGTGTTCGAGTCTGCTGCGATCTGCCTACATCTCGCAGACCTGCACCCGGACGCCGGCCTGATTGGCGGACTGGGAACGCACGCGCGAGCGCTGGCGTACCAATGGTCGATCTTCGCCCCGGCGGAGCTGGAGCCGCCCCTGATCGAGGCCGCGATCGTCCGCGAGACCCAACCCGAACGCGCCGAGAAGGCACGCGGCCGCTTCTTCAAGGCGGCCAATGCCGTCGCGGAAAGCCTCGACGGCGACGAGTACCTCGTCGACGGGCGCTTCGGCGTGGCGGACGTGCTGGTCAGCACGGCACTCTCGTTTGCCAAACGAGCGAAATTTCCGGAGCCGTTCCCACCGGTGCTCGATGACTACCTGACGAAGCTCTTCGAGCGCCCGGCATATCAGCGCGCGGTCGAGCGCGCAGCCGCCGCACCCGCCTCCTCGTAGGTTCGCGTCGCCGAGGCGCCGACCAGGACCGGGCTCCGAGCGAGTGACCCGCAGGCTCGGTTGAATTTGTGCCGTGCGAACGCCGGCGGCGCTCAGCGGAGCGTCGCACTCCAGTCGACCGGCTGTCCGTCGCAATTGCTCGAGAAGTTGAGGTCTATCCGACCCTGGGCCTGGGTGCGGCTCGTGAACTTCCCGTTCAATCGATACAGCGTTACTGGTACGCCGATGGTCGCTACCCGGACCCTTTCGGAGAAGTGGTAGAACGGGGTGCTAGCGGTGGGAGGAAGCGCCCACGTGGCACCGACGTGTTTGCAGTACGTGACCTTGAGCCTGTACTCGGTTCCGGCCCTGGTCCGGCGCGCCTTGCCGACGATCAGCTTGATCTTGTAGTGGTGCGCCGAGGCGCCGCGGTACGTGCCGCCGACGGCCGGCGCGATTGGACTTGCGGCGACTGCCACGGCGACGATCACCCCACTGATGACGCCCGCCAGAGCGCACATGCGAACGAATGCCTTCATCTCAACGCGAACCTCACGGGTTGACGAGCCAAGCGCAACTGGCAGGTGCCGGCGCTCGTTTCGTTATCGACGAAGGTGCTCGCGCCTTTAGCCGCGATCAGTACTCATCGAACCAGCCCGCCGGCAGGTGCTTCGCCGAACTGTGGGTCGAACGGTTGTCGGTCTGACGGGCATACGGTTCCCGTCGGTGGGGTGATGAGGTCGACGAGGTAGTTGGCGGTCGCCTGCTCAACGCAGCGGCTCGGGTCCGCTTCGCTCGTGTGGCCGTAGCCGTCGTGCGTGAGCAGGGTGGCGTTGCCGAGCAGATGGGCGACTCGCTTTGCGTTGGTGTACGGCGTGGCCGGGTCAAGCGTCGTACCGATGACCAGGATCGGATTCTTGGTGTGGGCCTTCCAGGGTCCGGTGTAGCGATCGGTGCTGCGCGCGGGCCAGGAGGCGCACGGCGCCCAGTTGCTCCAGCCGACGAACGGGCCGCCTACGTAGCTGACGCGGGTCAGCCGAGAGATGACTTGCGGCCAGGCGTCAGGGCCCTGCCGAGCAGGGCTGTCGGTGCATGTGATCGCTGTCGGGGGATCGCCGGCTTCGGATCGGGTGCCGGCGAGCACCGCGCGGGCCTGGGTGGCGAGCGCCGAACCGTCCCCGTTCGCGGCCCGCTCGAGATCTTGCGCCAGTTGCGGCCACGCGGCTGGATTCGTCAGCGATGCGAACAGTACGGCCGACAGGTCGCCATAGCTCAATGCCCCGGGTGGCGATGCCGTGGGCGCCGGGATCGGCGCGCGGCGCAACCGCGCCAGCAGCCGCGCCACCCGCGGGGCCACGGCGCCTCGACCGGCGAGCGCACAGCGTGCCGATCCGACGCGCTGGCAGACGGACTCGAATGCCAACAACCCATGATCCATCGCCACGACCGTGTTCGAGAACCGCGCCGCGGCGCCCCTGATCACGATTCTGGGGTCCACCACGCCATCGAGGGCCATCGCACGCACCCGATGGGGAAACAGGTTGGCGTAGGCCTCGCCGAGAAACGTGCCGTACGAGACTGCCCAGTAGGAGAGCTCCCGGTCGCCCAGCAGCCGGCGCAGATAGTCAAGATCGCGGGCATCGTCGGTGGTCGAGACATGAGCCAACAGGCGTCCGCCGAGCGCCCCGCAGCGCCGCGCGTAGCCAACCGTTTTGGGCAGGTAGGCGAGCGATTGTGCCCGTGTGATCGGGATCGACAGTCCGTCCCAGAACCTCTCCCGACTTCGCTGATCTGAAAAGCACCGCACCATTGGCTGCGCGCCGGCGCCGCCGCGCAGGGCCCAGCCGACAACGTCGAACCGCCCCCGCCCCAGGGCGTCAAATCGCGCACCCTCGCTCCTCACCAGCTCCACGCTCCCCGACGCACCGCCCCCGTTGACGAACAGCGACCCGATCCGACGGTCGGGCTGGCTGGCAAGATGGCGGATCACCGCGATCGTGATCTTCGGCCCGCTTGGACGCGCCCAATCCAACGGCACCTGCACCCGCGCGCAATCCAGCTTCACCCCACAACTCGTCCAGCGGATCGACGACGCCCGACGGGTCTGATCGGGGCCTGATCTAGCTGGCCGGGCGACCGCAGGGGATACCGCGTCGACGACCAGCGCGAGCACGCACAACGCGAACACCGCCAGACGGGCGGAACCCAGCCGAGGGTCGGGGGCCTGAGCCGGGCGACGCAAAAATCCTGGGGTCCTGCCCTGGTGTGAACTGACCTTGCGAATGAGAGCCTGTGCCCCTGTGATCGGCGGCCTGGATGCTGCCGCCGACGCGATGTCGGGGTCGAGCAGCAATATGAGTGTCACAGAGTGTCTCAGCGAGACGTCGAAGTGCGTGTGACTGCCCGCGCGGCGAGAGCCGGAATCGAACAACGAGGAGAAAGAGGGATGAAGCGTGGGATTCGTAGCTGATGATCCGGTAAGCAAGTACAAGGAGCTTGTCAACGCCGTTGGCGTCAGCCGGCCTGTGGTCACGGCCGCCGAGCTCGAGCAGGTTCTCACCGACCTGCCACAGCAACATGGGCCGGCGGACGAGCAGGCCGCCCTGGTTCGGCAGGTTGCCGCCAACACTCCGCTGACGGCAGCGCAGGCCGCGCCGGTCGTTGCGAGTGCTCTACACGGTCAGCCGGGGCAGGCCGCTCCGGCGACGGCGGCTGATAAGGCGAGCGCCGTCAGCAAGGCCGTTTCCACGGCGGCGGGGCTCAGCGCCGACATCGAGCTCAGCAGTCCGGTGATGCTCAAGCCGTGGGCCCGAATCGTGTTCGCCTTTCTCCTGTTGGTGGCGCTCGGTGCTTGCATCGATGGGCGACAGTGTCAAACGGCGGACTCATCGGCCTTGCAGTCGTTGGCGCGCTCGTGCTGATCGGGATCCTCGTCCTGGTCATGGGATACGGCAAGGTGACCATCAAGGGCGGCCAGGGCGGGACTTCCGGCGGCGGATGAGCTGGGAATCAGCATCCCAATGCCAACCTGATCGAGCGCTTCTACAGCTCGCTGAGCGCGAGGGACGGCGTCGCGATGTCCGCTTGCTATGCGACCGATGCGACGTTCGAGGACCCCGCGTTCGGGCAGCTCGATGCGGCGGCCGCGGGCGCGATGTGGCGGATGCTCACCTCGCGCTGTCTCGGAGATGAAGGCCGACGACACGACGGGACGGGCTCCGCGCGCTGGATCGCCCACTACACGTTCATTCAGACGGGTCGCCCCGTGATCAACGACATCCGCGCGTCGTTCCGCTTCGCCGACGGGCTCATCGCCGAGCACCGCGACCGCTTCGACTGGTGGCGCTGGGCGCGCCAGGCGCTCGGTCCGCCGGGACTGTTGCTCGGCTGGAATCCACTGTTCCATAACGCCGCGCGCAACAAGGCGCGCAGTGCGCTGGCGGAATTCCGCGAGCGCGAGGCAGCCGGCACCACCTAGGCGCCGGCGCCGTGCCTGCTTTGTCCTGACCTGCTCGTGCGTTTCTCGAATGAGAAGGGACTGCGACCATGAAACCGATGACCACCATGCACGTCTCTGTCGATGGAGTGAGGCAAGGGCTCGGTGGGACGGGTGAGGATCGCACGGTCTACCGCCCGAGCGGGCGCCCGCAGTACGCGCGGGCCGACTGAGGCTGCGACGATGGCTCACATGGAATCGCTCTGGCCGCGGCTGGTGGAGCTGCCGCTCGTGGTCGAGTCGTGCGAGTACGACCGGCTGCATGCCGTCCTCGCCCACGAGTTCCAGCGCGTGACGACGCACGTGCGGCTGGTCGGCGCCGGCGCCTCCGGGCTCGGGGAGGACGTCTCGGTCCACGTCGAGGACGGAAGCTCGCTCCACGAGATGCAGCCCACGCTGCCGCTCGCCGGGGAGTGGACGCTCGCCGGCTTCTGCGACCACCTCGCGACACTGGACCCGTGGCCCAACCCGCCGGAGTGGGAGACAGCGCGCAACTTTCGCAACTGGGCGTTCGAGTCGGCGGCGCTGGACCTCGCGTTGCGCCAGGCCGGGCGTGCCCTCCACGACGTGCTCGGCCTCGAGCCGCGGCCGGTGCGCTTCGTCAACTCGCTAGGACTCGGCGAGCAGCCCTCGATCGAGCCGCTGCGCCGGCGGCTCGCCCGCTCGCCCGGCGTGCGCTTCAAGCTCGACGCACAGGCGACCTGGTCGCCCGCGCTGGTCGACGAGGTCGCGGCGACCGGCGCGGTCGACACGATTGACTTCAAAGGCCAGTACGGCTTGGAGGTGAAGGATCCTGAGGCGTTGGACGCGCTGTACGACCGCGTGCTCGCGGCGTTCCCGGACGCGTACCTCGAGGATCCGCACGACCTGCCCGAGACCACGCAGCGCCTCGGCGATCAGGTCGAGCGCATCTCCTACGACGCGCCGATCCGCAGCGCCGAGGACATCGGCGCGACGCCACTTCCGGCACGCGTGGTGAACGTCAAGCCGTCGCGCATCGGCAGCCTGCGTGCGCTGTTCGAGGTGTACGCGCGCTGCGTGCGGGAGCGGCGGCCGATGTACGGCGGCGGGATGGGGGAGCTGGGCGTCGGCCGCGGGCAGATCGAGCTGCTGGCCGCGCTGTTCCACGCCGATGCGCCCAACGACGTGGCTCCCAGCGCCTACAACCAAGACGACCCGACGGGCGAGCTGCCGGCCAGTCCGCTGGCACCGCGCCCCGACGCGGTCGGCTTCCGCTGGACGACGTAGCGCCGCCTCGGCGAGCGGCCCACGGACCGAGGGCTGTGGCGAGTCCGGTAGGTTCGGGTCGTGCAGGTCAACGCCATTGAGCTTGCGGTCGCCGAGTACGGCCCGGCGGACGGACCGGTGGTGGCGCTGCTTCACGGCTTTCCTGAGCTCGGGTTCTCGTGGCGCCACCAGGTCGAGCCGCTCGCGGCTGCGGGCTACCGGTTGTTGGTGCCCGATCTCCGCGGCTTTGGAGAATCCGACGCGCCAGGCGCGGCGGAGGAATACGCGATCGACGTCCTCGCGCGGGATGTGCTCGGGCTGCTCGACCACGCCGATGCGGAGCAGGGAACGGTGATCGGCCACGACTGGGGTGCTGACCTGGCGTGGAAGACGGCGTGGCTGCATCCCGAACGGGTGCGTGCGGTCGGAGGCCTGTCGGTCCCGTTCGCGCCGAGAGCCCCGGCGCCGCCGCTCGGGCTGATGCGTGCGCACCTGGGCGCGGACTTCTACATGGTCTGGTTCCAGGAGCCGGGCGTGGCTGAGGCGGCGCTAGCGCGCGATGTCCGGCGGACGCTGGCCACATCGCGGGTGTGGGACGCGGCCTGGGCGGCGGATCTCGAGGAGAACCCCCCGACGCCGCCGTTCCTGACCGAGGCCGAGCTTCAGGTCTACGTCGATGCCTATACGCGAACCGGGTTCGCGGGCGGCCTCAACTACTACCGAAACCTCGACCGCAACTGGGAGCGGACCGCTTCCGTGGGCGAGCGGCGCATTACCCAGCCCGCGTTGTTCCTCACCGGTGAGCGAGATCCTGTCCGTCGGTTCATGCCCGCGGCTGTGATGGACGGCTGGGTGACCGACTTGCGCGTGAGCGAGGTGATCCCAGACGCCGGGCATTGGCTGCAACAGCAGGCCCCCGAGCTGGTCACCGAGTATTTGCTGCGGTGGCTGGAATCGGTGCACTGAGACACGATCGGCTCCCGAACAGCCGGCGCCGGATGCCGAGTGTCTCGGTTCCGGCTGCGGACGTGAACGGGTTGTGGTCAGATACTCTTGCTGGTGAAGGGGCAAAGGCCGGTGTAAAGGAGTTACGCCGGGTGCCGATGAGGACGTGTTAGAGGGCTCCTGGAACCGGACTCGGTCCGGAACGGGGCAAGTCAGTATCTACGCAGGAACGGAAGGGGCTGTGATGAGGGGACTTCTTAGGGCGATCGCCGTGCTGTTCGTAGCCATCGGTGTATTTCTGATCTACGCCGTGATCAACGCAGTCGGATCGGCGGGTGGCGCCAATGTGCCGGTGTGCATCGGGTACGTGATTGGTGCTGCAATCCTCGGCTACGTCGCGCGTTGGTTGTGGATCAGGCCCGTGCGCCGGAGCCCGGCGGCGGGGACTCCGAGCGGTTCCTAATCGGAGGCGGGTGCGCTACGCTTGAAGGGTCAGATAGCGAGGGCAACCAGAGGGCGAGACCTTCATCTGAACGTCCCCTTCCCGCGAAAGCCGCCTGATCTTCTGATGGCCGAGAGTCCACCCACGGGTGGGCTTTCCGCGTTAAGCGGCCAGCAGCCGTGCCTCTTGTGGCGCGGCATGCCCGCACGCCGGGCCGGACGGCGGCGGATCAGGGCAGGATGTCGTTCAGCGTCGCCGTGAACCGCTCGCCCGACTGCTCCAGCTCGCCCTCGATGTGCAGGCGTGCCGGGCCGGTCTCGGTCCACAGGTCGAGGAAGTAGGCCCAGCCCGGCAGGTCCGGGTCGTCGGACTTGGTGATCGCCTCGACCTGGTACATCTCGCGCGATGGCAATACCAGCGACTCGGGGCAGTCGTCCTCGACACGACGGCGCAGGTCCTCGAGTCTGAGTCGATCGACAGACGCGACGCGCAGCTCCTCGTAGTCGCCGTCCACGACGAGGCCGACCACGCCCTCCAGCGCCCGGTACATCGGCTCGGGCATCAGTTCGAGAGATTCGACGGGCCCTCCCTGCCGGCCCAACTCGTGGCTCGGCGCCAGGCCGAGCCGGCTGTAGAAGTAGTCCTCGCAGGCCGCGCGCGCCTGACGGCGGATGCTCTTGGGCAACCCCGCGGCGCTGAGCGCAAAGACCGCAGCAGCTATCGCCTCCTCGAGCGTTCCGTGGCGGCGCGTCAGCTGCGCGGTGACCGCGCGACCGTGCTCCGTGTCGCGGGCCAGCGATGAGCCGTCCAACAGAATCGAGGGAGCGTCGTGGCGGCTGTAGCCCGCGCAGGCTCGCGCCGCAGAATGAAGAACGATGAGGTGGTCCCCCATTACGTCCGCCCAGGTGATGGATCGCCGAGCGTCATCCGGATCGACCCGCTCGTCGAGCGCGTGGTAGTAGCGCTGCCATGACCATCCATCCTACGAACTAAAGAACGAACCGCTGTCACGTTTGCTGCTCGCCGCCTGTCATGAGAAGTAGTGACCACGACCACTGGAGGAACAGCAATGCTGGAGAAGGTCTTCTATACAAGCGTGCTCGTCAGCGACCAGGACAACGCGCTCGACTTCTACACGAACGTCCTTGGCCTCGAGAAGCGGGTTGAGAACCCGACCCCCGACGGGCTGCGGTTTCTGACCGTTGGCGTCAAGGGGGACGACTTCCAGTTGGTTCTCTGGCCCGGGACACCGGGGCAGGCCGAGCCGGCGATGGGACGCCCCCCAGCGTCGATCACTATCGAGACCGACGATTGCCGCAAGACGGTCGAGGAGCTGAAGTCGCGCGGGGTCGAGTTCGTCTCGGACGTGCTCGAGTTCCCCTGGGGCTACGTCGCGCAATTCCAGGACCCCGACGGGAACCGGCTCCAGATACGAGAGGGCCGTTAGTCCCCGAGAGCGGAAACGGCTTGGCGCCTCGGTCGCACCTCGAGCTGCTGATCTAGCACCTCAGGGAGCGGCCGGCGCGCCAGCCGCGTGTGCACGCAGCCGAGCCAGCCGCCGCGCAGCCTCCGCAACCACGTCCTCGCGCTTGCAGAACGCAAACCGCACGAGCGTCGGAGCCGCGTCGGCATCGTCGTAGAACACCGATGTCGGGATCGCGACGACGCCGCACCGCTCAGGAAGTGTCCGGCAGAACTCGACCGCAGCGAAGCCGACGTCCGCGTTGACGAAATACGTCCCAGCGGGGATCAGCGGCCGCAGCCCGGCCTCCGTCAGCCCCGCACACAGCAGGTCGCGTCTTGCGCGCAGCTCGTCGCGCGTAGCCTCGAGGTGGGATGACGGCAGTCGCAGCGCGGCCGCGGCTGCGTGCTGGAGCGGCGTGCCGCCCGCGAACGTCAGGTACTGCTTGACGCCCCGCACGGCGGCGACGAGCTCCGCGGGGCCGGAGCACCAGCCAACCTTCCAGCCCGTGAACGAGAACGACTTGCCGACGCTCGAGATCGTGAGCGTGCGCTGCGCCATACCGGGGAGGGTCGCGATCGGTACGTGCTCGCCGTCGTAGACGAGATGCTCGTAGACCTCATCGCTGACGCAAACTAGGTCGCGTTCGATGCAGACCCGGGCGATCGCGTCGAGCTCGCCCCGACTGAGCACGCGTCCGGTCGGGTTGTGGGGCGTGTTCAGAAGCAGCACTCGCGCGCGTGGGCCGGCCGCCACCCGCAGCGCGTCGATGTCGAGGGCGAACTCCGGCGGGCGCAGTGTGACCGGTTGCCGGTGCGCGCCCGCGAATGTGATGCACGCCGCATAGGAGTCGTAGTAGGGCTCGAGCACGACCACCTCGTCACCGGGGTCAAGCAGCCCAAGCAGGGCCGCCGCGATCGCCTCGGTCGCGCCGAACGTAACGAGCACGTCTTCGGGGTCGAGGCCGTAATAGCTGCGCTGGTGCTCGAGCACCGCCTCGCGGAGGCTCTGCACTCCGCCCAGCGGGGCGTACTGATTCTCGCCACCGCGCAGTGCGGTGACCGCAGCCTCGATCACCTCGGACGGTCCGTCGGTGTCGGGAAACCCCTGTCCAAGGTTGATCGCGCCCGTGCGCTGCGCGAGCGCGGTCATCTCTGTGAAGATCGTTGTCCCGAGTCCCTTTAGACGTGCGGCGCGGCGAGGCATCTCGGCGGGAGACTACGGCGGCGCCCGCAGACACGAGGGCTCGACGTGACCTCAGAACTAGGCCGGGTCGGCGGCGCCCCAGATCCCCGGCCCCCGTTGGTGCTCGTAGATCAGCGAGGTCTCAGCGTGTGCGACCGAAGGATGGGTGGCGAGGTGATCGACCACAAACTCCCTGAGGTCCTGGGCGTCGGCTGCCGCCACCCACACGAGGTAGTCGGTCACGCCCGTGAGGTGGAAGACCATCAGCACGCCGGGCAGCCCGCGTACCGCGGCCGTGAACGCGTCGATCTGCTCGCGTGCGTGGACCGCGAGCCGGACCGCGATCAGCGCCTGGAGCGGGCGGCCGATGGCGGCGAGATCGACCTCCGCGTGGAAACCGCGGATCACGCCGCGCTCGCGCAGC
The DNA here is from genome assembly GCA_963796645.1 of uncultured Solirubrobacterales bacterium. Lineage (GTDB taxonomy): Bacteria > Actinomycetota > Thermoleophilia > Solirubrobacterales > Solirubrobacteraceae > Palsa-465. Next base: position 588,562 of record CAWCMQ010000004.1, on the reverse strand, counting down.
GACCGCAGCCGGGCGAGTGCCGTCGAGGGGGCGATTCCGACCTGATCGGCAAGGCGTTGGTTGGTGATCCGAGCGTCCGCGGCGACGAGCTCGAGGATCGCGCGGTCGATGGCGTCGACAGAGGGCTGTGGATAATTCGGCATCGGTCGAGTTCGGCGGGGTGAGTCCGAATTATATTCGGTGCATACGCTGGAATTGCGTGAGATAGGCGATAGCTTGCCACCTGATCGCAGCATCATCAGACTTACGCCATGCCCGACACCGCCACCGCACCCCTCATCAACGACTCGATCCTCGAGACGATCGGCAACACGCCGCTCGTGAGGCTGTCTCGCATTGCATCCGGCATGCGACCCCAGCTTCTCGCCAAGCTCGAAGTCTTCAACCCGGGCGGCTCGATCAAGGACCGGGTCGCGGTCGCTTTGATCGAGGCCGCCGAACGCGACGGCCGGCTCGCCCCCGGCGGCACGATCGTCGAGCCCACGTCCGGGAACACCGGCACGGGGCTGGCGATCGCCGCACGTCTGAAGGGCTACCAGGTGATCGCGGTGATGCCGGACAAGATGTCGAAGGAGAAGATCGACCTGCTGCGTGCTTACGGCGCCGAGGTGGTCGTTGCTCCGACCGACGTTGCTCCCGACTCACCTCAGTCCTACTATCGCGTCGCCGATCGCCTGACGGAGGAGATCCCTGGAGCGTTTCAGCCCAACCAGTACTTCAACCAGGCCAACCCGCAGGCTCACTACGAGTCGACCGGGCCGGAGCTCTGGGAACAGACCGGCGGCCGGATCACGCATTTGGTCTGCGGTGTCGGGACCGGCGGTACCGTGACCGGCACCGTCCATTACCTGCGCGAACGCAAGCCGGACCTTGAGGTGATCGGTGCAGACCCCGAAGGGTCGGTCTATTCCGGTGCGCCCGAGAACGTCAGGCCGTACCTGGTCGAGGGCGTCGGCGAGGACTTCTGGCCGCAGACGTTCGATCCTTCGGTCGTCGATCGGTGGATCACGGTCTCCGACCGCGATGCGTTCCTCACCACGCGCAGGCTCGCGCTGACCGAAGGCATCCTCGCGGGCGGCTCCGGAGGCCTGGCCGTGCACGCGGCGCTCCGGGCGGCCGCCGAGGTGGAAGACCCCGAGGCGATGATCGTCGTGATCCTCCCGGACAGCGGTCGTTCGTACCTTTCAAAGATCTACTCGGATAACTGGATGCGCCAGCACGGCTTCCTCGACCGGGAATCCAGGCTCGTCGTGGGCGACGTGATGCGACGCAAGCTCGACGCCGGCGAGATGCCGTCGCTGGTGACCGTCGAGACCCACCAACGCGTTAGCGATGCCGTCTCGCTCCTCCACGAGCATCGCGTCTCGCAGCTGCCGGTGATCAGCCCGCACGACCCGGCGACGATCGTCGGCGCGATCAGCGAGCGCGGACTGCTCAAGCGTGCCGCCGCCGACCCCTCGCGGCTCGACGCCGAGATCGTCGAGGTGATGGAGCCGCCGTTTCCCGCCGTCTCGACGGAGGATCCCGTGCGGGAGGCGGTCGAGTTGCTTGCCGGCGACCAGCAGGCGCTGCTGGTAATCGACCACGGCCACCCCGCGGGAATCGTCACGCGCACGGATTTGCTGGAAGCATTGGCTTCGTGAGCGAGCAACAACCGCGGCGAGACGCGTTCGCAACCAGAGCTGTCCACGCCGGTCTGACTCCGGACCCGACCTTCGGCTCGGTGATTCCGGCGATCCACCAGACGAGCACCTACGCTCAGCGTCGCCCAGGCGAGTTCCTCGAGGACTACGACTACGCACGCTCCGCGAACCCGACCCGAGCGGCACTCGAGCAGGCACTTGGCGAGCTCGAAGGCGGCGCCGCGGTGGCGTTCGCCTCAGGCCTCGCCGCCGAACACGCGCTGATCACCGTCGTCTGCGAGGCGGGATCGCACGTCGTGCTGCCCGCCGACCTCTACGGTGGCACCTACCGGCTCGTCGACAAGGTGCTCGGTCGCTGGGGGCTGTCCTATGACCTCGTCGACCAGTCCGACCTCGACGCGGTCGAGTCCGCGATCCGGGACGAGACCCGGTTGATCTGGATCGAGAGCCCGACGAACCCGCGCCTCGACCAGGTCGACATTAAGGGCGTCGTGGCGAGAAGGCGCGACGCGTTGGTTGCGGTGGACAGCACCTTCGCCACCCCGGTCAACCAGCGCCCGCTGGAGCTCGGGGCCGACTTCGTCGTGCACTCGACGACCAAATATCTCGGCGGCCACTCGGACGTCGTCGGAGGCGTCGTGGTCGCGCGCGAGCCCGAGTGGCATGAGCGCCTGCGCTTTGTCCAGAACGCGGTCGGCGCGGTTCCCGGGCCGATCGATTGCTTTCTCATCCATCGCGGGCTACGCACGTTGCATCTGCGGATGGACGCGCACGCGCGCAGCGCGGCCGCGGTCGTCGAGCTGCTCCGCGCGGCCACAGACGTGAGCGACGTGCGCTGGCCCGGCTACAGCGGCATGGTCAGCTTCCGCCACCCGCGCGCGGCCGACGTCGCCACCCGCACGCGCCTGTTCACCCTCGCGGAGTCACTCGGCGGCGTCGAGTCGCTGATCGAGGTGCCGCAGATGATGACCCACCAGTCAGTGGAAGGATCGGCGGCCGCCGTCCCACCGGACCTCGTCCGGCTCAGCTGCGGAATCGAGGAGCCGAGTGACCTGGTGGCTGATCTGCAGCAAGCGCTCGCCTGAGCGCTCCGCGGCTCGCGCGCGAGGGCTCAAGGATTAGGTTGCCGGACGGTTGCGGACGGCAAGGCGGAGCGTCAGCGTTCCGGTCCATCGTCCCGCGTTGCAGGACTGCTCGCGATCGGGCACGAGTGTGGCGGTTCCGCCGATCGCGACCGACGCGGCGATCGGGGACTCCCTGGTCGGGAGGAGCTGGCCGCGGCCGGTCACAGCGAGGACGTCGTTCAGTCGATGAATCCGAAACGCGGCGCTGAACGTGACCATGGGGGGATCAATCCAGGCATAGCGTGGCGCTTCGGCGAAGACGTTTCCGTCAGCGGTGGAAGGCAGGCAGGACCTTTGGCCGGTCCCCGCTCCGCGGATGCTCTTGCTGAGGGTTCCTCGGCTGGTCGACCATCCGGTCTTGCCGCCCATGAGCCACGGACCCAGGGTGCCAATGCATGCTGCCGAGCCGGAGGTTGACCGGTAGCCGATCGAGCTTGTGTGACGGCTGCGAGCCGGGCGCACAGTCACTCGCAGGGTGAGCTGGCAATGTCCTGCGGCAGGTGTCGTTGCGCCGGCGGTCCGCTCGGTCTGGGCGCCCGTCGCGCCCGCTCGGCGGTGAAGCGCGCTCGAGCCGCGTGCGAGCGCGCCAGTGCTGATCAGGCCTGACCCAACGACGGCGAGCAAGAACAGGCTACGAGGATGGGAACTTCGCATGGTGACCTCCGAGAGATTGATTTGCGCCCGGAGCTTTGTCGGGAGGCGTGACCGATCGGTTACTTACGCCTTACGGCCGTTCGTTACGCCAGTTTGCGCCGTGCGCGCGGGCCTCGGATAATCAGTTCGTGGGGAGCGACACGAGGGAGTCGGTGCAGTTCCGCGTGCTTGGGCCGCTTGAGGCCTCGCGCGGAGAGGAGCCGGTTCGGCTGGCCGGCGAGCGCCAGCGGGCGCTGCTGGCGGTTCTGCTCGTGCACGCCAACGAGATGGTCACGATCGACCAGCTGATCGACGTCCTGTTCGGCGAACAGCGGTCTGACAATGCACCAAATGCGATCCGGGTGGCTGTCTCCCGGCTTCGCCATGCGTTGGGGGATGACGACGGCGAGGATGTGCTGCTCACGCGCCCGGGTGGCTATCTGCTGAACGTAGGGCCGGAGCAACTTGACGCGGTGCTATTCGAGCGTGGCCTGAGGCACGGACAGCAACTGCTCGAATCCGGTGACCCGCAAGCCGCCGGCGACGAGCTGCAGGAGGCGCTCGCGCTGTGGCGTGGATCACCCATGGCGGACCTTGCCGTGCTGGAGTTCGTTCAGCCAGAGATTCGGCGGCTGGAGGAGCTCCGGCTGGTGGCAGTGATGGAGCGGATAGGTGCCGACCTGGCGATGGGTCGTCACGCTGGATTGATCGGCGAGCTTGAAGCGCTGGTCGAAGCTGAGCCGCTGCAGGAGCGCTTGCGCGGCCAATTGATGCTGGCGCTGTACCGCTCTGGGCGCCAGGCCGACGCGCTTGCTGTCTATCGCGAGGGCAGCGAACGGTTACGTGAGGACCTCGGTCTGGAGCCAAGCCAGGAGTTGAGAGAGCTCGAGCGCTCAATCCTGAGCCAGGACGCGACGCTCGAACTGGTGCCGCGCGGTGAGCCGATGCCTCACGCCAATTTGCCCGTCCCCGGCACGCCGTTCCTCGGACGTTTCCGCGAGCGTGCGGAGATCAGCGCGCTGTTGCAGCGCACGGAAACCCGACTGCTGACCTTGACCGGCGCGGGCGGTAGCGGTAAGACACGACTCGCGCTCCGCATCGCCGAAGCGGAGAGGCAGGACTACCAGGATGGCGCGTGGTTCGTAGGCTTTGCGGATATCGCTGATCCTGACCTGATCGCGCCAACGATTTGCGCGGCGGTCGGGGTGGCCGAGCAGGCAGGTCTGACCCCGGTGCAGCGGCTCGAGCAATGGCTTGTCCGGCGTCGCCTCCTGCTGGTCCTGGACAACCTCGAGCAGCTCGCGGCAGGCACGGCGGTATTGGGCGAGCTGCTCGCAGCTTGCCCCGGGCTGACGCTGCTGGTCACGAGTCGCGAGCCACTCCACCTTTCGGGCGAGCGACAGTACGAGGTGCCCGTGCTTGACCTCGCTGACGCGGTGGAGCTGTTTACCACGCGCGCGCAGGCAATCAAGCCAGACGTGGAGTTCCGGGCCGAGCTCACGGCAGCGATCTGCGAGCGGCTTGACTGCCTGCCGCTCGCGATCGAGCTCGCCGCCGCCAGGACGAGGGTCCTCCCAGCGGAGGAGATCCTCGCGCAGCTCGAACGCCGGCTGCCGCTGCTGACGGGAGGGCCCCGCGACGCGCCACATCGCCAGCGCACCCTGCGAGCGACGATCGACTGGAGTTACGACCTTCTGAACAGCCGAGAGCAGCGACTGTTCGCGCGGATGGGCGTGTTCGCTGGCGGCTGCACACTCGCTGCGGCAGAGGCGGTCTGCGACGCAGAGCTTGACGACCTGCAGGCGCTCGTTGGCCGCAGTCTCATCCGCAGCGACGGTGAACGCTTCTGGATGCTGCAGACACTGCGTGAATACGCGCTCGAACAGCTCGAGCAGACCGGCGAGGAAGAGGCGCTGCGCCGTGCCCACGCAGACTGGCTCATCGAGCTGCTCGAGGCGCAGGAGCTTGCGCCGCCGGGCTGGCCCAACGAGCGGTCACACCGGCACGTCGCGCCAGAGCGCGAGAACTTCAGAGCCGCGCTGGAATGGGCGTCGAGCAGCGGCTCAACCCAGATCCTCGCGAGACTGGCCTCCCCGTTGGTCGGAGTTTGGATCACCGGCGGGCAGCTGCACGAAGCGAAGCGATGGACGACGCTGATGCTCGAACACGCCGATGAGTACTCCGGGCGATTGGCCGCGCAGGTTATATCCGCCGCTCGCTCCCATGCACATCACCGCGGGGACCACCTCGAGGCCGCAGCGCTCGCGAATCGAGCCCTCGCGCTCTGGCGCGAGGTTGGCGACCCAGAGGCAATCGGGCGAGAGATGGTGTCGTCCGGCTTCGTGGACCATCTCGGCGGAGACCTCGCCAGCGGACGCAGCGCCCTCGAGGCGGCGGTCGAGTTTGCGCGCGAGCACGAATTGGCAGCGGTCCTGGCCGCGGCGTTGAACAATCTGGCCGATCTCGCGATCCACGAAGGAGAGCTAGGCGAGGCACGCTCGCTGTCGGAGGAAAGCCTTGCCATCTCCGCGCCAGGGTCCGTCTCGGCCGGAATTGTGCTGATCAACCTCGCGTACATCGAGACCCTCGAGCGCCACTACGCCGAGGCCACCAGGCTGGCGCGGGAAGCCCTTGAGACCGCGCTCCCGCGTGGAGACCTCCTGATGGCCGCATGGGCGACGATCGCGATTGCGTGGCCTCTCGCCGAGCAAGGCGAGCTCGAACAGTCTGGTCGGCTGTTAGGAGCGGGAATCGGGTTTCTCGACACTGCCGGCGCCGGCGGAGATTGGATGGACGAAGCTAGTGAAGAGGCCACGCTCAAGGTCTTGCATGACCAGCTTGAGCCGGAAACCGTCCGAGCGCTCCTCGACGAGGGGCGCAACCTGGCTCTGGAAGACGCGATCCACAGCGTGCTGAGCCGATCGCGTGGTCACCGATCGGCGCCATCGCCGGACCTCGCGGGCGACTGGAGCCAGTCGTGATAGGTCAGAGCGAATCGCTGTCGAGCTGACGGGCGAGCTGATAGAGCTTGAGAGTGAGTTCAGCGACGTGTTCGTCGTTGTCGTCATAGAAGCCGCGGCCGCTCTTGACGCCAAGCCGACCGTCGTGCACTAGTTGTTCGACCGTCTTCGATGCGGTTCGGTCAGTCGCGAGTTCGGGGTACAGCGCGTTGGAGATATTCGACAACGTGTCGTGGCCGATGAGGTCGGTCATCTGGAGTGGTCCGAACACCGGGACGAAAGCGCGCAGCGTGGTCTGAACGATCGAGTCGAGCTCGAGCGGATCGGCGGCGCCAATGTCCACGAGGTGGAGCATCTCGCGCAGCAATGCGAACCAGACCCGGTTCCACAGGAACCCGGGGATCTCTTTGCGGACGCGAACAGCTCGCAGATCAACGTCGTCACAGAAGTGCATCGTGGTCGTGACCGTCTTCTCGCTCGTCTGTTCCCCCGCGACGACTTCGACGAAGATGATCAGCTGGGTCTGCACCGGGTGGACCACGACGGCCCGTTCAGGGTGCGCCATGCCCGCGGCGAGCCGGGTCATCGGGAAGTTCGATGTGGAGCTCCAGAGCAGCACCTCGTCGCCGATCACCGCCTCAATCTCGCGGTAACAGGCTGACTTCACCTCGGCGTCCTCCACGATCGACTCCATCACGGCGGCGCAGGGCCCGAGTGCCGTCGCCAGGTCATCGTGGGTGGAGACCCGCGCTAGGACGTCGTCGACGGCCGAAGCTTCCACGGCGCCGATCTCAGCCAGCGTCGAGACGCTCTGGCGCAACCGATCATGCAGCGTGTGGACGGAGCTGGCGGGTGACCACGCACGGACCTCATAGCCGGCCAGGGCGAACTGCTGCGCGAAGAGATGGCCGATGTAGCCCGCGCCGACGATGCCGATCGGGCCATCCAGGGTCCGTGTGCCGCTCACCACGGCCAAACTACTGCCTTCGCTTCATCGCCGCGAGAAACGGTCGAGCGCGGCGGTGAGGTCGCTCCAGAGATCCTCGAGATCCTCGCAGCCCGTACTCATCCGGATCAAACCCGGGGGTATGTGCTCCTGGCCGGGGTGCGCGCTGCGCCGCTCCATAGAACTCTCGACCCCGCCGAGGCTGGTCGCGTGGCGAATGATCTGAGTAGCCGAGCACAGTCGATCGGCGGCCGTGGCGTCGGCGAGCTCGAAGCTCAGAATCGTGCCGAATCCGGGGTAGCGGACTCGCTCGACGGCCGGATGTTCGGCCAGCCTGGCAGCGAGCGCTTCGGCAGATGTCTGGCTGTGGCGCAAGCGCACCGCCAGCGTCCTCGAGCCTCGCAGGGCAAGGAAGCATTCGAGCATTCCTGGAGTGGCCCCGAACAGACCCCTCGCGGCGAGCAACCGCCGAAGCTCCTCCGCGTTGGCGGTGACCGCCGCGCCCAGCAGAAGGTCTGAGTGTCCACCGATCAACTTGGTCGCCGAATGCACAACAACATCAGCGCCCAGCTCCAGCGGGCGCTGGAGCAAGGGCGTCGCGAACGTGTTGTCAACAACGACTCGGGTGCGCGGACCGCGTGGCGCCTCGCAGATCCCGGCAAGGTCCGCCACGTCAAGCAGCGGGTTCGACGGAGACTCGAGCCACAGCATGTCCGCCTCAGACGCCTTCTGCACCCAGCGCCGGTCGGTCGCCGGCAGCCGTTCGACGCGCCATTGATGGGTCCGGATTCCGGCCTCCGCGATCCCAGCCACGCCCTGATAGCAGTCGTCCCCGAGCACGAGGTGCGCACCGGTTGGGAGTTGGTTGAGGACCGCCGCACACGCCGCCATTCCCGACGAGAAGGCCACCGCCCGTCCCCCCTTCGAGTCCCCCGAGCATCGCCTCGAATGACTCCCATCCCTCGGTGGCCTCGTTGCGGCTGTAGATCCTCTCGCTACCCAGGACGTAGGTCGATGCGGCGACAATCGGAGTGTTGAGCGGAGCCCCGGGTACCGGCGCGGGACGTCCAGCGACAACCACCCACGTTTCAGGTCTCACCTCATCGCGCCGCATATCGCGTGACCACGTTCATTGGGGATCAACTTCAGCCTACCCAGCCAACCCGTGCGCTCGCGATCTTGACCGCCTCGCTCAGCGCCCTGGTGACGCTGTGCCAAGACGGGTAGCACTGCAGGATGACCCATTCCGATACCGCATCCAGACGTCGTGCCGGATCGCCACCAGCGAAGTTGCCCGACGTCGACAGTCCGCCTCCGGAGGACGTGCTCGAGGGTGTTCCTTCGACGGAGGAGATCATTGAGCACGCGCCGTCACCTGAGGAGATCGTTAAGCAGCAGCCGAGCTCGGACGACCTTCTACACCGAGACCGCTAGCCAGCCCGGCCCGCGCGATCGGTTCGGCGACGGTGCGGTTGGATCGATCAGCTAGGCCGACGCAGTCCCAACGGTCCCGCCGAAGCCGCACCGGATGTCGCACCAAGGTCTAGCCCTTGACGAACTTCAGGAAGAAGAACCGTTGGGCTTTGGCGGTCAGGAGGAATCGTGTATCGGCGATCCCGACCTCGATGATCTTGTTGCCGCGGACCTTGAGCACGCCATCGGACTGAGCGCCGAAGGGCAGCAGATACCAGTCGTTCTTGCCCACCCGGAAGCGCTTTCCGACGTGCAGCCGGCGTGCGTTCGCGGCCAGGCTGTTGCCGGACTTGACCCCCACTAGGCGGTAGTGGCCGCAGGAGGTGAGCGCGATCACGATCCGGCCTCGGGTCTTTGCCGCCAGACCCGTGGGCGCCGAGTGCAGCAGAACCGAGTTGGCGTATTTGGCGCGGATCCCGAAGCGGGAGTGCAGGCAGAAGTCGTCGAACTGGAACTTCTGGACGGTGTACCGGGGCAGTAGTGCGCGGGCGTGCTGCTGGGTCATGCCAAGCGCCAGAGGCCCGAGGTGCGTGCCGCTGATCGATCCGCTCGGCACCGGGCAATGCGCCTTGGGAAAAGCGATGTGCACGCCCCGGCTCAGGGCTTGTTTGCCGGCCCCGTGCGAGTTGGATGCGATCACGCCGCAGCTGAGGACCTCGTTCTCGTCTGCGAGCCGCACGAGATACGTGGGACCGGTCGCGCCCGGGATCGGGATCCCGTTGCGCAACCACTGGAATCTGAAGCTGCTCGCGCTGTTCGTCCACGTTCCGCGCGAGCACGTCAGCGAGGAGCCTGACAGCGCCGTACCGCCCAACACCGGCGCGACCGTGTCGACCGGCACGCCCGCCGGCGGGGTCGTGCCGGTGACGATCGTCTTGGCCATCGACAGGCCGCAGGCCGATGCCGTCGGGTTATTGCCCGAGTCGCCGGCGTAGGTGGCATACCACCAGTAATCCCCCGCGCTCTCAGGGGTGAACGCCGCTGACGGGCTGTACGTGCGGTTGCCCGTCACACTCACGCTCGTCCCAACCGGCGAGCCGCCCGAGCTGCACGACGACGGGGCGGTGGCCTGCGGCCCGAACACCCTGAAGCTGATCGACCCGGTCGGCGCCGATCCACCCGACAGCACCCCCGAGACCGACGCCGCCGCGATCGGACTCCCCACCGACCCCGCCGCCGGCGCCCTGACGGACAACGACGGACCTGCCTTTGCGGTGGTGACCACGGTCTCCGCCATCGCCGCGCCGCAGGCCGAGCTCAGGGGGTCGTTGTTCATGTCGCCGCCGTAACTGGCGTACCACCAGTAATCACCCACGCTCCCGGGCGTAAACGCAGTCGACGGGTTGTACGTGCCGTTGCCCGTCACGCTCACAGCCGACCCCACGGGGGAGCCTCCCGAAGTGCACGATGAGGGCGGTGAGGCCTGCGGCCCGAACACCCGGAAGCTGATCGTCCCCGTCGGCGAGGAGCCGCGCGACAGCACCCCCGATACGGACGAGGCCGCAATCGGACTCCCGACCGTCCCCGACGATGGCACAGTCACCGACAACGACGGACCCGACGACGTTGAGAAGATGTGCGCAGCGCCCGGCGCGCCGGTGGGGGAGGACGAGCCGAACTCCGGGGCGCCGACCAGCGCGATCGTCCCATCGGAGGACAGCGCCACCGCGCCGCCGAGGCCGTCAAATACTGCGCCGGAGCCGTTGGTGAGCGTGGCGGTCGGTGTCGAGCTCGAGGACCACGACCCCTCAGAAGCGGCCTGGAACACGAACGCGCCGCCCCAATGGGCACCCACGAACACGTTGAATGCCCAGAGGCCCAACACGTTCGGGGCGCCGATCAGCGCGGTCGTCCCGTCGGAGGAGATCGCCACGGAGTCGCCGAGCTGGTCGTCCTGGTGGCCGGCGCTGTCGGTGAGGGTCGCGGTCGGCGTGGAGCTTGAGCTCCACGACCCCTCCGACGAGGCGTGGAAGATGTACGCCGCGCCGGATTTGGCGGTGACGCCGTCGGCGCCGATCAGCGCGGTCGTCCCATCGGAGGAGATCGCCACCGCGCCGCCGAGGGCGTCGCCCGAGGCGCCTGAGCTGTTGGTGAGGGTCGCGGTCGGCGTTGAGCTCGACGCCCAGGATCCCTCCGACGAGGTGTGGAACACGTGCGCGGCGCCCGTGGAGCTGTTCAAGCCCGGGGCGCCGATCAGCGCGGTCGTCCCGTCGGAGGACAGTGCCACCGAGGCGCCGCCGCCGGTGAGCGTCGCGGTCGGCGTGGAGCTCGAGCTCCACGACCCCTCGGCGGAGGCGTGGAACACGTACGCCGCGCCCGCGCCCGGGGCGCCGATCAGCGCGGTCGTGCCGTCACGGGACACCGCCACCGCGCCGCCGAGGGTGTCGCCCGAGGCGCCCGAGCTGTGGGTGAGGGTCGCGGTCGGCGTCGAGCTCGAGGCCCACGACCCCTCCGAGGCGACGTGGAAGACGTACGCGGCGCCCGCGGAATTGTTTACGCCCGGGGCGCCGATCAGCGCGGTCGTCCCGTCGGGGGACAGTGCCACGGCGTTACCGAGGCCGTCATCCGAGCCACCCGAGCTGTTGGTGAGGGTCGCGGTCGGTGTGGAGCTCGAGCTCCACGACCCCTCCGAGGACACGTGGAAGACGTACGCCTCGCCCGCGCCGGTCGGTCCCGGGCCGTAACCGGCGAGGCCGCCGTTCGCTACCGGGGGGTACGGACCAGGGGAGCCAATCAGCGCGGTCGTCCCGTCGGAGGACAGAGCTACCGAGTAGCCGACATCGTCCAACGTGGGGCCTGTGGGGCTGCTGAGCGTCGCGGCCGGCGTCGAGCTCGAGCTCCACGACCCCTCCGACGAGCTGTGGAATACGTACGCCGCGCCCGCCTCCTCGAGCTCGCCTCCGACGCCTGGGGCGCCGATCAGAGCGGTCGTCCCGTCGGAGGAGATCGCCACCGATGCGGCGAGGCCGTCGCCCGAGGCGCCTGAGCTGCGGGTGAGAGTCGCGGTCGGCGTTGAGCTCGACGCCCAGGATCCCTCCGACGAGGCGTGGAACACGTACGCCGCGCCCGTGGAGCTGTTGAAGCCCACGGCGCCGATGAGCGCGGTCGTCCCGTCGGCGGACAGTGCCACCGAGGCGCCGCCGCCGGTGAGGGTCGCGGTTGGCGTGGAGCTCGAGCTCCACGACCCCTCGGCGGAGGCGTGGAAGACGCACGCGGCGCCCGCGGCATTGTTCCCGGATGGGGCGCCGATCAGCGCCGTCGACCCGTCTGAGGACAGCGCCACCGCGCCGCCGAGGTCGTCACCCGCCGCCTCTGAGTCGTCGGTGAGCGTCGCAGTCGGCGTCGAGCTAGAGGCCCACGACCCCTCCGAGGCGACGTGGAAGATGTACGCGGCGCCTGTCGAGCTGCTCACGTCTGGGGCGCCGACCAGCGCGGTCGTGCCGTCAGAGGACAGCGCCACCGAGTAGCCGAGCCAGTCGTGCGCCGCGCCTGCGCTGTTGGTGAGCGTCGCGGTCGGAGTCGAGCTCGAGCTCCACGCTCCCTCAGACGAGGCGTGGAACACGTACGCCGCGCCCTTGCCACTGCTCCCTATCAGGGCGCCAATCAGCGCGGATGTCCCGTCAGAGGACAGCGCCACCGAGAAGCCGAAGAAGTCCTCAGTGCCTGAGCCGTCGGTGAGCGTGGCGGTCGGAGTCGAGCTCGAGCTCCATGACCCTTCGGACGAGACGTGGAACACGTACGCCGCGCCGTCATAGCCGTTCACGCCGTCGGCGCCCATCAGTGCGGTCGTCCCGTCGGAGGACAGCGCGACAACGGAGCTGTCGAGGTCATAGCCGCTCACGCTCGACAGCGAGCCGACGGTAAGCGTGGCGGTCGGCGTCGAGCTCGAGCTCCACGACCCCTCCGACGAGGCGCGGTAGATATAGGCCGCACGTGCCGATCCCACGAGCGCGGTCGTCCCGTCCTGCGAGAGCGCGACCGCTACGCCCTGTCCGCCACTGAGGGTGTCGTTGAGGGTTGCGGTTGGAGTGGAGGTGGTGGTCCAGGTCGGGTCGATCGTGACCGGGTAGCCGGCTCCCCTGGTGTCGATCACGATCTCCGGGCCGCCGCCGCCGGTTAGCGCGAAGTGTGCGGGCAGCACCCGTCCGCGGACATCGGTGACGCGCAGGCCAGCGTAGGCGAGGCGCCCGGCGTGGACCCCAGTGGGCACGATCCCCGACCCCGCCCTGAAGCTCCGCCAGCGCACCGAGGAGCTGAAAGCGAGCGCGAGTTCCGAGGAACCCGAGAGCGGGCGGTTGATCATGAAGCGCTGCTCGACACCCCCCGCGGTCACCGCGTACGCGGACGTGGCGGGCCCGAGCCGCTGGACCAGCCGCCCCGCTCCGGGCGAGGTCTGACTCACCGACAGCGCGGCGCGCTGAGCGCCCGACGAGAGGGCGACCGGCCGCAGCGACACGCTCTCCGTCCCGTGGAGATGAGCGATCACCGTGCCGTCCAGGGTGATCCGGGCCGTGAGCGAATGGGCTGGGGCCTTCGCCTGCCACCCGCCGCCGGCCGGCCCGATCCCCGAGATCAGCGGGGCGTGGCCCAGACCAATCGGGCCGGGCCCGAGCCTCGCGTGGATCGCCCGTGCCAACGCGGCTGGGATCCCGCGCGCACCGCGGTGAACAGCGAGGCCGCGGCGAACCTGGACACCGCTCGACGCCGACACGACCGTCCCCACCACGGCCAGCAGTGTCAGCAACACGCCCGCGGCTGCCGACCGATCCCGAACCCGAACGCGGTGGGTCTGAGAACCCGGTCCATTGACGCGGCCGCGAGCACCGCACCACCGTTCATGCACACCGATCATTGCCCCGCGGCAACCATAACAGAGGTCGTCACGTGCTCGTTCGCAATTCAGGCGCGCGCGAATCGCCTTGTCCAGACCCGCTACGGCTTCCCACGTACTATTCCGCTCGTGGATTCGGTCTCGGTCGGGTCAGACTACGAGCTTCGGTTCGACGGTCAGCGGCTCGACGTTTGGTACAAGGGCAGCAAGCGCGTTTACCGCTGCGATCCGCGCATGGTCAGGTACCGGTTCAGCCGCGCCCGGATTCGCGGTGGGGAGTACCTCGACATCTACGACGAGGATCGCGGGGGCAGCTGGCTTACGAGGGTCAAGTCAGACGATCTCCCGGCGGTGAAGGCATTCATCGCCCGCGTATTCGGGGGTGGCGACACGCCGACCGTGGCCTCCGACCCCTCGGAGCCCAGCGACCCCTCCGAGCTCGATCAGCTTGATCAGCTCGCCGACCTGCACGATCGCGGCGCGCTGACCGACGAGGAATTCGCGGCCGAGAAGGCCAAGATCCTCGGCGAGGGCTGACCCCTCCTCGACGGTGTGCCGTGCGGCGGCGGCTTCCCGTCAGGGAGTCGTCTGCTCGCCCTGCAGCGCCGCGATCCCGAGCCCGGCCGCCAGGAGCGCGGTTGCCGTCACCAGAAAGGTCGAGCGCTTTGGCAGCTCACCGCGGCGGCCGGCGAACACGCCGGCGGCGGCGTCCGCGAGGTCGCACGCGATGCCGATACGCAGCCAGTGCGCGCGTTGCGAGTCACTCGCTGCGCTGAGACCGAATGCGAGGGCGACGTCGCGGGCACCAAATAGGCGTCCGAGATAGGCCGCCTGGGGGTTCGCTACCGGATCGAGTCCGAACAGCCGGCCTGAGAGTCTCGGCGCGAGCCACGCGCCGGTGCCGATTGCGCCGCGGACGGCAACGAGCTGCTGAATCACTTGTTCATTCACTTCGCGTGCTCCTGCGGTAGTCGTGTGGTGACGATGGGCGCAGGACAGTATCCCCGGTCCTGGGCGTCCTGTGGGAACTGGACCGCCCGCGAGCGCTATTGGCGCACGCGACGGGCGACGCGCACCACCACGCGCGCCGGACGCGTCGGGGCGGCGAGCGAGAGGAACTCGCGCACCGAACCGCGAGCGTCACAGAACGGGCAGCTGAGCGGATCAGCGAGCAGCAGCCGCGGGCCGGCCGGCGCGACCGGAGCGTCGCAGCTGGGGCAGGCGAGTGTGCCGGTGGCGAGCACCGACGAGCGAGTCGCGCGGCGCTTTTCCTCAAAGCTCGGATACGCGCGGGTGCTGTTCCCATAGCCGCCGGTCAGCGACTGGCTGCTCGAACGAAACAAGCTCACCGGACTTAGTCTACGAGGCGGGCTGAAAGGCTTCTCGCCGTTGTCGTGACCGACGCCTCCAGGAGCAGCCAAAATGTCGAGAATCCGCCCGGGGCCCGCAGATGGGCGTACGATTCGCGTTCGTCAGCCGGCGTCAGGGCACCGTATAAGGAGGGAAGACGTGTTCGGTACGAGATTCCGCGCGGCCGTCAGTGGGGTGGTGGCCCTGCTCGCGCTGCTGGTCATGGCCGGCTCCGCGCAGGCCGGTGGTCCCGGCACGTGGACGAAGCTCGCCACGCTCGACAACGGGGCCGACACGGCTGGCATGCTGCGGACGTCGGACGGGACGTTGCACCTGGTGTGGCTGGCCAAGCGGGCGAGCAACAGCACGCAGTCGATCGGCACCTCCACGATCTCGCTGTCCGGCAAGCTGGTCGCGACGGGGACCGCCCTGTCGGGGTGGGGCTCGCTGGAGCAGGATCCCCAGCTCGTTCGGGACGGCTCTGGGATGCGCCTGATTTTCGAGGGCGGCACGGGGACCACCGGCTGCTTCTCCTATGGTCTGGTCTACACGGCGACGAGCACGGATGGGAAGCATTGGAGTCTGGCGACGGGATCGCTCAGCAGCCACAGCGCCGGGATCGGCAACCTGGCCGCCACCACCGAGCTGAACGAGGTCACGCCGGTGGCGACCTTCGCCGGCGGTCATCTGTTCCACGTGGACTTCAATCCGAACTGCCCTGCGTCTACGCTCGATGGCACGATCGCGCAGACGATCGGCTCGGCCCCGTCCAATCCCGCGATTGCCACCGACCCGGCGACCGGTGCGGTCTGGGCGGCCTGGTATCAGAACTTCGTCAAGCAGGGCTACTGGGCGGATCAGATCCTGCCCACACAGGGCGCACCGATCGAGGCTCCACGTTCGGCCGCGACGCCGACTCAGAACAACCAGCCGCTTGAACCAGTGGCGCTGGCGGGTCGTCCCGGGGGCGGTGTCTACATGGCCTACTGCACGGCGAGCTCGAGTCAGCAGTGCGCCCACATCGACCTGTGGAAGGTCGGCTCCTCGACGGTCAAGGTCGTGCCGGGCTCCCACAACAGCACCAGGACCCGTGTCGCGCTCGCGGCCGGTCCGCAGGGGCGGCTGTCGGTGATCTGGTACGACTCGACCAAGAACGTGATTCACGCCGTGCGCACCAACACGTCCGCGACCGCGTTCGGGTCGATCAGGACGATCAAGGTTCCGGCCCACACATTCGGCTTCAACTCGATCCAGGCCGAGGGTTCCTCGGGGCGGCTCGACGTCGTGATCGTGGATCAACTGTCGACCACCGGGCTCCCAATCAGCCTGTACCACACGCAGATCCTGGCCGGGCTATCGCTCAGCGCAAAGCCGGGCAAGTTCAGTCACAAGAAGGGCAAGAAGGTCAAGTTCACCGTGACCGACGCCGGCCAACTCGTGAGCGGCGCGAATGTGAAGTGCCTGGGGAAGAAGGGGACGACCTCGACTGCGGGCACGGTCAAGCTGGCCTTCCACAAAGGCGCGGCCAAGGGAAAGCACATCTGCACGGCATCGAAGGCGGGCTACAGCTCCGGTAAGACGACGATCAAGGTTACGTAGCTGGTTGCTTTGGAGGCGTGTCTAGACCGCGAGGACCGAGAAGACCGGGGGTAGACGCGTCGCGACGGTCGACCAGGTGGCGCCGGCGTCGCCAGACCCAAACACATCCCCGGATGTGGCGCCGAAATAGAGCTCGAGCCGCTCGCCCTCCGCGGTTCGGCTGAACGCCTGACGAAGCACGGTCAGGTAGGCGTGGCGGGAGGGCAGCCCGTCCGCCTCGGGGCGCCCAGCTCGAGCCGCCGTCGCGGGTCTCGTAAACGCGGACGCGACCATCGGGAGTCACGCGATCCAGGTCGGCGACGAGCGGGATCACGTAGGCGCTGTCGGGATCGGCCGGGTCGACCATCAGCGGAAAGCCGAAGTCCGAGGGGAGGCCACCACCTCCGATGTCGGTCCAGCTCGCCCCGGCGTCGTCGGAGCGATACACGCCGCCGTGGAACTGCATGAACATCCGCTCCGGGTCCTTCGGCGCCCGCTCGACATGGTGCACGCAGCGCCCCGCGTTCTCATCCGCGAGCGCCTCCTCCGGGATGTAGCCGGGGTTGAGGCCGGTGTTGCCTCGCCGCCAGCTGCTTCCGCCGTCCTCGGTCAGCCAGATCCCTGCGGCCGAGACGGCGACGGCCAGCTTGTCCGGCTCGCCCGGCCAAGTGCAGATCGAGTGCAGGCACAGTCCGCCCCCGCCCGGCTGCCAATGCGGACGCGACGGCTGCTCCCACAGGCCGGCGTTGATCTCCCAGCTCGAGCCGCCGTCGTGGCTCTCGAACAGGACGCCGGGGTCGCCCCCCGCGTACAGGGTGCCATCCGACTCGCCACGGGCTATCACCCAGATCCGCT
The DNA here is from genome assembly GCA_963796645.1 of uncultured Solirubrobacterales bacterium. Lineage (GTDB taxonomy): Bacteria > Actinomycetota > Thermoleophilia > Solirubrobacterales > Solirubrobacteraceae > Palsa-465. The sequence goes on along the minus strand of CAWCMQ010000004.1, from coordinate 571,169 downwards.
CGAGCGCCTGATCGCCGCCCTCCGGCAGCGAGATCCCCTCGGCCTGCTCCCATTCCCCGCCCGGGTCGCCGTCGTTGAAGAAGATCTTCGGCCCGTAGAACGGAGAGGTGACGGTCGCGAGCAGGCGTCCGCTGCGCGGATCGCGGATGGCGAAGTCGACAGGCTGTCCGGCGAACGCTCGCGCCTTGATCTCAAATCCGGATTCAGGTCCTCCTTCGAGCAGGAACAGGCCCTTCTTCGTGCCCAGCAGCAATTCGGTCAATTCAGCCTCCTGTTATCGCCGGTAGCACCTCAAGGCGGTCTCCTGACCGCACGGCCGTGCCCTCGCGCCCGCGCTCGCCATTTACGAACACGTTGATGTGGCGGCGGATCGTGCCCCGCTCGTCGAGGATCCAGCCTCGCGTCTCCGGATGTCGGACCTCGAGCGCGCGCAGGAGCTCGATCACCGTCGTGCCCTCGAGCTCGTGCTCGGCGCGGCCGCCGGCGAGTTTGCGCAGAGGTCCCCTGACGCACACCACGGGCATCGAGGAAATCCTAGGCTCAGCCATCGAGGTTCTAGACCGGAGCGCCGTCCATTTCTCATCGCACCGGTTCGAGTCGGCGGCGCGCCCCGGCTCCGGCACCGGTGGTCAGTCGGTTGCGGTGTGCGGCTGGCCGGGGAAGAACGGCCACTCCTCGAACGCGCGGCAGCGACCGTCCTCGGCGAGGGTCACGATCCAGAGGTCCCGGTAGACACGGGGAGGAGGCCCCGCGTACCGGACCTCGACCCGCGCCACACCGGCGCCGCCCTCGACCGCCACCGGCTCCCAGGAGAGCTCGAACCGCTCGTCGGCTCCGTCGCGTTCCTGCACCCAGAACGCGGCGATCGCGTCGAGCCCGCTGACTGGGGGCTCGAACGGTGCCGGCGAGTACGTGGCGTCGGGCGTGAACAGGCTCTCGAGCGGCTCGGTGCCGGCCGTGCGCCACGCTTGCTCGTAGGCCGCGATCCAACGCGCGAGGTCGTCGCGCTCCATCGCTTCCGCGTCACCTCACCTCGATACGGCCGCTGAGCGGCAGCTGACGCGACGAGGTCCCGATGTAGATCCGGTAGCGGCCCGGCGCGACGACGAACCGGTGGCTGGCCTGGCTGAAGTACGAGAAGCTCGAGCGGGGGAGCGCGAGCGTGATCGTTCGGCTCGCTCCCGGCCGCAGCGACGCCCTCGCGAATGCCTTGAGCTGGCGGGGAGGCTCACCCGCCGCGACGGGGAAACCGACGTACAGCTGGACGACCTCGGCTCCGATCCGCCGACCCGTGTTGCGAAGCCGCGCCGTAACGCGGAAGCGGTCGGCGCCCAGACCGTGCACGCGGAGCCCGCCGAGCGAGAACGAGGTGTAGGACAGCCCGTATCCGAACGGGAACAGCGGAACCTGGCCAAAGTGGTCGTAGTAGCGGTACCCGACGAAGATGCCCTCGGAATAGTGGGCGAGGTTGTCGATCCCCGGGTACTCCGCGGGCTTGGTGGCCGGGCCCTGTGCCGCGGTGCGTGGGAACGTCACCGGGAGGTGCCCGGACGGGTCGGAGCGGCCGAACAGGGTGGCCGCGATCGCCGTACCGCTCTGCTGGCCCGGGTACCACGCCTCGAGCACGCCGGCGACCTTCGAGAGCCACGGCATCAGCACGGGACCGGCGGTGTGCAGCACGACGATCGTGCGCCGGTTGGCGGCCGCCACCGCCTTGATCAGCCGGTCCTGGTCACCTGGCAGTTCGAGCGAGGTTCGGTCCATGCCCTCGCTGGTGACGTCGTTTACGAACACGATCGCGATCCGCGCGTGTCGTGCGGCGCGAACCGCCTGAGCCTGCACCGACGGGTCTGGCGGCTGCCACCCCAGTTGGAACACCGCGCCGCCGATCGATGAGCCGGTGGCGTACTCGACCCGGATCGGCACGGGCCGTCCCCTGGTCAGCCGAATCATTCCCTGGAAGGTGATCGTCGGGCCGCCGGGGTCCGCCACCAGCCCGCCGACCCGATCGGCGCGGGCGAACTCCGCGTTGCCCCTCACCACGAGGTGCCCGGCGATCTCGAGCTTGGCCACGCCGGCGACCTGTAGCGAGAACCGGTACAGGCCGGTCTTAGGTGGGGTCAGCCTTCCCGTCCACACGCCTGAGTCGGCACCCGGCGTTCCCGGAATCGGCAGCAGTGGCGCCGGCTTGCTTGCGAAGTCGATCGTCGGGTCGATCCGCGTCAGCAGCGGCGACCCAGTGGGGCTCTGCCCGGCGTAGTAGCTCGCGCTCAGACCGTGTCCCGTGCCGTGGTCCGGCGTCAGCACGCTGCGGGGGATGGTCGGGAGCGCGACGACCCCGCTGGTGCCGGCGGCATAGGTGATCCGACCGCGGGATCCCACGAGGCGCCGGATTCCGGCCAGGGGCGTGACCACCGGACCATGAAGAACCGCGGGCGAGCCGTTCTCCTCGATCTGCGTGCCCGGGCCTGCGTCGTGACCGACGACGGCGATCGAACCCGCGGCTGGGCTGAGTGGGAGGATCCCACGCTGGTTCTTGAGCAGTACGGTGGCCTGCTCGGCGACGCTGGTCGCGAGCGCAAGATGTGCGGGCGTGCTCACCCTTGTCCGCGGCCCCCCGGTTGGCGGATGGTTGACCACCCCAACCGCGAACATCGCCGTGAGAACCCTGCGGGTCATGTCGTTGAGACGGGCCGGCGACAGGCGGTGATCGTTGAACGCGGAGGTGAGGATCGAGAGCTCGTTTCCGCCCGTCGCCGTGGCGAGGCTCCCGAGCTGGAAGTTGTCGACGCCGGCATTGGCGGCGGCAACGTCATCGCGAACGGCCAGCGAGGCGTCGGGCCCGACGAATCCCTGAAGCCCGAATCCCTTGAGCGTCGCCAAAGTGGTCGGGTTCTGGCACGAGTACACCGTGTTGATCCGGTTGTAGGAGCACATCACCGACCCCACGTGCCCCTGCTGCACCGCGGAGCGGAATCCGGGGAGATAGATCTCCGCAAGCGCCCGCTCGGACACCTGGTCGCTGACCGCATCGGCGCCCAGCGGCTGGCCGAAGCGGTCGATCTCCTGATTGTTGCCCGCGTAGTGCTTGACCTGCGAGATCACGTGTTGGCTCTGGATGCCACGGATCTCGGGGGCGGCCAGCGCCGCGGTCAGGTATGGATCCTCGCCCAGCGTCTCGGCCTCGCGTCCCCACTTCGGGGTGCGGACGATGTTGATCGTCGGCGCGAACAGCCAGTCGAAGCCCTTGCCGACGGTCTCGGAACCGAGCGCACGACCGTAGGCACGCGCCACCGCCGGATCCCAGGAGGCGGCGATCGTCTCGGCGTCGGGGAAAGCGGTCACGTACCGGTGCCCCTCGCCGACCCCGTTGGGACCGTCGATCCCGCGCAGCGGCGGGATCCCGAGCCGGGCATCGCCCGAGCTGCCGTTGGCGACCAGCGCGAGCTTTTCGGCCGTGCTCATCGCCGTCACCACCATGTTCGCCCGCTGGCCGGCCGAGAGGCCCGTGCTGCACCAGGGATGCGCTCCGCATCCGGCCGCCACGCTCGAGGCCGGGACGGTCGCGCAGGCAAAGCAGATGGCGGGAGCGAGGATGCGGAGGATTCGTTTCATGGGTCGCGGCTGCCGACATAAGATGCCACGGTGGCTACGGCACGGTCGCCAGCAGACCTAACCCCCGTCGAGCTCGTCTCCGCGGATGGGGGCACGAGGGCTCAGTTCGTACCGGGCGCCAACATGCTGTGCTGCTCGCTCACCCACCGGGACGACGAGCTGCTCGACCAGGGCCACGGCGTCGTCGCCTACGCGGAGCTCGGCAAGACGATGGGCATCCCGCTGCTGTATCCATGGGCCAACCGCCTCTCGGAATTCGGCTACCGCGCCGCCGGGCGGCAGGTCACGCTGCCCCGCGGGGACTCGCGAATCCCGACCGACCCGAACGGGCTGCCGATTCACGGCGTCCTGCCCGGGCTCCTCCAGTGGCAGCTGGGCCCCTCGCCAAGCCCCGCCGAGCTGTCCGCCAGGCTTGCCTGGGCGTCGGACGAGCTGCTCGAGGTGTTCCCATTCCGCCACGAGCTGGGCCTGAAGGCCACCGTCGGCCAGGGGTCGCTAACGCTCGCCACGACGCTCAAGGCGAGCGGCGATGACCCGGTACCGGTGTCCTTCGGCTATCACCCCTACGTCCGCGTACCGGGCAGCGACCGAGACTCCTGGCAGGTCACCCTCGGGGCCGCCAAGCACCTGCTGCTCGATCAGCGGATGATCCCCACCGGCGAGAGCGAGCCCGTCGGTCAGCCGGCGTTCGGGCTGGCCGGCGCGAGTCTCGACGACGGGTATGCGGAGCTCGATCGGCCGGCCGAGTTCACGGCCGCCGGCGCCGGCACGACGCTCGGCGTTCGGTTCCTCGCCGGTTACCGCTTTGCCCAGGTCTACGCGCCACCCGGCCAGCAGTACATCTGCTTCGAGCCGATGACGGCGCCGACCGATGCGCTGAACAGCGGCGATGGCCTCGAGGTCGTGGATCCCGGCGGATCGCATCGCGCCGAGTTCACGATCTCCGTCTCCGGCACGGACCGCTAGCCACCAGGCGCGGCGTCGCCTTCCCACCCGAGCGCGCGGCGCCGGGTGGCGGCCAGCCGGCTCACGACCAGGTCGTACGAGTCCTCGACCATGTCCCGCAACGTCTCGTCGGAGATCGAGCCGTCGATCACGACGGTGTTCCAGTGGCGCTTGTTGAGGTGATAGCCCGGGGTGACGGCCCGGTGCACCGCTCGCAGCTCCTCAGCAAGTGCGGGCTCGCACTTGAGGCTGACCCGCAGCGGCCGGCCATCGAGCCGCGACAGGGCGAAGATCTTCCCGGCCACCTTGAACACCGAATTCTCGGGGCCGAACGGAAACGTCTCCGCGGCACCCGGAAATGACAGGCAGTGGGCACGAAGTGCGGCGGAGTCCATCGCGGCGGGAGCGGATCAGTCCACGCCGGGACGCTTACCGACCCAAGCGCTCTTCCTCGTCCACCGTCCGCTCGGCAGTCGGGATCGCCTCGAGCCGAGCGTCGGGGATCGGCTCGCCGCTGTCCACCGACAGGCCGTAGGTCCCGGCGGCAAGCCGCGCCTCGGCGCGTTCGAGCGCAGCCAGCTCTGTGCGCAGCTCCTGACGGCGACCCTCGTCGAACTCGTCCTGGTAAAGGTCCTCGGAGTCCACGTCGCCGGGCTCGATGCGCTGATCGCCCTCGAGCGGTCCGTCGCGGCTCAGCAGCGCGAGCGCCTGTTCGATCCGGGCTCGTTCGCGCGCGAGGAGCTCTTGGGCGTGGTCTGATTCCATGGGGTGAAGACTAATCAGTGGGCGACGTCGGCGTGGGCACGGTGACCCCCCGAGAGCTCGCCGTCGTCGCCATCGACGGCCGCGCGCGCCGGATCCACGAGCGTCGCCTGCAGCCGCTGCACGGCATCGAGGTGGTCGCGGGTCCAGATCACCCGCACCCCGGTCGCGGTCGCCTGGCCATCGGAGCCGCGCAGGTCATGGCCGACCGCGTCCACGAGCCTGCCGTCGGCGGCGAGGTCGTGGGCCGGCGGACTCGGTACGGGCTCCTGGCGGTTGAGACTGGCGGCGAAATGCCGGTACCAGTCGCTCACGTCGTCGGCTGCTCCGATCAGCTCCCGGCGCGCGGCAGAGCGATCGCCACCCACAGCGCCGTCACCGTCCCACAGGTCGAGCACGGCATCGGCAGCCAGCCGCACCCCCATGACGCCGGTGACGAGGCCGGTGATCTCGGACAGCGGCACCGGCTTGGGTCCGCGTTCGGAGAGATAGCCGCGGAACGCATCGTCGAGGCGCCAGACCGAGGCGGCGGCCTCGAGCGCCTGCTGCTGGGGCTGGTCTGACTGTGGTCCGGAGGAGTCGCAGCGGCCGACCCCATACTCCACCGCGGCGGCCAGGTAGCGGGCGCTCGTCGTATAGGCCTGCGCGAGCGAGCGACCGAGCGCGGCGGCCGCGCCACGCGGCCAGAACAGGAGTCCGACGACGAGGCTGACCGCGCAGCCGATCGCCACGTCCTCCACGCGGACCACGCCGATCCTCCAGCCGGCGGGTGCGATCAGGTTGAACAGGATCAATAGCGTGAGTGTGAACGCACCCTGGCCGGCGGCGAACGAGATCGTGGCAGGGGCGAGCCCCGCGAACAGGATCACGATCGGCAGCAGCGCCCAGAGCACGGCCGTGTTGGTGCCGATCACGTAGACGAGCGCCCCCCCGACCAGGAACCCGACGGTTGTCCCGATCAGCGCGCGGACGATGTTCTGTCCCGTGCTGAGAGCGTTCGAGCGAAGCACGGAGAGGGTTCCGAAGGCGACCCAGAACCCGTGCTGGACACTGCTCAGGTCCGCTACGAGCACGGCCAGACCAAGCGCGACGGCACCGCGCAGGCTGTTCTGAAGCCAGTGTGAATCGCGGGTCAGGCGCGCGCCGGCTCGCGCTCTGGCCGCTGTCAGCAGGTTGGGCAGATCACCCGGCTGGCGCCCGAGCAGCCGGTCGGCCCACGAGCGGCATGTCGCGGCCGCGGCGAGGTCTGCGTTGGCCGCGATCTGAGCGACGACAAAGCTCAGCTCGCGCGCGCGGAAGCTCGGATCGAGCGAGGAGACGATGCGCTCGGGCGACTTCGTCTCCTCGCCGTCGCCGTCGAACTCGGTGGGCAGCAGGCTCATCGCCCCGCGCTCGAGGTCGTGCAGCGCGGACCGCAGGCGCTCCAGCGACGACCGCAGCTCCGAACGGTCGCCCTTCGGGTTCTCGAGCAGATCGGCTGCCCGCTCGAGCGTGTCGGCGGCGGTCGCCTTGACCGCGCACACATGCGGCGCGGCCCGAGGTGGATGGTGCTTGGGGGCTGAGCGCAGGACGATCGTCTTCAGCCAGCGAACCTCGTCCACCAATCGGATCACCGCACGGGCATCGGTGGTGAGGCCGCCCGGCCGGTAGGTGCTGGCGAAGAACACGTTCTGCATCGCCTCGATCGCATCCTCCGCGCGCGAGATTGCCGCTCGGTGGACGGCCTCGCTGTCGACCACGCCGCCGCTCATCACGTAGCTGACCTCGCATCGCAGGCGATCGGCCAGCGCGCGACAGGACTCGATCGCGGCCATGCGGATCGCGTTGCGGGGCGGGGCGGGCCAGAGCAGCGAGATCGCCAGCAGTGAGGCCGCGGCCGCGAGTCCCCAGCCGGCCACACGCTCGGGGATCGCGGATACCGGACCGCGAAGGGAGACCGGGAGGATGAACGCGAGCAGCAGCGTGGTGGTCGCGCTCGCCAGGACCGAGCTGACGACGCCCGCGAACAGGATCAGGAACGCGATCACGCACATCGCCGCCGCCGCCAGCCAGGTCGTGCGCGAGGCCAGGGTTCCCAGGCAGATCAGGATCGCGCAGGCGACTCCGAGGGCGGCCTGGTTGATCACCCGGTCCTCGATCGGGCCGGAGAAGTCGACCAGCAGCAGCATTGCGAACGAGCCGAAGGCCGCGAACGTCGCCAGCCGCGGATTGCCGATCACCTGGTCGGCGAATGCGAACAGCGCGGGCATGATCAGCGCCGTCCGGGCCGCGCGGCGCAACGCGCCATAGCCCGGATCGTGTTTGCGCAGCCAGTCGAGCACGGTCAGCTCCGAGCTGGGAGTTTCACAACATCGAGCCCGAGCGGTGCGCAGACCAGCGCCGGCCGGTCCGTGCGCGTCAGTTCGCGGCGCAGCAGTAGGAAAGCGGGGGCTCCGAGCAGCGCCGGAATCACGAGCTGGAAGAGCCGGTACAGGAGCACGGCGGCAGCGGCATCGGACACGTTCACGCCGTACAGCGCGAACACGCCGATCAGGGCGCCCTCGGTGCCTCCGATCCCGCCGGGGACCGGGATCAGGTTGCCGAGCTGGCCGATCAGGTAGCCGAGCACGAGCGTGCCAAAGGCCGGGACGTGGCCGACGGCAGCGAACCCAAAGCCCAGCGCCGCGATGTCGAAGGCCATGTAGGCGAACGAGCCGACGATCACCCCGAAGCTGTGTGACCGCAGCAGCGCGATCGCCTGATCGACCCCGTCTGCGCCCGCAGCCAGCCCGGCCTTGAGCTTTCGCATGGTCCGTGACTGCCAGGGCTCGTCCTCGGCGCTGTCCCCCGGTCCTCCGGCCCGTCGCAGAAGCCGCGGGCTGAGCCCGATTAGCAGCACGCCGAGGGCTGTGATCAGCGCCGGCACCAGGGTCAGCACCGCCGAGCCGCGCCCGGCCAGGATGCCGACGAACACGCCGATGCCGACGACGATCAGCGCAAAGAAGTTGGCCGCGCTGGTGACGACGAAGAAGGCGACCGTGCGCCGGGCGATGTGACTGGTGGGCATCCCCGCCTGTCGGAGCGCCCAGACGCCGAGCGCCAGCCCGCCCGCACCACCGGTGGGCAGCAGCGAATTCGCCGCCAGCTCGGCCATCGCGATGTCGTAGGTGAGCCGCCACGACATCTGCGAGCAGAACGTGTCCCGGAACACGAGCAGGTACCCGGCGCACGATCCGACCTCGGCCACCACGATCGCCGCGACCCACACAGGGTCGGCGTCCTGCAGCCGTGCGCGGACCTGGTCGAGGCCGGGAAGCGCAGTGATCGCGATCGCCCCGAGCGCGATCACCACTCCGACCTCGGCCACTCGGATCAGCAGGTGCCGGGACCGGAACTCGTCCGGCATCACCGGGGTCCGCGATACGGCAGCAGAGCCTTCGGAGGTGCTCAGCTCGGCCGGCTCCATCGCCCGCCGGCGTATCCCGGATCTGTCCTCCTCAACACGGCGTTTCAGCTTACGCCGTCGCGATTGTGGGCCTGCGCCGGAGGCTCAGCCGCCGGGCTGGGCGAAGCCGCCCGCCGAGCTCAGCCCGGCCTGGCCCGCCACGTTGGGCAGGTAGTCGTCGAGGAAGATCCGCGCCACCAGCTCCTGGCGGGAAGAGACCCCGGTCTTCTCCAACAGGTTCTTGATGTGGTCCTGGACGGTGTACGGCGAAAGCACAAGGGCGGCGGCAATCTCGGGGTTGGTGGCGCCCTGCGCGATCAGCGTCGCGATCTCACGCTCTCGCGCGGTCACGCCGTGCGCCTCGAGTCGGAGAGCGGTGGTCTGTGGGGTCGACGAGCGCTCGAGCACGATTGCCACCCGTTCGCTTCCGGCGCCGTTCGGCAGCGACGCGTGCAAGGTGATCCACCCCGACGGCGTCGGCACTGCGACCACGTCCGGATCGACGCCCGCGTCGCGAGCGCGTCTGCGCGCGTGGGACGCGAGTGCGGCGACCGGTGTCGGAGCGCTGTGGTCCGAGCCGGCCAGCACGGAGCTGCGCATCGCCGCCAGCAGTTCCGCGGCCGGCGGGGTGATCATCTCGATCTCGTTTCGGGGACCGAGGACGATAAGCCCGGGAGCCATGCCGTCCTGCCCCTGTCGTGCGGCGTCGAAGCGCACCGAGGTGCGGATGCCGTCGGCGATCACGCGCGTGAGCTCGCCGAGGATCCGCGCGTCGTCCGTGGTGAAGTCCCGCTTGTGCTCACGCCGCGCGATGTGAACCGCGCCCCAGCACCGTCCGCGATTCACAAACGCCGCCCGGAGCTCGAACGGGATGCCCGACGGGGCGAGCAGGTCGCGATAGCGGGCGCTCCGCTCGGGTTGCCCACCGGTCACCTGACTGAGGATGCCGACCGGAACCCGGCGCGAGGCAAGGCTCGCGAACGTGTTGACGTCGCGCACGAAGTACTCGCTTCTAACCAACAGTGCGCCCGCCTCCGGCGCCTGCTCGAGCGTGAACACACCGTCGCTGATCAGCTCGTGCGGGTCGTCGCTCGTCATCAGGCGCGTCTCCGGATCGAGCGTGTGCCAGCAGGTGGCATCGCAATCGAGGAACCGTCGCAGCCGTGCGGCCAGCTCGGCGTAGTACTGCTCGCGCGGGAGGCCGCGACGGCCGAGCTCGGCCACATCGTCAACAAGCTGGTCAATCTGCCAGCGCGCCCCGGGCATCACGACCAGTATGACCGACGAGTCGAGCTGGCGCCAAGCACGAAATACCCCTGCAACCGAGGGATGGAAGAACGGGCGCGGCAGGAGCAGGCTGTGTGCATCGACCAGCCACTCCCAGGAGGGACGCAGATGACCAGCATGACCAGCGAGCCACGCACCGAAGCCAACCAGCCGACGCCGATCGTTCACGGTCCTGGTGAGGGAGAGGCGTACTGGTTCTTCGGCGGGCTCGTGACGCTCAAGTCCACGAGCGAATCGACGGCCGGACGCGTCGCGGTGACCGAGAACCTGTCGCCGCGCGGTTCGGGTTCGCCGCTCCATGTCCACCGCAACGAGGACGAGTGGTTCTACGTGCTTACGGGCGAGCTGACCTTCTGGGTCGGAGGGCAGGTGACGACCGCGACGCCGGGATCGTTCGTCTATGGCCCGAAGAACGTCCCGCACACGTTCACGGTCAGCTCCGAGCGGGCGCGCTACCTGCTCGTGACCGAGCCCGCCGGCTTCGAGGGCTTCATCCGCACAATCGGCGAGCCGGCTCGTGAGCTGGTGATCCCGCCGCCCGCGACCGAGCCGCCCGACGTCGCCGCGCTCAGCGCGATCGCGGCTCAGTACGGGGTCGAGATCCTCGGGCCTCCCGGGATTCCGAGCTGATCGCGGCGAGCTTGAATGCGGCGTGAGCGTGTAACGTCGCGCCGCTATGGAGCTCGGCGACGCGCAATCTCGCCGCCTCGCGCAGGACGAAGCGCGGCGGCGCGGACGTACTCGGCGAGCGCGCCTCGGCGCGCTCGTGTCGCTGGTGGCGGTGATCGCGGTGCTGCTGGCGATCGTGACGGGGTCCGGTGGGTCGGGGTCCTCGCATCATGCGGCGTCGACCGGGAAGAGCACCGCGAGTTCGACGACGGCGTCGGCCGCGCCCAAGCCGAGTGCGACGGCGGTTCCGATCCTCACCTACTACGTGATCAACTCGGCACCGCCTGGGAGCACCGCGCCGGCCGACCTGTACGTGCCGCTCGATCAGTTCACGAGTCAGATGCAGGCGCTCAAGGCTCAGGGGTGGCACGCGGTGACGCTGGACCAGCTCGAGGCCTACTGGACGCACGGGAAGCCGCTCGGCCCGGGCAAGCCGATCGTGATCACGTTCGACAACGGCTATGCCTCTCAGTACACCAACGCGCTGCCCGTGCTCAAGGGACTCGGCTGGGTGGCGGTGGCCAACCTCGAGGTCAACGGCCTCTCGCCCACGGACGGAGGCTTGAGCGATACGCAGATTCGCGCCCTGATCGCGGCTGGATGGGAGATCGACGCGGAGGGGACCAGCCATACCGATCTGACCTCGGTCGGCCCGACCGAGCTGCAGGCGCAGACGGCGGGCGCCCGGCAGGCGTTGAGCGGCCGTTTCAACGTCCCCGTGAACTGGTTCTGCTACCCGCTCGGGCAGTACGACTCGAACGTCGTCGCGGCCGTTCACTCGGCGGGATTCGTCGGCGCAACGACAATCGTTCCGGGGTGGGCCGGGGCCCAGGAGGATCGCTACCGCCTGCCGCGCCTGCAGGTCGCCGCCAACACGAGCGCGACCAAGCTGCTGTCGCAGATCGCCGCCGCCGAGCATGACGCGCCACCGCCGGCGTCCTTCAGCGGCACCGGCATCGCCTGAAGTCCTCAGACGTTTCGCAACCGCTCGCGGGCGGCCGCGCGGGTGACGCGGTCGACTGTGGGTGCCTTGCGGATCAGCTCGCCGAACGCCGCCGGTGCGAGCACGAGCAGGCGCGCGGGCGAGCGTGCCACGACGCTGGCGGTTCGGGCGTACCCGAAGCCGGCGCCCCAGTCGAGCGCGGCCAGCTCGCCGAAGAAGTCGCCGTGGGAGATCGTGCGTACCACGCCGGCGTCGGTGCGGACCTCGAGCTCGCCCGAGAGGACCGCGTAGAAGTGCCGGGTTCCCTGCCAGCGGCGGATGACCGTCTCGCCGGCACCCACGCGCAGCTCGCGCGCCGATCCGAGCACCAGCTCGAGCGCGTCCGGCTCGAGCTCCGCGAACAGCGGAATGCTGCGCACCGCCGCCTCGTCGAACTCGCTGCTCGAGGCCCAGCCGTGGAGCAGGTCGGCGTGCGCGTCCTCGAGCCCGGAGTCTGAGGTGGGGACCGGGTCCGGCGGCCGCGCGGCGTCGGCGAACCACCCGAGCACATCGGACACGTCCTGCGGCCCGCTGGTGTGGTTCATCACACATAGCCGGATCGCGTAGACGCCGCGCAGCCGCGTCGACGACACCAGACCGCGCCCAGTCGCCTCGAACGCCGCCACCAGAGCCGCGTTGAGACCCTCGAGCTCGCCCTCGTCCTCGACACCGTCGAACCGGCGTCGGAAGCAGATGATCCCGAGCGAGGCCGGCGAGAGCAGCTCCAGCGTCGGCGCCTCGCGGACGATCTGCTCGGCCTTCACGGCAAGGTCGATCGAGCGGTCGATCGCCGCCTCGAACGCATCGCTGCCGAAATAGTTGAACGACATCCAGATCTTCAGTGCCCGGGCGCCGCGCGTGAGCTGGAGGCCTCGGTCCGAGAAGTTGACCTCCTCGCTCTTGTAGTCGGCGAGGTAATCCGGGTTGATCGTGAACGCGTCCTTGAGGAGATGGCCGGCGCGCACCAGCAGGCACCCGCATTCGATTGGCTGGTAGAGCCACTTGTGCGGATCCAGGGTTACCGAATCGGCGAGCTCGATTCCCGACAGCGCGGCCTGGCCGCGCTCCGTGAGGGCCGCGAAACCACCGTAGGCGGCGTCGATGTGCAGCCACAATCCCCGCTCATGACAGAGTGAGGCGAGCTCGGCGAGCGGATCGACCGCCCCGGTGTTGGTCGCTCCCGCATTGGCCACCGCGATCAGCGGCTGCAGGCCCGCCGCGGCATCGTCATCGATCGCGCCGGCCAGCGCATCGACCCGGAGCCGATGGGAGTCGTCGGTGGGGAGGATCCGCACCTGATCGGGGCGGAAGCCGAGCAGTCGCGCGGCGCGGGCCACCGACGAGTGCGTCTGGTCGGCCGCGTAGGCGACGATGCGATCGGACATCGGGCCACAAAGGGCCTCACGCGCGCACGCGAGTGCGGTCATGTTCGCCGCCGAGCCGCCGCTGACCAGGATCCCGGCCGCGGAGCTCGGATAGCCGATCCAGTCCTTGAACCAGTCGAGGACCGTGAGCTCGACCTGGGTCGGCCCGGCCGCTGACATCCACGAGCCGACGTCGATGTCGAGCGCGCTGGCGACCAGATCGCCCAGCGCGCCGGCGAAGGTGCTCGAGGCAGGAATGAACGCGAAGTACCCGGGGTGAGCAAGACGGCTCATCGGCGCGAGCACGTTGTCCTCGACATCTACGAGGACGTCCTGCCAATCGCGCGGGCCGCTCGGCGGGGGTCCGCTCAGACGGGATTGCAGCTCGAGGGCGGCGGCTCGTCGCATCGCCGGAATCGATGTGTCGTTCAGCTGGTCGACGAGCAGATCGACCGTGCGATAGCCGATCTTACGCATCTGTTCCGGCGTCAGCCCCAGTGGATCGCGGTCCAGCTCCAAGTTGGGCAACGCTAACAGCGTGGGGAGTCCGCCGGTAGGATCGGCACGAGATGAGCCAGCGCATGGGGGTGCTGCGAAGGGTTCTGGCCAACGACCGGCTGCGCCGCGTGGAGCTCGCCTTCCTCGGTTTCGTTGCCGCCGAGCTGGGGGTCTGGGTGTCAGTGCTCGTATACGCGTACGGCCGCGGCGGCACGACCCTGACCGCGGTGATCGCGGTGGTGCAGCTCGTCCCTGCGGCGGTGGTCGCACCGCTCGCGGCACGACTTTCGGACAGCCGCGGCGGTGCCGCCACGCTGCGGATCGGCTACCTCGCGCAGGCGGTGGCGATCGGGGCCGGCGCCGCGGGCATGCTGCTGGATGCGCCGGCCGTGATGGTCTATGTGAGTGCGGTGGTGGCCGCGAGCGCGGTCACGCTCACGCGTCCTGCACAGGGCGCGCTCCTGCCCGGGCTGGTCGACACACCGGCGCAGCTGACGGCCGCCAACGTGGTCTCTGGCTGGGTGGAGAGCATCGGCCTGCTGGCCGGCCCGGCGCTCGCCGGTGTCCTGATCGCGGTCGACGGCCCGGGGCTCGCGCTCGCGCTGTTCTCGGCCCTGGTGGCGATGTCGACGATCCTCGTCGGCCCATTGCGCGGCCACGCGGTCACGGTCGTTGCTGAGGCGGAGGGTGAGCCGCCGTCCATGGCCGGCACGCTCCGCTCGCCCGCCGTGCTGGCGCTGCTGGCGATCGGAGCCGCCCATTTCGTGGTGATGGGCTCGCTGGACGTGCTCGAGGTCGTTCTCGCGATCAAGGTCCTCGGCCTCGGTTCGTCGGGCGCCGGGTATCTGGCGGCTGCGTTCGGGGCGGGGGCCGTGGTCGGCGCGGTGATCGCGCTCCTGCTCGTCGGCCGCCGCCGGCTGGCCAACCCGGTGCTCGGTTCGGCAATGAGCTGGGGTGGGGCACTGGTGGCGCTCGGTATCTGGCCGACGGTCGGCGGGGCCTTCTCACTGTTCGCGGCCGGCGGCGCGAGCCACACGGTCCTCGACGTATCGGGGCGGACGCTGCTGCACCGTGCAGTGCCACCGCAGCTTCACGGCCGCGTGTTCGGCGTGCTCGAGGGCCTCGCGATGCTCGGCCTGGCCTGCGGGTCGATCCTCGTGCCGTTGATCACCGGGCTGTTCAGCACCGACGCCGCGCTGATCTTCGCCGGAGGCTTGATGGTCCTGGTGCCGCTCGCCACGACCGTCGCGCTGCGGTCGTTCGAACGCGGCGCCCCGTCCCACCAGTCGGAGCTGGCACTGCTGCGGCGCTCGACCCTGTTCGGGATGCTCGGCGCGATCGCGCTCGACGACCTCGCCCGCTCGCTGGTCCGGATCGACCTGCCCGCCGGTCACATCCTGATTTCAGAGGGCGAGCCCGGCGAGCACTTTTATCTGCTCCAGCAGGGTCGGCTCGAGGTCACGATCGGTGGCGAGCCGGTCAGACCCGTGTTTCCGGGCGACGGCGTGGGCGAGATCGCGCTGCTGCGCGACGGAATCCGGACCGCGACGGTCGTCGCGCTGGAGCCGAGCGTCGTGTACTCACTCGCGCGGGCCCCGTTCCTAGAGGCGCTCACCGGCTCCTACCACGCTGAGCACGCGGCTGAGGAGCTGGTGGCGGCAAGATTGGCGGGATGAGCTCCGAGCCGGACCCCACGGCGTACATCTGCATCACCTGCGGCGTCCAGCACGCGCCCGGTCCACGACCGCCTGAGCGGTGCGCGATCTGCGAGGACGAGCGTCAATACGTCGGGCGGGATGGCCAGCGGTGGATAACGCTTGAGCAGCTCCGGGTCGACCACGATCCAGACCTCCGGGTGCAGGAGCCGCGATTGCTCGGGATCGGCATGCGGCCGTCGTTCGGGATCGGGCAGCGGGCGCTGCTGGTTCAGACGGCCGCCGGAAACGTGCTGTGGGACTGCATCCCGCTGCTTGACGACGAGATCGTCGGTCACCTCGAGGCACTGGGCGGCCTTGCTGCGATCGCGATCTCGCATCCGCACTACTACTCGACGATGGTGGAGTGGGCGCGCCGGTTCGACGCACCCATCTACGTGCACAGGGCCGACCGCGAGTGGGTCATGCGGCCCGACGACCAGATCGTGCTGTGGGACGGCGAGCAGCGAGAGCTATGGGCCGGAATCACCCTGGTGCGGCTCGGTGGGCACTTCGCCGGCGGCGCCGTGCTGCACTGGGCCGATGGCCAGGACGGGCGCGGGGCGCTGCTCTCCGGCGACATCGTCCAGGTGGTTGCGGACCGGCGCTGGGTGAGCTTCATGCGCAGCTACCCGAATCTGATCCCGCTCCCGGCCGCGGAGGTGCGCCGGATCGTCGCGGCGCTGGAGCCGTACGAGTTCGAGCGCATCTACGGCGCCTGGTACGGCCGGGTGGTCGAGCACGACGGCAAGGCGACGGTGGAGCGCTCGGCCGAGCGCTATCAGCGGGCGCTCGAGGGCGGCCTGGTGGACTAGCGCGAGCGGCTCCGAGGGCGCGGCGAAAAATCACCGCCGGCGACGTCGAGCGAGTAGTCGAGCCATTGCGCGCGTGTCGCGCCGACGCCGTCATACAGTCTCTGCGCTCGCTCGTTGTCGAGCGCAGTCTGCCACCCCAGGGAGCTGGCGCCGTGGGCCGCGCATTGCGCCAGACAGGCATCGATCAGAGCCTGGCCGAGTCCGCGCCCCCGTGCGTTGGGCGCGACGAACAGGTCGTTCATCACCCCGATCCTGGAGGCGCTGAGTGTCGACCACGTCCAGAACAGGGTCGCGAAGGCGATCGCCGTACCGGCCTCGTCCCGCGCAATCAGCTGCACGCCCTCGCGGTCAGCGTCGGCGACCAGGGCCCGAGACATCTCCAGCAGCGCGGCATCGTCGGGGCTGACCTCGTAGAAGTCGCAATACGCCCGCATCAGCGGCAGCAGCGCCGGCAGGTCGGCCTCGGTCACCACGGCGATCACGGGCGCACTGTAACGCCGGGGTCCCGCCGCCGGTCCCACGTGGGCCCACGGATCTTTAGCCACCGGGCTAAAGGCGCGCGGCCTGACGGCCGACATCATGGCCACACCGCAATTCGTGACGGAGGTCCGACATGACTCCCGAACGCTCTCACGCATACCGACGAGTCCTTCACACCTTGGCCGAGGTCGGCCCGAGCAAGCTCCACTCGAGCGAGCAGACGCGTATCCGCAACGCGGCCGACGAGCTGATCTTCACTCGCGATCCAGACGACGTGGGCGCGCTCGGCGCGTTCGCAGACGTCGAAAGCCTTTGCGCGACGCTCGTGGAGAGCGGGCGCTGGGAGCAGCTGAGCGCCGCGCGTCTGGTTGATGCCGTGGCGGAGTGCGGTCCCGCGCGCCAGCCTCAGGCGCAGGCCGCCTGACGCGCTTCCCATCCGGGGGGTTCGCCTACCATCGGGGCCCGTGGACGCCCCCGACCTGGATGCCCTGCTCGCGGAGCAGATCGCCTACTACCGAGCGCTCGCGCCTGAATATTCACAGACAGTGATCCCGGAGATCAGCCTGGCCGAGCACGCCTCGGCCGAGCGGGAGATCCTGAACGCGATCGAGGACTTCGCGCCTCGCGGCGACGTGCTCGAGCTGGCCTGCGGACCGGGGACGTTCACCTCGGTGCTCGCCCGGCAAGCGGACACGCTCACCGCGGTCGATGCGTCCCCCGAGATGCTCGCGCTCGCGGCTGCCGGACCCGAGGCCGATCGCGTGCGGTTTGTGCAGGCTGACCTCTTCTCATGGGCCCCCGAGGAGCTCTACGACGTCGTCTTCTTCGGCTTCTGGCTCTCGCACGTACCGCTCGAGCGCTTCGAATCGTTCTGGTCGATGGTGCGAGTGTGCCTGCGCCCCGAGGGTCGCGTGTTCGTCGTCGACGACGCGTTCCGGACCGCGGACGAGCTCATCGAGGGCGAGGAATCCTCCACGATCAGGCGCACGCTGAACGACGGGACGAACTATCGTGCCGTCAAGGTGCCGCACACCCCAGAGGGCCTGGTGGAGCGCCTCGCAGCGCTCGGGTGGCGGTTCGAGGTCAGGCGGGCCGCAGGGCCGTTCTTTTGGGCCGCCGGGACGCCGGACGCGCCTGCGTGAGCGGTTGTTGCTCGCGGTGGAAGTTGACCACGCGGCCGACTGGCTCGAATCCGATCTGCGAATAGAGCTCCTTCGGCCAGTCGTCCTCGTCGGCCACGATGAAGATCAGTTCGTGCCCCGCGGCCCGCGCCAGCTCGACCGCCCGCGTAACGATCGTGCGGCCCAACCCCCGACCGCGGGCCTCGGCCACCACGTACACGTCCTCCACCTGAGCGACGCCTCCTTCCGAGCGCAGCTTGGCCTTCGCGGCGATCCCTGGGCCCGAGAGATTCGCGATCCCCAGGTACCGGTCGCCGCGCACGCGGGCCTCGCGCACCCAGAACCGCTCGAGCGCGGCGAGCACCTCTGGGGTGGTGTTCGGAGCCTCCTCGAGTGTCCAGCGCCGCGCCAGCTCGAGCTCGGTCTCCTCGGTTGGCTCGTCCACGCAGGATGTGTCCACGTCGCGGTCCGGGGGCCGGCGCAGCTCCATCAGCAGATCGTGCTCGGCGCGCCACCCGCCGGCCAGGAACGCGGCCGCGAGCTCCTCGGTGTAGGCGCCCGGCTCGAGCACGACGCGCCGGTAGGAAAGACGCGATTGCGCCTCCTCCGCCAACGCCACCGCTCGCTCGAAGCTCACCGGCGCGGCGAGGCGCAGGTGGTTCAGTCCCCAGGCGACGTCGATCGAGGGGGTGTCGAAGATCCAGCCACCCTCCACCGGACGCACCTCATCGGCGGTCAGCTCCGTCGTGCGCCGGAGGAAGGCCAGGATCGAGTCGCGCGCATCGGTTGGCATCTGAGGCCAATTTTGCCGAACGCGCGATGTCAGTCATCGGACACCGCTTCCGGGGGTGTGGCGGTCGGGGCCCGGGTAGCACCGAAATATGAATCCGATTGCCGAAGTCCCGCAGCCGACCGAGCCCTCGACCCCAGCCGTACCCGATGCGCCCGTGAGTCCCGCTGTCCCGGACCCGGGAACCCCGGCGGCTCCAGAGGAGCCTGCGAACGTCCCCGCGCCCGAGGAGCCGGCCACGCCGGTGGTGCCCGAGCCCGCTCCCGGTGACGCTGGTTAGCTCACGGCGTCGATCGCCTTGATCACCGCATCCGGGTTTCGCCGTGGGAGCAGGTGGCCGGCGCCGCCGACGACCTTGAGCTCGGCGCCCGGGATCGACCTCGAGAGCCGGCGGAGCGAGGAGATCGGGACGAGCCAGTCGGCGCCGCCCGCGACGATCCGGGTCGGAGCCGTGATCAGGCCGAGCGAGCTCTCAAGCGCGGGCAGATCCGATACCAGTGCCCGCTGCTCGACCGCGAACGCGCGCCACGCCGCAGGCGCGCGCAGCCGGTGCGCCACCTGAAGGAGGTATGCCTCGTCACCTGGCAGCGCTCGCCGCAAGGCCCCGAGACTCAACGCCCACCCGGCACCACCGATCACGGCGCCGCCGAGGAGCGGGCCGATCACCGGCGCTGCGAGCAGATGGTCGAACGCGTACAGCGAGGCCGGGTTTGCCGACGGGGCCAGCAGCACCAGGCCGGCCACGCGCTCGGAGAATCGCACCGCCAATTGGGCCGCCACCGCCCCGCCGAACGAGTGCCCGACCACGACCGCCCGGGAGACCCCGTGGACATCGAGCTCGGCCAGCGCGGCCGCTGCGTTGCCATCGAGATCGGTGGGCGGACGCACGCCGTCCCAGCCCGGACGGTCGAATGCGAGACCACGACGATGGCCGAGGCGCGACACGACGCGATCGAAGTCGCGCACGCTGCCGGGCTGGCCGTGCAGCAGCAGGACCGGCGTGGTCAAGTCTGGCGGCCGGCGCCAGGCGGCCCGGAGGCCCCTGGATCGCGCCCCACCGCCTGCCCGTCTCTGCCCACGTATCCGTCCTTGCCGCCGATGACCACGACCACCGCATCGGTGTCGCCGACGTTCTTCATGCCGCGACGGGTGGCGGGATCGACCCGGACCATCCCGCCCGGCTCGAGCAGGAAGGACTCGCCGTCCCCGAGCTGGAACTCGATTCGGCCCGCGTGCACGAAATACGTCTCCTCCTGCTGGTCGTGGTAGTGCACGCCGGTCTCGTATCCAGGTGGCAGCACGAGCGCGTTGATCCCGAACGCCGTCACCCCGAGCTCGCGCCGGATCTTGCGGAAGCCATAGCCCTCACCCATCTCATCGAGGCTCGATACGGCGTAGCCAGCATCACCCATGGCTCGCATCCTAATGGCCCGACACCGAGCACGGCATACTTGGGGCGTGACGTCAGCGCTCCTTTCCGAGGCGCTCGCGCCGCTTCGCGCGAGCCCAGCCCGGGCCGCGATCCTGTTGGACATCGACGGCACCCTTTCGCCGATCGCCCAGCACGCGGCCGACGCCAACGTGCCCGAGGGCACGCGACAGCTTCTGATCCGGGTCGCGCGGCGCTACGCAGTCACCGCCTGCGTCAGCGGCCGCCGGGCATCCGAGGCGCGCGCGATGGTGTCGATCGGCTCGATCACCTACCTCGGCTCGCACGGGGCCGAGCTGCTCCGGGCCGGCTGGACCGAGCCGGTGATGGATCCGCAACTTGAGGAATGGGCGCGCCGGATCCACGAGTTCGGCCGCGAGGCCGACACCTCCGATCTTCGCCGCCAGCGTGTTCGGCTCGAGGACAAGGGACCGATCATCGCGTTCCACTGGCGCGGGGCACCTGACGAGGAGGCCGCGCGGACGGCGGTCGGAGAGATCGCCGAGCGAGCGGAGGCCGGCGGCCTGCGAACGCATTGGGGGCGCAAGGTGCTGGAGGTGCGCCCGCCGGTGCGGATCGACAAGGGCGCCGGGATCGAATCGCTTCTGTCCGAGGTCGACGTCGACGCTGCGATGTACGCCGGAGATGACGCCACCGATCTCGATGCCTTTCGATCGCTGACACAACTGGTCGAGACCGGGCAGCTGAGAAATGCGGTGCGGGTCGGGGTGAGCTCCGATGAAGGTCCCTCCGCGATCACCGCCGAGGCGGATATCGTGGTCGAAGGGCCGGCAGGCGTGCAGGAGCTGCTTGCTGTGCTGGCCTCAGACGACGACGAGTAATGCGCTTTCCCGACTTCCTTCGCACCACTGTGCTGATCAGCGCAGCGGCGGCCACAGTGCTGGCCGCCGTGACGCTCGCGGGGGTGAACGGAAACGGGGACACACTCGTGCTCGAGCTCGGTGGTGGTTGGTGGTTGATCGCGGCGCTGATCGGCCTGTGGCTCGGACGCCGGGCCGCGACCAACCCTCCGATCGCGGCCCTGCTCGCGAGCGCCCGGGTCCAGGCCTCGCTGCCGGAGCTGAACCCGGCGCGCACGGTCCTGAACCGGCTCTGGCCGCTGCTGGTCTCCACCGTTGGGGCGGGCGCGCTCGCGTTCACGCTTCCGCAGGTGCCCGCCGTCGCGACGGGGTTCGGGATCATCTGGTCGTTGGCCTGGCGGCGGCAATCCTCGGCGGTTACCGCGATCGAGGAGCGTGACGGGGCCCGCTTCTACGTCGAGCGCACCTCGCCGCTGCATCCGATCAAGCTGGTCAGGACGCCGGGGTTCAGAAGCAATCTATTCGAGCTGAACGGGTCCTCGGGCCGTACCCACGTCCGCCCCGGCGCCTGACTCCGCGTGGCCCCGAGCGTCGACGTCCTCGTCGTCTCCTGCGACAGCACGCTCGGCTGGCGTGCTGCCGCCAACGAGCTTGCGGATGCGTTCGCCCGGGTCGGCGCGACGGTGCAGCGTGCCACCGCCGGGCCCGTGCCGACCGTTCGGACCTTCATGTACACCGACTACGTGCAGGCACGCGCGGCCGCCGAGGCCGCCGAGAACGCCATCCCAGCCCATCGCCCGCGCGCGGTCGTCTATTGCTCGATCATCTCGGCCCTGCTGTGGCCGAAGCCCGGCGTCGTGTGGCTCGACACCCTCACGGCGGAGAACCGGCCCGGCCGCCACGGTGTCTGGCAGCGGGTGGCCGAGCGGCGCCGCCTCGCCGAGGCGCAGCTCGTCCTGACGATGAGCGAGCACTCGCTGGCCCCGCTCCGCAATCCGCCGGCCAGCGTCGTCGTTCCAACGCCCGTCGATCCATCCGGACCGTCGCCCCCGCAGCGTGACAACCTGATCCTCACCTACGCCGGCAACCCGGAGAAGAAGCGGGTCGATTTCGTGCTCGAGGCATGGGCGCGCGCCCGACGGCCCGGGGAGACGCTGCTGGTGGCCGGCGTCGACAGTCTTCCGCACACGCCCGAGGGCGTGGAGGTGGCCGGGCGGCTGAAGCCCGATCAGTACCGCGCACTGCTGCGGCAAACGCGGGTCTTCCTGGCCGCGCCCCGGCGTGAGGATTTCGGGATCGCCCCGCTGGAGGCCCTAGCCGACGGCTGCATCCTCGTCACCACGCCGGCGCCTGGTCCCTACCCAGCCCGTGAGCTCGCCCGCACCCTCGACCCGCGACTCGTGAGCGACGATCTGGTGGCGCCGATCCGGGCCGCGATCGATGACCCGGCCCCCGGCTACGCGGACCGTGCGGCCACGCTGCTCGAGCCGTTTCGGCGGGCCTCCGTCGACCGGACGATCGCACAGGACGTACTGCCTAGACTGCTGGGGGCGTGATCGCTAGCGGCTTCATCCCGAGTCCGCCGTCCAACGGCCTCCATTTCGGCCCGTTCTTCTTCCACGCCTACGGAATCGCCTACGTGTTCGCCGTCGCGGCTGCGATCGCGATCACCCGACGCCGCACCGGCGACCCGAAGCTGGTGGGCGAGGTAGCGCTCTGGGGCTTCCCAGCGGGTCTGATCGGCGGCCGGATCTACTTCCTGATCACGACCCCGAGCCAGGTCCCGCCCCATTGGTGGGGGCCGTTCGCGATCTGGGAGGGCGGGCTCGGCATCTGGGGCGGGATCGCCTGCGGGACGCTCGCCGGTCTATGGGTTCTGCGACGGCGCCATGCCGACATCCCCGCCTTTCTCGACGCGGCCGCGCCGGCGCTGCTCGTGGCGCAGGCGATCGGCCGGGTCGGCAACTACTTCAACCAGGAGCTGTTCGGCAAGCCGACCACCCTGCCATGGGGCCTGAAGATCGATCTGGCGCACCGTCCACCGGGCTTCGCGCAGTTCGCCACGTTCCAGCCCACGTTCCTCTACGAGATCCTCTGGAACCTGTCCCTGGCGGGGTTTCTCGTCTGGCTCGGGCGCGCCCGCCGCGTCCGCCCACCGGGGCTGTTCGCGCTCTATGTCGCGGGCTACTCGGGCTTTCGCATGTTCGAGGAGACGCTGCGGATCGACTACTCCAACCACGTCCTCGGGCTGCGGCTGAACTTCTTCGTCGCGGCGGCGCTGTGCCTCGCCGGGCTCATCTGGTTCGTAGCGATCCAGCGCGGCTGGAAGCTCCGTCGCGGTGCTACGGCCCTTGGCCTGGCATGGATCGCGGTTTGGGCGGCGGGCTGCGGCTCGGGCGCAGCGGTGCATCAGCGGCGGGCGTATGTGCCCACCAGCGTCGCGATCCCGACCGCAGCGGTCCGTAGCTGGTCGGGCGAGAACCCGGCGCTCAGGTGGGACGGGCCGCTCAGCGCGCTCAGCGTGATCACGTAGTGATGCGGCTTGCCGCGCGGCGGGCACGGGGGTGTGTATCCGTTGCCGCCGGCGCTGTTGTGCCCCTCGACGCCGGCCGGTGAGGTTGCGCGGGGACCGATGCCCGCCACCGCCCAGTGGACGAAGTCGCCGTTCGGGGCATCGGGGTCGCGCATGACCAGCACGAGCTCCTTCGCGTTGCCGGGCACGCCGGTCCAACGCAGCGGGATCGGGGTGCCGGCGCCGTCGCAGGTGTACCGACTGGGGATCTGGCCGTTCTGCTTGAACGCCGGGCTGGTGAGGTGAAACCCGGCTGCGAGGTGGACGGCGGGGGCCGGGGCGGAGGTCGAGCTGCTCGTCGTCTGTGTCGGGGCCGTGGAGACGGTCGTGCTGGTGCTCTTGCTCGAGCCTCCGCAGCCCGCGAGCGCCAGCGCCAGCGCCGCGATTGCCGCGCGCTTCACGCCGCGAGCCGGTGGCGCGAGCGCATCGCCGAGACCTCGGCCCACGGCCGGGTGTTGGCGACGTCAGCGGCGGTCAGCCACGCCCGGCGCGCGGTGGCGATCCCGTACCGCGCGACCTCGAACCCGCGCACGCGATGGGCGTCGCAGTTGATCACGATCGGCACGCCCGCCGCCGCGGCGGCACGGGCGTTTACCTCATTGAGGTCGCGCCGGTCTGGGCTGGCATTGATCTCGAGCATCGTGCCGCTGCGCACCGCGGCATCGATCACGGCCTCGACGTCGAACGCATACGGCGCCCGGCGCTCAATCTTTCGGCCCGAGGGATGGCCGAGCACGTCGACCAGCGGGTGCTCGATCGCCCGGATCATCCGCTCGGTCATCTTCCCCGAGGGCATTCGGAACGAGGAGTGCACACTCGCGACGACCCAGTCCAACTCGGTCAGCACGTCGTCGTCGTAGTCCAGCGAACCGTCCGGGAGGACGTTGACCTCCGATCCCGCGAGCAGCATCAGCCCCTCGATGTCGACCGCGCGGATTCGCTCCACGTGCTCGCGTAGGCGATCCGGGGACAGATCGTCACCGAAGCCGAAGCTCGCCGAGTGATCGGTGATCGCGAGGTACACGTAGCCGGCGTCCCGGGCCGCGAGCGCCATCTCCTCGATCGACGCCGTGCCATCCGACGCGGTTGTGTGGCAGTGCAGGTCGCCCTTGAGGTCGCCGCGCTCGATCAGGTCGGGGAGCGTCCCCTTCGCCGCCGCCTCGAGCTCGCCCCGGTTCTCGCGCAGCTCGGGCTCGATGTATTCGAGGCCAAGCAGGTCGTACACCTCCTCCTCGGTCTCGCAGCGGTGTGTCTTGCCGGTGGAGTCGTCGAGGACGCCGTACTCGGACACGTGAAGTCCCTTGCGCACGGCGGCGTCGCGCAGCGCCATGTTGTGTTCCTTGGAGCCCGTGAAGTGCTGCAGCAGGTTGCCGAACTGGTCGGGCGCGACGATCTTCAGATCGATCTGCAGACCGGTGTGGGTCCGCATCCGGGCGCCTGCCTCGCTGGGCGTGCCGGCGGACTCGATCAGGTCGAGTTCCGTGGCGGCCCGGGCCAACGCCAGCGCGTCGGTCGCGGTGGCGATCACGTCGAGGTCCTTCACGCTGTCGGTCATCCGTCGTGCCGACCCTCCGAGCACCACACGCTCCGAGGCCGGATGGGCGTCGAGCGCGTGCACGAGCGCCTCGCCGACGGCCAGTGCCCGATCGAGCACGATCCGCGCCCGTTTCTCGCCCGCGCCCTTCTCGCTGACCGCCGCCAGGATCGTCTCCTCGGCCTTCGGCCCGAATCCCTTCAGCGCTCGGATCTTCTGCTCCTCGGCCGCTGTCCGCAGCGCCTCGAGCGAGTCGATCCCCAGCTCCTCGTAGAGGCGCCGCGCGCGCTTCGGGCCGAGTCCGGGCAGGTGGGTCATCTCGATCAGTCCGGGAGGGAACTTGGCCCGCAGCTTGACCAGCGCGGGAATCGCTCCCTCGTCGGCCAACGCCAGGACCTTTTCCTGGATGATCGCCCCGACCCCGGGCAACTCGGTCGCCTTTCCCTGTCGCGCCAGCGCAGTGACCGACACCGGTGCGTCGCGCACCGCCTTGGCGGCGTTGCGGTAGGCCACGATCCGATGAATGACCGCCCCATCGAGCTCGTACAGATCGCCAAGCTCGTCGAGGGCGGCGGCGATTTCGGTGTTGGTAGGGTCCGGCATCGGGTTCTCGTAGGCTAGTATTACGCCGCGCTATACTTTTTGAAGTAACACCGACTGGAGATTCCAAGGAGCCCTGAACACATGGCTGGCACCGTCGCCGAAGTAACCGACAACAACTTCCAGGCTGAGGTCATCGAGTCCGAGATTCCCGTGCTCGTCGACTTCTGGGCGCCGTGGTGCGGTCCGTGCCGGATGGTCGCTCCGGTCGTTGAGGAGATCGCCAAAGAGCGCGAGGGTGCGCTGAAGGTCGTGAAGATGAACACGGACGAGAATCAGCAGACCGCGCTGGCGTTCAACATCATGTCGATCCCGACGCTGATCCTGTTCCGTGACGGGCAGGCGGCGAAGACCGTGATCGGCGCGTATCCCAAGCGCCGCCTCGAGGCTGAGCTCGAGCCCGCGCTGGCCTAGCTCGCGAGAGCGACACCCACTCTTAGCTCGCGCCCGTCGATCTCGACGGGCGCGGCGCCGTTTAAGGACTCGTAGCTGACCTCGATCGCCAGCGTCTCGCCCGCGATGTAGTCCTGATGGGTGCGCGCGGCCCCGAGCAGCTCGTCGTTCCCGTCGAGGGTCAGCATGATCCGGTCGCTGACCTCGAGACCGGCATCCCGCCGCGCCGCCTGGACAGCGTGGACGATCTCCCGCGCCCAACCCTCGCGGCGCAGGTCGTTGTCGATCTCGAGCTCCAGGGCGACGGCGTGCGATCCCTCGCGCTCGACCTGATAGCCCTCGAGCGGCTTCATCGATACCAGCAGGTCGTCGGCCGCGAGCTCATGATCCTGGCCGGCGAGCGAGATCGCGATCGGCAGGCCGTCTCTAAGAGCCACGGGATCGAGCGCGCCCACGGCGGCCGCGACGAGCGGCATCCGCTTCCCGAACCGCGGACCGAGCGTCCGGTAGTTCGGCTTGATCTCGATCTGGCCGAGCTCGTCGGCCTCTGAGACGAAGCGCAGCTCGCGCACGTTGAGCTCGTCGGTAACCACGTCCCTCAGCTGCTCGATCGCATCGCGCTCGAACCCCGTGGCCACCACCACGGCGGCCCGCAGCGGCTGACGCACCTTCACCTTCGCCTGACCGCGAGCCGACAAGCCGAGACGGACCGTTTCACGGGCGACCGCCATCGTCCGCTCGAGCTCAACGTCGCGCTCGGCCGGCGTCGGGAAGTCCGTGAGGTGCACGCTTGGCTCGCGCCCGTCCAGATTGTCGTAGATCTCGTCCGAAAGGAACGGGCAGAACGGAGCCAGCAGCTTCGCGGTCGTGGTCAGCACCGTGTGCAGCGTGGCGAAGGCGGCCGCATCGCCGTCCCAAAAGCGCCGCCGTGAGCGGCGCACGTACCAGTTTGAGAGCTCGTCGACAAATTCGGCGATCGCCCGACCGGCGAGCGTCGCGTCAAAATCGTCGAGGCGCTCTGTCACGGTCTCGGTCGTCGCGCTCAGCCGCGAGAGGATCCAACGGTCGAGGTCGTCGCTCAGCGCGATCCGGGTGGCCGGCTCGTGCGCGATCCCGTTCACGTTCGCGTACAGCACGTAGAAGCCATACGTGTTCCACAACTGCAGCAGGAACTGCCGGACCGACTCGCCGATCGTCTCGAGTGAGAACCGGTAGCCGTCCCACGGGTGCTTGGAGGTGAAGAAGTACCAGCGGAACGCGTCGGCTCCGTAGCGATCGATCACCTCCCAGGGCGCGACCACGTTGCCGAGCGACTTGGACATCTTCCGACCGTCCTCGTCGAGGATCAGCCCGAGGCATAGGACGTTCCGATAGCTCGAGCAATCAAACAGCAGCGTCGAGACCGCGATCAGCGAGTAGAACCAGCCGCGGGTCTGGTCCAGCGCCTCGCAGATGAAGTCGGCGGGGAAGCGCTCCTCGAAGTGCGCCTGGCCCTCGTGTGGCGCGTGGTACTGCGCGAATGGCATCGAGCCGGAGTCGAACCACACGTCGATGACCTCGGGCACGCGAGTCATCGTCTCGCCGCAGTCCACGCAGGCAAACGTGTGCTCGTCGACGAACGGGCGGTGTGGGTCGGGCAGCGGCCGGCCGCTCAGGCTTTCGAGCTCGGCGAACGAACCGATCGCCTTGAGGTGGCCGTTCGCGCACCGCCATACAGGCAGGGGCGTTCCCCAGTAGCGCTCGCGGGACAGGGCCCAGTCGACGTTGCCCTCGAGCCACTTGCCGAACCGGCCGTGCTTGACGTGCTCCGGGTGCCAGTTGACGCTCTCGTTGGAGGCGAGCAGCCGGTCCTTGATCTCGCTTGTGGCGATGTACCACGACGGCTTGGCGTAGTACAGCAGTGGTGTCCCGCAGCGCCAGCAATGGGGGTAGGAGTGCTCGTAGCTCTCGACTCTGAGCAGGCGCCCGCGCGCCCGGAGGTCCTCGACGAGGTCGGCATCGGCGTCCTTGACCCACCGCCCGGCATACGGGCCGATGCGCTCGTCGTAGGTGCCGTCGAGGCGCACCGGGTTGATCACCTTCAGGCCGTACTGCTCGCCGAGGCGGAAGTCCTCCTCGCCGAACGCGATCGCGGTGTGCACGAGCCCGGTCCCGTCGTCGGCGGTGACGAAGTCTCCCAGCAGCACCGTGTGTCCCCGCGGGCCGTATTCGCTGCCGGGGATGAACGCGAACGGCGGCTCGTAGGCGACCCCCTCGAGGTCGGCGCCGGGGAAGCTCGAGAGGATGTCCGCTCCGTCGGGCAGGACCCGCTCGATCAGCGCCTCGGCGAGGATGTAGACGGGACCGCCGTTGGCCTGGGCCCGAACGTAGGTGAGGTCGGCGTCGACCGCCACCGCCGCGTTGGAGACGAGCGTCCACGGCGTGGTCGTCCACACAAGCAGCTCGTCGGCCTCACGCGCAGCGCCATGGTCGGCGAGGACGGGCAGGCGGACATACGCCGACGGGTCGACGACGTCGCGGTAGACGTCGGGCTGACCGAGCTCGTGGCTCGAGAGCGTGACCTCGTCCCGGGTGCAGTACGGGACCACCTTCAGCTTCTCGTACAGCAATCCCTTGTCGAAGATCGTCCGCAGCGCCCACCACACCGACTCGATGTACCCGGAGTCAAGGGTCCGATAGGCGTCGTCGAGATCGATCCAGAACCCGATCCGTTCGGTCATCCGGTTCCAGTCCGCGACGTGACTCAGCACCGTCTCGCGGCATCTGGCATTGAATTCCGCGATCCCATAACGCTCGATGTCGGACTTGGTCGTGAAGCCGAGCTCCGCCTCCACGGCCAGCTCGACCGGGAGGCCGTGGCAGTCCCAGCCGCCCTTGCGCTCCACGTAGAAGCCCTGCATCGTCTTGTAGCGGGGGAAAATGTCCTTGAACACGCGCGCGAGCACGTGGTGCGAGCCGGGCGGGCCGTTGGCGGTCGGCGGACCCTCGTAGAAGCCCCACTTGGGAGCGCCCCGGCGCCGCCGGACCGACTCCGCGAAGACGTTTCGCTCGCGCCACCGCGCCAACACCCGCTCCTCGAGCTCGGGGAACGACGCGCGAGGATCGACGGGGCGATGTGGAGGCTGAGCGGGGGGCGGCATGGGCGCGGGATTGTAGGAGCCGCGCGCCGCCGCCCCGGTGTTCAGCTCACGTGCGGTTGGCCGAGAAGGTCTCGGTGTAGCCGTTGCACTTCGCGTGCTTGAGGGCCAGATCGACAATCTTCCCGCTGACCGCCCTGCCCTTGGCCTTGCCGGTCAACGAGCCCTTCACGCTCTTGACCGACTTGACCGGGCCGACCAGCGTTACGCGCGCGGCGAACTTCCCGTTTGCCTTGATGTGGACCCGATTGGCCTTGATCGTGTAGCCGGGGCCGCCGCCCTGGCCGCACGCGCCGCTGTAGCCGATCGAGGTGCTGAAGTTCTTGATCGTCCGGCCCTTGATCTTGAACGTGACGGCGATGTTCTCCGAGGTCGTTCCCTTGTAGTTGCCGGGCTTGACCTTGACGGTGCCGGCCGCCTCGGCGATCGCGCCGCCGCCGAGCACGATGCCGGCGGTGATCAGCGCAGCTACGCCGCGCCTGGTCAGGATCTGAGCTTTGAGTTCCACGTGAGCCCCCTGTGGAAGGTGGTTGACGAGACGCGTGGACGCTAGACGATGCCGTGTGGCGGGTGGGTTAAGCGGGCCGACTCCCGGCGGTCGGCGCGGCGCCGTGGCTCAGCGGTTGTGGAGCGCCACCGCGGGCGGGACGGCTTCGACGCCGCTCGTCGTCGGTGCGGTGGAGGAATCGAGCCGCTCAATCAGGCGATCGCGCGCGACGATCGGCATCTCACCGAGTCGGCAAACGGTGCTGGCGCCGGTGTCGGGCACCGCACCGCGGTAGTCGAACACGATCACCTCCTGAACCACGCCGCGCACGGCGTAGACCAGCCGGCCGATTGAGTCGAGCGTCACGCGTCGGCCGGTGAGGACGACGGCGCGGGGGTCAAGGGCTCTGAGCGCGCGCCCGAGCCGGGCCGGCTCGATCGCCGGTGACAGCACCAACGTGCGCAGTCCCGCCCGCCGCAGGATCAGCTCGAGCGCCTGCGCGTGCAGGGCGTCCATGTCGAGCGCGGCCGAGGCGTCGAACACGAGCACTCCGTCGGGACGGGTGGCCGGGGGCGACAGCCGCTTCAGCGCCGAGAGCCATCCGGTGGCGTAGCGCCAGCCGAACTCGTACTCGGCGCTGCTGCGCTCGTCGGTTGCGTGCTCGGCGACTCCGTTAAGGAGCACCTCCTCGACCGTTCGCTCGATCGAGCGCAGGGTCAGGCTCTCCTCGAGCAGGCGGTTGGCCTTCTCCTCGTCGAAGGCCCCGAACGCGCCGGCGAGCCGGGACGACGACGACGGTCCCTCGCCGCGTTCACGCGCGAGCGAGATGGCGGAGGAGACGTTGTGCGTCTCCGCCAGCGCGAGCCGAAGCGACTCGATCTCGGCCAGCGCGTACTGGCGGTGACCGCCGGGCGAGCGGTGGGGGCGAGGGAAGCTGTACCTGCGTTCCCAGCTCCGAAGCGTGTTCGGGCTGACGCCGAGCATCACCGCCGCAGCATTTGTCCGGATTCCGTTCATTCGGCGGGAGTTATCGAGATATTGGAGGGTCATTGCAAGCTGCGCAACGGCGCGTGCACCGTGCGAATCCCGCTGCAATTGAAGGAATCCGGAGGGCGGGGGCGAGGGCGGCGGGGGCGCGGGGGCAGCTGGTGCGACCCTGGACGCGCGAATGCCGCCAGCCCTTGAACCCGGGTCGGCGGCTTTGTCAGCGCGCGTTCGGCGCGCTCAGTCGAAGACGATCAGCGCGGCGCGGGGCGGGCCGCAGCTCGCAATCCGAGCCCGGAGCCTGACGCCGAATGTGTTCGCGGGGCGCAGGTTGACGCTCTGCGTGCCGGCGTCGCCGCGAGCGGCCCAGGTGACGGCCACGGCGAGGTTCTGTCCCTCCTGCGCCTCGGCGTCGGCGGGGACGAGCAGCTCGGTGACGTGTCGATTGACCGCGTCGGTCTCGCGCGTGCACAGGAGCGTCTCCGCCTCCTGCGAGACCGCGCACACCGACAGCGAGCCGTCGAGCACGACGAACGCAGCGCCTGGCGTCGGCACGGCGTCAGCTGCCGCGTGAAGAATCAGCCCGAGGCCGCATGAGCTGCAGACCCTCGAGTCGATCTCGCCTTCCGGTTGCACTCCGCAACTGCTGCAGAACGCGATTGTGGGCTCGGGTTCTATCGCTGGCGTCTGCACCAGCGATAGCGCCGCCCTGCGGTTACTCATTTCCATTGCCTTGCCCCTGGGTGATCGGTTGCCCCTGCTTGGTGTCGTCCACCTCTACATGCTTGCGCTTTTTGCACGATTCGGCAACTCACCTCCTTGTCTAGTTCTTGGAGCTGCCGGGATCGTACGTGCGTCCTGTTCGGCCTCGATCAGCTCGACGAGGCGCAGCTGCGCCTGCCCCGGGCCTGGGGGAAGCACGCTGGTGCCCGTGGTGCGCATCCGGACGCGCTGATCGCCGCGCCTGTACACCACCACCGGCATCGCGCCGGCCGCGAGGCGGACCGCGTAGGCCCACCGAGCGACGGCGTCATCGCCCAGATGCCCGCCGGCGAGCACGACGAGATTCGGGCGATGCACGACCAGCGCGTCTCCGATGCCGGAGACCCCGCGGGCCGAAAGACTCAGAACGTTGACCCCCGCCCGGACGCAGAACAGCTCCAGTGCGCGGATGTACGGGGCGTCGCTGTCGAGTTCGTCACGCGAGGCGTCGCCGACCACAATCGAAACCGGACGCACCGGCGGCGGCGCCAGGCGATGCGCGCGCCGCAGCCAGTCGGCCGCCCAGTGCGCTGCGAACGCCCACGCCGCCGAATCGGCCGTGTATCGGCGCTGGATCTCCTCGAGCGTCGGGAGCAGCACCTCCTCGACGGACCTTTCTACGGAGCGTAAGGCAAGCGCAGCTTCGATGGCCGCATCTGCGCGTTCTCTCTCGTAGGACACGAGTGCGCCGACGAGCGAGTTACTGTCCGCCGCCAACCCCTCACGCGCGCGGGAGACGGCGGAGGAGATCGAAAGGCCCTCTTGCAACGCGTCTCTCAACGCGGCGACCTCGCCGTGCGTGAACAGCCTGTGTTTGCCTGGCGACCGCTGCGGCTTAGGAAAGCCGAAGCGGCGCTCCCAAGCGCGCAGAGTATTCGGGCTGACGTTCAACAACGCAGCCGCTTCGCTCGTCTTCAAATAACGCATGCACAGGAAAGGTCGGGCCAGATGTTGCTTATTACGGGTCCCCTGCATAAAATTGCACAACTTTTCGAGACAAACCTGTGCAAAGATTGGCACAGCTTAAGGATTGGACCTATGTGCGAGGCGCATAGGCGGATATCGGACCTCGGGCTACGGGGCTGATTTAGCAGTTGCAAGCGCCGAAGCTTGGCGACAGCGAGAGAGACGACTGGAGCGATACATGCATTACCACGGCGGCTGAACCTTTTCGGA
Source organism: uncultured Solirubrobacterales bacterium (assembly GCA_963796645.1). GTDB lineage: Bacteria > Actinomycetota > Thermoleophilia > Solirubrobacterales > Solirubrobacteraceae > Palsa-465. The sequence continues at coordinate 538,828 of CAWCMQ010000004.1, read as the reverse complement.
GTTTGTGGTTTTCCGGTCTCGCGGTACCCTCCGCGCGTGAGCGTTGACGCTCGCCCATTCGTCTGGCGCCAGCGGCTTGCGGTCGGTGTTGCGGGGATAGGACTTCTCGGCTGCATCGCGTGGGCTGCACTTTCCGCTTCGCGGGACCATGTAAGCGGCCTTACAGCTGTGCTAGGTGTGTTCGCCGTCCTGGCGGGACTCGGCACGGCGCAGCTACCCGGCGGCAATCGGCGCGTTTCGGCGTGCTTCATGGTCGACATGCTCGCGGCGAGCTTTCTCGGTCCGGCGTCGGCGTTTGGGACGAGTGTGCTCGGCGATCTCTCAAGCAGCCGCGTGTATCCCACGCGCGCGCGTGCACTGCTGATCACCATGTTCGCCAACGCGCTTCCCGCCCTCGCGATCGGGACGACCATCCGCGCGATCGATCCGCCGCACCACGGCGTGAGCTTCTTCCTTCTCGTCGGTGTCCTCGCCTTCGCAGGGCTTGCGACCGGCTGGTTGCTCATAACGCTGCTGTTCTACTTGCTCGATGGTGACCGCCGAGACCTGAACCTACGGACCTGGCGCCAGCTGCTTCCGACGAAGCTGATCAACGTAACGATGGCCGTGGCGGGCGCAGCGATCTACGTCCGCCTCGGACTTCCGGGGATCGTCTTCGCCTTCCTCGCATTGGTTGCGTTCTCGTACCAGGCGCGGCTAGCGGCGAAGGCCGAGGAGCGAGCGCAGCAGTACGTCTCCCTCTCCTGGGGTGTGCTCGCCGGCCTGATGCGCTCGCTCGACATCCGTGATCAGCGCGCTGCGCGTCACGCGGCCGCGGTTGCGCGCTTCTCTCGGGACATGGCCAAGGAGGTGGGCATGAGCGACGAGGAGTGCGAGTTGGCGCACACCGCCGGGCTGCTGCACGACATCGGGACGTTTGCGCTTTCGGATCGGGTCGCCGAGCGGGGCCGCGCGTTGAACGACGAGGACTGGGCCGCGATTCAGCGCCATCCAGAGCTGGGCGCCGACATGCTGAAGGACCTGGGGATGTACGGGCCGGTGGCCGAGATCGTGCTCACCCACCACGAGCGCGTGGATGGGCGGGGCTATCCGCGGGGACTGAGCGCCGAGGAGATTCCCGAAATCGCAAAGATCATCTCGGTCTCCGAGGTCTACGACACGCTGACCGCGAGCGACACGTATCGAACCCGGATGAGCTCGTTCGAGGCGCTGCGAGAGCTGCGCCGGGTCGCGGGCAGCCAGCTGGACAAGCGCTACGTCGAGGTGCTGGCGAGCCTCTTGAGCGGCGAAGGGGTCGACTACCGGCATGCCGATGCAGCGGACTTCGACACCGAGCTCGACATGGAGCGCCGCATCAAGGAAGCCGGCACCGGTTGACGCGCCGACCGCGGCCGTCGTGAATCAGGCGGCGTGCAGCTGGGCGCATCTTCGCGCCCAGCCCACGAGTGTCTTCACTGCGCGCCAGCGTTAGCTGGCGATGCTGTGGCGATTGTCGTCCGTGTCGCGCTGCAGCGAGCCGATGAATTGATCGATCTGCTCGCGGCTGAAGCGGCGCTGGCCACCGGGGGTGCGGTAGGACTGCAGATAGCCCATGTCCGACCACCGGCGGATCGTGCCCAGCGAGACACCGAGGGCGCGCGCGGCCTGAGAAGTCGACAGGCCAAGCGGGCTTCGGGTGATTTCGTCCATATGAGCATTTCAGCCTCTTTGGGAGGGTTGGCCAGGCTCCTAGAGCATTTGCACAACCTCGCTAGTCAAAAATCACACCAGCGTGGTGGACTCTTGGGTAAAGAGCGGCCGCTCGCGCTCGGGAAGGTTCCCCAGGCGCGGATCGGGAACCGTCGCTTCGGCCGAAACAAATCCGCCTGCGAGACGCCGTAGGCGCCGTCTGAATGGGACGATCCTGGTTGTGAAGCTCCGTCTTTACCACCATCACGACGGTGCGCGGGTGGCCTACCGGGAGGCGGGCACTGGCCCGGCGCTGACGCTTCTGCACTCCCTCGGGCTCTCGCACCGGGAGTGGGAGCCGGTTGTGGCGCCGCTGTCTGCACGGTTTCGTGTCGTTCTTCCAGACCTCCCTTTGCATGGAGATTCCGAGGATCGGCCTCGTCATCCCTACACACCCGACTGGATGGCCGAGGTGATCGCGGGCTTCTGTCGCGAGGTCGCCGGCCCGCGCCCGCTGATCGCCGGTCACGAGATCGGGGCCGAGATCGCGCTGCGCGCGGTCACGACCGGCCGCGTCGAGCCGGCCAGGCTCGTGCTGATGTCCAATCGGCTTCACCGTCGCGAGGCGCACAGCGGTAAGCGGGCGGCCTGGCGGATGGCCTGCAGCGCCGCATCGCTTCCCGGTCTCGATCGCCTCCTTTCGCATGGCGCCAAGGTGGTCTTCCGGCCCGCGATGGGCGAGCGGCTCACGGCGCAGCACAATCCGGCCGCTCGGGACCTCGTCCGTCACGCCTTCTCCGACGTCGGCGGTAACGGGAACCTTGCTCGCTCGTGGGCCAAGTTCGTGCGTCGGTGGCCGACCGAGGCGCAGCGCTACCTGCTCGACGCGTATCCGCGGATCGAGACCCCGGTGCTGCTGCTTTGGGCGGAGGAGGACGATCGCTTTCCCATGGCCTGTCCCCACGAGGCGCTCGATCTGCTCCCCGACGCCCAGCTGCGCACGCTTCCGGGCGCCGGGTTCCTGATGGCATACGACGACCCGGTGGGGCTGGCACGTGAGCTGATCGCCTTCTGCGGATGAAGGGCGCGGTAGCGTTAGGACCAGACGACAAGTGAACCTGTGAAAGGACAGCCAATGAGCGTTCAGGAAACGGAGCAGCTCTGGGGAGGCGAAACCACCAAGGCGGTTTCCAACTTTCCGATCTCCGGGGAGCCCGTCCCGGCCCCGGTGATCCACTGGCTCGGCCGGATCAAGGGCGCGGCGGCGCGCGTCAACGCCGAGCTCGGCCTGCTTGACGCCGGCCACGCCGAGCGGATCGCGGCCGCGGCGGACCGGGTCGCCGCCGGCGAGTTTGACGATCAGTTCCCGATCGACGTGTTCCAGACCGGCTCGGGCACCTCGAGCAATATGAACGCGAACGAGGTGATCGCGAACCTCGCGGGCGACGCGGCTCACCCCAACGACCACGTGAACATGGGCCAGTCTTCGAACGACGTGTTCCCGTCCGCGGTGCATCTGGCGGCGCTGGACACGGTCACCAACCAGCTGTTGCCGGCGCTGACGCAACTCGAGGCATCGCTGAGTGCGAAGGCGAGCGAGTTCCGCGACATCGTCAAGTCCGGCCGCACCCATCTGATGGACGCGGTTCCGGTAACTCTCGGCCACGAGTTTGGTGGGTACGCGGCCCAGGTCCGCCTCGGCGCGCGACGGGTCAGCAACACGCTGCCGCAGGTAGCGCAGATTCCGCTCGGTGGCACGGCCACCGGCACTGGCCTCAACACGCACGCGGAGTTCGCGACGCGGGTGCGCGCCAGGCTGACCGAGTCGAGCGGGCTTCAGATCCGCACGCCCGAGGATCCGTTCGAGGCTCAGGGGAACCGGGACGCGCTGGTTGAGCTGTCGGGCGCGCTGAAGGTCGTGGCCGTGTCGCTGACGAAGATCGCCAACGACCTGGCCTTGATGGGCTCCGGGCCCCGGGCGGGGATCGGCGAGATCTTCCTTCCCGAGCTGCAGAAGGGCTCGTCGATCATGCCGGGCAAGGTAAATCCGGTGATTCCCGAGGTCGTGATCCAGGTCAGCGCCCAGGTGATCGGCAACGACGCCGCGATCACGATCGGCGGCACGCAGGGTCAGTTCGAGCTCAATGTCCGGGTGCCGCTACTGGCGCGCAACCTGCTCGAGTCGATCACCCTGCTCGCCAACACCACGCGTGTGTTCGCGGAGAAGTGCGTCGATGGCATCAGGGCCAACGAGGAGGGGTGCAGGCGCTCAGCCGAGTCCACGCTGGCCGCAGCCACGGCGCTCAACCCCCACATCGGTTACGACAAGGGAGCCGAGATCGTCAAAGCGGCCGCGAACTCCGGACGCATGCTGCGCGAGGTGGCGGCCGAGATGGGCGTCGACGAGGAGACCTACAACAAGGCGATGGACCTGCGCAAGATGGCGCAGGGCAACCTGTAGGCCGCCGGCTGGTTCAGCCCCGGGCGGGCCGCGGAAATGGTCACACTCGCCCCTCGGGGAAGCTCGAGCGTGACGTTTGGGCCGATAGTGGTGCCCTTCGTCACGCTCGCCCCTCCGTGGGGGTCGAAAGTGACGCCATGCGTACGGCGCACCCCGCCCCGCCCGGACAGCAACCCGCCCCGCCCCTACGTCGCCGCGATCGCCTGCCCCGCCAGCCGGCCCGTGAACACGCAGCCGCCGAGGAACGTTCCCTCGAGCGAGCGCTTTCCGTGCATGCCGCCTCCACCGAACCCGGCCGCCTCGCCGACCGCGTACAGACCCGAGACGACCGACCCGTCGGCGCGGAGCACGCGACTCCCCAGGTCGGTCTGGATGCCCCCGAGGCTCTTGCGCGACATGACGGTCATGCGGATCGCGATCAGCGGTCCTGCGCCGGCATCCTCGATCGCCTGGAAGCGGCAGGTGCGCAGGCGGTCGCCGCGCCAATGGCGCAGCTGCTCGATCCGCCGCAGCTGGTCGTCGTTGAACAGCGAGACGCCGCGGGCGATCGTCGCGTCGTAGCGCCGGACCTCGGACATCATCAACTCAGCATCCAGAGCGTCGTCCTGGGTCACGGCTGCCATTCGCGAGCCGAGCTCGGGCAGCGACGGCGCCGAGACAAAGTCCGGGCACCGATCCAGGAAGTATCGGACCAGCGTCGGTTTCCCGAACGCGATCCCGAGCAGGAACCGACCGACCCGTTTGTCGCGAATCGCTGGGTTGTGCTGGGAGCCCGAGACGTCGAGCTCGCGCCGCGCGATCTTCCCGTTGCAGATCATCCAGTAGTACTTGCGCTCGTCCTCGCACATGCGCTCGAGCGCGTAGCGGGCGTCGAAGGTGGGGATCAGCGGTGTCGGTCCATAGCGCCTGCCGGTGGGGTCCAGCACCAGCCCCGAGCGGGGCGGGATCAACTTCAGTCCGTGCAGGGGCCGCCGGGGCTCAGGATGGCGAACCGCGTCAGCGTAGTTCCACATCCGCTCGAGGTGGGTGACGTTGGCGCCCACCCGCTGGGCCTCCTCGTGCATCGCCCCGTCGGCGTAATAGTGGGAGCCCATCAGGATTTCCCGCGGCGGGCTGCCGAGGTCGGCTGGCCAGTGGCGGCGGACAATGTCGAGGTTGCCGCCGATCCCACCGGCGGCGATCACAACGTGAGCGGCATCTATCTCCGAGGACACCGCGACGTCCTCCTCCGAGACCACCCGGACACCAGCGATCCCGTCGCCGTCAACTACCAGCTCGTCCACCCGCGCTCGGAACCGGATCTCGAGGGCCGACCGCCGCGGATGACGCGCGAGAGCCGCCCACAGAGCGTCGACCAGGGCCTGGCCGCACCCCCAGGTGAGGTGGAACCGCGGCACGGAGTTGCCGTCGCCATGAACTCCACGCTCGGCCCAGTTGACGACCGGGAAGAAGCGGACGCCGCGAGCCTTGAGCCAGCCGCCGACGTCGTCTCGAGCTCGGGCCACATACTGCTCGGCCCACCGCCGCGGCCACACGTCCGCGTCGTCGAAGCCCGCCATCCGTAGCCAGTCGTCCTGCGCCAGCTCCACCGAATCGCGCACCCGCGAGAACCGCTGCTCAGCCGAATCCACCATGAACACGCCGCCGAACGCCTCACGCGCCAATCCGCCGACCTCGTGCTCGAAGCAGCGGTCCACCAGCAGTACCTCTCGCCCGAGGTCGAGGCACTCGAGGGTGGTCGCGAGTCCGGCCAGGCCAGCGCCGATCACCACAACGTCGCGAGAGCTCACGACACTAGGTCGCGACCGTCTCGGTTCCGAGCTCCTCCGAGATCGCGACGTCGATCGAGTAGTCGATCGGGACGACGATCAGCGAGGGCACGTCGAGGGCCAGCGCTTGCCTGAGTCGCTGTGAGAACTCCTCGGCGCTGCCGCAGCGCCAGCCCGGGAGCCCGAACGCCTCGGCCAGCTTGACGAAGTCCGGGTTTCCGAAGTCCACCCCGAAGTGACGGCCGAACTTCTTGTCCTGCTTCCACACGATCGAGCCGTACTGCCCGTTCTCCCAGACCACGTTGACGATCGGCGTGCGCAGGCGCTTCGCGGTTTCGAGCTCCTGGCAGTTCATCATGAACCCGCCATCACCGCTGACGGTGACGACGTTGCGCTCGGGGTGAACGAGCTTGGCGCCGATCGCGGTCGGAAGCGCAAACCCCATGCCGGCGAGCCCATTGGCGATCAGCACGGTGCCCGGCTCGTGGGCGGGGAACATCCGGCCAATCCACAGCTTGTGCAGGCCGACGTCGGAGACGAGCATGTCGTCGCGGCCGAGCGCCCGGCGGATCTCCCACAGTACCCGCGGCGGCCGCATCGGGAAATGGTCATCCGAGTGGGCGTCCGCCAGCGCTCCCTGCACCACGTCGCGCAGCCGGCTCGAGCCGGTGACCGGAGCGACGCGCTCGCAGCCGGCGGCCAGGCGCGAGAGCACGTGGGCGATATCGCCGATCAGCTCGACCTCGGGAATGAAGAACTCGTCGATCTCCGCGGCGACGCTGTCGATCAGGATGATCCGCTTGTCGCCCTTCGGGTTCCAATGCTCGGGTGCGTGCTCCACGAGGTCGTAGCCGATCGCCACCACCACGTCCGCATCCTCGAATCCGGCCATCGCGTAATCGCGCGACTGAAGGCCGACGGTCCCGAGCGCGTGCGGATCCTCGTAGTCGAGCAGCCCCTTGGCCATGAACGTCTCGGCGGCCGAGATGCCTGTGGCGCCGACGAAGTAGCGCAACGCCCGGGCGGCGTGGGCGCGGATTGCACCGTTGCCGACGAGGGCGATCGGATTCTCGGCGCCGGCGATGAGCTCGGCGGCGCGCTGCAGTTCGCGCACGCCGGGCTCCGGCTGGACGGGGTCGTGGCGTGGCAGCGGCTTGGCATCGAGCGGGCGCGCCATCACGTCCTCGGGAAGCTCGAGATGGGTGGCGCCGGGCTTCTCGGACTCGGCGACCTTGAACGCCTTGCGCACCACCTCGGGCACGATCTCCGGGCTAGAGACGCGTGCGTTCCACTTGACTATCGGCCGCAACACGCCGATAAGGTCGATGTACTGGTGCGACTCCTTGTGCATCCGCTCCAGGTCTGACTGTCCGGTCAGGGCCACGAGCGGCGCGCGATCGAGGAAGGCGTCGGCGACCGCGGTCACGAGATTCGTGGCGCCGGGGCCCAGCGTGCCGAGGCAGACGCCGGCGCGGCCGGTGAGCCGACCGATCGCGTCGGCCATGTACGCGCCGCCCTGCTCGTGGCGAACGGGGATGAACCGAATCGAAGAATCGGCCAAGGATTCGTTCAAATCGAGTGTCTCTTCGCCCGGAATTCCGAATATGTACTGAACCCCTTCCGCCTCCAGGCATTCGACGAACACATCAGAAGCTTTGCGCTCGGGCATGGCAGCAGCCTATCTATCCACAACTTCACGATCACAACCGCGACGTCTCATCGCGGCGCTGTTCGTGATCGCGTTCCTGCTCCCGGCGGCCGGCGCGCACGCGGCGACGATGTTCTACATCCGCGGCGGCGCTGACGGCCACGGGATCGGGATGAGCCAGTACGGCTCCTACGGGTACGCCCTGCACGGCAAGCGCTATCCCTGGATCCTGGCCCACTACTACCAGGGCACCCAGCTCGGCCACACCAACCCCAGGCGGGTCGTCCGCGTGCTGCTGTCCACCGGCTCGGCCAGCTTCAGTGGCGCCACCGCGGCTCCGAACAAGCAGCTGCAGCCCGGACGGACCTACTCGGTCACGGCGAACGCCGACGGCACGGTGGCCGTTCGCAACCAGGCCGGCAAGAAGATCGGCAGCTTTCCGGCCCCGCTGACGGTCACCGGACCCGGCCCGCTGACGCTCGGCGGCGTCGGGCAGTACCGCGGCTCGCTCGAGTTTCGCCCCGACGGCTCCGGCGGGATCGAGACGGTCGAGCCGGTCGGGCTCGATGACTATGTGCGCGGGGTGATCTCGGCCGAGATGCCCTCGAGCTGGTCGCCCCAGGCGCTCGACGTCCAGGCGATCGCAGCCCGCACGTACGCGATCACGACCGATGTCGCGGGCCAGGACTTCGATCTGTATCCCGACACGCGCTCGCAGATGTACCGCGGCGTGGCGGCCGAGACGCCGTCCACGGACGCGGCGGTCGCGGCCACGCGCGGCCAGGTGGTCACCTACCAGGGGCGCCCGGTCGTCACCTACTTCTTCAACAGCTCCGGCGGGCACACCGAGAACATCGAGAACGTCTGGCCCGGTTCGACCCCCGAGCCGTGGCTAAAGGGCGTCCCCGATCCGTACGACAACGCGGGCGGCGATCCCTACCACCGGTGGGGCTCTGACCTCCCGATGGCCGGCGCTGCCGCCAAGCTGGCGCCCTACCTCAAGGGCAGGCTGGTCGGGATCAGGATCACCAAGACGGGGAGCTCGCCGCGGATCCTCACAGCCCAGGTGGTCGGGACGAAGGGCAGGGTGGCGGTCACCGGGATCCAGCTCCAGCAGGCGTTCGGCCTGCTGACGACCTACGCCGCCTTCACCACGATCACCACCGTCCAGGGGCGTGCACCGCAGGCACCGGCCGCCGACATGCGGCTGCAAGGCGGTTCGTCCCAGTCGCAGGCCGTGGTCGCGCTGGTGCCGCTGGTCACTCGCCTCGTCACGACCTCGGTGGCGGGACTGCACGGCACGGTGTTCCCAGGCGTCAAGGGCGTCAGGGTGTCGATCCAGGTTCAGGACGGCAATCGCTGGAAGACGGTCGGGCGCACGAGCACGGACGCCACCGGGGCCTACGACACAGCACTTCCCGGCACCGGCACCTACCGGGTCGGCTACCGGGGGATCGACGGGCCGGCCATCCGGGTCGGCTGAGGCACTACCCTCCGCCAGGTGCCTGGGCCGCTGTTGGTCATCGACGCTCCGTTCTTGCTCTACCGCTCGTTCTTCGCGCTTCCCGACTCGATCACCGGGTCCGACGACCGGCCGGTCAACGCCCTGCTCGGGGCGACCAACGCGACGCTACGGATCGCCGCTGACCAGGCACCGCGCGCGATCGTGATGTGCTTCGGCGCCGAGGCCGCCACCTACCGCGTCGAGCTATATCCCGATTACCACGCAGCGCGCCCTCCGGTCCCCGATGCCCTCGCCTGGCAGTTCGGCCAGGCGCCACGTTTCTTCGAGGCGTTCGGGTGGTCGCACATGACCAGCGACACACTCGAGGCGGATGACCTGCTCGGATCGCTGGCCGAGATCGAGAACGAGGCGGGCGGCGAGACGATGATCCTGACCGGGGATCGCGACATGTACCAGTGCGTCTCCGAGCGGGTCAAGGTCTGGTACCTGAAGTCCGGAACGACCGGCTTCGAGGAGGTGGACACCGCCGAGGTGCGCAAGCGCTACGGCATCTTGCCCGCGCTCGTGCCCGACTTCATCGCGCTACGCGGCGATCCCTCTGACGGGCTGCCCGGCGCCCCGGGAGTCGGTCCGAAGACCGCGGCCGAACTGCTCGACCGCCACGGCTCGCTGGAGCAGGCGATCGCCGGCGCGCTCCACGAGCGTCCGCGGATCACGGCCGCGCTCACCGAGCACGCCGATGAGCTCCGCGCGTTCAAGGACATCGCGACGCTGCGAATCGTCCCGCTTGAGCGCCCCGCGGACCGCGCCACCGATCTTCTTAAAGGTGCCGAAATCGCCCGCGAGTACGGCCTGAACCGGCTCTCGGAGCGGCTCGGAAATGCAGATCAGCTGAGCGATCTGTAGAAGAGAGGGTATGAGGGCGATCATGCGTCGCGTACTCGTCCTGCTGCTCGTGGGCTCGCTAGCGGTCCTGCTCATCGTCGTGAGCGGGTCGACCGCCCGTCTCGACCCCGTCCACAGGGCGAGCCGGTCGTCGGCATCGACGGCAAGCGCGAGGCCGACCGCACAGCCCCCTGACCCAGTCGCGCTGGGCAATGGCTGGAGCTACCGGGCCGACCCGAACAACGTCGGACTGGCACAGAACTGGGGAAGCGGCGGCGGCCCGAGCACCGGCTGGCAGCCCGTGGCGCTCCCCAATGACTTCAATCCAACCGTCTCGCCCAGCGGCGACCGCGGGACGGTCGGCTGGTATCGGCTCCAGTTCACAGGTCCGGCGCAGCCGAAGGATCGCTCCTGGAGCGTGGCGTTCGAGTCCGTGCGTCGAAACACCACCGTGTGGCTCAACAGCTATGAGATCGGACACAACTCCGACCCGTACGCACCGTTCACGCTGCCTGCCTCCAGCCTTCGCCCGGGCGCGACCAACACGCTTCTCGTGCGGGTGGACAACATCAAGGGCGGCGGGACCCTCCCCGAGGACTGGTGGAACTGGGGAGGGATCATGGGCCCGGTGGAGCTCGAGCCGCAGGGCCGCCTGCAGCTGCTCGACCTCGGCGTGCTACCGGAGCTGACCTGCAACTACCGCTGCGGTCAGCTGCTCGTGCAGGGCACGGCGGTGAACCGCTCGGCGATCCGGCTCCGGCCGACCCTGGTGGTGCGGGTGACCGATCCATCCGGTCACCGGACCGCCACCCGCGTGTCGCTCGGCGGGGTGCGCTCGGGCGGCTCGGACCCGATCAACCTCAAGCTGCCCCTTCACGGCCGGCCCGATCTGTGGTCCCCGTCGAGCCCGGCCCTGTACAGCGTGACGGTCGAGCTCGACGCCGGCGGGCGCACGGAGCAGACCCAGACGCTTCAGGTCGGGATGCGCAGCGTGCAGGTGCGCCGCGGCGTCCTGTACCTCAACGGGCGCAGGCTGTGGCTGCACGGCGCCGCGATCCACGAGGACCTGATCGGGCGTGGCGCGGCGCTCAGCGACGGTGACATCGACACGATCGTCTCCGAGCTTCGCTCGGTCGGCGCGAATATCACCCGCGCCCACTACCTGCTCAGCCCGCGCCTGCTCAGTGCGCTCGACGCGGCGGGGATCATGGTCTGGGAGCAGGCTCCGGTCGACCACGCCGACAGCGCTCTCCGCCGCGGCTCTGGTCGCCGTCACGCGCTCTCACTGCTCCGCTCCACGTTGCTCGGCGACCGCAGCCATCCGTCGGTGATCGTCAACTCGGTCGGCAACGAGCTCACCCCGAATCCCGATCGGACCCCCGGGACGCTCAAGTACCTTCAGCAGGCGATCGGGCTCGCGCGCCACACCGACCCGGCCGCCGCCGTCGGACTCGACACCTACTGCTACCCGGGGTACCCGAAGCAGCACATCTACTCCTCGCTCGACGTGCTCGGGATCTCGAGCTACTTCGGCTGGTACACGGGTCCGAAGGCCCACTCGATTGCGGACTTCAACCGCCTGAGACCGTTCCTGCGCCAGTCACACGCGCGCTATCCCAAGCAGGCGCTGGCGGTCTCCGAGTTCGGGGCCGAGGCGCTGTACGACGGCCCGGCGACCGTCAAGGGGACCTACGAGTTCCAAGCCGACTATCTGCAGCGGACGCTCGGGGTGATCGACCGCCTGCCGTTCATGAACGGCTCGATCTACTGGACCCTACGGGAGTTCGCCGTCAGCCCGGGGTGGACAGGCGGTGCCGTGCTTCCATCCGGTGCGGAGCCTGACGGTCTGCACCACAAGGGCCTGATCGCCTACGACGGGACGCCCAAGCCCGCGTTCACGCTCGCGCAGAAGCTGTTCGGGCAGACGCCGACGTTCGTTCGGTGAACCTCACGGGGTGAATTTGACCGTGATCACGTCGCCGTCGGCGACCGGGTAGTCGCGGCCCTCGAGGCGCAGCGTTCCGCGGTCCCTCGCGCCCGCGTAGCCACCGGCCGAGACGAGCTCGTCCCAGGGCACGACCTCGGCGCGCACGAACCCGCGCTGAATGTCGCTGTGGATCATCCCGGCGGCGTGCCAGACGGAGAGGCCGCGCTGCAGGTGCCAGGACTGGGCGGGTTTGTCCTCGCCCGCGGTGAAGAACGCGATCACGTGCAGCAGCTCGAACGCGCCGCGGACGACCGCAGCCAACCCGGATTCGCTCAGCCCGAGGTCGGAGCGCATCGCCGCGGCGTCGGCCTCGTCGAGCTCGCCGAGCTCGGACTCGAGCCGGGCCGAGATCGCGACGGCGGCGGCCCCGTGACCGCGCGCGTGCTCGGCGATCGCCTCGGGTACGGCCACCGACCCCTCCTCGACGTTGGCGACGAACAGCACCGGCTTGGCGCTGAGAGGGTGGAGCAGCTGCACCGCGTCCGGAGCGTCGGCGGGCGCCGGAACCGTCCGCGCCGGCTGCCCCGCCCGCAACGCCTCGATCAGGCGGGCCAGCCACCCGGCTTCGGCGATCGCGTGGCGGTCCCCGCTCTTCGCCGTCTTCGAGACCCGCTCAAGCCGGCGCTCGGCCTGCTCGAGGTCCGCGTACAGCAGCTCGGTCTCGATCGTCTCGATGTCGGCGAGCGGATCGACCCGGCCCTCGGGGTGAACGACGTTCGGATCCTCGTGGGCACGCACTACGTGGACGATCGCGTCCGTCTCGCGGATGTTGGCCAGGAACTGGTTGCCGAGGCCCTCGCCTTTGTGGGCACCAGCGACGAGCCCGGCGATGTCGTGGAAGGCGATCGTGTCCGGGACGACCTTCGAGGCCCCGACCGTGGCCGCCACCTGGTCGAGCCGGTCGTCAAGCACGGGCACGACCGCGATGTTCGGCTCGATCGTCGTGAACGGGTAGTTGGCGGCCTCGGCCGCGACGCCGGTCAGGGCTGAGAACAGTGAGGTCTTGCCCGCGTTCGGAAGACCGATGATCCCGACCTTCATCGGGAGAGGACCTCGGCTGCCACCGTGCCCAGTGCGGCCCCCGCAACCACGTCACTCGGGTAGTGCACGCCCAGGTACGGGCGGCTCAACCCGAACGCGAAGGCGGCCGCGTACAGCGGCGCTGACGGCGCGAGTCCCCGGTAGGCTCGCGCCGCGGCGAACGACGTGGTGGCGTGCGCGCTCGGGAACGAGAGGCGCGAGACCGTCGGCGTCAGCGCCGGCAGGCCCACGAGTTCCGGGCGCCGGCGGCGGATCACGAACTTGAGCGCCTGGTTGGCGACGTAGGAGCCGGCGACGATCCCCGCCCCTCGCAGCCAGCGCGAGCGGCGCACGTGGTCGGAGTGATCGACGACCGCGCCGAGGAGCCCGAGCCCGATCCAGCACGCGCCGTGCTCACCGAGCCGGGAATACGCCGAGATGACCCGCTCGGCGGCACGTGTGTGGCCGCGCCTGCGTGCCAGCAGGAGCAGGCGCATATCGAGGCTCGGAGTGGGCACGACACGGGAATCTACGGACATCTACGGTTCGGCTCGGGTGGCAATTACGGTGGTCGGCGCGGACCCGGATAGCGATCATGATCTCTCCCCCGGAAGGGAATCCAGGAACCCGGGGGGTCTCCGCAGCTGCTGATCGCGCGCCGTTCCCCCTGCCCGGCGCGCGATCACAGCGCTGCGCCATGGCAAGGCGAGCGATTAGGTGCCGAAGCCGACCCGGTGCTCTTCGTCATCGACGAGCACGTACACGATTCGGCTCAGGTCGAGCGCCACGGTGCCGTCCTCGGCCGTTACGTCGTGCCAGCCCTCGGAGCCGAGCGCATTGCGCAGGCGGCTCAGCTCGGCGGGCGCGACCCGGGCCGACAGCACCTGGCCGCCGATGAATCCGACGCTGATCTTCTGGGGTCTCTCGTCTGCCATCTCAGTGTTCCTCGGCGGGCTGCACGATCTCGGTCAGCACGCCTCCGGTTGACGCGGGATGCAGAAAGGCTACGCGTGAGCCGCGGATCCCGTTGCGCGGGGTCTCATCGATCAGTCGCATTCCCGCCGCGGCGAGCCGCTCCAGTGCCCGCTCGACGTCCTCGACCCGGTAGGCGACGTGGTGCAGTCCAGGCCCCTTACGGGCGAGGAACTTCCCCACCGGCGTGTCCTCGCCAAGCGGCTGGAGCAGCTCGATGTGGCCGTCACCGACGTCGAGCAGGACGGCCTCGACCCCCTGCTCGGTCACGGTCTCGCGGTGCACGAGCACCATTCCCAGCGCGTCGCGGTAGAGCGCCAGCGCCGAGTCGATATCCGGCACGGCGACGCCGACGTGATCGATCAGGGTCAGCATGAGGCGCGGGAGGATACCCGGGGCGGTGCGGCTACGAACGTTCGGTCGGCCGCTCGGCCGTGGCCGCCGCGATCCCGAGCTCGCCGCCGCCCATCCGCGGCGGCGCTACGGCCGGCACCCCGGCCATGATCCGCTCTATATCGGCGCGCTCGAGCACCTCGTTGCTGAGCAGCGTCGCGGCGAGCTCGTTGAGCTGGGGACGGTGGTCGACGATGATCGTGCCGGCGTTACGGAATGCCTCGTCGGCCAGATCGGTGACTTCGGCGTCGTGGACGCGCCGGCTGGCCTCGGATGAATCCTCGGCCAGGACCTTCAGCGACGTGACCCCGGTGCCCATCGCGTACTCGTGGATCATCGCGTGCGCGATGTCGGCCACCCGCTTGAGGTCGTCGGAGGCGCCGGTGGTGATCGAGCCGAACACGATCTGCTCGGCCGCCCGTCCGCCGAGGAGCATCGTCATGAAATCGATCAGCTCCTCACGCGTCTTCAGGTAGCGGTCCTCCTCGGGAAGGTTCAGCGTGTACCCGAGCGCGCGCCCGCGCGGCACGATCGAGATCCGGTGCACCCGGTCCACGGAGGGGAGGAGCTCGCCACATAGGGCATGCCCGGCCTCGTGGTACGCGACGACCCGCTTCTCGTGATCGGTCAGTGCCCGGCGCGACTGCATGCCGGCCACCACGCGCTCGAGCGCGGCATCGAAGTCGGCCATCGCGACCTGGGAGGCATCGCGGCGGGCGGCGAAGATAGCCGCCTCGTTGCAGATGTTGGCCAGATCGGCGCCGGTCAGACCCGAGGTCTGGCGCGCGATCAGCTTCATGTCGATGTCGTCCGCAAGCGGCTTGTTACGCGAGTGCACGGCGAGGATCCGCTCGCGCCCTCCCACGTCGGGTGGTGAGACGAAGATCTGCCGGTCAAAGCGTCCGGGACGCAGCAGCGCCGGGTCGAGCTTGTCGAGCAGGTTCGACGCCGCGACCACGACCACTTCCTTGCGGGCGCTGAAGCCGTCCATCTCGACCAGGAGCTGGTTGAGCGTCTGGTCGCGCTCGCCGCTGATGTCCATGCCGCGGTGGCCGCCCACCGCGTCGAGCTCGTCGATGAACACGATCGCGGGCGCATGCTTGCGCGCGACCCGGAACAGCCGCCGGATCCGGGCGGCGCCAAGGCCGGCGAACATCTCCACGAATGAGGCGGCCGACTGCGAGTAGAAGGTCGCCCCCGACTCGTGGGCGACGGCCTTGGCGAGCAGCGTCTTGCCCGTGCCGGGCGGTCCGTGGAGGAGGATGCCCTTTGGGACCTTGGCGCCGAGGTCACGGAAGCGCTTGGGATCGCGAAGATAGTCGACGACCTCGCGCAGCTCCTCCTTGGCCTCGTCGGAGCCGGCGATGTCCGACCAGCCGATCGAGGGGGAGGCCTCGGGCTTGATCTCCACGGGCTTGGTCCGCGGCATGTGCCGCATCAGCGTGAACACGGCGACCACGAGCAGGCCCATGAACAGAATGGGCAGCCAGTGGAGCATGAACGTCTGGACGTCTGGCTCCCACAGGAAGTTCGCGAACGGCATGGGCCTAACGGGTGTCATCGGCATTGGCTCGCGTTCACTGAACCCTCTGTAGCTGCGGATTCGGCGAGTACCGGCGTCCGGCCTTGGCGCGCGGCATTCCGTCGACCATCACGAGGTCGGCGGTGTAGTCGTTGTCCCCGCGGATCAGCGACGAGCCGACGCCGTATGCGTCCACCGGAACCCCGGCGGCTTCGAACTCCCGGATCCGCTCCACCGTGAAGCCGCCGCTGGCCACGATCTTGACGTGCCCGAACCCGCCCGCGTCGAGCGCGTCCCGGACGTTGTGGACAAGTCGGGGGTTGACTCCGGTCGGTCGGAAGCCGCCCATCTCATCCCACAGGGACCGGTCGACCAAGGTCTCCGACGTGTCGAGGCGAACACCCCACAGCCTCGGTCCGAGCGCCTGCGCGACCTCGAGCGCGGTCCGCACCGAGTCGTTGTCCCAGTCGACCAGGACCGTGATGCTCATCTGCTCGTGGTAGTGGTCGGCGAACACCTGAGACGCCCTCACCGTGTCGCCGTCATAGGCGGCGATCAGCCCGTGCGGGACCGTGCCCATCCCGACGCCGCCCCACCACGAGGCCTGAGCGTCGGTGGAGACACCGATCGCCCCCGCCACGTGGGCGCTCCAGCCGTCGCCGGTCTGAACCAGCCAGTGATCGTGGCGCGCCGGGAAGTAGAAGATCTGCTTGCCGCGGGCCGCCTCCACCACCTCGGACACGTTGCGCATGACCAGCGAACGGCGGGCCAGCACCCCGAGATACACCGTCTCCAGGTGCGCGAACAGGCTGTAGTCGCCCTCGATCGTCATCACCGTCTCGCGCGGGGCGATGCGATCACCCTCGTTCAGCGCGTGGACGCTCAGCTGCTGCCAGCCGTCGATCCAATCGCCGGTGGCGGGATCAGCGTGGCCCGAGCACAGCTTCAGGATTGCGATCGCCTCGTCGATCCCGCCGAGGATCGACTGATGCTTCTGGAATACCTGCATCATGACCTGCGCGTGGCGGTCCTCGGACTCGAGCAACGTCTTGGTGTGGACGAAATAGGCGTCCGAGTAGTACCCCTCGCGAATGCGCTTGACCGGCAGACGGAAGATCTCCGGTTCGAGCCGCGCCATTGCGCCAGCTTAACTTCTGGATGCGGCGGAGGCTTCTCAGGCCGGCGGCGTGTAGACGAGCGTCAGCGCGCGGTGCAGCACACCGGTTCGCGCCGCAGATCTCGTGGTAGGGTCGCGCCGGACGTGGCAGAACGCGACTTTCCGCACGCCTCACTCGTCGAAGGCCTGCGCTTCACCGCGCAGGTCGCCGTGCCCAACGTGATCCAGGGGCTCTTCCGCCGACGGCGCACCGCCAGCCAGGTGGCCGCGAAGACGGGTGCCGATGGCCTCGCGGTCGGGTTCATCGCGGGGCTCAAGCGAAGCTACGGCGAGGGACCTCTGTGGATCCGGGTTGTGAAGGATGAGGTGTTGCTGGTCCTCGGACGTGACGCGATCCGCCACGCGCTCGAGCATGCGCCCGACCCATTCGCTGCCGACCCCGAGCCGAAGCGCTCGGCGATGGCCCACTTTCAGCCCGATGCGCTGACGATCTCGCGAGGCAACGACTGGGAGGACCGCCGCCGGTTCACCGAGGCGGTGCTCGATACGGCCCGGCCCGAGCACCGCCTGGCCGACCGCTTCGCCGCGGCCGCGCGCGAGGAGGCCGACGCGCTGCCCGGCGAGCTCGATTGGGAGCGGTGGAACGAATCGGTCAGGCGCGTGGCCCGCCGCGTGATCCTCGGCGATCACGCCGCCGATGACGCGGAGCTCTCGCGGATGCTTGGCGAGCTGATGGACAAGTCGAACCCGCCGGGGGGAGGCGACGACCAGCTGCTCGGCCGGTACGCCGAGCAGCTGCAGGAGTACGTCGACGCCGGCGAGACCGGCAGCCTGGTCAGCCTGATCGCAGACGCGCCGGTCACCGAGCGGACCAAGCCGGCGCATCAGGTCACCCACTGGCTGTTCGCGCTCGGGGACACGCTCGCGATCAACGCGCTGCGGGGCCTGGCCCTGCTGGCGGTGTTCGACTCGGAGCGCACCTACGCGGCCGCGGACCCCGAGTTTCTCGGTGCCTGCATGCAGGAGGCGATGCGGCTGTGGCCCACCACCGCGATGCTCTCGCGCGCGACCGTGCGCGACGTGGAGTGGGACGGAGTCAACGTCGCCGAGGGCAGGCAGATCATGATCGTCAACTTGTTCAATCACCGGGACCGCGACGCACATCCCGAGACGGCCGACCAGTTTGCACCCGAACAATGGCTGGCCGACGGCGCCGCGCCGAGTGACTGGACGTTCAACCACTTCAGCCACGGGCCGCAGGGCTGCCCAGGAGCGGCGCTGTCGCTGCTCGTAGGGCGCGAGATGCTCGGCGCGCTGCTCCGCGATCGCGAGGTCAGGCTGCTCGAGCCGAGCCTCGAGCCGGGCCGGCCGCTGCCCCACGCGCTGGATTACTTCTCGCTGCGATTCGCGCTCGCGCCGGCTAGCCGATCGCGGCCCTGAAGTCCCACTTGAAGGTCGTCTTCAACTCGTTGTCGGTCACCGAATCGAACACCCGCGTGTCCTTGTCGGACATCGTCGGCTGCCTTCTGTAACCGACGAACGTGAGCAGGTCCTGGAAGCCCGCCTGGAACGGGGGCGCGGTGATGTAGAAACACTTGACAGGGATCGGGTACTTCGGAAGCACCGAGGCCTTGACCACCACGTCGTAGGCCCCGAGGTCGCTCTCCAGGTTCAGGTAGCTGTCGGCCCAGGGGTTCCGGCTCGCGGAGTTCGACCCTGAATAGCTGCAGGGGAAGGAGCTCTCGCTCTGCACGCTGAGGACCCGCCCATACACCTTGTACACCCACACCTCGGCTGAGTGGTCATACCTGGACAGCACGAACCGGAGGTCTGGTGCGGCCTTCGTCGTATCTGAACTCATCGGGAGCTTGACGATCGACTCGAAGTCGGACACGTTCCATTGCTTTGCCACCACGGCAAACCTCTCGCCTTTGGCGAGATTGTTGTTCTCGTCGGACTCGTCGACGTGGTGCCGGTGGTCGGCGTCTGCGCCGATCCGCGCGAACCCGAGCGGGACTGTCAGGTTCGTGACGACTACGGTCCGGTCCGACCGGCCGTTTGGCTTTAGCCTCGGGATGCTGAGCAGGTGCTCGTGGTCGCGCCCGTGGCTGTCGCGAATGAATAGATCGGTGACCGAAGGCGGCGCCTCGGCGCGGCCCTGATTCTTGGTCGTCACCTGGATTTCGAAGGTCTCCGGCTTACCGTCGGTGCCCACGACGACGTAGGGCGGGTTGCCGAGGTTGGCCTTCAGCACAGTGACCTTCAGGTCTGGCCTCGGTCCGTGCTTCGGCTTCGCCGCGACCGCGGTCGCGGGCAGCGTGATCGCACCCAGCACAGCGGCCACGATCGCGATCGCTCCCCGGTCCAGCAGCACGGCTGGATCATCTCATCTTCCCGTGCTACGTTCCAGGGGCGATGATCGTCACCTCTCGACCGTGACCGCATCTCCCGCAGCCGCCGCCCGCTGAGGCGCTCGGCGGCTGCCCTGCTGTCCCGTCGTACCAACCTGTCGAGAGTGTCCGATGAAGTCGTATCTGGGCGTCCTGCGCCACTCGAGTTTTCGATATCTGTTCCTTGGTCAGTCGGCCAGTGCGGTCGGCGATCGCGCGGTCACGGTCGCGCTGGCGCTGTTCATCACCCAGCGCACAGGTTCGCCGACCGATCTCGGCCTCGTGCTGGGCGCCCAGACCCTGCCCCTGGTGGCGCTGATCCTGTTTGGCGGCGTGTGGGCCGACCGGCTGCCGCGCCACCGGATCATGGTCGTCACCGACCTCGCGCGCGCGGGCCTGCATGCACTTCTGGCCGCACTGATCTTCGCCGGCACGGTTGAGATTTGGCAGATCGTGGTGATCGAGGCTGCGTTCGGCGCCGCCCAGGCGTTCTTCCAGCCCGCCTACAGCGGCCTACTGCCGCAGACCGTGCCAGAGGACATGATCCAGGACGCTCGCGCGCTGACCGAGTCGACCGCAAACCTCGCGTTCTTGGTCGGGCCGGCGCTCGCGACCGTCGTCGTGCTCGGGATCGGTGCGGGCGAGGCGTTCGCGTTCGACGCCGCGACCTTCATGTTCAGCGCGGTGCTTCTGCTGCGCGTTCATCCGCGGCCTCGGGGCGATGCGGCACCCGCGGCCTCGATGGTGCACGAGCTCCGCGAGGGATGGCGCGAGGTCCGATCCCGCGCCTGGGTGTGGGTCACGATCCTCGTGTTCACCGGATCGGTGATGACGATCTACGCGCAGTGGTACGCGCTCGCGCCCGCGATCTCGCGTGAGCTCTACGGCGGCGCCGGCGTGTTCGGGCTGCTCGAGAGCGTCGGCGGCGTGGGCGCGGTGTGCGGGGCGGTGGTCGCGCTGAGCTGGCGCCCGCGGCGGCCGCTGCTCGTGGGCATGATCCTGGTCCTTGCATGGCCGATTCAGGACGGCCTGTTCGCGCTCGGCGCTCCGCTCGAGCTGGTCGTCGTGTGCGCGTTCGGGACCGGGTTCGGGTTCTCGCTGCTGATGATCTGGTGGGAGACGGCGCTTGCCCGCCACATCCCGCCGGGTGCGCTCTCGCGAGTCAGCGCCTGGGACTGGATGGGCTCGCTGGCGCTGTTGCCGCTCGGCTACCTGGTGGCGGGCCCGCTCGCGCACGCGTTTGGCGCTCGGACCGTGCTCGGAGTCGGGAGCGTCATCGGGCTCGGGCTCCTGGGCCTCGGACTGCTGCCGCGGGAGACTCGGGAGCTCACCAACCAGGACGGTCCGGCTACGCGCGGCGAGCGCTTCTCAGCCGAGCAGCTCGCGCGCCAGATCAGCGTAGAAGCTGGCAGCGAAGCCTAGGTCGCGCACGTCGATCCGCTCGTCGGCGTTGTGGACGAGCGGAGCGGCCTCGAACAGGCTCTGATGGCGCTGCGGGAAGAAGCCATACGCGACGCAGTCCGGGAACGCCGCCCGGAACCACCGCGAGTCGGAGAAGCCGGGCAGGATCACCGGCACGGTCGAGGCCTCCGGATCGTTCTCGGCGATCCAGGCCTCGATTGCCGACATCAAGCTGGTCTGGACCGGGGAGCTGTTGCCGCTCACCCTCTCGGTGAACTCGATTTCGTACTCGCCCGCCTGCTCACCGAGGACCTCCTCGATCCGCGCCATCGCCGTCTCCTCGCCGAGCCCGGGTGGAACCCGGCAGTCGACCTTCAGATACGCGCGGGAAGGGATCACGTTGATCTTGTCCGAGGCGTGCGCCATGGTTGGCGTAAGCGTCACGCCAAGCATCGGCTCGAGCAGCGTCAGCAGCTCGGGTGCCGACTGCCCGATCTGCGCCACGGCGCGCTCCGGATCGTCCGGATCCGCTCCGAGCCCGCGCAGCAGTTCAGCCGGGCCTTCGGTCACGTCGTAGGAGGGCTGGCGCTCCTGCAGGCGCTGAAGAACTGGCCCGAGCTTCAGCAGGGCGTTGTCGCCGGTCCTTGGCAGCGAGGCATGCCCCGCCGCCCCGCGAGCGGTAACCATGAAGCGGAAGATGCCCTTCTCGGCGCAGCAGACGCCGTAGCGCCGTGCCCCTCCGAACTGGAAGTGCTCGCCGCCGCCCTCGTTGATCAGCATGTCGCAGCGGACCTTGTCGGGGTGATTGGTACACAGCCACTGCGCTCCGAACTCGCCACCGGTCTCCTCGTCGGCGACGAACACGAGCTTGAGCGCACCCCGAGCGGGGCGCCAACCCAGCTTGGCCAGGGTCGCCCCGGCCACCGCCTCGGCCGCCACCTGAGACTTCATGTCGAGCGCGCCGCGTCCCCAGAGGTAGCCACCGTCGAGCTCGCCCGACCATGGGTCGTGTCGCCACTCGGACGGTTCCGCGAGCACCGTGTCCACGTGTCCGAGGTAGAGCAGCGTAGGCCCATCTCCCTCGCCGCCGAGGGTCGCCACGAGGTTGGCGCGGTCCTCCGTCGCGCCCAGGATCTCCGTCTCGAAGCCGGCCGACTCGAGGTACGTCGCGAGGTACTCGATCGCGGGTCGCTCGTTGCCTGGCGGGTTGACGGTGTTGAAGCGAACCAGCCGTTGAAGGACCGCTGTCGTCTCGTCCTGAAGCTCAGCCGTCATCTCCTCGCAGCCTAGCTGGGTCTACGATGGCCCGCTGTGGCGGATGATCTTGCGCTTGCCCTCGAGCTCGCCGACCTTGCCGACGCGCTCACGCTCGGCCGGTTCCGCGCCGCTGATCTCGTCGTCGAGACCAAGCCCGACCTGACACCGGTCAGCGAGGCCGATACCGAGGTCGAGCGAATGTTGCGCGAGCACCTCGCCGGTGCCCGGCCCAAGGACTCGATCGTGGGGGAGGAATTCGGCGTGTCTACCGCGCCGGACAGCGCGCGGCGATGGATCATCGACCCGATCGACGGCACCAAGAACTACGTGCGCGGAATCCCGGTCTGGGCGACGCTGCTGGCGCTGCAGGACGGGGACGAGCTCGTGGTCGGCGTCGTCTCGGCGCCGGCGCTGCGTCGCCGGTGGTGGGCGGCTCGCGGCCGGGGCGCGTTCGCCGACGACGGGCTCGATGGATCGCCGCGGCGAATTGAGACCTCCGGTGTCACTCGGCTCGAGGATGCGCAGCTTTGCGTCTCGGGTCTCGATGGCTGGGAAGAGGCGCTCCGCCTCGATGCCCTGCTCACACTGGAGCGGGCCTGCTGGCGCACGCGCGGATTCGGCGACTTCTGGGGCTACATGCTCGTGGCCGAGGGGGCGGCCGACATCTGCTGCGAGGCGATCGTCTCGCTCTGGGACCTCGCGGCGCCGCAGGTGATCGTCGAGGAGGCCGGCGGCCGATTCACCGATCTCGGAGGCGTGGCCAGCGCCGACGGAGGCGACGCCCTCGCCACCAACGGACGACTGCACGACGAGGCGCTGGCGATCGTCGGGCGCGGCGGTTGACGGAGGGACCCGGCCGGACCCTCATACTTCCGCTATGGAGCGCCTGTTCGGAGCTGACGAGGCCGAGTCCGTCAAGACTGGGGAGGTGCCCGCGCACGCTCCGCTGGCGACGCGGATGCGCCCGCGGACACTCGACGAGTTCGTGGGGCAGGATCGGCTGCTGGCCGCCGGCTCGGCGCTGCGCCGGGCGATCGAAGAGGGTCACCCGCACTCGATGATCCTGCACGGTCCACCGGGCAGTGGCAAGACGACGCTGGCCCGGATCATCGCCGAGGCGTCGGGGGCGGCATTCGAGGAGGAGAGCGCGGTGCAGGCCGGCCGAGCCGAGGTCCGAGCCGTGATCGAGCGCGCTCGCGAGCGGCTGCGCACGAGCGGCACGATGACGATCTTCTTCCTCGATGAGATCCATCGCTTCAACAAGGCCCAGCAGGACGCGCTGCTGCCGGCGGTCGAGGACGGGCTCGTGACGTTGATTGGCGCGACGACCGAGAACCCGTACTTCGAGGTCAACTCGGCTCTGCTCTCGCGCTGCCACGTCTACGAGCTCGACGCGCTGACGCCCGAGGATGTGCGCAAGCTGCTCGACCGCGCGGTGGCGCGCAACGAATGCGGGCCCGGGCGCCTGCTCGAAAGCGCGGCGCTGCAATTCCTGTCCGAGCGCTCGGGCGGAGACGCCCGCTCGGCGCTGAACGGACTCGAGCTCGCCTGCGATGCGGCCGGGGACGGGGAGGAGGTCACGCTCGCGCATGCAGAGGACGCACTGCAGCGCCGGGCCCTGCTCTACGACCGCCAGGCTGACAGGCACTACGACACGATCTCGGCCTGGATCAAGGCCACTCGTGGCTCCGACCCCGACGCCTCGTTGTACTACCTCGCGGTGATGCTCGAGGGCGGCGAGGATCCGCGGTTCATCGTTCGCCGGATGGTCGTGCTTGCGTCCGAGGACATCGGCAACGCGGATCCGCAGGCACTGGTCGTGGCCACCGCCGCCGCCGACGCGGTGGAGCACGTCGGGTTGCCGGAGTGCCAATTCGCGCTCGCCCAGGCCGCCATCTACCTGTCCCTGGCGCCGAAGTCCGATGCGGCCAAGCGAGCGGTGATCGCCGCCCGAGAACACATCCGCGAACGCGGAGCCGACCCGCCGCCCGCCCACCTGCGCTCATCCACCCGCAGTGACGGCGGCTACGACAATCCGCACCGCCGCCCGGGCCACATCTCCGGCCAGGAGCTGATGCCCGACGGCGCGATCGGCGTGCGCTTCTACGACCCCGATCTGGCCGAGGCGGCGCTGCGCGAGCGGCTCGAGGAGATCCGCCGGGCGCGGGGGCGGGCGTAGGGCGTGGGGGCCCGGCCCGGGCGGGTCGGGTTGGGTCGGGCCGGCGGTTCGCCAGGGCATCGGGCCCCATTGTCACCGCGTTAGCGTTCACAACCCCGTCACGACGGGCGAATTGAAGCTACTACTCTGTAGGAAGTGGCTCTCAACCTCGATCCGGCAGCGCTCGGAGCGCATTCCCATTCCCTGCCTCGCGGACCCCGCGTGCGGCTCCGCCTGGCCCAGAACCGGGACGCGGGGGCGATCGCGCAGCTGCTCGCCGATCGCAGGCCGAGCAATCTCGACGTCGCTCGGGTGGTCCGGGCCGACCCGAGGCAGCGCGTGACGATCTGCGCCACCGCCCTGCTCAGCGCGTCCGAGACGGTCGTCGGCGTGGGCTCGATCGAGGTCGGGATGACCGAGCCGGACCTGCTGGCCGTCGACAGCGAGCTGACCACCGGTCTCCAGCCACTGCTCATCGACACGCTGCTGCGCCGCGCGCAGGGGATCGCCGAGCGCCCCGCGGCGTAGTCGCGGCGGCCCGCCGGAGCCTGCGGGCGCGACCCGCCGGGCGGCTGCTACTTGTAGACGAGCGTCACGTTGACCTTCGTTCCGTGCGGCTTGGTTCTGCCGGGGGGAATCGACTGGCCGCCCACGACGAGGCGCTTGTTCCGGTGCTTCTTGGGTCGTTTGACCTTGCCGAGCGCGCAGCCGGCGGCACCGAGCGCATTCCTCGCCCCGGACAGCGACTTGCCCTTCAGCTTGGGCACGTGGCACGCCCCCACGATCACGACCTTCTGAGACACGGTCGAGGTCTGGCTTCGGCTGTCGGTGACTCTCAGCGAGACGGTGAACGTTCCGTGGTGTGAGTACGTGTGGTGGGTGAGGCCTCCGCTCCCGGTCGAGCCGTCGCCGAAGCTCCAGTGGTACTGGGTGATCGACACGCTTGGATCATGCGTCGAGTGCGAGCCGTTGAAGGTCAGGGATGAGC
The DNA here is from genome assembly GCA_963796645.1 of uncultured Solirubrobacterales bacterium. Lineage (GTDB taxonomy): Bacteria > Actinomycetota > Thermoleophilia > Solirubrobacterales > Solirubrobacteraceae > Palsa-465. The sequence goes on along the minus strand of CAWCMQ010000004.1, from coordinate 513,727 downwards.
CCTGGCTATGCGCGCCGCTGACCGTGAACGATGCGCGCGGTGAGAGGAAGGCGGGCGTTCCGTAGACCTCCAGCTCACTCATGTCCATGAACTTCTGGTACGCCGTGTCCCCCGAGTTGCCATCGGGACCCTGGTTGCCAAGCTCGGTCAGGCGCACATACGACGCGAGCGCTCCGGACCCGCTCAACCCGACGGCGTTCATCCTGTGGTCGTTGCCGGCGCCGAACGCCCCAGTCGCGACCTGGTGATAGGTGTGGCCGTCCGAGGAGACCTCGAGCTTGAACTGGCCGAGCGAGGCGGTGTCGTCATCTCCGCATGCGGCTCCCGGATCGATCGCGAACTGGGTCACGTTGACCGTGTGCGGCAGATGGATAACCAGCACACGGGAGCCGAGCGGGGCGGACGGCAGTCCGTTCCCACCGCTGAAACCGGGCTGATAGCTGCCCCACCCGGAGGCCTGTGACCCGTCGATTGCACCTGCCGGGCCGCAGCCGAACGATGAGAGATCCGGCGCCGTGGCCGAGACGGCGCGGCCGCCGCCGGAGCTGCTGGCCCAATCGCGGCGGATCGTGGCGTTGAAGGTGTTTGAACCCGGGCCCGGAGTGATGTTCCGCACGAGCGCGGTGTCGTATCCGTTGGCGGAGAACACCATGAACGGATACGTCGCGCCCGGGACCAGTCCACCGATCGTGTACTGGCCGCTCGAGGTGCTGTGGGCGGTGAGGTCCGCGTGATTGGTGAACTGTGCGGTCGCATTTGCGACCGGCGACCCGGCGGCGGTCTCGGTGATCTTCCCCGTGATCGACGCGGTCCGCGCGCCGGCGGCGGGTGGGGTGTGGAAGTCGGGCACCGGCGAGGTGTCCCCGCTACCGAGGTCCGCGGCGTAGTAGCCCATCCCGCGGTTGGCGAAGATGGACCACAATGTGTTCAGGTCCGCCCCGCCGAAATCGGTCTGATCGGCCTGGAGGATCGCGTCGCGCTCGTCGAGCATCGAGGGGTCGAGCGCGCCGATCTGCATCGCGTTCGTGATCAGCTGCTCGGCTCGGTAGGAGCACGGGCCGGTGCAGTTGCCGTTGGCGTTGGTCGTCGCCGGGCTTGACTGATCGCCGACCAGCGCCTGGCGGATCTGCCACAGCGTCTGACCCCAGATCTCGCCATCGGCATGAACCTCCGGCCCGCCGGCGGAGATATGTCCGTAGTTGGCGAGTGTGTATCCGCCGGTGTGGGCGTTGTACGAGCCCTCGGCCGTGTTGGCGGTGCAGTCCGACACGGTCGACGTCGTCGGGCAGTCCATCGCCATCGAACGAATCAGGTGCTGGCCCTCGGAGACGTAGTAGCCGAGGTTGACGTCGCCCTGGGTCGAGCTGTCGGTGTCGAGATTCTGGGAGACGACGTAGTCCATCGCGTACCAGTCGCTCCAGCCCTCGCCCATCGCGCCCGATTCCTCACCGTCGAGGCGCGGGAATCCCTGGGCGTCGGTGATCATCCGATGGCTCAGGCCGTGCGTGTACTCGTGGTAGACGACGTCGGCCTCGTCGCCGCCGTTGGCATCGACGAACGGCGGGCCGACGATCGACGAGAACAGATACATCTGCATGCGCGGTGACACGCCATCCTGCTCGGTCGCCATGTTCGCGTTGTCGAGATGGTTTTGGTCCGGCCCACCGGTGCCGTCGGTGTTGGCGCCGTCGTCGTTCTCGGCCAGGACGGGGTCATTGCCGACGCCGCCCTGTCCGTTGTTGTTGACCTGGAAGTTGCCGGCGGCGGGCGTGAACCCGATCGGCGCCGCGGCCAGGTGGTCGTGGAAGTTGTTGACGAACCAGAACACCTGGGCGGCGTTCTGCGCCCGGTCGGTCGTCCACGAGCTGTCAGAGTTGACGTGACCACCGAGCTCGTCCCAGCTGCAGGGGAAGTTGGTCGAGCAGTTGCCGCCGAAGTTACTCGTGAAGTTAGTGAACCCGTAGTTGAACATCGGCTGGCCCTCGACCGTGTGCTGGTTCGGTGCCACCTCCTCGCTCGGGTCCGCCTTGTTGTTCTCGTTGACATCGCTGTACGCGTGCGCGTTGTTGCCGCTCAGCGCCGTCTGTGAGATCGGGCCCCAGCTGTCCGGGTAGCTCCGGAGAGCCTGGGTGTGCCCGTCGACCAGCCCGTTGGTCGGCCCGAAGATCGGGCTCGGGTTGTAGAACCAGGCGCTGCCCTCGCCGCTCTCGGCGTCGACGATGTTCTGCCTGAACAGCACGCGACCCGATGCAGCGTTGATCACGTACTCGTACGTGTGTGTGGAGTCGACGTACACGTACATGTGCCACGCGAGCTGGTTGACCGCGCCAAGATGGAAGATCACGAGATCGGCCTGCGAGCCGTCGGCGAAGTGCGTCCACCGTTCGGCACCGGTGGAGGCACTGGTCACGCTCGGCGCCATCCCCGTGGCGCCGGCGTCGGCACGGGCCTTCGAGAGCGCGGCGCCGGCGCTGAGACCGGGCGTCGTCGAGGCCACAGACGTATCACTGAGCGGCGAGCCGAGCACGTTGATCAGCTGGCCGTTCTGGTCCACGTTCGCGCGCAGCTCATTCTCGAACACCGGCACCCCGTGGTACACCTGCGCCCACCGGAGGTGCGTCGTGTGGTCGAGCGAGACGAACGAGGGGGCCTGCCGCAGGCCGGCGATGATCGCGTCGCTCAGCCCGAACACCGCCCTATGGGTGCGGACGTAGTCGAGCGATATCGACTCGGGGCTGAGTGACGAGGGGGCGGTGAGGAAGCCGTTGAGCTTCGCGACCATATGCGGCGTCCCGGTCAGCGGGTCGATCGTCACGACGCCCTGGACGCCGAGTGACCGTCCAAGTGTGGCGGCCGCGCGGGTACGAGCCGCCGGCGTCACCTTCACTCGTTGCACCTGGCGCAAGTCCAGGAACGAACGGCCGGTCTGAACCTGGGCGCCACCCACCGCGGATGCGGCAGCCGGTAGCGCCGCGATGGCGACGGTCGCCACCAGCGCTGCGATTACTCTGCGAAACACCCCAAAACCCCTCTCCCCAAGAAGGCTCCTTGGCTTGGCTGCGCGGGAGCCTATCTCGATCCGAGCTCCTGCGCCAGCCGGATTTTGTGGTCTGCCTCGCGGCGCGCAATGCCACCGAGACTGCCGCGGCGCAAGCGCGCAAACCGGAGGCTCGCGGCGGCTTTCCCTCGCGATTGGGCCTGTCCAGATGAGCCGATCCGGCTGGCCCACTCCTCGGCCCTGGGGTTTTCGCAGCCAGCGCGCCCGTGTGCGCCGAGGGTGGGTGAGAAACCCACGATATACGTCGTTTTCTGACCCAGCCTCCCGGGGGGGGCCGGCGTTGTTCGGGCGCGACCGCCCCGCCCGGGCGCCCCCGCCCCGCGACCGCCGGCGCAGTTGTGCTTCGTCGAGGTCCTGTACGGCGATCGCAGGCTGCAGTGCCGACGACAGGTTGCGCGGCGACGAATGGTTACGCTGCTGTCGGCCGAGCAACGGCATCGCGACGACTCGGATTATCCGCGGGAGATCCAGCACGAACTGCTGCTCGGCGCGATGTTCCGTCTGATCGCCGCCACCGTGGCCTGCGGGCGGACCGACGGCCTGCCGGATCTGATCGATGACCTGGCAGAGCTGATGGGCGTGTTCGAGCCCATCGCGGCGTAGGCGACACGCGGCCTCTAATCTCTGCGCCGTGGACGTCGTCTCGGCGCCGGATCAGCTCGAGTCAATCAATCCGGCCACCGGTGCGCGGCTCGGGTCGGTTCCGATCACCCGTGCCGACGCGGTCGGCGGCGTCGTCGAGGCGGTGGCGACGGTTCAGCCGTTCTGGGCGCAGCTGACCCTTGGCGACCGGGCCCGCTACCTCGAGCGCGCCGGGCAGGTCCTGATCGACGAGGCCGACGCGATCTGCGAGCTGATTGTGCGCGAGCAGGGAAAGCCTCTCAATGAGGCCTTCTCGATGGAGGTGCTGCCGACGATCGACGCGCTGCGCTGGATTGCCCGCGAGGGCGTCGAGCTGCTCGCCGACGCGAAGATCCCGATGTCTCAGGTGTTCCTGCGCGCCAAGAGCTCTGCCTTCACGTTCGAGCCGCTCGGCGTGATTGGAGTCATCTCCCCCTGGAACTACCCCTGGAGCATCCCGTTCGGCGAGGTCGCGCTGGCGCTGATGGCGGGCAACGGCGTGGTGCTCAAGCCTGCGTCGTTGACACCGCTGATCGGCGAGCGGATCGCCCGGGTGTTCGAGCGCGCCGGGGTCCCGGAGGGGCTCGTGCGGGTCGTTCACGGTCCCGGAACGGGGAGCGCGCTTGTGCGGTCGAGCGCGGCAAAGATCTTCTTCACCGGCTCGGTCGAGACCGGCCGTGGCGTCGGCGAGGAGTGCGCGCGCCAGCTCAAGGGCTCGGTTCTCGAGCTCGGCGGCAAGGATCCGATGATCGTGCTGCCGGACGCAAACCTTGACCACGCCGTCGCCGGCGCGCTGTGGGGCGGCTTTGCCAACGCCGGCCAGACCTGCTCGGGAATCGAGCGTGTCTATGTATTGCGCGAAGTGGCGGACCGGTTCATCGCCGACGTGGTGGCGGGGGCCGAGCGGCTGCGGGTCGGCGATCCGCTGAGCTGGGACACCGAGATCGGCCCGATTGTCTCGCGCGGGCAGTTCGATCTGGTCGCGGAGCTGGTAGAGGATGCGTGCGCCTCGGGCGCGATCCTGCGCTGCGGGGGCCCGGCTGACCCCCCCACCGGGCTCGAGCACGGCGCGTTCTACGCGCCGACCGTGCTCACGGAGGTCACCCACCGGATGCGGATCATGCGCGAGGAGATATTCGGACCGGTGCTGCCGATCGTCGTCGTCGACTCCGAGGACGAGGCCGTGACACTGGCCAACGACTGCGACTTCGGGCTCGGCGCCTCGGTCTGGACCAGCGACCGGGCCAAGGGTGAGCGCTTCGCCCGCGAGCTCGAGGCGGGGATGGTGTGGATCAACGACCACATGTTCAGCCACGGCGCCTGCCAGTGCTCGTGGGGCGGGGTCAAGGAGTCCGGCCTCGGCCGCACACATTCGAAGTTCGGCATGTACGAATGCGTGAACATCAAGCTGCGCGTGTGGGAGCCGTCCCGTGTGCGCGACCCGTGGTGGTATCCGTACGACGAGACGCTCGGGCGGGCGCTGCGGCAGGCGGCGACCGTGCTCTATGGCCGCCCCTCGATTCGCGCCGGTGCGCTGCGGGCCGGGATGGGGCCGCTGATTAAGGTGGGGGCCCGCCTGGCCCGGGACGCGATCCGCCGGTAAGGGCTAGGTCCTAAGTACCCTGTAGTCAATGCCAGCCCAGGCCTACGCGGGTAAAGAGTGCGTCTGCCAGCTCCGCAAGGGGATCTGCGACCAGTCGTGCGTGAAGGACATGCTCGAGACCCCGTTCTACATCGCGTGCCTGCGGCTGAAGGGTCGCCGCGCCGTGGTCGTGGGCGGCGGCGACGTCGGACTCGAGAAGGTCGAGGGCCTGCTCGCCTGCGATGCCGACGTCACGCTTGTCTCTCCCGAGGCGCATCCCGAGCTGGTGGCGCTGTCGCTCGAGGGCTCGATCCGCTGGGAACGCCGCGTTTACGCCTCCGGAGACCTCGAAGGCGCGCTGATCGCGATTGCCGCCACCGACGACACCGACCTCAACATCCGCGTGTTCGAGGACGCCGAGCAGCGCGCGATGCTCGTCAACGTCGTCGACGTGCCGCCGCTGTGCAACTTCATCCTTCCGGCGATCGTGCGGACGGGTCCGCTCGCGGTCGCGATCTCGACCGCGGGCGCCTCGCCCGCCCTGGCGAAGCGAATGAAGCGCGAGATCGGTGAGCTGTTCGGCGAGCCCTATGCGCTGCTCGCGATCCTGCTCAACGACGCGCGCGGCTGGGCCAAGGCGACGCTCCCGACCTACCAGGACCGCAAGGAGTTCTTCGAGTCGATCGTCAACGGCGAGCCCGACCCGATCGAGTTACTGCGCGCCGGCGACGTCCAGTCCGTGCGGGACCTGATCGAGGCCGCGCGGCGCACGCACTCCCCGGCGTGAGCTCGGACCGTTCGCTGACGCATCTTGATGCCGCCGGCCGGGCGCGGATGGTTGACGTCGGTGAGAAGCCGGTTACGGACCGTCGCGCCGTGGCCCGGGCGCTGGTCGCTGTGTCCGCGGAGACCGCCGACGCCGTTCGGGCCGGGGACGCGCCGAAGGGCGACGTGCTCGGGGTGGCCCGGATTGCCGGGATCCAGGCCGCGAAGCGGACCGCCGAGCTGATTCCTCTCTGCCATCCGCTGCCGCTGTCGTTCGTCGGCGTCGAGGCGGCGATCGGCGAGGACTCGATCGAGCTGATCGCCGAGGCGCGGAGCACCGGGCCGACCGGCGTCGAGATGGAGGCGCTGACCGCCGCCTCGGTCGCCGCCCTGACCATCTACGACATGGTCAAGGGGATCGACCGGGCCGCGCGGATCACCTCGATCGAGTTGCTCGAGAAGTCAGGCGGGAAATCCGGGGAGTGGCGACGGGAGCCGGAGTAGGGACACGGTTCCCGTAAGCTCGCGCACCGGATGCGAGCAGCGATCATCACCGTCTCGACCTCCGTCGCGGCGGGCGTGGGCGAAGACACCTCGGGTGCGATTCTGGCCGAGCACGCCCAGACGGCGGGCGCCGAGGTCGTGGCCAGGGAGGTCCTCCCGGACGACCAGGCGCAGATTGAGGCCGTCCTGCGGCGGTTCGTCAAGGCCGACGTCCCGCTGATCCTCACGACGGGCGGGACCGGCCTGACGCCGGACGACCTGACTCCAGAGGCCACGCGCGCCGTGATCGAACGGGACGCGCCCGGGTTCGCCGAAGCGATGCGGGCGGAGTCGCTCAAGTACACGCCGATGGGGATCCTCACCCGCGGCTTGTCGGGCATCGCGGGCCGCAGCCTGATCATCAACTTCCCCGGGAATCCGAAGGCGATCGGCCAGCTGTTTCCGGTCATCGCCCCGACGCTCGGGCACGTCGTCGCGACGTTGCAGCGCGAAGGTGGACGAACGCCCGGCCATTGAGCTGCGGGGCGTCAGCCGCTATTTCGGCGAGCGGACGGCGCTGCGAAGTCTCTCGGTGACGGTTCCGGCCGGCACGACCCTCGCCGTGCTCGGTCACAACGGGGCGGGCAAGTCGACACTGCTGAGGATCCTGGCCACGCTGCTGCGACCTCATGCCGGCGATGTCGAGCTGCTCGGGGAGCCGTTGCCGCGTCGCGCGTTTGCGGTTCGCGCGGAGATCGGGTTCCTGGCTCACGAGCCGCTTCTCTATGGCGAGTTGACCGCGCGCGAGAACCTCCGCTACCACGCCCGCCTGCGAGGCGTCTCTGAGGATCGCGTGGAGGAGGTGCTGGAGGCGGTCGCGATGGAGCGGCGCGCCGACGACCCGGTTCGGCTGCTGTCCCGCGGCATGGTGCAGCGAGTTGCGATCTGCCGAGCCGTGCTGCACCGGCCGAGGGTGCTGCTGCTCGACGAGCCTCGGGCAAACCTGGATCCGGCGGCCGGCGAGCTGGTCGAGCCATTGATTGGCCGCGCCAGCGGCTGCACCCGGGTGCTCACGAGCCACGACCCTCAGGCTGCCCTGAAAGAGGCCGACATCGTGCTCGCGCTGAAGAACGGCGCCAGCACCTACGTCGGTGATCCGGCCAAGCTCGAGACAAGCTCGCTGTACGCATGAGGACGGCCCTGACAGTCCTGCGCAAGGATCTGCTGCTCGAGCTGCGGACGTTCGAGACGCTGCCCGCGATGGTGCTGTTCTCGCTGGCCACATTCGTGATCTTCCATTTCGGTCTGAACCGGGCCACGATTGAGGGGCAGCTGGCCGCGGGGGTGCTCACGGCGACGCTGCTGTTCGCGTCGATGCTGGGGATCAACCGGCTGTTCGTCGCCGAGCGTGAGCAGGGTGGATTCGACGCGTTCCTGCTCGCGCCCGTCGATCGAAGCTCGCTGTTGCTGGCGAAGGCGGCGGCGCTGTTCGCGTTTCTGACCGTGCTCGAGGTGGTCGCAGTGCCGGCGTTCGCGCTGCTGCTCCTGGGGCCCTCGCTCGGCCCGGCTCTGCCCGGTCTGCTCGCCATGCTGGTGCTGGCCAACATCGCGCTATCGGTGATCGGCACGCTCGTGTCCGCGATCGCGGTGCACACGCGGGCGCGGGACCTGATCGGGCCGATCATCGGTCTGCCGCTGCTGATCCCGGCCCTGATCGCGACGGCCCGCGGGGTGGGGCCGCTGCTCTCCTCGCACACCTCAGGATCGCCGCCTGGCAAGTGGCTGGCGGTCCTGGCTCTTTATGATCTGGTGTTCGCACTGCTCGCCTACGCGGTGTTCGATTTCCTGCTGGAGGATTAAGTGCAGTCGACCTACGGTCGCGGCCTTCGGGGCCTCACCCTCGCCACCATCACGACAATCTCGGTCGCGCTTGCGCTCGTGTTCTTCTACGCACCGCTCGACGCCGATCAGGGCTTCATTCAGAAGATCTTCTACATCCATGTGCCCCTGGCGATCGTCTCGCTGTGCGGGTTCATTGCCGGCGGGGTGTTCGCGATCGGCCATCTGCGCACCGGCGACCGGCGCTGGGACATGCGCTCCTACGTGGCAATCCACATGTCGCTGATCTTCGCGATCGGCGGCCTGCTGACCGGCTCGATCTGGGCCAAGGCCTCGTGGGGGCATTGGTGGGTGTGGAACGAGCCGACGCTCGTCTCCTACCTGATCGTGGTGCTCATGTACGCCACCTACCAGCCGCTTCGGTTCTCGATCGAGGATCCCGAGCGCCAGGCCCGGTACGCGAGCGTGTTCGCGATCGTCGCCGGCGCGTTCGTGCCGATGAACTTCATCGCCGTGAGGCTGGCGCAGAACTTCGTGCATCCTCGCGTCCTGACCCTCGGTGGGGGCAACCTACCGGGCTCGATGCGCCTCACCTTCTTCGTCTCGCTGGCCGGAATCACGCTGTTGTTCGTAACGTTGTGGAAGTACGAGATGACGGCCAAGAACGCGAGAATGCAGATTCGCCGGATGCGCCGGTCGCTGATGGGCGAGGACTCCGTGCGGCCATTGGGAAGAAGCGCGGCTCCGTCATGAGCGGCCTCGTGATCGGCGCCCCGGCCCTACCGCTGCACAGTGCGGGCAAGTACGTGGCCGGCGCCTACATCGTGTTCGTCGCCCTGATCCTGATCTACGTAGCGATCATGGCCCGGCGGCTGGCTCGCACCGAACGCGAGCTGGAGGCCCTCAAGCAGGACGCTCGCTCGGGCGCAGAGGAGTCCGAGCAGCCGCAGCGCGAGACGGAGCCGGTCGGATGAGCGAGCTGCTCGCGATCGGCGTCTCGCACAAGACGGCTCCGGTCGAGGTGCGGGAGCGCCTGGCGCTGCCCGAGTCGCGCTCGGCCGAGTTCATGCGCGATCTGCGGGGCGGGACCGACATCCACGAGGCGGTGGCGATCTCGACCTGCAACCGGACTGAGCTGTATCTCGTGGTCGGAGATCCGGTCGAGGCCGAGAGCACGGTGCTCGCGATGCTGGCGCGCCAGGCCGGCATCCGACCGACCGAGCTGGCCTCGGCGATCTACTCGCACCGCAACTGCGACGCCGCCCGTCATCTGTACCGGGTCACCAGCGGGCTCGAGTCGATGATCGTCGGCGAGGCCGAGATCCAGGGCCAGGTCAAGCGCGCGTACGACGCGGCGCTCGCGAACGAGATGGCGGGCCCGCTCACCAACCGTCTGTTCAAAGCGGCGCTGGCCACGGGCAAGCGGGTGAGAAGTGAGACAGCGATCGGCGAGCGCCAGCTGAGCCTGCCGGCGGTTGCTGTGGCGCTGGCCCGCGAGCAGCTTGGCGACCTCAGCGGCCGCGAGGTCGCGATCGTCGGGACCGGCGAGACCAGCGAGCTGACCGCTCGTGCGCTCGCTGACAGCGGCGGCCACACGGTGTTTGTGGCCAATCGGCGGCGCGATCGGGCGATCAGCCTGGCCCGGCGCTACGGCGGTCGGAGCGTCAGCTTCGACCAGCTCCCGGAGGTGCTCCAGGGGGCGGACATCGTCGTCGCCGCCACGGCCTCCCCGCATCTGCTGCTCGAGGCGCGCGAGCTCGCCGAGGTGATGGATGATCGTGAGCGCCGCCCGATGCTGCTGATCGACCTGGCCGTACCCCGTGACATCGACTCCGCGTGCTCAGAGATCGGCGGGGTCTCGCTCTACGACATCGACGACCTGCAGGCCGTGGTGGCCCGCAACCGAAAGGTGCGGCAGGCCGAGGCGCGAAAGGCCGAGGGGATCATCGAGGAGGAGATCAAGCACTTCGCCGCCTGGCTGGGATCACTCGAGGTGCTGCCCACGATCGCCGCGCTGCGCGCCCACGCGACCCTGATCGCCGAGCAGGTGGTGGCCGAGAATGCCGGCAAGTGGGAGTCCGCCTCGCCGCGTGACCGGGAGCGCATCGACGCGCTGGCGCGGGCGCTGGTCAACCGCCTCATGCACGAGCCGACCTTGCGGATGAAGGAGCTGCGCGACGATCGCGTCCACGCGCGCATGGCCCTCGTGCGTGAGCTGTTCGCGCTGAACTCGGAGGACGTCGCTGCCGAGGACATCGGGGAAGCGGAGGAGCCAAAGGACCAGCTCGCCGAGGTGCGGGCGATCTCCGAGCGTCGGCGCTGATGCGAATCGGCACGCGCGGGAGCGCGCTCGCGCTCGCGCAGGCGGCCTGGGTGGCTGAGCGCTTGGGGGACGGCAACGAGCTCGTGACGATCACGACCGCGGGCGACCGCGGCGCTGACGTCGGCGACAAGTCACGCTGGGTGTCCGAGCTCGAGCGGGCCCTGTTGGACGGCGGGGTCGATATTGCCGTGCATTCGGCCAAGGACGTGCCCGCCGAGCTTGCGGACGGGCTCGAGCTGGTGGCGATCCCCGACCGAGCTGACCCGCGCGACGTGATCTGCGGAGCTGCATCGCTCGCCGTCCTGAAGCCGGGGGCCCGGGTGGGCACGAGCAGCCTGCGCCGCGCCGCCCAGATCAGAGCGATGCGGGATGACGTCGAGGTCGTGCCCATCCGTGGCAACGTGGATACCCGGCTGCGCAAGCTCTCGGAGGGCGAGGTCGATGCGCTCGTTCTGGCGCGCGCCGGGCTCGAGCGCCTCGGACGCCTCGAGGCCGCCGATGGCACGCTCGACGAGCTGGTCCCCGCCGCCGGCCAGGGAGCCCTCGCGGTCCAGGCGCGCTCGGGCAAGCTGAACTCTGAGGAACTCGCCCGGATCACCGACGCGGAGACGATGGAGTGCGTGTCGGCCGAGCGCGAGCTGACCCGGGCCCTGAATGCGTCCTGCAACACACCGGTCGGCGCGCATGCGCGCAGGCTCCAGGACGGGACGCTCGAGCTGCGGGCCTGGGCCGGCCTCCCGGACGGAAGCGAGTGGATTGGAGATCAGCTGCGCGCCGCGGCGCACGGGTTGGGGCGCGCGGTCGCCGTGCGGATGCTCGCGGCCGGCGCCGGCGATTTGCTGCGGCGGGCGGAGATGCCGGCGTGACGGTCCGGCTGGAGCGCGGGTGACGGTCTATCTCGTCGGCGCCGGCCCGGGCGATCCCGGCCTGCTCACGGTTCGCGCGCTGGAGCTGATCGCCGAGGCCGACGTGATCGTCCACGACCGACTGATTCCGGAGGCTGCGCTCGCGGGTGCGCGCGCCGACGCGCAGCTCCTGTACGTCGGCAAGGAGGGCGGTGGTCCGTCGGTCGCCCAGTCCTCGATTGAGGAGGTGTTGCTCGAGCACGGCCGCGCCGGGCGCACCGTGGTCCGGCTCAAGGGAGGCGATCCATTCGTCTTCGGCCGGGGCGGCGAGGAGGCGGAGGCCCTGGCGGCGGCCGGCATACCGTTCGAGGTGGTGCCGGGCGTGACTGCCGGCGTCGCAGCCACCGCGTACGCCGGGATTCCGGTCACCCATCGTGACCTGGCCAGCGCGGTGGCGTTCATTACGGGCCACGAGGACCCCGAGAAGCCCGAATCGGCCCTCGAGTGGCAGGCACTGGGCGCGTTCCCCGGCACGCTTGTGATCTACATGGGGGTGAGGCAGCTCGCCGGCATAGCCGAGCGGCTGCGGGCCGGCGGACGCGATTCCGATGAGCCGGCGGCGATCGTCGAGCGCGGAACGCTTCCGGGACAACGACTGGTGACCGCGACGCTGGGCACGATCGCCGAGGTCGCCACCGAGGCGGGGGTGCGCGCGCCGGCGATCTCGATCTTCGGGCCGGTTGCCGCGCTCGCCGGCCGCCTCGGCTGGTGGCGCCCGCCGCCACTCGCCGGCCGGACGGTCGCGGTCACCCGGGCGCGGGCGCAGGCGAGCGGGCTGGCTGGCCGACTGCGGACGCTCGGAGCCACGGTGCTCGAGATGCCCGCGATCAGGATCGTCCCGCTCGAAGGGCCGGCCCCCGACCTTCAGCGCTACGACCTCGTCTGCCTGACCAGCCCGAACGGTGTTCGGCTCCTGTTCGAGCGCCTGGGCGCCGCCGGGCTCGACGCGCGGGCGTTCGCCGGCACACGCGTGGCCGCGATCGGCCCCGGCACAGCGCGCGAGCTCGAGCAGCGCGGGATCGTGGCCGACGTGGTGCCGGAGCGGTTTGTTGCCGAGGGGCTGGTGGAGGCACTGGCCGACGTGCCCGTGCAGCGCGCGCTGGTCGCTCGGGCTGCCGAGGCACGCGACGTGCTGCCGAACGCGCTGCGCGACCGTGGCGCCGAGGTCGACGTCGTGGCGCTGTACGAGACCGTCGCCGAGCCTCTGGGCGAGGACCAGCTCGCGGCGCTCGGCGAGGCCGACTACGTCACCTTCACCTCGTCATCCACCGTGCGCTTCTTCTTCGACGCCGCGGGCTCGCGTCTCGGCGAGCGAACGCGGGTCGTCAGCATCGGCCCGGTGACCAGCGATGCGCTGCGGGACCGGGGCCGCGAACCGGACGTGCAGGCCGTGCGCCATGACATCGATGGCGTGATCGAGGCCCTTGTCCGTGACGCCGCCGGTGGCTAGGGTTGCGAGATGCCGCTGTTCGGGGGCAAGCGAGAAGCGGAGAACGACAAGCTCCGCGCTGAACTTGCGCGAATCGAGGCGCTCCCGCTGAAGGACCTCGCGGTCGAGGTGACGAACAAGGGGTTCGGGCCCGGCGGCCCCGCCGCCGACGCGCCCGGCGCCCCGCAGCACATCGCCGGCGCGTTCAATCCGGCTGAGGGCAGCTTCGGGATCGACGACCAGGCCCTTGAGGACATGTTCGTGGTCGTCGAGGGCCTGCAGGTGCTCGAGCACGCCGGCCTCGTGCGGTTCCTGATGGGCGGCAGCGGCGGCGTCTACGACCAGTTCTACACCGTGACCCGTTTGGGCCGGACGGCCCTGCAGGAGGGGACGGTGGCGCAGATGGTGGGGGCCGAGGGGGTTTCGCGGCGCGATCGGGGGGGCCGAGGGGGTTTCGCGGCGCGATCGTGGGGGGCCGAGGGGTTTCGCGGCGCGATCGGGGGGGCCGAGGGGGCCGTTGGGGCCTCACGGGTGCGGGAGAAACGCAACAAACGCGCCCGGGACCGGGCGGATTCGGCGCGAAACTCCCCGTGACGAGTGACGGAGAGTTTTCAGCCTTGCTCGCACCGACGTAGGCGGATTTGTTGCGTTTTCTGCTGTGGGCGAGGGGGAGGGGGCGGCATGACCTCGGAACCGCCGCACGCGCGCCTCCAAGCGACGAAACGTCACACTCGGATTGGCTCGGGTGGCGAGTGTGACGTTGGCGCCGATAGCTGCGTCCTTCGTCACGCTCGACACGCCGGCCGCCCCGAGTGTGACGTTGTTCGTGGTTCACGCAGCCGGGCAACGAACAGCGACGACCACCCGGCCTGGAAGGCCAGCGCAGCCCAAACGACCCCCTCCCAAACGACCCCTATCCCACCGGCGCACGGACCGACGCGATGTAGCCGCGCACGTCCGCGGCCGGCTCCGAGTAGGCCTCACCGAGCGCCTGCTCCACGTCGGCCATGTACTGCTCGGCCCAGGCTGGGAACTCGTAGTCGATCGCGCGAAGGAACTCGAGCGACGCGGCCAGGCGGATGTCGGCGATTGAGGGGGCGTCGCCGCCGATGAACCGCCGTCCGCTCAGGAAGAATGTGTGGTAGGCCTCGAGCGGCTGTGCGATCGCGTCCTTGGCGTCTCGCGTCGCCTGTGCCTTGAGCTCGTCGCTGGCCTCGGATGACCCAACCTCACCGGCGTACTGGGGGAACCCGAGGACGGCGTAGGTGGCACGCGCGAGCACCGGATACAGCGTGCCGATCAGGTAGAACATCGCGCTGTCGACCATCGCGCGGGCGGCCGGATCGGTGGGGTAGAGCCGATCGAGGCCGTGCTTGTTGCACAGGTACTGCATGATCGCGCAGCTCTCCCACAGCGATCCGTTGGGCAGCCCGCCCTCCTCGAGCAGGGGCGTGAGGTCGGCGGGGTCCTTGGCGAGGAAATCGGGCGTGGACTTCTTGCCCCACACGTCGACCTCCTCGAACTCGAGGCCGGCGGCTCTGACGAAGATGCGAGCGGTGAGGTTGTTGACGCTCGGCTTGAGGATGCTGAGGGTGTTGGCGGCCATCTGACACGCTCCTCGGAGTTGCTGCGTGGTTGCGGGTTGGGGTTCTAGGGGCGCTGCATCTGCGGGTAGGGGTTCTTTGGCGATCGGTCATCCGACAGCGTTGAGCGGTTGCGGGCGACCAGCGTCTCGATCGCGTCGGCCAGGTGGATCGGCGCGATGTTGTACTCGCCACGGTCCACGCGGATTCTGTGCGCCTCGAGCAGCACGTCCGCGTGCGTGTAGCCGTGCGGCGGCTCGAACCGGTGGGACGCGAGCTCGATCAACAGACCCAGCGGATCCTCGAAGTAGATCGAGTCCATGAAGCCGCGGTCCTTGACGCCGCTGTGACCGATCCCGCGCTCATCCAGGCGTTCGACGGTCTGCCAGAACGTTGCCTGCGAGACCGAGAACGCGATGTGGTGAACGGTGCCGACCTCGGTGGAGGTGCGTTCGGGATCGATCGTCCGCTCCTCGTTGGTGAAGATCGTGATCAGCCGCCCGTCTCCCGGATCGAAGTACAGGTGGCTGTCCGACGCGTTGTCGAGGTTCGGCTGCTCGAACACGAACGGCATCCCGAGCGTGCCCTCCCAGAAATCGATCGACGTCTGCCGGTCCGCGCCGACGAGTGTGATGTGGTGAACACCTTGGACTTGGAGTTTTCGCACGGCCTTACCTCTCGACGAGCTTTGACTTGTATTCGCTGCGACTGAGCGTGCCCCAGGGGACGAGGTTGACCTCGGCCTGCACCACGAGCACGCTCCGCAGCCGCGCCCCGATCGCCTGCGCGAGGGCGGTATCCGCCTCCCGCCCGGGCGACATCTCGACGCTGACCGGCAGCGGTGGATCTTGCTTGACCCCGGGCGCTCGCGGCCTCAGCAGGATGTGGCCGCTCACCTGGGGAGCGAACGCTGCGACGACCTCCCGCACGGCCGATGGAAATACGTTGACCCCGCGCACGATCAGCATGTCGTCGGTGCGTCCGACGCAGCGGATCCGCGGCCCGGTTCTCCCGCACGGACACGGGGACATCCTGACCTCGACGTGATCGCGGGTGCGGAAGCGCAGCAGCGGCGCGGCCCGATGGCGGAGGTGCGTGAGCACGAGCTCGCCGCGAGCGCCGTCCTGCAGCTCGATCGCCCGCCCGCTCGCGGGCTCGATCAGCTCCGCGTGGACGAATCCCCGCGCGCCGAGGTGCATGCCGTCCTGCCGCTCGCACTCACCCCACAGCGACACGCCGATGTCCCCGATCCCCATCGCCTCGGTGACGCGCGCCCCCCATCCATCCTCTAGCTTGGCCCGGAACGCGGGCTCGCCGCCGCCCGGCTCCCCCGCGACCAGCACCCGCTCGACACTCGAGCCCCGCAGCTCGACTCCGCGCTCGGCGGCCCACTCGACCGCGTACGCCGCATAGGACGGGGTCAGCACGGCCGCGTCCGGCCGTAGCCGTTCGATCGCCAGCATCAGCCGCTCGGTGTTTCCCGTCCCCACGGGTACGTGACACAGGCCGATCCGATCAAACGAAGCGAGCGCGGCGCCGGCGGCGAACGGGCCGGCGTTGTAGGTCGAGACGATCCGCTGCCCCGCCGTGACGCCCGAGGCTGCGTAGCTCCGCGCCGAGCCGGTCACCCAGTTCTCGAGGTCGCTTGCCGTCAGCGGGATGTAGCTCGGCACGCCGGTGGTGCCGCTGGTGGAGTAGATGCGGACGATGTCGTCGGGATCCGCGCAGAGGTGAGCGCCGAACGGGTTCTCATCGCTGCACGTCTTGCGCAGCTCCCGCTTCTCAGTGAGCGGCAGCTCCACGATCTCGGCCAGGCCACCCGCGTCCGCCGCGGAACGGAGACCGAGCTTGTCCCGGTAGAACAAGGAGCGCTCGAGCAGGTACTCGAGCTGGGCCCGGTAACGGCGGCCATCGAGCTCGAGCTGCTCGGCCCACGGCCTCTCCTCGATCTCAGGATCCAGCATCGTCAGGGCGCTCGTACCGGATCGCCTCCTCCGCCTCCGACGCCATCAAGAACCCGAGCGGGTGTTGCTGCTCCTCGGCCAGGTGCGCGAGCAGACCGGCGGTTCGGGCGAGAATCGGGACCGCCTTCACCGCCGTCGGCGCGAACCCGAGATCGAGCATCACCGCGGCGATCGGCATCGATACGTTCATCGTCAGCGGCCGGCCCCACTCGGCGGCGGCAGCCTCGCGCAGGCGCCGCGCGAGCTCGACGTGCACGCCGCTCACCCCTCGCTCGTCGGCGAGCTCGAGGATCCGCTCGGCACGCGGGTCGACCGGCCGGTGGACGGGGTGTCCGAAGCCCGGCAGGCGCTCGCCCGATGCGTGCACGGCTGCCGCGGCGTCGCGCGCAGCCGCCTCGGGCGCGGCCCCCGAGGAGCGCATCTGCTCGAGCAGCTCGGCGCAGAGCTCCGCGGTCCCAAGGATCACCGGTCCGCACCCCAGGATCCCGGCGGCGACCGCACCCTGGAGCGAGCCCGGGTCAGCAGCCAGCGTCATCCGGGCCGCGACATTGGTCGGCATCATCCCGTGCTCGGCGATCGCCACCAGCAGCGTGTCGAGAAAGAAGCGCTGATCATCGGTGGGCTCCTCGCCGGTCAGCAGCAGGTGGAAGTACTCGGTGAAGCTGAGCCGGCCCATCAGCTCGCTGGTCAGGTCACGACCCCGGACCTCAACCCGCTCGGGGTACGCCTGGCTGATGTGGCTGACTGGATTCCCCTGGTTACCGATTTGCATCACGCGCTCGGCCGTCGCTGACGGGCGGCTCGACGCTACGGGCAGGTTGTTGCGCTGTCAAGTGGTGGGGTGGGGCGTCGTGGGCTCGGCAACCGGCGTAATGTCGCGCCCAGACCGATGCGCGCACCGGTAATCACGTTCCTCTCCGACTACGGCCTCGATGACCCCTTCGTCGGCGTGTGCCACGGCGTGTTCGCCACGATCTGCCCCGAGGCGCGTGTGATCGACTTGACGCACGGGATCCCCCGGCACGACGTGCGCGCCGGCGCGCTGGTGATGAGTGGGGCCCTGCCCTACACGCCCGTCGGCATCCATGTCGCGGTGGTCGATCCGGATGTGGGTGCGCAGCGGCGGGCGGTGGCTCTGCGCGTCGCCGACGGGCGGGTGCTGATCGGGCCCGACAACGGTTTGCTCTCACTCGCGGCAGAACGACTCGGAGGGGTGGTCGAGGCGGCCGACATCGCCACCTCGCAGTTTCGGCTCGAGCCCGTGTCGGCGACGTTTCACGGACGCGACATCTTCGCCCCCGTGGCCGCCCACCTCGCGGCCGGCGCTCAGCTCGGTGAGGCCGGCAGCCCGTGCGATCCGGCAACCCTGATCGGACTCGAGCTTCCACGCGCACGGCGCGACGGCGACGCGCTCGTGGCGCACGCCACCTACATCGACCGATTCGGGAACGTCCAGCTCGATGTCGGCCACGAGGATCTGGCCGACTCGGGGCTGAAGCTGGGAGGGCGTGTGGAGCTGGTGATCCCGGGCGATGAGCCGCGCGAGGCCCAGTACGCGAGGACCTTCGCCGACGTGGACCCCGAGCAGCTGTTGGTCTACGAGGACGCCGAGCGCCAGCTGGCGCTCGCCATCAGCCACGGGAGCGCGGCCGAGCAGCTCGGACTCCAGATCGACGCCGAGCTGCGGATCCGGGCCAAGTGACGCTGGGCACCCCGCGAGTCCATTTCCGCCTCACGGATTCCACAAACGCCCGTGCGCGCGAGCTCGCGGGCCGGGGCGCCCCGCACGGCACCCTGGTCACCGCCGCTGAGCAGACCGCGGGCCGGGGACGCCAGGGGAGGACATGGGTGGCGCCGGCCGGCCTAGCACTGCTGTGCTCAACCGTGATTCGGGATCCGCCGCGGCTGCTGCCGCTCGCGGCCGGGGTTGCGGTGGCCGAGGTGGCGGGCGAGGAGGCGGCGGTCAAGTGGCCCAACGACGTGTGGCTGGCTGGGCGCAAGGTCGCGGGGATCCTCGTCGAGGGTCGTCCCCAGGAGCGCTGGGCCGTGGTCGGGATCGGGCTCAACGTGGCCCTTCGGCGGTCCGACTTCCCGGCGGAGCTGCGCGAGACCGCAACCACGCTCGGGCTCGAACCGGGAGACGTCGAGCCGGTGCTCGAACGTCTACTTAGCTCGCTCGAGCGGTGGGTGGCGGCCGACGGCGCCGCCGTGCTCGATGTGGTCCGGAGCCGCGATGCGCTGCTCGGCCGCCACATCCGCTGGAACGCAGGAGAGGGTGAGGCGGCCGGCATCGACGACGCCGGCCGCCTCCTGGTCCGGACCATGAGCGGCCAGGTGGCGCTCGAGTCCGGCGAGGTTCACCTGTCCCTGTGACCTAGACCTAGAACGACTTGTACTTGCCGTTGCCGATCGTGGCTCTGAGATCGGCGAAGTCTCTGCGCCGTTCTTAAGCGGAGCTGAATTGCAGGTGGACTGGCAGTGGGAAAGCCGGGAGGATCGGTCGAGTTCGTGAACTTTGGTCGCGTTGCCTACGCCGCGGCCTCGGTGTCGTGCTCGGGAGCGTCCTCGAAGTCGGGGTCGTCCCCGTTCTGAGCGTCCTCGTCGCGGGCGTCGTCCGCCCGATCCGCGACCGCGGCGTCATCCGCCCCATCCGCGACCGCGCTCTCGTCGGCCTCCGAGACGTCAACCTCGTCCCCCTCGACGACGGCCCCGTTGACGGCCGCACCAGCGGTTTGCGCTCGGCCATCGCCGCCGCTCGACTTCCGCCGGCGCCGGCTCTTGCCCCGCCGTCCCTTGGGGAAGTTGCGCAGCAGCTCGCGGGCCAGCGCGGCAGGCTTGCGCGCCATCCGGGTCCGCGCGCCGCGCAGCGCCTCCTCGGCCTCCGGAGTGTGCGCGAGCGCCGCCGCGAGCAGCGCGGCGGACAGACGGCGGTCCTCCTTGCGGGCGGCGTGCACGAGCCGGCGCGCGTTGCGCGCGTGAGCCGAGCCGCTCGAGTTCACGAGCAGGCCCAGCAGCCGCTTGGTCTCCGGCCAGCGTTGGACCGCGTACTCCTCGTGGACCTCGCGCGTGTACTCGGCCATCCGCCAGATCCAGGCGTTCGCCTGATCGCGTCTCCCGATCCGCCGCTCGGCCAGGGCCTGGAGCATGATCTTCACGCCCTCACGCCGCTCGTCCCGCGGCCACCCGGCCATGATGTCGATTGCCGTATCGAAAGCCTCAGCATCACGCGAGGCGGAGATCTCCTGCAGGGCTCGGAGGCGCAGCTGCGAGTTGCGGTTGCGCTGCACGGCGGTGAGCAGGAACCGGCGCTTGAGCTCTCCGCCGCGGTCGAAGTGAAGCATGGCCTTTGCGCGGCGCCAGCCGTTCGGGGCCACCCGGGCGCCGGCCAGGGCCGCCCACACATGCTGCTCGCCGTAGTCCAGGTGCTCGACCGCGATCCGCCATAGCTCGCGCTCGAAGACCTCGGCGCGGCGCTCGGGATCCGGCGTGACCGGCAGCACCCGGCGCTCGACCCGCACGCGCCGGCCGCGGCCGCGCCGGACCGGCCCGACGACGATCGCACCGCCGCGGTATACGTCGCGGTCGAGCAGCGAGTGCAGCGTCACGACCGGATCGTCATGCTTGGTCGCGGGGTGCACGAAGTCGACGACGATGCCTGCCTCCTTGCCCGGATGGCGCCGCGTCACCCGGCCGACCCGCTGCTGATAGATGCGCTTCGACGCGGTCGGCGCGAGGTGCATGCAGATCGTCGCGCGGGGGCTGTTCCAGCCCTCGGCGAGCAGCTGCGCGTTGACGAGGACATCGATCTTCCCGGACTCGTAGTCGGCGAGGATCCGCGCCAGCTGGCGCTTGGGCGTCTCGCCGGACACCCCCTGGGCCTTCATGCCCAGATCGCGGAACGCCTGGGCCACGTTATATGCATGGCGTACGCCGGCCGCGTAGACGACGCCCGGGACGCCGTTGAAACGGGTCTTGTAGAGGTCCGCGATCGCGATGTTGAACGGTGTCTGGTCCAGCAGCTCGGCCAGCATCTCCTGATCGAATTCGGTGTCGACCTCGCCCCGGCGCAGTGGCACCTTGGCGATCGTCCGAACACCCGGTCCGGGCGGGATTCGAATGCATCGCAGCGGTGCGATCACGCCGCGGCGCGCCGCCTGAGCCAGGTCAAAGCGCGAGGTCTGGGTCGGGAACAGGTCGGTTACGTGACGCGCGATCAGCGCGCCCGTGGCCGTCATGCCGATGAAGATCGGCCCGGCCCAGCCGCGAATCGAGGCGGAGGTCTTCTCGCCTAGCGCCGTGTGCGCCTCGTCGCAGATCACGATCGTGTAGGCGTCGGAGATCTTGCCCGCGTTACGCACGAACCACTGGTAGGTCTCGACCGTCACCGGGCCATTGGCGGCGTCCTGGCCTTTCAGCAACGGCCCCGAGATGCGGTCCCGATAGCCGCGGTCGCGCAGCTCCCCGTGGAACTGGTCCACCAGGTTGCGGCGGTGGGTGAGGATCAGGATGCCGCCGGTACGCGAGCCCTCGACGAAGCCGAGCGCGGCGACCGTCTTGCCGGCACCCGTCGCGTGCTCAAACCAGAACCGGCGATCGGCGTTGGGATCCTCGGGCTGCTCGGCGAGCTGGACGTCCTCCTCGTCTTCGTCCTCGTCCTGCCAGTCCTGCGGCTCCTCGTCCTCGGGCTCTTCTTCTTCCTCCTCCTCTTCTTCCTCGTCCTCGTCCTCGTCCTCGAACTCGAGCTCCGCGTCCTCATCCTCGAACTCGAGCTCAACCTCTTCCTCGCCCGGGATCGCGGCGGACGCAAGCTGCGCCGGCTCGACGGTCGGCGCTGCTCCATTGCCGCCGGAGCCGTTTCCGTTGCGCTGCGCCTCGGCGAGCAGGGCGGTGAGCGTGCCGGACAGCGCGTCGACCTGGTGGGCCGAGAGCACGGTCCCATCGACAAGGTGCGGCTCCTCCTCGGAGAGCAGACGCTCGAGGCCGAGCAGCAGTGAGAACTGGCGCCGCCACTCGATCGAGGGCTGTGTTGCACCGGCCTCCTGCTCGGTCAGCGCGGCGTCGAGCGCCCGGCGTCGCGCGGAGCCGGGGGCGAGGGCATCTTCAAGCGTCTCGCCCTCGTAGACGAAGCGCTCACGCGTGAACAGCTCGGCACGCGCGATCGCGGCAGGATTAGGAAAGGGGGTGGGATCACCCATGGGAATTAGTAGGTTGCGTCTCGAATCGTCCGAGCCGCGGCTACACATCGTGGCGGCTCAGGCAGTCTCGGCAAACGCCGAGTGCGGCGAGGTCCCTCAGAAGCGGTGCCCCCTCGCCGGCCTGGCTAGAGGATAACGCTTATTTAAGCAGATCGAGGTCGGATACCTTGGGGTCGCGGTATGGCAAGCTGTCGCCGTGCGCTTGCGTTTGGTCGGAGTGGTCACGATCCTCGCCGTTGGGTCGCTGTACGGCTGTGGCACCAGTCAGCCTCGCAGCGCCGCGCCCTCTGCCCAGAGCGTGTCGGCGGCATTCAAGGGCTCGCCACCGCCGTTGGCGGCGCTCCATGCCCGCGCGAACCAGCTGCTGCCCGGAGGGCCGACCGCGTTCAAGGCGCTGCTGAGCGGCCTGCGCGGATACCCGGTGGTCGTGAACAAATGGGCGTCGTGGTGCGGTCCGTGCCAGAGCGAGTTCCCGGCCTACCAGCGGGCGTCGGTGGTGTTCGGGCGCAAGGTGGCGTTCGTGGGAGTGGACGGCAAGGACCACAACCAGGCCGCCGCGGCCTTCCTCAAGCGCTTCCCGGTCACCTATCCGAGCTACGTCGATCCGAACGAGAACATCGCGCGATCGATTCAGGCCGCCACGTACTACCCGCAGACCGTGTACTTCGACCGCCAGGGAAAGATCGTGTTCGATCACGCCGGCCCGTACCTGAGCGCGGCTGCCCTCGAGCACGACATCCGCCGCTACGCCCTCGGATGAGTCCGACCTGCGATCACCGCGCTCCGCCGCCCGGCCGATGACGGGGATCGCCACCTACGAGGTGCGCCGCGTGCGCGACCGCAACGAGATGGAGCAGGCGCTCACGCTCCGCCACGACGTGTTCTGCGTCGAGCAGGGCGTCCCCGAGCACGAGGAGCTCGACGGCCGCGACCACGAGGGCATTCACCTGGTGGCGATGTTGGACGGAGAGGTCGTGGGCACCAGCCGGGTGCTACTGGTCGGATCCACCGCGCAGTTCAGCCGCCTCGCGGTGCGGCGCGCCGTGCGCCGGCGGGGAATCGCCACCGCGCTGCTGGCCCTGGCCGACGACGAGACGCGCGCCGCCGGCGGCCGCCGGATCGTCCTGCATGCCCAAACGTATGCGCGGCAGCTCTACGAGCGGGCCGGCTACCGGACCCGCGGGCGGGTGTTCATCGAGGCGAACATCCAACACGTTGCGATGGAGAAACAGCTCTGACGGCGCTCGATGCCTGAGCTGCGGATCGACCCCCTCAGCGGGCGCCGGGCGATCGTCGCGGGAGCGCGGGCCGGACGTCCCGGCGGCGAGCTGAGGGCCACGCCCGCCCCAGAGATCGATCCGTCAGGCGATCCGT
Source organism: uncultured Solirubrobacterales bacterium (assembly GCA_963796645.1). Lineage (GTDB taxonomy): Bacteria > Actinomycetota > Thermoleophilia > Solirubrobacterales > Solirubrobacteraceae > Palsa-465. The sequence goes on along the minus strand of CAWCMQ010000004.1, from coordinate 490,606 downwards.
TCGCCGAAGGGCACGAGGACCGAACGCCGCCCGAGGTCTACGCGGTCAGGCCGAACGGCGGCGGCCCGAACTCGCCGGGCTGGCTCGTGCGGGTCGTCCCGAATCTGTACCCGGCGCTGAGCGGCGAGCCGGACCAGGAGCCGAGGCCCAGCGCCAACCCGGATCTGTTTTGGGCGGCACCGGCGCTCGGGGCACACGAGGTGATCATAAATTCCCCTCGACCGGTGATCTCGCTCGCCCACCTCGAGGCCGAGGAGGTGCAGACCGCGATGAACGTGTGGCGCGAGCGGATGCTCGCTCACCGGGAGTCGCCCTACGTGCACCTGATCGTCAACGAGCGCCGCGAGGCGGGCGCGTCGCTCCCCCACACCCACGCGCAGCTGTACGCGCTTGACTTCGTACCCGCGGACGTCGCGCGCGAGCGCGAGCGCTTCGGCGCCTACGCGACCAGGACGATGGGCGGCAACCTGCTCGCCGATCTCGTCCAGGAGGAGGTGCGCCGGCGTGAGCGGATCGTCGCGATCGACGATGAGGTCGTGCTGATGGCGCCCTACGGCGCGCGGGTCCCGTTTCAGCTGATGATCGCCCCGCGCACGCCGCGGATGCGCTTCGAGGACGCGGGGCCACTCGGGGCCTCGATGCTGCACGACGCCCTCGGCCGGCTCGCGCGGCGCCTGGGCGCGAACCCGCCGCTCAACCTGTGGGTGCGGACCGCGCCGGCCGGAGCCGAGTACTTCAGCTGGAGAATCGACATCCTCCCGCGCCTGACCCATCTGGCCGGGCTGGAGCTCGGGGCCGGCGTCAACCTGAACATCGTCCCGCCCGAGCAGTCGGCAGCCGAGCTTCGAGAGGCGTAGGTGCGAGCGCTCGTCCAGCGCGTGAGCCGAGCCTCGGTCTCGGTCGACGGCCGGCTCATCTCAGAGATCGGGGAGGGTCTGCTCGTCCTCGTTGGTGTTAGGGACGGGGACGGCGAGGGTGAGGCCGATTGGCTCGCCGACAAGGTGCGGGCGCTGCGGGTGTTCCCCGACGCCGACGGGCGCATGAATGAGCCGCTGGGGCACCGCGAGGCGCTGTGCGTGAGCCAGTTCACGCTCTACGGCGACGCCCGCAAGGGCAACCGCCCGAGCTACGTCGCCGCCGCCAGGCCCGAGGATGCCGAGCCGCTGTACGAGCGCTTCTGCGAGCGGCTCGGGGCCAGGCGCGGGGTGTTCGGCGCCCACATGCAGATCCACCTCGTGGGCGACGGGCCGGTCACGCTGCTACTCGAGACGCGATGACCCTGTCCCGGCAGTACGCGAAGCTCTGCGACGTCGGGGACTTCGACGACCCGGAACTGCTCGAGACGATCAGATCGCTCGTACCCGAGCGCGACCCGAGGACGCACATCGAGCGCAAGGTGTGGGAGTTCGCGATGGTGATGCTGTTCCTCAGGGCCACGGGCCATCTGAACGGCTGCACGCGAGTGCTCTCGGTCGGTGCCGGCAACGAGCGGGTGCTGTTCTGGCTCACCAATCACGTCGGGACGATGGTCGCGACCGACATCTACGGGGACGGACGGTTCGCCGGCCGGGAGGCCGACCGGTCGATGCTCACCGATCCGGCGGCGCACGCGCCCGCGTACGACTGGCGTCCCGAGCGCCTCGAGGTCCTGCACATGGATGGCCGTCGGCTCGCCTTCGAGGACGCCAGCTTCGACGCCGTGTTCACCGTCTCATCGATCGAGCACTTTGGGTCGCCGGCCGAGTCTGGGTGATGTCGACGCTCGTCGGATACGTGTGCTTGAGCAGGTTCCCGGCCCCGGCGGCGACGTGGGCATCGGAGCCGGTGCCGACCGGAGCGGCGTACTGCTGATGGAAGACCATGGGGACGAGCGCCACGGCGAGGACGATGAGGGCCACGAAGATCGGCCAGGCCAGCCGCGCCGCGGGCAGCTCTGGCCATCCGCGGGCGCGCACGGCATACACGGCAAGGACCGCGCCCGCCGCCAGCGTCAGCGGCAGCGAGGCCGGATACGGCACCGCAGCGAAGCCGAGGACCGTCAGCACGAGGCCGCTCGCGCAGGCGCCGGCCGGGAGCACCCACAGCAGCTCGTAGCGCCGCAGCACATCGGGCAGGAAGATCCGCGTCAGCCGAGGCCGCTGACCCCGAACAGAACCCCGGTGGCCAGCAGCGCGCGCAGCGTGTTGGGCACCGCGGTCAGCGCGTCGTGGCGCGGCTTTGTGCTGAGGTGCAGCGCCAGCGCCGCGAGGCCGATCGGGATCAGCGCCGCCAGCGCGAGCTGTGTCGGCCGCCCGAGAGGTGCGCTCAGCGTCCGTCGCGGGCCTGCTGCTTGGCCTCGCTCAGCACCCTCGACAGGAACACCGGATTCCCGAGCAGATACCGCCTCCACATCCGTTGAGGCTCGATCGCGAGTCTGAAGATCCATTCAAGTCCGTTGTCGGCCAGCCATCTGGGCGCGCGGGGAATGTGACCGGAGATGTAGTCGAACAGTGCCCCCACTGTCCACACAACGGCACCGTCGATGCGATCAGCGTAGCGGTCGACCCACAGCTCCTGCTTCGGGGTGCCCATTCCGACCAGAACGATCCGCGGGCCGTGGGCGTTGATGTCCTCGATGACGCGCTCGTTGTGCGGGGAATCGAGGTCAAAGAAGCCGTGGTGCGCGCCGACCACGTCGAGCTGCGGATACGAGCGCCGGAGCCTCGCCGCCGCCTCGCGGGCGATTGGCGGCTCGGAGCCGAGCAGGTACATCGGCTGGCCGGAGAGCTCGCACAGTGTGGCCAGCGTCCAGATCCAGTCGGCACCGGTCATCCGGTGGGGAACCGGCATGCCCAGCACGCGCGCGGCTAGGCGCACGCCAGAGCCGTCGCAATAGACGAGATCGGCGCGGCGCAGCGCGTCGCCGAGCCCGGGTGTCACCCGCGACTGGTTGACCACGTGGGCGTTCGCGTACATCACTCTTCGCGTGCGGCGCTCCCCCGCCCAGCCCGAGATCGTCCGCAGCAGCTCCGCGGGCTGCGCGAGGTCGATCGGAATGTCGAAGATCGGAGAAGCCGGGCGGGTTAGGTCCGCAGGCCACAGCCCGCCGCCCTCATCCGTCTCTCGGAGAGCAGTCACCTCAGGCGGATGGTACGCCGCTGGAGGCACCCGCGTGCAACCCCACGGCAGAATCCCGCGTTGTGAACTGGCCCGACGTCACCGTGATCGAGCGCTGCCTCGCGCTCATCGACGCTCAGCGGACCGGGTCGCTGGAGGTCGAAAAGCTCGTCGTCGACAGTGGCTCCACCGCTCGGACGGTGGATCTCGCCACGGCGGCAGGTGCCCGCGTGGTCTCGGTCCCGCGCGAGCTGTTCAGCTTTGGCCGCGCGCTCAACCTCGGCGCCGCCAATGCAGGCGGCGAGCTGCCGGCCGCTCTGTCAGCCGATGCGTTCGCCACCGGTCAGGGCTGGCTCGCCCGCCTGGCGGCGGTGTTCGACGACGAGCGGGTGGCCTGCGCGTCGGGCGACCGATGGTCGCCGGAGGGACGGCCGTTGCGCGAGGCCGTCCACCAGGAGCTTGCTCTCGCTCGCCGGCATCCCCGGTGGGGCTACTCCAACGGGGCGGGAGCGTTCCGGGCGGTGCTCTGGCGCCGGCGCCCGTTTCGAGAGGATCTCCCCGGATGCGAGGATCAGGAATGGGCGCTGAACTGGCTGCGCGGGGGCTACGTGTGCGTCGTCGATCCATCGCTGGTGGTCGACCACGACCACTCACATGACTCGCTGCCCGACATCTACCTGCGCGCCCGACGCGAGGCCGAGGGGTTCGCGATGTTCCTAAACACCCCCGTCCAGGGCCGCGGCGACCTGCTGCGCGAGTGGTGGCGCGACGACCGCTTCTACGAATCGCGGCTGCGCGCGCGGCTCAGCCACCGTCGGGCCGCCCGCCTGCTCGGCGCCTACGCGGGTCGGCGGCGAGTCGGCGCGAGGGCGGCGTGAGCCCGCTGGTCGCGATCGACGCCCGGGATGCCGTGGCGTCCGAGCTGCGCGGGTGGGGGCGCTACGCACAATGCCCGCTGCGGGCGCTCGAGCAGCGAGCCGACCCGGCCTTCCGGCTCGAGCCGATCATCAGCGGCGGGCCGGGGCCCGAGGTGCTGTACGAGCAGCTCGTGCTCCCGGTGCTGCTCCGGCGCCACCGCGCCGACCTCGTGCACACGACCAACTGCTTCCTGCCGCTCGTGCGTCCGTGCCCGGGGGTGGTCACGATCAACGACCTCGCATTCGAGACCTGGCCCGAGGACTTCGCGCCAAAACACGGTTGAAGTACCGGTACTTCGCGCGGCGCGCCGCGCGATCCGCCCAGCGCGTGATCTGCCCGTCTGACTACACGGAGCAGGACGTCTGCTCGCGCTACGGCGTCGATCCCGGCAAGGTGTGGGCGATCCCCGACGCGCCCGCTGCTGCTCAGCGTCGACGAGGCTCCGATGCTCGAGGACTCGCTTCCCGCGGCGCTCGCCCAGGATCCACGGCCCGAGGTGGTGGTCGTCGACAACGCGTCGAGCGACGGGACCGCGGCACTCGCAGCCCGGCACCTGCGCCTCGAGCAGCGGGTCAGCTACGCGGCGGCGATCAACCACGCGATCGCCGAGAGCGGCGAGGCCGTCCTGTTGCTGAACGCCGACTGCTTCCTCGCGCCCGGCTTTCTGAGTGCGGCCCTCGACCGCCTGTCCGCGGACGGCGTCGGCTCCGTCGCCCCAAAGCCGTTACGCGTGGCTGGTCCCGAGCGGCCGCTGCACGAGGTCGATGCTACGGGCATGTTCGTCGACCGCCGGCGCAAGAACGGCCTCACCGGCTTCGGCAGCCCGGAGACGCAGTTCAGTGCCCCGGGTGAGGTGTTCGGCGCCAACGGTGCCGCGGCGCTGTACCGCCGCGAGACGCTCCTTGACTGCGCCCTCCAAGGTCGTGAGGTGCTCGACGAGGACATGGCGCTGTGGGCCTCGGACGTCGACCTGGCCTGGCGTGCGCAGCTGCTTGGTTGGAGCTGCGGGTACGAGCCACGTGCGCTCGCTCATCACATCCGCACCTACAGCCCCGCTACCCGGCCGTGGATGAGCGAGCAGGCCCGCCGGCTCCAGTTCCGCAACCGCTACCTGATGATGGTCAAGAACGAGACCGGTGCGGGGCTGTTCCGCCACGCCCCGATCATCCTCGGCTATGAGGTGCTTGCGCTCGGCCACGTGCTGCTGCGCGAGCGCCACCTGCTCGCCGGTTATCGGGAGGCATGGCGGCTACTGCCGGCCGCGCGCGGCCGGCGGCGGCTGATTCAGGCGCGACGACGGCGCTCGCTGGCGCCGTTCGGACTCAGGGCGCAGCCTTAGTGCGTACCGCCCGGCGCCGGGCTCCACGCCACCGATGCGGAGCCCTCGTCGCATCGTCGTACACCTCCCAGGTGGCGCTGGCGGCGTTCTGCCAGCTCCACGAGAGTGGCTCCGGTGCGGGCCGGGTGGCAGCCTCCGCCGCGGCGATCAACCCAGCGAGGTCACCGATCTCGCACAGCTGCACGCGACCATCGAGCACCTCACGCAGTGCGGGCACATCGAACGCTGCCACGGGCGTCCCGCACGCTAGCGCTTCGACGGGCGGCAGTCCGAAGCCCTCGTCGTCGCTGGGAAACACGAGCGCGTGGGCTCCGGTGTAGATCGCCGCCAGCTCATCGTCGGTGACCGTCCCGGTGAGCGTCACCCCTGGCAGCTCTGTGGCCCATTGGGCGCTCGGGCCGACGAGCACGAGCGGCATCGAGCGCTCGGCTCTGGTCAGTGCCGCCACCCGCTTACGCGGATCCGGCGTCCTCATGCCACCAACCCACAGGAGGTACTGATCGGGCAGTGCGTAACGCTCGCGTACGGCCGTGACCTCGTCGTCGGAGCGGGCCACCAGCGCCGGGGCGGCCGCCTCACCGACCACGACGATCCGCTCGGCCGGGAGCCCGAGCACGTTGATCGCGTCGTCGGCTACCGCGTTGGTTGGCACGATCACCCGGACGGCCCGCTGTACTGCCAGGTAGCGCAGCCGGAAGCGCAGGCCGGTGCGCAGGTACTCGCCCCGCCGCTTCAGCGGGATCACGTCGTGCAGGGTGACGACCATCGGCACCGGCGAGTTCAGCAGTGCGCCGTCGATCCAGGGCGAATGGAACAGATCGCAGCGCTTTGGCTGGTGGGTCTCGACGATCTCACCCCGGCCGTCCTCGATCAGGGCCGCGAGCAGGCAGGAGGCGTAGCGGCTGATGCCGGTGATGTCCTTGATCGGGCGGCTGTCGAACGCGACCTTCATGGGCTGATCATCCCTCGACACGCTCCACGTAATCCTTGATGTAGAAGCGGCGCGCCTCGTCGCGCGCCGAGGCGCTCATCTGATCGCGGTGGGCGAGCAGTCCGGTCACGCCATTGTCGACGATCTCGGGTAGGCCATCGACCGCGGTCGCGACCACCGGGGTCCCAACCGCCATCGCCTTGGCCCGCACGGTCCCGGCCGGCTCCTGGTGGGATGGCAGCACGAGCACGTCGAGATGGCGCATCAGGCCCGGGGCGTTGTCGGTCCAGGGATAGTGCTCGATTTCCGGGGCACCGAGCACCGCACGCGTGTAGTCGGGCGCGACGCCATACGGGTCGTCGCCGACGAGCACGATCCGAGCCCCCGGCGCGACGCGGCGAATCGCCGGGGCCGCACGTACGAGGTCGAACGGCCCCTTCCGCGGCTCGATCCGGCCGACGAAGCCGATCAGCGACCCGTCACCGGGCGGCCACGGGGCGCCACGCTGTGGCGGCTCGGGGTCCACCGGCGGACACACGACCTGAGGCTGAAGGCTGCCGAGCCGCTCGGCCACCGCGCGCGAGGCGGCCAGCACGACATCGGCTCGGCGCCAGAAGCGCGGAATCCGGGTCACCATGTCGTGGATGTGCAGCACGATCCGAGCCCGCAATCGCGGGAGCGCGGGAAGCAGGCGCCCGCACACGGCGCCGTTCAGGTACACGACGTCGACCGCGCTCGCGAACGCCCGGGCCCGCGGCCAGGCGGCGATCGCGAGCAGCCCCTGTCCGGTGCCGAGCCCCCCTAGCGGGAGCCCGTGCCAGCCGTAGCCGGCCGTTAGCGCACTGTCGCGCAGTGGTCCCAATCCAGGAGTTGTGATCGCGATCGACCAACCCTTCACCTTTAGTCCGGCGAGGAGCCTCAGCAGTGTTGTCTCCGCTCCTCCAGGATGGTCGACCGGCGTGATCGCGAGTAGCCGGTTAGTCATGTCCCCGTGGGCCCACTCTAACCATGTGCGCGTTCACACGTCGTCCGCGCTTCCGGGCGATACGGTCAGCGCGATGAAGGACTACTACGAGGACCTGTGGCAGCGGCTGCCGGAGCGGCTCGAGACGCCTGACCGCGAGCCGAGGCTGGCGTTCATGCGGCGTCGCGTCCGGCCCGGGGACCGCGCCCTCGACCTCGGCTGCGGCGCCGGCGAGTTCACGGCCGCGCTCGCGGTTGCCGGAGTCGACGCGGTCGGGGCGGACGTGGCCGAGGCAGCGCTCGAACGCGCGCGTGGGCGGCATCCGGGGCTCGAATTCGTCCTCGTGCCACTCGACGGGTCACTGCCGTTCGAGGACAATGGCTTCACGCTGGTGTGGGCGAGCGAGGTGATCGAGCACATCGCCGACACCGCGCGGTGGCTGTCAGAGGTGCGTCGCGTGCTCGCTCCGGCCGGACGCCTGCTCGTGACGACGCCCTCCCACGGGCGTCTGCGACTCCTCCTCGGCGGGGTCGAGCGGTTTTCGGAGCCGCTCGGAGATCACCTGCACCTGTACACGCGCCGGTCGCTGGCGGAGCTGCTGGAGGAGTTCGGGTTCTCCAAGGTGAGCGTGTCGGCCGCGGTCGGGCCGCCGCTGCTACGCCGGCTGCTGCTCGCCCAGGCGGTTCGCTGACGTGGTCCGCTGAGGTGCGGGTTCTGATCGACGTCACCTACGCGCACCGGGCTCCATATTCGGGGACCGGCATCTACATCGATCGCCTGTGTGCGGAGCTCGGTTCGGAGGTCGAGCTGATCCAGGTGGCCAACCACCGGCGCCGCCCGCCGGCCGGCGGGGGGCTCGGGAGCGCCCGGAACCTGGCCGTCGATCTTCCGTGGACGGCGGTCGAGCTCCCGAGGCTGGCCGCACGCAGCGGCGCCGAGGTGATCCACCACCCGCTGCCGGCGCTCGCTCCGGTGGCGCGCCAGCCGCAGGTGGTGACGGTTGTCGACCGCATTCGAGCGGCTGCCCGACTGCTTTGACCGCGGCCATCGGGTCTATGCACACCAGGTTCATCGCTGGGCGGCCCGGTAGGCGGCTGCGGTGATCTGCATCAGCGAGACGACCGGCGCCGACGCGCGCGAGCCGTGGGGCGTGGGTGGCCGGAGGATCCGGGTCGCCCACCTGGGGCCGGGCCAGGAGCTGGCCGTGCCTCCAGACGCCGCCGCCACCGAGCGCCGGGAACGCCACCGTCGCCGGGCCGGATCGGCTGCAGGGCACCCCCTGTACGTGGGGGACGACGAGCCGCGGAAGAACCTCGGGCTGCTGCTCGAGGGCATACCGCCGCTATCGCGAGGGGTCGGCCGATCCGCTGCCGCGTGTGCTGGCAGGATCGGCCACGGCTTGGGGGCCCGGCGTAAGGGTCGAGCACCGCCCCTCGGCTGACCGGCTCGCCGAGCTCTACGTCGAGGCCGTAGCGCTCGTACACCCCTCGCGCTACGAGGGCTTCGGTCTGACGGCGCTCGAAGCGATGCGGGCGGGCGTTCCGGTGCTCGCCGCCCGCTCTCCGGGGGTCGTCGAGGTCTGCGCCGATGCGGCCCTGTATGCGGATCCGGACGATCCCGAAGGCTTCGCCGCCCTGCTCGAGCGGATTGCCGGCGACGCGGAGCTGCGCGATCGCCTCCGTACCCGCGGCTCACAGCGCGCGAACGATTTTTCCTGGGCCAGATGTGCACGAGCACATCTGGCCGCCTACTCTCTAGCCGTGGGCGCATGAAGATCGCGATCCTTGGCACCCGTGGGATCCCCGCCTCGTACAGCGGTTTCGAGACCGCGGTCGAACAGCTTGCCTCGCGCCTGACCGCCCGCGGCCACCAGGTCGTCGTCTACTGCCGTCCGCACGTCGTCGACCCGACGCTCACCAGCTACAAGGGTGCGCAGCTCGTGCACCTGCGCACGGTGCAGAAAAAGTACCTGGACACGTTCGTCCACACGGCGCTGTCGGCGATCCACGCCGCGCGCAAGACCAAGCCGGACGTGGCGCTGTTCTTCATCGCCGGAAACTCGCCCCTGTGCGTGATCACGCGCTGGGCCGACATTCCCGCGGTGATCAACGTCGACGGGCTCGACTCCGACCGCCGCAAGTGGCCCGCGTTCGCCAAGGCGTATCTGCGCTTCGCAGAGAGCACCGCGCCGCGCTGGGCCGACCGGGCGATCACCGACAGCCACGCCGTGGCCGACATCTTCGCCCGCCGCTACGGCCAGCGGATCGGCGTCGTTCCGTACGGAGTGGAGGATCCGGGCCACGACGGGATCGAGACGCTCGAGCGCCTCGGGCTCGAGCCACGCAAGTACATCCTGTTCGTCGGGCGCCTGGAGCCCGAGAACAACCCGCATCTACTTGTCGAGGCGTTCTCGCGCATCGGCCGCGAGGCCGCGCGCGACATGAAGCTGGCGATCGTCGGCGGCGCGCCCTACGCCGGCGACTACATCCGACAGGTGTGGCGAACCGCCGATCCGCGCGTGGTGTTCCCCGGCTACGTCTTCGGCCGCGGCTACTGGGAGCTCCAGCGCCACGCCTACCTGTTCTGCGCGCCGACCGAGGTCGGCGGCACCCACCCGGTGATCCTCGAGGCGATGGCGGCCGGCAACTGCGTGCTGGTCAACGACCACCGGCCCAACGCCGAGACGGTCGGCGAGGCCGGGATCTACTTCTCCGGCGCGGCCGGCGTCGACGATCTGACGGCGCAGCTCGAGCGCCTGCTCGCCGACCCCGAGCTAGTGAACGAATATCGCGCCCACGCGCTTCGCCGCGCCAAGGAGTACTCATGGGAGCGGGTCACCGACCAGTACGAGGCGCTGCTGCGGACCGTCTGCGCTGCCCGCGGCCACGGGTCGCTTCCCGACGCGCTGCTCGACCGCGACCAGGTGGCGGTGGCGTAGGTAGGGGGTTTGAGGGGCGGTCGCGGGGCGGGGCGGACGGCGCGCCCAGGCATTGCGTGGGTGGGCGGGTGTTTGGGGCTGGGGAGGGGTGGCTGGGTGGGGCATAACCTCGCAAAGTCGGGCGCGCTTGGTTGGGTTGGTCACTTTGGGTCTGATGGGCAGACTTGATCGGCCAAACCGGGTGGTGGGCGGTGGGTTTGCGAGGTTTGTGTGTGTCCTGGCCAAATCGTGCGCTCCGGGCGTGGGTTCGGGCGGCTCGGGGCGGGTGTGCGGGGACTCGTCCCCGGGGCCAGAAACGCAACAAACTCATGCTCGGCAGGTGGGCGCGGCTGGAAACTCCTGCTGGCGCGTAGTTTTCAGCCTCGGCGGTCTGGGCGACCCGGGTTTGCGACCTAGTGCATACCCGGTTCGTTCCGTCTGGACTGGTTCGTAGCTTGACGGGGTGCCGCGGCCTGGTTTCCCTTTGACGATCATGGAGTTCCAGGAGCGATTCGCGAGCGATGAGGCGTGCCGGGAGTATCTGTTCGCCTGTCGCTGGCCGGAAGGGTTCCGGTGCCGGCGCTGCGGTGGCGGTGAGGTCGGAGTGATGCACCAGGCTCGTGGCGTGTGGCAGTGCAAGCGGTGCGGGGCGCAGAGCTCGGTGACGGCCGGGACGGTGATGCATGGGACCCGTCAGCCGTTGCGGTTGTGGTTCTGGACCGCGTATTTGGTCGCGACTCGCCATCCTGGGATCTCGGCGGTTCAGCTGCAGCGCCAGCTGGGTCTGCGCCGCCACGAGACCGCGTGGATGATGCTGCACAAGCTCAGGGCCGCGATGGTCGCGCCGCAGCGCGAGCCGCTCAAACGGGAAGTCGAGGTCGACGAGTTCTTCCTCGGCGGCTATGAAGAAGGCAAGCGTGGCGGCCGACAACGAGGGAAGAAGGCGCTGTGCGGGGTCGTGGTCGAGGTCCGTGGCCAGGGCTCAGGACGCGTCCGGCTCCAGGTGCTCGAGGACGCGTCCGCCAGCACGCTCGGCTCGTTGCTTGGCTCCACGACCGAGCCTGGCGCGATCGTGCACACCGACGCGTGGGGTGGCTATGACCGGCTCGCCGCCGAGGGGTGGGATCACCGCAGACGCAGCCAGAGAGCCGCCGCGCCCGGGGAGGAGCCGTTCCTCCCGCGCGCCCACCGCGCGATCTCCAACCTCAAGGCGTGGCTGCACGGCACCCACCGCTGGGCCTCGACCGAGCACCTCCAGGCATACCTCAACGAATACGTCTTCCGCCACAACCGGCGCGGCAACCCGCACGCCGCCTTCCAAACACTGCTCGGACTCAGCACCGCCCACCAGCCCGTCACCTACCGCCAGATCATCGACCGCAACGCCGCCTGAACCATCACGAACCGGGTATGCACTTGCGACCTTATTCTGGGGCCCGGGACCGCCCCGAACCGCCCGGCCAAGAAAAACCACAGGCCCCGGCCCCCGGAGCACCCCCGCCCCTTACCCGACCCGCACGAACATCCCGCGGCTGACCAGGGCGCCCCACCTGATCCTGACCACTCCATCCCCTGGCAGGCGCACGCGGGCGGTCAGGAACCCCCGCCGGTTGCGGGTGTGCACGCGGGCGAGGGTGCGGTAACGGCCGCGGCGGCGGGCCCATTGGATCGAGGCGGTGGTCGGATGGCGCGCGGGTCGCACTTGCGCCCAGACGAAGACTCGCGACCCGTGCCGGGGCGGGATCCAGATCGGTATCCGGTAGGCGGCGAACGCGGGCTTGTGGCGGCCGTTTACGTACTCGAGTCCGGTCTGGAAGGTGTCCCAGTACTGCGGGTCGGAGCGGTCGAAGGCGGCGTTGGGCGGCGAGTCGCGGAGCAGGAACTGGGCGACCGAGCGCACGCGTGGATTGCGCCAGGCCAGGTAGTCGGCCTGATTGAGGTAGCTCGCCTGCTCCGCTGGGGTGACGACCTCGTAGGGGTCGGGTGGGTTGGTCTGGTAGCCGTACTCGGTCAGATAGATGGGGATTCGGCGGTGCACGCCGTAGGCGCGGTAGATGGCGTCGAGTCCGTGCTCGAGCCGACCCAGGTTGGCGAGCGGCACGAAGTTCGGGTCGCTGGCGGTGTGGTTCGGGGGCCAGAAGAAGTAGTACGGATGGTGGGCGAAGCCGGTGGCCTCGAACAACCCCAGGTTGCTGGTCATGAACGACTTTCTCGAGCCCCGGGGCGGGCAGCCGATGGAGGCGGCGGCCGAGCCGCGGAGGCGATGGAAGCGCCCATCGACGCAGTAGAGCGCGCGCAGAAACACCATTGGGGTCATCGCCGTCAGGGTCCCGAGCTGTTCGTAGCCCTCCGGCGCGAGCTCGCCGATCAGGATCGTGTCCCGTGCCAGGGTGTGGCCGCTGGCAAAAAGACCCATGAACCCGGCCTGGACCAGCGAGCGGTACAGCCAGGGAGAGACCGGCAGCTCTCGGTGCCCGTTCGAGAGCGCCTGGGGAGCGAGCCAGCCCGGCTGGTTGGGCTCGTTCCAGATCGACCAGACGTGCACGCGCGGCAGGCCATCGTAGGTTCCGCTGTAGCGGGTCCCGACGGCCTGCACGAACTGTCGGAACGCGCGGCTGTCCGGAGCCGTGTGGTTGCTCGTCCGCGCCGCCCCGCGAGGGCCCATCGCCCACAGGGGCCCGGGCGCGGTGAGGTTGAACTCGACGCCGATCCCGTGCGACTCCGCGGATCGCAGCAGGCGGTCGTATTCGGTCCACGAGCTGGCCGGATAGGCGGCCGGGTCGGTGGCGTCGAAGCCGGACGGACGGGTGCCGCTGAGCGGGTCGGGGGCGATCGCCGACCACTTGACCGTGACCCGGATCCGATCGACGCCGAGCGAGCGCAGGGTTGCCAGTGTCGCGTCGACGGTGCGGCTCGAGCTGTAGAGCAGGTACTGATCGTCCTGCAGGACCGACTCCTGGGTGTGATCAGCGAGGGCGGCGCTCGGGAACGCGAGGGCCGCAATCGGGAACGCGAGGGCCGCAATCGCAAGCAGCGCGGCGAGCCCCCGTCCCATCGTCAGGAATGCGACGCCGCGGCCGCGATCTCGTGCTGCGCCCGGCCAATGTCCTGGTGGGCTCGGACGGAACTGAGATCGAGTGCGGCCGCCCTGTGGAGCGAATCGAGTGCGCGAAGCGGTTGATGGTTGTTCAGATCGAGCTCGCCCAGCTCGATCAGCGTTTGCGGGTTGTCAGGCTGACGCCTGACCGCCTCCACGAGCTGAGCGCGGGCGGCCGGGAGATCCCGCGCCGCGGTGTAGAACGCGGCGAGGTCGAACAGCGGGTCGACGCTGACCGGGTCGTAGGCGGCCGCCCGCTTGGCGTCGGCGATCGCGGCGCTCGTGTGCCCGGCCGTGATCGCATCCAGCGCGGCACCGTCGGCATCCGCCGACCGCAACGGTTGCCACACGGCCCAGCAGCAGAGGAGCGCGATGGTCACGAATCCCAGTAACACGGCAGCCATGCCTGGGGATGCGGTGATCCGAGTTCGCGGCCGGGTGCCGACCGGCTCACCGATCGGTCCGCGGCCCGCCAGCCACCCCGCGCATAGGAGCGCGGGGATCGCCGCGCCGGGGATGAACCAGGTCCAGTCGATCGTCGAGTGCAGGCCGAACACGACGACCACCGCGAGCATCGTCTTCAGCCCCGTGCGCTCGGCCGTGTGCGGATCTGCGCGATCGCTGGGCAGCAGGGTGCGGCGGGTGGCGAGGGCCCAGCTGGCGAGCATCGCCACCATCAGCGCCACGCCGATCAGCCCGAAGTCCGCGAACGTTTCGATCACGTAGCTGTGGGCGTGGCCGACGGTGCGATGGTCGCGGGTGTACTGCGTCACCGCCGTCCCGTATCCGAGCGCGCCGACGCCGTCCAGGAGCGCATGCTCGCCGACCTTGAAGCCCTCGCTCCAGTAGCGGCCGCGGCTGTTGCCGAGCTGCACGAGCCTGGTCGGACCGGTCGAGACGCCGCCGGCGGTGCTGGTGAGCGTGTCCCAGACGTGCGAGACCTCGCCGGTCAGCCCGCGCGACGATACGGCCAGTCCGGCCACGCCGGCGACCGGGATCAGAGCCACGACGATCAGCAGCGCGGTGCCGATTTGCCGTCGCGCGTGCTCGGTGGGCGTGTAGCGGTCCATCGCGAAAGCGCCCGCGAACCCCGCAGCGGTCAGGAGCCCCAAGACCAGGACCAGCAGCACGCCGAACGAATGGCCGGCGGTCGTCCGCGAGGACAGCGAGATGAGATTCGCGGTCAGCGCGCGGGTCTCGATTGCGTAGATCGAGATCACGGCGCCGCCGGCGGCGCCGAGTCCCAGCACCAGCGCACCCCGGAGCCGGAGCGGCACGATCGCGAACCACACCGCCAGCCCGACGATCGCCACGAGCACGGCGCCGCGCGAGTACGACAGCACGACGACGCTGATCAGGATCGCCACCGCGGGGACCGCGAGAGCTCGGAGCGCGCGCGCCCGGTCCCTCCGAGCACCCGCCCACAGGCACGGCGGCAGGCCGAGCACGGCGACGAGCCCGGTGGCGTTCCAGTAGTCAAACGGGACGCGCAGGCGCCCGAAGGTCTCGCTGGCGTCGAACGTGGCGGGGAACACTTTGGCCAGCAGCGCGTACGCACATACGAGGGTGGTGGCCAGGGCGATCCCGCCGATCAGCGCCGGCCAGCGCCGCGGAAACAGCCGCGCGAGCGCGATCGCGCTGCCGAACGCGGCCAGGTAGGAGAGAGTCCGGCCGGCCTCGGTCCACGACCCGTCGGGCTGGACCGACCAGGTCACGGACGCGGCGCTCAGCACGACCAGCGCGACGAACAGCGACAGCGTCACGGCTCCCCAGCGGCGTCCGGGCGCGCCGATCAAAAGCACAGCGACGGTCGCGACGACGCCGACGAGCACGAGCAGCAGCTCGATCCACGTATTCGGCCCCAGGTCGACCCCGCCGGAGGCGACGAAGGTCACGATCAGGAGCCCCAGCGCGAGGCACAGGCCGACCGCGGAATCGGTGCTCAGGTGCAGGCGACCGAGGCGGGTCGAGGTGCTCGCCGGGGAGGGGGCGCGGGTGGCGACCCTGGCGAGATACGACACGGCGGCGAGAGTAGCAACGGCTACGTAGACTGGCGGCCGATGGCATGGCAGGCCTCCGCGCGTGAAGCCGTCCAGCGCGTCGGGCTCGATCCGCGCTACGTGCGCAGGCTCCGCTGGTACACCAAGGCGAAGGCGGTTCGGAGCGTCGGCGCCTCGGTGCGGGCAAACGTCCCGTTCATCCTGCTCGATCCCGAGCCGGCCAACTTCACCTACGAGCTCGCGAACGAGGCCGAGCTTGCGGCCTGGGTCGGCGAGGCCACGGGCGCGGCGCCGGCCGATGTCGCGCGGATCTTCGGTGAGCTGCGCCGCGACCAGGAGCTGTCGCGCCGGCTGGCGGCGGCGACGGCCGGTCGCCGGCTGTGGAGCAAGCGCCTGCCCAGCTACGGCAAGCGCATCGGCTGGTACGCGATCGCCCGGCTAGTCGCGCCCTCCCTGGTTGTCGAGACCGGCGTCCACGACGGCCTCGGGTCGCTGCTACTGCTGCGCGCGCTCGAGCGCAACGCCGAGGACGGATCCGACGGCCGGCTCGTGTCCTTCGACGTCAACCCGTCGGCCGGCTGGCTCGTCGGCTCTCACCCACGCTGGGAACTGCGGATCCAGCCCACCCGCGAGGGACTGGTCAAGGTGCTCGACACCGGTCCACAGCCAGACATGTTCATCCACGACAGCCTCCACACCTACGAGAACGAGCTGTTTGAGCTGACGACCGCCGCCGAGCGGCTCGGGCCGGCAGGCGTCCTGATCAGCGACAACGCGCACGGCACGCCGGCATTCGCCGAGACGTGCGATCGGTTTGGGCTGGCACGCGCGGTGTTCTGCGAGCGATCGCGGGGGCACTTCTATCCGGGCGGTGCGATCGGTGCGGGCTGGCGACCGCGGCCCTGAGAACCCAGCCACCAGACCGTCACCACGATCGATGCGTCGCGATCGTGCTCTGCGCCTCGATCGCCCGCGCGTACGGGCGGTCGGCGAGGAAGCCGCGCGCCTCGTCGATCGCGGCGTCGCGATCGTAGGACCGGGCGATCGGCCGCAGGTTGTGCAGCACCGGGATCGCGTCGAGCACGCCGATCCGCCAGCCGCGGGCGCGGGCAAGCGCCGCCCAGTGCAGGTCGAGGCCCCAGCCGGTCCGCAGCGGCGGGAACGGCAGCAGGAGCTCAAAGGTCGCGCGGTGAAGACCCACCACGGGGCCGATCTCGACCAGGCCGGTCTCGCGAGCCACTGAGCCCGGACGCCGACGGGTCACCTGCCAGGCGGCATGTGAGCGCGCGCGGTGGGCCGGCTGTGCAAGACGCAGTGAGAAGGTCTCGGCCAGGAACACGAACGCGTCGAGAAACCCCTTCGGCAGGACGACGTCGTCGTCGACGATCAGCAGCCAGTCGTGACCTGCCGCGGGGTGCTCGGCGAGCAGCGCGTTCAGGTTCTCGAACTTCCCCCGTCCGCCCACGGTCGTGCTCGCGAAGCCGACCTCGTGCTGCGAGCGCAGCAGCTCGGTCCGGGCCGTGTCGAGCAGGTTCGGGCCCTCGTGCTCGATTCCGAGCGCGAGCACGCGTCGCCGCGGCCAGCGCCGCGCGGCCCGCTCCAGTCGCTCGGGCTGAAGCATCAGCCGCGCGACCGCGTCGGCGAGCGCGTCGGCGAGCAGCGCGGCCGAGTGCCGGCGGACCCCGGCCACGTGCCCGCTGGTGCCCGAGAGGAAGTCGTCGGCCACCGGATCGACGGTCACGAGCCCGGCTCCACGAGCGTCTCGCGCACGCGGCCCGCGGCGTGCGCGCCGAGCACGAGGCCGACCGAGCAGCGGCGGCGGGCCACGTGGTAGCCGCAGCCGGCGAGCGTGCGTAGCTCGGCCGCGAGCCGGGGGGCGCTGCCCTTGCGCACGTCGTTGCGCCGAGCCTCTCGGCCGCGGGCGTACCCAGCGCGCATCAGTGCGCGCAGGCGGGAGTCCGCAGCGGTCCGGCGGTGTTCGAGGCCGGCCGCCGCGAGATAGCGGATCCGGCCGCCGGCAGCCACGTAGCGGTGCTCCCATTCCTCCTCATCGCCGCTCCCCGACAGTGCGCCGTCGAACCCTCCCAGCCGCTCGAAGGCGCGCCGGCGGATCGCCATGTTGGCGCCCCAGACGACGGGCACGTCACGATCCACTGGCCCGAAGTCCTGGGTCGAGATCGGCACTGGCTCGCGACCGCAGCCTCGTGGACCGCCACCCTCGAGGCGGGCGCGAATCGGGCCGCCGAACACGTCGTGGTCCGGTGCCTCCCGGATCCCGTCCAGGAACTGGGAGAGCCAGCCGGTGGGAGCGGCGATGTCGTCGTCGATCAGCACAATCGGATCGCCCGCGGCTGCCGCGACGCCGGCGTTGCGGGTCGCGTTCAGGCCGCTGGGCGCGGGCAGCGAGATGAAGCGCGCACCGTGTCGACGGGCGACCGCCTCGGCCGCCCGGTCGGGTCCGTCGCTGACCACCAGCACCTCCGCTCCGGCGTCCCGCGCCTGCGGAACCACCGATGCGAGCGTCACGTCCAGGTAGGACGGCCGCCCCCGGGTCGGGATCACAATCGATGCGCTCGGCGCGGAGCTCACGCCCGGGATTCTCGCCGTAGCGGCCGCTCAGCGGCCGCGACGGTGCGCGAGCCACTGCCGCGCGAAGGCGATCAGGAACCGCGGGTTGTAGCGGAGGTAGCGGCGCCACAGGCGACGCGGCTCGTGCGCCAGTCGGTACGCCCACTCAAGCCCCGCCTCCTGGAGCCAGTTGGGAGCCTGCGGCACGAGCCCGGCGTGGAAGTCGAAGGCCGCACCGACTCCGATCAGCAGGGTGTTATCGAGCCGCGCGCGCATGTGCGCCATCCACTTCTCCTGCTTGGGCACGCCGATCCCGACCCACACAATGTCCGCCTGGGAGTGGTTGATCTCCTCCACCACCGCGTCCTCCTCCTCGGGACTCAGCGGGCGGTGCGGGGGCGAGTAACCGCCGACGATCCTGATCCCGGGATAACGCTGGCGGAGGTTGAGCGCGAGCTGGACCAACGCGCCCTGGTTGCGCCCGCCGTAGAGGTAGAGGCGATGACCGAGCGAGGCCGCTCTCGCGCACGCCTGGGACATCAGCTCGGGCCCATACACGCGTCCCGCCAGCGAGTGGCCGAGGCCGTTGATCGCCCATACGAGCGGCTGCCCGTCGGGGACGTTCATCGACGAGGATGCGAGCGCGTTTCTCAGCTCCGAGTCCTCGTTCGAGGCCATCACGGTGTGGACGTTGCAGACGCACACGTAGCCGCGCTCGCGCCTGGCCACCATCGCGTCGATCCAGTCCAGCGTCCGGGAGTAATCGGTCAGCGCCAGGGGGACGCCGACGACGCCGACGGTTTCCGGCGAGAGGACGGCGCTGCTCGCGTCCGCGGGCCCTGCCTGACGCGTCGCTTTCGTTTCTCGGTTGTGCATGGTGCCTGGATCAGAACCTTAGGTCCTGCAACGTAATTCAAGCTAACGGGTTTCGCTTTTTCGTCCCCGTTCGGCACATTTGCCTCGCCCTTGATTTCTCACGGCGGTATGCTGTCGCTTGACACGGATGTCGCTCGGGCCCGCGAGCATCGCCCCCTTTCTCGCGGGTCTCGGACGGCCCCCAGCCCTACCAGGGTCGTCCTGCGGTCGGGCCCGTACCGCACTAGTGCGGTACGGGCCCGCCATCTTCTGAGCACGCCAAGTCACCCTGCTCAGGAGAAACTCTTCCGATCGCCTCGAACCCTAAGCGCGGCTAAAGGCACTAACCTGCCCGGCGCCATGGACTGTGTAGTCACCGGCGGCGCCGGCTTCATCGGCTCAAATCTCGTCGACGCGCTCGTGGCGCGCGGCGACCGCGTCGCGGTGATCGACAACCTCTCGAGCGGCAAGCGCGCGAACCTCGAGCCGTCGCTGGAGAGCGGCGCGACGCTGCACGAGGTCGACGTGCGCGATGCGGCAGCAGTGGCCGAGGTGTTCGCTTCAGCTCGGCCCGAGATCGTGTTTCACCTCGCCGCCCAGATCGACGTGCGCTACTCGGTCGAGCACCCGGCCCGGGATGCCGAGGCCAACATCCTCGGAACGATCGCCGTGCTCGAGGCGGCCCGCGAGACCGCGACGAGGCGGATCGTCAACACGTCAACCGGCGGCGGCCTCTACGGGGACATCGACATCCTGCCGACCCCCGAAGATGTGCCGATTCGGCCGCTCGCCGGCTACGGCCAGAGCAAGTACGCCGCCGAGTGCTACTGCGGGCTGTACTCGCGGCTGCACGGCCTCTCCTCGATCTCTCTGCGCTACGGCAACGTCTATGGGCCGCGCCAGGACGTGCACGGAGAGGCCGGGGTGGTGGCGATCTTCTGCGGGCACCTGGTCGAGGGTCGGCGCCCGACCGTGTTCGGCGACGGCCGACAGACGCGCGACTGGGTCGAGGTCGGTGACGTCGTGCGCGCAAACCTGCTCGCCGCCGGCAGTGAGCTGACGGGCCCGGTCAACATCGGCCATGGCCGCGAGACCTCCGTCCTGGATCTGCTCGACGCGCTTGGGGACGCGTCCGATCGGCCATCGCTCGAGCCGGAGTTCGCGCCCGAGCGTCCCGGCGAGGTCCGGCGCAGCTGTCTCGATGTGACCCGTGCGCGCAGCGAGCTCGGCTGGGAGCCCGAGGTGCAGCTGCGCGACGGCCTCCGGCGGATCCTGGCCGGGCTATAGGAAGCACTAGAGGTTCTCGGCCACCCGCGGCGCCTCGTGGGTGAAGAACCACCAGCCGAGTGCGAACAGCGCCGGGATGATCGCGAGCGCGACGAGCAGGTGGGCCAGGCCGCCAGACGCGTGGAGCGCGCTCGGCATCTTCTGCACGAGCACGACCGTGCTGCCGACGTGCGTGACGACCGGGGGCGGGTGCACGAACGCATGACCCATCTGGGTCAGCAGGACGGCGATTGGGTTGAGCATCGCGAGATGCTCGAGGCCCTTGTACGCGGCGGCGGTGTACATCACGGGGGAGGCGTAGAAGAGGATCTGGGAGATCACGTCCCAGATCGGCTGGACGTCGCGAAAGCGGACGTACAGGGCGGAGAGCAGCATCCCCACTCCGGTCGCAAGCACGATGAAGCCGATCGCGATCGGGATCATCTCGAGCCAGCTCGGGGTCGGCTCGACCCCCGCCACGAGCGCGAACGCGATCACGGCGATGAAGTTCATGCCGAGGTTGAACGTCGCGGTCAGCGCCACCGACAGCGGCACGGTCATCCTCGGGAAGCGGACCTTGCGCAGCAGCGCCTCTCGGTTGACCAGGCACTGCACGCAGTTGCCGGTCGCCTCGGAGAAGAAGTTCCACAGGACGATCGAGGTCAGCAGGTACACGCCGTAGTTCGGAATGCCCTTGCCGACGCCAACGATCTGCGTGAAGAACACGTAGATGACGCCGAAGAACAGGAGCGGCCGCATCAGCGACCAGACGTAGCCGAGCACCGAGCCGAAGTAGCGGAGCTTGAACTCCGTACGGGCCAGGGTCAGCGTCAGCTCGACGAACCGTCGAAGGCTGCCTCCGACCGCCGAGGGCCCGAAGCTCGCGACCGAGTTGGCGCTCACGCGCCGGAAGCTAGCGCAACCAGTCTCTATCGTCCCCGGCACATGGACACCGAAACGGTGCGGCTGCTGAACCGGCTCGAGTCTTGTAGCGACGAGCTGGAGCGGATAAAGATCGAGCTTGCCGAGGCGCGTTCCCAGGCTGAGGAGACCCAGGGGAGCCTCGCGCATCTGCGATCTGAGCTTCATCAACTGACGCTGGCTCTGTCCGAGCAGCATGCGGAGCGCGTGCGCGCCAGCGCGCACATCGAGTTGCTCGAGAGCAAGTACGAGACCGTGCGCTCGTCGCTCAGCTGGCGTGTCACCGCGCCGCTGCGCCGGCTCAGGCTCAGCAGTTCCAGGCGTGGATAGGACGGCGTGATCGAGCTGGCCTACGAGGGCGCCCGGCCGCTGATGTCGCCGGCCGGGGGTCACGTCGAGCTGACGGGCCGGGTGCAGTCGGATGCCGATGTGGCCGCCGTGATCCTCGCGACCCGAGCCGGAGCCGTGGTCGACACGACGCTCTCGCCCCGCAACGGTGGGGCTCCCCAGCGCTGGCAAGCCCTGATCGCCGCGGCAACCATGGCCGAGCCGAGTGAAATGGTTCGCATATCCGCCTGGGACCGGGGTGGCCGCGCCGCGCAGGTCGACATCTCGGAGGCCCTGCCGCTCCCGCCGCATCAGCCCTGGTCCATTGACGAGTTCCAGGCCGCCCTGGCTGCCGGCGAGCCGCTGCTGATCTGCGCTCGCCCCAGCTTCGACGGATGCGCGGTCGTGGCGGAGACGCTGCTGGTCGAAGGATGGGCGTGGGCGCCGTCGGGGATCGTGGGGTGCTCCGCCCAGCTCGACGACGAGGCACCGGTACAGGCCGTCAACGGGATCGCGAGTCCCGGGCTGCGGCCGCTGCTCGGCGAGCATCCGGGACTCGACAAGGCTGCTTTTCGGGTTGCCTGCCAGGTCGCTCACCAGTCCCCAGGACGACGGATGCTGGTGGTGGAGGCGCGGACCGGCGACGGGGAGCAGCTTCGTTGGGGGGCGCCGATCACCGTCGACCCGGCCCTGGTGTATCGCCGGCGGCTGATCCGAGGTCCGCGGGCGCCGGTCTCGTTGCCGGAGGCAGTGACCCAGGCGCCGCGGCTCCAGGTGTGGCCGCTGGGCGGGGAGCACGCGCGCCTTCAGGCGGGGCTCGAGCGCCAGCACTATCCGTGGCACCGACTCGCGGAGGGTGGGGATGTGATGAGCGGCATGCGAGCCGCCGCCGCCGCCGACGACGAGCTGACGATTCTCGTCGACGGCGATCCGGAGTTGCGCGCGGGCGCGCTGACGGCGTTCGCAGCGGCCGCGCTCGACGTACCCGAAGCGGGCGCCTTCTACGCCGATCATGACGGCGCCGGCGAGCGCGGCGAGCGTCGCGATCCGTGGCTCAAGCCCGACTGGTCCCCGGAGCATCTGCTCGCGGTCGACTACCTTGGCCCGCTGCTGGCGATCCGGGCCGAGCCGGCGCGCGCCGTGCTCAGGGACGAGGCCCCGGTCAGCAGTCTGTACGACCTGGCACTTCGCCTCGTCTCGCTGGGGACGCCGGTCGGCCATCTCGACCGGATTGCGTCAACCCTGCCGGGCGGCGCCCACGCCGGAGATCCGCCAGACGCGCGGGCGGCGATCGAGCGTCTGGCACGGCGGCGCGGCCGGCGTGTCGTGATCGAGCAGCTCGATGCCGGCCGGCGCCGGGTGTCCTGGCCAGTCGACGATCCGCCCCTGGTCAGCGTGGTGATCCCCACCGCGGGCCTCGATCAGATGATCGACCGCTGCCTTGCCCTGCTCCGTGACCGCACCGCCCATCAGCGACTGCAGGTCGTGATCGTCAACACGAGCGGAGGCCCGCTGGCCCCTGAGGGGGCTGACGAGGTCATCGACCTGGGCGGGCGGTTCAATTTCTCCACCGCCTGCAATGCCGGAGTAGGTCGTAGCGAGGGCGAGGTGCTCGTGTTCCTCAACGATGACATCGAGATCCAATCCCCGGACTGGATTGAACGCATGCTCGACCACGCGCTCGCCCCGGATGTCGGGCCGGTGGCCCCGAAGCTGCTGTATCCCGACGGCTCGATCCAGCATGCCGGGGTGACCGTCGCGGAGCCGCCCGGCGGCGCCTCGAACCTGCTGCGCGGCCTGCGCGAGCCGGCCGGCGGACCGGCGGCGGGGATGCTCTCGGTGGTCTGCAACCTCAGCGCTGTCTCGGGCGCCTGCATGATGATCGCGCGCGAGCGATTCGACGCCATCGACGGCTTCAACGAGGAGTTCCCGGTCGAATGGGGAGATGTCGATCTGTGCCTGCGGGCCGGACGCGCGGGATTACGCACCGTGTACACGCCTCATGCCGTGCTGATCCATCATGAGAGCAAGTCGCGGGGAGGTGCAACCAGCGTGGACGACCTCGCGCGGTTTCACGAGCAGTGGGCGGCCGCATTCTCCGAGGGCGACCCGTACTGGCCGTTCGGTCCCTCCGGAGAGCTCGATTGATGGACGCTGGCGATAGCCTGAGCATGGCGATGCCAGCTTCGCCGGGAGCGCCCCGAGCCTCCATCCTGATCGTCTGTCACCGTCGCTCGGACCTGCTCGCCGACTGCCTGCGATCGATCCGGGGAAACGCGGGGGAGGTCCCGGCCGAGACGATCGTGCTGTTCAACGGCACGCCCGAGGCCGATCGCCGCGAGCTGGCAGAGCTGCTGGACGGGGTCCGCGTGATCGTGAGCGGCGTCAACCTGGGGTTCGGGACCGGCAACAACCGCGCCGCCGCGCTGGCCCGTGGTGAGTACCTCGTGCTTCTCAACGACGATGCCGAGGTCCGCCCCGGCTGGCTTGATGCGCTGGTCAGGACCGCCGAGCGCCACCCGCAGGCCGGCGCCGTCGCCAGCAAGGTCATCCATCCGGACGGACGGCTGCAGGAGGCCGGCAGCATCATCTGGCGCGACGGCTCGACACTCGGCGTCGGACGGGGCATCCCCGAGGCCTCGACACGCTGGGACTACCTGCGCGAGATCGATTACGGCTCCGCCTGCTCGCTGCTCGTTCGCCGGGCGCTGTTCGAGCGGATCGGAGGCTTCGACGACCGTTTCTTTCCCGGTTACAACGAGGACGTCGATCTGTGCCTGTCGCTCCGCGCGGCCGGCCAGCGCGTGCTCTACGAGCCTCGCTCCGAGATCGTGCACCACGAATCTCAGACCGGCGCCGAGGCCAAGACGTTCCTGATCATGCGCGGCCGCGAGCTGCTGCGGGAGAAGTGGGCCGCCACGCTCGAGTGCTTCCCCGAGCCGCGCCCGCGCGATCCGACCGCGATCGCCCTCGCCGTGCATCGCGCTCGCGGCAACCCCCGCCGCGTGCTGATCATCGACGACCGCCTGCCAAACCCAGGGCTGGGCTCAGGGTTCGGCCGGATGCTCGACGCGCTCCGTGACCTCTCGGGCTCCGGCTACGCGACCTCGTTCTACGCGACCGCGAGCCGTGCGGGCGACCGCTCCGAGCTGCAGGAGCTCGGGGTCGAGGTGATCGACCAGGAGCTCGGGCAGCACCTCGCCGACCCGGCCAACTTCTACGACGTCGCGATCGTCTCGCGGCCACACAACTTCAAGCATGTCCGCCGGCTGCGCCGGTTCCAGCCCCACGCGGCCGTCATCTATGACGCCGAGGCGCTGTTTCACCGCCGGCTCGAGCGTGAGGCCGCGCTGCTGGCAGACTCCGACCCGGAGGCGGCCAGGCTCGCGATGCAGGAGGCCCACCACGCCCGGCGCCTCGAGCAGAAGGTGGTGCGCTCCGTGGACCGGGTCATCTCGGTCTCGAAGGTCGAGGCGCAGTTCCTGCGCTCGATCCCGCAGCACTGCCCGATCGATGTGATCGAGCCTCTCGCCCCCGACGTCAGAATCACCCGGCGGCCCTTCGCCGAGCGCAACGGCATGGTTTTCGTGGCCGGCTGGCTCGGGCCATATCCGTCGCCCAACAGCGATGGGCTCGAATGGTTCGCCGAGCATGCGCTCCCGCTGATCGAGCACAGGCGCAGCCCGGTCCGGCTGTCGGTGACCGGCGGGGGACCGCCACTCGAGGTGCTGACGCTGGCGGGCCGGTCGATCACGTTCGTCGGACACGTGGACGATCTCGCCGGGATCTACGACGCCGCTCGCCTGGCGATCGTCCCGGTCCGCTACGGCGCGGGCATCAAGATCAAGGCGCTCGAGGCGCTCCAGCATGGAGTTCCGGTCGTGACCACCAGCGTCGGTGCCGAGGGGATCGACGGCGCCGGCGGGCCCGCGGTGAGCGTCTGCGACGATCCTGGCGAGTTCGCCGAGCGGGCGCTCGCACTGCTCGACGACGAGCGCGCCTGGGAGGCGGCCCGGACCGCGATCTCGGGCCTGCACGAGCGGTGGGAGTCGAGAGTGCAAGCGCCGTGGGCGGCAATTGTGGAAACTGCACTGAAGGAGAAGACGATTGACCGCGTCGCGCTACACCGCTGAGATCAGCCTCGAGGACGTGAACAACACGCACTCGCTGGCGATCCTCGAGGTCTCGCCGAACGCGTCGGTGCTCGACATTGGCGCCGCCGACGGGTCGGTGGCCCGCGGCCTGCGGGAGCGCGGTTGCCGGGTGGTCGGCATCGAGTCCGACGCCCGCGCGGCGGCGGCCGCTGAGCCGTTCTGCGAGCGGGTTCTGGCTGTCGACGTCGAGGCCATCGACCTCGCGGGCGCGCTCGAGGGCGAGCACTTCGACTTCGTTCTGCTGCTCGACGTGCTCGAGCACCTCCGCGATCCGCTCGCGGTCCTGAAGGCGGCCGCTGACCGGCTGGCGCCGAGCGGGCGGATCGTGGTCTCGGTTCCGAACGTCACCCATGCCGCGGTGCGGCTGAGGCTCGTTGCGGGTCGTTTCGAGTACACCGACACGGGCCTGCTCGATCGCACGCACCTGCACTTCTTCGATCGCCCGGCGCTCGAGCGGATGATCGACCAGGCCGGACTCGACGTGCTCGACAGGATGCGCGTGACGGCCGGCCTGACCGAGACCGAGATCGCGATCGATCCGGGCGCCTTCCCGCCCGAGACGGTCGAGCTCGCACTCAGCGGCGAGGACGCGGACACGTACCAGTTCGTCTACGTGGTGGCGAAACCGAGCGCGAACGGCGCGTCGGCCCGGGAGGCATCGCTCGGCGAGACCCTGCAGCGGCGCGCCGGCGAGGCGGAGCGACTGCGCCTCGAGGCCGAGGCGTACGTGCGCACACTCGAGGCGCGCGTGGCCGAGCTCGAGCCGCTCGAGCACGAGCTGGCCGACGGCCGCCAGGAGCTCGAGCGACTCCGTGAGGAGGCCGTCTATGCGCAGCGCAACCTCGAGATCAAGGACGCCCAGCTCGCCTACCTCCAGGCCGAGCTCGCTCCTCTGCGCCAGCGCCTGGACCAGCTCGAGCGGGTGCTCGGCTACGCGCGCCACCGGCTCGTCGACCGCGCCAGCGCGCTGCTCAAGCACGCGCCGGTGCTGCATCGCCTCGTCAAGCGGATCGTGGAGCTCGTGGCCCGGCGATGAACCCATCAGGATCGGCGACGCTGACGGTCCCCGCCGGGTCTCGGGACCCGGCGTCGGCGCCCGCGGTATCGGTGCGCGGCCTGTCGAAGACGTTCGAGCTGCCGCACCTGCAGTACCACACGCTCAAGGAGCGGGCCATGCACCCGTTCCGGCGGAACTCCTTCGAGGTCCTGAAGGCGGTCGACGACGTGTCGTTCGACATCGGCAAGGGCGAGTTCTTCGGGATCGTGGGGCGCAACGGGAGCGGCAAGAGCACGATGCTCAAATGCCTGGCCGGGATCTATTCCTCGGACTCCGGAGAGGTCGAGATCCACGGACGCCTGTCACCGTTCATCGAGCTTGGGGTCGGCTTCAACCTCGAGCTCACCGCGCGCGACAACGTGATCATCAACGCGATCATGCTCGGGCTCACGCGGCGTCAGGCGCGCGCCCGGTTCGACGAGATCATCGAGTTCGCCGAGCTCGGCGACTACCTCGACCTGCGGCTCAAGAACTACTCCAGCGGCATGCTCGTCCGGCTCGCGTTCGCGACCGCGATCCGGGTCGATGCCGACGTCCTGCTGATCGACGAGGTGCTCGCCGTCGGGGATGCGGCGTTCCAGCAGAAGTGCTTCGACTCGTTCGCCCGGCTCCGGCGCGAGGGGCGTTCGATCATCCTCGTGACCCACGACATGTCAGCGGTGGAGCGCCTGTGCGACCGCGCGATGCTGATCGAGGCCGGACGGGTGCTCGAGCTCGGGGATCCGGCCACCGTGACCCGGCGCTACAACGCGGTCAACTTCTCTCGGCTGGTGACGCCGAACGCCGAGAACCAGGCGCGCGGCGGCGCGGCGGCGATCATCGACGCCTGGTTCGAGGACGGCGCGGGGAAGCGCGTTGTCGCCTGCGAGGCCGGCGAGCCGGTGCTCGCCTGCATGCGCGTCTCGTTCCGCGAGACGATCGAGAATCCGCAGTTCGCAATCGTGCTCCGTAACGAGATGAATCATCCGCTGCTGGCCGCGTCGAGCCAGCGGGCGATCGGCGCCAGCGGGACGTTCGCGGCGGGTGAGTCAGTGTCAGTCAGGGTGCGGTTTGAGAATTACCTGTCTCCGGATCGCTACGCGATGACCGCGACCGTCTCCCGCGCCGGCACCGGAGCCGACGCGCTCGATCAGCGCGAGGACGTGGCCACGCTGCTCGTCCACGGCACTTACTCGAGCGGCGCGCTCACCGATCTGCCCTACGGGTTCGAAATCGAACGCTGACGAGCGCCAGTGCGATCAGGGCCAGCGCGCAGACCGCACTGATGATCGCGCCGGCGATCACCGAGCTGGGTCGGTAGCGGAACGTCACCGTGTGATGGCCGGCGGGTATCGCCACCGCACGGAAGTTCTCGTTAGCCGGATGCCAGGCGACCGCGCGACCGTCGATTGACGCCGTCCAGCCCGGATAGGCCGAATCATCGAGGATCAGGTAGCCCGGCCGGCTCGCGGTGGCGCTGATCGAGACCGTCTGTGAACCGTCCTTGGTGATGTCTGCGGCGGTCGGCGCGGTTGCGCCCACCGGGCCGGGCCGGGCGACGCCCTCGATCACCGGGCTGCGCTCCAGCTCCGCGCTGGAGGAGGCCAAGGTCGTCGCGAGGTCGTCGCCGGCGCCGTGCGCGCTTCGCCACGAGTACGCGACCCAGGCACGGGGAAACGCGGTCGGGTTCAGGGCGACCGTGCCTCCGGAGGTCTTCAGGACCGGCCTCAGCCACGAGCTCACGGGTTCTGTCGGCGGGAGCAGGACGTAACGGGCCGCAAACACATCGGCCAGCCGCTGTGTCCCTGGGGCGCTGGCGTCGAAGAACTGCTGGACATCGCCGGTTCCTCCAAGCCCCAACCAGAGGTCCAGATATCGCTTTGGGAGGAGCACGTCACGAACGCGCGGATCCCTGAGGCCGTAGCGCTCGGCCAGATTTGCGGGGATCGCGAGTTGGCTTCCGATGATCCGGCTTGTGCCCTGATGGGCCTGCAGGTACCGAATCGTCTCCGGCACCGGCGGATTCGCCTGAGCGGCGGGTATCGAGCCGTGATACCCGCGATCGAGCGAAATCAGATCGACCGACGTGAGCAGGACCACGAGCACGATCACCACGGCCCTGCGGCGCGGGAATGCCAGTGCGGCGATCCCAAGCGCACAGATCAGCAGCCACCGCCAAATCGAGGCGAGCTCAAGAACCTGGATCGAGTGGACGCTGTTGTGCACGACGGGCAGCTGCACGAGCGCCGTCGGGAGGTGCGCAAGCGTGCCGAGATGCGTAACCAGCCACAGCAGGGCCGGAAACACGGCGATCGCCGCCATCTTCCAGAGCATCCGCCTCCGCTGCGCCCTCGTTCCGTCCAGCCAATATTGGAGCCCGTAAGCGGCCAGCACTCCGCCGGCGAAGCTGAGGATGATGAGCATCCGGCCAAGCGCGGCCACCTTGCCTCCCGGGAGCGAGCGAACCGCGTTGGCCCAGATCGGAATGTTGTAGATCGTTGCCAGCAGCACGATCGCCAGGCCGGCAAAGAACCACTGCTCTCGCGGGCGTTTCCGTCCGAGTCCACCCGTCGCCAACAGCAGCGGTACGGCCCCGATATACGCCGTGCGCTCGGTGAAGTTGCCGATTGGCCCCGCGACCCAGAAGGCCTTGTTCGGCATTCCCCACATCTCGGGGAAGAAGAACGCCCAGCCGCCCTTCAGCGGGAAACCAGGGCCACCGCGGGTTGCCGACGCCGCTTGTCCGGTGAGCTCGAGCAGCGGCAGCAGAACGAGTGCGCCGATCCCGGTGCCCAGCAACAGCCCCGCGGCCAGAAGTCCCGTGCGTGGCCCGAGGCCGTGCGTCCACTCCGGTCCCGTCCACTGCCGCTCGCGTGGCTCTCTGTCCGACCCACCCAGCTTCTCGGCCACCAGCATGAACGCGCCGTAGGCGGCGGTCGCGACGACCAAGAAGGCCGAGGACTCGGGATGTTCGCCGAGCCAGGCCAGTCCGGTGGCGGCTCCGAGACCGGCGGTCGCGAGCAGGCTCCCACGCGTGCAGACCCGGCGGGCGGCGAGGAACATCCATGGCAACATCGACCAGACGTTGGTGTGAGGGTGCTCGAGCCAGCCCACGTAGTAGGTGCCGAAAACGAAGGCGATTGCGGCGATCAGCGAGGGTCCACGCCTCAGCGCCAGATCACGGCAGATCAGGTACGCGCCGGCGCCACCGATCAGAAGCTTTGCCGCCGCGATCCATCCGAGCGTCGACCAGTACGGCAACAGAAACAACAGCCAGGTGAGCGGAAACAGAATCGCGTCCTCGGCCGAGCCGAGCATCGGCCGTCCGGCCCCAGCGAGCGGATTCCACAGCGGCAGCGTCCCACCGCTGAGCTCGGCCCTGTCCTGGAGCCGGTGCGGATCGAACACCAGCTCCGGATCGGTGAGGATGAAGTTCGAGGGCGCGGTCCAGCCCACGGCGGCCCGCTGCGCAGCGAAAGGCTGCCACTGGAAGATGAGATCCCCCGAACCGAACACGCGGCCGCCGAACAGCGCGGAGGACAGCAGCACCAGCACGAGGATCACGAGCACGGCGGCGGCCACCGCCCCGCTCCTACTTTCCAGCCTGGCGATCAAGCCGCGGAGCGTAGATGACCGCTTGGAGGGTCGCGTGACGGGCTGGATGGCTAGATTCCGGGAGGTGCAAGTACTGGACAGCCGGCTCAGCGGTCCGCTCCTGCTCGCGCCCGTCGTTCACGGGGATGCCCGCGGGTTCTTTCAGGAGGCCTATCGCCGCAACGTCTTCGCCGAGCTCGGTATCGAGGACGAGTTCGTCCAGGACAACCACTCCCGCTCCCGGCGCGGGATCGTCAGGGGGATGCATTTCCAGCCCGGAATGGCCAAGCTCGTGCGCTGCGTGCGAGGGGCGATCTACGACGTGCTGGTCGACATCCGTCCGGGGTCGGACACCTTCGGGCAATGGGAGGGCTTCCGCCTGGATGACGTCGAACACCACCAGCTCTACTGCCCGGATGGGTTCGCGCACGGGTTCTGCGTGCTCAGCGAGGTTGCCGACGTCGTATACAAGACATCGAGCTACTACGCACCGGAACTCGAGTCCGGTTTCGCCTATAACGATCCGGGCGTCGCGATCGAGTGGCCGGACGACGTGGAGTTGCTCGCCTCGCCGCGTGACGCCGGCGCGCCGGCCCTGCGCGAGCTTGATCTTGGGCCCGTCGCGAGCTGACGTGTCGGGACACGGGCCTCTTCCGTATCCGCCTCGGGAGCTGATGTACCGCGTCGGCGACCTCTCTCAGGCCGAGGACGATCGAGCCGCCTACGACGAAATCGGGCGGGATGCGCTCGCCCGGATGTATCGGATGCTGCCAGAGGGCTTCTCGGCCGACGGCCCCTGTGTGCTCGACTTCGGCTGCGGCGCGGGTCGGACCCTTCGCCACTTGCTCGTCGACTGGCCCGGAGCCGAGCTCTGGGGGTGCGACGTCGACCGGGAGAGCATCGATTGGCTGCGCGAGCACGGGGCCGGCCGGATAACGGCGTTCCAGGTCAACGACGAGCCTGGGCTCGACGTCGCCGAGGGCCACTTCGACATCGTCCTCGCCTTCTCTGTGTTCACCCATCTATCGCTGCACTGGGCCGGCTGGATGACCGAGCTGCACCGGGTGCTCGCGCCGGACGGCCTGCTCTACGCGACCTTCCTCGCACCCAGCTTCGCGGAGCCGTGGGCCGGCGAGACGCTCGATGAGGAGGACACGGGCATGGTGGTCCTCGGCGAGGGCACGCCCTGGGACGAGGGAGGCCCGTGCGCCTTCGTCTCAGACTGGTGGCTTCGTGCCCACTGGGGCAGGGCGTTTGAGATCGTCTCGCTCGACCCGGGGACCCCCACCGCCCAGGGCGCGGTGCTGCTGCGGCGCCGGCCCGTCCCGGTCACGGCAGAGCTGCTCGAGCGTCCCGAGGAGGGCGAGCCACGCGAGCTTCGTGCGGCCGTCGCCGGGACGAAGGCGGTGATGCGAGACGACGGGCGGCGCCGTCCGTGGCTGCACTCTGCGCTGGCCGCAACAACCGCGCAGGCGGCCGAGAGGCAAGGTGAGCTCGACCGCCTCAGCGCGCGCTGCCTCGCGCTCGAGCGTGAGCTGGCGATCCGCTCCGGACAGCTCGAGGCGGTCTACCGGAGCAAGAGCTGGCGGCTGACAGCGCCGCTGCGGGCGCTGATCTCCGGCCGTCGACCTTAGGCGGTCGCGGAATCAACCATCTAGCGGTCCTCGAGCCGGCGCAGGCGCTCATCCTGCGCGTCGAGGCGCCCGGTCAGCTGATCGACCCCCTCGGCGAGGCGATCGTCGATCCGGTCGGCATGGAACGTGTAGGGACGAAGGAGCCGCAGGATCGCGCGGCGCAGGAACCCGAGCTCACCCTGCGCTGCGCCGGATGAGAGGCCGATCCCCGCCCGGAGCGAGCGCACATCGCCGGCGGCGCTTGCCCGCTCTGGCCTCCCTCGGCGCGGCCGCGCCGACAGCGGGCGGGGCGGGGCCTCGGTCCGCTCGAGCAGAAAATGGTCCTGCAAGCCGAGCGCGCCGCCTGGGACGAACCCGCGGATCGTGAACCAGCGGCCCCAGTGCTCGAACACATACCAGGGCGCGTGGTAGGTGACCTGGTACCAGTCGGGATGCGGGGATGTGGGGTCGCGTGGCAGCTCGATGAACAGGATGCCGTCCTCCTCGAGCCGGTCGCGCGCGGCGTCGTCGATCGGGGCGCCCGGAATGGCGAGATGAGCGTGCACGGTCGCCTCCCCGTGCGTGGTCAGCACGAGCAGGCCGCCAGGCCGGGTGACCCGCCGCAGCTCCTCGAGCCAGGCGTCTTGGCGGCGCTGGTCGATGTGCGAGAAGACGCTGTGGTTGAAGACCAGGTCGAACGCTGCGTCGGGATAGGGGAGTGGCGGGTCTGGCCGGTTGACCGTGAAGCTGCAGTACGGGATGTGCTCCTGGGCCCAGGCGATCGCCTCGGCATCAATGTCGGTCCCGTGCAGGCTCGTGCCGGCACCGAGGTCCTCCAACCACAGCAGCATCCGCCCGCAGCCGCAGCCGAAGTCGAGGACCGACTCGAACGAGTCCATCGTGCGCCCGACGATCGCCAGCGTGCGTTCGGTCTCCCGCACCGACTCCCGGCCGCTCCCGTAGAACCATTCGCGGCTCGGGCCACCGGCGACCCGCGCGATCAGACTGTCGCCGGGGTCCGGCATCCCTCTGGCCTCGGCCGGCATCGGTGGCTCCACGAGCCCTGAGTCTACGAGTCGCGTCGAGGCACGGTTCGGGACAATCGGCGCGTGGATGCGAGCGGACACGCGCCAATCCTGACCGAGCGAGACCGGGAGCTGGTGCGGTACTACAACCAGCCCGGACCGGTGGGCGCAGAGCACGGGGTGACCAGATACCTCTACGAGCTCCACCGGCAGCACGCGCACCTGCAGCAGGTCTTCCCGGACCTCGAGCGTGATGGGGCGGCCTACGTCGAGTGGATCCGCTGCCACGGACGCGAGACGCTGGGGATCATCGATGAGCTGATGCCGGCACGCGCCGGCAAAGCCGGCGCTCCGTCCGCTACCGGCGCTCCGGGGACGCTGGCGCGTCCGATCGGGGTCAACGTGCTCGGCCACCTCCAGGCCGAGCTCGGGATCGGCGAGGCCGGCCGCCTGGTCATCGCTGCGCTCGATGCGCGGAGCGTTCCGCTGCTACCCATGCAGAGCGGCTGGCGTCCCGGCTCGCGCCATGGTCACCGTTTCAGCACCGTTCCGCTCTCCGAGGCGGGCTTTCCGATCACGATCGCGTGCGTGAATCCGGACGTCCTGGGCGCGATCACGCGCGAGGTCGGGCGGAGCTTCTTCACCGACCGCTACTCGATCGGCTACTGGTGGTGGGAGGTCGATGGAGCGACGCCGTTCACCTGGCGAGCGCAGTTCCATCTCGTCGACGAGGTCTGGGTCGGCAGCCGCCACGTGGCGGACGCGCTCCGCGAGGAGCTGCGGGTGCCGATCCACACGATGACGCTGCCGGTCCGGGTTCCAGATCCGCCGACGCTGAGTCGGGGCGAGCTCGGGCTACCCGACGGGTTTCTGTTCCTGTGCATGTTCGACTACGCGAGCGTGCTCGAGCGCAAGAACCCGATCGCCGCGATCGAATCGTTCCGGCGGAGCTTCGAGCCCCGCGATGGCGCGGCCCTGGTGGTGAAGTGCGTCAACAGCTCGCAGGACCCGCGCGGCCACCAACGGCTGCTGGACGCCGCGGCGGGACGGGACGACATCAGCGTGCTCGACCGCTTCACCGACCCCGACGAGAAGGACGCGATGCTCGCGGCCTGCGACTGCTACGTGTCGCTGCACCGCGCCGAGGGCTTTGGTCTGCCGCTGGCCGAGGCGATGTTCCTCGGCCGGCCGGTGATCGCCACCGGCTACTCCGGCAATCTCGAGTTCATGTCCGAGCACAACAGCTATCTGGTCGGCTACACCGAGGTACGGGTCGGTGAGGGAGCGCTTCCGTACCCGTTCAACGGCGTCTGGGCCGACCCGGATGTAGAGCACGCCGCGCGCCTGATGCGCGAGGTCTTCGATCATCCCGACGACGCCGCATCGGTCGGCGAGCGAGCCGCCCGGGACATCCGTCACACCCATTCGCTCGACGTCGCGGGCCGCGCGATGGAGAAGCGGTTGCTCGAGATCTCGGCGGCGATCGACGGCCCGGTCGAGCAGCAGGTGCTGGTGCGCGCCGCCGAGCTGGCGGCGGCCCGCCGGGCGGGCGAGGACCTCGCAGGACCGATCAGCTCGCCGTGACCGCGACCGTGGCCGCTCGGCCGCGGGCCGGATCCAGATCATCGAACCAGGTGACTTGCTCCTGCACGAGCGAGACGCGCAGGCGGTATTCGCCGGGGCTGGGCGGAGCCACGATCGGAAGCTCATACGGCGTCCGCGGGCCGGGTCGCAGCGGTGGATCGAGCAGCGCCCGCTCACCCTCCAGCACCAGCGTTCTCCCGTCCGCGTCAAACCATCGGTAGGCGAGGTGGACCGGGTGCGAGGGAAGCGATCGAAACGTGCGCGAGCCGAGGTTGCGGACCTCGCATCGGACAACCTGAGCATCGCCCGCGGGCATCATGGCCGGGAGCTCGGCATCGATCGAGGCGGCGCAGTACTCGGCGGATAGCGGCAGATACGGGCGCCACCTGGCCTGCAGCGCCGGCAGCCTGCGTCCGAGCGGAGCCGGGATCGCCAGCACCGGCAGCGCTCGCTCCCAGAACCAGCGAGATCGGTAGGTGGCCCGGAACAGGCTCCACAGGAGCTGGAGCTGGCCCCGCACGGTGGTGTCCGGGTGCGTCGCGTCGACGTGGAGCTGGCGGTCGAACAGGTAGATCGCCACCCAGCGGCGCGCCACCCGCCGCTGGAGCCGCGCATCCGCCAGGAGGGTCCGCCACACCCGTCGCTCATCGTCCAGCGCCGCAGCGCGGAGCGCGGGGATATCGACGCCGCCCCCCTTGAGCAGGTCGTGATTTTGCATCCGGTCCATCACCGCGTTGGCGGGCGACCATACCCATCGCGGCCGCCGCACCGCGATGCTTCCGAGCCCAAACGTGGTCGGGAAGATCGTGTCGCGCAGATCTGCTCCCCGGAGCGCCTCGAGCCACAGCCGGCGGCGAAACACGTGGCTCGACATGTAGTCGAACAGCGGCCCGCAGGTCGTGACCAGCTCCTCGGTCGAGCCGAAAATCAACTCGACGTCTCCGGCGTTCCAGGGCTGCTCGGCCCAGCGTCCGGGCTCTGGGGCGCGCAGCGACTGGTCGTACGGGCGCCATCCGAGGGTGAATCCGGATGCGTCCGGATGTCGGTCGATCAGCCCGCATGCCGCCTCCACCGCACTCGGAGTCAGCGCGTCGTCGGAGGACAGCAGCCAGCACCAGTCGCCGCTCGCCATCTCCACGGCCGCCATCAGGTTGGCCGGACCCCCGACGTCGAACGGATTGCGCCGGTAGCGGATCACCCCCGGCCACTCGCCCGCGAGCGCCTCGATCAGCTCGCGCGTACCGTCCGCGGAGGCGTTGTCGCTGACGCACACCTCCACCCCGGGCGCGAGCTGGCTGAGCACGCTCCGCAGTGCGACCTCGACCGTGTCACGGCGCCCATCGTGCGTCGGTATGCAGATCGACAACCGGAGAGCCATCGCTCGGATCATCGCTCAGCTTCCCGCCGCGAGGCATTGCGCTACCGTCGCCTCGTTGGTCATGGATGAGGATTCAGCCGAAGCGGCGGGGCTGCTTCGCCGGCAGATACTTGAGCTGGTCAGGCGCTACCACGCTGCCGAGTTCGCCCCGGAGCCGTTTGTCCCGGGCGAGACGCCGGTGCGGTTCGCCGGCCGCGTGTTCGACGCCGAGGAGCTGGTCAACCTCGTCGACTCCTCGCTCGATTTCTGGCTGACCAGCGGCCGCTATGCCCACGAGTTTGAGCGGCGCTTCGCCCGCTGGTCGTCCCGCCGGCACGCGCTGCTGGTCAACTCCGGGTCGTCCGCGAACCTGGTCGCGCTCTCCACCGTCACCTCGCCCACGCTCGGGCGCCGCCAGGCCAGTCCCGGCGACGAGGTGATCACTGCGGCGACAAGCTTCCCGACAACCGTCAACCCGATCCTCCAGAGCGGGCTCGTTCCGGTCTTCCTCGACGTCGATGTCCCGACCTACAACCTCGACGTCTCGCAGCTCGAGGCGGCGCTGTCACCCCGGACACGGGCGATCATGCTCGCGCACACGCTCGGCAACCCGTTCGATCTCGACGCGGTGGTCGAGTTCGCCCGTGCTCATGACCTGTGGCTGATCGAGGATTGCTGCGACGCCCTCGGCGCCACCTTCCGCGGCCACCGAGTCGGAACCTTCGGCGATCTCGCCACGGTCAGCTTCTACCCCGCGCACCACATCACGATGGGCGAGGGCGGGTGCGTGCTGACCAACCGCGGGAGGCTGAAGGTGATCGCCCAGTCGTTCCGCGACTGGGGCCGCGACTGCTGGTGCGATCCCGGCGCCGAAAACACCTGCGGCAAGCGCTTCGACTGGCAGCTCGGCGGCCTGCCGCGCGGTTACGACCACAAGTACATCTACTCCCACCTCGGCTACAACCTGAAGGCCACCGATCTGCAGGCCGCCGTCGGACTGGCCCAGCTCGACAAGCTGGACGGGTTCATCGCGGCCAGGCGAGCCAACTTCACGACTCTGATGGCTGGTCTCGCCGATCTCGAGGACCACCTCATCCTGCCGCAGTCCACGCCGGGAAGCGACCCAAGCTGGTTCGGCCTGCCGCTCGGCGTCCGTCCCGGCTCGCCGGTCGACCGGCAGCGGGTGATCCGCTTTCTCGACGCGCGTGGGATCTCCACCCGGCTGCTGTTCGGCGGCAACCTGCTGCGCCAGCCCGCGTACGCCGGACGCCCGCACCGCAGCGTGGGTGACCTCCGGCGCTCAGACTTCGTGATGGACCACGTGTTCTGGATCGGGGTCTATCCGGGACTGGGCGACGATGCCCTGCACTACATGCTCGATTCGCTTCACGACGCCGTCGCGGCAGAGCTCGCCCCAGCCCGAAGGGCCGGCTGAGTTGCTGG
The DNA here is from genome assembly GCA_963796645.1 of uncultured Solirubrobacterales bacterium. Lineage (GTDB taxonomy): Bacteria > Actinomycetota > Thermoleophilia > Solirubrobacterales > Solirubrobacteraceae > Palsa-465. The sequence goes on along the minus strand of CAWCMQ010000004.1, from coordinate 453,601 downwards.
CCGCCGATTACCTCGCCGGCTTTCTGCGCCGCCAGGGGGTTTCCCACGTGTTCGAGGTGTCGGGTGGGATGATCGCGCCGCTGATCGACTCGATCCACCGAGCGGGCGAGATCCGGCTGATCAGCACCCACCATGAGCAGGCCGCAGCGTTCGCGGCCGAGGGGTTTGCCCGCGCCGGCGGCGTGCCCGGCGTCGCGATGGCGACCAGCGGGCCGGGCGCCCTGAACCTGTTGACCGGGATCGGCAGCTGCTACTTCGACTCCACACCCGCCGTGTTCATCACCGGACAGGTGAATACCGCCGAGCGCAAGGGCGAGCGACCGATTCGCCAGCTCGGGTTCCAGGAGACCGACATTGCCTCCGTCGCGGCGCCGCTGACCAAGGCGGCGTGGCGCGTCGAGGCACCCGAGGCGCTGCCGACGATCCTCCACGACGCGTTCGTGCTCGCCTGCACGGGCCGGCCTGGTCCCGTCCTGATCGACATCCCGATCGACCTCCAGGGGGCTGATCTGGCCTCGGCGGTGCCAGAGGCTCCGGCGCAGCCACCGCCGCCCGCCCCGGCCGAACCGGCTGAGGCGCTCGTGGCACTACGGCGCGCCAGCCGCCCGCTGCTGCTGATCGGAGGCGGGATCCGTGCCGGTCACTGCGTCAGCGCTCTGCGGGAGCTGGTCGCTCGCCTCGGGGTCCCGGTCGTCCACTCACTGATGGCCGTGGACGTGCTGGACACCGAGGATCCGCACAGGGTGGGCATGATCGGCACCTACGGAAATCGCTGGGCGAACCTCGCGCTGGCGCGCGCCGACTGCCTGCTCGTGCTCGGCTCGCGTCTTGACATCCGCCAGACCGGCGCGGACGCGGAAGCGTTCGGCGCCGGCCGAGTGATCCACCACGTCGACTGCGACCCCGGCGAGCTGAACAACCGGATCCGTGGCTGCGTGACCCATGAGGCGGAGCTGTCGGCGTTCGTCGGCGCCGCCGTGGACGCCGCGCTCGAGAGCGGCCCTGTGAGCTGCGGTGATTGGGCCGCCGAGATCGCCGCCGAGCGCGGCCGGTGGCCGGACACCTCCGAGCTGCGAGGGATCGCAGGCGTCAACCCGAACGAGCTGATGCACGCGCTGCGGGGTCCGGCCTCGACGTTCGTCGCCGACGTGGGCCAGCACCAGATGTGGGCCGCCCAGTCCCTGGAACTGCTCGAGGACCAGCGCTTCATCACCTCGGGCGGACTGGGCGCGATGGGCTCCGGTCTGCCGCTGTCGATCGGCGCTGCGCTCGCGGCACCAGGGCGGCCGGTCGTCCTGATCTGTGGCGACGGCGGTCTGCAGCTGAACATCCAGGAGCTTCAGACCGTCGTTCGCAACGCCCTGCCGGTGAAGATCGTGGTGCTCAACAATCGATCCCACGGCATGGTGCGCCAGTTCCAGGAGACCTATTTCGGAGGTCGCTACCAATCCACGCGCTGGGGCTATTCGGCCCCAAACTTCCCCGCCGTGGCGCGGGCATACGGGATCCCGGCGTCGACGGTCGGCGAGCCGGCCGAGCTCGGGCCGGCGCTGGGGCGGCTGTGGAGCGAGCCGGAGGCCCCGTTCCTACTCGAGGTCGAGGTCGATCCGATCGCCAACGCGTACCCGAAGCTCGCGTTTGGGCGGCCGATCACGGAGATGGAACCGCTGGCCCGCCCGGTTCCGCTACCTGGCGCGGCCGAGGGCGCCTGAGCGGCGGATGACCTATGCCGAGACGGTGCGGCGGTCGTTCGCTGCGCTCAAATCGATCGAGGACGAACGCGAGCTCGGACGCGCCGCCCTGCCGCTCGCGGAGTCGGCCGGGAGCCTCGTCCCCGTCTGCCGGCTGCATCTACGCGACCCCGAGCTGATCGAACTCCTGGGCGCCTGGCGGGTGCGCAACATGCACGTCTACCCGACCCAATTCCCGGTCAGCTTCGAGGGGACTGCGACGTGGCTGCAGGATCGACTGCTCGAGGTTCCCGACCGGATCCTGTTCCTCATCTGCGAGCCGGGCGGCCGGCCGATTGGTCACGGCGGCATCGACGAGGCACTGGCAGACTCAGCCACGGCGCGGCTGGACAACGTGATGCGGGGCGTCGATGACGCTCCACCGGGACTGATGCGCACCGCGGTCACGGCGCTGATCGAGTGGACGTGGGCGACGATCGCGCCGGACACGATCTGGGCCAAGGTGTTCAGCGACAACGAGCCGGTGATCCGGCTTCTGCACGGCCTCGGGTTCGAGGATCAGGGGCTGAGCCCGCTGCGGCGGGCGCAATCCGGCGAGCGGATCACGTTCGAGCCGGCCGAGGATGGGGCCGCCGACCGCCACCATCTGCGGATGGTCCTCACATCATCACGCCGTGTGCGGCATTCTTAGAAGCCGATGCGCGATCGCCTTGCCGTGACCCCCGTCCAGTACCGCCGCGTCGCCTACCTCACGTTGGCCTCGCTGACCTTGATCGTGCTGACGGGCGCCGCGGTCCGGCTGACCGGATCCGGCCTCGGCTGTCCCGATTGGCCGAAGTGCTACGGCAACGCGCTGCCACCGCTGAGCACGCACGCGCTGATCGAATTCGGCAACCGCGCGCTCTCGGGGCTGGTCGGCGTGATCACGGTCGTCGCGGCCGTGCTCGCGTTCACTCGGCGTCCGTTCCGGCGTGATCTCGCGATCCTGGCGCTGCTGCTGCCGCTCGGGGTTTTGGCCCAGGCGGTGCTCGGTGGGTTCACCGTGCGCGAGCACCTGGCGCCCGGCTTCGTGATGGCCCACTTCGGCCTGTCGATGCTCATCCTGATCGTGGCGGTCGCGCTGGCGTGGCGCAGCCGCTACGAGCCGGGCGCCCGGCCGCGGGCGACCGACCGCCTGTCCGTGTGGTCGGTCCGCGCCCTGGCGCCGCTCGGGGCACTGACGATCTTCGCCGGAACCGCCGCCACCGCGGCTGGGCCGCACGCCGGCGGTTCGCCCGGGCAGCGCATCCACCGACTCCACTTCAAGGGCAATGACACGCTGATGTGGGTGGTCCACCGACACGCCACGATCGCCGCCCTGTTCGGTGTCGCGGTGATCGGCGTATGGCTGCTGCGGCGCCACCGCGGGGCCTCCCAGGACGTGCTCGAGCCGGTGACCGTGCTGGGCATCCTGCTCGCGGCGCAGGGGCTGATCGGCAGCGTCCAGTACGAGCTGCGCCTGCCGACCGACATCGTCTGGGTGCACGTCGGGCTCGCCACGATCAGCTGGGTTGTCGTCCTGTGGGCGTTCGCGGCCGCGGGCACACTGGTGCCTCGGACGCAGCAGGTCCCGGCGTCTTCCTCCGAGGCGCTCGGACGCGGGCCGTCCCGTCCGCTCGAGCCGGTCGGCTAGCGCTAGCGCCTGATCAGCGTTACGGGCGCCTTCAGCCGCGCCTGGTGGGTGCTGAAGGTCGCCTTCAGCTTCGCCCTGATCCTGTGGTGCTTGGCCTTCGCCAGCAGTGCCGCGCACCCGCTTCCGACGCGGGCGTGGAGTGTCCTAGAGTGGCCGGTCCTGATGACCAAGTGGGCGCTGCCGCAGTGGACGAGGCGGACGCGCTTGCCGACCTTCCCGCGAGCGGTGATCGCGACCCTGCCCTTGCAGAACGAGCCGGCTGCGCCCTTGCACTTGAACGGGATCGCGACCGTGCGCTTGTGCACCTTCAGGTGGCGGCTACGCAGGGTTGCCCTCCCGTACTTCTTCTTCCGCGGCGGCGGGGGAGGCGAGGAGGACTTGGTCGTGAATGTTCGGTCGGCACCGAGCTCGGTAATGCTCGGGTAGCTGCCCTCGCTGACGACGAGCCGGAAGTGGTAGGTGGTGCCCGGCTTGAGCCCGGTCACCGTCGTGCTGACGGCATGCACTCCGGTTCCGATCGTCTTGACCGGCGTGACCCTTCCATAGCTCTTGCTCGGGCCATACTGGAACGACCATCCCGAGTCGGCCGAGCTCGGGTTCGCGACGCCGTTGAGGGTCGCCGACGTTGTGGTGACCGAGGTCGCGTCGCCGGTCGTGGCGCTGCCGCTCTCGGCGGTGAAGTGGAGGGTCTGGCCGTCGGAGGTCGCCGGCGTGGAATTGCTTACGTTCTGGATCACGACAGGGCGGTAGTAGTACGTGGTCGTCTGCTGCAGGCCCGCAATCGTTTTCGAGACGGACTGTGAGGAGACGGCACCGACGGGCGTCGCCGCCGTGTGCTGGGTCAACGACGAGGAGCTCGTTCCGTACTGGAAGAACCACTCCGAATCGGAGCTCGTGGTGTTCACGGCGCCACCGAGCTGCGCCGAGTGGGTGGCGATGTTCGTCGCGCCGCCGGTGACCGCAGGCGCGGGGCCGGGGGTGCCAAGCGCCGACGGCGCCAGCGTCAGCGAACCCAGGACGACCAAAATCGCTGCTCCGTGCAAGATCGTTGCCCTCATGGCCCGCCCGGAAGCCTATCCTGAGATTGCCCCATTAAGGGGATCGGTCGGTACGATCGGATCGTTCATGGCCTCTGATCGGTCGGTGTCAACTCAGCCTCCTGTGGTCCGCAGCGCGGACGCCTCGCTCAGCATCCTCGTCGTCGATGACGAGTCTGACCTTCGCGAGATGCTGACCCGGTCCTTCTCCCGTGAGGGACATCGGGTCACCGCCGTCGCCGACGGGCGCGCCGCGATCGACCGCGCCAGCACTGACCATTTCGACATCGTGCTGCTCGACGTCGCGCTCGGCGCAGGCCCTGACGGCTACGAGGTCTGCCGCACCCTGCGCGGCCGGCGCAACGTGGTGCCGATCATCATGCTGACCGCCCTCGACTCCGAGGCAGATGCGGTCCTGGGCCTCGAAGCAGGCGCCGATGACTACGTGACGAAGCCCTTCGGCCTGGCCGAGCTGCGCAGCCGGATCCGCGCGGTCCTGCGGCGCGCCGGCACCCGCGCGATGGGCGACGAGGTGCTGGTCGTGGGCCCAATCGTGCTCGATCGCGCCCAGCGCGAGGTGATGATGGACGAGAAGCCCGTGCGCCTCACGTTCTCGGAGTTCGAACTGCTCGACGCGCTGATGGCGGACCCCGGCCGTCTGCTCAACCGCCAGGAGCTGCTGCGCGCTATCTGGGGCGACAGCGCATATCGCGACCCGCGGGCGATCGACGTGCACATCCGCCACCTCCGCGAGAAGCTGGAACCCGAGCCCGAGAAGCCGCGCCACATCCTGACCGTGCGCGGCGCCGGCTACCGGCTGCGAGGGCCGTAGCATGCCGGCGCGACCGCGGCGAGGCGCCCTCGGTCTGCGCGGACGGATCGTCGGCGCGGTGCTCGTCACGACCGTCGCGACACTGATCGTCGCGGCCGTGGCGCTGCTCGGCCCGCTCGAGAACTCGCTGCGCAGCGCCGCGCTGAAGACGCTGCAGACCGAGGGCAAGGGCGCGACGGCGCCGTTCGAGAATCTCGACCTGGAGTACGCGATCGAGATTTACGCCAAGAGCGGAAGGAACCAACGGGCGGCGTTGAGTCAGGCCGAAGCTGCGCTCGGGAACCGGATCGGCGCCACCATCACGCTGCTCGGCTACTTCGACGAGAGTGGGCACGGCGGGGTGCCGGTGACCAATCCGCCGACGAGTGACACGGCAGCGCTTGGCTCGTACGACGACGCGATCACGGCATATCGAGACAGACACTCGATCTCGAGCTTCGCGTCAGCCGACGGCACCGATTACGTGCGCCTCGCGCTGCCGATCACGATCCAGGGACACCGTTTCGTCCTCGTTCTGCGCAAGCCGATCGACGAGATCCCGGGGGCGGTCAACGCGGTGCGGACCGCCTTCATCACGGCCGCCCTCGCGGGCCTCGCCCTGACCCTGATCCTCGCAATTCCGCTCGCCGCGACGCTCGTTCGCCGGCTCCGGCGCCTGCGCGTGGCGGCGCTCCAGCTCGCCCAGGCGGCGCCCGTCGTCGACCTGCCCGAGGACCGCGCCCGGGACGAGGTCGGAGACCTCTCGCGGGCTTTTGCGACCATGCAACTGCGCCTCCAGCAGCAGGAGGAGGCGCGCCGCGCGTTCGTGGCCACAGCCTCGCACGAGCTGCGCACGCCGCTGACCTCGCTGGAGGGGATGCTCGAGCTGCTCGATGAGGATCTGAGCGATCCCCACCCCGATCTCGCCGATTCGCGTGCCCTGCTGCAGCGGGCGCGAGTCCAGTCGCGCCGGTTGGGCAGACTCGCCGGCGACCTGCTCGATCTGAGCCGGATCGACGCGCAGGTCGAACTCCGCTCCGAGCCAGTCGAGCTCGCCGAGCTGAGCCGCGCGGTGATGGCTGAATTCGAGGTGGTCAGCGCCGAGCGGCGCGTCACGCCGTCGCTGGACGACTCCGTCGGACGGGTGTGGGCGCGGGCCGATCCGGGCAGCGTGGCCCGGATCCTCCGGATTCTGCTCGAGAACGCAGTTCGCGTGAGCCCGGCCGGCGGCGATGTGACGGTGGAGCTGCGAAACGGCGACGCCGCCGAGCTCAGCGTGTGCGACGAAGGGCCCGGCGTCCCGCTGGAGGAGCGCGAGCTGATCTTCGAGCGCTTCCAGCGCGGCCGCGACACCGGCGGGCAGGCCGGATTCGGCCTCGGACTCGCGATCGGTCGAGAGCTGGCCGAGAGGATGGGCGGCGAGCTGGTCCACGAACCCGTGCCCGAGCGGGGCGGAGCAAGGTTCACCCTGCGGCTCCCGACCGAGCGCGCTCCGGAGTCCGAGCCGCTCATGGTCAGCTGAAACTGACAGCATCAGGTTCATGGACGAACGCTTGATGAAGGCGATGCTCGAGGTCGACGAGCACCATTGGTGGTATCGCGGCCGTCGCCGGATCATCGCGGCCGAGCTGGCGCAGCTACCGATCCCGCACGACCCGGTGATCCTCGATGCCGGTTGTGGATCGGGCCGGACGATGGTCGAGCTGACCGAGATCGGCGACGTGCACGGGGTCGAGCTCGATCCCGAGGCGGCCGATGTCGCCCGCGGTCGGTCGGCCGGAGAGATCGTCGTCGGACGACTTGAACAGCTGCCCTTCGACGAGTCGACATTCGACCTCATCACCTGCCTCGACGTGATTGAGCACACGCCGGACGATCGCACCACGCTGGTTGAGCTGCGACGGGTTTGCCGGCCCGGCGGGTGGTTGCTGCTGACGGTCCCGGCCTACCAGGCGCTGTGGTCGACTCACGACGTGGCCAACCATCACTACCGTCGCTACAACCGCCGCTCGCTGCGCGCCGCCGCCGCCGAGGCGGGCTGGAGCGTGGAGCGGATGACCTCGTTCAACAGCCTGCTGCTGGGACCGGCCGCGGCCGTCCGCCTCGCGCAGCGCCGGCGTCTCGGTCGCCCGGATGAGTCCTACACGCCGGAGTTGAAGCTGGGCCCGACCTGGCTCAACGGTGCGCTCGAACAGCCGCTTCGCGCCGAGGCGCGATGGCTCACGCGCGGTCACACACTTCCGGCGGGGCTGTCGCTGCTCGCCGTCCTTCAGAACCGCGAGGTGCCGGAGCCGGTGGCTGCGGGCCACGTCTCCGCACGCGCTACCAGCACTGAGTGATCCGCCCATGACGTTGACCCTCGCCGCGATCATCAGCATTTCCAGCGGCCTCGGCTACCTGCTGCCCGCGATCATCGGGCTCGAGTCGATGGGGATCCCGTCGCCGGGGGAGACGGCGCTCGTCCTCGCCGCGGTGCTCGCGAGTCAGGGCAAGCTCCAGATCGAGCTCGTGCTCCTGATCGGAATCCTCTCCGCGATCATCGGCGACAACACCGGCTACCTGCTCGGCCGCAAGATTGGCCGCGACGTGCTCGAGGCTCCCGGCCCGTTCCAGAAGCGGCGGGTGCTGGCGATCCGGTCGGGTGACCAGTTCTTCCGCCGCCACGGTGGCAAGGCGGTGTTCCTGGCTCGATGGGTCGCGCTGGTTCGAGTCGCGGCTGCCTGGCTGGCCGGCATCAACCACATGCCGTTCAAGATCTTCTTCTTCTGGAACGCGCTCGGGGCGATCACCTGGGGAATCACGTTCGGGCTGGTCGGCTACTTCGGCGGCCACGCCGCGGCGAACGTCCTCTCCGAGGTCGGCCTGTTCGGTGCGATCTTCTTCGTCGCGCTGCTGGTGGTCGGGCTCGTGCTGCTCAGGCGCCGCGAGCGGCGCGCCGAGCAGTCGCTGATGGAGCCGGAGGGGGACTAGCGGCGCCTAATGGCCCGGGGCGCTGCCGTCGAGGTCGAGCGCGCACGAGTTCATGCAGTAGCGCAGACCGGTCGGCGCCGGACCGTCGTCGAACACGTGGCCGAGATGGCCGCCGCAACGCCGGCATAGGACCTCGGTCCGACGCATGCCCAGGCTCCGGTCCTCCCGGATCTCGACATTCTCGGCCACCGCGGGCTCGTAGAAGCTCGGCCAGCCGGTGCCGGACTCGAACTTGGTGTCGGAGTTGAACAGCTCGGCGCCGCAGCCGGCGCAGCGATAGATGCCGTCGTCCTTCACGTTCACGTAGTCGCCGGTGAACGGCCGCTCGGTGCCGTGGCGCCGGAGTACCTCGTACTGCTCCGGAGTGAGCCGGGCACGCCACTCCTCGTCCGTCAGTTCCATTTCTCTTTTTGTCTCAGGCATAGAAACTAAGGTAGCGCGGTAGGGTGAACGAACATGGAATTCGGCGTCGCGATCTTCCCCACTGAGGACGTTCCCCCGCCCGACGAGCTGGCGCGGATGGCCGAGCAGCGCGGATTCGAGTCGCTGCTGTTTCCCGAGCACACGCACATCCCGGCCGAGCGGGCGACGCCGTACCCAGCGGGCGGCGAGCTGCCGCCTGAGTACAGCCGTACCTACGACCCGTTCGTCGCGCTTACCGCGGCGGCGGCGGCGACCTCGCGCCTGAAGATCGGAACGGCGATCTGCCTCGTGATCGAACGCGATCCGATCATCACCGCCAAGGAGGTCGCTTCGGTCGACCGCCTTTCCCACGGGCGCTTTCTGTTCGGCGTCGGCGCTGGTTGGAATGTGGAGGAAATGCGCAACCACGGCACCGACTCGGCACGGCGGTTCGGGATCATGCGCGAGCGGATCGAGGCGATGAAGGCGATCTGGAGCGAGGACGAGGCGAGCTACCACGGCGAGCACGTCAACTTCGACCGCATCTGGTGCTGGCCCAAGCCCGAGCAGAAGCCGCACCCGCCGATCCTCGTCGGCGGCAACGGGCCGAAGGTGCTCGACCGCGTGCTCGCGTATGGCGACGAGTGGATGCCCAACCGGGTCAAGGACGATCAGATCATCCCCCGGTTCGAGGAGCTGGGCCGGCGCGCCGCCGAGGCCGGCCGCAAGATCCCGATCACCGTGGCAGGGATGATGCGCGAGCCGGCGCGGATCGAGCGCTTCGAGCAAGCTGGCGTACACCGAGGCCTGTTCTGGCTGCCGTCGACCGCACCCGACGAAGTCGAGGCCGCGTTTGACAAGTACGCTGCCGCGGTCGAGGCCTACCGCAGCGGCTAGAGATAGCTCTGTGCGGCCGCGGGGTCCGGGCTTGCGAGCTCCATGATCAGCGCTGACCAGGCGAAGTCGACCGCGCCCATGCCGCGGCCGCTGTAGGGGTCGTAGTACTCGCGCAGACCGTGTGCGCGCACCGTGTCGCACAGCCGCCGGGCGATTGCGTCGGCCTCCGAGGAGTAGCCGAGGCGAAGCAGGCCAAGCCACACCAGCCAGGCTGAGTTGATCCACGTCGGCCCGCGCCAGTAGCGGCGGATCCCCGGCACCAGCAGATCGCTCCGCTCGAATTTTGGGTCGCTGCGGTCGACGGATGGCGGCGCCACCGGGAGCCAGAACTGTGCGGGGTCGAGCAGGTGCTCTTCCACCAGGCGCCGCCCGATCGACTCGGGTAGGTCGGGCAGTGCGAGCGGTGCGAGCGCCGCCCAGGTCACCGGAATCCGCCGCTGCACCCGCGGGCGCGCGACGGGCCAGAACAGACCGGTCGGTTCGTCGTAGCAGCGCTCGATCAGCGCCGGTGTGAGCGACTCCTTGCCCGCCGCTACGCGGGAGAGCGAGTAAAGGACGTTGGTCAGCACCTCGCAGCACTCGGGGCCGCCGTCGGCGGCGATCCGCCGCAGGTCGTAGTTTCGCCGGCGGTTGCGATGGACCAGCCCCACATATCCGGGCATCGAATGGGCTCTCACTCCCCAGATCGGGTCGAACTGCGGGGAGGCGTCGAGCCCTGACTCGTCGGGTTGGACGATCCAGATGAGACCATCGCCATCGAGGTCGCGGTTTCGCTCGAGCCACTCGAGCTGTCGGATGATCGCCGGCTCCTCGGCCGGGTCGCCGACCGCGATCCGCCAGGCCCAGGCCAGCGCCGGCGGCTGGATGCTCGAGGTCATATGGGCGCCCTTCTCGGTGACGTTGTAGGTGAACCGCCGCGGCCCGTCCAGCGGCGTCTCCCAGAAGATCGTGTGTCCGATGAACCCGTCCGCGTGCTGGGCGCTGAGCAGCGATCTGAGCTCGAGTCGCGAGCGGGCCGGATCGAAATGGCGCCAGGCGACGGCGGTGAAGCACGAATCCCAGTACCACTGCCAGGGGTAGTGGCCCGGGCTCGGGCAGGTGTAGGCGAACGGGACGCCATCATCTCCGCGGACGCCCTCGCGCCAGTTGGTGCGGAGCGTCGCCTCGCAAAGCGCGCGGATCGCGGAGCTGTTGGCGTCTGCGAGCATGCGGCGGCCATCCTCTCATTGCCTCCAAATCGACCGCGGCCGGGTAGGGCGCGAATGGCGGCCGCGTGGGTCGCGAGGAACGGCCGGGACCTGGCCGAGCCGCTGGTCACGCGGCGGCCTCGCGGGCGTGCGGCGTGGTCGGTGCCGCCGCGCAGGCTGCGGGCGCGCACCGGGGCGCCCGGCGCGCGGGAATTTGTGGAGGGCGGGCGGCTTGCGGGCGACGAGCTCGCGGCTGCGCTCGGGCCGTGGCTGGCGCTTGCGGACATCGGCGAGCTGCTCGATTTCGGATGCGGGTCCGGACGCGTGCTTCCGCACATCGCCGCGCTTGCCCCCGGGGCCCGGTGCTCGGGGTGCGACGTCGATGCGGCCGCGATCACCTGGGCGGCAAGGCACCTTCCGCACCTGCGCTGGGCGGTCAGCGACTTCGCCCCGCCGCTGCCGTTCGAGCCGAGCGGATTCGATCTGATCTATTCGATCTCGGTCTTCAGCCATCTGGATGCGCCGCTGCAGGACCGGTGGCTGGCCGAGCTGCACCGCGCGCTCGCGCCGGGCGGGGTTGCACTCCTGTCCGTGCACGGCGCGCACGCGTTCGAGCAGTTCCGCTCCGGCGCGGCGAGGACCGGCTGGTGCTCACGGGATGGGTTCGCTCGCGGGCCGCTCGAGCGCGATGAGTTCATCTTCGTGCCGTACGTGAGGTCGATTTGGAACCGCGCCGAGATGCCGGGCATCGGAGCCGACTACGGACTGGCGTTTCACGGCGAGGGGTACCTGCGGTCGCACTGGGACGGGTTCTTCGAGGTGCTGGACGTGAGGCAGCGGGCGATCAGCGCCTGGCAGGATCTTGTGGTCTGCCGCAGACCCATCGATTAGATTCCGTTCGGGATGAGGATCGTGAGGCGACCTCGCCGGGGCAGCCGGGGCGCGCAGGCGCATCGGTCGTTCGATCCTCGCCGGGTCGGCGAGCTCGAATGCGACGCCTGGGTTGCCTACTACCGGCGGGAATGGCTGCGCTTCCTGCGCTCGGCGATCTCGCTGACGCGGCACACGTTCGGCCTTCCGTGGCCATCGACGCTGTACGGCGCCTGGCTCGTGCTCCGGGCCAACCAGCAGTGGGCGCCCTTCCCGGATAACGACCCCGACGGGTGCCGGCGCACGATGGAGCGCTTCTACCGACTCGTGGCGCGCCGCCATCACGAGACCTATGACTCCGTGAGGGCAGCCGAGCTCGAGGTCGAGTGGTGGCGGGTGCATCGCGAGCACCAGCGCGGGGACGGGGCGGAGCAGCCACTGATCGAGGCGCTCGCCGCCCTGTACGCGTACGTGTACGGGGTGCCCGAGGCCGACGTGCGGGTGGCGGCCGAGCAGCGCGCGCTCGCGATGCGCTATTCGGACGAGTGGGTGGAACAGGGGTGCGACCTCTCGAGCTCGCTGATCGCTGAGGAACGGGCGGCACTGGTGCGCTCGTACGCGGGGCTGCTCGCCGGCGTACACCGTCCGGCGCCGCCGGCCGTCGTTCACGCGTAGTAGAACAGCACCCCGAGCAGCGCGTAGACCCCCATCAGCTCCACGCCCTCGAACCAGGTCGACTCCCCGTCACCGATCAGCGTGCTCGAGATCAGCGCTGCCAAGAGCAGGGCGGCGAGCTCGAAGCCGTTGAACACGAGTGCCATCGGCGCCGGCCCGAACGCGAACGAGAGGATGCACAGCACCGGCGCCACGAACAGCCCGACCTGGGCGGCGGACCCGATCGCGATGTTGACCGCCAGGTCCATCTTGCCCTTGGCCGCGGCCGAGATGGCCACCCAGTGTTCGGCCGCATTGCCGACGATCGCCACCACGAACGCGCCGACAAAGAATTGCGAGAGCCCGATCGCATGAGCCGCGTGCTCGATCGATCCGACCAGGAGCTCGCTCATCGCCCCGACGACCACGCCCGCCGCGGCCAGCACCATCACGCATCGCGACATCGACCAGCTCGCCGCCTCCTTCTCCGTGTCGCTCGGGGCGAACAGATCTCGGTGGGTCCGCAGGGAGAAGATCAGGCCGGCTAGGTAAACAGCGATCATCACGACGCTGATCACCAGCGACAAATGCTCCACCTGCGAGCCGAACGAACGACGGTGCTCACCGACCTCGGGGAGGCTCTGGCCGCGAGAGAGCACGAGTACCGCCGGCAGGATCAGCGCCGTGACCGTGACCAGCAGCAGCCCGGACAGGTTCTGTGCCGCCGTCCGGTCGAATCTCTGTCGTTCCCGGTTGCGTCCACCGGCGAACATCGCGGCGCCGAGCACGAGCAGCGCGTTGCCGATCACCGACCCCACCAGCGACGCCTTCACGACCTCCTGCAGTCCGTCGAGCAGGGCGAAGAAGGCGATGATCAACTCGGGCGCGTTTCCAAACGTCACGTTGAGCAGACCGGCGATCCCGGGCCCGGACCGCCCTGAGAGCTGCTCGGTCGCCGTCCCCATCACCGCCGCGCCGGGAACCACCGCCAGCGCCGAGGTGAAGAACACCAGCGTCGGCGTGGCATCGGCGAGCTTCAGCACCAGGGCGACGGGGACGAAGATGCTCAGGTAGTGGATCGGCCGCACGCCCGCCACAGCCTATTGAGGGGTGCCGTGGCGGACGGACCCATCGCCGTTCGGGACTGCGCGCGGATCCGTCGCCGTTCCAATCTCCGCTGGCGGTTGCCGGTTGCCGGTTGCCGGTTGGCGGTTGCCGGTTGGCGGTTGCCGGTTGGCGTGGCCGCGTGGCCCTGACTAACCTCGCAAGTGCGTATCCGGTTTGCTCGGGTTGGCGATGGGCGCGTGACTGGGTGGCGGGCCGGCGAGCGCGCCCGCGGCCCGGGCAGGCGCCCGGATAACGCCACTCTCGGTTCGCGCCCGGAGCCGAGAGTGACGTTGGCGCCGCTGGTGGGGGTCATCGTCACCTTCGCGCGCGCCGCCGCGCCGAGTGTGACGTTTCCCGAGGCCGAGAGCCGAGAGCCGAGAGCCGGGAGCCGAGAGCCGGGAGCCGAGGCCGGGAGCCGGGTCGGCGGCGAGCGGGAGCGGGCGCCGGGGCGGGCATAACCTCGAAAACTCCGCTGCGGCCCGCGAGCATTCGAGGTTAAGTCTGCCCATTAGACCTAACCCGCCATCCCCTCCGCGCCAGGTCCGAGTTTTCGAGGTTACTCCCGCCTTCCCGCCGTCGCACTGGACTACAAACCCAGCGTGCCATGCACCCCAACCTGAGCCAACCGGATACGCGCGACCTCGCAAACTCCCACCTTCGGTATCGGGAATTGCGGATCAGGTCTGCTGAACAGATCTGATCACGCAGATCCGTCCGACCCGTGCCGGGTTTGCGAGGTTGTATGGGTTCCGTCGAAGCGCTGCCGCCTACGACCGCCCGCCACCGGCGCACCCCTCTACGCCGCGGACGCGCTCAGTAGTCCGTAAAGCGCCTCGAGGTCGTCCTGGCTCGGCGTCCATCTAGCCGCCGCGGCGTTGGCACTGACCTGCTCGGGCTTCGTCGCGCCGGCGATCACGGAGGCGACGGGCCGGCGTGCGAGCAGCGCCCCGATCGCGACCTCGATCATCGACAGGCCGCGCTGATCGGCGAACTCCTGGAGCGCCTCGAGCAGGTCGAACTGTTCCTCGGTCGCCACCTGCTCTCGGCCGGCCAGGCGCGTGCCGGCAGGCGCGTCGGCGCCGCGCCGGTACTTGCCGCTGAGCAGTCCCGAGGCGAGCGGGAAATAGGGAACGAAACCGAGGCCCAGCCGCTCGCATGTCGGGAGTACGTCTCGCTCCTGCTCGCGCTCGAGCAGGCTGTAGCGGTTCTGTACGGCGGCGAACCGCGTCAGGCCGCGCTCGCGGGCGACCGCGTCGGCCTCCTCGATTTGCTCAGCGCTGAAGTTCGACGCTCCGATCGCCCGCACGGTGCCACGCTGCAGGAGCTCGTTGAGGGTCTCCACAGTCTCGGCGATCGGGGTCACGCCATCGGGCTGGTGGTACCAGTACAGGTCGATCACATCGGTGCGCAGACGATGCAGCGAGCCCTCGACGGCGTGCAGGATGTAGTCGCGGGAGCCGCGCGGGCCGCGGCCGTCGTGCATGTCCATCCCGAACTTGGTCGCGAGCACCACCTGATCGCGTCGGCCCGTAAGTGCCTCGCCGAGCAGTTCCTCGCTCTTACCGGTGCCGCCGTAGATATCGGCGGTGTCGAAGAACGTGACTCCCTCGGCGAGCGCCGCGTCGACGACCGCCCGGGTTCCCACGAGGTCGACCCGCCGGCCGAAGTTGTTGCATCCCAGGCCGCAGATCGAGACCTCGAGGCCCGAGTCGCCCAGAGGGCGAGTTGTGAGACTGGTCATGTGTGGCACCTATCCGGGGATGTAGGCGAACTTGTCCGGGTTCGGGCCGGTGCGGCCCTCCTCGCCCTGGTCGAGCTCGGTGATCCGCTCCATGTCGTCGGAGTCGAGCTCGAAGTCGAAGAGCTCGAAGTTCTCCCTGATTCGCTCGGACGTCACCGACTTCGGAAAGACGATGCTGCCGCGCTGAATGTGCCAGCGAAGGGTGACCTGAGCGGTTGAGCGCCCGACCTTCTCAGCGATCTCGACGATCACCGGATCGTCGAGCACGCCGCCCTGCGCGATCGGCGACCAGGCCTCGGTGGCGATGCCATGCTCCTCGCCGTACGAGCGCACTTCGTCGTTCAGCAGGTACGGGTGGAGCTCGATCTGGTTGATCGCCGGCACGGTGTCGGTCTCGGCGGCGAGCCGTTCGAGATGGGCGACCTGGAAGTTCGAGACGCCGATCGAACGAGCGCGGCCAGCCTGCTTGAACTCCTCCAGGGTGTTCCAGGTGGACACGTAGTCGCCTTCGTAGAGGGTCGGCAGCGGCCAGTGGATCAGGAACAGGTCGACGTAGTCCAATCCGAGCTGCGAGAGCGTCTGCTCGAACGCGCGCCGCGCGTCGTCGGGCCGGTGAAAGCCGTTGTTGAGCTTGCTCGTGATGTAGACGTCGGAGCGGTCGAGTCCGGACGCGCGCAGCGCGTCGCCGACACCCTTCTCGTTGCGGTACATCTCGGCCGTATCGATGTGGCGGTAGCCGACCTCGAACGCTTCGGTGACGGCGTCGGCGGTGTCCTCGGGCGGGATCTGGAATACCCCGAATCCAAGCTGGGGGATTGCGTGGCCATCGTTCAGGGAGATAGTTGGAACTTGCGTCATGTCTCACTCTCGGCTTGTTTGTTCTATTCGCCTTTCCCAGTCTGCGCCTGGCGACGCATAGCGTCAAATAATCGTTTTGAGGTTTCGATAGGCTGCGCCTATGGATCCCCGGCGGGTGCTCACATTTCGCGCGGTCGCGCACCTCCGCTCGTTCTCGCGGGCTGCCCGCGAGCTGTCCCTCTCCCAGCCGTCGGTCTCAAATCAGGTCGCGCAGCTCGAGCGTGAGGTCGGCGCCCAGCTGCTCGAGCGTGGGCCGGGCGGCCTGCGCCTAACCCCGCACGGAGAGGTTCTGCTTGAGCACGCCGATGTGATCGCCGAGCGGTTCCAGATCGCGGGGGCGCAGCTGGCGGCGATCGGCTCCCGCGATCGCATGCGCTTGCGGATCGGGGCGCTTCCGAGCGCGCTGGCCGGGTTCGTGCCCGCGGCCGTCGCGCGGCTGCGCGCCCGGCACCCCAAGGCAAGCGTGACCTTCGACGAGGGGACACCTGACGAACTGTCGGCTCGGGTCGGGTCCGGGGCCCTCGACCTCGCGATCGCCTACGAGGACACCACGTTTCCTCGCCAGGAACCGCACGGTGTCCGTCGCCACGCGCTGCTGCACGAGCAGTTCGTGGTCGCCCTGGCGCCTGACCATCGCTTGGCGAGCGAGTCCGAGGTCCACCTCGCCGACCTGCGCGATGACGACTGGACCGCTGCTCTGACCGACGGCGCGATCGTGCGCGCGTGTCGGGCCGCCGGCTTTGAGCCGAACCTGGTCTCGATCACGCACGACCAGCTCGCGATCCGCGCCCTGATCATCCGCGGCCTTGCGGTCTCGCTCACCCCCGAGCTTCTGAGGGACCCGTTCCGCGATCTCGCGCTGCGACCGATCGCCGGCATGACGGTGGCGCGCGATGTGTATGCGTTGGTGCCGCCCGGCCGCCGGCACCCGCTGCTGGCGCCGATGCTCGAGGCGCTCGACCAGGAGGCCGCCGAGCTGGTTGCCGCGCGCGGCGGGGGGCGGGAGTTGCCCGCCTTTTAGAGATCGGTGTGGCGCGGCGCGTAGCGGTGGTGGAGCATCAGCGCGTTGCCATCCGGGTCGGAGAACAGCGCCATGTGACAGACGCCCGTGTCGAGGATGTCGCCGCGGAATTCCACCCCTCGCTGCTCGAGCTCCTCGCGCACGGCCGGCACGTCATCGACGTGCAGCGCGACCGCGTTCGAGTTGGGCTCGAATCCCATCCCCATCTTCTCCGGGTTGTAGATGCTCAACGTGAGGTTGCCGGTCTCGAACTCGGAGTAGTTCCGCTCCTCGATGTAGACCGAGCGCGGAAGCCCGAGCGTCTCACCGTAGAACGCCGCCGCGGTCTGCAGGTCACGCGTCGGCAGGCCGACGAAGTCCACGCCGCGTACGAATTCGGAGGTCTTGTCCATGGATCGCGCTCCTCTTGGTCTGGTTGCCGCGAGCATAAACGCACGGACGGGCGCGCCCGGTCCTACTAGCGCTCCGCGAACGAGCGGAACTCGCTCGTCATCCGCGCGTCCGGCCCATCCGCATCGCCCTCGTCAGCGGAATCAGCGGACTCGCTCGTGTCCTCGGGCTCGTCCTCCTCCTCCGGCCGAGACGTGTTCGCCTGCTCGATGACGCTCTCCAGGTAGTGGCGGAGCTTCTCCTCGGAGCCCGGTACAACGTGACTCACGCGGACCGTGTGCTTCTTGATCTTGACCTCGCCCCACTCGCCATGTCCAAGCAGACGCACGGTGGCCCTGAAGCTCTGCTTCCAGCCCTTGGGCGCGTCGCCCTCGAGCGGCACGGACAGCTCCGCGTCGTGAACCTCGGCGGTGGACCAGTTCAGATGTGGTGCCGACATCGATTACCTGCTACCCGATCGGCGCCCCTCGTAGCGCACCGGCACGATGGCTGGTGTCCGGACCCCGGCCGGCCCGGACACCGGCAGACCGTGGCTAGAGCTGCACGGCCTTGGCCAGGGCCTCGGCCAGCAGCGCCTGTCCGGCGTAGCTCGGGTGAACGCCGCACTTCCCGGGCATGCCGAGCTGCGTGAGCAGGCCCGCGTTGCAGGTGCTGCCCGCGGAGTGCACAGCCGCGGCCTGGAACTCGGAGAACCCGTTGGCGATCTCAACGTGGAACGGCTTTGCGGCCCCGTCGACCGTGCTGTTAAGCAGCGCCGATTGCGCGTTGATTGCGGCCGACGCGTAGTTGAGCGAGTAGTAGTTCACGATCGCCAGCTGACCCTTGTAGTGCGCCTTGGTTCGGATCGCCGACAGGATCGTCTTGACGTTCTTGGCGATGGTCTTGACCACGCCCTGGACCTCGGACTTGCTCGCGCAGGCATCCTTGGTCGTCTCGGCGCACAGGAAGTAATCGTTGGCGCCGATCATCAGGGACACCAGGCGCACGTTCTTGTGCGCCTTCAGGTACGAAAGGCCATAGGCGAGCTGCGACCCGGTGTAGTGAACGTGCAGCGGGTACATCGTCCGATAGCCCGCCGTCGCGTTCCCGGGGGTGTTCTCGCAGCCGTTGCTCGCGGCCTTGGGATTGATCAGGCTCGAGCTCGTCTCGCCGGGGCAGGCCGCGTTCGCGACGACCACGTGCTGCACCGATCCGAAGTGCTCGGGATACCCGAGGAAGCTGGCCGCGTTCTTGTAGTTGGGCGCCGGGACCACCGTCGCCTCCTCGTAGCCGAACGTGACCGAGTCACCGAGCGCGAGATAACGCGACCCGGGTGTCAGCGGCGCCGGTTTGCTCGTCTTCGCTGCCGCGCCTGAGGCGAACAGAAGAGCCGAGCAGCAGATCGCGATCACCGCGACCAGGCCCCGCCGGTGAGGATGAAGCTTGTCCATCTTTCCTCCTTGAAGTTGCCGGACCCCCTACGTTAGAGGCAGGGACGTGATTGCTGCTCGGCTCCTGGCCGGACGATCCCGCTCTCGCCCATGATCAGGACGACGAGCGGCGACTCACATTCGCAAGGCTCCTCGAGCGTTCGATCGTGTGAAAGGTGACGTCGGGAGGAGCGATGAGCGTGGCCTGGACAGCTCGCATGAACTCAGCGATGTGCGGGGTGGCGAAGTGCTGTCGGAGCGCCTCATCGCTCTCCCACTCCTCAATGAACACGAAGTCGTTGGCGACCTCGGTGTCCTCGTAGAAGCGGTAGCTGATGCAGCCTTCGTCCTCGCGGGATGCCGTCACCACCGCCTGCGCGATTCGCATCAGGTCCGCGCGCTTGTCGGCGTCCGTCCGTACCCGACCCACCACCACAATCATCTCTCACGCTCCTGTCTGGTCGCTCGACCGGACGTGCCATCGACGCCGGTCGAGCCTGGATCGTCAGAACCCCACAAGCAGCAACAGCACCGCGCTCGCGATGAGCATCGCGACGCCGAGGAGGTCCTTACGGGCAAGTGTGGCGGCAGGCAGGATCAGCGGACGGACGCACGTCCGTGGCACGATGCGAAGAAGCGGCCAGCGCCGCCGAGCGCGCGCAAGCATCAGATCGGCGATCCGCCGGTCCAGCCGGGTGGCCAGCGCGGTGAGCACGCTGCGAGGGTAAGCGGCCGCGGCTGCCGGCGCGAGCCATGCAACGATGCAGCCGCCGCAGGCCGATTGCCGCGATTGGGCTCATCACCACCGGAGGGCTTCTCCACTCTCCCCTACCTGACGATCGTGAACGTCAGCGGGCGGGAGGTCGTGGATCGGCCAGCTGCGTTGGTGGCGGTGAGCGTGACCATGTACCGCCCGGGAACCAGCTTCCTGGTCCGCGAGAGTCGTCCCTGGAAACGGACCCTATTGGTCCCTGTGTGAGCATTGAGTCTGAGCGTGCCGGCGACGCGAGTCCGCTTGTGGCCCGCGATTAGGCGGGTGTGCGTGTCCGGTTGGCTCAGGTTGGGGTGCATGGCACGCCGGGTTTGTAGTCCAGTGCGACGGCGGGAAGGCGGGAGTAACCTCGAAAGTGCGTATCCGGTTTGTTCCGTCTGGGTGGGTTTGTAGCTTGACGGGGTGCCGCGGCCTGGGTTTTCTCGTTCGATCATGGAGTTCCAGGAGCGGTTTTCCGATGAGGATGCGTGTCGCGACTATCTGTTCGCGTGCCGGTGGCCGGAAGGCTTTCGATGTCGGCGGTGTGGCGGGTCGCGTGTCGGGGTGATGCATCGCCGGCGGTTGGTGTGGCAGTGCAAGGACTGTGGGTTGCAGACCTCGGTGACGGCGGGAACCGTGATGCACAAGTCGCGGCAGCCGTTGCGGACCTGGTTTTGGGCGGCGTATCTGGTCGCCACGCATCACCCGGGGATCTCGGCCAGGCAGCTGCAGCGCCAACTCGGGCTGTCGCGATATGAGACCGCGTGGCTGATCTTGCAGAAGCTGCGCCGGGCGATGCTCGCTCCCGAGCGCGAATCGCTGAAGGGGGAGATCGAGGTCGACGAGTTCTATCTCGGTGGCGAGGAACCGGGGCTCTCTGGTGGCCGCGCCCGCGGCAAGAAGGCGCTGATCGGGGTGGCGATCGAGGTTCGCGGCGCCGGCTCCGGCCGGTTGCGCCTGCAGATCCTCGACGATCTCTCCGCGCAGTCGCTCGGCGCGTTCGTGAGGGCCACGACCGCGCCCGGCACGATCGTGCACACCGACGGGTGGACCTCATACAACTGCCTCACCGAGCTCGGGTTCGAACATCGCAAGCGAGTCCAGCGCACCGACACCTCGGGCGAGCTGCTGCTCCCCCGAGCGCACCGCGCCGTCTCAAACCTCAAAGCGTGGATGCACGGCACCCACCGCTCGGTCAGCGACCCCCACCTCCAGGTCTACCTCGACGAATACGTCTTCCGCCACAACCGCCGCAACACCCCAATGGCCGCCTTCCAAACCCTCCTCGGCCTCACCACCCTCCACCAGCCGACGACCTACAGCGAGATCACCCGAACAGCCGCCTAACACAAAACGGAACAAACCGGATACGCACTACCTCGAAAACTCGGACCTGGCGCGGAGGGGATGGCGGGTTAGGTCTGATGGGCAGACTTAACCTCGAATGCTCGCGGGCCGCAGCGGAGTTTTCGAGGTTATGCCCGCCCCGGCGCCCGCTTCCCGCTCGCCGCCGACCCGGCTCCCGGCCTCGGCTCCCGGCTCCGGCTCTCGGCTCGCGGCTCTCGGCTCTCGGGAAACGTCACACTCGGCGCGGCGGCGCGCGCGAAGGTGACGATGACCCCCACCAGCGGCGCCAACGTCACTCTCGGCTCCGGGCGCGAACCGAGAGTGGCGTTATCCGGGCGCCTGCCCGGGCCGCGAGCGCGCTCGCCGGCCCACCACCCAGTCACGCGCCCATCGCCAACCCGAGCAAACCGGACACGCACTAGGCGGGTAAAGCACATCGTCAGGGCGGCAGACTGGTCGAGCGAGAACGAGAACGTTGTGCCGACCGGCGGAGCCGAGTGCCGGCCGGTGATGTGAGCTGGCTTGCTGCCCTCACGCCACCTCGTTGCTGTCTGCTTGATCGCCGTGATCGACGGCTTGGCCCTCTCAGGTGTGACTGTGTAGGTGACTGTCTGCGCGGCGTTGATCCCGTCGCGATCGCCTGCCTTGACCGTGAACGAATGCAGACCGGCCTTGCGGGTATCGATCAGCGCCCCCGCAGCAACCGGGCCGCGGCAGGAGGTGATGATCGTGCCGGCAGGCGCGGCGCACGTGTACGAAGCGCGTACCACCTGGCCTTGAGCGAAGGTCGCTCGGTTTGCCGGCGTGCTGACCCTGACCGTCGGCGGCGGTCAGCGAATTTCACAAGGACGCCGCCGCGGTGCGGTTGGCAAACGAGGTGGCACAAGGTCACCGCGTGATTGTGGGGACGTTGCCTGTGCGGTGGCTCAGAGCCCGGCGCGGCCGGACCCGCGGCCCGCACCCGCAGGCTGCGCCGGACGCTCGCTGATAGGCGATCGGCGCTATCTATCATCCGCAGCCGGTGTTGAACCCGCAGCTCGAGCACGTGTAGCAGCTGCCAGTGCGCTGCATCATCCCGCCGCACTGCTGGCAAGCCGGGCCGAGGTCGAGGCCATTGCGCACCGCGGGCAGAACCGGAGGCTCGTCGGTGAGCGCCGAGGTCGCCGGGCGCGGAGCTGCCGTTGCACCGGCGCCACCGTTGCCGACCTTGCCGGCCGGGCCCGACGTCCCGCCGTTGCCGCTGCTGGACTCATCCGCGCCCGCCTCGGGAGCCGCGGGGCCGGCGGTGTCGCTGCTCTGCGACATCACCGCGTCCTGGGCCGCCTTGCGCGCACGCACCGCCGGAGTGAGGATCCCGAGCTCCTCCTGCAGGTCGACGTCCAGGAACCGCGACGCCAGCCAGCGCATGATGTAGTCCGGCATCGACTTCGCGAACGGGATCTCCGGGTTCGAGGTCATGCCCTCGGGCTCGAAGCGCATGTAGCTGAACTTGCGCACCAGCGTCTCGAGCGGCACTCCGTACTGGAGCGAGATCGAGATCGCGGTCGCGAACGAGTTCATCATCCCGCGCAGCGTCGAGCCCTCCTTGCCGATGTCGGTGAGGAAGATCTCGCCGACCGACCCGTCCTCGTACATGCCGGCCGTGATGTAGCCCTCATGGCCGCCGATCGAGAACTTGTGCGTGATCGACTGGCGCTCCCGCGGCATCCGCCGGCGCTTGGGCGGCGCCTGCGCGAGGGCCTCCTTGACAGCCCTGTCGATGTCCTCCTGGCTCGGCCCCGGCGCCGGCGCGTCCTTCTGCGCGTCGGTCCGCAGCGCCTGCGCGGTCTTGGAGCCGTCCCGGTAGATCGCGAGCGCCTTGATGCCGAGGTGCCATGCCTGCCCGTACGCGTCCGCGATGTCGTCGACGCTCGCCGTCTGGGGCAGATTCACCGTCTTCGAGATCGCGCCGCTGATGAACGGCTGCACCGCGCCCATCATCTTGATGTGACCGAGGTGCGAGATCGCGCGCTCGCCGACCGCGACGTCGAACACCGGCAGGTGCTCGTCATCGAGGGCCGGAGCACCGATGATCGTCCCGTGCTCGTTGACGTAGGCGACGATCTGCTCGATCTGCTCGTCGCTGTAGCCGAGCGTCTGCAGCGCCTGGGGGACGGTGCGGTTGACGATCGTCATCTGGCCGCCGCCGACGAGCTCCTTGAACTTGACCAGTGAGAAGTCCGGCTCAACGCCGGTGGTGTCGCAGTCCATCAGGAACGAGATCGTTCCGGTCGGCGCCAGCACGGTCGCCTGGGCGTTGCGATAACCGTGGGCCTCGCCGGCGAGCACGGCCTCGTCCCAGGTCGTGCGAGCCGCCTCGAGCAGCGCGTCGTCGCCGCAGGTCGTGTCGTCGAGCGCGTAGGCCGCGTCGCGATGCATGCGCATCACCGCGTTGTGCTCGTCGCGGTTCTCGGCGTAGCGGTCGTACGGCCCCATCGCAGCGGCGACCCGGGCTGAGCCGAGATAGCCGCGACCGGTCATCAGCGCGGTGACCGCGGCGGCGACGCCGCGGCCCTCCTCTGAGTCGTACGGCATCCCGTTCGACATGAGGTAGGCGCCGAGGTTCGCGTAGCCGAGGCCGAGCTGGCGGAATGCCCGCGCGTTGGCGCCGATCTGCTCGGTCGGATAGCTCGACGGCGAGACGATGATCTCCTGCGCCAGGAACACGATGTCGATGGCGTGCTCGAACGACTCCACGTCGAAGCTTCCGTCGGCGCGGCGGAACTTCATCAGGTTCAGCGACGCGAGATTGCAGGCGGAGTCATCGACATGCATGTACTCGCTACACGGGTTGGACGCGTTGATCCGACCCGAGACGGGGCAGGTGTGCCACTTGTTGATCGTCGTGTCGTACTGGACGCCGGGATCGGCGCAGCGCCAGGCGGCCTCGGCGATCTCGTTCATCAGCTTGCGCGCCGGGATCAGATCGCCGGTCGGCTCACCGGTGCTGCGGGCGATCAGGTTCCAGCTCTCGTCGTTCTCGACCGCGCTCATGAACTCGTCGGTGACACGAACCGAGTTGTTCGCGTTCTGGTACTGAATCGAGTGGAACCCATCGCCGTCGATCGACATGTCGAATCCGGCGTCACGCAGTGCGGCGGCCTTGTTCTCCTCCTTCGCCTTGCACTGGATGAACTCCACAATGTCCGGATGGTCGACGTCGAGCACGACCATCTTCGCGGCCCGCCGCGTGCCTCCGCCCGACTTGATCGAGCCGGCCCACGCGTCCGCCCCTCGCATGAACGAGACGGGGCCCGACGCGGTGCCGCCGCGGCTCAGTGGCTCCCGGGAGCCGCGGATCTTGGAAAGGTTGATTCCGGAGCCCGACCCACCGCGGAAGATGATCCCCTCCTTGGTGTTCCACTCGAGGATCGACTCCATGTTGTCCTCGACTGAGAGGATGAAGCACGCGCTCGCCTGCATCTTCGGGTCGCCGACCGGGTGCCAGCCGACGTTGAACCAGACCGGCGAGTTGAAGGCGGCCATCTGGTGAAGCAGGATGTGCGAGAGCTCGGCCTCGAAGGCCTCCGCGTCCTCTGCGCTGGCGAAGTAGCCGCGCTCGCGTCCCCAGCCCGCGATCTTGCCGGCGACGCGCGTGATCATCTGCTTGACCGAGCGCTCCCGCTCCGTCGAGCCAGGCTGCCCGCGGAAGTACTTCTGGGCGACGATGTTGGTCGCGTTCTGCGACCAGGTCTTCGGAAACTCGACCTCGCGCTGCTCGAACGAGATCTTCTCCCCGTGGCCAATTCGCGCATCCCGCGTCTCCCACTCGACGGCATCGAACGGATGCTCCCCGGGCGTGGTGAAGTAGCGGCGAACAGAGAGGCCCTCGCCGGCCTTCGTTTCGGGGCTTGGTGGGGTTTGCGGGGTGTGCTCCATACCGTCCTGCTCCTCTCGATTTCCGCTCGTTCCGCTTCTTTCGCTCGGCCTCGATCTGGCCGAGGGGGTAACAGCGGATCTTCGCGAACGCCTCGGACGGAAAAGCCTCTGCGAGCGTCCGCTCCTGGGAGGCCGGATTGACTTCCTATTTTACTCCGCTCGGGTCCCAAAACCGGGTTGTCCGGGCCCCTTAATCCCCGCATCTTGCTAGCTTCGCGGCCGATGTCGACCGTGCCCCTGACCCATTCCGGCGCGGGCCCTCAGGCCCGGCCTGCGGAGGGGGTTCGCGCCCGCAAAGAGCGGGCTCCAAGCCCGCTCGCGGGCGCGCTGCTGTTGGTGATCCTGTATACGGCGTTCTCACATGGCGCCGTGGCGCTGGCGACCGAGGCGCGGACCCAGGTCGCAGTCGACGCGATCGTGTTGTTGGCCGGGGCCGCCTGGTTGTGGAGCGGGGTCCTGACCGTGGGCGCGTCGCGCATGGCGGCGCTGGGGGCCGCGTCGCTGGCCAGCTTCGTGATCTGGTGCGGGATCACGGTGTTGTGGAGCGTGGCGCCCAACCAAACGTGGATCGAGCTCAACCGGGCGGTGACGTATGTGCTCGCGCTCGGTCTGGCGATCTCGCTCGGCTCCTCAACGCGCCGCGCAGCCGAGCTGATCGCCGACGGCTTCCTGCTCGTGGCGCTGGCGGTGACGGCCTACGCGCTCGGTCAGAAGCTGTTCCCGGGCCTGCATGTCTCGGGGCTGTTCGATCTCAATCAGGCCGGACAGCTGCCGCGTCTCCAGGAGCCGCTCGGGTACTGGAACGCGCTGGCGCTGTTCGTCGCCTATGGAGTGCCGGCCGCGCTCGTCCGGGCGGTCGATCTGAAGCGCTCCGTGCGCGCGCGGATCGCCGCCCTGATCGCCGTGCAGCTGATGCTGCTGACGATCGGGCTCACCTACTCGCGGGGTGGCCTGATCGCGCTCGTCGCCGGGCTCGCGGTTGGCATCGCACTGGGCGGAGTGCGGCTGCGCTCAATCATGTGGATCGCGCTCGCCGTGCTGGCGGCGCTCCCGCCCCTGATCGCCGGCCTCGCGAGTCATTCTCTGAGCGCGGCAAACGTCGCCCTTGGCCAGCGCGAGAGTGCCGGCGCGATCCTGTTCGGGCTGCTGCTCGTGTGCAGCGGCGCGATGGGTTTTGGCGCACGGCGGCTGCAGACGCTCGAGGCTCGCAGCAACCTCGAGCCTGACCAGACCCGCCGCATCGCCCGGGGCCTCGTCGGCATCGTCGCCGCCGCGATCGTCGTTGGTTTGCTGGCCGTGACGTTCTCATCGCGCGGTCTCACCGGCAGTGCCTCGCACGCCTGGCACAGCTTCACGACGACGCGCACCACGAGCACGTATGACCCGCAGCGCCTGCTCTCGGCGAACTCCGAGAATCGCTGGGTGTGGTGGAAGGAAGCCGCCGGCGCGTTCAGCGATCGTCCGATCGCCGGCTGGGGCGCCGGTTCGTTCGGTGTGGTGCACCTGCTCTACCGCCGTGACCGGCTGTCCGTCAGCCAGCCGCACAGCGTGCCGCTTCAGTTCCTGTCCGAGACCGGCATGATCGGCGGCGTGCTGGCGCTGCTGGCATTCGGTCTTTTGCTTACGGCTGCCATCCGCGGGGTGAAGCGACGACCAGCGGGCCGCGACCGGATGGTGAGGGCCGCAGTGCTTGCGGGGGTCGTGATGTTCCTCGTGCACTGCCTCTACGACTGGGATTGGGACATCCCCGCGGTCGCCCTTCCCGCGCTCGTATTCCTCGGCGTCCTCAGTGGCACCCCCGGCCGCGTTCGGTCGCTGCGGGCGGGCATGGCGGTGCGCGGATTCGCGCTTGCCGCGCTGACGCTGGGCGTCTGTGTGATCGTTATCTCCGACGTCCTCCCGAGCCTGGCCGCCAGCAAAGCCAGCGATGCGATCGTCGGAGCCGCGGGTTCGACAAGCTCGGTGCAGGCTGCGCAGGCCACCGCGGTTCTGGCCAGCCGGCTCGATCCACTGTCCGATGCCGGCCTCCTCGCCGAGGCGACGATCGCCGCCCGGCGTTGACAGCGCGAGGAGGTGCGATCGCTGTTGATCAGCGCCACCCGACGTGACCCAACCGACAGCCAGGCCTGGTGGCAGCTTGCCTTCGCCGAGTACAACCTTGGCGACCTCCGAGCGGTCGCTGTCGCCGCCAAGCGTGCGGTTGAGCTCGATCCGCTGAGCGCGAACACGACCCAGCTGGCTCGGAGCCTCAGCCACTCGGTGACGACCCGCACGGCTTCGCCCAGTCTGTCGGCCACGGCGCAGCCACTGCGCGGGGGCTGATCAGGGGTCGAGTTCCGCGGTTTCTCCGCTGCTCTCGCCAGCTGCGGCGAGACGGGACCGCAGCTCATCGGCGACCGCCTCCATCTGGAGTCTCGCCGCGGCCTCCTCCTCGAAGCTCCGCGCGATGGCGCGAGCCTCGGCGGTCCGGCGCTCGAGCTCGGAGCGCAGCTGCGCCACGGCTTCCTCGGCGCTCGCGCGGGCGGATCTCGCCTCGGCAAGCTCGGCCACGAGCCCATCGAGGCGCTCCTCGAGCGCGCGCAGGCGGCCGCGCAACTCAGTCTGCTCTGCCCCGCGCGCCGCGCGGCGACTGCGCACGGAGGGCGTGGGGAGGTCGAGCACGCTGCCGTCCGAAAGCTCGAGGCTGAAACGGGCTCCGGGTTCGAGCAATCTCACGGGCGCCGAGAAGGCCGCCCTGAGCAAGCCGACCGGATCGGCTGGCGCCGGCAGGGGCGCGAGCCGGTGCGCCCGTCCGCCGGCGTCGATCACGAGTGTGGGGCTCCCGGCCACCTCTGAGCTCCCGAACGAGCACAGCACGACACGGAGGAGCGCCCTGCCCGGCGCCGCTTCGATTTGCTCGAACGCCTCGAGCTCGATTGAGGAGGAAGCGTCGGTCACTGCGCGGGCGATTCTAGGTCTGTTATATCTCTCGCGCTCATGCGTGAGAGGCTCATAGCGCGGCGGCGGTCCATTTGAAGCTGCTCGTCACCGGTGGCGCCGGGTATATCGGCTCGATCGTCGCCAGCGAGTTACTCGCGCGCGGGCACGAGGTCGTGGTGCTCGACAACCTCCGGCAAGGCCATCGCCAAGCGGTGCCGTCAACGGCCACGCTGGTCGAGCTTGACCTGCTTGACGCGGACGGTGTTCGGAATCTGGTGGGACAGGGATTCGACGCCGTCCTGCATTTCGCCGCCCTCGCGCTCGTTGGCGAATCCGTCAGCTACCCGGAGCGTTATTACCGCACGAACGTCGGCGGGACGCTGAATCTGCTCGAGGCGATGGTTGGAGCGGATGTGAAGCGGCTCGTGTTCTCGTCCACCTGCGCGGTCTACGGGCAGCCGGATGAGGTACCAATCCCCGAAACCGCACCACCCCGCCCGACGAACGCCTACGGCGCGTCGAAGCTGGCCGTCGACGGAATGATCGGCGACTTCTGCCGCGCTCATGGTCTCGGTGCGGTGAGCCTGCGTTACTTCAACGTCGCCGGCGCAAAGGGCGAGCTCGGCGAGGATCACGAGCCTGAGACGCACCTGATTCCCAACGTGCTGCGCGCTGCGCTCGGGGTCCAGCCGCACGTGGAGATTTTCGGAACCGACTATCCGACCCCGGACGGAACCGCGATCCGTGACTACATCCACATCGAGGATCTCTCCAACGCGCACCTCCTCGCGCTCGAGGGGGCCGAACCCTCCCGGCACCGCATCTTCAACCTCGGCACCGGAAGCGGTTACTCGGTTCGGGAGGTGATCGACACCGCGCGCGAAATCAGCGGGGTCGAGATCGACGTCCGCGAGGCCGCTCGGCGCCCCGGTGACCCGCCGAGGCTTGTGGCAGCCAATGACCTGGTGTCTTCGGAGCTCGGCTGGCAGCCGGCGAAGGGCCTGCGCGAGATGATCGAGGACGCCTGGGCCTTCTCGCAGGCCCTCCCACAGGGCTACTCAGAGTAGGTCGGCGAGCTCGGCGAGCGCGGCGGCGAGTACGGCGTCAGCCGATTGGCTCGCATCGAGCACGCGGATCCGTTGGGGGTCGGCGCGTGCGAGCTCCGCGTACGCGTTCGCGATCAGGTCGAAGAACCGATCGCCCTCGCGCTCGAGGCGGTCGACCGGCTCGGGTCGCCCGCGAGAGCGGGAACGGGCCTCGGCTGGGTCCAGGGAGAGCAGCAGGGTGCGAGCCGGCCGGAGTCCGGAGGTCGCGAACTCGTTGATCGCGCGGACCGGCTCGATACCCAGCTCCCGGCCCGCGCCCTGGTAGGCGAGCGAGGAGTCGACGAAGCGGTCGAGCAGGACCCAGCGCCCGGCCTGCAGGAGAGGCTCGAGCGCCTCCTCGACGAGCTGTGCGCGAGCGGCGGCGTAAAGGAGGGCCTCGGCCCGCGCGCCGATCGTGAGCGCCGGGTCCTTGACCAGCTCGCGCACGCGCTCCGCTGCGTGGGCGCCGCCCGGCTCGCGCAGCAATGTGACCGGGTGTCCGCGCCCGGTGAGTGCGTCGACGAGGCCCGCGGCAAGGGTGCTCTTCCCGGCGCCGTCGATGCCCTCGATCGTGATCAGGGTGTCGCCCGACATGTCTCGCCTCCGACCCTATCGGGCACTAGCATCGGGCAGAGTGCTGGCCGAGCTGCAACGACATCCGCACGCGCAGGCGGTGCTTTCACCCGCGCTCAGTGCCGACGGGTCGCCTTCGCACGCATACCTGTTCCACGGGCCTGGCGGGGCGGGGAAACGCGACGTGGCCCGGGCGATGGCCGCGGAGCTGCTGTCCTCCGGTTCGCCGGATCCGAACGGCGCGCGGGCGCGAGCGATGTCGGGCAACCATCCCGATCTGACCTGGATTGCGCCCAGCGGAGCCCACGAGATCCTCGTCAGCGACATCGACCGCCCGCTTGTCGCGTCAGCCAGCAAGACGCCGTTCGAGTCCGATCGCCGCGTGTTCGTGATCGAGCGCGTCGACGAGCTTGGTGACGAGGCTGCGAACCGGATGCTCAAGACGCTTGAGGAGCCCGCCGCGTTCGTGCACATGATCCTGCTGACCGATCGGCTTGGCGAGGTGCTGCCGACGATCTCCTCGCGCTGCCAGCTGGTCCGCTTCGACGCTCCACCCGCAGCTGAGGTGGCGGCGCGGATCGAGGCGAGCGGGGTCCCGGCGCAGACCGCCGATGCATGTGCCCGTCTCTCCCTCGGCGACGCGAGCGAGGCGATGGAGCTCGCGAGCGGGGAGGGAGCGGCGCTGCGCGCATCGGCAGAGCAATTCGCGCGCGCGACCCTGGCCGGCGAGGCGGCGAAGGTGCGTCCGTGGCTCGAGTTGCTCAGCGCCGTCCGGGCGCGCGGCGAGGCCACTCGTGCGGAGCTCGAAGCTCGCGCTTCTGATGAGCTCGAGCTCTACCCGCGCAAGGAGCGCAAGCGGGTCGAGACGGAGTGGAACGATCGAACCCGTCGTTCGCGGCGGCGGGTCGAAACGCGGGCGCTCGACCTCGGCCTCCAGCTCGTCTGCCTGTGGTTTGAAGATCTCGTTTTTCTCGCCTGGGAGGCGACCGACCTGGTTCGCAACACGGATCGCCTCGCTGAACTCTCGAGCGACAGCGGCGTTGAGCCGAGGCGCCTGCGCGAGGCGATGGACCTCGTTGAGGAGACGCGGTTGCGCTTCCAGCTCAACGTGTCGGAAGATCTCGCGTGCGAAGCGCTCGCATATCGACTCGAGCGCTCGCTCGCATCGTGAGCACGGCACAGCACGTCTACCTCAGAGCACCGACGCGGGCCGATCAGGCCGAGTTCGTCTCGCTGATGCGGGCCAGCCGATCGTTTCACCGCCCCTGGGCGACCGCGCCGACTGATGACGATCGCTTTTCGGCCTACCTCGCGGACGCGCGAAGGCCGGACTTCGAGGCGATGCTCGTCTGCCGATTTGAGGACCAGGCGATAGTCGGCTTCTTCAACCTGTCGCAGATCACTCGCGGCTATCTGCAGAGTGCCTACCTGGGATACGCAGTGGGCAAGCCGTTCGCGCACCAGGGCTACATGAGGGCCGGGATTGAGCTCGTCCTCCGTCACGCGTTCACCACGCTGCGACTGCATCGGGTCGAGGCGAACATCCAACCGGACAACCGTCCCTCGATCTCGCTGGCCAACGGAGCGGGGTTTCGACGCGAGGGGTTCTCGCCGCGCTACCTCAAGATCGGAGGGCGCTGGCGCGACCACGAACGCTGGGCGATCC
Source organism: uncultured Solirubrobacterales bacterium (assembly GCA_963796645.1). GTDB lineage: Bacteria > Actinomycetota > Thermoleophilia > Solirubrobacterales > Solirubrobacteraceae > Palsa-465. The sequence goes on along the minus strand of CAWCMQ010000004.1, from coordinate 422,625 downwards.
TTGCGGAGGACTGGAGAGGACGCGTCGACGGCGCTCGGCCATACGGTGATTGAGCGCTGAGGGGATATCCTTGAGGCAGGGCACCCCTCGACCGGCGACTCCGCGGATTGGAGTGAGATACCGCCATGACGGCGATCAGGCAACACCGCACGGCACTTCTCGTGGCCCTCGGTATGGCTCAGCTGGTGTGGCTGCTGACCCTGCCCGAGACCAGCAAGGCGCTCGTGCTGCTCGTTCGCGCGGTGCTCGATCTCCACTACAGCGGTTATGTGCTGATCGCGCCGGCGCTACTCGCGTTCGGCGTGTTCTTTAACCACAAGCTCAAGGCCCTCGACTGCCGCTGGGCTCGAGTGGTCCCCGTTCCGGGTCAAGACCAACATCGCACTGGCGCCGATCAAGTACCGGTGGGTGGGCTTGCTCTACGGCCTGATGCTGGCCGCCTCTATGCCGCTGCTGGCGCTGTTCGAGGAGCTGATCTTCCGCAACCACACCAGCGGTTGGATCACCGGGTTGCTGTGGGGCGGCCTCGCGTTCGGGCTGCTGCACCTGATCTCGCTGGTCAGCATCAGGATGACGCTCTATCTGAGCCTCGTCGGGGTCTGCTTCGTTGGGCTGTACATGGCCGGCGGTCTGATGGCGGTGTTCGTCGTGCACGCCTCGTACAACCTGCTGGCGCTCGCCCTGCTGATCGCCGAGGAGCACCTCAACGGGCGCGGAGCGCTCAAGCGGCTGACCCGTAGGCTCAGCACGGCGCAGTGAGCTAGCCTCTCGATACGCGAGACCGGAGCGGTCGCGTTAACGCCGACGTAGCTCAGCTGGTAGAGCACTTCACTCGTAATGAAGGGGTCCCCGGTTCGAGTCCGGGCGTCGGCTTTCTCACAAAAGACCTGTAACTTGCCTATTTTCTCGTAGTCGGCGTGAGGCCGCGGATCCTCCTAGCTGGCGTCGATGGGCAGCTCATGGGCAGCGGAGGTCTCACGAGCAGTGAGAATCGTGGCCTCAGCATCATTACGTGGCTGGTCCTCTAGCTCGTCTATTACGTGCCCGTAGGTGCTGAGCGTGAGTTGCGCGCCGTGACCGAGTTGGCGGGCGACGTAGATCACAGAGCGACCCTCGTGCAGCAGGAGGCTCGCGAACGAATGGCGTAAGTCGTACGGCCGTGCGTGGCCGACACCAGCCGCACTGAGCGCTCGGCGGAACGCCTTGCGCCGCCACGACTTGTAAGCCTCCTCGCTCCAGTGGCCGCCGTTCGCTGACGGGACGATCAGCGCGTCGCCGGGCGGTCGGCCTGCGCGCATTCGCCACTGGCGCAGATCGGCGGCGAGCGGAGCGAGCAGCCGCACGGTGCGGTGCTTGCTTGTCTTCGTGTCTTTCTCGGCGCCGAGCGAGACTGAGCGCTGGATGAGCAGTGTCCGCTCGCGCACGTCTGACCACCGGAGCGCGAGCGCCTCACCGGGACGCAAGCCAGCGTAGGCGAGCAGCGATAGCAGCATCGCGTCTCGCGGGCTGGACGCTGCCCGCATCGCCTCGATCGTGGCGGGGGCCAGAGGCCGGACCTCGGGGCGACGTGGAAGTGGCGCCTTGCGCACGAGCCGCGCCGGGTTGGCGGGTAGGCGGCCTGACTCAACAGCGCGCTGGAGTACGTTGCCGAGCAGCACGAGCGATTGACGCACCGCAACGGGCCCCGCGCCGGTTGTGAGCCTGCTGGATTGCCAGCGCGCGATCAGTTCGGGGGTCAGTTCGCGCAGCGGCACCGAGCCGAGAGCGGGCCCCAGATGGCGGTCGTACAGCGCCGCGTAGGTCCTCCGAGTCTTCGGCGCAAGCAGCGCAGCGTACGTGGGCGCCCAGGTACTGGTCACATACGTGTCGAGCGTTTCGGCTCCGGCGTCAAGCGTGGCCAGCGACCCGAGTCGGCGGCGCCGGCGTAGCTCGCCATCGAACACGAGAGCGTCGGACTTCCGGTCAAAGGTCCGGGAGCGCCAGCGGTCCCTTCCTGCCAGCGCACACGCCAGGCGACGTGCCTGGTTCCGTCTGCGCGGGTGGTCGTGCGGCGCTGAACGCTCACTGCGCGCCTCGGCCTGGCGGCGCGCCTGGCCCGTTAGGTTGCTGGAATCTCAATGGTCCCTCCGATCAGTGGCCGGAGCCGTTGGCAGTCGGACGGCCGCTCGTGTGTGGGGTTCATCGTATTCGGGAGCCGTCACGCGCTTCGGCGCTCCGTAGCGCGTCGCTGAGTGTGCGGCGTCTACGTGTCGATCGTGGAGCCGGTGACCGTCGGGTAAGGCTCGGGTGCTGGCTGCTGCTCAGCCAGGCGTCGAGATCGGCGGGGGCGATCCGAGCCGAGCGACCAACCGTTCCGCTGCGCAACGCTCCCGAGCGTACGGCACGCCGGATCGTTTCGACGTGAGTTCCTGCCCGCTGCGCCGCCTGCATGCACGTCAGCATCACTACTTCGTCGGAGGCCTCGGCTGGCACCAGCCGTGTTGCTAAACGCGGCGCGAGCCGTTCGGCGAGGGCGTCAAGGTCGTCCGCGTCGAGCGAGTCCAGCAGAGCGCGGCCGAGATCGCTCATCGCTTGCGTGTCGATGTCGCCATCACGGCAGAAGGCGACCCCCCGCTCGCGCCTTCCCCGACGATGCGGCCACGGCCGCCAGAAACAAAATCCTACGGCCCCCAACCCCCACCCCACATCAGCCAAAAAGGATGAACCGCGATGCTCGTCGAGGCATGCGGCCACCGCGGCTAGGTGATGACCGAGGCGTCGATGGGCAGGGGACGGTGGTCGACGCAGGCGGCGACGAGGCTATCCGGACGGGACATGACCCAACACGTCCGACAACGGCGGCGCGCAACCGGGGCGGCGACCCCGAAGTGGTACCGCTTTGCTCCGCCGGCGTAAGCGTTTCCGCCGCAGGGATTCCGCTTCGTGCTTGCAGCAGCAACCTCGGGGCCGGGAGTAAGGCGTTCAGCCAGCCGCACCAACGACGACGCGGTGGCCCGGCAACGACCTGAGTGGCTCGCTTTCGGCTCGAGCCTGTCGCTCCCGCGGACTCGGCGGCGGTTGTGCTCAGTGGTGCGGTTCTCTCATGGCATGGACGACGGCGACGATGACCAGGCCAGCCACGGCGACCGCGGCGACCGTACGCATCATCTTGCCATTCTGTTCGGCGGTCTGCAGAGCCTGCTGCGCAGCATCAAGGACGCGCTGGGCGTCGTCCTGTGCGGACTGCATCACTCTGGTCTCCGCATTCTTGATCGCTTCTTCATTCATGATGATCTCCTGCATTTCGGGGGGCTACGAGCTGATGTTGGTTCTTCCTATGGCCGCCTGAAAGCCCATCCTGTCGCCCCCATCGCCCGCGTCGCATCGGCCAAAAAGGATGATCTGTGCGGCCGTGACACCGACGTCCATCCGGCGACGAGGCGCATGCTTCTGGAGCGGCACGCGGCACTCCTCCGGAGCCGACCGCGCGGCCCCCGTGGTCGTGTTCGCTGTCATCTCCCGAGCATCGGCTTGTGCAGTCGGTGTCCGACCACTTGAGATCGGAGCCGGCCCGCGCTGCGGGTCTCTACGGCCGTGACGCGACCCAAGCTTCGGCTGAGATTCGCCTGGGTTACCCGCTGATCTCCGCGAGTCGCTCGGCCAGGATGATCCGCGAGGCGGCCTCGACGAGCGCGAGGTGCGAGAAGGCCTGCGGGAAGTTGCCGAGGTCCCGGGCTGTGTCGACGTCGAACTCCTCGGCATAAAGGCCTAGGGGGGAGGCGATGTGAACGAGCGCATCGGCGGCCAGCTCGGCATCGCGCGTCCTACCGTGAAGACGCACGTCCAGAACATCTACAAGAGGCTCGGAGCGACCAAACGAGCCGAAGCAGTGAAGCTCGCTGAAAGCGCGGGCCTCCTACCGGCTGAAAGGGGTCGGGCGGGGAGATGACTATCCTCGGCGACCGCCAACGAGATCATCAAGGTCAATAGGCAGAGCCAGCTCGACGGGCTCCGCACCTCGGAGGCCATCCTCGCACTCCTGGCGCTCATCGCCCTCCCGTTTACTCGAGGGATCCCGACCGTGCAACCCGGCGCCCAACCCAAGCGGACGGCCCCCAGGGGATAGCTCCGCAGAGTTGCCGGGAACTGCGCGCTCGTGGACGGTCAGCTGCTCGGCAGCGTGGCGGGCCCGCGCGTTCGGTGCTCGTGCATCGGTTTGCTCTCCATCACAGGGGGGCGCTTGTTCGCGGCGGTCCGGTACCAGTTGGCGTATCGACTCACCAGCGGCGCCGCCGAGAGCCCGTGCACCAGCACCGAGAGGCCGACGGTCAGGTAGGTGGCCGCGACGATGGTTGGAGCGTGAGCAAGATGCGCGTCCTCGACCATCACCGCGAACACGATCGATGCTAGCCCGCGTGGGCCGAACCAGCCCATGAACGCCACCGTCGGGCCCAGCGCGTGGGTGCCCCAGAGAGAGATCGCCACCGGCAGCATCCGCACGATCGTCAGGCTGAGCACGCCATAGAGCGCGATCTGCCAGCTCACGTGCTCGAGCGCCGGGCCGAGCAGCACGGCACCGAAGACCAGGAACGTGACGCTGTCGAGCGCCGACCCGGTCTCCTCGGTGAAGCGCATCATCGATGCGAGGTTCTCGCGGGCGATCAGGCCGAACAGCGATCCGGCGACGAACGCGGCGATGAACCCCGATCCCCCCAGGTCGACCGCGATCCCATACGCGAGCACGGCCGCGGCCACCGGGATGATCTGCCGCCAGGCATCGTCGATCAGATGCCGTCCTTCGGCCGCGTTCACGACCACCGCGGCGAGGACGCCCGCCGCGACGCCGCCGATCAGTCCGTAGCCGATCTCCTCGAACACCACGCGCACCGGGTGGGACTCGCCGCCGGCGCCGGAGACGGTGGCTAGCGCGATCAACAACAGGGGAACGCAGATCCCGTCGTTGAGGCCGCTCTCGACGTTGAGCGACTGACGCACAGCCTGCGGAAGTCTTGGGTCCGTGACGACGGCGCTGCCAAGCCCGGCGTCGGTCGGCGCGAGGATCACCCCAAGGATCAACGCCTCGCTGACCGAAAACGACCCAAATAGGAGCACCGCGACCAGCCCTCCGAGCACGACCGTCAGTGGCAGACCCACGCCAAGCAGGCGTACCGGCATCGAAGCCTCGCGCCGCAGCGCCCGCAGATCCACCCGCGAGGAATCCGAGAACAGCACCACCGCGAGCGTCGCCTCGGCCAACGTCCGCACGGTCGCACTCGTGGGACGCACCGCAAGGTCGTCAAGCACCAGCGGCCCCACGAGCACACCGATCGCGGTCACGACCATCGCCGGAGTAACCGGCGTGCTCGACAGACGCCGCGACACCGCCGCCACGAGTAGCAGCGTGAGACCGACAATCGCAAGCCCGGAATTCACCGCTCGTCCTTCTGGGCGGAGGTTGGTCGACACGACACGCGCTGCTTCGCAGCCGACGGGCCTCGAAACACGGAAATGCTCCCTTTCTGTCGATGTTTGACGCGCTGAATCCGCCAACCGGACCCAGCAGCTCGTTCGCGCCCGGGGAGAGTCGCAGGCGGTGCCGTCAAGGCGCATCAGCCAAAGGGGATGATTCGTTTGTAGCCAGCTGGGCGTAGATGTCGCGGCTGGGCAGATCATCCTTTTTGGTCGATGCGGGGCGGCGCGCGCACATGCGAGTCTCGATCCCTGCACAGATACGAGGAGTGGCCGACAGCGCTCGTGCGAATAGACGCTGGAATTCGCCGCTGCGGTTCTCGGCCAGCAGATCGGAGGCAAGAGATGGCCGATATCAAGGTTGATGAGCTGCGATGAGCTCTCCCACGGCGCCTAACGTCAGCGGTGTTGGAACGCCGGGCAGGCGCACGGTACACAGCATGTGCGGGATGTGCGCCGTTCGTTGCTCAATGGAGGTGACGGTCGAGGACGGTCGGGTGACGTGGCTGCAGGGAAATACGCACGACCCGGTGCTCGGCGCCAGCCTGTGCGCGAAGGGCGCAGCCGGGCTGTTTTTAGAGTCTGACGATGAGCGGCCGCAGACGCCGCTGATCCGGGCTGGCGAGCGTGGCGGCGGGCAGTGGCGGCGGGTGTCCTGGGACGAGGCCCTGGACTACGTCGCCGAGAAGCTGACGGAGACGATCGATGTCTTCGGCGGGCGCGGGGTCGCGCTGTCCGATCGTGGCGGCCCATTTGTTGACCTGACCCAGACGTTCGTCAGGGCGCTCGGCTCGCCGAACTATTTCAATCACGATGCCGCGTGCGCCGGCAATGTCCATAACGCCATGCGTTCGTTGTATGGCTTCGGCGTCGCTGGGCTCATATTCGATTACTCGCACTGCAAGCACCTTGTGCTCTATGGCCGCAACGTCGTCGAATCGCTGATGGTCAAGGAGGCGAAGGTGTTCATGGCCGCGGTGTCGGGGGGGATGCGCTGCACCTATATCGATCCGCGCGCGACGATCACCGCGTGCAAGGCCACCCGGTATTGGCAGGTGCGACCGAGGAGCGACTACGCGCTGAACCTGGCGATCATCCATGAGGTCCTGGAGCGGGAGGTCTACGACAAGGACTTCGTTGCCCGCTTCGTCTCCGGCCTGGACTATCTGCGCCACGCGGTCAAGGACGCGACACCCGAGTGGCAGGAGCCGCATACGGGCGTTTCGGCCGGCGAGTTGCGCGCGTTCGTCACCGAGATCGCCGCGGACGCACCGCAGGTGATCTTCCATCCGGGGTGGATGTCGGCTCGACACAAGCAGTCGTTTTATGTGAGCCGCTCGGCGATGATCCTGAACGCGCTGATGGGCAACATCGAGGTTCCGGGCGGATGCGTGCTCGCGAAGACGCCCGAGCACTACGGGCGCAAGGGCTTGAACCATCTGGCCGACCGTGTGCCGGAGGTCACGGAGCCGCGCGTGGATGGTGCCGGGGGCGAGCGGCCGCAGTGGGATCCGGCCACCGGCGTGGTGCACCGGGCGTTTGCCGCGATGGAGACCGAGCAGCCCTACGGGATCGGCGCGTACTTCGCCTATCGCCACGACCCGTTCACCGGCCTGCCCGATCCGGAGGCGGCGCAGCGTGCGATCGAAAAGTTGAAGCTGCTCGTCTCGATTGACGTCCGCTACTCGGAGATGGGCTGGTTCGCTGACGTGATCCTTCCCGAGTCGACCTACCTGGAGCGCGCCAACATCCTGTGCCAGATGAACGGCCCGGTGCCGGTCTTCGCGATGCGCGACCAGGCGATCGCACCGCGCTTCGACAGCCGTCCGGCGTGGTGGATATTCCGCGAGATCCTGCACCGGATGGGGATCAAGCAGGCGCTTGAGTTCGAGGCGATCGAGGAGTTGTGGAACTACCAGCTCGACGGCACCGGTGTCACCGTCTCGGAGATGCGCGAGACCGGCATCGTCGGCTTGGCGGCGGCGCCGAAACTGATCCCACGCGACGAGCTCAGGTTCCCCACGCGCTCGGGGAAGATCGAGATCGAGAGCGAGGCCCTCAGGCAGGCCGGGCTTGAGAGCCTGCCGGCGTACGTCCCCAAGGACGCGCCGACGGGTGAGGAGTTCACGCTCCTGTTCGCGAAGACGGCGACGCTCGCGCAGGGTCAGTCGCTCAACAATCCTCTGCTCAACGAGCGAGCGCCTAAACAGGTGCTCTGGATCCACCCCGACCGTGCCGCGGCGCTCGGGATCGCCGACGGCGACGAGGTGGAGGTCAGCGGCGGTGGCCGCTATGGCGGCCGCCTGCCAGCGAAGGTCACGCGTTGGATCCATCCCGAGGCGGTGTTCATGTTGCACGGCTACGGGGCGACGGTGCCGCTCGCCACGCGCGCGCTGGGCCTCGGTGTCGCCGATCAGCGCCTGCAGCACGGCAAGCTCTACGACTTCGATCCCGCCGGCGGTGGCTGTGCGCTGACCGAGACGGTCGTGCGGGTGAAGCCTCGGACCCCGGAAGGAGTTACGGGATGAGCAAGTACGAGCTTCGTCACGACGAGGCCAACTGCATCGGCTGTCTGGCGTGCGAAGTCCATTGCAAGACCAACAAGCAGCTGGGTCCCGGTCCCGATCCGTGCCGGGTTATCGCGCTGGATCCGGTCGAGGTCGACGGACTGCCTCGGTCGCATTTCGTGTTCATGCCGTGCTTTCACTGCGAGGACCCGTGGTGTGTGCGGGCGTGTCCGACCGGCGCGATGCAGAAGCGGGAGAAGGACGGCATCGTGTTTGTCGAGGACAGCCTGTGCATCGGTTGCAAGAGCTGTATCGCGGCCTGTCCGTGGGGCACTCCGCAGTGGGACCCCGCCACGAACAAGGTGGTCAAGTGCGATTACTGTATGGACCGGATCGACGCTGGGCTGGAGCCCGCCTGCGTCACCAAGTGCGTGACCGGCTGCCTGTCCTTCGGCGAGGCCAACGAGGTGCCGGACCCGCGCCGCGAGCGGTACGCCCGGCAGCTCCTCGCCGAGCCGTCGGGTGGCGATGACACGCCGGCATGAGCGCGCTTGGGACGCTGCCGAGCTGGCTTGACGAGGGTGCCGCTGCCGCGGCGGGTGCTTCGCCGCCCACGCTCGCCGGCGCGTTGCCGGGGCTCGCCCAGGCGAGGGAGCTGGCGCCGTTGCAGCGGTTGCAGCGCGTGCAGGAGTCGGGGCTCGCGGAGAGCAGCGGTGCGGGCGAGCCGATCTATCTGGCCTGGCGCCGGTTTGTGCGCGGCGTCGGCCCTTCGGTGCTGGTGATCGATGCGACGGGACTCGATGTGCGCGCCCGCGGCACGGCTGCGGTACTCGATGGCGCTCCGCGGCTGCTGATCGAGGGGGTGCTGATCGCCGCCGGTCTGCGCGACAGCCGCGAGGTCCGGCTGCGCCTCCCGGCCGAGCTGAACGGTCACGAAGCCGCGCTTCTGAACGCCACCGACGCGATCCGCTCGCTCGCCCACGTAACGACGCCCCGCATGCAGCTGGAGGTCGAGCGCGACAGCCAACCCAGTCCGTGGGCGGACGGGCCCGACGACGCCTCCCGGCTCGTCCACACGCCTGAGACCTGGTGTCGGATCGGCCTTCTGTTCGGCGGTGCGTCGGGCCTGGATGCGTCGTTGCTGACGCTGCGGCGCGGCATCAAGCAGCGCGGCCTGGTCGAGCTCGCCCATGCACAGACCCTGCGAGCGCAGATCGACGGCTGGGGCGGTGGCGTCGAGGTCGCAGGCGAGGATCCGGTGCTGGTCCTCGACGACGGCCTGGGCGGGTTCATGCCTCTCTCCGCGGCCGACATCTCGTGCCAACCGCTGTCGCTCGCCTCTGCCGGCGTCGTGCCGGTGCCGTCCACGCTGATGGTGATGGCCGAGGGCGCGTGCCTTCTGCGCCAGACGCGCCGCGCGCTCTACCGGCATTGGCAGCTCGCCGATAACGCCGAAGGCGATCCGGTGCGCCCGCTGCTCGCCCGCGCCGGGCGTCTGGTGGCCGAGCTGACGCTCGGCCGCGGTGATGCCGCGCATCTCAGAGCGCTCGACGAGGTCGCGCTCGAGCTCGGCGCGCGGGGGCTGGCGGCGGCCTGGCCACTGGGCAGCTCGCTGCGCTACTACCGCGAGCAGTGGGAGAGTCACGCCCGGCGCGAGTTCTGCCCGGAGGGGCTGTGCTTCGAGCACCAGGCCGCGCCCTGCCACGGCACGTGTCCGGCCAACATCGACATCCCGAGCTTCATCGCTGAAATCGGTCACGGCGACTATCGAGCGGCGATCGAGGTCATGAGGCGCGATAACCCGCTGCCGCTGACCTGTGGCCTGGTCTGCCCGGCGCCGTGCGAATCGGCCTGCGTTCGCGGCGGCAGCAACGGCGCCGTGTTCATCCGGCCGATGAAGGCCAAGGCGGCCGAGCACTGCCTCGCCGAAGGGGGCTACCCGAAACCCGAGATCGCGCCGGACAGCGGCAAGCGGATCGGTATCGTCGGCTCCGGTCCCGCCGGTCTCACCGCCGCCTACTACCTGCGCACTTTCGGTCATGAGGTCGAGATCCTCGAGGAGCAGGAGAAGGCCGGCGGCATGCTGCGCTACGGCATACCGGCCTACCGCCTGCCGCCCGACCTGCTCGACCAGGAGCTCGATCAGATACGGGCGCTGGGAATCACGATCCGCACCAACGCTGAGGTGGGCAGCCTCGACGACTTCCGCAAGAACTACGACGCCGTGTTCCTCGGCCTGGGCACCCAGCGCTCGCGCCTGATCCCGATCGATGGTGTCCATCAGTCCTTCGTACTGGGCGGCATCGATTTCCTGCGGGATGTGCGCAGCGGCGAGCCGTTCCGGGTCGGGCCGCGGGTGATCGTCATCGGCGGTGGCAACGTCGCGATCGACGTCGCCCTGACGGCATTGCGGCAGGGCGCAACCCACGTCGACATGGCCTCCCTGGAGAACCGCCGCGAGATGCCGGCCAGCCCCCACGAGATCGAGAATGCCGTTGGGGAAGGCGTGCAGCTGCACCCGGGCTGGGGCCCGGTCAGCATCGGGGAGGACGGCGAGACCACCTTCCAGTTCTGCGAGCAGGTTCACGACGAGACCGGGAAGTTCGATCCGAAGTTCGACGCTGCCCGGCTACTGACGCTCGAGGGCGACCATGTGATCCTCGCAACCGGTCAGGGCACCGACCTGACAATCCTTGACGGCAGCGGGGTCGAGACCACCCACGGCTTCATCCTCACCGACCCCAAGAGCCTGATGACCAAGGTACCTGGCGTCTACGCCGGGGGCGACGTGGAGCACGGCCCGCGGACGGTCGTGGAGGCGATCCGCTCCGGGAAGATCGCCGCCAACGCGATCGATGCCTGGCTGCGCGGGACGGCCATGGACAACGCCACAGGCACGCCGGTGCGCCGAGCCGACGTCGCTCCCCTGCACGTCACGGCGGATGAGCGCACCCATCTACCGCGAGCCGTGATGCCCGAGAGGACCGTCGAAGAAGTTCTCGGCCAAGGCAACTACGTCCAGATCGAGGAGGGCCTGACCGACGCGATGGCCCACGACGAGGCGCGCCGCTGCCTGCGCTGCGACGTCTGCATCGGCTGCGGTCTGTGCATGGCAGCGTGCAGCGAGATGGGCGTCGACGCGCTGCGCATGGCCGATACCGACGCCGGCCGGCTCGCCTACTTCGACTTCATCCGCCCAGCCGAGCTTTGCATCGGCTGTGGCGCCTGCAGCCAGGTATGCCCGACCGGCGCCATCCGGATCGACGATCAGGTCGGCCTGTTCACCGGCGGCACGCTCGGCGGCGACGCGCCGGAGCTCGTGCGGCGCACGATCATCACCGGAACCGTCGTGTGCGAACAGCCACTGCTGAGCTGCAGCGAATGCGGAGCGCCGACCCAGACGCCCGCGCACCGGGAGTTCATCCGCAATCGCATGCCCGATCACATGGCGGCCCTCCTTGACCGCGAGCTGTGCCCGTCGTGTGCGCGGCTGCGAGCCGACCGCCCCGCAGAAAGCGCTGCCGGGCGAGTGGGGGCGCCGCCTCTCCCACGACCAACAGATCAGCTCTCGGTGATTCCGGCGATCCCGCCGACCCGACAGCGAACACCTCAATTTGAGGAGGAGTCATGAAGGCCGTCACGGTGCAGCCGGGAGTTGCAGGTTCCGTTCGGTTCGAGGACGTCCCCGAACCGGACGAGAGCACCGGATCGATCCTGGTCGAAGCGGTCGCCGTCGGCATCTGCGGCACGGACGAGGAGATCACCTCGGGCGCATACGGCTGGGCACCCCCCGGCCGGGAGCGACTGATCCTCGGGCACGAGTCGCTGGGCAAGGTCCTCGACCCCGGCCCCAACGCGGGCAGCCTGCAGAAGGGTGATTTGATCGTCGGGATCGTTCGCCGACCCGACCCCGTGCCATGCCCCAACTGCGCCGTCGGGGAGTGGGACATGTGCCGCAACGGCCAGTACACGGAGCGGGGCATCAAACAGATCGACGGGTTCATGTCCGAGCGATGGCGGATCGAGCCGGGCTTCTACACCAAGATGGACCCGTCACTCGGCCTCCACGCGGTCCTGCTCGAGCCGACCACCGTGGTGGCCAAGGCCTGGGAGCTGGTCTCGGTGATGCGAGCGCGGGCGTTCTGGGTGCCGCATAAGGTGCTGATCACCGGTGCCGGCCCGATCGGCATGCTCGCCGCCATGATCGGCGTCCAGCACGATCTCGACGTCCACGTCCTCGACCGGGTCACCGAGGGCGCCAAGCCCGAACTTGTGCACGACGTCGGTGCCACCTACCACTCCGGGGCGATCGCCGACATCGGCTTCGATCCCGATGTCATCATCGAGTGCACCGGGGTCGGCTCGGTGATTATCGACTCGATCGGCCACGTCGGCGCCGGCGGGGTCGTCTGCCTCACCGGCGTGGGCAGCGGCGGGCAGGCCAGCGGGCTCTTACCCGCCGATGTGGCCAAGGCGCTGGTCCTGGCCAACAACGTGGTCATCGGCTCGGTGAACGCCAACCGGCGGCACTTCTACCGGGCGGCCGAGGCGCTCGCCGCCGCCGACCATGCGTGGCTGGGAAGGCTGATCTCGCGTCGCGTGGCGCCCAAGAACATCGCCGACGCGCTCAAGCGCAGCCCCGACGACATCAAGGTCGTCGTCGACTTCGGAGGTTGATGATGGCAACCAGGGACCACGACCACGAAGCCGGCGCCGTCGCCTGCTCCACCAAGCAGACCCAACTCGGTGAGGGCGTTCGCTGGGACGCCCGCCGCGGCGAGATGCTGGGCGTCGACATCCTGGCCGGGCGCGTCGCCCGCGCCCGGATCGACGACGGTTCGCTGGCCTACGTCCGCGAATACCAGCTGCCTTGGACCGTCGGGATGATCGCGCCCGTCGAGGGCCGCGACGGTGGCTGGCTACTCGGCGCCGGGCGAGGATTCGTCTACCTGGCGCCCGACGGCACCCACCGGACCATCGCCGAGCTTTCCCCCGCCGGGACCCGCATGAACGACGGCGCCTGCGACCCCCAGGGCCGGTTCTGGGGCGGCACCCTAGCCAACGACCACCACGAGGGCGGCGGCGCGCTCTACCGGCTGGACCGGACCGGCCACACCGAGCAGATGCTCAGCGATCTCACGATCTCCAACGGAATCGGCTGGAGCCGCGACAGCGGGACGATGTACCTGGTGGACAGCGGCCCGCGGGTGATCCACGCGTTCGCGTTCGACCCCGACCGCGGCACCATCTCTGATGGCCGGATCCTGGTCACCGTACCCGAGGACGTCGGCGCACCCGACGGGATGACGGTCGACGCAGCCGGAGACCTGTGGGTGGCGATCTACGGCGGTGGCCGGGTCAACCGCTACGCCCCCGACGGTTCGCTGCGCAAGGCGTACCCCATCCCGGCCCGGGAATGCACATGCTGCGCGTTCGGCGGACCCGGCCTGAACCGCCTCTTCGTCACGACGGCGACCGAGGGCTGGACCGACGAGCAGCGCCGCGCCGACCCCGCCGCCGGGCTCGTGTACAGGTGCGACACCGATGCCACGGGACTGCCGGCGGCGCCGTTCCGCCCCGACCCCGACTGGTGGCAGGAGCTGACCCGGTAACGGTGTCGCAACACGGGAGCGTTCCGGCGGCCTGACACTGGCTGGAGGATCCCCACCTGTGAATCGGCGCGATGTTGCCGACTGATCCTGGACGCGCGTCCGTGCCGTTGCACACGCGGCTCGCAGAGCTGATCTCGGGATCGAGATTGTGCGCCCCCATTCTCGTGCGGGTCGCACATCAGGCGCCCGGCGGTCCGGGATGCGTACTCGTGCAAGCTCAAAGCGCTCCTGACCGTCGGTGGCCGGCTCGCCCACCGAGGAACGCCTTAGGGCGCTTCACTTTCGTTCGCCACCACGGCGCACCTATGGCCTCTTTTAGACCCGCCCTCACGGAAGCCCGCCGACGCGCACAGCCGCCCATGCATCGCAAACGAGTAGACGCCGCTCGAGACGCCCCAGCCTTTCACCGGCTGCCAGCTCACCGCGGTAACGCCGCTCATGGCCGGTGCTTACGGCGTTTCTTGCCGCAACAGGTCGAGCAGTTCGTCGATGCTCCCGAGCTTCTCGGTTTCGCCAACGATGAATCGATCGCCATGGTCAATTCCGGGCCGCGCCCTTGCCTCTTCGGTGTTGGATTCCCCCCGTCAGGGCTCCAGGACGGGACCCACAAGCACGCAGGGTGGGACACTCTTCAACCGGCGCAAGTGGGGCACTTTTCGACCGGCTTGACACAGCAACCCCCGTGTTGAGCAGCATTTGTATCGACGCACAGAAGGAACTGATCATCGTGATCGCCTGTGGTTCCTCGATCACTTAGCGGAGCGCTCTTCTGTTCGGCGACGCGCCAGTCCGGTCCGAATCTGCCCGCTACGAGTACGCCTTTGCGTGAGACCAACTCGTCGAACTCGCTCATTTTCCGAGCGCTCCTTTCAGCAGGTTGGGTAGCAGAGCACGCTGGCAAGCCATAGCCGATCACGCTCGCCCGAAAGCAGCGGTAAAATCTGAACGGCGGCCACTGGACCTCGGGCTGCGTCTCTTACCTACGGTAGAGCGATTTGGTTATCGCTCATCACCCGAACGGGATGACTCTTTGATGCCGTGGACCGGCAACGACGAGCGCGCGCGTTGTCGAGGTAGACAGGCTCACCGCCTACCGGAGCGATCCACAGAGAACGCAACCGAGGCTGCTCCATCCGATCTCGACGGCCTCGACTACACGCTCTCCTCACTGACGACGAGGCGCTCAATGCGATGATCGCGATCGACTTCTCCGAGTAATTCGGCCGCGGCCACGTCCTGCAGCCACCCGTCACCGACGGCCCGACCGGGCCTGCTGCGCCAGGGTACCGGTGCGGTTCGATAACTCCGCCACCCGTTGACGCGACAGAATCCGAAAGAGGGGCGGGATGGCTACGAAAGCGATTCCGGGCAACCTAGGCCGCTGACCCCCGGCATGCGGCCCCGGCGCGGCGTCGGGGCGGTCAAGGCGCCGATGGTTTAGGCGGCGGACTTGTGTGGGCGGTTCGCCAGGGCCATGAGCGTGCCCGTGCCCGAAACGGCGAGGTAGGCGGTGAGGACGGCTATGGCGACGGGTGCTATCTGCAAGGTGCCGATCTGGGTTGACAGGCCGGCCAGCAGGATCAGCGAGAACGGCGCATTGACGAGCGCTCCCGGCAGCGCGGCGAACATCGCTGCGAATGCGAGCCCCTCTGGGAGCCCCGGGATCAAAACGTGCGCGGAGATCCCGGCCGTGCCGCCGATGAACAGCATCGCGAGGAACGGGCCGCCGATGAAGCCGGTGGCCTCGCACACCGCGAACACGAGAATCTTTGCGAACACGACCGCGATCAGCAGGCCCGCACCGAGCGCCGCCCCGTCGCGGATCACGACGAAGCCGCATGCTTCCGACGCCGAGAGGCACTCATCCGAAGGCCCGCTTGACCCGTGTCGCTCGGCGCGCCACGCGGTAGCGACGCGTGGTCTGCCGCTTAAGCGTCTCAGTGCCCGCGGCCGGTTTAGCGGTTGCTCGGCGTCGGGCAGAGCACGGCTTCGATTCAGCGAGCTATGCCGATGGTCGGTCTGGCCCGTGTGTCAGGCCAACAAGTCAGAAAGCTCCCTTAGACGCCTGCGCTGGACCTGTCTCGGTCGAGGCGGTAAACACGCACACGAGCTCGTAGGCGCTGCGGTGGGGAACGGCGATCGCCTCGAGAGCTTGCATCCGTTCGCGGATCTCGTCCCGCTTCTGAAAGCGCTGGTGGTCGGCTGCTGAGCGCATCGTCGAGTAAGACACCACCTTGCTGCCATCGAGGCTGGCGTGAATCCGCCCATCGACGAACCCGTCGATAGTTCGCATCTGCTCAAGGAGTTCGCGCAGCGCATCGATCACCTCCCGCTGGCGTCCGGGAGGGACCTCCCACATGTCCATGATGACCGACTCCTGCTCTGTGGGCGACATCACAACACTTCCTCTCTGATCGGCTGGCGGGACGATGCGGGGGTGAAGAACGCAACCAGGTTCCTAGTCTCATCACGATCAAAATGACGCGCGCCGAGCTGGGCGACTTGTCCGTTCAATGGCTGCGCGGGGCGGCTGCTGTTGCGTAGCCGGCCGTAGTTGGCGAGCTGCGGTTGACGGCAGCCGGAATTGGTACCTCGACCACATGGCCAGCGTGTGTAGGCCAAACGCGCTCCTCGAGACGAGAGCATGGGTCGTCGCGTTGATGTGTGTACCACTGAGGCGAGGGTAGGGAGCAGCCCTCCAGCGCACATCGTCCAATGAGGATGATGTGCACCGGGAATCGCGTCGCTCACCCAGAGCGCACCTCCAAGCCAGATCTACACCGCCGGCGGCGCGTCGTTCGGGCGCGCGGCAAGCTCCTGCTCGAGTCGACCGAGGCGTCGGAGGTGACTGCGACCACCTTGTCGGTCTTACCTCACGAACACACCCGGGCGGGCTTCGCCAGTCACAAGATCGACTCGAGCGAGAGGGGCTTGGTCACGGCGATATCAGCCAGATTGGCCGATAACGAATCGACCCCCTCGCAAAGCTCGACGTTGCCGACCCCGCCGGACGTGGCTCTCAAGGCGTCGTGGTGATCGCACCGATCTCCTGGTGGTCGCTCCGGCGCTGGGAGCATGCTTGAAGCGTGCGTCCGCGCTCCACGCAATCGCGCTAGCGGGCCGGTTGGAAGGCAGCGGCTGTCTCGCGCGATGAACTAGCGTCGGCGGTCGCGTCGCCGCTCGCGCCGTCTCATCCCGCATACAGATACGGGCGACAGCGGCCGCCCGAATGGGTCGATGAACAGCGTGACGGGCCCAGTCTGCGTTGGGACTCTCCCCTCGAGAGTCTCGATCGAGTAGGAGAGCTGGCCGTTCACAAGACGCGGCTGCCGGATCACGACGACGGCGTCTTCGGGTGCTTCATCTCCGGGCTCGAGGAACGCGAGCACTGCGTTGGGCGGGTCTTCCTCGAAGCTGTTGTCGCCTTCGGCCCAGAGATTGACGAAGTCCAAGGTTGTCATGTGTCCCACAACCCGTTTCGGGCGATCGGAGAAGTAGAGCGTCGATGGTGTGACGTCCTTCAGTGTCAGGGTCGAACCGTCGCTCGTCATGGCGTTCGCGGTCTGTACGAACATCGACTGCTCGGCCTGGAGCTCTTCGATCATCTGCTCGTCGGTCATTTCAACCTTCCTTCGTCGTGTCAGGGAACCTGTGCGACCGCCGTTCGTCTTTGATCGCTCGGCTCGTTGGGGACCGTCGAGCGCACATCGCCAACGCGGCCGCGGCCGGGCCAGTCAACTCGTTCGCTTCGGCGAACCGAAACCCCGATTATCTAAGCGGGACACCAGATGGTTCGATCGAAACGATCACACAGGAGTTCATGATCGTAGCTGCGTGCTGCTCGCGTGTAATCAGCCGAAAGGGATGATCAAACGGGAGCAATCCCTCCAACCTCAGCTGCTGGTCGCTCTCGCTAGTCCTGGCGTGGGACGCTGGTTGCCCGAGCAATGGAGCGCTCAAGCAACGGACTGTATTTGGCGCGGCTCTATGCAGCGCCAGCTGCGCGTGGAGTCGGGGCGATCAATGCTCCAATGATCCAGAGGAACGGGAGGAAGAATCCGATCCAGAACATCCAGTAGTGCCCTTTACGGAACGTTGTTAGCCCGAAATAGATCCAGCACGCCACGTAAATGATGCCCAACAAGATCCAGAGGATTGTCATCTGGTCCACCGCCTTCGAGATAGGTCCAAGGGTTGTCAGTAATCCCCTGGTTCGTCGTGAATGTGTCTTCGCGCCAAGATTGCACCCGCGATCGCTATGTGCATCGCGTGAAACCGCCGGTGTGACTCAGTAGTTCTCCGAGACGGCCCGCCGACTTCGCTTTCGTCCAACCGCCCGGGGAGCTGTCTTGCCCGCCGGCCTCGCGCCCGCATCCGACGGAGCTGGTTCCCACTGATCGCGGTCGGCTCGAGCGGGACCTTCCCACGAGATCCCGCCACGCCTGCGGCCGAGCGCCGCGTAGGATGTAGCTGGTTGAGCTAGATGCAGGAAGCGCGCCACCAGTTCCGGGAATCGCTCAAGGATCTCGAGCAGCAGACGCTCGAGGGCCTCGACATGGTGATCGAGCAGCTCGACCGGGCGCTTGAGTCGGTCAGCGACCAGGATCTCGGGCTGGCGGGGACGGTCATCGCGGAGGATGACCGGATTGACCTGCGCTATCTGGAGATACATCAGGGTGTGTTGTCGCTGCTAGCGCGCCAAGCGCCGGTCGCCGGCGATCTGCGAATCGTCGCTGCGCTGTTGCACATGATTCGCTGCATCGAGCGGATGGGCGATCAGTGCGTGAACATCGCCAAGCTCGTGGAGCTGTCGGGCCAGGCGGCGCCGAAGGACCGGGAGATCCTTGACACGATCGAGCGCATGGGTGAGCTCGCGCGCTCAGAGGTGTCTCAGGCCAGGGAGTCGTTCGCGGCGCGCGACGTTGAGATGGCTCAGGACCTCGTTCGCCTGGATGGGGAGATCAACGTGTTGAACCGCGCGGTCATCAATCGTGCGGTCGAGATCGGCAATGAGCTCGAGCTTCGGGAGTGGTCGATGTTCATGATCCTGGTCGCGCGCTGTCTGGAGCGCATCGCGGGCAATACGGTCGACATTGCCGAGCAGACGGTATTCGTCGTGACCGGGCTGTTCCCAGAGTTCGCGGGCGAAACCGCAAGCCGCCGAGAAGCAGGACCGTCTGAGGTCACGTCGCTCCCGCCGTGAGGCTGTGCCAGCCCGGGCCGCCGGCGGGTTGCGCCCACCTGCCAATTCGCGCAGCCAGGTGCTCCCTGGTCCAGTCGGTGTGGAGCGCGGCGGTGGTCGGGTCTGCCTCCCGGTCTTGGGCTCTTTGACCTGCCTGGCGCTCCCTTCGGCCGCGCAGGTTTCAGGGTCGCGGTCGAACGGGTCCGGCCGGTCGCCGAGCCGGTCGGAGCACTGTTGCGGCTGTAGCTAACGATCCGCGGCAGGGATCGAGAATCGAAGGCGCCCCGGACGTGCCGATGTCCGGGGCGCTCTAGAGGAGGAGGCCGAGCCTTCGTTGCCGAGTCCCGGCCCCGACCCGCGCCCTCGGTCAGGAGCTCGGCGCGCCTAGCCTCGCCGACGCGCGAGCGCCGAGCGACGTCATCGCGACCGCCCCCAACAGCGCCGCGCTCCAGGCGGGAAGGTGTGTCTTTTTACGGTAGCTGTGAGCATTGCTCCCCCTGAGTCCAGCCCGTTACGAGCGTGTGAACGACTGGTGAAATTGGTGACACCGCTCGCTGTCCCGAGCGTTCGCCATGCCAATTGTCGGAACCGAGCGTACGGCCGTGTGCTCATCTGCTTGACAGCCGGCTGCGCTCGCCCGTTCCGCGTCCATGCACCGAATGGGCAGCAGATGGGCAGCCCAGCTCGGCGCCTGCAGCGAGCGCGAACCCCAGTCAGTGCAGGCACTCTGACGACCCGCCGCAACTGGCCGTAACAGCCTTGCGCTGCCTCGTAATGAAGGGGTCCCCGGTTCGAGTCCGGGCGTCGGCTTAGGAAGTCCGCTGCGGGAGCTAGCGAAGGGGCGACCGTCTGTAGGCCAGGCTCGGTACTCGGTGCGGTGCGGCGGCTGGAGGTGGATGAACGTGGGTCCTCGCCCAGCATCTAATGGATAACGATCTGGCGTGTCTCGCTCAGGAAAGCGCGCGCGGGTTCGATCAGAGTGCGGCCGTCAGTCACTCCTCGCCAACGCTATCGAGCGTCGAATATGAGGGCCCTAACCGGAACTCGTCAAGGCTCAGCGCGTTGCGGATGGAGAGATCCCTGCCGCGCGCTAACGTCCTGTTCATGGCCGCGCACACGTTCAACGTCGTCTACGAAGATGCCGGTGATGGCTGGGTCTATGCGCACGTCCCCGAGCTGCCAGAGGTCCATACGCAGGGCGCAACGCTTGATGAGGCGCGGGAGATGGTGCGGGACGCGATCGCCCTGGTGTTGGACGAGCGGCGAGCCCGTGACGAGGTGATCCCGTCGACCGGTTGGGCGCTCGTCGAGTCGGTCGAGATCGCCGCGTGAAGAAGCGCGATCTCGAGCGCCATCTAATCGCACACAACTGCTCGCTGGTCCGTGAAGGCGCTCGCCACGAGTTGTGGGAGAACGCCGATACCGGCCAACGCACGACAGTCCCGCGCCATCGCGAGGTCAAGATGCCGACCGCGCGCGGAATCTGCCGCCAGCTGAATGCCCCGCCGCCGCCGGGCTCATGACCGGCAAGATGTGTCCCGAAGCGAGCATTTATGACACCAACTCAGAGACGCTCATCGAGCCCAAAAGCCCTGCAAAACAGCGTATCACCACCGAACGGGGCACTCGTAATGAAGGGGTCCCCGGTTCGAGTCCGGGCGTCGGCTCTGAGAAGTCCCCAGACCGCCGAGAGAAACGCCGCATGGTGCACGCGGGGCTCAGCTGCTAACCCAGCAATCAGAACTGCCTGAGAGCATTCTGGAGCGACTCCTCCGCAACGCCGAGCTAGCAAGCGGGCCTGTGAGACGACGCAGAATGGGTAGGACCGGGGGATGCCTGTTCGTCACCGGTTTGTGAGCCCCGACCGACGTGTCGTTGTCGTTGGTGCTGGCTCGACGGGCCTTGTGTGCGCGATTCATTTGGCCCGGGCGGGACTGGAGGTGACGGTGCTTGAGCATTCACCTAGTCCGGGCGGCGCGTCCTCGAGCGTCGAGGCGACCCTTCCCGGATTTGTGCACGATCACTGCGCCGGCTTCAACCCGATGACCGTTGCCTCGCCGGCGATCCGCGAGCTCCAACTCGAGGACGAGGGGCTTCGGTGGATCCGGCCCGACGCGATCATGGCGCACCCGTTCGACGACGGGACCGCGATTGCGCTGCATCACGAGCTCGAGCCGACGATCGCCTCGCTGGAGGCTGCATGTCCCGGAGCGGGAGCTGCTTGGGGACGGTTGATCGAGCAGTTCCGGCCGCTGGGACAACGTCTCGTGGATGCCATTCTCAACCCCTTACCGGCGGTCGGCCCATCGATCGCGTTGGCGGTCCGCCTGCGCCGGGATGCCCTCTTGCTCGCCAGGCGAATGCTGGGATCGATCGAGGCGTTTGGCCTCGATGTCTTCGACGGGGCAACCAGGCCGACGGCATGGCTGGCGGGGTCCGCGCAGCACTCGGGGCTCGCGCCGTCGACGGCGGGGAGCGGTGCGTTCGGGTTCCTGTTGGCGCTGCTCGCCCATTCGCATGGTTGGCCATTTCCCGCGGGAGGGCAGCAGCGCATCATTGATGGGCTCCTGGCGATCGCGTCGCGCGAGGGGGTCAACGTCCGGTGTGGTGCGCATGTCGAGCGGGTGATCGTCAGCCGCGGGCGTGCCGCCGGGGTGGCGCTGCGTGGAGGTGAGGAGGTGGCCGCACGGGATGTGGTGACGACGATCAGCGCTCGTCCGCTGGTGGAGCTGCTCCCCGCTGAGGCGTTCCCGGACCGGCTGCTGCGCAGGCTGCGGATCTGGCGCTACTCAACCGCGGCATTCAAGCTTGACTACGCGTTGCGGCGGCCGGTGCCATGGACCGCCGGCCCAGCGCGCCGGGCCGCCGTGATCCATGTCGGCGGCGAATTGTCCGAGCTGGGGGCTGCTGCGGAGGCCGGCCAGCGAGGGGACATGCCTGCGCGCCCCGCCGTGGTGGTCGGACAGCACACTCTGTTTGACCCGTCGCGCGCGCCGGAGGGTCAACATACCCTGTACTGCTACGCCCACGTTCCCGCGCGCTACACCTGCTCCGACGAGGATGTCGTCGGCTTGGTCGAGGCTCAGCTCGAGCGGTTCGCTCCGGGTTTCGCTGATACGGTGGCGGCTCGGGCGATCCGCAACCCCCAGCAGACCGAGGCGGAGAATCCCAGCCTCGTCGACGGCGATCTCGGTGGCGGGACCTACGAGCTCGACCAGCAGCTCGTCTTCCGTCCAGCCCCCGAGCTGTGCCGTCATCGCACCCCGTTGCGCGGCCTGTATGTAGCCGGCGCGTCGGTCCATCCCGGCGGCTCGGTCCAGGGAATGGGCGGCCGCACGGCCGCTAGGGCGCTGCTGGCGGATCGCCAGCTCCGGCCGTGGCGGGCCTGAGCATCCGGTCAGGCTGTCCAGGGAGCGGGTCCGGGTCAGCTGTCCAGGGAGCAGGTCCCGGTCAGGTCTTCAGGACGCCGGTCTCGCTGATCCGCCGCAGGCGCCGCAGCGACTCGGTGTTGCGGTGGTGCACGAGCGGGTCGGTCAGGCGATTGAGCGCCAGCCTGGAGAGGGGATCGCCCGCGACCTCGATCATCGTCGCGTGGGTGCCACCGTCGCGCGGCTCAAGCACCATCTCGACCTTAGCGGTACCGACAGGTCGCGCACGCGCGCGAAGAACGAGACGGTGGGGCGGATCGACGTGCAGGACTTCGGTGTGGTCGTTGACCGTCAGCGGCCCCGTTCCGACCCGGTGGTGAAAGCGCGAGCCGACGGCCGGCCAATTGGGGTCGGCGTCGCGGATGCTGTGCGAGCCGACCACCCAGTCGGCGTAGCTCTCGGGGTCCGATAGCACGGCGAAGACGCGGTCTGGGGGCACGGAGAAGTTCGCTTCGGTCATCGCCACGTTTACGCGCTACCCGGCGTCGGCGGTCGACAACCGCGCGTGCCCGATCTCCGCTGGCGGGCTTGCGGGCGGGCGCCGCCGGGTAGCTGCGAGGTCTTGGAGAAGCTGACTCCCAGCCGCACTCAGTCCAATGCCGAGACGACCTCGGCGTCCTCCTCGCTTTGGCTGGCCGGACGGCCCGGAGCCGAGCATGGTCCGCTCCGCGGCGAGATTGCGGCCGACGTCGTGGTTGTTGGGGGCGGAATCGCCGGAGTCACCACAGCGCTTCGGCTGCAGCGAGGCGGTGTGCGCGTAGTGCTCCTGGAGGCCGTGGCGATCGGCTCCGGGGTCAGCGGCAACACATCGGCGAAGGTGTCGGCGCTGCAAGGAACGACCCTGAGCACGATCGTCTCGCGGCGCGGGACCGAAGCCGGGGAGGTCTACGCCGCCGCCAGCGCATCCGCGGTCGAGGACGTGATTGACCTGGCCGCCGAGGAGAAGGTCGATTGCGGACTCGACCGGCGACCGGCCGTCACCTACGCCGCGAATCCCGGAGAGCTGAAGGCCGTGGTCGACGAACGCGACGCTGCGTCGGTCGCCGGACTCCCCGTCGAATGGCGCGATGACGATGCGGGCCAGCCGTATCCCGTGTCAGGCGCGATCTGGCTGCGGGACCAGATCGGGATTCAGCCAGTCGACTACGTTCGCGGCCTTGCCCGCGCGTTCGAGCGGGCCGGCGGACAGATTCATGAGTCCGCTCGCGTCCTCTCGGTCGACGTCGGCTCGCCCTGCGAGGTACGGACGGGGCAGGGTGTGGTCCGGGCCGGGCAGGTGGTGATCGCGACCCACTATCCGATCCTCGATCGCGGTCTATTTTTCGCGCGCCTCGAGGCCCAGCGTTCGTACTGCATCGCTGCCGAGATCCGCGGCGAGTCGCCAACGGCGATGGCGATCAACGCCGGCAGCCCGACACGCTCGATCCAGTTCATAGGCAGCACCGTGATCATCGGCGGGGAAGGCCACTCTCCCGGCGCCGCCGGGGTGAGCGCTGAGCGCTTCCAGACGCTCGAGCGATTCGCCACCGAGCACTGGGATCTCACCGGCCCGGTGGCCCGTTGGTCCGCCCAGGACCCGATCCCCTATGACCACCTCCCGATGATCGGCCCGCTCGTCCCGCGGTCCAAGACTCTCTGGGTCGCCACCGGTTGGGCGAAGTGGGGCCTCACCGGCGGAACGTTCGCCGCCCGCGTCCTGAGCGAGGCCATTCTCGGCCGCGAGCACGAGTGGGCCCCGACCTTCACGCCCAGCCGGCTCTCGCTGGGCTCAATGAGCAAGGTTGCCCAGCTCGGTTCGAAGTTCAGCGCGCTGATGGCCGCCGATCGAGTCACTCCGGCCGAGGTCTCGTCCGCTGACGAGGTCCCGGTCGGCGAGGCGCGAGTCGTCCGGGACGGCCTCGGAAAAAGCGGCGCCTACCGCGATGAGACCGGGAAGCTTCACGGCGTGTCGCTGCGCTGCACCCACCTCGGCTGCCTACTGCGCTTCAACGGCGCCGAGCGCAGCTGGGACTGCCCGTGCCACGGCTCACGATTCGACATCGGTGGTGCCGTGCTCGAAGGCCCGGCGGTGCATGCGCTCAAGTCGCGCGAGCTCGACTGAACGGGCGGCGGCGAAAGCGAGTGCTGCTTCACCGCGCGCTGGGTAGCAACACCTCGTGTTTGAAGGCTTCACTCTTGATTACGTCGATCTGGGAGAGGTGACCCTGCGCGTGCGGCATGGCGGTCAGGGGCCGCCCGTGGTGCTGTTGCACGGCCATCCGCGCACGCATACGACATGGCATCGGGTGGCGCCGCTGCTCGCCGGTTCGTTCTTCGTCGTCTGTCCGGACCTGCGCGGCTACGGGCAGTCGACGCTCCCACCCGACGCGCCAGAGCACGCTCAGTCCTCCAAACGCGCGATGGCCGATGATGTGGTCTCGCTCATGCGGTACCTCGGCCACGAGCAGTTCGCCGTGGTGGGGCATGACCGCGGTTCACTCGTCGCGTTCCGCACCGCCATGGATCATCCACGCGCCGTCACGCGACTGGTGGTGATGGACGGTCTCCCGGTGGTGGAGCATCTTGAGCGCCTCAACGAGGCGTTCGTGCGTACCTGGTGGCACTGGTGGTTCTTGGGGCAGACCGAGAAGCCGGCGGAGCGGGTCATCAACCTCGATCCCGACGCCTGGTATCGGACTCCCTCACCCCAAGAGATGGGAGAGGGCAATCATGCCGACGTCTGGGCGGGCCTGCGCGATCCCGCCGTCGTTCACGGCATGTGCGAGGACTACCGGGCGGGCCTGCGCGTCGATCGCGCGCACGAGGAGGCCGACCGGGCCGCTGGCCACCGAATCTCCTGCCCGATGCTGCTGCTTGCCGCCACCGAGGACGACATCGATATCCACGGAAACCCCGAGGAGATCTTGCGACCGTGGGTGGCCGGGGAGCTACGCAGCGGGGCGATCCACTCCGGGCACCACCAGGCCGAGCAAGCGCCCGACGAGCTCGCGCAGGCGCTGATCGACTTTCTCGTCGCTCCGACTCAGCCGTGAATACACCACCAATCGCCCTCGCGGGTCTGACCCGCTCGCGCGGGGTGCAGGTGCGCGATCGCATGTCCCGAGATATGTCCCGAACGCAGCATTTCTGAGCTGCTCTAACTGCACTCAGAGGCACTGAACCGCCCGTAACGGCCGCAATTGCTCTGCAAACGACGCACTCGTAATGAAGGGTCCCCGGTTCGAGTCCGGGCGTCGGCTCTGGGGGAATTCCTAAGGTCAGCGGACCGTTTCGACGGATAACTACTGAGGCAAACCGCCGGTTTCACCCGTTGGATATCGCGATCGCGATCGCGAGTCTTGGTAGGCAAGACACCTGCACCTCAACCCGGGGAGCAGCGACGGCCCTGGACCCATCTCGAAGGCAACCAGACTCCGCAAGCGGCACTACTGGATGTTCTGGATCGGATTCTTTTTCCCGCTGCTTTGGATCATTGGCGCGTTGATCAGTCCGACTCCACGCGCCGCCGGCATGGCATAGGCGCGACCATATTTCGCCAAATGCAGCTGGTTGGTTGAGTGCTCATTGCTCGGCCAGCCAGCGTCCCGTTGGTTGACCAGAGTAAAGCGGCGGACGGCGCCAGTCGCGATACTTCAGCCGACGCCGTGGCGGGATGCAGTCGGTCAGGCTCGTTACAGCTTCAGCCGTTCCGGCGCCGGTGGCGCGTGCGAACAGGGGATCGGATTGTGCGAGCTTTCGGCTTGCTCCGCTTCGCGCCTGCGGTGCCCGTAGATTGCGCCGTCGGCGAGTCCTGGTGCCGCTTATGCGGCAGCCGGTCGAGCTCGGTGCCAAGAAGGTCGACGAGGGCGCCGTTCCCGGCAACTCTGCGGAGCATCTTGAGGCTCGCCCGATAATGGGCGAGCTTGGCGCGGGTCGTGGTTTCGCCGAGGCTCGAGGTTGGAAGCAGCGCGAGCTCCCGGACTTTGGAGATCTTGTCCGCGGTGAAGATCGCGACGGTGCTGGAGCCGGCGTGCGCTACGCGATCGCGCAACTCGTGCTTGCGCGACGCGTAATCATCGATCGATGGATCGTCGGAGACCGACTCGACAAGCCTGGCAATGGAGGCTCCGAACCGCCGCTGAAGCTCCTCGCCCCTAGTTTGGGTCTTCTCGAGCAGGTCATGAAGCAAACCGGCGGCTATGACTTCGTCTGGCTGCCCATCCCTTTGCAGCAGCGAACCGACCTCGATTGGATGGGCGATGAAGGGTGCGTGATCGATCTCCCGGTACTGATCCGCGTGGCGGGCAGAGGCGAACTCGAGCGCGGCCTGCGCCATTGATAGTCCCGTGAACGGGTCGGTGGCGCGATGGGACCGCACGGCGGTGCTGTCGGAGACGTCTAAATGCCCTTGAACCGCCATGACTTGTGAAGCCAAAGTAAAGGGATGGTCACTTGCCGCGGTCGTTGGGCCGTCATTCCTCTATACCTTCGGTGCTCTGGGCTTGGGTTGGGCGCCGGGTTGGACGGTCGGGATCCCTCGAGTGAACGGGAGGGCGATGAGCGCCAGCAGCGCGAGGATGGCCTCGGAGGTGCGTAGCCCGTCGATCTGGCTCTGCTTGTTGACCTTGATGATCTCGTTGGCGGTCGCGGAGGGCACGTTCGCCTTGGAGAGCGCGGCCTTGACGTCGGCCTCGGACATGAACGGCACCCCGCTTGCAAGCTGCGTCTTTGCCTTCGAGACGACGCTGGAGGGAACGTTGGGGTTGTTCTGGATGCCGGCGAAGAACGACGCTGTCATCGCGGAGATGAGCACCGCGCCGGCGAGCGCCGTGCCAATCGAGGCGCCGAGCTGGGTGCCGGTGTTCTGGAGCCCTCCGACCTCACCGCTCTTCTCGTCAGGCTCCGCTGAGACGGTCACGCTGCCGAGCTGCGAGGCCATCGCGCCGAGGCCGGCGCCGGCGAGCAGCAGCGGCCAGGTCACGATCTCCGGGCCCACGCCGACGTCGAGCAACGCGACCAGCAGCACGAGACCCGCGAACAGCAGCATGAAGCCGACACGGACGACTCGCCGCGGGTTCGCGTTGGGGCGCAGCTTGGGGACGCCGACGGCGAACACGAGCAGGGAGAGCGAGAGCGGGAGCAGCCGGACGCCGGTTTGGACCGCCGAGATTCCAAGCGCGACTGACAGGAACAGAGCGACCGTGAAGAAGATGCCGGCTTGGATCAGGAACATGAAGAGAAATGACATGACCCCGCTGCGAAGCTGGAGGTTGCGCAGCATCGTGGGTTCGACCAGCACGCCCTCGCCGCGCTTGATGCGCCGGCCCTCCCACCAGACGAACCCGACCAGCACCGTGGCCCCTGCGAAGATCAGCCAGATCACCGGGGAGAGCCCGAGCCACTCCGGAGCGTCCGGCTTCGATCTGACGAAGCCCCAGATCCCCGACTTCAGGATCCCAAACACGATCGCACCGAGCCCGAGCGCGGACAAAGCCGTGCCCACCAGGTCCAGTCGGGCCCCTTTCTCCGCCGGCGTGTCGTTCATACGGCGAGCCATGACGAGGATCACGAGCACGATCAGCACCTCTCCCACGAACACCCATCGCCACGAGGCGTAGGTGGTGAAGATGCCGCCGATCAGCGGCCCGAGTGCCGCGGCGATCGCGGCAGAAGCGGCGACCAGCCCGTAGGCGCGGGGACGCTCGGGCTTGGCGAAATTCGACGCCACCAGCGCCACGATCGCCGGCATGATCAGCACCGCCCCCAGGCCCTCAAGGAACGACCAGCCGAACATCAGTACTGCGAGGCTATGAGAGAGCGCGGTGGTCAACGAGCCGCAGGCGTAGATGACGCATCCGATCGCAAAGGCGCGCTTGCGCCCAATCATCTGACCGATCTTCCCGCCGGTGATCATCAGCGACGCCATCACGAGCGTGTAGAGCGTGATCGCGGTCTGGATCCCCGTCACCGTCGTTCCCACGTCCTTCGCGACCGTCGCGATCGCCGTGTTCATGACCGTCGTGTCCAGCGCCATCACGAACTGCCCGGCCGCCAGCGTGATCAGGGCGATCTTCGCAGCGCCCGCGCTCTTCGCCGCGGCCCCGGCCCCCACGGACGGCTGAACATGGGCCTGGGAGCTCATCTCCGCGCCCGGGCCCTACCAACCGACGAGCGGTGGAGCTCGACCGTCTTCCGCTCGATTTCGAGTTGGGCGCCATGCCGATCGTTCCCGGTCATCGGCGCGGCGCCGGCCGGCAGGAGGCCCGCGCTTTCAGCGAGCTTCACGGCTTCGGCTCGTTTGGTCGCTCCGAGCTTCTTGTAGATGTTCTGGACGTGCGTTTTCACGGTGGGACGCGTGATGCCGAGCTGGCCGCCGATGCCCGCAAGCGTTTGATACGTGGTGAGGAGCATCAGGACGCGCGTCTCGGCAGGCGTCAGCACAACAGTCTTACGTGGCTTGTTCTTGTTCGGCGGCTTCGGCTGGCTGGTGATGGTGGTGTCACGGTACGTCGCGGGCGGTCGATTCGTTATCGGCCAATCTGGCTGATATCGCTGTGACCGCACCCAGAGCCCTCCGCGCCAATGTGTGACGCGCGCAACATCCCAGTGTTCGCCGGATGGTTCTCCGTGGTTTTCCCGGATGCCACGCTCATCAAGCCCGGGTACCGTCGGGGCTGTCCATGTACTGGGCACCGAGAAGTGGCATCTCCCTGATGCGGCCGACCGGCTTTGTTGGGCGTTGGGTAATGGGATCTGGTCCGCGCAAAAGGAGCTATCGACTTGTCCGAGAGGTTGGCGCCGCCGCGCCCTGCAGTGAGTGGGGCGATGGCCATGCGCGCGTTCGTCGTCAAGAAAGCTGAGAGCCAAATGGCGCGCGGGCCGGCCGTGCGCCCGCACCGTGTCGTCATATCGGCGCCTAAGACTGGCGAGGTACGGCCCCGCCCCGAAGTCCGGGGTGCAACGGAACGGGAGAGGCATGGAGGGCCGCGCGGTGAGTAGCGTTGCCCCTCACAGGACCCGGCCCCGGTTTCGGGAGTCAAGGCCTCGAGTTCCTACCCTCTCGCCTTGGGTGGTGGCGCGACCTC
The DNA here is from genome assembly GCA_963796645.1 of uncultured Solirubrobacterales bacterium. Taxonomy (GTDB): domain Bacteria; phylum Actinomycetota; class Thermoleophilia; order Solirubrobacterales; family Solirubrobacteraceae; genus Palsa-465. Next base: position 393,384 of record CAWCMQ010000004.1, on the reverse strand, counting down.
GGTTGTCTGCGTTGCAGAAGAGCGCGGAGCGCAGCCGGGTGGTGCTGGTGTCTGCGCCGGCCGGTTACGGGAAGTCGACACTTGTGGCGCAGTGGTGTGAGCTGGATCCGAGGGCGAGCGGGTGGGTGGCGCTCGGCCCCGGAGACAACGACTCCGTGGTGCTGCTCGCCCACGTCGTGGCGGCCCTCGAGCGCACCGGCCCGGTCTGCGGTGAGCTCCTCGAGGAGCTATCACGACGGATGCCGAGGATCGATGAGGTCGCCCTTCCTCTCCTCGCGACCGACCTCGGCGGGCGCGACCCCTTCGTCCTGGTGCTCGATGACATGCACGTCATAACGGCTGAGAAGAGCCGCGCGATTCTCGAGCTGATTGTCGACCAGGTTCGTTCTGACTGTCAGTTGGTGTTGGTCACGCGGGGCGATCCGGGGGTGCCGCTCGCCCGCCTGCGTGCGAGTGGGGATCTGGTCGAGATCGGGGTCGCGCTCCTCGCCCTGGACCCGATCGAGACCCGTGATGTCGCCGCGAGCACAGGACTGGAGTTGTCGCAGGGGGCGGCCGGAGCCCTGTGCGAGCGCACCGAGGGGTGGGTGGCGGCGGTTGCGCTGGCCACGCTGGCGTTGCGCGGCCGTGACGATGCCGCCGTGATGGCTGCCGGTCTGTCCGGCGATCAGCAGCACATCGCCGAGTACCTCGTGGAAGAGGTGCTGGAGCGCCAGCCGGATCATCTCAAGCGCTTCCTGCTCGGGACGTCGATCCTCGATCACATGACCGCGCCCTTGTGCGATGCAGTGCTCGGCACACGCGACGCGGCTGCTTCGCTCGAGGAGCTCGCGTGCTCCAATGCGTTCGTCGTCTCGCTCGACGATCACCGCGAGTGGTATCGCTACCACCATCTGTTCGGCGATCTCCTCCGTGCGGAGCTCAACCGGCGCCACCCGGAGCTGCTCCCCGTATACCTGCGACGGGCGGCAGATTGGTGCGAGCGCCACGGGTTGCCTGGCGAGGCGTTCGCCTACGTGTATCAGGCCGGCGATCTCGCTCATGCCGGCCGAATCGCACTTGCGTCTCAGGAGGAGTTTGCCAGCCGCGGGCAGATCGAGACCCTGCGGCTCTGGCTCGAGCGCTGCACCGACGAGGAGATCGCGTCAGAACCGCAGCTGGCTATCGCGGCGGCGTGGGTCTTCGGGTTTCTCGGCGATGCGGCCCGGGCAAGGAAGTTCTTGCTGGCGGCCGAGCAGGCTTCGCTCGACTTGGCGTCCGCCGACGAGGCATCTTCGCTTCGCTCGGCGCTTGCGAGCCTCCGAAGCGCGATAGCTCCAGACGGCATCCCGCAGATGCTGCGCGACGCTGAGCTCGGCTACGCGTACGAGAACCGGATGGGCAACGAATGTCATCTCAGCTCCCGTTGCGCCATGGGTGCGGCGTACCTTCTCCTTGGCCGACCGCAAGAGGCTATCTCCGTCCTGCGGGAGTCACTCGCGCTTGCGAGAGACCGACCCGAGTTCGCCCACATGCGGGTATTCGCTCTCGGCTATCTGGTCTTTGCCGCCAGCGAGCTGGGAAATCGCCGCGACGTTCAGCGCTGGGCGGTCCAAGCGAGCTGGCTGGTCGCTCAGCAGCACCTCCACGACACGACTTATGGCGCCATCGCGCACACATCAGGAGCGCTCGCGCAGAACCAACGCCGTGATCACGAGGAGGCCGCACGCCAGCTCGAGAACGTCCGGCGGCTCCGCCCACTCCTTCGCGCGGCCCCATGGCTCAACGCAGATCTCGCGCTGCGCTGCGCCGACATCAGCCTCGACCTCGGCGATGTTGCCGGCGCCGTCGAACTCGCGGAGGTTGCGGGCGACGCACTACAGGGATATCCCGATGCCGGAACGCTCCCGAGCCGGTTGCAGCGTCTCGAAGCGCGGATCAGGCGAGGGCAGCACTACGGACTCACACCTGCCGAGCTCCGACTCGTCGCCTTCCTGCCGACGCACCTCTCGCTCCAGGAGATCGCCGATCGGCTCTACCTGTCACGCCCTACGGTCAAGACACACGTCGCCTCGATCTACGTCAAGCTCGGCGTCACGGGCCGATCCGATGCCGTCGAGGTTATCGAGCAGGCCGGCCTCGAATCGACCGACGCCAAGGTCACGACGCCTGGCCTAGATCTCGACTGGCGTCGCGATGCCGAATCGCCGTTGGCTGACGGGTCGGGCGGTGCGTTGGGTTCCTCCGAGGGTGAACCGGCCGCCGTGCGTCGCCCGCCGGCCGATACCCCGGGCGTGGCCGCCTGAGGACCACGACAGCAGCACCGCCTCAACGATCGCGCCCAGCGGTCACGGTGAGCGTGTTCGGCTGCCGCGTGCTCACGATGCTCGGCGACCTCCTTGCGCAGTTCATCCTTTTTGGCCGATGCGGGGTGGGGGTTGGGGACCGTAGGCTCGTGTTCTTGGCGGCCGTGGCCGCATCGTCGGGGAAGGCCCGAGCGGGGCGTCGCCTTCTGCCGTGATGGCTGTCGCTGCCGTCGACCCACTGAACTGAAAAGGAGCAGGACGATGAGTAAAGACAACCCTGTGTTTGTGTACGGAGCGGTGTACGCGGATCGTGATGACGCCGATGCCGATTACGACACGCTGCTCGACCTGCATTCCGCTGATCTGGTCGGCACCTATGACGTAGCGCTGGTGTACAAGGACGACGACGGCAAGGTCCACGTGACCAAGCACGAGAAGCCGACCCAGCACGGCGCCTGGACGGGTGCCGCAGTCGGCGCGTTGGTGGGGCTCGTGTTCCCGCCGGCGATCCTCGGTTCGGCGCTCGTCGGCGCCGCGGCGGGCGGCGGGATCGGGCATGCCATGGGTGGCATGTCGCGCAGCGACGCCAAAGAACTCGGCGACTACCTCGACACCGGCCAGGCCGCGCTGGTCGTGATCGGCGAATCGCGCCTTCAGGAACAGCTCGACAAGACGCTCACCCACGCCGAGAAAACCCAAGAGAAGGAAATCGACGCCGACGGCAAAGAGTTGGCGAAGGAACTCAACGCGCTGCCTGCCTAGCAGCCGCCCGTTCGGCCAACCCGCTCTCGCGCCGCCCTTGGCTTGGCGGTGTGAGAGCGTCACGGCCCCCTGCGCAGCAGCGACCCGGACACCGGGAACCGCATGACTCAGCTAGAGAAACTGTTCGAAGTTAAGTGGCAAGGATTCAACCTGCGCAGAGGCGCCGTGTTGGGGGTCGTGCTTGGGCTGATGATCATCGTGGGCGTGCTCCCGCACGAGCGGAGGTACTTCCTTAGTGCACTCTTCGGGGCGCTGTTTGTGGCCATCAGCGACCCCGGCGGAAAATACGGTCCCCGGGTGCTCGCGATGGCCGCGATGGCCGGGGCCGGGGCGCTGCTGACGGCCCTCGGATTCGGCATCGGCGGCGGTCCGTGGGGGTTCGTGGTGCTGGCCGCTTTCGTGGCCACGTTGCTGAGCGGTCTCGCGGTGAAATACGGCTTGCACAGATTCGTCGCGGCTCATCTGCTCAACATCTGGTTCATCCTGGTCCTCGGCCTGCCGACGCTCATCGCCTTCGGCCATCCGGGCGCGTTCCGCTCCGGCCTGATCCATACCGAACCGTGGAAGCAGGCGCTGGCGTGGCTCGTCGGATCGGCAGTGTGGGTCGCTTACACCTTCATCATGTGGTTGGCGCGGGGGCGGGTCGCGGCGCCGCAGCCTGTCCCCGAGATCCCCGGGGATATCTCGCCGCGGCCGCTGACCCAGCAAATAGTCCTCTTCGCGGTGATCCGCGCCGTCGCGGTATCGATCGCCGTCGCGATCGCCTTCGGACTGCAGCTGCCCAACGCTTACTGGATGCCCATCGCCGCCATCATTGCCATGAAGCCCGACCTGCAGCAATCCACCTTCTTTTCCGTACAGCGCGTGGCCGGGACGGTACTGGGCGCCGTGGTGGCTGCCCTCGTCCTGCTGGCCGTCGATAACAGAACCGCCCTCGAGGTGATCGTCGTTGTTCTGTTCGCGGTGGGCGCGTCGATCCGCTTCGTCAACTACGCCTGGTACACCGCAGCCGTGGCCGCCGGCCTCCTCATCGCGATGGACGTGCCCCACCCATCCAACCTTGCCGATGAGGGACGCAGGATCCTGTTCACGCTCGCCGGCGTAGGGATCGCCGTGATCGTCCTGTTCCTGGCGGACCGACTGCGAAAGCGCACCACCAAAGCGGTCCCGCAAGCACCACAACCCAGCACCGCCTGACGCTGGCGAGGAGGGCTGCACATGAGCCGGCGCAGCGGTGGGATCTCATCCTTTGTGGCTGATGCACAGCCTGGCTCTTCGGCATAGCCTGAGGCAACACCAATCGTGAACTGTCGGTGGCTGTGAACGCGCGGGGTGCGATAACCGATCGAGGGAAGGAACGAACGGCGATGGCGACCACAACTTCAAGCAAACGGAGGACCGCTGCGAGACGCAGGACAGCCGCGCCGGGGAAGAGGCCGAGCGCGGCGGTTCCGCATTTGTCGGTGGCTGAGCGGGTTGCGCGTGGTAAGGCGGCGCGGACTCAAGTGCCGCGCGCGGATCACGCGAAGTTCGAGCCGGCGCCGAGTCGCGCCGATCCGGTCGCGTTGTTGGAGCGTCAGGCGAAGACGCGGGTGCCGGAGCTTGTGCCGATCCGCTACGGGCGGATGCTGGTGTCGCCGTTTACGTTCTATCGCGGGGCGGCGCTGCTCATGGCCAATGACCTCGCGTCGACGCCACGGTCGGGGTTGACGGTGCAGTGCTGCGGGGATGCGCACCTGTCGAACTTCGGGGTGTTCGCATCGCCCGAGCGGCGGCTGGTGTTCGATGTCAACGATTTTGATGAGACGCTCCCGGGTCCGTGGGAGTGGGATGTCAAGCGGCTTGCGGTGAGCATGCTGATCGCGGCGCGCTCCAATGGTTTTCGCGTCAAGGAGCAGGAGCGGATCGTGCTTGACACGGTCGGCCAGTACCGCACTGCGATGGCCGACTTCGCCAGCATGAAGAACCTCGAGTTGTGGTACTCGCACCTCGACGTCGAGAGCGCGATCCAGGAGTTCGGCTCGCAGTTCAAGCCGAAGATGGTCAAGCGAACCGAGAAGAATGTCGCGAAGGCCCGCACCAAGGACAGCATGACGGCGTTCTCGAAGCTGACAGAAGTCGTCGACGGGAAGGCACGGATCGTCGATCAGTCGCCGCTGATCGTGCCGATTGCGGAGCTTGTGCAAGGCAGAGAGCGCGATGAGATGTTCGAAGCGCTTCGCCAGTTGTTGCGCGGCTATCGGGACACGCTCGAGTTCGATCGGCGGGTGCTGCTCGAGGAGTTCGAGCTGATGGACTTCGCGCGCAAGGTCGTCGGGGTCGGGAGCGTCGGCACGCGCGCGTACATCGCATTGCTGCTCGGCCGCGACGGCCAGGACCCGCTGTTCTTGCAGATGAAGGAGGCCGAAGCGTCGGTGCTGGAGGAGTTTCTCGGCCCGAGCGAGTTCTCAAACCACGGAGAGCGCGTCGTCGTCGGGCAGCGGTTGATGCAAGCGACCAGCGACATCTTCCTCGGCTGGCTGCACGTCGACTCCGGGCTCGACGGTAAGTCTCGCGACTTCTACGGCCGGCAACTGAAGGACTGGAAGGGCTCGGCGGAGATCGAGCAGATGGTCCCGAAGGCCATGGCGACCTATGGCAAGCTGTGCGGGTGGACGCTCGCCCGTGCGCACGCGCGCAGCGGCGACCGGATCGCGATCGCCTCCTACCTCGGCAACGGCGACAGCTTCGACCGCGCGATCGTCGAGTTCTCAAAGGTCTACGCTGACCAGAACGACAGCGACTACCAAGCGCTTGCGGCTGCAGTCAAATCCGGCAAGATCACCGCCGAAACAGGCCTCTGACGAACCTCGCCCGCAGGACGAGCTCTTGCGGACCCGACGCGGACGGCACCCCACGCAGATGGCGTGGGGTGCTGGCACTGGATCGCTCCGTCATTTCGACGGCGGGGCTTACCGGCGGGTGGCGATGACGGCGGTGGCGATCACGAGTGAGAGCGCAACGAGGCCGCCGACGGCGGTGAACGGGGTGATGCCAGTGCTCTGGCGCTGCTGGTCGACGAAGGCGATGAACGCGATCGGGATCGCGATGGAGAGAACCAGCAGTGCGGTGCGCAGGATCCGGCGCTTGTTCTGTCCGGGCTCCCTTTGCTGTTTGGCAGCGGCGATCGCCGCCCGTGCGCTGTCGGGCTCGCTGTCGTAGAAGATCAGCGCTCGCCGCCCGAGGGCTCGCGCACTGCTGTCGCAGCCCCAGGCCATGGCGATCATGAAGCTGAGCGGGAATACCCAGGTCACCACCCAGACGATCGCAAAGCTCAGGAACCCGATCGCTGTCTTCACCCATGGGTGGGCCCCCTCGTCTTGCTTGTCAGAGGGGGCGGAGAGGAACCCGCCGTAGATCAGCAGCACGTAGACGCCGCGGACCCATGTACGCCACGGGCGGCGCGCGGCTGGTTTCTCCGGCAGCGGTGTGTCTCGCACGGAGAGCAGAGCCGAGCGGGCGTCGTCGACCGTCGGGTGGACACCGCGGAGCGCCAGCATCTCGGCCGCGGTCTCGAGCTCCCGCGGGTCGCGCCCGTACAGCGCCGCGGTGCGCAGCAGCATCCGCGCCTCCTGCCTGAGGTACAGCAGGTAGCCGGGGATCAGCGCGATCAGGAACGGCGTCCCGGCGACCGCTCCGTCGATGGCCGCGACCTTCGCGCTATCAGTGCGCAACTGCTCGGCGATGACCGCGCGCGGAACACCCTCACGCTCCTCGCGGACGCGTTGAGCCCATTCCAGCGACGGCTCGCCGAGGCTGCGCGTGCTGTTCAGCGCAATCCGCTCGGCCACATGCTCGGGGTCGCGGTAGGCAACCACCGCAAGGTGCCACCCCTCTGACAGGGTGTGCCTGATCCGGCTTCTCGAGCCCGCCGGGGGGCTATCCGGCGAGGTGTCATCCGGCGGCGGCACTCCACCCTTCGCGAGGTCGCCGGCTCCCGCTGACGGCGGCAGTCTTGGGTCTTCCCGACCAGCACTCATGTCTGAGCCGGTGCTATTGCGGATTGGGGCCCTGTGGCTATGCGACTCACGGTCTCGTGAGCTCCAGCAGTAGCGACTCGACTCGTTCGAGCCGCGCAGCGATCTGTTTGAGCTGAGTGTCGTCTGGCGTGTCCGCGACGGTTTCCTCGGCCGGCGGTCCGGATTTCTGCTCGCGCTGCGCGCGTGTCACGAACGTCGAGGTGATCGCCGCGGTGACGATTGCGAGGAACGCGATCCCCTCCAGCATCACGACCGCGCCGACGATCTTGCCGGCCGCGTCTTTCGGCGTCACGTCACCGTACCCGACGGTCGTGACCGTCTGCAGGGACCACCACATGCCCTCCCAGATGCTCGAGTACTCGCGATGGTCGATCGCCCTGATCGCGATCCCGCCGACGACCACAACGATGAACGTTCCCATCACGATCACGCTCGCGGCGTTGCGCACCGAAATCGGCTCGCGTAGGAACCGGTTCATGCGGCGCTCGATCGTCTTCGGCCGTTTCATTCCCACCACGTCATCGGACTGCTTTCCCGGGGGCCTGGTCGAGGGGCCGACGCTGGAGCAGGATGCCAAGCAAGGAGCCGGCAAACACACTCCGACTCGCCGTGGCGGACTGATGTGTCAGCTGCACTTCGACTTGGTGGCGTCCGTGAAGCTGTTGACCGAGCTCACAACGCTGGCCGCAGAAGTCGCGATTACGGCGGCCTGTGCCGCCGAAGGGCTTGATGGGACCGCCTCGACGGCGCTCTGCAGCGCGTCGACCGACGTCTTGACGGCGCTGGTCTGACTCGGGAAGTCGCTCTTGGCAGCGTTGACAACCGCCGTGGCATCACTCTCGATCGTCTTGACCTGTGACTTCAGCGCGCTGACGCCGGTGCTGACGCTGCTGGCGTTCAGGCTCGTCAGGCCCTTGATCGAGTTCTCGAGGTTGGTGCGATCAGTGCAGTACGCCGGCTTGCTGCTGCTGCCACAGCCGGCGAGCGCGATCAGCGTGCCGGCAGCTACGGTCGCGACCGCGATGCGGATCGCTGCGCGCCCATTGGGACGCCTTGATATGTCAACGCTTGTGTTTAGTGCCATGGCATCAGGCTATGCCGCCACAGCGAGGCAGCGCATCAGCCAAAAAGGATGAGATCCCCCAATGTCCACCCGAATCGGCCAAAGGATGATCCTGCGCGCCCGCGCCACCCACGTCAACCCGGACCCCAAGGCGCTGCCGGCTCGGCAAACGGCACTCGTCCGGGTGGTGTGGTCGGGCTCACGTGGGCATGCCCCGGCGCCCGCACCGGATCAACCACGGACCTGAGTATCTAAGGGTTGTGGGGCGGCCCCTGAGCGTTCCTTCGGTCGTCGAGCTGCGACCGGCGCCACGGCCAGACGCCATCGATCTCCACCTCGAGCGAGAAACTGAGGAGGATCCGGATCAGAACGATGACGCCAAGGACGGCGACGCTCTCGAGGGTCGGGTCAACGATTATCGTGCGGACGATGTCCGCGACGATCAAGACCTCAAGGCCGAGCAGAATGCAGCGGCCGAGGTTCCGGCGCAATTCGTCGTAGGAGCCGCGCGCCGTACCGGCGCGCAGGGCTTTGGATGCGAACACCACAAACGCACCGAGCCCGCCGAGAACCATGATCCCGGACCCGACCACCTCAACCACCTTGACTACGTCCGAGATCGTTTGCTCGTAGCTCATACGTGCCTACCGTGCTGAGGACCGCTCGCGGCGGAGTAGTCGATCGTGGGTTATTCGCGAGCGAGCATGGCGGCGGCTTCGCGTTCGAGGTCGATGTACGGCTCGCCGCTCACGTCGACTGCGACGCGGTTGATCGTGCCGCCGGTGAACTCGTGTGGGTGAGGCCCGGGGTAGTCTGAGGTGACCGGTTCGCTGCTGTCTCGTCCGACGCAGAGGCCTTCGCCGGCGATCGAGAACTTGCCGGGCTGGGTCTTGATGCGGCCCTCGCCTACCTTCTTCTCACCGTGGTAGAGCGTCAGGATCCCGGTCGAGACGCCGGGCGGATCCTCGCCGTCCTTCTCGAAGTTGGCGGCCAGGATCAGGTTTTCGCCGACCGGCACGTCCTCTGAGCCAACGATCTTCTGATCGAAGTGGCCAACCCAGTTGTAGTCATAGTGCAGTCGGTTGTCCTTGATGTAGAGCGCGTGCCCACCGAACCGTGAGCCGTGCGCGAACAGCACACCCTCGGCGCCCGGCGCGGGAATGTCGACGAGCGCGCCGATCCCGTAGGAACGGTTGCGTACGTTGACCGCCTGTGACTCCGGCACCTCCGCCAAGTCCGGGTAGTAGACGTAGCGGTTGCGTGCCGGGCTTAGAAGTGGACGCGGGGTCGTCAGGATCTCGATACCTGAGCGGTCATCGAGTGGGAACGCCCCGTTGCGCCCTGCTTCGGCGTACCACAGGCTGATCATCTCGTTGAGCCGTTCGGGTTCCTGATCGGCGAGGTTGTGCACCTCGGAGCGGTCGACGTCGGTGTGGTAGAGCTCCCACGTGTCGTTGCCGAAGTGGCTCCAGCCGCTGATCGTGGGGTGGGTGGTGACGGCCTTCCAGCCGTCGTGCCAGATTGCCCGCGAGCCGAGCATCGAGTAGAACTGCGTCGCGCGCGCGGTCGGAAGCGACCCCTGATCGAGGCTGTAGCGCATGCTGACGCCGTCGAAGTCGCTCTGGACGTGACCCCCGATCGTCTCCGGCGGCTCGACGCCCAGGCAATCGAGGATCGTTGGGACGAGATCGATCGCGTGGTGGTACTGCTCGCGGATCTCACCGCTCGCCTTGACCCCCTTCGGCCACGAGATGACGCACGGGTCACTCGTGCCGCCATTGAACTCGTAGCGCTTCCACATCTTGAACGGGGTGTTGAACGCCATCGCCCAGCCGTTCGGATAGTGGTTGTAGGTCTTGGTTCCTCCGAGCTCGTCGAGCATCGCGAGGTTTTGCTCCATCGAGTCCGGGATGCCGTTCGCGATGTTGTTCTCGTTCACCGACCCGTCCGGTCCGCCCTCGCCGCTCGCGCCGTTGTCGGAGATCAACAAGATCAGCGTGTTCTCGCGCTGCTCGGTCTCCTCCAGATAGTCCAGCAGCCGCCCGATCTGATGATCGGCATGCGCCATGAAGCCGGCGTAAACCTCCGCCATCCGGCAGAACAGGCGCTGCTCGTCGGCTGTTAGTGAGTCCCACGGCCGCGTCAGGTCGAGCGGCGGGAAAGGTTGCCCGTCCGGCCCGGTCTGGTCGGCGATCGGGTTGATCGGCGGTAGTTCGGTATCGGGCGGGACGATCCCCAACTCCTTTTGCTTCGCGAGCGTCTGCTCACGGATCGCCTCATAGCCCATGTCGAACTGGCCCTTGAACTTCTCGATCCACTCCTTCGGAACGTGATGAGGCGCATGACACGCCCCAGGCGCGTAGTAGAGGAAGAACGGCTTATCCGGCGCGACCACCTTCGCGTCCTTGATGAACTCGAGCGCCTTGTCGGTCAGGTCGACCGTCAGGTGATATCCGTCCGCCGGGGACCGCGGCGGATCCACGGGATGGCTGTCGTACACGAGATCGGGATACCACTGGTTCGTCTCGGCGCCCAGGAATCCGTAGAACCGCTCAAAGCCGCGGCCGGTCGGCCAGTTGCGCCGCGAGGACGCGAGGTTCATCTCCGACTCCGGGCACAGATGCCACTTCCCGACCATGTACGTGTTCCAGCCCGCCTCCCCGAGGATCTCCTGGATCTGTCCATTCTCGGGCGGAATCACCCCGCTGGCGTTCGGGAAGCCAACCGCGCACTCGGTGATGCACGCCATGCTGTTGCGCGTGTGATTGCGACCCGTCAGCAGGCACGAGCGCGTCGGTGAGCACAACGCCGTCGTGTGCATCTGCGTGTAGCGCACCCCGTCCGCGACGATCCGATCGATGTTCGGAGTCGGAATCGGCCCGCCGTAGCTGTCAAGCGCGGAGAAGCCCACGTCGTCCAGCACGATGTACAGGACGCTCGGCGCCCCCTCCGGAGCCTTTGGCGCCTCGAATGGCCCCCAATCCGGAACCGAATCGCGAATGTCGACGTTGATAACGCCCTTGAATGACTTGCTCATCGCAGAAGCCTCACTTGTATGCCAGAGGGAGAAGCACGCGCGGGATAGGCGGACACCGACACCATCGCAAACCCCACGCGGCCGAGCATCGTCCACATCGGGTGATCAGCCTCGTCCACGGCGGTCATCGGGACGGCTGTCCGACCCGGCCGACGTGGAGCCAGCGAGTGTCAGTCCCCGGCGGCCGGCGTCGTGCTGGGCGCGGCGGGCTTGCGCGCGCGGTTCGCCAGGGCCATGAGCGTGCCTGTGCCCGACACGGCGAGGTAGGCGGTGAGGACGGCGATGGCGACCGGCGCGATCTGCAGTGTGCCGATCTGAGTCGTGAGCGCGCCCAGCAGGATCAGCGAGAACGGGGCTGCGACGAGCGACCCGGGAAGGGCGGCGAACATCGCTGTGAACGCGAGGCCCTCCGGCAGCCCCGGGATCAGAACATGCGCGGTGACCCCGGCTGTGCCGCCGATGAACAGCATCACGAGGAACGGACCGCCGACGAAGCCAGTCGCCTCGCAAAGCGCGAACACGAGGATCTTTGCGAACACGACCGCGATCAGCAGGCCGGCACCGAGCGCCGCCCCGTTGTGGATCACGGTCGTAAGCTGATCTGTTCCGGTGAACAGGGTCAGCGGCAGCGCCACGCCCACCAGCCCGAACGCGATGCCGCCGATCGTCGAGCGCAGGATCGTCCGCTTGGCGAACCCGGCGGTGAGCTTCGTCATCAGTCCGATCGCGACGACGGTGATTAGCGCAAGCGCTCCGGCAACGAGGCCGAGGGGAACGGCCGCGAGCAACTGCCAGTCCTTGTACTTGTACGGCGGCAGCGCGTAGATCCCAACGAAGGTCGACCCTGCGATCGGGAAGTACACGGCGAAGGCGACCGATGAAGACAACAGGCATGCGACCAGCGTGTCTGCGGTCCGAGCTGCCTTCACTCGGGCGATCTCGAGCACCAGAATCGTCGCCAGCAGCGGAGATGACAACAAGCCCCCGTACGCTCCCGACATCCCGCTGAGCGCGTTCGTCGCGCGCGTTTCCTCACTGACCTTCCGCCGCTCTGAGATCCAGGTTCCGAGCCCGCCACCCATCTTTCCCAGGGCGTCCTCAGGCCCGAGGCTCGCCCCACCCGCCAGCGACACCAAGGAGACCGCAACCGCCTTGAGGACCGTGGAAGGCTCGACCCGTTGAGCCTTCAGTTCCTCGACCGTGCCCGGCAGCTTGAGCGGGACGCGAAGGAAGCGCCGCAAGACGCCGACGAGTACGCCTGCCCCGGCAGTCACCGCCACCCACCAGAGACTCCCGTCAAACCAGCCCGGATTCTTCGGAAGCGTGAACCACAGCTTCGTGCCGCCCTTGACCAACGCCAGGAACGCCAGGGCCGCGAACGCGAGCACGACCCCGAACACCGCCGCGTATCGCATGATCACCCAGAACCCGGGTGACCGCGTCAAAGCCACAAAATCGGTAGCGGACGACGAATCCTTGCCCGGACCGGGCTCCCGCTGCCCGCTCACGAGCGAGCCATCGGCAGGCGGGCCATGCGTTGTCGGCTGGCGAGCGGGAATTGCGGTCTCGCTACCCACATGATCGTCGGAATCAGCCGGGCGCTCATAACGACCGTCGCCGGCTTGAGGACTCAGCGTTGTGTCCTTCAAGCACTTGCGCCACCACGAGGCCAGGATAAATCAGACTGTTCAAGCGTGCGGGAACACGTTCGACCTGTTGTTCATCGCCGCCGCTACCGGCGCCGGCACTCAAGTCGTCTTGGGACTGCGCGCGAAGTTCCCGATCAACAGGCCAATCACGGTGACCAAATAGAGCTGTCCACTGAGCATCTCGATCACCGGCGTGCTGCCTGTGTCCGGAAGCAGCCGCGAGCTGTGTCGCGGCCGTCGTCGTGGATCCGCGAGCGCCGTGCGGGTGGGTGGGTTCAGGCGAGTTTGACGCCTTCGCGCTTGGCTGCCTGCAGGATCTTCTGATCGAACGACGAGAGCGCGGAGCCCGTGTGCTTTGCGGTTGCCAGGCAGTAGGCGTCGGGAAGGCTGATCGGGTGACGTTGTCGGAGCCGCGCCGCCTCGACACCAATCGCCTCATTCGGCTGATGCACACTGACACCGAGGGCGGCGACCGCCTCTCTGGCGGCGGCGAGTTTCGAGACATCAGCCGAGGGGGCGATCAGCACCTCGGTCAGGTTCACGACGCTGATCGCGCAAGTGTCTTGATGATCGCGCCACTTCGTGAGCCGCATGCGAGCGTGGCGATGATGCGGATCGTTGCGGTCAAGCGCTCCGATCAGCACGTCCGCATCGAGGAGCAGCCTCACCGTAGGTCGTCTTCGGCGTCAAGCCGATCGAGATAGCCGGCGGGGTAGGTACCAGTTAGCGCTCCGAACGCATCCTCGAAGGTTGCGGTAGACCGGCGTATCCGCAGCTCGCCGTCGCCGGCCGGCTCGATCGTGACTTGCTCGCCTGCGTGCAGCCCGACTTCTTCCAGCGCCGCAACCGGGAGCGTGATCTGGTTCTTGGTAGAGATTCGCGGCATGCCTTTACTTTATCAGTAAAGGCTAGCCGACCCGCTCGTCGATCCGGACGTGCACAGTGTCGCCCGCGTCCTTGCCGATCGTCTTCCGCAACGCCGCCTTGACCGGGAGTCTGTGCGTGCCGTCGCCCTGCGCCATCAGCGCGCCGGCAAACGGTTCGCCATCGATCGCGCCGCGGATCTTCACGAGCCCGCGGGTACCGAAGAGCTCGGCCACGTCGGCGACCACGACGCACGTCCACGCACCTGGGTTGTCGCCCTTCTCAAGCTGGGCGTCGAACTCTCTCAACACGAGTCCTCAGACTACCCGCGCGGACAGCGGTGCGCGTCCCCGGTTCGGGTCCGGGCGTCGGCTCTGCGGAATCGCTGCAAAGCCTGTCAGTTCTTGCTGCAGTCCCGACGTTTGTGTAGGCTTGCGCCGCGGGCGCACGGCGGCGCCCTTGAACAGTGAGGGGGATTTCCTTGGTGCACGCTGCGCCCCGAGTTATCCGAGCAGTCGCGCCTGTCACCCTGATGTGCGCGGTGGTCTTCCTGTTCCTCGCCGTCGTGCCCTCCGCACGCGCCGTCGCCACATCACTGACGATCAGTCCGCCGACCCCCGTCGTCGGCGACCTCGTCACCGCCGAGGGTCCGCCCACCGAATGCGTGAACAACGTGGCGCCCGCGTACACGGACACCTTCACCCGTCACAACCCGGACACCGTAACGGCCACCGGCCCGGCAACGTTCGGCAGCACGGGCGTCGATTACAGCGCGACGGTGACCCAGGCGGGCTCATATACGGTCAAGCAGGACGCCTTCTGCTCGTCGGACAGCAGTCATCACACGGACACCTTCGATTTCACGGTTACCGCGGGGCTGGGCGGCAGCATCTCGGTGTCCCCTGACCCGGCGGTCGTCAACCACCCGGCGACTATCTCCGTATCGCCCACCGGCGGGCACCCGGGCTACACGTATGCGTGGGATCTCAACAACGACGGGCAGTACGTGGATGATCCGGATCCCACCGATTTCTCGCCCCAGTGGACGTTCACGACGACCGGCCCACACGTCGTCCACGTTCAGATCACGGACGGCTATCCGGACAACGTTCCGCCAATCCATACGGTGACGATCACCAAGACGATCACCGTCGGTACGGGGACGACTCCGCCACCGCCGCCTCCGCCCTGCATCCATCGGGTTGCCTTCCAGCTCTCGGAGTTCACAACGGCGGGTTGCTTCACGAAGACCTCGTCGACCCCGACGCAGTGGCACACGACATCGGCAGTCAAGCTCAACGGCATCCCCCTGCCCGCCTACGGACAGACGTTCACCGTCACCGCGCCGACGGCCAGCGAGCCGGGTGGGCACTTCACCGCGCTGAACTCGACGATCCAGCTCGATCACTTCACGGCCTATTCGGGCGATATCGATTGGTCGCTGCCGGCCGGCGGGCAGGGCGATGAGGGGGTGTTCCATTCCTTCTCAGTAGCCAACGGGGCCTCGCTGTTCGGACTGACGGTGCGCGGCTCGATCGCGCTGGACCTCGGGCAGGACGCGAACGGCACTTACTACGCCGACTTCCCGCTGAGCATTCAGCTCCCGGCCTCGTTCACCGCCGGCCCGGACCCCTCCTTCGGCAGCGTGACCGGCGCGGCGTCGCTGCGCGTCGATGACGCGGGGATCCACTACAACGGCCTCCGGCTGGAGGCGGAGAACGTCTGGCTCGGCAAGCTGCAGGTCAACAGCGTCTGCTTCTCCTACATACCCGCCGGCGGGCAGTCGACTGCCCCGTGCGACACGCCGACGTTCGGCGGCGGCGATGCACCGTTCATCACGTGCAACTCCGACCCGACCACGAACCGGTGGGACGCCAGCGCGGACGTCGAGCTACCGAGCGGGCTTGAGCTGGGGGCGTTCGGCGGCCTTGCGAACGGCCGGATCTCCAAGCTCGGCGGATCGATCGGCAACCTCGACAAGCGGGCTCCGATCGCCGACGGCGTGTATCTCGACCATGTCGCGTTCGGGCTCTGCCTCAGCCCACCTCCGTTGATCATCAGGGCCAACATCGGGGCGAACTTCCTGGGCAACCGCAACCTCGTCGCGCTCGACGGCGGCTTCACCTACACCGATTCGACGCCAACCTCGCCCTGGAGCCTCGAGCTCGACGGGGACCTGACGGTCGGGGACACGCCGATCGGAAGCGGAACGCTGGGCATCAACGGCTCGGGGCTCATCGATTTCGGAGTCCAGACCGGCATCGACCTCTACGGCATCGCAAGCCTCAACGCTCAGGTCTCCGGATGGATCGACGCGCCACACCACCAGTTCGTCGTCTCGGGCTCGGGACAGGGCTGCCTGGGCGGCGCGTGTGCGGGGGCGGAGGGAGAGCTTTCGAGCACGGGAGTCGCCGGGTGCGTCACTGTCGGCACCTCGACGCCGACATACGATCTGATCATCCCGCTCGACGGGTCTGCTCCCCACCTGGACACGAGCACGTACGACCTGACCGCCGGCTTTGGCTACGTGTGGGGCGCGTCGACGGTTGACCTGCTGGGCGGATCATGCGACTTCTCGGCCTATGAGCCAGTCCACCCCGCTGCGGATCGGGCCGCTGCCGCGGGCGGGCCGATTCACCTGCGGATCGCGCGCGGCACGGATGCCGTCTCGCTGCGTATCCACGGGACGCATGGACCGCCGAAGATCGTCCTCCGCGGACCGCGCGGCACGAGCGTCACCTCGCCGGCGGCCGCCACCTCGCAGCTGAGCAAGGGCCATTACCTGCTCGCTGAGAACAAGACTGATGGGACCACCGACGTGATGCTGGTCCGTCCGGCCGCTGGAACATGGATCGTGAGCCCGGCTCGGGGCTCCGCCTCGGCGCCGACGACGATTGACAGAGCAAACCTCGATGTGCCACCGACGTTCGGAGCGCGCGTGCTCGGCAAGGGCGGCCAGCGCACCCTGCGCGTGGCCTATGCGGTGCCGGTGGGAACGTCTGTGCGGCTCCTTGAGCGCGGGAAGCGCGTCACCCGCACGATCGCCAAGCACCTTCGCGGCCGCCGATGCCCGGGTCTACCCGCGATGCGCCCCCACACCAACGAGAAGATCCTGTGCGCGACCATCCGGTTCAGCCCTGCACCTGGGCCCGGAGGCACGCGTGAGATACAGGCGGTCGTCACTCGGCGTGGCATCCCACTGTTCCAGAAGAACGTCGCCTCCTTCCACGTTCCGAAGCCGACGCTCCCGTCCCGTATCAAGACGCTCCGCGCGCGGCGAGGCAAGAACTCCCTACTGATCGCGTTCTCGAGGTCGCTCGAAGCGTCCCGCTATTCGGTCTCCGCCAAGCTCTCGGACGGCCGCGAGCTCGCGTTCGACCTCGCGGGAGGCTGCCGCGCGCTGCGTATCGCACGCGTTCCGGCCAAGGTCGCTGCGACCGTCAAGATCGCCGGAGTCCGCTACGACCTGGCGATGGGCCGCTCGCGTTCGATCTCGATCAAGGCCCATAAGCGGTCGGCCGGGCACAGCAAAAAGAAGTGGCGGCCGGGCAAGATCTGCAGCTAACGCGCAGCCGTCTCGCGGACCGCGGCAACTTCGCTACTTGATCAATCCACCCTTGGCGTTCAGCGCATACCACGAGCCGCCGAACTGAACGTTGCCGATGTTGAGCACGGAGCCCTTGTCGGTGTCGTACCAGTAGGTGTGCAGCGGGTGCCCCTTGTAGGTGACCTCGCGCTGCTTGCCCTTGTACGGGATCGTTCCCAGCAGGGACTTCCTGATTCCCGGGCCGGCGACCGGCTTGCCGACGGTCGTAAGCGCCGGCCAATTCCGCGCGCAGCCCTTGAGCTTTCGGCAATCATCCTTCCGGCCGTTGTCGCGAACCAATACGTACACGGTGTGGCCCGACCTGTCGACCAGTAACGGTCCAGCCAATGTGTTGGCGATCTTCACGGTCGGCTTGGCTCTCGCCGCACGGGCCAGGCTCCGTCCCGTCGCGGCGGCGGCGAGCCCGACCGTGATTGCCAGCGTGATTGTCGCCAGCAGCACGAGCGCGGTCCGCTTCCACGGTTCGGTTCGAAGGTGATGAGAAGCCCTCACAGGGCGGGGTAATTTACCATTGCAGCGATGTGGGGAAGTTGGTAGCGGACCGCCGCGTACTGACCCGGCGGCGGTTCGTGTCGGGCACGTCTGCATTGGCCGTTGGCGGTCTCGCCGCCGGGATCGGGGCCAGGCGCGCGTCCGCCGCCCCGCGTCTCAGGCTGGTGCCGCTCGGTCGACAGCCGCATGGGCTGCCGAAACGCCAGCACGCCTGGGGGGCCTACATGTCGGAGGACGCCTACGGCAATCCCATCGCACCCAAGTTCGACAGGCTTCTGTTCTTCGACGTGCGTGGAGCGCCGACGCCGGCACATGCGCGACTCCTCGAGTCGCGACTGCGAACGCTCGAGCGCCACTTTCGCTGGGGCCACAAAGGCCTGCTGTTCACGGTCAGTTGGGGACCGAGCTACTTCCGGCTGCTGGGGATCCCATCGCCGATCCCGAAGGCGAGCATTCTGTCCAGCTTTGAGCGCCCATTGATCGACAGCTATCACCTATGCATCCATCTGGCCAGTGACGACGAGCAGCGGCTGAAGGAGGTCGAGGCGGCGCTGGTCCACGGGGACAAGCTTCGTGGTGTGGCCGGCTCCCTCGCACTGAAGCCGGCGCTTATCTGGTGGGAGACCCGCACCGGCTTCACCGGCGTCGGCATCCCCGCCGCCCGCCAGGACGTCAAGGGCATTCCCGCCGGTAACCCGGTGCCCGACGATTCGCCACTGTTCATGGGCTTCAAGTCCGGCCTCACCAAGAATCAAGCCAGCGAGGATGCCGTGACGATCAAGCACGGCCCGTTCTCTGGAGGCACCACGATGCACGTCAGCTACATACGCGAACAGCTCGCCGATTGGTACCGAAAGCTCTCTGACCAAGACCGGATAGCGCTCATGTACTCGCCGGAGACGACCGCCGCGAGCGTGAAGAAGATCACCGAGGATAGGGCCGACACGACCGCGGACACCAAAGCGATCGCGAGGGCGATCAAGCAGTACGGCATGGTCGGCCACTCGCAGGCCACCGCCCAGGCACGCAAGCAGGGCCGCCCATTGATCATCCGTCGCGACTTCAACACCACCGACGATGGCAACGCCGGCCTGCACTTCGTCTCCCTTCAGCGCTCGATCGACGACTTCGTCGCCACCCGCAACGCGATGAACGCGTCCGGCGCACACAACATCAACAGGAAGATCACGGCCACCAAGAACAACGGCATCAACGCGTTCATCAAGGTCCAGCGGCGAGCGAACTACGTCATGCCATCACGGCCGAACCGGTCGTTTCCGCTGCTGCCGGGACGCGCCTCGGTCCTGTAGGCCGCCGATCCGCCAGCCCCGAAGCCAACCGCAGGCTCGGAGCCGGGCTAGCGCACCGCTGGCTGGGTGAGCGCTCGCGGTTGGCTGTGGTGCTGCGCGGCCGGAGTGGAGCCGCTGATGGTCAGCGATGAGAACCCGAACGCGGCAACGAACAAGGCGATCGTGGCGGCGCGTAGGCGCTCGGGAGTGAGCCACGTCATGTGTTGGGCTTGGAGCCAGGAACGCGCGCCGCTGGCTCCCGCTGCTGCCGCCATCACACATCCCGCGCACATGGCCTGAAAGGTTAGCGCCGCTCGCGCCCGCCGGGCAGGGTTAGTCGCTGCAGTCTTCGCAATCGCCGTGCAGCACGATTTCGTGTTCGGCGACGCGCATCGGGACACGACGTTCGAGGCTCTTAATTGCGGTCTCGAGGGCGGGGTCGGTGAAGGGGGTGACGGTGCCGCAGTTGTCGCAGACGAGGTGGTGGTGGTGTCCTTCGCCGGTGCGGATCGGTTCGTAGCGGGCCATCGCTTGTCCGACCTGGAGCTTCTGGACGAGGTGGAGGCGTTCGAGTTCGTCGAGGATGCGGTAGATGCTGGCCCGGCCGATCGGTCGCTGTAGGTGGCGCAGCGCGTCTTCGATCTCGATCGCGGAGAGGGCGCAGGTTTGGGTGTCGAGCAGTTCGAGCAGCGCTTGGCGGGCGGCGCCGCTGTGGTGTTTGGTCTGGGCGAGGACGTGTTGGGCGTGCTCGGCCCAGCTCTGGTTGGCTTTTCTGGCCATGGGTCTCAGTCTAAGTCTCGGTTCCGCGGATCACGGTCAGCAGTCCGCGCGTCCTGGCGTGGCGTAGGTCGCTGGTGGCCAGAAACGCGATCAGGTAGATGCCGGTGGCCACGGCGATGATCGCCGAGCTTGGCGGTAGCTTCGGGATCACGTAGCTGATCGTCAGCCCGGCCCAGGTGGAGAGCACGGCGATCGCAGCGGAAAGCCCGAGCGCGTGGTAGGGGTTAGCGGTGAGTCGCCCCGCGGCGCCGGCGGGCGCGGCGAGCAGCCCGAGCAGCAGCAGCGCGCCGATCGCCTGGGTCGCTTCGGCGGTGGTGGCGCCAAGCAGCGCGAGGAGTAGCAGTCCGAGCGCGCGGACGGGGACGCCTCGGGCGGCGGCGACGGCGGGGTCGACGCTGGCGAACAGCAGCGGTCGGGCGATCGCGAGGAGGACGGCGACGATCCCGGCGGCGATCAGCGCGGCGACCAGGGCGTCGGCGGCGCTGAGTCCGAAGATCGATCCGAACAGGGTGCGGGCTCCGAGCAGGCCGTTGCCGCCTCCGGATCCGGTGCTGAACAGGGCGAGGAAGTACACGCCGAGTCCGAGGATCGCGGCGAACGTGACCCCGATCGTGACGTCGTCGGCGTGCGAGCGGTCGCCGAGGGCGCCAAGTAGCAGCGCGATCGTGATCGTGGAGGCGAACAGGCCGATTCGGATGTCGATCCCGGCGGCGGCGGCGGCGAGTGCGCCGGTGAACGCGACGTGGCTGAGCGCGTCGCCGGCGAACACCTGGGCGCGGAGCACGACGAAGTAGCCGATCAGCCCGCTTGCGAGCGCGATCGCGGTCCCGGCGAGCCAGGCGTTGCGGACGAACTCCTGCGCGAACATCAGGCGGGCGCCTGGGCGGCGCGGGAGTGGCCGTGCAGAAGGGTGGGATGATCGATCGCGGTTCGAGCGAGCCGGGCGACGAGGTAGACGGAGAACGCGACCGCGGTGATGTAGAACCCGACGGGATAGTTGTAGAAGTAGGCGAGTGCAAGCCCGACCCACGTGATCAGGACGCCGAGCAGCACCGTCAGGATGAGGCTCGCGCCGATCCGCGGGGTGATCAGCTGCGCGGTCGCGGCGGGTGCGACGAGCAGCGCGAACACCAGCAGCGCGCCGGTGATCTGCGCCGTCGCCGCGACTGTGAACCCGAGCGTGAGCATGAACGCCAGCGAGACGCGGCGGACGGGGACCCCACTCGCGCGCGCGACCGAATCATCGACGGAGGCGAACAGCAACGGCCGGCCGACGACCGCGAAGAAGCCCAGTGCCAGGACGCAGACGATCGCGAGCGTGAGCACCTGCCCGCGACTGATTCCGAGGAAGTCGCCGAACAGCAGGTTCTCATAGCCGGCGAGCACCCCCTGGTAGAGGCTGAGGAACAGGAACCCGCACGCCAGCCCGAACGCCTGGACGCTGCCGGTGACGGCAGATTCCTCGCCGCGGTGACGTCGTATGCCGGCGGCGCCGATCACCAGTGCACAGGCGCCGCAGAAGGTGTAGTAACCGACGGCGGCAGAAAGGCCGAGCAGCAGCGCGACCGTCGCCCCGGGGAACGCCATCACCGACAGCGTGTGCCCCGCGAACGTCTCACGCCGGAGCACCATGAACCAGCCGACCACACCTGCCACGACCGCCACGATCGTCCCGGCCTCGAGCGCGTTGACCATGAACGGATAGGCGGTCAGCTGCCGGAAATCCGAGACCAGATCAACCGACAGCGCTGCGATCGGCAGGTGGCTACCCATGATCGTGCCCGTGGCGATCGCTGTGATGCGCCGGTGCCTCGGGCAAGCCGACCACGACCAGGCGCCCATCGGCTGCCTGCAACACCTCGATCGGGACGCCGTAGAGCCGGGTCAGCGTGTCGGCGGTGATCACCTCGCTTGGGGTGCCGACGGCTGCGTGCCCGGCTCCGAAGTAGACGACGCGGTCGAGGTAGGTCAGCAGCGGGTTGACGTCGTGTGCCACCAGCAGCACGGTCACGCCCTGCTGGCGGGAGATCCGCGCCAGCAGGGCCGCCACCGCCGTCTGGTTGGGCAGGTCGAGGCTGTCCAGCGGCTCATCGAGGATCAACACCTTCGGGCGGCTGATCAGCGCCTGCGCAATCAGCAGCCGCTGCTGCTCCCCACCCGAGAGCCGGCCGATCGGACGGCTTGCGTACTCCCCGGCGCCGACGAGATCGATTACCTCCCCGACCCGCTCACGCCAGGAGCGCCGCAGCGGCAGTCCCCACCGGGCGCCGTCCAGTCCGAGCCTGACCAGGTCGATGCCGCGGATTCTGATGCTCGCGTCGAAGTGGCGGCGCTGAGGCAGGTAGCCGATCTGACCGCTCGCCTCGCCCGGCGCGCGACCGAGCACAGTCGCGGTGCCGGCGGTGAGCGGCAGCTCGCCGAGCAGCACGCGCAAAAGCGTCGTCTTGCCTGAGCCGTTCGGTCCGAGGATCGCAGCGAACTCGCCCTTCGCGATCGCGAAGTCCACATCGCTCCAGACCGTGTTGCCACCGATCCGCGCCTGGGCGCCCTGCAGTTGCACCACCGGCACCGAGGAACGCGTCGAACCGAGGGTCCCGTCCTCGGGAACGGGCGCCGCGTCGACCATTGGCGGAGGGCTCACCTTCCGGTCGCCTGGTGAAGCGCCTGCTGGAGGTTCTGAAGCTCCGCGACTTGCCATTGCTCGAAGGTAGCCGAGGCCGGGGAGAGCGTCTCGGTGATCGTCGTGATCGGAATATGGGCCGCCCGGGCGAGCTGGTTGACGCGCTGGACGTCCGGGGTCGCGTTCTGGCTGTTGTAGACCCACACCTTGATCAGCTTGTTCTGCGCCTGGGCGTCGACGGTCTGCTTGTCCGCCGCGCTCACGTCCGTCCCCTCAGCGATGGCCTTCGCGAAGCTGTACGGAGTCAGCAACTTCAGCCCGAGAGCCTCGCCGAGCGGCTGGAAGATGCTCTCGCTGTACCCGACCGGGACGCCGGCGTAGCGCGCCCGGATCGTGGCGATCAACCGGTCATACTCGCCGAGGACTTGGGTCTCGAACCTGGCCCGCTGCTGATCGAAGTACGCGCTGTCCTTCGGATCGAGGTGCTTGTAGTCAGCGACGATCTGATCGATCACCCGGCGCACCGAGGACGGCGAGTACCACTGATGCGGGTTATCGCCCTCCACCAGCCCCAACAGATCCCCGACATTGAGAACCTTCCGCGAGCTCGACGGGTTCGCGGCGAGCAGCTTCGACGCCCACGCGTCATAGCCGATCCCGTTCACAATCGCCATCTGCGACCTCGCCAGCGCGACCCCGTCCGAGGCCTTCGGCTCATACGAATGCGGATCGGTATCCGGGTTGACGATGATGCTCTGCACCGACACCTTGCTGCCGCCCAACTGGGCGGCGATGCTCCCCCAGAAGTTCTCCGCGGCGACCACCTGCAACTTCCCCGACGACGAACCGCCCGCCGAACCGGCAACCCCCCCACCACACGCCGCAAGCAGAACCGCGCAGCAGGCAAATAGCGGCACCACACGCAACGGCGCTCGAAGCACGACACTCCCTCCTGCGATATCGGGGTTGGCTGGGCGAGCGACGAGCTCGCGAAGCGCACCATACCACGGGAATGAGATTCAGTCTCGTTCCCAGCTCCGAACACGCGACCTAAGGTCGGGGCGGGCACCCCGCAAGGGTCGCCAATTTTCCCGCTGTTGGCGAACATCGCGCTGCACACGCTCGATCAGGGGTGCCAGGGCGGCGGACGCCGGCACGGGCAGCTGGTCAGATACGCGGACGACCTCGTCGTCCTGTGCGTCACCGGCGAGCATGCCGAACCGGCCGTTCGAACCACACTCAGCAGCCCGTATCTACGGGAAACACCCTGGACTGTGCGGCCGGCGTGCGGTGGTTTAGCTGACGTTCAGCGTGAACGGAACCGTAAGGACTCGTCCGTGCAGGTAGATGACAAGGAACAGACGCCAGGTTCCGGACTCGGGCAGGAGCACGCCGACTTTGAGCTTCCCGGGAGCGGTCGAGCTGCCGGTGACCTTCGTGCCTCCAAGTGCCGAGGTGCAGTAGATCGCGCCGGGACTGCAGACGTGGGTGTGGAAGTAGTCAAGCGAGCCCTGATGGATGAAGATCGCGTGGGCGAGCGCTCCGCGCCAGGTGGTGAACTTGGCCGGTTGTCCGTGCGGGTCGAGGACCTTGATGGTTAGGAAGGTGGCCTGGATGGCGTGGAGGTGTGGGGTGCCTTGGATCTGGAAGTGGTATCCGTCGACGACCTGGGTGGTGTTGAACCGCGGGATTCGCTGGGGCTTGTACGCGCCGCGAACGTTGACCGTGGCGAACAGCTGGAAGTTGTTCTGAGATTCGGGATTCTTGACCGGCAGGAAGGCACTGACGACGATTCGATAGCGGCCGGGGGTGGGGAACACGACTGGTTGGGTGATGCGGCCGTCGGGCGCGATGTCGCTGTCGTCATATTGGAGGTGGCTGTCATCGCTGCGGACGATGATCAGGTCGACGCCCGCGTGCGGCTCGCAGCATTTGCGGTAGTCGGTGAGAGCCTTGCCGGATGGCTGCGTGATCGTGAACGAGAGCAGCGTGGGGTGTCCGGGGGTGACGGGGCCCGAGGGCTGGAATCCGGACAGGGCATAGGTCTTCGCCGGCGCGACCTTGGGGACGCTGACCGCACCGGTCGAGCTCGAGCCGCAGCCGGCGAGCGCGAGAACGATCAGTGGCGCAGCGAGTACGGTGATGAGCGCCCGAGGGTCGGTCCGATGATCTGGAAGTGAGGTCATGTCGTTGTGGGGGTCGTGGGTGATGTCATGTTCATCCGAGAACGCCTCGGATGAGCTGGATTGCGACGATGAGCGCGATTACGCCGGCGGCGAGCGCGACGATCGCTGCGAGGAGCCGCAGCCGGACATGGGTCGTGTGGGGTTCGGGCTCGGTCATCCGTTGGCCTGGTCGACGATCAGCGCGGTGAACGGCGGTCCGCTCTTTGGTGTGACCTGGAATGAGAGTCCCCATTTGCCGACCATGACGAGCGCTGGGGCGGCGCGGGCGTAAACGCCGGGCTGGGTCTCGGTGAGTTGGTATTCCTGCTGGGGCATCTGCATCTCCAGGTGGTTGAAGGCAAGAGTGACGTTCGCGCCGCGGACGGGCTGGCCGTTCTGGGTGATCCGCAGTGCGAACGAGTCGGGCGCGGCCGCCTTGTTGGGCGAGACGAGGACCTGCAAGACGTAGTTGCCGCGTTTGATCGTCTGGGCGACCCGGCCGGGTCCGACTCGAGCGAGCGCCGAGTTCTGAAGCGCGAAGGCCGGCGGCGGTGGCGCGAGGCTCGAGAGCACGGCGGCGACGAACACGGCGCCGGCGACCAGTACGGCCTCGGTGCCGACGAGTGCGCGCAGCAGGCGAGCGGCGGGAGGCCCTAACTCGGGCTGCCGGCGGGCGGCGACCAGGCGCGGCTTGGTGCGCAGCAGGTTGCCGGACGCGATGATCACCGCCGCGGTGAGGATTCCGATCTTGACGAGGATCGCGACGCCATACCCGGTCTCCCATAACGCGTTGATCGCCGGCATGTGGAAGATCGTCGCGCCGGTCCCGGTTCCGAGCAGGACCAGCACCGAGACGAACGCAACGTTGGAGAACCTCGGCACGACGGTGGACAGAGCCCGGACGCGCGCGTCTGACCCGACTGCAAACCAGAGCACGAGCAGCCCGACGAGCCCTCCGAGCCACAGTGATCCGGAGAGGAGGTGAAGCCAGTCGAACAGCAACGAGAACCCACGCGGGGACTGCTGCGCCGCGTGCCCGGACGCTCCGGGGATGCTCAACGTTGCCGCGGCCGCGAGAACGGCACCGGTCAGGGACACGAGCGCTGCGATCGAGCGTCCGGCGCGTTCGGGGCGGTCGAGCCACAGCGTGATCCACGAGGCCAGGCAGAACAGCGCGAAGCACAGTGTCATGTCGGCGTAGCCGCGCCCGAACGCGGTCACGCGGAACAGGGGCACCAGAGCGGTGATGTCGAACACCGACCTGAGCGAGTCGTTGGCGGTCGCGAAATCCAGATAGACCGGAATCGCGACCACGCCGAGCACGGATGCGACCACGAACGCGATCGAGATTGCCCGCAGATTCGTTCCCGTGACGCGCCTGACCATTGGTCGTGCGATCGCGATCCGGAATGCGAACAGGCCGATCGCGATCATCACTGAGAGGAACATCGCCCAGCGGGCGATCAGTAGCTGCGGCGAGGTCGCGGTCGCGGAGATGCTCGGAACCCGGAACTGCGGAGCCGGACCGGGGTTCGGTCCGACGGCGTAGGTGAACGCGCCCTGAACGGGGTGCCCGTCGACCGAGATCGCGCGCCAGTAGATCAGATACCACCCCTGCGGCAAACGGGGGCGGAGCGGTACCACCAACGTGTCGGGATTCGCCGCCGAGCGAGTCGGCGGCCCGGTCGTCTCCTGCTGTCCGGCGGCGTTGGTGACCGAGATGATCGCGAACCGCGGCTCGACCGCCTCGTCATAGGTCAGCTGGATGTTCGGGGGCGGAGCGCCGAGCACGACGCTCGCCGCCGGCACGGTCTTGACCAGATACGCGTGGGCCGAGGCGACGCTCGGCGCCGCCAACGACATCGCAGCGGCGAGTGCCACGACGATCCGCCCCCGATAACTCATGCGAGTTCCCTCTTCTTTTCCCCGCTGCCACTGGTGGAGACGAGCGCGAAGCCGCCGGCGAGAAGGCCGAGCGCCCCGACGATCAGCGCGATGATCGTCAGCGTCGAGGTGCCGCCACCGCCGATCGAACTGACCGCCTTGATCGTCGGTGCCGGGGCCTCGGAGGACTCCGGACCTGACCAGTTCACGATCGATCCGTCGGAGTAGGTCTGCTGCACCTGGAACGTGTAGGTCTGGGCCTTGGCGGGCTGGGCGAGGAACTGGAACAGCGAGTCCTGACCGGTTGGCGTGTGTCCGCCGGTCCAGGTCACCTTGGTGACCACGGCGCTGTCGCCGGAGCCGGTCTGCTGGGTCTGCTGGTGCCACCCCGGCGGTGGCGGCACGAACGAGTCGATCCCGAACCCGTTCGGGACGGTCATCACGATCTTCGACGTCGTCAGCCCGCTCTTCTCGGTCGGGATCGCGAGGCTGTACAGCTGCAGTTCATTCGACAGCGACACTGCGGGGCTGACGCGTGCGTGCGCGGACGCGACCGCGGGAACGATCAACGCGATCGCGCAAACGGCGGCTATCGCGGCCGCAGCAGATCGGCGCACGGCGGCGGATGGTCTCCTGCTCATTGGTCTTGATCTCCTTGAAGTTATGGATCGACTTGCCCCACACTCAGTGGCGACCGAGATTCCGCGCGGCAACCGCGTCACTCGATCGCGCCGGTGGACGATTCGATCCGCGTCTAGTAACCGAAGCAAGCAGCGCTCGACGGCCCGCGGTTGCGGGCTGCCCGCTGCTCGAGCTCAGGCCGGAGGGCCGCGACCAGACCAGCCGCCGGCGAGCGGCGGGAGTGGGGGAAGGAGTACGTCGCGGCGTCGCGGGATCGTCGCCGCGCGCCGTCGAGGTCGGAAGCCTTGCCCCGCCCGCCGCCTGGCGACCTCATCCAGTACCCAACGGGCACCGTGGAACAGGCTCGCCATCACCAGCCCGACGATCACGGCAGCCGGGATCGACCACCAGCCACCGTACGCGAAGATCCCGGCCAGCCCGCCGGGATGGCCGGTCGCGAACAGGCCCTCGAGGAACTCCTGCGCGACGTAGATCGCCACGAGCGCGACGGCGCACAGGGCCCACAGGCCGGTCAGGGACAGTGCGTAGCGCGGTAGCGTCCGCTGACCGCCGAGCGCCCGCCCGGCCGCGCGCAGGAAGCCGCCGACGGTGAGTGCGATCAGCAGCACGATCCACGGAACGAGCGAATGGAGGTACGAGTGGCCGGTGCGCTGGAGCTCGGCACCCGCACCGCCCCCGAACGCGAACAGGAACCGCAGCTGGTGGACCGCGAACGCAGCCGCCGGCAGGAGCGCAACCGGCCCCATACCCGCCATCCACGGACGGCGGCCTAGCCGCATCTGTCCTCTGTCCGGTCGCTGTCGCTCATTGGCTGGCCACGCCTAGGCAAGGGCGCCAAGGCGTCAATCATGTCACGCCCGGTCAGCCGGTGAGTGCATAGCTGCTGATGTCCTGGTCCAGCGTGCCCTGCGAGTCGTACTGTCCCGTGTGGACGAATACCACTTTCCCCGCTGGGTTTATGAAGATTGTGGTCGGCAGGCCCTGGACCACGGCCAGCGACTGCATGCTCGCGGTGGTTGTCTCGTAGCTCGGGTAGCCGACGGGGTGCTGCGCCAGGAACGCTCGCGCGTCGCTGCTCGAGTCGTTTGTGTTTGCACCGAGGAACGCAACCCGCTGACCGAAGCGGGCCGATGCGGAGGCGAATAGCCCGAATTCCGAGCGGCATGGTGCGCACCACGACGCCCAGGCGTTGATCACGATCGGGTGGCCTCGCAGCGCGCGGATCCGCGCGGCGAGCGCGGTCTGCGAGCCGAGCAGCTTGTTTGCCTGCTGGTGCAGGTCCGCGAGCGCCGGCGGCGAGTTCGGGGGGCCGGTCGCGTTTGCGGAGGGTCTGGGCGCGCGTGCGAGTGCCGCTCGCACGTACCGGATCAGCACGTCGCGGCTCGGCCAGCCCGCGGCCGAGACCGACCGGTAGTAGAGGATCTGACCCGACCGGGAGACGAGCACGAACCAGGGCACGCCGAGCACCTCGTACCCGTCGGCGACCCGGCCCGTGCGGTCGATCGCGACCGGATAGGACAGCGGATGCGGAACGCTCCGGAGGAACTCGCCAAGGCTGCGCGACGATGGCTCGACGCTCTCCTCGTCAACCGCGGTCACCGACGGCAGTCCCAGCCGCGCGGCCGCGGCGGCGTAGGAGTTCAGCCCATCCAACTGGCCGCTGAGCGCGCTCGTCTCGCGATCCCAGGTCGCAAAGAACACGTATAGGCGTGCGGACCTGCCAGGACCGAGCTGGACCGATCCTCCACCTGCCCTCGGCAGCGTCTCGATCTGCGCCGGTGTGATCGGCGGGACCCGGGAATAGGACACCTCTGAGTTGACCCGAGGGTGGCTCGGCAGCAGGCTCGAGGCCTCGTGCGCGAGCAGCTGACCGAGTTGACCGATCGCGGAGTAGGACATCTGGGTGATGTAGACCCTTGCCTCGCGGCCCTTCGAGTCGATCACGAACAGCGCCGGGGTATGGGTGATCTGGCCGCGCTCGACCGCCGCCTGGACCCCATACTGCCTCCACACCTTGGTCAACTCCGGGCGAGATCCGGTGAGGAAGTGCCAGGCGTGCTGCATCCCGTGAAGCTCGGAGTAGGCCCACACGTCCTCGAGCGAGGTCGCTGCCGGATTGGCGTCGATCCCGAGCAGCTGAACGCGTGAGCCCGCGGCGCCCAGCATCGCCTTGGCATCGAGCATCGCGCTGGTCGTGAGCGGGCACTCGGTGGTGCACTCGGAATCGTTGAAGGCGAGGATCACCACCTTGCCGCGGAACGAATGCAGCGACACGCGTTGGCCAAACTGATCTGAAAGCGTGAAGTCGGGCGCCACCCGCGACAGCGGCGTCCCCGGATCCAGGTACGGATTGAAGGCGAGCGCCTCGCGCCGTACCGCTCCGCCGCTCTGGTGGTTGGCCAGGACGAGAATCGGCGCCGCCGCGAGCAACGCGAACAGCACCAGTGCAACCGGCAACAGGTGCCGACGGCTGATCGCCGGGCGTCGGCGCAACACGCCCCGCCGACGCAATGCCCACCGGACGGCCAGGCCGGCGAGCACGAGAGCAGCGAGCACGAACACGACGATCGCCACCCAGCTATCGGCCGACCGCCCCGGGTTCGAGACCCGTCCGCTTCCGGCCGCCCGGGTCCCGGCCGCGCCAGCGGCTGGCGCCCTTGCGCCCGCTGGGAGCTTGACGCCATTCACCTTCGCCAGCTGCTGAACCGCGGTCTGCGCCGCGCTGAGCAGCCCGTTTCCGCCGCTGCGGATCGAGATCCTCCTGAGTAGTTCGTACGCTGGCGCCGTGGAGTGCTTCGGCCAGCTGAACCCGATGCCGTTCGGCATCACCACCAGCAGCCGCTGTTTATACGCCAGCGACAGTTCGAGCCCGAGGAACTTCGCGTAGGCGCGTGGGTTGCGCCACAAGCTGGTGACCGCACCAAGATCGGTGGGGCTGGCGATGATCGCCACTCGCATGGGGAAGCCGGCGCGCGCGGCCGCCTTCAAGAGCGCGCTGAACCGAAGCTGCTGTTGCACGGATAGCCCGGCCGAGCCCGTGAACAGATCCTGGTACACGAGCACGTCGCTGCCCGGATCCCCGTCGGCCCGCGCGGCCGGCGCCATCGACCCGGCCACAAGCACCGCCGCGAGCATGACCGCCGTCGCTGCCCGAAGCCACCGCAACGCACCGGCAGGTTCCGTCACGCCGACGGGGCTCCTCGCTCGGGCCCACGCAGGGGGCGGGCGCGCAGGCTCGCGGTCCACGCAGCCGCGATCAACGCCGCACCAATCGCAAACACGATCCACGACACGGTGTCCGTCGCGCCGGAGCCCGCCCGCGGGCTCGCCGTGGGAGCCGCGATGGTGGTCGGCAGGCGATGACCCGCAGCCGCCGCGAGTCCCTCCACGGCGGTGGCTGCGACCGACACGAGCCCGCGGTCCGCGGCGGCAGGGTGCGAGCGCGCGAGCACGGCCTGCTCGCCGGCGGTCGGCTGTCGACCGTCGTACAGACCGATTCCGCCCGGCATCACGACCAGCACACGTGAATGCACAGCGAACGAGAGCTCCTGCCAAAGAAACTGGGCATAGTTCTGCGGTTGGCGCCACAACGCCGTGACCGACCCGAGGTCCGATGCAGACGCGATCAGCGCGACCCGGATCGGATAGCCCCGCAGGGCCGCGGCAGACAGCACGCTCGCGAGCCGAGCCTGCTCGCCGACGCTTGCGCCCGAGTCCGAGGGCACGAACGCGGTCCGCGAGGCGAGAACGTCACTCGCGGGGTCGCCATCCGCGCGCGCCAAGGCGGGCCACCCGACAACCACCGACGCGAGCAACACAAGGCTCAGCACAATCTGGCGACGTAGTCTCACTGACAGGTAATGGATGATCTCTAACAACACGTTCAGCCCGATGAGGCCTCGGTCGATACCACCACCCGAACGCAAAGCTCGGTCGCACCCACTGTACGGCCCTCTGGCTCGCATTGCGCTTGCGCTGCTGGCCGCGATCTCTTTGGTCGTCGCGCTACCTGAAACCGCGCTGGCGCACACCGGCTCGGTCCAGCCCGCCGCCACCGACTACCTGGCCAGGATCAGCCGCGTGCCCACCGGGCTCGACGCGAAGATCGTCGACGGAGATCTGCGGCTCTGGCTGCGCGTGCCCGCGGGCGAGACCGCGATCGTGCGGGATTATCGTGGCGCGCCCTACTTGCGATTCGACCGCAGAGGGGTGCAGGTGAACCACAACTCAGCGATGTACTACCTCAACCAGACACCGGTCGCCGAGACCCCACCGACGAACCTCACGGCATCGACCCCACCTGACTGGGCCTCCGCCGGCGGCTCGCACGAGTACAACTGGCACGACGGTCGACTCCACGCACTCGCAGCGATCGCGCTCGCGCCGGGAACCAGCTACGTCGGCACCTGGAGCATCCCAGTCATAATCGACGGGCGCCCAACCGCTATCTCCGGTGGCCTCTGGCACGCCAACCGCCCCCCGGTTGTCTGGTTCTGGCCGATCTTCGTGCTGTTCGCGTGTGTGATCGCAGCCACCCGACTCAGGCGCCCAAGCCTTGACGTACAGCTCGCGCGAGCCCTCGGCCTCACCGGGTTGGTCGCCCTCGGGGTGGCCGGTGTGGGCCGCGAGCTGCACGGCCATCCCGACGTGTCCCCCACACAATATGTCGAGCTCGGGATCATCCTCGCGTTCGTCATCTGGGGCCTCTACCGCCTCCTGTTCCAACGGCACGGCTACTTCACCTACTTCGTGATCTCGCTCGGCATGCTGTGGGAGGGTCTGGGCCTCATCGCCATCCTCCGCGACGGTTTCGTTCTGATCGATCTCCCCGCGTTCGTCGCGAGAACCGCCACCATGCTCTGCCTGGCGTGCGGCGCGGCGATCCTCGTTCCCGCCGTCCATCTCGCCGATCTCCCAGAACGTGCAGCGGCGCGAGGCCGGCCAACCACGACCAGCGATCCCGACCCTGAAGATCTCGACGAAGCCTGGGGCATCGGCTAGACACGCCGCGATGTTGCTGCCGGCCACGGTCGCCCTGCTGGCGGGCTGCGGCGTCTCTTCACATCCAGCCCCGACGACCGGAATCCCCCAACAGCTGCTCCGCGAAGCCCGCCCGATCGGCGCCGGACCCCGCTTCCATCCGCCGCCAACCGGTCCGATCAGCGGCGCCTGCCGTCCCGCAATCGGAACGCACTACGTCGCGCACGTCGAGGTATTCGCCCGCAACCGGGTCGTGATCGTCCCCGCCGGCATCGGCACGCGACCACCCCGCACCCTGTCCGCAGCGCGGATCGCCCGGGCTCACTGCTACGGCGACCTGGTCACCCTCGACCCAACTGGAGTCGTGCTCGTGCGCGCCGGACGGAGGCCCACGCTGTCAGAGCTGTTTCACTCCTGGGGGCAGCCGCTCTCGATCACGCGGCTCGCTTCCTTCCACGCGTCGCCCGCGACCCGGGTGGACGTATTCGTCAACGGGCACCGGACGCAGCTTCCACCAGACCGTGTGCCGCTCAGCCCGAACGCCGAGATCGTGCTCGAGGTCGGACCGCACGTCCCACCTCACACCACGTACACGTTCCCGCACGGCGCCTGACCGCCGTACAGGATCCAACCGTGGCCCAGTCTGTCCCGAACTCAGCAATTCTGACCTGCTGTAAGTCAGTCGTGGATCCGCGAGTGCCGCGCGGGGGTGGTGATCCCAGCCTCGTTAGGCAAGCACGACCGCCGGGACGTGGACGCGCAGGTCCAGCTTCATCAGAAGATCGACAAGGCGGTAATCAGCTCCAAGCACCACAGCGCTACGTTCACCTTCAGGGCGCCAGGCGCGACGGGGTTGCAGTGTGCGCTGCGCCGGAAACCCAAGGGCAAGCACAAGAAGCCGAAGCCGAAATACAGCTCCTGCACTTCACCGAAGACGTACAGGCACCTCAAAATCGGGAGCTACACGTTCTTCGTGCGCGCAGTCCGCAGCGGCATTGTGGGACCGGCGGCTAGCAAGAGCTTCAAGATCGGCTGACCGCGGTTTTCGACGAAATTTCCGCGACGACTGGCCCGCAGCCGCGTAGGATGTAGTTCGGCTGAACGAGATGCAGGAAGCGCGCCACCAGTTCCGGGAATCGCTCAAGGATCTCGAGCAACAGACGCTCGAGGGCCTAGATATGGTGATCGAGCAGTTGGACCGAGCGCTCGAGTCGATCAGAGACCAGGATGTCGGGCTGGCTCGGAGGGTCATCGCGGAGGATGACCGGATTGACCTGCGCTATCTGGACATACATCAGGGTGTGTTGTCGCTGCTAGCGCGCCAAGCGCCGGTCGCCGGCGATCTGCGAATCGTCGCTGCGCTGTTGCACATGATTCGCTGCATCGAGCGGATGGGCGATCAGTGCGTGAACATCGCCAAGCTCGTGGAGCTGTCGGGCCAGGCGGCGCCGAAGGACCGGGAGATCCTTGACACGATCGAGCGCATGGGTGAGCTCGCGCGCTCAGAGGTGTCTCAGGCCAGGGAGTCGTTCGCGGCGCGCGACGTTGAGATGGCTCAGGACCTCGTTCGCCTGGATGGGGAGATCAACGTGTTGAACCGCGCGGTCATCAATCGTGCGGTCGAGATCGGCAATGAGCTCGAGCTTCGGGAGTGGTCGATGTTCATGATCCTGGTCGCGCGCTGTCTGGAGCGCATCGCGGGCAATACGGTCGACATTGCCGAGCAGACGGTATTCGTCGTGACCGGGCTGTTCCGAGAGTTCAGCGGCGAAGCACAACCGGCCTAGACAGAAAACGTCCGCAAGCCTGCTGATCTCGGCCGCGACGGCGTTCGCGCGGCCGAGATCGGGGGTGCTTGTCTAGCGGCGTCGGGCTACGCGCCGGGACGTGCGGCGGGCGATTCTGCGCGTTGCGAACATCTGATTCCTCCTTGGTCAGGGCTTATTTGGCTGTTGCGGCGGTTTCGACCGCGTGGAGCTGTTGGGCCTCCTCGGCTGTCACGAGGCCGACGTCGACCAGGTCGAGCGGGCTGACGAACCCGTCGCTGATCCGGAAGCCGCCGGCCTCGGCGATCGCGTCACGGAGCGGGACGGCCCAATGATGCTCGAGCAGGACCAGCGCCGCGGCCGAGTCGTTCGGGATCTCCTCGATCACGTCCCAAGCCTCCTCGTCGGAGAAGAGCTCGACGCCATCAGCGGTGGCCTCGGCGCCGGCTGCGGCACCCTCCTCGGCGCCTTCCTCGCCAGCTATTCCAAGGCCGACGAGGGCGCCGACGACGCTGCCAACCTCGATCGCCTCTTCCTTGGTCAGGTTGCTGAGATGCTGAACCTCGATCTCTCCGTCGGCGTCCTTGTGGACCGCGAGCGCGTCGATCACGCGGACGGTCCCCTCGTCGTGCAGGCGTTCGAGCTCCGAGATGATCTTCCCGTGGAACTCGGGGTGGTTGAACCCCACCACGATCAGCTGTACAGGTCCGATGGTCATTGCTTACCGCCTCTCTAGAGGGACTGCATTGCAGGTTGCGGGAGCAGCGCGCGCCGGTCACGGCGCGTCAGTGGTCGCTCCCAGGCCACGCGTATCGAGCAGTGCCGGCCGGGATCAACGCACGGGGGCGTTCTCGTCCTCGCCGTAGATCACGAGTCCGTGGAGGATCCATAGGCACAGCGCGAACACGCCCAGCGACCAGAACGGGTAGTTCCCGCCGACCGCCAGCAGCGCCTCGAGCGCGCCCAGAGCCGCGCCGATGATCCCGATCACGCGTCCGTACGCGTTGCCTGCGAACAGCGAGAATCCGGCGGTCAGCTGGATCACGCCGAGGATCACGGTGATCCAACCCCATGTGTGGAGGTTGGCGAACACGTATGAGGTGCTCGAGGTGAAGAAGTGGGCGTTCCCGATCGCCCCGAACCCGTAGATGATGTTCAGTGTGCCCGCGATCAACAGCAAGATCGCGACGAACACTGCACGGCCCGTACCTTTCATTGTTGAATCTCCTGTCTGGCGGCGCGGAGGGCCGCCGTGGTTGTTAGTTCGTCATGGCCCGGTTGGGCCACGAGCTCGCCGGAGTTAACGGCGGCGGTGAGCAGCCGGAATTCGCACTCGTTCTGCTCAAGGTGAGATTTCGCATGTGCGGCCTAGCGTCTGCGCCTGGCCCCGGCGGCCGGTGGTGCCAACCACCCGGGCAACCAGAGCGATGATGTCGTCGTCACCGAACCGGAGCATCCGTGGAAACCCGCAAGCACAGACCGCGAAAATTGCTGAGGCGCGTCGAGAGCGTGACCAGGTCGGCCGGAACTCGCGACCCCACGCGGTTTGGGGCCGTCCCTGCTCAGGCCACCAAGCGAGCGAGCTGACCGCCGAGCAGCGCGACGAAGTCGAGATCGTCGGGGGCGAGGTGCTGGCACATGACGCGACTGACGCCTGCTTCGCGAAGCGCGAGCAACTGCTCCGCCACCTCCTCGACCACGCCGATGATCCATCCTGGTGGACGCTCAGCCATCATCGCGTCCGGATCGGCCCAGCGCACTGGGGCCACCCGCGCGATCCGATCTCGCAGGTCCTTGTCGTCGTTGCCGGCGATTACGGCCGTCATGATCGAGAACGGGATCGCCTCGCGACCGGCGCGTTCGCAGGCTGCCACGACCCGCTGGCGCCGTTCGGCCACCTCGGAAACGGACGGGTAGATGGTGTTGTACTCGTCGGCGAACCGGGCGGCCAGCGCGCAGCTCCGCGGCCCCGCGTTCCCGCCCATGATCAGCGGTGGGTGCGGCCGTTGGACTGGCTTTGGCTCGGCGTCGAGGTCGTGCAGCTGGTAGTGCTCGCCTGCGAACGAGAACGGTCCTTCGGACCAGGTCCTGAGAATGACCTGCAGCTGTTCTTCGAGCATGTCCATCCGCGTCCGGGTGTCGGGGAACGGAAAGCCGTACGCCGCGTGCTCGCGTTCGTTCCAGCCAGCGCCGAGTCCGAGCTCAATCCTTCCGCCGGAGATCTGGTCGGCTGTCGTGACGAGCTTGGCGAGCGTGGAGGGATGGCGGAACGTCGCCGGAGACACCATCGTGCCCAGCCGCAACGTCGATGTCACCGCGGCAAGCGCGTTGAGCGTCCCCCAGGCGTCAAGTGATCCTCGCTCCGGGTGAACCCGGTCGAGGTAGTGATCAGACCGGAACAAGACCGGAATCGAGTGCTGCTCGCAGGCGAGCGCGAGGGCTTGCCATTGAGTCCAGGTCACCCCCTCATGTCCCTCGATCATCAGGCAGAGGTCCATGCCATCAACAATACGTTTATGCGCAGTCGACCACCTGGCACGCAGGGTGTAGGTGGTGCGCAAGACGATCGTCGTCAAGTTCCACCGCTGACTTCCCCTCCACGACGGCAGATCTCACAGGACGGGACGCACGACGAGCATCCCGCGGCTCGAGACGAGCTGCTCCAAGTCGTCTGCCAAGCGCTGGATGTGCTCGGTCGCCTGTTGCTCGAAGCGCTCCACCTCGACGATCTGCGCGATCAGTACGTAATCGGCTTGACCGATCGCCTGTCCGGGCACGTCCGCCGGCCGCGTAAGACTCCACTCCGACACCGTGTCCAGCGATCCGCGGACGATGTCCCGATCTCCCGTCATCAGACGCTCGAAGTCTTCCGCAAGCTCCGGCGAGCGCAGCTGAAACCACATGAGGAGTGTCGCGGGAGGACTCGTGCACGGAGCCTAATGCACAGTCGCACGAGGAGTTGCTCTCGGGTCGATCAATACCATCGGCCGCATGGACGACGAGGGCCGAAACGCATTCGACTTCATCTTCGGCCGATGGATCGTCCGGAACCGGAAGCTTGTCGACCTGTCCGACCCGACGTGCGAGGACTGGGTTGAGTTCGAGGCCACGAGTGAAGCCTTTCCCGTCCTCGATGGGTACGGGCACATCGACCGCATGTACGTCAACGACTCGCCCGACGGTCCGAGCTTTGAAGGTTTCACGTTCCGCCTTTTCGACCCCGCCACCGGCAGTTGGAAGATCTGGTGGTCATCGACCCGAGCGCCCGGAGTTCTCGATCCGCCGGTTGAAGGTCGCTTCGCCGCGGATAGGGGAGTGTTCGAATGCGAGGATGAGGTCGCCGGGCACCGCGTCCTCGTCCGCTTCGAGTGGCTGAAGGCGGACAACGACGCGCCGTGTTGGCAGCAGTCGTTCTCCTACGACGGTGGCCAGACCTGGAAGCTCAACTGGGTTATGGATCTACGCCGTCAGAGCTCTTCCAGCTGACGCCCCCTCGCGCCACGGCATGGGGTGTGGCGGGTGGCCCCGCGCCCATGTCTTGGATAGAGTCAGCCTCCTACTCAGGAGGGGTGTGATGCGTCTAGGGGCGAGGCTGATCGCGGTGGCCGGCATTGTGTTTGCGCTGGTGGCGTCGACGGCAAATGCCGTCGGTCCATTGTCGCCGAGCACGACACCGGTGCCGCCCAGCGTGGCCGCTGTAATTGCGCGCGTGGAGGCAAAGGCCCGGTACGCCCACTCCACGTGGGGTCTACTCGTGGCCGACGCGACGACCGGGCAGATGCTGGCCTCGCAGAATGCCGAGCAGCTGTTCACGCCGGGATCCACGCTCAAGCTGTACAGCGCGGCGGCGGTCCTGCACGACTACGGAGCGGGCTATCGGTTCCGGACGCCTGTCTTTCGCACCGGGAGCGTTCGTCATGGCGTGCAACGCGGCAACCTCGTGCTCGTCGCATCGGGCGACTTCAGCTTCGGCCTGCGGGATCGACCGAACGGGACCCAGGTGTACAACAGCGCGCCGCAGCTCGATCACGCCGATGCCAACGGTGACCCCGGCCCCACGCTGGTGCCGCATTCCAATCCGCTGGCCGGCGTCGAGCAGCTCGCGCGCCAGGTGCGCGCCGCTGGGATCCGCAGGGTCAACGGCAATGTCGTCATCGACGACCGCCTGTTCAACACGTATTCCGGCTGGCCCGACGGTGTCATGTCCCCGGTTGGGATCAATGAGAACTTCCTCGACGTCACCGCCACACCGACCCGCAGCGGACAGGCGGCCCGCATCTCCTACCGGCCGCGGACCGCTGCCTCGCATGTGCGCTCCACCCTCAAGACGGCCGCCCGAGGTTCGGCACCTTCGTGGCAGGTCACGCAAACGGGCCCGAGCGAGGTCACCGTGAGCGGCACGGTGCCGGCCGGCGCGGGCCCACTGCTCCAGGTGTTCTTCATCCCGAACCCGGCGGCCTTCGCCCGCACCGCGTTCATCGAGGCACTGCGCCGCGCCGGTGTCAGCGTCGCGGCGAGGTCCGTAGGACCGAACCCGCGGAACCTGCTGCCGCGTAGTCGCAGCTACCCGGCGGGTCGCCGGGTGGCGCTGCGGGTGTCGGCCCCGCTTTCGCAGGTCGTGAAGGTGATCCTCAAGGTCAGTGCCAACCGCGGCGCCGACCTGCTCGTTTGCCTGGTGGCCGTCAGACATCGCCAGCGCAACTGCCTGGCCGGCCTGGAGTACCTCCAGGCCAACGCCGCCCGCCTTGGATCGCCGCCGGACACAACGTTCGCCTTCGACGGCGCGGGTTCCGACGACCGCGATCGGATCAACCCGATTGCGATCACGACATTCTTGCGCCGCGCGCTCCTCCAGCCCTACGGCTCCGCGCTGCGCGCCGCCCTGCCGGTCGTAGGCGTGAATGGGACGCTTGCGACGCTGGGCCGAGGGACGCCATCCGTCGGCATGATCCAAGCCAAGCCCGGTAACCGGGTCGCCTTCGCCAACCCGACGCTCGGGATCGCCGGCGCGTCAAACTTGGTGGGCTACATCGACGCGAAGAGCGGACGCACCCTCGTGTTCGCCAACCTCATCGGGAACATCCCACTGAGCGCCCCTCCTTTTCCAGAGGTCTTCTCGATCTTCGGCGATCAACAGCTGATCAACGGCGCGTTCCAGCAGGCGTATTAGTAACGTCGCCCACGCGGGCGAGGAACGTGCGGTCGACCGCGAGCTCAGAATCGACGTTGGCGACTGGCGCGCTGCCGGCGGTCACCCGAGCGCGGCGGCTTCGGCGGCCGCCGTGGGCTTGACGTCGGGAAGGCGCACCATTCGGAAGGAGTTGAACAGCCCGATCAGGCCGGCCAGGAGCGGGATCAGCAGCGCCACCTGGAGCGCGAGGTTCGTCGCGTCGGTGTTGATCTTGAGGATTTCGTCCTGCACCGCCGGAGGCTCGTGTTTGACCAACTCCTCCAGTTGGGTGTTGCTCACGACCTCGGCGTCGTGCTCCATTGTGTTTGAGATCTGCTGCTTCTGCGATGACGGGATCACGGAACTGTCGTTCACCTGGTTGGTGAAGGCCAGGGAAAGGGTTGCCAGCAGGATGCCGCCCGCCATCGCCAGACCGAACGACAGGCCGAACGAGCCGGCGGCGGAGTTGACTCCTGCTGCCTCACTAATGCGCTCTTCGTCGATCGGCGCGAGTGTGTAGTCGTTGAGCTGGGAGACGAGGAGGCCGAGCCCCGCGCCCGCGATGATCAGCGGAACGACGAGGTACCAGCCGGAGCTCGCTCTCGGGACGATCGGGATCAGCAGTGCCATTCCCAGCGTGCTGAGCGCGAACCCGATGCGGATGATGCTCGCTGGGCGCCGGCGTCCGGACCGTCGTCCGGCGAGGATCGCGAGCGCGAACATCGTCAGTGAAAGCGGGGCGAGGGACAGGCCAGTCTGCATCGCGTTGTACTCGAGCTTGATCTGCAGGAAGATCGGGAGGGCGATCATCGCGCCGCCGAGGGTGATGTTCTGCAGCGTCTGCTCGGATATCCCGAGCCGGAAATGCGGGAGCCGGAACAAATCGGGGTCTAGCACGGTGACCTTGCCCTCGCGGTGCCGACGCATCAGCCACCGAGCGAACGCCGTCAGCGCCAGCGCGCCGAGCACGATCAGCAGCACGACGTAGTCACCGCCTTCCTGCCAGACCAGGATGCCGAGCACAACACCGCCCATGCCCAGGACCGAGAGGATCGCTCCGACAACGTCGAAGTGTCGGTCGCCCGTGTACGGGACGTCCTTTACGAGCTTGATCTGCGACAGGATGATCACGATCACGATCACCTCGAGCAGGAAGCCAACGCGCCACGAGAGGTAGGTCGTCAGGAACCCCCCGAGAAGCGGCCCGACCGCTGCGGCGATCGCCGCGGACGCTCCTACCAGCGCATAGGTCTTCTTCTGGGCGGCCCCCTCGAAGTTGCCGTGGATCAGCGACTGCATGGCCGGAAGCAGGAGCGAGGCGCCCAGGCCGCCGATGATCGCCCAGAAGACCACGATCGCCGCGATCCCCTGGGCCACGGTCATCGCGAGTGCGCCGATCGCGTAGGCGAGGAGGCCGAGGATGTACGCCCGCTTGCGGCCGATCAGATCGCCGACCTTGCTGTTGATCAGGATGAACGCCGCCGAGATGAGCGCCTCGAGCGCGATCGCGGACTGGACCGCACTCACCGTCGTGCCTAGATCGTGAACAACCTTTGAGATCGACACGTTCATCAGCGACGTGTCGACGACCAGCACGAACATCGCCATCGCCAGCAACAGCGACAAGCGCCGGTTCCCCGTCCCCTCCTCAGGGGCGTCTACGGTCGCGTGATGCTCGCGTGCGCTCACGTGGGGATCTCCTGCCTCGGGGTGCGAGGTGGTCGCTGAGCTCTCCCTCGACGATCAGCCGGCAGTTCCGCTCATGCATGTCCGCGAGGATTGCACCACGCCGGTAGTCGGCGCTCACCCGTTGTGGGTGAGGCGATTCGGTCCTTGATCCCTGGACGCGTTCCGTCAACAGACCGGCACCGAATGGGCTCCGACCACGGACGCCGACGTGTCCGGCTGAGCGTCAGGCTCGCGGCTGATCAGCTGGCGCACCCTCCGTCTGCGCTCTCGCGCCCGGCCGCCACAGGCTGACGAGCCCGGCGACCAGCGTGACGAGGAAGACCTGGCCGGTGAGCATCTCGAACACCGCCAGGATCTGACCGATGTCACCGGCGGGCACCAGGTTGCCGTACCCCGTTGTCGTCAGCGTGGTGTAGCTGAAGAACAGGTAATCGCGAGCCTGCGCATGAGCGACGCCGACGAACACATCGCCTGCCACCAGGCGTCCGAGCGCGAGAAAGAGAAAGCCGAACAAAAGGCCGAGTAGCGTGAAGACGCTGATCGCGCCGAGGATCGTTCGGAAATCGACCTGTGCGGTGAACACAACCCGGCGCATGATCGTGATCGCGGCAACCGCGAGCAGCAGCGAATCGACAAGAAATGCGAGTCCGAGCAGCGCATCTGAGGAGACCGCTTTCGCGAGCGCCGTTGCGAGGACCGCTGCGAGCGCCGCCCCCGCTGCGAGACGTACCCGCCTCGGTTGAACATCCGAGCTCGTAAGCGCAATGATCGCCGTGAGCCCGGCGACTGCGACAGCCACGAGCCGGCCACCCCAGCCCTCGGGAGGCAGCGTCATCGATACCACGAACGTGGTGAGGATCAGGACCAGCACGAGTCCGTATGCATCGCTGACCCGCTCGACAAACTGAAGCCGAGTTTCGTTGCTTGGGCCATGCGCGAACCGACGCCGGCGCGCGGAATCTGATCCTTCCACGGGCACAACTCAAGATTCGTGCCGGCGCAACACCTCCCTGCCCTCGGCCCGCATGTCCCGAGGAACCTGTCCGATCTTCACGTGGCACTCAGGGCGCTGGCCGGCTGCGGCTGTCCAAACAAGAATCCCTGGCCCAAGTCGCACCCGAGATCGACGAGGCGCTCCAGCTGGGCGGGATGCTCGATCCCTTCGGCGGTAACCGATAGTCCCAACGCGTGCGCGAAGCTAGTCACTGCCGCAACGATCGGCGAGTCGGCGTTCTCGCTGAGCGTGGCGACGAGCGAGCGGTCGATCTTGAGCTGTGTCAGCGGCAGTCGTCGCAGGTGTCCGAGCGACGCGTACCCGGCGCCGAAGTCGTCGAGCGCCACTCCGACGCCGGCGGTGGCGATCTCCGAGAGCATGCCGAAAGCGTCCGGTTCATCGTCAAAGAGGGTCCGTTCGCTCAGTTCGAGCGTCAGGCGCCCCGGGTCAAGTTCCGTCTGACCGAGAATGTGGGCGGTGTGTTGGCGAAGGTCGCCGGCCCGCAGCCGCCCGGGTGAAACGTTGACTGAGACCGTCAGCGGGGAGTTCCAGCTACCGGCCTCGCGGCAGGCTTCGTCGAGCACCCAGCGGTCGATCGCTTCAATCAAGCCCGCGTCCTCGGCGAGCCCGAGAAAGCTCGCTGGCGCAAGCAGGCCGCTGCGCGGATGGTTCCAGCGGACGAGAGCTTCGTAGCCGACCATCGCCCCCGAGGCCAGCTCGTGGTAGGGCTGGAACGCCAACTGCAGCTGCCCGGTGCGCAGACCGCGCCGTAGCTCGACTTCGAGCTGCTGGCGGCGCGTGTTGCGCTCCCCAAGATCAGGCGTGAACAATGCCGCTCGCCCCCGTCCGCGCGCCTTGGCGCTGTACATCGCAGCATCCGCCGAGCGAAGCAGCGACTGCACATTGCTTCCGTTCTCTGGAAACAAGGCGATACCGATGCTCGCGCCCACGGTCAACTCATGGCCATTGATGAGCTGGGGGGCGGCCAGGGCCTTGAGCAACTTGTCGGCCACCGACGACGAGCCCCTGGCGCCGGAGATCTCCGGCAGCAGGACCGCGAACTCGTCCCCACCCAGCCTGGCGAGCGTGTCTTCGTCGCGCAGGCATGCCCCCAGGCGCCGGGCGACGGAGATCAATACGCGGTCGCCGACGTCATGCCCGAGGCTGTCATTGATGACCTTGAAGCGATCCAGGTCAAGAAACAAGACCGCCAGCGGGCTGTCCCGGCGCAAAGCGACTGCCAGCCCCTGTTTGAGCCGATCGTGAAACAGCGTTCGGTTTGGCAGTCCGGTCAGCGCGTCGGTGTAGGCCAGGTGCCGCAGGTTGCGCTCGAGCTCCCTGCGTTCCGAGACATCGCGGAACACCAGCACGCGGCCGGCCGTCGCCCCGCGTTGGTCGATCAATGGCGTCACGACGAGTTCCAGGTCTCCGGTGCGGTCCCGGGCCTCTCGCAGGCGTTCGCGGGGTGGCATCTGACCGTTTCGGTCCGGTGCTTCGTGGTCGGCAAACAGTGTGTCGGCCGGGCATCCGATCAGTGCCGCGGCGGGAATACCGAGCAGCCGCTGGGCCGCGGGGTTGACATCGACCACGTGCCCGTGTGCGTCGGCCACGACGACGGCGTCGCGCATCGTCTCGACGACCAGTGTCCGGGCGACGGGACGCAGATCGAGCAGCCGGTAGCGAAGCACTCCGAGGACGAGCGTCAATGCCGACAACGAGACCGCGACCGGCGTCGCGTTGAACCGTGCAAACGGCGCGACGTCCAGGCTCGCCATCACGTTTGCGATCAACGGCAAGCAGATCGCGACCCCCAGCACGATGCTCTGGCGCCAGTACAGGCGCGAGATCCGCATCAGCGTGAGCAGAAGGATCGCGCTTCCAGCGAGGACGAGCGCGTTGGTATAGACAAAGTGGACCCAGTAGACGGCCCCGAGGCGGACGGTGGGCAGCGACGCCCGCAGCTGCCCCGCCGGGTACGACCGGATCAGCGAACGCGTCGGCGAATAGGCCAGCAGCGAGAGGACGAGCACCGGTTCGACCGCGAGCGCCGCGAGCAGGCGCCGTCCCGGCCGGGTCAGCCTCCCCGTGTACTGGAGCGCGAAGATCAGCCAGGCCGGCGGCAGCAGGGTCGTGCCGATGAAAATCAATGCGCCCCACAGCACGCGGCTATCGCCCGACGCCACCAACTCCAGCGCGTAGGCCACGCACCAGACTGCGGCGGCCAGCAGCACGGCACACAGGCTGGCGCGCCCGACCCTTCCCCGCCGCCGCCACAAGCTGAGCGCGGCGCCGATATCCGCAACGCCGCTCACCGCCAGCACAAGGACGTATCCAGATAAATGCTCGATCCCCATCGGTCCCCTCCGGACCAGCATACTCGCGTAGCGGACCATCCTGAGATCGCGAGAAGCAGGGAGAAAAGCTTGAGCGAGGCCGCCGTGCGCGGTATGCGGGTGGCCGTCGGCCGGCGGTCAGGCGCTCCGGGTGGGTGGCCGACCTCGCCTTGGGAGCGGTCTCGCCTGGTGAGGCATCCGACCGGCGTCATCCAGGGCTCGTCGCAGCAATACCTCGATCTGGGCATTGACGCTGCGGAACTCGTCGGATGCCCACCGGGCCAGCGCGTCGTGCACCGCTGGGTCCAACCGCAGCGGCACCTGCTTGCGCTCGCGGCTCACGTATAGAGCGTTCCGGTGTTGACGACCGGAGACGCCGGTTGGTCACCGCAGAGCACGACCAGCAGATTGCTGACCATCGCCGCCTTGCGCTCCTCGTCGAGTTCGACGATTCCACGCTCATCCAACCGCGAAAGGGCGAGGTCAACCATCCCCACTGCGCCCTCGACGATCCGCGAGCGGGCCGCGACGACTGCGTTGGCCTGCTGGCGGCGCAGCATCGCCTGGGCGATCTCCGAGGCATACGCGAGATGGCTGATCCGGACCTCCACAATCTCGAGCCCGGCGATCGCAACCCGCTCCGCCACCTCCCTCGCAAGCTCTCCTGCGACCACATCGACCGAGCCGCGCAACGACGTGCCCTGCTCGCCTGGATCGTCATAGGGATGTGTGGTCGCGACATGACGCAAGGCCGACTCGGCCTGCACGCGCACGAAGTTGT
Organism: uncultured Solirubrobacterales bacterium; assembly: GCA_963796645.1. Lineage (GTDB taxonomy): Bacteria > Actinomycetota > Thermoleophilia > Solirubrobacterales > Solirubrobacteraceae > Palsa-465. The sequence goes on along the minus strand of CAWCMQ010000004.1, from coordinate 348,513 downwards.
CGTAGTCGTCGACCGCGTAGACCGCCCGCGAGGTGTCGGCCACCTGCCACACGACGATCGCGGCGATCTCGACGGGGTTGCCGTCCGCGTCGTTGACCTTCAGATGGTTGGTCTCGAAGTTTCTGACCCGGATGCTCAGGCTCCGCCGGTCGGCCAGCGGAACGATCCACCACAGACCGGTGCGGCGAACCGTGCCGACGTAGTTGCCGAAGAACCGGACGACCTTGGTCTGACCCGGCTGCACGATCACGAGCGAGGTCGAGATCACCACGGCGACCACGATCGGCGCGATGATCCACGCCGATCCAGCGAGCAGAACGGCGCCGGCGATGCAGGCAGCGACGACGAGCACGCCGGGCCAGCCGCTGATGGCCCAGGCTCGACGTTCATGGATATCGACGCGGGTACCCGAGTGGCCGACGGGTGTCGCCTCGGGCTGGCGGTATGGCTGGACGCCTTGACTCATGATCCCTCCAACTGAACTGGTGCCTCATAAAAAGTGATTTCTATTAGATATCACTTTTCTTGAAGCTGTGCAAGCCGCGGGTCGTCGAGGGACTGCCGCCTCGATGTCGAACCTGAGCCGTGCATGCCTGAGGCATGGGTCTATCTGTTGCGTTGCCGGGATGGTTCGCTGTACACGGGATGGACGGTCGATCTCGAGCGTCGGCTTGCCCGCCACCGCCGTGGTCGCGCCAGCCGCTATACGGCCAGCCGGCTACCAGTCGAGCTCGAGCTGGCGATACCGATGCCGGACCGCAGCGCGGCGCGCCGCGAGGAGGCGCGCATCAAGCGTCTCCCGCGCGCGGGAAAGCTCGCACTGCTCAGGCCGCCATCAGGCCCTTGATCGCTTGGCCGATCTGCAGGCTGCGCGCGGACGCATAGAAAGAGACCTCGAGCGATCAAGTGCTGCCCGACCCTCTCACCCGTTTCGTACGATGGCTGCGCGGAGCGCGTGCGGCAGAGTGCTCGGAGCCCGTGGGCCACGTAACCCTTCTTCGCTGATGCCGTCCATCAACGCGTCATCTGGCTGGCATGACCGTCACGTCTAACGGCGGTGTCCAGCTCTCTCCCGAGATGCGCCTGCAACTCGCGCCGGGCGTTCGCGCGCGGCTCGATGCCAGGGGACACGTCCTGGTCGATGCGCCGGACGGGACGAACATCGATGTGGGGCCCAGAGGATTTGCGACCCTCGCTCTGTTTGTGCGGCCGATGGCCCTGGGGGACGCCATCGACCGGCTCGAAGCCGATGACCACAGCGCCAGCGACTTCGTGCCGACGTTGAGTGTCATCAACATGCTGGTCGAGGAGGGTGCTCTGGTACCGGCCGACGCGGACCGTGGCCCGACGAGGGGCTGGGCCGATCCGGTCGAGCACGCGCGCATGCTCCACGACCAGCGCCGGACGGGTGACTACGTGGCGGCGTTGGCGGAGGCCGTGCGACCAGGAGACGTCGTGCTCGACATCGGCACCGGGAGCGGCGTCCTTGCAGTTGCCGCGGCCCGGGCCGGAGCGAAGCGTGTCTATGCGGTCGAGGCCAGCGATATCGCGGACGTTGCCGAGCGCGTGTTCGAGGCCAATGGCGTTCAGGACCGGATCACCCTGATCAGGGGCTGGTCGAGGCAGATCACGCTGCCGGAGCCGGCCGACCTCCTGGTCTCGGAGATCATCGGCAACGAACCGTTCGAAGAGGAGATACTCGAGACGACGCTCGATGCGCGCCGCCGTCTGATGAAGCCCGGCGCGCGGCTGATCCCAAACGCGCTCACGCTGCTGGCTCGCCCTCTGCTGGTTCCGGACGAGGAAGCCCGGCAGCGCGCAATCGGGCGAGCCGCGGTCACGCGCTGGCGCCGGCTGTACGGCATGAATTTTCAGCCGCTTCTCGATGCGGCAGGTCCGGTCCCCGTCAACATGCCAACCGAGGGAGAGGTCGTTTCCAGATGGCCTCCCGTCGGTCCGCCGGTCGTCCTTGCCGCGCTGGATCTGACCGGGTTGGAGGAGGCTTCGGTCCGCGCCGCGACCGATCTTGTGGTCGACATGCCAGGAGCGGTCAATGCCGTGGCTGTGACGTTCCGAGCCGCCCTGTACGGGCACATCGCTCACACGATGGATCCGTGGAAATCGGCCGCGTCCAGCTGGGCGACGTCAGTGTGGGTGCTTCCTGACGTACTTCGCTTGGGGCGGCGGGAGGCGCTGCGGGTGCACTACTGCCATCGCGTGAGCGGAGCACCCGACGGCCTCACGTTTGAGCTCGTCGAGCCGGGCGCCGGCTGAGGGGCGGATGGCGTCGCCCCTTTCGGGTGATGCCAGCCGAGCGTATGGGTTGCACGATGTGGCTGCCCTGGTGTGCCTGCTGTTAGCCGGGGCCGCGATCGGATCACCACCTACAAGAACAGGAGACGGTCATGGGATTTGTGCGTCGCCGGACCCGCCGCCGGACCATGCTGCTGGCCGGCGGGGCGGCCTATGCAGCGAGCAGGGGCATGCGGCAGGGGGAGGAGCCCCCGCCCGAGGAGCAGCCTCAAGAGCAGCCCGAGGAGCAGCAGCCGCAGGCGCCGGCCACCCCGCCCGCGACCAGCGGAGGTCCTGACATCGACGAGCTCCAGCGGCTCGGCGAGCTGCATAGCTCCGGCGTGCTGACCGACGAGGAGTTCGCGGCCGCCAAGGCAAAGGCGCTCGGAACCTAGCGTTTCACGCTGGCACAAACGAGGAGTGATTTGGAGGGCTCGCAACAGCTCGTCGTCGACGAGTCGCCCGATCCGGTCGACCTGGCGCTGCTCGAGGAGCAAGTCGCGGCGGCCGCGATCGCGGCCGCCGGCGTGGGAGAGGAGCAGGAGTTCGGGATCTTCCTCCGCGAGGACGGCCGGGTCCTCGCCGGCATCTCCGGCATCGTCTGGGGTGGTTACTGCGAGTTGCAGGCGATGTGGGTTGCGGAGGCACTCCGCGGTCACGGGCTGGCGCGAGCGCTCGTCGCCGGCGCGGAGGCCGAGGCTCGGCGGCGGCGCTGCGCGCTCGTGGTGTTTCACGCCTACGACCTATTGGCACCTGGCCTCTACGAGCGATTCGGCTACGAGACGGTCGGGGTGATCGAAGGATGTCCGGCGGGCAGTACCGCCCGTTGGTATAGGAAGAACCTGTGAACAGGAAGTCTCATGCAGAGCGGCGCGGCTCGCGTCGCCGCTGGATTTGGAAACCGGGAGCCGGCGGCGCCTTAGTGGCCCCGCGCGCTGGCACTTGGTCGATGCTGATTCTCGGGGCCACGGATTGGAGTGAGGCATGACGGCTCTCAATATCGATGAGCTTGGCCCGGTTGACTACCTGGTGGTCAGATTTCCGGCGGAGAAGGCGAACTTCTCAGGTGAGATGGCGACGGAACTGAAGGCGCTGATCGAAAGCAACACGATTCGGGTGCTTGACCTGGTGATGCTGAGGAAGGGCGACGATGGCTCGGTGGAGCTGGCCGAGTTGCGCGAGGCCGATGACAGCGAGGTCGGCGAGTTGCGCGCGCTGGAAGGGGACCTGGCGATCGTGCTCGCTGAGGCGGACGTCGAGGAGGTCGGGGAGACGCTCGAGCCTGGCAGCGTGGCCGCGATACTGGTCTGGGAGAACACCTGGGCGGCCCCGTTCGCGTCTGCGGTGCGCAGATCAGGCGGTGAGCTGGTGGCCAACGGCCGGATCCCGACTCAGGCGCTGATCGCGGCGGTCGAAGAGGACCGCGAAGCCGCGAGCCAGGGAGCATGAATGTGCCGTGATCCCCGGAAGCGAGGTGAGCGCAGGTGAGCGAGCTCCAGGGACGCGAGATTCCGACCGCTGAGAACCAGCCGGGTGATCTTCCCGAGAAGGTCCCGGTGACCGCTCGGCTGCTGCTGCGCGAATCGCTGACCGCGCGCCGCGCCGCGGGGATCATCGCGGGGGTCACGGTGTTGATCACGGTCGCGGGCGGGATCCTCGAACGGATCGTCGACCATCAGGAGTTCCACACGATCGGCAAGGGGCTCTGGTTCGCGCTGCAGACGGTCACCACGGTGGGTTACGGCGATGTCACCCCCAAGCAGGCCGATGGTCGATTCATCGGTGCGGTCGTGATGCTCGCCGGGATTGGTTTTCTTGCCGTGATCACCGCCGCGGTGACAGCGTCGCTGATCGAGAGCAGCCGGCGGCGGTACGCCGCACAGTCCGAGGTGGATGCTGCACGCCGGCTCGATGAGCTCGGCGACCGGCTGAAGCGGATCGAAACCGCGCTCGATCAGCGGCTGCCGCCTAACTCACAGTAATCCCGCACCCCGGAGCACCCGAAGCGCCGCCGCGCGCAGGTCTGCCTCGCGTGCCGTCCGGTTCGCTGCCGGTACCGGCTCGGCCATCAGTGTGATCCGCACCGCCTCCGGCGTGACCTCGGCGACGCGGACAACAAGTCCTTCCTCGATGCCTGCGATCCCTGAGATGGCGATCTCGAGGTCGGCGCCCGGCGGCAGCCACACCGAGGCCTCGGGCCGGACGTGCTCGTCGAGAATCGTGTCGTTGCGAATCATCTCCGACGCGAGACGCTCATTGGGGATGAGCAGGCGCCGCCCTTCGGCGGTCCGAAGCAGGGTGTAGTTCAGGCGTACATCCTCGACCACACCGGTCTGATCCAGGATCGTGACCTGGTCGCCGATCCGAAGCGGCTGCGCGATCGTGAGCATCACCCCGGCGATCAGGTTGGCGAGTGTCTGACGCGCGGCAAACCCGACGATCGCCGCGATGATCGCCCCCGAGGCCAAGAGGCCCGCGGCCAGCTTGTTGAGGCCTCCGAACTCCGACAGCGCGAACAGCACACCGAGCACGCAGATGGCCAGAGTGATCAGTCGCCGGATGAACCGCACGCGGGTGTCGACGACTGGGTTTAGATGAGCCCGGGCTGCCCAATGCGAGACGGCACGATCCGCGACCACCGCGAAGACGAACGTGAGCACGAGCGTGAGGATCGCCGTCAGCTGATGCGAGTACCTGTCCAGAAACGAGCTGCCGACGATGAGGACGTCGCGTCCACCCATGCGTTGCCAGCCTACGTCACCCACGCCGGTGCCCGCAACGACGCGGCGACGCCGGCTTGTCTCGTGGAGGCGTCCGGAAGGCTGGCCGCGTTGCGGCTAGAGGATCCGGCGCAGGAGATCGCGCAGCTGGCTCTGTTCGGCTGTGGATAGCCGTTCGAAGCCGGCGGGAGGGCGGCCGACTCGTTCGAGTAGCTCTCCGCGCATGTGGGATCCGGCCGCGGTGAGGACGATGCGCTTGATGCGGCGATCCTCCGGACTTGCCTGGCGTCCAACCAGCCCCCGCGCCTCGAGGCGGTCGACGAGTCCGGTCACGTTCGAGTTGTCGCAGGCCAGCATCGCCGCCAGCTCGTTCATGGGGAGCGGCGAGGCGAGCTGAAGCAGCGCACCGGCCTGAGCGGGATGCAGGTCGAGTTCTGAAGCAGCGCTGAGGAAGCGTCGGCGCTGGTGGGCCAGCAGGTTGCGAAGCTCGGCCCAGGCCTCTGCCGCCGGCGTTTGCGGAACCGCTCCAGACCCAGTCTCGGTCGCAGTTGCCATGCGCCAATTATATTGAGTTTCCAAACGATTGACAAGCTCAACCTTTTGCTACTGTGTCCAGCGATGCCTCAGCCACAGACAACGGGACCATCGTCTGCGACCGTGGGTACGGGCGCGGCCGAGCGAGCTGCCATCGAGGTGGAGAACCTGGTCCGCGAATTCCGGAAGGGACCGCGAGCGGTCGACGGGATCGACCTGACCGTCTCGCCGGGCGAGATCTACGGTTTTCTCGGTCCCAACGGCGCCGGCAAGTCAACCACCGTGCTGATGCTCACGACGCTGCTTCCCCCGACCAGCGGCCGCGCCTGGGTGGGTGGCTACGACGTCGCCCGGCAGGGCTCGCAGGTGAGGGCGGTGATCGGGGCCGCGCTCCAAGAGGCGGCGCTCGACGCGATCCTCACGGGCCGCGAACACCTACTCCTGCAGGCAACGCTGCAGGGCCTGACCGGCGAGCACCGGCGGCGCCGAGCTCAGGAGCTGCTCGAACGAGTCGGCCTGACCGAGGCGGCCGAACGCCGCGTCGGCGGTTACTCGGGGGGAATGAAACGACGGCTGGATCTCGCACTCGCGCTCGTCCACTCGCCTCGGATCCTGTTCCTCGACGAGCCGACCACAGGCCTCGATCCGCAGAGCCGAGCGGCGTTGTGGGAGGAGGTGGCCCGGCTGGCCCATGACGAGGGGATGACCGTGTTCCTCACCACGCAGTATCTGGAGGAGGCGGATGCGCTGGCCGATCGGATCGGAATCATCGATCACGGCCGGATCGTGGCCGAGGGAACCCCGGCCAGGCTCAAGGCCGAGATCGGCAGCCCGACCGTCGAGGTGACGCCCGATGATCCGGACGCCGGGGACCGGCTGGTAGAACTGCTGTCTGGATTCGGCGACCTGCGCCGCAACGGTCGTGGCAACGTCACCGTGCAACTGCCAGGCGGGGAGTCTCAGCTGGCCGAGATCGTTCGCATCCTCGACCACGCGCATCTGAAGGTGGAGGCGCTCCAGCTCCACCAGCCCTCACTCGACGACGTCTTCCTGGCCAAGACCGGTCGTAAGCTCGAGGGATCCGGTGACGGCAGCGCCGTAGACGACGAGGCCGGGCAGCGATCGCCCGGGCGGAGACGGCGTGGCGGTTGAGAGCGCTCTGCAGCCGCAGGTCACCGCCCCGATCTCGCATGGCGCGGGTCTGGTGGAGCAGACACTCGCGGTCGCGCGGCGGTCTGTCGTGCGCACGGTGCGGCAGCGGTCGCTGCTGATCTTCCCGATGATCTTTCCGTTGATCCTGTTCGCGATCAACGGTTCGGCCCTCAGCCCGGCGACGAGGATCCCGAATTTCCCAACCCACAATTACCGCGATTTCCTGATCGCAATGACGTTCGTTCAGGGCGCAATGTTCGTCTCCATCACCGCCGGCGTCGACCTGGCCCGCGACATCGAGAGCGGCTTCCTGAACCGGCTGGCGCTGACCCCGCTCCGGGGCCAGGCGCTGCTGCTGGGTCAACTCGGGGGCGCGCTTGTGCTCGGCACGGTGCAGGCGGTCGCCTACCTACTGGTCGGGCTGGCCACCGGCGTCACCCTCGTCAGCGGCGTCGCCGGGGCCCTCGTACTGCTGGCTTTGTCGATCCTCATCGCGTTCGCCTTCGCCAGCCTGGGCGGCCTGCTCGCCCTCCGGTTCGGGACCGGCGAGGCGGTCCAGGGCATCTTCCCGCTGCTCTTCGTGACGATCTTCCTGAGCTCCTCGAGCCTGCCCCGCAACCTGATCAAGACATCATGGTTTCGCGACGTTGCCACCTACAACCCGGTCTCTTACCTGATCGAGTCGCTGCGCAGCCTGGTCATCACCGGTTGGGACGTGCAGGCACTCGCGCTTGGGTTCGGCTTTTCGCTCATCCTGCTCGTCGCCACACTCGCCCTTTCCGAGTCGGCGATGAAGACACGGTTGGCTCGGCGATGAGAGCTGGATCATGAGGCGCTTCCTCGATGTGGCCCGCGGCGTCGCCTGGCGTTCGATCCACAACACGCTCGTCAATCCGGCGATCCTCGTGCCGTCGATCATCTTTCCATTGTTCTTCCTGGTCGCGTTCGCGGGTGGCCTGTCGCGCATCGCCGACATCCCGAACTTTCACTACCGCCCTGGCTACACGGCGTTCCAGTTCGTCTTTGTGTTCCTGCAGTCAGCGGCCTTCGGTGGTGTCTTCACCGGTTTTGCCATCGCTCGCGACTTCGACTCTGGATTTGCCCGGCGCCTGCTCCTGAGTGCACCACGCCGCAGCGGGATCATCGCCGGCTACGCCGTCGGCGCGCTCCTACGCTGGGCACTGACCGGAACCGTCGTCACGGTTGCCGCACTGATCGCGAGCATGAACGTCTACGGCAACGGCATCGACCTCGTCGGACTCGTCGGTCTGGGCGTGATCGTGAATCTCGTCTCGGCACTGTGGGCCTGCGGCGTGGCGATGTTCCTCCGCACCGAGCAGGCCGGCGCGCTGATTCAGATGCCTGTATTCATCCTGCTCTTTCTAGCCCCGGTTTACGTCCCCCTTTCTCTGCTGACCGGGTGGATTCACGACGTCGCCAACGTCAACCCCGCGACCTCGGTGCTGGAGGCCGGTCGTGGCCTTCTGGCCGGTTCGCCGGTCAAGGTCGCCTTTGCATTCCTCGGGCTCGCCGGCGCAGGGTTTGTTCTGGCGGCTTTCGCCCGGCGGGGACTGGCGTCAGCCGAACGCGCGGGCTGAGCTACCGTGGTCCGTATGCGGAAACGTGACCTGCAGATCCTGCACGAGGTTCTCGCGTCTCGCGGCGACTTCGGCCATCGCGAGCACCTCGAGCTCGCCTGGACCTACCTGCGCATCTATCCGGTCGACGTAGCCGCCGAAGTGATGGTCGCGGCGATCCGGCATATCGCTCGGCTGCACGGAGCCGCGGACAAATATCACGAGACGATCACGCGCTCGTGGTTTCACTTCATTGCCGTGCATATCCAGCGCTGGGGCGCCGAGAGCTTCGGGGAGTTCATCGAGCGCAACCCCGACCTACTCGATCGCGAGCTGATTGAACAATTCTATTCGCGTGAGCTGATCCTCAGCGAATCCGCACGAGCGGCTTGGGTCAGCCCCGACCTCCGCGCGCTGCCGGCGCTCGCTTAGGCGTTCGCAGCCGCTCGTCAAGAGCGCACACGGGACCCGCTGGCATCCAGCGAGTACAGTCGTGGTTCGGGCTGATTTGCCCGCACCTGCCGAAGTGCTCGCGCCGGCCACCGTTGTTGATGACCTCACGGGTCGTTTCGTCTGGGCGACAGAGACGCCGTCAATAGAGTCTGGTTCCCCGTCGGCAACGCCGGAGGACGCCGAGTGCTGCGAGCGGTGCACGGCGGAAGGAGGTTTGTCATGGCCCTTGGTTTCCGAAGCGGCAAGGCCCGCGAGGCGGAGCCACGTGAGCATTCCGGAGGCTGGTACGCAGATCCATACGGGACCGCAGCCCGGCGTTGGTACGACAACGTGAGCGGTTGGTCGGACCGCGTTCAGGACGCGGGACAAACCCCGGATAAGACCGGGCTGGCGCGGCTGGATCAAGCCGCGGTGGCCCCTGACGACTCGCCCAGGCCCCTCGACCCAGACGGCAAGCCGTTGCCGTTGTCAAGGCCCGTTGACCCGGAGTATCTGGCAGACGCTCGACCGGTTCGCTGACGAGGAACGCGCGCTGAAACCAGGCGCGACTCAGCGCGCCCGGGCACAATATTCGCGAGCGTACGCTTCCTGCCGAGTCGATGCCCGCTTCTGGACGCAAAACGGTCACTCTCCGCGACGGGGCGCGGGTCACGTTGCGTCCGATCGCACTCGATGACAAGCCGGTCCTGGCCGCGAGCTTCAACCGCCTGAGTGACGAGTCTCGCTACCGGCGGTTCCTGACGCCCAAAGATAGGCTGTCGGCGGCTGAACTCGACTACCTCGTCGATGTCGATCATAAGGACCACGAGGCGATCGTCGCGATCGACCCCTCCAGCGCGGAGGGGCTGGGCGTCGCCCGCTACGTTCGATCGACGGACGATCCGGAGCTTGCCGAGGTCGCGGTCACCGTCGCCGACGACTGGCAGGGCCGCGGCTTGGGCCGTGCTCTGCTCGAGCGCTTGACGTATCGCGCCCGGCGGGAAGGTGTGCGCCGGTTCAGCGCGCTGGTCCTGAGCGAGAACCGGGCGTCCCTCGGCTTGCTCGAGGGGGTGGGCAAAATCCGGCGCACATCGGAGGCCGGCGACATTGAGCTCGTGATCGAGCTGCCCCCCCAACGGGGGATAGGGGCCCGGCTCGCCCGAGTATTGCGAGCTGCGGCTGCCGGCAGTCTGATCCCGGCGCAGACAATCGCTCACCGGGTCGCGGTTGGGACCGAGTCTCCGCCGCATCCAAACGTCGTACCTGGCCTCCCGATCCAGACAATCGTGGTCGGCACGGACGGCTCAGAGGCGACGACGAAGGCGCTCGACGCCGCGGTTGAGCTCGGGTCGGCGTTGGGAGCCGAGCTCCACGTGGTGAGCGCGTACGGGGCCGTTCAAAGACGTTCCGACGTTGAGGAGCTGCTTGCGGAGGCGACCCGAGCCGCGCGTTGCGGGGGACTCGATGCCATCGTGCACGCGTGGCGGGGTGACCCTGCCGACGCGCTGATCGCCGTATCCGCCGAACTCGGCGCCGACCTGCTGGTCATCGGGAACGGGGGCATGGGCGGCGCGTCGCGGTCCCGTCTCGGAGGCGTGTCTGACAAGGTCTCGCACCACGCGCCCTGCAGCATCCTCATCGTCCAAACTGCTAGCCGGCGATGAGTCCGGTGCAGGTACGACGCGGCGATAGGCCGATCGTCGTGCTCGGCGGCGGCCTCGCTGGTGGCAACGCCGCGGTGACGCTCCGCGAGGAGGGTTTTGAGGGCCGGGTTGTGATCGTCAGTCGGGAGCCAGGGATTCCGTTTGGCCGCCCCCCACTGTCAAAAACGTACCTCCGCTCAGAGGAGGATCTGGACGGGTGGTATGTCAGGCCCTCGGCTTGGTATGACGAGCAAAATGTGGAGCGGATTCAGGCCGGCGTTGTCGCCGTCGATGTGGCGGCTCACCTGGTCGTGCTCGACTCAGGCCAAGAGCTCGAGTATCAGAAGCTTCTGATCGCGACAGGTGGTCGGAACCGCCGACTCGAGGTTCCGGGGGCGCTGCTGCCAGGGGTCCATCAGCTCCGCACGGTCGCCGAATGCGAGGCGATCAAGCGGGAGGTGGCTGAAAATCGGACTGCGGTGGTGGTCGGGATGGGGTTCATCGGCTGTGAGGTGGCGGCCTCGCTGACGCAGCTTGGAGTTCGGGTGACCGCGATATTTTCGGGGCGGGTGCCGCTGGCGAAAGTGCTGGGGGAGGAGGTCGGCACAGCGTTCGCTGCGATCCATGTCGCCAACGGCGTCGAGCTGCACAGCCAGGACCAGCTGGTCGCGTTCGAGGGGAGCGAGCACGTGGAGGCGGCCGTGACCGCCAACCACGGCCGCGTGGCGTGCGACTTCGCGGTCGTCGGGATCGGGATCGAGCCCGAGATACCGACGTTCACGGGGGAGCCGGTCGCTCAATCCAACGGGGTGCTCGTAGACGAGTGCTGTCGATCCAGCGTCCGCGACGTTTACGCCGCCGGCGACGTCGCAAACCATTTGCATCCAGTCTTCGGTCGCGTTCGCGTCGAGCACTACAACAACGGCGAAAAGATGGGGCGCGCAGCAGCGCGGTCAATGCTCGGCTCGACCGCCCCCTACGACTACATCCACACCTTCTGGTCCGATCAATACGAGCGCAAGCTGGAGTACGCCGGCCACGCCACGAAATGGGACCAGTTCGTCGTTCGTGGGAGCTTGCAGGAGCGAAAGCTGATCGGGTTCTACCTGCTTGATGGTCAGCTCCGGGCGGCGGTCGGTCTCGACCGTGGCGGCGACCCCGAGCTGGACACCGACTCGGAGATGGCGGCCGCTGCACGCCTGGTGGCCGGACGTGCGCGACCTGCTCCCGACCGACTCGCCGACGAGCGTGTCGACCTGTGGTCGCTAGGCGTTTGAGAACAACGGAATGTTGGCCCCGCTGGCGGGGGCCAACGGGCTATCGAGGAGCGCCACGATCAGCTCGGCTACCTGATCAGGCGTGAGGCCGGGTCGGAGCAGCGGGTTGGCCTGACGCAGCATCTGGGTGTCGACGGCGCCAGGGCTTATGCAGATTGCGCTGATCCCGTCAGCTTTGCCCTCGACCGCGATCGCCTCGGTGAGGCCGATCACCCCGTACTTGGAGACGTTGTACGCGCTCAGTCCCGGGAACTTCTCGGTGGCGTAGACGCCCGACAGCGATGCGATGTTGACCATCCGCCCTCCGCCTGCGCTCCGCATCGCGGTGAACGCTTCGCGACAACACAGAAATGCGCCGGTCAGGTTGACCCTCAGGGTTTGTTCCCAGATCTCGAGAGGCGTTTCCGCGAACGGCGCCGGCGTGAGCACGCCGGCCGCGCAGACGAGCGCCGCGAGCGTGCCCGTCGCAGCGACGGAGGCGAACAGGCGCTCGACCTCCTCGATGCTGCTGACATCCGTTGGCACCGAGGTGGCCTGTCGGCCGGCGTCGTGGATACGGCCGACGACGGAGTCGAGAGCCTCGCGGTCGCGAGCCGCGAGGATGACCCGCGCGCCCGCCGCTGCGATCGCCTCCGCGGTGGCGGCCCCGATGCCCCGGCTGGCGCCGGTCACGAGCACCAGGCGCCCCGCAAGCCAGTGACTCGGCTCAGCCACCGGTTGCGTCCTGGAGGCCCGCATCGGCCATACGCCTGTAGAGCTGCTCGTGCGCGTCGAGACTGGACTCGAGATCGAGCTGGTGTTCGGCATGCTTGCGGCAGTCCGCGCGCGAGAGCTCGGCCGTCCCGGTGACTGCCTCGGCTGCCGCGTCGATGTCGTCGGGGGCGACCAGGAAGCCCGTCACCCCGTCGAGGATGACCTCATCGAGTGCTCCGCGCCGGAAGGCGACGACGGGCGTCCCGCACGCCTGCGACTCCGCGGCGACCATCCCGAACGGCTCGTCCCACCTGGCGGGGCACAGAACGACAGCCGCGCGGGCCATCACTTCCCAGAGCTCCGTCCGCGCAACGCCTTCATGAAGTGCAACGCCCGGTTCGGCGCGTCGCGGTTCGATCTGTTCCCGGGTGTATTCGGCGTCGTAGCTATCGCCGTAGACATCTATGCCAACGCCTGCAGCTTGGGCGATCTCGATCGCCTCCACGGCTCCCTTCTCCGGACTCAGTCTGCCCGCGAAGAGCGCACGACCTCCCGCGCTCGGCGACCAGCCGATCAACCCTGTGGGGACGCACGGAGGCAGGATCGCGTCGACCGCGACGATCTGGCGCCAGGCCCTCGCCTGGTGCCCGGATACGACTGCGACCGCCGGGGGTGGGTCGCGCTGAACCGCGTGACGCAGCGCGTCGGCAACGGCCACGTCCGGGGGAAGGTGAAGCGTGTGTAGGACGGGCGCGCGCAGCGCGCTCGCCAGCGCGATCGCGGGCGCGTCGAACGCATGATTGTGGACGACGTCGTATCGCGTCTCCCGCACCGCGGCGTAGACCCGCGCGAAGGCCATCTCCGTCACCCCGAGCACGGGAGTGAGCGCACCGGCGGACGCGCGATACAGCGTGGCCGCCAGAGCCCTGTGATCGACCCCTGTGTCGATCACCTCGACTCCCGGGACCTCCGATCCGGAAGCGGCGTAGAGATGAACCGTGTGGCCTCGGTCCACCAGTCCACGCGTCAAATCGGAAATGAACGTCTGCGACCCGCCCCGTTGCGGCTCTCGGATCGCGGAGACGAGCGGGGCGACGATGGCGATCATCATTGGTCGATCACCTTGAACGCGAGGTCACACGGGGGATTGATCTCCAACACCTCGTAGCGAACGCGTCGCCACCGGCGGCGCCGGACCTCCGCGGCCACATCGGGATAGAAGATCTCGGTCAGCTCGGCAGCCTCTTCGTGGCTGGCGAACTCTAAAAACATTCCAGCGTCGCCGAAATTCACGTACTGATAGCCGTGGGCGGCGAGCCAGGGGACCCCGTTCGGCCAGACAATGACGACGGAGCCGCCCGGTCTGCAAACCCGCTCCATCTCCGCCAGGCCCGCCTCGCCACCATGTTGCGGAGCGGGCGTGAGCGCCGAGCACGAGACCACCATCTCAGCGCAGGAGTCGCCCAACGGCAGCTCGTCAAAGAAGCCATCGGTCACCCGGGCGCGATGGCCATGGGCCGCCCGGGCAAGCTTCTGATTCAGGATCTCGCGCAGCGGGCCGGCGGGTTCGATCGCCACGACCTCGCGCGCGCGGGATACGAGTTCCAGCGTCAACCGACCCGTGCCCGCGGCCACCTCGACGATCCGGTCAACGTTGCGTGGCAGCCACTCGATGACGGCGGGATGGAGCCGCTCCGCAGCGATCAGCCGGTCATAGACGTCCGGCTCGAGCCGGTACAGCAGCTCCCAGGCCAGGTCAACGTCGGTTTGGGGGTCACCGGCGCGGCCAGGGGCAAACCGGCTCGCCTCCTCTGGGGTGAGCACGCCAACATCCGCGACGGTGTAGCGCGTTTGCAAGTCACGACCCCGCCGCGGCGGGGGCTCAGACGTGATCACCAACTTCGGCCCAGTTCTTGTCGGTCTCCCACAGCCGAACCGATCGCAACGATCCCGCGGGGAGCTCCGAGCGGACTCGCTCCCAGAATGCCAAGGCAAGGTTCTCGGCGGTGGGGATACGCCCCGCCAGCCACTCAACATCTGTATTCAGGTTGCGATGGTCGACCTCGTCGATGATCCGGCGGCAGATGACGTCCGAGAGCTCCTTCAGGTCGACCACGAAGCCCGTCGCCTGATCGATCTCGCCGGCCACAACCACCTCAAGGACGTAGTTGTGACCGTGGAGATTGGCGCACTTGCCGAACCGCCGCTGATTCTCCTCATCGGAGAGGGCCGGATCGCGCAGTTGGTGAGCCGCGTTGAACGATTCACGGCGACTCACCAGCACGATCGTCGAGCTGGACCTCGGCCTCCGGTCGGCGAGGGCCGTATCCCTTTCAGTTAGGTCGTGGTAGGTCACCTCGGGGCTCCTAGCTGCTCGATCAGCTGACCAGTCATGGCCGACCATACCGCCCAGCTGACCCGAGCCCCAAAATGCTCGTGATCGCGGACGTCTGCAGCAGACGATCAGAGGTCGTACGAGATGCCGGCGAGTCCACGGGCAGCCAGGCGCTTCGTCAGAGATGCCAGGGTCGGGCTGGCGGGGGCCAGTGACTCGGCCACCTTCATCGCCGAGTAGACCGCTGACTCCTGCGAGTCGAACCCGGTGGTGTACTGGCCGCTGAAGTACAGGCCCCTGTGCCCTTGAAGCGGACGCAAGGCGCGGGCAGCCTGGATCGCCGACCGGCTGATGACCGGGTGTTTGAACCGACGTTCCAGCAGGATCCGCTTCGGGTCGGCGCGTCGGCGCGTGGCCCAGGATTTGAACACGTCGACCGTCGCGCCCGAGGGGAGTTTGTGGTCCAGCGCGCCGAACCAGACGCTGCCCTCGCACTGACGACCGTCGACTCCGGCGTTGTAGGCCGCCCAGTTGGAGCGATCGCGCTGCACGTACGCCGGGTCGGTGTGAATCAGAAGCCGCGAGTCGAAGTATTCATACGCGCTCAGCACGTCGCGGAGGTGTGCAGAGGCGGGAAGCCGGCGCAGCAGCCGGCGTCCGGCATGTGGCGGTGCGTTCAACACGACATCGCGGTAAGGCCCGTGCTGACCGGCCGGTGTCTCCAGGAACCAGCCGGCGTGCGTGTGCGTCAGGGCGTGTGTGGCGGTGCTCAGGTGCAGGCGCACCGTCGGGCTGCGGTCCAGCAGACGTTGCAGGTTGCCCTGCAGGCCGATGGTCGAGTTGTACGTGGTCGCACCCTTGACAATGTCGGCCGGAAACGACAACGCGAACGTCTGGAGAATTGACCTCGCCGACGCCCGCAGCGCGTCGGTCCGCGGAGAACCGATCAACGCCGTGATCCACGGATACGCGACCTCGTTCTTGAACGACTGGCTGATGGGCAGGCGGTGGATCCAGGTGTCGACGGTGGTCTCCCACGGCAGGTTGGACAAAACCGCCTGCCGCGCCTGTTGCGCGAATTCGGCGAACTCGAGCGAGCGCTGCAGCGTCGAGAACGGGTGCGACGAGGAGAAGATCGGCGGGCCCCCGGCCGTTGGGAAGATGCACAGGCTGGCGGGTGCCTCCAGCGTGTCGTCGGCGGCAGGGCGGGCCGGATCGTAGAGGCCCAACTGCTCCAGCAGCGTCACGTAAATGGGGTGCGTGCCGGGATGGAAGAACTGGGCGCCGAGATCGACGGTGATGTGATGGCCCCTGTAGTCGATGACGTGCGAATCGCAGTGACCGCCGATCTTGGATCTCGCCTCGAACAGGTCGACGTGGTGGGTGCCGGCAAGAAAGTAGGCCGCAGCCACGCCGCCTGCACCGGCGCCGATGATCGCCACGCGGTGTCGATCCGATCCGGGCCCGCGCCTTCCGGTGCGGTTGGCCGGCCCGGCAGCCGCTGCAGCGCCGCGACCCGCCAGCACCGAGTCGGCGCCGAATGCCGCCAAGGCGACCGCGCCCTTGACGACATCGCGGCGCGTCACCGACGAAGAAGATTTGGAGCGTTCGCTCACCGCCCGGCACCTAGTTCCGCGCCCAGATGGCCCAGGTCAGCGCGGTGGCAAACGCGACCCAGAGCGCGTACGGCACCAGCAGCAGGCTGGCCAGTCGAGACACGGGCCAGGCCCGCACGACCAGTGCCACGGTGCTCCCTTCCAAGACGACGATCTCCACGCCGGCGGCCAGTGGGCTGCGCCCGCGGAAGAAGATCAGTGTCCAGGCGACGTTGAGCGCGAGGTTCGTCCCAAAGAGGACGAACAGCGGCCGCTGCTCTTCCCCGCCACGATTCCGCGCGATGAGCATCGACGCGGCGATGAGGGCATAGATGACGGTCCAAGCCGGACCGAAAACGGGACCTGGGGGCTGCCACGGCGGCTTCTTGAGCCGGCGATACCAACGGCTCTTGAGGCCGGATGTTGTGGCGACCGCGCCGATCCCTGCGGTCGCGCCCACAGCGCTCAGGATGCCTGCAACATCTGACCGGGAAAGGCCCCCTTCGCGGTGCTTGGCGTCAGCCACGGCGAGCATACGGCCACACACCCTAGTATCGCCGCATGGAAGAGCACCGATTTGATCTCGCCGCGTCCTCGCTGCGTGCCGATGCATCGGACTCGCGGGCGCTGGCCGAGGCGCTCGCGGCAAAGCTGGGTGACGCCCTTCCGGATCAGACGAAAACGCGACGGCAGTCCACGAGGTTCCTGTCGAGGGAGAAGCGCCTCGAGCGCGTCGAGGTGCAGCTCGGTGACGAGACGTTCGTGCTGTCTCTGGCGGGGGAAACAGCGGAGACGACCGTGGCCAAGACGGTACGAGGAGTCGTCATCAAACGCCAGCAACTTCCCCTTGATGCCTGGCTCGACGCGCTGAGCGAAGCGCTCGGTGCTGAAGCTGAGCGGTCAGAGGCCGCACGCGTGTCGCTTGAACGGCTTCTCGGCTGAGCCCTCCGCAACCGTCGGCGATCCGTTAGTCGTTGATGTCCAGGACCGGCATGATGTCCGGCAGCTGCTGGCCTGACTGGGCGTGCTCATTCGGCACCACGGCCGTGCCGATTGCGAAGAACTCGATCACGTGGCTGCCCCAGCCGTGGTTGTTCTGGTTGAGCTTCACCTCGACGATTCCGAGGACGCCGTCTCCGATCGCCTCAGCCTCCTTCTGCATGCGCTCCATCGCCAGCTCACGCGCGTCATACAGGGCCTGCGTGTACTGCTCGAGCTCGACGTTCTGACCTGTCTGGCGAAGCGATTGCATCATCCCGCGATGAGCTACGTGATAGACGCAATTGCCCATGACCATCCCCACCGGGCGCTTACCGGTCTGCATCAGCGTCCAGAACGCCTGCCCGCTCAGATCGGACGTGAACGGTCGCCCATTGGGCGCGCGGTGGACCTTGCCGCCCTTGTGCTTGACGGCGGTGCCGATCGCGATGAACTCCGCCATGTCCGCGCCCCACTCGTAGCGTCCGATGTCCAGTCGGACTCCGACGATGCCGTCGGCCCCGAGTTGATCGGCCTCTTCCTCCATGCGCGTCATCGCGAGTTCGCGGGCGGAGTACATCGCTTGGGTGAGAACCCCCATCTCCTGGCTCGCCTTCCAGTTGGCCGCCTGAAAGCCGATGTGGTAGATGCTTGAGCCCACCACAAGCCCAACAGGCTCAAAGTCGGCCTTCTCCACACACAGGTACTCGTTCACGGACAGGTCGGAGGTGAACAGCCCGCGGGCATTCATCTCTAGACGCTCACTGGCGTGTGCGGCGAGGCCTTCGGTACTTGTAGGGTCGTATGTCGGCATCAGGGGCTCTCCGGAGGGGTTCGTGGGCTAGGCACCAAGGTTGATCGACATGACTGGCATCGCCAGCGGGGCCGGATGAGGCTCATGAGCGCCGAGTCGAATCGCGGTTCCCAGGATGTGCATGGAGACAATGAAGAAGTGCTGCGCGAAACCGAGGCGCTCGTACTCGTAGTGGGCGATGTCGTGGGTGAGCGTCGAGATGACCATGTCGTTCGCACCCGCCCGGCGCGCCTGACGCGTCACCTCCTCCATCGCGAGATGGCGAGCCGTGTAGACGCCTTGGGTGACCTCGGTCATCTCCTGGTTGCCCCACCAGGAGCGCATCATCTGATTGGCCTGCGTGCTGAGCGCGACGGCCACCACTGAGGTATGGCCGACAACGCCCAGGGTCTCGGCTCCGATCCGGCGCAGCTTGTCGACGTCCTGAGCGGAGAGCGCGCACATCCGCGGCCCGGGACCGTTGCTCGGCGCCAGCGTGGTCTCGCGTACGGCTGTGCCGAACACCACATATTCGACGGTTCCCGGTTCGCCGAGAAAAGCATTGGCGGTCATCTCGATGCCGATCACGGCATCCGCTCCGGCGAACTGTGCCTCCTGGCGTAGACGGTCGAATGAGCGCTGGCGCGACAGATTCCACGGCATTGAGAACGAGGGCATCTCGCGGATCCCTCCTCCGTAGGAGGCCCAGCCGTAGTTCTGCCACCCGTGCTGGACAACTGAGGAGCCCATGATCTGTGCGATCGGCGTGAGACCAGAGGCCTGAGCAATCGCATATTCCTTGGTGCTCAGATCGCTGCTGAAGACCGGCGAACTCTCTTCGGCGACGGTCTTCAGGCGTTGTTCCGCTCCAAGCGGAATTCCGCCGCGCTGGATGCGGTCAAGATCAACTGCGGCCGCCTCGCGCTCTTCGTCGCTGAGCGGTATCGGCCGTTTTCCGAAGAGTGCCAACAGTTGATGTTCCCACATCCCGGCGGCCCGCTCAGTAGTCTGGGGTCGCCGGGACACAGCTCAGAGCCGATGCCCTAGCTGGCGCGACTGGCCGGTCGTTCGGTGGAAGAGCAGACGGACGAGAGGGAACATCGATGAGCGAAGCCGTGCAGTTCGTGATTGGAAGCGAAGTCGCGTGTACGGACGGGGTTTGCGGGGATCTGATTCGCGTGGTCATCGATCCCGTCGCCCGCGAGATCACCCACCTCGTCGTCGAGCCAAGGCATCGGCAAAACGCCGGTCATCTTGTGCCAATCGATCTCGTGACTTCGACGGCGAAGGAGATCCAGCTGCGGTGTACCAAGTCTGAGTTTGACTCGCTCGAGGCGGCTGAAGAGTCACAGTTCCTTTCGGGGGGCGGTGGGCAGTTGGGCTACAGCGAAGACCAGATGCACTCGCTGCCTTACTACGGCCTTGCCACGCGCGACATGGGCACCCGTGTGAGCGGTTTGGGGATCACCGGTACCGGACGAAACACCGATCCGCATGCGGTCAGCTACGACCATGTGCCCGTGGGCGAAGTGGAGGTGCGCCGCGGCGATCACGTGTATGCCGACGATGAGCCCATCGGGCGGGTCCAAGGACTGGTCATCAACCCCACCGATCATCACGTCACACACATCCTTCTCGACGAAGGCCACCTCTGGGGCAAGAAGAGGGTCGCGATTCCAATCAGCGCTGTGAAACGCGTCGGCCCGATCATTCGACTCAACCTCACGCAGGACGAGGTGCGGGACCTGCCACCGGTGGACGTCGATTCACCCGAGTGATCGGAGCGGATCAGGCGCGGACGCCGGCTGGCTGCTCTGAGCCCCCGAAACGAGGGTTAACATATTCCGATCGTCGCAGTCGGATTTACGTGGTACGGTGCGAAAGATGGACGATCCTGAGATCTGCGCACTCGTAACCAGACTGTCGCGTCCGCACTCCTCGGGTGGAGTCGTGATCGAGCGGGCTGCAATTCTGGCTGCCGGCGCTGACTTTCCGGCGGTCATGACCTGGATCACCGCGCACGACGGGACGCCCGACACAGCCGTGTCCGTGGCTCGCAGCCAGGGGCTCCACGGCTCGCGCATCAGCGGTGGCGGCGCGGCCGGCTCGCGAGCGCCGCTGCGCTTCGTGCTGCCGGCCGGCGCGCTGCACTGAGCGCTGCCGACTGGCACGCACCTGACCGCCGCCGTCGACGCGGCTGCCGATTTCGCCAAGGTTTGGGAAGATTGCACTGCCGGGCCGTGTGTCGACGAGGGATTGAGGGGAAGGTATGAGCAACAGCAGCGGCAGCGCACGACGAGGCAGGTTCTGGGCTGGTCTGGCAGGAGCGCTGCTCCTGTGCCTGGCTGCGGTCCCAGCGGACGCTGCGCAGCATCGGAGACCGGCGCTGTCGATCTCGATCCTCTCGGGCCGTGCGGATCTCGTCAGCGGCGGTTCGGCGCTGGCGGCGATCAACCTGCCCCGCGCTGATTCGCGGCGGGTAAAGGTCACGCTCGGCCGCAGGAATGTGACGGGGGATTTCGCGATCCGTCGGGACGGCCGCTTTGAAGGCTTGGTAACCGGGCTTGCGCTGGGGAAAAACGTGCTGCAGGCGACGCTGCGCAGTGGCTGGGCAACCCGGATCACGTTGGTCAACCATCCAATCGGCGGCCCCGTCTTCTCAGGGCCTCAGCTTGAGCCATGGCTCTGCGAACCGGGAGCGGTCGACAAGAAGTGCGACGAGGCAGCGAGCTTCAAGTACGTCTACATGTCGACCAATCCGGCCAAGCAGGGGTATCAGCCTTACGACCCGTCCAACCCGCCGTCTGATGTCGCCCAGACGAAGACGGATCAGGGAGTCACGGTGCCGTACATCGTGCGGATCGAGACCGGCTACATGGATCGCGACCAGTACCAGATCGCTGTGCTCTACCAGCCCGGCAAGTCGTGGAGCGCGGTTGCGCCCCAGCGTCAATTCGACCACAAGTTGCTGATCCTGCATGGGTTCTCGTGCGGGGTCGACCATCAGACGGGCACCGCGCCGGGGGCAACGGGCGACAACGCGGGCGACTACGCGCTTGGCAAGGGGTACATCACGATGTCGACCGCGCTCGATAACAGCGGCCACAACTGCAACCTCCCGCTTCAGGCCGAGTCGCTGGTCATGGCCAAGGAGCACGTCATCAAGTCCTACGGCACGATTCGCTACACGATCGGCACCGGGTGTTCGGGCGGATCGCTGGCGCAACAATGGATCGCGAACGCCTACCCGGGCGTCTACCAGGGAATCCTGCCGACCTGCTCGTTTCCCGATGCATGGAGCACGGCATCGCAGTTCCTCGATTACCACCTCCTGTTGGCGTACTTCAAGAACGTGTCGAAGTGGGCGCTCGGCGTCGTGTGGACCCCGACACAGATGGGAGACGTCCTCGGGGGGCCCGACGGCGTCCAGAACGCCGGTGTCTCAGACGCAGCACAGTTCCACGTTGCCGTCCCAACCGACCCGTGCCTGGGTACGACCAGCGCCGATCGCTACAACCCGACGACGAACCCGGGAGGCGTGCGCTGCACGATCCAAGATGCAGCGATCAACGTCTTCGGGCCCGAGCCGGAGGCGCTCTGGTCCGCCAACGAAAAGAAGCTTGGCCACGGATTCGTGCGGCCACCGATCGACAATGTCGGCGTTGAGTACGGGCTCGCCGCGCTGAAGAAGGGCGAGATCACTCCCGCCGAATTTGTCGACCTGAATGCCAAGGCCGGTGGGGTCGATATCGACACCAACCCGATCGCGGCCCGGATCAACGGTGCCTCGCCGTCGCTGGCGAGGGCCTACCGCAGCGGGATGATCAACGAGGCCAACAACCTCAACCAGACGGCGATCATCGACTGCCGCGGGCCCAACCCGGGGCTCTTCCACGATGCGTATCGCGCATTTGCGGTCCGCGCTCGCCTCGACCGCGAGCACGGGACCCATGCCAACCAACTGATCTGGGAGGGCCCCATCCCTCTGCAGGCCGACAACAAGTGCGAACTGAACAGCTTCATCGCCATGGATCAATGGCTGACCGCGGTCGAGCGGGATAACAGTCGCACGCCGCTGCCGCGGAGGCTCATTCGCGACAAGCCCTCAGGGCTCACCGACGAGTGCTGGGATGGCAACGGGAACAAGCTCTCCAGCAGCCTGTGCCCAGCCGGCGTGGTGAACGTCGAGGGCACGCCACGCACCGTGGCGGGAGACCCAATCACCACCGACGCGAACAAGTGCCAGCTGAAACCGCTGCGCCGAGCCGATTATCCGGGCATCACGTTCACCAGCACTCAGTGGACCGAGCTCCAGAAGACATTCCCCGCAGGCGTGTGCGACTACTCAAAGCTGGGTGTTGACCAGCAGCCGACGATCCCGTGGCTGACCTATCAGAACGCGAAGGGACACGTGATCTACGGCGGCAAACCGATGGGACAACCGCCAGCCTCGCGCGAGGTTCGCGTGGCCAGCAGGCGGGGCCGGCGGTAGAGCGAACCCATCCGGCCCTCCTTGTACCAGCGTCCAAGGAGGGCCGGATGACGTGCTCAGGAACTACAGCTTGACCTTGGCGGGGGCGAGCCACTCTTCGAAGCTGGGGCCGGCGAGCTTCGCGCCCGGGGTCGGTAGCGCGGCGCCATCCGCATAGGCCTTGGTGTCAGGGTCGTCGGGCTCCCCCAGCGGACCGCCGTGGCTCTCGCGGATCTCGATCGAGTCACCCTGGCTGGCGAAGAGCGCCGCTGCCGCATCGGCGAGACGCTCCTCCCGCGGGCCTGCGACCTCGGTGATCCTGCCGTTCTCGATCTCCGGCTCCTCGGCCGCGTCGGCCAGCGTTTCGGCGACGACGCGGGCGGCCACGAGCTGCGTTCGCATCTCGGGCACGTAGGCGACGCCATCCTGAATCATCCAGCCGACCAGCGGACCGACGAACTCGTGGAACTGGGCCGCGCGAACGATCCGCACCGGAAGCGGGCCTTCGAGCAGCGCCTGCTCTTGGGCCACCTTCGCCGCGTTGTAGCCGCCCTGGAACTTGTCAATGCCGATGATCGACACGAGGACGATCCGCTTTGCCCCGGCTGCGGCGCCGGCCCGCTGCAGGTTCCGCGCGGAGGCGGTAAAGAACGCCGTCGCCTCATCCTGGTCGGGCGAGGGGCCGGTGGCCGTGTCGATGATCGTCTCGGCCCCGACGAGCGCCTCGTCGAGACCCTCGCCGGTGACCACGTCGACGCCCTTGGAGCGCGCGATCGGGATCACATCGTGTCCCCGCTGCGCGAGGATCTCAACAAGGTGGGATCCGACCCGACCGGTGGCGCCCGTGACGGCAATCCTCTGGCTCCTGTTTTCGGTCTGCATCGTTCTTCCTTTCTCAGCGCCGGTGGCTCGGCACCGGCAAAACGATCGGTCACTGGTTTGACACCCGGCGGCACGAAGATGTGACCGCGGTGGTCATCGTTCCCGTCGCAGCTGCGCGCGAACGTCCAGGTCGGAATCACGTCGAGGCGGCTGCCGGGTGGAGGCGCTGCGCGTCGGCGCGGGCGCACGCCGGTGCCGGTGGTGGGGCGAGCGTGCCCGAGCGGAGCAGGATCGTGAGGATCGCGAGCGCGCCGGCGCCACCGGCCAGCGCGAACGCGGCGGTGGGACCGACGCGGTCGATGAGCGTGCCGGCACCGGCTGCCCCGGCAGCGGCGCCGATTTCGATGGCGGTGGCGAGCCAGGCAAATGCCTCGGTGATGGTTCCCGCGGGGGCAGCGTTGTCGACCATCGCGTACAGCGAGGCCTCGGTCGGAGCGATCGCGGCGCCGGCGAGTACCAGCACGGCCCCGAGCGCGACCATGCTCCCAGCCGCCGGGATCAGCGCCAGGGATCCAGCCGTCATCGCGCAGAGCACGAGCGCAACCCCGGCGGCGGTGCGTGCCCCGCCGCCAAGGCGGGCGGCGAGCAGGCCGCCCGCGAACGACCCGGCGCCCCACAGGGCGAACAGCGGCGCGGCGGCCGTGGTGCCGTCGAGTGTCTTGGCGGCCGCCGTGACGGCCACCTCGACCGCGCCGAGCAGCACGCCAACGGCGACGAGCACGATGACCAGCGTTCGCATCGCCGGCGTGCCCAGCGCCCCTCCGCGCGGTCGTGGGGCAGGGCGCGGCGGCTGCCAGCTGCGCGAGGCCGGCTGTACCGCGAACGACCCGGTTGCGAGGAGCAGGACGAACCCCCCAACCGCAAGGGCCGCTCCGGTTGACCAGAGCGCGCCCACACAGAGCACCAGCGGCGGGCCGGAGATCCAGGTCAGCTCGACGGCCGACGCTTCGAACGCGTAGGCCGAGCTGATGGCGCTGGGCTCGGGGAGCAGGGCTGGGAGCTGAGTACGCAGACAGGCGCCGACCGGAGGAGTGGCCAGCCCGATGCCCGCCGCGAGCGCCACCAGCACGAGGAGCGGAGCGCCCGTCGACATCACCGCGATCGTCGCCAGCAGCGCAGCGGCAGCGCCCGCGCTCGCCAGCAGCACAAGGGTCGGTCCGCGCCGGTCGACGACCTTCCCGAGCATCGGCCCGCCCACGCCCAGCGCGATCCCGTACACACCGGTGACCACACCAGCCGCGGCGAACGAACCGGTCAGCCGCTGCACGTGGACCATCAGCCCGAGGCTGAGCATCGCCAACGGCAGCCGCGCGACAATCGAGGTCACGAACAGGCGGCGGGCTCCGGCGGATGAGGTGATCGAATGCATTACGCCGATGCTAGGTTTTCACTGGTGCAGATAACAGATCCAGAATCGTGGCCTTGGACGAGACCAGTCAACCGATAGAGCTCCTCCTGTCGGTCAGCCGCGCGGGTTCCCAGACCTTGGGGGCGCAGATCGAGGACCAGCTTCGGCGGGCGATCCGCGAGGGCGCGCTGCGGCCGGACGCGCGGGTGCCGTCCACCCGCGATCTCGCAGCCCAGCTCGGCGTTTCGCGGCGAGTCGTGGTGGACGCCTACGCGCAGCTTGCCGCCGAGGGCTATCTGAGACTTCGACAGGGCCTCCGCCCGCGGGTCTCGGAGGCCACGGCGCTCGCAAGCGTGGCGTCACCGGAGGCGACGCCGCCGGTCCGAACAACGGCGCCGCTCAGCGCGCGGTTCGATTTCCGTCCCGGCGTTCCGGACGTCTCGACGTTCCCGCGGGCGGCCTGGCTGCGCTCGCTGCGCACGGCGCTCGCGACCGTCACCGACGCCGACCTCGGCTACGGAGATCCCCGGGGGGTCGAAGCGCTGCGCTCGGCCCTGGCGGACTACCTCGGCCGGGTCCGCGGCGTCGTCGCCGATCCGCAGCACATCATCATCACGAACGGCTACACGCAAGGTCTCGGCCTGGTGTGCCACGCGCTCGCGGAGGCGGGCGCGAAGCGGATCGCGCTCGAACATCCGAGCAACCCCGACGACGGACTGGTCGCCGCGCGCGCCGGCTTGGAACCGGTCTCAATCGGTGTCGACGAGGCGGGGACGCGGATCGACGAGCTCCGGCGGGCCGACGCCGACGCGGTCGTATTGACCCCCGCGCACCAGCACCCCACCGGCGTCGTGCTCACGGGCGAGCGACGAACTGCCCTACTCGCGTGGCTCGGCGACCGGGACGCGATCGCGATCGAGGACGACTACGACGCCGAGTACCGCTACGACCGCGCGGCGGTCGGGGCGCTCCAAGGCCTCGACCCTGATCGCGTCGTTTACGCCGGCTCGGCGAGCAAGACGCTGGCCCCCGCGCTCCGGATCGGCTGGCTGGTCGTGCCGTCCGCCCTTCTGGAAGCCGTCAGCCACGAGAAGCTCCTCGCCGACCGAGGCACCGCCCGGATCGAGCAGTACGCGTTCGCCGACTTCCTGACCCGCGGCGAGCTCGACCGCCACCTGCGCCGCATGCGAATCCGCTACCGCGCACGACGTGACGCACTCGTCGAGACGCTCACGGAAGCGCTCCCCGAAGTCACCGTCAGCGGGGTCGCCGCCGGGCTGCACGTGACCGTCCAGCTACCCGAGGGCGACGACGAACAGACGATCTGCGAGGAAGCTCGCCGCCGCCGCATCGAGCTCGAGGCGATGGGCGAGTTTCGCCCCGACGCCTCGGACCGGCCTCCCGCGCTCGTGCTCGGCTACGCGCAAATGCCAGAACCCGCGATCCGCGCCGGCGTCCACGAACTCGCCCAAGCGATACATGCCGCAAGAGGCCGCACCTAGGGTGCGGGAGGAGGATGGCGTCTAGCGCGTCATTGATGACGCGTGCTGGGTACGATGCCGCACAACTAAGCGGTGTGACGAGGTCGGGAGGCCCGGATGAATCGCAGGGTGAGGACAGTCCTCGGGCTGTGCGGGGCCGTGGTCGTGTGCGCGGCATCGGGCAGCGCCGCCGTGGCGGTGCCGCTGCCATCCGCCGACCCGTTCTACGCCGTGCCGCACGGCATCTCGGGCCTCGCCAACGGCACGATCCTCGCCTCCCGATCGGTCGCAGTCAGCGCGTACAGCATCCCGATGCCGGTGCACGCGTGGCAGGTCAAGTACAAGACCACCGACAACCGGGGCTACGCCAGTGCCGACGTCGCGACGGTCATGGTGCCCGATGTCCCGTGGACGGGCAAGGGGCCCCGGCCGCTTGTCTCCTATCAGACGGCGGAAGACGGCATCAGCACCGCCTGTGCCCCATCGTATGGGCTGCGCGCTGGGGTTTCCGATGCCGAGAACAACTCCGGCGCGGAGACCGGCCTGATGGAGTACGCCCTGCTCCAGGGCTGGGCGGTCGTCGCTCCTGACTACGAAGGACCGGACTCCGAGTTCCTCGCGCCCGCCGGCGAGGCCCACGGCGTTCTCGACGGGATCCGGGCGGCCCTCCGGTTCGCCCCGGCCGGCCTCAGCACGAGGACGCCGCTCGCGATGTGGGGTTATTCGGGCGGCTCGCTCGCCACCGACCTCGCCGCCCAGGCGCAGCCGACCTACGCCTCCGGCCTGCACTTCAAGGGGATCGCACTCGGCGGGATGGTGGCCGACATCCAGGCGACGATCGATGCCTTCAGCGGCGGTCCGGCCGGCGGGGCGATCGTGATGGGGTTCGCGGCGGTCAACCGCGATTTTCCGTCGGCCAACCTGCTCCAGTACCTCAACGCGGCCGGGCGCAAGGCCATCGCCGCGGTGCAGAACGACTGTCTCGTCCAGGCCGCTGCGCAGTTCCCGTTCGCGTCCCTGCAGGAGTACGAGGCATACCCGGGCGTCGAGTCGACGCCCGCCGTGGTGAATCTCCTGCACAGCATCAGCCCGCTCGGGATCCGCGGAACGCCGACCGCACCGATCTACGACTATCACTCTGCGGTTGATGAACTGGCCCCGATCGGTCCCGACCGTCAGCTGATGCGGCGCTTCTGTGCGGCCGGCGTGAAGGTTGACCACGTCGAGACGCTGCTGGGCGAGCATGTCGGCGTCGCCCTCACCGGTGCTCCGGGGGCGGTCGCGTACCTCGCGGCCCGGTTCGCCGGCCGGCCGGCCCCGGAAGACTGCGCAGCGATCCCGGGGTGACTGAGGTTTGACGTACCCCGGGGCCACGTAGATACTTCGGCGATGCGCGAAGCCGAGCTTCGTCGTCGGGGGCGAGCGCGTGTGCTGTGGGCGTGCGTGCTCTCTGTTCCAGCTCTCATCTCGCTGATGGCCGTGGGCCGCGCGTCGGCTGTGAGTAAGGAGTGCATTTGGTCGGCGCTTCCGAAACCGGCAGTTCCCATCCTCACCGACCGTCAGGCGGTCTCAGCGCTGCACCAGCAAGTTACGTTCGCAGGCGAAACCGGTGGCTCGAGGACGCCGGCATGCCAGTGGAACGGAAAACCGCTGCCGCCCAACCGAGTCGGTCCCTACTCCCACTATCAGGTCCAGCTCTGGGTGACCCTCCACGGACCATTCGTCAGCAGTGCAGAGGCACGCGGCTACTACGAGCCGCTGACCACGGCGTTCGGGAAGCCGAAACCTGCACCCGGCGTCGGAACCGCGGCCGTGTTCATTCCAGGTCAAGACGAGGTGACAGCCCAGCTGCTCGTGCTCGCCAAGCGGTACGTGTTCGAGCTCAGCCTGAACTCGTCCCTGCCTCAGGCAGCCCAGCAGGCCGACCTGATCACGGTCGCGGACACCGTCCTGACCAGGCTCGGGCAAGCAGCGGCTCCCCAGCCGAAGCCCGAGAGGCGGTGGAAGACGGATTGGGCGGGCAAGAGCTTCTGCCGAACGAAGGCATACGGGCTCCAGTACCTGCATAACACGTGGCACGGCGTCGCGGCGTGTGGAGTCGCGTACCCGAACAACTTCCAGGGGACGATCTCCTACAAACATGTCGTGTTCGACACCGCTGGCTTTCAGTGTGTGGAGCTTGCCGAACGCTACTTCTATTACGTCACGGGACGACCCGGCCCATTTGCCAACGGCAGTGATCTCGCCGAGGTCCTCTATTACCGCTATCACCGCGCTGATCCAAGCCTCGGGCTCTACCCGACGGGTGCGCTCGGCCGGACCAGCAGGTATCAGGCAACGCTGAAGGCGGGCGACATCGTCAGCCTCTGGAGTAACAGCGACTCCGTCGTCGGTCACGTCGGCGTGGTCATCAGGACGGCCCTGCACCGAGGTCATGACGGCAGGGAGTCGGGGACGATCACGATCCTCAACGAGAATGCCTCCAGCAACGGCCTGGACAAGATCCAGGTCACCGACGGCTCGATGTACTTCCCGGACGGCTCGTACCCGTACTTCCAGTGGCTCTACGGGCTACCTCCGTCCCTGTAGTCAGCCACGCGAGGCGATAGCCAGCGTCGCCCAGCGGGTCAACGGTTAAGAGATCCATCTCATCGCTCACCGCCGCGGAGCACCGCGATCGTCGATCATGGTCCCTCCCTCCGACCTAAGGACCCTGAATGACCTCCGCCGCGTCATCGACCGGATCGCTCCTGATCTCTCGCCGTGACCTGCAGTTCCTGCTTCACGAGTGGCTCGGCCTGGAGCAGCTGACCGAGCGCCCGGCGTTCGCCGAGCATTCCCGCGAGATCTACGACGACATCCTCGATCTGGCCGAGCAGATCGCCCAGGACAAGTTCTTGCCGCACAATCGGCAGGCCGACGAGCACGAGCCGCAGATCGGTCCCGACGGGACGGTCCAGCTCGTGGATGGGGTCCGGGAGGCGTTGGCGACCTTCAACGAGGCGGGATTGGGTGGCGCGAGTCTCCCCGAGGAGGCGGGCGGCATGGGTTTGCCGATGCTCCTCTCCACCGCCGCCTTCTCCTATTTCCAGGCTGCCAACGCGGGGACGGCGGGATACGCGCTGCTGAGCACCGGCGCGGCCAACCTGCTGCAGGCCAACGGCTCTCCGGAGCAGGTCGAGCGCTTCGTCAGGCCGATGGTCGAGGGCCGGTTCACCGGGACCATGTGCCTGAGCGAACCGCAGGCGGGCTCGTCGTTGGCCGATATCACGACCCGCGCGGAGCCGCAGCCGGACGGCACCTATCGGCTGTTCGGGACGAAGATGTGGATCTCCGGCGGGGACCACGAGCTGAGCGAGAACATCGTGCACCTCGTCCTGGCCAAGGTCCCCGGAGGTCCCGACGGGGTCAAGGGCATCTCGCTGTTCGTCGTGCCCCGTCTTCTGGTCGAGCCCGATGGGTCGCTGGGAGAGCGCAACGACGTGGTTCTGGCCGGGCTGAACCACAAGATGGGTTTCCGCGGCACGGTCAACACAGTGCTCGGCTTCGGCGAAGGCGTGTATCGCCCCGGCGGTCGTCCGGGCGCCGTCGGCTACCTCGTCGGGGAGGAGCGTCGGGGCCTGACCTACATGTTCCACATGATGAACGAGGCGCGGGTTGGAGTCGGCCTCTGCGCCACCGCACTCGGCTACACGGGGTTCCTGAAGGCGCTGCGCTACGCGCGCGAGCGGCCGCAGGGCCGGCCGGTCCTCAACCGGGACCCCGCCGCGCCGCAGGTGCCGATTGTCGAGCACGCCGACGTCAAACGGATGCTGCTCGCCCAGAAGACCTACGTCGAGGGTGCGCTCGCGCTGATCCTCTACTGCGCAAGGCTCGTCGACGACGAGCGCACGCTCGAGGACGACGACGAGCGGCAGCATGCCCATCTACTCCTCGAGCTGCTGACCCCAATCGCCAAGTCCTGGCCGTCGCAGTGGTGCCTGGAGGCGAACTCGCTCGCGATCCAGGTCCACGGCGGCTACGGCTACGCCCGCGAGTACGAGGTTGAGCAGCACTACCGCGACAATCGGCTCAACCCGATCCACGAGGGCACGCACGGCATCCAAGCTATGGACCTCCTTGGCCGCAAGGTCACGATGCAAGGCGGCGCTGCGCTTGGGATCCTGGCCACCACGATCGGACGGACGATCGAACGGGCTCGGGCTGCCGACGGCGAGACAGCCGCGCTGGCCGACCAGTTGCAAGCGGTGCTCAACCGTCTGTTGGAGGTCACTGGGGCGCTATGGGCGGACGGGGTTGACGGCGCCGAGCTGGCGCTGGCCAATGCCACCACGTACCTCGAAGCCGCCGGGCACGTGGTGGTCGCCTGGATGTGGCTTGAGCAGGTCCTCGCCACCACCGGGAGAGAAGGCCCGTTCTACGACGGCAAGCGGCAGGCGGCACGGTGGTTCTTCGGCTACGAGCTCCCGAAGGTGACGCCCCAGCTCGAGCTGTTGGCCCGGCGCGATCGCATCGCGCTTGATATGCAGGACGCCTGGTTCGACGGCTGAGGCCGAAGCGCGGGGGAGGCTCGCGCGTCGCTCGCGGAGGCCCCGGGCCTACGAGGGGGGCGAGGGCAGCCCGAGCAATTGGAATACGGCGAAGGCGAGCAGCAGTCCCCCGACCGCGATTAGGCCGAGGCGTGCCGAGCTAATCCGGAAGTGGCCGCTGATCCCCACCAGGAACAGCACGGTCGCCAGAAACACGGTGTCACGAATGTACTTGTCCGCGGTTGCCCCGGCGGCGGAGCCCTCTATGAACGAGGCGTCCGCCTTCGTGTCAAGCGACTTGGCGAGCGTCTCGGCCGGAATCACATATTGCGGCATGTACGCCGGCCCGGCAGGAGCGTTGCGATTGTGGGCCGGATCCGTCGCCAGCCAAGCGTTGAACGCCGGACGGTAGCCAGGGCGCAGCCGCTTTATCGCTAGCCGCTCGGCATTGGCGTTTCGTGCCGTAAAGGCCGTGAACCAGGCATTGAATGAGGCGGAGTCGGCCGTCCGGATCACGAGGCCCTCGAGGTCGGCGCGGTTCGCCTTCGTGCGCTCGGCCGAGGCCCTGGCCAGCGTCACCGAGGACTCGGTTCCCCACTTCGCCGCCGCATATCCGGAGTACGCCGCGAGGACCGCCACGAGCGACAGCAGCACCGCTTCGAGGATCGACAGCCAGCGATCTCCGCGGCGCTCGTCATCGGAAGAGCATGCTTCTTGTGCTCGGCGATCTCCTTCCCGACCTCCGCTGGTGACAGCCCCTCGGCCACGGCGAAGGACATTACGCGCTGTCACGGTCGGTCCCATCGTCCGAAACAGCTGAAAACGAACGGGCGTCGGCCCTACGAACCCGACGAACAGTCCGTCAAGCGTCGAGCAGCTTCCGCTTCTGATCGGCGAACTCGTCGTCGGTCAGGGCACCGGATGCGTGTAGCTGGGCGAGCTTCTCGAGCCGCGTGACCCGATCCTCCTCGGACGGCGCGGCGGCAGGTGAGGTGGCCTGCGACCCAGCAGCCACTCCGTAGAGCATGACCGATGTCGGATCGGCGGGATCGACGCGGACGTTGATCGATGCCCCCGGGGTGAGCGTCTCGAGCTGGCCCGCGCCGAGAACCTCGTCGGTAACCGTCTGGTACGGCGCACCGCCGGGCGGGGAGACCGTCAGGGTGACCCGCGTCTGCTCGCCACCGAGCACGGGAGCGATCGTGATCGGCCCGGCGGAGACGATTGTCGCCGGCGCATCGACACCAGCTGAGTAGAGACGCTGGCGCTTCGCCGCATACGCCTGTGTGGCCTCGATCGTCCCCGGTGCCATGGCCGCGCCGGCCATCTGTTGCAACTGCGCCGGGTCGAGTCCGGTCATCGACATCGCCTGCTGAGCCTGCTCCTGCATCTGCTTGATCGCGTCGACGGCGTCGCCGGTGCCCTTGCGGCTGTCGCGCCACTCGCCTAGAAAACCCATCTCAGCTCCCTCCCAGGATTCGTGCCTTTTCTGCCGCGAACTCGTCATCGGTCAGTGCGCCGGCCTGGTGAAGCTTGGCCAGGCGCTCGATCTGGTCGAGAGGATTGCCCGCAGCCGGCGCCGGGGTGGGCGCCGGCGGCATCGCCTGCGGCTGAATCGCAAACCGAGCGAGCTTGGCCTCCATCTCGCCCGCGGCCTCGGTGAGGCGCCCGGCGAGCGCCGACCCGCTGTCCTGCATCTCGTCCCACAGGATCTTGACCTGGTCGGGGTGCTCAGCGTCGAGCTCAACCGGAATATCTCTCCAGAGCTCGTAATCGCGCCGGGTGTGCTCCAGCCCCTTCCAGCGCACGCCGTACCGCGGCCGGCCGGGGACGTTGACGGAGAGAAGGAACTCCGACGTGATCCGCGAGCCGGCCTGGAGCCCGGTGCGGTCCTCCATGATCGAGACGATCCGCGCCGTCGGCCGGCCGGTCGGAGCGGGCGGCCGTGTCGGACCCTCGGCTGAAGGCATGTGGGGAGCGGCAGCGGCACCGAGCGCCTGGCGGACCTTGTCCGCTTGGGCCCTCATCCCGAGGTTCTGAAGGGTCTGTACCTGCGCGTCGAGCCCCGCCTGGACCGAACCCCGCTCGGTCGCTGCAACCGCCTGACGAACTGTGCGCTCGACTGTGTCCGGGTCGGTGAACAAGGGCGCGCCGGACGAGATCAGCCCGTCGATCTCGGGAACGGTGTCCCAATCGAGCAGGACCTTCGAGTTCTCACCGCGCTCCACCTTCGCGGTGATGACCTGACCGGGGAGTGGGTATCGCGCGTGATTCATCCAGTGCGCGACGGTCGCCTGGTAGGGCTGTTCGCCGGGAATCCTCACCACGGCGATCACCT
Organism: uncultured Solirubrobacterales bacterium; assembly: GCA_963796645.1. Classification (GTDB taxonomy): domain Bacteria; phylum Actinomycetota; class Thermoleophilia; order Solirubrobacterales; family Solirubrobacteraceae; genus Palsa-465. The sequence goes on along the minus strand of CAWCMQ010000004.1, from coordinate 315,443 downwards.
CGCCGACCCAGTGGCCAGGAAGCGCTGCTCCCGTTGTGGTGAAGGGACCGTCGACGATCAGCGCGCCCGCGTGGGCGTCGATCACGAGCGCATCACCCTCGACCCCATCCCTGATCTCAGGGGACGGATCGAGGGTCAGTGCCTTTTTTATCCGCTGCCCGAAGCCCACCCCGGTCAAAGCCTACAGGCCGCGCGATCGGTTCAGTGTCAGCGCACCGAGCGTCTCGTCGATATCAGTCGTGGGGTCGGGCCGGTGAGTCTGGTAGAGGTCGATCCAGTCGGTCCTCAGGCGCCGCAGGGAGTCATCGACACCCCGGATGATGCGCCGCCGGGACGCGCCTCGGCGACTGGAGTCGTCGCCGATTGGGAAGCCGACCTTCGTGGCTAGGACGACGTCGTCCCGTTTCCCTGCAGCGAGGGCCTTGCCGACGATCTCCTCGGACTCCCCGGCGGAGTACACGTCCGCGGTGTCGATGAAGTTGATGCCGGCATCGAGCGCGGCGTGGATGATCCGGATGACTCGTCGTGGTCCTTTTCACCCCAGGCGCCGAACATCATCGCGCCGAGGCACAGCTTGCTGACCGAGACGCCGGTGCGGCCCATTGGCCGGTGTTCCATCGGTACTCCTTTGAGTTGTTGTCGGGCCGCCGGACGAGCCGGCGTAATGCTCAGTCGCCGGTGCTCGGGGCGGCGGCGTATTCCTCGTCCGTGACGTGTCGGCCCCAGCTGACCGGACTACCGGACTCATCGTTCTGCTGCATCGCGACGTGGACCATGAAGCGGTTCGGCGCGGCGCCGTGCCAGTGGTTCTCGCCCGGGTCGAAGAAGACGCGGTCACCAGGACGGATGAGCTCTACCGGCCCGCCGTCCCGCTGGCACAGGCCGATGCCCTCGGTGACGAAGATCGTCTGACCGTGCGGGTGGGTGTGCCACGCCGTGCGGGCACCCGGGGTGAAGTGGACGTTGGCAGCGGCGAAGGTGGAGCTCCCGGCCGGCGCGGCGACGGCGTCAATGTAGACGTCGCCGGTGAACCAGTCGGCCGGACCCTTGGCCGTGTCGATCGAGCTACGGGTGATCTGCATCGCGATTCCTAGGTGGTCGTGGGCTGTTGCTGTGGGGCGGCGATCCAGCTGCGCCCCACACACAAGATGCCCTACGGCACCGAGGCCTGCCCGTCTCGAGCGCTAGCTGTAGTTCCTGATCACGTTGTTCCGGTCATGGGGTAAGCCATCCGGTGCTCCTTGGGGCTGACAGCGCCTGTGCTCGAGCCGAGTCAATCTACCTAGCCGGCGAGGACGCCGTTTGTTGTCCCATCGCGGTAATCGCGCTAGGCCCAGTCGCTGAACATGGCCGCGGTTGTTGATCGCTCGGGTTGCATTGGTGCGGGGTGGTCGCTGAGCCGCGGCCGCCGAGGCGGCCGGGATGCCGAGTGTACCGCACCGCGCGCGTGGATCGCCCGCGCAGGCCGAGCCGAAGGGCTCGAGGGCTCGCTCGGTCGATCCTCGGCGGCCACGGTCGTCGCGAACCGCACGCGACGAACGCCGAGTCGAGGTGATCGCCGCGCTCAGGCGGTTGCGGACCTGACGTGGTGCCGAGATCGCCGTGATGCTTGGATATGGCGCTCCCCACCGTCTCGAGAATTCATGGCCCGGTCGGGTCTGGTGTAAGCTCGGCCGGCTCGGCCTGGAGCCCGCGCAGCGCTTGCCGAGCTCGCCCTGGTGAGCCGTCCAGTTCGACGTCAAGATAGCTCGGACGGCTCCACCAGGGCGCCGGCAAGCGGGTCACCGGCGTCAAACGCAACCCTCATCGCACCTACACCGACGCCGACGGTCATGTTCCGTGCGAGGATCGGCTGGGAATACGTGCACGTCCGCATCGACGACGCCACCCGCCTGGCCTACGTCGAGGTCCTCGGCGACGAGAAGGCGATCACCGCCGCTGGGTTCCTTCGCCGCGCCGTTGCACACTTCGCCGCCTACGGCATCACCACCGAGCGAGTGATCACAGACATACGGGTCGGCCTACCGCTCAACGATCCACGCGATCGCGTGCCGCACACTCGGCATCCGCCACCTCGCGGACCCGGCCCTACCGACCCCAGATCCAATGGCAAAGCCGAACGATTCATCCGCACCATGCTCGGCGGCTGGGCCTACGGCGCGATCTACCGCGACAGCGACGAACGAAACGCCGCCCTCGCCGGCTGGGTGGACTTCTACAATCGCCGCCGACCACACGGCGCTCTCAGCCACAAGCCACCGTTAGCCCGCCTCAGTGAGCTGAACAACCTCCTCAGGTCCTACAGCTAGCTCTTGCCCCGGCCGGTCTTCTCGACCTCGGCCCGGACCCGACGTCCGCGAGTCTTCGCCTGCTTGCTCTGGGCCCTGACCGCTACGGCCTCGAGGCGGCCGGCCTGCGACGCCTCTCGAGCTCGCTGGGACGCTGCGGAGACCTCTTCTCCTCGCGTTCGGTTCGTCGCACCGGGGACGACCCGCGCCAGCAGCTCAATTGGATCCTCGCCGCGGGCGGCGGCGGCGGCGCACGCCCGCGCGAGTGCGGCCTCGCGGACGTACTGAGAGACGCTCACGCCGACCAGGGCGGCCTCGGCTTCGAGCAGGCGCCACAGATCGACGCCGACACGGATAGCGCTGACGCGCATAGCAACCTTGCCCGATGACTTTGAGCGAGCCACGCTCACCCCACTATACGTCGTATGACGGAATGTGTATACAAACCGCCGAAGGATGGGTAGGATTTAGTGGCGCGCGTTCGACTAGTAGACGTCCCGGTGGGATCGGCGCGACTAATGCGAAGCGGGCAGCGCAAATGCGTCTGGGTTAGCGGGAGCGGTTGCGTCAGCACCGGAGGAACGATGTCGGACCAGACAGGAAACGCGGTGCGATGCAGGGGTCGCGCATGTGGCGCGCGGGTAGGACATCCCGAATGAGCGAGCGCCGAAATCCTCCGGATACGGCCGCGGACCCCCCGGACGGCGGGCTCGCGCCTCAGGGCCATTTCGACCGCGTTCTGTGGTGGGGTATCGAGGAGGGACGTTTCGGTTTTGTGCTGCTCAGCGTCGAGGGCCGGATCCTTCACGCCAACGGGGCTGCGCGTGAGATCCTCCGGTGCGATCAGCCGAAGGGGGAGGCGCTGGCCGAGCTGCTGCATCCTGACGACCGCGGCTGGAGCGGTTCTGAGCTGACGCTGCTGTACGCGGGCGTCGTGTCCCGCGTCCGTCACCAGGTGCGCCTACTCACGGGCGACGGTACCGAGATGTGGGTGGAGCTCAACGTGCGTCGCGTCGATGATGCGCCCGATCCGGCAGTTGCTGCGGTGGCGATGTTCGAGTCCGCCGGCGATCGGGTGGCCTGGGAGCAGGAGCTCCGGCGGCTGGCCGACAGCGATCCGCTCACGGAGGTGTTCAATCGCCGCAGATTTCTCGTCGAGTTCGAGCGCCATCTGGCCGTCGCGAAACGGTATGGCGCCGGGGGCGCGCTGCTTCTCCTCGACATCGACCGACTGAAGCAGATCAACGACACACACGGACACCTTGCCGGTGACCGGGTGATCATCACGACCGCAAAGCTGCTCAGCGTCCGGGCCCGTGCCAGCGATGTGGTGGCGCGACTCGGCGGCGACGAGTTCGCGATGCTGCTGCCGGCCGCGAGTGAGGACGATTCGATCGCCGTCGCGGACGAGCTGCTGAACCGACTCCGCGGAACGCCGGCGGCGGAGTTGCCGGGACCGTTCACGGTCAGCATCGGGGTCGCCTCGGTAAGCGGCAGCACCGACGCGGAGACGCTGCTCCAGCGCGCGGATTCTGCGATGTACCTCGCCAAGCGAGCCGGCGGTGACGGCTATGCCACGCATGTCCCGGTCACGGACAGGACGGGCACGCCCCGATCGATCACCGCCGTCGGCCGCCGCGCAGCCTCGTCACCCGAGGTCGACGAGCTGACGCTTCTGCAGACCATCGCCGAGCTCGGAAGCGCGAGCCCCGGCCTCGCAGCGTGGGAGCTTAGCACCAACGAGCAGGCGATAACGCTGTCATGGACACGCGCGCTCAATGAACACCTCGTGCAACGTGCGGGCTTCGATGCCTCCGACAAGGAGTGGCACTACGAGCTGACCGCCGCTGGCCACAGCCGTCTGCGCGAGCTCGAGCTCCCCGAGGACCAGGGCGAAGAGGGCTTTGGTTCCGCTCCGCGCGGCTGAGCCACGCTCACCGACGACTGGGTGACCTAGCCTCCAGTTGAGGGCTCGGGAGTCCCGTCGAGCTCCATCATGATGATCGCGCCCGACGCCTCGCCGCTCAGATCAGCCAGTGGCGCCGTGCGGACCTTGCACACGATGTCCCGGCCTCGCCGATCTCGCGCAGGGACCCGCATCTCTGGGGTGCTCTTCCCGGCCACGCTCTCCCGGATCGCGCCTCTGAGCTCCCCGACCGGCAGCCCGATGTCGAGGTTGAGGAAGTGCTGGCCGCGCACCTGGTTGAGGTCGACCCCCCACAGTTCCTTGGCCCGCTCGTTCCACATCTGCACGCACAGCTCCTCGTCGACGACCGCCACTCCGACCCCCAGGCCGGCGAGCATCGACTCAACCAGCAGGTTCGCGCGGTTTGCCTCGCCGGTCCGGATTCGCAGCTCCTCGTTCATCGTCTCGAGCTCTTCGTTCGACGATTGCAGCTCCTCGTTCATCGTCTCGAGCTCTTCGTTCGACGATTGCAGCTCCTCGTTTGTGGTCTCGAGCTCTTCGTTTGTCGATTGCAGCTCCTCGTTGGTCGTCTCGAGTTCCTCGACCGTGGACTGCAGCTCCTCGTAGGCGCTCTCGAGCTCGTGCTTGGATTGCTCCAGCTCGTTTGTCATCCGCACGTGCCGGGTGACGTCGCGGAAGGCAACGCTCGTCCCGATGGTGCGACCTTCGTGGCGCAGCGCCGCCACCTCTACCTCGAGGTAGTGCTCGTTGCCGTCGTGTGCAAACCAGCTCACCCGATCACCCAACACCGGCTCGTTCTGCTTCTGCGCCTGGTTGATCAGGGAGCGCAGCTCGAACGGACGGTATGAGAGCTCGAGGTCCTTGAGCTCGGAGCCCACCTCGCGCTCGCCGATCCCAAACAGGGCGCGCAGCGGCTCATTACCGAGCACGACCGTGCCCTCCGCATTGAGCACGAGTTGGGCCACCGGGCTGAGACGAAATGCTTCAAGCACGGTTTCCGGGATCGCACGACGGCGTCGTCGCTGCGCCTCGCCGCCCGGCACCGGCACCTGCAACAGATCACGACCGCGAGGCATCGGGGCCTTGCGGAATACGCGCAGTGGCAGGTCCTGCGCGATGAACCCGTCGGTGTACGTGAGAAGCAGCTCGGACTTACCGAGGACCAGGACGCCGTCCTCCTCGAGCGCCAGATGCAGCCGCCGCATCACTCCGGCCTGCGTCTCGGAGTTCAAGTAGATGAGCGTGTTGCGGCAGGTCAACAGGTCCAACCGCGAGATCGGCGCATCTCTGACGAGATCGTTGACGCCGAAGATGACGGCTCGGCGGAGCTCCTTGGTGAAGCTGAACCCGCCGTTGACGGATTCGAAGTAGCGCGCGCGCAGTGCCTCCGGAACGGCCTCGACCTGCTTGGCGGTGTACACGCCCTGGCGCGCTTGGTCGACGGCGTCGGCGTCGACGTCGGTGGCGAATATCTTCACGCGGTCCCGGAACGCCGGCTCGCCCAGTGCGTCAGCGAGCAACATCGCGATCGTATATGGCTCCTCGCCGGCGGCGCAGCCGGCAGACCACACCCTGATCGGTTCCTGTGCAGCCTTTCGCTCCAGCAGCGCTGGGATCACCTCGCCTGCCACGCAGTCCCAGACCGGCTTATCGCGGAAGAACGACGACACGTTGATCAGGATCGTTTCGAACAGCCTCAGGAACTCGTCCGGGGACGCCTCGAGCTGGTCGACGTAGTTCTGGTAGCCCTCGATCCCCAGCTCGTCCATCCGCTTTGCGACCCGGCGTCGCAGGCTTGCTCGCTTGTATCCCGTGAAGTCGAACCCCCGGTGGTCTCGCACGTAGGCGAGCAGCGCCTCGAATTCGTCGTGTTCGGTATCAGCCGTCGGCGCGCTCAAGTCCGCTCCTCATCAGTTATCGGAGGCTGATCGGTCGGTGCGGCTCGCTGTCCGGTTTCGGCCGCGCGACGCATCTCGGCGGCGCGTCGCAGCGCCTCGTCCGCCTGGTCCTCGAACCACTGGGCGGAGCGCTCGCGACCCTGGTGGGCAGCGCGCGAACCCAGGCGCCGCAGCAGCGCGCCCCGCTCGGTGAGGATCCGAATAGGTCGCCAGATCGCGGTGTCCAGCCCCTCGCCCTGGACGGCCAGGAGGCTGTCGGCGCTGAACGCATGACCCGAGCGGCACCGGTACATCATCAGCTTGCGCTCGGCCTCCTCCCACAGCACCCCGCCGCACAGCGGGCATGTGATATCGGTTCGCATTCCGGGCGGCACCAACGCATCGAGCCCGGGAAGGTCCGGGTCGACCGGGCGAGGAGCCGGAACGGCGTCGTCGGCTCTCGCCGGCGAGCTCACGAGCTGCTCGATCCGGTCAGCGAGCTCGGCAGCGGGCAGCACGTAGTCGACCTCGACGTTCGCGATCGCGCTCTCGGGCATGCTCGGGAATGCCGCCTGGGACGGCTCCTGGACCAGTGCCCACCCACCGTGCGCGCGGATCTCTCCGAGGCCGGCGGTGCCGTCGTCGAGCATGCCCGAGACGATCACGCCGATCGCCCTCGGCCCATAGGTGCGGGCGGCGCTGCGGAACAGCGGATCAATCGCCGGACGCAGCCCATGCTCGATCGGGCCCTCGGTGAGCAGCACCCGCCCGTCCTCAACCACCATGTGCTTGCCACGGGGCGCAACATAAACGACACCATTTTCGAGTGACCCGCCGTGCGTCGGGGTGACCGCATGCATGGCGCCGACGCGATCGAGAATCGCGGGCAGCACGCTTGTCCCGCTCATTCCGACGTGCAGCACAACCAGCACAGGAGCTGCGAGCTGCGGCGGAAGGCGCCCGAGCAGCTCGGCCAGGACCTCGATTCCTCCAGCTGAGCCGCCGATGAAGACCCCGCAACGGTCCTGCCCGGCGTCCGCGCGGTCTTCGGCAACTCCTTCGAGGGTCATCGTGCTCTCGGTCGTAGAACGCCGCTATTTCGCACTCGCTGCGGGCACCCCGACATGATGGATGAGCAGCCGATCCTGGATCAAGGATTGCCTGAGTCTAGCCGCGAGTGCCGTGATTACCTACTCCCCGCTCAGCCAAGCCCCAAGCGCTTTGGTGGATCGGCCGTGAACGCCTCGGTCCGCCTGGGCACCCTGCGCTCCCCGGTCTTGAGCCCCGTGAAGCGCGCCGTGTAGGTCGGCGTCGTCGTGCTCCCGCCGAAGCTCCAGATGACCTTCGTGTAGTTGTGATTCCAGTAGAACTCTGGAATCACCTGGTTCAGGAAGGTCAGCCGCCGGAACGCGCCGGTTCGAACATCGACGGCGTAGAGATCGGGCCGGCTCCTACCTACCGGGGCAGCTTGCCGGCTGCGGCGCTCTTGACGACATAGTAGGCCGGGCGGATGCCGCCGTTGATGCCGATCAGCGCCGAGTCCCAGCCGTTCTTGAGCGCCAGCTGCCACTGGTAGTGGTAGATCCGGGTGATGCGGTGGTACTTGCGGGGCAGCGAGAACAGGAAGCGCTCGTCGGCCGCCGCGCGCTGGGGCGACTTCCGGCGCCAGTGCCCACGGTTCTCCACGCCGCCGGTCTCGTCGAGCCAGATCGGCCCGTGGGTCAGCTTCATCAGGACCTTGAGCTGCGCGGCGTCATGGTCGCGGACGTCGTAGTAGTTGTGGAGCGCCCACCCCGACGGCTTGTAGCGCATCGCCTTGACGTACTTGGTGAGCCATGGCTTCAGCTGCGCCGCCGGCAGGTACACGTCGCCGGCGAGGATCGTGCATCGCTTGCAGAGCTTGTGCAGCGCGTTGAAGTAACCGGCCGCGAGCTTCGGATGCCGGCTCAGGGGACGGGGAGTCCAGTCGGGCTCGTTCCACGGCGTGTACCGCTTCACGGTTGGAAACTTCTTCAGGAACGCGCGCACCGCCCGCGTGTACTGGGCGATCGAAGGGGACGTGTGGTTGACGCCGGTGAAGGAGATGAGCGGGGTCACGCGCTCAGCCGAAGCGGCCGCTAGCCACTCCTTGATGCCGGCGATCGCCGTCTTGTTGTTCCGCGCGATCGCCACGTTCCACGCGACTCCGATGCGGCCTTCGTGAATGCCCAGCGCGAGGAATCGCGGATCGGCGAGCTGAGTGGCGGAGATCCCGCCGATTCCGACCTTCAGGGCCGACGCAGAGGCTGCTGCGGGGAGAGCCATTGCAGTCAACGTGACGGCGACTACCAGCAGTTTGCGAAACATACGTTGTCCTTCATCGTGTCGATCATTGTCGGAGCGAGAGCCCATCTCGCTGTGCGAACCGGCCGAATCCCGGACCGGTCGCGCGCGCCTCCTGAGCAGACACGCAACCTTCGAGGGCAACACCGGGGACCATGCGTGACCCCCGACGCTGCCACGAACGCATGCAACGGTAGCGAACCGAGAGCGGCGCTGCGCCGAGTACCCCTCGGTCACCACTTGAGCGAGCTGAGCGTGCGGTGAAGCAGGTGATGGTTGCCGTATTCGACCTTGACCTTGCGAATCCGCCCTTTGCGCCAGTCCAGTGTGACCCGGACGGAGCGTGGCGCGTAGGGCGGAAACAGTCGTGCAAGCGATCGGAACATCGCGGACTCCTTGGTCTGGAAGGTGACTGCACATTTCGCGCCCAGCCCCCATGTCCCCTCCCGATTCCGTCGCGCACGGTCAGGTCGTGTCCGCGCCGGCAGCCGCGGTTGCGCCGCCGGCGGGCATCCGATTGGCACGCCGCTCGGCGACCGCGGCGACGGCCACGCTGAGCTCGAACAGCAGGTACAACGGCACCGTCTCGAGCAGCATCGTGATCGCGTCACCGGGCAACAGCGCGGCGACCAGCGCGCACGCAGCCACGGCGTAGCGGCGGTTGCGCCGCAGCTGCCGAGGAGTGATCAGGCCGGCCCGCGTGACGGCCAGGATCGCCACCGGCACCTGGAACAGCAGACCCATTGCGAGGATCGTGGTGGCGGCGAACTTGTAGTACTGGCTCGCCTGCACGAGCACGTTGAACTGGTCGGAGTTGAAGTTCTGAAAGAAGTGCACGGCCGCCGGCAGCACGACGAAGTAGCCGAACGCGACGCCCGTGACGAACAGAGCGGGGATCGCGACCGCGATCGGTCGCAGTCGCCTGCGCTGCTCGGGCTCGAACGCCGGAATCAGGAACGCCCACGCTTGGGCGAGCAGCACCGGGAGCGACAGGATCAGGGCGAAGATCAGCGAGACGGTCGCAGTCGTGGTGAACGGCTCGCCAATCCCCAGCGTCACCGGCCGGTCACCGCGAGGGCCGCTCGAAAGGCGGGTGACGTCTCGCTGCAGATTGGCCTGAACCGACGCCAGCGCGCCCCGGAGCCTGGAGTCGGTGCGGAGCAGTCCCACGACTGTGTGCACCTGCACGGCAACGTCGCGCGCGTTCCGCTGCACCGTGTAGGTAGCGCCGAGCGGCCCCTGCCCGTCCCGCACCTGGCGCTGGGTCTGGTGCGCGAGCGGGCTGTCGATCAGCGAGAGCAGCCGGTGGTTCTGCCAGAAGCACAGGCCGAACGCGACGACCAGGACCGCGAGCGACACGATGATCCGCGTGCGGAGCTCATCGAGGTGACCAACCGTGCTGAGTCGGTCGTCGTGCGCAACCCTGCGCAGGCGAGAGAACGGCGACATGGGAACGACTCGTGCCCGGAGCGGTCAGGCTCTGACGGATTCCCGCTCGGGCTCGCGGTCCGACTCGGCGAGCGGGTCCGCCGTCGATGCGGCGGTGAGCGCGGCAGCGGCGGGCTCGCCGTTGATCGAGTCCTTGAAGCCGCGAAGCCCGGATCCGAGCGAGCGACCCATTTCCGGCAGGCGCTTGGCGCCAAACACGAGCAGCAGAATCACAAGCAGAAAACCGAGGTGCAGAGGATTGTCAAGGCCCATCATGGCTGGCTCCGATCTATGGTGGTTACACACGGTTGTTCGCAGCCACGACCCGAGCGGATCACATACGGGCGATGATCACCGGCGCTCGTGTCGGCGCTCTGCTGCCGCCGGCCGGCTCCGGAGTGACGAGCACCGCGTCCACGCCTCGCAGGTCACCGGGGACCGCCACCTCTCCCTGCCCGGCGGCGTTGACGGTGAAGAGGGCAGCCGTCGGCACGAGGGTGCCCGCTGCGCGCTCGAGCCACACCTGGTAGATGTGGTTCGAAGGAGGGGGCAGCATGTGCGTGACGATCAGCTCGGCATGACCCGGGCCGACCCGGACCTCGGCGGTTCCCCGAACGCCGACGACGCTGGCCTGAACGACCCGGCCCCGTCCGGGCGCGTCGCCAGCCTGCGGGGCGACCACGAACCAACCGGCGGCCGCAGCAGCAGCGGCAGCGGCGGCCGTGCCGGCGAGCACGAGCCGCCGCGCGGAGGGCGCGAGCTCGCGGCGTCCAGATTCACGGCGCACGGCGCGCATGACCCGGCGGCGCAGGCCGTGCGGCACGCGCAGTTGCGGCACGGCGCTCGCGAGCACATGCGTGGCCTGCTCGAAGGCGGCGACCTCGTCGTGACAGATCGTGCAGCGCTCGAGATGGCGCCGAAAGCTCTGTGCCTCGCCGGGGTCGAGCGCGCCGAGCGCGTACGCGGCCGCGTCGCCGCCGCAGCCCCGGGCAACCGACATCAGCGCGCCTCGTCTCGCGTCAAGACTGGGGACGAACCGCCGAGCGCCGTCCGCATCTTCGCCAGGCCGAGTCGCATGCGGCCCTTCACCGTCCCGGTCGGCAGCCCCAGCATTCCGGAGATCTCGCGGTGCGTGAAGCCGCCGAAGAAGGCGAGCTCGATCACCTGGCGCTGCTCATCCGGCAGCGCGATCAAGGCCGTGCGCACCCGAGCGGCATACTCGCGCAGCTCAACCTCGCTCTCGATGCAGTCCGGCGCTGGGACCTGTGCCGCCGCCTGGTCGTCCATCAGGTCGCGCCCACCCCCCGCCGTCTCGCGGCGGAAGGCGTCGACGGCCTTGTTCCGCACGACGTTCAGCAGCCATGCACGCACGCTCCCGCGCCTCGGGTCGTAACGGCCGGCGGTGCGCCATAGCGACATGAACGCCTCCTGCACGATGTCCTCGGCCGCAACCCGCCGACCGCACATTCGATACGCGAGCGAGAAGGCAGCTGAGCCGTGCCGGTCGAAGATGACCTCGAGCGCCCTCGCGTTTCCCCGGCCGACGAGTTGCATCAGCTCCTCGTCGGCCGAGGACCGCAGTTCCGAGCGAAGCAGGTTCAACTCGTCAGGACGTGATCAACGGGCCCGCCTGGGCGAGCACCTGCTTCTTGGACAACGGCTTGTCGAACCCGCCGTCCGGTGTCACCGATTGGCCGGTGAGGAGCCCGATCGCGGCCGCGTGGCGTGCCTCGACCTGGACGATTGAGCCGGCCGCCGCCAGCAACTCCTTGTTCTGGAGGGCGGGCCCGGCTCCGTTGTAGGCACCGACGCCGGTGTTCTCGAGCACGTAGGCGAGCCTCAGAAAGCTCCGCTCGTCGGTGGCGGGGAACGCGAACTTCGGCTTCTTCACCGGTGCGCCACCGCCTCCCTGGATGGCCTTCACCAGCGCGTCGACGTGCTGTTGTTCCTGCTCGCCGAACGACCCCGCCAGGGTCTTTGCCTCGCCGCTGAGGCTCACCGCCTTCGCCTTGTGCAGGTAGAAGTCGGCCTCCAGGTATTCGAGCGTCAGGGCGAAGTTGAGGATGTCCAGATCTCCGCCCTGGACGGCCGCGAGCGCGTGGCTCACGTAAGGCCCGGCAGCGCTCGCGCCGTACGCCGCTCCGGCGGCGAGCGCTCCGCGCAGAATGAAGCTCGCACGGGTCATCCCGTGCACCTCGATCGCGGCCAGTTCAGGGCTGCGCATCTGATCGTGGGTCATCGTGCTGTTCCTTTCCTTGCTCCGGGTGTTCACGCGATGAACGGCTTGACGGCCGCGAGCACCTGGCTCATCGTCATCGGCTTGCCGAACGCTCCGTCGGGAGTGGGGGACAGCTTCAGGACACTGTTCAGGGTCGCCGCGTGTCGCGCCTCGATGCTGTGGATTGCCAATGCGGCGGCGAGGATCTCCTGACTCTGGATGTTTGGTGCCTGTCCCAGATACGCAGCCGCGCCCAGGTTCTCGACCGTGGCGGCGAGCTTCGCGACCGAGCCCGCGTTGTGAAGCGGGAACTTCCCGGTCGGCTCCTTCGCCGGCGCGCCGAGGCTGCTGGCCACTTTCTTTAACGCGGCCACGTGCTGGTGCTCCTGCGCGCCGAAGCTCTTGAGCGTCGCCAGCGTCGCCCCGTGGAACAGGCCGCTCGCGATCACCTTGTCGTAGAACTGCGCCTCCAGGTACTCCAGGGTCAGGGCGTAGTTGACGATCCCGAGGTCTCCGCCTGGATCGGAGCCACCGGTGGTCCCCGCCGCCGTGGTCTTGCTGCTGGAGCTCCCGCCGCACGCGGCGATGAACGCGGCCAGTCCGGCCGCGGAGGCGCCGGAGCCAATCGTCCGGCCTGTCATCCTGAGGAACTTCTTGCGCTCCACGTCATCGCGCGCCAGCTCGCGCACGGCGCCATCGCCGCGCGCGAGTGGATCGCGTTGGCTCGAATCACTCATCGGGTCTCCTTCGGTGAGTCCGGCCTGGATGCCGGGTTCACCTGTCCTTCGCTGGCGATGCCGGTGCGGATCACCGCTGATCCGAATCGGGCCACCCGGCGAACCGATGAACATGAAGCGAGCGACTGCCATCCGAGGGGCCCTTGCCGCCCTGCTGCTCGTGGCCGGGCTCGCTGGCTGTGGCGCAGGCTCTGGCGGGTCACGGGCGCCGGGACTCGAGCCCCGCGCGTCGATCGAAGTTCGCGACTACGCCTATCGTCCGCTACGGCTGACGGTTCAGGTCGGCGCGACGGTCCTGTTCACCAACCTCGACTCCACGGCGCATACGGCGACGGCTTCCAGCGGCGCCTTCGACACCGGCACGATCGCGCCCCGCGGGCGCCGGACGATCGTGCTCACACACCCGGGCACGTACGCGTACTACTGCCAGTTCCACCCGTTCATGCGTGCCACGATCACGGTCACTCCCTGATCGTGTCGGCGTTCGGGAGCGCAGGGGCTGCGCTTCACCAGGGCCGGACGGCGCGGAACGCGCGCCGTGGCCACCCGGTGGCCCCATCAGCGGGTCTACTATCGCGCCAGTGGTGGACCAGCGTGATCATCGGCTGACCCTGCATTCTCATGCCGAGCTTCTCGTTCAGGCGGCCGAGGCTCGTGGGCAGGCGCCTGACGAGCTCTTCGAGCCGGGCGTGGACGAGCTGCGGGCCGCGCTCGGCATTGCCGAGGAAGACCACCTCGAGTGCTGGCTGCTCGTCGACCGCTCAGGCTCGGTCCTGTTCGACCGGGACGAGCTCCAGCAGGTGACGCTGGCGTGGCATTTCGCCAGTTTCGACTCCGAGCGAGACCGGATCGGGATTCTCGGCTTCAGCGGGTTTGGCGACTACGTCAACCTGTTCGAGTTCAAGACGCCACTGAGGGACGCCGACCGGGCGATGCTGCTGATCGGTGATGTCGGCGGCGGAGGCACTCCGACGGCCGAGGCGGTGGCATACGCGGCGCGGATGCTCGGCGCCTCAACGGCGGAGCACCGACTGGTCGTGGTTGTCACCGACGCGCCCGCCAACGACCGCGGCGCCTGCGCCGAGGCGGTGCGGGCGGCGGCCGCGGCGGGCGTCCGTGTGGTCGGCGCGCTGAAGCCCGAGAATCGCCACGAGCATCCCGGGACCGAGACCACTCGGCCTTCATGACCGAGCAGTTCGGATCTGACTGGTTCGAGGTCGACGCGTACACGCAGACGCCTGCGGCGTTGTTGGAGCACCTGGCGCGCAGCTCGACGCCGGTCGGTCCGCTCGCGCCGGCCGGCCCAATCGCGCCGACCGGCCCGGAGCCCGAACCGAGTCGGTCCCGAGCGGCTGATCGCGGCCGCCGCCGAGGCGATCCTGGCGCTTGGTGAGACGGCGGCGGCCGAGCTCTCGGACCGCCTGCTTGACGCCGGGGACGAGCGCGTGCGCGTGCTCGCCCACTACGTCCGGTTGCGCCGCGACCAGCTGCACGCCCACGGCGACGAGCTGCTGATGGCCGCGCTCAGGGCTGCTCGCCCTCGCTGAGCTACATCTCAGTCCTCCGTCAATCCGTCGCGGAAGCCCTCGACGTAGCTCGGGAAACGCGGCGTCCACCCGAGCTCGCGCTTGGCCTTGGCGTTCGACATGCCGGGGATCCTGGTCATCATCGAGACACCGACCTCTCCGGTCGCCAGGCGTCCGACCCAGACCGGCACGTGCCGGGGCGGCTTCGCGCCGAGCGCACGCGCGAGCTCGGGCAGCCATTCGGCGACGGGCGCCGGCCTGTCATCGCAGATGTTGTAGAGGCCGGGCTCGCCCCGCTCGACGGCCGCGACCGCTGCCGCGGCAGCGTCATCGGTGTGCACGAACGCCCAGACCCCGCCACCGTCGCCGATGACCGGCAGACGGCGCTTGCGGACCAGATCCGAGAGCGTGCCGTCCGCTGAGATCGCGTTTCCCGGCCCGTAGAAGCCGCCATAGCGAAGCGCGATGCCCTCGATCCCGTCGGCGCCGAGCACAGCGGCCTCGAGGTGACGAATCGCCGCCAGTGACTTGGTCTGCATGGCCGGGGGGTTGGGCTCGAACGGATCGTCCTCGGTCTTGAGCCCACCGCCGTTGCGCTGATAGGTCCAGCCGCCGTAGCTCTGGGCGATGAACCGCCTGGTCCCGGCGCCGCGTGCCGCGGCAAGGAGGTTGTCGGTGCCCTCGGTCCGCAGGCGGTTGGTGAGGGCGAAGTCGTGGTCGAATTTCCGCAGGCTCTTCACGTGCGAGAGCGCCGTCAGCTGATCGATGACCACCTCCGGCCGGGCCTGCATGACGGCTTCGGCCACGGCCGCGCGATCGAGCGCGTCGGCGACCACGGTCTCGGCCCCGAGCGTCCGCAGACGGTCGGCGCTCGCCGCGGAACGGGTCAGGGCGATGACGTCGAAACCTCGATTGAGCAGCTGGGCGGTGAGCGGTCGGCCAATCGCTCCGCCGGCGCCCGCAACAAACACCTTCATGACGACCTCCTTTGACTGACGTTTCGATCTCTTGGACGAGATACGCCGCGCCGGCGTGACACTCAGCCGCTGCTACCGGGCTTCGGGCTTGCGTGCGAGGTCCGACACCGGGTAGCCCAGGTGGCCGAGCTTCTCGGGGTTGATGATCGAGCGGACGGTCTGGATCGAGCCGTCGGAGATCTCGAACACGAACACGTTGATCAGTCGCCCGTCAGCGTCGAAGTTGAGCGATCCCGGCTCGCCGTTGACCACGGCCGCCTCGACCCGGACTCCCGCCTGCCGAAACCGCTGGCCAAAGGAGCGCAGCAGCCGGCCGACGCGGTCGGCGCCGTAGATTGGCCGTGGGAGGCCCTGGGCCTTGCCGCCGCCGTCGCCGTAGAAGACGACGTCGGCGGCCAGCATCGAGACGAGCTGGTCGACTTCGCCATTCTCGAAGGCGTTCAGGAAGCGGCCGGCCAGCTCGCGCTGCCGGTCGCGGTCGACCTCGAAGCGTGGCTTGCCGTCGTCGATCCGCCTGCGCGCACGGGCGAGTATCTGGCGGCAGTTTGCCTCGCTCTTGTCGACGATCTCGGCGATCTCGTCGTAGGGGTAATCGAACACCTCGCGCAACAGGAACACCGCCCGCTCCGCCGGCGTGAGAGTCTCGAGCAGGACGAGGAACGAGACCGACAGGGAATCGGACAACTCGGCAACCTCCGCTGCGTCTGGTTCGGTGGCGGTGAGCAACGGCTCGGGCAGCCACGGCCCGAAGTACCGCTCGCGGCGCACCCGCGCTGAGCGGAGCTCGTCGATCGCCAGCCTGGTCGTGACGGTCGTCAGGAATCCGCGCTCCGACTCGATCGCCGTGCCCGCCTGCCGAGTGCGCTCCAGGCGCAGGAACGCCTCCTGGACGATGTCCTCGGCGTCGGCGACCGTCCCGAGCATGCGATAGGCGATCGAGAACAGCAGCGGACGCAGCTGCGCAAAGGACTCCTGGCTCATGTCACCACCTAGGACGTGATACCCAGGCGGTTTGTGACACAACGCAAACGTACGTCGGGCCGGGGGCGACCCGGCGTCAACCCGAGGCCGGTGGCGCGATCTCGCGTTTGAGGACCTTGCCCGTCGGTCCCTTCGGAAGATCGTCGACGAACCAGATGTGGCGCGGGTACTTGTAGGCAGCCACCTGGCCCTTGACGAACTCACGCAGCTCGTCGGCCGTCGCCTCGGCGCCGTCCTTGAGCGCGACCGCGGCGCCGACCTCCTCGCCGAGGTCGTCGTCCGGGATGCCGAGGACCGCCGCCTCTCGGACCGCCGGGTGCTCGTAGAGCACCTCCTCGATCTCACGCGGATAGATGT
The DNA here is from genome assembly GCA_963796645.1 of uncultured Solirubrobacterales bacterium. Lineage (GTDB taxonomy): Bacteria > Actinomycetota > Thermoleophilia > Solirubrobacterales > Solirubrobacteraceae > Palsa-465. Next base: position 298,805 of record CAWCMQ010000004.1, on the reverse strand, counting down.
TGTAGCCCCCCCGAATGATCATGTCCTTCTTGCGGTCGACGATGAAGAAGTAGCCGTCCTCGTCGACCCGCGCCATGTCGCCGCTGTGAAACCAGCCATCGTCGATCGCGTCGGCGGTGGCGTCGGGCCGCTCCCAGTAGCCCTTCATCACGTTGTGGCCCCTGATCACGATCTCGCCGACCTCGCCCTGGGGAACTTCGTCGTCGTGTTCATCGACGACCTTCATCTCCACGCCCTCGATCGGGGTGCCGATCGACCCCGGCTTGCGCTCACGGTCCGCGTGGTTGAAGGACGCGACGGGCGAGGTCTCGGACAGGCCGTAGCCCTCGAGGATCTTGCAGCCGAAGGCCCGCTCGAACGCGCGCATCAGCTCCACCGGCATCGCCGACCCACCGGACACGCACAGGCGCAGCGTCGAGACATCGAAACGCTCGTGATCGGGGGTGTGCAGCATCCCGCCGTACATCGTCGGGACGCCTTCGAACAGGTTGACCCGGTCACGCTCGATGATCTCCAGCGCTTTGACGGGGTCGAACCGGGGAATCAGGCTCAACGTTCCACCGGACAGGATCGTGGCGTTCAGCCCACATGTCTGCCCGAACGAGTGGAACAGTGGCAGCGCTCCCAGCGTCACGGCCTCGGCGCCGAGGTCGAACAGCGCAGCGGAGACCTCGGCGTTCCGCTTCAGGTTGGCGTGCGTTAGCTCGGCGCCCTTCGGGGTCCCGGTCGTCCCCGACGTGTACAGGATCACCGCCGTGTCGGTGGCGTCGCGCTCGATCACCTCCTCGGCCGCCGGCTGCTCGGACAGGAGCTGCTCGAACTCGCCAGGGGAGACGACGACGCACTCGGCGCCGGCCTGCCCGGCGCCGCCATGGACGTCATCCTGAAAACCGTGCCATGCGAACACGAGCCTGGCGCTGGAGTCGCCGAGATAGAACGCGATCTCACGCTCCTTCAGGAGCACGTTCATCGGCACGACAACGCCACCGGCCCGGAGGATCCCGTAGTAGCAGGCGGCGAAGTAGGGGACGTTCGGCAGCATCAGCGCGACGCGATCTCCCGGCGATACGGACCTCGCCTTCAGCAGCCCCGCCACGAGAGCCGAGGCCTGCGAGAGCGCGCCATAGGAGACCTCGGTGTCATCCAGCTTGAGCGCCGTATGGCTCGGGTCGCGCTGCGTTGAGTCCTCGAGGATCTGCCCCAGGTTCATTTCGAACCAAGCATATTGCGGTTGCGCCGGCGCGCGAGAACGCCCCCGATGAACATCGGGACCCCGATCACCGCACCTGGCACCGCGTAGGCCGCTCCGAGTACCGCGGCCGACCAATCCCAGGCCAGGGCGGGGCTCCTCGGGCCTGCCCTGGCCGGCGTCTTCACCGATCCGGCGCCTGCGCTCACCCCGGTAGCATCTCGCCCCGGGATCCCGATGGCGAACAAGCCGGCACCCGAGCTCCGCGGTGAATCCGAGGACGTGGCGTTCTTCGAGCTGATGAACAGCCACCTGCCCCGGGCGTTCGCGGCCGTGATGAGGCGGTTGCCGAGCGATCCGCGCTGCCGGCTGTGCCATGCGCCGTACGGAGGGATCGGCGGTCGGATCATGCGGCGCGTGGGCTTTGGACCCTCGCGCAAGAACCCGTCACTGTGCAATTCGTGCTTCGAGAAGGCGCCGATGGGCGGAGTCGAGATGGAGGTCGGCGTCCTGTTCGCCGACGTCCGCGGTTTCACGGCGACATCCGAGGGGATGTCGCCCACGGAGGTGGCCGAGCTGATGAATCGCTTCTACGCGTCGGCCACCCATGTGCTCGGTAGGTCGGCGATCATCGACAAGCTGGTCGGAGACGAGGTCATGGCTCTGTACGTGCCGCTGCTGCTTGGGGACGGATGGGAGGACGACATGCTCCGGGACGCCGGCGACCTGCTGACCGCGGTCGGGTTCGGCGGCGAGAATGACCCGTGGCTGGCACTCGGCGTCGGTCTCGACGTGGGCTCGGCGTACGTGGGCAACGTGGGCTCCGGCGAGGTCAAGGACTTCACCGCGCTCGGCGACGTGGTCAATACCGCCTCGCGGCTCCAATCGTCGGCCGAGGCCGGTCAGATTGTCGTCTCCGAGCGGCTGTTCACCCGCTTTGGCGCCTCCGACGTCGAGGCGACGTCGAAGCACCTCGCGCTGAAGGGCAAGCAGGAGTCCGAGCCGGTGCGCGTGATCGACTTTGGCCCGGCGCCGGTGCCGTCGTGAGCGCGAAGCTGTACTGGTTCCCGCTCTCGCACCCGTCACAGGCGGTGCTGAAGATGCTCGCGCTCAAGGGCGTCGAAGCCGACTCGGTGACGGTGATGGCTGGGACGCAGCGGATCCACATGCGACTGGTGGGCTTCCGCGGCGGCACCGTACCCGCGCTCAAGCTGGGCGGCGCGCGCGTCCAGGGTTCACGGCAGATCGCGGCCGCGCTCGAGCAGCTCGAGCCGGAGCCCTCGCTGTATCCGCACGACCCGGAGCTGCGAGCCCGCGCCGATGACGCCGAGCGGTGGGGCGACGAGGAGCTTCAGAGCGTTCCCCGTGTGATCCTCCGCTGGGGGCTGGTGCACGACGGCGAGCTCAGGCGATGGCTGGCCGAGCAGTCGAAGATGCCGCTGCCGGCTGTCGCAGCCCGGGCCAGTACCCCCGTGGCCCGCTACTACGCCTGGGTGATCGGCGCCGACGAGGCGGCGGCGCGGCGGGCGGTGGCGGGGTTGCCCGGGATGCTGGATCGCGCCGACGCGCTGTTGGCCGACGGCACACTCGCGACAGATCCCCCGAACGCCGCCGCGCTACAGGTGCTCTGCACCGTCCGCGCGCTCGACGCGTTTGCCGATCTGCGCGATCACGTTCGAACGCATCGCGTGGCCGGTGTGGCGCGCGAGCTGTTTCCTGACTACCCCGAGCCGGTCCCGCCCTTCATCCCCGAGGACTGGCTCGAGCCCCTGGGGCGGTGAGACGCGTCCGGATCGCGCTCGGCCGCTAGCTGGATCTCGCGACGGCGCTGATTTGCTCGAGCTGCTCGGCCGACAGCTCCCTGGCTCCGTAGCCCGAGCTCCCGTCGCGGATGTGATCCCGGTGCAGCAGCGTCTTCGGATCGTGCTCGATTCCCGGGGCGACGGGCACGAGCCCGTCGACCGGCAGCGCGTCCGCCCGCTCGCGTGTGCGCTCGAGAGACCAGTCATCGACCACCGCGGAGATGATGCGAGGGTCGGGGTTCAGACCGATGTGGCGCGCGATCCGCTCGGCGGTCGCTGCGGGTTCGCCGACCAGTTCGTGATACCGCAGCACCAGCGCCTGGCCCTCCCGTAGGTGAAGCTGGTGGAGCTCGAGCGAAGGCGCGACGGCGCCGAGCGCCGTCTTAAAGTCGTAGGAGAACATCCGCATGCACGAGACGACGGCATCGGCGGGATCCCGCCACGTGTAGATCAACCGCGCCCTCCCGTCGGCGGTCAGCGCTCGGGCCCGATCGTCCAACTGGTGGCATTTGACGACGGCGTGCCGGGCGCCGGCCGGCATCATGGCGAGGAAGCGCGCGAGGTCCTCGTCGTAGCCGGAGTGGATCTCGGCGCCTGGCGCGTCACGACGCAGCAGCTCCACCGTCACGTTGAAGGACCAGGTCGACGCGCTGCGCGGCATCCCGTTACAGATGACGAGCACGCGATCTCCGAACCGGAGCGTTCATCCCTCGCTGCCCGGCCGCGCGAGGCGAGGCGGGTCGACTTGGATCCCAGCGTCACGGAGGGCGTCGAACGCCTGCAGCGCCAAGTGGTCGAGGTCGCGGCGCAGCGGATCATAGGTCGGCGACGTCCGGTGCTCAGACGGCCCGCTCGGCCGAAGCAGCTGCATCTGGATCGCGTGACGGCGGTTGACCGCGAGCGCGCGGCCGACGCGCCGCCGAGCCCGCGGTGACTCGTGGGCCAGCCGTGCGGCGACGGAGATCAGGAACTCGAGACTCTCAGCGGCTCGGTCGCGTTCGAACCAGAACGGCCGCAGCGACCGCCAGCGACGCAGCCCTTCCCGCATTTCGGCGATGCTCACGGTCTCGCGTCGATGCCGTCCGGACTCATGCTCGACTGGTTTGGCGTCGCCCTGGACCACGGCCATGCTTTTCGCCGCGATGGCGGTGGCCAGACCCTCGAACAGAGGATCGTCGTAGCGCTCCGCGGCATCAGCCAGACGCAGCGCCTGAACCGCCGCGGCTCGCGCCGCAAGCGGGTCTCCGGCGAACGTGGACATGCGCGCAATCCGGGTCTGAGCGCCGGCGAAGTCGGGATCGAGATCGGCGGCGAATCGAGCCAGGTCCAGCCGCTCGTCCGCCGTGAGCTGGTCGCCGAACACGTCGATGTACCAGCATGCGTCGCGGGCGACCAGGCCGCGCCAGAAGCCCGATGGCTCGCAGCCGTCGCGATGCTCGCGGATGCCCGAGCGCAGAATCTCCGCGGCTCGCGCCTCCTGCGACATGTCGTCGAGACGCATCACAGGTCGGTCGGCGAGATTCGCGGCCAGCCGGCTGAAGGCACTGCTCGGCGGCCCGACGATCTCCTCGCACCGTGAGAGGACAAGGATGTCCGCGAGCGCGCGCTGGACGACGGTCAGTCGCTCGTAGCCGGGAACGATCTCGTTGGGCGTGGTCACCGACGCGTAACGGTCCCGCAGCCAGGCCAGATAGCGCGCGTTGTCAGACAGGACCAGCACCCGTCTCTCCCCGCCATGGGACAGCCGATCGATCGCCTCGTGGACGAACGGGGTCGGCGCGTACTTCTCGTGTGCGACGACGTGGCGCCAGGCTCCGTCGACGATGTCACCAGCACGCACGTGAACAGCCGCGATCGGCCCTTCGGCCGGCGGTCGGTCGCAGATCTCGATCAGCTCGCGCACGACCTCGTTCCAGCCGAGCGTGCGGAACGCGGCCCGATAGCGCCGGCCCGCGGGTTCGCAATCGTCGGTGGGGCCATGGACGATCTCGAAGACCTCGTCGACGTCGATCAGTGGGCGGGGACCGGCCTCGTCCAGCCTGCGCCGCCGCTCCTCGTCGTCCAGAGTGAGCAGTTCCCGGTAGGGAATTGCCGTGGACCCGTCGAGCTCCTCCGGGGCAAACTCGAATCGGGCCAGGAACTCCTCGGAGAACAGCTCCTGCGGCCGGTTCACGGCGACATCGCGGCCGCGCGGCCAAACGAAACCGAACTCGAAGCCGAGCAGCTCGGCCAGCGACCGCGCGTTTGCGATCGCGCTCAGGCGACCGCCAAGCTGGTCCCAACGCCGCGCGAGGACGACCGTGCCCTCGATCGCCTTCGTCGGTCTCATTGTCCGCGTGCCACTGCTCATGCGCTGGCCTAACTCAACCTCACGCTGCGAAAGAACAGCCCCAACTGCCGCTCGTCATCCGAGAGCCCGAGCTCGCGAGGGGAGCGAGGCTCCCGGAGATGCCAGGAAAGCACGAGGTTGCGCGGTCGGCCGGCCGGCTCGAGCGGAACGATCGTCTCCTGAAGGCGGCGGTCGTAATTGACCACCCCGAGGCTCATCCCGTTGGCGGTGACCTCCACGCGCAGCGGGTGCACTGGCTCCGCGTTCCACGCGAGGACCGATGCGGGTGTGTCGGTGCAGAGAACCATGCGCGCCTCGGATCCCTGCGTCCATCGCCCGCCCGGCTCGGCGTCGGCCCATCCCCCAGCCAGGATCAGGGGATCGTCGCTACCGGTGCCGAGCCCGACTCGCTCGCCCAAAGGGCAAAGGCGCGGCGGCCGGATCGCGAGCCGCCGGATGAAGACCCCGAGCCGGCGCTGATCATCGCTGAGGCCGAGCGCTGCGGGGGCGATCGCGTTCGGCGCTCGGAGCGCCAGATCAAGGCTTGAGCGCCCGCGCACGAGCCAATCCGGGAGAAGGATGCTCTCCGCCTCGACGCCTGACCGTGTCGCACCGAAGCTGATGCTCCCGACGATCTCGCCCTCGAGCAGGACCTCAAGGTGCTGGCCGTACCCCGCGGGCGTGAAGCCGCCAGCCGCCAGCTCCAGCAGCAGCGGTGTGCTCGGAACCTCCGGCAGCGCGATCCGGAGCCGCGCCTCGCGGCCCGCGATCCAGCTTGACCCGTCCGCCGGGAGCCACATCCCGTACAGGCAGTGGTCTCGGACAACCTCTGGATCTCCGAAGTCAAGGAACGCTCCCCAGGGGCGTGCTGACGGCGTGCACCGGCCGTCCCCGATCGGGGCCATGAGCTCGGCGAACGGGCGGCCCGGTCCGGGGCTTCCGCCGTCGAAGAGCTGTCGAATCCGGATCGGTCGTTCCACGCCCACCCGCTCGGCCACCAGCCGCACATGCGTGCTCGGCGGTAGCCATCGGCCCGGCGCGACCTCCCGCCGGACGTACTGAAGATGGAGACTCGCCATCCGCTCGGCGGGGCGTCGCCAGCGCGGCTGTGTCGCCTGACCTCGCAGCTCGAGTCGTTGCAGGGGCGCCGGTCGCAGCAGGGCGCGTAGCGCCTCCGCCGGCACGTCGACCTGGGCCACCGCGGCGAGCCGCAGCAGTCCGGCTCGCGTCGCGTGTGTGACCCGGTGGCGGCGAGCCTGTGCAACGATCCGGTCGTAGTCGATCGGGGCCGACGCACCGCGAACGATGAGCGCCGCATCGAGGATCCAGCGATAGCTGGGCGTGGGACTCCAGCGAAGGCCGTGAAGGATCACGAGCATCAGCTCGTCGGCCGGGCACAGAGCGCGCGAGCTCAGCTCGCGGAGCCGCACCGGCTGAGACGCAGCCCAGAAATCGGCGTCGGCATCGGGGTGGCAGGACCACTTGAGTGCGTGCCAATGGAGGTCGAGCTGGCCCTCGGCCGCGTTGCGGAAATTGCAGCTGTGCTTGAACCTCGGGGCGTATTCGGTGACGTACCAGAGCGGCACGTCCTCGACCGGGGTCATCCCATGATCGATGAGAACCGCGCACGCCGCCGCCAGCGATCCGGTTCGCACCAGCACGTCGATGTCGCTCATCTGGCGCACACCGGCGTCGTGTCGCTCGTCTGCCACCAGCGCCGCGCCTTTGAGCAGGAGGGTCTGAATGCCCGCGTGCTCAAGTGCCTCCACGACCGGCAGCACCTCCGCCATCAGCAGCTGATTGCGCGCCCAGCCGTAGCGATGCACGCCCTTGAAGAGCTCGAGCATCTGGTCCTCGACGCCCAACCGCTGGAGGTTGCGGCGCAGCTGCGGCAGGAACGCCTGGATCGAGTGGTCCATGGTCGCGGGGGCGAGTGTTGGTCTGATCCGCTGCCACGCGATAAGTGCCCGCTCGTCCTCGAGAAGCGTCGCGCGGACGAGCTCCTCCTGAAGCTGCGTCGGCCACACGGTCCGCTCGCGGCCCGTCGTGCCCCACGGCCGGTCCGGTGGGGTGAGGTGGCCCGGGGTGGATGGGGAGGTGGCGACCATCACGTCAGCTGCGGCTCGTACGCCGTCGATCGAGCGACGCCTTCAATGCTCGCGGGAACTCGTGCAACGAGCTGCGTTGCGTCAGTGAATTGTTCGCGCCGTGAACCCGCCGCCAGAGCACCAGGTTTGAGACCGTCCTCTCATTCAATCCCAGCTCGCGTGCCCGCAGCATCCAGTCGAGCGTTTCCGCAACGCGCAGATGGGTGGCGAACGGCCCGACGCGCTCGTATGCCGAGCGCCTGATCAGCATCCCGTTTGGGACGTGGGCCGGGCGCGGCTGATCGAGTTCAACCGGCCGTCCGTCCGCCGACATCGTGACATTGCAGATGTGGCCGAACACGACGTCGACCTCCGGCTGGCGGCTCAGGATCTCGAGCCGCGGCGCGACGGCCCGCTCGGGCAGCAGGTCATCGGCGTCGAGTGGCAGTAGGCAGTCGCCCGCGACGACGCTCATGGCGTGGCTGCGGGTGGCGCCGATGCCCGCGTGTGGCTGGCATACGACCCGGACCGGGGAGCCGATTTCGCGGGCGATTTCGGCGCTCGCATCATCGGATCCGTCGTCGACCACGACGACGTCACGGATCGGGACCGGCTGCGCGAGGACGCTGCGCAGGGTGTCGCCCAGGAACCGCTCGGAGTTGTAGGCGGGGACCGCGACGCCGACCGTGAGCTCAGGCGACATCCGCACCCCTCGTACGCTGGCGGTGCACCGAGTCGCGAAGCAGCGCGAGCGTGGCGCGGCGGTTGGCCCGCGTGTCCGCTGATGTGTTGCCGGAGTGGATGCGGTAGTGCAGGCAGAGCTCGTCGATCTGCCCGGCGACGACGCCCGCATCCTTCGCCCGCGCCTGCCAGTCAAGATCCTCGCCCAGCCTCAGGCGCTCGTCGAACAGTCCGACCTGCTCCAGGACGCTTTGCCGTCCGAGCGTCGTGCCCGGGTGGCCATGGAATGGTCCGTTGTCCCAGGTGGGGTTGTAGTGGGGGGGTCGGGGTTCGCCGGGGGTTACGAAGGCGGTGGTGAGGCCGAGGACGATTTGGTGGTGGGGGTGGTGTTGGAGGTGGGCGACCTGGTTTTCGATTCGTTGTGGGGGCATCAGGTCGTCGGCGTCGAAGATCGTCCAGTATTCGCCGTGGGCGGTCCGCAGGCCGGTGTTGCGGGCGGTGGAGGGGCCGAGGTGGGGTTGTTGGATGAGGTGGACGTTGTGGGTGGCGGCGAGTTCGGCGGTGCGGTCCTCCGAGCCGTCGTCGACGACGATCACTTCGATTGGTTTGTAGGTTTGGGCGTGGACGGTTTGCAGGGCCTCGGTGATGAATGCTTCTTCGTTGTGGGCGGCGATCACGATCGAGACGAGTCCGGGGGTCATGTCTGCTCCAGGGTTTGCTCGATCGCGTGGGCGAGTTCTGTGGTGTGCTCGCCGACCTCGAGCGCGAAGCAGGGGACGGTGCGGACGAGGTTGGCCAGGGAGGCGAGGACGGCGCCGTCGTCGAATGGCATCTGGAAGACGGTGCTGGGCGCGAGCGCGAGCAGTGCCTCGGTGGGGGTGATCGGGGTCAGGCGCGCGTGTCCGCTGCGGATCCGCGGAACCAGCACCGCGCGCACCGGCAGCGATTCACGCACCGATCCCGGCATCAACCGCGCCACATCCAACACCGCCTTCTCCTCGGCTGCCTCGGGGGGTGGGTACCTCACCATCTTCGCCAGGCGGCGAAAGCGGGCGCGGTGTCCCTCGTCGAGCTTGGCCGCCGTGTAGATGGCGTGGGCGGTTGGGGGTTGGGTGGTGTTGAGGAGGATGTAGTCGTCGGCGAGGTAGCCGAGGCCGTGTTCGAGGGCGGCGAGCGCGACGGTGGTTTTGCCTGACCCGCTGGCGCCGGCGAGGAGCACGCCGCCGCGTGTGTCGCCGACGGCGCCGGCGTGCACGAGGTGGCGGTGCTCTCCGCGTAGCGCCCAGTGCAGGGCGGGTCGCAGGGGGGCGGCGCGTTCCCACCACGGGATCAGTGCTTCGGCGGGGACGCGGTAGAGGATCGTGTGCTGGTGGCGGTCGGCCAGGGTCAGCGCACCGGAGGCGGTCTCGTGGATCGCGATCACGCTGTGCGGGTCAGATCCCTGGATCAGTCCTCCGGGGCCGATCTCCTCGATGCTCCATGGGAACGGGACGGGGTCATGGGGTGAGCGGTCGCGTTCCCACAGGCAGATCGAGACGTCGACCTCGTCGCGGTGATCCTCCTCGCGTGCGCTCAGAGCCGGAAGCAGCGCACCGGCCAACGTCGCTCCCGCGAAGCGCAACCGCACCCGCCGATCCGCGAACCGCAAATCCCTGACCACCACACCCTGCGCCCCCGCGACCAGCTCGAACTCGCCCTCAGCCGCCCCAAAAAACGACCCCAAACCGCCGTCAACCAGACTTCGCATGGGGCCAGCCGGCCTCCTCGTCGACCTCGTGAAGCGGGTCGACAAGCATGAACTCCTGCATGTCGGTGTATGTGTGGAGGACGGGGGTTGTGAACGGAATCCGCCCGTCGGGCAGACGCGAGGGGTCCGGAGCGGAGGAACCGTCCTCCACCAGGAGCTCCTCCGCGAGCAGATCCTGAACGAGCGTCGCGACGCCCGCCTCGATCTCGCCCGGACTTCCCTCATAGCGCCCGAGCGCCGCCGCGATCGCCTGGTCGGTGCTCGCACCACGGCTGAGCAGGCCCCACAGCTCCGACCCCACACCGTCGAGGCTGTAGTAGGTGCCGGTACCGAGGTGAATCAGAATCGCTTCACCGTCGATTGTCTCGTGGACCACGTGCGTGGCGTTGATCCTAAAACTCACCCCCATCTTCGGCGGCGAGTCTACTTGGCCCGCGCGGGCCCTGACCCTGGAGCTTCCCGGCTTGAATTCTGGCGGTGTATCGACTCGCGCAGCAGCCTCAGCATCGACTGGTGGACAGCCGGCTTCTGCGCTGATGTGTTGCCGGAGTGGATGCGGTAGTGCAGGCAGAGCTCGTCGATCTGCCCGGCGACGACGCCCGCATCCTTCGCCCGCGCCAGCCACTCGACGTCATAGGCGAGCGAGATCGTCTCGTCGTAGTAGCCGACGGCCTCGAGCACGCTGCGGCGGGCAAACAGGGTTCCCGCACACGCGGGGAATGGTCCGTTGTCCCAGGTGGGGTTGTAGTGGGGGGGTCGGGGTTCGCCGGGGGTTACGAAGGCGGTGGTGAGGCCGAGGACGATTTGGTGGTGGGGGTGGTGTTGGAGGTGGGCGACCTGGTTTTCGATTCGTTGTGGGGGCATCAGGTCGTCGGCGTCGAAGATCGTCCAGTATTCGCCGTGGGCGGTCCGCAGGCCGGTGTTGCGGGCGGTGGAGGGGCCGAGGTGGGGTTGTTGGATGAGGTGGACGTTGTGGGTGGCGGCGAGTTCGGCGGTGCGGTCCTCCGAGCCGTCGTCGACGACGATCACTTCGATTGGTTTGTAGGTTTGGGCGTGGACGGTTTGCAGGGCCTCGGTGATGAATGCTTCTTCGTTGTGGGCGGCGATCACGATCGAGACGAGTCCGGGGGTCATGTCTGCTCCAGGGTTTGCTCGATCGCGTGGGCGAGTTCTGTGGTGTGCTCGCCGACCTCGAGCGCGAAGCAGGGGACGGTGCGGACGAGGTTGGCCAGGGAGGCGAGGACGGCGCCGTCGTCGAATGGCATCTGGAAGACGGTGCTGGGCGCGAGCGCGAGCAGTGCCTCGGTGGGGGTGATCGGGGTCAGGCGCGCGTGTCCGCTGCGGATCCGCGGAACCAGCACCGCGCGCACCGGCAGCGATTCACGCACCGATCCCGGCATCAACCGCGCCACATCCAACACCGCCTTCTCCTCGGCGTCCGGCTCCGGCCGGACACTCAGGCTGGTGTAGATGGCGTGGGCGGTTGGGGGTTGGGTGGTGTTGAGGAGGATGTAGTCGTCGGCGAGGTAGCCGAGGCCGTGTTCGAGGGCGGCGAGCGCGACGGTGGTTTTGCCTGACCCGCTGGCGCCGGCGAGGAGCACGCCGCCGCGTGTGTCGCCGACGGCGCCGGCGTGCACGAGGTGGCGGTGCTCTCCGCGTAGCGCCCAGTGCAGGGCGGGTCGCAGGGGGGCGGCGCGTTCCCACCACGGGATCAGTGCTTCGGCGGGGACGCGGTAGAGGATCGTGTGCTGGTGGCGGTCGGCCAGGGTCAGCGCACCGGAGGCGGTCTCGTGGATCGCGATCACGCTGTGCGGGTCAGATCCCTGGATCAGTCCTCCGGGGCCGATCTCCTCGATGCTCCATGGGAACGGGACGGGGTCATGGGGTGAGCGGTCGCGTTCCCACAGGCAGATCGAGACGTCGACCTCGTCGCGGTGATCCTCCTCGCGTGCGCTCAGAGCCGGAAGCAGCGCACCGGCCAGCGTCGCTCCCGCGAAGCGCAACCGCACCCGCCGATCCGCGAACCGCAAATCCCTGACCACCACACCCTGCGCCCCCGCGACCAGCTCGAACTCGCCCTCAGCCGCCCCAAAAAACGACCCCAAACCGCCCTCGGTCAGGCTCGGCATCGTCACGTTGCGAGCGCCGGGGTCGGATTGCGCACGGTCGCTCTCAGCTTGGACTGCCTGTGCATGCCCTCCCAGTCCTCGATCCGGGCGAGAAGCAGTCCATGCCGGATCGCAACCGAGGTGAGGGTCTCGAGCCGGTAGTAGAAGTCCTCGCGCAGGACCTGATGCTCGTTTCCGTCCGTCAGATGGACCGTGAAATCGAAGAATCCCCCGGGGACGAGCAGCCGTCCGACATTGGCCAGACACTCCTCGATCACCTCGATCGGGGAATGCGAGAACACGCTGTGCGCATGCACGACCTCGAATGCGGCGTCGGGCAGGAACCGAAGCCGGAGGTCTCGCACGAGCGTCAGCGAGGGGCGCTTGAACTGCAGGCCGAACTCGGCGACCGTGTCGAGCGCCGAGAACAGGATCTCCGGCGAGATGTCGACTCCGTGGTAGTGGCCGGCGTCCAGATATTCGATGAACAGGTGTCCGGCGCGGAGATTGCCGCAGCCGATCTCGAGCATGCGCATGCCCGGCTCGAGGCCGTGCTCGCGGAGGAATTTGAACTGCATCTGCCCGGCCCAGAGCCACGCCTCGTGCGACGGGCTGCCCACCGCCCACTCGGCCCCCTTTGCGGTGTTGGCCTGCATCACCCCGCGGTAGTAGCTGACGTGATCGCCGCCCCGCATCCGCAGCCGCGCGTCCCTGGCACCGCGGCGGATGTGCGGCATGATCTGCTCCGGGTGGCGAATCGCGTGAGCCAGCTTGTAGCCCAACCGCGAGCGGTCTGGGGACGACACGCGCGCAAGCGTAGACGCTGAGCTCGCCGCTTAAACGCGCCGCGGCCCGCTCGGCATCAGATGCCTCGCGGGCCGCGGAACTTCAGCCGCCGGCTAGTGGGGCGACTGGAAACGTTTGACGTGTTTGACGTGCGAGAACCGAGACTGGCGAGGACGCAGGAGTTGCTGCGTGGCAGCGCCACGCGAGACTCCGAGGACAGCCGGATGACGCGGACGCGGCCCATTCCGGCGAGGCCGGAGGCCGAGCGGGCCGCAGGTCCGCGCAGACGACGGTTCGCAGCCGGCAAACCGGGCAAACGTTTACAGGAGCTCCACTAGTGCCCGAACTGCGACTGGCAGAGCTGGATCTTCGACACGTCGGTGCCCGCTGCCGACACGCACGCGGTCAGCTTCTGGGCGCTTGAGAGCTGCTTGTCGGCCTGCTTCGCGATCCCACTGGCCTGGCTCCCCGCGGCGCCGGACTTGCTGGTGGCGCTGTCGAGCTGCTTCTGCGCCTGGCCCAGCGCCTGCTGGGTCTGCTGCATCCCGGACTTCAGCGCCTGGTTGGCGGTGTTGTTGTCCGGCTTGATGACGGTGAAGTAGATCACCGCGAACAGTCCGATGGACACCGCCATTCCGACCATCCACATACGCCAGCTGTTAGTGACTACGACCATGATGTGACTCCCTCTGTCTGCTTGGTTGTTGACTGCGTGCCGCGGCCGCCTCCGCCGCGGAAGATCGTTCGCCTTTGTTCAGGCGGCCTTGCCCTTCAGTTGTGTCTGCGCCGTCTCGGCTGGGGGCCGCTCGCCGAGCGCTAGCGCGACGTAGCTGTGATCGCGCGGATCGATCCGCACCGCGACGGTGGCGCCGGACGCCATCAGCTCCGGCAGGACCGTCGCTCGCACGGCCTGGCGACAGGTCGCCGTGAACGGCGCCGCCTTGCCGAGTGAGACCCGAACCGTGAACACGCAAACGTGCGCCTGCTCGGAGCCCTCGCCGGTGCTGACCGAGGTCCGCTGCACGCTGACCACGGTCCCGCGCCCGACCAGCCCGTGCTCGAGCAGCTCCTTCGGAACTGACCCGGCCGGGTGGCGCACTTTGCTCAAGACTCCCACTTCGTTTCCTCTCCTAAGGGGAACGTGATTGACGCGGTGAAGCCTGAGCGACGGCCCCTAAAGCGCGCCAAAGGAGCGCCAAAGGCCTGGTCTTGCCGTCCCTTTGGTGGACGGATACCCTCTGCCGGGGTGGCCGCAGGGTCTTGTCGTTTCGGGGTGCTCGGCCCGCTGGTACTCGAGCGGGATGGCGAAGCCGTGCCGGTCCCCGGCGGCCATCCGCGCTCGCTGCTGGCGCTGTTGCTGATGGGCGGCGGCGTCCCGGTCCCGCGTGATCGGCTGATTGACGAGCTCTGGGGGGAGCGTCCGCCGGCCAGCGCCGTCTCCGCGCTTGCACGTGCACCTGTCGAAGCTGCGCGGCCTGTTGGGCGGGCCTGCTCGTCCTCGGGTCGGCCGGGTACTCGCTCGAGCCCGGGGCGTTCGAGCTCGACGTCTGGCGGTTCGACGAGCTGATCGAGAAGGCGCGCGCCGAGCCGGAGCGCGCGGAAGCGCTGCTGAGTGAGGCGCTCGGCCTGTTCCGGGCCGACCCGTTGTGTGACGTCGCGGCGGAGGGCAGCGTGGGGCAGTGGCGCCGGGCACTCGAGGAGAAGCGCCTGCAGGCGATCCTGCTGCGGCTCGATGCCAGGCTCGGCGCGGGCGGCGCGGGCGAGTTGGTGCCGGAGCTCGAGCGGCTGGTCGCCGAGCACCCATTCGAGGAGAGGCCGTGGGGACAGCTGATGCTGGCGCTCTACCGCGCCGGTCGGCAGGCGGATGCGCTCGAGGCCTACGGCCGAGCGCGCCGGCTGTTCGCGGGCGAGCTCGGGCTGGAGCCGGGCGAACCGTTGACCCGTCTGCAGCAGCGCATCCTCGATCGTGACCCCACGCTGCTGGTTCATGAGGAGCCGCAGCTGCCCACGGTCACGGTGCGCGCTGCCTCGAACCTGCCGCGATCGCTGACCCGTCTCGTAGGGCGGGACCGCGAGCTAACCGAGCTGGCCGGCCTGATGGCGGACCCGGACGTGCAGCTGGTCACGCTGACGGGCCCCGGCGGGGTTGGGAAGACGCGCCTGCTGCTGGAGCTCGGACGCGGTCACGAGCGAGAGTACGTCGACGGCGCCGTGTTCGTGCGCCTCGAGCAGCTGACCGACTCGGCGCTGGTGGCGGCCGAAATCGCGAGCGCGCTGGCGCGGCGGGACGGCACCGACGGGCCGAGCGCCGATGGGCTGTTGGGCCATCTGCGCGAGCGCGAGCTGCTGATGATCGTCGACAACTTCGAGCACCTGATGCCGGCCGCTGGGCTGATCGCCGAGCTCCTGACGCATGCCCCGCGGATCCGGGTCCTGGCCTCAAGCCGGACACCGCTGCGGATTCGGGGCGAGCACGTATTCGAGGTCGAGCCGCTCGAGCTCCCCGCCGCCGGCTCCACCGATGAGCTCTCGCAGAATCCGGCCGTGCAGCTGTTTCTTCAGTGTGCGCTGGCGTCGAACCGCAAGCTCGGACTCGACGCCGATGTGACCGAGGCTGTGGCCGGAATCTGTCGCGCGCTCGACGGACTGCCGCTGGCGATCGAGCTCGCGGCCTCCCGCTCGCAGTCATTGACCCCAGCCCAGATCGCCGAGCAGCTGTCGGCGCCACTCACGATCGGCGAGCACGCGCTGAGGGATCTGCCGGACCGCCAGCAGACGCTCCAGGCGACGATCCGCTGGAGTTATGACCTGCTGGGCTCGCCGGCGCAGGGGCTGCTGCGGACGGCGGCGGTCTTTCTCGGCGGGTTCACCGCCCCCGCACTCGAGGCCGTAAACGACGGGTCCGTCCGCGCCCAGCTCGACGAGCTGCTCGAGGCGAGCCTGGTCCGCAGGCAGGTGGCCGACGGTCGCTTCGAGCTGCTGGAGCTGGTGCGCGCGTTCGCGCTCGAGGAGCTGGCATCAGATGGGCAGCTGGCCGACGCGCGAGCCCGTCATCGCGGCTATTTCGCCGCTGCGGTGGAATCGGCCAGCGCGGCGTTTGACCAGGGCGGCTCGCCGGGGGAGATCGCCGGACCGCTGCTCGCCGATCACGCCAACCTGCGGGTCGCGCTCGAGGATGCGATCGACGCCGACGATCTGGCTTCGGCGGTCGCGCTGGCGCTGGGGCTTCGGCCGGTGTGGCTCTCGGGCATGCTCCGCCAGGAGGGCGAGGAGCTCGTGCAGCGCCTGCTCGAGCGCTTCTCGATCGATCCTGCGCATGAGATCGCGCTGCTGCGGGCGGTCGCGTTCTGCGACTTCACCCTGGGGGCGAAGACGTGGCACCGTCGCCTGGCCTCGCGCGCGGCCGAGGTCGGCGATCAGGAGGCGGTTGTGACCGCGACGGGCAACCTGTTCGGCAACGCGCTCAACGCGCGCGATCTCGAGGAGATGCGCCGCCTGCGCCCGGAGCTGCTCGCACTCATCACGCCCGAGACGAGCGCGAAGGGCCTGGGCTGGATCCACTACTTCCTCGCGCTCGACGCCTACGTCGACGGTCGCTACGAGGCGGCCTGCGAGCACGCGGCGCTGAGCGTCGAGAACGCGGAGGCGATCGGACACGAGTTCATGCTTGCGAGCGCTGTCGCGACCCGGCTGCTGGCCCAGTCCGCCCGCGACGGCGTGATCGCCCAGCCGGACCTGGCCGCCACCGTCGAGCTGATGCGGCGCCCTGGCGTGCCGCCACTGGGCGCGTTCGCGCTGTGGTTCGTGGCGCGCTACGCGGCCGGCGTCGCCCCCGAGGTGGCTGGCCGGCTGCTCGCCCACGCCGAGCGGATTCTGGTCGCCATCGACTCCGAGCTGTGGCCCGAGAGCGTGCTCCGCGAGGAGACGCTCGCGGTGCTCGGCATCACCGACCTCGGCCCCCTGCTGGAGAGCACGCCGCTGCTGGATCATGTGGCTGCGCTCGAGCAGGCGACCACATGGCTGGCCGGACGCGATCCGGCCGAGACGGCCGCTCGCGAGGTCCCCGAGTCGCTGACCACCGCGTCAGGCTGATTCGGCGCCCGACACCGGCATCGCCTCCCGCCGCTGCAGCCGTCCGGCACTGTCCGGGTCGTGCGCGACCAGGTAGACCGTCGGGCGCGACCGCGCGAACGCCCTGATCCGCTCGTTCGTCTGACGCGCGACATCCTCATCCGGGGCGACGCCGTCGATCGCGCCCCGAAGCAGCAGCGCCTGGGAGTACGAGCTGTCGCCACCGATCAGGACCGCGCGCTCGCCCTCCGTCACGATCACGCCGATGTGACCCGGGGTGTGCCCGTAAAGCGGGACCGCGACGACGTCGCCGGCGTCGGTCAACGGCAGGCTGCTCGGAAATGGTCCGAATGGCTGCGCCGGAAGGTCGAATGGCTTGAACCGGACGCTCTCCGGATAGCGATTGTTGACATAGCCGCGGACCCGGCCGCGGAAGCCGGTGGCGTGCTCGAGCTCGGTTCGGGAAACCATCACCTCGGTCCCGGTGAAGTGGTGCAGGCCCCCCGCGTGGTCGGTGTGCATATGGGTGAGGACCACGCGTTGCACGTCGCCGGGCTCGATCCCGACACGCCGCAGCTGCGGCCCGATCTCCTGCTCCGGCGTGACGTCCAGCCGCAGGCTGAAACGGAAGTACGGATGCCAGCGGGGGAAGTACCCGGGCTGGCAAGCGCGCGCGGTCTCTCCGGTGTCCACGACGACCACTCCCTCGGGGTGCTCGATCGCAAAGGCGAGGATCGGGAGCGGATCGGTCCACTCCCGGTCCAGCATCGTGTTGAGCGCCCGCCGCTGGCCGTGTCCGACACCTTCGCGCTGTCGCGTTCTGACCGTGACCGTGCCGGTCTGGATGGCGTGGATCCTCATTGTTCTGCTACGCGACGGCTGAACCAGCGCCCTAGTCGATCGCGACCATCACGTCGGAGGCCTTGATCACCGCGGTCACGGGCTTGCCCTCCGCCAGCCCGAGCTCCTCGGCCGCCTCGACCGTGATCGATGCGACAAGCCGTTGACCGGCGACGTCGATCACGACATTGGCGATCGCCTCGCCGCGGCTGATGGTGGTCACGGTCCCCTGCAGCTTGTTGCGGGCGCTGAGCTTCACGCGGACTCTCCTTTGACTGGGGTTTCGCGAGCGACGCGGATCTGCTTATGCGATGCTATGGCAGCCAATGGAGCAGAACTTCACTCTCGGTCAGGCTGCGAAGGCGATCGGCGTTAGCCAAGATACGCTTCGGCGCTGGGATCGAGCGGGCAAGTTGCATACGCATCGAGATGCACGCAATAGGCGTATGGTGCCAGCCGAGGAGGTCAAGCGGCTGACCGGGCGGCGCGAGCGTCATGTCACCGGCGGCCGGCTCTCGGCGCGCAACCGGCTCACGGGCACGGTGCGATCGGTCGAGGTCGACGGCGTGATGGCGCTGGTGGAGATCGAGGCGGGACCGTTCCTGATCACCGCCGCGGTGACCCGGGACTCGGTCGAGGAGCTCAACCTCGTCGAGGGAGTCGAGGCGACGGCGACGGTGAAGGCGACCTCGGTGATGATCGAAAGGGAGAACCCATGAGGCGACGTTTGGCGGTCCTGACGGTAACGGTGCTCGCGCTGGCGCTGGCCGCGTGCGGAAGCAGCAGCTCCTCGTCCTCGAGCGGATCAAGCTCGAGCTCGGGCAAACCGAACCTGACGGTCTCCGCGGCCGCGTCGCTGAAGGACGCGTTCACCAACTACGGGCAGCAGTTCACTCCGGCGACCGTGCGCTATTCGTTCGCGGGCTCCGACATGCTCGCGGCCCAGATCGAGCAGGGCGTCAAGCCCGACGTGTTCGCCTCCGCCAACACGAAGCTCCCCGACATGCTGTACGCCAAGGGGCTCGTGGCCAAGCCGGTCACCTTCGCTGCCAACAGGCTCGTGATCGCGGTTCCGGCCAACTCCAAGGTGAACAGCGTGGCGGATCTCCAGAAGCCGGGCGTGACGATCGCGATCGGATCCGCGACCGTGCCGATCGGCATCTACACACGCGCGGTGCTGGCGAAGCTCGGCGCCGGTCCGAGCGCCCAGATCCTGCACAACGTCCGCTCCGAGGAGCCTGACGTGAACGGGATCGTCGGCAAGCTCACCCAGGGCGACGTCGATGCCGGGTTCACGTACGTCACCGATGTGAAGGCCAGCAACGGAGCGCTGAAGGCCATTCCGCTGCCCGCCTCGGCGGAGCCGGTGGGCGCCTACGGCGTCGCGGTCGTCAAGGGCGCGCCCCATCCCACCCAGGCCCAACAGTTCATCAACGGTCTGCTGAACGGGAGCGGGCGCACCGACCTGCTGAACGCCGGGTTCCTGCCGCCGCCGGCGCAGTGAGCAGCCGGACATGGTTCCCGCTGCTGCTGGGAGCCGCGCTCGCGCTCGCGCTCGCGTTTCTCGTCCTCCCGATCGTCGCGATCTTCACCCACACCGCGCCGGCTGAGCTGATCCGCCGGCTTGGTGATCCCGCGGCCACCGAGGCACTGCGTCTCAGCCTCGAGACCACCTCGATCGCGATCGGGATCATCCTCGCCGTCGGCACCCCGGCCGCGTACCTGCTGGCGACGCGCAGGTTTCGGGGACGAGCGGTCCTCACGACCCTGATCGAGCTGCCGCTCGTGCTTCCGCCGGCGGTGGCAGGCATCGCGCTGCTGGCCTCGCTCGGACCCGACGGGATCCTCGGCCCCATCGTCGGACAGAGCCTGGTGCTCAACACGGCAGCCGTCGTGGTGGCGCTGACCTTCGTCTCGGCGCCGTTCTACATGCGCCAGGCCCAGTCGTCGTTCGAGTCGGTCGACCGATCTCTGATCGAGGCGGCCCGGACGCTCGGCTCGAGCGAGGCGGCGGCATTCGCACGGGTCGCGATCCCGGTCGCTCTACCGGGGCTCGCTGGCCGGGCTCGCCCTGGCCTGGGGGCGCGCGCTGGGTGAATTTGGGGCGACCCTGATGTTCGCCGGTTCATTTCGCGGCGTCACGCAGACGGTCCCGCTGGCGATCTATGACCAATTCACAACGGACTTCCCCGCCGCGCTGGCGCTTTCGGCGATCCTTGTAGCCGTGTCCGCTGGATTGTTGCTCGCCGTCAAGTTCGTACCGGGCCAGGCCACCTTCGGCAGTGCTGCACGTTGAGGTCGCGCACGCCGTAGGGACCATCGAGCTCGATCTCCAGTTCGAGGTCCCGCGCGGCCGGTGCCTCGCGCTCGCCGGGCCCTCGGGGGCCGGCAAGTCCACGATCCTCCGTCTGCTCGCTGGAACCGTTAGGCCGGACCGAGGACGGATCACGTGCGGGGCCGACGTATGGGTCGACACCGGATCGGGTGCGTTCCTGGCGCCCGAGCAGCGGCGGTGCGGCTACGTGTTCCAGGATTACGCGCTCTTCCCCCACCTGAGCGCCTGGCGCAACGTCGCCTACGGCCTCCCGCGCGCCTCGTCGACCAAGCGCCGTGCGCAGGCGATCGCGCTGCTTGAGCGCTTCGGTTTGGCCGACAAGGCTGACGCCCGCCCGGCGACGCTGTCCGGAGGCGAGCGTCAGCGCGTCGCGCTCGCCCGAGCGCTGGCTCCCCGCCCGGAGGTGCTGCTGCTGGACGAGCCGCTGTCGGCGCTCGACACGCGCACCCGGTCCGATGCCAGTCGCGAGCTCTCCTCGACGCTGCAGTCGCTGGAGGTGCCCGTGGTCCTGGTGACCCACGAGTTCGCGGAGGCCGCACTGCTCGGTGACGAGATCTGCGTGATCGATCGCGGCTCGATCGTTCAGCACGGCGCCGCCAGCGAGCTCGCCGCGACGCCGGCGACGGCGTTCGTGGCCGACTTCACCGGCGCGGTGGTGCTGACCGGCACGGTGCGGCCTGAGGACGGGGAGTTGACGATCGTCGATCTTGACGGCGGCGGCCTCGCCTGCAGCATCGACCGCGGGCAGGGGAGGGTGGCGCTCAGCATCTATCCGTGGGACATCACGATCAGCCCCGGAGCACGCGCGGACGAGTCGGCACAGAACCACCTGCGCGCCACCGTGACCTCCGTCACCGCGCTCGGGAACCGTGTGCGTGTCGGGCTGAACGCGGGCCAGCCGCTGGTCGCTGAGGTCACGGGCAAGGCGATCGAGGAGCTGCAGCTGAGCGCCGGCTCCGAGGTGACAGCGAGCTGGAAGGCCACCGCGACGCGGCTCGTGATGCTCTGACGTGCGCTTCCGCGCGCGTGACTCAAGTAAGGAGACGGTCGTCCGATTTCAAATGTATGGATCCGTTTCCCCATGCCTCGGAGCAGCTCAGCCCCGAGTCATCGTGGCTGATTCGCCGCGCCTGGGCTGGGTGTTCGACTACCCGACGCTGTTTGCCGCGGCTGATGCCGCGCTGTATCAGGCGAAATGGTGGGGACGCAACCGCGTGTGCGTGTCCGATCGGGTAGCCGCGCCGGTCGCGGCGTGAGCGTTGCCCCCCGGGCGTAGCGGTCGCCGCCTGAGCGTTGCACCCCGTGCGTAGCGGTCGCTGACAGGCGGGCGGGACGCCTATATTGCCCGCCATGCAGGCGCCGAGCGTGCTGGTCCTGACCCCGGTCAAGCAGGCGCGCGCCCATCTGGAGCGCCACTTTCGCAACCTGTCCTCGCTGCGCCACCCGCCCGAGCGGCTGAGCCTGGGCCTGCTCGAGAGCGACAGCACCGACGAAACCTTCGAGGAGCTGGAGCGGATGCTGCCGGAGCTGCGCGCGCGGTACCGCCGGGTGACGTTGGTCAAGCACGACTTCGGCTTCCAGTTCCCGGAGGGGGTGCCCCGGTGGGCCGCCCCGATGCAGCTCGCGCGCCGGGTGATCCTGGCCCGGAGCCGCAACCGGCTGCTGTTCGCCGCGCTGCGCGACGAGGAGTGGGTGCTGTGGGTCGACGTCGACCTCGAGTCATACCCGGAGGACGTGCTCGAGCGGCTGCTCGCAGCCGAGCGCGACATCGTCACCCCGCACTGCGTCGTCGCGCCGGGCGGGATGACGTTTGACTGGAACACCTGGCGCGACCACGGCCGGGTGCGGATGGACTCGCTGCGGGGCGCGGGCGATCTGGTCCGGCTCGACGCCGTCGGCGGAACGATGCTGCTGGTGCGCGCCGACCTGCACCGCGAGGGACTGATCTTCCCGCCCTACCTGTACGGGCGCCAGAGCCGCTTCGCTCGGGACCCGAGTCCGCTGACCGGCGGGCGCGGGATCGGAGAGGTCGAGACCGAGGGGCTGGGGATCATGGCCAAGGACATGGGTCACGAATGCTGGGGAATGCCGAATCTGGAGATCGTGCATCGCAATGAGTGAGCGCTCCGATTCCCCTCGGATCCTGCTCGTCTGCCCCACGTTGCCCGCCCCCACCGGGAACGGGCTTTCGATGCGCGCGGCGCTGTTCCTCGAAGGACTCGCCACGGCGCACCGTGTCGAGCTGGTGCTCGCACCGGTGCTCGACGCGCCGCCCCGAGGTGTGCGGACGCTCGAGCTTCCGAACGCGATCGACTCGCGTCGCGAGGTCGAGCGGCTGCTTTCCTCGCCCGCCGGCCGCGAGCGCGCGGCCAGGCTATATCCGCGGCCGCGGCTGTGCGAGCGGCTCACGCTGGACGCCTCCGAGCAGGTCGCCGAGCTGGCTCGCGGCTGTGACCTCGTCCACCTGATGCGGCTGTACCTGGCGCCGCTCGCCGACGCTCTGCTCGAGCAGCGCCCGCGTCCCGCGATCACGCTCGACCTCGACGATCTCGACGCCGACTTCTACGAGCAGCTCGGCGAGTTCGAGGAGGCCGACGCCTACCGACGGATGGAACGTCACTACCTGCCTCGCGTCGAGGGGGCCTGCACCGCGGCGCCCTGTGACGCCAAGCTTCTCGCCGAGCGCGTGCCGGGAGCCCGGGTCAGCTACCTGCCCAACGGTGTCAGCATGCCGCCGGCGCGCGCCCCTGGCGGTGTCAGCACGCCGCCGGCGCGCGGCCCCGGCGATCCCCGGTATGACCTGCTGTTCGTCGGCAACCTCTCGTACGCGCCGAACATTGAGGCCGCCCGCTGGTTGTGCCAGGAGCTCGTGCCGCGGGTGGAGGGCGTATCGGTGGCGCTGGCGGGCCATCGCCCTGATCCGAGCGTCTCCGCGCTCGCCCGCCCCGGCGTGAGCGTGATTGCGGACCCTCCCGCGGTGGGCCCGCTGTACGCGCGCGCGGCGCTGGCCGTCGCGCCGATGCCGGTGCGCGCCGGCACGAGCATCAAGATCCTCGAGGCGCTTGCGCACGGCCTGCCCGTGGTGGCGAGCCCGGCCGCAGCGGCCGGTCTGCCGGGTGATGGGGTGCTCGTGGCTGACGGCCCCGACGCGTTCGCCGACGCCTGCCGGTCGCTGCTCGCCGACCCGAAGCGCAGATCCGAGCTCGGCGCGGCGGGCCGCGCCCGTGTGGCCGCCGAGCACAGCACCGAGGTCGTGACCGCGGCCATCGGCCGCTGGGCCTCCTTTATCCTCGCGACGTGAGCACCCGGCCGCGCAAGGTAGAGGGAGTCGAGGTCAACGAGGTGGCCGACGGCTTCGTCATCTACGATCCAGAACGCGACCGGGTCCACTACCTCAACCGCACGGCCGCGATCGTGCTCGAGTTCTGCACCGGCGAGAACGATGCGGACGAGATCGCGCAGCTGCTCCAGGCCGCATTCGAGCTTCCCGAGCCGCCCGAGCTAGAGATCGATGAGTGCCTGAAGCAGCTACGCGAGGAGGGGCTGGTCAGCTGAACGAGCGGCTGGTCAGGTCGGTCCTCCGGCTCGCGGTCCCCGCCGTTTTGTCACCGGTCAGGGGGTCCCCGCCACTCTGTCACCGTCAGGGGTCGCGCCTCAGAGCACCAGCTGGCTGACCGAGAACACTGCGCCGGCCGGATCGCTCAGGATCGCCCGTCGGAATCCGGGCGTGTCGTGGGGTGGCTCGAGTACCCCGCCGCCGAGCCGGCTTGCACCGGCAGTGGCGTCGTCGGCATTGGGCACCCAGAAGTCGACCCCCCAGAACGGGGGCTGATCGTTCGACGCATGCATCGCCGCAACGACCTCGCGCGAGACCGGTTGATGGGGCTCCCCGCCGACGTAGCCGGGGAGTCGCCACAGCGTCATCGGCCCGAAGCTCTCGGTCGTCCACCCGAACACCGAGCCGTAGAACTCGATCGCCCGGTCCGGATCAGGGGTCTGGAGCAAGCTCATCGCCCATGCGCCCGGCTCATTGACCACCTCCGCGCCGCGGTGGCCGTCGGGCTGCCACACGCAGAACACCGCGCCGGCGGGGTCGGCCAGTACCGCGATTCGTCCGCCGGCCGGCGAATCGAATGCCGGGCCGATGATGCTGCCGCCGGCCTCGGTGACCTGGGTGGCGGTCGCGTCAGCGTCGTCCACCCAGATGTGGGTGGTCCACACGGCGCTTGGCGGGGGCGGGGCACCATCCTGGGAGACGATTCCCGCAACCTTGCGGCCCCGCAGCCGGCACATGTGGTAACTGGCGGGGTGATCGGGCCCCATCAGGTCCTCCGTCTCCCAGCCCAGCAGCTCGGTGTAGAACGCTGCGGCGCGGTCGGCATTGGGCTCTACCGCGGTCACCCAGCACGGCACGCCGGGTTCATAACCGTCACGATCGCTCATCGCATCTCCCTTCGGTGGTTGGCTAACAGTACTAGAGACTTGGAATAACCAACTAATTCATCGGTAGGATTGTCGATTGATGAGCACGCCTCCCCGCACCTATGGAGATCGCTGTGGAATTGCCCGGGCGCTGGACCTGGTTGGAGAGCGCTGGGCGCTGCTGGTCGTGCGTGAGCTCACGCTCGGGCCGAAGCGGTTCACCGATCTACGGGCCGGGCTGCCCAGGGTCGGCCCAGACATCCTCGCCCAACGGCTGCGCGAGCTCGAGCACGCCGGGATCGTCCGCCGGGCCCGGCTTCCGCCTCCAGCCGCCGCGCGCGTCTATGAGCTGACCGATCGTGGTCTCGAGCTCGAGCCGGTGCTGCTGGCACTGGGTCGCTGGGGCAGCCGTGCGCCGATGCCGGCCACGGACGTGTTCGGTGTGGACTCGGTGGTGCTGGGTCTCAAGACCCTGTTCTCCAGCGAGGCTGCCGCGGGCGTCGAGGCGGTGGTTGAGCTCCGGCTCGGTGACAGCCGGTTCGGGGTCGCGGTGCGGGAGGGCGAGCTGAGGGTCGAGCGCGGCGTGCCGGATGCCCCCGGTGCCGCCATCGAAACCGACCCAAAGACGCTCGCCGCGCTGCTCTGGCACGGGGCCAGGCTGGCCGACGCGATCGGATCAGGTGCCGTGAGGGTGGACGGGAGCCGCCGCACCGCGCAGCGGTTCCTGCGCCTGTTCCCGCAGGATCATTGACACCTCGGATCGGTGCTGAACGTGTTCGTCGCTTGTCCCAGCGACAGCGGGCCACCGGTCGGGATCAGCTGGATGTGGTTGACCTCGGAGTTGTTCGGGTCGTCGGAGGGGTCGAACGGCCGGTACAGGCCGAACCGCGCGAGCTCAGCCTCAGCGATCACGGCGGCGCTCGAGCGCAGCAGGCTGTTGACGCCGATGTCCTCGGCCTCGCCCTTCGTGTGCGGGTCGTCGGCAAATCCGCCGACCGCCACGCTGTGGGCGGGTGTGCGATAGCCGCTGATCCCGTAGATCGTCACCCCGAGCGCCTTGGCGAGCGCGTTCAGCCGGGCGGTGAGGATCGGGAGCTGACCCTCCGTCTGCTGGGTTCCTGGGTCCGGCACGAAGCCGGGCCCGGCGCCCTTGACGATCGGCGTTGCAAAGGCGCTGCTCGTCGCACCTCCGCACAGGTTGAGGATCTTCAGCTCGCGCTTGACGTCAGCGAGCGACGGAGCGTGCGCGTTCGGGTCGCCGACCGGATCCGATCCGCCGGCGGCCGGCACCACGGCCGCCTCGCCGGCGCTGGGCTCCACGGCCTGCGGATGGCCCTGCGGCACGCTCGGCACGGTCACGGCGGCATTCCGGCTGGTCGTCCGCTGTGATCCGCAGGCGCTGAGGGCGACGCACAGCAGCAACACACTCCCCAGTAGTGAACGTCGCATCTGACACGCAGTTCAGCACACAGCACGGCCCCGACGCGCAGGCTAACTGCCCGGGTGCGGCGCCTGGCAGGTCGGGCGGTGGCGCTTGGCGGGTCGGGCGGCGGCGGCGCTTGGCGGGTCGGGCGAGGTCGTGCCTAGCCGGTCGGGCGAGGTCAGGTGAGCGCGGGCTCGCCCCGCAGCTCCTCCTCGAAGGACAGCGACTCGCGCTCGAGCTCGCCGTCGGGGCCGACGTGGTAGGCCCCGGTTCGAGTCAGTGGCGGGGAGTAGGCGTGAATCGTCACCGCCATGCCGTTGCCAGCGTGAAGCACGCGGTGGATCGCCGTCGGCGGAACCGTGAACGTCGACCCGCCCTTGACCACGCGGGTGCGCGGGGAGATGCCGAGGCGCATGCGGTCCTCGCGCACCTGACCGGAGATAACGGCCACTGCGGCGGCCGACTGATCGTGATCATGGAAACCGGTGTCCTGATCCTCGCTCCAGCAGATCACCCACGCGTTCACGTCCTCGTCATCCCAGATCAGCTCGTACACGCGCATCTCCTCGCATTCGCGCACGTGGTGCTGCCACCGCTCCGGCGCGGCGGCGAGGCCGGCGACGAACCGCTCGAGGGCGTCGATCGGAAGACTCATGATGCGAGACGACGTTGTAGTAAGTCAATCAAGTTACTGAAGATTATCAGGCGTGGGATTCGAGCGAAGACGTAGGACTTTTGCCCCGGGAGTGGGTGATCGGAGGGGGCGCTGGAGGAGCGCTTCGGCGGGCGGTCGGGTGGCGGGGCAGTCAGGTCGCGTTTTGTGGTGTCGCTGGTGATCGTCGTTTTGACGTTCGCCTGGTTAGGCGGCGTCGAGTTCGATCTCCTCCTTCTCAGTGTTGTTCGAGCGAGGGTTCTCAAACTGCCCAGCGTCTGAGAGGACGAGCTGGCTCGAGCGGTCGGAGCCGGGGGGTGCGGGGGCGGCGAGGGGTCCGGGCGGTCCGGGCGGTGCGGGCGGTCTGGGGGCTGCGGGTGGTCCGCGCGAACAGCTGCGGGCTGCGCCACGCAGATGGGCACAATCGTTCTGGCCACACGCATTTCTCAGGAGAGCAACAACCGGCAAGGCTATGGCCACAGTGAGCCACGAGCCTGAGGGAGGGTTTCAATCCGACGTGCCGTGCCCGGCGTCGATGGATGAAGAGGCCATAGGCCGGCAGCTCGACAAAGACGAGTGGTGCGTGTCCGGTTGGCTCAGGTTGGGGTGCATGGCACGCTGGGTTTGTAGTCCAGTGCGACGGCGGGAAGGCGGGAGTAACCTCGAAAACTCGGACCTGGCGCGGAGGGGATGGCGGGTTAGGTCTGATGGGCAGACTTAACCTCGAATGCTCGCGGGCCGCAGCGGAGTTTTCGAGGTTATGCCCGCCCCGGCGCCCGCTTCCCGCTCGCCGCCGACCCGGCTCCCGGCCTCGGCTCCCGGCTCTCGGCTCGCGGCTCTCGGCTCTCGGCCTCGGGAAACGTCACACTCGGCGCGGCGGCGCGCGCGAAGGTGACGATGACCCCCACCAGCGGCGCCAACGTCACTCTCGGCTCCGGGCGCGAACCGAGAGTGGCGTTATCCGGGCGCCTGCCCGGGCCGCGGGCGCGCTCGCCGGCCCGCCACCCAGTCACGCGCCCATCGCCAACCCGAGCAAACCGGATACGCACTAGTCGCAAACCCGGGTCGCCCGGACCGCCGAGGCTGGAAACTCCGCGCCAGCCGCCAGCAGGAGTTTCGCGCCGCGCCCACCTGGCGAGCATGAGTTTGTTGCGTTTCTGGCCCCGGGGACGGCGGGCCCACGTGACCGGCCTGGCCCGCCCGACACACGCCCGAACAACGTGACAAACCGGGTCCCCGCGATCGGGTTTGCGCCTTTGATCCTCCGTTAGACGAATAACCGCGCCCGCCCACGCCCGAAGCGCGCGATTTGGCCACTTATCGGGGACTCGCCCCCACCACAAACCTCGCAAACCCATCGCCCACCACCCGGTTTGGCCGATCAAGTCTGCCTACCAGACTCAAAGTGACCAACCCAACCAAGCCCGCCCGACTTTGCGAGGTTATGCCCCACCCAGCCACCCCTCCCCAGCCCCAAACACCCGCCCACCCACGCAAGGCGCGGGGGCGCCGACCGCCCCGCCCCGCGAACGCCCCACAAAACCGCCCCGCCCCGCGACCGCCCCCCCCCCGCGAACGCCCCACAAAACCGCCCCGCGACCGCCCCGCCCCGCCACACCCCCCGCGAACAGCCCCGCGCCCTGCGACAGCTAACGCGCCGGCGCCTGGCCGCAGTGGACGCCGACCTGTGTCTTCGGTGGATGGCCGGTGATGCGCCTGGGGCCGGTCGCGCCGGTCCTGCGCAGCGCGGAGCCGTGCCAGACGAAGAAGCACATCCTTACGGGTCCAGCGCCAGTGCGTTCCGATCACGTGCAGCTGGAACTCGTGATCGATCATCACATGCTTGGTCCCGTGTGTGGCGCAATTGACCCCGTAGTGGATCGTGAAGTCGTTGCCGTAGGCGAACACCTTGCCGGCCAGCCTGAGGTGGCCGCGGGTGTAGGTGAAGACGCCGATGATCTCGGCGGTCGTGAGGTGGTGCAGATCGATGAACAACTCGTCGCCGCGCCGGCCGTTGACGTTGCCGATGGTCGCCAGACCGGGGACGAACGGCGCGTCGGACTGCATCTTCAGCGCCAGCCGCCGACCGGTCGCCAGCGTCACTGCCAGGTGCCCCGTCATCGCCGGATGACGACTGAGGAACACGCGGTCGAGCCGGCCGTCGCCGTCGATGTCGGCGCGGGCCCGGTACACGAAATGGTGCGCGCCGATGTGGTCGGGTCGCTTGTTCTTGGCGGCGGTCGAGACCGCGCCCGTCGCGATCGTGGCTGCACCCAGGCAACCAATCGTGAGTAGAAGGCGACGCCCCAGCATCAGCGCGACGTAGCCTACCCCGGCTAGCTACTTCTCACGAAGATGCGCGGCAGCGTGAGCGGGCGCTCGCGCACGGCGCGGCCGACCTCGCGCGCGAGCTCGGCCCCGAATCCGCGGCGCGGGACGGCTCGCATCAGCTCGCGCATCCAGGTCCAGCCGAGTCCGAACGACAGCAGCCCGTCGCTCACGTCGGCCAGATCGGCGAGGCGCAAAGCCTCGACCTCTCCGCCGCGCGACAACTGCCGGCGCAGCTCGTGATGGCGGTCGATCGCCTCGACGCAGCGCCGCGTGCGGTCCGGATCCCACCCGTCGCGGTCGAGCATCGTGCGCGCCAGGGCGGCGCCGTCGGCCGTGTACACCCCGCCCCGAGAAACGCTCGGGTAGAGCCCGATGTCGTGGAGGATCGACGCGACCGTGAGGATCTCCGGGTCGAGCGTCCAGCTGCGGCGGCGCCCGAGTTCGGCGGCGATCAGGCGCACCCGCAGGCAGTGACGCTCCATCGGACCCGCGACGGCGCCGGTGGCGTCGCGCAGCGCTGCGAGCGCCTGGCGTTCGGCCTGGGTGCTCGCTAGCTGGTCGAAGTCAGTGATTAACCCGGACATCACAGCGCCGAACCCTACAGTCGCGGCAATCACCGAAGGCGACATGCGGCAAACCCTGATCAGCGTGGAGCCGATCGAGCCGGAGTCATGGACATGAGCGCACTGCTCCAGGAGCTCGAGGTGAGCGCTGCGGGGGCGCGGCCCGTCCGCGCTGCGCCTGTGGGAGGGGGTCGTGCTGATCGGCCTGGCCGTGATGACCGTCTCGGCGCACGCAACGGCGTATGGCTCCTGTTCTGGCTTGCGGCACCCGGGGCGGTGGGGATCTCGCGCGCGGGCGTGGTCTCGCGGCCGTGGGCGGCTATCGCGATCGCCGCCGCAGCCGGAATGCTGCTGTGCCTGTCGGTGGCGCGGGGTCCGGTCGCCTACGCGCCGGGACCGCGGTTGGTCGCCCAGGCGATCACCCTCTCGCACGGGTCGCCGATCCTCGCCGGCGGTGGCGTCGACGAGCAGATCGCGGTGGCCGGCGGCCGGATCTGGGCCGGTGACCCGATCGACGCGTTCTCCTCCGCTGACCAGGCCTCCTACCTGGATTGGCTCGGCGGACAGCGCGGCGGACTGCGCGCGCTCACCGACGTACGCGTGGTGCTCGCGCAGCGAGGGACGCCGGCCGCGCAGCTGACGGCGTCAGATCCGGGCTTTGTGGCGGTGGGGCGGGACGCCGAGGGCGTGCTGTTCTCGCGGATTACGCGCTAGCTCCCGGGGGCCGGGGGGGCCGGCCCGGATCGGGCGCTCACCCCGCCAGGCGCTCGGCCAGCCGGCTGTGTCGCCGACCCGTGTCCGGCGTCCGCGCCGCCCGCGCCACCACGGCGCGGCTGCCGACGATCACGGTCGCGATCCGAGCGCGGGTGACGGCGGTGTAGAGCATCTCGCGGCGCAGGAAGAACGCTCCGGCGGCCTCGTGCGCGACGATCACCGCCACCGGCAGCTCAATTCCCTGGCCGCGGTGCACGGAGCACGCGTAGGCCAGCCGGAGCCGGTCGGCCTCCTCCGGCGGCAGCCGGAACACGGCGTCCTCAGCGCTCAGCACGAGCGCACTGTCGTCGTCGTCCGAGCCACCCACCTCGTCGACTAGCCGCAGCAGGGTTCCGTTCATGAGGCCGAGCTCATGCAGGTTGCGGCCGGTCATCATCAGCTTGTCGCCGATCCGCAGCCGGCCGCCTCGCACCGGCGCCCCGCTCGGATTCAGGGCATCCCGTAACGCATCGTTGAGCGCGTCGATGCCGAGCTCCCCGCGGTATACCGGCGCGAACACCTGGATGTCGCTCACCGGATCGACCTCGTAGTGACGCGGCAGCCGCTCGGCCACGAGCGAGACGATCTCCGCCCGCGCGCGCACGGGATCGCGTTGCTCGATCAGGAACAGGTCACGGCGCATGCCCTCGGCGGCCCGGAAGTCGGGCGCGCCGCCGCGCCGGATCGCGTGGGCGCCCTGCACGATCATGCTGCCAGCGGCCTGGCGGAAGATGTGGGTCAGCCGCGTGGTCGGGACGGCGCCCGAGGTGACCAGCTCCGCGAACGGCTTGCCCGCTCCGACCGGGGCGAGCTGATCCGCGTCGCCGACGAGAACCACATGCGTGTGTCCGGCGACCGCCCTCAGCAGCGTCACCATCAGCTCGAGGTTGGCCATCGAGGACTCATCGACGATCAGCAGATCGCACCGCAACGGATCGTCCTCGTCGTGGGTCGGGCCCTCGCCGGGGATCCAGCCCAGCGCCGAATGCACGGTCTGCGCATGGACGCCGCTGGCCTCGGTCATCCGGATCGCGGCCCGCCCGGTCGGCGCCACCAGCAGCACCCGTGCGCCGTGACCGGCGGCCATCGACGCGATCGTCCTGATCGACGCGGTCTTGCCTGTGCCGGGGCCGCCGGTGATCAGCGACAGCCGGAACCGGGACGCGCTCAGCACGCCACCGAGCTGCTCGGCCGTCAGCTCCGAGCTGACGCCGTCCGGCTCGGGCAGGCGACCTCCGCTCGGGCTCCCGACCAGCTCGCGCACGCGCTCGGCCAGCTCGGCCTCGAGTGCCGCCGTCTGCGCTCGGTAAAACCATTCGGCGCTCCGCACCAGATCCCCACGCTCGACGAGCTCGTCGAGCTCCTCTGAGGACACCGGTGCGTCGAGCAGCTCCTCGAGCATCGGCAGGAGCGAGCTCAGCGGGAGGCAGGTGCTGCCGCTTCGTTCCGCCTCGGACAAGACGTGGAGTACGCCGGCTCGCGTCCTCTGCGCCGGGTCGACCGGGCCGCCGACGGCGCGGGCGATCCGGTCGGCGATCAGGAACCCGACCCCGAACACGCTGGTCAGCTCGTACGGGTTCTCGCTCACCACGCGGTGGGCCGTGGGACCGTAGTGCTCGCTGATCCGCTTGACCAGGTACCCGAGCCCGTGCGGCGCGAGCAGCAGATGCAACTGACGGGTGACTCGGAGCGCATTCCACGATGTGGTCGCCTCCGCCCCGCGGCGGCCACCGATGCCGACGGCGGCGAACGCGGCGGCGGGGTCGCGATCGATCGTCTCGAGCACCTGCTCGGTCCCGAACCGGGCGACGAGCTCCTGCGCGCGACGCGCGCCGACGTGCCTCACCCGGCGCAGATATGCGATCAGCGTCTCCTCGTCAGCCGGAGGCAGCGGCCGTGCCTCGGTCACCTTCACCTGCAGGCCGTATCGGCTGTCATCGACCCACGTTCCGATCACGTGGGCGCGCTCTCGCTCTTCGAGATGGATCAGCGGGCCGACCAGAACGACGTGCTCGCCGTCGGAGTCGAGCGCGTCGAGAACCGCCCAGCCACTCGTGTCGCTGGCGAATCGCGTCCGCCGGACGATCACCTCCTCGTCGAAGCTCTCGCTCACGCGACGTGACGTTAGCCGTCGGTTCCAAGTGACCGCTACGGTGGTCACAGAGATGGCACGCAATTCGTCCGACAAGCTCGACCGTCGGATCATTGTGATCGCGTCCGTCGTGGTCGTCGGGGCGATCATGTCGATCCTCGACACGACGATCGTCAACGTTGCGCTCGCCACGCTCTCACGCGAGCTTCACGCGCCGCTGTCGACGATCCAGTGGGTCTCGACCGGGTACCTGGTCGCGCTCGCGACCGTGATCCCGATGACCGGCTGGGCCTCGGAGCGCTTCGGCGCCAAGCAGCTTTGGATGATGGTCGTCGGGCTGTTCGTGCTCGGCTCGGTGCTGTCGGGGCTGGCCTGGTCGGCCGGGTCGCTGATCTTCTTCCGCGTGCTCCAGGGTCTGGGCGGCGGGATGATCATGCCGGCGGGAATGACGATCCTGGCCCAGGCGGCGGGGCCACAGCGGATCGGCCGGGTGATGAGCGTGGTCGGAGCGCCGATGCTGCTCGGCCCGATTCTCGGTCCGGTGCTGGGCGGCCTGATCCTTCAGAACCTGAGTTGGCGCTGGATCTTCTTCGTCAACCTCCCGATCGGCATCGCGGCGCTCGTGATGGCATGGCGGCTGCTTCCGCGCTCGGAGCCGCGGCCGGGAGAGCGATTGGACTTCGTTGGCCTCGCGCTCCTCTCGCCCGGCCTGGCCGCGATCGTGTTCGGACTCTCGGAGACCTCGAGCAACGGCGGCATCAGCTACGTCGGCGCGTGGGGTCCGATGGTCGCCGGCGCGCTGCTGGTGATCGCGTTCGTCTGGCACGCGCTGCACGAGCGCGGGCGGCCGCTGCTCGATCTCAACCTGTTCCGCGAGCCCGGGTTCGCCGCGGCGGCGGCCACCGTGCTGCTGATCGGGGCCGCGCTGTTCGGATCGCTGATTCTGATCCCGCTCTACCTGCAGATCGCGCGCGGAGAGTCGACGCTCGCCACGGGGTTGCTGACCGCGCCTCAGGGGATCGGCGCGGCGCTGGTCATGCCGATCAGCGGCCGGCTGACCGACCGGATCGGCGGCGGCCCGGTGGTGCTGTTCGGGCTGATCCTGATGACGCTCGCCACGATCCCCCTGACCCGCCTTACGGGTCACACGCCCTACACCGTGACCTCGGCGGTCCTGTTCGTCCGCGGCATCGGGCTCGGCTGCAGCATGATGCCGGCGATGGCCGCCGCCTACGCGACCATCTCGCGCGCGGCGATCCCGCGCGCGACGACGACCCTCAACGTTCTGCAGCGCATCGGCGGCTCGATCGGGACCGCGCTGCTTGCGGTCGAGCTGGAGGACCAGATCCGCTCGTCGTTCCCCGCCGGAGCCGCGATTGCCGGGGGCGCGATAAAGCCGATCCCGGCCGCGGTCCGTGTCCATGTCGCCAACCCGCTCGCGCAGGCGTTCGGGAACACGTTCTGGTGGGCCGTCGCGCTGACCGCGGTGGCGATCATCCCGGGGGTGGTGCTCGCGATCAAGACGCGCATCGGCGCCGTGCGGGAGATCGCGACTCCCGAAGCCGCCTAGTGGTCTGGCGTCACCGTCCCTCGGCCAACCTGACCGCCGCCTCGATTCCCTCGCTGCCGATCAGGTTGTGAAACGAGTTGATCAGCGGCCGCACCGCCGCGAGCCCCATACGACCGCGCGACCCGAAGGGCTCCACCCGCGCTTCTGAATAGAGCGTCGAGCCGGAGGCCCAGTTCGCGAACAGCACCCGCGCGGTGCCGGGTTGTGACCACGAGCGGAAGTCCTCCGGGTTCGCCAGCACCGGGTAATCACGGCGCAGGGTCCAGATCCGGCCGACGAGCCCCGACACCAGCGACGCCTCGCCCCGCTCGAGCACCGTGAACGGTTCAGAGGAGAAGAGCTGGTCGAATAGCTGGCTGGGGACGGTCCCCGGGATCCGCCAGCGAATCAACCGGCCGAGGAGCCCGGTGTCACGGACGCGGACCTGCTGCGCCGCATGCCACAACTCGGCCGTCTCGACGCGGCTCGCTCGCCGGTGGGCGATCCGCAGCACCGGCTCCGGAAGCCATCGATCGAGATCAGGGACTACGGCCGTGACAGACATGAGTTCACCTCGGACAGAGTCATTCCCTCTATCCAGACGAGCTTGTCACGATTGTTCTTCCCGCCCGTGATGCTGAGGCGACTCGGCGCGATCCGCAGCCGCTTCGCCAGCACTCGGCACACCGCCGCGTTCGCGCGGCCGTTACTGCCCGAGCAGCTTCTTCTTGAGCGACTCGAATTCCGCGTCGGTGAGCGCGCCCTTGTCGTGCAGCTGAGCCGCCTTGGTCAGCTCGTCGATCACGTCGACATGCTGTGGCGGGGCCGCGCCGGTCCCGCCGGCGCTCAGCGGCGCCATGCCCTGCGGCGTCATCACGAACGTCGAGACGCCCGCGGCCTGCGCCTGGGCCATCATCCGATTGCGGAAGCCCTGCGGATCGGCCTTGATCTGGGCGATCAGCTCGCCCACGGGACCGTGCCCGCTGAGGATCTGGGCCAACATCGCCGGGGCGCTGGTGGTGGCGCCCATGCTCGACATGCCCGCGTAGACCTGCGGCCCGGACGCAGCCGGGGTGGCGCCCGGGTTGGCCGACGTCGCGCCGGGGTTGGCCGGCGTGGCCGGGGCCGGCGGCGCGGGGGTCGGTGACGTCGACGGTGTCACC
Source organism: uncultured Solirubrobacterales bacterium (assembly GCA_963796645.1). Lineage (GTDB taxonomy): Bacteria > Actinomycetota > Thermoleophilia > Solirubrobacterales > Solirubrobacteraceae > Palsa-465. The sequence continues at coordinate 263,882 of CAWCMQ010000004.1, read as the reverse complement.
GTCACCGACGGCGTGATCGAAGCCGACGGTGTGATCGAAGCCGACGGTGTGATCGAGGCGTTCGACAGGCCGGCCAGTCCGGTGGACTCCTCTTCCTTCTTGCGCTTGCGTCCAAACATTCTCTCAGCCCTTGAGGATCGTGAATTTGATGGTTCGGGTCTTGGATTTACCGGTGGCGTTGCTTGCGGTGATCGAGAGCGTATAGGTGCCTGGCTTCAGCTTGGTGTGCTTGTTGATTCGGCCCTGGAAGCTAATTCTGTCGGTTCCGGAGTGGCCTGTGAGTTTGATCGTGCCGTTCGTCTTGGTCTTGGTCTTGTGATGGGGGCTTTTGACCTTGTGGGTGAAGACGAGTTTGACCGTGGCGCTCGTGTTCAACGTGAACTTGAACGTTGTCCCGACGGGTCCACGGTGCTTGGCCTTGGCGATCGTGGCGAGCTTCTTGCCCTCACGGAACGACCGGTGGCTGGCGTGGATCTTGCCGAGCGACGGCTTGGGCGCCTTGACCGTGTAGGTCGTGCTCGCCGTGACGCTGGCGCCGTCGTTCGCGACCGCAGTCACGGTGAACGTGTGCTTGCCCAGAGTGCTGGTCTCGATCTTCGCGCCGCTCACGACGGTGCCGCTGCAGGAACTGATCGCCGCCGGGGAGGCGACCGCGCACGTGTAGGCGGCGCCGACCGACTGGCCCTGGGTGAACGTCGCGCCGTTCGCCGGTGATGTCAGCGACACTGTCGGTGCCGGGCACGACGGCGCGGGGGACTCGAACGCTCCGATGTCAGGCTTGGGGACAGCGCCGCAGGAATGCGCGAGCACGCGCGGCAGTCCGACGACATCGGTCTCTCCGGGAAGGACGACCGAAGGGTCCCCTTTGTCGAACAGGGTCGAGGACGGTTGCAGCCGCAGATTCGAGCCCGTGTCATCGATGAAATGCGGCACCACGTCGAAATTCGTCCCTGAACCAGGTGCCGGCACCCCGATGCCAGAGGTCTGCGTGTACGACGTGAATCCCAGATCCCAATTGATCGCCTGCGCCCCGGTCGCGATGTCGTCATTCCCCGACCCGCCCCCGCTGTCAATCGCGCGCAGAATCGTGTTCCGCGTATGGACATGGGTACCAGCCAGCGCATTCACTACATCGAGCCCGTGGGCGGTCGTGGAACCACGCGCCAGGATCGTGTCGAATGTGAGATCGACCGAGGGCACGAGCGTCTCGGGCGGAGCGGAGATAATCAGGATTCCCTTGTCCAACGTACCCGCCGCCGGTGTGATCACCGTGTCCCGGACCGTCATCGTCGGGCCGTTGCCGTTGTCGCGGTACTCGATGCCGATCCCTGACGCCTTGATCACGGTGTGCGTGACCGTCGTCGACTGAGCCGTGTCGTTGATGCCCACGACGCCGGTGAGGAGGCTGCCGGCGATCGTCATGGGGCGGCTCGAGTGCACGGCGCCCTCATTGGGGAGGATGATATTGGCGTTCGGCGCAGGCGACAGGATCACCGATGAGGTGATCGACAGCGATCCGGTCGAGCTGAGCACCTGCACACCACCGAGGTAGCCGTCGATGGCGGTGTGTGCCACGGTGAGGTTCGCACCGCCTGTGCCCCCTTCCACGTCGATCGCATCGAAGATGCCGCCCGTCGTCGTGGCGCTTGACTGCAGCAGCACGGATCCGTCGACGTTCAGCGGCGGATCCGACGAGCCGCCGGTGGACGAGATCGCCGGCTCGATGTCGCCGCTGGCGGCCTCGCCCCCGCGCATCCTCAGATTCTCGAACGTCTCACTGTGGTTGGCGGTCCTGAATGCCGGATGGGTCGTCCCCACCGCATCAACGAACGTCTGCGTCGCGGGATTGAACGCCGTGGTTGTGCCCGCGCCGGCGCCGATCAGCGTGAGTGTCTTCGATGTGGCTGAGACCGCCTCGGGGAAGCGACCCGGACCGATCAGGATGGTGTCGCCTCCGCTGGCCGCGCTGACCGCCTGATGCACGGTCAGGCATGGCGCGGCGCGGTTATTCCACACATTCGCGCCGCCATTGTCGTTGCCGCCGTGGGCGGCCGTCGCCACGTACCGCGTCGTCGCCCCGGCCGAGCTGCGCGCCGAACGCCATCAGCGCGAGCGTCGCCGCGCACGCGAACCCAACCCGCTGCCGCTTCATTTGCACAACCTCCCGTTGACTGCGGCGCAGTCTGCAGGATCACGCGGCCGATGTCAGTGCCGGATCGGTCGCGTTCAGGTCTCAGATCCCCGATCTGGGCGATGATCTGTCCCTGTGCTCCGCCACGCCATGGCACCCATCTGGTCATCCGCGGCTCACTCGCTGGGCCTGCCGCGCACGCTCCCCGACTCCTCCGGAGTGGCGCTGACGTTCGACGACGGACCCCACCCGGATGGGACGCCGGCCGTGCTCGAGGTCCTCGCGCGCGCCCGCGCGCGAGCAATGTTCTTCGTGATCGGCGAGCAGGTCGAGCGCCGGCCGAGCGTCGCGGCCGAGATCGCATCGGCGGGACACGTGGTCGCTCTGCACGGATACCGCCACCGCCTCCAGCTCCGCCTCGGCGAAGCGTCTGTGCGCGACGACATCCGGCGCGGACGGGCCGTGGTCGAGGACGCGATCGGCCAGCCGGTGGTCTGGCATCGGCCCCCGTACGGGATCTATAGCGCGGCGGGTCTCGACGCCGTGCGCGAGGCCGGGTTGCGTCCGCTGCTGTGGTCCCGATGGGGGAAGGATTGGCGTAGGTTCACGACTCCGCAGAGAATCGCCCGGCGCGCGGCCGACGGGGCACGGCCCGGCGACGTGATTCTCCTGCACGATGCTGATTTCTACAGCGCTCGCGGGTCGCACGAGCGAACTGTCGAGGCCCTGGAGCTGATCCTCGCGCAGCTCAGGACGCGCGAAATCGGTACCGTCCTGACTGTCTGAAACGCTTGCCGCTGCGGACAATCGCCTGAGAGGATGGCAAGCGTGCGCGGGGATCGCCGCCGCCGGCCGGCGAAACACGGGGCGAACCCCGAAGCCGGGATGCCGCCGACCACATGACAACTGCTTCAGCCACCCCAGACTTCGCTCGCTTCGCGATCGGATTCGATCAGCGTGATCGAGCCCGCCTGCACTCGCTGATCGACGAGGTGCTCGACTCCAATCGCTGGTCGGAGGCGTCGATGACCGAGCGCTTCGAGACGGCCTGGGACGCGTGGAACGCGGCGCCCGCCGTCGCGGTCTCGAGCTGGACCGGCGGCGCGATGGCGGCCCTCCACTTCGCCGGGGTGACCGGCGAGACCGTGCTCTGCCCGTCGAACACCTTCATGGCGACACCGCTCGCCGCGCTGCGCGCGGGCGCGCGCGTTGAGTTCGTCGACTGCAATCGCGAGGACCTGTGCATGTCGTTCGCCGACTTCGAGGAGAAGGCATCGAAGCATCGCCCCAAGGCGGCCTTCCTCGTGCACATCGGTGGTCACATCGCGTTCGACTCCGAGAAGATCGCCGACTACTGCCGCTCGGAGGGGATCTTCCTGATCGAGGATTGCGCGCACGCGCACGGAGCCGAATGGAACGGACACAGGCCCGGCACCTATGGTGATGTGGGCGTCTACTCGCTGTACGCCACCAAGACCATCTCGACCGGCGAGGGCGGCGTGCTCGTGTCAAGTCGGCCCGAGGTCATCGAGCACGCACGCGCGTTCCGCAATTACGGCAAGCCCACGCACGAGGTCCATGGCCTCAACTTCCGGATGAGCGAGTTCACCGCCGCGCTCGGACTGGTTCAGATCGAGCGGCTTCCGGAGATCGTCGCGTGGAAGAACGAGGTGGCGCGCACACAGCTCGACCAGCAGTACGCGAGCAGGCTCGAGCTTCCGGACGGGATGACGTCGGGGCTCTACAAGTACATCGTGTTCGACTGGCTCGAGCGCTCCACCGGCCGCGTCTACGACGAGCCATGCCACCGGATCCTCGGTCACGACGTCGAGCTGCCGAACAGCGACTGGGTCGCGCGTAACCATTCCTGCGTGCCGCTGTATTACCGCCCACGGGGGCAATCGCAATGAGGGTCTTGGTCACAGGCGGGTCAGGCTTCATCGGCTCGCACGTGGTCGACAAGCTCCGCGCGCGCGGCCACGAGCCCGTGATCTATGACCTGCGCCCCTCGCCCTGGCACGAGGAGGGCACCGTCGACACGGTTCTCGGGTCGATCACCGACCGCGAGGCGCTCGAGCGCGCGCTCCACAGCTGTGACGCGGTCGCGCATCTCGCCGCGGTCGCTGACGTCAACGACGTGCACGCCTCGCCGGAGGACGCCGAGCGCGTCAACGCGCGCGGCACGGTTACCGTGCTCGAGGCCGCCCGCCGCGCCGGCGTCAAGCGGATCGTCTACGCGAGCACGATCTGGGTCTACTCCGACTGCGTCGAGGATGAGGTCGACGAGGACACGCTCCTACCGCCGCCGTCCCACCTCTACACGAGCACCAAGCTCGCGGGCGAGCTCTACTGCAAGGCCTACCAGGAGCTGTACGGCATCGATTACACGATCCTGCGCTTCGGTATCCCGTACGGTCCGCGGGCCCGCGAGGCCGCCGTTATCCCCGCCTTCGTCGGCAAGGCGTTGCGCGGTGAGCCGCTGACGCTCGCCGGTGACGGCGGTCAATCGCGGCGCTTCGTGTACGTCGAGGACCTCGCCGACGGAGTCGCGCTCGGGCTCGACGAGGTCGCCACCAACCGCGTCTACAACCTGGCCAGCGACGAGAACGTCACGATCAAGCAGATCGCGGTCCGTGTGCAGGAGCTGATCGGGAACGTAGAGATCGTCTATACGCCGGCCCGCCCGGGTGACTTCGGCGGCAAGATCGTGTGCAGCGAACGCGCTCTGCGCGAGTTGGGCTGGAGCGCCGCGACCCCATTCTCCGAGGGCGTGCGCAGGTACGTCGACTGGCGCGTGGCGCAGGAAGCCGCCGAGCGCGAGGCCGCCGAGGTGATCCCCGCCGGTGAGCCCGACGCCGAGTCGCGGCCCCGCCAGATCCTGATCATCTCCGCCGACATCGGCGAGGGCCATGACCTGCCCGCCCGCGCGGTGGCCCGGGAGTTCAAGGACGAGGACCCCGACGCCCACGTCTCGATCGTCAACGGCCTGCCCGCGATGGGGGCCATCCTGACCAAGGTCCTGCGCGAGAACTCGGCCTTCATGTTCCGCTGGGTCCCGTGGCTGTTCGACCTCCAGTACACGCTGTTCATGTACTTCCCGCCCACGCGCTGGCTGTCCAAGTTCATGCTCACGTCGCTCGGGCGACGGGGGCTGATGCGCCTGATCCGCGCCCATAACCCGGACCAGATCGTCTCCACGTATCCCGGCGTGACGGCTGTGCTCGGCGAGCTGCGCCGCAAGGGGCGCCTCAACGTCCCCTGCTACTCGTCGATCACCGACCTCGCCGGGCTCCGGTTCTGGGCTCACCCAGGGATCGACATGCATTTCGTCACCCACCCAGAGTCGATCGAGGAGGTCGAGAAGATCGCCGGCGTTGGCAGTGCCCGATGGGCGAAGCCGCCGACCTCGCCGGCCTTCCTGGCCGCGCGCTCGATGCCCGACGCTCGCCGCTCCCTGGCCCTCCCGCCCGAGGGCAAGGTGATCGCGGTGTCGGGCGGTGGATGGGGCGTCGGCGACCTGCTCGGCGCCACACGCGCCGCGCTCGCGGTTCCCGACGCGACGGTGCTCTGCCTGTGCGGGCGCAACGACAAGCTGCGCGCCCGCGTGGCCAAGGAGTTCGGCGCCGAGCCGCGGCTGCGGCTGATGGGCTTCACCGACCGCATGGGCGACGTGCTCGCCGCCAGCGACGCGCTGATCCACTCGAGCGCCGGACTGACCGTGCTGGAGGCGATCATCCGCGGCTGCCCGGTGATCTCTTACGGGTTCGGCTACGGGCACGTACGCGCCTCGAACGCCGCCCTCCTCCGCTTCGGCCTCGCGCAGGTGGCGCGCTCCGAGCGTGATCTCGGGCCGGCGCTCGAGAAGGCGCTGGAGAAGCGCCCCGAGCCCGACCCGTCCTTCGCCCGCCGCCCGTCCACCGCATCCCTGATCCTCAGCGACGAGCGCCGCGCCCGCCAGCTCCCGGTCTGGCGCATGCGCACCGCGCGCGCCGCCACAGTCCTGACCGCGACGGTGGCCGTGCTCGCGTGGATGTTGACTGCCGGCGCCTCCTACACGCTCGTCTCGGACTTCGTGCACATGCGGCCGACCACGACCGTCTCCACCTCAAGGCCCGAGGTGGGCGTGCTCGTCAACGCTCCGGCGAACGAGGTGCCCGCCCTGGCACGCGCCTTCTCGGCAGCTGGGATCCGGGTCTCGTTCACCCTCAATCAGGCACCGACTCAGGCTGAGGGGAGCCTGTTCAGCTACGGAGACCAGGCGATCCCGCTACTGCCGACGGGCGGGCTGGTCCGCTGGCTCCAGACCCGGGCGCAGCTCCACCATTTGCTCAGCACGATGGGCTTCACCCACCATTTCCTTTACGCGTCGAACGGTCCCAGCGTCGGACAGTGGTGGCTCGCTCACGGCGCCGGCGGGCGGCTGATCGCAGGTGCAGTGAAGCTCAGCGACACCGACGACAGCGTCGGTCGCCTGCACGCCGGCGAGCTGGTCCAGTTGTCGCTGCTCCATGCCGACAGCGCAGCGGTGCTGATGCAGAAGCTTCAGGCCGAGCTGGCCGCCGAGCACCTCCAGGCGGTTCCGGTCGGCCAGCTGATCCGGGATTCAGGCGCCGCGGTTTAAGGGTGGCTTCGGGGCGGGCGGCTCCGGGGCGGGCGTTTCCGAGGCGGGCGGTGGCGGGGCGGGCGGCTCCGGGGCGGGCGGCGGGGACGGCCGCACGGGGACGGGTCTACGCGCGCGGCGCCCAGCGCTCACGCGGGTTGCGAAGCGGTGTGAGTCGGGGCTCGATCTGCTCGCGCAGGTGCTCGTACTTGGGCGTCAGCGACAGCTTCTCGCCCAGATGCTCGATCGGCTCATCGACCGTGAACCCGGGGCCGACCGTGGCGATCTCGAACAGGACGCCCGACGGCTCGCGGAAGTAGACCGACTGGAAGTAGTGGCGGTCGATGATCGGCGTCGCGTGGGCGCCGGCCTCCGACACGCGATGCTGCCACGCGTCCTCGTCCGCGGGCCGGGCCGCCCAGGCGATGTGGTGAACGGTTCCGGCGCCCTGAAGCCCGCGCTCCTCAGGCGGCGCTTCATAGATCATGTAGCCGCCGCGGCGATCGCCCCGGGACTCGTAAGTGGTCGTGTCGCCCTGCCGTTCGAACCCGAGCACCTCGGTCAGCAGCACATGGCTGCGCTCCGGGTCGCGGGCGTACGCCCGCGCGGCATGGAAGCCCTGGATCGCCAGCTCAGCCGGGATCTCGGGGTGGTTGGCGATCAGCGGTTCGTCGGGCGTCTGCGTCACGAGCAGCTCGTGAGCCAAGCCCTCGAAGTCCTCGAAGATCAATGAGTCGCCGGTAAGCGACGAGTCGTACCCGTGCTCGGACAGACGGTTGCGCCAGAACTCGAGTGCCTCGGAGGTGCCGAGCCGCCACACGATCCGGTGGATCATGCCCGCGCCGGGGCGGCCCTGCGGTAGGCCCGGATACTCGAAGAACGTGATGTCCGAACCCGGATCGCCCGTCTCGTCCGCGTAGAACAGGTGGTACACGGACGTGTCGTCCTGGTTCACCGACTTCTTCACCAACCGCAGCCCCAGCACGCCGGCGTAGAAGTCGACGTTCTGCTGCGCCTCTGCCGTGATCGCGGTGATGTGATGGATCCCTTCGAGCTTCATGGCGGTCTCCTTTGCTGGCTGAAAGGAGGATAGCAGAGATAGTTGTGAAGTCAACTAGTTTGGGTGGGGTGGGGTCGGAGGGGGGTCGCGCGGGGCCGCGTGGGGTCCGTGGCGGGGTCAGTCGGCGGCCGGTCGGCGGGGCGCGGGGCGGAGCGGGATGGGGCGTGGGGCGGGATCCATCCCGTCGACGGAACACGAGCTCAGCTGGGTCGGTGGCGGTGTCGTTCGTCACTCTCGTGGTTGCGCGTGGGGCGAGTGTGACGTTGGGGCCGGTGGCGGTGTCGTTCGTCACTGTCGTGGTTGCGCGTGGGGCGAGTGTGACGTTGGGGCCGGTGGCGGTGTCGTTCGTCACTGTCGCCGGTCGGCATGGCGCGAGCGTGACGCTTGGCCCCTCGCGCCCTCGCGCCCCCGCCCCCCGGCGCGTAGACCCGCCCGCGCCGCCTCGCCCGGCGTCGCCCCCCCGCCCCGCGCGCCCACCCCGCCACCCCGCCCCGCGCCCCGCCCAGCGCCCTGTCCACCCAATCGGACACCATGTACCGATGCGCGTCCGTTCCGCCGCCTCTCTGGCGCTCGCAGTCGTCGCCGTGCTCGCCGGCCCCGCCCTCGCCGGCTGCGGAGGGTCCACGTCGACCGCCGCGACCCAACCCGCCCCCGGAACCACGGCCGCCCCCACAACCTCCACGAGGACCACAACGACGACCACCCCAAGCCCCCCGACTCGCACGAAGCTGACCGTCGAGGTCAATGGCGACATCCTCGTCCACAGTCCCGTTTGGGAGCGGGCGCTCCAGGACGGGCACGGGAACTACGACTTCTTCCCGATGCTGCGCGAGATCGCGCCGCTCATCAGGAGCGCCGATCTGGCGATCTGCCATGTCGAGACGCCGATGACTCCGAGGCCGCCCCAGGGCTACCCCGTCTTCAACACCCCGACCCAACTGGCCCGCGCGATCAAGCGAACCGGGTGGCGGATCTGCGACACGGCCTCGAACCACTCGGTCGATCAGGGCCAGTACGGGATCGACCAGACCGGCCGGGCGCTGAACCGTGCCGGCGTCCTCCACACCGGCTCGTTCGCCTCACCCGCCGCGCAGCGCCGCACGCTGATGGTCAAGGTCAAGGGCGTCAAGGTCGCGTTCCTCGCCTACACGGAGATGACCAACGGGATTCCCCTGCCGCACCCATGGTCGGTAAACCTCGCCACGATCGCCCGCGTGCGCCACGACGCCCGAGCGGCCCGGCGCCGCGGCGCCCAGGTGGTGATCGTCAACTTCCATTGGGGCGATGAGTTCGTCGCCCAACCGAGCTCGTTTCAGATGAGCCTGGCCAGAGCGCTCACACGGGACCGCGACATAACCGCGATCGTTGGCCAGCACGTCCACATCGTGCAGCCGATCGAGCGCGTGAACGGAAAGCTCGTCGTCTTCGGCGAAGGCCAGATCCTCTCCAACGAGACAGCGGCCTGCTGTCCGGTGGAAACCGAGGACGGGATGCTCGTCTTCCTCCACATCGTCCTGACCGGCAACCGCTCGCGGGTCGCAAGCATCAGCTATGTCCCAACCTGGGATCGCCACCCCGACTACACCGTGCTGCCGATTGGGGAGGCGCTCAGCCGCCATCAGGAGCTCGCCACGACCCTCCACGCGTCCTACGCCAGGACCGTGGGCGTGGTGGGCCGGCGCCGCGGGCTGCTCGAGCCGATCCCGCCTCATCTGCGATGACGGGCGCGCGGCGCCGAGCCACCGCAGCCCTCACCGTAGCCACCCTGTCGGCGATCGCACTCGCGACCATCCCCTCCGCGACACACGCCCGTAAGCCCATCCGACAGCGCACCACGACCCTCACAGTCGAGGTCAACGGCGACATCCTCGTGCAGCGCCCGGTCTGGGATCGCGCCCTCCGCGACGGTCACGGTCACTACGACTTCTTCCCGATGCTCCGCGAACTCGCGCCGTACGTGAAGAGCGCCGACCTGGCGATCTGCCATGTCGAGACGCCGATGACCCCGCGGCCGATCACCGGCTATCCGGTCTTCAACACCCCGCACGAGCTGGCCCGCGCGATCAAGCGCACCGGGTGGCGGATCTGCGACACGGCCTCGAATCACTCGGTCGACCAGGGCCAGTACGGGATCGATCAGACGGGCAAAGCACTCGACCGTGCCGGCGTCCTCCACACCGGCTCGTTCGCCTCACCCGCCGCGCAGCGCCACACGCTGATGGTCACGGTCAAGGGCGTGAAGGTCGCGTTCCTCGCCTACACGGAGTTCACCAACGGGATCCCGCTCCCGCATCCGTGGTCGGTCAATCTCGCCACCGTCGCCCAGGTCGAGCACGACGCCCGGGTCGCCCGCAGCCGCGGCGCCCAGGTCGTGATCGTCAACTTCCACTGGGGCGATCAGTTCATCGCCCCACCCAGCACGTTCCAGATGACCCTGGCCCAGGCGCTCACGCGGGACCGCGACATAACCGCGATCGTCGGTCAGCACGTCCACATCGTGCAGCCGATCGAGCGCGTGAACGGAAAGCTCGTCGTCTTCGGCGAGGGCCAGATCATCTCCGACGAGCCGTCCCCATGCTGTCCACTCCCGCAGACCGAGGATGGGATGCTCGTGTTCCTGCACATCGCGGTCTCCGGCGACCGCTCGCGCGTGACCGGCATCACCTACCTCCCGACCTGGGACCGCCGCCCCGACTACAAGGCGCTGCCGATCGGCGATGCATTCCGCCGCCATCAGGAGGCACTCAGGATCCTCCGTGCCTCCTACCGCCGGACGGTCTCGGTCGTGGGCCGCATCCGCGGCATCCTCGAGCCGATCCCGGCCCGCGTGCCCTGAGCGGCGGCGACTACCAGTGCACGCCGCGCGTGGCGCGGACGAAGGCGCGCTGCTCGGGCGTTTCCTTGCCCTCGGTCAGCTTGTCCTTCCGATCCCCCTCGGGGAATAGCTTGTAGGCCCGGTTCACCACCAGGTCCTGCGCACCAGGCGCGACCGCATAGCTGAGCTGGCCGAGGTTCCCGAGCATCGTCGCGACACGCTTGGGTCGCTTGCGGATCGCATCCGTGATCATGTCCGCCGCCTCTTCGGGGCTGAGCGTCGGGAACCGGTCGTAGATCTTTGTCGGAGCGATCATCGGCGTGCGCACGAGCGGCATGTAGACGGTTGTGATGTGTACGCCGTCGTCGATGATCTCGGGCGCGATCGAGCGCGAGAACGCGTCCAGCGCCGCCTTCGAGGCCAGGTAGGCGGAGAACCGCGGCGTGTTCGTCTGCAGGCCGATGGTCGAGATGTTGATGATGTGCCCTGTGCCCTGGTCGCGCATCGACGGCAGCACGTCGAGGATCAGCTTCACCGGCGCGAAGTAGTTGAGCTGCATCGTGCGCTGGTAGTCGTGGAAGCGGTCGTAGGCACGGCTCACCGAGCGCCGGATCGACTTGCCGGCGTTGTTGACCAGGATGTCGACGCCGCCATGCTGCTGCAGCACCTCCTCCGCCATCCGGTCGATGTCGTCGGTGTCGGAGAGATCGCACGGGTGGACGAAGGCCTCGCCGCCAGACCGCTCGATCTCGCGCCTGGCCTCGTCGAGCTTCTTCTTCGTGCGCGCCACTAGCAGCACGGTGCCCCCCGCGGTTCCGACCTTCAGCGCCGCCGCGCGGCCGATGCCCGAGGAGGCGCCGGTGATCATCACCGTCCGCCCCTTGACTGAGTCGTGCAGCGAGCGCGCCAAGACCTCGCCCGCGCCCGGGACTCGCTGCCCGAACGCCCGAAGGGTATGCGCGCTCCGAACCGCCAGATCAGCGAGGTTGGGCGGTGGTGCCATCCGACGGGACCGTACCACCGCCTGGGCTAGCCGAGTGCCTTCAGCACTTGGTTGGCCATGTTCTGCTCGCCCATCTGATTTGGGTGCAGCGGGAACGCGACCGAGTTCGGAACGATCCCATTGACCCACGCAACACCCGGCGCCTTGCAGGCATCGTGTCCGATGCTCGAGCTGAACGTGTCGATGTAGGTGGCGTTGTTTGCTGCCGCCTCCTGCGCAAGCACCTGATTGAGCTGCTGCTCGAGCGAGTTGAAGTACGTGACGTCGCCGGCGGTGATCGGCACCAGTGGCCAGCAGCTGGATCCGTTCACAGGGAGTCCGTCTGGATAGCCAACGAGTAGGACCTTGGCCTGCGGAGCTCGCTGGTGGATGCCCTGGAGCGCGGCCGCGACCTTCGGCCCTGTCGCGTTGATTCGCGCCACGTTCGGGTCACTCCCGCCGGCCGTGTAGTGGTTCTTGCAGGGCGTCCCGGTCGGCGAGAAGGCATCGAGCTGGGCGCACTCCTCCGCCACTCCGATGAGTCCGGCGTCGTTTCCGCCGATGCCCTCCGTGACCAGCGAGTCGCTTGCGCTGAGAGCGTTGAACTGGGGCGGATTGGTCTGGAGGTTGTAAAGGTTCTGGGGTTGGGTCATGTCGTCCGTCGTCGCACTACCGCAGCTGACGTCGGTGAAGCTCCGGGGAGCAATCGCGCGGGCAACGTCGGAGGGGTAGTTATTCGTTGAGCGACCGCACAGGATCGGGTTGCCGGTCGGTGACGGAACCAGCGGCGCGGACGTGTACGAGTCTCCGAGTGACACGTAGGGACCGGTCGCGGCGCTCGCCGCCCCGGCACTCAGCAGCACCGACGTCGTGGCCAACAGGACAACACGCTTGAGCACGGCTTCCTCCCTCTGCCTGGAGCGTCCCCCGGCCGGAGCTCCCCTGTCTGAAGTCGGGGAGCATATCTTGCCCGATCGGATCGTCGAGCGGCATCCGTCCGAGACCGATGCGAACATATGTTCGTGATCGTCTGTGTCCTCTTCCCTCGTTTCCAGCTCGGTGTCGCGGCCGGCGATCGCCGCGAACTTCTCCAGACGCCGGTGGCGCTGGCGCCGGAACCGGGGGCGCATCAGATCGGGGAGGTGTCACTCGCGGCTGAGGCCTTCGGCGTTCATCCTGGCATGAGACTTGGGGAGGCGCTCGCCCGCTGCCCGAGGCTGAACCTCGTCCCGCCCGACCCCGCCGGGGTCGCCGATGCCTGGGAGAGGCTGCTCGTACGGCTCGAGTCGATGGGCGCGTCCGTCGAGCCAGAGCGCCCTGGGCTGGTCTGCTTCGAGGCAGATGGATTGCTTCGCCTGCACGGCGGTCTGCCGGGGCTCAGGGAGACTGATCGGCTCGGAGGGGTGCTCGCGGCGGCGCGGGGCGCCCTGCGAGTGCCGGCGCGCTATGGCGTTGCACCCTCGCGGTTCTCGGCGGTTGCCGCGGCCACGCGGGCGCGGGTCCGCCGGCCGATGATCGTGTCAGGAGCCAGAGGGGAGGCGCGCGCCTTTCTGTCGCAGCTGCCGGTTGCCCTGCTGCGTGCGCGTCCAGAGCTCACCGACATGCCTGATGCCCTGGAGCGGCTCGGGGTCAGGACGCTTGGCGAGCTCGCGGCCGTGCCAACCGCTGCGCTGGCCGACCGGTTCGGCGCCTCGGGGCTGCTGGCCCATGAGCTGGCCTGTGGCGGAGACGGCGCGCTTCGCCCCAGGCCCGCCCGTGAATACCTACGCGAGGAGCTCGAGCTGCCCGAGGCCACGTCCGGCCTCCAGCTCGAGCGCGGCCTCGGTCTGCTCATTGATCGCCTGCTCGCTCGCCGCGAGCGGCGGGGACGGACGATTCGCGCGGTTGTGATCTCGGTGGTGCTGGTCGAGCGGGGAGGGACGTGGCGGGAGCAGTTCGTGTTCCGTGAGTCGCTTGCCGATCCCACGCGCATGCGACTTGCCCTCGCTCCTCGCCTAGCCCAGATTCCGGCGCCGGTCGAGGTCCTGCGACTGGCGATCGAGCGATTCGGACCGCCTGCCGGCGACCAGCATCCGCTGCTCGAGGACTCTGCCGCCGCGCGTGCGGCACGCCTGCGAGAGGCGATCCGCCAGACCCGTGCCGCTGCCGGCCCCGACTCCGCCCTGCGCGTGCTCGAGGTCGATCCCGATTCTCGGTTCCCCGAGCGCCGGGCCGTGCTCACACCATTCGAGGGCCAGTGACCGGACCCCGTCGCCTGTCCGTCCCTCGGCGCGTCTCTGTCGACGCCGGCGATGACGGATGTCCGCAGGTCGTCGACGGCCATCCGATCGACTCGGTCCGCGAGTCCTGGTTGATCGAGGATCGCTGGTGGACCGAGCGTCCCCTCAGGCGCCGTTATTGGGAGGTGGTCACGACCGGCGGCCGCAACGACGTCGTCTTCCACGACCTGATCAGCGGGAGGTGGTGGCGCCAGCGATAGCCATCCATATTCGACCGCCCGCTTGAAGGGCCTGACCGACCGCCCGTCTGGAAGGGCGCTGTGCGGCGCCCCCTACACTCAGGCCGTGGCCCTCGACCTCGGCACGAGCGCGATCGGAACCTGGAGCGGCGGGCGCTTCATGCGCTTCGGCGAGCCGCTCGACGACGAGCGCTTCGCCCGGCTGATCTCTCCCGACCAGAGCATCTCGACCGTTATCACCGCCGACGTCTACGGCACCGGCGACGCCGACACGATGCTCGGCCGCGCGATCGATGGTCTGCCACGTGATCAGATCTGCATCGTCGGGGCGGTCGGCCACGATTTCTACACCGGCGAGCGTGCCGGCGCGAAGGGCTTCCCCCGCTTCACCGATCCCCAGCTCCGCGGTCCCTCGGGTTACGCCGACTACCTCCAGATGGCGACCGAGCGCAGCCTCGAGCGGTGCGGGATCGACGCCTTCGATCTCCTGCTCCTGCACAACCCTGACCGCACGGGATACACCAGCGAGGTCGTGTGGAAGGGGATGACGGATCTGCGCGAGCGCGGGCTGACCCGCATGATCGGCGTCGCGCCCGGACCCGCCAACGGGTTCACGCTCGATGTGATCGACTGCCTCGAGCGCTTCGGCTCGGAGCTCGACTGGGCGATGATCATCCTCAATCCGCTCGAGCCGTGGCCGGGCGAGCTCTGCCTCGACGCCGCCGTCGCGCAGCGCGTGAATGTGATCACCCGCGTGGTCGACTACGGCGGACTGTTCTTCGATGACGTGCGCCCTGGACAGGAGCTCCTTCCTCACGACCACCGGAGTTTCCGCCCCGAAGGCTGGATCGAAGCCGGCCGTAAGCGACTCGACTCGATGCGCCCGATCGCTGACCGCGCGGGCCTGACGATGATCCAGCTCGCCTGCCAATGGAACCTCGCGCATGAGCCGGTCCGGTGCGTCGTGCCCACCCTGATCCAGGAGCTCGGACCGGATGCGCGGCCGGTCGAGGAGAAGCGTGCCGAGCTCGCGGCGCTCCCGTCCGATCTCCGCCTGTCCGCCGACGACATCACCGAGATTCGCGCGCTCGGCGATAACACGGGTTGTATGACGCTCAAGGGCGCAAGCCCCGAGCATGAGGGCGCCGCGCTCCCCGATCGCTGGTCGCTCGACGAGCACCTCATCGACCTCGCCGGCCGCTGGGAGATCGAGCCCGACCGCGACCTCGCGCGGGCCGTCGCGTAGCGCGGACGGTCCGCATTCGGACAAAAGTGCCGAATCGCACATAATTTCTCCACGGAGCTCCCCAGAACGGTTATGTTCCGCGCGCAATGTGGGGACGACGGGGCGCTCCTGCTGTCGTGACCGCAATCGTTACGGGCTGTGCGGCGCTGGCCTGGACATCAGCGGCATCGGCCGCACGGCCGCAGTTCACCGCCGGGCCGGCGAGTCCGATCGCGGGCTACGCGAATGCAATGGTGGTCGCCTCCGGTCCTGACCTCAACGGCGACGGCTACCCGGACATCGCCGCGACCAACTACAGCAACGGCACCGTCAGCGTCCTGCTCGGAAACAGCACCGGTCACTTCAGCCAGGCGAGCGGGTCGCCGATCCAGGTCGGGCAGGGTGTCGTGCCGATCGCGACGGCGGTCTTCGGCAACGACAACCACGAGGACATCGTTGTCGGCAACCAGACGACCGACAGCTTCACGATCCTCGTCGGGGACGGAAACGGAATCTTCACCCAGGGTCCGCAGATCTCGCTGCCGAGCGGATGCGCTCCGGCGGGATTTGCCACGAGCGACTACAACGGCGACACCCTGACCGACCTCGCTGTGGCGGAGTCGTGCGTGACCAACACCGGGAACACTGGGCAGGTTCAGGTGTTCCTCGGCGACTCGTCCAGCACGGTCGGCAACCCAGTCTTCAAGAGCGATAGCCCGACTCCGATCGCGCTCCCGGCCGGTCCAGGGTGCGGTGGCCGTGCCTACCCAGACGCGATTGCACAGGGGACGTTCGACGCCGGGAACAGCGACACGCACATGGACCTGGCCGTGCTCGATGGCGGCGCCAATCAGGTCGACGTTCTAAAGGGCGATGCAAGCGGTGGGTTCACGGTAACCGCCCACCAATATGCGACCGGAGTCGAGCCGGCCTGCAGCAGCGGCATCGTCTTCTTCGGCGCGCTTTCGCTCGTCGAGGGAAACTTCGGCGGCCCGTATCCGGACCTCGCGGTCGGCTTCCAGTCCGACGGCAAGGCGGAGGTGATGATGGGGGACGGCAAGCTCGGCTTCTCGGCGGGGACGGCGACGCAGATCGCCCCTGGCAACACCTCGCTCAGCTATCTCGCGGCCGGCAACTTCACATCGAGTCCGCGACAAGGCCTGGCGGCGTCCGGCTACTGGCAGGGCGGAGGGATCGGGTCCTACAGCCTCGCCGACTGGATCGCCGTGGCCGTCCCCAACGCGAGCGGCACCCTGGTTCCCGTCCCGGGGTCCCCCTACGAACTGAATGGTGTCGCGGGTCCAGTGGTCAGCGGAGCGTTCGGCGGCTCGAGCGGGTTTGACGACGTGGGCTTCCTCGACGGCGAGAGTTATCAGTGCAAGTACTACGGAATCCAGACACTCCTCAATCACGGCGCTGCCGGCGGGACGCCGCCGGCAGCGAACCTCTTCTCCGCCGACGGCTGCCGGATCCCGCAGCCGAGCGTGACCACCGGCAAGGCGACCGGGGTGAGCCTCAATGGCGCGACGCTCACGGGCTCGATCCTGCCCGCCCAGGGAACCACGGTGACCTCGTGCCGGTTTGAGTATGGGATCGGGAACTACAACTCGACCGTCCCGTGCAAGCTCACCCAGCCTGGGAACCAGGAGGGTCCCGAGGCCACCGCGGCCCTCGGTCACCTGGCCGCCATGAGTGCGTACCAGTTCCAGCTCGTGGTGACTGCCGGCGGGAGCACCGTGACCGGTGGGCGGCAGACGTTCACCACCTGTGACGCCCTGTCCGTGCCTGCCTCGGCGCTACCGACCGATTCCAAGAAGCTCGAGGTCGCAGGCTGCTTCACCAAGGCCGCCCGCGACACCTGGGTTTCGACCGGCGACGTCAAGGTCAACGGGATCGAGTTCTCGCCGGCGGGGGGGAGCACGGTGACGGTCGATGCCTCGGCGCCCGCTCTGAGGGTCGATGGTCCCGGCGTCGCCAAGCTCGGCGGTGTGATCCCGTTCTATCCCTGGGCCCACAGCGTCAATGTGCCGCTGTCCGGAACGATCACGCTGTTCAACTCGAACAACTTCAAGCCCAAGGTGTACGGCTTCCCGATCTCCGGCTCCCTGACCGCGAAGTTCTCTGCCAACGAGGCCGATCTAACCGGGACGGCCAGCCTCGACGTGCTCGAGGGCTTGCCGAAGGCCGAGGCGACGCTCACAATGATCACCGACAACGAGAGCGGGATCGCGGGGGCCGGCATCGCGCTCAGGGGTCCGGCGGAGGCGGCCGGGCACAACTCCCTCGATCCATGCGAGCCGGGTGAGGAGGCACCGACGGGCTTCACCTGCTCCTATCCGGTGGCGAGCGAGAGCGGCGTCGGCTACGCGCTCCTCCCGACCCAGCCGAACATCATCCACATCGGGCCGCTCGCCGTACAGGACTTCGAGCTCTCCTACGACGGAGCCAGGCACGAATGGAGCGGTGGGGGAGCCGTGTCGATCGAGGATTTCTTGCCCGAGGACGCCACCGGTATCAAGGGGGTGCTCGGCAAGGCGGTGCCGACTCTCGGGTTCACGATCACGGTCGGGACTCAGCCGCTGCAATTAGACGGCTTCAGCGTGTCCGATCAGGAGCTGAGCTGGACGATCGGTCCGGTCACGATCTCGGATCTCAGCGTGCGCCTTCAGTTCCATCCCTCGTTCGGAGTGGGCGGGAGCGCCGGGTTGATGACCGAGGGCGGGTGGAAGATCGACGGCGGGTTCGACTACCAGCTCGGCGACCAGAGCGGCTTCTCGCTCAAACTGAACGGTGACGTGTCGCTGTCCGACGTCGCGACCGTCGGCGGCTCGCTTCTTTTCGACGACCGTGATGGTGGCTTCAAGGTGGCCGCGAGCGGCAGTTACTCGCGCTCGTTCGGCCCCGCGTCCGCGTCGCTGTCGGTCAGCGGCGGCCTTGCCAAGGCGAGCAACGGCTGGAACTGGGAGCTCGACGGCAACGGAAGCGCAGGAGTGTTCGGCTGGAACGTGAGCGCGAATGGGGTCCTCTCGAACGCAGGCGTAGGAGCGTGCGGTCAGGTCCCGATCGTCGGGGACGTCGGCTTCAAGCACTTCTGGAGCGGAGAAACAGATTTCGACGGCTGCGATTTCAGCGGCATCCAGACTGTGGGAGTGGGCGGCGCCAGCGATGCGGCCGCGGCGAGGTCGATCACGGTGTCACCGGGCCAGGCCAGGGAGGAGTTCGCGGTCGTGGGCTCAACCGGACCTCCGCAGGTCACGCTCACGGGCCCGGGCGGCCAGTCGCTCACCACCCCCGCCGCCGCCGACCACATGACCCTCACCAAGGAGGGGATGGCGCTGGCGGTGACGAGCTCGCGGACGACCTACTTCATCGTTCCGCATCCGCAAGCCGGCCGCTGGATGATCACCGCATCACCGAGCTCGCCAGTCGCC
The DNA here is from genome assembly GCA_963796645.1 of uncultured Solirubrobacterales bacterium. Classification (GTDB taxonomy): domain Bacteria; phylum Actinomycetota; class Thermoleophilia; order Solirubrobacterales; family Solirubrobacteraceae; genus Palsa-465. The sequence goes on along the minus strand of CAWCMQ010000004.1, from coordinate 245,180 downwards.
GTTCGTTACGAGTACGCAACACCGCTGCTGCCGGTGAAGCTGACCGCTCATGTGAATGGCAGCGGCCACAAGCGCACGCTGCGGTGGCACTTCCAGGCCCAGCGAGGAGTTGGCGTTGAATTTCTCCAGGCCGGCGGCACGGAGGAGCGAATCCTGCAGACCACCCGTGGGTCGGGCAGCACGCGCCTTGCCGTGGCACCCGGTCCGGGCGGAGCCCGGACGGTGATCGCAGTCGTGTCGATCGACGGATTCCCGCGCGAGCGACTCACCATTGCCCACTTCACCGCACCCAAGCCCTCGCTACCGCGGGTGTCGCACGCGACGTACCGAGTGCGGAACGGCAAGCTCACCGTCCACTGGTCGCGGTTACGCAGCGCTGCCTACTACGACATTGGGATCCGCTTGTCCACGAGCGTCGTCACCTACCGCGTGAACGGGAGGCGCGATGGTGCCAGTTTCAGGCTCGGCAGGGCGCAGCGGGTCAGAGGCGTGGCTGTGACGGTGTCCATCGGGGGCATCGAGGGCACGACGGTGCACGCTCGCAACACGGCGCCTCGGCGACCCCATCGCCATCGTCGTTGATCTCAACGCAGTCCGCCGAGCCCGACCGCGACCTCGCGCGGGCGATGTAGCTCAGGTCTTGTGCTCGAGCACCCAGTCGGCGCCGCAGGAGAGCTCGAGCACGCCCATCGCCGCGGCGACGTTTAGCGACATTCCGTAGCGGAAGAACTCGTCTATCCGCTCGGAGTCCGCCTGCGAGAGCTCGCCGACGCGGTTGACGAGCCGGGCGTACGCGGCCCGCACCCGCTCGCGGATCACCTCGTCGTCGCACGCGGCATACGCCTGGAGCTGGAGCATCAGCAGGTCACGGTCGGTCTGGAGCCGCACCACGTAGTCGGCCGCCATCGCCATCAGCACGTCTGTGTCGGGGCCGGCGGCCTCCGGGTCGAACCGCTCGGCCACCCCCTCGAACATCTCGATCGTCAGCTCGAAGCACCGATCGACCGCCGCGAGGAACAACTCGCGCTTGGAGCCGAACAGGCTGAAGACGTACGGCTGCGCGACGCCCACGTCGCGAGCGATCTTGTCCACCGGCGTCCCGTGGAGCCCGCCGTGCGCGAAGTAGTGGATCGCCGCCGACACGAGCGCGTCCCGGCGCTCTGAGGCCGGGACGCGCTGGCGGGTCGGCTTGTCCTCTGCGGTGGCCACGTTCTCGATCCTAGTCGTCACTCCGGCACCGCTACGCCGTGGCCCCTGCGGCCTCGGCGCCGATCGGGCTCGTGGACCGGTGCGCCTCGCTGCGCGCCTGACCCTGCTGTAGGGCCTTTGTGCTGAACGGCAGCGCCGCCGCGATCAGTGCGCCGAAGGCGAGCACGCCGACCCCGACCCACAGCGCGGGAACGAGTCCGCTGACGAACGCCTGGCCGCTGGCATAGCCGCCGCTGCCGGTGAACACGGTGGACAGGACCGCGATCCCGAACGTGCCGCCGAGTTCCCGAATCGAGTTGGCGGCGCCCGATGCCTGGCCGGCCTGCTCGGTCCGGACCGAGGCCAGGACAGCGTTGGCCGACGGCGCGAACACGAGCGCCATCCCGCTTCCAGCCAGAACCATCGGGACGACGAGGCTCGCGAAGCTGGTGTCGGTGCTCGCGATCGACGCGATCCAGCCGAGCGCGGTCGCCTGGAGCGTCAACCCCGCGACCATGAACAGCCGGCTCCCGTACCTCTCGGAGAAGATCCCCGCGAGCGGAGAGACCACCATCGACGCGCCGGTCCAGGCGAGCAGCTTGACGCCGGCCTGCAGCGGCGAGTTGCCGAGCACGTTCTGCATGAACTGGCTGAGGAAGAAGATCGAGCCGAACATGCCGAAGTACATCGACAGCGAGACCACGTTCGTGACGGCGAAGCTCCGCTTGGCGAAGAACGACATCGGGAGCAGGGGCTCGTCGGTGCGCTGCTCGTGTGCGACGAACGCCGCGAGGAGCGCGATTCCGGTCGCCAACGAGACGACCACCTCGGCCGCCGTCCAGCCGATCGACTGCGCGCGGATCAGCCCGTAGACGATCCCGAACAGACCGGAGGAGCCGAGCATCAGGCCGGTGAGGTCGAAGCGGCGCTCGGGGCCGTGGCTCTCGGTCAGATGGGTCAACGCGAGCGGGACCAGCACGGCGCCGATCGGGACGTTGATCCAAAAGATCCAGTGCCAGTCGGCGAGTTGGATCACGGCGCCGCCGACCAGCGGACCAAGGGCCACGCCGATCCCGCTGATCCCCGACCAGACGCCGAGCGCGAGGCCACGCTGGTTGGGCGGGAATGCGTCGGCGAGAAGCGTCAGCGTCAGCGGCGTCGCGATCGCGGCGCCAACTCCCTGAGCGGCGCGGGCGGCGATCAGCAGGCCGATCGTCGGCGCGAGCGCGGCCGCGGCGGAGGACGCCGTGAACAGCGCGATGCCGACGGTGAACATCCGCTTGCGGCCGAAGCGGTCGCCGACCGCGGCGCCCATCAGCAGCAGTACCGCGTACGCGAGTACGTACGCGTTGACGGTCCACTCGAGCGCCTGGATCGAGGCGCCGAGTTGATCGTGGATGCTCGGGAGCGCGACGTTGATCACGAGGTTGTCGAGCACCACCATGAACAGTCCAACCGAGACGATTCCGAGCGTCCAGGCCCTTGATCTGCTGGACATATCGTTACTCCCTTCAGTTCTTAGTAGTGGCTAATAAGTGCTGCGGCGCGTAGATTAGCAGTCACTAATAACTTGTCAAGGGCCGTTGTCTGGATTTGGGTCCGACCGATCCGGATGCGAACATGTGTTCGTGCCATATGTAGAGCTTCACTGCCACTCGGCCTTCTCGTTCCTCGATGGCGCATCGCTCCCTGACGAGCTCGTTCCGGCGGCGCTCGAGAACGGCCACCGAGCACTTGCCCTTACTGATCACAACACGGTCTCGGGCTCGATGGAGTTCGCGGTCTCTGCCCGGGCGCTGGGTCTTCGGCCGATCCACGGAGCCGAGATCGATCTCGATGATGGACGCCATCTGACGCTGCTGGTCGAGGACGCACAGGGATGGTCGAACCTCTGCCGCATCCTGACTCGTGCGCACGCGCACACCCGGGAGAAGCCCGGACCGCCCACACAGGCCTTCGTGAATCTGGGCGACGTTCTTGTCCATGCCGAAGGACTGCTCTGCCTGAGCGGGTGTGCGCTTAGGGGCATCCACGACGAGTTCTCCCTGCGGCGACTTCTCGAGGCTTTCGGTCCCGACCGTCTGAGGGTCGAGCTGCAGCGTCCCTTCTTACGCGACGACCGCGCCAGGAACAGGCGTCTGGCGGGATTGGCGGACCGGCTCGGACTGCGATACGTCGCGACGGGAAACGTCCATGCCCACGCCCGTTCTCGCGCGCCGCTCCAGGATGCGTTCGTGGCCATCCGAGTGCACATGGCGCTCGACGCCTCGGAGCCCGCGCGGCGCGGCAACTTCAGTCACGTGCTCGCATCGCCGGAAGTGATGGCAGCGCGGTTTCCGGAATATCCCGATGCCGTGGCGGAAACCGAGCGGGTGGCCGATCGTCTGCGCTTCGACCTCGGTAGCGATCTCGGCTACCGCTATCCGGGTGCCGAGGATCAGGAGGCGATGCGAAAACTGGCGGAGCTGTGTGATTCTCGGCTCCACGATCGCTATTTGAACGGGCGGCCCGACATTCGTGAAAACGCCACCTCACGGCTTGGGGAGGAGCTTCGGATCATCGACAAGCTCGGTCTTCCGGGCTTCTTCCTGCTCCACCATGACCTGCTCGAGCTCGCGCGCGAGGTGGCTGCCGAGGTCCGCGGACCCGACACCGCCCGGGCTCTGCTCCCACCCGGGCGCGGTCGTGGCTCGAGCGTCTCCTCGATCGTCTGCTTTCTCACAGGGCTCTCGCACGTAGACCCGATCGCCAACGAGCTCCTGATCGGCCGCTTTCTCAACGAGGAGCTGACCTCCCTGCCCGACATCGATCTCGACTTCCCCCGGGACATCCGGGAGGTCCTGATCCCGAGGATTCATGAGCGCTACGGGCATGACCGCTCTGCCCTGGTGGCCGCCTTCCCCACCTACCGTGCTCGGGGTGCGATCCGAGAGATCGGCAAGGCACTCGGCCTCCCGCCCGGGGAGATCGAGCGTGTCGCGCGTGGGAGCGAGGGCTGGGACGCACGCGAGGTCGAGCGAGACATCGAGAGTGCACTCGGAGGGGACCCCGCGGCACGGGACGGTCCGACCGTCAACAGCCCCAGAAGTGGACGCCAACCCTCCACGCCGCGGCGCCGGCGGCCGCTGGGCCTGGCTCGCACGGCTCGCCGCTGAGGCCCACGGCCTTCCTCGCCATCTCTCCCAGCACTCGGGCGGGATGATCGTGGCGACGCGGCCGCTCATCGACTGCTGCCCAATCGTTCCGGCGGCGATGGAGGGACGCCAGATCGCCCAGTGGGATAAGGATTCCTGTTCCGATGCGGGCTTTCTGAAGATCGACCTGCTCGGGCTCGGGATGCTCTCGGCCGTGGAGCGTTCGGTGGAGTTGATCGCCCGTACGCGCAACGAGCAGATCGACCTGTCCCGGATCCCGTACGACGATCCGGAGACCTACGAATGCATCCAGACTGCGGACACGACCGGGGTCTTCCAGATCGAGAGCCGCGCGCAGATGCAATCGCTGCGGCGCACCCGCCCGGAGAATCTCCAGGACATCACTATCCAGGTGGCGATCGTCCGTCCCGGTCCGATTCAGGGCGGAGCCGTGAATCCGTACATCGAGCGCCGTCAACGCATGCGCGTCGATCCGGACTATCGGGTTCCTTACGAGCACCCCTCGCTCGAGGCGGTGCTGGGCGAGACCCTTGGGACGATCATCTTCCAGGATCAGGTGCTCGAGGTCGCGATCGCTTTCGCCGGCTTTTCCACCGGGGAGGCGGAGGGACTGCGCCGAGCGATGAGCCGCAAGCGATCCGAGGCTGCGATCGAGGCCTATCACCGCCGCTTTATCGCGGGAGCCAAACGCCTGCACGGCGTCGACGAGGCGACCGCAGAGCGTGTCTTCTCGATGGTCCAGGGCTTCTCCGGCTTTGGCTTCCCCAAGGCCCACGGAGCCGCCTTCGGTCTGCTGGCCTATCAGTCAACTTGGCTTCGTGTCCACTACGGCCAGGAGTTCCTGTGCTCCCTGCTCAATGAGCAGCCAATGGGCTTCTACCCGCCCGATGCCCTGGTGCACGAGGCTCAGCGACGTGGGATCGATGTGCTCCCGCCCGACGTGAATGAGAGCGAGGCAGATTGTGAGATGGACGACCACGGCCGCGTCCGCATCGGCCTCGGTTATGTCCGGGGCGTGCGAGAGCAGGAGGTCAGAAAGCTCGCTTCGGCCCGCCGGGAGGGGGGACGCTTTCGAAGCCTCTCGGATCTTGCCTCCCGCGCCGGCGCCGGCGCCCCATCGCTCGAGCTGCTCGCCTGGTCAGGCGCGTGCGATTCGCTCGTGGCGGAGGCGAACGGCTCCGCGGCTGCCAATGGCGCCGGGACTGCGAACGGCGCCGGGGTTGGGAACGGCTCCGCGGCTGCCAATGGCGCCGGGACTGCGAACGGCGCCGGGGTTGCGAACGGCTCCGCCATCCCGAACCGTTCCGCCCGACGGATCGCGCTTTGGCAGCTGGGCGTCGCCGCCCCCGGACGCAACGTCCCCGGAGGCACCCAGCTCGCCCTTCCGCTCGACCTCCCGGCTCCGCCCAGGCTCCGCGAGCTTTCAGCTTGGGAGTCGATGCTCGCCGACTACGGCACGACGGGACTGACCGTCGATACCCATCCGCTGGCGCTGCTGCGCCACCGCCTGCCGGCCGGCGCGGCGACGAGCCGGGATCTCGAGATACTCGAGCACGGTACGCGGATTCGGATCGGTGGCATGGTCGTCGCGCGCCAGCGTCCGGGGACCGCGAACGGCATCGTGTTCGTGCTGCTCGAGGATGAGTTCGGGACGATCAACCTGATCATCCCGGCCAAGATCTATGAGCAAAATCGGCTCACCGTGCGCACCGAGCCGCTGATGCTCGTGGAGGGAAAGCTCGAACGGTTCGCAGCGGCGGGCGGCGCGATCAACGTTCTCGTCGACAAGGTCGGCTCGATTTCCGCCCCAGACCGTTGGATCGCCGAGATCAAGGACTTCTCGATGCTGGATGACCAGGTCCGCCGCGCGCGGGCGGCGGAGCAGGGCGCCTCGGTTGCAGCTGGCGGAGCCTCGACCGCCCACGATGCCCGATCGACCGCCCCTGACGCCCGATCGACCGCCTCCGATGCCCGATCGACCGCCTCCGCCGCTGCTCCCGACACCGAGGCTGAGGACTTCCGCGCCGTTGCCCCGCCGGTGATGAGCTTCGCCTCTGGGAGGCGCCGCTGATGCCCCGTGATCCCCCGTAACGCCGCTACCTGCGCTGAGTATCCACCCAGCCTGGTGTGATGCTGCGTTGTGAGTAGACGTCCTCGGCTGCCGGCGCGGCTCCGGCCTGAATTCGCGGTGCGGGCTCGGGGCTGGTGTGCGGCGCGTCTCGCCAACCCTCGCGCGCCGCTGGTCATGCTGGCGATCGTCTGTATCGCCGGCACTGCCGTGCGGACGTATCGCCTGAGTACACCGGTCGCCAAGCCGCCGAATCAGGGCTACATATTCGATGAGCGCTACTACGTGTCGGCCGCGAGGGTGATGGCCGGCGAGAAGATCACACCCGGCGACATCTACTACCACGCGGCTCCCACCGGGGCCGACCCGAATGCCGAGCACCCGCAGCTCGGCAAGGTCGTGATCGCCGGCGCGATCGACCTCTTTGGCGATAACGCGATCGGCTGGCGCATCAGCGCGGTTCTGTTCGGCCTGGCGTCGATCCTGCTCCTCTACTGGCTGGTTCGGTGCGCGGGCGGCAGCTCATGGCTGGCTCTGGGCGCAGCCAGTCTCGCCAGCTTCGACAACCTCTGGGTCGTCCACTCGCGGATCGCGGTCCTCGACATCTACGCGGTCCCGTTCATGCTGGCCGGGGTGGCGTTCTACCTGCGCCGCCACCCGCTGGTCGCCGGGTTGCTGATCGGGATCGGCTGCTGCGTCAAGGAGTTCGCTGCCTATGCGCTGTTCGTGATCGCGCTGTTCGAGCTGATGCGGATCGCGGCGGGCCTGGTTGACCGCGATCAGCAGGGCGAGCGGGGCTTGAGGTCCGGGCTACGGAGTCTCCTGCGCGCGGCCGCGGTGTGGCTGGTCGCGGGGCTCACGTACTTCAGTCTGCTCAGCGCGCTCGACACCGCGTATCCGCCGTACAGCGGAGGCCACCGCGTCGACCGCGCTCAGGCCGCCGTGTGCAAGTACGTGCTGATCTGGCGTGACGGGTGCAACCACTTCGCGTTCATGAACCACTACGCGGCGCAGCTCACCGACCACGGCTCACCGAAGGGCATTGCGACAACGCCCACCGCGTGGTGGCTGAACCGCAAAGCGATCGACTACTACGCGACCTCTCAGATCGTCAAGACCAACGGGGTGGTGAAGTCGAACACCAAGATCCTCTGGTTCCGGGGCGAGATCAGCCGGGTGCTGCTGTACACGAGCTGGCTGGCGCTGTTGTTGTGTGCGTGGTGGGCGATTCGACGGCGGGACGATCTCTCGTTCCTGACCGTCGCATGGGTACTCGGGACCTGGCTGCCACCGGAACTGTTCCACCTGATCGACAGCCGTACGACCTATCTCTACTACATGGTCGTAACGATGCCGGCGTTGTACGTGGCCGTGGCGCGGCTGTTGGGTGCCCGCCGGGTCCCCTGGCTGGTCGTCTGTATCTGGGCCGCTGCCTTTCTCTGGGACTTCGCGAACCTCTATCCGTTCCGTCAGGTGATCAGCCTGTAGCTGGTTGATGCCGTCGCCGCGCGGGGCCGGATGAACCCGGCACGCGGGGTCGTGAATCAACCAGCTAGCTGCGTCGGGGGCCCGCTCACGATAAGGTGCGCCCGCGATGCTTGGCGTGATCATCTTCGCCGTCTTCTGGGTCGTGCTCGCGTTCGCGATTTTCTTCGTCGCCGTGCGCGGCGGCCCCAGCGGAGCGCGCGCGGCACTGCAAACCCAGAAGCGGGGCGCGCGAAAGGTGTTCGTGGTCACATTCGTGGTGATCTACGTGGCCTTCGGCGTGGCGATCCCGCTGCTGTTCCTGGCCGGCAATCGCAACAGTGCGAACGCCCAGATCGGAGGGCTCAAGCTCACCGCTGCCGAGAAGCGCGGGCGTCAGCTGTTCGGGCAGAACTGTGCTGTGTGCCATACGCTCGCGGCGGCCAACGCGGTGGGCAAGGTGGGACCGAACCTCGATCAGCTGCGGCCGCCCCAGTCGCTGGTCGCTAACACCATCGCCAACGGCTGCCTCGCCAATCCGCCCGCCGGTTCCGGCCAGTCATGTCTCGGTAACGGCACCATGCCGGCCGACCTGCTTCAGGGCAAGGACGCGTCCGAGGTCGCCCAGTTCGTCTCCCGCGTCGCCGGCCGCGAATAGCCTGCTAAGTCCGAGAATTTTCGGGCCGGCGTGCCCGGCGCAAACGCCCGTGGGAGGCTCCTTCCGTCCGCTGGCGCTGTAGGATCCGATGTCCGTACAGCTGAATTCCCGCATTGCCCGTCCTCATGGAGGCGGGTCAAAGGAAGCGGGGGACCCACGTAGTTGGGGCTAATCGCAGCCATGCGTAGCGCCGCTCTTTCGGTGCGAGCCCGACAGCTAACCCCGCAAGCAACAGAAAGAGGACGGTCGGATGCCGCAGCCAGGCGTTTCCGTTAGACCGGATGGTCCAGATAGGGAGCCGGAACGAGTCCGCGACGCGGCCGCTCGGTCGCGCCCGCGTCTGACCGTGCTCGACGGCCGCTCGGCGCTCGACGACATGGACCTTGCCAGCCGTTCGGCTGCGCCTCGTCGGCCACGGGCGGTCGCCACCAGACGGGCTCCGGAGCGGCAGCCCGCTCCGATCCGCTACGAAATCGCGTCCGAGCCGCCCGCCCTGCCCGAGCCGCCCGCGCCGTCCGAGCCACGCGCCGGCAACGGCGCGGCGTCGCGTCCCGCGAGCGGTGTCCCGGGCCGTCGGACGATCACGATCACCGGCCGTGGGGCCGAGCGGTACTCATCCTCCACCTACGGGCGGCGGCGGCCGCAGCGGCCGGTGCACGAGCGCCCGGGATTCCAGCCGGATCGCTTCGCGATGTGGGCGGTGCTGCTCGGCGTGCTGCTCCTGCTCGTTGCCGCCACGAGTTCACACGCGGCGATGCGCTCGACGCACGGCGGCGCGAGCACCGCACTCGTCGCCCACGCCCACACGCGCTGAACCTGGCCAATAGCGCCCTGGCGCGGGCGCCCCTGGCGTCTTCTCGGCCATTCCCCCTTACGACTCTCCGAGACGCTGCTGATCCACCGTTTATCCGCTCGCGTATAAGGAAATGAGCTGATTAATTCGTGTGCTCGTGGGTCTGGAGCGTGCGCGGCGGATGTGGATGTGGGCGACTCGTCTCATCTGAACACGCCGGGGTGCTCGGGACCTTGTGCAAACGGGAACAGCCATTTAGACTTATCAACCGTAAGTGAGTCTCGAAAGTAAAGGGCTGGTGCTTTCTCGGCCCACCCATACCCTGAATCCCTGGTGGCCCACGATGAAGACTTCGATGAGCAGGTTCCAAATCCACGACGACTTGACCGCGCCGGAAGGTTCGGCCGCGGTGCTTCGCGGCGCGCTGTCATCTGGCGGGCAGCTGCCCAACTTCCTGGGTGTGCTCGCCGGCTCGCCGGCGGCACTGCGCGCCTATGCGCGGTTCCGGTCTGAGCTGCGCCACGGCAAGCTGACGCTCGCCACCCTGGAGCGCATCGCGCTCGCGGTGGCCGAGCACTACCACTCGGAGCCGGGCATCGCGATGCACTCCCGCACCGCTCGCACGGCCGGGCTCGCGATCGACGAGGTTGCGCTGGCGCGCCAGTTCACCTCGAAGGACGAGCGCGAGGCTGCGCTGCTGCGCTATCTGCAGGCCCTTCTCGAGGAGGGTGCGCGTCCGGCGATGCACCTGCACGAGGAGGCGCGCGAGGCCGGGTGGGACGACGAGCAGATCCTCGAGGCGATCGCTGCGGTGGCGCTCGAGGGGTTCACCGCAATGGTCAACGTCGCCGGGGAGGTCCCGGTCGACGGATCGTCGGAGGCATCGCGGTCGGTACAGGCGGCCTAGATGCCTTCCCGATTCCCCGGCTGAAGGGTCTAAGCTTCTCTACGCATGTGCGCCCGAGACCATATGGCCGGTGAGGGCAAGTCACGGGCCTCGGGCTGCTGTCCGCTGTACCACGAGGCGGTTGAGCTCGTCGGCCGTCGCTGGACCGGAGCGATCCTCAGGGTCCTGATGGACGGCCCGCTTCGCTTCTCCGAGATTGCCCAGTCCGTGCCCGAGCTCTCAGACCGGCTCCTGTCCGAGCGGATGAAGGAGCTCGAGGCGCGCGGGATCGTGGAGCGCACAGTGATTCCCGGTCCGCCGCTGCGGGTTGAGTACGGCCTGTCGAAGATGGGCCGGGAGCTTGAGCCGGCGCTGTCCGAGCTCCACCGCTGGGCCAACCGCTGGCTCGGCGACCGGGTCCCCGCCGGCGTCTGAACGCGCGCGCCGGTCGTCCCCGCCGGCGTCTGAACGCGCCGGCTTCGGCGCTCAGCTCAGCGTCGCGTGGCGGACCGCGGTGCCGTCCCGCCAGCTCAATTCCGAGCCACGCAGGCGCAGCGAGCCGGGGCGGATTCCGGCACCCGAGTCCAGCTGCACAACCGATCCATGACGATCGGCCTTGTAGACCTCGATCTTGCCGCTGCCGTGGCCGACGATCGACCTGCCGGTGCCGATCCAGGCCGCCGCGCCGTCACGCCGGAGCACGAGTGAGCCGACGGATTGGAACGACTCCACTCCGGGCGGGCTGGTCGCGGGCGCGGCGAGGAACTGCTTGCCGTCGGTGAGCCGGCGAACGATCACCACCGTGCTGCCGGTGTCAACGCCGCAGCGCTCGGAGCCGTACGCCGCGAACTTCCCTGCGACGATGACCGGGTCGATTCGTGCCGCACCCTGGCAGGTTGCTCGCTGTCCGAGCCGGAACACTCCCGTCCCCCGCATCGAGCACCCCCACACCTTGTTGCCGATCACGTAGACGCGTACGACGCCGTCCACGGCCAGGGTGCGTGCGTTCCCGGGACCGCAGGCGGCCCTGGCCGCGAAGCCGGTCGTGGCCAGCGCGGAGCCGCAGGCGCCCAGGATGGCGGCCGCGGCGAGCAGGGCGATCCGCTTGCTCATGACGTCGAGGGTACGGCGCCTGCCCCGGCCGGGCAAGTAACGTTCCGCGCCTGATGCCAGACCGACCGCTGACCGCCGAGGACGTGATGGCGCTCGCCGACGAGCGCGACATCCGCTTCATCCGCCTGTGGTTCACCGACATCCTCGGTCAGCTCAAGGCGTTCTCGATCAACGCCACCGAGCTGGCTGACGCGTTTGAGGGCGGGATGGGCTTTGACGGCTCGTCGATCACCGGCTTCAACCCGATCGAGGAGTCGGACATGATTGCGATGCCCGACCCCGCCACCTTCGCGATCCTGCCCTGGCGGCCGGCCGAGCAGGGCGTGGCACGGATGTTCTGCGACATCCAGACCCCAGAACGCACGCCGTATGAGGGCGATCCACGCTACGTGCTCAAGCGGGCGCTCCAGCGGGCGAACAGCATGGGCTTCGACCATTACTACGTGGGGCCCGAGCTCGAGTACTTCTACTTCCGCGACAGCAAGTCGACCGAGGTCCTCGACGAGGGCGGCTACTTCGATCTCACGACGCTGGATGCCGGCAGCGACCTGCGTCGCGAGACGGTGCTCGCGCTCGAGCAGCTCGGGATCCACACCGAGTACACGCATCACGAGGTCGGTCCGAGCCAGCACGAGATCGACATGCGCTATTCCGACGCGCTGAAGATGGCCGACGACTGCATGACCTACCGGATCACGGTCAAGGAATACGCGATGAAGTACGGGCTGCACGCGACCTTCATGCCCAAGCCTCTGTTCGGCAAGAACGGCTCGGGCATGCACACGCACCAGTCGCTGTTCCGGGGCGAGAGCAACGCGTTCTTCGACGCCAACGACGAGTACTTCCTGTCCGACGTGGGCAAGGCGTTCATCGCCGGTCAGCTCCGGCACTCGCGCGAGATCTGCGCGATCTTCGCCCAATGGGTCAACTCGTACAAGCGCCTGGTACCTGGCTACGAGGCGCCGGTGTACGTCGCCTGGTCACGCCGGAATCGCTCCGCCCTCGTGCGCGTCCCCCTCTACCACCCCGGCAAGGAGCCGGCGACGCGTATGGAACTGCGCTGTCCCGACCCGGCCTGCAATCCGTACCTCACGTTCGCGGCGCTGCTCCAGGCCGGCCTCGAGGGAATCGAGCACGGGTACGAGCTGCCCGAGCCGATGGACAAGAACCTGTATCACCTGTCCCCGGACGAACGGCGCCGGCTCGGTATCGATCAGCTGCCTGAGACCCTGGGCGAGGCGATCGAGCTGACCGCCCAATCCGAGCTCGTGCTGCGCACCCTGGGCGAGCACATGTTCAACCGCTACATCGAGATCAAGCGCCAGGAGTGGGACGACTATCGCGTCCAGGTCACTCCGTGGGAGCTTGAGCGGTACCTGCCGGTGCTCTAGATCGGGGGCGCGCATGCGCGCCCCCGGCGGTCGGCGCATGCGCCGACCGGGCCTGGCCGCATGCGGTCAGGCCTACAACGCCGCGGCCAGCTCCTCCGGCGTGGTCACCGGCGTCTTGCAGATGAAGTGCTCGCACACGTAGGCGGCCGCGTGGCCGTCGACCGGCTCGCGGCCCTCAAGCAGGGGCACCCCGTCGCCCGACCCGCCCGCCACGACCAGATGCGGGCGGTAGGAATCGCGAACCACCCGGACCAGCGCCTCGGCCGACGGGCCGACGATCGCGACCTCGCGAACCGGGGCCAGGTAGAAGTCGAGCGCCTGGAGCAGGTGGCCAAAGGCGTGCGGGTGGCGGGGGGCGATCTCGAACATCAGCCGCAGCACCCCGAGCGCGTGACGCTCGTATTTGCCCTCACCCGAGAGCAGCGCCAAGCGCAGGAGCCCGAACGCCGCCGATGAGCTTCCGGAGGGGATCGGGGAGTCCTCGAGGTCCTTGCGCCGCGCGGGCAGCGGCTCGTGGTCGTCGGGCGTGGTGAAGAACCCGCCACGCTCGGAGTCCGAGAAGCGGGCGATCAGCTCGTCGGCCAGCGACACCGCCTCTCGGTACCAGCGTGAATCGAAGGTCGTCTCGTACAGCGTGATCAGCGCCTCGAGCAGGAATGCGTGGTCGTCGAGGAACGCTCCAATCAGCGGCGTGCGCAGCAGCCGGCCCTCACCGTCGCGACGCTCGCTGAGGAGAAACGAGGCGCACCCGACCGCCGCGGCGAGGTAGTCGGTGCGCTGCATCGCCGCCCCCGCCTCGGCGAGCGCCGAGATCATCAGCGCATTCCACGCGGTCAGCCGCTTGTCGTCGAGTCCCGGCCGGACGCGGTCCGAGCGCGCCTCCAGCAGCCGTTCGCGGATCTGGGCCAGGGCAGCCGGCCGCGGCCCTCGCGCCTCGAGCACGAGCAGGCCATGCTCGAACGGCCGCGGCGTGAAGTACGCGACAGCGTCGGCATACAGCTCGCCGAGAACCTCGCGCAGCTCGTCGTCGGTCCACACGTAGAACTTGCCCTCGACGCCCTCGGAGTCGGCGTCGAGCGCGGCGCAGAAGCCGCCCTCGGGACCGCGCATCTCGCGCAGGGCCCAGTCGAGCGTCTCGCAGCACACCTCGCGGAAGCGATCGTTGTCCGACACCTGCCAGCCGTGGAGGTAGGCGCGTGCCAGCAGCGCGTTGTCGTAGAGCATCTTCTCGAAGTGGGGGACGGTCCAGGTCGCGTCGACGGCGTACCGGGCGAAGCCGCCACCGACCTGGTCGTAGATGCCCCCGGCGGCCATCGCGCTCAGGGTGCCGAGTGACATCTCGCGCTCTCCGCGCGCGAGCAGGAACTCGATTGTCGAGGCCGGCGGGAACTTCGGGGCGCCGCCGAACCCTCCGTTGGCCTCGTCGTAGGACGCTCGCAGCGAGGACTGCGCCTGTTCGAGCAGCTCGGACCGGATCGGCTCGGCCGATGGCTCGAGCCGCGCCGTGGCGCCGAGTGTCTGCACCAACTGCGCGCCCTGCGCGCGCACGTCGTCGGTGCGCTTCTCCCAGGCGTCGGCGACCGCGAGCAGCACCATCCGCCAGCTCGGCAGGCCGTGCCGCGGCTCGGGCGGGAAATAGGTGCCGGCATAGAAGGGAGCTTGCTCGGGGGTCAGGAACGTGTTCAGCGGCCAGCCGCCGTGGCCGGTCATCGCCTGACAAGCCTCCATGCAGATTGCGTCGATGTCCGGGCGCTCCTCCCGGTCGACCTTGATGCAGACAAAGCGCTCGTTCATCAGCGCGGCGATCTCGGCGTCCTCGAACGACTCGCGCTCCATCACGTGGCACCAATGGCAGGCCGAATATCCGATGGAGACCAGCAGTGGCCGGTTCTCGTCCCGGGCTCGCGAGAGCGCCTCATCGCCCCAGGGAAACCAGTCGACCGGGTTGTCACTGTGCTGCAGGAGATATGGGGAGGTCTGGCCCGCGAGCCGATTGGCCACGGGATGCAGGCTACCCGTCGAGGGATTCGAGGAATACGCTTCGAACGGGCCAAAGCTGTGAAACCGACCACAGGAGGAATCAGTTGTCTGCATACAGGGAGCCGGTGACAGCCTCAGACGCACCCGAAGCGATCGGCCCCTACGTCCACGCGATCAGGACGGGCGACCTCCTGTTCTGCTCGGGCCAGATCCCGCTCGACCCGCGCACGGGCGAATTGGTGCCGGGGGGCCCGGCCGTGCAGGCGGGGCGCTGCCTGGAGAATCTCGCGGCCGTTTGCCAGGCCGCCGGAGCCAGTCTCGGGGACGCGGTGCGGATGACGATCTACCTGACCGATATGAGCGCGTTCGCGGCGGTCAACGAGGTCTACGGCTCGTTCTTCGAATCCGACCCGCCGGCCAGGGTCGCGATCGGCGTGGCGGCCCTGCCGCGGGGCGCCAACGTCGAGATCGACGCGGTGGTGGCGCTCGCTGGCTGAGCCGCTCGCAGCTGAGCAGGTATCGCTCCAGGACATCCATCGCGCCGCCGAGGCGGGCCGCGAGATCGTGCGCGAGACGCCGGTCCTCAGCTCGCGCACGCTGACCCGGCTGACGGGCGCGACGGTCGCGTTCAAGGCGGAGAACCTGCAGCGGACGGGTTCGTTCAAGCTGCGCGGAGCGCTGGCCAAGATCGCCTCGCTGGGCGACTCGTGCGCCGCCGGCGTGGTGACCGCGAGCGCGGGCAACCACGGCCAGGCCGTCGCCTACGCGGCGCAGACGCGGGGCGTGCCATGCGAGGTGTTCATGCCGCGGGCGGCGCCGATCGCCAAGGTCGAGGCGGCGACCTCGCTCGGGGCACGGGTGGAGCTGGTCGGCGACAGCGTCGACGAGGCGCTGGCGGCCGCGCGCCGGCGCTCGGAGGAGGGCGGCCTGGCGTTCGTACACCCGTTCGACGACCCGGTCGTGGTGGCCGGTCAGGGCGGGATCGGGCTCGAGCTGCTCGAGCAGGTACCCGACCTTAAGCGGGTGATTGTCCCGGTCGGCGGTGGCGGGCTGATCAGCGGGATCGCGATCGCGGTCAAGGCGAACCGGCCCGAGGTGGAGGTGATCGGTGTGCAGGTAGCGACGTGCGCCCCGTTCCTCGAGTCGCTGCGCACGGACAACCCGGTGGCGGTCAACTCGGCGCTGACGATCGCCGACGGGATCGCGGTCAAGCGGCCCGGACGGCTCACGCTGTCCCTGGTCAAACGCTGGGTCGACGAGATCGTCGTGGCCGGGGAGGACGACGTGGCCGAGGCGATGATCTTCCTGATGGAGCGCGCCAAGCTGGTCGTGGAGGGCGCCGGAGCGGTCGGCGTGGCGGCGCTGCTCGGCGGGCGACTGCGGATCACCGGAGACGGAACGACGGTGGCGATCCTCTCGGGTGGCAACGTCGATGCCGGACTGCTCGCCGACATCGCGCGCCGGCACGAGAGCCAGGCCGGCCGGCGGGTCGTGCTGATGGCCCGCCTGCCCGATCGGCCGGGCGCGCTGGCGATCCTGCTGGCGCTGGTCGCCGAGCGCGGAGCGAACCTCCGGGACGTGCAGCACATCCGTGAGGGCATCGACCTGCACGTCCGCGAGAGCGCGGTGCAGCTCGTGCTCGAGACCCGGAGCCCGGCGCACACGGCCGAGGTGACCGAGGCGGTGCGGGCGGCGGGCTACCTGGAGCCGAGCGTTCTCACGTAGGCGCCGCGGTACTCGCGCGCCTGCTCGACGAGGGCGCTGATCACGCGGCTCTCCTCGTCGGCCTCGGGGTGCCACTGCACGCCGAGCACGAAGCGGCAGCTCGGCACCTCGATCGCCTCGGGGAGCTCGTCGAGGACCGAGTGTCCGGTGATGACCAGGTCCTCGCCGACCTCGTCGACGCCCTGATGATGATGGGACTTGGTCCCGTGCAGCTCCTCGCCGGCGGCGCGCTCGGCGAGCGAGCCGGGCTGCAGGCGCACGTCGTGGTCGGAGTTCTCAAAGCTGCCGGGGTTGCGCCGGTGCTCGTCGTGTCCGACGAGCTCGGGCACGTGCTGGCGCAGCGTCCCACCGAGCGCGACGTTGATCAGCTGCATGCCGCGGCAGATCCCGAGGACGGGCATGTCGCGCTCGATCGCGCGGCGCGCGAGAGCGATCTCCGATCGATCGCGCTCCGGCACGGTGCCGTTGGTCTTCGGATGCGCGTCGGCTCCGTAGGAGGACGGATCGATGTCGGCGCCGCCGGCGAGGATCAGACCGTCGATCCGGTCGAGCATCTCGTCGGGGTCGTCGACCAGCGAGGGGTCGGGCGGGATCATCATCGCCAGCCCTCCCGCGGCCTGGATCGCGGTGATGTAGCCGAGTGGCAGCAGCACCGCGCGCTGGTCCCAGACGCCCCAGCTGGCGCGCTCCAGGCCCGTGCAGATCCCGATCGCCGGACGCGTGTCGCTCACGTGGATGAGGGTAGCCGCCCCCGAAGCGCCGCGCGCTTGATCTTTCCGCTCGCGGTCTTTGGAAGCTCAGCCGCGAACTCCACCACGCGCGGGTACTTGTACGGTGCGGTCTCGTTCCTGACGTGCTCCTGGAGCTCCGACGCGAGCTGGCCGCTCGGCGCGAACCCGTCGCGCAGCACGACCACCGCGCGCACGACCTCGCCGCGCTCCTCGTCCGGCGTCGCGACGACCGCCGCCTCGGCCACCGCCTCGTGCGAGACCAGCGCCGACTCGACCTCGAACGGTCCGATCCGGTAGCCGGCCGAGATGATCACGTCGTCGGTACGGCCCTCGAAGAACAGGTAGCCGTCCTCGTCCTGGTGCACGCGATCGCCGGTATGCCAGGCGCGGTCCGCCGGCGCCGCCTCGCCGTCCAGGTAGGCGACGAAGAAGGTCGGATCGCTGAACGGGTCCGCGAGCACCAGCTCGCCGTCCTGCACCTGGAGCTGCACGCCGGGCAGGGGGAGGCCCATCGAGCCCGGCCGCGCCGGCAGGCCAACCGGCATCGCGGTCAGCTGCCCGGTCTCGGTCTGGCCGTAGCCGTCGCGGATCTCGACCCCGGTGACGTCCTTGAACGCTCTGAGCACCTCCGGATTGAGCGCCTCGCCCGCCGCGACCAGCGTGCGCACGCTCTCGACCGGCCTCAATGTCGCCCGCTTGGCGATCACCCGGTACTCGGTCGGCGCCATGCAGAGAACGTTGACCCGCTCGGATTCCAGGATCTCCAGGCGCTCGGCCGGGTCGAAGCGGGCGTCGTGCAGAAGCGCCGCGGCCCCGCGGATCCACGGGGCGATGAACACGTTGCGAGCGGACTTCGACCAGCCGCTCGCGGCCGTGCACCACACCAGATCGCCCGGCCGGGCGTCGAGCCAGTGCTCGGATTGCAGCCGCTGGCCGGGAAGGTAACGCTGCCCGTGCACGACGCCCTTCGGCTCGCCCGTGGTGCCGCTCGTGAACGTGATCAGGCACGGGTCGGTGGGCGCGAGCTCGACGTCCGGCGCCGCGCGGTCGCCGTCGAACAACGAGGGCTCCGGAATCGTCAGCACGGTCTGCGTGGGCGCCGCGGCGGCGAGCTCGGCCTGGTTGCGCTCGTCGGCGACGATCAGCTTCGGCCTCGCCTCGTCCAGGCGCAGGCGGAGGTCCTTGGCTCGCAGCTGCTCGTTGCACGGCAGCGCGACGGCGCCGATGCGAAAGCAGGCGACCATCGTCAGCACCCACTCCGGGCGGTTGCCGATCAGCGTCATCACGACATCGCCCCGCTCGACGCCGAGGCGCGCGAGCGTGCCGGCGAGCGCCGCGCTGTCGCGGCTGACCTCGCCGAAGGACCACTCGCGCCGCCGGCCGTCCCGGGACAGCTCCACCAGCGCGAGGCGATCCGGCTGCGCGGCGTCGACGATGTCTCGGGCGAAGTTCAAGGGCGCGGCGGAGTCTGGCAGGATCGACGTGTGACGTTCTGGAACGGCGTGCTGTGGCTGCATCTGATCGCCATGGCCTTCTTCGTCGGCGGTCAGCTGATGCTCGCGGCGATCGTCGTGCCGGTGCTGCGGACAGTGCCCGACGACCGCGCCTCGCTGCGCGCGGCGGCGAGGAAGTTCGGGATCGGGACCCTGATCGCGGTCGGCGTGCTCGTCGTGACCGGCGCCGCGATGGCCTCCCACCTGCACAAGTGGAGCGACTCGACCCTTCAGGTCAAGCTCGGGCTGGTCGTCCTCGTGGGGGTGCTGATCGGCGCCCACATGCGCAGGCCGGCGTGGCACGCTCTCGACGCCGCGATCTTCGTCGTCTCGCTGGCGATCGTGTGGCTCGGGATCGTGGTCGCCGGCTAGCTTTCGCGCGTCGGTAACCTAGGTTCCGATGGGTTTGATGTCAGGCAGCGGGCCGCTCGGTCGCAAACCGGCCGGGGAGTTCAATTTCGAGACGCCGGAACCCGGACGGGCGCTGTACCTGGAGCCCACGCCCAAGCGGATCCGGGTTGTCGTGGGCGGCGAGACGGTCGCCGACAGCCGCCGGGCGATGATGCTTCACGAGTCCGGCCACCAGCCGATCTATTACTTCCCGCCCGAGGACGTGCGCTCTGAGTTCCTGGCTCCGAGCGACCGACATACCCGGTGTCCGAAGAAGGGCGAGGCGTCCTACTACGACATTCGCGTCGGCGACCACGTGGTCGACGCGGGTGCCTGGTACTACCCGGAGCTGATCGAGGGCGCACCGGCGCGGCTCGAGGGGCTGATCGCGTTCTATTGGAACCGGGTCGACGCTTGGTTCGAGGAGGACGAGGAGGTGTTTGTGCACCCGCGCGACCCCTACCACCGCGTCGACCTCGTGCAGTCTGACCGGCACGTGCGGGTGTCGCTGGACGGGGTGCTGCTGGCGGAGAGCACGCGCCCGCTGGCGCTGTTCGAATCGAACCTGCCGCCGCGCTGGTACCTGCCCCGCGAGGACGTGCTCGTCGAGCTCGAGGACAGTGACACCGTCACCCGCTGCCCGTACAAGGGCGAGGCGAGCTACCACTCGGTCGCCGTGGAGGGCGGCAAGGACGTGAGCTGGTGCTATCGCGATCCGATCCCCGAGGCCGCGCGGATCCGCGGGCTGCTGTGCTTCTTCAACGAGCGCGTCGAGCTCGAGCTTGACGGTGAGCTCCAGGAGCGGCCCGACTCGCCCTGGCGCCACGGGGTCAAGTCGGAGAACGCCTCGCCCGCGACCACACGCGGCTAGACGACCTGGAGACGTGACCCCCAGGAAGGTTCCCCTCCGGCGGTCCCATGTGCCCTGGCCTGCAACCTACTCAGACCGGGTCCGCATCTCAAGGATCTTGAGCAGGCGCGCGGCCTCCTGGTCCGGGGCGCTGTGAATGCGCTCGTGCGTGATCCGGATGGTTGGGAGGTCCTCGCTGAGGTGGTCCGCGTCCCGGTCGCGGTCTCCTTCGAACGACGCCCGGCTCGAGTGAAACGCCCAGCCGTCGAGCTCGACGATCACCCGCGCCTCCTCGAAGAACGCGTCGACCAGGTAGCCGCCGACGATCACGTTGAACAGCGGGGTCGGGAGCCCGTAGCGCCGGCAGAAGGCCAGGAACTCGTCCTCGAGCTCGGACCGGGTCAGGCCGGCGCCGAGGTTGACGAAGATGGTGAGCGGGGAGGAGGGGTGTCGCGAGGCGAACTCGTCGAGCTGGGATTGGGTCATGAACCTCGAGACCAGCGCGCTGTTGACCGCGCGGGTGAGCTGCTTGCGCGTGACGCGGTGCGCCATGTCATGGAGCGTGCGCGCAGGGGTGGTGGCTCGGACGCCCCAGTGGGTGGTGATGTCGCGGCGACGGAGCGTCCGGCTTCTGTGGACCCGGATGCCGTTTGGTCTGCGGTCCTGTGTCACGACGACCTCGAAGGGGGTGTCCCAGTGCTTCCACAGTCCCCAGAGGCTCATTGCGGAGCCTTGGGCGAGCGCGGCGGTCGGGCCGCAGGCGAGGACCGCGGCGGAGGCGCGCTCCAGCGGGGTGGTGGCGGGGCGACCGACGGCATAGACGCCGAGGTGCTCACGGTGGAGTTGGCCGATGTGGACCCGGTACTTGATCGCTCCGCGCCCGAGGCCGAGCTGCACTAGCTGCTCGAGGGTGACGTTCCCCTGCTGGCTGATGGCGATCGCGGCGAGTGGGTGTGGGACGTTTGGTCTCATATACAGACCTGAGGCCCCAACACCTCCGCGTTCGCCCCCCGAACCGCCCAGATCGTCACAAAGTCTTGACGAACCGCGGCCTGCCCCCGGCCCTCGCACGCACACACAACCCGGGTATCCTCGGACGCATGGCCCTAGCTGAGACTCCCTACACCGAGAAGACCGATGAGCAGAAGGCGATCTGCGAGATGGTTCACCAGTTCGCCGACGAGCAGATCATCCCCAACGCCGAGCACTACGACCACGAGGACAGCTTCCCCGAGCCGATCGTCGAGCAGATGAAGGAGCTCGGCCTGTTCGGA
This sequence comes from uncultured Solirubrobacterales bacterium, assembly GCA_963796645.1. GTDB lineage: Bacteria > Actinomycetota > Thermoleophilia > Solirubrobacterales > Solirubrobacteraceae > Palsa-465. The sequence continues at coordinate 224,021 of CAWCMQ010000004.1, read as the reverse complement.
GTGACTATCCCCGAGGAGTACGGGGGCATGGGCCTCGACCTGACGACCTACTCGATGATCGTGGAGGAGCTCAGCCGCGGCTGGATCAGCATCTCCGGCATCGTCAACACCCACTTCATCGGCTCCTACCTGCTGATGAAGTTCGGTTCCGAGGAGCAGAAGCAGAAGTACCTGCCGCGGATGGCGACGGGCGAGATTCGCGCCGCCTTCTCCCTATCCGAGCCCGAGTGCGGCTCCGACGTCCAGGCGATCAAGACGAGCGCCAAGAAGATCGACGACGGCAACTACGAGATCAACGGCCAGAAGATGTGGGTCACCAACGGGCTGCTGAGCACCCTCGTGTTCACGCTGGTCAAGACCGACCCGACCGCCGAGCCCAAGTACAAGGGCATGACCTGCTTCATCGCCGAGAAGGAGCCCGGGGTCAGCGAGAACACGGGCGAGTACGCCGGCTTCAACGTCCCGCCGAAGATCAAGAAGCTCGGCTACAAGGGCGTCGAGTCAACCGAGCTCGTGTTCGACGGTTACAAGACCCCCGCGGACTCGATCCTCGGCGGCGAGGAAAATGGGCTCGGCCAGGGCTTCATCCAGATGATGGACGCGCTCGAGGTCGGCCGCGTCAACGTCGCCGCGCGCGGCGTCGGGATCGCGCAGCGCGCGCTCGAGCTCGCGCTCAAGTACAGCCAGGAGCGCAAGACCTTCGGCAAGCAGATCGCCCAGCATCAGGCGATCCAGTTCAAGCTCGCCGACATGGCCACCCAGGTCGACGCCGCACGCCTGCTCACGATCCGGGCCGCCCGGCTCAAGGACGCCGGCGAGCGATCCGACCTCGAGGCCGGGATGGCGAAGCTGTTCGCCTCCGAGGCCGGACGGTTCTGCGTCGAGGAGTCGTTCCGCATCCACGGCGGCTACGGCTACTCCAAGGAGTATGAGATCGAGCGTCTCTACCGAGACGCCCCGCTGTTGCTGATCGGCGAGGGCACGTCCGAGATCCAGCGCATGGTGATCGGCCGCAAGCTGCTCCAGCGCCACAAGATCTAGCGGCGGTGCCGCCGCGGTTTGCGGCCGGCCCGGTTGCGCCGCCACCGGGTCTGACCTAGGATCAGGTCCGCAATGGGGACCGTAGGGCGGTGGGTGATCGCGTGGCTGGCCGTGTCGGCCGTCACGGCGGGCGCCGCCAACGCTGCCACGATCACGGTCACGACCACCCAGGACACGCTGAACACCGACGGTCAGTGCTCGCTGCGCGAGGCGATAGGCGCGGTCAACTCTCCCGGGACGTCGACCGACTGCGGCAAGGCTGACGCGGGCGGCAACACGATCGTGCTCGGCGCGCACACTTATCCGCTGACGCTTGAGCTGTTCACGTTCCGCGGTCTCCCTCCGGTGGGGTGCTTCTCCACCAGCGAGTCGCGCCCCAACGACAACTCCTGGGGAGAGCTGGCGGTGGCCGGCACCGTCCACAACCTGACCATTGCGGGCGTTGGGCCAAGCAAGACGATCCTCGACGCCTGCAGGCTCGGAGATCGAGCGCTCGAAGTGAAGAGCGGCGCAACCGTCACCGTGCGCGGGCTGACAATCACCAACGGCCACGCGCAGGCCGGCTCGGCCGGAGACACCAACATGAACACGGGCGGGAAGGGCGCCGACGGGGGGGCTGGCACCGGCGCCGGGGCGATCCTCAACGACGGGACGCTCACGCTCACCGACACCGCGGTCACGAACAGCCACGCCGGTGATGGCGGTTCCGGTGGAAGCGGCGGCCCGAACGGCGGGAGCGGTGGCGATGGAGGCGATGGCGGACGCGGAGGCGGAATCTACAACGCCGCCAATGCGACGCTGACGATCCAGGACTCGACGCTTTCGAGCAACGCCGCCGGCAATGGTGGCGACGGGGGTGCCGGGACGGCCGGTACTACTGCCGCCGGAGGCAGTGGGGGCAGCGGCGGTTCGGGCAGCAACGGCGGCGCGCTTCTGAACGACGACGGCACGGTCAGGATTACGGGGAGCACGCTCGACGGCAACCACAGCGGATCGGGGGGCGCCGCCCAGAAGGGGCAGAACGGCGCGGCAACCGGCGGCAACGGCGGCGATGGCGGCAACGGTGGGTCGGCCGGCGTAGGGGCCGGGATTACCGCCGATACGGGGTCGCTCCAGGCCATCAACGACACGATTGCCGGCAACCTGGCCGGCGACGGGAAGCCGGGCGGGGCGGCGGGAGAGGAGAACGGCGGCGACCTCTACCAGGACGGACAGGCGGGCGACGGCGGGAATGGCGGCACCGGCGCCGGGCTGTGGAGCAAGGTCAGCGACACCGAGCTCACGAACGTCACCGTGGCCGACAACGCTGCGGGTAAGGGCGCCCCCGCCGGGCATCCCGGCCCGTCAAATCCAAGGCCCGGTACGGATGGATCGGACGGCATCGGGGGCGGGGCATACGTGGTCAACGGCTCGCCCGGGACCACGCTGCGGAACACCGTGCTCACGAACAACCAACCGGGTGGCGACTGCCGCGGCACGGTCACCGACGGCGGCCACAATCTCGTCTTCTCGCCGCCGTCGGTGGGCCCACTCCCGACCGATGTCTGTGACGTGACTCACTTCCTCAAGTCCGACCCGAAGCTAGGGCCGCTCCAAAGCAACGCCGGCCCGACGCTGACGATGGCCCTCGGCGCCGGCAGCGCAGCGCTTGACCAGGTGCCGGCAGCACGTGCCGGCTGCCCTGCGACCGATCAGCGTGGCGCCCCGCGCCCGGGCGGCGCGAAGTGCGACATTGGCGCATACGAGCGCGTCGCGCCGAAGATCGTGGCCCACGCGCCGACCAGCATCACGACCAGTTCGGCGCTCCTCAAGGCCGACGTGACCGCCAACCAGGTCCAGGCCACCGTGCATCTCCAGTTCGGCAAGACGACGGCGTACGGCTCCCCATCCCAGGTGCGGACCGTCGCTGGACTGACCCCGACCTCGCTGTCGATTCAGCTCAAATCGCTGCAGCAGGGCACGAAGTACCACTACAGGTGGGTCGCGACTTCGTCTGACGGCAGTACCACCACGACGGACGCGACCTTCACCACGGCGGCCGCGACGCCGGTGATCACGGCGCTGAAGCTAAAGCCGGCCCCGTTTCACGTGCCGGGCGGCACGACGATCAGCTACACCGACTCGGAGTCCTCCTCGGTCAGCTTCGACGTGCTCCGCTGCGTGAAGCTCGGCAAGCACGGCCGCTGCAAGAGCTACAAGAAGACCGGCAGCTTCGTCCGCACCAGCCACGCCGGGCACAACAGCTTCCACTTCAGCGGGAAGTTGGGCGCACACAAGCTCGCGTCGGGCCACTATCGCCTCGACGCGACACCGACCGCACACGGCAAGCGCGGTAAGACTGCGAAGAAGACGTTCCGGATCCTCGCCTGAACTAAACTCAGACTCCTGGCCTCTCCTGCCGACACCAAGTCTCTGATCGAAACCGCCGTGACGCGGTTTCTAGACGAGGTGCCGGCGCTGCAACCGCTGAAGCTGGTCGTGGGGCTTGACCTGCGCGCACGCGGCGACACGCAGATGTATCGGATCGAGATGCCCGGTCCCAAGGTGACCAAGGACATCGCGGCCGACGCGAAGGCCCGCATCGCGCTGCAGCGCTCACGGTTCAACGACCTCGCGACGAAGGGGCACGTCAAGGACTGGCGCGAGGCGTTCGTGCACGGGGAGGCGCAGGCGACCGGGATCGATCAGGTCCTGAGGCTGATCGTGAACGTGGTCGAGAAGCAGGAAGAGCGCTCGCGTACGCGCAAGGCGCGCACCTAGCGGGTCGCCCGGGCGAGCCGGCGCGCGATCGCGCGGCCGACCGTCGCCGGATCGTGGGCGCGGACGATCCGCCTCGCTCCCATCCGTCCACGCGCCGCCGCGGCTCGAGGGCGGGCTGCCACCGCGCGCATCAGAGACGCCGCCTGTTCGAGGTCGGGCTCGGCCCAGAGCCCGTCCTCCGGATACGGCGGGGCCTCGGGGCCGACGCGGGTCGGGCTCCAGCGGACGAGGTATCCGGTGCGCGAGCTCATGTACTCGGTGTTGCCACCGAACTTCGTGGCGATCACCGGCCGCCCGTGGGCCATCGCCTCGGCGATCGTCATCCCGAAGCCCTCGGAGCGATGCAGCGAGACGTAACAGTCGCATCCGGCCAGCAGTGCGGATCGCTCCGCGCCCGAGACGACGCGGTCGGTGACCTGGATCGCCGGATGGCCGCCGGCTGCGGACTGCAGCTCCGCGTGCCGGACGGGAGCGTCGGCGGCGTTGATCGTCTTCATGATCAGGGCCGCCTTGGCGCCGTCCGGAAACGCCCGGGCGAACGCCTCGACGGTTCCGAATGGGTTCTTCCGGGCGGTCGTGCTGTGGTAATCGAACATGTAGAGAAACAGCGTCCGGTCCCGCGCGACGCCCCAGCGCTCCCGCTGCAGCGACGGCGCGAGATCGCGCTCGATCGGCATCGGAATGACCGACACCGGCACCTCGACGGCGGCGCGGATGGCATCGGCCACGAATCTGGATGGGGTCCAGATCTCCTCGAACCAGCGGGCGGCGGCGATCCATTCGTCGGGTAGCGCGGGCAGCTCCCAGGCCCAGCGCCCGACCCGGCGACCGGGCACCGTAGCCGGGTCGACATCGATTCCGTAGCGGTCGGGGTTGCACCACAGCACGCTGACGTCGAAGGGAAGCTCGGCCTCGGCCAGCCACGGGGCCCGTGCGTCCGGATGCGCCGGTGCAACGCTGCCCAGGTCGATCGCCGCGGGGGCGTACGGCACCCCAGCCGCGTCGAGCGCGCGGGTAAATTTGCGCGCCGACTCGCCGAGCCCGATCACGTGATTGAGGTAGCCGACGAGGTTGACGCCGGTCCTGGATTCCGGCCGCGACCTTGGGGAGCGGATGCGCGGGCGCTCCTAGCTGCGCGCGGCGGCCAGCCTCTCGGCCTCGGTCAGCTGCTGCTCGACGAGCGCGAGTCCTGAGTCCCAGAAGCCGGGATCGGCCAGATCGATCCCGATGATCGCGCCCAGCTCCTCGGGGCCGCGTGAACCTCCGGCGGCGAGCAGCTCGAGGTAGCGCGGCACGAACGGCTCGCCCTCCTCGAGGTAGCGGCTGTAGGCGGACAGCGCGAGCAGGAGACCGTACGCGTAGGCATACACGTAGCCGGGCGTGTTGATGAAGTGCGGAACGTAGGACCACCAGGTGCGGTAGCCGTCGGTGATCTCGACCGAGTCCCCGAACAGCTCGGCCTGGGCCTCCACCCACGACTCGCACATGCGGTCGACCGAGAGCTCGCCCTCAGACCGCCGCCGAGTATGGATCAGGTGCTCGAAGCGGTTCATCGCGATCTGGCGGAAGACGGTGGCGATCGCGTCGTCGATGCGGCCGGCGAGCAGGTCGAGCCTGGCCTCGTCGCTCTCCGCCGCGTCGTGGAGACGGCCGAAGACGAGCGCCTCGCCGAACACCGAGGCGGTCTCCGCCAGGGTCAGCGGCGTGCCCTGATGGAAGATGCCCTGGGGCTGCGCGAGCGCGGCATGAAGGCCGTGGCCGAGCTCGTGCGCCATCGTCAGCACGTCCCGCCGGCGGGCGGTGAAGTTGAGCAACACGTACGGGTGGACGCTCGGGACGGTGTAGGAGCAGAACGCGCCACCGCGCTTGTGCGGCCGCACCGGCGCGTCGATCCAGCGCTCGTCGAAGAAACGCCGAGCCACGCGTCCGGCCTCGGGCGAGAAGGACTCGTAGGTGTCGAGCACGAGCTCGCGCGCGTCGCTGAACGAGAAGCTCACGTCGCTGTCGCCGATCGGGGCCGAGCGGTCGTAGTCGGCGAGCTTCTCGATTCCGAGCAGCTTCGCCTTGAGGGCATACCAGCGCTGCGGGATGTCGAAGCGTCCGCGCACGGCCTCGATCAGCGCCATCACGGACTCGTCCGAGGCCTCGTTGGCCAGGTTGCGGCTGGACAGCCAATGGGGATAGGAGCGCAGACGATCCTCGACCGCCTTGTCGTGGACGAGCGTGTTGTAGATGAACGCGCGCGTGCGGAGTCCGGGCTCGAGCGCACCCGACACGGCCTCGGCAGTCTCGCGCCGCGTCTCGCGGTTGGGGTCCTGAAGACGGCTCAGCGCGACGTCGAGCGCGAGCTGATCGTCGCCGACGCTGACCCGCAGGGTCGAGACGAGCTCGCCGAACAGCCGCGACCAGGCCGAGTGGCTCGAGATCGACTTCTCGGCCAGGATCTTCTCCTCGGGCTCGGAGAGCAGGTGCGGCCGGTAGCGACGCGCGCTGCGCAGGTAGTGGCGGCAGAAATCGAGCCCGTCCACGGCGAGCAGCTGATCGGCCCGCGCGTCGTCGAGCGCCGCCCACTCGAGCTCGAAGAACAGGAGCTTGGTCTCGATCTCGGTCGCACGCTCCTGCATGTGCTGGAGCAGCGCGCCGCGGGTCGGGTCGGCTGTGTCGGTGGCGAAGCGCAGAGACGCGTAGGAGGCCGCCCGGCCGACCAGATCGTGGATCCGGTCGAGCTCGTGCATCGCGTCGATCAGACCGGGGGCGTCGAGCTCGGCGACTCGGCTGGCGTGACGCTCGGCGAACGCGGCGGCGAGCTGGGTCGCCTCCTTGAGCTGGCGCTCGACCCCGTCGGAGCCGTCCCCGTCCACCAGTGGGTCGAGGTCCCAGGCGGTCTCGAGCAGCTCGGGGTCGGAGAGGTGATCGGCGGTGGTGGACATCTGAGGCCAGATTATCCGCTCGCCGAATTATCGAGCCGTCGGAGCGCCAGCGCGTCGGGCGCCTGACGAACAACGCTCTAGAACGATATTCTAGTCGAGTGGTGAGCGCCCCCACCGACAACCGCCCCACCCGCCAGGCGATTCTCGACGCGGCGCTGGTCGAGTTCACGGCCCGCGGCGTGGCGGGAGCGTCGATCCGGGCGATCTGCGCGCGCTCGGCGGCCAGCGTCGGGTCGATCTACCACCACTTCGGAGACAAGGACGGCATCGCCGGCGCGCTCTACATCGCGGGCCTGGTCGGCTACCAGCAGGGCTTTCTGACCACGCTGGAGCGCGCGCACACCACGCGCGAGGGGGTCGAGGGGGCCGTCCACCACCACGTGGCGTGGATCCGTGAGCATCAGGACCTGGCGCGCTTTCTGCTGCTCGGCCGAGACGCCGGCGCGGTGACGGCGACCGAATGGCCGCTGCGCGAGATCAACCGCAAGTTCTTCCGCGCCGTCTCGAGCTGGACCCGGCCTCGAATCCAGGACGGGGAGCTGCGGGAGCTCGAGCCCGAGCTGCTGACCTCGCTGTGGATCGGGCCGAGCCAGGACCTTGCCCGCCACTGGTTGGCGGGCCGGAGCCGTATGTCACTGACCGAGGCGGAGCCGGTCCTGGCCGACGCCGCCTGGAGATGCCTGAGTCCGGGAGGCGATACCCCATGACCCTGACCTACGACGATGTCGTGCGCGCCGCGCGCGAGCACCGCAGCCGCAACCCGATCGAGGTTCGTCGAGACGGAGCCCACGCGATCGTCACGCTCGACGATCCCGACAAGCTCAACCCGTTGAGCGCCGAGCTGACCGTCGCGCTCCACGACGAGCTCGCCGTGCTCGCCGGCGACCGTGACGTGCGTGCGATCGTGCTCACCGGTCGCGACCCGGCGTTCAGCGCGGGCGGCGACCTGCGGCTGATGGTCGATGTCGCCCGGCGCCAGCTCAAGGAGGCCGACGGCGGCGCGACCGAGATATGGCGCTGGATCCGGGGCCAGTTCGGCGGCATCGCCAGGCTGATCACGCGGACCGACAAGGCATTCATCGCGGCCGTCAACGGGCCCGCCGCCGGCGTGGGCCTCGCCTTCGCGCTGGCCTGCGACGTGCTGCTGCTCTCCGACCGGGCGAGGATCGTGCCGGCCTTCGGGCGCATCGGCCTCGTTCCCGAGGTCGGAAACAGCTGGCTGCTCACGCGTCGCCTCGGCTACCAGCGCGCATTCGGGCTGTTCGCGTCAGGCCGCCATCTCTCCGGCGCCGAGGCGTTCGAGCTCGGGCTCGGGAACGAGCTCGTCGCGCACGAGGAGCTGCTGCCGTCGGCGCTCGCGTGGTGTGAGCGAATCGAGCAGCTGCCAGAGCATGTGCTGGCGATGAGCAAGCCGCTGCTTCGAAATTGCGCCGATCTGACGTGGGAGCAGGCGATCACGATGGAGGAGTTCGCCGAGCCGATGTGTTTCACCACCGAAGCGCACCGCGCCGGCGTGGGAGACCTGCTGCAGCGCGGAGCGTAGGCTTCCGCGATCCTCCCGGCTCCGCTCCAAAGCCCGAGATCGATCGGCGAGATCGTCTCGACCGCGCTCGTCCTCTATCGCCGCTACCCGTTGCTGTTCGGGCTGTTCGCGTTCGGCGTCGTCGCTCCGTACGAGCTGATCGTGCTGGCCGTGACGGGCAGGAGCCCGTTCAACACGCACTCGAGTGTCCAGACCGCGTTCGTGCTCACGCTGCTCGAAAGCCTCGTGGTCGGCGGGCTCGTCTCGGCCCTGTACGTGCACGCCCTGAAGACGATCTCGGAGGGGCGGGCACCGGCGATCGGCGACGTGGCAATGCGCGGGGTGCGCGTGCTCCCGACCGTGATCGCGGCCCAGATCATCGCGACGATCGGGATCGGGCTCGGCCTGATCCTGATCATCCCGGGCGTCTACCTGGCGATCCGGTGGGCGGTTGTCGCCCAGGCGGCCGCGATCGAGAGCGAGAACTGGGTCGAGGCGATCAAGCGCAGCGGACAGCTCGTGGCCGGCAACTACGTGCACGTGCTCGGGGTGCTGGTGATCGCCGGCCTGATCGCAATTCTGCTGACCGACGCGGCGCTCCTCGCCGTCGGTACGCACAAGACGGTGGCGGCGATCGGGGTCGGGATCATCGTCGAGACGCTCGCGCGCTCGTTCGTGGCGCTCACCACCGCGGTGCTGTTCTTCGACCTGCTTGCGCGTCGGAGCACCCAGCATGCCTGAGCACCGCCCGGTTCGGCTGCTCGCCGCCGGGGGCACGATCGCGATGCAGGGCGAGCGGGCCGTACCGGCGCTCAGCGCCGCGCAGCTGATCGAGCAGCTACCTGGCCTGGAATCGACCGAGATCACGGCCGAGAGCGTGCTGTCGCTCCCGAGCGCGCAGCTGACCCTGGCCCAGGCCCTCGACCTCGCCCGCCGGGCTGTCGGTGCTGCGCGCGAGGGCGATGGCGTGGTGATCACGACCGGCACCGACACGATGGAGGAGCTCGCGGTGCTGTGCTCGCTGATCCACGCCGGCGAGGCGCCGATCGTGATCACCGGCGCCAACCGACCGGCGAGCGGCCCCGGCGCCGATGGCCCGGCGAACCTCGTCGACGCGGTTGCGCTGGCACGCCATCCCCAGGCCGGCGGGCTCGGCGCCGTTGTCGTGTTCGGAGGCGAGATCCACGCCGGGATGACCGTGCGCAAGGTCGACAGCACCGGCCCAGCGGCGTTCGGCTCGCCTGGGGCGGGTCCGGTCGGACGGATCGTCGAGCGCCGCGTGTGGCTGCATGCGCGGCCGATCCGCCCGCCGGCGCTGGACGTGACCGAGCTTGAGGGCCGGGTCGAGATCGTGACCGCGGCGCTCGGCGACGACGGCCGGCTGCTGCGGGCCGCGGCCGAGGGCGCGGACGGACTGGTGGTGGTCGCGCTCGGAGCCGGGCACCTGCCCCCGGGGATGCTGACCGAGCTCGCGCGGACCGCGCCGCGGATCCCCGTCGTTCTCACCTGCCGGCCCGCCCGCTCATCGATGCTGTTCGGCACCTACGGGTTCGAGGGCGCCGAGGCTGACCTGCGCGAAGCCGGCGCGGTCTGCGCTCCGTTCCTCTCCCCGCAGGCGGCGCGGATCGCGCTGCTCTGCTGCCTGGGTGCCGGGCTCGATCGGGGCGGGATCGCGGTGGCGCTCGCGGCCTGGGACGCGGGCTAGCGTCCCGAGCCACTAGATAGCGGAGACGAGCAGGCCGGCGAGCAGCACGCTCGCCGTACTCCAGACGATGGTCGTCGCGATCAGACGCTGGTCAAGCCCGTAGGCGTGGCCGACCAGCAGCGAGTTGACCGCGGTAGGCATCGCGGCCAGGAGCAGATACGAGGTCGGCAGCGCGACGATCGCGCCCGAGAACGCGGCCAGGATCGAGACCGGCACGAGCAGACGCAGCGCGACGGCGACGATCACGCTCCGGTCGGGCGCCTCGATCAGCGGCGCTCCCTCGGCCTGACGCTCGGCCGATAGGTTCACGCCCACGGTGAAGAACCCGAGTGGCAGCAGCGCGGCCACGACCAGGTGCGACGCGTGGACGAGGACCGACGGGGCGGCCGAGGGCGGCGCGATCAGTCCGGCGATCACCGCGAGCAGGGGCGGGTTGCGGATCACGAAAGCCCTGAGCCGTGCCGTCCCGCGGTCGCCGTCGCTGACCGTCCCGAACGTCGCTCCGATCCCAAAGCCGACCAGGAACAGCATCGGGCCGCTGACCAGCTGGTCGTAGGCGACAGCCGAGCTGAGCGCGTGGCCGCCCAGCAACGCGACCGTCATCGGGAGGCCGAGGTAGCCCGTGTTGACGAGGATCACCGAGCAGATCAGCGCGCCCTGGGCCGGCCGGTCGAGCGCCAGCGGCCCGCGCGCCGCCAGCCAGGCGATCAGCCCGGCGGTCCCGATCGCCAGGTAGGCGAGCGGGAGCCCGGCGCCCGCACCGGCGGTGATCCGCAGGTGCGCGATGTTCACGAACGACACGAACGGAACCAGCACGTAGAGCATCAGCGCCAGCACGCCCCGCGCGGCGACAGGAGCGGAGGCGCTGCGGCGCTCGAACAGCAGACCCACAGCCGTCGAGACGATCACCACGGCGGTGAGGAGAGCCACGCGTGCCGCTCAGGGGAACAGCCGCTCGAGCACGCGCGCGACGCCGGCGTCGTCGTTTGAGGCGGTGAGCTCGTCGGCGAGATCGCGGACCTCGGGGTGGGCGTTGGCAACCGCAACGGCGTGGCCGGCCCATTCGAGCATCGCCAGGTCGTTGGGCATGTCCCCGAACGCGATCACCTCCTCCCGGTCAATACCCAGTTCCGCGCACACCCTCGCGAGCGCCGAGGCCTTGCTCACGCCCGCGGCGCTGATCTCGAGCAGCCCGTCGGCGGAATTCGAGTGCGACAGCTCGACGAGATGGCCGACCACCTCGCGGGCACGCTCGAGCAGCTGGTCGGCCAGCAGCTCGCCGTGACGCAGCATCAGCTTGACCGCCGGCTCGGCCACCAGCTCCTCCACGACGTCGACGACCGTCTCGGCGGGAACCGGCCAGATCGACGTGTACTCAGGCTCGCGGCCGAAGCCCTGGGCGCGCTCCACCGCGAACGCGCCCCCGGGCACGGCCTCGCGCAGCAGCCGCACCACCTCGCGGGCGACCAGCGGCTCGAGCGGAAACTGCTCGATCACCGTCTCGGTGTGGAGGTCGCACACGACCCCGCCGTTGGCGCAGATCGCGACGCCGTGGTGCCTGGTCGCCTCCGCCAGCGGGGCAACCCACCGACTCGGGCGCGCGGTGCACAGGACGACGAACGCTCCGGCGGCCTCGACGCGCGCGAGCGCGCGGCGCGAACGCTCGTCCAGGGTTCCGTCGGAGCACAAGAGCGTGCCGTCGAGATCGCTGGCGACGAGGCGAAGGGGCATCGGGATCGAGTCTCGCAAGCCGGTAGAGTCGCCGTCGCGTGAGCGTCGAGGCGTTTGTGATAGCGGCGACGTCGGGCCATCGCGATCGGGCCGGCACGCTGCTGGCCTCCGAGCCGGAGATCGAGACTGACCGCTGGGTGCGGCTGGTGCTCGGCCGTGAATGGAAGGGTGAGCCGGGCGAGGTGGGTGGGCCGAGGCAGTGGGCGCCGCTGCACTACGTGTGCCACTCCTGCTTCAGCGATCGCGGGCTGGCCGGCGACCTGCTCGAGCGGGGTGCAGATCCGAACGCGTTCTTCGAGAACCAGTACGGCCCGATGTCGGCTCTGTTCGGCGCGGCGGGAGTGCTTCACGACCCCGAGCTCACACAGCTGCTGCTCGAGCTCGGTGCCGACCCGGTGGCGCGATCCGGCGCACAGTTCGACCTGCCGATCGCGTGGGCGGCACTCGGGTCGTCCGCCCACTGGGCTCCAGGACGCGACTACGTTGCGGTCGTTGAGGCACTGCTCGCCTCTGGTGCGGAGCTCGAGGACCGCTTCGCGGAGGTGGCGGAGGGCCCGCTGCTGGCGTGGCTGATCGAGCGAGACGCTAGGCCGGACAGGCCTCCGGATTGAGCGGCCCCCGCAGCGCGTAGACCGCGATCGGCTGCCCGTCGGCGCGGCGGCTGTAGACGAGCCTCGCCGCCGGGTCCGATGCGGTCCAGCCCGCCTCCGGCGAGGCGGTGAGCTTCTTGCGCTGCCACGGGTCGCGTGCCGGGGTGGCGACCACGTAGTCGAAGCGGCCCGCGTTCAGAGCGGAGCGCCACTCCGAGCAAGTGGTGATCGCGGTGAACGAGCCGTTCGGCCCGCGCCGCCCGACGTACTGGACGCGGTTGGAGTCGTCGAGCCCGAACAGCGGATAGCCGAAGAACCCACCGTAGGTTCCGACCAGGCCAACGCGCGCGTCGTGAACGGATCGGAACTGCGACCACAGGTGGGCGAGGAACGAGACGCCGGGCTGGAACGCGTAGCGGCGGTTGAGGTAGCGCCGCTGCCAGAAGTAGCCGCCGAGCACGACCACGGCCGCGAGCGACAGCGCGATCGCCGGGGCGGCGCGCGGAAGCCCGTAGGCGAGCGCGGCGCCGGCGAGGAGCACGGCCGCGCCCACCCCGATTGCTCCCGCCAGCTGGCGCGCGGGCCAGAGCTGGCCGCTGGCGAGCATTGCGATCAGCAGGATGCTGAGCAGGGCCACGGTGGCCTGCCGGGCGCGCTCGGTCCGGCTGAGCGGCGGCGCGAGTGGGAGCACCAACATGCACATGGTCAGCCCCGGCGTCGCATAGCGGAGGTTGAACGCGAACCCGGTCGGGTCGCCGGCCGGTCCCGCGGCGCTCTCCGGCGTGATCAGGTAGGCGAGCAGCGACGCGAGGGCGACCAGGGCGAGGATTCGCAGGCGGCTGCTGGCGCCCGGCGCCAGGCACAGGAGCGGCCCGGCGATCGCTGCGATCAGCAGCGCCGGCCACCAGTTGCCGAAGCCCGAGCGCAGGCCGGGCCCGAAGATCGCGCTCCAGATATGCGTGGCGGTGGCGTAATGGGCGACCGAGAAGGCGGTGTGCTGCTGGAGCGCCGGTGCCGGTGTCGCCAGCCCGGGGATGCTGACCCACGGCAGCGGGTTGCCGACCGCGATCAGGTTGCGCAGGTACCAGAAGCCGCCGGCCACGAGCAGCGGGACGGTCCAGGCAACCGTGCGAGTGCGCCACCGTGCTCTCGGCGTGAGGACGATCACGCCCACGGTCAGCGCCAGCACAGGTCCGAGCAGGCTCAGCTTGGTACCGATCGCGAGCCCGGCTGCAACACCGCCGAGGGCGAACGCCGCGGGCCGGCCATCGGCGTTGGCCACGAACGCGACCGCGGCCACGACGAAGAACACCCCGGTCACGTCGTTGGCCGCGCTGCCGCCCTGGGATAGCGTCATCGTCGGTGTCGCCATCACGACGGCCACGCCGAGCAGGGTCGCGTGTCCGAGCCCGCGCGGGCGACCGACGCAGTAGGCAGCGAGCAACAGCAGCCCCAGCCAGATCAGGTTGAGCCCGGGGGACAGCGTGTCGCGTCCGAGCAGCACGATCCCCAGTCCGTGCACGAGCTCCGCGCTTGCGGGATAGAACGCGGTCAGGTACTCGATGTCGGTGAAGCGCAGCGGGGTGACGTGACCGGTCTGCGCGAACGACGCGGCCCACGGGAGGTGGTACCAGAGCGAGTCGAAGCCGCGGATCCCGAACTCGTACGAGCTGAGGGTGGGGCCGGCCCAGGCGGCGATCAGAGCGGCAGAGGCGACGAGCGCGACGGCCGTCGCGAGCCGTGCCGGTCGAGGCGAGGGGCTGTGTGGCCCGGGCTGGGCGCCTGCGAAGCGCCAGGTCAGGGCCCCGATCAGCACCGACGCGGCAACGATCGGACCGAGCCGGAACAGCCCGACTGACCCGAGCAGCTCGAGCATCAGGATCAGGATCGCCAGGCCGATCACGCACTCGGCGAGCCTCGCCAGCACGCCGTCCCAGTCGCCGAGAAGCCGCCGTCGCAGGGCAAGCGCAGCGATTCCGAGCGAGCCCGTGAGGACCAGCAACGACGCGACGCCGAGGGCGTAGCGACCGACCGTCACGCTCGCCCGGGTACGCTTGAGAAGCTTCCCATGACGCTGCGAAGACTAAGAGGGCTCGGTCTGCCGGCGCTGCTGGCATCGCTCGTCGGACTCGCCGGATGCGGATCTAGCTCGAGCCCGACGAAGCTCTCGCTGCGGCAGGTGCCGCTGGTTCCGGGCGCCAAGGTGGCCAAGCTGATCAAGCAGTGCGACCGGGGCGCGAATGCGTTCTGCGCGATCGAGCTGGTGATCGTCGACCCGCTCTACCACAGCTCAATCGACCTCGAGAAGGCCGAGCACAAATGGGTCCGCGCGGCAGGCTGGCGCGGGGTCGGCGGCGACACGGTCTACGAGAACGCGGCCGAGTCGCCCGGGCACAAGCTCCGCGTCACCTATGCGACGGCGACCGACGACCTGCGAGCGGTCGATCTCGGGTTCATCAAGCGACCGTCCGAGATCGCCATAGAGCTTTCACGCACGATGTTCACGCACGCGCCGGCGATGAGCATGCTGCTCGAGTCCGGCGACTCAACGTGACGGTGGGCTGAGCGCGAGCCGGCGATTCGGGCCGACGGAGACGGCGCTGCGGCCGGCCAGCAGATCGCGCAGGTCAGCGCCCACCAGTTCACGGCGCCATCCGCCGAGCGTGCGCACGTCCGGTTCCGGTTCACCGCGGCGCGCGGCGGCGACGATCCGCTCGAGCTCGCTGCGCGAAGCGATCAATTCGTACGCGAGTCCCGCCTCGAGCGCGCGGGCGCGGAGCAGGGCCTCGGCGAGCGCGATCAGCGGCGCGTCGCCGGGGTCAGAACGGCCGCGGGGCTCGTCGCGCGGGATTGGTGCTGCGGCGCGGCCGGCGGCGATCGCTTCGAGGATGCGCTCGCCCCGCCGTCGGATCCCGGACGGGTGGATCCCGCGGATGTGCTCGAGGTCCCGCAGGCTCGACGGCTGCCGCTTGGCCACCTCCACCAGCGTCTGGTCGGCGAGCACCGAACCGACCGGGCGGTCCTCTGAGGACGCCGTCCGCTCGCGCCAGGCGGCGAGCTCACGCGCCACCGCGCGGGCGCGCGGGTCGAGCTGGCTAACCCTGGGCAGTCGCTCCCAGGCGGTTCCGGGATCGCGTTCGTCGGTGGCGGCCTCGAGCCGGCGGCATTCCTCGCGCGCCCAGTCGAGCCGCTCGGACTCGTTCAGCCGGCGCTGGAGCTCGTCGGTGAGCTCGAGCAGATGCGCCACGTCCTCGGCCGCATAGCTGAGCTGCTCGGAGGTGAGCGGCCGCGCGTCCCAGCGGGTGTAACTGGCCGTCTTGCCGACACGACGCCCGAGCACCGAGCCGAGCAGGTTGCCGTAACCGGCCTGCGCGCTCCCGCCCGCGAACCCGGCCGCGATCTGGGTGTCGAAGACGTTCGTCAGATAGGTGCTCCACACGCGGCGCAGGATTGCGACGTCTTGGCGGCCGGCGTGGAAGATCACCTCGATTTCCGGATCGGCGAGCAGGCTCGCGAGCGGGCTCGTGTTGATCGGCTCGAGCCCGTCGATCAGGATGATCCGTGTGCCCTCGGGCGATGATGGGTCGTCGACCACAACCTGGACGAGACACAGCAGCGCGCGGTAGCGGCCCTCGGACATGAACTCGGTGTCGATGCCGAAGCGCCCATGCTCGCGGGCTGCATCGGCCATCGACGCAACCTCGGCGTCGTCGGCCAGCGACAGCACTCCTCTCTCCATGGGGGGATTCATACCCACGCAGCTATGTGTTTCCGCGGCTCATGCATTTGCCCCCTGCGTCACTTCACCCGGTCAAGGGTTCCGCTGCTCCGATCCTAGGGCACGTTCGTCGGCTAAATCGCAGCAGGCGCACGGATGCCCCCCGCCGCGCCGTATGAATAACCTAGCGGGCTGGTAGGATTTATGTCGATGATTTTCTCCTCCAAGGCCGAGTACGGCGTGCGCCTGATGGTCGAGCTCGGGCGCCAGTCGCCTGAGCATCCGACCAGCCTGAAGGCGATCGCCGATGCCGAGGGACTGCCGCTCGCCTACCTCGAGCAGGTGGTGGCGCGGCTGCGTAAGGCCGGGCTGGTGATGAGCGCCCGGGGCGCGCACGGCGGCTACTGGCTCTCGCGCCCGGCCGACGAGATCTCGATGGACGAGGTCGTGCAGGCGCTCGAGGGCTCGATTGCCCCGATGGAGTGCTTCGTGCACGACCAAACGGAGCGCGTGCTGTGCTCGCACCAGCCGGATGCCGGCCGCGGCTGCGCGACGAAGTTGCTGTGGACCCGCGTCCAGGGCGGAATCATCCGCTCGCTGCAGACGACCTCGCTGGCGGACCTTGTCGAGTTCTCGCGCCGCAACGAGCGCGTGCCGACCGCCGCGGCCTGAAACGAAAACAAGAAAGCTGGAGATGGCAGATCTAGAAATCCGAAACCTTCACGTCCGGGCAGGGGAAAAGGACATCCTGCGCGGACTCGATCTGAGCGTCGACAAGGGTGAGATCCACGCCCTGATGGGGCCGAACGGCTCCGGCAAGTCGACGCTCGCAAACGCGGTCATGGGACACCCGAACCTCGAGGTCACCGAGGGACAGATCATCTTCAAGGGTGAGGACATCACCGGGGCCGATCCCGACGAGCGCGCGCGGATGGGCCTGTTCATGGCCTTCCAGTACCCCGTCTCGGTGCCGGGCGTGACCGTGACCAAATATCTGCGCACGGTCCTCAACGCCCATCGCGACGCCCACGATCAGGAGCCGATCCCGCTCAAGGAGTTCCGCCAGTCGGTCGAGGCGGCGATGAAGCTGACCAACGTGCCGAAGGAGTTCTCGAGCCGGTATCTGAACGAGGGCTTCTCGGGCGGTGAGAAGAAGCGGATGGAGATCCTCCAGCTCGCGCTGCAGAAGCCGGAGATGGCGATCCTCGACGAGACCGACTCGGGGCTCGATATCGACGCCCTGCGGGTGGTCGCGAACGGCGTCAACGCCGTCGCGGGGCCGGACATGGGCGTGCTGATCATCACCCACTATCAGCGCATCCTGCACCTGGTTCAGCCCAGCCATGTGCACGTCATCTACCAGGGCCGGATCGTCCGCGAGGGCGGCCCGGAGCTGGTCGACGAGCTCGAGGCCAAGGGCTACGGCTGGATCATCGACGAGGTGGGCGCGGCCGCGTGACCGCGACGGCGGGATTGCGGGAGGTTGCCTCCGAGTTTCCTGTCCTGCGCCGGACGTTCGACGGCCATCCTCTGACCTACCTGGACTCGAGCGCCACCTCGCAGACGCCGCAGGTCGTGATCGACGCGATGACGCGGTATTACACCGAGTCGCGGGCGTCGATCCATCGCGGCGTGTATCCGCTGGCGGTGGAGGCGACCGATCTGTACGAGGGGGCACGGGATCGGATCGCCGCGTGGCTCGGGTCGACCCCGAAGGAGACGATCTTCGCCGCCAACGCGACCGCGGCGATCAACCTCGTCGCGTACACGTGGGGTCGGGTCAACGTCCGACGTGGCGATCTCGTGGTGCTGACCGAGATGGAGCACCACTCGAACATCGTGCCCTGGCAGATCCTCTGCCAGGACCGGGAGGCGGAGCTCGCCTACGTGCCCGTGCTTGACGACGGACAGTTGGATCTCGATGCGCTTGATGCGCTGCTGGCCCGGGAGCCGCGGCTGGTGGCTCTGGTGCACGTCTCGAACGTCGTCGGGACGGTCAACCCGGTGGCCGAGGTGGTGCGCCGCGCGCACGCGGCCGGAGCGGTGGTGCTGATCGACGGGACCCAGGCGGTGCCGCAGATGCCGGTTGACCTGCGCGCGATCGACGCCGACTTCTACGCATGGACCGGGCACAAGGCCTACGGGCCGACCGGGATCGGGGTCCTGCACGGCCGCCGCGCTCTGCTCGAGGAGATGCCTCCGTTCATCGGTGGCGGGCACATGATCCGGACCGTCGCCGCCAACGAGTCGACCTGGACCGACCTGCCTTGGAAGTTCGAGGCCGGGACGTCCCAGATCGCCGAGGCGATCGGGCTCGGGGCCGCGGTCGACTGGATGCAGGAGCTGGGCATGGACGACGTCCGCGCGCACGAGCAGGCGCTCGTGGCGGAGACGCTGTCGCGACTCGGTTCCGAGGTCCCGGGCCTGACGATTCACGGGCCTCCGGACGCGGCCGACCGCGGCGCGCTGGTGTCGTTCTCGCTCGAGGGAGCGCATCCGCACGACGTCGGGGAGATTCTCGGTCGGCTCGGCGTGTGCGTCCGCGCCGGGCACCACTGCGCGCAGCCACTGATGCGCCGGCTCGGCGTGAGCGCGACCACACGGGCGTCGTTCGCCGTGCACAACTCACGCGAGGATGTCGCGCGGCTGATCGACGGGCTCGGCGAGGTCCGTCGAGTGCTTCAGCTGTAGTGGGTGGGGTCCACCTGCAGGGCTTGCGCCGGGCGCGGAGAATCTCGAATGCACATGCGCCGATGGGGAAATGGGGTTGTTGCCGTCGCCGTGATGGCGCTGTTGTTCGCGGCTCCGGCGTCCGCCGCCACGACCTACCACGTGACTGACACGAGCGACGCGGTCGGTTCGTGCGACTCGAGCGGGAACTGCACCTCGGTGCGGGCGGCGATTGCGGCGGCTGACCTGAGCGGTGGGACGGTGGTGCTCGGGCCGCACACGTACTCGCTCGGTGCCGTGGGTGACGGCGAGCTCAAGGTCTCCCACGACATGAGGATCGAGGGCGCCGGGGCGGGGAGGACAGAGATCCACCAAACCGCGGTCGGGTTCCGCGTCCTCGAGGTGACGGGCGGGACGGTGACGGTGTCGGGGGCCGAGCTGACAGGCGGAAATGTGAAGGGAACCACCGGAGTTAGCTCCGGCGATCCCGGTGGCCAGGGACTCGGGGGTGGCGTGCTCAACGCGGGCACGCTGACGCTCTCGGACGTGACGGTCACGAACAACTCCGTGACCGGCGGTGATGGCGGGACGACCGGATCCGGTGGCGGCGGCCTCGGGGGTGGCGTCTACACGACCGGCCCGTCCCTGACGGTCAGCGACAGCACGGTCAGCTCAAATCAGGCCACGGGCGGCAGCGCCGGTGCGTCCGCGGCCCCGAACACGGCGGGCGGTGGCGGTGCGTTTGGCGCGGGTATCGCGGGCGGCATGTTCGCGACGATCAACGTCGAGCGATCGACGATCTCCGGGAACACGGCGGAAGGGGGCCCGGCTGTGGGAAGCGACTCCGGGCGCGGCGCGGGTGGCGCCGTCATGGCCGCAGGCGACCTAACGCTCGTCAACGACACGGTCGCCGGCAACGCGGCGATCTCCAGCGAGCCGGGGGCCGGTGGTGCCGCGTTCGGTGGCCTCGGTGGTGGCGTGTTCGATCAGAGCGCGGGAGTGGTAGCCCTCGCCAGCGATACGTTCGACAGCAATACCGCCACCGGACCGGCTGGGGGTACGCCCTCGCAGGGTGGCAGTGTGTACTCGAGCGTCCAGTGGGTTGCGGGCGACACGATCCTCGAGGGCGGCAAGGCCGCCGGGTCGGCCAACAACTGCTCCAGCCCCGTCGCTAGCGACAAGGGCCACAACCTCGAGGACACGACCCCGGATCAGTGCGGGTTCGACGCCGGCGACAACGACCTCATTGGAGTCAATCCGGCACTCGGTGCGCTGACGGTGAACAGCTCCGGGCCGCCGACGGAGGCGTTGGCTTCCGGGAGCCAGGCGCGGGGTGCCGGCGGCCAGTGCACGGATCCACTCTCGACACCGGCGGACAATCCGCTGACCGTCGACGAGCGAGGCCTCCCGCGGGGCAATCCGTGCGACATCGGCGCCTTCCAATCCGAACCGCCTACGGTGGTGAGCGGGCCCGGGGTGTCCGGGATCGCCGTGCCGACGCAGACGCTGACGTGCACCACCGCCTGGCGTGGAGATCATGTCGTGCTCACCTACCAATGGCTCCTCGACGGGGGCACGATCTCAGGCGCGGCCGCCCGCACGTATGTGGTGAGGGCCGGCGATCTCAGCCACCGTGTCGCCTGCCGCGTGAACGCCAGTGGAGACTATGGCTCTCGTTCGGCCACGAGCGCCGCGGTGCGCGTGACCGATGGGTTCCCAGTGCTGACGCGGCGGCCGGCGGTCAAGGGAGTGCTCCGGCCGGGACGCACGGTCACCTGCGATCACGGTCGGTGGAGCGGGGTGGGGGCGCTCATGTTCGGCTACCGCTGGCGGCGTGACGGCAAGCCGATCTCGCTCGAGCATGGTTCCAGGTACGTGCTGCAGAGGGTCGACGCCGGCCACACGCTGGCCTGCCGGGTGACCGCCGCCGACCGTTTCGGGGATACGAATGCCCTCAGTAACCCCGTCCGCGTCCCCTCACTCGGCGTCGTCCACCTTGCGAGCCAGCGCGACATGGTCGCGGCGGACGGCTCGACGCGCGTCAAGCTTCGATGCACCGGCGGCCTCGCGTGCGTGGGGAAGCTGCTGCTTAGCTACCCGGCTGCGGGCAAGGCCGCGCACGTGCTCGCGCGCGCTGCGCTGTCGGTCGCGCCAGGTCGGACTGCCAGGATCAGACTGAGACTGAACAAGCGCGGGCGTGGCCTCCTCGCTGCCGCTCACGGGGGCACGCTCAAGGTCCGCGTCACCGTTCTCACCGTCGGCTCCGCCCGGCACGGCACGATCACGCTGCGTCTTCGCTGAGGCGGCTCGGCTGGCCAGCGCGGCCGCGCCGAACGCGGCCACGCCCAGGCACGTGATCGCGCCGAGGCCGAGACCCGCGCGCGCACCGAGGACGGCCATGATCCAGCCGACGATCGGGCCGCCGATCGGGGTCGAGCCCTGGAAGGCCACGAACCACAGCGACATCACGCGGCCGCGCATCTCGGGTGCGGCCGTGAGCTGAAGCGTCGAGTTGCCGGTCGACATGAACGAGATGCTGGCGCCGCCGGCGAACGCCAGGGCGGCGAGCTCGAGCGCGAGGTTGGGGGCGACCGTGGCGAGCGTCATCGCGGTTCCGAACGCGATGGCGGCGAGCACGAGGGGCCGCAGGCCAGTCTTGCCCTTGGCCGCCACCAGCAGCCCGCCGACGACCGCGCCGACCCCCATCGCAGCGGTCATGAAGCCGAAGCCGGCGGCGCCGACGTTCAGTCCGCGGCTCGCCATCACGGGGAGCGTGACCTGAAACTCGTAGGTGAGACAGCCGACCACGCCCATCATCAACAGCGGGATCGCGAGGTTCGGGGTGCGGCGCACATAACTCAGGCCCTCGCGAAGCTGACCCTTGGCGCGGGGCGTGGGTGTGGTCGGGTTGAGCTTCGAGCGGTCCAGCGTTCTCAGGGACGCCACGACCGCGACGAAGCTGGCCGCGTTGAGCATGAAGCACCAGCCCTCGCCGACGCTGGCGATCATCAGGCCCGCCACCGCCGGCCCAACCGTCCGCGCGACGTTGACGAGCACGGAGTTGAGGCTGACCGCGTTGCGCAGATGCTCGGCCCCGACCATCTCCATCATGAACGACTGGCGGGCGGGGTTCTCGAACGCGTTGTTGAAGCCGAGCAGCAGCGCCAGCCCGCCGATCATCCAGACCTGCACGGCACCCGTCAGGGTGAGGACGCCGAGGATCAGCGCCTGGATGCCCATCGCGCTCTGCAGCGCCACCATCGTGCGCCGCTTGTCGACGCGGTCGGCGATCACGCCGCCGTAGGGGGCGAGCAGCAGCACCGGGAGGGTCTGTAGCGCGACGATCAGACCCAGCGCCGTGCTCGAGTGGGTGAGGGTCAGGACCAGCCACGCCTGGGCGGTCATCTGCATCCACGTCCCGACCAGCGAGATCGACTGGCCCGCGTAGTAGCGGCGGTAATTCGGGACGGCTAGTGCGGCGAATGTAATCCGGCCCGCGCGCTCAACGCGCGTCATGCCGGCCGCTCCCTGAGCGCCTCGGCAAGCTGCTCCAGCGCCGGCAGCGCGTGCTCGATGCTCGCGCGTTCCCGCTCGGTGAGCTTCTCGAGGGCGAGGTTGAGCGCGTCGGTCCGCTCGCGGCGGATGCGCTCGGCCAGCCGGGCGCCCCTGGCGGTCGCCTTGACCCAGGCGGCGCGCCGATCGCCCACGTCACTCGAGCGTTCGAGCAGCCCATCGTCGGACAGCTTGCCGACGATCCGGGAGAGCATCGTCGGGTTCAGCCCCTCCTCATCGGCCAGCTGAGCGAGCCGCATCGGCCCCTCGCGCACGACGTGAAGGAGGACGGTGCTGCGGGTAGGCGTCAGGCCGGCCGCGATCCCCGCCTCGGTCGGACGCAGCTGCCGCCCCAGCCGGCCAATCGAGGCGCGGAGGCGGGCGGTGGTGTTGGCGTCGAGGGGGGTGGAAGTGGTCGTGATGGGGTCGCTCTGTTTGTGGGTGGTGTGTGGGGTGTGTGTGGCGGGGGCTGGCGGGGAGGCTTCGGTGGAGGGCTTCGGTGGGGAGGCTCCCGTGGGGGGAATACTTGCTTGCTGGCAAGCAATAGTCTAGCAGGGTTTCGTGGGAGCGTGGGTGGGGGCGCGCGAGGGGGACGGGCGGGTCAGAGCGCGACTTCGGGGGTGCGTCCGGGGCGTCGGGGCGCTCGCGTGGGCGGGGTCTGGGGCGGGCTTGGCCGGGGTCGGGGTCGACGGGAGGGCTTTGGGGGGTAGTCGGGGAGGCTGGGTCAGAAAACGACGATATACGTGGGTAGTGCGTATCCGGTTTGCTCGGGTTGGCGATGGGCGCGTGACTGGGTGGCGGGCCGGCGAGCGCGCCCGCGGCCCGGGCAGGCGCCCGGATAACGCCACTCTCGGTTCGCGCCCGGAGCCGAGAGTGACGTTGGCGCTGCTGGTGGGGGTCATCGTCACCTTCGCGCGCGCCGCCGCGCCGAGTGTGACGTTTCCCGAGGCCGAGAGCCGCGAGCCGAGAGCCGCGAGCCGAGAGCCGGGAGCCGAGGCCGGGAGCCGGGTCGGCGGCGAGCGGGAAGCGGGCGCCGGGGCGGGCATAACCTCGAAAACTCCGCTGCGGCCCGCGAGCATTCGAGGTTAAGTCTGCCCATCAGACCTAACCCGCCATCCCCTCCGCGCCAGGTCCGAGTTTTCGAGGTTACTCCCGCCTTCCCGCCGTCGCACTGGACTACAAACCCGGCGTGCCATGCACCCCAACCTGAGCCAACCGGATACGCACCACGTGGGTTTCTCACCCAGCCTCCGGATGATGTGCCGGGGCGGGGGCCGTCCGCTCCAGGGCGCGGGGGGGACCGTGGGCCCGCCCGCGCCCTGCGCCCCCGGGCCGCCCGGACCGCGCCGCCCGGGCACGCCCGCCGGCAATCGCGCCCGGCCAATCGCGCGCGCCGGCGTCCGTCCCAACCCCTCCCGCTACGCTCTAGAAACCGATGGACGACCTCTACCGCGACAACATCCTCGATCACTACAAGCGCCCGCACAACTGGGGCGAGCTCGAGCGTGCAGATCTAGAGGCTGAGGACCTGAATCCGCTGTGCGGCGACGAGTTGAAGGTCCAGCTATCGGTCGATGACGACGGCCGGATCGAGGACATCGCGTTCTCGGGCCATGGTTGCGCGATCTCGCAGGCCGCGGCCTCGATGGCCTCGGACGAGATCAAGGGCATGAGCGTGGACGAGCTGATGCGGCTCGACCGTTCGTTCATCCTCGATCTGCTCGGGATCGACATCTCGGCGACGCGTCTGAAGTGCGCGCTGCTGTCGCTCAAGGTGCTCAAGAGCGCCGGCCTCGGTCACGCGGTGGACTGGGAGCCGGAGGCGCCCGAGAGCGGCGCCGCGGCGTAGGCGCCCCGCCCGGCCCCGCGAACGCCCCGCCCCCCGCCCCGCCACCCCGCCCCGCCCCGCGAACCGCGTCGCCAACGCCCGCCGTTAGCGACCCCCCAAAAACGGGCAGTCCGCCGATATGGAGGTGCTGCGCCGCAAGAGCGTGGAGGATTCGGTCCGCGACACTGAGGATTCGGAGCACGGACTGCATCGCGCGCTTGGCCCCGTCCAGCTGACCGCGCTCGGCATCGGGGTGATCATCGGCACCGGAATCTTCGTCCTCACCGGCGAGGCCGCCGGGACCCTGGCGGGCCCGGCGATCGCGATCTCGTTTGCAGTCGCGGCGATCGTGTGTCTGCTCGCCGGGCTCTGCTATGCGGAGTTCGCGTCGGTGGTGCCGGCGGCCGGCTCGGCGTACACGTTCTCGTACGCGAGCATCGGTGAGCTGATCGCGTGGATCATCGGCTGGGACCTGATCCTGGAGCTCGCGCTCGGGGCG
The DNA here is from genome assembly GCA_963796645.1 of uncultured Solirubrobacterales bacterium. GTDB lineage: Bacteria > Actinomycetota > Thermoleophilia > Solirubrobacterales > Solirubrobacteraceae > Palsa-465. The sequence goes on along the minus strand of CAWCMQ010000004.1, from coordinate 199,475 downwards.
GCGACGGTCGCATCGGGTTGGTCGCAGTACTTCAAGATCGTGCTCACCTCTTCACCGTGGCATCTGCATCCGCCGGCGTGGCTGTTCGCGGACGGACACAACGTCGTGGCGGCCGCGATCGTGCTGCTGATCTCGGGCCTGCTGTGCTTCGGGATCCGGACCTCGAGCGGCGTGAACGCGGTGATCGTGGCGATCAAGCTGGTGATCATCCTGGTGGTGATCGTTGCCGGTCTGTCGTACATCAAGTCGCGCAACTACCACCCGTTCGTTCCGCCGACAGGCGCGCATCCGGCGCCGGGTGGCAGCTCGGGCAAGACTCTGCTGCAGGACCTGGGCGCTGCGCCCGGGGCCTTCGGCGTTGGCGGCATCTTCAGCGGCGCTGCGCTGGTGTTCTTCGCCTTCATCGGCTTCGACATCGTCGCCACCAACGCCGAGGAGTCGAAGCGGCCGCAGCGCGACGTCCCGGTCGGGATCTTCGCCTCGCTGGGGGTCTGCACCCTGCTGTACGTCGCCGTCTCGCTCGTCATTACCGGCATGGTCAAGTACAACCACATCGACACCGCGGCGCCGCTGGCGACGGCGTTCATCAAGGTCCACCAGGACACGATCGCCACGATCGTGTCCTACGGAGCGCTGGCGGGCATCACGTCGGTCATCCTGGTGCTGCTGATGGGCCAGAGCCGAGTGTTCTTCGCGATGAGCCGCGACCGGCTGCTGCCGCCGGTGTTCTCCTCGGTCTCAAAACGCTACGGCTCGCCGTACCGGACCACGATGGTCACGGGCGTAGCAGTTGCCGCGCTGACGTTCTTCCTCGGGTTGAAGACACTGGCCGAACTGGTCAACATCGGCACACTGTTCGCATTCGTGCTCGTGGCGGCCGGCGTGATCTTCATGCGGCGCGCCCGGCCTGACCTCAAACGGCCGTTCCGCACGCCGCTGGTGCCGCTCGTGCCGATCGTCTCGATGCTGGCCTCGCTGTGGCTGATGCTCAACCTTCAGACGGCCACCTGGATCCGTTTCGGCATCTGGCTCGTCGTCGGCCTCGTCGTCTACTTCGGCTACTCGTACCGGCACAGCCGACTGGCCGGCCCCAGCGCCGAGCAGGAGCAGGAGCAGGAGCCGGCGCGCCACCGGACGGCTCGCGAGCCGGCCGGGACAGTCTCTTAGCCACCACGGAGACGGACGCTGAGCATCCGTCTCCGTTCTGACCCCTCGAGGTCCGGTGTGGTGTATGTGGCCTCGGAGGGATACGCTCAGCGAGCTTCCGAGGCGTTTGTTTCTCCGCCGCGTGTTGGCGGTTGAGAAGCTGCTGTCCCGCCGCGATCGCGAGCACATCGCTCGGCGCGAGGACGAGGAGCGGGGTCCCGTCCAGATCCTCGAGCGCCGCGACCGCCCGGTGCGCGGACGGATCGGCCGTGAAATGGACGCGGCATCCGGCGGCCTCGAGCTGATCCCATGCGTGAGCGGCGATCGACATTTGTTCGTAGATCTCGGGTGGAGGAGAGGAGGAATCGGGAGCTTGCACGAGCCCTGGCCGTGTCGCGTTGAATGAGTCTTCGCTCCAGGTAATCGGGCGGCTCGGCCGGAACTTGAGCGGGCTCCGGGGACCGCGGGACCGGGAGGGTCTCCGACCTCGTTGCCGCTACACTTCGAGATGAAATCCGATCGCCCCACTAGGACTTAGAAGCCGCGTGCCCCAAGTCATCGACGTCTGCCCAATCACTGAACTCGAGCCAGGCCACATGCGCCTGGTCGAATGGGAGGATCTCGAGATCGGCGTGTTCAACTGCGCCGGCACGGTGTACGCGATCGAGGACCGCTGTTCACATGACAACGGGACTCTCGTCGAGGGTGAGCTCGATCAGGAGAAGTGCACGATCGAGTGCCCGCGACACGGCTCGCTGTTCGACCTGAAGACCGGCAAGCCGCTGACCTTGCCCGCGTATGTCCCGGTGGACACCTTCCCGGTGATCATCGAAGACGCGACGATCAAGCTGGAGGTGGAGTAGTGGCCCTGACCGAGAATGAAGCGCTAGCGAGCATCAACGCCGACTACACCGAGCGTTACGGCTTTCATGACGCCGAGAATTATCTGTACAAGGCGCCGAAGGGGATCAACCGCGAGATCGTCGAGAAGATCTCGGAGTTCAAGTCCGAGCCGGAGTGGATGCGCGAGTTCCGCCTCAAGGCACTCGATCACTTCCTCTCGCGCCCGCAGCCGACCTGGGGCTCGCCGATGCTGGCCGAGGTCGATTACGACGACATTCACTACTTCGTTCGGGCATCGGAACGTGCCGAGCGCTCATGGGATGACGTGCCCGACGACGTCAAGAAGACCTTCGACCGGCTCGGCATCCCCGAGGCGGAACGCAAGTTCCTTTCCGGGGTCGGAGCACAGTACGAGTCCGAGGTCGTCTACCACCAGGTTCGCGAGGACCTCGAGAAGCAGGGCGTGATCTTCAAGGACATGGATTCGGGTCTGCGGGAGCACGAGGACCTGGTCCGCGAGTACTTCGCGACCGTGATCCCGCCGAACGACAACAAGCTCGCCGCCCTCAACAGCTCGGTGTGGTCCGGTGGCTCATTCGTGTACGTGCCGCCGGGCGTCCACGTCGAGATGCCGCTTCAGGCGTACTTCCGGATCAATACCGAATCGATGGGCCAGTTCGAGCGCACGCTGATCATCGCCGACGAGGGCTCCTACGTGCACTACGTCGAGGGCTGCACGGCGCCCACCTACTCGAGCTCGAGCCTCCACTCGGCGGTCGTCGAGCTGATCGCCAAGCCCGGAGCGCGGATCCGCTACACGACGGTGCAGAACTGGTCGACGAACGTGTTCAACCTCGTGACCAAGCGGGCGATCGCGGAGACGGACGCGACGGTCGAGTGGGTCGACTGCAACCTCGGCTCGCGGCTGACGATGAAGTATCCGAGCGTCTACCTGATGGGTGAACGCGCTCACGGCGAGGTCCTGTCGATCGCCTTCGCGGGGGCAGGCCAGCACCAGGACGCCGGCGCAAAGATCATCCACGCCGCGCCGAACACGACGTCGAACATCTTCGCCAAGTCGATCTCCAAGGACGGCGGACGTGGCTCTTACCGGGGACTGCTCGAGATCGCGAAGGGCGCGCACGGCGCCCGCTCAAAAGTCGTCTGCGACGCGCTGCTGCTCGATGAGCACTCCCGCTCGGACACCTACCCGACGATCCGGATCGGCGAGGACGACGTCAATGTCGCGCACGAGGCCACGGTCTCCAAGGTCGGCGAAGACCAGCTCTTCTATCTGATGTCGCACGGCATCCCCGAGGACGAGGCATCGAAGCTGATCGTCAACGGGTTCATCGAGCCGATCACCAAGGAGCTCCCGATGGAGTACGCGGTGGAGATGAACCGGCTGATCGAGCTCCAGATGGAGGGCTCGATTGGCTAGCTCCGGTACCGCCGAACCCCAGTTCCTGGCGGCGCGTCGTGAGCGCGCCGCCGCTCTGACCGAGACGCTCGAGCTGCCCCAGTTCAAGGGCAAGCCGGGGTGGGAGTTCACCGACATCAGCGGGCTCGACCTCAGCTCGTACGGCCGTGCCAACGGCGACGACGCGTCGGGCGGACCGGTTGCGCTCCCGTTCACCGTTACCCCGGAGCAGACCGCACGCACGCTCGAGCAGTGCGACGGCGTCGAGGCGCCGCCGCGCGGCCAGGGCCTCCCCGAGGGCGTGATCGTCACGACGCTCACCGAGGCCGCCGCCGAGCATCCCGAGCTCGTGGAACGCCACCTTGGCTCGCTGGTCGACGTCGACGACCTGCTCGTCGCCCGCAACGAGGCTGGATTCACTGGCGGCGCCTTCGTATATGTACCGCGCGGCGTGGCGGTGGAGCAGCCGATCGTGCTCACCGCGATCCAGGCCACGTCCGAGACAGAGCTCGCCCGGCGCACGCTGGTCGTGCTCGAAGAGGGGGCGCAGGCCGCGGTATGGGAGCAGTTCGCCTCGCGGGCCGAGGACCTCAACGGTCTGTTCAACGTCGTCACCGAGCTGATCGTCGGCGACAACGCGCGGCTTCGCTACGTGTGCGGACAGGACCTGTCCGAGCGAAGCTGGATCTTCGGCGTCCAGCGCGCCCAGGTGGCGCGCGACGCAGCGCTCGACTGGGTTGCGCTGGGGTTCGGGTCGGCTCGCGGCCGGGTGCGCATGGAGACGCGCCTGGTCGGCGAGGGGGCAGACGCCAGGGTTACCGGCGCGTATGCCACTCACCGGCGCCAGCACATCGATTTCGACACGACCCAAGAGCACGCGGCGCCGAACACGACCTCGGACCTGGCCTTTCGAGGCGTGCTCCAGGGTCGCTCGACCGCGATCTGGAAGGGCAACATCATCGTCGACCCAGGCGCGCAGAAGACTGACGCCTTCCAGGAGTCGCGCAACCTGCTGATCTCCAAGCGGGCTCATGCGGACGCGATCCCCGGACTCGAGATCCAGGCCAACGACGTCCGCTGCACGCACGCGGCCGCCGTTGCACAGGTGGATCCGGAGCAGCTCTTCTACCTGCGCTCACGCGGACTTCGGGAGGACGTCGCCAAGCGACTCGTGATCGAGGGATTCCTGTCCGCGCTCGTCGAGCGCTTCGAGGAGGGACCGGTGCGCGAGACGCTTACCGACACGATCGAGCGACGGCTCGCGCTGATCCTCGACGAGTAGCGCTGATGTCGGCCGGCGACCAGGTATTCTCGATAAAGATACTGAAGTTTGCAGCCGGCGTCTTGGGCGCAACGGGTGGCGCAAACGGCAATCACAAAACCCCATCCGGCCCCGACCCGGCTGTTAGCTTAGGCCGGCATCGCAGCGGCGGATGCGTAACACAAGAAAGGGAATGCAGCTATGGCTCTTCAAATTGGTGACACCGCACCGGACTTCGAGGCTGAGACCACGGAGGGTCCGATTAGCTTCCACGAATGGCTCGGGGACTCATGGGGCGTGCTGTTCTCGCATCCGAAGGATTTCACGCCGATTTGCACCACCGAACTCGGCTACATGGCCAAGATCAAGCCGGAATTCGATCGCCGCGGCGTGAAGATCATCGGCCTGTCGGTCGACCCGATGGAGCGCCACGAGGAGTGGGCCAAGGACATCGAGGAGACTCAGGGCACCGCGCCGAACTTCCCGATCATCGCTGACTCGGACTTCAAGGTCGCGAAGGCCTACGGGATGCTCTCGGCTGAGGTCGAGGGCGCCGCGGTGGTTCGCACGCCGGCCGACAACCAGACGGTTCGCAACGTGTTCGTGATCGGGCCGGACAAGAAGGTCAAGCTGATCCTCGTGTATCCGATGACGACGGGGCGCAACTTCGACGAGGTGATCCGGGTGATCGACTCGCTTCAGCGCACGGCGCAGCACAAGGTGGCGACGCCGGTCAACTGGCAGCCGGGCGAGGACGTGATCATCGCCGGGTCGGTCAACAACGAGCAGGCCAAGGAGCTGTTCGGCGAGTGGGAGTCCCCCAAGCCCTACATCCGGATCGTCCATGACCCGGGTGAGAAGGTCACTTCGTAGGGCGGCGTCAGACCGGGGCGCAAATGATCGTCGAACAGCATTACCTCGGGTGTCTTGCCCACGCGTCGTATTTCATTGCGGACGAGACCAGCCGGGTGGCGGCCGTTGTCGATCCCCAGAGAGACATCGGTCGCTACCTCGAGGCGGCGGAGAAGGCCGGTTGCCAGATCGAGCACGTGTTCCTCACGCACCTGCACGCGGACTTCCTCGCCGGGCACCTCGAGCTGCGTGATCGCCTCGGCGCCAAGATCCATCTCGGGTCCCGCGCCGAGGCCGAGTACGCGTTCGAGGCCGAGGGTGACGGTTCGACCTTGGACCTCGGGCCTGAGGTCCGAATCGCCGTGCTCGAGACACCGGGTCACTCGCCCGAATCGGTGTCGCTGCTCGTGTTCGACCTCCAGCTCAGTGACGAGCGTCCGTACGCGGTGCTGACCGGGGACACGCTGTTCGTCGGCGATGTCGGCCGGCCCGACCTTCGTGCCTCGCTGGGGTGGAAGGCCGAAGACCTCGCGGCGATGCTGTACGACTCGCTGCGGGACAAGCTGCTCACGCTTCCCGATGAGACGCTTGTCTATCCCGCGCACGGGCCCGGCACGCTGTGCGGCCGGGCGCTCGGCAGCGAGACGTTCTCGACCATCGGCCAGCAGCGGACGATCAACTACGCCCTGCAGCCGATGGGGCGTGAGGAGTTCGTCGCGATGATCACGGCCGATCAGCCCGAGGCGCCCGCCTATTTCACATATGACGCGGTACTGAACGCCAAGGAGCGCCCCACCCTGTCCGAGTCACTGGAGCGTGAGCTCAAGCCGCTTTCGCTCGACGAGGTGCTCGAGCTCAAGGACGCGGGCGCGGAGATCCTTGACACGCGCCCGTCGGAGCAGTTCGAGGCAGCCCATCTCCGCGGCAGCCTCAACGTCGGACTGGACGGTCGCTACGCGACGTGGGTGGGGACGCTGATCGACAGCGAGCAGCGGATCGTGATCGTCGCCGACCCCGGTCGCGAGCACGAATCGACGGTGAGACTCGGCCGGATCGGCTTCGACCACGTGGTGGGTTACCTCGAGGGCGGGATGGCCGCGCTCGCCCAGCGCACAGATCTCGTGCAAAAGGTCGAGCGGCTGGCGCCCAGCGCCTTGGCCGAGCGGCTGGGCGACGACGATCCGCCGATGCTCATCGACGTGCGCAACGAGTCCGAGAGCGAGGGCGCCCTGCTTGACAGCGCGGTGAACGTTCCGCTCGGACGACTCGCGGCGCGGATGGAGGAGCTTCCGGCGGAGCGCCAGCTGGTCACCTACTGCTCGAGCGGCTATCGCTCGGCGATCGCGGCCAGCCTGCTTCAGTCGCGCGGCTTTGAGCGGGTCGCGGACCTGGCCGGCGGGACGGCGGCCTGGTCGGCCGGCTGAGCCGACCCGGGTGGCCCCACTGAGCGTGCCCAGGTCGGAAACAGCGGCGGGGCGCCGGATACCCGACGCCCCGCCAGAGAGAGAAGGAGGAAAAGGCCTCCAGCCGCAGATCGAGACTCCCGCGGCACAGTCGTCCTACCCGATGTCGGCCAGCCAAAACCCCCCCGAGCCGGTCGGACATGCCGGGAATCTTCGCGTGCTGACGCCGAGAGCGGTTGGGTCGGGCGCGCGGGTTACGATGACACGCGTCATGGCGCGCTCAACGCCACTGGTTCCCCTCGGTTACGGCAAGTTCGTCCGAGCGGATCGCGTCTACGCACTGGTGCCGCTCGAGGGCCCCGATCGCGGAGACGGACGCCGGACGTTCGTGCACGTGGAGGGAATCGAGGAGCCGATCGTCGCCTCGCGGTCCGAGAGCGCGATCGCCCGTGATGTCGCGCTCGCGCTCGGGCAGACCCCGCCTGGCGGCCGTCACGGTGGCGGCATCGCCGGCCAGGAAGCCCTGTTCTGAGCGCTACTGCTAGGCGACTTCGCTGAACAGCTGCTCGTCGGCGCGCAGCTGCTCGCGGAGCTGCCGCTTCAGCTGCCCGTGGATCTGACAGACGCGGCTCTCGGTAACGCCGAGGATCTCGCCGATCTCGCGCAGCGTCAGGTTGTGGACATAGAGCAGCACGGCAACCTTGCGGTCACGCTCGGGCAAACGCTCGAATGCGGTCCGGAACCGCGCCATGGCGCTGTCCCGCATTGCGGCGTGCTCCGGGTCGAACTCGGTGTCCGGGGTGGCCAGCGTGTCGATCCGCTCGATCGCCGAGTCATCGTCGGTGATCACGACGGTGTTGAGCGACCCCACGTCTCCCACCGGCGCAGCGAGCGCGGTGCCCAATCGCCTCGGCGCAGCTCGTCCAGCACCGCGCCGTGAATCCTGGTCCACGCGAACTGCTCGATCGTGCCGCCCTTGGCCGGGTCGTAGCGATCGATCGAGCGAATCAACGCCTCGAGCCCGCAGGAGATGAAATCCTCGACGTCGCAGCGGGCTGGGATCTCGCGCACCTTGCGGTACACGATGTACTTCACCATCGGCGCGAAGGTGAGGATCAGGCGGTCCTTCAGCTTCGGATCGCCGGTCCGCTTGTATTCGCTCCACAGCGCGAGCGCCTGCTCATGCGACAACCGCCCCGTTCTCGTCTTAACTGCGCTCATCTGTACCACTCCGTCGGTTCGAGGGGCCTGCGGGCCGGGTGATGACCGGCCCTCTTACTGGCTTTGTCCGACACTTGCTTACTTTGTCCGACACCGGACGCATCGACCAAAGCTGACAATCCCGTGTCCGCGTCCGGCCACACAGACCGGCAGTAGTAACCCGCTGGCTCACACCGCCGTTACCCTCAACGGATGCCCTCTCGAGTCGTCCTACTGCGCGGCATAAACCTCGGCTCCCGCAACCGGATCGCGATGCCCGAGCTGCGGGTAGCGCTCACGGACGCAGGGTTCCGGGACGTCCGCACGTACGTCGCCAGCGGCAACGTGGTGCTCTCAACCGGGAAGGCCCCCGATCGCGTACGCCGCGAGTGCGAGCAGCTGATCACGTCGCATTTCGGACTCGAGATCGACGTCGTGGTCCGCAGCCGGGACGAGCTCGCCGAGGTCGTCGAGCGTAACCCGCTCGGCGACGTGGCTGACAATCCGAAGCGCTATCAGGTGAGCTTCCTGTCCGAGGAGCCGCCGGAGGGGGTGGTGGACAAGCTCGAGTCCGCGCGGGTCGAGCCCGAGCGGATCGCGGTGATCGGACGCGAGGTGTACGCCTGGCACCCGGACGGTGTCGGCCGCTCAAAGCTATGGACCGCGCTCGCCGGCCGTGGCCTCGGCGTGATCGCCACCGCGCGCAACTGGACCACGGTTACCACGCTGCTGGCGATGGCCGACGAGGCGTAGGCGGATGCACCAGTATCTGATCCTGGACGTGTTCACCGACAGGCCGCTCGAGGGCAACCAGCTGGCCGTATTCCTAGACGGCGATCAGATCCCGACGCGGCTGATGCAGCGCGCGGCGCGCGAGCTCAACCTGTCAGAGACCGTGTTCGTCCTCGAGGGCGATGGGGATGCCGATGCCCGGATCCGGATCTTCACGCCGCTCACCGAGCTCCCGTTCGCGGGGCACCCCACGCTCGGCAGTGCGTTCGTGGTCGGCGAGCGGCTCGGCCTTGGCACGGTGCGGATGGCCACCGGGTCCGGCGTGGTCCCGGTGTCGTTGCGCCGGGATGACGGCGCGATCGTGTTCGGCGAGATGGAGCAGCCGATCCCGACCTGGGAGCCGTTCGGGCGAGGAGACGAGCTGCTGCGGGCCCTCGGCGTGCCGCGCTCGGACCTGCCGGTTGAGGTCTACACGAACGGCCCGGTGTTCGTCTATGTGGTGCTCGGCACCGAGGGCGAGGTCGCGGCGCTCGACCCGGACATGGGCGCGTTGCGGCGACTCGGGGCGCTCGGAGTCAGCTGTGTGGCCGGTGCCGGCTCCGAGTTCAAATCGCGCATGTTCGGGCCCGGGGTTGGCGTCAACGAGGACCCCGCCACCGGCTCGGCGGCTGGGCCGCTGGCGCTACACCTGGCCCGGCACGGCCGGATCGAGTTCGGCCAGGAGATCGCGATCCGCCAGGGGGAGGAGATCGCGCGTCCCTCGCTTCTGCGCGCCCGAGTCATCGGCTCTCCCGACCACGTCGAGCGCGTCCTGGTCGGCGGGTCCGCGGTCGTGGTCGCACAGGGGGAATATCGGCTGCAGTAGGGTGCGCGCATGGATCTGAACCCGCGCCAGCGCCAAGCCCTCGAAGACATCTGCGACGCTTTCTGCCCGTCGGCGGAGGGTCTGCCCACCGCCCGCGAACTGGGCGTACCCGACGCGCTGCTCGGCGCCGTCGCGCTCAACCCGCGCGAGTCCGAGCGCAAACAGTTCGCGACGCTGCTGTCGTTGTGGGACACGGCCGCTCTCGGCGCTCTCGGCGGCGCCGGCCTCAAGCGCTTCAGCGCCCTGCCGCGAGACGAGCGCGAGCGGCTGCTCCTGGCCTGGGCGGACTCACGGCTGCCGCAGCGGCGGGCCGTGTTCGAGGCGCTGCGCAAGGGGACGCTGCTGTTCTACTACATGCTCGGTGGCCCGAACGGGGGGCCGAATCCGGCCTGGGATGCGATCGGCTACGACGGGCCGCTCGGGACGCTGCCCGACGCCAAGCCGAAGGCGCTTCAGATCACCCCTGTGCAGCGCGATGAGAGCTTTGACTGCGATGTGGTGATCGTCGGATCGGGCGCCGGCGGCGGCGCCGCGGCGGGCGTGCTCGCCGCGGCCGGACTCGACGTGATCGTGGTCGAGAGCGGCGGCTACTACGACGACCAGGACTTCGACGGCTCCGAGCTGCTGGCGCTGACCCAGTACTACATGGGTGCTCCGCAGGCCACCCATGACCAGAGCGTGGGCCTGCTCGCCGGCGCATGCCTGGGCGGCGGAACGGTCGTGAACTACTCCACCTCGTTCCCCACTCCGCACGAGGTACGTGCGGAATGGGCGGCCCACGGCGTGCCGGAGTTCGCCTCCGAGCAGTTCACGGCCAGCCTCGACGCGGTGATGGAGCGGCTCGGCGTCAACCAGGAGCACAACGAGCCCTCGAGCCGGGAGCGCAAACTCCAGGAAGGGTGCGTGAAGCTGGGCTGGCACGTCGACGCGATGCCGCGCGGGGTGCGCAAGTGCGCCCAGGGCCGGGAGTGCGGCTACTGCGGCCTCGGCTGCCGGGTCGGCGCGAAGCAGTCGGTGGTCAAGACGTGGCTGGCCGACGCCGGCGCAACCGGTACGCGCTTCATCGTGCGGACCAAGGTCGAGCGCGTCCTGGTTGAGGGCGGCGCGGCCCGGGGAATCGTCGGCCGCACCGCGGAGGGACACCGGATCACGGTTCGCTCACGCGCCGTGGTCGCGGCCTGCGGAGCGATCCACACGCCCGCCCTGCTGAAGCGCTCGGGCCTGCAGAACCCCAACATCGGCAAGCACCTCAAGCTGCACCCAGCGACCGCCGTATGGGGCGTGTTTGAGGAGGAGCTCAAGCCCTGGGAGGGAGTGATGCAGGCGCTCTACTCCGACCAGCATCGCGATCTGCACGATGGCTACGGGCTCAAGTACGAGACGGCCGCCAACCACCCGCACCTGTTCATATCGTTCGCTCCCTGGCGAGGCGCCCAGCAGCACCTATCGCTGATGGAGGGGCTCACGCACTCGGTGCCGATGGGCGTGCTGCTGCGCGACCGCGACGGTGGCGAGGTGCGCGTCGGGCGAGACGGCGAGCCGATCGTCCGCTACAAGCTCTCGCCGTTCGACACCGATCACCTGCGGACCGGGATCGACGGCGCCGCCCAGATCTTCGAGGCCGCAGGCGCCCGCCGGATCTTCACCTCACAGGGGAGGTTCGTCTCCTACGAGCCGGGCAACGGGCGCCGCGAGCAGTTCATGGCCGAGGCGGATGCGGCCGGGTACGGGCCGGGCCAGGTCCATCTCGGCTCATTCCACATCATGGGCTCAGCGCGCATGGGCGGCACCCCCGCCGGCTCCGCCTGCGACCCGAACGGGCAGACCTGGGATGTCCGTGACCTGTACGTGTTCGACGGCTCGGCGTTCCCGACCGCCTCTGGGGTCAACCCCCAGATCTCGATCCAGGCGATCGCTCACATGGGGGCAAAGACGCTGGCCGGCCAGCTCTCCGGTTAACGGAATTTCCCCCAGGTCGGTTCATCGACCTGGCAGCATCACGACCGTGGGCTACGCACCGGAGTACCTCGTGCGTCGTCGGGCGCTGGAGCGGGCGCGCCGGCGCCGGCGCCGGCTGAAGGTCGGAGCGGGCGCGCTTGCGCTGCTCCTGGCCGGTGTGATCGTGCTGAGCGGAAGTTCGGGAAGCCTGAAGGTCGCTCGTGCCGCCCGGACTCCTTCGGCGGCGCCGCCATACGTCCTTTCGCCTCCGCCTCACCAGGCGGCCGCGGCGACGAGCGCGCAGCTCGCCGCAGCGCGACGACTGGCCCGAGACGGACTACCGCTGTTCTGCGGCGGCCGTTCACGGCGGATGGTGGCCCTGACATTCGACGACGGGCCCGGCCCGTACACGACGCTCGCGCTCAAGAAGCTGCGTGAGTTCCACGCGCGCGCAACGTTCTTCCTGGTTGGCAAGTCGATCACGGCCTACCCACGCCTCGCCGCTCGCGAGCGGCCGCTCGCAGCGGTGGGCGACCACACGATGACGCATCCGTTCCTGCCGGCACTTGGGCGCTCCGAGATGGTCTGGCAGATCGCTGCCGCGCGGACCATGATCGAGCGGGCGGCGGGGCAGCCGGTGGCACTCTTCCGGCCCCCGTATGAGGGCCGCACCCCAGCCGTTGACAGGGAGGCGCGGGCACTCGGGCTGCTCGAGGTCCTGTGGTCGGTCGACAGTGCGGACTCGCTCGGCGCCAACTACGCAGGGATCGAGCACAACGTGATCGCGGGCGCTCGTCCTGGCGCGATCATCCTCATGCACGAGAATCGCGGCCAGACGATCCGGGCCCTGCCCGTGATCTTCGCCGCGCTCGCGCGCGCTCACCTGACGCCGGTGACGGTCCCGGAGCTGGTCGCGCAGGACCCGCCGTCGCTCAGGCAGATTCGCGAGGGCCTGCGTGGGTGCGACACGCGGCCGGGTCGCGGACGCGACTGAGCACCGCCTTGTCGCGGGCGGGGGCCGGTGGAATACTCGACGAGCCCATACAACGCATCACCGCCGGAGGTGAAGCACATGTCAGAACCGGCCCATGTCCTCGTCGTCGCGCACCAGACCGCGGCCACCCCGGGACTTCTCGATGCGGTCCGCCGGCGCGCGGAGAAGGGGCCCGCACGGTTTCACCTCGTCGTTCCGCGTCAGGCACACGGGATGCACAAGGTCGTGGATCCTCAGGACACGGGAGATGACGAGGGTCAGCACGTGCTCGATGCCGCTCTGCCGAAGCTCTCGGACGCCGCCGGTCATCAGGTGACGGGAGAGCTCGGCGACTCCGAGCCGCTGATGGCGATCCACGACGCGATCAACCTCGGCAGCTTCGACGAGATCATCATCTCGACCCTGCCGCTCGGCGTGTCCCGCTGGCTGAAGCTCGACCTTGTCAGCAAGGCGCGGGGGCTCGGCCTCCCGGTCATGCACGTGCAGGCATCCAGTCGCGCGGAGGCGATGGCCGGAGTCTGAGCAGATCATCTAGTCTGCCGCGCGGTGAAGCTCGCGACGTTCCTCGCCCCCGGCAGCGACAGCCCCCAGGCGGGACTGGTTGGCGATGACCGCGTCGCAGCCCTCATTGACGGCCTGTGCGTGGCCGATGTGCTCGCGGGCGCGCAGGCGCGGACCGGCGATGCGTCTTGGCCGCTCGCGGATGTGCGGCTGCTCGCGCCCGTGCCCGAGCCCGGCACGGTGTACGCGATCGGGCTCAACTACGCCGAGCACGTGGCCGAGACCGGCGGCCAGCGGCCGGAGGTGCCGATCGTGTTCGTCAAGGTTGGCGGCTCGATCGGCCCGCCCGGCGGCCCGATCATCTGCCCTGAGGTCGTACGCCGCCTCGACTACGAGGGCGAGCTGACGATCGTGATGGGGCGCGGTGGGGCGATCGCCGGCTACTGCATCGCCGATGACGTGACGGCGCGTGACCTCCAGGCCCGCGAACCGCAGTGGACCCGGGCCAAGGGCGCCGATACGTTCTGCCCTTACGGACCGTGGATCACGACCGCCGACGAGGTCCCCGATCCCGGGGACCTGCGGTTGCGGACGTGGGTCAACGGCGAGCTTCGCCAGGACTCGAGCACCTCGGATCTGATCTTCGGTTGCACCGAGCTCGTCGACTTCATCTCCAAGACATGCACCCTGCGCCCGGGCGACCTGATCCTCACCGGTACGCCGAACGGGGTCGGGATGGCGCTCGACCCACCCCAGTTCCTGAAGTCCGGCGACGTGGTGCGGATCGAAATTGAGCGCCTGGGAATGATCGAGCACTCAGTCGGGTAGCTCCTCTCCCATGAGGGAGGTAGGAAGGCCTTGCTGAGGCTCCACCCGAGCACGATCGACTACGTGATCCTGGCGATCTACTTCGCCGTGGTGCTGGGAATCGGGTTCATCGCCCGGCTGTTCATCAAGACCGACGTCGACTTCTTCCTCTCCGGTCGCTCGCTGCCGGCGTGGATCACCGGACTGGCGTTCATCGCGGCCAACCTGGGTGCGCTCGAGATCCTCGGACAGGCGGCCAACGGCGCCCAGTACGGGGTGGCCGCGGTCCACTACTACTGGGTCGGCGCGGTCCCGGCGATGATCTTCCTCGGGCTCATAATGATGCCCTTCTACTACGGAGCGAAGGTGCGCTCGGTGCCCGAGTACCTGCGACTGCGCTTCGGCCAGGCCGCGCACGCATTCAACGCGGGGACGTTCGCGGTCGCGACCGTGCTGATCGGCGGGGTCAACCTGTTCGCGCTCGCGCTGATCATCCACCTGCTGGTGGGCTGGTCGATCGCGGTTGCGATCCTCGCCGCGGCCGCGCTGGTGCTGGTCTACATCACGCTCGGCGGGCTGACCTCGGCGATCTACAACGAGGTGCTCCAGTTCTTCGTGATCGTCGCTGCGCTGCTGCCGCTGACGCTGGTGGCCCTGCATTCGGTCGGCGGGATCAGCGGGATCGAGCACAAGGTGAAGGCGTTCAAGCCGCTCGGCAACGCCGGCCTGCACGCCTGGCAGGGACTCGGTGTCCACCACGTCACCAACCCGCTCGCGTCCGACTGGATCGGGATCGTGTTCGGGCTCGGATTCGTGCTCAGCTTCGGCTATTGGACGACCAATTTCGCCGAGGTGCAGCGCGCCCTGTCGGCTCGCAACATGTCCGCGGCCCGGCGCACGCCGCTGATCGGCGCCTACCCGAAGATCTTCCTGCCGCTGATGATCATCCTCCCGGGACTGATCGCCGCGCTGACGGTGAAGGGCCTCGGCGGGACCTCGGTCAGCATGCAGTACAACACCGCGATCCCGCACCTGATCGGCAACTTCCTGCCGGAGGGGATGCTCGGACTCGCGATCACCGGCCTCGTGGCGGCGTTCATGGCAGGGGTGGCGGCGAACGTGACGTCGTTCAACACCGTCGTGACGTACGACCTGATCCAGGCCTACGCGGCCAAGGACCGGTCGTCGGCGTACTACCTGCGGATGGGCCGGCTCGTGACGATCGCCGGGATTCTGATCTCGGTGGCCACGGCGTTCATCGCCAAGGGCTACTCGAACATCATGAACTACATCCAGACGCTGTTCTCGATCTTCAACGCGCCGCTGTTCGCGACCTTCATCATCGCGATGTTCTGGAAGCGCGCGACGGCGTGGGGCGGCTTCGTCAGCCTGGTGGCCGGCACCGTGGCGGCCTACGCGGTGAATCGGCTGAACGCGTACCACACGATCTTCCATTTCGGCTCGGCGCTGAGCGCGAGCTTCTGGCAGGCGATCATCGCGTTCATCGTCGGCGGTGTCGTGCTCGTGGTCGTGTCGTTGGTGACCGAGCCGAAGCCGGCCGAGGAGCTGCGCGGCCTCGTCTGGGGCCTCAAGCGCGAGGACCAGCGGGAGGCCAACTACGACGAACGCGATCGCCTGTGGTGGCGCTCGCCGATCCTGCTCGGAGGCGTAGCGGCCGCACTCTTGATCGTCCTGAACATCATCTTCATCTAGGAGCGACACGTGGCAACGACCCAGGAACAGCCGTTACGAGGCCCGGAAGCGCCGGAAAAGCCGGAGATCAGCGACGAGGAGAAGATCCAGGCGGCGCGCAACGCCAATCGGTTCGACATCCGCCGTTTGATCGGCGGCGTGTTCGTGATCTACGGTGTCGTGCTCACGGTCCTCGGGGTCGTCGGCTCGCACCACGTGAAGACGAAGGCGGCCGGCATCAACATCGACCTCTGGACCGGGATCGGGATGCTGGTCTTCGCAGGCCTGATGATCTTCTGGGCGCTCGCTCGCCCGGTCATGCCCGATCCTCCGGAGACCCGTGGCCAGGGCTCCGGGCGGATCCGGCGGGCGCCGGCGACGTAGGGCGGGCTTCGGCGGGTGGCGGCCGGGCGCGCTACTCGAGCGTCGCGTTGACCGTGACCTCGACGCCGCCGAGCGCGCGCGAGATCGGGCAGTTCTGGCCGGCGTCGCTGGCAGCGCGAGCAAACCCCTCCTGGTCGAGTCCGGGGACGCGACCGGTGACCGTCAGCTCCGATGAGATGACCGTGGGGGCTCCGTCACGCTGGTCGAGCGTGACCTTGGCGCTGACCTCGAGCTGATCGGGCGGGTTGCCGGCCTGCGAGAGGCCATGCGAGAGCCCCATCGAGAAGCAGGCCGCGTGGGCGGCAGCGACCAGCTCTTCCGGGCTGGTCTTGCCATCCGAGCGCTCGGTGCGCGAGGCCCAGGTGACCGGCAGCTCTCCGAGCGCGCCGCTGTTCCCCTGCACCACGCCGTTGCCGTGGGCAAGATCGCCCTGCCAGGTACAACGTGCGGTCCGCTCAGCTATCGCCATGGTCCAACCTCCGTTCAGTGATGGTCGATCACGCGGTCGATCAAGCCGTAGGTGACGGCCTCGTCGGCCTTAAAGAAGCGGTCGCGCTCCATGTCCGTGTGCACCTGCTCGAGCGGCTGGCCGGTGTGCTCGGCGTAGATGCTGTCGATCCGTTCCCTGAGGTTGAGGATCTCGCGGGCGTGGATCTCGATGTCGGTCGACTGTCCCTCGAAGCCCGCGGAGGGCTGGTGGATCAGGATCCGGCTGTTGGGGAGCGAGAAGCGCTTGCCCTTCGCCCCGGCGGCCAGCAGCAGCGAGCCCATCGACATTGCGATACCGACGCAGATCGTCTGGATCTGCGGCTTGACGAACTGCATCGTGTCGTAGATCGCGAGTCCCGAGTAGATCGATCCACCCGGGCTGTTGACGTACATCGAGATGTCCTTATCGGGATCCTGCGATTCCAGGTGCAGCAATTGGGCCACGATCAGATTCGCGATCTGGTCGTCGATCGGCGTGCCGAGGAAGATGATTCGCTCGTTCAGAAGGCGGCTGTAGATGTCGAACTCGCGCTCGCCGCGCGCGGTTCGCTCGATCACCATCGGGATCAGGGGCATGCCATGGAGCCTACCCAAGCGCCGGTCTGGGGCGAGTTGCGGCTAGGGGACGATGACCGCCGAGCCCTCGAATGCCCCAGCTCGCAGGTCGGCGAGTGCCTGCTCGGCCTGCTCGAGCGCGTAGGTGGTCACCGTGGTCCTGACCGGGACCTTTCGCGCGATCTCCAGGAACTCGCGTCCGTCCTCTCTCGTCAGGTTTGCCACCGAGCGGATCGAGCGCTCGCGCCAGAGATCGTCGTAGGGGAAGGACGGGATGTCGGTCATGTGGATTCCGGCGCACACGACGGTGCCGCCCGGGGCCAGCTGCCCGAGGGCCTGCGGCACCAGCTCGCCGGCCGAGGCGAAGATGATCGCTGCGTCCAATGGCTCCGGCGGAGCGCTGTCGCTCCCGCCGGCCCACTTCGCTCCAACCGATCTGGCGAACGCCTGCGTGCGCTCGTCGCCGGGCCGGGTGAAGGCGTAGACCTCGCGTCCCTGGTACACGGCCACCTGGCAGATCATGTGGGCCGCCGAGCCGAAGCCGTAAAGGCCGAGGCGCGTAGCGTCGCCGGTGAACCCGAGCGCACGGAAGCCGATCAGCCCGCCGCACAGCAAGGGCGCGGCCTGCTCGTCGCTGAGGTCGGACGGAAGGTCGAGGCAGAAGCGCTCGTCGGCGACCGCCAGCTCGGCGTAACCCCCGTCGATGTCTCGGCCCGTGAACCGCGCGTTCACGCACAGGTTCTCGCGCCCGGTCTGGCAGTAGTGACAGGTCCCGTCTGTCCATCCGAGCCAGGGAACACCGACGCGCCGGCCGTCCTCGGTCAGCGCGACGATCTGGTGACCCAGCACAACAGGCAGTTTGGTGGCATGAATTTCTTCATCGCGCAGATGCAGATCGGTGCGGCAGACGCCGCACGCCTGGACCCGCAGCAGCAGCTGACCATCACCGGGTTCCGGGTCCGCGAGCGTCATCGGCCTGAGCGGCTCACCGGGCTTCTCGAGTACGACCGCGCGCATTCAGGGAATCATGATCGCAATCGCTAGCGTTCGCGCCCAGATGGTCCCGCTTAACGTCCCGAATGTCCTCACCGTGATCCGGATCCTGCTGGTTCCGGTACTGGTCGTCGCGCTGCTCGAGAACACGGGAGACGGTGATCTGCTGGCGGCGATCGTGTTCGCCGTCGCGTCGCTGACCGATGCGATCGACGGGTACCTGGCTCGTTCGCGCAACTGGGTGACGACGTTCGGCAAGCTGATGGACCCGATCGCCGACAAGCTGCTGATCGTGGCGGCGCTGATCACGCTCGTGTCGCTCGACCGGCTCGAGGCGTGGGTGGCGATGGTGATCATCGCGCGGGAGTTCGCGGTCACGGTGCTGCGGGTGGCGGCCGGGACGCAGGAGGGCGTGGTGATCTCGGCCAGCCCGCTCGGAAAGATCAAGACCGCGATGCAGGTGGCGATGGTGATGGCCCTGATCGCGGTGCAGGGAAAGCCCTTGTGGCTCTCCCTGCTGATCTACGCGACGGTCGCCGTGACCGTGCTGTCCGGCCTTGACTACTTCTTCGGCTTTCGGCGCTACCTGCAGGCGCAGGAGACGGGCGCGCCCTACAGGTCCCAGCCGAAGTAGACCTCCACCGTGCGGATCCGGTCTCCGTCGAAGGTGAACACCTCGGTGTTGCGAAACCGCGAGCCGTCGCCGCGGGTCGCCTCGTAGGTGGCGACGATCTCGTCACCCTCCTCGATCATCCGCGTGATTTCGTAGGAGCCGCTGTTGCCCGCGTTGGGCCAGCACCGTTCGAAGTATTGATGTCGATCGATCCCGGGGTCCGGCGGGCTGTAGAAGGTCAGCTCGTCGCTCAGGCATCGCTCGATCAGGTCTCGGTCGCCCGTCTCGTAGGCGCGGTAGCTGTCGCGGACTACCTGTTTGCGGTCACGCTGCGTCATCGTCAACTCCTCGATCTGGGTAGCTGATGAAAGGGACCACGGCCGGCCCCCGAACTCATCGCTACGGGAGCGCGTCGAGCCAGGCGCGCCGGCTCGTTTGCACGGACGCGGGCTCGCCGGTGCGGAGCTCCTGCCGGATCTCCCCGAGCGTGCCGAAGCGCTCCGCGACGACGTTGTGCTGGTGGATCGTCTCGAGGTTGACCTGGCGCGCCGACACGAACGCGCGGTCGTCGATTGCCGGGAATGCCTCGACCACGCCGCGCACCATCTCGCGCACGCAGTCCTCGACAAACCTCGGACGCCGGTGCGCCTTCTCGACCACGTGCGCCTCATCGGAGCGCTTCATCAGCTCGTAGATCTCAGACGACATCGAGCTCTCGACGATCTCGAGCAGCGTGCCGGCATCGATTTCGTCGTCGCACAGCTCCGTGCATCCGATGTGGAGCGTGCCGAGGCCGCGCTGGTTATGCGTGGCGACCGGAACCGCGTCGAGAATCTTGTCGATCGCGTCGGCATCGAACCCCTCCGCCTCGAGTCGCTCGCGCGCCGTCGCGGCGACGAGCTGCTGGGCGCACGGGCACGCGGTTATCCCCTGCGCGGTGACCCCGATCAGCCGGCGCGTGCCGAGGTCGCTGCAAATCGCGGAACCGTGGAGCGTGTAGAGCTCCTGTGTGAGGATCTCCGAGACCGGGGCCGGCTTGTGCTCGGGGAAGCGAGCCTCGACGCTCACCTCGGCACGGCGCGCGCCCTGGCGCTCGCGCACGAGCTGGGCGATGTGCTCGGCCAGCGTCTCGACCTTGAACGTGGATTCTCCGAGCACGACCGCATTGATCGCGTCGTTGACCACTTCCTCGAAGCGCGACATGTGCGCGCCCTTCTGATCGGGTCCGAGATCGACCACGCATTCGAACCGCGCCGAGAACAACTGCTCCGATCCGTTCTGACGAATCCGGATCACCTTCTCGACGCCGGTGACACCGACGCGCGAGAGGCTCAGCTGCACCGTCGGGGCCTGCGCCTGAACGTCGATTGTCGTGCGCTCCGCGGACATCGCTGCGCTTAAGGGTAGTCGTGCCACCACCTCGGCGGGGATAGCGCACCTGGACAACCGCTCGGATTGTGGTATCACTCCGCCGGTCGCGTTTGGGAGAAAGCGAGAGAGGGAGTCCCTAGCCGGGAACTCAAACCGTGTCTGGGAGGAGCTCAGGGGCCGTGAGCGATAAGACAGTACTTTTGACCGACGATGCTCCGATCGTGGAGATGGAGGAGCTTCGTCCGCTGGTAGCCGAGGGACAGGAACGCGGGTTCCTGACCTTCGATCAGATTGCCGCCTGCCTCGAGGAGATCGAGGTGACCAAGGAGCAGGTGCAGGAGCTGCACTCGTACCTCGACGACCAAGGCATCGAGGTCGTTGACGGCGACGGACGCTTGGCGCGTTCCGAGGCCGGAAGCGTCGAGGCCAACGCCGCCCAGGCGGCCGAGCCTCGGCCCGACCAGCGCAAGAAGGTCGAGATCGACCTGACGGTGGAGCCGTCGCTCGACTCGCTTCGCCTGTACCTGCGTTCGATCGGCCGCGTCCATCTGCTGACGGCCGAGCAGGAGGTCCAGCTCGCGCGCCGGATCGAGCGCGGCGACATGCTCGCCAAGCAGCAGATGATCGAGGCCAACCTGCGGTTGGTCGTGTCGATCGCGAAGTCGTATCTTGGTCGCGGTCTCACCTTCCTCGATCTGATCCAGGAAGGCTCGATGGGCCTGATTCGCGCGGTCGAGAAGTTCGACTACCGCCGCGGCTACAAGTTCTCCACCTACGCGACCTGGTGGATCCGCCAGGCCGTGACCCGCGCGATCGCCGACAAGGGCCGCACGATTCGCATCCCGGTCCACATGGTCGAGAAGCTCAACAAGGTCGTGCACGTCGAGCGCCAGCTGGTTCAGCAGCTCGGGCGTGAGCCCACGGCGGAGGAAATCGCCATCGAGCTCGAGACGACCGTGCGCGAGGTTCGCGATGTGCTCCGCATGGCACAGCAGCCAATCTCGCTCGAGAAGCCGATCGGTGAGGAGGAGGACTCCGAGCTGGGCGACTTCGTCGAGGATCAGACGGCCGAGTCTCCATTCGAGCTCGCGGCCGAGCATCTGCGCCGTGAGAACCTGCGGCGCGCTCTGGCCGCGCTGCCGGAGCGCGAGCGCGAGGTGATCGAGATGCGCTTCGGGCTCACGGGCGAGCGGCCGTACACGCTCGAGGAGGTGGGCCGCGCGTTCAACGTCACGCGCGAGCGCATCCGCCAGATCGAGAACCACACGCTGAAGAAGCTCGAGGCCCTGCCCGAGGCGCAGCGGCTGAGAGACGCTTCGTAGGGCGGTCCGCGGCGGGCTCTCGCGATCCGCCGGCGCAGCGTCCCGGCCGGTCTCGCAGCTTCGCCGACGCTAGACTCGACTCGCCCCAGGCGGGATTCCCGAGCGGTCAAAGGGGACGCGCTGTAAACGCGTTGGCACTGCCTTCCCAGGTTCGAATCCTGGTCCCGCCATGTCGCTGTTCCGGCCTCCAGTGCGATCCATCGGAAGGCCACCTTTTATCCTCGGCTTCGATGTCTGCAGACGAGCCCGAGCCGACGACCGAGGAGATCGAGCTGGCGGCGCTGGCGGAGGCCGACCGCCTCTCCCGCCTGCGCCGCACCGCGCAGCGGCTTGACACGAGCCCATCGCTGCTGGCGGCCGCGCGCCGGGTCAGGCAGCGGCTGCCGGGAGACGACCGCTTCGGCGATCCGCTCTCGACCGCCGGCGCGACCCCGGTGGAAGTCGTGGGCCGCTCGGTCTCGGCGCTCGCTCCGGAGCGTGAAAGCTTGGTCCAGGAGCTCGGGCTCGCCGGGCTCCAGCTGTGGCAGTCGCTCTCCGAGGCGACGGGCCGCGGGCGCGGGGACACGGAGATCGCGCTCCTGTTCACCGATCTGGTCGGGTTCTCGACTTGGGCGCTGCAGGCCGGAGACACGGCGACCCTGGAACTTCTGCGCGAGGTCGGGTCGCGCGTGGAAGCAGCGGTCCTCGCTCACCAGGGCCGGATCGTGAAGCGGCTCGGGGATGGACTGATGGCGACGTTCCTTTCCGTCGATCAAGCTGTTGAAGCCGCGCTCGATGCCCAGGAGGCGCTGAAGGCCGTGGAGGTGGAGGGCTATCGGCCGAAGATGCGCGCCGGGGTCCACCTGGGCTCCCCGCGCAGGCTCGGTGGCGACTACCTGGGCGTCGACGTGAACATCGCGGCGCGGGTGGCTGACGCCGCCAAGGCCGATCAGGTGCTCGTGTCCGACTCCGCCCTCGCCCGTCTCGATCTCGACGGGCTCAACGTCGGCAGGCGCAAACGGCTGCGCTCAGAGGGCGCTCCGCGGGACATGCACACGTCCCGGATCTCTCGGGCCTGAAAGGACTCGGTCGCCATCGTTCCCCCGGCCGCGACCGCGGTTCAGTCGCTATTGCTCCCGGCGGGCTGCGACCGCGATTCGGTCGCCGCCCCAGCCGAAGTTCCTGCGCCTGCATGTTTTTGTGCAGCGGCTTGTGACGAAGCGCCGCAACAGCCCTGCATGTTACGGTGACGCCGTCCCAAGAACACTGATGGAGCGGGGTTAAGCGGTCCCTGGGGTGGTCGCTCGGCTACGGCTCCGTCTCGTCATGCCAAAAATCAGACGGACACCGACTCCAGCCCTTTTCGCCGTCCTCGCAGCCGTGATCGGGTGCGTTGGAGTGGCGCTGGTGGCCTCGCGTTTCGGGGTCGCGTGGGCGGCGAGCACTTCTGCACTCCAGCAGCAGATCAGTGCCGGACAGAGCCGGATCAGCGGCCTCGCCGGCGCGGTCAACTCTGCCTCCGGGAAGGTCTCCCGGCTTCGCGGCAGCGTCTCCGGTCTCGAGTCGCAGATCGCTCGTATCCAGGGCGACCTTGATGCCAAGCGCGCCGAGCTGATCAAGCTCCGCAGCGAGCTGACGGCTGCCAAGACACGGCTGGCGAAGCTCGAGGCGTTCGAGACGCGGGCCGAGGGCGTGCTCTCCAAACAGCTCGTCAACAGCTACGAGTCCGACCGTCCGGACCTGGTGTCGGTGGTGCTCGAGTCGTCGGGCTTCCGGGACCTGCTCGAGCGGTTGCAGTTCGCCGACCGGATCCAGAAGCAGGACGTCCAGGTCGTGACCCAGGTCAAGTCGGCGCGCCGTGCCGTCGCGGCGCAGGCCACGAAGCTCGGAGCTCTCGAGGCCCGACAGCAAGCGTTGACCGAGCAGGTGCTGCAGCAGCGCAATCACCTGGCCGGCATCCGGGTCAACCTGCTTCAACAGGAGATCGCGGCGGCCAACGTCCGCTCGACCAAGGCGAGCCAGCTCGCCAACGCGCGTGGCCAGGTGGCGGGACTCCAGCACCAGCTCGCGAAGATTCAGGCAGCGCAGGCGGCGCAGGCGGCCGCCGCGGCACACGCGAGCGCGCCCTCGAGCTCCGGCTCCAGCGCTCCCTCGGCGCCGGCTCCGAGCTCAGCGCCCTCCACCGGAAGCAGCGGATTCGTGTTCCCGTTGCCGAAGAGCGCCGCGTCGCCTCCAGGCACCTGGAGCCTCGACCAGGGTGTTGACATCTCCGCTCCGGGCAACACGCCCGAGTACGCGGTGTGCAGCGGCACGATCGTCCTGCACGGCATCGGCGGGTTCGGCCCATGGGCGCCGGTGCTCCACTGCGATAGCTCTCTGGCCGGTTACGACTACGTCTACTACGGACACGCCGGCCCGGCCAACCAGCTCCCCGTGGGAACCCACGTGGGCGCGGGGCAGGTCATGAGCTCGGTCGGCCCGGGAATCGTCGGCATCTCCACCGGCCCCCACGTTGAGATCGGCTTCGCCGATTCCTCCGGGTCGCCGATCGGCGGCAGCAGCGCGTCGACGATGATGTCGCTGCTGCAGTCCTCGTACTGAGCGAGCACCCCGGTTCCCCGAGCCGCTACGCTCACCCCCGGCGCCCTCTTAGCTCAGCTGGTAGAGCACTTCCATGGTAAGGAAGGGGTCCCCGGTTCGAGTCCGGGAGAGGGCTCTGGGGGTTTCCTCTGCTCAGGGCGAGTTCTTGACTTCTGGAGTTGACGCTCGCGACGCCTTCGGTCCGTCCACCTTTCCGTCCACAGGGTCCTGGCTGCCGGTCCTCGTCTCGCGAAGGTTGGCCGCAGGTGCGCGGATGAGCGATCTTCCCGCGGCCGCCCACTCGGTCATGATGCGGGCGAAGTCTTTGACGATGAACGTGATCATCGGGCGGAGCATCCAACCGGCAATTCGCTTCGAGGATGTGTCGGCCTTCTCGCGCCGGCTCAAGCAGCTCGCGCGAGAGCTCGATTGGCCCTTAAGACGGATTTGATGGGTGATCTTCGGGGTATCTGGATACCGCGATATCTAGGTGCGAGGCCACCGGCGAGCAGGCAATCTTCTTCTGCTGCCGCCCTCTGGAAGGCGAGGTGGGTGTTCTATGAGTCTTGGATCTCAGATCAGGCGTCGGAGGGTGGCTGTTCCTCTCGCGGCCGCCGTGTTGGCGCTGGCCGTGGCCGGCGCCGTGGATGGAGCGTCATCGCACGCGGCTTCTTCGTCTAGTCCCGCCTGCAGTGCCAACACGACCGTTCAAACCGATAAGGGGTCGGTCTGTGGTGTCACCTCCGACAGCATCACGACCTACTTCAGCGTCCCGTACGCCGCGGCTCCCGTGGGCAACCTGCGCTGGCGCCCTCCGCAGCCGCACGCACCCTGGAGCGGCGTGCTGGCCAGCACGCAGGAGGCCGTGGAATGCACGAACGTGTTCACCCAGTTCACCCATGCCAACTCAAGTGAGGACTGCCTCAACCTCAAGATCATGGTCCCAGCGGGGACGAAGCCCGGCGCCAAGCTCCCGGTGATGTTCGAGTTCCATGGCGGCGGGTTCCTCGGCGAGGCTCGTACCGACGACGGGTCGAATCTGGTCCACACCGGCAACGTCGTCTACGTCTACGTCAACTACCGGCTGGGAATTCTCGGCTTCCTAGCGGACAAGGCGCTGGGTCCGCACTCCGGCGACTACGGGTTGGAGGACCAGCAGGCAGGCCTGCGCTGGGTCCAGCAGAACATCTCCCACTTCGGCGGTGACCCGAGCAACGTCACGGTGTTCGGGGAGTCCGCCGGTGGCGCGAGCACGTGTGCTCAGGTCGCCTCGCCGACCGCCAGCGGACTGTTGCAGAAGGCGATCAGCGTCAGCGGCTTCTACAACTACCAGAACAACATCGTGTGGTCGAAGGCCGACTGCAAGTCGCACTACTTCACTGAGCGGCAGGCGCAGAAGGCCGGCGCGCAGTTCGCCGCGAAGGTCGGTTGCGGGAATGTCGCAGACGTCGCCGCCTGCCTGCGCGCGGTTCCGGCCGCGACGCTGTTGGCAGACGGCGGACAGGTCGGCGATCCCACGGCTGGTGGCACGATCGGGCCGATCATCAACGGCACCACGCTGACGATGTCGCCCGTGCAGGCACTCACCACCGGACAGGCCAACCACGTCACACTCATCACCGATGTCGGGCGGGACGAGTTCAACGGCGGCGTGTACACGAACTCCTTCGGGTCGAATATCGTGGTCGCCGAGACGCCGGCGCAGTACCGCACCCTGGTGCGCGAGCAGTTCGGGAGGCTGGCGCCGACCGTGGAGAGCCTCTATCCGTTGAGCAGGTTCAATTCGCCGTACACGGCGTATCGGACGATCATGGCCGACTCGGCATCGGTCTGCCCGATGCTGCAGTTGGACCGCAGGGCATCCAAGTTCATGCCCGTGTACTCCGACGTCAACGCCGATTCGGACAACCCCGCCGGTGAGGATGTGACGGACATCAACGGCGCCCAGCACAGCGGCACGAACGGGCTGGTGCATTTCAACACGTCGCAGCTCGATGCAGACCAAGGCGCGCTGCAGCTGCAGCTGTTGCGGGAATGGACGCATCTCGCGCAGACCGGAAGTCCGGTCGCTCCGCACACTCCCTCATGGGACCGATACACCGCCGCCGGGCACCCGGTCATGACTCTCCAGCCCGGTGACACCAGCGCGACCGTGCCGTCGAGCTTCTATGCGTCACAGCACAACTGCGCGTTCTGGGACAAGGTCACGAAGTACTGACCCGCGTCGCAAGCTCGGTGCAGCGACATCGAGGACGAGGGCCCCAGCACGCTGCTGGGGCCCCCCTCGTTTATGTTCGCCGGCACCTATGTGGGGCGATTCCATCCGGTCCGGTTGAGCCAAGTGGCTGTGCCAACCCAAGCTTGCGGTGACGCTTTGCTAAGCATCGGAGATTGCGTGGCCGAACGGTAGGCTCGCCCGGATGCTGCGGCTGATTACGATCCCGATCAGTCATTACTGCGAGAAGGCGCGGTGGGCGTTGGACCGCGCCGGCATTGCGTACCGCGAGGAGCGGCACGTGCAGTTGCTGCATCGCGTCGCTGCTCGCCGGGCCGGGGGAGGCTCCACCGTGCCGGTGCTGGTCACCGGAAGCGGTGTGCTCGAGGAGTCGAACGACATCCTCACCTGGGTCGACGAGCGCACCCCGGCGGAGCGGCGCCTGTTCCCGACCGAGAGCGGATCTGCTGCGCGTGGCGAGGTGGACGCCCTGTGCCGGCGTTTCGACGACCAGTTGGGCCCTACTGGGCGGCGGCTGATCTACGTCCATGTGCTCAAGCAGCGCAAGCTCGGCCCTGAGCTTTAACAACATCGGTGTTCCGGCCTGGGAGGACCGCATGCTGAGGCTGACCTGGCCGCTCGCGGCCGAGGGCGTCCGCCGCGCGCTCGGGATCCGGCCGGGAATGGAGCTGGAGGACGAGCGGGCGGTGTGGGCCGAGCTCGACTTCGTCGGCGAGCGGCTGGCGGACGGGCGGCCATTCCTGTGCGGCGACGCGTTCGGCGCCGCCGATCTGACGTTTGCCGCGCTCGCGTCGCCAGTGATCGCGCCGCTGCAGTACGGGACGCCGCTACCGCAGCCTGAACGGATGGCGCCCGCGACCGCGGCGCTGATCGGCCGGGCCCGTGAGCACCCGGCAGGACGGTTCGCGATGCGGATGTTCGCCGAGCACCGCTGCGGCCCGGTCGGCTGAGCGCTCACGAACAACTGCCCTCGACCGCCCGCGAGAGCGCAGTTGTCAGGCCAGCGCGCGACTGAGGGCGGCTCTGTCGGTCGGGCCGCCGTGTGTCGCGAGTACGACCTCTACCGGTAGGTCGAGCAGCATCTCTAAGTCGTTCGCGACCTGCTCGCGCGTTACGCCTGCGGGTAGCCATTCGACCGGGATTTCGAGCCCCTGGCCGAAGTCGACGAGCGTATCGCCGGCGATGACCGCACTCCGGCTCTCGATCCACAGCACGACGTCATTGGGCAACCTTCCGGGGAAGGCCTCGACTCCGACGGGCAGCCGATCGCCGGCTGAGTACAGGTGCGCATCGCTCCGGGCTTCGCCAACAAGCCAGGCGACGTCAGGGCTGCCTTCGTCGGGCGCTGGTGTGAACACTGGCGCATCGAGTCGCTCCACGAGGCTCCGCGTGTCGCGCTCATGCCACGGCGAGGTCAGCACGACCACGAGTTCGCGGCCGGCGGCGAGCTCCTCGATCTCGCGCGGCAGGGCCAGCGGGTCGAAGAGCAGCAGGCGGTCGCCGTCGTCGATCGCGTAGGAGGAGACCAGGCCGCCTGCCGCCTCATTCGGCGTCTCGCCGATCGCCGCAAGGCGTTGGCGAAGCGCCTCGCTCTCGGGCCCTGCCCAGTCCGGGTGCGGCGCCTCCCAGTGCCAGACGCCTCGCTCCACCTCGCGCATGGGGCGATGCTACGCGAGGGCGCGGCGACAAGGAGCTGTTCGGCGGTGGTTGGCACCGGGCGCGGCGAACCGAATCCCAGACGCTGAATCGAGCCCGGACACTGAGTCGAACACCCGACCCTTGTGCAAACACGCGTCGCTTCCTTCAGTCGCGGCGCCTCCGATCCGATAGGGCAGCCATGATCACTCAACGTCGTGCCCTCGTCGCGCTTGTGGCCCTGACGGTCGCCCTCGCGATATCCCTCGTCAATGGCGTCAGTCACGGCTGGTCCGCGATCGCTGTCTTCGGGAGTGTTTGCCTGGCCGTCGCGATCGCGGCCGAGTTCATCGTCATCCGCAGAAGCCGGGCTCACTAGCGTCGCGAGTTTGGCTTCGTGTTAGGTCCGCGTCACGGCCCGCTCGATCACGAACTGCTCGTCGAACCTGAACCCGGTTTCTAGGGCGCGCTTCGCCGGGCAGGTGTCGACAACCCGGCGGAGCCGTCGGATCTGGTCCGCCGTCAGTCCGTTGGGTAGGTGAACCTTGATGTTCGCGCGCCTGGGCGTGGCGTCCGGGTCGTATTCGACGTCGACACGCAGATCGCCGAGCTGCCAGTCGCGCGTCTGCGCGTACAACGCGATCATTGTCGAGGCGCACGCTGCGAGCATCGCCGCCAGCAGCTCGTGAGGGGTCGGTCCCTCATCGGTCCCGCCGAGCCGCTGGGGCTCGTCGGTGACGATGATGTGGCGGCCGTTGACGTCGATCTCGTGTCGAAGCGCTCCATCGACGGAGCGTGCGGTTGCGGTCATCATCTCGCATTGATTGTTCCGCGGGCGGAGGGCGAGTCGCATCCGTCCTAGACCGCAGAGACCAGCCGCAGCTACTACCGACCCGTTGCTGCGGTCCCGCCGCGATTACGGGTTCGCTCAGGCTGGCTGGACGATCGCTTCGAGCTCGCGAAGCTGCCGGCGCACGCCGCCGCAGACCTGATCGCAGAGCTCGAACACGGCTGGGTCGGCGATCGAGTACCGGGAGTGGTTGCCGTCTTTTGTGCGGCTCACCATGCCGGCGCTGAGCAGGATCCCGAGGTGCTTGGACACGTTCTGCTGCGAGGCGCCGAGCGCCTGTTGCAACTCCCCGACGGTGGCGTCTGACTCTCGCAGGTGGTCGAGCAGCTTGATCCGCATCGGCTCGCCGAGCACGCGGAAGCGCTGGGCAACGAGCTCAATCAACGGCTCGGGAAGCGGGTGGGGCATGGGGGGTAGCTCGTTCACTCGCGAGATCGTACCACAAGCAAACAGTTGTGCAGTTGACATGAAGCCGGATGCGCGCTACGCTCTTCGCATTCACTACTTCACAGTTGTATAGACGTTAGGAGGGTCGTATGCCTGATCGCAAGAGGGTTGTCATTCTCGGGTCGAGTTTTGCGGGGTTGACCGCGGCCCTTGAGCTGCGAAAGCGGGTGGGTCACCGCCACGAGATCGTCGTGCTTGATCCCCGGCCCGATTTCACGTTCATCCCGTCGCTGATCTGGCTGCCGTTCGGGGTGCGCGACGCGGCTGACGTGACGTTCTCGCTCGAGCCCGTTTACCGGGCCAAGGGGATCCGCTTCATCAACGAGGCCGCTACGAAGATCGGCCTCGACGCACATGTGGTGACGACCGGTTCTGGTCAGGAGCTGAGCTACGACAAGCTGTTCATCGGCACCGGTCCGCGGCTGGCGTTCGAGAGGGTACCCGGCCTCGGTCCTCATGGGGGCCACACGCAGTCGGTGTGCAACCTCGACCATGCGCTCCTTGCCCGTGACGCGTGGGAGCGGTTTCTCGAGAACCCCGGTCCCGTCGTGGTGGGGACGGCCCAGGGCGGCTCGTGCTTCGGCGCCTCTTACGAGTTCCTGTTCAACGTCCGGCACCGGATAAAGAAGGCCGGGCTCGAGGACGTGGCGCCGGTGACCTTCGTCACGGCTGAGCCGTTCCTGGGTCATTTCGGGCTTGGCGGCGTCGGGACCTCGCAGAAGATGGTCGAGCGGTTCTTTGCCCGGCTCGGCATCGAGGGTCTGACCAACACGGTCGTAAAGGAGGCCCGCGAGGGTGAGATCGAGCTCGAGTCCGGTCGCGTACTGCCGTTCGCCTACTCGATGATCGTCCCGCCGTTCGCCGGCGTCGACGCGGTGGCCCAGACCGAGGGCCTGGCGAACCCCATGGGGTTTGTGCCCGTCGACGAGCAGTTCCGTCATCCCGATCACCGTGACGTATTCGCCGCCGGCGTTGCAATTGCGATCGCCCCGCCGGACCCGACCCCGGTGCCGGCAGGCGTGCCGAAGACCGGTCAGATGACCGAGACGATGGCGAAAGTCGCCGCACACAACATCGCCGCCGATCTCGACGGCACGCATAACGATTTGCTCCCGATCGAGGACCTGGGTGCTGTATGCGTGCTCGACGCCGGTAACAACGGCGTGATCTTCAAGGCCGACCACGTGCTTGCCCGTAACGGCAAGACACCGAGCGCGCATGTGATGACCGGACCTCAGGCCCACTGGGCCAAGCTCGCCTTCGAGCGCATCTTCCTGGCCAGCCGCAAGCGCGGCGCGATCGTGCTCTGAACTACAGACCTCCATGCAAGGAACGTCTCCGATGGAACATCTCACACACACGACCTTTGCCGACGCGGTCTCGGACGGCATCACCGTGGTCGATTTTTGGGCAGGCTGGTGCGGCCCGTGCCGCGCCATGGCCACGCAGCTCGAGCGCGCAGCCGAGCTCCGGCCGAACTACCGCTTCGCCAAGGTGGACGTCGACACTGAGCGCGAGCTTGCCGCGCGGTTCGGGATCAGGTCGATCCCAACACTGATCGTGCTCCACGGCGGCAAGCCGGTCGCCGCCCAGTCCGGAGTGATTGGCGGGGACCAACTCGTTGAGGCGCTCGACCGTCTCGCCTCCGCAGCCGCTGACATGAGCGTTCACGACGAGGCCGCGTGATGGACACCCGCAAGCGATGGCCGCTCGAACGGGTTCTGTTCGCGCTAGCCGGCACGGTCACCCTCCTCTCAGCGTTGCTGGCCGCCACGGTTTCGCCGTGGTTCCTGCTGCTGACCGCGTTCGTCGGCGTCAACCAGTGGCTATACGTGATCGTAGGCGCGTGTCCCGCCTCGATCGTCCTGCGCCGGGCCTGCCATCTGCGCTCGGCGATCTATGACAACGGGCAGCGTTCGGCTGCCTCCACGAGGACGGTGAGGATCTGATGAGCGTCGTCCAGGAACCGAGAATCAGTGAGCGAGAAGCCGAGGAACCCTACCCACACGCGGTGAACGTCGGGCCGATAGGACGGCTCGGCCGCTACACAGCGACCCATTTCCGGGTCGTGCTCGTCGGCTGGCTCGTGGTCGCAATCGGACTCGGATTTTTCGCGCCGAGAGTTGAGACGGCGCTGTCGGGCGCAGGCTGGGAGACGACCGGTTCGCAATCAGTGCAGGCCCGTCAGTTGATCGACAAGAACTTCCACGGCCTGTCTAGCTACGGGCTGATGACGGTGATCTATTCGCCGACCCAGACGATCAACTCCCGGGCCTTCAGGGCTGTGGTCGCCAGGGTCGAATCCACCCTGCGCGCCGATGCCGCGGTCCGCAGCATCGTGCCCCCGGCCTCCGGGGTTTCGATCTCCCGCGATGGCCACACGGCGATCGTGCAGGCCGGTGCGGCCAAGAGCTCGAACGGGATGGTGAAGGCGGCGGACTCGCTGAAGGGAAAGCTGACCGCTCTCTCCACCAGCGGCGTGCAGGTGCATCTGACCGGCGCGTCGGGCATGTGGTCCGACTTCAATGCCGCCAACCGTTCCGCGATGCTGAAGTCGGAGGTGATCTCGTGGCCGGTGACGCTCGGCATCCTGCTGCTCGCGTTCGGCTCGTTGGTCGCCGCCGGGCTGCCGCTGATGCTGACGATGATCGGGCTCGCCTCGGCGGCCGGCCTCTTGTACGTGGGTACGTTGGTGATGCCGATCTCGATCTGGGCGATGAACTTCGCGCTGATGTTCGCACTGGCGCTCGGAATCGACTACGCCCTATTCGTCGTGCACCGCTTCCGCGGCGCGTTCTTCGGGCAGAGGATCTCGGCCGTCGACGCGACCGCAGTGACGATGGACACCGCCGGCAAGGCGGTGCTGTTCAGCGGCATAACCGTGCTGATCTCGCTCACCGCTGTGATGCTCGTCCCGTCACCGGCGTTCCGCTCGATGAGCCTCGGGATCATGTTCGCGGTGATCTTCGTGCTCGCGGCCACGCTCACTCTGCTGCCTGCCGTGCTGGCACGGCTGGGTCCGCGGGTTGACAAGTTGGCGCTCCCGTGGGCGCACTCCGGCGAGCACCGCTCGCCCCGGTTTGAGCGGTGGGGTGAGCGGCTTTGGCGCCAGCCGCTCCGCTTTGGCCTCGTCGCGCTCGCGATCCTGATCGGGCTGGCGCTGCCGGTCACGCAGCTGAGGACGGCGATGCCGTCGATCAAGGTCGTGCCGACCTCCGATGCTTCTCGCATCGGCTACAACCAGGTTCAGGCCGCCTTCGGTCCGGGCGCGACCGGTCCGCTGCAGATCGTCACCCCCGCCGCGCAAGCCACCGCGGCCGCCAGCGCCGCAAGCCGCGATCCGGGCGTCGCGGCACTGATGCCCACCCAAACCAGCGGCGGTTATGCGCTGATCACGGCGATCCCGAGGCAGGATCCGTCCAACCCGGCCGTCGGAAGCACTATCGACCGGCTCAGGACAACGCTCCCGGCAGGATCGTTGATCGGCGGCGCGGTCGCCGAGAACCACGACCTCCAGGCCGCCCTGTCGGCCAGGACGCCGCTTGTGATCGGCGTCGTGCTCGCGCTCGGGTTCCTGCTGCTGCTGATCGCGCTCCAGGCCCCACTGCTCGCGGCCGTCGGCGTGCTGACCAATCTGCTCGCCACCGGGGCCGCGTTCGGTGTGGCCAAGTGGATCTTCCAGGACGGCGCGCTGCACTCCCTCCTGGGCTTCCAGTCCCAGGGATTCCTCGACGCCTGGGGGCCGGTGTTCTTCTTCGCGATGATCTTTGCGATATCGATGGACTACACCGTGTTCCTGCTCTCGGCAGCCAAGGAGCACTGGGACCACACCCATGACCCTCGCGAGGCGATGGTCGGGAGCCTCGCTCATTCCGGGCGGGTGATCTTCGCCGCGGGCGCGGTGATGGTGGCTGTGTTCTTCACCTTCGCGCTGTCGGGACCGCTGCCGCCGAAGGAGATGGGCGTGATCCTCGGCGTCGCCGTCCTGCTGGACGCAGCCCTCGTCCGCCTGCTGCTGCTGCCCGTGCTGCTGCGGCTGATGGGACGCTGGGCGTGGTACCTGCCGCGTTGGGCTCGCCGCGTACTTCCCAACGTCACGTTTGGACACGCATGAGAAGGAGAGAAGAGCCCGAAATGTCACCAGCCACGCTCGAGCTATGGCAGACGGAATGGTGCCCGGCATCGCACCGGGTACGCCAGCGTCTGACCGAGCTCGGCCTCACCTACATCGCCCGCCAGGTGCCCGTGGACCGCACGGCCCGCATCGAACTGCAGTCGACCACCGGCGCCACCGAGATCCCGGTACTGGTCATCGACGGAAGGACCGTCTCCGGCGAGGGGGCGATCCTCGCCTACCTGAGCGAGCACTTCATCGAACCGACCGGCGCCGAGGAACAGCGCGACAAGGCGGGCAAGCTGAGACAGAAAGAGCTGGAGGCGGCATGTCAAGAGTTGAGCGCAGCACCTAGACGCTGAGCGCCACCACCGACCTGTTTGACGCGGCGTTCTGCTGCCCTGCAACGTAGTCGTCTATCAGTCGCAGGGCCACACCCATATCTCCGCAGGGGTGCTAGATGGGAAGCCCCGGGGGTTGAAACGATGGGTCCCTTGGCGTTAGGTTCGCGCTTTGTCCAGTCGAGGTGGCGGTGTGGGAATTCGCCTGATCGCCATCACCGGGGGGAAAGGGGTCCAACAGGTGTCTCGAGATCAGAAGAGGGCGCATTGGTTCGGGGTGCTGTTCCTCATCACGTTCGTCACGTCGATCCCGGCGCTGGCGCTGTACGAGACCGTGCTCCGACATCCGGTGAGCTACATCGCGGGTGCTGGGCACGACACGCAGGTCTTGTTCGCGGCTCTGCTTGAGCTGCTGCTGATCATCGCGAACATCGGCACCGCGGTCGTGATCTTCCCGATCGTTAGACGACAGAACGAGGAGCTGGGGCTCGGCTACGTGACCGCGCGCCTGCTCGAGTGCACGTTCATCCTCGTCGGCATCGTCTCGATGCTCGGGATAATCACGCTGCGTAACCAGGTGGCGGGTCCGGATGAAGGCACGGTCGCCTACACCCTCGCCGCGATCAAGGACTGGACGTTCCTCCTCGGCCCGGGCTGGGTCGTCGGCTGGGGGAACGGGCTGATCCTCGGCTACCTGATGTACAGCTCGGGCCTGGTGCCGCGACGGGCCACGTGGTTAGGCCTGATCGGGGGACCGCTGATCATCGTGTCCGGGACCGCCGTGATGTTCACCGGCAACCATCCGAGCAGCACGCTGCACTCACTGCAAGCGGTCCTGACGATCCCGGAGTTCGCGTGGGAGCTCTTCCTCGGCGTCTACTGCACGATCTGGGGTTTCAGGCGCGATGCCCCGATCCTTTCCGAGGGCGGCCGATGACGGTTGCCCGGGACCGTACGTCGTTATCGGTTTCTCGCGAATCCGTTTAGGCTGATGTGTCCTTGTCCAGGTGGCCGCGGCGCCGTGATCGGCGACGAGGAGGCGTGGGAGAGACAGATCGGGGACGTGCTCCGCGAACGGCGACGAGGTCGAGTTCGTGCCGTGCGGAAGTTCGGAACTACGCCCGGTCGACGGATATATGGGCCGCGAGGAACCGTGAAGCTCAACGAACGTTCGCTAGCAATGTGCAGGAATAGCAGGGACGATGTCGTGACAGTGGGGCGATGAGGCCGACGGAGGATTCCGGCGCCATGGCCTTCGAGGAGGAGAACCTTGAAGGGGCGGCCATGGACCGGATTCTTCGTCTGACTCGGGGGAGGGTCGCTAGGCACTTGCCTAGCGCGAAAGAGCGCCGAATGGCGCCCCGCGAAGGAACACTGGCGAGCGGAGGCCGAATTGTCGTACCTGGGCTAGTCGCGATGACCCCGCCGCGCCAGAACAGGCGAGTCGTGCGCGCGTGGCGACGATCCGGTATTTACACGAGCAAGACGGACGAAAACTACTCTACAACTGCTTAGTTGTAGACTGTAAGCTTGAGCTATGCATTCTCGGCTCGATCTACGCCGCGTACAGACGAGTCTTATGACGCCCGGCATCGCTGAATCCGACGAGCGACTGATCGCAGAGGCTGAGGCCGCCTTCCGCGATCACCACCCACGCTATGCGGAGACCGCCGTCCTCGACGAGCTTCGCCGCTCCGAGTTCGAGCGGCTCGATCGGGCTGGGCACATCTACCTGGACTACACGGGGGGTGGACTGTTCGCGAGCTCCCAGATTCGAGAGCATTTCGAGCTCCTTGAGGCGGGTGTGTTTGGGAACCCACACTCGATCAACCCGACTTCGGCAGCTAGCACGCAGCTCGTCGAGCGCGCGCGGTCGTATGTGCTCGAGTTCTTCAACGCTGCAACGGACGAGTATGAGGTGATCTTTACGCCCAACGCGACGGGCGCGCTCCGATTGGTGGGAGAGGCGTACCCGTTTCGTGCCGGCGACCGGTTCCTGCTCACGTTTGACAACCACAACTCGGTCAACGGCATCCGCGAGTTTGCCCGGGTGCGAGGCGCCGAGACCACGTACATCCCGAGCATCGCGCCCGACCTGCGCGTCGATGAGGATCTGTTCCCGCGCTATCTGAGCGACACAATCGGGGATCACCACAACCTGTTCGCCTATCCGGCCCAGTCGAATTTCTCGGGCGTTCAGCATCCGCTGGAATGGATCGAGCGGGCGCACGACCATGGCTGGGACGTGCTGCTCGACGCGGCCGCCTTTGTCCCGACGAACCGGTTGGATCTCAGCGCCGTGCACCCCGATTTCGTGGCGCTGTCCTTCTACAAGATGTTTGGCTGGCCGACGGGCGTCGGCTGCCTACTCGCGCGGCGAGAGGCGCTTGCGAGGCTCGAGCGCCCGTGGTTCTCAGGCGGGACAATCATCGCTGCATTCGTGCAGCGGGAGTACTTCCAGTCCGCTCTTGGCCCGGCGCATTTCGAGGACGGCACGGTCAACTATCTGAACATGCCGGCCGTCGAGGTCGGGCTTCGGTTGCTCGATCGGGTCGGGGTCGAGATGATTCATGCGCGTGTCGCCGAGCTAGGGCGTTGGTTGCTGGATGCGCTCGGGTCACTACGACATGGCAGCGGTGAGCCGGCGGTGACGATCTACGGGCCGCGGTCGTGGGGTCGGCGCGGCGCAACGATCGCATTCAACTTCCTGCACCCGGACGGACGCGTCGTCGACGAGCGGTACGTCGACCGGCTCGCCACGGCCCACAACGTCTCTGTCCGTACTGGCTGCTTCTGCAATCCGGGTGCGGGCGAGGTCGCGTTCACGATCTCTCGTGAGACGCTCCTCGGCGGCGAGTTTGGCGAGGGCATGACCCTCGAGGACTACGTCCGCCAGATTGGGCTGCCCTCGGGCGGCGCGATCCGAGCGTCACTTGGTCTCGCCTCGAACTTCGCGGACGTTCACCGTTTCATGGAGTTCGCGTCCCTGTTCGTCGATCTGGCGGGCGTTCCGAGCGACCTGCCGGCTCGCGTCGCCTGCTGACGAGACGACTGTCAGTTCGGCCCGTCTGTGCTGGAAAGCTTCAGGACCCCGGAGGCCCGCCAAGGAGCGTCGCCGAGATCACGAGGTACCCCGCGACGACGACGACCAGCCCGGCGAAGCCGCGGGCGAGCTGCGCCTGGCGAAAGCGTCCGGCCAGTCGTGCGCCGGCCAAAGCCCCGATTACGCACGCGGTCGTCATCGAGGCCGTGACCGCGATGTCCAGGCCGCGGCCGGCGAGAAGGTGAGCGGCGAGCGCCATCACGGACGTGCTGGTGATGATGGCCAGCGAGGTTCCGACCGCCAGCCTCATCGACAGCGCAAGAAGGATCGCCAGCGTCGGCACGATCAGGAACCCCCCGCCCACCCCGAAGAACCCGGTCAACACGCCGACGAGCAGTCCGGCTGCGGTGTCTCTTGCGAGCCGCAGCGGCGGGCAAACGGGAGTATCGCGATGCTCAAGGCCGTCGCCGCGGCTCCCCTTGCGCCAGGTGGCGGCCGCCGCAGCCAGCATGATTGCTGCGAAGGCGACGAGCAGCGCGGCTCCGCTGACAGCGTTGCCAAGCGCGGTGCCCGCGACCACGCCAGGGAGCGCCGCAGCAGTGAACGCCGCGGCGTGCTGCCAGCAGACGCGGCCCTTGCGGGCATGTCCGAGGCCGCCGGCAAGCGCGCCCACGGTGACGACGACTAGCGAAGCAGTGGTCGCCTGGTGCACGCTCTGTCCGAGAACGTAGACAAGAACAGGCACGGCCAAGACCGAGCCACCGCCCCCGAGCATGCCCAAGGCCAAGCCGATGGCGAGTCCAAACGGGATCGCGGCGGCGGTCACGGATCTAGGCCTCGATATTCGACAGCGACCAGGTTTGACTCGCCGGCGTGGCGTAGCCAGAGTGCCGCCGCCGCGGGATCGTCGGGGCGGGTCGATCAGGCTTTACTTCGCGGGGGATCAGAGACATGTCGTGTGCTGAATGAGGCGGTCGGGAACTCGCAGAGGCGTGAGTTTGAGCACCAAGAGTATCACAACTGTTCCGTTGTGAAGTTGTGGTGTGACCGGTGATGCTGCCGTTCTCGTGGAGTTGACCGATCGCAGCAGTCCGATTGGGAGAGGTGCAGTTGTGTCCCGACGTCGCGCTGATCGACGTACGCCTTGAGGGTATTGACGGCTTTGCGCTGAGCGAAAGCTTGATGAGGGAGCACGTCACGGGCACGCGTGTGGCGTTGTGGGCGGCCGTACCAGGCCGAGGACAGACAACTCGCGCCAAGAGCGTGGGCGCGAGCGCATTGCTGGGGAAAGACATCTCCCGGTGGGATATCTGCGAAGCGCTCCTCGCGGCAGTGCCCCGGCCTATTGCAGAGCCAGTTGATCGGTAGCGCCGCCACCACCCACGCTGAAACGGACCGGATCGACCGGTCATCGCGATGCCACCTGCTCTTAGAGGATCGTGATCTCGCGGAGGCCATCCCAGAATCGCTGAGGGCTGAAGCCGTGAGGCGCTGCACAACGACCGAGGTCTCGATCCGGTCCGGGACTTGGCTCGGAGCAGCACCGTTCAGCCCTAAGTGCATCGGTCGTGGCCGCGATGAAGCTGGCCGTCGCCCCGCTGGTGATCTGCTTTGTTCTCAGCGATTCGGATCGACCGCGCTGAGTGGAGGGAGACGATGATCCCCGTCGGCTGGCTGCGCCAATTGACCTTGCTGATCGCGGCGTTCTTGGTGACGTGGGCTGTTGCGAGCGTGACATCGGGTTTCTCGGCCGGGATGACGGCTGGTCAGGTCGTGTTCGTGATCACTCTCGTTGTGGTGATAGTGAGCGGATCGCGCTAGGGGGTGTTCGCGGAACCAGGACGGCCCTCTGTCACACCAACTTCGGTCAGCAGCGCGCGGACACGGCTCTCGATGTCGGTGCGAACACGGCGTATCTCGTCGATCGGAGCGCCGATTGGATCGCCGACGCGCCAGTCCTCGTGGCGCGCGCCATCGGGGATCTCGATTGATCCCACGCTGTGGCCCATCGTGACGATCACGTCGGCACCCCGCAGGACATCGTCTGTGACCGGTCGCGCAAATTCCTGATCCGGGTCGAGTCCGAGCTCAGCGATTACGGTCCAGATCTGGGGGTCGATCGCGGCGCGGGCCGCGGTACCTGCTGAGTGGACCGAGACTCGGCTGCCGGCCAGCATCGTGGTGAGCGCAGCCGCGAGTAGGCCTCGTCCGCCGCCGCTCAGGCTGACGAAGACGATGTCCCACGCGCCCGCGTCGTCCTCGCCTTGGGCGCGCTGGATCGCATTGAGTCGCTCACGGGTGAATCGGTAGGCCATCAGCGGGACGAAGTCGAACACCGTTGCGGTATCGAGGATCCGATCGACTGAGTCGTGGATTACCTCCTCGATCTTCGAGCGCGGGAACTGTCCGGCGAACTCGGAGCAAAGGTCATCGACCATTCGTTCGATCTGATGCTCGGTGGCTGGGTCCAATGAAGCCGACAAGGCGATCCTCCTACTCAGGGTGGACTTGAATTCCGACGGTCGGCGGCGCACCCTCGTGCTCGAGCCGCAATACGTGGCAGGCAGCCATGCCCGAGAGCCTCCCTGCGGTGAGCAGGTCCGTCAGCACGAGGACGACGCCGACACCTGACCCGCAGGCGAGCGCGGCCGTCCTAACGGCCGACGCCCGGTAACCCCGCCCATGTCTCAACTGCGCCGCACGGAGCCAGAAGAGGAGGCGAGTTGGGGCGGCCCTGCTTCGCTGCTCGAACGTGCTGGCCGTCGGCCACGGTCGAAGTCGACCTGTATTGCCCATCGTGGCCGTCTGAGCGGCTTCGCGCGTAGGTCCGGCCAGGCGAGACGAGCATCAGCGCCAGGCCGGTGGCGAGCGCGATGGCGCCAAGCACTGCGAGTGCGACGGTCAGCCCGTGCGCGGAGGCGGTGAGGCTGGCGCGGCCAGCGGCAGTGTGGTTGATTCCCGCGGCGGCGGCGTACAGCGCACCGGCCACCGCGACGCCGAGGGCGGTTCCGAGCCCACGCGTCATGTTGAGCATGCCGCTTACGACGCCGGTCTGGCCTTCAGGCGAGGCGGCCATGATCGTGGCGTTATTGGCGGGGGTGAACGCGCCGAGCCCGAATCCGGCGAGCGCGAGGCCGGCGAGCAGACCACCAGTCCCGTGCTGAACCGCGATTTCGATCAGTCCAGCCGCCACGACGAGCAGGCCGCCCACCGTGAGCGGACGATCGCCCAAGCGGTTGACGAGCCTCCCGGCGATCGGCGCAGCCACTCCGAGCGCGACCGGCAGCACCGCCAGCTCGATCCCGATGAAGACAGCGCCGACATCGGTGGCCGAGAGGTAGTACGGCACGACGTACAGCGTCCCGAACAGCACGAGGTACGAGACCAATCCTGTCGTCAGCCCGATCGAGAGCGCAGGATGGCGGAGAATCGACAGATCGATCAGCGGAGACCTAGCCGTACGCTCGCGCCACACGAATCCGACCGCCGCCAGCACGCCGCCCGCGAGCAGGATTAGCAGCGAGGCGCCGCCATAGCCCTCCCGCGTGGCCAGGGAGAGGTACACGAGGGGCCCCGCGGCAGCCAGCGCGAGTAGCAACGCCCCGAACCTGTCAGAACCCTCGATCGGACGATGGACACGGCTGCGAGGCAAAAGCAGCCAGCCGAGCGCGAGCCCGATCACGCCAGCTGGAAGGTTCACCAAGAAGATCAGCCTCCACCCCCCGAGCGAGAGCAGGAGCCCTCCGATCGCCGGTCCCAGCGCAAGGCCGAGCGCCTGCGCGGTGCCCTGGACACCGATTGCTCTGCCAAGCAAGGGGCGCGGCACCGCCTCCGTGATGAGAGCGACGCTGTTGGCCTGAAGCATCGCCGCGCCGACCGCTTGGAGCACACGCGCGGCAATCAGCACCGACAGTGTCGGTGCCAGGCCGCAGAGAAGCGAGCCGGCGGTGAACACCCCGAACCCGTATACGTACAACAGCTTGCGCCCCAGCGCGTCGGCGAGCCGGCCGACCGCCGCCACCGTCGCGACGAGTACCAGCAGGTAGGCGAGCGCCACCCACTCGACGGCGCCGACCGATGCGTGCAGTTCGCGGCCCAGGCGCGGGAGTGCCACGGTCACGATGCTCACATCGAGTTGGCCCATGAACGCACCGATGCAGACCGTGGCAACTACATACCAGGGCGCGCGAGGGCTGGCTCGAACCGCTGGCGGACGGCGGGATTCGGTCAGGAACCAACGGCGCAGCACGCCAGCCTTCGGGCTTGCGGAGACATCGGCCACAGGTCCATTTCAGCGCTTGGATGAGCATAGGTCAAAGACCAATTCTCGATACCATTGACTGTAATTAGCTATGAATGAGAGACAGCTTCGCTACTTCCTCGCGGTGGTCGACGAAGGCAGTGTCACCGCCGCCGCCGAGCGCTTGCGCGTCGCGCAACCCTCGGTCTCCCAGGCCGTCCGAGGTTTCGAGGCGGAACTCGGTATTCAGCTCTTCCATCGCGTCGGGCGCGGCCTGCGCCTATCGACGGCCGGCCACGCTCTGATCGGTCCCGCACGTCAGGTTCTGCGCGCAATCGAAGAGGCCCGCAACGCGATCACCGGCGTGACACAACTGCACGCCGGGACGCTCGAGATCGCGGCCCTGGCGACACTCGCGGTCGATCCCATGGCCACCCTGATCGGTAGCTTCCGCGAACGCCACCCCGGCGTTCAGGTCCGGGTGCTCGAACCCGAGAGCGCCGATGGTGTGCGCGCCCTCGTCCGCGAAGGAACGTGCGAGCTCGGCGCCGCGCATCTGCCGATCCGCGATCGACAGCTGAGGGCCCACCCGCTAAGCGAACAGGAACTGCTGTTCGTCCTCCCGCGGGACGCCGCGTCAAGCGAGGGAGCGCCACTCGGCGCGGGCGAACTGGCAGCGACCCCGCTGGTCGTCAGCCCACCGGGCACTTCGACACGAATCCTCCTCGAACAAGCACTTGCTCGGGTCGGCGTGACACCGACAATCGCAGTGCAAACCGCCGCGCGCGAAGCGATCGTCCCACTCGTACTCGCCGGCGCCGGCGCCGCCCTGCTCCCGGCCCCGCTGGCCCGAGAGGCACAGAGACGCGGCGCGACCATTCGTCCTGCCCGGCCCAAGATCACCCGCACCGTCGGGCTCGTCCACCGCGAAGCCCCGCTCTCACCCGCCGCGAGCACGTTCCTGGCTCTGGCACGAACCGAACCTGAAACGCTTGCGCGAGCCTGAAGTACTGGCATCACCCGGCGACGGTTCGGCGTCAGTGAACGGTGATCGGCCGAGAGGCCGAGGACGGCTGGCTTCGGGTGCCCTGATAGGTCGCCGCGACGCGGTAGCGCCAGGTCCCTCTGGCTTCGGGGCGGCGACTTGTGAACGCGTAGCCGGGTCTGTTCAGGCGTGAGGCCAGCGTCCGCCAGGGACCGCCGGCGCGTCGCTGCTGAAGCGTGTACGTGAAGCCGGGATTGCTGCCGAGTGGTGCCCAGGTGAGCGTAAATGCGCCGCTCCGCTCGTGCGCGCTTCGGTGCGCGGTGGTGGGTGGCTGGGGCGGCGTGGTGATCGTCACCGCGCGGTCGACCTTGAGGTTGCGAACGGTCACCGGGGATCCCAGTCCGGCTCCGTCCACGCTCACGTCGACAGACCGGACGTTGGCGAGGCCGAAGTGCAGCACGGCGTCGCGGCGGGAGCGGTACCCGAAGTCGGTTCGCATTTCGTCGTCACCGAGGATCTGGTGGGTGCCGGCGCGGTAGACGGTGACGTTGGCGCCGAGCCCGAGCGGTCCGAGCGGATCGCTGGCCGATCGGACCCGGATCTCGATCCAGTGGTTGTGGTTGTGGATCTGGTTCCACCACACGTAGTTGTTGTCCTCCACGGTCTGTCCGCCGCCGCTGCCGTTGACCATCACGAGGTCCTCGTGTCCGTTGCCGCTGAGATCGCCGTAGCTGATCTCGCGTGCGGTGTGGATCAGTCCGCTTTCCGACGGCTTGATCCACGTGAAGTGGAAGTTGCCGTCGTTCTTGAACACCCACGGCGCAAACTCCTGGCCCGTGAGGGGGTTGCGGCTGGTGAACTGCCGGTCGACCAGCACCAGGTCGGGACGGTCGTCGTTGCTGAGATCGACCGCGGCGCCCGCGCTGAGGTTCGGCTCGAGCAGCAGCGGGCCGCCGCCGAGCATTGCGTTCGGGATCGTGACCGGGTAT
This sequence comes from uncultured Solirubrobacterales bacterium, assembly GCA_963796645.1. GTDB lineage: Bacteria > Actinomycetota > Thermoleophilia > Solirubrobacterales > Solirubrobacteraceae > Palsa-465. The sequence goes on along the minus strand of CAWCMQ010000004.1, from coordinate 156,655 downwards.
TCCCCGTGGGTCGCGCGGCTCAGTTGCGCGGGGTTGTTCATGAAGTCCAGACCGGAGTGCTTGGTGAGGTCGACGAAGCGCAGGTGGCCGGGGGTCGAGAGGTTCTTGTAGACCTTGATGATCGGCGTTTGGTATCGCAGAGAGTCGTAGCCGGTGAAGTTGCGGATGCCGATGACCACCAGGTCGAGCTTGCCGTCGTCGTTGAGGTCGACCGGAATCGTCTCGTACGCATCCATCCGGTTGCCGTGTCCCAGCCCCTCGTCGGTCGCGGTCGCGCTCTCGTCCCGGAAGCGGATGTGTCCCGGCTTTGAGATGTTGTCCAGCGCGATGATTCCGTGAGGCCAGGCGCCCTGCCAGCCGCCGTCGGGGATGCCGTCGTGGTTGAGGTCCACGTTCGCGCCTGCTGCGGAGGCGGGCGCGAGGGGTGGCGTTTGGATGCCGTCCCACACGTCCGAGTAGGCGGCGGCGATCACGTCCGGCTTGCCGTCGCCGTCGAAGTCGCGCACGACGGCTCCCTTGACGTCGACGATTGCCTGACCGTGCTGGTTCTGGAACAGGTTGCTTTCGCGCCGGCCATGCGTTCCCACGATCGCGTCTGGGAGGACGTTGGGCGCGAACGTTCCGCTCGGCCTGCCGGGCAGCAGGGAGTTAGGGGCGTCGCTGCCGCCCCACCAGATGCCGTAGTAGGGGGCGTTGAACGCCAGCATGTCCTGGGTTCCGTTGCCATCGAAGTCCGCGAACAGCGGCGTGCGGGTATCCCCGTTCACGTCCGCGCCGAGGCTCTTGTAGGCAAACGTGCCGTTGCCCTTATTGAGGTATGTGCGGTAGCCGTGGTACTCACAGAGGTGGGTGGTGTCGAGGTTGGCGGCGTTGTCGGCGTTTGCGAGTTCGCGAGGGTTCTTGAGATCGAGCGACCCGTCGCCTGAGTTGCCGATGTACAGGTCCAGCTTGCCGTCTCGGTTGAGGTCGGTCAGCCCGAGCGCCTTGCTCTTTGCAACATGGCGATCGCCCGTCACGCCGATCTGGTACGGCGTCGCCTCCTTGGGGTACGAGACCGAGCCATTGGGGTTCCGGTGCCCGAGCGCGACAAAGTAGTAGTCGGTGCCGTTCACGATCACGATGTCCGGGATCCGGTCTCCGTTGACGTCGAACACCGCTTCGGCCTCGCCGCCGATGTCCTTCGCCTTGTGCGATGCCTTGCCGCAGCGGGCGACGGAGGGCGTGTTAGTGGCAATGTCGGTCTCCCGGAACCACGGCTTCGCCGCGGCGACGCTCGCCTGGCCGCCGACCGCGAGCGCGACGCAGGCGATGAGTCCCGCCGCCTTCGCCCCGACGCGTCGCAGCACCGTCCGGATCCGGGCGGTCAGCTCGTCGAGGCCGAACGGCTTGGTCGCGTAGTCGTCGACCACCAGGAGCTCGTTGTGATCAGGGGACGGCGGGTCTGCCGGCAAGTTGCTCATCGTCATCGTGCATGTTTGTGCCCGTGGCTATCCGACCATGAGTACATCACCGTTACGTGTGAGTTGCGTGTGAGCGCCGGCGGCCTGCTGCGTATCCTGCGGTTCGCCGGTCAGTCGACGCGCGCGGGCTCCTCGACGTCCATGCGAGCGATCAGATCGTTGCGGAACGTGTAGAGGTGAAGGACGCGTCCTTCACCGAGCAGCGTGCCATCTCGGCCTCGCGCGATTTGATCGACCTCGACGGCGATGGTGCCGTCGGGTCGTTGGGTGAACGCGATCGGCTTGACCGTCGGATCGATCGCCGACCACTGGCGTGTCCAGTACTCGCGAACGCCGTCGTGACCGTGGACGCGTCCGCCCTCCCACGCGTTTGGCCAGTCCACGTCCTCGGTCATCTGGCGCAGCACCGCGTCGATGTCCCGGGCGTTGAACGCCTCGTACATAGCTCGCAGCTCGGTCTCGCGCTTCACGGTGCTCGTTTGACTTGGTCCGGCGGGGCGTCGGGGATTGTTGCTGTCGCCCTGCCGACCACTCAGCAGAGCACTGCAATATCGAACGGCGCCGTGATATCGAACGGTGAGCCGGGCGATTGGTTTGAGCCATGGGGAAAGACGTCAATCACGGTGGCTCCGTGCGCGCTGCCGGGTTCGAGTATCCGAACGCCAATGCTCGCGGCAAACGGGGGCACCGTTCTTGCCAGGCGAATTTGTCAGCGCTATGCACTGCCGGGGAAACCGGTCGCCCCAACCGACCTCGTAGTACAGGGGCCCCGGGACCAACACTCGTGCGCCGGGACTCCCAGCGAGGATCCGACCGTCCTGGGACACAGATGCCCAGTGTCTGATCGAACCCCCAATGCTCTTGCTGTTGAGCTTGGGCGGCGTGATCGACCCGTTCGCGAGCTTCCGGTTCGTGACCGCACCGTTATGCAGCTCTCGGGTGCCGACGCTTCCCGGGGCGAGGCTGAATGCCGCGTAGGACGCGCCCGCGAGCGAGAGAAGCGAGCATGCGAGCGCAAGCGCGGCAAGCGCGTTGCGCCGAAGATAGTCGAGGGCTCGGGTCAATGCGGTGCCTTTCTCGCGGGGTCCGTCCGTTGGATGGGCAACCGGGTCCGAGTGTTCCCTTGGCTCCGAATGCCGGGGAGGGTGCTTTTACCCGCGTCCGTGTTCGCAGCGTTATCGAAACAGGCCGCGCGATCCCGATGCTGGCTCACGGACAACTATCTCACTCCAGCGCGTCGGATCGCCCGGCGTCCGAGCCCGCCAGAGACCCGCGTTGCACCGCCTGGCCAGGACAGGGTAAGTTTCCTTAGCGCCAGGTCGGTCCAAGCTGGGCGCTGCGCGAGTCGTGACCACGGCATTGATACGGACGTCAACCCTCGAAGCTGGGCTTCGGGACACGGGGTGAGGGGGAGCGAGATGAGCGTTATAGGGCGGTTGGCCGGTTTCTGGCGCGCGCTTCGACGCCCCGTTCTCGGCATGCTTGGCGTCTCGGTGGCGGGCGCAATGCTGTTCGCTGCCGCGGTAGGACCGTCGGCAGCGCTGGCGTCGACGACTCTTGGCTGGGGGACGGGCGTGAAGGCGGCCCTTCCGGCGAACGTGGGGACTGATCCCGAGGTCGAGCTGAACGGCGTCTCGTGTGCGTCGCCGGCCAACTGCACGGCCGTTGGCCGGTACAGGGATACGTCCGAGGCTTCGCAGGGCCTGCTCGTGACCAAGTCGCTGGGCGTTTGGACGACCGGGGTGGAGGCGACGCTGCCCACGGGCGCCAACACCGACCCAGTCGTGGGATTGGGTTCGGTTTCATGCGCTTCCGCGGGGAATTGCGCCGCCGTCGGCGGCTACAAGGACGCATCCGGCGACGTGCAGGGACTGCTGCTGTCACAGTCGTCGGGTACGTGGGCAGCGGGCGTGGAGGCGGTATTGCCGATGACCGTTACCGGGAATCCCCAGGTCAGCCTCAATTCGGTGTCGTGCGGTTCCGCCGGAAACTGCACCGCGGTCGGCGAGTTCACTGACCCGTTCGGGGAGAGCCAGGGCCTCCTGCTGAGCAAGAGCTCCGGCGGGTGGTCGGCGGGCGTCGAGCCCCCTGTGCCCGTCGGCGGCGAGGGCGTTCACCCCGGCATCGTCCTCGGCTCGGTCTCCTGCACGTCGGCCGGCAACTGCAGCGCCGTCGGCGACTACACCGACGCCCTCGGAAAGAACCAGGGTCTGCTGCTGACCGAGACCTCCGGAAGCTGGTCGGCCGCGGAGGCGGTGCCGCCCACCCCGGCCGCGTCGAACCCGAGCGTAACGCTCTACTCGGTGTCGTGTGTGTCGGCCGGCAACTGCACCGCGGTCGGTGACTACGAGGACGGCTCGTCGCATTACCAGGCGATGCTGCTGACAGAGACCTCGGGCACGTGGGCGACCGGCGTGAAGCTGGCCGCGCCCAGCGGCGCAGCAACCGATCCGGAGGCGTACCTGCAGTCGGTGTCATGCACCGCAACTGGCAGCTGCAGCGCCGGCGGGGGTTACAACGACAGCTTAGGCGACAGTCAGGGCCTGGTGGTGACCAAGACCTCGGGCACCTGGGGTTCGGCCGCGAAGGCGATCCTTCCGGCCGGGACCGCCGGCAACCCGGAGGTCTCGATGGGCTCGGTGTCCTGCTCGTCGGCCGGTAACTGCGCCGCCGTCGGGGATTACAGTGACAGCGCCGGGCACGGGCAGGGCGCGTTCTTCAGCCAGACCTCCGGCCACTGGGCGACGGGCGTGAAGGCACTACTGCCCACGGGGGTGGGCACCGACCCGAAGGTCGTTTTGGACCCGGTCTCGTGCACCACTGCCATCGACTGCACGGCGGTCGGTCGATACAGCGACACGGTTGGGATTGACAGAGGCGTCCTGTTCACGGCGGCCAAGGCCAGCCCCCGACTCTCGGTCGGCGCACCGTCGTCCGCCACCGCCAGCCAGACACTCGGTGCTTCGGTGGTGGCCGCGTCGCTGTCCCTGGGGGCCGCTCCGGTCGGGACGCTCCAGTTCCGGGTGTTCGGTCCGCAGCCATCCCCGCCGAGCTCGTGCGTTGCCGGCGGCACCGTCGTCGGTGGCGCGGTGAGCGTGTCCGGAAACCGCGCCTACCATCCGTCGGTCGGCTTCGTCCCGAAGGCCGCCGGCACCTACTGGTGGTACGCGAGGTACGGCGGGGACTTCAGCGACAACGCCGCTGCCTCCGCGTGTGGGGCCTCGATGGCGAAGACCGTTGTCAAGCCGATCCCGGCCGTGAGCAAGTTCGCGCAGACGCACGCGCGCTGGCGTGAGGGCAGTGCGTTGCCGACGATCGCTGCCAAGCGCAAGCCGCCGGTGGGGACGTTGTTCGCGTTCACGCTCAATCAGCCCGCCACGGTGACGCTCGTGTTCAAGCAGCACAACAAGGTCAAGGGAGTGCTGTCGCTGCCCGCCAAGGCAGGCAAGGACAAGGTCAAGTTCCAGGGTCGGCTTTCGCGCCGGCGCCGGCTCGCGCCCGGAAGCTACACGGTGACGATCACCGCGACCAACACTGACGGCGCGACCTCGGCTCCGAAGAACCTCAGCTTCACGATCGTGAAGGTTCGCTAGCTGTAAGTCCTACGACGGCTGCGCAGCGAGCTCGCCGGGCCCGGCGGGGCCCGGGCTGCTGCTGGGTCGTTTCATCAGCCGAGTGCGGAACCTGACGGTCCTGCTGGCCGGCGCGAGCGGCATGCGCCTAGAGGCCCGGCTTCGCCGAGTGGCACCCATGCATGCCATTGTGGCATTGACATGGTGCCAAAATGATGCCATACTGGTGCCATGGAACTTGAACCGCATGTTGATCGCCTCCGCGAGCAGCTCGCGATCGCCGCCGAAGCCGGGGGCGATGAGGCCCGCGCGCTCGCGCAGCGGCTTGCCGCCCCACTCGACGCTGCGATCCGGCTGATGCTGCTCGACGCGCTCGAGATCGCGACCGCCGAGATCACCCGGGAGCTGGCGCCCGGCTCCGTCGAGCTGCGGCTGCGCGGGGGCGATCCAGAGTTCGTCGTCACGTCCGCGCCGGCGGATCGGGCCGGCGTGGCGCCGGCGGGTCGGCGGGACTCAGGCGAGGAGTTCGCCGGCCCCGGTGCGGCAGCAGTCACGACCGGGTCGGGCGAAGGAGGCGTGGCGAGGGTCAATCTGCGCCTGCCCGAGCAGCTCAAGACCCGTGTCGAAGAAGCGGCGGACCGCGAGGGCCTGTCGATCAACACCTGGCTGGTCCGCGCCGCGGCCGGCGCCGTCGACCGCGCCGAGGGCGGCGCGCGAGGCGAGCGAGGGACGGCGCGCGGCGGTCAGCAATACACAGGATGGGGACGGTGAAGATGCCCACATTTCAGACACCGGAGCCGATCGTCGTCGACCTCGAGCTGACGGTCGCGGATGTCAGGATCGAGGCCAGCGAGCGATCCGACACGGTCGTCCAGGTGCGCCCAAGCGACCGCGGCCGGCGGCTAGACATCACGGCCGCCGAACAGACCCGAGTCGAGTTCTCGGCGGGCCGGCTGCTGATCAGGACTGGACGGCGCTGGCGGGCATACAGCCCGTTCAGCGACGGGGGCGCGGTCGAGATCCAGGTCGGGCTCCCCGCGGGCTCGCGCGTGAATGGCGAAGCCGCCATCGGCGGATTCCGGTGCACGGGCCCGCTCGGCGATTGTCGCCTGAAGACCTCGATCGGGGACATTCACGTCGAGGAGGCGGCTGCGGTCGCGCTCACGACCGGCGGCGGCGGCGTCGTGCTCGAGATGGCGACCGGCGACACGGAGCTGAACACCAGCTCCGGAGAGCTCCGCGCCGGCGCGATCGGCGGTCACGCCGTGCTCAAGAACTCCAACGGGGACACCCGCCTCGGCGACGTCGCCGGCGAGGTGCGGGTCAAGGCGGCGAACGGCGACATCGCGATCGACCACGCGCGGGACTCGGTAGTCACGAAGACGGCCAATGGCGACATCCGCCTCGGGGACGTCCACCGTGGTTCGGTGGTGGCGGAGACCGGAATGGGCGCGGTCAAGATCGGAATTGCCGATGGCAGCGCCGCCTGGCTTGACCTCAACACCAACTTTGGCCACCTCCACAACACGCTGGAGGCTGGGGGACCCCCGGGACCAAACGACGACAGAGTCGAGGTGCGCGCCCGGAGCGCGATGGGAGATATCACGGTCCATCGCAGCTACCCGATCGCGGACGACGGCTCCGTCACCTGAGAACAGAACGGAGACAGAAATGAATGGACAACCAGCGATCGAGGTCCGGGGCCTCGGCAAGCGTTACGGCGACGTTGTCGCACTGGACGGTCTCGAGCTGCAGATCCGAGAAGGCACCGTGTTCGGCCTGCTCGGCCCCAACGGAGCGGGCAAGACCACGCTAGTGAGGATCCTCGCGACGTTGCTCGAGCCGACCCAGGGCCAGGCCCGGGTGCTCGGCCACGACGTCGTTGGTGAGCCGCTGGCGGTGCGCAGGAGAATCGGCCTGGCGGGCCAGTTCGCAGCCGTCGACGAAGAGCTCACGGGACGAGAGAACATGGAGATGATCGGCCGGCTGTACCGGCTGCCGGGCGCCGAGGCCCGTCGGCGGGCGACTGAGCTGCTCGACCGCTTCGATCTCGTGGACGCGGGCGATCGTCGTGTCGCGACGTACTCGGGAGGAATGCGGCGACGGCTTGACCTCGCCGCCGGACTGATCGGTCGCCCGCCGGTGGTGCTGCTCGACGAGCCGACGACCGGACTTGACCCTCGCTCGCGCCAGGAGCTGTGGACGATCGTCGAAGAGCTACGGCGAGAGGGCACAACTGTGCTGCTGACCACGCAGTACCTGGAGGAGGCCGATCGGTTCGCCCAGGAGGTCGCCGTCGTGGACCACGGACAGATAGCCGCTCAGGGGACTCCCGAGCAGCTCAAGGCCACGACCGGCGGCAACCTGCTCAGCGTGCGGATCGCCGAGCCCGGCGACGTGGGACGCGCCGCCGCGGCGCTGATGGATCTAGCCGCCGGCGAGCAGCCCCGGGTCGACGCCGTGCACGGAACGATCCGGCTCGCGGTCGTCGATCCCGACAGCTCGGCTGAGGCAATCCGCCGCCTGGATTCGAGTGGAGTGCTTCTCGCCAGCGTCGAGTTGCAGCGGCCGAGCCTCGACGACGTTTTCATGACCCTGACCGGACATCCGGCAGAGGACCGGGTCAACGACCAAGACCATCAACTGGAGGCAGCATGAGCGCCCTGGCCCATCCAATCACTGAACGCGAGCGGCTGACGTTGGCCGAGACGATCGCCGATAGCCGCGTGATGGCGAAGCGGCAAATGCGCAAGGTGCTGCGCCGCCCGATGTACGTCGTGTACCTGTTCGTGCAGCCGATCATGCTCGTGCTGCTGTTTCGCTACGTGTTCGGCGGCGCGATTAGGACCGGCAGCGTTTCCTACGTCGACTACCTGATGCCCGGCATCATCGTGATGACGGCCGTGTTCGGGTCGCTGACGACGGGCCTCGGCCTGACCGAGGACATGAAGGCCGGAGTCGTCGACCGGTTCCGGTCGCTGCCAATCGCCCGGCCGGCTGTGCTGATCGGCCGCACCGCCGCCGATCTCGTGACCAACGCGATCACCCTGGCCGCGATGCTCGCGATCGGACTGGCCGTCGGCTTCCGGCCGAGCCAGCCGGTCGATCAGGTGGCGCTCGGGTTCGCGCTCGTGCTGGCCTTCGCGTACGTGTTCTCGTGGATCAGCGCATACATAGGCGTCCTGGTACGAGATCCGGAAACGGCGCAATCGGTCGGCTTCATCTGGGTGTTCCCACTCGTGTTCGCGTCGTCGGCGTTCGTGCCGACCTCCTCGATGCCCGGCGTGCTGCACACGTTCGCCGACGTCAACCCGGTGAGCCTGACAGTCAACGCCGCCCGCGCACTGATGATCGGCCACGGCCCCGCGCTGACGCCGGCGCTCGAGGCGCTGGCGTGGCTGGTCGGCTTGCTGATCGTGTGCGTGCCGCTCGCGACGCGGGCGTTCCGGCGGGCCTGATCGAGAGTGGGGCGGTGCCGGCCTCAGCCGGCCGGCACCGCCAACCCCGCGCGCCTGCTACATCGCGATCGCTTCGTAGACATCGACCGCGCCGCCGATCTCGAGGACCGGGCAGCCCTTCGCGAGCTCGACCGCCGAATCGAGGCTGTCGGCTGACACGATCGAGTAGCCGGTCAGGCCGCGCGAGCCGCCGTCGCTGACCGAGCCGCCTGGGCCGACCGTCTTCGCGGGACCGGTCGCGGCGCCGCCGTCGACGACTGCCGAACCGAGCTCTCCGAACCACCGACCCCACTGGGCCATCTGTGCGTTGCGCTCGGCCTCGTCGGCGGCCACGCCGCGCCCGCCGCTGTACGCGAAAACGTAATTCGCCATATCTGCATCCTTTCGGTCGCGGCCGGCGCGGATACCGGCCCTTTGATCTGATGACGAACAGCCGAGGCCCAGACGGACAGGGCTATCGAGAAACCGCCGAGGTGTCCGTCCGGGCGGCCGCTGTTCGTCTAAGACAGAAGCCGTCAGCTCGAGAAGGGAGCGCAGATGAAGTACGCACTGCTGAACTACACCAAGGCGGAGCCGGCCGGGGAACGCCGGCCACGCGAGATGCACCCTGCTGTCGCCGCGGTCCTAGAGCGGCCCGATGTGGGCGGCTGGGTCCGTCTGCAGCCGGCCGAGTCGGCGACGACCCTCAAGCTCGAGTCGCGAAAGGTGCTCTTGACCGACGGCCCGTTCGTTGACAGCAAGGAGTTCCTCGCCGGCTTGATCCTGGTCGAGGCTGAGAACCTCGACGCCGCGCTCGCCATCGCCGCCGAGCTGCAGGAGCTCGACGTCACCGCCGCGATCGAGGTCCGTCCTGTGCTCGAGCAGGAGCTCGGGACTGCGTGAAGCCCTGTCTCGCGATCACCCGGGGCGTAATCAGCTCACCGGGTGGAACTCAATTCGATAGACGAGTGTGTCCTCGTCGATCGGCCCCGCGTGCGCGGCGCGCTGGCGCAGCGTCTCGCGGTCGAGCTCGCCGGCTCGCCGGACGTCCTCCTTGGTTACCGCCGCGAACGGGACAAGCTCCATGGCGTCGATCTCGATCTCGCCGGGGCCGACCCGGTAACGGCCACCCTGCTTGACCTGTGGCCGTTTCCAGAGTCGGACCGAGAGCGTGATATATCCCGCCAGGACGTCGTTGCGCAACTCGCGACTGAACTCCACGACCGAGACGCTAGCTGCCGATCAGCCCGGGCAATAAGGACGCTCCTCTTGGATGGTGCTCGGCGAGGTGTACGTGCCTCCGCCGTACAGGCTGTAGTCGTAGTGAACCGAGGCAGGATGGCCACCGATGAAGACGAGCTTGCCCATCACCTCCTCGTAGGTGTCGGTCGCTGAGCGCCGGCCGAGCGGGATCAGAAGCTGGCTCGTGCACACGACCTGCAGCGGAGCCAGCTCGGGCAAGTGTGACGCCTCGGAGGCGCACGCTCCCTGCGGCACGTGTGGCCCGTGCAGTGCCTTGAGCGCCTCCCGGCGCCAGGCGCGCTCGGTGGCGGCGAGCTGTGCCGCGGGCGGGGCCGACGGGCCGTTGAAGTGGCGCTCGACCAGGCCGATGGCGTGCTCCTGCGCGCCGGGTCCGGTTGCGAGCACAGCGGCGAAGCCAGGCTCGGCGTACACCGAGAGCGACACCGGCACCGGCTGGCCGCTGTAGGTGGCGATGACCGGATGGCCGGAGATCGGGCCGGCGCACAGCCTCATCCCCGCAGCCTGCAAGCCGGTCTCGATGCCCTTGCCTGCGCCCGCGACGTTCGCCTGACTGTCGCTGCTGCTACTGCTGCTGCCGCCACAGCCTCCGAGCACGACCGCGCCCGCCACCAGCGCCCCGATTATTCGCCACCTCACGCGGGCGACGCTACCAACTGCACGCCACCCCGTCCATCAAGGCGGGCGATCCGCAAAGCCTGGGGTGGCACCCTGGTGTGAAGCCGCTCTAGTCCGGTGGACAATGCTCGAACACCAGGTCGCTCTTGGGGCGACTCAGAAGGGGATCCTCACATGGCGCAACGTTTGGGCATTCAGGTATCTGTTCGCTGGCTGCACGCTCTCGGCGTGATCGCGTGCGCGTTTGTTCTTGCCGCGGCGACGTCATCGGTGGCGGGCGCGACATCGTCCTGTCGCACGGTCGTCGTGCATGGCACGGACCACAATGCCGTAACCCGGAAGCCGGCTTCGATTGCTGTCCACCGGTGCGAGCGGATCAAGGTCGAGTTTGTCATTCCGACCCAGACCGCCCTCGTCTATCTCTGGCGGGTGACGCATAAGCCGGCGACGAAGGTCTTGAAGCTCAGGTCGCACGGCTACGGTAAGAACACCAGCCAGACAGGCACACAGATCTGGATGTACCGAGCCAGCGGAAAAGGCACGACGTCTGTGAAGTTCGGCGACTTCACCCCGTCGTATCCGCACCAGTCGGCCGCCAGCACGTTCAAGCTGACGGTGGCCGTCCGGTAGCCTGCCCCGCGGACCGAGGGGCAGGCGGTACGGTTGGCGGCATGGCCGTCCACTACGTGGACCCGAAGGAGGCGCGGTTTCGTGGCCTCTGGCACCGCCACTTTGCCGACCCCCGCCGCGAACGGGCGTTCCTGAGTGCTGCCGGCTTCAACCTCGCTTTCCTCACTTGCCGAGTCGTGACGCACTCGATTCGCGCAGGAATCGGGCCGTTTCACAACATGAGCGCCGGCGGGCGCCACCTGCATCACAGCACGTTCGGGATCTTCGGTCTGATGGGGATCGGCTATGTCTGGACCTACCGGTGGGCGCTCGGCACGCCCGGCGCTCACCGCGTTCCGTCGCGCACAACGGCAACCCTGTATGGGGTCGCGTCAGCGCTGACGCTGGATGAGTTCGCGTTGTGGTTCGACCTCCAGGACGACTACTGGACTAACGCCGGCCGCAAGAGCGTTGACGCCGTAGCGCTGTTCAGCAGCCTGCTGACGGCCGGCGTCGCTGGCCGTGGCGCCGTGCATGAGTGCTCGCACGTGATCCGCCGCGCGGCGCGCGGGCGCCACTCTTAAGCTTCGGGTACGGGGGATCGGCCGGAGGACCACCGCGCTATCGGGCGCGGGAACGAGTAGGGTGGTTAGCGGACCGGATGTCCGTTCGCGGCGGTGGGGCGTTGTTCACAGCAGCAACTCCTTGCCCACGCAGCTGGCGCCCGTCGCGCCTTTGCCGAAACGGCGAACACCGATTTTCAACTGACCCTTCGAGGGCCGAGTCGGACCTCGTGAGAAACCAAGCCCTTGCTCACCCTCGCCGCTGGCGGGGGACCGTAGATGAGGGCAACCAGCGTGGCCATGAGCCGCAGAAGGAGAAGACACCATGTATGTCGTCATCAGAAGCTATTCCGGGCAGGGCGGCTCGGATCTGTTCGATGCGCTCGCCGCCAGAGACGAGGACGTCAAGGCGATCATCGGGACCGTGCCGGGATTCATCAGCTACGCAGCGTTCCGCAACAACGGCGGCGGACATACGGTGACCGTCTGCCAAGACAAGGCGGGCACCGATGAGTCCTCCCGGCGGGCCGCAGGGTGGGTCAAGGAGAACATCGACGTGACCGTCGACCCACCGACGGTCGCCGAGGGCAGCACCGTCCTCGACTTCTAGGCGGTCCCCCAGGCGGGCCCGGGAGATCAGTGACCCGGGCCCGTTGAGCGGGGCTTGGTCCACGTGGTCAGAGTTGGTCCGTGGCGATCAGGCGGTTCCAGTCTGAGCCGAGGGCTCGCGAAACGGCACGGCGGCTGGCCAGCAGAACCTGACGGCGCTCGCGGTCGCCAGCGGTCAGTGGTCGAGCAGCTTGCGCAGGCGATCCAGGTGGCGCCGGCCGAGCTCGTTCGTTGCGTGGAGGAAGTCGATGATGCGTTCGAGCTCTTCGAGCGTGAAGCGCTTGGTGAGCGTCGCCTGCCATTCGGCCGCCACCGGCGCCCAGATCTCCTCGGCGTGTCTGTAGAAGGCCGGCGTTACCTCGACCTCTACGCGCCTGCGATCCCGAGGATTGGGAACGCGGCGCGCAAATCCGGCTCGCTCCAATCGATCGATGACGCCCGTGACAGCGCCGGCGGTGAGACCGGACTGGGCGGCCAACTCTCCGGCGCCGAGGCCACGGCTGTTTTCGATGATGTTGAGGCACCGGAGATCTGTGTCGTTCACGCCGAGCCGCTCGCTGGCCAGGTGGTCGAAGGCGTTGTCCTGGTTGCCGCTGATCCTGAACTCCATGATGAGCTGCTCGACCAGCTGCTGCTTCGATTCGCGTGCCATGGCAGACAGTCCTTTAGCTGCTAAAATATTTAGGGTCTGAAGGAATGTCGCCAAGGTTAGCCGCTCGGCTGACCGAAAGGAGATCAGATGGCCAGCGAGATGCGAATCGAGCTAATCCAAGTCCCGGTGTCGGATGTCGACCGCGCGAAGGCGTTCTACGTCGACAGGGTCGGCTTTCACGCCGACCACGACCACCAGGTCACCGACGAGCTTCGCTTCGTTCAGCTCACCCCTCCCGGCTCTGCGTGCTCGATTGCACTCACGTCTGGCGCTCACGACATGACTCCCGGGTCGGTCGAGGGGCTGCAGATGGTGGTCGACGACGCGGAAGCGGCCCGCAAGGAGCTCGCCGAGCGCGGCGTGGAGGTCAGCGACGTCCAGGTGTTTCCGTGGGGAACCTTCGTGTTCTTCAAAGACCCCGACGGGAACGGCTGGGCACTGCAGGCGATGACCCACTGGGGACAGCAGGGTTGAGTGCGGGTGGTCGACCGCGGCCAGATGACATAAGGTCGTCGAGGAGGTAGCGCTGGCGACCCGGCCGGGGGTCGCCAGCGCGGATGACTCAGCCCCAGCGGCTGATCTCGCCGCCCGGGTAGGCGTTGAAGTCATGGCCTTCGGCGCCGGATTTGAGGCTCATCAGATAGGCGGCCCAGTTGGTCGAGCAGCCGTGCATGAACTCGTTCTCCTGCCGCCAGCCTTCGTGGCTGAACAGCAGCGTGGTACCGCCATCCGCCCTCGGCTTCAGCGCGAAGGTGATGCGGGTGTCGATCCAGTCGTCGGGCCCGTCGACGCACCGCCAGACGATTTGGTCCGGGCTGCGTTCGACGATTTCGAACGTCGCGGCGGGATCGGCGGGATCGGTATCGCGGAAGTACACGGACAACTGCTCGCCGATCTTGTCGTCTCCGGCGACCGGGTGGCCCGTCCACCAGCGCTGAATCCCTTCCGTGGTTGCTGCGAGTTGATGCACGCGCTCCGGCGGCGCGTCGATCGAGAGGCGGTGCAGGATGTTCGGCATTGTGTGTCTCCTTTCGGGGGTGATTGGCTGCTTGCGTGGTTGGTGGTCAGGCGGCGACTGGCACCTCGGCGGGCGTGGCCGTTGCTGTGCGCCGCGGGCTGATGCCGAAGGCGCTCAGCGCGGCCAGGACGGCGAACGCGGCACACGCCCACAGAGCGGGCGTGAAGCCGGCGGTGACGCCGGCCGGGCTGCCGAGGTGGCCATTGGCGGAGAAGACGGCGGTGGCGATCGCGATCGCGAAGACGGCGCCGAAGCGCTGCGCCATGTAGTTGATCCCGGACGCCTTGCCCATCTCCTCCGGGGCGACCGCGCTCAAGACGGCGGTCGGCACGGTGGGGAGCGCCATAGAGATGCCGATGCCGGCGACGAGCAGAGCGATGACCAGCTCGACCCAGCTCGTGGCGAGCGAGCCACGGGCGGCCACCCAGGTATACCCGAGCGCCTGCAGGGCGAGGCCGGCGACCATGATCGGTCGCCGTCCGATCCGGTCGGAGACGCCGCCGGCGAGCGGAGAGACGACCATCGGGGTGCCGAAGAACGGCAGCAGGCGCAGCCCGGTGCCGAGCGGGGAGAAGCCGCGGGCGAGCTGGAACTCCTCCGTGAGGAGGAAGGCGGCGGCGAACGTGGCGCCGGACATCATGAACGTGGTGAGGTTGCCGATCGCGAACTCGCGCTTGGCAAACAGCCGCAGCGGCACCATCGGCTCGGCGGCATGGTGCTCCCACCAGAGAAACGCGGCGAGCAGGAGCGAGCCGGCGGCGAGTGTGCTCGACGGTCTGGGTGCTGGCCCAGCCGACGTCGTTGGCGCGAATCAGCGCCCAGACGAGCGCGACCACACCGGCGGTGACGAGCGAGGCGCCGATCAGGTCGAGCCGCTCCGGCGCGCCGTAGCTCTCGGGTAGGAGCCGCCGACCGAGTACCACAGCCGCGAGCCCGATCGGGACGTTGATCCAGAAGATCCAGTGCCAGTCGATCGCTTCGGTGATCGCGCCGCCGACGATCGGCCCGAGCGCGACGGCGAGGCCAGCGAGCCCCCCGTAGACGCCTACGATCATCCCCCGCTTCTCGGGCGGGAATGCGGTCGTCAGAATCGTGAGGCTGAGCGGCAGCACTGCCGCTGCCCCGAGTCCCTGCACCGTGCGGGCGACGATCAGCTCGGACACGTTGGGGGCGAGCGCGCACGCCGCCGAGGCGAGCGTGAACAGCGCCAGGCCGCTGCAGAAGACCAGGCGGCGCCCGAAGCGGTCGCCCAGGGCGGCGGCTGTGATGATGCCGGCGGCGAAGGCGATGCCGTACGCGTTGACGGTCCATTGCAGCGAGGAGACGCCGACGTGCAGGTCGCGGTGCATGCGCGGCAGCGCGGTGATCACGACCACCGAATCAAGGACGACCATGAAGTAGGCGGTCGAGGTAAGCCCGACCACCCAGCGGAGCGCTCGATTCGTTGCGGATTTGCCTGTCATGTCCAATCCTTTCTTTGCGGCCGGCTCGTGGGCCGGATCTGCCTCAGTGACGAACGGACGGCGGGCAGACGGACAGGCAGGCGCAAATACTGTCCGTCTGCGACCGCGCTATTCGTCTAGGAGGCGAACACCCCGCGGCACGCAGGAAGGGACCCTTGAGATACGCAGTCTTGATCTACGGCAACACTGAGGCGGAGGCGATTGGCCCGGTCCGCGAGGAGCCACTCGTCGGTGCTTGAGCAGGTCTTTCGCGATCAGTGGGGTCGCGTGCTCGCCACGCTTGTCGGCGTCCTCGGCGACATCGAGCTGGCTGAAGATGCTGCGCAGGAAGCGTTCGCGCTGGCCGCTGAACGGTGGCCGCGCGACGGAGTCCCGGCGAACCCCACGGGTTGGTTGATCGCGACCGCTCGTAACCGTGCGATTGACCGCATCCGGCGCGAGCGGACGCTCGCGATCAAGACCGAGCAGCTGGGGCGGGAGCTGCGAGAGGGATCGGAGGAGATGGTGGACGAGACAGCGACGTTCCCAGACGAGCGGCTCGAGCTGATCTTCACCTGCTGCCATCCGGCGCTCGCGCTCGACGCGCAGGTCGGACTCACCCTGCGCACGCTCGGCGGCCTCTCAACCGAGGAAATCGCGCGCGCCTTTCTCGTTCCGTTCGAGACGATGAGCAAGCGCCTGACACGCGCCAAGCACAAGATCCGGGACGCCGGCATACCGTTTGCCGTCCCGCCCGACCACCTGCTGCCCGAGCGGCTCGACGCCGTGCTCGCGGTCATCTACCTCATCTTCAATGAGGGCTGGGGCGGCGGCCGCGTCGACCTGTCCGCAGACGCGATCCGCCTCGGCCGCTCGGTTGTCGAACTGATGCCCGACGAAGCCGAAGCGCACGCCCTCCTCGCGCTGATGTTGATGGGTCACTCACGCAACGCCGCCCGGTTCTCGGGCGGTGAGCTCGTCCGGCTTGACGACCAGGACCGTTCACTGTGGGACCAGCAGCTGATCGAGGAAGGCCGGGTCCTGATCGAACGTGCGCTCGCACTCCACGGGAGCGGGCCGTACATCATCCAGGCGGCGATCACCGACCTCCACCTTCAGCAGCCACGCAACTGGGAGCAGATCGCGCTCCTCTACCAGCGGCTCGAGCACATCACCAGCTCGCCGGTCGTGACGATGAACCGCGCGATCGCCGTCGCCGAGCTCGAAGGACCGCAGGCGGCGCTCGCCCTACTCGAGGACCTCGAGCTCGACGACTACCGGTACTACCACTCGACACGCGCCGACCTGTTGCGACGCCTCGGCCGAACCGATGAAGCGCGCGCCGCCTACGAACGCGCGCTCGAGCAAACCGAGCCAGGGGCGGAGCAGCGGTTCCTCGAGAGCCGCCTCGAGGAGCTCTCCGACAGCGCCTCATGAGGATCAGGGACGCAACCGCGGCGGAGGCGCCCGTGCTCGAGGCGCTCCAGCGCCGATCGTCCGACGTCTGGGACCAGTACCGCGAGCAGCTCGCGACTCATCCCGAGGCGATCGAAGTGCCCCAGAGCCTCATCGACAGCGGCTGGGTTCGCGTTGCCGTCGAGGACGATGACCGGGCGATCGGGTTCTCGGTCGTAATCCCGGCCGGCAGCGGAGCGTGCGAGCTCGATGGACTGTTCGTCGAGCCGGATCGCATGCACAGCGGCGTCGGCCGGGCGCTCGTTGAGGACGCTGTCGCCCGTGCGTCGGCCAACGGTGCGGCATGTCTGGAGGTGACCGCCGGGCCAGCACAGGGTTTCTACGAGAAGGTCGGCTTCGTCGTGACCGGACGCGCCGAGACCCGCTTCGGCCCCGCGGTCCGGATGCGCCGTGAGACACTCGGTGGGGACCCTGCCTGGCCCCCGCCCGAGGACGCGCGGCGTGAAGCCGTCGCTGCGATGCTGGCGCGATTGGGGTTCATCGCCGGCGAGATCGCTCATCAGGAGAACGCGGCCGTCGAGATACTGGCGGCGCTATTGCCGGCTCATGCGGATCTCTCAATCTGCCTGTCCTGCCACGAGTTTGAGTCGAGCGGCCCGTACCGATTCACCACGAGCCGCGGCGTGTTCAAGCGCCCGACGACTCCGCGAGTGAGGTCGATGCGCTCTGCTCGCGGATCGAGCAGGCGGCGACGTCATAAGGCGCTTCGGCATTGTTCAACCCCGAAACGAAACCAGCCGGCGCAGCCGGCCTGAGGCTGAGGAGAGCGAAGAGTTGATAGCTCAGAACAGGATCTCGGCGGTCGTCAGCTCGACCGACATCGAACGCAGCCGCGAGTTCTACGAGCAGAAGGTCGGGCTGGCGTTGTCTCCCGAAACGGTCCCGAACCATCTCTTGTTCGAGGCGGGCGACGGCACGACGCTGCTGGTCTACGGGCGTCCGTCAGCGAACCTGGCCGACCACACGCAGGTGCGCTTTTGGTGCACGGACGTCGCCGCGGACGTGCGCGAGCTGGCTGGGCGCGGGGTCGAGTTCGACCTGGTCGAGTTCGGCGATTTCAAGATGGTCGACCACGTGCTCACGACACCGGTCGGCAGCTCGGCGTGGTTCAAAGATCCGGATGGGAACACGATCGCGCTGGTCCAGCCCGCCTAGCGGCACGGCGCTATTCCGGACCCACGACGGCGTCAGCGGTGCGTGTGGATCCAGCTGGAGCCGCCGGTGTGCCTCCGGCGCCGATCCGGGGTCCGGTACGAGTTCCCGGCGGTGAGATAGGGCTGCTCCTGCGGCCACCGAGGCCGACCGGCGAGCCTACGGATCGTGGACATGACCTTGTTCCTGCGTCCGGTCGTGCTCGGATTGGCCGGCACGCGAAGATCGAGGCCTGTGAGGGTTGGAGTGCTCATCGGCCCTCGCGGATGTAGTCGATGTTGAAGTCGTGCTCCCAGGTCGCCTGCTGGTCGGTGGATTTCTCCCACCGTCCCAGGATCGCCCGCGCGTCAGGGCCCAGCTCGGCGTCGAAGCGTTGTGAGAACTCTGGGGTGTCTCGCCACATCCGCCAATTCCCGTCCGTGAAGGTCATCCGATAGATCCGCGAGACGCCGCGGTCGTCTGCGTAGAGCACCGAGTAGACGGCTTCGCGCTCGTCGCGCCCGACGATCCATACGGCAGCTGGAGGATGCGCCGAATCGCCCTGGCGCATCCGCAGCGCTGAGCCATCCTCGAGCCAGTCGATGTCCGTGAAACCGCTGACTCGAGCGTCGGGGCCGGGTAGGAACGCCGCGTTGTGGAGCTCCATCCGCCACCGGCCCACCAGCGGCTGAAGGTCGGTGAGTGCCGGGTTGATGTTCATGGCCTACAGACCGACGGAGGCCGGTGTTCTCATCGCTCGGACGGCTCCGGCGCTGAGCAGCGATGAGTTCCCAGACTCGTCACCGTCACTAATCTGAACCCGACGAATCACAGGAGGGAACGATGTCCGACCATGAGATAGGGACTCGGGAGGAATGGCAGGAGGCTCGGGCTGAGCTCGCGAAGCTCGAGGCTGAACAGGCCGAGCTTGAGCGGAAGGTGACCGAGCAGCGCCGCGGCCTTCCCTGGGTGCCCGTGGAGAAGGAGTACGTCTTCGACACCGAGGACGGAAAGCGGACGCTGGCCGAGCTCTTCGACGGGTGCTCGCAGCTGCTGGCCTACAACATCATGTTCGGGCCCGACTACAAGCTCGGCGCCTGTCCGGGCTGCACGAACCTGGGCGATGAGCTCAGCGGAACGCGAGCTCATCTGGGTCACCGCGACGTGACGCTGATCTGCTTCTCGCGCGCCCCAATCGATCGGTTGACCGCGTACAAGCAGCGGATGGGCTGGGAGTTTCCGTACGTGTCCACGTACGAGACCGACTTTCCGTTCGACTTCGGGCTCGCGCTGAAGCCCGAGCAGGCACAGCAGATCCCCGAGGTCCGCTCGATGATCGACAACCCGCCCGAATGGCTGGAGGAGTGGTCGCGGCAGATCGGAGCCGAGCTGAAGGACGGGCTTCGCGAAGGCCCGGGCTTCATCGCCTTCGCGCGCGAGAACGGCACCGTCTACCACACCTACACGGTCATGGCACCCGATCCGTTCGTGGCCCCGTACCACTCATTCCTGCTCGACCGGACGCCGAAGGAAGGATCCGAAGAGCCCCGGGCCTGGCGCAAGGACGAGTACCCCGACTGAGCTAGAACAGCTCGCGCCAGCTGAACGCCGGCGAGTAACCGAGAACCTCACGCGCCTTCCGGATGTCCAGCAGCGTGTCGTTCCCGCTGACGTGGTCGGCGACGGGGACGCCGGGGAACACCTCGCTCATCAGCTCGCGGCTCGGGTGTCTCATAACCGTGTCGGCAGCGGCGATGATGAAGTTGTCGGGCGCTTCGATGTCCGCGTCGAGGGCCAGGCGGACGCTCTCGGCCACGTGGCTCTCGTCGACATAGCCCCACAGGTTCCACTTACGGCGGTGGGGATCGTCCCAGAAGGTCGGGAAGCGCTCGTAGTCGGAGCGGATCATGATGTTCGAGAACCGCAGCCCGATGATCGCGGTCCCGTGCCACCGGTGCATCTGTCGCGCCATCTCCTCGCCGAGCACCTTGGATAGCGCGTAGCTGGTCTCCGGGTACACGTGCGCTTCGTCGACCGGGACATAGTCGGGCGGCCGCTCGAACGGCAGCCCCAGGGTCGTCTCGCTGGAGGCCCAGACGACTCGCGGCAACCCAAGACGGGCCGCCGCCGAGAACACCGTGTAGGTGCTCGTGATGTTGGTGCGGAACACCTGGTCCGGGGTCGCATGGGCAGGTGATGGGATCGCCGCGAGGTGAACCACGGCCTCGATCCCGGGGAGAGTGTGGCCGCCGCTCAGCGCCTCGAGCGTCTGCCCATAGTCGGTCACGTCGGCGCGCAGGAACGGGATCGCGGCCTCGGGGTGCGGCGATTCCGGTGAGGGCACGAGGTCGATATTGAGCACGCGGTGCCCTCGCTGGTGCAGGTCACGCACCACCACACGCCCGGCCTTGCCACTGCCTCCGGTAACCGCAATCGTCGCCATGCGCAAGGTCTACCCGATTGTGGGCACGCCGTGCTTCTTCACCGAACGACCCTGCCGATGATCCACGCCGTCGGCACGGGGCCCCAGTTGCGGCTGTCGTCCGAGGCGCCGCGATCATCGCCGAGGAGAAACCACTCGCCGGCCGGGATCTGCGCCGCAACGGGGAAGTTGCACTCCTGGCTCGCGCCGCAGGGCGCCGTGAAGGGCTCGCGCTGCAGCAACCCCGTTGCGCACCACACGGCCGCCAAGCACCGCGACCACATCGCCCGGCCCTGCCACCACGCGCTTGACGAAGATCTGGCTGCTTCGCTGTGGCGTCGACTGCGGGCACACCTCGCCGGCCGGTCGGGCGACTCCGCACACGGGCGCGACTCCCGTGGCGCCGACCGGAGCCCGAATCGCCACGATGTCGCCGACATGAGGGGCGGACGATGTGTCGACGCGGACGATCTGACCGACGGCGAGCGTGGGCCGCATCGACCCGGACGTGATCCGCAGCCGCTCGGGCCGCGCGGCGCTCAGCTCGAGCACGACCACGGCCGCGGTCGCGGCGATCGCCAGCACGAGCAGCACGTAGCGTGACGCGGATTGGTTGGCCACATGCCCGTATCGGCAACCGCCGCGCACTAGGATTAGCGCGTGACCTCTGAGGGCGTGGTCTGCGCGAGCTGTGGGAAGCCGCTCGTGCCAGGAGCCAAGTTCTGCATGGAATGCGGGGCGGCACAGCCTCTGTCCTGTCCAGGCTGCGGCACGCGGATCCAGCCCGCTCAGAAGTTCTGCATGGACTGCGGGATGGCGCTGGCGCTGCGCGCCCGCCCCGCCCGGCACAGCGTCTCCGTCACCGATGGCGATTCGCGCCGAGCGCCGGCTCGTCTCGGTGCTGTTCGCGGACCTAGTCGGGTTCACGACTCTGTCGGAGCATCGAGATCCCGAGGAGGTGCGCGATCTGCTGTCCCAGTATTTCGATCGCTGCCGGATGCTGATCGAGCGGCACGGTGGGACTGTGGAGAAGTTCATCGGCGATGCCGTGATGGCGGTGTGGGGTACGCCGGTGGCGCGTGAGGACGACGCCGAGCGCGCCGTGCGGGCTGCGATCTCGCTTACGGGTGCGATCGCGATGCTCGGCGAGGAGGTGGCAATGCCGACGCTGCGCGTCCGGGTCGGCGTGCTGACCGGCAGCGCGGCGGTCGATCTCGCCGCGGAGCACGAGGGCATGGTCCTGGGCGACACGGTCAACGCGGCGTCACGGCTCCAGTCGATCGCCGCTCCCGGCACCGTCTTGGTCGACGACGTGACCCGCCGGGCGAGCGAGGCGGCGATCGAATACGAGGATGCCGGCCTGCACGACGTGAAGGGTCGCGAGCAGCCGATTCACGCCTGGAGCGCCCTTCGCGTCGTCGCAGGGGTGGGTGGAGCCCGCCGGGGCGCGGGTTTGGAGGCGCCGTTCGTCGGCCGCGAGCGTGAGCTGCAGACGATTGTCGAAGTCGCCGAGGACAGCGTTGGTCGACGCAGCGCCCGGCTCGTCACCGTGACCGGTGACGCCGGAAGCGGCAAGTCTCGCCTGCTGTGGGAGTTCTTCAAGTACGTGGACGGGATCGAGGAGGTTCGGTGGTGGCACCAGGGCCGGTGCCTCGCCTACGGCGAGGGCGTCTCGTACTGGGCGCTGGCGGAGATGGTGCGTGCCAGGGCCGGCATCGTCGATGATGATGACCCCGAGACCGAGCACGCAAAGCTGGGGGCCGTGATCGAGCAGTTCGTGGCCGACGAGCGCGAGCGGCGCCTGGTGCAGCCGCGGCTCGCCCAGCTGCTCGGCCTTGAGGATCGCAGCGGCGGCGAGGCGGCAGACCTGTTCTCGGGTTGGCGCCTGTTCTTCGAGCGCCTGTCCGCCGCCGCGCCCGTGGTGCTGGCCTTCGAGGACCTGCAGTGGGCGGACAGCGGACTGCTCGACTTCATCGACTACCTGCTCGAGTGGTCCGCGGATCACCCGATCTTCATCCTCGCGCTCGCGCGATCCGAGCTCGAGGAGCGGCGTCCGAACTGGGGCACGGCCATTCGGCTCGGTCCGCTCGACGACGGGTCCATGCAACGCCTGCTCGAGGGGCTCGTGCCGGGCCTGCCGTCGGATCTCACTGTCCGGATCCTTGAGCGCGCGGAGGGCATGCCGCTGTACGCCATTGAAACCGTGCGGATGCTTCTGGACCGCGGCGTGCTCGCCCAGGAGGGAAGCAGCTATGTCGTCGCCGGCGCCGTCGAGGACCTGGAGGTGCCGGAGACGCTGCAAGCGCTCGTCGCGGCTCGGCTTGACAACCTGGCGGCGGGTGAGCGCGCGCTGCTCCAGGACGCCTCCGTCCTGGGTCTCTCGTTCACGGCTGCGGGTCTCGCGGCCGTCTCGGAGCAGCGGGAGGCCGACGTGCGGCGCATTCTTGACGCGCTGGTGGCCAAGCAGGTGCTGGGTCGTGACGATGACCCGCGGTCCTCCGATCCGGGCCAGTACCACTTCCTCCAGGCGCTGCTGCGGACGATCTCGCTGTCGACGCTCTCGCGCCGTGATCGCAAGGCCCGCCACCTGGCGGCTGCGCGCCACCTCGAGCATGCGTGGGGCCCTGACGCGGCTGACATCGCCGAGGTGCTGGCCAGCCATTACCTGGACGCCGTCGCCGCCGAGCCGGACGCCGTCGACGTTCCGGACATCCGGCACCGCGCGCGGCAGACGCTGATCGCGGCCGCGCGCCGGGCGAGCGCGCTGGCCGTCGGTGCCGAGGCCGCGGCGCTGTTCCAGCGCGCGGCCGCGCTGTCGGAGACGGAAACCGAGCGCGCCTCACTGCTGTCGGAGGCGGGCGCGGCGGCGGCTCGCAGCGACCGCGAGGCAGGATCCCGCCTGCTGGAGGAATCGATCACCGTGCTTGACGCCGTCGGCCAGCATGAGGAGGCCGCGCTCACTCGGATGCGGCTGGCCGACGTCGTGATCGGGCTCAACCGCCTCGAGCAGGCGGGCGAGCTGCTCGCCCGCGCCGAGGTCGACCTTCGCGACCCGGCTCATGTCGCCGAGGCGGCGGCGCTGCGAGGAAAGGTGGCCTTCCATCTCGGCGACTATGAGCTGACCCTCGAGCAGTCGGAGCTTGCGCTGGCGATTGCCGATCCCCGCCGAATCGCACCGGTGATCGCCGAGGCCGCGATGAACAAGGCCATCGCGCTGGACTATCAGGGCCGGCGGAGCGAGGCCGGCGCGCTGATGACGCTCGCCCTCGATGTCGCGCTCGCCGCCGACCTGCCCGAGGCAGCGCTCCGCGCGCACTACAACCTGGCCGATTTTCACTGCCTGATGGGCTCAATCGCCGATGCCGTGGTGGACATTGAACGCGGGCTCGGTCTCGCCCGTGAGCGCGGCAGCCGTGCCTGGGAGCGTGACCTGATCGCCCAGGGCGTTCAGCTCGACGTTATCTGCGGCGAATGGGACCGGGCGCTCGCCGCAGCACATTCGCTGGACGCCCCCGGGGCCGAGGAGAGCCACCGCGTGGCAGCGTCATTCACTAGCGTGATCCTTGCCGCTCGCGGTGAGCTGGCGGCCCTCGAGGCAATGCTCATCGACGCTCCACCTCCCTCGGAGTGGAGCGAGCTGCGGATGATGGAGACCATGGCGACGGCGGTGGCACTGCACGCGACGGGGCAGGTCGCGGCCGCGGCCGAGCAGGTCGTGTCGGTCGCGGGCGAGCTGGAGCGCGTGGACGCCATCACGGCGGGGATCTTCCTTGCCGACGCGGCCGACATCCTGATGGCCGCGGGGAGGCGAGATGTTGTCGTCCAGCTGACTGGCGGCGACATCTCGCCATCGCCGGTCCTGGTGGCCCAGCGACTCCAGGCGAAGGCGGTGATTCACGCCGACGAAGGAGAGGATGCGCTCGCTGAGGCCGCGTTCCGGGACGCCATTGCCGCGCTGCGGGACATCGATGCACCGTTCATGCGCGCGCGGTGTCTGCACGGCCTGGGGGCGTTTCTGCTCGACCGCGGCGGCGAGGACGAGGCAGCCGAGCTGTTGCGCGAGGCCGCGGAGCTGTTCGCCCACCTGGGCGCCGCGACGTGGACGGAGCGCGTCAGAGCGCTGATCCCCGAGGTCGCAGCCTGAGCTGCCCCGGGAACCTTCCAGGGTGGCGTGGCCGACCCCGGCCACGCCACCGAGGTGAGCCTTACAGCTTCGCGTCGAACGTCACCTTGGGGCACTTGCCCATATGCAGCTGGTAGGTGCCCTTCGCCTCCTTGCGGGAGACGAACTTACCGTTGATCGTGACGACGAACGGATGGGCCAGCGTGCCGCCGTTGGGAGTGTTGACCGCATTCGTGTGCTTGGCGTGGAACTTGCCGCTCTTGCTGATCGGAATGCCCCAGATGTAGCTGAACCTGTACTTGGAGTGCTTGCCAGGGGTGCAATCGGCGTTGAACGTGTTGATGCTGCTCTTGCCGGCAAGGAAGATCGTGACGTTCTTCTTCTTGTCGACATAGATGCCGTTCGCCTTCGGTGTCGCAGCCTCGGCCACGCCGGCGATGGCGAGTGCAGAACCGGCAGCGAGTGCAACGAGACGTCGGTTGGACATACCCACCTTGTTCCTCCTTGTTGGTGTCCCGCGCCGGGTGCCCCACGGCGCCTTGGGACTCATTTCCCGGCCGGGAGTCAACCACAAACTCGATGAGTTCTGGGAGAGGTGGCCGTCCTAACCTGCACGGACCCCACCCGACGGGAGGCACCATGCCCGACGACGCGTACACAAAGATCAGCCTCAACGACCTTGAGGATGCCGCCGTCGCCAACGGCTTTGGACGCCGGTGGGAGGCGCGGGTGGCCCGGGAGCCGCTCAAGGCCGAGCAGACCGGGCTCACCCACTTCCGCCTGCGCGCTGGGAAGCGTTCGCCGTTCTCCCATCGCCATCGGGAGGCCGAGGAGGTGTACGTGATCCTCGGGGGGAACGGCACGATGAAGCTCGACGAGGAGCTGATCGAGGTTCGGGCGGGCGACGCGATCCGAGTGGCACCGCGCGTCGCCCGAGCATTCGAGGCAGGGCCCGAAGGCCTCGAATTCCTGGCCACCGGACCGCATCATCCAGGTGACGGCGAGGGCGTCGACGATCCGTGGGTGGGGTGACGCACCGTTGCGACTGAAGCTCCGCTGGTCATCCCCCACGAAACAGTTCAGAATGCTCAGTCATGGCCCGCTGTGGCGTGCGGTCGCTGGGGCGGATCCTTCCGGGTGTCGTCGCGCTCCTGCTCGTGGCGAGCCCAGGCGTGGCGCGCGCCCATCTGCGCTCGGGTACGGTCGCGGTCGATTACCGCGCCAGCGTGTTCGATCCCGAGACGGCGGCCTACTCGGCTCAGATCTTCCAGAGTGATCGGGCGCTCGGGATCACGATCAGGACCGGGCACGCGGTCACGCTGCTCGGCTACCTCCGCGAGCCGGTGTTCCGGCTCGACGGGCGCGGGCTGTGGGTGAATGCCGCTTCTCCGACCGCCGTCGTCCTGAAGCTGATCCCGAAGTCGGAGCGCGCGGTCGCCCCGACCCCGCGGTGGCGCCTGCAGGCCGGCCGGCGCTCGGCGACCTGGCACGATGCTCGGGCGCAGGGTCTTCCGCCCGGCGTGAGCTCGGGCTCGTTCAGGGTGCCGCTGATCGTCGACGGGCGACCATCGACGCTGACGGGCGAGCTCCGGCACTTCCCGGGCCCATCGCTCTGGCCTTGGCTGGCAGCCCTGCTCGTCCTGCTCGCGGGCGGTGCGCCGCCGCTGCTGCTGCGTCGCCGGAGCCTGGTGGGTCCGGCCGCGATCTGGTTCGGGCTTTCCGCTGCGGGCGCCGCGGTTGTGATCCTGGTTGCGTTCGCGCTCGACGCTTACGCGTCGCCCGGTACGTGGATCGAGGGCGCCGACGCGATCGCGTTTCTCGCGGTCGGTGTCTGGGCGGTGTTCCGGGCGCCGGCGCAATGGCGGGTCGCGGGCGCGATCTGGCTCGGTCTCATCGGTCTCGCGACAGGCCTGCTCGAGGGCGCGATCTTCTTTCACCCGATCGTGCTGGCGGTGCTTCCGGCCACGGCGGTGCGCGTATTCGCGGTCGTCTCGATCGGAGCGGGGCTCGATGCGGCGGCGCTGGGAATGGTGTTCTACGTCGAGAACCCGGTGCCGATCGGCGGGCTCAGGCCGGCCGGCGGAGCGGAACGATCATCCCCCGGTAGGGCTCGCACGGTGGGCCGCTGACCCCGAGCCCGTCGACTCGGAACACGCGGCCGGCATCGGGCTGGCGCGCGCGGGCCGACTCCTCGAGGCCGTGGCTTGCGGTGGTCACGAACAGCGTCGCTCCGTCGGAGCCGCCGAACGCGCACGAGGTGGGCCGGTCGGCCGGCATCTCGATCGTCGAGACAAGCGCTCCCTGGGGGGAGTAGCGCCGAACCTGACCGCCGTTCCACAGCGCCACCCAGAGATTTCCATCGGCGTCGACCGTCAGTCCATCCGGAGCCACAGCCGGTTCGTGGATCTCGATGATCGTGTGGCGAGCGCTGATCTCGCCACTCTCCCCGTCGAAGTCAAACCTGTCGACCGTGGCCGTGCCGCTGTCGGACAGGTACATGGCCGTGCCGTCGGGACTCCAGCCGATCCCGTTGGAGATCGTCAGCCCCGTGAGCACGGTCGTGCAGGTCCCGTCGAGCTCGAGCCGGTACAGCACGCCCTCGCCCGGCGACTCGTCGTGCGCCATCGTCCCGGCCCAGAAGCGGCCCTGCGGATCGCAGGCGCCGTCGTTCATGCGCACGTGGCCGCGTCCCGCCTCGGGCTGCGCGAGCTCGAACACCTCGCCGGAGGGATCGGCGAACAGGTAGCCGGACGCAGCCGCGAGCACGTAGCCGCCGCCGATCGCTGGGGCCACCGCACCGGCGAACCGGTCGAGCTGGATCGAGAAGAGCTCGTCGAGCAGGCCGTCGGCGCCGACCCGAGCCCGATGCAGGCGCGAGCCGACGATGTCGACCCAAAGCAACTCGTCGCGCTCGCCGTCCCAACGCGGTCCCTCGGTGAGCAGACCCACGGTCTGCGAGCAGGCAACCGGGATGGGGGTCACCCGAACTCGATTACGACCTTGATGTCATCCGGAGTGCGCTCAAGCGCCTGCTCGAACGCGTCTGGAGTGACGCGCCGCGTGATCAGCTGCTCGAGCCAGGGCCGCTCGGCGCGAGCGAGCACCTGCGACGCTCGGTAGTAGTGCCGGCGGTTGGCGTTCACCGAGCCGAAGAGGACAAAGTTCTTGAGCACCGCGTCGGTGAGCAGTGTGGTCGGGGCACTCGCGTCGGGCACGACCGGCCCGCCTACTCCGGTGAGGCAGATGATCGCTCCGGGAGCCGCCACCTCGGCGGCGCCGCGAATCAGTGGTGCGACGCCGGTGCACTCGACGACGATGTCGGGGGCCAGCCCCAGCTCGGTGATCGAGCCGGTGTGGTAGGTCGCGCCCAGGGCCTCGACGAGCGCCGGCTTGGGACCGGTGGTGGCGAGGTCGAGCACGTGGACGTCGCCTCCCTGCTGAACACCGATCAGCGCGGCGAGGAGCCCGATCGGGCCCGCGCCGGTGATCAGCACCGTGTGCGGATCCCAGAACGTCCGGCGTCCGATCGCCGCGATGTGCTCCCAGGCCTTGACCACGACCGTGGTCGGTTCCAGCAGGACCCCGAGCAGCCCGAGGCTCGGATCGACCCGGACCGCGTACTCCGGCTCGATCCGCCACCGGTCGGACATGAATCCGTCGACCTGCTTGATGCCGCGCTCCGTGTACCTGCCGTTGGAGCACATGTCCCACTCGCCGACCGCGCAGCTCGGGCACGGCACGGGGTCCGGCCGGCGGACGATCCCGACCACGTGGTCGCCGACGGCGAATCCGCTCGGACCGGGGTCGAGGACCCGGCCGAGCGATTCGTGACCGAGGATCAGCCGCTCGGACCCGGGAGGCGCCCATCCATACTCACCGCCCGCGATCTCGGCGTCGGTGCCGCAGACCCCGACCGCGAGCGCCTCGACCAGAACCGATCCGAGCTCGTCGTCAGGCTCCGGCACGTCCTCGAGCCGCGCCGAGCCGGCCGTCCCCGGGATCACCGTCACCGCGCGCATGGGGCGATCCTAGCCTCAACCGATGAGTCGCGGTCGCCTCCGCGGCTCAGCTCACGCGATAGAGCGTCCCGCTGCCAACCGAAACCCCCTTGACGACGCTGCCGTGGGCCTTGACCCAGGTCGCGATCGCCTGTGAGCTGCCGCCGCCCTGCCCCGGACCGCCGCGCCCGCCGCCGCTCGAGAGCAGCACATACTTGAGCTGCCCGGCTGAGACGAGCTTTGAAAGCTGAGCCACGGTGGGGGCGGGATCGCTGCCATTGAAGCCGCCGATCGTCACCACCGCCCGGCCGGTGCTGATGATGATCGGCGCCGTCGTCTGCGACCCGCTGGCGGCGAGCAGATACCTCGCCGAGCCCTGGTGGGCCTCGAGATACGCGATCACGTGGCTAGACACCTGTCCCGAGCCGCCACCCGGGGCGCCTGCGAAGGCGCGCGTCCCCGGGGAGCCGGTGCGGGCGCTGCCGCTCGGGGCGCCGGACAATCCGCCCGCTCGGCCCGAGAACCCAGCCGGGGGTGCCGAGGGCCGCGACGCCAGGTGAGCGCCCGTTGGGCCGCCGCCACCGCCGCCCGGGCCGGACGCCGACGCCGCGCTGGCGGGACCGGCGATCACGTTGTTGCCGCTGAGCGAGCGGTTGAGGTTGGCGAGGCTGTAGGAGGCGGGTCCGGCGAGGAGCGCGGTGGCCGCAGCGACCGCCGCCAGCCCGAGCGCCGCGCGCCGCCGTGCGGTCGGGACCCGCAGTGCGGCCGAAGCGATGATCGCGACCACGGCCGCGACTGGGATCACGACTCGGAGCGCCGGATCAAACGTGGACGTGCGGCCGAGCAGCACGACCGCGAGCCATGCCGTGACCGCGATCGCCGTGTCGAGCGTGAGCAGGCCGACCCACGAGTCTCGAGACCAGCGCACGAGCGTGACGATGCCGGCGCCCGTCAGCGCGGCGACGGCGGGCGCGAGCGCGCTGACGTAGTAGGGGTGGAAGATCCCCTGCTGGCTGCTGAAGATCGCGACGTGGACGATCGCCCAGGTGCCGAACAGGATCCAGCCGGCGCGGCGAAGGTCGGTGCGGGGTGCCCGACGGGTGAGCCAAAGCCCGGCGATGAGCCCGACCGCGGCCACCGGGATCAGCCACGCGATCTGACCGCCGACCTGCTGGTTGAACATCCGCAGCACCCCGGGCGCGCCGCCAAAGGTCACGCCGCCGCCGGCGCCGCCGCTGCCTCCGGTCAGCCGGCCGAACCCGTCGTAGCCGAAGATCAGGTTCCAGATCGAGCCGTTCGTGCTCCCGCCGATGTACGGCCTTGACCCCGGCCACAGCGAGACCGCGACCGGCCACGCGGCGCTGACTGCGACCATCGTTGCGCCGGCAATCGCGAGCTGCCGGATGCGGGTCGGCAGCCTCGGCGGGCCGGCGACGAGGTAGGCGAGCGTCAGCGCCGGGACGACCATCCATCCCTGTAGGAGCTTGGTCATGAACGCGAGGCCGACAACCGCGCCGCACCACGCGAGGTACTTGGTCCGGCCGGACTCAATCGCTCGCTGCATCAGGTACGCGGAGGCCACCATCAGGAGCACGAGCAGCGCATCGGGGTTGTTGACCCGACCGATCGCGACCGTCACCGGCGTCAGCGCGAGCGCACCGGCGGCGAGCAGTCCGGCGGTCGGCCCGAACGCCCGGCGCACGGTCGCGTACAGAAGCCCGACCGAGGCGACCGTGCACAGCGCCTGCGGCAGCAGGATGCTGAAGCTCGAGAAGCCGAACACCCGGGCCGAGAGGCCCATCAGCCACAGCGAGAGCGGAGGCTTGTCGACCGTGATGAAGCTGCCCGGGTCCAGGGAGCCGAAGAACCACGCCTTCCAGCTCTCGCTACCGGCTCTTGCCGCCGCCGCGTAGTACTCGTTCGAGTAGCCGTTGCGGGTCAGGTCCCACAGGCACAGCAGGGCCGCGGCGGCAATGATCGCGAGCAACGCCGGTCGCACCCAGCGCGGATCATCGGCCCGCCCACGCACGAGCGAGCGAAAATTGGGTCTGCGGCTGACGGCTGGGAATCGGGGGAGGGCGGTGGTCGACATCGTCTCGTTCCTTGTGATCAGTGCGTTAGCGGTCGAAGTTCCCGGCGCGTCCGCGCGCGGCGGGCGAACACCCACGTGCGCAGCGCGAGATAGCGGCTCACGGTGGCCAGCGCGCTCGCCACCACCAGGACGGATACCTCGACCCAGCGAGCCGGCTGGGGGTTGACGGCCTGCAGGGCATCCAGCGCGCCCGCGGTTAGGCCGAGCGCGAGCAGGTACACGAGCGCTCCCGCGGCGTGATGGCGCAGCAGATCACGCCGGCCGCGCAGCCCGAAGGTGAAGTGCCGGTTCGCCTGCGTGTTCGCCACCGCGGTCAGCGCGAGGGCGAGCGCGTTCGCGCCGTCGGCGCCGAAGCTTGGGCGAAGCACCAGGTAGAGGCCGGCGTACGCGAGCGTGGAGAGCACGCCGATGATCAGGAACCGGACCACCCGGCGCGCCAGCGCGAGCCGCGCCACGCCCCGAAGATCGGTCAGGGCGGTGCTGAGGATGTCGACCCGGGAGTCGGGATCGTCGACCCAGTCGACCGGGACCTCGAACACCCGGAGCCCCTGACGCTGGGCCAGGATCAGCAGCTCGGTGTCGAAGAACCAGCCCTCGTCGAGGACCTGCGGCAGCAGCCATCGTGCGACGTCTCCGCGCACGGCCTTGAAGCCGCACTGCGCATCCGTGAAGCGCGCGCCGAGGACGAGGCGCAGCAGGCGGTTGTAGGAGCGGGAGATCACGTCGCGCTTTCGTCTGCGAGCCACGCGCGAGCCGCGGGCCAGCCGTGAGCCAATCGCGACGTCGCTGTGGCCGGAGACGAGCGGGGCCAGCAGCGGCAGCAGCGCTTTCAGGTCGGTCGACAGATCGACGTCCATGTAGCAGGCGACGTCAGCTTGGCTCCGTGACCATGCCGTGCGCAGCGCGCGGCCGCGTCCCTTCTTTGGAAGCCGCATGGCCTCCACGTGGTCGAGCTCGCCGGCGAGGGCGCTGGCGATTGCGAACGTGGCGTCGGCACTGGCGTTGTCGGCGATCACAATCGTCCAGACGAACGGCAGGTGCTCGCTCAGGAAGCTGTGCAGGCGCCGGATCGAGCGCTCGAGGATCGCCTGCTCGTTGTAGACGGGCACGACGATCTCGACCGTCGCGTGCTCTGACATGGCGCGCCGGCGGGTATCCGTGGGCTGGGTGGGAGCGAGCGTGGTCATCGTGCTCTGACAGCATTGATCCGTGCGTGAAGAGGGCGGTAGGAAGCCCGTAAGACGGACGTCGGAGGCGATTCGGTAGTTGTCCGCGGGCGGCTCAGTGAATCCGCGCCGGACCGCTTCGCATCACGGCTCGATCACATGCGCCGGATCGGGTCGGCGATCGGCGCCGGCCATGCTGTAGTCGCCAAACGGGGCGTCGCGCTCGTTGGTCGCGGCCCGCACTCCCTCCGCAGAGGCCCGCTCGATGAACCCGTGCGCGTCCGGGGTGTTGCGCATCAGCCCGTCGAGGATCGGGCCGAGCGTCTGGGTCGAGCTCAGGCCCATGTTCTCGTAGGCCTGGTTGACGATCAGTTTCATCGCGGCGAGCTGCGAGGAGGGCAGGCTCGCGAGCTGATCAGCCTGCCGTGCCACGTCGGCCTCGAGCGCTTCGAACGGGACCGCCCGGTTGATCAGCTCCACCTCGGCCGCCTCGATGCCGGACAGCGGCCGGCCGGTGAGCGCGTGTTCCTTGGCCCTGGTCAGCCCGAGCCGGTAGAGCCACATGCCGGACAGGTAGCAGCCCCAGATTCGCGAGTAGGGGGTGCCGATCTGCGCGTCCTCGGAGGCGATGATCAGGTCGGCGCACAGCGCCATGTCGCTGCCGCCGCCGACGCACCAGCCGTGGACCTGGGCGATGACCGGCTTGGGCGTGCGCCACAGGCTCATGAACTTCTGTGTCGGGCCGTACGCCCCGGCGCCGATGAAGTCCTTGCCGGGGTCCCAGCTCCCGTCCGTGGTCAGCATCTCGTCCCAGTGGTGGAAGCCGCCCCCGAAGTCATAGCCGGCGCAGAACGAGCGGCCGGCGCCCCGCAGCACGATCACCTTGACCTCCGCATCGGCGGTCGCCAGGCGCACCGCGTCGGCGAATTCGTCCGGCATCGGGGGCACGATCGTGTTCAACCGCTCGGGCCGGTTGAGGGTGATCGTCGCGATCGGACCGTCGACGCGGTAGAGCATGGTCTCGTAGCTCACTGGCGCACACTCCTTCGATTAGGGTTGACGCATCTTGACGACAGAGGGGAGGAGCGATGGCTGAGCGGTGGTTCTCCGACGAGGAGCTCGAGCAGATGTCGCGTCCAACGATGGACCGGGCAATCGAGGCGATCGACCGTGGCGAGCTCGAACAGGCTCGCGAGCTGTGCGAGGCGATGAAGCACGAGTGGCGCTTCCTCCACGATCTGATGGTCGAGGGCATCGCCGGGCTGATCACGTTCGTCCAGGAGCGGATGGGCGAGGACGCGGTCGCCGAGGCGTGGGAATCGGGCCAGGGCCGGGGCTGGAAGCGTGACGTGGAGACGATCGCGAGCCGTGATCGCCGGCAGATCGTGGAGGCACTGGCGGCGACCTGGCGAGCCCACTCGTGCAGCGGCACGGGCCCGCAGCCCGGCGCGTTCGAGGTCACCGAGGACGACGAGAAGTTCACCTTTGCCATGAACCCGTGCGGATCAGGCCAGCGCCTGGTGCGCATGGGCCGCTACGAAGGCCCGGACGGCCTCGGCGTCACCAAGCGCGCGCACGACTGGAGCTACGGGCGGGAGAACTTCCCGCTCTACTGCACGCACTGCTCGTTCATGAACGAGTCGCTCCCGATTCGCTGGATCGGCTATCCGCTGTACCCGAGCGACCCGCCCGACGATTACGGCCGCGACCCGTGCACCTGGTACTGGTACAAGGATCCGGCTGACATTCCCGACCGGCATTGGCAGCGCTACGGCCTCGAACGCTCGGATGCACGGTCCGATGCCGGCTAGCTCGGCGCCCCGCGGTCGCCGTGTGATCGTGACCGGCGCGGCCGGGGGGATCGGGTCGGCGATCGTCGACGCCCTGACCGCGAGCGACTGCGAGGTCGCGGCCTGCGACGTCACGGGCGCAGCGTTCACGTTTGATGTGCGCGACCCCGATGCCGTGCGCGACGGGGTCGCCCGGGCGATCACGTCGCTCGGAGGCTGCGACGCCGTCGTCGCCAACGCCGGGGTCGTCGACACGATCCACCGAGCCGAGCGGTTTCCCGAGGAGGAATGGCGCAAGGACCTCGAGACGAACCTGTATGGCGCCTTTCACGTCGTGCAGGCGGCGTTCGAGGCGCTGGCCGAGTCGGGTGACGGCCGCGTGGTCGTGACCTCATCGGTCGCCGCCGAGATCGGGCTCCCGGGTCAGGTCGCATACGGCGCGGCGAAGGCGGGGTTGATCGGCATGGTCCGCACACTCGCCGGGGAGTGGGCTTCGCGGGGCATCCGCTGCAACGCGGTGATGCCCGGGATGATCGCGACGCCGAAGGTGCTGGCGATGCCGCCCGAGCTCAAGCGGAACCTCGAGGCGACGATCCCACTCCGCCGCTTCGGGACGACCGAGGAGCTGGCCGGCGCCGTGTGCTTCCTGCTCTCGCCGGCCGCCGCCTACATCACCGGCGCGGTGCTGCGTGTCGACGGTGGGTTCGGGCTCTCGGCTGCGGCGCTCACCCGGTAGCGCCCCGGGGGCATCTCGACCTCAAAACCAGTGCGAATGTGTACGCGCTCACGATTGTGGGGAGCGGTGCCGATACGCATTGCACTGTGAGCATCGGAGCCGGCAATCGGCACGTGAGAACCTGGCTCGTCCCCGGGCACACGATGTGGCGCGCGCGGAAGGTCCGCCGAGACGGACGCACGGTCGCCGTGCGGGCCCGTCATCGGCTGTTGCCCTGGCACTCGATCACGGTCGAGACCCGCGATCTGCGAGCCGGCGCGGAGGCGATCGCCCGCGAGCTTCAGCAGCGCTCGTTCCGTCAGCGCGTGCTGCGCGACTCCTCCTGAGCTGTAGGTCACAAACCGCGCCGCTTCGCGGTCCCCTCGAGGAACTCGGCGACCCAATCCGGATCGCCCGGCTCGGCTCGCCCGCGGCGCTCAGCCCTCGGGGGTCCAGTCGCGCTTGCTCGGCGACTTGCCCTCGAGCTCGTCCAGCAGGTGCCTCCACCGGCTCGGCTTCACGCCGGGCTCGCGCAGCCGCCACGCAGACGAGGACTCATGAGGCTGGGGAAGGCCGGCGCAAGCACTCGCCTCCACCTTCAGGTCGACGCCGTGCTCGTGCAGCGCGGAGATTTGATCAGCGGCGACGAACCGGCTGCCGGCGGGCGTCCGCAGGGCGATCCCGTGAAAGATGTCCTCCGACGGCGCCGCGAACACATGCTCGACCGTCCCCACCTCCTGGCGATCGGATGAGTACACGGGGACGCCATCGTCCAGCACCACGTACGCGATAGGGAGCCCCTCGTCCATGCTGGAGGCACCTTAGCGCCAGGCGAGTCAGACCGCAGCCGGGGTGAGCGGCTCGGGAGCGGTCTGCTTGACCGCGTAGAGCGCTGCGTCGGCGGAGGCGAGCAGCTCACCCGGCGAGCTGTACCCGTCCCATTGCGCCAGACCGGCTGAGAACGGCGCCTCGGGACAGGCGGCCCGCAACCGGTCGACCAGTGTGCGGGCCTCGTCGAGCTCACAGCCGGGAAGCAGCAGCCCGAACTCGTCCCCGCCCCAGCGGGCGAGCACGTCGGTGGCGCGCAGCGTCGTCTGCCACGCCCAGCTCGCCTCGACAAGCAGCTGGTCACCGGCGAGGTGGCCACGCTTGTCGTTGTAGCCCTTGAACTTGTCGAGGTCGAGCACGGCGACGACGAGCGGCTGGTGCGAGCGCCGCGCCCGGGTGAGCTCGCGGCCCAGCAGGTCCTCCCAGGCACGCCGGTTCGGCAGTCCGGTCAGCTCGTCGGTCCGCGCCAGCTGCACATGCTGCCTGACCAGTGCCCTGACCCGGTCCACGAGCTCGTTCACGGTCAGCCCGATCGCCGCCGAGATGGCAACGAACAGGAGGCCGGCGCGCCAGCCGCCGGCGGGATAGTGGGGCGGACCGATCAGCAGCGCCGGGGCCAGATACACGGCGGCCACGCCGGCGATCGCCACCGCGAGCTCGGTCCGGCGCCCGTGCACCGCGGCCCACAGCACCGGGAGCAGCACCAGCGGGCCGTAGCCCGCCGTCGGGTCAGCGCCGTCACGCAGCAGCGCCACTGAGAGCAGATAGAGCACGATTCCGATGCAACCTGCGTCGCGGATCCGACCCAGGCCGAGACGGCGCCCGAATGCGAGCAGCAGGCCCACGAGCACCTGCAGCGCGAGCGCGGGGCCCGCGTCGGCCCAGTCGACCGATCGGCCCAGCGGCATCAGCGCCACGACGATCACGAAGCACACGACGTAGGCGGCCAGCAGCGCCGAGTCCAGCTGAATCCAGACGTCGTGATGGTCCCGCGAGGCGTGGGGGGCGCTGCGTGGGGCAACGATCGCCTCCAGAAGCTCACGGGCCGTGGCCGGTCCGCGCATGAATGAGTTATCGGCAACGCCCGCGGTCGCTTGAGCGATTCAGGCGCGCGAAACCGTCCAATTTGCGAACTCGGTCGAGACCCTGAGGTTCCGGGCCGGCTCCGGGTAGTCTGGGGACCCATGGGGGCCCATATACGCCTACGGATTCGGGTTGGCGTGCTGGTCGGCGTGGGCGCGCTGATCGTCGCGGCCGGCATCGGCGTCGTTCTGAAGAACACCTTCGCCCTGCGGTCGAGCAACGACGCGACGATCCGGACCGACGCCTACCTGCTCCGTGTTACCGACGTCGAGCGGCTCGTGGTCGATGCCGAGACCGGTCTGCGCGGCTACCTGCTGACCGGGCAGGATCGTTTCCTGCAGCCAACCCGGGCCGCGGAGCTCAGGCTACCGGCCGCCTACAGCGCGCTGCGTCAGGCGGCCGCTCGGTCGGGCGTATACGAGGCCCAGACGCAGGCGCTGATCGCGGCCGCGTCGTTGTACATCTCGGGCTACCTTCAGGACGAGCTCGGACTGGCCCGGCGCAATCCGGCCGCGGCGCGGTCGGTCGCGGCGACTCAGCTGGGCAAGCAGCGGGTCGACGCGATCCGGGTCCGCGCGGCCGGGCTCGAGCAGCTCCTCGGGGCGCGCCAGGCCGCGCGCCAGAATGCCGCCCGGCTCACCGCGAATCACTCGATCACAGAGGCGATCGTCCTGCTCGTCCTGCTCACCGGGCTGACGCTGCTGCTGGGCGGTTATCTCGGGCACCTGGCCGTGCAGCGAGAGATCGCGCGCAACCAGGCGCTCGAGACGACACGAACCCTCCAGCAGAGCATCCTTCCCGCCCGGGTTCCCGAGATTCCGGGATGCGAGCTGGCAATCCGCTTCTCGCCGATCGGCGGCGAGCTGGTCGGCGGTGACTTTTACGACGTCTACGAGGTGGGCCCAGGAACCTGGGCGGTGATCGTCGGCGATGTCTGCGGCAAGGGCGCCGAGGCGGCTGCCGTCAGCGCGATGGCGCGGTGGACTCTCCGCAGCCTGATCGGGACCTCCGCCGGTCCGGCCGACGCGCTCCGCTTCCTCAACGAGTCGATGCTGCGCCAGGAGGTGGACGCCCGCTTCATCACGCTGGCCTATATGCAGGTCACGGTCGACGGGGTTGCGGCGCACGCCGAGCTGGCCTGCGCCGGCCATCCGTCGCCGATCCTGGTGCCCCTTGAGGGCGAGCCGACCGCGATCGCGGCCAGCGGCGACCTGCTCGGCGTCTGGCACGAGATCAGGTTGCAGACCGCCGAGCTGAGCCTGGGCGCGGACGACTCGGTCGTCCTATACACCGACGGGGTCACCGAGCAGCGCCCAGAGGAGCTGGTCGATCCCGAGCGGGTACTCGCCGAGCGAGTCGCCGGCGCCGACGCCGAGCGCCTCGCCGCCACGCTCGAGGAGCGGGCCCGCCCGGTCAGCGGGGACCAGCGTGACGACATCGCGATCGTCGCGCTGCGGTTCCTCGGCCGCGATCGCGGTGGCCGGCCCACCGGCGGCCATTCGGCCGGGCAGCTGGTCGCCTGCGTCGCCCGCTGAGCGCCCGCCCACATGCTGCCCACGGGACACATCGCCAGCGGCGCCCTGCTCGGGGTGTGGCGAAGCCGCGGCGCCCGACATCCTGCGCCCGTGTTCGCCGGCGCGATCGGCGCCGCGACGCTGCCTGACATCGACCTTGTCGTTCCGTCTCTGCTCGACCGCCTCGGCGTCCAGCATCGGCTCAACTCCGGGACCCACCACAGCTGGTTCAGCCACACGCCGATGTTCTGGGGCCTGACGGCGGCCGGGGCGAGAAGGCTGGCGCGCCGTCCGGGTGCGCCGCCGTGGGCGCCCGGGGCGGCCGACATGCTGGCGCTTGGTGTCGGCCTCCACATCATCGAGGACTCGGTGGCAAACACGGTGGCGCTGCTGTGGCCGCTGCGCCGGCGCGAGTACGGCCTCGGACTCGACCGTCTCGCCGGTGTCACCGACCACGTCGAGTACGCACGGCGCTACCCCTCCTCGCCCGCCGGCCGGCTGGAGGTCACTCTGATGATCGCCGCCGTGCTCGCGTGCGGCTGGCGGGTGCGCGCCTGGCGCGCATCACGGGCCGACTGTCACTCCGGGTTCGAATCCCATCGTCCGGGCCTGATCGACTGACACGATCTCGCGGCCGAACGGCAGCAGTGAGACCGGAATCAGCTTGAAGCTGGCGAGACCCAGCGGGATCCCGATGATCGTCAAGCACATCAGTATCCCGGTGGCCAGGTGGCCCAGCGCCAGCCACCAACCGCACAGCACCAACCAGATGATGTTGCCGATCGCCGACGCGGCACCCGCGTCGGCGCGCCTGACCACGGTCTTGCCGAACGGCCACAGGGCGAACACCCCGATCCGCAGCGACGCGATCCCGAACGGGATCGTGATGATCAGGACGAAGCAGATCACGGCCGCGAGGGCGTAGGCGAGGAACATCCAGAGTCCGGCCAGGACGAACCAGATGATGTTCAGCAGCAGGCGCACGCGCTCACGCGAGCTCGTCGAGTCCCTGCGCCACCCACGCTCTGAGCTCGTCGGATTGGGTGAACGGGGCGCCGTCGGCGTCGGCGCGGGCCAGCACCTGATCGGCCCCGGCTCCGGCCTTGAGGCCCGCATACAGATAGACGAGCGCGGATGAGCGCGGGCCGGTGCGGCACGTGACCAGCGTTGGTCGCGGCAGGTCGTCGAGCGCCGCGATCTGGCGGCGCGCCAGGTCCATGTCCATGACGCGAGGAGGATCGGAGACGACGTTCGTCGCCTCCGGCACGGACGCCTCGACGCTGGCGAACGACATCCCGCCGTCCATCTCAGCGAACTCCTCGCCGCAGAGGTAGAGCCAGCCGGCGGCGTCGCGCTCGGCCGCGAACTCGGCCGGGTCGGCGATCAACCCGCGGTTGTGGGCGAGGTCACTTGGGGTCTCGAACGTGGTCATCGCGGTCACCCCGTGTACACGCGCGCCAGCGACTCGGCGACGCACACCGGTTTGTCGCCGCCCTCGCGCTCGAAGGTCAGCTCGGTCGTGATCTGCGCGCCGCCCGGAATCTCCTCGACCGACGCGAGCTTGGCCCGCATCCGCACCTTGCCTCCGACCGGCATCGCGGCCGGGAAGCGAACCCGGTTGAGCCCATAGTTGATCCCGAACGCGAACCCCTCGAGCTGGAACATGTCGTAGGAGAAGCGGGGTGAGAGCGACAGCGTGTAGTAGCCATGGGCGATCGTCCCGCCGAACGGCGTCTGCTTGGCGCGCTCGACGTCGAGGTGGATCCACTGGTCGTCGCCAGTCACCTCCGCGAACTGGTTGATCTTCTCCTGCGTGACCAGGTGCCAGTCGCTGACGCCAAGCTCCTTGCCGACGTAGGACTTGACCTCGTCCAGCCCGTTGAGGGTGAGCATGCCGTTTCACCAGTCCTTGCGTTCGATTCGACGACGCTGAGCCGTCCCGTGGTGCAAGCGTAACGCTGCGGCCAGGGTCTCAGGCGGCCTGGCGGGCTCGGAAGCGCTCGCGTGCCAGCTCGCGGAAGTCCGGCCAGCCTGACGCCGGACCATCCGGCCGGCGCACGAGCAGGGGGTCGCCCGCCGGCAGCTCGGACAGGCGCTCGCCAAGACCCGATTCATGCAGGTGCTCGGTGACCGTGCGGACCGCTGTCTCGATCACCTCGTGACGGCGCTTACCGCTCATCAGGTTGCCCCCCATCACGTCGAGGTCGTGAACGCTTGGCTGGACCAGCGCGACCTCGATCCCGGCCGCCCGCAGACGCTTCGCCTCCGAGCCGAGGCGCCGCCCGGCCACCTGGCGCATCCGCACCGCCAGCCGCTCCGCGACCGTCCGTGGCGACCCGGCGTGCAGGGACGACATCGGGTTGAGCGCCAGCACCAGGTCGAGCGGCGCACTGCGCAGGACGTCGAGATTCGAGGTCGAGCGCACGCCTCCGTCGACGTACTGACGGCCGCCGATCTCCACCGCGCGATAGAAGCCCGGGATCGCGCACGACGCGGCGACGGCGTCGGGCAAGCGTGCCGCCGGGGCGTCGGCGCGACCGAACGCCACGCGCCGGCCGGAGGCGTAGTCGACCGCCATCGCCCAGTAGTTGGGGTGAGGCGCCCAGTCCTCGGCACAGGCACGTCTGACGGTGTCCTTCAGCGGCTCGGTCGAGATGATCCCGCGCGGCAGCCAGCCCGAGATCACGGCGGCCGGCGAGTAGCGGTAGGGGCGGGCCATCGAAGCCATCGCCAGCCGCCACGAGCCGGGCCCAAGCGCGAGCCCCCCGCGATCGAATCGGAACGTGGCACCGGCGGAACGATCGGCCTCCGAGGCGGAGGCACCGCCGGCGTCGGTCAGACCATCCAGTTCCTCGCCCGCCGAGTGGGCAACCATGAACCACGGCGGGACGCCGCTGGCCAAGAGCGCCCCGATCATCGAGCCGGCCGAGGTACCAACGATGTATTCGGCGCTGCCCGGATCCCAGTCGCTCGCGGCGGCGATCGCCGCCAGCGCGCCGACGATCCAGGCTCCACCAAGCACGCCACCCGCTCCGAGCACCAGCCCCACCCTCGGGCGAGCGGCGGTTCGCTCAGACGAGGGCGTCGATATCGAAATGGGGTCGAGTTCCATCCTTGTCCGCCGCCGGTGGCCCCGGGCAGCGCTCTCAGATCAGGATAGGGCTTCGCCGCCGGGATGGCGGGTTCGGCGCGTTGCCATAGCATTCCCGACCATGGTTGCCGGGACCACGCAGGAAATCGATCACGACGTCGTCATCGTCGGAGCGGGATTCTCCGGAATCGGGATGGCGATCAGCCTCGATCGAGTCGGGCTCACGGACTACCTGATCGTGGAGGAGGGAGACGGGTTCGGCGGCACCTGGTACTGGAATCGGTATCCGGGCGTCGCCGTCGACATCCCCTCGTTCAGCTACCAGTTCTCCTTCGCTAAGCGCTCGAACTGGTCCCGCGTCTACGCCCCGGGGGACGAGCTGCGCGGCTACGCCGACTACTGCGCCACGCGCTTCGGCCTGCGCCGGCGCGTCCGCTTCCGCACGCGGATCACGGGCGCTACGTTCGACGACACCGTGCCCTGCTGGCGGCTCGCGACGAGCGACGGCGACACGATCACCGCGCGCCACGTGATCGACGCGACGGGGGTGCTGACGCAGCCCAAGACCCCCGACATCGAGGGCGTCGAGTCGTTTGCCGGAACCACCCTGCACACGGCCCGCTGGGATGCCGAGGCCGATCTTCGCGGTCGGCGGATCGCGGTCATCGGCACCGGCGCGTCGGCGGTTCAGCTGACCCCGGCGGTGGCGCCGGAGGCGCAGCACCTGACCGTGTTCCAGCGCACACCGATTTGGTGTCTGCCCAAGCTGGATGCGCCGATCGGCCCGAAGTCGCGCTGGTTGTTGACGCGCGTGCCGGGCGGCAAGGCAGCGGCGCGGCTGGTCAGCCAGACCCTCGTGGAGCTGTCGTTCCCGATCGCCGCGCACTACTACAAGACCGTGCCGCTGGCGACGATCTTTGAATCCCAGGCTCGCGGCTACGTGCGCAAGGAGGTCTCCGACCCCGAGCTGCAGGAGAAGCTGACTCCAACCTACGCGATGGGGTGCAAGCGCCCGAGCTTCCACAACGAGTACCTGTCGACGTTCAACCGCGCCAACGTCTCCCTGGAGACCGATCCGATCGAGCGGATCACGGCGCACGCCGTCGTCACCGCCGGTGGCATCGAGCATCCGGTCGACGTGCTCGTGCTGGCGACCGGCTTCAAGGTGTTCGACCCCGGCAATTTCCCCAAGTACCCGGTGACCGGGCGCCGTGGCCTCGATCTCGAGCGGTGGTGGGGCGAGAACCGATACCAGGCCTACGAGGGCGTGAGCGTCCCCGGGTTCCCGAACTACTTCACGATGTTCGGTCCCTACGCCTACAACGGCTCGTCGTACTTCAACCTGATCGAGACGCAGGCTCGCCACATCGTGCGCTGCCTGAGGCGCGCCACCGCCACCGGCGCGAAGGTGGTCGAGGTCAGGCCGGAGGCCAACGAGCGCTACTTCGCCGAGATGCTGCGCCGGCGCGGGCGGCAGGTCTTCTGGCAGGGCAGCTGCTCGCTCGCCAACAGTTACTACTTCGACCCGCACGGCGACGTCCCGCTCAGGCCGAGCCCGACCTTGGAGACGATGTGGCGCAGCCGGCGCTTCCCACTGAGCGACTATCGCTTCGAGCAGGCTGCCACGGGCGGCGACCGTTCGGCGATTCAGGTCCTCGGCGCCGCCGCGGCTCCCTGACGCGAGTCGGAGACGCGCCAGCAGATCGCCGCCATCGCCGCGGCCACGAGCAGCACCGACGGCCACGCGCCGATTACCAGCCCCAGCACGTGGGAGAGCGCGAACGCGCCC
Organism: uncultured Solirubrobacterales bacterium; assembly: GCA_963796645.1. GTDB lineage: Bacteria > Actinomycetota > Thermoleophilia > Solirubrobacterales > Solirubrobacteraceae > Palsa-465. The sequence goes on along the minus strand of CAWCMQ010000004.1, from coordinate 114,197 downwards.
AGGCCCGCCGCGGTCAGGCCCGCGGCCACCCGCGTTCCATCCCGGCGCACCCAGATCACGATGCAGCCGATCCCGAACGCCGCCAGCACGAGGCCGCCGGCCGGCCGCGAGCCGCTGGACACGGCGACGCCGAACCCGGCGATCAGCCCGGCGGCGGCGAGGGGAGCGGTGGCGATGCGCATCGCAGGCGATTATCCGGGTCGGAGGTGCGTGACGGCGACGCCGTGCTCGGCCGCGAGGCGCTCGGCGATGATCGAGCGATGGCAGGCCTCCGGATCGCGCTCCACGCACATCAGGGCTGTCTGCCCGGTCCGCGGCAGCTCGGCTACCAGCGGCCCCAGGTCGACGCGATCGAGGATCTCACGCGTGTACCGGTCTCGGTACTCCGGCGCCAGTACGGTGCGCGAGCGCTTGCCCTCGCCGCGCCGGGCGTCGGCGGCGTATTGGAGCCGGCGGAGCTCGGTCGTCGGGGCCAGCTCCCTGACATGCCGGTACTCGATCGCTGCGCTCGCGAGTGCGTTCTGGAGCCGAACCGAGTTCGCCCACGCGTACTCGCGTCCGCGAACTCCGCGTCGCTGACGCACGTCGAGCAGCCGGACCGTCCGGGCCGCGGCCAGCGCCCCGAGGAAGCTCTCGAGGTCCCAGTCGTAGACCCCGATCGTGACGACTCGTTGCATCGATCGACAATGTAGGGTCCCCGGGCCATGAAGCAGCTCGCAGACGGGGTGTGGCACTTCGACGGATTCCCGCGCAACGCGGTCAACGTCTATCTGCTCGAGGACGTGCTGATCGATTCCGGCACCCCGCTCGACCGCCGGCGCGTGCTGGGCCAGCTCGCCGGCCGCACGATCACCGCGCACGCCCTGACTCACGCGCACTTCGACCACTACGGCTCGAGCCGGGCCGTGTGCGAGCGCTTCGGGGTGCCGCTGTGGTGCGGCGCCGCCGACGTTGAGATGGTGGAGGCGGGGAAGATGCTCGGTCCGCGCGGCATGGTGCTTCCGGCCGCGCCCAGGTGCGATGTCGCGCGGGCACTGGTCGAGGGCGATGAGGTGGCCGGCTTCAAGGTGCTCGACACGCCCGGCCACTCTCCGGGCCACGTCTCCTACTGGCGCGAGTCCGACCGCGTGCTCGTGTGCGGCGACGTGATCTGGGGCTGCAATCCGTTCATCAACGCCGGTCCGCCCCAGGAGCCGTTCTCATTCGTGAGCCCTGACCCGGCGCAGAACCGCGACTCGGCCCGGCGCCTGGCCGAGCTCGAGCCGGCCCTGGTGTGCTTTGGTCACGGCGCTCCGCTGCGCGACACGGCCCGGTTCCAGGCCGTGGTGGCGAAGCTGGCGCGGTAGGACGCGCGGCGGCCGGGGGGTTGGGCGGCGGGGTCCGGGCGGGCCGCGGCGGGGCGGGCCGCGGCGGGGCGGGCCGCGGCGGCCCTATTCCACCCGGACGATCACCTTGCCGGTGTTCCCGCCGGTGAACAGCAGGTTGAGGGCGTCCGGCGCGTGCTCGAGTCCCTCCACCACGTGCACCTTGTAGGCGATCTTGCCCTCGGCGAGCCAGCCACCCATCTCGGCCTGAGCCTCGGCGAAGCGGTCGAGGTAGTCGAGGATCAGAAAGCCCTCCATCCGTCCGCGGATGCGGATCAGATTGCGGTAGTTGGCCGGGCCGACGATCTTCCCGCGCTCGTTGTAGGTGGCGATCGCGCCGCAAACGATGACTCGGCCGCGCATGGCCAGCTGGCCGAGGCAGATGTCCAGCAGCGGCCCGCCGACGTTGTCGAAGTACAGGTCGATGCCGTTGGGGCAGCTCTCGCGCAGACGGGCCGCCACGTTGTCGGTCTTGTAGTTGATCGCGGCGTCAAGGCCGAGCTCGTCGACAAGCCACGCACACTTCTCAGGCGTGCCCGCGATCCCGACGACCGGCGAGGCACCCTTGATCCGCGCAATCTGAGCGACCGTGGAGCCGGTCGCCCCGGCGGCACCCGAGACGACGACGGCCTCGCCCTCGTTCACCCGACCGACGTCGATCAGGCCGAAGTACGCGGTCATCCCCGTGGTTCCGAACACGCTCAGCGCCGCCGCCGGATCGATTCCCTGAGGGACCGTTTGCATCACTGCGCTGGCCGCGTCGGCAATCGTGTAGTCCTGCCAGCCGAGCATCCCGAAGACCAGGCTCCCGACCTCGTAGCGGTCGCTGTTGGAGCTAACCACCTCGCCGATCCCGCCGCTGCGGACGACCTCGTCGATCGCGATCGGCGGGAGGTAGCCGGGGGCGTCATCCATCCAGGTGCGAATCGTGGGGTCGATCGACAGGAAGCGGTTGTGGATCAACGCCTCGCCGTCGCCTGGCTCGGGAATCGCGACCTGCTCGACGCGCACGTCGTCGTTCTCGACGGCGCCCGTCGGCCGTCTGGCCAGGACAAGGCGTCGGTTCTGGTCTGGCATGGGTCTCCTCTCTCGGAACGCGCGGGTCGCGGTCGATGGCTCGATCCTACGCTGGGTATCCTCGTTGTGCACTCAATTTCCACACAGGGAGACGTCCATGGGAAAGACGATCTACACCGCTCAGGCGACAGTCACGGGGGGACGCATCGAGGGGCATGGGAGGACCAACGACGGGGCGCTCGACGTGCAGCTTCGCGCTCCGGTCGAGAGCGGCGGTCCGGGCGGCGGCACCAATCCCGAGCAGCTGCTCGCGGTCGGCTACGCGGCCTGCTTCGAGAGCGCGCTCGGGGCCATCGGCCGGCGCGAGCGCATAGAGGTCGGCGACGTCTCGATCGACAGTCACGTAAGCCTTGTGACCACCGAGGATCGGGCATTCACGGTCGCGGTCGAGCTGCACGTGAGTCTGCCTCAGGTGAGCGACGCAGAGCAAGCGGCGCGAATCGTCGCCGCGGCCCACGCGGTCTGCCCGTACTCGAATGCCACGCGCGGCAACATCGATGTGACACTCACGGCCAACGGCCAGGCGGTCGAAGCGACGGCCGAGGTCTAGTTCTAGCCGGAGTAGTCGAAGCTCGAGCCGTACCCACAGACCTCGCGGAACTCGAACCCGAGGCTCTGGTCCGCCACCGTCAGCGCCTCGGTCACGAGCTCCTCTCCGGTCTGCTCGTGTCCCGGGATCACGCACGTGACCGGCACCGAGGACCCGTACCGGTCACGGATCGTGACGCTGACCACGTCGCGGACGCGCAGCCATTGCCTGCGAGGCGTGTGGTCGAGCGAGATCTCGGCCGGGCGCACTGCGAGCAGCTGACTCGCCTTCCACGCCCACGGGAAGTGGCGCAGGGCGTCGCCGCCAAGGTGTCCCGTGTATACGGCCTCGATCTGAGCCCGTTGTTCGGTTGAAGCTGCCTCGTCGAGGTACAAGATCCACGTCCAGGGCGAGCCCGGCTCGTCATCGCTGTAGCGCGCCGCCAGCGCGACCGCGAGACCGGAGACGTCGATGCCGTCGATCACGCCGTCCTCGATCAGCCAGGACAGAACGCCAAGGCACACGCCGTGGGTCGAACGTCCCCCAGCGACGCCGTCAACTCGCCGGCACGGGCAGATCGGATCGCAGTTACAGGCCTCGAAGTAGCTGCCCTGGATCCGCCAGCCCATGGTTGGCGTTAGGGCAGCGTGAGCAGCGCCGCGCTCGCGGCCGGAAGATGGATCACGTACGCGCCGCCCGTTGGATGAAGCTGCCCGGCTCCGGGGCTCAGCGGGAGCGTGCCGGTCGTTGTGCTCGATCCGAAACTGTGGCCGCCGAGCGTCACGTGCCCGGTGGCGTGGGCGCTGGGCGCCTCGAGGCGCTCGAGTGAGCCTGGCTGCCCGGCCGCGGCCGGGACGCGCACCCGAACCGTCTGGCGATCGGTCAGGCTCTTGTTGATCAGGACCACGCGGATCTTCCCGTCGGCCCCGCGGGTGGCCCAGATGTGCAGATGGCCGCCCGGGCCGTTGGCAATCCGCAGCAGGCGTGACCCGGGGGGCGCGGCCTGCGCGAACATCATCAGCCCGTAGTACTCGGGGTTAACCCGCGCGCGCCAGTGGCCGTGCGATTCGGTGATCTTGAACAGCTCGCCGGTCGACCCGGGGCGGGTGTGGATGTTGATGCCGTCGATGCCGACGTGGGCGAGCTCGAACAGCGCGTCGACGCTCCACAGCGCGGACGCGAACGTGTCGCTGACACCGGACTCGCCGCCGCACGAGACGGCATTCATCTCGTCGATCCGGAGCGGAATGTGGTGCGCGTGTGCGGTCCTGGCGTAGCCGGCCAGGCCGTCCGCCAGGCCGCGCGAGGACGAGTTGTTGAGCAGGTCCTCGACCGTGTTGTGGGCCACCGAGCGGCAGTGCTTGAGCGGATAGCGGTGCAACGTGGCGACGCTGACATTCCGCTCGCCGTTCAGGAACCGGGGCAGGTGCGGCATCCACTCCGGGCCGCCGATGTTCGGTCCGGCGATCGGAACGTGGCCGAGCGCGTGCGAGACCACGCGAAAGTCGTGCATAAAGTCCCCGAACGAGTAGCCGGTCGGCCGGCCGTACACGCGCGTCCCGTTCAGGATGTACCAGGGGAACGAGGCGTAGAGCTCGGGCTCATTGCCGACCTCGAGGCCGTCGATTGCCTTGACACCGAGGCCCTTGACGAAGGCGTGGGCCTCAGCCGCGGCCACGCGTCGGCTGTTGACCTCGAGGTTGATGCCGAGCAGTACCCGGGCCGACGTCTGCCGGGTGAGCGCGTTCAGTACCCGCAGCCATCGGTGCGAGAGCGTGTAGCGGACGCCGTTTGGGCGGCGCTTGCCCGGAATCGGCCACCAGGTCCAGTCGGTCGTGTCGCCGCCGATCCGCACTGACGGCGACTGGCCGCCGGCCAGATTGCCGATCAGATGCACGAACACCGGGTTGATGTCCTTCGGATTGCTCCCGGCGTAGGTCTCGAGATCCGGGTACTCGAGCGAGATCCCGAGGTAGCCGGCCGGGATTGGACGCCCGGTGGAGGCCCGCTCGACCGTGACCCTGGTCACCGCCGGGGCACCGGCCGACGACGAGCGGGCGAGAACCCCCCCAATGACGATGATCGCGATCAGGCCAGCCATCGCAAGCCCCACGATTACGGATGACTTCCGGAGCCGCAGAGCCCAGATAGTCGCACGAATAGCCTTTACGGGCGGTAAATGAGCACCCCCGTGCAGATCCACGCCCACGATGGACGATTACTCGACGTCACCGTCGATGGGCCCGACGACGGCGAGACGCTGCTCTTTCACACCGGCACACCGGCGGCCGGCGTCCAGCACCCCGCCGCCGTCCAGGCCGCCGCCGTGCGCGGCCTGCGCCACCTCACCTATTCGCGGCCCGGCTACGCCGGCAGCGATCGCGACGCCCGTCGGACGGTCGTCGACTGCGTGGAGGACGTGCGCGCGATCGTGGACCAGCTCGGGATCGCGCGCTTCGTCACGATCGGGCTATCGGGCGGCGGCCCACACGCGCTCGCATGCGCCGCCGAGCTCCCGGAACGCGTGATCGCCGCTGCGACGATCGGCTCGGTGGCGCCCCGGGACGCTGGCGGGATCGACTGGCTCGAGGGGATGGGTGACGACAACCACGCGGAGTTCGGCGCGGCGGAAAGCGGCCCGGACGCGCTGGCGGACTACCTGGAGCCTGCGGCGCGGGCGCTGGCGGCCGTCACCCACGATGAGATGGTGGCCGCCTTCGGCGACCTCGTCGGCCAGGTCGATCGCGATGTGGTGACCGGCGAGTTCGCCACCTACCTCGCGGCAAACTCGCGGCTCGCCATGCGCAACGGGATGTGGGGATGGCTCGACGACGACCTGGCCTTCGTCCGTGACTGGGGCTTCGACCCCGCCTCGATCACCCGGCCGCTGACGGTGTGGCAGGGCGTCCAGGATCGGTTCGTACCGCCGAGCCACGGAGAGTGGCTCGCGTCCAGGGTGCCCGGCGCGGAGCTGCAGCTCCGGCCCGAACACGGGCACCTGTCGCTGTGGACGTGGGGATTCGGCGAGATCGTCGACCGGTTGGTGGCGGCGGGGGGCGCCTAGCCTCGCTCGCCGAATCGCCCTCGGCGGCCGGCGGTGAGTGGTGGTCGGAGGTCGTGGTCGGAGTGGTCGGAGGTCCGCCTCGGAGGTCGTGGTCGGAGGTCCAGCCCCGTCGGGACGCGGTTCGGCGGGAGAAATGCGGCAAATCGCATTCGGCTGCCGCGAGCGAGGCGCCAAACTCCCGCTGACGGCTGACGGTGAGTTTCCAGCCTTGGCCCGCCTGAGCGGCGCGGTTTGTGACTTAAGTCTCGGTCGGTGTGGGCCGGGCCGGGCGGGGCCCGCGGCCCGGCGGCGCGCGGGGCGCTGCCCCGGGCGGCCGGGGGCCGGGTTTGGCGCGGTGGGCGTTCGAGGGTCGCCGGCACTTGGACCGGACCGAGAAGACCGGGCCGGGCCCCATAACGTCTCAAACCCGGATGAGACCCGCGGGTTTGGCATTTGAGGTGGGTTTACACGGGGCAAGGTCGCAAACCCATCAGCCCCGGCCCGGGTTTGCGAGGTTGTCGGGGCCGGGCGCCCCGCGGGGGCGTGGTGGGCTGCCGCGCCGCGGAGGCCCGCGCCGCGGGATGGGGTGCCGCGCGGCCCGCGGGCATGCCGCCCCGGAGGGCGTTGGGGGCTTAGTTGTACATATGGCGCTTAAGATCCCAACCCCCCGCCACCGCGACCACCAGAGCGCTTACGCCAACCCGTCCAGCAGCGCCCACGAGCTCGTGACCAGCCGCGAGACCGGGAAGTCTGGGTCCTCGAGCGCCAGCCGGCCCTGCTCCTCGGCGATGCTCAGCAGCATCCGCGAGAGGATCTCGACGTCCAGGTCGGCCGGCAGCGGTGGCAATGCGGCGAGGCCCCAGCGCACGAGCGGCTCGAGTTGGCGGGCGATCTGTGAACGCCGGCGGTTCACGAGCTTCTGCAACGCCAGCGGGGCGCTCTCGGGCCGCAGCAGCGCCACCGTCCACGTCTGGGGCTGCGAGATCACCGCTCCGAGAAACCGGGCGAGCGAATCCCCGAGCAGCTCGCCCGGGGTGGAGTCGCCGGGCGACGTGGGGAGCAGTGCGTCCAGGGCCGCGCGGGTGCGGCGGTCCTCGCGACGCAGGAGCGCCACCAGCAGCAGCTGCAGGTTCGGGAAGCTGCGGTAGACGACGACGCGGTTGACGCCGGCTCGCCGCGCCACCGCCTCCATGCTGAGCGCGTCGAAGCCCTCCTCGGCCAGCAGCGCCAGCGTGACGTCGAGCAGCTGCTCGCGGCGCACGACCCGCGGCACCCGCGCCCCGGGCGGCGGATCCGCCCGCGCGACCGGCGGAACAGGTTCCGGGACCGCCGGCGCCGGCGTCCCGCGCCGCTGCATGTCGGCCGGCGCAAGCCGCAATAGCACGCCGGTCATCGACGCCATCCGGTCGGCGGAGAAGCGGCGCGGGTGGGCGAGCATCAGGCGCGCGGCGTCCTCGCCCGCGGCGACGATCATCCGGGCCAGCAGGGGGTGATCGAGACCGGTCGGGCCGCCTCGGCGCTCGATCCCCCAATCGAGCAGCGTGGTGATGCGTTCGGCCAGCAGGCGACGGCTGCGCCGGATCCGGTCGCGCAGCTCGCGTGAGCTCCCGCGGGGCGGCATCAGCACGAGCCGCCAGGTGCGTGGGTTGGCCTTGACCGCACGGAGGAAGGCGCGGATCGCGTCGACCAGAAACTGCTCGGGGTCGACGTCGTCGCCTGGCTCGACGCCGACGATCTCGAGCAGGGGCGCCATCGCGGCGGCCTCCTCGCGTTCCATCAGCGCCAGCATCAGTCCCTCGAGGTCGCCGAATATGTCGTACACGACGGGCCGCGTCACCCCGGCCCGCTGCGCCACGGCCTCGACACTGACGGCGTCGAACCCACCCTCGTTCAACACGTCGAGCGCCGCGTCGAGAAGCTGCGCGCGCCGGAGCTCCGGCGCCAGTCGCGGGGTCCGGTGCGGGTGGGTGGCCATCACCGCGGAGCCTTGCAGGTGAGGCGGACTTGCGCGCTCCCGCCGAGGTATGTAACGTTTGTGTAGCTACACGACCGTGACATCCAAGCAGGGTACGGGAGACGCGCATGGAAACCAGTTGGGCAAGCGGCAGGGTGGCGCTGATCACGGGTGCCGCGCGCGGCATCGGCGCCGCGACCGCGCGGCGTCTGCACGCCCGAGGCGCCTCGGTGGCGCTGGTCGGGCTCGAGCCCGAGCTGCTCGAGCAGCTGGCCGGCGAGCTGGGCCCGGAGCGCGCGGCCTGGTTCGAGGCCGACGTGACCGACACGGACGCGCTGGGCCAGTCCATGGAGCAGGCCGTCTCGCGCTTTGGCGGGCTCGATATCGCAATCGCCAACGCCGGCGTCCACTACCGGCCTCGGTCGTGAGCCGCCCCGACTATGTGCAGCAGCTCTCCTGGCAGGGGCATGCGCGCAGCGTCGTGGGCATCCTGCACCGGATCGGCCCCGGCGTCTAGCGCACGGTCAAGCCGCTGCCGCTCTTCGGGTCATGGAAGACGCTGATCCGGATCCAGCAGGGTCGCGTCAGGGCCGACGTCCCGGTCTACATGCCGGCCGACCCGGCGATTCCCGCGGTTGGGATCCCGGCGCGGGCCCGGGTGACACGGGCGTTCGTGAGCGACACGACGCTGATGCAGCGTGAGCGCAAGCACGACGTTCCCGGCTGGCTGTGGAGCGCGGGCACGAGCACGGTGCTCGTGATCATCGCCGTGCTGCTGGCAATCATCGGCTGGGGGCTGAATCGGGTCGCCGTCCGCGTCTCGGAAACGCCGCCACCCGACCCGAGACCCGCGCGCAGCCGGCGCGTGCGGGTGGCGGCACCGGCGGGAGCGGGGCGATGAGCCCAGTCCTCGCCTGCGCCGGGCATGTGCTGGTCGACCTGCCGCTGTTCGGCGGACCGGTCGTGATGGTCATCGCCACCGTCGTCCTGATGGCTCGCTCGGAGCGCCGGCGGGCCAGGCGTCGGTCGGCCTAGCGCCGGTATCGAACGCGGCGACCGAGTCGCCCGAAAGGAAGCCATGCACGTCCACCATCTCGAGCGGCTTTGAGAACAGGAAGCCCTGGCCGGAGTCGAACCCGAGCCGCCGCAGCTCGGCCAGCTGAACGCGGGTCTCGATCCCGTTTACGAGTGCCGTCGATCGCGACGTCAACGGACGATGGTGAACCGCAGCGAGTGCGGCGCGGACCGCCTACCGAGCGCGTTCGTGGCCACGATCGTGACCGAGTAGCTACCCGGCGCGAGCCTGGCCCCTCCACGTAGGCGGCCGTCGAAGAACACCCGGTCGGTGCCGTTGTGGCCGGTGAATGACAGCGCCCCGACCGAGTGCGAGTGCCGCCTGAAGGTCAGGCGGACCTTCGCGGCGATGTTCAGCCGGAAGCTGAACGTGGTCCCGATCGGAGGCTTCGAGCCTCGCGTGAGGTGGGGGGCCTTGGTTCCGGATCGCCACGCACTCGCGGACTGGCGGAAGTGGCTGACGCGTGGCCGGGGAGCGGGCGTGACAGTCACCTTCGCGGTGGTCACTGCACTGAGGCCGGTCGGGTCGGTGACCGTCAGCCGGACGGTGCGGGTGCCGGCCGTGGCGTAGGAGTGGATCGGGGTGGGCCCGGTCCCTGCAGCTCCGTCGCCGAACGACCACGCATAGCGGATCGCCTCGCCGGGGTCGGGGTCGTGGGACGCGCGGCCATCGAAGTGGACCGGCTGCCCCGCCTGCACCGTCGCCGGATGCAGCTTGATCGCGGCGGTCGGCGGGAGACGCTGATATTCGTAGGCACCGATGTCCATGCGCCCGTGAACGACCCTGGGCAGGCCGGCGAGGTCCGTGTCAAGGAAACCGGGTCCTGCCGGATTGCCTGCGTCGATGAGCGGCGAGTTGAAGGGGATCCGGTAGTCACCGTGGGCGGGATTCAGGAACCGCGGGTCGGCGTTGACCGAGCCGATACCGGGTGCCGAGATCGTGAGTGACCCGGGCCCGGCCAGGACGTCGGTCGCGGGGTCGTAGTCGTCGTAGGTCGGGGTGACTGTCGCGGTTGCGTTTGACTTGTCCGCCTCGGCCTCGAGCGCGTGGGAGGCGCCTCGCAGGACCGATGAGTCGAGCGTCAGCGCTGCGGTCTTCCCGGGTGCGCCGCAGCGTGCACCGGCGGCCTCGAGCGCGGCGCCGACGATCGTCAGGTTGGAGGCCGTCACCGATCCGCATGAGCTGGAGTACCCGGTCGCGAGCAGGCCGGCCTCGGCCCCTGGCCCCATCTCGATCAGCGACGAGCTCGCCACGCACGTGACATGGCAGAGGATCCCGTCGGTGCCGGCGTTGATCCGGCTTCGTGTGAGGATTGAGGTACCGCTGCCATTCGAGTACCCGACGCCGCCGCTCAGCGTGTCGTCGGCGAGCACCGAGGTCCCGAACGAGAGGACGGCGGTCGCCCCCGGCGCGTTCTCCACCGTCACGGCGCTGTTCGTGAGCTGCCCCGAGCCCATCGACACGCCCTCGGCCTGGGAGCCGTCAGCGGTCATGTCGACGGCGATGTGGTCGAGATGGCCGTCCTCGATCTGCACCGCGGTGGCTTGAGGTGAGGTGCCGCTCGTGGCCTGGATCGTCAGCCCCGAGACCGAGTCCCCGGAGTTCCCGTTCACATATAGGCCGATGTCGATGATCCCGCCGAACTGCAGCACGGTCCTGCCCGCGCCCGCGCCCTCGATCGTGACCTGGTTGCTGTCATCGAACGTGTAGGCACCCACGTAGGTGCCGGGCCCGATCTCGACCGTGTTCGTTGGGTCGCTGCTGTGTGTGCTCTTGGCGGCGTCAAGTGCCTGGGCGATCGTGTATTCAGCCGTGCCTCCGGCCGTCACGCACGCGGGGTTGTTGACGCACAGCGTCTTCGCCGTTGCCGCTTCGGCGGCCAGGCACCAGACGGCCGCTGAGATCGCGACGACCGTCGACAGTCGGCCCCGGGTCCTCATCGCGAATGGGAGGCTAATGCATCCTTCAGCTCGTGGCGGGCGATTGTGCGCTTGTGGATCTCGTCCGGGCCGTCGGCGAGTCGCAGGGTGCGCAGGTGGGCGTACATCGTCGCGAGCGGGAAGTCGTCGGAGACGCCGCCACCACCGTGGACCTGAATCGCGCGATCGACGACCCGCAGCGCGACATTTGGCGCCGCGACCTTGATCGCGGCGATCTCGGTCCGGGCGTGCTTGTTGCCGACCGTGTCCATCAGCCACGCCGCCTTCAGCGTGAGCAGGCGCGCCATCTCGATCTCGATCCGTGACTCGGCGATCCAGTCCTGGACGTTGGCCCGGGTCGCGACCGGCTTGCCGAAGGTGACCCGCGAACCGGCGCGGGCGCACATCAGCTCGAGCGCGCGCTCGGCCGCGCCGATCGCCCGCATGCAGTGGTGGATGCGGCCGGGGCCGAGCCGGGCCTGCGAGATCAGAAAGCCGTCACCCTCGTTCGCGATCAGGTTCGAGGCCGGCACGCGCACGTTCTCGAACGTGACCTCGGCGTGGCCCTCCTGGTCGACGTACCCGAACACGGGCAGGTTGCGGACGATCGTCACCCCGGGGGTGCTCGGCTCGACGAGGATCATCGACTGCTGCCTATAGGTCGGTCCGTCCGGGTCGGTCTTTCCCATCACGATGAAGATCTTGCAGCGGTCGCTCATCGCGCCGGAGGTCCACCACTTGCGCCCGTTGAGCACGTACTCGTCACCGTCGCGCTCGATCCGCATCTCGACGTTGGTGGCATCAGAGCTGGCCACGTCGGGCTCGGTCATCGCGAATGCGGAGCGGATGTCACCCTCAAGCAGCGGCGCCAGCCAGCGGTCCTTCTGCTCGGGCGTGCCGAACACCGTGAGGACCTCCATGTTCCCCGTGTCGGGCGCCGAACAGTTGCACGCCTCCGAAGCGATGGTGCTGCGGCCCATGATCTCCGCCAGCGGCGCATAGTCGGTGTTGGAGAGCGCCGCCGAGCCCTCCTCCTCGTGGGGCAGGAACAGGTTCCACAGCCCTGCCGCGCGGGCGTGTTCCTTGAGCTCCTCCATCACCGGCGGATGGGAATGCGGGTTGCCCGATGCGACGAGCTGGTCGAGGTAGACCTGTTCGGCCGGATAGACGCGGTCGTCCATGAACTTGAGCAGCCGCTCGCGCAGCTCCTGGCATCGATCGCTGAACGCAAATTCCATCTGCTTCATCTCCTTGGTATTCCGAGCGCGCCCACCCACAGGCGGGTGAGCGTCTGCACAAGCGACTCGAGGGAGCTGTTGCCGACCCCCTCGACATATCTGAGGTACGCGGTGCGGCTGACCATCGCGCTGAGCGCGGTGGCGGCCAGCCTGGGATCCAGATCCTCCGCGGCCAGGCCGCGATCCTGCAGGCGCCGCAATGCCTGGGCGTTGCGCTGCGCAAACGCTCGGGCACGCCGCATCCGCAGCCGGTGAAAGTCGGGGTCAACCTGCGCGACCTGCTCCATCAGGCCCATCAGCTTCGCGTTGCGGCGGTAGGAGGCCAGGTAGGCGCGGTTCGTCGCCGAGATCATGGCCACCGGATCGTCGCGATCGGCGACGTCGGTGAGGCGGGGGTGGAGCATCTCCTCGCCGACCTCATCGAGGACGGCGGCGAAGGCGTCCTCCTTGCGCCTGAAGTACGTGTAGAACGAGCCGGAGGCGACACCGGCCTCGGCGGTGATGTCGGTGATCCGTGCGTCGATGAAGCCGTCTCGCTCGAATACGCTGCGCGCTGCCCGCACCAGCTCGCGCCGGGTCCGGTTGCCGCGCTCGCTCGTGGGTGCGCGTCCGGTCCAGGAGGGGAGAGCTTCGCGAGCCGCCAAGGTGCTCAATCTACACCTAGTTGAAATCGGCTTCAACTTCGACTAGGGTGCGCCGCCGTGGACCTTGCCGACCGACACGTGGTGGTCACGGGCGCCGGGAGCGGCATCGGCCGCGGGTTGGCCCGGCGGTTCGCCGCCGAGGGCGCGCGGGCGGTCGTGGTGGCCGATCTCAACCAGGCCGCAGCCGAGGCCGTGGCGGACGAGATCGGCGGTCTCGCGGTGCGGACCGACGTCAGCCAGGAGGAGCAGATCCGCAGCCTGGTCGACCGTGCCAAGGAGGCGAACGGGCCGATCGACCTGTTCTTCTCCAACGCCGGCGTGCCCGGGCCCGGGGGCGGCCCCGAGGCCCCCAACGACGAGTGGCAGCAGACCTGGGAGATCAACGTGATGGCCCACGTCTGGGCCGCCCGCGCACTGCTGCCCGAGATGGTCGCGCGCGGCGATGGCTACCTGTGCAGCACCGCGTCGGCGGCCGGGCTGCTTACCCAGGTGTCGGCGCTGGCCTACTCGGCCACCAAGCACGCCGCGGTGGCGGTCGCCGAGTGGATCTCGATCAGCTACGGCGATGCCGGGATCAAGGTCTCGTGCCTGTGTCCCCAGGGCGTCCGCACGCCAATGCTCGACCTCGCGCTCGAGGACCCGGTCGGTGCGGCCCCTCTGCTAGCCGAGGGACTGCTCGAGCCCGAGGAGGTGGCCGAGGCGGTGGTGGCGGGGATCCGCGAGGAGCGGTTCCTGATCCTGCCCCACCCAGTGGTCGCCGACTACATGGCGATCAAGGCCACTCAGAACGAGCGGTGGCTGCGCGGCATGCGCCGCCTCATCCGCGAAGTAACACAGAAACGCGCTGACGGCTGACGCCGAACAACCGCGCGATCTGGTCCATCGTCATGCCTTCGCGGTGCAGCAACCGGGCCTCGGTTCGCCGCACGTGTGACCCGACCCGGTCAAGCGCCTCGGCGCTCTGAGTCAGCAGGTGTACGAGCAGCGGAAGCCGCTCGTTGATCGCGAACTCGCGCAGCGGCTCGTCTGCCGCGCAGGCCTCCTGAAGCAGCTCGATCCGCTGCTTCATCCGGGCGGTTCGGGCCGTGTTCTCGTCCAATGTCTCGTCGAGGCGTCCGAGTGCCTCGACGAATGCTTTTCGCTCTTGCATAGAAATTGGTCTTTCCGAAACCGCGGTTGCCGAAACGGCCATTGCTGAAGTACCTTTCAGGACGAGCGGTCTGACCACGGCAGGGCCACCGGCCGCTCGGTTTCGTCTGCAAAGCCATGACAGCGACCACCGTTTCCGTCCTGCTTCCCCGCGATCCGACCTGTGGCTCGCTGTCCCGGCGCGTGCTCGAGGAGGCAGCCGGCGGGCAGTTGCGCCCGCTCGCGTTGGCGGACGCCAAGACCGTGCTGGCCGAGCTCGTAAACAACGCCTATCTGCATGGAGCCGGCGAGATCGAGCTGCGGATTGCGCTGCTCGAGGACCGGATTCGGATCGACGTGCTCGACGAGGGCACGGGCGCTCCGATTCGGGTTCGGGACCGAGTCGTCCCGGGGTTCGGTGGATACGGCCTGAGGCTGGTCGACGCGCTCGCCATGCGGTGGGGGGCGGGGGCGAGCAGCAGCCACGTCTGGGCCGAGGTTCCGGCCTGACGCCGAGCTAGCTCGAGGCGACGCGCTCGAGCTCTTCCAGCGTCTCGGGCAGGGCGTCGACAACCGACGTCAGCGCCCCCCGCGCTCGTTGGAGATCGCCCGCGCGGGCCGCCAATTCGAGCTGTTCGAGAGGTCCTAGCAGGAGCCGCGCCCCCACCATCAGGGCGTCGTTGCGGCAGCGGTGCGCGGCCAGTGCGGTCGCGTCGAGGTCCTCGGCCGCGATCCCCGCCTGCGCGCCGTCGGCACTCTCGCGCATGCTGTCCACGATCTCGGTCAGGATCGACGGAAGCTCCTCGCCGAGCACGCTCTGGAGCCGCTCGATGCTGGTCAGGTCGATCGCCGCCATCAGGCCGGGCGTGCCTCCGGTTGGCGGGTGGCGATCGGGGCGGCGAGAACCTGATCAGGGATCCCGAAGGCGTCGACGAGCTCGCCGGCATCCCGGCGCACCTCGTTGCAGAGCCGGTTGACCTCGCGCGTGATCGCCTTGCACCGGGGTGATGCCAGCCGTCCGTGCTCCTGGAAGAAGCCCTTGTCGTCCTCGAGGTTGTGCAGCGCGTAGAGGTCGCACAGCTGGGAGAGGCCGGCCCGGAGCTGATCGTCCTCGCACGTCTCGATCGCGCGGGAGAACGCCTCGAGGATGACGGTGTCGATGTGCGCCCGTGCGGCGTTTATCGCGTGGTCCTGCACGGCCCGGAACACCTCGAACGCGTCGAAGCCCTCGTCCAGACCCCGCTTGAACCGCTGCGCGACCGAGGCCGTGATGTGGCCCTCGCGCCAGCGGAACAGCTCGAGCTGGTGCTCCCGATCGAGCAGGTTGCGATCGTCGTCCCCGCTCGGGATCGCGTCTCCGATCACTTGCACGATCTTGCGCGCGAACAGCCGCTCGACCACCGTCTCGACCGCCTGGGTCGCCACGAACGTGACCATCTCCCGCGGGTCGAGGTCGCCGAACTGGTCCTTGTAGTCGGTCAGCAGACCCTTGGCCGCGAGCATCATCAGCACCACGTTGTCGCCCTCGAAGGTGGTGAAGATGTCGGTGTCCGCCTTCAGCGCGGCGAACCGGTTGCGCGACATGTAGCCCGCGCCACCGCAGCACTCGCGGCAGGTCTGAATCGTTCGCGTGGCGTGCCAGCTCGCGGTCGCCTTCATCGCCGCGGCCAGCGACTCGAGCTCGCGGCGCTCGCGCTCTGTCGGTTCGGCGACGCTGAACACGCGGTGAAAGCGCTCGCGCAGCTCCGCCTGCGCGAAGTGCAGCGCGTAGGTCTTCGCGAGCAGCGGCATCAGCCGCCGCTGGTGGGTCCGGTACTCGAGGATCACGACCTCGTCGCCGTCGGGCGGGCCGAACTGCCGGCGTCTGAGCCCATACCGGGTGGCGATCGTCAGCGCGTTCTTGGTCGCGCTGATCGACGCGCCGGAGACGCATACCCGTCCCTGGACGAGCGCCCCGACCATCGTGAAGAAGCGGCGGTTGGGGTTCTCGATCGGGCTGATGTACGTGCCGTCGGCCGAGACCGACGCGTAGCGGTCCAGGAGCGCCTCGCGGGGGATGCGCACGCCGTCGAAGGAGATGATCCCGTTGTCGACCCCGTTCAGGCCCATCTTCTCGCCGCAGTCCTCGATCGCGACGCCGTCCCACACGCGCCCGTGCTCGTCGCGCAGTGGTACGACCAGCACGTGGACGCCGCGCTTCTCGCCCGCCACGATCAGCTGTGCGAACACCGCCGCGATCCGCCCGTGCTCCGCCGCGTTGCCGATGAAGTCCTTGCACGCCTCTTCGTGCGGGGTGTCGATCACGAACTCCTGCGTGTCCGGGTCGTAGGTGGCCGTTGTCTCCAGGTGCTGGACGTTGGAGCCGTGGCCGCGCTCGGTCATCGCGAAGCACCCGGGCAGCTCGAGCGACGCCGTCGGCCTCAGGTAGCGCTCGTGATGCAGCTCGGTGCCGAGCTGCTGGATCGCCCCGCCCCACAGACCGAACTGCACACCGAACTTGACCAGCAGCGAGAGGTCGCCGTGACCGAGCGTCTCGAACGCCGCCACGTTGGCCCCGGGATCGTCGTGGCCGCCGTACGCGGCGGGGAAGCCGGGCGCCGTCAGGCCCTCGCCGGCGAGCGTCCTCGCCCACCCGAGCACCCGCTCGCGGTACTCCGGGGTGGGCAGCGACTCCACCGGCGCGAACTCGGGTCGGCACAGGACCTCGCGCAGCTGCTCCCGCAGACCGGCATAGCGCCCGTCCAGGAGCGCCTGAAGTCGTGCGGCGTCAAGCCGCCCTGCCTCGGTCGACACACCGTCAAGGATATGCCTCAGGGATGAAGAAGGTGCCGGAAGCGCCGTATGAATCGTCCGAACCGGCCGTGGCCCCGTGCCGCGAATCCAGTCGCACCGAGAGCGATCACGAACAGCCCCGCGATCAGGGCCAGGCTGGCCAGAATCACCGGCCAGTTGCGCTCGAGGAAGTTCCGGCCGATGCTCAGCATCCGCTGGGCGTGGCTGCCGGCGAACCAGAGGGTGGCGACGATCCCGAGCAATGGCAGGATGAAGCAGACGTTGAACACGACCAGCAGGGAGAACTGCTTGGCCGGGTTGAGCCCCGAGCCGACGATGGCGGCGATTGCCGCGAAGTAGGGAAACGCCGTCGGCAGCTCGACGGCGGTGATCGTGGCGCCGAGGATCGCGCTCGACTTGCCCTCGGGATCGACAGTCCGGGAGCTTGCGGTTGGCCAGCCTGTCGCGGTGAATCCACAGCAGCGCGGCCGCGACGAGCATCGCCGCCCCGACCACGATCTCGATCACGTGCCTGTCCTCGGCGTCGGGGTGGGGCACGAGTGAGAGCAGCAGCTGCCCTGGGCCGAGCGCGATCACGGTTCCGCCCAGCAGGTAGACGAAGAACACCCCGAAGGTGAACTCGGTCACCTGCCGGCGCGCGTGCTTCCCGGACGCGAGGTAGAGGGCAGGGGCGATCGTCGTCGGGTTCAGCGAATCAGCCAGCCCGATCGACACCATCACCCCGAGGAGGCGCAGCATGGGGTGATTCTCTCCGGAACCGCGTCGTCGTGGTGCATGCCCGGTGCCAACGACCGGCCACGGATACGACTTAGGTCTCGGCGAGCACCTCGCGCGCGGCGCGCTCGCCCGAGCGCACGGCCCCGTCCATGTAGCCGTTCCAGTAGTCGGAGGTCTCGGCGCCCGCCCAGTGGATTCGGCCGACCGGCCGGCGAATCGAGGGGCCGTAATCGGTCAACACGCCGGGTGGTGTGTAGCCGACGTAGCAGCCGCGGGTCCAACGCTCCATCGACCAGTTCATCTCGATGTAATCGGTGGGGTTGGCGGCCCGCTTGCCGAAGTAGCGCACGAAGCAGGCCAGCGACCGGCGCCTGCGCTCGGCGGCCGAAAGCGTGCTGTACACGCGCGCCGCGTGGCCCTCGACGAACCCGAGCAGGACCCCGGGCCGGCCGTCGGGCGGCGAGTTGTCAAAGGTCAGCTTGATCGGGCCGGTATCGCTGGTCACCTGTCCGGCAAGCCCCTCCGAGCGCCAGAACGGACGCGGATATACCGCCTCGATCTTGATCGCCGATCCCTGGGGGAAGCGCTGGGTCAGCTGCGCGCGGAGCGCCGGCAGGATCGGCTCGTAGTCGATCAGCGCGGTCAGCGACGGGGGCCCGGTGACGATCACCTGCTTGCCCTTGACCGTCAGGTGATCGGTCTGGACGGTCACGCCGCCCGAGCCCTGGGTGATGCGTCTCACCGGTTGGTTCAGGAACACGCGGTTTCCGAGCTGTTCCGCGAGCCGGATCGAGACCAGCTGCGAGCCGCCGACAAAGCGGCTGTCCTGCGCGCCGCCGGCGGTGTTGATCAGCCGCTCGAAGGTTCCGGGGGTCGTCGAGTTGCCGGCCGAGTGGATGTAGAAGAGGACGTGCAGGAGCGAGATGTCGCGCGGCTCGCACGCGAACACGGCCTCGATCCCGAGGTCGATCAGGCTCGTGGCGCCACTGCCGAGCGTGTTCGAGCGCTTGAACGTCTCGAACGTCTGGCTGTCCCAGTCGTAGGCGTTGGCGGCCGTCCACGGCGCCTCGAGCGGGACCGTCTTGGCCATCGCATCCATCTTCGCCAGCACGGCGGCGAGCTGCACGTCGGCGGTGATGTCCGGCGGGATCGCCCCGAACGGGCCCTTCGGCGAATATGGCGTCAGCTTGCCGTTCTCGTAGAACAGGTAATTGCCCTTGTTGTAGGTCTTGAAGGTCTTGACCCCGAGTTCCTTGGCCAGCGCGGCCAGATGGTCCTGGGTGGGGCCGATCCACTGACCGCCGATCTCGACGACCTTGCCCGGCGCGAGGTGGTGATTGAGCGTGCGCCCGCCGACCCGGTCGCGGGCTTCGAGGACGATCGCGGACCGGCCGGCTTTGACGACGTTGCGGGCTGCGGTCAGGCCGCTGAGGCCGGCGCCGACGATGATCACGTCGGCCCGGTGGGGCTTGGGCTTCGGGTGGCGCTTGGCGGCGGCAGCGGTGGCGGGGAGCGCGGCGGCCCCTGCCGCTGCAGCGCCGCTCCCGATCAGCGTGCGGCGGCTGATGCGGCGGTCGTTGGAGGTGGGCATAGCGGGACATTCTGGCGACGATCTGCCAGGCTTGCCGTCCGGTGACCCGTCGCCTTGTGTTGCTCCTGGGGGTGGTAACGCTCCTGTCCGCTGCGATCTGCGCGCCCGCGGCGGCGCGCTCGTGCGCCGGCTTCTATGCCCACCGCTCACATTCGGCGATCCTCTCGCTGGACCCGCGCGCCGGGTCCCCGAGGGTGTTCGCGATGCAGTACAAGCAGGAAGCGCACAGCGTCGTCAGCTACGCGTCGTTCCGGACCAAAATCGAGTGCATGCTGCGGCGTTACGTGCTCCCGCACCTCGCCCACGGCCGGCCCAACGTGGTTGTGTTCAACGAGGACGTGGGACTGGCGACGATCGGGATCGGGAGTCGCGGGGCGCTCGCGCGCAGCCTGTTCACCCGACCCAACGGTCCGGCGTGCGCTCGGCTCGGGCCGGGCCAGCCGTGCGGCGCGATCGGCGCGCTGTCGCTGCTCGACGCGTCGTATTCGGGGCCCCTGGGCGCCTATAAGGCCCGGTTTCCGTCCCTCGGAGGTCTCGGGCAGGCGTTCGTCGCCGGCACCGACACGATCGTCCGCGGCTTCATGGGCACGTTCTCGGCGCTGGCCAAGCGCTACCGGATCTACATGATCGGGTCCGGCGACGTGGCCCCGTTCGTCCAGTCCTCACGCCGGGCCGACGTGGCCGCGTTCGCCGATCCCGACCTGCATCCGCGCCCGAGTTCGGTGTACGTCGCGACTTCGCCCCGCGTTTACAACCACGTCTTCATGTGGGGCCCGCGCGACGTCCGCCGGCGCGGCCCGGGTGTCCTTCGCAATGTCGTCGCGTCGAATCTGAAGGTGCCGCTCACCTCGCTCGAGCTCGCCCTCGGCTTCACGCCTGGGCCGTCGTCGGGTCCGGCCGCGGTGCGCAACCTGCGGCCGTATCGGCTGCCGGGCACTTCGGCGCGGATCGGGTTCGCGACCTCGTTGCCCGCGTTCACGTGGGGCGCTCTGCCGTCCGGGGTGAATCCGTGCTCCGACGTTGCGCTGTACTACATGCGGTGTCTGTCGCGGCTCGGGGCCAATCTGGTGATCCAGGACGAGGCCAACCCGGGGGCCTGGACGGGACCCGACGGCGACGGGATCGAGAAGTGGCAGCCGCTCTCATGGATGGGCTCGACCTACCGCACCGTGTCCGACGGGTCGGTCGGCTTCGACTACAACGTCACCGCGATGCTGGTCGGCAACCTTGCCGACCTGACGTTCGACGGCCAGAGCGCGATCACCCAGCGCGGCCTGCACGGCCCGGGCTGCCACTACATCGGCAACGCCGCGTTCGTGCCCGGCGAGGATCAGACCGAGTTCCGCCGTTACGCCGGCCGCAAGCCTGACTTCCTCGCGCTGGCGCCCTGGGTGGTCCCGGACGCGTCGCGAGCGTCGCTGCGGGCGGTGGGGGCTTCGCTGGCGCCGGCGTCGGGATCGCCGCGGTCCGATGACTACCTGGAGACGGCTCTCGTGGCCGACCTTCCGTTCCCGATCGATCGGGGGCGGCGGGGGTGCGCGGGGGCGTAGGGGTTTGGGGGGCGGGGGGCGGGCGTGGGCGGGGTTTGCGGTTTTGGGGTGCGTGGGCGGGCGGAGGGGGACGTTGTCCGATTTGCGTTCATATGGAACGAAGTTCCGACATCTTCATGCGGCGGCGGGGCATCGGTGGGGCGGGGGCGGGGTGCCGGTGGTCGCCGGGCGGGGGCGGGTTTTGGCCGGGCAGCGGTTTGCGGGGCGGGGGGTGCCGCGGGAGGACGTTGTCGGATCTTGCACAACAGTCGTGCACAATCGGACAACCTCCTCCCCGGGTGGTCGCCCTCTAAGCGAAGTGCAGCTCCTCGCCCTCGTCGTCGCCGACCGGGCGCTCGCACGTGGGGCACCACCAGCGCGCCTCCATTGGCGTGCCGCACACGGAGTGGCGGGGCGCGGCCGCGTCCTCGGCGTTACGGGCGCCCCAGCCGGCGAGCAGCCGTAGTGCGCCGGCCAGCTCGCGACCTCCTGCGCTCAGCTCATACACGAACCTCGGTGGGCGCTCGGAATACGGACGCGCCACGACCAGCGCGTTGCGCTCGAGCTGCCGCAGCCGCTGAGTGAGGACGTTGGGCGCGATCCCCGTCACCTCCTCCTGGAGCTCGCCGAAGCGCCGGGGCCCGTCGAGCAGGGCGGCGATCAGCAGCAGCGTCCAGCGGTCGCCGACCGCGGCGAGCGCGTCGGCAAGCGCCGATTGGGCGGGGTCATCGGCGCGCGGGTCGTTCGTGAGCGGGTTTTTCTCGGGCGTGGCCTCCGGGCCCGGGGCTCGAGCGTCGGAGGCCGGGACCCGAGCGTCGGAGCCCGGGACCTGAGCGTCTGCGGAGGCCGGACCTCCGTGCGGAGCGTCTTCCAAAGCGCGTGGAATCATCTCTGATACAGTAGCGACTTGCATATTGCAAGTGAGTAGTCAAGGGTTGGCCGCCGCGGATCCGCCCACCGGAGCGTGGGCTCGCGGCTCACAGCCCCACGAACAGGGAGAAGTTCCATGGCAGTTCTAGAAGAGCTCCAAAGCGCCATCGAGGCCGCCGCCGAGCGAACCGGACCGGCGGTCGTCGGGCTCGGACGCGGCTGGGGCGTGGGCTCGGGCACGGTGATCGCGCCGGGCCGGGTCCTGACCAACGCACACAACCTTCGCCACGAGGAGACGACCGTCAGCTTCCAGGACGGGCGGCAGGCGACCGGCAAGGTGGTCGGCTCCGACTCCGACCTCGACATCGCGGTGATCGAGGTCGACACCGGCGAGATCGAGCCGGTGCAATGGTCGGCGGACGCCGAGGCTCCGTCGATTGGCCGCGCCGTGCTGGCGCTCGGCAACCCGGGAGGGCGGGGCCTGCGGGTCACGCCCGGTTTCGTTTCCTCGACCGCACGTAGCTTTCGCGGTCCTCGTGGGCGCCGGATCCCTGGAGCGATCGAGCACAGCGCTCCGCTTCCGCGCGGCTCGTCCGGTGGTCCGCTGATCGACACCGCGGGCAACCTGATCGGCATCAACTCGGTCCGCGTCGACGGCGGCCTGATCCTCTCGATCCCGGCCGACCAGGCGCTGCGCGACCGCGTCGAGGCGCTCGGCCGCGGGGAGCAGCCGAAGCGAGTCCGCCTCGGGGTCGCGATCGCGCCGCCGCGAGTGGCGAGGCGACTGCGCCGCGCAGTTGGCCTGCCGGAGCGCGACGGCGTGCTCGTGCGCGCGGTCGAGGACGGCAGCCCGGCGGCGATCGCCGGACTTGCGCGCGGTGATCTGCTCGTAGCGGCAGGCGGCCGCGAGCTGGCGCGGGTCGACGCGATCTACGAGGCGCTGGACGGCGCGCGAGCGGACGGCAAGCTCGAGCTGACGATTGTGCGCGGCACGGAGGAGCGCAACGTCACGGTGACGTTCTGATGTCCGCGACGGTCGAGGATCCGCAGGCCCGCGAGGCGGAGGCGCTCGACGCCTACTCGCGAGTGGTGGTCGATGTCGCGGAACGCCTAGCCCCCAGCGTGGCAAACCTCCGGGTGATGCGGCGCGGGCGAGGCGGCCAGGTTCCGGCCGGCGCCGGCAGCGCGGTGGCGCTGACGCCGGACGGGTTTCTGCTCACCTCCGCGCACGTCGTCTCCGGCCCGGACCGGACCGGGCGTGCCGCGTTCGTCGACGGTCGCGAGCTGAGCTTTCAGGTGATCGGGCTCGATCGGCTCTCCGATCTGGCGGTCCTCCGTGTCGAAGGCGGGCTGACCGCGGCCACGCTCGGCGAGGCGGAGAAGCTGCGCGTAGGCCAGCTCGTGGTCGCGATCGGGAACCCGAACGGCTTCGCCGGCTCGGTCACCGCAGGCGTCGTCTCCGCGCTTGGCCGCTCGCTGCCCGCCCGAGCGGGTCGGACGATGCGCTTCATCGACAACGTGATCCAGACCGACGCGGCGCTGAATCCGGGCAACTCGGGCGGAGCGCTGGTGGACAGCGCGGCGAGGGTTGTCGGGATCAACACCGCGGTAGCGGGCGTTGGGCTCGGCCTGGCCGTGCCGGTCAACGTCGCGACCCGGCAGATCGTCGGCTCACTCATGCGCGAGGGCAGGGTGCGGCGCGCGTTCATCGGGATCGCCGGCGGCCCACGACCGCTTCCCCCTCACGCGCGCGTGAGACTCGGGCGATCGTCCGGCGTGGAGATCGTCGACGTGACTCCGGGCGGCCCGGCGCAGCGAGCCGGGCTGAGGGCCGAGGATCTGATCGTCGAACTCGGGGGCCTCACCGTGGAGCGGGTCGATGACGTCCAACGCGCGATGACCGAATCCGCCATCGACTCTCGGATGCCGATCAAGGTTCTGCGCGGCGACCGGATCCTCGAGCTCGAGTTGCGCCCGGTCGAACTGACTACATAGCATTGCGTCCGTGCTGCGCTCATGGATGGGCTTACCAACGGGGCTGACGTGGCTGTTGATCGCGGTTCCGAGCGTCTCGGCCGCCGGCGGGATGTCGCTATCGATCTCGACACCGCGTATCGAGGGCGCGCCGGTCACGTTCAACGCCAGCGGCGTCGCGGCCGGCGCGGTGGACCCGTTCGGTGACAGCACGGACTTCGTTCAGGGCGCGGTGATCCCTCGGTCGAGGCCGTGCCCTCCCGGAGGCGCCGACACGTTTGGCCACATCCCGGGCACGGTCGTCACGACCCTCGACGCGTTCCCTATCGGCCAGTTCAATCTGAGCGCCAGGGTCGTGCCGACCGGTGAGGACCCACAGACGCTGCTCGCAGGCAACTGGCGCGAGTGCGTCTACCTCCAGGACCGCGATACCAACGCGGTGAGCGCCTCTGCGCAGGAGGACTTCACCGTCCGCCGCGCACACGTCAGCGCCCACGTGCTGAGCGTCCCGCGTCACATCCACTTCAACATCGACCCGCTCGGCCGCCCCACCGCGATGGCGACCTTTGTCGTCCGTGCACGCGCAGAAGTGGCATTGCGCGCCGTGGAGATCGTGGTCGAGGCTCCGAGACAGCACCTCCCGTGCGTGGAAGACATGAACCCCCACCGCGGCGGGCTCAGCAATCCGCGCCGCGTCACGACAGGCCCCGCGCGCACCTACCGGCTGCGGACCGAGTTCTTGTTCAATGCCGGCCGTGCGCCGTACGGTCAGCGGCTGCGCGTCTGCGCGATCGTGGCGTACAGAGACCCGAACGAGGAGACCCTGACCCCCGAGGGCGCCGCGCAGACGAGCTTCCTCGTCAGGCGCTAGCTTCGTGGCCGAGTCGGTGCCGCTACACTCAGCCACGGCGCCGGCCGGCGTTTGTTATGACGCCCGCGGTCGGTGGCCACAGATCTGATCACCCAATACGGGAAGCGCCTAGATGGCCCGTGGAGATGTCCGGATCGCCGCCACTCTCGCCTGCGAAGAGTGCAAGCGCCGGAACTACCAGACGAACAAGAGCAAGCGGAACAACCCGGAGCGACTTCAGCTGCGGAAGTACTGCCGCTGGTGCCGGCGCCATACCGCGCACCGCGAGACCCGCTGATGCTCTGTGGCTCGCAACCGTAAACGCGCCAAGGAACGGCGGGCCCGTCGCCCCCAGCCGGTGCCGTCGACTCAGCGCGAGACGGAGGCGCCGGATCCGATCAGCCATGCCACTCCGGACGTGGACCTGGCCGAGGCACAGATGGCACTGGGACGGCCGGAACTCACGGAGGCTGAGGAGCCGCAGGCTGAGGAGAACAAGCTCGAATACGAGCTCGAGGCAAACGGCGATGTGCCGGAGGAGGCAGACGACGAGGCTGAGGGGACCGGCGGTGGTGGGACGCTCGTGGCGCCAGGTGGCCCGACGCCCGAGACTCGCCCCGAGAAGCCGGCGTCCGGCAACCGCCTGATCAACTTCCTGCAAGGAAGCTGGCGCGAGCTTCAACGGGTACAGTGGCCTAATCGCCAGCAGGTGGTGCAGGCCACTGGGGTCGTCATCGGGTTTGTGATCGTTGCGGGCGTTTACCTCGGCATCGCCGACTGGGCGGCCGGGAAGCTAATGAACTACATCTTGACGGGCCATTTCTAGTAAGGGCTGACATGTTTCGCTGGTACGTCGTAAACACATATTCAGGACACGAGAACAAGGTCAAGCACAACCTCGAGCATCGGGTTGTCTCGCTCGGTCAGCAGCGCGCGGTCAAGCGGATCGTCGTGCCAACCGAGTCCGTCTCGGAGATGAAGGACAACCAGAAGGTCGTGGTCGAGAAGCGGACGATGCCCGGCTACGTCCTGGTCAACATGGACCTCAACGAGGACTCATGGACGCTCGTGAAGGGAACCCCCGGGGTGACCGGTTTTGTCGGCGCCTCGAACGAGCCGGTGCCGCTGACCCAGGCCGAGGTCGACCGGCTCCTGCATCAGGAGCCCGCGGAGCGTCCGCGCAGCCGGGCCCAGTTCTCGATCGGTGAACAGATCAAGGTCATCTCCGGCCCGCTGTCGGACTTCTCGGGGGAGATCTCCGAGGTCAACGAGGACGCCCAGCGTCTGAAGGTGCTCGTCTCGATCTTCGGGCGTGAGACTCCCGTGGAAGTTGGATTCGATCAGGTGAAGAAGATCTAATGGCAAAAAAGGTTCTAACTCAGATCAAGCTGCAGGCCGTCGGTGGCCAGGCCAGTCCGGCGCCGCCCGTCGGCCCGGCGCTCGGCCAGCACGGCGTGAACATCATGGAATTCGTCAAGGCGTTCAACGCCCAGACGCAGAGCGACTTGGGGACCGTGATCCCGGTCGTGATCACCGTGTACGAGGACCGCTCGTTCACGTTCATCACCAAGAGCCCGCCCGCGGCCGTGCTGATCAAGCAGGCGATTTCGCTGGAGAAGGGCTCGGCCGAGCCGCACCGCGACAAGGTGGGCAGCATCACGCAGGATCAGCTGCGTCAGATCGCCGAGAAGAAGATGAAAGATCTGAACGCAAACGACATCGACGCCGCCGCGAAGATCATCGCGGGCACGGCGCGGTCGATGGGAGTGGAGGTCGTCTGATGGCGCATCACGGAAAGGCATACGAGGACGCCAAGCAGCGCCTGGACCGTGAGCGCGAGTACTCGCCCGCTGAGGCGCTGTCGCTGGTCAAGGAGCTCTCGAGCGCCAAGTTCAACGAGTCCGTCGAGGTCCACGTCCGTACCGGTCTCAACGTCCGGCACGCGGACGAGCAGCTGCGCGGCACGATCGCCCTCCCGAACGGTCTGGGCAAGAACGTCAAGGTGGCGGTGTTCGCCCAGGGCGACAAGGCGCGTGAGGCTGAGGAGGCCGGCGCCGACGTCGTCGGGGGAGAGGATCTCGCCAAGCAGATCCAGGAGGGCTTCGACGATTTCGACGTCGCGATCGCGACTCCCGACATGATGCCGATCGTCGGTCGCCTCGGCCGGATCCTCGGGCCGGCGGGCAAGATGCCGAACCCCAAGGTCGGCACCGTGACGATGGATGTCTCGAAGGCGGTCGAGGAGTCGAAGTCGGGCAAGGTCGAGTACCGAACCGACCGCAACGCGATCGTGCACCTGGTGATCGGCAAGCGCGACTTCGACGACCGTAACCTGCTCGAGAACTACGCCGCGGTGATCGAGGAACTGGTCCGCGCCAAGCCGTCGGCGGCCAAGGGCCGCTACATCCGAACGGTTGTGGTCTCGACCACGATGGGCCCCGGCGTGAAGGTGGACCCGAGTCGCACGCGCGACATCGTCGAGGAGCCCGTACCGGCGTAAACTGGAGATTCAACAGAGCGAAGCCCAAGACCTCCGGCGGTCGGTAAGTCCGGAGCAGGCGGAGTCTCGAAGTTTCGGGTCGCATCCTGCGCCCGGATCTCGACGCCCGCCGATGTGCGGGCGTTTCGTTTGAGAGAGGCCTATGAACAGAGACCAAAAAGCAGCAGTAGTAGACGAGATCGCCGGCCAGATCGAGGCGGCCGAGGCGATCTTCGCCGTGGACTATCGCGGTCTGTCGGTCTCGGACGCGGCTGATCTGCGCGCGAAGCTTCGCGACGCCGACACGCGCTTCCGGATCGTCAAGAACTCGCTCTCCGAGCGGGCGGCTGACAAGGCGGGCGCCGAGGCGCTCAAGCCGCTGCTCGAGGGACCCACCGCGCTTGCGTTGGTGCACGGTGACGCGGCCGTGGCCGCGAAGGCGCTGAACGACACCGCGCGCGCCCTGAACATTCTCGAGTTCAAGGGCGGGCTGATGAACGGCTCGACGCTTAGCGCCGACGACATCCGCTCGATCGCCCGCCTGCCCGCGCGCGATGTGCTGAACGCACAGCTGGTCGGCACCATCGCAGCACCGCTGACCGGTCTGGCCCGCGGCCTGAACGCCCTGATCGCCGGGATCGCGATCCAGCTCCAGGCGATCGCGGACCAGGGTCTGGTGAGCGGCGAGGCTCCGGCGTCGGAGCCGGAGGCGGTCCCGGCGGCTGAGGAGGCCCCGGCCGACCCCGAGGAGCCGGCCGAGGCCCCGGCGGCCGAGCCGGAAGCCGCGGCCGAGTCCGAGCCGAGCGACGAACCTGAACAACCTGAACCAGAAGCGGAAGCCGCGTCGGACGCGGAACCGTCCGACGAATAAGGAGGAACCATGGCAACCACCGAAGAGTGGATTGAAGAGCTCAAGGGCATCTCGGTGCTCGAGCTGTCCGAGCGGATCAAGGCGCTCGAGGAGGCGTTCGGCGTCTCCGCGACGGCGGTCGCGGCGGCTGCCCCGGCGGGCGCGGCTGCCGGCGACGGCGGTGGCGACGCGGCGGAGGAGCAGACGGCGTTCGACGTGCTGCTGCAGGCCGCGGGCGACAAGAAGATCCAGGTGATCAAGGTCGTGCGCGCCGCCACGGGCCTTGGCCTCAAGGAGGCCAAGGCGCTCGTCGACGAAGCGCCCAAGCCGGTCAAGGAGGGCATCGAGAAGGACGAGGCCGAGAAGCTCAAGGCCGACCTCGAGGAGGCCGGCGCCACCGTCGAGCTCAAGTAGTGGCGTTGGGGCCTTCGGTCGCATATACAGACCGGAGGCCCCAAGCAACCCGGGCCGACGGCCTCACGCTCTAGTCTGCGGGGCGATGAGTGAGTCGCCCACTTCTCGCGGCTCCGCCTACGGCGAGGCGGGGGTCGACTACCACACGCTCGACGCCGGCAAGCGCGACGCGCTGACCGAGGCGCTGGCGACCTCGACCGCGCTCGCGAGCCACGGGGGCCGGGCGGTCGACGAGTCCCGCGGTGAGCCCGCGTTCGTGTTCGAGGCCGGCGGGCAGACGCTGGCGCTGGTGGTCGAGGGGCTGGGCACGAAGTCGATCATCGCCCGCCAGTGCGAGGACCGACTCGGCGCCCGGGGATTTCGCAACGTCGCCTATGACACGGTCGCGGCGATCGTCAACGACCTGTGCTGCGTGGGCGCGCTGCCACTGGTCGTCAACGCCTACTTCGCCACCGGCTCCTCTGGCTGGTACCGCCACCACGATCGGCACGCGGCGCTGCTCGCGGGCTGGCGCGAGGCGTGTCGCGACGCGGGTGCGACGTGGGGCGGAGGCGAGTCACCATCGCTCCCGGGCATGATCGACGAGCGGGAGATCGAGCTTGCCGGGAGTGCCGTCGGCACCGTTCCCGGCAAGCCAATCCTCGGCGAGCGGCTCACGGCCGGGGACGAGATCGTGTTCGTCAACAGCAACGGGCTGCATGCAAACGGCTCATCGCTTGCGCGGCTGATCGCCAGTCGGCTCGAGCGCGGCTACGACACCCCACTGCCGAGTGGCCGCAGCTTCGGCGAGGCGCTGCTCGACCCGACCGTCATTTACGCGCCGCTCGTGCGCGCGCTCCTCGAGGCGCAGCTCGACGTGCACTACCTCAGCCACATCACCGGTCACGGGCTGCTGAAGCTGATGCGACCGCGCCGCGAGCTGACCTACCGGATCACCGCGCTCCCGCAGGTGCCCGAGGTTCTGACGTTCATGGCCGAGCAGGCGGAGATGGCGACCGACGCCGCGTACTCGACCTTCAACATGGGCGTCGGCTACGCCGTCTACTGCGCGGCGGGATCCGGCGCGCAGGTGGTGCGGATCGCTGGTGAGGCAGGGCTCACCGCACACACCGCCGGCGTCGTCGAATCCGGTCCCCGCCGGGTGGTGCTCGAACCGGTCGATGTCGTGTTCGAGAGCACCGACATGGACCTCACCCCGCGCTAGCCGACCAGTTTCGTGACCGAGTCGCCGGCGCGCACCGTCCCGCCGGCGACGACGCGGGCATTGATGCCGCGGATGTTGAGCTCGCGCCCGAGCTCGGAGTTGACGAACTTCGCCGCATCGACTCCGAAGCGCTTGGTGAACTTGCCGCAGCCCCGGTGCGGGATCGCCGTCACCTCGATCACGGCCGAGCCGACCGCCAAGCGCGTCCCCGGGGGCAGGTTGGCGTAGCTCAGATCGAGGTCGACGAACAGCTGGTCCCCGGCCGGCGCCCAGTTCTCGACCGGTCCGGCCACAGCGGCCGCGGCACGGGCGTTCATCAGCGTCAGCATCGTCTCCGGGTTGCGGGGCTCGGCGCTCCAGCGGTCGCCGATCAGCCCGACCTGCGTGTCGAGCTCGGCCTCGGCCAGCACCTCGCGTTCATCGGTGATCGGCCGCCGCACGATCAGCTCGACCGACCCGTCGTCGGCGGGGGAGCAGCGGATGCCGTCGACCTCGGCGTTCAACTCATCCAGGGCGATCACACGGACAAGGATGCCGCACAGGCAGGCGGCGAGCCACCACGCTCACGCCACGGCTCGGCGGAACACGCGCGTGGCCCACACGAGCACGATCGCGCAGAGCGGCGTGAGCACGGCGAACGCCTGCCACACCGCGTGGACCGAGAAGATGCCGGCGGCGAGCGGTCGCGACGCCGCGACGAGGTAGTAGAGCGGGTTGAAGTGCGCGAGCGTCCGCATCCACAGCGGCCCGAGCGAGATCGGCAGCAGCACACCGGCCAGCAGCAGGATCGGGAGGTTGATCCCGTTGATGATCGCCGCAAAGCTGCTGATCTCCTTCGTGAGCAGCGCGGTCGCAACCGAGAATGCGGCCATCGTCACCATCAGCAGCCCGAGGAGGACGCCGAGCACGGCCAGCCCGAGCCAGTTGACGTGGAAGCCGAACACGGCGCCCACACCCACGAGCACCGCGTCGAACACGAACATCAGCATCATGCTCGCGACGATTGGTCCCAGCAGGATCGCCAGGCGGCTCGCCGGCGTCACCCGAAAGCGCTCGATCACGCCGGCGCGCAGCTCGAAGATCGTGCTGAACCCGAGTCCTGCGCCGCTGGCGAACGCGAGCAGGGAGAGGATGCCGGGCAGGAACCCGTCGAGCACGTGACCGCTGGGCAGTCCGCGGGCGGCGGGCAGGCTGTTGAGCAGCGGGGTGAACAGCGCCAGGTAGAGGATCGGCGTCGACAGCCCGACGAACAGCCAGACCGGGTTGCGCAGCTGCTGGCGCGTGTAGCGCTGGAATAGCAGGCCGGTATCACGCACGAGTTTCACGGTGTGGTCTCCTTCTGGGGCTCGCCGGCGTCACGCAGCGAGCGGCCGGTCTGGCGCAGGAACACGTCGTCGAGCGTCGGTTCCGACACGCTGATCGATTGCATGCCGATCTGCTCGTGATCGAGCAGGCGCAGAATCTCCGGGAGCGCGCTGCCGCCGTGGTCGACGTACAGGCGGAGCTCGGCTCCATCGGCGCTGAGCTCGCGCACGTAGGGCTGGAGGCGCAGCCGCTGCTCCGCCAGCTTGGCTGCGTCACCATCCTCGTGGAGGCTGAGCACCACCGTGTCGCCTCCGATCTGACGTTTGAGCTCGGGTGGCGCCCCCTCGGCGACGATCTGACCGTGGTCGATGATCATCAGCCGGTCGCACAGCTCGTCGGCCTCCTCGAGGTAGTGAGTGGTCAGGAACACGGTCGTCCCGAGCTCGCGGAGCCCGACGATGTGCTCCCACAGGTTGGCGCGGTTCTGAGGGTCGAGCCCGGTGCTCGGCTCATCGAGGAACAGCACCTCGGGTGCGTGGACGATCCCGAGCGCCACGTCGAGCCGGCGACGCTGGCCGCCGGAGTAAGTCATCACGCGGCGATCGGCGAACGGCCCGAGCTCGAGCAGGTCGATCAGCTCCTCAGCGCGCTGCGTGACCTCCGCGGCGTCGTCGCCGTAGAGCCGGCCCTGGAGGACGAGGTTCTCTCGTCCGGTCGCCAGCTCATCGGATCCGCCGAGCTGGCTGACGTATCCAATCCGGGTGCGGACCAGGTCCGGCTGGCGGCGGACGTCGTAGCCGGCGACGGTCGCGCTGCCGCCGTCGATCGGCAGCAGCGTGGTGAGCATCCGCAGGGTGGTTGTCTTTCCGGCCCCGTTGGGGCCCAGGAACCCGAAGATCTCCCCCCGCTCGACCTCGATGCTGACACCCCGGACGGCCTCCACGTCGCCCTTCCGCGCCTTGAAGCTCTTGCGTAACTCATTTGCTGCGATGACGGCGTCGGTCATCGGGGCTACCTCCTAGTCAAGTTTGACTACAACTTCTATTCAAAACTGAATAGTCACATTTGTCAAGTACGATTTCTCGCATGTCCGCAACACGACTGCTTGTACTCGGGGTGGTCAAGATCTTCCAGCCGGTGCACGGCTACCTCGTCCGCCGGGAGCTGCTGAGCTGGCGCGCTCAGGAATGGGCGAACGTGAACCCCGGCTCGATCTACAACGCGCTGCGCACGCTGACCCGTGAGGGGTTCCTGGAGGAGGCCGGGACGGAGACGGAGGGCGGCCGACCCGAGCGCACCAGCTACCGGTTGACCGGCGACGGGGAGACCGAGTTCATGTTGCTGCTCCGGGAGGCGCTGTGGGATGTTGCGCCGTTCGTGCCCGCCAACCTGCTCGCCGCGTGGAGCTTCGCGTGGACGATGAAGCGCGAGGAGGTGATCGCAGCCTTCGAGCACCGTCTCGAGCAGATCGCGGCGGGCGCCCAGGCCAGCGAGTTCGCCATCTCCGACATCGTCCGCGATTCGGACAAGCCGGCGCACGTGGCTGAGCACTGGCGTCTGACCCAGGCCCGGCTCCAGGGCGAGGCGAACTGGACCCGCGCGACGCTCGAGCGGCTGCGCGAGGGCGAGTACTGGTTCCAGGGCGAGCCCAGCCCGCCGTTTGGCACCGTGGCCTACGAGGAGGCAGCCGACTAGCTCAGCCGAGCCGGGCCTCGTCGAGCGTCGGCTCGAACAGCTCGACCGGGTTGCCCGAGGGATCCTCGACCAGGATCTGCTTGCCACCGCGACCGGTGACGATCTCGTTGCGAAAGCGAGCGCCGGCCGCGCGCAACTGGTCGACGAGCGAGTCGAGGCCCGACACCTCGAGCTGAAAGCGGTTCCAGCCGCCCGGTTCCGGCAGCGTCCCGTCCGGCATCGCCTGGCCGCCACCGGGACCGCCGCCAGGCGCGCTGAGCACCAGGCGCAACTCCCCGCGCGAGAGCATCGCGAAGCTCGGAGCCGGATGCATGTCCTCGGTGAAGCCGAGCCGTCCGCAGTAGAAGGCGATCGCCGCGTCGACGTCATCGACGATGTAACGCACGCTGACGCTGGGCATCTTGTGAAGTTAGCTCAACCACCGATGGTTTTCGAGACCTCGGTCGGTCTAGTTCTCAGGA
The DNA here is from genome assembly GCA_963796645.1 of uncultured Solirubrobacterales bacterium. Taxonomy (GTDB): domain Bacteria; phylum Actinomycetota; class Thermoleophilia; order Solirubrobacterales; family Solirubrobacteraceae; genus Palsa-465. The sequence continues at coordinate 81,494 of CAWCMQ010000004.1, read as the reverse complement.
CCATGAGACCAGACGCCCGAAAGGAACCATCCGCATGAACCTCGACACGCGCACTCGCTGGACGGCCCTCGTCCTCCTGTGCATGGGTTCGCTGATGATCGTGCTCGACACGACGATCGTGAACGTGGCCCTACCCTCGATCCGCCAGGACCTCGGCTTCTCGCAGACCTCGCTCGCCTGGGTCGTGAACGCCTACATGCTGACCTTCGGCGGGTTTCTGCTGCTCGGCGGCAGGCTGGGAGACCACTTCGGCCACCGGCGCCTGTTCGTCGGCGGGATCACCCTGTTCACGCTTGCCTCGCTGGCCTGTGGGACCTCCGATTCGCAGGGCTTTCTGGTGGCCGCGCGCGCGGTGCAGGGGTTCGGTGGTGCGATCGTGTCCGCGGTGTCGCTGTCGCTGATCGTCTCGCTGTTCGTCGAGCCGGGCGAGCGCGCGAAGGCGATGGGCGTGTTCGGATTTGTCGCCGCAGGTGGCGGCAGCATCGGTGTGCTGCTCGGCGGCGTGCTCACCGACGTGCTCGACTGGCACTGGATCTTCCTCGTCAACGTGCCGATCGGCGTCGCGGTCGTCCTCGCGTCGCTGCGCGTGCTGCCCGCGGGGCAGCGAGCGCAGACCGGCGAGCGTCTGGACATCGCGGGCGCCGTCGTCGTCACGGCCGGGCTGATGGTGGCGGTGTACGCGATCGTCAACGGCAACCAGGCCGGTTGGCTTTCGGCCCAGACGCTCGGGCTGCTCGGCGCCTCGGCGCTGCTGATCGGCGGCTTCCTTGTGCTCGAGTCACGCGTCCGCGCGCCGCTGGTCCCGCTCGGCCTGTTCCGCCGCCGCAATCTGGCGACCTCGAATGTGGTCGGTGTCCTGTGGGCGGCGGCGATGTTCGCGTGGTTCTTCCTCTCGGCCCTGTACCTCCAGCTCGTGCTCGGCTACAGCCCGCTTCAGGTCGGCCTGGCGTTCCTGCCCGGCAACCTGGTCATGGCCGTGCTCTCGCTCGGGCTGTCGGCCAAGCTGGTGATGCGCTTCGGGATCAAGGCGCCGCTCTCGGTCGGTCTCACCGTGGCGTCGATCGGGCTGGCGCTGCTGGCTCGCGCTCCGGTCGGAGGCCACTACATCGTCGACGTGCTGCCGGGCATGATGCTGCTCGGATTCGGCGCCGGGACCGCCCTGAACCCGGTGCTGCTGGCGGCGATGGGTGACGTTGAGCAGCGCGACGCAGGGCTGGCCTCGGGCGTGGTCAACACCTCGTTCATGATGGGCGGCGCCCTCGGGCTGGCCGTGCTGGCGAGCGTCGCCGCCTCCCGCACCTCGCACCTGCTGGCGGCTGGGCACAGCCATGCGAGTGCGCTGACCGGCGGTTACCACGTCGCGTTTGCGATCGGCGCCGTGTTCGCGCTCACGGCGGCAGTGCTCGGGGCGACGCTGCTGCGCGAGCCCGCCGGAGCCGCGGCGGAGGAGCGTGGCGGACAGCTCGCAGTGGCCGAGGGATCGAGCGCTTAGCCATATAGTCGCCGCCGTGGACCAGACGGTGGCGCTCTGCATGATCGTCCGAGACGAGGCGGCGGTGATCGAACGCTGCCTGCACTCGGTCCGCGGTCTGATCGACGGCTGGGTGATCTGCGACACGGGATCGGTGGACGGGACGCCCGACCTGGTGAGCTCGGCGCTGGCGGGGATTCCGGGCACGCTGGAGCAGACGGCGTGGCATGACTTCGGGTCCAATCGCAGCGAACTGATGTCGCTCGCGCGCGGCCGGGCCGACTACTTGCTGCTGCTCGACGCCGACATGACGCTGCGCGTCGAGCGCCCGCTGAGCCGGCTGACCTCCGACGCCTACCTGCTCCGGCACGATGAGCCGATCGACTACTACATCCCGCGTTTGGTGCGGGGTGATCGGCGCTGGCGCTACGAGGGGTCGACGCACGAGTATCTGACCTCCGATGAGCCGTACTCGCAGGAACGTCTCGATGGGCTCGTGGTGGAGCACCACGGCGACGGCGGCAATCGCGGCGAGAAGCTTGTACGGGATCGCAACCTGCTCGAGGCCGACCGAGAGCGCGATCCGAGTAACCCGCGGACGGCGTTCTACCTCGCCCAGACCTACCGCGATCTGGGCGAAGAGGAACGGGCGGTCGAGCTCTACATCGAACGGGCAGATCTGGGCGGTTGGGCTGAGGAGGCGGCTTACGGGCTCTACCAGGCGGGCTGCCTGCTGGCGGGACGTGACCGGGACGCCGCGCTGCCGGTGCTGATCCGGGCCTGGCAGCTCGCGCCGGGTCGAGCCGAGGCGCTGCACGAGCTGGCCAGGATCTGCCGTTTCCAAGGCTGGCCCGATGCGGCGCGGACGTTCGCGGAGCGCGGGCTCGAGGTCCCGTATCCCGAGGAGGGCCTGTTCGTACACCGCTGGATCTACGACTGGGGCCTGCGGTACGAGTTCGCGCTCGCCGCACGGGCGACCGGTGAGGAGGAGGAGGCAATGCACGCCGCCGAGGACGTGCTCGACGCGGGGTGGCTGCCGGATGACGTCGAGGATTTCCTCCGCGAGAGCTTCGGGCGCCCTCGAGCGCGCGCCGCGACGATGCTCGGCGAACTGCTTGCAGGGGCTGAATTCGCCGAGATCCGCCTCGACGTCGCGCCGGCGTGGCCCCAGTTCAATCCCAGCGTCTGCGCCAGCGAGGATGGCTATCGGATGGTTGTCCGCACGGCCAACTACAGACTCGAGAACGGTCGCTACGTGTTCCTGGAGGGCGACGGGGTGATCCGCACCCTCAACTACGTGGTCACGCTCGACCGTGGGCTGGCGGTCACCGACCTGGCGCCGCTCGGTGACCGGGACGACGGGCCTCCGCGCTACCCCTCACGAGTGGAGGGCTATGAGGACTGCCGCCTGATCGAGGTCGGCGACCGATGGTTCGTCACCGCCACCGTGCGCGATCGCAATCCCGAGGAGCGGTGCGAGATCGCCCTGCTCGAGCTTGACGGCAACGACGTCGCGGGCGCGAGAATCCTCGCCGGCCCATCGCCCGAGCGTCACGAGAAGAACTGGATGCCGTTCATCCTCGGGTCGGAGCTGCACTTTGTGTACTCGTGCAGCCCGACCGAGGTGCTGCGATGTGACCCGGACAGCGGACGGCTCGAGCGCGTCACGCGGCGCAGCGCTCCCGCGCGGGCGGTGGCGCTCCGCGGCGGCTCGCAGGGCGTGGCGGTGGACGGCGGCTTCCTATTCGTCGTCCACGAGTCGATCGATGAGGGCGGTCTGCGCAGCTACCGACACCGCTTGGTCCTGCTCGATCGTGACCTGGGCGTGAGCGCAATGTCGCGGCGGTTCCAGTTCGTCTCCGGAGAGGTCGAGTTCTGCGCGGGACTGGCCCGCCGGGACGGCATGCTGGTGATGAGCTTCGGCGTCGGGGACCACACGGCGATGCTCGCGGTCGTCGACGAGCCGAGCGCTCTGTCGATGCTCGACACGTGAGGTAGGCTGCTCGTGTCTTGAGCGAGGACGAGCGCAGAGACCACGAGCGCGAGCCGGACGACCACGACACGGGCGAGAGCCCGCCGGCGAGCCGCCGAGCGATTGTCGGAGCCGCCCTGGGGGCCTCGCTCGTGTGGGCGCCGGATGCACTCGCCAAGGCGGGTCACAGCGTCCACGGCGGGGATCTGACCGAGAAGCAGGTCCGCGCGATCGTCCGCGACGAGATCCGCCGCCTCGGATTGCTGAAGCGCCCGAAGCGCGGGCCCGAGGGGCCGCGGGGTCATACCGGCCCGACCGGGCCGGGGGGCGCGGCCGGGGCCACCGGACCGACCGGCGGGCTCGGAGGTCCGGGCCCAACGGGCATCGTCGGGCCCACGGGGCCGACCGGACCCACCGGGGTCGTTGGTTCGCTTGGTCCGACCGGAGCCACGGGGCCGGTCGGAGCAGCCGCGAACACGGGACCCACCGGACCGGTTGGCACGACCGGACCGACGGGACCGACGGGACCGTCGGGGCTGACCGGGCCGACAGGAATCACCGGCTCGACCGGCTTGACGGGACCGACCGGACCGACCGGGGCTACAGGGGCCGCAACCATCGCTTTCTAGGCCCGTGCCCCAAGAGAGACGTCCGCACGAGCCCGGCGCCGCGCCGGCGGCCGGCGAGCCAGATCGCAAGAGCCGTCGCGCGATCGTCGGCGCGGTGTTCGGGGCCTCGCTTGTGTGGGGGCCTGAGGCGCTGGCCAAGGCGGGCAGCGCTCTGGGTGACCAGGACGTGACCGAGCGTCAGGTGCGCGCGATCGTCCACCAGGAGCTGCGGCTCGCGGGGCTGCGGACCGGCCCCAGGGTGGGGCCCACGGGACCGCGTGGAGAGCTGGGGAAGACCGGGCCCACCGGCGGGCTCGGGAAACCGGGATCCACCGGTTCGGCAGGCGGCCTCGGGGACACAGGAGCGGCCGGCGTGAGCGGGCCCACAGGCCCGGCGGGTCCGGACGGCGTGACCGGGGCCGTCGGTCCCACCGGATCCGCGGGAGCGACCGGGGGGACCTCGACCGGCCCGAGCGGCGTCACCGGGCCGACGGGACCAGCCGGACCGATCGGGTAGCGCGGCAGTCGCCGGCGAAAGCCCGGGCGTCGGCGATCGGAAGGATCGGCCTGCGCGCGGCATCAGAACACGTAGCGGACCGCTCTGTTCGCTTACGCCTGCTTACTTGCCCGATCTACCGGAACCCCCTACACTGCCCCGGTCAGCCAATAGCCGTAGCCGCCCAGAGCGAAGGCGCCGCGCCACATACGCGGTGATCCTAGGGCGGGGTCCGTGAGAGCTGAACGCCCCTGCACAGGGCACCGATGCCGTGTGCTATCTTTGCTGGTCGCGCTCTATGAGCTCGTTCGGCCTCGGTTGGGAACGCTCACAGCCCCGGATGTGGGTCAAGGGGTGAACCTCCGCGGGATCGAGTCGAGCCTCAGGAGCGCACGTCTCTGCCTCCCTCTCGACCGCACCGAGGAGTCGCCGTCTTGGCAACCGCTCACGCCCCGCGGACGCGCCGCAGCTTCGCGCGTCTGAACAAGGTCCTTGAAGTCCCCAACCTCATTGATATTCAGCGCAAGTCATTCGCCTGGCTGACCGACCCGAACGGCGGCGGCCTCCGCGAGACGATCGACGACATCTCGCCGATCGAGGACTACACCGGCAACCTCGCCGTCCAGTTCGGTGAATTCATCTTCGACGATCCGATCGCGAACCTTGAGCAGTGTCGCGAGAAGGATCTGACCTACGCGCGGCCGCTGACGGTGACGGTCGCGTTCATCAACCGTGAGACCGGAGAGATCCGGGAGCAGTCCGTGTTCATGGGCGACTTCCCGTGGATGACCGATCGCGGCACGTTCATCATCAACGGAACCGAGCGCGTCGTCGTCACGCAGCTCGTCCGGAGTCCCGGCGCCTATGTGATGGAGCCGAAGGACCGCGAGAAGCAGGTGTTCATCGCGAACCTGATGCCGGCTCGCGGCTCGTGGCTCGAGCTCGAGATCGACAAGAAGGGCCGCGTCTACGTCCGCATCGACCGTAAGCGCAAGCTGCCCGTGACGGTGCTGCTCCGGGCGATGGGCTACGCGTCGGACGAGGAGATCCTCAAGCTGTTCGGCAACTCGCTCTACATCCGACTCACGCTCGACGCCGATGCGGAGATGACCCGTAGCGAAGAGGGCGCGCTGATCGAGCTGTTCAAGAAGCAGCGCCCGGGCGAGCCGCCCTCGATCGACGCCGCCAAGGCGCTCCTGAACCAACTGTTCTTCGATCCCAAGCGTTACGACCTGACCCGCGTGGGCCGTTACAAGTTGAACTCGCGCCTGGGTCTCGACATCGATCTCGACACCCGCACGCTGACCCACGAGGACATCATCGCGCTGGTCAAGGAGCTGGTCTCGCTGCCGACGCTGCTCGGGATGCCCGAGGAGCCCGACACCGACGTCAAGGACTACGCGGCCGAGGCAGCGACGATGCCGCGCGAGCCGATCCAGGATCACCTCGACGAGTACGAGCACTTCGGCAATCGCCGGCTGCGGACCGTGGGCGAGCTGATCCAGGAGGCATTCCGGATCGGCCTCTACCGGATGGAGCGTGTCGTTCGCGAGCGCCTCACGACCGAGGACGCGGACACGATCACGCCGCAGACGATCGTCAACATCCGCCCGGTCGTGGCGGCGCTCAAGGAGTTCTTCGGCTCCTCGCAGCTGAGCCAGTTCATGGATCAGACCAACAGCCTCTCGGGGCTGAGGCACCGCCGCCGTCTGTCGGCGCTCGGTGCCGGCGGTCTGACGCGAGAGCGCGCGCCGATCGAGGTTCGCGACGTGCACCCGACCCACTACGGCCGCATGTGCCCGATCGAGACCCCGGAGGGTCCGAACATCGGCCTGATCGGCTCGCTGTCGAGCTACGCCGAGATCTCCGAGCATGGGTTCGTCACGACCCCGTATCGGGTCGTCAAGAACGGCGTCGTCTCCGACGAGATCGTCCGGATCGACGCGACCCAGGAGGAGGAGCGCATCATCGCCCAGGCGAACACGCCGGTCGACTCGGGCGGGAAGCTCCAGGGCAACGAGATCCTGTGCCGGACGCAGGCCGGTCAGTACGTGACCGTGCCGCCGAAGGAGGTCGACCTGATCGACGTCTCCCCCGAGCAGATCTGGTCGGTCACGACGGCGATGATCCCGTTCCTGGAGCACGACGACGCGAACCGCGCGCTGATGGGCTCGAACATGCAGGCCCAGGCGGTGCCGCTGCTCGTCACGGACGCGCCGCTGGTCGGCACCGGGATGGAGCGCCGCGCGGCGATCGACACCGGTGACGTCGTGCTCGCCGACGAGAGTGGGACCGTCGGGTACGTCGACGCCGAGCAGATCGCCGTCGAGCGCAAGGACGGATCCCAGGACGAGTACGAGCTCCAGAAGTTCATGCGCTCCAACCAGGGCACCCTGATCCACCAGAAGCCGATCGTCTCGGTCGGCAGCACGGTGAAGAAGGGCGATGTGCTGGCTGACGGATCGGCGACCGACTCCGGCGAGATGGCGCTGGGCAAGAACCTGCTCGTCGCCTTCATGTCCTGGGAGGGCTACAACTTCGAGGACGCGATCATCCTGTCCAAGCGCCTGGTCCAGGACGACGAGCTCACCTCGATCCATATCGAGGAATACGAGATCGACGCCCGCACGACCAAGCTCGGCGACGAGGAGATCACCCGCGACATCCCCAACCGCTCGGAGGAGTCGCTGCGCAACCTCGACGATCGCGGCATCGTCCGGATCGGGGCCGAGGTGGCCTCGGGTGATCTGCTGGTCGGCAAGGTCACGCCGAAGGGCGAGACCGAGCTGACGGCCGAGGAGAAGCTGATCCGCGCGATCTTCAAGGAGAAGGCGCGCGAGGTCCGCGATACATCGCTCAAGGTTCCGCACGGTGAGGGCGGCGTCGTGATCGACGTCAAGACCTTCAGCCGTGACGAGGGCGACGACCTGCCGCCAGGCGTCAACGACCTGGTGCGCGTGTTCGTGGCCAAGAAGCGCAAGATCGCCGAGGGTGACAAGCTCGCCGGCCGTCACGGCAACAAGGGCGTGATCTCGAAGATCGTCGACGAGCAGGACATGCCGTTCCTCGAGGACGGCACTCCGGTCGACGTGATCCTCAACCCGCTCGGCGTGCCGAGCCGGATGAACCTGGGGCAGATCCTGGAGACACACCTCGGGTGGGTCGCGGCCAACGGCTGGTACAACGACGGCTCCGAGGCGTACAAGCACGCGAGCAACGGCGGCAACGGCAAGGTCTATGTGGCCACGCCGGTGTTCGACGGCGCGACCGTGACCGACGTCGACACGGCGCTGGTCAAGTGGCAGGACGAGCACCAGGGCAAGATCAGGATGGATGTCGACAAGAAGCGCCGCGAGGGCGAGCAGGCCTCGGGCAAGGTGATGCTGTTCAACGGCCGCACTGGCGAGCCGTTCGAGGAGCAGGTCACAGTCGGTTACATGTACATCCTGAAGCTCCTGCACCTGGTCGACGACAAGATCCACGCTCGCTCGACCGGCCCCTACTCACTGGTCACCCAGCAGCCGCTGGGCGGCAAGGCGCAGTTCGGCGGTCAGCGCTTCGGCGAGATGGAGGTCTGGGCCCTGGAGGCGTACGGCGCCGCCTACACGCTCCAGGAGATGCTCACGATCAAGTCCGACGACACCGTGGGCCGGGTCAAGGCCTACGAGGCGATCGTCAAGGGCGAGAACATCGCTGAACCCTCGATCCCTGAGTCATTCAAGGTCCTCCTGAAGGAGATGCAGTCGCTGGCGCTCGACGTCAACGTCGTCTCCGAGGAGGGCGAGCGGGCCGAGATGCGCGAGGAGGACGACGACCTCCTGCGTGCGGCCGAGGAGCTCGGAATCGACCTCAGTGGTGTCCGCGCCACCGATGGCGCGGCGGCCGATGAGTCGACCGAGCACGAGGGCGAGACGGTCGAGGCCTCCGAGGAGGAGACCGAGACCGAGGACCCCGATCTCGAGCCCGGTGAGGAGCTCGAGACGGAGGACTTCTCCTCAAACGGGGACCCGATGCTGGACGCCGATATCCCGGCCGGCGAGGCCGAGGGAGTCACCGAAGAGGACGAGACGTGATGAGGCGCGGCCGGCCGCCGCACCTCATCTCTCCCGCCCTCACTGACACCGAAGGAACCGCATGATCGACATCAATAACTTCGACGCAATCGAGATCGGCCTCGCCTCCTCGAAGCAGATTCGCTCTTGGAGCTCCGGAGAGGTGACGAAGCCGGAAACCATCAACTACCGAACCCTGAAGCCAGAGAAGGACGGGCTGTTCTGCGAGCGCATCTTCGGTCCGACCAAGGACTGGGAGTGCTACTGCGGTAAGTACAAGCGCGTCCGCTACAAGGGCATCGTGTGCGAGCGCTGCGGCGTCGAGGTGACCCGCTCGAAGGTTCGCCGCGAGCGCATGGGCCACATCGACCTGGCCGCACCGGTCAGCCACATCTGGTTCTTCAAGGGAGTTCCGAGCCGCATCGGCTACCTGCTCGACATGGCTCCGAAGGAGCTCGAGAAGGTCCTCTACTTCGCGGCTTCGATCGTCACCTGGGTCGACGACGAAGCGCGCGAGCGCGACGTCGAGTCGCTCGAGGGTGAGGTCAACAAGGTGCTCGACTCCTACGCGGCCGAGAAGGAGGAGCGGATCCTCGAGCTCAAGGAGTCGCTGGCTCGCCGCGAGGCGTTCCTCGAAACGGCCAAGCAGGGACGCGACTTCTCCGACGAGGACCTGCTGTGGGTCGACACCCTGGAGGTCAACGTCGCCAAGCTCTCCGACGAGGAGCGCGAGAAGATGCTCAAGGAGCTCCGCAAGAGCTTCCAGGCTGACATCGACGACACCGAGGCCTACATCGAGGACGCAGCCGAGCGCATGCGTCAGGTGTGGGAGCTGTTCAAGACGATGAAGCCGAAGGACGTCGTCAACGACGAGACGACGTTCCGCGAGCTCAAGGACCGGTTCGGTTCGCCGTACGGGTTTGGCGAGTACTTCCGCGGCGGCATGGGCGCCGAGGCGGTACGCGACCTGCTCCAGCAGGTCGACCTCGACGACGAGGCCGCCGATCTGCAGGAGCAGGTCAAGACTGCCAAGGGCCAGAAGCAGGCTCGCGCGGTCAAGCGGCTGAAGGTCGTCTCGGCGTTCATCAACTCGGGCAACAAGCCGGAGATGATGATCCTCGAGGCCGTGCCGGTGATCCCACCGGAGCTGCGCCCGATGGTTCAGCTCGACGGTGGCCGCTTCGCCACCTCGGACCTCAACGACCTCTATCGCCGCGTCATCAACCGCAACAACCGCCTCAAGCGTCTGTTGGATCTTGGCGCTCCGGAGATCATCGTCAACAACGAGAAGCGGATGCTCCAGGAGGCGGTCGATGCGCTGTTTGATAACGGCCGCCGTGGCCGCCCGGTCACCGGTCCGGGCAACCGGCCGCTGAAGTCGCTGTCCGACATGCTGAAGGGCAAGCAGGGCCGGTTCCGCCAGAACCTGCTCGGCAAGCGCGTCGATTACTCCGGCCGCTCGGTGATTGTTTCCGGCCCGTCGCTGAAGCTGCACCAGTGCGGTCTGCCGAAGCTGATGGCGCTGGAGCTGTTCAAGCCATTCATCATGGCCCGCCTCGTGGAGCGCAAGTCCGCGCAGAACATCAAGGCGGCCAAGAAGATGGTCGACTCGATGATCCCCGAGGTGTGGGATGTGCTCGAGGAGGTCATCCACGAGCATCCCGTGCTGCTCAACCGCGCGCCGACGCTCCACCGCCTGGGCATCCAGGCGTTTGAGCCGGTGCTCGTGGAGGGCAAGGCGATCCAGGTTCATCCGCTCGTCTGCCACGCCTTCAACGCCGACTTCGACGGCGACCAGATGGCGGTGCACCTGCCGCTCTCAGCAGAGGCGCAGGCCGAGGCGCGGATCCTGATGCTGTCGGCGAACAACATCCTCTCGCCCGCACACGGCGCGCCGCTGGCGACGCCGGCGCAGGACATGGTGCTCGGCGCCTACTACCTGACCTATGGCCCGGACGCGACCGCACTCGAGGCGATTGACCCGGCCACCTGCGAGCCGCGCCCGCACGTGTTCCGCACCGCCCAGGAGGCGGAGTGGTCCTACGAGCACGGCGTGGTCAAGCTGCACGACCTGGCGGAGTACCGTCCGCTCGGCCTGGAGGGCGGCCACCTGCTGACCACGGTCGGCCGGATCATCTACAACGACAAGATCGAGCGCGCGATCGCGGAGGCGCTGGGCGACGAGTTCGACCCGAGCACCTACGAGTTCATCAACCGCTCGATGAAGAAGAAGGACACGACCACGCTGGTCGACAACCTCGTACAGGGCTACGGCGCGTCGACGATCTCGCTGGTCCTGGATGCGTTCAAGGACATCGGCTTCCACTACGCCACCCAGGCGGGTGTGACGATCTCCAAGAACGACGTTCAGACGCCGCCGACCAAGACCGTGATCCTCAAGAAGTACGAGGATCGGCTGGCGACGATCGAGTCGCAGTACGAGTACGGCGAGATCACCCAGGAGGAGCGCCACGAGGCGGTCACCAAGCTGTGGGACGAGGCGACCAACGAGGTCGGGCTCGCGCTCAACGAGCATCTCGATGAGCTCAACCCGATCTTCATGATGGCCAACTCCGGGGCGCGCGGGTCGTTTTCCCAGATCCGTCAGCTCGCTGGGATGCGCGGCCTCATGGCCAACCCGAAGGGCGAGATCATCGAGCGTCCGATCAAGGCCAACTTCATGGAAGGCCTGACGGTGCTCGAGTACTTCATCTCGACCCACGGGGCCCGCAAGGGCCTCGCCGACACGGCGCTGCGCACCGCGGACTCGGGCTACCTGACGCGCCGTCTGGTCGACGTCGCGCAGGACGTGATCATCCGTCAGGAGGATTGCGGGACCGAGGAGTTCATCGACATGCCGGTCTCGAAGCTCGAGGTCGACCCCGAGACCCGGAAGCTACGGCCGGCGGGTGAGCCCAACGACAACCTGATCGGCCGGATCGCGGCCCAGGACATCACGACCAAGCGTGGTCGGGTGATGGTCGAGAAGGGCAAGGAGATCGATCGCGCCGAGCTGGCCGACCTCGTCGAGGCGTACCAGGACGACACCGACAAGGGCAACACGATCATGGTTCCCGTCCGCTCGGTGCTCAAGTGCATCGCCCCGACCGGCGTGTGCCAGGCGTGCTACGGGCGTTCGCTCGCGAGCGGCAAGGTCGCGCAGATCGGCGACGCGGTGGGGATCATCGCCGCCCAGTCGATCGGCGAGCCCGGCACGCAGCTGACGATGCGTACGTTCCACACCGGCGGCGTCGCCGGCGCGGACATCACGCACGGTCTGCCGCGCGTGGTGGAGCTGTTCGAGGCGCGCAAGCCGAAGGGCCTGGCCAAGATCGCCGAGGTTGGCGGCAAGGTCTCGATCGAGGAGTCCGACAAGGCGGTCACGGTTGTGATCACCGATGACGGTGGCGAGGAGCATCGCCACACGTTCCCGCGCCGGACGCTGCTGTTCGTCGAGAACGGGCAGAAGATCGAGCCGGGCAAGCAGCTCAACGAGGGGTCGCTGTACCCGCACGAGCTGCTGGCGATCCGCAATCGGACGGAAACCGAGCTGTATCTCGTACGCGAGGTGCAGGAGGTCTACAAGTCCCAGGGCGTTGACATCGATGACAAGCACATCGAGCTGATCGTGCGCCAGATGCTGAAGAAGGTGCGGGTCGACCAGAAGGGCGACACCGACCTGCTTCCGGGCCAGTTCGTCGACCGTCACGAGTATGCGCGTGTCAACCAGGCCGTGATCGATGCCGGCGGAGAGCCGGCTCAGGCCGAGGAGATCATCCTCGGGATCACCAAGGCGTCGTTGAACACGGACTCGTTCCTCTCGGCCGCTTCGTTCCAGGAGACCACCAAGGTCCTCACGGACGCAGCGCTCGAGGGCAAGATCGACCGGCTCAACGGGCTCAAGGAGAACGTCATCATCGGCAAGCTCATCCCGGCCGCCACGGGGCTCAAGCGCTACCGGCGGATCGAGATCGAGCCGGCCGAGCCGCTCCCCCGCGGAATGGACGACGTCGGCCTGCTCGACCACGACGATCTCGCGGCCGAGCTCGGCCTGACCGACGGCGAATCCCTGACGGGATTTGGAGGCATGGAGGCTGATCTGTCGGACCTCGAGGACATCGGCCGCGGCGACGGCGGATCGTCGCTGGGCTTCGTCGAAGAGCTCGCTGATCTCGACGTCCCGAGCGAGGGCAACGGCGGCAGCGGCGGCTCGGACGAGTAACGCCGTTTGAATCGAAGGGTTTGCGGCCCGTCCCCCTGATCGGGGGGCGGGCCGTTGTTTGTCGGGGCGGGGCGGGGGCGGGGCGCGCGGGGGGACGCGGGGGGCGGGGCGAGCGGGGGGCGGATTTCGTCACGCTCGCGTCACCGGCGCGGCCGAGAGTGACAAAGCACGCCGGTAATGGCACCAACGTCACACTCGAGCCGCCCGACGCGTCCGAGCGTGACGTTATTCCCTCCTCCCCGCCGCGGCCGGCGGTCCGTGGCCCCGGAGAAACGCCACAAGTGCGGCCCGTCCGCCCCGTCCCGCAGGCCTACATCAGCGACCGGTAATGGTCGCGCCAGATCAGCTTGTAGATCGGGATCTTGCGCGGGATGGTGCGGACGCCCGGGATCAGCGGGATCAGGATGAAGGCGAGGCTGAGGACGCCCATCACGGCCATCACGAGGGCATCGGCGTTGGCCGAGGTCGAGAAGGGCTTGATCTGGTACCAGAACGTGTACAACCAGAGCCACACCTGGCCCGGGTAGCTGCCGGTCTCGTTCATCATTCCCCACTGCTCGCCGAGCAGGTGCTGCTGCTGGGCCCGGGCCGCGAGGCGCCCGCCGTCCGCCATCAACAGCAGCGGCTTGGTGTAGTCGGTCTGGTAGAACTGCCGGCTCGTCAGGAGCGCACCGTCCAGTCCTCCGCTCTGCGCGAATGAGAGCAACGAGTTCATCATCGGCGCGACGGGGCCGTAGTTGCCGGCCGGCAGCGTGATCGAACCGTCGGGATTGGCCTTGGCGTTTCCGAGCGCCTTCGTGTACGCGTCGGTCCAGGCGGTCTGGAGCTTGGCCGGTGCCGCCTGGTAGGTGGTGATCGCGGTCTGCAACGCCGTGGAGTTCGGGATCGATCGGAGCGGGTCGATCACGTAGTCCTTGGCGGTGTCGATCGGATGGCTGACCCCGAGCCACTTCTGCAGGTAGATGAAGGCGATGTGCTGGCCGTCGCTGTTGTGGTTGTACGGCGGGCCATAGCCGGCGGTGTCGCTCGAGCCATCGAGCTCGCTGACCGCGGTGGTGACGAAGTCGACCGGGTCGGTGCGCGACCACGACTGGACCGTTGTCGGCGGGTCGTCGGGCGACGAGAACAGGATCGTCAGCACAACCGCGAGCGCCAGGACGACGCCGAGCGCGATCGAGAACTCCTTCACCAGGTCGTAGCGTCGGTAGCCGCCCTTCCACTCGCGCGCCGCCTCGTTCTCGAGCCGGCGCCGCTCGCGGCCGGTCACCGCGAACTCCCGTCCTTCGGGCGTGGCAGCTCGAACGGCGGCACGACTCCGTGCTTGCGCACCAGCAACACATGCGCGACCACGAGCGCGACGACCGCGATCGGGAGCAGAAGCACGTGGTAGCTGTACATCTGGCCGAAGTTGGTCAAATTGAAGAACGCCCCGACACCGACGGAGTTCATCGCGTCCTTGGCCTGCGTCGAGATCCACTGGGCGTCGAAGTTCTGCTGTGAGACGTAGCCGGTCAACGCGCATGGGATCGCGACCAGGAAGGTCACGGCGCCCGTGATCCACACTCGTGTGCGTCCGCCGCGCCACGCCGCCATCCAGTACTTGCCCCAGAGATGGATCACCATGAAGAAGAAGAACAACTCGACGCTCCACAGGTGGATGCTGTTGAAGAAGTGCCCGGCGCCGGTGAAGTGCCACCAGCCCGGCCCCTTCAGCGCCAGCACGCACCCGGAGGCGATGAGGACGACGAGCGAGGCGATCGACAGCACGCCGAACACGTAGATCCACGACGAGACGTAGGTCGGCTGCCCATCGGGGAGCAGCTTCTCCGGCGGGAGCGCGCGGACGCCCCGCTCGCGGAGCGCCACCGTCCAGGTCTTCTTGGGCGTGGGCTCGGGTGTCTTGACCGCGCCCATCTAGCTCTCTCCTGCGTCGCGATGTCCGGGGAACGGGAGGGCGATCGCCAACGCGAACACGACCAGCATCACGATGATCACCACGACGTTCGACACCGACAGTGAGATGAAATGCCAGTGCAGGGTGTGAGCCGGATGGTTGAGGTTGAAGATCGCGGCCATCGAAGCCGACATCGTGGCGCACCACTGCCAGAGCGCATCGGGGTTACCCCCGGGCCGCGGACCGTAGAAACCACGGATCGCGCGCGGCGCGGGAAAGCACGCGCGGGGGGATTTCGTCACGCTCGCGTGACCGGCGCGGCCGAGAGTGACAAAGCACGCCGGTAATGGCACCAAGGTCACACTCGAGCACCCGGGCGCGGCCGAGCGTGACGTTATTCCCCCTCCCCGCCGCGGCCGGCGGTCCGTGGCCCCGGAGAAACGCCACAAGTGCGGCCCGTCCGCCCCGTCCCGCAGGCCGAGAATCCGGCCGGGCTATCCTCGAACCCTTCCCATGGACCTCCAGCTCGTATCGCTCGATGATCCGATCGAGACCCGAACCTTCGAGAAGGGCCGATTCGAGGTCTACCGGGTGGGCGAGATGACGCTCGGGCGTGCGACATACGAGCCCGGATGGCGCTGGCGCGAACATGTCGGCGCGGCGACGGGCGCGGAGTGGTGCGAGGTCGAGCACGTCGGGCTGGTGCTCAGCGGCCGCGCGGCCGCGGCGATGCGCGACGGGACCGAGCGGATCATGGAGCCGGGGCAGTTCTTCTACGTGCCCGGAGGCCACGACAGCTGGGTCGTGGGCGACGAGCCATACGTGTCACTTCATTTCATGGGGTCGGAGGAGTACGCCGCCGCGAAGTAGCTGGGCCCGCCTTCGGGGCGCCGCGGCCCGAGCGGACCGCGGCGCCCACAACGACCCCTACGACTTCGGCCGAACGTTCTGATTCAGATGGAAGAAGTTCGTCGGGTCGTACTTGGCCTTGAGGCCCTGGAGACGCGCGAATGTCTCCGCCTCGTACGCCGACGCCACGCCGGCGTCGCCCTCGTCGGCGAGGAAGTTGACGTAGCGGGCACCGGTCGAGAAGGGCGCCATGGCGTCGGAGGCCTGCTTGACCCAGGCGGTGTTCTTCTCATCCTCGGCCGCGTCGAGCCACAGCCCGATGTAGTTCATCAGGAAGGGAACGTCGCGGTTGCCGAACGCGGTTGCGCCTTGCGGCACGCGGCTCATCGCCCCGCCCATCTGGTGAATGTGGAGCTGTCCCATCGGATCGGGGATGCCCGGAACCGCCCCCATGATCGTCTCGATCGCGTCGTCGGTCAGCGCCTGCACGTAGCCCGAGCGCCAGTAGTTGTGCGAGCCGCGCGGTGTGCCGGCGTCGAACATCCCCTGAATCGCCGTGTACGGCATCGGGCCGAGCACGTCGACCGCGGGACCGAGGTCACGCAGCGGACGCAGGTCGTCCTCGGCTCGGCCGGCGGGATCGAGGTGACAGCAGGCGATCGCGAAGATCGGGTGGCCGACCACCTCGGGCGGGACGAACGGCTCCGGCGGTGCGTACAGGAAGGCCGCCATCGTGCACACGTCGTCGGGCGCGGTCAGCGACCATTCGCGCCAGAACTTGAGCACGTCGCGACCGGCATCCGCCGGCCACGCGACCAGGCCGCCGAACACCTGCGACACCGGATGCAGCCGGTACTCGAACTCGGTCACGACGCCGAAGTTGCCGCCGCCGCCCCTCAGGCCCCACAGGAGCTCGGGGTTCTCGGTCTCGCTCGCGTGAACGATCTGCCCGTCGGCGGTGACCATGTCGGCCGCGATCAGGTTGTCGCACGCGAGTCCGTGCTTGCGCATCATCCAGCCGATTCCGCCCCCGAGCGTAAAGCCGGCGATCCCGGTGGTGGTCACCAGTCCCCCGGTGCTCGCCAGCCCGAAGGCCTGGGTCTCGGCGTCGAGCTCGCCCCAGGTGAGCCCACCCTGCGCCCGTACCGTGCGCGCCTCGGCATCGACACGCACACCCTTCATCAGGGACAGGTCGATCACCAGGCCGCCGTCGCACGTAGCGTTCCCGGCCACGTTGTGGCCGCCGCCGCGCACCGCGACCTCGAGCCCCTCGCTGCGGGCGAATCCGATCGCGGCGATCACATCGCTCGTCCCGGTGCACCGGGCGACGAGCGCCGGTCGCCGGTCGATCATTCCGTTCCAGACGCTCCGTGCCTCGTCGTAATCCGCGTCAGTCGGGAGCACGAGCTCGCCCCTCAGCGCCTCGCGCAATTCCTTCGTCGTCGCCTCTCCTAGTGAAGGCGTACCTGCCACGCTGCTCATTGCAACTCCTCTCGGTGTTTCCGGATTCCCCGACCAAGCTATGGTCGCCCCGTTAGTCAGCCGTTAGCGCGACATTTGCCTCCTTTCGCATCGCCTCTAGGCACAGCTCGATGCCGAACTGATCGCCGACGTGCTCGAACGTCTCCAACGCCTGCTCCAGCCGCGATCGCACGCGTCTGCGCTCGCCCAGCGCGGCGTCGAGCGCGGCGAGCTCGAGCAGGACGCTGCCGCACCAGCCGTTGTTGGGGACGAAGCGCTGCCACAGGAGCAGCGCCCGCTCCTGCAAATCGCGCGCCTCGCCCAGCTCGCCCGCCGCGGCGGCCACGAAGCCAAGCTGCATCACCGCCGAGCCCCGGCCCGGCCCGTCGTCGGTGCGATCGAACAGATCGAGCGCGCGCTGCGCGGCGGCCCGCGCGCGCTCCAGGTTCCCGGCGCAGACCGCAGCCACTGAGATGGCCACCAGCGAGAGCCCAATGCCGCGGGCGTCATTGCCAGCCTCGCGGAGGGCGAGGCTCTCGTCGTGAAGCTCCCGGGCCGTTTCGTGCTCTCCCTCGCGGGCAAGCAGGTTCCCGAGCTGCTCCAGTCCCTGGGCCGAACCGAGCTCGTCGCCATGCGTGCGGAACAGCGCCAGGGACTGCTCGAACAGCCGCCGCGCCTCCATGGTGTCGCCGGCGTCCCTCACCGTTGCGGCGAGGTCGCAGATCGCATAGGGCACGGCACGCGCCGGTCGGACGCGCCGCGCGGTCACGAAGGTCTGTTCCAGGAAGCGGCAGTGAGGACCGCCCGAGGCGGGCCCGAAACCGTGCGCCACCGGCAGCAGCACGGGCTCGCCATCGGCCGGTAGCGCCTGCAACAGCTCGATGCTCTGAGCGATCAACTCTCGACCCCGCGTCGTCTCGTGGCGCGAGGCCGAGATCACTCCGAGCGTGTGCAACACCGACGCCACGATTGAGTCGAGCCCCGACCGCTCGGCGATCGACTGGCTCTCGTGGCACCAGCGCACGGCCCCGGGGAAGTCGGCGAACACCCAGGCCATCGTCCCGAGGTGGTGCAGCTCCTCGCTGAGCGCGCGACTGTCGCCGGACCCGCGGAAGTAGGCGACCGCGTCGGTGGCTGTGCTCAGGGCTCGGTCGTGGTCGCTGGTTCGGATCGCCAGGACCGAGAGGCCGTGGAGGGCCGCGGCGCGAACGGCCGATGGCTCGGGGGCCGCTCGCAGCGCATCCTCGAGCCAGCGCGCGCCCTCGGTCCGGTCCCCGCGGTCGTGCCAGAACCGCCAGAGCGCAGCCGCCAGCCGCAGCGCCACGTCAGGGTCGGACCGGAGCGCGTTGCGCAGCGCCCAGCGCGTCTCATCCGCCTCGAGTGCCAGCCGCGCGCGCGGCCCCGGATCCTCCACCACTGCGCCAAGCGCCTCGGCCAGCTCGACGTAATGGTCGCGGTGCCTGGCCTCAAGCTCACCGCGCTCGCCCGCCCTGGCGAGCTGCTCCCGCGCGTAGTGGCGGACCGTGTCGAGCAGCAGGTAGCGCGCGGTGCCGCCGTGCTCCTCCACCGCCACGAGCGACTTGTCGACGAGCCGCGCCAGCACCTCGAGCTCTCCGTCGCAGACGGCTTCCACCGCGCCGAGGTCGAAATCCCCCGCGAACGTCCCAAGTCGGCGGAACAGCTGGCGTTCATCGGCCTCCAGCAGTTCGTGGCTCCAATCGAGGGTCGCGGTGAGCGTCTGCTGGCGCGTCAGCGCGGTCCGACGTGCGGCGGCGAGCACGGATAGCGAGTCCTGCAGGCGCTCGGCGATCTGGGCTGGCGCCAGCACGCCGACGCGCGCGGCTGCCAGCTCGATCGCGAGCGGGATCCCGTCCACGCGGCGGCAGATCTCCGCCACAGCGGCAGCGTTCTCCTCCGAGGCGACAAACCGCGAGGAGGCGCTGGTGGCGCGCTCGGCGAACAGCCTCGCGGCCTCATCGAGCGACAGCGACGGGACCCGCCAGTCGACCTCGCCGGCAGCGTGGAGCGGCTCTCGGCTCGTGACCAGCATCCGCAGGTTGCGGCAGGCGCGCAGCAGCCCCTCCACGAGCGTGGCGCACGGGCCGACGAGATGCTCGCAGTTATCGAGCACGATCAGCACCTCACGCTCGCCGACGTGGGCCGCAACGGCCTCCTGCGACGGGCGCGCCGAGCGGCTCTCGACCCCGAGGGCCGCGGCCACCGTGTTCGGGACGAGCGCGCCGTCGGAGAGTCCGGCGAGCTCCACCAGCCACACTCCGTCGGGCACCTCACGGCGAAGCGCGGTTGCTGCCTCGAGCGACAGTCTCGTCTTGCCGCATCCGCCCGGACCGGTCAGCGTGACCAGCCGGTGGCGGCGCGCGAGCCCGACAACGTCGCGCAGCTCGCGATCGCGCCCGACGAAGCTCGTGAGCTGCAGCGGCAGGTTTCCCGACCGTCCGGCTCCGGTGGTTCCGCGATCGGCACGTCGTGGGGCCGGAGCCTCCTCCGCGCTGCGCCCGTCGCCGATCCGGCGCGCGAGGATGTCCTGATAGAGCCGACGCGTGTCCTGATCGGGCTCATCCTCGAACTCGCGGCGAAGCGCCTCGCGCAGCAGGTGGAACTGAGCCAGCGCTCGCTGGCGGCGACCCGTGAGCGCATAGATGCGCATCAGCTGACGGTGCGCCGGCTCGTGCAACGGCTCGGCCACGACCGCCCGCTGGAGCACTTCGAGCGCTGCGGCGTCGTCCCCGGCGTCGTCGTGCATCGCGGCCAGGGCGAGCAGCAGCCCCAGATACCGCTCCCTGAGCGCCTCGCGTTTGGCGATCGCCCAGTCCTCGAACCGGTCCTCCGGGAGGAGCTCGCCGTGGTAGGCGTCGACCGCGGCGCGGAGACGCTCGGTGCTCGGCTCGTCGTCCACCCGTTTCGCGGCGGCCTCGAACTCCTCGACATCGACCTCGAGACCGTCGGACCGCAGCGACAGCGCGTCCGGGGAGAGCTCGAGCCGGGCGGCGCCGTCGTCACCGGCGGAGTCGAGCGCCCGGCGCGCCACGAACAACGCCTGGCGCAGGTTGTTGGAGGCCGCGCTCGGCTCGAGATCCGGCCACAGTGCCCCGATCGCCTGCTCGCGGTGCAGCGCGTGCTCGGGCGTCAGCGCCAGCAGCTTGATCAGCGCGCGGGCCTTACGCAGGCGCCACGCCGAGTCATCGATGGGCTCGCGTGCGACCCCAACTCGGAATCCGCCGAGCATTTCCACACGCACCACCGGTCCGTTGCGCCCTGACATTCCCCTGAACCCGACACGATACGGGACTTGGGTCGAGGGTCAAGCCCGGGAACGCACGTGCGCCCGGGTTGTGCGCCCGGGTTGTGCGCTCGGGTTGGCACACGTACTGTGTGAACATGGTCGCCGGCGAGCCAACGGCGCACGACCAGATCGCTCAAGGTCTCAAGGAGCACCCGGCCAAGAAGGGGATGCGCTTCAACATCCTCGTCACGGCCGTTGAGGTCGGTGGCAGCATCGCGCTGTTTCACCTTGCCCAGCGGATGGGCGCCAGCGACGTGGTCAGCTACCTGATTGGCAGCATCGCCCCGGTCCTCGGCGGCTGCTTGGTCTGGGCTAAGGCCCGTAAGTTCAGCGGGGCCTCCGCCGCGATCTTCTCGTTCACCGCGCTGTCCGCAGTCATCGCGCTGATCGGGAGTCACGCTCCCAAGGTGCTGCTCTACAAGGACTGCGCGGTCACGGCCCTGATCGGCTTGATCTTCTTGGGCTCGTGCGTTCTGGTCCGTAAGCCGGTCGTGTTCTACATGGCCCAGCGCTATGGGACGGACGGCACCCACGAAGGGATGGCGATCTTCGACAGGATGTGGGACCAATACCACGACTTTCGCACCAGCATGTACGTCATCAGCTACCTCTGGGCGGCTTTGTTCCTCATCCAGGCCGCTGGAACCGCATTGATCATCCGCCAGACCCGCTACTCCACCGCCTACAACTTCGACCAGACGCTGCCGTTGGTCGCGACAGGACTGGGCATCGTGGGCTCGATCGCGATCGGCCGCTACTTCGCCAAGAAAGGTAGAGCGCGCGGCGCCACAGCCAGCGCTGTCACGGTCGCTGACTGATCGCAGCTCTTGCGTGCCACGTGGTTAGATTTCGTCGCCACACGGACCCTGGAGGCGGCGGTTGTTTGGACATCGGTGGGAGCGAACGAGAGCGACGGTCATCGCCGCACGGCAGATGGACGACAAGCCCGTGTACACACATCACGGGGGAGGCACCCTGCGGCGGCGGCAAGAGTATGTATTGGACGTGCGGCCCCCGGGGGGTGGGCCGGTGTTTCGCACGACCGTTCTGTCGCCTTTGAACGTCGACAGCCTGCGGGATTTGGCGATCGGCGAAGTCGTACCGGTGCTTTACCAGGCTAAGAGCAAGAAGGTCAAGTTCGACACATCGGATCCATCGATGAGCCCTGAGGCGGCCAAGACCTCGCAGCGGGCCAGGTTCGAGGAGATCGCTCATGCCGCGCCTGGCAGCGGCGCGGGCGGTGACCCGGCTTCCGCGGACGGGTCAGAGCGCCGGCGCCCCGATCTCTCCCGGGATGCGCTGCTTCGACAGGCGGAAAAGCTGCGCGGCAAGCGCGAGGAGCCGCGCGCCACCGAGGGTGGGCAGGATCCGGCCGGGGCAAGCGAGTCGGCCGAGCGGCTGGATCGTCTGCAGCAGCTCGCGGATCTGCACGATCGCGGCGTGCTCAACGACGCCGAGTTCGAGGCTGAGAAGGCAAAGTTACTCGGCTCGGCCTAGTACTAACGCCCGAGGATCGTCTCCGCCACCGCCTGCGCGCCGCGCGCTCCGAGCGTGATCGTGTAGTGGTTTACGTCCTCCACCAGCCGGGCCTCTCGCCGGTCGGGGGCGCCGGCGGCCCAGGCCTGCGCCACCCCGAGCGGCTGCATCGGGTTGGGATCGTTCTGGAGGCCGCGGGGCGCGCACAGGAGCGTCGCCGGCATCGCCAGCTCGGACGCTGCGCTGCCGAGCGTGGCCAGCTCGCCGGCGTCGCCGCGCACCGCCTGCTCGGATACCGAGGAGCGCAGCTCGGGCTCCTCGCCGATCGTGTCGTGCTCGACGTAGGCGACGAGGTTGTCCTCGGCGATGTCGCCGTCGTTGAAGGCCGGGTGCTGATGCCACCAGTCGATGTAAGCCTGCCGCGTCGGAAACCGCATGCTCAGGCGCGCCAGCGCGGGCCCGAGGAACGCGTCCGCGAACGCCTGGGGATCGACGCCCTCGGTGCCGGGGATCGGAAGCCCACCGTCGACCAGCAGCAGCGCGCGGACGCGGTCTGGATGCCTGACGGCGAAGCTGGAGACGATGTAGGCGCCGAGCGAGTGGCCGATCAGCAGCGGCCGCTCGAGCCCGAGCTGATCCACCAGCGCGAGCAGGTCGGCCACGTGAGCATCCATCCCGTACGGCCCCGGCAGCTCCCGGCTGTCGCCGCGGCCGCGGATGTCCGGCGCCACCAGCACCACCCGGCCCGCCAGCGCCTGCGCGATCGCCAGCCAGGTGCGGTTATTGCCCGTGATCCCATGCACGGCGAGCGCGACCGGGGCATCGGAGGGGAAGGAGGACGCCGCGCCGTAGCGGCAGACGCCGAGCCTGCCGCCGCTGACCTCAACCGCGAAATCCTCCATCGCGGCCAACAGTATCCGAATGCGCGACGAGCGCGGCTCGTGCCGCGCCCGCCCCGACCCGACCCGCAAGGCGGGCGCGACTGAGCGTCGCGCCCGTCTCATCAAGCCCTGCCGCTAGCCGTGGTTGAAGCCGTGCGCGAAGGGATTGAGCCCGGAGTAGATCCCAGCCGGATTGGGGTACCAGACCCAGAAGTGCATGGTGATCAGCCGCGGGTGCCAGAAGTTGAACTTCGCCCCGGTCTGCGGGCTGTGAGCCGCGCACTTGGACTGGTCGGTCTGGAACACAAACGTGCCATCGACGTAGTGACACGCGGCACCGAACACGCCGAACTTGGCGCCCGGCAGCGGCGGCTTCGCTGGCATCGAGGTGAACACCCACTCGAGCGCGCCGAGCTGCCACCTCGAGCCGTGATGCTCGTAGACGAGGATCGGCGGTCGGCGGACGTCGAACTTGGTGACCTTCGGGTTCATGAAGTGAAAGCCCATGTTCGGGATCATCCGGGTGATGATTCCGTAGCCATCGGCCTTGGCCCGGTTGAGGTTCCCGGCATACTTGGCGGTGGCGATCCGAGCCGCCATCACGTCGGCGGCGAGTGACGGAGCACCCTTCTTGGCCGCGACCCCAGTCGAGCTTCGGTTGGGTTGGGCCGCAGCGATTGCGGTCACCGCGCCGAGCGCGGTGGCCAGCAGCGCGGCGGTGATCAGGACACGACGCATGTGAGCTCCTAACGGTTGACGGACTGTGCCCATCAACCTAGGAACGCGGGCCCCGCCACACATCGGGAGGACCACCCATACTCGGGAGCGCGGCTACCTATCTTTCCAGCGCGATACCCAGCCGCCCGGCCTCGGCCACCGCCTCCCCGCGCGTGCGCACGCCGAGCTTGCGCAGCACGGCCGAGACGTGGTGGTCGACCGTCTTGGTCGACACCACCAGTCGCTCCGCGATCTCGGCGTTGCGCATGCCCTCGACCAACAGCGCCAGCACCTCGAGCTCGCGGGCAGTGAGCCCCGCCGGGTTGGCGCGCGTCCTGGCCCGCGGGCCGCGGGGCAGTCCGCGCACCCCCAGCTCCCGGAGCCGGCGAGCGACGAGCGCGGCAGCACGGGCGGCTCCGAGGCCGAGCAGCTGCTCATGGGACTCGCGCAACGCGTCCGGATCCTCCGCGTCGGCCAGCGCGAGCGCAGCTTCGTACGGACAGTCAAGCTCGCGCCAGCACGCGGCGGCACCCCTCCAGTCCCCGGCGATCGACAGCGCGTAGGGCTTGGCCGCCGCGCCGGCAGAAAGCGCGTCGGTCATCCCGGCGCGCCAGCGCCAGCAGGCCAGCTGACCGGCGAGCCACATGGCACGGCATTCGAGCGCGTGCGCCAGCGGCGCCTCCGTCTCTCTCCGCACCGCGTCGAGATCGCCGGTGAGCCACGCCGCCTCGGCCCTGGCGGCGCCGACGGAGGCGATCCGTTCGAGCTCGCCGGTCCGGATCGCCAGCACCAGCTCCTCGTCGAGCGGCACCTGCCAGTCCGGGTCTCCGCGCCGAGCCCGCACCAGGCCGAGCGTGGTCCGAGCGAGGCCACGGGGATAGGCGGCGCTGCGCGGGTCGCGAAGCACGGTCGCGGCTGCGTCGGCCGCCTCCACCCAGTGGCCGCGCTCCAACTCGATCCGAGCGCGACCTGCGAGCAGGTACAGCCGCCAAGTGTCGAGGCCGCGTTCGCGGCAGTACGCGAGTCCCCGATCGAGCAGCACGTCGGCGACCTCAAAGCGCCGGACCGAGATCGCGCCGAGGACGGGGACCTGGAATGCCCTCCCGGCGTAATCCTCGAGACCATCACGCTGGGCGAGCTCGAGCGCCCGCTGCAACTTCGCCCGGCCATCCTCGAACTCGGCCAGGCGCATCTCGGTTCCTCCGACGTTCGTGAGCGCGTAGCTGAGTGCCTCCGCGTCGTCCAGGCGCTCGGCAAGCTCGATCGCCTTCGCGCCCCAGAAACGGGCGCCCTCAAGGTCGTCCAGCACCATCCGGCGCTGCGCGACGTTTCCGTACGCCATCGCCAGCTCGTGCCCGGGCGGCTGCGGTTCGAGCAGCGCGAGCGCCTCGCCCGCCAGCGCCTCGCCCTGCTCCACCTCGCCGACAAAGAACATCAGGCGTGAGAGCGTGCGCAGCGCGTCCCCCTCGGCGAGCCGGTCGCCGAGCGTGCGGACGCACTCGAGTTCGGCTCGCTGCGTCGCGACCGCGGCGTCGAACTGGTCGGTCATCCAATACTCGTTGACGAGCCGGTGCAGCAGCTCGGCACGCTGTTCCACCGTCACCCGCTCCGAGAACCTGAGCACGCGGGCGTAGTGTGCGGCGGCTTCGCGGTGCGCCCCCGCCGAGGCCGCGCTCTCCGCTGCGAGCGGGCCCCAGAGCACCACCGCGTCGGCGTCGCCGGCCGCCTGCGCATGATGCGCGAGTCGTGCGAAGTCGCGTCCGTCGGTGGCGAGCTCGGCGAGCGCCTGGCGATGCAGCGCGAGCCGGCGTGCGGGCGACATGGTCTCCTCGATCGCCAGCCGCGCGAGCTCGTGGCGGAACTCCACGTGCGACGGTCCGGCCACCAACATCCCGGAGGCTAGGCACTCATCGAGCCCGGGCTCGAGCCGTCCGGCGAGCCGCTCCACCAGCGACAGCTCGACCTGACCGGGGACGATCGCAACCGCGTCAAGCATGGTTCGGGCCGACTCGGACAGGCGCGCCGCGCGCGCCAGAACGGCGTCACGAACGGTTTCGGGCAGCAGCAGGTCCGGAGTGCAGAGCGCCTCGGCCACGAAGAACGGATTGCCGCCGGTTCGTCGGTACAGATCTTGGCCATCGATTCCGAACGGCTCCGCCAGCTCGCAGACCGCGGCCTCCGACAGCGGTGCGAGCTTCAGCCGGCGAGCGCCGCGGCCGAACTCGCCGAGCACGACCCGCAACTGCTCCGCGCCCTCGAGCTCGTCATCTCGGTAGCTCGCGAGCACCAGCGCCGGCACCGTGGAGGCCGAGCTCGCCAACAGCACGAGCACATCGAGCGACGCCTCGTCGGCCCAGTGGACATCCTCGAGCACGAGCACCGTGGTCCGGCCGCCCTGGAGGTCCCGGCGCAGGGCCGCCGCGACCTCATGCGGACGCGCTCCCGCCTCGACGAGCGACTCGAGCTCGCCTCCGACCGCGGCTGCGATGTCCCAGAACGGGCCGAGTGGTCGCGGGGTTCGCAGCGGCGCGCAGGAGCCCCAGAGGACCCGCAGTCCCTGCGCGTCGCAGAAGCTCCGCAGCAGCGTCGTCTTCCCGACCCCAGACTCGCCGCCGATGAACAGGACCCGCCCCTCCGAGGAGGACCGCACCTCGGACACATGCCTCTCGAGCGTCGCTAACGCATCGCCGCGCTCGAGCAGCGGCGCCGTCCCGAGGTCCGCGACCTGCCCCGAATCCGCACGCTCCATCCTGCGCGGAGTGTCTCATGCCAGCGAACGTGGATCGAAAAATAGGTAGTCCTCCCGATGTGCGCCCGCGCGTCTCCGCGTAGGCTCGCCGCATCAGTTACTCAAACGAAGGAGGAACCGCGATGGATCTCTACGTGATTCTCCGGCGGGACGGCTGGCGCTCGGGTGCGGAGCTCGAGGAGGCAGCGGGCCGCTCGAAGAAGACGGCCGACGAGGAGATGCCGGATGACATCCGGTGGATCCGCAGCTACGTGCTCGAGGAGGGCGGCGGCTCGGTCGGAACGGTGTGCATCTACGAGGCGAGCAGCCCCGAGGCGATTCGCAAGCACGCCTCGCTCGCCGATCTGCCGGTGAGCGAGATCATTCGGGTCGCGGACACGGTCGTTGTCCGTCCCGATCCGACTCCGGCTGCGGCGTAGGGCAGCGCGCCCGGCTGGCGGCGGTCACTCGCCGTCCGCCGGGCGAAAGCCCGAGCAGACGACGCGCATCCAGTCGATCCGACCGTCGCGCTCGGTGAAGTACGCCTGCTGCTCAACCACGAACAGGCCATCGGGGTTGCGCACGCGGAATCGGTAGCCCACGCGCTCGCGGTCGGCGAACTCATCGCTCTCGACCCTGAGCGTCGCCTCGATCTGGTCGGAGTCCCCGAACCACGTGGCGAGGATCTCGTCGATCACCGCCTGCGAGCCCGTGGCGTCCCAGTTGCGGTTCGGCGTGAGACCGCGGAAGTCCACCGCCGGATCCAGCACCTCGCTCATTCTCGACGTGTCCTTGCGCGCGAGCGCATCGACGAAGGCCTGGCCCAGTTCACCCACGGCGGGGATTATGTCGCGCCGACACACGCGCAGTTGTCGAAATCGGCCTTGCGCCATTCGTATAGAGGGTGAGAATCCCCCTATCACGAGGAGCTTCACATGCAGCAATACCTACTCAGCGTCTACCAGCCGGACGGAGATCCGCCCCCGTCGGGCGAGCTAGAGCAGATCATGCGCGACGTGCTGGCGGTGCGCGACGAGATGCAGGCCGCCGGGGCGTGGGTGTTCTCGGCCGGCCTTCACGCGCCGAGCACGGCCACGGTCCTGCGCGCCGGCGACGGCGAGGTGCTGATGACCGACGGACCCTACATCGAGGGCAAGGAGCATCTCGGCGGGTTCACGATCGTCGACGCCGAGGATCTCGACGCGGCGCTCGACTGGGGCCGCAAACTGGCCCGGGCGACGACCCTGCCGATCGAGGTTCGCCCGTTTCAGGACAACGGCTGACGCGCGCGTGACGGCGCCCTCAGCCTCCGAGGTCGAGCGTGTCTTCCGCGAGCAGTACGGACGCGCGGTGGCGGTCCTGGTCCGTGTCTTCGGTGACATCGACGTCGCCGAGGAGG
This sequence comes from uncultured Solirubrobacterales bacterium, assembly GCA_963796645.1. GTDB lineage: Bacteria > Actinomycetota > Thermoleophilia > Solirubrobacterales > Solirubrobacteraceae > Palsa-465. The sequence continues at coordinate 53,964 of CAWCMQ010000004.1, read as the reverse complement.
CGGTCCAGGACGCCTTCGCGACCGCGCTCGAGCGCTGGCCGGCCGCGGGCGTGCCGCCGAGTCCCGCCGGCTGGATCATCACCACGGCGCGCAACCGCGCGATCGACCGCCTGCGGCGCGAGAGCTCACGCGCGGATCGCCACGCCCAGGCGGCGCTTCTGCACGCGCGCGAGGAACCGGATGACGGACCGATGAGCGACGACCGCCTGCGCCTGATCTTCACCTGCTGCCATCCCTCGCTGTCTTCGGGCGCGCAGGTCGCGCTGACGCTGCGGCTGCTCGGCGGCCTGACCACGCCTGAGATCGCCCGCGCGTTCCTGGTCTCCGAGCCGACGATGGGCCAGCGGCTCTCGCGCGCGAAGGGCAAGATCCGGGATGCCGGGATCCCCTACCGGATTCCCGCCGATGCCGAGCTTCCCGATCGGCTGCGCTCGGTACTGGCCGTCATCTACCTGATCTTCAACGAGGGCTACGCGGCCAGCGGCGGTGAGCGCCTCGTGCGCGAGGAGCTGACCGCCGAGGCGATCCGGCTCGGCCGGCTGCTGGCGGAGCTGATGCCCGACGAGCCCGAGGTGCTCGGCCTGCTCGCACTGATGCTGTTGACCGACTCACGGCGGGTGGCGCGGACCACGCCCTCCGGCGAGCTGGTGCGGCTGGCCGACCAGGACCGCGGCGAATGGAACCGGGAGCTGATCGACGAGGGCCAGGCACTCGTGCGCCGCTGCCTGCGCATCGGGACACCGGGGCCGTACCAGCTCCAGGCCGCGGTCAACGCCGTCCACAGCGACGCGCCGAGCGCGGAGGAGACCGACTGGCGGCAGATTCTGACCCTCTACGACCAGCTGCTGGCGATCGCCCCGACCCCGGTGGCGGCGCTCAACCGGGCCGTCGCGGTGGCCGAGGTCGACGGCCCGGAGGCCGCGCTGCGGCTGCTCGAGGACCTGGCGCTCGAGCGCTACTACCTCTACCACGCGATTCGCGCCGATCTGCTGCGGCGCGCCGGCCGCAGCGCCGAGGCGGAGCTCGCCTACGAGGCGGCGATCGACCGGACCGAGAACGGCCCCGAGCGCGAGTTCCTCGAGCGCAGCCGCAGTACGCTCTGATCTCATGCGCAAGCGATGCCCACCCGTCCTGGCAGCGTCCGCGGTAATCGCGCTGATCGCTGCCTGCGCGAGCTCAGCGACCTCGAGCGGGCCGGCTGCAGTGAGCCCGGCCGCGGCCAACCGAGCCGCGGCGCAGGTCGACGCGGCTCGGCTGCTCTCACGCCTGTCGCTTCCTTCCGGCGCCCAGCGCAGCGCCACCGAGCCGCAGGGCGGCGGCCGCGCGCTCGCCCATTCGGTCAGCAGGCCGGCCACGCCGAATCTCGTCGACCGCCACCAGTGGTGGACCGTGCCCGGCACTCCCCGCACGGTGCTCGCCTACATCGCGGCGCACCGCCCCGCCGGATCGCAGCTCGTGCTCACCGGCGGCGGCACCGGGCCCGGCGGCACCAGTTACAGCGCAGTCGGCTACGGCTGGCCGGCGGTGCCCGGCACGCTCGGCTCGCGCGAGCTGGTGATCGGGGCGGTCAGGCACGGTGAGCACACGACGCTGCTGCGCGTCGATGCCCAGGACGTGTGGATCTCGCCGCGCCCCGCCTCCGAGCGGATTCCGCCGGGCACGACGCGTCTGCGCCTCGTCGTCACTCGCTTCGGCAAGCTGCAACAGGGCCCGCTGACCTTCGCCTCGGCGTCGAAGCTCGAGCGCGTCACCGCGCTGCTCAACGAGCTGCCGCGCGCCCAGCCGGGCGTGGTGGCGTGTCCCGCTGACCCGGGCCTTAGGGTGACGCTGCGCTTCCTCGCCCAGGGCGCGAGCTCGCCGCTGGCCGTGGCGGTCGTCGATCCTGCCGGCTGCGGTGGCGTGGAGCTCACGCTGCATGGACGTCGGCAGCCGCCGCTGGCCGGCGGTCCGATCCCGGGCGCGCCCCGCGCCTCGCTGGTTCAGGAGCTCGCCTTGGACCTGGGCGTGACGCTGAACCTCTCGCCGCTGCGCGGCTAATCCGCCGCCTGGGTCACCCAGTCCGCCGTGAGCGTGAGCCAGAACGCCAGTCCGGCGAACTGCCGGTAGCGGCGAAACGCTCGCTCGATGCCCTTGTCGGTGACCCGCGGGCGCCCGCTCAGGCGCCGGTAGGTGGGGCGAGTCCAGGAGTCGAGGATCAGCGGGCGATAGCGCCCGAGCAGCATCATCATGTGTGCCATCGCGTACGGGCCGACTCCCGCCAGCGCGAGCAGGTGCTCGGCCACCACGGCATCCGGGAGCTCGGGGTCGCTCAGCGCCTCCAGGTCGAGCCGACCCTCGGCCACGGCGAGCGCCAGATCGCACAGGTAGGCACCGCGATACCCGGCCCGCGCGACATCGCGGTAGAACGCCTCCCCGGCCTCCGCCATCGCCGCGGGGGTCGGGAACGCCCGCCGCTCCGGAGCGCCGGTCGCGGCGAGCCCGAGCTCGCCGACGATCGCGCCGACCATCCGCTCAGTCGCCGACCACGTGCAGTTGGTGGTGCAGATCGTCTTGACCAGGTCCTCGAACACGGTCGGGCTGCGGAGCATCCGACCGGCTCCCATGACCACCCACGCCAGCTCCGGATCGGCCGCCGCGACGGCATAGAACGCGCTCAGATCCTCGTCGAGGCGCAGCATGTGGCGAAGCTGGGCGCCGAGCTCCGGGCGCGCGGCCGCGGGCGGCACGGACGCCCCGGACGGGACCCCGATTCGGGCCTTGCCCGGTCCTGCGCCGGACAGTCGCAGCACCCAGGCATCGTCGCCGGCACGCAGCACGGTCTCGAGCCGTGAGCCGTCACGCTCGATCGAGTTCGGCGGCAGATCGGCCACTCCGTGCGAGAGGATCGTGCGGGCGAAGTCGACCGGCTCTCCGCCCGCCCCGAGCAGTTCGATCGTCCGGGACCAGGCCATCACCGCGATGGTACGCGCCGATGATTTTCCTCGGCCGGGACCGTCTAACCGGCATCTGAATTGCGACTGAGGAGGGAGTGATGGGACGGATCGTGGTGAGTGAGTTCGTGACCCTCGACGGCGTGGTCGAGGATCCAGGCGGCGCCGAGCAGTTCGCCCACGGTGGCTGGGCGTTCAAGTTCGACCGTGGTGAGGCGGGCACCAAGTTCAAGGTCGACGAGCTGATGGCGGCCGACGCGCTGCTGCTCGGCCGGGTCACCTATGAGGGCTTCGCCGCCGCGTGGCCGAAGATGAACCAGGACGAGTTCGGTCGCAAGATGAACGGGCTGCCGAAGTACGTGATCTCGAGCACGCTGCAGGAGGCGAGTTGGGAGAACTCACACATCGTCCGCGGCGAAGTCGCCGAGCAGGTCGCCGGCCTCCGCGACGAGGTGGGCGAGCTGCTGGTCGCCGGCAGCGCCTCGCTTTTGCACGCGCTGACCGCCAACGATCTGGTCGACGAATACCGGCTGATGGTGTACCCGACCATGCTCGGGAGCGGCAAGCGCCTGTTCGCCGACCCCGGCGCCCAGGCCAACCTGAAGCTCGTCGAGGCCGTGCCGGCCGCCGACACGGTGCTCCTGACCTACCACCGCGCATGATCCGCCGATCGCATGGCGTCGGGACACGGGGACGCGTACGATGAGTGTCGTGGCCCAGTCGCCGACGCAGACCTCACAGGCCGAGCTCGAGCGGGGATTCGAGCAGCACCGCAAGGAGCTGACCGGCTACTGCTACCGGATGCTCGGCTCCCCATTCGAGGCCGAGGACGCCGTGCAGGACACGTTCCTGCGCGCCTGGCGCGCCTACGACCGCTTCGAGGGACGCTCGGCGCTGCGCTCGTGGCTGTACCGGATCGCCACCAACGTCTGCCTGGACATGCTGAACGGCCGCCAGCGGCGCGCCCGCCCGATGGACCTCGGCGGCGCGGGCGAGCCGGTCGAGGCGAACCTGAACACGCTGCCCGAGGTGACGTGGATGGAGCCGATCCCGGACGGCCTGGCGATCGCCGACAACGACCCGGCGGAGCAGGCGATGGCCCGGGAGACGATCCGCCTCGCGTTCGTGGCCGCGCTCCAGCACCTGCCGGCGCGGCAGCGCGCGGTTCTGATCCTGTGCGAGGTGCTGCGCTGGAAGGCGGCGGAGGTGGCCGAGCTCCTCAACACCAGCGTCGCGTCGGTCAACAGCGCGCTCCAGCGCGCCCGCGCGACCCTCGACTCAAGCGGCGTCAGCTCGACTGAGGTCGCACCCCGGATCGAGGGCGACCAGCGTGAGCTGCTGGCGCGCTACGTCGAGGCGTTCGAGCGCTACGACATCGACGCGCTGACCAACCTGATCAAGGAGGACGCGCACCAGTCGATGCCGCCGTTCGACCTCTGGCTGCAGGGCCGCGAGGACATGTTCACGTGGTGGTGGGGACCGGGCATCGGCTGCCGCGACTCCAAGCTGCTGCCGGCGCCGGACGCAAACGGCCGGGCCGCGTTCGGGCAGTACAAGCCGAGCGATTCCGGCAGCGGCCATGACCCGTGGGCGCTTCAGGTGATCGAGTTCGCGCCCGACGGCCAGATCGCCGAGCTCACGTTCTTCCTGGATACCGAGCGGCTGTTCCCGCTGTTCGGTCTGCCGCCGCGTCTAGAGTCCTGACGCTATGAGACGAATTCTGATTCTGGCCGCCGGCCTGAGCCTGCTCGCATGCAGCTCCGCCAGTGCGGCGACCAAGACACATATCTATGACGCATTCGAATCCGGCGGACAGCCCGGCATCACGATCCTGCACACCTACGACGGCTCGTGCACGAGCAGCTCCAACGTGCTCAACCGCAAGGACGCCTGGCGCTGCATCTCCGGCAACGCGCTTGCGGATCCGTGCTTCAGCTCGAGCAAGTCGGCCAAGTTCGTGCTCTGCCCGTCCGCGCCCTGGAAGGAATCCGGGATCAAGATCAAGCTCCTGCAAAAGCTCAAGGGAGGCCACAAGCGTGCGCCCTCGACCAAGGGCAACCCGTGGGGGATCAAGACCACAACGGGCCTGAAATGCGCGTTTGCCGGCGGGGCGACCGCCGCGATCGGCAAGAACCGCGCCAACTACGCGTGCTTGAAGACCAACCAGTGGCTGTGGGGCTCGCCGATCCGCAGCTCTGCCACGTGGACGATCTTCATCGCGCCGCTCAAAGCCAAGAAGCTGACCAAGCACGCGAAGATCGCGGTCGCCTGGTTCTAAGTCGCGACTGAGGGGTGGACCGGCCGCGTCGGCTGGTCCACCTCGCGTCAGTCAGACAGGCAGTACGTCGGACAGCCCGAGGAACGCGAGCAGTTCGAGCAGCGCCGGGGAGGCGTCGCGCAAGCGGATCTGACAACCATGCCGGCGCGCTGCCAGCTGCAGTCGCGCGAGCGCGTCGATCGTGACCGCATCCGGGTCGACGCTCCCGACCTCGCAGAACGCGATCACCGGGTCGGTCTCGGCCAGCAGCGCACACAACCGCTCGCACAGGCCGGGAAGGTCGCTGCGGGCGATCGGTCCCCGGACTTCGAACGTGATCGTGCCTGCCTGCGGGATGGCCATCACAGCTTTGACCCCGCTGGGCGGGGAAAATCATCGGCGTGGGCGCCCAGGTCAGGCGCCCCGGATGGGCCGGGATCAGGCGCGGATCGCGGGCAGCGCGGCCTCGGACACGCGGCGCCCGAGCTCGCGCACCTGATCGTCGCTCAGGTGCGTGATGCTGAGGCCCGCCTGCTCGAGCTCGCGGCGCACGTTGACCGTGGCGCGGACCGTGTCGACTGCCCGAGCCAGCTTCGTCAGCGAGCTGCTCAGCAGCGGGTCGTCAAGCGAGCTGGTGCCCTCCAAGTTGGCCTTCAGCAGCCACGTGCGCAGCTGCTCGGCCTCCTCGAGGGTCAGCTCGATCGCGATCCGGGTCTCGTCGCCCACGGCGAAATCGCGCTCGGTCGACTCGTCGATGGTGCTCATGGAGGCTCTCTATCGGCCCACCACTGTGGACGCTTGAGCTGGGCAGCGTCGAGGCCAACACTTTGGCGGTGCGTGCCCTCGTGGTCGCGCCTCCCGTTGCCGCGATCGCGCCCCCCGCCGCGGGGTAGGAGATACTCGATTCGAAATGCTCGACCTCGACGCGTATCTCGACCGGATCGGCCTGAGCGACCGGCCCTCGCTGGCCGAGGTCCATCGTGCCCACGTGACCTCGATCCCGTTCGAGAATCTCGATCCGCATCGGGGCGTGCCGGTCGCGCTCGACCAGGAGCAGCTCGAGCAGAAGCTCGTGCACGGGCGCCGCGGCGGGTATTGCTTTGAGCAGAACCTGCTCCTGGCCCGGGCGCTCGAGGCGCTCGGCTACAAGGTCGACCTGATGCTCGCGCGCGTGCGCGCCGGGGGCACGCCCGGTCACCTGCGGCCTCGCTCGCACCTCGTGCTCCGGGTTCATGACGAGGGCCGGATGTGGCACGCCGACGCCGGCTTCGGCAAGGGGACGCTGCTTGAGCCGATCCCCTTCGGCCCGGGCGTTCACCACGAGCAGTCCGGCTGGCAGTTCCGGATCGTCCAGGACGAGTCCGAGCTGGTGCTCCAGACCCTTGAGGGCGGTCGATGGAGCCCGCTGTATGGGTTCGTGCCCGAGCCGGCCCCGATCGTCGACCTCGAGGTCAGCAGCTGGTACACGAGCACCAATCCGCGCTCGCCGTTCGTCACCGGCCTGATCGCCTGTGTTCACCATCCGGACGGGTCGCGCTCGGTCCTCACCGACTGGGGCGAGCTCGCGCTTTCAGAGCAGACACCCGACGCGACCCGAGCGACGCCGGTGTCCCGGGAGCAGGTTCCGGAGCTGCTCGCCTCGCGCTTTGGGCTGCCCGGGTTCGCCCTCGGGCCTGACGAGCGCCTCGTCCTCGCCGACCAGGCGAGCTAGGCGAATGGCGGACTCGGGATGAACGGCCGCAGCGTCCCGGGTGTGCCGGAGACGCAGAGCGCGCCGCTCGGGCTCAACTGAAGCCCGGCTTCGAGCAGGACGCCGATCGCCCAGTCCTGCGCGCCGGTGACCCAGCGGATGTTCGGCCGCTCGGTGTCGCCCACGAGCTCGAGCGCGCTCCACAACAGCGCGGCGGCGGCCTCGTCGTCGTACGCGGCGAGCAGCCACACGCCGTGCCCGGGCTGCGTCACTGCGAAGCCACGGTTCTCGAACCGCAGCAGCAAGCCGCCGCGAGCGAGGGTGAACTCGAGCTCCGGCGTGTGCGCGGCGCCACGCACCTGACGGGAGATCGGGGCGAGCCCTTCGAGCTCGCTCAGCGTCGCCTGCCGCACCCGACGGTCCGGCCGCGGCAGCGCCTGGCGGCGGATCGCGCCATCGGCCTGGAAGGTCGGAAGCAGCCGGAAGCCGGCCAGGCCGTAGAGCCGCAGCGCTCGCGGGTCGTCGGAGGCGACGATCAGGCCGGCGTCAGTGCCGTCGCGTCCGTACCGGAGCGCCGCGTCCATCAACGCACGCCCGGCGCCGTGGCTCTGGACGTCCGGCTTGACCGTGATCAGCGACAGGCACCAAAGACGCTCTCGGACCATCGCCTGCGCGACGCCGACGATCCGCCCGTCCTGCTCGGCCACGATGCACCCGTCCGGGTCGGTGCCGATCGTGTGCGCCAGCCGACCGCGCCAGCGATCTCCGAGCGCCGGGTCGCTGATGTCGAACTCGAACGCGGCGGCGGACACATCGCCCGCCTCGTGCAGGTCGGCGAGCTCGAACGGTCTGACGGTGAGCGCGCTGGAGCGAAAGCGGCGCATTGGTCGAGGCTAGCGGGACTGGTACTCGCCGCACGCATATAGCGCGGCTGCCGCGCCGGCGATCGGGGCCCGGCCCCACGCGGCCGGGCACGCCCACCCGAGCTCGTGCCATGAACACTCTGTGTGCGGCCGCGTTGTTGAACTGGGCACGATCGCTTGCTGGCCGGGATCGGCGCGGCGTACTCCGGGACCGTGGCTGCGAGCGAGTCGGCGTCGCGGCGGTAGGCGCCGTATCGAGCTCTATCTAACTTGATCCGTATCGCTGGATAGAGCCGATCCTCCCCGACCCACTTGACCTCCGGGGCCAGCAACCACTCGCGGCCGAGGTGCAGCCCGGACGGCCGCGGCTCGGCCGCGAGTACCGCGAGGATGGGCGGCTGGGTGCTGCTGGGTGGCTCGCGTCGAGCGCGTCGCGGACGTGACGGGCGGTCCGGATGGCCTGGCGAGCTACGCCGGTTTATCGGCGTTGACCCATAAATCGCCATAAGGCCCGGGATATCGGCAGGTTGAGCGAAGCCGAGGCCCGCACCGCGCTGGGTCGGGCCGGCGCAGCGGCGGGAAGTGACGTTGGAGCCGGGTGCGGTGCGGGCAGTGACCAAACGCAGCGGCGGCTATCCTTATTTCATCCAGGAGTACGGGCGCGTCCTATGGAACGAGATCGACGATAGCCCGATCACCGAGGCGGCCGGGCTCGAGTTGGACGACGTCGTCCAGGACAACCTCGACAGCAAGTTTTTCGCGCCCCAGTTCGCGCTGGCGAGCGAGACTGAGCAGCGCTATCTGCTCGCGCTTGCGGCGGTCGGGGACGGCCCATATCGAAGCGCGGCGGCCGCCACCGCTGCCGGCTACCGCGATACGCCCGGGGCCTCACAATTCGCTGCTCGACAAGGAGCTGCTGTGGAGCCCGAGGCGAGGATACGTCGATTTCACGGTGCCGTACTTCGCCGAGTATCTGGAGGGTTTGCTGGCGGAATACTGAGGCGGACAAGGACCTCTTGGGCGCTGGCGCGTCCCGCTGGCTCGGTCTCGACCGACGTCCATCACTTGGGTTCCCAAGCCGATTTCCCGGACGACTTCCGCCGACGGCGCGATGCTATTGCTGTCGATCAGCGTTCCGGACGGGGCGGCTAGTGCGAGCCGATCCGCCGCCGGCGCACCACGATCGCTCCGATCCCGAACGCCAGCGCGGCCGCGAGGAAGGCGGGGAGGAGGATCCCCGCGCCTCCTGACGCCGAGCCGCTCACGATCGGGTGCAGGAGGGCGGAGAGAAGTCCGCGGCCGGCGACGGGCGGAACGTGGACGCTGACGCCGGAGGCGGACTGGGTGGTGCCCTTGTGGGCGCCGCTGCCCGTGCCGCCGCTCTTTGTGCTCGAGCCGTTTGATCCCTGGCTCGCAATGGCGACGGCCGGACCTGTCGTGGCCACCAGTCGCTGGACCGCCGCGCCCGTGGCGCCCTGCGCGGCCAGCTGCCTGCCTGTGCCGGGCGCAAGCTGACCTCCGCCACCGTGACCGTGCCCGTTGCCGCCACCACCCGTCGAGCCCTGATTGCAGCCCGGGCCCGGGACGGTCTCGAAGTACTGGTCCACACCGGAGACCCCGGGAGGGGCGCAGTGGCCGGCGAGGGCGCCGGCCGGGAAGGCGAGCGCGGAGGCGCAACACGCGATGACGGCGATCCAGAGCTTCATGTCTACAAGGTACGTGGTAGGTCTCTCGAGGCTGACAGTACCTCGCTCTGCAAGTGAGCTCGGAGCGGCGGCGGGCGTCTGCAGGCGCGGCCAAGGCCGAGGTAGGCGTGGCGCTGCCGGGCGTGTCCGCCCCCGAGTGCCGCATCGAGCCGTTGACCGCGACCGATGCGGTCGCGGCCAACGGCTGTTCGAGTGCCGCCGACTTGGCTAGCCCGCAGCTGGATACCGCCCGACGTAGGCGCGCCGGCCAGCCCTGAGCGTATAAGGCTGCGCGGCGCGCTTAGTCTCACACTCGTCCTACGTGACCTTCAACTTGTTCTTAATGTTGTGCTGGCCGCAACTGAGCTTGGCGAACACCTCGACGATGTAGTTGCCCTTGTTCTTCGGCGCCTTGATCGTCTTCGTGTAGTTGCCGGCGCGGAGCGAGCCGTACTTATAGGTCTTCAGGATCGCCACGCCGTTCTTCTGCTTCATGAAGATCTTCGTGACCTTCGTGTTGAACTGGAGCGTGAACTTCACCTTGAACTTGGCGCCATGCTTGACCTTGCCCGGCGTCTTGACGTTCTTGGCCGGCTTGGCGAACTTCGTCTTCAGCGTCCGATCCGCGGCCTTGAACGATCCGTCCGGGTTGTTCGCGAACAATCGGTAGTGGTAGGTGGTGCACGGTGTCAGCTTCGAGATGTTGGCCGACACCGGCTGTGTCTTGGGCACGCTGCAGGACGGGTTCGGCGGCTTGACCCCGCTCGGGCACGTGCCGACCTTCCCTGTCTTCGTCTGCTTGCCATAGGAGGTTGTCTTGCCATACCGGAAGTAGTAGTTGGTGATGTCGCCGCCCGTCACGTTCGGGCCGGCGAGGCCGTTGAGCGTCGCGCTCGTGCCCTTCACGTTGCTCGCGCTCAGCGTGGTCGCCGTCGGCTTCACATTTGTGCAGTACGGCTTCCCCTCGGGGGGCTTGTGCCCTGGCAGACAAACGATCGTCGCGCCGGCCGGCAACGCCGAGAGCGCCACGACGGCTGCGGCGACAACACCCCCAAGCAGTGGCAGCCGTCTGAGGTGCGAGTACCTTGCCATATAACTCCTTCCGATCGGGAACGGTCCTGGCACAGAGCCGTTTGCCTATGCGGGTGGCTCCACTTGTGGCTGACAACAGATGAATGGTTCATCCGGTGTCTAGCCAAGTGACCTCCTCCGGACATTCGATTCGTGCGAACGGCTGCGTCGAGGTCTCATACGTGATCTGACTGCGTGGGCTGACACTCGCTCCAAGATTTTGCTCGTCGGCGAGCTTCTCTGCCGATCAAGTCCGCCAGGCGATGCTGGTCTCGCCGTCGACCCGAGCTCGCAGGAGGGCTCGTCCAGAAAGCCGGATGCGTCGTGTGAAGATCCCGTGGGCGCGTCGGTTGAACGTCGCCACCGTCTTCCAGCCGTGAGGGCCGGATTCCTGGACCAAGACCTTGCCGGAGCGTGGGGTGATTCCCCACAGCGTCTTGTGGCCACGTCCGGCTGACGCGATCACGAACGGGAATCGGAACGCCTCGAAGCCGGCCTTGCGGGCGCCGGTGTCGTAGTAGACGCCGGATTGGTAGCTGGCGCCGCAGCTTGGCTTGCACGGTTGGTCGGCGATCAGGTACCACGCCATCGCCGACACGCCCTGGCGCCAGGCCACGTAGAACGACTCCTCCAGCCAGTGCTCCCACGTGTACATCGGGACGCCATGCGGATCTGGCGGTCTGGAGTCCCAGGAGAACTCGGTGATCCAGACTCCCTTGTGTCCGTGCGGCAGAACGCGACCGCTCCGCTCTGCGGCGTGCAGACTGCGGGTCAGCTTTCCGATGTCAGGCAACGAGACATCATCCGGGTTTAGTGCCGGCGTCGTTGGCCCGCCGATGTCATACGGGTGATGCGCGAGGATGTCGAAATGGGCAGGATGCGGGCACTTTCGCGGCCTCAGCCGAGCGCCCAAGCAGAGCAGGTCGCGCACGAACTGGGCGGGCGGAACACGCGCGTTTCGCAGCGTCGGCGGATCCCCGAAGGGGGCAGTTCCGCCGGTCACAACGACGTTCGACCTCGACACCGACTTGACTGCTGCATAACCCGCATTAAGCAGGCCTCGGTAGAGGATCGCGCTCTCGTCGATCCAGCGGTGGCCGCTCCTCACCCACTGCGGCGTCAAGTGGTTGTAGAGGTTGGGCTCGCTCCACGGCTGGTAGTAGCGGACGTGGGGTAGCGGGGAGGGGGCGCCCGCAGGCGAGAAATGGCCCGAGTACCGGCGCGCGACGGCAGTCATGAATTGGCCGAACGCCTTCGCGTTTGGTCTCCACGTGCCCGGCGCCGCCCACTTTGGGCGATGCGGCCCGTCCGCCCACGGCGGCCCACCGCCGCCGCCGGCGATCGTGAACGCGACAGTCAGCCCGTGCGCAACCGCCATGCGAATCGTCGCATCGAGCGTGCCCCAGTTGTAGGCGGGGTCTGACGGATCGGTCGGATCGGTGCCCTGCCCTGGATGGCGGGGGGAGATACTGGCCCAGTCGACTCCGATCAGGACGAATTGAGCCCGAGTGGCATTGACGCGATCGAACCAATAATTCGCGGTCGCCGGGTTGTCCCAGACGCCGTCCGAGAAGCCGGTCATAAAGCTGCGTGGCGCCCCCGCGGCGGGCACCGCGCCTAGCACCAACGCCACCAACGAAGCGGCGGCGGAAATCGCGATCGACCGTCTCACGATCCGAACGGGCCGCCGCCGGACGCGCTGAGCGCCGCAAGGATCAGGAGCAGGACACCGGATGAGATGTAAGCCGCTACAAGCAGCCAGAGCCGCGCCGGGCGGCGTGTCCGCGCGTCGGCCGCGATCAGGCGCTCTCGGAGGGTTGAGCCAAACTCGGGTGCCGGACTCGGCCGGCCTTTCCGTAGAGCGGATTCGGTTGCGCGGTCGGGCTGTTCTGGTTCGGTCATTCTGCGGTTGCTGGGGACAATGGATTCAACGCGTGCGCGCGGCGATAGTCGCGGACCGCGGGCAGCGCCCGACCACTTTCGGCGTCGATTCGGGCTCTCACCAGCCAAATACGCCAGTTCGTCGGCTCGCGCGACGTCGCCTGAGCGATCGCCACGGTCGCGTCGCGGAGATCGCCGGACGCCTCGAGGATCAAGGCGCGTTGCAAGCGTGGGGTCGCGGCATATGGCTCGAGCGTCTGCGCCGTCGCGGCGTCGGCGAGCGCCGCCTTCATGTGTCCCGCGCGGAACGCCGATTGGCTCGAGCGGTATGCGGACGTCGCGCCGTAGGGGATCGCGATCGCGACGATCGCCGCTAGGCAGACGACGACGATCGCCCCACGCAGGCTCCACTTGCGCCATCCCGCGTCCGCGACGTCCGCCGCCGGCGGGTCCTCTCGATAGGTTAGGACAGCGGCGCCCAGCAGAAGCGCGGCCACCGGAGCGACGGCCAGCTGCCATATCCAGTCGTAACCGGACGCCACGCAGAAAGCGATCAACGCAGCCGTCGCGCCTGCCAGGCTGGTGCGGGCCAGCGGCGGCGCACGGAGCGTCCGCATCACCCCAGCTATGAGCAGGGTGAGCAGCAGGGCGGCAAGCGGCACGAATCCGACCAGCCCGGCCTCGGCCAGCGTTTCCAGATAGAGCGAGTGGGCATTGCGTATGAACTCGTAGATCGCGCCGTGCTGAGCCCAGTAGAACTCGAACGTTCCAGGGCCAATGCCGGTCAGAGGTTTGCTCTTGAAGGCGTGGACCGCCGTCTGCCAGTACTGGTAGCGATGGCTACCGGTCACAGTTCCCAGCCGCGAAAGCACATTCCCGGACACCACGCCCGTGGTGTCGGTCTGCTTGAACAGCCGCCATTGGTGCGAGAGCTGGCCCGGCACGCCGGCTGCGGCGGCGATGATCAGGGCCACGATTAGCCCGACCAACGTGGCAACGCCGGCACGGCGCCTGCTCACACGCAGGGCCTGCGGTCTGACGGCGTAGCGAGCAGCGAGGACGATGCCAACCTGGGCGAGCGCGACGCCAATGCAGACGATGATCAGCAGCGCGGTCATCTGGTGGCGCTGCGAGATGGCCGCTGGAGTCGACAGCGCGTCCCGCACGGCGCTTCGGTGGAGCAGCCCTGCAACCAGGATCGCGGATCCGGCCGCGGCGACGAAGCCGATCGCGAGCTTCGGTAGCCGGTCGGGGGAGAGGACATAGAAAGCCGCTATCGCAACGATCGCCGTCAGAACGCCTCCGCGGGAGGCGGTGAGCACAATCCCGAGAACGGCGACGGGGATAGCGGCCGCGCCGACGGCCTGGCCAACAATTGTGCGGCTCTTAGTTGCCAGCACGAGCAGGAGTGGCAGGCCGATCGCCAGGAAGTTGCCCGTTCCGTTGGCGTAGTTGAGCGGGTAGTCGAGCCGAGGCGACACGCCGAAGAACGCGACGACACTGTCGTGCGGGAACGCCCCTGGGTACAGCCGCGAGAGCACAGCAAGCAGACCCACAAGCCCGAATGCGACGCCCATGCCGGTCACGAGCTGTCGGATCGTGTCCCGTCGCACGACGATCAGGGCGAGGAGAAAGAGCCCGAGGTACGTGGCGATTCGGCTGACCTCCACCACGGTGCGTTCGGCGCTGCTTGACCATCCGGTCGCGATCAGCGTCCAGACCGCGAACGCGGCCAACAGCCCCGTACAGGCCCAGCCGAGACGGCCGATCCGACTCAGAGGAAGGACTCCAACAAGGACCCCGAGCAGCACGATCCACCACGCCGCCAGGCCCACCTCGCTGCGAATCACGATGTCATAGCCACCGCCTCGCAAGGCGAGATACAGCACGGGTGCGAACCCCAGCGTCCACGCTCCGAGCGCCCGACCGTCCAGGCGCAGGGTCGCGGTCAGCGACCTGGAGCGGGGGACGGGTGTGGCGGCGAGCTCCATCGGCTCTAACGAATACGGCGATTGGCGGTGCCGGCTGACAGATTCATCGCTCCATAACAGTCCGCAGGCGTTTCAGCGAGCGCGAGATGATCTGTTGGACGTTGGCCAACGTCAGACCGGTCAGTTCAGCGATCTCGGGTCCGCTGAGCTCGGCTCCGTAGCGGAGGGCGAGTAGCTCGCGCTCGCGGTCGGCGAGGGTGCGAAGGGCCGCCGTCAGTTCGGGGCCGAGTCCCAGATCCGCCTCGGCGGCGGTGCTCGGAAGGTGACTTGGATTGACGTCCTGGATCGGCACGTTCGGGCCGCTGGAGGGCTGCGAGCGATAGTGATCGATCAGCAGGTTGCGCGCGATCGCGATCAGCCATGTGCTCACGGCCGAGCGGCCAGAGTCGTAGCGATCCCAGGCGCGCAGAGCCCGCTCAAAGCACTGCTGCGTCAGATCCTCCGCGTCATCCCGGCTCGATACCCGGTAGGCAAAAAAGCCGTAGACGCGATTGAGGTGCTCGTCGTATGCCTGTTCGAAGTCCAGAGCGCCCTACCGGTCGCTTCGGGTGATGTCCCACCGCGCGTACCGTAGTGATCGCGCCCTGAGCGCGTTGTCAGGAGCACTCATCGGCCACAAGCACTACTTTCTCGTGGATCGAAGATAAGCGCCTGAGCCGTCACTCTGAGCCCCCTCGTCCGAGCTCGCTCTCGGCTCCTGTTGGGCGTCGAAACGGCTCGGTGGTTGCGGTCTGTGCAGCTGCGGTGCTGTGGTTCCTGGCCACGCTGGCGTTCGTCCTGATCCGCTCCGAAGTGAAGGGTTTGACGTTCGCCGGCCCATACGCGGCGTACTTCCCGCAAGACCAGCTGCGCTACCTCGCGTGGATCCGTGGGGCGGGACAGCACGTGCTGATCGCCGATCCATACGCCGCTGGCGCCTCGCACCTGTATCTGAATCCGCTGTTTCTGATCTCGGGCTTGGTGTGGCGGGCCGGCGTGAGCGTCCAGGCCGCCTACGTGGTGTGGACTCCGGTGGCGATCGGCGTCCTCGTCTGGGGCTACGCGCGCTTCACCGGACGGTTCCTCGCGGGAGGCGAACGGGCGGCGGCGCTCGCGATCGCGCTTCTGTTCCTGAGTCCCCTCGTCCCGGCCCTTGATTACGGTGGTGTTGTCACTGCCAACGGCGCGTACTACATGGTCACGGTGGCCGGCCACGGCGCCGCGTATTGGCAGGCCTGGGGGTACCTGCCGACGACGATCGCGCTTGGCTTGATGCCGGTCTGTCTACTCAGTGTCGAAGGGCTTCTGAGTGACGTCCGCGGTCGCGCGAGTGCCGCTGCGCCGGCGGCGGCTGGCCTGCTGGTGGCCTGGCTCCATCCCTGGGGAGGGATCGAGCTCGTGGTGATGATCTCGATGCTCCTCGTGCTCCGCCGGATGCCGGCCAGATCCGCCCGCGTCGTCATCGTCGGCGTTGCGACCCTCGTACCGCTGCTCTACTACTCGATCATCGCCGGCAGCGATTCGGCCTGGTCGTTGGCGCAGCTCCGTGCCTCAGGGAACGCGCCGCTGGTGTGGCCTCTGCTGGTCGCGTTCGGCCCGCTCCTGCTCCTCGCAATGCTTGCGCGTCGGCGTCAGCGGGATCCTCTTGACCAACTCCTCATCCTCTGGCCGCTGGCTGCGCTGCTGGTCTACCTGGCACTGGGAAGAGACGCTCGCGGTTCGGCGCTCGAGGGCGTCACGCTGCCGCTCGCGATCCTGGCGGTGCGGGGGTGGGAGCGCCTCGCGCTTGCGCGGGGGTGGGCCTACGCGGCGCTGTTCCTGGCGATCGTGCCGGGCGCGTTTTACTCGGCGCACACGTTCTGGGACACGTTTCGCGACCGCAACGTCCCGTTCGCGCTGGCTCCGGGGGAACAGCAAGCGGTTAACGCGCTGAGTCACCTGCACGGCAACGTGCTTGCGACGGCGTATCTCGCGAGCGCATTGCCCGCCATCGACGGCCGTGGTGGAAACGCAACTTCCGTCAGCGACGACTTCTTCGACGGCCGCCTCAGTACAGCCAACACGCGACGGCTGATATCGGAACAGGCGGCGCGCGTCGTGATTTCCGATTGTCTGCCGGGAAGGGTAGATCTCTCGCGGATGCTTGGACCCCTCGGATTCGTGACAACCAGGTACGGATGCGCCGCGATCTACCGTCGCGTCTCACCGGCCTCCGGATGATCTGGCTACTGGAGGGCTTCCGCAACTGGTAGATCGGGGAGATCGTGCTCGAGCCGGCGGGCGACGGAGTCGAGCCGCGCACTCAGCGCATCAGCCCGCCAACAAGTGCGATCGGCCACGGGCACAGTATCGCCGGGAACTGCCCACCAAGCCTGGAGGTGCCCGGTCGACCGGTCTGGCCCGCCTCTGAGGCTGTGCAGGCCGGCATCGGCGAGCATCTCGCGGAGCTCATCCGCCGTCCAAGCCTGCGCGTTCGCTGGCAATCGCGTCTGCTCGGAGTCTGGCTGGGACCGGTCCGGCTGCATCCATCACAGCAGCCATCGTGGCTTCATGCCGTAGCCGGGCAAAGTCAAAAATCCAGACGCCGCAGTTACGCCGATCGCGAAGGGCGGCAATGTTCTTGAGGGCCTGTATGCCGCTCTCACGCGACGGGAGATGATGGAGGCTCCAGATTGAAGAAACCAGATCGACACGCGCCGCGAGGCGCAGGGTTGATGCGACGGTCGCCATGTCACCAACGTGCAAAGTCACTCGTTGATCAAGTGATCGCGCGGCCAGCAGCTCGCGGCCCGATTGGACCATCCGCTCCGAAATATCGAGTCCGATCAGCCGAACGTCGGCGCGGGCCGTCGCAAGGTGAGCGAGTAGCCTTGCCGAGCCGCAGCCGAGGTCGAGCAGCACGCCGCTTCTCGGAAGCAACCGGCTGAGCATAGACGCGTTGAACCGGTAGATGGGAAGCAGGTGACCGTCAGCTGCGGCGTCGAACGCCGCGATCGACGCCGGATCGTTCATGGCCATCGGCTCCAGAGTTCGGACACGAGGAGAGACGGTCTTCTGCTCGCGCTCGAGTTGGAGGGCCAGCTGCTTATATGTCCCATACGGGCTTGCGGCTGACACTGGGCTCCTAGGACGGTCCCGCTCTCGTCGGGACGAGGAGCGACTTAGCCTACTTGCCCGCAAATATCGGTGGGTCCGTCTGGCCTGGCCAAAAGAATTGTCCTGCAAATGGACTGGTTCGTGGATCGGGAGGCCAAGGAGCTGACGCGCTTGGTCGGGGTGCATGCCGGGCGGGATCCTCACACCTACAACCTCGACACCCACGCCATCCGAGCCAATTGCAACTATGCCTCGCTCGATCAGAGCAAACCATTTGTCCGGAACGGCTGCGTTCGATGAGGACGCGGCCATTTTGGTTCCACGCGTTTATCCGAGGCAAGCAGCTAGCCGACTCCATCGATGAGCGCGCCGATTCAGCACCCTTCCGACAGGCGGAACCACCGCTACGATTGTCGGGAGGATCTGATGCGCAAAGGCCGGCGATCGAGGCAGAGGTAGGCATTGAGACTCGCCGGATCAAGTGAGCGCTACAACGTAAGCGACATCGTCCAACGCCAGGTGGAGCAAGGACGTGGAGAAAAGGTCGCCGTTGCCGCGGCGCACGCGACCTGTACGTACGACCAATTGCGCAGGCAGGTCAACCGTGCTGGGAATCGGTTTCTGAAGCTGGGTTTGAGATGCGAGCAGCGTGTGCTGCTCGCTCTCGACGACACCACCCTCTTCCGGTCGCGTTTCTCGGTGAGTCCGAATCGGCGCCGTCCCGGTCCCCGTCAATCCAAGCGACAAGGACGAGAACCTTCGCCATTTCATCGTTGATAGCGGTACGCGGTTGATTGTGACGGACGGTGAGTGTCACGACAGGCTGGTCCGTGTACTCGGCGATGATCGGTTGCGATATGTCGTCCGGGATGGCCATGGCCGAGGGGTCATCGAGCTTGACGACGCGCTCAGGCAGCAGGCCGACGAACTGGCCGCAGCCCAGACTCACCGTGACGACATTGCCTTCTGGCTTTACACCTCGGGCTCGACCGGAAAGCCGAAGGCAGCGGTGCATTTGCAGCACGGACATCGAGGTGACCTGCGTCAACTTCGCGTGCGGCGCTTTGGGGCTCAGGCCGGACGACATCCTGTTCTCGACAAGCAAGCTGTTTCACGCGTACGGGCTCGGCAACGGGCTTTCGTTCCCCTTGTCGATCGGCGGGACTTCCGTACTAATGAAGGGACCGGCAAACGTTGCTTCCGTACTCGAGACGCTACGACGGCACAGGCCGACCGTCTTCTTCTCCGTCCCGACACTCTACGACGCCATTCTTCGAGACGACTCGCCGGAGAGCACATTTGACTCGGTGCGCTTCTGCGTATCGGCTGCCGAGGTACTCCCCACGCCGGACTCTCAAGCGGTGGAGTTCCCGGTTGGCCTCGACATTCTTGACGGGATCGGTTCGACTGAGATGCTGAACACGTACTGCTCAAACCGTCCTGGCGAGATCGTTCCGGGAACCGCCGGCTGGCCCGTTCCCGGGTATGAGCTCAGACTGGTCGATGAGGAAGGTAGTGCCCTTGAGGGGCCGGCGGTCGGCGCGCTGCACGTGCGCGGTGATTCATGCGCCGCTTATTACTGGCGCAACCAGGAAAAGACGAAGCTGTCGATCCTCGGCGAGTGGTTTGCAACCGGCGATCGCTGCGCGCGCAACGCCGACGGAACCTACAGTCACGTGGGACGTGTCGACGACATGCTGAAGGTGGCCGGATTGTGGGTGTCGCCGGTCGAGGTTGAACGGGTGCTG
The DNA here is from genome assembly GCA_963796645.1 of uncultured Solirubrobacterales bacterium. GTDB lineage: Bacteria > Actinomycetota > Thermoleophilia > Solirubrobacterales > Solirubrobacteraceae > Palsa-465. Next base: position 34,773 of record CAWCMQ010000004.1, on the reverse strand, counting down.
ACATCTCACCCTTCCGTCGCCGAAGCCGCGATTGTCGGGATTCGCGGCACAGGGACGGTGCGTTTGGTCGCCTACGTGAGGTGCGCTAACGGCGCCGGCGACCAAGCCCTGGCCCGCGAGCTACGAGTCTGGTGCGACGAGCGCCTTTCCGCTCACGAACGTCCGAACTTGGTGACGTTCGTGGACGACTTGCCCCGAACCCGGAACGGGAAGGTGCAACGGTATCGCCTCCGCCAACTGGCTACGCGGGCTGAACATCAACATCCCGATGTGACATCGGCGCTCGCGAGGACCTGGTCGGAGATCCTCGGACTCGAGGTCACCGGAGAGGACGACTTCTTCGCGCTCGGCGGGGACTCGCTCACGGCGTCTGAGCTCATTTTTGCGATCGAGGAGAAGTTCGGGGCGCGCCTGGCGATCGGGGACCTACTGGCGGCGCCGACCGTTGAGCAGCTGGCCAACCGTATCGTGAACGCCGGTGACCCGGGCGCCAACGCGCCGGTTCGCCTGCTGGATCCGCTGGCGATCGGTTCCGAACTGTTCATGGTGCCCGGCATCGGCTGTTCGGTTCTTCAGCTCCGGCCGCTCGCCACAGCACTCGAGCACAACGTCATGCTGTACGGGTTGCCGGCGTGGGAGTGCGTGCCCGCACACGAGACGGTTACTGACGAGGCTCGATGGTTGGTGTCGGGACTCGAGATCGCTGCGGGAGGCTGGGCCGTACTGGATCGGAGGTCATTCATCGGGCGGCGTCGTAGCGCTTGAGATGGGCTCGCATGGGCCCCAGGGGCAGACGGTGAACGCGTTGCAGGATTGTTGATTCTCGATACGGAACTCGGGACAGCAGATCCGGTGCCCGCCGGTGGCCCGTTCTCCGAGTTCCTCGGCTCAAGGATGTGCCGCTCAGGGACCGCATATCGCTCTACGCGCGGGGACTTCGTTCGCCGGGTACCGCCTTGGGACGGCTGTACGCCAGCACGGGCCTTGCTGATCGTCTCGATGAGCTGATCTGGACGGTTGACCTCGAAGCGGCGAGGAACCGTGCGGGGGAGCCGGCGTTACGCTTATCGCTGGATGATGGAGGCGCGGGCGTTGCAGCGACATTCACCCCGCCCATGCGACGCGCCGGTAACGCTGGTTCGGTGCCCCGACACCCCCGACCCGGGCATCGACCGGACTTGGCGCGCGGTGAGTCGAGGTGGTCTGAGCGTTCGTCACGTCAACGTGCCACATGGCGAGCTCCCTGGATCCTCCGCACGCTGCGAGGATCGCGGCGGAGATACGCCAAGCATGTCCGTGGCACGACCGCGATACGCCCCAGCGGACCACGATAGCCGCTGAATAGATGTCCGCTGCGACTCAGGCGTCGGCGGGTTCGCCTCCTCGCGAGCGCGTTCTGCGACCGACGAAGCGCAGGATCCGCGTCTCTGACTTGGCGCGCAACGGCGAATTGATTCGCATCCTGACGCTGCGGGAGATGGAGTTGAGCTACCGTCAGTCAGCGCTTGGGGCTCTGTGGCTTGTCTTTCAGCCGCTTGCCCTCCTGATCGCCTTTTTCGTCGCATTCAGCGGTTCCCATGCACGGGGTGTCAACGATGTGCCGTACGTTGTGTTCGCGCTGGTCGGCCTGTGTGTCTGGTCCTATTTCCAGGCGTCGGTTGTCAACGGGGCTGTCTCGATCCTCAAGAGCGAGGCGCTCGTTCGACGCGCGCCTTGCCCCAGAATTGCATTTCCGACGGCTAGCGTCGCCTCGCGACTGCCAATCTTGGGACTGGTTCTGCTCGCGACAATTGTGCTGGTCACCGTCCACGGCTTGATCTCGCTGCACGCGTTTCTCCTGCCGCTCGGCATGGCGTGGCTGATGTGCCTGACGATCGGTGTCGTGTGGCTGGTGTCTGCGTTCGCAGTGCATTATCGGGACACCTTGAACGCGGTGCCGCTCATCGTCCAAGCCGGGTCGTTCCTGGCGCCGATCGGGTACTCGGCCTCGCAACTCAGTCCGGCCCTTAGAACCCTCGTTGATCTGGATCCGATCACCGGCCTGGTTGAGTTCTGGCGGTGGCTGCTGATCGGCGCGGCATTCCCAGGGCCACTCCCCTTCACCGCATCAATAATTGGGACCGGACTCGCGGTGATTCTCGGCTGGCATATCTTCAGCCGGTGTGAAGTGACGATGGCGGATGTGATCTGATGAACGCGAACGTGGCCGACCCGAACACGGATGGCGCCGGTGACGTCGCGGTCAAGGCTGAGGGGCTATCGAAGACCTACCGGCTCGGCGAGATTGCGGGTCTCCAGCAGACCATCAGGCGGTTCCGGGCTGGGGCCACGGCCCGCGAAGCCATCGAAGCCATCCGCGATGTTAGTTTCACGGTAGCTGTGGGCGAGATTCTGGGGATCGTGGGCGCGAACGGATCGGGGAAGTCCACAATCCTGCGGATTCTGGCTGGGATCACGGTTCCCACTCGAGGGATGATGCGCGTGCGCGGGACCGTTTTGCCCACGGTTGCCACCGGTGCCGGCTTTCATCCCGATCTCACCGGACGCGAGAACGTCGTGCTGTTCGGGAGCATCCTTGGAGTGGAGCGTAAGGCGGTCGGCGAACGCATGGAGGAGATTCTGGCCTTTGCCGAAATCGGGAGCCATGCGGATACTCCCGTCAAGCGTTACTCGGATGGGATGCAGGCCCGCCTTGGCCTCGCGATCGCGCTGACGATGCCGGCGGACATCTACATCTTCGACGAAGTGCTCGTCTTCGTGGACGGGGAGTTCCGCGGGCGCTGCCTGGATCGGATCGTCGCGCTCGCCAGATCCGGCAAGACGGTCTTCTTCGTGACTCACAACCTGGAGCAGCTGAGGGATCGCGCCGACCGTGTCATGTGGATGCGAGACGCTGAGATCCACCGGCTCGGTCCGACCCGCGATGTGCTTGCCGATTACGAGCGTGCGGACGAGCACCCGGCTCAGAGCGCCTTCTGAATGCAGCTGGCCCGATTCGGTAGGAGGTGGCGATCGAGGCCATGGCCACGCGAGCCGCGCCTCAGGATTCGCGAACGTAACAGTTGAAGACGTGGCGTAGCGGACTCAGCGTGTGGTACACCGGACACGGAAAGGGTGCGAGCGCGAATGGTGTGAAGCGCTGGAACCCGGCAAGCCCCTCAAGAGGAACCGGTCTCCAGGGCTCCATATCGTTCCAGCCGACAATCAAGATACCCCCGGCGCGAAGGCACTCGAACACTTGATTCGCCGCCCGGTCGATGCGTTTCGGATCATCGAGCCCCCAGCCGATGACTCCGTTGCAGATCACGGCGTCCAGCGTCCCGGGGGAGAAATGATCCGCAACTTCGGCGAGGTCGCCAACTATGTGACGGGGTGCACCGAAGCGAGCCTTACGAGGATCGATGTCAATCGTCAGGAAGGTGCGATCTCGGAACCGGTCGGCATATGAGGCCGTGTAGTCAGCGCAGCCGGCGAAAAGGATGCGGACCATGTTCGGCTCGCGGCGCAAGGCTGGGAAGATCACGTCCTCCAGCAGATACCTGTCATGTGGCCGTGGCGGAACTCCGAGGCGCTGACGGAGTGCGGTGACGGATGACGTCCGCTTGAGTCGGGCGACGATCGGCAGCGTCATTTTCAGGTGGGGAGGGTGTCTGCCATAGTGCAGAGGTCGTGATCGACGCCGTCGGTGGAAGGTGCCCAGGCCACGGGTACGCTACCGCGCCATGGACGAGCTACGGGTTCTGGTGGTTCTGTCGAGTGGTGAGCTGGGTGGGGGAGAGTTAGCCACCGTCTCCGCCTTACCGTATCGGCCAACGAATACGGAGCTTCGTGTCGTCATGCTCTCGCCCGGGCCGCTGGAGCAGAAGCTGAGGCTGCTTTCCTTGCCCGCAACCGTTTTTCCAGCTTCCGGGCACAGGCTGCGCGACCGCGCTCAGCTCATACGGTGGCTGAACGATGGAGTCGCCAACTTCGGTCCGGACATCGTTTACGCGATCGGGAACAAGGCTGCACTGGCCAGCCTGTTGCCGAGCAAGCGACAGCACATCCCGCTCGTGTGGCACAAGTGCGACATGTGGTACGACCGACGCGGGTCGTCTCTGCTGGCCACGCAGTGTCGCCGCGTCTTCGCGCCCAGTCATGCCTGTGGAGCGGCGGTTCCCGCGCGACGGCTCAGGGTGATAGACCCGCCCGTGGCAATGCCGTTCGACTTCCGCGTAGGGGCAGCAACGGCCTCCGCCACGATCGCCTCCATCGGTCGACTTGAGCCGCGCAAAGGCCACCTCGACGTGATCAAAGCAGCTGGCATCCTCAGGTTCTCCGTGCCGGACATTCGGGTTGTCATTGCCGGTGGCTCCGTGCCGTACGCAGACGGCTACAAGGATCAACTCATGCGCGCGGCCGTCGCGAACCGCATGGGCGACAGAATCCAGTTTGTCGGACGCGTGAATCGGATCGAAGACGTCCTATCGCATGTGACGCTCGTGGTCAGTGCCAGCTACCGTGATCGACGCGGCCGGGGTGGTGAGGGCTTTGGCCTTGCCGTCGCCGAGGCCTCATGGGCGGGACTCCCGGTCGTCGTCACGCGAAGCGGCGGAACCACGGAGCACGTCTTCGATGGGATCAACGGTCTGGTAGTTGAGCCGAGGAACCCGCGGATGATTGCGGCAGCTGTGGCGGAGTTACTCGGCAACCCCGCCAAAGCAGCCGCAATGGGAGAGCGCGGAGCCATGATGGCGCGCAGGAGATTCGAGCCCAAGCGCGCCTCCGATCGCCTGTTCGCGGAGCTCGGCAGATGCATCATGTGGCCCGAGAGGCCGCACTAGATCATGTACCAGATCAGCGGGGATCCATTCTGCGCCAGCGTCGCGCACGCAGCCCGTAAACGAGCAACGCAGCATGCGCACGGCCACGTTTGAGTTCGGCACGCCGGATGGTGCCTCGATCAAGCACCGTGCGAGTGCCGAGCACCAACCGGCGCTGACGCCATGCATCGCCGACTCCCGCAAGGCAGGCCCCCGCCGCTCCGCGATAGGTGCAATCAATCAGGTCGAAGATCAGGTAGGCCGCGATCCGCCGGGCTGCCAAGCAGATCGGGAAATGGCGCCAGAAGTACCAGATCTGGTTGCGGACTCGTAAGCGTAGATCGTGACGGGTCCCTCCGCGCCACTCGGTCGAGCGCATGTGATCGAATGAAGCAGCCGGCAGGTACCGAACATCCCAGCCGGCCGCAAGCAGACGCGTTGCAAGGTCCAGCTCGGTGAGGCCAACAAAGTACGGCTCGAAACAGCCACCGACCTCTTGGTAGGCCTTGCGGCGGATCACGCTCGCGCCCTCGGGAAAGAAGAACGATGGTATTCCCTCCGCCTCATTCCGCGGCCGGGTTCTGTAGCGAGCAAACCAGTCGAAGGAGCCGACCCCTACACCATCCCGCACCTGCGTGAGCTGGTGCTCCGTCGACCTCGAGCACCCTTCCACCAACTGCACCGAGTGAAGGAAAGAGGGCGAACAGATCCTTCATCAGGGCGACGACACCGGGCTGTGGATAGGAGTCGTCGTCGAGCATCAGAAGCAGCTCACCCCCCGCCCGATCCGCTGCCCTGTTGCGGGCAGCGACTCCTTCGTTCGCACGCAGTTTGAGCAGGCGAACTGACATGCCGGCGAGCAGTGGACCGAAATCGGCCGCGGATCCGTTGTCGACGATGATCACCTCGTCGATGGGCTCGTTTCGGAGCTCCCTCAAGACCTTGATCAGGGCCCGAGGCCGATTGTGGCTTGGGATCACCGCGGTGACTCGCAGCGCACCGGACGCGCTCGCTGTCACACTTACTTACCTAGCATCCGTTAGCTGCACGCCTTGCGCTGTCCATGGCTCCAGCATGACACGCGCGTGCGAATGGTGTGCGTCTCCGCCAGCGCCTCGACCTCGACTGAGTCGACGAGGTCGAATGCCCGCTCAAGCTCTCTGTAAAGGGCGGCCTGCCCGCGGTGGTGCCAGATCGAGGCGAGAAGGTATCCGCCGGGCTCGAGCAGCTGGCTCAGTCGTGCGAGCATTTCCCGTGGTCGATCGAGGCAGTAGAGAACTTCATTGCAGACGATGAATTGAAACCGGCCAAGCTCGGCGGGAGGTAAGTGGCCGAGGTGAAACGAGACCCGATTTGGGATCTCCCGTGCCCGGGCACGCGCAATCGCCGCCGGCGCAACGTCGGTGCCGACGTACCGCTCGAAATCGCTTGCGGCGAGCCGGTCCAGCAGAACTCCCTCGCCACAACCGACATCCAAGAGCGAGCGGGCCGGGCCAAAGAAGCGGACATAGCCCACGAGCAAGCTATAACGCCCGAGCTCAGGGAGGCTTTCGAAGTAGTCCAGGTCGCCGCGCCGATATTCGACGTCCCACACGTCCGCCGCGTGGGTGCCCACCGGTCGGTACGGCAGGATGCCCACTGCCATCACCGCTCCATACAACCGGCGAGTGAACGCGCTTCCGACCCGCCCGAGTACTGCGGAGGTCGGGGTTGGGCTCCGCTTCGAGGACAAGGCGGGAACTATAGGTGTCGGGGGAATCGGTTCTCGGCGGTGAATCGGACGATGCAGTGCGGCGTGCGTCAGCTGCCGAGATAGCGGAGCAGGCGGTACCCACGCCTGAGGGCGAGCCCGGGTCGCGTTCGTACGATCGGTTCGTAGCGATTGTCTCGCTTGAGCCTCAGGCCGATGGCAGAGTCGCGGTTTTGCATATCCTGACGGGGGAGGTTGAAGGGTTCGCTCCAATCGCCGACCCCGCCACAGCGGCAAGCGGCACGGTAACCAGCGGCCGAGCACGCGACCCTCGTCTCCTCCGTGGCGTCCCCATAGGGATAAGCGAATACGGTAACCGGCTGCTCGATTGTGGCCTCGAGCTCGGTCCGGCACGCTCTCATGTCGGCCTCGGCCTGAGAGCGAGTGAGCCCAGAGAGACGCATGTGTCGCGTCGAGTGCCCACCTACCTCCAGTCCGGCTCGGCGCACCGAGCGGAGCTCGTCGCGCTCCATTGACCGGGTCCACGGAGCGTCCGGATGACGCTGGCCGAACCAGCCCGACACGACAAAGACCGTCGCCGGAATGCCCCACGAACTCAGCAGCGGGACGAGGACGAGGAGGTTGTCGACAAAGCCGTCGTCGAACGTCAGAGCCGCCAGGTTTCCCATTGCCTCATCCCGCATTCGATCCGCGAGATCCCCGAATGTAACCAGCTGGTAGCCCCAGCCGATGAGGGTTCGGATATGGCGCTCGAGATCACGTGGTCTCACGAAAAGCCGTGAACGATCGCGATGCAGCGGAACATCAGCGACGCCGTGGTAGCAGAGGGCGAGTGGGGGCCGCGGCCTCATCCTGGCGGAGTGTCGCGAAATCCGCCACTCCGATGGCCTGACGCCGGTCGATCGCCGCGACGCGTCACCAATTCGTATCCATTTGCGCGCGACTCAGCGAACGCCTGATCCGATGTGGGAGGCGGTGGCTGCGGCGTCGGCTGCGGAATACCTTGAAGCGCATCGACTGCTCCGCGCGCCGCACCGGCGAGTTGAGAAAGGTCCTTGAGTGCGACGGCGACAGGGATGCGCCACCAGGTCCTTGGACTAATCCCGGCTAGCCACGCCCGCCTGACGGGAAGTGCCATATAGGCTCCCGCCGCAAAGGCGACCAACCCGCGGGTCCGCCAGCGGCCACGGACCAATGCCGCTGGCCCGCCACTCCACGCCAGCATCCGCAGCACGTGCCGCGAACGACCCTTTGACCTCACGTCGCCCCGGCAGTATCGATAGAACATGCGCGCGTTGGCGCCCCACGTTCCCGGCGGTCGCCAGTGCACAACCGCATCGCGTGCGAGGGCGGCCGAGAATCCAGCGTCAGCCACTGCGCGAGCGTACGCCTGGTCCTCTCCGGCGTATTGAACCTCGGGGAATCCCCCCGCCGCCCTCCAGACGTCGCGATGAAATGCCATCGATCGACCGCCGGCGCGATTCGCCAGATAGGCCCTGCCGAACAGGAGATGCGAGAGCCGGATCAGGGGACCGGCTTGGTCTAGCTCGTCGGGGATCGGATAGTGCGTGAGGGCGACGATTCGTTCCAGCTCGCTCTGCCCATCGGCGATGAAGACGCCTCCGACGATGTCCGCTTTGTCTAGGCCCTGGCGCAGAGCCTGCAGCCAACCCGCGTCCGGCCTGCAGCCGGCGTCGGTGCACGCGATCAGGTCATTGCGGGCGAGCTCGATGCCGAGGTTCCGTCCGGCGGCGATGTTCGCTCCGGGTGCGACGGCGACCCTGATTCGCGTGCGTGAGAAATCGAAACCCTGGAGAACGCGTAGCGTTCCATCGACCGAGCCTCCATCGACGATCACTATCTCGTCTGCTTTCAACGTCTGTGTTGCCAGAGCCGGCAGGAGCTCTCGCAGACCCTCGGAATCGTTGCGAACGGTGACGACGATTGAGATGCCCCCACGTGAGCTACGCAACCCGTGCAACGGTCGGCGGCCATCAGCCACCCAGCCGCTGTTGGGGATGGTTACAACGTCCTCAAGCCCGGCCCGTGCGAGCATGGTCTTGACTCTCGGCTCTGTGAATCGTTGTTCGATCGGGGCTGAGAAACGATCGAACTGATCGTTGACGAGGACCGCGAATGGGTAGTCGGCATACGTCTTCAGCGGGAGGGCGCTAGCGAGGCGGCCGGCGGTGGTGCGGTTCCTCATCGCCCGGTACGGCAACACGACGGCGACCCATAGGCCGCCGGACAAGGCAAGGCAGAGTCGATGAAGCATTCGGTAGGGGAGCCTTACAGTGACAATCCGTGCTGCGCTCACGAGGCGCAACACGTGGCGGTGCCAGCGGATTTCGGGCACCCAGTACAGGTAGACATGAAGGTGCCCGCCCGGCGAGACGAACGGCACGAGTCCCGCGAGGGCGCGGTCGGTTTCTGCGAGGTGGTGCAAGACCCCGATCGACATGACGAGATCAAAGCTCCCGGACGCGAACGGCAGGCGTTCGGCATCGGCCTGAACCGTAAGGACCTCCCCGGGTAGGTTTCGCCGGGCGACATCGATCGAGCGACCCAGATCGATCGCGACGACATCGGCGCCGAAGCGCGCGGCCTGAGCGCTGTGACGTCCCGACCCGGCTCCCACGTCGAGCACCAGCTTGCCTGCAAATGACGCGGGCTCGTGCGGCTGCAGATAGTCGATGAAGTTTTGGCGCCATTGCGAACGGAGTTCCCCGAACTGGCTCCATTCGTAGGCGAAGCTTTCCGCCGTCCGCTCCTTCGCAGACGGTTTCGCTGGCCCTTTGCGCCACTCCAGGTCGGGGGAGATTCCCGCCGATGGGTAGTCGTGTGCCAGTCGGGCACGGCTCATTCGATCAAGCATGCGTGGGGTGCCCCCTATCAATGGGTAGCGCTCTCCGCACTCTGCGCACGACAGCCAGCCATCTGGCCCGAGGTCTGGATAACCAGCCTGATCGGCGATCGAGATAAGCTCAACCGGCCCGCCACACTCCAAGCACCGGAGCAACGAGACCAGCGGACTCAGAACGTGGTGAACGGCCAAACGCCCCGGCTAATTCCGGGATCCCACGTTGGAGGGCTCTGCCTCCGCAGAGGGAGCCCGACCGTTCCGGCGGAGTATCCGGCCCAACCGCGATCGCCTCGCCGTGTTGTCCCAGACTGGAAACCCGTCTGCGGTCGTCGGCTCTGCAGCATGTGGGAGGCCGTAGGCATAGTCGTACCGGCCCGATGGGTCGCGCGCTTCGGCGGCCGTGGCCACGGTGCCCAGCAGGCTGCCGCCGACATGTCGGATCGTCCACGCGAGCCGCCGCACTCCGGCCTTGAATGTCCGGTCCAATCTGGCCACGAGCACAGTGCCGGTGGCCTCTTTGAACAGGGGGAAGGCGTCAGCGACCATCAGAGCCGGGCTCGTGTCGATAATCGCGATATCGAGTTGACCGGGGATCCATTCCAGCAGCTCCCGCATCCGTTGCGAGGCCAGGAGCTGGGCTGGCATTGGGCGGCAGCTCGCGGCCGGCGATGATCCTGAGTCGACCAGTAGCTGCAGGAGCGAGCTCGTAGGGGATGAGAGCTTCATCGAGCGTTGCCTTCCCAGCAAGAGCTGAGGCGAGCCCGATCTCGCCGGGAAGGCCGAGGCGATCCGCGATCTGTGGGTGTCGAAGATCGGCATCGATGAGCAGCACATCTTCGCCAGCGCGCGCGCAGGCAATAGCCAGCTGGACCGCCACGGTCGTCTTTCCGTCAGCCTTGCCCGGGCTGGAGACGACGACGGTTTGGCGGGGCCGATCCACGTTGAAATACGTGAGCGCGGCTCTGAGGCTCTGAAATGCCTCGCGTTCGGCGATCGTCGCCGGACTCGCGGAGAAGGCGGAGGTTGGGATGACACCGATCGCAGGACTTGCGGCCAACTCCTCGAGGTCCTCAATCCGCCGCAGCCGCCGATCCGCAACCTCCGCGAGCGCGACCGCGACGAGACCGACGAACACCGCAGCGACGAGACCGAGGAGCACGGCGTTCTTGATATGAGGCGAGACGGGCGTAGAGACCGGCTCCGCCGCCTGCAAGATCTGCGCGTTGGAACCTTGGGCGACCCGGAGGGCGCGATCCTGCTGTATCTGGCGGCGAAGCTGGAGGCGGCCACTGCGGTTGGCGAACGGCAGCGATTGCAGCTCCTGACTCAACTCAGCGATCGCGCTGTCGAGGCTGCGGATAGCCTGCTGTGCACGGGTGACCGCGATCGCCGAAGCAAACGCGTTGGCAACCGCAGCCGCTCGCTGAGGCGACATCGCGTCGGCGGTAATCGTTATGAAGCCGGTATTGACGTCGGCGCTGGCCGACACACCCCTCAACAGAGAACGCCCGGTTGGGCGGGGAGGCGGGAGCTGGCGGGCCGCCTGATCGGCGACCGGAGTAGTCGTGATGAGCGCCGCGGCAGCATTCAGAATCTGAGCGGAGGAGGGCGCCCCGCCGGCGGAAAACTCAGAAGTGTCGATCGCAACGGGTTGGATCTCCAGCAGTGCGCTCGAGCGATAGACCTTCGGCTGCTGCGAGACCACCAGGTAGACCGCAACCGGGATCGCAACGAGGATCGGAAAGAAGATCCACTTCCAGCGCCACAACGCGCGCAGGTACGTGCGGGGATCGGCCTCGGTTCGCGGCCCCTCCTCGCTCGAGTCCCCCGTGTCGAAGCTGAAATCGCTCATGCTGCTAGCAACCCCGGCCGGCTACGCGGCCGGCGACGGCCCGGGGGACGGTAGCACGCGCACAGCACCGGGAGCGACGCCGTCGCGGCTACGGGGAACCGTCACGTGGGCAACGGCGGGCACGCGCGCTCGGGAAGCGACCCAAAGGATCGAAGCGATACCAATCGCCGGAAGCATGAGGTGCGCTCGATAGCGAAACCCCGTGCCGGCATTTCCGACGCTCAGGGAGTAGGCAATCATCATCATCAAGGCCGGGTACAGCAGCGGGCCGGTGCGGCGGAACACGCTGCCCCTAGCGCGCCAGGCTCCGCGCACCAGGAGGACGAGGAGGCCGAGAGCGAGAATGCTTCCCACGGCGCCGAGACGTTGGCTCCAGTCACTCAGCTGCCATGGGTACTGGCTTCGAGCAGGAGGTCTCGAATGCGCTGCGGCAAATGGATGACGACGTTGCCACGGGTGGAGAAGTCGACCGGTTCGAGCGCGAGGTTGTTCCCGTTCGGCCCGCCCGCGGCCGCCGCAGCCGAAGGTGAGGGGGTTACGAGCGTATTGGCGTTCTGGGAGTCCTGCAGGGCAGATTTGAGGTTCGAGGGCGATGTGTAACTCAGTAGCGCGGGGCTGGTGAGAGCGACGCACATGAGCACGCCCAGCAGAAGCGGGACGGCTTGGGCGCGCCGCCCGAGATTACGCGCCGAAATGTGCAGTAGCACGAGCACTGAGGCGCCGATCAGGAAGAACCCCACGTAGCCTCGGTCGAAAACTCCTATCACGCATCCGGCGGCCATCCAGTAAAGACCGCGAAAGTCGAATCGCGTCCACAAACGGGTCCCGCCAAAGATCACGAGTCCCGCAGCTAGCTCGAGCAACGGCTCCTTCAGCAAGGTGCCACTGAAGAACACGCTCGCGGGCTCGATCGCCCCGAGCCACGCGGTCAGTCGAGCGGCGCGCGGACCTCCGAGGTCATATACCGCGGCAACGATCAGCAGATACCCAAGCATCGCGATCCCGACTTGAGTCACTCTGAGTGCGCCGGCACCAAACTGGAGTGCCCTAATCTGCGTTGCGAACACGATCACATGCAAGTCATTGCTCCCGCGTTGCGAGAACAGCGGAACCCACAGGTGTGAGAGCCACGAGCTTGACGCCACCTGATGCGCATAGCTGAGATACCCGATCTCGTCCCCGCCGCGGAGTTGGGTGCCGATTCCGGTGGCGGACACCGCGGCGATTGCGGCCAGACGGAGGCCAAAGCCAAGGTAAACCGGTGCGGCGATCGACAGGTTGGAACGGCTGCGCTTGAGCCGACGGAGGACCCAAGCGAGAACGAGTCCCACGCCAAGCGTGGCGGTAATCAGTGCCTCGACGTTGATCAGGGTGTTATAGGACAAGTGCAGCCGGGGTCCGGGCAGCGACGTAATCGTCGTCAGCCGCCTCCTGCGGCTGAAGACGACGTGACGAGCGGATGATAAGCGCTCTGTGGGCCAGTCTGTCCGAGCTCGGGTAGCATTACGCGTGCGGCGAGGTGCCGCCTAGGCGATGCCAGAGGAGCGTACCGACACTGCGCGCAGCCGTTCCGCGGCACGACGGACCGTCCTTGACGGATACAAGGGAAGGCGTGCCATGGTGACGGGAGGGCTCGGATTCATCGGGTCACACCTTTCCGCACGGCTGGTCGAACTCGGAGCCGAAGTCACGATTGTCGACTCATTGATCCCGGAGTACGGGGGCAACGTGTTCAACGTCCGGAACATCGTCGACAAGGTACGAATCAATCTCTCCGATGTTCGCGACTCGTGGTCGATACGTGCTCTCTTGCGCGATCAGGATCATGTATTCAACCTGGCGGGGCAGGTTAGTCATATCGACTCGATGCGGGATCCCGAAACCGATCTCGACATCAACTGCAAGAGCCAGCTCGCCTTGCTGGAAGCGTGTCGCGAGGTCAACCCAAACGTGATCGTGGTATTTGCTGCGTCACGCCAACAGTACGGGCGACCGCAATCTGTGCCGGTGACCGAGGATCATCCGATGGTTCCAGTCGACGTCAACGGCATCAACCTCGTTGCCGGTGAGCGTTACCACCTCCTGTACAACGACGTTTACGGGATCCGAGCGAGCTCGCTGCGCCTCACGAACACGTACGGACCTCATCTCCTCATGAAGCACGACCGTCAGGGATTCATCACGACGTTTATCCGCCGTGCTCTCGAGGGAGCGGATCTCTCGGTCTTCGGGGATGGTCAGCAGCTTCGCGACTTCACCTACGTCAGTGACGCCGTCGAGGCGTTTCTTCTCTGCGGCGTGACGCCTCCGACGTGGGGCCGAGCGCTGAACGTCGGCGGCATCGAACCGGTGAGTTTGCTCGCCGTCGCTGAGCTATGCCAGGAGATCGCCGGTGCCGGGGGCGTGGCGGGCTTAGTGCCGTGGCCGAGCGACCGGAAGAAAATCGACGTCGGGCTCGATCTACGTTGACCACTCGCAACTCACGGCCTTGACAGGATGGAGGCCTCACGTGGGCTTGCGTGATGGCCTTGAGAGAACGTTCGCGTTCTACGCGGCCTATGGTGACCACTACTGGGGCTGACGTGAAGCTGCGCGCTTGATAGCAGCGGCCACGTGTTCAACTTCGGCGTCAGTCAGTTCGGGGTACAAGGGCAGGCTGAGTACCTGCGATGCCAACAATTCCGAGTTCTTCAGCGAAACAGGTGCGTCCGCGAGGTGCGCATGCGACGGCTGCTGATGGATGGCGCGCGGATAGTGAATCAAGGTGCTCACGCCGAGGCTCGAGAGATCGCTCTGAAGGCGTTCGCGGTCGCGGGCGCGGACGACATAGAGATGATTCGCGTGATCGCTGCGCGAGCCAGACAGGAGGGGTTGTACGTGGGAATCCTGGGTCGCCTCGTCGTAATACGTCGCGATTGATCGACGGCGCTCGTTGCCGGCATCTAGCCGCTGAAGCCGCAGTCGGAGGATGCCCGCTTGCAACTCATCGAGGCGGGAGTTGATGCCAGGCTCCCCGTGCACGTAGCGGTCGGTCTGCCCGTAGACCCGGAGCCGGCGCACGCGGTCAATGATCGGCGCGGTGCGGCTGGCGACCGCGCCACCATCGCCCAGCGCGCCCAGGTTCTTGGTCGGGTAGAAGGAGTAAGCACTTGCCTGGCCCCAGCCGCCGGCGGGACGGCCACCAAAAACGGCACCGAGGGCCTGCGCGCAGTCCTCCACCAGGGTCAGGCCGCGACCGGCAGCGACCTTGGTCAGCTCCGCAAGATCTGCGCACTGGCCGTAGAGATGCACGGGGACGATGGCGCGAGTCCGCGGTCCGATTGCGTCGGCTGCCGAGCTCGGGTCCATGCGCCCAGACGAACGCTCGACGTCGCATAGCACCGGATGCGCTCCCAATCGCGTGATCGCCGCCACAGTCGGGATGCACGTGTTCGCCTGGGTGACGACCTCATCGCCGGGCTGAACTCCGCAGGCCCGCAAACAAAGTTCGATCGCGTCTGTCCCGGAGGCGACACCGGCGACTCCGAGGCTGCCGAGCCAGCTTCCGAACTCACGTTCGAACGCGTTCACCTCCGGGCCCAGAATGTAGTTGCCAGAGTCGAGCACTCGCCTAATCGTGCGCCCGAGGTCGGCACATTCCGCGTGCACTGGGCGACCGAGATCGGCGAACGGCACTTGCATCAGATCAGCTCGCGATAGATCTTCTCCATCGCGTGGCGCTGGGGATCGAGGCCGAAGCGTTCTCTCACAAAGACCGCGGCGTTCCCGTCCTATCCGCCTCGCATCGTCCACATTGGAGTGAACGTACAGCAATTGCCCCGCGAGCGATTCCGCGTCCTCCTGACAGTAAAGACCCGTCTCTCCGTCGATTACGCTACGTTCAGAGCCGACATAGGGAGTGACGACGACCGGAAGTCCGGAGGCCTGGGCGTAGACAATTGTCAGTGCTGGCCCGGCCTCATCATCGCCGTCTTTGCTGATAATCGACGGCAGTGCCATCACGTCATGCTCACGGACTGCTCTAGCCATTAGAGCATGGAAATCGGCCCCCGATGTGTCTTGAACGGTGACGAATCGCTGCAGGTCCTCCACTTCGACGAGCTGCCGAACAGCGTCAACGTGACCGTACCCCAAGAGCGTAAGTCGGGCGTCTACCGTCTGGCGAAGCGCCTTCAGGGCGCTGAGGAGCAGAGGATGTCCCTTCTTCTCTGTGAACCGGGCAGCGCAAAGGATCCTGAGCGTGCCATCGCGAGGACGCGGCGTGGCGAGCGGATAGGGGCTTAGATCGAGTCCGATGTTCCAAGACGCGGATCCGCTCACTGGGAACTCCGTGGGTCGTCAGTCGGTTCGAAACCGCGTCGGCGAGGACGATGAAGCGCGCGCCATTGCAGAACAGCGGAGCGTACCGGTCGAGCCACCGAGGATCGCGCAGGCACGCACTTGCGTCGACCCCATAGAAGGTGGTGACCAGCGGCCGGGGGCAGTCTTCCGCCACGTCCGCTCCGGCCATACCAAAGTGGGCGTGGACTATGGAGGCGTTGGCAGCTACCGCCGCAGCGTTCGCCCGCGCGCGCGCGCGCCGCGCTGTGGACTGCCAGACGAACCTGGCTCGTATCCGGTCGGCGAAATCGGCATGGGGCCGAGCCGGGAATGCATGTTGCACAGGCTCCGAGGCGTCGAGCAAACGTCGCGCAAACATGAGGTCTGACCGTGATGAGCTCCGTATCACCTGGTCATAGATGAAGCCATGCGCACCGACGGGATATCTCTCGACGTAATGCGCTATCGCTAAGCTGCTCATCTCTGAGCGATTGCCATCAGCTTGGGTGCGTAGATCGTCGGATTGTTGCCGAAGCCACGCTCAATCCCGTAGCGAAGGCGTACACACGAGCAATACACCACCCGCACTGCTCGATATACCTGTCCGCGGATGCCGGCAACCACCTGAACCGCACCGGTGATCCTTACTTCCGACGCGCCGGCGAGAAGAAGCGCCTGCCGAAGGCTGTGCTCGGTGAATGCAACTTGATGGGTCAGGTCGTTGGCCAGCGTATAAGAGGCGCTCGGAAGTCCCCCGTTGAATGTCTCGACCAGCACCAAGCCTCGCTCGGAAATGGCCTCAAGTGAAGCTTCAAGGAGAGCGACCACCCCCTTTCTATCCAAATGCGGCAGAACGTCCTTGATCACGATCGCTCGGAAGGCCCCGGGTCTGCCCCGGAGCCAAGCACCGGCATCATCTACCAACTCAACTCGGTGCCGGGGGGAGTTGGCTGCCACGCATTCGGGATCCACGTCGATGCCTCGGATCTCACGGTAGCCCACCTGATGAAGCCAATCGAGGAAGAATCCGTGGCCGATCCCCACATCCAAGATGGGTGCTGATCGGTCCTCGGGCAGGTGGGGCAGGTAGTTCACAGACGCGTGAGCTTCCATCTGTCGCCGCTCCCGAGCAGGAAGCTTGGAGATGAGCCGGGTTGAGAGGTAGCCACGCTCCATGTCAATAGTTGGACTCTGGAAATGACGGCCAATGTGTCTGCACCGGTTCCCGCTGCGCCTTAATCGCACCAAGCGGTCGAGCCAGGGCAGTAGCCAACCGAAGGGCTTCAGTCCTGGCACGAGGAGCGTAGCGAGTCGGAATGGAGCTCAGATCCAGTCTAATGGGATCGCACACAGCGGGGATCGCTTGGTCGGGCACGACGCAATGAACCTCACGTCGAAATCCATGAGAGGCTCGTTGACCGGCGGGGCGCTGGCGGTGTATCCGACCTGGCAGAGTGGCTCGTCACGAACGTGACCGCTGAAGCTGTCCGGTTGTTCGAATTGAGCACTACGCTAGCCTTCGGCGCGACGCCCCGCCAAGCGCTGGCTCGCCGTACCCGAGCACGGGTCTCTACCCATCCGAAGCTCCGCGCGCCGGGCTTTCGGCAGATGAGGTTTGTCATTCGATGATGTTGCAATACGAGCGCTCCCGCACTGCTGAGGCCGATTTGCCGACAGCACCGTCGCCCGTCGATTGTGTTCTTCTGGCAATGGGATCGACCGGATGGCTCGTCGATCTGCTCTTTTGCAGTCGCGACCTGAGCCTGGGTTGCTCGATCCAATTGTTCTTTCCCGACCTGATTTGCCGAATCCCTATCACCTCCCGCTACGACGTCGAGCGTCAATCGCTTTGGTCTCTACCGAGTGGTAGACGTGGATCGAGAGCCTCGGCAGGGATGAAGCAACGCGGATCGTGCGGCGGTTGGCTGCCGCAACACAGATCATCGTCGGAGTTGAAGGGGACGACACGTTCGAGCTTGGGATGTCGCCGTGGGCAATGGAGAACATCGATGTTCTTTTGAAGGGACAAGGCGTATTCAAGGATCGTGATCTCTACAACTACGAGATTGGAAGTCGTCAACCAGGCGCGAACTGGACGCGCAAAATACAGCCGCGCTCAAGGCGCTATACCTCCGCACATCTCGCCAAACTGCGGCTGCACTCCCCTGCTTTGTGGGAGTCGAGCCACGTCTGCGGCGGCGGGTTCGGTCGGCCAAGCCGGACATCGGTTACATCAAACGGACCCTCCGGAACTGCGGCGAGCCGTTACTAGCTCTGGGAGTTCGCGCCTCGGCCCGCGTACCACCACCGCGTCCGGCGACCCATTTCGTGGGCGCACTCACCCACGTCGATCGATTGAAAGTGGTGCGGCTTCTTTCCGACTTTCCTGGGCGCCACGGAATCACCGGCTTCACCGATCCCGAGCACGTCTTCGGAACCCGCCACCTCGATCGTGAACTTCCACAAGCATGTCAAGACGCTCTCGCGGCAAGGGCGGCGAAGCTGTCGGCTGCGAGAATGGGCCGGTATCGGTTCGTCCTCGACCTGCAGCGACACTCAGCAGTCATCGCCCCAGCGGATATGGTGAATTGACCTTTCGTCATGGGGAGGGTCTTGCAAGCTGCAGAGCGCTGATTTGCCCATCTCTCGATCACGTCGAGGTAATGTTTCCGTTTGAGAACGGTACGAATGTGCTCTACACCCGCCCAGACTTCTCGGATCTGCCCGATCTCGCTCGGCAGATCGTGAAGGGTGTGCTGCCGGTCGACAAGATCGGCGCTTCGGGCGGAGGTCGTGGCGTTCTTGGACGGCGCACCCCGACCGTTTGATCGCAGCGGGAATCGTTGACCATGTTCGGAGGCCCCATGTTGGCGCACACCGCTGAACCGACGGGGACCGACGACCCGCCATTCTCGCGATGGATGACACTCAAGCCCTGACCACGATGCTAATTGGATAGCTGAGCTTTGCGGCGCAAGAAGATTCTCTACATCTCATATGACGGAATGGGCGAGCCGCTCGGACAGAGCCAGGTGAAGGGATACCTGGAAGGGCTTGCCGAAACCTATGACATCACACTTTTGTCCTTCGAAAAGGTAAATCACAGTCGTGAAGCGCTAAGCCAACAGATGGTAGCGGCGGGCATCGACTGGCATCCGATGACGTACCACGGTCGCCCGCCACTCATCAGCACGCTGCTGGATATATTCAACGGGACGAGGTTCATTCGCCGGCTCTGTCGATGAGGGTTGCGACCGGACGTCGTTCATGTCCGGAGCTACGTGCCCGGATGCATTGCCTTGTTGAGCACCCAGTGTGCGTTGGTGCTCGATATACGCGGCTTTTGGGCAGATGAGCGCGTCGAAGGTGGCCTTTGGCCTCGCGGCGGGCTCGTCGACCGTATGGTCCGTGCAGTGGAGCGCACGCTGTACCGTAGGGCTTCGGCTGTGTGACTTTGACGCACGCCTCTGTGCCGCACATCAGGGTGATGACCAAAGGTGCCGTACCGATCCGAGTGATTCCAACATGTGCAGACACGAAGCGCTTTGCGAACACGCGCCGGGTAGACGGTAAACCGCGGGTCGTGTGGGTGGGCTCCATCGGACCGTGGTATCGATTTGACCTCGCTTTACGTCTGGCTGCGGCGATGAACGCTCTATGCACGTTTTCACGCGAGAGACCGCCATGGCAATCGTGGACATGGATGGAGTGGCCGGTGAAGTGAAGGAAGTGTCGCCGGACGCACTGGACGCAGAGCTCGTGAAGGCGATATCGGCACGGCTTTCTACCGACAGGGATTTTCTGCCGTAGGTCGCGGCCCGACGAAGGCAGCCGAATATCTGGCTGCTGGCATGCCGATCGCGGTCACGGCGGGGCTCGGCGACCTAACACGTCTAGTTCTCGAAGAGAACGTTGGGGTGGTCGTGCCAGACGAAGGCTCACTCGATCGGGTTGTCAAGGAGCTTGCCGACCTTAGCTCCGACAGGGACGTCTCACTGCGCTGTCGGAGGTTAGCCGGACAGTTCTTCGATAGAGAAGCCGGTGTTACAGCCTATAGCTCTCTATACAACATGCTCTTGTCGCAATCCGGACCTGGCGACTGACGTGGTCGCGCTCGTTACCGGTTGCGCCGGTTTTATAGGGTCGCACCTTTGTGGAGCGGATCAGCGGAGGGGATCAGGTTGTGGGACTAGATGCGTTCACGAAGACATACGCATCGGCGGCAAAGTGGACGAACCTTGGGACGCTCCGGACTGACAGTGACTTCTCGCTCCAATGCGTTGATCTCGCGGAGTTGCCCCGTGCCGAGCTGACGGAGAAAGTGGCGGAGGTTGATGTCGTATTTCACCTAGCTGCCGAACCTGGCGTCCGTGCAAGTTGGGGTGCCGGGTTTGACGCATACATTCGAAACAACATTGCCGCGACGCAGCGCCTGTTGGAAGCGATTCGGGCAGGTAACCCGTCCGCACGCATCATCGTTGCGTCGTCATCGTCCATCTATGGCGATGCGGAAGCCCTCCCGACGTCGGAGAGTGCGACCCCAAAGCCTCGCTCCCCTTACGGCGTGACGAAACTGGCCACCGAGCAGTTGTGTCAGGTCTACCACACAAACTTCGAGCTCCCCATCGTCGTACTGCGATACTTTTCGGTTTACGGTCCACGCCAGCGACCAGACATGGCTTTTCACAGGTTTATCGCCCAAACCATGGCCGGGCAGCCTATCAGCCTTTTCGGAGACGGAAGTCAACGCCGCGATTTCACTTTCGTAGCTGACATTGTGCGGGCGACCGTCGCTGCGGCGCGAGCCAACTCCGTCGTTGGACGTACCATGAATATCGGTAGCGGTCAGACGATCACCGTCAATGCGGTGATAGACCAGCTGAGCGAGGTCGCCGAAGCCCAGCTGGGTCGACCGGAACCCTACTCAAGCCGGTGATGCTCGCGCCACCTCGGCCGACATATCTCTTGCCCGACGGCTTCTCGATTTCGAGCCTGCGGTCAGCCTGCGCGATGGACTCAACGCGGAGTATGCTTGGCTCAAGGCCACGACTACGAGGGCAGCCGGTGTGGCTCGCGAGCAATACCGCTAACGCAGCCATCATAGTCAGAGACGGTCCGTGCGGACTGCCGGCAGGGCGCGCCCTTTACGTGGGCGCGGATTGCGTGGGCAAGTGAGCGAGGCTGCTGGGTCGCAAGTGTCAGTGCGATGCTGGATCGCACCTTGTGCGTGTCGGTGGCGGTGCGATGGGAGCCGTCGGAGCCGCACGGATAATGTGACTGGCGACAAGACAGACGACCAGAACGGCCTAATACGTGTGGCCGGGTGCCACAGGCGGGCAAAGTGACCGTCCGCGCGCGGGTGGACCGGTTGCTGAACCGACCCCACTATATTTACCGGCCGAAACAGTTATTGGCACGTTTCGCTAAGCCGGATAAGCTTTATGCGCAAAAAGTGTCGCTCCCGTGGGGACTCGAGATTGCGGTCGATCCAGAGGAAGCGCTCGGGGCCAGGTTGGTAAGGAACGGAGTTTATGAGATTGCGGTAACTGAAATGCTGTGGCGCCTGTGCGACCCGGGGGACGTCGCGGTGGACGTCGGGGCAAACATTGGATATATGACGAGTGTGTTCGCGAGGCGGGCAGCAGCCGGAGGGGTTGTCTACTCGGTCGAGCCGCACCCGGGTCTCTTCGCGGCGTTGACTCACAACGTTGAGCGCTGGCGTACGCATCTGGACGCCGCGGAAGTACGGTTGATGCAGGTAGCCGCAGGTAAGGAGGAGGGCAGCGGGTTACTCCGAGTACCCTGGGAGTTCGGCAAAAATCGGGGCGTCGCGCATATGGCGGGTCGTGAGCCTGCGAGCCAAGACAGTGATGTGAGGGTACGAGTACTCCCGCTCGATCGCTTGTTGGCACGAGAGTCGCGGGTGGGCGTAATGAAACTTGACGTCGAGGGGTACGAGGCGTTAGTTCTCGAGGGCGCCGAGGGACTCTTGTCGGAGCGGAAGGTGCGGGACGTCGTGTTTGAGTGCGACAGCGGATATCCAAGTGATCCGGCCTCGATCCTGGAGAGGCATGGGTATGTGGTGATGGAATCCAGCAGGGTATTATCGGGCCGAGAGTTAGCCACCCGGCGACTGCGACAGCGGGTCCCCACGGTGGCCCGCTGAATTACGTCGCGACGAGGAGCCCGGAGCGGCTGAAAATGAGACTTCGCGTCCGCGGTTGGGGCTGCCTGCGTGCGAGCGGGAGAAGCCGAACGAGTGCCTGGGAATGAGAGAACGCGAAGCCGCCACCACTCCATGATCGGCAGTGTAAAGTCAAATTGGCGATCAACGGGCATCGTCCGTCGCCTGCCAGCCTTTGCGGCGCGGCGTGTCAACGGAGGTCTTCCGCGCCGTTTCGTGGAGACGCGGCGCATGAGGCCTGGGCGGTGAGTCGTCGGCTCAATAGGAGCGGCGGGACGAGCGAAACGCCGGAGGATCAACCAGTCGGCCAAGCTCTGCGTCCAGAGGTGGCGCGCCGCCAGGGGGGGTCATTTGTGATCCTTCGGACCGCTCAGCAGGCTATTGGGCTGATCACGGCTATCGTGATCGCTCGGTCGCTCAGTCCGGCACAACGAGCCCAGTATGCGCTTCCACTGGCGCTGGCCGGACTCGTGTGGGCTGGCTCCCACCTTTCACTCGACAGCGCCGCCGGACGGCTCCTGGGTAGGCGCGAGGCCAAACCCGAGGAGGTTGCATCTTGCCTTGCCGGCGCCGCGATCGTACTTGGGATAGTCGGGTGCATCGTGTCCGCTACGATCGGGATCGTCGGCCGGGAGACCTTGGCGCAAGGTGCACCCAACAGTACAATCATCCTGGCTTCTCTCACTATCCCATTTCTCATCGTGGGCCAAATGTGGGAGGCGTTATTGATTCGTCGCGGCCGGCTCCGAGCACTGGGAATAACGACTGCTATCGCGGCTGTGGTACAGCTCGCGGTCGTACTAGCGTTTGCGTTGCTCGGCTCCGTCACACCGAACCTAGTCCTTGCAGTTACAGTCGGAAGCAATGCGCTTGTAGCCGCGAGCTTCACCGCTCTCATCATATCGGAGCTAGGTAGGGCCGCTGTCGTGCCAACGTACCGGCTGGAGTTGCTTCGTCCCATGGTGACTGCCGGTGTCGCGATGCACCCTGCGACTCTCGCACTGCAGCTCGGAACCCGGGTCGACCTGCTCGTCGTTGGCGCATTCTCGAGTGCGCGCGAGACGGGACTGTACTCACTCGCGCTGTCACTTGCCAATAACTCTTTTCAAGCATCTCAGACCGTGACGGCTACTGCTCTCAAGCGACAAACCGAGGCAGAACATCAGGAAGCGATTGACTACACGCTCCGTTTCACGCGAGAAGTGTTCTTGATGTCATTACTGGTGGGACTCGCGGCGGCCGTGGTCGCGTATCCTGCCGTGGCGCTGCTCTATGGGATCCGTGGGTCGGCGCCGTAGTGCCTTTGATTATCCTGATCGGCGCGACGTTAGCCTTCACAGTGGAAGCACCGTTGCGCTTTCTTCTCTTTAGAGTTGCGAATCCGATGCACATCTCGATAGCAGCGCTTGCTGGTTTAGCTTTGAATGTAGTGATTACGATTGCTTTGATCCCTCCGCTGGGGATTGCAGGTGCGGCGCTAGGGTCTGTGGTTGCATATTGGTGCTACACGGCAGCAATCTTGCTCCTAGTTCAACGCAGCACTGGTGCAAGCCCGTGGCACATCGTTTTCGGCCCGATTCGGCACGACGAGCCGGCTATGCGGAGAGTGGGGGCTGCGATTGAGCGGATAGCGCATCGGCGGCAGACTTCTCGCGTAGGGTTGTGATGTCAACAGGTTCGGACCGTATGTGCGTGGCGCTTTGCGCGGTCTCACCGAACATGTGGCTGATCGACATGCCCATGCTGATTGAAGAGTGGGACGTCGTGACGTTTGCACCTAGGGCTCTCGGCCTAGCGGCAATGCCCAATCCATACGGGTTGGCTGAGCGGGATCAGGCCGACGTTGCACTTCTTTGTGCCGAATGGTGTAAATGGCTAGAGGCAGCACAAGGCTCCTCGCGGATGCAATGCGCAGTGCAAGCTCTGCGGCGTCGGGCGAAGGTGGTGGCCATTGTAGATGGGCATGATGGCTTTGCATTAGCGACGCCAGCGCACTGGATCGACCATGTTGACCTCGTCTTGAAAGGACAAGGCCTTTTTCGAGACCGTGACCTTTACAACCGCAAGGTGGGTCCCTTGCATGCGTGGTGCGCTCCTGACAAGGCAGCTCCAGCGCGAAAGAGCCGCTACAGCGATTCGCAACTCGAGAAGCTGCGCCTAGCGCCGCCATGTTTCTTGCATGTTCACCCCGGAGTTCGCCGAGCAACGAGGAGGCTGAAGCCGTCAATCGGTGCTCGAGCCAGACATGTGCGAAACGTCGCTGACTACGGGCTCGAATCGTTTTTGTGGCTGGAGCGTCATATCGGACGACGGGCTGCCGGCGCGTTCTTTGTTGGGACTCTGACCTGCCGAGATCGCTTGGAATTGATCCGTTCTGCGCGACAACACGGTGTCTACGGCGAGTTCGGCGTGGTCGAGGTACCAGATCTCGTCTATGGCACATCCGTGGAAGACGCGGAGCATGGCCGGCGAGCGGCCCGAGATGAGACTGAGATGCGGATTGCTCCCCCGTCAGCTGAGTATGGAATGCCCCACCCGTACACGAGCAATTTAGCTGGTGTCCCGCTGCGCACGGTCATCGAAGAACGGGAAGGGCTGCTGCGGGACTTGAGTTCTCTGCATGCGCTACGGCATCCAATGAGCCGGGCCGGGTTCCGACGTGCGGCGCTGCGCTATTCCGCAGGGTTGGCCGCACCGGGGTTCGGTGAGCTCACGTTTAGGCACGGCGAAATACTGGCTTCCGAGCGTATCTTGATCTGTCCTGACTTAAGTCACGTCGAGACATGCTTTCCCTTCCGTGATCGCGAGAACGTCGTGTTTTGTCGCCACGACTATCGGGATCTGGTGTTAATTCAGAAAGAACTCGAAGCAGAGTCGACGTGGGCGCAGGATGTCGCGCGTGCGGGCGGGCAGGCTTGGCGCCAGTGGTCACATGACTGGCGTCAGCTACTTGATGCGAGCCTTGGAAGGCCTGTCCGTGCACAGCTCGCTGCGAACCAGCGATTGAACTTCGACCATTAATCGGTGAGGCGGCGAGTGCGACTCGGGGATCCACGATGCAGACGTGAATTATCCTCCGTGCACGCCCTGCTCGGCGCTGATCGTGACTCGCTCGAACCCGCGAGTCGCGCCGCTAAACCGTCGCGTGCAAATAAACATAGTTGCCCTCAGCCACTTCGGACTTAGGCACGCGTGTGAGGCTTCCATCTCGAACCCGGTGCATGGCGTACCCGTAGCCGTCGAAGAAGGACAGCACGTCGTGTACGGTCAGGCCCAGCCCCTCCAGGAACCAGGGGTTGATCTCGCAGACGATGACGGGACGACAGCGTTCTATTACGCCGCTGGCTCCGCGCAGCGCAGCCAGCTCTGCCCCTCGATGTCGAGCTTCATGAGCGAGACCGAGTCCGACTCGGGCACCACGTCGTCGATCCGAACCACCTCGCAGGTGATCTGCTTGGATGCGCTGCACCGCGCGTGACGTTCCCAGCCGGGCCGCGCATCGTTGCGCGCAGCGACGTGTGCCTGTCCACCACTGATGGCACCGTTGCCCTGCAAGGGAACGTCGAATTGGAGTTCGCCCCGTTGTTCCCCACACGCCTTCGGCACGATCTCGGTGTTCTTCAGGCGGAGTAGCGACGCTACCTTTCGCAGCGTCGCCACCGTGAAGGGCACCGGTTCGAATGCCCACACCCGGCCAGCGTCGCCGACAGCGCGAGATAGAGGATACGTCCACATTCCGTAGTTCGCTCCCACGTCGATGACGGTATCTCCCGGCTGGACAAAGCGTGGGATGAGGTCGATCTCATCCTCGCAAAGTGCTCCTGAGCGGATGTCACGGGCCATGGAAACGGCTTGGAGGTAGCTGTACGTGCGGTCGTTCAGGGCGGGCGCAAGGACCCGCTTCGCGACGCGGCGCGCAGCTGTGTGGCCGGGCCAGTCGCCCATTCAGGCGGACTGAGTTGCGAGTGCGCGCTCGATGTCAGCGCGGCGAAAGTTGGCCTGTGGCACGCCGTAGTGGCGTGCTGACAACCGGCCGGCGATGGGGTCGCCAGCCTGCAGGCGCTCGAGTAAGGCCTTGACGGTGGCCTCATCCTTCACAGCGCCCCGATTGACCTCGCTTTCGATGATCCCCCCTGCGCTCTCGTTCCCAGTCTGTTGCAGGACATGGAAGAGGCTATGAAGATGGTCGGCATTGGGACCGAGCGGAAACTCTGTGCGCACCTTGATCCCGATGAAGCCTCCCTCAGCGGGATAGAAGTCGAACGTGTCGACGACCTTGAGGTCCAGAGCCCGCGCAAGTCCGACCCTGGAACCAAGCTGGCGAAGGCTTGCGCTACGCCGTCGCAGAATGTCTACCCGTTTGACTGTGTCTTTCCAGGTCTTCTGTGCGCGGGTGCTCCACAGGCAGACGGTGATCGTGAGCGAAGCGGGATAGAGGGGCACATGGGCCACGTATGCATCAACGAAAGCAAGCTCGTGCAGGGCATGGATGCCATGGTCGACCAGGTGCATCGAATGGAGGCTTCGAGCAGGATCGATTAGCTTTGGTTGATCGAGCATCCAATGCTCGTAACCGGGTCCGAAAACCGTCCCCGTCGTCAACAGCAGCTCGCCGTGGTGATGGATGGACTTAGTCGAAATGTCCGACTCGCCCGAGGGGAGCGGAATCCAGCAGTGGACGATCAGGTCGTAGTAAGGGTTCGAGTCGACCTCGATCGTGACGACCGGATAATTGCCTCTATTGAGCGAGTCCGGCCGTCCGACGTAGTCGGCCAACACCTCAGTCAGGAACACCTCGTCGGCAATCAGCTCGCGAACTATGGGAGCGCTCGTCCGGTGCGCGTCATGCTTCGAAGGAGCACTATGGAACACAGCATCCAATCGCGCCTTGTACGCCGCGATTGTCCCCTTGCTCTGTCCTGCGGCTTGAACCGTCATACGCCCAGGCTCACCGTGCGCAGACTAGCATGACGACAATGGGACAGCAGCCGACGCCCATCAGCGTAGAGCCCCGCTGATTGTGCTTACGATCCTATCTGCGTTGGCCTGCAGCGTAAACCGCTGATGGGCGCGGTCTGCTGCTGCGTCTCCCATCGCCTTGCGGAGGTCAGCGTCACAGATCAGGCGTTGAAGCGAGTCCGTCCATTGTTGGTCGGTGCTGGCCAGGAATCCCGTGCGGCCGTCGTCTACGACGTCGATGGCGGATCCGAGAGGTGTGCATACGGCGGGTATCCCGAGCGCCATGTACTGGACAAGCTTCAGGTAGAACTTTCGCTTATTCCATTCGTTCACGGGCAGTGGTAGAAGTCCAACGTCGAACCTCGCGATGTCGTCGACCTCGGTTTCGGCTCGCCACGGCCGAAACGAGATCTTTGCACCGGGGACCGGATGGCTATTTGCGCCTATACAGTGAATTTCCACATCGTCTCGCCGACCCAGTTGCCTGAGCGGCTCGTCGATCAGCCTGAGGTTGCTAACGGTGGTAACGCTTCCGGTCCACCCGATTCGCACGCGCTCGCCCCGGGCGCTGACTCGGTGTGGCGAGTAAAGCTTTCCGTCGACGACGCTCGGGATTTGCACGACATTGCTCGCATGCCGGCGCGCGTACTCCTCGTGCTGCCGAGAGTTCACCACTACGACGCGGCTCATTCGACAGATGTGACCGACCTTGCCGAAGAACTTCAGGTAGGAGAACCAGCCGTTCGATGGACTCTTGTATGGCACGTACAGAGGGTCATCCAGCTGATAGATGATCGGTTTGCGTCTCGAGACCCACCGTTCAATCGCTGCCGGGCCCACCAGAGCGGCCTCTCGGTACACGAGCACCCCGTCATAATCGTCGATGTTCGTGACGGAGCGGAGCTGGCGCGCGTAGGCTCGGATCAGCGCAATCGCTTTTTCGGCGATCATGCCGCTGCGGTAGATGACGCTTCGGAGCTCCGGAGTCTCGAACGACTGGTAATGGAAATGCACGCCAGCCTGATCAAGCACGTTCTCCCACAGCTCGATGCTCGATCGCGGACCCGGAGCCGTTCCATATTCATATGGCGTGAGGACCAGGATGTGTCTGTCGGAGCTCATGGGGGCGTCTCGTTGCGCCGAACTGGTGACGCGATGCGACGCGGTTGGTGAGGCACGGACATGTGTGGAATCTCGGGATCCATTGCCAGCGGGCCGCAGCATCTCGATGCTATCGACCAACTACGGCTCCTCGCGCACCGCGGACCGGATGCGGCCGGGAAGTATTCCGAAGGGCACGGAGTCGTGGCGCAGAACCGCCTCGCGATCATCGACCTCGAGACCGGAGATCCGCCGATCACGAACGAGGATCGGACGATCGGCGTCGTGATGAACGGTGAGATCTATAACTTCCGTGAGCTTCGACGCCAGCTCAGCGCCCGCGGACACATCCTGAGTACGAAGGGTGATACCGAGGTGATCGCTCACCTGGCCGAGGAGGAGGAGGACGCCGTCGGCCTGGCGCAGCGCCTGGACGGGATGTTTGCCTTCGCGATATGGGACAGCAACGCGCAAAGGTTGACTCTGGGACGGGACCGCTTCGGCAAGAAGCCGCTCTACTACTCCGGATCGTCTGATGCGTTTGTTTTCGCCAGCGAGATCAAGGGCGTTCTGGCCCATCCGGCGGTGAACAAGGAGCTCGACGACGAGGCGCTGCCGGCGTACGTGTCGTTCGGCTATGTTCCGACCCCTCGGACGTTCTTTCGCGACGTCCTGAGTCTTCCTCCGGGGCACGTGCTGACGATCGAGCACGGTAAGGATCCCGAGGTGACCCGCTACTGGTCGGCGGTGCGCCCGATGAGCAGGCGCCGAGCGACACCGTCGCTGAGCACGGCCGCGCGAGAGGTCCGATCCAGGCTCGAGACCGCAGTCGAGAAGAGACTGATCTCCGACGTGCCGCTCGGTGCCTTCCTGAGCGGTGGATTGGACTCGAGCGTGATCGTTGCGCTCATGGCGGGCATGCACGATCGACCGGTGCGGACGTTCACGATCGGCTTTGACGACAAGGATGGCTTCGACGAGCGGCGGTTCGCGCGGCTCGTCTCAGATCGGTACAGAACCGACCACCATGAGTTCGTCGTAGCTCCCAACGCTGTCGACCTGATCGAGCGACTGGTGTGGTACCACGATCAGCCTTTCGGCGACTCAAGCGCTGTTCCCACGTTCCTCTTGAACGAATTGACGCGTACCCATGTGACCGTCGCTCTCTCTGGCGACGGAGGAGACGAGTTGTTCGCAGGGTACGAGCGGTTCGGGGCTGCCCTAGCGGTTGACCGTTATCACCGGCTGCCGACCCCGGTGCGAGCGGCCCTGAGAAAGGCGATTCTCAAGCTTCCGCGACACGGGCTCCAGCACCGCATCGGCAGCCTGCAGCGGTTCGTGAGCGCTGGCGAGGAGGTTCTCCCCTGGTCCTACCTCACCTGGCTTAGCTACTTCACCGAGCCGACCCGGCGCGCGGCCCTGCCCGGCGCCTCAGACTGGGCCACAGCTGACTACGCCAGACGATGGGCGGAGACGGCCGGAAGCGAACTGCTCGATCGGCTGCTTGCGTTGAACCTCGAGACCTACCTCGTCGATGATCTCCTCGTCAAGGCCGACCGGATGAGCATGGCCCATGCGCTCGAGGTTCGCTCCCCGTTTCTTGACGTTGATCTGTTTGCGTATGTCAGTGCCCTGCCGGCCGAGCTGAAGCTACGTGGCGTCAATCGGAAACGGGTTCTGAAGGCGGCCGTCGGTGATCTCTTGCCGGATGAGATCGTGAGTCGTCGCAAGCGGGGGTTCGGCGTGCCTCTCGACCGCTGGTTTCGCGAAGACCTTGCCTCGTATGTGCAGAGCATGCTCGGACCCAGAGGTGCTCGCGTCCGTGCGCACTTGGCTCCGACCGTGATCGATCGGGTGCTGTCAGAGCACGCGTCGGGTATGCGGGACAACGGGCAAGCCCTGTGGATGCTGCTCACGCTCGAGGTATTCCTGAGAAGGGAGGGATGGTGAACCCCGGCCTGGTCTGGCGTTCAGGGATTGCGGCGAAGCCAGACCTCTAGTTCAAGACCGGTTCGAGTCGACGCCATGACGGGCAGGACCACTGGGTCCAGGAACCTCGGTAGGTAGCTGCTCGTGGCGTGGATGCGCTCGAGGACAACCGAGTAGCCAGCCGTCCTCCCGAGCGCGGCGAACGATCGTCCGGTGAACTCGTAGAGATGAAAGGGCGGATGCAAAGGACTCAGGTTCGCCGC
Organism: uncultured Solirubrobacterales bacterium; assembly: GCA_963796645.1. Lineage (GTDB taxonomy): Bacteria > Actinomycetota > Thermoleophilia > Solirubrobacterales > Solirubrobacteraceae > Palsa-465. Next base: position 4,789 of record CAWCMQ010000004.1, on the reverse strand, counting down.
ATAGTCGAGCCCCTGGAGCCGATAAATCGCGTTGACCAGTCGGCTCGTTAGCCATCTCGCCGATGGAACCTCGACATACGCAAGCCCGCTTGGTTTTAGCCACCCCATCGCCCTGCGAACCGCGTCCGCGGGGTCGTAGAAGTGCTCGAGCACGGCAGCGAACAGTACGAGGTCGAACGAGCCGGGCTCAAACGTCGCTTCCTCAACCGAGCAACGCAGGAGTCTGTCAGCACTAACGCCCGTCCGGGCCAGCGCATGTCGGTAGAAGGTTGGCGACGGCTCTATCCCGTGGACATCGAACCCCGCTTCGTTCAACGCACCGAGCCGAAACCCGACACCAACCCCGATGTCCAGCGCCCGAACGCCGTTCCGGCGCCCGCTGACGGACCGGTACTTGTCGATGAAGTCATCAGAATGGGGCGCCAGTTCAGACTCCGCCATGTAACTCTCGGGATCGACGTCATAGTGCTGCTCGATCGAGCCAGGGATCGGGATTGGGTCCGCGTACACGAGGCCGCAATCAGCGCAGCGCACGACCGTCGTGGATATGCCGGTCAGTTTGGTCGGACGCAGTCCCTGGGATCGGCTCAGGCGCCGACCGATGACCCGGCGTGCTGATGACCCGCACATGACGCAGACCGGCCGAGCTTCGAATGTGTAGTTGCCGCCCCCGCTCATTGCAGCAGCGCGCGGTACAGCGAATCGATATCCGTGACCAGGCGCTCGAGCGTGAATGCTCGAGGCACTCGCTCGCGTCCACCGGTGCCGACCTCCGTCGCGAGTTCGGAATCGTCGATAAGCATGCAGAGGACGTTTGCGAGCTTGTCCTCCTCGCCGGGAGCCGCAAGGAACCGCTCGTCGCCGACGACGCTCGCCGAGCCGCCAACTCGGGCTCTTACGGTGGGAACGCCGGCCGCCTGCGCCTCAATCAGGCTGACGGGGCTGCCCTCGTTGTCGGAGCTTTGCACGACCGCGTCGCTGGCAAAGTAGACGGCGGCCATGTCCCGGCGAAAGCCGGCCCATGTGACTCGTTCACCAAGCCCAAGCGCTTCTGGTGATTTGCGCAGTTGCTCACGGAGCTCGCCGTCGCCGACGACAAGAAACCGCAGGTCCGCGACGTCCGCCAACTTCGACGCGATCCGGAGGAACCGATCGACTCGCTTGATTGGCACTAGGCGAGCCACGAGGGTCACGACCCTGGTGGTGTAAACGTACACCTCGAGTGCCTTGGTCAGCGTGATCGCCTGGATCGCCGGGCCGCCAATGTTCAGGCGAGCGGTGATGCGAACAACGCGGACCGGGGAAGTCGTGCCGAGGGCGGGAGGATTCAACCGGCGTCAACGCTCATCTGAACCGGTGCGTTTCCGGGTTCAGGAAGGTTCTGCTGCGATGCCGACGCGATTCCGTCTGGCCGCCAATGCTCCATGTCCAGCACGAGCACGGCAATGACGCCCAAAACGAAGGTGCTAAACGCAAACACGAACACGGCGGCCGCTCCGAGCTCATAGCCGACGATCGCGAGGGCGCACAAGCACAGCTGGGCTACAGCGAGTGCGCCGGCAACGCGACGGGGCGTCGAGAGCGCGAGCAGCATCCGGTGAGTCAGGTGGTCACGGCCCCCGGTCGTGATCGAAACGCCCCGACGTGTGCGCGACACGCTGACAAGCGTCACGTCGAGGATCGGCAGACCGACCAGCAGAGCGCCCACGAGCAGCCCCGCGTTCCCCCCAGCCGCATGTCGGCACGTCGCCATCGCGAGCGCAGCGACCAAGAACCCGAGCGGCATCGAGCCGCCGTCACCAAGGAAGATCTTTGCCGGCCCAGTCAGGTTCCACGGAAGAAAACCCGAGCACGCCCCCGCCACGGCGAATGCGAGCCCCGCGACCACCGCGTCCCCCTTGATTGCGGCCAGCACGCCGATCCCGATTGCGGCCGTCGCTGCGACGCTGCTGCACGCTCCATCGAGATTGTCCATGAGGTTGAGAGCATTGACGAGGCCAACGACCCAAAGAACCGTCAGCGCGACATCGACGATATCCGGGGCAGCGGTGTTCCAGCCGATACCGGCCGCATACAGGGCAAGCGCCGCGCCGGCGGTGGCCAACACTCGCCACTTCGGGGCAACAGCGATCAGGTCGTCGACCGTACCGAGGACAAACATGACGATCGCGCCGCCAATGATTACGAGCAGACGCCCAACGCCCATCGCGCCGACTGCCGCGGCGGCGATCAGAAATGCCAACAGAACGGCTGCACCGCCGAGGAACGGCGTCGCGCCTCCATGCTGGCGGTATTCGCGCGGACGGTCGTAGAAGTCGGTCCACTCAGCAACCTTGATTGCGACCGGCGTCGCCGCGAACGCAACCGCCGCGGCGCTCGTAAACCCGACGACCGCGGACAGCTCAGCCGTCATTTGCGCCGATCAGCCGAAGCTCGCGGCCACTGACCCCATCCTCGGCAAAATGCTCGATCGTCCGCTGAAGGCCCTCGTGCAGTTTCACAACCGGCTCATAGCCCAACTCGGTCCGGGCTCGAGCGAGATCCGCAAGCGAGTGTCTGACGTCCCCGGCCCGCGGCGCCGCATACGTCGGATCGATCCCGGAGCCAAGCAGGCCGCGGAGCTCGGCGACGAGTCTGTTGAGGCTCACGCGCTCGCCGCACGCCACGTTGTAAACCTTGCCGGCGACGTCGCCCGCGTCCATCGCCAGTAGGTTGGCCTGAACGACGTTGGCGATGTGCGTGAAGTCGCGCGACTGCTCGCCATCACCAAATATCACCGGCGGCTGGCCGCTCATCAGCGCCGTGATGAAGTTCGGGATGACCGCGGCGTACTGAGACGTCGGGTCCTGGCGCGGACCGAACACGTTGAAGTATCGAAGCGCGACGGTCTCGAGCCCGTACACCTCGTAGAAGCTGCGACCGTAGCCCTCGCCGGCGAGCTTGGCCGTGGCGTACGGCGAGATCGGAAGCGCCGGTTGATCTTCGCGCTTGGCGGCAATGCCCCCATCCGAGCCGTAGACCGAGGATGACGACGCCAGTACCACGCGCCGCACACCATGATCGCGAGCGGCCAGCAGCACGTTGAGGGTTCCGATCACGTTCGTCGCGTTGCTGGTGAGCGGATCCTGGACAGATCGAGGTACGGATGGCAGAGCGGCCTGGTGTAGAACCACCTCGCAGCCCGCGACGGCCTTATTCGCACGCTCGTAGCTCTGGATGTCGCCTTCAACGAGCTCGATGTCGTCGCCGAGTCGGCTCACGTTCGACCGGCGGCCGGTCGCGAAGTTGTCAAGGACTCGCACCCGGTAGCCCAGCTCGAGCAGGTGCTCGGCGATATGGGAGCCGATAAAGCCCCCGCCACCCGTCACCAGCACTCGGCTCGGCATCACGTACCCGCAGCTTCTGGTGCGGGAACCAGGGTTGGCGCCACCGGAGGCGCCACGTGACGCCCTTCCTCACTGACCGGCTGTGTCGCCTCCATGGCCAGTTCGGCGCGCTGAAACGCGATCACGTCGTCGAGAGCCTCGTCGAGGGTACGGGTCGGTTGCCAGCCCGTGAGCTCGTACAGCGAACGGGTGTCGGGTCGCCTCCTGCCGAGTTCCTCAAAGCCCTCGTCGTAGGCCTCCTCATAGGGCACGAGAGCTATTGCCGAGCTCGACCGCGAGCGATCGATCACGCGCTGGGCAAGCTCGAGGATCGTGATCTGCGCTGGATTGCCGATGTTGAATGCTCGGCCGCTCGCGTCGCCATCCTCGGCGAGCGTAAGGATCGCCCTCACAGCGTCCTCGACGTGCAGAAAGCACCGTGACTGACTCCCGTCCCCATACACCGTGACGCTCTCGCCCCGGATCGCCTGACGCACGAAGCGGGGGACGACCATGCCGTACATGCCCCGCTGACGGGGGCCGATCGTGTTGAACAACCTGAAGACGACTGTGTCGGCTCCGTGCTCGCGGTGGTAGCCGTGCGCGATTGCCTCGCCATATGACTTCGCAATCGCGTAGGACCAGCGGCTCTTGAACGCCGAGCCCAAGATGCGGTCGGAGTCCTCATGGAGGGCGCCGTCGGAATTTTTACCGTAGACCTCGGAGGTAGATGCGAACAGCACGCGTTTGCCGCGCCGAGCGGCGGCCGAGATGACCACGTCGGTGCCGTGGACGATCCGCCGAAGCGTCTCCAGCGGATTCGAGACCACGAGCTGGACGCCTACCGCCGATGCGAGGTGAAGGCAGCAATCGCAGTCGGCAACCGCCCCGTCGATCATGTCCGCGTCAGTTACCGAGCCGTCGATCAGCTCGATAGCCCCGTTGGCGATCAGATGCTCAACGTTTGCCGGCCTCCCGGTGCTGAAGTCGTCGACGATGACGACCCCATCCCCCTTGGTCACCAGCGCATCGGCTATGTGCGAACCGATGAACCCTGCCCCACCGGTGATCAGGTACTTCAACTATCGGCTCCTTCCATCGCGCACGGCGACATCCCCTCGGCCCTAGGGCTATCTCCGCCCCGAATGCGCCCCGTCTGATCCACCGAAAACGGCTTCAACGAGGCGCGCATGCTACCCACCATGCGCCCAGCCTGCAACCGACATCGCCTCATCTCCCATCGATAGCCCATTTTTCCGAGCGGCCTTGATGCGAGACAAACATACGCTCCTCAAAGGCCACGGATGCGAACTAGTCGTAATTCCTCTTCAGAAGCTCATATCGAGCACGTGTAACGTCGACATGAGCACCGGGTGCCCCGGGGTGCTGTATCCCCACCAGGGCCATCTGGCCTATGCCGAGCA
>CAWCMQ010000003.1:0-182749 GCA_963796645.1 uncultured Solirubrobacterales bacterium | reverse complement strand
AACCGGGCTGACTGACGTGGTGGCGGGCGATCCCGCGAGGGTGCCGGTAGTGGTCTGGTCGCCGAACGTCTGGCCGTTAAGGCTGACGCCGCTGGTCGACGCGACGTTGGGAGCCAGCAGGCGCTGCAGCGACGCCGGCGCGGAGCTGCCTCCCACCTGGACGTTGACGGTCGCGGCGGCGGAGGGATCCTTGTTGATCAGGACGACGTGGACCTGACCGCTCGCGGCGCGGGTGGCCCAGACCTTCACCGGGCCGGACGGGGTCGTGACGGGCAGCAGCTGGGCGCCGGCCGGGAACGCCTGGGCGAACATGAACATGCCGTAGTACTCCGGGTGCACGAATGCGCTCCACCCGCTGCTCGTGTGGGAGAAGGTGAACAGCTCGTATCCGGCGCCGGGCAGCGTGTGCACGTTGACCCCGTCTACGCCGACGGCGCGCAGGTTGAACAGGGTGTCGAGCACCCAGAGCGCCGAGGCGAAGGTGTCGCTGACGCCCTTGACCCCGGCACCCGACACCGAGTTCATCTCGTCGAGCCGGAAGGGAACGCCGCGGCGGTGCGCGATCTTCACGTAGGGCGCGAGCTGCGATGCGATCCCCGCCGATGACAGGTCGCCCAGCAAGTCGTCAATCGAGGGGAACGTGGGATCGGTCGGGTCGGTGGTGGACCGGTGGAGCGGATAGCGATGCAGGGTCGCGATGCGCACCGACGGCTCCTTCGAGAGGAAGCGGCCGAAGCTGCTGGCCCAGGCCAGATCGGCGAAGGACGGGCCGACCAGCGGGACCCTCGGCAACACGGTGTGCCAGTGAGTGAAGTCCTTGATGTAAGCGCTCGGCGAGTAGTTGCGCCCGCGGGCGAGCACGACGCGATGGCGGCGGTCCCGGTACCAGGGGAACACTCCGTACAGATCGGGCTCGTTGCCGACCTCGAGCGCGGCGACATAGCGCTTGCTGATCCCCTTCACGATCGCCTGCGCCTCGGCCGCAGCGATCGCGGGACGGTCGGCCGCGAGGTTGATGCCGACGATCAGGTGGGCATGGAGCGCGGCGGCCAGCGCGCGGGTCGTCTGCAGCCAGCCCTTGGTCAGCGAGTACGTGATCCCTCCCGGGGGGATCACGCCGCGCATCGGCCACCAGGTCGCGTCAGTGCTGTCACCGCCGATCCGGATCACCGGCGCCTGGCCGGGGGCGAGGCCGCGGAGCAGGTCCACGAGCACCGGATTGACTGCGGCTGGGTCGCGGCCGGTGTAGAGGTGGAGCGCCTTGGTCTCGAACGAGACGCCGACGAAGCCGGACGGCATCGGCGTGCCAACCGGGGTACTCGACACGCTCGCGGTGATCGGCGGCTGCGCACGGGCAATCGCCGCTGGGACGAGCGTCGCCGCCAGCGCCGCGATGATCCCGATGCGGCCGAGGCGGCGGTGCACTTGCCGCATGGTGTCATAGGGCGCCCGCGGGGTGGCGCCGCCCGTCCGCAAACCGCGTCACACTTAATGCCTATGGAACCCTCGCCGACCACTCCGTCCGATCAGGAGCTCGACGCGATTGAGCCGGTGGATTCCGATGAGATAGACGCCGGCTCCGCGCTCACGGATCTCGTCGTGATCACGGGGTTCTCGGGCGCGGGCAAGTCGACTGCGATGGCGGCGTTTGAGGACGAGGGCTACTTCTGCGTCGACAACCTCCCCTCGGAAATGATCCAGTCGCTCGTCGAGCTGTTCCGCCACCCCGGCTCCAAGGTCGAGCGCGCGGCGGTCGTCTCCGACGTGAGGGGTGGCAGCTATTTCGAGGGCCTGGCAGAGATGCTGGACGACCTGCGGGCCACCGGTATGAAGCGCCGGGTCCTGTTCCTCGAGGCCGATGAGCAGACGCTTCTGACCCGGTACAAGGAGACGCGTAGGCGCCATCCGCTGGCCCCTACGGGAAGCGTCGCCGACGGAATCGAGCGCGAGCGCGAGGTGCTGGCGCCGATGCGCGCGCGTGCCGACGTGGTCATCGACACCAGCGGTTTGACCGCGGCAATGCTCCGGCGCAAGCTCGCGGACGAGATGCTGCCCACGCGCTCTCCGGGCCGGCTCGCCGTGACGTTCGAGAGCTTCGGCTTCAAGTACGGCCCCTTGCGTGACCCGGACGTGATGTTCGACGTGCGCTTCCTCCCCAACCCCCACTATGAGCAGCAGCTGCGGCCGCTGACCGGCAACGACCCGCGCGTCGTCGAGTTCATCAACCAGGGTGGGGCGCTCGACCGCTTCTACGACCACCTGCACCCGCTGCTCGACTATCTGCTGCCCCAGTATCTGGCCGAGGGCAAGGCCCACCTGGTGCTGGCGATCGGCTGCACCGGCGGCCGGCATCGCTCGGTGGCGATCGCCGAGCACCTCGCCGAGCGCTATCGCCCCACCAACGAGTACCTGGTGGAGGTCGTGCATCGAGACGTGACCCGGCCGGCCTGAGGCGATGATCGATCACATCGGCTTCGAGGTCACCGATCTTGCGCGCTCGGCCGCGTTCTACGACTCGGTGTTCTTCGCGCTCGGAGCCCGCCGGATGTTCGAGTCCGAGCACGCCGTCGCGTACGGTCGCAATGGTCCCGTGTTCTGGATCGTCGTTCGGGGGCGAACGCCAGCCCCCGGATACGGGCACGTTGCGCTCGAGGCGAGCGGCAAGGTGGCGGTCGACGCCGCCCACGCCGCGGGGCTGGCCAACGGCGGCAGCGACGACGGGGCGCCGGGACCGCGCCCGCAATACGGGCCTCGAACCTACGCCGCCTACCTGCGTGATCCTGATGACCTCCGCGTGGAGGTCGTCAGCCGACGTTAGGTAGCCTGTTGAGGCCGGCCCAGGTCCGGCAGTTTTTTAGCCGCCGAACGAAAAGTGAGGGACAGACGAATGCCGGTACGCGTGGGGATCAACGGCTTTGGCCGGATCGGCCGAAACGTGTTCCGCGCCGCCCATGAGCGGGGCGCCGACATCGAATGGCTTGCCGTCAACGATCTCGTTGACCCGAAGACGATCGCCCACCTGCTCAAGTACGACTCCACGTACGGACCGTTTCCGGGAGAGGTGGAAGCGACGGACACCGGGTTTCGCGTGGATGGAAACGAGATTCGTGTCCTGGCTGAGAGGGACCCCGCCGCGCTGCCGTGGCAAGAGCTCGGGGCCGACGTCGTGATCGAGTCCACCGGACTGTTCACCGACCGCGAGAACGCCTCCAAGCATCTCGACGCTGGAGCCAAGAAGGTCGTGATCTCGGCACCGGCCACGAATCCCGACGTCACGGTGGCGCTGGGCGTCAACTTCGACGAGGCCTACGACCGTGAGAACCACCACGTGATCTCGAACGCGTCGTGCACGACCAACTGCCTCGCGCCGGTGGCCAAGGTCCTGCATGACACGATCGGGATCAAGCACGGCCTGATGACCACGATTCACGCTTACACCGCCGACCAGCGCCTTCTGGACATGCCCCATCGGGACCTGCGGCGCGCGCGCGCAGCCGCGGTCAACCTGATCCCGGCGTCGACCGGTGCAGCCAAGGCGATTGGGGTTGTGATCCCCGAGCTCAACGGCAAGCTGCACGGGTTCGCCGTCCGCGCACCGGTGCCGACCGGGAGCGTCGTCGACCTGACCGTCGAGGCCACCCGAGAGACGACGGTGGAGGAGATCAACCAGGCGCTGAAGGAGGCGGCGGCAACCGAGGCGCTGCAGGGCATCCTCGAGTACACCGAGGATCCGATCGTCTCCAGCGACATCGTGCGCAACCCCGCCTCGTCGATTCTCGATTCGCAGCTGACCGCGGTGATGGACGGGACGATGGTCAAGGTGGTGGCCTGGTACGACAACGAGTGGGGCTACTCGAACCGGGTCGCCGACCTCGTGCAAAGGCTGCTGTGAAGACGCTTCGGGACCTGGGCGAACTCGATGGCAGGCGCGTGCTGGTCAGAGTCGACTTCAATGTCCCGCTGAAGGACGGTCAGGTCGCCGACGACACTCGGATTCGCGCCGCCCTTCCGACGATCGAGGAGCTTCGCGGCCGTGGCGCTGCGTTGATCCTGGCCTCCCATCTCGGTCGGCCCAAGGACCGGGAGCCCGAGCTGTCGCTGCGCCCGGCGGCTGACCGGCTGGCCGAGCTGACTGGCGCCGACGTCACGCTCGCGCCCGCGGTGGTGGGTGAGGATGTCCGCGCGTTCGCGGAGAATCTCGCCCCGGGCGACGTGCTGATGCTCGAGAACGTGCGCTACGAGCCCGGCGAGACCAAGAACGATCCGGACCTCGCCGCGGCGCTGGCCTCGCTCGCCGACGTGTACGTCAACGACGCGTTCGGCACGGCCCATCGCGCCCACGCATCGACCGAGGGCGTCGCTCGGCTGCTGCCCGAGCATGCCGCCGGGCTGCTGCTAGAACGCGAGGTGGCGACCCTCAGCAAACTGCTCGAGGCGCCTGAGCGGCCGCTGGTCGCCGTTCTCGGCGGCGCCAAAGTGAGCGACAAGATCGCCGTGATCGATCGCTTCCGGGAGGTGGCCGACACGGTCCTGATCGGCGGCGCGATGTGCTTCCCGTTCTTCGCCGCGCAGGGTCACAGCGTCGGCTCATCGCTGTGCGCGGACGAAGACGTAGAGCTCGCGCGGCGCACGCTCGAGCAGACCGGTGATGTCCGGGCGAGCCTGGAGCTGCCACGCGATCTGGTGATCGCCGATCGACTGGCTGCCGACGCGGAGGTCCAGGGGATTGATGGCGTCGACGTGCCGGAGGGGATGATGGGGCTCGACATCGGACCCAAAACCGCAGCGGCGTACGCCGAGGTGGTCACGGCGGCCGGGACGGTGTTCTGGAACGGCCCGATGGGGGCGTTCGAGACCGAGCCGTTTGCCGCCGGCACGCTCGCGGTCGCTCAGGCGGTGGCCGCGGCGCCGGGAACCACGGTCGTCGGCGGAGGGGACTCCGTGGCCGCCCTCACGCGGTTCGGGCTCGCCGACCGAGTCACGCATCTTTCGACGGGCGGCGGCGCCTCGCTCGAGCTGATCGAGGGTAAGACGCTGCCCGGAGTCGAGGCGCTGAAATGAGAATTCCGCTGATCGCCGGCAACTGGAAGATGTACAAGACGGTCGCCGAGGCCGAGCAGTTCATTCAGGCGCTGCTGCCGCGCGTCTCGACCGCCGACGGGATCGACGTGGCCATCTGCCCGCCGTTCCTCGCGCTCCAGGCGATGGTCGACTCGACGCGTGGCTCGCGGGTGGAGGTCTACGCCCAGAACATGCAATACGCGCCCGAGGGCGCGTACACCGGCGAGGTCTCGCCGCCGATGCTCAACGAGGTCGGCGTCCACGGGGTGATCCTCGGCCACTCGGAGCGGCGCCAGCTGTTTGGCGAGACCGACCGTGCTCTGCAGCTGAAGGTGCCCGCGGCGCTCGAAGCAGGCCTGGTTCCGATCCTGTGCGTCGGAGAGACCGAGGAGGAGCGCGAGCGGGGCGATACCCAGCGCAAGCTCCGACACCAGGTTCAGGAGGGCATGGCCAAGCTCGAGACCGAGCGGCTCGGCGAGGTGGTCATCGCCTACGAGCCGATCTGGGCGATCGGCACCGGTCGCGTGGCCACCGCCGAGCAGGCGCAGGAGGCGATCGCGTTCATTCGTGCGCTGGTGGGCGACCGCTCTCCCGAGCAGGCGGAGCGCACCCGTGTCCTCTACGGCGGCAGTGTGAAGCCGGAGAACGCGGCCGAGCTGCTGGCTCTGCCCGATATCGACGGCGCGCTGGTGGGTGGCGCGAGCCTGGACGCCGACTCGTTTGCGGCGATCGTCGCCGCCGTGGCGCGATGAGCGTGCCGGCCGGCGCCTCCGGCCTGCCGGCCGCCTCCGCGGTGCTGATCGTGCTCGACGGCTGGGGGATCGCCGCCGCTGGACCCGGCAACGCCGTGTCGCTTGCCTCAACGCCGGTGTTCGACGAGCTCTGGAACACCTACCCGCACAATCAGATGACGGCCTGCGGGCGGGCGGTCGGGTTGCCGGACGGGCAGATGGGCAACTCCGAGGTTGGGCACATGAACCTGGGCGCGGGCGCGATCGTGATGCAGGACCTGACCCGGATCGACATCGCCGTCGAGCACGGTGAGCTGGCGCGCAACGAGGTTCTGCGGAGCGCCTTCTCGGGCGCCGGACGCGTCCACCTGATCGGCCTCGTCTCGGACGGGGGCGTGCATTCTGGGTTCGGGCATCTGGAGGCGCTGATCCGCCTCGGCGCCGACCTCGGTGTGCCCGACCTCGTGCTTCATGCCTTCACCGACGGCCGGGACACACTCCCGACCTCCGGCGCCGGCTACCTCGAGTCGGTCGAGGGATGGATGGCCGACGCCGGCGCCGGCCGGGTGGGCTCGGTCGTCGGCCGCTATTACGCGATGGATCGCGACAAACGCTGGGACCGGATCCAGCTCGCCTACGACATGCTCGTCCACGGTCGGGCCGAGCACACCGCCGCGTCGGGCGCGGAGGCGGCGCGGGCGGCCTATGAGCGCGAGGAAACCGACGAGTTCATCAAGCCGGTGCTGGTCGGGGAGGAGGCGCGCATTCGCCCGGGGGACTCGGTGTTCGCATTCAACTTCCGTCCCGACCGGATGCGCGAGATGACCCGCGCACTGGCCGATCCCGAATTCACCGAGATCGACCGCGACGGCGCGGGCACGATCGACCGCTACGCGACGATGACCGAGTACGTGGAGGGGTGGCCGTACCCGGTCGCGTTCCCGCCCGAGCACCCGGAGGTGACGATGTCGGCGATCGTCGCCAGCCACGGCCTGCGCCAGCTCCACGTCGCCGAAACCGAGAAGTACCCACACGTCACCTACTTCTTCAACGGTGGGGAGGAGCAGCCTTACGAAGGCGAGCGCCGCGAGCTCGTGCCGTCCCCGCGCGACGTGCCGACCTATGACTACAAGCCCGAGATGAGCGCGCGCGAGGCCGCGGCCGCATTCGTCGGGGCATGGAAGGAAGACTCGCCCGGGTTCGGGATCATCAACTTCGCCAATGCCGACATGGTCGGCCACACCGGCGTGATCGAGGCCGCGGTAAAGGCGATCGAGACCGCAGACGCCTGCCTCGCCGAGGTCGTGGCTGCGGTTCACGAGTCCGGCGGCGCCTGCCTGATCACTGCCGACCACGGCAACGCCGACCACATGCTCGAGCCCGACGGCAGTCCGAACACCGCGCACTCGCTCAACCCAGTCCCCGTGATCGTGACGATCCCCGGCCTGACCCTGCGCTCCGGCGGGGTGCTGGCCGACGTCAGCCCGACGCTGCTGCAGATGCTGGGGATCGACCAGCCGGCGGCGATGACTGCGCGCTCACTGATCGAGGGCTGAGCTCAGTCGGTCAAGGGGCGGATCGGCCCCGCGATCTCACGCGTGCCCTTGCGCTTAGAATCTGATAGCACTAGACTTAGATTTCCTACTACCATTCCCGTAAGAGAATCTTCCAGGAGGTCTAACAGATGGCACTTATCCGCTGGGAGCCGGTGCGTGAGCTGGGCACGATCCAGAGCGAAATGAACCGGCTCTTCAACACGTTCTTCGACAATCCCTCGACGCAGGTCGGCAACGGCTCCTCGGCACACCGCCGCTGGCTGCCGGCGATGGACCTGCTCGAGACGGAGAACGACTTCGTCCTGCGCGCCGACCTGCCGGGCGTGTCCGAGTCCGATGTGAACATCGAGGTCGAGGACAACGTGCTCACTGTCTCCGGCGAGCGCAAGTCCGAGCACGAGGAGCGTAAGGAGGGCTACTACCGGGTTGAGCGGTCATCCGGCAGCTTCAGCCGGTCGCTGACCCTTCCCGAGGGTGTCGACCCCGACACCGTCAAGGCAACCTTCGACCGTGGCGTACTCGAGGTTCGGATCCCGAAGCCCGCGGAGCGCAAGACGCACAAGGTCTCGATCAAGGTCGGCGAGGAGCCGAAGCCGGTCGAGGGCTCCGAGGCGACCAAGCCCGCAGCGTAGGTCGTCAGCTACACGCTGATTCCACATGAGTAGGGTCCGGGCCGATGTTCACGGTCCGGACCCGCTCGATTGAAGCGCCCGCGCGTAGCGGCACCCTGCACCTCGCCCACGGGCAGGTGCAGACACCGGCGTTCGTGCCGCTCGCCACCCGGGGCGTGGTCAAGACACTCGAGGCGCACGAGGTCGCCGCACTCGGCTACGAGATGATCCTCGGGAACACGTTTCACCTGTTCCTGGCCCCGGGGCCCAAGCGGGTGCGGAGGCTCGGGGGACTGCACGAGATGATGCGCTGGGAGCGGCCGATCATCACCGACTCCGGTGGCTTCCAGGTGTTCTCGATGGGCCACGGCGGCGTGGCGGACGAGATCAAGGGGCGCGGACGCGGCGGGAGCGACGGGGCGATCCTCTCGATCGAGGAAGAGGGGGTGCGGTTTCGCTCCTACCTCGACGGGAGCGAGCAGTTCATCGGGCCGGAAACCTCGATGGAGGTCCAGGCGGCGCTCGGCTCCGATATCGCGCTCGTGTTCGACGAGTGCACCCCGTTCCACGTCTCGCGGGAGTACACCGCACGCTCCACCGAACGGACCCATCGTTGGCTCGCCCGGTGCCTGCGCTGGCACGCCGAGCACGGTCCCGACGGTCAGGTCGTCTACGGGATCGTCCAAGGAGGGGTGGAGCAGGACCTGCGGCTCGAGTCGGCGGACGTGGTGGCGGCGAGCGGCTGCGCCGGGATCGCGATCGGCGGTTCGCTCGGCCAGGACAAGGACCAGATGCACGAGGTTGTCGCGTGGACGACCGCTGCGCTCGAGCGCAGCGCATCCGACCGACCGCGTCACCTGCTCGGGATCGGGGATATCGACGACCTGATCGCAGGCGTTGAGCTGGGGATCGACACATTCGACTGCGCGCTCCCGACCCGGCTCGGCCGTCATGGGGTCGCGCTCGTGCCGGATCCCGAGGGCCACTGGCGGCTGGACCTGGCCAAGGGCCGGTGGCGGGATTCGCCGGAGCCGATTCTTGAGGGCTGCCCCTGCCCGGCCTGCTCGCGCGGATACACGCGGGCGTACCTGCACTACCTGCTCAGGGCGCGCGAGCTGACTGCGCTACGACTGATCACGCTCCACAACCTGTCGTTCATCGGCCGCCTGATGGAGGACCTGCGAGGCGCGATCGATGCCGGGCGGCTGCGAGACGCGGCCGCAGCGCTGCGCGGAGGGGCCGCACCGGGCGCGCTCCCGAGTCCGCCGTGAGCTATTTCGTGTACTGATTGATCAGAGAGCGAACGCTGTTGATCGCGCTCTGGGCATCGTGGCCCACGACCGTGCGGAAATGCACCACCGTGTTCGAGGTGCTGCTGGCGATCGCGACGGCGATCACGACGGCGACCGTGAACACGAGCACGAGCGCGAGAAACGCGACCAGGCGGCGAAGCCCGCGGTTGCGCCGGCGCGGTGCGGCCGCGGGTGCGGCGGCGGCGCGGCGCTGCACCGGCATCGGCTCGAGCTGTCGTGCTCGCGCCGGAGTCGCCCGCGGGGTGCCCTTCGGAGGCGTCGCGCTGCCCCGAGCTGCGGTGCGGGGCGGCGCCATGCGGGTGGCCGCCGTCGCGTCGTCGCGGTTCGGCAGCATCCTCGTCGCCGCGTTGGTGCCGAGGTGCGCGGTGGCGGCGGTCGCGCCGAGTGGCGCCAGACCCTGGAGTCCGTTGCGCAGCGCCTCACTGAAGGTGATCGCGTCGGCATAGCGTGACTCCTGGTCGATTGCCAGCGCCATGCGGACGGCCTGATCGAGCTCGCCGGTCACGCGCGGATTCAGCTCCTGGAGCGGTGTGGGTGACTCGCGCTGCTGCTTGAGCGCGAGCTCGGACAGCGAGTTGGCCTCGTAGGGGAGGCGTCCCGAGAGCAGCTGATAGGCCACCACCCCGAGCGAGTAGATGTCCGCCCGCGGACCCGCCTCCTCGCCCCGGGCCTGCTCCGGTGCCAGGTAGGCGGCGGTCCCGAGCACCGAACCCACCTGAGTAATGCTCGACTGGTCGGTCGCGCGCGCGATTCCGAAATCGGCCAGCTTCACCCCGCCCGAGTCGGATACGAGCAGGTTTCCGGGCTTGACGTCGCGGTGAACCACGCCGTTGCGATGCGCGTAGTCGAGCCCACGGCACGCCTGGGAGACGATGTCGACGGCCTGGTCGACGTCGAGATGGCCGCGGTCACGCAGCAGCTCGGCACACGAGTGCCCGGAAACGTGCTCCATCACGATGAAGTGCTGGTGATGGCTCTCGTCGAGCCCGAAGTCGAAAACCTGAACGATGTTCGGGTGTACGAGGCGCGCGGCCGCCAGTGCCTCGCGGCGGAACCGCGAGACGAAGGTCGGGTCGTCGGCGAGGTGCTCGGCGAGTAGCTTCAGCGCCACGTAACGCTGCAGACGCTCGTCGAACGCCAGGTGCACGGTGGACATCCCACCTACGCCGAGTCGGCCTTCGACTCGGTATCGACCTGCGATTGTTGTCGCGTTCATTGCCCGTTACCACCGTTTCCGTTGCCACCGCCGGAGCCACCCCCGAGCCCGGCGCCCCCGCTGCCAGTCGTAGAAGTAGTACCCGGTGTGGACGTGGTGGTTGCAGACGTCGTCGTAGTAGTCGTGGGGGTGGTGGTCGGCGTGGACGTCGACGAGGTGGTGCTTGGGCTCGAGGTGCTCGACGAAGTGGTGGTGCTGGTCGTCGTCGGCGTGGTCGTGGTCGTGGCCGGCGTCGTGGTGTGGCAATCCCTGGCCGCGAGCAGCCCGACCGTGGTTGCGCCCTGCAGAAGATTTTGGCGCAGGGTCGGGCTCAGCCTGGTGTGGAGGTTTGAGACGGCGTTGCCGAACCCGGCCACCGCCGTCGCCGCGGCACCGCACTGACCGCTGTCGACCGCGGTGGAGATGGCGTCGAGCTGGCTGTTCAGATTGGATGCCTCGCCGCCTGTGAGCAGGTTGGCACCGCCGCCACAGGCGACGAGGAACGAAACGGCGAGACCGAGTCCGCCGGCGAGGAGTGCGCGGGGCGCGTAGCGCATCCGCGGCCTCACTTTAGAGGCTGACCCTGTTGGCTTCTCGTTAGCGGTCATTGGCCGTATTCAAGCCGTTCGGCCAGTGAGTCCGGGAGTCTGGCCGCCCGGATCGACGCCGCCGCGCCCGCGATGTCGTACTCCACGCGGCGGTAGACGGCGGTCCAGTCGCCGGTGTCGAGCTCCAGCCAGGCAGCTCTCGGATCGCCGTCTCGAGGCTGCCCGACGCTTCCGGGATTGAGCAGCCACTCGCCGCCTGCAAGCGCCAACTCCTCGTCCGCGGCCCGGGTCTGGCCGGTGGCCGACTGGCCGCTGTCGCGACAGAACGAGAGCGCCACGTGCGAGTGCCCGATCAGGCAGATCCGGTGTTCCTGCACGTCGAGGCAGAGCTCGGCCTGCAGCGGCGAGAGGACGTACTCCCAGATCGGATCTCGCGGACTCGCGTGGTAGAGGCCGACGTCCTCTTCCGTGTTCGCCGGCTCCAGCGAGGCCAGGAACTCCCGCGTTTCGGGGCCGATCGTCTCCTGCGTCCACAGGGCCGCCAGCGCGGCGCCGCGCGAGAACTCCTCCAGCGGGAGATCCCCGCGGACGCCGAGATCGTGGTTGCCGGCGAGGCAGATCGCGGCGTGCCGGCGGGCCAGCTCCACGCACGCGTCGGGGTCCGCGCCGTATCCGACCAGGTCGCCAAGGCACCACATCTCCTCGCAGTCCGAGGCCTCGATCGAGTCGAGCACCGCCTCGAAGGCCTGCAGGTTGCCGTGGATATCGGAAATGATCGCGAGCCGCACGCGGGTACAGTCTCGCTGGTGAGGCGATATCGCGGAGGTGAGGTGTTCGGCTCGCTCCTGCTTGCGCTCGGCGCGGCGGAGGTGGGGGCCCGCGTGCTGACCCCGCGCGAGGCACCGGACCGGGCGGCCCCCGCCGACCTCAGCCATTACTTCACCGAGGACGAGATCGCGCGGGGCAGACGCTTTGCCCGACCCCAGCTGGTGCTCGCGATGCTGCGCGCCACCCTCGATCTGGCCGCGCTTGGCCTGGTCGTGCGCCGGCGGCCCCGCGCGCTCGAGCGGCTAGCCGACCGGCCCGTGCTGGGCGGGGTGCTGGCCGGCGCCGGCCTCACGACGGCGCTCGGGGTCCCCACATTGCCGCTGTCGGCGATTGCGCGCAAACGAGCGATCGACATCGGTCTGGCGACCCAGTCCTGGCGCGGTTGGGCGATGGACCTGGTCAAGGCGAACGGCATCCAGGCAGTGATGGCGGGCGGCGCGAGTGGTGCTGCGGTGGCGCTCATGCGCCGCTATCCCCGCGGCTGGTGGGCCCCGGCGGCAATCGGCTCGGTGTTCGTCGGTGGCGCGCTCGCCGCGCTCGCCCCCGTGGTCCTCGACCCGATCTTCAACGACTTCACTCCGCTGCCCGATGGCGAGACCCGAAGCGACGTGCTGGCACTGGCCGACGCGGCCGGGGTGAAGGTCCGAGAGGTTTATTCAATCGACGCGAGCCGGCGCACGACCGCGGCGAACGCGTACGTCACCGGGCTCGGCCCGACCAAGCGGGTGGTCCTGTTCGACACCCTCCTTGACCGCTACAACCGGGACGAGGTCCGGGTCGTCGTGGCCCATGAGCTCGGGCATGTCCGCTACCGCGATGTCCCGCGCAGCGTCCTCTACGCGGCGGGGATCGCCCCTGCCGCGGCACTGGCCGTGCAGCGCCTCAGCTGGGCGCTGTCACCGGCGCGGGCGACCGCGGCGGCGCTGCCGGCGCTGGCGCTGGCCACGGCCTCCGTGTCGGCGCCGCTCGGTCTGATCGGGAACCGAATGTCCCGCGCCGTGGAGCGTCGCGCGGACGCCTTCTCGCTCGAACTGGCCGAGGCTCCGGAGGCGTTCGTGTCGTTCGAGCGCACGATCGCCTTGCAGAACGTCGCCGACCTGAACCCGCCCGGTTGGGTCTCGCGGATCCTCGCGACCCACCCGCCCACGGCAGAGCGCATCGGGATGGCGCTCGATTTCCAGCGGGCGGCGCGGGCGGCCGCCGGGAACGGCCGCCCCTAGAGGCTAAGTCTCAGCGTCGTCCCCGGGATCCTGGGGGCCGCCGAACTCGGGAAGGTTCTTGATCCCCTCCCGCGTCTGCCACTTCGAGTAGTTGTCCTGCATCGCATCGATCAGCTCGCGCATGAACTTCGGCGAGAGGTTGATGCGGGACACGACCACGCCGGGGATCTCGTCCTCCTCGACCTCGTGGTCCACGCGGGCGAAGGTGATCGTGAACTCGTACTCGGAATGGCTGACGTTGGCGAAGTTCGCATATACGCCGGCCATGATGTCCGGCGAGAAGTGGATGTTGATGTGGCGCTCGGGCTGGTTGGGATCGTCCATATACGCCTAGTATCCCAGGCGTGCGGATCGTCGTCGTTGCCGTGGGGAGACTGCGCCCGCCGTTTGCCGACGACGTGCAGCATTACCAGAAGCTGATCGCCGGTCACGTGCGTCTCGAGCTGATCGAGGTTCGCGAGAACGAGCACATCCCGCGCCGGATTCCCGAGCGGTCATTCGTCTCGCTCCTGCACCACGACGGGGAGCGGATGGATTCGATCCGATTCAGCCGCTGGCTCGAGGAGCGCCGGCGCAGCGGTCGCGACCTGTGCTTCGTGATCGGCGGCCCGTTTGGTCTTGATTTCAAGGACGTCGATCACCGCCTGTCGCTGGGCGACATGACGCTGCCCCACCAGCT
The DNA here is from genome assembly GCA_963796645.1 of uncultured Solirubrobacterales bacterium. Classification (GTDB taxonomy): domain Bacteria; phylum Actinomycetota; class Thermoleophilia; order Solirubrobacterales; family Solirubrobacteraceae; genus Palsa-465. The sequence continues at coordinate 169,007 of CAWCMQ010000003.1, read as the reverse complement.
CGCCCGAGTGGTGCTGCTGGAGCAGATCTATCGCGGGCACAAGATCCTCTCGCGTGAGCCCTACCACTACTGATGGCCGATCGGAGCGAGATTCTCGCCCGCCGCCGCGCGGTCGAGCAGCGAAACCGGGCCCGACGCGAGCTAAACCTGTTCATGCGCCGGCTCACGTTCCTCCTGTGCGCGCTGGCGTCGCTGACTCTGATCGGGACGGTCGGACTCTCGATCAGCGAGGGACGCTCGCTCCCGTTCTCGTTCATGTGGACGCTGGACACGATGACGACGCTGGGCTCGATCCCCAACCCGCACGACACGGTCGGGAGGGCCGTGATCGTGTTTCTCGAGCTATTCGGCATAGGTACGCTCTTCTACGGGCTGGCCACAGTCGCCGAGTTCTTCGTCTCGGGCCAGCTGAGCGGCGTGCTCGAAGAGCGGCGAATCGAGAAGATGATCAGTTCCTTCACCGACCACTACATCATCTGCGGCTTCGGCCGTGTGGGCCGCCAGGTCGCCCGAGACCTGAAGACGGCCGGGGTCAGGTACGTGGTCATCGACGAGAACCCGGACAACCGCGAATACGCCCGGTCGGAGGGAGTGATCTACCTCGAGAGCGAGGCCGCCGACGACGAGGTGCTCCAGCGGGCGGGGATCGAGGACGCGCGCGGGGTGATCGCCTGCGTCGACTCGGACGCCGAGAACATCTTCATCACGCTCACGGCCCGGGAGCTGCGCACGGATATCGCGATCATCGCCCGCGCCTCGGCCGAAGACTCCGAGAAGAAGCTGATGCGCGCCGGCGCCGACCGTGTGATCTCGCCCTACAAGACTTCGGGCAAGGAGATGGCGCGCATCGCCCTGCACCCGCAGGTGGGCGGGGCGGTTCAGGTCGCTGACTACCGGATGGAGGAGATCGAGGTCCCCGCGGCCTGTGAGGGCGTCGGGCACAGGGTCGACGAGATTCGCGGCTCGGCGATCATCGTCGCCGTCCGACGGCCGGACGGCCGGCTCGAGCCGCAGCCGGAGCCGGGCACCGTGATCGAGTACGGCGACAAGCTGATCGCGCTCGGCACCCCCGATGCCGTGGAGCGGCTCGAGGTGATCTTCCAGCCCGCGGGGGCGACGAAATCGTGAGCGCCGGAGCCAGCCATGTGCACGCGCCGCTGGCGCAACTGCGACGTGCCGTTCAGTCCGCCACCGCGTCGGTACGGGGCGGCGATGCCGAGCTTCAGATCCAGCCCAGGCTCGAGCGAGCCAAGCGCGCCGGGCAGGGCGATTACTCCACCAACGCCGCGATGCTGCTCGCGCCGGTACTCGACGCGCCGCCGAGGGTGATTGCCGAGAAGCTTGGTATCGCGCTGTCGGAGTTGCTCGGCGGCCAGCTCGAGCGCGCCGAGGTGGCCGGTCCGGGGTTCCTGAACCTTGTCCTATCGGACACCTGGCTCCAAGACGCGCTGCGCGCGATGCTCGACGCCGGCGAGGAGTTCGGCGGCGGCGGTGCCGACCCGGCCGAGCGCGTGCTGATCGAGTTCGTCTCGGCCAATCCGACCGGTCCACTGGTGGCCGCCAGCGGTCGCCACGCCGCCTACGGCGACGCGCTTGCGAGGGTGCTGGAGCACCACGGGCACATCGTCTGGCGGGAGTACTACTTCAACGACGCCGGCAACCAGATCCGGCTGCTCGGCGAATCCGTCCGCGCCCGTGCGCGGGGTGAGGAGGTGCCCGAGGGCGGCTACCAGGGCGACTACGTGGTCGAGATCGCGGCCGAGATCCCCGGGGCGGCGGAGGCCGATGTCGACGAGCTCGCGGGCCGCGCGGTCGAGCTGCTGCTGGCCCGGATCAAGGCGACCCTCGCCCGCTACGGAGTCCGTTACGACACGTTCTTCAGCGAGCGCACGCTCCACGACGGCTCGCCGAGCGCGCTCGACCGAGCGCTCGCCGAGCTCGAGGGCGCGGGCCAGCTGTATCGGTCGGAGGGCGCCACGTGGCTGCGCACGACGCGCTTCGGCGACGACAAGGATCGGGTGGTGATCCGATCCAACGGCGAGCCGACGTACCTCGCGGCCGACGTCGCATACCTGCAGAACAAGCGTGAACGCGGGTTCGATCGTCAGCTGCTGCCGGTCGGCGCCGATCACCACGCGTATGCGCGCGAGCTGACGGCGGCGATCGCTGCGCTGGGCGGAGATCCGGCGCGGCTGGAGGTGCCGCTGATCCAGTTCGTGCACCTCGTCGAGGGCAGCCAGCGAGCGGCGATGTCGAAGCGCATGGGCGCTTTCGTGACCCTCGACGACCTGCTCGACGAGATCGGCGTCGACGCCACGCGCTTCTTCATGCTCCAGCGCTCACACGACCGCACCCTTGATCTCGATCTCGATCTGGCCAAGCGACAGTCGGCCGACAACCCCGTCTACTACGTGCAGTACGCGCACGCCCGCATCGCCTCGATGCTCGGACGCTTCGAGGCGGGGCGGGTCGAGGCGGCGATCGCTCCCGGCTCGGCATGGGGAGCGCACCAGCTCCACGGCTCGGAGCGCGACCTGATCAAAAAGCTGGTCTCGTTCCCCGACGAGGTCGCCGAAGCGGTGCTGCGGCGCGCCCCACACCGGATCGCCGTGTACTCGCTCGAGCTGGCCCAGGAGTTCACGGCCTTCTACCGTGACTGCCGAGTGGTGGGAGCCGAGCCGGAGGAGCTCGAGTCGTTCCGGATCGCGCTGTCGCTGGCCGCGCAGCGGACGATCGCCGTGTCGCTCGGGCTGCTCGGAGTCAGCGCTCCGGATTCGATGTAGCCGGACCGGGCTAGGTGTGGCGGGCGAGGTCGTCCTCGAGCCGTCGCGCATCGGCTGCGGTGAGCGGCGGCCCGGCCGGGGACATTGTCGAGGCGGCAGCGCGCGATCGCCGGCGCCACTTCGGCAGCGTGAACGCGAGGATCGCCGCCCCGATCAGCACGAGCGCCGGCGGGAGGATGTAGACGGTCAGATTGAACCCGTCCGCCGGCGGCCGCCCGAGCACGGCCGTCCCGTACTGGGCCACGAGTGCGCGCTCGATCTGCGCCTTCGTCTGTCCCTGGGCAACCAGAGCGCGGATGAAGTTGCGCTCGGCGAACGCCTGAGGCGACTGTGCGACAGACAGCGGCTCCTTGCAGGAGACGCACATCACGTCGTTCTCGATGTCGGTCAGCGAGGCACGCGGCGCGGCCGCCAACGCGACGGCGGGCGTCAGGGCCAGCGCGAGGAGCAGGAGGATGGCGGCGAGGCGCTTCACGACTGCCGTTGGAGGACCTGGCCGATTGTGTGCTGTAGCCAGTCGCCGGTCAGCTGATAGCGGCGAATGGCGGCGATCCGGCCCTGACGGTCGATGACGAAGGTCTCGGGCACGCCGGTGGTGCCAAATGAGTGGACAAAGTTGTCGCTGATGTCGCGCACGACCGGATAGGTGATGTGCTCCTGGCGGACGAACTGCTCGGAGTCGCTCGAGTTGTCCAGATAGGTGACGCCGAGCACGGTGCCGTTGTGTCGGACGAGCTCGCGCTGCGCCTGCTCGAGGATTGGCGCCTCGGCCTTGCACGGATCGCACCAGGAGGCGAAAACGTTGAGCACGACCACCTTGCCGCGGTACTCGGCGATCTGCTCGGTGCGGTTCGCGCCGAGCACTGGCAGCGCCATGTGCGCCTCGGGGACGACGGGCCGAATCCCACGCGCGAGCGCCGCGTCGATCGATGTGTTGCGGCCCTGGCCCGCCACTCCGAACGCGAGCAGCGCCAGCAATGCCGCCGCCGCGGCAACGACGAGACCGGGGAGGATGAGGCGGCGCATCGCCTCAGCAAGGGTAGTACCCGGCGCCGCGCGGCAACCTCACTCAGATCGACATGACCACGTCGCGAGCCTCTTCGAGGCTGGCGTTGGTCAGCTCGCGGTAGCGCTTGATCGCCTCGATGTGCTTGTTGGCCCGGGCGAGTGCGACCACGTCCGGGGGGATCGCCGCGGTCGGGTCCGCGAACGGGACGCCGACCCTCTCCGAGACGAGCTCGACCTGGGCCTCGAGCCGGCGCAGCCGTTCGTTGATCGTCTCGAGGTAGCGCATGAGCGTGGTGTTGTCCATCGCGGTTCCTCTCTCTCAGTGATGGTGCGAGGACGCTAACGGTCGCGCCGGTCTCGCGCGATTAGCATCGAAGCCATGGAACCGATCGACGTGCGGGAGATCCCCGTGGCGATGACCCGCCCGCTGCGGCAGGCCGTGCTGCGGCCGATGATGACGCTCGATCAACTGGCCGCCCACGAGGCGCCGGACGCGTTCGCGCTCGGCGCGTTCGCCGAGGATGACCTAGTCGCGGTCGGCTTCATCGCGCCCGACGGCACCCACCCCGGGGCCTGGCGCGTCCGTGGAATGGCGACCGCGCCCGAGCTCCGCGGGCGGGGCGCGGGCACTCTGGTGCTCGAAGGCCTCGTCCGCCACGCGGTCGCCCACGGGGCCTCGCGGATCTGGTGCAACGCCCGGGTCCCGGCGCGGACGCTGTACGAGCGGGCCGGGTTCGACGTTGCCTCAGAGCAGTTCGAGGTGCCGGAGATCGGCCCGCACTACGTGATGGAGATGGGGGTGGCGCGGTAGCTGAGCTCCTCCAGATCGCCGGCCGCGACGTCGACCACGCCGTGCATCTCGTGAAGCTCTGAGGCCAGCTCGGCGATCGAGCCGCGGCCACGCAACTCGAGCGTGACCCGCACCTCGGGCTGAGGAGCGCCGTCACGGCGCACCGGCCCATCGTGCTTGATCGACAGATCGGAGATTGCGAAGCCGCGCTGCGCGCACTGAGCCAGAGCCTCGCGCAGGATGCCGCGGCCGTCGACATAGACCAGCTCCAGCTCGGACGGAGCGTCGCGCGAGCGGGGCAGGTGCCGCATCAGCGGCGGATACCCGTAGGCGACGAGGTAGTACATGACGGTCGTGGCCAGTGCGACGATCGGCAGGTTCCCGGCGCACGCCATCCCGACGGCCGCGGTCACCCAGACGCCGGCCGCTGTCGTGAGCCCGCGCACCGTGTCGCGCCGGACAAAGATGATGCCGCCGCCGATGAAGCCAATCCCGGAGACGATCTGCGCCGCGACCCGAGACGGGTCCAGAGTGACGTGCCGCTGCCCGACGACATCGCTGAAGCCGTAGATGCTGATCAGCATGAACAGCGCCGCGCCAAGGCCTACCAGCGAATACGTGCCGACGCCCGCGGTCTTCTGCCGCATCTCGCGTTCGACGCCGATCGCTGCGGAAAGGATGAGCGCCAGAGCGAGGCGCCAGATGATGTCCAACTCATGCATACCGGCCCGTGCTACCCGGAAAAACGGGTGCTGACGCAGGGGTTTCGTGCTGCCCGTCGGATCAGCCGAGCTCGATGTCCTGCGCCACCTGCTGCCAGGTTCGACCGCTCCGGACGCTCTCGGGGCGCTCGGCGACGATGTCCGAGCCTGGCCGGGCCAGCTCGTCTCGGGCCTTGACCAGGATCCAGCTCTCGGCGCCTGTGCGGGTCAGGCCGAAGCGGCCGCCGAGCTTTGCGCCGCTCAGCACGAAGGAAAGGTGGTCATGCTCTTCACGCACGATCTCGACCTCCCCCTCATCCCAGATGATCACCGCCCCGCTTCCGCGCCGGGCCTCCACGTGCACGCCCTCGAACTCGCCGGCGGACAGGGAGTGGTCGTCGACGGGGACCGCGAGCCGTCGAGCCGCCGGGTCCATCGACGGCCCTCGAGGGACCGCCCACGAACGCAGCACGCCGGCGATCTCGAGTCGGAGGTCGAAGTGCAGCGTCGTGGCGTCGTGCAACTGAACAACGAAGCGGGCGATCCCGGAATCGTGCCAGCGCGCGCGTGCTCATGCCGCGGCCAGCAGCGCCGCTCCGAGCAGGCAGAGGATGTGGAAGGACTGGTCAACCGCGATCGACAGCGCGAGCGCGGGCGTGGACGCGTGCTTGACCTCGCGCAACCACCACCGGACGATCCGCCCGTCATCGAGCACCAGGTGGGGCACGGCCACGCAAACGCCGACCGCAACCGCGCGAAGCGGTTGCGTCTCGCTCCCGATCCAGATCAGGGCCGGCAGAAACGCGAGCGTGTAGGTGCAGACGTGGCGAAGGAGCGCGCGGCGCGCCACCGGATCTCCCAGCCCGCGCACCTTGTTGCGCGCCTGCCAGTCAGTCTGCAACAGCACGTCGCCCACGACATGGGAGACCAGTAGGGCCAGCATCGCCCCCGGCCAGCTGATCATGTTGCGATCCTACTGCCGCCGCGGTCGCGGGGCGTCCCCTTGCGCTCAGGCCGCCCGGGCCGCGAGCCCGATGACGACGTGCACGGGCAGCTCCGCCGGCGTCTCACCGCCCTCGACCAACGTCCGGATCTGCTCGATCGTCCCGCTGCGCTCCGCGTCGGGCATCCCGGCGATCCAGCTCATCGAGGTGAGGTGATCGACGACCCGCTCCGAGCTGGTCGGCTGCATCGCCGTGATGCGCACCTCGCGCGGTTCCGACCAACCGCCGGCGGAGCGGACCGCGTCCTGCCAGGGCGGACCGTCGAAATGGGGATGCTCGGGCCGCGTGCGCTGAACGAGCATGCCGAGTTCGTGCGCCCAGCTGGCCCCGGACCAGTCGGGGACCATGGAGATGATCGCGAGGCCACCTCGAGGCCGGAGAACACGGCGGATCTCACCCAGCGCCCGCTGCTGATCGAACCAGTGGAAGGCGTCGGCCACAGTCACCGCCGCGACCGACCCATCCGCGAGCGGTATCTCCTCGGCCACACCCTCCCGGACCCGATCGCCGCCGACCTTCTCGACCAGCACCGTGCGCAGCGACGGCAGCGGCTCGACGGCCACGATCTCGAAGCCTGCCGACAGCAGCGTGCGGGACAGCTTTCCGGTCCCGGCGGCCAGGTCGAGCACGGTCTCGCCGGAGCGGACGCCGAGCTCGGCGGCAAGCGCGCCGGCGGCCGCGAGCGGATAATCCGGCCGGCCACGCTCGTAGCTTTCGGCGACGGAGGCGAACTGCGCGGCGAGTGGATGCAGCGTCATCGGCGCCAGCCTACGCGCATCGCTAACTTGGGCGCGATGGGATTCCGCGTAATACGTCCCGAACAGCTCGAGTGGATCACCCGGCCGCACGAACCGGGCGAGCCGGCCCGGCACGTGGCCGAGCGTCACGAGGTGCCGCCGGGCGGCCTGATCCACGTCGACGCCGGCACACCGCTGCAGACGGTCAACCACGGCGATGAGGAGCTCCTGATCTACGTGTACGGAACCCCGCCTGAGACCGAGCACGCCGAGATTCTCGGGTCGGTGGTGCCGTAAACCGTTCCCGCTGGCGTCCGCGCGCCGCATATGATCCGCACCATGAGACGGGGCCTGCTGCTTGTGCTGCTCGTGTCGCCGGTGCTCGCCGCCTGCGGTTCGGCGACTACCAAGACGGTCATCACGGTTATTCCGACCTCGTCGTCGAGCACCTCGACGACACCGACGACGACGAGCGTGGCGACCTCGACCTCGACCCCAACCGTGACGACGTCCGCGACCTCCACCTCGGCACCTGCCCCGGTCTACTTCCAGGGCGTCGCCGCGTCGCCACAGCAGAGGCCGCGAACGCTTGAGCTCACTGGCGATGGGACGCTGTTCGTCTCGGGCGTGCAGTGGAGCTCGTGGGGTGGGCCCGTGGCGACCGGTACCGGCAATGCCGAGTACCACGGCTGCACGCCCAATTGCGCGTCGGCGCCGGCCCACAGCGCGCTCGTCGCCGTGCGCATGTTCGCCGTGCGCGCATGCTCCGGAGGCCGGCAGTTCTACTCTGGCGTGACGCTCACGCTCAACTCGGGAGCGCTGCTCGACAAGTCGTTCATGCAGCGGTCCTGGAGCCCGTGCTGAGCGCACGGGCCGGATTGCCGCCCGCAGACTCGTAGGCGCAGCCCGGCGGGTTGCCTACCTCCGCTCCCGGGCGCGCGAACGATGTAGCTTCCAACGCGCGATGTCGGTGCCCGCCCCGATTGCCGCACTAGTCCTGCGGCCACTGTCCCTTGCGCTCGTTGCGGCGACCGTGCTTTCCGGCTGTGGCGGCGGACACCGGCAGACGACCACCGTCACCACGACGGCGACCACGACCGTCTCGGCTTCGACCCCGGCAAAGACCTCCGGGGACATTCACAAGATTCGGCATGTGATCGTGATCATGCAGGAGAACCGTTCGTTCGACTCGTTCTTCGGGACCTACCCCGGCGCCGATGGGCTTCCGGCGCAGAACGGGCACTTCACGGTGTGCGTGCCGGATCCCCGGGGCGGTTGCCAGCGGCCGTTCCACGACCCCTCGCTGATCAACGGCGGCGGCCCACACGGCGCCGGGGCCGCTCGGGCTGATCTCAACGGCGGCCGCATGGATGGGTTCGTGCGGATGTCCGAGAGCCCCGCCGGCCGCGGCTGCGGAGGGTTCGCGGGCGTTTGCCTGCCGCGCTCGCCATCCGACGTGATGGGCTACCACGACGCGCGTGAGATCCCGAACTACTGGCAGTACGCGAAGGACTTCGTGCTCAATGACCACATGTTCCAGTCCGATGCGTCGTGGAGCCTGCCCTCGCACCTGTACACGGTCTCCGGCTGGTCCGCTCGCTGCTCGCAGCAGGGTGAGCCACAGAGCTGCGTGAACAACGACGAGCTCGGCGGCTACGCGACCCAGCAGATCATCGGAGTGGGGGGGATCGGTCATGCCGCCGCAGCGCGCATGCGGCGGCTGCGGGCCCTCGCCCGACAGCGGCTGTTCGAATGCATGCTCGCCCATCCGGTGGCCGCGTTCTCGCAGCGGCGGCGGAGACCGGCCGTGATCCGCGGCCGACACGCGATCGCCCGCTGCCAAGCGCGAGTGCGCGCCAACCTGGCCCGGCGCCACGCCGCGCTCGCCCGCCTGGCCTCGACGAGCTACAACTACGCTTGGACCGACATCACGTACCTGCTGCACAAGGACGGCGTGAGCTGGGGCTACTACCTGACTCCGGGCGGAGAGCCGGACTGTGTCGGTGGAAACGCGAACTGCACGAGCGCGCCGCTGAGCGTCGGGACGCCGGACATCTGGAACCCGCTGCCCTCGTTCACCGACGTTCACCAGGACGGCCAGCTCGGCAACGTCCAGAATGTCTCGCGCTTCCTTGCCGCCGCCCACGCCGGGACGCTCCCCGCCGTCTCGTGGGTGGTCCCGGACCAGCCGCACTCGGACCATCCGCCGGCGAACCTGGCGGCCGGCCAGGCGTACGTCACTCAGCTGATCAATGCGGTCATGCACGGACCGGACTGGGACTCCACCGCGATCTTCCTCGCCTGGGATGACTGGGGTGGCTTCTACGACCAGGTGGTCCCGCCCAAGGTCGACGTCAACGGCTACGGATTCCGGGTCCCCTCGATAGTCATCAGCCCGTACGCGCGGCGCGGCTATGTCGACCATCAGACACTCAGCTTCGATGCCCTCAACAAGTTCATCGAGGACGACTTCCTCGGCGGCCAGCGACTCGATCCGGCCACTGATGGCCGGCCCGATCCCCGACCGGACGTACGGGAGAACCAGCCCGCGCTCGGCGATCTGGTCAACGACTTCGACTTCAGCCAGAAGCCGCTCAAGCCGGTGATCCTGCCGCTGCATCCGGCTCCAGGGCCGGCTTCGAGACCCGGAGGCTGACGCGCAGCGGACGTTGCCGCCGACCGCGCCCGGCAGCGGCATGAGACCGGATCTCGGCCTGGGTGGCCGCCGCTAGCCCTCGATCCGACCGGGCGGGCCGCCGAGCGCGCCGATCAGCGCCGAGAAATACAGGCCGGGTGCGCTGGGAATGTCGTCTGCCTCGTGCGTCTCGCTCCACTGACCCGTGTCGGCGGCGTAGCTCTTGGTGCCGTCGTTCGCCGCCCAGCCGATCTCGATTCCGGTGGACGTGCCGGGGACGATCGTGGCGATCGGCTCGCCGGCCGCGATCGTCTCGCCGACGTACAGGCCCTGCACGGCAAGCACGCCCTCGGCGTAGTAGACGTAGCAGCCGGCCTCCGCCCCGCTCAACAGCTGGTACTCGATGAACGCGCCGGGCCAGCCGGTGTCGACGGCCGCCAGGTAGGTGATTCTGGCCGGCCCCAGCGCCCCGAGGGTGCCGGAGCCGGCGTAATCGACGCCCTGGTCGATCCGTCTCGGCGTCACGGACGCGTGCGCGAGCGGGTTGACGTAGCCGGCGGAGTCGTCCGACGGCCGGCAGTCTCGGGGCGGCACCGACGCCTGTGCGCCCCGACCACTCGTGCCTGGCGCGGTCGGCCGGGACCCGGCATGGGCGGCCGTGCGGACGCCGTAGGCCGAGCTCCGTGGACCGACATCGGCTCGTGGAGACGTCGTGGCGAGCAGGCCGATCGTGAGGAGCCCAGCGGCTCCGGCGAGCAGCGTCATCGGGCGCCGCGCAACCGCGCCCCAGAACAAGCGCCAGTAAGACGGCAGCGCCCCGGCGGCGGTGGCGTTGCGGACTGCCCGGCCCTCTTTGCGCGGGCGACCGGAACGCGCTCGGCGCGCCCGCGAGTGCTCCAGCGATCTACGCCAGGGATCGGCGCCAACGAGGTCGCGCGCGGTGTCCACAGACCCTTCCTCCTGAGACTTCTCGTGAGCCTGCGGAGTTAGCTGACGGGCTCGCGCTGCGCGCTACGCCGAATATCTCGGCGATTCGCCCCAGCGATCAGACGATCGCAATGGGTCCCCCGCTCACCGAATACGGAGATCCGGTGACTCGGCTCGTTATGTTCCGGCGGCAACCTAGCACGCCGGGCGGCGGCAGCTCAGCTGCTCTGCGAGGCCGACGCCGCGGGACTGTTGGCGGCGGCGTCGGACGCGCCCGACTCCGCCACGCCAACCACGAGCGGGCGTACCAACGGCGGCGCGTGCTTGAGCGTGTCGTGGGCGAGCTGGGTGATCTTGAACCCCGCCTCGCGAAGACTCGCGACGGTCGGCCGATTGCAATGGCAGCCGTGGGCGATGCGGAGGTTCAGCCACAACATCCGGTCCTGCCAGCTCGCGAGTCGATCGTTCTCGGAGCGGACGTGCTCGATGAACAGCAGCGTTCCGCCGGGCCGCAGCACCCGTCGCAGCTCGCGCAGCGCCCGGGGCTGATCGTCGACCGTGCAGAGGACGAGCGTCGACACCGCGACGTCGAAGCTGTCGTTGTTGAACGGAAGATCTTCGGCCGGTGCGCGCAGCAGCTTTGCGCTCGGATGGCGCTCGGCGATATGACGCTCCAGCCGGCGGGCCATCGGTTTCTCCGGCTCGGTGATCGTGAGCGTTTCGACGCCGGGGCCGTAGAACGACAGGTTCGCGCCCGTTCCCCCGCCGATCTCGAGGACATCGCCCTCCGCCCTGGCCAGGAGGGTCTCCCGGTGCGCGGCGAGCCCGCCCTTCTCGGTTTTGGCCAGCACCCGGTCGTAGCCGGCGGCAAAGATCTGACCCCAAATGCTCATGTGCTCATTCGATTGGTTGCCCCGATCACATGGAGACACTACCGCGCGCCGTGCAGACGGCTGTAGTGTCCGCACGTGGCTCTGGGGCGAATGACACTCCCGCGGATGTGCGCCGTCTGCGTCGCTGCAGCCCTGCTCGCGGTCCTCGCCTCCTCGTGCGCGAGCGCCGGGCACGCGAAGGCGGCGGCGGTTCAGGAGTGCAGCGCCGACGGCCTGCACTTCAGCTATCGGTCGCACGGCGCGACGTTCAGCGATGAGGTCCGGCAGCTCACGGTGAAGAACGTGGCCTGCAGTTCGGCCCGCGGTGTGGCGGCGACGGTCGCGAGGCGGTTGCTGCATCGGCGCACCGTCCCGGCTCAGATCGAGAGCTCTCACGTTGCGGTCAGGAGCCCATGTCCGTCCTGCACGCCGATCTGGCACGTGACCGCAACCGCGCCGCCGGACAAGTTGATCGCATTCCAGGTCCACGGCGGGGCCTGATCGTCGTCAAGTAGAGAGAGGAGCAGCTATGGCCGAGCGAACGCCAGCGGCAGTGGAACAGGCGGTCCGGGAGGTGATGGCGATGCTCGACGGCATGCGGTTCGCCGAGCTGTCCGCGCGCTTCACCGACGATGCCCAGGGCGTGGACGAGATCTCCCGCGGGTGGATCCGCGGACGGGACGCGCTCGATGCCTATCTGTCGCAGCTCGAGGGGACGGTCTCAGAGGTTCGATCCGAGATCAGCGACGTTCATGCGTCAGTCTGGGGCGACGCGGGTCTGGTCACCCTGATCCTGACGCAGACCTACGAGATGGATGGACAGCGGCAGCAACTGTCGGCGCCGTCATCGTTTGTGCTCCGCCACGAGCAGGACGCGTGGAAGGTGGCGCTGGTCCACTCGGTGCCGCTCGGAGAGGAGGGGTAGCCGCCGCGTCCCCCGGATCCTTCCTAGCTGAGCGCCTCGAGGCGAGCCGGGACGTGCTTGTGCCAGGGGGTTCCGGCGAACTCGTCACGCCAGTCCGACGAGGTCAGCGAGTTCGGCGAGACCCCGGTCACCTCGATCCGCCCGTCCGAGCCCGCGAAGTCGAGCCCGTAGCCGTTCGGGAGCGACGCGTGTCCGGGCATCATCATCTCGCTGACCTCGACCGTGGCTTCCGCGCTGCCACGCGCCGTGGTGACGCGCGCCCGCCCGCCGTCGGTGAGCGCGAGCCGCGCCGCATCCTCCTCGCTCACCCGCAGCGCCCCGTCGCGGTCGCGCTTGCGCCACGACGGATCTCGGAAGATGTCGTTCGCCGTGTAGGCGCGGCGCTCGCCCACCGAGAGCACGAGCGGGAACTCGGCGCTGGTGTGGCCCGGATGCAGGTCGGCGAGGCCATGGGCGGCCTCGAGCATCTCCGGGATCGCGACCGCGATCCTGCGGTCCGGGTGACGGATGTAGCCGAACGCGTCCTCGTACTCGTCGATCGTGAACGTGATGCCAGAACGCCCTTCAAGCACGGCGTCGAACAGGGCGTCGGCATCGGCATGGCCGGCTCGACGCATCGCGTCGCCGTAGCTCAGCGCGACCCGCTGGGAAAGACCCCACAACACGGCCGCGCCGGCGAGCCCCTCGGGCAGCGTCGGCCCGAGTGTCTCGTAGAGCACGAACGGCAGCAGCCCGACGATCGAGGGGTCAGCGACCGTGGCGTCGAGCACCGCCTTCGCGTATGCCTGTCGGCTCTCGCGCGCGGCCGCGCGGAGCGGCTCGAGCGCGGCCTCTTCGATGAGCCCGAGCGCCCCCACCAGGCGCGCCCAGATCTCCGGCTCAGGGAGGGTGCCGGGCAGCGGCTCAAGCAGCGGGTGGCGGAGGTGGAAGTCGTTGTGCGGGAACTCGAGCGTGAAGAACGTCGCCTCGGGCTTCTCGTACTGGCTTGCCGCGGGCAGCACGTAGTCGGCCAGCCGCGCGGTCTCGGTCATCGCGACGTCGATCACGACGAGTAGCTCGAGCGTCTGAAGCGCGTCGTGCATGCGCTGTGAGTCGGCGAGCGAGTGGGCCGGGTTTGCGCTCTCGACGATCAACCCGCGAAAGCGGTTGGGGTGATCGGTGAGGATCTCGTCCGGGATCACGTTGCACGGCATCAGGCTGCCGAGGATCGGCGCCCCGGTGACCGGCGTGCGGTCGACGTGGCGGGAGCCGAACAGTGGACCGAACCACGAGTGCATGTGCTGGCCGCCCGGCTTGCCGAAGCTGCCGGTGAGGATCCACAGGAGCTTGTTCAGGTAGGAGCAGAGCGTGCTGTTCGGGGCCTGCTGGACGCCAAGGTCCTCGAAGACGGCCACGCTGTCGGCGCCGCCGATCCGGCGCGCCGCGGCGCGGATCAGCGCTTCATCCACCCCGCAGCGCCGGGCGTAGTCGCCAATCGGGACCTGGCGGAGAGCCTCGCGGACGGCGTCGGCGCCGTTGACGTGCTCGGCCAGGAACGTCTCGTCGCACAGGTTTTCCTGAACTAGCACGGCGGCGAGCGCGGCGAGGCACCAGGCGTCCGCACCGGGCCGCACGCGCAGGTGGAAGTCGGCCAGACGCGCGGTGTCCGTGAGGACCGGGTCGATCACGACCATCGAGCGCTCGGGATCCTTGGCAATCTCCTTCAGGACCAGCCGCGCGCGCGGGAAGCTCTGCGACATCCATGGGTTCTTGCCCACGAACACCGACACCTCAGCGCGGGCGAAGTCTCCGCGCGTATGCCCACCGTAGAGCTGTGAGTCGATCCATCCCTCGCCCGTCTTCTCCTGCGCAAGCGCGTTGGAGCGGTGCTTGGAGCCGAGCGCCTTCAGGAACGCGCCGCTGTAGGCGCCGCCAAGATGGTTGCCCTGCCCGCCGCCTCCGTAGTAGAAGATCGACTCGCCGCCGTGCTCCTCGGCGAGCCGCTTGAAGCCGCCGGCGATCTCCTCGATCGCGGTCTCCCAGTCGATCTCCTCGTAGCGTCCATCCGGCGTGCGGCGCAGCGGAGAGGTGAGCCGATGCGGACCGTTCTGGTAGTGATCGAGGCGCATCGCCTTGTTGCACGTGTAGCCCTGCGATCCGGGGTGAGCACGGTCTCCACGGATGCGGCTGAGCGTCCGACCCTCGAGCTGAACCTCGATTCCGCAGTTGCACTCGCAGAGGATGCAGGCCGTCGGCTTCCATTCGCTGGACATCGCGTCCTCCTGTCGGTCGGCGGCGCTCGAGTGGGCTATGACACTCGTCATAGCCGGGTTGCATCGTAGACTATGACGTGCGTCATAATCAAGTCATGGAAGCCGCATCGTCCAGAGACCGGATGATCGTGAGCGCTGCGGTACTGATGCGCGAGCGCGGCGTCGAGGCGACCTCGTTCAGCGATGTGATCGAGCGCTCCGGGGCCCCCCGGGGATCGATCTACCACAACTTCCCCAACGGCAAGGCCCAGCTGGTCGAGGAGGCGACGCGCTACGCGGGCGAGTTCACCGCGGCAGGACTCATCGCCGCGCTCGGCACCGACGACCCGGTCGCCGCGATTCACGCCTTCGCGTCGAGCTGGACAAAACTGCTCGAGCGCAGCGATTTCGGCGCCGGGTGCCCCGTCGTGGCCGCCGCGCTGGAGGGCGACCGTACGCCCCGCGTGCGCGAGGCGGCCGGCGAGGCGTTCGCGCGCTGGGAGCAGCTCGTGGCCGAGAGCCTCGAGCCACATGTGACTGCAGGACGGGCGCGCTCGCTCGCGGCCCTGTTCGTGGCGGCGATCGAGGGAGCGGTCGTCGTCTCCCGCGCTCAGCGCAGCAGCGAGCCGGTCAGGCAGGTTGCGCGAGAGCTCGAGCGGGCGGTGCGCGCCGCGCTCGCCGAGGCTCAGGGCACAGCGGGCGCAGATCAATAGCGCGCGAAGCGTCCGACGTCCTCGTCGAACGCGCCCAGGATCTCGTCGGACAACGAGGGACGCGTTGCCCCGATCGCCGCGAGGAAGTCGTCCTGCGTGGCGCGATGCGATGCGCCCTCGAAGTGCTCACGCTCGAACGCGTTCTGTGCGGCTTTGCGCGCTGCGAACTCGATGTCCGCCGGCGTGAACAGCGCGCTCGCGTCGGCGAGAGCGTCGAGGTCCAGCTCAAGGTCGGTGATCTCCTCCACGTACCTGCCCCAGATCGCCCGTCGGGCATCGGCGTCGGGCGGCCCGACGGGAAGCACGTAGTCGAAGCGGCCGGGTCGCAGAAACGCCGGATCGAGCCGTCCCACCCAGTTGGTCGCGCACACGAGCAGGTGCTCGGAGAGCTCTCGCATCCGGGGGATCTGCTTGAGGAACTCGTTGGTGACACTGGGGCTGACCTTACGCTGCGCCGTGCGCGCGGCCGCCAGGTCCTCGACCTCGTCGACGAACACCACGGCCGAGGCTAGGTCTCTGCGGATCCGCGAGAAGCTCTCCGCCAGCAGCTTGGCCTCGCGCTCGGGTCCCTCCCCGGCGATCTCGGAGGCATCGACCTCCACGAACGGCCATCCGAGTCGCGAGGCGATGCCCTTGGCAAAGGTGGTCTTGCCCGTACCCGGAGGACCGAACAGGACGATCGCTCGTGGCGGGGCGACCGCGTGTCGCTCGGCAAGCAGCGGCTCGGCGAGCGGCAGGATGACCCGCCGCTCGATGATCTCCTTTGCGGCATCGAGGCCTCGCAGCTCCTGCCACAGCCCAGGGACGATCATGTGGGCTCCCAGTTCTTCGAGTGTCGCCGGCACCGCGAAGCCGATCGTCGGCAGCTCGCGTTCGAGAAAGCGCATCGCCGCCGCCGGCCGATAGCCGCGCCGCTCGAACGCGGTCATGGACCCGGCTCCGTCTCTCAGCACCGCGACGACCTTACGTGCACCCGCCTCAGCGAGCCTCGACTCGAGCTCAGCGAGCAGTCGGAGTGCGAGGTCGGTCGCGTCACCATCGGGTGAGGTGCTGAGCCGGTAAACCCAGCCGACCGCCGCCGCCAGGCCTCCGACGGCGACACCAACGACACGGCCTTCGCGCTCTTCCACGAGTGTCGTGGCCGGGCTCGAGCTGATCAGCTCGACGGCCTGGTCGAGGGTCAACCCGTCGGGGCCGACCGGGACGTCCCCGGTTGCCTCCCACAGCTTGAGGATCGAGGCGAGATCGGCGTGCTCGTAGGGGCGGATCGCGGCTTCCACGGACTCGAAAGATGATCCAAGTTCGTGCAATTTGCAACAAGGTCGTGGCCGGCGGACGGTTGAGGATGGTCGGCGCCGATGATGCTGCGCACCTGCCGGGGGAGCAGAGCGACGAATGCGCACATCCCGAGGGTCCCGATCAAGCAGCTGTGATCACTCGGACGCGCGGCGGCGAAGCGACAGCGGCAGGGCGGCCGACAGAGCGAGTCCGATCGCCGGCCCGATCAGCGCTTGGTGGCCTGGTTGGGCCCGCACGATCCCGGTCGCGCCGAGCACACCGATCGGCCCGAGCAGCAGGGCGGTCGCCGTGCCGGGGTTGTAGCGCCGTTGCCTCACCGCCATCCCCAGGTGCAGGGCGCCGTTGGCGGCATGCGAGGCGAGCACGGCGCTCGAGAGCCAACGGTGACGGGGGAAGGACAGGCCGGCCGCGGCGCTGGCGCCCCAGCCCGCGAGGACATTGACCCTGAACCCGATCGCTCGGTCCAGTGGGAACTCCGCGTGCTCGCTTCCGAACAGTGAGTGGTTGATCCAGGGAAGGAAGCCGGCCGGCAGCACCCACTCCTCGGTCTGGTGCCAGAACAGGACCGGGAGCGAGGCCAGCAAGGCCACGCCGCCGGGCGACGAGGCGAAGCGGTCGCGGTTCTCGTACGCGGCGATCGTGGCCGGGGGTGCGAGGACCGCAGCGACCCACGGCCAGCGCCCGTGCGTGTTGGTGCCGCGCGCCCTGGCAACGGCCGCGATCGCGAACCCAGCCAGGCGAAATGCGCGATGCATGGCGCGAGTGTATTGGCGGTTGAGATCGGAAATCCTGGCGGTACTCTCGATCGCATGAGGCCCGGGGGATCGGTTTGGGCGGTCCGGCGCCGGCACGGAAGGCGCGCTGCGCTCCGCGGCCTGCTGATGCTCTCGCTTGCGGTTGTGCTTGCGTCCGTTCCGGCGATCGCCCCAGCGAAGAAGCACCACGCGAGCATCCCGAGCTGCGCGCACGTTTCACGCTCGGCGATGGCGAACCTGGCCCAGACCGGTCGTCTCGATTTCCGCAAGAAGGTCGGGAACCTATGCGAGTTCACCGGCCCAAGTGAGCATCGGCACGGGCACTATCACACCACGTTCGACGTCCAGATCATTCCGTACATCAAGACGATCTGGGACATCGCTAAGTCAAAGGCCGAGTCCTCGGCCGCCAAGGAAGGCTCTGACTTCGGCAATTCCAGCAAGCAACTGTTCTTCGTCAGCGGAAAGATCAAGCACGACACCTTGGACAAGTGCAACCAGCACAACGACAAGCCGGGCGAGGGGGAGGCGAAGTTCGGGCCGGCATGCGTGGGCGAGCCGGCCGCCGATCACATCGGCGCCTATGGGTACGGGATCGACAAGCGCAACGGCCTGAAGCTGATGGTCGTCGCGGGCGTCACCGGTGAGCAGGGCGATGTCCACCTGTCGCACATGCTCGAGCTGGTCAAGGAGATCATCTCCGGCAAGATCCACTGACGCGCGCTCGGTGCGAGCGGGCGTGTGGCCCGGTCCGTCGTCAAGGTCGAGCGAGCACGGCGGTCATCGCGCGCCGCGCGCGCTCGAGCGTGCGACGGTCGTGATGCAGTTGGTACTCGCAATTCGCCCCGACCGCGAGTGCGTTGAGCGTGAACGCGACGTCAGCAGCGTTCGTTTCCTTAGGGAGTTCCCCGGAGTCGATCGCCGTGCGAGCCTCACGCTCGAGCACGCGCAGCCAGCGGCGCATGATGCCTCTGACGGCATCGTTGACCGGCCCCGCGCGGGCGTCGAACTCCACCGAGGCGGTGGTGAGGAAGCATCCGCCGGGGAACGGGGGATCGCCCAGGTACGCGATCCAGGTGTCGCAGATCGCGTTCAGGCGGCGCAGCCCGGGGGGTTGCGTCGCAGCGGGCTCGTATACGGCCTGCCTAAACGTGTCGGCTGCCTGCTCCAAGACCGCAAGCTGGAGCTGCTGCTTCGAGCCAAAGCGGCCCACGAGCCCGCTCTTGCTCATCTCGAGTCCTTCGGCCAGCCGTCCGATCGTGAGGCCCTCGAGGCCGATGACCGAGGCGAGTGATACGGCGGCAGTCACCGTCTCGGCCCGGGAGCCTGCGACATCGGTAGCGGAACGGCGAGCCATCCTCGGTTGTAGTTTAGGAAACGAACGGTCGTTCTCTATATATTGCGGACGATCGTTCTGTTTTAAGACTGGAGGATGTCGATGAGGATTCGGTGGCTGGGATGGGCGGGGGTCGAGGTCGAGGAGCAGGGAGAGCTGGTCGTGGTCGACCCGCTCGAGGACGCCGGAGCCGTCTTCAGAGCCCTTGGGGACCGGGCCGCGGGAATGCCGCTGCCACAGATCGCATCGCCCCGACCGGGAGCCGTGGCGGGTCTGGTCACGCACCTCCACCGCGATCACGCAGACGCCGCCGCCCTTGCGGCCGCGCTGTCCGACGACGCAGCGGTCCACGAGCCGCCGGACTACGGTGGCGGCGAGCTGGAGCGGTTAGCGCTCGTGCAGGCGGATCGCGAACTGACGGGCACGGGTCTCACCCGCAGCCCGACCGCGGCGTGGACCAGTTTCACCGCCGGCCGCTTCACCATCACCGCGCTGCCGGCGGCCGACGGAACCGGAGATCCCCAGGTCTCGTGGTTGATCGAGGCGGGTGGAAAGCGCGTGCTACACCTCGGTGACACGATGTTCCACGGATGGTGGTGGCGTATCGCCGAGCGCTTCGGCGCACCCGATGCGGTTCTCGCACCGATCAACGGACCTCGCGTTAGCTTCCCGCACCGCCGCCCGCGAAGTCCGGTGCCCGTTGCCATGGATCCCGAGCAGGCGGCGCTGGCGGC
This sequence comes from uncultured Solirubrobacterales bacterium, assembly GCA_963796645.1. Classification (GTDB taxonomy): domain Bacteria; phylum Actinomycetota; class Thermoleophilia; order Solirubrobacterales; family Solirubrobacteraceae; genus Palsa-465. Next base: position 149,557 of record CAWCMQ010000003.1, on the reverse strand, counting down.
GGAGCTGCTCGGCGCCGAGCAGCTGCTGCCGATCCACTATGGCGGCTACGAGCTGGCCGGCCTCTACGAGCCGATCCCCAACGCGCTCGAGCAGCTGACGTCGATCAGCAGCCGAACGCGAGCAATGCCACGCGGCGAAGCAATCGAGGTCTGACCGGGCAGCTTTCGCTCAGTCGCCTTCCTCGGGCCGCCACGGCGGTTGTGAAGGGGCAGAGACGAGCGCTCGTCGGAGGAGCATCAGCAGCTGCCGCCGATCCGCGGCGGCGAGGCCGCCCAGCACCTCGTCCTCGACCTGAGCGGCGAATTGTTTGGCCTGCTCCAGCGTGCGCCGACCCTTCGGTGTGATCGAAACCTCCCACGCGCGGCGATCGCCTGGACGTCGCCGGCGCTCGGCCAGCCCCGCGCTTTCGAGTTCGTTGATGAGCTTGACCATGGCGCTGGGATCGATGGCCATGTCGGCGCTCAGCTGCTGCTGGATGCTCCCTTCACGAGCGCCGAGCACGTTGAGCAACGCGAACAGCGCGGGTGTGAGGCCAATCGAGCCCAGCTTCTCCTCCGTCCGTGTATGCGAAGCACGCCACAGCCGGAAGAACAGCTGGCCGGCGAACTCTGTCACCTCGACGTCGGTCGACACGGACGCTGCCATGGGCTCAAGTTTTGCAGATTCAATGGATAATTACAATGATTGACAGAAATGATGATAGTGTCGTACCATCATAGTCGTCGTCCAGGGAATCCAAGCAACTCCTCAACGAAAGGACCTGCCGTGACGTCGATCAAATCCCTCACCCTCGAAGTGCCAGACCCGACGGCCGCGAGTGCCTTCTATGCGGCCGCGTTCGGTTTGGAGAATCAGGTGGCTCCACGCGCCTCGAACGCGCCGACGACCGGCTTTCGTGGCTTCACGCTGTCGCTCGTGGTGTCCCAGCCGGCGACGGTCGATGGACTCATCGGCGCCGCCCTGGACGCCGGCGCCACGCCGCTGAAGCCCGTCAAGAAGGGGCTCTGGGGCTACGGTGGAGTCGTGTGTGCCCCGGATGGGACGATCTGCAAGGTCGCGACCTCGTCGAAGAAGGACAGCGGCCCCGCCACGAGGCAGATCGACGAGATCGTGATCCTTCTGGGCGTCACGGACGTTGCCGCGAGCAAGCGGTTCTACGTGGACCGCGGGTTGGAGGTGGCGAGGAGCTTCGGCCGCAAGTACGTCCAGTTCGCGACGGAGCACGTCACGCTTGCGCTATACGGGCGCCGTGCGCTGGCCAAGGACGCGGGTGTCTCGCCGGACGGCTCAGGCTCGCACAGAATCGTCATTGGTAGCGACGCAGGCTCCTTCACCGACCCGGACGGGTTCACGTGGGAGCCGGCGAGCGACGTGCGGAACACGGCCTTCGCGGCCGCGGCGTCGGCGACCCCGCAGGCAACCTGATCGGTCTCGAGGAGGTTTCGATGAGTCCAAGCAAGAACACCCAGCGGTCGGCCAAGGAAACCACCGGCAAGGGATTCACGGCCGAGGAACGAGCCGCGATGAAGGAGCGCGTCCGGGAGCTGAAGGGGAACGCGCGCCGCGGCGCGGGGGCGGGCAAGGTGGACGGGGAGAGCGACGTGTTGGCGAAGATCGCCGAGATCCCGAAATCTGATCGCGCGATCGCCAGGCGGCTCCATGCCATCGTCAAGGCCAGCGCGCCCGAGCTCGCGCCGAGAACGTGGTACGGGATGCCCGCATACGCAAAGGACGGAAAGGTCCTCTGCTTCTTCAAACCCGCGGCGAAGTTCAAGACAAGGTACGCAACGTTCGGCTTCAGCGATAGGGCCAATCTGGACGAAGGCGCCATGTGGCCGGCTGAGTTCGCGCTGCAGGAGCTGACCGCCACCGAAGAGGCGGCGATCGGCGCACTCGTGAAGCAGGCGGTGAGCTGACCGGGCGGCGCGATTGAGATGGTTGGTGACCGGCTCGGTGTGAGCCAGTCACCAACCATAAGCGCTGTCAGGCGAGATCGAAGCGGTCAAGGTTCATGACCTTGACCCACGCAGACACGAAGTCACGCACGAACGTCTCCCGCGCGTCGTCACACGCGTAGACCTCGGCGATCGCTCGGAGCTGGTCGTTCGAGCCGAACACGAGGTCCACAGCGGTGGCGGTCCATTTGACCTCGCTCGTATTGCGATCGCGACCCTCATAGACGTGTACAGACGAGCCGTTGCCAGATGAGTCCGACTCGCGCCATTCCGTATTCATGTCGAGCAGGTTGACGAAGAAGTCGTTCGTCAAGGTCTCGGGCCGGTCGGTGAGAACCCCATGCTTCGACCGCCTGTGATTGGCGTTCAGCACGCGCATGCCGCCGACGAGGACCGTCATCTCGGGAGCGGTCAGCGCCAACAGGTTGGCCTTATCCACCAACCGGGCCTCCGGCGGCACGGTCTGGCCTGCGCGACCATAGTTGCGGAACCCATCAGCCGTCGGTTCCAGAACGGCGAACGAGTCAACATCGGTCTGGTCCTGGGAGGCGTCCGTGCGGCCGGGTGTGAAGGGAACCGTGACCCCGTGGCCGGCGTTCCTCGCCGCTTGCTCGATTGCCGCGCACCCGCCCAGAACGATCAGGTCGGCGAGCGAGATCTTCTTCCCATCAGGCTGCGAGCCGACCCATTCCTGCTGGATCCCTTCCAGGGTCTGCAGGACGTTCGCCAGCTCGGGCGGATCGTTGACCTGCCAGTCCTTCTGCGGCGCGAGACGAAGCCGCCCGCCGTTCGGTCCGCCACGCTTGTCGGTGCCACGGAAGCTAGCCGCCGCGGCCCAGGCTGTCGCGACGAGCTGGGAGATGGACAGTCCCGAGTCGAGGAGCTTGGCCTTGAGGGCCGCGATGTCCTCGTTGCCGACCAGGGGATGATCGACCTCGGGAACGGGGTCCTGCCAGGGCTGCGGCTCGGGGACCCACGGGCCGAGGTAGCGCGAGCTCGGTCCCATGTCGCGGTGGAGCAGCTTGTACCAGGCCCTGGCGAACGCATCCGCCAGCTCGTTCGGATTCTCGTAGAAGCGCTTTGAGATCGGTCCGTAGATCGGATCGAGCTTCAGCGACAGGTCCGTCGTGAGCATCATCGGGGCGTGGCGCTTCGAGGGTTCGTGGGCGTCGGGGACGGTGCCCTGTGCTTCGGGATTCTTGGGAGTCCACTGATGAGCGCCGGCCGGGCTCGTCGTCAGCTCCCAGTCGTATCTGAATAGGTTTTCCAGGAACCCGTTGTCCCACTTCGTCGGCTCGTTGGTCCAGGCGCCCTCGAGTCCGCTGGTCATCGCGTCGGCTCCCTTGCCACTGCCGTAGCTGTTCTTCCAGCCGAAGAGCTGTTGCTCGATCGGTGCGGCCTCGGGTTCGGGGCCGATGTGTTTGGGATCCACTGCACCGTGGGTCTTGCCGAAAGTGTGGCCGCCGATGATCAGCGCAACCGTCTCCTCGTCGTTCATCGCCATCCGGCCGAACGTCTCTCGAATGTCCCTGGCCGCCGCCAGAGGATCCGGGTTGCCATTCGGACCCTCTGGGTTCACGTAGATCAGACCCATCTGGACCGCGCCGAGCGGCCCGGCGAGCTCTCGGTCGCCGCTGTACCGCTCATCGCCGAGCCAGGTGTCCTCGAGGCCCCAGAAGATCTCTTCGGGCTCGAACACGTCCTCTCGGCCGAAGCCGAATCCGAACGTCTGGAACCCCATGGATTCCATGGCGCAGTTTCCGGCGAAGATGATCAGGTCCGCCCAGGAGATCTTCCGGCCGTATTTCTGCTTGACCGGCCAGAGCAGCCGGCGCGCCTTGTCCAAGCTTGCGTTGTCCGGCCAGCTGTTCAGCGGCGCGAAGCGCTGGGCGCCGGTGCCACCGCCGCCCCGGCCATCCTCGATGCGGTACGTCCCTGCTGCGTGCCACGACATTCGGATGAAGAGCGGGCCGTAATGGCCGTAATCAGCTGGCCACCAATCCTGCGAGGTTGTCATAACGTCGAAGATGTCCTGCTTCAGCGCCTCGAGGTCGAGGGCTTCGAACTCCTCCTTGTAGTTGAAGCCCTCACCCAACGGGGTGGCCAGCGGCGAGTGCTGGTGGAGGACCTGCAGGTTCGGCTGATTCGGCCACCAGTCCTGGTTCGTCCTGGGCTCGCTCCGCGCGGGAGTCGGGGACGGGATCGCCGGGTTTTCGGTTCCGCTCTCGGTGTCGGCCACGCTGTTCCTCCTGCTTACTCAGTGGTTGGTCGTGTGGATGGTTGTCGCGACGCACTCGGGGCACCTGCCCCAGTAGATGACGTCGGCTTCGTCGATCTCGTAACCCGCGGTGTCCGCGGCTGTCAGGCACGGTGTCTCTCCGGTGGCACAGTCGACATCGATCGTCCGGCCGCAGGTCCGGCAGATCAGATGGTGGTGGTTGTCGTCGACGCGGTCCTCATATCGCGCCGGCGAGCCTGCGGGCTGGATGCGCCGGATGATGCCCCGCTCGCTGAGTGTCGCGAGCGCGTCGTACACAGCCTGAAGCGAGACGGCCCCGATCTCGGACCGCACAACCGTGGCGATCTCGGCCGCGGTGCTGTGCGGTCCGTCCGACACCGCCCGCAGGACAGCCAGACGCTGGGCCGTGACCTGCACGCCCTGGCGGCGGAGCAGAGCAGCATCGTCGGGAGATGGCACCGGCGTGACTCTACCGAGCGAGACTGGAAGAGATCCAATATTGGATTAATCCTGGTCCGAACCCGATCTGGCATGAGCGGCGCGTCGATGCTTGGACGAATCGGGCGTTCGAGCGGCTTGACTTCCCGGTGGATGCGAGCAAGAGTGGTGTGACAGTCAACGAGGCGCCCTCGGTCCGAGAACGGCCGAGGGGCGGTTGGGACCCCCGGCTCGTGTCAATTCTCGGCAGCGCAGGATTCGCAGCGTCGGCGTTTCTCGTCGGCTTGCCGCGCGTCGCGCGGGCCAACGGGGCTGTGTCTCGCCGTGCCATGGCGCCACCAAGCGATGGAGGCCTAGATGAGCGCAACAGAGGTCGGGAGCAGCGAGGCGGGCGGAGGCGTGCGGGACCGGAGTGTCGACCTGAAGCTCGAGGTGGTCGTAATCGCGGTCACGGATGTCGAGCGGGCGAAGGAGTTTTACGGGCGCCTGGGGTGGAGGCTCGACTCCGACTTCCCGTTCGATAACGGGTTCCGCGTCGTCCAGTTCACGCCGCCTGGGTCGGGCTGCTCGATCCAATTCGGCACGAACATCACCTCGGTCGCGCCCGGTTCGGCCCGCGGCCTCTACCTGATCGTCTCCGACATCGAGGCGGCGCGCAGCGAGCTCAACGCTGGCGGCGCCGAGGTCAGCGACGTGTTCCACGCAGGAACGCCGGGGGCTCAGTTCCAGCCCGATGGGACGAGCGGACGCGTCAGCGGGCCCGCGCCCGACCACGACACCTACGGCTCCTTCGTGACATTCAGCGACCCGGACGGCAACGGCTGGCTGGTGCAGGAGGTCACGAACCGGCTGCCCGGCAGGATCGACCCGACCGAGACCACATTCGCATCCGTAGCGGACCTCGCGAGCGCGCTTCGGCGTGCCGAGGCCGCCCACGGCGAGCACGAAAAGCGCACCGGGCAGGCGGACGAGAACTGGCCTGACTGGTACGCCGCGTATATGGCGGCGGAGCAGGCCGGGGGGGAGCTGCCGACATGAACAGCGACTATGACGTCCTCGTGCTCGGCGGCGGGGCGCCCGGCGAGCACTGCGCTGCCGCGCTGTCTGTGCGCGGGCTGCGGGTCGCCCTCGTCGAGCGCGAGCTGGTGGGCGGCGAGTGCTCGTACTGGGCCTGCATTCCGTCGAAGACGCTGCTGCGTCCCGGGGAGGCGGTCCAGGGCGCGCTCCAGGCTGCGGCGGCGGCCCAAGTCGATGTTCAGGCCGCGCTCGCCTACCGCGACTTCATGGTGTCGAACCATTCCGACGCCGGGCAGGAGAAGTGGCTTGCTGACCGGGGCATCGCCCTGCTGCGCGGCACCGGCCGGCTGGCCGGAACCGGGGTGGTCGAAGTCGACGGAGTCCGGCACACGGCGGAGCACGTGGTCGTGGCGACAGGCTCGGATCCGTTCGTGCCTCCGGTCCCTGGACTCCACGAGCTCGAGGGTGTATGGGGCACGCGCGAGGCGACGAGCATGGAGGCCATCCCCAGGAGGCTGCTCGTGCTGGGCGGCGGCGCGGCCGGGGTCGAGCTGGCGCAGGTCGTGCGACGTCTCGGCGGCGAGGCGGTGATCGTTGAGGGCGCCGACCGCGTGCTTCCTCGGGAGCCGGCGGCGCTGGGCGAGGCGCTCAGCGATGCCCTGCGCCGCGACGGAATTGAGCTGATGCTGGGCGTGCACGCCGCGGCTGCGCGCCGGGAGGGCGACGAGTACGTCCTCGAGTTCGATGGTGGTGGGGACGTACGGGGCGACCGGCTGCTGGTGGCAACCGGTCGACGCCCGCGCGTCGAGGGCATCGGACTCGAGACGGTCGGTCTCGAGCCCGACCCCCATGGGATCCGGGTTGACGAGTACCTGCGCGCGGGCGAGCGTCTGTGGGCGATCGGCGACGTCAACGGCATCTGGCCGCTGACTCACGTCGGCGAATATGAGGGCGACGTGGTCGCAGCGAACATCCACGGCGATTCGCGTCCGGCGAACTACGAAGCGGTTCCCCGGGTCACCTACACCGATCCACAGGCGGCATCGGTGGGCGCGGCCGAGGCGGAGTTCAGTGGGACCGCTCCCGTTTCAGAGGTGCCGAAGACCGCCACCTATACGCACGCCTACGCCGAATCCAACGGGTTCCTGACGCTGCTCTCAGACGGCGAGCGACTGACCGGCGCCTATGCGCTGGGGCCGGAGGCGGGTGAGTGGATGCAGCAGGCGACGCTCGCCATCCGCGCGCACGTCCCGCTCGAGGTGCTGAGCGACACGATCCAGCCCTTCCCGAGCTTCTCGGGCATCTACGACGCGGCGTTGACCGAGCTTCGGATCGACATCGCCGCGATGCCGCACCCGATGAAACCCGTGAATTCACAGATGGCGACCGTCACGAGCTGAGACGTCGCACGAAAGGAGCCATGATGCGCGCCGACATCGCACCGGGTGGAGTCTTGCCCGACTATGAGCTGCCCGATCACGAGAACGTCCCGCGAAGACTCAGCGACCTCCAGGCTGACGATCCGATGATCCTCACCCTCGCGCGCGGTCACTACTGCCCCAAGGAGCACCAGCAACATCTCGAGCTCGCCGCGAACTACCCCAAGATCAATGTGGCGTACACCCGGATCGCCACGATCTCAACCGACAGCCACCACACAAGCCAGGAGTTCCGCAACTCGACAGGCGCCCAGTGGCCCTTCCTCTCTGACCCAGAGCGCGTCGTCCAGCAGGACCTCGACATCCAGGAGTACACCGATCCCGAGAACGATCCGATGATCCCGCACACGCTCGTGCTCAAACCCGGGCTGGTCATCCACAGCATCTACAACGGCTACTGGTTTTGGGGACGCCCCTCGTTCGCCGATCTCTGGCGGGATCTGCGGGCGGTCACTCGCGAGATCCGTCCCGACTGGGACCTCAGCACCCCCGGCCTCCGCCAGGCGTGGGACGCCGGAGACCTCTCGCACTTCCATGGCTGGGACAAGCGGGCCGCAGCCAGCGGCAAGCGTGGCTCGAAGGGATGAGCGCGCCGAAGGTCGCGATCATCACCGGCGCATCGCAAGGCATCGGCGCCGGCCTCGCGGCGGGGTTCCGTCAGGCCGGTTACGCGGTCGTGGGGACTGCGCAGTCGATGCCGCCGTCCGGCGAGGACAGCTACATCGTGGTTGACGGGGATATCGCTGAGGCCGAGACCGCACAGGAGGTGATCGCGCAGGCGCTGGCTCGGTTCGGCCGGGTCGACACGCTGATCAACAACGCCGGGATCTACATCGGCAAGCCCTTCACGGAGTACACCCCCGCTGACTTCGCGACGATCACCGCGGTGAATCTGAGTGGCTTCTTCCACATCACCCAACTGGCGATCGCCCAGATGGTCGAGCAGGGAAGCGGCCACGTCGTCAACATCTCCACGAGCCTGGTTGACCACGCGGACAGCAACCGACCCTCCGCGCTTCCCGCGCTGACCAAAGGAGGACTCGTGGCCGTAAGCCGCTCGCTTGCGATCGAATACGCCTCGCGCGGGGTCCGGTTCAACGCCGTCTCGCTCGGCGTGATCAAGACGCCCGCGCACGAGGCCGCCTCCTACGAGTCGCTGGGTCGCCTTCATCCTCTAGGTCGCGTGGGTGAGGTCCAAGACGTCGTCGACGCGATCCTCTACCTCGAGCGGGCCACGTTCGTCACCGGCGAGACCCTCCACGTCGACGGCGGGCAAGCCGCGGGAGGCTGATCCGCGCCGCGGAATGCGCTAGTCAGTATGGATGCGGAGTTGGGGCTGGCCCTCGGCGTTCGCAGGTTCGCGGGTTAGCCTCGGCGGTTGTATCGACCGCTGCGGCCAGTGCCGCATACGAAGGAGGACCAGCCATGCCGGACGTTAGCTCGACTGCCCCTGCCCAGGTGTCGACGTGGGTCGCGATCGATCAGCATAAGCTCTCGCTGGTGGCCGGGATCTTGCCGGCGAGCGGCGGGACGCCTGAGGTGGTTCGCTTGGAGAACATCGAGCGGGCGGTCCGCCGGTTCGTGGAGAAGCTGGGCGGCCCTGAGGGGTTGGCGGTCTGCTACGAGGCCGGGCCGGGCGGCTATGAGCTTCACCGGCTGCTGTCGAGGATGGGGGTGGCGTGCGATGTGGTCGCGCCGTCGTTGATCCCGATCCGCGCGGGTGATCGTGTGAAGACCGATCGTCGTGACGCGAAGAAGATGGTGCGCCTGTATCGCGCTGGGGAGCTGTCGTTCGTGCAGCCCCCGTCGCCGGAGCAGGAGGGGCTGCGTGATCTCGTCAGGGCCCGCGATGATCTGCGCCGCGGCCGGACCGCGACCAGGCATCGCGTCGCCAAGCAGCTGTTGCGCCACGGCCACATCTACCGCGACGGGAAGAGCTGGACCAAGCGCCACGAGGCGTGGGTCGCCGCCCAGCGGCTGACTGACCCGCTCGCGCAAGCGGCGCTTGAGTTCATGCTCGCGCATCTCGCGACGCTGGACGCGCAGCTGGCCGCGATCGATCAGCGCCTCGAGCGGGTCGCGAGCTGCGAGCCGTGGGCTGAGCCGGTCGCTTGGCTGTGCTCGTTCCGCGGGGTCGCTACCCGGACCGCGCTCGGGCTGTTGGCCGAGATCGGCGATTTCCGCCGGTTCGCGTCGCCACGGGAGTTGATGAGCTATCTCGGCCTGACCCCGTGCGAGTACTCCTCCGGCGCCCAGCAGCACCGAGGGCACATCACCAAGACCGGGAACACACACGCGCGCAGGCTGCTGATCGAGGCGGCCTGGCACTACCAGCACCGCCCCCGCCAGTCCGCTCGCGCCGCGCAGCTCGCCGACCAGGTCCCGGCCGAGATCACTGCCAGGGCGTGGCAGGCGCAGATCCGCCTGTGGCAACGCCACCGAACGCTGACCCAGAACGGGAAACGCTCGACCGTCGCGACGACCGCGGTCGCGCGCGAGCTCGCCGGCTTCGTCTGGGCCGCGATGGTCCAGGCCCCATTCCGCGAACCACTCGAGGTTGCCGCTGCCTGACCATCCAGACCGAACCTGCTGGGGTGGGGCGGCCAGCGCGACCCACCTGAGAATCCTCGAATAGGTCTATGCGATCCCGACTCGCGAATCTAGTGCGAGGCAGCTCACGACCGGACACTGCCATGCGGTCCCGACCCGCGCATCTCAGAGTGACCAGTTGTCGTTGCCGTCGCGCTGACCGCCCGACCCCAGCACACCCACCACCATGAACAACAGCAACGACACCAATTTCGACCGCCCTCTTGACACGCGCATCCATCTCAGACCATATGGCGGGAGTGGCTGTCCGGCCTGAGTTGTAGATATGGCCGGTTCCCCGCGATGTGTTCGTGGGGATCTGTAGCCGTGCGGGTGGCACCCCGCGCGGCGCCCACAACCGCATAGGAGGAACCAGCCATGGCGAAGGCTAGAACTCTCGTCGGTCTGGACGTGCACGCCCGTAAGATCGTGGCGGCGGTGCTCGATGCCGAGACCGGTGAGCTTCAGCGTTTCCGGATGAGCGGTGAGACGGATGCAGCGGCCGGGTTCTGTGCCGGTCTCCCACGTCCGGTGCGGGTCACCTATGAGGCGGGTCCGACCGGATACGGGCTCGCGCGTGAGCTCGACAAGCGTGGGGTGCAGTGCTTGGTTGCGGCGCCGTCGAAGATTCCGCGGGCCTCGGAGATCGCGTCAAGACCGATCTGCGTGATGCTGAGCATCTCGTGCGGCTGCTGTTGGCGGGCAAGCTGCATTCGGTCCGGGTACCGGGCGATGAGGAGGAGGCGCTGCGGGACTTGGTTCGGGCTCGCGAGGCGGTGCGCGTGGATTTGATGCGCTGGCGGCACCGGCTCTCCAAGCTGCTGTTGCGGCGCGGGATCAGGTTCGAGGACGGCGACGCGTGGACGGACCGTCACCGCCAGTGGCTGGGCACGATCACGCTGCAGTGGCCGGCGGCGCAGTCGACCCTGACCGATGCGCAGGGCGCGATCGACGCGCTCTGCCACCGACGCGATCAGCTCGAGCGGGAGATTCACACGCTCCTGCCCGACTCGCCGTGGGCGATCCAGATCGGGCGGCTTCGATGCCTGCGCGGGATCGACACGCTGACAGCAGGCGGGCTCTGCTCAGAGATCGGCGACTTCGAACGATTCGCCAAGCCCGGACAGCTGATGAGCTACATCGGGCTGACCCCCTCGGAGGACACGACCGGCGAACAACGGCGCCTGGGGCACATCTCCAAGACCGGATCCCGCCACGCCCGCCGACTCCTGGTCGAAGCCGCCTGGCACTACCGCAAACAACCCAGACTCGGCAAAGCCCTCACCGACCGACAGACCGGACAGGCAGCAGAAGCGATCGCGATCGCCTGGAGCGCGCAACGGCGCATCCACCGCACCTGGACCCGACTCGAGGCTCGCGGCAAACGCCGCACGATCATCGCCGTCGCCGCCGCCCGTGAACTCGCCGGATTCTGCTGGGCGATCTGCCAAATCGAGTAACCAATCCCAGCTCACGCAGCCACACCGTCGGCTGGGTCGGTGGCGGCCCGGCACGCGCGGGGAACCCGCGATTCAGCTATGAGCAACCCGCCCCGCACAGGGAAAGGCCACGCCCGATGCTAGACAGCGGCACCCCACGACGAACCATGGTCCTGCGGCCACCCGGATCCGCGCATATCAGCATGACCCGCGTCGCGCACAGCAACCGGACCGCCACCCACCCAGCCGACCACATCAACCCCAACCCGGCGCGAACGCGAGAAATCAACACGCCCGGGTTGACAAACCTCACTCCATATCAGCTGAGCGGCGGGCTGACGTCGTCGTAGATGCGAGCCGCGGCGAGCCTGCCGCTCGCACCCCGAACGTAGACAGCGACGCCTGCCTCAGGCGGTAGCTCCGTCTTGCCCCATCGCACGACGTTGTACTCCAGCGCGCACGCGCGCCCGTCGTCGAAGATCGCGCAGTGCTCGAGCGGGATACCGCCGTCGTTCGAGAACAAACGCTCGTAGAAGGCGCGCAGACCATCGAGACCTTCATGCTTGTAGTCGCCGCCCGCAGGCTCGCGGGCGTACCCGCCCGGTTCGAATGCAGCGACGATTGCCTCGACATCCCCGGCGGCCAGCGCGGCCTGGTACTCGCCTACAACATCTGACGGCCGCAGCTGCGGATCGGGCTGCAGCAACGGTGGGCGGTTCGCATGGCGGCCGGTCAGCGGCCAGCTGCTGTAGTACATCCGCAATTCGTCGATCCGTCCGTCGGCGCGTTTGTCGGCCAGGATCGCTACCGGAAGATCGACCCGTCCAGCTTCACCGTCGAGGTGGAGAACCACCTCCGCAAACCCGCCTCCCTTGGCGACGGCATGCTCGACTTCCTCGATCGAGGTGCTGTGCCCACTGAGCCACGCGTTCGTCTCGACGACGTACGCCTCGAACGCGCGGGCGCCTCTGATACGCCCGCGCACTGGGTGATGCAGCTCCGGCACGCCGGCGAACGACCCGACCAGCGCATCCAACTCCCCGGCCATCAAACCGTCGAAGAACGGCACCTCTACGAGCTTGTGCCTTCGCTCCTCCTCCATTTGCTGCAGAACCGGCGAAGAGAACAGCTCGGGAGCCCACGGCATCCGAGAAGCCTCGCACATGGAGGTGCCCCCGCCCGAGCAATATGCTCGCGGCCGTGACTCTCAGTGCGTATGGAGATCGGACCCGCTTCCGCGCCTCCACCATGAGCTTGCGGTGCTGAGGTCGGTGCCGTGTCGCTGGTTTACCGCCTCATGTATGTGGTCGGGTTCACGCCGTGGGACACGGGGCAAGGTTCCGGCCGAGCTGGTCGACCTTGTGGAGGGCCACAAAGCGCTGCCCGCCGGACAGGCGCTCGACATCGGCTGCGGGACCGGAACCCAAGCTGTGTACCTCGCCAGCCAGGGCTGGGAGGTCACCGGGATCGACGTGGTCCAGAAGCCGCTCCGCCAGGCACGCGCTCGCTCAATCGCAAGCGGCGTGTCCGTCCGATGGGTTCGCGGTGACGTCGCGCGGCTCTCGGAGCTCGGGGTTACGCCTGGCTGCACCCTGGTCTTTGACCGTGGCTGCTTTCACGGGCTGAATGCCCAGCAGCAAGCCGCATACGCCGGGGTGTAGGCCAGCTGGCCGCGCCGGGAGCGACGCTGCTGATGATGGCCTTCGCCCGCAACGACGTTCCGGTCGGTCCGGCAGGTGTCGATGAACCAGACGTCGTCCGCGCATTCCGCGACTGGGAGCTTGTCTCCTCAGAGGCGGATCCGAGTCCCGGCCCGTCCGGTCCGCTTCGGAAGGTCCCCCGGCGCTGGTACCGGCTCATCCGGCACAAATGACGCGCGAAGCCGGCCGATACCCGATGCGACGGGGCCTACGCCGCCAGGGTCTCGTTGTCAACTAATTCCGAGTTGCTGGGTCGGATTATGGTACGCTTGGGGTGCGCTCAGTGAGCCCAGGCTCTTCTCGCTTTCCGGGCGACTTTTCCGGTCAGAAGGGCAGAGAGACGGTTGGCAATGGCCACCGCAACAAAGACGGCTCGCACCCACACGCGCGCCAGTCGTGGCGCACGCGTTGCGTCCGAATCGGCGCCGATGCAGTTCCTCATCTTCGAGGACAACGTCGGTGCGTATTACTGGACGCTGCTCGATCGCAACGGCAACAGCCTTGCCCGATCCCAGAGCTTCCCGTCCTACCGCGACACGGAGGACGCCGCCCACGTCGTGCTCGCCGGAGCCGGTTCAGCTCGGCTCGAACCGCGCGTGGAAACCGACAGCCCGCTCGATACCGACGAAGGCGGAAGCCTCAGCAGGAAGGCGGCGAGCAGGTGACCAGCGGAACATTGACCCCGCCGCGCGAGCGGACCACAAGCCTCGAGCAGGCTGAACCACGACCCACCTACCGCTGCGCGTGCGGGCACGTCCTGCGAGTCTTCGGCGGTGGGCGCCACCGCGTGTACTTCGAGCTCGATGACGCGCGGTCAGAGGATCCCGTGATGAACCACGCCTGTCCGGCGTGCGGCCGTGGTCTCCCGGGCACGAACCGACCGTAATCAGACAGAGCGGACTCGCACACCGCGGGGCCGGTGTCCGACGCGGGCTTGATCTTCAACAGCCTTCTATCGAAAGGGGTCGGTTATGACCCACGTTTGCTGCCCACGCTGCTGGCTGCGCTTCACACCAGCCGCCTCGGCGTACATCGCGGCCTGTCCGGAATGCGGCGGCCCGCTTCAAGAGACAATCAGCCGGAGCGCCCTGGGTTTCCGTCTCGTCGGACCTGAGGATCTCCCCATCGACCTGCCGCAAGCGGTCGCCGTCCCGATCCCGGTACCGGAGCCCGGCACGCGGTCATGACCGACTCCCATATCCAGCTGCTCCGGCAGCTGGCCAACCAATCGCAGCGAGAACTCGTTCATCACCACACGATCCATCAGGTCGATAACGCTGCGTCTCGACAACGAGGCGAACACCTCAAGCGAGCGGCGACACGAACCAGAGCGCACCTCGCGAGCGCCCAACTCCGGCGCCTCGCGCATACGTGAATTACGTGACGGCCACCGCAGGTTTCGGGGGCCTCGCGCTCACACGCTGGGAACTCTCATCCGATCCGGCCTGCCGGGTCTCGTCGAGGATCCGGGATGCCCTGACGCCCTTGACGGTGAGATAGACGCCCAGGGACAGTTCCCAGAGGAATTCCGGGACCCGTCGCGATGCTCTGCGCAGCGGAGCCTCGCCCGATGACGTCCATGACAACGGCGATTCCCGAAAGGCAGATCAGCGGGCTTCCGATGAGCCCCAGCATGGCCATGCGATCAGAGCGATCCTCCTGGTCGAGGTCATTGGGACCCTCTCTGGAGCCGGCCTTCGTCGAGACGATCGTTTATCGCCGGACCGCTCGGGCAGGTTGCGCAGTCCACGAGCTGCGCCTGATCTCGTACGACTTGGGAAGCTTCTCCCCGATCGCTTCGAGCGCGTCCAGCCACCCGATTGCGTCGACGTGGTCTCCGCGCTCGGCGGCTTCATCGGCCCAGTTCAAAGTGCTCGCCACGGCCGCACGATGCTTGCTCTCGCGCCTGGTGGCATCGTCCAAGGCGAAGCCAGTCCGATCCTGGCGTCCAGCCCTGCGCTTGCGGTGCCCGACCTGCGGCGCGATAGCGCCAGTCGGGGTCGCTGTTGCACTCATCCCGATCACTCCTCCTAGGGGCCCCTTGGGCACGCGATCCCGTGGGCATGAATCCCGTCTATCTGGAAACGGGCTTTGGTCCTCGCGATGGGACACGGACCCGTTAGGCGGACGCCAATCGTCGGCGAGTCTTGACGACGGCAAGTCGGTGGTCAGCAACCGTCCTTCATTCCACCGTACTCTCTTTTGAGCGCGGCACAAGCCTGAGCCAGATTAGAAGGCGACCCGTCCCGGAGCCCGATCCGCGCGGCGTTGCGGGAACTGCGGGAGAGCAGCAACGAGAGCATCGCCACGCCTCCCCGCTGCACTCGAATCTCGCGCGTCGCGAAGCTCGCCGCGGAGCTCGATCCGACGACCTCGGGCTCGCTTACCGACGAGATCACCGACCCGCTCAACCACAAGACCGTGATCGTGACTCAGCTCAAGTTCTCAGGCAGGATCGCGAACAAGCGAGCGACCGGGACCTATCAGTCGAAGAGCAACCCCGAAGGCGGCATCCACGACGGCTACTGCGGAAACGCGAAGCCCGTGATGTGGAGCGCGAGGCGCAGCGCCCTGCCGCCCTCGCCGCCGGGCTCCCTCTGAGAACCGAGCGGCTCGCGCTGCTTTCTACAAGCGCACGACACATCTCGAGCCCGCGACCTTCGGCTGGGGAAGCACTCAATGGAGGCCGGGTGTCCGTCCGTAGCGATAGCGCGTGAACTCGGTCTCTCGCCGCCTGTTAGGTTCAGACACAAAGCACCGAACAATGGAGAGCCATGAGTGAGCGGAGCATCGAGTTCGTCAAGGGTGTCTACGGGGCGTTCGCGCAAGGCGATGTGCCCGCCGTGCTCGGCGCATTCGCTGATGACATCGAATGGTACGAGGCCGAGGGCATGCCATACGGAGGTCTGCACCGCGGCGGCGAGGCCGTCCTGCAGAAGGTCTTTGGCCCGATCGCCGAGGACGTCGAAGGCTTCGCCGTCGTACCCGAGGAGTTCATCGGATCCGGTGAAACCGTCGCCGCGGTCGTCCGCTACCAAGGGACGGGCAAGGCGACTGGGAAGGCGCTGGACCTGCCTGCCGTCCACATCTGGGATATCCGTGACGGCAAGCTTGCGCGTTTCCGGCAGTTCATCGACACGGTGAAGTTCGCCGAGGTCGTCCCCGTTCCAGCGGCGGTCTGACGGCCAGGTAGCGCCGCGGCCCGACGCCGCCTCACCTTGCGCGAGCGGGCGGCGGGTTGCGGCGTGCGCCGCTGGGCGTAATCCGCCGGCGCACGCCCCGTTGTCCGACACCTGCTCTGCGTCAGGAGCATCTCGGTCGCGACGTCGACTTCCCTGCTCAGCGTGTGAGCAGGGGCCAGCTCCTATCGGACGCCGATGCAATCGATCTGGTCGTCGCCGCCGGGGTTCTCCCCGCAGGTCAGGGCAATGCCACTGTCCCGGACGCGCCACCGCTCTGGGGAACCCTCAGCACCATCACGTCCAGGTAGTAGGTTTCGTACGTCTGCTCAAAGAAGGAGGCGCTGTCGCCGGGTGCGATGTCTTTGGTTCAAAGTGACCGATCCGGCAGGACGGTTCCATCCCGGATCGATCGCCCTGCGCCGAACGCCGCGGGCTCGAGTCCCCATCGAGAGTTCGACCTGCCGATTCTGCTCACCGGCCGCTTGGCTGACGAATTCGTTGGTCGCGTCGGCGAACTCGCGAGCGCCGGCGGCGACACCGAATACCACACCATTGGTGCGATTGGGCGCTAATGGCGTGACGCGACCGCACCTGCGACGCGCTCGTTGTGCGTATCCCCCAGCGGCGCGGCAGGGGGGGACCTGCGCGGGGAGCGACCGGACTGCCGGATCGGTCTAAAAGCAACAGCGCATTGAGCCGGCCGTCATCGCGCTCACGATCGTCGCGCTCGAGACTGCTGGAAATCGATCATTGCAGCAGCTACGCAGCGGCGCCGAATAGGTGCGAATCATGATTGCGTCCGATACGCGGCGGCGGCTTGTAGCCATCATCTCGATAGGTGTGGCTTTGCTCGTCGGCTGTGGCGCGGCGCTCGCCGTCACGGGCGGCAGCGGCCACGGCAGCGCTCCAGCCGCCTTTCCGGGCAGCAGGACGGCGATTCATGCCCGCACCGTCACGTTTCCGGCGAGCGACGGAACCACGGTGACCGGGGCTGATCCGGCACCTCCTAGCAGCGCGCCGGCGCCGTTCCCAGGCAGTGAGGCAGCGAGCGGTTCTCCGACCACCACCGTTCCAGCGAGCGACGGAACGACCGTGACTGGTGCTGATCCCGCACCGCCTAGGAGCGCTCCAGCGGCGCGATCTAGGTAACCGGAGCTCCCGCGGACCCGGACTTCGAGCAGAACGGCAGACCGCACCTGCAATCTCGGCGTTAACGCTCGACAATCAGCCCCATGCAGCTCTTGGCCGAGGATCCCCGGATCAGGCGATACGCACGTGTGGCGGGCGTAGTGGTTTGGGTATTGGACATCCTGGTCGGGGCGGCGTTTCCAAGTCGGCGTGCGCGCATCCGCCGGTTTCGCACGAGCCCGCGCGGCATCTTGTTCAACGCGGTCCGGGTGTTCCTCGCGTTCGAGCTGGCACACCGACTGCGGAACATGGCTCAGCGAATGGAGAAGGCGCAGGGCCAGCAGGGTCCTGCAATCAATGCTCGATAATCGGCCCTGAGTCTGTGAGGCGACCTGCTGCACTGCTGATTCTCACTGCCGCCGCCACGGGATGCGGAGGCTCTGCGAAACCGAAGCCGATCACCGGCTGCCAGGGTCTACCGACAGCGAGCAAATCGATTTCGTTCCTGGTCCTGTTTGGCTCGACGAACCAGGTCACGCAGCGGTTCGTCTGCGCGAATTTCGGCGCTCCGCAGAAGGTCACTCGCCGCGGCGCCGGGCTGGCCGACTGGACCTACGGCAAAGCAATAGTGACTTTCAAAGGGCGTCACGCCGTCAGCTACACCACCTACGACTCAAACGGGGGCCACCTCATCACCGTCGGCCATCCCCTAAACCGCGCGTTAGTGCCCGCAACCGCGCCTCTCAATGCTCGATAATCGGGCTCTCAGCTATCGACGAGGGGTTTTGCGTCGGCTGGTGCGTATCGATCCAAGCGGCAGCTCGACGTCGGTGAAAGACGCAGGGGCTAGGTTCGGTTTTCGTGCGATGAGTAGGAGTGTGTGGCCGAACAGGGCGGCGCGGGGCCGGGAACCGATCTGGTCCAGGCGCTGAGCTGCGGTCTGTAGTCGTGGCGGCAGTCGTCGCCAGGTGTAGGTGAGGGCGTGTGGCTCCGGCTCGAGGCCGACGACTCTCGATTCGCCGATTAGCTGGCGGGGCGAGAGCGGGATGTCATCCGGTGTCCCGTGAAGCCTTGTCGCGACGCCGGCGCGATTGGCGAGAGCGAGGCCAATGCCGACCGGGTGCCATGAGCCAGGCTCGATCGCGACGAGTGCCCCCCCCGCCTCAGCAGCCGGGCCGCCTCCTCGAAACACGGACGCAGCGAAGCCTGATAGGCGATGTGATGAAGAACGAGTCGGTAAAGCACGACATCGAACGACGCCGACGCATATGGCAGCTCACCCGCGGCACCGAGGTCCACGCGATCAGCCGTTCCGGACGCTCTTACGCCAGCGACACGGTCGGGATCCGAATCGACCGCGACCAGCCGAAACTCGGGCGCGGGAAACAGATGCCGACCCGGATGCCATCCCGCACCAACCGAAAGCACCTCACCCCCGCGACGACCCAACCGCCTGCTGACGAGCACGCGCTCCCGTCGCTCCATCTGGCGATCGTGAACCTCGAGCGTCGACTGATGGGTGATCCGGTCAAGAAGATTGTCCGAGTCATACGGCGCAATGCGAGCGTTGCTAACCACAGGGCTGGAGGCTATCCACCGCTACTGCTGATCGATCAACCCGGGAGTCGTGTGAATTTGCGCTCTGTCTTATGCTGGCGGCCGTGAGGGGAATCCGGTGCCGACTGGTTCAGCTGCTGATGATCGGTGCGATGGTCGTGGCGGTCGCAGCGTTTCCGGGTTTGACACGCGCCGGCTCGCGCCCGGTGAAGGTTCCGCAACTGTCCGGCGCGGGAGTACAGGCCGCATACCAGCGACTCCATCTCGAAGGGCTGAAGGTGAGCTTGCCGGCAGTCGAACTGCGGTTCGTTGTCGATGCGCCTGTCCACGTGGTTGGCTCGGCTCCCGAGGCAGGTCAGAGGGTCCCCGCCGGCTCGGTTGTGTCCCTGACGCTTGGCTGCCCGAGGTGCGGTGCTGGTAGTCCGGGTGTGCCGCGCCATATGCCCCACTACGTGGTTCCGAACTTCTTGGGGCGAAGGCTCGATGCCGCCTACCAGTGGGTGCGGCACAAACAGCTGTTCTACGTCTTTCGCCTCGGCCGGCTGACGGCCGGCAATGCAAGGAGTCTGTTTGCCGATTACCGCATCGTCGCGCAGACACCGTTGGCCGGCCGGTCGTTGGCGCTCGGACGCAAGACCAAGCACGCCTTCACGCCGACACCGCTT
Organism: uncultured Solirubrobacterales bacterium; assembly: GCA_963796645.1. Taxonomy (GTDB): domain Bacteria; phylum Actinomycetota; class Thermoleophilia; order Solirubrobacterales; family Solirubrobacteraceae; genus Palsa-465. Next base: position 130,208 of record CAWCMQ010000003.1, on the reverse strand, counting down.
ACCGTCACCGCGAAGCAGCGCACCAGCGGCCACTGAGTCCCAACGAGCTGCTGCCGAGGCTCGATCGATCCGACAGCTCATCCTTTGTCTGCATCTGGGCGACCGCGCCGGTCGGCGAGCGCGCGAGTACATGATCGATCTTGTTGATTCGTACCCGCGCCGGAGAAGCTGCTCGTTCCGCGCGTGCGCATCGCCCGCACTCGACGCAGCGCGAGACCGTACTTCTCAGCCCGTGGTCAGCGCCGCGAGGAAGGCGGTCAACTCGTCGATGCTGAAGGAATGGATGTCTGGGAACGAGTCCATGTCATTCCAGTCTCCGTCACGCTACATCCCTCCGCGGCGCCGTAGGGTCGGCGGCCAGTCGCAGATATCTCAGCGAACCATCTGCCGACTATTGCAGCTCGATCGAGGCGGCATTGGATCACGCGCCTGTTCAGCTTCAGTGACGGGTCGTGGCTAACCGATGTCGAGCACGAGGGAGAGTGCGTCGTCGACCGCTCTCAGTTCGTCGTGGCTCAGGTGCCCGGCTTGCGCTCCAAGGTTGCGGGCGTCCACGGCGCCTACCATCTCGCACAGCACCCGGGTTTGCTCTCTGCCGAGCTCGATCTCGGGATGGAAGCTTGCTGACGGTGCCGAGGTGGAGGTCGGGCAGATGACGACGGTCGAGAGGGTCAGCAGATCGTCGGCCTGGACGATGACCGCGTAGCGCCGGCCGTGCTGGACTCGGCCTCGGCCTCGCGGCATCGTGATCGCGTGGACATCACCGCGAACCACGCAGCTGCTCCATCAGCGCCGCGTTCTCTCGGGCTTCTGCAACCTATGCTGTTCTCATCTGAGCGTGCCTCGGTCGCGAGGCGCACGGGACCAGACGCGCATTCGGCTGTCTCGGCAATGGCCTGACGAGCGGCCTCGGCACGACTGATACCGCGCCGCCGAGCGATCTCCTCAGAGCGTTGAGACCTTCAGCCGCGTAGCGACAGAGGGGCAGCCGTCTTCATCGCGACAGCGTAGCGCAAAACGCACTACGCTTGGCACGACTGCCCCTGCTCGATCGATCCGGGAGCGCGGCTACCGGTCGATGCTTATGAACATGCCGTGGGCCCACAGGCATGAGCCGGCAAGGCGGTGGATCATCCGAGGCCTTGGGCGTCCGTGCGGGAAGCTTAGGTCCACCACACAGTCCTCGTGTGGTCAGCTTTCCGGTTGGGAAGATGAGGCAGCCGCGGAGCGGCGCGAAGTCGCCGGCGTCAAGCGGGCGTGTCAGGAGCGCCGTCGTCCTGGATGCTCTCGCTGCTTGCGCTGATGATGAATCTGTGGAGCGCGAGGGCGGGGTGCGTTGCGATGATCTCGAGCCGGTTGCCGCTCGCGAAGACAGCCGGCAGGTAGCGTGCGAGCGCTGGGGTGCTTAGGGCGCCGCGTCCTGCGAGGAGCGCGTGTGGGTCTCCTAGCCGTCGTCGTTTGAACGGCGGCCGGAGGCCGCTGCCGGAGGTTCGAGGATAGTCGTAGGAGAAGTCGGGGCGTGGCGGCCGAGCGAGCGTGAGCGTGAAGCAGACTTTGGTGCGGGATATCCGCCCCGCCGAAATGAGCGAATCGTCAGACCCGGTACGTTGCAGGGCGAGCCGCTGGGTTCGGCTCGCCGTGCTCTTGACCCGTGGCCGGCTCGCTCACCACGGCTCGCGGGGCATGATGCCGAGTCCAGGTTGTAGCCCGTAGTTGCTGTAGGACCACTATTCGTGCCGGGCGCCGCGGCCGTGACGCGCCTTCGCCCGTAGACCACGGTCTTGATGATCCGCCATCGACCCTTGGAGCGCAGCAGATAGATGATCTCGGGCCGAACGTACTGTCCCGGATGGCATGGCTCGGGCGCGGCGGCACGCGCACAGACATAGCGATGTACCAGCACCAACCGAACCGTTGCGCACCCGGTGCGCGGTCGATCGTCGTGTGCGCCGGACCGCGCGAGCGGGCGCTTGCCCACCGGTGGCGGCTGTAGTAATGCCGGAAATGCGCCTCGACGTCCTGCGGCAAGTAGCGGACGGTACAGCCGGTAGCCAAGTGCGAGAGGATACGGCCGGGAGCGAACACACCGCACACCGCAACCGGGTCATGTCGATCTAACGCGGCTATGTACGCCGCCACAACCATCGCCGGGCTACTGGCAGCAGACGTGCGAGAACCGGGAGCGAACTCGCCCGCGACCGCACTTGCACCGCCGCCGACGACCGCGACGATGGCGATCACCGCCAAGACAGCTCCCCTCGCCGACCACAACACGTACACACCCCACATGCGAAACAAGACTACGGGGTGTCATTGCGCCCACACCGGCACGCCGCACACCGCACCACGTTGAAGCCGTCGGCGAGCCCGCTCGTGTGGTTCAGAAGCTCACGGATCGTGATCCGGTGACCGTTGGGCACACCCGCGACCCACTTGGAAATGTGGTCTTCTTCCGGGCGGGAGCTTTCGACTATCCGTCACTGAGGCGAGACCCGGCCCTCACCCACCAACTGAAGGATGAGGTTGGCGGTGAACGTCTTGGTCTGGCTGGCGATCTTGAACTGCATGTTGGGCTTCAGCGGCCTCCCCGTCGCGAGATTGGCGACGCCCCTCGCCGTGACCAACGTTCCCTTTGGGCTCCAGATTCCGATCAGGACTCCCGGGGCTTGCGGTTCGTGTCCTTGAACCGACGGACGATCTGCCGCACCTTGGCAAGCGCCCGCGGGGAAGCAGGACAACGCCTTCCCTTTGGGCTCCAGATTCCGATCAGGACTCCCGGGGTGCGGTTCGTGTCCTTGAACCGAACGATCTGCCGCACCTTGGCAAGCGCCCGCGCGGGAAGAGGACCTCCTCGCTCGGGCCCGGCGGCCCCTCGCTGCGGGCCCCGGCCGGCCCGCGACGCCACGCTAGCCCCGCTTCCCGACCCGAATGCCGACGCTCCCCCCAATAACGCCCCGACCAGCGCGAGGGCACCGATCCGCCGTGCCCATCGTAAGGATCCCAGTCACTTCGCCCTCCTTGCGTCGCAGTTGCGGGTGCCACCGGCCACAACGTGCCCTGGTCACGACCCGACTCCGGTCCAACGCCGATCCTATCCGCGACCGACGCCGCGCGTCAATCCACCCGGTCATGACCGCCCACGGCATCCGGACCGACGCCGCGCGTCGATCACGGGCCACTACACGGTGCCACTACTCCTCTGGGCTACAAGCAACAGCGCATCGCGCCGTCCGCGATCGCGCTCACGATGGTCGCGCTCGAGACTGCTGCTCGTCGATCAGAGGGGCTGTCTCGACAGCAAGCCGCAGCCTCCTGCTTCGATCTGATCCAGGAGCGGCTTCTCCCCGTGCAGAGGCGCATGCTGGTCCTGACCATGCTTTCGCAACCCTCGCCTCAATTTGGCTTGGGCGGGCGTCGCTGCCGCTGCGAAGCAGGGCTTCGGGGCAGCAGCGACAACCATGGGTTCGACGAGCTCAGCGGTCAGCCGAGTACCACCGCGGTCACGCCCTGGTCCGCGGCAAAGCTTGAGCTCGTCACACCGGTCCCGCCGCAAGCAATCCCGATCGAGGCGGTATGGGGGCCGGCCGCCAGTACGGTCGGTGTGACACCGGTGAGCGTCACGTTGCTGACCATGGTGCCGTTGGGGACAGTGTCAACGAACGAGCCGGGCACGCGGGCGCCGTCGACGATAAGCACAAATCTGACGTTGGCCTCGGTGGTGCAGGTCGCGCTTATCGAACCGATGAATTTCGACACGAAGACGTGCCCGGCCTGGGTTGTGGTGAACGGGCTAGCGTCCCTGGTGGCGTCCACCGCCAGGTTCTGTGAGGTGTTGGAGAAGATGTCAGCCGAGGTGCCCTCGGTCGGGCCGGGTGGCCCAGTGTGTCCCTTTACGCCTTGGATGCCCTGCCGGCCTAGCTGGTTCCAGGTCAGGGTCCGCTCGTTCCGATGGCATCGGCCGCTAGCACCCGGCCTTGAGGTATTGAGCACGCGCAGACTCCCGCCAGTCTTCAGGTAGCAGGCGGTGATTACCCCTCCTTTGCCTGGAATCGATGCCGCGGCCATACCGCCCAAAGCAATCAGCAAGGCGATGACCGCAATCACCATCGCAGGCGACGGCCGAAAGTGAGTGATGCGACGCATGAAGATGATTTCCTTTCGGATAGCAAGTCCTCGGACAACACGGCGCGCTTCAGCGGACCACTCCTAGCCTCGCGAGGCACGCCCCGTCATCCTAGTCCGACCCGGACGGACCACGTGTTTCCCCGCACGGGGACGCCGCACCCGAGTAGGACGGGCTCGTCCGAGCAGGAGCTATGACCAGCGTGGCCCAAGCGCTGGCTCAGAGCCGGCCGGCCCGGTCCGGACGAGACACGGAAGCGCGATGGCTGAACGCCGCAGCACGAGTCCTGCACGGGCGCGAGGCGAGTTCACGGCGCTGGATCAACGACGACGTTCAGACGCGAGTGCTGATCTGCGAACGCGTTGACGCAACCGCGCGCGTCCCAATAGGCTGGCCTACTCCAATGAGACGATTAGGGACGCTACTCGCCGTGGCGATGTTGGTGAGTCCGGCCGCGGTGGCGGCAGCTACGCATTCCCCGCAGGCACATAGCCCGGAGCCTGAGCCTGGCAAGTGGAGGCTTGAGCCGGACGCGGTCCACAACGGAAGATTTTTGGTCATAAAGAAGGTGAAGGTTGTAAGGGTTCACGGAAAGCATCACAAGAAGGTCCAGGAATTCGTCAAAGACCTGACGTACATCGACGACGGACAACTGGACGGGGGCTGTGCCGGGACGGTGGTGGTTCCAGGCCCGGTCCCGATCACCCCGTGGCATTCCAGCTATGGCGAGTACTGGAAGGTCGGCAGCCTCAAGAACATGCAGAGCAATTTCCCGACGGAGATCCATGTCACCGCCACCCTCAACGGCAAGCCATTGAGCAACATGACGATCGCCATGCTGTTCAGCAGCCCCACCACCGACGGCCCCAGCAAGACTCAAGGTCATCTTGAGGCGCTCTCGAACGCAGTGGGAAAAAACACCTGCAGCGTGGTTCCTTACTTCGAACACCGCTAGTGGGAAGCCTGCCACTTCGCGAGCAGTAATCGTCCCGATCGTTGCCACCGGACGAGTGCTTGCCGCGGAGCCAGCTGGCGCGACGCAGCGGTACAGGTCCCACCATCGCTTCGCGTGAATCCACCGGTCGGGGATGAGCGCGCCCGCGTCCTCGTGGCCGAGCCAACGACCTCGCTCACGGAAAACGGTCCATGCCTTCCCGGGAGATATCCGGGGGCATGAATGCCTCCACGCCGTCCCGCTCCAAACAAAAGGGCTCGTTCAGTGGGGCTTCTAAAGCGGACGACGGGGCTCGAACCCGCGACCTTCGGCTTGGGAAGCCGCGAACAGCCAATATCGGCGTGATTCGTCCCAGTGCGCGAAGAGTCGAAAAGGCGCACAGGTGCAGGGGATACGCGCTCCCGGACCCCGTAAACACTGAGCATCGCTCCAATGCGAGATCCAGGCGTTTGGGCGTGAGATGGGCGTCCCGCGCCGGCGTAGCCCCAACGCAATTCGTCCACCGGCATTTCTAGCGACCGGTCTATCCCGGGTACGCTGTGCAGACGATGCCGCAGACCGTCGAACACGCAGCACTCGTCGAGCACCCCCCGCACCTCACCGTGCGCTACGAGACGAATCCTGATGGGTGGGTGACAGCGCAGCTCGTCGAGATCCCCGAGGCGATCTCGCAGGGGCGCGACGAGGACGAGGCGTGGGTCAATGTGCTCGACGCTTTGCACGACCTCGCGCATCAGCCGACCAGGGCCGAGCGGATCGCCACCACCCTGCAGGCGCGACTGTTCGAGCCGCTTTTGTCGCTGCTGCCCCGCTAGACCGTGAAACGGCGCCACCTCGAGCGGTGGCTGCGCCAGCATGGCGCACGACTGCGCCGCCACGGTGGTTCGCACGACATCTGGTTTGCGCTCGACGCCGCCAACCGCGTGCGCATGGCTTCGATACCGAGACACCGCGAGATCAAGCCCGGCACCGTCAAGGCGGTGTGCGACCAGCTCGGCGTCCCGCTGCCGGGGCGCTGACCGGACTACGATCGGCAGCGACCTACAAAGTGGCGCCGCGCGACTTGGGATCGCCGGCGCCGTGGCCCAGGAGGCAGAGCTCCATGAGCAAACGCAACGCTACCCGCGCGAACGGATCGCGTCTCCACGATTCGTGGAGGTTCCGTTGACGACCTACTTGCAGTGCGACTACTGCGGCGAGGAGATCGCGCCCGACGATACGTGGATCACGATCACAGAGCACGGTCGCTACTGGCGCGCTGACGATCCCACCGAGTGGTCCCACGTCAACGAACCCATCGGCCATTACCACAGTCGACCTATCGGACCCGAGCCATCCTGCTATCGGCGGATACTCGAGGCGATCGAACTGGTGCACGAACTCGCGCCGACGCTCGAGAACATCCCGACCGCGAGCGGCCAGAAGATCGCGCGTTTGCGTTCCAAACACAGGATGCAGGCCGACTGACGGCGTAAGATCGCCCGTCGTGGCCGTCACCCAAACCCGGAAACGACGCCGCAAACAGCCGCAGCGGCTCGACCCGCATCCCGCCGGCTCACCCGAAGCGATCCGCATCGTCCGTGCGTTCATCGCAGAGCAACAGCGACTGCACGACGGGGCGACCGTCCCGCGCCCGCCTCGCTCGACGGCGACGCGCTTTCTCTAGCCGCTGCCCGCGGAAACCGCTGTCTAGGCGCTCTCACAAAAACGCCGCCACGCGGCACGTTCGACTGACACGACCCCCGCGGGCGTACCATTCTCTAGAACAGCGCCTCGCCAAGTGGGGCGTCACGAATAACAAGCCGATCGTCCGAACGACGATCAAGGCGCACCGACTCAGGGCCTGAAAGCCCCAGTGGTCGCTCAAGCAAGGATGAGGGCGAGGACGAGCCGAAGGGCGCCCATCGAGAACTAGGACCGGCAATCTTGATGTGGGCTGGCCCGTCACGAATGACGGGGCGCCGGACCCGGATTGCAAACGGTGTAAGTCTCGCGAAGCAGATCGGCACGAAACCACCACCCGACAGGGAGGAAAACTCGTGTCACGCGCACTACGCCTCGCGCAAGAGGCTCAAGAGATGTTCAAGCAGGCCGACGCTGAGAATCGGCCGCTGACCGCCGACGAGAGAACCTACGCCCAGGGTCTGCTTGACGAGGCCCAGGAAGTCGGCCGGATGGAGAAGCAAATCACGTCCGTGGGCCGGCAGCTCGGTGCGCCGGGTGATGCGCTCACCGACCCGTTCGCCCATCGTGGTGGCGGCGGTCCCGGCGACGTGCTCGTCGAGAGCGCAGGGTTCAAGTCGATCGCCGATCCGACCACGCGAGGCCAGCAGTGGACCACGGGCATGATCGAGGTTGGACGTCCGACGCTGAGCATGAAGGGCACACTGCTCGAGGGTTCGGGCGCTCCCGGTACTGGCACGGGCGGCGGTCTGGTTCCGGTGCCGCAGATGGCACCCGGTGATCGTCACGACGCTGTTTCAGCCGCTGACGATCGAGAACCTGCTCAGTGCGAACCTCGCAGAAACCAACACGATCCGGTACGCGATCGAGGGCACGGCGTCAAGTGGTGCCGCCGGCGTTGGCGAGGGCGGCGACAAACCACAGTCGACGATCGCGATCTCAACGCTCGACGAGCCGGTCAAGAAGATCGCGACGACGCTCGTCACCTCAGACGAACTGATGGAGGACGTGCCAGCCGTTCAGGCGTTCGTCAACAACAGGCTGAGCCTGTTCATAGGCAATGAAGTCGAACGTCAGCTCATTCGCGGAACCGCTAGCGGAAACGAGGTCCAGGGACTGCTCACCAGCCGCGGCGTGCCGATCTACGCCGGCGGTACTGCTGTCGGGACCAAGGCCGACCAGCTGTTCAAGGCAATGACCGGCGTTCGCGGCTCGGCGTTCGTTGAACCCGAGTGGATCGTCTGTCACCCCAACGACTACCAAGACCTGCGACTGCTGAAGGACACCGCCGGACAGCTACTCGGCGGGGGACCATTTATGGGCCAGTACGGTTCTGGTCCGAACCTGCAGGCGTCCGGTCAGATCACGGGTGTGCAGGACGCGCTGTGGAACAAGGCTGTGCACGTCTCGACCGTGGTCGGTTCGGGAACCGCGCTCGTCGGATCCTCCGCCGCCGCAATGGTGTGGAACCGCGGAGCCCTACGTGTGGAGGTCACTAACTCGCACTCCGACTTCTTTACGAAAGATTGGTCGCCATACGTGCGGAGCGTCGCCTCGGACTGACAGTGTTCCGGCCAGGCGCATTTTGCGAGGTTCGTCTCGCGTAACTTCGGCGTTGCATTCCTCCGCGCGCCGGAGACTCCACTGAGGGAGTCGCATCCAGGGAATCGCGGGCGCTTTCGGTAGTCGCCCGCGGTTCCCAACCAACTACCGAAAGAGAGCACCGATCGAATTCAACGACGAACAGCTCGAGATCCTGTTCAGAGCGAAGATGCTCGGCACCGAGCGCGGCCAGGTGCTCGAAGCCGAGGTGATGTCTGACGCTGACGAATTGGTTGAGCATGGTTGGCTCAAGCGACGCACCCTCGACAACGGAGATCAGTGTTACTCGTGGACAACGACCGCCGAGACAGCGATCGAACTAGACGCACTCAGACAGGATGCCGAGGCGCGCCAGAACTGACGGCGCCACGCCTCGCATCTGATCTCGTTGTCGTCTCGTGCGACTCGATGAACTACCCAACCTCATGCGCCAACGACACACCGTGACAGTCGACCCGTCGTCTATCTCCGTCCCTGCCACTTCACGCATCACCCCAAGCGACACAGACCCGATGGACTGCACGACATGGCAACACGACACTCGCGAATGACGATCCAACATCGTCATCCCGATTCGTCGTCTCGCTTCACGTTGCCATCCATGCCATGCCACATCCATCCACCATCCAACCAACTCAATCATCCATGAACAGAGACGAGACACCATCCAAGAACAGAGCCATCCGACCACCCTTGGAGCCTCAGACTGTTCTGGAGTCCCTTGGAGCCTCAACGATGACACCCCCCACTGACCACCATCCTGCCGGCTGTCCGCTATATGCATATGGTCGCGACCATCGTTCACGCCGGCGACGGCCTAGCCCTGGCTAGACCGTCCGGACCTTGTTCCCGTGCCACGGCATCACGTAGAGCATCAGCACGTTCCCACTGCTCAGCATCAACCAACAGTCCGGACGGTGCTTGCGCGTGAACACCCCCTGACAGCACACCAAACGCCCACCAGGAGCCGACAGACACCCCCCCAGGCCAAGGGGCAGGGTCACGCGACCAACCAAACGCTCGTGGAGAGCGCCCAGTCGCTCCCTTTGAAAAAAAGCCGTTTTTGCAGCGAAAACCGGAGGTGATTGCCTAAATGGATGATTGGTTTCAGGACGCGTTCAGTACTTGTCCGCATGGGCTGGTGAAGACGTATTGCCATCAGTGCGATTCGGCGGCGGCGGAGGCGAAGCGGTCTGAGAAGGCGCGGGAGGATGCACGCAAGTTGGAGGCGACGGTCAAGCGCCAGTCGGCTGCTTTGGATGATGCGCATGCGTATATCGGGCTGTTGCGCCGGCGGTTGGGGTCGCGATGAGCGTTAGGCGGACGTTGTCGGAGCAGGAGATGGTCGAGATTCTTGAGCACATCGCGCGGGACAGCGGGAATGCGGCTGCGCGGATTGCGGCGATCAGGGCTTTGCGGGAGCTGGATGATGCCCGGCCGGTGGCGGATTCGTGGGCTGAGCTGGATGTGGGGCGGGAGCGTCCGCCGTGGCGGCGGCCGCCTGTCTGAGAGGTTCGCCGGGGTTGACCGCCGGCGGCGGTAAGCTAACCCTGTTCGCGTTGTTGTGGTGGACATCTTTCCTGCGGCGCCGTCCCTTCGGGGGCGGCGTTCGTGGTTTCGGGGCCGGTCTGTCCACCGGTGCCGTTACCGTCCCGCGGTGAAAGATGAAACCCACGAACCACAGCGCGAACGATGGGGCAACCGGCCAGTAACGGCCCGCGTCGGGTAAAGGGCAATCTCGGCGGTCTTCCGGCGTGGATGCTGGTCAGTGCGCATCCTCGCGTGGCGCGGATGCGGTCGAGGCTCCTCGCGGGACGTAACGTCGGCACGGTGACGATGTCCGGCCCGCGATTGGCTACTCGTTCTCGAGAACGGCGTGAGCGGCGCGCGACAAGGTCCTCGTCGTCGTCGGGTGACGACGGCTCTGGCTTAGCCGACTCAGACGGCGACCCTGAGCCGCTAGCCGCGAGGGTGGCGCGGTGAGCGCCGCGCAGAAGGCCGCGCTGGTCTACGCCCGGCGTGCCCGTCCCGTGTTTCCGGTCGGGGTCGACAAACGGCCGCTGACCGAGCACGGTTTCAAGAACGCAACCACCGACGAGGCGGCGATCCAGCGGTGGTGGCGCAGGTTCCCGGACGCCGGAATCGCGACACCGACCGGACCCGGCTGGTTCGTGCTCGATGTTGACGACGAGCAGGCACTGAAGCGGCTTGAAGGCGAGCACGGGCCACTACCAGCGACGGTCGAGGTCGTCACGCCACGCCCCGGCAGACACCTGTATCTGCAAGGCGAGGTCACGAACAGCGACAGGGCGTTGCCCGCCGGGATCCACGTTCGCGGCACGGGCGGCTACGTGTTGCTGCCGCCGAGTCCGCACGAGAACGGTGGCGTCTATAAGTGGCAGACCGCGCCCGACGAGGCGTCGATCGCGCCCGCGCCCGCGTGGCTGCTCGACCTACTGCGGTCGAGGGCGAACGGCACCGGTTGTGGTGATCACCAGGCGCCGGCCGAACTCGTCCCGCACGGGCAGCGCCACCCGTATCTGAAGGACATCGCGGTGCGGATGCTGCGCGCAGGGTTCACTGACAAGGCGCGGATCGCGGCGCATCTGCGCTGCGAGTTCGAGTTCTCGTGCGTGCTGCTGCCAGCGCCGGCGCCGGACTACTTCGAGCAGCTCGCAAAGTGGGCGGAGAAGTCGCACATCGCCGATCGGAAGCGCACCGCCGGCCACCTGGCCGAACTCATCCGCAAGCGCCAAGAGGAGCGGCGTTTATGACTGAGAACGCTCGCGATACCAGCAAACTCGGTGAGGCGCCGCCACCGGACGCCCCGGTCGAGTTGATCCAGGCGTTCTTGACACTCGGTTATGGGCTGCCGGACGGCTATTACGTCAGTCGGGTGGTGCGGCACGGCGGACGTGCCGGCACAGGTCTGGACTGTGTTCGTATGTCCGCCTGGCAACGGCCAGGAGTTGCGGATCAGCTATGAGCGCGAGTCGGATTGCTCAAACCCGATTCGGCTTCGCTCGCAGGCGTCATCGGACACCAACGGTCTGACCAGGGGGTGGCGGATCACTAGTCCGAAGGTGGCGTGTGCGATGTACGAGGCGATGTGCTCGCTCGCGGACAACTTCAACGCGGCGAACCAGCATCGTCAGACGTCAGAGTGGGTTCAACAGCTGCGGCGCGTGGCGGCGACGACGCCGGGATCTCTCCGACTCGTATCACGCATTGAAGCAGCTGCAGGACCACGAGTATTCGAAGCGGCTGGTACAGGAGCCTCCGGCCGATAAACGCGGCCGGCCGCTGCGGGCGGTTCCGTTGCTTCTCGTCGACGTGGCGACGGCCTACACCTACATCACGGCTCGCCACATGGCGGTGTTCTTGCGATACGACCTCGGGGTGGAGGATGCGGGTTCGGATGACCGCATCCTGACTCGGTTGAGTGAGATCGGTGGCGCTCGTCTGGATGTTGAGGAGTGGGATTCGCCGGGACGCGACCGTCAGCACAAGGTACGTCTGGTGCTCTACCGGCTTCCTGAGGAGGCGTCTGGTGAGTAGAGCGTGTCCCAGCGTGTCCCATAGCGATATGTGTCCCAACGTGTCCCAGACCGTACTTCGTGCGCGCGCGCACGCGTAGAGCGGCTAGGACACGTTCGGACACGGGCACACGCTCGATGGGTCGCTAGATGACACTCGCCGGGACAGCCGTTGTAGACCGTTCGGAGGGCCGACGCGTTGCAGCTCGCCCAACACCGGACCCCTACCCCTCGCGCGGCCACCGCTGCTGCAGGCTGTGCGACGCCCAGACCTGCAAGTGCCCGCCCTGTGCGTGCTCGGTCTGCCGGTCTCGCCGGCGGCGAGCCGAGACTGGCGTGCTTTTCCCGGTGCGTAAACAGGAGAAGCGCAAGCCGGTGCAGCTCGTGTTCAGTTTCGAGGAGATCGACTGATGGCCGGCCACCCCGACCAACTCGAACTCGCGATCTATCGAACGCTCGCCGACCAGATCGTCGACCGTCGCCGGCGACCGGCGACCGGCCCCGCGCGGCTGCTCACGGAACTCGTTCGGCGGGGGCTCGACCCGGACGCGCTGCGACCGGCGGCCGCGCTCTCCGTGGCGCTCGACGACGACGCCCGCCGCACAGATTCAAGGGCCGGCTGATGGCTCGACGGCAGCCACTACACGGCCAGGACGCCCGCACGATCGAGCATCTGCTCGGCCTGCGCCGCTGGTCGCTGACCGCAGTCGAGCGCCGGCGAAACGGCGACTTCGCGCTGCTGTTCCGCACGCAGAAAGTCGGCGACCGCTACCCGCGCGTGCTGCGACTCCCTGCCCGCCGCGTGTTCGGCTACCAGCAACGCTCGCCACACGCCCGCGAGCGAGACATTCGGCGCGGCATAAAGCGAACGCCCGGCGGTTCGCGCTCTGGACGTTCGATCACGTCGGCTATGACTGCCCGCTCGTTCAGCGGGCGTGGGACGGCGACCTGGCCGTTGTCGACGAGCTGCGCGACGCGATCCTGCGCTGCTGCCCACCCGACTACGCGATCGTCGTCTGGGGATGGGCGTCATGACCAACCCCTGGATCGACCGCGACGGTCTCGAGCATGGCGGCGGCTGCAATGAGTGCGGACAGCCGGTCGAAGCGGATCATCACGCCTACTGCGGCGACTGCTACGCCGAACAGCAAGGCTGGACCGTCGACGACGAGAACGACGACGAGGCCGTCGAGGAGCGAGACCGATGACCGGCCGACTAGTCGAGGCGATCTATTGGCGTCTGCCATGGCGCGCGCGCCTGGCCCTCGATGAGCGCCGCGCGCGGCGGCGGTTCCGGTGCGTTAACTGCCGGGTGGACACGATCAACGAGTACTACATGCTCGACGATCAGGTCTGGGCGGCCACCGGACTCGGACCTCACGACGGCATGCTGTGCATCGCGTGCTGCGAGGCTCGTCTTGGCCGCGGGTTAGTCGCGCGCGACTTCAAGGACTGCGAGATGAACCTCATCGCGGCGGCCGCCTCGCGCGCGATCACGCTCGCACGCCGAGGAGCTGCGGCGAGGAACAGGACATGACCGGCCCGTTGCTCACCGCTCGCACCGTCGCCGGACATGCTCGACGTGACCCCGAGCACCGTTCTGCGCTGGACGCGAGCCGGGGAGTTGCCTGCGGTGCGGTTGCCGTCCGGGCAGATCCGCTACCGCCCCGACGAGCTCGAGGCGTGGTTGGCGGCAAGGGCGACGAGCGGAACTTCCTTGGAAAGTGGGCAACCTTCAGAATCGGGCGCGAAATCTCCCGTAAATACAGGGCAAAAGTGTTACAGTATTGGTATGGGCGACTCATCGCCCATCCACCCTGAAAGCGTTACATGAACGGCGTTTATCCATGCACCCGCTGCAAGGCACGCCACCCCGTCGATGACCTCGACGACCAGACCGGGCTATGCCCGAGCTGCCGTGGCGAGAAACCGCCCGACCGCGGCGCCGACCGCGCGTGCATGGTCTGCGGTCGAGCGATCAGCGGACACTCGAACCGTAAGACGTGCTCGACCCGCTGTCGGGTGGCGCTCCACCGAGCCCACAAGAAGGAGGCGCACTGATGCCCGCCCAGAGAGGAAACATCTATGAGACCCGCGCCGGCTACGGCATCCGCTGGCGCGAAGGAGATCAGCGCCGCTTCCAGTCCGGGTTCCGAACCAAGACCGAGGCCCGCGAGTGGTTCCGCGAGCAGGTAGCGCCAAGGTTGCGTCGTGGTGCTCCGAGCGCCGAGATCCGGTTCGATGACTTCACCGAGCTGTTCCTGCAACGGCATACTGGGGCACCGCGAACGGTGGCGACGCTCCGAGATCGGCTTGACACCGGCGCGCAAGCACGTTCGGCGACTGGACGCTTGCGGAGCTTGAGCACGCCGCGAACGACATCGCCGCCTGGCGCGCGACCGTGCCCGAAGGCAGCCGCTACCGGCTGACCAACGCGCTGCGGCAAGCGTTCGCGGCTGCGCAGCGCTGGCGCTTCATCGTCCGCAACCCTGCCGTCGACATGGGGCCGAACCCGCAGCCGCGCACTGAGGAGATCGAGCCGTTCACCCGCGAACAGATCGACATGCTCGCCGCCGAACTCGGACCCGTCCTATGGCCCGCTGGTCGTGTTCGTCGCCGAGACCGGGCTGAGGACGAATGAGTGGATCGCATTGGAGCGCCGCGACGTCGACCGTGCCGGCGCCGTCGTCGTCCAGCGCCGCTTCTCGCAAGGACGGCTGACGCCGTATCCGAAGACGGTTCGGTCTCGCCGCCGGATCCCGCTCACCGGCCGCGCCGCTCGAGGCCGTCGAGGCGCTGCCGCCCAGGATCGACACGCCGCTTGCTGTTCCCGGCCGCGAGAGGCGGCCACATCGGGCTCGATACGTGGCGGACCCGCGAGTGGTATCCGGCATTGGACGCCGCCGGGGTCTCAGCGCCGAGGCCCGTACTGCTTGCGGCACACGTTCGCGACTGAAGCATTGGCCGCCGGGATCTCTACGTTCGAGCTGTCGCGGCTGATGGGCTCCTCGATCGAGATGATCGAGCGGACCTACGGGCATCTGGCGCGCGACTCTGAGCAGCAGATCCGGGCCCGTTTGGAGGCGAGATCCGACCAAATGGGCGTGGAGCGGGCGTCAGAGTAGAGTGTTCGGGTCACCCCCGAACACCCGAAATCGCCCGTTTTCATTGGTGATTCGAGCCAAGCGGACGACGGGGCTCGAACCCGCGACCTTCGGCTTGGGAAGCCGACGCTCTACCAACTGAGCTACGTCCGCGATGCGGCGATTTTAGGGTCACGAGCTTAGGCTGTGGCCCAATCATGGCCCAAACGGTCCTTGGGGCAGTCAGCTAGGTGTAGGACCCGAGGAGGTTGTTCAGCTCGTTGAGGCGGGCTGACGGTGGTTTGTGGCTGAGGGCGCCGTGTGGTCGGCGGCGATTGTAGAAGTCGAGCCAGCCGGCGAGGGCGGCGTTGCGTTCGTTGCTGTCGCGGTAGATCGCGCCGTAGGCCCAGCCGCCGAGCATGGTGCGGATGAATCGTTCGGCTTTGCCGTTGGTTTGGGGTCGGTAGGGGCGGGTGCGGAGGTGCCGGATCCCGAGGGTGCGGCACGCGATCGCGTGGACGGTTGAGCGGTAGGCGGACCCGTTGTCGGTGATCAGTCGCTCGACGGTGATGCCGTAGCTGGCGAAGTGCGTGACAGCACGGCGCAGGAACCGGACGGCGGTGATCGCTTTCTCGTTCTCGAGAACTTCGACGTACGCCAGGCGGGTCGCGTCGTCGATGCAGACGTGCACGTACTCCCAGCCGGCGAGGTTGCGGCGGACTCCTTCGGCGTCGGTGCGACTGCCCGCGGCTCTCCGCTGGCCGGGTTTGCCGGCGAAGCGGTGCCCAGCGCCATCATGGATCCGGCCGAGCTTCTTGACGTCGATGTGGATCAGCTCGCCCGGCCGAGCTCGCTCGTAGCGTTGCGCTGGCTCCAGGCCGAGCCGGCCGAGCTTCCCCAGCCCGATCCGGGTCAGGATCCCCGACACGGTCGAGAGTGCCATCTCGAGGCACTCAGCGATCTCTGCGCCCGTCATCCGCAACCGTCTGAGCGCTGATATCACCTCGATCCGACGCTCGTCCGTGCGGTTCGCGACGACCGCAGGTGCCGAGGAGCGATCGATCAGACCCTCACGCCCCTCGGCCCGGTGGCGGGCGATCCACTTACGCGCGGAGCGGTCGCTGATCCCGACCGCCTCGGCGGCCGCGCTCAGCGACCACCCCGCATCCTCAACCCGAGCGACCAGCAGCTCTCGACCCTTCAGACTGAGCCTGGCGTTAGCGTGCATCTTCATCCGGTGTCCTCCTTGGGACTGATGGCTTGAGCACCTTCAGCCTCCAAGGAGCACCGGATGACTACCTCACCAGCGGAACAACGTGGTCAGGATCTACAGCTAGGTCAGCGCGTCTGTCCATGCAAAGAGACGGTCACGGCTCACCCGAGGTTGTCCCGGGGCTCGTAGAACTTTGAGGTGACGGCGGTTCCCCCGCCGCGTCCGCTCTGGTTGGGAGCGTTCGCGGTGATCCCGCAAAGATCTGAGGAGGAACCGCCGTGAGTAGCAACGTACCGGTCGCGCAGGCGACCATGCAGGAGGCCTTGCTTCCGGAGCGCGTGCAGGAAGCGTTGGGCGAGTTGGTCGGGGCAGCGAAGGAGGGGTTGCTGGCGTTGAGCGTCGGCGTCGGGCTCGGCGTGTTGACTGAATTGATGGAGGAGGAGGTCGACGATGTCGTGGGCCCGAGGGGCAAAAGTGGAACGCTGAGCGGACTGCGGTCCGTCACGGTCACGACGACGGGGAGGTAACGCTCGGCGGTCGTCGCGTCGAGGTCGAGCGGCCGCGGGTCCGGACCGCTGACGGCGAGGCTGAGGTGCCGCTGAGTACGTACGAGCATTTCGCCGATCGGGATCCGCTCGGCCGGGTCGTCTTGGAGCGGATGCTCGCCGGCGTCTCGACTCGTCGGTACCGGCGCACGCAGGAACTGGTCGGCGAGGACGTCGAGATCCGGGCGCGGTCGACGTCGAAGTCGGCGGTGTCCCGGACGTTCGTGGAGCGCACCCGCGAGGCGCTCTCAGAGCTGATGAGCCGGCAGCTCGCGGATCTGCGGCTGGCGGTGATGATGCTCGACGGGCTGGAGCTGAAGGGACGGATGATGATCGTCGCGCTGGGGATCACAACAGAGGGCGTGAAGATCCCGCTCGGGCTCTGGGAAGGGAGCACGGAGAACGCGACGGTCGCGACCGTGCTGCTGTCCGATCTCGTCGAGCGCGGCCTGGATCGCGAGCAGGGGATGCTGTTCGTGATCGTCGGCTCCAAGGCGCTGCGCAAGGCTGTGCGCTCGGTGTTCGGCGAGGTGCCGGTGCAGCGCTGTCTGTGGCACAAGGAACGGAACGTGCTCGGCCATCTCCCCGAGCGCGACCGGCCGCCCGTCAAGGCGCGGACGCGCCGGGCGTGGCGGGAGACGGACTACCCGCGCGCGCTCGAGCAGCTTCAACGGCTCGCGGACGAGCTCGAGCACACGCACCCCGGCGCCGCCGGCTCGCTGCGCGAGGGGACGGAGGAGACGCTGACCGTGATCCGGCTCGGGATCCGCGAAAGGCTCCGACGAACGCTGGAGTCCACGAACCCGTGCGAGTCGATGATCGACACCGTCCGGACCACGCAGCGCAACGTCAAGCACTGGTCCTCCGGCGAGATGGGCTTGCGGTGGACGGCCGCCGGGATGCTCGAAGCCGAGAAGCAGTTCCGCAAGGTGATCGGCCACACCGACCTCCCCCGCCTCGCCGTCGCGATCGAACGACGACTCCACCTTCCCCAGCCCAACCCCGCCACGAACCAGGAGGCCGCAATCGCAGCCACTGTGTAACGATCACAACCGGACCGCCGTCACCGAAGTTCCACGGCGACCGGGGCAACCTCGCTCACCCCAACGCCAGGCGTGGCCTTAGCGCACCGGGGCCCTGAATCGAACCGACCCGCTCCGAGATGACGCTCACCGTCGCGGCACTACTACTGACCGGTAGGAGGTTTCCTCGGCCACGTCTACGAGACCACGCCGCAGTGATTCGAACGGTCGTAGTAGCGGATGCGGACGTGCCGGTCAATGGCGGTGGCGCCAAGGTAGCGAAGGCCTACGAGCGGATAGCGGTGGTGCATCCAGACGTGATTGCGGTTCCACAACTGGTGCCATGAGGGCGTCATACCGAGGGCGTGGCCGAACAGTGTTAGCGGCCACATCATCACCAGGATGACGATCAGAAGAATGGAAAGAACAACGGTCAGGACCACTGTCAATCCGTCGACATCCCCGGATGACCTCCTCCTCGAACCACCACCGTAGACCCCGACGGGACCGGCCCGAACGCCCATGCGCCCGCGCGAGGAAACGCTCAGAGGTCCAGCCCTCAACCACAAACTCATCTCGTCACCTGCAGTGCAAGAGAACGCATCAACAAAGCACTCTCCTCGTTCGAGTGCGATCCGTAATCGCTCGAACCCCACGGACCTAATCCGTATTCCCCCGCATCCGGCGATCCGCGTTGCTCGCGAAGCGGGCCGTAGCATCTAGCCGAGAGTTGCGCGCTCCCGAGAAGACGTGCTCGGCGCGGCGCAGTCAGGCTCCTTTTCGGCCGCCGGGGGGAGCGTCTTTACCCGCCGAGATCGAGCTGGGCAGCGGGTCGAAGCATTAACTCCCCGTAAAACCGCTGGCCTCGCGTCCGGGCGGCCCCGTGGGGTCGCTACGGTGAAAGCGTGCCGGTGCTGCATGCCGAGGGGCTGACGAAGACCGTCGGGTCGGGCCGGGCTCGCCGGCGCGTGCTGGACGGGATCACGCTCACGGTCGACGTCGACGAGGTGGTCGCCGTGCTGGGTCGCTCGGGTAGCGGGAAATCGACCCTGCTTCACCTGCTCGGCGCGCTCGATTCGCCCGACCAGGGACAGATTACGCTCGCCGGTGAGTCCCTGAGCGGACGCAGCTCACGCGCGCTGGCCCGCATCCGTCTGCACCATGTTGGCTTCGTCTTCCAGCAGTTCCAGCTGATCGAGGAGCTGAGTGGCGCGGAGAACGTGCTGTTAGCGACCCGCCTGCCGGGAGCGCCTGCCGGTGGCGCGCGCCGCGCGGCCGAGCTGATCGACGGCCTCGGCCTGGCCGGCGTCGCCGATCATCTGCCCCCCGAACTCTCCGGTGGTGAGCAGCAGCGGTTCGCGATCGCCCGGGCGCTGGTGAACGATCCGCAGCTTGTCCTTGCCGACGAGCCGACCGGGAGCCTGGACGCCGAGAGCGGAGCGGCTGTGCTGGATCTGCTGCGTGGGCTGCGAGGCCGCGCGGTCGTGATCGTCACGCACGAGTTGGACGCAGCCGCGATGGCGGACCGCGTCCTGCGGCTGGAGGATGGGCGACTGCTCGCCGGTTCGGAAGCGAGCCGGGCTCGGTAGCGGTGCTTCCAGCACGGGCCGTTCGGGCTGTTCTTACCGAGGCGTGCATCCGACTGAGACGCCGTTTTCGTCGCACGGTCCTGGGCGCGCTCGGGATCGCACTCGCCGCGGCGATGCTGTCGGCGGCCCTGGTCGTCGGGGACGGACTGGGGCTCGGCTTCGACCGCGCCGCCGCTGCGGCCGACCTCCCGGACGTGATCGTGCGCTTCGATCCCCAGGCCTCCCGGCGCGTAGGCGCTCGGATCGCGGCGCTGCCCGACGTCGCCGCCTACTCGCTCAGGTTCGAGGTCACCAACGCCGAGATCGCCGCGAACGGGAACCGGCGCAACGATGCGATTGCGGAGGTCGTGGGTCCGGGCCGGCGCGGATATGCCGTGGTGGCCGGACGCGATCTCAGCCCCACAGGGTCAGAAGTACTGGTCGAGCGAGCGCTGGCGCAGGCCTGGCGGCTGCGGCTGGGCGGTCGGGTATTCGTCGGCCAGCTCGGCCCGCAGAGGCTGGTCGGCTTCGCCGAGGGTCCGGACAACGTCGGGTTCCCGCTCGCAAAACCGCGCTTCTACATAGCTCGCTCGGCGATCGAGGCCCGTTTCGGCCCGCAGCCCGACCCCCGGACCAACCTGGCCGAGATCTGGCTGCGCGATCCCCGTTACCTGAACGAGGTGCTGGTCCAGGCGCGTGCCACCGGCTTCGGCCTGAGCGACGTTCGCTTCGCCACTCGCGATGGCATTCGTGTGCTGCACGACCAGGCAGCAGGGATCGTGATCGATCTTCTCGTCGCGCTGTCGGTGATCGCGCTGGTCACGGCCGGCGTGATGCTGGCGGCCTCCGCCCGGGCTGAGGTGCAGCGGCGGCTCGGCGCGATCGGCGTGCGGCGCGCGCTGGGCGCCTCGCGCGAGCATGTCGCCCTAACCCACGGGCTGGAGGCGCTGATCGTCGCTGCGCCGGCGGCCACCGTGGGCATAGCGGCCGGCGTGCTGGCGACCTATGAACCGGGGGCGCGACTGCTGACGCTGCTGAACGAGCCCCCGCCCGGCGGGGCATTGATCCTGCCGCTGGCCGCTGGATGGCTCGCCAGCGTCGCAATTCCCGTGGCGGCGACCGCGTGGCCGTCGTTCAGAGCCGCGGGCGGCTCGATCGTCGGATTGCTGAGGGCGGGGGACGTTTCTTCGCCGCGCCGCCGAGCTGAGCGAGGGGCAGGCGAGGACGAGCGGCGCCTCCGCCGTGGTAGCGCCGTCGTCCCCAACGGGCTGGCCGCGCTCGGCGCGCGACTGGTGGCCGCCAGGCGGGTCCGGCTGGCGGCGACCGTTGTGACACTCGGCCTCTCCACGGCCTTCGTCCTCCTGCTGCTCTCGCTGGCTTCCGCGCTCAGCGCGCTGGAGACCGATCCTGGCGCGCTCGGCCGGCGCTACCAGCTGACCGCATCGGCGCCGCCCTCGCTGGCCCCGCGGGTCCGGGCAATACCCGGCGTCCAGGCGGCCGCGCCGCGCTACGAGATCCAGGGCGCCGACTCGTTCTCGCTCGGGGAGACCATCGACGTGATCGCCTATCCGACGGATCACACGACGTTCGAGGCGCCGCCGCTGAGCACCGGGCACCGCCTGCGCGGCCCGCGCGAGGCCGAGGTGGGCGCCGGGCTGGCCGAGGCTCTGGGACTGGCCCCTGGATCGACGCTCGCGCTCGCGCTGCCGGGCGGCGCCGAGTTGCGCCTGCGGGTCGCGGGCGTGGTCAGCTCGCTGGATCACGACGGCCGCGTCGCCTACGTTCCCGCTTCCGCGCTGCTGGCCGCGGACCCGTCGGCTCCCGAACAGATCGCGATCCGGCTCACGCCGCGGGCCAGCCTCTCGCGGGTGATGTCGGCGCTCGTCGGGCTGGGTGTCCAGCCCGCCCCTGCCAGCGGCGCGATCGGGCGGGGCAAGCCGCTGATCGACGTGCTGCGCACGATCCTGCGCGCAATCGCCATCGTCGACACGCTGGTTTGCCTGTACGCGTTGATTCAGGCATGCGGGCTCGTCGTTCAGGAGCGGCGCCGGACCGTGGCGGTGCTCCGCGCCTGCGGGGCGGGCTCGCTGGCAGTCCGCCAGTTGCTGCTGGGGGCGGCGCTGGCGCTGGTGCTCCCGGCAGCGGCCCTCGGCGTGCTGCTGGAGCGGCTGGTGTTCGGCCCGGCCCTGGCGCGTCTGGCGGCCAGCTACGCGACGTTGCCGCTCGACCCCACTACCGGTGAGCTGCTCGCGACGCTCGCGGGACTTGCGCTGGCGGCTGGCGTTGCGGTCCTGTGGGTGGCACGGCAGGCTGCCCGCGGGCCGGTGGTTGCGGGGCTGGCGTAATGAGAGCGATCACCCGACGTGAGGCGTTGATCGATGGACTGCTCGGCGCTGGCGCGCTGATGCTCGCCGGCTGCGGTGCCCCCAGCCCGTCCGCCTCGCTGTCGGGCTCGACGCTGCGCACGACCTGGGTCGATCCGATCGGGGACGGACAGCTGCGAGTCGGTCCCGGCGAGCCGCTCGCCAATCGGCTCGAGCTCGGTCCCCAGGCGGCGCCGGAGGCTGTGCTGGCGACGCTCGCGCACGTCACCGATGCACACGTGCTCGATGCCTCCTCGCCGGCTCGCGTCAGCTTCCTCGACCGGCTCGGACCGCCCCTGCAGTCCACGTTCCGACCGCAGGAGGCGATTACCGCCCAGGTCCTGTCCGGGGCCGTTGCCGCGGTTCGCGCGCTTGCCCCGCAGCTGGTGATCCAAGGCGGGGATCTGATCGATAACGACCAGGGAAATGAGCTCGGCCAGGCGCTGGCCGCACTTGCGGGTGGTCGCGTACAGCCGGGCAGCGGCCCGTATGGCTACTACGGCGTCCAGAGCAGCGTCGACGCGGATCCGTTCTACTACCGGCCCGACCTTGACGCCCCGCGCCATCCGGGCCTGCTCCGGTCCGCGACGCGTGAGTTCGTGAGCCGCGGAACCGGTGCTCGGTTCTACTCGGTGCTGGGAGACCACGACGTCCTCGTCGCCGGAGAGATAGTGCCCACGGCGACAACACGCGGGTTGGCGGTGGGCAACCAGGCCCTGTGGGACCTTCCACGGGGACTGACGCTCCCGCGCGGACTGAGGACGGGCCAGATCTCCTCGCCGGACGGGCCCCCGGATCCCGGGCTGGTCGATCAGTTCCTGCGCCGTGCACTGGCCGGACCGACGGTCAGGGTGCCGGCCGATCCGGCCCGGCGGGAGCTCTCGGTGGGGGAAGTGGTGGCGCGGCTGCGGCCGGCCGAACCTGTCACCGGCTTACGCACAGAGCGGCTCGACTACGTCGTCGACGTCGGCGCGCGCCTGCGGCTGATCGTGCTCGATCTGGTTCGGCGCCTAGGCGGCTCTGGCGGGTTCGTGAGCGCCGATCAGCCGGGCTGGCTGGCGCAGCAGCTGAGCGGAGCCGGAGAGCGCTGGGTCATCGTTGTCTCCCACCAGCCGCTCGCGACGTCGGTCGGCGGCGATCGACTGTTGGCGATCCTCGACCAGGCCCCGCGTGTCGTTGCCACGCTGTCGGGCCACACGCACCGCAACCGAATCGTCGCCCGCCCCACCCGGACCGGGGGCTACTGGCTGATCAGCACGGCGTCGCTGATTGATTTCCCCCAGCAGGCCCGGGCGCTGCGCGTGCTCGTCACCGTCGGCGGCGGCGTGGCTCTGCAGACATGGATGCTCGATCACACCTTCCCTGGGCAGCTCGGGACGATCGCGCGCCAGCTCTCGTTCCTCGACGCGCAGGGCGGCCGACCGGGCGGTTTCGCCGGGACCAGGCTCGACCGCAACGTCACGCTGTACCGGCGTGCCGCTTCCTGAGCACAGCGAACCAGCGCGCTCCCGCCGACCACGACCGAACGGCGACAAAGCCGCCCGAACCGGCCACCGGGTCGACGTCACGAACGGAAACGCGGGCCCAGGAAAACCAGCTGCTGACCCCATCCGCCGTTTCGATCTGTGCCAGCGTCGAGCCGGTCGGCGTGTGCGGGGGCTCGAGCTCGACCAGCACCTCGCCATCCTCCCGCAGCAGCGCGCCGATCCGAGCCAGAAGCCGGGCCGGGGCGCCGCCGATGCCGACGTTGCCGTCGAGGAGCAGCGCGCTTCTCCAGGCCCCGCTGCCGGGAAGCTCGTCGAAGATCGACCCGACGATCGCTCGCACGCCTCGCCCCGTGGCCAGCTCGACCGCCACCGGCGAGAGATCCACCCCGAGCGCGAATACGCCCAGGCCGGCCAGTGCGTGGAGGTGGCGGCCGGGCCCGCAGCCGACGTCGAGAACCGGACCGCGGGCCACCGCGAGAACCTGGCTGTCGATTGCGTCGGGTGCGCCTAGGTATCGCTCGAGCGGCATCGGGAGCCGCGTCCCGTCGCGCAACCGCAGGTGCGCATCTGATCGCGGCAAGGTTCGGTCGTGGACACGGCGCAGACCGTCGCCGTACATCAGCAGCGGATGGATCATGTGGCGATTGAGCCCAGGGTCGCGGCGAACCGGGAGCCGGGCACATCGCGCGCGACGGCGCGGGCGTCCTCGATCGTGTCAACATCGCGCAGAGCGGGCTGCTCATATACACGCATGTCGAGCTGCTGCAGGCGCGCTCGCTGCCTGCTCCATGTCGTCTCGCAGCTCATCGGGACGCCGCTGAAGACATCGGGTCCTCGGCGTTTGAGGCCAACGCTCCAATAGCCGCCGTCGGTCGCTGGACCGAGAACGGCGTCGACCGTCGGCCGCGACAGCGCCCGCAGCCCGTCTTGCAGTAGCCGCATCGTGAGCTGCGGGGTGTCCATTCCGACCAGCAGTGCCGGGCCGTCGACGTCCTGAAACGCGGCAGCGAGCCGTTCGTCAAGGCCGTTACCCCGCTGGGCGATCACCTCGAAGCCAGCGCGTCGCCAGCGCCGCGGATCGCCGTCGAACACGAGCACCCGGCGGGCAGCGGGAGTACGGGCCACGACGTCAAGTGTGTCGGACAGTGCCGCCGCGGCGAGCGTCGCCGCGTCGGCAGGACTGCATGGCGGCGTGAGCCGAGTCTTGACCCTGCCGGGGATTGGCTCTTTGGCGATCACGAGCAGCGCGACCCGATGCACCCGGTGAACCTATTCGAGCGTCATGTTGTTGTCGATTACGAAAAAAGAAAGCGCCAACAGCTGGGTGCTGCACGGTGCGGAGAAATGAACAGCGAATTAACTCGTGTCGTGAACAGTGCATTAACGCCCGCGGCCGACCTCAGTCACCGATCTGCGCGTCTGTCAGGCTCAGCGCCGTGCGGCTCCCGTCCGTCGATCCAGCCCGCCCCCCTCCTGGACCGTTCCGGCGCAGTTTCTGGCGCAGTCCGCTGCGGGGTCCGTGGCTGACATCGGTGCTCGGCTGCGTTCTACTGGTCGCGATCCCGATCGTCGCGGTCACCGGGTTTCTGTCCAACGCCGCCTATTACCCGCGGCTCGGTCACAACTCGGTCGGCCGGCCGCTGGGACCGCTCGACATATATCTGTTCCCTTTCCCGACCCACCCGGCCTGGCTATACGCGCTGAACCAGGGACTGCACGTGACGATCGGACTCGCCGCGTTCCCGGTCCTGCTGGCCAAGCTTTGGTCGGTGCTGCCGAACCTGTTCGAGTGGCCTCCGGCGCGCAGCCCGGCCCACGTGCTCGAGCGCGTCTCGCTGCTCCTGCTCGTCGGCGCGGCGCTGTTCGAGTTTGTCACCGGGATCCTCAACATCCAATACGCCTATCTGTTCCAGTTCTACTTCACCACCGCGCACTATTACGGCGCGTGGGTGTTTACGGCCGCCTTCGCCCTCCACGTTGCGCTCAAGCTGGGCGCGATGCGCCGCGCGCTCGCGGTGCGCCGCGGACTTGCGCCGCTGCGCGACGGCCTGGGCCAGACCCGGCCCGAACCTCCGCTTACGGGCGCCAGCGAGCTGATCCCAGTCGCGCCGGCCCGCCCGACGATGTCCCGGCGCGCGCTCCTCGGCACGGTCGGCGCGGGCTCCGTGTTGCTGCTCATCCAGGGCGCCGGTCAGTCCATCGGCGGCCCGTTCCGCAGTCTGGCGTTCCTCGCGCCGCGGGGTCGCCATGGCGCCGGGCCACAGGGGTTCCCGGTCAACCGGACCGCTGAAGCAGCCGAGATCACCACTGATCAGGTGGGTTCGAGCTGGCGTTTGGAGCTGATCGCCGGCACGCGCGCGGTGTCGGTGTCGCGGGCGCAACTGCTAGCGATGCCCCAGCACACCTACAGTTTGCCGATCGCCTGCGTCGAGGGCTGGTCGACCACCCAGCGGTGGACGGGCGTGCGGATCAGCGACCTGGCGCGGCTGGTGGGGATCGAGGGCGCGGTCAACGCACACGCCCGCTCACTGGCCGTCACCGGAGTGTTCGACGCGGCGGTGATCGCCACCGAGCAGATCGCCGATGGACGGACGATGGTCGCGCTGAGCGTCAACGGCTTCGCGCTGTCGCTCGATCACGGCTTTCCCGCCCGCGTGATCGGTCCCGCGATCCCGGGGGTGCACTGCACCAAGTGGCTGAGCCGACTGACCTTCGAGGCCGCCTAGTGGGTGGGACCCGCCAGTGACCGGAACCCGGGCCATGGGCGCGCGCTTTCGCCGGGTTTACGGTGCCAGTCCGCTGCACCTGCTGGCGCTGACCGCGAGCCTGCTCGTGGCCGGCGCCGCCATGGTCGGCTGGTTCGACAACACCAGTTCCATCACCGAGCGCATTCTGATCTGGTTCCTCGGGGCGGTGATCGGCCACGACCTCATCCTGGTCCCCCTGTACTCGCTACTGGACCGGATCGCCTTCGGTGCGTTCAGCGCGGGAGGGTCCGGTCCGCGAGGGCGCGCTGGGGACTGGGCGTACGTGCGGGTGCCGGCGCTGCTCTCCGGTCTCCTGTTCCTGGTCTTCTTCCCGGAGATCCTGCGCCTCGGGGATCGGACCTTCTACACGGCCAGCGGTCTTCACCAGGACGTCTACCTGGTTCGCTACCTGCTCACCTGCGGCGTCCTGTTCGCCCTGTCGGCGGTGGCCTATGCGGTCAGCCTAGCGCGGTCCCGGCGCGGCGGGCTAGCGCACCAGCGCGTTGATCTGGAGGGTGTGTCGGACGCCGAGCGGAGTGGCCGCCGGCCTGAACCCAAGATCGGACGCGAGCAGCACGGCGGAGGGCATGAAGGCGAGGCTGAAATAGGCCGTGAGGACGATCACGGCGATGCGCAGCGCGCGGGAGCCGGCGAGGGCGACAAAGGGGAGGATCCACACCACGTACCACGGCGCCGCCCAGCTCAGCGAGATGACGAGCACCAGCAGGGTCACCGCGGTGGCGGTGAGCCAGCGGTCGGGCCGGCGCCAGGCCCAGACAGAGCAACCTCCGACGACGAGCACGACGACGGCGTCCAACACCGCGTGCAACAGGCCGGTTTCTCCGCCCTGCCCGAGGGCCAGGCCGATCAGGTTGGGGATCCCGATAGCGGTCACCAGCCGGCTCTGCGTGAAGAGGTCCGGGAGGTGGAGTCCGAAGGCGACGATCGCGGCCGTGCCGAACACGGCGGCGGCCAGCACTCCGAAGCGGATGAACCGTCGCCGGGACTCTCCGACGAGGACGAAAATCGGCAGCAGGAGCGCGGCGGGGGCCTTGACGAACGCGGCGGCCACCAGCGCGAACGCTGATCGCGCTCCGAACGCCGGTGCGGTTGCCGCGCGGGTCCCGGAGATGCCGAGGTACACCGCGAGCATCACCAGCAGCATCATCAGTGCGTCGTTGTGGTCGGCGCCGAGTCCCCATACGAGCACGATCGGGTTGGCGGCGACGAGCAGCACCGCAGCCGCCGGCGGGCGACCCAGCCGCTCGGCGCACCTCCACACCAGCGCCAGGATGGCGAGGCTGGCCAGGCCGATCAGCAGCTTGAGCGCCCAGAACGACAACACGACGCCGAGCGGCACCAGTGCATAGCTCAGCAGAGTGAACAGCGGACCGTAGGGACTCAGGAGGTGATGCCAGTTGCTGAGCACGAAGGCTGGATCGGAGTGGGGCTCGGCGACCGGCAGGACGACGTACGGGTTGAGGTGGTGGACGACCCCCATCCGGCCGTAGTCGATGTAGTTGAACACGTCGGTGTATGACAGAGGCGGAGCGAGTAGGAACACCGCGTGCAGGGTGAGGATCGCGCCGAGCGTCCACCGTGCGCGTAGCCGTGGCGCGGCCCACACCGCGACGATGTAGAACGCGAACATCGCCAGCGTCAATCCGCTGGCCAAATAGGCGAGCGTCGTGCCGTCGCTCGTCAGCCCCGGCCACAGCCCGCGCAGCGGACCGGCCATCCATCCCGGAAGAAAGCCGGGCCGGCTGACCGGCACCAGGAAGCTCGGACGCTGGGCCGCGATGGTGACGATCGCCAAGCTGCAGGCCACCAGTCCGAGCAGCGACCCGGCTCCGAGCACCGGCACGGCCCGCGCGCGGACTCGGGCGAGGGGGGGTGCGGCGGCGAGCCCCGGCGCAGGCCCGGCTACCGCGGGGGAGCTCAGGGACGACACGGCGGTCCGGTCAGGCCGGCCACGACCGCTCTGGCTCCCCGCGCGCCGATCCCGGCGAACGGGGCGAGCGCATCGGCGCTGAGGGTCACGTAGCGGATCGTTCCGGCGATCCTCACCTCGGTGTCACCGGGCGCCAGGCTCAGCCGGCGTGAGATGCTGCCGCCGCTGAGCAGGTGGACCGTCAGCGTCGCCCTGGCGGGGCTCGCCGAGGGGTTGGTGAGCCGTAGCCCCCCGGTGGCACACGTGCTGCGCAGCGGATGCAACGTCCACGCCCTCAGCCGGCCGAGTTGGGTGGGCGAATGCGTGTGCTGCAGCCGGGCGCGGAACCGGCGCAGATTGAAGAACCACAGGTCGCGATCAGGACTCGACAGGGGCATCACCCCGAGCAACGACTGCAGGGCGGACAGCACCACGCTCGCCTTCGCCGGTTCGAATCCGGCCGGATCGACCCACACACCGTCGAAGTCGGCGGCCACCGCCGAGGCAAGCACGACGGACAGAGGCTGACCGGCCAGTTGGGCGGACCAGTCGCCGGCGCGGCCCTTCATCGCGCCGTAGCTCCAGCGCAGCGTCGTCGAGTGCAGGTAACCGCGCAGCAGTTCGTACTTGGTGGCATAGGTTGCCACCTGGTCGCCGGGCTGGGTCTGCGGATAGCCCTCCGGAAACGGCACGTAGGGCAGCTGGAACACGGCGGCGCCGCGAGGCAGCCGCGCCTGGATCTCGGCGACGAAATCGCCGTCGCTCCGCCACTGGCGCGCGATCGCCGAATGCGGCGGGATGAACGCATCCGTCGTCTGGTCAAACACGCCGAACGCCAGTACGGCCGTGAGCAGGCCGCCCACCAACGCTGCCCCCCCGCGCCGCGGCCTGAGCGACCCGACCAGGCGGTCCAGCAGCAGCGCCACCGCGAGGAGTGAGAAGAACGCGATCACCACCGAGATGCGGTTCCAAGCTCGGATGTCCGGCGTGACGAACACCTCGATCGCGCTTCCCACCCCGCCCACGGTCCCCGCCACCAGAGCGATTCCTGCGCCCACGCTGGCGTGACGGAACAGACGCTGACCGGCGATCCCGCCGGCCACTCCGAGGACCGCGGCGATCGCACACAGGGCCAGCCACCCGAGCCCAACCGTGCCGATCGCCCCCAGGCTCGCGAAGCACGACTCACAGTAATGGGGCGCGATCGCGCGGTCATAGCTCGACGCGATCCGGCGCAGCGGCGCGATCCGGCTCTGGGGCACGGGCAGCACGAGGTTCGCGGGTCGGAGCGCAAATGCCTCGGCCGTCGTCTCGTCCGCGGTGGCGGAACGCTCGAGCGCGACGTTGGCCCCGTGCTCGGCGCGGTAGACGAGGCTCGGAGCGAGATTTGCCGCGAGGGTGCCGACGATCAGGGCGGTGATAGCGAGCCCCTGCAGTGCGCTGCGGGGACGACGGCAGATGGCTGAGATCAGCGTCGCCGAGACGATCAGCACCAGCGCGAAGCTCGCGTAGTAGAGATTGTCCGATCCGATCACCAGGCACAGGCCAATCGTGGCCAGCGACCGTCTCGACGCCCACGCCCGCACGCGGATGAGCGGGCGGCCATAGTCCGGCGGAGGCTCGCCGGGCGGCGCGCGGGCCGCGAACAGCCGACGCTCGCCGAGGAGCTCGAGGAACAGGAAGGCGGATAACGGCACCGAGTAGTAGGCGGACAGCAGCAGATGTGACTCGCCGCGGAAGAAGTGGTAGGCAAGCAGCGAGAACAGAATCGAAGTCACCCCGGCCACGGGCGCGCTCACTCCCAACCGCCGCAGCACGAAATGACACGCGAAACTGGTCAGCCCGAACGTGAGCAGAAAGAACAGATTGACCACGAGCGCCGGATTGGACGAGAACACGGCCAGGCCGCGGACGATCAACAGGTTGAGGTTGTCGGCCCCCTGGGGGTAGTCCTGGAGATGCTGTCCGAACGGCGCGCCGAGGCCGGGGTTGGACGAATACCACCCGGTTTCGATGATGCCCTTGACGAGCATCAGGTAGAACTTCCCGTCGTCGATGGCCGTGTAGCGCAGCGGCAGCGCGAGATCGGCTCGCCACAGGCGCAGGACGACGACCGCGCACAGGATGCTCCCAACGACGACGAGCGCCGCCTGTAAAGCAGGGACGAGCACCCCAGCACCACGGGTGCCGAGCCGCTCCACACCCCTGGTCACAGGCTGGGGCCGGGTGGGCCGACGCCCCGGCGCGGGCGTCGCGACGCCGAGGCCTCGCTCCGTCACGCGGCGCGCAGCGGTGCGGTTGCGAACTCCGCCATTCCCGCTTCGAACCCCTCCTGGGCGGTGAAGCCGAGTGTCCGTCGCGCCCGCTCGGCCGAGGCGAACACGTGCCGGACGTCGCCGGCGCGAAACTCGCCGGTGATCACCGGTGCGGGGCCCGAGATGCCTGCGGCGCCGGCCAGCGTGCCGGCCATCTCGCCGACGCTACGGGGGTGGCCGCTGGCCACGTTGAAGGCCCCGACAGGCGGAGCGGCGCTGGTCAGGGCGAGGACGTTGGCGCGGGCGACGTCCCGCACGTGGACGAAGTCCCGCAGCTGGCGTCCGTCCTCGAACACCCGCGGGGCGTGACCGGCGGCGAGGGCGCTGGCGAAGATCGCGGCGACGCCCGCATACGGCGTGTCACGCGGCATCCGTGGCCCGTACACGTTGTGGTAGCGGAGCGCGGCGACGGGGACGTCTGTCTCGCGGGAGAACGCAAGGCACAGATGCTCTTGGTGGACCTTCGTGGCAGCGTAGACGCTGCGGGGGTCAAGCGCCGAGGTCTCCTCGACCGCGGCCGGTTCGAGCTC
Source organism: uncultured Solirubrobacterales bacterium (assembly GCA_963796645.1). Classification (GTDB taxonomy): domain Bacteria; phylum Actinomycetota; class Thermoleophilia; order Solirubrobacterales; family Solirubrobacteraceae; genus Palsa-465. Next base: position 99,506 of record CAWCMQ010000003.1, on the reverse strand, counting down.
GAGCCGGCAATCCGGACACCTCGGCTCGAACCGCCCCCGGCGGAGATCCCGGAGTCGCCGCGGGCCCGGCCGGACCGGTCCGTGCTGGGCACAGAGGTAGCCTCCTTCGCCGTAGACGACCATGCTGCTGGCCAGCACCAGCCGCCCCGCGAACCGAACCGCCGCCAGCTCGCCCAGGAGGACCGCGGTCCCGAAGTCGTTGTGCCGGGCGTATTCGGGGATGTCGAGCATGTTCTCTCCGAGCCCGACCATCGCCGCCTGATGACACACGGCATCGACGCCGCGAACCGCCCGCGCGACCGTGGGGCGATCGGTAACGTCGCCCTCGATCAGCTCCGCCTCGGGATTGAGGTAGTCGGGCCGTTCGCGGTGGGCGGCCGCCAACAGGCAATCGAGTACCCGGACGGCGTGGCCGTCCTGCACGAGTGAGTCGACGATGTGCGAGCCGATGAAACCAGCGCCGCCGGTGACAAGAATCACGCCCTCCACGCTACGGTCGCCGGTTCCCCAGGGAAAGAGAACGGTGAGCCAAGTTTCGCTCACCGTAAGGTTTCGCTCCGTAGCCTGCGCCGGGTGATCGAGGTGATCCTTCCCGTACTCGACGAGGCGCAGGCGATCCCCGGCGTGCTGTCGGCAATCCCCGACGGATACGTGGCGCTGGTGGTCGACAACGGCTCGACGGATGGCTCGGCGAACATTGCTCGCCGCCACGGCGCGCGTGTCGTGCACGAGCCGCGCCGCGGTTTTGGTGCCGCCTGTTTCGCGGGGTTAACAGCGGCGAGCGCCAATGTGGTGTGCTTCATGGACTGCGATGGCTCGCTGGACCCCCGCGAACTGCCGCAGGTCGCCGAGCCGGTGCTGCGAGGCGGCGCTCAACTGTGTCTGGGGGCCCGCGATGCGGCACCGGGCGCATGGCCATGGCATGCGCGGTCCGCCAATCGGCTGCTGGCCTACGAGCTCCGGCGACGCTGCCGGGTCCCGCTCAGCGACCTCGGGCCGATGCGTGCAGCCGGCCGTGAAGCCCTGCTTGCCCTCGATCTGCGCGACCGCGGCTTCGGATGGCCGCTCGAGATGGTGCTGCGGGCCGCGGCCGACGGCTGGAACATTGCCGAGACCACGGTCAGCTATCGACCGCGCGAGGGCGGCCGCTCGAAGGTGAGCGGCAGCGTTCGTGGCACGCTGCGGGCCGCTCGCGACATGAGCGCGCTGTTGGCGTGACGGCCGGCGAAACGTCCGCGCCGATCGCGCCGGGCGGCGTCGCCGAGCTAGCCGAGCACGACCCCACGCCTCGCACGCTGGTCGCCGAACTCGTCGGTGCCGGAGCACTGGCGGCGATTGTCTGCGCGTCGGTATGGCTCGCGGCCGGGGCGACTGGCGGACGCTACCTGCTCGAGCTTCCCACACCGGAGCGCCCGGCATGGGTGACAGGACCGCTCCATGTCCTTGGGGCGGTGGCTGGCCCGGGCACGGTCAACCCGGCCGTGATCACGATGGTCATCGCATATCTCATCGCCCTGGCCTGCGCGCGGTCTATCCGCTTGGGACTCGTGCTCGCGTCGGCCGCGCTTGCGACGCTGGCGTTCACGCTCGGCCCGACGATCGTTTCGAGCGACGTGTTCGGGTACATCGCCTACGCGCGCGAGGCAGCGCACGGACTCAATCCGTATCTGTCCGCGCCAGCCTCGATCGCGCACGACGGGATCCTGCAATACGTCTACTGGAAGCATCAGACCAGCCCCTACGGGCCGCTGTTCATCGCGCTGAGCGCCCCACTTGGTTTCACGGCGCCCTCGCTCGCGCTGTGGACGTACAAGGCCGTCGGGGGTATCACCGCCCTCGCGATCACGGTCCTGGCCGCGGACCTCGCCCGCAGCCGCGGACTGAATTCGGCGCGCGCGGCAATCTTCGTCGGACTCAATCCGGTGCTGCTGCTGTACGCCGTCAGCGGAGCTCACAACGACCTCCTGGCGACCCTGCTCGTGCTCTGCGGGTTCGCACTCGCGTTGCGCGGCCGCGAGTCCCTGGGCGCCGGCGCAGCGGTCGCGGCGGCGGCGGTGAAGATATCGCTCGGTCTCGCGCTGCCGTTCGTGTTGATCTGCTCCAGGCGCCGCGCCGGCGCGGTGAGGGGCGCGACCGCGGCGCTGCTGGTGATTGGCGTGCCGTCGCTGATCCTGTTCGGGACGCACATCTTCGATCAGCTCCAGCGGATCGCCAGCGATCCCCACTTCGACATCGCGTTCAGCGGACCCGACCGCCTCGCCACTGCGCTCGGAACCCCAATCGACGCCAGCGTGCGTGCCGTGAGCACCGCCGTGGCGGCCGGCGTCGCCCTCGTGATGCTGGTCCGTGCGCTCCGGGGAGCAGACCCAATCGCCGCGGCCGGCTGGTCGCTGCTGGCGCTGATCCTCTCTATCGCCTCGCTGGCGCCGTGGTACCTGGTCTGGCTGCTGCCGCTCGCCGCGATTGGGCGCAGCCGGGCGCTCAGGATCGTCGGGATCTCGGCGACGCTCTACCTGATGGCCGTCCATCTCCCGGTGCTGGGCGGTCACCCCTGGCTGTCCGGGCCGATCTCCGCCCGCTGATGTGGTGATTCAGGAATTGGATGGCAGTCGAGCGGTGGCTGGCGGTGTCGCGGTGTGTCCCGCCACCGTCTGCGCCCGCGGCGCCGGCCTTCCGCGACCCGACGCGGATCAAGGCGCCGGCGCTCGCTGGCAACTGGAACCTCGTACCAAAGCGAGGCTCCCCCGTTGCTTCTACACGGAAGCGAGCGCCACCCCCAATGGGCTCAGGAGGACCACGCGAATGTGTGTCGTTTGCAGGCGATTCGCACCGATCGTCGTCGACCGTCGTTTCCTGCGGCGCGGCTTGGGAGGCCGACGCTCTACCAACTGAGCTACGTCCGCGCAGGCGGCGATTCGACGCGGCCCTGGCCCGCGCGTACGAGTCGGGGCTGCTGAGCTGAGCAGCAGGAACCGCGGCCCTACAGCAGCCGGCAGAAGAAGTGTGGATGTGCGCCGCCGGGGGCGCCGATGGCCTTCGCCTGGGTGGCGTGGGTGTGACCGCCTGGGAGGCGGAGATCAAACGCAGCAGCGCGACGCGCGCGAGCGATTAGACTCGCGCCCTAGGCAAGGAGGGAAACATGCGGCAACTGACCGGACTGGACGCGCAGTTCCTGGCGCTCGAGACCCCGAGGCAGTCGGGGCACGTGGGTGCGCTCGCCGTGCTCGACCCGAGCACGCGGCCGAACGCCCGCATGGAGCTCGCCGATCTGCACAACATGATCTCCGAGCGGCTTCCGCTACTGCCACCGTTCCGCTGGCGGCTCAAGCAGGTCCCGCTTGGCCTCGACTATCCGTACTGGATCGACGATCCCGACTTCGACCTCGAGTATCACGTGCGCGAGATCGCGCTCGCGCCGCCGCCGACCGACGCGAAGCTGGCCGAGCAGGTGGCGCGGATCTTCGCCCGGCCACTCGATCGCGCTCGCCCGCTGTGGGAGGCGTACCTGATCCACGGCCTGCCCGACGACAACGTCGGCCTGCTGACCAAGATTCACCACTCCGCGGTCGATGGCATGTCGGGCGCCGAGATCATGAGCGTGCTGCTCGATCTGACTCCGGAGGGACGGGAGCCGCCGCCGGCCGATGACGCGAAGCCGGACCGTGAGCCGAGCGAGCTATCGATGCTGGCTCGTGGCGTGCTCGGGACGCCCCGGTACCTCGAGCGCGTGATCCGTGCCCTGCCGTCAACGCTTCCGAATCTCGAGGACGCCCCGATTCTCAGCGACATCCCTGGCGCCAAGACGCTCGGCCGGAATACGGCACGGATGGTCCGCACCCTTCGCGGGCGCGAGTCACGCGTGCTCGAGCGCACGGCCCTGTCGCGGCCGCGCACGTCATTCAACGGTCGTGTCTCGCCGCACCGCCGGTTCGCGTTCGGGCAGCTGTCGCTCGACGACGTCAAGGCGATCAAGAACGCGAACGGCTGCACGGTCAACGACGTCATCGTGGCGATCTGCGCGGGTGCCGTGCGGCGCTGGCTGGTCGAGCACGACGAGCTGCCCGAGGCGCCGTTGGTCACGCAGGTGCCCGTCTCGGTCCGGACCGATGAGCAGCGCGGTACCTATGGCAACCGGATCGGGATGATGAGCGTTCCGCTGTACACGAACGAGCCCGACGCGGAAACGCGGCTGCGACTGACCCACGAAGCGCTCAGGGCCGCCAAGGAGCGCCATCAGGCCTTGCCGGCGCAGCTGCTCCAGGACGCGACACAATTCATCCCCCCGGCCGTATTCGCTCGCGCGGCGCGAGTCACGTTCTCGCTCGCCGCGACCCGTGCACCGGTGTGGAACCTGGTCGTCTCCAACGTACCCGGACCGCAGTTCCCGCTGTATTGCGCGGGCGCGAAGATGATGGCCAACTATCCCGTCTCGGTGATCACCGACGGGATGGGGCTCAACATCACGGTCATGAGCTACATGGGGCACCTGGACTTCGGGATCGTCGCCGATCGCGAGCAGATGCGTGACGTGTGGAACCTGATCGACTGGCTGCGCGAGTCGCTGGACGAGCTGATGCCCGCGGACAGCGTGACGAGGCGGGATGGCGGCGCCGAACCCGTGGCGAAGGAGGAGCGCGAGTCCGCGTCTAGCGGATGATCCGGAACACCCCGCGCATGAACGGGTGAATCCGGCAGTAGTAGGTGTACGTTCCCGGCTTCAGGTTCGTGGGCGTGCTCCAATCGATCTGCCCTGACGCCGGCGTCGCCGGCCCGAGCTGAGCCGAGTCGAAGCCCGCCCCGTTGGCCAGCGGGTAGGAAATCCCGGTGTTCAGGCCGCACGGGCTCTTACACGAGGTGATGCTGTGGAAGATCGAGCTCGTGTACCAGCTCGGCGGGTGGAACAGCGTGTTGAAGCTGAGGCCGCTGCCCTGCCCCGCTGGCGTAGGCTGGGCATCCTGGTTGTCGAACGTCAGCGAGTGGCCCTGGGTGATCGTCGGAATGCAGCGCTGCTTGCCCGAGGCGAAGAAGTCGCCAGGGTGGTACTGGAAGTTCTTGATGTCGACCTGCTTGGCATGGCAGGTCGGGCGGTTCTTCAGCTTGACCCCGAGTGAGAACGAGCCGCCGTTGTCGTTGTTCTCCTTCAGGTAGCCGTGCGTGACGTGGCCCTTCTGGTTCACCTCGTGCGTGAACGGGTTGACTCCGGTCTGGTCGTTCCACGCCTCCCACACGACCATGATTCCCATCACCTCGTACCAGGACGCCCGCTTAGTGTCGTACGCCGCGCTGATCCGCAGCGTGTCTCCGGCCTGGACTCGAGGCCGCCAGTTCGCGGCGGTGGCGTTCATGGCCATGTTCCACGAGATCGGCCCCCGCTTGTCGAAGTAGTGGGCGTACGAGCGGAACAGCCGCACCGAGTGCGGCACGAGACCCCCCGCGATCCCGGGGCTGGGCGAGTCGCCCGTGCGGAGCAGATCGAGCTGGTCCCACAGGCCGCCGGGGTGCAGGTGGCCGGCGGTTGCGATCAGCGAGCCGGCGTGATCAATCTTGAACTCGTTCAGCGGCGCCCCATTGCCATAGGGGTTGTGCGCCATGTCGGGGAAGACGAACTCGCCGTTGCGACCGCTGTGCTGCACCGTGTTGAAGACCGGATAGATGTGGTGATCCATCACGTCCATCCAGATCGGGTGCACCGCCGTCATGTGCTTGGCCGCCGGCGCCGTGCTCGGGATGAAGTCGACGTTGTATGTGATGTAGACCTTCCTCGCCACCGGGGTCAGGTCGTGGATCATGTAGTTGAGGATCCAGTGGTCTTTGGCGCCGACCGGGTAGCCATAGCCCTTCGGCATCTCGAAGATCGTCTTCTCCTCGCCCACCGCGGCGAACGGGTAGTAGCCGTAGCCGTTGCCCTCGCCCTCGCCGGCCGCTCCGTCGCTGAGCCACACGCCGTGGTGGAGGTGGATGACGCTGACCATCGGCACCGGGCCGCAGCACTTGCCGTTCGTCTTGGTATAGACCAGGTTCGGCTGGAAGCGGACCATGTAGCCGCTGCCGGGTGGGCGCGGCACCTGGTTGGTGTCGAGCAGGATCAGGTTGGCGCCCGGCCTGACGAGGTAGGGGCCGGCGTGAAAGTGAAAGTGCTCGACGCCGCCCGTGGCGGCGGACGAAACCGCCGGCGAGACGCCGAGAACCATGACCGCTATGAATGCACCGAGCGCTGCTCGCCTCAACCTGTTCTCCTCCGCTGAGCGCGCCTCCGTCCCTTATTGAAGCACGTTCTTAGAAATTTGTACGCCCGCGTACCAAATGGGCGTGGCGGGCGACGGTCGGTCGACCGCGGGGCGCGTCGGCGGCGGCGGGCGGGTCGGTCCGGGGCCGCGGGGTAGAGGGGGTTGGGGTGCCAGGGCGGTGGTGGCTCCGGTCGCCCGCGAGGGCTTCGGCCCCGGCCCTGGGGATGTTCGGGGCATAACGACATGTGGGTGATCCCACCGAGGCCTTGGGGTCTTGGTCGCCATATAGACAACTGAGATCCCACGAGCCGTGCCTGCGCCGGGTGCCGCGGCCGCGCGCCGGAGACCTCTCGGACCCGCGACCTCTCGGACCAGCGACCGCGTGGGCTGCCGCCGGGTCCCGGCTCTCTACCAGGCCTGGGCGCCGCCGCAGTGTGGGCAGTCGACCGAGGTTGAGACCGGAGCCTCGAAGACGAACCCGCAGTGGCAGTTGTACATCGCCGCGTCGTTGGTCAGCGGCTTGCCCCGGCAGGTTCCGTGCTCGCGGCGGACGTCGCCGGCGGCGACGGCGGCCGGGGGGCGGACCTTCTGGCGGGGCGGAGCTGCTTCGGTTCGGGCCGACGCGGGTGCGCTCGGCTGATCCGCCGCCCCACGGAATCCCTCCCGGCGTCGCCGGATGCTCTCGCTTCGCTTAGATCGAACCAGCACAGTCATTACGAGTAAACGGTTTGGATGGGAATTGGTTTCGCGCTCATCGGGACAATTCCTCGCGTCTAACACGACGCTAATCGGCGCCGGCGTGTTCCCGACCTGAGCGGCGAGGCCCCGTCTGGACCGATCTCGTGGGCGCTCGGGGCGGTCAGCGTCCTCGCCGATCGACCGCCGAGGCCGTACGGGCAGGCCATGGCCGGACCGTCGAAGCGCGCCCTTGTGGGAGAATTGGCCCCGGCATGGACCCGAGCCGCAAGCGCGCCATCCGTCTCACCGTCGCCCTCACTGCCGCGCTGCTGCTGGCGTCGGCGCTCGTCTACACGAGCTTCAGCGCGGGGCGCGATGAGCTCACCGCGTCCCAGCTTCTGCAACGAGCGAAGCCGGGCACCTCGTACATCCTGGCCGGTACCGTGCTTTCCGGATCGGTCCGCCACGAAGGCGACGCGCTTCTGTTCCGGGTCCGCGACCCGAAGCTCAGGGTCTCGGTGCCCGTCCGCTACACGGGCATCGTCCCCGACCCGTTCGCCCCCGGTCGCGGGGTGCTTGTGACCGTTCACGAGGGCGGCGGCACCGGCTTCATCGGCGAGCAGGACTCGCTGACCACCAAGTGCCCATCCAAATACCAGGCCGCGGCCTCGTCGTATCAGTGAGCGGGGTGGACGGCTGAGATGGCGCTGACCGGCCGTGCCCTGTTGATCCTGGGCCTGGGCGTGGCCCTGTACGGGATCGTCGCGTCGCTCTACGGGGCGATCACCGGCCGCCGGGAATGGGTTGTGTCGGGCCGCCGCTCCGTCTACGCGCTCGCCGGCCTGATGACGGCCGCGTTCGCGATCCTCGAGGCGGCGTTCCTGCGCTCGGACTTCTCCTTCAATGTCGTGGCTGCCCATTCCTCGACCACGACCCCGACGTTCTATAAGGGAGCCGCGGCATGGTCCTCTCAGGAGGGGTCGCTGCTGCTGTGGGTGTGGCTGCTGTCGGTGTGGTCGAGCCTGGTCCTGTTCCTCACGCGCAGGCGCGTGCGCGAGATCGCCCCGTACGCGACTGCCGTGCTGCTCGGGTTCGGCGCCTTCTTCACCTCGTTGACGATCTTCTTCGCCAACCCGTTCTCCACCAGCGCCAGGCCGCCGGCCCAGGGCGCGGGCCTGGATCCGCTGCTGCTGCACCCGAGCATGATGATCCACCCGCCGATGCTCTACTCCGGCTACACGCTGCTCACGATCCCATTCGCGTTCGCGATCGGCGCGCTGATCACCGGCAAGCTGAGCACCGAGTGGATCAGCGTCACGCGGCGGTTCGCGCTGGCCGCATGGTTGTTCCTTGGAATCGGGATCCTGCTCGGCGCGCGGTGGTCCTACACCGAGCTGGGGTGGGGCGGGTATTGGGCTTGGGACCCAGTCGAGAACGCGGCGCTGATGCCGTGGCTGTGCGCCACCGCCTTCATCCACTCGATCATGATCCAGGAGAAGCGCGGGATGCTGAAGGTGTGGAACGCGTCGCTGGTGCTGGCCAGCGGCACGATGGCGATCCTCGGCACGTTCCTGGTCCGCTCGGGGATTCTCAACTCGATCCACGCGTTCGGAGCCTCGACGCTCGGCGTTCCGTTCGTGCTGCTGATCGGCGCGATGCTGGCGGGCTCGATCGGCCTGATCGTGTGGCGCCGCGAGTCGCTGCGGTCCGAGGCCCAGATCGACTCGCTGCTCTCACGCGAGGCCGTTTTCCTATTCCAGAACCTGGTCCTGGTGGCGATGGTGTTTGTGATCTTCTGGGTCACGTTCTTCCCACTGATCTCCGAGGCCGTGACCGGAACCAAGGTGTCGGTCGGCCCGCCCGCGTTCCGGCCGTTCATCGTGCCGCTGGCCCTGATTCTCGTGCTGCTGTCGGGAATTGGTCCGATCATCGCCTGGCGCCGGGTGACCGTGGCCAATCTCCGGCGGAACTTCACCCTGCCGACGCTCGCGGCGCTGATCGTGCTCGCTGCGCTCCTGACCGCCGGGGGCATCGCGACGCGGCCGTTCGCTCTGGTGATGTTCGTGTTCGGCACGTTCGTGGTCGTGTCGATCATCCAGGAGTTCTGGCGCGGCGTCGGCGCCCGGCGGGCGATGACCCACGATTCGCCCCCGGTCGCGCTCGCCCAGCTAGTGCGGCGCAACCGTCGTCGGTACGGCGGCTACATCGCCCATGCTGGACTCGCCGTGCTGCTGATCGGGGTCGCTGCCTCGTCCTCCTTCCAGCATTCCCACGATGTGATGCTGTCGCCGGGCCAGCGCGTGAACGTGGATGGCTACACGGTCCGCTACGTGAGGCCGACGGCCCATGCCAGCGCGGCCAAGGTGTCGTTCGGCGCGGTGCTCGACGTCACCAAACAGGGCAGCCACGTGACCACGCTGACCACGACCCGCAACTTCTATCCGGCTCCGTTCGACCCGAGCCTCGGCCCGATCTCCGAGGCGTTCAACGGCCAGTCGGACAGCGACGTCGGCCTACGGGCCGGCATCACGCGCGACATCTGGGCGGTGATCAACCCGAACCTGCAGCCGCTCCAGTCGCAGATCTCGCGCGGCGACAAGGTGTTCGAGGCGCTGATGACCCGGCTGACGCCTGCCCAGGCGGCGCAGCCGGCGAACCTCAGCTGGATCAGCTCCGAACGGGCGGCCGCGATCACCGGGCTGACCGCGCGCTTTGTGAGCCACCCCTGGTCGGTGAACTTTCTCGTGATCGTCTCGCCGCTGGTTACCTGGATCTGGCTCGGCGCGATGATCATCGCGTTCGGTGGCCTGATCGCACTGTGGCCGGTTCCTGCGCTCGCACGGCGTCGCCGCGAGACCGCGGCCTATCCGGCTCGGCAGGCGCCTGGAGTTCCCGCGCGCGAGCCCGCGTAGACGGTCGTCATGGAGTTCGTGCTCGTGCTGGCGATCCTCGCCATCGTCGTGGCGGTCGTGAGCTCGCCGCTGTGGCGCGATCGCGATCGCCCGGCCACGCCGGCAAGTGCGTCGGCTTCGTCGGAACTCGCCGAGCTCGAGGCGGCCCGTGACGCCAAGTACCGCGAGATCCGCGACGCGGATCTCGACCACCGCACGGGCAAGCTGTCCGACTCCGACTACGAGGCGCTTGACCGAAGCCTGAGGGCGGAGGCGCTCGAGATCCTCAACACGCTCGAGCAAGCGTCTGGAAAAGCACCGTCATGAACGGCTACCATCGCAATCGATGGTGACGATCTTCAACATCGTTCAGGTGTTCCTGTGCGTGGTCCTGATCTTCCTGGTGCTCATGCACTCGGGCAAGGACTCCGGCCTCTCGGGCGCGTTCGGCGTCGGCACGGGCGCTGGACCGATGGGCGGCGGCTCGCTGGTCGAGCGCAACCTCAACCGCTGGACGATCGGCTTCGCGATCGCGTTCGTCGTCAACACGATCCTCCTGATCAAGATCTCGTAGGGACGCCGGGGGCGCCTGCCGTAGGCACGGACCGGCGCCCGCTTACCGACGGCGCGGGCGAACCGACCGGCGCCCGCCTACCGAACCGGGGTCCGGAGCTCGCCGAGCCCGGTCGCGGTGAGCCGAACCTCGTCGCCCGGCTCGATCCAGTGGCCGTCGATCGGCCCCAGCTCGAGCAGACAGCCTCCGGTGACCGTCCCCGAGCCGAGTACATCTCCCGGACGCAGCCGGGTGCCGCGCGCGGCCTGCGCGACGAGCTCAGGCCACGAGTGGTGCATCGGCTCGGTGCTCACGCGGGTGATGACCCGGTCGTTGACCAGCACCTCGGCCTCCATGTGGAGCCATTCCCCGTCAAAGGGGAGCTCGTCCGGGGTCACGAGCCAGGGACCGAGACTGGTGGCGAAGTCCTTGCCCTTGGCGGGTCCGAGGCCGACCGTCATTTCCGTGCGCTGGATGTCACGCGCGCTCCAGTCGTTCATCAGCGTGAAGCCGGCGATCGCGCCTTCGCCGTCGATCACTGCCGCGATCTCGAGCTCGAAGTCGAGCATCGAGGAACCCTCGGGCCGGGTGATCGCCTGGCCGGGTCCGAACACGGCGGCTGGGTTCGTGAAGTAGAACACCGGCGCCTGGTACCAGGCATCGGGGATCTTCGCGCCCCGGGTCCTGAAGCCAGCGGCGACGTGGCCCTCGTAGGCGTAGAAGTCGCGAATGCTCGGCGGCTCGGGGACGGGCGCCAGCAGCACCACGTCGGAGAGGGCGAACGTTCCGCTGGCCTCGCCTCTGCGACCGGCAAGCCATTCGATCATGCTGCGGGCCTGCAGCTCGACCACCGTGTCGTCGGCCCGGAGCTCGCCGACGCGCGGCTCTCCGCTCGCGGCCATGAAGGTGACGAGCCGCACGGCTAGATCCGCGGCGCCGCCGCGCGGGTCACGGCTGCTCTCCCAGCCGGTCGACGAGTCGCAACAGTTCGAGTGGGCTGAACGGTTTGGTCAGGAACAGATCGGCGCCGGCGTCCTCGGCCTCGCGCTCGACGCTGTCGCCGTGAGCCGCCGTGAGCATCACGATCGTGGCCTCGCTCGTGTCCGGTTGCGCGCGCAGGCGTCGGCATGCGTCGATCCCGTTCAGCGCCGGCATGTCGACGTCCAGGAACACCAGACTCGGGTGCTCGCGCGCCGCGATCTTGATCGCCTCGAGTCCGTCGGCCGCCTCATGGAGCTCGAACTCGGCCACGTCCTCCAACGTGGTGGCGATCAGCTTGCGGATGAAAGGGTCATCGTCGACGACGAGGACACCGCGGCTCATCTGATCTCCGCGGCGATCTGCTCGAAGGTCTCGTCCGGAATCGAGCGGAACGCCTCGATCACCCCGGGATCGAAGTGAGTGCCGGCCTGCTTTACGATCGTCTGCCGGGCCACGCTCAGCTCCGACGCGGGCCGGTACGGGCGATCGGACGTGAGCGCGTCGAGCACGTCGGCGACCGCGAACACGCGGGCTGCCAGCGGAATGTCCTCGCCCGCGAGGCCATCCGGGTACCCCGTGCCATCCCAGCGCTCGTGGTGGTAGCGGACGACGTCGCTGGCCTCGCCGAGGAACGCGATCCCGCGCACGATCTCCGCCCCGATCACCGGATGCTGCTCCATCACCGCGCGCTCCTTCTCGGTGAGCGACTCGGGCTTGTAGAGGATCGCGTCGGCGATCGCCACCTTGCCGATGTCGTGCAGCAGGAACCCAAACTCGATCTCACGCGTGTTGGACAGCGGCAGCCCGAGCGCGTCAGCGATCGCGAGTCCGTAAGCGGCGACGCGCTCGGCATGCTTGCCGGTATAGGCATCGCGCGCCTCGACCGCGTTCGACAGCGCGCGCACGGTCGCCATGTAGGACTCGCGCAGCTGTTGCGAGCGCGCGCGCTCCTGCTTGAACGTCTCACGCAGGTCGGCGGCATAGCGCTCGAGTTGGCGCTCCTTGTCGGCCGCCTCTTGCTCCCGCCGCGCGAGCTCCACGCGCAGGCGTTCGATCTCCCTGCGGAGCTCGGTCTCGGTGCCAACCGCCACGGCGTCAGCGTACCCCTTTCCCCAGCGCGCTGGGCGCAGGTCAGCGCTCGCCGCGAAGGGCGGCGAACAGGGCCGTGGCGGCCTGGTCGACCGGCACGATCTCCATCCCGAGCTTGCCCACGCCGGGGGGTGTTGGCGTCTGCTCGTCGGTGAACAGGATCACCGCGCGGCGGGTTCGGCGTCCACGCAGATCGAGCGCTTCGAGGACCGCCTGAGGATTGCGAACGCCGACATCGATCAGCGCAACCTCGAACCGCCGCTCGACACATACGCGCGCTGCGGCTGCACCGGTCAGCTCCCACTCGTGATCGATGCCGAGTTCGTCGAGCGCGGGCTCGAGCACGGACTGCATCTCCTCGCGGCCGACGACGAGCACCCTGGAACGGCCGGCCCGGACCGCCGAACCGAGCACATCGCGCAGCTCGTCGGCATCGATCGGCTTGGCCACCACCCACTCGCCGGCCAGCTCCTGGCGGCCGGAGAAGACCGAGACGAACACGATCGGCGTGGCGCGTAGGTCGATGTCGGCCCGTATCTGGCGCAGGACCTCGAAGCCGTCCATACCCGGCATCAGGATGTCGAGCGTCACGGCGTCGAAGTGCTCCGCGCGCAGCTGCTCGAGCGCCTCCTCGCCCGTGAGCGCGATCGTGGCCCGAACCCCGAGCGGAGACAGCTGCCCTGCGATCAGCTCGGCGATCTCCCGCTCGTCGTCGACGACGAGGACCCGCCGGCCGCGAATCGCCTCGAGGGAGTGGACCGATTCGGCGCCCGCGGTCGCGGCGGGCAGCAGGATCCGGAACGTGGTCCCGCGACCCGGCTCGCTGTCGACCTCGATCTGCCCGTGGTGCAGGTCGACGAGCGATTTGACGATCGACAGCCCGAGGCCGGTTCCAGGGGCGGCCCGGCCACCGTCGCGGATCCGGTAGAAGCGCTCGAAGATCCGCTCGGTCTCCTCCCGGCTCATGCCCACGCCGGAGTCCGCCACGACGATCTGGACCCAGGCGCGGTCGGGCTCGACCCCGACATGGAGGCGGCCCTCCTCCTCCGTGTAGAGGTGAGCGTTGGTCAGCAGGTTGGCCACGATCTGCCGCACTCGACCGGGGTCGGCGAACGCCAGCGGCACGGTCGGCGCGACGTAGACCCCGAGCTGCTGGTGCTTCTCGGCCAGGCGCGGACCCATCAACTCCACCACCTCCATGACCGCCTGCCCGACGTCGATCGGACGCGGATGGATCTCGGCCCGGTCGGCCTCGATCCGTGCCACGTCGAGGAGATCGTTGACCAGGTCCACGAGCCGGTCGGTCGAGCGGAGGATGATGTCGACGAACTCGCGCTGGCGGTCGGACATGTTCTCCGGCGAGCGGTCCAGCAGCTCGACGAAGCCCTTGATCGAGGTCAGCGGGCTGCGCAGCTCGTGCGAGGCGGTGGCGACGAAATCGCTCTTGGCCCGCTCGAGGCGCACGCGCTCGCTCATGTCCCTGACCGTCCACACCGCCCCGCTGTCCTCATCCCCCAGGTGCGCGGCCGTCACGGCCAGCGTGCGCCCGTGATGCTCGATCGTCTCCTCGTGGCCGAGCGCGGCCTTGAGCGGTGGCAGTGGACTGTCCTCGGAATCAGTCGTGGAGCCGACCCCGAGGTCCGGCACGAGCTCGGCGGCGCGCGGGTTGACCGTGGCGATTGTGGTCGAGTCCGGCTCGGTGACGAGCAGCGCGTCGCCGAGGCTCTCGATCGTCACCGCCAGGCGGCGTCGCTGCTGCTCGATGTGGCGCTGTGCGGCCGCGAGGTCCTCGGCCATCGCGTTGAAGGCCTTGCCGAGATCCTGGAGCTCGCGCGGGCCGGACGGCTGCACCCGGCGGTCGAGTTCCCCGGCCGCGAGACCGCGGGTCGCCGCAACGAGGGCGTCGAGCGGCCGACGCATCGAGGACACGAGCGCGGTGATCAGCGCCAGCGCGGCGAGCAGCGCCAGCACGCCCGCGATCGCGACCACCGCGACCGCTTCCCGTGAATCGGATCGCGCCGTGCTCCGGGCAGTCTGCTGGCGTTGGCCCTGACGGGCCTGCAGAGCCCTCGCCAGCGAGCGAGCCCGGGCGATCGGTCCGCTCGGGACGAGCGCCGCCTGGGCCTGGCCGGCCGCGTCAAGGCGGCGCGCGAGCGCCTCGGCGCCGATCTGCGCGCGAACCAGACCGGCGCTGATGGGGTCCCCGCGCGCGAGCGTCGCGGCCGTGGCGGCGGCGTCCCGGTACGAGCTCTCGGCCTGGCGGCGCGCCGCCGCGGCGGCCGGGCCGCGGGCGTCGCGCAGCACCTCGGCCTCGATGACCCCGGCGGAGCCGAGGTTCGCGGCGGCAGTCGACAGCTGCGAGCTTCGCAGCAGCGTGTCCTCATAATGCTGGCGCGAGCGATACAGGCTGGCCACGCCGACGGCGGCCACGACCGCGAGCACCACGGTCAGCGTGACGAGCGCCAGGCGCAGCGATCGGGCGATCGAAAGGTGCTGCATTTGAGCGGAACCGTAAGGCTTCCCCGTGCAAACGGCGCAAGTGGGGTAGCAGCGGCCAATCGGGGCTAGTATCGGCCCATGAGCCTCGGGCGGGTGTGGGCGAAGCAGCTGTGCAGAGCCTCGGGGGCGGCGCTGCTGGCCCCTGCCGGGGTGCTCGCGGCGCTCGCCGTGCTCGGGCTGAGCGGTGGATTCGGCTCGCTCGGAGCGCTCGGCGAGGCGTTCTCCGGCCCGTCGCTGGCCGGCGGGCTCGGAGCGTCGGGGCTCTCGACCGCCTCGTCCGGGCACCCGGGCAGCACGGCCGTCGTCCTCGCGCGCGCGATCCTGCCGGGCGCCGGCTCGGGGCCGGGGACGCGG
Source organism: uncultured Solirubrobacterales bacterium (assembly GCA_963796645.1). Taxonomy (GTDB): domain Bacteria; phylum Actinomycetota; class Thermoleophilia; order Solirubrobacterales; family Solirubrobacteraceae; genus Palsa-465. The sequence continues at coordinate 84,234 of CAWCMQ010000003.1, read as the reverse complement.
TCGTTCGGCTCATCGGGCGCCGGAGCGCCGCCGCCACACACATCACCGCCCCCGGCGCGCACCGCGCCCCGCGCGGGCGGCGCCACGCCCGGCGGCGGTTCGGGACCGACGTCCAACCCCGGCGGCGGTTCGGGACCGACGTCCAACCCCGGCGGCCACGGCCGGCCCGTAACCGGCCCGCGGCCGCCCGGACCGACCGGTCATCCGACCCTGATCGACGGCGTCGTCTCGCTGGGGACGTCGGTGACCTCGCGCGTCCCGGGACCCGTCGGGTCGCTGGCGACCGGAACGCTGAAGTCGGTCGGGCACACGCTGGACGGTGTCCTCGGCGGCTCGTCGGGCGACTCGCGGTCCGCGCGGCGGGAGTTGTGGCAAGGTTGAGAGGGTCATGCGATCACGCGTCCCCGCGATCACTCTGGCCTGCGCGCTGCTGCTCGCCGCCTGCGGCGGACAGGCCGCCAACGGTGCCGCACAGTCGGGCGCGCCGGCTGCCCGGGTGACGGCGAAGGTCCCTGCCGGCGACTGGACGCGCTTCAACTATGACGCCCAGCGCAACGGCGTTGGGCCGTCCGACACGGGGATCACCCGTGGCGACGTCAGGTTGCTGAGGCGGCGCCGGATCCGGGTCGACGGGACCGTGGATGCCTCGGCGATCGAGCTTGCCGGGGTCTCGGTCCGCGGTCATAGCCGTGACGTGTTCATATTCACGACCACCTACGGCAAGACGATCGCGCTGAACGCCGGAAGTGGGGCGAAGCTGTGGGAGTTCGTGCCGAGCGACATCCACCGGTACGCGGGCTCGGACCAGATCACGACCGCGACGCCGGTGGCGGACCCGAACCGGCAGTACGTGTTCGCGGCGAGTCCGGACGGCCGGATCCACAAGCTGTCGGTGTCCACGGGGCGCGAGGTCCGCTCCGGGCATTGGCCGGTGCGGGTGACCTTCGACGCAACCCACGAGAAGATCGCCTCCTCGCTGAACGTCAGCGGCGGATCGGTGGTCGTGACCACCGGCGGGTACATCGGCGACGCTCCGCCGTACCAGGGCCATGTTGTGCTGATCGATCGCGGCAGCGGGCACATCTCGGTGGTATGGAACTCGCTCTGCTCGAACCGTCACCACCTGATCGATCCGCCCCGTTCCTGCCCGGCGAGCGACTCCGCGATCTGGGGCCGCGCCGGCGCGATGATCGAGCCCGGGACGGGCCGAATCCTCGTCGCGACCGGAAACGCGCCGTTCAACGGCTCGACCAACTGGGGCGACAGCGTGCTCGAGCTCTCTCCCGACGGTCGCCAGCTGCTCCACCACTGGACGCCGTCCAACCAGGCCCAGATGAACGCCAATGACCTCGACCTCGGGAGCACCTCACCGGTGGTCCTGCCGCCGTTTCACGGGATGCGGCTCGCAGTGCAGTCCGGCAAGGACGCGCTGCTGCACCTGCTCAACCTGAACACGCTGGCGGGTGTGCGCGGGAAGGCGGGTCACCACCTCGGCGGCGAGCTGCAGAGCATCGCGTCGCCCGGGGGAGACCAGGTGTTCACCGCCCCCGCCGTCTGGTCGCACGGTGGCCGCACACTCGTGTTGGTCGGCGATGGATCGGGCACCGCCGCCTACCAGCTCGGTCCCCACCGAGCGCGGTTGTCGGTGGCCTGGCATGACGGCACGGCTGGAACAAGCCCGATCATCGCCGGCGGCCTGCTCTACGTGTACGACCCGAACGGTGGTCGGCTGAACATCCGGCTGCCCGGGTCAGGCAAGTTGGTAGCGTCGCTGCCCGCCGGAACCGGCCACTGGAACAGCCCGATCGCGGTCGGCGGCAGGGTCTTCCTGCCGGTAGGCAACGCCAACGATCAAACCACCCACGGCGTGGTCAATATCTATCACCTGCCGGGACACTAGGCGGCTCGGGGGCGCCGGGGTCCGCGGCCGATGTGCCGGGGTCCGCGGCCGATGTGCCGGGGTCCGCGGCCGATGTGCCGGGGTCCGCGGCCGATGTGCCGGGCTCCGACGCGCCGGGCGCGGGCTTCGGGGTCGGCGTGGCTGCCGGGAGCGCGAACCAGAACCGGCTGCCGGTGCCCTCCTGGGTGTCCAGCCAGATCCGGCCGCCGTGGGCGGCCGCGATCTCGACGCAGATCGCAAGCCCGAGGCCGCTACCTCCGGTGCGCCGGGAGCGCGAGGGCTCCACGCGGTAGAAGCGGTCGAACACGCGGTCGCGCTCCTCGGGCGCGATCCCAGGCCCGGTGTCGGCAACGGTGATGCCCACCTCGTCCGCCTCGGACCAGGTCGACAGCGTCACCTGCCCGCCGGCGGGCGTGAACTCGACCGCGTTCTCGATCAGATTGGTGATCGCCTGGCGGATGCGGTGAGGGTCGCCCTCGGTGAGGCCGGGGCCGCCGCTCAGCACGAGCGCGACACCCTTCGCGTCGGCGAGCGGCTGGAGCGAGCTTCCGGCGGTGCCGGCAATCTCGCGCAGGTCCACCGAGCTTGTCATCAGCTCGAGCTGGCCCTCGTCGGCGCGTGAGAGTGTGAGCAGGTTGTCGACGGTGCGGCTCATCCGATCGACGTCCTCCCGGACGCTCTCGAGCACGGCGCGGTCTGCGGGCGAGCGCTCACCCTGGCGTAGGCCGACGTCGAGTTCGGCCCGCATCGCAGCCAGCGGAGTCCGCAGCTCGTGTGAAGCATCGGCGACCAGCTGGCGCTTGGCGGAGACGCCGGCCTCGAGTCGATCAAGCATCTGGTTGAGGGTGCCGGCGAGCTGCCCGATCTCGTCGTTGGAGCGTGACGGGCTCAGCCGCTCGTGGAGCTGGTCGATCCCGATCCGCTCGGCCTTGCGGCGCATCCGCTCAACCGGAAGCAGCGCCTTGCGCACCACCCACCAGCCGACGAAAGCCGCTGCGGCGAGCGCGATCGGTCCGGCGATCAGCAGCAGGAGCAGGATCTTGCGCACGGCTTCGTTGGCAGCCTCGAGCGAGGCGGCAACGACGAGCACGCGGCTCTGCTTCCGGTGCGCGACGGGCGTGACCATCAGCCGGTAGGGCTGATCGGAGTCGCCCAGAGCGGCCTGGAACAGCTCCTGGCCGCCGACCAGCACCGCGGTCAGCCGGGCGGGTGAGATCATCGGATCCTGGGAGACGTCCCCGCCGTAGGTGGCGACGATCCGGCCCGAGAGATCGAGGAGCTGGGCGGCGTCCCCGCTGCGGCGCAGCGCGGCGGCGCTCGTCTTGCGGAAGCCGCTGATGCCGCTGTCGTCGTAGTTCTGTGCGATAGCGCCCGAGCTTCCACGAACCGCCCGGTCGATCGAGGAGCGGAGATCCGAGCGCAGCTTGAGGACCAGGAACGCGCCGACCGCGATCAGGATCGCCGCGAGCATCAGCGCGTACCAGAGGGTCAGCCTGGTGCGGATTGGGAGGTTCACTGCCGATCGGGCTCCAGCACGAACCCGGCTCCGCGCACGGTGCGGATCAGCGGCCGCCCGGAGTCGGACTCCAGCTTGCGGCGGAGGTAGCCGACGTAAACGTCGACAAGGTTCGGCGAGGGATCGGGCTCAGACGGCCACACGTTCTGCAACACCTGCTCACGCGAGACTACCTCCCCGGCTCGACGCATCATGAACGTGAGCAGCTCGTATTCGCGGGGCGTCAGCTCGGATGTGCCGCCGTCCCAGGTGACCATCCGGGTGATCGGATCCGCGCGGAGGTCGCCGACCTCGAGCGGAACCGGCCGCTCGCTCGGTCCGCGGCGGATCAGCGCGCGCAACCGGGCGACCAGCTCGCCGAAGTCAAATGGCTTGACCAGATAGTCATCGGCGCCGGTGTCGAGGCCACGGATCCGGTCGGCCACCTCGCCCAGCGCGGTCAGCATCAGCACCGGAACCCAGCGGTCGCGCTCGCGCAGGGCGCTGCAGACCGCATAGCCGTCGCTGCCGGGCAGCAGCACGTCGAGGACGACGCCCTCGTAGTCGTGATCGAGCGTCAGCGCGAGCCCCTGCTCGCCGGTGTGGGCGACGTCCACCTCGAATCCCTCGGCTGTCAGTCCGCGCGCCAGCGTGGAGGCCAGCTTGACGTCGTCCTCGACGATCAGCAACCGCGGCCCGCGACCCTCTTCTGAAAATGTGCGCAATTTCACTTGCACTGGCTGATTCGAGGACATATCCTAAGAGCCGTCTTAGGAGCCGAACAAGGCTGGGGCCGTCCGGGGGCAATATGGACAGTAGATCACCAATAGGCGGGAGCAGGGGTACGTAGCGATGCTAGAAGGGTTGCTAGCGGGCGCACTGCGCTTCAGAATGCTGCTCGTCGGCCTGGCGGCCGGCATGATCGCAGTCGGCATCGTGACGTTGCCGAAGATGCACACGGACGTGCTGCCGGAGCTGTCCCAGGGTCCGGTGCTGGAGGTCCAGACCGAGTCTCCGGGTCTCTCGGCGCAGGAGGTGGAGCAGTACCTCACCGTGCCGATGGAGAACAACCTCCTTGATGGGGTGATGGGCGTTTGGGACGTGCGATCGCAGTCGACACCCGGACTTGCGACCGTCGATCTCTACTTCGAGCCAGGCACGACGACGCTGCACGCCCGCCAGCTGGTCGAGGAGCGGCTGACCAACTCGTTCTCGCTGCCGGCGGTCAACAAGCCGCCGCAGCTGATCCAGCCACTGTCGACCACCAGCCGCGCGCTGATGATCGGGCTGAACTCGAGCACCGTCAGTCCGCTCCAGATGTCCTATCTCGCCCGCTGGATCGTCAAGCCGCGGCTGTCCGGGGTTCCGGGTGTGGCCAATGTCGCGATCTTCGGCCAGCAGGACCGCCAGATCCAGGTTCAGGTCGATCCGGCCAAGATGGCGGCCCATCACGTGACGCTCCAGCAGGTGATCGACACCGCCGGCAACGCCCAGCTGGTCTCACCGCTGACCTACCTCGAGGGCGCCGCGCCCGGCACCGGCGGCTTCATCGACGGCCCGAATCAGCGCATCGACATCCGCCCCGTGCTCCCGCTCGGCGCGCCGAAGGACCTCGCCGCGGTGCCGATCACGGACGCCCCCGGCAAGCCGACGCTCGGCGACGTCGCAAGCGTGGTCGAGAGCCACCAGCCGCTGATCGGCGACGCGATGACAAGCCGCGGGCGTGGGCTCGTGCTGCTCGTCCAGAAGCTGCCGTCGGCCAGCATGCCCGGGGTCACGAAGGGCATTGAGCGGGCGCTGAACGAGCTGCGACCCGCGCTCCAGAACATCAGCATCGACACGTCGTTCTTCAAGCCGGCCGGCTATGTCACCAACGCGCTGCACAACATGGCGCTGGCGCTGATCATCGCGGCCGCGCTCGGCCTGCTCGCGGTCGCGGCGCTGCTGCTCGACGCGCGCGGCCTGTTCCTGACCGCCCTGTCGGTAGCGCTCTCGCTGCTGGCCGCGGTGCTCGTGCTCAACCTCCTCGGCTACACCCTGAATGCGCTTGTGATCCTGGGTCTGCTGGTCGCATCGGTGGTGCTCGTCGAGGATGCGGTGTGTGGCACCCGGGCGCTCGTGGCAAGCGTCCGTGCGCGGGCTGAGCGCTCCGAGCCGGTCCCGCTCCAGACGGTGATCATCGAGGGCCTGGGCCAGCTCCGCAGCGCCCTTGGGTACGGGACGCTGATCGCGCTTCTGGCCGTCGCGCCGGTGTTCTTCGCCAAGGGGCTGACTGCCACCTACCTGCACCCGATGGTGCTGGCGTTCGCGCTCGCCGTGCTCGCCTCGATGATCGTCGCGGTGACGTTCACGCCGGCGATCGGAATGCTCCTGTTCGACCGCGGCGGGCATGGTGCCGAGGTCAGCGATCGCCTCGGCGCGGTGTACGAGCGGGTCGTCCAACGCGTCCTGGCGGTGCCGGCACGGGCGGTGGCGGGCATCTGCGCGGTCGGGCTGATCGGGATCCTCGCCCTGCCGTTCCTGGACCCGCCGGCACCGCCACGGTTCAAGGATCGCAACATCGTCGTCGCCTGGAACGGTCCGCCCGGCGCGGGTCTGAGCGAGATGGATCGCGTCACCGGGCGGATCACCGCCGACCTGCGTGCGCTTCCGTCAGTGTCGGACGTGGCCGCGACGCTCGGGCGTGCGGTGAGCGGCGATGAGATCGTCGACACGAACTCGGGGCAGATCTACGTCCAGATCAAGCCGAGCGCGGATTACGACAGCGCGGTCAACGCGATCCGCGCGCTGGTCGGCTCAGTGCCGGGCATGCGGGCATCGGTCTCGAGCTATCAGAACGACGTTCAGGCCGGCGTGCTGACGCCGGCCAGCAACGACCTCACCGTCCGCGTGTACGGGGAGAACTACAGCCAGCTGCAGGCGCTTGGGTCGCAGGTGGCGAGCCAGATGGCACACGTGAACGGGCTCGGTCAGCCGCAGCTGCAGCTGCCGACGCTCGAGCCCAACGTCAACGTGGCGATCAACGACGCGGCCGCGCACAACGCGGGCGTGCTCCCCGGTGATGCACGCCGACAGGCCTCGACGCTCGTCTCCGGGCTCACGGTCGGCAACTTCTTCCAGCAGCAGGCGGTGTTCGACGTCGTTGTGTGGAGCGTTCCGTCGGTCCGCGCGAACCTGGCCGACATGCGCCAGCTGCCGATCGACACGGCCGGGGGAGGGCACGTCCCGCTCTCGAGCATCGCCAACATCGGCGTCCAGTCGAGCCCCAACGACATTCGCCACGAGGCGCTCTCGCGGTACGTGGACGTGATGGCGCCGGTGTACGTGGGCAGCGTCGCCGACGCCCAGTCGGCGATCCAGCACAGGCTCTCGAACGTCAGCTTCCCGCTCGACTACCACGCCGAGGTTGTCGGCGCGACGCCGGAGGCTCCGACCTCACACCTGAAGTTCCTCTCGTTCGTGCTCGCCGCCCTGATCGGCATCCTGCTTCTGCTGCAGGCGGCGTTCGGCAGCTGGCGTCTCGCGGCCGCGTTCCTGCTGGCGCTGCCGCTGGCCCTGGCGGGAGGACTGATCGTGGCGCTGGCCACGGGTCAGGCGAGCTCGCTCGGCGCCGACGCCGGCTTGCTCGCGGTGTTCGTATTCGCGGTGCGCGGCGGGATCCTCCAGGTCAGGCGGATCCGTTACGCGCATGCGCTCGACGGCGGCGTGCTGACCGACTCGATTGTGGTCGAGGCGGCGAAGGAGCGGCTGGCGTCGTCGCTCACCGCGCTGATCGTGAGCGTGGTGATGCTGATCCCGTTCGTGGTGATCGGAGACGTCGCGGGCAACGAGATCACACACGTGACGGCGGCCGTGATGCTTGGCGGTCTGATCACGGCGACGCTGCTCAACCAGCTGCTGGTCCCGGCGATGTGTCTGAAGCTCGGACCCACGAGCCCGATCGCGGCCGAGGAGCGGGAGGACGACCAGCTCGATCCGACACCGGCTCCGGCCCCAACTCCGAGCACGAGCTGAACAAGGGGGAATCCAATGTCGAACATCAAACGCCAACTGATCGCCATCGCCGCGCCGCTCGGCCTGATCCTCGCCGGTTGCGGAGGCTCGAACACAGTGTCGATTCCCACCTCGGGCCGCCACGCGGCGCTGGCCGGATCCCCGACCGGGCAGATCCTGCTGAGCGCGCTCGGCGCCCAGCGGATCGGGCTGCAGACCCAGGTCGCGCAGGCGGTACCGGCGCCGAAGCCCGGGCCGCCGATCGTCAAGACCACGATTGTCGGCGGGGTCAAGCACACGACAACGACGCCCGCAGCAACGCCCACGATCCCGGCCGGATCGTCGAGCGTGATCATCCCGTATTCGGCGGTCGTCTATGACCCGAGCGGGAGGACCTACGCGTTCACGAACACCGGGCCCCTCACCTATGTCGAGGTGCCGGTCGACGTCAATCGGATCTCGGGCAACTCCGCCTATCTGGTCAAGGGGCCGAAGGCCGGCACGAAGGTGGTGTCGGTCGGAGCGGAGGAGCTCTACGGGATTCAGACCGGGGTACTGGCGCAGACGTGAGCATCCCCGGCGCATCCCACCCGACCAGCGGCTGATCGATGCGGTGGATCGTCTACAACGCCCTGCGGTTCCGCTATCTGGTGATCGCGGGCGCGGTGGCGCTGATGTTCTTCGGGGCACAGACACTCGGCCATCAGAAGGTCGACGTGTTCCCTGAGTTCGCGCCGGTCAGCGTCGAGATCCAGACCGAGTGCCTCGGCCTGTCTCCGTCGGAGGTCGAGTCGCTTGTGACCGTGCCGCTCGAGAACGCGCTCCAGGGGGTCCCGCGCGTGACCGAGGTGGAATCGGAGTCGGTACCGCAGCTGTCGGCGATCTTCCTCTACTTCAAGAACGGCACCGACGTGCTCCAGGCCCGCCAGCTCGTGCAGGAAAGATTGGCCGCTGCGTCGCCATCGCTGCCCTCGTGGGCGGCGCCACCCGCCCTATACCCGATCGTGTCCGCAACGAGCCGGGTGATGCAGGTCGGGATCACGTCGAACACGGTCGATCCGCTCGACCTCTCGAAGCTCGCTTACTTCACGATCCGCCCACGACTGCTCCACGTGCCGGGAGTGGCGAACGTCGCGATGTGGGGCGAGACGAAGAAGGAGATCCAGGTTCAGGCCGACCCGTCGAAGCTCGATCACCAGAAGATTCCGCTCGACGCGCTGATGAGTGCTGCCGACACGGCGGTTGACAACGGCCTACTGTCGTTCACCACCGGCGCGTCGATCGGCTCGGGTGGATGGCTCGAGACGCCGAACCAGCGGCTCGGGGTCCGCAACCAACAGGTGATCACGACGCCGCAACAGCTGGCCCAGGTTCCGGTCGCCAAGCGGGGTTCGCAGACGCTGACGATCGGCGACGTCGCGCGGGTCACGTATGGCACGCCGCCGTTGATTGGCACCGCGGTCGTCAACGGCGGGCCGGGAATCATGCTCGTGATCGAGAAGTTCCCCGGGGCGAACACGATCGACGTCACGAACGGGATCCTCAAGGCGTTTGCCGCGCTGCAGCCGGGCCTGCCCGGCATTCACGTCAACACGCATATCTTCCGCCAGGCCAACTTCATCCATACGGCGATCCACAACCTGACTTTCGCAGTATTGCTCGGCTGCATTCTCGTCGTGTTCGTCCTGATCGCGTTCCTGTTCCAATGGCGCGCGGCATTCGTCAGCCTGATGGCGATCCCGCTCTCGCTGGCGGCCGCCGCGGTCGTGCTCGACGCCGAGGGGGCGACGATCAACACGATGATCCTCGCCGGCTTCGGGGTGGCCGTGGGCGTCGTTGTCGACGATGCGATCATCGACATGGAGAACATCGTCAGACGCCTGCGCAACTGGCGCGCGGCCGGAAAGCGGACGACGCCCCTGCACCTCCTGCTGGCGTCCTCGCTCGAGGTGCGCACGGCGATCCTGTACGCGACCCTGATCAACATCGTCGCGGTGCTGCCGGTGGTGTTCGTGGGCGGTCTGACCGGGTCGTTCTTCCGCCCGCTGGCGGTCGCCTACGCGCTCGCGGTGCTGGCCTCCATGGTGGTGGCGCTGACCGTCACACCGGCGCTCGCGATGGTGCTGATGCCGAGCGCGCGGCTCGATTCCAAGGATCCGCCGCTGATCGGCTCGTGCAAGCGGGCGTACAGGAAGCTGCTCGCACCGGTACTACGGCGGCCGCGATGGGCGATTGGAACGGTGGTGGTGGCGATCCTCGCCGGTGTGCTGGTCCTGCCCGGTCTCGGCCAGGACCTGTTCCCGACCTTCAAGGAGCAGGACCTGCTGATGCACTTCGACACCAAGCCGGGCACGTCGCTGCCGGAGATGAAGCGCGTGGTCAGCCAGCTCCAGCAGAAGATGCTGCAGATACCCGGTCACCCGGTGACGCAGGTCGGGTCGCACATCGGCCAGGCGCTCCTCGGCGAGGAGATCGCCGGGCCCGAGTTCTCGGAGCAGTGGATCACCCTGTCGCCCCACACCAACCTCAACAGCGCCGCGAACGCGGTCCGGGCGACCACCGCGTCGTTCCCGGGCACGTATCTCGACCTCACGACCTACCTGCACGAGCGGATCGACGAGACGATCACGACCGACACCGAGGACATCGTCGTCCGGATCCTGGGTCCGAACTTCGGGACGCTGCAGCGGCTCTCGCAGCAGGTCACGAACACGCTCAACGGCACGCCACACCTCGTCGACCTGCATCCGCAGGCGCAGGGCTTCGTTCCGCAGATCCAGGAGACTGTCAACGCCGCCGCGGCGGCACGCTACGGCCTGACGCCGGGAGACGTGCGCCGGCAGGCGGCGATCATCTTCGGCAGCCAGGAGCTCGGCGAGCTCTGGTACGGCGGGATCGCGATCGGGGTGAGCGGGTGGAGCATCCCGCAGGCTCGGCGCAGTCTCAGCAACGTCCAGAACCTTCTGATCGACACGCCCGGAGGGGGCCACGTGCCGTTGGGCAAGGTCGCGAGCCTGGTCGTCAACACGACGCCGAGCGACATCACGCGCGTGAACGGCTCGAACAAGATCGACGTGGAGGCGAACGTGGCCGGCAGCAGCAACCTGAGCGCGGCGACGTCCGCGGTGCAGGCCCGGCTGGCCAAGGTCAAGCTCCCCGCCGGCTATCACGTCGAGCTGCTCGGCGAGGGCGCTGAGCGACAGGCCGCACAGCATCGCCTGCTGCTGATGGGACTTGGGGCCGCAATCGCGATCCTGTTCCTGCTCCAGGCGGCATTCCAGAGCGTCCGACTCGCGACACTGATGTTCCTTACGCTTCCGGTGGCGCTGGTCGGCGGCGTCCTGTCCGCCTGGCTGTTCGTCGGGGCGATCGACCTCGGCGCGCTCGTCGGGTTCTTCGCGGTGCTCGGGATCGCCGCGCGCAACGGGATCTTGATGATCAGCCATCTCCAACATCTCGAGCGCGAGGAGGGCGAGGAGTTCAGCCTGCAGATGGTGATGCGAGGGGCCAGCGAGCGGCTGTCGCCGATCCTGATGACCGCGCTGGCAACCGCGCTCGCGCTCGCGCCGTTCGTGATCTTCGGCGGCCGGCCTGGTCAGGAGATCGAGAACCCGATGGCGATCGTGATCCTCGGCGGTCTGGCCACCTCGACGGTGATGAACCTGTTCGTGCTGCCGGCGCTGTACCTGCGCTTCGGCCGCCCGCGCAAGGGTCGCCGCGACTGGCGCGACGAGCCGCGGATCCGCCGCACGCCGCCGCCCGCACCGAAGCCTGCGCCCCCGCGCGAACGGGTGCCGGATGTGCTCACCGTGATGCGAGAGAACCCGTCTGACGCGCCTGCCTGATAGGGTCGCTCGGGCCTGGCCGGAGGCGCAAGCCATCCGAACAGAAGGGGTTTCAATGCAAGCGAAGTCGGACCGATTCACGCGTCGGCAGGCGCTGAGAAGCTCGGCCGTCGCCGGGCTCGGCCTGACCGGCCTCAGCGCAACGGCCGATGGTCTGCTCGCGCAGGCGCTCGCCGCCAGCCCGAAGCACGGAACGCTCAATGACATCGAGCACGTCGTGATCCTGATCCAGGAGAACCGCTCGTTCGATCACTACTTCGGCACGATGTCGGGCGTTCGCGGCTTCGCCGACAAACAGGGCCACAAGCACTTCTTCCAGAAGACGCTCGAGGGGAAGACGATTCAGCCCTTCCACCTGCCCAAGCACTGCCTGCCGGACATCTCGCACGACTGGGGCCCGCAGCATCACTCGTGGGACGGCGGCAAGATGGACGGGTTCGTGCGCTCGCGTGAGCCGAAGAGCGTCAACGGCGCCGCGATCGCGCCCCAGACGATGGGCTATTACACGCGCGAGGACCTGTCCTTCTACTACGCCCTCGCGAACGCGTTCACGATCTGCGACGGCTATCACTGCTCGGTGATCGGGCCGACCGACCCGAACCGGTTGCTGTCGATGAGCGCCACGCTCGATCCGGCCGGCAAGCACGGCGGGCCGCTGGTGGAGACCCTGGTCTCCACGCGGGCCTCGATGGCCGGACACTTCACCTGGACGACCATGCCCGAGCGACTGAGCGCGAACGGCGTGAGCTGGAAGGTCTACACCGACCTCAGCGGCGGCGGCGTCCTCGACAATGTGCTCCCGTACTTCAAGGCCTTCCGGGCCGGGACCAAGTACAACAAGCTCGGCCTGCAGCCCACCTATCCGGCGGACTTCCTCGCCGACCTGCAGAACAACAGCCTGCCCAAGGTGTCGTGGCTGACCGCGGGCGTGCTGGAGAGCGAGCACCCCGGGTTCTCGACCGCGGTCAGCGGCGAGATCGTGGCGCGCCAGGTGGTGGAGGCGCTGGTCTCCCATCCGGAGACGTGGAAGAAGACGGCGCTGTTCATCACCTGGGACGAGAATGGCGGGTTCTTCGACCACGTGACCCCGCCGACGCCTCCCAAGGGAACGCCGGGCGAGTACCTGACCGTCTCGAAGCTGCCGGCGGCGGCGCAGGGGATCCCTGGGCCGATCGGTCTCGGTTTCCGGGTCCCGATGCTCGTCGTCTCGCCGTTTTCGCGCGGCGGCTTGGTGTGTTCGGACACGTTCGACCACACCTCGACGCTGCGCTTCCTCGAGACGCGTTTCGGGGTCGAGGTTCCGAATCTGAGCCACTGGCGCCGCGGCGTCACCGGCGATCTCACGAGCGCGTTCAACTTTGCGGCCAAGCCGCAGGTCGGGCGTCCCGGTCTGCCGGTGCCGAACGCAGCCGACGCGAAGTGCACCGGCGTCGTCCCGGTCCCGGTCCCGACGCAGCCGTTCCCCAAGCAGGGGAAGGGCACGCGTCGTCGTCCGAGCGGGATCGTCCGCAAGCGGAAGTGATCGGAGGACAGGTGGATTACGAGCATTCGACGCATGTCGCGGCCTCGCCGGACCGGGTCTATGAGGTCCTCGCCGACCCCGAGAACCTGGTCCGGTTGGTGCCTCAGCTGACCGCGATTCATCGCGAGGGCGGGGACAAGGTCGAGGTCGAGGCGCGCTACGAGGGACACACGCAGCGCGGCGAGGCGTCGCTACACACCGACGATGAACGGCGCCAGGTTGAGTGGGGGGTGCCTGGCGGTGCTTACCACGGCTCGATGGTCGTCGGGCCCGACGGCGACGCCTCGAAGCTGACGCTCCGGCTGACCACCCCGCACGACCGTGACGTCGACGGCGACGTCACGGGCACGCTCGACGCGATCAGGCGACTGCTCGAAGCTCAGGTTTGACCTTCGGTCGCTGCACCCGCGCGACGAGCGCCGTGACGTCGTCGGCCAGGCGTCCGTCGTGCGGGAGCAGCCGCTCGAGCAGGTGTGAGCAGAGCGCCCGCGGGTCGGCCGGTCCGGAGCGGACGGCTTCCGCGAGCCGGGCCAGACCGGCATCGAGCGTCTCGCCGCGACGCTCCACGAGACCATCGGTAAAGAGAACGAGCTCCTCGCCTACCGCGATCGGCCGCGTCAGTGTCGCGTATTTGGTGTCGTCGATCCCCATCAGCCCATCGCCACCCTCGAGGTACCTTGCGCCGCCGTCCCGCGTCCTCAGCAGTGGGGGCAGGTGCCCCGCATTCGACCAGCTGACCGTGCCCTCGGTCGGGTCGACGATCGCGTAGACGACGGTGAACATCTCCTCCTCGCCGAGCGCCAGCTGGTAGCGATTCAGCCGTTCCAGAACCTCGCCCGGGGGCTGTGCGCCGGCATCGGATAGGGCGAACGCGCGGGTGACCGTGCGCAGTTGGCCCATCGTCGAGGCGGCCGGGATGCTGCGTCCGGCCACATCGCCGAGCACCACCCCGAGCCGGCCGCCTGGGAGCGAAAACGCGTCGTACCAGTCACCGCCGACCTCGGCGCCGATACCCGCGGCCTCGTAGTGCGCCGCCAGCTCGATGCCGTCGACAACGGGCAGCCCCTTCGGCAGCAGCCCGCGCTGGAGCTCGATTGCAGTTCGATGCTCCTCCTCGTGCAGCAGCGCGCGACGAATGCCAAGCGACGCCCGCTCGGCGGCGTCGTGGAGCAGCGAGCGCTCGGCGGTGGACAGTGAGCGTCCGGGTGGGAGGCCCAGGCGCAGGAACCCAATCTCGTGCCGGTCGATCAGCACTGGAGCCTCGTGCGTGCGCTCGTCGGGGCTCGGGCGCGAACCGCCGTCCACGTGCTCGGCCACCCCCCCAACACCCCGGAAGCACAATGGCTCCTCGACGCCGCTGGATACCTCGGCCTCGGCGAACTCGGCTTCGAACAGGTGGGCGAGCCTGACCGCCAGCTCCCCGAGCAGCTCGGACAATGACAGCGACTCGATCGCGGCGGTCAGCGCCTGGAGCTTGTCCAGCCGTTCTGTCAACGCCTCCGCTTGCGCACGCGCGGCCTGCTCCATCAGCAGCTCGGCGCGCGCCTGTTCGGCACGCCGGCGAACGCTCAGGTCGACCCATTGCGCCAGCAGCAGCGGTTCGGCGAAGTCGGCCGGTTCGATCGACGAGGCCACCACCGCCACCCACACGTCATTCGCCGTCCGCGTGCCGAGGCGCAGGTCGACGCTCTCCGGGGCCTGGCTCGATCGGCCCGCCGACGCGGCCCGATCGAGGATCTGCTCGATCGCGTGACGGTCCTCGGGGTGACAGAGCGCGGCGATCTGGGTGCCCTGGAGCTCACCGGGCTCGCAGCCGACGAGCGCCGCGAACGCGGGGTTGGAGCGCACGATCCGGCGCGCGTCATCGAGCACCGTCTTGCCGATCGGAGCCGCCTCGAACGCTCCGCGGAGAAACGCCTCCGAGTGCTTTAGGGCACGTCGGCTGGCCTCGAGCTCCACGAACACGGCGACCTTCGAGCGCAGCAGCTCGGCATCGAACGGCTTGAGCACGTAGTCGACGGCTCCGATCCCGTAGCCGCGGATGATGTCGCGCACCTCCTCGCGCTCGGCGGTGAGAAACACGATCGGGGTCTCGCGGGTGCGGTCGCGGCGCTTGATGATCTGAGCCGTCTCGAGCCCGCTGAGTCCGGGCATGCGGACGTCGAGCAGAATCAGCGCGAAGTCATGCGCGAGCAGCAGCCGCAGTGCCTCGTCGCCCGAGGATGCGACCTTGAGCGGGAAGCCGAGGGGAGACAGGACGGCCTCGAGCGCCGTGAGATTTTCTGGGAGGTCGTCGACGAGCAGAATCGGCAACGCATCGACGGCGGTCAGATCGTGGGGCGGCCCGGAGCGGCTCAGGCCCGCACCGGACTGCTGCTGCGCCCGATCCTCTAGGCGTCCAGCCACACGCGCATCATCGAGACGAGGTGGTCGAGATCCACCGGCTTGGTGATGTAGTCGGAGGCACCCGCGGCGATCGCTTTCTCGCGGTCGCCCTTCATCGCCTTGGCGGTGAGGGAGATGATCGGTAGGTGCTCGAACCGCGCCATTGAGCGGATAGCGCGCGCCGTCTCGTAACCGTCCATCTCGGGCATCATGATGTCGAGCAGCACGACGTCCGTGTTCGGGTGCTGGTGCAGTCGCTCGATCCCCTCGCGTCCGTTCTCGGCGAACACGACCTTCATCCCGCGCTGCTCGAGGGTCGAGGTGAGCGCGAACACGTTGCGGATGTCGTCATCGATCACCAGCACCTTCTTGCCGTGCAGTGGGGCGTCGCCGGTGCGCAGGACGTCAAGCATCCTGCGGGTCGAGGCTGGGAGCGTCGCCTCGAGGCGATGGAGGAACAGCGCGGCACGGTCGGCCAGCCGCTCTGGTGAATCGGTCACCGTGATCACCGCCGACTTGGCCAGCGCATCGAGCCGGGCACGGTCGGCCTTCGACAGCCGGTCGGGCGCGTAGGCGAGCACGGGAAGCTCGCGCGCGTGCTCGTCGGTGGCGATCTCATGAAGGAGCGACATCGCCCCGGTGATCTCGCGGCCGACGATCACCACCGCTAGATCGACGTCGCCTCCGCGGAGCGCGCCGAGCGCATCTGCGGTGTCGATCCGTTCGACCTCCACGCCCTCGCCTGCACTCAGCAGTCGGGAAAGCTCCTCCCCCTGATCCGGGCGATCGGTGATCAGCGCGACGCGGCGTCCGGTCTGCTCGATCACATGGTCGACGCGGGTCAGCGCCACCGTTAGGCCGGCACCGTCGACCGGTTCGTCGACGAACGCCGCCGCGCCGGCACGCAGCGCGTCCACCCGCGTCGCGGAATCGCCGACGAGGATGACCGGCAGGTGGCGGGTGTCGGGATGTTTCTTGAGCTGCCCGAGCAGCGACTCCGCGCGCGGGAAATCGCCCGCGAGCACGACCGCCTCCGGGCGGCGCTCACGAGCGAGGCCGAGCGCGGCGGTGGGCCGCCGGGCCTGGATCGCCTTGGCGCCGCGACTGCGGACGGCTTCGAGCAGCTGCTGGGCGCGGTCAGGGTCGGGGTCGACGACCAGCACGACACGGTCCTGGGGCTCGAACGCCTCGAGCGAATCGACGACCGCGATCTCGCTCACCGCCGGCTCGGCGTGGCCGTTGGCGGCGGCGAGGATCGGCAGGCTGTCGTCCGGTGCCGCCATGGCCTCGACCGCGCGCTCGGTGAGCGGCAGGAACAGCGAGAAGCAGCTGCCCTTGCCGAAGCTCGACTCGACCTTGATCTCGCCGCCGAGCAGTCGCGCAATCTCCCGCGAGATCGAGAGGCCAAGCCCGGTCCCGCCGTACTTGCGCGACGTCGTGCCGTCGGCCTGCTGGAAGGCCTCGAAGATCGCGCCCAGCTTGTCGTCCGGGATTCCCACGCCCGTGTCGGTGACCGAGAACGAGATCACGTGCTCGGCTCCTCGCAGCAGTTCGCTGTAGAACACGCTGTCCTCGGGCGCCCGCGAGATCGCCAGCCTCACGCCGCCCTGGTGAGTGAACTTGAACGCGTTGGAGAGGAGATTCTTGAGGACCTGGTTCAGACGCTGCTCGTCGGTGATGATCGACGGCGGCAGCGTGGGATCGATGTCCACCCCAAACTCGAGCCCGTTCTGCTCAGCCACCTGCCGGAACGCGCGCTCGGCGTCCTCGTAGATGTCCGAGAGTGCCACCGGTGTGAGGTCGACCTCCATGCGTCCGGCCTCGACCTTGGAGAGATCGAGGATGTCGTTGATCAGCGAGAGCAGATCGTTTCCCGCCGAATGGATCGTCTGCGCGAACTCCACCTGGCGCTCGGTCAGATCCCCGTTCTCGTTCTCGGCCAGCAGGCGGCTGAGGATCAGCATCGAGTTCAGCGGTGTGCGGAGCTCGTGTGACATGTTGGCCAGGAACTCGGACTTGTACTTGGAGGACAGCGCCAGCTGGGCGGCCTTCTCCTCAAGGCCACGGCGCGCGAACTCGATCTCCTCGTTCTTGATCTCGATGTCGCTGTTCTGCTCGGACAGCAGCCGCGCCTTCTCCTGGAGCTCGTCATTGGTCTCGCGCAGCTCCTCGGACTGGTGCTGCAGCTCCTGCGTGAGGCCCTGCGACTGCTCGAGCAGCTCCTCGGTGCGCATGTTCGCGCGGATCGTGTTCAGGACGACGCCGATCGTCTCGGCGATCCGGTCGAGGAAGTCGTGGTGCACATCGGAGAACGGGGTGATGGATGCGAGCTCGATCACACCGAGCACCTGGTCCTCGAACAGGACCGGCATCACGATCAGGCCCGCCGCCGAGGCATCGCCGAGGCCTGAGCTGATCTTGATGTAACCGGGGGGCACGTCGGTGAGCGAGATCGTCTTGCGCTCGAACGCGGCCTGGCCGACCAGCCCCTCGCCGATCGCGAACCGGTGTGGCAGGTCGCTGCCCCGCGGCGTGTAGCCATAGGAGGCGGCCAGCACCAGCTCGTGGCTGCCGTCGGCCGCGGGCTCGGCGACGAAGAATGCCCCGTGCTGTGCGTTGACCGTCGGGGTCACCTCGCTCAGGATCAGCTGGGTGACCGCGGCGAGGTCACGCTGACCCTGGAGCATCCCCGAGATGCCGGCCAGATTGGTCTTCAGCCAGTCCTGCTCCGCGTTGCGGTTGGTCGTCTCGCGCAGGTTGGCGATCATCTGATTGATGTTGTCCTTGAGCTCGGCGACCTCGCCCTGAGCCTCGACCGAGATCGAGCGCGTCAGGTCACCGCTGGTGACGGCCGTCGAGACCTCGGCGATCGCGCGCACCTGAGTGGTCAGGTTGCCGGCGAGCTGGTTGACGTTCTCGGTCAGCCGCCGCCATGTCCCGGACACGCCCTCGACCTCGGCCTGTCCGCCGAGCTTGCCCTCGGTCCCAACCTCACGGGCGACGCGGGTGACCTCGGCGGCAAAGCTCGAGAGCTGGGCGACCATCCGGTTGAGCGTCTGCTTGAGCTCGAGGATCTCCCCGCGCGCGTCGACGGTAATCGTCTGGGTCAGGTCGCCGTTCGCGACGGCGGTCGCGACCTGGGCGATGTTGCGGACCTGGTCGGTGAGGTTGCGGGCCATGAAGTTGACGTTGTCGGTGAGGTCCTTCCACGTCCCGGCGACGCCCGGCACCTGAGCCTGACCGCCGAGGATGCCCTCGGTACCGACCTCGCGGGCCACGCGGGTGACCTCGGCCGCGAACGAGCGGAGCTGGTCGACCATCCGGTTGATCGTCTCGGCCAGCGCCGCGACCTCGCCCTTGGCGTCGACGTTGATCTTCTGGCTGAGGTCACCGTGCGCGACCGCGGTCGTCACGCCGGCGATGCTCCGCACCTGGGTGGTCAGGTTCGACGCCATCAGGTTCACGTTCTCGGTCAGGCCCTTCCAGGTCCCGGATACCCCCTCGACCTCGGCCTGCCCGCCGAGCATCCCCTCGGTGCCGACCTCGCGCGCGACCCGCGTGACCTCGGCGGCGAACGAGCGCAGCTGATCGACCATCGTGTTGATCGTGTCCTTGAGCTCGAGGATCTCGCCACGCGCGTCGACGGTGATCTTCTTCGAGAGATCGCCCTGCGCGACGGCGGTCGTCACCTGGGCGATGTTGCGGACCTGGTCGGTCAGGTTGCTCGCCATGAAGTTCACGTTCTCGGTCAGGCCCTTCCAGGTCCCGGATACCCCCTCGACCTCGGCCTGCCCGCCAAGCTTGCCGTCGGTGCCAACCTCGCGGGCCACACGCGTGACCTCGTCTGCGAACGCGGAGAGCTGGTCGACCATCGTGTTGACCGTCCGCTTGAGCTCGAGCACCTCGCCCTTGACGTCGACGGTTATCTTCCTGGTGAGATCGCCATTCGCCACTGCCGTCGTGACGTATGCGATGTTGCGGACCTGGTCGGTGAGGTTGCGGGCCATGAAGTTGACGTTGTCGGTGAGGTCCTTCCACGTCCCGGCGACGCCCGGGACGTCGGCCTGTCCGCCGAGGATGCCCTCGGTACCGACCTCGCGCGCGACGCGGGTCACCTGGGCGGCGAACGCGGAGAGCTGGTCGACCATCGTGTTGACCGTGTTCTTGAGCTCGAGAATCTCGCCACGCGCGTCGACGGTGATCTTCTGCGAGAGGTCGCCCTGTGCGACGGCGGTCGTGACCTGGGCGATGTTGCGGACCTGGTCGGTCAGGTTCGACGCCATGAAGTTGACGTTGTCGGTGAGGTCCTTCCACGTCCCGGCGACGCCCGGCACCTCGGCCTGTCCGCCGAGGATGCCCTCGGTGCCGACCTCGCGCGCGACGCGGGTGACCTCGGCGGCGAACGAGCGCAGCTGGTCGACCATCGTGTTGATCGTGTTCTTGAGCTCGAGGATCTCGCCTTTGACGTCGACCGTGATCTCCTGGCTCAGGTCGCCGTTGGCGACGGCGGTCGTGACCTGGGCGATGTTGCGGACCTGGTCGGTCAGGTTCGACGCCATGAAGTTGACCGAGTCGGTCAGGTCCGCCCAGGTCCCGGCCACCCCGGGGACCTTGGCCTGCCCGCCGAGCTTGCCGTCGGTGCCGACCTCGCGGGCCACGCGGGTGACCTCATCGGCGAAGCTCGAGAGCTGATCGACCATCGAGTTCACGGTCGTCCCGATCCGCGCGAACTCGCCCTTGACCGGCCGGCCCTCGATCTCGAGTGCCATCTTCTGGCTCAGATCGCCCTCGGCCACCGCGACGATAACCCGCGCGACCTCGGTGGTGGGCCGGACGAGGTCGTCAATCAGGCCGTTGACCGAGTCGATCGTGGTGCGCCAGGCGCCGGTTGGGTTCTTGAGCCGGGCGCGCTCGGTCATCCGACCCTCCCGCCCGATGATCTCGCCGACCCGGACCAGCTCCGCCTCCAGGGCGGCGTTGCGCGCCGCGAGCTGGTTGTAGGCGGACTCGAGCCGGCCGATCTGGTCCTTGCGCCGACCGGGGAGGCGGACGCTGAAGTCCCCCTCGGCTGCGGCCTGCAGCGCGTCCTGGAGGCGTGTCAGCGCCGGGTCGGGCGCGGCTCGTGCCCACCGTCCCGGGCTCTCGGACCGTCCCGAGCCCTCCGAGGAAAGCTCCGCGGCGTGTCCGTTGCCCATTTGCGCACCATCCTCCTGACCCGTGCGCCTTACTTTACGGACCGCCGTCTTTGCCATGTCTGCCCTCAGATCAGTTGGTTCCCCCGGCGGACGGACACGGTCGCGGCACCCGTCCGACGACGACCGACGAGGGATACCCGTTCTGGAGGGGCTTCAAACCGCCCGACAGAAAAAAATTCGACTCCAAGTGATCCGAGCCGCCGCCCCGTGCGAATACAGGAGAACGGGCGGAAACCGACCCGCCCCTACCCTGAACCTGATCGAATCCTAGGCCCGTGCTCCGAGTAACCCGTCGTCTTGCGTCGACCGACCTCCGCGGGCTCGCGGATGAGGACCTGATGCAGCGGGTGGAGGAGGGAGACGCGCGCGCGTTCGAGGTGATCTTTGATCGGCACGCCAGCGCGGCGTTCTCGCTCGCTTACCGGATGTGCGGTCGGCGGGTCGTCGCGGAGGAGGTGGTGCAGGAGGCGTTCGTATCGTTGTGGCGCAGCGGCGCGCGCTATGACCGTGCGCGGGGCAGCGTCCGTTCGTGGGTGCTCAGCGTCGTTCACAATCGCGCAATTGATGTGTTCAGGCGGCAGTCGGTGAGAGACAGCCAGGATGTCTACGACGACACGATCGCGGACCGAATGGAGGCCGCCGATCGGACCGATGCCGAGGTCGAGCGGCGTGAGGATGCACGCCGGATACGGAGCGCGCTCGACGAGCTTCCGGACGATCAGCGGCGGGTGATCGAGCTGGCCTATTTCGGGGGGTTCACCCACAGCCAGATCTCGGAGATGCTCCGATTGCCGGCGGGGACCGTGAAGGGCAGGATGCGGCTGGGGTTGACAAAGATGCGACTTTCCCTCGGGGATCCGGCGGAGGTCGTGGGATGACGGCGGGAGGTTCGATGTCTGACGAGCGAGACTGCGGCGCGGACGCCGCGGCGTTCGTACTCGGTGCGCTCGAGCCGAGCGAGGCCGAGGCGTTCAGGAAGCACATGGTGAGCTGCGTGGTCTGTCGCGACGAGGTCGCGAGCCTCCAGCAGGTGTCGAACGCGCTGCCGATGGCGGCGCCTCAGTACGAGGTGCCGCGAGGTCTGCGCCGGCGCGTGCTCAAAGACGTGCGCTCGCACCCGCGGGCCGCGCCCGCGAGCGACCGCCGCCGCGGGCGCTCGGGCCCCTGGCTGGGGATGCCGAGAGGCGCGCTGGCCGCGGTGGCCGCGGTCATCGTGGCGCTCGTGATCGTCGGAGCGGTGGGGCTGGGCACCGGCGGCTCGGGCGGTGGGCGGTTGATCCGGGCGCAGGTGACGGGAGCCGGGACGGCACAGCTCAGGATCTCGTCCGGCCGCGGCGAGCTGGTGATGCGCGGGATGCCGGCGCCTCCGCGCGGGCACGTCTATGAGCTGTGGATCCAGCGGGGGTCGGCCGCCCCGTCGCCGACCAGCGCGCTGTTCAGCGTCACCTCAGCCGGTGCCGGGGACGTCGGCGTGCCGGGGTCGCTGAAGGGCGTGAGCCGGGTCATGGTCACTCCGGAGCCCGCTGGCGGGAGCCTCGCTCCGACTCACGCTCCGGTGATCGTCGCCCAGGTCAGTTGACGGCTCCTGATCGGCGTGGATCACGAGCACCGGGATCGGGCTGTGCTTGAGCGCGTAGCCGCTGACGCTCCCGAGCACTGACGAGCTGAGCGCTCCGCGCCCGCGCGAGCCCATCACCAGCAGGTCGTGACAGCCGGTCTCGATCCGGTGCATGAGCGCCTCCCGGATTGGGGTGTGGGTGAGGATCTTGGTGACCGGGATCGAGTCCGGAATGCGCTCAACGGCGGCGCGCAGGATCTCGATCGCCTCCTGCTCGAAGTCGTTGGCCATCGCCTGGTAGGCCCCGGCGGTGAACGCCGAGCTGCAGATCCAGCGGGACGGCTTGGGCACTGCGGTCAGGATCGTCAGCCGCGCCCGCGCGTCGGTTGCGATCTCGATCGCCTCCTGCAGAGCCCGCTCCGCATGGGGCGAACCGTCGATGCTGACCAGGATGTTGTGGAACATGGAATTCCTTAGCATGCTAAAGATTAGCAAGCCACCCGCTGTGTTACGCTCGTCTCGTGGCGGTTGCGGATGTCCATGACACCGAGTTTCTGAGCGCGTTCGACGGCTTCGTCCAAGCGGTCAGGCGCGCGCGCGGCGCAACCACCCACGTCGCCGGCGACTCGTTGTCCATGTCGCAATACTCGCTGCTGCTCGGGCTCGAGGGCAAGCAATCGGCTCGGGTCCAGGATCTCGCCTCCGATGCCGGGGTCGCCGCCTCCACGGCGACTCGCATCCTCGATGCGCTCGAGCGGCGTGAGATCGTCGTGCGCACACGCTCGCGTGAGGACCGCCGGTCGGTGGCGGTCGCGCTCACCGAGCGGGGCCAGACGATGTTCGCTGAGCACCGCAGCTGGGCGCGGGCGCGCGAGCGCGAGTTCTATGCGGCGCTGCCCGGGCGCGAGCGCGAGCTCGCCCCCGATCTGCTCCAGCGGCTCGCCGCCCTGATCGACGACCTCGCATCCGGACCCGCGGACTGAGCTTCACGCGCAACGCGAACCCGCGGACCGAGCCGGACGGGATAGTGTCGTCCCCGACACCGTCCGAACAGGAGGCCATGCAGATGATCATCGCGTTCACCGCTCGTCGGCTGAAGCCGGGCGCTTGGGAGGCGTTCCGCCGGGCCTGGGAGGGAGACGACCCGGACGCGGGCCCGCCGGGTCTGATCAGGGCCGTTCACGCACGGAATGTCCGGGACGAGGACGAGATCATCTCGTTCGGGATGTTCGACACGTCGCTGGACGAGTGGCGCCGCTGGCGCGAGGAGTCCGACGCCGCGGAGAACCAGCGCGTCGACCGGCTATCGGCATTCGTAGAGAACGAGCACGTCTCGGGCATCTACGAGGTGATCGAGACGCTCGAGGGGAGCTGAGCCCCGGCCGCTCAGCGCCCGCTCGCCGCGGCGCGGGTCACACTCGCGTCCCGCCCGGGGCCGAACGTGACGTTGAGGCCGATGGTGGTGGTCAATGTCACGTTCGCCCCGCGTGCCGTGGCGAACGTGACGTTGAGGCCACGCCCGGCCCGGGCCACGCGCGGCCACGCCCAGCGCCGGGCCTAGGCCACGCGCGGCCACTGGTCGCAGCCGCCGTCCGAGGATCGTTCGCTGAGCCCTAATCGCTCAGGGCCACCGCCGCCTCCGGGGTGGCGACCCGGAAGCTGAAGCTCTCTTCCAGATACAGCCGCACCACATCGGCATCGTGCGAGTCGTAGCCGATCGACAGATCCTGCCCTGACTCGAATAGGAAGTCGCCGCCGCGGAGGCTCACCACGACCGCGCCCTTGACCCCCGGCGCCCACACGATCGGGCCCTCGAGGATCTTGCGCAGGTGATCGAGGAGCGGATAGCCGCCGTGCTCGGCCGTCTCGACAACGCGCCGGTACTGCTCGCGCCCGAGTGCCATCCCATACGGTCCCGTGATCCCGTCGCACAGCAGGCGCTCGACTGCGCCGGCGACGGGGCGCGGGTAGGCGTCGGGCGCCTCGCCGAGCTGGAGGGTGTCGTGGGGCGACACTTCGGCGATTCCCTCCATCGCCCCCTTCCAGCCGTGGAACACGGCGACGTTCTCGGCCAGCGCGACCCGGCGGGTCGCCTCGTCGAGCGGCGCGAGATCGGCGTCCTCGGCACCCCGGTCGGCGTCACGAAGCTCCTGGCGGGACAGCTCAAAGTCCGTGCGCAGCTCGATCAGCGGCAGCACCCGTCGCTGGAGGCCGGTGACGCCGTCGGTCGGGGCGGGGTCGAGCTTGCCCGCTCGGCCGAGGTTGGTGGCCGAGTACTCCCAACCGCGCGGTCCGGAGAAGTCGACCAGCTTACGGGCGGCGAGCGCGGGCGTCAGACGCTGTCGAGCCTCCTCGTCGAGGAGCTTCCAGCCAGCGTCGCTGATCGGGGCCTGATTGCGGAGCAGATGGTTCATCGGGCCCTCCCTCGCAGACTGCCGATTCCGAGCGATCCGTCGTACGAGCCATCGGCACCGCCGGCGTCGCCCTCGAGGGCCTCTGCCTCGGCCTCCTCGCCGTGCTCGACGATGTCGCCCTCCGTGAACAGGATCCCCTCGGCGATCTCGCGCCATGTCGGGGTTCGGCGCAGCAGGAACTCGAGGTCCATGCTGAAGTGCTTGTACTCCTCGCCCATCGCATCGCGCATCACCGCGATCGCGTCCTGGTCGGTCTCGACCGCGAGCCGCTGCTCGTACCAGCCGATCGCCTCGGCCTCCTCGGTCAACGAGGCGCACAGGCGCGCGAAGGTCCGCGTGGCTGCCGGCAGCTCCTCGGGCGGTTCGTGGTACTGATCGAATCCCATTTTTCTCCTTGGCTGTCGGTGGGCTCTCACCCTACTTCCCGTCCAGACATTCTGATATGCCCAACGCGGGCACGCAGTACGGTCCTGAAGGTGCAAGTGACTCCGAGCGAGAGCCTTCGCCGCCTGGTGCTGATCATCGGCGCGATCGTGTTCGTGGACACGATGTTCTTCGCGGCGATCGCCCCGCTGCTGCCCGCGCTCAGCCACCAGCTCTCGCTCTCGAAGCTCTCGGCGGGCCTGATGACTGCGAGCTACCCGCTCGGCACGCTGGCGGGCGCGTTGCCGGGTGGTGTGCTGGCGGCTCGCGCCGGACCCCGGTTCGCGGTCTGCGCCGGGCTCACGCTGCTCGCCGGCTCGACGCTCGCGTTCGGCTTCCTGAACAACGCGGTGCTGCTCGATGCGGCCCGCTTCGTCGAGGGTGTCGGCGGTGCCTGTTCGTGGGCCGGCGGGCTGGCGTGGATCGTCGCCGAGGCGCCGCCGGACCGACGCGGAGCATTGATCGGAGGGGCGTTGGGGGCGGCGATCGGCGGCGCACTGTTCGGGCCGATCATCGGCACGATCGCGACGGCGACCGGGCGCGGCGCGGCGTTCAGCGGCGTGGTCGTGATCGCGGGGGTCCTGATCGTGCTCGCGCGGCGACTCCCATCCAGCCACGTCCCCTCCCGGCAGGGCATGCGGGAGTTGCGCGCGGCGGTCGCCGAGCGCCCGGTCGCGGTCGGCATGTGGCTCGTGGCCCTGCCCGCGATGGCATCCGGGATGCTCAACGTCCTCGGCCCGCTGCGGCTGCACCGGTTCGGAGCCGCCGCGGCAGCGATCGGCGCCACCTACCTGGTCGCGGCTGGGATCGAGGCCATGATCAGCCCTTTGATCGGGAGGCTGTCGGACCGGCGCGGCCGGCTGCTGCCGCTGCGCTTCGGCCTCGCGTTGGCGGCCGGACTGCTGGCCTGTTTCACGGTGCCCGGCACCGCGCTCGGGCTGGCTGCGCTCGTGGTCGCGATCGCGGCGGCGCTGGGCGGGTTCTGGGCGCCGGCGATGGCGATGCTCTCGGACGCGGCCGAGCGAACCGGGCTCGATCAGGGACTCGCCGCGGCGCTCATGAACCTGGCCTGGGCGGGCGGGCAGATCGCCGGCTCGGGCGGCGGCGGCGCGGTCGCCAAGAGCGCCGGGGACGCGGTGCCGATGGTCGCTGCCGCGGCGCTGTGCCTGACCACCCTGACGCTGCTCGGCCGGCCCGCTCGGCGCAGCCTAGCGGGCCTGGTCACCGCTGAACGTGACGGACCGTGACGGGTGGGTCCGGGCCAGCCGACTGCGCGCGTTCTCCATCAGCGACGAGGACGGCGGCGCGGTGGTCAGCGCGTCGAGCAGCTCGTCGCCCTCGATCCGCTCGCACCGGCAGTCGCCGAGGGCGGTGACGGTGGCGGTGCGGGGGATCCGCTCGAGCACGCCGATCTCGCCGAAGTAGGACGGCGCGGTCATCGTCCGGATTCGCTGCGCGGCGCCTCCGGCCTCCCCACGCGCGGTGACCTCGACCTCGCCATACACGAGCACGAACAGAGCGTCGGCGGGATCGCCCTCGCGGATGATCGTCGTGCCGGGTTCGAACTCAACCTCGGTGGCCACGCCGGCGAGGCGCTCCAGCACCGGCCGCGTCGCCGAGGCGAAGATGCCGAGCTGCTCGAGCACGGCCACCCGCGGCGCGAGCAGGTCGGCGCGCCCTGCGCTCTCGCGATCGATCGCGAGCAGCGCGGGATACCCGAACAGGCCCAGTGCGAAGGGCGCGATCGCCATTACGAGCAGCCCGGTGTCGAGGCTTGAGTTGTTGACGACGATCGGCGTCAGGAGGGTGCCGAGCGAGATCGCCGCGAGCACGAACGCGAAGAACACCCCGAACACGCGCGCGAGCTGATCGGACGGAACCGAGCGCTGGAGCGCGGTGATCGCGAGCACGTCGACCACCAGGGTCGACCCGCCGCGCAGGACCTGGATCAGGAACGCGAGCGCCGGGCTGTGGATCACGGTCAGCAGGGCGGTTGGCAGGCAGTAGCCCGCCACGCCGGCGAGGATGATCGGTGCCAGCGACCGCGACCCGGCCATCCGGTCCACGGCCCCCGCCATCAGGATGCCGCCGACCCCGAGGCCGGCGAGCAGGTAGCCGAACCCCTCGGTCCCGGTCCCGAGCTTCTGGGACGAGACACCGACGAACAGCACCGTGTCGGTCCCGTAGACGAAGCTCACGAGCACGCTGAAGGCGACCAGGGTGCGGGCCGCGGGCAGCGAGACGATCGTCCGCACGCCGACGGCCATCTGGGCCAGCGGGCCGGCCGTCCCCTCCTCGGTCACATCGACGGGTCGGCTGCGCACACTGATTCGGGAGACCACCAGCGCCGACACCGCGAACGAGGCCGCGTTCACGGCGAACGCGAGCGCCGGAGACCCGAGCAGCAGCAGGAGCGCCCCGATCGCCGGCCCCGACACCACGACCAGGTTGTCGATCGTGCCGTTCAGTGCGTTGGCTGCGACGAGCTCGTCCTCATCGACGAGCGATGGGATCGTCGCCGCCACCGCCGGGTTGTAGACGATGTTCGCGCACGAGGTGAGGGCTGCGAGGACGATCGCGAGCGCCACCGGCCCGGTTGCGGCCGCGTCGATCGCGAGCGCCACCTGGAGAATCGCGCACACGATGTCCGAGCTGACCATCAGCCGGATCCGCTCGGTGCGCTCCGCGATCACCCCGCCATAAGCGCTGAATACCAGCGCCGGCACGAACCGGCCGAGCCCCGCCGCACCCACCCAGGCCAGGGAGTGGGTCCGGTCGAACACGAACGCCAGCAGCGCGACGTTGTAGGCCCAGCTCCCCGTGGCGGAGATGACCAGCCCACCGAACAGCAACCGCACATCGCGGTGAGCCAAGGCCGACCGGTAGCCGCTGAACCAGTCGGCGATGCGACTTCGCCCCATGACGCTGGCAGCCTATCTTTCAGCCAGGCGATGGGCCTTTTCCGCGGGGGTCGGCAGGCAGTAGGATCAGCCGATGAATTGCCGGGGGTGCGGCACGGAGAACCGACCTGGTAGGCGCTTCTGCACGCAGTGCGGAGCTTCGCTCGAGCTGCAGTGCGGCGCGTGCGGCGCCGAGCTCGAGCCCGAGGACCGGTTCTGCGGCCAGTGCGGGGCGGCCGTCGGCGATGGTGTGCAGTCGACGCCCGTCTCGGTTTCCGAGCGCCGGCTGGTCAGCGTCCTGTTCGCGGACTTGGTCGGGTTCACGACGCTGTCGGAGCATCGTGACCCCGAGGAGGTGCGCGAAATGCTCTCGCGCTACTTCGATCGCTGCCGCACGCTGATCGAGCGCTACGGCGGCACGGTCGAGAAGTTCATCGGCGACGCTGTGATGGCGGTATGGGGGACGCCGGTGGCTCGCGAGGACGATGGTGAGCGGGCGGTCCGGGCGTCGCTCGCGCTGACGCAGATGGTGAGCGCCCTCGGAGAGGAGGTGGGTATGCCGGGGTTACGGGTCCGCGCGGGGGTCCTGACCGGCCGGGCGGCCGTGGAGGTGGGGGTCGAGGGCGAGGGGATGGTGCTTGGTGACACGGTCAACACCGCCTCACGGCTGCAGACTCTCGCCGAGCCCGGGACGGTTCTGGTCGACGACGTCACGCGCAGGGCATCCGAGGCAGCGATCGCCTACGAGGACTTCGGCGTACACGAGGTCAAGGGACGCGACCAGCCCGTGCACGCCTGGCTCGCCCTGCGAGTCGTCGCCGGCGCGGGTGGCGCGCGTCGGAGCGTCGGGCTCGAGGCGCCGTTCGTCGGGCGAGAGCGCGAGCTCGCCCTGATCGTCGAGTCGGCCGAGGGGTGCGCCACCGACGGGCAGGCACGCCTGGTCACCGTGATCGGCGAACCCGGAGCGGGGAAATCGCGGCTGCTGTGGGAGTACTTCAAGTACGTCGACGGGATCGAGAGCGTGCGGTGGTGGCACCAGGGGCGTTGCCTGGCCTACGGTGAAGGGGTCGCGTACTGGGCGCTCGCGGAGATGGTCCGGGCCCGGGCAGGGATCCTCGAGGAGGAAGACCCGACAGCGGCACGACAGAAGCTGCGCGCCGCCGTTGAGCAGCACGTACCCGACGAGCGCGAGCGGCGTCTCGTGGAGCCACGGCTGGCGCATCTGCTCGGACTCGAGCAGCGCACCGCACCCGACCGCGCCGACCTGTTCTCCGGCTGGCGTCTGTTCTTCGAGCGGCTCGCTGGCTCCAACCCGGTGATCCTGGCGTTCGAGGATCTGCAATGGGCGGACAGCGGCCTGCTCGACTTCATCGATTACCTGCTCGAGTGGTCAGCCGACTTCCCGATCTTCATCATCGCCCTGGGCCGGCCGGAGCTGCTCGCCGCGCGCCCCGGCTGGCCGCCGACGATCGGCCTCGAAGCTCTCGAAGACGTCGCGATGTCCGAGTTGCTGAGCGGGCTGGTACCAGGTCTCCCGGAGGATCTCGTGGAGCAGATCCGCCGGCGTGCCGAGGGGATGCCCCTGTACGCCGTCGAGACGGTGCGGATGCTGCTCGACCGCGGGTTGCTCGCCCAGGAGGGCAGCCGCTACGTCGTGACCGGAGACATCACGGATCTGGAGGTGCCCGAGACGCTTCAGGCGCTGGCGGCCGCGCGGCTCGACATCCTCAACGCGGCCGAACGATCGCTGGTCCAGGACGCCGCCGTGATCGGCCAATCGTTCACCCCGGCGACGCTGACCGCGGTCGTGGCGCGCCCGGCCTCCGAGGTCCAAACCCTGCTCGATGGACTGGTGGCCAAGCAGGTGTTGTCGTTCGTGGACGATCCGCGCTCCGGCGAGCGGGGGCAGTACGTGTTCCTGCAGGCGCTGCTGCGCCAGGTCGCGATCGGGACGCTCTCGCGCCGGGACCGCAAGGCCCGCCATCTGGCCGTGGCACGCCAGATCCAGGAGGCATCGGGCGATGAGGCCGGCGATATCGCCGAGGTCCTGGCCAGCCATTACCTCTCCGCCGTGGAGGCTGACCCCGATGCTGACGACGCTCCGGCGATCCGAGCCTCAGCCTGCGAGACGCTCGCCAACGCCGGACGGCGCGCACTTTCGCTGGCCCTGGGTCCCGAGGCGCTGAGGCACTTCGAGCGCGCCGCGGAGCTGGCGGAGGGCCCGGCCGCCCAGGGGCGGCTTCTGCGCGAGGCCGGGATGGCCGCGCAGCTGAGCGGGGAGCTCGAGGATGCGCTCCCGCTGCTGGAGCGCTCCCGCGACCTGGTGCGGGAGGCCGGTTTCGAGCGCGAGTCTCATCGCATCGAGGGGGCGGCGGGGTACGTGCTGCAGCAGCTGGGCCGCAATTCCGAGGCGGTCGAGCGCCTCGGCCGGGCCTACGCGGAGGTCGATGACGGCACCGACGACGAGGTGGTGGCCGAGCTCGCCTCGGGCCTGTCGTCGATCAACTTCATGCTCGGTCGGACCGAACAGGCGCTCGCGCTGGCCGACGAGGCGCTGCGGATCGCGGACGGCCTGCGGATCCGTGAGGTCGTCGTCAAGGCGCTGATCAGCAAGGGGAACGCGCTGGCGGAGACGGGTCGCCCGGAGGAGTCGACCGCGCTGCTGACACACGCGGTGCAGCTCGGGCAGGAGCTCGACCTCACCAGCGAGGTGATCAGCGGCCACTTCAACCTGGCCGACAACCTGATGGCCCAGGCACGGTTCGCCGAGGCCGAGGAGCTGCTCGAGCGCGGGCTGACGCTGGCCCGTCAGCGCGGTGATCGCGTCGGCGAGCGCCGGCTGCTGGCCCAAGAGGTGCTGGCAATGATCGCGCTCGGCAATTGGGACGAGGCTCTGGACGCGATCGCCATGGTCCGCGGTGGAGCGCAGGACATCTGGGCCGCGCAGGCGTTCGTGCTGTTGCCCTACGTCCTGTCTGCGCGGGGCGAACTCGATGCGCTGCAGGCGCTGTTCGACGAGCTGGGATCGTCGTTCGGCTGGCCCGACGTGGAGGCCCAGGCGAGGCTGGGCCGTGCGATGATCCTGCGCGACACGCAGCGGGCCGGTGAGTCGGTCTCGCTGGCGCAGGACACGTTCGATTCCGCCGCCGAATCGGGTGTCTCTCACATCCCGTTCGAGTTCGCCGAGGCCGTGGACTGCGCGCTGGCGGCGGACGACCCCGCGGTCGCCAGGGCGCTGATCGAGCGCGTCGATGGGCTCAAGCCCGCGCAGCTGCTGCCGCTGCTCGAGGCAGAGGCGAGCCGCGCGCGGGCGAGACTGGCGGCCCACGAGGGCGATGTGGCCGGCGCCGAGCGCTGGTTCAAGCGGGCGGTCGACCATCTCCGGGAGCTGGCCACGCCGTTCAGCCTCGCACGCGCCCAGCTCGAGTACGCCGAGCTGCTGGCGTCCCGTGGGACCGACGGCGACGAGGCCGTCGCGCTGCGCGCGGAGGCCGCCAAGGTGTTCGAGCGGCTCGGCGCGCGACCCTGGCTCGCACGCGCCGAGGCGCTCGGATCGGCGGTCGCCGCGTGAGCACCTGCAAGGATCCCGAGGCGCGCGGGATCCACGAGGAGCTTGGCGCCTCGCGCTGGCTGCTAAGAATGGCCGAGGTCGGAGAGTCAGCGGTTTGAACGCCCCGGAGAACATCGCCTGCGCCAGCTGCGGCGAGCTCACGCCCGCCGCCGGACGCTTTTGCATCAACTGCGCGGCTCCGATCGAGCAGATCTGTCCCTCCTGCGGAGCGGCGGTCGTGGCGGGCGCCCGCTTCTGCATGCAGTGCGCGACGCCGCTCTCCGGCACCCCGGCGTCCGGTTCTGTGTCGGAGCGTCGTTTGGTGTCGGTGTTGTTTGCGGATTTGGTGGGGTTCACGACGTTGAGTGAGCATCGTGATCCGGAGGAGGTGCGGGAGCTGCTGTCTCGGTATTTCGATCGGTGTCGGTCGTTGATCGAGCGGTATGGGGGGACGGTGGAGAAGTTCATCGGGGATGCGGTGATGGCGGTGTGGGGGACGCCGGTGGCGCGGGAGGACGATGCCGAGCGGGCGGTGCGGGCGGGCCTCGCGTTGACGCAAGCGGTGAGTGAGCTTGGAGACGGGCTCGCGCTCCGCGTCGGGGTGCTTACGGGTAACGCGGCGGTCGATCTCGCGGCCGAGGGCGAGGCGATGGTGCTGGGGGATTCTGTGAACACCGCGTCGCGGCTGCAGTCGGTAGCGGCACCGGGCACGGTGCTGGTCGACGACGTCACTCGGCGAGCGTCGGAGGCGGCGATCGCCTACGAGGACTTCGGCCTGCATGAGGTGAAGGGCCGCGATCAGCCGGTGCATGCGTGGACAGCGCTGCGCGTGGTGGCGGGCGCCCGTGGCGCGCGGCGCAGCGTCGGGCTCGAGGCGCCTTTGGTCGGACGCGATCAGGAGCTCGAGGCCGTGATCGACGCCGCCGAGCGGAGCGCCCACGAGCGCCACGCGATCCATCTGTCGGTGATCGGCGAGGCGGGCTCGGGCAAGTCCCGGCTGGTTTGGGAGTACTTCAAGTACCTCGACGGGATCGAGGAGGGCCGCTACTGGCACCAGGGCCGGTGCCTCTCCTACGGGGAGGGGGTCGCCTACTGGGCGCTGGCCGAGATGGTCCGCGGGCGGGCGCGGATCGCCGAGGAGGAGGATCCTGCCGCCGCGCGCGAGAAGCTGCGTGTCACGGTCGAGCAATATGTAACCGACGAGCGTGAGCGGCGCCTCGTCGAGCCGCGGCTCGCACACCTCCTGCGCTTGCAGGAGCGTCCCGACGCCGACCGGGCGGACCTGTTCTCGGGCTGGCGCCTGTTCTTCGAGCGGCTTTCCCAGGATGCTCCGGTGACGCTCGTGTTCGAGGATCTGCAGTGGGCGGACAGTGGTCTGCTCGACTTCATCGACTACCTGCTCGAGTGGTCGGCCGAGCATCCGATCTTCGTGATCACGTTGGCGCGGCCAGAGCTGCAGGAGCGCCGGCCGGCCTGGCCGCCGCTGCTGCTCGAGCCGCTCGCCACGGCGGCGATCGAGACGATGCTCGAGGGCCTGGCGCCAGGGCTGCCGCGCGAGCTCGTCTCCGAGATCGGGCGGCGGGCCGAGGGGATCCCTCTGTACGCCGTCGAGACGATCAGGATGTTGCAGGACCGCGGGATTCTCGTGCAGGAGGGGTCGCGCTACGTGGTGTCCGGCGACATCTCGGACCTCGACGTCCCCGAGACGCTGCAGGCGCTCGTCGCCTCCCGGCTCGATGGTCTCTCGTCCGGCGAGCGGTCCCTGCTGCAGGACGCCTCGGTGCTCGGTCAATCCTTCACGGCCGCCGCGGTCGCCGCGCTGAGCGGGCGCCCCGAGCTCGAGGTCAAAGGCGTGCTCGACGGCCTTGTGACCAAGCAGGTGCTCGCCCGCGACGATGACCCGCGCTCGCCCGAGCGCGGCCAATACCTGTTCCTTCAGGCGCTGCTGCGCACCGTCGCGTACGGGACGCTGTCCCGGCGAGCACGCAAGGCGGGCCACGTCGCCGCCGCGCGCAACCTGCAGGAGACGTGGCCGGGGGAGGCCCGAGACATCGCCGAGGTGCTGGCCGCTCACTACCTCGAGGCGATCCGGACCGAGCCGGACGCGGATGACGTGGCGGATCTGCGGGCCGCCGCGCGGGAGACGCTCACCGCCGCCGGCCGGGCCGCCGCATCGATGGCGCTCGGGCCTGAGGCCGATCGTTACTTCGAGCACGCGGCCGAGCTCGCCGACGACGAGCTCGAGCGAGCGGCGCTGTTCGAGCAGGCCGGGCGAGCGCTCTGGCAGGGAGGGGATCTACCGGCCGGGGAGTCCCGCCTGCGGCGCGCGATCGAGCTCTACCGAGCCAACGGGCGAGCGTCGGGCGGGTCGGCGGCCGTCACGCTGTCCGGCGCGATCGCCAGCAGTGGCCGCCTCGAGGAGTCCCAGGAGCTGCTTGAGCCATTCCGGGACGAAACGCAATCCGACATCGACCCGATCGTGCGGGCGGAGGCGCTCGCTGAGCTCGGGCGTGTGAATGTCTTTGCCGGCGCCCTCGACGAGGCCGCCCTGCTGCTCGAGGAGGCGCTGAACACGCTCGAGGAGAATCAATCCTGGCCCGGGCTGGCTGAGGCGCTGATCAGCCGCGCCGTGTACCTGATCTTCCGCCACCGCCGCGAGGAGGGGGCCGGGGTTCTGCGCCAGGCGCTCGCGCTGGCCGACGAGCACGCGCTGCCGACCGCCGCGCTGCGGGCGCGCTTCAACCTCGCGGCGCTGTCGCTCGAGACCGATCGGCTGGCCGAGGCCGTCGATCAGGTTCACGCGGCACTGATTCTGGCTCGCGAGCGCGGCGACCGCGTGTGGGAGCGCCAGCTCCTCGGCCAGCTGTTCGAGCCGCTGGTGATACTCGGGCGCTGGGACGAGGCGATCCCGATCGGGACCCCGCTGCTGGGCGCCGAGACCGACCTGGACGCGATGACTGCGGCCGCCTTCCTGGCTCCGATCGGTGCCGCCCGCGGTGACGATGGACTCCTGGAACGGTGTCTGAGCGTCGCGGCCACACAGCGGGACTCGAGCTACATCGACCTGCGTGTATGCGCCGCGCTCGCGTTCGCGCGCGACGCGGTCGAACGGGGCGCGGCTGCCGAGGCGCTGGAGCTGGTCAGCGAGGCGGTGCGCGAGCGGAGCACGGCGGGCGAGTTTCGGGAGGAGGCCTACGCGCTCAGCGTCGAGGCGTCGGTGATGCTCGGTGACGAAGCGACGATCGGCGAGCTCGTCGCCTTCGTCGACAGCCTGCCGCCGGCGCGCGCGACGCCGCTGCTGCGTGCGGGCCGCGCCCGGCTGGGCGCCGAGCTCGCTCACCGCCGAGGGGACACGGAGGAGGCGCAGCGCTTCGAGCAGGACGCGATCGGCCTGCTGCGCACCGTCGGGGCCAGGCCGCTGTTGGCGCTGGCGCTCGTCGAGCGCGCGCGGCGGGGCGGTGACGGCCAGGCGCTCGCCGAGGCCCGGGCGATCTACCAGGAGTTGGGCGCGACGCGGTGGCTGGCGCGGCTGGACCAGAGCCGCGAGGTGGCGGCCTGACGCTCAGGCAGCTTCGCCGGAGAGGCCACCCGCCGCGCCATCCCCGAGCAGCTGCTGGGCGATCGTGGCCTGATCGAAGTAGATGCGCTCGCAAACGATCCGGTCGGTGCCGGGCGCGAACAGGAACAGGGCGCACATCCGGCAGCGGAAGCTGCGGCCGGTGGGCGGGATGCCGCGCAGCTCGCCCTCATGGGTGCCGAGCAGGTCGAACTCGACGATCACCGCGTCCTTGCTGCAGTGGAAGACCGAGTTCTCGTTGCGCTGGTCCGGGAACGCGGCTCGAGAGGTTCGGTAGTACTCGCTCACGCGCTCGGGCCCGTCGTAGACGTCGCCGGTGGCGATGATCTCGTAGCGGGGATGCTCGAACGTCTCGAGCGTGTCCTCGAATCGATGCTCGTTCTCGGACTGCATATGCTCGCGGACCACGGCGAGACGACGTTCCTGGAGCTCCGAGGACATCGGAGCTCACCCTAACCGACTGCCGCGAGCCAGGCCTCGTAGAGCTCGATGAAGGCCGCCATCGCGGCGTCGACCGCGACCACGTCACGCGTCGCAAGCAGGTCCAGCAGCAGGCCGCGGGTGGTCGCCACCCCGAGCCGGGCGTGCGCGCGTGCGACCTTGGGCGGGATGCCGCGGGCGATGCTGTGCTGCGCGGCCGGCTCCACCCAGCTGTCGACGATCCCGTCGAGCAGCTCCGACGTGTGCCGCCGGCCCTGGAGCGCCTGGCCATAGATCTCGAAGAAGAGCCGCTCGTTCGGCCACAGCGCGGGGTCCGAGATGTGCTTCCACCAGGACCACATCGCCTCGCCGATCGGCTCGTCAGGCTGCGGCAGGACCTCATCGAGCAGCGCCAGTTGGCGCCGTTCGACCTCCTTGACGATCGCCACCCACAGCCCCTCCTTGGAGCCGAAGTGGTGGATCAGCATGCGATGCGAGGTTCCGATTGCTGCGGCCAGCCCACGCAGTGTGAGCTCGCCGAAACCGTGCGAGGCGACGTACTCGATCGACCGCTCGAGCAGCTTCTGCCTCGGATCCGTGCGGGGTGTATTGACGGTCATCGCAGAGAAGTGTACCATCTGGTACATGAACCCTGTACGAGTAACCACCAACGTTCCGCAACCCCGCGAGGAGGTCTTCGACTTCCTTGACGTGATGGCCAACCACGAGCCTTTCACCAACCACATCCTTCGCGATTGGGAGTACTCGGGCCCGCCGTCCGGGATCGGCTCCAAGGCCCGCGTCCGGGTCAAGGCGGCCGGCCGCACCGACGTGATCGACATCGAGGTCGTCTCCGCCTCACGACCAGAGCAGATCGTCGAGAAGAACGTGGGGGCCAAGGGCAGACGTGTCGCCAACGGCACCTACTACCTCGAGGAGATCCCCGATGGGGGTACCAAGATCGTGTTCGAGTACGCCTGGCAGAAGGCGCCGCTGAGCGAGCGGCTCACCGCGCCAATCGTGTGCTCGGTGCTGAGGCGGGCCAATGAGCGGGCGATGCAGCGTCTTGCGCAGCAGCTTGGTCAGCATGCTGACGCCTCCGCGCACGCATAAGGCGCTCCGTGCAGGGTAGGCCCAGAACATGGCGGCATGCTGCCCTCCAAGCCACGGATGCAACGCCCCCGGGGAGGACGAGACCTGCGCGTTGACGCTGCTCATGGCGGTGGCGCCTGGTGACCGTGATGCGGCGAGGGCACTCGATCGCTGGGGAGCGTTCGAGGCCTGCGCCGAGCGCGGCGGCGGTGAGCGCGAGCGGCGCTTTCGCCGCCGAGCGTTCGAGCGGGCCCGCGACCGGGCGCTGATCCGCCGAGCGCTGCGCCTCGGCCGCGCACCCACGTCGGCGCCCGCCACAGACGTGCGCCCTCACGCCCGGCGCCTGCGGCTCTTTCCCCGCGCCGCGCACCACGCGTAGATTCTTCTTCGTCACCTGTCCCTTGGCGCCTGCCTCGTTCGTCGTAGGGCCAACGGCAAGCTCCGAAGGAGGACTGAAGAGTGAAGTATGCGTTGCTGATCTACACGAGGCCCGGCGCGTGGGAGGAGTTGAGCGAGTCCGAGCAGCAGTCCGCCCATGCCGAGTACATGGCGCTCAACGACGAGCGCGAAGTCGTCGGCGGTGAGCAGCTCCACGCGGTCGACTCGGCCACCACCGTCAGGGTCAATGACGGCCATGCGCTGACCACCGATGGACCGTTCGCCGACACCAAGGAGATTCTCGCCGGCTTCTACCTGCTCGACGCCGACGATCTCGACGCGGCGATCCGGATCGCGCAGCGAATCCCTGCGGCGCGGATGGGCGGGTCGGTCGAGGTTCGCCCGGTCGTGGAGCGCCCGTCCTGATCGAGCAGGTCTTCCGCGATGAGTGGGGCCGGGTCCTGGCGGCGCTCGTTGGCTTCCTCGGCGACTTCGACCTCGCCGAGGAGGCCACGCAGGAGGCGTTCGCGATCGCGGCCGAGCGCTGGCCGCGGGATGGCGCGCCCCAGAACGCGGCCGCGTGGCTGATCACGACGGCTCGGAACCGGGCGATCGACCGGATCCGTCGCGAACGCACCCTCAGGTTGAAGACCCGGCAGCTCGAGCCACCCGGCGCCTCGGAGGATGAAGTGAACGAGATGACGATCCCAGACGAGCGGCTGGAGCTGCTGTTCACCTGCTGCCACCCGGCGCTGGCGATCGAGGCCCAGGTTGCGCTGACGCTGCGAGCGCTCGGCGGCCTGACGACCGATGAGATCGCCCGTGCCTTCCTTGTCGCGCCGGAGACGATGAAGCGGCGCCTGTCCCGTGCGAAATCGAAGATCAGGACTGCAGGGATCCCGTTCAGCGTCCCGCCCGACCATCTTCTGCCCGAGCGCCTGGCCGCGGTACTGGCCGTCATCTACCTGATCTTCAACGAGGGCTACGGCGGCCGCGTGGACCTGGCCGCCGAGGCGATCCGGCTTGGTCGCGTGCTGGGCGGTCTGATGGCCGACGAATCGGAGGCGCACGGACTGCTGGCCCTGATGCTGCTCCATGACGCCAGACGAGAGGCGCGCTTCAGAGGCGGCGAGCTGGTCCGGCTCCAGGATCAGGATCGCTCGCTCTGGAACCAGGCCCAGCTGCGGGAGGGGCGCGCCGCGCTCGAGCGGGCGATCGCGCTCCGCGGTCGCGGACCGTACGTCCTGCAGGCGGCGATCGCGTCGCACCAGGCCGAGGAGGAGCTCGACTGGAACGAAATCGCGGCGCTGTACGCCGAACTCTCACGCCTCACCGGGTCCGAGGTGGTGGAGCTCAATCGGGCGGTTGCCGTAGCGCACGCCGACGGACCGAATGCCGGTCTGGCGATCGTCGACCGCCTGGCGCTCGAGAACTATCTCTACCTGCACACGACCCGTGCCGAGCTGCTTCGCCGGCTCGGCCGCATCGACGAGGCTCGCGGCTGTTACGCGCGCGCGCTCGAGCTGGTCCACGCCGAGACCGAACGACGCTTCGTGGAGCGGCGCCTGGCCGAACTGGACGGGTAACGTCCGGTCCTGATGGCCGCGGCTGCGCTCCGAAGCCCCCAAGACCACCTGCCCGGCGACGGCGAAATCGCCGAGCCCGACCTGCTGGCCGATGGCAGTTTGAGCGCACGCTTCGCCCGCCGCTGGTCGGAGCGCACCTGGCCCCAGCTGCGCGACATCGACGGCAACTGGATCGCGAGCGATCAGTTGGAGGAGCGCACGCGCCGCGCCGCGCGGTCGCTACTGCGGGCCGGCCTGGAGCCGGGCGACCGCCTCGTGGTGTCGGGCGAGACGTCCGCCGATCTGATCGTGGCCCACGTCGCCTCGCTTCGAGCCGGGCTGGTGGCGGTGCCGATCAACACCAGCTACACGCGCGAGGAAGTCACGCGGATCGTTCGCGCTGCCGACCCAAGGGCGGCGGCGGTCGATGACGACGAGCGCGGTCGGTGGATCGCCGAGGCGGCCGCGGAGCCGGTGTTGACGCTCGGCATCGAGCTCGGGAAGGCCGAGGACGGTGACGAGGCGATCGACCGGGCGACGGTGGACGACCCAGCGCTGCTCGTGTACACGTCGGGGACCACTGGGGAACCAAAGGGAGCGCTGCTGAGCCACGGCAACCTGCTCTCGAGCGCCACTGCGGTCGCCTACGCCTGGCGCTGGGAGCCGGAGGAGCGGCTACTGCTAGCGCTGCCGTTGTTCCACGTGCACGGGCTCGGCGTGGGGGTGATCGGCAGCCTGTGCGCGGGCGGGACGCTGATTCTGCGTCCGCGTTTCGATGCCGACGACCTGGCGTCCAACGCCGCGGGCGCCGAGCTGTTCTTCGGCGTGCCGGCGATGTACCAGCGGCTCGCCGCCGCGAACCGGGCCGATGCCCTGCGGCCGCTGCGGCTGCTGGTCTGCGGCTCGGCCCCCCTGCCGGCGGCACTGGCCGACGAGGTCTCGCATGCGGCGGGTCAGATTCCAGTCGAGCGATACGGCATGACGGAGACGATGATGCTGACCTCGAACCCCTACGACGGTCCCCGCCGGCCCGGGACCGTCGGGTTCCCGCTTCCCGGAGTGGAGCTGAGGCTGTCCGGCGAGGGCGAGGTGGAGGTTCGCGGGCTGAACGTGATCCACGGCTACTACGAGCGCCCGGACGCGGACGCCGAGTCATTCACCGGCGACGGCTGGTTCCGGACCGGCGACCTGGGCGCGATCGACGACGATGGCTATCTGACTCTGGTGGGACGGAGCAAGGAACTGATCATCACCGGGGGCTACAACGTTCATCCGCGCGAGGTCGAGGAGGTGCTCGGTGGCCATTCCGCCGTGCGTGAGGTGGCGGTCATCGGGAGGCCGAGCGACCGGTGGGGCGAGGAGGTGACCGCGGTGATCGTCGCCGATGAGCGGGTCGATACCGACGAGCTCAGGGCGTTGGCCGCGAGCCGGCTGGCTCCGTACAAGGTGCCCAAGCGGTTCGAGTTCGCGTCCGAGCTGCCGCGCAACGCGCTCGGCAAGATCGTCCGGGGAGCTCTGTGAGGCGATGACCGAGCTCACGTTTCTCGAACGGCCGGCATCCGAGGATCCAGAGGGCCTGCTCGTCCTCCACCACGGCCGCGGCGCCGACGAGCATGACCTGCTGCCGCTCGGCGACCTGCTCGATCCGCGCCGCCGGCTGCATGTCGTGACGCCGCGAGCGCCGCTGACCGTGCCCGGCTGGCCCGGGTATCACTGGTACCTCGTCCCGCGCGTCGGCTATCCGGACCCGACGAGCTTCCATTCGACCTACGCAACATTGGCCGGCTTCCACGACGAGCTCTGGAAACGCACGGGGATCGGCCCCGAGCGAACCGTGTTCGGCGGGTTCTCGATGGGCTCGGTGATGAGCTACTCGCTCGGGCTGGGGCCCGACCGCCCGGCGCCCGCCGGTCTGCTGATCTTCTCGGGGTTCGTTCCGGTGGTGGAGCGCTGGGAGCCGGATCTCGCCGACCGAGCCGGGCTGCGGGCATTCATCGCTCATGGCCGTCGCGACCCGGTGATGGAGGTCGAGTTCGGACGCCGGGCCAACGAGCTGCTGCGGGCCGGCGGGCTCGAGGTCGAGTACCACGAGTCCGATGTGGGGCACCAGATAGATCCCGCCCACGTGCCGCTCGCGGCCGAGTGGCTGAGCGG
Source organism: uncultured Solirubrobacterales bacterium (assembly GCA_963796645.1). Classification (GTDB taxonomy): domain Bacteria; phylum Actinomycetota; class Thermoleophilia; order Solirubrobacterales; family Solirubrobacteraceae; genus Palsa-465. The sequence goes on along the minus strand of CAWCMQ010000003.1, from coordinate 43,868 downwards.
CACGCTGCCGCCTATGAGCTAGCGCTCGAGTTCGGCAAGCCGAGATTCGAGCAGCCGCCGCTCGGCGTCGTCGTGGACCAGCGCGAGCGCCCGGGCGAACGCGTCCCTGGCCTCCTGATCGCGGCCGACACGGCGAAGCAGCTCAGCGCGCGCCGAGTGCAGATAGTGGAAATCCTCGAGCTCGAGTTCCTCGACGATCGCCAGGCCGGCCTCGGGCCCGTCGGCCTCGGCGACCGCGATCGCCCGGTTCAGCTCGACCACCGGAGACTGCGTCAGTCGGGCGAGCTCGGCGTAGAGGGCCGCGATCTGGGCCCAGTCGGTCCGCTCCTCCGCGTGCAGGGAGGCGATCGCGGCCTGGATCACGTACTGGCCGCGGCCGTGGAGTGCGAGCCCCCGTTCAAGAATCGAGCGTCCCTCGTCGATCTGGGCCGCGTCCCACAGGGAGCGGTTCTGGTCGGCCAGGAGCACAATCTCCCCGTTGTCGAAGCGCGCTCCCCGGCGTGCGTCGAGCAGCAGCATCAGCGCCAGCAGGCCATGGACCTCGGGCTCGTCGGGCATCAGACCGGCCAGCACCCGACCCAACCGGATTGCCTCGGCGGCCAGGTCCCTGCGGCCGCCGTAGCCCTCGTTGAAGATCAGGTACACGATGGCGAGAACGGAGGCGAGGCGGTCCGGCAGCAGGTGATCGGGAGGGACTCGGAACGGGATCCCGGCCAGCCTGATCTTGCGCTTGGCCCGGACCAAGCGCTGGGCCATTGTCGGCTCGGGGACGAGGAACGCCCTGGCGATCTCGGGCGTGCTCAGCCCTCCGACCGTGCGCAGCGTCAGCGCCACCTGCGCGTCGAGGTCGAGCGCCGGGTGGCAGCAGGTGAAGATCAGCTCCAGGCGCTCGTCCTCAAACGGGGTTTCATCCATAACGTCCTCGGTCACCGTCGGCGGGTCGAGCAGCTGCGCCTTGACCGCGAGCGTGCGGTCGCGCCGTATTCGGTCGATCGCTCGGTTGCGCGCTGTCGTCAGCAGCCAGGCGCCCGGATTGGACGGGATGCCGTCCGAGGGCCAGCGTTCGGCCGCGATCGCGAACGCCTCCTGCGCGGCTTCCTCGGCGAGGTCGAAGTCGCCGAGGAAGCCGATCAGGGCTGCGAGCACGCGGCTCCACTGCTCGCGGAAGGTCTGCTCGAGGATCGCTACCACGCTGCGATCGGACGTATCTCGATCGCGCCGCCCATGCGGGCCGCGGGGATGCGACCGGCCAGTTCGATCGCGGCATCGAGGTCATCGGCCTCGTAGAACAGGTAGCCGCCGAGCGCCTCCTTCATCTCCACGAACGGGCCGTCCGTGGTCAGCGTCCGGCCATCCTGGACCCGCACCGTGGTCGCCGTCTCGGGCCCCTGCATCTGCTCGCCCGGCGTCACGCCGGGCGCCGAGCTCACCGCCTGGTAGTCCTGGAAGACGGCCTGCTGCTCGGCCTCGGAGAGCTGCGCCCAGGCCTCCGGATCGCGCGGGGTCGGTGTGTCGCCCTGGTGGATCAACAGCATGTATCTCATCGCTTCCTCCTTTGTCGGAATGGTCGCTGATGAGACGAACGGGCCGCTCCGAAATCGACAGACTCGTCGTCGGCGCGGTGGACGGCCACACCAAGCATCACCAGCGCGATCCCGGTGAGGTCGAGCAGTGAGGGCAGCTGCGACAGCACGATCACGCCGACCAGCGTGGCGACCGCCGGTAGCAAGGACACGAACAGCGCGTAGGTGGACCGCGGGAGGCGGGCCATAGCGAGCTGGTCGCACACATAGGGGATCACCGAGGAGCTGATCCCGACCCCAACGCCTGCCGCGAGGACAACCGGATCGAGCCCGTGCCCGGCTCCGATCCACCCGCCGATCGGCGTGATCACCAGCGCGGCGATCAGCATCGCGCCCGCGAGTCCGTCGATCGGGCGCAGATCCGGGGTCACCGCGAGCCGGTGGGCGAGGACGATGTAAGAGGCGAACAGCGCTGCATTCGCGAAGGCCAGCGCAACGCCGAGCGGCTGGCCGACGAGCTGGACCGTGGTCAGCGCGTAGACGCCGCCGACCGCGAGCGCGAGCGCGAGCCAGTTGCGAGTCGATCGGATCCCGATGGCCGCGAGCAGGATCACGGGCAGGAACTCGATGGCCGAGACGGTGGCGAGCGGGAGCCGCGCGATCGCGAGGTAGAAGGCGCTGTTCATCAGCGCGAGCACGACACCCAGGCTCATCACGAGGCCGATCACGTCGCGCCCCGGCGCTCGCAGTGCGCGCCACGGACGGCGCCAGAGCGCGAACACCAGACCGGCGCTGACGATGCGCAACCAGGCAACCCCGAGCGGGGGCACGCGGGCGAACAGCAGCACGGCGAAGGACGGACCCAGGTAATGGAACACCGCGCTGCCGACGAAATACGCCTGGGGCGGGACGTTCGTGATCCGGGACGCGCGCCCGGACCGGCGAGTGAGGGAGGCCGGCTCGACAACCAAGTACGAAATGGTTCCCGGCCGGCGACGTTCTGTACATAGGTGATCAAAGGGGTTATCGTCTGATCACCTCATGAAGTATGGAGTTTGTCCGCGGTAACGGAGTAATCGTTGGCTCTTGACGAGATTAACCATCGGATCATCGCCGAGCTCGCCAGCAACGGCCGAGTCTCGCTTGCCGAGCTCGGCCGTCGGGTCAATCTCTCGCCGCCGGCGGTCGCCGACCGAGTCAGGCGACTGGAGCAGGATGGCGTGATCACCGGCTATCGGGCCGAGATCGATCCGCGGGCGATCGGATATGGGCTGACCGCGATCGTTCGCGTCAAGCCGGCGGCGGGCCAGCTGCGCCGGATCGCGGAGCTGGCGCGAGAGATCCCGGAGATCGGCGAGTGCCACCGGATCACGGGGGAGGATTGCTTCTACATCAAGCTCCACCTGCGCGAGATCGACGAGCTCCCACGCGTGCTCGACCGCTTCCTGCTGTACGGACAGACCACCACTTCGATCGTGAACGAGTCGCCGATCCCGCGGCGCGACCCACCGCTAGAGCTCAGCTCGTCTGCTGCAGATACGTGAGCACGGCGAGCACGCGGCGGTGATCGGAGGCTGACTGCGGCAGGTCGAGCTTGGAGAGGATGCTCTGTACGTGCTTCTCCACCGCACCGACGGTCAGCACGAGGGTCTCTGCGATTCCGGCGTTCGACCTTCCCTCGGCCATCAATGACAGAACCTCGTGCTCGCGCGGGGTCAGCCGCTCGATCGGTCCGTCCTGGCGCCGGCGGGCGAACAGCTGCGCCACGACGTCCGGGTCGAGCGCGGTGCCGCCGTCCGCGACTCGGCGGACCGCCTCGAGAAAGTCGGCCACGTGCATCACCCGGTCCTTGAGCAGATAGCCGATCCCGCCGCCGCGATCGGCCAGGAGCTCCTCCGCGTAGGTCGGCTCGACGTACTGCGAGATCACCAGCACCGCGGTGCCGGGGACGCGGCGGCGGAGTTCGAGGGCGGCGCGCAGCCCCTCGTCGTGGAAGCCCGGGGGCAGACGGATGTCGACGATCGCAAGGTCAGGGCGGCGGGCCACGACCTCGCGTACGAGTGCCTCGCCGTCGCCGACGGCGGCCAGGACCTCGATCTCGTTCTCTCTGAGTAGGCGCGCGATACCGTCGCGTAGCAGCGCCAGGTCCTCGGCGATCACGACGCGCATGGCACCTCCGCTCGGATCGTCGTCGGGCCACCGTGCGGGCTGGTGACGGACAGCCGCCCGTCCAGCGCCTCGACACGCCGGCGCATGCCTCGCAGCCCGGTGCCCGCGGGATTGGCGCCGCCGATCCCGTCGTCCTGCACCTTAACGTGGAGCATCTGGCCGGTCTCATGGATCCGGATCGCGATGTGGTCGGCCCGGGCATGCTTGGCCGTGTTGGCCAGCGCCTCGGCGACCACGAAGTAGACCGCCGTCTCCACCGGGGGCGCTGGACGTCGCGGGAGCTCAACCGTGAGCGCCACCTCGATCGGCGTCGAGCTGGCGAGCGAGGCGATCGCCGCTTCGAGGCCCCGGTCGGCGAGAACCGGTGGATGAATGCCGCGGGCGAGGTCGCGTAGTTCTCGCAGCGCATGCTCGGCGCCCGCACGCGCCTCGGCCAGCAGCTCGCCGACTCGCTCGGGGTCGCTCGCGAGCTTCTGCTCGGCCATGCCGAGGCTCATGCCGAGCGCGACGAGTCGCGCCTGTGCGCCGTCGTGCAGGTCCCGCTCGATCCGGCGAAGCTCCGAGTCCTGGAGGTCGACCGCGCCGGCACGACTGGTCTCGAGCGTTTCGATCCGCTCGGCCATCTCGGCCTGGGCCGGCGAAGCCGGGCGGACCGAGACCGCGATCACGCCGAGCACGATCGCGATCGCGATCATCGGCCACACGGGCCAGAAGTAGCCGAGTCCGGCAGCGGCCCAAATGCCGACGTAGAAGGCGGTCAGCACCGCCCCGACCCCGCACGCCCCCGCCAGCGTTCGGCTGCCGCGGAAGCGCCCGACGATCGACGGATCCTCGTCCAGCAGCACGAACCAGCCGTGGATGCCCAGCGCCAGCCCGAGGGGCAGGATCACCCAGATCGGCCAGAAATCACCAAGGCCGGTCACGGCCCAGATCACGATCAGCAGCAGCGCGACCGAGGCGTCGGTCCACGCATGGGCCCGGAAACGCCGCCTGCGATCGACCGGGCGGGCTGTGGACGCGTCGCCCTGGGCCGGTGTGAGTGAGTTCGAGGCCGGCAGCAGACTCCAGACGATAGGGCGGAAGATCCGCGCCAGCGGCCTCGCGAGCAGCAGAGTCGCCGGGAGCAGCAGCAGACCGGCCGGCACGAACGCCAGCGACTGCAGCAGCGTGTGCGGTTTCCAGATCCCGAGGTCCGCCGGACTCGGGCTCAGCGGCAGCCAGATCGGGGCCGAGATCATCGCCACCGAGAACAACAGCGCGATCAGCACGGCGAGGGCGAGCGGGAACCCAGCGAACCACCGGATCAGCAGGAACGCCTGGGCGCGCCAGAACGGGGCGCCGAACAGGGCCCGGAAGCGGGCCCAGAACCGGCCACCCGGTTCCGGGCCCGACGGAGCCCGCGCGTCGATCTCCAGCAGCGATCGCGCGAGCTCGGCCTCCACCGCCGCGAACCCGCGCGTCATGTACGCCAGGCCGATCGCGAGCGGGATGCACAGCGGCGTGACGACGAGCCCCAGGCACAGGCTCCAGACCGTCACCAGAGCGACGAACCACACCAGGCCGAGCGGCATCGCCGACAGCAGATACCCAAGCTGCCGGTAGGTGGCGGTGTCGGCCAGCCGTTGCCTGATCGCAGCCACGGTCACACCGCCTCCGCGGCGGGCTCGATCCGGCCGGCCTGGAGCCGGACCCGTGGAAGCCAGCCCAGCCAGCGCGGCAGGTACCAGTTCCACTCGCCCAGGAGCTTCATCGTGGCGGGCAGCAACACCCCTCTGATGACGGTGGCATCGAGCAGCACGGCGACCGCGAGTCCCACACCCATCTGCTTGATGTCGAGTGTAGGCAGCCAAGCGAAGATCGCGAACACCCCGACCATCACGCAGGCGGCCGCGGTGACCGTACCCGCCGTGCTGCGAATCCCCTCGGTGACCGCGTCGGCCGTGCTGAGCCCGCCGTCGCGGAGCTCCTTGATGCGGCTGACGATGAACACGTGGTAGTCCATCGACAGCCCGAACAGGACCGCGAACAGGAACAGCGGAAGCCACGTCACCACTGCGCCGTTGGAGTGGAATCCCAGCAGGCCCTCGAGGTGCCCGTCCTGGAAAATCCAGACGAGCACGCCGTAGGCGGCCGCCACCGACAGCAGGTTCAACACGATCGAGACAAGTGGGATCACGATCGAGCGGAACGTGAGCAGCAGCAGCAGGAACGCGAGCCCGAGGACAAACGCGAACACCAGCGGAAACCGCTGCTTGATGCGCGTGTTGAAATCATGCGTGCCGGCCGCCTCTCCGGTCACCGCGTAGGTGGCTCCCGGCAGTCTCCCGAGACTCGCCGGCAGCACCCGCGTCCGCAACGTCGACAGCGCGTGCATCGAGGTCGCGTTCTCGCCGCTGCCGATCAACGGCACGTCGATCCGCGCCACCGTGTGATCTGGGTTCACGGTCGTCTCGATCGGCTGGCGAGCCTGTCCGCTCGCAAGCGCGAGGCGCTCCAGCTTCCCGATCCCCTGGCGTACCTGTGCCGAGTCGACGTTCCCGGCGCGGAGCACCACCTGCGCCGGGGCCTGGGCACCGGGGAACGCCTTCTGGATCGCATCGTAGGTCCTGACGATCGGGATGCTCCGCGGAAGGTCGCTCGCGCCGATCAGCGTCGTGTGCAGAGCCAGTGCCGGCAGCGCCAGTAGCACGAGCCCCGTCGCCGACAGCAGCACGGCTGCCGCTGGGAAGCGGAGGACCGGGCGAAGCAGCAGGTCCCACGCGCGGGAGGTGCGGCGTCCCTTGCGAATCCGCCCCTTGTCGACCTTGTCGCCAAGGCGTCCGAGCAACGCTGGAAGCACGGTCAGCGAGCCGGCCATGGCCATGAACACGACCAGCATCGCGCCGATTCCGATCGAGTCGAACACCTTGGTGCCGGACAGCAGCATCCCGGCCATCGCGATCAGGACGGTGAGGCCGGAGACCAGCACCGCGCGGCCGGAGGTGGCGGCCGCCCGGTTCAGGGGATCCGCGTGACCGGCACGTCGCTCCTCGCGCTCGCGTTTCAGGTAGAACAGCGAGTAGTCGACGCCGACCGCCATCCCCATCAACAGCATCACCGAGCTGGTTGCGTCGGAGGCGTGGAACAAATGGCTCGCCGCCGCGGCGAGGCCGCCGGACGCGAGCACGGCCGAGAATGCGAGCACGACGGGGATCCCCGCCGCCACGAACGCGCCGAACGCGATCAGGAGCACCAGGAACGTGATCGGAAGCGACAGGCGCTCGGCCTTCGAGACGCCATCGTTGATCGTCCGGTTCAGCTCGTGGTTGGCGCTCGCATCGCCGAACTCGGCGACCGTGTAGGACGGGGCCGCGCGCTGGAGCCGGGCCACGCGGTCCAGCACCGGCTGCACGCGGTCGGCGGCTGAGTCCGAGCTTCCTCGCATCTGGAACTCGATCAGGGCCGAGTGGCGGTCCTGAGCGAGCTGCCCCTGGTGACCCGGGGCGAGGGGGAGCGGAGCAGGATCACCTGCGGCGAACGCGACAGGCTCGTAACGACCGTCTGCACCTCGCGGCGGAATCGGGGGTCGTCGACGGTCTTGGCTCGGCTCTGAACCAGGACAGCCTCGCCGGCGTGATCGCCGAATCCGGCCTGCTGTGAGATCGCCTGAGCCCGGGCCGACTCACCTACCGACTGCTCGGAGTCCGTCAGCTTGACCGTGCCCGCGAGCTGCCCGACGACCACGGCAGACACGACGAGGGCGAGCCACCCGAAGGTGGCGGTCTTCCAATGCGCGGCGCTCCAGCGCCCAGCGCGAGCGGCAAGGTTCATCGGGGCCTTCCTTTCGGTCGTTGGCAACACGCGGTCAGCGTCCCGCGGACCGCCTCACGCGCCAATGAGGGGCCCCGGTGTTCGATACTGCAGCTAGCTGGTCTGTCGGGGGTCCCGCCAGCGGGCGGCCCTAGGCGGAGGTTCGCCACGGGTTGGCGCCTTTCACCCCGGCCCAAGGGCGATTATTGTCCGGGCAGCCCAGATGTCCGCAGCCGCTTCAGTGGCCGTTCCCGCTCCCGCCGCGCGGGTCAACGTGCGGCTCGTATTCGCGGGCCTGATGCTGGTTCTGCTGTTGGCGGCGCTCGATCAGACGATCGTCGCCACCGCGCTGCCGACGATCGTCTCCGATCTCGGTGGCCTGAACGAGCTGGCGTGGGTGACGAGCGCGTTCCTGCTCGCCCAGACGGTGGTGACGCCCGTGTACGGCAAGCTCGGCGATCTCTACGGCCGCAAGCGGGTGCTGCAGAGCGCGATCGTGATCTTCCTGGCCGGCTCGGCTCTCTGCGGCCAGGCCCAGTCGATGCCGGAGCTGATCGCGTTCCGAGCGGTTCAGGGACTCGGGGCCGGCGGGCTGGTCGTGCTGATCCAGGCGGTGATCGGAGATGTCGTCCCTCCGCGCGAGCGCGGCCGCTATCAGGGACTGTTCGGAGCGGTGTTCGGGGTCGCGAGCGTCGGCGGGCCGCTGCTCGGCGGGCTGATCGTGCAGGCCGTCTCCTGGCGCTGGATCTTCTACGTAAACCTGCCGCTGGGCATCCTCGCCATGCTCGTGCTTGGGGCGACGTTGCCCAGGACGCTGACGACGTCGCGGCCGTCGATCGACTATGTCGGGGCGGGGCTGCTGGCCGCGGCGCTGAGCGCGATCGTGCTCGTCACCAGCCTCGGCGGCACGACCTGGGCTTGGAGCTCGGGCGAGGTGATCGTGATCGGCACGATCGGGGTGGCGCTGCTCGCCGCGTTCGTGGTCGCCGAGCGGCGCGCGCGCGAGCCGATCGTCCCGATCGAGCTGTTGCGCAACCCGGTGTTCGCGGTTGGCGGAACGCTGTCGATGATCGTCGGCTTCGCCCTGTTCGGCTCGGTCACGTTCCTGCCCCTGTACTTCCAGACCGTCGATGGCGCCACACCCACCGGCTCGGGCCTGCGGCTGGTTCCGATGATGGTCGGCGTGTTGTCGATGTCGATCCTCTCGGGCCAGCTGATCACCCGGACCGGGCGCTACAAGGCGTTCCCGATCATCGGTACGGCGCTGATGTCGGCGGGCCTTCTGCTCCTCTCGCGGCTCGACGTCGGGACAAGCATCGTGGCCTCGTCCCTGTATCTGCTCGTCCTCGGCCTCGGGCTAGGCTCGGTGATGCAGGTGCTCGTGCTGGCCGTCCAGAACGCGGTCGACTATTCGACGCTCGGATCAGCCACCTCGGCGGTGACGCTGGCGCGCGGGATCGGCGGCTCGCTCGGGACTGCGGTGTTCGGAACGGTCTTTTCGTCCGGACTGCGGCGGCATCTCCATGGCGTGCTGACCGGGGTCATCGGACACCAGGTGTCGGCCGGCGGCCGCCTGACCGGCGCCCAGGTGCTCAGGCTGCCCGGACCGGCGCGGCTGGCCTACCAGAACGCCTACGTCCACTCGCTTCGACCGGTGTTCCTGATGGCGGCCGGCGTGGCGGCGCTTGGGTTCGTGCTCAGCGTGCTGCTCGAGGAGCGACCGCTGCGGGCGACCGCGGCGACGAGCACCGGGCTCGACGACAGCCTCGCGGCGCCCCGCTCATCGAACTCGCTGGCCGAGACCGAGCGGGCGCTGACCCGGGTGACCACGCGCGAGGAGCGACACCGCTTCCACGAGCGGGTCGCGGAGCGGGCGGACGTGGACATCAGTCCGGGCGCGATCTGGGCGCTCGTGCGGATCGACGAGCACGGCTCCGAGCGAGCGCGCACGATGGCCGAGGAGGACGGAGTGGACCCCGAGCGCGTGGCCGCGGTGGTGCAGGAGCTTCGCCGGCGCCGGCTGATCGCCGGCGAGGACGGCGATACCCAATTGACGCCCGAAGGACGCGTCCAGACCGACCGGATCGTCACCGCTCGCCGCGATCTCCTCGTCGAGGCGCTCGCCGACGACAGCACCGAGCGCAAACCGGAGGTGGCCACCCTGCTGCGCCGCCTCTCGCGCGAGCTGTGCGGCGAGCCCCCGGCCGCGAGGGAGAGTGTCTCGGCTAGCTGTGGGAGCGTCGCTCGTTGTAGTGAGCGACCCAGTGTGGCAGTGACTCCCGACGCGCTTGACTGGAGGCGTATTCCAGGGCGTAGGCCCACTCGCGCTGGAGGGTCTGTTGGTAGCGCTCGACCTTCCCGTTGGTCCGGGGCGTGTAGGGGCGGGTGCGGATGTGGGTGATCTGCCGGGAGCGCAGCAGTCGCCGCAGCGAGCGGTTGTGCGTGTACGCCCAGGCGTTGTCTGTCATCAGTCGCTCGGAACAGATCCCGAGCTCGAGGAACCAGTCCAGCGCGCGGCGGGTGAACGCGGTCACGGTCGGGGCTTGTTCGTCGTCGTGGATCTCTGAGTAGGCCGTGCGGCTGCAGTCGTCGATGATCGTGTGGACGTACTCCCAACCGATCCGGCGCGAGTTCCGCGTCCGATCGCCGGTCGTGCGGTGTCCGGGCTGGGCGAACTTCCCGAACTTCTTGACGTCCATGTGCAGCAGCTGCCCGGGGCACGGCCACTCATAGCGGATCACCGCCGCCTGCTCAGCGATCGGCCGACGCGAACAGCCGCCACGACGCAGAACCTGATGCACCGTCGAATGCGGCCGGCAGACCCCGGGCTCGTCCGCGAGCCGCCGAGGCGACCACCCGGTCTTTTCACCCAGCGCGCAGATCCCGGCGGCCTCCCGCTCGCCGACCTGAGCCGGGGAGCGATGCGGGCGACTGGAGCGCTCCCGCAGACACGCCAACGACGCCTGGTCCTCCGCTGACGCGGCCTGCCACCGCTTGACCCATCCCCACACCGTCGACGGCGAAACGCCCGCCCGGGCCGCGGCCCGCGCGTACGTCTCGCCGTCCTCGATCACATACCGCGCAACGTTCCAGCGACCAAGCGGGGTGAAGCGGGCTCTATGGTGCGACATCCGGGCCTCCTTGCGGCCGTGAGCTTCGACACCCACAGCCTCTCGGCAGGCCCGGACCTCTCCCTACCTCAAACCGTTCTGAACGTCCCCGGGCACGTCAGCTAGAAGACGGCGTCCTGGGGGGACGGGGAGGGCGCAGGCTCCTCGCTCGCGCCGGGTGCCTCCATCGATGCGGGCTGCGCAAGCGCGACGAGCTGGGCGAGGCCGTGCTCGATCCCGGCGCACAGAACGCTGATGTCGGGCGCCGTGTCGTAGTCGCCGCTGACACCGAAGCTCAGGGCTCCGTCGTAGGAGAAGATCGCCACAGCCACGCGCACGCTCGCGAACAGCGGGATGTAGGGGAAGGACTCGAGCATCCGCCTGCCCACCAGGTAGAGCGGGAACTGGGGGCCGGGCACGTTGGTCGTCCCGGTGTTCAGGCTGCGCTGCGGGAGCTTGCTCGCCACCCGCGCCCCGAGTGCGAGCAGCATCGGCGGCGCGAATCCGGACAGCGAGGTGAGCGTCTCGCCGGCAACCGCCTGCTTGGACTCCTTCAACCCGGCCATCTGGATCCGGATCGACGCGAGGCACGCGGCCGGGTCGGCGATCCCCACCGGCAGCTCGGCGAAGATCGCGGAGACGCGGTTGTTGTAGGTGCCTCGCTCGCCGGGCCGCCGGACCGAGACCGGCACCAGTGTGCGCAGCGTGCGGTCTACCGATTCGCCCCGGGCTTGCAGCAGCTCGCGGAAGCCGTGCGTGATCGCGGCGAGCACGACGTCGTTGACGGTACCGCCGAGCGCGCGGCGCACGAGCTGCACGTCGGCGAGCCGGCCTCGAGCCCAATCCCATCGACGGTGCGGGCCGAGATGACCGTTCAACGAGGATCCGGTCGGACGCGCCATCCCCGCGAACCCGATCATTCCGCGGGCGGTGTCCTCCACCATTCCGGCGAGCTGGCGCGGAGTCAGCAGCGCGCCGAGCAGGCCCTCGGCGGCAGCCACCGGGTTTGCCGCGCGCTCGACGATTGCGCCGCCGAGTAGACCCACCTGGCCGGGTCCGGGCTCGGGGGTCCAGTCCTCCGCCGGCGCCGCTTCCGGGTCCCGCTCGCGGTCGAGCAGCACGGTCATCAGGTCGGTCCCGGCCACGCCGTCGACCATCGCGTGGTGGACCTTGGACACAAGGGCCCAGCGACCCTGGTCGAGTCCCTCGACGACCCACATCTCCCACAGCGGCTTCGCCCGGTCGAGGTTTTGCGACATCACCCGCCCGACCAGCGCCCTGAGCTCGTCGTCGCCGCCGGGATCCGGGAGCGCGGTGCGGCGCAGGTGATAACCGATGTTGAAGTGCTGGTCGTCCACCCAGACGGGCCGCGCGAGCGCGAACGGCACGAACCGCACCACCTGGCGGTAGCGCGGCACGAACTGGAGCTTTGAGCGCACGACCGCGACGACCTCCGGAAACGGGGGAGGGGGTCCCTCGAAGATGCTCACCCCGCCAACGTGCATCGGGCTGTTGTCGCTCTCGATGTGCAGGAACGATGCGTCCTGCGCGCTCATCCGGTTCACGTCGCCTCCTTGTCCGGGCCGTGAACCTACCCGTCCGACCCGGACGGCACAAGCTGCGGCGGCCCGGCCCGCCCACGACCGGGCGCAATCCCCCGGTACATCGGTTTATCCATATTCCGGTGCGTGGTGCGCCGAAAAATCTTCGAGATTTTGCTCGAGTTTTCGCAAGTTCTCCGAGGTCCCGTCGTTTCGTGGTTCTGGGAGGCCCGACCGACGGGAACCAAGGAGGAGACAGCCGTATGTACGGATTTAGTCGAGCCATCTACCGCAAGCTCGCGGACGACATCATCGAGGACGGCCCCTGCGCGGCCGAGGGTTCGAACCACGAACGGGTCCTGCGCGCGTGCGAGGAGGCGGTCGAGCGGATGGCGACCGATCGCCACTACTTCGCGCAACCCACGCGGACACTGTTCCGCGAGATCCGCGTGTACTTCCCGATGTGCGCGCAGATGCGGGTGCTGAGGGTGACCGAGCACTACCTGTCGCTGGTTGACGAATACCTTCGGCGGCTGCCGCAGAACGGCCTCGACGTCAACGGAGATCCGCTGCAGTGCCGGGCGACCACGCGGAAGGGCACGCCGTGCCAGCGGATGCCGCTTCCGCATAACGGCTACTGCCCGTCCCATCAGCATCTGGCCGAGACCGAAGAAGGCGTGACCTCGCCGATCGCCGCCTGAACGCAGGCGGGGGAGGCGATCGCGCTCAGCCGGCGCGAGCCTCCGCCGTCGGGCGGAGGCTCGCAACTCGCCGCTAGCTGTTTGCGTTCATATTGAACGCAAGTGCGTATCCGGTTGGCTCAGGTTGGCGATGGGCGCGTGATTGGGTGGTGGGCCGGCGAGCGCGCCCGCGGCCCGGGCAGGCGCCCGGATAACGCCACTCTCGGTTCGCGCCCGGAGCCGAGAGTGACGTTGGCGCCGCTGGTGGGGGTCATCGTCACCTTCGCGCGCGCCGCCGCGCCGAGTGTGACGTTTCCCGAGGCCGAGAGCCGAGAGCCGAGAGCCGAGAGCCGGGAGCCGAGGCCGGGAGCCGGGTCGGCGGCGAGCGGGAGCGGGCGCCGGGGCGGGCATAACCTCGAAAACTCCGCTGCGGCCCGCGAGCATTCGAGGTTAAGTCTGCCCATCAGACTTAACCCGCCATCCCCTCCGCGCCAGGTCCGAGTTTTCGAGGTTACTCCCGCCTTCCCGCCGTCGCACCGGACTACAAACCCGGCGTGCCATGCACCCCAACCTGAACAAACCGGATACGCACCTGAACGCAAATCGGACATCCTCCATCGGGTCGCGGCCGGTTGCCCAGCCGCGACCCGATCAGCAGTCGTCACCTCTTGTGTGCGCGATGGTGCGCGAGGTACGCCCCTGACTGCGATTTCACGAGCCCGATCAGGTTGCCGAGCGAGAGATTCGCGTCGAGCAGGTGCAGACCCCAGCCCGGCGTCGGCGCGGGCGTGGGCGTCTGCGCCCCGTTGCGAGCGGTGACCTCCAGCACATGGGCTCCGTTCGAGTCCTCGCACTTGGCGGTGAAGGACCCGGGCGAGGCCCAGAACACGGTCGATGGGCTCGGGACGTGCCAGTTCAGGATGCTGAGTCCGATCGCGATCGTCGATCCGGGCGCGAACGGCGCGCTCGGCTGGATCACGTTCAGCACCCCGCTGCCACCCGCCAGGTTGGCGGGATTCGTGCACAGCACCTCATCGCCCTTCGGCGGCGAGCCGTTGCCCAGCCCCTTCAGCGCGCCGGGCCGCCCGAACAGGCTGTCGCTCGGCACGGGCTGATCGAACGTGGAGAACGCGATCACACATCCGAACTGCGTGGGCTTACGGCAGGCCGGGATGTGCTTGAAGTAGCCGCCGATCCCGGTGTTGCCCTTGACCAGCATGTTCCCCCCCATCAGGATCGCCGACAGCAGAAGCTTGCGAACGGCGGGCTTGGGGTCGACCTTCTTGGCGATCACGGCCTCGAGCACGCCGGCGCCCTGCGAATGGCCGATCAGCACGAACGGCCTGCCGTGGTTGTAGTGCTTGAGGTAGTCCGCCAGCGCGTTCTCGACGTCACGCACGCCGAGCGCGGGATTCGCCTTGCTCTTCGACGGTGGCGCGCCCGGCAGGCCTGCACCGGCCAGCGTCACCTGCCGGTACATCGGCGCGAACACCCTGCAGTACTGGGAGTACCGCGCCACCTGGTAGAGCGCGATCGAGCGCTCGGTGTCCTGGATCACCAGGTCGCTGTTCCCAGTCTTCTCGTCGCTGACCGTCGGATATACGTAGAAGCAGTCGGCCGGCGGATTGCTCTCCGCCTTCGGATGCCGGACGCCGATCGCCTGGGTGAGCGGAGCGTTGTAGACGGTGGTCGAGAGCCCGGGTGCGCACGGATCGGGCTTCTTGCCCGGCTTGCACAGCCAGACGGTCGCGCCCGCGGGGGCGCACATCAGGCCGAGCATCGCGATCGCGCCGGCCGCGGCGATGATCGGGAGCAGCACACGAAGCGGCCTGGGGCCGAGCGGCGTGGCGGACATCAGGTGTTCTCCTTGTTTGCGGTGGTGGTCGGGCTCGGCTCCGTGGACGTTCGCACCGCGCCACGGTTAGCGTTGTGGAGGTGTCCAGAGGTGAGGTCAGGCGATCGAGAGGACGTCCGCCGGCGGCGAGCAGAGAGCAGCTGCTCGACGCCGCGACAGAGCGGTTCCTCGCCGGACAGCGAATCGACATTCAGGCGATCTGCTCGGAGCTCGGGCTCTCCCGGGCGACCGTGCACCGTTGGTACGGGTCGCGCGACGACGTGATCGGTGCCGTGCTGGTGAGGCTGGTGGTTCCGATGTTTCGCCGCGTCGAGGACTCGGTGGGCGGCCGAGGCGCCGAGCGGCTCGTCGAGGTGTTCGAGCTCCAGCTCAGAGAGCTCGCTGAGGCGCAGGCGTTCCGCCGGTTTCTCGACGTGGAGCGAGACACGGCCCAGCGGATCCTCACCGCGGCTGATGGTGTGGTCGAGCCCCAGGTGGTGGCGCTGATCCACGAGATCATCGAGGCGGAGATCGGCCGCGGTTACGAGCCGCCGGCCGATGCCGAGGTGATCGCCTACGCGATCGTGCGCATGGGCGAGTCGTTTCTCTACGCCGACGCGGCGAGCGGTTTCCGAGGTGACTTCGACCGTCTGCGCTCCGTCTACGCAGCACTGCTCGGGGCCGGCCGGAAGGGCGGTCATTCAGAAACCCGGCCTGGTTCCCGAACCATTTGATACACCGCGTGCGATCGTACCAAAAGGCTCGGGACACCCGCGCCCGGGTTCAGCCTTCGCCGCCTCCGGGCGTGTCACCGGTCGTGGCGCCGAGTGCAGTGGAGATCTCGTCGATCGCCGCCTGCTCAGGCTGGCTGACGGCGACGCCGTCCTCGCGGTGAGCGTTGGCCACCTTCTCGGCGAGCATCAACACGAACCGCCGGAACTCCTCGACCTCGTCAGCCGTCGCCTTGCCCTTGAGCACCTCTACTGCGTCGCGCACGTGCTGGATGCCGTGCTGCTTGAGCTCGTCGTAGGAGTGATAGCGGGTGTGATCGACCTCGGGCTTTGCGGCGACGATGTCGTCCAGCAGCTCACTCGCGCCGTGCTGCGAACGCGCCTCGGCGTAGGCCTTGCCGATCGCGAACGTCTCACGGAAGGTGCCGCCGCGCTGAGCGGTGACGACGATCATCCCGGCGCTCGGCGGTCCCTCGAGCACGGTGTCCCATTCCTGTTCAGTGAAGTCGGCTTTTGCGGTCATCCAATGGCTCCTTTCGTGGCCTCACGCAACGATGGTCCCACGCTCGCCGCCGGCGTGGGTCCTGGTGTCATCGGGCCGGCCACCATGCGTAGGCGGCCGTCGCCGTGAGCGCGTAGGTGGCGACGGCGAACGACTCGCCGCCGAGGACGTCCGAGGCGTAATGAGCTCGCAGATAGATTCGGCTCAGTCCCACGAGCACCGTGAGTGCTCCGGCCACGCAGACTGCCGCCACGCGGCCCGCACGCGATCTGATCAGGACCGTGAGTGCGATCGCGAGCGCGAGCCAGCCGACCGAGTTCGCGGCGTGGCCGGAGGGATAGCTCTGGCCAGACGTCGTCACCAGCGGCGCAGACGGGCGGGGCCGATCGACGACCAGCTTCAACAGCCAAACGCCGATCCAGGCCAGCGCGCCGCCCATCAGCAGCGCGGCCGCGCGGGCGCGATGCTGAGTGCGCAACAGGAGCACCCCGCTGACCAGCAGGGCCGGGCCGACGACCGCGATAAGTCCGAAGGTCGTGACAGCGCGGGCCACGTGATCGAGCCACGGCGCGCGCAGATCGTGGGCAAACCGAAACGCGCGCGAATCGATGCTGATCGGTGCGCTCGTCGTCACGAGGACGGTGAGCGCCACGAACACGATCGCGCTGAGCGCGGCGATCAGTACCAACGGGCGGACCGACCGGACTTGCATCTGAATACCTTGGCGCATCGCGCCGATGGACCTGAGGGCCGCGATCGGTAACACTGCAGGTTGCGCACGGTGCGGTGTGAAGAACGATTCTGGAAGGTGCTCGATGCCAACTAAGGCCAAATCCTCGCGATCCGTCTCTAAGCGGAACGGTTTAGCCCCGCTGCCGGACCCCGAGTACCTCTCGCGCACATCGGTCGCCGAGCGGGTCGCGCGTGGGTCGGGCATGCGCGGCGACGTGCCCCACGATCGACACGCCAGCTGGACGGCCACGCCGGATCGACCGGACCCGATTGCGATCCTCGAGCGTCAGGCCGCCTCGCGCCTCCCCGAGCTGGTGCCGATCCGCTACGGGCGGATGGCCTCATCCCCGTTCGCGTTCTTCCGAGGCGCGGCGGCGGTGATGGCGGCCGACCTCGCGCGGACGCCGTGCGCCGGTCTGCGGGTGCAGCTGTGCGGTGACGCGCATCTGTTGAACTTCGGCATGTTCGAAACCCCCGAGCGGTCGCTCGTGTTCGGCCTGAACGACTTCGACGAGACGCTGCCGGGGCCGATCGAGTGGGACGTGAGGCGCCTCGCGGCGAGCGTCGAGATCGCCGCGCGCGACCTCGGCTTCGATCGGCGCGCACGCGACCGAGCGGTCCGCGCGACGCTCCGGGCCTACCGCAAGGCGATGCTCGAGTTCGCGGAGCAGCGCAACGTTGATGTCTGGTATGCCCGGCTACCCGCCGAGGCGCTGTGCAACCGCCTCGCGGAGCTAGGGGATAAGGCCTCCGCGCGCGAGGGCCAGCGGGGGCTGCGCCACGCGCTGCGCCGCGACCATCTGCACGCGTTCGAACGGCTGATCGACACGACGGACGGCACGATCCGGTTCGTCGCCAGGCCCCCGCTGATCGTTCCGATCGAGGAGTTGCTCGACGCCGAGCAGCAGGCGCGCTACGTCGAGGTGATCGGTGCGTTCCTGCGCCAGTACCGTGAGAGCCTGAGTCCGGACCGGCGGACGCTCGTCCAGTCCTACCGGTATGCCGACATGGCCCGCAAGGTCGTCGGGGTCGGGAGCGTGGGCACCCGAGCGTACGTCGTGCTGATGATCGGCAACCGACTCGATGACCCGCTGCTGCTCCAGCTCAAGGAGGCTCAGCAGTCGGTGCTCGCGCCCTACGCAGGCGAGACCGTCTACGCCTCGCAGGGCCGTCGCGTCGTCGAGGGACAGCGGCTGATGCAGGCGGCGAGCGATCCGATGCTCGGCTGGTACGACGTGATCGGATTCGACGGTGGGCACCACGACTTCTACGTGCGCCAGCTGTGGGACGGCAAGGCCTCGATCGACCTCGAGCGCCTGACCGCGAAGGGCCTGCGGGTGTATGGCGCGAGCTGTGGCTGGACGCTCGCGCGCGCCCACGCTCGCTCCGGTGACCGGATCTCGATGGCTGCGTACCTCGGCGAGGACGAGAGCTTCGAGCAGGCGCATGCCGAGTGCGCGGCCCGCTACGCGGACGTCACGGAGGCCGACCACGCCCGCCTGCGCGAGGCGATCGAGCGCGGCACGCTCGAGGCTGTCAGCGCGTGAGAGGGCGTCGACCGACAGCCACTCTCACCGTCACCACGGGTCTCGCGGCGATGCTGCTTGGCTGTGGCGGCAGCAAGAGCTCTTCGACGACGACCGGCCAGACCCGTGCCGACCCTCGGCCGATCACGCTGCCGGCCAGCGTCGCGGGCTTTCGAGATCTGGTCGACGCGCTCTCGAGCAGGCGGTACAGCGCGAGGCTCGTGCGGCAGGAACGAGTCAACCAAGGGAAGATCGGTTCGGCAACCGAAGCGGCTTACCGCCAGGCATTCAACGGTGCGGGAGCGGCATACCGCGCCTACAGTGACAGCGGGCTGCAAAAGCGGCCTTACGTGATCGCCGTCCGCGCGAGTGCGCCGGGGGTGACGATCGGTCCGGTGCTCGATCCGTCCTACCTGGGGCTGGCCAAGCCGCCGCGGCAGGTCATGACAGTCGGCCAGGTGTCCTGCCAAATCTCCTGGACCCCGCTGATCCTCGCCGGACACGCGCCCGACCCATCGTCCGAGCAGGTGATCGGTTGCCAGCGGTCGGGACCAGGCCTAACCGTTTTCGTCGGCGGGAATGGCTTCACGGGCCCCGCGGATCTTCAAGCGATGGTCAACCTCACGAATTCGGCGTGGAGCGCGATCGGGGGCGGTTGAGGGGGCGCACCTCGCTGACTCAGGCGCCTCGATCGACGTACCTGCAATAACGCGCTCGCCCGGCTGCCTAGGAACGCGAGGTTGTAGCGGCCCAAAGCGCAGCCAGCGCATTGCCGTACTGCGCCACGGCGACGTGGTGGTCTCGAGCGCAACGACGAAGGTTGTCGAGCATGTCGGCTTCCTTGACCGCCCTGGCCAGAGCCCCAGGCTCTCCCGGCGCATCGATAACGCGCTGCACGTACTCGGCATAAGACTGCACCGTCGCATCGTGCGTGAGAAGAACAAGCGCGTCGCGCTCGACCTCGGGCAACCTCAGCTCGGGATCTTCGACGGTCAGCCCGCAGTCTTCAATCACATCGTGGAGCCACGCGACCCGCCGGTGAGCGTCGTCCGCAGCAACGTTCGCGGCGACCCGCGCAACATGATCGATGTGCAAGGTTCCGTCGCGGTCTCGCTGGGCGCCGTGGGCGCGAGTGGCAAGCTCGCGCGCCTCGTCGACCGACATCACGCTTCCGTCGACGCTCGTCAACCGGAGCCTCCCCAGGATTAGCAGGCATTTCTACGATGCCGGAGGAGGGACTCGAACCCCCGACACGCGGATTATGATGGCCGCGGCGAACGGTCGAGCGCCATCCGTGCCCAGTTCGCTGGCTCCCCTCGCGGGGCCGTGCGGGAGTCCCGCTGATCGTCATCTAACAGTGTGCGGCGACGCGGCGGCCAGTTGCACCGAGACGCTGAGCCCTCCGGCCTCCCGGGGGGTGATGGTGAGGGTTCCGTCGTGTGCTTGGGTAATGCTCTTGACGATTGCCAAACCGAGGCCGACCCCCACGTGGTCGGCACGTATCCGCTGCGTGCCGCGCTGAAACGGCTCGGCTAATGTGGAAAGCAGCCGTGGGGTGAGCTGCTGACCGGTGTTCTCGACCGTCAGCACCACGCACTCGAGGTGAACGCCGGTGGTGACCCACACGGTGCCGTGTTCAGGGAGGTTGTGGACGATGGCGTTGTGCACGAGGTTCGTCGTCATCTGCAGCAGGAGCGCGTGTGAGCCGATGGTCGGGCTCATATCACCGGAGGTCTCGATGCTGACACCGCGTTCTTCTGCGAGGGGGAGGACCGTTTCCGTGGCCTCTTCCGCCAGGAGGGACAGGTCGACGTCCTCCCGGACGAAGGATCGCTGGTCGGCGCGGCTGAGAAGGAGCAGTGCTTCCGTAAGGTCGATCGCTCGAGTGTTGACCGCGTGGAGCCGCTCGACGAGTTCGTCGTTGCCGCGGTCCGGGTCGTGGCGTGCGACGTCGAGCAGCGTCTGCGTGATGGCCAGCGGCGTACGCAGCTCGTGGGAGGCGTTCGCGGCGAACCGCTGCTGTTCCGCGACGTGGGCTTCGAGTCGGGCGAGCATCGTGTCAAAGGCATCGGCGAGTTCGCGGAACTCGTCTGTGCGGCCGGGTAGCCGGATTCGGTGAGCGAGCGATCCGGTCGCCGCGGTGTGTGTGGCGTCGGCGATGCGGGTCAGGGGTGCGAGCATCCGGCCGGCGAGTATCCATCCTCCCACGAGACCGAATACCAGCAAGAACGCCAACACTGCGGCTGCCCTCGGAGCGAAAACGTGCAGGAGGTTGGACCGGACGGGAAAAACACTATGAAGGGACGTGTCGGCGTTGATGAGGAACGCACGGTCGGGGACGTAACGCAGGAGGAACGCCCACACAGCGGCGAGCAGCAAGGCGCCTGCGAGCATCAGAAAGCCGGCGTAGCTGAGGGTGAGCTTGAGGCGAACACTCAAACCAGGGGCTCTATCCACGGTCTCTTTCCTCCCGCTCGAGGTCTGGTTGCGGGCTGATGCGGTATCCGGCGCCGGGCACGGTGGTGATGATCGCCGGTTCGCCGAGGCGTTTGCGTAGTGCCGAAACGGTGATGCGCACAGCGTTGGTGAACGGGTCTGCGTTCTCATCCCACGCTCGTCTCAGCAACTCTTCGGCGCTGACGACTCCGCCTTCGGCAGCG
Organism: uncultured Solirubrobacterales bacterium; assembly: GCA_963796645.1. Classification (GTDB taxonomy): domain Bacteria; phylum Actinomycetota; class Thermoleophilia; order Solirubrobacterales; family Solirubrobacteraceae; genus Palsa-465. The sequence continues at coordinate 23,071 of CAWCMQ010000003.1, read as the reverse complement.
ATGAGAACTTCGAGCACGGCGAACTGCTTGCGGGTGAGCGCGACGTAGCGGCCGTCGCGATGGACCTCGCGGCGGAAGGGATCGAGTCGCATGCCGGCGATCTCGCGCACGGGTGGCCGGTGGTGGCCGCGGCGGCGGTCAAGTGCTCTGAGGCGCAGCACGAGCTCCTGGAGTGCGAACGGCTTGGTGAGGTAGTCGTCGGCGCCGAGCTCGAACCCGGAGGCCTTGTCGTCGAGCCGGCCGGCAGCAGTGAGCATCAGGATCCCCGTGCCACTGCCCGAGACGACGATGCGTCTGGCGATCTCGTCACCGGACGGGCCGGGGATGTCGCGATCGAGGACGGCGATGTCGTACGCGTTGAGGTTCAGCAGTTCCAGAGCGGTGTCGCCGTCACCGGCGATGTCTGCCGCGATCGCCTCGAGGCGCAGGCCGTCGCGGATCGCTTCGGCCATCACGGGCTCGTCCTCGACGATCAGCACGCGCATTGCGGTCCGATGCTGTCAGTCCGGACATATCGTCGGCGTATCGAAAAACGCATACGTTCTGGGAACACCACGCCACGTTCACTAGCTGCGTGGCCTATAGCCAACCAGCACGAGCGGCAGGCCGTTGGAGCCCATCGACCGCGTACCGCGCGCGTCGCCGGCGCCCGCTGCTCAGCGTCGGCCTGGTCTTGCTTCGCGCCCACACGGCTGGCCAGCTCCTGAACGACGCGGGCCACGTGCGCATGCCCACGGCCACCCCGCGTGGCGATCACCGCAGCACCTCAAGGCACCCAACCACCGGTAGGAGAACACATGAGTAGAAAACGACGGCCGCTGTCCGCCCTTGCCCTGGTCGTCATGGTCGCGGTGAGCAGCGGGTGCGGTTCGAGCGCACCTGCCGAGACCGGCGGCGGCAACAACTTCGCCGCCAATACTCAGAAGGCGGTGAAGTTCGCCGAGTGCATGCGCAGCAATAGGGTCAGCACGTTCCCGGACCCGGGCACGTCGGGCAGGTTCACCATCGATGGGATAGTGAACGGCTCGTCGTTGGACCCGAGCGCCCCGGCGTTCAAGCAGGCCATCCGCGTGTGTAAGGACCTGGAGCCAGCGGGGTTCATGGGCAGCAAACGGAGCTCCCATCAGCAGCAGGCGGCGCTCAAGTTCGCCCAGTGCATCCGCGAGAACGGCGTGAGGGACTTCCCGGACCCCATCCCAAATGGGCCCCTCGTCGACACGGGTCGAATCCCATCCGCCGCAGCACCCGGGGGGATGAGCATTCTCAACGCAGCGATGCAGAAGTGCCGCGATCGGGCAGCCGCAGCCGGGGTCACGCGGTGAAGCGGAAGACGTGGATGCTGGGCGCAGCGGCCGTCCTGACTGCCGCAGCCGTCGCCGGCAGCGTGGCTGTCCTGTCCGGTCCGAAGCAACCGGCCCTGGCCGCGCAGCCTTCGCCGGTGAACACCGCGCAGGTAGAGAAGAGGACGCTCTCGGCGATCGTCTCCCAGCCTGGGACGCTGACCTATCGGGGGCGACCGGATGGCTCGCCGTATTCGGTGATCAACCAGGCTGGCGGGACATACACCACGCTACCGACCGCCGGCCAAGTGATCTCTCAGGGTCACGTTCTCTACCGCGTGAACGGTAGCCCGGTGGTGCTGCTGCATGGCTCGACGCCTGGCTATCGGACCCTTTCGACGGGGGAGAAGGGCGCCGACGTGGCCGAGCTGAACGCGGATCTGATCGCGCTCGGCTATGCCACCCGGGCTCAGCTGAGCCCAACCTCCGCCTCCTTCGGGTCGGCCACCACCGCGGCCTTAGTGAAGCTCCAAGCGGCCCTTGGGGTGACCAAGAACGGCAGGCTGACTCTCGGCCAGGCGGTGTTCGAACCCACGGCCCTCCGTGTGACCACCCTTTCAGCCCAGCTGGGCGGCCGCGCCCGACCCGGCCAGACGGTGCTGCAGGCCACCGCGACCACTCGCCAGGTGCAGCTAGAGCTGAGCGCCTCAGAGCAGACCAGCATGGCGGTCGGGGACAAGGTGAGCATCACCCTGCCCAACAACCGGACCACCCCAGGTGTCGCGTCCTCGGTGGGGGCGGTCGCCACCTGCCCATCGAGCTCCGGGTCAGTCGGGTCGGGCTCCAGCTCCGCTGCGCCGGGAACTGACACGTGCTCGTCTGGTAGCTCGGGGAGCAGTACCACACCGACTATTACGGTGGGTGTCACCCCCTCTCACCCCGCCGCCACGGGCAAGTGGGATCAAGCGCCGGTGCAGGTCGGTATCACCACCGCCAGGGTGCCCAGCGCGCTGGTGGTGCCGGTGACCGCGCTGCTGGCCCAGTCAAGCGGCGGCTATGCCGTCGAGGTCGCCGGAGCAGGCGCGAGCAACCATCTCGTGCCGGTCTCGCTCGGACTGTTCGACGATTCCGACGGGCTGGTGCAGGTCACCGCCTCCAGGCTGGCCGCGGGCCAAAAAGTGGTGGTCCCGGCAACATGACCGACACCCCGCCACCCACACCCGACAACACCGCGGCCCCGGCCGCCAACGGCGTCGCGATGTGCGATGCGGAGGTGCCGGCGCTCGACGTGGACGACGTGACCAAGAGCTATCCCGGCGTGCCGCCCGTCGAGGCCCTGCGGGAGGTGAACCTCACCATCGGCCCGGGGGAGTTGGTCGGGATCGTCGGGCCCTCGGGGTCGGGCAAGACGACCCTGCTTCAACTGATGGGCACCCTCGACCGGCCCACCAGCGGCCGCGTGCGGATCACCGGGCTCGACGTGGCAACGATGGCCGACGAGGACGTGGCCTACCTGAGGGCCACCCGGATCGGGTTCGTCTTCCAACGGTTCTTCCTGGCCGAGCACTCCACCGTGTTGGACAACGTGGCCGACGGGCTCCTGTACGCCGGCATCCCTCTCAAACAGCGCCGCGAGCGCGCCCTCGACGCCCTCGACCTCGTCGGCCTGGCCCAGCGCCCCCGTGCCCGTCCCACCCAGCTCTCCGGCGGGCAACGCCAACGGGTCGCCATCGCGCGGGCCCTGGTCGGCCAGCCCGCCATCATGCTCGCTGACGAGCCGACCGGGAACCTCGACCAGGCGACCGGGCACTCCATCCTGGGCCTGATCGACCAGCTCCACCAGAGCGGCTCGACGATCGTGGTTATCACCCACGACCACGCCATCGCCGAGCGCATGCCCCGCACGGTCGAGATCCTCGACGGCCGCATCGTCGCCGACGCCGGCCGCGCCCCGGGCACCGACCCTGGCCTGCGCCCTCTCGCTCACCTCCCCACCGACGCACCGCGGACTGCGTCCGGCGCGCCCGTCAGCGAGGACCCATCGTGACCGCCACCGCCACCCCGAGCCGGAGGCGCCTACAGCCCTCCGACCTGACCCGGCTCTCCACCGTCGGATTACGGACCCGGAAGCTACGGGCCGGGATGTCCGCGCTCGGCATCGCCATCGGCGTGGCCGCCATCGTCGCCGTGCTCGGCCTGTCCGCCTCCTCCCAGGCCGGCCTGCTGGCCGAGATCAACCAGCTCGGCACCAACCTGCTCACCGTGAGCAACGGCCAGAGCCTCACCGGCGGCACCGCCGAGCTGCCGACCAGCGCGCCGCCCATGATCGGGCGCATCAGCGGTGTGCGGCACGTGCAGAGCACCGGTGCGGTCAGCGGCGCCAGCGCCTACCGCACCCCTTACATCCCCTCGGTCGACACCAATGGCCTGAGCGTCCAAGCCGCCAGTCTCAATCTTCTCCCGGTTCTCGCCACCACCGTCGCCGAAGGCCACTACCTCAGCGCCGCTACCGCCCAGGAACCCATCGCGGTGCTCGGCGCAGTCGCCGCCCGGCTGCTCGGCATCGACCGCATCTACCCCGGCGAGCGGATCTGGGTCGGCGGCCAGTGGTTCTACCTCACCGGCATCCTCAAACCCGCCGTGCTCGCCTCAGCCATCGACAGCTCGGTCTTGGTCGGCTATCCCGCGGCAAGGAAATACCTTGGCTTCGATGGCCACCCGTCCACCATCTACGTCCGGGCCGAAACCGACCGGGTCACCGCTGTGGACAACCTCCTGGCCGCGACCGCCAACCCGGAGGACCCCAGCGAGGTCAACGTCAGCCAACCCTCCTCCGCGCTCGTTGCCCAAGCCGACGCCAAAAGCGCCCTCAACGGCCTCTTCCTCGGCCTCGGCGCCGTCGCCCTCCTCGTCGGCGCGGTCGGCGTCGCCAACATCATGATCATCTCCGTCCTCGAACGCCGCCCCGAAATCGGCCTGCGCCGCGCCCTCGGCGCCACCAAAGGCCACATCCGCACCCAATTCCTCTCCGAAGCGGTCCTGCTCGGACTGCTCGGTGGCGTCGTCGGAGTCGCACTGGGCGCCGCTGCGACCGCTGTCTATGCCCACCAAGGACTGGGCTACGGTCCTCCCCACCGAAGCGTGGGCCGGGGGCATCGCCGCATCGCTCATCATCGGTGCGGTCGCCGGGCTGATACCAGCCCTCCGCGCAGCACGCCTCTCACCCACCCAAGCCCTATGGTCCGGCTGATCCACCGATGCGAGCGGTTTCTAGCGGCTCGCCGCGGTCAGTGGCTGATGCTCACCTGACCCGGCGGTAGCGGATGTGGGTTGCCAGCGGCGAGTGGAGCACCTCGACCGGCTCCATCCCGAACGCTGCCTCGCCCTCGAAGATCCGCTCGCCCGCGCCGAGCAGGACCGGGGCGATGTCGATCGTCAGCTCGTCGATTACACCGGCGGCGAGTGCCTGCCGGACGGTGGAGGCGCCGCCGGCGATGTCGACGCCGTTCTCGCCGGCGGTTTCACACGCCTGAGCGTACGCCGCATCGAAGCCGTCAGTGACGAAATGAAAACTCGTCCCGCCTTGCATCTCGATCGGCTCGTGGGCGTGGTGCGTGAGCACAAACACCGGCGCGTGGTAGGGCGGCTCGGGCCCCCACCAGCCGCGCCAGTCCTCATCCCACTCACCGCGGATCGGTCCGAACATGTTGCGCCCCATGACGTAGGCGCCGCGCGGACGCAGCAGCCAGCCCTTGGCTTTCTCGTCCGCGTCGTTGGCGCGCTCGTCGCCCAGATGCCAGGCGTGGACCTCGCGACCGCGCTTGCCGAGCGGGTTCTCTCGGCTCTGATCAGGGCCGGCGACGAAACCGTCCAATGAGATCGACATGTGGCATGTGGTGTCCGTCATTGAGGAGCCTCCAAAGTCATTGCTGTTCGCAAGCAGCGGCACCCTAGACCATTCCCCTGTATACGACCCGGGCCTGCTCCGCCACGCTTTCTGTGCTGGCTATTGCTCCGGGCAACTCACTGTCAGCAAAGCCGGCGATCGCCTTCGCCAGCCGAGAGTGTTGGATGTCGATCAACTCAGCAGCTAGCCATCATCACGGCTGAGTGTCGAGTTCACGCGATAGCGATGGCGACGAAGTCCGCCCCCGCGACGTGGATTGCGTACGCAGGGCGGGGAGGCTGTCGCTCTACCAATCGCGCCTCAGGGGAGTTCGAGGAAGTACGTCGAATCGTCGCACCATGAGCCACGAACGCGACCCTGCGACCGATACCGGAAGGCAGTCGCGCGCCATGCGCGAGCGACTCATCTGCGGGGTCGGAGAGTCGCTAGGCGGCAACGCCACCGCGTTTGGGTACTCGGTGACGATTACGGCCAGCTTCGGCGCGGTCGAAATCGGGCGGGGAAATCCAGGGTTCGGAGACCTGATCGTGTTCGGCTTAGGCGCAGTCATTGCGTTTGGAGGACTCGAGGGCGTCGCGAGCGGAGGGTTCCGGAGACCGTTGCAAAAAGGGTCTGACGAAGTTGTGCTCCTTGGGACATCGCTGGCGTTCATCTCCATCGTCCTCGCAATTGCCACCGCCCGTGGAGTTGCTGCAGTTCTCACTGGAGCGTGGGCGTGGTTCGGCGGGGCCCTCTGTGCCTCGCTTGTCTTCGCGCTCGTCGAGAGCCTTGAATTCATGCTTGCCGAGTGGGTGCAAGAACGTCGCGGCGAACCTGTTGATGCCGACGAGTAAGGGGTCGACGCGCGACGCCTCGGCACTCTCATCGGAGGGCCGTGCGGCGCTCAGTTGCACAGGCGCCGTCGGGAAGGGCCTGCTGACCTTCCGACGAGCGCTTGGCGCGAAACGGAGCAGCCATCGCCGACCGCGCCAGACAGCCCCAACGGGCTAATAGGAGAAGGGCCCGGCCGACCGGGAACTGACGAAACGGCCATTCAGCTGACGCCGCCTCCGCCGCCTCCCACGCCGACAACGGATGCCTCATTGGGATAGCGAGATGCGAAGGTCTGCTGGAAGTTGCTCGCCTCGCTGGGATTGTTGGTCGCAAACGCGGTGTACACCGCAGACGCAGTTCCGGGATCGCACTGCGCGAACGTGTCGAACTCGGCGAGCGACGCGGCCGGGGCGAACCGGTACACCAAGCTCAGAACACGCGCGAAGGGCTGAGGGTTGTTGGTGACCGATCTGTCGATCGCGCGAAATGCTGCGGTACCGCACGATGCCGGTTGAGCCTGCGCCGGCGCAACGGGAGCGACGGCGGCGATGGACGCTACGGCTACGCCGAGCGCGCATTTACTCCTAAGGTGCATGTGCCCTCCATTGATGTGGTGGACCACCAGGTTCCCCGTGCCCAGGTGGGCAACAATTGCAATCGGCTCCGGTTGGACGACGGGTTAATTCGAGTGGAGGGTGTTCTAGACGGACATCACCGTGCAAGGACCAGCGCGTTCACCGGGCTTCTGCCAAGGGCTACAACCGACAGCGAAGCCAGGCCCCCTCCTGGCTAACTCCCAGCCACGTCCGTGCCCTTCGCTTTCGTCGCAACCCGACAGTCACCGCGCTGGGCGCCCCATTTGCAGGTAAAATTTCGATGCCGGAGGAGGGACTCGAACCCCCGACACGCGGATTATGATTCCGCGCGTCGAGACGTGGCATCCGGCTTGAACGCTGGTGATCCTAGTGCTCGGGGGCAACATATGGACATGAATGTGGACAGGCTTGTCACGCGAATTGCAGGCAGGGGACCTCTCGACAATCAGGTTCGAATCCCGGTAGCGGTATCCACAAAACGCCAGCAACTGCACAGAAAACGGCTGGCCGCGCGGTCCAATCGCGGACCAATCTCGCAAGAGCGGGCACCCAAAAGGTCTTAGCTCGGCCCGGTACAGGACAGTACGGGGACAGTCTGGCGCCGGTGGGACGATCGAGCAATGGTTGAGCCAACCGAGAGCGAGAGCGCGTTCGGCGGTGGCTACGAGCTCGAGGGGGTCGTTACGTGAACTACGCGCGTCGCCAGCAGTATCGCCGGCTCTCTCACTCTGGAGGTGCGGCTCTGGGAAGCGTCGTCGCCGGGCTGTTTGGGCTGGTGGTCGCGAGCGCGGGAGCGGCGGCGCTCGGAGGTCTGCTGCTCCTCACCGCGGTAGGGCTGGGTCTCTACGCTCGCCACTGGCTTTCGCTCGCTGGTCGCAGTGGAGTCGGCGCTCACTCGGAGGACGAGGTGCAGCGCGCGCTCGCCCCTCTCCAGGCGGAGGGGTGGCGGCTTCGGCACTCGCTGCCGTGCCAAGGCCAGGGAGACATCGACTCGGTGGCGATCGCACCGACCGGGATCGCGATCGAGACGAAGACGCGGGCGTACGACGACCGCCACCTCGACCGCGTGCGAGAGCAGGCACTGTGGTTGTCGCGCCGCCGGCGAAGGTGGTGCCGGCAGGGTGCGCTGCCGGTGTTGTGCGTCGTGCGCGCCCGAGGCGTGCAGCGCCGGGAGCGCGATGTGCTGGTTGTCTCGATCGACCGCCTTGTCCTCGTCCTGGAGAAGGCGACGCGCCCAATCGACGGCGCCGCGCTCGTCCGTAGCTAATCGCGCTCCCCGCGATCGCGGGCTGCGCTGGCGAAGGTCCACGTTGCGAGTAAGCGTGCGAGGGTTTCGGCAAGGCTGTTCGCGCTCTCGGCGGAGCCCCGGTCTAGCTGTTGAGCCCGGAGAGCTTCCGAACGCGTTCGAGGGGCGGTCGGTTGCCGAGCGCGCTGTGGGAGCGTCGCTCGTTGTAGTGAGCGACCCAGTGTGGCAGTGACTCCCGACGCGCTTGACTGGAGGCGTATTCCAGGGCGTAGGCCCACTCGCGCTGGAGGGTCTGTTGGTAGCGCTCGACCTTCCCGTTGGTCCGGGGCGTGTAGGGGCGGGTGCGGATGTGGGTGATCTGCCGGGAGCGCAGCAGTCGCCGCAGCGAGCGGTTGTGCGTGTACGCCCAGGCGTTGTCTGTCATCAGTCGCTCGGAACAGATCCCGAGCTCGAGGAACCAGTCCAGCGCGCGGCGGGTGAACGCGGTCACGGTCGGGGCTTGTTCGTCGTCGTGGATCTCTGAGTAGGCCGTGCGGCTGCAGTCGTCGATGATCGTGTGGACGTACTCCCAACCGATCCGGCGCGAGTTCCGCGTCCGATCGCCGGTCGTGCGGTGTCCGGGCTGGGCGAACTTCCCGAACTTCTTGACGTCCATGTGCAGCAGCTGCCCGGGGCACGGCCACTCATAGCGGATCACCGCCGCCTGCTCAGCGATCGGCCGACGCGAACAGCCGCCACGACGCAGAACCTGATGCACCGTCGAATGCGGCCGGCAGACCCCGGGCTCGTCCGCGAGCCGCCGAGGCGACCACCCGGTCTTTTCACGCAGCGCGCAGATCCCGGCGGCCTCCCGCTCGCCGACCTGAGCCGGGGAGCGATGCGGGCGACTGGAGCGCTCCCGCAGACACGCCAACGACGCCTGGTCCTCCGCTGACGCGGCCTGCCACCGCTTGACCCATCCCCACACCGTCGACGGCGAAACGCCCGCCCGGGCCGCGGCCCGCGCGTACGTCTCGCCGTCCTCGATCACATACCGCGCAACGTTCCAGCGACCAAGCGGGGTGAAGCGGGCTCTATGGTGCGACATCCGGGCCTCCTTGCGGCCGTGAGCTTCGACACCCACAGCCTCTCGGCAGGCCCGGACCTCTCCCTACCTCAAACCGTTCTGAACGTCCCCGGGCACGTCAACTAGCTCGGCGACGGCGCCGACACCCGAAGGCCGCCGAGCTGAGGGCGGGCTGTCCGCTGGACGCCTCCGAGAGGGATAGCCCAGGACCAGCGGCCCGGACCGGCCGGGCCGCTGGAGGCCACGCGTCACTTCAGTGGGCGCCGACGGGTTCGCGCTCATGCCCATTGCGGCTCCTCGTGGCGGGCGACGGCCCGAAACGGTGCGCGGGTACGTCGTCCAAACCATCGGACGGCTTCATCCGGCGGACCGCGGCGTCGGCGATGGCGTATAGCCCAGTCACCCCCAGGCCGCTGACGATGTCGATCCACATTGGCACGGATAGCACGACGCGGAGGACGAGGAAGGTCGCCACGCCGAGGAGCAGCCCGGTCGCGGTCAGGGGCGCATCGAGAGTCGGGCCGGCGGCGAGCATCGCCGTCGCAATCAGGCCGGCTCCGGCCACGACACCGCCAGCGATGAACGCGGTCCCGAGCCCCGTGCCGAGGATCACGAACAACAAAAGCCACACGGCAGCGCCGAGTAGCAGTCCGAATGGTGCAGTGAGCTTTGCCATAAGTCACCTCCAAAGAAGTTGGGTTCTGTCTTCACTAATGGTGTACCCCGTCACTGCGAAGGGGGCGACCGTGACTGTCACGCGATTGACAATGTGGTCTGTCATCGTCGGACTGTGCCGATGCGACCTCCACGCTCGGGTCGTGTGAAGTGAAGGCATCCCGTCGAGTCGCCTCCGCCCCGCGAGTGCTCGGTCCCAACGACGACAGAGACGTCATCGCTCGCACGAAGCTCCTCTGGTCGAGGCCGGTCATGGGTACGTCGAGCGCAGGCACATCCGATGAGGCTCGTTCGTAAGCTCAAGGCAGCGACTCGGAGGCGGGAAGACCCCGTGGGCGGGGCTCCGCGGTGCGATGAGTCTGCCTACCTCGCCCTGGAAGAGGCGCGGCTTGTCTGCGAGCGCCAGCGCGTCTCAGATCAGCAGCTCCAAGGCCGACTGCGCCTTCTCCACCGCCACCTCGGAATGGCCGGCTTCTATGCGAGCTCCGAGCTGCGGGCCACCCGGCGACGCGACCTACTCGCACTCGCGAGGGAGCGAAGCGAAAAGCGCTCGACCGCCGCGGCCGAGCTGGCGTCCTCGGTCGCCGCATTGACGCGGGATGCGCGATTCGACATCGAAGGAGCGATGAAGGCTCTGGGGCCTCGCGATGACCTCCACCTCGCTCACCTGTACGTGCTCGGTGCAGAGGAGCTGCTCGCGGCGTGGGCGCCTTGCATCGAAGCGGTCCCTGAGCGCTCACGCGCGGCCTAAGTGCCGCCTCGCGAGCCGCTCGATCAGTCCGGTTGCCCGGGGACCGTCCCGGTGGGGAGCTCGGTCGGGGGCCTCTCGCCGCCATCGGGGCTGCTGGCCAGAACTTCGACGCTGCCATCCGCCCGCCGCCGGACGATCGCTCCCTGCCAGGTCCGCAGTGGATGCGCCTCTCGCTTCTTCAGCGTGCGGCAGATGCTTCGCGTCAGCAAGAACACCACGAACGGCACCACCCACACGCCGATGCGCCAGAAGTGGATCATGCCGATGTACGAGATGTGCAGGCGGAAGAACACCCGATCGGCGGCGCCGATCGCGAACACGATGAATACCCAGCTGAGGAACCCCGCAGCGAGCGCGGTGTGCGTGGGCCGGTCCCGCGGGCGGAACAGGAGATCGTGCCGGCGGGAATCCCGGGTGAATCGGCGCTCGAGCGCCGGCCACGCGAACATGACCGCGAACACGACCAGCGGGAAGAACGCGCCGCCCCAGAAGGGGTTGGGGATCAGCGTGGTGTTGCCGATCGCGGGCTCCCAGTTGGGCATCAGCCGCAGCGCGCCGATCAGCCAGCCGATGTACCAGTCGGGCTGGGCGCCGTTCTCGGAAAGATAGGTGTGAAAGGGTCCCCACTGCCAGATCGGGTTGACCTCCACCAGCCCACCGAGCAGGAACAGCACCCCAGCGACCGCGAACAACAGCCCCAGCGTGCGCAAGGCGTAGGCCGACCACATCGGCGTTCCGACCACGTTGCGCTCCCGCCGCCCAGGCCCGGGGAACTGAGAATGGTGCTGGCGCATGATCATCACCAGGTGGATGGTGATCAGCACCGCGAGTGCCAGCGGGATGATCAGGATGTGGATCAGCTCGAGGCGGGGGAAGAAGCTCGAAGACCCCGGGAACTGCTTGCCGAAGAACAGGTAACCCAGCTGGGCCCCGATTCCGGGGATCGAGAGGAAGACGCCATAGGCGATCACCAGTCCCATCCCGGAGAGCAGGTCGTCGACCAGCGAGTAACCGCAGAACCCCTCGAAGATCGCCAGCATCAGCATGGTCAGCCCGATGTAGAAGTTGAAGTCACGCGGCTTGCGGAACGCGCCGGTGAACAGGATGCGGGTCAGGTGGACGACGATCGCGGCGATGAACACGTCGGCGGCCCAGTGATGCGTCTGACGGATCAATAGCCCAGCCGGGACGCTCATGCTGATGTTCAGGACCGAGCTGTAGGCCTCCGACATCTGTGCGCCTTGGAGGGGCAGGTAGGGACCGTTGTAGATGACCTGGCCGCTGCTCGGCGTGTAGAAGATCGCCAGGTAGATCCCCGTCCCGACGAGCACGATGAACGAGTAGAGGGCGATCTCGCCCACCAGGAAGGACCAGTGGTCGGGAAACACGTAGCTGAGCATCCACCGGATCCCCGACGCAGCGCCGACGCGCTGCTCGGCGGAGCGGGAGGCACGCTCGAAGCGCCGGTGCACGTAGCGCTCGACAATGTTCACGACTGCCCCCGGTGCACGTTCCACCACGACGGGCCGACGTCCTCGTGGAACGGCCCCGCCGCTCGCACGTCGCCGCTCGAGTCGATGGTCAGCGGCAGCTGCGGCAGCGCCCGTCCCGCCGGGCCGAAGATCAGCCTCCCGCCCTCGCCGGGCAGAAAGGTCGAGTAGTGACACGGGCAGGTGAACGCGGGCTGAAGGCTCGTCGGCGCGTAGGTCGGGTAGCGGTAGAGCGAGATCGCGCAGCCGGCGTGGGGGCAGATCTTCGAGTAGGCGAGGATGCCCTCCGGCGCCCAGTCGCGCCGCGCCGGCGGCAGATGGATGTAGTCGGCCGGGAGCCTCACGACGAGCAGTCCCGAACCGAGGAGCTCGGGGTCGGCGTGCTCGGGTAGCGCGGTGTAGAACGAGCCGATCTGGATCTCATCGGCGCTGTAGGGCTTGCCCTGGTCATCGACGAGCCGGACGCCGGCATGCCAGGGAGTGGTGTGGATGCCGGTCAGCTTCGGCCCCGCCGAGGCCAGCGGAGTGACCAGCGCGACGACCAGGCCCGCGCCCGCCGCGCCGCTGGCGCCCGTCAGCAGGGCACGCCGGGAGATGCCCTCGCCGCCCGCCTCGATCATCTGCACGACATCCTCCGTCTGGCGCTCGTCGAGGAGCAGATCGCGCTGCTCGACCTTGGTCTCCTGCGGGACGACGAGCTTGCCGGCGATTATGAGCGCAGCCGCGATCAGCACGAACGCGCTGCCCACCGCGAGTCCGAGGAGCTGGGTGTTATGGCCGGCGAGGATGTACACGACGGTGAAGACTGCGCCCGCGAGGCCGGCGAGCAAAAGCAGGACGGCCACCAGCGTCTCGGCGCCGCGATTGGCGGGGACCTGGCGCTCGGATGGATCGACCTCCGGCTCGTCCGGGGTTGGCTCGTGCGCCAGTTCCTTGCCCATCAACGCGCGGGCGGCGGTACGTCCGGCGATCAGCACGCTCAGTGCACGGGCGATCTTTGTCAGGCGGCCCGGGGAGTCAGGGCTCATCGGTCAGTCCTCCTTGCTTGTGCCGGTGGACGCGCCCGGCCGCTGATCGCTCCGCTCGCCGATCAGCCGCGCGACGATCAGCAGCGCGCCCAGCCCCATCAGCCAGGCCACCAGGCCTTCGGGGATCGGTCCGATGTTGTAGATCGACCAGCCGCCGTTGTCGGCGGGGTGATGGGTCCACAGCACGTAGCGGGAGATCGAGTCGAGCTGGTGCTGGTCGATTTGCTTGGCATCGAAGTGGGGCATCAGATACGGGCCCATGCGCACCGCCTCTGCCACCTGTTGCGCGGTGGCCTGCTCGAGGTCGGGGACCCACGCGCCAGCGAACATGCCTCCCCGCGCGACCATCTGGTGACAGCCCGCGCAGTGCAGCGTGAACTCGTGCAGCCCGAGCGCGAGGTTGCCCTTGGCGGGGTCCGCTGTCGGCGCGGCCGGCCCGCCGAACTTCGAGACATAGGCGATCAGCGCATCGATCTGCTCGCGCGTGAACATCGGGGTCTGGCGCATCGGCTCGTCCCTCGGGCTCTGGAGCGGCATGCGGCCGGTGGAGAGGTAGAAGTCGACCGGCCCCGGCCCCACGTCGCGCAGCGACGGGGCCACACCGGGCACGCCCGTCAGGTTGAGGCCGTGGCACGAGGAGCAGTGCTCCTGGTAGAGGTTGAATCCCTGAGCCTCGAGCAACGGCGAAGAGGGGAACGACTTAGTCGGGTTGCCGCTTCCTGGCGGCTCGGGGGACTTGCTGGGTGGGTTGGGGGTGGAGGTCGACGGCCCTCCCGGGCCGTTTGCGGGAAAGCCCGATTCGCCGGGGGCCGGATTGGCCAGAGCCATCAGCCACACGGTCCCGAGCACCAGCGCGAGGCCCCAGCGCAGGGCGCGCGGGATCCGCGACGGGTGGGTCAGCCAGCGGATCAGCAGCCGGCTCATGGACGCTCCTGCGCGGCGGCGCCGAGGGCCGCGCCTGGGCCCCGGCTCTCCCGGGCTCTGAGGCGGCGCTCCTCGCCGAGCAGCGTGGCCATCGTGGCCCAGAGGCCGATCACCACCATCGTCGAGTTCCCGGCCACCCACATGATCGCTCCCGCCTCGGCCTGGTCCCGCAACGCCGAGACCCCAAGAGCGTGGGTGGCGGAGCTGTACGGGGCGTAGACGACGGTCGTGTGCCGGTTCAGGTAGGCGCCGATCACGGCCATCGGAACCATCGAGGCGAGGACGTAGATGAGCTTCCCCAGCCCGCCGAGCCGGTGGGAGGGCAGGGGATCGCCGTCGACGATCGGCCAGAGCAGGAGCGCTCCGGAGGCCAGATAGAGGCTGTGCTCGGCGTCGTGCAGCAGCGGATGGGTCAGCGTGGCGTCGTAGAACCAGGCGAGGTGGGTGAGCCCGACCACCGCGAAGTACAGGGCCAGCCCCGGCCAGGGGCCTGCGACGCGACGGACCCGCGAGAGGGTGCGGATCAGCTGTCGCCGGCCTCCCGACGGCAGCGCGCGAAGGGCCAGGATCGTCGGACGGCCCCCGAGCAGGAGGAGCGGGGCGAGGAGCAGCAGGATCAGGTGCTGCACCATATGCACGGAGAGCAGCCGATCGTCGTAGGCGTCGATCCCGGACTCGAGCGCTATCAGCACACAGGCGATCCCGGCGAGGAAGGAGAGGGTCCGTCGCATCGGCCACGAGCTGCGCACACGCCGCGTGCCCAAGAGATAGAGCCCGACGGCGGCCGCCGCTTCGAGGCTCAGCGAGCGATCAAGCTGCCAGTGCGAGAGGAGCAGGCTTGTCAGCGACGGCGCGCTCATCGCTTGCCCTGCCGCTGCCTGACGTCGTTGAGGGTCCGCGCCTGCCACATCAGCTCAAGCGCGAGGCGGCCGGCGGAGAACACGAGCACCCCGCCGCCGATGAACACCAGGAACTTCCCAAACACCGCCCCGTACAAGATCGCTCCCGTCGAGAGCCCGATGCCGGCGCACGCCACGCTGATCCTGGGCAGCGCCTCCGCCCGCGGTCGATGCTCCGGGGGTCCCTTGCGGAGCGCCTGGCGGTTCATCAGCCGCAGTGCCACCACGGCGATCAGGACGGTCAGCACGGCGTAGCCAAACAGAGCGACGTGAATCCCCGTGCCCTCCCAGATCCAGTTGATCGAGAGCAGGACCACCAGCAACACGCCCCAAACCGCGAGCGGAATCGCGCCACCCCTCACGGCGCCTCCTCGGCCTGCGGTCGCGCGCGGTCGCGAGCCGCATACCGCAGGTCGAGCAGCGGCGCGTAGGAGGTGATCGGCGGCAGCGGGCGATCGAAGTTGTGCGGGGGCGGCGGCGACGAGGTCGCCCACTCGAGCGTCTGACCCTCCCACGGATCATCGCCAGCCGCCAGCGGACGGGCGAGCGAGACGGCCAGGTTGACGATGAAGATTAGGACGCCGAGCGCGATGATGCCCGCGCCGATCGTCTCGAGCAGATTGAGCGTCCCCCATCCCGGATGGGTCGGATAGCGTGAGATGCGCCGTGGCATCCCCTCGCTGCCCAGGAAGAACATCGGCCCGAAGGTGAGGTTCGTGCCGAGGAACATCACCACCAGCTGCAGCTTTCCCAACCGCTCGCGCAGGAGCCGCCCACTGATCTTGGGAAACCAGTGAAAGACACCCGCGAAGAAGCCGAAGATGCTGCCGGCGAACAGGGTGTAGTGAAAATGCGCAACGATCACGTACGAGTCGTTGGCTTGATAGTCCAGGACGGGAGAGGCGATGAAGATGCCGCTCAGCCCACCGATCAGGAACTGGACGAAGAAGGCAAGCCCGAACAGCATCGAGGTGCGCATCACCAGGGACGCGCCGACGAGCGTTCCGATCAGGTCGAAGTATTCGATCCCGGCGGGCACGATCAGCGCGGTCGAGGTAAACGCGAAGTACTGGTTGGTCACCCCGCCTGTGGTGAACATGTGATGCGACCAGACCGACATCGACAGCGCCGAGAAGGCCATCATCGACGCCACGAAGGCGCTGTAGCCAAACCACTTCTTGCGAGCGCTGGTGGCGATCGCCTCGGCAGCGCAGCCGAGGAACGGAAAGAACATGACATACACCACCGGGTGCCCGAAGAACCAGAACATGTCCTGGTAGTCGATTGCACCCGAGAAGCCCTGATAGATGTGGCCGCCGTGACGGTCGATGTAGAGCAGCACCATTGTCAAGATCAGGACCGGGAACGACCCGACCACCATGAGGACGCTCACGAGCCCCGTCCAGGTGAACACGGGCATCCGCATCAGCGACATCCCGGGGGCGCGCCGGCGGGCGATCGTCGCAACCAGGCAGGCTCCGAGGAGCGTCATCCCAGCGGCGGCGAGAATCACCCCGATGACCCACAAGTCCTGCCCGGTGCCCGGGGTGTTGGTGCCATTGGACAGCGGGGTGTAGGCAAACCAGCCGTCGCGCCCCGGCCCGGCGCCGGTAAACCACCCTGATTGCATCGTCAGCCCGCCGGCTAGCCACGTCCAGAAGCCGGTCAGCGCCACGCGCGGCGCCGCGATCGAGATCGCCCCGACCTGCAGCGGCATCAGGTACGTCGCGAGTGCCAACGCCATCGGCGTGACGAACAGATAGATCATCGTCGAGCCGTGCATGGTGAACAGGGCGTTGTAGGAACTGTCGGAGAGGAACTGCATGTCCGGCTGCGCCAGTTGCGTGCGCATGAGCAACGCGAACACCCCACCGACCAGGAAGAAGGCGAGCGAGAACATGCCGAGGTTCAGGCCGATCCGCTTGTGGTCGGTGCTGGTCAAGGCGCCGAGCCACCCGCTCGCCCGCGGGGGCATCGTCCTGGTCGCGGTCCCGGCGCTCACGTCCCCGCCCGTCCCGCGGCGGTGGCCCAGGCCCGGAAGCGGCCGGGAGAGACGGCTCTGACCGAGAACACCATGTCGGCGTGGCGCAGGCCGCAGAACTCGGCGCACTGGCCCTGGAACAGGCCCGAGCGCGAGAAGGTCAGGGTCTGATACTGCGTCATCCCCGGGATGAGGTCGTGCTTGTAGTCGAGTGCCGGGATCCAGAAGGAATGGATCACGTCGACGGACGTGAGCGCGAAGCGCACCGGCTCGCCGGTGGGCACGACGAAGGTCCGCCGGCCGGTCGTCCCGCTGCGAATGGTCACGTGGTAGCCGGGGTAGACGAAGGTCCATTCCCACTGCGAGCCGATCACGTGGATCGTGAGCGCGGGGTGCTCGCGGTTGGCGACCGTGTCGACCTGGTGCTCGGCGGAGAAGGTGAGGTACAGGAGTCCTGCCACGGTCAGCGCGAGCAGGCCGGCGTAGGTGCCTTCCAGCGCGTGGTTCTCGTGGCGACGAGACGCGTCCTGCGGGGCTCGCCGGCGGGCGCGCAGAACGAGGACCACGACCGCAATCACGATCACCCCAAGCACAGCGAGCGCGGTCGGCACGTAGACGTCGAACAGGCGGGTGTACTGGTGCCGCGTGTCGACCAGCGCGGCCGGAGGGAGGTGCATTGTCGGCTTCTACCGCCGCGGCTCCCGCCCGCCCGATGCTTTCGTCATAGCTCGGACGGAGGCGTACGAGCAGAGACGCGATTGGCCCGCGCTGGGGCCGAGGAAGATAAGCAGCCGCGGAGCGCCCGAGCTCGACCCGGTCGCGACTTCCGACGATCACCCTTGGTGGCGGCGGCGCCGCTCCGCCTGGGTTCTGCGCGACGTGAGGAGATTGACTGTCCGCGCCGCGCCGGCACCACGGTAAGGCCATGGAGCGTTCCGACGGTGACGCCTGGCATTCCTTCACCGTTGGCTCCGGGTAGCACCTCAGGGTGACCAACTTGCACAGCCCAACACGACCGGACTCGGTTCCCGCGCGACGCGCGCGACTCCTGGCACTGCGCCGCGCCTTCGCGACGATGGTCTCGTCGAGCGCCGCCCCGTACGGCTACACCCTCACTGTGTGGAGCTCGGGGGCGCTGCTGATCCATTTCCGCCATGCCCCGACGGTCTGGGAGGTGTTCCTGTTCCTGTTCGGTGCGGTCGTCGCGTTCGCCGCGCTGTGGCTGTTCGGCCGTGGGCCAATCGAGGAATCGGACCCCGTCTCGCAGCAATCGGCGCGCGCGCTGGCGGGCGCCCTCGATCTATTCGCGGTCGGCGCGGCCGTCGGGACTGCCGCGCTGCTGTCGATGATCCCGAGCTGGGTGGCTTGGCCGCTTACCTCCCTCGGCGCCACCGCGATCTACATGGCCTGCGCGAGCATCCAGCTCGCGGTCGCCGAGCGCCGGGAAGCGGATCACGCGGGGCAGGTTGCCCGACGATCGCCGTAAGGGAACACCACTCTGCTCGTCATCGCGCTGACGTTTTCCGAGCAGCGCCGCGTTGATTGCTGGGGGCTCGGGTTGAGGGTCATGGAGGTTGCAAGATGATGACTCGCCGGAGACGTACCCGGCCGAAGCGATCGGATTGCAGGCGCTGGCCGCTCGCGTCACGGGCCGAGAAGCGCCGAATCAGAATGCCGACTGCGCGGTGCCCGATATGCGGTACGCGGGTCGCCCCCGATGATGCGCTGGGTGTGCTCGATGGGGCACCAGCTCACGCCGAGTGTGCGCTCGTTCACTGGCTACGGACGTCGATACCAGGAACCCAGGAGGCCGAGCGAACGGCGTCGCGGCACGACAGCGGTAGCGAGACGGTCGCGTTCATCGAGGTCGTGGAGAGGTTGTGCGGCGATGAGCGCGAGCTCGACTCGTAACCGTGGTGAACTCGGCGCAGCTGGGGCGAGTCCTGCGGACTGCCGCCCGCCCTGGCGAGGGGTGAGCCTGACGGAGCAGGCGACCTTCGTCCGCGCGCGAACGACAGGCAGGGTCTGCGCGGACTGAGAGTCAGAGGATTGACGAAGCCGTCGACCATGGACTCCGGACCGGGAAAGGTCACGGGCAATCGAACAAATGCGCGCGCCGCAGCGAGTCGGCGCGCGCCGAAAGGAGGCCTCGACGATGGCAATCCGAGATCCGCGTGTCCGCCGTCCCCGGTCGGGCCCGATTCCCCGTCAGCGCGAGCCGCTTCACCAGCATGAGCCCTATTCAGCCGGCTTTGGACCGCCGCCTCCACCCCCGCCCGACGGGCGACGTGGGATCGCTCTCCTGAGCGGTCTCAACGTGGCGGCCGGAGCGTGGCTGGTGATCGCCCCTTGGGTACTGGGCTACTGGACGAGCGACCCGCGGTGGAACGACGTCGCCTGCGGAGCGGCTGTCGGCCTAATTGCGCTCATCCGTGCCCTGGGAGGCTTCCGGGCCTCCTGGCTCAGTTGGATCAACGCCCTGATCGGCGCCTGGGTGTTCGTGGCCGCGTTCACGATCGATCGCTCGGCGGTGGCGGCTTGGAACGACGCCATCGTTGGCGCAATCGTGTTCCTGCTGGCGGCGATGAGCGCGGACGCCTCCAGGAGACTCTTCTCGCGGCGAGAGACGCCGGGGCCTTGGGGCGAGTAGGCGACCGCATCTGAACTCGGACACGGCGGGTCGGCCAGTCTCGAGGTCCGGCCCGCCGCGCATCATGAGGATTTGATCGGCCCCGCAAGGCGGCTATGGTGCGCCCGCGTTGACCGGGTCCTGCGATCGCCCATCGAGGTGATGATCACGTTCGCCGACAGGGGCTGGCAAAGACGGCGGCCGCCCGGTCGGGGCCGGGCGGTCGTCGAGGCGGCGATCGTCGCCAGGGGCTGCGTCGCGGACGCCGCTTCATCCTGCTGGCGTGCGAGAGCAGACGGTCTCCCAAGGGTCCGCCGCGAGGCACGTCCCGTCGCACGGTTGGAGATCCGACCAGCGCAGTCGAACGATCGACATCGGCCGCGACCTCGTGCGGCGCTGGGCGAGTTAAGGTGCGGCTGATCGTCCCTGGGCCCGGCCTCGGCGACTACTCCGATCTGCGCGATCGGCAGACCTGGTCACGTGTCCCCGATAAGGCGCAGGTGCCCGAGCGCGTGCGCGCGCTGTTACACGATCTCGCGCAAGTTGCCCGGCCCGAGTCCGGAGCGTGATCGGCCGCTCGGCCGACTTGCCCGACGCCGGATCCAGGGCTACGGAGATGGACGGCTTGACCCGGATCCGGCCGGGCTTACGTCGCCGCGGAGCCCGGCGACAGGGCAGCGGGCGCTCGGCGCGCGAGCGCCGTAGTCGTCAACCCTGCTCTACCGGGTGTCCCGGTCAGGCGGTCCGAACGTCGAGCGTGACAGCCGCCGGGCGTAGCCCTCGTCGACGGCCTCGCGCAGCGCCACTCGAAAGCGGCCAGGGCCCCAGTAGCGGGCGCCGACCAGGCGCGAGAGCTCGCGCCGTTCGGTCGGGCCGTGCTCATCCAGCGCCCGCGCTATCGCCTCGATTTCCCGGTCGAGGTCGCTTGCATCATCGGGTGGGGAGGAGGCCATCCAGGGAGGCACGGCGCGTGTGGGCGGACCCGGTCGGAAGCGTCGCAGGCCCGCGCGCTCGTGGGCTCGGCGGCGCGTGATCCGGGCGCGCACGCGCTGCTCGAACTCGCGCTGGCGGTGCTCGCGCTCGGCGGCCTCGGTGCGTTGTTGCTGGATGTCCTGTGCGTCCTCGCGGGCGTCCCCGCTCTCGTCGGCTGCGGCGCGGTGTTCGGCAGCCTGGGCCAGTTCCTCGGCGGCCAGCGCGAGCTGCTCGTGCTCGCCGCTCTCGCGTTCGTGCGCCTCGGCTCCTGCTTGGTCGGCTTCTGCGCGGCGCTCGTGCGTCTGCCCGCGGGCCTCGTGCATCGCCGCCCACTCCTCGTGCATCCTCACCCGGGCGTGCGCCACCTCTATCGCCTGGTCTCCGCCCCCGTCGTCAGCTTCGGCCCGGACCTGCTCGGCCGCTGCGTCCTGCTCCCGCGCCCTGGCGCGCTCGGCGGCCGCCTCCGCCAGCTCCTGGTGGCGCGCCGCCTCCCGGTCGTCGGCCGCGCCGAGCGCTTTGGCGCGTCGCTCGTAGCCCTCGGCGCGCTGCTCGGCCGCGCGTGCGCGCTGACGTGCGGCGTCGTCACCTGCTTCGACTTCGGGGCGCTCGTCGTAGGCGGCGGCGCGCTCGTCGAGGGCGTGCGCGTGCAGTTCGGCGATCTCGGACAGGCGCTGTTCGACCTCGGCACGGTCGCCGACGCCATCGCCCCCATCGGCCGCGCGGGCGCGGAGCTGGTGGACCGCCGCACGGTGCTCGGCGGCGCGCGCCCGTGCCGCCTCGGCGTCGCGGCGCGCTCGCAGCGCCTCCGGGCGCCCGACGTCGGCCTCCCCCGAGGGCTTCGCTGCCTGCTCGCCAGAAGCGGGCCCGCTGCCCTCGGCCTGTTCGGCGGTGAGCGGTTTGGCGACGTCCTCGAGCTGGGCCTGCTCCGCCGGCACCCCGAGGAAGATCTCGGCGATCCCGCCCACCGCCATCACTGCCGCCCCGATGAAGAAGGCCAGCTCGACCTGGGCGCGCACCCCGCTGCCAATCAGGTTTGAGAAAAGCAGCGGTCCGCTGATGCCCCCGACCGCCGTCCCGACTGCATAGAAGAACGCGATCGCCAGCGCTCGGGTCTCCATCGGGAAGATCTCGGACACGGTCAGATAGGCCGCGCTGGCGCCCGCCGAGGCCAGGAAGAACACCACGAACACGAACGCCTCGAAGGCCCATTTACCGATCGCCCCGTTGGCGAACAGGATCGCCATTGGCACCGTGACGAGGGCGGAGCCGAGGTAGGTGCCGGCGATCATCGGCTTGCGCCCGACCGTGTCAAACAGCCGCCCGAGCGTGAGCGGTCCCAGGAGGTTGCCGATCCCGTAGATGATGATGAACACCGGGACCGCGGCAGACGCCACCCCGAAGAAGCCGGTGAACAGCGACCCCAGGTTGAACGTGATCCCGTTGTAGATGAACGCCTGTCCGACAAACAGGCACAGACCCAGGATCGCCCGCCTCGGATAGGCCTTGAAGGCCACGCGCCCGATCTCGCGGAAGGCGATGGTCTTCCGCTGGCGCACCTCGATCGTCTTATCTGGCGTGTCGAGCTGCTGGCCGGTCTCGCGCTCGACCCCCTGCTCGATGCCGTCGACGATCGACTCGGCCTGCTCCTCGTAACCATGGATGAACAGCCATCGGGGGCTCTCGGGCACGTGGCGGCGCACGAGCAGGATCCCGAACGCGAGTATCACGCCCACGGCGAACTCCAGGCGCCAGCCGACGTCTGGGGCGAAGATCGCCGTGCTCAGGAACAGGATCGACACCGCCGAGGCGATGATCGAGCCGAGCCAGAACGATCCGTTGATGGCAAGGTCCACGCGTCCGCGCACCCGCGCGGGGATCAGCTCGTCGATCGCCGAGTTGATTGCCGCGTACTCGCCGCCGATACCCGCCCCGGTGAAGAACCGGCACACGAAGAAGTACCAGGGGGCGAATGCGAACGCGGTGGCACCCGTGGCGATGATGTAGAGGGCCAGGGTGATCATGAACAGCTTCTTTCGCCCGAAGCGGTCGGTGAGCTGGCCGAAGAAGAGCGCGCCCAGGCACGCACCGAGCACATACACCGCGCCGGCGATGCCGATCTGACTGGTGGAGATCGAGATGCCGCTGCCGTGCTCGGTCAGCCGGGAGCCGATCGAACCGACGATCGTCACCTCGAGTCCGTCGAGGATCCACACGGTGCCGAGACCGATCACCACGAGCCAGTGAAAGCGTGACCACGGCAATCGATCCAGGCGGGCCGGAACCGCCGTCCGGATCGTTTCCGTCTGAACGCCACTCATCGTGCAAGTGGTACCCGACGCGCGCGGGGCAACGGCGATCTACGTCATCGAACGCACGAAACCGGGGTAGAAACTCACCATGCTCGCGTGTCGCATCGTCGGCCACCGATACCTCTTCGAAGCGGACGGTCGGATCATGCGCTGGGCATGCCGGCGCGGCTGCGGGGCGGGCGGCGAAAAGCTCTACCCCACGCCCGCCGACGCACGCCGCTACGCGAGCGCCTTCAATCGTGAGGATCGCGAGAACATCGGGCGCCGCGCTTCGTTGATCGGGCTGCTGCCGCTGCGCATCTGGCGCGCCTTGCGTCGCTGATTTGCGATGCTGCGACGCTGGCTCGTGCGTTTGTGTCATAGCACGAACGACGACGTCGCCGAGGGACGGGTGACCGTGAGCTTCGCGACCGCACGGGTAGCGGCGTGATAGTGAAGCTCGCGAGTTTGATGGCGATGTTGCTCACCGCACTTCTCTTGGGGGCGTGCGGCGGGTCGCTCCGCG
>CAWCMQ010000002.1:0-26691 GCA_963796645.1 uncultured Solirubrobacterales bacterium | reverse complement strand
CGCGGCCATTGAATGGCACCGTCGCGAGCGACAGTCCGGCAGCGTCGTCAGAGAGGGTTCACGGGCACGTTGCTGGTATCCCAATCGGCGTTGAGTGAGCGCATCGATCTGCGCAGCACCCGGGAGACGTGCATCTGCGAGTGTCCGATCTGGCGGCTGATTTCTCGCTGGGTGAGGCCGTGCGCGAGGCGCAGTCCGAGTACGTGGCGTTCCAGCTCTGGGAGCTGGGCCCAGTTACTCGCGAGCGCCTGTCGGTCTTCGGCAAGCTCGAACGCGTCGTCCTCGTCCTCCGAGCATGTCAACGAGCGTGCAGCGGTCATCGTCCTCCTGCGCGACGGGCGCGTCGAGCGAGGTGAGCTGGTAGCTCTCGCCGGCATCGATCGCCTCGACTGTCTGCTCGACCGTGCACCCGAGCGCGTCGGCGAGCTCAACGACGGTCGGCGAACGACCGAGTTCGATCGACAGTCGCTCAGCGTGACGGCTGAGCGCCAGCGCCCGCTCTTGGAGATCACGGGGGACGTGAACCGACCATCCCTTGTCGCGAAAGTAGCGCTTGATCTCGCCCAGGATCGTCGGCGCGGCGAACGCCGTGAACTTCTTACCGTGTTCCGGGTCGAACCTGTCGATCGCATTCAGGAGCCCGATACATGCGACCTGCACGAGGTCGTCGAGAGGCTCGCGGCTGTGGATGTAGCGGATCGCGAGCTTGCGGGCAAAGGGCATGTAGCGGATCGCTAGTTCGTCGCGATCGGCGGGGTCGCCATCCCGGAAGTAAGCATCGAGGAGTTCTTCGTCGGTGAGGCGGGCAAGGTCGCCCTCTCCGTGATCGTCGCGGACATCGGACCTCCAGCTAGTGGATTGCAGGCGCGAGGTCCGTGCGGGGTCCGCGGGGGAACGTCCCGGGCGTCGTCCGACGCATTTCCTACCGAGCCGGTCCGGCCATGTCGTCCGGAGCAGCTCTGGTCGGCAATCTGTTGTCTGCCGTGCTGATCGAAGGCTGTGGGTCAACGCTTCGGTGGTTGGCAGCCGACCGTTTCTGCCGGGAGCCAGATCTTCGGGTAACTCGTCGAGGGGAACTGTGCAGATCATCATCGCATATTCCAAGCTACTGTCAAAGAATCGTAGAGGTCACGGAAATGAATGAAGTGCATTTGCGCGAAAAACGACATGGACAGGCGTCCGTTGCGGTAGGCTCTCGGCGCGTTGGCGGAAGCTCGCGGCATCTACAGCATCGGGTCGGTCGCCCGGATGCTTGGTCTGTCTCAGCCGGCGATCCGCAGTTGGGAGGATCGCTACGGGCTGATCGTTGCTGAGCGCACCGAAGGCGGGCGCAGGCTCTACACGCGCGACCAGGTTGAGCAGTTGCGATTCGTCAAGGAGCGCGTTGACGAGGGACTGTCTGCTGCTGATGCGCACCGCCTGCTCGCTGAGCGTCAAGCGGGCGCACACCCGATCGTGGAGCCGACGGCGAATCCACCGGCGCGACCGCTGGTCTTGTTGGCCTATCGCGATCGGCGTGGCGCGGAGCTCAACGAACTGTTCCTCCGTGCCGAGGGCTACGAGGTCGAGGTAGCGCTCACCGCGGAGGACGCTGAAGAGAAGCTCGCCTCCCAGGATCCTGCGCTGTCGATCGTCGAGCTGATGATCTAGGCGGCATCGGTCGGGAGCTGTGCGAACGACTGAAGAAGCAGCGCAGAACGCCGCTGCTGTGCATCTCGACCTTGAATCTCCGCGAGCAAGCGTTGGAGGCGGGCGCGGACGCGTTTCTCATGAAGCCGCTCGAGCCGCTGCAGCTCGTGTCGACCGTGAAGGACCTGATCGGCCGCAACGGACTCACGCGCGGAGCGCTCGACGCGGCCTGATGACGAGCGGTTCTCAAGCGGCGACCAGCGCTTAGACACGGTTCTGGGCGGGGGACTGCCGGCGAACGCGGTGAACATGATCATCGGCCTTCCGGGGAGCGGGAAGACGATCCTCGCGGAGCAGTTCCTCTTCCACAACGCGTCCCCGCAGCGGCCCGGGATGTATCTCTCGACGGTCTCAGAACCGCTCGAGAAGATTGTGCGCTACGGGGAACGCCTTGGGTTCTTCGATACCGAGGCGATCGGGAGGAGCGTCTACTTCGAAGACCTCGGGGACACGCTCAACGACGGCGGCCTCAACGAGCTTCTCGGCCACGTCCGCACCGTGATCACCGACCGCCGGCCAGGCGTGATCGTAATCGACAGTTTCAAGGCGCTGTCCGTCTACGCGGAGAACCCGCGAGCCTTCCGCCACTTCCTGCACGAGCTCGCCGGCATCCTCACCGCCCTGCCCACGACCACGTTCTGGGTCGGCGAATACGCCCGCGAGGAAATCGCAACCGCCCCCGAATTCGCGGTCGCTGACGGAATCATCTCGCTCACCACACGCCACGAATCTGAACGCGCGATCCGCCACCTCGAGGTCCTAAAACTTCGCGGCACGGGATTCATGTCAGGTGAGCACGCCTACAGGATCGCCCCCGACGGCCTGCATGTATTCCCGAGACTCGCGGAAAGCGACCCCGTCGAAACGTACGAGCTGCAGACCGAGCGCATGTCCTCCGGCATCCGGGCCATCGACCAGATGCTGGTCGACGGCTACTGGCCAGGCTCGTCCACGATGGTCGCCGGACCATCAGGATCAGGGAAAACGCTCATGGGGCTGCACTTCATCTTCAACGGCGCCGCCGCGGGGCAGACCGGGATCATCGCGACCCTCCAAGAGAACGCCACCCAGCTCGATCGGATCGTCACCGGTTTCGGCTGGTCGATGGCCAACGAATCGGTCGAGCTCATGTACCGCTCACCCGTGGACCTCTACCTAGACGAGTGGTTCTATGAGCTTCTCGAGGTCGTCGAGCGGACTAGTGCGCGCCGGATATTCATCGACAGTCTCGGAGACCTCAGGCGCGCCGCCGTGGACGAACTGCGCTTCCGCGAATACCTCTACTCACTGCTCCAGCGCTGCGCAAACCGACAGATCAGCGTCATGATGAGCCAGGAGATACCAGCACTGTTCGGAATCTCCCACATTTCCGAAGATGGCATATCCCACATCTCCGACAACGTCATCCTGCTGCAGTTCGTGCCTCGAGATGCCCAACTATGGCGCGCTCTGACAGTGCTCAAAACCCGCGCAAGCCGACACGATCCCGATGTCCGCGAATTCAGAATCACGCCGAAAGGCATCGTGCTCGACGAGTCCCCTGGCAACTCGACGCGCTAACGCGAGACACCGGCACCGAGAAAAACATGCGCTGATCGCTCGGCCAGCTCGCTCCTCAGACCACAACGATCGGTCTCCGGTCCGCTGACGTCATTGAGATTCGGCTATCACGAGTCCTTGGTCACGCATTCGCCGCCAGCAGCGGGACCCTGCACCGGGTTTAGGCTCGCGTCCAGCTGACGGTGGGGGATGGGGCTGGCGCCGATGATCCAGCCGAGGTCTCGAACCGAACGGTGTTGGTGACGGCGGTGCTGTTCCTCCTCACCTCCTCCTCCCTCTGCAGCGGGTGCCGGTCCTCGGCCGTCGCATATTCGATCTCAACAGCGGATTGCAGAACCCCAGAGATCACCAACCCGTTTAAAGTCGAGCGGGTCGACACGCGCGCGGAACGGATCTGAGCCGAATGCAGCGACTGCGATGCTGCTCTGAGAGTTGGAGCTCGCGCGGTCGCACGCGCGCTCCGAGCTCGAACGTTGGATCCGACTGCTGCGACGCGAACTGAAGCCGATCCTCCGGACCTGCTCGGGCACGGCGTCGCGCTACAAGCGCTCTCGTGAACTAGCGCGCAACCGCTCAAGGTCTGGCCGGCCCTCCGGACATTCGCCGAGCGCCGCGCCGTCAAGCCGACCAACAACCACGCCGAACGATTGCCGCCGCGGCTCAAGTCGCCGGGCATTAGTTCTGCTCGCCGTCTCGACGTGGTCGGGGGTGGTCCGCTGGCCGCGTCCTTGAGATCCGGCTCCACGCCGTCCGGCACATCCGGACCACCATGCGGAGTGGGTGTCGCGGTAGGCGATCGATCTGCGGACCGGGAGGTGGGTCGGGTTGCTCTGGTCTCGAGAGTTCCAGCAGCAGCCAGAGCCAGAAGAGCAGCGGCTCGGGCAGCGGCGGTAACAAGGCGCAGAAGGCAAGGGCCGGCGCAAGGGAGGCGAGAAGTCGAGCAGCTAGCTCACCGCGCGTTGGGGTGGCCGTAACCACGATTCTGACCAGCGCTCGAAGTTCGAGGAGCTGAGAATGGCAACACCGAAACCCCGTCCGCTGGCCATCGTGACCGGAGCGGAATCGGCTACGAGCTTGCCTGGCAGTTCGCCGAGCACGGCTACGACTTGATCATCGCTGCCGAGGACGCCGCGATCAACGACGCCGCGAGTCATCTCGCCAACGGCAGCAGGTGGAGGCGATGCAGGTGGACCTCGCGGCCGCGGACGGCGTCGAACGGCTGTATCAGCAGATCCATCGGCATGGCTCGCAGCTAGATGCGGTCGCGCTCAATGCCGGCATCGGGATGGGCGGCCATTTCGCCACCGGAACCGACCTGGCGCAGGAACTGAAACTGGTCGACTGAAACGCCGCTCGAGTGTTCATCTCGCCGAGCGCGTCGTCGCTGACAAGATCAGCCGCGGCGGCGGCAAGATCCTGTTCACCTCGTCGATCGCCTCGACGATGCCCGGCAACTATCAGGCCGTCTACAGCGCATCCAAGTCGTTCGTGCAGTCGTTCGCGCCGGCTGCGCAACGAGCTCAAGCTCGCTGCGGTCGGTGTGAAGCTCGCCAAGGCGGGTAAACAGTTGTCCGGATACTCTGGCTTCCAGGGCATTAAGTTGGCCCGGCCGGGTTATCAAGGCGCGGGACGGCGGACGATTCCGCAGGGATTGGTCCGAAGTCCCGCGCCGTCGTATCCACGAGGTCGCCGGTTCGAGCCGGCTGGCTACATCGGGAAATTGCTGCCAAACGGACGCTTTCGGCAGCGCTGCTAACCGCATCCCACCGTCGTTGACGGAGCTTGGTCAAGTTTTGGTCAGGTTGCCCAAGTACCGCGTGGACTGCTCGTCGAACTTGTAGCTCCAACGAGCGGGGCAGCGGCGCGCGGTCGGGGAGCGTTGTCGCCGGTGCGGCGCGAGATCTCCTGAGCGCGGATCGGGCTGATCTGTCACTCCGGGGTTGCGACCGCCGAGATGTGGTTTTCGGGTGGGCCGTCGAGGACGAACAGCTCGACGCCGAGGTCGGGGTCGAGATGGTTGGCGCTCATCATCGCGATGACTTTGCGGCCGGTGATTTCCGCTATTTTGGCGCTGGCTTCGTCGCGCATGGCTTCCTGGTATTCGTGGCGGAGCGTTAGTACGTTCTCGCCGCGTCCTTTCTGGACCAGGACCTGCTCGCCTTTGGTTAGTGTCTGCTCGAGCAGGACCACGACCAGGTTGTCCCGCAGGGTCGTTCGCGCTTTCATCGGTCCACGTCCGGTGTATTCGCGCAGCAGCCCGACGATCGCGTTGGAGATCGTCACGTAGAGGGAGCTTCCCGGGGGACGGTCCGGTTCGGTCTCAGCGGACATGGCGCTTCCCTTCCCGCCTTCCCCTGGGGTTCGAGATCCCACGCGGGAAGAAGGGAAAGACGGCGAGTCTGCCGCGAGCGCAAGATGCCGCTCAAGCCTGAACGGACTAGTAGTGCTTTGTTACTTCTTGTCATTCGTCGTGGAGCACTCGGTGCAGGATCAGCTTGACGAGGTCGACGGTTTGTTGGCAGGTCTGGCAGCGGCCGGTCCAGCACTTGAACAGCGGCTGGAGCAGGTGGACTGCCTGGGGAAGTGTTAGGCCAGCCGCTGGTGATTTGGGTGCTGCCGCTCCAGGGTCAGGAACCCGTGTACGGCGGTCACCAGCGCGGTGTGGTGATACCAGCCGAGCCAGGAGCGGCCCTCGTAGTGGTCCAGGCCGAGCTCGCCCTTGAGCTGCTTGTAGTCGAGCTCGATCTTCCACCGCAGGCGGGCGAGGCGGGCGAGCCGTTCGGGCTTGGTGTCGGCGGGGAGGTTCGAGAGCCAGTAATCGGTCGGCTTATCCTTGCCCTTGGGCCATTCGACGATCAGCCATTCCTCCCGTCGCGGGGAGGATCGCTTCTCCCACTCGTGCGCGGCACGGACGCGCAGAAAACAGAACCGCGATCTCATCCGCTTGCCGTCCGGTCCGTCGCGGAACGTCACCGTCTTGAAGTGCTCGGGTCCGAGTCGCGCGATCAGCTCGCCGATCTGCTCGGGCTCGCGGTCCGGGCGCGGACGGGTCTTCTGCCGGCCGGACCCCGCGTGGCGCGGCGCGGGCACCTCGAAGATCGTCTCGGGTGCGAACACGCTGACCTCTTCTGAGACCGACAGCACGTACTCAAGCTCGGCGTCATCAAGCCGCTCGCGCAGCTCGGTGTTCTTGCCATAGGCGCAGTCACCGAGGATCGGCGCCTTCGTGATGTCCCAGCCAGCCGCGCACTTGACGAGATCGACCGCGAGCTCCGGCTTGGTCTTGAACACCACCTCCTCGGGGATCTTCGCCTTCCTGCGCCGCCCCGCGTCATCGCACCACTCCTCCGGCAGATACAACGCCCACCCCAACGGCACCGTCCCGTTGCGCCCGACCGCGTGCACCGAGACCCCGATCTGACAGTTGCCAGTCTTCCCCAGCGTCCCCGAGTACTGACGCTTGACCCCCGGCGAATCCTTGCCGTCCTTCGGAAACCCCGTGTCATCCAGCACCCAGGCCTGAACGTCGATCGCCGGCACGACCCGCTCCGCGACCGCCCTGACCACCAGCGCCGGATCCCACGGACTATCGGCCAGGAACTGCTGCATCGACTGATAGTCAGCCTCCTCCCCGACCCGATCGACCAGCGGCTCAAGCGACTTCCGAGCACCCTGCTCAAGCAACCCCCGCAGATACAACCCGCCGTTACGAACCTGCACCGGCCGGTTCATCGCCCCGGCCAGCACCTCGACCCCGAACGCCTCTAACCGCTCGGCCACCACCAACGGCGCATCGACAACCCGGCCCTCACCAACAGCGTCAGCAGTCACAACAGCCATCATGACCTCCTCGCGATCGGCAGCAACGCGAGAAGGGTTCGCCGCAACTCCACCGAACTCCTACCTACAAACTAACAAAGCACTACTAGAGAAGTGTCGCAGATCGGACTGGACCCGTCGCGGACAAGCGCTAAAATTCTTCCTCTCGGGTTGGCGGGCTGAGTCCCTTCAGGCCGATCCGGCAGGCTGGATGTCGGATGCTTCGTTTGCGGAGCGTTTGATTCCTCCCACAGCGGAGAGCAATCGTGTGGAGGTGAGCCGTGGCCGTGAATCGAGGGGTGGATTCGCTGGAGGTCCCGAGCCTGCTGGCGATCGTGACGTGTAAGCGGGGCACCACGATCACGATCGAGGTGGCCGGGGAGTGGGACCTCGCCGGTGCACCCGTCGCCCGGCAGGCGATAGCCGGCGCGGTGACGGGCCGTCCGGAGTGTGTGGTGCTCGACCTCAGTCGCCTCGCGTTCATCGACTCCAGCGGAGTGCACGCCACGGTCGAGCTCGCCCGACGCTCGATCGCGCAGAACGTTCGACTGGTGATCATCCCCGGCCGCCCGGCCGTCCAGCGCGTGTTCGAGCTCACCGGGCTCGCCGTGCAGCTCCCGTTCATCGAGGAGCAGCCGCCGAGCAGAGCCGCGAGACCCCGCAACGCCCCGGATGGCGCAGCGGGATCTGGCGGCTTCTCCCTCCCCGCCAACGGCGCCGGCCGCCCTTTCAAGGCGGCCGGCGCCGCTCCCAGCACCGGTGCACCTCCGACCAGGGCCGCATCGATGTCGCCACCGCCCCGAAGGGAACGCCTGATCCCTGCGCAAGATCGAGCCACCTATCAGCTGTCCTCAGGGCGTTCGCCCACAGCAGGCAAGCCGGTGGCTGATCCACCAGTCATCTCGGCGGAAGCGACCGCGGCTGAGTCGCGCCAGCAGAGGCGAGGTGTGGCGTGATGACCGCAGTATCCGCCGGCAGCGTCACGCCTGCCTCGCCCCCCAACGGGCAAAGCCCGATGCTCGAAATCTCCAATGCGATGGTCCGTTTGCATAAGCAGGCGTTCGGCCGCGGACCAACGAAAGCCAGCGCTCAGTTTGCCGGAGCAGACATCCTCATCGTTCTGCTGGCAGACATCATGACGACCGCCGAGCGCACCCTCCTCGCGCTGGGCGAGAACGGGCGGTTGCGCGAGCAGCGACTCTTCCTCGAGCACGCGCTAGAAGACGAAATGCGCTCGTTAGCAGAGCGGATATTAAATCGGCGGACTATCGCGTTCGTCCCCGGCATTGACCCTCACCACGATGTCGCGGCGGTGATGTTCACACTCGAGCCGAACCCGGAAGACGCAACCCCACACGGTGACGTCGATCATCCACGTCAAGTTGGACGGGCCGCGGCGGGTTAGGGATCGGGCGGTCAACCCTCCGGGGGTCTACTTGCAGCGCGTGCAGCGGAGGAGCTCCTCGGCGTAAGACAACCCAAGAAGCCGCCGAGACCGCCAGAATCCGGCGTTGAAGCGAAGACCCAGCGGGGGCGCATTCCGCAAAATTTCTCGTACCGCGCCCAGCGCTGGCGCCAACCGCACCGCAACCGTGACCCCACGCGGCGCGGTCAGCATCACCTCCGCCATGAAAGTTGTGATTCTGCCTTGGTGCCGACACGCGGGGTAGTGCTCGACCCGCCGCGGAGCTGCCAGATCGGGAGTCCAAGGAAGTGTGTAGACATGATCGAAGAGGACCGTTATGCCTTCAATCTCAGAAGTCACCGACGCCGGAAGGCGCGGAGTTGACCTCGGGATAGACGGTGCGGCCGGATGCAGCCGCGAGCAGGACCGCCGAGACCGCGTCTGGACCGCGTGCGATGTCGAGCGCCGACGGTCTCGCCGTCTCTCGACGGGCCCACGGCAGCCGGCATCTCGCTCTCGGGGCCGCTCGACATGTCCGGCACCGGTACTCGAGCCACCGAGCGCGATCGCTCACCGCGACCTCCTCGGGGAGCAGAGGCTTCCCCGCCGACGACGTGATGCAGCTTTGTGCTCAGCCGGCATCGGGCGGACTCTGAGGCCCGCCGCCGCCGGCTCGGCGGGGATCCGTTTCGACCCTGGAGATTCGGAACACGAGCGGGGGAGAGCAGCGCGTCCACTCCGCGTCCGCTAGATCCACAACGACCGTAAATCGGCCGTCACAGCCGTACACTCCATATTGCGACTGTTTGCAGGGATTTCGTGCCCGTCCGAGAGCGTCCGTGAACGCTGGTAAAACCGTGGCCCTTCCATGGTAAGGAAGGGGTCGTCGGTTCGAGTCCGACAGAGGGCTCTCCGAGGTCTTCACGTTTGAAGGCCTGTGATGTTCACGTTTGTGTCGGATGGATCCGGCGCGAGTGTGCGTGGGGTGGTGCGGGCTGGGGGTGTGTGCGGCGAGGGGGCGGACGGCGGTTGTGTGGGGTGGTGGGCGCGGCGCTGGTTTGATCGGTGCCTGGCTGGCGTTGTGTTCGGTTGGTCCTCGGTGGCGGCCGGCGGGGTTAGGGGGCGTGTGCGGTCGCGGTGAGGTCGTGGATCGTGGTGCGGCGGTGTGCGCGTGTTCTGGGCGGGAGCCCGTGGGAGGCTCGGCGCTGATTCTCGAGTTGGCGGGCGGTGAACGCGTCGGTCACGCGGATGTTGCGGGCGATCAGCGCGGTGGCGATGTGCAGCGCGATTGGTGTGAGGCCGGTCTGTCGGCACCAGCCGCGGGAGAGGTCGTTGGTCGCGCGGTCGGTGAGGGTGGCGAAGGTGCGCTCGGCGGCGGTGCGCCGGTTGTAGCTGGCACGGTGCGCTGGTGAGGGATAGTCGTGCTTCTGCGCGGTTTTGGCGTTCACCGTGGGCGGCACGGTGATCGTTTGCTGGGTGCAGCAGACGGGTGGGTGCTCGGGTGCCTTGAGCACGGTGGGCCGGTCGTTGGGGAGCGTGAGCGAGGCGGGTTTGTGGGGACAGCGGAGTTTGCCTTGGGCGGCGGGGCAACTCACGCGGTGGTAGCCGTCGGGGTCGGGGCGGGTGAGCGGTGAGAGCTTGTATCTGGCGAGCTCGTCTGAGCGGGTGTCGTGGATGGCGGTCTGCTCGGCGCTGGCGCCGCGTGGGAGTGGTCCGAGGGCGAGCAGGGTGGTGGGGGTGGCGGGGCAGCAGAGGTTGCCGTTGTTGATGGTCGCGCCGTGGTGGGTGCCGTGCGGGCCGCGGTCGTTGGGGTGCAGATCGTGGATCAGGTTCGCGCCGAGCGCTCGGATGGGGAGCGCCCAGCTCTCGGGGACGCGGTAGCTGTAGCCGGAGTCGACGAGCACGTCGGTGATCGTGATGCCGGTGGTGTGCATGCGTTGCAGGACGGGCACGAACGCGGCGGGTGGGTCGTGATCGCAGGAGCTCAGGTGCATGCGGCGGGCGAGTTCGGGGACGGGTGGGCGGTGTTCGTCGTTGACGGTCGTGGCGGCTTGGAGGTAGTAGCCGTAGAACAGCTCGTCTTTCTGGCCGGGAGCGTCGCCGCGGCGGTGGCCCCAGGATGCCTCGGGGTCGGCGCAGCCGGGCGTGGCTGGTGGCTGGTGGGTGGTGCTCTCGGTGGCCTGGCTGGTGTCGTGATCGGGCGTGGTGTCGCCGAGCAGGTTGGCGGCGACGGGCGCGGGGGTGCTGGGGGTGGTGGGTTTCTTGGGTGGTGGCAGCGACCAGGTTGCCTGGTCGGTCCAGTCGACTGCGTAGCTGCTGCAGGACGGTTCGCCGAGCACCTGGACCGAGGCTTCGAGCAGCCGGTCCAGCACGTCGTGGAGCCGCTGTGACGGGGTGCCGTCCGGCGTGTCCTTCGCGAGCGCGCCGATCACGCGATCAAAGGTGTACTCGACCTGGCGGTAGGTGAGCTGATGCTCTGCATGCTTCCACTGCGCGATCACCCCGAGCCGCCGCTGCACGCCCTCGGGCAGTGCTGTCAGCGTTGTGTGCACGTCGGTCAGGAACGCCGGGCGGCCGGCGCGCATCGTCAGTGTCATCCCGATCAACAGCGTCGTGACCTTCAGCTGCCGCGGCCGGACACCGATCGGGAGCAGCAGCTCGATATCGGCGACCCCGGAGACGTCGATCATCTCCTCGATCCGCTCCAGATCATCGCTCACGGGCCGTTGCCTCCCAACATGGCGACCAGCTCGTCCTCGGTCGCTCGGGGAAGCTGCGCGGCAAGATCACCGAGCCGCTGACTGCAGGAGACACCAGCGGCCTGCATCAACGCGGACAGCCCGATCGCCCGGGCGCACTGCACCAGCCACGTGGACCGCAGCCGGCCGCTCTGGAGCCTGGGCAGCGAGCTGTCAGTGGACAGCGCCGCGCTGAGCGTGTCAGTGATGTTGCGACGATCCGGATTGCGTCCGCCGATCACGTACCGATCACCGACGAACGCGGCGGCTCCCAGCAGCCGCTCGTGGTAGCACTCCAGGACCGGCACTGAGCGCGCCCGCGTACCGCTGAGCTCGACGATCACCCCGCCGCAGCGCTCAACGACATCGGTCCCGCGGACGTGCCGCAGCTCGCCGGCGATCACCCCCGCCCCAGCGCCGAGGCACACCAGCGCGCTCGCGCGCAGCCCACGCGCCCGCGTGGCCTGCGCGTCCGCGAGCCGCAGGAACCCCGCGATCTCGGTGAGTGAGTACGGGTCTTTCGCGCGCTCGCGCTGAAGCGGCACCGCTGCCGGCTGCGGGTAGCGCTCGATCGCGCGCGCCAGCGCCCGCAGGTTGGTCCGCAACGTCCGCCGCGTCGCCGGCGAGACCCCGCCGCAGCCCTGCACGATGAACCGCTCGATCATCGGCTCTGACAGCAGCAGTCCCACCGACAACTCCAACCCCAGCGACTCGGCGAACGCGGCCAGCCTGCCCGCGGCGAACAACAAAGCCTTGGATCGCGCTGCGCTCCGCGGGCCAGCCAGCGCCACGACCTCACGCGCGAACACGGCCGCCGGCGCAGACACAGAACGCGGCGCATAGCGCTCGATCACCCCCGCCGCCAGCGCGGCGGCGTCGGTCTGGCTCGCATGCAGGCTGACAGCGGCGGTCATCACACAACCCTCCTGCTCCTCCAATATCCTCAGGTATATCTACCGTAGGACACGGACGGAAAACAACCGCCCCGGCTGCCACACTCGAACCGATGAAGCCAGACCCCGACCACCGCGCCGAAGCGCGCCAGATCGCTACCGAGCTCGCCCGACTCGCCCGCTCAGCCGACGTCCTGCCCGGCACGATCACCGAGCGACACACCCGCTGCGGCAAACCGAGCTGCGCCTGCCACCACGACCCCCCACGCCTGCACGGCCCCTACCGGCACTGGACCCGCAAGATCGCCAACAAGACCGTCGGCAAATATCTCAACAAAGACCAAGCCCACGACGCGCAACGCTGGATCGACAACGACCGCCGCATCCGCGAACTCCTCGCCCGACTCGAGCAGATCGGCATCGAACGCCTCGAAGCCGACCAACCACGCACCTAAAACCAGACCAACACGTGGCCAACTCGCGCTTATGCCGTGACGAGGATCACGACAGCGCCCGAAAACCCCTGCACACACACAAACGTGAAGACCTCTCTCCCTGCATTCGTGGTGTTTTTTGGCACCACTCTGAGGGCCGACCGCGGGTGTGCGCGTCCACTTCGCGTCCAAGATCGATCGGTCGGGAAGGGGTCGTCAGATCGGAACCGCTGCATTTGGCGGGGACGGCGCGGTGGTTGATCACTTCCTCGCGACGCCTGCGGTTGATCACTTACTTGCGGGAGTTGCCCCCAGATGAGTTCGTATCGCTATTGCCAGCGCCAGCTCAGACGACCGTGTCGACGGCCAGACGCTCGGCCGGCCCTAAGCCGATGTGGAAGGGCGAGCACCTGCCCGACTGTCGTCCCGCACTCCTGATTCACCGACGGGAATGGCGACGCAGTCCATTTGCGGCGTGCACATGAGCACCAGCGGACTGCGCCCAGCAGCCGCCGCGAACCCGAGAGGCGAGGTCTGAGCAACGAAAGCGGAGTGGCGCTTCCATTGCGATCAGCTCGACGAGAGCCGCGGAGTATGCGACCGTCGGGCTACTCGCCACGCTGACGCACTTCGCGAGGCTCCGGGCCGCGCTCAACCTCGAGCACCGCCGTTGCCGGCGCATCCGGGCCGAGATCGAGCGGTTCGACCTCGAGCAGGTCGCTCTGAGCGCTGTGCACGGTCAGCTCGGCTACCGAGAAACGGTCCGAGGATGAGGCCGATCGTGGTCCGGTGGCCCTGGCTACGTCTTGTGTTGGCGAACGCTAGCGTTCAGCGGCAGGTTGCCTGGACCCTCTGCTGGGCGAGCTCTAGGTCGAACGACGCCGGGTCGAAGCCGTCGGCGTCCTTCAGCTCGGCGTAGCCCCAGGGGCCGCCGCAGTCCTCGGGTGGGCGGGCGCCTTTGCCGCTGAGAAGCACTGGTCGCCCGTCGCCGGCGTCCGGCTCGATCACCTTCTCGAGCACTATGTCGTGCTCCCAGTTGTCGCCGAAGTCGTAGGTATAGCGGACGCGATCCTTTGGGCCGAGCAGCACCTCGTCGAGCGTTGTCTCGGCCTCGTCGGCGCAATCGTTGTCCCACTCGGGGTCCGGGACGCCGATCTGCTCGCCCTCGTACTCGAAGCTGTGCAGGTGCGTGTCGGTCCAGCCGAACGCCGCCTGGATGATCTGGTGGAGCATCGCGAAGGTGGTGTCGGCGCCGAGCTGGACGCGGCGCCAGACCGGCGGCTTGCTGATCCCCTTCAGCGTGATCTTCAGCTGGATGATCTCGTCGGGCTCGATCGCCTGCGGCACCTCGAGGTCGGCGAGGTCCAGTTCGCTGCGCGCGTTCCAGCCCTTGATGAAGGTGCCCAGCGCCTGCTCGTCCTCGAGGTCGACGCCGCCCGCCTTCGCCGCCAGCAGGAACTGCTTGGACGGCCCGCCGACCGAGGGGTCGAGTGCGGCGTCAACCATCTCATTCACCCATTTCCCGATCGATCCGCGGGTCTCGTTGGCGGCCCAGTCCGGGATCCCGCGCCGACGGGCGGCGAAGCGCACCCAGGCGTCGAGCGCGGCAGGCAGGCCGTCGAGCAGCTCGGGCGTCGCGAGGACCTTGCGCGGGATCCAGTCGGTCATGAACAGCTCGACGACCACCGGGCTCCAGCGCAGCGGATCGCCGTCGGTGTAGCCGGCGCAAAAGTCGATCGCCAGCGACGCCACCCAGGCCTCGTCGCCGTCGGGCGCGAACTCCCGCCCTTCGAGCGAGGCGAGGAACTCGTCGCGCAGCCTGTCGCGCTCCCCGCTCGACAGCTCGGCCGGCTCGGGCGGATCAACGGCGCCCGGCGTCTGGTGGGCGCGCAGGAGCGCCAGCGCCCGCCCGGGCCAGAAGTCGTCGTCGACCGGTGGATCCCAGGTCATGTCCGTCCGGGCGATCGCCGCCCGAATCAGCCCGGCAGCGATGCCGGGGTCGATCTGCTCGAGCTCCAGCTCGGCCTCGTCGCCAGCCGAGTCGCGGCCCATCGCGCCCGCGACCTGCTCGATCGACTCGGCCAGCAGGACGTCCTTGGCCAACCCGCCGAGATTGCGGTCAATCAGCACGCCGACCGCCATCGTCTCGCCATCGGGATGGCGGCTCGCGAGCAAGACCGTGCGGGCGTCGTCAAACACCGCCTCGCCCACCACCGCAGCGCCGACGATCTCCGACTCGCCGATCTGCTCGATCCACCGCGGGACGCCGGCCGCCGGCGTCGAGTCCGCGAGCAGCTCCGCCGCCAAGGCGCCCAGCTCGCCGTCGTCGAGCTTCGCGATCGACGCCAGCGCGACCGTGGCGGCCGGGTCGTCGAGGGTTGCCAGCCGGGTGACGAGCGGCTTGCCGAACAGCAGCGCGGGATCGACCTCGACGGCATCCGGGAACGGCAGTCCACGCCGCTGCTCGCGGAAGGTGCCGAGCAAGTGCGACGCCCACGCCTCGGCATCGAGCGCCGAATCGACCACTGCCGCCGACTGGGCGATCATCCGCGCGACACGGACCTCCTCGGGGACGGGCCCGTGTCGCGCCTGCTCGCTCTCCTGGCGCTGCGCCACCCGAGCCGGATGGCCGCCGGACCCGCGTCGTCGTCTGCCGCCACTCAAGCATCGGACGGTAGATCGCAAGCGGCGGTGGCGCGCGGCCGGACCCCGCAACTAGCGCCAATCCCTGCTCCAAGAGCGCCGGCTCGGCTAAGGTCCCCGGCCACAGCAGCAGCAACGCGATCGGCGCGTTCTCGGGCTACAAACCATGCCGTCGACGCAGAAGACCGGCCACCTACCGCCAGCTCACCGCAACGCCACCCCATGGCCGCTCATGTCACCTTTGAGCGTCCAGGCGCACGAACCGTCGCGATCGAATCGATCACGAGGGGTCGTGCCGAGGGCCGCCGGGGGCGTGATCGCTTCGTCACGATAAGGGCCATGCGGAACCACGAACGCCAGCGCGCGCTCGCGTCCGAATCCAGTAGCGGCTCTGCCTGCCTCCACGCGCGACGGCGCCGCCGCTTTGCTCAAAGAGGGAGCATGCCGTGGGCCGGGTCCCGCTCCTGAGGTTGGGCGAGGACGCGACCTCGGAGCGCTTGCTCAGCGCGTACGCCATCACGCGTTCTGCAAGCGCTCGTACACCGGCACGGCGGCGTCGGCGGTACGCTCGTGTTCATGCCAAGGCACGAGCGCCACTGCGCGCTCGGCTGGCGTGGCCGCATGGTCCGTCGTGGCGTCGGTGCTTGCTCGGGCCGGGCAAGCGCCGGGTTGTCCTTTCGTGGCAACGGGTTATCCATTTGACTCAGGTTCCTGGTGACCCCGTTGGCCACGACCGCCGCGTGCCGCGGCGACCGGCCGGGCCCGGGCAGTCTGCGCCGGCCTCAGGGCGCTGAGGCGCGCCCGGGTCTCGGTCCCATGACCCCTCCGAGGCTAGAGCGATCCGCCCCGCACACGCGCGTACGATGCATGACCTGATCGAAATGGATAACCCCTTCGTGGCATTGCGCAAGCGGGCTCGGCGGCGCGTCCGACGGTCCGGCGGCGCGAAAGCAATCCCGGCGCCGGCCCACCGCGATCGGCGTGATCCAGATGTCGCCAAACCAATCGCTGGCTTGTGATGGTCTGCGAGACGAATGCGATCGCGCCGCGACTCGCGGACTGATCGTGCGGTTGCACAATGCCGGTGCGCCCCCGGCGGAGAACGTCTGCGGTGCGAGGTACGGTCGAGGCCTCGACGGAGTCGCGCGAGCGTGTGCTTCGGCTCGTTGATGCGTGCTGAAACGCCGGGCGCGTGACAGCGTTGTTGCCGGGGCTGTCACGCCTCCGGCCTGAGGATCGGTCGAGGGGACCCTCAGCGCACCCAGAGTTGGTCGAGCAGGGCTCCGAACGTTGGGACGTATTGGTAGTTGCCGACTCGTGTTGAGACGACGTCGTTCTCGCTCTCTGTGACGGTTGGGACCCAGGGCGCGAGGTTGGTGATCTCGCGGTCCGCGGCGGCCCAGAGCCGGTCGGCTGCGACAGGGTTGGTCGCCTCCAATGCCGTCGCTCTGGCGGCGAGCCGGTCGATGGCGGGGTCGCAGAACTCGGCTTGGTTGGGGTCTTCGTTCTGGGGGCCCCGCTCGCGGCAGCTGAGTGAAATGGTGATCCAGTCGGACGGTGAGGGTACGTCCGCGACCCAGGAGTTGGTGATGATCTGGGTGGTGCTAACGGCGCCGGTGGCGACCTCGTCCGCCGTAACCACGTAGAGCTGGGGTCGGTAGCCGAGTTGGCGTAGCACGTGGACGATGTACTTGGCAACTGGCTCGCCCGCTGGACCGAAATCGCTCTGGGTCCTCACCGTGACGGTCTGCCCGCGGGTGCCGGACAGGGCCACCAGTTGGCGGGCACGTGCGAGGTTTGGCGCGCTCCAGAGCGCGTCCGGGGAAGGGTGGAGAGTGGAGGGGCAGTATGGAACGTGGCCTGGGATCGTGACGGGAATGATCTGGCAGGTCGGGGTCGCGTTGGCCGGTCCGCCGTACAACTTCACGATCGTGTTGCGGTTGATCGCATAGTTCAAGGCTTGGCGGACGCGGACGTCGTTGAACGGCGCCAGCTGAGTGTCAAGGTCGAGATAATCGGTGTCGGGGAGCGGCTCGCTGTGCAGCAGCCCGGGTGAGAGCAGATCAATCTCGCGCAACTGGCTGGCGGTCGGCTGATCGAACGTGTAGTCGGCGCGCCCCTGGCGTACCGCTTGAACATCGGCCGATGGTGTGCCGTTCATGTAAACGTCGATCTGGTTGGGGTAGCCGGCTGGTTG
Source organism: uncultured Solirubrobacterales bacterium (assembly GCA_963796645.1). Lineage (GTDB taxonomy): Bacteria > Actinomycetota > Thermoleophilia > Solirubrobacterales > Solirubrobacteraceae > Palsa-465. Next base: position 9,313 of record CAWCMQ010000002.1, on the reverse strand, counting down.
CGCGGCGGGCGCCCATTCACGGAAGTACGGGTTTCGGGTGAACACAATTAAACGGTTCGGGACGATCCGGGCGATCCGGTAGGGCCCGGTGCCAGGCCTGATCCCGCCGCCCGCAGGGGCGGGCGCGAACGCCAACAGGCCCAGGGCGGTGAGCAGACCTGGGTCCGGGCGGGATAACCGCAACGTCACAGTCTCCGCTTTGTCGTTGGTGATCACCGCTGATGACAGATCACACGAGGGGGCGTAGGCGCAAGCGGCCGCGCCGGGCAGCGCTGTCAGATAGGCGGCCCACGTGCTGGCGTCCTGGGCAGCCAGCTCAAGCCCTCGCCGGAAGTCCGAAGCACGAACGGTGGTGCCGTTCCAGTAGCGCAACCCTGGCCGCAGATGGAAGGTGTAGCTCAGCCCACTGTCCTCAGGTTTCGGGATCGCGAGCGCCAGGTCGGGCACCAAGGTGCCGGGGCTCGCCGGGTTCTTGGAGAACGCGAGCAGGCCGTCATAGGCGAGCCCGTCGACGTTGCCCGGCGTGTTGCAGCACTGCGCTGGGTCGATACTCGGCTCGGGGTTGGAGATCCGGACGATCAGCATCCCGCCGCGGTGAGCGGCGCCGTTTCCGGTGACCGCGACCAGCAGCCTGCCGGAGCTCGCGGCGAGCGCCGTGGCCGGTGACGGAACCGCGATCGTACGGGTCAGTCCAGAGGAACTCAACCGCGTCAGCTGAGATAGGTCGCCCGCGACCCACACAGCGTTTCCCGTGGGAACCAGCGCCTCGGGAGCTCCTTCGACCGGCCAAGTCAAGACCCCGTCGGTGACGGGGTTGATCAGGGAGACGGACCGGTCGAGCTCGTCCGCGACCCACACACCCGCTCGCCCGACCGTGATCGCGACCGGGTCTGCGGAGACCGAGATCGTTTGCTGCAAGTGACCGGTCTGCGGTTCGAGCTCGGCGACCGCGTCAGCGCCACTCAGCGCGATCCACACCGCTCCGTCGCCGACCGCCACGCCGGTCGGCGACGGTCCCACCGGGAAGTTGACCACGCCGCCAGTGAGCGGATCGATCCGACTCACGGTCCCGCTTCCTTGGTTGGTGACCCAGAGGGCACCGGCGCCCACGGCGATATCGCTTGGGGCGGTCCCAACCGGGATCTGCTGGACGATGTCGTCGGTCGCCGCATTCACACGCGTGACCCGGTCCTGCAACGTGTTGGCGACCCAGACGTCGCCGTCGTCGACCGCGACGCCGCTCGCGCCAACCCCAACGCGAACGTGCTGGACGACCGCGTCATCGTTGGGGCTGATCTGCAGGAGCATTCCGCTGCCATAGGAGGTCGCCCAGTCGGATCCGTCGCCGGCCGTCACCGACGTGGCGACCACGCCGAGGGGGATCGCGGCGCTGGGTTGCCCGGTCCCGATGTCGAACAGCCCGAACGCGGGCGCGCGCAACGTCCGCGCGACAGCCGTGTTCCCGCTGCCCTCGCTCGAGATCAGGACAACCAGCACCACAAGCGCCGCGACGACGAGCGCAGCTGCCAGCCACGTGCGCACCGAGCGAACCCGTCCGCTGGGCTCCCCGATGGCCTTTGCCTCCCCTCGGGCCGACGCGGCAGGCTGCGGCAGATCGAGCGTCGGGTCGTGGCGCAGGATCTTGGTCTGCAGCTCGCGCAACGCCGGACCGGGCTCGAGGGCAAGCTCCTCGACCAAAACCGCGCGGCCGGCGCGGTAGGACTCAAGCGCATCGGCTTGTCGACCGGAGCGATAGAGCGCAAGCACCAGCTGCCCACGCAACCGTTCCCGCAGCGGGTACTCCTCAGCCAGGGCCTCGAGCTCAGGGCACACTGCGGCGTGATGGCCGAGCGCGAGCTCCGCCTCGATCCGCTCCTCAAGCGCGAGTAGCCGAAGCTCCTCGAGCCGCTGCACCTCCAACCTTGCGAACGGCTCGAACTCCAGATCCGCCAGCGGACGCCCTCGCCACAACGCCTCGGCGTCCGCCAACAGCTTCGCCGCTTGCCCGGGATCGCCGTGCTCGAGCGCTCGCCGGCCCTTAGCAAGCCGCTGCTCGAACGCGTGCAGGTCGAGCTCTCCCTCCTCGACGCGCAACGTGTAGCCGGGCGGGCGGGCGAGCAGCCGCGGCTCCTCACCGTCATCTGCCAGAGCTTTGCGTAGACGCGAGATCTGTACGTGCAGCACGTGCTCCGCTGAGCCGCCGGGCTGATCGTCGAGCAGCTCATCGATCAACCGCTCGCGGGACACGACGTGGTTGGCGTTGCACAACAGCAGCGCGAGCAGCGCCCGCTGCTTCGGTCCGCCGACGAGTATCGACACGCCGTCGCGGCGGACCTCGAGCGGCCCGAGGATCGCGAATTCCACACGAGCCCCCACCATGACGACCCCGAGTGTCCCCCAAAACCATCGAGACCGCCAGCGATTTCTGGACTGTTGGTCGTTTGAGAGGTTCTTGAGAGCCGCTGCTGCGAGTTTTCAGCGCGATGCTCTACGCAGCCAAGTGCTACTGGCCCGGGGTGACCGAGACCGAACTTGACTTGGTCGCTGCGCGTGCCGCCAAGACCGGCTCGCGCCCGCTCCCGGACGCTGTCTTCTACATCGGCTCGCTGCTGTTCGCCGGCGACGACCTTGTGCTGTGCCTGTTCGAGGGCCCGTCCCGCACCGCGGTCAAGCACGCGAGCGAGCTCGCGGGAATCCCATGCGAACGCTTGATGGACGCCGTGTGGCTCAAACCAGACCGACACATCCCGAAAGGACCAGGATCATGCGCAACCGCCTAACCAAGCCGATCGCGCTGACGCTCAGCTTCGCGATCCTGACGACGATGCCTGCGCTCGCCGACGCCCACCACCAGTCGGGCTCGATCCACGCCATAGCCGTGAGCGCCGAGCAGGCGACGGCGGCCCGGCTCCAGACCCGAACACGCTTCAGCGGGCTGGCCGACGTTGCGCAGTCTCCTCTGGGGATCCTGAGCGACCCAGTCGGGTCCGGGTCCGCGCTCGTCGGCTCGGTCCCGGTTGGCGAGGGCCCTAGCTTCTCGGCGGTCGACCCTGCGACCCACACGCTGTATGTCGCCAACGGCTTTAACCAGAACGGCAACGGGGATGGCGGCAACACCGTGACAGTGATCGACGAGCGCCACTGCCAGGCCCGTGACGTTTCGCGCTGCAAGGGGCCGTGGCCGACGCTCAGGGTCGGCAGCAATCCGAACGCCGAGCCGAGCGCGATCGCGATCGACCAGCAGACCGACACTCTCTACGTCGCGGACCCGGGCGATAACACCATGGCGGTGTTCAACGGCGCGAGCTGCAACGCACAGACCAGCGCCGGGTGCGGGCAGGCGCCGGTGATGGTCCCGGTCGGGGTGGGTCCAGTCGCGATCTTCGAGGATCCGGCCAACCACACCGTGTACGTCAGCAACGTCGTCGATAACGACCTCTCCATGCTCAACACCGCCACCTGCAACGCAACCAATCTCACGGGATGCCCGACGACCCCTCCGCCGACCGTCACGTTCGCGGGCACCCCAGCCGCCGGCGAGGTGGACGAGGCCAACCACACCGTCTACGTCCCCGTGTGTGGGAACCCGAATGTTGGGTGCCCAGCCGGCGCCAACGGCGTTTCCGTGTTCGACGCGAGCACCTGCAACGCCACCGTGCAGTCTGGATGCGACCAGCTCGGCACGCTGACGATTCCCATCCGCAGTTCGATCTCCGTCCCCGTGGGCCTCCAGGTCGACCCGGCCAACCAGACGCTGTATGTAGCCGACGGCGACAACACGATCTCGGCGTTCAATCTGAGCGTCTGTAGCGCGGGCGATCTGGCGGGCTGCACGACCGACACGCCCGGCACGGTGACGCTGCCGGCCGTCGGGTTCGCGGTCACTCTGTTCGTCGCTGTCGATGAGGCCAACCACACCGTGTACGTGACCGACCAGAAGGACGACTCGCTGACCGCTATCAACGCAAACATCTGTAACGGCAGCGACCCGGCGGGATGCGCGACGCTCGACCCGCCGGAGATCCACACCGGAACCAACCCTCAAGGAATCACCCTCGACCCGAGCACCCAGACGTTCTACGTCGACAACGAGCTATCCAACAACGTGTCGGTGATCGATCCGAACCAGTGCGATGCGCAGACGACTGTCGGCTGCCGCGCGCGGGTGCCTGAAGCACCGATCGGGTTCGAAGCGCCCGCAACCGCCGACCCGGCCGTAGCGACAGCATATGTCGCCAACGGCGCGAGCACCGTCGCGATGCTGAATACGAGCACATGTAATGCGCACCGGCTTGTGGGATGCGGCGCGACCGCGCCGACCGTGACTGTCGGCGCCTATCCCTCCGCTGTGGCTCTCGACCCGGTCACCCACACGGTGTACGTCGCCAACGCTGGCGCCGGCGCCAGCGGGACAATCAGCGTCTTCGACGACCGCAGCTGCAACGCGACCGACCAGTCCGGCTGCGCGGCCGTTGCGACCCTCAACGTTCCCGACGGTAACCCGGACGCAGTCGCCGTGAACCCGATCACGGACACGGTGTACGTCGCCACCATCACAAACGACGGGGGTCCCGATCTGATCTCGGTGTTCAACGGCGCCACCTGCAACGCCGCCAGCCAGAGCGGGTGCTCCCAGACCCCGGCGGAGGCCCAAACCGGCCTTGACGGCGCCGGCGAAGGCGGCTCAGTCGAATACCTCGCTGTCAACCCCGCCACCAACACCATCTACGCCACCAGCGTCACAACCGGCGGCCCGTTCCTCGGGCACACCGTCTATGTGATCGGCGGCCCGACCTGCGACGCTGCCGACGTGGCCGGGTGCGCCAACCCGCACGCGACGATCTCGGTCGGAACCGACCCATTCTTCGGCGACGCCAACCCGTTCGGCATCGCCGTCGATCAAGCGACCGACACTGTCTACACGGCCAACATCTACAACGGCGAAGGACCCAGCACCGTGTCGGTCATCAACGGCGCCATCTGCAACGCCCACACCACAGGCGGCTGCGATCAGACCCCAGCCGTCGCCCCAGCCGGGTTCGGCACAGCCGCGATCGCTGTCGACCCATCCACCAACAACGTCTACACCACCAACATCCAGGACACCAGCGTCACCGCGATCGATGGCAACACCTGCAACGGCATCGACAACCACGGCTGCGCCACCACCAAAACCGAGGCGATCGTCGGCGACTACCCAGCCGCGATCAGCCTCGACCCCCAGGTCGGCACCGCATACGTCGCCGACAGCGAAGGCATCTCGCTCATGCCACTTGCCCCCTGACCAGGGGCATCACCCCGTGCCAGCTGAGCAGCAGGGTGACAGGCCAGCCGAGCCCACCCTGCTGCTCGCCCGACAGGAAAGCCCAACCCATCTTGCACGCTTACGCCCAACGCCGGCACCCACGCCGACCGACCGCTCGCGACGAGGCCGCGGATTGCAAGCGGCTGGCTGACACGCGCGGCCGCCTCGGTCTGCGGAAGGCCGCGAAACAGCCACGTCGCCGTCGCACCTGGTGTAGGCGTTCTTCAGCAGCGGTAGGGTCGGTACCACGCGCGACTGCTTCCGACAACCGCCGGTAGTCGAGCCGCGCCACTGCTTTGGCGACTTCGCGGTCGTCCGGGATCTTGCTGCTCTGAACTCCGGGTCGGTGCCCGTGTCGCCTGACGGAACCGCCTTAAGCGTTTGCCTTCGGCCGTGTCGGGAGAGCGCCCCGCCAGTGCATCCGCCAGGCCTGCCACTGTGCCACTGACCGGGCCACTGGATATCCGTTGAGCGTTCCGCCAAGGGATTGAGGATCGTTCGCGTGCTCCCGATCATGCGTTCTGTGGCTGGGCGGAAGCTCACGCTCCGTCGAGACGACGTGTGCACATGCTGCGGCGCGGACCTAGCAGCCGGGACCCACTCATGGTGGGACAAGGACACGCGGACCGTGACCTGCACGGGATGTTGGGTCGGCGCGAACTCATCACCCGGGCCGGCAGCGGCGCCGCCTGACCTCGGACAGCCCGGGGCGAGCCTGTTGCGCGAGCACGAGCGGCGCCGGCGCAACCGCGAGAACCGCACGCGCGGCACCCACCCGCGTATTGGGGGCCTGGTCCTCGCTCTCGGTGGCGCCCCGCAGCATGAATCGTCGTTTGAGCAGGGCGCGCTCGCGGAACGGGCGGTCGCCGACTCGCTCGCGAGACGCACCAACTCCAACAGAGTCATCACGTTGCACAATCGCCGGATGCCGGGCGGCCGCGGCGACATCGACCACGTCGCGGTCGCGCCGACCGGCGTGTGGGTCATCGACACCAAAGACTGGAAGGGCAAGGTCGAGATCAAGGACCCGCTATTCGGGACCCCCCGCCTACTCATCGGCGGCCGCGAGTGCACCAGCCTCATCGACGGACTCGAGCGCCAGATCGCCGCCGTCCGCGCGGCACTGGATCGTGGCGGCGACCATCAGATCCCGCTCCACGGCGCCCTCTGCTTCACCAAGGCTGACCTCCCATTCCTGCGGACGCACACATTCCGCGCGCACCTTCTCCTCTATCGCAAGGCGCTAGCCAAGCGGCTCAATGCCGATGGCCCGCTCTCGCCGGCCACGATCGAGCACGTCGCGCGGAAGCTCGCAACAGGGCTTCCCCCGGCGCTCTAATCCGTCCGCCGAGCCTTCCTGACACGCGAGCCGCGGGACGCCACCGCACTCAAGGTCCGCCGAAGCCACGAGCACGCTCGGCGATGCCGAGCCATGGCAGCCGCCGCTCAGGCTTGGCGGTCAGCGACGTGACCATGCTCCCTTGCATGGAAAGCGGCAGTGGCGACCTCATCTTGGCCTCGCCTCCGATCGGGACCGATGCGACTTCGCTACATAGCCGAACGATGTACCGAACGCATGCGCTTTGGCGCGCCGCACGAAGACGGCCATGGTTCGACGGCGGACGGCCCGGTAGAGTTTGAGCCGTGGGGACAGATCTCGACGTCCGTCGGCTGACCTGCTCGGGTAAGACGGGCGGCACGGTCCTGTGTTCAAGGACGAGAAGGGCTGCTGCAGGATCACCACCGCCGTCGGCGAGGTCCTCTGGTTCCACTTCTCCTAGATCGAGATGGACGGATCCGGCTTCGTGGAGGAGGGACAGCGCGTGTCTTTCCGTTGCACCGGCGGCATCCAGGACCATGGCGCCACCGAGCCGAAGAGGTTCGGCCTAATACGTAGAGGCCTCCGCGGCAGGTTTCCGCAAATGAAACCGGCTCGCTGGCGTTCCTCCCTTTCGGCCCGGCGCGGCCGCTCCGCGTCCAATCCCAACCTTCCGGGCCCACGCGCAGCCGCGATACCTCGCCACCACTTTGCTATGCGCCCGAGGATGGAAATCGGATCGGCGGTCTAGACGTAACGCCCTTCGCGTGGCAGACACCGGGTAAGTCTCAATTTCAGGGTAAGGCGTGCTCGAAGACTTGGCCACCAGCAGCTATCTCATGACCGCTTACGCGACGTCGTCAGATAGCTGGGTGAACTTTCGTCGTACGGGCCAGCAGGCATCGCTCTATGAGGTTGCTGCCATCCTATGCGGTCCGTGGCGCGCGCTCAGTGAGGACGACGACTTCTTCGACGGACTCGACGATATGGCGGCGCAGGGTCTACAGCCAGACGTGGAGAACGCGATCCGGGGCAGTGTCGCGCCCACGAGCGACGCCAGCCGGCATCAATTCTTAGAAGAGATCTCCACACACCGTGACACCGACAAGCTCTTAGCACGGGAGCTTGTTGTACTTGTTCAAGCTGGCATGGATTCCGTGCACGCCCTGCGTTTGGTCAGCGACCTCCAGACACTCATCGCGCCCCAGCTCTATCCCCTGCCGACGGCTCGGATTTCTGCGCTACGTAATACGGTGCCCGCGTTGGCGAGCGAGTTGTATAAGGCGCAGCAGACTCTCAAGGTGTTCGACTACGACGCGGAGTCAGCCGCCGAGGCAGGACGCGCGCCTCACCGCATCTGGGTGAGGGACCTACGGGTTGTCGCGAAAGCGCTCGCTGCGACGGCACGGGCCGCAGGCGCCGTTGGGAACATCGCCGCTGCGCTCGCGAGCTTCGGCGTCGTAACCGGATTTGCCCTTGCCTCGGTCCTAGCTGGAGCACAGGTCATGACGCTTGTGTAGCCGACGCGCTGAGGGAGGCAAGCCGCAAGACGCAGTTCCACCCGAACGCCCACGCCCTCCACGCCGCGGCGCCGCGAGATAAATCGGTCGCTCGGCGCGCATGGGGCCTTGAGCAGGGCCCGTTGCCTCTGACGTCGACTGCTCTTCAGCATGGAAACCAGCAGCGTCGATCGAATGTTGCCCAGTGCCGGCGACGGCCTGTCTACGCACATCTTTACTTTACGAAACGCACTGGTCGGCTGCGAGCTCCGGGTGGGGGAAGTACATACACAGCGCGAGCCGTCACCACGTGGGCTATGCTGTCACCTGGCGGGATCGCGTGGCTGTGCGAGTAGTCTCGCCATCGGATTGCGAGCCTGATTCGTACAGAATCTCACGTATACCTGCAACCAATAAGTCGATGACTGCGGCCACGTCACGGAGTTCTGCGGTCTCTATCGGCGAGTGCGGATCGTCAATCGGTACGAGTAGTGCCAATGCCGGTATGCCAAGCCGCTGGGGAACTCGTCCTGCCTCCGAGACACCGTCCCGAACAACCTCTCGCTGCCACTGCATGCCGAGATGTCGTGCTGCGGAGTCAAACACTCGAACCAGCGGCCGATCAGCTACCATGCCACCGTCTAACAGCGTAATCACAGGCCCGCCCCCCACCGCGACGATCCAGTCGGGCGCCTGATCAGCTGACGTCGCGTACGTGACGTCCACGGCGATGACGACCTCGGGATCAAGTTCTCGTGTTACACGAACGACACCTGCCTGCTCGGTCTCTTCACGGACCGTCCAGGCAAACGCAACCTCGCTCGTCTCCGCGGCCAGAACGCAGGCCGCCCGTAGGATCGCGAGACAGCCCAGCCGATCATCGAGTGCTGGGCCTCGTGCCCTTCCAGTGGCAGTCGAAATATCAAGCTCGCCAGCAAAAACGACGCGATCCCCGGCTGCATCTCATTCACGCGCGAAGACCGGATAGCCGACCTGGTTACCGCCCTCCGCTGAGCCGCTATGGGCGGGTGGCTATTGCCGAACTTCGACTGCTACCTGTGCTAGGTCAGGGATTCAGCAAGGCCGACCGGCAACAATATGCACGATCACTCTCGACGCCATGACCATGTAGCTGACCTGATCCATGTGCGCCGTACTAAAACCCGCGGGCGCGATCCTGTCGGGACGAGC
>CAWCMQ010000001.1:0-515666 GCA_963796645.1 uncultured Solirubrobacterales bacterium | reverse complement strand
CGCCAGCCCGACGACGATGACGCCGGTCCGGTACGCGGGCTGGTCTGCGAGCAGTAACCATGCCAGCGTGAACATCAGCGCCGGGCCGATGACCCAGGAGAGGAACAGCGAGACGCCGAACATCCGCCCGTCGCCGCGCATCTTGCCCATGTCCTCGTCGCGGACCTTGGCCAGGACCGGATACATCATCAGCAGCAGTCCCACAGCGATAGGCAGCGACACGGTGCCGACCTGCAGATGGCCGAGGAAATCGTTCAGCCCGGGGATGAGCGAGCCAAGGCCGAGGCCGGCCGCCATCGCCAGCGCAATCCACAACGGCAGGAAGCGGTCCAGCGTCGAGAGCCGCCGGATGACCGCCGTCTCGTCCGCCCGCGCGCTCATTACGTGACCGCCAGCACGTCGCAGGTTTCCTTGCGCAGGCACTCCCGAGCTTGGCGGAGCACAAGCGTGGTCACGAAGGAGCGCACCGGGACGTCGTCGAAGCGGGAGAGGACCGCATCGGCGCAGGCGCGGATTTCCTCGGGGCTGTGGCGCGACTCGAACTCCTCTCCGAGTTCGGGCAGCATCTGCGCGAGCCGTAGCTGATGGGCGGTACGGTCGGTGCGGATGGCGTCGAGCTTGCCGTCGATGAGCTCGCGGACGCGGGCTTCGATGCCATCGCGGATGGCCCGAACCTCCTCCAGCGGGCGCCCGGCCGGGTCGGGGATGTCCCATGCCTCGACGGTCGTCGGCACATATGGGCAGGCGTCGTCGCAGCCCATCGTGACCGCCCAGTCAGCCTGTAACTGCATCTCGCGCAGCAATTTCTTGGGCTTGCGCTCAGCGAGGTCGATGCCGACCTCCCGCATCGCCTCGACCACCACCGGCCACACCTGGCGGGCGGGAGAGGAGCCCGCGGACTCTGCGCGAACGTCGTCTGGTGCGTGGCGCTCGAAGAACGCCTGTGCCATCTGTGAGCGCCCAGCGTTGTGGTTGCAGACGAAAAGTACGTGCTTCATGGCAGCTCCTCTCGGTGCGACGGTAATGGAGTGTGTGCGGCGACGGAGTTGAGCATCAGCGACCTCTGACGACCACGCCAGCGGCCAGCTCGCGCAGGCCGCTCAGGCCGACCGGCGGGGCGGGCTGCCAGCCGACGAGCCAGGTGCGCACGGTTGCCGCGCGCACGCGCTCGATGTGAGCGAACTCGGCGGCAGCGCGGGCGCGCAGGGTCGGATGAGTCGTCTCAGCGGCCGCGAGCGACGCGTTGATGACCCAGCCGTAAGGCTCGATAGCGGCCCGTCGCAGGTCCTCCTGCAGGCGCTCAGCTTCCTGTACGGGCGTGGACTCCGCGAGCGTGACTACCAGCATCCGCGCGAACTCGGGGTCGCGAAGACGCGCGAGCAACTCTGAGACCTCTTCCGGCACATCAGCGTTCGTGCGCTGCACTTCGCGGTGATAGCTGTGCGCCGCGTCCAGGAGGAGCAGGGTGTGACCGGTCGGGGCCGTATCGAGCACGACGATGCGCTCATGCGCCGCCTCGACGGTGCGCGCGAACGCTCGAAACACGGCAATCTCCTCAGTGCACGGGGAGCGCAGGTCCTCTTCGAGCAGCGAGCGGCCCTCATCGTCGAGGCCGCTTGCGGCCGCCAGGACCTCCTCGGTGTAGCGAGCGGTCTCCACGGCAGGGTCGATGCGCTCGACGATGAGGGCGTCGTGGGCGGCGTCGGCGAGCGTGTCGGCGATGTGCGCGGCGGGGTCGGTTGTCGACAGCGTGACCTCATGACCGCGGTCCACGAGCGCGAGCGCGATGGCAGCCGCCAGGGTCGTCTTGCCAACGCCGCCTTTGCCCATCGTCATCACCACGCCGTTGCCGGCCGCGTCGAGGTCATCGACGAGTTCATCGAGTCCAGGGAGGTCGAGCACGGCGCCGCTCGGGGGCTCGCACGGCGTGTCGGTGTTAGCGTCGGCGAGCGCCCGCAGCGCCTCCAGTCCAGTGACGTCGCGGGCGATGAGGCGGATGCCGGTGCTGGGGAGGCCTGCCAGCTGCGGGGGCGCGCCGGCGAGGGCTGCGGCCTGACGGTCGGCGAACGCGAGCGCGGCGGGGTCATCCCCGTGGTCAGAGAGCAGGCCGTTGACCATAAGTCGCTGGTTGCGCACGCCGAGGGCGGCGAGTTCGCGGCTGGCGCGCGCGGCCTCGCGCAGCGCCGACTCCTCGGCACGAGCGACGAGCACGAGCGTGGTGAGCTCAGGGTCAGACAGGGTCTTGACGGCGGCGGCGTACTGCTCGCGCCGCTGGTCAAGCCCGGCCAGCGGACCCAGGCAGCTCGCACCGGCGGGATGCTCGTCGACGTACCCGCTCCACGCGCTCGGGAGCGTCAACAGCCGCAGCGTGTGGCCGGTCGGCGCGGTGTCGAAGATGACGTGGTCAAAGGCGGACGTCTGCTCAGGAGCTGCGAGGACGGCCGTGAACTCGTTGAACGCGGCAATCTCGACGGTGCACGCGCCTGAGAGCTGTTCCTCCATGCTGGCAATCGCCGCGTCGGGCAGCACGCCGCGGTATGGGCCGATGGCGCGCTCCTTGAACGCGGTCGCCGCCGCCTGCGGGTCGAGGTTCGAGACGAACAGCCGCTGGACACCCGGGACCGCAGTCGGCTGCGGCTCCGTGGTGACGCCGAACACGTCGTCGAGGTTTGAGGCCGGGTCAGTGGAGATGATGAGGGTGCGCTTGCCGGCGTCGGCCAGCGCGACCGCGGCCGCGCTGGCAGTCGTCGTCTTACCGACCCCACCTTTGCCAGTGAAGAACAGGTAGCGGGTGCCCCACCCGGTCCAGTCAAGCTCTGAAAGCGAGGTCGGGTCAGGCAGGCTCATCTCAGCAGCCACCGGGACCGCAACCGCAGCCACCGCGGGAACTCTGCGGCAGCTCAACCGCGACGGCGCGCTTGGTCGCGAGGACGTCCGCGAGCTCGCCGCGCGAGGGGTAGCGGCCATGGATGGCGATGTCGCCGTCCACGACGAGGACCGGCAACGCAGCTTCGCCGAAGGCTTGCATCAGGCCAGTGACCTTCGGGTTGGCGACGAACGCGTCGGGGTCTGAGGAGAGGTTGTGGCGGGCCACCTGAGCCCCCTGGGACTCGGCCCAGCGCAGGTCCTCACGAACATCGATGAGCGCCTGGTCCACCGACGGTCCACAGACACCGGTCTGACAGCACATCGCCGGCTCATACAGCTCAAGGCGCCTCGTGACGGCAGCGGTGCCGGGTTTGCGGGCGCGGATGATGGCCGAGGTCGCCTGCTCGTGCACACGATGGGTCTCGCGGATTTCGATGTCGGTGAAGCCGGCGGCGCTCAGCCCGGCGCGGAACTCCTCCTCGGTCAGCGCGCCCGCGATACAGCCGGTGAACGCGGCCATGTCCGCGCGCGTGGCCTCGTCCATGTCGGGACTGGCGATGACATCAGAGACCGCAAAGCGTCCGCCCGGCTTCAGCACTCGTGCGGCCTCGGCGAGCACCTTCGGCTTATCGCCGGAGAGGTTCAGAACGCAGTTGGAGACGATGACGTCAACGGAGCCGTTGGGCAGCGGGATGTCCTCGATGTAGCCCTTGACGAACTCGACGTTCCTCAGGCCGGCGTCGGCCGCGTTCGCCCGCGCGAGCTCAAGCATCTCATCGGTCATGTCCAGACCGATGGCCTTGCCGCTCGCCCCGACCCGCCGGGCCGAGATGAGCACGTCCGCACCAGCGCCCGAGCCCAGGTCAAGCACGGTCTCGCCCTCGTGCAGGTCCGCGACCGCAGTCGGCACCCCGCAGCCCAAAGACGCCGCGACCGCGGTCGCGGTCGCGCCCTCGGCCTGCGTCTCGTCGTACAGGGCCGCCCCGAACACCTGCGTCTCGTCGGCATCGCTCAGCGCGATTGGCCCGCAGCACGACCCCGAACCCTGCTGCTCGGCGACAGCGCGCGCAGCCTCGGCGTACTTCTCGCGGACCGTCTCGCGGATGTCCCCGGACCCGACGGTTTCGCCGGCCGAGCAGCCGCAGCCACCACTCGCAGAGCTCTCGCCGCAACAAGCGGCCTTCTCGGAGGGCTCACAGCAACTTGACTGCGCCTCGGGGCTGCAGCACGACGACGTCGATGCCGGGATGTCAGCAGGGTCGGAGGTCAGCTCAGCCATGCGGTCAGCTCCTTCAGAGCCTCGGGATTGACGGTGTAGTACGCCCACTTGTGCCGACGCTCGACCGAAACCACCCCGGCGTCAACGAGCTTGCGCATGTGGTGAGACAGCAGGGACTGCTTGATGTCAAACAGCGCGATGAGCTCGCACTGACAGACCTCCTCCTCGCTGCGGCGCAGCACGTCGAGGATTTGCACGCGCACTGGCTCAGCCACTGCCTTGGCGAGCGTCGCGAGGCGTTCGGCGTCCAGCGACGGGTCGAGACCAGCGGACGGTGCGCAGCATGCCTCGGCGGCGGGCCCGGCGGTAAGAGTGGTGGGAACTGGAGAGCTGCTCATAACAATTTTCTTTGTTGGGAGAGTGTGGGATGGACCGTAGCACACCCGCACCGTCATATCAAGATTTCTTGTTGTGAGATGTTCGGATGCCCAGACTCCGTGCGGACGGCCTACAACCAAGGGCGCCCGCCAACATGCTGGGGCGCCAGGCGCTTCACTTTCGCTGCTGTCGACTCTCTCGTCCGAACCCCTCGCCGCCGCGCCGTCATCTTCGCACCGCCAGACGTCGAGAAACGGTCGATTACGGCGCGAACGCCCGGTTGCGACCGTCGGGTTCCGCATCAGATGCTGCCGAGTTCGGCAGCGGGACAACTACTGCTTCGGCGCCAGTGCCTCCGTGGTCGGCCCGGAGAGGACCGCGCGGAGCGCCTCGGCGAACAGGACGGGTTCGGGCTTGGCGACCGTCCGGGGCGGAGCAAGAACGCGATGCTCAGTTCGGATGCTCCGGGCGCTCCCGAGTGCGTCGGCGAGGGTGTCGCCGCCTGCCTGTCTGACGCGCGCGTTCTCTTCGGCGGCCTCCCGCTTGAGGGCGGAGAAGCCGCCGAGGCCTTCGTCGAAAGCGCCCGCACGTGTCCACTGGGTTCCTACCTGCCAGGCGACGTACTCGCTCCGGACCCGCCGTGCGTCCGCGGGCAGTGCGGCGAGCCAGACCCGGAGCGAGAGGACGGCGAGGGCTCGCCGCTCCTCGCCGTGCAGGTGGCGCCGCCTTGTCATTGTTGGCCGCTCAGTGCCCTCCGCGCAGTTCCTTCGCGGGTTACGTGGCGGCGCTCCGGGGATGCCGCCGCTCGGATACCGGTAGGTCATCCGCTTCGCCTTGCCTCCGCCGCGCGTACGGGTGGGCGGCGCGATGCCAGCCACCCTGAGCAGCGCGGCGGCGTGTTCGCGGTACGGCCCCATCGGGCCGGAACTGGCGGCCACGCGAGCGTTGCAACTGTCCGCGAAGTGACGCAGCGTCACTGCCGACGGCCACATGCCGTTCAGGGCTGCGTAGATGGCAGCGAGCTCCGCCACGGGCATACCGGGCTGCTGCGGTGGCGGCTTGCGGTGGCGCTCGTGTTGGCGAGCGGCTGAAGTCATGCCGGCGAGCTTGAGAGCGTTCTCCCACTTGAAGCCGGTGTAGGCGAGTATCTGGTTGCCGGTCGGCAACACGCGTTCGAGCACGCCCTGCGCGCGATGAAGCGCTCGGTCCTCGGCGACCAGAGCGTCCCGCGAATGTGTGTACTCGCGCAACGTGAGTGTGAGCGCGCCATGATGCGCAGCGACCAGTCCCAGGGCATGCGCCACGAGTTCATCGCTCAGCCCGTCCCTGGGGTCCTCGCGTCGCAGGGCCGCCAGCCACATGATGCGGTCGCGCGGCGGGCGGAGCGCGCCTGAGAGCAACTCCGGCCACGACACGGGACGCTCGGCCAACTGCTTGAAGCACAGTTGGATGGCCTCGGCGGTCGGCGTGCGCTCAGGGCTGAACTTCGGGTCCGCGATGCCGCGCGCCCGGTCGACGTCGAGCTTGACGACGTTGAAGACGCCCATCGGGGCGCTCGCGGCCGTAGCCGCCTTCCCGTCGCGGGCGGCAGTGCGCGCGACCTTGCTCGCGAGGGCGAGGAGTGTCTCGGGGTCGTGCACGGCCACGCGGCCACGCCCGCGCCTCAGTAGCGGGACGGGCCGGGTGGCGGTGGTCGGCATGGAACCCACGGTAGTCCCTCGCTCAAACCGGGGCCGGCGGGGCGTTCGCACACACTCGCTTCTGACAACGCGACTGCTTGGCCCGAGGCCGGTTGGCCGCGCGCTGGCGCCGGCACCGTCAACTGGCGGCTGGCGGTACCGGCCGGCGGCTGTCGAAGACCCACCAGTCCAGCCACTCGTCCTCGAACAGTTCGGTCACGTCGACGTGGAGCACCTGCGAGCAGTTGACGAGCTCGCGCAGGTTCACGTCGTGGCGGTTCCTGTTCTGTTCAAGTCGCCAGTAGGCGGAAACCGAAAGGCCGGTCAGGTCAGCCATCTCGGCTTGAGTGAGCCTCTGCTCCAATCGCAAACGAGCGAGCTTAGTCGAAGCGTCTGACTTCAGCGGCCGGCCTCGACGTCCTCGCGGTGCGCTCACGGGCGCAACCTAGACGACCGGGCTGACAGCCGTCGATGGAGCGACTGGCCGCAGTTACCGAACTCCGCTTGCAGGAAAGCTCAGTCATCGCGTACGGTCAGATTGGCGTAGTCAGTTCTGACCGGTCTGAGCGGCCCGGTCTGCATTGCCGAGCCAGGGAGTCCGGTCGAAGGGAGCGGCGACGCGATGTTTCTGGCACTGCCCATGAGCCCGCCACCACGCAACACAACCACAATTCCTGCCAGTTCGCCGACCGCGCAAACTCATCCGAGACCGGCTTCGGGTAACGCGCGACCGGCCGCCGGCGCTCCGTCCTCCTCGTGTGATTACCGGACGGCGTTCGACGCTGCCGTGAGCAAGGCCGCGCGGCGGCCGCGGGCACCAGGGCAACTCGGCGTTACCGCCGCCATCGCCGACTTCATCGACGCGTGTGACACCGCCATCGCCCTCGCCGGGGAACAGCCCACCACGAACCTGCTGCCAGGCGTCGACGTCGCCGACCCGGGGCCGGTCCTGAAAGCGTTCCTGCTGTTCCTCGCAACCGAGCGCATCGTGGCTGACAGTGAAGTGGACGCTGCGACATTCGAGCGCTGGCACGGCCGGCTCTCGGCGGAAGTGTGGTGGCTGCTCGGGTTCGGCCAGCGCCCGCCGGAGAAGATGCGTCTCGCGCTCGCGTTCTCGCTCATCGCGCAGCGCGAGTATCAAGCGCCCGAGCTCCGCGGGGTCATCTGGCTGGTCGGTGACCTAGCGGCCTCCAAGCTGCTGGCAGGCGTGCGCGCATGACTCCCGCGCAGCTCAAGCAGGCACGGCGAAGGGCGCGCCGCGCGGCTAAAGCCGCGGCCCGACAGCGACAACTCGCGCACCGCGCGGCGTCGGGGCGCAAGCGCATCAAGCGGCGCAACGCGAGCGCGTTCGGGCTGAAGGGTGCGACCGAGTTCTCCGCCGACCAGGTGCTGAAAGACCCCGTACAGGTCATCGAACTGTTCAAGCGCTTCGCGCCCGCCGCGTGCCTTGAGCTCATCACCCGGACAACGCCCGAGCGCGAGCGAGGCCAGGCGGGCGCGCCACGGATTGAAGGCAGCTGGGCGCTGGTGTTCTTCGCCCACATCATGGCCGGCAATCCCGACTGGCAGCCCTGGTATCACGAGTCGCAGTCCTCGCGCATCTGGGATGTCTGCGGCTTTGCGCAGCGGCCGTCATGGGCCACGACCTACCTGCGCTTCTGCGAACTTGAGGACCCGCGCTACGTCGCCGCGTTCGAGCGCGCCGCCTACCGATTCGTGCGCAGCGCCGCGCGTCATGTCCCGCACGCGTTCGACTTCGTGCACACCGACGGCTCGCCCGGCCACTCGCACTCCAAGCTTGAGCACGCCTGCCCGAACCAGACCTACTGCGCCTTGCGCGTCGGCCGCGTCGCGAAGAACATCGGCCGCGCCAACGACGAGACCATCAACGAGGACCGACACGAGCGCTCCCGAGCACCCGAACCAGAGGACCCGGACGAGCCACCGGACAACAAGCTCCACAAGTTCTCGGACGAGGAGGCTCGCGACCTCGGACTCTCCGACTGGCGGCGTTCGCGCTACTTCAGGTTCGGTGCTCGCGGGCACAATCATGCGCTCCCGCGACAAGGACATCGGCGTGCGCATGTATCGGGGCGGCCCGCGCACGAAGAAGAGGGTGTGGGTCGGCGGCTACTTCCTGCCCGCCGTTAGCGATTACTTCTGGGCGCCGTTCGCGCTGCACTTCTTCGAGGCCGACATCCAGGAGCATCTTGGCTGGCCACCTCTATACCGCAAGGCGATGACCGCGCTCAACGACGACCCCGACGACCCGCCGCATCGCATCGTCGCGGTCATCGCCGACAAGGCGTTCACCAATGCGACGTTCATCGGCCATAACACCAGCGAGGGCGTCGCCAGCGTCACGCCCGAACGCAAACTGCCGGGCGGGAAACCGTGGAGCGACCTGCGAGACGACAACGGGCGCTGGGACGAACACGGGCCGCGCTGCAAGCACTGCGGCGGTCCGTCCGCGCCCGCGACCGGGCCGGGGGAAGGTTTTTCGCTGACAGGGGCCGGGGACCCGCGCCTTGCCTACCGCTGCGCCCTCGGCTGGCATCCCGAATGCCGCACGAAGATGCAGACCATCTCCTGCAAGCACGAATATCGGGCCCTGTTGCCCATCGGCCGGCGCGAGCGACTCTTCCACGACCTCATGGCATCGCACTCGCACTTCGAGGGCGTGTTCGACTCCTGGCGCGACCGGTACGCCGTCTCCGGCACCTCCAACGCCACGCGCTCCAAGCGCCGCACGTCACTACCCGCCCAGCGGTTGCGCGGCGCCGCCGCCCTGCTCGCCGAGTGGTTCCGCATCTGCCTGCGGATGGGCTACATCGGCAACCACAGCCGCCTGAACGGTTACAAGCCGGTCAAACGCACCCGCGGCTACAAGTTGATGGCCAAGCTCATCGGCTACCGCCGCGAGCAAAGCCTCGACCTCCCCATCGGCCCCATGGCCGCCAAGCTCCCGTTCCGCAAGGCGCTCTCCGGCGGACCAAACGCGCCGCCGCCCTAGCCCCAGCGCTGGTCCTCCACGTAACCCGGAGGCCTGCTGGGTTCGAGTACTTCTTAGTAGCTGTCAGCCGCCCGCCGGGAATCGACCCGCGGGCGGTTTTCGTCGTTTTAGAGGCGCTGACAGGTGCCGCGAAAGGCCCCGTGGACGACAGAAGGGCCGGCAAATGCCGGCCCTTCAAAACCGCCTCTCAGCGGGCAATTATTGAAACGAATGCCTTAAAGAGGCCAAGTAGCGGGGGCGGGATTCGAACCCGCGACCTTCGGGTTATGAGCCCGACGAGCTACCAGACTGCTCCACCCCGCGGTGGACCCCCGATTCTAGCAATCTTCACCAGCTCGGATCCCCCGCCATCGACCGCAGCGCGGATCCGCGCCAGCCGCTCGTACCCACCATCGGGGGCGCCCGCCACGACCCTGGCCGGCCCGAGAGCCAGGACCGGCCCGTATCATTCAACGCGGGCCGGCAAAGATCTCCGAGGGGTACATGGACATGAACGGTTGGGGTTGGTTCCGACGCATCTCGCTTGCGGTTGTGGTGGTCGCCGCGTTTGTCTTCTCGTCGACCGCTGCTGCGCAGCCCGCGCCGAACGCGCGTCCAGCGGGCGGCGCCGTCGTCGGGGGGAACGCCAGCATCGCCACGACCGCGAATTCGACGACGGTCACGCAGACGTCCGAGCTCGCCGTCGTCAACTGGCAGAGCTTCAACGTCGGCAGCCGACAGAGCGTTGTGATCAACGAGCCGAGCTCGAGCGCACTCACGCTGATGCGGGTGACCGGTCCGAACCCGTCGCAGTGGGCCGGGCGGGTCACGTCAAACGGTCAGCTCGTGATCGTGAACCAAAGTGGCGCCGTTCTCGACAAGGGCGTGCAGGTCAACACACAGAGCTTCGTCATCGCGGTGCCCAACGTCAGCACTACCAACTTCATGCACGGGCATATGAACTTCGATCAGCCTGGGAGGCCCAACGCCCAGGTCACGAACGCCGGCCAGATCACAACGCGACAGGCCGGACTGATGGCTCTCCTGGCCCCCTCGGTCGGCAACAGCGGCACGGTGACAGCCAGGCTCGGGTCGGTCGACCTGATAAGCGCGAAGACCGCAAACTTCGCCCTCTATGGCGACTCTCTGTTCGGCGTCGCTGCCGACATGCCGGTGGTGCAGGCGCCGATCGCCAGCAACGGCAAGCCCGTGAGCTCGCTGATCAGACAGACCGGAGTCATCACCGCAAAGGCCGGTGCCGTCACGCTCTACGCGACCGCGGCCGACGGGGTGATCAATAGCCTGGTCTCGAACACGGGGCAGATCAACGCCGACACCGTCGGCAGCCACACCGGCAGCATCAGGGTCGGTGGCGTCGGTGGCTCGATGACTGTCGCCGGGCAGCTCCAGGCAAGAGGGCAAGGACCCGGCTATCTGGGCGGCAAGATCCAGCTGCTCAGCAGCAACGCCGTCGTCGTCAACCCCACCGCCAGCGTGGACGCATCCGGCGCCAAGGGCAGCGGAACCGTCGCGATCGGCACCACCCTCACTCGGGCTTCAGGAGGGCCGTCGGTTACCGGGCAGCGAACGAGTCGCAAGGTGCAGGTTGCGAAGGGAGCGCTGATTGCGGCCAACGCGACGGGCAACGGTAACGGCGGCAAGATCGTCGGGCTTTCAAGCCAAACGACGATCTTCCATGGCACGGCATCTGTCACCGGCGGGGCGACCGCCGGCAACGGCGGTCTGATCGAGCTGTCGGGCCCCACGCTCGACGTCGCAGGTGCCACGCTCGATACCTCTGCGCCACACGGAACGTCGGGGACGGTCCTGCTGGATCCGCGCAAGCTGATTCTGTAGCCACGCCCCGCGCGCGCCGGCGGTCCGCAACCGGCGCGCGCACCGGGTCGCCAGGCCCACGCCCGTGGCGTCCACACATTTGTTGCAGTTCCGCCAGCGAATTGGCACGAGTACGTCTTGTTCGGTTACAGCGGTCTGGCGGACACTGCCGGTCATGGCAACACTCGCCCAGAAGATCCAGTGCGAGACGCATGTGCGTCAGATGCTCGAGCGCGAGGGCATGCCGATGCCCGACGAGGTCGAGTACGGGTTCGGATGCATCAGGCTGTTCTTCACGGAGCCGAAGGTGATGCTGGTCGTCGACATCGACGACTACAGCGAGGTCGACGAGGCGATCGCCAAGCGCGCCGCGTCCGGCGAGCTCGCCGACGAGGCTGAAGGGGCCGACGCCGGGGTTGACCCCGAACGAGGACCCCGCGAGCACGACGGTCGCGGTCCGCCGTTCTCGATGTTCCCGTACCCAGGCCCAGGACAGAGGAATTGACGTTCTCTCCCCACGCCGGTGGACCACGCGACACAACTCCTCACCCCCGGACGTGTCGTGTCATCCCCGGACTCAGGTCGGGTCGGCGCCCTGGAACAGCGCCGGCCCGACCGTCCATTGCCGATGGTCTCGCGCGTCCACAACGTGATCGAAGGGCGGCCGGCGGCCGCTTTGACGGTCCTACTGCACCGTCGTGCGGCGATACCGCGCGACCGCCAGCGGCGCGAAAATCACGATCAGCCCGATCGACCAGAGGAACGCTTCCCACACGTAGTTGTGCGCGGGCGCGCCGATCCACAGCGCGCGCATCGCGTCGACGACGATCGTGAACGGGTTGACCTTGGCGAACGCCTGGAGCACCGCGGGCATCGAGGCCACGGGCACGAATGCGGACGAGATGAAGGTCAGCGGAAAGACGACGATGAAGCCGACCGAGTTCGCCGCCTCGGGCGAGGAGACGAGCAGCCCGATGAACGCGAAGAACCAGGAGAACGCGTAGCCGAACAGGAGCAGGAGGACGAAGCCGCCGACGATCTCGAGCGCGCTGGCGTGGAACACGAAGCCGATGATCAGACCGGTGATCACGAGGATCGCGGCCGACATCGCGTTCGTGACCACATCCGAGATCGTCCGGCCGGCGAGCACGGCGGCGCGGGACATGGGAAGCGAGCGGAAGCGGTCGATCAGACCCTTGTGAACGTCCTCGTTGAGACCGATCGCGGTGACGAAGCCCCCGAATGCGATGTTCTGGACGATGATGCCCGGGATCAGGAAGTCGACGTAGGTGAAGCCGGGCGTCGAGATCGCGCCGCCGAACACGTAGCGGAACAGCAGTACGAACATGATCGGCTGCACCGTGAACGCGATCAGCAACTCGGGCGCGCGGGGCAGCCGCACGAGGTTGCGCTCGGCGAGGATCAGCGTGTCGGTGGTGAGGCGTCTCACGAGCGCGGCTCCTCGGACTCCGCCGCATCCTCCGCAGCGTGGCCGGTCAGCGCGAGGAACACGTCATCGAGGGTCGGTCGCCGGACCACCAGGTCGTCGACGCCGACTCCCGCCTCGCCCAGGCGGCGCACCGCCTCGACGATGCTGCCCTTGCGGTGGCGCAGGTTCACCTTGACGAGCCCGTCCTCGGCGGTCGGCTCCTCGTCGGACATCGGTTGCAGGACGCGGACCGCAGCCGCCGGGTCGGCATCCTCGTCGAGGCGCACCTCGAGGCGTTCGCCGCCGACCCGATCCTTGAGCTCGTCCGAGGTGCCGCTGGCGATCACCCTGCCGTGGTCGATCACCGCGATCTCGTCCGCCAGGCGATCGGCCTCGTCGAGGTATTGGGTCGTGAGCAGCACCGTGGTGCCCTCCTCCACCAGCCCCTCGATCACCTCCCACAGGCCAAGGCGGCCGCTCGGGTCAAGGCCGGTTGTCGGCTCATCGAGGAACAGAACCGGTGGCCTGGCCACGAGCGCGGCCGCGAGGTCGAGCCGCCGGCGCATGCCGCCCGAGTAGGTCTTGGTCGGCCGGTTTGCCGCGTCGACGAGGTCAAAGCGCTCGAGCAGCCGCTGTCCCCGGGCCTTGGCGGCGGCGCGGTCCATGCCATAGAGGCGGCCGACCATGGTCAGGTTCTCGAGACCGGTCAGGTTCTCGTCGACGGCGGCGTACTGGCCGGCGAGACCGATCTGCTTGCGCAGCTCTCCCGCCTGGCGGACGACGTCGAACCCGACGACCTCGGCCGTCCCGGCGTCGGGTTGCAGCAGCGTCGTGAGGATCCGGACGATCGTCGTCTTGCCCGCGCCGTTCGGCCCGAGCAGGCCGAGGATCGTGCCGCGCGCCACGTCGAGATCGACGCCGGCGAGCGCCTGCACATCCCCATAGGACTTGAACAGGCCCCGGGCTGAGATCGCCAGGTCGCCCCCGGCCGAGGCCGGAGGTGAGGTGGAGGGTGTGGTGTCAAGTCCTGCTTCCATCACCCTCCACAGTACGAAAGTCGTGCCGTGGATCCAGTACGGGTATCCACACTCTTGTCGCGCAGGCGAAGTGGGACCGCGCCGGCTCGCCGATTGGGCTAGAGCTGGCGCGAGGACCAGAGGATGCCCGACAGCAGCACACTCACTCCGGCGACAACGAGGCCGGTGATCCAGCCCTGGACGTGGCTGGAGACGAGAATCGCGCCGAGGGCCACGCCGATCCCGACGATCCCGCACGTGGCGATGATCCGGACCAGGACGCGCTCGAGCCCGAACCGGCGCCGCTGGCGGCCGGGCAGCATGTTGCCAGTCCGGCGGGAGGGGGCACCGGAGGTCGCGGGGGCGGTGGACGCCGCGGGTCCGCCGGAGGCCGCGGGGGCTGTGGACGCCGCGCCTGCGCCGGAGCTCACGGGTGGGTTGGATGGCGCAGGGGCGTCGGAGGGAGCGGGTGCGTCGGAGGGCGCGGCGGAACCGGCCGGGGGCTTCGCCCCACGAGCGGCGGGCTCATCAATGCTCATCCCCTCTGTCTGCCCCGACAAGCCTCGGGGTAACCCCACCCCGCCGACCAACGACACCCCCGCCCCCAACGCTAGACCCCTCAGCGCGGTCAGATGTAGCATGACCGCAAGGTGAGAGAACCGGAGAGGGGTGTCGCTACAGACGGGCCGCACGGTGGCTGATTCGGTCGCCGACGTCGTCGGGCGGACGGTCGCCGCGGAGGGCGTCAGCGACGCGTTCGGGATCCTCGGCAGCGGCAATCTGGTGGTCACGAACGCGCTGTGCGAACGCGGCGCGCGCTTTCACCACGCACGCCATGAGGGTGGGGCGATCTGCATGGCCGACGGCTACGCGCGGGTGACCGGGCGGGTCGGGGTCTGCAGCGTTCACCAGGGCCCCGGCCTCACCAACACCATGACCGGACTCACCGAGGCGGCGAAGTCGAGAACTCCCGTCCTTGTCCTGGCCGGCGAGACCCCGGCGGCCGCGCTGACGAGCAACTTCCGGATCGACCAGCACGACCTGGTCGAGTCGGTGGGCGCGATCGCGGACCGGGTGCACTCCGCCAAGACCGCCGCCGACGACGCGCAGCGCGCCTACCAGCGCGCCCGGCTCGAGCGCCGCCCCGTCGTGCTGATGCTGCCGATCGACATCCAGCCCCAGCCGGCGGTGCAGACCGAGCCGACCCACGAGCCAGCGGCGATGTCCGCGCCGCCCGAGCCGGCGCGGGCAGCGATCGCCACCATCACCGACGCGATCGCCAGGTCTGAGCGCCCCGCGATCATCGCCGGTCGTGGCGCCGTGCTCGCCGACGCAGCACCGGACCTCGAAGCGCTCGGAGACCGGATCGGCGCCGTCCTCGCCACCTCCGCCCCCGCCAACGGACTGTTCGCCGGCGACGACTACGCGCTCGGGATCAGTGGCGGGTTCGCGTCCCCGTTCGCCGCCGAGATCCTCCCCCAGGCCGACCTGTATCTCGTCTTCGGCGCCTCGATCAACCACTGGACGACCAAGCACGGAGCCCTAATCAACCCGGACGCGACCGTGGTCCAGGTCGACATCGAGGTGCGGGCGATCGGACGCAACCGCCCGGTCGACGTCGGCGTCGTGGCGGACGTGAAGGCGACCGCCGCGGCCCTGGTCGCGGAGCTCGAGGCGCGCGGCACGACCCGCCCCGGCTTTCGCACCGATGCCCTCGCCGAGCAGATCCGCGCCCGCCGCTGGCACGCGGAGCCCTACGACGACGCCTCCACCGACGAGTTCATCGACCCGCGCACGCTCAGCATCGCGGTCGACAACGCGCTTCCAGCGACGCGCCAGGTGGCGGTCGACTCGGGCCACTTCCTCGGCTACCCGGCGATGTACCTCCCGGTCCCGGATGCACGCTCGTGGGTGTTCCCGAACGGATTTCAGGCCGTCGGGCTCGGGCTCGGCAATGCGATCGGGGCCGCGATCGCCAACCCGGACCGGACCACGGTCGCGGCGCTCGGCGACGGCGGCGCGTTCATGGCCCTGCCCGAGCTGGAGACCGCGGCGCGGCTGAAGCTCGGCAACCTGCTCGTGCTGATCTACGACGACATGGCCTACGGCGCCGAGGTGCACCACTTCGCGCCGATGGGGCACGACGTATCGCGGGTCCGCTTCCCCGACGCCGACCTCGCCGCGATCGCGGCGGCGGCCGGCGGCCGGTCAAAGACCGTCCGCACCACGCAAGACCTGATCGCGATCGACGAATGGCTCGCCGAGCAGAGCGGCCATCCGCTCGTCCTCGACGCGAAGGTGAACCCGACGATCTGCGCGGAATGGCTCGAGGAGGCATTCCGCGCGGGATAAGGAGAGACCCCCCATGTCCAGCATCGACACGAACCTCGTAGCCACGCTGATCGACGGCATCACCAGCCGGTCGGTGGAGATCGTCGACCTCACCCAGCCGCTGCAGGAATCGACGCCCGTGATCAAGCTGCCGCCGCCGTTTGCGAATACGCCCGGCCTCACGCGCCAGGAGATCAGCCACTACGACGACCGCGGCCCAGCGTGGGCGTGGTACACGCTCACGATTGGCGAGCACGTCGGCACCCACCTCGACGCGCCGATCCACTGGGTCACCGGGCAGGACGGCAAGGACGTCGCGAGCATCGACCCCGAGCAGCTGATCGGCCCGGCCTGCGTGGTCGACAAGACCGCCGAGACCGACCGGGACAACGGCTACCTCCTGACCAAGGCGGACCTCGAGGCCTGGGAGCAGGAGAACGGCCCGATGCCAAAGGGCGCCTGGGTGCTGCTGCGCACCGGCTGGCAGTCCCGCGCGCAGGACGAGACCGCGTTCCTCAACGTCGGCGAGCACGGGCCGAACACGCCCGGCCCCGACGTGGAAGCGTCACGCTGGTTGGCCAACGAGCGGGATCTGAGCGGCTTCGGCGTCGAGACGGTCGGCATCGACGCGGGCTCGGCCGGCGGCTTTGACCCACCGTTCCCTATGCACAACTTCCTTCTCGGCGCCGGACGCCTTGGCCTGACCCAGCTCGCGAACCTGGACAAGCTCCCGAGCACCGGGGCAATGATCGTCGTCTCGCCCTTGAAGCTGGTCGGCGGCACCGGGAGCCCGAGCCGGGTGTTCGCGTTCGTGCCGCGCTAGCCAGCGGGCGGGCGACGGCCGCGGCTGACGGGTGGAAACGTCACACTCGCGACGACGGATGGCGCGAGCGTGACATTGACTGCAACTATCGGCGTCAACGTCACTTTCGCCCCCGAGAGCGCCGCCAGAGCGACGTTAGTCCGGCGGCCGGGCCGCCCCGGGCCCCTGCGCGCGCCGGCGTCTTCTGGGACGCCCCGGGCCCCGCGCGCGCCGGCGGCCGGGCGCCCCGGGCCCCTGCGCGCGCCGGCGTCTTCTGGGCCGCCCCTGGCCCCCGCGCGCGCCGGCGTCTTCCGGGCCGCCCCCGCCCCGCGGCCCCCTAGCCCGAAACCGCCACCGCGTACCCCGAGGTCACGGCGTCGAAGTGCCGCTGCGAGGGCTCGGCCAGTCCCTGGTACAGCGTGTGGAACACCGCCAGCGCCCGTTCGCGCGCGCGTGAGACGGGTGCGAGCGATTCGGGCAGCTCCGGATCCAGGAACGGAAATCCGCGAAACAGATGGATCAGCCGGGTGCGGACGATGAACGCGTCCTGGTCGGACAGTCGTGCGGGCGCACGCGCCCGAGCGTGCGGGGCGAACTCGGCCGCGAACGACTCGTAGCGCTCGGCCAGGCCGCTCACGTCCCAGGCCCGACTGACGAGCGGCGCGAGGTTTGCCACCGAGGTCGCCGAGAACACCGTCGCATACGACGAGACCTCCAGCTCGGAGAGCAGTCGAACCACCTCATCGACGTGGTCGTGGGGCGAGACCCAGACGCTGTCCTGCACCGAGCCGAACCCGAGGAACCGCAGCCGCCGGGACAGCCGTGAGCGCTCGAGACGGCGGTCCTCGGGGATCTGGTGCCAGAGCAGCGTCCACGAATCCCCGGATGGGCGCGCCTCCCCGAGCGAGAAGATCCGCCCGTCGCCCTCGGCCAGAAGGGTCTGGCAGCGCGCGGTCATCCGGTAATGCACGAGCCGGCCGGATCGCTCGCGGGCCAAGAGGCCGCGCCGGACCAGTCGGGTCAGCGCCACGCGCGCCGCCCCGTGCGAGAACCCAAACTCGTCGAGCAGCGCGACGAGCCCGCCCGACCACACGACCTCACCGAACGGGCGCACATAGGCCCCGAGCAGCGTGATCACGAGATCCTGGGGTTGGAGCGGCTCCGGGCTCATCTCGGCTCCGGCGTCACGAGCGGCTCCGGGCTCACCTCGGCTCCGGGGTCACGCGAGCGACGGCACTCACGGCCCCGGCTCGGGCGACCCGACCGGCACCGGCACCTCGAACGTCCGCGTGAGCTCCTTGCGCAGACCCTCGTCACGGCCGGCCGGCGGCTTGCGCGCACCGGCCCGGTATTGGGGCACCCAATCGACCGCCACCCCCTGCTCGGCCGCGGCGTGCAGCGTCCAGTGGGGGTTGTAGAGGTGCGGCCGGGCGAGGGCGCAGAGGTCGGCCCGACCGGCACAGATGATCGTGTTGACGTCGTCGTAGGAGGAGATCGCGCCCACCGCGATCGTGGGGATACCCACCTCGTTGCGGATCCGATCTGCGAATGGCGTCTGGTAGCTGCGGCCGAACGCCGGCCGCTCGAGCGGGGAGACCTGGCCCGATGACACGTCGACGATGTCGCAGCCGTGATCCATCAGCATCCGCGCGAACTCCACTGCGTCGTCGCCCTCGAAGCCTCCGGAAACCCAGTCGGTCGCGGAGATCCGAACGCTCATCGGCCGATCGGCCGGCCACACCTCGCGGCAGGCGTCGAACACCTCGAGCGGGAAGCGGGCCCGGTTCGCCAGCGATCCGCCGTACCGATCCGACCGCGCATTGGACAGCGGCGACAGGAACGAGGACAGCAGGTACCCGTGGGCGCAGTGGAGCTCAAGCAGGTCGAACCCAGCATCCGCGGCCGCCTGCGCCGCCCACACGAACTCAGCCAACACCGCCTCGAAATCGGAGGCGCCCATCTCCCGCGGCATCTGATTCCGGGGCGAGTACGGAATCGGCGACGGCCCGATCACGGGCCAGTTACCCGAAGGCAGCGGCTCGTCGATCCCCTCCCACATCAGCTTGGTCGAGCCCTTGCGACCCGAGTGCCCGAGCTGGGCTCCGATCAGGGCGCCGCCGTACGAATGGGCAAACGAGACGATCCGCTTCCATGCCTCCGCATGCTCGGGACACCACAGCCCCGCGCACCCCGGCGTGATCCGCCCCTCGGAGGAAACACAAAGCATCTCGGTCATCACCAGCCCCGCGCCGCCCAGCGCCCGGCCGCCCAGGTGCACGAGATGGAAGTCCGACGGCATCCCGTCGACCGCCGAGTACATGTCCATCGGCGAGACGACGACGCGGTTGGGAAGTGTCATCCCGCGCAGCGAGAACGGAGTGAACATCGGCGGGCGCTCGTCCGGGTGCACATCGTGCATGAAGGCTGGGTCGCGCAGGCTCAGGTTGTCGTAGGTCACGCGCCGGCTCCGGGTCAGCAGGTTGAACGCGAACTGGAGCTGCGGCTGGTCCACGTACCGCGAGATCCCTTCGAACCACTCGAGCGAAGCCTGGGCAGCCCGCTGGGTGCTCTCGACCAGCGGCCTGCGCTCCGCCTCGTACGCCTCAAACGCCGCCGCATGGTCATCGCCGAACGACCGGAATGCCCACGCCAGCGCCACCGCGTCCTCCATCGCGAGCTTCGTCCCCGACCCGATCGAGAAGTGCGCGGTGTGGGCGGCATCGCCGAGGAGCACGACGTTGTCGACCGACCAGCGCCGATTGCGCACGGTGACGAAGTTGATCCACTTGGAGTTGTTGGCGAACAGCTCATGACCCTCGAGCGCGTCGGCGAACAGTCGGGCGCAGAAATCCACGCTCGCCAGATCGGATTCGCCGGGTGGCAGCGGTGCAACAGCCAACCGGTCGAGCCCGGCCGCCCGCCACACGTCCTCGTGGGTCTCGACGATGAACGTGCTCATCCGATCGTCATACGGATACGCGTGGGCCTGGAACACGCCGTGCTCGGTCTCCTCGATGAAGAACTTGAACGCGTCGAATACGAGGTCGGTTCCCAACCACATGTAGCGGCATTGGCGGGGCTCCAGAGACGGGACGAAGTCCCGGTAGAAGGCGCTCCGCACTCCCGACGACGCTCCGTCGGCGCCGACGACGACGTCGAAATCGCCGGCCAGCGACGCCGCGGCGGGCGCCTCGCAGCCGAACCGGATCTCCACGCCAAGCGAGAGCGCTCGCTCCTGCAGGATCCCGAGCAGCTCGCGCCGCCCCAAAGCCGAAAACCCATGGCCCCCCGACCGGGTCAAATGACCCCGGCACGCGATATCGATATCGCTCCAGCGCGCGAACCGCTCCACGATCGCCGCGTACGTCTCCGGATCCGCGTGCTCGAACACCGTCAGCGTCTCATCCGAGAACACGACCCCGAACCCGAACGCGTCCGACGCGGCGTTGCGCTCGAACACGGTGATCGAGCAGTCCGGCGCCACGCGCCGCATCAGGATCGAGAAGTAGAGACCGGCAGGGCCTCCGCCGACCACCGCGATCCGCCCCACTACCTCACACCCCGAGATCGCTCAGATGCTCATACCTCAAGGCGAGTCCGTTCACGACCTGGTGCATAAGCGCCAGCGACGCGAGCACGTTCGCGTGGGCGTTCGGCGGCAGCTCGTCCGAAGCCGCGAGCGACTTCAGCTCCTCGTAGACGCCCAGCAGCCGCTCCTCTGAACCCGACAGGGACCGGCCCAGCAAATCAGTGTTCATTTCATCACCGCCCCGACCGGCGCCTCGCGCAGGTCGACCGTCCGCTTGGCCTTGAGCTCGAACCGCGGCAGCTCGCCCTCGCCCGCGCGCTCGACATGGAAGTTCAGACCCTCGTGCGCGAGTGCCAGCTGGCGGTGCAGCGCGTCAGCGAGCGCTTCCCACCCGTCGTCGGGCCAGTGCGGCTTCATCTCCACCCGCAGCGTGATCTCGTCGCGGATGCCCTGGTGCGAGATCACGGTCTGGAACTCGTCGACCTCGGGGAATTCGCGGACGATCGCCTCGATCGCGCGCGGGTAGACGTTCGTCCCGCGCACCAGCTTCATGTCGTCGACGCGGCCCTGAATCCCGCCCTCGTAGAGGTCGAACCCGCGACCGCACGGGCAGCGCGAGGAGGGCACCCGGCACACCAAATCCCCGGTCCGATACCGGAGCAGCGGCACCGCGCCGCGCCCGAACGAGGTCACAACCCGCTCGCCCCGCTCTCCGTAGGCGACCGGCTCCAGCGACACCGGGTCGATCACCTCCTCGATCAGGTGGTCCTCAATCAGGTGGGTACCGCCGGGCTGCTCGGCGCACTCGAACACCATGATCGTGCCGATCTCGGTCATCCCGGCGGTGTCGAACGCCTTCGCGCCCCACTGTTCCTCGATCAGCGACTTGGTTTGGGGGATCGACCCCGCCGGCTCCCCAGAGAGGATCAGTCGGGAAACCGCGGACGAGCGGAGGTCGATCCCAAGCATCGAGGCTTCCTGCGCCAGGCGCAGCGCGTACGTCGGGGTCGAGGCGACGACGGTCGCCCCGAAGTCGATGATCTGCCGCACGCGTGCCTCGGTCGTCTGCGCCCCACCGGGCACGTTCAGCACCCCGATCTTCTCCATCGCGTAGTGAAGTCCCCAGAAGCCGATGAACGACCCGTACCCGAACGCGATGTAGGCCACATCGGAGGGCCGCACGCCGCAGCCCCAGATCGCGTAGCACCACATCTCGGCGATCCAGGCCCAATCCTTGCGCGAGTCGAGCGCGCGGAGCGGGCCGCGCCCCGTTGTTCCCGAGGTCGTGTGGACGCGGATCGCACCCTCGGGGCCAATCGCCGGCACCTGGCCGTAGGGCGGCACGGCGTCCTGCGAGACCATCCATTCGTCGCGGGTCAGGAACGGAAGCCGACGCAGATCGTCCAGCGAGCCGATCTCGACCCCGGCGACGCGCTCGCGATACCAAGGGCTCCGCGATGCCGCCCACTCACACTGATAGCGGAGCTTGGCGAGCTGCAGAGCCGCGAGCTGATCGCGCCCGAGCGTCTCGGTCTTCGGGTTCCAGTACGGACTGTCCAGGACCACTCTCCTCGAGCCGCGATGATACTCGACATTGCTCCCGAGTTCTATGTCAAGTATCGTCGCGCCGAGGTGACTCCGTACCGCGCATCGGCTCCGTTCACGAGCGACTGGAAGCACTTCGATTTCAGCCTCCAGGACGGCGTCGCGACCGTCACCTTCAACCGCCCGGACAAGCTGAACGCGCTGACCTTCGAGGCCTATGCCGACCTCCGCGACCTGCTCGCCGAGCTCCCCCACCGGGAGGCGAAGACGCTCGTGATCGCCGGGCAGGGGCGCGGCTTCTGCTCCGGCGGCGACGTCGAGGAGATCATCGGCGAGCTGCTGAAGCTCGAGACGCACGAGCTGCTCGAATTCACGCGGATGACCGGCGCAGTGGTGAAGGCGCTCCGCGAGACGCCGCTCCCGGTGATCGCGTCGGTCAACGGGATCGCAGCCGGTGCCGGCAGCGTGATCGCACTCGCGGCCGACTTCCGGCTCCTGTCCGAATCCGCCTCGTTCGCGTTCCTGTTCACACGGGTCGGCCTGGCCGGCGCGGACATGGGCAGCGCCTACCTGCTGCCGCGCATCGTCGGTCTCGGCCGCGCCACCGAACTGCTGATCCTCGGTGACCGGATCGACGCCCAGACCGCGCAGCAAATCGGCCTGGCAACCCGAGTCGTCGCAGACGCAGACCTCGAACGGGAAACAAACGCGCTGGCGAATCGACTCACGACCGGCCCCGCGTTCGCCTACGCCACCACGAAGACGCTCCTCACCCGCGAACTCGACCAGGACCTGGGTGGTTCCATAGAACTTGAAGCGATCACCCAGGCCCTGCTGATGCACAGCGACGACTTCGCCGAGTTCTACAAGGCGTGGAGCGAGGGCCGCAAGCCGGATTGGAGAGGACGATGAGCAAGACGATCAACCCGCCCGAGCTGCCCGTGCCGCGGGGGTTCAGCCACGCGGTCAGGACCGGGAACACCGTGTACCTCGCGGGCCAGATCGGAGCCGGCACGACGATCGCCGAACAGTTCGGGAACGCAGCCGAGAACCTCGTGACGGCGCTCGCCGCGGCCGGTGGCCAGCCCGGCGATCTGGTCAGCCTTCAGATCTTCACCACCGAGGTCGACCTCTACAAGGCATGCCTGCGAGAGGTCGGCCAGGCATACCGCGAGCATTTCGGCAACCACTTCCCCGCGATGGGGCTATTCGGTGTCACCAAGCTGTTCGAGCCCGGGGCGATGGTCGAACTGATGGGTACCGCCGTCATCGAGCCATGACCAGCGCTCAGGACCGCCACCTCACCAGCGACGAGCGCACCCTCTACGACGCGACCCGTCAGCTTGCCAGGGAAACGCTCAAGCCGATCGCCGACGCCGGCCGCCCCGGCCGCGTCAACCGCCCACTGATCCGGGCGCTCGCAGACCACGGCCTCCTCCCCCGGCTGATCACAGAGGACCTCAAGGCGATCGAGCTGTGCCTGATCCGCGAGGCCCTTTCGCGTGAATGCACCGAGGCGGAGACCGCGTTCGGCGTCCAGGGCCTCGGCGCCTACCCGATCCTCACCGATGGCAGGCCAGAGACCAGGACCACGTGGATCTCGCAGATCGGCGAGGGCACCGCCGTGGCCGCGTTTGCGCTGACCGAACCGCAGGCCGGCTCAGACCCGCGGGCGCTCGAACTCACGGCGACCCCCGATTCAGACGATGGCTACCGCCTGACCGGCGAGAAGAGCTGGATCTCGCACGCCCCGGATGCCGACGTCTACACGGTGTTCGCCAAGACCGAGGAGGGGATCACCGCGTTCGCCGTCCCGGGCGACAGCCAGGGGCTCACCGGCGAGCACAAGACGCTGCTCGCCCGCCACGCGATCGGCTCGCTCCGGTTCGACCAGGTCAGCGTCCCGGCCGAGAACCTGATCGGCCGGCCAGGCGACGGCTTCAAGGTTGCGATGCGCACGCTCGACCTGTTCCGCCCGTCGGTGGGCGCATTCGCGATCGGGATGGCGAAGCACGCGCTCGACCTAGCCACCGCCTACGCGCTCGAGCGCGAGACGTTCAACAAGCCGCTCAAGGACCACCAGGCGGTCGCCCATCGGCTCGCGGACATGACCGCTCAGACCCAGGCCGCTCGGCTGCTCGTGCATCAGGCCGCGCGCGCTCACGACGAGGGCATCCACGATCCGGCCCTCGCCGCGATGGCCAAGCTGACGGCCACGGAGACCGCGCAGGCTGCCGTCGACTTCGCCGTCCAGATCCACGGCGCGGTCGGGCTCGAGCACGGCCACCCGCTCGAGCATCTGTACCGCGAGGTCCGAGCGCCACGGATCTACGAGGGCGCGTCGGAGATTCAGCGCGAGATAATCGCGCGGGCGCTGTTCCGCGCCGCCGCCACGGGCTGACCCGCGCCGCGCCAGTGCGGCTTGGCCAGCACCATCTGCACCCCGCCGATCCGCCGCTCGGCGAACCCCGCCTCGCAGTAGCAGAGGTACAGACGCCAGAGCCGGCAGAAGCGCTCGGAGTAACCGAGCGCCGCCATCTGCTCGAGCGAGCCCTCGAAGCGCTCGCGCCACGCCCGCAGCGTCTCGACGTAGTGCGGGGAGAGATCCTCAAGCCCCGCGGTCCGCATGTCGGTGCGCCGCGCCACGCAGTGACCGATCACCTCGAGCGAGGGCAGGCAGCCGTGGGGGAAGATGTAGCTGCGGATGAAGCTGCGCGAGGCCTTCTCCACTTCGTACGCCCGGTCGTCGATCACGATCGCCTGCAGCAGCATCGCGCCGTCCGGCCGCAGCAGCCGCGAGCAGCGGTCGAAGTAGGTCCCGAAGTCACGCCAGCCGACCGCCTCGATCATCTCGATCGAGACCAGCTTGTCGAACTGCCCGCGCAGGTCGCGGTAGTCCTCTAGCAGCACGGTCACCCGGTCAGACAGGCCCGCCGCGGCCACCCGCGCCCGCGCATACTCGTACTGCTCGGTCGAGATCGTCGTCGTCGTCACCCGGCATCCGCGCGTCGCGGCGGCGTGGATTGCGAACCCGCCCCAGCCGGTGCCGATCTCGACGACATGATCGTCGGCTCCTAGCCCGAGCTTCGAGCAGATCAGCTCGAGCTTCGCCAGCGACGCGTCCGCGAGCGACATCCCGGGAGCGCCGAAGTACGCGCACGAGTACATCATCGTCTCGTCGAGCATCAGCTCGAACAGGTCGTTGCCGAGGTCGTAGTGAGCGGCGATGTCGCGCCGAGACTGGTCGCGGTCGTTTCCGGCGCGCACCCCGCCCAGCGCCTGGGCGGGCACACGCGCGAACGCGAGGCGCCGGCGCCAGGAGTCGAACGAGGCCGCGTTGCGGGCCGCCACCTGGATCAGCGCGGTCAGGTCAGGCGAGTCCCAGAATCCTTCGATGTACCCCTCGGCGAGGCCCCGGCTGCCGCGCAGCAGCAGCGGCCAGGCGAGCGGCGATCGGATCATGAGCGTGGCCTGGGGCGCGCCGCCGCCGATAACGACCCGCCGTGCGCCCTCGACGATCGTCAGCTGGCCGAATCGCAGGCGCCGCACCAGCCCCAGCACGAGCTTGCGGGCGAGCGTCGGACTCATCCCGCCGCCACCGGGTGTGGGTGCGGGCGCAGACCCTTCAGCCGCAGGAGCAGCGCGCGCCCGTAGATCAGCGCGAGCACGCGCCACGGGCTGGTCGCGCGGCCTCCGGAGGACGCGCGGCGCAGCTTCAGTGTGGCGTCGAACGCCAGCTCACCGCGCTCGAAGCTCTCGATGTGCACCGACAGCGCCGGGCCGGGCGAGGCCGTCCGAAACCGATACGTCTGCTCCATCCCCATGAATGGCGACACATGGAGCTTCTTTCCGAATGTCCCGCTCAGCACACTTCGATCATTCGTCCGCTCGAGCACGTAGGAGTGCCGATCGCCCCACGGCGTGTTGGTGACCTCGGCCACCACCGCCTCGAGCCGCTCGCGGGCATCGAAGCAGTAGTAGAAGCTCACCGGGTTGAATCCCTTGCCGAGCCGCGGCGGCATGGTCAGTAAACGGATCGGCCCTGCGGGGGCCGATCCCGTGTTTTCTCGCACGAGGGTCCGGACCGGGGCGGCGCTCGCATCATCGAGCTCCATGTAGGCCATCGAGATCCGGTGACGGAACTCGTTTCCGCGCACCGCAAACCGCCGATGGCGGATCGTTCCCTGGTACAGATCGCTCATGCCGCGAGCGGCAGCGCCTCCCTCGCGCCGATCTCGCGGGCCACGCGGACGCCGCTCACAACCCCGTCCTCATGAAAGCCCCAGCCCCAGCACGCGCCGCAGTAGTGGGTGCGGCGCCGGCCGCTGATCTCGTCCACCCGCTCCTGCGCGCGCACACCCGCGCGCGTGTAAACGGGGTGGGCGTACTGGATCGTGCGGATTATCTTGGTGGGGTCGATCGCCTCGGTGCGATTCAGCGTCAGGCAGAACTCCTCCGCCGAGCCCAGCGACTGCAGGCGGTTCATGTGGTAGGTCACGGTCGGACGTCCGACCTCGCCCTCGCACACGTGGTAGTTCCAGCTCGCCCACGCGCGCCGGCGGCGCGGCAGCAGCGAGCGGTCGGTGTGCAGCACCGCCTCGTTGGGCTGGTATGGAATCGCACCAAGCAGCTCGCACTCAGTATCGCTCGGATCGGCCAGCAGAGAAAGTGCCTGATCGGAGTGAGTCGCGAAAACAACCGCGTCGAAGCGGTGAACCGATCCGGCCGCCCGGACCGCGACGTGCTCGTCGAACCGCGCCACCGACCGAACCGGAGTCGAGAGCCTGACCTCGGCGCGCAGCGAATCCAGGATCGCGTCCACGTACACGCGCGAGCCGCCGGTCACGGTCCGCCATTGAGGGCGCCCGCGGAATCCGAGCACACCGTGGTTGTCGAAGAACTCGAGCAGGAACCGCGCCGGGAACGTCCACAGCTGCCGTGGGTCGGCCGACCACACGGCCGCGGCCTGCGGGACGATCAGGCGCTCGACGAAGTCATCCGAGTAGCGCCGCTGCGCGAGCCAATCGCGGAGCGACGGGTCGTCGTCGGATTGCAGCAGCTCCAGGGCCTCCCGGTTGAAGCGCAACAGGTCGGCGATCATCCGATGAAACGAAGGCCGAATCAGGTTCGACCGCTGCGCGAACAGCCCGTTCGCCGACGCGCCGTTGTACTCGAAGCCGATCCCGTCGCTGACGCCAAAGCTCATCTCCGAGGGCTGGGTGGGGACGCCGAGCTCGGCCAGCAGGCGCTCGAACTTGGGGTAGTTGCGATCGTTGTAGACGATGAACCCGGTGTCGACCGGAAGGGTGCCCTCCTCGGTCTGCACATCGACCGTGTGAGCGTGGCCGCCGGCATGGTCCGCGGCCTCGAACAGCACGAGTTCGTGCTCGTCCTGCATCAGGTGTGCGGCCACGAGTCCTGAGACCCCGGCACCGATGATCGCGACCCTCATGCCCCTCTATACGTGTCTGGTGCCGGTTCGGATCAATCTCAGGCTAGCTACCCGCTTGACACCGCCCCGCGAAACTCGACACACTGGGCGGGAGAGGTGTCACCAATGGACTACGCTCGATGAGCCGTCGCGTCGTGGTGACCGGCGGAGCCAAGGGGATCGGCCTGGCAACCGTCGAGCGGTTCCGGGCGCTCGGCGACGAGGTGACCGCGCTCGGGCGTGACCAGGCGGCGCTGGACCGGCTCGCGGGCGTCCGCACGCTGGTCTGCGACGTCACCGACGAGCCGTCGGTCAGGGCTGCGTTCGAGGCGATCGGCGCGGTCGACGTGCTGGTCAACGATGCCGGGATCGCCGAGTCGGCGCCGCTGCACCGGACGACGCTCGAGAGCTGGAGCCGCCACCTCGACGTCAACGTGACCGGGCCGTTTCTCTGCATGCGCGAGGTGGTGCCGGGCATGCGTGAGCGGGGACGCGGCTCGATCGTCACCGTCGCGTCGACAGCCGGGCGGATCGGGGCGCCCTACACGAGCGCCTACACCTCCTCCAAGCACGCCGCGGTCGGACTCACTCGCGCGGTGGCGAGCGAGCTCGAGGGCACGGGCGTGCGCGTCAACGCCGTCTGCCCGACGTTCGTGCGCACCGATCTGACCGCCCGCGCGATCGCCCGGATCGTCGCCACGACGGGCCGCACCGAGGCGGAGAGCGAGGCCGCGCTCGTGCGCCAATCGCCGCTTGGACGACTGCTTGAACCGGACGAGGTGGCGGACGCGATCGTATTCCTCGCCTCCGATGCGGCCGCGGCGATCAACGGCCAGGCGCTGGTCATCGACGGCGGGGAGAAGCTTTCTTAAGCCGTTCCGCCTAATCTGCGCGCCGTGTTTCGCCTCCGCTACCTGCTGCTGCTGACCGTCGCGGGCGCGATCGCGGTCGGGGTGATCGCCTCCCCGGGCCGCTCGGACCCCAAGCCCCTCGCGGTCACGCTGCACGATCCACGGACGGCGCCGAGGATCCCCGCGAGCTTCATCGGACTGTCGCTGGAGTACGAGGCCGTGCCCGCGTACGCCGGCACAAAGCCGAGCGCGCTGAATCCGGTGTTCCTGCAGCTCGTGCGCAACCTGGCCCCCGGGCAGGCCCAGGTCCTCCGGATCGGCGGCGACAGCACCGACAGCACGTGGTGGCCGGTGCGGGGGATGTCACGGCCCGGCGGCGTCAGCTACACGCTCACGCCGCGCTGGGCGAGCGTCACCGCGGCGCTTGCGCGTGCCCTGCGGGCCCGGCTGGTGCTGGGAATCAACCTCAAGGCGAACAGCACCGCGCTCGCTCGGCAGGAGGCCGACC
Source organism: uncultured Solirubrobacterales bacterium (assembly GCA_963796645.1). Classification (GTDB taxonomy): domain Bacteria; phylum Actinomycetota; class Thermoleophilia; order Solirubrobacterales; family Solirubrobacteraceae; genus Palsa-465. The sequence continues at coordinate 487,252 of CAWCMQ010000001.1, read as the reverse complement.
AGCTCACCCACCGGATCGGCGCCGACCGGATCCAGGCGCTCGAGCTGGGCAATGAGCCCGAGCTGTACGGGAGCTTTCCCTGGTACCGGAAGGGCCGGCGCGCCGTGAAGGCGCGGTCGCGGCGCTACAACCCCGGCGCGTTCGGAAACGACTTCGCGCGGATGGCGCGCGCGCTGCCCCACGTCCCGCTCGCCGGCCCGGCCTCGGGCCAGCCGGTGTGGAGCGCGTACGCGCCCGTGCTGGTCAGGGCGCAGCCGCGGCTGGCACTGGTCACGCTGCACCGCTACGCCACGCGAGGTTGCTTCACGACCCCCACCTCCCCGCAGTACCACACGATCTCCAACCTCCTCACCCCATTCGCGACCGAGGGCCTCGCCGCCACCGTCTCGCCGTACGCGCACCTCCCGGTTCCGCTGCGGCTCGACGAGCTCGGCAGCGTCAACTGCGGAGGAACGCGCGGCATCAGCGACACGTTCGCCTCGGCGCTGTGGGCGCTCGACACCCTGTTCCAGCTCGCCCGCGTCGGCGTCGCCGGTGTGAACTTCCACACCTTCGTCGGCGCCAGGTACGCGCCGTTCTCGTTCTGGCGCGCCGGCGGGCGCTGGCAGGCCTCAATCAAGCCCGTCTACTACGGCATGCTGATGTTCGCCCAGGCGGCGCGTCCCGGATCCCAGTTCCTGGCCGGCTCTGGCCACGTGGCCGATGGGTTCGACGTGTGGTCGTTACGCGCGCGTGACGGCGCCGTTCGCACCGTCCTCGTCAACTACGGCGGCCAGAGCCGCACGGTCCGCCTGCGCCTCCCGGCCGGCGGCACCGCGACGATCGAGCGCCTCGAGGCCCCAGGCCTGACCGCGAAGACCGGGGTGACGATCGGCGGGCGAAGCTTCGGGGCGCAGACCGGCACGGGAACCCTGCCCGGGACCAGTCGCAACGCGCCGGCCAAACCCGACGACGGCACCTACTCGGTGACGGTTCCGGCCGCGAGCGCGGCGCTGCTGTCAGTGCGTTAGAGCGGCAGCGTGCGGGGCAGTCCGAACTGCCGCACGACGGCGGTGTCGGCGAACCGCGTGACGCCCGACACGGCCTCCCCCCGCAGGGTCAGGACGATGATCCCGCTGAAGCGCAGAACCGGCGCGTGCGGGTCCTCGATGTAGTGGCCGAACGCCGGCTGCCCGTTCGCGCGCGTGGCGATCAGTCGGATCTGCCGGCCCCCGCGGGAACCATGGCGGTCGCGGAGGAACACCGCGATCGTTTCCGGACCCTCGTACTCGAGCGGCTCGGGCGGCATCGTCAGCAGCGCGTCGTCCGTCATCAGCGCCACCAGGGCATCGATGTCATCACGAGCGAAGGCATCCGCGAACCGGGAGACGACGCCGCGCTCGCTCGCGGAGTGCGGCAATGGCGCCCGCTCGCGGCTGACGGCCGGCCGCGCCTCGAGCGTTCCCCGCGCGCGCTGCAGTGCGCTGTTGACCGATGCCGCGCTGGTGTCGAGCATCTCGGCGACCTCATCCGCGTGGAACCCGAGCACGTCGCGCAGGACGACGACCGCGCGCTGGCGCGGCGGCAGGTGCTGGAGCCCGGTGACGAACGCCAGCGCGACAGACTCCTTCAGCTCGTAGCGAGTGGCGGGCCCGGGCGCGAGATCGGTGACGCCCTCGATCATCGCGTCAGGGTAGGGCTCGAGCCAGGTCGGCTCGCCCACCCGGGTGGGCTGAGGAAGGTCGGGACGCACGGGCACCGACCGGCGGCCGCTGTCGCGAAGCGCGTTGAGGCAGCGGTTGGTGGCGATCCGGTACAGCCAGGCCCGAACCGTCGAGCGGCCTTCGAACCCGTCAAGACCGCGCCAGGCCGCCAACAGGGTCTCCTGCAGCATGTCCTCGGCGTCCTGCACCGAGCCGAGGATCCGGTAACAGTGAAGTTGAAGCTCGCGCCGGTAGGGGTCGGTGAGTGAGCGAAATGCCTCCTCGTCGCCCGCGCGAGCGCGGGTCAGCGTGATCTGCGTCATCAAGGGTCCTGACACCCGCCGACCGCAAAATTCATCGGTCATTTTCGCGCAGGCGCCCGTGTCTCATTGAGCACACCACCTCGAAAGGAGGCACTGATGACAACCAAGCAGAGATGGGTGCTCGCGCTGACCTCGGTCTCCTCGCTGATGGTCGCCCTCGACGTGACCGTCGTCTCGACCGCGCTCAGCACGATCCGCCTGCACCTTGACGCATCGATCGAGCAGCTCGAATGGACGGTCAACGCCTATGGCCTCAGCTTCGCGGTGCTGCTGATGAGCGCCTCCGCGCTCGGCGACCGCTACGGCCGCCGCCGGCTCTACGCGGCCGGAATGGGGCTGTTCGTCGCAGCCTCGGCCGCGTGCGCGCTCGCCCCGAGCGTCGGCTGGCTGATCGCCGCGCGCGCGGTCCAGGGCGCCGGCGCCGCGGTCGTGGCTCCGATGTCGCTGGCGCTGCTCTCGGCCGCGTTCCCGGTGGAGCGCCGCGGCGCGGCACTCGGCATCTTCGGCGGCATCACAGGGATCGCCGTGCTCGCCGGGCCGGTCGTCGGGGGCGCGGTCACCCAGGGGCTGGCCTGGCAGTGGATCTTCTGGCTGAACGTCCCGATCGGGCTGCTGGCGATCCCGTTTGTGTTGCGGCGGATCGACGAGAGCTACGGCAGCCGCGCCTCGCTCGACATCCCCGGCCTGCTGCTCGTGACCGGTGCGGCGCTCGGGCTCGTGTGGGGCCTGGTCCGTGGCAACACCGCCGGTTGGGGCAGCGCCGAGATCGTCGGGACCCTGGCCGCGGGTGCGTTGCTGACGGCCGCGTTCGTCGCGTACGAGGCGCGGGCGCGCCGGCCGATGCTGCCGATGCATCTGTTCAGCAATCCCCGCTTCGCGGCCGGCAACGCCGTGAACTTCCTGCTCTATGCCGGGCTGTTCAGCGCCGTGTTCTTCTTCGCGCAGTTCCAGCAGAACGGACTCGGACAATCGCCGCTTGATGCGGGCCTCCGGCTGCTCCCGTGGACCGGGACCGTGTTCATCGTCGCGCCGATCTCCGGTGCCCTGATCGGACGGATCGGCGAGCGGCCCCTGATCACGACCGGCCTCGTCATGCAGGCGGTGGGCTTCGCTTGGATCGCGCTGATCGCGGCCGTCGGGATGAGCTACGCGCAGATGATTCCGCCGTTGATCCTGGCCGGGGCCGGCGTCTCCGCCGCGATCCCGGCGGCCCAGAACTCGGTCATCAGCTCGGTCCCGGCGACCGAGATCGGGACCGCGTCAGGGGCGTTCAGCATGATGCGCCAGCTCGGCGGGGCGTTCGGCCTGGCGATCGTCGTCGCCGTCTTCACCGGCGCCGGCAGCTATGCCTCGCCGCAGGCCTTCACCGACGGCTTCACCGCCGCCACCACGATCTCGGCGGCGCTCTCGCTCGTGGGTGCGCTGGCCGCGGTCGCGATTACATCCCCCGGCGTCCGCGCGGATAGCATCGCGTCGCGCAACGCCGTTCCCGCGTTCGAAGGAGAGTCATGATGAAACAGGTGATCGTCCGCTACCGGGTCAAGCCCGATCAGGTGCAGCGAAACGAGACGCTGGTGCAGGCCCTGTACGAGGAGCTCGCCCGAGCCAACCCTGACGGCCTGCATTACGCGACCTTCAAGCTCGAGGACGGGGTCAGGTTCGTCCATGTGGCCAACCACGATGAGCCGAATCCGCTGCTGGGGATCGAGGCGTTCCGCGCCTTCACCGCCGGGATCGCGGACCGCTGCGACGAGCCGCCGGTCGTGAGTGAGGCGACGGTGGTGGTGCGCCTATCGCTTCGATCCGCTCTCGCCCAACAGCTGACTCAGCGCCTGCACCCCGTCCCACACGTCGACGTACCGCGTCGTCAGCGGGGATAGGCCGAACCGAATCACGTCCGGGCGGCGGAAGTCGGGGATCACGTCGCGTTCGACCAGCCGCGCGCACAGCTGCTGCGCGTCGGGGTGGGCGAGCGCGACGTGCGCGCCCCGCACGCTCGGGTCCCGCGTCGAGGCGAGCGTTACCCCGGGCAGCCGCGCATCGGCGAGCGCGATCGCGTACTCGGTGAGCGCGATGCCCTTGTCGCGGATGGCGCCGACTCCCGCCTCGGCCACGAGCCCGACGCCCTCGTCGACGCCCACGAGCGAGAGGATCGGCGGAGTTCCGGAGAGAAGCCCGGCGCTGCCCTCAGCGGGCACGTAGCCCTGATCCATCGCGAACGCGTCGCGGCGACCCAGCCAGCCCCAGATTGGCTGGCGGACCTCGTCCTGCAGCGCCCGCCGCACGTACATGTAGGCCGGGGCGCCCGGACCGCCGTTCAGATACTTGTAGGTGCAGCCGACGGCGAGGTCGGCGCGGTCCTGATCGAGCGCCAGCGGCACCGACCCGGCGCTATGGCTGAGGTCCCACAGCATCAGCGCGCCGGCCTCGTGAGCCCGCGCCGTGATTCCAGCCATGTCGGCGATGAAGGCCGAGCGATAGGACACGTGCGAGAAGCTGACCAGTGCGGTTCGCTCGGATAGGAGCGGCGCGACCTCGTCGACCGTTGGCCCCGCCGCCGGGTCGCCCCGTAGCCACACGATCTCGAGCCCGCGCGCGGCCGCCAGCCCCTCGAGTACGTAGCGATCGGTGGGGAAGTTGTCGACGTCGCAGATGATCTCGGTGCGCCCGGGACGCAGATCGAGCGCCGCGGAGGCGAGCTTGTAGAGGGAGACGGTGGTCGAGTCGCCGACCACGACCTGGCCGGGCGCGGCCCCGAGCGCCGCCTCGCCAAGCCGGTCGCCGATCACGACCGGCAGCTCGAGCCACCCCTCGTCCCAGGCCCGGACGACCCGCTCGCCCCAGCCGTGCTCGAGCGTTGCGCGCACTCGCTCGAGCGTCGCGCGCGGTAGCCGGCCGAGCGAGTTCCCGTCCAGGTAGACCGTCTCGTCGATCACGAAGCGCTCGCGGAAGCCGGCGAGCGGATCGGCCGCGTCGAGCGCGATTGCCCCGGGACGCCCCGTGCCCACGATCGCCCCGGGATCTTGACTTTTGATCATTGATTTCGATACTACGACCGGCAATGGAGTCGCAGCTATCGGTGCTCACTGAGGATGTCGCAGCACGGGGCCACAGGACCCTCGCGGAGAAGGCGTTCGACGCGCTGCACGCCGCGATCATCACCGGCCAGCTGCGACCGGGGACGCGGCTGCCGATCGAGGAGCTCGCCGAGGTCCTGCAGATGAGCCCGATGCCGATCCGCGAGGCCGTGCGCCGGCTCGACGCTGCCGGCCTGGTCGAGAACATCCCGCACCGCGGCGCGCGTGTGACCGGGCTGTCGATCACCGACCTGGCCGAGGTCTACGAGGCACGCCTGGCGCTCGAGGTGCTGGCCGTGCGTCGGGCCGCGGAGGCGTTCACGACCAGAGACAAGATCAATGCACGCCAGCGCCTGGCCGAGCTGAACGCGATGTCCGACGACAACTCCGCCGAGACTTCGAATGCGCACGCCGCGTTTCACTTCGCGCTCTACCGAGCCGCCGACTCGTCCTGGCTGCTGCGGCTGATCCGCCCCGTGTGGGAGACGGCCGAGCGCTACTGCCTCGAGCACCCGGAGTCCCGGCAGCTCGCCTCACGGCGGCGCGAGCACGACGAGATCCTCAATGCATGCGCTGCGCGCGATCCCGGCCGCGCTGCGATCGCGCTCCACGACCACCTCGCCACCACGGCCAACAACGTCGCGCTGGCGATGGGCTCAGAGCCGCTGTTCGAGCTCAGCGGCCGAGATACGCCCGCCTCAGATCCTCGCTCTTGAGCAGGTCACCGGCTGGGCCGGAGAGCACGATCTCGCCCGTCGAGAGCACGTAGCCGCGGTCGGCGATCGCAAGCGCCATGGTCGCATTCTGCTCCACCATCAGCACCGCCACACCGGACTCGTGGATCTCCTTGATGATCCGGAAGTTCTGCTGCACGAGCGCGGGCGAAAGACCCATCGAGGGCTCGTCCATCAGCAGCAGACGCGGGCGCGACATCAGCGCCCGGCCCATCGCGACCATCTGCTGCTCGCCGCCCGAAAGCGTCCCAGCGAGCTGACCGCGCCGCTCATGCAGCCGCGGAAACAGCGTGTGGACGCGCTCGAGGTCGTCCGCGAACGTCGACCGGTCCTGCAGCACGGCGCCGAGCTCGAGGTTCTCCTGGACGGTCATCTCGCCGAACAGCCGCCGGTTCTCGGGCACGATCGCGATCCCGTGGGCGATCCGCTGCGGCACCGGCCACTGCGAGACGTCCTCGCCTGACAGCAGCACGCGGCCGGCGCGCGGCCGCACGAGCCCGAGGACGGTCTTGAGCGTCGTCGACTTGCCGGATGCGTTGCCCCCGAGTAGGCACACAAGCTCGCCCTCGTCGACCTGGAGGTTGATCCCCTCGAGGATCCGCATCTGCGCGTAGTACGTGGTGACGTTGTCGAGCGCGAGCAGCGGCGCCGTCATGCCTCCGCCAATGCCTCGGGATCGCGGCCGAGGTAGGCCTCGACAACCGCGGGATGGGAGGCGACCTGGGCAAAGCCTCCCTCGGCGATCTTGACGCCGTGGTCGAGCGCGACGACGCGATCGGAGCATCCCTCGACGACGTGCATGTCGTGCTCGATCACGAGGATCGCGACGCCCAGCTCATCGCGCAGACGGCCGATCAACTCGGTCACCTCATGCGTCTCCTTGGGGTTCATGCCGGCGGCGGGCTCGTCGAGCAGCAGCAGCTTGGGTTGCGTCGCCAGCGCGCGCGCGATCTCCAGCCGGCGACGGTTTGCGTACGAGAGCGAGTACGCCGGCTGATCCCAGCGGTACCCGGCCAGCCGCTGGCCGAAGAACGAGAGGATGTTCTCGGCCCGCTGGCGCACCTCGCGCTCCTCCCGCCGGGCGCGCGGCAGGCGCAGGATCGACTCCCACGGCATCGCCTTGGTGTTGCCGTAGGTCGCGGCCGTCACGTTCTCGATCACCGACATGTTCAGGAACAGCCGGAGGCTCTGGAACGTGCGTGCGATTCCCATGCGGGTGATCTGATGCGAGGCCTTACCGACGATGCTCTCGCCCGCGAAGCGGATATCGCCCTCGGTCGGGTCGTATACGCCGGTGAGTACGTTGAAGACCGAGGTCTTGCCCGCGCCGTTGGGCCCGATCACGCTGACGACCTCGCGCTCGTCGACGTGCAGCTCGAGCTCGGTGAGTGCGCGCAGGCCGCCGAACGAGAGCGAGACCTTGTCCAGCTCGAGCAGCGGCAACTACACCACCTCCACGCGTCGCGAACCCAGCAGCCCCTGGGGTCGCGCGTTCATCATGACCACCAGGATCGCGCCGATCAGAAGCTGGCGCGTGATCGCGGGCTCGGCGACGAGCCGCCCCTCCCACACGCACACGGCGAGGTAGAGCGTCGGCACGAGCAGGATGGTCCGCACGCGGCCGCGGGTCTGGACGATCGCGATCAGCAGGCAGAGCAGGAGCACGAACCCGATGTTGCCCCATCGGGTCGCGTTGGCCGGCACGATCACCCAGTGGCGCACCGCATCGGCGATCCAGCCGCTCGACTGCGGGCCGGAGGCCACCGCATCCGCGGAGATGGCCTTGACGATCGCGTGCATCACAAGGCCGAACACGACGGTCCCGCCGAGCACCGCCGCCAGCCTCGTCCACGGCCGCAGCTTGACGATCAGCGTAAGCAGGATCACACCGTAGAACAGGTACCCGGCCTCGGTGGGGCTGCGCAGAAAGCCGTCAAGCGTGATCGACAGCACGAGGCCTCCCAGCACCGCACCCCCGATGCTGCCCGCGCCCCCGAGGATCAGCGCCGCGTAGATCAGGATCAGGAACGGCGTGTCGAAGTCGGTCGGGAAGACGCTGATCTGCTGGGCGGCGAACACGGTGCCGGCGAGCGCCGCGATCACCGCGCCGAAGCTGAAGGCCATCAACTTCACGCGGTTGACCGGGATCGTCATCATCTCGGCCGCGAGCGGGTCCTCGCGCACGGCGCGCCAGGCGCGGCCGGTCCGCGATGTATCGAGCAGATGCAGCGCGGCGACCGCCACCACCAGCAGGATCAGCAGCAGATAGAAGTAGCCGTGGTTGGTGATGATCTGGCCGCCGAAGCCCTTGATCGGGTCGATCGCGACGATCCCGTTCGGCCCTCCCAGCTTGCTCGGCGCGACGTTGTTGGTGAACTCGACGAACGCCTCGCCGAAGAACAGCGTGATGATCGCCAGGTAATCGCCGATCAGGCGCCGCGAGGGCAGCGCCACGATCAGCCCCAGACACGCCGCACCGACCATCACGATCGGGATCGAGAGCTCCGCGGGCAGATGGATGCCGTGCCCGAGCTGGTTCGAGGACAGGAGCGCGAATGCGTAGGCGCCGAACCCGTAGAAAGCGATGAAGCCAAGATCGAGCAGGCCGGCCCAGCCGACCGAGATGTTCAGCCCCAGCGCCAGCAGGGCCAGCAGGAGCGCGTTGATCCCGACCTGGAGCTGGAAGTCGTTGACGGTCAGCAGCGGCACCGCCGCACCTGCGAGCGCGGCCAGCCCGAGCCGCGGCCACCAGCCGACGCGCTCCCACCGTCGCTGGACATCGCCGCGCCAGCCCGGCGCGTACTCCCTGCGCTGTCCCGTGCGGGCGACCCATTCGTCAACGCCAATCGAAGGATCTGTGGGCTCGACGCTCACCTCACACCTTCTGGAGCGGAACTTTCCCGAGCAACCCGGTCGGGCGCACCAGCATCATCACGATCAGGATTCCGAACACAATGAGATTCGTGTACGTGGAGGAGATGTAGCCGGTCACGAACGACTCCGCGAGCCCGATCAGCATGCCCCCGAGCATCGCCCCCGGAATCGAGCCGATGCCGCCGACGACCGCCGCGGTGAACGCCTTCAGGCCGGCCACGAAGCCCATCAGGGTGTAGACCTGATTGAACACCAGGCCGGCCATCACGCCGGCGACGCCCGCGAGGGCCGAGCCGAGGAAGAACGTCGCGGCGATCGTGAAGTCGACGTTGATCCCGAGCATCTCCGCGGCTTCGCGGTCCGCGGCGACGGCCCGCATCTGCTTGCCGAGCTTGGTGCGGTTGACGATCAGCGTGAGGCCGAGCATCAGCACGATGCTGAGGACGATCACCATGATCCGGACGATGTCGATGTTGAGCACACCGATGTGGATGCCGGTCGAGAATGGGATGAAGGCCGACGTGTTGTAGTCCCGGTAAGAGGCACCGAACAGCAGCAGCATCGTGTTCTCGAGCAGGAACGAGACCCCCAGCGCCGTGATCAGCGGCGCGATCCGAGGCGCATCGCGCAGCGGCCGGTAGGCGAAGCGCTCGATCGCCACCCCGAGCATCCCGACACCGCCGCCGGCGAGCAGGAACATCACCAGCAGCAGGACCGGCACCGGAACGCTGAGCGCCGTTGGCCCGCCGAACCACTGGATCACGAAGTAGCCGACGAACGCCCCGACCATGTACAGGTCGCCGTGGGCGAAGTTGAGCAGCTTCAGCACTCCGTAGACCATCGAGTAGCCGAGCGCGATCAGCGCGTAGAGGCTGCCCTGAGTGAGGCCGTTGACCAGTTCTTGGACGAAGAAGCGCATGCGCGGCGGTCTTATACAGACGCGCGCCGGCGCGCGCCTCTCAGCGCGCGCCGCCGGCGTCCATCACGTCAACTGGTCACGAGTTGGTGACCAGCACGTACTTGCCCTGCGGGCTGATCTTGAACAGGAACCACTTCGCGCCCACGAGATCGCCATGGGCGTCGAACTTGATCGGCTGCCCGAGGATCGACGTCGGCTCGTTGGTGGCCTTGATCGCCGCCAACACATTGCTTCGGCTCGGTGTCTGACCGGACTTGCAGACCGAGGCGATCGCCTGATCGATCACGTGCGTGGCCGCGAACACGGGCGGTCCGAACGTTCCGTACTTCGGATACGTCTTGGCCGCCGCGGCCGCGATCGAGGCATCCGCCGGAATCGCCTTGATGTCGGGTCCGAACGCCGAGACGTACGACCCCGGAATCGTGAACGACGATGACTGCAACCCGTCGGTTCCGAAGATCACGGCCTTCTTCTTCTGCTCGGCGAGGTTCTTGCCGAACTGCTCGCCGTTCGCCGCGACCTGCCACGGCAGCACGACGACCGAGGTGTTTCCGTTCACCTTGCTGACCAACGATGAGAAGTCAGTCGTCTTCTGGCTGACCGACTCGTGGTCGACCGAGATCCCGGCCGCCTTGAACACGGGCGTCATCGACGAGACCAACCCGGTCGAGTACGCCTCCTGATCGTCAACGATCATCAGCGCCTTCGGATGCAGGTGCTTGATGATGTAGGTGGCGTCCTGCGGACCCTGCACGGCGTCCTTCGAGACGACACGGAAGAACGTCGGGTTCTTGCCATCGGTCAGCGTCGTATTCGTCGCAGAGCCGGTGATGAACGCCAGGCCTGCGCGACCCATCAACGGTCCAACCGCCAGAACCTCCTGGCTACCGGCGGGCCCGACAACCGCGACGATCTTGTTGTTCGCGATGAACTGCTGGGTCACGGTCGTCGCCTGGGCAGGCATCAGCTGGGTGTCGCCCTGGACGAGAGTGATGTTCGTGCCGTTGGCCTGGTTGTCCATCTGAATAGCGAGCTTCGCGAAGGCGAGCTGCTCTTGACCGAGAACCGCCACCGGACCGGTGAGCGGAGCTTGGATCCCAATCGAGGTCGCGCACTTGGAGCTGCTGCCGGCGGTCGAGGCCTGGGTGCTCGAACTGCTGCTGCTCGAGCTGCTTGAGCCGCAGCCCACCACAAATGCGGCGAGCGCCATCGCGGCGATGATGGTCCGTCCCTTCATTGGTTTGGTCCTCTCCTCTCGTGACGCATCACGGTCAGTTGGAGTCGCTTACGTAGGCAGGGGTTCCGTCCGGGTAGTACGCGGCCGCCGGCGAGCCGGCCGGCCGGAATACGGCCACAACGCGCATCGTGTCCGTGCCGGTGTTCTCCAGGCAGTGGACCGTCCGGGCGGGGAGCTGGACGCACGAGCCGGGGCGGAGCGGCTCATGAAGCTCGCCGGCGTGAAACACACCCTCGCCGTCGAGCACGTAGATCACCTCGTCGTAGGTATGGAAGTGATCGGGTGCGCGGGCCACGGGGATGTAGCCGACGAAGTGAGTGGCCGAGCGCAGGCCGCTGCCCGGGTCGGCGACGATCCGGAACTCGCGGTCGGTGGTGGCGTCCTGTGAGCGCTGGTCGGCGAGTCGGCGGACGACCTCACGCTGGCCGGTCGCATCGGAGATCGGCTCCGGCTCTGGGATCGTCACGCGGACGATCCGCAGCGCGTCGTCGCCGGTGCACTCAAGCTCGTAGCCCTCGCCCGGGGCGAGGTACACGCCGGTCTCGGGCTCGAGCTCATGCTCGGCCGCGTTCACGCGCAGCACCCCGGAGCCCCCGAGCACGAACAGCACGGTCTCGTTGTCTGCGGAATCCGCCGAGACTTGCTCGCCGGGCTGGAGCTTCAGGATCGCCTGGGCGAGCGGCGCGAACCCCGTCTGGGGTCCCAGCGTCGGCGTCCGCCCGCCATCGTGCGGATCGGTGTCGACCACGCGGGGGCTGCTGGGCACGGGCCACCCTTTCACATTCGCGTTTGCCCGGTCAACCACCTGCATCCCGGTCAGCCGCCTGCAAGCCGGGCGTCAAGTGTGATCTCGGTGCCCGTGAGCACACGTGAGACGGTGCAGTCCTTGGCCTCGTTGGCGATGGCGGAGAACTGCTCGGCGTCGATCCCCGGCACCTCGGCGACCGTCCGCAGCTCGATCCGCGTGATGTTGAACGCGCTGCCGACCTGCTCGAGGGTCACACGCGCGGTCGTGCGCAGGTCGGTCGCCGGATGGCCTGCGTCGCCGAGCGCGTTGGCCAGCGACATCGTGAAGCACCCGGCCTCGGCCGCGCCGAGCAACTCCTCGGGGTTGGTTGCACGCTGCCCCTCCTCGACGCGAGCGCGAAGCGAGTACGGACCCTCGAACGCGCCGCTGCCGAGGCTGATCTGTCCGCCGCCTTCAGGGACGGCGCCTTGCCAGCTCGCCTCGGAGCTGCGCACCACGCGGAAACTCAAACTGCCTCCTCCACAGCGGGCCTCCCCTGAGTGCCCTCCTCCGTGATTTGATTTCTAGGTTTGATCAAATCATTTCGGGGCGAGCCGGTGCAAGCCACGGACGTTTGTGATTCGGTTAGCCCGTCCGCCCGCGACACCCCGCCACGCGAGGAGCTGCCGATGCCCGAAGCGCTGTCCCACACGATCGACTCCGGTGCGATCAGGCAGCGGTACTCATCGCTCCAGGGCGAATTCGCGTTCCTCGACGCTCCCGGCGGCTCGCAGGTCCCCGACGAGGTCGGCGACGCTGTCGCCCGTGCGATGCGCGAGGCGAGCGCGAACCTCGGCGCCGGCTACGCGACCAGCCGCCGTGTGCAGCAGATTCTTGAGGAGGCCGAGAGCAAGGCGGCCCGGTTCCTCGGCTGCGACACCAGCGAAGTGATCTTTGGGGCCAACATGACCTCGCTCAACTTCACGCTTTCGCGCACGGCTGGACGCGCGTTTGAGCCCGGCGACGAGATTCTCGTCTCGTCGCTGGATCACGATGGCGGCGTGGCGCCCTGGCTCGAGCTCGCGCACGACCGCGATCTGGTCGTGCACCACATCGAGTTGAACCCCGACACGACGCTCGATTACGACGACCTCGCCGCGAAGCTCGGATCGGGCCGCGTCCGCGTGGTGGCGTTCGCCTGGGCCTCAAACGCGGTCGGCACGATCGTCGACGCCCAGCGCGTCGCCGCGATGGCGCACGAGGCCGGCGCGCTCGCCTGGGTCGACGCCGTGCACTACGCCGCGCACGAGCCGATCGACGTCCGCGCGATCGACGCTGACGTCCTCATCTGCTCGCCCTATAAGTTCTGCGGCCCGCACCTCGGGATGGCCTACGGTCGGACCTCCGTGCTCGAGGGCTGGCGGCCCTACAAGGTCAGGCCGGCCCCGAACAACCCGCTCGGGCGGCGCTTCGAGACCGGCACGCAGCCGTACGAGCTGCTCGCCGGGTTCAACGCAACGATCGACTACCTCGACTCGATCGGCGGCTTCGAAACCATCGAGCCGTACGAGCGCGCGCTCGGCGAGCGCTTCATCGCCGAGATCCCCGACGCAGTCACGATCTACGGCCTGCCGGGCATGGAGGGCCGCGTGCCGACGTTCCTGGCCAACGTCGAGGGCGTCCCGGCGGCCGACGTCGCCAGCCATCTGGCCTCGCTCGAGATCGGCGTGTGGGCGCACGACTCGTGGTACTCGCTCGACCTCTACAAGCGGCTCGGCTATCCGGATCAGGCGCTCCGGATCGGCTTCATTCACTACAACACGGTCGAGGAGGTCGATCGCCTCGTGGCCGGGATGGAGTCGGCGCGGGGCTGACTGAAGATGCGGGCGCTCTACGCCGGCGGTCGCTCGCGCTCGGCGTCGAACAGCTCGACCAGTCGGCTGCGCGTCTCCCACAGCCGCGGCAGCTGGCGCTGGGCGACCAGCTTGCCCAGCACCTGCACCGGGGTGCCCTGGGTCCCGACGGTCTGCTCGCCGAGCGCCCTGGCGACGATCGTGTAGTGGCGAAAGCGCCACACCCAGATCCGCTCGTCCCACTCGGTCAGGAGCTCGGCCAGCTGGTACAGATCCTCGTGCTCGCGGCCGTGCTGGTAGAGGGCGACGAGATCGAGCCCGGCCTTGGCGAGCAGAGCGTCGAACGCCTTCCACACCTGCTGCGTGACGTGCGGCACGCGACGGAACCCGGGTGAGTCGAAGCCGCTCCCGTGCCCGAGTACGACCCGGATCTCCTGGTACTCCCACGGATCCATCTGGTTGAGCATGTCGAGGTTCGTGGTCACGTACTGGATGCAGAGCACGGCGCGGCGCAGCAGGCGGATCGCGCCGGCGGTGTCATCGTGCCCCAGCCGCTCGGCGGCCGTCTCCATCTCGGTCCAGGCCAGCTTCAGCCACAGCTCGGAGGACTGGTGCACGGTCTGGAACAGCAGCTCGTCGTGATGGACACGCTCGTCCTCGGTCTTCTGCAACGCGAGGAGCTCGTCGGTGCGCAGGTAGCGTTCGTAGTCGCTACCGCCGCTGCCCGGTAGGACGGGGGCGTGCGTGTCCTCGGCGGGGTCGCTCATCGCTCACCTCCTTGGCGTCCGGCGTCATCCCGCGGCCCCGCTCAGGATCTCGGCCAGCTTGGTCGGATTGATGTTTCCCCCGGAGACGATGCAGACGACCTTACCCCCGCCCGCGCGGCCGGCGAGCGCGGCCGCCGTGGCGAGCGCCCCGGCGCCCTCGGCCACCACGTGCGCGCGCTCGGCGAGCGTGCGGACGGCCGCGGCGGTATCAGCGATCGAGACCGCGAACGCGTCGTCGATCAGCGGCGAGACGAGCGGCCACATCGGGTCGAGCACGCGCCGGCTGCCGGAGCCGTCGACGAACGACGGCTCGTAGTCGACCTCGGTCGGCTCGCCGGCTCGGAACGCCGCCGCGGCGGCGGCGCCGGTCTCGGGCTCGGCCGTGTAGATCCGGGTTTGCGGGCGCAGCGCCCGGATCGCGCTCGCGATCCCGACCGTCAGGCCGCCGCCGCCGTACGGGATCACGACGGCGTCCGGGTCGGCCAGGTCTTCGAGGATCTCCAGGCCGATCGTCCCGTTGCCGGCCATCACGCCCTCGTCCTGCACCGGATGCACGAACAGGCCGTCGACTCCATCGACGCGGCTGGTCACGATCACGTTCCACCACTCCTCGTAGGGCAGCTTGAGCACCCGGCCGCCGAGCCGCTCGATCGCTCTCAGCTTTGCCTCGGGCGCGTGCTCGGGCACGGCTATCGTCGCGCTCACGCCGAGCTCGCGCGCTGCCCACGCCACCCCCTGGGCCATGTTGCCGGCGCTCGCGGTGACCAGGCCCTTGGCGCGCTCGGCCTCGGGGGCGAGCCTGATCGCGTTGGTGGCCCCGCGCGCCTTGAATGAGCCGATCGGCTGCAGGTTCTCCAGCTTCAGGTGGATCTCGGCCGGCGCGTCCTCGATGTGCAGTCGCACCAGCGGCGTGCGGATCGCCGTCCCGGCGATCCGCTCCCGGGCCGCCTCGATCTCGCGGAGCTCGATCACAGCTCGACCTCGGTCCCGATCCCCTCGCTCTGGGCGGTGGCGACCGCGGTCACGGCGGCGGCGAGATCCTCGACCGCGAGCCCGAGCGAGCGGAACAGCGTCAGCTCGTCCTCGCTCTGCCGTCCTGGCCTGAGGCCCGCGAGCACCTCGCCGAGCTCGGCCCGGACGTGCTCCTCCCCCGCGATCAGGCCCTCCTGGGTTGCGAGCTGGAACTCGCCCGCCTCGTTACGCAACGACTCGCGGCTATCGGGGAACAGGGCGCTGGCGGCGACCGTGGCGGTGTCGATTTCCCGCGCGGCCGGCGTGCTCGCGCCGACCGCGTTGATGTGTGTGCCAGGCCCGAGCCAATCGCGTTCGAGTACGGGCTCACGCGAGCTCGTCGCGGTGACCAGGACGTCGGCGCCCCGGACCGCGTCCTGCGCTGAGTTCGAGAGCCCGACGCCGAGCGCCGCCGCATGAGCGGCCGTCGGTGCGTAGACGCGGACCTCGTCGAAGTCGCGGACCAGGGTGAGCGCCTCGAGGTGCGCGCGCGCCTGGACGCCGGCGCCGATGATCGCGAGCACACGGGCGTTCTCCCGGGCCAGCGCGTCGGTGGCGACCGCGGTCACCGCAGCGGTGCGGATCTTGGTGATCGCGCTGGCGTCGAGGATCGCCGTCGGCACGCCGGTGTCGCCGTCGAACAGCGTCACCGTCCCCTGGTGCGCGTCGAGACCGCGCGCCGGGTTGCCGGGCATCAGGCAGATCGCCTTGAGCGCGAACACGTCGGACTCGCCCCCTCGCCACGCCGGCATCAGCCCCATGAAGCCCTTCGCGCCTGGCGGCATCATCACTGAGCGCAGCGGCATGAACGCGTCGCCGCGGGCCTGGGCCGAGAGCACCTCGCGCATCGCCGCCGCGCAGTCGGCCGGGGGGAGCGAGGCGACGACGTCGTCGTGGCTGAGGATCAGCACCCGCGTCACGGGAACGCCTGGCCGATCTCCGACCGCTGCTCGGGGCTCAGGGGATGCTCGAGTGCTTCGCGCACGGGAGCCAGGTGCTCCGGGCGTCCGGGGCCGACGACGATCTGCGTGATGCGCTCGTCGGCGAGCAGCCAGGCCAGCGCGGCGCCCGCCATCGAGATCCCGAGGCCGGTTGCGATCGCGTCCAGCCGATCGAGCGCATCGAAGGTGCGGTCGTTGTCGATGCTCGCGTAGGGCTCAGGCCGCTGAGTCATCCTCGAGCCTTCGGGGAACGGCTGGCCGCGGCGGTACTTGCCGGTCAGCCAGCCGCCGGCCAGCGGGCTGA
Source organism: uncultured Solirubrobacterales bacterium (assembly GCA_963796645.1). GTDB lineage: Bacteria > Actinomycetota > Thermoleophilia > Solirubrobacterales > Solirubrobacteraceae > Palsa-465. The sequence continues at coordinate 470,803 of CAWCMQ010000001.1, read as the reverse complement.
ACGCGAGGTAGGCCACGTCGTTCTCCGCCGCCAGCGGCAGCACGCTGCGCTGGTCGCCGCGATCAAGCAGCGAGTACGAGTTCTGGACCGCCGCGGGCTCGCCCGCGATCAGCGCCGAGTCGAGCTGCGCCGCGTCGAAGTTGCTCACGCCATAGGCGCCGATCAGCCCGCCGTCTTGGAGCGTTTCGAACACGCCGAGGGTGAAATCGAGCGGCACGTACGGGTCGTAGTCATGCGCGAGATAGACCTCGACTCGCTCGAGCCCGAGGCGCTCGAGACTCGAGCGCAGCTGGCGCACGACCCGCTCTGGCGCCAGCCCGCGATCGCCGTCCACGTCCATCGGGTTAAACGTCTTGGTCGTGATCGTCGGGCTCACGGCCCGCGAGGCGATCCACGCGCCGATCGCCGATTCGCTGCGTCCGCCGCCGTAGGCGTCAGCGGTATCGAAATGCCGGATCCCCAGCTTCCAGGCCGCGTCCATCACGGCGAAGGCCTGGTCCTGGCCGAGGCCCCGGCCGAACCAGGCGGGCGATGACCCAACGCCACCGAAGTTCCCGCACCCGAGCGCGACCCGCGGCACCACGACCTCCGAGTGGCCGAGGCGACGCTCCTCGATCTCGAGGGTCGCGCTCATCGCCGATGCTCGGGCCGGGCCACTTTCCAATATTTGATCAGAGCGGTGCGTGGCGGGGCAAGCCGGGGGTGCGGGTGGGCGCTTGGCGGGAGGGCGGTTGGGGCGCGGGGCGGGCGTGGTCGGGCGCGGGCGCGGGGCCGCCCGCCCGCGCGGACGCCCGGAGCACCCCCGCCGCGCGGGCGCCCGCGCCGCCCAAGCACCCGCCCCGCCCGCCCGCCCGGATTCCGAGGCTGGGTGCGAAAACGACATATATCGTCGTAGTGCGTATCAGGTTTGCTCAGGTTGGCGATGGGCGCGTGACTGGGTGGCGGGCCGGCGAGCGCGCCCGCGGCCCGGGCAGGCGCCCGGATAACGCCACTCTCGGTTCGCGCCCGGAGCCGAGAGTGACGTTGGCGCCGCTGGTGGGGGTCATCGTCACCTTCGCGCGCGCCGCCGCGCCGAGTGTGACGTTTCCCAAGGCCGAGAGCCGCGAGCCGAGAGCCGGGAGCCGAGCCGGGAGCCGAGGCCGGGAGCCGGGTCGGCGGCGAGCGGGGAACGGGCGCCGGGGCGGGCATAACCTCGAAAACTCCGCTGCGGCCCGCGAGCATTCGAGGTTAAGCCTGCCCATCAGACCTAACCCGCCATCCCCTCCGCGCCAGGTCCGAGTTTTCGAGGTTACTCCCGCCTTCCCGCCGTCGCACTGGACTACAAACCCAGCGTGCCATGCACCCCAACCCGAGCCAACCGGACACGCACCACCGTCGTTTTCACACCCAGCCTCCCCGCCGCCCCGCAATACTGCTCACCGTGAACGCCGCCCGGACAGCCCTGGTCACCGGTGGCGCGCGAGGAATCGGCGAGGCGATCGTCCGCGCGCTCGCGGACGACGGGCATCGAGTGGTCGTGGCCGACATCCTCGACGATCCGGCGGCCGAGACCGCGGCGAACGTCGGCGGCCTGGCCGTTCACCTCGACGTGACCGACACCGCCTCGGTCGACCGTGCGGTCTCGACCGCCGAGGCCGAGCTCGGGCCGATTGGCATCCTCGTCAACAACGCCGGCTGGGATGAGTTCATGCCCTTCCTGCAGACAAGCGAGGAGTTCTGGAACCGCGTGATCGAGATCAACTACAAGGGCTGCCTGCGGGTGACCCATCGCGTCGTGCCGGGGATGATTGAGGCGGGCTACGGGCGCGTGGTCAACATCGGCTCCGACGCGGCGCGCGTTGGCTCCTCGATGGAGGCGGTGTATTCGGGCGCGAAGGGCGCGGTTGTGTCGTTCACCAAGACGCTCGCGCGCGAGGTCGCCCGGCACGGCCTGACCGCCAACGCGGTCTGCCCCGGACCGACCGAGACCGCGATGCTCGGCCAGATGCTCGAGACCGGTGGCGACAGCGCACGGACAGTCGAGGCGCTCAAGCGCGCCGTGCCGATGCGCCGACTCGCCACCCCAAATGACATCGCCGGCGCGGTCGCATTCCTGGCCTCGGACCGAGCGGCCTTCATAACCGGGCAGACGCTCTCGGTGAGCGGCGGCCTTACGATGGCCTGATGGAACTCACCGACACCAAATACGAGGTCGAGAACGGCCTCGCCTGGATCACGATTGACCGGCCGGAGCGGATGAACTCGTTCCGCGCGCGGACCGTGGACGAGCTGATCGAGTCGTTCACGCGCGCGTGGGCGAGCCAGGACGTCGGCGTGATCTGCCTGACCGGGGCCGGCGACCGGGCGTTCAGCGCTGGTGGCGATCAGAAGCAGCGGGCCGAGACGGGCGATTACGGCCCGAGCGCGTCTGGCCTGTTCGAAATCGAGCGCCTGCACCGCCTGATCCGCGATGTGCCCAAGCCGGTGATCGCCGCGGTCAATGGCGTCGCGATCGGGGGCGGCCACGTCCTGCACGTGCTGTGCGATGTGACGATCGCCGCCGAGCACGCGAAGTTCGGCCAGGTCGGCCCGCGCGTCGGCTCGTTCGACGCCGGCTTCGGGAGCGCCTACCTGGCGCGGGTGGTGGGCGAGAAGCGGGCCCGCGAGATCTGGTTCCGCTGCCGGCAGTACGACGCAGCCACCGCCGAGCGCTGGGGCCTGGTCAACGAGGTGGTCCCGGCCGATCGCCTGCGTGAGACGGTTCGCGTCTGGGCCGACGACATGCTCGCGCTCTCACCCACGGCGCTGCGGTTCCTCAAGCAGTCGTTCAACTCCGACACCGAGCACATGGCTGGCATCGGCCAGCTGGCGTTCACCGGCCTCGGGCTGTTCCTCGACACAGACGAGGCGCAGGAGGGCGTCAACGCGTTCGGCGAGAAGCGCTCGCCGGACTTCGCCCGCCACCGAGCACGAGCCTCGATCTAGCGTCCTGCGATCAAGAACAGGTGCTGGACAGGACCGCGTCGAGCAGACCTGGGAAGCGGGCGTCGAGATCGGCGCGCCGAAGTGAGTTGAGCTTGGTCGTGCCCTCGAGGCGCTGGCTGATCACGCCAGCCTCACGCAGTACCTTGAAGTGGTGGGTGCAGGTCGACTTGACGACGGGGAGCTCGAAGCTCTTGCACGTCCGCTCCTCGCGCTGCGCCAGGCCCGCGACGATCTGCAGCCGCATCGGATCGCTGAGCGCGTGGAGAACGGCCGGCAACTCGAGCTGCTCCCGCGAAGGCTGCGGCAGCCCCTCCGCCGCGTGCAGCTCGGCGGAGGTCGATATCAGCGCGCCCATTAGTTCATAGTACGACGGTCATCGAACTTTTACAACCTGTTCGATGATCATCGTACCTTGGGTGGCGGAGGCACGCGGGCACGGACTGAGGGACGCGGACGCCGCATGCGGGGCGCAGGGACCGGGACGCTGACGCCACATGCGGCTCGGCGGGGACCCGGACGCGAGAGGGGACGAGCGCCCGGACCGGCCGCGCGCAAGAATGCCGCGGCGTGGCTCGCTGCTTCGTCACCCGGGAGCTTCCCGGCCCCGCGCTTGACCGTCTGCGCGCGGAGCATGAGGTCGACGTGTGGTCCGGACGACTGCCGCCTAGCCGCGCGGAGCTGGTCGAACACGCCGCGGACGCCGAGGGCCTGCTGTCACTGCTCACCGACCGGATCGACCGCGAGCTGCTGGACCAGCTGCCCCGCTTGCGCGCGATCGCCAACTACGCGGTCGGCTACGACAACGTCGACCTCGCGGCCACGGCGGCACGGGGGATCCCGGTCGGCAACACGCCCGATGTCCTCACCGACGCCACCGCGGACCTGGCCTTCACGCTGTTGATGGCGGTCGCCCGCCGGCTCCCCGAGGCGCTCGACACGGTCCGCGACGGGGACTGGCTGACCTGGGAGCCCGGCCGTTATCTCGGCGCCGACATCCATGGCGCGACGCTTGGGATCATCGGCATGGGGCGGATCGGTCGAGCGGTCGCGGCCAGGGCGCGCGGCTTCGATATGACCGTCATGTCGGTCGGCCGCGATTTGGGCCGGCCACTCGCCGAGCTGCTCGAGCAGTCAGACTTCGTCTCGCTCCACTGTCCGCTGACCCCGGAGACCCACCAGCTGATCGATGCGGAGGCACTTTCGAGGATGCGAAGCACGGCGTATCTGATCAACACGGCCCGCGGGCCGATCGTCGACCAGCGGGCCCTGCGCGACGCGCTCATGGCTGGGACGATCGCCGGCGCCGCGCTCGACGTGACCGACCCGGAGCCGCCGGCGCCGGACGATCCGCTGCTGAGCGTCCCGAACCTGCTCGTCGTGCCGCACATTGGATCGGCGACCCGCACCGCGCGCGAGCGGATGGCCTCGATCGCGGTCGAGAACCTGCTGTGCGCGCTGAGCGGTAGGCCGATGCCGCATCAGGTGGTGGTGTGAGTGCGGATCGCCGTGGTCGACATCGGCACCAACTCGACCCGCCTCCTCGTCGCGGAGCTGCAGGACGGACGCGTGACCGACGAGCTCGAGCGCCGGACAAAGGTCACGCGGCTCGGCGCTGGGGTCGACGCGGACGGAAGCCTGCGAGAGGACGCGATGGAGCGCGTCTACACCACGCTCGACGGTTACCGGCAGCTCATCGACGCAGCCGGCGTGACCAAGGCGGTCGCGGTAATGACCAGCGCCGTCCGCGACGCGACCAACGGCGCCGAGTTCGCCGCAACGGTGCAGGACCGCTACGGACTTGAGCCGCACGTGCTGACCGGCGACCAGGAGGCGCGCATGACCTTCCTCGGCGCAACCAGCGACCGTGATCCGCGTGACACGACACCGACGCTGGTCATCGACATCGGTGGCGGCTCGACCGAGCTCGTGATCGGCTCGGGCCACGAGGTGACCTTCCACGTCTCGACGCAGGCCGGCGTCGTGCGGCAGACCGAGCGACACATCGCGAGCGATCCGCCGACCGAGTCAGAGCTCGACGACCTCGCCGCCGACGTGCGCGCGATCCTTGCCCTGGGCGTTCCACCCGAGCACCGCGAACCGGTCCGGCACGCGATCGGCGTCGCGGGCAGCGCCACCTCGCTGGGCGCGATCGCGCAGCGGCTCGACCCCTACGACCCCGCGAAGGTGCACGGCTACGTGCTCTCGGGCGACGAGCGCGACCGGATCCTCGACCACCTCGCCTCGCTTCCGCTCGAGCAGCGGCGCGAGGTCCCCGGCCTTGATCCCGCGCGTGCTCCGACGATCGTCGCCGGCGTGATCATCCTCACCGAGGTGATGAGTCTGTTCGGGCTCGAGGAGATCGAGATCTCCGAGCACGACATTCTGCGCGGGGCGGCGCTCGAGTTCAGTTAGGCACCGTGGCGCGGAGCCGGCCGCTGATGTCGGCGCACTCGGCGCAGACAGTGGCCGGGATCACGCCGATGCGCATCAGCAGCGCGAACACCTTGCACCCGACGCAGTAGCCGAAGATCGACTCGAGCCCGGCGGCAGGCAGGAACAGGACCAGCACCACAACCGCCGCGGTGTTGTCGCCGAGAATCAGCGCCAGGATCAGGGCGGCGGTCGACATCACCGCGCCCATGCCCTGAGCGAAGCGCTTCGGAGGTCCGGGGACGGGCCGTTTCTCGCCTAGCCGGGGCGCGATCACGTTCTGCGCCAGCCAGCCGAGCGGGCTCAGCGTGGGCCCCGTGAGCACACGCGCCCAGAATCCATAGGCGAGCGGCACCAGCAGCCAGTACCACGAGGTGACGAGCGTCAGAATCACGATCGCGAGCACGACCCCCGCCACCACCCGTGCCGCCTTCTCGTTCACAGGGTTGGGAAACGCAAACAGCTCCCGCATGAGATTGATGGTAGCCCGGGCCCGGCATCCGCCATCCGGCATCCGGCGACCGCAGGAGCGATTACCCCACCGGCCGGGCGTCGGGCGGTTTCGCGTTGAGGCGAGGCCGACGAAACGAAGGATTTTGTAAGTCGATCTGGACGCGGCCGCCGCGGGCGACCGGTTCCGTCAACGGCCGTTGCCCAGGTTCCTCAAGTCGAAAATATCCCGCAAAACCTCATTATCTGGGTCCACCGCCGCGCGGCGCGGACGCGCCCCGCGTCCAGAGCGTCCACTTGGCTGGCCAGCCAGCCCTGGACGGATGTCCGATTGTGGCCCGGGTCCCCACCAGTAATCATGCTCGGCGGGGTGAGGGCTCGGTAACGACCTTTATCCCGACATAGGTTCGGGCGAAGCCGCAGACATCGGCGCCTCCCGCCGCCCGAACCACTCTAAACGGCCCTTTCTGGCACGTACCCCTGCCCGTCCCGATTGGGCCAAACCTGGATCGGAAGCCGCCCGCTGAAAACGCGGGCGGTTTTCGCTTAAGGGTCGGTTTTGGCTCCCTGGCAGGGGCTCACGCGAGATTCGAGCCTGACCCGGCCCGCGCCGGACAGACCCCCTCAGGCGAGGTTCGAGCGCCGCGGGTAGGCGATGCTCGGGTCCGTCAGGACGTTGACGAGCGTCGGCTTCCCGGACGCGAACGCCTTCTCCAGGGCCGGCCTGAGCTCGTCGGGCGTCTGTACGAGCAGGCCCTCGCAGCCAAGTGCCGTGGCGACGAGGTCATAGCGCGTCCCGGGCCGCAGGTCGGCAACGACCGAGTATCCGTACAGAGCCTCCATCGGGTGCTTCTCGAGCGCCCAGATGCCGTTATTGCCGACGATCCCCACCACCGCCACCCCGTGGCGAGCGAGCGTGTCGAACTCCATGCCAGAGAAGCCGAAGGCACCGTCGCCGAGCAGCAGCACGACCTGGCGGTCCGGGTGGGCCAGCTTGGCCGCGAGCGCATAGCCGGGCCCTGAGCCAAGGCAGCCGTAGGGCCCCGGGTCAAGCCAGCAGCCGGGCGTGTAGGAGTCCACAACCCGGCCGGCGTAGGAGACGAAGTCGCCTCCGTCGCCGATCACGATCGCATCGCGGTCGAGCATCGACGCGAGCTCGCCGTAGATGCGCATCGGGTGAAGCGGGGCACGCGAGTCGGTCAGCTCCCCCACCTCGGCCGCGCGCTTCTCGTCTTCGATCGCGCGCAGAGACGCGATCCAGGCCTCGCGCTCGGCGCCGGCGGAGCCGCCCGCGGACGCGAGCGCGGGCAGCGTCAGCCCGAGCGATCCGTACAGCTCGGCTGCTACGGGGCGCGGGTGATCGCGGCGAGGCTCGGCGACGTCGATCACGATCACGTCGGCGTCGGCGTCGAATGCAGCTCCGAAGCCGAGCCGGAAATCGAGCGGGACGCCGATCACGAGCGCGGCGTCGGCGCCGGCCAGCGCGGCGCCTCGCGCGCGGGAGAAGAACAGCTCGTGGTCGGCGGGCAGGCAACCCCGGCCGAGGCCGTTGAGGAACACCGGGATCCGCAGCCGCTCGGCCAGCGCACGCAGGCCTTCCTCGCCGTGGCCCCAGTAAAGACCGGTGCCGGCCATGATCACCGGCCGCTCGGCATCGCGCAGGAGCGCGGCGGCGGCGTCGAGCGCGCCTGGGTCCACCTCGGCGGGCGGGATCCGGGGGGCGATGCCCTCGCCGGCGGAGGCAGCCTCGCCGAACACCTGGTCAAGCGGAAAGTCGATGAACGTTGGCCCCGAGTGCGGCGTCAGCGCAGCGCGGATCGCATCGTCGACAAGGGCCGGGATCTCCGCCGTCTCGGTCGGCGTGGCGGCGAGCTTCACCAGCGGCCGGACGAACGGGACGTGGTCGATCTCCTGAAGCGAGCCCTGTCCCCAACGAAACTGGGGCGCGCGGCCCCCAAGTACGAGCATCGGCGAGTTGTTCTGAGAGGCCGAGGCGATCGCGCTCATGCCGTTGGTGACGCCGGGACCGGCGGTCAGCGCGCACACACCAACCGTACGCGTCACCTTGGCCCAGCCCTCGGCGGCGAAGGCGGCGGTCTGCTCGTGGCGCACGTCGACCAGATCGATCCCCTCCGCGCGGCAGCCGTCGTAGATCGAGAACAGATGGCCGCCCGAGAGCGTGAACAGCTTCGTTACGCCGGCCGCGCGCAGGCGCTGAGCCACCAACCGCCCGCCGTGCACCTGGGTCTCGGTTTCCGTAGCCACTTAAGGCCGGACGCTAACAGGGGGCTTAACTCGAAGCGTACGATCGTTGTATGAGCGAAGACAGAGACACCAAGCGCTTTGACGACATCTGCGCCGGCGTCGAGGAGGACGAGACGCTGCCCACGGTCGTGGCGAGGCCGATCGTCGACGGCCCCGAAGTGAGTGACGAGGAGCGCACCGCGCCGCTCGACGAGCTCATTCTGGCCGGGCTGGTTTCGCCGTACTGACCGGCGGCGGTGGGTCGGCCGCCGGGGTTGCCGCGAGCTCCGCGGCGGTCGCCGGCTCCGCGTCCGTCGCCGGGGCCTCGACCGCCGTCGGGGCCGACGCCGGCACGACCGACCGCCCGACCCGCAGCGCGTTAACGATCGCTCCGCCGAGGATGATCAGCGCGACCACGTAGAACCAGCCGAGCACGATCAGCAGGAACACGATCGTCGTGCCGAAGCGCGCGATCGTGGAGATGTTCGACAGGTACACCGGGAACGCGTAGTCGACGATCAGGATCGCCGCGGTGGCGGCGATCGCGCCCGGCCACACGGCGCGCCACGGAATCGACCGGTTGGGGACCGACGCGTAGATCACCGCCAGGCACCCGAACAGCAGCACAACGCTGACCCCCAGCGACATCACGTAGACGAGGTCGGTCACGCGCGCGAGATCGAAGGGCAGGTCCTCGGCGCCGGACTTGAGGATGGCCTGCGCGGCCGGGACCGCGACGGTGGCGACCATGAACACGAGCACGACGCCGACCATCACGATCCCGAAGCGCTTCTGCTCCACCCACGGTCGCGAGGGGCAACCGTAGATGCGACTGAACGACGTGTCGAGCGCACCCCAGAAGGAGGAGCCGAGCCAAATGCTGGCCACGAGCGCGAGCACCCCGGTGCTGGTGGTCGAGTCCTTGACCTCGTTGAGCAGCGAGTCGAGCGTGCCCTCGGCGGCTCCCGGGAAGATCCCGCGCAGGTCGGTGAGCACGCTCGTCTGCACGGCGTGGCTTGAGAGCACCTGGCCGGCGATGAACAGTCCGAGCAGCGCGACCGGAACCACCGCGAGCAGCATCGTGTAGGCGAGCATCGCCGAATGTCCGGTGAGGTTGGAGTCCCAGGCCACGCTCCACCAGCGGCCGAGCGCTGAGACGATCCGGTGCCTCAATCGACGACCCGGGCCGTGGCCCTCGTGGCCCGAACGTCCGCGACCATCAGTGGCCGGGGCACCCACAGCCTGACCTCCTCGCGCTTGCCCTTCAACGGCACGGGCGGCCGCTCGTCGAACTCGAATCGCCCGGCCGGCAGCAGCGCCCGGGTTGCGTCGGTGATCAGCACGTCGTCGCCGGTCTCGCGAGTCGCCGCCTCCACCCGTGAGGCGGTGTTGACGACGTCGCCGATGACCGTGAACTCCACGCGGCCGCCACCCCCCACCGTCCCCGCGATCACCGAGCCGGAGTTGACCCCGATCCCGACGCCGATGCGCTCGCCGTAGCGCCCATGCACGAGCTCGGCGATCTCGCAGGCCGCCAGCACGGCGCGGGTCGCGTGATCGCGCAGCCGGTCCGGGGCGCCGAACACCGCCAGGAGCCCGTCGCCGATGAATTTGTTGGCGTGGCCGCCGTGGGCCAGCAGGATCGGCACGGTCAGCTCCCAGAAGCTGTTGAGCATTGACACGACCTCGTGCGGCTGGGCCGTCTCGGCGAACATCGTGAAATCGCGGATGTCGAGGAACAGGACGCTCACCTCGACATCCTCACCCTCGAGGTCAGAGCCCTCGCGCAGGACCCGCTCGGCCAGCCCCGGGTCGACGTAGGCGCCAAACGCTTCGCGCAGACGCTCGCGCTCGTCGAGTCCCTCGACCATCATGTTGAACGACTGCGCCAGTTTGCCCGTCTCGTCGGTCGCGACGACCGGGACCCGCGTGCCGAAGTCACCCGCCCTGACTCGGTCGGTGGCGGCCTGTAGGTCGTCGAGCGCACTGCCCAGCGACCGGACCACGAGCACCACGAGCTCGAGCGAGATCGTAAACGAGATCCCAACCGCGATCAGCCACGAGATCCCCAGGTCGGACAGGGTGTGATGGTGGCCCTCAGTCGAGAGCCCGGCCACCACGACTGCGGTGACGACGTTGATCACCGGCGCCGCCGCGAACAGACGCCAGCGCAGCGGCAACCCGGGCGCCTCGATCGCGAACTCGGGAGGCAGGTAGTCGGCCAACCGCTCGAGCACGGGGCGCGTGACCACCTCGATCGAGAAGTAGCGAACGATCATCCCGGCTGCCAGCACCGAGGTTCCCGCGAGCACGAGGATGAAGAACGACCACCATGGGAGTGCCAGCAGCCACGTCGTGAAGGCCATGAACGGCAGGTAGGAGAAGATGAACGGGTACTTGCGCATCCGGCGGAAGTACGTGAGCGGGAGCGTCGCCGCGGCGGTCCACGCAGCGACCGTCGTCTCGTAGTCCCGCTTCCCGCCCTCCCAGGCCCAAACCGGGCGCCACATTCGGCGCGTGAGCTTGATCGAGATCAGGTTGTCGAGCGTCACCAGTCCCTGCGAGATCACCAGCAGCACCCAGAAGTCGTGCTTTGACATCGGCTGGTACAGCGTCAGCAGGCCGAGGCCGCCGAGCATCACGATGTGAGCGAGACCGAACTGGAGCCAGATCAGGGCGTATGAGTTCCGCCGGGCAATCGCCCGTACCGCCCGATCAACGGGGTCCCTCATACCGGAAAGTATGGCGTCGGGACCGGTCTCAGCTGGCAAACGGCCGGTCAACCACCGTCTGGGTGCGGAGCAGCGCGGCGGCCGCGGCGAGCGATTCGTCGCCGTCGAACCAACGTGTTCCGACCCGGATGGCCGGCAGCCGGCAGACGCCCTGCGCGAGCAAACCCCGGGCGGTGGCGTGCAATGCGCCATCACGTGTCGGGTCGCCCGCCGCGGCCAAACACTCCCGTAACCCGATCCCGGCCGCTGCTGCGGCCTCGGCGAGGATCTCCGGATCCTCGAGGTCGAACCCACCGCAGAACGCCAGCCGACTCCCGGCCAGGGCGAACCGCGCCCCTGCTCCGATCTCGACGGCATGTGCGGCGGCCCGCAGCGCGCCCGGCGCAGACGCCGGGAAGCGATCGGGCCAGACCAGCGGAAGCCGTAAAGCCACCGCACAGGTCTCCGCATGGGACCGCACAGCCGCCGGATGTCCGGCACTCGTACCCCGCCGCAAGATCGTGGCTGCCGTCGGCACCCAGTCAACCTCCCCCAGAACGCGCTCGACCCGCTCGGCGGCGAGATACGAGAACGGGCAGGAGAGATCGAAGAAGAACGCAGGACGACCGCTGCGCCTGGGGCGTGAGCGGTCTGCGCGGCGCTCGGCGAGGACGATTAGTTCTCCCATCACAGACCCTAAACGGCCGCCGGCGCGAAAACTGGCGCGAATTTCTCTTAAATTGGCCACACCTTCCGGGTTGCGCCCTCAAACCCGTCCGTTAGACTCGAAGTTGGTAGGTAGGTTTCCGTCCCCCGGGGAGGCTTCCCATTCCTCACGTACCCCCGCCCAAACGTCACCCATACGACCAATGGTCGCCCGATGCGCGCGCCCTCGATTTGATCGGCGACAAGTGGACTCTGCTGATCGTCCGTGATCTCGCGGCCGGCCCCCGCCGGTTCGTCGAGCTCCAGCGAGTCCTGCCGGGCATCTCCACCGAGCAGTTACGCTCGCGCCTGAACCGGATGGTCGCCGACGGCATGCTCACCCGCAAGCGTTACCGTGAGGTACCGCCCCGGGTCGACTACGAGCTGACCCAGCGCGCCATCGAGTTGATGCCGATCCTCGGCGAGCTCGCTCGCTGGGGATACGAGTGGGCGTGGAGCACTCCGCGTCCGTCCGAGAGCGTCGACATCGGCGCGATCTTCCGTCTCGCACCCGGGCTGCTCGAGCCCGATGGCATCCGCGGCACCGTCCAGTGCATCGTCACGGACGGCCGGCATGGCACGGCCGCCTCCTACCTGTTCTCGTTCGAGGCCGGCGGAGTGACGATCGTGGAGCACGCCGACGAGAGTTGCGCGGCGAAGGTGCGCGGCGACACCGCGGCCTGGATCCGCGCGTTCTCACCCCAGCCGGAGCGCGATCTGAGCGCGCTGCGGATGGAGGGTGACGTGAAGCTCGCCCAGGTCCTGCTCGACGGGCTGGCGCTGAGCGCCCCGCGCTCGGGCAGGGCGGCGACCGCGGCGTAAGCGAGCCCGGCGGCGTTCGCCCCCGCAGGGCCCGCGCCTACTTGCTCGAGTAGTGCGCCGGCTGGATGTGCGGGATCTGGTACTTGCCGGCCGCACCGGGCAGCGGCGGCGCGACCCAGCAGGCCGGATGCCCGACCACCGGGATGTTGAGCGGCGGCACCGAGCCGTCGCCGCCGGCGCCGGTGTTCTTGCAGTCCCACGCCGGCAGGGCGCCCTTCTGGAGCACCTTCGGGTCGGCCAGCCACAGCGACGGCGGATATGTGTTGCCACGGTTGCCCGAGTCACGGTTGGCGAAGAACGACAGCGTCTCGGGCCCGACGGGCGAGAACTGCCGCAGATAGTGACCGATGCCGTTGCCGGCGAAGGTCGTCGTCGTGGCAGCGATGCCGGCGGCGCCGTTGGAGATGAAGTCGGAGGTCAGCTGCTGGTGCAGCGAGAGCCAGCCGAGGATCGGGTTGAGCTGATCGAGGAACGGCCCGAGCTGCCCGAGCAGCGGCCGGGCCCCCTCGAGCACATGCTGGATCGCGGGCAGGCCGGTCTCGGAGACCGTGATCAGCGGGCCGAGGTTGATGAACAGCCGTTTCAGATCCGGCGAGAGTACCCGGACTGAGTGCAGCGTCGGACCGAGCTGCGTGGCCACCGGGTCGAGCTCCTTGACCAGCGGGTCGGTGTCCAGTGCGAAGCTCTTCAGGCGGGCCATCGTCGCCTTGGTCTCGTTGAGGAAGGTCGGGAACACGTGGAAGGTGTCGGCCAGCGCGTTGTTGTTGGCGGCGGTGGTGGCGAACGTGGCCTCGCCGGAGGTGATCAGGTTGCGGAGCGCAGTCTGGTTGCTGGCCAGCGCGCCGAACACCGTGCCCCCGTTGCGCACCAGCCGCACCACCGATCCGTGCTCGACGTCGAGCACGCGCAGGATGTCGGTGGCGTCGGCGGAGAACTGGGGCAGGTTCCCGAGCACGTCGTTGAGGTTCTGGTCGTTGCCCCGCACGGCCTTCGCCAGCTCCTGCTGCCAGACCTGGAAGGCGCGGCGGGTCTTCGGATCCAGCGCATTGAAGATGTCGCTCAGCTGGACGGCATTGGTGACCTGCCCACGCGGCAGCAGTCCCCCGTCGGGAATCGGTTTGGCCTTCGGCGAGCCCGGTGTCAGCTCCACGTAGGTCTCGCCGAGGATCGTCTTCGTCCGCAGGATCGCGTGCGCGCCCTGACGGACGGGCGCGTACTGGTTCTGCATCTGGAGCGTCGCGATCGTGCGGTTGCCCTGCGGGTCGAGGCTCTTGCTGATCACGCGGCCGACCGAGACGCCGGCGATCCGGACGTCGGCCTGGGTGGCGAGCTGATCGGCGTTCGGGAACGACACCCGGATCTCGTAGCCCTGCGGGTTGAACGGGACGTTCCCGCCGAACGAAATCCACAGGAACAGCAGCAGCCCCACGCACGACAGCGCAAACAGAACCATCGTGATGACCTTGGTGAGTGAGGGAGTGCCGGTGTCCATCAGTTGGTTGGGAGTTGGGGCAGGAAGCGGACGTTGGAGCTCCCCTTCAGCAGGCCGGCCACGCCTCGAGCGCTGCGGTTGCCGAGCTTGCCCTGCTGGTAGAGCCGGTAGTCGCGGATGTCCGCCGACGCTTGCTTGGGACAGAGCTTCAGGTTGGTGAGGATCGGCGTCAGGTTGAGGATCGTCTCGGCGAGGCCGCCCTGGAAGCTCGCGACCTGGGCCAGGGTGGCGCAGCTGGCCTGCAGGAACAGCGGCCGATAGTCGCCGTTGGCGTCCTGGATCGAGAACACGGTGCGGGCGTTGTGGTCGAGCCAGGCCAGCCACCACAGGTACCCGTGCTGCTGGCCGCCGGGGTAGTAGCCGAGCAGGTTCAGCAGGTGGTTGAGCGTCCCGAACACCTTGTCCAGGTTCGGGGTCGCCTTGGCCAGGTTGATCGAGGCCGGACGCAGGTTGCGCACCGTCGGCCGGGCGGCGACCACGAACGGCCGGATCTGGTTCTGGACGATCGGGGCGCTCGGCTTGGCCAGCGCGGTCAGCGCCTGGTTCGCCGCGGGAAGCGCACCCGCCGCCGGCAGCAGGTTCCGCGCCGCGGGCCCGAGCACCTTCGCAAACGCCTGGACCTTGCCGAGTGTGGCGGTGGTCTGGCGCAGGGTCGCGGGCAGGTCGGCAACCGCGCGACTGACATTCTGATCCTCGGAGGCGAAGGCGCGGAATACGGTCGAGCTCGAATCGACGAGCTGCACGATCTGGTTCTGCTTGGTCGCCAGCGCGGTGTTGAGCCGCTGCAGCGAGTTGACCAGGCGGCGCAGGTTCTCACCCCGGACCGAGATCGCCGAGTTCAGGCGCGCGAGGTCCTGATGGGTGGGCTCGAAGCGCTCGAGTACCTGCGCGAGCTGGTTGCCGCCGTTGCCCTTGAGGCCCTGCCCAGCGCCGTTGACAAGCAGATCGAGGTACTGGCGGGTGTCGGCGTCGAGCGAGGAGAGGATCTCGTCGACGTTGATGTCCGGCTCGGTGTTGGAGACCTGGATCGTGTATCCGGGCTTCGCGGTCGGCGCGCTCTGGGTGCCGGGATTGAGCTCGACGAACATGTCCTTCAGCCCGGTCCGCGGCCGCAGCAGGGCGGTGGCGTCGGTGTGGATCAGGTGCTTGTACTTCTGATCGATCTGGAGCTGGACGACCGCGATTCCGTTCTGCAGGGAGACCGAGCCGACCTCGCCGATCTGAACGCCCGAGACGCGGACCGTCTGGCCCTGGCCGGGGGTGACGGCCTGGCCGGTCGAGAACTCGGCCTTCATCGTGAACGGCGCCGACTGGATGAACGGGAAGCGCAGGCGCTCGTGGTTGAGGATGTAGCCGGCCACCACCACCGACAGGACGAGGAGCACGAGGATCGCCGCGAAGTCACTCGAGTGGTTCTTGATCGCGCGCTTCACTTGGACGCTTTCTTGGACTTGGTGACCAGGTCGGCGATCCGCAGCGGGATCTTGTCGATCTTGACGATGTTCTTGAGCGAGTCGACCGTGGCATCGGCAGCGGATCGCCAGCGCGTCTGCGCGCCCGGCGCCGAGAGGTCGGTCGCGGTCTGGGCGGGCGGCGCAGCCACCGGGGATGAGAGGTCGGTGATCGTCCTCTGCGTCTCACACGGGACGTTCTCCTCCAGCGGGGGGCGGTGACCGCCGGGCGGCAGCCCGGGCTGGACGCCGAAGATCTTGGTCAGCGACTGGCCGAACAGGCCGGGCTGGAGCGAATAGGTGAACGTGCCGCCGTTGCCGAGCACGCGGATGTACGGCCCGTTGGCGTCGAACACGCGGCTCTCGCCGGCGAGCCCGGGGAGGTAGTCGACCGCCTCGACGAACACCTTGCGCAGCGGGAAGCCGTTGGAGGCGTTGAATTGCCCGTCGTTGACCGTCAGCTGCGACCAGGGGTAGATCTTGTTGGCGACGCAGCTCGAGGCGGGGCGCACTCCGTTCTTCATCAGCGGGATCGTCGAGTGGGTCAGGTGCGCGAGCGCGGGGATCGTCGGCGACAGGTCGTGCGTCAGGCCCTCCAGCTCCGAGGGCTGGACGAGCAGCCGCAGCTGCGTGATGAACGGGAGGCTCGCGTCGACGGTCGGGCCGGTCGACTTGACGCCCGGGATCAGGGTCCGGGCCAGGGCGCGGAGCGGCGGGAACGCCGCGTTCAGCGCGTTGAACGCGGGCGTCGCGGCAGCCAGCGTGTTCGGAAGCTCGGCGACCGTCTGCTGGAGCGCCACGTTCTGCCGAGCGAACGCGTTGGCGGTCGTGTTGAAATCGGTGATCAGGTTCTGCAGGTTCTGCGGGTGCTGGTCGATCGCGCCCGCGACGGTCCCCATCTTGTCGATCCAGTTGGAGAGGTCGTGGGGCTGAATCCCGAGCGCGTCGTGCGCGACGATCGCCGAGTACTCGTAGGCGGGGAGCCAGAACTTGATCGAGGCGTTGTACGACGGCCCCGCCTGCTTGACCGCGGTGCCGTACTGCTTGAGCAGCAGCTGCAGGTCGGCGCGCGTATTCCCCTGCAGAGAGGTCAGGACCTGGTCGAGCTGGACC
This sequence comes from uncultured Solirubrobacterales bacterium, assembly GCA_963796645.1. Classification (GTDB taxonomy): domain Bacteria; phylum Actinomycetota; class Thermoleophilia; order Solirubrobacterales; family Solirubrobacteraceae; genus Palsa-465. Next base: position 454,421 of record CAWCMQ010000001.1, on the reverse strand, counting down.
GGCTCCGTCCCCTGGTTGATCGGGAAGTAGTGGTCGTTGGCGACGACCGGCGAGGAGGGCGTGCCCGGATGGAGGTCGACGAAGAAGTTGCCCTCGAGGAAGATCCGAGGACGAATCGCGAACGTCGCGTCCTGGTGCAGTGGCAGGCCCTGGCCGGAGATCGTCATCGTCACATCGGCCGCCTGGCAGGCCTTGCTCTTGTGCCCGTTGACCGTACAGCTGGGGACCGGCGAGACATTCGTGACCGTGCCGACGTTGATCCCGGCGATCCGCACCAGCGACCCCGGACCCAGGCCGTTCGCGCTCGAGAACGTGGCGTGGACAGTGAACGGGCTCGCGAACGGGTTCGCGAACTTCGTGTACGCGGCATACGAGAACAGGACGATCGCGATCACGCCGATCACGCCCGCCTTGAACGTGCTGATGCCTTTTCTGCGTCGCCCGCGGCGTCTCATGGATTCGTCGGGTTGTAGGCCAGCTGCGGGCCGGTCTGGGGATTGCGGCTGAACGTCTCGCCCTTGGGCACCCGTGCGCGTCCGTGATACGTGGGTCCCTGGTCGCCGGGGGTGTGCGGGTCGGTGGCGAGGTTGCGTCCCTGCGGGTCGAAGTAGTTGAGCTTCTTCGGATAGCCGCGCTGCCCAATCTCACAGTCAGCGTTGCCCTGGTTGTCGATCGCGGCGCCGTAGGCCTGGGCGTGGAGGAACTCGTTTCCGCCGAGCGGGGAGTCGAAGCTCCCACCGTTGACCGGCAGCGCGGCGCCGGCCGTGCCGACGTTGTTCGGCTGGCTTGGGTTGGTCTGGTTGAGCAGCGCGCGCTGGGCGAAGCCGAAGCTCGTCTCCTCGGAGATGTGCTCGGAGAGGAAGGTCCACCAGTAGTCCCAGCTGTCGCACACGGTCTGGTACGGACCGAGGTAGCGGACCATCGGGTTGAGCGTGCCGACCGTCGAGGTCAGCGCATTCAGCGCCATGTTGGTGGACGGATCCTGGGCCAGGCTCTTGAGTGCCCCCATCACGCCCCGGAGCTTCGAGTTCAGAATCGGCGCGCGCCTGAGTGTCGTCGTCCCCGCCTCGATCGCCGGGTTGATGTCGGGCAGCGCGGCCCGCAGCTCGCCGGTTGCCGGGGTCAGCTTCGTCCCCAGGACCGTGAGGTCCGCGAGGAACGGCTGCTGGGTGATCAGGCTGTTGGTGGAGACGTCGAGCGTCGAGGGCGACTCGGCGATCGTCGACTCGAGCGCGTTCGGGTCACGCGAGATCGCCTCGAACGTCGTCGCGGCCTCAGTGAACAGGCGCGCGTTGACCTGCGCGACCGGCGACACCGCCCCCATGAACGCGTTCAGCGAGCTGAACAACCGGGTCAGCTCGGTGTTCGGGTCGGCCAGGTACTGGGCCACCGGCCGCAGATGCAGCAGCAACTCGGGCAGCGAGTGGATCGTGTCGTTCAGCGACGAGCCGCGGCCGGTCACCGTGTCGCCGACCCCGACCAGGCTGTTCTGGATCGCCGTCCGCGTCTTCGGATCGAAGGTCTTGAAGATGTCGTCGAACTGCACCGGCACCGACGTCTGCCCGATCGGCAGCGTGCCGCCGTCGGGAATCGTCTGCTTCGAGGTGCCGCGCGTCAACTGGACGTACTTCAGCCCCAGGACCGAGCGTGGCAGGATCGAAACGGTGGAGTCCTTGGGCACGTTCCCGTTCGCCTGGTCGAGCTGCAGGGTGAGCTGCGCTCCGACCTGCCCGTTCGCCAGCTCAATCGGCTTCATCGCCGAGACGAGCCCGATCCGGAAGCCACCCTCGCGAACGTCGTTGCCGATGACGAGGTTGGATCCGTCACCGATGTCGACCTTCACCTGCTTGGTCGGCACGAATGGCAGCCCCGCGTTGGCGTTGTACGCGAGGAACACCGCGACCATGATCGCCAGCACGGTGACCGCGCCGACCAGGACGGGGTTCGTCAACGCGGATTGCTGTCGGTGCCGGCTTCTCATGGCGCGAGGAGGTAGTTGAGGAGCTGCTGGGTCGAGCCGCCGCCTGAGGACGCCGGCGCGCTGCCCGAGCCGGACGAGCTGCTGCCGCCGCTGTGTCCGCCGATCGCGCCGAGGATCTGGCCGAGCGTCTTGCCGAGGTTCAGCGGCGAAGAGCCGCTACCCGATCCCGACCCGCCGGAACCTGAACCCGAGCCGCCTGAGCTCGACCCGCCTGAGCTCGACGACGATCCCGGCGGCGCGGAGCCGGATGTGGTCGAGCTCGACGCGGTCTTGGTGGACCGGGCCGCGTTGTTGCGGGTCGGCTTGCCCGACGCGGCGTTGCCGGAGACGTCGCTGGCGGACAGCTTGCAGGCGGAGGTCGCCGGGCCCTTGAATCCGGGGGCCGCGCCGCCCGGATCCGGCACGCAGGCCTTCGGGTTCGACGGGTCGGGCTCGTTGACCCCGGGCTGGTTCGGACCCAGGGACGCGTAGCACTTCCGATAGCTGGGACCGAACGTCTTGAGGTTCGTGGCGATCGTCCCCGGTGTGGCGTACGGCGTGCAGGCTGGATCGACGAACGCATCGACCGCCAGCTGGTGACCGAAGGGACCGAACGTGTTGATCGCCAGCGTCTGGTTGTAGACGTATTGGAGGAGCGCCTCCAGGCCCGTGTAGCCCTGGCCGCCCGGGCTCCGCGGATCCTTCTCCACCGCGCGGCTGCGGTCATCGAGGTCGTGCAGCACGATCGCGAGGTTCTGCGCGAGCTCGGGGGTGGGCTTGGCGAACTCGTTCAGGTGCGCGATCGTGGAGTTCGCGGCCAGCACGGCCTGCTTGCCCGTTACCGACGCCTGGCCGAGGGTCTTGACCGCCGGAATCGCCGACTTCGAGAACGGCGGCAGGTCGGTGAGGAGCCGGTCGAGCTCGCCCGACGCGGCGTTCAGGTTGTTCAGAACCGGAGTGTTGGCCGCGGTCGCGAGGTCGAGCTTCTGCAGCGCGGGACGGAGCTGCTCGAGGAACGGCGGCAGCTTCTGGAGCGTGAGCCGGAGATTGCTCTGCTGGTTGGCGGTGTGGGTCGCGGTCCGGTTCGCCTCGTCGATGAACCGCTCGATGCCGGTGCTGTTGTTGGCCAGGGCCGTGATCACCGAATCGGAGCCGACGGTCAGCTGCTGGAGCGTGTGCGAATCGTTGGCGAGCAGGTTCAGGAGGTTGTCGGTCTCGGTCAGGGCCGGGACCGCACGCTGGAGTGCGGCCTGGAGATCGCCGGAGCGCCCTGCGACCGCGGCGCCAAGCTCGTTGACGATCAGCGTGAAGCGCTCGCGGTAGGGCATCCGCATCACGTCCTGAAGCAGGTCGGCCGGGATCGTGGACTGCGTGTGGGTGACCGGGATCGTGGCCCCGTTCTTCAGCACCGCGCCGGTCTGCCCCGGCTCGCACTCCACGAAGTACTCGCCGATCAGCGACTGCGGGCGTGACTGGCAGAACGCGTCCGAGCGAAACGAGCCGAAACCCTTCTCGGTGACGCTGACCGTGACCAGCGCGTGGCACTTCGCCGGGTCGCCGCTGATGCACCCCTGCGGAAGGCTGATGCCGGTGATCTGACCGGCCCGGACGCCCGCGACCTTGAAGTCCGCTCCGGTGACGAGCCCGAACGCGTTGTCGAGCTCGATCTTGTAGGTCGGGTCGCCGCTCGGCCCGTTCGAGGCACCGAGGGTGAAGAACAGGAAGGCGCCGACCGCGAGCAGGATCCCCCCGCTGAGCAGGATGCGCCTCACTTGCCGGTCGGCCCCTCACTCGGGTTGCAGGGGTAACCGCTCTCGGGGAAGTACGTCGCGCCGCGCTCCATCGAGCCCGGACAGCGGTCGCCCATGCCTGCGGTCAGCGCGCCACCCTTGGAAAAGCCCGTCCCGGCGCCGCCGAACGCTCCGATCACCCGGAGCAGCGGATTGAGCAGCGAGGGCAGGAAGTTGAGCGTCCCGTTCTGGATCGACGCGACTCCGACGATCGGCGCGACCCGGCTCGAGCCGCCGTTCGCATCGAGCGTGGCCGGATGTGAGTAGCCCTCGAACCAACCCGTCAGGTCGACCGCGTAGGGCCGGGCGGTCGCGAGCTCGGGGGTCGAGTTCTTGAGCGCGAGAACCGACTGCGGGAACGCGCCGAGCCGCTCCTGGCCGTTGGCCGCGATCTTGTTGACGGTTGAGTTGGCAAGCGGCACGCCCAGCCCGGTCAGCTCGATCAGGTCGTTGTTGGGTCCGGGCCGGCGAACGATGTTGGCCAGGTCACGCACGGTTGGCACGGAGTCCTCGGCCAGCGGCTTAAGCTGCACGAGCAGCTTCTGGAGCTTCGGCGCCACCGGCTTGGAGACGTCGACCAGCGGCTGGACGTCGTCGAGCGCGCGGCGCAGGTTGACGAACGTCGTGTTGGCCAGGCGCATGAAACCGGGAAGGCGCTGGATCGACTGGCCGAGCGCTGTCCGCTGCGCCGCCAGCGCCCCGGTCGTGGTGGCCAGGTGCTGGACGAGACCGCTCAGGTCACTCTGGCGCTGGGCGACGTCGGAGACGAGGTTGCCGGACTTGACGATGAAGTTCGTGAACTTGCCGGTGTCGCGGTTGATCTCGCGGAACAGCACACTGGTCGAGGCGACGGCCGGATTCAGGTACTGCCACGCCGCCTGAGCCGCCTTGCCCTGCCCCGAGTACTGCGCCGCCGAACCCTGGAGTACCTCCTGTAGGCCCTTGCGCGTGGGCGCATCGAGCGTGTCGAAGAGCTGATCGAGGTCGACCGCGCTGGTCGTGTACTGGGTGCCGATGATCCCGCCGTTGCGGATGGCGGGCGAGTTGCCCGGACCGAGGCGCAGGTCCACGTAGCGATTGGCGATCCCCGAGAGCGAGACCTCGCGAACCGTCGCCAGCGTCCCCTCGCGCAGCGGGTCGTAGTTGTGGTTGGTGATGTCGAGCGTCAGCTCCGCCTGGCCGTTGGGGGTCAGGGTGATGCTCGACACCGTTCCGATGCTGTTGCCGGACACCTGCACCAGGTCGCCGCTGACGATCTGCGAGGCGTTCTGGAAGACCGCCTTGACCTGATAGCTCGAGCCGCCGCTCAGCACGACCAGCGCCACGGCGGCGATCGCAACGACGACCGCCGCGACTGCGGCGGCTCGGCCGACTACAGATGAGTTCCGCACCGCCGCGACCTATGCAAGTTGAATCCTCCCGCGCAGGGTCAGGGTCCTGGATATCCCCGGCCTGCAGGCGACGCTAGCAAGGGGTTCGTTTGACTGTCAATTTGGAACCGACGCCCAGAAAAGGGCGCCGCAGCGGGGGTTTGCCCGCTGCGACGGCCCGTCAAACGAGGGGGCACGCGCGATTGGACAGTTTTTCGAGAGAACGGCCGTCGGTCTCGGGTCGACGGCCCTCGAGCGCGGCTACCGACGCGCCCCGTGATTCCGGTCGGCGAGCTGATACCCGGGGCGGGATTCGAACCCGCAACGCTCTTGCGAGCAGCGCATTTTAAGTGCGCGGACTTTGCCAGTTTGTCTACCCGGGCCGAGATCAGGATCTTAGTTACGAGCGCGGGCGCTACGCAGCGGACAAAATCAGGACCAATAACCGGTTAAAGCGCAACTAATCCGTTGCTACGGTGTCTTTTTAGTCAGAGCGCGAGCTCCGGCCGAATGGAAGTCTCTGCACTGAAATATTCAGGGGGCCTGGCCCTCCACGGGCGATCCCCGCTGCTGCGGTTGCAGTCGGACGAGCGTCTGGTCGCAATGACGCGGCGCGGCAACCAGGCCGCGTTCGAGATGCTGGTCAGCCGCTACAGCTCGCGGCTGCTGGCGTTCTGCCGCCACCTGCTCGGGTCCCGCGAGGACGCGGAGGACGTCCTGCAGGAGGTGCTGGCCGCGTCCTTCAACGCGATGCTCGCCGATGAGCGGCCGATCAACGTGCGGCCGTGGCTCTACCGGATCGCCCGCAACCGCTGCCTGAACCATCTCCGCCGCGCACAGGCAATCGGCGTGGACTCGATGGATATCCACCTGTCCGAGCACGGCGCCAGCACCGCCGACAGGGTTCACGAGCGCGAGGAGTTCCGGCTTCTGGTCGGCGACATTCACGAACTTCCGGAGACCCAGAAGACGGCGCTCGTGCTGCGCGAGATGGACGCGCTCTCCTACGAGCAGATCGCCGAGGCGATGGAGACGACGGTGCCGAGCGTCAAGTCGCTGCTGGTCCGTGCCCGTGTCTCGCTCGCCGAGGCGGCCGAGGCACGGCTGCTCTCCTGTGACGAGGTCAGGATCGAGCTTGGCGAGGTCGCCGAGGGCCTTCTCCGCAAGCCGAGTCCGCTGGTCCGCCGCCATCTACGCGCGTGCAAGCGCTGCGAGTCGTTCCGCGTGCAGCTCAAGGAGACCAACAAGGCACTCGCGGCGCTGATGCCGATCGGTCCGTTCATCCTGCTCAAGAAGATGCTGGTGACGCACCTCGGGCACTCCGCCGGCTCGAGCGCGACCGCATCGAGCGCCGCCGGGTCGACCGCAGCCGGCACCGCGGGCGCAGCCGGCACCGCAGGCACCGCGGCGGCGGGCACCGCCGCCGCCGGGACCGGCATCGTCGCCGGGACGAGCGCGACCGGGTTCATCTCGGCCGGCGTCGGCGCGTTGGCCACGAAGGCGGCCGCCGGACTGGCCGCCGCAGCTCTGGTGACGGCCGGCGCCGTCGAGGTCGACCACGGCGGCACGCACAGCGCCAGCCACATCGCCTCGTCCGTCGGGCTCACCCACGGGGCGGGCGCCGCGGCGAGCCATGCTGGCGTTGGTCACATCCGCAAGCACGCCGTCGCGAAGCTCAAGAAGGCGCTCCACAAGTCCGCAGCGGCGATCAAGAAGACGCCGTCGACCAAGACGCTGATGGCCGCGCTCCCGCCGAAGCCGGTCACGACCACGACGACCGCCGTGACCACGTCCACGACGACCGCCGCTCCGGCGCCGACCGTCACGACCCCGGCCAAGCTTCCCGGTCGCACGCAGACCCAGACCGACCCGACGGTCCTTCCGCCGTCGGGCACGACCACCCCCTCGTTGCCGCCGACAACCACGCTGCCGACCGTGGTGGAGCCGCCGACGACCACCACGTCCGCCCCGCCGACCTCGTCGACGACGAGCACTCCACCGACGACGAGCACGTCGACGACGCCGACGCCCGATCCGGTCACCCCGTAGCCCCGTCGGCGCGATGATCGACATCGGCCACTTCCAGGAGGTCGACATGCGCGTCGGCCGCGTGCTGGCGGTCGAGGACTTCCCGGAGGCACGGGTTCCGGCCTGGAAGCTGACGATCGACTTCGGGCCCGAGATCGGCACGAAGCGCTCATCGGCCCAGATCACCAGCTACCCGCGCGAGGAGCTCGAGGGGACGCTCGTGGTCGGCGTGGTCAACTTCCCTCCGCGGCGGATCGGGCCGTTCTCATCCGAGGTGCTCGTGATCGGCGCGCTCGACGAGACCGACGGCGTCGTCCTGCTGCGGCCCGACCGCGACGCCGCCCCCGGCTCGCGGATCGCCTGAGCCGCGGCCGTCGCGCCTACGGTCCGGGTTGGGCGCCGGTGACGAGCAGCCCTGCCTTCGTACCGTCGAGCTCGAGCGGGTAGCGGCCGGTCGGCAGGCCGCTGATCAGCACCGACGCGTGCCCACCCGCGGGGACGCTGAGCGTCCGGGGGCTCGGAGTCATCACGACCACGCGGTGGCTGTGGCCGTCGGCCGCGATGACGGTGACCTGCACGGCGAGGTGAGCCGGGAGCGAGACCTGCGGCGGGCTCAGCTTCCCACCGGAGTGAATCGTGAACGTCGCGGGCACACGGACGTTCGACGAGCCGGTGGCGAAGTGCTTGGGCTTGTGCGCCGAGCTCGCGCTCGAGCTGGCCGTCGAGGTCGTCTGGGAGCTCGCGCTCGTGGACGCCGACGAGGTGGACGTGCCCGAGGCGGCCGTGGCGGACGAGCTCGAGTGGCTCGATCCACCGCAGCCTCCGATCAGCAGAAGCACCGGGAACAGGGCGAAAACCGCGAATCTGGGGCTCACGAACCTCAGCATAAAGGCCGATAACTGCTCATACACGAGGGCGGTTCCATGGGTCAGGTAGTCAGATATTTCCCGCGCAGACTGGTCGAGTACGACGCGATTCGACGGCGCCTGTGGATCTTCGGCCAGCGCTGCCATCACGGGGCCACCGGTAGCGTCGTCGCCACGGTCGCGTGTCTGGGGATGATGGCCGAGCGCAACCCCCAACCGCCGTTTCTCGCCCTCGCCGCGACCGGCGCGGCACTGATGGTGCACGACTGGAGCGATCGCTCGATCTGGTTCGAGCTCGGGCGCGGCACTCAGCCATAGAGCTCCCTGAGGGCCGCGTAATAGCGCTCCTCACCGAACCGCTCGTGCGCCGCCGCCAGGGCCGCCTCACCGCGCCGGGCTCGACGCTCAGGGTCGGTCCAGAGTGCTCGAACCGCGTCCGCCCAGGCCTGGTCCTCGTCGCGGTCGACCACCGACTCGGGGCCCACGAGCTCCGGCAGCCCGCCCCGCCCACTCGTGAGCACCGGCACCCCGGCCGCGAGCGCGTCGAGCACCGCGTACGGACAGGGCTCCTCCCAGCGGGAGGGCGCCAGCACGAGCGCCGCCTCGCCACGGACCTCCGCGAGCTCGGTCTCGGATAGGCGGCCGCTGAACCGCACGTCGGCGCCGGCGGCGAGGCCCCGCAGGCGGTCCGCATCGGGTCCATCGCCCGCAACCACAAGCGGAACGCCGGCGATCCGGCAGGCCGCGATCGCGGTGTCGAAGCCCTTCTCCTCCACGAGCCGGCCGGCGACCAGCGCGTAGCTGCCCTCGGCAGCGTGACTTGTGTCGGCGAACCGGTCCGACGCCACGAAGTTGGGCAGCGTGGTCATCCGTCCGCGCGGGACGCCGAGGGCTGCCAGCCGGTCTGCGGTGGCGTCGCTGACGACGGCGATCCGATCCGCGTGCTCGAGCAGCCGAGGCTGCTGACGGCTCAGGCCGGCCGCGTACACGGCGGCCTCGACGAGCGATCCGCGGCAGCGCAGGCGCAGGCCTGGGAGCGTGTCGCGCCCGCGGCAGCGGAAGCAGATCCCGCCGTCTCGATAGGCGACCGAGATCGCGCAGAAGAGCCGGAAGTTGTGGAGATGGAGCACGGTCCTGGCGCCGGCGGCGCGAGCCGCCGCAAGCGCGCGGTAGCCGAGCAGCGGGTGCAGGTTGTGGGCATGGACGACCTCCGCGCGCGTCCGCCTGACCGCGGCGGCGATCTGCTCGGGGTCGAGCCCGCCCACGAGCATGCCGTGGGCCGCCCGGGCGTGCCCGGCGGCGTCGCTGGAGCGCTCGATCAGTTCCACGCCATCGCCGCGCGCGGCCAGCAGCGCCTGCAGGTCAGCGACCGCCCGCTCCTCGCCGCCCTGGAGGCGGTAGCGGTTGTGGAGCAGGATCACGCGCATGGGAATCGCGCGATTCTGCCAACGTCCCGCGCTGATACCGATGGCGGTCGCACTTATTACCAACTACCTCGCCCCTTACAGGGTGCCGCTGTACGAGCTGCTGGCAGAGCGCTACGGCGTCGAGGTGCTGTGCTTCGGCGGGGGCAAGCGCTATGTGCCGGCCTGGTTCGCTGACCTCGATCGACAGCTCGCGGCGGCCCGGTTTCCCGCCCGGCGGCTCGACGGCCCGCGCGAGGCACTTGGCCTCGGCCGCCAATACGAGGCGGTGATCGCCCCGTTCGCCGGCGGTCCTGTCCTCCCCGCCGCATACGCCGGTGCCCGAGCCGGGCACCGACCGTTCATCCTGTGGGCGTCGGTGTGGGCCGAGCCGCGTTCAGCCACCCACGCGACTGCACGGATCGCCACCCATCACATCTACCGGCACGCCGACGCGCTGCTCGCCTACGGGGAGCATGTGCGCCGGTTCGCGGGGCAGATTCGGGGCCACGACGACGATGTGTTCGTGGCCCCGCAGTCAGTCGAGGCGGACCTGTTCGGACGCCCGGTGTCGGCGATCGAGATGATCCATTTCCGCCGCCGTCACGACCTCCCGGACGGGCCGATCGCCCTCTACGTGGGGCGGCTTGTGCCGGAGAAGGGCGTCGACGTGCTGCTCCGCGCGTGGCGCGAGATCGACGCCACGCTCGTCGTGATCGGCGACGGCCCGCTGGCCGGAAGGGTCGAGCAAACGCCCCGCACGCGTCTGCTCGGACCGCGCCCGCGGGATGAGCTCCCGGTCGCCTACGCGGCCACCGAGTTCGCACTGCTGCCGTCGGTCCCGACGCCGCGGTTTCGCGAGCCGTGGGGGCTCGTTTGCAACGAGGCCATGCACCAGGGGCGGCCGATGATCGCCTCCGACAGCGTCGGCGCGGTCGCGGGCGGACTGGTCCGCCACGGCGAGACGGGCGTGGTCGTCCCGGCCGGCGACGTCGAGGCGCTGCGGCGGGCGATCCGCCGGATGCTTGCGGATCCGCTGATGCGCGACACGTTGGGCGAGGCGGCCCGCCACGCTGTATCGGCCTACACCTACGACGCGATGGCGGACGCGTTCGGCCGCGCGCTGGCGGTGCGCTCGCGGAAATAGAGCGCGACGACGGTCGCCGGCAGCAGGCACATCCAGAGGACGTGGCGGACCGTGCTTTCGTGGGCGAACACCGAGCGCAGCGGGCCGCCGAGGCCTGCGAGCGCGTGCGGCACACCGTGGACGGCAATGTCCCCGGCCACCGCAGCGAGGATCGAGACTCCCCACACGACCGCCCACTCGACCGGGGACAGCTCGACGATGAGCAGGAACGGAATCGTGATCAGCAGCAGCCGGTCGAGCGCGTCGTCGGGGAGAAATACGTATCCGGCGAACAGCGACCAAACGACCGCCTCCCGCACGTCGATCCGCCTGGCCAGCTGGAGCGCGAGGACGACGAGGATCCCGGCGGCCGTGAGCAGCTTTGCCTCGAACGGGGCATAGACGCCGATTCGCGCCAGCAACAGCGTGGGGCTGGCGTGGATCGGCGGGTTGATGCCCAGCCGGCTGTCCCGGCGCGAGAAGGCATGGAGGCTGGCTGGGAACCAGGGGAGGTTGCTGAGCACCAGCACGGCTACGAACACGAGCAGCGGCACGATCACCCAGCGCCCCCGGCGCCGATAGGTGTCGATCGCCAGCGCGGGGATGAGAAACGTCCCGAGGAACTTGAACGCGGCCAGGGCGATGGCGGCGAGCCAGGCGGTCCACTCGCGCGAGCTCTCCAGTGCCAGGAGCAGGACGGTGATGCCGAGCAGCAGCAGCGTCTTGTCCTCCGCCAGCGTGGTCCACGCGAACAGTACGAACGGGTTGAAGGCGTAGAAGCAGATGAACGCCGCGCGCCAGCCCCGGCGACGCGGAAACCAAAGGCCGACGATCAGCAGCAGCGCGGCGTCGGAGAGGGCGAACACGACTCGCAGGGTGCTCACCGAATCGTGGATCGACAGCAGCCCGGCGAACGCCGCCACCTCCACGGGTGGGCTGTTGCCGAACACCGGAGCGAACTCGCCGTTGGCCGGCGAGCGGAACGGGTTGACCCCGTGCAGCGGCAGCCGGCTGAAGTACGTGTAGATGCGCAGATCGCTGCCGCCCCCCGTATGGGCGATGAGCAGCAGTCGCAGCAGCAGCCCGCAGAGCGCGACGGCGACCACGAGCGCGGCCCACCGCGAGTCACGCCACGCTTCCACGGGCGCCATGATGCCGGGGCTACGCCGGTGGCGCGTCCGCGGCGGCGCCGCCGCCTACTGACCAACCGAGAACAGCGCCTCGAGATCGTGCTGCGAGTAGGCCTCGAACGCGACCATCGTGTGCGTCCGGCTCACCCCCTCGAGCTGCGAGATCTGGGCGGTCACCACCTGCGCGAGCTGGCTGTGCTCGCGCAGGCGGAGAATCGCCACGAAGTCCCACTCGCCGGTGACGGAGTAGGCCTCGGCGACGCCATCGATGTCGGCGAGCTGGCCGCCGAGCGTCGCGAGCGCGGACCGCTCCGACTGGATCAGGACGATCGCGTGAGTCACGCGGAGTGGGTGTCGCCGGGCTCGAGCACTACCACGTTCGAGTCCGTGGCCGACTCAACGTCGGACTTGAACGCCTGCGCGTCGGTCTCGATCGGCGGGAACGTGTTGTAGTGACACGGGATCACCGTCTTGGCGCCGACGAACGAGGCGGCATCGACCGCGTCGGTGCGGTCCATCGTGTAGTGACCCCCGATGCACATCAGGGCGATGTCGATCGGGTGGCGCCTGCCGACGAGCTGCAGGTCGGAGAACAGAGCCGTATCGCCGAGGTGATAGACGATCGTGTCCTCGAAGTTGATCAGCAGCCCGGCGGGCGTGTTGACGGTTCCCTTCGGCGTGGTCGAGGTGTGCCACGCCGGGACGATCTTGACCCAGCCCCAGTCGAACTTGACCGTGCCGCCCATGTTCGGGTCGAACGACTCGACCCCTTCCCCGCCGACCTCGCCCGCAAGCTCGGTGATCGCCGCCACCGGTGCGCCGGTCCGCTTGGCGATCGCGATCGTGTCGCCGAAGTGGTCCGCGTGGCCGTGGGTGAGCAGGATCGTCGTGGCGTTGACGTCATCGGCCGAGATCGCCGCCTTTGGATTGCCGGTCAGGAACGGGTCGATCAGGACCGTCGTGTCCCCGTCCGAGAGCGTGAAGCATGCGTGTCCGAGAAACCGCACATCCATCGTTTCAGTCCTCCTTCTTGTTTGTCTGAGACAGCTCGCGCGCGAGCTCGAACCCCACCGCGACGCCTACCAGCATGCCGAGGCGTGTCTCGTCGGCGAGCAACGTCTTGACGGCGCGGATCCGCTCATTCGGATCTTCCCCCGCGGCTGCCTCGCGAACCGCCTGTTCGTGCGCGGGATCGAACCACCCGCCCTCGGCCATCGCCTGTGCGAGCACGCGCTGCAGCGAGGGCGCGGCCTGCATCACGAGGTCCTGCGCCTCCTTCAGACGCTGCGGATCGCTGACCGCGGCGATCGCCGCGTCGAGGTCAGCGTCGGTGTAAGGGCGGTCCACCACTGGCGTGGGGGATCATACGTACGTGGTGGTTCCGCTGACCTCGCTCTCCCATGGCGCCGGCTGCGGCTGCAAGCTCCCGGCCGCGGCGATCGGATCGCTGCTCGCGAACGTGCCCGCGCCTCCGGACCCGAACGTCCTCGTCGGCTTCGACACTGCCGATGACGCGGGCGTGTACCGGCTGCGCGACGATCTGGCGATCGTCCAGACGGTCGACTTCTTCACCCCGATCGTCGACGACCCGTTCGACTTCGGCCGGATCGCCGCCACGAATGCTCTCTCCGACGTGTATGCGATGGGCGGCACGCCGGTCAGTGCCTTGAACCTGGTCGCCTTCTCGATCGCGGACCTCGGGCCCGAGGTGCTGACCGAGATCCTCCGGGGCGCCGCCGCGGTGGCGGCCGAGGCCGGCGTGGCGATCGTCGGCGGCCACTCGATCGAGGACGCGGAGCCAAAGTTCGGGCTCGCGGTGACGGGGGTCGTCCATCCAGACGAGGTGCTGAGGAACGCGGACGCCAGGCCCGGTGATGCGTTGGTCCTGACCAAGCCGCTGGGAGCCGGCGCAGTCTCGACCGCGGTCAAGCGCGGATTGCCCAACGTGCCGCTGGCCGAGGCGGTTGCCGTGATGACGACCCTGAACCGGGACGGCGCGCGGTGGGCACGTGAGGCCGGCGCGCACGCGCTAACTGACGTGACCGGCTTCGGCCTGCTTGGACACCTGCACGAGCTGGCGCTGGCCAGCGGCGTGGCGGCGGTCGTGAACGCGCATGAGGTCCCCGCGATCGACGGAGTGCTCGAACTGCTGGTCGGCGAGGGCGCGATCGCCGGAGGCACCCGCCGCAACCGCGAGTACGCGTCAGGTTTCGCCTCTTTTGCGGACGACGTGCCTGAGCCACGGCGGTGGCTGGTCTGTGACGCGATGACGTCCGGGGGCCTGCTCGCGGCCGTCCCGGACGGGTCGGCGATGCCCGGCTGGGTGATCGGCCGGCTGGCCGACGGTCCGGCCGGCGAGATCAGCGTCGTCTAGCGCGCCTCGGCCCGCGCGAGCGGCAGCCCGATCGCGAGGCCGGCGACGATGCCGACGAGGTCGGCGATCCAGCTTGCCGCCGGGACGGCGAGCGGCATCAGCGCCACCACCGCGGCGATCACGGCGGTGCCGAGCAGGTCGCCGTCGTAATCCTCGCCGGCTCGCAGCGCGAGCAGGTCGGGGATTGCCCAGGCCGTGATCATCGCGAGCGCGGCGCCGTTGCCGCCGAGCACGACCGGGAACGCGTCGATCGCGGCGGTCGCGGCGACGCCCCCGATCCCACCGGCGATGAACAGCGCGAGCACCGGGAACGGACCGTGCCGACGCTCGATCAACCACCCGTACAGGGCGATCGCCCCGAGCGACACGAACGCGAAGCCGGTGTTGTTGTAGGTGAACGGCGCCGTCAGCAGCCGCCACCAGTGCGCGCCGGGCTTGCCGACCACCGCGATGTCGGCAAGGTTGATCTGCGATGTGCGCCACGCCAGGCACCCAACGAGGCCGAGCACGACCAGCGTGAGCGTCGCGTATGGCCGTGACTCGGGCCTGATCCCGGGGATCTCGCCTCTTCGCAGCCGCGGCAGCGCCGGCGCTGGCCGGCGCCGCCGGCGCTTGTCGGTGACCCGCCCGTCGCGGTCGATCTTCGGCGCCCGCTTGCGCAGGCGGTTGCCGCAATACGGGCATTCGGTGATGTACGGGCTCACCTCAGACCCGCAGCTCTTGCAGATCACGAACAGATCCGGACCGCCGGTGCTCACGAACCGATTGTAGAGCGGAGGGAAAGCGCGTTTTGGGAAGTCTTCGCTAGACGGCCGTCGCGGCCACGATCTCGCTCATCACCTCGCGCAGATCATGGTTGGCCTCGTAGACCACGATCTGCCTCGCGGCGCCGTTGCCACGCTCGAGCAGATCGTCCACCGCCTCGAGGTCGGAGAGCGAGCCGAGGTCCTGGCAGTGCTCGCGCATGCGGTCGAGGAGACGGCGAGCCAGCTCGCGCGTCGGGACGCGCGTGGAGTGCGGGAGGTCGACGAGCTCGCCGTCGAGGCCGTGACGCGCTGCAAGCCACTTGTTCTCGTCCAGCATCTCGAACGGGTAGCGCGAGAGTCGCTTGCCAGCCTCGAAGTGCTCGCACAGCTCCTTGACCAGCCCCTGGACCATCGCCGCCATGCCGAGCGTGTGCTCGATGTGGGTCTGCGAGTCCATCACCCGGACCTCGACGGTCCCGAAGTTGGGGTGCGGGCGGACGTCGTGCCACAGGTAGGTGTAGTCCTCGATCACCTTGGCCTCGATCATGAATTCGATCCGGCGCTCGTAGTCCTCCCAGTCCTTGTAGGTCGGCGGGATCCCGACCCGAGGAAAGGCGCGGAAGATCGGGGTCCGGGTCGAGGCCAAGCCCGTCGCGTCCGCGCGCCAGAACGGCGAGTTGGCGGACAGGCCGAGCAGCACCGGCATGTGTACCCGCATGCCGTTGGCCACGTGGATCGCCTTGTCTGGGTCGTCCACCCCGACGTGCACGTGCATCCCGAAGATGAGCTCCTGGCGGGCGACGAAGCGCAGGGCCGAGATCAGGTCGCGGTAGCGTGGCCGGGCCACGATTCGCTGGTCCTCCCACATCGCGAACGGGTGGGTGCCGGCGGAACCGATCGCCAGATCCTTGGCCGCGGCCGTCTGGCCGACCTGCCGGCGCAGCGCGCGCAGCTGCTCACCCGCCTCGACGGTGTTCCGGCACGGATCGGTGGAAACCTCGAGCACCGATTCCATCAGCTCGGGCTTGATCTCGCCCGAGGGAGACGATTCGAGCAGGGTCTCGATCGCGTTGACGAGCTCGAGCGTGTCCGCATCGAGGATCATCAGCTCCTCCTCGATACCGATCGTGTACGCGGGCCCGGTGAATTTGTGCTGCACGCGGCGCAGCCTACCCACCCGCCACGGCATACACTGGGCAAAAGCGATCAAAGGACGAAGCTGATGGCCCTGGGATACGACGGAAAGCTCTACATCCTCGCGTTCGATCATCGGGGGTCGTTCCAGAAAAAGATGTTCGGGATCGAAGGCGATCCCACCCCCGAGCAGACCGCGACGATCGACGACGCGAAGAAGCTCATCTTCGAGGGAATGCTCCAGGCGACGCAGCGCGGCGCCGAAGCCGACACGCTGGGGGTCCTGGTCGATGAGCAGTTCGGCTCCGATATCCCCTCCCGCGCCCGTGACGCCGGACTGAAGCTGGCGATGCCGGTCGAGAAGTCCGGTCAGAACGAGTTCGACTTCGATTACGGCGACGACTTTCCCGCCCACATCGAGAAGTTCAACCCGGACTTCTCGAAGGTCCTGGTTCGCTTCAACCCCGAGGACCCGGACGAGGACATGAACCAGCGCCAGCTCGGGAGGCTCAAGAAGCTGTCGGACTGGCTGCAGGCCAACAACCGTAAGTTCCTGTTCGAGCTGCTGGTGCCGGCCACCGACGAGCAGCTCGAGGTCGTCGACGGCAACACCGACCGCTACGACGCCGAGTTGCGCCCCGACCTCATGCGCCGGGCGATCGAGGCGATCCAGGAAGCCGGGATCGAGGTCGACGTCTGGAAGATCGAGGGTGTCGATGAGCGCGATGACGCCGAGATGCTGGCGGAGCAGGCCCGTGACGGCGAGGGCCGCTCGGGCGTGAAGTGCGTGCTCCTGGGCCGCGGGGCGTCAACCGAGAAAGTCGACCACTGGCTGGAGCAGGCCGCTCCAGTCGAGGGCTTCATCGGCTTCGCGATCGGCCGGTCGATCTGGTGGGACGCGCTCAAGGGATTCCTCGACAAGTCGCTACAGCGCGACGCGGCGGCGTCCCAGATCGCGGACAACTACCTGCGCTTCGTGAAGGTCTACGAGGGGCAGGGCGTGCACGGTTCTACATAACCAGCGGCGTCCTCAACTGGTAGGCTCGACGCGATGGCGATGAAGATGCGCCAGAGCCTCGCGCAACTCGAGCAGGAGTTCCGGCACGAGACGCAAGTGGACCGCAGCCGCAGGGAAAGCCTTCGGCGGCATGCTGTCGTACGCTCGCGCACCCGCAAGCGCGAGCGCGAGAAGAAGCGCAGCTCCGTGCGCTTCTGGATGCTCGTGCTGTCGCTCGTCGCCACGGCGGTGATTGTCACCGTGGCGATGTTCGAAACCCTGTACTACCTGCTCGGCTGAAGCCCTGTACGGAGGTCTCCCTGCCGGGATTTCCGGCCGCCGCTAACTGCTGTCGCCGAGCCCGCGCAGCGCGGCGTCGACCTCTTCGCGAGCGCCCTTGCCGCTGCCGAGGCGCTCCTCCTGGATCTCCAGGTAAACCTCCTTGCGAAACACTGGAATGTCCCGCGGGGCCTGGATGCCGATCCGAACCTTCTCACCGATGATCGCCAGTACGGACACCTCGATGTCGTCCCCGATCATGATGCTCTGGTTGGACTTGCGGGTCAGTACCAACATGACAAAGTGCCTCCCTGCTCGCCGAATGGGTTAACGGACATGGTTCCACGCCCTTCCATTTACAAGGGCCCGTTTCTGCCCACAGCCCAGAATAGCGGCAAGTAACGCGCGAGCACAAGCGTGCACCGGCCCTCCGGCCAGGGCGGCGCGAACGCACGTTGCAGCCCCCGCGAGCGCCCTTCACCCCCTCCCTGTACTAGTCTCCGCGCCTCATGGCACGGAGATCTCTACGACCAGAGTTGAATCGCATCCGCGGCTGGGTGCGCCAGGGCAGAACCGATGCATGGATCGCGCACCAGCTCGAGGTGACCGTCCAGCAGATTCAGGCGTTCAAGCGTGAACAGGGCCTTGAGCCGGGCGCCGACCCCGAGAACGGGCCCGCTGCCGTCGATTTCGATGAGGAGATCGATCTGCGCGCCGAGGATGATGCGCTGATCGCCGCTGAGCTCGACGCGGCCGAGGCGGAGCGCGCCGACGAGGACGACGAGTCGGAAGACGATGCGGAGGAGCGCCCCGCGCGGAAGCGGCGCGGACGGCGAGGAGGCCGCGGCGGCCGCACGCGACGCAAGGGCGGTGGGCCGCTCGAGGCGACCTTCGATCACGGCGAGGAGGGCTACGGCCTGTGGCTCGACCCGGCCGTCCAGGACGATCCGATCTACGCCGAGTACTGGGCCGGGCACCGACCAGTTGAGGTGGCGATCGAGGAGGACCAGATCGTCATCCGCCGCGTCGGTGGCGATGACTCGGACGACGACGAGGATTAGCGGTTACTGGTCCTCGGTGCGGCGGCCGCCGGCGTAGTCGCCGGCCTCGCGCACGTAGCGCGCGAACGCGGCGCCCGCGACGGTCGTCATGTCCCAGGCCCCGGGGGTGTTCGGCGCCACGCGCATCGCGATCGCAAAGCACCAGTCGGTTCCCTGCTCGAGGTATAGCCGCGTCAGCTCTGACGAGCTGAAACGTCCGCCCAGCCGCCGGCGCAACTCGACCACGATCTCATCCCGCACGCGCTCGAGTGTGGAACGCTCGCCCGGATCGGCACGGGCGAGCCGGCGCTCGCCCTCACGCCAAAGACCGATGACGTCCTCGGTGCGGACGTCCATCAGCGCGCCTCGCGGGCGCTCAGTGGTTCGGCAGATCGGACACGACGTAGGGCCGCTCGCCGGTCCTGACCATCCCGAGGACGCGCGCGTCGCGCTCGATCGTGGTCGAGTCGCTGAGCGACTTCTGCTGCTTGACCAGCGCGGCGTTCTCGCTGGTCAGGCGATGGACGATCGCGAGCTGAGCGTCGGTCTGCGAGCGGGTCCCGAAGTAGGCCAGGGCATGCTGGACGTAGAGCCCGGCGACGACGGCCAGCACCACGAGCAGTCCGACCCGGCCGACGCGATCCCAGCGCAGCCGGACGAGAGTGCCCCGCGAGGCGACGCGTCTCGGCCTTGACCGCGGCGGCGTTCGTGGCTGGCGGGGCTTCGCTGCAGGTGCGGAGCGGGCTGACGGCATCCCGTGACCGCTTCGTTCGACAGCTCAGGTCTCCTTCCTGCTGCAACGTGGCCTGCGAGCTCAGACCCGGATCCCCGGGCGCCCACCCGGCCGCGGAATCAAGCATCTAGGGTCGCGAGTCCGAAATTCGGCGCCACCGAGAGACGTTCAATGATGGTGGGTGGCGAGGACGCAGGAGGCGACGCGGGCGGCCCGGTCGTTGGCGAGGCTGGATGCCGAGCGGGCCGACCCCGAGCAGCAGCGCTGCGCGAGCCGACGAGGACGAAGCCAGACGCCACCAGGGGCGTCTCGAATGGCGTCCAATTTATGACTCACGACACTAGGAGCGGAACGCCCGGCGGCCGGGGTAGGTGGCGTCGGATCCCAACGCCTCCTCGATCCGCAGCAGCTGGTTGTACTTGGCCACGCGGTCGCTGCGCGAGGGAGCCCCGGCCTTGATCTGGCCGCAGCCGGTGGCGACCGCGAGATCGGCGATCGTGACGTCCTCGGTCTCACCCGAGCGGTGGGAGATGATGGCGGTGTAGCCGCTCTCCCTGGCCATCCTGATCGCGGCCAGCGTTTCCGTGAGCGTCCCGATCTGGTTGACCTTGATCAGGATCGAGTTGGCGACGCCGCTGTCGATCCCGCGCTTGAGCCGCTCCGTGTTGGTGACGAACACGTCGTCCCCGACCAGCTGCAGGCGGTTGCCGAGCCGGTCCGTGAGCGTCGTCCAGCCGGACCAGTCGTCCTCGGCCATCCCGTCCTCGAGCGAGACAATCGGGTAGCGGCCGGCGAGGTCGGTCCAGTAGCCGGCCAGCTCGTCGGCGCTCAGCGTCCGCTGCTCGTGCTCGAGCACGTAGGCGCCGTTCTCGTAGAGCTCGGACACGGCCGGGTCGAGCGCAATCGCGACCTGATCGCCGGGGACGTAGCCGGCCGCGCGGATGCCGGCCACCAGCACCTCGAGCGCCGCCTCGTTCGAGCTCAGGTCGGGCGCGAAGCCGCCCTCGTCGCCGACCGCGGTGCCGAGACCCTGGTCGTGGAGCGTCCTCTTCAGATGGTGGAAGACCTCCGAGCCCATCTGCAGCGCCTCGGCGAAGGTGCGTGCGCCGACCGGCACGATCATGAATTCCTGGAAATCGACCTTGTTGTCGGCGTGCATGCCGCCGTTGAGGACGTTCATCATTGGGACCGGGAGAACGTGCGCGGTCTCGCCTCCGAGATATCGCCACAGCGGCAGCCGCTCCTCGGCCGCCGCGGCGTGAGCCGCCGCGAGCGACACCGCGAGGATCGCATTGGCCCCGAGCCGTGACTTGTTCGGCGTGCCGTCGAGCTCGATCAACATGCGGTCGAGCGCGGCCTGGCTGGAGGCGTCCTGACCGTGGACCGAGGTCGCGATCTCGCCGTTGACGTTCTCCACCGCCCTAGTCACGCCCTTGCCGAGCCAGTCGGAGCCGCCGTCCCGCAGCTCGGTCGCCTCGAATTCGCCCGTGGAGGCACCCGAGGGCACCGCCGCCCGTCCCCAAGCGCCGGAGCGAACGCTGAGCTCCACCTCGACCGTCGGATTGCCGCGGCTATCGAGAATCTGGCGCGCGTGGACGTGCTCGATCTGGCTCATTTGGAATCGGCTCCTTCTTCGCTCAGGCGCGCCCGCGCGTAGTAGGTCAGTTGCTCGTGAGGGCGGAGATCGTTCCACGTCCGTGATTCGGATGCGGCCAGCTCGGTCGCATTCGTGACTCTCGTGCGGAATCGATCCGCGGCCGCGCGCAGGGCCAGCTCGGGATCGACCCGGAGCTTGCGGGCGATGTTGACCGCCGCGAACAGCACGTCGCCGGTCTCGTGAAAGCGCTCATCCGGAGTTGCCGCCCGCTCGAGCTCCTCGAGCTCGGCCTTCAGCCCGTCGATCGGAGCCTGGACGTCGGGGAAGTCAAACCCGGTCGACGCGGCGCGCCGCTGCACCTTGCGGGCGTACAGGGGACCGGGGAGGTTCTCCGGCACCTCGCCGAACACGCCCTGCTCGCGCCCGGGCTCGGTCTGCTTGATCCGGTCCCAGTTGCGCAGCACCTCGGCGGCGGTCTCGGCCTCGGTCTCGCCGAAAACGTGAGGGTGGCGGCGGATCAGCTTCTCCGTGCAGTGGTCGGCCACCTCCCTGAGGCTGCCCGCTCCGCGCTCTTCGAGCAGCAGGGCGAGGAAGTGGACCTGAAAGAGCACGTCGCCGAGCTCGTCGAGCAGCTTGACGTCGTCACGCCGCTGGGCCGCATCGGCGAGCTCGTAGGCCTCCTCGACCGTGTGCGGGACGATCGTCCGCTCGTCCTGCTCCCGGTCCCATGGACATTCGCGTCGTAGGCGGCGCGTGATCGCGTCGAGGCGCTGCAGAGCCTCCTGGATCTCCGGGGATCCAGCGCTCACGCCATCCCTAAGGCGTGGTCGTCGTGGTGGCGGGGGGCGCGGTGGCAGCTCCGCCGGCGCCAGGCACGGCGGTGCTCGAGGTCTTGGGCGCCTTGTAACCGGCGCAATCAGCCATCGAAAATCCGGAGCGGCACTTCGTCTTCTGCTGCCAGTCCTTCTTGGCCTGGTTGTCGACCGCGGTCTGCGCGGCGGTCTGCCGGTTGCCGCTCAGGATCTGCTTGATCAGCGGCGTGGCCGCGGCCAAGGTCTGGTGGGTGGCCGCCTTGATCTTGATGACCTGGACAACGTAGTAGCCGAACTGGCCGTGGATCGGGCCGTAGATCTTGTTCAGCGACGCCGAGAACGCCGCCGTGTCAAGCGCCTTCTCCTCCTGGCCCTTCGTCACGCCGTTGAGCAGGCCGCCCTTGTTCTTGGTCGCGTTGTCGATCGAGTACTTCTTGGCGACCACGGTCCAGCTCTGGCCCTTCTGGAGCGCCGACTTCGCCGCGTTCGCCTGAGCCAGCGTGTTCGTCCGCACGATTCGGATGTTGCGCGACGCGGGCGTGCCGAACTGCGACTGGTGGCTGTTGTAGTAGGTCTGGATCGTCGCCGCGCTGACCGCCGCCTGATGGCGCGCCAGCAGCTTCGAGTAGATCTGGTTGACCCGGACGCGGAACAGGATGTCCTGCATCGTCTGGCCCGACTCGGACAGGAACTGCTGGAAGGCGGCCGGGGTCGGGAACTGGGACGCCTTGGCCTGCTGGAAGGCCTTCTGCACCTGGGCGTCGGTGACCTTGATGCCGAGCTTGGCGGCGGTGGCCTGGTACCAGTAGGCGCGGATCAGGAAGTCGAGCACCTGGCCCGAGAGCGAGGTGAACAGCTGGCTGCAGTCGCTCTTGAGCTCCTTGTCGGTCCGCTTGGCGAGCGACGGGATCTGCTTACGGACCTGGGCGATGCAGTTCGTGAAGTTCGGCGGATCGGTCGGCACGATCACCGGCGCGCCGGGGCTCTGCTGCGCGCTGCCCTTGGCAGCCACATACATCCAGTGGTTGAACGCCGTGGTCGAGATCGGGTTGCCGGCCATGTTGACCACGGCGTCACCGGGGACGCCGCCGCCACAGGCGGACAGCCCCACTGCGACCACAAAAAAGGCGCCAAGCGCCAGGATGGACTTCAGAGTCTTCATCTGCTGTCGGGGCATGGTAGCGACAAAGGTTTGAGGGTTTCGTAAGAGTGTGGATCGCGTGGCGGGGCGAGGGTTGTGGGTGCGGGGAGCCGGGTGCGGGGCGGGGCGAGGTCGCTTGCGACGGGTGGTGGGGGCGGGCGTGGCCGGACGGGGCCGCGGGAAACGTGAGAAACCTCGCAAACCGGCGTCGTCCGCACGAGGATGCACGTTCGCGTCTTTCTGGCAGACCTAGAGGCGCAAACCCGCCTGGCGCGGGGCAGTTTGCGAGGTTAGCCGGGCGCCGGCCGGGCGGGCGCGCGCTCCGCGGTCGCCCGACGACGCCGGCGCCCGCCCCGCGGCGCCCGAACAACCGGCCAGACTCCGGCGCGCCCCGGGACCGCACGAGAAACGCAGCAGGTGCGTGTCCGGTTGGCTCAGGTTGGGGTGCATGGCACGCCGGGTTTGTAGTCCAGTGCGACGGCGGGAAGGCGGGAGTAACCTCGAAAACTCGGACCTGGCGCGGAGGGGATGGCGGGTTAGGTCTGATGGGCAGACTTAACCTCGAATGCTCGCGGGCCGCAGCGGAGTTTTCGAGGTTATGCCCGCCCCGGCGCCCGTTCCCCGCTCGCCGCCGACCCGGCTCCCGGCCTCGGCTCCCGGCTCTCGGCTCTCGGCTCTCGGCCTCGGGAAACGTCACACTCGGCGCGGCGGCGCGCGCGAAGGTGACGATGACCCCCACCAGCAGCGCCAACGTCACTCTCGGCTCCGGGCGCGAACCGAGAGTGGCGTTATCCGGGCGCCTGCCCGGGCCGCCGGCGCGCTCGCCGGCCCACCACCCAGTCACGCGCCCATCGCCAACCCGAGCAAACCGGATACGCACTACGTCGGTTTCGGACCCAGCCTCGCCTGGCGGTCCGTCGAGGCCGCCGCGCGCCGCGCCCCACGCGCCCGCCCCGCCCCGCCCCCACGCCCCACGCGCCCGGCACGCCCCCGACCCCCCTACGCCGCCTCCCGCGTCACCGCCAGCAGCACGTCCGCCGCCCGCACCAGGGCCGGGAACTGCTTGCCGGGGTCGTCGGGGACGCGCATCGAGAGCTGGGACTTGCCCGACTCGTACAGCGCCTCGGGGATCTCGGCGCGGACCTTCTTGGCGCGGGCGGAGTCGAGCTCGACGGGCGTTACCGCAAGGCGGCCGCCCCGGAAGGTGACCGCGCGGGCGCCGGCCTGGCCGAGCTTGATCCGCGCCTGCTGGAGCGAGATCAGGTTGCGCAGTGGCTCGGGCAGCTCGCCGAAGCGGTCCTCGAGCTCGGTCCGCAGCTCCATCAGGTCCGCGACCTCGCGTGCGCCGGCGATTCGGCGGTGGACGTCGACCTTGGCCTGCTCGTAGGGGATGTAGTCGGCGGGCACGTATGCGTCGACGTTGACGTCAAGCCGTACCGGTTCCCATTCGTCGTCGTCCGCGCCGTCGGACATCGCCTCGACGGCCTCGTCGAGCATCTGCATGTAGAGCTCGAAGCCGAGCGCGGCCACGTGCCCGGACTGCTCGTCGCCGAGAAGGTTGCCGGCGCCGCGGATCTCGAGGTCGCGCATCGCGATCTTGAAGCCGGCGCCGAGCTCGGTGTAGTCGGACAGGGCCGATAGCCGCTGGGCCGCGTCGGGCGTCAGGGCCGCCGCGCTCGGATACAGCAGGTAGGCGTAGGCCCGCTCCCGGGAGCGACCGACGCGGCCGCGGATCTGGTAGAGCTGGGCGAGGCCGAACACGTCGGCGCGCTCGACGATCAGCGTGTTGGCCTGCGGGATGTCGATCCCGGACTCGATGATCGAGGTGCAGACGAGCACGTCGGCGTCGCCGCGCAGGAACGCGAGCATCCGTGCCTCGAGCTCCTTCTCGTCCATCTGCCCGTGTGCCACCTCGAAGCGGATGCCTGGACACAACCCCCGCAACCGCTCGGCCGTTTCGTCAATCGACTCGACCCGGTTGTGGAGGAAGAACGCCTGTCCCCCGCGCGCGTGCTCGCGCTCGAGCGCGCGGCGCACCAGCTCCTCGTCGTACTCGCCGACGTAGGTCTTGACCGGACGCCGCCCCTCGGGGGGCGTCTCGATCACACTGATGTCGCGGACGCCTGCGAGCGACATCTGTAGGGTGCGCGGGATCGGCGTGGCGCTCATCGAGATCACATCCATACGCAGCTTCAGCTGCCGCAGCAGCTCCTTCTGCTTGACCCCGAAGCGCTGCTCCTCGTCGACGACCAACAGCCCCAGCTCCTTTGCCCGGACGTCCCGGCTGAGCAGCCGGTGGGTGCCGATCAGGATGTCGACCTCGCCGCGGCCGAACCGGGCCACGGCATCCCGCTGCTCGGGGGCCGGGCGGAACCGAGACACGTGCTCGATCATCACCGGGTATTCGCGCAGGCGCTCGGTGAACGTGCCGTAGTGCTGCTGGGCGAGGATCGTCGTCGGCACCAGCAGCATCACCTGCTTATCGTCCTGCACCGCCTTGAACGCGGCCCGGAGCGCGACCTCCGTCTTGCCGTAGCCGACGTCGCCGCAGATCAGCCGGTCCATCGGGCGCGGGGCCTCCATGTCGGCCTTGACGAACTCGATCGCGTCGCGCTGGTCCGGAGTCTCCACGTACGGGAACGCGTCCTCGAACTCACGCTGCCAGTCGGAATCGACCGAGAACGCGAATCCCTCGCGGCGCTTGCGCTCGGCGTAAAGGTTCAGCAGCTCGCCGGCCAGCTCCTGGGCCGCCCGCCGCGCGCGCGCCTTGATCGTCTCCCAGCGGGTGCCGCCGAGCTTCGACAGCGGCGGGTGGGCGCCACCCGCGCCGACGTACCGGCTGATCTTGGCAAGCTGGTCGACGGGCACGAACACGCGGTCGGAACCGGCGTACTCGAGGTATAGGTAGTCACGCGTGACGCCGGCGACGGTCTTCGTGTCGAACCCCGCAAACCGCGCGAGCCCATGATCCTCGTGGACGACGATGTCGCCCGTGCGCAGCTCGGCAAAGCTCCGAAGCACGCCGCGCCGCCGCACCGGGCGCCGATCCGAGACCGCTCGGCGCCGGCGGAACAGCCGGTGCTCGGGGATCACCGCGAGATGGAACTGCGGCGCGATGAAGCCGACGGCCAGGCGCGCGTGCGCGAACGTGATCGCGCCGTCGGAGGGCGCGCCGTCCTCACCTAGCCAGCCCACCTTCAGACGGCCGAGGTTGTAGGCCGCCCGCTCCCCCTCGCCGCGGCGCGCGAACGCGACCACCGTCCGGTATCCGGATCGGTGCAGCTTCTCGAGCTCGGGCTCGGCCTCGCGGATGCCGCGGGCGGCGATCTCGGCGCTCTGGGCCCGGAACGAGAACGGCTGGTCCTGGTCGACGCTCGAGAGCATGATCCGCGCGCGCTGCTCGAGCGCGCCGGAGATCGCCTCGGGCCCGACGTACAGCTGGTGCGCATCCTCATCGTGGAACGCGGCGGTCACGTCCTGCCAGTGGTCGGCGAGCGCCGGAGCGACGTCCTCCTCGCCGGCAATCAGGACCGCGGCGTCAGATGGCACGAGCTCAAGGAAGGGGTGGAAATCCTCGATCGGAAGCAGCTCGGCGACATCCGGGCGCTCCGACTCATCCTGGAGGGCCGCGATCTCGGCCAGCTCGCGATGCTCCTCGTCAAGCTCGGCCGCCGGCGCAACCTCAACGGCCGCCGCGTCCCCGAGCGAGCGCTGGGTGAAGGTCGAGAACCAGCGCAGCGACTCGATCTCGTCGCCGAACAGGTCGACGCGCACGGCCTGGTCCTCGGTGGCCGGGAACACGTCGAGCAGGCCGCCCCGGATCGCGAACTGCCCACGGTCCTCGACCTGGTCGACCCGTTCGTACCCGGCGGCGACGAGATCGACTGCCGTCTCGTCGAGGTCGAGCAGCTCGCCGGTCCGCAGCGTAAACGCGCGGGGGCGCAGCGATGGGTCGGGCACCTTCTCGGACAGCGCGACCGCGCTCACCACGACCACCGGAGCGCCCTCGAAAGCTTCGTCGAGCAGAGCGTCGAGCGCAGCGATCCGGAGCCCGACGAGGTGCGGCGGCGGCGCCAGGTGCGACTCGTAGGTGACGCCGCGGCTCGGGTAATAGCGGACCACGCGTGGCTCGAGCCAGCTGCGCAGCCCGGCGGCGAGATCGCGCGCCGCACGGTCGTCGCCCGCGACCACGATCGCCGGTCGATCGGGATCGGCATCGAGCAATGCCGCCACGAGGTACGGCCGCAGCGACTGCGACACGAACGCACGCCCGCCCTCACGTTGCAGCCGAGCGGTCTGCGGATCGTCGTCAGCGTGAGTCAGGAGCGTGCGAAGCATCTGCTTCGCAGTCTAGGAAGCGCTCGCCGCTCCGACGACCACGGCCTCGGTCGCGTCGGCGGCACGCTCGATCAGCTCCGCCACCTGGTCGCGCGGCTCGCGGAACCGGCCCAGCACATAGGCCGCGACGCGGTCCGGATCGGTGGTCGGCGGACGGCCAACGCCGGTCCTCACCCGCATGAAGTCGGGCGAGCCGAGACCCTGGCGCAGCGACTTCAGACCGTTGTGCCCCGCGAGGCCACCGCCGGTTCGAACCCGGATCTCGCCGAACGGCAGATCGATCTCGTCGTGGACGACGAGCACGCGATCGAGCGGCACCCTGAGCGCGCCTCGCGCCGGTCCGACCGAGCTGCCGGCGTCATTCATGTAGGTCTGCGGAAGCAGAACGGCGACGCGGGGGCCGCCGGGGCCGGTTCGCCCCTCGGTGAGCAGGCCCCGGTACTTGGCTTTGGCCTTGGACAGTCCCCAGCGGGAGGCGAGAGCGTTGGCGACCTCGAACCCGATGTTGTGGCGCGTGCCGGCGTACTCGGCGCCCGGGTTGCCGAGGCCGACGATCAGCCAGTCGACGGGGGCGCCGCGACGCCCGCGGAGTTGCATGGCCCGGCGCTACTCGCCGGACGACTCGTCTTCGCCGCCGCCCTCGCCGGAAGGCTCGGCGCCCTCCTCGCCCTCGGCGCCCTCCTCGCCCTCGCCGACGAGTTCGGTCTCCTCCTCGATCTCGCTCTCCTCCTCGACCTGGAGGCGCGGCGGCGAGAGGGTCGCAATCACGGTTTCGGGGTCGTCGAGCAGCGTCACGCCGGAGGGTGCACTGACCGCCTCGAGCGTGACCGTGTCGCCGATCTGCATCTCGGAGACGTCGTGGTGCAAGGAGTCTGGGATGTCGGTGGGGAGCGCCTCAATCGTCAGGTCGCGCGTGACGTGCTCGAGCACGCCGCCCTCCTTGACACCCGGCGCGTCCTCGGTGCCGGTCAGCTCGAGCGTCACCGTCGACTGGATCGTCTGGTCGAGACGGACCCGCAGCAGATCGATGTGAATCGTGGCGCCGGTGACGGGGTGGCGGGTCTGCTCCTTGATGACGACGGGCGTGGAGCTCGCGCCGTCGATGCTCAGATCGAGCACGGCTCCGGCGTTGGCCAGCACGTTGCGCAGTTCGCGCGCGTTGATCTGGAATGCGACCGGGTCCTCGCCGCCGCCGTACACCACTCCGGGCACGTTGCCCTCGCGGCGCAGGCGTCGCGCGGCCCGCGAACCCTCGGGATCGCGACCCTGAACGCTGAGTCCGGTTGCGGCGGTTATCGACATGAGCGGCAAACGATGGTAGCGGTAGGACGTTTTCAAGCGTCGCTGACCGCGCTACTCTTCGCGATATGTCGGGCGAGGCTCAGCTGCTGCTGATGGTCGCCGGCGTGCACCTACTAGGACTTGGGTGCGTCGCGATGCTCATGCTCCCGGCCCTTCGTGACGGGCCGGGTGGCCCCTCGTCGTCCTCTGACTCGGGCTCCGATGAGGGCTGGGGCAAGGGTCCACGCCGCCCGCCGAAGCCGCCCGAGCCGCCCTCGGGCGGGATTCCGCTGCCCGACGCAGCTCCGGCACGCGTACGCCTGCGAGACCATCGCCGCCTCGCCGACTCGCTGCCCAAGCGCGTGCGCCGGCCGGCGCGCGAGCCCGAGCGCACGCCAATCCACTCGTGATATGCCCGGCGGCCCTGGCCATCGCCGCTTCGGCGGCGCTGGTCCTTCCGGCCGCCGCCCAGGCTGACACGTTCTGCGTCCAGCACGCCGGGTGCGCCGCCGGCCACAACTTCACGACGATCAGCGCGGCGCTCGCCGCAACAAAAGCTAATGGCGGCCCGGGGACCCTGGACACGATCGAGGTTGGCCCCGGCACCTACAACGAGGACGTGGTCGATGACGTTGGCAACCCGGTGACGCTCGTGGGCAGCGGCGACTCGACCGACATCGCGCCCTCGAGCACTGCGAACGACCAGAACGTCGTCGCCGTTCACGACCCTGGGACCTCGATCTCCTCCGTGGAGATCACGATTCCACCGTCGACTGGCAACTTGGGGATCTCGGTCGATCAGAACATCGGAGCCAGCGGTCCGAGCTTCTCACACATCGACGTCGTCAATGCCGTCGGAGCGACCGGTGGCACCGGCGTCAGCCTGTACGGGTCCCAGTTCTCCGACGGAAGCGTCAATCTGACCGCTGGGTTTGCAATCGCTGGGGTTCTCACCGACACCACCGTCACGAGGTCCAGCTTCACCGCCTTCAACGGTCTCGAGCTCGCGACGGCTCACAGCAGTCGCACGACGGTCACGAGCTCTCACGTGACCTGCAACGGCAACGCGTGCTTCGCCCTTGGCGATGACGGCGCCCTGTCGGTGCTGGCGGCCGACGATGTGCTGAAGACCACCAGTAATAACGGCCAGGCGCTGTTTGCCCTCGGCGAACCGACGACCGTCACGCTCGACCAGAGCACTCTGATTGGCGCCGGAGGAACCTCAACCGGGGTATCGGCCTCGAGCTCGAGTGTGGGCGCCGTCGCAACGGTGAACATCGACGGCACGATCATCCGCGGGTTCGGTACCGATGTGGCCGCCACCGTGACGGCAGGGACAGCCAGTGTCAACATCAAGTACTCGGACTACGACCCGACAAAGACGAGCGTGACAGGGGTGGGCGCGTCGATCAGTGAGACGGTGCCGGGGAGCGACCTGCACAACGTAGATCCCCAGCTGAACTCCGACTTCTCTCTGAAATCGGGGAGCCCCGCGATCGACCGTGGCGATCCCGCCGCCCCGCCCGCCGGCGAGCCGACCACCGACGTGGCCGGTCATCCGCGCAAGGTCGACGGCGACCACAACGGCACTGCGACCATCGACATGGGTGCGTTCGAGTTTCAGCCGCCGAACCACGCGCCGATCGCGAGCTTCAGCGCCAAGACCAAGGCCACCACCGGCCAGAAGCTGACCTTCGACGGCTCCGCCTCGCGCGACCCCGACCACGATCCGATCACCTTCACCTGGCGGTTCGGCGACGGGGCCACCTCCACCGCCGAGCGCCCGACGCACGCCTACAAGAATGCCGGCACGTTCACCGTCACGCTCACGGTCACAGACGACTTCGGCGCTGCGGGCACGACGACGAGGAGGATCACCGTCGCCAAGCCGGTCGCGTGTGTCGTGCCCAGGCTCAAGGGCAAGACGCTGAAGGCGGCGAAGGGCGCGCTGAAGAAGGCGCACTGCGGCGTCGGAACCGTCACCCACCGGCACGTTCGCCACGGGCGCAAGGGCCGAGTTCTCAGCTCAAAGCCGGCCGCGGGCGCCCATCGCACGCGAGGTGCCAAGGTCGGGCTGACGGTCAGCGCCTGACGCCTAGGGGCAGTTGGCGTCGCTCTTCAGGCGCTGGGTCATGGACAGCAGGTCGATCCGGATGCCGCTGACCGCGTTCCCGGCCCGGTGCACGCGCACGCACTGGACGATCGGAAGCGTGCTGGCGGTCGCCCACGCGACGCGGGCGTAGCCGGTTGTGCTCGCGAGCGAGAACCCGGTCGAGGACTGGATCTGGAGGATCGAGACCGTCCCCGGGCGCCTGAGGACCGTGGCGTTGTAGGTCACCCGGGCCCGGCAGGCCGGATCCGAGCTGCAACCGGACATCCGTGCCAGCATCGCCGAGGCGTCGCCGCGCGCCTCATCCTGAACCAGCGCCGTGACGGCCGAGCGCTCGGCTCCGTCAGCGCTGAACACCCGGGCGAGGATCGCGCTCACGACGAGGAACACAACCAGCGCGAGAGCGATCAGGGCGATGTAGGTACGACGCATCGCCGCGGCACGCTAGCGGGCCGCCGCCGTCAACCGGCCTCGGGCAGGTCCTCGGAGCTGAGCTCCAGAAAGCGCTCGATCGATGCCTCCTGGTGATCGAGGCGGGCGGCGAGCGACCTGGCGTGCTCGGCGGCGAGCGCGAGGAATTCCTCCATGCAGCGCGAGGGGTCATCCGCGAGCGGATAGACGCGGCTGAAGTCCTGCTGGGCGCACGCAATCCCAAGCGGCGGCCGTCCCTCGGCCAGCGTGCGTGCGCTGCACACCGGTGTTACGACCAGCTGCGAGTCGCGTGCCACCAGCGCGGTCGGCAGCAGCCGGTGCGCCGGGAGTCGGACCGAGAGCTGCACCGAGTTGTCGACCGCCACCCGTGAACCGATCATCGCGGTCAGCGGCTCGCGCCAGAGGTCGAGCACGATGTCGGCGCCGACCAGCGCGTCGCGGAACGTGGTCACCTGCTCGACGTAGAGCCGCTCGGCCTCATCGCGGTCCTCGGCGTCGGCGAGGTCGAGGTCGCAGGGCACGCGGAGCAGCTCGCTCGCCGACACCGTCGTGCCGGCCCCGCGGCTCCCGCAGGTGACGTAGGTCTGGAGCGTGCTGAGATCGCGGCGGGCGTGGAAGATGACAGTGACCGCCTCGCTCAGGGGCAGCCCGTCGACACGCAGAGAAACGGCGACCGACGAGGAGTCGTCCAGCAGCGCCCGGCGAAGCAGCTCGTCGGCGTCGCCGTCTCGCTGGTTCTGATCCTCATCGAGCATGCTGCTGATCCTTCAGATCGGTCGTTTTGCAGACAATATTTACCCAGATCGACCGGTCGTGGACCACTGCCAGGTGGAGCAAACGAGGATGCGGGCGTTCTCCATAGGGCGTGGCGCCGGAAGTGGGTAGGCTCCGCGACGGTGAAGATCCTCTACAAACCGTTCGCGATCATCGCCGGCCTGGTCGCCGCCAGGCTCGGGCGAAGTGCGTTCAAGGGCCTATGGGCAAAGATCGACACGAACGAGCCGCCCGATCCCAGGGCCGGCGAGGCGTCGATGGCCAAGGTGGTCAGCGCCGCGGCGCTCGAGGCGGCGACGATGGCGGGTGTAGCGGCCGCGGCCGACCGCGCCAGCGCACGGGTCTTCCACTACCTGACCGGCTTCTGGCCTGACAAGAAAAAGAAGAAGAAGTCAGAGGACGAGGAGTAGGCGGACCGACGCCCGGTTATGCGGCGGGAACCGAGCCGGCGGTCAGGACGACTCAGTCCACCGCACGAGCCCCTCGCGCATCCAGTCGGGAATCGGCTTCTTCGAGAGCGTTCGCGGCTCGACGGTGACGTGGCGGATCTCCACCTCCACGAGCAGCTCGGAATCGCGCAGCATCCGGTGCCGGGTGATGATGCTCGTAGTGCCGAGGTGGATGACCGTCACCTCTATACGCAGCTCGTCGTCGAACCGCGCCGAGCTGCGGAACCGCAGGTGCGCTTCGGCCACGACGACGTCCACCCCGCGCTCGAGCATCGCGTCGTAGCTTCCGAACGCCTCCCGCCACATTTCGGTGATGCCGATGTCGACGTAGGCGAGGTAGTGGGCGTTGAACACCACCTCCTGGGCGTCGCACTCGGCATAGCGAACCCGCAGCGAGTGGACGAAGGCACTCATCCGCCGCCCCGCAGAATGAACCCCCGTGCGGCCAGCTCGGAAAGCGCCACCTCGAAGCTCCCGAAATCCCGCGCGAGCAGCAGGTCGATCGGCCGACCTTTCGGGCCGGCCGCCCTGACCCAACGTCTCAGGACCGATGGCCCGGCCTGGGCGGAGGCCTCGTCGAGTAGGTCGAGCAGGATCGGCAGCTCGGGTCGATGATCGAGCTGGCCCGAGAGCAGCGTCAGCGGGTCCGCGTCGAGCGTGCGGCAGAGCTCGTCCTCGGTGAGGCCGAGAAGGTCCATCAGCTGGGCGGCGCGGCTGGCGCTTTGGCTCACGGAGCGGCAGGCTACTCGCCCGGCTCGCCCGACTGCCGGTCGCGGAGTTCGTCGCCGAGGGGGACCCCGGGGACCCCCGGCCAGCCTTTGACAGCTACGGGAGCCCCGAATAGTGTGGTCGCGCGATGTCCAAGCCGACCCGGGCGCAGGTTCACGCCGTCCAGCACGCTCTGTACAAGCACAAGCGGCTGGAGCACCTCTTCGAGCTGCAACGCCAGGTGGCGCTGATCATGAACCTCAACCGCAACACGCAGCTGCCCACGAATGACGTCCGCTACCCCGCCGGCAGCGGCCCGCAGTGGTTCTATCCCGACACCGGCGGGCTGGATAAAGCGGTAGAGGCAGGGGCCAACCTGTGCGACCAGATTGCCAGCACGATCATGGCGATGCGGTCCGACGTGGGTGGGGTTTCGTTTCCGGCGGCGGACAAGCAGCATCTGATGACCGCGCTGGGCCAGGAGGCGGCCGCCTGGAAGGCCCGCGGCCGACACTGGCGCGATCCCAAGCCGCCCGATGTCGACGCCGTCGTAAACGAGATCTCGGGCCATTTCAACGCCTCGGTCGATGCCGTCAAGCACGTGCAGCACTACCTGAAGCCCAAGCACGAGCTGGGTCTGTGACCGGGCGCCGGCAGCAACGGCATTGGCTTGACCGCCTCGCGGTCGGAGTCACCCGCCGCCAGGCGCTCCGCGGCGCGCTGGCGGGCGCCGCAGGCGCGGCGGCGACGCCGCTGCTGACCCCCGGCTCGGCCGCCGCCGACGGCGCATCTGCATGCCAGAAGGGCTGCAACTGGACCAGCCACCAGGTCGCTGACGCCGCGTACACGAAGTGCCTGGCGCTCACGGAGGCCAAGATCGTGGTCGGCTACAGCGTCGCACCGCTCCTCGGGATCAGCTTTCTCGGCGGCATCTACGCCGGCGTCTACCGGCCGTTCAGCTACCTCGACCGGTGCATGGACACGGCCAACTTCAATCAGAAGGACAACCAGGCGCGGTGCGACAACCCCTACTGCCCTGGCTTCAACCCCCGGGGCAAGTACGGCCCTTGCGAAGGCGTCGTCGACTACTGCTGTCCGTGCGCGGCCGAGGACGCCGGGTACATCCCCTGCGTCTACGACTGCAACGACCCCAACCACGATTGCTGCCCGGCGGGCCCGTGACGGTCGCCTGGGCGCGAGCACCGCGCCCAGGCGCCGCGGCTAGAACAGCTGGTTCTCGCCGCCGAACACGTCGCTGACCGATCCGTCGGTGAAGATCTGGCGGATCGAGTTGGTAAGGAGGTCGGCGCAGGAGAGGACCCGCACGTTTTCGGGTGGGCTGGGCGGGAGCGGCAGCGTGTCGGTCACCACCACCTGCTCGAAGCCCGCGGAGGCGAGGTTCTCCCAGGCGTTGCCGGAGAACACGCCGTGGGTGGCGGCGGCGTAGACGCGGCGCGCGCCGGCGTCGAGGACTGCCTGGGCGGCGGCCTTGAGCGTCCCAGCGGTGTCGATGATGTCGTCCACGATCACGGCGGTCTTGCCGGCCACGTCGCCGATCACGTAGCCGATCTCGGCCACCTGCTGGGCGGGGCGCTCCTTGTTGAGGATCGCCAGGTCGGCGCCGATCTGGGAGGCGAACTTCTTGTTCAGCTTCACGCGGCCGGCGTCCGGGGCGACGACGACGAGGTCCTCGAGGCCGAGATCGGCGAAATACTGGGTGAGCATGAACAGCGCGGTCATGTGGTCGCACGGCTTCTCGAAGAAGCCCTGGATCTGTCCGGAGTGCAGGTCCATGGTGAGGATCCGGTCGATCCCGACCGCCTCGAGCATCCGCGCCACCATCCGTGAGGTGATCGGCTCGCGCGGAGCCGACTTCTTGTCCTGGCGTGAGTAGCCGTACCAGGGCGTCACGGCGATCACGCGGTGGGCCGAGCCGCCGACGGCGGCGTCGACCATCGCCAGCAGCTCGATCAGCGCGTCGTTGGTGCCGAGGTTGGCCGCCGCGTTCGCGCACGTGGGCTGAACGATGAACACGTCGGCGCCGCGTACCGACTCCTCATAGCGGCAATAGACCTCGCCGTTGGCGAACGTCTTCAGCGTCACACCGCCGAGCGAGACGCCGAGCTTGGAGGCGATCTTCGCCGCCAGCTCCGGGTTCGCGCGCCCGGCGACAAGCATCAGGCGCTTGTCGTTCTCGAGACGCAGCTCGGTCGGCGCTGGACTCGTCTGGAGGACGCTCATCGTCGAGGCGAGTGTACGCCCGAGGGAAGACGCAATGCCACCGCGCCGCTACCCGGACTTCTTCTCTTCGCGATCCGCCGCCGCCCGCTGCTTCCGGCGCTCCGCGTAGCCCTCGATGTTGCGCTGATCGGCCCGCGCCACACCGAGCGCGCCAGGCGGCACGTCCTTGCTGATCACCGACCCAGCCGCCGTGTAGGCCTCGTCGCCGATCGTCACCGGCGCGATCAACGTCGTGTCGACGCTCGTCTTCACCCCAGAGCCGATCGTGGTCCGGTGCTTGCGGTAGCCGTCGTAGTTCGCGGTGATCGTGCTCGCCCCGAGGTTCGTCCCCTCGCCGATATCGGCGTCGCCGATGTAGGAGAGGTGTGGGACCTTGGTGCCGGCTCCGATCTCGGAGTTCTTGATTTCGACGAACGTGCCCGCCTTCGCGCCCTCGCGCAGGACCGCTCCGGGGCGCAGGTAGGCGAACGGGCCGACGCTCACGCGGTCGCCGACGTCGGCCTCCACCGTGTAGGAGTGGAGCACCCTTGCCTCATCGCCGACGCGGGTGTCGATCACGGTGGCGTGTGGACCCACGGTGGAGCGCGCGCCGATCCGGGTGGTGCCGTGCAGACTGGTGAACGGAGCGATAACGGTGTCCTGGCCGATCTCGACCTCGACGTCGATGACGGTCGCACTCGGATCGACGATCGTCACTCCGGCGAGCATGTGGCGGGTCTGAATCCGCCGCTGCGCCAGGGCCACGACCTCGGCGAGCGCGACCCGGTCGTTGATCCCGAGCATCTCGCTCGGGTCGGCGATCTCGTGCGCGATGACCGTGCGCTCGTGCGAGCGCAGGATCGGCAGCACGTCGGGCAGGTACTGCTCCCCCTGCGCGTTGTCCTCGCCCACCTCGCTGAGCGCCTGCAGCAGCGGGCCGCCCTCGAACGCGAAGATCCCCGTGTTGATCTCGCGGATGTGAAGCTCGAGCTCGGTAGCGTCGCCGGGGGACTTGGTCTCGACCACGCGCTCGACCGTGCCATCCGGGGCCCGCACGACGCGTCCGTAGCCAGTCGGGTCATCGAGCACAGCGGTTGCCATCGTCGCCACGGCGCCTGAGCGCTCGTGCGCCTCGGCGAGCTCGCGAATCGTCTCCGCGGTGATCAGCGGCACGTCGCCGTTCAGCACGATCACGGTCGCGCTCGGGTCGATGTGCTCGGCTGCTGCCCTGACGGCGTCGGCCGTCCCGCGCGGCTGCGCCTGGACCGCGAGCACCGCCGTCCCATCGAGCGACGGTTCGAGGCGACGCTCTGGGCCGTCAACGACCACGACCCTACCGGCCCCGGCCTCTCGCGCGGCCGCCACCGGCCAGGCGAGCATCGGCCGCCCACACAGAGGGTGGAGCAGCTTCGGAGTAGCGGAGCGCATGCGCGTGCCCTGCCCCGCGGCGAGGATGACAACAACTGGCGCCGTCACGTCGAGCGCATCGTAGGGGATCCGTCACCAGTCCCTCCCGCGAGCAGCGCGACTGGCGCAAACCGGGCCGGCGGCCACCGGTTGGGGGAGCGGCCGCCAGCGCGCGGTTTGCGTGTCGGTCAGGGATTCCGTGGGTGAGGTGACTGCATCCCCCTCCACGTGACCGGCCCCCCTAAGGGGACGAGAAAAAGATTGCCCCTCGCGGTCAGTCCCGCCATCCGTGCAGTCGCACATATTCGTGTGGTGATAACTACGGACGCGGTGACCCTACGCGGCCGGGCGCGCAGCCCCCGGGGGCACCGCCAGCGAGGCCCACAGGTGCTGCACCGCGTAGGCCCGGTACGGCCGCCAGCGCTCGGAAAGAGCGAGCGCCGCCGGTGGCCGGCCGTCGCGCCCGAGTCGCTCGAGCGCGTGCCGGACGCCCAGATCAGAGGCGAGGAAGGCGTCGGGGTCCCGCAGCGCCCGCATCGCCACGTAGTCGGCCGTCCAGCGTCCGATTCCCGGTAGCTCGGTCAGCTGAGCCCGTGCCCCCACGCGATCGGCTCCGGGGTCGAGCACCACCGCGCCGCTCGCCAGCGCGCCGGCCAACGCGATCAGCGCCCGCCTGCGCGAGCGGGGCATAGCCAGCCGCTCGGGGTCGATCGAAGCGAGGGCGTCCGCCGATGGGAACGTGTGGGTGAGCGATCCGAGAGGTTGGGAGAGCGGCTGCCCGCACTGCTCGACGAGCCGCGAGGCCAGCGTCGAGGCCGCCCGCAGCGTGACCTGCTGTCCAAGCACGGCACGGATCGCCAGCTCGTGCGGGTCGGCGTGCCCCGGCACGCGACGGCCGGGCGACTCGCACACGAGCGACCCGATCAGATCATCGGCGCTCAGCGCATCGAGGACCGCGACGGGGTCGGAGTCGAGGTCGAGCAGGCCCCGCGAGCGCTGCACGGCGGTGGCGAGGTCTCGGATGTCGTCGAGCACATAGCGCGCCGCAACGTGATTTGGCCCGGGCTCGAGCTCCACCACACCGGCGCCGTGCGGCAGTCGCAGGCTCCGGCGGTAGACGTGCTCGGTGACCTCCTCGATGCCCGGCACCGCGCGGCGGGCGAAGAACGAGAACAGACCGCCCAGGTCGAGCGGCGCCCGATACGGCAACCGCAGCGCGATCGCCCCACGGTCCGGCTGCATCGCCCGGCGACGAGCCCGGGCGCGGAGCGTCGACGGCGGCTCGGCGAAGATCTCTCGGATCGTGTCGTTGAACTGGCGCACCGAGCCGAATCCGGCGGCGAGCGCGACGGCGGAGATCGAGAGATCGGTCGTCTCCAGCAACACGCGAGCGGTCTGCGCACGGCCGGCCCTGGCCAGCGCGAGCGGTCCGGCACCGACCACGGCCACGAGCTGACGGTGCAGGTGCCGCTCGCTGTAACCGAGGTGCCGCGACAGGCCACGCACGCCCTCGCGGTCGATCACCCCGTCCGCGATCAGCCGCATCGCCCGCCCGACCACATCGGAGCGCCGGTCCCACTCCGGCGAGCCCGGGCTCGCGTCGGGCCGGCATCGCTTGCAGGCGCGGAACCCGGCGGCCTGCGCGGCCGCGGCGGTATTGAACGTCCGGACGTTCCGGCGCTGCGGCGTTCGGGCCGGGCAGCTCGGTCGACAGTAGATCCCGGTCGTGGCGACGCCGAGGAACACCCACCCGTCGAACCTCGGATCGCGCGCCTCAATCGCGTGCCAGAGCTTGTCGGAGTCGACCGGCATGCCGGTCACGATGGCACACCTCGGTAGCGCTGTCTGGCGGAAATCGGACATGGCAAAACCACGCCGCCCGATTCCGGCTGTGGACTGAACGCAGGGACCGAGTTAGGGTCTGCGCGAACCTGGAGGAGGTGCATCGTGGCAATCACGTCGGAGGAGATCGCGCGCGAGAGGGATCGCCTTCCGCGCGGCTGGGGCCGGTTCGCCAAGTCGCTGGATCAGCTGGCCGAGCTGTCCGAACCGGGCGAGTCGCTGGTGTCGTCGTGCGTCGCCCTCAACCCAGACTTCACGTACAAGCAGCGCGGCGTCCCGGGTGGGCTGCTGGGCACCGCGAACGCGATCAACGCGATGACGAAGACGACGAACGTGGTGCTGGCCTGTACGACCGAGCGACTGATCGCGATCGGAACCGGTTTCGGCGGAGCGCCGCGCGATCACACCACGATGCCGCTCGAGGGCATCGAGGTGGTCAAGCGGGACAAGAAGGAGTTCGTGCTCGGCTGGCCGGACGGTCAGATGCGGGTAAAGGGCGGCCATAAGAGCCAGGTTCCCGGCTTCCTCGATGCGGTCGCCGCCCACGCCCGCCCGGCCGCCGCGCCGGACGCGAGCGCTCCTCCCGCCGAGGCGTGAGGCCTGGACTCCCCGGCCCGCTGATAGATTCGCGGCAACGCTGGGGGGTCGTCCAACCGGCCAGGACACCTGGTTTTGGTCCAGGGAATCGGGGTTCGAGTCCTCGCCCCCCAGCCTCAGTCTCTGGGCCTCTGCCACGCCTGGCTCGGCGCGCATGAACCACTCGCTACGAGTGCGGCTTGGCCCTCAGCACTTCGTGTTCGGGTCGCTGCCGCCCGGCGTACAGAGGTTTTCTCGATTCACTTCCCAGCCGCCCGTCGAGATGTCGAATAGGTAGGGCGGAAGCAGGTAGGTGAGCCGGTCGTCGTAGCTGTAGTTCTTGAGGTACCCGGTCTGGATCACGCCGTTGCCATTGAATGTCCCGACGGCGCCCCGGAAATCCTGCACGATTGATCCGTTCACGGTCAGGTTCCCAAGCGTGGGGCCACAGTCGTAATGATCGACCATGAAGGAATGTTTGAGCGCGAGGATCGCGGCATCGATCTTCAGATTGGGGAACGACGTCGTGGCCGGAGTGTTCTGATCGCAGTTGCCGTTGTTGTCGTTGCTGCCCAGGTCGTGCATGACGCGCACGTCCTGGTTTGCCACCAGGCCCATCACGGCCGTGCCGTTCGGGATTCCGCCTGACTCGCTCGTCGTGAGGTTGCCACCGATGATGATGTTGTTGGCGGCGGCAATCGTCACAGAGGTCGTGTAGTTGCCCGAGACGTAGACGTCGCCGGCACAGCCGGAACTGGGGTCGGTTGCGGTGAACGGGTCGTAGGCCGGAGGCGAGCAGCTCGCTCCGTTGGCTATGTAGATAATCGGGCTGGCGGTGAGGTCAACCGACGTCGTCGTGCAGGTGCTCGGGCAGTTCTTTACGGTCGCGATGGTGTTGTTGATCGTGATCGTCGTCGTCCCCGTGAACACCTTGCCGTAGTTCGCAGCGTCCGTGGCGAGCTGGGAGTTATTCGTCGGCAACGGCACGAGCGGCGCGCTCCAGACAGGCGTGCCGTTGAACACCGCGCTCCCGCAGTTGTTTCCGGAGCACACCGAGCTCGGACCGGTCCCGGGCGCGAGGCTCTCGATCTTGTCGTCCGGTCCCCGCCCGAACGTGGGCGACCCGCTGACCAGATACTGATCCTGGGTGTACATCGGACCCTTCATCACGTCGCCGGAAACCCAGTAGATGTTGCACGAGCTGTTCCGCCCGGCCCGGTAGAACACGCCACAGCCACTGTAACCGTTGATCGCGCTGTCAAGCGCCTCGTACACCGTGTACCAGAGGAAGTCGAGCGGGCTGAGCTTGCGGTAGCTGGCCACCACGGTGCGCCGCACCTGACTCGGGCCACCGGAATAACCGGTGAACTCCATCCGGAGGCTCCCGGTCGAGTTGTCGATCAGTGACGCGATTGCGTTGCTCGTACAGCCGGTCGCACCGTTGGCGGGGATCGCGGCGTAGGAGTAGTACTGAGCCGGAGACGTGCCCGGCACCTGCGTCTCCGCCAGCGAGTCGTTCGCGCAGTTCGACCAGTACGACGGATTCTGGTTCAGCTGATACAGGTAAGCGTTGGCTCCGGCCTCGGCGGCACTGTACGCGCGCTTGCTGTCGAGATCATGCTGGCTGTTATGAGTATCGCCGTTGACGGCGACGAACACGGCAGCCAGCAGCAGCAATGTGACCGCCATCACGCCAAGCGCGATGATCATGACGAAGCCGTTCTCGGTGGCGAGGCCATCCCTGAGTCTCATTGGCATGGCAGAAACACGTTTCCGTTGCCGGCGTGGTTCGCCGCCGGTGTGAGTCGCAGCACCACGCCGTCCGAGAACGAATCGTTCGAATCAGAGAAATTGGTGCTCACGGGCGAGCCGCCGGCTGGACCCACCGTCAGGTTGATCATCACCTCGGCGGTGTTCTGAGCGTTCGTGGTCGAGAGCGACGGAGAGTCCGGCAACGACTGGGGCGTCGGGATCGTGTTGGTCCCCGGTACCGCGCTGGTCCCGTCCAGAAGCATCATGTACGGATTGCCGGCGCCGTCTGTGTACGGCACACCAGGGGACTTCATCGGCTCCTGATAGGAGTAGTACTGGAATACGTCCGTGGTCCCGGTCTGGTGCACGTTCGCCAGGACCGTGTGACTACTGCTCGGCGTACTGGAAAATGTGTAGACGGGCACCCCGTTTGCATCGGTCGTCTCGCCGGTCTCGGCGTACGTGCTGTCCGTGAGCGTCGCGGCGGCTGAGTTGAACGCGATGTTGTGCTCGACCGGGACGAGCGTTGGCCCCGTCCCGTACTGACTCGCGAACAGCAGCGTGGTCGACGTGCTGCCGCTCTGAATCGGTGTGATGTTGTCGACCAGACACCCGGAGTGAAGTTCGTTCTCGAGGTTCTCCATTGCCGTGCGCGCGTGTTGGGTTGCGTCGACCTTGCTGAACACCCGGCTGGTCTGGTGCAGGGTCACGTCCTGGATGGTGAACAGCGCCAGCATCACGACGATCCCGCACACCATCGTCACCAACAGCTCGATCAGGCTGAACCCCTGCTCCGATTCGAACGCGGCCATCACGGACAGACTCCACTAGTCGAGCCATTTGTGATGTTGACGGTGACCGCCGTGGCGGCGGTGAAACTCGTGTTGGTCACGTTTGAGACGGTGACCCGTCGATTTGAGGTGTCAGCACAGACGCTCAGCGTCCCCTTGTAGCCAGACGCGCTGGCCGTCGCTCCCGTGGTCGCGGTGGTGGCGAATGGCTGGCCCGGAGACGCGAGCGAGCCGCTGGGGCTCGTCGCCGCGTTCGCCGCGACCGCAGCCGACCATGTATCGGTACATGAGGTGCCCGTCTGGCTCGCGAAGCTGATCCGCACGTGCGAGGGCTTGACCCGAGTGCCGTTGAAGTTCACGACCACGTTGAGCGCCGGCTCCTGCACGGCCAGAGTCTGGTTGGATCCGGGTGGAACCGAGAACATGTCCACTCCGGTCGGGGGCTGCATCTGCCGACAGGGCCCGGCCCACACCTGGTAATTGCCCGTATAGCTGATCGGGGGACCCGTGAACGGGAACGGGAACAGGGGGATAGTGCCCGAGGCGGGAATCTGGGTCCCCTGCACTCCGGAACCTCCGTAGGCCTGGCTCTTGAACGCAGACATCGAGTTCGTGGAGC
Organism: uncultured Solirubrobacterales bacterium; assembly: GCA_963796645.1. Lineage (GTDB taxonomy): Bacteria > Actinomycetota > Thermoleophilia > Solirubrobacterales > Solirubrobacteraceae > Palsa-465. The sequence goes on along the minus strand of CAWCMQ010000001.1, from coordinate 412,596 downwards.
CGGCGCCGTACCACGAGATCGCGTCGGCCTGCTGTCCGGTGAGAGCCCCGCTGTTCGCGGTGAAGGACGTGTTGAAGACGCCGGCCAGGCCGAGCGTGATCGGATTGCCGCTGCTGGGCGTGGAGGTTCCCGTCCCGGTCACGGTCGCCGGGATGCTGATCGGGCTCGGATCGTCCTCGGGGTCGACGTATCCGGCCGCGGTCAGCGTTACGGTGAAGTCACCCGAGTTCAGACCCGAGAAGATCGTGCAACCGTTGGCGTCGGTCGTCCCCGATGCCGAGTCGGCACCGCTCGCACCGACCGCAATGCCTGACAACGGCGCGCCGGTCTGATCGGCCACCTCGGTGAGAAGCGTTCCGCCGGCAGGCGGAGTGATCAGGCTCTCGACCATCACGGGTCCGCGACGGTTCGCGGTCCAATTGACGGAGGACACCACCTCGTAGTAGGCGGCGGCGCCCGCGCCCGTGCTACCGCAGGCCGAGCCGCCCGTGCTGTTCAGGAACTGCGCCCGTGAACTGATTATGTACGGAGTGCCATCGAGCGTCACCGTCCGCACCTGAGGGGTGTCGAGCCCGTTCAACTGCGCGGCCGACAGCCCCTTGAGCCGCTCCTGATCCATCTGCGCCAACTCGGCAGCCTGGGCGTGATGGCGCTGGTCAGCCGCGGTCTGGGCGCCGGCGATCAGGGCAACCGCCACTCCCGCGGCGAGCAGGCTGATAATCAGGGCAGCGACCAGCACCTCGATCAGCGTCATTCCGCCCTCGTCCGATCCGCCCACCCGGTGAGACGCCTTACTCACCGTTCAGCAGGTCCCCAAACTGCGTCCAGTGCCGACCACGGATGACTCATCGGCACCGGGTGCGCAAAGCACCAAGGGACCCGACACTTGTCCACGCAAGATTAATGAGGATGGGTGAGCATCAGGTCGCTTTTTCACGCCTGGCCCGGCCAGCGGCGCCTCGTCTGGCTGCTGACTTGCGGCTCAGCCGCGGGGCTCGAGGATCCGGCGTAGCGACGGCGGCAGCAGGGGATCGGCGAGCGCAGCCCGCACGTCGGCCGGGCGGTGCAGTGCCCGCTCGGCGCGCAGGATGCCGATCTCGAGCCCCGCCTCGCGCGCGGCCGCGACCCCGATCGAGATCGCGTCCGCGTTTCGCCACGCCTGCTCGGGGAGCGCGAACAGCTCCGGGAGCGGGCGGGAGATCCCGACCAGGTAGAAGCCGCCGTCGATTACCGGGCCGAGGACGAGGTCACAGCCCTGCCGGAGGTCCTCGAGGGCCGCCGCCGCGTGCTCCGGGCGCAGCTGCGGCAGGTCCGGCCAGGCGATCAGCAGCGGCCCCGACCAATGGGCGAACACGCGTCCGATCGCGTCGGCAAGTCGTCCGGCGATCCCATCGCCGTTCTGCGGAAACGTGTAGACGGCGTCCGGTACGAGCTCGCGCAGCTCCGGCCCGGCGTCGGGCGGGTCGTGCGCGATGTGGACGCCCCCGGGCGCGAACTCCTGCGCCCATAGGGCCGCCTGCACGATCAGCGCCGCCTGCAGTGCCACGGCTCCGTCAGCTCCGAGCACCGGCTCGAGCGCCAGACGGACATGTCCGCGGCGCGGCGCCCGCGCCATGATCAGTACAGCCGGCGCGTCCTCGCTCATCCCTGTTCGAAGCGATAGACCGTGCCCGCGGGCTGGGCCCCACCGGCGGAGATCCGCGGCAGCGCGTCGCGGAGCACGTCGGCGAAGATCGACGTGCTGGTTCCCATCAGCTCGATCATCTTCGCGGCCGGCGTCGGGTCCCCCGGCTTGACCTCGTTGGCGTAATCGGTCACGAACCCAATCAGCGCGAACGGGAGCTCGAGCTCGCCGCACAGGACGGTCTCGGGTCCGCCGGTCTGGCTCACCGCCGCAACGCCGCATGCGGCGAGCTGGGCGATCTCCGTCGGAGTGTTGAACCGCGGCCCGTCGACGTGCCCATAGACGCCGCCGTCGCGCGCCGGGTGAGCGGTGCTCGCCGCCGCCCGCACCAGCTCGGCGCGGAGGTCCTGCGAGAACGGCCCGCCGTGGAGGATCCAGTGTCCGCGCTCCCGGTCGCCGGGGGTGATGAAGAACGAGCACAGCGATCCGTCCGGGAGCCGGTTCGAGATGAAGTGCAGATCGTCAAAGATCACCAGCGAGCCGAGCTCAAGGCCAGGGTCGACGGCTCCGCAGGCCGTGCACCCGATGACACTGTCCGCGCCGAGCTGCTTCAGCGCCCAGATGTTGGCGCGGTGGGTGACCTGATTCGAAAGCGCCGCGTGGCCCGGTCCGTGCCGTGAGACGTGCAGCGCATCGACGCCCGCGTAGCGGCCACGGGTGACCGAGGCCTCGCCGAATGGCGTCCCGACGGCCACCGGCTCCCCGTCCTCGAAGTCCGGCAGCGCATGCGTGCCTGAACCGGTGATGATCCCCACGGGCATCCGCCCGCGATCCTACCCGCTGCGCTCAGCGCGGCTGCACGGCGGGAACCGGGACGAAGTCCCGCAGGTGGTGGGCCAGCCGCGCGGGCTGGTCGATCGGGATCAGCGTGTAGCTGTCGGCGATCTCCACAAGGGTGGCGTGGGGAAACGCGCCGGCGAGGCGCGCGCGGTTTCCGGCGGCATGATCCGGTCCTCGCTCGCGCAGGCCACCAGGACCGGCCGGTCGAAGGACGAAAGCGACGGCGTGGCAGCGAGCATGTCGCGCCGGCCGCCTCGCGAGTCGCCGGCGTACCGGGCGAGGTCGCGCCGAATCTCGGGACGCGCCAGCGGCTCGAGCCAGGAGTGCATCAGCTCGTCCGGCACACCGCGCTTGGACATCCAGCCGAACGCGATCGGCAGCCGGCGAAGCGCCCCGACCGACAGGGCGTGCCGCATCATCGCGATGCCTCCCGGCGCTCGGGCCGGAGCGAGGCGAGTCGGCCCGGGATCCCCGGGGGGTAGTTCTCGAACGCCTCGCACGAGATCAGCGCCAGCGCTCCCACCCGCTCCATCAGCCCGTCCGCGATCATCACCTGGGCTCCACCCCAGTCGTTGAAGCAGAGCGTCACATCGCTCAGCTCGAGCTTCTCGAGCAGCTCGGCCACGAGGTGGCCGAGGCCCCGGAGCGAGAGGTCGGCGTCGGCGTGCATCGCGTGCCGGTGTGCGCCGAATGGCAGCACCGGCATCACGCAGCGGTAGTCGTCGCCGAGCTCGGCGACAACCTCGCTCCAGACGCGGCCATCCATCACCAGGCCGTGGAGGAGCACCAGAACCGGTCCCGCGCCGCCGGTGTCCTCGTACTCGACCGGCCCGGCGGCGAGCTCGACGAGCGGGCTCACACCGCCACTGCCGGACGCTCGTGCTCGGCCAGCCAGTCGTCGAAGTCCTTCGCCTTCTGAGTGTCCTCGTAGACCTCGTACTCGCGCAGAAGCCCCCACGACATGCGTCCCCAGATCACGTAGCGATTCTCGTACACGCGCTCGCCCGTGGGCGAGTCGAGGTGATCGCGGCCGCGGACGCAAACGGTCTGATTCCACGGGAAGCCCTGAACCACGACCTCGTCGGCGAAGATCTGCAGCCCGACCCGGGCGAACCGCTCCAGCCACGTGCGAAGCTCGCGCTTGCCTCTGAACGTGCCCGACCACGAGCTGTCGCCGGGGAAGGTGAGCTGGACGTCGCGCGCCTCGATCCGCAGCGTCGGCTTGACGTTCCCCGCGTTGAGCTGCCCCATGTTGTGGCGCACCAGCTTTGCGCCGACTCGACTGAGCATGAGTTCCGACCTCTCACTAGATTGATCGCTCTAGCGAGTAGACTACCGCATATGCCAGCAAGCACAAGGGACCGGATCGTCGACGTAAGCGCTGAGCTGTTCCGCCGCCAGGGCTACAACGCGACCGGCGTCAAGCAGATCGTCACCGAGGCCAAGGCGCCTTTCGGCTCCGTCTACCACCACTTCCCGGGCGGCAAGGAGCAGCTCGGAGCGGAGGCGGTGCGCACCTCCGGGAAGCTGTACGAGCAGCTGATCCCGGCCGTGTTCGACATCGCGCCGGACCCCGTCACCGGCGTGCGGATGTTCTTCGCCGGCGCCGCGCAGCACCTGGTCGAGACCAACTATGAGGACGCCTGCCCGATCGCGACGGTCGCACTCGAGGTCTCGAGCAGCAGCGAGGTGATGCGCGAGGCGTGCGCCGATGTGTTCGAGAGCTGGATCAGCGCCGGCGCCGAGCGCTATCCCGAGATCGACCCCGAGACCGCCCGAGAGCTGACGATCGCGATGCTCGCTGCGCTCGAGGGCGCGTTCGTGCTCGCCCGCGCGCTCCGCGCGACCGAGCCGCTGACGATCGCCGGCGAAATGGTCGCCGAGATGGTGCAGTCCGCGATCGCCGAGAAGGCCGGCTAACGAGGTACCCGGCCGCCCTCGGCCCCGGGCTCGGTTGCAGGTCCGCCGGGCGCGGCGATGCCGAGCACGCGCATCGCTTTCAGCCCGAGTGAGAGCTTCTCGCGTCCGTCGGTGGACGAGACATCGAGGCTGGTGAGCTCGCGCACGCGCTCGAACCGGTAACGAATCGTGTGCCGATGAGTGATCAGCCTGGCCGCGGTGGCGTTCACGTTCGCGTCGCAGTCCAGGAACGTGGACAGGGTCCCGAGCAGATCCGTCTCGTACTGCTCGTCGTAGGCGACGAGCGGCCGCACGGTCTCGTCGTAGAAGCGCCGGAGCTCGGCCGGGTCGTTCATGTGCGGCAGCAGCAGCTGATAGGTGCCGGTCTCCTCGAACCCCATCGCCGAGCGCTCGTGGTCGCCCTCCACCACATTCGCGGCCAGCAGGCTCTCGTTGGCGGCGCGGTGCAGCTCGAGCGGATCCTCGGCGCGCCGGCTGCGCCCGATCGCGAAGGCGAAGCCCGGAAGCCCGGACTCGAGCTCGCGCATGATCGCGGCGCTCACGCGGCGGCCGGTGTCGCCGTCCGCGTCGGGTACGAGCACGATCACCTCGCCTGGCTTGTCGTCGGCGGGCGAGGCGATCGAGCCGGGCGCGATCGAACGGGCACCGCGCGAGGCCACCGCGAGGAGCCGCCGACGCCAGTCGTCCTCGGTCGGATTGCGGGGATGCGCCCGGACCACGAGCACCGACCCGCCGGAGGCGAGGTCGGTCCCGAGCTCCTTGCCGCGGGCGACCAGATCCTCGCGATCGTCGATCCGGCTTGCGAGGACGGCGCGCTGGAAGCTCGAGGCGGCCTCCTCCGAGGCACGCTCCGGGGCGCGGACGCGCTCCACCTCGGAGGCGATCAGCGTTGTCACGAGCCGCAGCAGCGAGGTGTCGGGCTCATGGTCTCGGCTGCGCATCCGCAGCTGCCCCACCGACGCCTCTGCGACCTTCAGCTCGATCGTGGTCACGTTCTCGCCGCCGCGCATCAGCGAGCGCTCGTCCGCCGGCGAGCGGGCGGCGACCGCGAGCACGGAGGCGGAGCGGTCGATCAGGATCAGGCTGGCGTCGAGCGCGCGCGCCGCCGCCCGCAGGATCTCCGGAAGGCCGGCGCCGGCCTCCACCGCGTCGGTGATCGCGGCGAGCGCGGTCAGGTCAGGCGCGCCGCTCTGTCGCGGGAAGCTCTCGGTCATCTCAGAAGACACGCGGCCACTCGAAGACGATCAGAGCGCCCGCGAGGATCCCCAACCCGACGAGCGCCGCAAGCACGTACACGGACAGGATCACGACCGCAACCCGCTCGAGCGGGCGGCGATAAGCGGTGATCGCGGGCACGACGACGAGCGCCCCGAACGCGGCCAGTCCGAACACGCCCGCACAGGCGCCGACTAGATAGGTGATCGCCTGATTGCTCATGGTGGCAAGTCAATTGTGCCCAAAGGTGTAGATGGCGCGATCCGGGGCGGCGAACCGGATCACGCAATTCGCGGATTTCCATGCTCCGCGGCAACGGGCACCGCGCAGACGGCGCCCGGAAAGCCAGATTTAAGCGCAGATGCGACCTCGCGTGCGTGGTCCACCCCGTCGGAGCCCCAGAACACCCCGGCGACCGTCGGACCGGACCCGCACACGATCGCGTGGTCGGCTCCCGCCGCTGTCGTCGCGGCCAGGCCCTCGCCGATCGCCGGGCACAGCGAGATCGCCGCGGGGGCGAGGTCGTTGGCCAAGAGCGGGCCGGGAAGCGGGCCACCCGAGCGCAGGGCGTCCTCGAGCGCGCCCCGGCGCGACGCGAGCTCCTCGCGTGAGCGGCCGAGGCCGAGGCGATCAGCCTCGCGGTAGACGGCCGCGGTCGACAGCGAATGCTCGGAGGGGACGATCACAAACGCGTGGGCGGGCAGCGCCGGGAGCGGCTCGACGATCTCGCCGGCGCCGCTGCCGAGCGACAGCCCGGGCGAGAGCTGGCTCGGGACATCGGCGCCAAGCTCGGCGGCCAGCGATTTGATCGCGCCCGGATCGACCGGCGAGAGCTGGCGGGCCAGCCGCAACAGCGCCGCCGCGTCGGCCGAGCCGCCACCCATACCGGCGGCCACGGGAATCCGCTTCTCGATCTCGACCCGGACCGGTGGTCCCTCCCAGCCCAGCTCGCGCAGCCTTGAGAGCGCCGTGGCGACGAGGTTTGGATCCGCGATGCTGGGGCAGACCACCTCATCGCGCGGGGCGCTGCGGAGCAGCAGCTCGTCGGCCAGCGACACCGACTCGAACAGCGTGACTAGCTCGTGACGCCCGTCGTCGCGGACGCCGCCGAGGAACAGGCAGAGGTTGACCTTGCCCGGCGCGAGCGCCCGCAGCCCGGTCAACCGCAAAGCCTCGACGCCAGCGCGCGGAACTCGTCGGGGGCCAGGCGCTCGGCGCGCTCGTCGGCGGGGTGGCCGATCGCGACCAGCGCCTCCCGCGCGCGCTCGCGGACCTCGGGCGACGCGTGTGGCGCGAGCGCGAGCGCCCCGGCCAATGTCTTGCGACGGTGTGCGAACGCGTCGTGCACGAGCGCCCGAACCTCGGGCTCCGCCGCCGGCGCGGTGCGCCGAAGACCGACGAGCACGGAGTCGACGTTCGGGACGGGCCGGAACACGTTCCTCGACACGGCTCGCAGGACCCGGACCTCGCAGGCCAGCTGGGCGAGCACCGACGGCGCGCCGTAGGCCGCGGTCCCCGGCGCGGCGGCCAGCCGTTCACCGACCTCGCGCTGGACCATGACCACCCAGCTCTGGACGCGGGGCAGCTCGTCGACCGTGCGCAGGACGATCGTGGCGGCGATCCCATAGGGAAGGTTCGCGACCACCTTGTCGGGCGCCGGGTCGAGACCGGGCAGGTCGAGCTCGAGCGCATCGGCGATGTGGATCGAGACGTTTGCGCGATCGCCCAGCAGCTCGCGCAGGGCCGCCTCGAGCGTTCGGTCGATCTCGATCACGTGGACGTGCGCCACGCGGTCCGCCAGCCGCTCGGAGAGCACCCCGGGGCCGCCGCCGATCTCGAGCACCACGTCGGCCGGGTCGAGCTCGGCCAGGCGCTCGATCACGTCGAGGATGTTGCGGTCGACGAGGAAGTTCTGACCGAGGTTCCGCGCCCGGCGCGTGCTCACCATCCGTACACCGCCGCCCCGTTGCGGTCGATCGCGGCGTCGAGCTCCTCGTAGGGGACCCGCCGCTCGAGCGCCAGCGCCTGCGCCGTGTGCACCACGTTGGCCGGCTGGTTCGGCTTGCCGCGCAGCACCTGGGGAGACAGGTATGGCGCGTCGGTCTCGACCAGCAGCCGGTCGGCGGGCACGCGAAGCATCGCCGCGCGCAGGGCGTCCGCCTTGGGGTAGGTGACGTTGCCCGCGAACGAGATCCACCAGCGCCCGTGCGCGAGGCACTCGTCGATCCGGTCAGGCATCGAGAAGCAGTGGAGGATCACCGGGAGCTCGGCCGCGCGCTCGGTCAGGATCGCCAGGGTGTCGTCGTCGGCGGCGCGGGTGTGGATGACGAGCGGCTTGCCGGTCTCACGCGCAAGCTCGATCTGGGCGTGGAAGGCGCGCTCCTGGTCGGGGCGGGGCGCGTAGTCACGGTAGTAGTCGAGGCCCGTCTCGCCGATCGCGACGCACCGCTCGTGAGCGGCGAGCGCGTACAGCTCGGCCAGGTCGGCGTCGTCGAACCCGGTGGCGCTGTTCGGATGGCGACCGACCGCTGCGTAGACCTGCGGGAAGTCCTCGGCCGCGGCCAGCGCCGCCCGGCACGAGGAGCCGTCCGTGCCGATGGTGACGATGCGGTTGACCCCCGCCCGCGCGGCGTTCGCCACCAGCTCCGCGTCGCTCGGCTCGCACAACTCCAGGTGGGTATGGCTGTCAACCATGCGTCAAGGCTAGTATCGTGCCGGTGGCGGAGGGCGCCGATGTGGGGCATCGACGATCGAGGGGGCACCTTGGTTTCAGTACCCGTCACGACCACTGCGGTCCGGCTGCGCCGGCTCGCCGCGCTGGCGATCGTCCTCGCCTTCGGCGTGGCTGCGCAGGCACGCGCTGACACGGTCACCGACCTGGGCGACTTCGTCCCGATGGGGCTCAACGACCACGACCAGGTGGTCGGCGATGTCATGGACACCAACAGCTACGACCATGCCGCGCTGTGGTCTGGCAGCTTGCAGGCGCTCGGTCAGCTGGGAAGCACGGATGAGAGCGACGCCTACGCGATCAGCGACGGGGGCCGGATCGCCGGCGATGACTACGCATCCACTTCGAGTGTGCACGGCGTCTACTGGAACGGCGGCGGCACCGCCCATCAGGTTGGCCCGTTCTCAGGCGTTGAGGACACCAGCGACTACACCGTGCTCAATGGCGTCGACACGGCGGGCGACCTCGCAGGGTTCACGCCTCTGTCCTCCACTAACTACAGCCCCGCAGGCTTCGTCTACCACGGCGGAACCGAAGTGCCAGTCGGGCAGGCGGACCTGGGCGGCCAGCCGGGCGGTACGGGGGTGGGAGCGATCACCCCGGACGGCATCCACCTGCTCGGTGACGTCACGACCACGAGCGCGACGACCTACAAGCTGTGGTCCTCCGCGAACCCGTCCGGCCCAGGCACCGCGCTCGACATCACCCCCCCGAGGAACGGTGCGCTCTTCTTCGACGCGGCGGAGTTCGGCACGGAGATCAACAACGACCTTGCCAGCGACGGCACCGTGCTCGGCTACAAGGGCTCCGGCAGCTCGAAGCAGTTCTACGTCCGGCTACCGAGCGGCAGCGAGCTCCCCGTCAGCACCGCGAACGCGCCACCGAGCACCGGGCTGCACCTCGCCAACGCGGTCAATGCGAGCCACATCGTCGCCGGCGCCATCTACGGCCCGACCCTGTCGGACCCGCTCCATGCCGCGATCTGGGCGAACGGCAAGGTCACCGATCTGAACACCCTGCTGCCACCCGGAACCACCGGCTGGGACCTGATCGAGGCATTCGCGATCAACAACAACGGCGACATCGTCGGGGTCGCGGCGCACGGCGGCAAGCAGGTCGGCTTCCTGCTCAACACGAGCGCCAGCGTGTCGGTCAAGTTCGGGGCGATCGCCAAACTCCAGGTGGGGAAGGTCGTGGATGTCCCCGTCACGGTCACGGCCGGCTCCGTCGATCTCAGCTCCGTCAGTCTCGGCAAAGGTCTCAAGGCGTCGGACGACCACGCGAAGGTGCAGGAGCAGGCGCCCGGTATCACGGACTTCTCGCTGTCGGCCGAGCAATCGCGAACATTCACGTTCAAGCTGAAGGGGCAGTCGGAGGGCAACGCCGGGCTGAGCGTGACCACGACCGCGAGCAGTTCGCGCGGCCACGTGACCGACTCGGCGACGACGTTCGTCAAGGTCTGGGATCCGAAGGTCCAGGTCACCCAGGTGAAGGAGCCGTCGGAGAGAGACCAGGGCAATGAGATCCTCGTCAAGTACCGGGGGCTCGGATGGGATCCGATCGGCGGGCCGATCGAGCACACGTTCAGCGGACATCCGCTGCCCGCCCACGCGCCGGCGGCGACGTTCGAAGGCGAGATCCACTTCACGTTGTGGCCGCAGCGAACCACCGACCATCACGCGATCGAGGACCACGGCGGAGGTGGCTACTGCTGGGGCGAGCTCGCCACCCATCAGGGCGGCCTGTACGCGACAACCGACAAGATCAAGGCGAAATGGGGCGGCTGGGTCCTCTGGAGTGCGACCCCGGTTCTCAAGGCGCACGAAGCGTGGTGCGAAGGCGAGCAGTACTCGTTCCTCGACAAGGCGCCCGCGCCGATCATCGTCATGGGTCTATTCAAGGACGTCAGGCCGGCCCTCTTCGGGATCAGGGTTTACGGGGCTCGCGGCGTCGGCGGCGCCGTTCCCGTGCGCCCAGGGCACATCCTGAACTTCCATGATGCGGACCGGGATGTCTGTGTCTCGGTCTCGCTCGACCACAACGATCTGATCACCTCGGCGACCCACGGCCGCTGCCTCTGATCAGGTCGTCTTCGGGAACAGCGGCTCGAGCGCGGCGACCGAGCCTCCCGGGGCGCCCAGCGCGCCACGCAGCTTCTCAGTGCTCTCGGGGATGTACGGCTCGAGCATCACATTGACCGTGCGCAGGCCCTCGACGAGCGAGGCGAGCGCCTGGTCGAGCTCGGCGGCGCGGGCCGGGTCGCGCGCCAGCTGCCACGGCGCCCGTTCCTCGACGTAGCGATTCAACCGGCGGACTCGCTGCCAGATGCGTTCGAGCGCCAGCGTCGGCTCAGCGCGGTCCATCAGCGCAGCGACCTCCTGAGGCAAGCCCTCTAGCTCGGCCTCGAGCACCGGGTCGCGCTCGACGGTGGGGATGACGCCGTCGCGGTAGCGCTGGACCATCGCGAGCGTGCGGCTCGCGAGGTTGCCGTACTCGTTCGCGAGCTCGCTGTCGTAGCGGGAGCGGACGGCGTCGATCCCGACCGCACCGTCGCTCCCGAACGGGACGTCGCGCATCAGGTAGAAGCGAAGCGCATCGGTCCCGTAGAGGTCCATGACCTCGAACGGGTCGAGCACATTGCCGAGCGACTTGCTCATCTTGCGCCCGTCGGCGCCTAGCAGGAACCCGTGGACGAAGACGTGGTGTGGCACCGCCAGCCCGGCGGCCATCAGCATCGCGGGCCAGAACACGGTGTGGAACTTGAGGATGTCCTTGCCGATGATGTGGTAGGTGGCGGGCCAGAAGCGGTCGGTCAGGTCGGTGCCCGGCCGCGCGTAGGACAGGGCCGTGTAGTAGTTCAGGAGCGCGTCGAACCACACGTAGAACACGTGGTCCGGGTCCCAGGGGACCGGCACCCCCCAGTGCATCCGCGCCCGGCTCAGCGAGACGTCCTGCAGGCCCTGGCCGATGAACGAGCGAGCCTCGTTGTAGTGGTGCTGGGGCATCACGAAGTCGGGATGCTCGGCGTACAGCCGCTCGAGCTGCTCCTGGAAGGCGGACAGCCGGAAGAACCAGTTCTCCTCCTGCTCCCGAGTCAGGGGGATCTCGTGGATCGGGCAGCGATTGCCCTCGAGGATCTCGTTCTCGACCTTGAAGTCGGCGCACCGCGGGCAGTACCAGCCCTCGTACAGGCCCTTGTACGTGTAGCCGTTGTCGTGAACAAGCAGAAGCACCTCCTGGACCTTCGCCATGTGCTGTTCGTCCGAGGTGCGGATGAAGAAGTCGTTGGACGCATTGAGCTGGGGGGCGAGCGCCTTGAACCGCTCGGCGTTGCGGTCGGCGAGCTCCTTCGGCTCGAGGCCCTGGGCGCGAGCGGCGTCAGCGACCGGCTCGCCATGCTCGTCGGTGCCGGTGAGGAAGAACACGTCCTCGCCGCGCTGGCGCATGTGCCGCGCGAGCACGTCGGCGGCGATCGTCGTGTACGCGTGCCCGAGATGGGGCTGCGCGTTGACGTAGTAGATCGGGGTCGTTACGTAGAAGGACACTCTGCTTTGAAGGTTATTCAGGGAGCGTCCCGCCCGGCTGCGTCAGGCGGAGATCCTCAACCGGATGCTTCGCCGAGCTCCGGGCGAGACGGCTCGTGCTCGCACCATGCGCGAACGTCACACTGGGCCCATTCGTTGCCGCGAGTGTGACGTTGGGCGCCCTCACCGGCCTCAATGTCACGCTGGGCCGCAGCGCGACCGCGAACGTGACGTTTGTCGCGGCCGCGGGAACGTGACGTTCTGTCCCAACCGCGGGGTCACAGCCCCTGCTCAGGGACTGCTAGTTCCCTGCGGTGAGGCCCCGATAGAGCGCGTTGGCGCTTGCGCCGCTCAGCTCGGCGACCACGCTCGCGGCGACGCGCGGCTTGGCGCCCGCCTCGACGAGGCGTTTGACGGCCGCGATCTCGCGGGTGAGATTGTCCGCGTGCGCGCGGGTGGCGGGTCCGACGACCAGGACGACCTCGCCGCGCAGCGGCTCGTTGGCGTAGCGCGCGGCCAGCTCGGCGGCGGTCCCGCGCACGACCTCCTCGTGGAGCTTGGTCAGCTCCCGGCACACCGCGACGGGACGATCGCCGTCGACCGAGGCGAGCACGGCCAGCGAGGACGCGACCCGCCGCGGGGACTCGAACGCGACGAGCGTCTCCGGCGCGTCGAACACTCGCTCCAGCTCGGAGCGCTTGCGGGGGAGAAACCCGGTGAAGCGCCAGCGATCGGCCGGGAGCGCGGAGGCGACGAGCGCCGACACCGCGGCCGACGGCCCGGGCAGGACCTCGACGGCGAGGCCCTCGCCCACGCAAGCCTGCACGAGCACGAATCCCGGATCCGACACAAGCGGCATCCCCGCATCGGAGACAAGCGCCACCACCGCTCCCTCGCGCATCCTCGCCACCAGCTCGAGCGCGCGCTGACGCTCGTTGTGCTCGTGGTAGCTGACGAGCTTCGCCTTGACGCCGTAGCGATCCAAAAGCACCCGTGTGCGCCGGGTGTCCTCGCAGGCCACGACGTCGGCCTCGCGGAGCGCCGCGAGAACCCGCAGCGTCACGTCCTCGAGATTGCCGATCGGCGTCGGGCAGACGATCAGCCGGCCGCTCATCGCGCCCCCACCCCGTCGAAGGCCAGCGCCGCCGCACCGATCATCCCGGCCTCGACGCCGAAGTGCGCTCCGACGATCCTGACCTCGTCGCGTGATGGAGGGAGTGCCCGCTCGGCGACCACCGCGCGGATCGGCCCCAGAAGCAGCTCGCCGGCGGCGATCACGCCGCCGCCGATCACGACAATCTCCGGATTGAAGATGTTCACGAACGAGGTGATTGCGACACCGAGACGAGTTCCGATCAGCTCGATCACCTCGATCGCCGCCTCATCGCCGTCATGGGCGAGCTCTGTCACGAGCGGGCCGATGAGCTCGCGGCGCTCGCTGAGCGCGCGGCCGAGTCCAGAATCCGGACGCTCCTCAGCGACCCGGAGCGCCTCGCGAGCCAACGCGGTGCCCGACGCGAGCGCCTCGACGCAGCCGTGGTTGGGGCAGTTGCCCTGGCACGGGGGACCGTCCATGTCGATCACGATGTGACCGAGCTCGGCAGCAGCTCCGACGCCGCCGCGGTAGAGCTCGTTGCGCAGGATCAGGCCACCGCCGATTCCGGTGCCGACCGTGAGCACGACCGCCTCGCTGCACCCGCGCGCGGCACCCGCCCGGTGCTCGGCGAGCGCGGCAAGATTGCCGTCGTTGTCCACGAATGCCGGAAGCCCGAGCCGTTCGGTCATCACATCGGCAAACGCGATGTTGGCCAGCGGCAGGTTGATCGCCAGAACGCCCGTACCGGTACGCTGGTCCATCAGACACGGAATCCCGAACCCAACGGCTGAGATCTCGCCACCGGCCGCCTCGCGGGCCTCCTGGACCGCGTCGACGGCCGTTTCGATTAGAGCGGACTGATCGAGACCTGCAACAGTGCGCTGGGAGCGGTGGAGGACTCCGAGGCCCACGTCCACCGCGCCCGCCAGCAGCTTGGTCCCGCCCATGTCGACGCCGATGGTGCGCGGGACCGGCATGTCGTCACTATATGAACTCCACCCCCGCAGGGATTCACGATCCCGCCAGGTATTGAATATCCGGATGTCCAACGACGTCGAAGAACCCCCATACAAGCTCTACCGCTCGGCCCCTCGCGGCCTCCGGTCGCGGCTGCGCGGCGAGCAGGACGGCATCTCCGGCGACGGCGGGGACCGCGGGCCACGCGCACCGCGCACCCGCGCAACCGGCGGCTGGGCGATTGCCCGCCGCGTGCTCAAGTGGGTCGCGATCGCGATCCTGGCATGGCTGCTGCTGTCGCTCGTGCTGTTCGTCATCAGCGCCCAGATCGAGACCGGGAACCTGCCGAGCTCAGCCTCGGACGCGCTCTCCTCTGGTCCGAACATGCTCACCGGAACCGACACGGTCCTGATCATCGGCACCGACCAGCGGCCGAAGGGGTCAAAGGAGCCGGGAGCGAACACCAGCGACGCCGGCAGCCGATCGGACACGCTGATGCTGTGGCGGGTCGGGGGCGGCACCTCCCGCCGGCTGTCGATCCCGCGTGACACGGTGGCCGCGATCCCCGGCCACGGCACGAGCAAGATCAACGCCGCCTACGCGCTCGGCGGCCCGGCCCTGACGATCAAGACCGTGGAGGCGTTCACCGGGGTCAAGATCAATCACGTGATCATCGTCAACCTCGCCGCATTCCCCCAGTTCATCGATGCGATCGGCGGAATCGATATCCGCACCGGCAGGATCTGCTCCACGATCAGCGGCGGGGTCCAGAACGGCGGCTTCACACTCAACCTGAAGCCGGGCGTGCACCACCTTGACGGCCGTGACGCACTGACGCTGGCGCGCACCCGAGAGAACGCGTGCAATCCGGCCGAGAACGACCTGACGCGAGTCGAGCGACAGCAGCAGATCCTCAACGCGATCAAGTCCAAGCTGCTGTCGCCAAGCACCTTCTTCCGGCTCCCGTGGGCCTCCTGGGACGCGCCCAAGGTGCTGCGCACGGACATGGGCGGCTTCACCCTGCTGACGCTGTTCGCAGCCTCGGAGCTGGGCGGCTCAGCGCCGGTTCAGGTGCTCAAGCCGTCCGGTGCAACCACGCTCCCGGACGGCGAGTCGGCGCTTACGGTGACGCCCGGCCAGGTGCAGAACGCCGTCCACAAGCTGCTGAACGGCTGACCCTCGGAGGGGTTGCCCGCCCCGCCCCCGCGCCGTCGCCGGCCCCGTCCGCCCCGCCCCCGGCGGGGTCGAAGTCGAGACGGGCCTGAGACCCGGGCGGTACTGACGCGGCCGCAACCCCGGTTTATCGTCGCTGCGACAAATTCCAATGGGAGGGCGCATGTTCGGAAACAAGAAGAAGAAGATCCTGTCGGAGGGCGTCCAGGCCCGCGCGGTCGTGATCAACGTGCAAGACACCGGGATGACGGTCAACGACAACCCGCGGGTGAAACTGACGCTGCAGGTCCAGCCCGAGGGCCAGACCCCGTTCGAGGCGAGCAAGAAGAGCACCGTCTCACGCGTGGCCGTGCCACGGGTCGGTGACGAGTTCATCGTCCGCTACGACCCGTCAGATCCCACCAACATCGAGTTCGACACGGCCGCGGTGGCGCAGGCCAACCAGGCCGCCGAGTCCGCGCTGGCGCAGGCCGCCGCCTCACAGGTTCCCTCCGATCTCGCCGCCAACGGGATCCTCGGACGCGGAGCGTTGGTCGAGGTGCAGAAGACACCGACCGGTCAGCTCGTGAGCTGCATGGTCACCGCCGGGGTTCGCCTCGTCGACGGGACTCCGTCCTATCGGGCGACATGCCAGATCTCGCTGTCGGCCGAGAACGCGGAGCGGCTGATCCCGCACCAGACGCTGTTCACCGTCCGGGCGGACCCGAACAACCACCAGCGCATCGCGATCTCGCTCACCGAGCCCACTCCCTGGGTGACGATCGATGAGCCGTCGGTGGTCGACCCGCCGGCCAGGGCGCTCCGCGAGGGCACACCGTGCCGCGTGAAGATCGTCGCCCACGGCGAGCAGTTCCTCCGCCTGCCGACGGGCGAGGACCTGTACGCGACCAAGGTCCAGGTGCTCGACGACGGGTCCGAGTTCCAGGTCTTCCTCCCGGTTCCCGCATCGGCGAAGGGGCTGCTGGCGGACGGCGCGGAGCTGCCGGCCAAGCGGATCCTGGCCGAGCCGAACGTGCTGACGGTCGACTGGGCGGCGGCGCAGGGAGTCTCGCCGGGCGGCTCGAACTCGTCGGTGGCGCAGCCGATCTTGTAGCGCCGGCGGCGCCGGCGGCGCTAGTCGGACTTGGTGGAGGACGTTGTCGACTCCGGCTTCGAGCTCTTCGAGCCGGAGTCCGACTTCCCGTCCGATTTCGTGTCCGACTTCTTGCTCGAGCTGTCGTCCTTCTTGCTCGAGCCCTCGGCCGCTTCCTTGAGCTCACGGGAGCGGCGCCGAGTGCCGTAATCGGTGTTGTAGAAGCCTGACCCCTTGAAGTGCACCGCGATCGGGTGGAACACCCGCTCCACCGGCGCCGAGCAGGTCTCGCAGGTCGTGACCGGGTCGTCGCTCATGCGCTGCATCACCTCGAAGGTGTGGCCCTGCTCGCAGCGGTACTCGTAGATCGGCATCGCTTTACCAAGTATAGCCCTGAGTCTTGGCACTCCCAAGGCGAGAGTGCCAAGGAAGGATCGCCCCGCGGCGTGTGTCAATGTTCCTGTGGGGATGGACGTAGCACTGCTGATCGCTCGCCTCGTCGTTGCCGCGACGTTCGTGGTCGCCGGGCTGTCCAAGCTCGGCGATCGGGCCGGTACGCGCGAAGCGGTGCGCGGGTTCGGGGCTCCCGAGTCGCTGGTCGGCCCGGTCGCCTCGCTGTTGCCGTTCGCCGAGCTCGCGTCCGCTGCGCTGCTGATTCCGACCGCGACCGCGCGCGCCGGGGCCGTGCTCGCCCTGATGCTGCTGATTGCGTTCTCGGCCGCGATCGCTCGCAGCATGGCCGGCGGCGAGGCCCCCGACTGCCACTGCTTCGGCCAGCTCCACTCCGAGCCTGCGGGGGCCAAGGCGCTGATCCGGAACCTGGTGCTGGCGGCCCTGGCGGGATTCGTGGTCGCCGGGGGAGCGGGCACGAGCGCGACCCACTGGATCGCCGGGCTGTCGGACGCCGGACTTGTTGCGCTCGTCGGCGGACTGCTGCTTCTCACGGTCAGCGCCGTCGCCGGCGGGGTCGTGTTCGCGCTGCTGCGTCGCCACGGCGAGGTGCTCCTTCGGCTCGAGGCGCTCGAGGAGGCGCTCGCCGCGCGTGGGATCCAGGTGGCGCCGGTGCCCGAGGCATCACCCGCGGGACTTCCCCCCGGCACCCCCGCGCCCGGCTTCGTGCTGCCGAGCCTCGATGGCCAGCGGGTCGCGCTGGCGGACCTGATCGCCGCGGAGCGCCCGCTGATACTCGTATTCACGGACCCGGGGTGTGGCCCGTGCTCGGCGCTCATGCCGCAGCTCGCGGCCTGGCAGCGGGACCACTCCGGCGCGCTCGAAATCGCGCTCGTGAGCCGGGGCGATCACGACTCCAACGTCGCGCACGCACGCGAGCACGGGATCGAGGACATGCTGCTGCAGAAGGATCGTGAGGTGAGTGACTCCTACGAGGTCACCGGCACCCCCGCGGCGGTGTTGATCGCGCCGGACGGGACGATCGCGAGCCCGGTGCACGGTGGTGTGGAGGCGATCACCGCGCTTGTGGGGAGCGTCACCGCGCCGCGCCTCGCAGTCCATCAGGTTGAGCCCACTCTCGGCACCCCGGCCCCGGACGCGGTGCTGCGCACGCTCGACGGCGAGCACCGCCCACTCTCGACCCTGCTCGACGGACCCACGGCGGTGCTGTTCTGGAATCCAACCTGCGGCTTCTGTCAGCGGATGCTGCCTGACCTGCGCGAGCTCGAGGCGGCGGCGCCCGAAGGCGCTCCCCGACTGCTGCTCGTCTCCACCGGTGACCCCGAGAGCAACCGTGCGATGGGACTGCGCGCCCCGATCGTGCTCGATGAGTCGTTCGCCGCCGGCAGCGCCTTCGGGGCCAACGGCACGCCGAGCGCGGTGCTGGTCGACGCGGACCACAACATCGCCTCAGAGCTCGTGGTCGGCGCCCCAGCTGTGCTCGCGCTCGCGGGCGCGCCGGCGCCGCCCGCATAAAGACCGAAACTTCTCGGGAAGGATCCGTGCCGCGGCGGCGTCCTTGGGGGGCGATGGCGCTCGTCGACCGCTGGCTCGACAGCATCGCCCGCAGCCTCGACCAACCCGCAGCACTGCGGGACGTGCGGCACCATCTGCCGGCCGGGACTGCATGCTCGGCCGGCAAGTGCGTCACGGTCAATTGCCCCTCGGGACAGACCAGGTGCAACGGCAAGTGCGTCGATCTGGCAGCGACTTCAACAACTGCGGCACCTGTGGCACGGCCTGCTCGAACTACTTCGCCACCTCCTCGTGCCAGAGCGGGACCTGCCACATCGACTCCTGCGCCGCGAACTGGCTCGACTGCGACCACAATCCGCTGAACGGCTGCGAGTACCTCGGGACCGTCTGTCCCATGTAGGTCGTGGGTGGCGGCGCCGGCCAGGTCGCTGAGCAGCGGCCCCGGCTAGCATCCGCCGCTCGATGCCGAAAGACGACGCCGTCACGATGGACAAGATCGTCTCGCTGTCCAAGCGACGCGGGTTCGTGTTCCCGAGCAGCGAGATCTACGGCGGACTCGGCTCCAGCTACGACTACGGCCACTACGGCGTCCTGCTCAAGAACAACGTCAAGGGCCAGTGGTGGAAGGCGATGCTCCAGGAGCGCGATGACGTGGTGGCGCTCGACTCGGCAATCATCCAGCACCCGCGGACCTGGGAGGCGAGCGGCCACCTGGCCGGGTTCACCGACCCGATGGTCGACTGCCGCACCTGCAAGCTTCGGTTCCGGGCCGACCACCTCGAGCAGTCCCGGTGCGGGCGCAAGCCGTCGAAGCACCCGGGCGAGACGCCGGACTGCGACCTGACCGACGCGCGCGAGTTCAACCTGATGTTCGAGACCACCGTCGGGCCGGTCAAGGAGGCCGGTTCGACCGTGTACCTGCGGCCCGAGACGGCCCAGGGGATCTTCCTCAACTTCAAGCACTATCTCCAGTTCTCTCGCAAGAAGCCGCCGTTCGGGATCGCCCAGATCGGCAAGAGCTTCCGCAATGAGATCACGCCCGGAAACTTCATCTTCCGCACCCGCGAGTTCGAGCAGATGGAGATGGAGTTCTTCGTTCCACCGGACGATGCCGGCCGCTGGTTCGAGCACTGGTTGGAGGAGCGCGTCGATTGGTACACGCACCTCGGAATCCGCCCGGATCATCTGCGGCTGCGTGCGCACGACCAGGATGAGCTCTCGCACTACTCGAGCGCCACCAGCGACATCGAATACCTGTTCCCGATCGGCTGGTCGGAGCTCGAAGGGATCGCCAACCGCGGCGACTTCGACCTCACCCAGCACGCCCAGTTCTCGGGCCAGAAGCTCGAGTACGTCGACACCGCGAGCGGCGAGCGCTACGTGCCGCACGTGATCGAGCCCGCCGCCGGCGCCGACCGCGCGATGCTCGCCTTCCTGGTCGATGCCTATGACGAGGACGAGATCGAGGGCGATACACGAACCGTGCTGCGGCTGCACCCCCAGCTCGCGCCCGTCAAGGTGGCCGTGCTCCCGCTGGTCAAGAAGGACGGTCAGCCGGAGCTTGCCGCCGAGATCTACCGCGGGCTCCGCGAGCGAGTCCAGGCCGAATACGACGAGGGCGGCGCGATCGGACGCCGCTACCGCCGCCAGGACGAGATCGGAACGCCGTGGGCGGTGACAGTCGACCACCAGTCGCTGCAGGACAACACCGTCACCCTGCGGGACCGTGACAGTCTGTCCCAGGACCGGATCGCGATCGACGCGCTCGGCGACGAGATCGAGCGCCGCCTGCGCGAGCCCTGGCGGTCCCCGAAGCTGGCGGACTAAGCAAGGTCTCACCGGCGGTTTAGCGGGCTCTTCGCGAGCCCGCGCAGACTGATCGGCACGATGCGTGCTACCGCTGCGCGGGATGCCGGCCTCGCGCTGGTTTCCCGCATCAACCGCTGGCTGATCGTCGGCGCCGTGACGCTGACCGCCATCTTCTCGGCCTTCGCCGCGCACGCCTTCCGCGGGCACGGCGTGGGGATCACCGTGGCCGGCACATCGCACGCTTCGCACCACGCTGACGGCAACGCGGGAGGCGGTCTCCAGCAGCCATCACAGGCACCCGCACCCGCGTCGGCGTCCGCCGCGCCGGTCGTCTCCGGCGGCTCATGAACTCCACCGCGCTCTGGTACCTGACCCGCGGGACGGGCGCGGTCACCCTTGTCCTGCTGACGCTGACGGTCGCGCTCGGAGTGCTGAACGTCCGCCGGGCGCGGACGACGCGGATCCCGCGCTTCGTGGTCGACGCCGTGCACCGCAACGCCGCGCTGCTCGCCGTCGCGTTCCTGCTCGTGCACGTCGGGACGGCGGTGCTCGACCGATTCGCGCCGATTCGGCTGATGGACGTGATCGTGCCGTTTGGCGCACGCTATCGCCCCGTGTGGCTCGGCTTCGGCGCGGTCGCCTTCGACCTGCTGATCGCGGTTGCGCTGACGAGCATGATCCGTCGCCGGTTGGGCTACAGGGCGTGGAGGGCGACTCACTGGGCCGCCTACGCGTCGTGGCCGATCGCCCTGATCCACGGCCTCGGCACGGGCAGCGACACGAAGACGACGTGGCTGCTCGGACTCTCCGGTGTCTGCGTGATCGTGGTGATCGTCGCGGTCACGGCGCGGGCGACCGCAGGATGGCCCGAGCACCGAGGCGCCCGGCTCTCCGCCCTCGCGGCGTCGGCTCTGGTCCCGCTCGGTCTGCTGGTGTGGCTTCCCGCTGGGCCGCTGGCCGCGGGCTGGGCGGTTCGCGCCGGCACACCCGCAGCTCTGCTTCACGCAGGCTCATCACGGTCCGGACCGCGATTGGCGGGAACGCTGCGCGAGCTGCAGCTGCCGAACGGCATGACCCGGCTCGACATCGCGGTGCGTGTCAGCGGCGAGCGGCTGACCCGGCTGCACATCCAAATCGACGGGGAGCCGATCTCCGGTGGCGGCGTTCAGATGAGCTCGAGTGCCGTGTCACTCGGAACCGCCGCCGACCCGACCGCGTACCTCGGCGGGGTCGTGGCGCTGGACGGATCCAACGTCCACGCGCGGGTACGCAGCGCCGACGGAGGCCATCTCGGACTGATCGCTCAGCTCGCGATCACGCCCGGGAGCAGCGCGGTCAGCGGCACGCTCGTGGTCCGCACGATCCGCGGCGAGTAACCGGCTCAGCGCGGGCGCGGTCGAGCGCGCGGGGGCCGCGGACGAGCGCCTGGAGCCCGGGTGCGGCGCGCGCGGCGCTTGCTGACGAGCAGGCTGATCCCGCAGATCACGAGCACGATCAGCGCGATGATCGCCGTCACTGCGAGGCCCGGCGAGATGATCAGCACGACGATCGCAACCACGGCCGCGATCGCGAGATCGATCAGGAGCGTGCGGTTTCTCAAAGCGGCAACCTTCTGTAGATCGGCCGGGGCAGGTGGCGAAGCACGGCGAAGACCCAGCGGAGCCGGCCCGGGACCCAGATTGTGTGGGCCCGGCCGGCGAGTGCCGCGGCCGTGGCCTCGGCGACCGCCTCGGGCGTGGTGGCAAACGGCGCCGGCTTCAGCCCGCGCGTCATCCTGGAGATGACGAATCCCGGGCGGACAACGAGCACCCGGACCCCGGTCGAGCGGGTCGCGTCGGCCAGCCCCTGGGCGAGCGCGTCGAGCCCGGACTTGGCGGCCCCATAGATCGCGTTGCCCGCACGCGGACGCTCAGCGGCCACGGTCGAGAGCACGATCATCGCCCCGCGTCCCTGCGCCCGGAGCGACCGCATCGACGCCAGCAGCAGCGATCCGCAGCCGGCAAAGTTCACGTTCATCACCGTCGCGGCCTCGGTGGGGTCGGCATCGAGTCCCTGCTGGGCTCCGAGCACGCCGACGGCCAGGATCACGATCTCGAATCCACCGGCCTGCTCGAACACGCGGGCGATCAGCGACTCGTGCGTCGCCACGTCCTCGGCATCGACGAGATCGACGCCTCCCCCAGTCGCGCCGGCGCCGTGCAGCAGCGCCAGCGAGTCCTCGAGGCGCGCCCGGTCGCGCCCGAGCAGCCACGGCTCGACCGGACCGTCGGCCGCCAGTCGCCGAACGATCGCGGTCCCGATCTCTGAGCTTCCGCCGATCACGAGGACGCGGCTCATGGCTGCACCAGCCGGGTTCGCAGGGCGAGATCGGAGCGCCAGACGCCGTCGGGGTCGGCCGCGTCTCGCAGTGCCCGCCATTCATTCAGCCGCGGATACATCGCCTCGACGGCCTCCGGGCGCATCCGCGCGTCCTTGGTGAGATACACGCGCCCGCCAGCTTCGGCGACGAGCTCGTCGCAGCGGTCAAGCGCGCTGTGCAGACCGGCCGCGGCGCGCGGCAGGTCCATCGTCAGCGTCCAACCCTCGATCGGGAACGAGAGCGGAGCGCGATCCGCCGGGCCCATGTCCTTGAGCACGGCGAGGAAGCAGGGAACGCGGGCGCTTCGCACGTGCTCGGTGACCGCGATCAGCGTGCGCTCCTGATCCGGCGGCACAACGAACTGGTACTGGACGAAGCCGCTGGCTCCGTAAAGGCGCGGCCAGGCGTCGAGCACGTCGAGCGGGAACAGGTGCGCGCCGAGCCGCTCGACATGACCCCGTTCGCGAGCCGGCGTGCGGCGAAAGCGAAGCTCGTTGAACACCGCCACGGCGCTCGGGTGCAGGAGGCCGGCGGGCCACCGCTCCGGCACAATCGCGCGTGCCCGCACGCTCGGCGGCCCCGTCGGGATCGAGAGGGACTCCTCGCAGTGTTCGGCGCGTGTGATCACGCCGCGTCCGGGCCGCGGGCCGAGCAGGTCGATCCAGGCGACGCGGAGCGGTCCACCGCGTGTGCGCAAGAGCTCGAACGCGTGGTCGAAGTCGCTGGCACGATCGGTGTCGACCGCGACCGCCGCGCTACTCACCCGGTAGCACGCGACTTGCGCCGAGAGGATCACTCCGGTCAGGCCCATCCCGCCGACAGTCGCCTGGAACTGGTCGGACTCCGGCGTCAGCTCGAGCCGCTCCCCGCCCGCGGTGAGCAGGCAGATTGCACGTACGTGGCTACCGAAAGTGCCATCGGTGCCGTGGTTCTTGCCGTGGATGTCGCTCGCGATCGCGCCACCGACGGTGACGTGCTGGGTTCCCGGGACCACCGGCACCATCCAGCCCGCCGGAACCGTGAGATCGAGCATCTCGCCGATCGTCGCGCCCGCCTGCGCGGTAACGATCCCGGTCTCGTGGTCGAACTCGATGCGCTTCAGGCTCGAGGTGTCGATCACGTAGCCCTGGGTGAGCTGGGCGGCGTCGCCGTAGCTGCGGCCGAGGCCGCGGGCGATCGCGCCGCGTAGGCGCAGCGCATCGACGTCGACGTCGGCCGCGCCGACGACCGAAACGGCGGCCGGGTCAGCGCCGCCCCATCCGTGAACGACGGCGGGCGTTGCGTCAACGGGAGGCGATGCGAGCAGCTCAGGATGCGGCATGGACACCCAGCGCGAACACGACCAGCCACGCAATCCCCGCCAGCTGCAGCCACCGGTCGTGGAGGATCAGGTCCTCTGGCGCCTCACCGTCACCGTCGCGCACGAGCACCCCGTAGCGAGCGAGCGCGAGCGCGAACGGAACGATCGTCAGTGGCCGCCACGGGACACCGTCGACCGTCGAGAGCTGGAATGCCCATACGCAATAGGAGAAGAGAGCACAGGCGGCGCTACCGACGACGATCAGCCGCAGTCGAGCGTCGGTGTAGAGCTCGAGCACCCTGCGCCCGCGGCGTCCGTCCCGCTGGTTGCGGCGCAGCTCCGATTCGCGCTTGCCCGCGGCCACGAGCAGCGCCACGCAGCTGACGACCAGCATGAACCAGCGCGATAGCGCGACGTTGGCCGCCACGCCGCCCGCGACGGCCCGGAGCACGAAACCAGCGGCGATCGCGACGATGTCGACGAACGCGACGTAGCGCCAGATCGCCGAGTAGCTGATCGTCAGCACCACGTACCCGAGGCCGACCGCCGCGAGCAGCGGCCGCACGGCATAGCAGAGCGCCAGCCCGGCGAGCATCAGCGTGACGCCCATCGCCGTGGCAACTCCAGGGTCGAGCTCGCCGGCGGCGACCGGACGCAGGCGCTTGCGGGGATGACGGCGGTCCTCCTCGAGATCGCGGACGTCGTTGATCGCATAGGTGCCGGATGCGAGCAGGCAGAAGGCCACGAACGCCAGGGCGACGCGCACCGGGACGTCGTCGTGCCCAAGCGCACCGGCGGCGCCGGCGGCGGCCACGACAAGCACGTTCTTGATCCACTGCTTCGGCCGCGCCGTGAGCAGCACCGCGTGAAGGCGTCCGTGCCGCGCCGGCGTAGCCAGTGCGGCAGCGCCTCCTCCTGGAGATCGCATGTCCGTCAAGCTATGCGTCGTTTCTGAAGTTGACCTGTGCGGAAGATGTGAAGCCTCTCAGCATCCCTTTAGCCTCACCTGCGAGATTTCCTGCGAAGGTAAGCGCGATGCTGGCACCAACTCGACCTCCTGTCGAGCGACCGTTCACGGCCTCGACGTATGGTCGCACGCGATTCACACCGCCGCCGCAACGCGGCCGCCGCGTGCGCCGCATCGCCGCGACGGCCGCCGCAATCTGCCTGGTACCAGCCCTGTTCTCCTATCTCGGGGCGTTGACGGCGGCGTCGAACGCAACGGTCGGCATCCGCACCGTCGAGTGGCTGCGTGACAACGGCGCCCGCGGGCTGGTCAACAAGGTCGAGAACATCTACTACTCGCTCAACGCCCCGGCGAAGGGCGGTCCGGCGCTCCGATCGCTGCCGAACCAGCCCGGCACGCTGCCCGGGCTGAACCGGGCGGCGCATGGCCCCGCCCAGAGCTATTACCGGCCCCCGCGAATCCGCCCGGTGATCCACCCGGCGCTGCGCGGCGAGGGCGTCTGGCGCGCCACGTTCGCCAACGGCGGTGCCCACCCCCCGGTGCTGGTGACGAGCTTCCGCAGCGATCCCTCGTACCCGCAGATGGTCGCCGGCGTCGCGTGGATCGACCAGAAGCAGACCAGCACCTGGCTCTATCCGGGTCGGCTCGAGCCCGACGTGCCGCTCGCGTCCCGCGGGCCGATGGAGGTGCCGCCGCGCCTGCGGGGGAGGCTGGTGGCCACGTTCAACAGCGGCTTCAAGATGAAGGACTCCGGCGGTGGCTTCGCTGAGGGCGGCCACACCTACGCGACGATGAGGCCGGGATTGGCCACGTTCGTCCGCTACCGCGGCGGCCGCGTCGACGTGATCTCGTGGCAGGGCGGCGCGGACGCCGGTCCGAACATCATCTACGCCCGCCAGAACCTGCCCCTGATCGTCAATCACGGGCACCCGAACCCGAACCTGTCAGACGGTCCCGAGTGGGGCTTCACGCTCGGCAACGCAATCCGCGTCTGGCGCTCCGGCGTCGGGGTCGACCGCTACGGGAACCTGATCTACGCCGCGGCCAACGACCAGACCGTCGGCTCGCTCGCGGCGATCCTGCTCCGCGCCGGCGCCGTGCGCGCGATGGAGCTCGACATCAACACGTACTGGACGACGTTCATCAGCTACCGGTATCCGGGCGCCGGCGGTGCGGCCAACCTGCTCGCGAGCATGCAACGTCCGTCCTCGCGCTACCTCACCCCTGACGACCGCGATTTCTTCGCCGTCTACGCTCGCTAGCGCGCTCGGCTGCGGCGTGGCGTGCGCGGTCGCGCTCGGCGGATGCGGCGGCGCGGCGGCGAGCAGCTCGACGTTCACATCGACGGCGGTGGCGACCACGACGGTCACGTCAGCTTCGCCCTCGATCGGGCGAGCGCAGCCTCGGACCGTGCCGCCGCGGCCCCCGTTCCGGATCGCCACCCGGCTGCTCAGGCTGATCGATCGCAGCCGGACGCTTCCAGCCACCGGGGGGCCCCGGACGCTGGTGACGATCGTTCGCGTCCCGGTCGGCGCCGGCGCGCGGCCGCTCGTCGTGTTCGGCCACGGCTTCGCTGTCACCCCGGCCCCGTATTCGAGACTGCTGGACGCCTGGACCCGCGCCGGGTTCGTCGTCGCTGCGCCGATCTTCCCGCTCGGGAACGCGCACGCGCCGGGCGGCCCGAACGAGGCCGACCTCATCAACCAGCCGCGCGATATGAGCTTTGTGATCACGCAGCTGACTCGCCGCTTTCCGCGGTTGGTGAACCGGGCCCGGATCGCGGTCGCCGGCCAGTCCGACGGTGGTGACACCGCGCTGGCCGCGGCCTACAACTCGCGTTTCCGGGATCCACGGATCGGCGCCGCCGTGATCCTCTCCGGAGCGGAGATCCCCGGCGTGGGCGGGTTCGACTTCCCACCCGGAAGCCCACCGCTGCTGGCCACGCAAGGGACAGCTGACACGATCAATCCCCCTGGCCTCACGTACGCGTTCTACGCCGCGACACCATCACCGAAGTTCCTGCTGACGCTTCCCGGCGCGCCACACCTGGGGCCTTATACCGATCAGCAGCCGCAGCTCGGGGTCGTCGAGCGGGTCACGATCGCCTTCCTCGACCGCTATCTGTACCACCAGCCGGGCGCGCTGCGGCGGATGGAGCGGGCGGCCGCGGTACCCGGAGTCGCGGAACTGCGGCGCGGCTAGTGCACGCGCGCCTGCGCGGTGGCGGTGAAGCCGCCCGTGCTGGGCTGGGCGCTGACGCTCTGAACCGTGACGTGGGGATTGTCGAACACGGTCACCGTGGCCAGGCCCCCGAGCGGCACGTCGGGCGCTACAACGAGGTTTCCGTCCTGCGCGGCCACGGTCGCATCGACGGTCGCAGTCACGCCGAGCAGGGTCGCCGTGCCCCTGAGCGTGAGCTGACCGTTGCCGGAGGCGACCGGCTGGACCGAGTCAAGGAACGGCACGGCGGTCCGGAGATCCGCTTCGGTCACCGTCGCAGTGCCCGTGAGCTGATCGCCACGCTTGGTCAGGGTGGCGTTGCGCAGGGTCAGCAGCCCGGTGTCGAGCTCGCCCGCGGTGGCGTCGAGCGTGCCCACGTCGCCGGCCTGACTGAGCAGGCTGCCGAGGTTGCCCGGCGTCGATCGGTAGCGGCCCACGTGGATCACGACCTTGTCGGCGTGATGCCAGAGCAGCTCGATGGCAGGAAACGCACTGACGCTGACGTGAACGTCCTCGCCTGAGCGGGCGATCCGATCGTGAAGCCGCTGAGCGGCGATCCCGGGCAGCACCAGCTGCGCGAGAACCAGCAGCAGAACGATCCCTCCGACGACCACGAGCACGGCGATTCGACGCATGCGGTCGAATGCCGCTTAGCTCAGCAGCGCCCGCGCGGCCGCGATCGCCTGCTCCAGCACGGCGACGATGCCGAACTCCGGCTCGCTCATGCGGCGGACGGTGACGCCGTCGGCCAGCGCCATCAGGAACGTCGCGACGGTGTCCGGGTCGGCCCGGAGCTCGATCACGCCGGCGTCGCGCTTGGCCTTGAGGACTTCGGCCAGGTGGCAGCGGGTGCGGCGGTTCAACTCGGTCAGCTCGGAGGCGATCTCCGAGTTGCGCTGAGCCAGCGACATCATTTCGAAGAAGCTCACCGGCGTCGCGGGGCCCTGGCCGAGGAAGTCCTCGAACCCCTGGACGAGGGCGGCCATCACGTCGTCGGCGCTGCGGGCGCCGGCGATCGAAGCCTCGAGGCGCTCAATCCGTACATCACACTCGCGCCGCACGACCTCGACCAGCAGCCGCTCCTTGGTTCCGAAGTAGTAGTGCAGCAGGCCGCGGGAGACGCCAGCCTCGCGGGCCACGTGGTCGAAGGTGGAGCCGGCGATGCCGCGGGCGGCCACGCTGAGGCGCATCGCCTCGACGATCCGCGCGGCCTTGTCTCCGGAGAGCTCCCTCGAGCGTCCTAGCTCGGTTGCGGCAACGGCCTCCATGGGGCGCGAATTCTAAAGCGCGAGGTCAAGTCGCCGCGCTCTCGCCTTAACTGGCGAAGGCGCCCCGAGGGCGCCTTCGCAATCCAACTCGGCTGCCTGGCGTCAGGCGGCGGTGACTGGCGTCGCGGGCGGCGTCGGTGTGGCGCCGGCCGGAGGCGTGTACTGGAACTCCTCCTCCTTGCCGAACAGCGTGTCCAGCACCTTGGAGCGCAGCTTCTCGCTGCCGATCAGGGCCAGACCGCCGCCGAGACCGAGGATCAGCATCTTGCGACCGAGGCGACGGCCCTTGCGGGCACGCTGCTTCGGCGCCTCGGCCAGCGCCAGCGAGGCCTCGCGCATCGCGTCAAGGGCGTCGCGCAGATCGCTCTGCAGCTTCTTGTCCTCGAGCAGCGCCTTGGCCGGCCCCTTGCCGTTGGACACGCGCGTGTAGGCGCGCTTGGTCGACTCGATCGCCTTATGCACGTTCTCGCGCAGGTCGGCGTCATCGATCAACCGCTGGATGTACGGGTTGGCCTTGGCGATGTTCGCCATGTCGGCGGCACTGAACGCGGCTGCCTTGGCCTTCTTACCTCTTGATGGCATTGGACTCCCTCGTGCGTGAGCGTGGACTCTCAGGATACGGAATCCGCACTACCCGGCGGAAGAGAGATTAAGCAACCGCCCTGGAGCGCCTCGGCGCAGCGCGTCGCTGCAGGGCGATGTCCAGTACCTCGCCGATCTCCGTGACGAACCGGAACTCGAGGTTCTTGCGCAGATGCTGGGGGATCTCGTCGATGTCCTGTTCGTTGAGCGCCGGGGCGATCACGCAGCGGATCCCGCCGCGCTGGGCGGCGAGCGCCTTCTCCTTGAGGCCGCCGATCGGCAGCACCTGGCCGGTCAGGGTCAGCTCGCCAGTCATCGCCACATCGCTTCGCACGGGACGCCCGGTCAGCAACGAAGCCAGCGCGGTGGCCATCGCGATTCCGGCGCTCGGTCCGTCCTTCGGCGTGGCGCCGGCGGGCACGTGGATGTGGATCTCGTGCTCGGAGAACCAGTCCTCCGGGACGTTCGGAGCGATCTCGGCCGCGTTGCTGCGCACGTACGAGAGCGCCGCCTGCGCAGACTCGCGCATCACGTCTCCGACCTGGCCGGTGATCGTCAGCCGCGGGCGGCCCGGCATCGCGGTCGCCTCGACGAACAGCACCTCGCCGCCGACCGGGGTCCAGGCCAGCCCGGTGGCCACGCCCGGCCGCGCCGTGCGCCGACGGGACTCGGAGAAGAACCGCCGCTTGCCCAGCAGCTCGCGGACCCGGGGCCCAGAGACCGTCACCCTGCGCCGCGAGTTCCCCTCCGCGACCTGCCGCGCGACCTTCCGGCATACGGTTCCGATCTCGCGCTCGAGCTGGCGGACGCCCGCCTCGCGCGTGTAATCGCTGATGATCGTGCCCAGCCCGGCGTCGCTGAAGGCGATCCGGGCCGGCGTCAGTCCGTTGCGGTCGATCTGCCTCGGGACGAGATAGCGCCGAGCGATCTGGAGCTTCTCCTCCTCGGTGTAGCCGGCGAGATAGATCACCTCCATCCGGTCGCGCAGCGGACCGGGCACAGAGTCGAGCGTGTTCGCAGTGGTGATGAACATGACGTTCGAGAGATCGAACGGCAGGTCGAGATAGTGGTCTCGGAAGGTTGCGTTCTGCTCCGGATCGAGCACCTCGAGCATCGCGCTCGACGGATCGCCGCGGAAGTCGGCGCCCATCTTGTCGATCTCGTCGATCATGAACAGCGGGTTGTTCGCGCCCGCGTCGCGCAGCGCGCGGATGATCGTCCCCGGCATTGCGCCGATGTAGGTGCGCCGATGGCCGCGGATCTCGGCCTCGTCACGCACGCCGCCGACGCTGATCCGCTCGAACTCGCGGCCGAGCGCCCGGGCGATCGACCGCCCCAGCGAGGTCTTGCCGACGCCGGGCGGACCGACAAAGCAGAGGATCGACGCCGCGGTATTGGATCCCCGCCCACCCGTCAGGCGCCGCACGGCGAGGAACTCGAGAATCCGCTCCTTGACCTGCTCGATGTCGTAGTGGTCCTTGTCCAGCACCCGGCGAGCGTGACGCAGATCGAGGTTGTCCTCGGTCGACTTGTCCCACGGGAGCGCGGCGATCCACTCCAGGTAGCCGCGCACCACCCCGTACTCGGCCATCGCCGGTTGCAGCCGTTCCAGGCGCGCGAGCTCGCGGTCGACCTGCTTGCGAACCCCGTCGGGGAGCTCGATCCCGGCCAGCTGCTCGCGCAGCTCGTTGGCCTCGGCCTGCACCTCGTCGGCCTCGCCAAGCTCCTCCTGGATCGCCTTGAGCTGCTGGCGCAGAAAGTACTCGCGCTGTCCCTTCTCGAGCTCGGACTGGACCTGGGACTGGATCTTGGAGCCGATCGCCACCACCTCGAGCTCGCGGGCGAGGACCTCCGAGAGCCGGCGCAGCCGCTTGGCCACGTCGAGCTCCTCCAACAGCCCCTGCTTCTCCTCAGTGCTGAGCCGCAGTGCGCCCGCGATCAGGTGGCTGAGGGTGCTGGGATCGTCGACGTTGGCGACCATGATCTGCAGCTCCTCGGGCAGATATGGCACCTCCTCGACGATGTTGCTGAACGTCTGCTGGACGTTGCGCATCAGCGCCGTCAGCTCGGTCGATTGCTTGACGACGTCCGGCGCCTCGACGATCTGCGCCACGAGGTAGGGCTCGGTGGCGAGCCATTGCTCGATCCGCACGCGCTGGCCACCCTGGACCAGGACCCGCAGCGTCCCGTCCGGGACCCGGATCATCCGCGCCACCACGCCAAGCACGCCGACCGAGTAGAGCTGCTCGGGCGCAGGACTCTCGACCTCCGGGTCGCGGCTGGCCACCATCACGATCGAGCGGTCGCCGCGGAGCACGTCGTTGATCAGCTCGATGCTGCGCTCCTGGCCCACGTTGAGCGGGATCAGCATCTCCGGGAAGGTGACCGTGTCACGCAGCGGCAGCACGCCGACCCGCTGCGGCATGATGCGCGTACCGGCGACCTCGACGTCCCGGGGACCGCCGTCGGGGACACCGATGTCGATCATGCGGGGGTCAGCTCTCCCGCTCGGCGCTCTCAATCGGAACCGCGCGCGCCCGCACCGCTTTCTGCGACAGCGGTAGCTCGATCCTCAGCATCCCATCCTCGTAGCGCGCCTTGGCCTCCTCGGCGCGGACCTCGGCCCCGAGCTCGATCACGCGGCGGAAGTAACCGCGCTCGATCTCCACCTGCTGATAGACGTCGCCCTCGATCGCCGCCGGCTCCCGGCGGCCCGAGAGAATCAGGTTACGGCCCTGGATCTCGAGCTCGAGCTCGTCCGGACTCACGCCGGCGAGCTCGGCCGTAACCACCGCACACGGGGGATCGGAGCTGTAGGCGACATCCACGGCCGGCGAGAAGCCGGTCCTCCGTCGCGTCAGGCCGGTGCGCTCGAGCACATCACCGAACAGCTCATCCATCTCGCGGCGCATCCGGTCGAAGTTTGCGAACAGGTCTCGCTCGGACATGCGGTCAGATTAGTCGGCGCCGGCCGCGCGGGTGCCTAAACCGTGTAGACCGCGCCCTCATGCGCCACGTCAACCTGCGCCCCGTACGCGGTGCTCGCCTCGTTGCGCGCCCAGTCGGAATCGAGCTCATCGGAGAAATGGGTGATCACCACGCGCCGGGCGTGAGCCAGCCGGGCGTGCTCACCGGCCTCGCCCGGGGTCAGGTGGCCACGGACCCCGGTCCGCTCCGGGCGCGGCAGGGTGGCCTCGATCAGGAGCATGTCGGTGTCCTGCGCGAACTCGACGAGATCCTCATTCGGGCTGCAGTCGGCGCTGTAGGTCAAACGCCGTCCGTCGACCAGCAGCTCAACGGCGTAGGTCAGCGTGTAGTGCGGGACCTCACAGAACCGGATCGAGAACGGGCCCGCCGCGAGCTCGGCAAGCACGTCGTACTCGTGCAGCTCGAACGCACCCTCGATCAGGTCATCGTTGCCCCAGCAGCCGACGATCTGCCGGAACATCTCGGCGGCGCCGACGGGCGCGTAGAGCTTCGGCCTCGCCGGGTGGTCGGTCCCGGGCCAGCCGGCGACCGGGACCGGCTGCTGGCGCGGGGCGTACGAAAGCGCGTAGGCGAACGGCACCAGATCGAGAAAGTGATCGGCGTGCAGATGGCTGATCAGGACCGCGTCGACGTCGACGTAGTCACTGAAGCCGCGAAGCTTCGAGAACACGCCGTTGCCACAGTCGAGGAGCAGAGAGAACCCGTCCTGCTGCACCAGATAGCCGCTACATGCCCCACCGACGTCTTGCCAAGCCGGCGACTTTCCCAGCACGGTGAGCTTCAACAACGCTCCTCTCTCGTGATTGACACACTCTAACCGCGTGGCGGCACTGCACCTGCAAATGCCCGTGCTCGTGAACGCTGCGGTCAGCCAGCTGGACGTCTCGCTGCTCGTGTTCGGCGCCCTGCTGATCGTCGGTGCTCTCGTCTCCGGTCTCGCGCGCAAGAGCTTTCTCTCGGTGAGCGCGATCTTCGTGCTGGCGGGCTTCGTGCTCGGCGCGGGCGGCCTGCACGTGCTCAAGTTCGACGCTCACGAATCGTTCGTCGGCGATCTGGCGATCGTGGCGTTGATCGTGATCCTGTTCCGCGATGGACTCGAGGTCGAGGCGGAGATGCTCCAGTCCCACTGGCATCTGCCGTTCCGGAAGCTGGTCCTGGCGATGCCGCTGACCGCCGTGATCGTCGCCGTCGGCGCCCACACGCTCACCTCGCTGACGTGGACAGAATCATTCCTGCTCGGCGCGCTGCTGTCCCCCACCGACCCGGTCCTGTCCTCGTCCGTGGTCACCAACCCACGCGTGCCGCGGCTGATCCGGCATTCGCTGAACCTCGAGTCCGGAATGAACGACGGTCTCGCGCTTCCCGCGGTGCTCGCCTTCAGCGCCGCCCTGGCCGAGAGCGGATCCAACTTCGTGTGGTGGCGTTTCGTGCTCGAGGACATCGCGGCCGGGTTGGCGGTGGGGCTCGCGGTCGGTTTCGTGGCGGCCGTGCTGATGCCGCGCGAGGGGGCGCTGGAGAGCGAGATCCCGGGCTACCAGAAGGCGCTCTACGCCCTCGGCTGCGCCTTCAGCGCCTACGGGATCGCGGTCCTGATCCCGCACGGCAACGGTCTGATCGCGGTGTATGTGGCGGCGATCACGCTCGGCATCCGCCGCCCCGATCTGCGCGCGTACTTCGAGCGTCAGTCCGCGGACGTGGTCGAGATCGTGAAGCTCGGGATCTTCGTCGTGTTCGGCTCTCTGCTCACGATCCACGGCCTGTTCAGCGATGGCTGGGCGGCCGTGGGGATCGTGATCGTGACGCTGCTGATCGCACGCCCGGTGGCGGTATTCACGGCGCTGGTGGGAACCCGCACCGACGTGGCGACACGCGGGTTCATGTCGTGGTTCGGCCCCAAGGGCGTCGCCACGATGACCTTCTCGCTACTGGTCCTGAACGACCAGATCCGAGCGGGCATGGAGATCTTCAACCTGGCCGCGCTGGTCGTCTTCTGCTCGATCATCGTCCACGGGCTCACCGACACCCCGGGGGCGAACTGGATCGCCCGCCATTCCGAACGGGCGGAGGAGCAGGCCTCGGCGGGCTAGTCGCGGCGCCGGTCGGGATCGAGAATCCACCCGAGCAAGACGGCGAGCAGTACGAAAGCGATGAATCCGCCAATCAGCGGCCAGTACATACGGAGGACCTTATACGAACCGCCTAGGCGTGGAGTGCGCCCTGCTCGCTCGCCGACGGAAACGCCCAGGCCACCTGGAGCCGCCGCTCCTGACGGAACACGAAGCGCATCTGGCTGGGCGGGCGCAGGCCCTCCGGGTGGTTCGGCCTGTAGGTGGGACAGGGGCCGGCGTCGGTCACCGCGCAGAGGAGATTCTGATGGAAGAAGCAGTTCTCGCAGCTTGGCTTAGCTGCCCCTGCGCGCCCGTTTGCCATTGCCCTCCACCAATCCTTCCGACCTAGAAGCTGTCTCCGACGAGGAAGTCATCAAAGCGAACTTCGCCGCCCTCGTGCAACCACGTTTTTCGGAAAACGCACGAACTTTGCGCAGATCGCTTTTCCCTGCAAACAGCGGGTCTTTTGTGCTAGGCGGACGGAAGCCCCCGCAATTTCCGTAGCTTTGTGGTCGATGCCGTCCGAGCAGCAGCTGATCTCGATCGCCGACTACGAACGGGTGGCCGAGGCCCGCATCGATCCGGGTGCGTTCGGCTACTACGTTGGGGGCGCCGGCGATGAGATCACATTGCGAGACAACCTCGCCGCCTGGCGCCGGATCGCGATCCGGCCGCGGATGCTGGTCGGCGTCCGACAGCGCGACCCGAGCGTCACGCTGCTCGGCCGCCGGCGGCCGCATCCGCTCGTGATCGCACCGATGGCGTTCCAGCGCATGGCGCACCCGGATGGCGAGATCGCCACCGCCCAGGCAGCCACCGCGACCCACGCGATCATGACCCTGTCGACACTCGGCACAACCGGCGTCGCGCAGCTGGCCGAGGCGGCCCCGAACGCACCGCGCTGGTTCCAGCTCTATGTGTTCTCGGACCGCGGCGTGAGTCGCGACCTCGTCGCCCAGGCGGTGGCGCACGGATACGAGGCGCTGGTCGTCACGGTCGACCTGCCGATCCTCGGCCGCCGCGAGCGCGACCTGCGCTCCGGCGTCCAGTCTGCTCAGGCCCACGGGGTTCAGAGCGCCGAAGCGGCGGGGGCACGGGGCGCGATGACCCCCACCGAGTTCGCCGCCCTGATCGATCCCGACCTCGGCTGGTCCGACATCGAGAAATTTGCCGCCGACAGCCCGCTGCCGGTGATCGTCAAGGGGATCCTCCGGCCCGAGGACGCCGTCCTGGCCGCCGAGCACGGCGCGGCCGGGATCGTCGTCTCGAACCATGGCGGCCGTCAGCTCGACACAGTCCTGTCCGGAGCCGACGCGCTGGCGCCGATCGTCGACGCGGTCGCGGATCGCCTCGACGTGATCGTCGACGGAGGCATCCGCCGCGGTACCGACGTGCTCAAAGCGCTGGCGCTCGGCGCCCGGGCGGTGATGGTCGGCCGACCTGTGCTGTGGGGGCTCGCGGCCGACGGAGCCGACGGCGCCCGGCGCGTGCTCGAGATCCTGCTGAGTGAGCTCGACTCGGCGCTCGCGCTCGCCGGGGCCCCGCGCGCATCGGCTCTCGATCGGAGCTACGTCACGCCCGCTCCCTGGGCGCGGCCGTCGGCATGAACGTGCTCGTCACGGGTGTCACCGGATATGTCGGCTCCTGCCTGGTCCCACGGCTCAAGCACGACGGACACATGGTGCGGGGATTCGCCCGCCGTCCGAGCGAGCTCGAGATCCCCCTCGTCCTCGGCGACGCCGTGAGCGGCGACGGGCTCGATCAGGCGCTCGACGGGATCGAGGTCGCGTACTTCCTGATCCATTCAATGGAGCGCAGCCCGGACGGGCCGTTCAGCGCCCGCGAGCGCGCGGCGGCCGAGAACTTCGCCGACGCCGCCCGCGCGGCCGGGGTCAAGCGGATCATCTACCTCGGCGGGTTGCTGCCGGCGCACGGCCCGGCCTCGCCCCACCTCGCGAGCCGCTTTGAGGTTGAGAAGATCCTGGGCGACGCCTCTCCGTGCACGATCTCGTTCCGGGCATCGATCGTGATCGGGGCCCGCTCGCGCTCGTTCCGGTTCCTCGTGCGCCTGGTCGAGCGCCTGCCCGTGCTCGCGGTGCCGGCCTGGGGCCCGCACCGCACTGCACCGATCGACGAGCGCGACGTCGTCGAGCTGCTGACGCGAGCCGGGAGAGGCGATGCCCCCGAGCTGTGCGGCCGCGCGCTCGATATCGGCGGTCCCGACATCGTCTCCTACGGCGAGCTGATCGACCGCATCCGCGAGCACATGCTCGTCTCCCGTCCAACCCTGCGGCTCTCCCGGATCTCGGTGACGCCGATCGCGAGCCGCATCGCTGCGGCAATCGCGGGCGAGGATCCGGACCTGATCGAGCCGCTGATGGAGAGCCTCGGCGAGGACCTGCTCCCGCGCGAGGACCGCGCCGCCGAGGTCCTCGGTGTCCGCCTGCACTCGCTCGACGCGGCGATCGAACGGTCACTGCGAGAGTGGGAGACGACCGAGCCGCTGGCAGCACGCTAGAGCGATCGTTAGGCTGCCGACCGGTGAGCACCGTCCACGTTCACATCACAATCGACGCTCCCGTCGAACGCGTGTGGGAGACGATCATGGATCCGAGGCGTCTCGGTGAGTGGGTGACCATTCACCGCCGGCTCAAGGAGGCGCCTGCCGACCCGCAGAAGCAGGGGGCGAAGATGGAACAGGTGTTGCACATGCGCGGGGTGTCCTTCATCGTC
The DNA here is from genome assembly GCA_963796645.1 of uncultured Solirubrobacterales bacterium. GTDB lineage: Bacteria > Actinomycetota > Thermoleophilia > Solirubrobacterales > Solirubrobacteraceae > Palsa-465. The sequence goes on along the minus strand of CAWCMQ010000001.1, from coordinate 376,184 downwards.
CACTGGACGCTTGCGGAGGTGAAGGCACCGACGCTCGCGGTATGGGACGGGCGCGGACCGGCCCATTCAAGGGCGCAGATCCGCTACGAGTTGTCGGGCGGTGAGGATGGCCGCACCGAGTTTGACTACACGAACGAATTCAGCCCGCCGGGCGGACCGCTCGGACGCGTGGCAAGCCGTGTAATTGTCGGCGCCGCGTCGGAACGCGAGGCCAGCAGTTCACTAAGCAGACTTAAGTCTCTCGTCGAACGAACTGACAACTGAACAGTCACTGTTATCGTTCACATCCTTATTCGGTGACCGGACGAAGGAGAAACAGTGGCAGAGTTCGTTGACAGCACGGTGAAGGACATCGACAACCGCCTTCGCGAGCTGAAGGAGGAGGTTGATCGACTCGAGGCCGCCCGCGCAGCGCTCGTCGGAAGTGCGCGACGCGGACCGGGTCGGCCCCGCGGGTCCACCGGGACTCGCCGCCGCAGCGGCCGCCGCCCCGGGCGTCCACGAGGACGACGAGGTGGCGGGACGCGCGCCAATCAGGCGCTCGAGCTGGTGCGCAGCAAGCCCGGCATCACGATTCCACAGATCGCCGAGGCGATGAAGATCGAGCCGAACTATCTGTACCGCGTGATGCCTCGGCTCGTCTCGGACGGCCAGATCCGGCGTGACGGCCAGGGCTGGCACCCCGTCGGCGACTGAGACTATTTGGGGCCGCGCCTGCGGGGCGCGGCCCTTTTCATTCAGACCAGCCCGAGTTGCCGCACCGCGTCGCGCTCCTCCTTGAGCTCGTTCACGGTCGCGTCGATCCGGGCGCGCGAGAAGTCGCTCACCTCGAGTCCCTGCACGATCTCGTATGACCCACTGGAGCAGGTGACGGGGAAGCTCGAGATCACTCCTTCCTCCACGCCGTAGGAGCCGTCGGAAGGGATCGCCATCGACACCCAGTCGCCGGCCGGAGTGCCGAGCACCCAGTCGTGCACGTGATCGATCGCGGCGTTGGCCGCCGATGCGGCGCTGGAAGCGCCACGGGCCTCGATGATCGCGGCGCCCCGCTTCTGCACCGTGGGGATGAAATCGCTCTCCAGCCAGGCCTGGTCGTTGACGAGGTCGGCGGCGTTCTGGCCCTTCACCTTGGCGTGGAAGATGTCCGGGTACTGGGTCGCCGAGTGGTTACCCCAGATGGTCATGTTCGCGATGTCAGCGACGGCGGCGCCGGTCTTCTGGGCGAGCTGAGCGATCGCCCGGTTGTGGTCCAAGCGGGTCATCGCGGTGAAGCGCTCGGAGGGGATGTCGGGCGCGTTGCTCTTGGCGATCAGGCAGTTGGTGTTCGCCGGGTTGCCGACGACCAGGATCCTGACGTCCGAGGCCGCATGAGCGTTCAGCGCCTCACCCTGAGGCTTGAAGATGCCGCCGTTGGCCTCGAGCAGGTCGCTGCGCTCCATCCCCTTGGAGCGGGGTCGAGCACCGACGAGCAGCGCGACGCTGACTGCGTCAAAGGCCTGGTTGGGGTCGTCGTGAATGTCAATCCCGGAAAGCAGTGGGAACGCACAGTCATCGAGTTCCATCGCGGTGCCCTCGGCCGCCTTAACCGCCTGCGGGATTTCGAGCAGTGAGAGGTGAACCTGGGTGTCAGGGCCAAGCAACTGGCCACTTGCGATTCGAAACAGAATTGCGTAACCGATCTGCCCGGCCGCGCCGGTGACCGCTACTCGTACGGGGCTATCACTCACGTTGTTCATCTCCTAGATCACCGAGCCGGCACACGCGTCCGGCCGCGGGTTTCGCGTCGTTCTGACTGTATACCCGGGCTCGCTCGGGCGTCACTCCGGCGGCGATGGACTAGATTGACGGAGCGGATGCGGATCGTCTACACGAACACCGACGAGGCACCGGCGCTGGCCACCCAGTCGTTGCTTCCGATCGTCCGCGCCTACGCGGCGGCGGCCGGTGTGGAGATCGAGCTGCGGGACATCTCACTCGCGGGCCGGATCCTGGCCCAATTCCCGGATCGGCTGTCCGAGGAACAGCAGGTCGCCGACGCCCTGTCCGAGCTCGGCGAGCTGGCCAAGACCCCGGAGGCGAACATCATCAAGCTGCCGAACATCAGCGCGTCAGTGCCGCAGCTGAAGGCGGCGATCGCGGAGCTGCAGGCGGAGGGATACCCGATCCCGGACTACCCGGAGGAGCCTGGGGACGACGAGCAGCGGGAGGTCCGCCGGCGCTACGACCGGGTCAAGGGCAGCGCGGTCAACCCGGTGCTTCGGCAGGGCAACTCAGATCGGCGAGCACCCGCGTCGGTCAAGGAGTTCGCGCGAAAGCACCCGCATTCGATGGGCGACTGGTCCTCGGACTCGCATTCGCATGTCTCGACGATGACCGACGGGGACTTTCGTTCCACCGAGCGCTCGGTGACCGTCGCGCGCGAGGGCTCGGTGCGAATTGAGCACGTGTCCACCGACGGCACCGCGAGCGTGCTCAAGGAGAGCACGCCGGTGCTGGCCGGCGAGGTCCTCGACGCCGCCGTGATGCGCCGCGAGGCACTCGATCAATTTCTCGCCGAGCAGGTCGCCGACGCCAAGGACCGAGGAGTCCTGTTCTCGGTGCACCTGAAGGCGACGATGATGAAGGTCTCGGATCCGATCATCTTCGGACACGCCGTGCGCGCCTACTTCCCTGCCGTGTTCACTGAGCACGCGGACGAGCTGAGGCGACTGGGCGTCAACGCCAATGATGGGATGGCAGCGCTGTTGAAGGCGATCGAGTCGCTCGACGATGACGAGCGCGAGACCGTGCGCGCCGCGATCGAGGCGGCCTACCGCGACGGCCCATCGTTGGCGATGGTCGACTCCGACCGAGGCATCACGAACCTCCACGTGCCCAGCGACGTGATCATCGATGCGTCGTTGCCGGCGGCGATCCGTTCCTCGGGGCAGATGTGGAACTCGGCCGGAGAGCTTCAGGACACGAAGTTCGTGATCCCCGACCACTCGTACGCGCCCGTGTACGCGGCGGCGGTCGACCACTGTCGTGAGCACGGCGCGTTCGACCCGACGACGATGGGCTCGACGCCGAACGTGGGGTTGATGGCACAGGCGGCCGAGGAGTACGGCTCGCACGACAAGACCTTCGAGATCGGGGCATCCGGACAGGTCCGAGTGGTGGACGACGACGGCACGACCCTGCTCGAGCACGAGGTCGAGCCCGGCGACATCTGGCGCATGTGCCAGACCAAGGATGCGCCGATCCGCGACTGGGTCCGGCTCGCCGTCGACCGCGCCCGGGAAACCGGGGCGCCCGCCGTGTTCTGGCTCGATGAGAACGGCGCTCACGATCGTGAGCTGCTCGCGAAGGTCCGCCCTTCACTCGAGGAGCTCGACACCGACGGCCTCCAGATCGAGATTCGGGACGTCGCCGACGCGGCGCGGTTCACGCTCGAGCGGGCGCGCCGCGGTGAGGACACGATCTCGGTCACCGGCAACGTGCTCCGCGACTACCTCACGGACCTGTTCCCGATCCTCGAGCTCGGCACGAGCGCGAAGATGCAGTCGATCGTCCAGCTGATGGCGGGCGGCGGCATGTTCGAGACCGGCGCCGGCGGGTCGGCCCCAAAGCATGTCCAGCAGTTCCGGGAGGAGAACCACCTCCGCTGGGATTCGCTGGGGGAATTCATGGCGCTGGCGCCGTCGTTCGAGCTGCTCGCCGACCGCGAGGACAACTCGCGGGCACGGCTGCTCGGTCAGACTCTCGATCGCGCCACCGGCCGCGTGCTGGAGGAGAACCGTTCCCCGTCCCGCAGGACCGGGGAGCTCGACAACCGTGGCAGCCACTTCTATCTGGCCCTCTACTGGGCGCGTGAGTTGGCCGATCAGGAGGAGGATCCCGAGCTCGCTTCGCGTTTCGCGGCGCTCGCGGAGCGCCTCGCCGACCAGGAGCAGGCGATCGTGCAGGAACTCGCCGAGGTGCAGGGCTCGGCGGTCGACATCGGCGGCTACTACCGCCCGGATCCGGAGCGGATGGCCGCCGCGATGCGACCGAGCCGGGCGCTGAACGATGCGATCGAGTCGCTGGCCGCGAGCTACAGCTCGACTGCGTAGACGTCCGAGAGCTTGTCCTTCAGATAGCCGACGAACTGTCCCACCGCGATCTCGGTTCCGAGCTCGCGTTCGAGCAGCTCGCTGGTGGTGAACTTCGATCCGTAGCGGTGGACGTGCTCACGGAGCCACTCGCGCAGCGGCGCGAGATCGCTGGCGGCGATGTCCTCGGCGAGCGAGGGAAGGTCGGCGTTCGCGCGCTCCCACAGCTGGCCGGCGATCAGGTTGCCGAGCGAGTAGGTCGGGAAGTAGCCGATCAGACCGGCCGACCAGTGCACGTCCTGGAGCACGCCGAGCGCATCATTGGGCACTGTCAGACCGAGGTACTCCTTCATCCGGGTGTTCCACGCCTCGGGGAGATCCTCGATTGCGATCCGGTCCTCGATCAGCTCCTGCTCGAGCTCGAAGCGAATGATGATGTGCAGGCCGTAGGTGACCTCGTCGGCCTCGACCCTGATGTGCGAGCGCTCAACCCGGTTCACCGCGCGGTACAGCACGTCAGCGTCGATCTGCGCCCCGAGATGCTCACCCATCAGCGGCGCGAGCACGCCGCAGAAGGCGCGCCCCCTTCCGACCATGTTCTCCCACAGCCGGCTCTGGGACTCGTGCAGGCTGAGCGACTCAGTGCGGCCGAGCGGGGTGCGTTGGAGCGTGTCCGCGATTCCGGCCTCGTAGAGCCCGTGACCGCACTCGTGCATCGCGCCGTAGAGCGCCGAGGGGAAGAAGCTCTCGTCCCAGCGGGTGGTGATCCGCACATCGTGGGAGCCGAAGCTGGTAGCGAACGGATGCACCGTGTCGTCGAGGCGCCAGCTCTCGGAATTGAATCCCATCCGCCGCACGACGTCGTCGACCAGCCGGCGCTGAGCGTCGACCGGGAACTTGTCGTGGACCACCGACGCGTCGATCGTGCGCTCGGAGAGCGTCGCCACAACCGGGATCAGCTCGGCTTTGAGCTGGTCGAACAGGCTCGCGACCTTGGTCGTCCGCATGCCGGGGTCGTAGTCGTCGAGGAGGGCGTCGTAGGCGCACTCGAACTCATCGAACCGGCTCACGTAGTCACGTGCCAGTTCGAGGTTGCGCCTGAGGTACGGCACGAACGCGCTGAAGTCCGAGTTGCGGCGCGCGTCGATCCAGGCCTCCTGGCCGATCGAGCTGGCTCGCGCGAGGTCAGCCGCGAGCTCCGAGGGCACGCGGCGCGCCTTGTCCCAGCGCCGACGGACGACCGAGACCAGGCGGACGTCGTCTGAATCGGGCGCCCCACCGTTGAGGTTCCGGGCCGCCGCCTCGAGCAGATGGCCGGTCTGGCCGGAGGTGAACATCTCATGGCTGATCCGCTCGAGCGTCGCCAGCGCCTCGGCTCGGGCGGGCGCGCCACGGCGCGGCATCATCGTCTGCTGGTCCCAACCGAGCACGTGCCCGGCATTACGAAGGTCCTCGATCTCCGCGAGGTGTCGTCGCAGATGCTGTACGTCTTCAGTCATGGGCTACTCCTGATGCTGGCACACGTCGTGCCGTTGTTCGTGCTAACGCCTGTGCCACCATTGCAGCATGTTGAGGCGTCCTGGCTCGATCAAGCTGATGAACGTGTTCGGGATCCGGATCGGGGTCGACGGAACATGGTTCCTGATCCTGTTTCTGATGATCATCTGGATTTCGGGTGCGTTCCGGCAGGCGCTGCCTCTCCATACATCGGACACCGTGGTGTACGCGACCACGGTGATCACGGCATTGCTGTTCTTCGGGTCGCTGATCTTCCATGAACTCGGACATGCGCTCGCGGCCCGGCGCCAGGGGATCGACGTCAAGCGGATCGAGCTGTTCCTGTTCGGCGGCATCACCCAGATGAGCCGCGACGCGGCCACGCCGAGCGAGGAGCTGAAGGTCTCGGGCGCGGGACCGCTGGCCACCTTCACGTTCGTGTTGCTGTGCCTGGCCCTGGACCTCGCGATCGTCGGCCCCCATCGCCTCATCCACGCCGCGGAGCTCGACGGCACGGTCCGGGTCACCCCGGTCCTCCTGGGGCTGAGCTGGCTGCTGCTGATGAACGTCCTGATCCTGATCTTCAACCTGGTGCCGGCGTTCCCGCTCGATGGGGGGCGGATCGCGCGCGCGATCGTGTGGCACGTAACGGGCGACAAGGGGCGGGGGACCCGCGCCGCCGCCAGGCTCGGGCAATGGTTTGCCGTGCTGCTCGCTGGCGTCGGAATCGCCTGGATATTGACCACAGGTTCGCTCGCCGGCCTGTGGCTGGTGGCGTTGTCGTTCCTGCTCGGACAGTCGGCCCGCGGGGCGCTGGTGCAGAGCACGGTGACCCAGCGCATCGAGGGGATGCGGGTCGAGGACATCATGGACCGCCAACCGGTGGCGATCCCCGCCCCGACACCGGTGAGCCAGGCGCTCGAGGAGTTCTTTCTGCGCTACGGCTGGTCCTGGTTCCCGGTGGTCGACGAGAGTGGCCGGTTCCTCGGGGTCGCCCGGCAGGAGCGGGTCCAAGCGGCCCACGACGGCGGCGAGGGATGGCTGACCGTGGGCGCCGTGGTGGAGAGCGAAAGCGCCGGTGCGTGGCGGGTTCCGCAGGACCGGCCGCTGACCGAGCTTCTCTCCTCCGAGCCGCTCGGCCGGCTCGGTGCGCTGATGGCCGTGGACGGCGAGGGAGTGCTGCGTGGCGTGGTCACCGTGGACCAGGTCCGGCGAGCGCTTCAGTCCGCGCTCGGCACCCACGCGACCTGAGAACGTTCACACGCTCTTCTCGTCCGCGAGGAGGGGTTTCTTAGATCGCGGCCGGCGATCGTTCGAGATAGGGTTGTCGCGTCAAGAAACGGAGACGAGATGACCGGGAGGTTGCGTAAATGAAGGTGATCGGCGTCGGCCTGCCGCGGACCGGCACGCTGACTCAGAAAGTCGCGCTGGAGATGCTGGGGTTCGGACCGTGTTACCACATGGTCAACGTGCTCCAGAACCTTGAGCTGGTCCAGCTCTGGCACGACGCGCTCGAAGGCAATGCCGACTGGGAGAAGATCTTTGAGGGTCATCAGTCGACCGTCGATTGGCCCGGAGGGTTCTTCTGGAAGGAGCTGATGGAGCACTACCCCGACGCGAAGCTCGTCCTGAGCGTCCGGGACCCGGAGAGGTGGGAGCGCAGCATGCGCGACACGGTCTGGGCGTGCTACTACGGCGACTCGCTGACCTACAACATGTCGGCCGCCACCAAGAAGGTGGACGCCCCGTGGAACTACTTCATCGAGACCATGACCCAGCTGCTCTGGGAGGGACCGGGCACAATCCAGAATCACCAGGACACGCAGGGCATGATCGCCTCGATGCATCGCTTCAACGAGGAGGTCAAGGCCGGCGTTCCGTCCGACCGCCTGCTCGTCTGGGACGTCACCGAGGGCTGGGAGCCGCTGTGCGAGTTCCTGGAGATCGAGTCCCCGTCCGACCCGATGCCGCACGTGAACGACAGCGCCACCTTCCGGGACCGCATCGTCGAGATGGCGCTCGGCAAGGTCGGCGCCTGGTACGAGCACGAGAAGGCGGCGAACGGCGCCGCGGCGCACTAGCAGCCTGACCGCTGGGGTCGTCCCCGGGGCGGCCTCAGCAATCCATTTGCCGCGCGGCGCCAACCGGCTGAAGTCGCGGCCGGGCGCCAAGAAATAGAATCGGTCGGGTGCCCTCACATGACGTCTTGATCATCGGCGCCGGGCTGGCGGGACAGCGCGCCGCGCTGGCGGCGGCCCAGGCCGGCGCGTCGGTCGGGATCATCTCCAAGGTCCACCCCGTCCGCTCCCACTCCGTCGCGGCGGCCGGCGGCATCAACGCAGCGCTGAATCCCGAGGACACGTGGGAGTCTCACGCGTTCGACACGGTCAAGGGCTCGGACTACCTCGGCGACCAGGACGCGATCGAGATCATGTGCCGCGAGGCCCCGGACGAGATCCTGTGGCTCGAGCACGCCGGCGTCACCTTCCACCGCAACGAGAACGGAAACCTCGGCACCCGCGCATTCGGTGGTGCCTCGGCCGCGCGCACCTATTACGTGGCCGACATCACGGGCCACGCGATCCTGCACGTGCTCTACGAGCAGCTGATGAAGCACAACGAGATCGTCGACCGCTACGAGGAGTGGTTCACGACCGACCTGCTGCTCGACGACGAGGGACGCTGTGTCGGGGCGGTCTGCCGCAACCTCCGCGACGGCCACCTCGAGGTCTTCAACGCCAAGGCTGTGATCCTCGCCACCGGCGGCTGCGGCCAGGCCTACAAGCCCACCACCAACGGCCTGATCGTGACCGGCGACGGCATCGCCCAGGCGTACCGCATCGGCGCGAAGCTGATGGACATGGAAATGGTCCAGTACCACCCGACGACGCTTGCCGGAAATGGGTTGCTGATCACCGAGGGCGCCCGCGGCGAGGGGGCCTGGCTGCTCAACGCCGAGGGCGACCGGTTCATGGAGACGTACGCGCCGAACAAGCTCGAGCTGGCCTCTCGCGACGTGGTCTCCCGCGCCGAGCAGACCGAGATCAACGAGGGGCGCGGGTTCCCGGACGGGACCGTCGCGCTCGACGTCACCAAGGTTCCGCGTCGCCGGACGCTCGAGGCATTGAGGGAGATCGTCAACATCGGCCGCGACTTCGCTGGAACCGACATCACGCGCGAGCCGATTCACATCCGCCCGGGCCAGCACTACATCATGGGCGGAGTCAAGACCGACGTCGATGGCCAGACCACGATCCTCGGGCTCTACGCCGCGGGCGAGGTGGCGTGCGTGTCGGTCCATGGCGGCAACCGCCTTGGTGCCAACTCGCTGCTCGACACCCTGATCTTTGGTCGCCGCTCCGGCGAGCACGCGGCCAACCAGGCCCTGCACATGCCGATGCCGCAGACACCGACCTCGAGGCTGGCCGACACTGAGCGCGCGATCGCCGCAATCCTCAACCGGGAGCCCGGCGGACCCCGTGTGGCCACGATCAAGAACGAGCTCGGCGAGGCGATGAACCAGTACGCCGCGGTGTTCCGCGATGCCGAGGGACTCGAAAAGGCCCACGAGATCATCCGCCGGCTCAAGGAAGAGGCCCCCAAGGCGTCGATCGACGACCGCGGCTCGATCTTCAACCAGGACGTGATCGGAGCCATCGAGCTCGGGTACATGCTCGATTGTGCGGAGGCGATCGTGGTCGCGGCCAAGGAGCGCACGGAATCGCGGGGCGCGCAGTTCCGCACCGACTTCCCGGAGCGCAACGACGGCGACTGGCTCAAGCACATCGACATCTCCGTCAATGGCGCCGACGCGCCGAAGGTGAGCTACTCCGAGGTCACGATCACCCGCTGGGAGCCCCAGGAAAGGACGTATTAGTGCCCGAATACACCTTGAGGATCCGCCGCTACGACCCGCAGTCCGGGGAGGCGGCGCACTGGGACGATCACACCGTCGAGATGCCCGAGACCCAGTCGGTGCTCGACGCGATCCTGCAGATTCGCGACGACAAGGACGGCTCGATCGGGATTCGCTGCTCCTGCCAGCAGGCGATCTGCGGCTCCTGCGGCGTTCGGATGAACGGCAAGCCCGGGCTGGCCTGCAACACCCACCTTGATGAGGCCGCCAAGCGCGGACACGGAGCCGGCTGGAACCCGCCGCAGGACGGCGAGGGCGAGAACACGATCATCGAGGTCGAGCCAATGGGGAACATGCCAGTGATCAGGGACCTGATCGTCGACATGGACGCGGTCCATTGGAAGAAGATCCAGCGCGTCACTCCCTGGCTGATCAACAAGGAGCCGGTTCCCGAGCGCGAGTACATCGTCCCGCACGAGAACATGGTCGACGTCACGCAGACGATGGCCTGCATCCAGTGCGGCGCCTGCGTGTCCGACTGTCTGGCAATGGAGGTCGACCCGCTGTTTGTCGGGCCGGCGGCGCTCGCCAAGGCCTACCGGTTCGTCGGCGACCCACGGGACGCCGAGCCGGAGGAGCGGCTCAAGGACCTGTCCGAGGACCAGCACGGCATCTACGACTGCACGCACTGCTTCAACTGCATCGACGCCTGCCCCAAGGGCGTGGATCCGATGAGCCAGATCATGCGCCTGCGCCGCCGCGCCGGGTCGGATTACGACATCGACGACCGCAACAACGGCTACCGGCACGAGCACGCGTTCGTCAAGAACATCCGCAAGAACGGGCTGCTGCAGGAGGCCGACCTGCTCGCGGACTCCTACGGCGGCAAGTTCCACCCCCGCGCGGTTCCGGAGCTGCTGAGCGGGATGCCGACGGCGATCAAGGCGCTCTCGCGGGGCAAGATGACGCCGCGCACTGCGCTCGGGCACCCGCACAAGGCACCCAAAGAGGTCAAGAAGCTGTTCGAGGAGATCGACGGCCGCGAGGATCGGGTCGAACTGAATCTGTACGTGAGTGGATACGAGGACGAGGACGAGGCGCCCGCTGCGACCTCGGCGCCCGAGAGCGCCGAGCCCTCCAACGAAAGCGAGGACGCATGAAGGTCGCCTATTGGCCAGGATGCGTGAGCCGCGGCTTCACGCCTGAGTTGCATGGATCGATGGCGAAGGTCGCGCCGCTGCTCGACATCGAGCTGATCGAGCTTGACCGAGCCGCGTGCTGCGGCGCGGGCGTGATCGCCGAGCACAACCAGGAGCTCGCCGACACGCTCAACGCCCGTACGTTCGCGCTCGCGCAGAAGACCGACGGCGAGCTGATGATGAACATCTGCTCGACCTGCCAGGGCGCCCAGTCGGAGTGCCAGGAGCGACTCGACGCCAACAGCGAGTACCGCGACCACGTCAACGGCAACCTGGCCGAGGAGGGCCTTCGCTACGAGAAGGGCCTCACCAACAAGAATCTGCTCTGGCTGCTCGTGGAGGACATCGGGCTCGACACGCTCCGCTCGAAGGTCAAGCGCCCGCTCACCGACCTCAAGGTGGGCCCGTTCTACGGCTGCTACATCGTGCGCCCGGTCAACCGGCTCGGGATCGACGAGGAGCACCAGCGCGACCGTTACCTGCACATGGTGATCGACGCGCTGGGCGGGACGGTGATCAACTACGCGGGCGTGTACAAGTGCTGCGGCTTCCCGATCATCACGATGAACAAGGAGAAGTCGCTCGAGCAGGCGGGTCGCCATCTCGGGGACGCGATCGACGCCGAGGCCGACTGTCTCGTCGTGCCGTGCCCGCTGTGCCACCTCAACCTCGATCTGCAGCAGCCGGTTGCTTCCAAGGTGGTCGGCCGGGAGCTGGGGCTGCCGATCCTGCACCTGCCACAGCTGGTCGGACTGGCACTTGGCCTGTCCCCCAAGGAGCTGGGGATGAGCAAGCACATGGTCCGCCCGACCTCGGTGATCGATTGGTCGACGTCAGTGGTGGCCGGCGCCCCGGCGTGATCGGCCGGCTGCGCAAAGCGCTGTCGGTGGCGTTCGGCCGGGACGGAGCCGAGAAGTCACCCCCGCAGGACGAACACGAGACCGACGCCGGCCGCCGGATCGACGCGGCCAGACGACGCCTGAAGAAGACGATTCCGCCGCGCGAGGACTGAGCTCTCTCCCAAGGAGGGCAAACGAGAAGCGGGGCCCCGCAGCCCCGCTCTCGTTTCGTACCCTGCGCCCGTCAGAAGTTCCTACTCTGTGTCTCGGTTCCTGGACCGAAAGCTTGAGTGAATCGTCGCTGAGCGGGGGCGGGATTTCGTCCCCTGACGGGGGGGATCTTGGGGTGAGCAAGGGTGAGAGGACGGGTGACCCGGCTCTCACCCTTCTTGCTCGAAATGCCGATACGCTTTGCGTGCGTTCGGAGGCGCCAGCGGAGAAGCCATGATTCAGCATGCCCCCGTAACCGTTGCGCTCACCCGCTTCGAGGACATCGTCGCGCGCGGTCTGCAGGCCCTGATCGACGAGGACCCGAACCTCAGCCTGGTCGCCGCGGGCATTCCGCACGAGGAGCTCGAGCTGATGCTGCGGATGCACCGGCCCCAGGTGGCGATCCTCAACTTCGGCTCTCTCTCGAGCGCGACCGAGCTGCGTGATCTGCACCGCGCCTACCCGGCGACGCGCCTTCTGGTCCTTGCCAACCGGCCGACGATCCCCGAGTGCCGCCAGATGCTGGCGTTCGGCGCCACCGCCTGTCTGGCCAAGAGCACGGAGGCGCGTGACGTGCTGCATGCGATTCATCTCGCCTCGCGCGGACTGCACGTGCTGCCGCCCGCGGCACTGGACCCCCGCGAAGCGGCAGGGCCCGAGCTGCTGACGCCGCGTGAGGCCGAGGTGCTCGAGCTGCTCCAGAGCGGCCGCTCCAACGCCGAGATCGCGCAGACCCTCAACGTCGGGATCGAGACTGTGCGCACGCACGCGCGGCGGATCTACCGCAAGCTCGGCGTGCGCACGCGGCGCGAGCTCCGGGCGCGCGCCTAGATGTTGATTCCGCGGCCGCGCCTAGCTCCAGGGCTCGCCGAAGCGTTCGCCGAACGCAAACTCGCTGACCGGGTTGCGGGTCAGCTTGTTCGGCCACGCCTCGGCGCGGTGGCCCAGCGATATGTGTCCGGCGATTGCGACTCCGTCGGGAATGCCGAGCAGCTCGCGGATCGCGGGCTCGGCCGCGGTCAGCAGCGTCGTGAACGAGGCTCCGAGCTCCTCGGCACGCAGCCCGAGCAGGATGTTCTGTACGAACGGGTAGACGGAGGCGCCGCCGACGATGCTCGGGCGCTCGAGCGTCGCGTCGACGATCGCGAGCGCGTCGATCTGCACGCAGATCAGCAGGTGGACCGGAGCTCGGTCGAACGTGCGCGAGTACTCGTCAGCGAGTTCGAGCATCCGCAGCCGACCGGCGGGGATCTGGCTTGTATCGCCGCTCTCCAGCAGCGCGCGGGCGCCCGTCTCCTCGGTGTATGCACGCCAGGGCTCCTCGTAGAGCTCGCGCAGGCGCCGTCGGGTATCGGGATCGGTGATCACGATCACCCGCCACCCCTGGCGGTTGCCACCGCTGGGGGCAAACCGCGCGTTCTCAAGCACGCGCTGAAGTACCCCGCGCGCGACCGGCTCATCGGTGAAGCGGCGCGTCGAGGGCGCGCAGCGCATCACCTCGTAGAGCTCGTCAGGCGTTGGCAATCTCGGGCGCCTTCCGCGCCCCGGCGAGCAGCTCCGCGATCTGGATCGCGTTGGTGGCGGCGCCCTTTCGCAGGTTGTCGCTGACGATCCACATGCTCAGCGCGCGCGGATGCGAGTCGTCCCGGCGCAGGCGCCCGACGAACACCTCGTCGCGCCCGGCCGCCTCGAGCGGGGTCGGGACATGACCGAGGAGGATGCCGGGAGCGCGCCCGAGCAGCTCACGTGCCTCGTCGACGGATAGCTCGTCACGGGTCTGCACGTTGACGGCGATCGAATGGCTGGTCCGGACCGGAACCCGCACGCACGTGACCGCGATCCCGATCGACTCGTCCTCGAGGATCTTGCGCGTCTCGAACATCATCTTGCGCTCCTCGTCGGTGTGGTCGTCGCCCTCGGCAAACGATCCCGCGGCGCCGATCACGTTGAACGCGATCGGCTCGGGATAGACCTCGGGCGCGGGCATGTCCATGCCGTGCAGCGAAGCATGGGCCTGATTCTCGAGCTCATCGATCGCCGCGCGACCGGTGCCTGACACTGACTGGTAGGTGGCGACGACCAGGCGCTCGATCCCGGCCGTGCGGTGGATCGGCGCGAGCGCGACCATCAGCTGCATCGTTGAGCAGTTCGGGTTCGAGATCAGCCCTCGATGGCGCTCGAGCGCGTGCGGGTTGACCTCCGAGACCACGAGTGGCACGTCGGGGTCGCGACGGAACGCGGACGAGTTGTCGATCACCACGGCGCCGTGCTCGACAAACCGCGGCGCCCACGCGCGCGCGGTGCCGGCACCGGCCGAGAACAGCGCGATGTCGAAGCCGCTGAGGTCGGCGTTCTCATCGAGCCCGCGCACGGTGAGGCCGTGGACCTCCCGGCCGGCCGACTTGGGGGTGGCGAACGGAACGATCTCCTCGGCGGGAAACGCGCGCTGTCGCAGCAGCTCGAGCATCGTCGTCCCGACGACGCCGGTGGCACCGACAACCGCAAGCCTCATCGCGCCTCCTGCCCGATCGGGCGCTCCTCGTGGACCTCGGCGGCAGACAGGTCGAACGCCGTGTGCAGTGCTCTGACCGCCTGCTGGACGTCATCCGACCGGATCACGCAGGAGATCTTGATCGGAGAGGTGGAGATCATCTCGATGTTGATCTCCTGGCCGGCCAGCGTCTCGAACACCTCCGCGGCAACGCCCGGGTGCGAGCGCATCCCGGCGCCGACGATCGAGACCTTGCCAATCCCGGGGTCGGTGTCGATCCTGATCCCGAGCTCGGCCTGAATCGGCTGGAGCGCGAGCTGGGCGGCGCGCAGGTCCTCCGAGGCGATCGTGAACGAAACCTCGGCGTCACGTCCCTCCTCGCGCGGCTCGTTCTGGATGATCGTGTCGACGTTGCAGTTGGCGTCGGCGAGCGCGCGGAAGATTGCGGCGGCCGCGCCGGGCCGATCCGGCACCCCGAGCAGCGTGATCCGCGCCTCCTCGGTCGAGTGGGTGACTGCAGTGATCAGGGGGTGTTCCATGGTCTGGTCTTCTCCTAGGACAACGGTACCGGGACCGTCCTCAAAGCTCGATCGGCAGTGCAGACGCACGCCGTGGGTCCGCGCGTACTCGACCGACCGCAGCTGCAGGACCTTGGCACCCGACGCCGCCATCTCGAGCATCTCCTCGAAGCTCAGGAACGGCAGCTTGCGCGCGTTCGGCACGATCCGCGGGTCGGCGGTGAACACGCCCGCCACGTCGGTATAGATCTCACATACCTCGGCGTCGATCGCGGCCGCGAGCGCAACCGCGGTGGTGTCCGAGCCGCCGCGTCCCAGCGTGGTCACGTCACGGCTGATCGAGACGCCCTGAAAACCCGCCACGAGCACGATCAGGTCCTGCTCGAGCGCCTCCTTGATGCGATCGGCACGGACGTCGAGGATCCGGGCCTTGGTATGCGAGGTGTCGGTCACGATCCCGGCCTGCGAGCCGGTGAGCGAGATTGCCCGATGGCCCAGGTCGTTGATCGCCATCGCACACAGCGCGCACGAGATCCGCTCGCCGGTCGAGAGCAGCATGTCCATCTCGCGCGGGTCCGGATGCGGCGAGACCTCCTCGGCCATCTGAATCAGCTCATCGGTGGTCTTGCCCCGGGCGGAGAGCACCGCCACCACGCGTCGCCCGGCGTCGCGCTGGGCGACGATCCGCCTGGCGGCACGCTGGATCCGCTCGGCGTCGGCGACCGAGGTGCCGCCGAACTTCATGACCACGGTGTTCACGGGGATGAGGTTACGGCCTGTCGGGGTTGGGATGGCTGAAGGCGGGTGGTTGGGGTGGGTGGCGTGCCCGGCATGCGGCTGGACCTCCAAATCCCCCGGCGCCGGCCCGCGACGCAGCGCAATGAGGAGGTATCAGTAGAATTGCCCCAGGTCTGTGTCCGGGGTCGGGAGGCCACCAGGACTCGACAAAGGCGGGCGACCGCGCAATCGAAGTCGGGCAGGGGAAGATCAGAAGTCGATGGTGACCGTCGTCATCGCACACCGCAACGAGTCGGCCTCGGCCGAGATCCGTCGTGGCCTCGAGCTCCACGGAGTGGCCGTGGTAGGCGAGGCGCAGGACGGGGCCCACGCGGCATGGCTGGCGCTGAGGCGCCGGCCGGCGCTGTGCGTGCTCGACGGTGACATGCCGCTGCACGACGTCGCGCTCGAGGAGATCAGGCAAGCTGTCCCGTCGGTGAGGATCGCCGTGCTGGGCAATCCGATCGGAGACCGTGAGCTGATGACAGCGATCAGAGCCGGCGTCGACGGATACCTGCTCAAGTCGATGGCGCCCGAACAGATGTCGGCCACGCTCAAGGCGATCGCGCGAGGGGAGGCGTCGTTCCCGCGCACGTTCACACCCTGCCTCGTCGCCGAGGCGCGAAAGCCAGTCCCCACCACCCTGGTGCGACGGATCGGCCGTGTCCCCCTCTACCCGGCCCGGTTCGCCCGCCACTTTCACCGCCGCCGCAAGCTCGAGATGACCGTCCACGAGGCGTTTGCGTCGACGCGGCAGCGGATGCGCGAATACCGCTAGCGCGGGCTCTATACCGCGCGCCGGCCCGCGAGCGCCCGGCCGAGCGTCAGCTCATCCGCGTACTCGAGGTCGGCTCCGACTGGCAGGCCGCTGGCCAGCCGGGTGACCGTCACCGACGGCACCAGCTCGCGGATGCCCTCCGCGAGGTGCAACGCGGTCGCCTCGCCGGTCGTCGTCGGGTTGGTGGCGATCACGACCTCGCGGACCTCCCCACCCCGAACTCGGTCATAGAGCTCGGCGATCTTCAGATCCTCGGGATCGATCCCGTCGATCGGCGACAGCGCGCCGCCGAGCACGTGATAGCGCCCACCGAACTCGTGCGTGCGTTCGATCGAGATCACGTCGGATGGCTCCTCGACGACGCAGATCAGCTCCGGGTCGCGGCGCTCGTCGGAGCACATCCGGCATCGCGGGCCGTCGGCGAGGTTGAAGCAGACCTCGCATAGACCGATCCGCTGCTTGACCTCGCGAATCGCGTCGGCCAGCCCCAGCGCATCCTCGTCGCTTACGCGCAGGATGTGGAACGCGAGCCGCTGCGCGGTTCGCCCGCCGACTCCCGGCAGCTTCGAGAGCTCGGTGATCAGGCGCTGTACCGGGGGCGCGTACACGGGCTGGACTCAGAAACCGGGGAGCCCGAGACCGCCGAGGCCGCCGGCGATGCCGCCGAGCTTGGACGAGGCCAGCTCCTGGGCTGAGCGCAGCGCCTCGTTGACGGCGGCCAGAACCATGTCCTGGAGCAGCTCGACGTCGTCCGGATCGACAGCCTGCTGGTCGATCTTGATCTCCTTGATGACCAGATCGCCGGTCACCTTGACCGTGACCATGCCGCCGCCAGCCGAGGCTTCGACGATCTCGTCCTTCAGCGCCTCCTGCGCGGCGATCATGTCCTCCTGCATCTTCTGAGCCTGCTTGAGCAGTTGCTGCATGTTGGGCTGGGGCATCTAGGTGGCCTCACGTTCGTCGGGTTCATCGTCCAAGAGCTCCTCGGCGTCGAACTCCTCGAGGAAGCGACGCACGAGCTCCTCCCCTGAGAGTCCCGGAGCACCGGGCGCCGCCGGGGTCTCGTCCTCCGCGCGCAGCTCGTAGCGCAGTGCCAGACCGCTGCCGGTCACCGCCCGCAGCGCCTCGGTGGTGATCCGCCGGTAGTCGTCCTGCTCGGCCTTGCGCTTCAGGAACGCGGCCCCGGTCGGGAAGGCGATCGTCATCTCGCGATCGCCAACCGCGACGGGCCGGGCGTCGGCCAGAAGCGCGGCCAGCATCACGTTTCGGCCCCGGACCACGTCGACGACCGCGGGCCAGGCGGCGACGGCGCTGTCGAGGTCGAGCGGACCGTCCGCGGAAGCGGCCGGGGCGGCCTGCGGTGCCGGCGTGGCCTCCTCGGCCGGGGCAGTCTGAGTCGCCGGCGTCGGTGCGGGCGCCGCCTGCGTGGTGGCGCCGGCGTTCGCGGCCGCGACCCGAGCCCTTGGCTCGAGCGGGTCAGGCGGTGCCGGCCGGGCCGTCGCCTGCCCATCGCCCACCGGATCTGGCGTGGGAGCGACCGAGCGAAGCGCTGGACCCGCCGGCTGTCCCGCCTCCAACCGCTCGACGCGGCTCATCAGCGCCTCGACCGAGGGGTCCATCTCGGGCGCGGCGGCCTTGATCAGGACCAGCTCGAGCTGGATCCGCGCCTGGGCGCCGTTCGCGGTCGCATCAAGCGCGGCCGAGATCAGGTCGAGCAGCCTGATGGCGTCGGTCGGCGAGAGCGACTGGGCCTGTTCCAGCAGACGCCGATCGCGATCGGGCGTGACGCGGAGCTCGGGCGGGATGTCCCCGAGGATCTGGACGGTGAGGAGCTCGCGCCCGTGCATCTCGAAATCGCGGAGCACCTGGCCGGAGTCGCGCCCCGAGTCCGCCAGCCGTGCCGCCGAGCGCAGCGCCTCGGCCGGGTCACGGGCGATGATCGCGTCGACGGCGGCGAACAGCTGCTCGGCATCGGCAACGCCGAGAACGTCGAGGACGTCCTCGGGCTCGATTCGGCGGCCGCCGGAATACGTGACCAGCTGCTCGAGCGTGCCGAGGGCGTCGCGGAAACTCCCGGTCGCGTGGCGGGCCACGAGGGCGACCGCGCCGTCGCCGATGTCGATCCCCTCGACGTCCGACACGCGCCTGAGCACGGTCGCGACCTGCTCGGCGGCCGGCCGCCCGAAGTCGAACCGGTGGCAGCGGTCGACGACGGTTGGGAGCACCTTCTGCGCCTCGGTCGTGGCGAGCACGAAGATCGTTCTCGGTGGCGGCTCCTCGAGCGTCTTCAGGAACGCGTTCCACGCCTGCGGGGACAGCATGTGCGCCTCGTCGAGGATGTAGATCTTGTGGCGACCGGACACCGGCGCGTAGGCGACCTTCTCCCGAAGGTCCCGGATGTCATCGACCGAGTTGTTCGAGGCCGCGTCCATCTCGATCACGTCGAGCGACGTGGCGTTGGCGATCGCTACGCAGGACTCGCACACACCGCACGGCGTGATCGTCGGCCCGTTCACGCAATTCAGGCATGCGGCCAGGATCTTGGCCATGCTCGTCTTGCCGGTGCCGCGGGAGCCGACGAACAGGTACGCGTGGTGGACCTTGCCCTGCTCGACCGCGTTCGACAGGGTCCGGACAACGTGCTCCTGACCGACCACGTCGGCGAACGTCCGCGGGCGGTGGCGGCGGTAGAGCGAGGGGCCGGTCGACACGAGTTCGAGTCTAGTTGGCGGGTAGGCGGGGGCGCCCGCCGGGGCTCTCTCGCTGGAAAAGCGGATCGTGCACCCTCCGTCGAAGCCGGAACCCGTGGCGCGACCACCGCTTGAAAGCTCCGGTCCGGCACTCCCGTAGCGCCTGGAGGTGACCGCTTAAGGCTGCTTCCTTCCGGACCTGACCTGGTTCACGGGCCTTCATCGCCTCGGGACCGGACCATCACCGCCACAAGGGGGTGCTGACCTCGGGCCTCAGCCCCTCGGGAGGGGATTCGGCCCCGCTAGAGCGGATTGCGGGTACAGGGCACCGCTAGCACCCCGCCTAGCACGATCCAAAGGGGATCCTAGTCGGTTTCGGATCCCGAGCGATGGGTTTTCGATTGCGGGTGGGTGCGTTTATCCCGCTATCGTGCCCGGAGCCATGTCAGTGGGAGTCATAGGTCTGGGTTACGTCGGGTTGCCGCTGGTCGTCGGCTTCGCCGAGGCCGGCGTCGAAGTCGTGGCGGTTGACGTCGACCCGCGTAAGGTCGCGGCGCTGAAGGAGGGCGATTCGTACGTGGAGGACATCTCCTCCGAGCGGCTGAAGGCCGTGCTGCCGCTGATCCACGCCACCTCGCACTATCAGCCCCTCGCAAGGACCGACGCGGTGCTGATCTGCGTGCCGACGCCGCTGAATGCGAATCGGGAGCCCGATCTCTCGGCGCTCGATGCCGCCGGCCGCGCGCTCGGTCATGTGCTGCAGCGTGGGCAGCTGGTGGTGCTCGAGTCAACGACGTATCCCGGCACCACGCGCGAGCGCCTCGTGCCGATCCTCGAGGAGGAGTCAGAGCTGAAGGTCGGCGAAGAGGTGAACGTCGCGTTCTCGCCCGAGCGCGTCGATCCCGGCCGCACCGACTACACGCTCAAGAACACGCCGAAGGTGGTCGGCGGGATGACCGAGCAGTGCGCCGAGCGGGCCGCCGAGCTCTACGGCAAGGTCTGTGATCAGATCGTGCGCTTGTCCTCGCCCGAGGCGGCCGAGATGACCAAGCTGCTGGAGAACATCTTCCGCTCGGTCAACATCGCCCTGGTCAACGAACTCGCGATCCTGAGCGAGCGGATGGGGATCGACATCTGGGAGGTGGTCGACGCGGCCGCGACGAAGCCGTACGGCTTCATGCGCTTCGAGCCCGGACCCGGGATGGGCGGCCACTGCCTGCCCGTGGACCCGTTCTACCTGACCTGGCGCGCACGCGAGTTCCACATGTCGACCGAGTTCATCGAACTCGCCGGCAAGATCAACCAGCAGATGCCCTACCACTGCGTCGAGCGGATCGAACGCGCGCTCAACGACGTCACCAAGCCAGTCAGAGGATCACGAATCCTGATCCTCGGCGTCAGCTACAAAGGCGGCGTCGGCGACATCCGCGAATCCCCCGCCCTGCGGATCATGGAAGTCCTACGCGAACGCGGCGCGGAGGTCACCTACCACGACCCCCACGTCCCCTCCCTGCCCGACCTTGCCGTCGAGAGCTCGCCGCTCGAGCAGGCCACCGCGAACGCCGACGCGATCGTGCTGGTCACCGCGCACCCCGGCATCGACCACGCCGCGATCGCCCGCGACGCACCGCTGTTCGTCGATCTGCGCGGCCTCACCCGCGGCGCCTCGGCGCCAAATGTCGTTCGGCTGTAGATGCTCCGGCCGCCACATTCGGTGACATACTTGGCGAGGTGGGACCGAGTCGAAGGGGCTGTAGGGCAACGGGCGTACTCGCGACGGTCGTCTGCTGTGCGGGACTCGCCGCGTCGCCCGCCCCAGCGGCGATCCTCACCGTTAACACCACCGCGGACACCGACACCCCGGACAACGGCATCTGCTCGCTGCGGGAGGCGATCGACGCGGTCAACCACGCGCCGACCGGCAGTGATTGTGGCGCCGCGACCGCTGGCGCGAACACGATCATGCTCGCGGCCTCGACGACGCCATACGGGTTGACCATCCCGACCGTTGCCCCAGACGACAACTCGACGGGCGACCTTGACCTCGCAGCGCCGGGGCCGGTGACGATCGCCGGCGCGGGCTCCGGCACGACGACGATCTCCGCCGCCGCGCTGGGGAACCGCATCCTCCACGTGATCTCGGGCACGGTGACGATCGAGGACCTGACGCTGACGGGCGGGCACGGGCCGAACGGCGCGGACGGCGTGGACGGCTTCGTCGACGGCCACGGCATCTCGCATGACCCGGTACCCCCCGGCGACGGCTTCAACGGTGGCGCGATTTTCAACGGCGGGGCGCTGACGCTCGATCACGTCACCGTGACCGACAACTTCGCGGGCAACGGCGGTAAGGGCGGGAACGGCGAGACCCTTGTCGACGGCACCTCCGGCGGCAAGGGCGGTGCCGGCGGCGGGGTCTACAACGTCGGCCAGCTCAGGCTCACCGACGTCACGATGAGCGGTAACCACGCCGGCGACGGCGGCAACGGCGGCAACGGCGGAGCGGGCGGTCAGGGCGGGGGCGGCGGTGCCGGTGGATGCTGCGGCGACGGTGGGGCGCTGTTCAGCGCCGGGGGCGGCAGCAGCGCCACGATCGACGGGAGCACGTTCACGGGAAACTCCGCCGGTAACGGCGGCAACGGCGGCAACGGCGGCGACGCCGCCGGCGGGCCCACGTCGGGTCCGGGCAACGGCGGCAGGGGTGCCGGAGGCTTCCCGGGAGGCGCGATCGCGCTCGAGGGCGGATCGATGATTCTCAGAGACAGCACGATCACCGGCAACCTCGGCGGCAACGGCGGCAACGGCGGGAATCCGGGGAGCGGTGGCGGTGACGGCATGACTGCTCCTCCGCACGGCAGTGGCGGCAACGCCGGCAACGGCAGCGCCGGCGGCGGCATCTTCGTGAGCAGCACCGCGACGGCCTCGCTGATCAGCGTCACGATCGCGGCGAACACCCCCGAAGCGCCCGGTACACCGGGTCCGTCAGGCGGTCAGGGCGGGAGCAAGGGGAGCCCCGGGAGCCCGGCGCTCGCCGGCGGGATCGACCAGAGCGGAAGCTCCACGGTCGCGCTCGCGGACACGCTGCTCAGCCTCAGCCAGTTCGGCAACTGCCACGGGACGATCGGCAACACCGGCGGCAACCTCAGCTTCGGCGACGGGACCTGCCCGTCGACGTTCGCCGGCGGCGACCCGAAGCTCGTCGCGCTCGCCGACAACGGCGGGCCCACCGAGACGATGGACCTCGGCTCGGGGAGCGCGGCGATCGACGCCGGTGGCACCCTGTGCCGGCCGACCGATCAGCGCGGCCTCCCTCGGCCGAGCGGCGCCGCGTGCGACATCGGCGCCTATGAGGTGACCCCGCCGGCGGTCACCTCGCTCGCCAGCACGGCCGTCACGTCTCACGGTGCGACGCTGACAGCGTCCGTGACCCCGAACGCCAGGGGGGCGACGGCGGTTCACTTCGACGTCGGCACGACGACCGCCTACGGCTCGCGGGCATCGGTGCCGTCCGTCTCCGGCTTCGCAGCATCGCCGGTCACCGCGATGATCGCCGGCTTGAATCCGAAGACGCTCTACCACTACCGAGTGGTAGCGACGTCGGGCGACGGGACCTCCATGAGCGCCGACAGGACCTTCACCACGAGCGCCGGGCCCCCACCCGCAACGCCGAAGCTCGGCCGAATCACGGTCAAGCCCCGGACGTTCCACACAACTCCGGGGCGACACCATCAGAAGACGGGCACCAAGCTCAGCTACACGGACTCCGAGGCCGCGACGACGACGTTCGCCGTATTCCGGCTCCTTCCCGGTGTTCGGCACCACGGGAAGTGCGTCAAAGCCGGCCGGCACGTGCACGGCGGGAAGTGCACCCGGCAGATCGCCGCCGGCCGCTTCAGCCACCATGACGCCGCGGGCGCCAACACGTTCACCTTCGGCGGCCGCATCGGCAAGCACAAGCTCGCCAAGGGCCACTACCTCGTCCGCGCGACACCGAAGGCCGGCGCGGCCACCGGTCACCCCGTGACGTTCATGTTCACGATCGATTGACTCCCGACCCGCTTCCGCGCAAAGGGCGTCGTGCGTAGAATCGTTCGCATTCAGGGCGCGTAGCTCAGTGGGAGAGCGCTCGCTTCACACGCGAGAGGTCGCTGGTTCGAGCCCAGCCGTGCCCATCGACAGAACTTGCTGCAAAGAGCAGAGTTTTGGGGTATTTGGTCGCAGATTTTACGAGCCGCTGCTGGGGACTCAGTGCACGCACGGCGCACACTCCCCGTGCCCGGTTAGGCAGTCGCTAGTGCAAGCCAAAGCGAGGAGAACCCTCGACATCGGGCGAGGGCATTTGGACATCTGCATTTTTTGGAGGGACGGCGGAGCAGCGGCAACGATCTACGATCAGGCATGGCTGGGCGACACGGAGGCCCGCGGTCGATCGCCTTCGCCCCGAGGACCGCGAGTTGCCGCGGGTGTCAGGAGACGGTGAGGTGCCGGTACTGCACGACCGGCCAGGAGGTGCCAGTCCAGGCGCCGTTATTCTCGACCGCGCCGGCTTCGATACCGGCGATGCCTGTGGTGTAGTTGGGGTCGTTGTTGGTCACGGTGGTGACCTGCCGGCTGTCGATCGACGCAGTCAGCGTGGCGCCGCTGACGGCGAGGGACAGGTTGTGCCACTGCCCCACCCCGGCCGGGGTCGGCAAATTGCCCGAGGCAAGGATGCTCACGCCGACCTGCTGGCTGTTCTTGAACAGCTCCCATGAGCCGTCGTCGGCGAGGTTGAGGATGTAGCCGCGGAACTTGCTCACGGCGCCGTCTTGGTCGCTGAATCGGTCGAGGACACCGGCCGAGGACCCTGGATGCGTAAACAGCACGTCGGTGCTCACCGTGTAGTCCTTCCGGCTCAGATCGCCGATCACGGCGAAAGGAAAGCCTTTGTGGCCCAGCCAGTAGAGCGGCTGCTGCGGCGCCATCTGTTGCGTACACGTTTGGGTGGCGTCAGTGGCACACGGCGTGTATTCGAAGGCACCGTCCATCGGAGCCAGGTAAACCGGTGTTGCGTCCAGTGGGTTGGCGGTGGGATTGTCGCTGTAGGAGCCGAGCGTCCCCTGAGCCGGCGGCGTGGCCGAGCCCCTGCCGCTCTGGCTGATTGTGGTGAAGGTGTACTGATAACCGGGCAACAGGCCGAAGGAGAACTTACCACCGACCGGGTGGATGTCCGCACGCTTGACCATCCAGTCCGCCGGGTTGGTCGAGCTCGGCTTCGTGCGCCAGACGTGGATCGTGCCCGAGGACAGCCCACCACTGATGGTGAAGTTGGCGTACTGCTCAGCGGTTGTCGTGGTCGTCTCGGCCAGGGTGCTCCAGTCGATGCCGTTCGGGGCCTTCAGCGTCACGTAGCTGCCATTGGAGTAGACGCTAGCGCCGGTCAGCCCGCCGAACCCACCGTCGGCACCGTCGATGAACTGCCACCCCGGGGCGGTGAACCAGCTCATCATGGCGATCGCGTAGGTCATCGCGTTGACCTGGTAGTAGCCCGACCACGGCTGGTCGGCGTAGATCAGCCCCCGGTTCTCGTACGGCACTCCGGGCGGGATCGCGTCCATCATCGGCCAAGTGATGAAGCCGGTCAGAGCCGCGTTGGGATAGCCGCGGATCTCCGCCCGGGTCATGTTCGCCGCGCCGTTGGCGCCGTCGATGGCTCCCAGCTCGTTAGTCCACAGCGGCTTACCGAGACGTTGAGCGGTGGGCGTGCTGAAGCATTCGTTGCCATTCGTCGGGGTGCCGCACTGATCGTGCTCGCCCACCACAGCCGTGGCGGCACTGAACGCCGGATCGGCGGCCAAATCGTTGGCAATCGGCCAGGTGTTCGCATTGTCGTCGCCGTCCGACATCACGATCTGCGTGCTCGAGAATCCCGCCTGGTCGAGCGCAGCTCGCAGGCTCTCCGTCCACGTCTTCACGTACGAGTGCTCATTCTGGTTGCCGGCCAGGTAGTCGATCGTCAGCCCATGCTGCTTGGCGCAGTTGAGCCACTGGACCATGTAGTTGATCGTGGAGGACGAGAAGAACGAGCCCAGCCAGCCCGGAGCCGCCCACGCCAGCGCATAGAGCTTGAGGTTCGGGTTGCGGGCCTTCGCCTGCTCCATCAGCCACCACTCGTAGCCGGCGTTGCAGTTGACGGTGCCCTTTGAGTGCTCGATGCTCGCCTCCGACCCGTCGGTGGAGTTGGCATCGCCGCCTATCTCGACCTTGAGGACCTGGAGCGCGGCCCCATAGCCGGGCTTGAACAGGTAGTCGAGAATCGCGCTTCGCTGCGGCTCGGGGTAGTCGATCAGCAAGCGCGAGTTGCCGCCGCCGCCGCTGATCGCCCCCACCCCGTCAAACGTACGCCCGGGCGCCGTGCCGGCAACCGGAATTGCCGTCGTCGTGCTCGTCTGGCCGGTAGCAGGCGCAACGTAGGGCCCCGGGTGGCCGCTCGGCGCGAAAGCACCCCGGCTGCCGGCCGAGGCCGTCGCCGGACCGACCACGGATGCCAACGCCGCGAACGCAGCCGCTATGGCGACTAACCCTCTTACCCTCATCCCCAACAAGACGCCACCGGTGCGTTGTACCACACCCAAACACCCCGTAGAACCTAATGGGCCACGGCCGTCCAGCTCATTTCGTGACGTAGTCGAAGCGGGCAACGAGACCGGAGCGCCGCAGGTACGCGCACACCCAGTGGAACTGGGAGGCATGAGAAAGACTCCACTTCCGCTTGAGTGAACGATGGACCCACACCGGCCAGCCGCCCGCGCCGAGTCAGATCGGGTTCGCCACGGTGTCGGTTAGCCTGCTCCCGTTTGGGCACGATCCCGACATCGACGAGGAGAGAGGGTCGATAGAGGCGTGAGAGGCGGTGCGAGGTCCGTGCTGGTCCGCGGTATCCGCTGGCGCCTGATGGGCTCGCTACTCGTCGTGATCACCGCCGCGATCGCGGTCGGGACGGCGATCGTCGGCCCGCTCTTCCTTCGAGCCGGCGGTGATTCCCTGGTCCGGCGAGCCGTCGCAGCTGCCAGCCCGTCTGACACCGGCTTCGCGCTTGTCCCCGTCGAAGCTCATTCGGCGACGCTCGACGGGCTTGCGACCGAGCGGCGCTCGTTGCTTCGAAGCGGGCACCTGACCTGGCTCTACGGGCCCCCCGTGGTGCAGACAATGCTCACCAGGCTCCTCCTCACCAGCATGAACGGCACTCCTTATGCGAGCCGACTGACCTACCGCACCGGCATCTGTTCGATCCTGCACTTCAGCGCCGGCGGGTGTCGAACGGGTCCCCGGGATGCGGTCGTGAGCAACCGCACCGCACGAAGACTCGGGATCTCCGTCGGGTCGACGATCACCGTCAACGACTTTGAGGACGAGCATCCCGTCCGTGTCCGGATCACCGGCGTGTTTCACCTCCCGAAACTGCAGAGCGCCTACTGGTTCGGCGACCCGGGACCCTACTTTGCCTTCGGGCAGACCACTCCCAGGCCCCGTTATGTCGAGGTCGACGATCTGTTCGCGGCCAGCCCCGCCGCCTTTGCGCTCCCCTCTGCTTACGTGCGCTCACTCACCATCCAGAGCGGGTTGCGGTCCGGGGTGCTGGGCATCGGGAACGCGTCGGCGGTCCTCCAGGACATGCTCGCGCTGGAGCGGCGCGCCTCGGACGCCGGTTTCGAGACCGAAACCAGTCTCCCGGCGCTGCTATCCGGCTCTCTCCACCAGCAGAGCCTGATGGACACGATCGTCGCGGTCGCGGCCCTTCAGCTCGTCCTGCTGGCGATCTGGGTACTGACCTCGGCGTTGATGCGCAGTGCCGACCTCCGACGTGCGGAGCTGCGGGTTGCCCGCCTGCGCGGATTCACGCCACGCACCCTGCTCGCGGTGTCGATCACCGAGCCGGCAGCTCTCTGCGCGATCGGGGCCGCGCTGGGCATCGTCAGCGCGTGGGTCGTCGTGCTCGTCGCCACGTCGATCCTGTTCACGCCGGGAACCACCGTGACGCCCGACACGTGGACGTTCGTCGGCTTCGGAGCGGTGGTGCTGACGATCTGCGCCGTTCTGGGTCTCAGCGCGGTGCGGTTGCTGCGCAGCTCCGGGCTCGCGGCGTCGTCGCCACAGCCGGCCAGCAGCCGGTCACGAGTCGTGATCGACGTCTCGATCCTCGCCGTGTCCGTTGTTGTGCTGGTGGGCGCGTCCACCAGTGGGGCGCTCAGCTCTCACAGCAATCCGGTCGCGGCCGCCGCCCCTGCGGTGATTATTCTCGCAACCTCCGTCATAGCGATCCGCATCGTTGAATACGTCTGTCGCCGGCTCAGCGCCGCGACTCTCGATTCGTCCGCCGTGGCCAGCTTCTTGGCCGTCCGTCGGATCGGCCGGCGGCCTACGGCGCTACGAGAGGGGCGGACCCTGGTGATCGCGGTCGGCCTCGCCTGTTTCGCGGTCTCTGCGTGGTCGGTCGCGCGAGCCAATCGGCTCACCGCCGCGAGGTTCTCGATCGGTGCGCGCACGGTCGTCACCGTCACCGCGGATGATCGGCAGCTCGATCAGGCGGTCGCCGCCGTGGACCCACGGGGGCGTTTCGCCATGGCGGCGAACGAGATCTCCACCTCGAGCACCGCGCTCATCGGGGTCGATGCCAGGCGTCTGGCGGCCGTCGCGGACTGGCCCGGCGGGACGACCCGTGAGAGCGTCGCCGCGGTCAGCCGCGCACTGACCCCCAGGACGGTCCGGGAAGTCAACCTGGCCAACGGCGCCTTGGCGATTTCGGCCAATGTGTCGGCCTCCGGGGTGGCGAGTCGAGATCTGGCGCACCTCGACCTCGAGGCCTGGCTGTTCGATCCGCCGGACGGGACGCGCATCATCGATCTTGGCAGGTTGCGTTCCGGCAGGTCCACCTACCGGGGTGTCCCGCAGATCGGCTGTCCCTGCCGCCTGGTGGGCATCGGGGTGCTGTCCAGCGCCAAGCGGGTGGCGAGCTCAGGTCAGATTCACCTCGGTGTGAACGCACTCACCTACCGCTCGGGCTCGGGCGTGCCGCAGAGCGCCCCTGCTGAGCTCAACCGAACGGCCTGGCGCTCGACCACAGCCGGCGTCCGTGTCATCGCAACCGGCTCAGGGGTGCGATTCGACATCCCGATGACGGCCGTGGCCGGCGATATCGGCCCATACGAGGGTGACTCCCCCGTGATGGCCTCCCTCTTCGGCCAACCCTCGGTTCTCCCCGCCATCGCCGGTAGCCGAGCCGAGTCGCTTGCCGTGAGCGACGGCCAGCTGGGCACTCTGCCCGAACAGGGGCTGGACGGCAACACCGTCACCGTGCGCCCGACTGTCGCAGCGGCCTCCCTGCCCCGGCTCGGACCCGACGGCCTGATCGTCGATCTGGGTACGCTCGAACGCGCCCAGGTCGGCCCGACCTCTCCCCTGCCCAGCGAGCAGGTGTGGCTCGGGCCACAAGCGCCGCCGAACGCCGTCAGCCGCTTACGGACGGCCGGGCTGCACATCGACCAGGTCCAGCGGTCGTCCACGCTCATCAGCCAGGCCCGGCACACCGGTCCGGCTCTCGCCTACGACTTCATGCTGTTGGCCACGCTCGTCGCCCTGCTCGTCGCGGCGGTCGGCACCTTCAGCGTGCTTGCCGCCGGTCGCCGTCAACGCGCCACGGAGATGGTCGCGCTGGAGGTCACTGGGGTGAGGCGTCCGATCCTCGTGCGCTCGCTGGCGATCGAGGCCGGGATCCTCGCGCTGACCGCGCTGTTCGGGGTGGCGGCCGGCGCCGGCAGCGCCGCCATCGCCCTGCCGTCACTGCCTCAGCTCGCCGCGCCTGCCGACGCCCCGCTGTCCTATGCCCTGCCTGTCCCGCTCATCCTGATAGTGGCGCTGGGGGCGGTGCTGGTGGTCATGTTGGCCACCGCACTGGCGGCGCGCGGCATCCTGACGAGTATGTCTCCATCCCTCCTGCGCACCGCGGCCGATGACGTCGACTGAGACACAAGTATCGGCTGGCGCGGACGTGGTGTGCGCCGGACTGGTGCACGTCTATGCGAGCGAGCAGGGGCCGGTTGCCGCCCTACGCAACGCCGACCTCGTCGTCAAGGCCGGAGAGATGCTCGCAATCGTCGGCCCTTCCGGATCGGGCAAGACCACTCTGATGTTGCTGCTCAGCGGGCTGCTCCAGCCGACCGCGGGCTCGGTATTGATCGGCGGTCAGGACATCACCCGGCTCGACGCGGCCAGCCTCAGCCGAATGCGCGCCACTGAGCTCTCGCTACTGCTCCAGGACCCTTTGCGCAACCTCCTGCCCTACGCCACGATCACACAGAACATCAGCTTCGCCGCGCGCGGCGCCCGTCGGCGTGGCTGGCCACTGCGCTGGTCGACCGAGGAGCTGGTGGAGCGGATGGGTCTGGCTGAGCTCGCCGACCGGCCCGTGTACCGACTCTCGGCCGGAGAGCAGAACCGGGCGGCGATCGCCGGTGCGCTGGCGACATCTCCGCGCGTGCTGCTGGCCGACGAGCCGACGGGCGAGCTCGATCCTCACAGCCGTGACATGGTGATCGCTGCGCTGCGCGACGCGCGTG
Source organism: uncultured Solirubrobacterales bacterium (assembly GCA_963796645.1). Taxonomy (GTDB): domain Bacteria; phylum Actinomycetota; class Thermoleophilia; order Solirubrobacterales; family Solirubrobacteraceae; genus Palsa-465. Next base: position 346,664 of record CAWCMQ010000001.1, on the reverse strand, counting down.
AGCTGAGCGGCGCCACGGTGATCGTGGTCACTCACGACCGGGCCGTCTCCGAGGCACTTCCCCGCTCGCTGGCCATCGAGAGCGGGGCGATCGGCGCTGAGGGCCGGGGCGCGGAGCGCTTCGCGGTCGTCGGCGGCTCCGGGACGATCCAACTGCCCCCGGAAATCCTCGCCCGCTACCCGAGCGGAACGCTGCTGGCTGTCAATCTCGACGCCGGCGGGATCGTCCTGCGGCCCCGACAGGACAGCTCAGAGGACGCCGGCGATGCTTGAGACGTCCCGCTTCGTCATCGAGGACGTGACCGTGTGCAACGTCGATACCGTGCTTCTCAGCGACCTTTCGCTCAGCATCGGGTGCGGCGAAGTGCTTGGCATCACCGGCCCGTCCGGCACGGGCAAGTCCAGCCTAATCCATGTCCTCGCGGGTCTGGTTGCGCCGCACTCCGGTCGCGTGTTCCACGCCGACCGTGCGGTGGCGCCGCGCGGTGGCGCCGCACCGGGGCTGATCCTCCAACACCATCATCTGCCAGGGATGCTGACTGCCCACGAGGCGGTCAGCCTGCCGTTGCAGGCCCGAGGTGTCGACCGCTCGGAGGTCGCGGAGCGCAGCGACCGCATACTCGTCGCCCTGGGCTTGGGCGATCAAGCCCATCAGCTGATCTGGGAGCTCTCTGGCGGACAGCGCCAGCGCGTGGCGGTCGCCAGAGCGCTGGCCGGTGATCCCGAGCTGATCCTCGCCGACGAGCCCACCGCCGGGCTTGACCTGGGCTCCCGCACAGCCGTCATCGACCACCTCCTCAATGCCGCGCGCGCCGGCGCGATCGTGATCATCGCCAGCAGCGACCCCGAGCTGATCGACAACTGCACTCGCGTGGTCACGCTCGGCGACGGCTGATCACTGAGGGAGCGCCGGCCCTACAACCGGTTCGAGCCCAGCCGTGCCCATCATCTCAGCTGAAGTCAAACTCGACGTGCCGACGACGCGATGCGTTGCAGGTTCCGAAGCGGGTGACGGAGAACGGGTGGTTGTAGTCGTGGCCGTTGTAGCTGCGGCACGCGAAGCCCTCGGCCCTGCAACGCGTCCTATGGACGCACTCGCTTGAGACCACGGCTTCGGCGACTTCCTGTGCCTTCCCGCAGCCGACGTTGAACGAAGCGATCAGATACGCACCCTTGTATTCGGTGTGACTGCAGTAATGCACTCCTACGCCCCAGGCGGGCGTGATCATCAGCACCGCGAGAGCCGCCGCGAGCCCGGCGACGAAGAAGAGCCGATTCCGCATCCGGCCGACACTAACCCGTGCCGAGATAGCGCGTCAAGCAGCGCGTGGCGGTGGCGCTTGAGCGCCGACGGTCGTGATCGTGCTCACGCCAAGGCAAACTCGGCGCAAAATGATCTCGTTCCCGGTAGCCGGAGGCCAACAGCGGGTAGCGCAGTCGTAGGTGTTAATCCAAATGCGAGGAGTCACGGTGGCCAAGAACAATCGAGACGAAGACCTGTTTAGGCGCCTACGTGCGCACGGACTGCGCAAACGTGCAGCCAAGATCGTGTCCGACGCTACGGATCGCCGGCGCAAGCCCGCTGGAGCGGTGAATCAGGTGCTTTCGGACCTCCACAAGGTTCTGAACGAGGCCGAGGATCGCATCGCGGGCGGGCCGGAGAAGCGGAAGGCGGCAGCGAAGAAGGCAGCGAGGACGCGCAGGGCGACAGCCCAGCGCCGGAGCACCGCGGCTAAGAAGGCCGCACGCACGCGGGCCAAGACCAACGCCTAGACGACTCGCCTCGCCAGCGTCCCCACGAGCTGCGTGCTGGGCAGAAGTTACTCGCGCGCTCGCTGAGAGGTCGACATCGCGCTGACCGCGCGGTGTCGACCCACGTCGCGCGCCGGGGCAGCCGGGCTGCGTCATCTGAAGGACATGCGCGTCAAGGCCCCCGCGGCACCGCATCCTTGGAGGATTTCGAGTGTTGATTGCCGACGTGGCTGCGAAGGAGTCGACAACCGTGATGCTGACGCGCGCTCACCGAGACGCGATCTTCGAGGAGATCGAGTTCGCGTATGAGTCCGCGCGTGACCTGCCGCTGATGCTCGAGCACGGCGCGCACAGCAGCTTCGACCGCCATCAGGCGCGGGATCTGATCGAGCGGCTGGAGGTCGCCACCCGGCTGCTCGACCAGCTCGGCTGGCAGCAGGACGGTGAACGGGACCGGTATGTGCTCGAGGTCGACGCGGATGTCGATCGGTTCGTCGCGCGGATCGAGCGATACGCGCTGGTCGCGCTCAGGGACAACCGCCGAGGATTACTTGACGGCAGGAATGAGGTACGGGCGAGCGCGCGCCGGTTCATTGACATCGACCTCGACGCGCTCGCCGCGGCTCGCGTGGTGCGAACCGCGTTCAGGGTCGCCTGCGCCCCGCGGGAGTACAGAGACTCGGCGGACGACGGCTAATACGGCGCGCGCGTCACACTGGAGCGCATGCGACCCCTCGCGCTCACGGTGCTAGTGGCTGCGGCCGCAATGGCGGCAGGCTGCGGAAGCGCGAGTCACACCTCGGTCCAGCACGATGTCACGTTCACCAGTACGAATGTCGGCACCACTCAAAGCGCCACCAGCGCTGCCGCGCGTCCGAAGCCACCGGCGAGGCACCACGCGCAGGCCCGACCGGTCTCGGCCGTGCCGAGGCCTCAGATCGTCTGGGACCCGATCCCGTTCGGCCCGGAACGGAAGGCGCAGATGGCCGCGTATGCCCTGCGGCACTACGGGATGGACACCTACCGGCTGATCGACCCGCACGTGATCGTGATCCACTTCACCGAGACGCCGGACTTCCAGTCGACGTACAACACGTTCGCGCCGGACACCCCGGATTCGGAGCTCCACGAGCTACCGAATACCTGCGCGCACTTCGTGATCGACCGCAGCGGCGTCATTCACCAGCTCGTCCCGCTGAACATCATGTGCCGGCACACCGTGGGCCTGAACTGGACGGCGATCGGGGTCGAGCATGTCGGCTACAGCGACCAGCAGGTGCTGAGCAACCCGCCGGAGATCCACGCGAGCCTGGAGCTGGTCCGCTGGCTCCGGTGCCGCTTTCACATCACGGTCGACAACGTGATCGGCCACAACGAGAGCCTCACAAGCCCCTACCACCACGAGAATGTGCCGGCGCTGCGCACCCAGACCCACAGCGACTTCAACCATGCCGACATGCAGGTCTACCGCCGGCTGCTGAGCGGGATGGGCGGGTGCCCGTGAGCAGCAAAACGCGTCGGAATCACCCGGACAGATCACGTACAGATTCCGTCCGCGCGCCCGCGGCGAGCACAGCCTCGTAGGCCCGGAGGACGTCGTCGCGGTCGGATGCCTGCGGGATTGACTCCTGGCTCGCGCCGGTCCTCGGTGGTCGTGTGCTCGATGATCTTCGCCAGCGCATCGAGCTGGCGAATCAGCACCGCCGGCATCCCGCGACCGGCCTGGCGGATCTTCTCGAACGCTCGCTCGACCAGCCGCGTGTAGCTGACATCCGCGGTGATCACACGCACGTATCCGTGGCTATCGCGGTGGATGCGGACCGGATGCCACCGGGTCGTGACCTTGCACAGGCTGTCCCCGAGCCAATCGATGCAGGTGAGCGCCGTGAACGTATCATTGACCGCCGGTGACAGCGCACGGATCGCGATCTCGACGAGCTGATCGACCTCGAATGCGAGGTCCTGCGCCAGGGTCCGGCTCGAACCCGTGATGTGCGCCCCGCGAAGCGCTCGGCTCACGGCGTCAGCCGCTCCAGGGGGCCAGACGGTGGCGAGACGATGGCGCTCGACGATGAAGTGCCCGGGCCGATGGAGCAGCTGGATCACCGCGCCCTTCTCGGTCGCGAGGCTGATCAGCGTCTCGTGCTGGATGAACTGGAGATAGCCACTGCTGGGGGCAGCGACTTCCCCTCCTCCCTCGCGCATTCGCCGAAGCAGCTCGGATACGGACGGACCCGCCTCGAGCGAGACGCCGTCGTCGCTGGATTCAGCGTCGATCGCGTTCGAGAGGTCGTTCGCGATGCTCGCGATCACCTGCGGTAGCTGAATCGACAGCGCGATGTGGTGAATGAAGTAGATGAGCACCCCCATCGACACGGCGACCAGGGTCACGGAAACCGTGATCGAAAGATGGGGCACGAACACCCTGCCGCCGCTCACCGGCCCGATCGAGATCAGGACCAGCGTCGCGTATACGAACGTCGCGACGAATGTTCCGAGCGTGAACTGAGTGCCGCGATCGCAATGAAGTTCCGGAGCATCCGCGGCCCGAACTGGGTCGATGCGAGGGTCAGCGTCACGATCGTGATCGAGAACACGACGCCGACGACCGTGATCACCGCCGCCGCCAGGGCGGTCAGGATCTGGCGCGCCGCATCGGCGGACCCGAACACCATCCACGATGGGAGCGTGATGCTGCCGCTGAAGGCAGCCCGGTCCAGCGCGTGTGGGCCGAAATAGAGCGCGACAGCCGCGATCACCTCGATCGTCGGGACCAACCAGAGGTTGGTGCGCAGCGCCTCTCGACGCCACTCAGACCGCAACGAGACGAGCGAGATCACCGGAATTGAGTCTGAGTCGGGGCATTCGAATCAGCGCGCCGACCAGACTTCCCGGCTCACCCTGCACGGATCGTACCGGCCGTATGGCCGGGTTCCCAACGCGACTGGGCTAAAGCGCTGCGAGCGCTTGCGATACCGCCTGCTGCACGGTTCGCCCGGGCTGCACGTGCAACAGGGGACTGTCGTGGGCCTCGGCGAGTCTCCGCGCCAAGGCCACTCCCCGAGCAGTCACCTCTCGCTCGCTGCGAAGGATCTCGATAAGCGCCGCGATCTCATGGCGTGCCGCGAGCACCTCGGCGTGATTGAGCTTCAGCGGCGAGGCCGGATCCGCGTGGCGCTCGTCTGCGGCCTCGACGATGTTGGCAAGCGATGCTGCCACGCACCGGCGTTCAGTCGCGCCGGTCAGCTGCTCGGCTCTCAGAGCCCGCGCAGGATCCGAATCCCGAGCAAACCCAGCGGCGAGCTCCCGGTCCAACACGTGCTGCCTGAGCCGGGCGCGGAGCCGGACCGCCCGAGGTGCGTCGGCGCCTTGCGGAGGCGGTGGGTCGGACGGGGAAGCGATCACGTGGGTGGAGAGGGTCGTCACGGCAACCGCCATCTATGTTGCTTGCCGGACGTACAGAAGACGTTCAGATCCAGCGGGCGGGTGTACAGATTTTGTAGAGACGGCCACGGTGGGAGAATCCCGAGCATGGAGCTGACGCCCGGCTACCGCGAGTTGGCGGCGCCCGCAGCCATCGCGGACGTGGTGGCGTGCCTGTGGGTACGCGTGTGCACGGATGCCAGGACGGTCCGGATCGTGCCCGACGGTTGCGCCGACGTGGTGTGGGTGCAGGGAGAGGGCACGATGATTGCCGGGCCCGATACCGAGGCCAAGCTGATGACGGTGAACTCGGGCGCCGTGCTGGTGGGCCTCCGACTGCTCCCGGGCGCGGGCGGTGGAGTGCTCGGGGTTCCGCTTGACGCGCTTCGCGATCAGCGCGTCGGCGTGGCCGAGGTCGATAGCGCACTCGACATCGACGCCGGGCTGGCCCCGGACGAGGTCCTGACCCGGTTCGTATCCGCAGTCGCCGGACGTCGCGGCGATCAACTCGTCACCGCCGCGGCACGGCGCCTGGGCAACCTGGAAATCGGCTCGATCGCCGACGAGCTCGGGGTCAGCGAGCGGCAGCTGCTGCGCCGGTTTCACGCCGCCGCCGGGTACGGCCCGAAGACGCTCGAGCGCGTGCTTCGGTTCGCGCGGTTCGTCAGAGCGATCGACCGCGGTCGCGCCGACATCGCCCGGCTCGCGCTCGACAGCGGCTACGCGGACCAGGCCCACCTGACCCGCGAGACGAACCGGCTGGCGGGACTCACCCCGGTCGGCCTGGTCCAGGACCGCCGATGATCCTCGAACGACTCGACCAGCCCCCGCCCGATCTGGAGCTCCGCACAGGCTGGACGATCAAGCCGGAGGGCGCTTGCCGGGGAGACGTGTGCGTTCCGCTCCCGACCCCGTTTGATGTGCGCGAGCTCGCGGGCCGGCTGGGCATGGAGCTCGTCCACGACGACGCGCACGCGCTGTGGGCGCTCGGCCCGGAGGCCGACGGCCATGCGCTCTCGAGTCCGACACTTCCCGACCTGGTACTGCCGGACCGTCACGGGAACGATTTCGAGCTGCGCTCGCTCCGCGGTACGAAGGTCTTCATGGTCGCGTGGGCGTCGTGGTGAGGGTGCAGGTTCGATCTGCCCGGGTGGCGGAAGCTACGAGATGAGCTCCAGCCGCTGGGGCTCGAGGTGGTAAGCGTCGCGCTCGACACCGGGGGCATCGAGGCGGCCGCGCCATGGATCGATCGGGCCAGAACCAGCCACCCCGCCCTGATCGACGCCGGGCATGTGCTCGACGAGCTGTTAGGGGTCGTCAACGTCCCGAGCGGCGTCTGGATCGACGAGCAGGGGACGATCGTCCGGCCCCCGGAGCCGGCCTTCCCGTGGCACCCCCGGCAGCTGGACAAGGAGCTGCTGGACCAGCTGCCCCCGATCCTGAGAGAGCAGCTCGATGAGGCCGGGAAGATGAAGATCGAGCCGGAGCGCTACGTCGCCGCGCTGCGGGACTGGGCCCACAACGGTGAGCGATCCCGCTACGTGCTCTCACCCGAAGAGGTCGCGGCCCGTTCTCGAGCTCGCAGCGGCGAGAGCTCGCGCGCAGCGGCGTGCTTCGAGCTCGGCCAGCATCTCCAGCGGGCCGGGCACCCAGCCGACGCCGCTCGCTGGTTCGGCGAGGCGCACCGCCTGCAGCCTGATAACTGGACCTACAAGCGTCAGGCGTGGTCGCTCGCCGACCCCTTCCAGGGCCCGTCCGACCTGTACCAATCCGACTGGCTGACGGACGTGCGCGAGCTTGGCCCGGAGAACTACTACCCGCCGCTCGAGATGTAGCCTGTCGCAAACGCGTGGCGGAAGGGGAAGCGAGCAAGTGATAAGGCGTGTGGCGGTGGGCGCGGTGCTGCTGGCGGTGTCGGCGCTCGGTGTCACCCAGGCCGGTGCACAGCGCTCGCAGCTCGAGATATCGGCAACGCCATCGCTGTTCCCCAGCTTCAACCCCGCCGTGCCTGACTACGTCGCTCGGTGCCGCGCTGGCCACGGCGTGGATCTCTCGGTATCGGCAGCCCCGGGCATGTTGGTCTCGGTCGACGGAAGAGCCGCTCGGGGTGGATCATTCAGCACCCACGCGTCGGTCTCGGAAGGGCAGGCGTTCCGGTTCGCCGTCAGGCAGGGAACCAGCCAGAGGATCTATCAGGTCCGCTGCCTGCCGTTGGACTTCCCCGTGTGGACGGTGAAGCGATTCGGAACGCCACAGGCCGCGTGGTATGTGGTCGACCCGTGCTGTCACCGCAAGTACGCGATCATCTACGACAACTACGGCGTCCCGGTGTGGTGGCTTCACACTGGCTCGCACATTCTCGACGCGTCCTACCTGGAGGACGGCGATATCGCCGTGGGCCTTGATGATGGCCATCGCCTGTCCCAGGGGTTGAGCGACGCCATCTTCAAGGAGTACCGGCTCGACGGGACCTACGTCCGCACCTTCTCGATCCCGGGCGGGCCGCTGACCGACCGCCATGAGCTTCAGGTCCTGCCGAACGGCGACTACATCGTGGTCGCACACGTCCCGCGTAGCGGCGTCAACCTACGTCCGTACGGCGGGCCTGCCAACGCGACTGTGTTCGACGGGATGATCTACGAGGTCTCTCCGCACGGCAAGGTCCTGTGGACCTGGAGCTCCAAGGACCACATCAAGCTCTCGGAGACCGGCCGCTGGTACAAGGCGCTGGTACTCACCCACCCGGCGCGGCTGTCACGCGGCCACATCGGCTACGACATCGTCCATATCAACTCGGTCGAGCCCTACGGAAACGGGTTCCTCGTGTCGTTCCGACACACCGACGCGCTCTACTACATCGACAAGGCGACGGGGCGCATCGAATGGAAGCTCGGCGGGACACACACCTCAAAGAGCCTGCGGATCATCGGCGACGACGTTCCGGACTTTGGGGGCCAGCATGACGCCCGCGTCCTGCCGGATGGCACCGTGACCGTGTTCGACAACGGCACCGGCCGGGGACGGCCACCGCGGGCGCTGCGCTTCAGGATCAACACACGGGCTCGCACGGCGACCCTGATCGAGCGGTTGGTCGGCACGCAGACGCCGAGCTCACCATGCTGCGGCAGCGCCCGCAGGCTTCCCGGAGGCGACTGGGTCGTGTCCTGGGGCGGCACCGAGCTGGTGACCGAGCTGACGCCGACCGACCAGCCGGTGCTTGAGATCGACTTTCACCTCTCCACCTCCTATCGGGCCCAGCCTCTTCTCTCCCGCCAGCTCTCCCGCACGCGTCTGAACGCCGCGATGGACAGCATGTATGCGCGCCGCGGGGGGAAGTAGGGCATCGAGGTGGAATAGAACTCCTGCGCAAACTCGTAGGAGGTGTGGATGTCGTGAAGCTCGTATCCGACTTCAAGCAATTCGTGTTGCGGGGAAACGTGGTCGACCTGGCGGTGGCGGTCGTGATCGGCACCGCGTTCGCGGCCGTCATCAAGGCGCTCGTGACCGACCTGCTGACGCCGATCATCGCGCTGATCTTCGGCAAGCCGAGCTTCGAGGACCTCACGTTCACGATCAACGGCAGCCATTTCCTCTACGGGGACTTCCTCAACGCGCTGATCACGTTCCTGTCGATCGCCGCCGCCGTGTTCTTCTTTGTGGTCGCGCCGATCAACGCTCTGATGAAGCGGCGTGCCCAGGAGGATCCGGACGAGAAGGAATGCCCGGAGTGCACGAGCGCGATCCCCGTCAACGCGCGCCGCTGCCCGCTGTGCACGACGCAGCTGACCGGAAGCGCCGCCGCCTAGCCAAGCAGTTGATTGCGCCGGAGGAAGTCGACCTGGTCGGCGGCGATCCGCTCGATCGTGCCGGGGACGAAGCCGTTGAAGTGATCGAGGTCGTAGCGATGCAGCTCTGCCCTCGGTGCCTCGCGCACGATCCGATGGATCCCCGGGGCGGGGGCGGTGATGTCCTGCTCGCCGAGACCGATCCACACAGGGCCCCGGATGCGCTTGGCCGACGGACGGTGAAAGCCGGCGGTCAGGAACAGCGCGGGTGAGATCCGGTTCTGCCAAAGCGAGTCCTCACCCCTGACGAGCTCGAACCCCTCGAACTCACCCGGCAGCGTCATCGCTGCGTGACCGCCGGGCGGGGCGGTGACCGGGACGGTCGTGTGGCGGCCGGCCGCATCGAGCAGCGCGCGCGGTGTGATCCACAGGCCCAGCCGAGGCGGTGTCGAGAGCACGCGGTGGAGTCCATCGACGTACGGGCAGAAGACGATCGTCGCGGCGATCCGCGGGTCGGCCCCGGCGGTGCGGATCGCGTGGGCGCCGCTCATCGAGAAGCCCCAGGGGACGATCCGATCCGGGTCGATCCCGTCCCACGAGCGCGCCGTGGCCACCGCGCCGCGCCAGTCCGCGAGCTGGTGCCGCGTGCGGAACCGCTGGCGCGGCTCGCCCCCGGATTCGCCGAAGTAGCGATGATCGAACAGGAGAACGTCAGCCCCGGCGGCGGCAAACGCTTCGGCCACCGGCGGCAGGCCGTCGCGGCGGGTGAGCGAGAAGCCATTCGCCATCACGACGCAGGTCCCGCTCGGCGACTCGGGTCGATACCGCCAAGCGGCGCACCAGGCATCACCGCTCGTGAACGTCAGGTCCTCGCGCACCTCGATCACGAACCATATACCGGGGTCAGAGGGGATTTCGGGAATACCGCACCCCGGTCGGGTCGCGGTAGGGTGTCGTCAGTGTCAGACGCGACACGCGACGCTCCCACGGTCTCGACATCAGGCGCTGAACTGCAGCCGCTGCCGGACGGCGTCGGCTTTCGCGACGCGGTGACCCATGTAGATGACCGCGGGAGTCTGTGCGAGCTGTTCGATCCGCGCTGGGGCTGGAGCGGCCACGATCTGGTGTATGCATACGTGACAACGGTGCGGCCGGGCATGATCAAGGGCTGGGGCATGCACCTCGACCACGAGGACCGCTACTTCATCCTCTTCGGGGAACTCGAGGTCGTGCTGTATGACGACCGGGAGAGTTCGCCGACCCGAGGCCTGGTGTCGAAGATCTACCTGACCGAGCACCGGAGGCGACTGATGAACATCCCCGAGGGTGTGTGGCACGCGATTCGGAATGTCGGAAGCACGGACGTCACGGTGATCAACTTCCCGACCAAGCCGTACGACCACGAGAACCCGGACAAGTACCGGCTTCCGGTCGACACCGATCAGATCCCCTACACCTTCGCGGAGGGCGCGCGCGGCTAGTGAGCGCTGCGGTCGCGCTGCCGTGCGCGGAGCACCCCCGGGCCTCGGTGCTGATCGCCGCGTTCGGGAGCGAGCGCTTCGAACACTGTCTGCGTTCGCTCGCCGACGCGCTGGGCGGCGAGCCGGCGGTGGAGGTAATCGCGGTGCTCAACGGGGCCGGGCCCGAGCTGCGCCGGGTGGCCGGAGCCGCCGCCGGCCTCCGGGTGATCGACCCTCCGGTGAATCTCGGGTTTCCCGCCGCCTGCAACCTGGCGCGGGCACTCGCGCGGGGCCACTACCTGGTGGTGGTGCAGGACGACGGGCGCCTCATGCCCGGCTGGCTCGAGAGCCTGGTTCGGGTGGCCGACGCACATCCCGAAGCCGGCCTGGTCGGCAGCGTCACGCTGTGGCCGGACGGCGAGCGGATCATGCAGGCCGGTCAGGTCCTGTTCACCGACGGCAGCCTGATCGAGGTCGCGGCCGGGCGTCCGCCGAGCGAGCTCGACGGACGGGAGCCGTTCGCGGTGGACACGCTCAGCAGCCACGGGCTGCTGGTGCGCGCCGATACCTGGGATGCGGTCGGTGGGCTGGACGAGGACTACTTCCCGCTCTACATGGTCGACCTGACGCTCTCGAGCGGGGTCTGGGCACGTGGCGAGGCCGTCCTGTGCGCGCCGAACGCCCGCGCCGAGCACACCCGGACCGCGAGCACGCGGCCGCGCTTTCGAGAATTCTTGTTCCGTCGGCACTACGCGATGTGGCGGGAGCGGTGGGCCACGCAGATCGCCGAACGGGAGCCCCGCGGCGAGTCAGACGCTGAGGCGACGGAGCGCGCGCTGGCCCGGGCCGAATCCCGGTGGCGCCGAGCGCATCCCGGACCGGAGGCAACGGTCGCACCGACCCCGGCGTACGACCCCAACGGCGATGAGGAGGCACGGCTTGCGGCGGGGATCCGGTTTGCGAAGTTGGCGCTGCAGGCGCGGGAGGAGTTCGCCGACTCGCTCGAAGAGCGCCTTGATCAGCTCGAGCGGCATGTCGTCGACCTCGAGGCCGAGAACGCCCGCGCCTCCGCGCACATCGATCATGTCGAGGCCGAGCTCGCGGCCTCCCACGCGGCTGAGCGAGCGACACCGCCCGGGGGTGGGCGCTCGACCCGGGTGCCTCGATGGCTCAGGCGACCACGTGGGTGACGGGCACGTCGAGCTCACGTCGCAGACGCTCGAGCTCGTCTCGCTCCTGCCACGTCTCGCGCTCGCCCGGATGGGTGACCACGATCACCTCGTCGGGGCCGAAGTCGCGTAGCTGGTCAGCAATCGCGGTGGTCGGGTTCGGGTCACCGACCTGGCCGTGCGCGACGATGCCGCGCTCCTTCGCCCAGGCCAGCGAAAGCTCGAGCCGGGTCCGCGCAGCCGAAAGCTCGGCGTCGACGTCCGACATCGCATAGTGCAGCTCGGGCGTGAGCACAGGAGCGAGCAGCGCAACCTCGACGGGCTCGGTGCTGCTGCGGATCTGCGCGGCGAGCTCCTCGCCGGCGAGCGTCGCATTGGCAACCACCAGCACGTGCCGGGTGCTTCCGTGAGGCTTGGAGGCGCTCTCGGCGTCGCGCAGTGGTGTCTGCTGATCGGGATTGGCGGCGCGAAGATAGGCCACCACGGCGATCGCGCAGGCGAGGACGAACACGAGCACGCCCACGACCGGGGCCAGCAGCAGCCCCAGCACGACCGACACCACGATCACGGCGACTCCACCGAACACGAACCGGACAGCCTCAGTCTCTGATCTGATCGGCATTCTCATGGTGGGGGCAAAGTAGAGCGGGCAGGCGGATCCGTCATCGGGGAAAACCACCCGCGCTGATCTCGGGATTCCCGGTGGACGCGACGGGCGGCCGCTACGTGGCGGCCGGAACCGTGAGCACCGACGGATGGCGCGCGTCGTGCAGCACCTCAATGTCCACAGCTCGAAGCTCGCCGGCGGTCGTGGGATCCTCGCCGGTGCCGGGATTGCGGGCGTAGCGCGGGTGCGCGCCGGAGGAGACCTGAAGCCGGATGCGATGCTGAGCCGCGAACCGGTGACCGATCGGCCACAGGTCGAACGACACCTTCCAGGCGCCGTCGGGAGCTGGTTCGAAGCGGCCCGGCGTGACACGCGCGAGCGCGTCGCAGACATTCCGCGACACTCCGACCGGATCGACGTCGCAGACCCGCGCGAACACGTCGAAGTAGGGAGAGGATGGGCGTACCCAAAGCTCCACCCGCACCGGGCCGATCGCCTCGGCGGCCGCGGCAAGCGGCTCGGTCGTGTAGGTCAGGACGTCGGCGCGTGCCTCGAGCGGGCGGTTGTCGAGGACCGGCTCGCGCGCCAGCAGCACTGGCCCGCCGAGCGACGGTGTGGGATCGCGAGGGTCGTATTGGTAGCGGTCGCCGTCCTCGATCTCCCGTGCCGACGGCCGATCCGCCAGCCGCCCCTCGCCGGCGAGCCAAAGGTGCCTCTCGGTGGTTCCGGGCGGTGGCCAGGTGGTGAATTCGCGCCAGTCCCGGCCCGTGGGCTCACCGGTAAGCCGAACCATGACCGGGGCGCGGCGTACCAGCCGCCCGTCGTCGAGCAGCTGCGCCCGGAGCCAGGCCAAGCCCTCCCTTAGACCGGCGGCCATCAGGCCCGGCGCGGTGTGCGTCCACGGCCCGATGATCAGCTGCGGTTCGTGGCCCGCCGCGCTCAGGGCACTGAAATCCTCGAGCATCCACGGCAGGAAGATGTCGTACCAGCCGCCGACGAGTTGGACGGGCGCGGTCACCTTGGCCACGCCGGCGGCAAAATCTCGCTTGACCCAGTACGCATCGTCCCGGCTCGGGCTCGCCATGCCCTCTCTGAACCAGGCCACCTCCCCGCCGGTCGCGCGTTGATCGAGCTCTCCGAGCGGCCACTCGGTGAACAGCGCCGGAAGCCGCCGCAGTGCGCGGGCGATGGCCAGCGGCGCAAGCCGCCGCTCCTGAGCTGCGACGAGCACCAGCCAGGACCCCGCCGACTCGAGCGACAGGCTGCCGCCTCCATACGTTTGACCGTGGAACTGCGAGGCGCTGACCTGGATCGCGAGCGCGCGGAGATCGGCCCCCGCATCGGGCGCGACGGCCCACTGGACGAGGCCCAGGTAGCTCGGCCCGAGCATCCCGATCCGGTCCGCGTGCCAGGGCTGGTGGCGCAGCCACCGCACGGTGGCAAGTCCGTCGGCACGTTCATCGAACGGACTGAACTCGCCCTGGGAGCCGAACGTGCCACGCACGCTCTGGATCAGGACCTGAAGGCCCCGTTCGGCCATCAATCGGCCGAACAGCAGCCCGATCAGCTGCGCGCGACCGTACGGGGAGCGGATCAGCACCGTCGGCTGCGGATGATCGCGGGCGTCGCGAGCCACCCATCGGTCGGCCAGCAGCACCGCGCCGTCATCCATCGGGACCCGCAGGTCACGTTCGCAGACGACGTCTCGCGTCTGCGCACGCGGCAGGCGCATGCGCCGCGCGAGGATCTCGCTGCCGGCGCTCATCGCAGGAACGGGCGAGGAGCGCTGGTGACCCCCAACATCGGCTGGAGGCTACACGGCGGTCTTCGGCCAACCTCAAATCACCCACACAAATGGCTCGCGATCCCCTGTGGGGTGAGGCTAGGCCTGGATGGACAGCTTGCACGGAAACGGGCGTTCCTAGCGGTGGTGATTGTTCTTGACGCGACGATGCTCGTTTGTCCAGCCGCGCCCGCGCGAGCAGACGCCAGTGCCACAAGTTCGCGCTCCGCGAGGTTCACCCTCGCATTGGGCCTCGGTCCGCGGCGTCCCGACCGCTCGGCGAAGCCGTGAGCTTCCCCATCCCTGCCGTGAGCTAAACCGGGCTCAGCGAAAGGAACAGGTCGTTGGCGAGCTCGCCGTTCGGCGGCCCCCACGCGACGCCGACATAGATCTGCCCGTTCGATGACGTTCCGACGCCGGTCAGGACGACCCCGTGCTTGTAGGTCCACTGCTGGAGCTGACCGTTGTCCGAGCTCATGAAGAACGCCGTCGGCTGCGGCTTGCTCGCGGCCTTGGCCCCGGGGAGCGGACCACCCGATCCGCCGAAGCCCTGGAGTGCCGACTGCATCACGTAGGCGAGCCCGGGCTGGTCGCCGGCGAGCGGTCCGGTGGCGGCCTTCGGGATGCTCAGGATGAGCGCCCCACCGCTCTGATCGGGCGCGAGGTAACCGTCGGCCCCCGGCCCCAGCGAACCAAACGGCGTCCAGCCGGCGGGAACGCAGATCGCGCCGTCAACGGCGCTGAAGCGCACGGCGTGGAGAGCGGGCCAGGTCGCGCGGGCGCTGGCGCTGCCAGCGAGCCGGCCGTTGACGTAGAGCTCGACCCGATACTGACCCGGCGGCAGGCACGTGGCGGGATCGGAGCTCGACACGTAGGAGATGTTGTTGGAGGCCAGTCCCCGGCCGTCAGCGATCAGGCCGCCGCGACCCACCGGACCCGAGATCTCGGGCAGGACTGCCCACTCCCCGTGCAGCGGATCCTTGTACTCCCACTGCGCGGACAGGACGTCACGCTCGGGGTCGAAGTTCCCCGGGCTGCCGATCGTGTACAGCGCATGGCCCGGATCGGGCTGCGCTGACACGTGGCCCAGCTCGACGGCGTCGGTCCCGGTCGCCGGGCGCCCCGTCGGGGTCGGATCGCCCCGCTCACCCGCGGCAACGAGCTGCTGGCGCAGCGCGGCCACTCTGCTCGCGAGCTGGGGCCGCTCGGTCTCAATCAGGCTGAGATCAGTGAGCGCGGCGGCCACCGCGACCTCTCGTGGAACCCCGCGCGAGCCGAGCTCCGAATCCGCGGCGCGGTAGGCGGCCGTGGCGCCCGGCTCGCCGAGCGCCACATCGGCCTCGGCGGTGCGCAGCTCGGAGCCGGCAACGAGATCGGTCGCGTTGTCCTGCGATCTCAGCGTTGTGAGCGCCTCGGTCAGAGCGTAGCGGCTGGCCCGAAGGTCGTCGGTCCGGTGCTCGAGCAGCCCGCGATAGAGCAGCGCGGTCCCGAGATCGACGAGCACCGTGGCCGAGTCCGAGCCCTCCCCCCGCGCCCGCTCATCGTCTCGCACCGCCTTGTCGAGCGCCGCCACCGACGGGATCGTGACCGGGCCGGCCGTGGTCGGCAGGGCCCCAACGCCGCTGCCGATGTGTGGGTAGCCCGAGGCGAACTCGGCCAGGCCGCGCTCGTGGTAGGCGTCGACGAAGCGCGGACGCAGAGCGATCGCGCGGTCGAAGTCGGAAATCGCGGCCGGGTAGGAGCCCTCGTTCAGGGCGACCTCGCCGTTCGCGAAAGCCGTGGCCGCCGCATCCGAGGGGTGGGACACGGGCGAGAGCGCCTGAAAGCCGGCCCAGATCCCGGCGACGAGCACGAACACGGAGGCCAGGCGCGCGTAGAGCACGCGCCGCGGCCGGCCGTGGGGCGTCAGTGAGTAACCGAACAGGAACACCGCTACGGCCAGCATCGTCAGGGTCGCGGCGTAGTGGACGAACTGCGCCTCGGCGTCGTCGGCCTCCTCGTTGGCGGCGTCGCGCAGGGCGGTGAGCTGGTAAGCGGTCCACTGGCCCTGCTGCATGTAGCGCGTCGGAAAGCGCGGGTCCTGCTCGGGGCTGTAGGCGGCATTCGCCGCGGGACAGTGCGGCTGGAGCGAGGACGAGCAGATGTACGGGACGCCCTGCGAGCGCGCGATCGCCACCGTGTCCGCCTCCGTCTGCTTGGCGAGCGCGTTCCACCGTGCGGCGGCGAGCCGTGCCCCGGTGGTGGAGGTCGAGTACTGCAGGAACAGAGACGCGTTGTCCGCCGAGCGCACCTGCTGCGTGAGCGTGTTGAGGCGGTCGATCTGCACCTCCGCCTTGCCGCGATTGACGGCGGCGGCCTCGAGCGCCAGGGCTCCGTACTTCTCGGCGCGGGCATCGGCCAGGTCGTGGGTCCGCAACGCCCCGGCCTGAGCGAACGCCACCAGCGCCGCCACGAGCGTCGTGCATACCACGGCGATCGCCACGAGTCGCCCGTACCGGTCGCGGTGCTCCTCCTCCCCGACCAGCTCCTCGACATGCGGTAGCTCTGGACCTGCCTCGGCCACGGCTAGAGGACCTCGACGATCAGGAACAGGATCACGCCGACGACAGCCAGGACAGCGCCCGAGCCGGCCAGCCACGTCTTCGCCGAGCCGGTCACCACCGCCGCCAGCGTCAGCAGGACCAGCACCGCGACGAACAGCGCGGCGATGCCGGTCAGATCGACTCCGTGCGAGCGCTCGGATTCGGCCTTGGCGTGCAGCGCCTCCGGCGCGAGACCGTGCAGCGCGACATCGGCATTCCTCGCCACGTCCAGGGCGAGATCGGCGGCGTACGGATGACCGGGTAGGTAGGTGCCGTCCGAGCGAAGGTCGGGGTTGCCGTCCGGGTTGCTGGGATCAAACGCGTAGTTCAGGTATTGGATCTGCTTGCCCAGGTAACGGGCGATTCCGAGATCCGCCTGTCCATCCGTGCGGAGTTGATCGCCGGCGCCGCCGCCGAGGCGGTCGGCGTCCTGGAGCAGCGAATGCGCGAGCAGCGAGTACTGGGAGAACTGTCCGGAACGTCCGCAGATCGGTGTTGACGGCGTCGTTGTCCTGGACGAGCAGCTGCTGCTGCTGGACCAGCGCCTGGCGCGAGAGCTCCTCGGTGTGTGTCGCGCTCTCGTCGGAAAGTGACGCCCGCCACCCCATCACCGCCGCGAGCACGGAGACGAGTGCGATCGCGAGCGGGATCCAGGAGTGCACGATCTCGTGTAGGGCACGGCGCGCGACCGGCTGCGCCGAGGGGTGCTCGGTCGGGGCCGCATTACCGGCATCGGGAACGTTTGGTTCGCCCTGCGCTTGTGAAGAAGACATCGCGTAACGCGATCAGCGCGCCCCAGGCCCCGCTCGATCGCCCAAATCGTCATCCAGACGGGGCGGCAAAATGTCATGCCCGACGGCGATTGTCAAGCGACGACCGGACGGCGCCGGTCCGCGTCAGCTCGACGCGTTCTGGAAAACGGTGATGAGCCCGTAGATCGCCAGCGCACTCGCGACCGAGCTGAGCGCCCAGGCCGGCAGCGCTCGCTGCCGCTGCCGCCTCGCGAACAGCGGATAAACGGCGAACACGATCAACTGGCTTACCCAGAGGGCGACCAGTGAGGGTTTGAGCAGGGTGTCGTAGACCTTCGATGGATCGATCAGAGCGAGCGGCGCGGCCAGCACGAGCGCAGCGCCGATTACCGCCATGATCGGCCGCATCCGCCAGCCGCCGATCGCATGAGCCAGGCGGCTCACGGCCACGTACTCACACAGCATCACGCCGGCGATGCTGACCGCCACACCGATTCCGATCGCCTCAGCGAGGCCCGGGCCGGCGAACTGCTGAGCCACGGTCACGCCCGGGATATCGGTCTGCAGCAGGCCGGGCGCGGCCGCCATCGGCGCCACCGCGAGCGTGACCACGAGACCCGTCAGCAGATACGCGCCGCTCACCCCCCGGCGGATCGTCCGGGCTGGGCGGGCCAGTTCGCCCCCGAGAAACAGCGGCAGGCTTCCGCAGATGTAGAGCAGCGAGGTCTGCGCGCTCGCCTTCACCAGCGAACCCGCGGGGGCACCGGCGCCGAAGCTCGAGGCAGGCGTTGAGAGGTGGGCGAGGGTGACGCCGTCGAGGATGCCGGCGAGCACGATCTGACCGGCCGCCACGAGCCCGATCACGATCAGGGCCGCAGCTCGTCCGGCGATCATCACGGCGGCGATGGCCAGCGGGATGCCAAGCGCGAGCAGCGTCTGATATCGCTGCTCGCCCGCCACGACACCCGGAAGCACGTCGTAGACGATCTGGATCGTGGTGTAGACGAGGTACAGGACGTAGCTGAAGGTCCAGATCGCCGCCTGCACCAGGGCGACCCGTCGTCCGGCCGCCGCCTCGACGAACCCGAACAGACCGCCCGACCCGTGCACACGACGCGTGTAGCGCAGCCAGATCGCCAGCGGCACCATGAACACGACGATCGAGGCGAGCATCCCAAGACCGGCTGAGTCGCCTGCGTCGGCGAGCAGCGCCGGGGCGCTGAGGGCCGCGAGAGCGAGCGGACCCCCGAATGACGCGATCGCAAAGCCCGCGAACGCAGGGGAGCTGATTGGCGGCTGACCGATCCCCGGGCCGCATCCGCGGAGCGGACCGGACCCCCGGTCGCGCCGGCGCCTGCACTGGGGCGGGCGCCGGCTGACCGGAGTGTCACGAGGCTCGGCTGATGATCAGCCCCAGCCGCCGCCACTGGAGGAGCCGCTGGACGAGGAGCCGCTCGTCGACGAGCCGCTGGACGACGCCGCGGCCGCCGAGCCGGTGGCGGTGATCGCCGAGCCGGACGGAGCCACGAGCCACCACTTGGCGCCGAACGAGTTGCTGCCCTGCCCCTTGATGTTGCCGTTCTTGTCCTCGATGAAGTAGTACAGGGGGTGCCCCATGTAGGTCACCTGCTTGGCACCGTCGGAACGAGTGATCGTTCCCAGGTTTGAGGCGGTCACGCCGCCCGCGGCGCTCGGCGTCGACTTCGCGATCACCGGGGGCCAGACCTTGGCGCACGTGCCCGAACAGGCCGACTTCCCGCCGCTGTCAGCGACCCAAAGGTAGATCGGCCGCCCAGCGGGACCGACGAGATAGGTCCCGTCCGCTCCCTTGGCGGTGGTGATTGAGAGCCCGACCGCGGTTCCCGACTGCCCGCTGGAGGCCGGAGTGGTGCTCGCCGCCGGTGCGCTCGAACTCGAACTGCTGCTGCCGCACGCAGCGACAAGCAGCGAGGCGCCGAGCACGGCCGCTGCGCTGCCGATCCGATTTCGCGCGGTCTTGCTGATGGCCATCATCTTGCTGCTCCAAAGCTCGTGGTTTCTGCGGACCCGTCTGTGGTGCGGGTCATCAACAGAGACCCCTCGAGGGTCACGATCCTTCCCGGGACAGGGCTGCTCAGCCCCTGGCGATCGTGAACCGGAGCGGCGCGGAATGCACTCTGTGGCCGCCGCTGTGCGCAGCGAGCACAACGGTGTAATTACCGGGCTTCAGCCGGCGGCCGTGGCTCAGGCGTCCTTCGAAGTGGATCGCGCCGGCGCCGGCGCTTGCGTCGGTGCAGGTGAGCGTCCCCGCGCGGGTCTTCAGCATGCAGCGCCGCGCATGGCGATTGAGTCTCGTGGTCGCAACGCAGCGCCCCCGCTCGCGTCGTCCGCTGGCCCGCCGGGTGAATTCCAGACTGACCGTGGACGCGGCGCTGAGCGTGAAGCGGAACGTCGTGCCGATCGGGGGCCTCTGACCGAGTGCGGCCAACACGCCGATCGCCGACCCGGCCCGCCAGCGCGAGGCCGATTGGCGGAACCGAGAGATGGTGAGGGTGGGCCCGCCCCCGCCGGAGCCGCCGCCACCGCCCCCGGCCCTGGAGCCGCCGCCGCCACCGCCCCAACTCGGCTCGGTCTGGAACGCGCCGATGTCGCACGGCACCGGGCGGGTCTTTCCGCGCTGGTCGGCCGTCAGCTGAGGGTCGCCGGCGAGCGCGTAATCGAGGCACGTCCCTCCAGCGCCGACCGCCGGGCTGCCGGCGGCAAGCGCGATCGTCTTTGAGGAACCACCGTTATCGGCCAGCGACTCGAGTCGGGGATCTACACCGAGCCGGTCGTGCTCGGAGGCGGCGAAGCCGCACTGGCTCGGAGCGGTCGATTCGAGGTTGTGGCCGGCGTCGGTCTCGGGCGCGGCGATCGCGCAGTTGGCGCCATGGTTGCCGACGCCATCGGCGACGATGTCCTGCGCAAGCGTGAGTGCGGTCGGCTGGTCGTACAGGTTGCCGCCGTAACCAGGCCCGGCGCCGCCGGCGATGTTGGCGTCCAGCGTGGAGCTGATCAGGGTGAGCGCGAGGGCCGTATCCATCGACACGCCACCTCCGGCCGACAGACCCGCCGCCCCGCTGGCGGCGCCGGCTCCGCCAGTGCCCCCGTCGGCCTCGTTGGCGTAGATGGTGCTGTTCACGATCGAGTTGCTGCCGCTGCGGCTGCCGCCCGCCAGACCACCGCCGCGCGCCTCACCACCGGCGCCGCCCGCGCCGAGCGAGCCGGCCCCTCCGGCCCCGGCGGCGGCCAGGTTGTGGTCGAACGTACTCGAAGAGATCTGGAGCGTGCCGTCGGGCGAGAACAGACCTCCGCCGTAGCTCGAGCCCCCTTTCCCGCCCGAGATCCCGGGGCCTCCGTCTCCAGCCTGCGCCGTGTTGTGGCTGAACGTCGACCCGCGCATCGTCAGCGGGGCATCGTCGATCACGAACATCCCGCCGAACGCGTTCCCGCCGTCGCCGCCGGTGCCGATGGTGGACGAGCCGCCCACGCCGCTGGTTGCCGTGTTTGCGCTCACCGTCGCGTCGGTCAGCGTGAGCTGGCTGCTCTTGGCCGCGAGAATCCCGCCCACCGCCTGGCCGCCGTCGCCGCCGTTGCCACTCGCGTCGGCACCATTGCCGGCCATCGCGTGGTTGTCGGAGACGGAGCTGTCGGTCAGGGTCAGCGCCCGGTGCTGACGATCCCGCCGACCGCCTGGCAGCAGTCGGACGGGTCGAGAACCGTGGAGCCGTTCTCCACGTTCCCGGTCACCGAAACGTGGTCGAGGGTCATGTCGGACAGCGTCAGGATCCCGGCGCCCGGCTGCTGAACTCCCGCGCCGAGCCTCCCGCCGGTGATCGTCAGGTCCTTGAGCGTGATCTCCGGTGTCGGGCTCCAGCTGTCGAGCACCCGGTCCGTGCCATCGGTCTGCTCGACCACGGTCTCGCCTGGCCCGGCGCCCTCGATCGTCATCGTCTCGTACACCTGAAGCTCACCGGAGCCGACCGGCGATCCGGCGCCGTTGCCGAGCGTGAACGTCCCGGCCCCGAGCTCGACGGTGGACCCGGGCTGGTCGTTGGCAGCGGCGATCGCCGAACGCAACGACGGGCACACGGTTCCGGTGCAGGCACCGGTCGAGTCCTTTGTGGCCGTTACCGTGAACGTGGTAGCGGCCGCCGAGGCCGGAGCAAGGGCCAGAGTCGCGCCCGCAACCGCAAGCCCGCGTGCCCATGCCGCCAACGCCATCCGGTCTCCCACGGCGGGGATCATCCCAGGCCACGGGCCGGCTGGAGCCGACGGCCGTTAGCTCTGCGCGGCGCGAACGCCCTCGGCGATCGCGCGGGCGACCGCGTCCACGGCCCCCACCTCGACGGCGTCGTAGGCGGCTTCGACCCGGCCGGTGGCCAGACAGAAGATCGTGTCCCCGTCGTACATCGTGTGCGACGGGCGGATCGCGCGGGCGATCCCGTCGTGCGCGACGGTGGCGATCCGATTGGCCTGATCCTTGGTCAGCTTCGCGTCGG
Source organism: uncultured Solirubrobacterales bacterium (assembly GCA_963796645.1). Taxonomy (GTDB): domain Bacteria; phylum Actinomycetota; class Thermoleophilia; order Solirubrobacterales; family Solirubrobacteraceae; genus Palsa-465. Next base: position 324,832 of record CAWCMQ010000001.1, on the reverse strand, counting down.
TCAGGACGGCACCGATGGTCGTGTTCGTGCCCGGCACCAACCCCGATTCGCCGTCCCAGACCGAGAATTCGGCCACCCATTCGTGACGGTCGTCGTCCCAGATTCCCCCCACCGAGTTGACGACCATCACCGCGGCGACCTTCGCCTCGCCGACCCGGGCCGAGACAATCCCCAGTCCGCCGGACGTGATCTGCGAGCCGTCGCCGCCCTTGGCGACACTGGCGCCCGTGCCCGCCCCGATCGCGCCCATCGCCGAGCGGTCGGACGCCGCCGCACAGGCTGCGTAGCCGGCCTTGACGTCAGGCCTGGCGCGCGAGTCGCCGATCGGCAGGTCGAAGATCACGGCCCCGGTGACGATCGGTACGCGAACCCCGACGAGCTCGAAGCCGATCTCGTGCTCCTCGAGATACCGCATCACCCCGGCCGCGGCCTCGAGCCCGAAGGCGCTGCCGCCGGTCAACAGCACGGCGTGAACTCCCACGACCAGCTTGCCGGCCTGCAGCGAGTCAGTACAGATCGTCGACGGAGCCGCGCCGCGAACGTCGACTCCGCCGACCGCGCCATCGCGGGCGATCAGGACGGTGCATCCGGTCCGCCCCACCTCGTCGGTGTAATGCCCGATGGAGATTCCGGCGGGTAGCTTCGTCTCGCTGGCCATCGAGCGCCCGATTCTCCCCGAGCCTCCGGCGGACCGTCAAACCGACGTGAGTGATCCCGCAGATGCCGCGACCCTGGCCCCCGGTCAGAGCGTCGCTGCTTCAGGTTCTCGGGACCGCCGCGAGCTGACCGCTCGCTCGCCGCGCCGCATCACGCGCGTGAGCATCGCCGCGATCGCGAGCGCTGCGATCGAGATCGCCAGCGCGATGTGCATGCCGGCGAAGAACTGTCGGTCACGTCGAGCTGGATCACAGCCCAGCCCAGGCTCGTCGCGATCCGCGGTCAGGCAGATCGGGGTCAGTCGCGCGCCGTCTCGCTCACCCCGATCGGCCGGCGGCGACTGGCGCTGGAGTTCGCGCTCGAGCTCTGAGTCCACGCGGGGGGCGATGAGTTGCACGCCCCCGCGCGGTCTCAGTGGACAATGAGCGACATCGTGGCAGCGAGCGAGCGCACCGACGCGGTCGAGCTGGCGGTCGGCGACCGGACCGTCCGGATCTCAAGCCCCGAGCGGGTCTACTTCTCGGCGCGCGGCGAGACGAAGCTCGACCTGGCCCGCTACTACATGAGCGTGGGCGACGGGATCGTGCGTGCGCTCGCCGAGCGACCGTGCATGCTCCACCGCTTCCCCCGCGGCGTCGACGGCGACAAGGTCCATCAGAAGCGGATCCCGTCCGGCGCCCCTCCGTGGGTCGAGACGGTGCGCGTCGACTTCCCCTCCGGCCGGCATGCCGACGAGCTGTGCGTGACCGAGCTCGGGAGCGTGATCTGGGCCGTGCAGATGGCGACGGTCGAGTTTCATCCCTGGAACTCGCGCCGGGCCGACGTGGAGCGTCCGGACGAGTGGCGGATCGACCTCGATCCGATGCCCGAATGCGGCTTTGACCGCGTACGCCGCGTGGCGCATGTCGCGCACGAGGTCCTCGCTGAGCTCGGGATCCGCGGCTGGCCGAAGACCTCGGGCGGCTCGGGCATTCACGTCTACGTCCGGATCGAGCCGCGGTGGGGCTTCGGCGACGTGCGTCGAGCCGCGCTTGCGTTCGCGCGCGAGGTGGAGCGACGGGCGCCGCGCGAGGTCACCACGACGTGGTGGCGAAAGGACCGCAAGCCGGGCAGGGTGTTCGTGGACTACAACCAGAACGCTCGCGACCACACGATCGCGTGCGCCTACTCGGTGCGGGGCATCCGGGAGGGCACGGTCTCGACGCCGATCGGCTGGGATGAGATTGACGACGTCGAGCCGCAGGACTGCACGATCGCCACGGTTCCCGAGCGATTCGCAGAGCTGGGCGATCTGCACGCCGGGATCGACGAGGAGGCGTTCTCGCTCGAGCCGCTGCTCGAGTGGGCGGGCCGGGACGAGGCCGAGGGCGGCGACGACCCGGGCGATCGCGCCGCCTAGCGCGGCTTCCGGACCTGAGTCTTGCGCGGAGGGGGCATCGAGTCGATCAGCGACTCGATGCCGGCGAAGATCCGCTCGAGCCCGAAGGCGAACTCTTCGTCGGGATCGTCCGCGCGGTCGAAGACTCCGGCATCCAGAACCGCGTTGATGGCCGGAAACCGATTCACGTCAGCGAGGCTCCGCAGGGCCCGGCTGTAACCGGCCATCGCGGCATCGCCGATCAGTCCCGCCGCCACGAGATCGGCGGTCAGCGTCGCCTCGTTGCGGACGTAGCCGCTCAGCAGAAGGATCGTCGAGGCCTTGGCGCTCTCGTCCAGACCCGTGCCCGCAAGCCCGTGCAGGCCGGCCTCGAGCCAGGCCACACCGTTGGGCGCCACCGGCGGTCCCTTGATCGGGATCCGAAGTGCCCACGGGTGTCGTCGCAGACGCTCGTGGTAGGTCCACGCCCACCGCTCGAGGGCCGCGCGCCATCCGTCGTCGGACGCGGCCGGGGCCGGAGGCCGGCCGAGGGCCGCATCGACCATGAGGTCCAGCAGCTCGTCCTTCGCCCCGACGTACCGATACAGGGACATCGTCGAGGCGCCGAGCTCCTGGGCCACCCGCGCCATCGAGACCGCGGCGAGCCCATCTCGCTGGGCGACCTGCAGCGCCGCGTCGACGATCCGGTCGAGGGCGAGGCCCGGGCTCGGGCCCTTGCTCGGACGGCGAGCGCGTCCCCAGGCGGCCACGATGCTGGCGGGCAGATTCTCGTCTGGTTGATCATCCATGCCGAACTGTGTATAACATACGCAATAATGCGTACGCCATACACAGAAAGGTTGGGAATGTCATCGCAGCTGGCGGTCAAGGCGACCGCACTTCACAAGACCTACGGCTCCAACGACGTGCTGCGAGGGATCGACCTCGAGCTCCCCCGCGGATCGGTCCTCGCCCTGCTGGGACCAAACGGTGCCGGCAAGACCACGACGATCCGGATCCTGTCGACGCTGATCCGTGCCGACGCCGGACGCGCGAGCGTCGCAGGGTTCGACGTCATCAGTCAGCGACACGAGGTGCGCCGGCGGATCAGCCTCACCGGCCAATACGCCGCCGTGGACGAGCTTCAGACCGGAGAGGAGAACCTGCGGATGATCGGCGCGCTGCGCGGTCTCCGAGGAACGTCGGCCCGGGCTCGGTCCGCTGAGCTGCTCGAGCGCTTCGACCTTCTCGCGGCGGCCGGGCGCCGTGTGGGCGAGTACTCCGGCGGAATGCGGCGCAAACTCGACCTCGCGCTGAGCCTGGTCGGGTCCCCGGAGGTCATCTTCCTCGACGAGCCGACCACCGGTCTCGACCCGCGCGGCCGGCAGACGATGTTGGACGTCGTGCGGGAGCTCACAGCCACCGGCGTGGCCGTGCTGCTGACCACCCAGTATCTCGAGGAGGCCGACCAGCTCGCCGACCGTGTCGCGGTCCTCGGCGGTGGCGAGATCGTCGCCAACGGAACCCCTGGCGAGCTCAAGGATCAGGTAGGCGAGCGCCGCCTCGTGCTGAGGTTCACGAGTGCGGACGAGCTCAGCGATGCCGCCTTCGCTCTCGGTCAGCGGGTGCTCGACCTACGCGCCCCGGACCTCGAGCTAAGCCTGGCCACCGACGGAACCGCGGCGAGTGTCCGAGCGCTGCTCGATGAGGTCGATCCGGAACGGTCGCGCGTCGCTGATTTCGCGGTGGACCGCGCGACGCTGGACGACGTCTTCCTCGCCCTGACCGAAACCGCCAACCACGCCACTGAATTGGAGGCCGTGAATGTCTGAGTCGCTGACGATGTCGATCCGCTGCCTGCGCATCTCCCGCCGGCAGCTCGACTCGCTGATCACCTCATTGCTGCTGCCCGTCCTGCTCCTGATCGTGTTCGTGGAGCTGTTTGGGGGCGCGATCGACACGGGCACGAAGTACGTGACCTACGTGGTGCCTGGGGTGCTGGTGCTGTGTGCCGGCTTCAGCTCCGGCCTGACGGCCGTGGCGGTGTGCCAGGACATGGTGGGAGGAATTGTCGATCGGCTGCGATCGATGGACGTGGGCGGCGGCTCGGTCCTGACCGGCCACGTGACCGCGAGCATCGTTCGCAACGCGGTCTCGGCCGCGCTCGTCACGTGTGTCGCGCTCCTGCTCGGGTTCCACCCCCACGCCGACGCGCTCGAGTGGCTGGCCGCCGGCGCCGTGCTGCTCGGTTTCGTGGTCGCACTCTCATCGTTCGCGGCCGTACTCGGGCTGCTCGCCGGATCGCCGGAAGCCGCCAACGGGGCCACCTTCCTGATCATGTTCCTGCCGTACGCGAGCAGCGCATTCGTGCCGGTGCACACCATGCCTGGGTGGCTACACGGATTCGCCGCCAATCAGCCGATCACGCCGGTCACCGAGACCCTGCGAGCGCTGTTGCTCGGCGGCTCTGCCCATGCCCAGGTTCTGGCCGCAGTGGCATGGTGCGCAGGCATCGTCGCGTGCTCGCTCGTCGCCGCCTCGGTCCTGTTTGGGCGCCGGACCTCGTGATCCGGCGCCCAACCGGGGGCCCTCAGCCCCCCAGCAGCGACATCATCTGCTCCGGGTAGCGGCTGCCACGGACCGCCTCGGGCGAGATCGCGTTGTCGAGCTCATCGACGTCCTCGGCCGACAGGCTGATCTCAGCCGCAGCCGCGTTCTCCTCGAGCCGCTCGGGGCGCTTGGTGCCCGGGATCGGCACGATGTCCTCGCCCTTGGCCATCACCCACGCGAGCGCGAGCTGGGCCGGCGTGATCGAATGCCGCTCGGCCAGCTCGGTCACCCGGTCGGCCAGCTGCAGGTTCTCCTGGAGTGCGCTCTCCTGGAAGCGAGGGTTCGACCGCCGCCAGTCATCCTCAGGCAGATCGGCGAGCGAGCGGATCTGGCCGGTGAGAAAGCCGCGGCCGAGTGGCGAGTAGGCGACGAAGCCGATACCGAGCTCGCGCAGCGTGTCGAGCACCTCGTCCTCCGGGTCGCGGGTCCACAGCGAGTACTCGCTCTGGACCGCGGTGAGCGGATGCGTGGCGTGGGCGCGCCGGATGGTCTCCGCCGATGGCTCGGACAGTCCGAGGTAGCGAACCTTCCCCGCCTCGACGAGCTCTCCCATCGCGCCGACCGTCTCCTCGATCGGCACACCGGGGTCGACCCGGTGCTGGTAGAAGAGGTCGATGTGATCGACCCCGAGACGCCTGAGCGAGCCCTCGCAGGCGCGCCTGACGTTCTCAGGTCGTCCGTCAACGCTGCGGTCCGATGGATTCTCGGGATCGACCGCGAACCCGAACTTCGTGGCGATCTCGAACTCGTCGCGCCGCCCCACAATCGCCCGGCCGACGAGCTTCTCGTTGGTGAAGGGACCGTAGATCTCGGCGGTGTCCAGAAACGTGACCCCGAGGGCCAGCGCGCGGTGGATCGTCTCGAGCCCCGACTGCTCGTCCCCGTGACCGTAGGCGTGCGTCATGCCCATGCAACCAAGCCCCTGCGCGGATACCTCGAGTCCCTGGGTACCGAGCTTTCTCCTATCCATTCGCTTCTCCTCTTGGTAGCTCTTCTTCGAGCTTAGAACGCGGGGCCAAGCGGCTCGCGTACGATCTGTAATGGCAATGGGCGAGCCCCAAGGCAACATCGAGCCGGTTCAGCGCGCTCCGGATCCGGTGGACCCGGCGGTTCGCATCGGACACGTCCACCTGCGGACCTCCGACATCGATCGGATCCGCTCCTTCTACGTCGACGTGCTGGGGTTCGACGTGATCGCCGAGGCACGCGACGTGCCGGGCTGGGGCACGACCGGCGACATCCTGTTCGTCTCAGCCGGCGGCTACCACCACCACCTTGGCTTCAATACCTGGAAGTCCGGCGGCGGACCCCCACAGCCCGATGGCGTCGCCGGGCTGCACCACATCGCGATCTCATACCCCAGCCGTCGCGCGCTCGCCGATGCCTACCGCCGGCTGAAGACGGCGGACTGGCCGATCCGGCAGACGGCCGACCACGGTACGCACGAGGCGATCTACATCAGCGATCCCGACGGAAACGACGTCGAGCTGATGTGGGACCGGCCGCCGGAGCAGTGGCCACGCGACGCCGAGGGCCACGCGCGGATGGCGATGGACGACGAACTCGACCTCAACGAGCTGCTCGGCGAGCTCTAAGAGACAGTGTCTAGGTGTCGGCGCCGGCCGGCACCGGCTCCGGACGCACGGCCGCCTTTTCCTCGTCACGCCGGTCGAAGAACTCGGCCCCCTCGATGCTGAGCTTCGGGACCACCCGGTCCAGCCAGCGCGGCATGTACCAGTTGTGATCGCCCACGAGGATCATCAGCGCGGGGACGAGCAGGCACCGCACGACGGTCGCGTCGAGGATCACGGCGACCGCAAGACCGACGCCGAACTGCTTGATCGTAGGATCTCCGTTGAGCAGGAAGCTGCCGAACACGAAGACCATGATCAGGGCCGCGGCGGTGATCACCCGCGCGCTGGTCACGAGCCCCGAGACGACCGAGCTCTTGTTGTCCTCACCCTGATGGACGTGCTCCTCGATCTGGCTGACCAGGAACACCTCGTAATCCATCGAGAGCCCGAACAGGATCGCGAACATGAACAGGGGCACATACGAGACGATCGGGACCGACCCGTCGAGGCCGATCAAGCTGTGCAACCAGCCGAACTGGAAGATCGCCGTCAGCACGCCATAGGACGCGCCGATCGAGAGCAGGTTCATCACGGCGGCCTGCGGCGGCACGACCACGCTCCGGAACGCGATGATCAGCAGCACGAAGCTGAGTGCGATCACGACAATGATCTGCAGCGGCAGCTTGGCCGAGATCCGTGAAGCCAGGTCGTCGTAGCCGGCGGTGCTGCCGCCGACGTAGGCCTGCATGTCCGTGCCCTTCTCGGCGTTGGGGATCACGGTCGAGCGCAGGTCGTTGACCAGCGTCGTGGTCTCGCTCTCGGCCGGTCCGTGCGTGGAGATCGCGTTGAAGAAGGCGGTCGTCCCGGCCTTATCGAGCTGAACCGGGGTGACCGCTGCCACGCCAGAGGTTCCGGCCACGTCCTTCTGCAGCGTCGCCAGCCGTGGGTCGTTGGTCCCGCTCGCGGGCGAGCCGAGCGACACCGCGATCAGCAACGGCCCGTTCGAGCCGGCGCCGAAGTACTTGGACATCAGGTCGTAGGCCTGGCGGGCCGTGGTCGACGTCGAGAGCGCCGCGGTGTCCTGCTGCCCGAGGGTCAGCGAGAACACCGGGATCATCAGCGGGATCAGAATCGCGAGCGCGGCGAGGCCGGCGATCACCGGCGCCTTGGCGATATCGGCGGCCCACTTCGCCCAGATGCCCTTCTTCGCCTGCTCGTCGCTCGGCGGGGTGCGGACGCGCAGGGCGTCGATGCGCGGTCCGAGAATCGCCAGGATCGCCGGCAACAGCGTGAGCGCGCCGAACACGGCCACCACAACCGCGATCGCCGCCATCAGACCCATCGTGGTGACCAGCGGGATGCCGGCGACGGCGAGCGAGATCAGCGCGATCGCGACCGTCCCTCCGGCGAAGAACACCGCCCCGCCCGAGGTGGCCGTGGCCCGGGCGATCGACTCGTGCATCGGGAGCTCATCGCCCAACCCGCGAAGGTGCCTGGTGACGATGAACAGCGCGTAGTCGATGCCGACGCCGAGACCGATCATCGTGGCGAGCGTCGGCGCGACCGTCGGCACGGTGACGACATGACCGAGGATCCGGATGATCGACAGCGTCGTCAGCAAGCCGAAGATGGCGGTGACGATCGGAAGCAGCATCGCCGAGATGGTTCCGAACGTGAGCGTGAGGATCAGCATCGCGACCAGGATCCCGACCAGCTCGCTCGACTCGGTCGACGGCTTTGACACCTTCTGGCCGAGCTGGCCGCCGGTCTGGACCTCCAAGCCGGCCGCCTTGGCCGGCTTGGCCGCGGCGTCAATGATGTTCTGTGCGTCCTGCTGGGAGAGCGAGCCGGGGCTAACTGAGAGCGTGACCGACAGGTAGCCGGTCGACTTGTCCTTGCTGAGCTGGTTCGCGCCCTGCTGGGTCAGCGGGTTGACGACGCCCGCGACGTCAGGCGACTTGGCCACGTCGGCGGCCGCCTGATTTACGGCACCCGAGTACTTGGAGTCGGTCAGCTGCCCACTGGGCGCGTGCAGCACGATCGGACTGGTGCCGTTCGCCTGATCAGGGAACGACTTCGACAGCGCGTCCGTGGCCTTCTGGCTGCCGGTCCCCGGCAGCGACAGGTTGTCGTTCGTGTTGTCGCCCATGCTCTGCGCAACCACGACCAGAGCAACCGCCAGCACGAACCACAGCCCAAGCACGACAAACCGGCGACGGACGCAAAAGCGCCCCAACCCGTACAGCAACCCCGTCATCGAACCCTCGTCTCCCCCTCGAAAAATCGGGTAGCCATGGCCCTCGCGCCAGAGCCATCCTGTCGCGGGTCGAGAGGGCTGTCAAGGGTTGCGCGCGCTGATGCGGATCGAGGAAGGATCGCCTCGGAGCACGGCGCGCAGCGCGGAGACGCTCCACCTCGGACGTCTCAGCTATGCGCAGGCATCAGTACAGGGTTCGATCGGTCGAGAACCCGCGGATCTGGGGCAAGGCCGTGTCAGAGGCAGTCGGGTCGGTGGACGCCAAGCCGCGGGGCTTCGGGACGTGCTCGCGTGTCGTGGCGCGGGCAGAGGCGGGAGAAACGCAACAAGTGCGTATCCGGTTTGCTCGGGTTGGCGATGGGCGCGTGACTGGGTGGCGGGCCGGCGAGCGCGCCCGCGGCCCGGGCAGGCGCCCGGATAACGCCACTCTCGGTTCGCGCCCGGAGCCGAGAGTGACGTTGGCGCCGCTGGTGGGGGTCATCGTCACCTTCGCGCGCGCCGCCGCGCCGAGTGTGACGTTTCCCGAGGCCGAGAGCCGAGAGCCGAGAGCCGCGAGCCGAGACCGGGAGCCGAGGCCGGGAGCCGGGTCGGCGGCGAGCGGGGAACGGGCGCCGGGGCGGGCATAACCTCGAAAACTCCGCTGCGGCCCGCGAGCATTCGAGGTTAAGTCTGCCCATCAGACCTAACCCGCCATCCCCTCCGCGCCAGGTCCGAGTTTTCGAGGTTACTCCCGCCTTCCCGCCGTCGCACTGGACTACAAACCCGGCGTGCCATGCACCCCAACCTGAGCCAACCGGATACGCACCACGCAACAAATTGGGTCCGCGATCGCGGACGCGGCTGGAAAGTCACGCTGACGGCTGACGGTGAGTTTCCAGCCTCGGTCAGGCTGGATGGCGCGGATTGTTGCGAAAGTCTGGGTCGCTACAGCCCCGCGGCGGGCAGCGCCGGCGCCGGCGCCGCGCCGCCGCCTACAGCCCCATCGTCCGGCCGATCAGCTCCTTCATGATCTCGTTGGTGCCGGCGTAGATCCTGGTCACGCGGGCGTCGACCCACGCGCGGCCGATCGCGTACTCCCTCGTATAGCCGTATCCGCCGTGGAGCTGAACACCCGCGTCGGTCACCTCGCACAGGAGATCGGTCGTCCACCACTTCGCCATCGCGGCCTCCTCGACGGTGGCGGTGCCGGCGACGTAGCGCCCGATCGTGCGATCGACGAACGCCCGGCTGATGTCGACCTTCGTTCTCAGCTCGGCGAGCAGGAAGCGCGAATGCTGGAACGAGCCGATCGGCTTGCCAAACGCCCTGCGCTCCTTGACGTAGGCGAGCGTGATCTCGAGTGCCGCCTCGCAGCCCGCCATCGCGGTGACGGCGAGCGTGAGCCGCTCGGGTGCGAGCCTTCCCACCAGCTGGAGGAACCCTGATCCCTCCTCGCCGAGCCGGTTCTCCTCCGGCACCCGCACGTCGTTGAAGAACAGCTCGGAGGTGTCGGACGCGTGCTGGCCCAGCTTCTCGATCTGCTTTCCGCGCTCGAACCCCTCCATCCCGCGCTCGACCACGAACAGGGATAGGCCGCCGTGCTTGTCATCGCTGGTTCGAGCGGCGACGATCACGAGGTCGGCGTTGATGCCGTTGGTGATGAACGTCTTGGCCCCGTTGAGGATGTAGTCGCCGTTGTCACGCTTGGCCCGCGTCTGGATCGCGGCCAGATCCGACCCGGTGCCGGGCTCGGTCATCGCGACGGCGAGGATCCGCTCGCCGGAGGCAACCCCTGGCAGCCAGCGCTCGCGCTGCTCCGCGGTCGCCGACGCGGTCAGGTATGGGAGGCAGACATCCGTGTGGAGCATCGGGCCGCCGAACGCCGAGCCGACGCCGGTGTAGGCAATCTCCTCGCCCAGCACGACGTTGAAGCGCCAGTCCGGTACCCCTGGTCCTCCATAGCGCTCCGGCACCTCCATCGCGAGAAAGCCGTGCGCGGCGGCCTTGGTGAACAGCTCGCGCGGGACGATCTCGTCGCGCTCCCACTGCTCGACGTTGGGCGTTACCTCCCGGGCCAGGAACTTGCGAAAGCTCTCTCGGTAGTCGTTGTGCTCGGGCTCGAACAGGTCACGCCTGACGGCCGGCGGGGCGATCGTGGTCATGACCCCGAAACTTATCAATCAATCGATTGAATTGTTTGTGGGGGCGCGGCGCGCCGGGGCGCGGGGCTCCGCGGGCGCGCCGGGGCGCGGGCCGGCCGGGGGCGCCCCCGTACCCCTGTGACAAATGTCGCACCGGCCGCACGCGTCCCGGCCATACGTTTCCGTTCAACATGAGATGTGAAGCCGCGACCGAACGAGAGGGGGCGGCGCCGGTGAGGGCGGGCGTCGATGGTTCGGCCAATTGGGGGTCTCTCCGACGAGACCGAGGGGGCAGCTGAGTCGAGTGACTGGTTGGGCAGAACTCGACAACCGATACCGCCCGCATGATGGGCGGCGCGGGCATGGTTCCAGGCGGAGGACGAGCCGCCTGGAACCCGCCGCCCACTTGGCGGGCTCATGAGCGTCGGGCTCGGTCCCGATCCGATGCGGGTCTTCGGTCATGTGCGTGCCCGTGACGTGCGCTCGCTCGCCAGTCCCGTGCTCGAGGTGCTCGTTCCTGCGGGCACGCAGCTGATGCGAGAGGGCGACGAGGTCGGGACGTTCTTCGTGATCCGTGCTGGTTCGGCGCAGATCTCGAGCCACGGACAGACGCGCGGACGGCTCGAGGCGGGTGACTGCTTCGGGGAAAGCGATCCGGCGCTGCCGAGCCCTCAGCCGTTCACGGTCACAGCCGACACGGAGCTGCGGCTGCTCGCCTTCAGCTCGCTCGGCATCGCTCGGCTGTGCGCCGCGATCCCCGGTGCGCACGAGAACATCCTGCGCTACCTACCCTGCGCCAGCCCCACCACCGGAGCGCTCGCGGAGCGCGGCCGCGTCGAGGACGGTGATCGCCCGATGGTCGGTCGAGACCCAGCCGAGCTGGCGCATCAGCCGCAGTGCGCGGGAAACCGTCTCACGCGTAGCACCCGTCCAGCGCGCAAGCTCGTCCTGCGTGATCGTTAGCTCGATCCGGGTCCCACCCGCCGTCTGCCTGCCGTGCTCGGACGAGAGCTCGAGCAGCCGCTTGGCCACGCGCCCGACGCTGTCCTGAGTGGCGAGCGCCACGCGGTCGCGGTCGGCCTCGGTCAGCCGACGCACGAGCATCCGCATCAGGACCAGGGCGGCATCTGGGTGCTCGCCGAGGAAGGCACGGAACTCGTCGGCATGCATGAAAGCGGCCTCGACCTCGTCGAGTGCGATCGCCGAAGCGGTTCGACGCTGGCCGCCGAGCGCCGCCATTTCGCCGATCAGCTCCCCCGGGCCGCGAATCGCCAGCATCACCTCGCGCTGGTCGGCCCCGTAGGCGACGAGCCGCACCCTCCCGGACAGCACGAGCACCACGTCGTCGCCGGCCGCTCCTGCGCGCAGGATGATCTCGGAGCGAGAGACGCTGCGGCGGCGTGCCTGGCCGACCAGGGCATCCGCATCCTCCTGCCCCAGCTGCCTCAAGAAGGGCACGTGCGCGACGCTCACGCCTCGATTCTCCCAATCTCACCCGATGTGAGAAATGTCGCACGTGCCGACCCCTTTCGCGACCTAGGGTCTGGAGTGGAGATGAGGACCGGCATCGAGAACTGCAACTTAGGGTTGGGGGTAACCAAGCTGGGGGCAACCGATCGAGCGCAGGGACATGACTCGATCTCCGGCACCGCCCGCCTGGTCGTCGGGCACACGACCATCGGGTAGACGCGAATTGACTCCAGACGGGTCGGGAGCCCCGTCTGGAGTCGACGCATGCTCAGACCGCATCGGCGCGAACATCGTGACGCCGGCCGGCGTAGCCGACGCGCGACCTCATCACGCTGCCGGTCTTGGGCTCGAACCATCATCCGGGAGCGGCGGCAGGTCGGCCATCAGCTCGCTGACCTGCTCCCGGGAATCCGACATCGCCACGGCGGCAATGCGTCGCTCCAGTTCCTCGATGCTGATCCGTCTCGCAGCGGCATGGCTCTTAAGCACCTCGAACAGCTCATTGCGATCGTCGTCGCTCAGCTGCATCGTGGCCACATCAGGTGCTGATTCTGGCGCCGGGAATCTCCAGCGCCGTGGTCATCGGCATCCCGGGCTGACACGCCTCCAAACTACCACCAGCTACCGTTCGCAGCCTCATGACCGGGCGCACGACATTGTTGGGCCTGCTCGCTGCAGCCGTGCTGATCGCGGGCTGCGGCTCGAGTTCGAGCTCCAGCTCGAGCCCGGCCCAGAGCTCGACCACCACCCAGACCACAGCTTCGAGCACCTCCAGCCAGGTCGGGTTCGAGGGCGTTCCGATCGAACCGGGCGCAGCGCTCGCCCCAGCGGGCACGACCGGCACCAGCAAGGTGGACGGGATTCAGTGCGGCGCGACCGAGCAGCTCGCGTACCACATCCACGCGCACCTGACGGTGTTCGTGAATGGCACCGAGCGCGCGCTCCCGGGTGGGATCGGGATCCCTGGCTCGACCGTAGTGCCGACCAGCGAAGGCCCGGTGGCGAACGGCGGCAGCTGCATTTACTGGCTTCACACCCACGCGCCCGACGGGATCATTCACGTCGAGTCGCCCACCCAGCGGATCTATACGCTCGGCAACTTCTTCGACGAATGGCATCAGCCGCTGACCGACAACCAGGTGGCCGGCGCGACCGGAAAGGTCACGGCGTTCGTGAACGGGAAAGCCTGGACGAAGAGCGTCCGCCTGATACCGCTCAACCCTCACGCGGTGATTCAGCTCAGCGTCGGGTCACCGGTCGTCCCGTTCCACGGGATGTCCTGGACGGGACTCCAGCTCTAGGCTCCACATCCACGCGCCGAGTCATGCCGCCTGCTTGACATCGGAGCAACGGATTACCCGCTCGGGGCTGCCTCGCGCCGGGACCGGCGGCGGCGGCGGCGGCCGAACTCCAGGCACAGGCCCACGCCGACGAGAATGACCAGGCCGGCTGCGGTCACCCAGCCGAGGTCGTTGGCGAAGTCGATCACGCTCGGCCCGATCAGGAAGGCGCCGAGCCCGATCCCAACTGCCCACAGAGCCGCGCCGGCAGCGTTGGTCACCAGGTACAACCCCGGGCGCACCCGATGGATGCCCGCCACCCAGGACGGCGTCAGCAGAATCGCCGCCACCGGCCATCGCCCGAACACCTCGTCGCCCCGCTCGAGCGCCCTGAGCCGGGCTTTGTGCAGCGGCCCGTGCGTGATCAGCACGCTTCGGCCCGCCTTCATCCCGATCAGCCAGCCACCCACGCCGCCCAGGGTCGCGGCCAGCCAGGCGACGGCCAGCACGGTTCCGATGTCGAGCCTGTGGCGAGCGGCGAACACCCCGGCCGCGATCAGCACCGGCTCTCCCGGGCCGGGGACGCCGATCCAGCTGGCGGCGGCGGCCGCGGCCAGGCCCGCGTAGTCGATCGGCGGTCCGTGGAAGCGGTGGTGCAGCGCCCACCCGAGGATCAAGATCACGCGCGAGGGACCGACCAACCGCATCTTGCTGTCTCCACGCGCTCGATCGTCGCACACGACCGCGTTGGGTCAGCGTCAACCCGCGCGCGCATCCACTTGGATAGGCTCGTCCGGCAATCGTTGGCCCGTGGGCCAATGCGCGGGGCATGGGCACTGACCGAGGATTCACGACCCCAATGAGCACAGACATCATCGTTTCCTACGACGGCACCCCGAACGACGACGACGCGGTCGCGCTCGGTGGGATGCTTGCCGGCGCCGGGGCGAGCCTCGCGCTCGCCTACGTCCGGCACGCACAGGAGTTCGACCCCCGGCGCGAGGAGCTCGCGCAGCACGACGCCGACCACCGGCTCGAGCAGGGGGCTGTCCTGCTCGGCAACCCCGACGTCGCACGCCACGTCGTGATCAGCGCGTCCACCGGGGAGGGGCTCACAAAGCTTGCCGAGGAGGAGGGCGCGAAGGTGATCGTGTTCGGCTCGGACTACCGGATCACCCCCGGACACGTGGAGCCGGGAACCACCGCGCAGCATCTGCTCGACGGCGGGCCGGTGGCGGTTGCCGTCGCCCCGGCCGGGCTGCGCACGCAGGGGACAGGCGCGATCAAGTCGATTTCCGTCCCCCTGGCCGGCCCACACAACGATGTCGCGCGCGATACGGCGAGCGCCCTGGCGGCCAAGCTTGGTGCGAGCGTCACCGAGACACGCGGGCCGGTCGACCTGATCGTGGTCGGCTCACAGCCGAACGCGCCCGAGGGCCGGATCGTGCTCGGCGGAGACGTGCGGTCTGAGCTCAGCAGCGCCCGCAGCTCGGTGCTCGTGCTGCCGGCCGGCAAGCCCGTTCTGCTCTAGCGGCCGCCCTGCTCAGCCTCTGCGCCCGGCCGTTCGAACGGCCGGGCGAGCCGAAACGGCGTCCTGTGGCCTCGTTTTTCCGCTGTATGCGGGGTCCGTTTATCCCAATGTCCAGTACCCCTCCGGGAACGCTGGACCCACGGCCATGGCTCCATAACGCCGCCGCGACCAACATCCAGACCGAAATTGGGCTGACCACGCCCGGTCGTCGCGGCAGCGGCGGAGTCGTTTGTAGCGTCCCCTAGGACAAGGAGTTACATGGCTGTTACAGCCCCAACTTGGCTGAGCTCTGGAGACAATGCTTGGCAGATGACGGCCGCGACGCTCGTCGGTCTGATGAGCGTTCCGGGCCTCGTAGTTCTCTATGGCGGCGTGATGCAGAAGCGCTGGTCGATCAACAGCATGATGCTGGCCTTCGCCGCGTTTGCGGTGGTTCTGGTCGTATGGGTGCTCTGGGCCTTCAAGATGGGCTTCGGCACGCCGATCGGCCACGGCACCGGGTTCTTCTCGACCTTTATCGGGAAGCCAGGGCCGAGCCTTGGCCACGCCGCCGAGCAGCACCAGGCGAACATCCCGCTGATTGGCACGACTGCGTTCCCACAATCGTCGCTCGTGTACTTCCAGTTCGTGTTCGCCGGGATCACGCCGATCCTGATGCTCGGCTCGGTGCTCGGGCGCGTGAACTTCAAGGCCTGGTTCCCGTTCGTGGCGCTGTGGTGCACGTTCATCTACACGATCGACGCGTTCCTGCTCTGGGGCGGCGGTTTCTTCGCCCACCACGGCGCGGTTGACTACTCCGGCGGCTACGTGATCCACCTCTCCGCCGGCGTGTCCGGGTTCATCGCAGCTGCGGTGATAGGACCGCGCCTGCAGCGAGACCGTGAGGTTGACGCGCCAAACAACGTGGCGATGGTCGCGCTCGGAGCCGGACTCCTGTGGCTCGGTTGGAACGGGTTCAACGGTGGAGATCCGTATGCCGCCAACATGTCTGCCTCGGCGGCGATCCTCAACACGAACCTGTGCACCGCTGTCGCGTTCCTCGTGTGGGTCGGCTGGGATTACCTGACCGGCCGCAAGCCGAGCCTGATCGGCGGTGTGAACGGAATGATCACCGGTCTCGTGGCGATCACCCCGGCAGCCGGTTACGTGAATGGTTGGGGCGCGATCGCGCTCGGCGTCATTGCCGCGACGATCGTCTACTTCGCGCTCAACTACCTGAGCCGCCTACGGCCCTTCCGCAATGTCGACGACACCCTCGGCGTGATCTACACGCACGGTTTCGCCGGCCTGGCGGGCGGTCTGCTGACCGGCATCTTCGCCGATCCGAACATGGCCGTCTTCTACACGAGGTCCGGTCACAAGCTGACAGCAGTGGGTGCCACGGGGGTCATCCATGGCAACTGGACGCTGCTGAAGTGGCAGTTCTTCGCGGCAGCGTTTGTGATCGTCTTCTCGGCCGTCGGAACGTTCATCCTGCTGAAGCTGGTGGGACTGTTCATTCCATTACGAATGTCCGAGGAGAACATGGAGATCGGAGACACCGCGGAGCATGGTCACGAGGTCTACCCGTCCGACGTACCGTCGCTCGGATTCCCCAGCGGGATCCCGGGCCTCGGCAGCGGGGGCGGAGCTGGCGAACCGGCACCAGCCGGGGCGTGACCAATCCCGTTCGAACTCGGATAGACGGGCGCGGCCAGCATGTCAGGCCCGCACCCGCTTGAGAGTGACACGGGACCGGGGGATGTTCGGGGGGCGGCTTCGGCTGCCCCCCGAACCACTCCCCTGAAGATCGTTTCGGCCGCGGTGGCCGGCGACGATCTGCAGAGCGTCGCCGCCTCGGCCTCTGAGGCGCTCGGACGACCGGTGGCGATCGCCCTACCGGCGCTCGGAACGCCGATCGTCTGGCCGATGCACCTGGCCGGCCCTCCCACAGCGGAGGCGCTGCTCGAGCACGCTCGGTCGCTTCTCGCGGCCGAGCCCAACGAGCGGCCGGCGGGCGTCGCCGACGTCGTGCCGGTACGAATCGGCTCCGATGTCGTCGGCCTCGTCGCTGCCCTGGGCGACGAGCCATTCGCCGGTGATCAGCGAGCCTGGCTCGAAGCAGCTGCCACCGCCGCGGCGGTCGGGACGCTGATGCGCGAGTCTCACGAGGCCGACCTGGAGAGCGCGCGGCGCGCGTTCGTCCTCGCCGTGGCGGCACGCCGCCCCTCAGACCCCGGCGCCCTCATTTCCCACGCGAGGAGGCTCGGCTTCGATCTTCGCCCCGGAGCGGTGGCGATCTGCGCGCATGCGGACGGCGATGCGCCGGAACTGGCGGACACACTCAGAGCCGAGACCACCGGAGGCGTGCTCGCGCTGCTTCCCGCCACAGGCGATCTCGAGGAAGTGGTGAGCGCATTGCGCTCGCGCGGCGTCGCGGTGGGCGTATCAGCCCCCAGACGTGATCCGTCCGCGTTCCACGATGCGTTGCGCGAGGCCGAGCTCGTGCTCGAGCTGAGTGAGCGGCCGGACGCGCTGACCACCGGCCAGGACGCGACCTACCGGCTGCTGATCGGGGTCATGCTCCGCGATCCCTCCGAGCTCGAGCAGCTCCGCGCGAAGACGATCTCGCCGTTGGCTGCGTACGACTCCGAGCACGACACGGATCTCCTCGCCACCCTTCAGGCGTTCCTGGCCCATCACGGCTCGACCACCGAAACCGCAGAAGCGATGCAGTTGCACCGCCACACCGTCGGCTACCGCCTGACCCGCGTCCATGAGGTTTCGGGGTTGTCACCGTATGAGTCCGACGGCCGAGAGCGTCTCAGCCTGGGACTCAAGGCGCACGAGATCCTGGAGGCCGACCGGACGCGGCGGACCTCGATCTAGGCGACGTCTCAGCCGAGCACGAGCTCTGCGGCGGTGCGCAGCATGCTGGCATCGCCGCCGACCAGCACGGTGGTGACGATCGAATCGCGCCAGGCCTCGAGATCGTGGCGGATCTTGTCCTTGCCACCGATCAGCGTCAGCTGCTCCACCAGCTTCGTCGGCACGGCGGCCGCAGCCTCGTCCTTGTGCCCGCTCAGGTACAGCTCTTGAATCTTGGCCACCTCGGCCTCATAGCCCATACGAATCGCCACGTTGGCGTGGAAGTTGGCGCTCTTGGCGCCCATCCCGCCGAAGTACAGCGCGTACATCGGCCGAAGCGCATCGGCCGCGGACTCGATGTCGTCGGTGACGATCAGCGGCACGCTGGCGGCGACCTCGAAGTCGTCGATCGAGCGCCGGGCGCCGGGCCGGCCGAGACCCTCGGTCAGCGCCTCGCGGTAGAAGCCGTCGTGATGAGGCGAGTAGAAGAGCGCCAGCCAGCCGTCGCACAGCTCGCCCGCCAGCGCGATGTTCTTCGGGCCCTCGGCGGCGAGATACACCGGGATGTCCTCGCGGAGTGGGTGGATGCTCGCCTTCAGCGGCTTGCCGAGGCCGGTGCCGTCGGGCAGTGGGAGCGGGTAGTGCGGCCCCTGGTTGGTGACCGGCCCCGTTCTCGCCCAGATATCGCGGAGGATCCCGATGTACTCGCGCGTGCGCGCGAGCGGCTTCTCGAACCGCTGGCCGTACCAGCCCTCCACGACCTGAGGGCCGGACACGCCGAGGCCGAGGATCAGGCGTCCGCCGGAGAGGTGATCAAGCGTCATCGCCGCCATCGCAGTGGCCGCCGGCGTCCTGGCGGAGATCTGGACGATCGCGGTGCCGAGCTTGATTTGCTTGGTGCCGGAACCCCACCAGGCGAGTGGCAGCAGCGCGTCTGAGCCATACGCCTCGGCTGTCCACACCGAATCAAACCCCAGGCGATCGGCCTCCTGGACGATCTCGGCGCCGTTCGGAGGAGGTCCGCCCGCCCAGTAGCCGAGGCTGAGCCCGAGTCGCAGATCGCGTGCCATCGCGGCGAAACCCTACTCGGTAGGCCTGCGCGCGATGCGCTTGGCGATCCGTTTCAGCGCGGAGGGTGGGCGCGGCTGGGTGCGCAACCACTCGTCCCGGGTCGGCAACCGGCCCGCCCGCCTGGCCGCCAGCACGCACTCGGTGTGCGCGTGGCGCCGGCGCTGCGCATCCCCCTCCGGGACGATCAGCATGTGCTCGCTGAGCGCGGGGAGATGCTGGCCGCAGAGCGGGCATCGGTAGGTGGCGGGCTTGCGGTTCTGAGCCCGTCGGACGGTCCACCACCTCGGAGCCTCGGGCTGGGCCATCTGTCCAAGCATGTCACCGGATGCACGGGGCACGCTATCGTCGCCGCCGTGGATCAGCGCGACGAGCGAATCGTGGTCGAGACCGCGCGCCACCGGATGACCGGTGTGCTCCGCCTGCCCAGGGATGGGTACCGCAGCCGGCTGACCGACTACCTCAACGCCGCGGAGCGCAACTTCATCCCGCTCACCGATGTCGAGATCGTCCCGTTGGATGGCGGTGACCCGGAACGCCGCGCGTTCGTAGCGCTGTCGCTGAGCCAGATCGTGCTGGCGATGCCCGCCGACGCCGGGCGGGCGGCCGACTGACCTGAATCCGGGGCGTGAGCGCGGCGTCCCGGAGCCGCGACGCCCGGCAAACGTCGACATCCGGGCGAAACCGGCCGGCGGCGGCCGGGTATCCTTAACCGCGATGGCAACGCAGTCGGATGACGTGCAGGGCCCGAGCCGCAGCGAAGCGCTGCGCGCGTCGCCGCGCATGTTCGACTCCGACCTGCTCGACAAGCTTTCGCGCGTGCATCCCGCGGTCCCGCCGATCCTGTTCGGTCCGGTGATCGCGTTCCTGCTGGTCTACGGGGTGATCCAGGGCACCGGCTGGCTCACGCCGGTGTGGGTGCTCGGCGGCTACCTGTTCTGGACGCTGACCGAGTACTGGCTGCACCGGATCGTGTTCCACTTCGAGCCCGACCACGGCCTCGGCGCGCGACTGCACTGGATCATCCACGGGGTCCACCACGATCACCCCAATGACCCGATGCGGCTGGTGATGCCGCCGTCGGTCAGCATTCCGCTCGCCGCCCTGTTCATCTGGGGCTTCTACGCGGTGCTGGGCAGCCCAACCTTCATGCCGTTCGGCGCGGGCTTCCTCGCCGGCTACCTGTTCTACGACATGCTGCACTACCACGTGCACCATCACCGTCCGAAGACGGCGCTGGGCAAGCGACTGCGCGAGCTGCACATGCGCCATCACTTTCAGAACCACGAGCGCGGCTACGGCGTCAGCGCCCCGTTCTGGGATCACGTCTTCGGGACCGCGCCCAAGGGCCACTGAGCGCCTGACGGTCAGCTTGCTGACCGTCAGCGCGCGCCGGGTCGAGTTTGGTTGAGGATCGCTCCGCCCAGAGGACACGGGGCAACCGTGTTCGAGTACAACAACTTCCAGCGGGAGCTTCGGACGGCTCCCTGCTGAGAGGCTGAGACCTCGTCGCTCCCGGTGGTCCTCGGATCGCCGGGAGCCGCGAGACTCGCGTGGCACAATTCGGCTGTGTCCGATTCCAACGTCGAGCTCGCACGACGGGGATATGAGGCGGTCGTAGCGGGCGATCTCGAGACCCTGCGCGAGTTCTCTCGCCGAGGACGTCAAATGGCACGGCGGCGACCCGTCGGCCGCGGGAGCGTGCACCAACCGCGCGCAGACGCTCGAGTTCATCGGCCAGGCACGGGCCAACGGGCGGGTCGGCGAGCTCGTCGACGTGATCGGGGTCGGCGATCAGGTCGTCGCGGTCATGAGGCCACCGGGAGCCGACGCCCTGCGGGCGAACCTGACGAGATTCCGGAACGGGAAGGTCATCGAGATGATCGCGTTCGAGAGTCCGGAGGCGGCGCTTGCGGCTGCGGAGGGTTTGGACTAGCGATCGGCCGAGGTCCGGGCGCGCCTGATCCCGGCGGAGTAAGGAGCGAGCAGGATTCGGTCGTAGTAGCGCTCCTGGTACTCGTCACGTCGCGTGACGAGGTGCCACAGCCACCACTTGGCGCCGGCTCCGGCCCACCGCCAGGGCGGCACGTCGCCCTCGCGCAGCCCGGGATGGGGTCCGGGCAGCTTGCGACCGAGCACCGTCGCCGACTCACCGGCCTGGCTCATCTGATGCCAGCGCTCTCGAAGCGTGACGTCGTGCTCGTGCAGCACGTCGGCGCCCTCCACCAGAGACGACCGCATCCCGGCCTCGGCCAACCTGAGGCCGTACTCGAAGTCGTCGCACGCGTGGTAATGGAAGTCCTCGTCGAATCGGCCAGCCACGTCGATCAGCGCTCGCTTGACCGATGCATTCCCGACATAGAAGAAACCGCTCGGAATGGTCGTGCAGGTCTCGTCGAGACGGACACCGAACAATCGGCCGGTCCGCTCCAGCCACGCACTGAACTCGTTCTCGAGCACGCGGGGAGGGAACATGGCTCGGCCGATGCCGACGGCCTCCCGCTCGGGGTGCTCGCGGTGAAAGCGCAGATGGGCCTCGACGAACTGGGGGCCCACCACGAAATCGTCAGCGAGAAACACGATCAGGTCGGCGCGCGTGAGCGCAAGGCAATGGTTGAGCGCACCGGCGCGTCCCCCGCCCTTCCTCAGCTCGAGCCGGACGTCTGCCGCACCCGGTGCGGCGAGAAACCGGCGGCACGCGTCATGCCAGCCGGCGAGTCCATGGTGGTCGACCACGACCACCTCGTAGTCATCGTGCGGGACCGACTGATCGCTCAATGCCTCGAGGACCGCGGTCGGGTCGTGCGTGTGGTGGTCATCGATCGCGGTGACGATGCTTGCGAGCGGGCTTCCGACCACGGGGCGTGAGCCTAGAACACGAGGCGCGGATCGCCGAGCGCGCGACGCGCGCGCATCGGCGGCGCGCGGTCATGAGAGCTGACGACACCCGCGCGGATAGACTGCGCACGCGGGAGGGGGGCGAGATGAAAGGAGCTGGATCGTGACGGACACGGAAAGCCAAGGGACCCGCAGCATTGCGTGGGACTATGGGCCGCTCCGATCGAAGATCGGTGTGATGGCGCTGGTCGACGACCATCTTTCGTTCGTAGAGGGCGACGACGTTGTGTTCGATGCGCCGCTCAGCGATGTGAAGGTTGAGGGCTGGCCGTCGTACGGGGTCGCCCCGAACTCCCAGGTGAAGCTGCGGGTCGGCGGGAAGAAGCACCGTATCTGCTTCGTGATGCCCTCCAACTCGAAGGAGGCCGCTCCGCCCTCCGGCGAGCTCGTGATGCCGGGCGAGCGTCGGATCGAGCGGCTGGGGCGCTCGGCGAAGACGTACAAGGTCGGCGAGGAGCTTGGGGGCGCGTGGCGGGAGCTGCTCGGGGACTAGGACTCGTCGTGTCCGGTGGATCCCGGCCGACGGCCCGCTCGCTCGTCACCGGGGCGTCCGGTTACGTTGGCAGCCGACTGGTGCGCGAGCTGCATGCGCTCGGCGCGCCGGTCGGGTGCGTCGCGCGCAACCCGAGCCGGGTCAGCTTCGATCCAGTCGTCACGGTGCATCGGGGCGACATGCTCGAGCCGAGCTCCCTGAGCGCGATCGGCGACGGCTATACGACGGCCTACTACCTCGTTCACTCGATGGGTCGCGGGGGCGGGTCGGACTATGAACAACGCGACGCCAGCGCCGCGTTGAACTTCGCCCGCTTCGCAACCGCCGCCGGCATCGAACGGGTCGTCTATCTCGGCGGTCTCGGCGATCGGCCAGGATCTCAACATCTGCGTTCCCGCCTTCGTGTTGGCGAGATCCTGCGCGACGAGGGACCACCTCTGACGTGGTTCCGTGGCGGCATGGTGGTCGGCGCCGGCTCGGAGAGCTACCGGACCCTCCGCTCGCTTGTCGAACGGCTGCCGGTGATGCTCGCACCCTCGTGGCTGGACACGCCCACCCAGGCAATCGCAATCAGCGACGTGGTGCGCTACTTGGTCGACGCTCCACGGATACCCCAGACGCGGTCTCGGGAAATCCAAATCGGCTCGGCAGAGATACTCACATACGGCCAGATGCTCGACCGGATGGCCGACGCGCTGGGATTGCGTCGTCGCCCACGCATTCCTGTGCCACTGCTCACGCCATGGCTTTCGTCGCACTGGATCGGGCTGATCACACCGGTCGACGCGGGCGTCGCGAGACCCTTGATCGAGGGTCTCTCCACCGACACAACGGTTACCGACACATCCGGAATGTCGCTGTTCGACTTCCAACCACGCTCGTTTGAGCAGGCGCTCCGAGAGGCAATCGCCGAGGAGGCCGAGTCCCGTCGACCCGCTCCGTCGTGAGCATTGACAGGGTCGCGCTGCTCGTAAACTGACTGGGCGTTCAGCGATCGCAATGTCCATCCGTCCTGAGGAGCCTGATGTCCTCGTCACCCGCAGATTTCAACGCTCAGATCATCGAGGAGTTCCGCGCCAACGAGGGCCGCGTCGGGGGCATGTTCCAAGGCAGCACGCTGCTGCTGCTGCACCACACTGGTGCCAAGTCCGGCGTGGGCCGCATCAATCCGCTCGGCTACCTGAGGGACGGCGGCCGCTATGTCGTGTTCGCCTCGAAGGGCGGAGCGCCCAGCAACCCCGACTGGTACCACAACCTCAAAGCCAATCCGAACGCCACGATCGAGGTCGGGACCGACACGTTTGACGTTGCTGCCAGCGAGGCGACCGGAGAAGAACGCGATCGTCTTTACCGCACCCAAGCCGAGCGCATCCCGCAGTTCGCCGAATACCAGAAGCAGACCGAACGCATCATCCCCGTGATGGTGTTGACGCCGGCCAACACCGGCTAAGCGGTCACTTCCGGAGCTGCGGCCCGCACTCGTACGGGCTCCGACACTGCGCCGAGATGCCTGGGATGATCCTGACATGAAGGTGGACGCAGGCGGATACACGTCAACCGTGATCGACGCCGGCGAGTCAGCGGTCCGCGCGGAACGGGACGGGTACGACGGCTGGTGGGCGGCGGAGACCCAGATCGATCCGTTCATCGGCTGCGCTATCGCGGCACAGCGCACCCAGCGGGTAGAGATCGCGACCGGGATCGCTGTGGCATTTGCGCGCAACCCGATGACCGTCGCGTTGCAGGCAAACGATCTCCAGGTTCTCTCCCGGGGGCGGTTCACGCTCGGCATCGGATCGCAGATCAGACCCCACATCACCAAGCGCTACTCGATGGAATGGTCCAAGCCCGCCGCCCGAATGCGCGAGTTCATCCTCGCGATCCGCGCGATCTGGCAGAGCTGGGCGACGGACGGGACGCTCGACTTCCGCGGCGACTTCTACACCCACACGCTGATGACGCCGTTCTTCAACCCCGGCCCCAACCCGCACGGCAACCCAAAAATCATGCTGGCAGCAGTGGGTCCGCTGATGACCGAAGCGGCGGGCGAGGTAGCCGACGGGATCCTTTGTCACGGCTTCTCAACTGAGCGGTACGTACGCGAGGCGACGATCCCAGCGCTGCAGCGAGGCCGAGCGAAAGCCGGGCTCAGCCTTGACGGATTCGGGATCGCCGCGCCCGGATTCGTGGTGGCGCGCGACACTGACGAGGAGATCGCTGCAGGCGCACAATTCGTCAAGCAACAGATTGCGTTCTACGGATCGACGCCGGCCTATCGACCCGTCTTGGACCTCCACGGCTGGGGCGAGCTACAGGACGAACTGAACGCCATGAGCAAGCGTGGCGCGTGGGAGGACATGCCTGCGCTGATTGACGACGAGATCCTGCACACTTTCGCCGTCATCGGCACACCCGAAGCCGCCGCGTCGGAGATCCAGCGGCGGTACGGCGACATCGCAACTCGGATCACGTTCCCCATTCCCGACGAGGCCGACCCCGAACGCTGGGCACCCGTGTTCGACACGCTGCGCGCCGCGGCGAATAATTGATCTCCCCGCGGGTGGCCGGAGATGAGGAGAGGCTGGAGGCGCTGCCCGAGGACGAGCGCAGCGCCTGGATCAGAGTCGCGTCCGCGCGTAATCAGCTGCCGCTCGGGGTGACGATCCCAGCCTCGTAGGCGAGCACGACCGCTTGAACGCGGTCACGCGCGCCGAGCTTCATCAGGATGCGGGTGACGTGCGTCTTGATGGTTGTCTCGCCGACGATCAGGTGGGCGGCGATCTCACTGTTGGTCATGCCGGTTGCGAGTAGCTGGAACACCTCCAGCTCACGTGGGGTGAGCTCGTCGACGCCGGGGACCGCCCTGGTGCTTGGCTGGGGCGCGGCGAATTGCTCAATCAGCCGCCGGGTGATGCTCGGAGCAAGCAGCGCGTCGCCTGCTCCGATCGTGCGGACGCTGGTTGCGAGCTGCTCGGCCGGAACGTCCTTGAGCAGGAATCCGCTGGCGCCCGCGCGCAGCGCGTCGTAGACGTACTCGTCGAGGTCGAAGGTGGTCAGGATCAGCACCTTGGTCCGCGGTTGGCGGTTCTCGGCGAGGATCTGGCGGGTGGCCTCGATGCCGTCGAGGTCGGGCATGCGGATGTCCATTAGGACGACGTCCGGTGTCAGCTGGCGGGTGATCGCGATGGCCTCGGCGCCGGTGGCGGCCTCTCCGACGACTTCGATGTCGGGCTCGGCGGCGAGGATCATCCGAAACCCGGTTCGGATCAGATGCTGGTCATCGGCGAGCACCACACGCACGCTCATGTCAATGTTCCCTGCAGGCCTCGAGGCAGCCAAGCGCTGAATCGCCAGCCATTGTCGTCGGTTGCGCGGTCGATGTCCCCGCCGCACAGCGCGACCCGCGCTCGCATCGCGTCCGTGGGCCAGCCGCCCGGCCGTTGGCCGGGAGCGGTGAGCTTTAGCTCGAGCTGATCGTCGTCGAAGTGCAGCGACACCCCGATCGGACCGTTGCTGTGTATGTCGGCGGACTGCAGCGCGCTCTCGAGGATTCGGTAGAGCCCGAGCTCGACCCCGACCGCGAGCGTTCCCAGCTCTCCTTCGACGCTCAGCTCGATCTGCTGTCCGCGGTCGCGTGATTGCTGGATCAGGGCGTAGATCTGATCGACGCCAGGCTGCGGCGCCCGCTCACCGGACTCCTCGCCGTGGCGCAGCACACCGAGGATCCGGCGCATCTCGGAGAGGGCAATGCGGCCGGTGTCCTCGATCGCGCCCATCGCGGCGTCGGCTCGTTCGGGGTCGCGACCGAGCAGGCTGAGCGCAGCCTCCGCTTGGACGACCATCGCGGCAACTGATTGGGCCACGACGGCATGCAGTTCGCGCGCAATTCGGGAGCGCTCGCCGGCGACCGCGAGGCGGGCTCGGTCCTCGCGTTCGAGTGCCAGGCGTGCGTTTGTTTGTTCGAGCCCCGCGGTCAGGCGGCGGTAGGATCGGATCGCGCGGCCCGCGGCCCAGGCCGCACAGACTGTGAATGCAGCTCCCGCAAAGTCGCCCGCCTGACCCCGCTGGGTGATCAGCTGCGAAACCGCCGCGCCGGCGATGAACAGCGCCAGCCCGGCGAACGCCTCCCAATCCTCCCCCCAGGCAGCGACCGTGTAGGCGGGGACCACCACGAAATACGCGCCGATCAGGGGCGAGTCCTTGAACTCGATCAGGTACGTGTTCATCACCGAGCCGAGGAGGCCGACCACGACCAGAAATATGAAAGGGAAGCGACGCCGCCACACAGCGGCGAGCGCGATCGCGGCTACGCCGAGCACATTCAAGACGAGCGGCCCCCGGCGGTGGTGCGCGCTCAGCACCGCGGACTCCAGGACGACCAGCACAATGCCTGCGAGCACTGGGTCCAACCACGGCCACCTGACCGCACTTTCGGTGATCGTCTCACGCCACCGTACGCTCGCGGACGACGGCGCGGGCATTCGCTGGTCGAACGGGATTCGCGCGGCGACCTCAAACCCGCCGCCAGATCTCGCCCCGGCGTGCAGCTCGCCGCCGTAGGCCCGCACCCTCTCTTTCATCCCGACGAGCCCGTGACCAGCGCCATTCGACGCGGGTCGGGTGACCGCCGGGCGCCCGGTGTCGGACACCCTCAGCTCGAGCTCGCGCGCGCCGACCTCGACCCGCACCTGCGCCGAAGCGGGGCCGGCGTGCTTGATCGCGTTCGTCAACGCCTCCTGCACGACCCGGTACGCGACCAGGTCGAGATCCGCCGGCAACGAGGCGGTCGGGCCGGAGACGTGCAGCTCGACCCTCAGCCCGGCCGCGCGACACCGCTCCACGAGTGCGCCAAGCCCGGCCAGCCCAGGAGCCGGGTGATCCTCCGTCTCACCGCTCGCGCGGCGCAGGACGCCGACCAACCGGCGCAGCTCAACGAGCGCCTCACGGCCCGAGCCCTCGACCACGCGCAACGCCTCCCGCGCCGCTTCCGCGTTGCTGCGGGCGACGCGACGCGCAGCACCGGTCTGGACGACCATCACGCTCACGCAGTGAGCGATCACGTCGTGCATCTCGCGCGCCATCCGATTGCGCTCCTCGGCGGCGGCCACGCGGACACGAAGGTCCTGCTCCTCCCGCAGCCGAGCCGCGCCAGCCTCCAGCTCGCTCGCCAGCGCGCTGCGCCGCGCAAGCGTACGGCCGACGGCGAACGGCAACACGCCGCCGAGCGCCCACCCTCCCAGCCACCCGCCGACCGTCCCGCTCGTCGGGACGAAGGTGACCACCGCGGCGCCACCGAGCCAGTACACGCCGACTGCCGCCACGAGCCTGCGGTCCCCCACGCGGCGGCCGAGCGTGTAGAAGTTCAAGGCGAGCGCCGCTACCTCGAACGAGCCGTCGCCGTTGTAGCCGCTCGCGACCTCGAACCCGATGAACCCCGAGATCGCGACCAAGCTCGCAACAACCGGATCCGCGCGCCGCCACGCCACGCTGCCGGTGAGCGCTACCAGCGGCACGATCGCCAGCACGCCCAGCTGACGGTGCGGCTCAGAGGAAGCATCAGCGATCGCTCCCACCGTCAGCAGCGCAGCGGCGACCCGATCGATCCAAACCAGATCAACGCCTCGAACTCGCGCTATCGCGGTGCCCACAAGTGCACGCTAACGCCCGAACCAAAGTTCCGCATCCACCGCGGAGACGATCCGCGTCCTACCCGAGTACGACCCCGAATCGTTCGACGGTCCACCCAAGATCAGACCCGCACCTGACGACAACCGACCCTGCCGCTGGCAGCGTTACCGGCCGAGCCCCGGCTCGCCAACCAAACCCGACCAAAGGGGTAAGCACGATGTCAGTCAACCCGACCCGCCCGACCCTCACCCGCACCGGGTGGATCATCTACGGGATCGTCGAAGTGGTCCTGTTCCTGGCCGCCAACTTCACCGCCAAGGACGCCAGCCACCCCGGAACCGTCAGTCAAGTCTTCTTCGCCGCCTTCATCACCGGCCTGGTGCTGGCCCTCGTCCTCGGAGTATTGGCAATCGTCCGCCAGCGGCGCGCAGCACGCTGAGGCTGCTCGGGAGGGCGCTCGCAGCGGCTAGCGCGAGACTTGACCGATTTGGTCGAGGCGCGCCGCGATCAGTTTCTTCACGAGGCTCGCTGGTAGCGGACGGTCGATCGGGAAGTGCAGGGCGCTCTTGGTCATCGTGTATCCACCGAGCTCATCTCCCAGCTGTTCGAGGACCGACCCGCTGAACGGCAGGTAACTCAGGTGATTGGTGAATGCGGCGAAGCCCGCGACGATTTTGCCCTGTACACGGAAAGCGGGAACACGGTAAGAGATCACCTGCTCAGCCTCAGGGACGATCTCAAGAATCACCCGGCGTAGCGCCTCAAGGGTGCCGCGCTTGGGCTCATCGACGGCGCTCAGGTACTCGTCAACCTGCTCCGCAGACACGACTGAGCAGTCTATGCGGCCGCATGAGCTCGCCACGCCGACGAACACGGCATCGTCAACTGGCCCGGCTTTGTCAGCGGCGAGCATTCACCCGAGCGGCCTTCATCGTCAGGTAGTCCCGCTCCGGGAGGTTTGTCGTTAGGTTCGCCGCCGTCTTGTATTCGGCGAACGCGGCGTCGAGCTCGCCAGTCATCTCCAGCAGATGCCCGCGAATCGCATGGAGACGATGTTGGTCGGCCAGCGGCTGCTCGAGTGGCTGAAGGAGCGCAAGTCCGGTCTCCGGGCCCTCGAACATGGCGACGGCGATCGCCCCGTTGAGCGAGACCATCGGGTTTGAGGTCATCTGCTCCAGCACGGCGTACAGGCCGGCGATCCGCCGCCAATCGGTGTCCTGCGACCGGGCGGCGGTGTCATGCAGTGCAGCGATCTGGGCCTGGATCAAATACTCCCCGGCGGATCCCGTGCTCGACGCGACCCGGGCCAGCTCGACCCCCTCAGCGATCAGCTCGCGGTCCCAGTGCGACCGATCCTGCTCGTCGAGCGGGACCAGTTCGCCGCCGGCAGTCGTGCGTGCGGCGCGGCGTGCCTCGGTCAGCAGCATCAGCGCGAGTAGCCCCGCAACCTCCGGATCGTCCTCAAGCGCCCGGTGGGCGATTCGAGCGAGCCGGATCGCCTCCCGGGAGATGTCGGCGCGCGCCAGCTCCGGCCCGCCGGTCGTCAGGTAGCCCTCGTTGAAGATCAGGTAGAGGATGTGCAGGACCGAGCGCAGCCGCGCCGCCCACGCCTCGCCGGTCGGCATCCGGAACGCGATCCCGGACGCCTTGATCGTCCGCTTCGCGCGACTGATCCGCTGAGCCATCGTTGCCTCGGGGACGAGGAACGCGGCGGCTATCTCCGCGGTGGTTAGGCCTGCGACCGCCCGCAGCGTGAGCGCGATCGCCGACGCCGGCGTGAGCTCGGGATGGCACGACATGAACATCAATGCGAGCGTGTCGTCGTGTTCCGGCGACGGGGCCGGGTCGCGGGGCTCCCGCGCGGCGGCGGCCGCCTCACGGTCACGCCGCGAGGAT
This sequence comes from uncultured Solirubrobacterales bacterium, assembly GCA_963796645.1. Taxonomy (GTDB): domain Bacteria; phylum Actinomycetota; class Thermoleophilia; order Solirubrobacterales; family Solirubrobacteraceae; genus Palsa-465. The sequence goes on along the minus strand of CAWCMQ010000001.1, from coordinate 295,146 downwards.
TCGCTGCGGGCTCGATCGATGAACCGCAACGACGCGACGTGAATCAACCAGCCGACGGGGTTCTCGGGCGTGCCTTGGCGTGGCCACTGCTGGGTCGCCGCGAGCATCGCCTCCTGGGTCGCGTCCTCGGCGTCGGCAAAGTCGCCGAATCGCCGCGCGACCACGGCGAGGACCCGCGGCGCGGCGTCGCGCAGCAGGTCCTCGATGTCTCGCGTTTGGCTCACTGCTCGGGCATCGGGGCGCCCATCACTTCGCGCACCTCGATCACCGTTTTGATCGCCTTGCCGCCCGGTCCGGGCGCCGCCGAGGCCTCCGCCGCGACCTCGATCGCCCGCTCGAGCGACTCGACATCGATCATCCGATAGCCCGCCAGCAGCTCCTTGCCCTCCGGGAACGGTCCGTCGGTGACCACCGGTGCGCCAACCCCGTCGTGCACGACGAACTTTGCCTGCGCGGGCCCGGTCAGTGCCTGAGCCTCGACGAGCTCGCCGCGCTCGGTGAGCCGTCGGTTCATCTGGCGCTGGAACTCGATGTGGGCCGCCGCGTCCTCAGGCGCCCAGGCGCCAATGAACTCGGTGGCGTTCTCCGTCGGTGCGTAGTCCTGCAGCAACATGAATTTCATCGGTCGTTCTCCCTGTTCGTTATTTGGTCGCAGCGTAGGTCGCGATGATCGCGCCCGTGCCCGTCATTCGGCTCTCGACGAGACGCAGGGCTCGGATCGCCTTGCCGTCGCCGAAGAGGCGCTTGCCGCCCCCCACGACGAGCGGATCGATCATTACCCGGATCTCGTCGAGCAGGTCGTGCTCGAGCAATGATTGGACGAGTCCCGGGCTGCCGATCACGAGCAAATCGTCTCCATCCTGGGCCTTCAGAGCCCGCACAGCATCGCCAACGTCGCCCATGAGGAGCGTCGAGTGCTGCCACTCGAGCGGCTCGACGAGCGTCATCGACGCGACGTACTTCGGACGCATATTCAGCGGCTCGGCGAGCACCTGCTCATCCTCCGACGCGTTCGGCCAGTGGGCGGCGAAGATCTCGTACGTGCCTCGCCCGAGCAGATAGCCGCCAGCACGCCCGACGGTCTCAACCACCCATTTCATGGAGAGATCATCGAAGTAGCGCGTGTGCCAGCCGCCGCGATCGAACCCCCCACTCCGGTCCTCGTCGGGGTAGCTCGGCGCCTGCACGACGCCGTCGAGTGACATCCACTCGGTGGCGATCAGCTTTCGCATCTCGGTGTCCTTTCGGTCGGTGCACCGCTCCTCGAAGCGGCCGTTCACTGGGGTGTCGGAGCCGGCCCACAGCTTCTCGACATCGCTCGGCGACGGGCCGGCGGACTCGGCTCGTCTCAGAGGAGACGCGCGCGGTTGCGCTCCAGCCAGCCGCGCAGGCGCCCTGCCGGACGGCCGAGGACCTGCTCGACCGTCGGCTGGATCTCCGGCTCGTACTGCGGGTGGTCGCGAAAGATGTCGAACTGCGCGTCGGCGTACGCCTGGCCCAGCTGGGCGGGGAGCGTGATGCGGGCCTCGTAATCAGGAACGCCCTCAAAGCGCAGCCTGCGCTCCAGGACCTCGGCGACGGGGCCGCGTTAGGAATATGCTCCGCGCTGTCATGCGCGGTCGACGCTGTGCCCTGATTGCCACTGCTCTGGCGCTCACGTTCTGCGCCGCCGCGGTCGCGGCCGCGCTGCCGAAGGCCCACAACGACTACATCTACGTCAGACATGGGAAGCTCGCGTTCTCGATCAATCTCGCGACGAGGTCCACAAAGCAGCTCCTGGCGTCGAAGCCGAGACCCACAAAGTTCCCGTCCTCGAGTCTGCTCGTGGTCTGCCAGACGATGAGCGGCGGCACGACGGAGCTGCAGATGGGCTTTCCCGGAGCGACGTTGAAGCTGCGAAACCGCCGTTACCGTTTCCGGGTCTCATATACCGAGACGCGTGCGGACCTGGTCACCTTCGGCAAGTCCATGACGATCACTCACGAGTCCGCTCAAGCCACCGTCACCGGCACCGTCGAGAAGGCCAAGCTGATCGCCGGAGCGGTCTCGGTCACCGCGAGTGGCTGCAACCTGAAGACCTCGAAGTACAGGGCCACCCTGTTCAAGCCCGCCTGATCGGTGGGCGTTCAGGTGGCAGGAACGGCGTCGGTGACCTGCGAGGGCGCCGCTGAGCCGAGGGTCCGGAAGGCGTAGTCCGCCAACGGGTAATGCCCGCTGCGCCACCAGGTTTCGACACTCGTGTTGGGGCGCAAGCCTGGCGCGTCGCCGCGAGCATCGAAGTAGTAGCTGTTGGCGCCTTCACAGTGGTTGTTGAAGAACGCAGTGCCGCCCATGCGACTGAGCACGCGCTCGAAGTAGCGATCGTTTGCCTCCCTTGACACCTCGACCGAGGTGGCGCCGCGCTTGCGGGCCTCCTTGATGGCCCGGACGGCGTGACGGACGCCGGCTTCCGAGCCGGCGAGGAAGGACAAACTCGTAGTCGAGTACGGGCCGAACGTGAGGAAGAAGTTCGGGAAACCTGGGACCGAGGCGCCCTCGTAGGCCTGGTGGCGGTTCTCCCTCCAGAAGTCACTGAGCTCGATCCCGTTGACGCCGTGCAGCGGGAACCCGGGGATGTTCCCGAAGTCGAACACCTTGTAGCCGGTGGCGAGGACCAGCGTGTCGATCTCACGATGCGTGCCGTCGACGGTCTCAATCCCGGTGGCGGTGACTCGCTCGATCGCGTTGGTCACGAGCTCGACGTTCTCGCGGTTGAAGGCCTGCAGATAGTCATTGGAGACACCTGGGCGCTTGCAGCCGAGGCCATAGCGCGGGGTCAGCTGGTCCGCCAGCTCAGGGTCCTTGACCTGCTGCCGGACGAAGGCGCGGCCATTGCGCTCGGCGCGGCGGGTGAGGAATGGGAGGCGCTTGTTGTGAACGACGCCAAACCAAAGGACGCCATCGGAGATCGCCGCTGCGATCGCCCTCAGAGCAAGCTGCGTGACCGGCAGACGACGGAAGAGTGTCCTGACGGCGGGCGGGATCGCGTAGTCCGGACGGGGGAAGACCCAGATCGGCGTGCGCTGCAGGACGCTTATGTGCTGCACCACCGGCGCGATCGATGGCAGCACCTGGACGGCCGAGGCACCGGTTCCTATGAGCGCGACCCGCTCACCGTCGAGGTCGTGATCGTGGTCCCAGCGTGCGGTGTGCAGGACCTTTCCGGTGAACTCATCCACGCCCTGGATGTCCGGCACCCTCGGGTCCGACAGCGCGCCGCTGCAGCTGATGATGAAGCGCGCGCAAATGACGCCACGGTTGGTGTGCAGGTCCCACACGTGGCGGTCCTGGTCCCAGACCGCGCGCTCCACGTTCGTGTTCAGGCGGATCCTGGAGCGCAGCCCGTACTTGTCGACGAGCCGATCGGCATACGCCTTCAGCTCGCGCCCGGGGGCATACGTTCGCGACCAGTCAGGGTTGGGCTCGAACGACAGCGAGTAGTGCGCGGACGGCACGTCGACGGCGATGCCCGGATAGGTGCAATCCCGCCACGTCCCTCCGATGTCGTCGGCCCGCTCGATCATCGCGAAGTCGATCCCAGCCTCGCCGAGCTTGATCCCCGCGCAGATCCCGGTGAGCCCGGCCCCCACCACGGCGACCTCGTGATCAACCGGCCTCAACCCATTGCCCGACATCGCGTCAAGCCTATAGAGGGAGCGCGATGGCGGCGGCGGTAAGCGTCCCCGACTAACTCTCACCGAGGAGCTTTGCCTTCTCCGCGTCGAACTCGGCGTCTGTACGTACCCCGCGGTCATGCAGATCCTTCTGGCGCCTTTGGTCACACCGGACCGGAACGACCTCGCCGTCAACAAGCCTGCGGTACGGATTCTGAGCACCACCTTCAGGAGCGGTGTACTGCACGTTGATCTTTGTCCGGAATATTGGTCCGCCGGCGGCAGGTTGCACGTCCACACATACTCGCGCGAACTGCACCCCGTCCCGCCCAGGAAGAGGTAATTCCCTTCCGAAGCAATGATCGTTGCCTCCCCAGGTTCCCAGTGCCGTCCCAGCATTTCCGACGCCCTCCTCAAACCCCTTGAGTGTGCGTAGGAGGCCACGACCGGAGCCGCGCCCCGGCGCTCATCATACGTGGCACGACAGCGGCTGCGATGCTTGCAGCTGCCGTACGCGGGTCCCGGGATTGAGCGAGGATTCGATCACAGATGCCGCTTAGCTACACGGACTATTACGAGGTACTGGGCGTCCCGCGCGACGCGGACCCCGACACGATCCGGCGCGCCTACCGCAAGCTGGCGCGCAAGTACCACCCGGACCTGAACTCCGACAGCGACGCTGAGGAGCGCTTCAAGGAGCTCGGCGAGGCCTACGAGGTCCTTTCCGACGCTGAGAAGCGGGAGCGTTACGACCGCCTCGGCGCCCGTTGGCGTGAAGCGGAGCACGAGGCGCCTGGCGAGAGCTTTGACGATTTCTTCGCCGACCAGGGGTTCGGCGACGGCACCCACATGGAGTTCGGCGACGACCTGTTCGAGGCGCTGTTCGGGGCGCGAGCCGGCCGCGCCGGCGGCCCCGTGCGCGGCCACGACCGCGAGGCGCTCCTCGAACTGTCGCTCGAGGACGCATTGGAAGGCGGCCGCAGGCGGTTGACTCTGGACGGCCGTGAGGTCAATGTCAACTTCCCCGCGGGGGTCCGTGACGGCCAGCTGATCCGTCTGGCGGGACAGGGGGGCGAGGGGCGCGGTGGCAGCCCGCCCGGCGATCTGTTCCTGCGGGTGGTGATGAGGCCGGATCCGCGCTTTCGCCGGCGCGGCGATGACGATCTTGATGTCGACCTCCCGATCACTCCTTCCGAAGCGGCGCTCGGGGCGACCGTCGTGGTGGAGACCCCGACCGGCACGGCCCGGGTCCGGGTCCCAGCGGGCTCGTCCAGCGGCCGGCGGCTGCGGCTTCGTGGACGGGGCCTTCCCAAGCGCGGTGGCGGCAGCGGCGATCTCCACGCGATCGTCAAGATCGTCGTACCGAAGGTGCTGTCGGACCGTGAGCGGGAGCTCTACGAGCAGCTCGCCGAAAGCTCGAGCCTTGACCCGCGGGAGGCATGACCATGAACGCGAACAGGCACACCGGGCCGACCGATCGCGACCTCGCCGCGGAGGAGGCGATCGAGCTGACCGTCGTCGCCAGGCAGGCGGGAGTCAAGATCGTGCACGTGCGACGCTACCTGGAGTTCGGGCTGTTCGAGCCACAGCCTGCCGCGGCGGCCGAAACCCCACGCTTCGACCCGAGCAGCGCTGCGCGGGTGGCGCGAGCGGAGCGGCTACGGCGTGACCTCGGGCTCAACTACGCCGGCGCCGTGCTCGTATGCGAGCTCCTCGACCAAATCAGCGAGCTCGAGGCTCGCCTCTAGCCGTGGGGCGGGATCACCAGCGAATCACCGAGGCGATCGCGGTGGCGGCGACGTTCAGCGGCTTGCCCTCGACTCTCTATGCAATCCGCACCGGGGGAAGCTTCCGGTCCGCGGTTCGCTACGTGTACGACGCGACTTGCGCCGCGGGAACGCTTGTTCCGCCCGGTCGGCCCGGCTTCATGCGTGGCGCGATCGTCCACCTCGGCATCTCGGTCGCGTTCGGGGAGGCCCTTGCGCGCACGCTCCCTCAACGCCGCTCGGTCGTTTGGGGTGCCACGGCTGGACTCGCCATGGGTGTCATCAACGTCGGCGTGATCGGAAGAAGGTTCCCGGCGATCAGCGCTCTCCCCCTCATTCCCCAGCTCGCAGACAACGTCGCCTTCGGCGCACTGTTTGCGGCCGTGGCAGATCGACGCCTGGAGTAGTTCGCTCTTGTCCGACGGGTCGCAGCGACGACGGCCGCGGAGAGCTCGCGAGGTTGGCTGTAGGATCGCGCTCGTGGACCTGTTTGGCAGGAAGATGGCTCGGGAGGGGGTCACGACGGTCGGCACGATCGAGCGGGTCGTGGTGACCGAGAAGACCACCGGCGGCGACGATGCAGCGTGGGGCGGCTACGCGGCGACGGTCGTATATCTGTGGTGCAGGTTCACCGACCAGCGCGGTGTCGTGCGCACCGAGGAGATTCACAAGCAGTTTCTTCCGGAGAACATCCCCCCGCCGGGTGCCGAGATCGAGGTGCGCTACATGCCCGATGATCCGACGAAGTTCGAGACGTCCGCGACCAGCTGGTCGACCCCGGCCGGCCCCCGCGGCTGGGGCGCGGGGATCTTCGACGTCGAGGACCTCGGTGGACACCACGCCAAATCGATGTTCGCCAACCGTCCGCTCGACCGGCAGCGCGAGCTGTTCCGCACCGGACAGCGCGCGCAGGCCGAGGTCGTGAACGTGACGTGCCTCGACCCGAAGGCCACGAATGCGGGATTGCGGCACCTGAAACGCAGCGTCCATGAGTACAACCTGTCGCTGCGCGCTGCTGGTCGCGAGATCGAGACGCGCGCTTTTGTTCCGGCCAGGTGCGTGCCCCAACCTGGCGATCTGATCCAGATCGCCGTCAGCGACGACGGGTCCGATGTAGCGCTCGACACCGACGAGCGCTACGACGGCCCGCCGGGCCAGGCGCTCGTGTTCACCACGCCGCCGGAGCTCGCCGCCCAGCGTCCGCAGGAAGAGTCGCTCAGCGACCAGGTCGCCGGGCAGCAGTCGAAGCTCGCTGCCTGGCAGGAGCGCACCGAGGCAGGGATGGCCCGCATCGAGGCCTATCGTGCCGGTGAGACGCCGCCGTCGGCGGCGGACGTCACCGCCGAGGGTGCCGCACAGACCGGGGCTGCGTCGGCGCCGGCGGACGACCTGGTCGCCCGGCTCTCCGAGCAGATGGCGGGTATGAAACGGGCCCGCCGCCAGATGGGGAAGCACTACGAGAAGGCGGTCCGCGCGCAATTGGGTGGTCAGCGATCAGCCGGCCTGATCGACGACGCAACGTACGAACAGCTGCTCAACGAAGCCCTGTCCGAGTAACACGCACGAGCCTGCGGAACCGGGCGAGCGATTATCGAATCGTCGCGCGTGTGGACCCGACGACTCCGCTCGCCAGGATGGTCGCACGGTTCACGAGACCTTTAGGCCAGCCCTGCATATACGAGCTGCGCTGGAGCAGCGTGCGGCTTGTTTGCAGCAGGCGTCCAGTGGACGGGTCGATGATGAGTATCAGCTCCACGGGGCCCAGGTTGGCCGCAACCGCCATCCCAGCCCGACCGGCGGTATCGGACCGGCGTCCGAGGAGGCGGATGCCGGGAGTCAGTGCGAGCGCCCGATAGACGGCCGCCCGAACTTGGGGTGGCGTTGGCGATTCCGCGACGCCTCGCAGAACACCGAATCGAAGGACCGTTTGTGCCTGACTTGTCGAAAGCGCCCGGGGGCGCGGGCCGGATGCCGACAACTCTCGCGCCGCCAGCTGATCGATATTCCGTACCAGGCCTCGCGGATCCGCAGGGAGCGCTCGTAGCTGAGCGTACGAGAGCCTGAGATGCGGATCGGCTGTTGCCAGCGAGAAGGGACGCGGGTGGGCTCGCGTGACTATGTCGTAGGAGCGGGTGTCTGATCTGAAGCCGGGCGACGGGCGACCGATCACCCCCACGACATGCACTCGCTGTCGTCCTGAGCCGTTGCTGCCCACCCAATCCTCGTAGACGCTGCGGACGATGAACGGGCGCGTGCCGGGCCATGCATATCGGAACCAGACCGCCTCTCGGACATAGAAGTACTGACCACGGGCGAGGCTCAGCGAGGCGCCGCTCTTTTCGAGCACCACGGCCGAGGCATTGAGTACGGCTTCGGCGGACGCGCGAGGTGGTGCCAGGCCTCCTCCTCCGCCCAGAGCGATCACCAGAACCGTCGCAAGCACGGCAACCCCCAGCATGAGCGCGGGAACCACCCGGCGCGGCACCCGCCGCGGCTTCGCAGTGACGGGTCCTGTGGCCGGCCCGGCGGACGGGTGCGAGAGCAGGGTGGCGCGAAGCTCGGCCCTGAAGCGCGGCGGCGTCTTGAAGTCGGCTTCGATCATCCTTCTCCTTGACTCGTCAGGATCGTCGACCGCTCGTCCGTCCCGTGCAGCCCAACCGCTGCCTTGAGCTTCTTTCGGGCACGAGCCAGTCGCATGCGACCGGCCACAGGTGTCAGTCCGAGGGACCGAGCCGCGTCCGCAACGCTCAACTCGTCGTATGCGACCAGCAGGAAAAGGTCTCGCTCAGACGGGGTTAGCTGAGCGGCCAGCGCAGCCTCCAAAGCTGGTGCGGCGCGTGCCGCGTCGATGATCGAATCGACCCGTTCCTGCTCGTCCTCTGAGAAATGCGGCAGCCCGGCCAGCGCCTCTGCGACCTCAAGATGCCGTTGCCCTCGGCGCCGCTGATCGGCAAGACAACGCGCCGCGATCCCAAGCAGCCAGGGCCGCGCGTCGCCGCGTCGCCCGTCGTAGCTGGCGGCCGCGGAGAACAGCTCCAAGAAGACCGTCGAGACCAGATCGGCGACATCGTCTGCGTTGCGGCACCGGCGGACCGCGAAACGGAACACGGCGTCGACGTGCCGTGAATAGAGCTCGTCAAGCGCATCCGCAGCAGGAACACGAGCCAGCAGCACCGCGTCCGTTAGAGGTTTCGTCATCACTAGGTATTCCGCTGCAGGACGAATACCGTAACGCCTGATCTCCGGTTTGCCGGCTCGGTTGGGGCCACGACGCGGCCCGTGTTAGGCGCCGTGCCGTACCCGTGGTACAAGAAGAGCAGGACTCATGTCCGCTGGCGGCCAGACCGCTGTTCGGAGCGCTGGCTGAAGGTCGAGAATCTGCAAGCACCCAAGCGGTGGTCGCGCTGAGAGGTCCGGAGCGCTCCCGCTGGCGCAGCGCGCGAAACCGATCGAAAACGGAGAGGGCGGGATTCGAACCCGCGAAGGAGTGTTAACCCCTTACTCGCTTAGCAGGCGAGTGCCTTCAGCCACTCGGCCACCTCTCCCGAGCGACTCCGGAGTGTAAAGGCTGAGGGCCGGGTGGCCGAGCGGCCCGTCCGCAGCCAAATGGTACGATCGAGTCCTTGGGGGAGTGGCAAGATCGGGTTGGTGCTGTAGCTCTGCGGGTCGCTGGGCTGGTGGTTCCGCTGGTGCTCTCGTTCGTGATCGTGTCCGGAGCCGCGGCAGATCCGAGCCCGAGCGACGCGATCGCCGAGCTCAACCAATGGCGAGGGCAGATCGGAGAGCTGCCGGTCTCGACAGTCCCAGTGGCCGCCTGGAACACGGGCTGCCAGCACCACGTCAACTACGAGCAGCTCAACGGCCAACTCGGCCACGTGGAGACGAGCGGCAACCCTGGATACACCGCCGACGGCGCCGTCGCCGGGTCGGACAGCGTGCTCGCCGAGGAGACGAGCTCGGCAGCGCTCGCGGACGACACGCTCCTCCCAGGTCCGATTTGGGACGCCGCGGTGTTTCACCGCGCCGCGCTCCTCCAACCACGTCTGGCGAACACCGGCTTCAATTCGACCACCTACCAGAGCGGCGCAACCCACACGAGCTGGCAGTGCCTGTGGATACAGAACGGTCCGAGCGAGCCGACGACGCCGGCGGCGATCGACAACTCCCGCACGACCTCGTCGCTGACCTTATACCCGTCGCCGGCGAACGGGTCTTACTCCGTGCCGACGACCTTCCCGGAAGGGACCGAGTCCCCCGATCCGGCGGCTGAGACCGGCGTTCCATCTGGGGCAAGACTCGGCTGGCTGATGAACGTCGAAATCAACGGGCCGTGGACGAGCGCTGGCTTCGGCTTCTTCGTGTTCGCCCACGGCGTGTCGGCGACGCTCAGACCGGACGGGACGAGCACCCAGGTTCCGCTCGTGGTGAGTCAGTGCGGACCGTCGGGCTGTGGAGGGTCCGGTGGAACGTCTCTTGGCGAGTACTTCGGAGGTGGCTTCGGGATCTTCCCGACGCAGCCCCTGGCGATCAACACGCGCTACCGGGTGACGGCGACAGGGACGGTTACCGACGCACAGACCTCGACGAACTATCCCTTCTCGATCAGCTGGTGCTTCAGCACGGGCACGAGCTATGCGACCAGCTCGGATTGCGCGGCGCTGGCGTCGCGAGGCGGACTCGAGGCGATCTTCGTGCCAAGGACGCTGCACGTGGGGGTCTCGGGGAAGGGCTCTGTGTCGGGCTCCGGGATCGCGTGCCCGGGTACCTGTGCGCACGCCTACACCTCGGGCACGCGCGTGACGCTGATCGCGAGGCCCGCCGCGAACCAGCGATTCGTCGGTTGGACCGGCAGCTGCACAGGGAGCGGGCCGGCCTGCACGCTCGTAATGGCCGGGAATGCATCCGTGGGCGCGAGCTTCGCACTGACCCTTCCCCCGTCGCTCAGCCACTCGGTCCTGTCGCTTGGTCGTCACCCATCGCTTGCTTTTAGTGCCGCCGCCCGCGCCGGCGCAACGCCGCTTCAGACGATCGTGGTGAGCGCGCCGCGGGGGATCTCGTTCGCCCGCAGCGCGAAGACGCTTGCCAGGGGCATCGTCATCAAGGCCGGTGGCAAGCGCGTCCGATTCTCCGTGGCAGGTGGTGGCCGCTCTGTCCGAATCAAGCTCGCTCAAGTCGCCGCGAGCGCACGCGTGATGTTCGGCAAGCCGGCGCTGGTGATCGCTGGGACGCTCGCGCGGCGGGTCAAGCACCACGGCTTCACGGGCACGTTGAGCTTCTCCGTGCACGTCACCGACCAGGGCGCCAGGACCACCAAGGTCGCCCTCCGGTTCACGTTTCACTAGCCGCGAGAGCGCGATTGGCCGTGCTGCTCGCACCTCGGGCTACTATCACGAAGTCTCCGGAGGGGTGGCAGAGTGGTCGAATGCGCTGGTCTTGAAAACCAGAGTCCGTGCAAGCGGACCGCGGGTTCGAATCCCGCCCCCTCCGCTTTCGACCCGCGCTCGGACGTGACCTGGGACCCCTTGCACGCCGTCCAGTTGCCGGGCTAGAGTGACGGTAATGGTGGAATTGGCGTCTCCTCCGCTGGGGCTCGAGGACCAGACCGCCGGCGCACCCGGGATCGAGCGCCCGGACTTCGAGATCGTGCCGCGGAAGGGCCTCGTCCTGGTCGCGATCGCGATGGTGCTGCTGATCGTGGCCATAGCCGTCAACAAGCTGTGGCCGCTGACTTTCTTCCACGTCGCCGGCGGCGCCGCGTGGACGATCATCGACCTGTTCCTGGGACTGGTACTCGGCCCGATCATGGGCAAGATGTCGGTGCCGGCGAGGGTCGAGTTCACGACCCGGCTGATGCCCAAGATGGTTCTGATCATGCCGACGGTCGTGACGATGACGCTGGCCGCCGGCTGGCAGCTCTCGACCAAGACTGGCACGAACCTGACGAGCTACCCACAGCACGGCTGGGTCGTCGCGAGCATGATCGTGGTCGGCGTGATGTCCGTCCTGGCTCTGGGCCTGCTCGAGCCCGCAAATATCGCCGTGCTCGTCGAGCTCAAGAAGCGCCGCCCCAATCCTGAGGTGATCGAGAAGCTGATGAAGCGTTTCATCTACTGCGCCGGGATCCTCGGCCTGATGCAGGTGGCGACGCTGGTGATCATGACCAAGCTCGCGTCGTCATGACCGAGCGCCGGCTCCCTCCAGTCACAGCGCTCGCGATGGTGTCGCTGGCGCTGATAGTGATCGGTGGGATCTACCTCTCCGCCCACCTGCCGAAGCACGTTCCGCTGGCACCCGGGGTCGCGCTCCTTGCCGGGTCGGTGCTGCTGCTGGTGATCAACCTCGCACTGCTCGCACGGGTCGACGACTTCCCCTGGCCGCGGTTCTTCGCGGTCGGGAAATGGGCGCTGCTCGCCTATGCGGCGATCGCCGGAATGATCGAGTACGCGTTTGTGCGCGATCACCTGCGCGGCGGAGCGCTCGTGGTGCTGACGCTGTCGCTGGTCGTGTTCGCCGTACACGTGCCGACACTGATCGGATTCACTGTCGCGCGCTTCTACGACCCTGAGACGGCCTAGCCGGTTCCGCGCGCAGTGTGGCCGCCGGCAGCGCTCGACTTCCTTCGCGAGCTCGAGGACAACAACGACCGCGTCTGGTTCAAGGCCAACCGCGGCCGCTATGACGAGCTGCTGCTCGGCCCAGCTCGCTCGCTGACCGACGAGCTCGCCGGACTCGGTCCGCCGCGTTTCTTCCGCCCCTACAACAACACCCGCTTTCGGCCGGGGCCGCCCCTCAAGGAGCACATCGCGGCATCGGTCGGATCCGGACCGGCGGTTTACTACTTTCAGCTGTCGCTCGACGGTCTCGTGCTCGGCGCCGGCCTCTGGCACCCCGAGACCGACCAGCTCGAGCGGTTCCGCGCCGCGATCGACGACGGCCGCCGTGCCGCGCCCTTCGAGCGGGCGGTGCGCAAAGCCGACGCTGCGGGGCTAGCGCTCGTTGATCCCGAGCTGAAGCGGGCGCCGAAAGGCTATTCGCCGGAACACCCCCGGATCGAGCGGTTGCGGCTGAAGCGGCTCGCCCTGTTCCACCGCCATCAGCTCCGGCGGTGGCTGCACACCCGGGAGTGCGACCGCCGCGTCCGCTCCCAGCTCGAGTCAGCACGCCCGTTCGTCACCTGGCTCAACGAGCACGTGGGTCCGTCCACGCGACCGCGGCCTCGCTGAGCCAAGGCTAGAATCGACGCCACGCGCCCGTAGCTCAGCTGGATAGAGCGTCGGTCTACGGAACCGAAGGTCGGGAGTTCGAATCTCTCCGGGCGCGCTAGAAAAGCGCCGCCCAGCGGGGCTTTCCTCGTTCTCGGGATATGTGCCGACCTTGCCCGGCGACTCGCCAGATCTTGAGCTCGTTATCGGGAAGACGAACCGCGAACGTGCTGTCGGGCGACGCTTCGGCGAGGAGCCGGCGATGGTCGGCCTCGAATTGCGATCGTGGGTCGCCGTACAGGTGCGGAGTCGCTGCGGCGCAGCAGTGCCTTCGCGCGATCTCGGGCGCGACAGGTGCGCGAGGTTGGCGAGGCATGCGGGGGGCCACGCTGCGGGCGCAGCGCCGCGTTATCCCAGGCCGGTGATCACTTGGAGAGCTTCGCGTACATCGCGTGTGCGAGCCGCTTCCAGAGCTTGTACACGCTCGTCGGCTGGCCCCGTCCCGGGAGAGAGCTCTCGATCTGGATCGAGTGCGACGCGGTCTTGAACAGCATCGTCGGCTCGCCGGTGCCGCCATATCCCTTTGTGGAGGTCAGCAACAACGCTTTCGGGCCGGCACCGGAGAACTTCGCCTTGTGAGCTTTCCCGTAGAGGTTGAGGTAGTAGATCGCGTTGGCGAGCCATTGGCTGTAGTAGCTGGCGCGTCCGAGGAAGACGTCGGTGACCTGACACCCGACGCCGCCGTCCGAGCAGCCGGTCGGTGGTGTGGCAGCGTTGGGCCACACGATCGGGCAGTCGGCGCCCACGACCACCCCGTACCCAGCAATCTTCGCCTTGGGCCCGAAAATCTTTCTGACCATCGCCGGTGTCAGTCCGGCCTGTTTGCACATCCTCGGGAGCGCCTTGGCGGCTGTTGCGCTCGTGGCGCCCGCACCACCGGCACCTGCTGCGGCAAGCAACCCCATTAGCGTCAACGCGACCGCGACCTTCGTCCCAAGCCTCGCTCCTCGCGAACCAGCCCGATTCATTCTCGCCCCTCCGTCTTCCCGACGCCGTTTAGAGCGTCAGAATACCACGACGGCTCACTCGAGATTCGCTGCTCCCGACCGAGGACGCGGCCGCAAGCCGCTCGACCTCGCGATCAACAACGCCGTCTCGCCAAGTTGCTCGCCTCGGCGTAGCGGCCATACTGCGCGACGGGCAGAGCGGGTTCAGGGCCAGACTTGGGTCACGACCCTGGTATTCGCCAATCTCGGGTCCGCACCCAGAGTGACCAACTGACCGGCAGGGGCTGCCTGCCGCTCGGGATGTACGACAATCACCATCAGGTCGTGATGTCGCAGCCAGAGAGCGCCACCGCCTCATCCGGATCGAACGGCGATGAAGCCGTCGCGATCATCCGGACGGAGGGTCTGACCAAGGTCTACGAAGGCGCCGACTTCGCGGCTGTCGATGCGCTCGATCTGACGGTCTGCGCGGGCGAGATATTCGGGCTGCTGGGACCGAACGGAGCCGGTAAGACGACCACGGCGGGGATGCTGACCACGCGTGTGATCCCGACGGCCGGAAGGGCGCACGTCGGCGCGATTGACGTGGTCGCCCGACCTGCGCTGGCCAAGCAGCTGATCGGCACGGTCTCGCAGACCAACACGCTGGACCGGCAGCTGACCGTGTGGGAGAACCTCTACTTCCATGGACGCCTGTTCGGCTACGGCGCCGCCGAGTCGCGGCGGATCTCGGATGAGCTGCTCGAGCAATTCCGCCTCGCCAAGTGGGGCAAGGCCTCGGTGTACGCATTGTCGGGCGGCATGGCCCAGCGCCTGATGGTCGCGCGCGCGATCTTCCATCGGCCCGCTGTCCTCTTCCTCGACGAGCCAACCGCGGGACTAGACCCACAGAGCCGGCTTGCCCTGTGGGAGATTCTGGGCGAGCTGCATGTGGCCGGGCAGACGATATTGCTGACGACGCACTACATGGAGGAGGCGGATCAGCTCTGTGACCGCGTCGCGATCATCGACCACGGCAAGATCCTGGCGCTGGATACGCCGGCCTCGCTCAAGCGATCGGTCGGCGCCGACACGATCGTGACGGTGAAGGCCACCGGCGATCCCACCGAGCTGGCATCGACTTTCGAGCGCGAGTTGAGCGGAGTTACGCGCACCCGCGTGTTCGAGGATGGCGTCGAGCTCCACCTGAGGGGCGCGACCCGGATCGTGCCCCTGGTCGTGGCGGCGGCCGAGAGCGGCGGGGTTGAGCTGGTCGACCTCTCGATCGCCGAACCGACGCTCGAGACCGTGTTCATCAACCTGACTGGCAAGGATCTGCGCGAATGACAGCGACCACGCCCGGCGCCGTGCCAGCCGCCGCTCGTCCTAAGCCGCGCCAAATCTCGCTCACGCCCACCCGCTCAACGATGGAGGCGAGCCGCACCGCGCTGCGCGCGCTGATCCTCCGCGACCTGACCGTGCTGAAGAAGAACTTCGGCGAGTTCGTCGCGCGCACCCTGATCCAGCCGTTCCTGCTCGTATTCGTGTTCCTCTACGTGTTTCCCCGGATCGGACAGGGCATCGGGGGTGGCCATGGCGTGGCCGCCGAATCGGCGTTCGCCACCGTGCTCGTGCCTGGTGTGGTGGCGATCTCGATCATGTTCCAGGGGATCCAGGCGGTCGCGCTACAGATGTCGACCGAGTTCGGCTACACGCGCGAGATCGAGGATCGAGTGCAGGCCCCGTGCCCGATCTGGCTGGTGGCGGCGGCCAAGGTACTCTCGGGCGCGGTCCAGGGGCTGCTTGCCGCGGCGATCGTGTTCCCGATCGCCGCGGTGATCCACGCCTCCCATGTCGCTGCCCACCTGTCCGTGCACCCGGCGATCGTGGTCACGCTGATCCCGCTGGCGTGTGTGGCGATGACCTCGCTCGGGCTGCTGCTCGGCACCTCGTTCGAGCCCCGCAACATCGGACTGATGTTCGGCTTCGTGGTCCTCCCGCTGACCTTCCTCGGTGGCACGTACTACCAGTGGACCAAGCTCGCGCCCGTGACCGTGGGCGGCATTCACTGGCTGCAGATCCTGGTACTGATCAACCCGCTGATCTACATCACCGAGGGAATGCGTGCGGCATTCACACACGCGTCCCACATGCCCCTGTACGTGATCTACCCGGTGCTGTGCGGGTTCGCCGTTCTGTTTTGGACCGTGGGGCTGCGCAATTTCAAGCGCCGCGTCCTCGTGTGAGTCCGCGACCGGAGTTGCAAGACGCCCTCAGCCGACGTGAGCGTCGCACCGCCAGAGCAGGGCAGAGGCGCCGAAGAGCCGGTTCTTGGAACTCGTCACCAGCCCGACCAACCGCAGCCTAAGACTGTCCCGAACCGTGTCCCCGTCCCAGCAATTCTGACCTGCTCTAACTACCGAAGGTCGGGAGTTCGAATCTCTCCGGGCGCGCTACGAAAGCACCGCATAGCGGAGGGTTTGCTTGGCCGGAGCAGTAGACGATCGCCCTCGTGCTACTACGGCGTCTGCGGATCGCCGGTCTGCGATAACAAGCGCCGCGCCAGCGTGCGCAGGATCCTGCGCTCGATCGCAGGGTCCGTTTCAAGCACGGACCTGAATGCTTGACCGCTGACGATGAAGAAGCGAAGTGGCGACGCTGCGGTGACCGTTGCCGTGCGCTTCACGGGCTCGAGCACAGCCATCTCGCCAAAGAACTCGCCGCTCCCGAGCGTCGCTAGGTGCTTGCCAGCCCGGGTGACCACAGCCTCACCGTCAGTGATGACGAAGAACTCCTGCCTGCTCGAGCCTCCTTGCACAGAACGGTGCCCGCTGGCACGTCGAGGTCGTCAGTCAGCCGCGCAACCTCTACCAGCTGCTTGCGCGAAAGGCCCTCAAAAAGCGGTGACCTCTTGAGAGCAGCCACCTTCATATCCTGGCGAAACCGCGCCACACCCAAAACCCTACTCTTGGGCGGTATGGCTGCGTCGGCCATGGTGGCCGAGAACGTCGCCTGCCCGGATGTCAGCCTCGCTGTCGCCCTGGGCTGGACCCCGAAGGCGATCGCGCAGGTCAAGCGCTGGCTCGCTCGTCATTGGTGCTGAATTCGCCGTCATCGGAACCCCACTCGTCGGACTCCTCCTGGTTATCAGGGGCGTGATCGAGCTCCTCAGCTGACCGACTCCCATCCGGGCAGTTCGCGCGATTTCACCCCGTCTGGACGATGCCTGGTTGCCTTCCCTGCGCTGAACTGGCGTGTAGCTGTGACAACCACAGCACGATCGAGGAAGGCGACGGCAATGGCGACCAGAACGAGGACAACCAAGACGACCCGCACCGAAGCCGCTAGGAGGACGGCGCGGCGGAAGAAGCCGGAGCCGGTGGCGGTGCCGCATTTGTCGGTGGCGGAGCGGGTTGCGCGGGGTAGGGCGGCGCGTAGGGAGGTTCCGCGCGCGAATCATGCGGTGTTCGAGCCGCCTACGACTCGGGCCGATCCGGTCAAGCTGCTCCAGCGTCAGGCGAAGACGCGGGTGCCGGAGTTGGTGCCGATTCGTTACGGGCGGATGCTGGTCTCGCCGTTTACGTTCTACCGTGGGGCGGCTTCGATCATGGCGCATGACCTCGCCTCGACGCCGCGGTCGGGGTTGATCGTGCAGTGCTGCGGGGATGCGCACCTGTCGAACTTCGGGGTGTTCGCCTCGCCGGAGCGCGCGCTGGTGTTCGATGTCAACGATTTCGATGAGACGCTCCCCGGGCCGTGGGAGTGGGACGTCAAGCGGTTGGCGGTGAGCATGCTGATCGCGGCTCGTTCCAACGGCTATAGGGCCAAGGAGCAGGACCGGATCGTGCTCGACACGGTTGGCCGGTACCGCACCGCGATGGCGGAGTTCGCGGGGATGGACAACCTGAAGGTGTGGTACTCGCACCTCGATATCCAGAACGTGGTGAGGGAGTTCGGCTCGCAGTACAAGCCGAAGCTGGTCAAGCGAGCCGACAAGCAGCTCGCGAAGGCTCGCACCAAGGACAGCATGACCGCGTTCTCCAAGCTCACCCACATGGTTGACGGAAAGCCGCGGATCGTCGATCAGTCGCCGCTGATCGTGCCGATCGATCAGCTCGCGCAAGGCGATCAGCGCGATCAGCTGTTCGAATCACTTCACCAACTGCTGCGTGACTACCGCGGAACGCTCGAGTTCGACCGCCGAGTGCTGCTGGAGGAATTCGAAATGGCCGACTTCGCGCGCAAGGTCGTCGGCGTCGGGAGTGTCGGCACCCGCGCGTATATCGCCCTGCTGTTCGGCCGCGACGGCCAGGACCCCCTGTTCCTGCAGATGAAAGAGGCCGAGGCGTCCGTGCTGGAGGAGTTTCTCGGCCCGAGCGAGTTCTCAAACCACGGCGAGCGGGTCGTCGTCGGACAACGGCTGATGCAAGCGACCAGCGACATCTTCCTCGGCTGGCTGCACGTCGACTCCGGGCTCGACGGCAAGCCCCGCGACTTCTACGCCCGCCAGCTCAAGGACTGGAAGGGCTCCGCGGAGATCGAGCAGATGGTCCCAAAGGCGATGGCCGTCTACGGCACGCTGTGCGGCTGGACGCTCGCCCGCGCACACGCCCGCAGCGGCGACCGGATCGCGATCGCCTCCTACCTCGGCAACAGCGACAGCTTCGACAAAGCAATCGTCGAATTCTCCAAGGCCTACGCCGACCAAAACGAACGCGACTACCAAGAACTCGCCACCGCCGTCAAAACCGGAAAGATCACCGCCGAAACCGGGCTCTGACGCCAACCGCCATGAGCGCTCGCCGGCTGGGTTGCGGGCCGAGCACAAGCAGCCCGCGGCCCGGGCAGCGTCTGCTTCGCCGGCTTGGCGTCGGGATACCCGGCCTTATGATCGACCCGATTCCGCCCAGCGGCCGGAGTCGTCACGGCGTCGACGGGGCTTGGTGTCGTCGTAGAAAGCGAGGTTCGGGGCGTGCTTGGTCATCATTGGGAACGTGGCGAAGCGACGGTCGTCGCCTCGCAGCACAGGAACGGGCCAGCAGGGTCGGTCGCTTACCGCGAATACGTAATCGACGTTCGCCCGTCGAGCGGCTCACCGCCGTTTCGCACGAAGCTCGGCGTGTCGTACTACGGCGGAGGGGAAGCCACCGATCCGCACAGGCGATTCAACGACGGGGACGTATTCCCAGTTCTCTGTGACGCGAAGCGCGAGAAGGCGAAATGGGACTACGACGATCCGCGAATCTACAAGCCGGGCCAGAGCCCGCAGGACAGGAAGCAAGAGAAGAAGCCGAGCCAGTTCGACGTCGCAGCGGCGCAGCCCCCGGGGACCCCGGTCACGCCGGCTCCCGGGGACGCAGACGCGCCGATGAGCGACGACGAGCTCGTGCGCGACGCGCAGACGATGAGCGACGAAGAGCTCATGCGCAACCCGCGGGCCATGGCCGCGCTCCTCCGTCGAAACGAGCAGGAGCGGGCGGCCGCCCGCGATGCCGCCGGCGACGATCAGCTTGCTCGCCTGCAAAAGCTCGGCGAGTTGCATGCCAGCGGAGTGCTCACCGATACTGAGTTCGCTGAGCAGAAAGCGAAGCTGCTAGGTCGCTGAATGTTGCCGCCGGGACGGCACCAGGGGCCGAGGGTCGCCTGAGACCTCGACCACTTCTGTGTAGATCGGACAGCGGCCCGAGCCTCCGCGTGCTCGGGCAATTCGAGGCTGGTTGCGTTGCCAGAGTCGTGGGGATACGCTCGGCCTTCTCATTGACAACAAAGGCGACGCAGCGGCGGTTGGGCTGAGGATCAGGTTCGACGGGGGCGGGCAAGAGAACTCGCGGTCCACAACTTCTCCAAGCCAGAGTCGAAGGAGGGCGTCATGCACGCAGTCGTAATTCAGGGGACGTTCAACCACCGAGCTGGTGCCAGGCTGAGCGCGCATTCGAGTCCGCGGACGGAGCCCGGGCGCTCGCGGGCATCGCGCGCGGGGCGCCTGCCGGCACTGTGAGTACTGCGAGCATCGAGGTCGACGAGGTTCTCGCGCGCGCATAGTGCCAACGCCCGGCGCCCGCGGCGTGCAGCCAGTCGCCCAGTCTGTGGGCACGTTGGTGTCGGTCAACGTCGGCATGCCGAAGAATGTGCCCTGGCAAGGGAAGAGCGTCTACACCGGCGTCTTCAAAGACCCGGTCAACGGCCAGCGCCGAGTGGGCAAGCTGAACGTCGAGGGCGATGGTCAAGGCGACCGGGCGGGGCACGGCGGCGAGCAGCGGGCGGTGTTCGTCTACCAGATCGACTCCTATCGGTACTGGGAACGCGAGCTCGGCCGAAACGACTTCGTCTACGGACAGTTCGGCGAGAACTTCACCGTCGACGGACTTGGTGACGACAAGGTCTGCATCGGCGACCGCTACCAGATCGGCACCGCCAACTTCGAGGTAACGCAACCGCGCGTCACCTGCTACCGCGTCGGGATCCGCATGAACGACCCGCGCATTCCCGCCTTGCTCGTGTCGCACCACCGCCCGGGCTTCTACTTCCGCGTGCTCGAAGAGGGCGATGTACAAGCGGGAGACGAGATCATCAAGCTCGCCTCTGGCCCTGAACAGATGCGGGTCGCGGAGGTCGACGCGCTGCTGTACCTGCCCGGGCACCCGCGCCAGCAGCTGCTGCGCGCGCTCCGGATCCCTGCCCTCAGCCCTGGCTGGCAGTCATCGTTCCGGGCTTTGCTCGAGGAAGAACCCGGCAGCGGCAACGCCGGTCTCGCGGTAACCAGCCCGCCGCCCGCCTGGCCCGGCTTCCGTCAGCTGACGGTCACCGCAATCGCCCGCGAAAGCGACTCGGTGATCTCCATACGCGTCGAGGACCCAGACGGCGCGGCACTGCCGGCCGCCCGCCCGGGTCAGTACCTCACGCTGCGGGTCCAGCCCGACAAGCAGCAGAGGTCGGTGCTCCGCAACTACTCCCTCTGCGGAGCACCCGACGCCGGCTACTACCGGATCGCCGTCAAGCGCGAACCCGACGGCGCCGCCAGCGGCTACCTGCACACCCGGCTCGCTGTCGGCGACAAACTCGAGATCGCAGCCCCGCGCGGCACATTCATCCTTGACCGGACGGATGCACCCGTGCTGCTGATCAGCGCCGGTATCGGCGCCACGCCAGTCCTCGCCATGCTTCACGCGCTGGCGGAGGAGCATTCAGATCGCGAGATCTGGGCGCTGCACTCCGCGCGCAGTAGCCGCGAGCACTCGTTTGCCGCCGAGGCCCGCACTCTCCTCGCCTCGCTTCCGAACGTACATAGCCACGTGTACTACAGCCGTCCCGGTCCGGATGACCTCGAAGGCCGCGATTTCGACCGAGCCGGGCGTCTCACCGGATCAGTGCTCGCCGAACTCGAGCCGCCCCACGAGGCCGAGGCATACCTGTGCGGACCCACACCGTTCATGGACGAGATCAGCGCGAGTCTGGCGGCGCTGGGGATAGACGCCTCACGCATCCATAGCGAGCCGTTCGGGCCCGCGCCGGCTCTGACGCCGGGAATCGCAGCAACACCATCGCGGACGCCACACCCACCCGACGGCCAAACTGGAAATGGCGCAACCATCGAGTTCGCCCGCAGCAACCTCGCGATCCCATGGAGCGGCGATTACACGAGCCTGCTCGAGCTCGCCGAGGCATGCGACGTACCCGCTCGGTGGTCGTGCCGCACGGGTGTCTGCCATACCTGCGAGACGACACTGATCGCCGGAGATCTCGACTACGATCCCGATCCCGTAGAGCCGCCCACTGAGGGGAGCGCGCTCATCTGTTGCTCACGGCCACGCGGCGACGTAGTGCTCGATCTATGAGCCGCCCGATTCAGCGCGCGCGCTGTGGGCGAGTGCGCCTTGACCGTAGCCCGCACAGGTGATCAAGACGGCGGACGCCAGCCTCGGGGCAGCGTCGTCTGCCCCACCTCGATCAGGTAGCCGTGGGATAACTGATGTAGCAGCGCTGCCCATGTTGACCTCCGTCGTAGGTAGTAGGGTCGGGTCTCGTGAGCCGCCGGTCACTCAACGCGCTGTTCGCCGCCCTCGCCGCGATCGCAGTCACCGCTGCCATTGCGATGGCGGCCAACCGAGTGGGCCCGAAAGCCCGCGCGTCCGTCGCGGTCGTGCAGATCTACCACTACACCAGCATCGGGAGGTTCATGACCGCAGGGACGCACGTCCAGACCGTCCACTGCGCTCCCGGAAAGAAGCTCACCGGCGGCGGAGTGCGGCTCCACGGGACAGGTGGCTTGATCGAAAGCTCTTCGCCGACCGATGGCCTCGATGGGTGGCGCGCCGCCGTGCGCGTCAGCCCCGCGCCCTTGATCGACATGCAGATCCAGGTCTACGCCATCTGCGCAGAAATCTTCTAGGGCTGGGAGGCTGTGAAGGTGGCCGGTCTGAAGGTTGTTGGTCTCGGAGGTTCGCTTCGAGATGCGTCCCGCAGTCGGGCGGCGCTTGCGGTCGCGCTTGAGGGCGCGGCGGCGGCTGGGGCGAGGGTTGAGCTGCTCGATCTGCGAGAACTAGGGCTGCCGATGTACAGCCCCGACCTGGAGGCGGACCCGCCCGCCGTCGTAGGCACGCTGATCGACACCTGTTATGGGGCTGACGGGATGCTCTGGAGCAGCCCGATGTACAACGGCTCGGTCTCGGGCTCGTTCAAGAACGCCATCGACTGGCTCCACATGCTCGGGTCCCGCGAGCCGCCATACCTACACGACGAGGTCATCGGCCTGATCAGCGCGGCGGGCGGCACGCAGGGCCTCCAGGTCGTCAACACGATGGAATTCTCCGTGCGTTCGCTACGCGGCTGGGCCGTGCCCTATGTCGTCCCGGTGCCTCAGGCCACACGGGTCTTCGCGGACTCCGGCGCGGTTCAGGACGAGCTTGTCGAGCAGCAGCTGCGGCTACTCGGCGAGGAGGTGGTCCGGGTCGCCGATCGCTTCACTCGTGACCCCGCGCTTCACCGGCAGGGCGAGTGTGACGATGCGGCAGAGCGTGTCTTCGAAGCTGGTGCGCTGTCCGGCTGAACTCGGGTGTTCGATCACGTCGCAATCGCCGTCGCGGACCTAGCCGCGTCCGAGTCGTTCTACCGCACCGTCCTCTCCGTACTGGGCGCCGAGCCGAGCCACGCGGACGCCGAGCTCGTCGAGTGGGACGACTGGGACATCGGGCCGACGGACCGCGAGCACCCCTTGACGCGCGGCCTGCATGTGGGCTTCCGAGCGCCGTCCCGAGAGGCGGTGGACGCCTTCTGGCAGGCGGGGATCGACGCGGGCTACCGCGACGACGGCGCGCCCGGCCCACGCACGATCTATGGCTCGGACTACTACGGCGGCTTCCTGCTCGACCCGGACGGCAACAGCGCGGAGGCGGTGCACTGCAAGCGCGAGGACCCCGTGCCCGACGGCTGCATCGACCACCTCTGGATCCGCGTCCGCGACCCCGCAGCGTCCAAGCGCTTCTACATGACGATCGCCCCGCACGCCGGGCTGCGGATCGGCGTGGACAAGCCGGACCACGTCCAGATGGTCGGCGAGAACTTCAGCTTCTCGCTGATCGGCGAAGAGCGGCCGCCAACGGAGCACGTCCACCTCGCGTTCCCGGCGCACGACGACGCGACCGTGCGGGCGTTCCACGCCGCCGCGCTCGCCGCGAGCTACGAGGATCACGGAGGTCCCGGCGAGCGCGCCATATACCACCCGGGTTACTACGGCGCATTCGTTCTGGACCCCGACGGGCACAACGTCGAGGTCGTCAACCACAACCGCTGAGCCAGGGCCGACGACGGCGCCCGCTTGAAGCTCGCGGCCGACTTCGACGGTGGCGACCTGGCCCGGCCACACGCGTCTAATCGGCCGCGCGCGTCAGCGGTTGGGACGCCCGAGACGCGAGCGGATGCTGTCGCGTCCTGTTCGCAACGGCTTGGTGATGCGCCAACTGAGCGTCGATTCGTATCGCTCGCGCATCTCGACTTCCTGCGCGGCGGCATGCGCGGCATGCAGCTCGACTTCTCGCTGAACCTGCCGAAGATTGTGACGAAGCGCGACGTACTCGCGAGGGTCCCCGGACGGTGTCTCGAGGTCCTCAGGGGTCAGGTCAACGTCGAGCTTTCGAAGCAACACCCATGTGAAGTTGTGGATGTGTGAAAGTCGGCCGACGATCGCGAACGCGCGACCCCAGTGCTCGTCGACCCACCAGTCGGACATGAGCACCATCGGGCCGCCGTCATCCCATGCCTGATTGTGGCGAAGGACGTTCATCCCGACCCTGTTCTCGTCCCACGGCTCACCTGCAATGAACTCTGAGTTCCACCGACCGTGATAGGTGGCGATCAGAAACCCACCTGGCTTCAGTAGCCGGTGCAACTCCACCAACCAGGAGAGAGAACTGGTGGACGGCAGGTGGGTGAACACCGAGATTGCCCAGACCAGGTCGAACGAGGCTGGCTCCAGTCCCAATGGCGGCCCCGCCGCGGACCTCCAAGCGTGAAGCGGGGGGCACAGGACCCGCTCCATCCATTCGAGGCTAGGCGCGTCAATATCCGCCCCCCAGAACTCCCCGTCCTGCGCCTCGGCGAGGAACTGACGCAGGGTGCGGCCTGATCCACAACCGAAATCGAGAACCCGCTTGCCCGAGAACGACCAGTCCTCAGGCAGCAGCTTGAGGAGCGCGGACTTGGTCTCGGCACCCATCTGCTCGTACACCCTGGTCGGGTCGCTCCAGCTACGCACAGCAAACACGCGTTGCATCAGCTCAAGTGGCGGATAAGGGAGCTCTCGGGAGTTCGTCACGGGCAGCAAGCTAGCGAGGAACGGCCCAGCGAGGCCTGGCGCCTAGGAGCGAGTGCCCGGCGGGATCCCACCGTCCAGGTCGCCTTCGTCAGGATCGTAGATATGGCCGCAGCCTTCGCAGATCCAGAGCTGAGTGTCAGTAACTCCGCTCGTCATGATCGAGCGCCCTCGATCTCGCTCGTGCGGCCGTCGAGGTGGACGCGGAGCGTCTTGAGCTGACTGGAGAACTGTGAAAGCACCCAGGTCGGCTCGCCATCGAGAGTCATGTTCGGGTAGCGATTGAGCGTCTCCTCGACGAGGATCCGCAGCTCCAGGCGCGCAAGCGCGGTTCCGAGGCAGAAGTGACGGCCCCCGGCGCCGAACGCCTGGTGCTCGGGGTTGCGCAGGACGTCGAAGCGGTCCGGGTCCTCGTAGCGGTCCTCGTCACGGTTTGACGACGGGTACCAGAGCGCGAGCTTGTCGCCCTTCTGGATCGGGCAGCCGCCGAGCACGGTGTCCTTCGTCGCGGTGCGGCGGAAGTGTCCGAATGCGGGGAACATCCGCAGCGCTTCCTCGATCGCACCGGGCACAAGCGACGGATCGTCAATCAACAACTGGCGTTGATCGGGGTTCTCGATCAGCGCGCGCATCGTGCTGGTGAAGGTGGCCTTCGTCGAGTCGTTGCCGGCGACCATCAGCAGGATGAACCCCGAGAAGATCTCCTCGTCGCTCAGCGTGGTGCCGTCGATCTCGGCGAACACCAGCACGCTGAGCATGTCCTCGGTCGGGTTCGCGCGGCGATCGGCAACGAGCTTCATGCACTTCTCGTAAAGCGGCGGGATGTCCTCGGTCAGCAGCTGCTCGAGGCCCTTCGGGTTCAGCTCCGGATCGCCGAACCCGGCCAGCCCGTTGATGGCCTCTGCCCACAGCTTGTCGTCCTCAGGATCGAGACCCATGAAGCTGCCGATCACGCGAGCGACCACGGGCTGCGCGAGCTCGGTGACGAGGTCGCATGTCTCGCGGCCGGCGAGACCGTCCAGCACCCGCGTGGTGACCTCGCGGATCGTGTCCTCGTGGTGCGAGATCGCCTTCGGCGTGAACGCACGCTGGAACAGGCTCTTGATGCGGTCGTGCTTGGGCGGGTCCATCCCGATGAACATCCCCTGGATGATCGGCACGGGAACCATGTGGTCGCTGATGATGATGTTCGAGGCCGAGGAGAACGTCTCCCAGTCACGGCTGACCGTGTGGACGTCCTCGGCCTTCGTGACCGACCAGAACCCGGCGTCCTGCGGCGATTGCGTGATCCCGGCGCTCCAGTGGACCGGGCAGCTGCGGCGCAGCTCTCGGAACAGCTCGTGCGGTGGGCCTTCGCGCCACAGGTGCTCGTCTGCGACCTGGACCGTTTCGAGGGATTCGGCGTGCGTATTTGACATCTGGGGCGACCTCACGAGTAAGCGGGGGAAACCGTTGTAGGTCCGCACTGTATAGTATAATTACACCGTGTCAATGACTTGGCGTAATTTAAACCCCCGGGGCTGAGAACCCACTGTCGTGTCGGCTGCCCCCACATCCACACCCACGGGCCGGCGCCCCCGCCATGATCCGCGCGAGACGGAGCGCGAGATTCTTGACGCCGCCGAGCAATTTCTGCACGAGCGGCCGTTCCGCGAGCTCACCGTCCAGTCGGTCATGGACCGCACTGGTCTGAAGCGTCCGGCGTTCTACGCCCACTTCCGCGACCGGCACGAGCTCGCCCTGCGGGTCGTCGACAGGATCCGCGAGGAACTGCTCAAGGTCGCCACCCCCTGGTTCGAGGGCCGCGAGACCGAGGCCGACCTGCGCTCCGCGCTCGAGGGCGTCGCCGCCGTGTACGTCGAGCACGGACCCGTTCTGAGGGCGCTGGCCGACGCATCGGGATCTGACGCGACCGTCGAAGTCGCCTATCGCGCCCTCGTCCAAGGATTCATCGACGCCACGGCTCAGCGCATCCGCGCCGAGCAAGCGAGCGGGCAGATCGGCGACATCGACCCTGACGAGACCGCCCGAGCCCTGGTCTGGCTCAACGAGAGCTACCTCAGGGAAGCGCTCGGCCGCCGGCCCATAGCCGATCCAATGGCCGTCGTCGACGTGATCGAGCGGATCTGGACCGCGACTCTGTACAGCGCTCCTCCGAGCTAGCTAGTCGTGGGCGGCGGCCAGCTGAGTCGCGTTCTCGAGCTCGGCGAGATCCTGCTCGTCAAGTTCGACGTCCGCCGCAGCCATGTTCTCCTCGAGGTGCTCGACCGAGCTGGTGCCGGGAATCAAGAGCATCCGCTCGTAGCGGCACAGCAGCCAGGCGAGCGCGACCTGCGTGACGGTGGCCGCACGCCGCTGGGCGACCTCGGCGATGACGGGATCCTGCGCCAGCTGCTTGGGCCCGCCGGTAAACGCCGAACCGAGCGGGAAGTAGGGCACGAACGCCAACTCTCGCTCCGTGCACAGCTCGAGCACGTCCTCGCCTGATCGGTTCGTGATGCTGTAGGCGTTCTGCACCTCAGCGATGTCGACCAGCTCGAGCGCGCGGCGGACTACGTCGGCACCCGCCTCGCTGATGCCGATCAGGTCGAGCTTGCCCTCGCTGCGCAGGTCCGCCAGCGTGCCGAGCTGCTCGGCCAGGACGTCGCCGGAGGCTTCGGAGTCGATCAGACGGAGGTTGACGAGGTCCATCCGCTCCACCTGGAGGTGGCGGAGGTTGTCCTCGACACCGGCACGCAGCTCGGCGGGACTCTGGGCGGGCAGCCACGCGCCCTGGTCATCACGGCGGCCGCCGACCTTGGTGACGAGCTTCAGGTTCTCCGGGTATGGATGCAGGGTCTCGCGGATCAGGTCGTTGACGACGTCCGGGCCGTCGTACTGAGCGGTGTCGATGTGGTCGACCCCGAGTTCGACCGCGCGGAGCAGCACGGCGCGGGCGGCGTCCGGATCGCGCGGCGGGCCAAACACGCCGGGGCCGGCGAGCGGCCAAACAAGTTAGTGGTTGATCGAGTCAATGACAGCCTCTCGCCGGCGCCCTAGGCTGTTCGGTAGCGCCCGTCAACTCACCCTACTCGAGCGGCATGCACGCGCTTCAGACCGCCATCGCCATCACTTGGCTCATGTTCTGGGTCTTCTGGCTCGCGTCCGCCCTTGGCGTTAAGCGAGGCAGTGGTGGAAGGCGTCGGATCCCCCTGCAGGGCCTGTCCGCCCTGGCGGTCCTCCTGCTCGTCCGAGTCTTCCGCGGCGGAAGCCTGAGCGTCCATTCCCCGGTCCTCGGGGCGATCGGGGCCGTCGTGTTCGCGTCCGGGATCGGGCTCGCGGTCTGGGCTCGGGTCAATCTCGGCCGAAACTGGGGCATGCCGATGACCGAGAAGGCCGAGCCGGAGCTTGTGACCTCCGGCCCCTACCGCTTCGTCCGCCACCCGATCTATTCAGGGCTGCTGGCCGGAGTGCTTGGGACCGCACTCGCGACCAACCTAGTCGGCCTAATCATCGTCGTGATCCTGGGCGCGTTCTTCTACTACTCAGCATCGGTGGAAGAGAAGAACCTCACCGCAACATTCCCCACGGCGTATCCGGCGTATCGAAGCAGGACGAAGATGCTCATCCCCTTCGTCCTGTAGAGGCAGTCAGCGAAACGGCTGGCGAAGCGCAATGATGGGGGCGTGGAAAGAGATCAGAACGAGACCGAGCTGTACCAGAAGATCATCCTCCGCGCCAAAGGGGCTCGTGACCGCGCAGCCGAGTCGCTACGACGTTCCCGCGTCGTGCGCAAGCGCCAGAAGGATCCTGGCGAACAGGCTGACGTGGCCCAGAGGCGGCGGGTTAGGCGGCAGGATTAATCACGCCGCCCGGGGGCGCGGCCCTGTCGCTGAGGTGGTGCTGGCCCAACGCGCGACCCGGATGGCGATGTCACGCGGTGGCTGACGATCCTCGGCGGCCGTCGACCAGATGGTCGACAATCGTGAGGTGAGCACGGCCGATCTACGCGAGGAGCAGCTGGAGTCCAGGTATGAGGCTGCATTTGCCGTTGTCCTGGTGATCGGGTTGCAGGTCACGCTGGCGATGGTGAGTCTCGCAAACGGCTGGAAGCTCATCGGGTTTCCGGGGTGGGTTTGGCTGATCCCGGCCGTTCCCGAGGCGGTGCTGCTGCTGGCGCTCGCGTGGTCCTTGCCTCGGCATCGGCTCGAGCAGATGGGTCATCGCCGGACAGTCGCGCTCGCGCTTGTCGGCGTGATCACCGTGGCAAACGTGCTCGCGCTCGTCGCCTTGATCGCATCGCTGCTGAGTGCGCAGGAGAAGAGCGGCGGCGAGCTCCTGTTGAAGGGCGCCACGATCTGGAGCACGAACGTGATCACGTTTGGGCTGCTGTTCTGGGAGTTCGACCGCGGCGGGCCGATGCGCCGCCTCGCGCCCGATGCACCGCCGCGCGACTTCCAGTTCCCGCAGGATGAGAATCCGGCACTCGCCGAGCCGGGCTGGCACCCGCGACTGGCTGACTACGTGTACATCGCGTACACCAACGCAATCGCGTTCAGCCCTACGGACGCGATGCCGCTGACGCGACGGGTGAAGATGATGATGCTGGCCGAGTCAGGGATCTCGGCGATGACCGTGCTCCTGGTGGCTGCGCGGGCCGTGAACATTCTCCGCTGATCGCGCAACCGAGATTGGTGCTGGTGTGCGCGAAATTCGCCCTTTCGTGGGGTGTGAGCTGCGAGACTTGCGGTTCTGATCCTGGGTTCCGAGTAGGAGGTTCGCATGGCGGATAGCGTCTACCGTGTCACCGAAGTTGTCGGCGTCAGCAGCGAGTCGTGGGAGGCTGCAGCCCGCGTTGCGGTCGAGACAGCAGCGAAGAGTGTGCGCGAGCTACGCGTGGCGGAGGTCGTGCGGCAGGACCTCACGATCCAAGACGGCGCCGTCGTGAACTATCGCGTTCGCCTCGGTATCTCGTTCAAGTACGACCCGAACGATTAACCAGTCGGCTCGGAGAACGCTCGCTCCGGCGCATCCGCGGTCGGGGCGGGCGGGCCCGTGCGTGGCCAGGGCGACCCGGATGTCACCCCCGATCCCGCGAGCGCCGGCCGGATGATCGCCGTGCTCCTGCGGGAGCCCTGCGACTAGCCGTCGAGCTCGAGCCGGCGCAGCGCGTCCTGATCTGCGACGACGTGATGGTGAGCGCCGACGGCCGGGGGCAGCTCCACGCGGAGCTCGGCCGCGTCGTCGAGAAGTGCGATTCCGTCTCGCAACGAGAAATCGAGAACGTGTCCGCCGCGGGTCCGGTTGTCGGTCGCGAAGTGCAGATGCCAGCCGAGCATCTCGATGCCCTCCAGCGCATTTGGAAAGCAGAAGCCGACCATCGTCCCCGCCACGTCGTGGAGGTCGCTGATGCGCTCCTGTGCGATCGCGACCGCCAGCGGCGGGTATGGGCGTCGCTGCTTCGGCACCGAGCGCACCCGCACATGCTCAAAGCGACCATCGATCCGAACCGCCACCGGACGACTCCGGTCCTCCAGGCGATACCCGACGGCCGCCCCGAGCTCACCGTATTGGAGCGGTCCGGGCAACACGACCGGCGACCCCGGTGAGAACGGGACCACCACCGCGTACGGGGTCCGCGAGGAACCCGCAACACGGATCAGATTGCATTCCGCGTCCGCCTTCCATGCCTCGCCGTCGATGACGATCAGCTCGCCGTCCAGCCCGTTCAGCGTCCCGAGTCCCAGATCACCGTGCTGGAGGATCTCCGAAAGCGACACGTCCCCGTCGAAGGAACCGGCCAGCAGCGCCTCGATCGTCGAGGTCTGAAACAGCTCGTGCCGCCGGGCGTCGTCTCGCAGCTCGCGATGGCGCACGATCTCGACCCGGAGCGCACTGAGGAATTCGATCTCGCTCACATCGCCCTCAGGCGAAAGAGAAGCAGATGGCGCCAGCGGTTGCGCGGGGCCGCAGATCGTGGCCGGCGTTGCCAGCCGGCGTGCCGCCCCGAGGCACGTAGGCTTTCGCGGGATGGCCCACGGCACCCACGACTTTGCCGACGACCCTCGGAACAACGAGATCCTGATCTGGGTGGGAGGCGAACTGGTCCCGCGCGAGCGGGCGGTCGTGTCGGTGTTTGACGCCGGGTTCGTCCTCGGCGATGGCGTGTGGGAGGGCCTCCGCGTGCGGGCGGGGCATCCCGCGTTCCTTGAGCGACACCTCGATCGCCTGTTCGAGGGTGCGAAGGCGATCATGCTCGACATCGGCCTCAGCCGGGCTCAGTTGACCGAGGCGATCTACTCGACACTGCGCGCCAATCAGATGATCGACGGGGTTCACGTGCGCCTGATGGTCACTCGCGGGATCAAGCGCACGCCGTACCAGGATCCACGCGTAACGGTCGGACCCGCGACCGTCGTGATCATCGCCGAGCACAAGGAGCCGCTGCCCGCGACGGTGACCGACGGCATCACCCTGTTCACCACGCACGTGCGGCGAGCCGCGCCGGACACGCTCGATCCCAAGCTCAACGCCCATTCCAAGCTGAACGACATCACCGCCTGCATCCAGGCCTACACCGCGGGAGCCGACGAGGCGCTGATGCTCGATCCACACGGATTCGTGGCGACGTGCAACTCGACTCACTTCTTCATCGTCGTCGGCCCCGAGGACGCGCCCGAGGTGCTGACCTCGGACGGGCGCTATTGCCTCGCCGGGATCACGCGCGCGAACGTGCTCGAGATCTGTCGTGCCGATGGCATCCCCGCGCGCGAGACGACATTCAGCCTCACGGACGTCTACGCGGCTCGCGAGGCGTTCGTGACGGGCACGTTCGCGGGCGTGGTTCCCGTCCGGTCGGTCGACGGCCGAGCGATCGGCGACGGCCATCGCGGGCCGATGGTCGAGCGGCTGCAAGGGCGCTACCAGGAGCTCGTCGAAGCCGACGTGGCGAACCGAATCGAAAAGTGACCGAGCCGGTCCGCGTGGCGATGTGGTCGGGCCCGCGGAACATCTCCACGGCGTTGATGCGCGCGTTCGAGAACCGACCCGACACGGTCGTCGTCGATGAACCACTGTACGCGGCCTACCTCGCCCGCACCGGCATCGATCACCCAGGGCGCGAGGAGGTGATCGCCTCCCAGCCCACCGACCTCGCCACGGCGATCGCGCAGCTGTCCGAGCCGCTCCGACCCGGCCGCCGCGTCCACTACGCCAAGCACATGGCCCACCACGTCTCGGCCGACATGGATCTGAGCTGGACGGCGCACTTCCGCAACGTGCTGCTGATCCGCGATCCCTTCGAGGTCGTGGCCTCGTACGTGCGCTCGCGGGAGAGCTGCGAGCCGGACGACATCGGGCTGCCCCAGCAGGGATGGCTGCAGGAGCTATGGGACTGCCACGACCTTGAGGTGCCAATCCTCGACGCGGGCGACTTCCTTCGCGCCCCCGAAGCGCACCTGCGCTGGCTGTGCGACTGGCTGGAGATCCCGTTCACCGACCGGATGCTGTCGTGGCCGCCCGGACCGCGCGAGTCCGACGGGGTGTGGGCGCCGTACTGGTACGCGTCGGTCCGGTCCTCCACCGGCTTCGCGCCCTGGCAGCCGCGGGAGACAGGCCTTTCGGAACACGATGCCGCCGTCGCGGACGCGTGCCGCCCCGTCTACGAGGCGCTTTACGAGCGACGCGTGCTGGTTTAAGGGGTTACGTGGCCAGCCGGCTGGGTGTCCTGACGGTAGTCCTCGACCGCGCGATCGACGTGGGCCATCAGTTCGGGTGGCATGCGGTAGAGCCGCTTGCGGTCGTACCAGGTCGTCACCCCGAAGCCGAGCGCAAGCCAGAACACGAGCCCGATCCCGGTTCCCACCCAGGCGCGGGTCAACCCAGCCACGCCCTGGGCGCCGAAGTAGAGGATCGCCCGGGTCCCGTCGAGTATCTGCGCCAGCGGCTCAAAGTTGGCAAAGAACCTGAAGAAGCCCGATAGGGCGTTCAATGGGACGGTCCCGCCGGACGAGGCAAGGGCCAGGTAGACGAACACGAGCAGCGCGATGAGCTGGCCGAGCGTGCCCAGAGCCGCGAACAGGACAAGGGTGCCGATCGAGATGACAGCCGCTGCGAACCAGCACAGAAGCCACAGCGTGAAGACGTGGGGCGCGTCCATGCTGAGCAGAACGACCGCGGCGAGCAGCATCAGCGCGGTCAGCACCGCGGCCAATATCACGGCCATGATCCACTTGGCCAGCAACGTGTGCCACCGGCTGATCTGAACCGGTTTGCGCTGGCGCCAGACCGGGCCGATCTCGGTGGTCGCATATCCGAGCACGGCGTCGATCGACGTGTTCACGACCACGGCACCCAGGAACCCGCAGAAGGTCGTCAAAAGCGCGATATAGAACGCGCTCAGCCCAAGCGCCGAGTGTGAGGGGAGCGGGCGATACGCCACGGTCGAGACGGTGACCGGGTCGGCCAGCAGCGGGCTGGCAACGCCGTTGGCGGCCCGGGCGGCGTCGAGCGCGAGCAGCTTGGCGCCGACGGTGTGCGAGGCCTTCGCGAGAGCCGGCTGGAGCACTCCGGACGCAAGGGACACCGCGAGCGTGCCGGCTCGCGGGTTGGTCAGCAGCTCGATCCTGGGAATCGACACGGATTGGCCCGCCGGTGGCCGGATTCCCGCCAGGGCGGCCAGAGACGCGCTGAAGTTCGGTGGGATCACGACGGCGGCGTAGGTCTTCGCCTCGTTCATCCGTTCCTGCACGGCCGCGAGCGACGATTGGCGCACGGCCAGACGGGAAGTCACGGCGGAGGAACCGGCCAGGCCGGCGGCGAGCCGGTCGCCGAGGTTGATGCGCTGCGCACCAGCCGTGGCTCCGGCGTCCTCGTTGACGACGGCGACCGACAGGCCGTGGAGATGCGCGGCCGGGTTGACCGCTGAGCCGATGTACGCGAGCGTGATGACCAGGACCATGATCACCACGAGGATCAGCGGCGGGACCCATACCGAGCGAACTCGGAAGGGGTCCGGCCATCGCCAAGCGGCCTGGCTTTGAGGGCGCTCGGGTTCGGTCATTGACTCGTCCGCGCCGCCACCGGATCGCTCCTACTCTTCGCCCACGATCCGGAGCTCCTCGAGCAGATCCCGGTCGCTCAAATACGAGCGGGATTCGACGATCAAGCCGTCGCGGATCGTGATCAGGACCCCCCAAGGGCTGAGCAGCTCGTCGTCCTGGCGCAACTCGCCGAAGATCGCCACCCGATCGGGTCCCAGCTGGCGGATCTCGCTGATCTCGACCTGATACCAGCGCCCGCTTCGAACCATCGTCGCCCACCAGTCGCGGACGCCGTCGTGGCCGACATGCGGGTGGTTGCCAAACAGCGCAGCGGGCCGGCTCACCACGTTCTTGTCCTGCAGGGCGAGCATCGCGTCGAGATCGCGATCGTTGTACGCGCCCACGTAGCCCTCAGCGATCCGAACTGCGTCGGCGCGCGCCAGCGACTTCCTCGATCGAACCTCCATTGCCCACGGTCCATTCACTCGTGCTGCGCTGCCGCAGCGGCGAGACATAAGCGTAACCGGGGCGCGCCGGGAACGATTCCCCGGGGGGCGCACCATTAGACTCGACGCGAATGCTCAAGAAGGTCCTCTTGGGCGTGGGGATTTGCGGCCTGTACCTGCTCTCGGCCGGTCAGGCGCTCGCCGCGTGGTCCACGCCCGACCCGGTCGTTCCGGACCTGGCGATCGTGGCGCGAAACGCCCGCACGCGGTTCGGAGCCGCTCAGCCGATCTCCTCGCCCGCCGACGACGCCGGTGCACCGGTCGTGGCCGGCGATGCTCGCGGCGGCGTGGCTGCTCTGTGGCAGGACCTCGGGCCGTCCGCGTCCGAGAACTCGGCGCTCACCCAGAGCCCGCTCGAGTTCGCCGACCTCGGGGGCTAGAGGCACCCACCCCGCGGGTAGCATCGGTCGCATGGACTACACGATCAAAAATCTCAACGAGGTGGAGGACGTGGCGCCTCGCTTCGGCTTCGACGCAGTGCAGGAGGCGCGGTTTCCGTGGCGGTCTCTGGGAGCCGAGCAGACGGGCATGGCATATCACCGGATCAAGCCAGGGAAACGCGGCGGTGCCCACCGCCACGAGGCCGCGGAGGAGATCTACGTGGTGATCGGCGGCAGCGGCCGGATCAACCTCGACGGACAGACCGAGTCGCTGCGGCCGCTTGACGCGATCCGGATCGCGCCCCAGATCGCGAGAGCGTTCGAGGCCGGCCCGGACGGCCTCGAGCTGCTGGCGTTCGGACCCCGTCACGAGGGCGATGGCGAGTTCCTCAAGGACGACCCGTGGGAGAGCGCCGACCAGGACTAGGCCGGCGACGACGTCGAGACGATCAGCCGCAGCCCGACGTCCAGCGCATCGAGCTCTCGCAGCTGGCCGTGGCGCTGATCCCAGGCTCCGCTGTTCAGGTCGCGCTCGACGGCCGAGACCACCCGCGCGACCACCTCCTCGCTCATGCGGGCGAATCCAGACGTGCCGCTTCGCGCCTGCGCGTCCAGCACCCGCTCGGGATGGGCCCAGAACGCGCCAAGCATCCAATCCGGTGAGTCCCGCGCCGTAAGCACGGTCTCCACCCGTGTGGAACCGCCCAGCCACCGGGCGATCAGCCCGGGGTCGGGAAAGATGTCCCGGTCGAGCGCAGCGAGCTCCGGCATGTACTCGGCCATCAGCCACATGCGGTTGCTCACCTCCCGGTCGTAGGTGAGGATCACCACCGGCCCGCGGGCGACCCGACGCAGCTCTCGGACGCCCTGCTCCTGCTCGCGATCCCAGTGGTGGACCGAGAGGATTGCCATCGCAGCGTCGATGCTCCGGTCGCGCAACGGCAGCGAGCCGGCGCTCGCACGGATCGTGGGCACCCGATCCTCGGGTCGCTGCGATGCCATCACATCACTGGGCTCGATCGCGATCACGTGCCGGTCCTGCGGCTCGTAGTTCCCCGCCCCTGCACCGACGTTGACCACGGTCCTCGCGTGTCCGAGCGCCGTATGAATCCGCTCCGCCAGCTCCGGGTCCTCGCGACGCGTGCGCGGGTATCCGTGCCCAATCTGGTCGTAGCGTGGAGGCATGGATCAGATTCTCGCGCCCGGCTCACCGATGAGTCGGCGGCCGAGCCACGGTCATATCAGCGAGACTGCTCAACCGAACGGAGGAATCACATTGCGGAAGGTGACCTACTCGATGGGCGTGTCGCTGGACGGGTTCATCGCCGGGCCCGACGGCCGGATCGACTGGACCGCTCCGGAAGAGGAGCTGTTCCGCTTTCACATCGAGCAGACGAGCGAGCTCGACGTCCACCTGTGCGGCCGGCGGCTGTACGAAACGATGGTGTTCTGGGACACCGCCGACGAGACCGAGCTGACGAGCACCGCCGACGAGATCGGGCTCAAGACCGATCCCATGCGCGAATTCGCGGAGGTCTGGAGGGGGATCCAGAAGATCGTCTTCTCGAGCACCCTGACCTCGGTGCAGGGCAGATCAAGGCTCGCGACCCGCGACCTCGTCGATGAGGTGGCGGCGCTCAAACGCGAGCCGGGACGAGAGATCGCGGTCGGCGGCGCCGGGCTTGCCGCCGAGCTCGCCCGGAACGGATTGATCGACGAGTACATTCCATTCGTCTATCCGGTCGTGGTCGGCGGCGGCACCCCGTTCTTCCCGCCGCTCGCTGAACCAATCGATCTCGAGCTGGTGGACCAGCGAGTGTTCGCTTCCGGAGTCGTCTACCTGCGCTACCGCGTCCAGGACCCGAGACGGGGACGTTGAGGTGTTGCTGGAAGGAAAGAACGCTGTGATCCACGGCGCCGGCGGATCGCTCGGCGCGGCAGTGGCCCGCACATTCGCCGGTGAGGGGGCGCGCGTGTTCCTGACTGGCCGCACGCGGGCCCGAACGATGACCGCCGCCACCGTCAATATCTCCGCCGGGGCGCTGATCGATTAGCGGCTGACGGTGACTGGGATCCCGTTGGTGATGGTCTGAAGCACGACGCAGTAACGCTCGGTCGTCGCGATCAAGTTGTCGAGCTCCTCGGCGTCGAGGTCGGACTCGAGCTCGAAATGCAGCTCGATTGAGCGGAAGCCGACGGGCGCGTCGCGGTCGACCCCCATCGTGCCCCGGAAGTCGAGCTCCCCGGCGGCCGCGATCGTACCGCCGCCAAGCTCGATGCCGCGGTTGACCGCCACCGAACGCAGGGTCACCCCTGCGCAGGCGACGAGTGCCTGGAGCAGCATGTCGCCGGAACAGGAGAGGGTGCCGTCACCCCCCGACGCGGGATGAAGCCCGGCCTCGACGAGTGCCCGTCCCGTCTGCACCGAGCAGGCGACGGCGGCCGAATCCAGCTCCGCCTCCGCCCGCAGCGTCACGAGCCCGGCTGTAGGTTCCTCGCGGTAGCGCTGCTTGAGCGGTGCCTGCACCGCCCGCAGCTCGTCCTTAAGCATTGTCTTCCTCCTTGACCAGAATGGACCAACCCTATCCGCCGGTCCACCCTCGAGACGATTAGGCTGCCGAGGCATGAGTCTGTTGACGGTGCCGAGGATGCTGGCGACCGGTTCGGTTCTCACCGCCGCCACGTCGGTGCGCTTGGGCGTGGGCTGCGCCGAATTGATCGTCGAGCACACGCCGGAGCTGGTGCGGCTCGGGCTGCAGGGGACGGCCGGATCGGGGGCGGCCACCGCCCAGGCGGCCTTCCGCGATGAGCTGATCGCGCTCGCGCGTGAGTCGGCGGAGCTCTCCTGGCGTGAGATGCGACGCGGAGTGGAGGCGCTCGACGGCTACACGCGCCGCGACCACGCCGCGGCCAACGGTCGCCCCTACCGCATCAAGCCATGATCACGAGCAGCACCAACGGACACCAGACCACCAGCGACGATGTCATCGCGGCACTCGGCTCCGAACCCGAGGTCCGGCTGTTGCGTGAGCGGATCGGCGGCTGGCTGAAAGGGGTCGATCAGGAGCTCCGCGAGCCGCTGGCGTGGGCATTCGCGGGCACGCCCAAGCACTTCCGGCCGCTGACCGTGTTCGCGTGCCACCGCGCGGCGCTGGGAACACCGGCCTCGGAGGCGGTCGAGCTCGCATTCGCGGTCGAGCTGATGCACAACATGTCGCTGATCATCGACGACGTGCTCGATGACTCGGCCGAGCGCCGGGGGAACGCGACGATCCATGCGAGGTTCGGCCACCTGCCGGCCCTGATGGCATCCGGCTACCTCGTCGCCGACGCATTTGACGCCTTCGCGGAGGACCCCTTCGCGGTGCGCCACCTCGCCGAGCTGTTGCGCAGGCTCGGAGCGGCGGAATGTCTTCAATGGCGTCTGCGGCGCCAGCCGCTCGGGGTCGAGGACTGGCGGCGGATCGCCGGCGAGGACACCGGCTCGATGTTCGAGATCTGCGCGGTCCTGGGCGCTCGCTCGGAGCGGCTGCGCCAGTACGGGCACCTGCTCGGCGTCCTCTACCACGGCTGCGATGACGTCGGCGACCAGCGCGGGCTCGAGGCACTCGGAGGCGGCGGCGAGGAGGACCTGCGCGACGGGATTCTCACGCTGCCGGCCGCGCTGGCAATCCGGGATCCGCGGATCCGGGAGCTGTTCTGCATCGACGACGACGATCCCGACCGCGTTGCCGCGCTGGCGGCTGCGTGCCGGGCGCAGCTGGCCGAGGCCGAGCGCGTGCTCGACCGGATCGCCGCCTCAGCGCGGTCGGAGGCGGAGCAGTTCGCCGAGCGCCCCGCGCCGCTGCTGGCCCTGGTCGAGCAGGTGCGTCAGCTCTCGAGGCGCTGAGCCAGCCACCTCAGGCACGAGATCGCCTGACGGGTCCTGTCGCTCGCGCCCGACCAGGCCTTCGCGCCGGCCGCGTACGGAGCCCAGGCGTAGCGCAGCCACACGTAGATCAGTCCCGGCATCGCCTTCGGCTCGGTGATCTCCACCGGCTCTCCACCGCGGCGGGCGACGATCGCCGCTGCTGCCTCGAGGCCGGTGGTCACGGCGGACTCGATCGTCGTCATCCCGATCCGGTTGCGGCAGAAGTCACCGGCGAGAGACAGGTTGGCCAGCCCGGGACACGCCGTCGCCGGGCGCCACGGGTCGGTGCCGGCCTCGTTGACAAACAGCTGGGCATCGGCGTTGCGCTCGTATCGCGAGCGCTTCCAGTCGATGTCGCCCGACTCGCCCCACCGCTCGCCCGGATCGAAGTGGAGGTATTCGGCGAGCTCGCGCAGCATCGCCATCGCGTCATCGTGGGCGCCGGTGCCGGGGAGGCCGTGCGAGTCTGAGGAGGAGAGCGCGAGGACCGTCCTGCCGCCGAACCTCTCCGTGTCCTTCCAGATCTGCGAGATGTCAGTGAAGGCGAGTGCGAGCCGCGAGCCGAACAGGCCGACCGGCGGGGCGGGAATGTCTGGGAGCCGGCGGTTGAAGTACACGTGGAACATCGGGATCGGCTGTTCATGCAGCCGCGAGAGTTCGGCGATCTCGGGGTTCGCATCGACAATCCGCCCGCCCGCCCTTCCCTCGCGGGCGAGCTTCGAGAGGCCTGTTGCCGTGACCGCGAGCACCAGCTCGTCGACCTCCTCGCTCCAACGCCTGCGCCCGCCCACGTACGTCCCGGACGCCCCGTCCCAGCGGGTCTCCTGCAACCCGATCTGGACGACACGGCCACCCTGCGACGAGACGCTCGTCACCTGAACCGACGGGATCAGGTCCGCG
This sequence comes from uncultured Solirubrobacterales bacterium, assembly GCA_963796645.1. Lineage (GTDB taxonomy): Bacteria > Actinomycetota > Thermoleophilia > Solirubrobacterales > Solirubrobacteraceae > Palsa-465. The sequence goes on along the minus strand of CAWCMQ010000001.1, from coordinate 256,016 downwards.
CCCGCGTGCTTCAGCGCGGCCGTCAGCGGCTTGATGACCTGGCGGTAGGCCGATCCACGGGCGAGCCAGAACGCCGGGTCGTGATCGGCCACGCAGTACGCGAGATAGGTCCGGTAGTCCTGCGCGGAGACCTGGTAGCTGGGAATCGCCCACACGTTGGTGATGAAGCTGTCGACGGCTGCGGCGGCGCGCTCGGTCATGTACGGCCGCGCGTTCAGGAATCCCCCGACCGTCACATCGTCGGGAAGCATCGTCGGGTTGAGGCGCTCGGCCAACAGGTCGACGGTGGAGTAGCCGAACACGAACATGTCGGCCACGGGACCGGCGCCGGAGAACAGGTTCTGGAAGACGTGCCACGGCGAGTAGAGATCGGTGAGGGTCGTGAACTTCGGGAACTCGCCTCGGCGCAGCTGCTTGACACTCGAGTAGCGCGCGAACAGCTGCTCCCGGCCGACGCCGCTGACCCCCTCGATCAGCCGCCAGAAGTTGTGATACCAGGCGCCGTACATGTGGGGGTAGACGTCGAGCCGGACACCGTCCGCACCCGGCCGGGAGCCGAGATCACCGCCGAAGTACGGCTTCTGCTCGTACACCCGCACCTGGTAACCGCGTTCGACCAACCGCAGCGCGGCCGTCAACCCCGCGATTCCGCCGCCGGCGATCGTGACCTGGGGCGCCCGGGTCATCGACCGGAGGCCTCCGCCACCAGCATCCCCTGGGCCCGAACGACGTCGGGCAGATCGGGTGTCGAGGAGAACCATTCGCACAGCGACTCGAGCTCGGCGAGCACCGTGACGCGCGAACCGATCGCTCGTTGGTGTACGGCGAGGTGCGTCACCGCCCGCAATTCGAGCAGCTTGGCGTTCTGGTCGCGAGCGGCTTCGACGGCGCGCTCGAAGGCGGCCGTGGCGGCAGCCGGGTCCGGGTTCTCCCCGCTCATCAACGCGCGTCCGGTGAATCGGTACAGCTCGGACTCCGTGAAGCGCTCCCCGGTCTCCGCGATGTACTCCTCGCCGGCCTGCAGGACTGCGAGCGCTCGCGGGCGGTCGCCGGCCATCAGCCGCAGGTCGGCCAGCAGCGTGTAGAAGAGCGGCAGCGAGAGCCTCGATCCCGACCGCCGGTATGCATCGAGGCCGTCCTCGAGACGACGGGTCCCGGCCTCGAGCTCGCCCGCGCGGCCCTGGAGCCAACCCGAGAACAGCGACGAGACGGCCATCCAGTAGCCGACCTTGTGCTCGATGCTGTGGCTCCGGGTCTTGTCAACCCAGTACCCGAACTCGCTTCGCTCGGCCCGGCTCAGATGCAGCATCGCGCGCATTCCCCAGGCCTGGGCACGCGTGAGGAGCCCTCCGACCTGCTCGGCCAGCAGCAGGCTGCGGTCGCTGCGATCGTGGCACTCGCGGACGTACCCCAGGTTCCAGAGCACGACAGCGTTGTAGGCGAGCGCGCCGACGCCGGTATCGCCCTGCGCGTCGTAGATCTGATCGTGACGCTCAGGCTGCCGATAATGCTTGAAGGACTCGTCGAGGTGGGTGCGGGCGTGTTCGAAGTCGGCCACGTACATGTGGACAAGGCCGCTGTAGAGATGACCCTCGGCCCGATGGAAGGGATCGCCGTCCCGCTCGCTGAGCGACAGCATCTCATTGGCAATCTCGAGCGCCGTCGTGTACTGGCCGCGGAGCAGATAGAACATCCACTCGCCGCGGATCACCGCCACCAGCCGGTCCTCCTGACGGGCGGGCTCGTACACGGATCGCGCCGCCGCGTAGGCCTCATCCACACCGGCCGCCGCATACCCGAGCGCCGCCTGCAGGGACGCTGCGCGATGCGTCTGGAAGTCGGCCCGATCGAGCTCGTCGCCCGGCTCGGGGGCCTTCTCGTAGAGCGCCTCGAGGCCGCGGCGGAAGTGCTCGGCCGCCTCCTCGAACGCGGCTCGATCGAGCGCACGCACGCCAGCGGCCCGCCAATAGGCGACCGCCTTGGCCGGTTCCCCTCCAGCCGACCAGTGACCGGCCACCACCTCCGGCTCACGATCTGCGGTGGCCGCGAAGTGCGTGCTGAGGGTTTCCGCGACGCTGGCGTGCAGGCCCTGACGGCGGCGGCGCAGCAGGCGCGAGTAGGCCGCCTCCTGAAGCAGCGTGTGCGTGAACTCGAACCGTGAGCGGGTCCCGGCCACCGGCCGGAGCACGCCCTGGGCGGTCAGTAGCGCCAGCGCCGGATCGAGATCCGCGGCCCCGAGCGGCGCGAGCTCCTCCAGCAGCTCGCGATCGAAGTCCCGCCCGATCACCGACGCGACGTCGATAACGTCGCCAAGGTCAGGGAGACGGTCGAGTCTCTCGGTCAGCAGTCCCTCGAGGGTCGGTGGCACCGCGGGGGTCGAGACGGCGGTGGACTGCGCGCCGGCGAGCGTGAGTGTCTTCAGCATCTCCTCCACGAAGAGAGGGACGCCATCGGCCGCCGAATCGACCCAGGCGAGGGTCCGCGCATCCGGCTCGAACTCATCCACGGCCGCGACCATCTCCCGCACCTGCGCGGAGCTGAGCGGCCCGAGCTCAACCGGTATCACCTCGCGCCGCGCGGTCCACGGCGGCGACCACTCGCGTCTGAAGGTCAGCAGGCACAGAGCGGCTGTGCCCCTCAGGCTGCCGATGATCCGGTCGAGCAGCTCGACCGTCGTCGGATCGGCCCAGTGGAGATCCTCCACCACGAACATCACCGGGTGGCGGGATCGATCCCCGATCAGGATCGATTCGAGCACGCGCAGGGTCGCGGTCCTGGCGTCACGGGGAGCGAGCTCGGTGCGCTCGGGGCCACCGGCGCCGTCGATCGAGAGCAGATTGGCGAGCAGCGGTACCGCGTCGGCCGGGTCGAGCCCGGCCTCGCGAGCCGCGAGTTCCAACACAGTTCGCTGCCGGTCGGCGGGCTGCCGGCGATCGAGCCGCAGCCGTCGCTCGAGGTAGCGGATGACCGGATGCAGCGAAGTGGTTCCGTGGCGTGCCGAGCACTGCCACAGCTCCTCGCGGCCGATCTGCTCGCCCAGCCGATCGACCAACGCGCGGACGAGGCGGCTCTTCCCGATGCCGGCTTCGCCGCTGATCTGCACGACCTGGCCGCTCCCCTCGATCGCGCGCGCCCATGTCTGCTCGAGTAGCGCCAGCTCCGCTTCGCGGCCGACGACGGGCGTCAGCGGCCGCCCACCGGCGACCTCGAGCCGGCTGACCGCGCCGGTCGGTCGCAGAACCCGGTAGGCGCCGATCGGGCGGGACATCCCCTTCAGTGACTGCTCGCCCAGCGACTCGGTCTCGAAATAGCCCTCGATCAGCGCGTGGGTGGCATCGCTGATCACGACCGAGTCCGGCTCGGCGATCGCCTCGAGCCGAGCCGCGATGTGCGGCATCTCACCAACGATCTCGTGTGGCGAAGAAGACTCGCCGGCCCCCATCTGACCCGCCACGACCATCCCGGTGTGGAGGCCGATCCGGACCCCGAGCCTGACGTCATGGGATTCGCCGAGCGTGACGTTGAGTTCGGTCAGCTCCTGGACGATCCCGAGCGCGGCATGCACGGCTCGCTGGGCGTCGTCCTCGTGCGCGCGGGGATACCCGAAGTACGCCACGACCCCATCCCCGACGTAGCGCGCCATATAGCCGCCCACGCGCTCGACCGCGCGGACGCAGGTGTGCTGGTAGGCGCTCAGGACCTCTCGCCACTCCTCGGGATCGAGTCGCTCAGCCAGCGGCGTCGAGCCGACCAGATCGCAGAACAGCGCGGTCATGTAGCGGCGCTGAGCCGGTGAGGCGGGATCGAGCGCGGTGGTCGTGATCGGCTCGGGCCCGAGCGGCGTCCCACAGCCGCCGCAGAATCTCATGCCCGGCGGACTCTCCAAGCCACAGCGATTGCATCTCATTTTGCTCGCCGACCCCCAAATACCTGACTATTCAAAGATAACCCTTGGTGGAGCCGGACTGCCCCTCGTTCCGCGAGGCCCCATTAGCCTCTGCGCATCATGATCGCTGATTTCAGTCCAGCGCATCGTGGTGGCCGCGGCACACCACTCGTCTGCCTGCATGGGTTCACCGATACGTGGCGCACCTGGGAGCTTGTGCTGCCGACCCTTAAGGGGCGGCACGACGTGCTCGCACCGACGCTGCCCGGTCATGCCGGCGGCCCCGCGCTCGATGGGGAGCCGAACGAGGGCACGCTCGCCGACGCGCTCGAGGCGATGATGGACGAGGCGGGAATCGAGACGGCACATGTCGTCGGCAACTCGCTGGGCGGCTACCTGGCGCTCCAGCTCGCCGAGCGGGGACGTGCCCGGAGCGTGATCGCGCTCGCCCCGGCCGGCGGCTGGGCGGCCGGCGATGATTCGTTCAGGGACACGCTCGCCTATTTCACCTCCACCCAGGAGCTGCTCAAGGTGGCGGCGGTCCACGCCGATCGGATCGTCGCGTCTGCGGAGGGTCGTCGCCAGGCCACCCTGATGGTCACCGAGCGCTACGAGCACCTCCCGCCTGACCTGATCGCGCACCAGATCCGCGGCGCCGCCAACTGCGAGGCGGTGGGGCCGCTGATCGAGTTCGCCGAGCGCGAGGGTTGGACGCTCGAGCGCGAGCGGATCACGTGCCCGGTCCGGATCGTCTGGGGGACCACCGACCGCCTGCTCAAATGGCCGGCGGCGACGAGACGCTTCCGCGAGGACTGGGTCCCCGAGGCCGACTGGGTGAAACTCGACGGCGTGGGCCACTGCATTCAGCTCGACGTGCCGGGCGAGACGACCGAGCTGATCCTCGAGTTCACCGCGGACGCCGATACCCCCTGCAGCGCAACCCCATCGAAGGAGACCGAATGAGCTACGAAACCGTCATCTGGGAGCAATCGGGCGCGGTCGGCCGCCTGACGCTGAACCGCCCGGACACGCTGAACGCGTGGACCGGGCAATTCGGCGAGGAGCTGAGGCGGGTGGTGGAGGGGGAGGCCGCACAGCCATCTGTGCGCGCCGTGCTGATCACCGGAGCGGGCAGAGGCTTCTCCTCGGGCGCGGACCTGCGCGCCGGGTTCCAGCCCGCGGAGGACGGGAAGCCGGACATCCGCAAGGAGCTGCACGACATCTATCACCCGGCAATCGCCGGGGTGCGCCGCCTGCCCAAGCCGGTCGTCGCCGCGGTGAACGGGCCCGCGGTCGGGATCGGCTGCTCGCTCGCGCTCGCGTGCGATCTGGTGATGGCCGCGGAGTCAGCGTTCATGGGGCTCGCGTTCGTCAACATCGGGCTGATGCCAGACGGCGGCTCGACCGCGTTCGTCCCTCCGTCGGTCGGCAAGGCACGCGCCTTCCAGATGGCGCTGCTGGGCGAGCGAATCCCGGCGGCTCAGGCGCTCGATTGGGGCCTCCTCAACTGGGTGTATCCGGACGACCGGCTGATGGACGAGGCGAACGCGCTGGTGCAGCGGCTGGCGGCGGGCCCGACGAGCTCCTATGCGAGCTCCAAGCAGGCGCTGAACCGGTTCATCTACGGCGACCTCGATGCGCAGCTGCACCTCGAGGCCGAGCTCCAGCACGCCCTCGGCCGGACCAATGACTTCATCGAGGGCGCAGCCGCATTCGTCGAGAAGCGCCCTCCGGCGTTCACGGGTTCCTAAAGCCTGGTTTAGGACGGACGCTCGAAGTCGTTCCGCGCCCGCTCGCAGGCGGGGCGAGCTCCGCAACCCTCGATGTGATCGTCGACCAGGCCCATCGCCTGCATGAACGCATACACGGTCGTCGGCCCGACGAAGCGCCAGCCGCGCCGCTTGAGCTCGCGGGCGAGCGCCTTCGATTCGGGGGTCTCTGACAACGCGCCGAGCGCGGCGCGGTCGATCCGCGCCGGGCGCGACTCGAGAGCCGGCTCGAACCGCCATACGAAGGCGGCGAGCGAGCCCCCGTCGTCGACCAGTTCGACGCATCGCCGCGCGTTGTTTATGACCGCCTCGATCTTGCCCCGGTGGCGGACGATCCCGGCGTCGCCGAGCAGCCGCTCGACGTCCCGCTCATCGAACCGCGCCACCTGCCGGAAATCGAACCCCGCGAACGTTCTTCTGAACGCCTCCCGCTTGCGCAGGATCGTCAGCCACGAGAGCCCGGCCTGAAAGCCCTCGAGGCTCAGCTTCTCGAACAGCCGCACGTCGTCGGCGACGGGGAAGCCCCACTCCTCGTCGTGGTAGGCCCGGTACTCGGGCGCCGACTCGCCCCACGAGCAGCGGACCACCCCATCTTCACCTGTGGAGAGGCCATCGGCCGTCACGACCGAGATCCTACGAGCCGATCAGGCCGCGCGAACGCTCCACTCCTCGGCGGGCGGCATATCGCACGCCACGTCGCTGCCGCGGGCCGCGGCGTAGGCGAACGGGTGATGGAAGACGTCGAGTGCCGACTGGCCATCTCGAACCTCGATCGAGAAGCTCTCGCCCTTGCGCCCGTCGCGGACCGAGACCGTGACCCGGTTCTCACGCTCGCACCAGAGCAGCCGCACGTCGATGCCATCACTGGTTCGATGGTCAAGCTCTCGAATCGTTGTCAGAACCTGAGCGCTCATCTCTTCCCTCCGCAGTGCCGTCTCCGCATGGGCCGGCGATCGATTGAGAGCGGCAGTGTCCCAGCGGTCCGAGGGGGCGCCATCGGGGTAGCACCCAGGATCGATCGCGGGCAAGGGCGCTTTCTTGCTGTGGATTTCCCGCAGGTCGGTTAGGGTTGCGCTGTTGAGCGCTGAGGAATCAGATACCGAGGCCCCTCTTCCCGGCGACGCGTCGTCGATCCGCATCGTGCTCGCCGACGACCACCAGGTCGTCCGCCGCGGCCTGCAGCTGCTGCTGGACGGCGAGCCCGACTTCGAGGTTGTGGCCGAGGCCGGCGACGTCGACGCCGCCAGGCGCTATGTGATCGGCTATCACCCCAATGTCCTTGTGCTTGACCTGAACATGCCCGGAGGCTCGGTGCTCGAGGCGATTCCAGAGCTACGTAAGCGCTCGCCCGACACTCAGATCGTGGTTCTGACGATGCAGGAGGAGCCCGCGTTCGCCCGCGAAGCGCTGGGCGCTGGGGCGCTCGCATACGTGCTCAAGGAGGCCGCCGATTCCGAGCTCGTCGAGGCCGTGCGGCGCGCCGCCGTCGGCGAGATCTACCTCAATCCGCGCCTCGGAGCGCGGATCGCCGCCGAGCCGCCGCCCGGCCCGCCGGATGACCTGACCGAGCGGGAGGTCGACGTGCTGCGCCGAATCGCGCTCGGCTACACGAACGCCGAGATCGCCGAGCAGCTCTATCTCTCGGTGCGAACGGTCGAGACCCACCGCCAGCACATCCAGCAGAAGCTGCGGCTGACCACACGCGCCGAGCTCGTCAACTACGCACTCTCACGCGGCCTGCTCATCGCCTAGCGGTGCGCCGCGGGCGATCAGCACCGGACAGCTGGCGCGGCGCACGACCTTCTCGCCCAGCCCGCCGGTGACCCGCGGGCGGGCAGCGCTGCCGACGATCAGCAGCTGAGCTTCGGTGGCTGCGTGGACGAGCGTCGCCGCCGAGGGCGCGCTGTCCTCGACCACGATCAGCTCGGCCGATCGCCGGACGGCGAGCTCCCGGGCGATCGTGAGCGCGGCGAAGCCGCCGCCGGTGCCGTCGAACCCGACCACGACGGCGCCATCGCGCCGGCCGACCGGATGATGCTCGCGAAGCACGAGAACCGAGCAGCGGGCCTGATGCAGCATCGCGAGGACGATTGGCTCGAGGGCAAGGCTGGCGACGTGGCCGGCGCGTCGATTGTTGACGCAGACGAGTGTCGCGCGGCTCGAGACGAGCTCGTCGAGCAGGTCGCGCGCACACGCCCGAGACCCGGGCTCAGCGAGGGCCCGAACCATCAGGCGACCGCCCTCGGGCATCAGGCAGGCGACCTCCTCCGGGGCTCGAAGGCCCGCGGGCGTCCCGTCGACCGCGCAGATGACCCGGTCCCAAACGTCCAGTAACCCGATGGGGGCGACGCCGGTCCACATCGCCTTCGATCGTCGCCGATCGGGCCAAAAAGTGCATCCGGGGATGCCCCGATCGCGGCTGCGTGGTCTCTGCGGTCAGCGGGCCCGGGCGAGCAGCTGCAGGGCCACGTAGTCGAGCCGGAAGCTGCCCCCAGCGCGGTCGATCACCTCGCCCACCGCCTCGACCAGCGCGCCGAGACGCTCCCGCCCGAGCACGATGTGATCCGAGTGGGTCTGGATGACCTCCAGGTACTCGTTGGTCGAGTACTCGCACGACCAGTCGTAGGCGCGAGCGCTCGGTGCCTCGAAGCCGCCGGCCGCCTGAACCTCGGTCAGCCAGTCGCCCCAGAGCTCCGGCGGGGTGTCCGTCGACGGGTACATCGGACCGGGCATCGGGCCGAAGTCGGGCACGGCGCGGCGGTAGGCGGCTCGGAGCTCATCGCGGATCGGGTTGCACTCCCACCGCGCGCGGTTCCAGAACGTGGCCAGCGCTCCTCCGGGCGTCAGCAGCTCGCGCGCCTTGGTGTAGCGCACCTCGGGCGAGACCCAATGCCAGGCCTGGGCGCTGTAGATCAGATCGAACGGCGCCCCCTCGCCGCCGTAGCGCTCGAAGTCGGAGAGTTCAACCGTGACGTTCTCGAAGCCGGCGCAGTTGCGCCGCCCGACGCGGGCCATTTCCTCGCTCGGCTCCAGCGCGCGCACCCGCACGCCCCGCTGCGCAAACAGCCGGGTTGCCTTGCCGGTGCCCGAGCCGACCTCGAGCGCGCGCTCGCACGGCCCCGCGAACGTGATCACGTCGTCGACGAGGGCATCCGGATACGACGGCCGCGCACGGTCATACAGCTCGGCAACATCTCCAAAGGCGAGGCGGCGTTCACGCGTCATCGGCGACAGTGTTGCGCGTGCGAGGATGCAGAGCGTGAAGACCTACTACGACGCGCGTGCGGGCGAGTACGACGAGTGGTACCTCGGCACGGGTCTGTTCGCTGCCCAGGAGCGCCCCGAGTGGGACGCCGCCGTCGCGGCGCTGACCAAGGCGCTCGCGGCAATGCCGCCGGCGCGCACGCTCGACGTCGCCTGCGGGACCGGCTTTCTGACCCGCCATCTGCCGGGAGAGGTGACCGGCCTCGACCAGAGTCCGCGGATGCTCAACCGCGCCCGAGACCAGGCCCCGCAGGCGAGGTTCGTGATCGGCGATGCCCTCGAGCTTCCGTTCGTCCCCGCGAGCTTCGAGCGCGTGTTCACCGGTCACTTCTACGGGCACCTCGAGACGGACCAGCGTCGCGCCTTCATATCCGAGGCTTCACGCGTGGGGAGCGAGCTGATCGTCGCCGACTCGGCGGTCCGCCCTGACCGGCCTCGCGAGGACTGGCAGGAACGGGTGCTGAACGACGGCTCGCGCCACCAGGTCTACAAGCGCTATTTCGAGGGCGAGCAGCTGGCCGCGGAGCTGGGCGGCGGAGAGGTGCTCCACGAGTCGCGCTGGTTCGTCGTCGTGCGTGCCGGTCAGCGCTTGACCGCCAGGTAGCTGCCACCCCGCCGCAGCGTGCGCTTGCGGTGGTGGCGGAACCCTTGGACAACGGCGGATCCGGACAGAACCTTGAAGTAGGTGCCATTGCAGCGCTCCTGGATGAGCAGCTGAGCGCGCGTGGTGGTTGCCGACCCATAGCGTCCGCGGATCCGGAAGCCGGCGGCCGTGCCGAGCGTGAGCGCGGCCCCCGCCTTGCCACGTGACCGCGAGCAGGACGACGGCATGCTCGCGAGCCTCGCCTGCAGGATCGCGTTGGAAGCCTGTGTGAGCGTGAACGCCCCTCCCCGCAGATCGGCCGACTGCGTCCCGCCGCGGTGCGCGGCGGCGATCACGCGGACGTCTCCGCGGGTCGTGTCGAGCGCTGAGCCGAGCGCCACTGTCGTCAGCGCGGTGATCGGCGTGAACGACCTCGCCCGCGGCGCCCTGACCAGCACGCTGCCCCTGACCGGAAGCGCTTCGACGGTCCGCCCGAGCACCGGCGCGCCGACGTACGTGTAGCGCGCCGCGGCGGTTTGCGCGCTCACGCCGCCGGGAGTGCTCACGGCCACGGCGACCGTGCCGGAGCCAGCGGGCGCGGTGGCGGTTATCTGAGTGGAGGCGTTCACGATGAACCTCGCCGCCGGCCTGGCACCGAAGCGCACCTGGGTGGCACCGCTGAGCCCGGTCCCGGTGATCAGGACCTGGCTGCCTCCGGCGGCGGTGCCGGAGCTGGGGCTGATCCGCGTAACCGCTGGTACCGGTGCGGGCGGCGCGATCGTGAACGTGCTGGCCGTGCTGCGGCCCAGGTTCCCGGCGCTGTCGGCCTGGGTCGCCTGCGCGGTGTAGGTGCCGTAGGGAAGCGGAGTCGACGGAGTCAGCGACCAAACGCGAGCGTTCGGCGTCCTCGTGAGACTCATGGCGGGGCTTCCCGACACGCCATGCCCGGCGTAGAGATTCAGGGTCACGGCCGGGGTGTCGCCGGCGGCCGCGCCGGCCGCACCGGAGAACGTCGGCTCATGGCTGGTTGTGGAGGTGCCATTCCGGGGGGCGGTGAGCGTGACCGCCGGGGCGATCGAATCGGTGTGGTAGCTCGCGAACGTGATCGAGCACGCCGACGACCGGTTGACGCTGTCTGAAGCGACCGCATAGAAGGTCGTGGGGCCGTTCGCTGCCGCCGTCGCCTGGATGCCCAGGCTGGAGAAGTCTGCCGCGCTCCCGCTGCCGGCGGCCGGCGGCGTGCACGTGGAGTTCGTGTAGATCGTGACGGTCGTGCCCGAGGGCGCGCTCCCGAACACCTCCGGGGTCAGGTCGTTCGAGAGCGTGGACGGGCTCGTTCCCGTGACCGTCGGAGCGGCCGGCGGTGCCGACGACCCGACCGTGAGCGTGAGATCACCGGGGTTGTACTGGGCCGAGTATCCGATCCCCGACCCCAGCTCGGTGCCGGAGAAGCTCGTGAACCGCCCTGAGCGCGATCCGAATGTGAGCACCGGGAACGCGTCTGGAGGAGACGGGCTGAAGGTCGTGTTGATCGCGAGCCTCCCGGCCAGCTGAGCGGTTGAGGCGACGGCGAGCTGGCCGAAGTTCCCGGTCCCAGTGCCGGCGATCCGAACCGTCAGGGTGCCGGACGAGGTCTGCGAGAAGCCGCCGACCGTCGCCTGGCCACTGCCGCGCAGTTCGAGCGAGCCGCCGTTGGTGATCGAGGAACCCGTCCCGCCGATGAGTCCGCCCCTCACCAGCGTCGATCCGTTATTGACCAGGGCGCGGGTGAGGGTTGCCGAGCCGCTGAGGTTGAGCGCGGCGCCCGAGGCGATCGTCGTCGTCCCCGAGCCGTCCATTGCGCCACCCGTCCAGTCGATGGTCGCCCCTGCCGGCGCCTGGAAGCCTCCGGCTCCGCCGACCCAGCCGGCGGTCAGGGACAGGTTCGTGGGAGCGCGCACCGTGTACCCCGAGACCGCGTTAAGCGCGCCGCCCTGGATCGCGATCGTGCCGTCCAGCGATGCCGGGTTCGCCATCGTCCAGGTCCCGCCCGTGAACGTCAGCGGCGCGGTGCTGCTGCCGCTGAAGCTCCCGGTCTGGTCGCCGGCGCTGCCGGCGCTCAGGTACAGCCCGTCGCCGGTGGTGGTGCCGTTGCCGGCCTCGACGGTCCCGTCGTTGCGGAGCGGGACGGCGATTGTGGTTGTCCCGGTGCCGTCGTCGCGCACCATCGCGCCGCCGGGCTCCACGTGAACCAGCGAGGCGGCGCCGGTCTGCGCGAGACCGCCGGCCGGATCGATCGAGAGGGTGCCGAGCACGTCCAGCGTGCGTCCGTCGGCGAGCGTGGTCGGGCCGGTCTGGATCAGGTCTCCGCCGCTGTCGATCTCGGTCGTGCCGGTGCCGGCCATCACGCCGGCTGTCCATAGAAAGTCCGCTCCGTCCGGAATGTGAATGGTGCCAGCGCCGGCGAGGGTTCCTCCCGACATCGTCATCGCATGAACGTACGAGTCGTCGGCTGCCCTCGCCAGCGTCAGCGTTCCCCCGCTGAGGTTGAGAATGCCGCTCGCGTCGATGCCCGCGACGGGCGGCGAGTCGCTGCCGAAGTCCACCGTGCCGCTCGCCTTGATGCACACATAGTCCGAGGGGCCCGGCACCCGCGCCCCCCCGCCGTTGTCCTTCCAGTTCGCCGCCACGCCCCAGTCGCCGGTGCCGTCCACGTTCCAGTTGATCGTGCACGTCGCGGCGCCACGACCGACCGAGGCGAACAGGAGCGCGGCAGCGATGGCCAGGGCGACCGCCAGAGACAGACGAAGAGGATGCGCGCGCACAGAAGACACACGGTTTGCTTCGGTCGGATCCGATCCGGCGCGGACGGCAGCGACTACGGCAATCGCTGCGCGAAACCACGGTCGCAGGCGGGCGGAAGTGCGAAACCCGGCGGGTCAGGCGGCCGCAAGCGGCTGGTCGCGATAGCGCATTGCCACGTCGGACAGGATCCTGACCATCGACTTCGCCGCCGGCGCCGCCCCGGGACCGGTGAGCGTGGCCGCCACCACCTTGCGCGCGGGACTCTGCGGCGAGAGCTCGCGGACCACGATCCCGGGGTGGACGCGGCTCAGCGCCAGGCGCGGGATCAATGCGACCCCGACGCCGGCCGCCACCAGCCCCTGAACGGTCTCGTAGTCATCGCTCTCAAACGTGACCCTCGGCTCGAAGCCGGCGGCCACACAGGTGCGTACGACGTGGCGCGCGCACGGACTCGACGCGGAGGTCTGCACCCAGTCCTGATCGCCGAGGTCCGCGATCGTCAGGCTCGGGACGGACGCAAGCTCATGCTCGGCCGGAAGCGCCACGTGCATCGGGTCCGTAAGCAGCGGCGTGTTGCGGAGGCCCACACCCGGCCGCTCGCGAGCACCGGGAAACTCGAACAGCAGGGCGAGATCGAATTCGCCGGCGCGCACCCGGGGCGCGATCTCCTCCGGCTCGCCCTCGGCGAGGGTTAGCGACACGTCAGGATGGCGGCTGCGAAAGGTCGAGATCGCCACCGGCATCAGCGTCGCCCCGGCGGACGGGAACGAGGCGACCCGCAAGCGTCCGCCGCGGATCCCGAGCAACGCGGCGAGGTCATCCTCGGCCATCTGGACCTGAGCGAAGATCGCCTCGGCATGCTCGAGCAGCGTGGCGCCGGCCGCGGTTGGCCGGACGCCGCGCCGATCGCGGACGACCAGCGTGGCGCCGGTCTCGGACTCGAGCCGCGCGATCGCCTGCGAAACGGCCGATTGCGTGTAGGAGAGCGCCTCGGCCGCGGCGGAGAAGGAACCCCGCGTGACCACCTCGGAAAGCACCCTGAGACGGCCCAGATTCAGCATTAGAAGATTTTATCGTAGGGATGACGAACTTCATTAGCGCTGATGGAAGGCGGATGGGATCCTCGCGGCGAAAACGCGCAGGACATCCCAGCCGAGGACGACAGGAGAGCGCCCATGACGCCGAAGACGATCATTTCCTATGACGACACGCTGAATGACCACGACGCGATCGCGCTCGGCCGCGTGCTCGCCGACGCCGGCGCCGCGATAACGCTCGCTTACGTCCGCCACACGACCCTGGCCCGCCGCGACCGTGAGGAGCTAGAGGAGCACGAGGCGGAGAAGCTGCTCGAGCGCGGTGCCCGCTGGTTCGGCGACCTCGAGGTCGCCCGCCGCGTCGTCGTCAGCGCTTCGACCGGCGAGGGTCTGAAGTGGCTGGCCGAGCAAGAGGAGGCCGGGGTCATCGTGTTCGGTTCCGACTACCGCACAGCGGCCGGTCACGTCGCTCCGCAGCACTCGGCGCAGACTCTGCTCGAGGGCGGACCGGCCGCGGTCGCGATCGCGCCGGCGAACTACCGCGCCGGCCGCAACCCGAAGATCCGGCAGATCGGACTCCTCTCCGAGCCGGGAGACGCGGCCGCGATGGAAACCGCCCGGGACCTGGCCGACCACTGGGGCGCGACGCTGAGCCGTGAGCAGCGCGGCGTCGACCTGCTGGTCGTCGGCTCGCGCGCCGAGGCTCCTGAGGGACGGGTGATGATCAGCGCCCGCGCCCAGAATGCGATCGAGGATTCGATCGCGCCGGTGCTGGTCGTCGCCCGCGGCGTGCCGCTGCGCTTCGCCGCGCCGATCCCGGCATAGCCCGCATCAGGGCTTCCGCACGCGCCGCCGCGGCTATCGTGGCCGGCGCGTGCGCACCCTGGTCCTGTCAGACCTCCACATCGGATCGCGGCTGAGCCACGACGTGCTCACCCGACCCGAGCCGCTTCGCCGGCTGCTCGCTGCCATCAGCGAAGTCGATCGGCTCGTCCTGCTCGGCGACATCGTCGAGCTGATGGAGGGGCGGCCGTGGCACGCGATGTCGATCGCGGAGCCGATCCTGCGCAGCGTTGGCGATCGGCTCGACCGTGACGCCGAGGTCGTGATCGTGCCCGGCAACCACGACCGCCCGCTCGTTCGCGGGTGGCTGCGCGAGCTGGGTCCGACCCTGACCGTCGACACTCCGGTCCCGTGCGGCGCCACCCCGTTCCTGGATCGCCTGACGTCATGGTTCGGCCAGGCTCAGGTGGAGGTCCGCTATCCGGGCGTGTGGCTGGCCGACCGGGTCTGGGCAACCCATGGTCACTATCTCGACTTTCACCTGATGCCACGGTCGGCCGTTGGGATGACGCGCGGACTGCTCGGCAGGCTGCCGCGGGACGCGGCCGGCCCGAGTGACTACGAGCGCGGACGCCGACCCTCGACGACGCGCATCAACAGGTGGCTCCCGAGGCCGCTCGCGGCACTGCTCGAGGACGCCGCCGAGCTGACCCGCGCGTCGACGATGCCGCGGGTTCGCCGGCAGCTGCTGCACCGGCACGTCGCCCCGCTCACCGCGCGGCTGCTCGGGATTCAGATGCGTCACGCGAGCATTCCCGCGCTGGCACGGGTGGTGCATCGGCTCGGGGTCGACGCCGACTGGGTCGTGTTCGGTCACGTGCACCGCACGGGACCGCTGGCGGGCGACGATCCGGCCGACTGGTACGGGCCGGACGGACGGCTGCGCCTGCTCAACACCGGGTCGTGGCTGTACGAGCCCGCGCTCGTGCACCGTGCCAGGCCGCCCCATCCCTACTGGCCGGGCGGCGCGGTGGTGATCGACGAAGGTCGGGACCCCCGCGCCGTGTGCCTGCTCAACGAGTGCACGGCCGCCGAGCTCAGGTGAGGATCAGATGGCTGTCGCCGAACTCGTGCCAGAGATATCCATGGTCGAGCGCCTCGTCGTATGAGCGGGCGAGCATTTCGGAGCCCGCGATCGCCTCGAGCATCTGCAGGTGCGACGCCTCGGGCTCGTGCCAGCCGGTGATCAGACCGTCGATCGCGGCGACCCCGCGCTCGGGGGTGATCACGAGCCCAGTCCAGCCCTCGTGCGGATGGACCTGGCCGGCGCGGTCGACGACGCTCTCGAGCGCTCTGACGACGGTCGTTCCGACGGCGATCACCCGTCCGCCCCAGTCCCTGGTTGCGGCGATCAGCCGCGCAGTGTTCAGCGGGACCTCGAAGTACTCCGGAAACGGCGCCTCGTGGCGCTCCGGGGACGAGACCCCGGCATGGAGCGTGATCGGCGCCACGATCACGCCGTTCGCGACCAGCGTCGTGATCAGCTCCGAGCTGAACGGGCGGCCGGCACTGGCCATCTCGGCACTCCCCGGCACCGTGGCGTACACGTTCTGGTAGGCGGCCAACGGCCACCGGCCGCGGACGTAGCCGTAGCGGATCGCCTCGCCGTGACGGCGCATGTGGTCCTCGATCGTGCCAGGGCCCTCGAAGCGGGCAAGCATCAGCCGCTGGCCTGACGCGTAGGGCGCGATCAGCTCGAGCCTGCTGCCGTCGGCGAGGGTCAGGGTCTCCCGGGGCCGAGCCCCGGCCGGGCGCGAGCCGTCGGCACTGCGCAGCTCGACTACCCGCCACCCCTGATCGAGCTGGGGTGCCCGCGTCGCGACGTGGATTCGGACCGGAGTCCGGTCCGAGCGCCGGCCTGCAATCGCCGCGGGCAGCGTCGCCGAGACGTTGACCACGAGTAGATCGCCCGGCCCGAGCACGCTCGCCAACTCGTCGAAGCGGCGATGCGCGATCGTTCCGCGCGAGCGGTCGGCGACCATCAGCCTCACCCGGTCACGGCGCAGGCCGCGCTCCTCGGGTGGCTCTCGGGCCTCGAGCGCACCCGGCAGCTCGAACGCGACCGCGTTCATGCAGTCGTCTCCTCGGGGACCGAACGGGCGCTGTAGCGCCCGCTCGGGTGCTTGCTCTCGATCAGCGCGAGCAGTCCGGGAACGCTCTCCTCGGGCTCGGGCCGGTCGGAGATGTCCTCTTCGGGAAACGCCTCTTGATGCATCCGGGTGCGCATGTCCCCGGGGTCAACCGCATGGATCCGAAGTGCCGGGTGCTCCGCGGCGAGGATCCGGGTCAGCTGCTCGAGCGCCGCCTTCGAGGACCCGTAGCCGCCCCATCCCTCGTACGGCTCGACGGCGGCGTCGGAGGTGATGTTGATGATCGCGCCGTCGTCCGCCAACCGAGGCAGGACGAGCTGCGCCAGCGCCAGTGGCGCGAGCGTGTTGACGCGATACACGCGCTCGAGCTCGGCCAGCGGATAGTCGGCGAGCGCCGGCTGAGGACTTGGCCCGAGGACGCTGGCGTTGTTGACCAACAGGTCGATCTCTGGGCCGGCCGCGTTGAGAAGCGCGCGGCGGTGGGCAGGGTCCGCGACGTCGCCGGCGATCGCCGCGACCTCGGTCACGCGACCCAGCTCCCTCGCGACGCTTTCGAGATCACTCGCGCCGCGCGCGTCGAGCACGAGCAGCCAACCGCGGCGGGCGAGCTCCCGTGCGAGGGCGAGACCCAGCCCTCGCGAAGCTCCGGTGATGATTGCTAGTGGCATGCGGCCAAGGTAGGCCGCCCGCGGTCGCGGTTACCAGTGGTAATTGGTCCTAGGTCTGCGGTCCGACCAGACCCTCGCGGACCGCCAGCACCGCAGCCTGGGTCCGGTCCGCGACCCCGAGCTTGGCCAGCACGTGGCCGACGTGGGTCTTGACCGTCTTCTCGGCGATCCCGAGCTCGAGCGCGATCCGCTTGTTCGAACGCCCCTGCGTGATCAGCTCGAGGACCTCCTGCTCGCGCCGGGTCAGGAGCTGCTCCTGTGGAGCCCGCGAGCCGTCGGCAATCGCGCGCACGAGACGGGCAGCGACGGCCGGATCGATCAGCGTCTCGCCGGCGACCGCGGCGCGGATCGCGCGGGCGAGCTCAGCGGGCTCGGCGTTCTTCAGCATGTAGCCGGCGGCACCGGCCTCGATCGCCGGCAGCAGTCGCTCGTCCTCGAGAAAGCTTGTGAGGACGACCACGCGCGCTGACGGTACGCGCGCGCGTAGCGCCCGCATCGCGCCCACACCGTCGAGCGTGGGCATCACGAGGTCCATCAGGATCACGTCCGGCCGCAGCCGCTCCGCCTGCTCGATCCCGGCCTCGCCATCGGCGGCCTCGCCGACCACCTCGAGCCCGTCCTGGAGCTCGAGGAACGTCCGCAGGCCCTCGCGCACGACGGCGTGATCGTCGACGATCAGGATCCTGATCACGGGGCGACCTCGAGACGCACCGTCGTGCCCTCTCCCGGGGCCGACCGGATCTCCAGCCGGCCGCCAAGCTCCTGCGCGCGCTCCTCCATCGAGGTCAGGCCGAGATGTCGCCCCCGAAGCTCGGGGCGCCGTGGCTCGAACCCCACGCCGTCGTCGTTCACCTCGATCACCGTCGGTGTCAGCCTGATCGCGATGTGCTCGGCCCGCGCGTGGCGCACCGCGTTGTGAAGGGCCTCGTCGACGATCCTGAGCACCGCCAGGTCACGCTCACCATCGGCGGCTCCGCTCCCCTCGCTGGTCAGCTCGATCTTTACGCCGTGAATCCGCCGGAGCATCTCCACCTCCTTCTTCAGGGTGACCTCGAGCCCATCGCGCTGCAGCTCGGGTGGGCGCAGGCCGAGGATCAGCGAGCGCAGCTCCTCGAGCGCCTCGCGGGCCAGCTCGCCGAGCCGCTGCACCTGCCGACGGCCCGCGGCGGGATCGCGATCGAGCGTCGTCTGGGCGGCCTCGGCGGTGAGCACGAGACTGAACAGCTTCTGGCTGACCACATCGTGGAGCTCGAGCGCGAGCCGGTTGCGCTCGGACAGCATCGAGAGCTCGCGACTGCGCTCGTAGAGGCGGGCGTTGGTGATCGCGATCGACGCGTGCGCAGCGAGCAGCTCGATCAGCGCCTGGTCCTCCGGGCTGAACACTGCCTGGCCGAGCTTCTCGGTCAGATAGAACGAGCCGATCACCTCGCCGGCGGCCACGATCGGCACGCCGAGGAACGAGCGCATGTCGGGATGATTCCGCGGCCACCAGCCGCGAAATCGCGGATCGGAGTGGATGTCCTCGGTCCGATACGGCACCGAGGAGTGCAGCATTGCTCCGAGCATCCCGTGGGTTCGCGGCAAGGGCCCCATCGCCGCGATCAGCTCGTCGCTCATCCCGGAGACGAGGAACCGCCGGAACCCGCCCTCGCCGTCCGGAATCCCCAGCGCCGCATATCGTGCCCCCGCCAGCTCGCGTGCGCTGTCGACGAGCCGTTGCAGCACCTGGTCGACCGACAACTGTGAGGCGACCGCCAGAACCGCGTCGCTAACGGCCTGCAGAGGAGGGCTGAGCGGCTCCGACATGCCGCTCACGATAGCTTTGCGGAGTGCCACGTCTCTGGTTCTGGGCCCAGGTGTTGATCGTCGTGTTCGTGCTCGCGGGCATCGTGATCGCTATCACCAAGCTCTGATGTTCGCGTCGATCCTCGTCGGTACCGACGGATCCGACACCGCGACCACGGCTGTCCGCTACGCGATCGATCTCGCTGGTCAGCTCGGCGCTCGGCTGCTGATCGTCAGCGCGTACGAGCCGGTGTCCGATCAGCGGCTGAGGGGCGAGCGCGCACACGTCCCGAAGGCACTGGAGTGGATGGTCAACCCGCGCGAGGACGTCCTGCAGATGCTCGAGCGTTCGCGGCAGGAGGCCCTCGGCGCCGGTGTCGAGGAGACCGAGACGTTCGCTCGCCAGGGGGATGCGGCGGACGCGATCCTCGACGTGGCCGAAGAGCAGCGCACCGATCTGATCGTCGTTGGCAACAAGGGCATGACCGGCGCCAAGCGATTCCTGCTCGGCTCGGTTCCGAACAAGGTCTCCCACCACGCTCCGTGTTCGGTCCTGATAGTCAGGACCACGTAGCGGCGTGGCGCTGGATCAGGAGGCGGTGGCCGCGCCGGCGTTCAGCAGCCCCCAGCCGTAGTTCGTGTTCGGCCTCGTGGACCCAAGCGGCTGCGCGGTCTGCTCGACGCGGGTGCGCACCTGGGCGGGGGTCGGATGACGACCGATCACCCCGCTGGCGATCACGAGCGCAGCCGTGGCCGCGACATGGGGCGTCGCCATCGAGGTCCCGAAGATGCCGTTGGGGAAGCCGAACCTGGCCGGGTGGGCGGAGTTGAAGAAGGTCTCCTGGTAGATCGGGGGAAGGTTCCGACCGGGGTGGCAATTTGGATCCGAGATCATCGCCGAGTCATCGCCGCCGCCCGGCGCGACGAGGGCAAGGTCCGATCCGCCGTTGGAGTATTCAGCGAGACAGCGATCCTTGGTCGTGGCGCCGACCGCGATCGCGCCCGGTACACGCGCCGGATAGGCGATCTGCTGCAGGCCCTCGTTCCCCGATGCGGCGACGACCACGACGTGTCTGGAGAGCGCGAATCGCATGGCGCTCAACACGTCCGGGATGTCATGAGCGGTGACATCGGGCGTGAACTCGATGCTGAGGTTGATCACCTTCGCGCCGTGCGTGGCCGCGTAGCGGATGCCGTGGGCGATCGTCGCCGCGTCACCGGTGCCGTCCGCGTTCAGGATCCGCACCGGCATGATCGACGCGCCGTAGGCGAGCCCGGTCAGACCCACGCGGTTGTTGGTCGACTCGGCGATCGTCCCCGCGACGAACGTGCCATGGCCCTCGCGATCGAGCGGGAAGGCGTTGTGGGCGACGAAGTCGTGGGGCTTCACAAACCGAGTGCGCCCGAAGTCCGGCGAGCGGCGGAAGCGGTGCCACCTGCGGTACGCCACCCCCGTGTCGAGCACGGCGACGACGACTCCGCGCCCGCCCGGACGTCCGTCGGCACGCAGGTTGGCCCACGCCTGCGGCGCGTTCACGCCTGCCGCGGGTAGGAAGTTCCACTGCAGCCGCTCCCAGCCGCCGGCGACGTGCGTCTTGCCCGGATCGTCGGGGATCCAGGGCGCCGGCAGGCTGTCCGCATGCGCGACGAAGTTCGGAACCGCGTACGCGACCCCCCGCTGGTGGCGCAGGCGTGCGAGTGCACGCGGAACGCTCTCGCCGCGCGGGAGCTTGAGCACCTGCACCGAGGGCTCGGGCGCGTTGGAAGCGAGCGCGCGGACGCCCATGCGCCGCTGCACATTGGCGGCCACCGAGGCGATCGGACCGGGCGCATAGCCGACCACGACCTCGCCGGGTACGTATGGCGCGGCGAGCGCGGGCCCCGCGTGCAGGGCCACGAGTGCGACTGAGGTCGCAGCCAGCGCGGCTGCACGAAGGATGCGATGAGCGAGGATCACTGTGGCTGGCGCCAATCCGGCGCGCGGGAGCAGGCCGTGGCGCAATTAAGACAACATGGCCAAACAGGCAAAGTTGCCCTGAGAACACGTTAGCGCCCCATGAACGCCCACTTCTTTCCCCGTGACGAGTACTTCATGCGGCTCGCCCTGCGCGAGGCGCAGGCGGCGCTCGACCACGATGACGTGCCAATCGGCGCCGTGGTTGTAAAGGAGGGCGAGGTGATCGGGCAGGGGCACAACGAGCGCGAGCTGCGCTCCGACCCCACGGCCCATGCAGAGATGATCGCGCTGCGCGAGGCGGCCCGAAACCTGGGCAGCTGGCGCGTGCTCGACGCCGTCATGTACGTCACCCTCGAGCCGTGCGCGATGTGCGCCGGCGCGATCGTCCTCGCGCGGATTCCGCGCGTCGTATTCGGCACCTGGGATACGAAGGCGGGCGCGGCGGGGAGCGTGCTGGACGTGCTCGACGTGCCCCAGCTCAATCACCGCCCCCAGGTCGAGGGCGGACTGCTGGCCGAGGACTGCGCGGACCTGCTCCGGGCGTTCTTCGCCTCCCGGCGCTGAGCGACGCTGGCGGCTTGCGGGGTCAGCCGCGGTGCATGCTCCCGCCCTGCGGACCTACAATCCGCCCGTATTCATCCGTAGGTTCCGCGCCGTCTTTAGCCGCGGGTCGGAATCGCCGGAGACATGCCCGGAGAGGTGGCAGAGCGGTTGAATGCGCCGGTCTCGAAAACCGGTATGGGCGGTTTCGTCCATCGAGGGTTCGAATCCCTCCCTCTCCGCTGAACACTGGCGATTCGCCTGTCCTGCTTGATGATTGCGCAGGTCGGACACCCGTGGCGGGGCGATGATTAGCACCGCAGTGGACGGAGAGCGTGACGAGCGCGTCGCCGACGTCGCGTCCGTCATCGGCGAAGTCGCGGATGGTTTCGGCAGCGTCGAGGAACTGCTCGGCTTTGCGCAGCCGCCCCGCGATCGTCGAGTCCTCGCAGGGCCGCGTCCGAGGCGTCATCCGGTCCTCTCCGCGAGCAATCGCTTCAGGGAGCGCCGTGTACCGACAAGCTCGATGCCCTCATCGAGCACGTCTCGCAACAGCGGCTCGGCAGCGAGCCCGGCAAGCTCGTCTTCGGCGTACTCGACGACGCGCGTGTCATTGCCCGTCCACGCGGTGACGCACCGCTCGAGCTCGACCAGTTCCGTGCGCCACACCTCATCGTCAGCGTCGACCGAGCGTGGGCGAACCATCAGCAGATCAAAATCGCTTGCCGCGTTCGCCTCGCCGCGGGCGACCGAGCCGAACAGCATCGCCAGCATCGGCGGCTCCGACCACGCCGCGAGCGCCGAGCGGAGCCGGTCGATCAACTCGCCACGCAGGTTCGCGAGCCGCTCGATGTACGGGGCGGCGAGGTGGTCTCGGTTCAGGCGATACAGATGCGCACCACCGGCAGCCCGTCGGAGCACCGTCCCCTGGCCGACAAGCCGGTCAGCGGCACGCCTGATCCCCTCGGCGCTGCCATGGCCGACGTGTCGCGCCAGCTCCCTCCCGCTGAGCTCAACGTCCCCGCGTGCGAGAGTGGCCAGCACGTCGCCGTCGAGCGTGGGCGTCACGATGAGCAGCGGGCGACGGTAATCCATCCGTGCGCATCATAGTACGCATCCGCCAATAATAGTAGGCGACTGACTGAAATCATTGGCATGTCGGCTAGGCCCGCTGACGCGCCCGCCACCTTGGCTCGCGCTTACCCGAGCAAGCCATGCTCCTTCAGGAAGTCACGGTTCGCCTGGCCGACCTCGATCAGGTGCCCATCGGGATCGTGCAGGTAGCAACGCAGCTCGACGCCGTGGTCGACTGGCGGGGTCAAGAACTGGGCTCCCTTGGCGCTCCAGTCCTCATAGATCTCCTGGATGTTCGCGACACGGATGTTCAGGAAGCTGCTTGTCGTGTTGGGACCGGGTGCAGTCAGCGTCACAGCTGGCTTGTCGTCGGTCGGGCCACCGCCTGAGTTGATGATGATCCAGCTGTTCGCGAGCGCGACGACCGCGGGGCTTTCGGAGACGACTTCGCCGCCGAGGACATTGGCGTAGAACTCTCGCGAGCGAGCGATGTCCTCCGAGACGACGAAGTGGGTGATTAGGATGCCCGTTTCGGGGGCAGGGAACGGCGCCATATCAGTTCTCCCTTGACCGCTGAAGGCGGTACCACGCCAACCGTATGGGAGGCGTGGTGACCTCAGCGGTGAGTAGTTTCATCTGTGTCTGTGGAACCAGTCGGTGAGGTGCTAAGCGACTGTTCTTGAGGCGATGAAGCGGTGGATGGCCTCGTTGGCGTGGTCCTGAAACGACGGGTTGGCCAGATCGGGCAAGATGTCCGCTTGGTTGACCAACGGACCCTTCAACTTGTTGGCCGCGCTGGCGTAGAACACGCCGCTGGACAGGGTCGGGTCGGTGACGCCGTCGACGAGCCGCTTCGCTCCCACGTCGAGTTTGTGGGCGAGACCTAGGGCGGGCATGACGTACTTGGCGGCTACCTGCATCGGTAGGGGAAGGTCGTTGGGGGCGTGGGTGCCCGTGGTGTTCCCGGGGCTCACGGTGATGAAGCGGCGGGCGGGGTGTTGGCGGGCCAGGTAGGCCATCCAGAGGGCCCCGATGTACTTGGCCTGCCCGAACGCTAGGTTGAAGTCAGCTTTTCTGCTGGCGAAGTAGCTGCCGTCGATGACGGTGGCGAGTTCATCGGCCGAGGTTGAGACGAAGGATGGCCCTTTCATCCGCAACTTCGGAACTCCGCGGACTGCTTCACTTCCGGCGAGGACCGCAACCTCGCCAAGCCGGTCATCGGCCAGGAGCCCTTCGAGGAGGACGACGTGGCCAAGGACGTTCGTCGCGAACACAGTGGTGACCCCGTCAGCGGTCAAGTCCATCGTCTTCGGGCCAATGACGCCGGCGTTCATGACCAGCGCGTCGACGGATCCGCTGATGCCGGCCAGGCCGGCGCGGACCGAATCCAGATTGGCGACGTCCATGACAATGATGTCGAAGATGCGCCGGCCGGTCGCGGCTTCGAGCTCGGCCTTCGCCGTTGTCGCCTTGTCTCGGTTCCGGCACGCCAGGTAGATGCGGGCGATCTCCGGACGTGACGCCAGTTGCCGGGCCACCTCCTTGCCGATTCCGGCGTTCGCGCCCGTGATCAACACGGTCTTTTCCGGGGTTGTGCTCATCGAGTTCCTCTCTGTTTTGTAGGTCCAGGTCGGGTTGGCTGAATGGTGTGGTCAGACCGCCGGGCAGATATGGCGGCTAGGCCCTGCTGGGCCTGGCCCAGCAACAGCGGCTTTCCTGCTTTCCCGGCGCTAGCAGCCCCGGGTTCTGTGCTTGACTGGATTGGTTGATCCACTGTGTCAGACCTAAACTGGAATGTCAAAGCCATTCTGACCGCTATACTTCTCCCGATGTCCTCAAGGAGTTCTGATCGGCCGCGGTTGACGCGCAAGGGTGAGGCGACGCGCGCGCGGATTGTTGACGCTGCGGCGGCGCTGATCTTTCAGCAGGGCGTTGCCGGCACGACGATCGAGCAAGTGCGCGACGGTGCACACGTGAGCAGCTCACAGCTCTACCACTACTTCGAGGACAAGCCGGCGCTGGTCCGAGCAGTCATCGACCGCCAGGCCGACATGGCCATCGGTACGCAGGAGCGGTTCGACCTCAGCAGCCTCGATGGCCTACAGGAGTGGCGCGATTTCGTGGTCGACCACGCCCGCGACACGGACGGGCGCGGCGGTTGTCCGATCGGCTCGCTCGGTTCCGCGCTCGCCGAGACGGAGCCCGAAGCCAGGCTGATGGTTGCGGCGTCCTTCAAACGCTGGGAGGCCAGCATCATGGCCGGCCTGCTGCGGATGCACGCGCTTGGCCGACTCGCACCCGAGGCCGATCCGCGCCAGCTCGCGCTGGCCTTGCTCGCCGCGCTTGAGGGCGGCCTCCTGCTCGCTCAGATCCAGCGCGATCCCGAACCGCTCGCGGCCGCGCTCGACGCGATGCTCGCGCACATCGCCACCCTCAGCAGCACCACGAGCACTTCGCTCGACCGCTGAGCCCTCGAACCGACGACGTACGAGAAGCCGTCTCGCAGCGCGTACTGCCAGATCGACTCGTAGTGGATTGCGTGAGCCAGTTCTGTTACAGTGTGCGTCAGCAAAAATGGATCATATGTTCCAACTACTGAAGGGATGTCGACAATGGATCTGAACCCAGCACTCGCTACGCCCGCGCCTCCACGACGACCGCCACCCAGGCCAACCCTAGGTGTGACCCATGTCCCGACTCATGAGGGACCTATCACCTGAGACATATGTCGTGAACCCAGACACCTCCCTCTCCGCTGAAGCTAGCCGACTCGGGTCAGCGGTCGCATCGCCGCCACAAGCGCTCGATCGCCGGCGAGCAGCGAGCTTAGGTCGACGACGAAGCGTGAGCGTGACGGTGTAGCGGCCGGGCCTTCCGCGTTTCTGGCTGCACCGCGGGGCAGCGTCCAACCCTCGATTGCGCCGGGCCGCTGGTTACTTCGCCCTGGCAGTGAAGGGCTCAGACGCGGTGCAGGTCGGCACGCCTGTGATGCGCTGTGTGGCGGAGACATGCCCCGTGGCGACACGGCCGAAGAAGGTGCCGCTGATACGGAGCATGAACGAATCCCCGGGACCAGGATGATCTGTCAAGGCCCCGCTGAAGCTCCCGGATTTGATCTCGAGCGTCTTCAAGTGAAACGTCGGAGCCTTATTGCCGGCCCCCCCACCAGGGCAGGTGGTGAGCTCGTAGCTGAGCACAAGTCCGACAACCGCCTTGCCGTTCGCGGACACGCGAAAGTTGATCGGATAGCCGGGTCCGATGAACCCGGAGTATTTGGCGTGGTGCACCTCCCCGCCGCCCGCGCGTGCGCTGAACGTGACGTTGCCGGAACTGCACGTGTGCGTTCCCTGCGCGCCACCGGTGGAGTCGATGATGAACGAGCCGGTGACGCTCTTGGCCTTGACGCGGCCCTTGATCGTCATGGTGTCTCCACGTGCGTCAGTGAGCTTCCCCTTGAAACTCTCGTGCCGGTCGATCTTGGCCTTGCCCTTACTGAACACAAAGCTCATGTCGCTCTCCAGCGCGCAGACCCCAATGCCCTTACTGACGTCGGCTGTCAATTGAACATTGCTGACCGCACCCCGGCTCGCCACGAGGGTGATGCGGAACGGACTGCCCTTCAGCTTCTGGCTGGTCGTACCCCCGTACTGACTTGATTGCGCCGCGAACGCGACGGCGATGAAGGTGAGTAGCCCGGCGAGCGCGAGCGCAATCGGGACGAGCCTGCGAGCGTTGATGGACATCCATTCCTCCTTCGGGGCGGCCGCCGACCCGATGATACGTGGCCATCGGGCCTGGGTGGTGTGCAACCACTATGCCCAGCTAGCCCACCGGACCGGGCGAAATCTCTTGTTACAGCCCTTGACTTTGAGTTGCAAAGCTTAGTAAGGTTTGCGCCACAAACACAATGCAGGGAGCGAATGATGAACGGGCCGTCGGAGGTGCACAAGACCGAGACGTACGGGGATGAGGGCGGACTGGATCCCCGTAAAGCGGCGCGCCTGCTGGCGCAGACCCAACGACAGACGCAACGCGAGTTGGACTTCAGGTCGCCGTGGCTCTCGCTGCTCGCGGCGGCGGCGGTGCTGGTGGCGTTTGGCTCGGTGTGGCTATCGGTCCGCGGACAGCATCCGTACAAGTATCCGACCGTCGTGGGTCTGTTGGGCCTGTACGCCGTCTTGGCGATCCGGATCGGCTCGGTGCTCCGTGCCCATCGCCGCGCCAGCGCCGGCGTGAGTGGGGGTTCGGTGCGCCGGCGGCGCGCCGAAGGGGCGGCCTTGGCGGTCGCTTTGGTTGCCGTGTACGTGATCATGGGAGCGCTGGCGAACGCCGGAGCGAGCGACGGGATCGTGTACGGCGTGTACGTCGTCACGGCGACGATGCTTGTCCTCGGCACGTTCGGGGCGGCCCGCTCGGCAGTACGGGAGGACTGGCGGGAACTTGGCATCTCCATCGCGGTCCTGCTCATCGCCGCGGGGAGCGCGTTCGCAGGACCCCGCGGGGTCTGGCTGAGCAACGGCATTGGCCTCTGCCTCCTGCTCTTGGCGGACAGTGCCGTCCAAGCCTGGCCGCTCCACGCCGCTCGACCTGACGCATGACAACCGATGCGCTTGACCCGATCATCCATGCCCCCGCGCGACTGCAGATCGTGGCCACCCTGGCCGCACTGCCCGACGGTGACGCGCTGTCCTTCACCCGCCTGCAAGAGATGATCGGGCTGACGCCCGGCAACCTGATCACGCACCTACGCAAGCTCGAAGAAGTCGACTACCTCACCAGCAAGAAAACCGGGGGCGGGCCTGCGTCGCGAACCTCCGTGGCCCTCACCAACCGAGGCCGCGCGGCTCTCGACGAGTACACCCAAACCCTCCGCGCCCTGCTCAACGGGCTATAGGCAGACGGTTAACGAGTAATGCATCCATCCCGAACGCGCGCGATCGGGCAAGACACAAGCCCCGAAAGCGAGCCCTCGCCTCTGGATCGGTCGCCGTTGCGGCGGGGATGGACGCGGGCGCGGGATCGCGGTACGTTAGCGTTGAAACGTCGGGGCGTAGCTCGGTTCTCGGTCAGCGCGACCGGATGAACCGGCCAATTGGCTGCAGGCAAAGGAGGCTTTCGTGAAGCGGATGGTTTGCGGGGCATTGGCGGCGACAACGAGCGTGCTGGCGGCCTGCGCGCTGGCGACTCCTGCCGCGCTGGCATCCTCCGGGCAGATCGTTGGGAGGCTGATGGGTTTGCCGGTCAGCACGCAGTTCGCCTTCGTCCGAGCGGTCAACGCCAGTGGCGTGATCGTCGCAGCGACACACGCGAACAGCACTGGCTCTTACACGCTGAGGGTCAAGCCGGGTGTGTACGTGATCATCGGCGACGCGGCGACGACAGGCGGCCGCGTGCTGGAGGCCACCGGTGTTCCTGTGCGGGTGCGCGCCGGTAGGAAGTCGCACGACAAGACTCCGCTCCACCGCGACAAGTTCGCCAAGGGCCATCCTGCAGCCGCAGACCCCCCTCAGCTACTCGCTCACGCCGCGGCCGTCGCCTCAAGACCATTGCCTCGGAAGGCGGTAGTCACCGTCGTCTCGCCGACGCTGGTCAACAACGATAACTTCGATCCGCCGTTGGCCGAAGGTCCGGATCGCACGGAGATCATCGCCAATCACTTCGTCTCGAAGTGCACAGCGCGCGGCGTAATCGTCGTCGACACCTCGCCGGAGTTCCTGAAGTTCGCCCACCAAGAGGCGGCGCTGCAGCGAGCTGGAATGTTGAGCCCGCAGACACCGTTTCGCTTTAAACCCATCAAGCCGCAATACCAGATCGGGGCGGGCAGCTTCATCCCCAAGGACGAGAGCGGATTCCTGCCCACGTACAGCATCGACATCTCGATCGACAAGCTGCCACTCGGCCAAGTCGGGGGCACCCTCGGCGTTAACGACGGCAGCTTCACCAATGGCGGTGATCCGATCGACGACTCGTTCATCAACGCCACGCTCAGCACCCAGACCGAGGCGCTTGCCGCCCAAGCCTGCCCGTAAGGAGCGTCCAGGTCCTTACGGGCGGCGTCAGACCCCGCACGCTGGCTGACCAGCCATCACAGCTCGCGGCGCTCGAAGCTCGCCACGGCCGCAGTCAGGACGATCAAGAACCAGCACGCGACCCACAGGAGGTACGCCCAGGACGGTGCCCCCTGGGCGAAGAAGGGATCGCGCTGGTTGCCCTCGGCCAGACGCTGGGCGATGAGCGAGGGCGGTTGGAGATAGTAGATCGCGGCGTGCCACAGCCCGTCGGTAGGCAGCACGAAGCGCCCGACCTGCCCCACGGTCCGAAGCGCGGCGATGTTGAACGTGGTGCCGAGCGTGCCCACCACCCCGGCCAGCCATCCGGCACCGAATACCGCGACACCGATGACGCCCGCAGCGATCACCGGCACCCGCGTGCTCAGTAAGAGAGCCAGGGTCAGCAGCAGCGCGCCCTCCGCGAACAGATACACGCCGACGAGTACCGGATTTGGTGGGACGAAGCCACTCGTCAAGCGCACGACCCCGAACTCGAGGGCGCAGACGCCGGCGGCATACCCGGCGAGCAGCGTCGCGAGCCCGAGCCACTTGCCGAGAAGCACCTCGGCCCGACGGACCGGTCGGGTGAGGATCGTCATCAGCACGCCGGACTCCACCTCCGAAGAGATCGACGGCGACGCGATCGCCGACGCGCTGAGCGCGAGGATGAAGCTGAACATGAACATGAACAGGATGAGCGCCTCAGGAACCGCCAGGTTGCTTTCGCCGGAGGTGAGACTGTGCGAGTTGCTCAGGCGGTCGAAGCCCCACGCGCTCAGTCCGACGATCACGACGCTGATCGCGACAAAGGCGAGCAGGAGACGCCGCCGCACCGCTTCGGTGATCGTGAGGGCGGCGATTGTCAGGGTCGGGTTCATCGCTCCCCCAGCAACTCGAGGAAGCGGGCTTCGAGACTTTTGTGCTCGGGGATCACAGCTTCAACCTGGCCGCCGAGTGAGACCAGCTCGCCGACAAGCTCGGCGATTCCGGACGGGTCGATGCCCTCAACCACCGTCCACTCGCCCTGACGGCTCCACCGGCCGAATCTGCCCAAACCGGTCCACCAGCTCTCACCGAGGCCCCCCACCTTGAGTCGCACCCTGCTTTGGCGACCAAGCAGTTCGTCCAGGCTCCCCACGGCGACAGCACTCCCTTTATCGATGACCGCGACGCGATCGCAGACGTGCTCGGCCTCTTCGAGCAGGTGTGTGTTGAGGAATACGGTGGCCCCCTGCTCTCGCAGCCGGCGAATGATCTTGCGCACGTCGTGACGTCCGACAGGGTCGAGGGCGCTGGTGGGCTCGTCGAGGATTACCAGCGCGGGCGTCCCGAGCAGCGCCACGGCAAGTCCGAGGCGCTGCTGCATTCCCTTTGAGAAGGTGCCAACACGGTCGCTGCCTCGCTCGAGCAGGTCAACGGTCTCCAGCGCGGTGCGCCCCTCCTGCTCCCAGGCCGACTTTGGGATCGCCAGGAGCCGGCAGTGCAGGCGGAGCACCTCTGTGGCGCTCAGCAGGGGCTGGTAGCGAAACAGCTCGGGGAGATAACCGATCTGCCGACGCGCCTCGCGGTCCCCAGGCGGGGCGCCGAGCACGAGCGCCTCGCCGCCGGTCGGGCGCGCGAGACCGAGCAGTAGTTTCACGACAGTCGTCTTTCCTGCTCCGTTTGGGCCGAGAAACCCGAAGACCTCTCCTCGCTGCACGATCATCGAGAGCGCGTTCACGGCGATCGTGTCGCCGAAGCGCTTGCTGAGACCCACCGCGTGGATCGCGGGCGAGACCCGGACGGTGGAGTCACCCTCCAGAGAGGAGCCGGCAGCCTCTGGCCCGGGGACGGGCGCCCGGGCCTCCGGCCGCCGGTCGGCTCCGATGGCCACTCGCTCAGCCGAGTTGGTCCGCGACACTCAGAACATCCTTCGAGTCGAGGATTCCGACAACGGCGTGGAGCAGACCGTCGCCGTCCTCCCAAACCACTGCCGAGGCCGCATTCGAGGAGTCGGTGAGCAGCACGCCTGGCCAGCCCGCGACCTCCACGGAGCGCACCGACGCTCCGGGCGGGACTGGCACCGGGAGGGTCGTTCTCAGGTCACCCAGCAGGCGGATCTCCTCAGCCAGTTGGGGTGGGATGCCGGGCTGACCCAGCAAGAACGCTTCGATCTGGTCCAAGGTCGCCCCCGCGGAGCGCGCCGTCGGACGACGTACGGTCGCGACGCCAAGGGTGGGCACGTCGTTGCCGCTTGTCCCGCTGTACTCCGCGACGACGCCCGGGCCGCCGTCAAGCTTCACTGAGCTTCCGGCAAGACCCGCGGCGCTGGCGTTGAACGTCACAGCGGCCCTCACGCGCGGCTGTACGAAGAACTGCCGGACAGCGCCCACACCCGCGGGAAGATGGGTGGGCAGTCTGACCGGGAAGCCGACCTCCGCGGCTGCCTTGGCAAGCGAGGACGCCGGGTGGGCGGTGCCTGAGGACCACGTGATTGTCCCGAACCGCGTCGTGGTCGATCCATGCGGGGTCGAGAAGCCCCCCAGCGCTCGGCTGTCGCCCAGCCCAGTAAACGCCGCGATCGCTCGCAGGTCGCTCTGGCTCAGGGAGACCGGCGCGACGTGGGTCGGCGCAAAAACGGTGGTCAGCGAGGCAGCCGCGGCAGTGCCGGCGATCACGACTCCGACCGCGCCCATGGCCAGTCCGGTCCGAAGCGACACTCTCGGGAACCGCGCCCGTCGCGGTCGAACACGGGCCGGCCGCCAACGTCGGTCGGATCCGTGCGTCCGTCCGGACTCGAGCTCAAGTCGAAGCCGGGCCCACGCGATGTCGATGTCGGGGACGAGCTGCGGGGCGGAGAACAGCTGGGCGGCGCGCTCGGTGTCGCGGGCGATCTCATCCCGGCGAGCGCCGCAGCGTCCACAGCTGGCCACGTGGTCGCCGACCCGGTCGGGCACGGCAAGCGGCTCGTCATCGAGCCGCCGAAGCATTGCGTCAGGAATGTGTCTCACGGTCCATCTCCTTTCGAAGTGCGGACTCCGCTCGTCTGAGCAGCGTCCCCACCTGTCCAACCTTCACACCGAGCGCCTCGGCGATCTCCACGTAGCTCATCCCACCGTGGCGCATAACCAGAACCGCGGCCGAACGGCGCGGCAGCCGGCCCAGGAGAACACGCACGTCCGCCCGTCGTTCCCGCTCAATAACCGTCTCCTCGGCGCTCGGCAGGGAAGTCACGACCTGCGCCTGGAGCTGGCGCTTATCTCGACGCCGCTCCCCGCGAAGCACGTTCAGCGCCGTGTGCACCGCCGCGACCCGGACCCATCCCGCAGCCTGTTCATAGTCGCCGGGGAATCGTCGGTAGGCGGACAAGAAGACTTCCTGGGCGACGTCCTGGGCGCCCTGCGAGTCGCCGACAACGCCCTGTGCCAGGCGCACGACGGCCCGGTAGTGGCTGCGAAAGAAGGACTCGAAGCCCGCCATCCCGGAGGCGCCATCAGGGCGCTCCGACGAATCGCTATGTCGCGCCTGCAAACCCATCACACCCACTAAGCACCGCGGTACGCCCAAATGTGACAGATGGGTCGCCTCCGCACGGTGCCCGGTCGCGCTCTTGCTGCCCCTGGGGCGATGAGCTCGAGGCGTCCCGGCTACTCGGGCGCGTACGGGAGCAGCGCTTGTGCGCTGCGGGCAGCCCTCAGGCGACCTGGCTCGGAGCCTTGTCTCGCGCCTGGGCGAACACGTCGCGCCGCGCCTCGATCCACTCGGCGGCAGTGATCGGCGCTTGGCCGGTGAGCTCGCGGTAGGTGTCGGTGAACGCCTCAGCGTCGCCGTGGCGCCAGGCCCGGAAGTGGCAGATCACACCGATCTCGGCCTGCTCGGGGGTCATGCCGGCCTCCTGAACCAGCAGCCGCTCGAGCTCTGCGTCCGGGACGTCGTAGTACGGGATCGAGCGTCCGGTCACGTGGGTGAGCGTGTCGCAGAGCTCACCGAACGTGAGCAGCTCGGGGCCGGTGATCACGTAGTTGCGGCCGTTCTCGCGGCGATCGGCCAGGACGACCGCGCCGGCGCGAGCCACATCATCGGCGGCAACATGTGCGACCTTGCCCTCGCCGGCCGAGGCCACAATCGCTCCGGTGGCCTCGATCCACGGGATCATCGAGAGCAGGCTGGTCTCGAGCACCGAGGTCGGTGACAGCAGGGCCCATTCCAAGCCGGATTGGCGGATCGCCTCGACACTCGCTTGGTGAAGAAGGCCGAGCGGATCGTCGTGGTGCTCAACGGCGCCGTAGAGCTTGACGATCCGGGGTACGCCCGCACGCTGTGCCGCCTCGAGGACGTTCCCCTCGCGAAGCTTGACGCGCTCGTCCATCGGCGAGACCAGGAACACGGTGTCCACACCGTCGACTGCTTCGCCGAGCGTCTCGGGCCGATCCATGTTTGCCACCACCGGCTCAACTCCCGGGCGCCTCAGTCGCTCGGCGTTCTCCGGGTTCGAAGTCATCGCGCGCACGG
The DNA here is from genome assembly GCA_963796645.1 of uncultured Solirubrobacterales bacterium. Classification (GTDB taxonomy): domain Bacteria; phylum Actinomycetota; class Thermoleophilia; order Solirubrobacterales; family Solirubrobacteraceae; genus Palsa-465. The sequence continues at coordinate 223,195 of CAWCMQ010000001.1, read as the reverse complement.
GAACGCCTCGCTCCGCGAGCTGATCGGTGACTCCGCCGCCGAACATTCCCGTCGCACCGGTGACAAGAATCATCTGTCGCCCCCTTTCCTGATCGTTTGCGGCCCCACCGCCCATCGTTCGGCACCGAACGACCGGGCGGCGAGGCCCGCAACGAAATCTGCAACGGATCGGCGACCGATGCTGCGCTTGGTCAACCGCGCCGGTACTTGGCCACGGCGATCGGGAGCGAGACCGCGATGATCGCGGCCGTCCAGATCAGGGCGCGGGTCACGAAGTACGCCGTCGGGTGTCCGAGCAGATGATGGGCGTGCGGTCCGAGCGTGAGCGCGCGGACTGAGTCGACCATCGGCGTCAGCGGCTGGTGGTTGGCGAACGCCTGCAGCCAGCCCGGCATCGTGTTGACCGGGATGTATGCGCTGGAGATGAACGCGAACGGGAACACGATCATGCCCATCGCCTGCGCGGCTTGCGCGTTGCCGGCGAACAGCCCCAACGTCACGAACACCCACTCGAACGCGAACCCGAACACAATCACCAGCGCGAACGCCGCGAGCCCGTCGGCAACCGACCCGTGCAGGCGGAAGCCGACCGCGAACGCGATCCCGACCGTGACGGCCGAGGCCAGGGCGAGGATCGCCGTGTCGGCGATCACCCGGGCCACGAGCACGCTGCTGCGCGGGATCGGCAGCGACCTCAGACGGTCGATGAAGCCCTGCTGGAGGTCCTCCGCCATCGCGGCGGCGGCACCGATGCCGGTGAACAGCACGCCGGTGGCGATGAACCCGGGGACCAGGAAGTCGACGTACGGGACGCCGACCGACCGGATCGCCCCACCGAACATGTACCGGTAGATGAGGAAGAACATCGACATCTGGATCGTGGCCATCACGATCAGCTGGGGCGTGCGCACGTAGCGCAGCAGGGCGCGGCGCGTCACCGTCGCGGTGCTCCGCGCGATCCCGGCCTGACGCGGAGGCCCGGCGGGGCCCGCGCGGTCGATGGGGTAGGCAATGGTTGTCACTACTGCTCCTTTCGTATTTGTCGTTCAGGCTGCGGCCGCGTCCGCCGGTTCAGCGGACCTGCCGGTGAGCGCGAGGAACACCTCGTCAAGGTTCGGCTGGCGCAGCGCGATGTCTTCGATCTCGATTCCGGCGCCGGTCACCGACTGCATCGCGTCCATCAGTCCGGTGCCCCCCACGCCGGCGCTGAGGCTGAGCCGACGGGTGGCCTCCTCGACCTCGACATCGCCGTGGCCGAGCCGCCCAAGCAGTTCGGCGGCGCGTGGCAGATCGTCGTGGCGGCGTACATGTACCTCCACGACGCTGCCGCCGATCCGCTGTTTGAGCTCGTTAGGGGTGCCGGTCGCGACCGAGCGCCCGTGGTCGATGATCACGATCTGGCTCGCGAGCTGATCGGCCTCGTCCAGGTACTGAGTCGTGAGCAGCACGTCGGTACCCGCCTCGACGAGCCTCCGGATCGCATCCCAGAGCTCGATCCGGCTCCGTGGATCCAAGCCGGTCGTCGGCTCATCGAGCAGCAGGAGGCGGGGCGCCCCGACCAGGCTGGCGCCGAGATCGAGCCGGCGGCGCATGCCGCCCGAGTAGGTGCGGACGAGCCGGTCGGCCTCGTCGATGAGCCCAAGCTGCTCGAGCACGCTCTGGGCGGCCGCCTTCGCGGCGCGGCGTCCCTGGCCGAACAGGCGGGCGACCATCTCCAGGTTCTCGCGGCCGGTCATCGCCGGCTCGACGGCCGCGAACTGACCCGCGAGTCCGATCGTGCCTCGCACGGCCTCCGGGTCACGGCGAACGTCGTGACCCGCGACGCGGAGCGTCCCCGCGTCGAGGCGCAGCAGGGTCGCGACCGCTCTGACGAACGTCGTCTTCCCCGCTCCGTTGGGACCCAGTACTGCGACCACCTGGCCACTGTCGGCGACCAGGTCGAGGCCGTCGAGGGCCTGTGTCTTGCCGAATCGCTTGGCGAGGCCGCGCGCTTCGATCGTGGCAGTCATGTCGATGCTCCTTCTTTGGCTTCTGGTGGTAGTCCGATCTGTGCCGCGATCTCGCGCAACCACTCCTCGCTCCAGCTCAGCCGGCCGGTGCGCATGTCGTCGAGCACGTCACGCACCCAGGCGAGCTGCGCGGCGAGCACCGCGCGGCGGTACTCCTCCTCGAGCAGGAACAGCCGGGGCACCATCGGGTTCTCGGCAAGCGCCGACTCGGTCTCGTTGAGCTCGGCCGCGAGCCGTTCGGCTCTGCGCTCGAGCGCCGCGGCCGCCTCATCGGGCGGAAGCCCGAACAGGATCGAGACGGCGGCGATGAACTCGGGGTACTCGCCCCCGGTGTTCTCGAGCATCTCGCGCAGCCAGCGCCTCGCGGCCTCGCGGCCGGAGTCGGTGATCGCGTAGACGATGCGGTCGGGAAGACCCTCATTTCTGACCGTCTCGCGCACCTCGACCAGACCGAGGCGCATCAGGCGCTCGATCGCCTGGTAGAGGCTCGCGCGCGAGCGCACGTTGACGACTCGGTCCTTGGCCTGGTGCTCGATCAGCTTCTGCATCCCGTAGACGTGCAGCGGCTCCTGGTAGAGCAGCCACAGCACGATCAGGCCCAGCGGTGAACCCTGCGGTGGTTTGTTTGATCGGGACATGGAGAGCAACTTACTAGTTATGTTCTAACTAGTCAAGTGCTGACTATAAAATTTGTCTGCGGCCCCTGCCAGGCCCGGGCCGCAGTGCTTGCGGCCGGCCTCCCGCGAGCGCAGTGCTTGCGGCCGGCCCGCGGCGAGCGCAGCCGCGGTGCCCGATCGCCGGCGAAGGCGACCGGGCACGCCCACGGCTAACGGCTCATGCGCCCGAGGAGCTCGCCTTCGAGGCCGCCCGCGTGTTTGCGTGATCGGTCTGCTCGACGGCGGCGTAGGTGGCCGAGAAGCCCTGACGCCAGCTCGCGCGGCGTGGAGCCCAGCCCAGCTCTCGCTTAGCGCGTCCGTTGGACGCTCCGCGCGCCTCGGTAGCCATCAGAACGGCCGCCTCGCCGGCGAACAGCCGCGCCAGCCATTTGGGGAAATGGCGGGGCGGCTTGGCGCCGAGCGCCGCGGCCAGCACCGGCAGCCACTCGCGCGCCGGCGCGGGGTCGTCGTCGACGACGTTGTAGATCGCCGGTCCGTCGTGCTCGAGCGCGAGGCGAGTGGCCGCGGCCGCGTCGTCAAGCTGGATGAACGACATCATCCCGCCACCATCGCCGACGATCGGGAACTGACGCTTGCGCACCGGCTCGATCAGTCCGTCGTTCGCCGCGCCGTAGAAGACGCCGTAGCGCAGCGCGACCCCACCGAACTCGGTGACAGCGCGCTCGAGATGCGCCATCGCGGCGTACGAAGCCGACGCGCTCGCCGGCGGGGTGGGGTCGAGGGGGTCGTCCTCGGTCTTGACAGGGCCGCCCTGCCGGGCATACCTATAGGGAGCAAAACTCTGAGCCACGAAGCGCGTGACGCCCGCCTCCCTGGCGGCGGCCAGCAGCGCATCCGTGCCCTGGCTCCGAAGCAGGTTGGTCTTGACAAACGTCTTATCCAGGCTGCGCCCGAGCTTCATGTTGGCCAGCGCGGTTGCCTCATGGACGATCGCGTCCGGCTGATGCTCCAGCACCGCCTTGCGCACCGCCTGGGGATCGAGCAGGTCGACCGGGACAGGCTCGGCACCGAGTGCCTGCAAAAGCTCGGTGTTGGACGGGGAGTTGTGGGTACCCACCACCTCATGGCCGGACTCGATCAATTGCGGCACGAGACGGCGGCCAAGCGCTCCGCTTGCTCCCGCAACAAAGACTCGCATGGTGTGCTCCTTTCGCTGGACGGTGCAGCCCGATGTCACAAACCCCCGATTCCGCGGGTCTGATCCCATGACACCCGGCGAACGAGGAACGTGACATGGATCAACAGCAATGGCTCGCCCAGCAGTTCGAGGAACAGCGCCCCCACCTGCGGGCGGTCGCCTATCGGATGCTCGGCTCACTGACCGACGCCGATGACGCAGTCCAGGACGCCTGGCTCCGCCTGAGCCGCGCCGACACCAGCGCGGTGGACAACCTCGGCGCGTGGCTGACGACCGTGGTCGCCCGCGTCGCGCTGAACATGCTGCGCTCCCGCCGGACACGGCGCGAGCAGCCGCTCGAAACACACCTCCCCGACCCGATCATCGACCCGGCCGCGGGCACAAACCCTGAGCACGAGGCGCTGCTGGCGGACTCGGTCGGACTCGCGCTGCTCGTCGTGCTGGAGACGCTGACGCCACCCGAGCGGCTCGCGTTCGTGCTGCACGACATGTTCGCCGTGCCATTCGAGGACATCGCGTCGATCCTCGAGCGCTCGCCGGAGGCGTCGCGACAGCTGGCCAGCCGGGCCCGCCGGCGCGTTCGCGGAAGCGAACGCGTGCCCGATGCCGACCCCACCGTTCAGTGGGAGGTCGTCGAGGCATTCCTCGCCGCCGCCCGGGACGGAGACTTCGATCGGCTCGTGGCTGTGCTCGATCCTGATGTCGAGCTCCGCGCCGACGGCGGCGCGACCGACCTCTCACGCCACGTCCGCGGTGCCGAGGCGGTCGCGGGCCAGGCGGTCATGTGGTCCCGCGTCGACCTGACCATGCGCCGTGCGCTGATCAACGGAGCCGCCGGCATGGTCATCATGCGGGAGGGGAAGCCGTTCTCCGTCGCGGCCGTCACGGTGCGGGGTGGACGGATCGTCGAGTTGGACTTCCTGGCCGACCCAGAGCGCGTCGCGGCCCTCGACCTCACGGTGCTGGACGGGTGACGCGAGGCGTGGGCCGGGCGCTGGCCTGCGCCGATGGCGGTGGCAGTGGCGGGCTGGGCTCTGGGGGCGGTGGCGGTCCGGAGGGCGGGCTCTGGGGGCGGTGGCGGTCCGGAGGGCGGGCTCTGGGGGCGATGGCGGTCCGGAGGGCGGGCCTTAGAGCCCCGGACCGCCGCGCGCTCGCGAGCCCGGCCACCAGAACCTCACAAACTCGGGTCTGAGATCCGGATTTGTGCGATCACGTCTGCTACGTAGACCCGAACGCACACGCTCGATCTCAGGAGTCGGGTTTGCGAGGTAATGCCGTATCCGGTCTGCTCAGCAGTAGTGCTGGGAGGTGCGCTCGTGTCGTGGCGCGACTGGGGCGGGAGAAACGCAACAAGTGCGTATCCGGTTTGCTCGGGTTGGCGATGGGCGCGTGACTGGGTGGCGGGCCGGCGAGCGCGCCCGCGGCCCGGGCAGGCGCCCGGATAACGCCACTCTCGGTTCGCGCCCGGAGCCGAGAGTGACGTTGGCGCCGCTGGTGGGGGTCATCGTCACCTTCGCGCGCGCCGCCGCGCCGAGTGTGACGTTTCCCGAGGCCGAGAGCCGAGAGCCGAGAGCCGAGAGCCGGAGCCGAGCCGGGAGCCGAGGCCGGGAGCCGGGTCGGCGGCGAGCGGGAAGCGGGCGCCGGGGCGGGCATAACCTCGAAAGTGCGTATCCGGTTTGTTCCGTTTTGTGTTAGGCGGCTGTTCGGGTGATCTCGCTGTAGGTCGTCGGCTGGTGGAGGGTGGTGAGGCCGAGGAGGGTTTGGAAGGCGGCCATTGGGGTGTTGCGGCGGTTGTGGCGGAAGACGTATTCGTCGAGGTAGACCTGGAGGTGGGGGTCGCTGACCGAGCGGTGGGTGCCGTGCATCCACGCTTTGAGGTTTGAGACGGCGCGGTGCGCTCGGGGGAGCAGCAGCTCGCCCGAGGTGTCGGTGCGCTGGACTCGCTTGCGATGTTCGAACCCGAGCTCGGTGAGGCAGTTGTATGAGGTCCACCCGTCGGTGTGCACGATCGTGCCGGGCGCGGTCGTGGCCCTCACGAACGCGCCGAGCGACTGCGCGGAGAGATCGTCGAGGATCTGCAGGCGCAACCGGCCGGAGCCGGCGCCGCGAACCTCGATCGCCACCCCGATCAGCGCCTTCTTGCCGCGGGCGCGGCCACCAGAGAGCCCCGGTTCCTCGCCACCGAGATAGAACTCGTCGACCTCGATCTCCCCCTTCAGCGATTCGCGCTCGGGAGCGACCATCGCCCGGCGCAGCTTCTGCAAGATCAGCCACGCGGTCTCATATCGCGACAGCCCGAGTTGGCGCTGCAGCTGCCTGGCCGAGATCCCCGGGTGATGCGTGGCGACCAGATACGCCGCCCAAAACCAGGTCCGCAACGGCTGCCGCGACTTGTGCATCACGGTTCCCGCCGTCACCGAGGTCTGCAACCCACAGTCCTTGCACTGCCACACCAACCGCCGGCGATGCATCACCCCGACACGCGACCCGCCACACCGCCGACATCGAAAGCCTTCCGGCCACCGGCACGCGAACAGATAGTCGCGACACGCATCCTCATCGGAAAACCGCTCCTGGAACTCCATGATCGAACGAGAAACCCAGGCCGCGGCACCCCGTCAAGCTACAAACCCACCCAGACGGAACAAACCGGATACGCACTACGCAACAAACTCGGACGCGCTGCACGGGTTTGCGCATTTTCTGTGCTTCAGCGCGAGTAAGTGCGCTGGTGCGTATCCGGTTGGCTCAGGTTGGGGTGCATGGCACGCCGGGTTTGTAGTCCAGTGCGACGGCGGGAGGGCGGGAGTAACCTCGAAAACTCGGACCTGGCGCGGAGGGGATGGCGGGTTAGGTCTGATGGGCAGACTTAACCTCGAATGCTCGCGGGCCGCAGCGGAGTTTTCGAGGTTATGCCCGCCCCGGCGCCCGCTCCCGCTCGCCGCCGACCCGGCTCCCGCTCCCGGCTCTCGGCTCTCGGCCTCGGGAAACGTCACACTCGGCGCGGCGGCGCGCGCGAAGGTGACGATGACCCCCACCAGCGGCGCCAACGTCACTCTCGGCTCCGGGCGCGAACCGAGAGTGGCGTTATCCGGGCGCCTGCCCGGGCCGCGGGCCCTAGTTGTTGAGCCCGGAGAGCTTCCGAACGCGTTCGAGGGGCGGTCGGTTGCCGAGCGCGCTGTGGGAGCGTCGCTCGTTGTAGTGAGCGACCCAGTGTGGCAGTGACTCCCGACGCGCTTGACTGGAGGCGTATTCCAGGGCGTAGGCCCACTCGCGCTGGAGGGTCTGTTGGTAGCGCTCGACCTTCCCGTTGGTCCGGGGCGTGTAGGGGCGGGTGCGGATGTGGGTGATCTGCCGGGAGCGCAGCAGTCGCCGCAGCGAGCGGTTGTGCGTGTACGCCCAGGCGTTGTCTGTCATCAGTCGCTCGGAACAGATCCCGAGCTCGAGGAACCAGTCCAGCGCGCGGCGGGTGAACGCGGTCACGGTCGGGGCTTGTTCGTCGTCGTGGATCTCTGAGTAGGCCGTGCGGCTGCAGTCGTCGATGATCGTGTGGACGTACTCCCAACCGATCCGGCGCGAGTTCCGCGTCCGATCGCCGGTCGTGCGGTGTCCGGGCTGGGCGAACTTCCCGAACTTCTTGACGTCCATGTGCAGCAGCTGCCCGGGGCACGGCCACTCATAGCGGATCACCGCCGCCTGCTCAGCGATCGGCCGACGCGAACAGCCGCCACGACGCAGAACCTGATGCACCGTCGAATGCGGCCGGCAGACCCCGGGCTCGTCCGCGAGCCGCCGAGGCGACCACCCGGTCTTTTCACGCAGCGCGCAGATCCCGGCGGCCTCCCGCTCGCCGACCTGAGCCGGGGAGCGATGCGGGCGACTGGAGCGCTCCCGCAGACACGCCAACGACGCCTGGTCCTCCGCTGACGCGGCCTGCCACCGCTTGACCCATCCCCACACCGTCGACGGCGAAACGCCCGCCCGGGCCGCGGCCCGCGCGTACGTCTCGCCGTCCTCGATCACATACCGCGCAACGTTCCAGCGACCAAGCGGGGTGAAGCGGGCTCTATGGTGCGACATCCGGGCCTCCTTGCGGCCGTGAGCTTCGACACCCACAGCCTCTCGGCAGGCCCGGACCTCTCCCTACCTCAAACCGTTCTGAACGTCCCCGGGCACGTCAGCTAGCCCCGCCCCGCGACCGCCCCGCCCCGAGGCCCGACCCCCCGATCCCCCGCCCCGCCCCCTACCCGCCGGCCCGATACCAATCGACGTACTTTCCGCACGCCGACCGCAGCGGCACGATCGTGTCGTGCTCGTCGGCGGGGACCGCGAACACGGTGCCGACGTACGCGCCGGGCAGCGGGATCGGGATGCGGCCGCGGGCGAGCTGGACCGTGAGCGGGAGGATTCCGCCGTCAGTTGAGATGACCGTCGCTCGCCAAAGCGGCCCGAACGGCTCGAGCGTCGGCGTCAGGCGCACTGCCGCGCCGCCGGCGCGCAGGGTCAGCGGCACCGCGCTCCAGTAGGAGAGCGACAGCTCGAACGTCCCGGCCGGGAGCGCGAGGGTTGCGGTCGCGGTTGTCCCTGCCGGGACCAGCGCCGCCCCGGGCAGGCCGCCCCCCAATGGGCCGGCCGGCGTTCTCCAGTGTGTGGACGCGACCGGGGCGCTCCGAACGGCCGCGACACCTGGCCGCGCCGCCAACGCCCGCCCGAAGGGCTCGGTGCAGTTGAGCCTCGCCCCGGGTGATGCCTGCTCGTTCAGCACCAAGCGCGGAGCCGAGGTCCCGTCACGTGCCCACAGCTCGTAGTGGGCGGTTGTCCGCACGAGCCTGAAGTTCGCCGGCGGAGAGGAGGCGTTGAGCGTGCGGGTGGTGATCACGAAGTCGATCGAATTCAGGAGCGCTGGCACCGGGGTGTCGAAGTCCCAGGGCGGCCCGGCGCGCTTGTTGAGACGCACCGCGAATCGATGTCCGAGGGTCAGGCCTCGGATTCCCGCCCCGCGAAGCCACTCGGGCGTCCACTGATCGTCGCCCAGGTACATCACCGTGTGCCCGCCGATAACCGGGCGCAGCGACACGAGCTCGGCGCCGAACGCGGTCCCGTCGACGGGCGAGCTTCGAAGCGCGTAGGAGCCCGACCAGATCACCAGGGCGGCGAACACGCTGACCACCAGGACGGGGCCGCGGCGGCGGGCGCGCGCCCCCCACCCGCCGCTCCCGGCATGCGCCCGCCCCCCGGCATCCGTCTTCGCCGCCTCGGCGGAGCGCAGCGACAGGATCGTGCTGGTTGCGAACAACATCAGCAGTGGCCCGATGCCGAGCAGCAGCTTGGCGCTGAAATAGGGAAGCGTCGTCTGCCTCGCCGCGAGCCACAGCAGGACCCCGGCCGCGCTCGGCAGCAGCAGATTGGATCGCCACCGACGCCTGCCCGCGATCACCGCCCCGGCGAATACACAGATCGCGATCAACACGGCAAATGTGGCGCCGGCGCCGTCGGCCGGCAGGCGGAAGTCGCGGCCGAACCACACACCGAGCGCTTCGGTCAGCGGCAGCTGACGTGCGAAGTTGCCACCGAAGTGGCCCGCCGGCGGCCCACCGAGGTAGACCTTGAAGCCGTACGCGCCGATCTGCTTGCCGACGGCGGCGACTCCCAGCGCGGCCAGCGCCAGCAGTCCGAGCACGGCCGCCAGCCCGCCAAGCTGCGCAAAGAGCTCGGCCCGCGAGCGGGGGCCATGCCAGCGGTCGGCGAAGATCCGGACGAGCACGAACACGACCGGCCAGACCAGTCCGGGCGGCCCGAAGATGAACATGGCTCCGACGGAGAGCACCAACAACGCCGGTACGGCGCCGCGGATGCTGCCGCGCGCCAACAGCAGTGCGAGCGTCAGCACCAGCAGCCCCATCGTCGGCTCCTTGAGCGACGCCTCACCGAAGAAGGCCGCACTCAGGTACGGCAGCCCGCACGCCACCCCGACTAGGACGCGCGGCAGCGCCGGCACGCGGTCGAGCACCGCCACAGCGCTCACCGCGGTCAGCGCCAGCGCCCCGACGGGTACGCCGATCAGAGCCTGCTCGTCGCCGAAGCCAAGACGGGTCAGTGCAGCAGTGAGCGACTCGCTACCGAGCGGGTAGCCGAAGCTGAAGAACCGGAACGGCGGAGGTCCGGTGATCAGGGCGTTGACCCACCCGAGGTGGAAGCCGAGGTCGTTGTCCATGCTGACGCCCAGCGGACCGAAGTGGCCGGCGGCCAGGAATGGGAGCATCAGCAGCGCGAGCACGGCCACAGCGCCGACCGCGCACAGGAGCAGCGTCCCCGGAGGGGCCCGCAAGTGCCGCGCCCGCCACGCGCCCGCCAGGCAAGGAAGCGCGATCACGCAGATCGCCGTGGTGGCCCGGCCGGGGAGCCGCACCAGCACCGTGGCCGCAGCGATCAGGGCCGCGAAGCCAACGCCACCGGCCAGCGCGAGCGTGTCCTCGCGGCCCGAGCCCGACAGGATCCCGGCACCGAGCGCCAGCGAGGCGAGAATCGTGAGACCCGCCACGCAGAGGGTGGCGAGCATCAGCCAGGCAGCACGCGGGCCAGTTCCCTGTGCTCAGCACCGTCGAGCGCCGACTCCTCGAATCCGTCCCCGTAGGTTGGCGGCGCGATCGGCGCCGTCGCGTGTCGATCGCCAACGGCCAGGTGGATCAGTAGCCCTGCACACAGGCTCGCAAGCGACGTGAGGTGGTGGATGATGTGCACCGCGATCCCGGCGGTTGCCTGCGCGGGACCTCGCCGGCGCAGCAGCAGCGAGTACAGCCGGCGGTTCAGCACGACCAGCGTTGCCGCCATCGCGACCGCCCGGCTTGGCCGTCTGCGCACGAGCGCATCGGCCGCGAGCAGGCTCACGACGGCGCTGAACCGGTGGCGCCAACCGAGGTTCAGGTGCACGGGCGCGTGGCGGCGCTGGAGGAGCAGGCGGACCCAGGGCACGCCGCGAAGCACGAAATCGGTGTAGACCATCTGGCCGAGGGTCCAGCGCTTGAGATGCGTGCCCTGAATCTCGGGGTCGAGCACGATCCGGTGGCCGGCCTCGGTGAGCCGGATGCCCAACGACACGTCGGCCATGAAGTCACGACGCTCGCCGCCTCCAGGCGGCCAGCGGAGCTCGTCGTCGAAGCCTCCGGACGCTTCGAACGCGTCGCTGCGCACCGCCCCGAGCCCGGTCCAGAACGTGGCCACCGGACCCGGCGCCGACATGCCCACCGAGTGGTGCAGGAGATTGCGGAACCCGGACACCGCGCCCGGCGCCGCCGGTGAGTCATCGTAGGCGCCGATCACGCCGCTGAGCCTGCCGTCGCTCGTGAACGCATGCCGGATCCGGGTGAACGCATCCGGGTGGACGAGCACGTCGGAGTCGATGAACACGAGCACGTCGGCAGAGGACTCGCGCGCCCCCTGATTGCGGGCCTCGACGACGGTCAGATCGGGCTGATCGACGACGATCACCTGCTCGGGGCGATCTGCTGCAGTCGCGATCGACGTCAGGCAGCGGTCGAGAAACGGGGCGGCGGCGGTGGCCGGGATCACGACGGCGAGGCTGGGCGCGGCTGGTCGGGAGCGATCCGTCATCTGCTGGAGCGCGGCATCATCTCAGAGTCCGCCCCCGCGGTGGGAGACGCGTCCTCCGCGCGATCACCGAGCACGTCGGTCCCCGCGATCACCGAGGCCACCCGTTCCCCGGCCCTGCCGTCCCAGAGCGGCGGTGGCTCGGGCGGCGGCGGCCCGGCCCGCTCGAGCAGCGCGGGGATCTCCTCGATCCGCCGCGGATCGAGGCCCAGCAGCGTGTTCGTCCCCTGTGTGATCGTGATCGGCCGCTCGGTGTTCTCACGCAAGGTGAAGCACGGGACACGGAGGTACGTGGTCTCCTCCTGGACCCCGCCCGAGTCGGTCAGGACTGCGCGAGCGTCGGCCTCGAGTGAGCAGAACTCCACGTAGCCGAGTGGATCGAGCAGCCGCACGTGGGGGCCGAGGTCGAGGCCGGAGAGCGCCGCTTTTGTGCGCGGGTGAACCGGGAACGCCACCGGCATCTGAGCTGACAGGAGCCGCAGCGCGCGCATCACGGGGCCGAGCAGCGGCCCGTCGACCAGCGCGGGTCGGTGCAGGGTGACCAGCAGATAGTCGCCGCGACCCAGCCCCAGTCGCCGGGCGAACCCGAGGTCCCGGAACTTCGGCTCGAGCTCCACCAGGCTGTCAATCATCGTGTTGCCCGTGAAGCTCACCCGCCGCTCGTCGACTCCTTCGTGCCGGAGATTGGTGATGGCGTCGTCGCAGTGAACGAACAATCGATCGGCGAGGTGATCGGTGAGCACGCGGTTCAGCTCCTCGGGCATCGTCCGATCGAAGCTCCGCAGGCCCGACTCGACGTGCGCCACCGCGATTCCGAGCTGAGCGCTACTGAGCCCCGCGGCGAGCGTCGAGTTCACGTCGCCCGCCACGATCACCAGATCCGGGCGCTCGCCGACCAGCACCGGCTCGAGGCGCGCCATCGTCAGGGCGAGCTGAGCGGAGTGGCTGCTGGATCCGACGCCCAGCATGTGGTCGGGTTCCGGCATGCCCAGGTCCCGCAGCAGGGCGTCCGACATCGCCCAGTCGTAGTGCTGCCCGGTGTGGACGAGAACATGGGCGGCATCGGGCAGGCGCGTGCGGAGCGCGCGCAGCACCGGGGCCATCTTGACGAGGTTCGGGCGAGCGCCGATGACATAGACGATGCGCACCGGGCACATTGTCGTCGCCGCTGCGGCAGCGCTACCGTCAACCGATGCAGGCGAAGCCCCCGGCCGCCCACCTCGGTCTCGCGGTCCTGCAAGTGGGGCCGCTGTACAACAACCACCTCGCGCGCTGGTCCTCGCACGCCGTGGCCCTCGGCTGCCGCGTCCACGCGGCCGGCCACCTCAAGCCCGGCCGCAGGCCGGTTCAGCTCGACGGTCTCGCCGAGGAGGTCCATGTGGTTCCGGGCGAGCTTGACGAGGTGGGAAGGATGCGGTGGCTGCAGGAGGTCATCGTGCGCTGCGAGCCCGACGTGATCCAGGCCCACTGGCTGCCGACGTGGGGCTACCTCGCGGTCCGCTGCGCCGAGCGCCCGGTCGCCGTCACCGCCTGGGGCTCAGACCTCTACCTGGCCACGGGGGCGCGCAGGCAGCATGCGGACTGGGCGCTGTTGAATGCTGAGCACGCGCTGGCCCGCTCGCCGCACATGCGACGCGAGATCCTGGCTCGGGGCGTGGCGGAGGAGCATGTCCACGACGTGGACCTCGGCGTCGACCTCGCGCGCTTCCGGCCGGCCGGCGAGGACGAGCGAGGTCAGCTGCGCTCCGGCCTCGGACTGCCCGCCGGTCCCGTGCTCCTCTCGATGCGCGCGGGTACCGGCCTCTACAACCTCGACGTCGTGCTCGAGGCGTTCCTCCGCGTGCGCCGCCAGGTCCCGGACACGACGCTCGTGCTCGTGCACGGTGACGCGCCGCTGTCCGAGCGAGTGCGCGCGCTTCTGGATCGACTCGACGCGCGAGACGGGGTTCGGGTCGTCGGCCGTGTCCCTCACGACGAGATGGTCGCCTACGTCCGGGCCGCCACGGCGGCGGTCTCGATCCCGGACTCGGACGGATCGCCAAGCTCGGTCTGGGAATGTCTGGCCGCCGGCGTGCCCGTCGTCGTCTCCGCGCTGCCCCAGATCGTGGAGCGTCTCGCGGACAGCGGCGCCGGGATCGCCGCCCCGCCCCGGTGCGCCGAGGTGGCTGAGGCACTGATCGCGCTGATCGAGGACGAGGCGCTCCGCACCAGGATGGGCCGGGCGGGGCGCGACTGGGCGCTCACACACGCCGATCAGCGCGAGCAGCGCAGGCGCCTCGGAGCCGTCTACGCGGCTATGGCGCGGCCGAGCCCAGCGCCGACGCCGGCACCGGCTCGCGATCGGCGCTGAGGCCGCGATAGAGCGAGATCAGGCGAGCTCCCTCCGCGTCCCAGTTCAGCTCTCGGATCACCGCCTCACGTCCGCGCCGGCCCATCGCCTCGGCCTCGGTTGGATGCGCCAGCAGCCACCCGATCGCCTGAGCGATCGCGGCTGGGTCGAGCGGATCAACGACCAGTCCGCAGTCGACGCCACGGACGATCCTCCGCCAGTGCGGGAAATCGGAGGCGATCACCGGCACGCCGGCGGCCATGTACTCGAACAGTTTGTTGGAGCGGACCGCGTCCAGATGGTTCGGCAGCGGGTGCAGCAGAATCAGCCCGACCTTGGCGCTCAGCAGCTCGCGGACGACGGTCGGATAGGCCTGGAACGGCAGGAACTCGAGCCGCCCCTGGACTGACAGCTCGCGCATCTCGCTCAGCAGCCCCCCGTCACGGAACGAGCCGTCGCCGACCACGCGAAGCGTGTAGTCGAGTCCGTCCGGAAGCAGCTCAATTGCCCGCACCATCTCCCGGAGGCCGCGGATCCGGGTGACCGTGCCGATGTACAGGATCGTGTTCGGGCGCTCGAGGTACGGCGGCGCCGAGCCGTTCGCCCGCTCGGTGTACTCGCGGTGGAGCGGCAGGTTTCCGACGACCACCGTCCGGCCGGCCGGAAAGCGCTCGGCCAGGGCGGGCGATGCGCAAACGAAGGCATCGAAGGTCCGCCGCGCAAGCCACTCCAAAGCGATCCACATCCTGGCTTTGAGCGCCGCGCGGACCGGGCGGCCGGCGAGCTTCGTCTGCGCGTGGGCGGGATAGTCCTCGTGCACGTCGTAAACCACACGCGCGCCCGCGAGCTTGAGCGCCACGCCGAGCGGGATCAGGTGCGGATCGTGCAGGTGATACAGGGACGGCCGCAGCGAGAAGGCCGCCCTCGCAGCCCTGACCATTCGGGTGAGCTGCCGGCGCGCCGGAGGCCGGGCATCGGTGCGAGAGATCGAATGCATGAAGACGCCGTCGAGCTCGGACCCGGTTTCGCCTCCGGCGATCAGGTGGACGTCGTATCCGGCGCCGGCGAGCGAGCGGCACTCCTTGCCAAAGATCCGGGTGTCACACGCCCGGTGGACGATCGAGATGTGGGTGACTCGCATGGTTTCGGAGTGCATCCTGCCAATCAGTCACAGATCGAGGTGTCCAAACCGCACCGAGCCCGCCAGCTTTCCCGTCTTCTTGCCCGCGTTGAACACGGTCTCGCAGCGACCGCGGGCCTCATCGGTCCCGCGAGCCCAGCGAGCCAGACCGCTGCCGATCTCGCGATAGGCGGCACGGTTGACCCGTGGGTGGCCCAGGCCGGACAGCATCCCCTGGTGGCGCCGGGTCGCCCGAACGCCGTGAAAGCCGTGCGCGAATCCCTCTGCGAACAATCCCGCCAGCGTCGCCTCGTTCCGGTGGTAGACGATCGCCCCGGGAACGAACGCAATGCAATAGCCGGCCTGACTCACCCGGTAGGAGAGATCGACGTCCTCGGCCCGCCGGAACCGCTCGTCGAACCCACCCACCGCACACAGAACCTCCCGCCGCGAGACCCAGCTCATCGTGATCGCGTACGGCGGCCGGTAGACCTCGATCGCCTGCCGGTGATCATGGACCGCCTCCCCGAACCGCTCGATCTCGTTCGCCGGGGGGCGGGCCCGGATCGTGCCCCCGGCGATTCCGACGGAAGGATCCTCCAGGACGGGCACCAGGTGCTCCAGCCAGCCGGGATCGACGACGCAGTCGGCGTCGGTGAAGGCGACGAGCTCAGACCGGGCCGCGCGCAGGCCGGCATTGCGAGCCGCCCCGGGACCGCGCCGGCGCTCATGGCCGATCCCGATCCGTCCGTTCCAGCCCCGGAGCGTCTCGAGCGTCCCGTCGGTCGAGCCGTTGTCGATCACCAGCAGCTCGAGCCGGCCCTCCGGGTAGCGGAGCTCGAACAATGAGCGAACGCAGTCGTCGATCGTGGCGGCGGCGTTGTAGGCCGGAACCACGACCGAGACCGTCGGCGGCTGCGCGCTCAACCCGTCACCGCGCGGTAGAGGTCGAGGAACTGCTCGATCTGTCCGGACAGCGTGAAGCGCGACTCGATCGTCCTGCGCCCGGCCTGGCCCATCCGCTCGCGAAGCTCGGGGTCGCGCCACAGCCGGTTCAGGGCACCGGCCAGCCTGTCCGGCGCCCGAGCGGGCACGATGTACCCCTCGGTTCCGTCACTGAGCGCCTCGGAGACGCTCCCGCAGTCGGTGCTCACGACGGGCACCCCGCAGGCCATCGCCTCGAGCACGACGTTGGGGATTCCCTCCGCAAGGCTCGCGTGGAGCAGCACGTCGGCCTGGGCCAGCCTCGCACTCAGCTCCTTCGCCGTGGCTCGCGGGACCAGCACGACGTGGTCCCCCAGTCCGAGATCGGCGACCGTGTGCTGGATCCGCTGCTGCTCGGGTGAGGGTGCCGCGCCCGGGGCGGGGGCCACCCCGACCATCTCGTAGCGCACCGGCACACCGCCGTCGAGGAGCTCGCGAACGGCCGCGAGCGCATATTCGTATCCCTTCTCCCAGCGCCCGTCCCCGACCGTGAGGATCGTGAAGCAGCCGGTCGCCCGCCGTGGCCGGGCCACCGGATGAAACACGTCGGAATCGACGGCGGGCGTGATCACCTGCGCCTTACCGGGGTCCATGCCGAACGCGACCGCGGTTTGGCACAGCGATTCCGAGACGCAGTGCACGGCTCTGGCCCGAGCCATCACCTCGGGCAGGCGGTCGGCGTAGCTGCCCAGCCCAGGAATATGCGGGTAGACGGTCAGGTCGCTGCCTCGACAGCTGGTGAGCACGGGACAGTCCCAGACCTCGAACAGCGGAAGGTGGTCGACCGCCGCGATGTTCCACTCGAACTGGACCACATCGGGGCGCAGGCGCGCGAGCGGCAGGCAGACCGCGAGCAGGCCCGCGCGTCCGCCGTGGCGCCGCCGGAGCTCGGGCGGCACGCGCCAAACGCCTCGCACGAGCCGGACGAACCGCCGGGGCGAGCGTACGGCCATGGCCAGCCCGGCTCGGATCGCCCGCACCGAGAGACCGCAGGGGGTCCGCAGGAGCTCGACCCCGGGGAGCACGAAGGTGGGATCGCGGACGACGTCCGCGGCCACCGTGACCCTGATCCCGGCCTCAGCCAGCCCGGTGAGCTTGCGGCGCAGGAATGCCTCCGGCGGCCATTGCACGCCCACCTCGAGCAGGTGCAGGCGGCCGGCGTCAGCGGAGCGCATCGGCGTACAGGCGCTCGAGTTCGACAAGGTGCTCGGCGAGCGGCGAGGTCGGGTGCAGGTGCGCCGCCCGCGCCCCCATCTGGGCACGCAGGTCCGGTTCGACGGCGAGTCGGGACAGTGCCCCGGCGATCGCGCGCGGATCCCGGCGCGGGACCTCAATTCGGGAGCCATCGACCTCGCGTCCGGATCGCTCGGTCACCACGGCGGGCAGGCCGTGGCACAGCGCGGCGCGCAGCGAGGAGGCCGGGGTGGTGTCGGTCACCGACGGATCCACGAATACGTCGGCGGCGCTCAGCTCGCGGGCCAATCGCTCGCCCCCCTCCGGCGCGAGGATCTCGACCCGGTCGTGCAGCTCGAGCTGGTGGCGGGCAAAGGCCACGGCCGAAAGGTGGTCGCCCGCGCCGACGATCCGATAGGTGCACTCGTGGCCGGCATCGAGCAGCAGCCTCACTGCGTGCACGGAATGCTCGTAGCCCTGCTCCCAGATCAGTGGTCCGGCGCTGAGGACTCGAAGCACGCCGCGATGGTCGATCGCCCGCTCAGAGGACGCATGCGCCCCCGACCACGAATTGCTCATCGGCGGTGTCTCGAGGACCCGGGCTCGTTCGCGGGGCCAACCCCGAGCCAATGCGCGCTCGCGTGCGGCCCGGTGCCCGAAGACGAACAGGTCAGCCCGGTCACGCAGCAGGTCGGGATTGCCGACCTCAAGGTCCTGCCCGTCGTCACGGAAGCTGATCAGAACGCGAGCGCTGGGAAGCTGTGCCCGCGCGAGCCCCTTCGACGCGGCCCAGGCGGAGTGAAAGTGCACGAGGTTCGGGCGCCAGCGCCGGAGCCGCCGGTCGAACGGGCTCGACCTGGCGCTCGCTCGCGGTGCGAACTCGACCAGACCGTCCAGCTTGGGTGCCCGCAGCGCGGGATGCTCCGACCACCGCGCGCCCTTGACGAACAGTCGCGCGTCCCAGCCATGGCCGAGCAGATGCTCCAACCGGGCTGCGAGCATCTCCGCGCTCACGTCAGCCGTGGTGGAGGCCACGAGCGCCACGCGCCCGTTCACGTTCTCACTACCTCGTCGTAGAGGGCGAGGAACTCCTCGAGTTGACGCTCGAGTGTGAACCGCGAGGTCACGGTCGCGCGTCCGGCGGCGCCCATCCGCTCGCGCATCTCCGGATCGCGCCAGAGCCGCTCCAGCGCGGATGCCAGCGCGGCCGAGTCCCGCGGAGGCACGAGCCAGCCCTCGACGCCGTTCCTCAGCGCCTCTGAGACGCCGCCGCAATCGGTCGCCACGACCGGGATCCCACACGCCATCCCCTCGAGCACGACCGTCGGAAGACCCTCGTCGAGGCTGGGCAGCAGAAGCACGTCGGAGCCCTGGAGGCGCACGGCCACCTCCTCACTACTGACGGGCTCGCGCAACGCGACGTGCTCCCCGAGTCCGAGGTCCGCCACGGTGTGCCGCAGTCGCTCGCGCTCGTGGTGCTCGCCAACGTCGCGCGACGGATCGGCGCCGAGCACCTCCAACCTCGCCGGAACCCCGGACTCGATCAGGAGCCGGATCGCCTGTAGGGCCCATTCGAAGCCCTTGACCCAGCGCGGCCAGCCGATGACGATCACCCGCAGAGGCGTGTCATCGGGGATCGGACAGGCGGCCCGCGGGCAGAACACCCCCGGGTCGACGCCCTGGTGGATCACGCGCAGGCGGTCCTTCGGAACTCCCAGCTCGGCAATCAGGTCGCAGAGCGACTGCGAGACGCAGTGCACGGCGCTCGAGGCGCGCAACAACTTCGGGAGCAGCTCGGCGAAGCCCTCGTGGCCGGGCAGGTGCGGGTCGGCGCTGATCTCGGTGCCGTGAGCGCTGATCACGACCGGGCACCCCCAGACCTCGAACATCGGCATGTACAGCGCCGCGGAGTGGTTCCACTCGAAGTGCACAACGTCGGGTCGCACGCGCGCCACCGGCAGGTACATGGCCAGCAGCCCGAGCACGCCGCCGTAGCGCCGCCGGTATCCGGGCGGCATCCGTCTGATCCCGCGCAGCAGGCGCGTGAAGCGCCCGGGCGAGGTCACCATCAGCCCGGCCGCCGGGAGGATCACGGCGCCGGGGGGCGTGCGCGGGGCGCCGCGCTGGGGCAGCTCGAGCAGCTCGACGCCGCGGAGCCGCGCGGTGGGGTCGATGATCGACCGCGACGCCACGGTGACGCGCACGCCGCGAGCGGCGAGCCCCTCGAACTTCCAGCGTAGGAAACTCTCCGGAGGCCAGCGAACGCCGACCTCCAGCAGGTGGAGGGCCGGCTGCGCACCCAACTGCCGCCTCACAGGCACAGCACCCGGGCACGCGCGCTGCCGACCAATCGGCCCAGCCGGAAGGCGGCGATTCGAATCCAGTGACCGCGGCGGGCACGCGAATGCCACAGGTCAGGCACGCTGACGAGCAGCCGGTGCCAGATCTGGAGCGCCTGGCGATTGTCCGGATCCGGCATCCCCAACGCGCTGTAGGCACGCTGGAGCTGCGGGCCGGAGCTGCCGTAGCGGAACTGCTGGCGCGCCATCGCCCACAGGGTCCGGCGGTAGCGCTGCTGGATGATCGCCTCGGGCGCGAAGGCAACGCTGTAGCCGACGAGCTGCGCCTGCCAGGCGAAGCCGTGGTCGGAGCTGCCGAAGCGGAACCGCTCGTCCCATCCGATCTCCCGCGCAATCCGGGTCCACACGCCCAGGTTGCCGCCGGGCGCGTAGCGCATGAAGCCGTGATCGACGAGCAGGTCGGTCATCGGCCCCTGCGGTCTCCAGGCGCGGATCACGGGGTCGTTGAGCGTCTCCCAGTCGAGCAGGCCGCCGACGATGTCAGCTTCCTGCGCCGCCTGGGCCATCGCCGCCAGCCATCCCGGCGCGGCGACGTCATCGGCATCGCAGAAGGCCAGGAAGTCCCCGTGCGCTGCCGCGGCGCCGACGTTACGGGCGTGGTTCAGACCACGACGATCGGTGGCGTCGGCGATCGTCAGCAACGGAACCCGCGGTGCGAAGCCGCGCGCGATCTCGATGCTCCGATCGCTGCAGCCGTTGTCGACCACGACCAGCTCCCACGCACCGTCGTAGGTCTGGCCGGCGAGAGCCGAGAGCTGATCCGACAGGTGCTCCTCACCGTCGAGCACGGGTACGACGACGCTGATCAGGTCAGGGCGGCTCACGGCGAAATACGATATTCGAGCGCCGTGACCACCCGGTCCAAAGTGATCCTCGCCGTTCACAGGGTCCTCCTCCGTCTCGCCGGCACGCGGTTGGGCAGGGGATGGACGCGTGGCTACCGTGCCGCCGCATGGGCCTGGGCGGTCTACCTGCTGTGGGGCGAACTGGGAGGCGGTGCCTACGCTCGGGGCAGCCTCGGCGGCGAGGACCTGCTTCCGGGGCTGTCGGACATCGATCTGGCGATCGTGCTCCGGGGCGACGCCGGTAGCCCCGGACGTGCCGCGGCGCGGGTCCGAGCCCGTTGGCTGCGGCTGCGCGACGTGTTCCGCCTGACCGACCTGCTGTTCGACTATCCGATGGTTTTCGAGCGCGACGAGCTCGCGGGCGCTGTCGGCACGTCGACCTTCACCTACCGGGGTGCCGCCTATCACGGCGACCGGGTCAGCCCTGATGTGGTGCGGCTGCTCGAGCGCCCGGGTCTGTACGCGGCGAGCGCGGACTGGCGTCCGTTGACGGGGCTCGATCTGCGGCCCGTCGAGCGCGGGCGAGACGACCAGGCACGCCGGGTCGCCGCGTGGTTAGAGCTCTGCTCGTGGTGGCAGTTCGTGTTCGGTGCCTGCCGCGATCCCGCGGGACCGCGGACCTCGAGCCTGTGCGTGAAGCTCGTGGCCGAGCCGGTGCGGATCTGGCTGTGGCTCACCGAGGGGGAGCGCGCTGCAAGCCGCGCCGAAGTGCTGACGCGGGGACTGCGGTCGCTGCCCGACCGGGCGCCGGCGCTACGGCACGCGCTCGCGCTGCTGGAGGAGCTCCCCCGCTCGCCCGACCCACCGCTGCGCGAAGCGCTGGCCACGCTGATCGACATCTCGGCGCGGATCGAGACGCTGATCGCAGCCGAGATCGCGCCCGCGGGCACAACCGCAGTGAGGCTCGCGGGCTCGCGGGACGAGGAGCCGATCGCGGCGCACGGAGTCCGGCCCTGGACAGGATCGCGATGGGACTCCGAGCGACCACGGCCGCTCCCGCTCTGCGACTTCCGCAGCCTCACCGCCCCGGGCCTGCTCGACGAGTCATTCGTGACGTTGAGCGGCGACCCCGCGGATCCGGCGCTGCTCGCCGCCGCTACCGCCACACAGGACTACGGTCCGAATCCGGCCGTGCGGGCCGGAGGGCTGATGCTGTTCGCGGGAATCCGGGCCCGTACCCGCCTGCGGGCGGTCAAGACGGCCGCCACGGATCCGGTTTCGTTCGCGCTGCTCGCGGGATCTGACGACGCGATGTTCCCTAACGTCTCAGGTTGGTCCGCGCAGGACACCGCTGCCCGCGCGCTCGCCGAGCACCGCGCTTGGCTGGCCTCTGCACCCGCAGCCACCGACGCCGACGACCGCGGACGCGAGCTCTCGATGCTGCTGAGCGCCGCGCGGGTCGCGCTGTTCGCGGAGAGCCTGGATGAGGGTCGTGAGCCCGAGCTCGCGGTGACGGCGGCTGGGACGGCTCGGCAGCTCGGGTCGCGGCTTCCCGATTCCCGGGCAGCGGCCGACAGCGCTCTGGAGGCCTACCGCGCGTTCGCGGTCTACCGAACGCCGCCCGATCATTCGACGCTCGCGGCGGCGCGGGCGCTCGTGCTGCGCCTTCCTCCGTACTCCGAGTCTCGCCCGAAGGCATCCGTGGCGGCCTGATGGCGATCGCAACCGGGACTCGAGGCCGGCGCTCCAGCCTCACGCACGAGCGATCGGACTGGCTCTGGCCCGCGGCGCTGGCGATCGCGGTCGCCGCTGCGGCGGTGTTCTTCTACACGCGCGGCACCCACCTCACCTTCTACGTGGACGAGTGGGACTTCATGCTGCATCGCCGGGGCCTGGCCGCCTCGACCTTCCTGGATGCACGGCACGGTCATCTGGTCGCGGTCCCGATCCTGATCTACAAGGCGCTGCTGAAGCTGTTCGGAGCGAGTTCATACGTCCCGTTTCGGGTCGTGGCGCTGGCGATCGCGCTGAGTTGCGCGGTGCTGTTCTTCGTGCTCGTGCGGCGCCGGGTCGGCGATGCGATCGCGCTGGCGGCGACCGTCACGGTGATGTTCCTCGGACCTGCGTGGGAGCCGCTCGTTTCGCCGGTGGGGATGATCGCGCTGAGCTCGCTGGCGGCCGGGCTCGGGATGCTGGTTGCGCTGGAGTCAAGTCACCGCCACTCGGACCTCGTGGCGTGCGTGCTGCTCGCGGTGTCGCTCGCCTCATTCAGCTACGGACCCGCGTTCGCGGCTGCGGCGGCGGTCGACGTCCTGCTGCGAGACGGCGCACGGCGACGGATCTGGGTGGTGATCGTGCCGAGCGCGCTGTACGTCCTGTGGCTGATCGGCTACGGGCAGTCGCAGATCATCGCGGGCAACATTCCGAGCGTCCCGCGGGCGGTGTTCGATTCGATCGGCGCCGACCTGATCTCGGTCACCGGCCTGTACCGCCCGGGGGGGGTGACCGGCGGTCCGCTGTTCGACACCACCTACGCGGCACCGCTGGCGGTGGCGATGGTCGCCGTGATCGCGCTCTCGTTGCGGACGCCGCCGCGGCGCGCACCGCGCCTGTATGCGCTGATCGTGCTTGCGTTCGCGTTCTGGATCGAGGTTGCGCTCGTACTCAACGCGGGGCGAACGACGAGCTCGAGCCGCTATCTATATCCGGGCGTTGTGCTGCTGCTGTTGCTGTGCGCGGAGATCGCGCGCGGCCGGCGCCTCGGCCGGCGCGGGCTGATCGCGCTCGCGATCGTCGCCGGTGGGCTGCTGATCGCCGTGCAGATCCCTGACCTCAACCAGGGCGCCACTGCGCTCGGGAATCTCGGCCGCTTCGACCGCGCCGAGCTGACCGCGCTTGACCTCGCGCGCGGCGTTGCCCCTCCGAGCTTCCATCCCGAGCCGCTGGCCACACCGCAGCTCGGACACCACTACCTCGAGAACGTCGACGCCGGCTCCTATTACAAGGCGGTCGACGCTTTCGGATCGCCCGCCTACACGGTCGCAGAGCTGCTCCGGGCTCCCGCCGGTCCCCGCGCCGCAACCGATCAGGTGCTCGCGCGGGCGATCGGGGTGGCGCCGCACCCGGTGGCGGCGAAGACGCCGGGCGCCGACTGCCGGCAGCTTGCACCGACCGGAGCACCGCTCGTGGTGAAGGTGCCGCCAGGCGGCTTCCTCCTGTCGGCCGCGCAGCCGCAGCCGCTGGTCGTCCGCCTGCGGCGATTCGGGCCCGACTTCGGAGCGGTCTCGGTCACGCTGGCGCCGATCGCCGGCAACGGCGCCGTCGTGGTTCCGATTCACGCGGACGCAGCCGCCGTGCCTTGGCTGGCGCAGATCAGCGGCGTGCAGCGGCCGGTCCGGTTCTGCGCGCTCGCGTGAGCGCGGGTGCTCAGATCCGCTCGGCCACGCGCGGCGACTGCCTGCGGTAGAGCTCGAGGCCGACCGCCAGGCTGGCCACGGTCAGCGCCATCGCGATCGCGAACACCACCGGCCCGGACGCCTGCAGCGCCGTCGGCGACGACGGGTCGATCAGGACGTGGCGCGACTGAACCGTCACGGTCGCCAGCGGGTTGAGCATCAGCACGTGCCGCAGCCCCCGGGGCGCCAGCTGGATCGGATAGAAGACTGGGGTCAGGAAGAACAGGAGGCGAAGCACCACCACCCAGATCGGCTGCACGTCACGGATGCTCACGTAGAGCAGCGAGAGCACGAGCGACACGCCGACCGTGACCGCGATGAGCAGGGCCAGCACCGGGATCATCTCCAGCCACGCGAGCGTCGGCGCGATCCCGGAAACCAGGATGAAGCCGATCACGACCAAGAGCGTCAGGCCATAGACGAAGAAGCTCGTGAGCACGCTCGAGATCGGAAGCGCCACCGGTGGGAACGGGATCTTCCGCAGCATCGTGCCCTTGCCGACCAGGGAGGCCAGCGCGTGGCCGGTCGCCTCGCCGAAGAAGGTGAACAGCGCGATGCCCAGCAGCAGCCCCAGCCGATAGTGCGGGACGCGGCCGGCGGGCGGGAACAGCTTGCTCCACACCAGCCACAGGACCAGGAACAGCAGCAGCGGCTGGGCGAGCGACCACACGTAGCCGATCATCGAGTCCAGGTAGCGCAGCTTGAACTCGGCCCGGGCGAGCGTGAACACCACGTCGGCGAAGCGACGGGTCGGCGAGGCCGCCTCGCTCGCAGTCGACGCGTGCTCGGGTAGGTCCAGGTCGATTGTCGTGGCCGGCACCTGCCTGGCTCGGGCACGCTCGTGTTCGCGGTTGCGACGCTGGTACTCCTCGAGCACCGCGTCGGGCTCGCCGAGCGCGACGGTCTGGCCTCGATCGAGTAGCAGCACGCGGTCGGCGAAACGCGTCACCGTCTCGAGGCTGTGAGTCACATACACGATCGTGTTGCCGCGAGCGATCAGTCGCTCGAACGTGTCCATGCACTTGCGCTTGAACAGCTCATCGCCGACCGCGAGGACCTCGTCGAACAGCAGCAGCTCGGCGTCGACCTGGAACGAGGTAGAGAACGCGAGCCGCACCTGCATGCCCGAGGAGTAGTTGGCAATCGGCATGTCGACGAACTCCTCCAGCTCGGCGAACTCGATCACGCTCGGGAATCGCCGCCTCGCCTCCTGCGGGCGCAATCCCATCAGCGTGCCGGCGACGAGCACGTTGTCCGCGGCGGCGAGCTGGGGATGAAAGCCGACGCCCAGCTCAATGAAGGGCGCCACGCGGGTGTGGACCTCGACCTCGCCCGCATCCGGCTGATGGATCCCCGCGATGCAGCGCAGAAGCGTGCTCTTGCCGCTGCCGTTGCGGCCGATTACAGCAAAAAACTCCCCCTTGGTGACCTCGAAGGACACGTCGTGCAGTGCCTCGAGGCGATCGTGGCTGAGGCTGACGATCGGGTGCTTGATGCGCTCCTTGACCGTCCAGGTGCGATGGCGTGGGATCGCGAAGTGCTTGTGCAGATTGCGCACGCTCAGGGTCACCGCCTGCCCTTCTGACGCCGGCGTGACGAGGTGAGCCTGCTCCTCCACGGACACGGGGGGAAGATAGTGCACCGGACGGTTAGGCTCCTTCGCGTGCACAGAGCTGAACTGATCGAGCTACTGGCCGGCGTACCGGGCTGGCTGACCGACGCCGAGGCGTGGGAGCTGCACGAGGCGGCCCGGACCCTTCCGGCGCACGGTCCGGAGCCGATCGCGGTCGAGCTCGGGAGCTGGCAGGGCCGCTCGACGATCGCGCTCGCCGCCGGTCTGCGGGCGCGCGGGGGTGGCACGCTGTTCGCCGTAGATCCCCACCGCGACTCCGCGCTGCACCGGGCCACCGGGGTGGCGGACACGTTCGAGAGCTTTGAGATGAATGTGCGCTCAGCCGGCCTGTCCGATCACGTGCGGGCGATCCGCGAGCTCTCGGCCCAGGCCGCCCGGCAATTCGCGCCGGACACCGTGGATCTCCTATTCGTCGACGGATCCCACCTCTACGAGGCCGTCGCGGCGGACCTCGAAGCATGGCGCGACGCCCTGGTCGATGAAGCCGTGGTGGCCTTCCACGACGCTCGCGATGAGCCGGGGGTCGTCCGCTTCGTGAAGGAACGAGTGTCCTGCGCCGGCTCGCGCTTCCACCAGTGCCAGCCGGTCGACAACCTGCTGCTGACGAGACTCCGGCGCGCGGATCAGACGACCGACAGCGCCACAGGCATGTCCGCGGCCGCCCGGTCGATGTAGGTCCGGAACCAGAGCTCGAGCATCAGCAGGGTCCAGATCCGGTACTGGTGATCGCCGGTCCCCTGCTCGTGTTCGCGAACCAGCGCCCGCAGCCGGTCCTCGCGGAACAGCCCCCGCCCGAGTGAGTGAGGGTCGAGCAGCACATCGGCGGCCAGACCCCCGCGCAGCCAGTCGGCCAGCGGAACCATGAAGCCCATCTTCGGGCGGTCGACGAGCGACTCCGACAGCCAGCCCCGCACCGCGTCCTTGAACAGGGCCTTCGTCCGCGCGCCACTGACCTTCATCTCCATCGGAAGGGCGGCCGCCAGCTCCATCACGCGCTGGTCGCAGAGCGGCGAGCGCCCCTCCAGCGAGTGGGCCATCGTGGCGATGTCCATCTTGACCAGAAGGTCCTCGGCCAGATACGTCTGCACGTCGACGTCGACCGTTCGCTCCACCGGGTCGGACGCGTCGGAGGCGCCGTAGGGCTCCTCGACGACCGTGCGCCAGTCGTGGTCGCCGAGGTCGTGCAGAAACTCGGGCGTGAACAGTTCGCGCCGCGCGTCGGCGTCGAAGTACTGGTGCGCTCGCCGCTCGGCGTAGTGCCGGATCAGCGGCGCGGTGGGCAGCGGCCTAGCGTGGCGGGCATAGCCCGCGAAGCTCTCGTCGCCGCCGTCGCCGTTGAGAGCCACGGTGACATGGCGGGCGGCGAGCTCGGACAGCGCGAAGGTCGCGAGCGCGGACGAGTCAGCGAACGGCTCGCCGTAGTGCCAGACGAGGCGCGGTACGAGCTCCATCGCCGACGCATCGAGGATCAGCTCGTGGTGGTCGGTGCTGTAGATCCGCGCCACCTGGCGTGAGAACTTCGTCTCGTCGAAGGGGGCGGCGTCGAAGCCGACCGAGAACGTCTTCACCGGGTCGGCGCTCTGGCGCGCCATCGCGGCGACCACGGCGGAGGAATCCACGCCCCCGGAGAGCAGCGCGCCGACGGGCACGTCGCTGCGCAGCCGCAGACGGGTCGCCTCCAGAACCGCCTCGCGGATCTCCTCGCAGACCTCGGCACGCGAACGCCCGACGTCACGGTCTGCGTAGGAGAGCTTCCAGTAGCGGCGCGCGGCGAGCGCCCCGTCCTGGTAGGTGAGGACGTGCGCGGGCCTGACCTTGCGGATCGCGGCGAACGCGCTCCGGGGCGAGGGCACAACCTGGTAATGCAGGAACAGGTCGATGGCCTGGCGATCGACCTCGCGGGGGATCTGCTCGTCAAGCAGGATCGCCCGCGGCTCTGAGGCGAACCACAGCCGGCCTTCGCGCTCGGCGTAGAACAGCGGCTTCTTGCCGACGCGGTCCCGGGCCAGCAGCAGCCGGCGCTCGCCGGCGTCCCAGAGCGCGAATGCGAACATCCCCCGCAGCCGCTCGACGAAGGCGTCGCCCAGCTCCTCGTACAGGTGCGGGATCACCTCGGCATCTGAGTGCGTCCGCAGACGATGGCCGCGGCGGACCAGGTCACGCCTGAGCTCGCGGTAGTTGTAGATCTCGCCGTTGCAGACGACCACGATCCGCCGATCCTCGTTGAACATCGGCTGGTCGCCGCCCTCTGGATCGATCACCGCCAGCCGCGCCACACCGAGCGCGACGCCGTGATCGTCAAAGCATCCGGTGGAGTCGGGACCCCGGTGTTCGAGCGCGCCCAGCATCCTTCCGACCAGCCCCGGCTGCACCGGACCCTCCACCGACAGAACGCCAGCGATGCCACACACGGCGGCCATTGTGCTGTAGTCCGCGCCGTGTCACCCGCCCGACCGCGTCTGCTGGCCATCGTGGCCCGGTTCAAGTGGGTCCATATCGACTACCTCGCCGCGCTAAATGAGCACTTCGAGGTGTTCGTCGCCTGGTCAGGCGAGGGAGGCAAGGACGCGCCGCTGGACGGTGTCCGGGCGGGGATGCGAGGCGTGCCGATCGGCTGGATCGCCGCGGACGGCGCCGACCCGGTGCGCGCGAACCTCGATGGGGTCATCGCGAGCTTTCGCCCCGACCTGATCCACGTCATGTACTACAACCACGAGGATCTGACGCTGATCGCCCGCGAGCTCGCCGGCGAGCAGCTGCCGATTGTGTTCGAGTGCCGTGACCCGCTGACCACGCTCACCGGCGCCCGGCCCGGTGACTCGGGTTGGGTACTGGAGCGAGACGCGATCGCGGCCAGTGATCGCCAGATCCTGATCAGCGGCGCCCAGCGTGACTATTACGAGCGCGCCCACGGGCTCGACCTCGGTGGGAGCTCGCTGGTGATCCCCTACGCGTTCCGCGGCGCGACGGTGGTGCCGCCCTCGCCCAAGCTCTCAGCCCAGGACGGGCGTACGCACATCGCGCTCGTCGGAACCGCCGACGACCAGCCGGATCACGGTCGCTGGTACGGGGACATCATCCGGCGCCTGGTCGACCTCGGCTTCGTCGTCCACTCCCACTTCTGGGACCTGCCGGAGTTCGGGCTCTCGCTCGAGCCCTACGTCGCGCTCGCCGCCGAGCTCGAGGATTACCACCACCACCCCACGGTGCCGTACCTCCCGGGGGATGAGCTCTCGGCGCTGATGTCGCGCTACGACCTTATGGGCGTGTTCCACGAGCTCGGGGCCGCGCACCACAACGAGTCCGCGACGCTCGCCGTGTGCCTACCCACGAAGGCGGTATGCGGCTGGCTGCACGGCGGCATCCCCGTCGTCTGCTTTCCGCACTACCGGGGGATCGTCGAGCGAATCGACGCGCAGGGAATCGGGTTCGTGCTCGAGAGCTGGGATCAGCTCGGCCGGATCGGACGCGACCGCATCGCGATCACCGCCGCGACCGACCGCTGCCTTGACTGCCGGCTCGAGTTCTCCACCGAGCGAACCGCGGAGCGGATCGCCGAGTTCGTCGCGCCGCTGCTCGCCGTCGGGCGGCTCCACTAGAGCAGGGCCGAGAGCGCCGCCCAGTTCTGCTCCGGGTCCCGTCCGAGGGTCGCTCTCCACACCTGCGCTCTCGCCAGGCCCGCGGCGCAGCAGGCGGTCCGGTTAATCGCCACATCGACCTTTCCGATCACGTCGCGCATGCCGCGCTGGAGGATGAACTCCATCCCCTGGTAGATGCCAACCCCGACGACGGCCTCACGCAGCAATGTCCCCACCGCCCGTGACCGGCCAAGGCGCTCGAGCCGGGCCTCGCGGCCAAGCGTGCGGCGGCCGATCACGAGGTGGCGCAACGGCTGCGGGGAGTCCTCGACCCGGTCCCTGAAGGCCGACAGATCGAGCGCCAGCTTGGGATGGAACTCCATCCGCTCGAGTCTGCGCACGCTCTCGGCAGGAAGCCGGTCCGCGTCGGTGGCGTTGATCCCGATCCGCAGCGGGAACGGGTGCAGGCATCCACGCCGATCGAGCAGTGGGCTGTCCTCCGAGAGCAGGCGCACGCGCCCGTCCTGAAGCGCTCTCAGCGCCAGCGTGCTCTTCCCACCTCCCGAGGGGAGCATGATCGCGACCGCTCCCTTTCCTCCGACCAGCGCCAGCGCGTGCAGCCGGACGAAGCCCGATGCCTCGAGATGCTCCCCGAACCGGGAGAGCAGGTAGTGATAGGCGGCCTCGTGCACGAGGTGCTCGTTTTCGCCTTGGACGACCAGCGAGGTGCGATCACGATCGAGTACCGATACGGCCTTGCCGAAGTAGTCGACCACGGTCAGGCCATCCGCCTCGTAGACGACGTTGCGTGGCGTGACGAAGCTGGCCGCCACCTCACCGAAGCGGTCGAAGTCGGGCGCCCGGTGCTGGATCTCGACCAGCACGTCGACAGGTGAGGAGCCGTCGTCGGGCCGCTCGAACCACGCGAAGTCAAGCCCGACGTTCTCGATCACCTCAGGCCAGTCGCCGACCACCCGCGCGCGCAGGCCGTGTACGTCAAGAACGCTCACGCGGCGGCGCCGATGATCGCCTCGGCGGATACCTGGTCAAGAGTTCTTGTCCGCGCCGCGGCGGCGAGCTTGCGCAGCAGCTCCGGATAATGCTCGAGCCACAGGTGCGCGTAGCAGTCGTGCAGCCCGATCGCCGTGTACGACTCGCGCGCGGCGTGCTCCACCACCGTCTGCTCCCAGGCCTCGTAGTCGAGCATCCCCGTGTAGAGCGGGAAGTCGTCGAAGGTTACGGGGAGCCGGACGATGCGGTTGCGGATCACCGGCGCCTTGGTGCCCAGCGACGAGCTCCCGCTGGCCAGCCATTCGAAGTTGTGGAATGCGAGCCGCTCGTCGGAGAGCTCCGCGGTGATCAGCGAGCGCGGAGCGCGATAGCCCTTCAGGCGGTAGTCGAGCTCGCGGCAGCGCTCGAGCTGGCGGGAGCCCTCGGTGTGGTCAAACGAGTGAAACGCCACCGCGTGGCCGGCATCCTCGATCTCCGAGCGCACCTCATCGAAGATCTGCCCGACGACGTTGTAGGTCACAAGCACGCCCGCGCTGGTCTCGGCCGCGAGCGCGGCGTCGAGCGTGGCCTGGGCCGTCTCATCGGCATGTCGGGCGAGGGCGGAGTCCTCGGCGCGGTGCCCGAGTCCCCGCTCGAGATCGTGGAACACGCATACCACTCTGTCCTCGCTCAGCGGCTCCCGGGTGATCTCGGGAACGACGACCGCAGCCGCAGCCGCACCGACGTCGATCTCCCACCATTCGCCGCGACGCACGGCCCCAGGGATCTCCTCCGCGGGCCGGTCGTAGACGCGCTCGAACAGATACGGCTGCACCGTGCGCGCGACGTCGGTGTGGCGCATCGCGAGCGGCGATGCCGGGGTCCGAACCGTCCGCACCCCGTGCTCGAGGGCGAACGCCAGCACGCCGTTGAGCAACATCCACGGCCAGCCCCGCAGGCGCCTCTCGATCTGGGTCTTGTGCTCGCGAAAGCGACCGATGCGCTGCACCAGGTCGGCGTGGTGCGTCATCGAATACAGCACGTCCCCCTGGGTCGCCATCGATGCGGTCGCGACCTGGCCTATTCGGCCGAAGTGCTGCTGGTGCCAGATCAGGTCATCGTCGAAGAACAACTCGCTCGGGAAATCACTGATCACTGCCGGGTCGGCGTAGAGCAGCAGCTGCCAGTGCGCCGCGACGTCCGTGACCCCGCACATCGCCTCGGCGACGCGATATCCGTCCGGACCGCACTTGGGAAGGTGAAATAGCCTGTGGGCGAAGAAGTGCCGGAGCCTGTGACCCTTCGCCAGCCACTCATCCGCCCGTTCAGCAGCGAGCCGTCTGCAGGGGGCCTGTCGCATGGCGGCCATCATATGGCGGGCCGGGCCACGTGACCCCGGCGCTCGTCACCGCTCTGGTCCCCGTCAAGAACTACCACCCGGCCTATCTGCGCGAGTCGGTCGGGTCGCTGTTGGCACAGTCCTCGCCTCGCTGGCGGGCGCTGCTCGTCCACGCGCCCGGGATGGGTCCGGAGCTCGAGCGGTGCCTTCAGACGAGGGACGAACGGATCACGCTGATCGAGCAGCAGGGTCGCAAACTGGCCGGAGCGCTCAACACCGGGATGCGTGCCGCCAACACCGAGTTCACGGCGATCCTGTTCGCCGACGACCTTTGGTCGACCGATGCGGTTGAGGTTCTTGAGGCCAACATCG
Organism: uncultured Solirubrobacterales bacterium; assembly: GCA_963796645.1. Taxonomy (GTDB): domain Bacteria; phylum Actinomycetota; class Thermoleophilia; order Solirubrobacterales; family Solirubrobacteraceae; genus Palsa-465. Next base: position 191,645 of record CAWCMQ010000001.1, on the reverse strand, counting down.
CGGGTCGGCCGGAGATCGACTTCTTCCACTCGGCACGGCGCATCGTCGATGACCGCGGCGCGCCAATCAGCGGCGTGCATGGCGCGGTGGCGGACATTCGTCCGGAGATGTTCGCCCAGTCGGGTCCGGTCAAGCATCTGCTCTGCTGGCGCCGGAAGCTCGGGCTCGAGATCGGTGGGATGGACGAATCGTTGAACTCGGTCGGCCCGGACGACTACGACTTCCCGTGGTCGATGATGGACGCCGGCGCGCGCTTCGGGGCGATTCAGGAGTGCCTGTACGTGTACCGGGATCACCGCGCCTGCCACCGGCTGACCACCCACCTGCCGCTGCGAACCCACCTGCGCGAGACACGGCGGATCATGCGAAAGCATGGCGTGCCCGAGGCGGTGATCCGATGCCGCCTCGCCGATGCGCGCGGCAGCTACCTGCGCCAGTGCCTCTACGCAACCCGCTTCGACGCCTGGGTTAAGCGGGTACTCGGCCATGACCCGACGCGCGGATGGCGAGAGACCTACCGCTGATCAACCGGACGATGGACCGCGCCGACCTCGACGCCCCGGCGGCTCGCCGAGTGTGCGGCGAACTCGACGCGCTCGTGCGCGAGCTCGATGAGCGGGGGCTACGCGCGAGCAGTTGGTACGGCAGCCTCGCAGGACTCGATCAGCTCGCCGGCTGGGAGCGAGCCAACCGAGGACTGGGCTACGAGCCGCTCCCGCGCGCAGTGGACGACGATCGGTTCCCCTGGTTTCTGTACTGGGAGATCGCCTGGCTGGTATCAAACGTGCCCTTCCGGCCCGGCCAGCGGCTGCTCGACCTCGGCGGCAGCTCATCGCTGTTCTCGTGCTACATGGCGTCGCTCGGGCTGGAGGTCGTGACCGTCGACCTTGACGAACCCCTCGTGGAGAACGCCGACCGGCTCGCGGCCGAGACCGGTTGGAGCATGCGCAATGTCTCGATGGACATGCACGATCTCGATCTCGCGGCCCTGGGAGGGCGGTTCGACCACGTCACCTCGGTGTGCGTGTTCGAACACCTGCCGCTCGCGGGACGGATCGAGGTGAGTCGGCAGATCGCCGAGCTGCTGGTAGCGGGCGGCTCGTTCAGCATCACCTTCGACTACCTCAACCCGTCGATGCTGGCCCGGATCGGCTCGCCGGCCGATGTCGAGTCGCAGTTCGTACTCCCCGGCGGCCTGCGCGTGCGGGGCAACCAACCATTCCACGACAATGGACTGCGCTACCTGTTGCACCCGTTCCACCACCCCCGCGCGGCCGAGGAGGACTGGCAGCGACTGGCGATCGAGCTCGAGCAGTTCGCACCCGACCAGGAGGGCGAGGTCGCGACCGAAAACGAGTACACGTTCGGGGCGCTGTTTCAGGAGCGGCCGTGAGGCGCGGTCTCGTGGCTTGGGCTTGCGTCGGGGCGGGACCGGATCAGCCGTGGGCCAGCTCGAAGCTGAGCGTCCCCCAGCTCTGGCTCGTTCTGAGCGTGAGCGACTCGCTCTGCTGGGCCGTGATGGCGCTGTAGAAGCCGCCGCTGCCGGCCGTCTGGTGCGAATAGAACAGGCTCGTCATCGCCGGGCTCGCCGTCGGCGCCGTGGTGCCCGCGTTGCCGCTGGTGCCGAGGAACACGATCTCGCTGTCTCCCGCCGTGGGCGCGCTCGGGAGGTTTGCCGTGGGAGCGGTCGAGGTGCCGGTGGCCGCGCCTTCGTTGGCCGTCACGACCGGCGTGGTGAGGCTGCCGCCCTGCACCTGCACGAGGTCGATGACGGCCGCCTGGCCGGCGGCGAGAGCCTTCGTGAAGCTGACCGTCAGGGTGCCGGTGCCGCTCGCGCTGCTGCCCGTCGTCAGGACGTACGCCCACTGGTAGTCACTCGTGTTGAAGCTGTGCGAGTTCAGCGAGGTGAACGAGGATGTGGAGAGGGAGGGGCTCAGGCCGGTGCTGCTGATCGAGGTGATGCCGTCGCCCGAGCTCGAGTGGCGGAACACGAGCAGCAGGTAGACGGAGCTCGGCTTGACCGTGAAGCTCGAGGTCGTAGTCGAGGTGTGGAGAGCCGTCTTGTCGGTGGCGCTCGCGACGGATGAGTGTGTCCAGGCGACCGTGGAGGTCATGCCGGTGCCGCATGTGCTGTTCGACGCCGCGTTGTTCGCGTCACCGGCGTAGCTCGCATACCACCAATACGTCCCTGCCGAACTCGGCGTATACCCAGCCGACGGGTGATAGGTACCCGAACCACTCACCGTCACCGCCGACCCCACCTGCGTCCCGCCCGACGCACAACTCGTCGGCGCGCTCGCCTGCGGACCGAACACCGTGAACGTGATCGACCCACCCGCACCAGCCGTCGCACCCGACAACGTCGACCCAATCGACGCCGCCGCAATCGCACTCCCCGCCGTACCCGACGCCGGCGCACTCGTAGTGGTCGTCGTGACCGCCTTGACCACCGTGGAGGTCATGCCGGTGCCGCATGTGCTGTTCGACGCCGCGTTGTTCGCGTCACCGGCGTAGCTCGCATACCACCAATACGTCCCTGCCGAACTCGGCGTATACCCAGCCGACGGGTGATAGGTACCCGAACCACTCACCGTCACCGCCGACCCCACCTGCGTCCCGCCCGACGCACAACTCGTCGGCGCGCTCGCCTGCGGACCGAACACCGTGAACGTGATCGACCCACCCGCACCAGCCGTCGCACCCGACAACGTCGACCCAATCGACGCCGCCGCAATCGCACTCCCCGCCGTACCCGACGCCGGCGCACTCGTAGTGGTCGTCGTGACCGCCTTGACCACCGTGGAGGTCATGCCGGTGCCGCATGTGCTGTTCGACGCCGCGTTGTTCGCGTCACCGGCGTAGCTCGCATACCACCAATACGTCCCTGCCGAACTCGGCGTATACCCAGCCGACGGGTGATAGGTACCCGAACCACTCACCGTCACCGCCGACCCCACCTGCGTCCCGCCCGACGCACAACTCGTCGGCGCGCTCGCCTGCGGACCGAACACCGTGAACGTGATCGACCCACCCGCACCAGCCGTCGCACCCGACAACGTCGACCCAATCGACGCCGCCGCAATCGCACTCCCCGCCGTACCCGACGCCGGCGCACTCGTAGTGGTCGTCGTCGTGTTCCTGGCCGTCGCTGTGTTCGTGAAGGCGCTCGTCGCCGTCCAGGAGCTGTCGTACTGAGCGGTGACCTTGTACTTGTAGGTTCCGGCCCCCGGCGAATCGGTGCAGCTGAAGCTCCCGAACGCGTCCGGCGTGCCGCTGCTCGAAGCCACGGGGCTGCAGGAAGCTGCGCCAAGATCGGTGCCACCGCTCGAGTACCGCTCGACCGCGTAGCTCGTCGCCGCGACGGTTCCGCCGATCGTCGATGCAGTCCACGTGACCGTCACGTTGTTTCCGGAGCTCGCGAGGAGCGAGCCGGGGACGGTCAGCGTGGTGATGCTCGCCGCCGCCGTACCCGAGCCCGTCGTCGAGAACGCAGCCACTGCGCCGGCCGCCAGCACCGCGGAAACCGCAATCGCGATCAGTCCTGGCAGCCTCCGTCTCACAAGCCGAGCGCCGTTCCGGTGAGGTTGAGCGCCACCGTCGCGCCCTTGCAGCCGTCCTGGTTTACGAGACGGTCAATGAGCATGATCTGCGGCCAAAGGGTGACCCCGATGCCGAGGCTCGAGAGTGTCCGCTCGCCGTGTCCCGGAAGCGGCAGCGGGTACGGGCCCGCGTACTGGCGGACGGAGAAGTCAGCTGCGCCACACGGGTGCGCGGGCGAGGCGCGCGGAGCCCTGACGACGCGCAGGCTCGCGGATAGCCGCGTCACCCAGGTCGGTGACTGGTTTGGGTTGCGCAGCACGAGGTTGAGCGCCTGCGGCGATCCCGGCTCGAGCCCTGACACGCTGCCGGTGATCTGAACCGGGACGATCCTGGGTGGCCCCACCTCGAGCGAGAGAGGCACGAATCGGGGCGCAAAGCCACCGACAGCTCGTAGCTCGAGCCGGTAGATGCCCGCCGGGGTGGCCGGGCTCGTGGTGACCGTGAGCATGGCCGCGCCGCGCGTTTGCGCCACCGCGATCCTCGCCCGAGCCGACTTCGGCAGGCCGAGCACCCACCAGGCCACTCGCCCCCAGATCACTCTCTGATCGATCGCGACGCGGTAGAACGCCGGCACGCCTGCGGTGACGAACCGGCTTGCCGGGCGCACGCGCAGCGCGCCGGTCCCAGCCCACGTGTCTCGGCCGCCCGGCATCGCGTACGCGGCGATGCCCGCGGTTGCCAGGCCTGCCAACAGGACGAGGGGAACAACGCCCCACGCCCGCATGGCCGTCGTGGGAAGCAGCTTGCGCATGCGCACGATCCCGTCTCACCATCGCGCGAGGGCATCGCCCCCGTGCGCTCGAGAAGCCGCTCCGGTGAGGGACGGCGGCGGGCCGTCCCTCACCGATCAACGGCTTCGGCGAGCTAGCTGGTGAAGTTCAGGGTCAGGTTCGCGTTCTTGCACGCGTCCTGGCTGGAGCTGAGATCGTTCATCTTCAGCGTCCCGGTGGCCGTGACCGACTGTCCGTTGCCGTTGCCGAAGTCCTGATTGGAGGCAACATCGGCCATCCAGAAGTTGGCGGTGTTCGAATCCGAGGCGCCTGTCTCAACCGTCTCGCACGTCGTGGCCTCGGTGCCGCTGTTGGAGCAGGTGGTTCCGTTCCACGTCGAACCCGTGCCGACGCATGCCTTGACTGAAGCGAGATGGACCGTGCCGAGCTGCTGATGACCGGCCGAGGTGTTGTCGACGGTGAACGAGACGGTGCTCGACGTGCCGGGGTACAGCGTGCTCGCGCTGCTCCCGTGAATCGTTAGCGCCGAACTGGTCCCCACGGTGGCCGAGCCTGTCCCCGAACCGCTGGTGCTGAAGTATGCGACTGCGATGCCTGCGACCGCGAGCACAGCGAGCCCGCTGAGTGCGGCCAGCAGCTTCCGTCTGCGACTGCTGAATGACATTGGAGTGAACCCCCGGGTTGATTAGGTCCGTCCAAGAGCCCACACGACCGCGGCACTCTTCGACCCTGTCCTCACTTGCGCGATGCTCACGCTGACGATCCTCATCGCCATCTCAATCAGGTCGCTTTAGTACAAGGCGCCCGATCGGTGACTCTCCATCGCGTACGAAAGCCCTGCAAATAGGCCATATCTGTAGGAAACGCTCGCGAAGCGGCCGTGCAAAACTGCACGGCTTCCCAGGCCGAAGCTCCGACCAACCTCAACGTCATTTGGCGACTCGCGCCGAAGATAAATGCTCGCGCCGGCGCCATCCGTGCGGCGGACGTCACCGACGCGAGCTTGATCCCGTGTGGCGGGAGCCTTCACAGCTCATGGTGTTCGGCTGAGCCTTGCGCGGCAACCGGGGTCAACCGTGGGTTGGCTCGGTAGTTGGCCACATCGGCGCGGTGTCCGGGAGAGGGTCGTCCGCGAGCGCCGGTATATCACCGGGCGTGAGCGGGCGAGAAGACAAGTGTGTGCTGGCATGGCCGCGATCGCGATCGACGGGTTGGTAGTCGAGCGCGGGGGCAAGCCCGTGCTGCACGGGATCACATGCGAGGTGGCGGCCGGCACGGTGACCGGGCTGCTCGGCCCGAGCGGCTGCGGCAAGACCACGATGATGCGCTCGATCGTCGGCGTCCAGGTGGTGCGGTCGGGCAGCGTCCGCGTGCTCGGCGAGCCGGCGGGCTCACGCGAGCTGCGGCACCGCGTCGGGTACGTGACCCAGGCTCCGTCGGTGTACGCCGACCTCACGGTGCGCCAGAACCTCCAGTACTTCCGGCGCGTCCTAGGAGTCGCCGAAGCACGGGTCGACGCTGCGATCGAGGGGGTCTCGCTCGGGCCCTACGCCGAGCGGATCGTCTCGACCCTGTCCGGCGGCGAGCGAGCCAGGGTCTCGCTCGCCACGGCAATGCTCGGCGAGCCGGAGCTGCTCGTGCTCGATGAGCCGACGGTCGGGCTGGACCCGGTATTGCGCCGTGATCTGTGGCGGCAGTTCGGGGAGCTGGCGCGATCGGGCGTGACCCTGCTGATCTCAAGCCATGTGATGGACGAGGCCGCTCACTGCGAGTCGCTGCTGCTGATGCGCGAGGGAGAGCTGATCGCCGTCACCACGCCGCAGGAGCTCCGCCACGACACCAAGACCGAGGATCTGGCGGACGCGTTCCTCGCCTTGATCGAGCGGCGAGAGCAGGCGTGAGCCCGCGGGTCACCGCAGCGACGGCGCGCCGTGTGCTCGAGCAGCTGCGCAGCGATCCCCGCACGATCGCATTGCTGCTGCTGGTGCCGCCGGTCCTGCTGACGCTCCTCAAGTACGCGTTCGAGCACCAGCCCGAGGCGTTTCAGAAGATCGGCGGGCCGCTGATCGGCCTGTTCCCGTTCATCACGATGTTCCTCGTGACCTCGATCACGATGCTGCGGGAGCGAACCACCGGCACGCTCGAGCGGCTGATGACGATGCCACTGGCGAAGCTCGACCTGCTGATCGGATACGGGATCGCGTTCGCCGCCGTCGGCACCGTGCAGGCGCTGCTCACGGGGGGAGTCGGGTTCGGGCTGCTCGGTCTGCACGTGGCCGGGTCCACCGCGCTGGTCCTCGCTCTTGCGGTCGCGAACGCGATCCTGGGGATGGCGCTCGGCCTGTTCGTGAGCGCGTTCGCGCGCACCGAGTTCCAGGCCGTGCAGTTCATGCCCGCGGTCGTGTTTCCGCAGATGCTGCTGTGCGGCCTGTTCGTCGCCAGAGACCAGATGGCGCTCGCGCTGCAGCGGATCTCCGACGTGATGCCGCTCACCTACGCGTTCGATGCGCTCCAGCGCGCGACCGTCGATGGCGAGCTCGGAGCTCGTGGCGTGGCGGACGTCGTGGTCGTCGTCGGCGTCACCCTGCTTGCGCTCGCACTCGGTGCCGTGACGCTGCGCCGGCGCACGGCGTGATCCCTACCCTCTCAGCGCCCGCAGCGCGTTCAGGATCACGGCCAGGTCGATGACCTCCTGGAACAGGGCGCCGGCGACCGGCGGCAGATAGCCGGCGGCGGCGACGAGCATCGCCCCCATGCTCAGCCCCATTCCGACGAGCATGCTCTCGCGCGCGATCGAGAGGCTCCGACGGCCGAAGTGGACCGCGTCGGCCACGCGATCGACGCGATCGACCGTGATCACGACATCGGCGGTCTCCGACGACACAGTCGCACCGGCTGCGCCCATCGCGATGCCGACGTCGGCGAGCGCGAGGGCCGGGGCATCGTTGATGCCGTCGCCCACCATGACCACCGGATGAAGGTCGCGACGGGACTGGAGGCTGCGCACCATCTCGAGCTTCGCCTCCGGCGACTGCTCGGCGTAGACCTGGTCGACGCCCAGCTCGCGACCGACGCGCTCCGCAGCCGCGCGGCGGTCGCCGGAGACCATCGCGATATGACGGATGCCCTCCTCGCGGAGCCGCTGCACCACCGAGGGAGCGTCGGGCCGGAGCTCATCGGCGAGGACGATCACGCCGGCCAGGTGCCCGTGAACCGCGACGAGGACATGAACCTCGCCCGACCCGCGCGAGCCGGTTCGCAACGCCGCCTCCGCCAGCTCCTCGCGCGGGATCCCGACGTCCAGCATGAACATGCGGCTGCCGACGGCCACCGGCAGGTCGCCGACCGTGCCGGCGATCCCCTGGCCGGGCTGCTCGTGGATCTCACGTGGCACCGCCAATTCGATCCCGGCCTCTGTGCAGGAGCGGGCGAGCGCCTGCCCGAGGACGTGCGTGGAAAGACGATCGAGCGAGGCGGCCAGCCGCAGCACCTCCCCCCGGCCGAGCCCATCGAGCGCGTGTACCTCGCGCACGTCTGGCGTCCCGACAGTCAGCGTCCCGGTCTTGTCGAACAGGACCGTGCGGGCCTGGCCGAGCGCCTCGATCGCGTCCGCGCCCTTGACGATCACGCCCGCGCGCGCCGCGCGCGAGAGCCCTGAGACGAGCGCGATCGGCGCGGCCAGGATCAGCGGGCAGGGCGTGGCAACGACCACGACGGCCAGGGCTCGGACCGGGTCGTCGCTGACGAGCCAGGCTGCCGCGGCCACGAGCAGGGTCGCCGGCAGGAAGAACCCGGCGTACCGGTCGGCCATCCGGACCAGCGGCGCTCTGACCGATTGCGCATGCTCGACCAGCCGGACCAGCGCGGCATACGCGCTCTGGGTCGCGGGCCGATCGGCGCGGAGATCGAATGGCGCACCCGCATTGGCCGAGCCGCTGAGCACAGAGGCGCCGCGCCCAAGCGTCTCGGGGAGCGGCTCCCCCGACAGCGTGCTGGTGTCCACCACCGCCTCGGGACTGGTGATCGTTCCGTCCACCGGCACGACCTCGCCGGTGCGCACGACCACGACGTCGCCCACGACCAGCGCCTCGACCGGGACCTCACGAAGGTCTCCCCCGGCTCGTACGTTGGCCCACTTGGGCGCGCGGCTGACCAGACTCGTCAGCTCCCGCCGCGCGCGCTTGGACGCAACCGCCTCGAGGGCGGCACCGCCCGTGAACATCAACCCGATCACTGCGCCTGCGAGTTCCTCGTTCAGAGCGAGGGAACCGACCATGGCCACGAGCGCGATCGTGTCCACACCCAGGCTGTGATCGACCACGATGCTGCGGACAACCTCCACCGACAGCTCGGCCGCCAGCACGGCGACCGCCGCTCCCCACACGCGGTCGCCCGCCGTGTCGGCACCGGCCAGATGCAGCAGGCCGCCGGCGGCGATCGCCGCCGCAGCACCCGAGGCGAGGATCTGCGCTCGGTGCTCGACCACCCACGCGCGCATACGGGCCCACGCCGGCGATGGCGGCCGGCGGGCGGCCCGCGGGACGGGCGTCACGGTGGTCATGACCCCAGGATCCGCTCGAACGAGGCGCTCGGCATCCGAAGAGCCCACGCTTCCCGGCCGGGTCAACTACTTACGGTCCATGGGCTTGGGATCTGTCCGAACGCGGTCGGGTGGTTTGCCGCAGCCGGTCGGCGACTTTGCCCGGTTCTCGGAAGCCCCGGATCTGCCTACCTTCTTCATATGCCGAACAACGCCCCCGCCAAGCTCAGCGACCACCAGCACCAGATCCGCGTGGTCCTTGCCGAGGACCACGACGTCATGCGGCGGAGCCTGCGGATGGTGCTCGAGGGCGCCGGAGACATCCAGGTCATCAGCGAGGCGACGGACCTGATCGGGGCGGTCGAGCAGACGCTCACACGCCATCCCGACGTGCTTGTGCTCGACCTGAGCATGCGCGGTGGATCGAGCCTCGAGCTGATCGAGCACATGCGCGAGCAGCAGCCCGCTACCGAGATCGTCGTCGTGACGATGCTCAATAGCGCGGCCTTCGCACGGCGGGCGATCGATGTCGGGGCACGTGGCTTTGTGGTCAAGGACGCGGCCGACACCGAGCTTCCCGAGGCTGTTCACCGGGCGACCATCCACGCCGAATACATGAGCCCCCGCGTGGGCGAGGCCGTTCTCTGACCCCGAGACTCGTGGCTTCAGTAGTTCGGCAGCGCGGAATTGCGGTTATCTACTGAGGCGGTTGGGTTCTGCAGGTGCGACGCTGATCGGTCGGCGGATGCGGAAAGACGCCGGATGCACTGAGAGACCATGGACCTACTGTTTTCCTGCGATCGCTGTCGCGAGATGATCGGGGTGTACGAGCCGGCCGTGTTCGTCGTCGGCGGCGACACCCGGGAGACCTCCACCGCGGCCTCGCCCGAGCTGGCCGCGCGGGCAAGCGAGCGCTACCACCGGCCCTGTCACGCCACGCAGGGCGACGGCTCGGGCGCAGACCTGCGTCGCTGAGGGACCAAATCGCGACGGACCGCGGTGAACCGGATCGCCCATCCCCGCGACCCGCCGCTCGCGATACTCCAGGCCATGCAGATGACCGGTGCACCGTTCGGGTCGCTCTACAGCCACGGCTTCGTCCGCGTGGCGGCGGCGGTTCCGCACGTGCGCGTGGCCGAGCCCGCCTTCAACGCCGAGCGCACGCTTGCCCTCGCGCGGCGGGCCCACGAAGACGGCGTAGCGATGATCGCGTTCCCGGAGCTAGGGATCTCGAGTTATGCGATCGACGATCTCCTCCACCAGGAGGCACTGCTCGGGGCGGTGCTCGGGGCGCTGGCGGAGATCGTCACCGCCAGCGCGGACCTGCAGCCGGTGATCGTTGTCGGCGCCCCGCTGGCGGCCGAGCAAGGGCTGTTCAACACGGCAGTGGTGATCCATCGCGGCCGTGTGCTCGGCGTGGTGCCGAAGAGCTATCTGCCCGAGTACCGCGAGTACTACGAGAAGCGACAGTTCCGTGCCGCGCGCGACCTGGCCGGCGAGAGCGTGCGACTGCTCGGTGAAGTCGTGCCGTGCGGGAACGACCTGTTGTTCACGTGCGCCGATGTGCCCAACCTCGCGCTGCATGTGGAGATCTGCGAGGACGTCTGGGCGACGATCCCGCCAAGCACCTACGGCGCGATGGCCGGCGCCACCGTGCTGGTCAACCTGTCCGCGAGCAACATCACGATCGGCAAGTCCGACTACCGGCACTTGCTCTGCGGCGCACAGTCGGCGCGTTCGATCGCGGCTTACCTGTACACCGCGGCCGGCCTGGGCGAATCGACCACGGATCTGGCCTGGGATGGCCAGGCGATGATCTTCGAGAACGGCGACCTGGTCGCCGAGGCGGAGCGCTTCGCCGAGCACGAGCAGCTCCTCACGGCCGACGTCGATCTCGAGCGCATCGTGTCTGACCGCACCAGCACGAGCAGCTACGGCGACTCGATTCACGATCATCTCGATCGGGTGCGCGCGATCCGAAAAATCGAGTTCGCACTCGGGGTCCCGGCCACGGCGCTCGCGCTGCGCAGAGGAGTCGAGCGCTTCCCGTATGTCCCGGCGGACCCCGCCACCCGCCGCGAGCGGTGCGAGGAGGTCTACAACATCCAGGTCAGGGGCCTCGAGACGCGCCTCCGTTCGACCGGCATCGAGAAGGTGGTGATCGGGGTCTCGGGGGGCCTGGATTCCACCCACGCGCTGACAGTCGCGACACGCGCGCTGGATCGGATCGGGCTGCCGCGCGCCAACGTGCTCGCGTACACGATGCCTGGATTTGCGACCAGCGCCCTCACGCTGGGCAATGCGCGGGGGCTGATGAACGCCCTCGGCGTCAGCGCAGCCGAGATCGACATCCGGCCGTCGGCCACGCAGATGCTTAAAGACCTCGCGCATCCTGCGGCTGACGGCGAGCGGGTCTACGACGTCACCTACGAGAACGTGCAGGCGGGTGAACGCACCTCGCACCTGTTCCGGCTCGCAAATCTCCACCACGGCCTGGTGGTCGGCACCGGAGATCTCTCCGAGCTCGCGCTGGGCTGGAGCACCTACGGCGTCGGGGACCAGATGTCCCACTACAACGTCAACGCATCGGTGCCGAAGTCGCTGATCCAGTTCCTGATCCGCTGGGCGATCGATACCGAGCAGTTCGGCGCGGAGGCGAGTGACGTCCTGCAATCGATCCTCGGCACCACGATCTCGCCGGAGCTGATTCCCCACGACGACCCCGACGCCGAGCATCCGGGACAGGACAGCGAGAGCACCGTGGGGCCCTATGAGCTACAGGACTTCTTTCTCTACTACGTGCTCCGCTTCGGATACCGGCCGAGCAAGGTCGCCTACCTCGCCCATCACGCATGGCACGATCGCGAGGCGGGGAGCTGGCCCGATCTGATCCCGCCCGAGCGACGCAACCAGTATTCGCTGGCCGAGATCAAGCACTGGCTCGAGGTGTTCCTGTACCGCTACTTCCAGACCAGCCAGTTCAAGCGCTCGGCGATGCCGAACGCCCCCAAGGTTGGGTCGGGCGGCTCGCTTTCGCCGCGGGGCGACTGGCGCGCGCCGAGCGACAGCTCGGCCGCGGTGTGGCTCGCGGAGCTGCGCGAGCGAGTGCCGGACGAGGGCTGAGGGCGCCCGGCCGGCGGCCCGCCTCGCTCAGACCGGTGTCTTCACGAACTGCTCGCGCAGGTCTGTCTTCTTGAACTTGCCGGTGGCCGTGCGCGGAATCGTGTCGATGAACTCGAAGCGCTCCGGCAGCTGCCACTTGGCGAAGTCCTGGCTAAGGTGCTCGCGCAGCTCCTCCGCCGTCGCCTGCTGGCCCTCCCGCAGGACGACCGCGGCCAGCGGCCGCTCTCCCCAGCGCTCGTCCGGAACCGCGATCACCGCTGCCTCGGAGACCGCGGGGTGCGCCATCAGCAGGTTCTCGAGATCGACCGAGGAGATCCACTCGCCGCCGGACTTGACCAGGTCCTTGGAGCGATCGCAGATGCGAATGCAGCCGAGCTCGTTGATCTTCACCACGTCGCCGGTCTGGAACCAGCCGTCCTCGGTGAACTTCTCCGCGCCGCGGCCGCGGTGATACGCCGCGGCCACCCAGGGCCCGCGGACCTCGAGCTCGCCCATCGCCTCGTCATCCCACGGGATCAGCTCGTCATCGTCGCCGCGGGCGCGGATCTCCACGAACGGCGCCGCGATCCCCTGGCGAGCACGGAATTCATAACGATCGTTCTCGGGCGCATCCTCAAGATCGATCGGCAGCCGGCACACGCTCCCGAGCGGGGAGGTCTCGGTCATGCCCCAGGCCTGGATGATCGTCAGCCCGTGACGATCGAAGCCCTCGAGCATGCTCCGCGGCACCGCCGAGCCCCCGACGATCAGCCGCTGCAGCGCGCCGAGATCCCAGCGGTCGGGCTCGGCGTCGAGCGACTGCAGGACCGCCATCCACACGGTTGGCACGCCGGCCGACATCGTCACCCGCTCGCTGGCCATCAGATCGAGGACGCTCACCGGATCGAGCTTCGGGCCGGGCAGCACGAGCGCGGCGCCGGCAAACGCCGCCGCATACGGGGTGCCCCACGCGTTGGCATGGAACATCGGGACGACCGGCAGGATCGTGTCACGGCCTGAGATCCCGAGCGTGTCCGGCAGCGCGGCGTTGAGCGAGTGCAGCACCAGCGACCGGTGGGAGTACACGACCCCCTTCGGCCGCCCGGTTGTACCGGACGTGTAACACATCGCCGCGGCCTGCCGCTCGTCGAGCTCCGGCCACTCGATCTCCTCCCCTGACTCGATCAGCGACTCATAATCGATCGTTCCGTCCGGCACCGTGCCCGAGTGCGACACGACGATCACGTGCTCGAAGTCCTGCGCCGCGCGGAAGGCCTCGAACGCGTCGACCAGCGTCTCGTCGACGAAGATCACCTTGTCCTCGGCGTCGGCGGCGATGAAGCTGAGCTCGTCGGGATGCAGGCGTGGATTGAGCGTGTGGATCACCGCGCCCATCAGCGGCACGGCGAAATACAGCTCCAGGTGCTCGGGTTGGTTCCAGAGCAGCGTGGCCACGCGATCGCCGGCGCCCACGCCGAGCCTGCCCAGCGCGGAGGCGAGCCGCCGGGAGCGCCGCGCGCAGTCGCCCATCGTGGTGCGATGAACGGATCCGTCGGGTCGGCGCGAGGTCACCGCACGCCGCCCGCTGAAGCGCTCGGCCCGCTCAACCACGGTCGTCAGCGACAGTGGGAAGTCGTCCATCATCAGGCCGTCGCGCAGTGGCTCGCTCATGCTCTCCTCCGGGTCCGGTTCGTCGTCCTGGCCGAGGACAAGCATGATCGCAGCGCACGGCCGGCGCAAGCGTGGAGCCGAGCGCTAAGCGGCCAGGGCCAGCTCCGGCTCGGTCTCCGGCGCCTGCTCCGGTGCGCGCTCGGCGTCCTCGGGCTGCCCGGACGGCAGCGCGAGGCGGAAGATCTTCTTCACCACCGACCCGAACTGCCGGTGCAGCGGGCCCGTGTTGTACGGGAGTCCGTAGCGCTCGCAGATCGCCCGCACCTCGACCGCGATCTCGGCGTAGCGGTGCGCCGGGATGTCAGGGAACAGGTGATGCTCGATCTGGTGGCTCAGGTTGCCGGACAGGATGTGGAAGAGCCGGCTGCCGGTGAGGTTGGCGGATCCCAGCATCTGCCGGAGGTACCAGCCTCCGCGTGACTCGTTCTCGACCTCCTCCTCGGAGAACTCCTCGACTCCGTCCGGGAAGTGGCCGCAGAAGATGATCATGAACGACCACACGTTGCGAACCAGGTTCGCGCTCAGGTTGCCGGTGAACACGAACGGCGCCCCCGGCCCGGCCAGGAGCGGGAACGCGACGTAGTCCTTGAGCACCTGCCGGCGGCCCTTGCGCCAGATCGCGCGGAGGATGTCGCGCTTGTCCTGAAGTTCGATCTCGCCGGCCTCGATCCGGTCGACCTCGAGGTCGTGGACCGCGACGCCCCACTGGAACAGCAGCGCCAGCATCAGCGCGTAGAGCGGGTTCCCGAGGTCACGACGGCGCCACGGCTGGTCCTCGGACATCCGGAGGATCCCGTAGCCGATGTCGCGGTCCTTGCCGAGCACGTTGGTGTGGGTGTGGTGCATGTAGTTGTGGGAGTGGCGCCACTGGTCGCCCGGGCAGGCGGTGTCCCACTCGAAGCGCTTCGAGTCGAGCGCCGGATCCTTCATCCAGTCGTACTGGCCGTGCATCACGTTGTGGCCGATCTCCATGTTGTCCAGGATCTTGGACAGCGACAGCGCGGCGACGCCGCCCAGCCAGGCCGGCGGGAGAAAGCCGGCGAACAGCATGCCCCGGCCCGCGAGCTCGAGCCCGCGCTGGGCCCGGATGACGCGCCGGATGTATTCGGCATCACGCTCACCCAGCTCGGCGACGACCCGGTTGCGGAGCTCGTCGAGCTCACGCCCGAGGGCCTCGATCTGCTCATCGGTCAGTTGCGGCTGCTTGGTCGGCATGTTCTTTCCTCCTAGGTGTCAGATCTCTAGTGCCACGTCACCGGCCGGCACCGAAATGCACAGCTGGATGTCCTCGTCCTCCTCGTCGGAGATCTCTCCGGTGAGGGCGTTGCGGACGGGGCCGGCCGCCTTGCGGCACGTGCACGTGTGACAGATGCCCATGCGGCATCCAAACTCGGGCGTCAAACCGGCTGCCTCGGCCTGCTCGAGCAGCGATCCGGTCCCGATCGGCGCGCTCAGGCCGCTGCCAAGAAAGCGGACGGTCCCGTTCGCGGCAGCGCCGGCGAGCTCGAGGCTCGGCGGCGTGAAGCTCTCGGCGCGGACCCGGTCCGGATCGGGCCAGATGTCGCGGACGGCATCGATCAGGCCGGGCGGGCCGCAGACCGCTGCGTCGACGCCTTCGAGCTCTCCGAGCAGCCGCTCGATCGCGGCGCGCGACACGTGGCCGCCCCCCTCGCGGGTGGCCACGTACGTGGCGCTCAGGTTGCTATGCCGGCGAGCGAGCTCCTCGAGCTCGGGGCGATAGAGCCAATCCTCGGCCGTGCGCGCGTAGTGCACGAATCCAATCTCGCCGTCGTGGCCCTCGTCGCACAGCGTGCGGAGCATCGAAATGATCGGGGTGATCCCGCTCCCGCCGCTGAGCAGCACGAGACGTTCCGGACGCCGGTCGGCCAGGATGAATTCCCCCTGAGCGTCGCCCAGGTGAAGCAGCATTCCCGGCCGAGCCTCGGCGCAGAGAAAGCGCGAGACGAGTCCGTCCGGATGCTCCGTGACCGTCAGCTCGATCAGGCCGTCCGAGCGGCGCTCGGAGCACGCCGGCGAGTACGTGCGGGTCCGCCGGACCCCGTTGATCTCGACGCCGACGCGCAGGAACTGGCCGGCTCGGAAGCCCGACCACGCGGCGTTGGGGCGAAGCGTGAGCGTGACGCTCCGAGCCGTCTGGCGTCTCGCCGCGACGACCCGAGCGCGGGCGTCGCCGACGGTGATGTCGGGGCGGAGCAGCTCGAGGTAGCGATCGATCCCGTGGGGACCGACGAGAAGATCGACGAAACCGGAGCGCAAGAAGCGTCGTGCGGGTGTTTGAACGGGCATCGTGACTCAGCAGTTAGTGGACAAGTGTTCACAAATCATGTTTGATTGTTTCCGATTCGTCAAGCCCTAAACTCAGGTAGTGTGACCAGCTGCACACGATGTCAGTGAACAGACGTACACATAGCCGACAGCAAACTGTCCCGCGCCGGGAGCGGCGCACCCAGGAGCAGCGACGCCTGCACACTCGGCAGGCGCTGCTCGACGCCGCGCTGCTGCAGGTCGAGGCCGGCGAGAGCTTCGATGCGCTCAGCCTCCGCAGCGTCGCGCGGGCGGCCGGGATCGTGCCTGCCGGGTTCTACCGCCACTTCGCCAGCATGGACGAGCTGGGACTTGCGCTGGTGGAGGAATCGTTTCGCGCCCTGCGAGCGATGCTCCGCGAGGCGCGGGAGAGCCTGCCTCCCGAGCACGTCATCCACCGTTCGGTCGAGATCCTGGTCGACCACGTCCGCGAGCATCGCCTGCACTTCATGTTTGTCGTTCGGGTGGGCTCGACGAGCAACACGGTCCTGCGCCACGCGATCCGCAATGAGATCCGACTGTTCACGAGCGAACTCGCGACCGACCTGGCCCGCTTCCCGCGGCTGCGCGAGTGGCGCACGGACGATCTGCAGATGCTGGCCGGCCTGCTCGTCAACACGATGATCGCCACCGTCGGCGCGATGGTCGACGCCCCCGTCGCCGCGCCGGAGGCCGAGGCCGACGTCATTCGCGTCGCCGAGCGACAGCTCATGCTGGTAATGCTCGGCGCCGCGCAGTGGCGAGGCTGACCCGCGCAGCCACTCTCGCTAGCGTCCAGCCCATGGCGACCGACGAGCCGTATCCGGAACAGTCGTGGATCGGGTGGGGCGACGGCACCCAGGTGCCGGTCCTGCCCGAGGGCGTGCTGTCGCTGCTGCGCGATGGCCTGGGCGTGAAGCACCCGGGACCGAGCGCCGGAGCGATCGAGGACGTGACGCTGCCGCCGAGCCGTCTAGCCGACGATGCCGTCGCGATGCTGAGGCGGGTGGTTGGGGACGAGCATCTGCTCGGCGACGACATCACGCGGGTCCGCCACACCCGTGGCAAATCGACGCCAGACCTTCTGCGCATGAGGCTCCACGACTTCCGCGGCGCCCCGGACGTCGTCCTGGTTCCGGGCTCACATGACGAGGTTGCCGAGCTCCTGCGGATCTGCTCCGAGCGCCGGATCGCCGTGATCCCGTTCGGCGGCGGCACCTCGGTGGTCGGCGGACTGGAGCCCGACGCCGACGGCTACGCCGGCCTGGCTGCGCTCGACGTCCGGCGCCTCGACGGCCTGCTGTCCCTCGATGAGAAATCACGCGTCGCGCAGCTTGGAGCTGGACTCCGCGGACCCCAGGCCGAGGATCTGCTCCGCCCCCACGGACTCACGATCGGCCACTTCCCCCAGTCCTTCGAGTACGCAACCCTCGGCGGGTTTGCCGCTGCGCGCTCGAGCGGCCAGTCCTCGGCCGGTTACGGTCGGTTCGACGACCTCGTGGTCAGCCTCCGCACCGCGACTCCGGCCGGGACGCTCAAGCTCGGGCGCGCCCCCAAGTCGGCCGCCGGCCCGGACCTGCGCCAGCTGATCCTCGGCTCGGAGGGCACGTTCGGCGTGATCACCTCGCTCGGCGTCCAGCTCCGGCCGGCTCCGGAGGAACGCCGCTACGAGGGCTGGCGGTTCGAGTCGTTCAGCGCTGGCACACAAGCCGTGCGGCGCCTGGCCCAGGACGGACCGCTGCCGACCGTGCTGCGACTCTCCGACGAGGCCGAGACGGGATTGAACCTGGCTCAGCCGTCGGAGATCGGCGCCGGGTCCGGGGGCGGGTCTATGGCAATCGTCGGATACGAGGGAACCCCGGCGAGCGTGAGCAGCACGCGTGAGGTCGTGACCGGCCTGCTCGAGCGGTGGGGAGCGGTTCCGGCGGACGGCGATGCGGGCGAGAGCTGGGCCCGGGACCGCTATCGCGGGCCGTACCTTCGAGACGCCCTGCTGGAGGCGGGCGCGCTCGTCGAGACGCTCGAGACGGTCACGTTCTGGTCGCATCTCGAGGGTCTCTATTCCGCGGTGCAGAGCGCGTTGCGCGAGTCGCTGACCTCTCAGGGAACGCCGCCGGTGATCCTCTGCCACCTCTCGCACGTGTACCGGTCCGGCGCTTCTCTGTACTTCACCGTCGGGTGCGCCCAGCTCGACGATCCGCTCGCTCAGTGGCGCGCGGCCAAGGTGGCGACTGGCGACGCGATCCTCGAAGCCGGCGGCTCGATCACCCATCACCACGGTGTGGGCATTGATCACCGCCCCTGGTACGAGCGCGAGATCGGCGGGCTCGGCGTAGAGGTCCTGCGCGCCGTCAAGACCGCGGTCGACCCGAACTGGATCCTCAATCCGGGCATCCTGGTGGGCCGGTGACCGACCACGTCCGCGCGCTCGCCGGACTGGTCGTGCGCTTCGGCGCCAACGTCCAGCCGGGACAGATCGTGGTGGTGTCCTCCGAGCCTGGCAAGGAGCCGCTGGCGCGAGCCGTGGCCGAGGTCGCCTACGAGGCCGGTGCAGTTTTCGTCGACCTGTCGGTGTGGGATGTCTACTTCAAGCGAGCGCGAATGCTCCACGCCGACCCAGAGACGCTCAACTTCGTTCCGCCCTGGTACGCCGACCGGATGCTCGCGCTCGGTGAAAACCGCTGCGCCCGCATCGGGCTCTTGGGCGCGGTCGCGCCCCACGCCCTCGATGGCATCGACCCCGCGCTGGTCGGGCGGGACCGGCTGCCGTCGGTCCGCGAGGGCGGGCTCGTGCTCAACGCGCGGACCACGAACTGGACCGCGACCCCGTGCCCAACGCCGGCCTGGGCGCAGCTCGTGCACCCCGAGCTCGAGCCAAATGCGGCCCTCGAGCGGCTCTGGGAGGAGGTCGCACACGTCTGCCGGCTCGACGAGCCAGACCCTGTCGCGGCCTGGCGGACGCGCCTGGCCGGACTGACGGAGATCGCCGAGAAGCTCAACGAGCTGCACCTCGACTCGCTCCAGTACGAAGGACCCGGGACGTCGCTCACGATCGGCCTGCTGCCCAGTAGCCACTGGCTGTGCGGCAAGCTGGAGACCGTGGACGGGATCGAGCACGCGCCGAACCTGCCCACCGAGGAGGTGTTCGCCACCCCCGATCCGGAGCGCGTGGAAGGCGTCGTTCGCTCGACCAAGCCGCTGTTCGTCGGCGGCACCGTGATCACGGGCCTGCGGGTGCGCTTCGAGGGGGGCCGCGCGGTGGAGATCGACGCCGACCAAGCGGGCGAGACCTTGCGCACGCTCTCGCAACGAGACGACGGCGCGGCCCGACTCGGCGAGGTGGCACTCGTCGATCGCGCGAGCCGGATCGGCGGACTCGGGACCGTCTTCTACGACACGCTGCTCGACGAGAACGCGGCCAGTCACCTCGCGCTCGGACAGGGTCTCGCGTTCGCCATCGGCGACGAGGACGACCTCGCGCGGATGAACAACAGCGAGATCCACATCGACTTCATGATCGGCAGCGACGAGGTGGCGGTCACGGGACTGACGCGCGACGGCTTGCAGGTCCCGTTGCTGCGCGGGGGCGAGTGGCAGGTGTGAGGTCGGGCGCGGCGCGGGGGCTTTCGGCGGTCCGGACCGGTGCCGGGGCGTGGGGTGGGCCGTGGCGCGGGCGGCCGGGCGCGCCCGCTAGGCTAACCGCCACCCCCGGAGAGGTGCCGGAGTGGTTGAACGGGCGCGACTGGAAATCGCGTAACGGGGGTTAACCTCGTTCGGGGGTTCGAATCCCCCCCTCTCCGCTTCTGTACTTCAGCTCACAGCGTCGCCGGCGCCGACGTCAACTTGCCGCCGGGAAACCCTCGCATCAACCCGCCTTCATGTGGGACCGCTCGGGCTCAGACGCCTCGGTGGCGAAACCGGCCGGTTATCGTGCTCCGCTTGGGTCTGGCCAACAAAGACGTGCTTTGGATCGCTTTTTGAGCGTCGCCATACGTCTTGTAGGGTGCGCCAGCGCCGCGTTATCCAATCCGCATAGTTTCCGTAACGAGCTTCTGACATATCCTGCCATCCAGATGGGGATCTTTCGTTGATCTCCGGAAGGACGCGGGAATAAGAGTTGGGACAAGAGATTCAGAGACCCATGTTGCGACTGGTCGAGGGACCGGCTGAGTCCCTCGTCGAGTACGCGTGGTTCTGTGGACATTGCGCGGCGCACGCGCCGGGCTCCGATCCCCCCGCCCCGAGCGCCCGCGTCTGCCCCTCGTGCGGTCTCGGGCTGTTCCTGGAAACGCGCGTCGACGCCATCCCCCAGGCCGGCGACGCCTTCCTCGTCCTCGACAGCTCGCTGCTGGTTCAGGCCGTATCGGTCGAGGCCGAACGCCTGCTCGGGGTCAGCGAGGAGATGGTTGTCAACGAGCCGGTTGCCCAGCTCGTGATCCCGGCCGACGCCGAGGCGCGTGGGCCCACCGCGTTCGCCGCGGCGGTGGCCACGGTGATGGCCGATGACGAGACGGCCCAAGCGTATGTGCGGCCGTGGAACACCTTCGGTGTGCGGATGCGGGCTCAGATCGCGGCCTGCGGACCTCCGCGCGCCGCGCTCGTGGTGCTCGACACCGCGCCGCGGCCCCAGGGCCTGCGTCTCGTCAGCAGCTGAACGGCTCGGTCAGCCAGCCGCCGGCAGCGTCGCCGGCGCACCGTAGGGCAGCAGCACCTCGGGCAGCTGCACCGATCCATCGTCGCGCTGTCCGTTCTCCAGCAACGCGATGATCGTGCGGCCCACGGCGACAGCCGTCCCGTTCAACGTGTGCAGGTGCACCGGCTTGCCGTCCGCGGGCCGGTAGCGGATGTTTAGTCGGCGGGCCTGGAAGTCGGTCGTGTTCGAGCACGAGGTCAGCTCGCGGTAGCGGCCCTGACCGGGCAGCCACGCCTCGCAGTCGTACTTCTTGGCCGCCGACGCGCCGAGATCGTTCACCGCGATCGCAACCACTCGATAGGGCAGCTCGAGCGCGCCGAGGATCGACTCCTCGATCGCCAGCAGCCGTTCATGTTCCTCCGGGCCCGCGTCGGGCTCGACGAAGCTGAACATCTCGACCTTGTCGAACTGATGCACGCGGAAGATTCCTCGGGTGTCCTTGCCCGCCGCTCCGGCCTCCCGGCGAAAGCAGGTCGAGAACCCGGCATAGCGGCGCGGCAGCTCGTCGGCGGACAGGATCTCGTCTCGGTGCAGCGAGGCCAGGGCAACCTCGGAGGTGCCGACCAGGTAGAGGTCGTCATCCGCAACGCGGTAGATCTGCTGCTCGGTGTCCGGCAGCATGCCGGTGCCGTACAGGGCGTGTTCCCGGACCAGCACGGGAGGAACAACCGGCTCGAAGCCGTCGGAGCGAAGCCGCTCAAGCGCCCATCGGACCAGCGCGAACTCGAGCATCACGAGGTCGCCGAGCAGGTAGGCGAAGCGTGAGCCTGACACCCTGGCCGCCCGCTCGATGTCGATACGCGGACCGGCCAGCTCCAGATGGTCGCGGCCGGTGGCGCCGGCCTCGCCTACCTCGCGAATCGGAGTGTCCTCGTCGGGCGCGTCCGGGGCGGGCAGATTCGGGAGCGCCGCGAGCTCGGCGTCGAGCTCGGCCCGGACCGCGGTCTCCTCATCGCTCAGCTCGCGCCCGCGTGCGGCGAGCGATGCCAGCCGCTCGCGCTCCTCGGGCGTGGGCGGGCCCTTCCGTCCCCGGCTGGCCTGGTTCTGCTCGGCTCGCAGCTCCTCGGCCTGGGCGGTCAGCGCCCGCCACCGCTGGTCGAGCTCGAGCACGCGATCGACCGCGGCCGCCGCGTCGGGTCCTCGCCGCGCGAGCGAGGCGCGGACGGCGTCCGGATCGCGGCGAATCAGCCTTACGTCGAGAACTTGCCCTCCCGGGGTTTCGCTACTTCTTCTTCTTGCCCGACTGGGCGGCGCTCGTGGCCGACGACGTCGTGCTGGTGGTCGGCGAGGCGGCGGGTGTCGCACTCGCGGTGGTGGCCGTTGCCGGGGGCAGCGTGCCGATCGCCTGCGACTGGCAGGTGGGCACGCCCGGGGTCTTGGGCGCCTGGCGTCCGGAGTACGTGGCCACGAACTGAGCCACGTCCCGCGCGTCCTTGCCGACGACTACGTTCTGGGGCATGATCGCGCCCGAGAAGCCGCCGTTCTCGATCGCGTACAGAACGCGGGTGACGGGGCGCTCGCAGCGAACGTTGAAGTTCGGCCCGTTCGTGATCTCGCGGGTGCGCGGGTTAGTCGCGGAACCGTTGGTGGCTGCGTACGAGAGCGTGTGGCAGCCCGAGCACCGCTGGGAGAACAGCACCGCACCCCAATGGAGGTCCGGGTTCGACTTCGGTACCGAGATCTTCTCGGTACCGCACGCGGCGATCAGCGCCGCGACCGCGGTCAATGCACTCAGGCTGAGGAGGACCCTTAACGGCCGGCTCATGCGCGCCGGATCATAATCGGGATGCCCATGTCAGCGTTTCGCGCATCGAAGCTCGCCCTCCTGGCGGCGTGCGGCTCGCTCCTCGTCGGCTGCGGTCACGCACAGGGGGTGAGCGGCGCCCGCACGCTGCACATCGCCCTCAGCGAATACCGACTGAGACCCGACAACGTGCGCGTCAGCGCCGGCTATCTCGATATACAGGTCCGCAACTACGGGCGCCTCACCCACAACCTCGTGGTCACGCTCGACGGGGTGACCGCCGGCACGACAAAGCCGATCTGGCCTGGTCAGAGCGCCGAGCTGACGCTGTCCCTCGAGCCCGGCACCTACTCGATGGCGTCGACGATGCTCTCCGACCAGGCGCTGGGTGCCTACGGAACCCTCAAGGTCACCCGCTGAACCGATCCCTGGAGCGCCCGGGTTGCGTTCTCGTCTGCGGCGAAGCCTGGAGCGCCCGGGTTGCGTTCCCGCTGCGGCGAACCCTGGACGCCCGGGTGCGTTCCCGCTGAGGCGAACCGGAGCCTGCCAGGCAGGAGCCAGGCCCGACGCGACGAAGATGAGCGCATCCCCGGCGCCGGCCGTGAGACGTCGCTTACCACGCAATCGCGATCGTCCCCCCACGGCGGCAACCAGAGGGAGCCGGCGCCGGGGGCCTCTTCTGCCTGCACGCGCGTGGTGGCGGACGCTTATCCCGGACGGACCGCCTCCTGCTCGGGGCGGGAACCGCCTGGTCGTGGGGCGGGCGCTCGCGCCGGCTTGGGGACCGCGCGCACGCGCGTGGTGCGGGCCACGCTATAACCCGCCGCGATGGCGGACAGCCCCGACCCCGAACTGTTCCGTGAGGTCTTCGGACGCTTTGCCACCGGCGTCGCGGTGATCACCAGCGCCGGCCCGACGGGCAGCGGCGGCATGACCGCGAACGCGATCTGCTCGCTGTCGCTGGATCCGCTGCTGGCGCTCGTCTGCTTCGAGAATCAGGCCCGGACGCTTCCGATCGTCCGCGAAGCGGGCCGCTTTGCGGTCAACATCCTCAGCTCCGAACAGGAGGATCTGGCGGGCGTGTTCGCGTCGAAGCTGCCAGAGGCGGAGAAGCTCGACGCGGTCGAGCACCGGTTCGAGCGCGGGATGCCGATCATCTCGGGCGCAATCGCCTGGGCCGCCTGCGACGTCCGCGACCTGCTCGCCGGTGGCGATCACACGATCGCGATCGGGCAGGTCGTCGCGCTCGGCCTCGGCGACGGCGAGCCGCTGCTGTGGTACGGGGGCCAGTACCACGACGGCGGGCTGAGTTAGGGGTGGGGTCGGTGGGCCTCGGCGGGGCGAGGCCGGTGGGGAGCGGCGGGGCGGGGCGAGGCCGGTGGGCCGCGGCGGGGCCGGGGCGAGGCCGGTGGGCCGCGGCGGGGCCGGTGGGCCCGTCACGTCCCGGATGGCGTCACTCTCGAGTCGCGCCGCGGGCCGAGCGTGACATTGGCGCCGGTTGTGGTGCCGTTCGTCACTCTCGAGTCGCGCCGCGGGCCGAGCGTGACATTGGCGCCGGTTGTGGTGCCGTTCGTCACTCTCGAGCCAGCCGCCGTATCGAGAGTGACGTTGTTCGCATCACGAATCGAATGCCGCCCCGGCCGCCCGGCCCCGAAAGCCCCACAAGCCCCCCCGACCCACCGACCCCCCGAAAGCCCCCGATCCTCCGAAAGCCACCCGACCCGCCGGCCTACCCCGCCGTTCCAGCCGCCCGCACCAGCAGCACGACCACCACGAAGGCGGCGATCGTCATCACCCCCATCTCGCGTTGGACGATCGCGACGACCATCGACTGCTGCTCATCATCGGGCAGTTCGCCGACCTCGGCAGCCGAGGCGTAGCCGTGCTGGTCGAGCACCATCTGGGCCGAGGCGAGGCGGAGCTGCTCGGCGATGAACGAGACGAGCAGCGGCAGCAGCCCGTAGATCACGTGGAGGCCCGGGGGCTTGTGGCCGAGCAGCACCAGCACGCCGCCGAGCGCGACCTGGACCACGACCGCCACCTGGCCGGCCCGGAGTAGGCGCCAAAACAGCGCGCTCGGGGCCACGCGCCACCACCGCCAGGCGCCCCACAGGGCGGCCGCCACGTTGAGCGCGATGGCCAGAACCCCGACAACGATATGAACGTCTTTCACGATCGCCGCTCGTGGGTATAACGAGGCCGCAGATAGTGGCGTCCGGAAGGCCGCAGATAGTGGCGCCCGGGACGCCGCAGACAGTGGCGCCCGGAAGGCCGCAGACAGTGGTCCACGGGACGGCGAGGAGACCCGCCCAAAGGACGCGGCAGATAGCCGCATTTCGCACTAAGTAACACGTTGTTACAAACTACCCCGTCGCGGTGCTATAAGACCTGACTGATGCTCCGAACCTACCTCCCAGCGATTGTCTTCCTCCTCCTTGGTGGGTTGGTCGGAGCGACGTTCTCGCTCCTCAACGTGGTGATCGGGCAGCGGCGTCCGAATCGCTCGAAGGACGCTCCGTACGAGTGCGGACTGCCTTCGGAGATCCAGCGCGGCTTTCGCTTCGGGATCAGCTTCTACCTCGTGGCGATGCTGTTCATCCTGTTCGACATCGAGGTCATCTTCCTCTACCCGATCGCCGTGCAGCTGCGGTCGTTCGGAACCTTCGCGCTGACCGAGACGATCGTGTTCGTGGCCCTGCTGATGATCGCGTTCGTGTACGTGTGGCGCAGGGGAGCTCTGGCGTGGAAATAAAGCGCGAGCCGGCAGACCCGGACAGCTTCCGCGTGCGCCAGCTCGAGGCCCGCACGATGCTCCGCGGCGACCTTGACGACGAGCAGCTCCAGCGCTACGTCGAGGAGCGGGTGCTGACCACGACCGCCGACAAGGCGGTCGCCTGGGCGCAGGGGAACTCGATCTATCCGCTGACCTTCGGACTGGCCTGCTGCGCGATCGAGATGATGTCGATCGTCGGCGCCCGGATGGACGTGGCCCGGTTTGGCTTCGAGGCGCTGCGCGCCTCGCCGCGCCAGGCCGACCTGATCATCCTTTCGGGCCGCGTCTCGATCAAGATGGCGCCGATCGTTCGCCGGCTCTACGACCAGATGCTCGAGCCGAAGTGGGCGATCTCGATGGGCGCGTGTTGCTCCTCGACCGGCGTGTTCAACAACTACGCGCTGGTACCGGCGGACAAGTTCATGCCGGTGGACGTCCATGTGCCAGGCTGCCCGCCCCGGCCCGAGGCGCTGATGCACGGCATCCTGCGCCTGCGCGAGAAGATCCAGGGCCATGCTCGCGATGGCTGGCGCGAGCGCTACGCCGCGGTGGGCACCGAGGAGCTGCTTGAGGGGGAGACGCCGCTGTCGAGCGCGAACGTCAACGTCTTCAAGCCCGGGGACACCGCAGGTGCCTGACGCGACAGGGCTGGAGCTGACCGCCCAGGAGCTGCGCGTTCTCGACGCCGACTCGGTCCTCGACACGACGTTCCACCGCGGCCGCGCGACGCTGATCGTCAACCCCCCGAAGGTGCGGGCGGTGCTCGAGCATCTGCACGAGAAGGGCTTCAACTTCCTCGCCAGCCTGCACGGCGTCGACTACTACCCCGAGGAGCCGCGGCTCGGCGTGCTCTACGAGCTGCTCGACATGAAGGAGGTCGACCGGATCAGCGTCAAGGCGCGCGTCCACACCGACTCCCCCCGCGTTCCCTCGGTGGTCGAGCTCTACCCCGGCGCGGACTATCCCGAGCGCGAGGTGTTCGACATGTTCGGCGTGATCTTCGACGGCCATCCGGATTTGCGCCGGATCCTCATGCCCGAGGACTACGAGGGCCACCCCCAGCGCCGCGACTTCCCGGTCGGTGGCGAGCCGGTCCTGTTCACGTACAACGAGCAGCAGAACTATGGGAAGTACGTGTGAGCCCTTCAGAGCAAGAGACCCTGACCGAGGACTACCGCCGGCGCGAGGAGTCGATCACGATCTCGAGCGAGGCGGCCGGCGAGGGTGAGACGCACGAGCTGCTGACCCTCAACATCGGGCCGCACCACCCGGCCACGCACGGCGTGCTGCGGCTGCTCGCGACGCTCGAGGGCGAGGTCGTGCGGGACATCCGCCCGATCATCGGCTACGTCCATACGGGGATCGAGAAGACCGCCGAGGACAAGGCCTACTGGAAGGTCATCCCGGTGGTGGAGCGGATGGACTACCTCGCGTACTACTTCAACGCGATGGCGTTCTGCGGTGCGGTCGAGACGCTGCTTGGCGTCGAGGTGCCGCCGCGCGCCCAGTACCTGCGCGTCATTCACCTCGAGCTCAACCGGATCATGTCCCACCTCGTTTGGCTCGGCACGAGCGCGCTGGACCTCGGCGCGATCTCGATGTTCTGGTACTGCTTCCGCGAGCGCGAGAAGATCCTCGACCTGTTCGAAATGTCGTCCGGGCAGCGGATGCACACGCGTTATTTCCAGGTCGGCGGCGTGTTCGAGGACATCCCGGCCGGGTTCGAGCAGAAGGTGCGCGCGTTCTGCAAGGAGATGCCGAGCCGCGCCGACCAGTACGCGGACCTGCTCGAGAAGAACGAGATCGTGCTCGAGCGGCTGCGCGGCACCGGGATCGTCGATCAGGAGACGATGCTGAAGCTGGGGGTCACCGGCCCGCTGCTGCGTGCCACCGGCCATCCCTGGGACCTGCGCAAGGCGCACCCCTACTCGAGCTACGACCACTTCGACTTCAAGATCCCGGTGGGCACGGTGGGTGACAACTACGACCGCTACCGGGTGCGCCACGCCGAGTTCTACGAGTCGGTGAAGATCATCGAGCAGGCGCTCGACGGCCTCCCCGAGGGTCCGCACATCACGAACGACCGGAAGATCGCGCTGCCGCCGCGACACGAGCTGGCGACCAGCATGGAGGCGCTGATCCATCACTTCAAGCTCGTGACGGAGGGCTTCCGCGTCCCGCCGGGCGAGTGCTACTACGCGATCGAGACCACGCGCGGCGAGCTCGGTTGCTTTGTGCGTGCCGACGGCTCGGCCAAGCCCGCGCGGGTGCACATGCGCGACCCGAGCTTCGTCAACCTCCAGGCGCTCCGCCACATGGTCAAGGACGGCTACATCGCCGACCTGATCGCGACGCTGGCGATGCTCGACCCGATCCTCGGCGGCATCGACCGGTGAGTACCTCGGTGCCCAGGTTCGATCACGGCTCTCGCGTCCCCGGCTGGGACGAGGCCGCGGATCTGAGCAAGCCGCCGGCCGAGATCCCGGATCCCGCCACCACCCCGGTGCCGCCCACGCTGCGGGCGGAGATCGAGACCGCGATGGCCAAGTACCCGGATCGCCGCTCGGCCGCGATCCCCGCCCTTCACGCGGCGCAGGTCGAGTACGGCTGGTGCTCGCCCGAGGCGATCGAGCAGGTCGCCGCGGTGATGGCGCTCACCCCCGCCTATCTCTCATCGGTGGCCACGTTCTACGACATGTTCTCGACCGTTCCCAAGCCCCGGAACGACGTCTACGTCTGCACCAACATCTCGTGCTCGCTGCGCGGCGCGGACGAGTTCTTCGAGGCGATGACCGCTGCCGCGACCGAGGACCCCGATGTCAGCGTGCGATCGTTCGAGTGCCTGGGAGCCTGCGACATCGCGCCGATGGCGTCCGTCAACGGCGAGTACGTGGGACCGCTCGACATCGAGGACGCCGGACGGATCATCGACGACCTCCGAGCCGGACGGACGGTGCTCGAGCACAAACAGCTGCGCTACCGTCGCTGCGCCGACCCAGAGGTCGCGTCCGGCGCCGAGGAGTTCAGCCCACCTGATCGCGCTGAGACGCCGATGGCCGACACCGCCGGCCTGCCCCCCGAGGGCGAGCAGGGCGATCGCCCCGGCCCGACCGCGGCGATCGAGGTCCCCGCCGACGAGGAGTCCGACGAGTGAAGCTGCTGTTCGAGGGAATCGACGAGCCGGGGCTGAACACGCTCGAGGTCTACGAGCGCCGCGGCGGCTACGAGTCGTTGCGCAAGGCGCTCACGATGGAGCCCGAGGAGGTCCTCGACAACATCACGGACTCGGGCCTGCGCGGACGCGGCGGAGCCGGGTTCCAGATGGGCAAGAAGGCCTCGTTCCTTCCTCGCGGCGACATGGAGAAGTACCTCGTGTGCAACGCGGACGAGTCCGAGCCGGGCACGTTCAAGGACCGCGAGCTGATGCAGAAGAGCCCGCACATGCTGATCGAGGGGATCGTGATCGGGGCGTACGCGGCCCAGATCGGCCGGGCGTTCATCTACATCCGCGGCGAGTACGCGCACCAGGCCGACATTCTCGAGGCCGCGATAGCCGAGGCCGAGCAGGCCGGCCTGGTGGGCGAGAACATCCTCGGATCAGGCCACTCGCTGAAGCTCGTGCTGCACCGCGGCGCGGGCGCGTACATCTGTGGCGAGGAGACGGGTCTGCTCGACTCGCTCGAAGGCAAGCGCGGCAACCCGCGCCTGAAGCCGCCGTTCCCGGCGATCGAGGGTCTCTACCACGGCCCGACGCTGATCAACAACGTCGAGACGCTGTGCACGGTCCCCTACATCGTCAGGATGGGCGGAGCCGACTACGCCAAACTCGGCACCGAGACCTCAACCGGGACGAAGGTCGTGTCGGTGTCCGGCGACGTGCAGCGGCCCGGCAACTACGAGATCGAGCTCGGGATCCCGTCGCGCGAGATCATCTTTGACCTCGCGGGCGGGACGTTCGAGGGGCGCGAAGTCAAGTTCTGGTTCCCCGGCGGGTCCTCGAGCCCGGTGCTGACCAAGGACGATCTCGACCTGCCCTACGACTTCGACTCGATGGCGAAGGCCGGCTCGATGCTCGGTTCCGGCGCGATCATCGTCGTCGACGACACGCACTCGGTGCTCGAGGTCGCGCTGAAGCTGGCCAAGTTCTACGCGCACGAGTCGTGCGGCAAGTGCGTTCCCTGTCGCGAGGGTACGAACTGGACCCACAAGATGCTGCAGCGGATCGAGACCGGCGAGGCCACCCCGATGGACCTCGACATCATGGCCTCGGTACAGGAGCAGATCATCGGCAACTGCCTTTGCGTGCTCGGTGACGCGATGGCGATGCCGATCGGGTCGATGGTGCAGAAGTTCCGCGGCGAGCTCGAAGCGGAGATCGAGGCGGCGCGTGAGCGCGCCGGACTCGGTGCGCTCGAGGACGTCGTCCCGCTCGGGGTCGCCGACCCGGCCGCCGGCCCACTGCCGGTGCACTAGAGAAGCTCGATGCCGAGACCCGCGCAGAAGATCATCCAGCTGACGATCGACGGCCTCGAGATCCAGGCCGTCGAGGGGTCGATGCTCGTCGACGCAGCCAAGCAGGGCGACGTCGAGATCCCCTACTTCTGTTACGAGCCGAAGCTCGGCAACCCGGTCGGCGCCTGCCGCATGTGCCTGGTCGAGATCGAGGGCATCCCGAAGCTCCAGACCTCGTGCTCCACTCCGGTCAAGGACGGGATGGTCGTCCACACCCAGACCGACCGGGTCCGCCACGCGCAGAACGCCGTGGTCGAGTTCCTACTGGTCAACCACCCGCTCGACTGCCCGGTGTGCGACAAGGGCGGCGAGTGCCCACTTCAGGACATCACCTTCGGCTGGGGGCTCGGTCGCTCGCGCTTTATCGAGCCCAAGCGCCACTTCCAAAAGCCGCTGGCGCTGAGCCCGCTCGTGGCGATCGATCGCGAGCGATGCATCCTCTGCTACCGCTGCGTGCGCTTCTCGCAGGAAGTCTCCGAGGACTACCAGCTGATCTTCGCCGAGCGCGGCGCGCACTCATTCGTCACCACGTTCGACGGTCACCCGTACGTGGCCCCGTTCAGCGGCAACATCATCGAGCTGTGCCCGGTCGGCGCGCTGACCTCACAGCCGTACCGCTTTCGCGCCCGGCCGTGGGACATCGAGGACGCGGGCGGGATCTGCACGCTGTGCCCATCGCAGTGCAACGTCACCTTCACCGTTCGTGACGAGAAGGTCATGCGCGTGCTCGCGCGGGACCACGACGAGGTCGACGACGGCTGGCTGTGCGACAAGGGGCGCTTCGCCTACCAGGCGATTCACGTCGATGAGCGGATCACCGAGCCGCTGGTTCGGGACGGAGGAGAGCTGCGACCCGTCTCCTGGGAGCGCGCACTCCAGACCGCGGCCGGGCTGGCGAAGCACCGCGGACGCGTGGGAACGCTGGTCGGCGGCCAGACGACGAACGAGGAGGGCCACCTGCTCGCACGCCTGTCCCGCGAGGGCCTCGAGTCGGGCGACATCGACGCGCGCGTGGCCGGAGCGGTGCCCGTCGAGCTCGTGCGTGCGCTCGCCAACCCGGCGCTGCAGGCGACGGTTCCCGACCTCGAGTTCGCACACACGGTGCTCGTGCTCGGCTGCGAGCCGCTCGACGACGCACCGATCCTCGATCTGCGGATTCGCAAGGGCGTGCGACGCCGCGGCGTCCAGCTCGCGATCGCCACCGCCCGCCCCAGCGCGCTCGACCCCAACGCCAGGGCGATCGCCCGCTACGCGCCGGGCGAGGAGGCCGCGTTCCTCGCCGGGCTCGCCGGAGAACTCCTCGGCGAGCCCAAGTCACCGCTGGCCCAGCTCCTGCGCGACGGAGGCGAGGACGTGGTGATCGTGTGGGGTGAGCGGCTCGGCGCCGACGGACTCGCCAGCCTGCTCGAGATCGCCGCCGTCCTCGGCTTGAGCGAGCGCAGTGGCGCCGGGCTGCTCGAGATTCCCGCCGGTGCCAATGGTCGCGGCCTGCGCGAGGCCGGCGTGGCCCCGGATCACGGACCCGGGTATCAGGCGCTGGCGGACGGCGCCGCCGGGCGCGGCGCCCAGGAGATCGCCCGCGCGGCTGCGGACGGCAAGGTCACGGCGCTGCACCTGTACGGCACCGATCCGCTCCGCGAGTACCCGGACCGCGCGCTGTGGAACGAGGCGCTGCGCAGTGCCGGGCTCGTCGTGGCCCACGCATCGGTGCTGACCGACGGCCTGCGCGAGCACGCCAACGTCGTCTTCCCGGCCGAGTCCTACGCCGAGAAGGAGGGCACCGTCGTCCATCCCGACGGGCGCGTCCAGCGTCTGCGCACGGCGATCGCCCACCCCGGGCAGGTCCGCGCGGGCTGGGCCGTGATCGTCGAGCTCGCACGGCGCTGTGGATTGGATCTCGGGGTCCTCACGGCCGGCATGGCTTGGAAGCAACTCGCCGAAGCGGTGTCGTTCTATGCCGGGCTCACGCTCGAGGAGATCGGCGGCCGCGGGGTGCGCTGGCCCGAGCGCGAGCAGGCCCAGGCCCTCGACTTCGGCGCCGGGGCCCCGAGCGCGCCCACCGCACGGGCGCCCGCGGCGGTCGCCTCGACCAACGGGTCGCTCCGGCTTGGCACCTACCGGCCGATCTGGGCCGCACCCGAGGTCGAGATCTCGCCGGCGCTGCACTTCGCGATCGCCGAGCAGCAGGTCGAGCTCTCGCCCGAGGACGCGGTCCGCCTGGGCATCAGCAACGGCGATGAGGTCGCCGTGGGGCAGAATGGAACGCGGCTGCGCGCCCGGGCCGCAGTCCGCTCGGGAGTGCCCGAGGGGACAGTGTTCCTCGCCGACGGGATCGAGCACGAGTCCGCCAACGCGCTGACCGCGGAGATCGTGGAGGTCAGGAAGGGATGACCGCGTACGCCAACGCCTTCTACTTCGAGCCGTGGTGGATCCAGATCGTCAAGTCGGTGCTGATCTTCCTGGTCGCGTTCGCGATCCTGCCCGTGCTCACCGTCTATGAGCGCAAGCTGCTCGGCCGCTTCCAGGCCCGCTACGGCCCCAACCGGGTCGGCCCGTTCGGGCTGCTGCAGCCGATGGCCGAGATCGTCAAGTTCGCGATGAAGGAGCCGTTCCGGCCCACGACGTCGGTCGGCTACCTGTTCCGGATCGCGCCGGCGATCGCGATCACGACCGCGATCGGCGCGCTGGCGCTGATTCCGTTCGGCGGCGTCCAAAACATCTTCGGCACGCCGGTCGGCCTGTATGGGATCGACGTTTCGATCGGCCCGCTCTACGTGTTTGCGCTGGCCGGGATCTCGTTCTACGGGATCATGCTCGGCGGCTGGGCCTCGGGCTCGAAGTACTCGTTCCTCGGCGCGATGCGCGGCGCCGCGCAGCTCATCTCCTACGAGGTATCGCAGGGCCTGTCGCTCGTCGGGGTCGTGATCACCGCGCAGACGCTGTCGCTGACCGGAATCGTCTACGCGCAGAAGGGCATGTGGTACATCATCCCTCAGTTCGTCGGCTTCCTGATCTTCATGGTCGCGTCGTTCGCGGAGACGAACCGCGCACCGTTCGACCTCGTCGAGGCGGACGCCGAGCTGGTCGGCGGCTACTTCACCGAGTACGGCGGGACTCCGTTCGTGGCCTACCTGTTCGCCGAGTACATGAACATGTTCGTCGTCTCGGGCATCGCGGTCACGGTGTTCCTCGGCGGCTGGCTGATGCCGTTCGGGATCCATCCTCCAGGCTGGGTGGACCCGATCGTGGTGCTGGTCAAGATGATGCTGTTCATCAGCTTCTTCATCTGGATCCGCGCCACGCTCCCTCGCCTGCGCTACGACCAGCTGATGGCCTTCGGCTGGAAGGTGCTGCTCCCGCTGGCGACGCTGAACCTTCTGGTAACCGCAATCGTGGTGGTGTCATGAGCCCGTACGACCCAAGTGGCGACGTGATTGAGGTGATGCGGCATCCCGCACCGGGTCCGGTGGCAGGTGCCTACCGCGCGTTCGGCGAGACGCTGCGCGGGCTCAAGACGACCTTTGCGCGGATCGTCGAGGGCCCGGTGACGATCCAGTACCCGGAGGAGAAGACGCCGGTGTATCCGCGCTTCCGGGGCCGGCACAAGCTCCACCGCTTCGAGGACACCGGCCTCGAGAAGTGTGTCGGCTGCTCGCTCTGCGCCGCCGCGTGCCCGGCCGACTGCATTCGGGTGGTGTCGGCCGAGAACACCCCCGAGAACCGTGTCTCCGCGGGCGAACGCTACGCCGCCGTGTACGAGATCAATCTCAGCCGCTGCATCTTCTGCGGCTACTGCGAGGTTGCGTGCCCGTTCGACGCGATCACGATGGGCCACGACTACGAGCTCTCGGACTACACGCGGTCGGACCTGATCTTCACCAAGGAGATGCTCCTGGCCGATGCGATCGAGCGCACCCCGCTGCGGGCGGAGGGCGAATGACCCCGGTCCTGTTCTTCATCGGTGCGATCGGCGCGCTGGCCGGCGCGATCGGCGTGGTCACACTCCGTAACCCGTTCTACAGCGTGCTCGCGCTGGTCGTCCACCTGATCTCGCTGGCGGTCCTGTTCCTGCTCCTGCGGGCCGAATTCGTCGCGGCGGCGCAGGTCGTCGTGTACGCGGGGGCGGTGATGGTCCTGTACGTGTTCGTGGTCGCCTACGTCGGCGGCGGCGACGAGCTTGCCGGCGGCACCGCGCTGCGGATCCTCGGACCGCTGTTCGCCCTCGGTCTGGCGGTCGAGCTGTGCGTCGCGATGCTGGGCTCGGCCCTGAGGGGAATCTCGAGCAAGGGCGCGCCGTACGTGCTCGGCTTCGGCACGCCGCGGCAGATCGGCACGCTGTTCCTGACCAAGTACCTGTTCCCGTTCGAGGTCGCCTCGCTGCTGCTGTTGGTGGCAGCGATCGGGGCGGTTGTGCTGGCGCGCCGCCGCCGTGGGCTCGAGGGTGACGACGAGGAGTTCCAGCTCTCACTCGACGCCCCACGGCCCGTCTACACCGGCACGATGGCCGAGGCTGCCGGCACACGCGTCGCCGCGTCGCCGGAGCCTGAGATCGAGGGGGTCGGCGCAGCCAACGAACCGTCACGCGAGGGCGGCTGGTAATGCCGGCACGTCCGCGGAGGCACCGCTAGTGGCCATCGGCTGGTATCTGACCGTGTCCGCGCTGATCTTCGCGATCGGCGCCGGCGGGGTGCTCACGCGTCGCAACCCACTCGTGATCCTGCTCTGCCTGGAGCTGATGCTCAACGCCGCCAATCTCGCGCTGGTCGCCTTCAGCCGGATGTGGGGCGGCGCGGACGGGCAGGTGTTCGCGCTGATCGTGATGGTCGTGGCGGCGGCCGAGGTGACGGTCGGGCTGGGCCTGATCGTCGCGATCTACCGCCGGCGCCTGCCGATCGACGTTGACGAGCTGAGCGAGCTCCACGGCTGATGGCCACCACGACGTTCGGATGGCTGATTCTGCTGTGCCCGCTTGTCGGGACGGTGGGCATCGGGCTCGGCTTCAAGCGCCTCAGCGGTCGGACCGCCGGCTGGATCGGCACGCTCGCGATCGCGCTCTCGTTCGCGTTCAGCGTCGCGGCCCTGGTGTCGATGCTCGGTCGGCCGGAGACCGACCGCGTGCTCACCTCGTCGCTCTGGAACTACGCGGTCACCGCCGGCCTCGACGTGAAGCTCGGCATCCTCGTCGATCCGCTGTCGGTGTTCATGGTCCTGGTCATCTCCGGCATCTCGACCCTGATCCACCTGTACTCGGTCTCCTACATGAACAAGGACGCCGGCTTCAACCGGTACTTCTCCTACCTCAACTTCTTCGTCTTCTCGATGCTGCTGCTGGTGCTGGCCGGCAACTTCGTGCTCCTGATCGTCGGCTGGGCGTTCGTCGGCGCCGCGTCCTACCTGCTGATCTCGTTCTGGTACCGGCGCACGACGGCGACGCGGGCGGGCTTCAAGGCGTTCGTGATCAACGTCGTCGGCGACGTCGGTCTCGTGCTGGGCACGTTCTTCATCTTCCAGCACACCGGCACGGTCGACCTCCTGAAGACGTTCAACGCCGTGCCTCACGTGTTCGCTCACAACAGCACCGACCTCGTCGTCGGATGCCTGTTCCTGCTGGTCGGCGCGTTCGCCAAGTCGGCCCAGGTTCCGCTCCACACCTGGCTCCCGGACGCGATGGAGGGCCCGACGCCGGTCTCCGCCCTGATCCACGCGGCGACGATGGTGACCGCCGGCGTGTACCTGATCGCGCGCATGCACCCGCTGTTCGAGCAGGCCCCCACGGCCGCCGACGTGGGCGCGATCGTCGGCTGCGTGACCCTGCTGCTCGCGGCCACGGTCGGGCTGGTGGTCACGGACATCAAGCGCGTCATCGCCTACTCGACGATGTCCCAGATCGGCTACATGATCATGGCCGTATCGGCCGGCGCCTACTCGGCGGGACTGTTCCACCTGATGACGCACGGCTTTTTCAAGGCGCTCCTGTTCATGGGCGCCGGCTCGGTCATCGGCGCGATGGCCGGCGAGCAGTCGCTCGACCGGATGGGCGGCTTCCGCAAGGCGCTGCCGTTCACCTTCGTCTGCATGGTGATCGGTGGTCTCGCCCTCTCGGGCCTTCCACCGTTCTCCGGATGGCTGTCGAAGGACGACATCATCGGCTTCCTCGATCACCGCGGCGGCGGCTTCCTGATCCTCGGAATCGCGGGCTACGTGGGTGCCCTGCTGACCGGCATCTACACATTCCGGATGATCTTCCGCACGTTTTTCGGCGAGCCGGTCAAGGAGGCGCGCGAGCTCGAGGAGGGACACCTCGCCCACGCCGAGGTGCCCACCAATCCGATGACCGGCGAGGAGGAGGACAACGACGTCGGCTTCCCGGGCCCGGGTCACTACATCGCCGAGCGCGAGATTCCGATGAAGATCGCGATGGGCACGCTCGCCGTGCTCGCGGTGATCGGCGGCGTGCTCCAGATCCCCGGAATCGACCGTGGCGTCCAGCGCTTCCTCGAGCCGACGTTCGCGAACTCCAAGCTCGCCCATCTCGACGTCTCGACCGGCACCGAGTGGATCGGGCTGCTGGTCGGCGCCGCGATCGCGATCGCCGGCATCGCGATCGCCTATCGCCTGTGGGTGGTCTCGCCGGAGACCCCGGGTCGCCTGCGCGAGCGGTTCGGCGCGATCTACAACTTCCTCTGGCACAAGTGGTACTTCGACGAGCTGATCGACACCGTGATCGTGCGGCCTACGCTGCTGGTCGGTCGCGTGACCGAATCGGTGCTCGAGCAGATCGTGATCAACGGCGGCGTGACCGGCGGCACGGTGAAGCTCGTCCGCGGCGGCTCGGCCGCAGTCCGTCGTTGGCAGACCGGATTCCTGCGCTACTACGCCGCGGCGATGGTCGTCGCGACAGCCGGGGTCGCCCTCTACTTCCTGATCTCCTCGAGCTGAGATGACCCTTTCGATCCTGATCTGGCTGCCACTGGCGATCTCGGTTGTCGCGAGCATCGCGGTACCGCGCCATCTGATCGGGCGGGTCACCGCGCTCGGCAGCCTGGTCACGCTCGGCATCGCGATCTCGTTCGTCGCGCGCTTCCACGTCGGCCACGCCGGCCTGCAGTTCGTGACCGACACGGTCTGGATCGCATCGCTGGGGATCCACTACAAGCTCGGTCTCGACGGGCTAAACGTGATCCTCGTGCTGCTGACCACGATGCTGTTCAGCGCATCGCTGATCTGGGCCTCTTTCAAGGAGTGGGACCGGCCGCGGCTGTTCTTCCTGCACTTCGGCCTCGCCGAGAGCGCGGTGCTCGGCGCGTTCTGCATCCAGGACCTGGCACTGTTCGTCGCGTTCTTCGACCTGATGCTGCTCCCGTTCTACTTCCTGATCGGGATGTGGGGGACCGGTGATCGGGTACGGGCCACGACCAAGCTCGTGGTCTACACGCTGGTCGGATCGTTCTTCATGCTCGCGGGCGCGATCGCCACCGGCGTGCTCGCCTCGAGCCAGAACGGCACGGGACTGACCTTCGTGATCTCCTCGCTGCAGCACCTGCCGCTCTCCCACGCTTCGCAGGAATGGATCTTCCTGTGCTTCGCGGTCGCGTTCATGGTCAAGATGCCGCTCGTCCCGCTGCACGGATGGCTGGCCGATGGCTACAAGTCGATGCCGATCCCGGCCGTCGCAGTGTTCTCCGGGATCCTGTCCAAGGTCGCCGCCTACGGGTTCCTGAGGATCGTGCTGCCACTGTTCCCGTACGCCTCGGTGCACTTCCAGACGCTGATGCTCGTGATCGCGCTGGTGTCGATCCTGTGGGGGACCGCGCTCGCCTTCACTGTCGACGACGCCCGGCTCGTGGTCGCATATTCGAGCGTGGCCCAGCTGAGCTTCATCACGCTCGGGATCTTCTCGCTCCGCTCGCAGGGGGCGCAGGGTGCGCTCCTGCAGATGGTCAACCACGCCCTCGTCACGGCGCCGCTGTTCTTCATCGTCGCGGCGCTCGCGGCCCGTGCCGGCGGCTCCGAGAAGCTGCGCGACATGGGCGGGATCGCGTTCCGCGCCCCGGTGCTCGCATCGCTGTTCCTGATCATCGCGCTGGCGACGCTGGCGATTCCCGGCTCCTCGAACTTCGTGGGCGAGTTCCTGATCCTGCTCGGCGTGTTCAAGGCCAAGCTCGCGATTTCGGTGATCGCGTTTCTCGGCGTCGTCGGCGCGGCCGTCTACGCGCTGCGGGTGTTCATCCGAGCGATGCACAACCGGGTGGCGCCATCGGTCGCCTCGCGTGAGATCGGCTTCTCCGACGCGGCGGTGCTCGTGCCGATGGTGCTCGTGATCCTGGCCCTGGCCCTGTACCCGCAGTTCGTGCTCAAGCACTCGGAGCCGACCGTCCGCAGCTCGATTCCGAGCACCGCGGCGGTGAGGGTGGCGCAGAGATGAACGTGATCGCCGCCGTACACACGAGCTCGCAGCATCTCCAGGGCCCGCACATCGACTGGGCGAGCTTCTCCCCGTTCGTCGCGCTCACGATCGGCGCGCTGGTCGTCCTGCTCGTCGGCCTGCTGCGCCCGGCGTTCATCCGCGAGCGGGTGGTTCCGCTGCTGACACTGCTCACGCTCGCAACCGCGATCGCTTTCGAGATCTCCCGCTTCAACCACCACCGCCAGATCATCTCGGGCGCGCTGGTGGTCGACGACCTGGCGCTGATCCTCGACCTGATCTTCGCGGTGGCCGCGATCGCCGCGGTGATCCTGTCCT
This sequence comes from uncultured Solirubrobacterales bacterium, assembly GCA_963796645.1. Taxonomy (GTDB): domain Bacteria; phylum Actinomycetota; class Thermoleophilia; order Solirubrobacterales; family Solirubrobacteraceae; genus Palsa-465. Next base: position 153,232 of record CAWCMQ010000001.1, on the reverse strand, counting down.
GGCGGGTGAGCGCGTCGCGGGAGGCCGGGCAGGGCGAGTACCACTCGCTGCTGCTGTTCAGCGTGCTCGGGATGGCGATCCTCGTCTCCTCGATCAACCTGATCACCCTGTTCATCGGCTTCGAACTGCTGTCGATCCCGCTCTACGTCCTGTGCGCGGCCAATATGCGTCGGGAGGGCTCGCTCGAGTCCGGGCTCAAGTACCTCGTGATCGGATCCGTCGGGTCCGCCACGCTGGTCTACGGACTGGCGCTCGTCTACGGCGCGACCGGAGCGACCGACTTCTCCGGCATCGTGGCCAAGCTCTCGCTCGGCTCGTTCGGTGGCGGCGTGCTCGGCGACCCGCTGCTGCTGACCGGAATCGCGTTCGTGCTCGTCGGCTTCGCGTTCAAGGCCTCGGTGGCCCCGTTTCACCAGTGGACCCCGGATGTCTACGAGGGGGCGCCGACGCCGATCACCGGGTTCATGGCCACCGCCACCAAGGCGGCGGCGCTGGGCGTGTTCCTGCGCTTTTTCGACGTCGCCCTGATTCCAGCCCAGGACACGTGGGCTCCGCTCGTCGCCGCGGTCGCCGCGATCACGATCATCGTCGGCAACGTGGGCGCTCTCGGCCAGTCCTCGCTCAAGCGGATGCTCGGCTACTCCGGCGTCGCGCAGGCCGGCTACATGCTCGCGGGGGTGGTCGTGGGGACCCAGCTCGGGATCCAGGCCACGGTCCTGTACCTCGGGGTCTATCTGATGATGAACATGGCGGCGTTTGCCGTGATCGTGGCCCAGGAGCACGACACGCCCGATGGCGACGACATCGCGGCGCTGGCCGGGCTCGGCGCCCGCAAGCCGTGGCTCGCCTGGCCGATGACGATCGCGATGCTCGCCCTGGCGGGAATTCCCGGCACGGTCGGGTTCGTCGGCAAGTTCCAGCTGATCCACGCGCTCGTATCCGGCGACTACACGTGGCTGGCGATCGTGCTCGTGATCGGCTCGATGATCTCGCTCGGCTATTACCTGCGCGTCGTGGCGACGTTGTGGATGCGCTCTCGCCCGGCTCCCGCGCCAGCGATGGGCGGTCTAGCCCCGATCGCGGGCGGCTCGCCCGAGGCCGATGCCGAGGGCGTGCCGGAGCCGCTGGACAAGAGCGAGTGGCCGACGATCGCCGAGTCGGTCCCGTACCCGGAGGTCGCGCTGGTGGCCGGCGTGTTCGCCGCGGCGTCGGTGTTCTTCGGGATCGTGCCCTCGCCGCTGTTCGACCTCGCCGCCCACGCCGGGCACGCGATCAGCGGTCTGTTCTAGGGCTGCCGCCGCCGGCCGCTGCGCCGGTTCACCGCCGCGGGCGGCGGGTAGCTCTAAGACCATGGAAGAACGACGCACGGACACCGAGGAGACGTTCGGCGACCAGCCGCTGCCCGCGGATACCTCGGATCAGAACGCCGAGGAGCCGTCGGCGCCGGAGGGTGACAGCGGGGACTCGCATCGCCACCAACCGCGCCGTGAGGACGCCGGCAACCCCGGTGGCGCGGGCGAGGGATCGCAGGCGACGGGCCACCCTGAGAACGCCGGGTAGGCCCCGACGAGGCAGCCCCGCGGCCGGGGCCCGAGCCCTCCGGTCACGTCGCTACGATCAGCCGTCCGTGCACTATCCGGTCGAGAGCTTCAGCGATGACGAGCAGCAGCTGCTCAGCGCGCATTTCACGAACCTCGATCGGCCGGTGTTCGCGCTCGTCAACCTCCCCGAGACCGTCAAGGGCGCCCTGTTCGCGCGCTACTCGCGCTATCAGGGCACGCTGCGGCGGCTGTTCTTGGACGAGTTCGCCGCCGACCTGCCGGAGACACGAAGCGCGTGGGACGGCGCTGAGGGCGAGCGAGCGGCCCAGCTCTACGAGCGGATCTTCGTCGGCTACGGCGACGACTCCGTGGCACAGCTCGGCGGGGCGCACGTGGCCTGCGAGTGGGTCTCGAACGTCCTCACCAAGGTGCTCCAGCGGCCACGGCTCGGCGCCTACCTCGAGCAGTCGACCCGCTACATCGCCTACGACGCCCCGATGCCCGACCCGCCGGGCGGCTACCGCTACTACCGAGACGCCGAGCTCGGCCCTGAGTACGAGCGCGCGATGGACGAGCTGTTCTCGATCTATTCGCAGTCGCTTCCTAGGGTCGGCGCGTGGGCGGAGTCGGAGTTTCCGCGGACCGAGGGCGAGGCTCCCGCCGCCCACACGCGCGCGATCAAGGCCAAGGCGCTCGACCTGCTGCGCGGCCTGCTGCCGGCGAGCTCGCTGTCGCACATGGGGATCTTCGCCACCGGCCAGACCTACGAGCAGCTCGTCCTGCACCTGCTCGCCCATCCGCTTCCCGAGGCCCGCAGCTATGGGCAGATGATCCTTGAGGAGATCAAGTCGGTGATGCCGAGCTTCGTCGCCCGGGTCGAGCGTCCCGATCGAGGTGGCCGCTGGATCGCCTACCTGGAGGAGCGGGCGCGGGCGGGCCAGCGCTGGTCGGCGCGGCTCGGGCTGAGCGACCACGGCGAGGAGCACTCAGCACCGTCGGTCCGGCTGCTCCGGGTCGAGGGCGATGAGGATGACCTGCTGACGGCGCTGCTGTTCGAGTCGAGCTCGATGTCGGAGGATGGGATCCGGGACGGCATCGCCACGCTCGACCCCGACGAGCGCGCTGCGCTCCTGGCCGACATGATCGGTGACCGCCGCAACCGCCGACACCGGCCCGGCCGGGGGTTCGAGGCATTGCGTTACCGGTTCGAGATCATCTCCGACTACGGAGCGTTCAGAGACCTGCAACGCCACCGCATGCTCACCGTGCAGTGGCAGCAGCTGACTCCCGACCTGGGAGCGGGCGTCCCGGAGCAGGTCGAGCTGGCCGGCTGCGGCGGCCCGTATCGGCGAGCGCTCGAGGCATCCCGAGCCGAGTACGAGCGCCTCGTCGACCGCGGACTGACGAGCGCGGCCCCGTACGCGCTCTGCCTCGGCTACCGGATTCGCTACATCCTCGACCTCAACGCTCGCGAGGCGATGCAGCTGATCGAGCTTCGCTCCGGGCGCGAGGGACACCCGAGCTATCGCGCGGTCGCGCACGAGATGCACGCCCAGATCGCAGCGGTGCACCCCGCCGTCGCCGACGCGATGACCCACGTCGATCGCGAGACCGAGCCGCGGCTGGAGCGGATCCTCTCGGAGATCCGCTCCCACGCTCGCACCGCCGCCGGCCCCTGAGACCGCTTGCCAGACCGTCGGGCCGGGGGTTACGCTTCCGGCCATGGGGACTGGGGTGTTCCGGCTTGTGAGGTGCATGACTGCGCTGAGCGCGTCGCTGCTGGCCGTGGCCTGCCTGTCCGGAACGGCGCTGGCGGCGCCTGAGGGCGTCCAGGGTTGCCCCGGATCTGGATTCCCGTATCTGAACGAGTACCGCCTGCCTGTCGCGCCCGAGGGCTTCGCCGATGACTGCCGTGCGAGCATCTTCGACGCCTCGCTCGACGTGCGCACCGGGGTGCCGGATATTGCGGTCGAAATCGGCGACGGAATCGTGGTCGACTCACACGGACGGCTCACGCACCTCAGCGTGGCCGCGGGTCCCCGTTTCGACCTCAGCCGCCCGGCCGGCGTGGTCGCCTCGGTCAGCGATTCGAACGGCCACGACTGGACGTTGAGCTACGACTCGGCGGGCCGGATCGCGAAGACCGTGGGACCGTCGGGCACGTCCAGCTACAGCTATGACGCGGCGGGCGACCTCATCCACATGTCCTTCGGCGCCAGCGAGAGTGAGACATTCAGCTACGACTCCGCGCGACGGCTCTCGACCTTCGGCGACAGCGGCGGGGACACCGCTACCTTCACCTACGACGCGGCCGGACACCTCAGCTCGCTGCAGGCGGTGATAACGGAGACCGACCCTACGCAGAGCTTCACCTACGACGGCGCCGGAAACGTCCTCAGCTGGACTCTGACCGGCGGTATCACCGAGACTCTGACCTATACCCACGACTCAGCCGGCGACGTCACCACGGTCAAGCGCGGCACCCTCACCGACGCGACGCTCAGCTATGACACCGCTCATCGGCTGAGCTCGGTCGCGGACGGGTCGAGCACGACGATCGCGAGCTACACCTACGACTCCTCCAGTCGCCTCACGGCCGCGGCCGGGAATCACCCCGGGCAGACCGACACCTTCGCCTACGACAGCGCCGGCCGCCTGGCCAGCGTCACCGCAGGCACGACCACCAGCAGCTTGACCTATGACTCGCTCGGCCGGGTGGCCGGGGTTCAGACCGCGGCCAACCCGACGGTTTCGATCACCTACCTCCCGGCGCCAATCGCCGCCACCGGCGGCTCATCGCAGGTGGGCGCGAAGCGGGCCACCGTCAGGGGAACGGTCGATCCGCTGGGCGCCCCGACCGGAGACCGGTTCGAATTCGGGACGACGACCAGCTACGGACACGCAACCTCGCTTCAGACAGTCGCCTCGGGCAGCACGGCGATCTCGGTCCAGGCGACGCTCACGGGCCTGAAGCCGAACACGACCTATCACTACCGCATCGACGCGGCCAATCGAAACGGCTCCGCCGCCGGCGGCGACCGCACGTTCCGCACGGCGCCGGTCCGTTGCATCGTGCCCCACCTGGCCGGCGACTCGCTGAAGGCGGCGCGCAGGGCGCTGGCCAAGGGTCACTGTCGGCTCGGGAAGGTCACGAGGCCCCACCACGTCGCCCCCCACACCAGGCTCAAGGTCAAGTCACAGCGTCCACCCGGGGGATCTGTGCGGCCCGCCGGGACCAAGGTCAGCGTCCGGCTCGTGGTCGCCTGAGGCGCTCAGGAAGATCCGAGCGCATCCCGGCGTCTTGTCTGGGGACGCAAACAATTCAGACGAGGCGCTCATGAACCGCAAGCTCATCCCCCTGCTCGTCGGCGTGCTCGCGCTCGCCTTCGCGGGCATTGCCCTGGCCGCGAGCGGCCCGGCCAAGACCAAGCTCCGCAAGACGGCCGCCGGCAAGATCCTCACCAACGGGTCCGGCTTCACGGTCTACATGTTCACGCGGGACACCCGCAACCATGACAAGTGCATGTCGATCAGGTTCTGCACCACGACCTGGCCGCCGGTGACGACGAAGGCAAGCCCGTCGCTGGGCCCGGCGTCAAAGCCTCGCTGCTCGGCAGGATCAACATCGGTCACGGCAAGAGCCAGGTGACCTACGCGGGCCATCCGCTGTACGTGTCTTCGGGGGATTCCGGTCCCGGGCAGACCGACTACATCGGTTTCCCGATGTTCGGCGGAAAGTGGAACGCCGTGAGCGCGGCCGGCACGGCGGTCAAGTAGACCTCTCACACCGTCCCGGGGGACGGTCCTGCGGGTGGGCGCAACGTCCCGGTCGCCCGGCTGCGGGGCCTTCCCCCGGGATTCGCACCGGCCGCGGATCCCAGGACCCGGATTCGCACCGGCCGCGGATCCCAGTCCCCGGAAGGATCCGCGCCTCGGGGACCGACGAGGCTACTCGACCCTCCGGCCCCCAACGCGAAACGCCCCCGGCCCACCTCTGCGGCGGGCCGGGGGCGCGCTAACGCGTCCTGCGCGTGAGGGCTACGCCATCCGCAGCCTCATCGTCGTGGTCGTCGTCCGCTGATGCGGCTGGGTGACCACCAGGGTGATCGTCCAGCGGCCGCGGGTCAGGTTCCGGACCTGACGCAGGGTGACCGTCGCCTTCCGTCCGTTGAGCTTGCTGTGGCCCATCGCCGCGACGCGCGCGCCGCGCGAGAGGCGGACCTGCAGCTTGCCCGTCTTGGACTTCGAGAACGTCACCTTGCACGTGATCTTGTGGTGCTTGGCCGGCTTGCACGAGACCTTCGGCTTCGGACCGGCCGGGCCACGAGGACCGCGGGGGCCCGTGGGTCCCCTCAGCGCCGACTGCTCGATGAACCGGGTGATCACCGTCCGGGTGTCGCCGTTGGCATCCTTCAGCGTCCATTTGGCCGTGTAGGTGCCGGGCCTCAACCCGCTGACCGTGACCCCGTTAGAGGTGTCCACGTTGCTGCTGTGGAACACCGGCGATCCGCCCGAGCTGTGCCGGATCAACAGGTCGATGCTGGACGTGATGTCCGGCGAGACGCTGTTGTTCGGACCCGGGAAGCCGCTCTCGGCCAGGGCGGTGAACTTGCCGTACACCGTCTCAGCTTCCATCGGCGAGGTGTCCTCGACATCCGGAACCTCGGTCTGCGTGGACCCCTGGCTGTGCTCGTCGGTCTGGATGATCGGCGAGGCCGGGAGGCCCGACGCATCCCCGTTCGACGGGCAGATCTCACCGGTCAGGTCGGCTCCGCCGACGAGCGCGGACGGCGCTCCGGCGGCACCACTGGTCGGGATGCTCGAGAGCGGCCCGCCGTAGTAGTTGTCGGCCTGACACGACCCTCCGGCGAGCACCGTCTGCTCGCCGTTGATGTCGACCCGGAGATGCGCCACGTGGAGCGTGGACAGCGTCCGGTGGCTCGAGTTGGCCAGCGTCACCGTGTCTCCGCCCTTCACCGGCAGCGCGACGCTCACCGTTCCGGTGTCGTCCGCAGCCGAGGACGGATGTGAGCTGCCGTCCGTGACCGTGTACGTGTCGCCCGGCACCAGACCGGTGCACGACACGCCCTTGAACTCCAGATCCGCCGAGCAGGTCGGGAATCCACCCGGCTGGAAGATCAGCGGGCTGGAGAACAGCGACGCTGAGTCCGGCTCGCCGGTCGGAACCGTGAGCTTGACCAGCGCGCCGACCGTGTTCGGCGTGTCGGCCAGGTTCGGGTCCTGGAACGCACGGTTGTCGTTCGAGCTGACCGTCACCGCCTGCGATCCGGTGACCGTCGAGCCGAGCGGCACCGAGGACACGTCCGTCTGTGTGCTGCAGAAGTCGACGAGGCCATCGTCGCCGTTCGGCGGGGTGAGCGCAGAGCCGCCGATCGTCGCCGCGAGGACACCGGTCTGGAAGCACGGCGCTATCTGCAGCACCGAGTTGGCGTTGCTGACGGCGGTGCCGTTGTCCATCGCCGTCCATCCGGTCCATCCGGACTCGGTCAGCGGGTTGCCGCCGTTGCCCGTCTGGATCACCTGATGGCTCGGCACCGGAGCGCTGCCCGGATGCCCGGATGCGTCCGTGTAGTCGACCTGGATCTCGTCCCGGTCATCGCCGACCGGGTGCGTGAGATTGACCGACCAATCACCGCTGGCGTTGGTGCTGGTGGAAGCGCTGGCGACGATGTCCGGCGTCCCGTCGGCATCTGCGCGCAGGAGCTTGACCGTCACGCCGACGCCGGCGACCGGTGCGGAACCACCGATGTCGCCCGTCACCGCACCGCCGAACTGGGTCAGGTTGACCTGGGGCAGCGGCAGCGGATTGGACGTGCTCCCGGTTGACTGGACGCAGCCGTCGTTGTTGTTGGACCACATCTCCTGAAGCAGCCACTTGTCGCCGTTGATCACCTGGTTGTACGGCGAGCCGTTGGTGGAGAAGCCGAGCGGAGTTCCGTGCTGCGGCCCGAACTCGCACTTGTCGGCCACCTCGAACCCGTTCGGGTCCATGTAGCCGACGCCCTGTGGATCGGTCATCGCCTCGACGGTCTCGTGACCGGCGATGTCGGCCGTGACCTCGGCGTCCGGGTTGCCCTGCGGATCGGCGCCCTGCGCGATCGCGCCCGCCTCGATGATCGGGTCGATCGTGACCGCGTAGATCGTGGTGCCGTGGCCGACGTCGGAGACCGAGTGGTAGCCGCCGAAGGCGTTCGTTCCGCAGACACCGGGCAGGATGCACTCGTCGACGTCAGGCGGGAGGAACACGTACCAGAGGTTGTGCAGGCCACGGGGCGTGCCCGGGGTGCTCTGCACGACATGGTCGACCTCGGTCTGGACCTGCGCGTCCGTCAGGCACGCGCCCGTGGCGTCGTTCGGCGAGGCACACTGGCCGCTCGACGGATAGGGGTCGGTGTCGATGACCGCGTCGTTGGGGTTCGCCGCGTTGTAGCTGATGTTGTAGTCGCCCGGAGCGGACGGAGTGCCCGCGGTGCTGCCCTGGGCGAACTGCGGCAGAACGGAGAAGACGTTGGTGTCAGCGCCGCTGTCTGCCGTGACGTCGGTGAAGAACTTCTCGATCATCCCGGTGTAGGTCGAAATTCCAGCTCCGGGCGAACCCTGGAACGAGAACCCCGGCGGGGCCCAGAAGATCGTGTGGACGGTCACGCCTCCGGCCATCACCGCGCCGCCGTGGTACGTCACCGGGGTCAAAGCGCCGGACGCAATGTCGTCTGCGCCGAACTTGCCCTGGCTGTTGACGGGCGGAATCAGACCGAGCGCACCGCGTACCCGCGGATGGAATTGCGTCTTGGCGGAAGCGGCTGGCACGAGCACGCCGAGCAGAACGCAGACCATCGCCGGGAGCAAGGCTCGCCTGCCAGTCATGAGAGACCCAAACCTCCCTCTCCTTATTTAGGGGTGGACGATCCCCGGCCAGGCGCGGCACGCTATCGCAGCGCGAAAACCGCTGCAACCAGGTAGCGCCCGGTTGTCAGAAGGTAGTCAGGCGGGACCGCTCTGCTGCTCGCGCTGGCGCAGCTCGATGCGCCGGATCTTGCCGGTCAGCGTCTTCGGCAGATCGTCGACGAATTCCACTCGGCGGGGATACGAGTAGGCGGAATGATGCTCGCGCACGTAGGCCTTGATCTCATCGGCAAGGGCATCCGAGGGCTCCTGCCCGGCGGCCAGCACGACGAACGCCTTGACGACGTGGCCCCGGCGCTCATCCGGCGACGCCACGACGGCCGCCTCGGCCACCGCGGGGTGCTCGAGACACGCCGACTCGACCTCGAACGGCCCGATCCGGTAGCCGGCCGAGATGATCACGTCGTCGGCTCGGCCCTCATACCAGTAGTAGCCGTCGTCATCCGCACTGGCCGCGTCCTTGGTGTGGAACCAGTCGCCGCCGAAGACCTCCTTCGAGTCCTCGGGGCGCTTCCAGTACCCCAGCGGGTAGTGCGGGTTGGTGCGCGCCTTGAGGCAGATCTCGCCCCGCTCGCCGGGGGCGACCGGCCGCTCGTCCTCGTCGAGGATCGCCACCTCCCAGCCCGGCATCGGCTTGCCCATCGAGCCCTCGCGCACCTCCATGAACGGGAAGTTCCCGCACAGCGGGTAGGACTCGGTGAGCCCGTAGAAGTCGAGCACGGTGACGCCGTACTGATCACGGAACCAGCGGATCGCCTCGGGGTTCAGCGGCTCGCCGGCCGAGCACACGATCCTGAACTTCTGCGGGTAGCGGGTGCCCGCGTCGCTGATCGACATCATCGAGCGGATCGCGGTCGGGGTGGCAAACACATTGGTGACGCCGTGCTTGGACAGAAACGCCAGCTGCTTGCCCGGGTCGAACCCGCCCTCGCGCTGATAGACGGTCTGCACGGCACCCATCCGCCACGGGCCGATCAGCGGGCAGATGCCGGCCGCCCACGCCCACTCACCCATGCCGTGGAACAGCTCGCCGTCCCGGACGTCGTGGCAGTAGATGAACTCCTCGTGCCCGAGGATGTAGCGGTGGGCGTGGAGGATGCCCTTGGCGAGCCCGGTGGTCCCCGAGGAGTAGTAGAGCTGGGCCGGATCGTCGGCCGCCGTGTCGACCACGTTGAACGAGGTCGAGCCGTGGTTCAGGAGCTCATCGTCGAGGATCAGCACATGCTCCACCAGCGAGCGCTCCATGCGGTCGGCGTTGGCCTCGTTGGTGACCAGCACCTTCGGCTGCGAGTCGGTGAGCCGGTGGCGGATCCCCTCGTCTCCGTACAGGACCGACATCGAGAGCAGGATCGCCCCGGTCTTCCACGTGCCGAAGAACGCCGCCGCGGTCTCGGGCGTCGGTGGCAGCAGCATCGCCACGCGATCGCCGGGCTCAACCCCGTGCGCGACGAGGACGTTGGCGAATCGGTTGGACGCGTCCTGCAGGTCCCCCCAGCTGACCTCGCGGACGTTGCCGTGAAAGTCCTCGTGGATCATCGCCGGCTTCTCGCGCGGGTGACGGTCGCACACGTCGGTGGCGATGTTGTAGCGCTCGGGCACCTCCCAGCGGTGCTGCGAGATTGCCTGTTCGTAGGAGGAGATCGTCGTTGCTGAGCTCATACCGACATCTTCTTCCCCTTCCGGCCCAGGTACAAGTCCTCGGCGCCCGCTTGCGGCGGGAGTAAGCTCTGCGCCGGATTCTCATGGACCTCGCGCTAAGTGTCCTGGTTGGGACCGGGGTTGCCGTGCTGGCGTTTGCGGCCTGGAGGGTCTTTCGCGCCTCGAGGTCGGAACGGGTGCCGCGCGCCGTCGGGATGCAGTCCGCGCTGCACGCGGCGACGGCGACCCTGCCGCACCTGCGCCGGGGGCTGACCGCGCGCTCGGCGGCCCAGGCCGTGTCGCACCTGCGCGAGCTCACGGGTGCAGCGGCGATCGCGCTGGCCGACACGAGCTCGGTGCTCGCGATCGACGGTGAGGGGCGCGAGCAGGTGCGCCCCGGGGATCTGCTCTCCAGACTGCTCGCGCGCACGCCCGACGATCACCTCCACATCGTTCCGCGTCTGACCTCGTCGGATCCCACCTGCCCGCTCCGCTCGGCGGTGCTCGCGCCGCTGACCGTGCAGAGCAAGCGAGCGGGGACCCTGATCGCCTTCTACAGGAGCACCGGGCGGCCCAGCCACGGCGAGCTCCGGGTCGTGCAGGAGGCCGCCAGCCTCGTCTCGGCGCAGGTCGAACTGTCGGTGCTGGCCGAGCAGGAGGAGCGCCTCGCCCAGGCCGAGCTCCGGGCACTCCGGGCCCAGATCTCGCCGCACTTCATTTACAACGCGCTCGCCGCCGTGGCGGGCGACATCCACGCGCGGCCGGAGGAGGCGCGCGAGCTGTTGATCGATTTCGCCGAGTTCACGCGGTATCTGTTCAGAGACGGTCGCTCGTACGTGACGCTCGGCGAGGAGATCGATCACGTCGAGCGCTACCTGCGGCTCGAGCAGGCCCGCTTCCGGGACAGCCTGCACGTGACGATCGATGTGCCCGCCGACACCCGCGATGCGGTCGTGCCGGCGATGTCGCTGCAGCCGCTGGTCGAGAACGCGGTTCGCCATGGCGTGGAGCAGCGGGCGGGCTCCGGACAGGTGCGAATCACCGCCCGATCGATCGGCGGCGACGTGGAGCTCCGTGTGCGGGACGACGGCATCGGGATCGAACCCGAGCGAGTCTCGGCGGTCCTGGCCGGCGCCGGTGGCGGCATCGGTCTTTCGAACGTGGACGCGCGGCTGCGCGCCACCTTCGGGGACCGATACGCGCTTCGGATCGAGTCGCGGCCGGGCCGCGGCACGACCGCCCTGATGACGGTCCCGAATCTGCGCGGCGAGGCGGTCCCGAGTGAGCTGGTGAGCACGGCATGAGCGCCGATCGGCTCACGATCCTGGCCGTCGACGACGAGCGCACGCAACTCGAGGATCTCGCGCGTCTGCTGCGGAGCTCACCCGCGGTTGAGGAGGTGGAGTGCGCGAGCGACGGGCACGATGCGCTGGTCAAGGCGTCCGCCGAACGCTACGACGCGATCTTCCTCGACGTACGGATGCCCGACCTCGACGGCCTCGAGCTCGGCCGGGTGCTGCGCCGCTTCGCCTCGCCGCCGAAGCTCGTGTTCGTAAGTGCCTACGACAGTGCGGCGGTCGATGCGTTCGAGCTGCATGCTCTCGACTACCTTCGAAAGCCGGTCGGCCGCGCGCGTGTGGAGGAGGCGCTTGACCGAATTGCTTCGGCGCTCGAGGCCGACTCGGCGCGGGCCGTGAACGGGACCGCGCCGAACGGTGCCGCGTCCTCCCAGGCGAGTACCCCGGAGAGCGAGCTGATCGCGGTGGCCAACGTGCGCTCGGGCTCGACCCACCTGATCGGGCGCAGCGCGATCCTCTACGTGCAATCGAACGGAGATTTCGTCCGCATCGTCACCGGCGACGGCCGGTATCTGCTGAGGGCAACCCTGGGTGAGATCGAGCGCCGCTGGCGGGCGGGCGGGTTCGTCCGCGTGCACCGCCAGTACGTGGCGAACCTGTTCCGGGCCGTGGAGCTGCGCCCGCGGCTGGGGGGGACGGCCGATCTGGTGTTCGCCGACGGGCAGGCGATCCCGATCGCCCGGCGCCACATGGCCGAGCTCGGCCGTCGCTTCGGGGTCTGAGGTCAAGGTGGCCCGCGGCGCGCGCGTCCCGAGCTGGCGCGCGCGCCCACGAGCATCCCTGACCTAGGCCTCGTGTGCCTGCTCCTCGTTGATCTTGTTCTCGAGCTGTGACATCACGTCCGGATCGCGCAGCGTGGTCACGTCGCCGAGCGCACGCCCTTCCGCGATGTCCCGCAGCAGGCGGCGCATGATCTTGCCGCTGCGGGTCTTGGGCAGATCGTCGGCCCAGATGATCCGCTTGGGCCGGGCGAACTTCCCGATCCGGTCGGCGACATGCCCGCGGATCTCCTCGATCAGCTGGTCGCTGCCCTCGGCGTCGCCCTGGAGCGTGACGAAGGCACAGATCGCCTGACCCGAGTCCTCGTCGGTCTGGCCGATCACGGCCGATTCGGCGACCTTCTGATGGGAGACGATCGCCGATTCAACCTCGGCCGTAGACAGCCGGTGCCCGGACACGTTCACGACATCGTCGATCCGCCCGATGATCCAGAAGTAGCCATCCTTGTCCTTGCGCGCCGCGTCGCCGACCAGGTAGGTCTCCTTCCCGAACCGCGCGAAGTACGTCTCGACGAACCGGTCGTCCTCCTTGTAGAGCGTTCGGAGCATCGACGGCCATGGCCGTTGCAGCACCAGGAGGCCCTGGCCCTCGGGTAGCGGCTTGCCCTCGCGCTCGTCAACGACGTCCGCCGAAACGCCCGGGAACGGCTGAGTGGCCGACCCCGGTTTCGTGGCGGTGATTCCCGGCAGTGGCGTGATCATGATTGCGCCCGTCTCGGTCTGCCACCAGGTGTCGACGACCGGGCAGCGCTCGCCGCCGACGACCACGTAGTACCAGAGCCAGGCCTTGGGATTGATCGGCTCACCGACCGATCCGAGCAGGCGCAGCTTGGAAAGGTCGAACTTGTTGACGTGCTCGACACCCCACTTCATGCACGCGCGAATCGCGGTAGGAGCGGTGTAGAACTGGGTGACGCCGTAGCGCTGGCAGAGCTCCCACCAGATCCCCTTGTGGGGGTAATCCGGAGCACCCTCGTACATCACGCTGGTGGCGCCGTTGGCCATCGGCCCATACACGATGTAGGAGTGGCCGGTGACCCAGCCGACGTCGGCCGAGCACCAGAACACGTCCTTCTCCGGCTTCAGATCGAAGATGAACTTGTGCGTGGCCTTGACCCCGGTCAGATAGCCGCCGGTCGTGTGCAGAACGCCCTTCGGCTTTGCCGTCGAGCCGCTCGTGTAGAGCACATACAGCGGGTGTTCGGCGTCCAGCTCCTCGGCCGGGCACTCCGGGTCGGCCTTGTCCACGATCTCGTGGTACCAGACGTCGCGCCCGTCCTTCATCTCGCACTCCTCGTCGGTGTGCTTGACGACGACGATGTGCTCGAGCGTCTGAAGATCGCCCATCACGCTGTCGACCTGCTGCTTGATCGGGGCCGTCTTGCCCTTACGCCGCGCGCCGTCGATCGTGATCAGCGCCTTCGCCTCGGAGAACTCCATCCGCTCCCTGACCGACTCGGCCGAGAAACCTCCGAACACGACGTTGTGCGGCGCGCCGATCCGTGCGCACGCGAGCATCGAGACGACGACCTGGGGGATCATCGGGAGATAGATCCCGACGATGTCGCCCTTCTGGATCCCCAGATCCTTAAGCGCGTTCGCGAACCGCTGAACCTCCTTGTGCAGCTCGGCGTACGTGACGTCGCGCTCCTCGCCCTCCTCACCGCGCCAATGGAACGCGACCCGGTCTCCGTTCCCGGCCTCGACGTGACGGTCGAGGCAGTTGTATGACGCGTTGATCTTGCCATCGGAGAACCACTTGTAGAACGGAGGATTGGACTCGTCGACCGTCTCCGTCGGCTCCTTGAACCAGTGCAGCTCCTTGGCCTGCTTCAACCACCAGCCTTTCCAGTCGCTCTCGGCCTCCTCGTAGATCGAGGGATCGTTCAGCAAGGCGTCCTTGCGGAAGCTCTCGGGCGGCTCGAACTTCTCGATGTCGAGCATCGCTTCGAGCTTCGCCTCGAGCGTCTCCTCGCCGGCCGGGGTCGTTGCCGTGTCTGCCATAGAAAGTCTCTCCTTCTAACGGACTGGCGTCTCACACCGCGCAGGCCCCAGCGCCGGCAGGGTGATGCCGGCGCCAGAGCCGACCGCACGATGTGCGGCGATTTGATGTTCCTTAGTTCTACCCCAGAGAGGCTCTCTGGTATAGCCCCCTATCGCCTCAGCGGGAAGACGGGGGCGATCGTCTTGCCGAACGTCGAGTTGATCACGGCCGCGAACGAGGCGTACCAAGCGGCCACCGCGGTCGCCAGACCGACCCAGCCACCCAGCTTGATCGTGCCGTTGATGGCACTGTGGGTCCCGGCGAGCGACGAGTTCCCGATGCCCAGGATGATGAATGTAATCGCCAGCAGCAGGAACACCAATGCCACGGCTCCGCTCGTCCGCAGCGACGCGATGAACATGTACGCGGTGAAGATGCCCCACATCCACAGGTATAGCCCGAGCCCGCTGAAGACCTCGGTCGGCACGTTCTTTCCCACTGACTGAACGATGAAGTAGAACGAGATCCAGAACGCCCCATACGAGCAGAACGCGACTGCGCCGAACGTATTTCCGGTACGGAACTCCCAAATGCCGGCTGCGAACTGCGCGACACCGCCGTACGCGAGCGCCAGTCCAGCGATCAACGGCAGGAGCCCGCCGCCGGGCACCGCGTGGGTTCCCACCAGCCCTGCGTTGACCATGCTCAGCACGAACGTGGTCCCAGCAAACGCTGCCAGTCCAAGCGGTCCCGGGTCGGCAGGGGTCCAGCCGGCCGACCGGCCACCGGTCGGATCCGCGGCGGGCGCCACATCTGCCTCGCGCGGTCCAACGTTGCCAGCTTCCATCAATTCCTCCTAATTTGGAGTTGGACGGGTCGGCGCGTAAGTTCGCCTTGCGAGCGGCGGCCGACAACGGGAGATCGGCCAACGGGCCTCTGGTACGGCCAGCGGCGGCTCTCGCACGATCGGCGGCAACCGCCCGCCGCAATCACCTCGAGCGCGGACGGCGCGTGCAACGGCCCCGCAGCCCCGGCCCCCGGCGTGGACGGGGGCCAGGGCAGTCTCGGCCGGGGCGTTAGTCACCGCGGGCGCCGGGAACCGTCCTCACAACTTGCGTTGCCAGAACAAAGCGCTTAGTGCGGCGAGTTAACGATGGGGAAGCACGACGACAGCATCACGAACGGGTTTTCATCCAGTGGTCTTCGCCGTTCGTGGATCAGGCATCGGCAACTCGACCCGCGAGCAATAGATTCCCGGACGAATGTCCGACACGCGGTTTTTCGGGTGTTCGGGCCGCGGGCGCTCGCGGTTGCGCGGGGCCGGGCGGGGTGACGCGGGGCCGGGCGGGGTGACGCGGGGCCGGGCCGGTGCTACTTGCGCCGCTTGCGCTTGCGCTTGGGAGTCGACGACCGCGTACGGGCCGGCGCGCCGGCCGCGACCGCCTCGGGCGCCGGCTCGGCCACCGGCTGCTTCTTGCGCGGGGGGGTCTTGCCGGCGGCACGCATCCGCTGCTCGCGGAGCTCCGCGCTCGACGGCCACGGCTCGGGGCGGCCGCTGCGCCACGCCGGCGGAACGCCACTCGGCCAGTGGCCGGAGAGCAGATACCCGAGTGCGATCAGCCAGAAGCCCTGAACCACGGGGACCGGAGAGCCGATCGGGAACAACACGAGCACGCCGGTGAAGATCCCGAGGTAGCCCATGAAGCGCGTCAGCAGGCCGACACGCATCGCGTTCAGAGCGATCATCACGAAGCCGACCGCGAGCATCAGCGAGGCGAGCTGACCGATCAGTGGCAGCAGGGCGAGCGGGCCAGAGCCGGTCAGGTGGTTCGCCTGCTCGTAGGTCTGGTTGCCGTGGCTGACGAAGTCGTTGGCCTTGATCGCGATCGCGACCGCGTAGGCGATCCCGACCACCGCGGCCACGACCGCGCCGGTGATCGCGAGAATCCGTACGAACCCGCGGATGTCGCCGTTGCGCGCCGCCGTGGCGCTGAACAGATAGCTGAGCGTTCCGGCGACCGCGCACAGCCCGATGCCGTTGACGATCGCCCCGACCAGGTCGAGCGGGAAGCGCTTGTGGGCCGTGATCAGATCGAGTGTCAGCTCGTCGACCTTGGTGTGCGGTCCGGACAGCTGAAGCACGGCCGCGAGCACGAGGAAGAGCCCCGCCACGCAGGCGAGAGCCGCCATCGGCGTGCGCATGCGTGCTTCGTAGGTAAGGCGCTCTTCAGGGCTCATCGGGTCGCCAATCCTAGGGCTTCCGCCGCAGGCCGCGGGGGGCTGTCTCGCCCTCGTGGGGCATTCGCGCCGGGGCATAGTCGGGATCGTCCCGGACCAGCACGTGCGAGACACGATCGCCGACCGCGAGCAGCAGATCGAGCACCGGCGAGGCGAGCTTGATCATCGTCTCGATCCGGCCGTGCAGCTTGACATTCGGGGGTGACCCGGCCACGACGGCCAGTGTACGGTCCGCGGCGTGGAAACCTGCCCTGCCTGCGGGGGTCAGCTCGTGCCGTGGCGGTCCGTCGGCTCATCCGAGCCGTCACTGGCCGGCCGCACGTTCCTGCTTCGTCGCTGCATCGCCTGCGCTTCTGCGGTGACGGCTGGGGATCCGTTGCCCGAGCTCCACGACGCCGGGGCCTATTCGCCCGGCAGCCCGCGCCTGCACGGTCTGGCCCGTCCGGCGCTGAGGCTGTTCGACCGCCAGCGGCTGGCCATGATCGGTCGCTACGCGCCCCCGCCCGCCCGGCTGCTCGACGCCGGCGCCGGACGGGGCCGGTTCGTGCTCGCGGCGGCATCGGCCGGGTATGTCGCGTCCGGACTCGAGCCCTCCGCGCGAGGAGCGAGCGCGGCGGCGGCGATCGGCGCCGACGTGATGCGAGCGGGGATCGAGGACGCCGAGATTGCGGCGGCGTCGGTTGACGTCGTCTCCCTGTGGCACGTGCTCGAGCACCTCGACGATCCGGCCTCGGCGCTGGCGCGCATCGGCGAGTGGCTCGTCCCCGGCGGGCTGCTGCTGGTGGGCGTCCCCAACGTCCTTAGCGTCCAGGCCGCCCTCGGAGTGGACGACTGGTACCACCTCGACGTCCCGCGCCACCGCGTCCACTTCACGCCGGCGGGGCTGAGCGCGTTGCTCCGGCGGACCGGGTTCACACCCCTGGCCACCCATCACGTGCTGCTGGAGCACAACCCATTCGGGATGTGGCAGTCATTCGTGAACCGGTTCACGAGCCATCCGTCCTACCTCTACAACCTGCTCAAGCGCAACGCGCCCCTGCGCTCGCGTGACCTGCTGATCACGGCTGGCGCCGCGCTCCTCGCGCCGATTGCCGCGCTGGCAGAGCTCGCGGCCGGGCTGGGGGGGCGCGGCGGGACGCTCGCCGTGCTCGCCCGATTGGACGCTGCCCCGGACAGGTACCATTGACGGTATGGAAGGAAGCGGCTTTGGCGGAATGTTCGGAGATCCGGACGAGCTCCAGCGGCGCCTCGGCGAATTTGCCGAGCAAATGCAGGGAGCGCAGCGGCTCGCATGGGCCGACAACGCGATCAAGCTCGCGGTCGATCTGACCGTGGCGGCGATGAACCGCGCGAACATTCAGGGCACGACGGAGCAGCAGGCCGAGCAGCTGCGCTCCGTCATGGCGACGGTCTTCCCTGAAGCGGTGACGCTCGTGCGCGAGGCGCGCGAGGGCCTTCAGTAACCCTCGCTGCGTCGGCAAATCAAAGCGACGGCCCGGCGGCCGTCGTCAAGCCCGGGTAGTCGAAGGTGCTGGACGCCGGCGCATCGATGCCCGTGGACGCCGCGCCCCTGCCTTCTGACGTCAACTCGTCGAGCTGCGCCTGCCAGCGGGCTAGCTGCGCGCGCTGGCAGCAGGGGCAGGTGCCGACGTGCTTGTCGTGCTGGCACGGTTTCTCACCCGGTGTTTGTCCTTGTGCCATCGCTGCGCGCGCCTCCGAGGCGCAGCGGAATGATTGCCACGAGCGGCCTCGGCTAAACGCGAAATCACGCTTTCCGGCGTACCGGGCGGAGGTGGCGCAAGCGCGGTCTACGACCGCAGCGCGCCGAGCACGAGCGCGTCGTGCTCAGCCGGCTTGACCTTGCGGAAGAACTGCTTGATCACGCCGTCGGGCCCGATCACGAAGGTCGAACGCTCCATGCCCATGTACTTGCGCCCGTACATCGACTTCTCAACCCACACGCCGTAGGCCTCGGCGTCGGCCTGGCTGTAGTCGGCCCGATGGTCACGCACGGCGCACGCCTGGGCGATCTTTATTGGCGCTGATCGGATAGCTGATATCAACGTTCCGATGCGCGCGAGGTTCATCACAGCTGGGCTGCTCACGGTCGGAGCGGTGGCGGCAGCGGGTGCCGTTGCGGTTCCGGCGTCGGCGGGCCCGAGTCCCACCAAGAACGTCAGGGTCGCCGACTACTCGTACACCCCCCACAAGCTCACGATCACGAAGGGAACGAAGGTCAAGTGGTCGTGGAGCAAGAAGAACATCACTGCCCACAACGTCACGCTTGTGAAAGGACCGAAGGGCATCGTGAAGCGGGAGTGGAAGTCGGCCACCGGCAGCCGGGGAATCAAGTTCAGCCGTACCTTTTCGAAGGTGGGCACCTACCACTTTCTATGCACGATCCATTCCTTCATGACGATGACGGTCGTAGTCAAGCGGTAGAACGCTAGCTACGCGCCTGCGGGTAGGGCGTCACTTAGCCGCTGAGCGCACCGAGCACGAGCGCGTCGTGCTCAGCCGGCTTGACCTTGCGGAAGATCTGCTTGATCACGCCGTCGGGCCCGATCACGAAGGTCGAACGCTCCATGCCCATGTACTTGCGCCCGTACATCGACTTCTCAACCCACACGCCGTAGGCCTCGGCGACCGAATGGTCCTCGTCGCCGAGCAGCGGGAACCCGAGCGAGTACTTCTCGTCGAACTTGGCGATCTTCTTCACCGGGTCGGGTGAGACGCCGAGCACCACGGCGTCGGCCTGGCTGTAGTCGGCCCGATGGTCACGCACGCCGCACGCCTGGGTCGTGCAACCCGGAGTGTCCGCCTTGGGATAAAAGTAGAGGACGACGTTCCTGCCCCGCAGGCCGGAGAGCGAGACCTCGTTGCCATCCTGGTCAGGGAGCGTGAAGTCGGGGGCGGTGTCACCAAGCTCGAGCATGGCCCTGATCTTAAGGGGTCGTCAGGCCGCCGTCAGGCCAGCCACGCGCCGAGGACGGCCGCGCCGGCGAGCGCGTGTGCCGTACGGGTGTACTTTCGCTGCCACACGCCGGGGAGCCTGTAGCCCTCGTCG
This sequence comes from uncultured Solirubrobacterales bacterium, assembly GCA_963796645.1. GTDB lineage: Bacteria > Actinomycetota > Thermoleophilia > Solirubrobacterales > Solirubrobacteraceae > Palsa-465. The sequence continues at coordinate 133,703 of CAWCMQ010000001.1, read as the reverse complement.
AACCAGTACGGCAGCCGGTGCTGACGCGCCCAGGTGGCGAAGGCGTGGGGGGTGAACGTGTGGGGGAATGCGTAGGGGTGACCGGCGACGGCCTGCACGCCGGGTAGGCCGTGCCCGAGCGCCTGCTGAAGCCAGCCGAGGTGCCAGGGACTGACCTCGCCGCCCACACGGATCGCATGGGGCGCCCGCGCGGCCACAACTGGCTCGACGCGACGCCAGATCCGGGCGTAGGAGCCGGGGCTGATCCCGTTCTTACCCCCGTGATTGCGCAGCTCCTGCTCGTTGCCGATGCTGACCGCCCACGGGCGAGGCGGGGAGCTGTTGAGGACCGCTGTGAAATAGCTCTTGATCCGGGAGTCCTTCCACCGGTTCCACCATTGGATCACCAGATGCACCCGGTAGCCGGCGGCGACCGCGCTCCGCGCGCACTTCATGACGCCAAGCTTGTAGGTGGTCGGCGTGACCACGGCCCGGAGCGCACCGGCGTGGTAATGCTTGAGGGTGGGCACCGGGTTGGCACCGTCCCGACAGCCGTGCACGTCGCCGATCTCGATCACCGGGTGGCGGGCCGAGGCAACGGCGATCGGCGCCACGCGCCGGTCGGCACGGCTGGATGCCGCACAGGCTGCGATCAGGGCGGCGGTGGCCAGCAGGCCACTGATGGCAAGTAAACCGCGCAGTCGAGAAACGATCCGCCTAAGCTAGCGCGTGGAGACGGTCGACGCCCCCGCCCCGGCGACCGGCTCAGATCAGGCTGCGGGCGGTGTCCTCGATCGAGCCGTCGACCGGGCGGGTGGTCCAGCCGAGCTTGGTCCGCGCCTTTTCGCTGGAGATCCATGAACGCTTGCCGAGGTCGCCGACGACCGAGCGGATGCTGCCGTCGAACAGCGCCATCGCGCGGACGAGCAGGTCGGGGGCGGTCCGGGTCGGGACCTTCTTGGCCGCATCACCGAGGCGCTGGCGGAGGATCGCCGCCACCTGGGGCACCCAAAGGAACTGATCGGTGGCGATGAACCGCTCGCCGGCGGCGGCGGAGTCCTCGAGCGCGCGGATGTGGAGGTCGGCCACATCACGGACGTCGACGAACGTGAAGCCGAGCCGCGGCGCAGCCGGCATCCCGGATAGGAGCCGCTGGATCGCCTGCAGCGAGTAGGAGTGATCGTCGCTGATCGCCGGCCCGATGATCGCCCCGGGCAGGATCGTGGTAAGGCGCTCCTCGGCGCCGGCCTCGCGCATCTGCTGCCAGGCCGCCTGCTCGGCGAGCGTCTTCGACCGCACGTAGGGCGTCAGCGACGTGTCGTTGCCGTCCGTCCAGTCGGCCTCGGTCAGCGGCCGGGCCTCGGACGAGGGCTGGTTTCCGCGGATCGCGGCGACCGAGGAGGTCATCGCCACCCGCTCGACCCCGGCGTCCAGCGCGGCGCGCAGCACGCGCAGGGCGCCCTCGCGGGCGGGGATGATCAGCTCGTCCGGGTCCTTCGGCTGCACGGGCGGGAACGGAGAGGCCACGTGGAGCACGTGGCGACACCCGCCGACCGCCTCTGGCCAGCCGGCGTCCGAGGTGAGGTCGGCAGCGTGCACGGTCAGCCGTGAGTCGGCGCTGACCCCCGCCTTGGCGACCGCGGCCCGCACCGCGTCCTCGCGCGCCAGATCGCGAACGGTGGTCCGGACCTCATAGCCCCGCTCGAGCAGCAAGGCCACACACCATCCGCCGAGAAAGCCGGTTCCACCGGTTACGAGAACGGTTCCATTTGATTCGGGCATGTGCTGAACCTAACCGAATCGTGGGGCGGGGGTACGGCTCGCCGGTCGGTCGGACCCACCTGGCTGGCTCGCCCGGATCCCGCCCCGCATACAATCGCGCCCGTGCGCCGGCTCTTCGGACCCACGTTCATCTTCGCCGGGATCATGCACTTCGTGATTCCGCGCACGTACGAGTCGATCGTCCCCGACTATCTGCCCGCGCAACGCGCGCTCGTGTATGCGAGTGGCGTGGCCGAGATCGCCGGCGGCGCCGGCGTGCTGCACCCGAGAACGCGGCGCGTCGCCGGCTGGTGGAGCATCGCCACGCTGCTCGCCGTGTTCCCGGCCAACGTGCACATGGCCCGGCACCCCGAGCGCTATCCGGAGATCCCGGGCGGGCGGATCGCCCTGCTCGCCCGGCTGCCCCTGCAAGCGCTGTTCATCGCCTGGGCGCACGCCGCGGCGCGATAGATGGTTGATTCGACGACCCCGCGTGCCGGATGAATCCGGCTGATCTGCGCCGGGCCGTCGTCCTCGGGCTCGCCCGGCTTGATGGGCGGGTGGGGGCCCCAATCCCCCGGCCCCCACGCGGCCGCGGAATCAACCATCTGCCCCATTCCTACTTCAGCAGCCGCGACAGCCGCCGGTCCTTGAGCAGCTTGCCCTCGGTCTGGCACGTCGGGCAGTAACACATCACGTAGTCCTCGTAGAACACCGCCTCGAGGCGGTCGCCACAGCGCGGGCAGGGCTCACCGTTACGGCGGTGCACGGTCAGCGGCATCGGGAGCTTGTCCGGGATCGGGAGCTTGATCACGTCCTCGTAGTGGGCGATCACCTCCTCCAGCTTCGAGACCGTGACCTCGCGCAGCCGCTCGGCTTCGTCGGGCTCGAGGTCCGAGCCGCGCTTGAACGGCGACAGCTTCGCCTCGTGCAGAATCTCGTCGAGCCAGGAGCGCCCGATCCCGGCGATCACGTGCTGGTCGCGCATCAACGCGTACAGGGGCCGGGGCTGGTCGAGGAGCTCGGCGAACGGCGGCGGGTCGGGCCAGGCGTCGGGGCCGAGCGCGCTGATCGTCTCCTCGGCGTCGACATCAGCCGTCGCCAGGAGCTTCACCCACGCCCGCTGCTTGGTCCCGAACTCGCGCAGGCGGAGCTCGCGTCCGTCGTCGATCCGGACGAGCAGCCGGGAGGTTCGGTCACGCAACGAGGCCCGTGTGTCGAACAGCTGCAGGCGCCCGGCCGACATCAGGTGGATCAGCATCGTCAACCCGTCCTCGAAGTCGAGCAGGAACAGCTTGCCGCGCCGGCGGAGTCCCTCGATCGCGCGACCGTCGACGGCGGCGATCGGCGGGTCGAAGCTCTTGAGCGCATTGATGCCGGGGACCAGCACGGACTCGACGCGCGACCCGGCGGTCGCGGCGCCAATCCGTCGCGCGGTGATCTCGACCTCGGGCAGCTCTGGCATTGCAATTTCCGAGGTTAGTAGCCGGATTGTTCGGCGTTGTTCAGGGTGCCTTTAACCCGCCCGATGAGACTCTCGATCAGTGACCGATCTACTGGCAATCGTGGGACCCTCCGAGCAGGATGATGAACTCCTGGACGAGCTCGCGCGGCGTCATCCGGACCGCGTCACGGTGCTGATCGAGGATGCCGGCGAGAGCCCCTCGAGCACGCGCCTGCGCCGCCTGCTGCGAGCGATCGAACAGCGCACCGGGGCGGTGATCGTGGGCTCCGCGCGCGACCGAAGCCAGCTCCGCGGCTGGCGCTTTGACAAGGTGGTCCGTGGCCGGCCGCGAACCGGCGTCCGGCGCCCATCCAAGGATCGCCTGGGCAGTCTCAGGCCGCGGCCGGCAGGCTGAACCTAACGCGCGTCCCGACGCTCGAGTCAGGCAGCCAGATCCGCCCGCCGTGCGCCTCGACGATTGCGCGGGACACGGCCAGCCCCAGCCCGGCACCGCCGCCGGTGCGGGCTGCGTCGGCACCGCCTCGGTAGAAGGCAGTGAACACGCGCTCGCGTTCCTCGGGCGCGATTCCGTCTCCGTCGTCGGCGACCTCGATCTCGATCTGGTCCGCGACCGGCTCGGCGCGGACGACGACACTTCCGTCCGCGGGCGTGTGGCGAATCGCGTTCTGGATCAGGTTGAACAGCACGCGCTGGAGCTTCTCCGGGTTGGCGCGCGCTGCCCCCAGCCGCTCGGACACCTCGTAGGCCACCGACACCCCCTTCGCCTCCGCTTCCAGGCGCATCGCCTCGACCGTCTCTCCGACGAGCGCGTCGAGCGGGACGCGCTCGAGCGACCAGCGAATGTCACCTGCCTCCAGGCGCGAAAGCTCGAACAGGTCGTCGATCAGCGTGCTGAGGATGTCAATGTGGGTCCGCATCCGCTCGAGGTAGGTGCGGCGCAGTTCGCCGTCGACCACCTCGTCATCGACCGCCTCGGCCAGCAATCGCAGCGACGTGATCGGGGTGCGCAGGTCGTGTGAGACCGCCGCCACGAGGTCGCGACGCGCCGCATCCGATTGCTCGCGCGCCGCTTCCTCAGTGCGAAGCCTGACGATCATCGCGTTGGCGGCGTCGGCCAGCTCTGCCAGCTCGTCGCGCGCGGTGGTCTCGATCACCACGTCGCGTTGACCGCGCCCGACCGCGCCCAGGCCGTCGCGGATCGATTCGACGTCGTCCAGGATCGCCCCGGCGATCAGCTTCGCAGCGATCGCCCCAAGCACTCCGGCCGCGACCACGATCGCGGCGACCAGCGCAACGTCGTGGCCGGAGAGGACCATCAGTAGGCCGATCACCAGCAGCGCGACGAGCACGGGCGTGACCGCGATCGCCACCGCGAGCGCAAGCTGGCGAGGCAGCGTGCCCGCCCAGCGGCGTACCCGTGCGACCAGACCCGATCCGCTCACGGCTGAAACCGGTAGCCGACTCCCCACACGGTCTGAATGTGATCCGGGCGAGCCGGATCGACCTCGATCTTGGCCCGCAGCCGGCGGATGTGCACGGTGACGGTCGAGGTGTCGGTGTAGAAGGAGTACTGCCAGACCGCATCCATCAGCTGGTTGCGGGAGAAGACCTGGCCTGGGTGGCGGGCCAGAAACAGGAGGACATCGAACTCGCGCTGGGTGAGCTGTACCTCCTCGCCGCGCACGATCACACGCCGCGCACCGGGATCGATCGTCATGTCCGAGAGCTCGATCACCGCCTCTCGAACCGGCGAGGTGTCCACCCTGCGCAGCACCGCGTCCACGCGAGCGACCAGCTCGGCCGGGGAGAACGGCTTCACCACGTAGTCGTCGGCGCCGAGGCGCAGGCCGATCACCCGGTCTGACTCGTCGCCCTTCGCGGTGAGCAGGATCACGGCGATGCGCTCGGAATCCTGCTCGCGCAGCCGGCGCATCACCTCGAGGCCGTCGACCCCGGGAAGCATCAGGTCAAGGACGACGAGGTCGGGGCGCTGGATGGCGGCGGCTTCGAGCGCGGCCGGTCCGTCCCCGGCGACCTGCGTCTCGTAGCCGGCGCGTTCCAGGTACCGCGACACGACCTCGGCGATCGTCGGCTCGTCATCGACGACCAACACCGTGCCCCGGGAGTGTTCCTCCATGCGGGCGATTGTGGCAGCGCTGGGCTGATTTCTGTGCAACTCGAACACGAGTTCATCACCTGTTCACGGGGCGGCGCGGGCCGGATCGCAGCCGATCCGGCCCGCGCACTCCGCTTTTTAGTTGACGACGATGCCGAACGGTGCCGCGCCCGCCGGCAGCGAGACCGGCGACGACGACAGCTCGACCAGATTGCCGCCGCTGACCCGGAGTCCGCTGACTGCAACCCCACCGTTGTCGACGACCCAGAGCGTGCGACCGTCGGGGCTCAACCTGGCATCGAACGGACCAAGCCCGCTCGGATCGTTCAGCGGCGTGCTGCCAAGCAGGCTGAGCGTCCCGTCGCGTGCGATCGTGTAGCTCGAGATGCTCGACGAGGCCGTGTTCACCGTGAACAGGTAGCGCCCGTCGTGCGTGATCTCGACCCAGCACGGCGCGGTCTGATTGTCCGCGAACGGCGATGCTCCGATCGACGTCAGGGCTCCGTCAAAGCCGACGTGGAACGCCGATACCGTGCCGTTGCCGGTCCCGCCGTGCGCATTGGACACGAACAGCTGCCTCGGGTCGGTGGGCCGGAACTCGCTGCCGAACGGGCCCTGTCCCTGGGCCGCGAACGGCGAGCCGGGCGCAGCGTTCAGGCGGCCGTCCCGGCCGACCCTGAAGCTGTCGATCAGCGACGTGCCCACCCGAGTTCCCGCGAGGTTCGTGCCGTCGGCGTTGAACAGCACATCGCCGGGCTGGGAGCCGACCGGTAGCGATACGGTCGAGCCGCGCAGCGGGCGCAACCGGCCACCGCCACTGAGGACAAACCCGGTGTAATTGACGGCGCTGTCGCCGGCGTTGGCGACGTACACGAGACGATCGTTGACGGCAATGCTGACCGGTTCGGATCCGTTGGATGCGACGACACCGCGGTGCACCCGGCGCAGGGATCCGTCCTGCCCGATCCTCAGCACTGAGATCTGGTCGCTGCCCGCGTCTACCGCGAGCAGGTAGTGGCCATGGCGCGCCGTCTGCAGCGCACCCTGTGATCCGATCGTCGAGCCGGTGCCCGCACCGCCGGTCGGGAACGGCGATCCGGCCACCGGCGTGAGCGTGCCGTCGGCGTGTCGGTCGAAGGCGGCGATCGTGTTCACCGGCGAGGTGTTGTCGTTGACGTACACGTGCCCAACCACGGGGTTCGGCGAGGCCGCGGCACTGGCGGCGGCCGCCATCGACAGAACGACCGCGAGTGCCGAAGCTCGCGCCGAGAGGCGTTTTAGCGAGCGCACTGATGTCTCCTTTGCTTGACGAATTTGGAGGCCTCAGTGGCCGATCCGGAGGAGACCCGATGGGGCCTGACTCATCTCGTCCGGACCGGGAGTCGCGTCCATTCGAGCACATGCCCTGCGGGACATCAATGCCCGCAAGCCAACGGTAAGACTCTCGGAATCGATCCGTAAGTGGTTACAGAAACCTAACGCCACACCGACCCTTCGCTAGGCTCCGCGCCCGATGACCGCGACGCTTGCACCGGATGATGTGGTCCGCACCCATGAGGAGGGAGCCCGGAACGAGCGCGAGCCGTTGGTCGTGGTCGAACCGCTGCGCGAGTTCCTCGCCGCCCACCAGCTGCCAAACCCGCCCGATCTCGACGCGACGCCAATCGGGGAAGGTCACTCATGCGTGACCTTCGGGCTCTCGACCGGCGTGATCCTGCGCCGACCGCCCCGCGGTCCCCTGCCGCCGAGCGCCCACGACGTGCTGCGCGAGGCGCGCCTCCTGCGTGCGCTGGAGCCGACGCCAGTGCGCTCACCCCGGGTCCTGGCGGTGTGCGACGACACATCGGTGATCGGCGCACCGTTCTACGTGATGGAGCGCGTGGTCGGCGACGTGATCACGACCGCGATTCCCGAGCCACTGAACAACCCGGCCCAGCGCGCGCTGATCGCGGACCAGCTGATCGACTCGCTGGTGGAGCTCCACGCCGTCGACTGGACCGAGCTCGACCTCGAGGGGTACGGGAAGCCGACCGGGTATCTCGAGCGTCAGGTCCGCAGATTCCTGGGGCTGTGGGAGCACAACCGAACCCGAGAGGTCCCGGAGGTCGAGGAGGTTGGCGCGTGGCTGAGCGCCAACCTGCCCGAGTCTCCGCCTTCGACGATCGTTCACGGCGACTACCGGCTCGGCAACACGATGTTCGCCTCCGGTGCGCCGGCGCGCCTGATCGCGATCTTCGACTGGGAGATGGCGACGATCGGCGACCCCCTGGCGGACGTCGGCTACATGATGATTCACTGGACCCAGCCCGGTGACGAGACCGGGCAGTTCAATCTCCAGAGCGTGACCACGCTTCCCGGCTTCCCGAGCCGGCACGAGCTGATCGCTCGCTACGAGGAGCGCTCGGGGCGGTCGATGCAGGCGCTCAACTGGTACGTCACGCTCGCGCTCTGGAAGGCCGTGGTGTTCATGGAAGGCAACTACAAGCGGGCGATCGCCGGGTCCACCGACGACCCGTACCTGAAGAGCTTCGGCGAGGGCGTGCTCGAACTCTCGCGGCGCGCGCTGAAGGTCACCCAGGAGGGTTTCTGATCGGCGGTTGACCTTCTGGGGCCACCGGAATAGCGTCTCCCTCAGACCATCCAACGAGAGGAGACAACATGGCTGATGCGGGGCTATTCATCGGCTGGGGCGGCGTCGCCCGCGGACGCGAGGCCAAGAGCCTTGACGTCTTCAACGAGGCGCTCACCTATTACGGCGGCCTGCAGCAGAGCGGGACGATCGAGAGCATCGACGCGGTGTTCCTCGAGCCGCACGGAGGCGACCTCGGAGGGTTCTTCCTGATCAAAGGCGAGCGCACAAAGCTGTCGGCACTCCGAGTCGACGACGAGTTCGTCCGGATCTCGGCTCGAGCCGGAATGGTCGTCGACGGGTTCGGCGTCGTCGGCGCGTCGCTCGGCGACGGCCTGGCCCAGTCGATCTCGACCTTCCAGGACAGCATCTCCGACCTCGGCTGAGACGAGCCCGAACGCAGGGTCACGGCCGGGTTTGCCATCCTCCCGGCCGTGACCGCATCTGAGGGCAACGGCCGGTACCGCGGACTGCTGGTCGATTACGGCGGAGTTCTGACCTCGAGCCTGTTCGACTCATTTCGCTCGTTCTGCGAGATCGAGGGCCTGGAGCCGAACGAGGTCGGACGGCTGTTTCGCGAGAACCGCGAGTGCCGCGAACTGCTGATCAACTTCGAGACCGGGCGGCTGCCCGAGGAGGAGTTCGAGCCGGCATTCGCGACAATGCTCGGCGTGGAGCCCGAGGGGCTGATCGATCGCCTGTTCGCCGGGTCCTGGCCAGACGAATCGATGCTGACGGCCGTCCTGAGCGCCCGCCGGGCGGGGATCCGCACCGGCCTGATCTCGAACTCATGGGGCACCCGGCGTTACGACCACGAGCGGCTCGCCGAACTGTTCGACGGGATCGTGATCTCGGGCGAGGTGGGGATCCGCAAGCCCGCGCGGGAGATCTACCGCCTCGGCGCCGAGCAGATCGGGGTGGCGACGCAAACGTGCGTGTTCGTCGACGATCTTCCCTTCAACCTCGAACCGGCGGCGGCGCTCGGGATGGCGACCGTCCACCACGTGCAAACCGAGGAGACGATCGCCCAGCTAGAGCAGCTCCTGCAGGTCCCGCTGCGGTGAGGCGAGGAGTCATCTCCGTCGCGGCGGCGGCCGTGCTGATCTCGGGCTGCGGCGGGACGAGTCGCCTGTCTGCCGACCAGCTGCGCGCGAAGGCCACGCAGTTATGCAGTCTCGCCGGCGGACAGACCGATCGAATCGCGACGCCCGTATCGCCGGCGGGCGGCGAGCAGTTCGTCGAGCGAGGGATCGCGGTGCTCGGCCCGGAGCTCTCCAGCCTGCGCGCGCTCAAGCCACCGACCGAGCTCGCGCAGGTCTACTCCACCTCGATCGGGGCGTTCACCCAGAAGCTCAGCGCGATGCGCGCCGCGGCCAAGGAGATCGACACGGGAGCCAACCCGGTGACCGCGATGACGGCGCTCCAGCAGCGGCTGGCGCCGATCGAGTCGGCCGAGGACGGCGCCTGGCAGGCGCTCGAGATTCCGGCCTGCATGAACCACGCGACCTCGGGCTGACGAGCTCCCCGTGCGCTAGCCACAGCTACCCGGCTGCGATCAGCACGACCCCGGCAAGCGCGGCGACGATGCCCAGCTCCTGGATCCGCTGCACGCGCTCGCCAAGGATCGAGCGCGCCAGCACGACCGTGACCAGCGGATACAGCGAGGCCGCCACCGAGACGATGCTCAGCAGCCCGTGTCGGGTGGCCAGCGCGTAGAGCCCGTTTGCCGATATGTCGAGCAGGCCCATGGCGAGAAGTGGCGTCAGGTTGATCGCCCGTCCGGCGGGCGGGGGGCGCAGCGCGACGAAGGCGATGACGAGCGCGGTGACCCCGGCGGCGCGCGCCGCGAACAGGGTCCAGAGCACATCGGACCGCGCGCCGGTGCGCAGCCCGACCGCCATGCCCCCGAAGCCGAGCGCGGCGAGCAGCGCCAGAAACACGCTGGAACGAGCGTGGCCCGAGCCGAACGCGGGCCCCTCTCCAGGCTCACGGCTCGCCAGCACGATGCCAAGGATCGCGGCCAGCATCCCGAGGAGCCTGATCGCGCCCGGGCGCTCGCCCTCGGCGATCCCGACGATCACCGGAACGCACACGCCGGTGGCGGCGATCGGCGCCACGATGCTCATCGTCCCGATCGCCAGCGCCCGGTAGAAGGCGGTCAGGCCGGCGACCCCGGCAAGGCCACCGGCGGCCGCGGCGAGCATTCGCCCGGTCTCCGGCGGGCCCTGCCCGCGCACCGCCACCACGAGAATCACCGCTGCGAACCCGATGCCCTGGCTGATCAGCATCACCCGGAGCAGCGGTAGCCGGCGGGCCTGGAGCCCGCCGATGAAATCCGAGATGCCCCAGGACAGGGAGGAGCTCAGACCGAGCGCGATCCCGAGCATCCGTTCCACCACGCCGCGATCCGGTCAAACTGCTCGAACGCGCGCTCCCTCGCCCCGGCCGCGTGACGAGCGATCTGCGCGAGCACCTCGTCCACGTCGATGCCCTGCGCCGCCAGCTTCATGCGACCGCCTTCGATCCAACGCCGCGCCAGCGCCGCGTCGACCTCAGGGTGGTACTGGAGGGCCAGGCTGCGTTCGCAGGCGAACGCAGTCGTGTGGCGAGGAGAGCCGGCGAGCAGACGGGCGACCGCCGGCGTCGCAAACTCGTCCGCGTGCCAGCAGAACCAGGGACCCGGCATCACGAGCTCTGGCACGTCGGTCTCGATCCGCCCCCAGCCGACCTTGGTCTCCCGAGCGGCCCCGACGTGAGCCCCGAGTGCCCGCGCCAGGGCCTGACCGCCGAAGCAGATGCCGAGGACGGGGACCCTGGCGGCATGGGCCGCCCGCAGCAACTCAAGTTCCCCCTCCACCCAGTCGCGCGGGTCGGCGTGGACGGACGAGTCCGAGCCAAGACTCACGATCGCATCATGGGCGTCCGGCTCGGGCCAGTCGGTCAGCTCCGGGATCGGGGCGACGACGTAGGAGTGCCGACGCGCATCCGCCCACTCGCCCAGCAACCCGACAGGCGTGTCGGGCTCGTGCTCGAGGATCAGCAGGTCCATCGGCTGGATGATGGCGCGCCGGCGCGCGCGAGCTCATGCCCCAAGCCCGCTACCGAGAGCCCGTCGGCACCCGCAGCTCCGCGAGGCCGTGCTCAAGCGCGTCGCCGATCATCGCGAAGTGCTCCGGCGTCGCGGTCAGCGGAGGCGAGACGGCGAGGCCGCGCGAGAGCGTCCGGACGAGCACGCCTGCCTCGCGGGCCGCCATCGCAACCCGCGGCACCGCGCCCTTATCGCGCTCCAGCACCTCGGCTGAGAGCTCCACTGCAGCCAGCGTCCCGACACCGCCGCGGACCTCGGCCACGGCGTCGTGGCCGGCCAGCGGCTGCAGCGCATCGAGCAGCACGCGCTCGTTCTCGGCCCCCTTGGCCAGGAGCCCGTCGCGTTCGAGTAGCGCGATGTTCGCCAGCGCGGCGGCGCAGCACGTGGCGTGGCCCGAGTAGGTGGGCCCGTGGCGGAACACCGGGCTCCCCGGAGCCTTCCAGAATGGCTCGGCGATCCGGTCGGCGATCACGACCCCGCCGAGCGGCAGGTATCCGCTGGTGACGCCCTTGGCGAACACGATCATCGAAGGCTTCACGTCAAAGCGCTCGACGCCGAACCAGGTACCCAGGCGGCCGAACCCGCAGATGACCGAGTCGGCCACGAACAGGATCCCGGTCCGCTCGCACAACTCGGCGACGGCCTTGACGTAGCCCTCGGCGGGTGGGTACACGCCGCCGGCGCCGATCACCGGCTCCACGAACACGGCCGCGATCCGCTCAGCCCCGACGCGCTCGATCGTGTCCTCGATGTCCTGGACCGAGTCGCGCTTGACCTGGATCGTCTCGCCGTGGGTCACGAAGCCCTCACGGTTGGCCTGGATGCCGGACAGTGCCGTCCCGAACCCGTGGGTTCCGTGGTACCCGTCGCGGCGGCTGATCAGGATCGTCCGCTGCGGCTGGCCGAGCTCGTAGAAGTAGCGGTGGGCCAGCTTGGCCGCGGTGTCGATCGCGTCGCCGCCGCCAGACACGAAGAACAGCTTGGAGGGCATCGGCGCCCGCTCGGCGAGCGCATCGGCCAGCTCGAGCGCCGGCGGATTGGCGAAATCGCTGAACGCCGAATAGGCCTCGAGCTTGCTCAGCTGCTCGGCGATCGCGGCCGCGATCTCCGGCCGCCCGTGCCCGACGTTGGCGTACCACAGGCTGGCGGTCGCGTCGAGGTAGCGCCGCCCCTCGGTGTCCCAAACCCACACGTCCTCGCCGCGCTCGATGACGAACTCGGCGTCCTTGACCGCCCCCATGTCGGCGAACGGATGCCACAGTCTTGTCATGGCGCCACCGTACCTCGCCCGCCCATGCGGCCGTGTCGCAACCTCAGTCTGCCGACTGGACGCGGCGGAGTGTCCATCAGCCCGGTCCCCCGGCCACGGGTGTTGGCCCGCCCGCGGGACTAGGAGGGGTCGAGCTCGATCGACTCGATCACCGGCGGCTCGAGCGGCCGATCCTGGCCGCCGGTGGGCAGCGCCTCGATCGCGTCGACCGCGTCCATGCCGGCGGTCACCCGGCCGAACACGGTGTGCTTCCCATCGAGCCAGGGGGCGGCGTCGATCGTGACGACGAAGAACTGCGAGCCGTTCGTGTTCGGCCCCGCGTTGGCCATCGCCAGTGCGCCGCGCACGACCTTGTGCTGGTTGATCTCGTCCTCGAAGGTGTATCCGGGTCCGCCGGTGCCGATCCCCTGCGGGCACCCGCCCTGGATCATGAAGTCGGGGATCACGCGGTGGAAGATGACCCCGTCGTAGAACCCGTCGGCCGCGAGCTTTCGGAAGTTTTCGACAGTTTTGGGCGCGTCCTCGTCGAACAGTTCGAGCGCGATCGTGCCCTGGGTTGTGTTCATGTTGGCTGTGGACATGAGCCCACCCTAGCGGGCGGTTGCCCGGAGCGGCTGTGGGTGCCTAGCCGGCGGTCGGCTCGAGTCGCAGCGCGTGCCCGCGCACGTCGGTGCCGCTGACCTCGTCCACCACGCGCTCGGCCTCGTCCGCAGGCACCTCCACGAACGCGAACCGCTCGAGCACGCGGACGTTCCTGACCGCCTCGCCGTCGAGGCCCGTGGCGGTGGTGATCGCGTGGATGATGTCCGAGGGCTCGATCCCGGCGGCGCGCCCACCCGACACGATCAGCTTGCGGGCCGGCCGGTCGCCGTTGACCGAGACGTGGGGCTTCGAGTGCCGGCGCGGCTTCGGCTTGACGGCGGTCGGTGCGACGTGCGCGCCCTTGACCCACGGCGCGAGCTTTACGCCCGCGTGGCGCTCGATCGCCTGGATCTCGCGCTGCTGGCGAGGTTCGAAGAAGGTGATCGCGCGTCCGCTGCGGCCCACCCTGCCGGTCCGCCCGATTCGGTGGACGTAGATGTCGGGCGAGGTCGGGACGTCGTAGTTGATCACGTGCGAAACCCCGGAGATGTCGAGGCCCCGGGCCGCGACGTCGGTGGCGACGAGCAGCGGCAGCCGCCCGTCCTTGAACGAGATCATCACGCCGTCGCGCGAGCCCTGGGACATGTCGCCGTGCAGAGCCTTGACGTTCATGCCGCGGTCGCGCAGCGTGCGGTACAGCTGGTCGCAGCGGATCTTGGTGCGCACGAACACGATCGCCTGCTCCGGGCGCTCGTCCTCGAGCACCTCGACCAGGCGATCGGCTTTCTCGCGTGGCTTTACCTCGAGCGCGAACTGCTCGACTGTGTCGACGGTCAGCGTCGCCGTCTTCACCTTAATCGTGATCGGGTCGTATAGGTACTGGTCGGCGAGGCGACGGATCTCGGGCGGCATCGTGGCCGAGAACAGGGCCGTCTGACGACTCGAGGGGGTGAGCGAGAGGATCCGCTCCACGTCCTCGAGGAAGCCGAGGTCGAGCATCTCGTCGGCCTCGTCGAGGACGACGAACCGGCACGTGTTCAGGAGCAGCGAATGGCGCGAGATCAGGTCCTTGACCCGCCCCACGGTCCCGACGACGACGTGTCCCCCGGCCCGGAGCTGGGCCTGCTGGCCGCGGATCGGCGCCCCGCCGAACACCGCCACCACGTCCACCCCGCGGCGCTTGCCATATGCCCGCAGCGCCTGCGTGACCTGGATGCAGAGCTCGCGCGTCGGCGTGAGCACGAGTCCCTGGACGTCGTGCTCCTGGGGATCGACGTACTGGAGCATCGGCAGCCCGAAGGCCGCGGTCTTGCCCGATCCCGTCTGTGCCTGCCCGATTACGTCGGCACCGCGGAGCAGCGGCGGGATCGCCTCCTCCTGGATCGGGCTGGGTGACTCGTAACCCACATCCTTGATCGCCGCGAGGATGTCAGGCGCGAGTTCGAGATCGGCAAAACTTGTCATTACTAGATGAAGATAGTCGGGCGCCCCGCGTGGCGGCGCCTCCTCGCGCTCGGCGGGCCGGCGACGGCGCCGGCAATCTCGCGCGAGAGGGTTGACAGATAACGCTTCGGCACCTAACGTTTAGGTACCTCATGAATCCAAGATGGGCGGTTGGGACCGTTCGCCCGCGAACTCAAACCATCTTCAAGCCATGACTACCACCTCCCCCGCTTCGAACAAAATCGACGCCTACGTCTGGCGCATCAGCATGGTCGTGATCGTCGGGTCAATCATGTCGATCCTCGACACCACGATCGTCAACGTCGCGCTCGCGACGCTCGGACGCGAGCTGCACTCGACGATCTCGCAGATCCAATGGGTCGTGACCGGCTACATGCTCGCGCTCGCCGCCGTGATCCCGGTCACCGGCTGGGCGGCCAAGCGCTTCGGAGCCAAGCAGGTCTACATCACCTCGCTGGTGCTGTTCACCCTGGGTTCGGCCCTGTGCGGGCTCGCGACCTCGACCACCGAGCTGATCGTCTTCCGCGTGATCCAGGGCATGGGCGGCGGCATGATCCTCCCCATCGGCCAGCTGATGATGGCTGACGCCGCCGGCCCCCAGCGCATGGGACGCGTGATGAGCATCGTCGCCGTGCCGGCGATGCTGGCGCCGATCCTCGGCCCCACGATCGGCGGGCTGATCGTCGACAACGCCAGCTGGCGCTGGATCTTCTACGTGAACGTTCCGATCGGAGCGATCGCCGTGTTCGCGGCGCTGCGCTTCCTCCCCAAGGTGCAGCGTCAGCCCGCCAACCCGCTCGACACGCTCGGTCTGGTGCTGATGGCCACCGGCGTGCCGCTGCTGACCTACGGCCTCGCCGAGGTCGGCGTCACCGGCAGTTTCACGGCCACCAAGGTCGTCGTCTCCTGCCTCCTCGGCCTCGCGCTGATCCTCGCCTTTGTGTTCCACGCCCTGCGCACCCGCTATCCGCTGCTGAACGTCCGCCTCTACCGCCGGCCCACCTTCTCGTCGGCGTCGTTCGCGATGTTCTGCCTCGGCGCCGCGCTGTTCGGCGGCATGATCCTCCTGCCCCTGTACTGGCAGGGCGTGCGCCACGAGAGCGTCGTCGACACCGGGCTGCTGACCGCCCCGCAGGGCCTCGGCATGGCGCTCGTGATGCCGCTTGCGGGCAAGCTCACCGATCGCTGGGGCGGCGGCCCGCTCGCGCTGTTCGGCGTGATCCTGACCACGCTTGCCACGATCCCGTTCGGGACGATCGGCGCGCACACGTCGGTCGCCTGGCTGTCGACGGCGATGTTCATCCGCGGCATGGGCATCGGCTTCGCCTTCATGCCTGCAATGTCGGCCGCCTTCGCCTCGCTGGAGCGCTCCGAGCTCCCGGACGCAACGCCTCAGCTCAACGTGCTCCAGCGCGTCGGCGGTTCGATCGGCACGGCGCTCCTGGCTGTGGTCCTGCAGCGAGCGCTGGTCGGAGTGCACACGCTGAGTGGCGCCGCGTCCGCATATGGCACGGCGTTCTGGGCCTCGGCGGCCCTGACCGCACTGGCGATCATCCCCTGCATCGTGCTCGTGGTCACCGAGCACCGGGCCCGCCAGGCCAAGCGCGGACCCGGGGCATCCGCCGAGGTCATGGCCGAGGCGGTGGCGGCATGAGCACCAAGTCGGTCGGGACCGAGCCCGTGCCGGCGGCTGTCGATCCGTACGAGCAGGTCGGCCTCTCGTTCAAGCGCGCGATGGGAGCGATGCGCCGGCTGCGCGGGCGCGAGACGCATCACCCGGGCGAGCTCAGCTATGCCCAGTACGGGCTGCTGTTCAGTCTGGCCGGCGGCTGCGCGCTGTCCTCGCGGGAGTTGGCCTACTCGGCCGATGTGACCCCGGCGACCGCGGCGCAGATGCTCGAGAGCCTGGAGGCCGCTGGCATGGTCGAGCGCGTGCGCTCCCCGGAGGACAAGCGCGTGGTCCTCACCTCACTGACCGACCGGGGCCGAGCCGTGATCGAAGAGCGTCGGGCGCGTCAGGAGCCGCGATGGCGCGCGGCTCTATCCGAGTTCAGCGACGAGGAACTGCTTACCGCAGCCGCGGTGCTCGAGCGGATCGCGGCGGTGTTCGATGAGGTCGCGGAGAGCTAACGGCTGACGCTGATCGTCCTCGTGGTCGTCGAGCGAAGGCCGGCGGTGTCGGTGGCGACGATCACGACCTGCACCTCGGCGCGTGACGTGGGCGGCCGACGAGCTTCTTCGAGGGCACGAGCTTGATCGTCCGCCGCCTGGAGCTGAGCGCCCGGCTCTTGCGCGCGAGCGTCAGGTTGAACGCGCTGATCGTCGCCCTGTGGACGCTGCCGACCAGCTCGACCACGAGCGCGGCTGCCTTGTTCGGCGCCACCGAGAACGAGATCCCCTTCAGCAAGCCCTTGAGCTTGACCCTGGTCTTCAGGCCGATGAGCGTCAACCTGGGTGGACCGGGGATCACGGGCGCTGACTGGTGCGGAGGCGGTCCCCCGCCCCGAGGGCGTTCGTAGCGGTGACTGTGAAGGTGACCGACCGGCCGTTGGCCAGGCCGTGGACGGTGGCCACCGTGCGTACGTCAGGCGTCGTCACGGTCTGACCGGTCGATGCCCTTATCGTGTAGCGCGCGACCGCGAGGCCGCCGTCGCTCGCCGGTGGTGCGAACGAGACCATCGCTGAGTGGTTGCCGGCGAACGCCGAGACGGCTCCGGGAGCGCTCGGCCTGGAGGTGGGTGTGAACACCTCGGCCTGGACCGAGCCATTCATGAGGTCGTTCGACCCGGCGGCGGCGAGCACCTGACCGTTCTGAAGCAGGGTCGTGGTCAGACCGGCCTCGGCCGTCGGCAGCGACCCTGCGGAGAACCAGGCATTTGTGGCCGGGCTGTAGACCTCAGTCTCGGCGAGCGGGCTGATGTCGCCTGTCCCGGCGGCCACGTCTCCGCCGGCTTCGAGGACTCGCCCATCCGCGAGCGACGTCAGTCCGAACAGGGCCGGGGCCACGTCCATCGCCGGTCCGGCCGAAAACCTGTTCGTCGCCGGGTCATAGAAGTCCACGGCGCTCGTCGTGATCACACTCGGACTGTTGACACTCGCGCCTCCAGCGATCATCGCCTTGCCGCTTGCAAGCAGGACCGCGCTCCCGAGGGCACGCGGCGTTGACATCGCATTGCTCACCGGCGTCCACGAGTTGCTGGTCGGGTTGTAGACCTCCCCGCTCGAGACGAGGTTGCCCGCCGCGTTGAGGCCCCCGGCAACCAGCACCTTCCCGCTGGACAGACGTGTCCCGGTCGCGAGTGTCCGGGCGGAGTGCATGGAGGCAGCGGCGACAAACTTGTTCAGGACCGGGTCATACAGGTCCGCCGTGTCGACCGGGCCGAGCTCATCGTGTTCCCGACGGCTGTCCAGGTGTTGGTTACCGGGTCGTAGACCTCGCCCGTATCGAGCGCGCCCCCAGACGCAGGCATCGAGGTTCCCCCGACAACCAACACCTTGCCGCTGGCAAGCACGACTCCCGCGGCCTCCACCCTGGCCGTGAACATGTCGTGAGCAGCGCTCCAAACGTTCGCCACCGGGTTGTAGATCTCCACCGTCTTCTCGGCCGTGGAGTTGTTCGAGGCGCCCCCGGCCACGAGCACGTTCCCGTTGTTCAACCGGACCGCGACAGACTGAAAGCGCCCGGCCATCAGGCGATGCACGGGCGTCCAGGTGTTCGGTATGCCAGCGATCGCGACCGCGACCGCCACCAGCAAAGCCGCAATGACCGCAGCCGGAATCAGTGTCCGAGCCTGCCGAGCCCGCCTCATCGCGCCCTCCTCCAGTCGTGGCGCCCGAGTTGCCGGGCGCGCACCCGCGGGCACTCTATCGGACGGCTGTCAGCTCGGGAAGGGGCGCCGGGGGCTCGGCCGGTGCGTACGCGTCCGCCTGCGGAAGCGGCTCGGGCACCCGCGTCTCGAGCCCCATCTCGATCAGCTCGTCGAGCAGGGCGAGCACGGCGGCGTGGGACTCATCGCTGTGACGACGGCCGAGCGAGCGCACGACGTAGAACGCGATCTCGTCCGGCCCGTGGTCCGGCCGCGGCTCGGTCGGTCGCCGGCGCAGGCGACCGCGTTTGGCGTAGACGGCGGAGGCCCAGGCGAGCACGTGCTCCGCGCGGCGAAGCTGAAGCCCGAAGGTGCCGCGGGTGCCGACCGACTCGGCCGCGTGCCGGTACAGATCCGGACGACGTCCCTCGTCGATGTCGTCGTTGTAGGCCCGCAGGACCGCGCCGACGATCGGGCACACCGACACGGGGTGGTCGCTGAATCGCTCGCCCGCGAGCATCGAGGCGAGCTCCATGATGCAGACGACCGGGCCCGGTCCCTCGTGCCGTCCCACGCCCAGTCGCGCCGTCTGATAGGTGGCCCCTTCGGGGGGCAAGGTTCCCGCCATATCGACCCAGGATTCGGCCGCTCCGCGGGAATGCCTGAATCAGCGCGGCGGATCTGGACACCTACCCGACGCGGAGGGCTCCGTCCAGGTGCACGGTCCCCTTGTCGGCGCTGCGGACGCCGAACCTGGTTTCGCCTCCTGGGCCGCTGCCCTCGACGAACTCGACCGGCGCGGGCAGCAGGATCGGCTTGCGGAACGACGCCTCCACCGTGAACGCATCCGGGAGCCTCGGCTCGAGCGCTGCCAGGCACCGCGCCTTCGTCCACATACCGTGGGCGATCGCCGCCGGGAAGCCGAACAGACGGGCGCTGACCGAGTGCATGTGGATCGGGTTCAGATCGCCTGAGACCGAGCCGTAGCGCCGCCCCAAATCGCCCGCGAGCTTCCACGTCGCCGACGGCTGAAGGTCCGCGGCCGAAGGAACCTCCGGGGCGCGGGCGGAATCGGAACCGGAGCCGCGCCGCAGGTTCGTCGAGACCTCCTCCCACACGACCTCGCCACCGACGCTTGCCTCCGTTCGCAGCGAGAACTGCTGCCCGCGCGGGTGGGGCTCGACCGGCGTGGCCCAGACGCGCAGTGACAACGCCTCGCCGACCCGTACCAGCCGGTGCTGCGTGATCCGGTTGAAGATGTGCACCAGCCCGATGGCCGGGAACGGGAAGCTCCCGTCCGTCATCAGCGCCAGCTGCATCGGGAAGGCGAGGACGTGCGGATAGGTGGCCGGAAGCGAATCGCGCAGCGAGAACTCGCACACGCGGTCGTAGTCGGCCAGCCGGTCCCGATCGACCTCGACCTCGTTTCGCACCAGCGTCAGATCCGGGACGTCGTGGCCGCCGGCGCTCCCGATGAACGGGATCCGGGACGCGCCCGGGATCAGCCCGGCGCCGGCACGGGCGAACATCGGGAGCATCCGCGGCGAGGACGAGAGCTCGCGAACCGCCATCGCTAGGGCCGTGGGTCGGGAATTCGGCGCCACCGAGAGACGTCACTGGTGGCGGATGGCAAGGACGCAGGAGGCGACGCGCAGCAGCGCTGCGCGAGCCGACGAGGACGAAGCCACACGCCGCCAGAGGCGGCTCGAATGGCGTCCAATTCGCGAGCCATGGCCCTACGCCCCGATCAGGGACTGGCCGCAGACGCGGACCACGTTCCCGGTCACGCCCGAGGACCCCGGGCTCGCGAACCAGGCGATCGTCTCGGCAACGTCGAGCGGAAGGCCGCCCTGGGCGAGGCTGTTCATCCGGCGGCCGGCCTCGCGCGTGGCGATCGGCATCGCGGCGGTCATCTGGGTCTCGATGAAGCCGGGAGCCACGGCGTTGATCGTCGCGCCCTGCTCGCCGACCGCGCTCGACCAGGCCTCGACGATCCCGATCACGCCCGCCTTCGAGGTGGCGTAGTTGGTCTGGCCCGCGTTGCCCGCAATCCCGCTGATCGACGATACGCACACGATCCTCCCGTTGGCGCGGACGGCGCCGCGGGCGAACAGCTCCCGGTCGATTCGCTGCGGCGCGATCAGGTTGATCCCGAGCACCAGGTCCCACAGCTCGGAGCTCATCCGGCCGAGTGTCTTGTCGCGCGTGACGCCGGCGTTGTGGACCACGATGTCGATGCCACCGTGGTGCTCGAGCAGGCGCTCGGCGATTTCCGCCGGCGCACTCTCGCCGGTGATGTCGAGCGTCATCGACGAACCACCAATGCGTCCAACCGCCAACTCGAGGTCCTCGGCCTGTGCCGGCACGTCGAGCCCGACCACGTGGGCGCCGTCACGCGCAAGCACCTCCGCGATCGCCTCGCCGATCCCCCGCGATGCTCCGGTGACGAGCGCGACCTTCCCGTTCAGCGGCTGCTCCCAGGCGGCCACCTGGCTCGACTGCACCGAGACAGCGGCCCCGATCCGGATCACCTGACCCGACACGTAGGCCGACCGGGGCGAGAGCAGGAACCGCAGGGTCGACTCGATCAGGTCCTCCGCCCCGGGCGCCACGTAAACGAGCTGCGCCGTCGACCCTTTGCGGACCTCCTTGGCGATCGAACGCACCAGTCCCTCCAGCGCTCGCTGGGCGATCGCCTCGGGCGGGGCACCGCAGGTCTCGGGGGGCGTCCCGAGCACGATCACCCTCCCGGACCGCCGCACGCGACGGATCGTCGGATGGAAGAACCTGTACGCCTCGAGGAGCTGGTCGCTCGATTCGATCCCAGTGGCGTCGAACACGAGTGCCTTGAAAGTCTGATCGGACGGGGCAACGTCGGAATTGAAGATGCTGGCCTCGAGGCCGGCATCGGCCGCAGCCGTCCGGACATCGTTGCCCAGCGGCGTGTGCGCGTCGGCCTCGATCGCGGCCAGGACCCTGGCGATCGCCGGCGACAGCCTCGACCCCGGGGCCGCCCCCAGCAGCACCGGGCCGTCGATCACCGGCCGACCGGGCTCGTAGCGGTCGAGCCGGACCGGAGCGGGCAGGCCGATCTGCTTTGAGACCACCCGCCCGACCGGGGTGTTGATCAGCTGCTGATATCGATCGCTCATCCCGCTGCCTCCATCATCGCGACGACTCCGAGTCCTCCAGCCGCGCAGATCGAGATGACTCCGCGGCCGCTTCCCTTCGCCTCGAGCATCTTCGCAAGGCCGGCGACGATCCGGGCTCCCGTGGCGCCGAACGGATGGCCCGCCGCGAGCGAGCCGCCGTGCGCGTTCAGCTTCCCGCGATCGATCTCGCCCAGCGGCTCCTCGAGCCCGAGGCGCTCGCGGCAGAACACCGGGTCCTCCCACGCGCGCAGCGTGCAGAGCACCTGGGACGCGAACGCCTCGTGAACCTCGTAGTAATCGAAGTCCTGCAGCGCGCGCCCGTTGCGGGCGAGCATCCGCGGCATCGCGTACGCGGGCGCCATCAGCAGGCCCTCGCGCTTGTGCACGTGGTCGACCCCCGCGGTCTGCGCGTCGACCAGGTAGGCCTGGACGGGGATGCTGCGCTCCGCGGCCCACTCCTCGCTCGCGAGCAGCACGGCGGAGGCCCCGTCGCTGAGTGGGGTCGAGTTGCCGGCCGTCATCGTGCCCTCGGGTCCGCCGAACACGGGCTTCAGCTTCGCCAGCTTCTCGACGCTGGAGTCGGGTCGCAGGTTCTGGTCCCGCTCGAGCCCCAGGTATGGGGTGACGAGATCATCGAGGAAGCCCGTCGCGTAGGCGTCGGCGAGCTTGCGGTGGCTCTCGACCGCGAGCTCGTCCTGCGCCTCGCGCGTGATCCCCCACTCCCGTGCCATGACCGCGGCGTGCTCGCCCATCGACAGGCCGGTGCGCGGCTCCGCGTTGCGCGGGATCTCCGGCACCAACTGCTGCGGGCGGATCCTGGCCAGCGCCTTCAGGCGACCGGTGTTGCTCTTGGCTCGGTTGACGTTAAGCAGCACGCTGCGGAGGTCCTCGTTGATCGCGATCGGAGCATCCGAGGTGGTGTCGACCCCGCCGGCGATCGCGCAGTCGATCTGGCCCAGCGCGATCTTGTTGGCGACGAGGATCGTTGCCTCGAGGCCCGTCCCGCACGCCTGCTGGACGTCGTAGGCCGGGGTCTCGGGCGCCAGCCTGGAGCCCAGCACGGATTCGCGGCTTAAGTTGAAGTCGCGGCTGTGCTTGAGCACGGCGCCAGCCGCGACCTCGCCGATCAGCTCGCCCTCGAGCCCGAATTTCGTGACCAGCGCGTCCAACGTGTTGGTCAGCATGTCCTGGTTGGACGCGCGCGCGTAGGGCCCGTTCTGGCGCGCAAAGGGGATCCGTGTGCCGCCGAGCACAGCCACGCGGCGGCCGTTTGTATTCATCTCTGACCTGCTCCTCAGTGACGGTTTGTTACAGAGGTGTAGGTTACTTAGGGTCCCTGGCTGCGGTCGCGGTCGTGAAGCCGCCGCCCGCAATGGCACGGCGCACGAGCGCCGGAGCCAGGATCCGCAACGCGGCCGCAATCCAGTACGGGCGGGGCACGTAGCGCTCGGCCTTGCCGCCCGGGCCGGCCTCCATGATCGCCTCGGCGACCCGATCGGGCGTGGAGACGATCCACCGGGTGTGCGGCTTGGCGAGCAGCTCGGTCGCCGGGAAGCCCTCGGTCGCAATGAACCCGGGAAGCACCGTGCCGACGTGTACTCGGTGCGGCAGCTCCTCCGCGTGCAGGGCGTCGCTCCAACCGACGAGGGCGAACTTGCTCGCCGAGTAAGCACCCGCGTTCGGACGCGAGACTCGAGCAGCGGTGCTGGCGATGTTGACGATCGAGACCCGGCGGTCACGCTCGGCCGCCGCGGTCCGGCGCAGCAGCGGCAGCAGCGCCTCGGTGAGCCGGACCGGCGCCTCGAAGTTCAGCTTCATATGGCGCTCGATGTTCTCCCAGCCGCCCTCGTCGAAGCGGCCACGCCATGACGACCCGGCATTGTTGACGAGCATGTGCACCTCGCCCCCGTGCTCGCGCTCCACGACCTCGCGGACCCGTGCCGGGGCGTCGGACTCAGTCAGGTCGAGCGCGAGCACCGTCGCGCCGCCGAGCTGGGCGGCGAGCTCATTGAGATGCTGCTCGACGGCGCGCGATGAGAATCAGCCGGGCATCCGGCTCGCGCGCGATCCGCCGGGCGGCCGCCTCGCCGATCCCGCTCGACGCACCGGTGACGACGGCCACGAAGGACATGGCGGCCGATCCTATCCGGCCGCCCGCCGCCTCACGATCTCAGCGCGAAGTGCAGCGCTCCGAACAGCTCGGATCGCCGGGGGACCTTGACCAGCATCTTGCCCAGGTTCGCGCCCGGGACGATCTGCACCAGCTCGTCCCGGATCTGGCGGATCAGCAGGCGTGGATTGCTCGGCACGCTCTCGTAGTCGATCACGAGCACCTCGACCGACGGGTCGAGCTTGCCGGCCTCGACGTATGTGTTGAAGTCGAATGCGCCGCGCCCCAGCGGGTCGGGACGCGTGGAGTAGAGCGGCCAGAGGAGCTTGGCGGGCCAGCGCGCGCTCCGCGTCAGCGTGTTGACACCGCGGTGCCGCTCGGGATCGAACTTCTTGCCGACCCAGGGCATCCACGCGTCGGTGATCGAGCCGATCAGCCGGTCGGCGATCGGGTGCATCGTCCAGGTGACGAGGATCCCCTCGGTCTGACCGCTGACGCCCTCGGCCGGGCCGCCGCAGAGAAACAGCTCCTGGAGCTCCTCGAGCGCGCCCTCGCGGTCATCTGCGGCGCGCCGGCCGAGCTCCTCGATCCACTCCCACGCCTCGTCGCGGGCACCCCCGGCGTCGGTCTTCGCCCGCTCGCGGAGCTCTGCGACCCGCTCCGCGACGGGCCCTCCGCGCAGCCCGGCTTCGCCGTTAGGACTCCTTCGACGCGACTTTGTTGCCGGCGGCATCAGGCCTCCCTTGTTCGCCTGGATTACGCGGGCGATCCTATCCTCGCCGCTGACGAGTCGGCGAGCGATTCGCGAGCTCTGAGCGCGAGCTCGAGCTCGAAGCGGCCGTCGGCGCTGTCGAGCGCGTCTCCGAGCAGCTCTCGCAGCTTCGCGATCCGGTAGCGCACGGTCTGCGGGTGGACGTGTAGCTCGGCTGCGATCCCCGGCGTGTGGCGCTGATGATCGAGCCAGGCGCGCAGCGTCTCGATCAGGCGATCGCGCTCGGCCTCGGGCAGCCGGCTGAGGGGCTCCAACCGCCGCTGTACGAGAGCCCGCGCCATCTCCTGGTCCTGGGCGATGATCATCGCCGCCAGGTGCTCGCGTGCCTGCGTCGGGGCCTGCGCCGGCAGCGCTCCGCGCTGCACGAGCCCGAGTGCCATCCGCGCCCAGCGCAGCGAGCGGCCGGCGTCGTGCGGCGGGACACTGGGCCCGAGCACGGCGCGCGTCGTCCCAAGCGCGCGCCTGATCGCGGCGTGTCGTCGCGGTCCGTCGGGATCTGGAAGTACGAGCCAGGCGCCGGCCGCGTCGGCGCCGACCAGGACGTCGATGTCGAGCCGCCGAGTGACTGTTCCGGGCTCGTCTGACTCGAGCGCGAGCACGGCGATCGTCCGGGGGAGCGGCCAGCGCGCGAGCTCCGCCGCGTGCTCGATCGCCTCAGGGTCGTGGTTCTCGGTGTCCAGCAGCAGCGACGTGAGCCGGCGACGACGGCGCTCGCGCTCACCCGCCTCGTCCGACTGCATGCGCAGATAGCCCTCGACGACGTCCGTGGCCAGCTCGTCGGTGTAGACGAAGATCGCCTCGGCGAGCGTGATCACGGTCGGCGCAGGGATCCCGGCTGCCGCGGCCAGATCGGCCGCTCCCCGCCATGCCGCTCTCGTCCCCGTGCGCCACGCGGCACGCAGCGCCTCGAGGCTCCGGCCAGACTGGAACTCGGCCTCGCCCAAGCGCCTCCACACCTCGGCCGTGTCGCCGGCCGGTCGCTCACCGCTCTCGACGGCATCCAGAAACGTCTTGATCGCCTGCTCGATTCCGAGCCGGATCCCGATTCCCTCGGGGCTCCCGAGCACCTCGGCGTAGCCCGCGTTCTCACCGCGGACCGCCTCGACGATCCCGTCGACGAGCACCGCTAGACTCGCACGGACTGCCGCAACCGTGGCCGCGGGAACCCGTTCGGCGCTCCAGGACTCGGCAGGCATTGTCACATTTTGACAAAAGGCCGGCAGAAAGACTTGGGGGATGGGGGTATACGAGGGTGGCCGCCCCGGCGTAGGGTCCCGTCGCATGAGCGCTGCCCCCGCACGCCGCAGCATCACCAACACGCACGAGCGAATCGCGCAGCTCGGCTGGGAGTCCACCTACCACGAGCCGGCCGTCCGCTACCCCACTCGCTATCGGTTCCCCAACAAGGCCAAGGATCCGATGAAGCACATCATGCGGGAGTACCTGCCGATGGAGCTCGAGAAGGACGAGCGGGTCTACGGCGGGCTCGACGCGGCCGTGCGAGCGGACATGCCGAGCAAGGCGCACGAGCGCTGGCTCGAGATCCTCAAGCCATTCATCACGGTGACGAACTTCGCCGAGATCGGGGCCGGCCGCTGCATGTCGATGCTGATGAGCGCGGTCCCGAACAACGAGCTGCGCAACGGCTACCACGTGCAGTTCGTGGACGAGATCCGTCACACCGGGATGCAGATGTCCCTCGCCCGGTGGTACGCGAAGAACGTCCCCGACCCGGCCGGCTGGAACCTCGGCCCAAAGGCGTTCTGCAACTCGGTGCTCACGAACCCGGGCCTGAACATGCTCTCGCACTTCATGGTCGGCGATCCGATCCAGTGCGCGTTCACGCTCCAGGTCGTCGCCGAGACGGCGTTCACGAACATCGTCTTCGTCGCGCTACCGGACGTCGCCGCGCGCAACGGCGACTTCACCCTGCCGACCACCTACCTGAGCGTGCAGTCCGACGAGGCGCGGCACATCTCCAACGGCTACGCGACCCTGCTCACCGTCCTCCAGGACGATCACAACGCGCCGCTGATCGAGCGCGACCTCCAGCAGGCGTTCTGGATCAACCACGCGTTTATCGACATCTTCTCCGCCGTCGTCACGGAGTACTTCTCGAGGGACCGCTCCGACCCCGAGTCCTACCTGGACAAGTGGGACCGCTGGGTACGCGACGACTGGCACCGCGCCTACGTGATGAAGCTCGGCAAGCTGGGGCTTAACATCCCCACCGACATCTTCGAGCGCGCACGGGAGCGGCTCGTGGCCGGCGTCCACCACCGCCACGCGATCCTCGCGTTCGCGGCCTGGCCACTCGCGCACTGGCGCTTTGATCCGCTGGACGAACGCGACTTCGAATGGTTCGAGGACAAGTACCCGGGCTGGTACTCGGAGTACGGCGCGTTCTGGGAGGCGTTCCGTACCGGCACCGATCCGGCCGCCGGGTTCCTCCCGCTCCAGTTCATGAATCTGGCTCCACCGTTCTGCTGGACCTGCCAGGGGCTGTGCGTTTCCGAGGCCGACCGGCGCCACCGCATCGTCGGCGGCCGCACTCGCTTCTACTGCTCGCACGAATGCCTGTGGATGGACGAGTCGAACCCGGGTCGCTACACCGGCGACCGCAACTACCTCGACCGCTACCACGGCTGGGAGGCCTCGGAGGTGATCCAGGACCTCGGGTTCGTCCGCTCCGACGGGCGAACGCTGATCGGACAGCCGCACCTCGGTTCCGAGCGACGGTGGACGCTGGAGGACGTCCGCAAGCACGATCTGCGATTTGTCTCACCCAACATCCGGGTGGCGGCCGAGCTGGGGCTGCCGTCCGGCGACTGGAGCGGATAACCGGTGGCGCGTGTTCGCTTCGAGCCGATCGGCGAGGAGATCGAGTGCGGGCCCGAGGAGTCGATCCTCGACGCCTCGCTCCGCCAGGGCTACAACCTCGTCTACGGCTGTCGCGAGGGCCAGTGCTCGGCCTGCAAGTGCTTTCTGCTCGAGGGCGACGTCGCGCTCAAGCGCTACTCCAACTTCGCGCTCTCGGACACCGAGCGCTCCAACGGCTATTCGCTGATGTGCCGGGCGATGCCGGAACAGGACCTCGTCGTTGAGCTGCTGCACTTCGATCCGGACGGCTACCGGCTCGAGCACGCGATCCGTGACGCTTCGGCCGAGGTGGAGACGGTGGAGCCGCTGACGCACGACATCGTCCGGCTGGTCCTGCGCTGCTCGGGGCGCTTCGACTTCACTCCGGGCCAGTACGTGGACCTCCATATCCCGGGCGACTCGAGCGGCGCCCGGCGTTCGTTCTCGATGGCCAACCTTCCCGGCGAGGACCGGATCGAGCTGATCATCAAGCGCTATCCCGGCGGCCGCCTCTCGGGCATGCTGGATGGTCAGATCAAGGTCGGTGACCAGCTCGGCTTCACCGGCCCGTATGGCAGCCTGCGCGCCCGCGAGAACGAGCACCCGATCCTGATGGTCGCGGGCGGCTCAGGGATGGCGCCGATCCTCTCGCTACTGCGCGAGTTCGCCCGCCAGGGCTGCGAGCGCCCGATCCGTTTCTTCTACGGCGCGCGCACCGAGCACGACCTGTTCGGCGTGGACGAGATCCGCGGGCTGAGGCTGCCCGACTTCGAGTTCATCGCCGTGGTCGAGCGGTTCGTGCACGAGGCCGTGGACGAGTTCCTCTCCGGCGACGGACTGAGGACGCCGGACGTGTACATGTGTGGGCCACCGCCGATGGTCGAGGCGGCCGAGGAGATGCTCGCCGCTCACGGGATCGACGAGCAGCGGATCTTCGTCGACAAGTTCACGACCTCGGCCGATGCGGAGCCGGCCGAGTCCGAGCCGGCAGCGCCGGTCAAGCGGTTCGAGGATGCGCCTGCCCCGGCGGGGGACGAGGCGGAGCGCGAGTTCTCATGGTTCACGCCGGCGAAGCGACGGGCGACGCTCTACGAGGATGTGACGATCGACACCCAGCCCTCGGTCCATCGCCACCTGCGGCGCGGCTGGCCGGTCAGCTTCGAGGACGGCCGCGGGACGTGGGACGACGCGTCGACGGCGTTGCGATCGATGGACTGGTTCGCGTTCCGCGACCCGGGCGAGCTGTGGGAGCGGCCGTTCTACCAGGGCGGCACTGCGGTCGAGCACCAGATCGAGGGCGCGATGCGTTCGGCCGCGGGCGAGGGACTCGTGGAGGACTTCGGCGAGGACTGGGTCGAGTTCCTGCGGCGGTCGCTGCAGGTTCCGGCGTACGTCGAGCATGGGCTGTGGTTCGCGCTGGCCACGATCGCGCGCGACTGTCTGTCCGATTCGGTCGCGACCTGCGTCTGCCTCCAGGCGGCGATGAAGCAGCGCTCGGCGCAGGCGATCGTGCTCTACGCGATGGACCTCGAACAGCACCATGGGCCGTTCCCGATCGAGGGGGCACGCGAGCGCTTCCTGGGCGACGAGCTGTGGCAACCGACCCGGCAATACCTCGAGCGGCTGGCGGCGACACGTGACTGGGGTGAGGTGATCGTGGCGGCGAACCTGTGCTTCGAGCCGGTGGTTGGCACACTGATCCGGCGCGAGCTCGGGATCCGGGCCGCTGCCGCCAACGGCGACACGATTACCCCGGTGCTCGCCCGGGTGGCCACCCAGGAGTGGGAGTGGGCGCGGGGCTGGAGCACCGAGCTCGTCCGCTTCCTCTGCGCCGACCCGAGCTTCGGTGAGGCCAACCGGGCCCTGATCGACGGGTGGGTGTCAGAGTGGCAGCCGAGGGCGATGGACGCGGCGCTCGCCCTGGCGCCGCTGGCCGAACAGCTCCCACGAGGAATCGAGACCGAGCAGGCGCTCGAGCGGGTGCGCAGCTACGCCGAACAGGTCCTCAACATCTCGGACGCAGATGGCACCACGGTGCAGCGGCGCCGGCGGGTTCGCCAGGTCAAGGCGCGAGCCCTTGCGGGAGATCCCACGACCACGAACGGGGCATACGACTTCGTCGGGATCGTGATGGCCAAGAGCGCTGAGGGAGACGCGGTGGCTGAGATCCTCGGGCGCCGGGATGACATCGAGGTGCTGGAGCAGCCCTCGTTCTGGGACATCCGCGCGCGTGACCGGCTGACGGTCCCCTACAGCGAGGTGTCGGACGAGCTCGGCTACGAGATCGACGCCTACTCGATCCAGCACGAGATGTCGACGCACTACGGGCGGATGGTCGCTACCGACGACGCGCTGATGCTGTTCTCGGACCCGACCGAGGCGATGCAGTACCTGATGTCATGAGCGCCTCCGACTGGGTCGTCGGACGCGTGATGGGGGTTGTGCTCCCGCTGCGCTTCGACTCCGAGCAGGCCCGGGATCTGGCCGCGACGTTCGAGCTGCGGGTGCAGCGACTGCCGCGTCGCCGAGCGGTGCCGCTGACGGTCCGCGTCGCGGAAGGGCATTGCCGGGTGCTCCCCGGTGCCGCGTCCGACGCGGGCGCGACGGCGACCGTCGGCATCGGCGACATGGTGCGGATGGCGCTCGGTCAGGCGGGCTGGCCGCAGCTCATGTCGGCCGGCCGGCTGCAGCTGACCGGCGATCCGTTCCTCGCCCTGCGCTTTCCGACGCTGTTTCGCCTGCCCGCCGGCGCCAGCCGCTAGGGTCAGCGCCAATGCCGGTCAAGATGAGTCCCTGGGCTCGTGCCCTGAGTTCGTTTGCGGCCTCCAAGGCGGGAAGCTGGTTCTTCCTGAACGTGGCCAACCCGATCGACCGCAGGCTGCTGCCCGCCACCAACGGGCGCGTGAGCGTGGCCATCGGCCAGCCCGTCCTGTGCCTCGAGGTTCGCGGCGCCAAGACCGGCCACATCCGGCGCACCCCGCTGCTGTTCACCGAGCTCGACGGCAACCTGGTCCTGATCGCCTCGGCCACCGGCCGGCCGAAACATCCGGCCTGGTACCGGAACGTGGTCGCGAATCCGCGGGTCAGGGTCTACGCCCCGGGCGGGCGCACGGGCGAGTACGACGCCCGGGTTGCGGAGGGCGAGGAGCGCGAGCGCGGCTGGCAGGCCGGCGTCGACCTGTACCCGGGGTTCAACGTCTACGAGGGGCGGACGACCGGGATCCGGGAGATCCCCGTCGTCGTGCTCACCCGGGTGCGGTAGCCGGCTCCCGCGCAGCGGCGGGCCCGGCGTGCTCGCCGCGGGTCGCCGCGGCGACCGCCGGCGCGGGCGACAACGCGCCGCCCGGGCAGTCCGCGCAGCGAACCTCCCGCCGGGGGTTCTGGATTCCGACCAGCGAGATCACCCCGCCGAGGATCGCGAGCGCGGCGCCGATGCCGATGCCCAGGCGGAACGAGTAGACCGAGGCGTTCACGAGCGCGGTCTCGATCTGAGCCCGCTCCGAACCGGACACGCCCGTCACCGTCGTCACCAACGGCTTGGTCTTCGCGGTCGCGACCGCCGCCCGCGCCTGGGACGACAGCGGCGTGTCGGCAAGCCTCGCGTCGAGCCGGTTGACGAACGCGCCCGACACGACCGCCCCGAGGGCGGCGATCGCGAGCAGACCGGCGATCCGGGCCACGGCGTTGTTGATCCCGCTGGCGACCCCGGAGTGACCCGGCTCGACCGCCCCGAGCACGGTCGCGGTCAGCGGCGCCACGGTCGCCGCGAGTCCGAGCCCGAAGATCGAGATGCCCGGGAGGATCTGGGTCCAGTAGTTGGCGTCGGCGTCCGTTCGGACCAGCAGCAGCAGCCCGACGCCGGCCACGATCGGGCCCGCCGACATGAAGATGTGCGGCCCGATCCGATCCGCGAGCGCGCCGAACCGCCGCGAGAGCAGGAACACGAGGATCGTGATCGGCAGCAGCGACAGCCCGGCCTGAATCGGCGTGTATCCGCCGACCTGCTGGATGAACAGGATCAGGAAGAAGGTCGCGACCCCGAGCCCGGCGTACAGGGTCAGCGTCGTGAGGTTGCCGATCGTGAAGTTGCGCGCCGCGAACAGCTCCAGCGGCATCATCGGCTGTGGGCTGCGCCACTCCCACAGCACGAATGCGATCAGGAACAGGATGCCGGCGATCAGCGGAACCGCGACCTGTCCGTTGCCCCAGCCGTAGCGCGGCTGCTCGATCAACGCGAACACCGGGCCGGCGAGCCCGAGCGCGCACAGGATCGCGCCGACGATGTCGACATGCCCCGGGCTGCGCGTGTCGGATGGGAGCCGGCTCAGCAGCACCAGCGTGATTGCCACCGGGATCAGGTTGATCGCGAAGATCCACCGCCACGACGCGGCCTGAATCAAGGCCCCTCCGCCAAGCGGTCCGATCACCGTGGCCACGCCCGTGAACGCCGTCCAGCTGCCGATCGCGGCCGCCCGCTCGTCCTCGGGGAAGGTGTCCATGATCAGCGCGAGCGTGCTCGGGACGAGCAGTGCGCCGGCCACGCCCTGGACCGCGCGGGCGGCGATCAGGGCCTCGCTGGTCGGCGCGATCGCGCAGAGCAGGGAGCAGGCCCCAAACGCAAGCAGGCCGATCGCAAACACGCGGCGGCGGCCGAACAGGTCGCCCAGCGATCCGCCGACCAGCAACAGCGAGGCGAGCGTGAGCAGATAGGCCTCGACGATCCACTGCTGGTCCGCGAGCCCGCCGTGCAGGCTCGTGCGGATCGCCGGCAGCGCCACGTTGACGATCGTGCTGTCAAGGAACACGATCCCGGAACCGAGGATGCTCGCGATCAGCGCGATGCGCTTGGTGCTCATCCCACCCCCTCCGAGAACACCGAATTCGGCTCGTAACCGTCGAACCTGACGCTCTGCTCGAGCGGCAGCGCGTCGTTCACGATCACGCAGTAGGTGCGATCCCCGCGGTCGCTGGGGACGCAGGTCCGGAAGATGTGCCCGGGCTCAATCGTGAACGTGCTCACGAACTCTACGTTGCGTCTGAATTCGGCCGGTGCGCGCGCTCCGATCCACGCCTGCGCACGCTTGATCGCATCGTCCCTGGCGTGGCTGTGCGCGACGATCACCGGATGGTGAGCCACGCCCACGGCCAGCGTGATCGCCGCGATCCCGGCCAGCGCAATCCGGCCGCCGTAGTCGCGCGCCACGATCGCCGGAAGGTCCTTGCGGTAGCGGCGCACGACCGCCCCAAGCGGTCGTGACAGCAGGAGCACCGCGATCAGGTTCACGAACAGCGACACCATCAGCGCGCCGCCCAGCGACTGCGACTCGCCGCCCGGCGGCAGCGAGTGCGCGATCACCGCGTCCGCCACGGTCAGCACGGCGAAGGCGGGCCACAACCAGGCCCCGCGCCGTCGCCAGCGCATCTGCGCGAGCCAACCACCGGACATTCTCTCCAGAAGCGTATTGCGTGCGTTTCGGGCAGACGTCCAGGCAGGGCCGAGCGGTGGAGTAATCTCGGCCCTGCCCTAACGAGGGACGCGACGGAGATCCCGGAGCGGCTCCTGAAAGCGGGCCGGAGGAGATCCCGTCCGGCCCACGGACGAAGGGGAAACGCATAAATGGCGACCCACATGGCTGAGCCGGCCGCAGGCGGGACCACCGCTGCGACCGAGCATCTCACGCTCGGGGATCGATCCTGGCTGCTCCGCGCGATGCTGCTGATGCGCGGAATCGAGGAACGGGCGATGAGCCTGTACCGCCAGGGCAAGGTACCGGGCTCCTTCTACGACGGCTTCGGGCAGGAGGCGGTCTCGGCAGGCGCCGCGTTCGCGATGGCACCCGAGGACCGCCTCTGCATCCTGCACCGTGACCTCGCTGCGCACATCATTCGCGGCGTCACTCCAGCCACGATCCTGGCTCAGTACATGGGTCGCGAGACCGGCGTCACGCGCGGCCGCGACGGCAACGTCCACTTCGGCGACCGCAACCTCGGGTGCGTCGGGATGGTCTCGATGCTGCCCGACATGATGCTCGTGGCGACGGGGATGGCGATGGCATTCAAGCTTCGCGGCGAGCCGCGTTGCGCGATGACCTGGTTCGGCGACGGCTCCACCTCGCGCGGCGATTTCCACGAGGCGATGAACTGGGCCGGCGTCCAGAAGCTTCCGGTGATCTTCGTGCTGGAGAACAACCAGTACGCCTACTCGACACCGCTCGACAAACAGTTCGCTGTCGATCCCGTCGAGCGAGCCGCCGCGTATGGGTTCGTCGGCGTGACCGTCGACGGCAACGACGCAGAGGCGATGTTCTCGGCCTCCTTCGAAGCGCGCGCCCGCGCGCTCGCGGGCGAGGGACCGACCCTGATCGAGGCGGTGACGATGCGCATGCACGGCCACGCCGCCCACGACGACATGAAGTACGTCCCCAAGGAGCAGGTCGAGGAGTGGCGCAAGCGCGACCCAATCGACCGCGAGGAGGCGCGGCTTCGCGCCGCCGGCTTTGACGTTGATGCGCTCCGGACCGAGGTCCAGGCCGAAATCGACGCCGCGACCCAGGAGGCACTCGCCGCGCCGATGCCGGATCCAGCGTCCGCGTTGGACGACGTCTTCTGCGTTGGGGAGGCCGAGCCGCTGGGCGACGGCGTTCCGCGCTGGAGCGGGTTCGTGGGAGGTGAGGTCTGATGCCGACGCTCACCTACCTGCAAGCGATCACCGCCGGCCTGCGCGACGAGCTCCGCAGCGACGACCGCGTGCTGATGATGGGCGAGGACATCGGCGTGTTCGGCGGCGCGTTCAAGGTCACCGACGGCTTCGTCGAGGAGTTCGGGTCCGACCGCGTGATGGACACGCCACTGGCCGAGTCGGCGATTATCGGCTGCGCCATCGGCGCGGCGGTAGTCGGCCTTCGCCCCGTGTGCGAGATGCAGTTCTCGGACTTCATCTCGTGCGGGTTCGACCAGCTGGTCAACGTCGCCGGGAAGATGCACTACCGCCAGGGACTCGCGGTCCCGATCACGGTTCGCCTGCCGTCCGGCGGCGGCTTCTCCGGCGGTCCGTTCCATTCCCAGAACCCGGAGGCGTGGTTCATGCACGCTCCCGGGATCAAAGTAGTCGCGCCCTCGACCGCCGAGGACGCCAAGGGGTTACTGCACACAGCGATCCACGACCCCAACCCGGTGTGCTTCATGGAGCACAAGCACCTCTACCGGCGCGTCAAGGGCGAGGTTCCGGACGGCGTGTTCGAGACCCCGTTCACCGCACGCGTGGCCCAGCCTGGGACCGATCTGGTCGTGATCACCTACGGCGCGATGGTGCACGTCGCGCTCGAGGCGGTTTCCGATGGTCTCGACGGAGCCTCGATCGAGGTCCTCGACCTGCGCTCGCTGGTGCCGCTCGATCGGGATGCGATCCTCGACTCGGTCGCTCGCTGCTCCAAGGTCGTGATCGTCGACGAGGCCAACGCGACCTGCGCCGCCGGCGCTCAGGTCGCGGCGCTGATCGCCGAGCACGGGTTCGAGGACCTGGACGGCCCCATCGTGCGGGTCGCCAGCCCCGACGTTCCGATTCCATTCTCGCCGCCTCTCGAGCAGGCCGTCCTGCCCGGCGTCGAGCGAGTGAGGGAGGCTTGCCATGAGCTCCTCGCGTACTGACAGTCCCACGGGGGCGGCAACGCTGGTCGACGTAACGATGCCCCAGATGGGCGTATCGGTGGCCGAGGGCACCGTGGTGGCCTGGCGCGTCGAGGTCGGCGACCGGATCGCGGCCGACGAGACGATCTGCGAGATCTCCACCGACAAGATCGACACCGAGGTCCCCGCCCCCGTGAGCGGCGTCGTCGCCGAGATCCTGGTCGCACTCGAGACCACGGTCTCGGTGGGAACCGTGCTGGCGCGGATCGCGACCGCGGACGGAGCGGGCGGTGGTGGTTCGGGTGCCCCCACGGCGGGGGCCCCAGCGGGCGGGGCGGCGGCAACCGGGGCCGGGGCAGCAACCGCGCCTGACACCCCGCCGCCCGACGCCCAAGAGCCCGACGCCCCACCGCCCGACGCACCTGATTCCGGGGCGGCGGACGTGGGTGCTCGGCCCGGGGGCCCCCCAGCCCCCGCGCGCAACGGCGCTCACAACGGCTCGGCCGACCGGCGCCGCTACTCCCCCGTGGTGCAGCGGGTCGCGGCCGAACACGGGATCGACCTGACGCAGGTCGAGGGCACGGGCCGCGGCGGACGCGTGCGCAAACAGGACGTGCTGGCGTTCGTCGACTCCGCACCGGAGCCGCCGCTGCACATCGAGAGCCCGTACCGGCCCGATCCGGTTCCGCCGGCGCCGGCGCCGGCGCCCGTCGCCGACGGCGGGCAGCTCTCGCGGATGCGCCGCTCGATCGGCGAGCACATGAAGCGCTCGCTCGAGACGGCCGCTCATTGCACGACCTGGATCGAGGTCGACATGGGCCGGGTCGAGGCGGCGCGCGCGGGGATGCGGGTCACGGCGCTGGCGTTCGTCGCCCGCGCGACGGTCGCCGCCCTGCGAGAGTACCCGGCGCTGAATGCGTGGATGGAGGGAGAGCGGTACTCGCAGCAGCAGGACGTGAATCTCGGGATCGCCGTGTCGCTGGGCGAGGACGGGTTGATCGTTCCGGTCATCCATCGCGCTCACGAGCTGTCGGTCGAGGGCCTCGCCGCGCGTGTGAGGGACCTGGCGCAGCGGGCGCGCTCACGCGAGCTGACACCCGACGATGTCCGGGGCGGGACGTTCACGATCACCAACCCAGGTCAGTACGGCTCGATCATGGCGACCCCGATCATCAACCAGCCGCAGGTGGGAATCCTCGATCTCGAGGCGATCGTCAAGCGGCCAGTGGTCGTCACCGACGCGGACGGCAACGACTCGATCGCGATCCGTCCGATGACGATTCTCGGGCTGAGCTGGGATCACCGAGCGCTCGACGGCGCTCTGTCGGCACAGTTCCTCGCCACGGTGAAGCGCCACCTCGAGGGCTGGACAGGAGCTGCATGAGCGGAGAGCTGTGGGTCTGCCACCTCGGCACGCTCGAATACCGCGACGCGCTCGCGCTCCAGGAGCGCGTGCGCGTCGCGCGCCAGCGGGATGAGCTGCCCGACGTGCTGCTCACGCTCGAGCACTGGCCGGTCTACACGCGCGGGCGCCGCTCGGCGCCCGGCGAGCTGCCGATGGGCGAGGAGTGGTACTCGATGCAGGGCATCGAGACCGTGGAGACTGATCGCGGCGGAAAGATCACCTACCACGGTCCGGGCCAGCTCGTCGGCTACCCGATCGTGCGCGTTGACGACGTCGTGGCGTACGTGAGGCTGCTCGAGCAGGCGCTTGTGGCGGCGCTGGCGGAGGAGGGCATCGAGAGCCGCGCGCGGTTCGACGACGGCCCCGACTTCACCGGCGTATGGGTGGACGGGCGGAAGATCGCCTCGATCGGCGTTCACGTCCAGCGCGGCGTGACCACCCACGGGTTCGCCGTCAACGTCGAGAACGACCTACAGCCCTTCAGCTGGATCGTCCCCTGCGGACTCGATGGCGTGCAGATGACCTCGGTGATCAAGGAGACGGGGCGGCTGGCGGGGCAGATGACGTGCTTCCGCCGGCGCGCCGCGTTCCAGGTCGCCCGGGCGCTGGGACTTCGCCAGCGATTGGTCAGCCTCGATCGGGTGGAACGCGTCGCCGGATCGCTACCGGTGGCCGCCGAGTAGGGCGACGAGCGTCCGCTCGAGCTCTTGCGGGCGGCCGAACACCTGGCGCCAGGTCGTCCGCACCGGCCGCCAGTGCGCGATCGTGAGCCGCTGGTCCTGGACACGCTCGAGCTCGAACTTCTGACGGGTGCGGTGCGACTTGTGGCCGTCGGTCTCAAGAACGACCCGCTGCTCGCGCCAGATGAAGTCTCCGCGGATGGCGGGCAGGCCATCGTCCAGGACGATCCAGCCGTTGACCTCCGGGTCCGGCGCATTGATCCGCCGCACGAGAGCCAGGACTGCCTCCTCGAGCTCGCTCCAGGTCGGCGTGCGGCCGAGGTAGTGGGTCTCGAGCAGGTCCCGGACGATTGCGGTGGCTGGACGCGTGGCATTGCGGGTGAGCTGGTCGTGGATGGCGGTGAGGTTGAGCACGCCGCTGACCTCCGCCTGGTCAAAGGCTCGCTCGAGCCGGCGACGGTTGAGCGAGTCGGCGAGGTCGAGGAGCGTGCGTGCGACGGTCGTGCACGGGACCCCATTGACGGCGGTGATGTCCGCGGGCGTCAGCGTGGTCGACCGGTGGAGCGTGATGCCGTCGTGGTGGCGCTTCGCGCGGCCGGGCACGGTCACGTCGATGAGCGCGCCGCCGTACCAGCGGAGGCCATGTAGAGCGCCGGCCGCCTCGTGGGATAGGGACGCCGTCGGCCCGCAGGCCAACACTGCGGCCATCCACCGGCCCTCGCGGGTGAGCAGCGGCGGCGGCACGAGCGAGTAGACGCACTGGTGGACGCGGTGCAGGCGGCCGGCGGCGGCGCGGTGTTGGACCGCACGCGCCGAGAGGCCGAGGCTGGCCAACTGGTCGAGCGCAGCAACCGCATGCTGCCCCGCCGCGAGGCTCGCCATGGCGGCATCGACAGGAGGCTGGGTGCGAAACCCACGATATTTGTCGCTTTCAGACCCAGCCTCGAAGTCCACCCCACAAACGCTGCCGAAAATCGCGTAACGCGTGGGTGACGCCGTGTGCCAATTCGGCGCATCAAACGCCACAAAAGCCCGCCGCCCCGCGGCGCTAGCCTTACAGGCATGAGTCAAGCGCCGCCGCCCACTCGCTCACGGGCCAATCCCGGCGGTAATGCCAACGTGCTGAGCATCCTCGGCACCGAGGTGCAGCCCCACCGCGGACGCAAGCCGCCGTGGTTCAAGGTGCCGGCGCCAGGCGGCCCCCGTTATCGCGAGCTCAGCCAGCTGATCGAGAGCGAGAACCTGCACACGGTCTGCCAGGAGGCCGCCTGTCCGAACATCGGCGAGTGCTGGCAGCGAGGCACGGCCACGTTCATGATCCTCGGCGACACGTGCACGCGCCGCTGCGGCTTCTGCAACGTCAAGACCGGTAAGCCGACGTGGAACGACCCGCTCGAACCGGCCCGCGTGGCGAGGTCGGTCGCCCGTATGGGGCTCCGACACGCTGTCATCACGAGCGTCGACCGTGACGACCTGCCGGACCTCGGGGCCTCCGCGTTCGTCGGCGTGATCAGGCAGATCCGCCGTCAATCCCCAAGGACCAAGGTCGAGGTCCTGACGCCGGACTTCCGCGGCGAGGAGATGCCGCTTGCCAAGGTGATCGCGGAACGGCCGGACGTCTTCAACCACAACGTCGAGGTCGTCCCCCGCCTGTACCCGGTGGCCAGGCGCGGCTCTAGGTTCGAGCGCTCGTGTCGCGTGCTGCGCAACGCCAAGGAGATCGGCGGCGACGAGGTGACGACCAAGTCCGGCCTGATGGTCGGGCTCGGGGAGACGCACGACGAGATGGTCGACGCGCTCGGCACCCTGCGCGAGCACCACGTCCAGGTGCTGACCATCGGCCAGTACCTGCGGCCGACCGAGAACCACCTGCCGATCGTTCGCTACTGGCACCCGGACGAATTCGCCGAGCTCGAGCGCGCGGCCTACGAGCTCGGGTTCGAGCACGTGGCGGCCGGCCCGCTCGTGCGAAGCAGCTACCACGCCGACCAACACGTGCCGCAGAGCGAGCCGGGCGACGGGCCGCTGGCACAGGCAACCGGCCCAGGCGACCCCATGCTCGCCGAGGTGGCGGCGTCGTGACCCGCCGGCGCGCACTGATCGCCCTCGCGATTCTGGCGGTCGCGCTGATCGCGGTTCCGGTGGCGCACGCGGCGGCGGGCGGTGGCTCCGCAGGGTTCAACGGCGGAGGCGGAGGCGGCGAGGGCGGTGGTGGCGGTGGCCGCGGCTTCGAGATCTACATCCTGTTCCAGATCCTGATCCGGATCGCGGTCCTGGGCCACGGGCTCGGGGCGCTGGTCCTGATCGGGTTGATCGTGCTTGCCCTGCTGTTCACGAACCTCGGGCCGAGGGTCCGCTCGTTCTGGACCGCGAGCCAGAACCAGGGCCGGTCCGCGCGCCGGCGCACGGAGCACCGCCAACGCCGGGTGGAGCTCGCCGCGGCCGAGGCGTCCGAGGACGACGAGGCGTTCGCCCCCGAGAAAGTGAAGGCCGGCGCCGCGAAGCTCTTCACCGACATTCAGGCCGCCTGGGATGCGAACGATCGCGTCCGTCTGCGCCGGCTCGTCGCGCCCGACCTGCTGCAGGAGTGGAACCACCGGCTCGACGACTTCGAGCGACGCGGCTGGCGCAACCACACCCAGCCGGTCGGGGCGCCAACGGTCGATTACGTGGGCCTCACGAACCGGGGGGACGATCAGCAGGACCGGGTCGTGGTCCGGATCGAGGCGAAGCTGCGCGACTACGTCGAGGACTCAAGCGGCAAGCGCATCAAGCGCCAGGGCAGGCTGTCCGAGACGGTTCGCCTGAGGGAGTTCTGGACCCTGACCAAGCGCAATGGCCGCTGGATCCTGAACTCGATCGAGCAGGGCGGCGAGGGCGCACACGCACTCGACGACAAGCTCGTGGCCAACGCCTGGTCAGATGACGAGTCGCTGCGCGACGAGGCGATGACCGAGCGAGCGGTCGATGATGCGCTCCCGCAGAACGTCAAGCCCGCCGAGGTGGCGGACCTTGAGTTCGACGGCGACGCGCACGCGGCGGCGCTCGACCTGAGCCTTGCCGACGGTCGGTTCTCGCCCGACCTGCTCGAGATCGCCGCGCGCCGCGCGGTCGACGCGTGGGCCGTGGCGATCGACGGCGACGACAAGCAACTTCAGCAGATCGCCAGCCCGTCGGCGATCCAGGCGCTGCTGCATCCGGCTGGCCCCGGGAGCCGGCTGGTGGTCCGTGGTCCCAAGGTCAAGCAGATCGCGATCACTGGCCTGGATGCAGCGGCCGATCCGCCGACGATGACGCTCGAGGTTCAGCTCCGCGGCCGGCGCTACCTCGAGGATCGAGCCACCACGGCTGTGCTCCAGGGAAGCCCGACACGCGAGTCGAGCTTCACCGAACACTGGAAGCTTGCGCTCAGCGGCGATAAGAGCCAGCCCTGGCGGATCGTCGCCGCCGGCGCCCCCGCGGCCGCGTAAGAGCAGCCGCCCCCGGCGGCGGCCGCGTCAGACCGGGCGCGCCCACCGCCGCGCAAGCGCCGGTGCCTCCGACGGCCGACTGATTACGCTGACGGCCCGATGATCCCGATCAAGGACAACATCCCGACCGACCGCTTCCCGGTCGTGACGGTCGCCCTGATCGTCCTGAACTTCATCGCGTACTTCCTGGCCATACGCCACGGGGGCTCGTTCGTGAGCGGCCCGGACGCGCAGGAGGTGCTCAAGTACGGCGCGATCCCAAAGGCGCTGACCCACTCGAACGTGCACTGCGCTGAGGTGGTCAGCACGCTGAGCCCGAGCAACCCGGAGATCGTTTGCAACTCGCGGCTGCTGGCGGTGAACGCCATCCCGCCCGCGAACACCCTGCCGCCGTGGCAGACGGTGTTCACGTCGATGTTCATGCATGCGTCGATCCTGCACATCGGCGGCAACATGCTGTTCCTGTGGATCTTCGGCAACAACGTCGAGGACTCGATGGGCCGCGTCAAGTTCATCCTGTTCTACCTGCTCGGCGGGATCGCGGCCCTGGCGCTCCAGGTGGCGATCGGCCCCAACTCCACCGCGCCCACCGTCGGCGCATCCGGAGCGATCGCGGCCGTCCTGGGTGGCTATCTGCTGCTGTATCCGAAGGCGAGGATCCTCTCGTTCATCTTCATCATCCTGTTCGTGACCGTGATCGAACTGCCGGCGCTGGTGATGCTCGGGATCTGGTTCCTCGAGCAGGCGATCTTCGGCGCGCTGAACCTGACCAACCCGACGGGTGGTGGCGGTGGGGTGGCGTACTTCGCGCACGTGGGCGGCTTTGCGTTCGGATTGCTGACGATCCGCCTGCTGGCCACGAACGTCAAGCAGGTGCCGCCGCGGACTCCGGTGTACTGAGCCGATGCGCGGCTTCGTCCTGGTCGTGGTCCTTGTCTTTATCGCCGCCCTGGCGACGCTGACGGTCGTCGACATGGTCCACTACGGCGTCTCGGCCGTGGACGTGCTCGCGATCCTCGTCCTCGTGCTATTCATGACAGGCATCGTCGGAGCCCTGCGTCAACCTCCATCCGAATGACTGACCTAGGGGTACTTCAACAAGGGAGAATGCGCCGCGACGCGCGTGAGGCAGACCGCCGCAAAGCGCGCCGGCGCCGACGCCGCCGGGACGTGGTCGGAGTTGTGCTGGTGGGACTGGTGGCACTGCTCGCCTTCATGTCCTCGCGCTTGAGCGAGAAGGCACCGGCGACGTCGCACGGCGTCGCCTTACCCGCACCGAGGCCGCACCGGTCAGCCTACGCGACCGTCCCTGCATCGAGGATGGTGCGCGCGACGTTCAAGGCACCCGTTCGCTCGGGGCTCCTGTTCGACGTTCGAAGCGGCCACGTGCTCTGGCAGCGTGACCCTGACCGGCGGCTGCCGATCGCGAGCCTCACGAAGATGATGACCGCCCTGGTCGTGGTCGCCCACGCCAGGCCGAGCGCCAAGGTCCTCATCACCCGGGATGCGCTGCACTACTCCGGGTCGGGCGTCGGGCTGCTCCCGAAGGGCAAGCGGATCCCGCTAAAGGACCTCCTATACGGCCTGCTGCTGCCGTCCGGCAACGACGCCGCGATCGCGCTCGCCGATCATGTCGCGGGCACGCAATCGCGCTTCATCGGCCTGATGAACGCCACGGCGCTGAAGATGGGCCTGAGTTGCACGCACTTCACGACCGTGTCGGGAATCGTCGACCAGGGCAACTATTCGTGCGCTCGTGACCTTGCGGCGCTCGCCCACGCGGTGCTGATGAACCGGGTCCTGGCGCCGATCGTGGCCACATCGAGCATCGTCCTGCCGTTTCCGATCAAGGGCGGCAAGCTCTGGCTCTACAACAACAACCCGCTGCTGCGGCTGAGGTATCCAGGAACCGACGGCGTGAAGACCGGCTACACGGTTGCCGCCGGCCCGTGCCTGGTCGCAGCGGCGCGGCGGGGTCGGACCTGGCTGGCGATCGTGCTCCTTCACTCAAATGATGCGCCGGCGCAGGCGCAGCAGCTGATGAACGACGCCTTCGCACGGCACGGACGCTGAGCGGTCCGCGTAGAGTCCGCCGCGGGAGGTGACCATGTCGGCGCAACACGACTACGACTGGATCGTGATCGGCTCGGGCTTCGGCGGGAGCGTGTCGGCGCTGCGCCTGGCCGAGAAGGGCTATCGCGTGGCGGTCCTGGAGGCCGGCCGCCGATTTGAGGACGAGGACTTTCCGAAATCGGCATGGCGCTTTCGCGATTTCGTGTGGTTCCCCCGCGCGGGGAAGCGGGGCATCATGCGCATCTACCTGTTCAAGGACATCGCGATCCTCGCCGGGTGCGGCGTCGGCGGTGGCAGTCTCGTCTACGCGAACACCCTCTACGTTCCCCCACGCGAGTTCTTCACCGCCACCGAATGGCGTGCGATGCAGGACTGGGAGGCCGCGCTCGCGCCGCACTACGAGACCGCCAAGCGGATGCTCGGCGCCACCGAGGTGCCGTTCGAGAACGACACCGACCGGCTGTTCCGCGAGCTCGCGGACGACATGGGCGTCGAGTACCGCAGGCCGACCGTCGGGGTGTTCTTCGGCGAACCGGGCGAGACGGTTCCCGACCCGTACTTCGGCGGGGACGGCCCTGACCGTGCCGGCTGCATCCGGTGCGGCGCGTGCATGGTCGGCTGCCGCCACAACGCCAAGAACACGCTGCGCAAGAACTACCTGTGGTTCGCCGAGAGGCACGGCGTCGAGATCCTCGCCGAACGGCACGTGACCGAGATCCGGCCGCTGGGCGATGCGGCCGACGGCTCGGAGGGCTACGCGGTCACGTCCGAGCGGCCGGGGGCATGGATGCGCAAGCGGCGTGAGACGCTGACCGCGCGCGGCGTCGTGGTCTCGGCCGGCGCGGTGGGCAGCAATTGGCTGCTCCGCAGCTGCAAGGAGTTCGGTTCGCTGCCCAACCTCTCGGACCGGCTCGGCGACGTCGTGCGGACGAACAGCGAGGCGCTGCTCGCCGTGACCTCACGGAAGGACCACCACGACTTCCACCGCAGCGTCGCGATCAGCTCGAGCATCTACCCGGACACCGTCACCCA
The DNA here is from genome assembly GCA_963796645.1 of uncultured Solirubrobacterales bacterium. Lineage (GTDB taxonomy): Bacteria > Actinomycetota > Thermoleophilia > Solirubrobacterales > Solirubrobacteraceae > Palsa-465. The sequence continues at coordinate 90,364 of CAWCMQ010000001.1, read as the reverse complement.
CATCGAGAACGTGACCTACGGTGAGGCCGGAGATGCCATGGGCCTGCTGTTCACGTCACTGACCGAGGGCGGGACGAGAATCACCCGGCCGCTGAAGTGGGCCGGTCAGGTGGCGGCCCACCCGATCCGCTTCGTCCGGCTGCTGTGGAAGCGCGGCTGGGCCAAGCGCACGGTGATCCTGCTCGTCATGCAGACGCTCAACAACTCGATGCGATTCCGGGCGATCCGGGTCGGGCGCCGCAGGCTCGTGCTCCAGACCCAGCAGGATCCGAACAATCCCAACCCCACCTGGATCCCGGCCGCGAACGAGGCGGCGGAGAGGCTGGCCGGGAAGATCGACGGCATCCCCCAGAGCAACCTTCCCGAGGCGCTTCTGAACACGCCGGCCACCGCGCATATCCTCGGCGGCGCCGTGATCGCCGCGGACCGTGACCAGGGGGTCGTCGATGCCCACCAGCGCGCGTTTGGCTACAAGAACCTGCTGGTCTGCGACGGCTCGGTGATTCCGGCCAACCCCGGCGTGAACCCCAGCCTGACGATCACCGCCCTGGCCGAGCACGCGATGACCTTCGTCCCGAGGGCCGACGGCGCCGAGCCCGAGACCGCGCCGTCGGTCAAGCATGTCGTGGAGGCCAAGGACCGCCCGCCGGGCGAGCCGGCGCGCCACGAGGTCGGCGAGCCGGCCAGGCCCGCGTAGATGGTCGATTCCGCGGCCGCGTGGGGGCCGGGGGTCGGGGAATCAACCATCTAGCGCTCGACGAAGTAGGCCCCGCTTCCCTGCCCGCTCGAGAACCAGCGGCTGGTCACGGTTTTTTTACGCGTGTAGAAGTCGACGGCATCGGTGCCGTGGGCGTGAAGGTCCCCGAGGAAGCTGTCCTTCCAGCCAGAGAAGGGGAAGAACGCCACCGGCGCCGCGACCCCGATGTTGACGCCGACCATCCCCGCCTGGACCTCGTGCCGGTAGCGGCGGACCGACGCGCCGGACTCGGTGAAGATCGAGGTGCCGTTCCCGAACCGGCTCGAGTTCACGATCCGGAGCGCCTCGTCGAGTGAGGCGGCACTGATCACGGTGAGAACGGGGCCGAACACCTCTTCATGAGCGATCTTCATCTCGGGGCGGACGCCTTCGAGGATCGTGGGCCCGACGAACGAGCCACGGGAGTCACCGAGCGCACCGCGCCCGTCGACGACGAGCCGCGCGCCGTCGGCAACCCCTTGGTCGATCCAGCCGACGATCCGATCGCGGGCGGCGCACGAGACCACCGGGCCCACGTCGACGGAATCGTCCAAGCCGTCACCCACCTTCAGGCCCTGGGTCGCCGCGACGAGCGGCGGCATCAGTTGCTCGTGGGCATCGCCGACCGTCACCACGACCGAGCCGGCCATGCATCGCTGCCCGGCGGCACCGAAGGCCGAGCCGATGATGCCGTCGACCGTCTTGTCAATCACCGCATCCGGCATCACGACCATGTGGTTCTTGGCCCCGCCGAGGGCCTGGACGCGCTTGCCCGCCTGGGCCGCCCGCTCATAGACCAGACGGGCGACCGGCGCCGACCCGACAAACGAGACCGCGTCGATCCCGGGGTGGGCGAGGATCCCCTCGACGACCTCACGGCCGCCATTGACCAGGTTGACGACGCCCGCCGGAAGCCCGAGGGCGTCGAGTTCCTCGAATGCGATCTGCTGGGTCAGTGGCACCTGCTCGGAGGGCTTGAGCACGAACGTGTTCCCGCACGCGATCGCGAATGGCAGGAACCAGAAGGGCACCATCGCAGGGAAGTTGAACGGCACGATCGCGGCGCAGACGCCGACCGGCTGGCGCACGGTCTCGACGTCGATGCCGCGAGCGACGTCCTCAAGGATCGTGCCCTGCATGGTCGTCGGAATCGCGCACGCCGCCTCGACCATCTCGATCATCCGCGCCACCTCAGCCCGGGCGTCGACCAGCGTCTTTCCCATCTCCGCGGTGACCGATCGCGCCAGGTCCTCGCTTCGCAAGGTCAGCCGCTCGCGCAGCTCGAACAGCTTCCGGGCCCGCGCGATCGTCGACACGGCCCGCCACTCCGGAAGGGCGTCGCGAGCCGCATCCACGGCGATGTCGAGGTCACCGCGTCCGGACAGCGGGACGCGGGCCAGCACCTCGCCCGAGGACGGATTGACGACGTCGAGCACGTCCGTGGCCTCAGCCACCGGCGTCCACTCGCCTCCGATGTAGTTCTCGAGGGTTCGGGTGACGGTGCTGGTCATGCCTTAGTGTCCCACGCGCCATGAGTCGGGGCCGGCGCGACGAGCGGCGGCATTGCCCGGAGCAGCCACTTGCGACAATCGAGTCGATGATTCAGAACCGATCGATCCCCAACGCCACCGTGATTCCGGTCCTGGTCTACGAGGACGTGGCGGAGGCGGTCGAGTGGCTGTGCGACACGTTCGGCTTCTCGGAGCGCCTGCGGATCGGCGACCATCGCGCGCAGCTGCGTTTTGGCGACGGGGCGGTGGTCGTCAGCGAACGACGGGTCGGCCGGGTCCACGAGTCCTCCGATGCGGTGATCCTGAGACCGCCTCGGCGCGGCGAGGTGAGCCACGTCGTGATGGTGCGGGTGGAGGACGTCAACGCCCACTACACCTACGCCCGCGAACGAGGCGCGCGCATCATCGAGCCTCCGACCGACCACCCGTACGGCGAGCGCCAGTACTCGGCCGAGGATCTCGCCGGCCATCGCTGGACCTTCACGCAGTCGATCGCCGATGTCGCGCCCGAGGAGTGGGGCGGCGAGTCGATCGGCGGGTGAGCGGAAGTCCGCGGTTCTTTCGCTGACGGACGGGTAATTCCCTGGTGATGAGCGCGAGCGCCGCACCGAGCGCTGGACCTCGCACCACGCCGCCGTTTCGAGCCGATCATGTGGGAAGCCTGCTCAGGCCGCCCGAGCTGTTGACAGGCCGCGAGGAGTTCGCCGCCGGACGGATCGATGCCGCCCAGCTGCGTGAGGTCGAGGACGAGGCGATCCGCTCCGTGGTGAGGATGCAGCGCGATGTGGGACTGCAGTCGGCCACCGACGGAGAGTTCCGGCGCGCCTCGTGGCACATGGACTTCATCTACCAACTCGGCGGGATCGAGAAGGCGCCCGGTGACCTACGGGTCAGGTTCCACAACGAGCAGGGGGACATCGAGTTCACGCCCGCCGCGATCCGTGTCGGCGAGCGGGTGCATCTGGCCGAGCCGATCTTCGCAGAGGATTTCGGGTTCCTGCAGAGCGTCGTCGCCGACGGAGTCACGCCGAAGCTGACGATCCCCTCGCCCAGCATGGTCCACTACCGCGGTGGCCGCGCAGCGATCGACCCCGAGGTATATCCCGAGATCGACGGATTCTGGAGCGATCTGACGAGCGCCTACGCCGATCAGGTCAGGGCCGTGGCCGACATGGGCGGGCGCTATCTGCAGTTCGATGACACGAGCCTCGCGTACCTCAACGATCCCAACCAGCGCGAGATGATCGCCGGGCTGGGAGAGGATGCCGAGCACCTCCACGAGACCTACATTCACCACATCAATGAGGCCCTCGAGCACCGGCCGGACGGCCTGACCGTCACCACGCACATGTGCCGCGGCAACTTCCGCTCCTCGTGGGCAGCCCAGGGTGGCTACGACTTCGTTGCCGAAGCGCTGTTCGGTGGGCTGGACGTCGACGGGTTCTTCCTCGAGTACGACGATGCCCGGTCGGGTGGCTTCGAGCCGCTGCGCTTCGTCCCCCGCGACAAGATGGTGGTCCTGGGGCTGGTGACGACCAAGCGTGGCGAGCTCGAGAGCAAGGACGCGCTCAAGCGGCGGATCGAGGAGGCCTCGCGGTTCGTCGGAATCGAGCAGCTCTGCCTCTCTCCTCAGTGCGGCTTCTCCTCGACGGTTGAGGGCAACACGCTGAGCTACGAGCAGGAGGTCGCGAAGCTCGAGCTGATCGTGGAGACGGCCGCCGAGGTCTGGTCCTAGACGTCGAAGAACACGGTCTCGCCCGGACCCTGCAGGCGGATGTCGAAGCGGTAGCCGCCGTCGGACGGCCGCGCCAGGAGTGTGTCCCGCCGCGGCTCGGCCACGGCGGCCAAGACCGGATCCTCTGCGTTGGCCTCCGGCTCGTCCGCGAAGTAGATCCGCGTCACGCAGCGCTGGAGCATGCCGCGGGCGAACACCGACACGTCGATGTGCGGCGCCTGGAGCCTGCCGCCCACGCCGGGAACGCGGCCCGGCTTCACGGTCACGATCTCGAAGCCGCCATCACCGTCCTCGTCTCCGCAGCGGGCAAAGCCGCGGAATCCCGGCCGGGTCGAGGAGCCGCCGTACCCGTGAAGGTCGGCGAAGCATCCCTCCGGGTCGGCCTGCCAGGTCTCGATCATCGAGTCCGGCACCGGATCGCCGGCGCCGTCATAGACGGTGCCGCGGATCCGGATCGCCGCTGGGTCCTCGGGCGAGGCAGCGTGGGGGCCGTCCTCCCACGGCAGTCCGATCGCGAAGAACGGACCCACGGTCTGAGACGGAGTGGCCCGGAAGCTCAATGCGCCTCCTCGAACGGCGTGCTCTCCGGCCCGCGTAGATAGATGTCCCAGTCATACGCGACGGCCCAGTCGGCGACGGTGTGCTCGAGCGAGAAGCTCGCCACCAGGCGCTCGCGGGCGGCTGGGTCGCGGACCGAGTTGAAGATCGGGTCGTAGTCGAAGAACGGGTCGGCAGGGAAGTACATCTGCGTGACCAGGCGCTGGGCGAAGGCCCGGCCAAGCAGCGAGAAATGGATGTGGGCCGGGCGCCACGCGTTGGGGTGGTTGCCCCACGGATAGGGGCCCGGTTTGATCGTGGTGAACCAGAACCGGCCCTCGGCGTCGGTGACGCACCTCCCGGCTCCGGAGAAGTTCGGATCAAGCGCCGCGGGCCAGCGGTCGACCCTGTGCAGGTAGCGCCCGCCGGAGTTCGCCTGCCAGACCTCGACCAGGGTCCCGGGCAGCGGTCGGCCGTCCCCGTCGAGCACACGGCCGGCGACGATGATCCGCTCGCCGATCGGCTCGCCCGCGTGCTGGCGCGTCAGGTCGCTGTCGAGCTCGCCGGTGATCCGGGCGGGCTCGAGCTGCGGGCCGGTTATCTCGGTGATCGTGTGGGGCAGGTAGACGAGCGGCTGCTTTGGATGTCGCAGCTCGGTGGAGCGGTAGGGCGGGTGGTCCATCGGCGGGTCGTGCCCACCCCGATCGCGCGCATAGCTCGCAGGCGTCTCAGCGCTCGAGGACAACCGCCAAACCCTGGCCGACGCCGATGCAGATGGCCGCCACGCCGTATCCCCCGCCCCTGCGCTTGAGCTCGTGGGCGAGACCGCCGAGGATCCTGACGCCCGAGGCACCGAGCGGGTGCCCGATCGCGATCGCGCCGCCATTGGGATTGACGCTGTTCGGATCGAGCCCCTTCCAGCAGGCGATATCGGCGAGGCATTGCGAGGCAAAGGCCTCGTTCAACTCCACCACCGACACGTCGTCCCAGGTGATACCCGCTCGCTCGAGCGCGATCTCGGCTGCGCGCACCGGCGCGATCCCGAACACGTCCGGGTCGACTCCGGCAGCGCCGCGACTGACCACGCGGGCCAGCGGCTCCAGTCCCGCGTTCTCGGCGCCCCGCTCGTCCGCGAGCAGGAGGGCACCGGCGCCATCGTTCAGGGGCGACGAGTTGCCGGCGGTCACCGTCCCCCCGTCGACGAATGCCGGCTTCAACCGAGCCAGCTTCTCGAGCGTCGTGTCGGCCCGAATCGTCTCGTCACGCTCGAGCTCGACGCCTGGAACGGGCACCACCCACGAGTCGTAGAAGCCGGCCTCCCAGGCCGCGGTCGCCCGCTGATGGCTGCGCAATGCGAACTCATCCTGCGCGGGGCGCGAGATCTCGTACAGACCGGCGAGCTTCTCGGCGCTCTCGCCAAGCGAGATCGTCCACCGGTCCGGCATCTCCGGGTTGACCATCCGCCAACCGAGCGTGCTCGAGTACAGCTCCTCGTGCTGGCGCGGAAAGCCGCGCTCTGGCTTGAGCATGATCCACGGCGCGCGGCTCATCGACTCCACACCGCCGACCAACGCAAGGGTGCCGTCGCCGGACTCGATCATCCGGCTCGCCTGGATCGCCGCCTCGAGACTCGAGCCGCACAGCCGGTTGATGGTGGCGGCCGGGATGCTGGTGGGGAGCTCGGCGAGGAGCACCGCCATCCGCCCCACGTTGCGGTTGTCCTCCCCGGCCCCGTTGGCGTCGCCGAACAGCACGTCGTCGATCCGCTGCGGGTCCAGCTCCGGCGCACGGTCGAGCAGCGCCCGGACGGCGAGCGCGGCGAGGTCGTCCGGCCGGACCCCCGACAGCGCGCCGCCGTAGCGGCCGAACGGAGTCCGGACCGCGTCCAGAACGTAGGCCGAGTTCACCGCGTCAACCTATCAGCGGACCAGGTACGGACCGATCGTTCGCTCGAGCTGCCGGCCAAGCCAGCGGGCCAGCGTTCCCCTCCGGTAGATCGCCCAGGTGATCAGCGCTCCGTTGTAGGTCACGTCGAGCGTTTCGGCGAGCGCTCGTGGTTCGGATCCGGTCAGCTCGCCGGCGGTGAGCGCCGCTGCGAGAAGCCGTTCGATCGCGCGGCGCCGGGAGCGCGCGTGGCCCAGCGCGAGCTCGTAGAACTCGTCATCGGTCAGGTCGAGATGAAGGAAGGCGAGGTGATTCGCCATCGCCTGCGGCGTCCCGATCCCGCTCGCCAGGTCCGTCAGCGCGGCCGTCAGCGCGACCAGCGGCGAGCGATGGCGCTCGAGGGCACGGGCGAAGACTGGCCAGACATCGGCATCGCGGCCCGCCACCGCGAGCAGGAGGCCGCGCCGCGAGCCGAAGCGCTGCACGAGGGTCGCCGGCGAGAGCCCCACGGCGTCACCGATCCGCGCCAGCGTGAGGTCGGCCGGACCGACCTCGCCGACCAGTCTCAGCGCCTCATCGAGGACAAGCTCGTCGTCGATCGTCTTGGGGCGCGGCAAGTCAGCCGCCTGCGACGTGGGTGGCGTAGTGGTGGCCCCAGTCCGGCCGGGATCCGTCGAGATCGGTGAACTCGTACTCGTGCGAGAGACCCCAGGTCGAGAGCGAGCGCCCTTTCTTCATGGCCACGTCCGGGTCCGTGGCCAGGGCCACGACCGCACGGCCTATGTAGTGCGGGGTCTCGGAGGCGATGAAATGCGGATCGCGTGTTGCGCCGTCACGCCAGTTCTCCTCGCTGACGCCGAAGTGCTCGAGCATCGCCTCCGAGCGCAGGAAGCCGGGAGTCAGGGCGAGGGCGGTAACACCGCGCGGACCGAGCTCGGCCGCCTGTGCCTGCGCGAGCCGGATCACCCCGTTCTTGGCCAGGTCGTAGAAGAAGCTGCCGCGGTAACGGTCGCTGTCCCCGTCGGTCACCTCGATGATCAGCCCACCGGTTCCCCGCAGCATCAACGGAGCCGCATGCCAGCTCGTGATCAGGTGCGTCTCGACGGCCTGGCGCAGGAGCACGAGCCCATCGCTCAGCGAGTGCTCCCAGAACGGCACCCCCCAGCTCGTGAGCGGGTCGCCACCCCAGATGTCGTTGACGAGGATGTCGAGCCGACCCTGCTCGCGGTCGATCTGGTTGACCAGCGCGGCGACACGCTCCGGGATCGAATGATCGACCGCCACGGCGATGCCGGTTCCGCCTGCGGCGGTGACTCGCTCGGCCGTGTCCTCGATCGTCTCGGGCCGCCGCATCGACGACGCGGCGGCCCGGGTCGTGCGTCCCGTGCAGTACACGGTGGCACCGGCTGCGCCGAGCTCGACCGCGATCCCCCGCCCGGCGCCACGGGTGGCTCCGGCCACGAGGGCGACCTTGTTTTTTAGCCGAGTGTCAGGCATGACGCCGGGATTATAAACGAATGTTCATTTATCCACGACGGAGCCACGCGGGCCAGCCGAGCCAGGCGGGCCGGGGCGGGCCAGCGGGACGGCGGGGCAAGCCGGGACGGTGGGGCGAGCGCGGAGGCTGGTCGTGCGCCGGCCGGCGGCCGTTTCCGCGTCTCGGCTCAGTCCAGGGCGGGGGTCACGGGTACCCCTGGCACCCGACCGCCTTCACGACCTGCCCGCTCGGCTCAATGATGTACCAGACCCCGCCAAACGCGGTGCAGCCCTCTGAGAACGCCAACGGCCCTCCGCGATCCGGAGGGAAAAAGTAGAGCGGGCGGTGCTTGAAGGTGACCTGTCGCCTGTTGCCGGCTCGGCGGATCGTGCCGAGGAACTTTTGGTTGACCCCTGACCCCTTTTTCGCGGTCACGCCATGCGGAGCTAACACGGGGCTGAAGCCGGCGAGACACTTGCGGGACGTGCACAAGCTGTGGTCGCGTCGATCCAGCGTGAAGATATAGAGCGGATCGCCCTGATTGTTCGTGAGCCCCTTGACGCTCGCCGGACTACTGCCCCCCGCGCTGTACTCGACTGTCCCGGCCTTGATCACCGTCGCCCTGGACCGCGCAAGCGCGATCGCCGAGCCGCCTAGAAGCACCGCGATTACGGCGAGAAGGGCGATGCGTCGTCCGTGACGGTCAATGCTGGTCATGCGAGAGGCAGATCGTAGCCACAACCGCGGACCCGCGCCCTACAGCTTCCGGTACCCGGCCTCGAGCAGGGACACCGCCGGCCAGACCGACCAGCAGCCCTCGCCAGAAATGAAGCGTAAATAAACCTCAGGATGGGTAATTGGAACACGACCATGGCGGCCGGGACCACCTGCAAGCGTGGAGCGAGGGACCTCCATTCACGCCTCAAGCCTGCGACGATGCGGAGACAGGGCGGCGGATGATCGCGATCTTGGCCATGTTCGGCATCACGGCGCTTATCGTGCTGATCGTCGGGCTTACGCGCGACGGCGCAAGGTCAGTCGCACAGCGCCGGCGAGACCGTCAAGTCGAACCGTCGAGGAGCGTTGCGACCCAATCAAAGACTGGTCGGGCGAACGCGGAGCTTGTGACGTCGTATGCGTGGCTCTCCCGTATAGATAGGCACCGCCTACCTGACCCCCGCCGACCCCAGTTCGTCGGCGCGTCACGCGGCAACAGACGGCCCTAGGATCGCCGCCGCCGCCTACGCCGCGGGGTTTCCCGCGCTGCGCCGCGCTGCGCTCCACTCGGCCTTATGCGCCCGCTTGGCCGCCTGGTAGTCCTCGAGCGCCTGCCGGGAATCGACGTCGCCGAGCGTCGGGTGCCACGGCACCAGGTCGGCGGCGGCGGCGACGCCGAAGCGCTTGGAGAGCACGGCGCCGAGCGCCTTGATCTTCATCTCGCCGAAGCCGGGCAGGTCCTCGAGGTTTGCGCGCAGCTCGGCTGAATCGGACGCATCGGTCCAGACGCGGGCGGCGTCACCGCCGTAGTTGTCGCGGACGTGGACGGCGAGGTCGTGGACGCGCTGGGCCATCGATCCCGGGAACCGGTGGATCGCGGGGCGGGCCCGGAACACCGGCTCGAGGTCAGCCGAGGCGAGCGTCTCGGCGTCGATCGCTCCGAGCCGCTCGCGCAGCGCGAGCGGACCGCTGAACGCCTTCTGAACCGAGACCTGCTGATCGAGCGCGAATCCGACGAGCAGCGCCATCGGATCGGAGGCGATCAGTTCGTTGGCCTCGTCGGAATCGGTGAAGTAGAGGCGCTCGGCCACGCTTCGATCATATCCCCGCTCAGCTTCGGGTCTTGCCCTGGCGGAGCATTTCGAGGGTCTGGGCGACGCGCCGGTCACGCGTCTGATCGCGCTTGGCCTCCTCACGGCGGCCGCCGGGCCGCGGGCCTGAAGCGTCGTGTCGAAGCGCAGCGAGCCCACTATCGGGCCAGCACGCCGGACGAATACAGCGCCGAGCGATCGATCGCCGCCAGCGATGTCTGTCCGGTCAGCCCCAGGGCGACATCGATGTCGGCCGCCAGCACGTCGAGCACGTGACGCACGCCGGTCTCGCCGCGGGCCGCCACGGCCCACGCCCAGGCTCGGCCGATCAGGACCGCCCTGGCTCCGAGCGCGAGCATCTTGACCACGTCGAGCCCGGTGCGGATGCCGCCGTCGACCAGGACCTCGACGTCGCCACCGACGGCGTCGACCACGTCGGGAAGCGCGCGGACGGTCGACGGCACGGCGTCGAGCTGACGGCCGCCGTGGTTGGAGACGATCACGCCATCAACGCCGACCTCGGCCGCACGCCGGGCGTCTTCGGGATCGAGCACGCCCTTGACCACAAGCCGGCCGGTCCAGTGCTCACGGACCCACGCGATGTCCTCCCATGTGACGCTCGGATCGAACTGCGCATCGACCCATCCGCGGAACGCGTCCGGGGTCCGCGCGTTCGGGACGGCCTTCTCGAGGTTTCCGAAGGTCAGCGGCTTGCCCCGCAGCGCGACCTCTCTGATCCAGCGTGGATGTGTGACCAGGTCGAGACCTCGAAGCGCCTTGGCGGCCGGCGAGGGCGTCCCGGCGACCGCGTTGCGGGTGTCGCGGTGGCGAGCGCCGACCACGGCCAGGTCGATCGTGAGCACCAGCACCGGGGAGCCGACCGCACTGGCGCGGGCCATCAGCTCCTCCGCGTAGCCGCGGTCGCGCATCACGTAGAGCTGGAACCAGGGCGGCACCGACGTCGCGCCCGCGACCTCCTCGACGCTGCAGATCGACACGGTCGACTCCACGAACGGCACACCCTTGGCCTCGGCCGCGCGGGCGGCCTGGACCTCGGCGCGAGCGGCGAACATGCCGCCCAGCCCCACCGGACCGAGGATCACCGGCAGCGCGAGTCGCTGTCCGAGGACCTCAACCGCGGGATCACGAGTTGACACGTCGCGCATCACGACCTGGCGCAGCAGCACCCGCTCGAGATCCGACACGTTCGCGCGCATCGTCGTCTCCTCGTAGGCGCCGCCATCGATGTAGTCGAACAGCTGACGGGGCAGGCGCCGGCGGGCCAGCTCGCGATAGTCGAGCACAGTGGCGGGCGCGAGGCCCAGCGGACGGTCAGCGCGGAAGCGCACGATGCGAGACTAACGCGGTGGACTCGATGGGTACAGACCTGAGCGGGACACGCGCGCTGGTCACCGGCGCAACGAGCGGGATCGGCTTGGCGATCGCCGAGGCGCTGACCACGGCCGGCGCGCTGGTGGCTGTGACCAGCCGGAACCGTGACCGCGCCGAAGGCGCGGCGGAGCGCCTGGGCGGCGGCGCCACCGGGCTCGAGCTCGACGTCCGCTCCGAGGCGTCGGTCGAGCGGGGCGTCTCCGAGCTTCACGAGCGCTGGGGCGGCCTCGATGTGCTGGTCAGCAACGCCGGGATTGGAATGCGGACCGTGAATCCACGCTTCATGACCGAGCCCCAGCCGTTCTGGGATGTCCCACCCGCCGGGTTCCGCGACGTGCTCGAGACCAAGGTGACCGGCTCATTCCTGGTCGCCCGATCCGTCGCTCCGAGGATGCTGGCGGCGGGCGGCGGGCGGATCATCGTGATCTCGATGAACGAGTCGACGATGACACGCCGCGGATTCATTCCCTACGGACCGGCGGGCGCCGCCGTCGAGGCGGCCGCGCGCGTGATGGCCGCTGACCTGGCCGGGACCGCGGTGACGGTCAACATCGTGCTCCCGGGCGGCGCCACCGCAACCGGGATGATCCCCGACGACGCGTCACCCGAGATCCGCGCGGGCCTGCTCGACCCGGCGATCATGGGAGCGCCGATCGTGTGGCTGGCCTCCGACGCCGCGGCCGGAGTGCACGATCAGCGGATTGTCGCCAAGGACTTCATCGCCGGCGCCTAGGTCCGCGCACGACCCGCCTAGGCAGGCGCACCGGAGAGAGCTTGTCCGCGGCCATGCCGACAAACAGCCGCGGGTTGGTCTTGGCAACGAGGAGAGTGAGCTCGGCGCGCTCCCCGTTCGTCAGCTTGCTCGGACGGCCGCGCGCCTTCCGCAGCAGGGTCACCAGTCGCCGGCGCTCGTCCGGCTCGAGCCGGACCACGTGCTCACGCGCGAGCAGCGCCAGCTCCCCGATCACAAGCACCTTCGCGACCGGAAGGCGCTTGAGCCCCGGCACGCGGCCGAGCGTCTTGATCACGACGACGTTGGGCATGTCCCGACTGTAGCCACAGTGGGCGCCGGAACAGTCGCCCCGAGCCGAATCGGCGGCGCCGCGTTGCGGCGGCGCCGCCGGCGGGTCCCGACCGCTGAGCGGCCTGACGCAGCTCGAGACTTCGCTGCTGGGCGAGGATATGGGTCAGATGTGCGTTCATCGGTTGCTCCTGGAGACGGGGAGTGCTCAGGTACACGTTGGCCTAAGCCGGGCGAGCGCACATCGGGCATCTGACCTGTCTTCTGCCTTACTTTCGGGGCCTGGGCCGCTTAGCTCCGGAGCGACGAGATGAGCGGCCCCCCGAGGCTCTGCTTTCTTCCCGGCGCGACCGGGGACGCGGATTTCTGGCGGCCGGTCGCCGATCGGATCCCCGGGGCGTGGCCGTGGCGACTTCTCAACCTCCCCGGCGCCGGCGAGCAACCACACGATCCCCGGGTGGCCTCGTTCGCGGATCTGGTCGAGCTGGTGGCGGCGGCAATCGATGAGCGAACGGACGTCGTCGCGCAGTCGATGGGCGGCGTGGTCGCGATCGGACTAGCCCTCCGCCATCCAGCCAAGGTGCGGCGGCTGGTCCTGGTGGCCACCTCCGGCGGCATCGACGTCGCCGGGCTGGGGGCGGCCGAATGGCGCGATCAGTACCGGGAAGAGTTCCCGAACGCCGCACCATGGGTCTGGCAGGACCGGCCCGACTTCGGCGACTCGATCTCGGCGGTGCGCGCGCCGACGCTACTGGTCTGGGGCAACGCCGATCCGCTCAGCCCGGTGGCGGTCGGCGAGCGGCTGTGCGAGCTCCTACCCGCGAGCACGCTCGAGGTGATCGAAGGCGGAACGCACTGGCTGGCCCGCGACGATCCGGACCGGATCGCGAGCCTGATCACCGCCCATCTCAGAACCCGTCGATCGTCGGGACGCGAGCCGTTCCCGCGGCGCACGCCTCGATGAACAGCGCGACCCCGACGTCGCCGGTCCAGAGCGTGTAGCGCCCGCGACCGACCGCGGCTCGCTCGCGATCCACCTGTTCGATCGCGTGCATCGCGAAGCGCCGCGCCCGCTCGAGCCAGTGCGGATCGCCGGTCAGCTCGTAAAGCTTGAGGAACGCGAAGCCGTTGCCCGCCGTGCCGTGGCAGAGCCCCGGACCTTTCCGCAGCGGCCCGGCGCACCAGGTCAGCTCACCGCCGCCGACGGCCAGCTCCAGGGGAATCAGGTCGCCCAGCGTGGCGATGATCCCGGGCGCTCCGTGGCACCACTGCACGCGGATGTGGGAGGCAAGCTCGTGAAACGGACGATCCTCGGGCGCCCAGTTGACCAGACCGGCCTCCTGCGCCGCCGTCCGCTCTAGGGCCAGCGTGACACGTCCGCGGAGCTCATCCTCGTCCACGAAGCCACGCAGGGGGTGCGCGTTGCCGGCGAACCCGTGCGCCGGGCCGAGGTAGCACTTGACCTGTCCGTACAGGTGCTGAGTCCACAGACCCGAGTCGCGATCCCAGGCGTCGAGCAGCAGCTGCGCGCTGTCGCGGTACTCCTCGTCGAGGCCGCAGGCGCGGGCGGCGAGCATCGTGCCCGGCGAGCCCCACATCAGCTCCCACGTGGGGTGCGCGCGGTTCTCGCGCACGAGGGTGCGCAGTCGGGCACGATCGGCCACCCCCGATCCGACCACCGCCGCGACCACGAGCACACCCGTCTCGCCCATCCACAGACTGGGCGGGTGGGCATCCGGCCCGAGGTCCGGTGCGGCCCGGTAGTGCTCGAGCGCGTCTGCGAGCACCCGGTCGCAATCGAGCGATGAGCCGAGCTTCCACAGCGCCCACACGACTCCCGCCGTTCCGAGGTACAGAGACGAGAAGCGCTCGTCCGGGCCGACATGGTCGAGCGGGTGTCCCGGCCAGAAGCCGTCACGCAGCTCGCTCTCGGCGTCGGCGACGATCGCCTCGACCGCCTCACGAGCCCGCTCGGCATCCCAGGCGGTCTCGGTCAGAGACTCGTGTTCATTCGCTTGCCACAGCACCGAAGCGCGCCGGAGATCAGACCGAGATCTGATTGAGGGCGAGCAGGTTGCCCTCGGAATCCTTGAGCCAGGCCGTCTTGACCGGCCCAAAGTCGATCACATCTCCGGCCCTGGTCCCCACCTGACCGGCGAAGCTGGATGCATCGGGAAGCGACTCAAAGCCGACGCCACGAGACCGCAGCTGTTCCACCAGCCCCTCGATCTCGGCGACGAGAAAGCTGACGACCGGATAAGGCGGCGGGATGCGATCGGGAAGCTCGGTGATCACGATCGCCGTGCCGCCCCCGGCCAAGAACATGATCGGATCGTCGTCCGGACCGGAGACCAAATCGAGCCCGAGCACGTCACGATAGAAGGCACGGGCGCGGGCACCGTCCCGGGCCGGCAGCACGGGGTTGAGCGGGAAACGGTTGAGCATGGCGGGAACCCTAGGGGAGCATCCCCTGGCATGGAGATCCGCTCTGGCTTACGATCTTTCGTGGCGGCGCGCCAATCGTTGCCGGCGGCGCCGAAAACTGGGGACTGGAGGGTCGCGATGAGTCGCAGAGTGGCGTGTTCGGTGGCTGTGATCGGAGTGGGGTGTCTCGCCCTGCCGGCCGGGGGTGTGGCCAAGCTCCCGCATCCGAAGAGCACCCTGATCGTGCCCGGGAGGTCGATCGGGGGGATCAAGCTCGGTATGACTCAGGCGCAGGTGTTCCATCTCTGGGGCAGGACCGGCTGCGGGGCGGGCTTCTGCACCTGGACGGGTCCGGGCCCGGCCTCTCACGCCGAGCGTGCGACCGTCAGCTTCGTCCAGGACAACGTGATCCAGGTCGCCATCGACGCGGGCACGACGAATGGCACGAGCGAGAAATTCAAGCCCGGCACGCTGTCGAAGTGGAAGACGGCCAAGAACATCCATCTCGGATCGCAGAAGTCCGCGGTCAAGCGCGCGTATCCGGCGGCCAAGGCCAACAAGTCCACGGGAGTAAATGGCTTCGACCTGTTCAGCACCGTCGGCGGGCAACTGCGTGTCACCCACTTCTCCTCGTTTGGCGTAGGACCGTCCGCGACTCGGCTGCGCTACATACAGCTCGACTGTTACAACAACAGGTGCTGAGCGCCCGGCGCGCGCGCCTCATCGCCGCCGCACGATCGTCGCGGCCACCCACGACGCGAGGTGCGCGCCCGCGTGGATCACCGCGGTGGTGTCCCCGCGGTCGGCGAACCGAGCCGTCAGGTCGCAGCTGTCACGGCGGTTGAACAGCACGAGCCGTTCGCCGCGCACGTCGAAGTTCCACTGGTGGAGCTGCTCATAGCCCATGTTCTCCGCCTCCCGGCGGTAATGATGAAGGACCACGGCACCGCCGATTCGAACCGACTCGAGCATGTTCTCGACGATTGCCGGGGCGTCGGCACCGTGATCGACCGAGTTACGCGCGAAGGCGATGTCGAAGACGCCGGGCCCGAACGCCTCGACCAGATCCTCGCCACGGCATGCGCGAGGGACGACGGGTGCGCAGACGCCGGCGCGCCGCAGCAGCCCGGCGTACTCATCCCCGAGCGGATCGACCGCGACGAGCTCGATCGCGCGATCCGGGTTGCGTGGGTCTCGCTGCCCGACGGAGCTGAGCGGACCCGAGCCGACGTCGAGAATCCGGATGCTGGAGCCCCCCACCTGCTCAACGGCGGCGAGCAGGAACTCGTCACGAATCGGGGCGTGCGGATCGAGCCCGGCCTCGAACTCCTCGGGGAACTCGAGGCCGCGGGTCTCGACGTACCGCCTCCAGAACTCGAGCTCATCGGGCAGCGCCCGCTCCCAGACGCGACTCGGTGATGAGACCTTCCGCCTGAGCGCGCGAACGGTTCGGCGGGCGCCGTGATCCGGATCGAGCACAGCCCAACGATACGTCGGGCGGCCGATCGGATGGCGGACGGTGAGGCGCCGAGGCTCACCCGCGTCAGCGGCCCTTCCAGCCTGGGCGACCGCCAACGATCAGGTCGTTTTCGGTTATCGGCAGCCGGCCGCGCAAAGATGAGCTTTGACCAGCTCGAGGTCGACGACCGGCCTTGGCAGCCGGTATAGGGTCCCTGGGCAACGCAGACGAGGAAGGAGCATCGCTCGATGGCACATGGTTTCACGGGATCGGCTGTGGTAGATCGTCCGATCAACGAGGTGTTCATGTTCCTGGCCGACGGGACCAACGACGTCAAGTTCAGCCCGCGGGTGCAGGAGATTCGGAAGACGACCGACGGCCCCGTCGCAGTCGGCACCGTGTTCGAGAGCACGGTCAAGGACGCCGGGATGAAGAGCAGCCGGGCGTTCGAGCTGACGGCGTTCGAAGCGCCGACGAAGATCCGGTGGGCGGAGCGGTCGAAGAACGCGGTCACGGTCCCGGACGGCGGGTACGACCTCGAGGACCTCGGCGATGGAAAGACCAAGGTGACGATCCACAATCAGTTCGAGGGCCACGGGTTCGGGAAACTGATCGTCGGGTTCGCATCCAAGGCCGCGGTCAAGGACGCGCCGGCGCTGGCGGAGCGGATCAAGGCCGCCGTCGAGGCGAGCTGAGGGACGCGGAGCGTGGGCGCCCTCGCGCTTGACCGCCTGTCGTGGCCGGAGGTCAGGGCAGAGCTCGCAGCCCGGCGCGACGCGGTCGTGATCGCGTTCGGGGCGACCGAGCAGCACGGACCACACATGCCGCTCGCCACCGACGCCCTGCTCGGCGACCACCTGGCGCGGCTGGTGGCCGAGCGGCTGGACGCGTTCGTGGCACCGACGGTGCGGATCGGCTGCTCCGAGCATCACCTCGAGTTCCCGGGAACGCTGTCGGTCTCCGAGCCGACGTTCCACGGCATCGTCGGTGACGTCGTGAGCTCACTGTGCAGCGGCTGCACTTGGATCCGGCCGAGATCGGCACCGTGGTCACCTCGAGCCTGTACTCGCTCGGTGGCTCGACGCTCGCCCACCGGCTCGTCGAGCGGTTTCGGGATGGATCCGGCCACCGACAAGTACCACGTGGTCGGAGTCGGCTGCGCGAGTGCCGTGCCGCTCGTGCGCCTCGTGTGCGGCGCCACTTCAGAGCCATCCAGGCAGGAAGGGACTGGTGGTGGCGGCGGAGAGCATGAGCAGCCTCCTGATGCGTGCTGCTCCCGGCGATCACCGGGCCAAGACAATCGGTTCGGCGATCTTCGGCGACGGCTGCGCGGCGGCCGTGATCGAGCGTGGGACGAGCGGTCCGGCGGTCGCCGCCTCGAAGGTGCACCAGATCGAGGGCACGCTGGGCGCGGTGCGGATGGAGTTGAGCAACGCGGACAGCTATCTGCATCTCGATCGTGACCTGCCCGAGGTCGCGGCGGGCGGGCTTCCGGGACTCGTGGATGGATTCCTTGAGGAGGTGGGGCTCGGGCGCGACGACGTCGATCACTGGATCGTCCACCCCGGCGGCCGCCGGATCCTGGACCGGGTGCGGGCGGCGCTCGGGCTCAGCGTCGAGGACCTTCAGGTGAGCTACGACGTGCTCGCGACGCGCGGCAACGTCGGGACGCCTTCGATCTTCTATGTCCTCAGCGAGACGATGTCGCGCCGGCGACCGGGGCGCGGCGAACGGGGATTGATGGTGACCGTCGGGCCGGGCGTCACGGTCGGTCTGATGCTGCTCGTGTTCTGAGCGCCGAAGTAGGCTTCAGCAACCGCGAGCTGGCCGAGCGGCTGATGGAGCGCCTGGCCGACTCCGTCGAGGTGGTCGACGACGTGCACGGGTTCAGGTCATTCGATGAGCGTGACCTGCTCGGCTTCGTCGACGGCACCGAGAACCCGGAGGGCGCGGCCGCGCAGGAGGCGGCGCTGATCGCCGACGAGGACCCGGGGTTCGCCGGTGGCAGCTACGTGGTGGTGCAGAAGTACCTCCACGACCTCGCCTCGTGGGACGCGCTCACAGTCGAGGAGCAGGAGCTGGCGATTGGTCGCACCAAGCTGAGCGACATCGAGCTCGACGACGACGCAAAACCTCACAACTCGCACGTCGCGCTCAACGTGATCGTCGATGAGAACGGCGATGAGCGTCAGATCCTGCGGCTCAACATGCCGTTTGGCCGGGTCGGCCAGCGCGAGTTCGGCACCTACTTCATCGGCTACGCGCGCACGCCCGCGGTGACCGAGGAGATGCTGCGCAATATGTTCGTCGGCAACCCGCCCGGCAACCACGACCGGATCCTCGATTTCTCGACCGCGGTGACCGGCGGTCTGTTCTTCGTTCCGTCCGCCGACTTCCTCGACGATCCCCCGAGCCCGGACCGGCGGGATGCCGCCGGCGCCGAGGCGTCTGCGGAAGCGGATGGCTCACTCCGGATCGGGAGCCTGAAGCGGGGCGGCTAGTTGTTGAGCCCGGAGAGCTTCCGAACGCGTTCGAGGGGCGGTCGGTTGCCGAGCGCGCTGTGGGAGCGTCGCTCGTTGTAGTGAGCGACCCAGTGTGGCAGTGACTCCCGACGCGCTTGACTGGAGGCGTATTCCAGGGCGTAGGCCCACTCGCGCTGGAGGGTCTGTTGGTAGCGCTCGACCTTCCCGTTGGTCCGGGGCGTGTAGGGGCGGGTGCGGATGTGGGTGATCTGCCGGGAGCGCAGCAGTCGCCGCAGCGAGCGGTTGTGCGTGTACGCCCAGGCGTTGTCTGTCATCAGTCGCTCGGAACAGATCCCGAGCTCGAGGAACCAGTCCAGCGCGCGGCGGGTGAACGCGGTCACGGTCGGGGCTTGTTCGTCGTCGTGGATCTCTGAGTAGGCCGTGCGGCTGCAGTCGTCGATGATCGTGTGGACGTACTCCCAACCGATCCGGCGCGAGTTCCGCGTCCGATCGCCGGTCGTGCGGTGTCCGGGCTGGGCGAACTTCCCGAACTTCTTGACGTCCATGTGCAGCAGCTGCCCGGGGCACGGCCACTCATAGCGGATCACCGCCGCCTGCTCAGCGATCGGCCGACGCGAACAGCCGCCACGACGCAGAACCTGATGCACCGTCGAATGCGGCCGGCAGACCCCGGGCTCGTCCGCGAGCCGCCGAGGCGACCACCCGGTCTTTTCACGCAGCGCGCAGATCCCGGCGGCCTCCCGCTCGCCGACCTGAGCCGGGGAGCGATGCGGGCGACTGGAGCGCTCCCGCAGACACGCCAACGACGCCTGGTCCTCCGCTGACGCGGCCTGCCACCGCTTGACCCATCCCCACACCGTCGACGGCGAAACGCCCGCCCGGGCCGCGGCCCGCGCGTACGTCTCGCCGTCCTCGATCACATACCGCGCAACGTTCCAGCGACCAAGCGGGGTGAAGCGGGCTCTATGGTGCGACATCCGGGCCTCCTTGCGGCCGTGAGCTTCGACACCCACAGCCTCTCGGCAGGCCCGGACCTCTCCCTACCTCAAACCGTTCTGAACGTCCCCGGGCACGTCACCTAGCCGGCGCCTCAGCGCGGTTTCGGCAGCGTGGCCGCGATCCGCGCGAAGGCGGTCAGATCTTGAACCGGCGGCGCGCGGTCGGGCCGGGACCGGCGGCGGAGACGGCACGGACCTCGAATACGTACCTGCCGTTTCGGAGGTGTCGGTAGGTCCGGGGTGACCGGCAGCTCGTGAAGTGCGGCGTCCGTGCCCGGTGGCCGGGCTTCGACCTGAATAGCGCGCAGCGGAAGCCCGACGCGCCGGCGGCGCTGAAATTGAACCGCGCGCTGCGGTGCTTGCGATTGAGCTTCACCGAGGTGATCTTCACTCGCCCGGCGGCGACCACCGTCTCCGCCATCGCCTTCCCACAGCTCGAAGCCGCCGGATGGTCACCGGCGTCGCCGCCATAGCGGGCCAACCACCAATAGCGACCGACTCGCTTCGGCGTGAGGCCGGCTGACGGACGGTAGCCGCCGTCACCGGACGCGCTCGCGATGCCCACGACCGCGCCCCCGGCGGCGCATGTGGTGGGCGCCGTCTGCCGCGGACCGAAGACCATGAACGTGATCGTGCCGGTCGGATGTGCCCCGCCGGAGAGCACCGCCTGCACCGATCCGGGCGCGATCTGGGTGCCCGCGGTCCCCTTGCGAGGTGCGCGCAGGGTGAGCTTGGGGGACGCCGGGGTCGCGCCGACGAGCAGGGCCTGTTCGGCCCCGCTGGTGTCGTGGTAAATGCCGCTGGCCGCGCAGTTGCCGGCTGACGGGCACGAAACCGACTCGAGCGCGACGCCGGGGTTCGGCGCCGCATTGTTCGGAACGCCTGCCTGCACGCCGACGGCCCACTTCGATGCCGACTGGGTCAGCAGCAGGCCCTGTTGGCGCGTCGCGCTGTCGGCATAGTCACCCACGGCGCTGCAGGACCCCGCCGAGGCACACGACACCGACGAGAGCGAGACGCTCGGGTTGCCGGCGTGGTTGGCGGGCGGACTTGCCTCCACGCCCGTCGCCCAGGCACCGTTCGTCTGGGTCAGCAGCAGGCCCTCGGCGTGCGACGAGCTGTCCTCGTAGCCGCCGACCGCGACGCAGCTGCGGGGGGCCGGACAGGAGACGGAGTTAACGGACGCGTTGGGGTTCGACCCGACGTTGGACGGCAACCTCGCCTCGGTTCCGGTTGCCCAGGTGCCGGACGACTCGCTCAGCAGCAACCCGCGTGAGTTCGACGAGCCGTCGAGGTAGCGGCCGACGGCGGCGCAGTTGCCCGGCGAGGAGCACGAGACGGCGGACAGGATGACCCCCGGATTGGACCCTGCGTCGGTTGGGGGCGCCGCCTCCACGCCCGTGCCCCAGACTCCAGAGGACTCGGTGAGCAGCAGCCCCTGGTAATGCATCGAGCCGTCCTGGAAGGAACCCACGGCGGTGCAATCGCGCGGCGCCGCGCACGACACCGAGCTGACCGCTACCGACGGGTCCGCCGCCGGGGTGCCCGGAAGTCCGACCTCCAGTCCCGTCCCCCAGGTCCCCGACGACTCGTCGAGCAGCAGCCCCTGGCGATGGCCCATGCTGTCGCGGTAGGACCCGACTGCGGCGCAGTTCCCCGCCGACACGCACGACACCGCGGCGAGGCTGACGACGGGGTCTGGGCCCGCGTTGGACGGGAGCTTCGCCTCCACGCCGGTTGACCAGACACCGGCCGATTCGCTCAACAGCAGACCCTGGGTGTGAAGGGAGCCGTCGCGATAGATGCCGACCGCGCTGCAATTGCCGGGGGACCGGCACGACACGGCGGACAGGCTCGCATTGGGGTCCACCGCTGCATTGGTCGGGAGATTGGCCGCCTTTCCGACCCCCCACCTCCCGGCAGACTGAACCAGCACCAGACCCTGGAAATGGGCGTTCTTGTCGAGGAACTCGCCGACCGCAACGCACCCGCCCGGCGACGCGCAGGACACCGATGGCACCGAGAGGGAGTACGGGTTCTGTACCGCCCCGGACGGGAGCGCCGCCTCGACCCCGGGTGCCCAGTTCGCATTGCCGGACGCCGAGGCGGCCGGCGCTGGCGCCAGCGCGAGCAGAGCGCCCGCGATCGTCAGCGCGATCCCCGAACCTCTCAGCAGCTCAACCTCCTCACTCCGCCTTACCCGCCCCGAGTATGCACCCGCTGCGGCAGGCCCGTCAAGGCTCGGTCAAACATGCTCAGCGCGGCTCGCGTCGCATCAGCCAGACCGGCGGCCCGGCGGGCAGGCGCAGACGGTTGGTGACCTGGAATCCATGCCGGGCATAGAAGGCGAGGTTGCGCTCCTTGCCGGTTTCGAGATAGGCCGCGATCCCGTCTCGATCGCATAGCTCGAGTCCGGGAGCGAGCAGCGCCGACCCGACCCCGGCGCCCCGACGCGACGGGTCGACTCCGAGCACGGCGAGGTACAGATGCCGGTCGCTGGGATGGTGAAGCTCGACCGCCGTCAGCCCCCACATGACCAACGGCCCGCGCCACCGGACGCCGCGGCCGGCCCATTGGGCGAGCCGCGCGAGCTGGCGCGCGCTCAGCTGCCAACGTCCGGGAAGTGTCCACAGCGCCGCGCCCGCGAGATCATCGGTCGTCCAGCTCACCTCCTGATCGGCGCAGCGCCACAGTGACCAGCGGAAGAATTGATCGCCGTACCGGGCGCGCACCCGCGCGCTCGGGAACACCCAGCGCTGGATCGGGTCATCGTCGAACGCGCGGGCCAGAACTCGCGTCAACTCGGCGTGGTCCTCCACCTCGGCAGGACGGACGCTCATCCGATTCGGATCGTAACCGCGGTGGCGACGCGGGCGCGCGCGAGTACGATCCCAGATCGATGGGCACCCCGGTCAAGCTGAGAGCCCGCGGCGTCGCTGCTTCGCTTGTGGAGCACGTGCCGTCAGGGGCCATCCGGCCACTCGCCCAGCCTCCCGCCGGCAGCGGCCTCGAGCCGGTGATGGGCGATCCGGGGGTTCCGGTCGTCGGCCACACGCTCGACTTTCTCCACGATGGCCTTCGCCACGCGCGGGTCTACCACCAGCGGCTCGGCACGGTCTTCTGGCTCAACGCGCTCGGCGGCCAATGGGTCAACGTGTTCGGCCCCGACTCGCTCGAGACCGTCCTGACCAATCGGGACCGGGCGTTCTCCAACAAGCTGGGATGGGATCCGCTGATCGGAGCGTTCTTCGATCGCGGAGTGATGCTGATGGACTTCGAGGAGCACCGGCATCATCGGCGGATCATGCAGCAGGCGTTCAAGCACGACCGCCTGGTCGGCTACCTGCAGAAGATGAATCCGGCCATCAGCCGAGGCCTGTCCCGGTGGCGGAGCGGCGGCGGCTTCCAGCTCTACCGCGCGGCGAAGCAGCTGACGCTCGACATCGCCACCGAGGTGTTCATGGGGGCCGAGCGGAGCCCGGAGGCGGATCGCCTGAACGCGGCGTTCATCGACGTGGTCGTTGGCGGGCAGGCGATCATCCGGGCCGACGTCCCCGGCGGCAAGTGGCACCGCGGGCTCGAGAGCAGGCGGCGCCTGGAGCGGTACTTCAACTCTCAGCTGGCGGCCAAGCGCGCGAGCTCCGACGACGACCTGTTCAGCGTGCTGTGCCGGGCGGAAACCGAGGAAGGCGAGCGGTTCAGCGACGAGGACGTCATCAACCACATGATCTTCACGATGATGGCGGCCCACGACACGAGCACGATCACGCTCTCGATGATGGGCTATTACCTGGCCAGGCACCCCGAGTGGCAGGACCGCCTGCGCGATGAGTCCAGAGCGCTTGGCAAGGACGCCATCGGCTATGACGATCTCGACGCGCTCCCCTCGATGGACCTCGTGTTCAAGGAGACGCTGCGGATGAACGCGCCGGTGGGCACGCTTGCCCGCCAGGCAGTCAAGGACACCGAGCTTGACGGCCGCTACATCCCGCGGGGCACCAAGCTGATGCTCGCGATCTACGCCAGCCAGCGAATGGAGCCGTGGTGGCGCGACCCCGACACGTTCGACCCCGAACGGTTCAGCGATGCCCGCCGCGAGGACGCCTCACACAAGTACGCCTGGGTCCCGTTCGGCGGCGGGGTGCACAAGTGCATCGGCCTGCACTTCGGGTCGATGGAGGTCAAGGCGATCATGCACCAGCTGCTGCTGCGCAACTCGTGGCGGATCCCGGCCGGCTACGAGCCCGTGCTCGACTACGGGACCGGCCCGTTCCCCGGCGACGGTCTCCCGATCGAGCTGCGGCCGGTCAACGCCGGCTCCGTGAGCTGAAGGTCCTCCTCGAGCGGCCGGTGCGGCGTCCGGCCCGCCCGCTCGAGGTCCGCATGGTATGCGCGGCACGCATCGGTCGCATCGATCTCGCCGTCGGCCAGGAGCCGGAGATAGCGCACGAAGGCCAACTGGTCCTCGCTGCGGTTGATCTTGCGGCCGAACAGCGCGGCGCGGGCACCGTGGCGGCGGGCCTCCTCGAGGAGGAAGAAGGCGTCGAATGTTGTCCCGGCCGAGCCGCCCAGAATCCCCGGGATCAGGTGCGCGTCGTAGGCGGCGAGCGCCTCGAGCGGGTCCGGACCCGGGTAGGGAACCTTCAGCAGGATCGGTCGTCCGGCTCGGGGAACGCCGGCCAGCGCTCGGACGACGAAGTCGACGAGAAACCGCCCTTCGTCCTCAGGCGCGACAGCCTCGCGCACGTTGGGGGCGAACACCTCGAGGAGGTGGCGCAGGCCCACCTCCTCGGCCTCGCGGCGGAACTCGCGATAGGCGTCCAGCGCGCGGGCATCCCGCTCGGCGTACCCCAGCGGCGTCAACGAGTACAGGGCGAGGTCCGCGTGTGCGACGAGCTCATCGATCCGCGGGGTTCGCAGCAGCTCCGAGGGCTGATGCTGGTACGAGGCGCCATGGAGCAGGTGAATGTCGGTGGTGTCGTTTCCGCGAACCGCCGGCGTGACCGACGAGTGATCGAACAGCCGCTCATCTCCGGCGAGCACCTCGCAGCTGCTCACGCTCATCAGCATGATGTCGACGAGGCCCTGGTCCACGACCTCGCGCATCCGGTCTCGGAACTCGGCCAGCGACCTCGGTCGCCCGGTCTCCGGGTCGAGGCCGGTCGAGGCGAGACCGAACGCCATGTCCGCGTCCTTCGCGTCGGCGAGGATAAAGTCACGCGCGCGGCCGGGATCGGCGTGGACGTTATTCAGCTTGGCTTGCAGTGACTTCATGCTGAGGCGCTGTCGCAGGCTACCCGGCGGCGACCGTTATCGTGCTCGCAACTTGTCCGAGGCAGTCGTCGCAGGCCACGTCTCGCTCGATCTCTTTCCGCACCTCTACGGGCCGGTGCAGCTCGACCCTGGCCGCCTGGTGACGGTCGGTCCGGCTGCCTTCTCGACCGGTGGTGTGGTCACGAATACCGGACTCGCCCTTCACCGGCTGGGAGTCGATGTCGAGCTCGTGGGCAGGGTCGGCGACGACCTGTTTGGCGAGGCCGTGCGCCGATCGCTGGCCGAGGCGGGCCTCGCGAACGGGATCAGCGTGGCTGCAGGCCAGGCGACCAGCTACACGATCGTCGTCAGTCCGCCCGGGATCGATCGCACCTTTCTCCACTGCCCCGGTGCGAATGAGACCTTCGGTGCCGACGACGTGCCGTACCAGCGACTGCGCGGCACGCGGGTGCTCCACTTCGGCTATCCCCCGCTGATGCCGCGGATGTATGCCGCCGGTGGGGCCGAACTGCGCGAGTTGTTCTCGCGCGTGCAGGCCGAGGGCCCGGCCACGTCCCTGGACGTCTGTGCGCTCGATCCTGACACTGACGCGGGGCGCGTGGACTGGGAGGAGGTCCTCGCCAACACCCTTCCGTTCGTCGATGTCTTCGCGCCGAGCATCGAGGAGCTCCTGTATATGCTCGATCGCCCTGCGCATCGTGGGTTCCTCGAGCGGGGCCGCGCGTCGGTCGACCTGGCTCAGCTGCGTTCACTCGGTGAGCGACTGATTTCGATGGGGAGCGCCGTGGCGATGATCAAGCTCGGCGACCAGGGTCTGTACGTTCGCACCGCGGCCGACCCTTCGCGATTTTGCGATCGGCTCGGGCTGACCGTCGGTGACTGGGCCGCCAGCGAAGTGCTCTCACCCTGCTTCATCCCGCGTGCCGTGGTCGGGACGACGGGATCCGGCGACGCCACCGTGGCCGGCTTCCTGGCCGCGTTGCTGCGTGGGGCCGGCCCGGACGAGGCCGCGACGGCGGCAACCGCGGTCGGCGCCTGCAGCGTCGAGGCGATCGACCCGACGAGCGGCATCCCGACGTGGCTCGAGATCGAGCGGCGGATCGCCAGCGGATGGCCGCGCCGGGAGATGTCGATCGCCGATTGATCCAAGCCGACACTCGTGACGTATTGGAGGGCGACAGCAAAAGTCAACACAAGGAGTGTCGGGCAATGTCTGAAGGGCATGAAGGATTCTCGGGGACCGACCGTCGTAGCTTTTTGGGCCGGGCCGCTGTCGGCGCGGGCACGCTCGCTGGCGCGGGCGGGCTGCAGGCGCTGATCCCCTCGTTCGCGGCGGCGAAGGCCGGCGGTCCGACGAAGGGCGATGTCGCGATCGTGGGCGCGGCTCAGATCGCCGAGGCGCTCGCCGTCACGACCTACACGAACATCATCGACCGGGCGCCGTTCTTCAAGCGTCTGGAGTCGGACGATCAGGGTTACCTCAAGGCCGCGCGCCAGGAGGAGATGTCGCACTACCTGCTCGAGAAGAGCGTGACCGGCAAGCCGTCGCCATTCACCACGTTCTATTACCCCCCGAAGATGTTCGCCGACGCGCAGACGACGCTGAACATCCTCGTCACGCTCGAGGATGCGTTCATCGCCGCCTATCTCGTCGGGGTTCGGGACTTCAGCACCGCGGACCTGCGCGTCACGGCCGCTCGGATCATGGGGATCGAGAGCGACCATCGCACCCTCGCACGCGTCGTCGCGCCCGGCGTCGCCAAGCGCGACGGCGGTCCGATCGAGAAGGTGACCGGCATCCAGGGCAAGGCCGAGAGCGTTGACCCGCCGAACAACAACGGGTACGAGCGGACGCTGAAGTGGACCAGCATCCACCGAGCGATCACAGCGCTGACGCCGTTCGCAGACAAGACGGCCGCGGGCAAGGCCGGGTTCGACACCAGCAAGCCGTACCACTTCAAGCCGTTCACGCCCAAGCTGCCTCAACCGCTTGGCGGCTTCCACTCGTTCCTCGGCTAGGAACGGGAGGCGGTCAGGGACGATGGCGGGGGCTGGCTAGAGGATCCAGAAGGCCACGACGGCGTACTGAAGCGCGGCCGCGGCGTGGCGCCGCCGACGCCTGCGCCGCCCCCGCAAACAGCCACACCGCCGCGGTCACGAGCACCGCAGCCCACCCCCGTGCGATCAGTCGCGCGCGCACCGAATCACCTCCAACCCGAGTACCGGTCCCACCGCCGTCAGCCTATGCCAGCCGAACGCCCAGCACAAGACGGCGGGCGGTGGCCTCGCAGTGTTATGGCATGGCCGGTCTCCCGAGTCAGCTCGGCGGGCGGAAGGTCGCGGTAGCGGCCCGGCGCATCGCCTCCTGTGCCTCGTTCATGTCGAGGAGCGCCGTGGTCTCGGTGCTGATCTGACCGCTCGCGCCGACCGCCATCGCCAGCGCGACCACAGCAACGTTGTCAGGCGCTTCTAAGAGGAACACGCCATCCTGCTCGCCGAACGCCCACCAGATGCCCTGCAGCTTGCATCCGAGTGACTCGGCCGCCTGGGCGGCGACCGCGCCGCGGTCGTGAGGGTTGTCGATCATCGCTTTCATCGCCTCGGCGGAGTATTTGAAGCGACCTAGATAGAGCGGCACGTGAGTCTCCAATCGTTCGCGAACAGCGTGCGGCGATTTTCTTCCAGAAAGCCGGTCACGGCAAGAGCGGGTTAGCGCGTGGGCTGACCGGGTAGCTGGCGCGCGTTTGCTGCCGTCGCCTCTCGGTAATACGCCGAGACTTGCGGGGTAGCGGACAGCTTTCGGCGCATGGTGCCGATAGCAGACGCCGTGGAACCTGTCGCTCTCATCGTCGCCCGGATTCAGCGGATCGGCCTCGCACTGTTGGTGCTGACCCCGCTGCTGGCGCTCGCCGGCGTCCCCGGCGCGGCTGCCGGAGCTCCGGTTCAGTACTGCGCCCAGATCCCGATCGTCGGCGGGATTCCGCCGTGGGGCTTTCACACTGGAGCGCCAATTACCGGGAGGACCGGGAGCTACGCCCGGGGCCACGGCGACATCAACCTGGCCGCCAACACCGTTTCGGGGATCCTCTGCCAGGTTGACCGCGTCCGCCACCAGCCCGATCGCCTGATCGTGATGACGGTCGAGCACCACCTGATCTACCACTCCCACTATGCGGTGATGTGGGGCGTGCCCGGGAACGTCATGAAGATCATTGTCCGGGTGAAGAGCAGCACCGACCCGGGCTGCCAAGTCGGCACGCGCGGCCATGTGACCCTGTTCGCAAGCTACAACGGGGTCCGCAGCGACAGCGTCAAGTTCAGGTTCCCGGCCGCCTGCAAGGACCACGACCACCTGTACCACGGATCCCAGGTGGACAACCAGGTCCCCCCGCTCTGACCCGGGCGTCCGTCAAGGATCGGGCTCTTCGCTCACGCCCCGCACGCCCACCAGCAGCGCCCGAACCTCGGTGAAGACCCCGAAGGACGGGCCGCCGACGAGCTCCCACGAGCGCGTCACGCCAATCAGGAAGCAGACGATCACCGCCACGGCGATCGTGTCAGCGGCGGAGGGATCGTGCCCTCGCGATTCGAGCCTCACCCCGAAGAGGACCTCCAATCCGCATGTGACGACCAAGCCCACGAGAAAGAAGAGATCGCGCCCAGCCACCGGCTGTGCCTTGCGCACGCGAATCAGCGACAGCAGCGACGCGACGACGAACAGCAGACCGACCGCGCCGACAACGAGGGCTGTGTCACCCAGTCCGACGCCCGGGACCAGCGCAAACAGCGAGACCGAGAGGGCGTTGGTGAACGCCGTCAACGCGGCCGACGCCCTCACCCGGTGCACATACTCCGTGTCCTCGGCGATCAACCGCTCGTGAGCCACCGAGACCGCGACAAACAACAGACCGATCAGGGCACCCGCCACCCCAGCAGACGCAACGAAGAAGTCGTGCAGTGTCTCCGGTGTCACCGAGGAATCGTCGCCAAGGCACCGGACGACGCAGACCGTGCTGGCCTCCAAAGCCGGGGGCTTCTAGTCCTGGCCGGACTCCCCGAGCTCGGCCGATGACCAGTCAGCGAAGGGCGAACGGCTGAGATTCATCCCTTGGCGGCGATAGGGTAGGAACCATGGGGGCGAAGAGACCGGGCTGGCCGCACGCTGCCCTGGCGTGCCTGATCGTCGGCATCGCGGTGGCCGTGGTCGTGGCGAGGGCGGGCGACCACCACAAGCATGATCCGGCGGCGAGTCCGCCCCGCTACGACGTGCTGTTCGCGCCCGTCGCGCACTTCGCCCAGCCGAGCGTGACGGTCCCCGCACGCGAGTCGCTGGTCAACATCCCTCGCTCGTTCCTCGGCTTCTCCACCGAGTACTGGACGCTGCCGGTGGACGAGCTTCACGCGAAGCTATATGGCCGCGTTCTCTCTGATCTGCACGTGCCAGGCGACGGGCCGTTCGTGCTGAGGATCGGCGGCGATTCCTCTGATCACACGTTCTACGACCCGCGCTACGGTCACCTTCCCCGGTGGGCGTTCGACCTTACGCCCGAGTTCGTCGACCGGACCGCCGCGATCGTCCGCCGGCTCGGACTGCGCGTGATCCTGGACATGAACCTGATCACCGGGTCACCGAAGCTTGCCGGCTCCTGGGCCCAGTACGCCGAGACGAAGATGCCGCCCGGGAGCATCATCGGCTTCGAGGTGGGCAATGAGCCCGATCTGTACAGCCAGGCGTTCTGGTTGAGTGTGACGGCCGGCATCCGGATCAGCGGCGACGGGCTTCCGCGGGACATCACACCGACGGACTACGCCGCCGACTACCACGCGTATGCACGCGTGCTCACGCACGTCGCGCCGGGAGTACCGCTGTTCGCCCCAGCGCTCGCCAACCCCGGCGCGGATCGCAGCTTCATCTCGACGCTGATCGCGTCTCCTCACCCCGGGCTGCGCGTGATCAGCGGGCACCGTTACCCGTACTCAGGCTGTACGCCTCCGGACACGCCGCAGTATCCGACCTTCGCCCGACTGCTCGGCGAACAGGCGACCGCGGGCATGGCTGCATCGGTGAGACCCGCCGTACTGATCGCCCACCGCGCCGGGTTCCCGTTCGAGCTGACCGAATTCAACTCGGTCACCTGTGGTGGCCTGCCCGGCATCAGCAACACATACGCGACCGCACTATGGGCACCCGACGCCGCGTTCGAGCTCATGACCGCCGACGTCAGGGCGATCCACCTGCACGAGCGTGAGACGATCGTCAATGACCCGTTCACCTTTGATCCGACCGGCATGCAGGCGCGACCACTCCTGTACGGGCTGATGCTGTTCACCCGAACGCTAGGACCGCACGCCCGCCTGGTTCCGCTGCGCTTGAAGAGTGGGGCGGCGCTTCACCTCAAGGCCTGGGCAGTCCGTGTCGGGGCTCGAACGCTGCACGTGCTCCTGATCAACAAGGGCCCGAACTCGCTGCGCGTCGGCCTCGACCTCCCCGCCCGCGGCCCCGCAAGCGTGGAACGGCTGCTGGGACCGTCGCCGGCCGCCACCACCGGCGTAACTCTCATGGGGCAGTCGTTCGGACACGAGGCGACGTGGCAGGGCAGGCGGGTGAGAACACGGATCAGGCCACGCGCCCGCGGTCGCTACACCGTCCCCCTCCCGCCGTACAGCGCCGCCCTCCTTGGGCTCGACGTATCGCCGGGGGCGCTGAGATAGGACGGCCGCTGGATCGGCTCGGCCGCCGGGGCCGCGGGTCATCCGCGCATCCAGGCGGGTCACACGTCGATGCCGCGGTCGGCCAGCCAATCCCGCACGCTCACAGGGGGATCGCCCTTCCACTCGGCCCGCGCCGCCATGCGAAGGATCTGGTCCGGGTCATCGCCGAGTTCGGAGCGGCGGTGGGCCAGGTACAGGATCGCGGCGGCCGCCATCGAGACGGCTGGGTCCTCGATCTCGACGTCGGCGCCCTCGACAGCGATCGCCACCCGCTCCTCGAGGTTCTCGATCGCCGTAACCGGTTCGTCGGCATCCTCGAACTGGGCCAGCAGGTCACCCAGCCGCGGATCGGAGTCGGTGGGGTCGCTGATCTCGATCGCGCGCCTGGCGACCTCGAACAGGGTGGTCGGAGGGCGATCGGACGGCACTACAAAGTCACCCGGTGAGCATCGGCGACGGCGGGATGCGGGTGCGTCCCTTGATGCCCTCGATCACCATCCCGACGTCGTCGATGTAGCACCAGCTCCATTCCTCGCCCGGCTCGAGCGAGCGGATGAGCGGATGCCCGCTCGAGTGATAGTGGGCGGTGGCGTGACGGTTGGGCGAGTCGTCGCAGCACCCGACATGCCCACATTCCAGGCAGATGCGCAGGTGCAGCCAGACGCCGCCCTCGCGCAGGCATTCCTCGCAGCCCTCGACGCTCTCGGGTAGCTCGAGGACGGTGATCGTGTCGAGGTGGGTGCAGCTACTCATTTGCCGTCTCCGTTTCTCCGTTGGGCCGCTCGTCAAGGCACTTTAGGAGGTCCGGGTGGCCGGGCTGCTCATTCTTGCAAGAGGCGGCCGGTGAGGACGACCTCGACGATCGCGGGGACCCTCTCGAGGCGTGCCCGGTCGCGGACGTGAGGCGTCGGATGACCTTGTGTGCGAAGCTCAAACCATGGCTGTGATCGCGGTCGCGGAGATGTTCGGGATAAGCGGGCGACGGGAGGAGCTCACGAGCGTGCTCGAGCGCTTTGAGCGCTGGGCGATCGGGGAGCCGGGCTGCAGGCGCTACGCGTTCGCGTCGGCACTGGCAGATCCGAGCCGATTCGTGCTCTTCAGCGAGTGGGATAGCCAGGAGGCGCTCGACGCTCACTACCGCTCCGAGGCTTTCGCCGACTTCCAGTTCTCGCTCGACGGCTTGCTCGCGCGACCAAGCGAACTGACCGTGTACTCGTTCGAGAACGCCGTCCGGCCAACCGATACTCGCCCGATGGACCCGCGCGACGCCGACTAGCTGCCGACCGCACATTCACGCTCGTCAGTTGTCAGTGCGACGCGAGATGCGCGTGGACGAACTGGACGGCCATCGCCCCCTCGCCGACGGCGGTGGCGCACCGCTTGGTCGAGCCTGCGCGGACGTCGCCGGCGGCGAAGACACCGGGAACGCTGGTCTCGAGCAGGTTGTCGGCGTCCGCGGCCGGGCCGGCGAGGATGAAGCCCTTCTCGTCGCGCTCGATGGCGTCGTCGAGCCACTCCGTGCACGGCAACGCCCCGAGGAATAGGAACAGGAACGAGAACGCCAGCCGCTCGCCGGTGGTGAGCGTGACCGCTTCAAGCCGCCCATCCGCACCATGCAGCGCGGCGATCTCGCTGCGGTCCCGGACCGCCACGCCGTAGCGCTCGAGCTCGCGAACGAGGTAGTCGGACATCGTCTCGCGCAGATCCGCCCGGCGGTGGAGCAGGGTCACGAGCGCGCCACCGCGAGCAAGCCAGACGGCGGCCTGGCCGGCCGAATTTCCCCCGCCCACGACGGCCACGCGCGCCGCGCCGCAAAGTTGCGCCTCGGGCGGGCCGGCGGCGTAGAAGACGCTGATCCCCTCGTAGTCGGCGAGCCCGTCTACGGGCAGCCGCCGATACTGGGCGCCGGTGGCCAGGACCACGGCGCGCGCGGCGATTTCGTGACCCTCCTCGAGCCGCACCAGGTGGCGTCCGTTTCCCGCCTCGAGTGACAGCACGCGGTATGGCGTTGCGAAGCGCGCGTTGAACTTCCGCGCCTGGGTGACGGCGCGGCTGGTCAGCTCGTTGCCCGTGATACCGGCCGGGAAGCCGAGGTAGTTCTCGATCCGCCGAGATGCCCCCGCCTGCCCGCCGAGTCCGGTGCTGTCGACCACCAGCGTGTCGAGGCCCTCGGAAGCGCCGTACACGGCAGCGCCCAAGCCGGCGGGGCCGGCGCCGACCACGAGCAGGTCAACCTCCTCCCGAGGCGCGAGCTCGAGTCCGATCCCCAGCGCGCGCGAGACCTGCCCGGCCGACGGGTTGCGGAGCTCGACGCCGCCCGGCAGCCTTACCAGCGGCAGGCTCGCCTCGTCGAGTCCAGCCACGAGCTCAGCTGCGGCGGGATCGTCGTCGCGCGCGGGGTCACGCCAGCTGAACGGCAGTCGGTTACTGCGCGCGAAGCCCAGTAGTTGCATGGTGGCGCTCGACGAGTGTGGACCAACGATCTCGAGACCGATGCCCCGGACGGTCTGAAGCGCCTCGCGGCGGGCGATGAACGCCGCCAGCACGAGATCGCTCAGCGCCCCGTCCTCGAACAGCAGCGACCGCAGCGCCTCGCGCTCGACCGCGATATAGCGCAGCGGCTCGGTCACGATCGCGGTGACGAACACCGTCTGCCCGGACAGAAGGTTGAGCTCGCCGAGAAAGCCCGACGCCCCGTGACGCATGATCTCGTTGCCGGCCCCGTCACGAATCACGACCTCGCCCTCGCGGATCACGACGAACGGGTAGCGCCGATCGCCGACCCCATACAGCACGTCACCGACGCTCGCTGTCCGCTCCTCACCGACCTCCGCGAGACTGGCCATCTGCGACGCGGACAACGTCGTAGTCAACGTACCGGGCACGGTCGAGCTCGTGTGCTCCGCCATTGGAACGAGCTTAGCCAACCGGCTCTTCGTTGCGGCCCGGAGGCGCGGGTGCTCGACCCGAATCGTGGAGGACTTTCATAGGCTCCTGGGGTGACCTCGCCTGAGTCCGGCGACCGAGTCCTCGCCGAATCGATCCTTGCCCCCGAGGGCTGGCCGTTCGCGTCGACCCAGCCGCTGGATCCCAACGATCCCGGCCGCTTTCACGCGCTGTTCGGTCGCGACTCGCTGATCACCTCGCTGCAGGTGCTTCCGGTGCAGCCGGACGTCGGGCGCGCCACGCTCCGGATCCTCGCCGCGCTTCAGGCACGACAGCTCGATCCCGAGAACGACGAGGAGCCGGGGAAGATCGTCCACGAGTACCGGCCGGAGCCCGGGCCGCGGTTCGCGCAGACCGGATGGCCGCTGCGCGGTGGACAGCTTCGCTACTACGGATCGGCGGACGGAACCTCGTGGTTCCTCGTCCTGATGGCGATGCTGCGCGACCGCGCTCTCGCCGACGAGCTCTCTACAGCCTGGCGCGGGGCCGCCCGCTGGCTCGAGCAGGCGCTCGAGCGAGGGGGAGGGCTGGTCCGACACGGCCCGAGAGTTCACCCCGGGGGTCTCGTGCAGCAGGGCTGGCGAGATGCGGTCGATCTGCTCGCGGCGCATGGGCCTGGGATTCTCAACGCGGACGGCAGCGTTCCCGAACCGCCGCTCGCCGACGCCGACAGCCAGGCAGTGGCGGTGGCTGCGCTGCGGGCGACACATCGGCTATCGGGCGATAATCGCTGGCATCGCCGGGCCGAGGAGATGGCGGCGCTGATCGCCGAGACGTTCTCGCCAGAGACGATGGCGCTCGACGGCCACGGCCGGCAGGTCGCGGGCGCCGGTTCACAGCTCGGCTGGCTGCTGTGGGCGGATGCCCTGCCATCAGCGGAGCGTGCGGCCTATGCGAGCCGACTTTGCGATCCGGACATCCTCACGAACTTTGGCCTGCGAACGCTCTCGTCGAAGCATCCACAGTTCCAACCGTATGCCTACCACCGGGGCGGCGTGTGGCCATTCGATTCCTGGCTCGGCTGGGGCGGCCTGCGGGCCGCGGGCCGCGAGAACGAGGCGGAACGGGTTCGCCGGGGCGTGCTCGGGGCGCTGGATCAGCTCGGAGATGCGTTCGAGCTCTACGCGGTTACCGAACGCGGGCCGCAGCGAGTGGCGATCGCCAACCATGCCCAGGCGTGGACGATCGGCGCCCGCTTTGCGCTGGAGCGTGGCTGGGACGGACGCCTCGCGTAAGGGATCGGCCGGGAACCGAGATTGGGTCAGGTTGAGTCGCCGGCGGGCTCGTAGGGCGGGGCAACCCCCCAGCCCCAACGTGGCACCGGAGCGTGCGCGGCGGTCTGCGCACCGGGCTGGGAGTTGTGCGTCGCCAGGCGCGTGCCCCACTCTGCGTAACCCATGATCGCGGCGCGGAACTCCGGGTCGGGGGGTAGTCCAACGTCGTCAGCAGCCCGGCTCAGCAGGGTCACGAACGTCAGCCGCTGCTCGGGATTGATCGCGAGATTGTGGTGGCGGGCGAGCATGTGCTCGTAGCCTCCACGCTGATCGCTGTACACGGTCGGGCCGCCCATCACCTCCGCCCACCAGTCGGTCACGTGGATGCGATGCTGCTGGCTCACCTTCCCGCCGAACATCGCCGCAATCTCGGGAGCCTCGCGCTCGACGAGGTCGTAAAAGCGATTCAGCCAACTCGCGAACGCCTCGCGGCCTCCGGCCCACTCGTAGATCGTCGGTGTCACGTCACCCATCCGCCCTCAAAGCTAGCGGAGCGTGTGAAGTCCCCCGTGGTGCTCAGGCCATGCGCTGGCGCGGGCTCGGTCTCAGCGCGGACGCGAGGCGCCGGGGGCACCTTCAGCAGGTGCGGTCGCTTGGAGCTCGACCTCGGAAATGGCCCAGGCCGCGTTGACGAGTCCGATGTGGCTGAAGGCTTGGGGGAAGTTGCCCAGGAGCTCTCCGTTGACGGGGTCGACCTCCTCGGCGAGCAGGCCGACGTCGTTGACGAAGGCGACGGCCCGTTCGAAGACGGTCCGGCCCCGAGCCGGGTGTCCGGCGCGGGCCAGGGCCTGGGCGAGCCAGAAGGTGCACAGAAGGAAGGTGCCCTCCTCGCCCTCGAGCGAGTCCTGGGACCGATAGCGATACACCAGTCCGCGATCATCGGTAAGGCGTTCTTCGGTCGCGTTGATCGTGGCTAGCACTCTGGGATCGTCGGCGGGAAGGAACCCCACCAAGGGCAGCATCAGGCTGGAGGCGTCAAGCTCGTCGGAGCCGAAGGACTGAGTGAAGGCGCCGGCCCGGTCGCTCCAGCCCCTGGTCAGGATCGCCTCACGGATCTGGTCCTGGGTCTGCCTCCATGCCTCGACTCGGTCGGCGGCGTCGAGACGGTCGGCTAAGGCCACCGCCCGGTCGAGGGCCACCCAGCACATCAGCTTGGAGTACAGGAAGTCGCGAGGCTCGCCCCGAACCTCCCAGATCCCTTGGTCTTTCTCCTGCCAGCGCCGGGCGGCGGTGTCGGCCAGCTGGACGAGGAAACGTCGTGTGGCTGGTGCTAGGCCGGGGTGCGCACCCCACTTGTCAGGGGCGGCTATCGGCCCGACCCGTCGAGAGATGTTGTCGAACAGGTGATCGGAGAGGCGGTAGGCAGCGCTGAGCAACTCGCCGTAGACATCAAGCTGACGCTGGTTCCAGGCACCGTTGCCGACCCGAACCGGGACAGAGTGTCGCCAGCCCTCCAAGTGCGGCAGCTCCCGCTCACTCAGGTCCCGTTCGCCGCCGATGCCAAACATGATCTGCAGGTCGCCACCCCGGTCGAGCGAGCCGGCCGCGGAGGAGGTCATGTAGTCGAAGAACTCATTGGCTTCGTCAGGGCAGGCCGCCACCCAAAGGGCCTCGATCGTGAAGGAGGCGTCCCGGACCCAGGCGTAGCGGTAGTCCCAGTTTCGGGCGCCGCCCACCGCCTCAGGCAGCGACGTGGTCGCCGCCGCGCAGATCGCGCCGGTGGGTGCGAAGGAGAGTGCCTGGAGCACCCGTCCGCTGTGGTGCACCAGGTCACGCCACGGACCCACGTAGGCCTGGTGGAGCTCCGACCACGACTCCCACGCCGACACGGTGTCTTCGAGCCGTGCGCCTATCTCGGATTGGCTCCAGACCTTGGCTGAGCCCGTCTCGGCCCGCTTGGCATGGTGGAGGGCGAAGCCCGCGCTCTCGCCGCGGCGGAGCTGCAGCTGGCCCGCGACCACCGACTCATCGACCTTCAGGGCCATGGGAGAAGAGAGGACGAGCACGTCGGCGCCCCCGAACGCGGCGACTCCACCATCGAGCGCATCGAGCAGGGGATAGACCAGCCCATACTCGGGGCGCGGGACGTACTCCAGGGACAACTCGACTTCTCCTTCAACGCAGGTCGCACGCCGCAGCAGAAGATGCGGTGCATCCTTGCCGAGCCCATGCCCCCGGTTGCCTTCGCCCATGGCCAGCGCGTCGGTGATCGCAACCGTACCCGTCGGCGTGCGGAACGTGGTCTCCAACACCATCGTACGGGGCAGGTAGCGGCGAGTCACCTCTGTGGCGGCCATGGCCCGCACTGACCAGTGGCCGGCTTCGTCACCGAGGAGGCGACCGAAGATCGCGGGGCTGTCGAAGCGCGGGAAGCACAACCAGTCGACCGACCCGCCCCGGCTCACCAGCGCAGCGCTGTGCCGATCCGAAAGGAGCGCATAGTCGGCTATCGGGGTCGTGCTCATCGTGGTCGAAGATCCCCGAGCTATCAGCCGGGGATGCTCACCGTACCTGCGTCACAGAGTGCTCATCAACCGATGCGAGCAAATTCCGGACGACCTCACCGTGCCCCGGGGCTCCCTCCCACGAGGAGATTCGCCTCGCGCGCGTCGCGCGCGGCTTGCATCCCCGTCCGTGCCGCGGACCGAGAACCTGATGATCGAAGCGCCGGAGGGTGGGGACTGCTTGACTTGGCTGACCCGTCGATGGGCGGGTCAACGACGACGACAAGGAGCGAGTGTGGTGAGGTGCGGGCGGCTCGATCTGCCGGGTGGGGTCGGTGACCGAGCAAGGTCCTGACTCGAGCAAGAGGCCGAGCGGTGACACGGCAGCGCCACCAGCGCCGATGCCGCGCGACAAAGGTGGATGGCGGGTAGCTCCCGCTCCCGACGGTCGCGGGATGCCTGAGCAGCACCAGCCTCGTCCCCCACATCGGCTGCGTGGCTTCTGGATCTTCGTCGTCGCGCTCCTGGCGTTGAACTGGATCTCCGTGCTGGTGTTCCAGTCGTCGGGCGAGCCGCGCGTGAAGGTGCCCTTTAGCCCGTACTTCCTCGAGCAACTCCAGGCCGATCACGTCAAGTCGATCTCATCGAAGGGCGACACGATCCAGGGCACGTTCACGACCAAGCTCCGATACCCGCCCAACGACACAAAGGTCACCCCGACAACGTTGTTTTCAACCGAGGTGCCGACGTTCTGGAACGACGCCGAATTGACGACCCTCTTGCGGTCAAAGGGGGTTCAGGTAAACGCGCAGTCGACGTCGAAGAGCACTTCGCTGCTGGCCGAGATCCTGCTCGGGTTCGGACCTACGCTTTTGATCATCGGGCTGTTCGTGCTCCTGGCGCGCCGCGCGACGGCGGGTGGGGGAATGGGAGCGCTCGGGAACTTTGGGCGCTCTCAGGCGCGACGGGTCGATCCCGAAAAGATTCGCGTCACCTTTGACGACGTCGCCGGGATCGACGAGGCCAAGGCCGAGCTGACCGAAATCGTCGACTTCCTGCGCAGTCCCGAGCGCTACGGCCGTCTCGGAGGTCGGATGCCCCACGGCGTGCTCTTGTCCGGCGCGCCCGGTACCGGCAAGACGTTGCTCGCACGCGCGGTTGCCGGCGAGGCCCACGCGGCGTTCTTCTCGATCGCGGCGTCGGAGTTCATCGAGGCGATCGTCGGTGTCGGCGCCGCGCGCGTGCGTGACCTGTTCGCGAAGGCCAAGGAGGCTGCGCCGGCGATCGTCTTTATCGACGAGTTGGATGCGATCGGCCGCTCGCGTCAGGGCTCGGCCGGGGTGACGGGTGCCAACGACGAGCGTGAGCAGACGCTGGATCAGATCCTGACTGAGATGGACGGCTTTGACAGCACCGAGGCGGTCGTCGTGCTCGGCGCGACCAATCGGCCCGAGATCCTTGACCCGGCGCTGCTGCGTCCGGGGCGCTTCGACCGCCGGGTCGCCGTGCAGCCTCCCGACCGCACCGGGCGACGAAAGATCCTCGAGGTTCACACGCGATCGACGCCGCTGGCCGACGACGTCGATCTTGACGCGATTGCGTCGTCGACGCCCGGGATGGTCGGGGCCGATCTGGCCAACCTCGCCAACGAGGCGGCGCTGCTGGCGGCGCGGCGAGAACACGACAAGGTGCAGATGGCGGACTTCACTGACTCGCTGGAGAAGATCATGCTCGGCGCCCCGCGGGGCATCGTGCTCAGCCAACAGGATCGCGAGCGCACCGCCTACCACGAGTCCGGCCACGCGCTGGTCGGGATGCTGACACCGGACGCCGACCCGGTGCGGAAGATCTCGATCATCCCGCGCGGCATGGCGCTTGGGGTGACGCTCTCGACCCCCGATGCCGATCGGGTCTCCTACTCGCGCGAGGAGCTCGAGGCCCAGATCAAGGTCGCGCTCGGGGGTCGCGTGGCCGAAGAGATTGTCTTCGGCAAGATCACGACGGGCGCCGAATCAGACATCCAGCAGCTCACCCAGATCGCACGCCAGATGGTCGGC
Organism: uncultured Solirubrobacterales bacterium; assembly: GCA_963796645.1. Lineage (GTDB taxonomy): Bacteria > Actinomycetota > Thermoleophilia > Solirubrobacterales > Solirubrobacteraceae > Palsa-465. The sequence goes on along the minus strand of CAWCMQ010000001.1, from coordinate 51,192 downwards.
CGTTGGGGAATGAGCGACAAGGTCGGACCGATCGCGGTACTCCCGAGCGAAGCTGCGGGTCCGTTTCTGCCCGGGGTCAGAGAGACCTCCGAGGAGACCGAGCGCCTGCTCGACCACGAGGTCCGTCGCATGGTCGACGACGCGCACGCGCAGGTCAGCGGCTTGCTCAACGAACATCGTGACCAGCTCGACAGCTTGGCTCACGCGCTGCTCGACGCCGAGACGCTGGACGCGATCGACGCCTACGCTGCCGCCGGGGTGAAGATGCGGGTCGCGGAGCTGCAGCCCGAGACCGCCTGAAAACCTCGCCGCTACGGCTGCTTGTCCAGCGCCAGGACTGCGAGTAGGCTCCCTCGTGCAGGGAAACTGGGGATCTGTGCGCGGCCCCCGCTGATTGGCGGGCGGGCACAAGCTCGCGCGTGGCCGGTACCGGCTCGTCGCCACCCCGACCGCCGGCGGCTTGCGCGGGCGCGCTGCCACCGCCGGATTCAGGATCAAGAGCTAGCCGTCAACCCGTGGGGGGACGCTCCCCGCCTACCGTCGCAGTCATCGGCGGATGCTCGCGCTGGGAGTGCCTGACCTGTCCGCGACGGATCCGCTCGCGCAGCTCGTTGATCCAAGCCTCGGCGTTGGACCCGGTGAAGTAGACGGCGTGGCAATCGGCCAGCTCCTTGATCGCGTCGGGCAGCGCAGCGCGGCCTGGCGGTTCGGCGTGGTCGTGCAAGACGGGAACCACTGCCAGGTCTCGGCGCGCGAGGCCGGCTGCGATCTCGCGGTGCACCCAGTCGTCAAGATCGTCGATGCGCCGGGAGCCGTCGGCAGCGCGCAGCTCGGTCCACTCGTCCCGAGGGCCGATCAGCACCAGCATGGCGCTGCACGAGGCGATCTCTTCTTCGATTCGCTCGGGAAACCGCTCGCCTGGTTCGATTCCGCCGGGGCCACCGTCGCGGAAGACGCTCTCCTTGGGAAACTTCCGGGTGAGCCAGTCTTCGAGTGTGTTCGCGACCGACTCGCTGAGGGCGTGGCGGTACGAGATGAAGAAGCCGGATCTCAGGCGGCCGAAGAACTCCTGGAGGTTGTACAGCTGCCGCCGCTGCACGTGCGCTTCGGCAGCGAACGTCGTGATCGTGCCAAGCACGAGCGCGAGAATCAGGTCGGGAACGTCGACGATCGTGCCTGAGTCGAATGCCAATTGAACCGCGATCAGGAACGCGACAAGCGCGACTGCGGAGGCGCCGAGTACTACCGGAGAGGCCGAGTCCAGCACATTCAGGGCTCCATACGTCCTGAGCACGGTGAACCGCAGGCTCACCAGCGCCGGCAACGCCGCGAGTGCGAATATGAGCAGGATCTCGAGCGCGGGGCTCAGCGATTGCAACGGAAAGCGGTCGAGGATCGTACTGAGCGCGTTTGCGTGAAACTCCACACCGGACATCGGCACCGAGGAGACCGCGGTCACGAAGACGTCCTTCTGGAGCGGATCCGTCACTCCGACGAGCACGATCTTGCCGTCGAACACGGAGCTGGAGACACGGCCGCGTAGAACGTTGATGAAGCGAATCGGCTTGAACGTCTCAGGCGGCCCTCGAAAATCGACCCACGCATGGTTATCGGGGAAGTCGGCCGGGCTAACCGGACGACCGAGGATCTGCGCCGCGCGTACCGCCAGCGTCGGCAACTGGATCGGGGTGTAGAGCATGCGGCGCAAGACGGCGTCCGAATCGCTGTCAACCGCAATGGTGGCCAGTGCGGCCCCCTTCGGGAGGTGCGGTACGGCAGCCGGCCACTCCACCGATCCTCCGGCGTCTTGCTCGGTGCCGAGCACGATTGGACCGTCGTGTGCGATCGCGCTCAGCAGCCGCTGGTCGTCGAAGGTGTCGGTACGTCCGCCGAACACGCTGTCGACCGCGATCAGCCGCGGATGAGCAGCGTGAATGCGGTCGAAGAGATCGGCCCAGTAACGCCGCGGGATCGGAGGGCGTACGCCAATCGCGTTCGCGCTCTGTTGGTCGAGGGCCACAATCACGATCCGCTTGTCGGGACCGCGCGCGCCGCGGATAGCAAAGCGCGCGTCGACACTCTGGCGCTCGAGCCCGTTCAGCACGCCGGCCTGGGAGCAGATCAGCGCCACCAGCGCCGACCCGAGGACGGCAGCCGCCAGCAGCGCGTGACGAAGCCACAACCGAGCCCGCAGACGTTTGAGGTACTCCTTCATCGCGATCTCAGGGTGATCCCCGCGCCGATCAAGCGGTCCAATCCATCGCCTTCATCGGGGGTGTATCCGGGGGAGGCCACGAACTTCCGGCAGCCCGCCGCGAGGCTGGGTATCTGTATGCACGGTGGGACGAACTTGATCGCGTCGGCGGTGATCGCCGCGGCCAGACGCCCCTCGCGCCGCAGCAGCGCCAGCGGGCAGGCCTTCAGCGGCAGCCCGATCGTCCGCGCGCTGTTCCCGTCCACGAGCAGGTCGGACTGTGCCCACCAGGCGCTCCGTTGGCCACGTGAACTGTTCTGGCACGCAAATTCCAGCGACGGCTTACTTGAGCCCGACTCCAGCAACAGCGCACCCTGGCACTTCACCGGCACCAGGCATCTCACCGTAATCGGCACGGTCCCGTCGCTCTGCGGAACCACCGTGCCGGTCGTCAGCACCTTCAACACCGGCCGGCCCGCCGGGCCGCCGCCGTAACCGCCGGCCTGCTGGCAGTACTGGTGACACCCGAGCTTGGCTACGCCACCGCCACCCCCACCGCCACCGCCGCAGCCCGCGAGCGAGACGACAACGAGCGCGAGCAACAGTTTCCCAACTGTTGCTAACCATTGCCTCAGCCTCGGCCTCGGACTTCGGATCATCTCCGTCCCCAGGCGATGCGTCCGCTCAGCTACGCGTACCGCCCCCACCTGAGAAGCATGACACGCCGGCGGAGATCAGTGGCTATTTCGCTCCTTTATTTGGCTGCCAGCACGTCGGCTGGGAGGATCTCCGGCGGCGCGGCGAGGAGTTCTTCGGCGTGAGCCATCAGCGCGGCGGCGATCTCACCGTTGATGTGCGCCTGTCGCGCATCTTCACTGCCGAACGTGTCGAAGATCCAGAACGTGGTTGGCGAGGTTCGCGCGGCATACCAGTTGACCGTTCCGGCCTCGGCCTGCGCGAGCGGCAGCGCGCCTGTCAACAGGGCGGCTACGTCCTCGGACTTGTCGGACTTGGCCTCGATGCGGGCGACGAATGCGTAGGGGGTGTCCATCGTGATGCCTCCTTGGTTGATTTCCACACGACTGACGACAGGCGAGCGCGCGACCCTAACGCCCGGCGATCGTAAAGCTCGCTGACCGCGGGCGCGAGCGCAGGCCGACAGAATCGGTGGCATCGACCGTCAGCCTGTAGGCGCCCGCGGTCAGCCGGTGGACGCGCGACAGGCGCCCCTCGAATTTCACTCGATTCTCGCCCGCATGCCCGCCGAAGCGTAGGCCGCCGACGCCCACGAAGCGCTTGCAGGCTTGCCGTTTGCGGTTTGCCCGGTTTGGCGCGACGCACCGGCCGTTGAACCGCCGCCCCGCCGTGACCTTGGCGAACGTGAGCCGGACCTTGGCCTTCTTCGAGAGCCTGAATGAGATGACGGTGCCGATCGGTGCGACGACGCGAGAGATGCGCGCGAGTCCGGGCCCCAGGCGCCAACGTCGTGGCGCCAGCTTCAGGGCCGAGATTGTCGCGGGGGCGTCGACCGTGATATGGACCGTCGCGACGTTCGAGTCAGACGTACCATCGTTGCCCTTGAACGTGAACTGGTCCCTTCCGGAGAAGCTGTGTCGAGGTTTGTACGCCACCGCGTTGTGAGTGATGGCCCCGAGGCTGCCATGCGCCGGCAGACTCACGAGTGACCGGGTCACGGGATTGTTCTCCGGTGGCGGATCAACGCAGTTGAGTGGGATCGAGACCGTCGTGTTGGGCCTGATCGTGATCGACTCGTCCTTGCACGTCGGCGAGGGGTTGCGGGTCCAGTCGGGGTTCCCGTCGAATCGCCCCGCCACGTTCGGGACGAGATCGGTCGCCGTGCCGCTGCCATTGGAATTCATCACCATGAGGCTGCCGTTGGAGAAGATCCCCCGAACGAATGCGATCTTGGTCCCGTCGGGCGACCAGGCGCAGTTGTAGTCCCCCAGCCCGCTGTCCGCGATCTGGGTCACGTTCGTACCCGCGACGGTGGAGCGCTGCACGGTCGCCATCGGTGTCCCGAACGCCCCGCGCGTGAAGCAGAGGTTCTGGCCGTCGGGCGACAGCGCGGGCTGGTAGTCGTCGGTGGGCCCCGTCACGACCGGTGTCGCGACGCCGGTGTCGTCCGCGGCCTTCCTGTAGATGTCGTCGTCGACAGGAGACATTCCCGGGTTCACGACGAGGCTGTAATAGAGCGTCTTCGAGTCGGGCGTCCACACCGGCTTGCCCGCGTCCCCGGTGCCAACCGGCTGGGTCAGCACGTTCACCGGCCCCCCGGTGACGCTCTGGATCGCGATCTGGGCGGAGGCCGAGTGAGTCACGACCTGGCTCTGGTAGGCGATGCGGGTGCCGTCCGGCGACCACGACGGACGGTCGTCGGCGATGCCGGGAGACTGGGTGAGGTCGATCGGATTGGTCGCCGACGTCGGCTTCGTGAGGTCGAGAATGTAGATGTCCCAGTCCCCACCGATCCCAGCCGAGTACGCCAGCTTGGTGCGATCGGGCGACCAGCTCGCGTGTCGGTGCTGGAGGGCGGTGTTGAACGTCACCCGGGTTGGCGTCCCACCTGCCTTGTCCACGACCCAGAGCTGCGCATGCGCGTCATCAAGGATGGTCGCGCCGTCGTCGCGGCCACTCGTGAACACGATCTTGCCGTTCGGTCCCGGGAGCACCGCGCCGGCGCTGGCGGGAAGCGCGAGCAGACCCCCGATCACGGCGACGACGCCGATCCAAAACGGAAACTTGAAACGATCGCGGATGATGCTCCTCCCCAGGTCCCCGGACCTCACAACAAGAGCCTCGGATCGACCTCAGCCTACCGCGATCCGGTCTTCCGCCGGGTCGCGATCCTCGCCAGCGTGGGAAACATCAGCCCCGGGCACCTGACCGAGCTCCTTGCCCGGCGCGAGACCTACGTGGTCGGACGCGCCGCGGAATCCTCCCGTCGATGTCCCTTGGCCAGTTCGTCGAGCGCCGCCCGATCGAGCTGGTCGGCCTCCACCGACGCCACGCGACAGTTGGTCACCGCGACGAGCGTCGAGCTTCGCGTTCCTCCCTCGAGGTGGGCTCGCTCGCCGAGCATCGCCCCGGGGCCGTACTCGGCCAGGCGCTTGCCCTCCCGCTCGACACCGAGAACGCCGTCGAGCACCAGGTAGATGGCCGACCCGGTTTCGCCCTCGCGCACCAGCGTCGTGCGCTCCTTGAGCTTGCGGAATTCGGGCTGCTGGCCCTCGGCCATGACCTGCTCGGAGAGCCGCCGCTCGAGCGCGGTCCCCACCGCCGTGACCAGCGCCGGGGAGTCCTGGTCACCCCACGGCGTGTAGCGGCCGAACGATTCGCGATACCAGTCCTCGAAATCGGCGAGTCCCGACTTCTCGGATAGCCGACCCCGATCGTCATACACCCAGTGGCGCGGAAACACGCTCGCGCCCGCAAGCGTTCCCGTCGCGCGACCGTCGGCGTGAATCGTCAACGATAGGGTCGTCCACACCAGCGGAGCGTGCCACTGCACGAACGGCGGTCGCCGCACCCTTCGCGGTGCCGGCACGCCCGTGTGGCCCCCGGTCGTCTGCACGAACCGCACGAAGTCAGCTCCGCGCTCCGGCGGCGGTCGCAGATCGGGCAGCCGGATGGCTTGGAAGGTTCGCGCCAGGGGACCGAGCCTGAGCGACGTCGCGCCCATCAGGCTGCCTCCGGTTGAGCCCCAGTCCGAGATATGCCCCGAGTCGTCGACCTCGAGCCAGGCCTCGAGCCGGTTCGCGAAGCGAAAACCGTCCGCGGCGCGGAGCTGCTCGATGTCCCTGAGCTCGTCGGGCGGTGGAGCGTCGTAATGCGCCACGCCGGCATCGAACGCCACGCGCGTGGTCCCCTCAACTGCCTCGCGTGGAATCCACGAGAGCGACGTGATCGAGCTCTGGTGACGCATAAGTGCGCAGCCTAACCTTGTTTCAGGTACGTGGCGCGTTCGCTTGGCGTCAACTGGCGGGTGGTGTTGCGCTTGGCGAGCGCGAGCAAATGATCCAGGCCGCCGCAGAGGTCGCATGGATACAGCTCCACGCCGACGCCGAGTGCCGTGACGGTCTGGGCGCCGTTGGGGCTCAGTCCGCCGCGCGCCACCGGATCGGAATGGAAGAGCTGGAGGTGATCTGCAAGGTCCCACGTGTTGAGCGCCCCATCGCCCGAGGTGACGAGGTAGTTCGAATCGGCGCTGAACCCGACCTGTACGCCGAGGCCGGGCCCGACGTAGATAGCCAAGTTGGACGGCACGTGCTGGAACGTCGTGAGGTGGGTGTAGGAAGGGATCCGCCACACGTAGGCGCCGCTGGCGGCGCCGGCGGCCAGGAACTTCCCATTGGGGCTGAAGCCGAGCGACTCCACGAAGCTGCCGCCGGGCGCACCCTCGACCCCGAGTTCCTCGTGGGCGAGTTGCCCGGTGGCCGGGTCGTAGATCTCCACCCCCTGATCCGCACCCGACACCGCGAGCAGCGAGCCGGCTGGGTTGAAGGCGAGCGTCAGCGGCGCGAACATTCGGCCGCCGGGGACCTGCGGGGTGAGCGGGCGCCCGACGATCGTGCGCTCGCGCACGCCGGTGCGGGCGTTGTAGAGATCGATCGTGATTGGACCGAACGTGGCTGAGGTTTCGACGGGCGGCGGCAGCACCGGGCGGCGTGCGATCGCCAGCTGCGACCCATCGCGCGAAAACGCGGCCGCCTGCCCCGGCAACGTGCCCGTCAGATGGTGGAGAAGCTTGCCGGTGCGGGTTTCCCACTCGTCCGCGCTCCCGTTGGCGCCGAGCGTCACGAGCTTGTCTCCCTGATAGTCGAGCGCGCCGTTGATCAGGCCACCCTCGCCGGTCGGGGCGATGGTGGCCACCAAACGCCCGCTCTCGGCGTTGTACAGCTCGCCGCCCGCGATGTACCGAAGCGCGTGATTCTCGGTCAGCGGACCTGAAAGGGCAGCGATGGTCGCGCCGTCGCGGGTTGGCTGGGCGCCGGCGAAGCCCTCCCCGCTGGGCGCCTCGAAACGGGCGAGGACCTTGAGTGTGTGCGCATCGAGCACCTGGCCCTGCCCGGTCTGGCTAGCCTGAACGATCCGCGCGCTGCCGGCGGTGAAGCCGATGCTCGTCGTGAAGGCGTCGGCTTGCGGCGAGAGCACAGCCGGGGCCAGCGTCGCCGACGGCTGGGGCTTCGGTCCTGCCCATACCCGCACGGTGCCGTCCGTCGCGGCGGTCGCCACCTTCATGTCGTCGTGACCGAACCCGGCGTTTTCCACCGCGGATGCGCTGCCGGCCAGAACCTCGATCGGCGGCCCGCCGGTGAATCCGTTGTACACGCGGGCGCTGTTGTCGTCGCTGGCCGTGACCACATCGACTCCGAACGGATCAAAGTGGACCGCGTTGATCGTGTCGGTCGCGCCCGTCAGAGCGTGGCTCAGGTGCGACGCGAACGAATAGACGTGAGCGAGGTCGTCGCCGACGGTGGCGTACGCGAGTTCCGGAACCTGCTTAAACGGGCTGAATGCGGCCGTCGACGCGGCTCCGGGGAACGCGATCACCCGTCGGCCGCTGATGGTCTCGTAGACGAACGTGCCGTCACGCCCCTCGGCGCGGGCCTGCGCGGCAACCGAGAGATGGGCGATGCTCGCCAACGTGTTGGGCACGGTGAAGACGTAGCGCGAGCTGTCGGGGCTGAAGGCCACGCTGCCGATCAACAAAGGGTTGTGGATGGAGTGCACCAGCGCGCCCGTCCGTGTGCTCCAGGTGTCGAGGTCGGCGGGCGAGGTTGGGGCGGAAAGCGATTGCAGGTCGCATTGAGCGACCACGGCGTCATCGGGGGAGAGCGCCAGGCACGTCGTTCCGCCGTGATATCGAGGGCGAAATGACGCCAGCTGGCGTCCGCTGGCCACATCGAACACGTGCCCGATCGAGTCTGGGGAGACGGTTACCACGCGTGTCCCGTCGGCGCTTAATGCGACGAGAATCGAGGCGCCCGGCACGTGGGCGATGAGGCGGCCGGTGGTTGTGTCATACACGGCTGGCTGGCTGCCCCCGATCACGACCCGGTCGCCGCGGGCGTCCCATCCGCTCTGACCCGGATGGCTCGGCCCGGAACCCAGCGGGACGGGCTGGCGGTCGGTTCCCGGCGTGTAGATCCGCGCCCAACCACCGGTGCCCGGACTGGTGACCAGCAGCCGCGTGCCGGCAGGATTCCACAGCGCATCACCCTCGGGAGCCTCGAGCGGGTAGCGAATCCGCACCTGAGATTGCGCGAGCGCTGCCCGTAGGGCCTCCTCCGTGGCCGAGCCCGGGTTGACCTGAGCCGCATGGACGGCGAGCAGCACCGACAGCTCCGGGTCGGTCGGATACTGGCTCTGGGCGTCGGCGTCGAGTTGGCGAGCGAAGGCTACGTTGCGCTCGTGGATCGCGTGCGAGCGCTGGATCAGCGCGACGATCGCGAGCACGGCAGCGACCACGAGTGCGGCCGTCACCGCGCCGATCACCGTGCGCTGGCGCCGCGTCGCCGAGCGGCGGCCGGCGAGCACGTACTCGCGCTGAAGCTGGGTCGGCTCGGGCTCCTTGTCCGTGCCCGCGACCAGCCACGCCTCGGCGGCCGATAGCTCCGCGCCACGCAGCAGCTGGCTGCGCTCGCGCCCGCTCTGCTCCCAGCGATTGGCCTCCACCCCGAGGCGGGTGTGGGTGCGCACGTGGTCGAGGTCCTGTTCGAGCGCACCGACCAACTGCGTGACCCCGGTGCCGAAGTCGTCTCGCTCGCGCAGGAAGATCCAATTCAACGCTGCCGCGGCGTCCGGCACGTGGGCGCCGTCGGGGTCGCGGCGGACCACGGGGATCACGCGCTTGTGCTGAGCCATGGCGTGCTCGAGTTCCTGCGCGCAGACCTTCGACTCGGCGCTGTCGGGCGAGATCACGTAGATGAACCCGTCGGCGCCGTCGACGCCGGCCCGGATCTCGGCGAACCATTCCGCGCTGGGCGGAATATCCTCCCAATCGACCCAGACCTGGTACTCGCGCGCCACCAAGGCGTCGTGGAGCCGAGCGACGAAGTCCTTGTCGCTTCGCGAGTAGGAGATGAAGACTGACGGCACCGTTTGCCCCCCCGATATCCGTGTTCGGTCACTTTACGACGTCGGCGGTTAGCTTCGCATGAACATTTCTCCGCCGCCTGAAGAACCCTCTGCCGCGAACCATCTGCACCCGGCGGAGTGGTGGCTCGAGGCCGTCAAGCGCGAGGAGCGACGCGGCGAGCTGCTGGCCGCATTCGACCTGGCCGAGCGCGGCCTCGACGATCATCCCGATGACCTGGCGCTCAAGCACCGCGCCGTCCTCGCGCTGGCGCGCACCGGCGCGACGGAGGAGGCGGCGCGCCGGTTCGAGCAGTACGGCCTCGCCGACGTTCCCGAAGAGGACATCGCGGCGCTGCGGGCCCGCATCGCCAAGGACAGCGCCCTGGCCACGAGCGGCGCGGAGCGCCGGCGGCTCGCGGCCCGCGCAGCCGAGCTCTACGGGGGCATCGCCGCGCGCACCGGTGGCTACTACACCGCCATCAACGCGGCGACACTATGGCTGATCGCCGGCGACGCCGAGCGAGCCCGGGAGCTCGCCACCTCGGTGCTCGAACTCCTCGCTCGCACCGGCGAGCAGTCGTACTACGAGGCGGCGACCCGGGGCGAGGCCCACCTGCTGTTGGGCGAGGAGGCCGCCGCGCGGGAGGCGCTCGAGGCCGCCGGGGCGCGCCATGGCGACGACTATGGGGCGCTGGCGACGACGCGGCGCCAGCTGCGAACGATCTGTGAGGTGCTGGGCACCGACGCGGCCCTGCTGAGCCCGCTGGCCGGACCCGCCATCGTGCACTTCTGTGGCCACCGGATCGCCGGCGGACCGGGGGAGGGCCGGTTTCCGCCCGAGGCGGCTGCGAACGTCGCCACGAGGTTGGCGGACGTCGTGAAGCGACATCCGGCCGGCTTCGCCTATGGCTCGCTGGCCAGTGGAGCGGACATCATGTGGGCCGAGGCGCTGCTCGCGGCCGGGGCCGAGCTTCACGTCGTGCTGCCGTTCGTGCGCGAGGAGTTCATCAACCAGTCCGTTCGACCCGCCGGCGAGCGCTGGGTGGAGCGCTTCGAGAGCTGCCTCGATGCCGCGACTGTCGTCGACTACGCGACCCAGGATGCATTTCTCGGCGACGACGTCCTGTTCCGCTACTGCAGCGAGCTGGCCATGGGGCTCGCTCTGCTGCGGGGGCGCTACCTCGACGCCGAGGTGCGCCAGTTCGCGCTGTGGGACGGCGGGGCCCCGGATGGAGCAGCCGGCACCGCGATCGACGTCGCCACCTGGCGCCGTGGAGGCCGGCCGCTCACGATCGTCTCGCCCGGTGGCCCCGAGCCCGGCATCGAGGAGGTTTCGGGGGCAGCCGTCGCGGCGGGATCACCGGCAGCCATCGCGACCGGCGCCGACCATCGCTCCGGCCGAGTGGTGCGAGCCATGCTGTTCGGCGACGTCAAGGGGTTCTCAAAGCTGACCGACGAGCAGCTTCCCGTGTTCTCGCGGCTGTTCCTCGGCGATTTCGCCGCCGCGGTCAATCGACATCGCGCCGATGTCTGGCACCGGAATACGTGGGGCGACGCGCTGTACGTGGTGCTGTCGGACGCCACCACGGCGGCCGCGTGCGCGCTCGAGCTCCAGGACCAGCTCGGGCAGCTGGATCTCGAGGCCGAAGGGTTGCCGACCACCTTGGCCCTGCGGTTGGGCGGCCACATCGGACCGGTGTTCCCCACGTATGACCCGGTGCTCGAGACGGAGGGGTTCATGGGTTCGCACGTCAGTCGCACGGCCCGGATCGAGCCGGTGACGCCGCCGGGCGCCGTGTACGTAACCGAGCCCTTTGCCGCCGCGCTGGTGCTCTCCGATCGGAGCGAGTTCACATGTGACTACGTTGGCCACATGAAGGCGGCCAAGGACTACGGGCGACTCCGCATGTACCGGTTGCGGCGGGCCGACGCGTTGACTGGCTCTGCCGGTCCGCCATAGCCTTGGGCGCTCGCGGCAACAAGGAAGTACCTTAGGGGGCAGCGATGGCGACGGCGACTCGGGGCAATACGAACAACGTGTCGATGGCTGAGCGCGTTGCGCGGGGCAAGGCGGCACGGACTGAGGTGCCGCGCTCGAGCCACGCGGTGTTCGAGCCCGCCGCGGATCGAGCCGATCCGCTCGAGCTGCTCAAACGTCAGGCGCGGACGCGCGTCCCGGAGCTCGTGCCGATCCGCTATGGCCGCATGCTCGTTTCGCCGTTCACCTTCTATCGCGGGGCGGCCCTGATCATGGCTCACGATCTCGCGTGCACACCGAGGTCGGGGCTGAACGTGCAATGTTGCGGCGACGCCCACCTCTCGAACTTCGGCGTGTTCGCCTCGCCCGAGCGGCGGCTGGTTTTCGACGTCAACGACTTTGACGAAACACTCCCGGGCCCGTTCGAGTGGGATGTCAAGCGGCTGGGAGTCAGCATGCTGATCGCGGCGCGCGACAACGGCTTTCGCGCCAAGGACCAGGCGCGGATCGTGTGCGAGACCGTGGCCAGCTACCGCCAGGCGATGGCCGCCTTCGCGGGTATGACCAGCCTCGAGGTGTGGTACTCACACCTCGATATCGAGAGCGCACTGCGCGGCTATGGACCGCAGTTCACCCGGAAGATGCGTAAGCGAGCGGACCACAGCCTGGCCAAGGCGCGCACGCGCGACAGCATGTCCGCCTTTTCCAAGCTGACCGAGTCGGTCGACGGTCAGGTCCGGATCGTCGACCATTCGCCGCTGATCGTGCCCCTCGACCGGCTCGTCACCGCTCAGGATCGAGAGGCTGTGTTCGCTGCGGGCCACGAGCTGCTGCAGAACTATCGCGAGACGCTCGACTTCGAGCGTCGCGTGCTCCTCGAGGATTTCGAGTTCGTCGACCTGGCCCGCAAGGTGGTCGGGGTTGGGAGCGTCGGCACCCGCGCGTGGATCGCGCTCCTGCTCGGCCGCGCGGGACATGATCCCCTGTTCCTGCAGATCAAGGAGGCCGAGGCGTCGGTGCTGGAGGAGTTCCTCGCCCCGAGTGAGTTCTCCAACCACGGCGAGCGCGTCGTGATCGGACAGCGGCTGATGCAGGCTACCAGCGACATCTTCCTCGGCTGGCTGCGTGTCGACGCCGAGCTCGACGGCCTCCCGCGCGACTTCTACGTACGCCAGCTCAAGGACTGGAAGGGCTCGGCGGTGATCGAGGACATGGTTCCTCTGGGCATGGCCACCTACGGCAAGCTCTGCGGCTGGACGCTCGCCCGCGCGCATGCCCGCAGCGGCGATCGAATCGCCATCGCGGCCTACCTCGGCAAGGGCTCAAGCTTCGACCGCGCCATCCTCGAGTTCTCCGAGGCCTACGCCGAGCAGAACGAACGCGACTACAAACGCCTTCTCGCCGCCGTCGATGCGGGCGAGATCGTCGTTGAGGCGGGGCTGTAAGGCGGCGGTGCTCGGCGTGGGGTCTTGCCGGCCGCGAACGCCGTCGCATTCCGCCGACGCAACCCCGCTACTTCTTCTTCAGCGAGCCATTCCCTTGCCCGTCAACGAAGAACTTGCCGGTGACCGGCTTCGACTTACGTCCGCCTTTGGCGGCGTCGACGAGCGCGAACGTCCACGTACCGCCCGGCATCACGCCGCTGGTCTGGTGGAAGGTGTGCCTGCCCGCCTTGCCGCCGAAGAAAGTGAGTGTTGCGACGTCCGTCGAGAGGCGAAAGGTGACCGCCTCGGACTTCGTCGCAGCCGGCAGGCGCACGGTCAGCGTATAGGTTGCCGTGCGCGCGCCCACCTGCCCCTTTGTGCTGGCGCTGAGGTTGATCAGCTTCGGCCTCGGCACGCGACCGCCAGAGGCAAGCGCGGGAGCGACCGCGAGCGCGAGGAGAACGACGATCAAGATCGACAGCTTGCGAAGGATCATCTGCGCATCTTTCCGTAGGGTCGCCCGCCGGCCGCGATCATACCGGCGACCTCCCGGGTGCGATACCCATGGACAGCTGGCGTCGCCGGAGCGGATGCGCCCCCACAGAGGCACCTACCCAGTGCGAAGCAGCGGTTCCACGGCTCCGGGGCCGGGGATGGCTTCGACGTCCCGCGGCCCGATCGGCTCGCCGCAGGCCGAGCACACGAGCTGGGCCTCCGATATCTGGCCGCACTCCTTGTGGATCGTTTGAAGTGGCGGGCCGTTCGGCGCGGCGTACTTGTCGCCCCACTGGCGCATCGTCGTGATCACTGGCCACAGGTCGCGGCCCTTCTCGGTCAGTCGATATTCGAATCTCGGTGGGTGTTCGCTGTAGGGCACCCTGGTCAGCACGCCTGTCTCGACGAGACGGGCGAGTCGCTGATTCAGGATGTTGCGGGAGATGCCTAGGCGAGACTGAAACTCGTCAAAGCGCCTGACCCCGAGGAACGCGTCACGGACGATCAGCAGCGACCACCACTCGCCCACCACCTCGAGGCACTGGGCGACCGAGCAGTGCATGTCGGAAAAGCTCTTGCGGTCCATGGCATCACGATAGTCAGTTGCGTCATAGAACGCAAGGCGATAGAGTGCGTTCCTTTATAGAACTATCACGTGCCCTGGAGGGAGAAACGATGGCCTTGCAACCGACCGTACGCCCACAGACGCGATCCGGTGCGAAGGCGGGAGAGGACGGTCGGTCTTCCCATGCGGTGGGCGCTGATGTCGCCGTCTCCCGCCAGGACGCTCCTCCCGGGCTCGTGCTGTTGATCGTGTGCGCGGGCGTGGTGCTCGCGAGCCTCGATCTGTTTATCGTCAACGTGGCGCTCCCGCAGATCGGCGCCGACTTCCATCTGCGCCGCAGTGATCTCGCGGACCTCTCCTGGGTGCTGAACGCGTACGCAATCGTCTACGCCGCCTTCCTCGTCTTGTTCGGCAGGCTGGCCGAGCGTTACCGGCGGGAGCGAGGATTCCTGCTCGGCGTCGCGATCTTCGTCGCCGCCTCGGCCGCTTGCGCGGCCGCTACCAGCCTCCCGTCGCTCGTGGCCTTCCGGGTGCTCCAGGCGCTCGGCGCAGCGCTCCTCACCCCGACATCGCTTGGGCTGATCCTGGCCACGTTCGCGCCCGAGCGGCGCAACGGCGCGGTCCGGACATGGACCGCCGTCGGAGGGCTGTCAGCCGCCGCCGGGCCGGTGGTCGGCGGCCTGCTCGTGGCCGCAAGCTGGCGCTGGGTGTTCCTGGTCAACGTCCCGGTCGGGCTGCTGGCGCTGGTGGTCGGATGGCGCCGTCTGCCGATCGTTCCGGGGCAGCCCGTGCCGCGGCCCGACCTAGTGAGCTCGCTGCTGATCACCTGCGGGGTGGGCGCGTTCGTGCTCGGGCTCGTCAAGGGCGGCAGTTGGGGCTGGGGCGACGCTCGGACGCTCGCCGCGCTTGCGACCGGCGCGGTCGCACTGGCTCTGTTCGCTGCGCACACCGCCTGGAGTCGGACCCCGCTCATTGATCGAGCCCTGTTCCGGCTGAGGCCGTTTACGGGCGCCTCCGCCGTCGCGGTCTTCTTCAGCGCATCGTTCGGCGCGATGCTGCTCTCACGCGTCCTCTGGGCCCAGGACGTCTGGCACTGGTCGGCGCTCCAGACCGGCTTGGCGATCGCGCCGGGGCCGCTGATGGTGCCGCTGTTCTCGTTCTTGGTCGCCGGCAGGCTGACCCAGCGGATCGGAGCGGGGGCCGTGATCGCCACGGGCTCCACGATCTTCGCCGCGGGAGCCGCGTGGTGGGCCGTCGCGATCGGACTCCAGCCCAACTACGCCGGGGGGATGCTCGGCGGGATGCTCCTGACCGGGATCGGCGTCGGCCTCACGCTACCGACGCTGATGGCAACCGGCGCGTCGTCGCTTCCCCCACACGCGTTCGCGACAGGCTCGGCAGCCATCAACATGCTGCGCCAGGTCGGGCTCGCGATCGGCGTGGCCGTGCTGATCGCCGTGCTCGGCACTCCCCACTCGCCGGCACAGACGCTGACCGCCTACCAACGGGCGTCGTGGATGATCGCCGCGACCTCGCTTGCCAGCGGAATCGTGGGGCTCGTGCTGCTGGCCGCCAGGCCCCGGCCCGCCGCCGCCCCGACCGAGACCGGCTCGAGAGCGGTGCCGGTCGCCGCGCGGAGCGAGAGCTACTAAAGACCGACACCAATCGCGCGCATCGCGCTCACGTTCCTACCAGCGCCCAAAGCGCTGCATCACCCGAAATGGACGACGCCGACCGACACGCGCACGCGCAAAATCGGCACGGTGACTCCATCGGACGCCACCACTCTCGACGTCGTCGTGATCGGCGCCGGACCCGCCGGCGTGGCTGCGGCACTACGCGCCGCCCGACTGGGGGCTCGAACCTCACTGGTCACGCGTGACGAATTCGGCGGAATGGCCGCGAACGACGGACCGGTGCCCGTACGCACCCTGGCGCACGCAGCCCGGCTGGTTCGCGAAGCTCGGCAGCTGCCGCGCTACGGCATCACCGTCGGCGAACCCACGCTCGACTACCGGCGGCTGCTCGACCGGGTCCGCGAGGTGACCGCCGAGGTGCGCACGCATTCGTGGCTTCGCGAGGATCTCCAACAGGCCGGAGTCACGATTTACGAGCACGCTGGCACGGTGCGGTTCACCGGAACGCACGGGATCGAGTGCGAGCACGCCCCACGACTCGACGCCGCCAGGATGATCATCTGCTCCGGTGGCATGCCACGCCGACTCGACCTGCCCGGGTTCGACCTAGCGTGCTCGCACAGCGACGCCTGGACCCTCGACTCCGCTCCGACGTCGATGCTGGTGATCGGCGCCGGCGCGACCGGGGTGCAGCTCGCCTCGATCTTCAACGCCTTCGGGACAAGGGTCACGCTGTTCGAGGCCGCGCCGAGGATTCTGATGAGCGAGGACGAGGACGTCGCCGGCGCCGTGGGCGAGGCGCTCGCCGCATCCGGGATCGAGGTCCTCGAGAACGCCGGGACGATCGGCCGCCTGGAGCACGCCCCGGCCGGAGTCCGCCTGAGCTACACACACGACGGCGCTCCGTGTCACATCGACGCAACGATTGCGGTCGTCGCGGTGGGCTGGGTCGCCAACACCGCGGAGCTCAACCTTCCCGCCGCCGGCGTCCAGACCAACCCACGCGGCTACGTTCAGGTCGACTCTCAGCTTCGCACGAGTGCGCCTCATATCTTCGCCGCCGGCGACGTCACCGGGCACGTGATGGTCGTGCACGAAGCAGTACGCCAGGCATACCTCGCGGCGACCAACGCAGTCCTCGGAACCACGACCGCCCTACCAGCCGAGGTCAGCCCCCTCGGCAGCTTCACCGACCCCGAATACGCCTCCGTCGGACTCACCGAGACGACGATCCGCGCGACCCGCGAGGTCGTCGTGGCAACCCAGCGGTTCGACTCGCTGCCACGCCCGATCATCGACGGACGCCCCACGGGCTTTTGCAAACTCATCGCCGACCGTCAGCTGCACACCATCCTCGGCTGCCACATCGTCGGAGAACGCGCCGTCGAACTCGCTCAGCTGGTGGCGATCGCGATGGCAGCCGACATGAGGGTCGAGCAACTCGCGCTCGTCCCGTTCTCGTTCCCAACCTACGCAAACGCGCTCGGGCGCGCAGCTATCGAGGCGGCCCGCCAACTCGAAATCCATACCGCTCCCGAGCACGGCAACTCCGACGCGGCCGACGCCGCCACACTCGCATGATGAGCTCAGCCGCCACTCTCCGCTCCGGACCCCCGGTGAGATCCCTCCGCGTCCGATGCGCTGCAGGTCGACGGCGATGGCTTGGCACTCGTCCTCGCTGAGCCGTGCCGCTCGTTTGCCAGAAAGGGCGATGTCGTTCGATCGTGGCGCACCGCACCCCGGCGCTGCCGCGGCTGCGAGGTGAATATCCCACGATTGGCGGCGCCAGCGGTAGGATCACCGCGCACGATCACAACGAGGGCACGGAGCTGATCGGGGGTTTGGGATGCAGACGATGGGGCGAATCAAGCTGCGAATAGTGTTCTGCGGATCGCTGATGTTGGTGGTCTGTCTCGGCTGGGCGGGTTCGGCTCGCGCGTCGAGCGTGACCGCGTTCACCGCGACCGCGAGCACATACTCCGCGGGCGCCAGCGCGGTCGAGTACTCGATCCAGTTCACCGCGACCACTGCCCTCACGGCGCAGACGGACTACATCCGCCTGACCGCGCCGACGGGCGCCACGCTCTCGGGCTCCACTGCGAACTACCACGTGCAGGCGAACGGGACCAGTCCGACACGCACCTCGGCGTACAACGTGACGGTGGACCCGAGCGGCCTGGGGAACAACGTCGCCGACGTCTACCTCCCCAACGGCATCGCGGGCGGCGCGACCGTGGTCGTCGACGCGTACATGTCGACGAATCCGTCGAGCGCCAACTCGAGCGCGACCTTCTCCGTGTCGACCTCGCAGGACACGACAGCGCCGATGGCGGTCACTTGGATGATCACGAACCCGACGGCGGTGAGCGGCTTGACCGCCACCGCGAGCTCGCCCCGCGCTGGGTCCCAAGAGGTTGAGGACACTGTCACGTTCACGGCCACGAACTCGGTTATCTATGGCGTTGACGACACCATCCAGTGCCTTAACGGTGACTGCAACCAGGGCGACATCTTCCTGACTGCGCCCACAGGCACCCAGTTCAACAGCTTCAACCAGGACTACGCGGTCGACGACCTGACTACGCATCAGAACACCTCCGAGGTCGCTGGTGCAGCGATTGATCCGGGCGGCGCCGGCGACAACGTTGTTGAGCTGGCGCCGACTATCACGATCAACGCTGGCGATCAGGTGCAGGTGCTCGCGTACGAGGTCGTTAACCCGACTTCGCCCGAGTCGGGGACGTTCTCGGTCACCACGACCTCGGACACGGCCCCCCCGCTTAGCCCGCCAGCGTTCGACTATGGCTCGCCGGTGGCACCGACGAACGTCTCCGTGGCGGCGACGAGCACAATCGCGAGCGCCACAGACACCACCTACCTGCTCGGGCTGACCACCAAGTCGGCGCTGCCGATCTACAACGGCGGAAGCGACGGCACGGGCTACGTGATCCTCACGCTCCCGAGCGGGACGAGCGCGACGGGCTTCGATAACGCCACGGTTTACATGACGGACGCAAGCCATCCGACCCTCCAGCAATCGAACACCACGCCTGGCCAGTACGGGGTCAACTACATGAATCTGAGCCAGGTCGACATACCGGTCGCGTTCGCGACTCCGGCCAACGACCACCTGACGATCAAGCTCACCGGCGTGAAGAATCCGTCCACGTTCAGCCTGCCGACAGTGTCGACTAGCGGCGACACCGTGACCGTGCCGCCGTCCGTGCCGACCGGGGTGAGCGCCACCGCGGGGCCCGTCAGCGCCGAGGTTTCCTGGTCGGCCCCGTCGGTCCCCTCCGGTACCACGATCGACTACATCGTGACCCCGTACATCGGCTCGACCGCGCAGAGCCCGATCGACACGCTGTCCTCGAACACGAGCCTCGATGTGACGGGCCTGACCAACGGGCAGTCGTACACGTTCAAGGTCCAGGCTCAGGAGACGGACAGCAGCAGCAGCGTCTACGCCCCCGGACCGATGTCCGCCGCGTCGAACTCGGTCACCCCGACGGCGAGCACAGGCGGCCCGCCAAAAGCGACCCCGTCCGTGACGACGCTCCCCTTCGGAACGGAGTTCCTGCGCGAGACGACCGCGCAGCAGACGGTCAGGTTGTTCAACACCGGCGGCAACCCGCTCGCCGTCTCCGGCGTGTCGATCACGGGCGCCGACAAGGCCGACTACACGATCACCGCCGACACCTGCTTCGGGCACTCGGTCGCGGGCAGCTCAAGCTGCTCGGTCGCCCTGACCTTCACGCCCCACGCGAGCGGCGCGCAGCCCGCCGCGCTGGAGTTCACCGACAACGCGAGCGGCAGCCCGCAGTCGGTGGCGCTAACCGGGACCGGCACCGACACCGCCACCGTCAGCGGCAAGGTGACCTCGGACACCACCGGCGTGCCGATCGGAGGCGTGGTCGTCTACATGTGCGCGGCCGCGCCAAGCGAAGCCGCCACGAACTGCGGATCCACGACGACGAACGCGTCGGGCGATTACACGTTGAGCGGCCTGACCCTCGGCGTCGCGGGCGTGAATGCGACCCCAACCTCCGGGGCATCCCGCAACTATCACGCCCTGGAGTTCACGCGCACGCTCGTTCTGGGCACGCAGACGCTCAATATCACCCTGCCCGCGCTCCAGCCAGTCAGCCCGGGGGTCACCATCACCGGCGCTGCGACTGACGGCGGGTTCCCGTCTCCCGACGACGGCCCGATGACGGTTGCATACAAGCCGCAGTTCCCGTCAGAGCCAGCCGGAACCGTGCTGGCGTACGTCACGACCGGGACGGTGTCTGAGGTCGACTCCGTGCCCGCCGTCCTCGGCTGGTCGGGCGCGGTCACGCTGCTCGTGTCGTATGGCACGAGTGGGACGCCGACCGTGATCGGCCAGTACTCGAACACCGCCAGCGGCCCCAGACCCGCCCTGAACTTCCAGTCGACGTCGCCCGGAGCAAGTCAGGATCTGATCGGTCCGGGCTACCAGAGACTCAGCCCCATGCTTCTGCAGTACCTCCCGAACGGGCAGCTCCAGGCGACGTACACCCCAGCCGAGCTCTACCCAGGAACCAAGCAGTTCCAGATGTGCACGCGGACTGCGGTTGTGTCGAGCTCGAACGCGAAGGTCCAGGTCCGGGCGAGCTCCGGGGCCTACGC
This sequence comes from uncultured Solirubrobacterales bacterium, assembly GCA_963796645.1. GTDB lineage: Bacteria > Actinomycetota > Thermoleophilia > Solirubrobacterales > Solirubrobacteraceae > Palsa-465. Next base: position 31,151 of record CAWCMQ010000001.1, on the reverse strand, counting down.
CTTCGGCGCCGTCTCCCCGGCGCCCACGGTCAGCGGCAGTTCGTGCGCGGTCACCTTCAACGAGTACTTCGACCCGAGCGGCAAGGTGGAGAGCACCACCGGCATCCCACTCGAGTCGGCGAGGGTGAAGCTTCTGCGATCGCTGAGCAGGAAGGGAAAGTTCAAAGCGGTGCCGAACGGCTCGACGATCATGTCCACATCGAACCGGCGAAACCCTGATCACACGTCTGTGCTCGGCGTGTTCGGTTGGAACACGATCCCCGGCTATTACCGCGTGGAAGCTAGCCACCCCGGCTGCACCGCCGGTGGGTCCGGCCGCAAGGCGAAGAAGACCATCGAGACGCGCATCTACAAGGTGCCGCCGCCAGTCGACAACATCAGGATCAAGCTGAAATGCCCGCGCCTGAAGCGAGCAAAGACCCACGTGCGCCTGAAGTTCAAGACGGCAAAGGGAATGACGACGGTCACCGCCACCGTGAGCGGCAAGTCGCCGCAGGGCGGAGTCACGTTCTCGGGTTCCGGGTTCTCGCGGGTCTCGCTGCCGGTCGGCGCTCGCACTCATCGGGCGACCTTCGTTCTGACCAAAGCGCACGAGCGGATCAAGGTGCACTACCTGGGCGACGCGCACAACTCACCAAGCGTCGCCTCAGGACACGCACGCTGAACGCGCTCGGGAACGTGGCTTGCCGGGCCGCGGGCGCAGAACGCTGGCGATACGAAGTACGCACGGTTGGTGCGTTTGATCGTTTCGGCAACCTCGTGGTCGGCCGCGTGGACGAGAACGCGAACCTCCCGGCAGATGGCTTCCTGCCAATCGGGCAGGGCATCGATGTAGGCGTCAGCACGCGGGTCGGCAGCGTGGGTCACGCCGGATCCACCGTAACTTGATGACGTCGTTCAGACCACCGAGCGCGCACGTGCGTCAGCAGAGCATGTGGCGGCAACCAGCACACCGCCACATGCTCTGCGCGGACGGACTCCGGGGTCAGTGTTCGACCGCGGGAGTGGCGATGGGCGGAACGGTCTCCGGCCGCTCGCCCGGAACGGTCTCCGGCCGCTCGCCGATTCGTGCGACGTCGAGGGCGATCAGGCCGAGGTTCGCACCGGAACCTGCTCCGACGATCGTGGTGATGACCGCCATGATCCCGGATGTTGCGTTGAACCCCAGCAGCGCGCCGACGAGGGCGCCAATCAGCGCGACCCAGATGCCGATCCTCGTGGCCCTGGCCGGCCGGTCGGGGTTGACCCAGGCCAAGTAGGTGCCGAGGCCGATCGGCGTGCCGATGAAGAGAACAGCCATGAGTTCGCTGTTGAGGGGCACTGTCGGCAAAGCCACCAGCACGATGATCAGGCCGATGAACCATCCGCCGAGGCCGAGCACCAGCAGGTAGACGGAGCGCAGCATCGCGCTCGCCTTGCGCCCGAAGCCGCCGCGCTTGTGCGCCCGGCGCCACATCAGTAGCAGTGACAGGATCGTGAGGAGTCCGAAGCCCATGATCGCGCCGGCGATGGCTTTGCCGGGTCCGGTCTGTGTGGAGCCGGGCGTGAAGTTAACCGCTTGAGGTTTGTACAGCGAGGCGTCGACCTTGCCTGTGTCAAAGAAGGTGTTCATCAGGTGATTGCTCGCCTTGGTCTGCTCGGTCCAGATGGAGGTTGTGTGGCCGAAGCCGGCGAGGATGACCTGGTGGCCGTTGGGCAGGTAGGGGAGGAGCTCCTTGGTCGCAACCTCGGGCGGGGTGGCGAAGTCGAGACTGCCGCCGATCAGGAGCGTCTGCACCTTCGATGTCTGGACATGGGTGTACTCGTTGTCCAGAAGGGTCATAGAAGTACGCCTTGACCGTCGCCGGCGAGCGACCGAGACGGACGGCGATCTGCGCGATCGAGAGACCCTCGAACTCCCGGTAATGGCGGCCACCTCGGGTTTCCGCTCGCCGAGCCCCGCATGATGTTCTGCTGTCGCGAGCGACGGAGACTGTCCCGGTTCATTTCACCCACGCTGGCGACCACGAGGCTAGCGCCGACGACAGCCGCTTGAGCACGGGAGAATGGGCAAGGAATCTGATCGATCGCGCCGATTGAAACCCAACAACTGCGGATGCTCGAGCAGCCACGGCAGGCCGGCAGGCAGCCAATGACGCTCGATCAGTTGCGCGCCGGTGGGATTGACTTTCCCGCCGTCGTCATCGGCGAACTCGAGCTCAACGGGTACGTGATCGAGCGCGTCCACGAGCACGCCAAGCTCCTCGGCTTCCGACTGGTCGAGACCGAAGCCTCCGATCCACCAGCCACCCGCCGGCGCCACCGCTGGCGCCGCCAACAGTCGCGATAGCCACGCCGGCGCGCAGCGGCGGCGGTAGGTGCAGGACGACGATCGAATGACAGCGCGACCCTGCCAGCTGGGGCCCGCCCGCGAGCCTAATCGAGGAACGGACGCATGGCAGCCCGATCTGGCCGTCGACCCCGCCGGAGCGCCTCCGATGCCTCACGAGGGCCGTGGAAGAGCTCCTACAAAAGAGGAACGCTCTCCGAACGTTCCGGATAGCGATCCTGCAAGGGCGCTACGGACGGCGGCACGGGGTGCGTGCGGCGTGCGGTTACTCTCTCGTTGGGATGAAGATCGCCTATGTGTTCTCCACTTCCGGCCACACGGCCAGCTACAAGCTTGGGAGGATGATCCTTCCGCAGCTAGAGCGGGGGACGCACGGGGTCGAGGTGGTTGGAATGTTCTTCTTTGACGACAACACCTATGTGTTGCGAGCGGGCGATCCCGTCGGCGAGCGCCTTGGTCGTGTGGCCGCCGAGCATGGAATGTTGCTGATGCTCTGTGATCAGTGCGCGTTGGAGCGCGGCTTGGCCAAGGGGGAGATCGGCGCGGCGGTCCCGACGGGGACGGTTGCGGGTGTGCGGGTGGGTTGCTTTCCCGACCTGTACGAGGCGCTGGCGAGAGACCCGCCGGACCACGTCATCACGCTGTGAGAGGACCGAACTGGTCCTCGGTGGGCTCCGCTCAGCAGAACCACGGCTCGGTGAGCCGTGGCCTCCCCTCGGTCGATCCGATCGGGATGGCCTGCGGCCCTGGGCCGCACGCCTCGCCGTTGGCCTCGCGCACCGCCGCGCGGATCCGAGCGAACGTCAGGCCCGTCGCCTCCTGCGCGGCGGCGCTCTGCTGGACCAGCGCGCTGAGGCGGGCCTGCAGCTGGTCGGCTGCAGGGTCCGCTGAGCGCCACGGATAGCTGAGGCGTTCGGCGTCGTACGGACCGAGGTGCTCGCGAAGGTCCTCATTCTCCAGTAGCAGCGAGTCCTCAGGTACGAGCAGCCGAATTGTGTACTGCACCGGGTCGACGTTCGCTACCAGATCGTGCGCGGCGACGAACTCGACGATTTCCAGCACGTCACGCGGGGTCGTCCACGGGGTGAAGGGCATAAACGAGGGTCGGGTCTCGATTCCGTGCTCGCGCAGCAGGTCGAGGGCTTGCACCGCCTCGGCGGTGGTGTGGCCCTTCTCGAGGCGGACCAGGATCTCGTCGTTGACGCTCTCCAGCGCGCAGACGACAAACAGACAGCCCGAGGCGACCATCTCCTCCCACACCCGGGCGTGCTCGAGCACGTGCTCGACCTTCGTTGTGCAGTCGAACGTCAGCTCCGGGTGGCGCTCGTGCAGCGCGCGTACGATCGCCAGAGAGTGACGCCAGCCATTGAGGAAGTCGGGGTCGCCGAACGTGATGTGGCGTGCGCCCATGCTCGCCAGGCGCTCGACGTCGCGCAGGACGGTCTCGGCTTGCACGACGCGGATGCGCCCGTCATAGACGGCGGGGACAGGGCAATGCCGGCAGCGATGCACGCACCCATGGCTGGCCTCCACGTACCCGACCAGCCGCTCCTCCCCATCGAGCGCCAGACGGGCGTAGCGCTCGAGTCCCGGCAGCAGCTCGCGCGCCGGCGGTTCGAAGCTGCCGCGCTGGAGATGGATGATCGGCCGTCCCGCGGCCGGGGCGGACACGCGCGGAGCCGCCAGCTCATCGACCCAGGCCGTGAGCGCCGGTTCGTACTCGCCTGCGATCGCGCGCGCGGCAAGCTCACGCTCTACCAGCTCGCGGCTGACCGTGGCATAGAGCCCGTAGAAGCAGATCGGCAGCCCGGGGTGCTCCCGGCGCGCTCGGCGCGCGGCGCTGAGCGCCAGGCGCATGGCGGTATGCATCGGCACCGAGAAGCCAACCGCCTCGGTCCACTCCAGGGCGCCCGGATCCCACGGCTGGACGCTGAGATCCAGGCAGAGGACCTCGTGGCCGGCGCGGCGCAGCGCGGCCGCCGGCGAGGCGACGTGCAACGGCTGGTGGCCCAGCTCGTAGGTCGAGATCAAAAGGACACGCACCGCTGACCCACGCTAGCGCGCGCGGACCGGCTCGGGCGCGTGCGGCTCGATCCGGATCCGCAGCAGGCTGTGCGCGACGCGCAGGGAGCGCTCGACCGCGTCCGGGCTGGCCGCGCGCGCGAACATGAACCCCAGGTAGCGGTCGCCCTCAGGCAGCGGGACCACGGGCCGGCCGCGGGCGATCGTGATCTCCAGCCCTCCGATGCCCTCCACTGCCCGCGCCTGCTGCTGACCCTCGACCCCGCGCAGCACCCCGGCGCCGGGGATCGGGACCATCATCACGCCAGACGCGGTCGACTCCCGCGCGAGGTCCTCAAGCCCGAGGCCCAGCGCGTGGCGCAGGATCACCTGCTCCAGGCTGACGCCGGCACAGAAGCGCAGGGCTCGCGAGCACAGGCCGCCGATCGACCGGGCCGCCAGCTCGAGGACGCTCACCCGTTCGCCGTCGACGCGCAGCTCGGCGTGGATCGGTCCCTCCCGCAGCCCCAACGCACGCGCCGCCCGCGCCGTAACCGCCTCGACCTCGGCCAGGACGGTCATCGGCAGCCGCGACGGTGTCACGTACAGCGTCTCTTCAAAGTACGGCCCCTCGAGCGGGTCGGGCTTGTCGAACACCGCCAGCACCTCCAGACGGCCCCCCCGGAGAAGCCCCTCGAGCGCCACCTCGACTCCGGGCAGGTAGCTCTCCACGAGCACTGGCGCCTCAGGCGGCTCCTGAGCCGACGCCAGAATGCCCCGGACCCGCTCGACGGTCAAGCGGGCCTGTTCGCCGTCATTCGCCCGGATCACCCCGCGACTGCCCGACAACCCCAGCGGCTTGACGACGCAGGGAAGGCCCACCTCGCGCACCACAGCCGCGACGTCGGCTCCAGAGGGCAGCAGGGCGAAACGCGGCTGCGGGACGCCGGCCTGCGCGAGCGCCCGGCGCATCGCCGCCTTATCACGCGTGCGCGCGACGGCGTCCGGGGGATTGTGCGCAAGCCCGAGTCGCTCGGCGCCCACTGCGGCGGCCATCACGCCCTGGTCATCGACGCCCACGATCGCGGCGAACGGAGTCTGCAATGCGCGCTGGGCGATCTGCTCGGCCGCGACTGCCGGCTGCGACAGCCGCAGGGTCAACGCGCGCTCGCCCATCACCGCCGACATCGCCGCCCGGCGCTCGGACGCGACCGTGACCGCGACGCCGAGGTCCCGCGCCGCCGCCAGGAAGTCCGGCGCCCGGTAGGTGGCCGACGGCAGGATCAAGAGCAGGCGCTCCACGGCGCTATCGTAGATCGGTGGCCGACCCAGCCCCCGCACTCCTCGCGATCACGGCACCGGCCCTCGAGCGGGTGCGCGAGTTCCGGGCGGCCGCACCGGAACCGAGCGATCGCGTGCTGTCCGTGCGCGTCACCGGTGAGACCGACGGCAAGTACGTCTGCGCGCTGTCTCTCGAGCCGCTCGCCAAGGTCCGCGCCAGCGACACCGTGCAGCACGAGGGGGATCTCGCCATCGTGATCGCCAACGACAGCGTCGCGAAACTGCGCGGGGCCACGGTCGACTGGAGCGAGGACCGGCTGGACAGCGGCTTCGTGGTCATCAACCCGAACAAGCCGTCGCCCCCGCCCATCGCGCTTCCCATCCTCCCGATGAGCCCAGCAGCCGCTCCCGCCGTCCGCCCCCCGCCGACCACGCCCGGGGCCGGCCTGGACACCGACATCGCCCGGCGCGTGACCGCCGTGCTCGACCACCAAGTCAATCCGAGCATCGCCAGCCACGGCGGACATGCCGAGCTCGCTGGCATCGAAGGGGCCACCGCATACCTGCGCCTAGGCGGGGGATGCCAGGGCTGCGGCATGGCCACAGTCACCCTCAGCCAGGGCATCGAAGTCGCAATCACCCAGGCCATCCCCGAAATCGACCACGTCGTCGACGTCACCGACCACGCCTCCGGCACCAACCCCTACTTCGAGCAAGCCAAGAAGTAACCGGCCCACACCTCCGGGGAACGAGCCCAAACGCGGTCCCAATCCTCTCCGCGATCCTGACCGCCGCCGCCGGCGCCCACGACCACTCGCTCGTCATGTACGAAGCCGCCTCGGTGAAGGCGCTGGTCTTGTTCGACGCCGGTGAACCAGGATCGTGCGGCTTCGCCCGCCGGGAAATGCCCGACGCAAATCGTTCGTCATAAACATGATCGGAGCGATCCTCGTCGCGTGCACCCTCATCGTCCAGCACAGCAAGCGCTCGGCATCGCTCAGCACTCAGCACCCAGCGAACACGACGCCTGACCGAGCCGTGAGCGCGCGGTCGTCCTGGCAAGCCGCGCCTCGCCTGCACCACCGCAGCCGGCGAGGTGTTCGTCGGACGGCCAAAGCACGGCTGCGTCCAAACCGGCCCGTGTCAGCGGTGGCCGTGACCACTCGACGCCTGAAGCGGCTACGACTACGGCACTTCTTGTTCCAGGCGAAAGCAGTACGAGCGTGCCGCTGAGAGCCAGCGAGATCGTGCTCGAGGCCAAGCGAAGCACGGGTCCGCGATTCCGGTCGCCGTGATCGCATCGTTAGCCTCGACGAGGTCGAAGTTGTCGACCAGCTGGAGATCGATGGCCACCCGCGGATCGTCGCACTGTTACGAGCGGCCGGCTGACCACGCCCTGCGATCCCGCCCTGCCGTCGCCGGTCAGGCGGCCAACGACGTCGACGACCAGCAGGTAGGGGCGCTCGCGGACCTGGAACCGCGCGAGGCTGACTGCTCCTTTGCGCCGACCAAGCGATAGTCCGCGACCCGCCGGTGCTAGCCCGCGGCGTGACGATTGGCAAGTGACCGGAGCCATCGAAGCAGAAGTGAGATCCCAGCAGCGCAACCCCTAGCCCGAATCTTGCAGCAAGGTGAGCGCCCCGACCGGGTCTGGGCCTCTGAATGGCCGATGTGTGCGCTGACAAACCCAACCGCGGCGCAGCGTGTTCACGCTCGGCTGGCTCGGACTCAGGATCAACCTTCAGCAGTCGAGCCGCGCCGCTAAGGGGCAAGTTCGCCGTTCGCGGACCGCTCGCGGCGTAGCATCCGGATCGGATGGCTACTACCAAACCGCTCCCGGCGTACCTACGGCCCGGGCGGCTGCCACGTCGCCGACGCCTTGCGCCCTACCGAATCGCGCGCTTGATCCTGATCGTGCTCGCACTCATCGGCACGGTCGCGATTGCGTTGCTAGTCCTTGGCCTCCTAAACGTGCACGCCGTGACCAACCACTTCCGCATCCACTAGGCGCCTGCCGTGCGAGACATCGGATGGTGGCTCAGGTACATCCCGCGCTTCATCGGCCATTTCAAGAATCGGCGTCAACTCGGCCAGTCGATCGGGCCTGCCCTCCGCAGCGCCCGAGAACGAATGCGGCAGTCCCGATAACCCGCTTTGGATCGTCGGTCACAGACCCACACTGGCCTCATCCGGCCTTACGCGAAAAACATTAGCCAGACCCCTGCACAGGCGCCAACAACTCGATCTCGACTCCTCCCGCCAACCGCCGGCTCAACACCATCAACGACCCCACACGCCTCTCGCCGATCGGCGATGGAAAGCGTGAAGCTTCTGCACGCCTCGGAGCGTAGGAGAGCCCAAGCGGCACGGACACCCTGGCGACTAGGTAGGCCGCCGCGTAGTTCTCCGCAACTGCTCACTCTCTGGCCAAGATCTGCCCGAACCCCGTTCACGGCGCGCTGCAAGTCCTGACCGATCTTGACCCGCAGCACCGAAGAACTGGGATGAGTTCCTGCTCTTGTCGTGCCGCGGGTACGCCACATGCGGCCGACCGTGCGTGGCTTGGCGCGACGCTTCGCACCAAGAGCGGCAGTGTCGTCCGGTAGCCCGACGGGGACCCGCCGTTCTCAAACGGGAAGCGGGGGCGAACGCCGCCGCGCGCCGCTGAGCGCGTTCCAACCGCAACTCCGCCCAGCGTCGGAGAACTCTCGCTCCCGCGGGAGGATGCGAAAGCGTCCCGGCCGTCGAGAGAGCGGCCCGCAGCTTTCCTCGTCGTCCGGACCGACGATCTCGGTCTAGACGACCGACGCGCCTGCTCACGATCGCGAACCGATAGTGGGTGCGAGAGACGAGGACGCGCTTGGTCGCTCTCCGCACAGGAGCGAGCGCCGGCGTGAAACCGTCTGGCGGCCGAACTGGCGGCGATGATCTCGGCGCGTGGCTTGAGCGCGGGGAGGTCCGAAGTCTCTACGGATGGCACCGCCGGCGGGCTGGCGTATGGTCGTGGCGAGACGGTGGCCGCGAGGCCGAGCCCGCGAGTCGGGAGTGTCGGCCGACCGGCGTCCGTGATAGCAGCGACGACGGGACGCCCGTTCCTTCTCCGACGAGGTGCTCAAGTCGCTTGAGTCGGGGCAGCGGGCGGCGATCGAGGCTGTGCGCAAGTTCGTCGACACGGTCGACCAAGCGCTGCCACCACGCGGGGAGACCCCGTCCAGGCGACAGGGAGTGATCGACGGTGCAATGGAGCTGGCCGACCGACTGATCCACGTTCAGTACGACTTCCTGCGCAAGGTGGTCGCCGACGCCGGCAAGTCGCTGACCAGATCAGACGACGGAAAGTAGGACGCCACAGAACGGCCGACCCCGCGTCAGCCGTTCCAGTCGTTCGCGGCCGACCGCGACGAGCGTGGTTTGGACTACGTCAGCTCTGTCTGGAGGTCAAGTCGATCAGTCGGTCGGGACGGTGGCGAGGGCGAGTTGTACGCAGGCGGCCCGCACCTGTTCGGGGCTGATGGGGAACGCCTCGGCCGCGTCGGGCGCGATCCCGCGCAGCCCCACGCCTGAGCGGGCGAGATGCAGGACCCCGATCGCTTGGAGGTAGAGCTGGTTCGCGTGCCTGTCGGGTTCGGGCACGCCGAGGTCGTGCAGGACGTCGGCGAGCCAGCCGATGCACGCCCCCGTCGTCCGCCCAAGTCGGTGCCACACGGAGTCGGAGACCCGTGCTCGCAGGTCTTCGGCTGGCTGGCGCACGAGCGAGAGCGCGCAGTCGAGAAAGGCGGGATGCTCGATGCCGTAGTCGGCAAAGGCCTCGAATCCGCGGCGGAGCCGCTCGGAGACGGCCTTCGTCTCTTCTTCGATCGCCTCGAGCAGAGCGTTGATCTCGGCCAGATAGTGCGTGGTCGTGAGCGCGAACAGTTCCTCCTTGGAGGCGAAGTGCCGGTAGATAAGGGCCTTGTTGATGCCGGCACGGCGGGCTATGTGGTCGATGCGAGCATCCCCGGTCCCGCGCTCGTCGAACAGGGCGCGGGTCGCGTCGACGATCTTGCGCTCGCGCGCGCGGCGGACGGCGGCGCGGGACTGTTGGATCGCGGCCACCGGCAAACTGTAACCAATCGTCTAACCTCTGTTTACATGAGCACGACGCTCGATTATCGTTCTGTTCGTCTCCACGGCCGCGAAGTTGCCTACGTCGTCGGCGGCGAGGGTCCCGGCCCTGTTGCTGATTCACGGCATCGGCGGCGACTGGCGCACCTGGGAACCGGTGCTCGACGGGCTCGCCCGGCAGCACCACGTCGTGGCGGTCGACCTGCCCGGCCACGGTGGTTCGGCCAAGGGCGCCGGCGACTACTCGCTCGGCGCGCTCGCCAGCGCGCTGCGCGACCTCGGCGGGGCGCTGGGTCTCGAGCGCGCGACCGTGGTCGGCCACTCGCTGGGCGGCGGGATCGCCATGCAGTTCGCCTACCAGTTCCCTGAGCGCTGCGAGCGCTTGGTGCTGGTCTCCAGCGGCGGCCTCGGCCCGGACGTCGGCCTGATCCTTCGCCTCGCGACCCTTCCGGGCAGCGAGCTGTTCCTCTCGCTGACCGCCCCGGTAGCTCGCTCGCTGATCAATCTGGTAGGGAGCGCTGGTCGGGCGCTGCGCATCCGTCCATCAGCGGATGCCGAGCACTACGGGCGTGCCTTCGCTGCGCTCGCCGATCCCGACACGCGCGCGGCGTTCCTCGGCACCCTGCGCGGGGTGGTCGGAACGCGCGGACAGCGCGTGGACGCTCGCGACCGCCTGTACCTCGCCGAGCACATGCCGACGCTGATCGTCTGGGGCGAGCGCGACGGCGTACTGCCCGTCGACCACGGCCACGCCGCCAAGGAGGCGATGCCAGATAGTCGCCTCGAGATCTTCCAGAACGCCGGCCACCTCCCCCAGCTCGACGACCCCCAGCGCTTCATCGCCGTCTTCGAAGACTTCATGGCGACGACCGACCCGTCCACGTTCTCGATCGAGCGCTGGGCAGAACTCCTGCGCTCCCACGCAGAACCCATCAGGACCTGACACCGCCCGGCGGCGGACGGTCGATGACACTCGCTGATAGCCAGCAACAGAGAATGCTCGAGCGACTGCGCCGCGCCGGCGACCAACCCATCGCTCTTGCCGAGCTGCGCGCCAGCGGGATTGACTTCCCGGCCGCGGTCCTGAGCGAACTTGAGCTGAACGGATACACGATCGACCGCGTCCATGACCACGGGCGGCTAATAGGCGTCCGCCTGCTCGAACCACAACCCCCCGACACATCCCCCGCACACCCGCGCCACCGAAAGCCATTGCGGCCGGGCAGCAAGCGGCGCACGACATGACTCACAGGTTCCGGGCTCTGTCATTCGGGGCCCACCGCGCGCCCGGCCCACCAACGCACAACTGCCCGGGCCCACCGGCCGCGCGGCAGTGGCACGCCGCCACCCGCGCCTTTAACGTCCGAGAGTTCCGATTCACGATTCGCGGGACCCGCAAAGGTGACGGCGGCTGCTCGGGCATCGAGGTCGTGACTGGCCAACAGTGCAACCACGGATCCTTGACCAGGGAGGCCGGCCGCTAAACCGAACACTCACACCGCTGCGCCGCGACGCGCGGACGAACGCCGCACTCCTCCTCGCGCGAGGACCAGCAGGCTGACCACGTCCCTCACGACCATCGCCTCGCGCTGCTCGGGAGTGCGGGAGCCGGCTGGGCGTCAGGGTGTGCAGGGCGGGTCAGGCGGCGAGCGGCGGCGTTTGGAGTGTGCGGCTGAGCGCTTGGTGCAGCTCGTGTGGGGAGTCGCTCGTGATCGCGTCGAGGCCAAGCGGTAGGAGCGGCGCGAGGATCGCGGCGTGGTTGATCGTGCCGGTCGTGACGCTGAGCCCGCAGGCTCGAAGGTTTGCGACCAGCGCGCGGGAGAGGAGGAAGTGCTCGACGCATACGCCGTGCAGGCCGACGTGTTGTCCCCAGGCGGCGAGTGCGGGGATGCGGTAGTCGGCGATGATCACCAGCCGCGCCCGGAAGCCGAGCTCGGCGGCAAGCTCGCACGCACCGGACCAGAAGCTGATGACCTCGGTCCGCCCCCGAGCGGGGTGGTCGCGAAGTCGCTCGCAGACGGCTCGCGTCGTGCGGCGTGCGAGGGCTGGGTCGGCGTGGGCTTTGACCTCGAGCTGGAGCGTTGCGCCGGGCGGTGCGAGGTCGAGCAGCTCGTCGAGCAGCAGCGGGCGCTCGTCGCTTGGTGTGCCGTCGCAGTTGCGCAGCTGCCCTGCGCGGATCTCCATCGCGGTGCGCTGATGCGCCCAGCCGGACACGGTGGTGCAGAGGTCGAGCAGCGGGTCGTGTAGCAGCACGAGCTCGCCGTCGGCGGTCAGGCAGCAGTCGGTCTCGAGGCCGTCGAGTGGCTGCTGGATGGCGCGGTGGAGCGCCGCGAGCGACGAGTCAGGGCCGTACGCACGGCCGAGGCGGTGGGCGTATAGCGCCGGGAGCACTCCAACAACTCTCGCGCCACAAGCACGCGTTCTCGTTACGAGCCTGCAACCGTCTTGTGAAGAGGCTGTGCAGAAGGCCGTCCGGGAGTGGTCTAGGCGACCAGCCGGGCCATGAGCCGCGGGTGGCCGTCGATCTCCACGTTGATGAGCGACTCGACGCGCGAGAAGCCGGCAATCCGGGCAAGCCGCTCCAGGCCGGCGTCCCCGAACCCCCAGTAGACGAAGTCGTCGCGCGCGTAAACCTCCCCGGGGTCGCAGACGCGGATCGCGGGCCCGTTCCGATCTTCCGGGCCGACGCCGTAGGTCTCGACCAGCAGCGTGCCGCCATCCACCGTCCGCCCACGCAGCACGCGCAGCAGCCCGAGTGGGTTCTCGACCCTGTGCAGGATGCCGAAGCAGTAGATGAGGTCAAAGCGCTCCTTGAGCCCGTCGAGCGCGAACGCGTCCATCCGCCGGTACTCAACGGCCGAGCCGAGTAGGCGATGCATGGCGCGGAAGCCCTCCCCGCCCTGCAGCTCAACGCCCCACCGCGACGCGACCCAGCGCCGGTACTGCTCGTTGTCGACCGCCACGACCCGCTCGGCCCCTCGGCGCTCGGCGAGGAAGGCGTAGAAGCCGTCGAAGCAGCCGACATCGAGCACGGTCATCCCGACGAAGTCCTCGGGTAGCGCGCAGACGCGGTAGCGATGGTCGCGCGCGGCACCGGGCGTGTAGATGCCCTCAGCACGGTTCAGCGCGAACGTGTGAAACCAGAACGGCACCGTCTCGACAGTCGCGCGAGCGAGAACCGGATCGACCTCGATCGGCAACAGGTCAGCCACCCGCCGCTCAGCCTCCGTAACGACGAACCGCTCCGCGCCACCCTGCGCCGACCCAGTCGTCCCCATCTACACACATCCTCTCGGCGAGTTCCTCCTGGCTCCCCCGCCAACCTCTCGGCGGACGTCACTCAAGGCATCTTCTGTCGTCGATCAGCGCTCGGGCCTGCCCACCCGCGACGCTCCGCAGGCGAGCGGGCTCGCTAGACCAGCTGGACGTTGGCGGCCTTGGGGCCCTTCTCCCCGGCCTCAGCGTCGTAGGAAACCTTCGCGCCCTCCGCGAGCGAGCGATAGCCCCCGCCGACGATCGCCGAGTGGTGAACGAACAGATCCTTTGACTGGTCGTCGGGAGTGATAAACCCGAAGCCCTTCTCGTCGCTAAACCACTTCACCGTTCCAGTAGCCATTGTGCTTCCTCCCGCGTCGTGACGTGCTGCGAACGCCGAGATTGCACAGAGCAAAGGCTACGAGCGCCGGCACTACATGCGTCGGGCAAGCTGCCCAACCTGACCGAACGACCATACCAGCCCACCCGCCCAGCCATCGCGCGGCTCCCACCGGATCACCGGATCACCGGATCATGCCGCGCCGCTGCATGGACGGGATCGGGTCACTAAAGCTCGACAGGGCGGAGCGAGCGCGTCGACGTGCGTCAGCGCCGGCGACAGGACGAGAACCGAGCGCGATCCGTGGTCGGGACGAGCTCGGTCCCGACACGCCTGGTCCTCTTCCCATGCGAGCGTCTCTCGCGGGTCCTCACCGCAATCGAGACGGCCGGCCTTGAGCCCAACAACGCGGAGGGCTTCCGGCACGAACTACGCACGCACGCTGCACGAGTGGGCCTGCAACCTCGACGAGCACGCCGGGCGCGCCGAATCGCTCGTCGGCCCGGAGCGCTTGCGCGTTTGGCGACTGTACCTACGCGCCGCACGACGCGGGTTCGAAAACGGCTTCACCTCGATCTTCCAGATCGTCGCCCACCGCCCGCAGGGACGCCGCTACACCCACCGCTCCGACCCACGGCCGTGAACCGGGTGGCGGCACCAACGACTCGCCGGCGCCACCGCCGAGCAGTGAGCCGGACAAGTGCCCACGCGGGACCGCTAAACCAGACGGCTGCGAAGATGGGCGAGCACCCCTCGCCTCCGATACCGCCGTCACCAGAAGCGACCGTGCCGGACCGATCGGTGGAGATGACCGCAAGCGACGGTCCGCAGCAGCGGTCGAGTTCCGACGCCAAGATGCTCCGATTGCCAGGCGAATGCGGTGCTCGACACCGATCTTGCGAGCGCCTCCGAGCACTATCGTTCGGCCAGCCGGGGGGTGCGGCTACGCGGGCGCGTCATGACGGCTCCGGGTGCGATCGCCGCCTCACACCTGAGCCGGACGAGGGACTGTTGCCGGCGGGACCCACCACGACGCGGCGATTCTGTTGCGAGGCTAGCGTCGATCTTGGAGGCCCTGCTGCTTGGTGCGGCGCTGTTTCAGCAGGCGGCCGCCGCGAAGGCTGCACCCCGCGTGTGTGTCGCACGGTCGATGCCAAGGGGAGAGTCCACCCACATCCAACCGCAGCCAGCGCGCCGCGCCGGGGACGCCAGCATCCGCCGCGGTCGCGTCGCTGTCGGCGCCGCCTTCTGGCGGCGTTAGCCGACGCCCCGGAGGAACCCCAAGCGGCGCTCAACGGACGAGTCTGTGGCCTTGTTGACATCGACGGGCATCGGTTCGCCCGCGCTGGGGCTTCAGCGCGCTAGCGTGTTCCTGACTGGTAGTCAACGCTGTTCGGAAGGTGAGGGTGGCATGCACCGATTTCGCAAACATGACCGACGGCGCCTACGTGCCGTGCTGCTCTTGACGCGTCTGTTCCTCAAGCGCCAGCGGCGTGAGCCGGGACGCCAGCGAGCGCGTTCAGCACGTGAGCTGGCTGCGGTCGCCGTGCCCGCCTTCGCGGCGGGCGCCGCGCTGGAGTTCTTCCTGGACCCGCGCAGCGGCAAGCGGCGACGCCACCTTGTTCGCGACCGGACGAGGGCCGCGTTGCGCCGCCGCGCTCGCCGGGTCGAGCGCCAGGCCCATTACGACGCGGGCAAGCTTGCCGGGCTCGGGCACGCGATCACGCATCGTGATCAGGCAGCGGCGGACCTGGACGATGTCAGCCTCGTGCGCAAGGTTGAGACTGAGCTGTTCCGCGACCGGACGATTCCCAAGGGACAGATCAGCATCAATGCGGACCGCGGGATCGTTGTCCTACGCGGACTGCTCGACGACGCCCAGCAGATCGAGCGGATCGAACGCGAGGTGCGCAAGGTAACGGGCGTGCGCGAGGTAGAGAACCTGCTCCACCCGCCGACCGTGCCGGCGCCACCAAGCCATCCGCACGGCGACCCGCGCGCAGCGCTCGGCGAGGAGTAGGCGTCCCGCCCGACGTTCACCAAGCTTGCGCTTTCCCCGCCGGCGACGGAACGTTTGGCGCCACCTGCGGCCCGGTGCGGTCCACAAGGCTCCGACGAGGTCGCCCGCTACCTATGGCTGGGGTCGAGCGGCGAAGGCCCACGGGGTGCCCTCGACCCGCCGGGCTTCTCCAAGGCATCGAACGCGACCGTCGGGCCCACGGCCGCCGTCGCCCACTTCGCCACCGCGATGACAGGAGTGTCGTAGGGCGTGGAGTTGCCACGTTTTCGACGACATTTGAACGCTTCCGGTTATAAACCGGGGAAGTGAGGTTCAGGTGCCCAGAACTCAGCCGCCGAGTCCCGAGGAGTTCCGCCGGGAAGCGATCTTGTCTCGGGCAGCTGGGCGACAAGCCGCAGCGCAAGCTCGCGAAGGATCTCGGGATCTCCGATCTGACGCTCAGGAACTGGCTCAAGGAGGAGAAGGCCGTTCGTCGCCTCATTGAGAACGAGAGTCTTGTCGCATGGCCAGCCAGTTGTACTAGCTGGTTAGCGCATGGATCGGCCAGGGTGGTTTCCCTGATGTCGCGCCGTAGTCGAATGGTCAGGCAGACGCGGGTTGCACCGGAGCGAGGCGGCCGCGGCACGATGATCGTGAAGATAAGGACCCGGGTTCTGGCCAGGATGGCCTCCTTGGCCGACCGCCGCGCCATGTCGCCGCCGGCGCCCGGAGCGCCTCGGGCCGGTCACGGCAGGTCAGGCGGTGAGCGTACGCCGCAATGCCAACACGGCGGCGGTGATCACCAGCGCGGCGAATCCGAGCAGGACGGCGACCTGCGGCAGGACCGTGACGAAATCCCCGCCGTGCTTGAGAAGCTTGGAGAAGGCGTCGTTGGCCCAGGCGTGGGGAGTCACGTGGGCGATCTTGCGGGCCGTGCTCGGGAACACTTCCAGTGGCGGCATCGAGCCACCGAGTGCGGCGAGGCCGAGTCCGAGCAGCAGCGCCACAGGCCTGATCTGATTGTCGCTTGAGAAGAAGCTGCCGAGCAGCACGGCGGCGCCGGTGGCGACCAGCGAGAACGCGAAGATCACCGCGGCGGTGCCGAGCGGGTTGCCCCAGCTCACGCCGAAGAACAACAGCGATCCGAGCACGATTATCAGCGCTTGCACGATCGCGACCGCAAAGCGCCCCAGCAGCTGACCGGCCAGCAGCGTGCGGACGGAGGTCGGCGTCGAGAGGACTCGTCGACACGCCCCGGGTGAGAATCCGGACCACCGTGCCCTCGAACCGGGCATCGGCGATCACCAGGTTCGAGCCGCCTGCCATCACCAGCACGGGCTCGCCGGCGGCGTCGGCGGGAGCGACCGCCTCGATGACCTGATCGTCGAGCGTTGCGTCAACGATCCGGTGCGCCCGGCCGCCGAGGCGAAGCGTCGTCAGCTCTGACAGCGGGACGTCAAAGCGCTCCAGCGGTCCGGCCGCGCTGGTGTCTGCGCGGGGCGAGCCGTCATGCCGGATCGGCTTAACTCACTCTGCCTGCTTGGCCGCGTGCCGACGGGCGTAGAGCTTTTCCCGGATCGTCATCGCGCCGGGATGGCCGCTGCCGGGCCACGGTGTCAGCAGCAGCAGCAGCCGTGCGTCGGCGGAAGCGAGCACCTCGTGTCGCTCCCCGGGGGCGAACTCGACCAGCAGCCCGACGCCGCCGCTCGCGTGCCCGCCCTCGGCCGTGGTGACCTGGACCTCGCCGTCGAGGACCACCAGCCACGCGCGCTCGTGAACCTGATGGTCGGCGAGGCTCTCTCCGGCGGCGAGGTCGAGCGCGATCGCGCGTGCCGCGTCGCTCGAGGCGAGAATCTCCGGCAACCGCGGCTTCAGATCAAGCGCTTTCAGATCCCAGCTGTTCACGGTCACTCCTCGTGCTCGGTTGCGTGTTTCCAAGGCAGGTTAACCGGCCGCTGACCGGTGCGGCCTCACACTGCGCTGTCGACGGCGGCCTTGGCTCAGTCGTGGCTAAGCGGCTCCTCGGCCGCACCTGCGGCGCGCCGCGCCAGCACGTAGACCCAGATCCCGACGGCCGGTTCGCACACGCGACCAGCGTGCCGCTCACGCTCATCCTGCGCTCGCGCGCGGCGATCAACCGTCGCTCCGCGCGGCGCAGGAATGTCCGGGCCAGGTCCAGCGCGACAGAGGACGGGTTGGCGCCGGGCACGACGAACGCGGGTCGCAGCGGATGATCCGCGAGTAGCGCGTCGATTGTCCGCTCGAGCGAGACGGTCATCTCAGCCGTCACCGACGCGATGCCCGGGACCAGCCGGTCGCGCGCTCGCGGGTTGGCGGCGATCTTCACCGCGGCGGCGAACAGGCCGCGCTGGAGCTCGAGCACGATCGCCTGCAGCCCGGGGTCCTCGAGGGTGGCGCGCCCGATGCTCAGCGCGGCGACCGCCTCGTCGAGGGTCCCGCACCCGTAAACGACCGGATCCGCCTTGGAGATGCTCCGCCGCGGTTTCCTCCAGCCGCAGGCCACGGACACGCTGCGGATTGAACGGCTGTGGCACCGACATCGAACGGTTGATGAACTTCAGCTCCCGCGCCAGAATCGTGATCCCAAGGCGATCGCCAGCCAGCGCGCGCAACGCCAGCAGCGTCTCAGCCCCGCAACCCACCCCCGGCGATCAGCACCCGCTTCCTACCAGTTCGGGACGACCGCGATCGAGATCCTCGGCCACCGTCTCGCGCTCAAGCTCGGCTTCTGTGCCCATGTGGCCGCCTTCGTTGAGCCAGCGCTCGATGCCAACCCTGTCCTGTGCTCGCACCGCCGCGGCTCGCTTCGTCCCCTCGACGAGGGGTTGTGACGATCTTCCAATCACGGAACCACTGCTGCTCTAGCGTCAATCGGCGCGCCGGTCCTACCGAAGACAGGACGGATCGCCGCTCGCGTGGTAAGACATCGACATGGAGCGACGCTGGATCCGTATGAGCCGCATCTGGTTCGCGTCGGGTGTCGATCGCCTCCATGCTCTCGATCGGTCGCCGTGGGTAGTCTCGGACCGGGAGGATGCGCAATCGACGTTCGCCTGAAGCGCGCCTATGAGCCCGCGACATCCTCGGATGGCTACCGCGTGCTGGTCGACAGGCTTTGGCCGCGCGGAGTCTCCCGCGCGCGAGCCGAACTCGATCAATGGCAGAAGGAGCTGGCGCCGAGCACCGAGCTCAGGCAATGGTTTGGGCATGAGCCGAACCGCTTTGAAGAGTTCCGGCGACGTTACATCGAGGAGCTTCGCGGCCAACGTTCGCGCTTGACGGCGCTTCGGCGTCGGGCGAGAGCTGACACCCTGACGCTCGTCTACGCCGCCCGCGACAGCGAGCACAACGAAGCCGTCGTGCTCGCGGGGATCTTGCGGCGCGGACTGCCCAAGGCTCCGAGCCAGCGATGAACGTAGCCCGAGGTGACCGTAAGAACCGGTTGCCGACCGACCCTAGAGATGTGTGCAAGGCAGAGTGTTATCGCGTGACGTTCGGAACCGCACAACCGAGGTCGCCGAAACGCTGTACATCACAGTACGCACCGTCGAGGCGAACCTCACCCGGATCTAGGCCAAGCTAGGCATACGGTCGCGCTCACAACTGATACCCGGCTGGCTCTCAGACTCCGAGGCTGACCCCGCCAGAGACGGACAGAATTCGGCGGCGACCATTTCAGCCTAGTCCCGCTGCCGACGCAAAGCATGAGTCGGCTGTAGTTCGCCGACGTCGCGCTGAGAATTTCCGCAACAGCCCACAGGCATCACCGCGATCGGCGACACGCCTCGTCGTGCGGAAAGCCGCAGCCACGTGTGCGCATCCATTGACCGTCGCGGTTGTGCTCTCGGACAGAGGCAGCCACGCCGGCGCCCGTCAGCGGCGAATACCCGCGCGAGCACGAAGGCAGGCGTCGGCCCGGCCTTCATCAGCGACGTGCTCCTCGCCAATACGGGTCTCTCGGAAGCCCAGTCGCGACCCGGAACGATCATGAGGTCGACGCACGCCACGTTTGAGGCGGCGATCCTCAGGTCGCCAACCCGATCGTGAGCCCTGGCGGGCCAAGATCGCGAAGGCGATCGTCCTGCGCACGGATACTGCGCGCCGCGTTCACGCTGTCTCCTCCTTGCATGGGCATGGATTTCGGACACGTCAAGATCTCCGCCCGTCGCGGCGTCCATGCGCCGTCGTCTGGGTTCGGACGCGCGGACCCACCGGTCCGTCCGTGCGACCACGTCCGAGGCGAGCGATCGACGGCCGTCGGACCGATCACCGGCGAGCCGCGATCACGGAGCGGGCGGATTGACGCGTTAGGGCTTGAGTCGTGGCAGCTTCAGCGAGGCCATGCTCGTGCCGCTGGCGTTTGTCGCGGTGAGCGTGAAAGAGACGGACTCTGGGGTTTGCGCGGCGAGTGCGGTGGCGGCGGCGGTAGGGATCGTTACCGTCAGCGACTTGGCGAGCCGAGCGCGGACCGATGCGCGCCTCGGCGAGATCCGGACCGTCTTGGTCTGAGGCTTGCGGTGGTTCGTCCCGGAGTGCAGCAGCTCGGTGATCCTGCCTGCCAGCGTGACGGTGGCCGACTGATCGCATTTGACTCGGAGGGTCAGTGTTGTCCGGGGTGTCTGCCCGGGCTTTGGGTGCTTCGCATGTGCATGTGACACCGTGCTGCTCGGGGCCCTCAGGACACAGCTGGTCGGTTTTGAGAAGGTGGCGCGGACCGATTTGCTCGAGCTCAGGGTCACCGAGCACGCTGCCGTGCCGGTGCAACGGCCGCCGCTCCATCCCGTGAAGCGCGATCCGCGTGCCGGCGTCGCGCGCAGCGTCACAATGCTGCCGAGCCGGTAGGAGTGCGAGCAGGTCGCGGGACAGTGGATCGGTCCGGTGCCAGTGACGGTGCCCGTGCCGGTCCCGCCGACGGTCACGGTCAGCCGCGCGGTGGCTGCGCCCGCGATGTTGACCGTCGCCATCTCCGTGAACGTGACTGGCTTGACTGTCGGCGAGTCGATCTCCCCCGACGGTGCGGCAAGCGATGCGCCGGATACCGCTCGTCCCTGCGCGTTGTAGTTCAGCCTGCCGGTCGACAGTGGCCCGCCGTCGATCGAGTAGCTGGTGTTCGGCGCGGCGGTGACGTTGAACGTGTCGCCGCCGCTGCCGCCGATGACCGCGAGCGCACCGGTCGTGTAGGGGATCGAAAAACCCGAGCCGTCGGCGACCGACGCCGGAGTGATCGTCCATCTGCGGACGATCGCTCCGGCGTTGATCAATGACAGCACCGGGGCGCTCAACCTGCCAGCCGAGGTCCGGGTGAAGCCACCCCCGGTCTCCAGGATAAGCTCGCCCGGCTCGGAGACCGGCTCGGTGACGAAGATCTGTCCCGCCTCGGGGCCGCCGATGATGATGGTGCCGGCGGTGATCGCCGCCAGGTCCGTGTGCAGCAGGCTCAGTTGGCCATCCACGGTATCGCCGAGGTCGATCGCCCGATCCACCGCGAACGGGGCCAGCGTGGCCACGTCGCTCGCGTGGATCGCACCGCCGGCCAGGGTCATGCTGTCCGCCGTCAGGGTCACGTTCTGACCCGTGAGGGAGCCGCCGCTCAGCGAGATGAGGCTCTCGCCCTGGCGGGAGGTGACCATCACGCTTGACGAGCTCCCGGCCGAGACGGCACCGTTGATGAGCACTCCGCCGGCGGCATTGACGAGCGCGACGTCCTGAGTCGCGGTCACGTCTCCGACGCTCAGCACGTCCACGCTGTCGTCGTTGAACCTCACCGGCCCGCCCTCTGCGTGGGCCGAGAGTCCGCCGACGAGGTTGCCCGGGTTGACGAGAGTGATCTGACTGGCCGCGGCTGCAGTGAGCAGCCCCTGACCGATCACGATCGGGCCGAGCTCCGAGATCTGGTCGGTCGTGCTCGTGAGGCTCAGCTGAACGCCGGATAGGACCGCCTGATGAACGAGCACTTCGCCCGTGGCGCTGACCGCGAGCGACGCCATCCCGGTTTCCGCCTGATCGAGGTCGAGTCTCGCCTGGTCGCCGGACTGGATGGCGTTGATCGTGACGTTCGTTTTGTTCGCGATCGTGACGCTCTCGAACTGGCTGGTGCGAGACTCAATCGTGTCCTGCCCGGGGCTGGATCCGTCGAGGAGCTCGGCGGTGTCGTTCGCGATCGGATCGTTGAACGTATAGGTCGTCGCCGGCACCGTGTCGGTCACCGGCTTGAGCCCGCTGAACCGGATCACCTGCACGACCCGGCCCGACCGAGTCCTCATCGTCCCGGCGCCCGGCCGCCCACGCTGCGGCGAGTACGACGAGCTCGCCGCGCGTCCGCCGCTCACGACCAGCACGCCCCGACGCGGCGCACCTGCGCGGTTGCCGCCGTGGCACGAGATCCCGCCCGAAGGCGCGAACAAGCCGCCGGGCGGATTCACGATCCGGCACACATCGTGACCGCCGACACCATCGATCCTCAGCGACCGAATGCCCGCGAAGCGCACCCAACGAGCTCCGTCGACCGAGTAGCTGCCACGGGCGACCCCGGACGCGCGAACAACGATCGTATTGTTGGGCTGACGACCGCGGAGCACCAGACCCGACGCGGGATCGGCAATGGCGCCCAGCACCATTACGCTTGCCAGTACTCCGAGCACGATCCGTGTGCGAGCAGCGCCCCGGGCCATGCCGCAGACTCTACCCCTGACTCGGTGTGCCAACGCGATCCCTGCGACGTCCGACGACCGCTTTCGCTGACGCCGCCTGCGAAGTCGCACGATTGGTGTGGCGACCCCCGCTGACGGAGCTGTCCACGCTGGGGGCGCGGACAGCTCGGCCGGCAGCGGATAGGTCGGCGGCGCGCTCACGACTACACTGCGGCGAGGAGTGCCGGGAAGCCTGGTCGGCGTGCCCTTTACGGGAGGCCGTGGTGACCCGGAGACTGCTCGACATCCCGCAGCGTGTCGTTCGCCCCTTCCGGGAGCAACGATTCGTGGGGCCTGGGGGCTGACCGCGGTGTCCGACGCTCTGCTGGCGGTCGTGTTCCTGCTCGCCGCGACGTTCAGTCTGGCTGCCAGCTGGGTGCTGGTGTCCCGGTTGGAGCGCGTCGGCGCGCGCCTAGGGCTCGCGGAGGCGCTGTTGGGCATGCTCGCGGCGCTGGCGGCCGACGCGCCAGAGATCACCGCGGCGATCACGGCGCTGGCGGGGCATCACGCCCGGATCGGTGCCGGGGTTGTGATCGGCTCGAACGTGTTCAACCTCGCGGCGCTGCTCGGACTCTCTGCCGTGCTGGCGGGCGAGATCGCGCTGCACCGGCGGGTGATCGCGTTGGAGGGGGTGGTGGCTGTTTGGGTCGCGTCGGTGTGCGTCGCGGTCGTGGTCGGCGCGCTTCCCGCCGCGGCCGGGCTCGCGATGGTGCTCGCCGTGCTCGTGCCGTATCTCGTGATCCTCGGGGCCAGGCACGAGCGGCTGGGACGGTGGGGGCTTCCCGCCGCGTGGGTGCGATGGCTGACGAGCGCGATCGTGGAGGAGGAGCTCGAGCTCAAGGTCGCGATCGATCCTCGGCGCGGCCGGACCCAGGACGCGCTCGTTGCCGCGGCCGCCGTCGTTCTCGTGGTGGGAGCGAGCGTCGCGATGGAGCAGACCGCTTCCACGCTCGGCACGCGTCACGGGATCCCAGAGATCGTCGTCGGAGGTCTGATCCTCGCCGCGATGACGAGCCTCCCCAACGCGGTCGCGGCGGTCTATCTCGCGCGGCGCGGGAGGGGCGCCGCGACGTTGAGCACCGCGATGAACAGCAACGCGCTGAACGTCGCCGCGGGCCTGCTGCTGCCAGGAGTGATCGTTGGCTTGGGAGCGCCGTCGACGGCATCGACGCTGATCGCGGCCTGGTACCTCGGCCTCACCGTGTTCGCGCTTGCGTGCGCCTACAACGCGAGCGGGCTGCGCCGTGGCCACGGCGTGCTGATCATCTGCGCGTATCTCGCGTTCGCGGGTCTGATCCTCACGAGCGCGTACTCATCAACGAGGGGGATGCTGCTTTGGACGGCTCTGCCGGTGGCGATCGGGAGCATGCTCGCAGTCTGGACGAGGCGCCGGCGGCGCACGCGTGGCCACGGTAGGGCTGGGCCAGCGCCGCGATCCCGCACCGATCAGCTCGACAGTTCGGTGAGCACGAACGGCAGGGCTCCGGCCGCGTCTGTGACGGAGAGTGATCGGTCGCTGGTCGCCGGCTGGTCGGCTCAACACGTCTGGTATCTCGCGTTCGCGATCACCACGGTCGTCGCCGGCATTGACGCCGGCCTCGGGCATCATGTGATCCTGATTGGGTTGCTGATCGCGGGACCGTGCTGCGCGTTGCTGACGGGCCGCTGGGCTCGGACCGCGAGCGCGGGCATCTGGGCGGTCGTGCTCGCGAGTCTGCTTGGCCTACCCGATGGGATCTGGGGGAGCTGGACGCACATCGCGTTTCTCGGCTCGGTTGCCGTTGTCGCCGCGACCGCCACGCTCGCCGCTGCGGCGATCGAGAGGACCGGCAGGCACGATCGCCGCTGACCCACCCTGCGTGGGGACATTCGGGTAGCACGGCATCGCATGTAAACCGACGGGTCGGTTTGGTTGATATGTTCTGTGCATGCCCAAGCTTCGTCCGGAGACCCGTGTTGAGCGCCGTCAGGAGCTGATCGATGCGGCGTGGCGGTGCGCGTCCAGGCGGGGTTTTCGAGATCTGACGGTCGATGATGTGTGCGCTGAGGCTGGGGTCAGCAAGGGAGCGTTCTACGGCTACTTCGAGCAGAAACAGGATCTGCTGCTGGCGCTGCTCGATGACGATGCCGCGGCTCTGGATCGTGACCTTGCTCGGATTACGGAGACGTCCGGTTCGGGGGTCGAGCGGGTGCGCCGGTTTGCGCAGGCGATGCTGGCGCGCGGGGAGGATGCGGCGCGGGTTCAGGTCCGCGCTGACCTGTGGGCTGATCTGTTGACCGAGGATGTGGTGCGACAGCGGCTCGCTGAGGCGACGCAGCGGCGCCGCGAGCTGTTGCGCGCGTGGGTGGATGAGGCGGTCGACTCAGGTGAGCTGGTAGCGATCCCGGCGAACGCGTTGGCGTCGATCCTGCTTGCGCTCGCGGATGGTTTGATGCTTCATCGGGCGCTTGATCCGGCGGCGTTTCGTTGGCAGAACGTTCGCCGCGCGATCGACGTGCTGCTAGCGGGGATCGAGGCAGGAGAGTCGCGGTGAGCGCTCCGCCGGGGACGGACGGTGTCGAGGTCGACCGCCTGGCCGAGGATGGCGCCGGACCGGACTCCGAGCCGCCGGCTCGTTCACGGTGGAGTGGATCGATCGTGAGCTGGGGGCGTGAGTGGCT
Organism: uncultured Solirubrobacterales bacterium; assembly: GCA_963796645.1. Classification (GTDB taxonomy): domain Bacteria; phylum Actinomycetota; class Thermoleophilia; order Solirubrobacterales; family Solirubrobacteraceae; genus Palsa-465. Next base: position 6,471 of record CAWCMQ010000001.1, on the reverse strand, counting down.
TGAGCGGTCGCTCGCCCGCGGCTCCTCGAGCGGGCTGACGGCGCTGGCGCTCGTCACGGGCGTGGGTGCCGGTGTGGGTGCGGTCGCTTTCCGGTACATGATTCTTGGCTTCACCGAGCTGTTCAGCGGGCACCGTGACTTCAGCGCGGTGGGGCACGCGGACAATCCGCTGGTGCCGGGGTTGGGGATCTGGTTCGTGGTGCTGGCGCCGCTGCTCGGCGGGTTGATCTATGGGCCGCTGGTCGCATGGTTCGCGCCGGAGGCGCGCGGGCATGGGGTGCCGCAGGTGATGCTCGCGGTCAACCGGATGGGCGGTGGGATCCGGCCGCAGGTGCCGGTCGTGAAATCGCTCGCATCGGCGATCTGCATCGGATCCGGCGGGTCGGTCGGGCGCGAGGGTCCGATCGTGCAGATCGGCTCGGCGATCGGTTCTGTGACCGGTCAGCTGCTGCGTGTGCCGGAGTCGCAGCTGCGGCTGCTGGTCGCGTGCGGTGCCGCGGGCGGGATCTCGGCGACGGTCAACGCGCCGATCGCCGGCGTGTTCTTCGCGCTCGAGCTGATCCTGCGGACCTTCCAGACGCAGTCGTTCGGGCTGGTCGTGCTGAGCTCGATCACCGCCGACGCGATCGGCCGCGCAGTGTTCGGCAACCACCCGTTCCTGTCGCTGCCGGCGTTCGATTTCTCCTCGCCGCTCGAGCTCGTCCTCTACGCGGGGCTGGGCGTCCTCGCGACCGGTGTCGGGCTCGCGTTCGTGCGCGTCCTCTACGCGGGCGAGGACCTCGCCGACCGGCTGTGGCGCGGCCCGGCGCGGCTGCGCCCAGCCGCGGGCGTGATCGCCGCCGGCGACGTCGAGCGCGCCCTCGAGCAAGCGGGTACAGACCCGATGGCGGCGGCTGCGCTCGCCCGAGCCGCGCCGCAGCTGCGGGCAACTGATTCGCTCGAGGACGCCGTGCATGCGCTCGCGGCGACCGACGACGACGGCGCCCCAGTGCTGTACGAGCACGGCCGCTTGATCGGCTGGCTCACCCATCGCCATGTACTGCGTGCCTACCGCGAGCGATCCCGACACAACCAACCTGCGCTTGGTGCTGCGCCGTCTGGTGAGATGCCGGAGGAGCGCGCCGCCTGATCGTGAGTACCGCGATCGAGACCCACGAGCTGACGAGGTCGTTCGGCGCGACGACCGCGGTCGATCGGCTCGACCTACGGGTCGAGAGCGGACAGGTGTTCGGGTTCCTGGGCCCGAACGGCGCGGGCAAGACGACCACGATCCGGTGTCTGCTCGACCTCTGCGCTCCAAGCTCCGGCACCGCGCGGCTACTCGGCCTCGACAGCCGCCGGGACAGCGTCGCGATCCATCGGCGCTGCGGCTATCTCCCGGGCGAGTTCGAGCTCTATCCGAGGATGACCGGCCAGCGCGTGCTCGACTGGTTCGCCCACGCCCGCGGCGGCGTCGACCGAGCCCGGCGCGAAGAACTCGTGGAACGCTTCCAGGTGGTCCTCGACCGCCCCACGCACGAACTCTCGAAAGGCAACCGTCAGAAGCTCGGACTCGTGCTCGCGTTCATGCACCAGCCAGAGCTGCTCGTCCTCGACGAACCGACCTCAGGCCTGGATCCGCTGATGCAGGACGAATTCCACAAGCTGCTGCGCGAGACCGTCGCCGAGGGCCGCACCGTGTTTCTCTCATCCCACGAGCTCGACGAGGTCCAGCGTGTCGCTGACCGCGTCGCGATCATCCGCCAGGGAAAGCTCGTCATCTCCGACACCGTCGAAACGCTCCGGCGCCGGGCGCCGCAGACGATCGAGCTGCGCTTCAAGGCCCCGGTCCCCGCCGATGAATTCGAACACTTCGACGGCGTGCAGCACGTCGCCGTCGACGGCGAGCGAGTCACCCTCCAGGTGACCGGTGAACTCGCGTCGCTCCTGCACAAGATCGCCGACCACGACCCAGTCGACGTCGTCGCGCGGCACGCCGACCTCGACGAGCTGTTCCTCACCTACTACCGCGATCAACCCGACGGCGATGCGGGCTGACATCGCGCTGCTCGATCTGTACAACCGGCGCCGCTCGACGATCGGCTACGCGGTCGGGATGGCGCTCTACATGCTCGTGATCGTCGTGCTCTACCCGTCGTTCAAGCACTCCACCGAGCTCAACAAGCTGACCCAGGGCAACTCAGCCGTCGCGGCGCTGTTCGGCGCGACCGGCACCCTCACCTCACCGGCCGGCTGGGTCGATGTCAACGCCTACGCCAACTTCCTGCCGCTGATCATGCTGCTGCTCACGATCGGCTACGGCGCCGGCGCGATCGCCGGCCAGAACGAGGACCGCACCCTCGGCCTGCTTGTCGTCCTGCCGCTCGCACGCGACAGGATCATCGCGCAGAAGATCGCGACGATGACCCTGCAGGCCGCAATCCTGACCATCGTCGTGGCTGCGTGCGTCTACATCGGCCGCGCATTCGACCTGACCCTCGACCCATGGCACGTCGCGACGGCCACCCTCGCCCTGCTCCTACTCGGTGTCGACCTCGGCCTGATCGCCCTCGCGCTCGGCGCCGCGACCGGCAGCCGAAGCACCGCAATCGGGATCACTACCACGATCGCGTCCCTGTCCTACCTGATCAGCTCACTTGCGCCCGCCGTGAGCTGGATCAGACCGTTTCGCTTCGCCTCCGTGTTCTACTGGGCGGTCGGCGATCAGCAGCTCGCCAACGGCGCCGGGCTCGGAGCGCTCGCCGTGCTCGCGGCCGTCGGGGTCGTCGCGGCGCTCGCCGCGACGACCGCGTTCCGCCGGTTCGATGTCCGCTAGCTCGAAGCTCCTTGGACGCCGACGTCGGCTCGACTGCGGCGCCGCCCGCGAGTCCCGCAATCACCACAGCGCGTACATCTCGAGCGCATCCGCAACCTTCCCCGCAACGCGCGGATAGGGAAACTCTCAGGACCTCGCGATGCGCTGCGTCAAAGTGCCCCAAGAGAACGTTGCCGACGTTCCTGAGATGCGCTGGCAAGCCTTCTCGTTCGTGAGGCGATCACAGACGTCACTCGGGACGTTGGTCGCCTCATAGTGACTTGAGCGAAATGACCCTGCGCGAATCGGGCCCGCACGCTGGCGACCGGCGCGCGTACGACCGCCAGCGCGAACGCGATCAGCATGATGTCCATCACCCCGCGTGGCAACCCAAACTCCCGCACCGTCGACCCGGCCGTTGAGCGCAGGGGTGATCGCCGGCATGGTGTGCGGCGTGAGCGGGCTGAACCTGCGAGCCGCCGACCTTACTCGCGAGGGTCTCCCGGCGAGCGCAGGAGTTCGTGGCGGGCGACGCAGGATCCGTGCGCCACCGGGCCCGTGGACCAGCAGGTCGCGCGGGAAGCTTTCAAGCGGCTCCATCGTCACGCCGTGCTGGAAAGCTCCCACAGTTCGTCTCGCAGGTCGCCCTCCGAGACCCCGGCAAGCGTGGCCAGAGTGTCCGTATCCGTGTATGCGCGGCCATTGGCTTGCGCCTGGTCCGCGATCGCTCGAAGGATGCGCAGCTGCAATGCCGACAGTTGCCTGCCGTCCTCCCGCGCGGGGAACTCTCTCGGATGGGTGGTCGTTCATGTCCGATCCCTTCTTGATGCAGGTTTCGCTCATCTGAATACAGAACCGCGGAGCCGCTTGCGGTCAGCCGCGCTGACGACGAGAGGCTCGGCGGCGTAGCTCGCCGTTCGGCTCCTGCCCGGGGCGTGTGTCCAAATTCGGGGCCATGCTGCGTCGTATTGACAAAGCCAACCAGGAGGGATGATGTCCCAGTACATGCTGTTGCTGTATGCCACGGAGGTCGAAGGCGACGAGCTCGCAGAGCGCGAGGCCGAGATACCGACGGTTTGGTTGGAGCTGAACCGCAGCTTGGAGGAGGCCGGGTTGTTGGTGGCGGCCGGCCGCCTGCATCCGACCACGACGGCCACGACCGTCAGCGCGATCTCCGGCGAGACGGAGCTCACGGATGGCCCGTTTGCGATAACCAAGGAGGCGCTTGCGGGCTACTACCTGATTGAGGTCGAGAACCTCGATCGCGCGCTGGGCGTGGCCACGCGGATCCCGCTCATCCGCTACGGACGCGTCGAGGTCCGCCCCGTCTCAGGAACTGCGGGTTGAGTGATCCGACGGCGGATGCGGTCGCTCGCGCGTTTCGCGACGAGCGGGCGGCGGTGCTGGCGACGCTGATTCGTCATGTGGGCGATTTCCAGCTGGCCGAGGACGCGGTCCAGGACGCGTACGCGGCCGCGCTCGCAACGTGGCCGCGCGACGGCGTTCCAGCGAATCCAGGCGCGTGGCTTACGCTCACGGCGCGGCGGCGCGCGATCGATCGCCTGCGCCGCGACCGCTCGGTGGCGGATCGCGCCGAACGCGTTGCAGAGCTCGTGCGCCTCGACCAGCAGGAGCACCGAGCGGTGAGCGAAGAAAGCTCGATCGTGGATGATCGCTTGCGGCTGATCTTCACCTGCTGTCACCCGGCGCTGGATGTGTCCGCTCGCGTGGCGCTGACGCTGCGCGCGCTCGGTGGCCTCACGACCGGCGAGATCGCGCGCGCGTTCCTGGTTGCCGAGCCGACGTTCGGCAAGCGGATCGGCGGGCCAAGCGGAAGATCGCCGACGCTCGGATCCCGTACGAGGTGCCGCGCGACGAAGAGCTCCCGGATCGAGTGCGCGGGGTGCTTCGGGTGGTCTATCGGATCTTCAACGAGGGCTATTCCGCGACCGAGGGCGACCGTCTCGCGCGCGAGGAGCTGTGCGACGAGGCGATCCGGCTCGGCCTGCTGCGACGCGCGCTGATGCCAGACGACGCCGAGGTGTGTGGACTGTTCGCGCTGATGCTTCTGCATGACTCGCGGCGCGTCGCGCGTGTCGACGAGCACGGCCGCTACCTCGCGATCGGCGAGCAGGACCGCTCGCGGTGGAACCAAGCGCGCATCCAAGAAGGCCTACGGGCATTGGAGCGTTCCTGCGTCTGCGGCGCCCCGGTCAGTACCAGCTGCAGGCGGCGATCACAGCGCTCCAGATGGAGCAGGCCCCACTGGCGGCAGATCGCCGCCCTCTACGGTGCGCTTGTGAAGCTCGACACCGACCGCGGTGGTCGAGCTCAACCGTGCCGTCGCCGTCGGCTTCGCCGAGACCGCAGGCAGGCCTGGAGCTGCTCTCGCCGCTGCTGCACGATCCGGCGCTCGAGCGCTACCAGCCGTTGCACGCCGCCCATGCCGAGCTGCTAAACGCGCCGGGGATCGCGAGGGCGCCGCGCGCGCCTAGAGAGGGCGATCAAGCTCAGCGCCAATGCCGTCGAGCGGGCCGAGCTCGAGCGGCGCCGACAGGACCTTTAAGCCTGCTGTCCAAATCGCCGCTCCGGCTGCGTCGGATTATTGAGGCCGCCTCCAGGAGGCGGCGAACTCCGACTCAGAGGAAGGGTCATGCCCCAATCTCCACCCATCCATCGCTGGCGGCGTTCTCGCTGCTCGCCGTCGCCGCGTTCATGACCGTCATGGATCTGACGATGGGTAACAGAGCCCGCCGACGATGGACCAGAGCTTCACTCTCGCAACGAGCCTTCTGTGGGTTGTATGAGCTTACGAGCTCGCGTACGGCGGCTTTCTTCTGCTCGGCGGCCGTGCCGCCGATCTGCTCGGGCGCCCCGAGTGATCATTGCCGGTCTCGCCGTGTTCATGGCCGCCTCGTCGGGAGCATCGCTGGCCAGCAGCGAGACGGTTCTGATCGCGATGCGCGCAACCCAGGGCTTCGGCGCTGCGTGTTCCTCCCGGCCGCCTGTCGACCGTTCGGAACATGTTCGCTGAAGGCGCCGAGCGCAACAAGGCGCTCGGCATCGGCGTGCCCTTGCCGCTCTCGGCGCGACCGCCGGACCTGTCTTCGGCGGCCTGTTGACGCGGTTCGCCGGATGGCAGTACGTCTTTCTGCTGAACGTTCTGGTCGGCGTGGTCGCGCTGACGCTGATCCGGCGGTTCGCGCCCGAGACCCGCGTCATACCGCGCGGCGGCGCTATGCCCCGCTCGGCGCGGCGACCGTGACCGGCGCGCTCGCGTGCTCGCGTACGCGATCGCGCAAGCACCACGGGTCGGCTGGCGCCAGCCCAAGACGATCGCCGAGCTGGGGATCGGCGCCGCGCTGCTCAGAGCGTTCCTCGTGATCGAACGCCGCGGCAAGGCACCGCTGATGCCGCTTCGGATCTTCCGCCTGCAAACGCTGGCCGCTGCGAACGCCTTCGGCTTTCTGCTCGGCGCCAGCTTCTACTCGTTCATCTTCATCGGCACCCTGTACATGCAGCAGGTGCTCGGCTTCTCCGCCCTGCAGGGCGGGTTCGCCTGGGCCACATCCGGGGTCGCGTCGATGCTCTTCGCCGGCCTCTCGCAGCACTGCTGACGAAGGTGTCCGCGAAGCTCGTGATGGTTTTCGGAATGACCGTGCTGGGCGTTGGGATCT